>NZ_JAUCYU010000015.1 GCF_030373445.1 Roseovarius sp.
AGGCTCGGGCCTTACCGAAGGTCGGCGCTCTTACACCATTCGATGGGACACTATCGTTTCGAGGTTCGCCAGGTCGCGGCGGCTCTCGACCATGGCCACCAGATCGACGGTGAGACGGCCGAGATTGTGCAGGAGCTTCGGAGCCAAGGCACCTATCAGGGCATTCCGGTGCCATGGCAGGCGCTCGAACAGCGAGCCGGCGAAACGATCGCATCGGGCACACCCGATCCCGTACAAACCCGTCCGATCATTGACCGGCTCTTTCCGCAATCGGTCGCTGGCCGCATGGGGGGCGCGATGATCAATGTGGGCCAGGGCGAGGTTGAATATCCCGTCACCACATCCAGCGTTTCGGCAGGCTGGCAGACTTCGGAAACGGGTGACGTAGCGGGGCCGACCGCCTACGCCACGACCGACCGCCCGCTTGCCCCGGATCACACGCTGGGCATCACGATGAAGATCACCCGGAAGTCTCTTAAACAATCGGGTGCGGCTCTTGAACAGGCTGTACGGCGCGACATGAATGGCGCCATTGCTCAAGAGCTTGATCGCGTGGTGTTTCTCGGTAGCGGTGCGAGCGGTGAGCCTGATGGGGTTGTTGCCGGAGCTTCTGGTTACTCCATCACCGAAACCGCTGTTGACGCAGCGGCGTCCTGGTCGGCCTTCCGCTCGGCGGTGGTCCGTTTCATGACGGCATCGGCGGCAGGTTCGCCCAATGCTGTGCGGATGCTGATCCGCCCGGAAATCTGGGACGCAATGGACGGCACCGTATTTGACAGCGGCTCGGGCATCACCGAATGGGACCGTCTGGTGAAACATATCCCGGCTCAGAACGTCTCGATGACCCCGAATGCGCTTGCCGCACCTAGCGGCTCGCCAACGGCATCCAAGGCGCTGCTCACGACCACGACTGGCGGCGTTCCCCCGTTCTGGGTGGCGACTTGGGGCGCGGTAGATATGATCCGCGACCCCTACACCGATGCAGCATCGGGCGGGCTTCGGATTACCGGGCTCGCGACCATGGACGTGACTGTGAGCCGCCCGGCGCAGCTCGAAGTGCTGACTGGGGTGCAAGACTGATGCTGTTCGGCGGCCATAGCGGCGGGCTGGAACTCCGCAAGCGGGCATCCGGCGCTTTGGCGCTGCGTGGCCGCTTTCCCTACAATAAGCGTGCGGTCCTCAGTGATGGGGGCCGCACCGGCAGGCCGCGCAAAGAGGTCATTGCACCCCGCGCATTTGCTTACCGCGTCAATATTCCGACCGAGGACATTCATTTCCTAATTGGGCATAGCTATGACCGGCCCCTTGCGAGTCGGGGTGCGGGCACTTTGCTGCTGAATGACAGCGATGAAGCTCTGACTTTCGAAGCGGAAATCTCGGAAGAAATGCAGGACGTAACCTATGTTCGCGACTTTCTCGCGGGCTTCACGGCTGGTCTGATTATGGGGCTTTCCCCTGGTTTCCGCATTCCTCCGGCGCGCACGGTGCCCGACGCCGAGACAGTCGAAGAAGAAGATCCCGAGGAAGGCGAGGCGATTATCCGCACTGTCAATCAGGCGCTTCTCTATGAGATCAGCGCGGTTACGCGTCCCGCCTATGACGAGGCTCAGATTGAAGCCCGCACTTGGGCCGCGTCTGAAGCTGCCGGACATCGGCCGCTGGTCAATCACTTGAACAGATGGAGGTTGTGATGGTTGAAGTTCTCGACAGAACAGAGGCCACACCGGCAAGTTATCCAGCGCCACCTTCGGGGTTATCTGACGCTGCCATGACGCTCAACAGCGATATGATCTGGCAACGGATCGAGGGATACATCGCCTACCGATGGACAGAGCGTGAAGTGAAATGGGTCGTGGAAGGACCGGGCAACTGGGAGCCTTCATTGGGGCCGGCCACGATCACAGCCGTGGAAGTATGGCAGGACTTTGCGTGGAGTAGCACCTCGCTCAATGCCAGCCCGCTCGGCGGTTATGAACTTACGGGACCAGGACCATATCGCTTCACAGCGAACGTAGGCGGCGCGGACGTGCCTGAAGATGTTAACCAGGCATTCAGGCGCTTGGCCGAGTACATGGCCGACTCATCGGGTGAATACGCTGGATCCACCACAGAAAACTATTCGGTCGGTCCGGTCGCAATGCAATTCCAACGTCCAGTAAACTGGCTTGCTCGTGCGCTGCAACATAGCGGCGCGGCTGACCTGCTGCGCAAATATAGGAGAGTTTGAAATGTGGCCCTTTTCTAAACGAGTTGAACCGGAGACGGAAAAGCGTTCCGCTATGTCTGGCTTTACCGCCGAACTCATGGCAGCACGGGAATCCTACGTTAGTGGTAGGCGTGGTATTGCAGAACTCACGGGCACGGTGCAGGCGTGCGTGTCCCTCTGGGAGGGTGGTTTCGCGCTCGCAGATGTAGATGGCGCGCCATTATTGAGTCGCCAGCACATGGCGATGGCGGGCCGTGCCCTGGCTCTTCGGGGCGAGGCCGTATTCCTCATCCGTGATACGGGTCAGGTCGTGCCGTGCGCCGATTGGGATTTGCGCACTCGGGACGGAGTGCCGCGCGCGTATCGTGTCAGCATGTCCGAAATTGGTGGCGGTAACACCGAGACAGCGTTGGCGGCAGAAGTGTTGCACTTCCGAACCGGTGTTGATGGCGTGGCACCGTGGGCCGGTTCTGCGCCGCTGAGACGTGCGCAACTCACGGCAGGATGGCTGCAGGCTATCGAAACGGCGCTTAGCGAAGTCTACGAGAATGCTCCGCTCGGCTCGCAGATTGTGCCGTTCCCTGAATCGACCGAGACCGACATGGATAAATTGGGCAGTCAGTTTCGCGGCAAGCGGGGTAGAGTGTTGATCCGAGAGAGCGTTAACGTGGTTTCGGCCGGTGGCCCTGCGCCCCAACAGGATTGGCGGGCTTCGGATGTGTCTCCGGATTTAAGCAAGGCCATGACGCGCGAGTCTTTGGACGCGGCACGCAACTCAATTCTGAATGTCTTTGGCGTGCTGCCTGGTTTGGTGTCTTCAACGGCAACCGGCCCGATGGTGCGCGAGGCTCAGAGGCATTTGGCGCAGCTCGTTTTGCAGCCGATCGCGATGCTAATGGCCGAGGAAGCGACGGAGAAGTTTGGTGCCCCGATTAAGATCGACTTGGTGCGGCCGGCTCAGGCGTTCGATGCAGGGGGGCGGGCGCGCGCGTTCGCGGGCATGGTGCAGGCAATGGCGCAGGCCAAGGAAGCGGGCCTCGATCCTCAGCAAGTCGAAAACAGTCTGAAATTCATAGACTGGGAATAGGGTTGGTCGCCCGCGGGATACTCTACCTCATTCTGTCCCGCAAAAGACCCGGATCAGTCGGAAAGTGCCGAAAAACCCCGACACGGTGCAGCGGTTCTTCCCACCGCGTGGCGCCAAAATGGGCCGGGGCGGGAAGCCTCGGCCCTACTTGTTAGCTTCGCTGCCCTTCGCAGTAATGACGAAACTTCGCGAGTCATCACAACAATCGCAGTTCTCGATCAGGCCCTTTTCCTGAAGTGCAAACCATACGCTATCGCTAATACCGCGTACCTTTCCGATACTTTCGCAACCACCTGAAAAGCAACCCAACACCTTGCGTTCCTTATCCGTAAGCCCGTCCATCGATCTCCTTTCAGCGCCTAACGTTGCCCATATACCCCCGCGATTGACCGTGACTATTCGGTGCTCGATCTTTCGCGTGTTGCTATAGTATGTCCGTGCAACTGCCTTCACGCTGAAGCTTTTTTGCACGTGTTAATTGCTCAATAGCTTTTTCATCCCTGTTCATCTCAAGGTATTCTCGAGCTAATCCTATTGCACTCCTGTAAATTATGCATGTGGTGCTCTGATCGCGTTCTAGCTGGCGCTGTTCCTGCCATTGAGGAATAAAAATGATTGCTCCTGCGCCGAAGGCAACTGCTCCAACAATAATTCCAAGCTGCGAATTTTTCATGCTTTGGCCCTCAATAAATGCCGACCTCTGAAGATTAGCACTGTAAATTCACAGTCGCGACTTTTCACTTCCGGGCAGGCGCCGTCCAATTCCGTTCTTTGGAAGTGCGAACTACCCTTTTCGAAGCCTCACGCCTGGCCCGCCGCCATTTTTCTCGATGAACTCTACCCCGGCGGCTTCGAGGGCGGAGCGGATTGCAGCGATCGTTTTCTGTCGCGGGACACGCGACCCTTTTTCGTAGTCAATCAACGTCGCGCGCGCGATACTGGCAGCCTTCGCCACCTCCGATTGTTCTAGGTTCAAGATGGCGCGGGCCGCGCGGCATTGTTCTGGTGACATATTAAGTCCGACTTGAAGTCAGATTTAGAATCTGACATGGTGACTGATATTAACCCAATCCGGAGACTGAAACAATGATCAAGACAATTTCCGACCTGCAACTTGAGGCGGTTTACCTGGCCGGGCTGATCGGCGGTGCTGAGGTGCTGACCGAACAAGCTTCGGACGGGGCCGAGGAAGACCCCCTGACGAAGATGGCCAACAACTCTCTGCCAGCAATCTTTGAAGACCTGCGGCGGCGAGCCGATGCGATTGCCGATGATCTGGAGAAGCTTGAGAAACAGGAGAGACAAAATGCGTGAAGAACTCAGTGACATGACCCCGCAGGAAAAGATCATCGCCGCTATGAGCATCATACAGCACAGCATCCTCGCTGAGGATTCGAGGTGCAATCCGGGCAAGATGTTCACGCAGCGGCACTTTCCGACTGCCGGCTTGGAGCTTGCCGAAAAGCTTCTGGCCGATGTTCTTCCACTTATGGACGAATTGGAGACACCGGCAACTGGAGGTGCAGCGTGACAAGCCCATATTCAGAAGCGTTCAACGGCACCAACCAAGTGCTGGGCCTGACAAGCAACTTGCTCGACGCGCTCTATGACTTGGCGATGGATAGCAACACGCTCGGAACGTCTGAGCCGGAGGCAATGCAGCTAATGGCCGTGTTGGAGGTTGCCCGCGAGAAGGCACACAAGGCGGCGGAGTTGCATGAGGCCGAATGGGAGGTGGTGCGTGAAATGACGCCACCGGCGCAGGACACACACCAGAAGGCAGACGGAAATTAAGAGCAAGTTGATTGCCGGGGCTTTGCCCCGGCATTCGTTATTGACCATAAGGCTCTTTGCATCTATATTAGATTTCAATGAAACTTAATGTGGTGATCTAATGAAGCGTGAGGCGCTGAAATACCTAAGCGAAAATTGGCATGTTGGCCTCGTCGGTTCTGCAGAAGCGGCAACACTTTTGCGGATGAGGCCGAATACCCTGCGAACGCGAATCGCGCGCAATCAAGCATTGGCGATTAGGGACGGAGATGACCGCCAGCGGGCGGCCGTATCTTTCACGGGTTATCAACTCGTATACAATCTCATCCAAGACCGCCTCCTTGAAAACCATTTCCCGCTTGAGCCAAGGGTGGGTGAGGGTTTCCCCGAAGCGTACGCCGGCTGGGTCCACAGCAGTATCCTGAATGAGCCTTACCAATTGGGCGCAATCATCAGGTTTGACAGACAGAACGGGAATGGTGTGAGCCATCTTTTTGAAGATGGGAACGTCGAAGCGTGGACAGGCGATGCCGCGTTGATCCTACCTATAGGAACAATGGTCCTGCGAATGGCTATAAATCTCTATGTTAAAAGCGGTAAGCCGGAGGTTGTCGAGGCTCTGGCAAAGGCGCGGGACTTTTTGTCCGACACAGAGATATCCGTTTCCCATCCTGACGAGTAAAGTATGCCCGCACGCCGAACCACCATCACCCAAGCCGAGCTTACCCGATACCTGAAAGCGTATCGGGATGCAGGCATTCCGGTGGCGCGGACGGAAATCAGCCGTGACGGCAAGGTGGTGATCTTCACGACCGACAACGCGGCCAGCGACGATGCGAACCCATGGGATGCCGGATGAAGCATCGGAAGCAATATCCGGGCGCATCGCCCTACACGGACCGCCACGGACGGCGGCGCTGGCGCTTTCGTAAAGGTGGGTTCTCCGCCGAACTTGGCTCCGACTACGGCTCAGACGACTTCCAGCGCCGGTATGAAGCCGCAGTGGAAGGGCACCGGACACGCGGCCTTGTAGGCGTGGAACGCACGCGGCCGGGCTCTGTCTCGGCGCTTGTCGCGTCCTACTATCGCTCGCCCGATTTCCTCGGACTATCCGACAGCACGAAGCGCACCTATCGCGGCGTGATTGAGCGTTTCCGGCAAAAGCACGGCGACAAGCCGGTTAAGCTGATGCAGCGTCGGCACGTACAGAAGATCCTCGCTGAGAAGTCCGAGACACCGGCCGCCGCGAACAACCTTCGAAAGCGGCTTATTACGTTGCTGGATCATGCCGTTTCGCTCGATTGGCGCCCGGACAATCCGGTCCGTGCAACGAAACCCTACCGGCTCGACAGCGGCGGGCATCACACGTGGGACGAGGGCGAGATTGCCCGCTTCTTCGAAGTGCATCAGCCTGGCACGCTCGCACACAGGGCGGTAACGCTCATGCTTTATACGGGCGCGGCGCGTGTCGATGCCGTGGCACTCGGATGGCAGAACGTGAAGGGCGAGCGGCTCGAATATCGGCGCAGCAAGACGGGCTCGGCCGTTTCCATGCCGATACACCCGGACCTCGCCGAGGTGATGGCAGACTGCCCGCGCGATGCTCTGACCTTCCTGCAGACCAATCGGGGCGCGTCCCGCTCGCCGAACGGACTGGGCAATATGATGCGCGAATGGTGCGATGAGGCCGGCTTGCCGCTGTGCAGCGCTCATGGTCTGCGTAAAGCCTGCGCCCGGCGTCTGGCAGAGGCTGGAGCCACCGCCCACGAAATCGGCGCTGTGACCGGGCACAAGACCCTGGCCGAGGTTCAAAGATACACCGCGGAGGCGCAGCGCGGAGGCATGGCCGACTCTGCATTTGGCAAGCTCATCGCAAGGCCGAATGGTGAACAAAACGTGGTGAACCTGCGGAATAGGTTCGCCAAAGATGCGCATAAAGCACTGAAAAAAGGAGACTAATCGGTATGGTTGGCGATCCCGCGAGGACTCGAACCCCGAACCTGCTGATTAGAAGTCAGCTGCTCTATCCAGTTGAGCTACGGGACCGCTGGGGTCTCGTTTAGCCGCCCCTCGGGGCAAGATCAAAGGCTAATCACGCGAAGGGATCGTCCGGGTAGCGCACCTCGGCGAGGTAGAGACCGTGGGGCGGGCAGACCGGCCCGCAGGCGGCGCGGTCGCGGGCGGCCAGCGCGGTGGCGACATCGGCGGGCGCCCAGGCGCCGGCGCCAACGCGTTCCAGCGTGCCGACGATGGAGCGGACCTGGTTGTGCAGGAAGGATCGGGCGCGGAGGCGGAAGTGAAATTCGGGGCCGGAGAGGCCTGTCGCGGGTTCGATGGTGATCTCGTCGAGGGTTTTGACCGGGCTTTTCGCCTGGCAGATGGTGGAGCGGAAGGTGGTGAAGTCGTGGTGGCCGATGAGGTGGGCCGCGCCCTCGCGCATGCTGTCGAGGTCCAGCGGGTTGCGGACGTGCCAGACGAGCCCCTTGTCATGGGTGGCGGGGGCACGGCGCATGAGGAGGCGGAAGAGGTAACGGCGCTCGGTGGCGGAGAATCGGGCGTGCCAGTCGTCGTCAACCCGGGCGCAGGCGAGGATGGCGACGGGTTGCGGTTTCAGGTGGTAGTTGAGGGCCTCGGAGAGGCGGAACGGGTCCCAGTCCTTGGCGAGGTCGCAATGGGCGACCTGGCCGAGCGCGTGGACGCCGGCATCGGTGCGGCCGGCGGCGGCGACGGTGTGCGGGCCGGGTTCGAGGCGGTCGAGCGCCGTCTCGATCGCGCCCTGCACCGAGGGCTGGTCGGCCTGCCTTTGCCAGCCGGCAAAGGGGGCGCCGTTATATTCGACCTTGAGCGCGTAGCGTGGCATGACGCGGCTCTTAGCGCGGGGGCGGGTTTCGGACAATCCCTTGACGAAAGGTTAACGGCGGGGGCTTTTGCGCTAGCTGGGCTCGCCGCGATGGCACGGTCGATGGGGTGCTTTCTAGGCAAGGGCTGTTGACCGTTTCCTCCCCCAGCGCACGGTGCCGGATGCAACGCCCCCACTGGCAAGTGCCCGCCGTGGTGTCTATCTTGACGCAAGACAGTGAACGGACAGGCAGACAAGGGCAGGCCCATTGGTCATTTCCTCCATCGCAGACGGGCTGACACGCGGGATCGAAGGCGTGTCGGACACGATTTCCGAGACGTTTTTCGAGCCGGTGATCCGGCTGGGGGTGACCGGGCTGTCGCGGGCGGGCAAGACGGTGTTTATCACCTCGCTTGTGGCCAACCTGATGGACCGGGGGCGGATGCCGGGGCTGGTGGCCGCCGGTGACGGGCGGATATCGGCGGCGTTTTTGCAGCCTCAACCGGACGACACGGTGCCGCGGTTCGATTACGAGACGCATCTTGGGGCGCTGACCGGGGCCGCGCCGCACTGGCCCGACAGCACGCGGGCGGTGTCGGAATTGCGGTTGTCGTTAAGGGTGCGGCCCTCCGGTTTGCTTTCGGGGTTTTCGGGGCCAAGGACGGTGCACCTGGATATCGTGGACTACCCCGGCGAGTGGCTGCTCGATCTCGGGTTGATGGACAAGGATTTCGCCACGTGGTCGGCGGAGATGCTGACGCGGCTGGAGGGCCGGGGCGAGGGGGCGGAGTACCTTGCCTTGGCCAAGGAGACGGATGGGGCCGAGCCCTTGGAAGAGCCCAGGGCGCAGGCGCTGGCACGGGCCTACACGGCGTACCTGACGCAGGCGCGGGGCGCGGGGTATTCGGATTGCACGCCGGGGCGGTTCCTGTTGCCGGGGGATTTGGAGGGTTCGCCGGTGTTGACCTTTGCGCCGTTGCCCAAGCCCGGGACCACGCCGCGCAAGTCGCTCTGGCGCGAGATGGAGCGGCGGTTCGAGGCGTATAAGTCGCGCGTGGTGACGCCGTTCTTCCGCGATCACTTTGCCCGGATCGACCGGCAGGTCGTGCTGGTCGACGTGCTGGGCGCGATCCACCGGGGGCCGGCGGCAGTGGAGGATATGCGGCAGGCGATGGCGGATATCCTCGGCGCCTTCCGGCCGGGTCGGAATGCGTTTCTGAGCCGGCTGCTGCGGGGGCGGCGTGTGGAAAAGATCCTGTTCGCCGCGACCAAGGCGGACCATCTGCATCATACCCAGCACGGGGCGCTGGCCGGGATCATGTCGGCGCTGATGCGCGAGGCAAGGGACCGGGCGGATTTCGCCGGGGCCGAGACGCGGGCGATGGCGATTGCCGCCTTGCGGGCAACGACCGAGGAGACAAGGCCGCATGAGGGCGGAACGGTGGAGTGCGTGCGCGGGACGTTGTTGAACGAGGACGGGTCGCGCGGGAAGCAGGCGGCGTTCTATCCGGGCGCATTGCCGGACGATCCGGCGCGGCTGTTGAACCCGGCGCGCGAGGGGGCGGAAAAGTGGCTCGATGCCGATTACCAGGTGATGCGGTTCGCGCCGGCGCCGCTGACATTGCGGCCCGGCGATGGGCCGCCGCATATCCGGCTCGACCGGGCGGCGCAGTTCCTTTTCGGAGACCGGCTATGACGAAGGGCCCTATCCTCTTTGACCTTGACGAAACCGACGCGGCACCGGGCCCGGATGCCGCGCCGCCGGTGCCGGACCCGGAGATGCCGGACGCCCCGGAGGGGCGGGCGATGCTGACCGTGGCGACGCTGGCGGCACGGCGGCCGTCGCGGCTGGCCCGGTGGTTCTGGGGGCTGTTGCTGACGCTGCTGGGGGCCGTGCTGTCGGTGGCGGCTTGGGATTTCGCCATGGGGCTGATCGGGCGGTGGCCGGTGGTGGGCTATGGGATTTCGGCGCTGATCGTGGCGGTGCTGGTGCTTTTGCTGGCGATCGCGGTGAAGGAGCTGGCGGCGTTTGCGCGGCTGGGGCGGCTGGATACGCTGTTCCGCAAGGCCGAGGAGGCGCTGGCGGGCGATGACCTTGGCAAGGCGCGCGAGGTGACGCGGGGGCTGGTGGCGCTTTATTCGGGGCGCGAGGATACGCGCTGGGGGCGGGAGCGGCTGGCCGAGGCGCAGGCGGACCAGTTCGACGCTGCGGCGTTGCTGGGCGTGGCGGAGACGGAGTTGCTGGGGCCTTTGGATGCGGTGGCCACGCGCGAGGTCGAGGCGGCGGCGCGGCAGGTGGCGGCGGTGACGGCGGTGGTGCCGCTGGCGCTGGCCGATGTCGTGGCGGCGCTGACGGCGAACCTGCGGATGATCCGGCGGATTGCCGAGGTCTATGGCGGGCGGTCGGGCACGCTGGGAAGCTGGCGGCTGGCACGGGCGGTGATGACGCACCTGGTGGCGACGGGGGCGGTTGCCGTTGGCGACGATATGCTGGGCTCGATCGCCGGCGGCGGGATGCTGTCGCGGCTGTCGCGCCGGTTCGGCGAGGGGGTGGTGAACGGGGCGCTGACGGCAAGGGTCGGCGTGGCGGCGATGGAGGTGTGCCGGCCGCTGCCGTTCGCGCGGGTGGCGCGGCCCTCGGTGACGTCGCTGGTGCGGCGGGCGCTGACGGGGCTGTTCGGGCAGGGCGGATAGGTTCCGGATTCCGGTGGGTTGGCCCCCACCCTACGGGCGCTAGCGCAGCTTGGGGATGCCGCCTTCGTGGGTTTCGCGCTCGGTCACGCTGGCGCGGAGGGAGCGGCCGATGCGGTGGGCGAGGGCCGACCACGCGGCGGCCTGGTCGGGGCGGAGTTCGGCGTTCAGGACGATGTCGAAGAGCGCGAGCCAGGTGGAGAACATGCCGGGGCGGACGTTGCCGGCGTTGACATGGGCGGCGACGGGGGTGCCGTCATAGCCGCGCTCGTGCAGGATGGTGTTGGCCCAGAATGCGGCGACCTTGGCCTCGTGGGCGGGCCAGTCGGTGACGTGCCTGGCGAAGACGGGGCCCAGGCCGGGATGGTGGCGGATGCGGTCGTAGAAGACCGCCACGACCCGCTCGATCTCGGGGCGGGTGATGTCGAAGCGCGGGGGCAGGGCGGTGGTCATGGGGGAGATTTGACCGTGGCGGCGGGGAGTTGCAAGGGCTGGGGGCGATTCGAAGGTTAACGGCCTTGTTTTGAAGGGAGGCCGACGTCGGTATCACGTCGGTATTTCGTCGGTATCGCGTCGGTGTCGGGGGCTGTGGAGCGATGGGTTGATGTGGCGTTCCGGGCGCAACGGGCGAGATGTTGTGTCGGGCGCAACAGGGGTGGGGCGGAATTTTGGAAAATTCCGGGTCGGAAAATTCGAATTTTCCGTCGCGGGCGGTGAGGTTGGGTGGTGCGGAATTCGCGCGAATTCCGGGGCTGGAAAATGCGCATTTTCCGGGTCGTTTTCCGCGCGGAAAACGGGCGCGTGGAGGGCGGGTGCCGGCGGCGAGCGTGGCGGCGCTGGCGGGGACGGGATTTGAGTATTTTTGGAAAGATGAAGCGGGGGCCGGGGTGTATCTCGTGTCGGCAGGGGATGGCTGCAAGGGCTGCGGCGCCTCGGCTCTGGACGCCGCCGGGCGCGCGGCCTATAACCCGCCCCATGATGCACCTGTTCGCGATCATCATTCGAATTACATGCCCGGCGCTCTGAGACTGACGAGCCGCCGGGACAAGGCGCATGGCAAGCCGCGCCGCCCCCTCATCCAGACCTGAGACCACCCAAGTGACAAAGGACGTCACCCATGTGTGCCGACATGCCCGAATACAAAGACACGCTGAACCTGCCGAAAACCGATTTCCCGATGCGCGCCGGCCTGCCCAAGCGCGAGCCCGAGTGGCTGGAGCGCTGGAACGCTCTGCGCATCTACACCCGCCTGCGGGACAAGGCCGTGGTCGAGGGGGACCGGACACCGTTCACCCTGCATGATGGCCCTCCTTACGCCAACGGGCATCTGCATATCGGGCACGCGCTGAACAAGATCCTGAAGGACATGGTGGTGCGCAGCCAGCAGATGATGGGGCGCGATGCGCGTTACATCCCCGGCTGGGATTGTCACGGCCTGCCGATCGAGTGGAAGATCGAGGAGCAGTACCGCGCCAAGGGCGAGAGCAAGGACAAGGTCGATATCGTCGATTTCCGGCAGGAATGCCGGAAGTTCGCCGAGGGCTGGATCGACGTACAGCGGGACGAGTTCAAGCGGCTGGGCGTGACCGGGAAATGGTCGAAGCCCTACCTGACGATGGATTTCCGGGCCGAGCGGATCATCGCGGAGGAGTTCCAGAAGTTCCTGATGAACGGGACGCTGTACCAGGGCTCGAAGCCGGTGATGTGGTCGCCTGTGGAGAAGACCGCGCTGGCCGAGGCGGAGGTGGAGTATCACGACAAGGAGAGCTTCACGATCTGGGTGAAGTTCGAGGTGGCGACCGAGGGCGAGTTGCAGGGCGCGAGTGTGGTGATCTGGACGACGACGCCGTGGACGATCCCGAGCAACAAGGCTGTCGTTTATGGCGAGGACTTCGCCTATGGCCTTTACGAGGTCACTGGTACGCCGGAGCAGTGCTGGGCGAACGTGGGTGACCGGTTCATCCTGGCCGACAAGCTGGCGGGCGACGTGATGGGCCGGGCAAGGCTCGAGCCCGACATGTGGAAACGCGTGCGGGATGTGAGTGCCGAGGAATTGTCGGGGCTGAGCCTGAAGCATCCGCTGGCCGGGGCCGAGGGGTCGAACGGCGAGTGGGATGATCTGCGTGATTTCCGTGCGGCCGATTTCGTCACGGACGAGGAAGGCACCGGGTTCGTGCATTGCGCGCCGAGCCACGGGATGGAGGAATATGAGCTCTATCGCGGGCTGGGGATGCTCGAGCAGGTGATCACCTATAACGTGCTGGATGACGGCACCTTCCGCGAGGACCTGCCGTTCTTCGGGGGCACCGAGATCCTCAACCGGAAGGGCAAGGAGGGCAATGCCAACAAGGCCATCATCGACAAGCTGGTCGAAGTGGGCGGCTTGCTGGCGCGGGGCAAGATCAAGCACTCCTACCCGCATTCGTGGCGGTCGAAGGCGCCGGTGATCTACCGCAACACGCCGCAGTGGTTTGCGGCGATCGACCGGGCCGTCGGCGACGGGCAGGACGCGTGCGGCACCACGATCCGCGAGCGCGCGCTGACGTCGATCGACCAGGTGAAGTGGACGCCGAAGACGGGGCGGAACCGGCTGTATTCGATGATCGAGGCAAGGCCGGACTGGGTGTTGTCCCGGCAACGGGCCTGGGGTGTGCCGCTGACCTGCTTCAAGAAGGCGGGGGCGATGCCGACCGATCCGGAGTTCCTGCTGCGCGACGAACGCGTCAACGCGCGGATCCTGGAGGCGTTCGAGGCAGAGGGCGCGGATGCGTGGTACAAGCCCGGCGCCAAGGAACGGTTCCTGGGGAATGACTATGACCCCAGCGAGTGGGAGAAGGTCGACGACATTCTCGACGTTTGGTTCGATTCCGGATCGACCCATGCCTTCGTGCTGCGCGACCGGGAGGATGGCAGCGAGGACGGGATGGCCGACCTCTACCTCGAAGGGACCGACCAGCACCGGGGGTGGTTCCATTCCTCGATGCTGCAGGCCTGCGGGACGATCGGGCACGCGCCTTATCGCGGGGTGCTGACCCACGGCTTCACGCTCGACGAGAAGGGCAACAAGATGTCCAAGTCGTTGGGCAACACGGTGGCGCCCGAGGAGGTGGTGAAGCAGTATGGCGCGGATATCCTGCGGCTTTGGGTGGCGCAGTCGGATTATACCGCCGATTTGCGGATCGGGCCGGAGATCCTGAAGGGCGTGGCGGATGGCTATCGGCGGCTGCGCAACACGATGCGGTTCATGCTGGGGGCGCTGAGCCATTTCAGCGAAGAGGATCGGGTTGATCCGGCCGATATGCCGGAACTGGAGCGCTGGGTGCTGCACCGGTTGGCGGAGCTCGATCACAAGGTGCGGACGGGCTATGCCGAGTATGACTTCCAGGGCGTGTTCCAGGCGCTGTTCAACTTTGCCACGGTGGAGCTGAGCGCGTTCTACTTCGATATCCGGAAGGATGCGCTTTACTGCGACGGCGACACGCAGCGGCGGCGGGCGGCAAGGACGGTGATGGATATCCTGTTCCACCGGCTGACCACGTGGCTGGCGCCGGTGCTGGTGTTCACCATGGAAGAGGTCTGGCTGGAGCGGTTCCCGGGCGAGGAGAGCTCGGTGCACCTGGTGGATATCCCCGAGACGCCGGCGGACTGGATCGACGAGCCGCTGGCGGCGAAATGGGCGCAGGTGCGGCGGGCGCGGCGCGTGGTGACTGCGGCCCTGGAGGTGCAGCGGACCGACAAGGTGATAGGGGCGAGCCTGGAGGCCGCGCCGGTGGTGCATGTCGAGGATTCCGAGATGCTGAAGGTGCTGAAATCGGTGAATTTCGAGGATATCTGCATCACCTCGGCGATCTGGCTGACCGGCGACCCGAGCCCGGCGGAGGCGTATCGTCTGCCAGAGGTCGAGGGTGTGACGGTGGTGTTCGAGAAGGCCGAGGGCGAGAAGTGCCAGCGGTGCTGGAAGATCCTGCCGGACGTGGGTACGCATAAGCATCCGGGCACCTGCAAGCGGTGTGACGAGGCGCTGGGCTGAAGCTTCTGCCCGGTTGACACACAAGGGGAAAGCCCGCCGCGAGGGATCGCGGCGGGCTTTTTCATCGGGTCGTCAGGGGGTTACATGACCCGGATGTAGTAGTGGTAGACCGGCACGACATAGGCTTCGCCCTGGTCGTTGGCCGCCTGGTCTTCATTCGCGGTCATGTCGGTGTCGGCTTCGGCCGAGCTGCCGGTGCCCTGGGTCGTGCCATCGGCGGCGTTGTTGGCCGCGCTTACGCCGCCGGTCGTATCGGCGTTGTCGGACAGGCCGTCGGCCGCGACGCTGGTGTTGTTCTCACCATCGACATAGTCCTTGGCGCTGGCCGAGCTGCCGCCACTGGCGGCGTCGCCACCGGTCGTGGCGTTCGAGCCGCCTTCGGCCTTCAGGCCGGCCGGCTGGGCCGCCCAGACGCCGGCGCCGCGGTATTCCTGCGGGGAAATGCCGCCGCTGCTGTCGGCGTCGAGCTCGTCGAAGCGGGCCTGGATGGCCTGATCGTCGAAGCTGGTTTCGGAGACGTCGGTCTCGTACTCGCTGGCCGTGATGATGCCGTCGCCGTTGGTGTCGTGCATCTTGAAACGCTGGGTGGCGGCGCGGGCGAATTCCTCGCTGGTTTCCGAGTCGGAGCCGCCATAGCTCATGGCGTCCTGGGTCTCGGTGTCGCCGTCTTCCCAGGCGGTCTGTGCCTGGTCGGCCCAGTCTTCGGCGCTGAGTTCGGACGTGTCGTCATCGGCGAGGTGCGACCAGTCGGCCATGTTGTACTTGCCCTGCTCCTGGCCGGTTTCGGCGGCGTCGCGGGTCATCTTCTCGGACTTGCCGAGGCAGTCGACATATTCCTGCTTGGTGATCTCGCCGTCTGAGTTGGCGTCGAGGGCGCCGTAATCCTGATCGCGCATGTCCTCGATCTCGGCGCGGGTCAGCTTGGCGTTCTCATCGGTGTCGCCCCAGTTGAAGGCGTTCTCGCAGATGTTGTTGCCTGCGCTGCTGGTGTCGGCGGTATCGGTCGCGGCGAGCGCGGGGGCACCGGCCAGCATGGTGGTGGTCAGAAGCGTGGTGAAAATCCGTGTCATTCTTTTCCTCCTTTCAGGAGCCGGGAGGATCCCGGCGGGCGATCTGTCGCCGCCTTCTGACCTGCCAACGGGACCTCCCCCTTTCGGGTTCCATGGGAGCCGTCGGGCGCAAACCGTTTCCGATATGAAACGATTCCGCCGCCTCTCGCCGCAAGAGGTGCGGGAAATGTCGGATTCGCAATTCGCTTGTTTTGCGGGGTTCTGTATTGACCGCACCGAGAGACTCCGCCGCCTGCGGCCACCAGAGGACCAGACATGAGCCACAAATCCGACATCGAGATTGCCCGCGAAGCCAAGAAGAAGCCGATCCAGGAGATCGGCGACAAGCTGGGCATCCCGTCCGACCACCTGCTGCCCTATGGCCATGACAAGGCGAAGGTGAGCCAGGAGTATATCGACTCGGTCCAGAAGAACGGGACCGGCAAGCTGATCCTGGTGACCGCGATCAACCCGACGCCGGCGGGCGAGGGCAAGACAACGACGACCGTGGGCCTGGGCGACGGGCTGAACCGGATCGGCAAGAAGGCGATGATCTGTATCCGCGAGGCGAGCCTCGGCCCGAACTTCGGGATGAAGGGCGGCGCCGCCGGCGGTGGGTACGCGCAGGTGGTGCCGATGGAGGACATGAACCTTCACTTCACCGGCGATTTCCACGCGATCACCAGCGCGCACAGCCTGCTGTCGGCGATGATCGACAACCACATCTACTGGGGCAACGCGGCCGATATCGACACCCGCCGGGTGACGTGGCGGCGCGTGGTCGACATGAACGACCGCAGCCTGCGGCAGATCACGTCGAGCCTTGGCGGGGTGGCCAACGGGTTCGCCCGCGAGGACGGGTTCGACATCACCGTGGCGTCGGAGGTCATGGCGATCCTGTGCCTTGCCTCGAACCTCAAGGATCTCGAGGAGCGGCTGGGCGCGATGATCGTGGCCTATCGCCGGGATCGCACGCCGGTCTACTGCCGCGACATCAAGGCGGAAGGGGCCATGACCGTCCTGCTGAAGGACGCGATGCAGCCGAACCTGGTGCAGACGCTGGAGAACAACCCCGCCTTCGTGCATGGCGGCCCGTTCGCCAACATCGCGCATGGCTGCAACTCGGTCATCGCGACGACGACCGCGCTGAAGATCTCGGATTACGTGGTGACGGAGGCCGGCTTCGGTGCCGACCTTGGCGCCGAGAAGTTCATGAACATCAAGTGCCGCAAGGCCGGACTGGCGCCGTCGGCGGTGGTTCTGGTCGCCACGGTGCGGGCGATGAAGATGAACGGCGGCGTGGCCAAGGCCGACCTTGGCGCCGAGAACGTGGAGGCCGTCAAGAAGGGCTGCCCGAACCTTGGCCGGCATATCGAGAACGTCAAATCCTTCGGCGTGCCGGTGGTGGTGGCGATCAACCACTTCGTCAACGACACCGAGGCCGAGATCCAGGCGGTGAAGGATTACGTCAAGGAGCATGGCGCCGAGGCGGTTGTCTCGCGGCACTGGGCGGACGGGTCGAAAGGCTCGGAAGACCTGGCGAAGAAGGTGGTCGAGGTGGTCGATGCCGGGAACGCGAATTTCGGCCCGCTCTACCCCGACAGCATGCCGCTTTTCGAGAAGATCGAGACCATCGCCAAGCGCATCTATCGCGCCGACGAGGTTCTGGCCGACAAGAAGATCCGCGACCAGCTGAAGCTGTGGGAAGAGCAGGGATACGGCAACCTGCCGGTCTGCATGGCCAAGACGCAGTACAGCTTCTCGACCGATCCGAACCTGCGCGGGGCGCCGGTGGGGCATTCCGTGCCGGTGCGCGAAGTGCGGCTGTCGGCGGGGGCCGGGTTCGTCGTGGTGGTCTGCGGTGAGATCATGACGATGCCGGGCCTGCCCTCGAAGCCTGCGGCCGAGAACATCCGGCTGAACGACGCGGGCGAGATCGAAGGGTTGTTTTAAGAGGTTGGTGGGTTGACACCCACCCTACGGTCAGGTCGTAGGGTGGGTGGAACCCACCATTTTGTCAGGGATGGATAAATGACCGCTCAGATCATCGACGGGAAAGCCTTCAGCGCGAAGGTTCGGGAAAAAGTCGCGGCGCATGTCGCGAAACTGAAAGACGAGCACGGGATCACGCCGGGCTTGGCGGTGGTCCTGGTGGGCGAGGACCCGGCGAGCCAGGTCTACGTGCGCTCGAAGGGTGAGAAGACCGTCGAGGCGGGGATGAACTCCTATGAGCACAAGCTGGACGCCGGCACGTCGGAGAAGGACCTGCTGGCGTTGATCGACCAGTTGAACAACGACCCGGACGTGCATGGGATCCTTGTGCAATTGCCGCTGCCGAAGCACCTTGACGAGGACCTGGTGATCAACTCGATTAGCCCCGAGAAGGATGTGGACGGGTTTCACATTTCGAACGTCGGGCTGCTGGGGACCGGGCAGAAGAGCATGGTGCCCTGCACGCCGCTGGGCTGCCTGATGATGCTGCGGGAGCATCACGGGAGCCTGTCGGGGATGGATGCGGTCGTGATCGGGCGGTCGAATATCGTGGGCAAGCCGATGGCGCAGCTTCTGCTGGGCGATAGCTGCACCGTGACGATCGCGCATTCGCGGACGAAGGATTTGCCCGAGGTGGTGCGCCGGGCGGATATCGTGGTGGCCGCGGTGGGCCGGCCGGAGATGGTGCCGGGTGACTGGATCAAGGAAGGCGCCACGGTGATCGATGTGGGCATCAACCGGATCGATGCACCGGAGAAGGGCGAGGGCAAGACGCGGCTCGTGGGTGACGTGGAGTTCGCGTCGGCCTCGGAGCGGGCGGGGGCGATCACGCCTGTGCCGGGCGGTGTCGGGCCGATGACGATCGCCTGTTTGCTGGCCAATACCGTGACGGCCTGTTGCCGGGCGAACGGGGTGCCGGAGCCGGAGGGGCTGACGGCCTAATTTGTCGGGTTTTTGAATGAAGGGCGCCCCGGGGGTTCCGGGGCGTTTTTTTTGTATGAGGGTGTTAGGTGGGTTGGCACCCACCCTACGGTGCGGAGACGCGCGAGGGCCTGCCCGTGGGGTGGCGCTGCCCACGCTTGGAGTTGGTACTTTATGGTGGCCAAGCACATCCGACATTCCAGCGTGGCGTGACGACCGCAAAAGCGCCAGCCCGTGGGGACGGGCAGGCGCTCGCGCGGCGGGCTTACGCCCTTGATTCCGCGCGATGTCAGGCGGCGGGCTTCACCGCGATCGTGGTGCCCATGAGCATGGCGATGTGCGTCTCTTTCCCGTCCTGCACGGCGTAGACATCCGATTGCACGATGACCAGCCGGCGGCCGGGTTTGATGACCTTGCCGCGGGCGATGAGCTTCTCGCCCTGGCCGGGGGCCAGGAGGTTGATCTTGAGCTCGGTGGTGAGGATTTCGGCGTCGTCGGGCATGACCGAGAGGGCCGAGTAGCCGGCGGCGGAATCGCCGATGGCGAAGGTGAGGCCGGCATGGGCGAAGCCCTGTTGCTGGAGGCTGCCGGGGAGGATGGGGGCCTCGACCTCGATGGCGCCGGTTTCGAGATGGCCGAGGCGGGCGCCGAGGGTGGTCATCATCGACTGCTTGGCGAAGCTTTGGCGGATTTTCTCTTCCATTTGCGGGGTCATGGCGAGCCTTTCCTGTTCGCTTCGCAGGGTAGCGGGGCGGCGCGGGAAGGGGAACGGGTTTCAGCGGGGCAGGGGCACGGCGTGGGGCACGGGGCCGGTCAGCACGGCGATGGCCTCGTCGCGCATGAGGGGGGCGAAGGCGCGGTCGTTGCTGCGCAGGCCCCCTGTATAGGTGCCGTAGGCGGGCATGATCACGCGGTCGGCGTCGATCAGGAAGGCGGGGCGGGTGATGGCGCGGCCGCGGGTGCGCAGGGTGGTTTTCGGGTGGTAATGGCCTGAAATCTCGCCGCTTTGGCCGGGTTTGGCGATGTGGCGGAAGGTGAGGGGCGGGAGGGGAAGCTCTGCGAGGTGGGTGCCGCCGAGTTCCACGGGGCCGGGATCGTGATTGCCCTCGATCCAGACCCAGCGGCGGCCGGCTTGGAGAGCTGCGATCCAGAGTTTTTCCTCGTCGCGCAGCGCATCCGCCGCGGCGCGGTCGTCGAAGCTGTCGCCGAGGCAGATGACGGTGGTGGCCTCGGTCAGGCGGAGATCGTCCTCGAGGCGGGAGAGGGTATCCTGGGTTTCGTAGGGGGGCAGGTAGCCGTCGCCCAGCCGGGCGCGGCGTTCGGCCTTGCCCAAGTGCAGGTCGGAGATGCAGAGCAGCCCCTCGGCGGGCCAGTAGAGCGCGCCGGAGCCGAGCGCCACGAGCGGCGCGCCTGCGAGGGAGAAATCATGCCCGTTCATGCATTGTTCTTCGCTTGGAAAGGGGGCGATTTCAAGGCCCTGCGCACGGAAATTCAGGTGGAGAGGCCGGCGGCGGCCATGAGCCGCTCGGTTTCCTCGGCCAGCAGGCGTTCCTGTGCCGCGCCTTCGACGGGCATGCGGCCGTGTTCGAGGAAGAGGGGGGCGGCAAAGGGGGTGACGCGGGGCAGGCGGAGCAGGTCGATGCGGCCGTCGATGCGGGTGATCATTTCCTCGATGCGGCCGAAATCGATCAGGCCGCGCATGGCCTCGGTGCGGGTGATCTGCAGAAGGAGGTGGTCGGGGTCGTACTTGGCCAGCGTGTCGTAGAGGATGTCGGAGGAGAAGGTGGCCTGGCGGCCGGATTTCTTGGCGGACGGCGTGTTGCGCTGGATGAGGCCGGCGATGGTGGCCGAGGCGCGGAAGGTACGTTTCATGAGCTGGTTGCCGGCGAGCCAGCGGTCGAGCCCGTCGCGGAGGGCGGAAAGCTCGAAGAGCGGGCCCGGGTCGGTGAGCGGGTCGAGGCCCCAGATGAGGGTGGCGTAATCGGTGGAGACGAAGCCGAGGGGGTGAAGGCCCAGTTCCTCCATCCGCTTGGTGAGGATGAGGCCGAGGGTCTGCTGGGCGTTGCGGCCGGCGAAGCCGTAGATGCAGGCGTGTTCGCGGCCCTCGTGGGGGAAGCTTTCGATCAGCAGCTCGCCGGATTTGGGCAAGCGGGACATCTCGGCCTGCAGGCGGAGCCAGTCGGCGGTGTGGGCGGGGAGCGAGGACCAGTCGCCGCCGTTCAGGAGCGAAAGGATGCGCTGGCTGAGCTGGGTGGAGGTGGCGAACTTGGTGCCGCCGAAGACGGCGATCTTGGGCTGGCGGCCGCGGTCGCGGCTGACCTCGACGGTCATTTCACGCAAGCCCTCGTAGCGGACGATCTCGCCGCCGATGAGGAAGGTGTCGCCGGGGGTGAGGGAGGCGGCGAAGGCTTCCTCGACCTCGCCCAGGGGTTTGCCGCCGCGGGAGCGTTGCATGCGGACCTTGAGGAGGTCGGTGTCCTGGATGGTGCCGATATTCATGCGGATGAGGCGGGCGCTGCGCGGGTCGCGGAGGTGCCAGAGGCCGTCGGTCTGCTTGAGGCGCTGCCATTGGTCGTAGGCGCGGAGCGCGTAGCCGCCGGTGGCGCAGAAGTTGAGGCAGGCGTCGAATTCGTCGCGGGTGAGATCGGCATAGCCGCCGGCGGTGGTGACCTCGGCGTAGAGGTCGGAGGCCGAGAAGGGGCCGGAGCAGGCGCGGATCAGGATGTGTTGGCAGAGCACGTCCTGGGGGCCGCGGCCGCGCGGTTCGCCGTCGAGGTCGTGGTCGCGGACGGCTTGCAGGGCGGCCTGGCATTCGACGACTTCGAAGCGGTTGGCGGGCACGAGGAGGGCCTTGGAGGGAGCGTTGTAATTGTGGTTGGCCCGGCCGATGCGCTGGACGAGGCGTTTGACGTTCTTGGGCGCGCCGACCTGGATGACGAGATCGACATCGCCCCAGTCGATGCCGAGGTCGAGCGAGCCGGTGCAGACGATGGCGCGGAGGAGGCCCTGTTGCATGGCGGCCTCGACCCGTTCGCGCTGGACCCGATCGAGGGAGCCGTGGTGGATGCCGATGGGCAGGCTTTCCTCGTTCGCGAGCCAGAGGTTGTGGAAGAAGATTTCCGCCTGCGCGCGGGTGTTGTGGAAGATGAGCGTGGTGCGGTGGCGGCGGACCTGGTCGAGGACGGCGGGGATGGCGTAGGCGGCGCCGCCGCCGGCCCAGGGGGGCCGTTCCTCGGTGGTGAGCATGGCGATGTCGGGTTCGGGGCCGGGGTCGGCCTGGAGGATGTCGCAGGGGTCGGGGTGGCAGGCGAGGAGGCGGGCGATGGCGGCGGGGTCTTCGACGGTGGCCGACAGGCCGACGCGCCGGAGGTTCGGGCAGAGGGCCTGCAGGCGGGAGAGGGCGAGCATGAGCTGGTCGCCGCGTTTCGACTCGGCCAGAGCGTGGATTTCGTCGATGACCACGCGTTTGAGGCCGGCGAAGGTTCTGTGGGCGTCCTCGTAGGAGGTGAGGAGGGCGAGGCTTTCGGGGGTGGTGAGCAGGATATGGGGCGGGTCGGCGCGCTGGCGTTTCTTGCGCGACGACGGCGTGTCGCCGGTGCGGTCGTCGATGCGGATGGGCAGGCCCATCTCGCTGACCGGGGTGGTGAGGTTGCGCTTTATGTCGGCGGCCAGCGCCTTGAGGGGGGAGATGTAGAGGGTGTGGAGGCCGTCGTGATCGGTCGTGGCAAGGTCGACCAGCGTGGGCAGGAAGCCCGCCAGCGTCTTGCCGCCGCCGGTGGGGGCGATGAGGAGCTGCGCCGGGGCGTCGGCGCGGTCGAGCATGGCCTGCTGGTGCGGGTGGATGTGCCAGCCGCGGGCGGCGAACCAGTCGATGAAGAGCGGGGGCAGGGTGGTCATGCCCCGGTATCTAGACCGGCGGGGGGGCGAGGGCGAGGGGTGTTTGCTCGCCGGCCCTTTCGGGCCGTCTCGCGCCGTTCTGCTCGTCCGCCCTTGCGGGCGGCCTCGCGGTTCCGGGGGAGTGAAGCGGTCGGCTATCCGGCCGTCACTTCACGATCTTCTCGTCCGCGACGAACATGTTGGCCCAGGCGCGGTCGATCAGTTCGGGGGTCATCTGGTAGGGGATGCCCTCGAATTCGCAGGTGGCGATCATCTGGTCGATGAGGAAGACCGGCTGGTAGTTGGCGTAGATGTTCTTGATCGTCGGGTATTTCTTCTTGAGCAGGTGCAGGAGCGAGGCCTCGTCGAGCGGCATCTGCTTCTTCTTGGCGACCATGGCGAAGATCTTGAGGAAGTCGGCCTGGCTGGGCCCGTCGATCTTGATCTTGAAGAAGATCCGGCGGAGCGCGGCCTGGTCGAAGATCTCGTTGGGGTGGAAGTTGGTCGAGAAGATCACCAGCGTGTCGAAGGGCACCTCGAATTTCTCGCCCGATTGCAGGGCGAGGATGTCTTTCGATTCCTCGAGCGGCACGATCCAGCGGTTGACCAGCGCCTGCGGCGGTTCGGCCTGGCGGCCGAGGTCGTCGACGATGAAGATGCCACCGGAGGATTTGAGCTGCAGCGGCGCCTGGTAGGTGCGGGCCGTGGGGTTGTAGACGAGGTCGAGCATCGACAGCGACAGCTCGCCGCCGGTGACCACGGTGGGGCGTTCGCAGCGGACGTAGCGGGTGTCCCATGTGCGGCGGCGGCGGAGGCTCTTCGGGTCGTCGGTTTCGACCTCGGCCTTGGAATGGACGATCGGGTCGTAGACGGTGATCACCTGGCCCGCGTACTCGATGGCGCGGGGGACGTAGATCTTGTCGCCCATCGCGTCGCGGATGCCGTTGGAGATCGAGGACTTACCGTTGCCCGGCGGCCCGTACATCAGGATCGAGCGGCCGGCCGAGACGGCGGGCCCGAGATAGTCGAGCAGGCTGTTGGGCAGGACGAGGTGGCCCATGGACTGGACCAGTTCCTCGCGCGTGATCTGGATGTTGCGGATCGACTGGCGCTTGACCTGTTCGCCGTAGACGGCGAGGGGCACGGGCATGGCGCCGAAATATTCCGATTGCGAGAGCGCGTCGAGGGCACGGGCCTTGCCGCTGTCGGTGAGCTGGTAGCCCATTTCGGAGCCGGCGGTGGCGCTGAGCGTGCCCATCGCCTCGACCATCGACTGGGAGCGGGCCATGTCCATCAGTTCCTGGGTGACGGCGCGGGGCAGGCAGATGGCTTCGGCCAGGTCGCTGACGAGGTCGAGGTTCTTGCGGAACATCGTCTTGATCAGGATGTCGCGCATCATCACGACGGGGAGTTGCATGTCCTCCAGCCCCTTGGGGGGCGGGGGTGGCTGGACGCCCTGGGATGCCTGCATGTTCATTGGAGTCTGCCCCTGTTGTCGGTTCCGGTCGGGGGCAATATCGGGGGGAAAAACGGTGAAAATGTGGAAGCGGGCGGGCGTGGTGTGGGCATCGCGGCGCGGATGGCCGGGCGTCAGGTTCCGTAGGCCGCGCCGAGGGCGAGGTAGACGATGAGCGTGGCGCCGAGGGCAAAGCCCATGGGGAACTTGCGGCCGCGGTCCCAGCTTGTCCAGTCGGGGGCGAGGCGGCGGAGCGCGGTGTGCTTGGCGATGCGGTGGGTGACGAAGCAGGCCAGCAGGTTCGCCGCGAAGATCAGGCAGAGCGGGCCCACGTCGCCCGGGTCGATGAAGGGGGCGGCGGCGGCGATGAACTTGCTGTCGCCCGCGCCCATCAGGCCTATGACGTTGGCGCCGAACATCAGCACCAGCACCACCACCATGGTCAGCAGGCGCCAGGGGTAATCGGCCCAGGGCAGGGCGATGAGGCCGACCACGAGGAAGACCGCCGCCAGCGCCAGCACCGATAGGTTGGGGATGCGCATGGCGGACAGGTCGCTCCACATCACCCAGAGGCAGAGCGGGACGACGAAGGGCAGGAACCAGAGCGCCTCGGATGGCGAGATCGCGAGGGCCATCTAGTTGCTCACGTTGGCCTCGAGCGCGGCAAGAGACCGCGCGGCGGCCTCGAAATGCTGGGGATGGGTGTCGATGGCGTCGCGCAGGAGGCCCTTGCCGATGGTGGTGTCGCCCTGCTTGATGGCCGAGAGCGCCAGCGTGTAGAGGAGCTGCGCCCGTTCGGTCTGGGAGGTGTCGACCACGGGCAGGGAATAGTTCTTCTGCGCGCCGCGGGCGAGGACGAGGTTGTTCTTGGCGGTGAAGAGCGTCTTGTCCTGCCGGATGGCATCGGTGAAGAGGCGTTCGGCCCCGGCATAGTCGCCGCGGGTCAGCTTGGAATAGCCCCAGTTGTTCATCACCCCGGCGGGGCGGGTGGTCAGGCCGATGGCGGTTTCGTAGAAGCTGTCGGCTTTCTGCCATTCCTGGTTGCTGTCGGCGACCATGGCCTCGAGCCGGTAGCGCTTGAAGCTTTCGAAGGTCGGCGGGATGCGGTCGAGCACCTGCTCGGCGCGCTCCCAGTCGTTGTTGCGGATGAGGGCGTCGGCAAAATCGACGCGATCCTCGTCGGTGGCCTCGGGGTGTTCGGCCACGGTCTTCCATGCCGAGACGGCCTCGGTCGAGCGCTTGGCGCGCACGAGCGACTTGGCAAGGCCGCGCGACAGTTCCAGCCGTTCGGGCTGTTCGCCGGTGGCGCGCTGGAAATAGGAGACGGCCTCGTTCGGGTCGGCCACGGAGAGCATAACGTCGTTGAGGTTGGTTTCGTCGACCACGTTGACGCCCTGGAAGGCGCGGTCGACATCGGTGCCTGACTTCTTGTCGCATGCGGAAAGCGCAAATGCGCTGACAGCGCATACGCTCATGATCATCAGTTGGCGCATTTTTGCGTCCTTTTACTGCCCTTGCCTCGTCATGGTATCTTGCGGATCAGGTAGTCGCTGGTGCCCCGCCGTACCAATTTGTAATCTTGTTCTTCCTCGGGAGTGTACTCGGAAATTTCGGATTTTTCGAGTGCTAACCGCAAATTGTCGCGAATTGAGTCACTTTGGCCATTATCGAGGGCGTAGGCGCGGCGGAAGACCTGTTCCGCTTCCGCAATTTCGCCACGTTCCATCAGCACGACGCCCAGATTGTTCCAGATTTCCGGGCTGCGCTCGTCCTTGTCGAGCGCCTGGCGGAGCAGGCGTTCGGCGGTGTGCAGGCGGCTGAGCTTGAGGTTTGCGGTGCCGATGCCGGAGAGCACCTCGGCGGTCATGCCCTGCTGGAGGGCGGCGCGGGAATAGGCGTCGATGGCCAGTTCGTATTCGCCCGCATCCATCAGCCGGTGCCCGACGAGCATGCCGTCGACGGCTTCGGCACCGGACTTGATGCCCGGCGCGAAGGGGTTGTCACGCGAAACGCCCTCGCTGCATGCAGCAAGGGCGATGCAGGTCAGGAAAACTGCCCGTGCCCGTATCATGTCTGCCCCGCCATTTCGGCGTTGTGGTTACTTGCCCGCCATCGTGAACAGTTCCATGATGCCCAGAACCGACGGCCCGACAAGGATGATCAGTAGTGGGGGCACTGTAAACATCATCGTGGACAATGTCATCTTCGTCGGCAGCTTGTTGGCCTTTTCCTCGGCGCGCATGACCCGTTTGTCACGCATCTCGCTGGCGTAGACCCGCAGGGCGTCGGCGATCGAGGTGCCGAAGGTCTGCGACTGGATCAGCACGGTGACGAAGCTGGAGATGTCCTGGACGCCGCAGCGTTCGGCCATGTCGCTGAGCACGGAGGGCTTGTCGCGGCCGGCTTTCATCTGTTGCGAGACGATCTCGTATTCCTGGGCCAGCGCCGGGTAGGAGGCTTGGATCTCGCGGGCGACGCGGACGATCGCCTGGTCCATCGACTGGCCCGCCTCGACGCAGGTGAGCATCATGTCGAGACTGTCGGGAAAGCCCTGTTCGATCTCTTCCTGGCGCTGTTGCAGGCGCTTGGTGACCCAGTACTTGGGCAGCATGTAGCCCACGCCGCCCGGCCCGAGCGTGTACATCAGCGTCTGCTGGGTGGTGGTTTCATCGTTGGAGACGAAGAAGACGAAGTAGATCACGCCGAGCACCAGACCGCCGAGGCCGAGGGCGAACTGGGCGAAGTGGAAGTAGCGCACGGCGTCGCGGTCGCGGTAGCCGGCCTGCATCAGCGTCAGGCGCATCTTGCTGAGCGCCTTCTCGTCCTGCGGTTCGAGGAAGGTGGCGTATTTCTCCAGCTTCTCGTTGCGCGACTTGGCGCGCAGGCGATCCTTGCCGGAGTCGGGGGCCTTGCCGGAATTGTTGGCCTTCTTCAGCTTTTCGAGCGGGTCCTGGGACTGTTTGATCAGGATCGGGATGCAGATCAGGATCAGGACCACGCCGAGCGTGCCGACGGCAATCAGCGGGCCGAAGGGGCCGAGCTGATCGGTGAGGGTTCCGGTGAGTTGATCGAGCATGGCCTCAGACCTTGATGTTCACGAGCGACCGCATGACGAAGATGTTCGTCACGAGGAACCCGCCCACGGCGATACAGGCCGGGATAAAGAGCGGGTGGGTCATCGCTTCGTCGTAATAGTCGGGCTTGACCATCTGGATGCCCACAAGGGCGAGGATCGGGAAGGCCGACAGGAAGTTGCCGGACCACTGCGCCTCGGCGGTGATGGCCTTGACGCGGCGGAACAGGCGGAAGCGGGCGCGGATCACCTTGGCGAGACCGTCGAGGATCTCGGCCAGGTTGCCGCCCGATTGCTGCTGGATGGTGACGGCGACGGCGAGGAAGCGGAGATCCTGCATTTCGAGCCGTTCGGCCATGTCTTTCAGCGCCTCGCCCACGTCGCGGCCATAGGCGCTTTCGTCGGCGATGATGCCGAACTCGGTGGCGAGCGGGTCGGAGACCTCGTTGGCGACGATGGAGATGGCCGACGAAAAGGGGTGGCCGACACGCAAGCTGCGGACCATGAGTTCGATCGCGTCGGGGAGCTGTTCCTCGAGCAGCTGCATGCGCTTGGAGGCCTTGGAGTTGATCCAGACGAAGACGCCGCCGATGCCGATGCCGATGGAGACCGCGGCGCGGACCGGCACCTCGGTATCGGTGCCGACGGTAAGCCCGGCGAAGGCCACGACCGACACCGCGCCCATCAGCATGATGAGCTGTTTCGGGGTGAAGGCGATGGCCGCCTTCTGCGCCTTGGAGGACAGGATCGCGTAGATCGGGATGTTGCGCGCCTTGAGGTGCTGGGTCATCTCCTTGCGGAGTTTCTCCATCACCTGCTCGCGGTTGCCCATCTTGTCGAGCATGTCGAGCCGGCGGTTGACGCGGCTGTTGAGGCTGATCGATTTGCCGAAGACGGTCAGGTAGATGCCCTCGACGAGGACGAGCACGCCGAAGAAGATCAGGCCGTAGATGATGGGTTCGATACTGAGGCTCATGTGCGTTACTCTGCCGCGACGGGTTCATAGATGCTGGGGGGCAGGTCGTAGCCCCACAGGCGGAAGCGTTCCGAGAAGTTCGAGCGCACGCCGGTGCCGGTGAAATGCCCGATGATCTTGTTGTCGGGGGTCAGGCCGGTGCGCTGGAAGCGGAAGATTTCCTGCATGGAGATGACATCGCCTTCCATGCCGGTGATCTCGGTGATCGAGACCATGCGGCGCGAGCCGTCCTGGAGGCGCGAGGCCTGCACGATGAGGTTCACGGCGCTGGCGATCTGGCTGCGGACGGCCTTGAGCGGCATCTCGATGCCGGCCATGGCGACCATGTTCTCGAGCCGCGAGATGCCGTCGCGGGCGTTGTTGGCGTGGATCGTGGTCATCGAGCCGTCGTGGCCGGTGTTCATGGCCTGCAGCATGTCGATCACTTCCTCGCCGCGCGTCTCGCCGACGATGATGCGGTCGGGGCGCATCCGCAGGGCGTTCTTGAGACAGTCGCGGGGCGAGACCTCGCCCTTGCCCTCGACGTTGGGGGGGCGGCTTTCCATACGGCCGACATGCGTCTGCTGGAGCTGAAGTTCGGCGGTGTCCTCGATGGTGAGGATGCGTTCGGAGTTGTCGATGAAAGACGAGAGCGCGTTGAGCGTGGTCGTCTTACCCGAGCCCGTACCGCCCGAGACGATGACGTTGAGCCGGGTGGCGACAGCGGCCTGGAGGTAGGCGGCCATTTCCTCGGAAAAGGCGCCGAAGCGGACGAGATCGTCGATACCGAGCTTGTCTTTCTTGAATTTCCGGATCGAGACAAGGCTGCCGTCGACCGCGATGGGCGGCACCATGGCGTTGAAGCGCGAGCCGTCGGCGAGGCGGGCGTCGACGTAAGGGTTGGATTCGTCCACGCGGCGGCCCACGGCGGAGACGATCTTGTCGATGATCCGCAGGAGGTGTTTTTCATCCTTGAAGGTGACGTCGGAGAGCGAGAGCTTGCCGTCGCGCTCGACGAAGATCTGGTGCGGGCCGTTGACGAGGATGTCGTTGACGGTGTCGTCCTTGAGCAGGGTTTCGAGCGGGCCGAGGCCCTTGACCTCGTCGTAGAGCTCTTGCGTGAGGGTGGAACGGTCTTCGCGGTTGAGGACGATCGAGCGCTCTTCCAGCACCTCGGCCGCGATCGAGCTGATCTCGGCGCGGAGGTCGGATTCGGTGGCGGTGTCGAGCGCCGCGAGGTTGAGGTTGTCGAGCAGGGAACGGTGCAGGTCGAGCTTGATCTCGGCCAGCCGCTCCTTGCGCTTGCGGTCCTTGTCGATCGGCGAGGGCGCGGCCGCCTGCGTGGGCGAGGGCCGGCGCAGCGAAGTGGGCTTGGGCGCCTCGGCCTGCTGCGGCTTGGGCATCTCGACCGGGGTCTTGACCTTGGCGGCCTGTTCGGGCGCGGCGCCCGATTTCTTGTAACGAGAGAACATGTGTTAACTACCTTTTCAAGCCGCTTCCTCGGCGTCGGGCTTGCCGATTTCGTGCAGGGAGGCGGCCAGTTTGGCGATTTCCTTGCGCAGCGGGTTCTTGGCCGCCGAATGGGCGAGCGGCGTGCCGTGATCCCCGGCCTGGGTGACGACGCGGCCGCCATCGGGCAGCTGGACCTCGATGCTGATCTCGAGGCTTTCGGCCATGCGCTTGACGCGGCTCTTGCCGTTGAGATCGGTGAACTTGGGCGAGCGGTTCAGGCAGAAGCGAAGCTTCTCGACCGGCAGGTCCTCGGAGCGGAGCGCGCGTTTGAGGCGCAGGGCGTTCTGTGCCGAGCGCATGTCGAGCTCGAGCGTCACGAAGTAGATCTGCGCGGCATTGAGCACGGTTTCCGTCCACTGCACGAGGGTGGCGGGCATGTCGACGATCACGTAGTCGAATTTCGAGCGGGCGAATTCGAGCACGCGGCCCACATCCTCGGGCGTGATCATGTCGAGGGGCAGCATGTCGGTGGGCGCGGTGAGCACCCAGAGCTTGTCCTCGAAGGCGATCAGCGACTGCTTGAAGATGTCTTCGTCCATCGATTCGGTGTCGGACCACATCTCGAACACCGCGTCGCGGCGGGGCAGGTCGAGATAGGTGGCGGTGGAGCCGGTCTGAAGCCCGAAATCGAGCAGGCAGACGCGCGGCGGGTCGTTCTTGTCGACGGTGGCCAGTTCCCAGGCAAGGTTGACGGCCATCGTGGTGGCGCCGGTACCGCCTGCAAGGCCCTGGACGGCGAGCAGGACGCCGTCGCCGGGCGTGTTGCCGGCGGCGAAGGGGGTGCCTTCGACGGTGGCCTGTTCCTCGCGCCGGCGGATGCGTTCGATCGCCGCCTCGAGCTCGCCCTCGGGAAGGGGGTAGGGCACGAATTCGTCGGCGCCCTGGCGCAGGAGCTGGTGCAGGACGGCGGGGCTGACATCCTCGGCGATGAGGATGACGCGGATGCCGCGGGCGCTTGCCATGGTGATGATTTCGCTGAGCAGCGGGATGTCGTCCTCGTCGGAATCGTCGATCGCGACGGCGGCGAACTCGATTCCGGCGGCCTCGGGCTGACCGAAGAAGGCCAGCGCCTCGTTGATGTTCAGATCGCCCCAGGCTTCGCCCAGCGCGGCTTCCATGTCCTCGATGAGCAGGTCGAAGTTCTGCACATCTCGGCTGACCGTGCAGGCGACAAGCGGTATCTGGTCCGTATTGCTGCTCTCACTACTCGTCATTCCGGGTCCCATTCATCAATCTGCGGCGCATCGGTGCGCCCCTGCGCCCCTCGCAGCGCCGCCCCCGATCACGTCCCGGGGAACTCGTTATGGTGGGAACTTCGCCGAAAATCTGGGCAACATTTGGGCCAAAAAACTCCAATTGTGCGGAAGCGGTAGACAAAAAAAGCCCGCCATTGTGGCGGGCTTCTTCAGGTGGCCCGGCAGTTGCCGGACAGGGAGATTCCGGTGTGGCGGCCCCGAAGGGCGCCTATTCGGCGGCGCCCGCCAACTCGTTGCCGACGATCTGCAGTGTTGTCGGGGACGTGGCGCTTTCGACATATTCGCGGTAGACGACCTCGGCATACTTGCCGTCCATGATGATCGGGTGGGAGGCCACGAAGCCGCTGACCTCGGTGACGGTGCGGCGGTTGCGGCGCTCGCGGCCCTGGGTCATGACGACGGGCTGGGTTTCGCCGAAGGACGCCACGGCCTCGAGGCGCGAGCGGCTGATGCCCTGGCTGGCGAAGAAGTTCACCACCGCCTGGGCCCGGCGGAGCCCGAGGCTCTTGTTGTAGGAGGGGGAGCCCACGAGGTCGGTGTGGCCGTAGACCCGGAAGCGAACCTCGGGAAACTGGCGGATGAAATGGGCCTGGCGGCGCAGCACGTTGACGGCGGTGGCGTCGAGCCGGGCCGAGTTGAAGGCGAAGTTCACCGTGTTGCCGACCTCGCTGGCGAAGCGGCGCGACAGATCGACGGCGTAATGCTTTTCGCCGGTCATGACCTGGGTGTTGTTCATGGTGGAATTGCCGAAAGTGCCGCCATCGGTGATGGAGCCCGATTCCGAGTAGGACCGGAGCACTTCGGTGGGGTAGGAGCACGCGGTCAGCGCCAGAAGGGCCGTTGTCGCAATGAGGGGTCGTTTCATGGCGCTGTCCTCTCGCCTAGTCCATTACGTAGCCGTAGGAGCCGTTGAAATCCTGCCGGGCGACTTCGCCTGCCGGGCTGTTCTCGGGGATGTCGCGGGCGACGCGGCCGTCGAGGAACAGTTCGCGTTCGCTGGGGATGCGCACGCGGTCGGTGGGCAGGGCCAGCGCCTCGCCCGTGGTGGGCGTCACGAGATGGGCCGAGACGATGATCACCAGTTCGGTCTGGGCGCGCTGGTAATCGGCGCTGCGGAAGAGCGCGCCGAGCACCGGCACGTCGCCGATCCAGGGCACCTGGCCGCTGTTGTCGCGGAAGTCGTCCTGCAAAAGGCCGGCGATGGCGAAGCTTTGCCCGTCGCGCATGGCGACGGTGGTGGAGGTGTCGCGGCGGCGGAAGGCATTGACGGTCAGCCCGTCGACGACAAGCGCGTTGGCGGCGTCGATCGAGGAGACGGCGGCCGCCAGTTCGAGGTTGATCACCCCGTCATCGACGACGCGCGGAATGAAGTTGAGCTCGACGCCGAAGGGCTTGAACTCGATCGTGGTAACGCCGTTTTCCTGGGCCACCGGGATCGGGTATTCGCCGCCGGCAAGGAACTTGGCCTCCTGCCCTGACAGGGCGGTGAGGTTCGGTTCGGCCAGCGTGCGGACGACGCCCTTGGTTTCCAGCGCCTCGAGCAGGATGCCGACCTCGGTCGAGCCGATGTCGAAGCCGAAGGCGATGGCGCCGTTGTTGCTCTGGACCGAGGGGATGGCGCCGGCGAGGGTGTTGAGCACGGCCCCTTGGGTGTTGGTGGTGTTGGTGCCGCCGATGACGCCGAGGCCGGAATTGTTGCGCCCGTCGATCGAGAGCGATGTGCCGAGCGCCTTGGAGACGCTGCGCTGCATCTCGGCGAAGCGGACCTTGAGCATGACCTGGTGCTTGCCGGCGACCGACATGAGGTTCGAGACGCGTTCGGGCGCGTAGCGCTGGGCCAGTTCGAGGGCGCGGTCCATGCGGGTGGTGCTGCTGACCGTGCCCGAGAGCACGATGCCGTCATTGGCAGAGCGGACCTCGATCGCCTCGCCCGGCAGGACCTGGCGGAGCCGTTCCTTGAATTCGGAGATGTCGGCGCTGACGCGGACCTCGACATTGGTGATGAGGCGGCCGGTAGCGTCGAGCAGGGTCAGGGTGGTGCGGCCCGGCGACTTGCCAAGCACGTAGATCGTGCGGTCGGACAGGGTCGAGAAGTCGGCGATGGCCGGGTTGGCGATGCTGAGTTCCGCGAAGGGCACGTCGCTTTCGACCACGACCGCCTGGTTCATGGTGATGCTGAGGTCTCGTCCGGTTCCCTTGCGGACGACCTGGAGCGACTCGGCCATGGCCGCGCCTGCAATCGGCCCGTACGCCAAAACCAGCCCCGCCAGGGCGGCCTTGAAAAAGCGCGTAATTGTCATGTGACCTGCCTTTCCGATCACGCCTCGAGAAGCGGGTCTTGGCGCCCGCATTTCCGTCAGGATGTGCTAATTCCGAAATTTTTGCAAGAATCAATGACTTTCGGCCCGGCTTTGATGAAGTTTTTGCGGGATCGTTGCGCGAATGAAACCCTTTTCCTGTGCGCGGGAATGCGAAAAGGCGCCGCGGGGGGCGGCGCCTTTGGATGTCTCGTCGGGAAAACCGGGTCAGTTCGTGCAGGGGATCGGGGTCTCGATCACTTCGCCGCCGCGCCGGGTGCGAATGGTGCAGACCTCCTGCTGGACGGGGGCGCTTTCGACCACCTGTTCCTCGATGCCGAGCAGGCTGCGCTGATCGACCTCGATCGCGTCGGCGATGGAATCGTCCTCGGCGCCAACCAGCGACAGGGAGAGACGCCCGGTCGATTGGGCCTGTGCCAGCGCGGCCACCTGTTGCGGGCGGGCCGACACGGTGACGGTGCGGGCGATGGTCGCCTCGGTGGTGTCGGCGTTGGCCTCCTGGTCGACGGCGATCAGCTTGACGTTGGTCTCGATCAGCTTGGTCACGTCCTTGGCGCCGCGGCCCTCGAGCTGGGTGCCGGAGGTGGCGGACTGACCGGTCCAGTAGATGTCGACGCGGTCGCCGGGGCGCAGGAAGCCCGAGACGCCGCTGGTGACGTCGACGTTGATGGCAAAGGCGCGCATGCCGCGTTCGAGCTGCGAGGTGATGCCGGCCTCTTCGCCGGGGCCGGTCACCTTGACGGTGAGGATCGCCTCGTTGGGTTCGATCGAGCGCAGGACGGTGCGCGGCTCGGCCTCGCCCTTGGGGAAGAGCGCCTCTTCCGTCTCGAACACGCCTTCGGGCAGCGACATGGCCGGGAAGGGGGTGAGACGGACGTCGTCGAGGTTGAGCTCCTGCCCGTATTTCAGTTTCTTGGTGGCGACATAGATCTCGACCGTGTCGATGCCGGGGTCGCGGTTCGACCGCTCGTGGGCCAGCTCGGCCTGGTACCGCTGGATATAGCTCTTGGCCATGTAGACGGCAAAGCCGGCAAGGCCGAGGCCGAGTATGAGGACGAGTCCGAAAACCAAACGCATGGCCTTATCCTTTCGATGGACTGCTCTTCGTGCGGCCCCTCTCGGGCCGGTTTTCCGGCAGATGTTCTGACGCGGCAATATGGCGAAAGAAGGGAAGGCCGGTGGCGGTTTGACGATTGTTCCGCCCGCGATCGGGCCTGCGCGGTGCCGCCGGCAGGCCGGCGCGGCGGGCCGGGGTCAGCTTTCGGCAGTGACCTGCTTGCCCGAGACGGAGGTGCCGATATCGCTCGACAGGACGTCGATCGCGCCGCTGATGCTGGCGGTCGATACGGCGGCCAGGCCCACGACGCTGGCGACGATGACCACCCATTCGGCGTTGGCGGAGCCGTCCTCTTCGCGGAGGTGGGTCTTGATCATGCGGCGGATACTGCTGGGGAGTTTCATGTCGGGCTCGCTCTCGTGTCTTGTCGACCGGCCGGCCGTTCGCATTGCGACGGCGGTCCGGATCCTGTGTCAGATCAAGGGATGGGCCGAGGCCCGGTGACCACGCGACGCGTGCCCTCGTAGAAAAGCAAATGGCCGCGAAATCGGAACTTCGCGGCCACGTGCATGTCGTCAGGCGAAGGCGCCTATTAGTCGCCGTTCGAAACCGACTTGCCGGAAACGCCCGTCTGGATCGAGCTGGCCAGGGTGTTCACACCGCCGGAGACGGTCGACACGCCGGCAACGCCCAGGCCGACAACAGCTGCGGTCAGAACGACCCAGTCAACAGTCACGGCACCTTCTTCGTCGTTGCGGAATTTTTTGATGAACTTGATCATGGTTGGTCCCTCCAAAGGATCACTTGGGTTTCAGTTGTTCGTAACCGTTTCAGCTTTCTGTGGGCCGCCTCTCTCTAAGGCCCGCTGCCGTTGCGGTATGAGCAGATATAGCCAGTGGAATCGGGCAGGATTTGGGCGGCTTTGGTAGCATTTTGTGAATCGGAATTTTTTTGGCTTGATGGGGGTTAACTATCTGAAATAGAACGATTTAAAAGTTAAAAATTTGTCTTGCAGAGGTGGATTTCCCGGCTTTTGGGCGGAAATCGTACCTGTTTCCGTTTCTGTGGCGGGCACAAAAGCCGTGAAACAAATCCATTTTTGAGATAGGGTCTCGCAAAAAGAACGAGGCAGTGCAGTGAAACCCTATATTATATGCGCGGCGGCGCTGGGCCTTGGCCTGTGCGGTGCGATGCCCGGTTCCGCGGACAGCCCGCCGCCCTATCCCGATTTCACCTTCAAGATGTCGAAACCGCCCAAGCCCGGCACCAAGAAACGGATCAACGTGCAGATCGAGCCGGGCGACCAGGTGGTCGCGAAACCGTCGAAGCCGAAGCCCGAGGAGAAGGAGAGCGGCACGCAGAGCGCCGCCGCGGCCTCTGGGCGGTATGACTGGTTCTGGAGCAAGGTACCGCCCGGGCTGGCCGAGGACCCCGCCCTGCGGCTGCGGAGCGCCTTTGCCAGCCTCGAGGACGGGCCGGGCGGGGTAAAGGTCGCCGGGCCGCGGCTGCAGGCGCTGCAGAACATCGCCTCGGCCCAGGGGGCCAACATATTGCGGGCGACGATCGGGACGGACGTGTCGCCGGCGCTGGTGCTGGCGGTGATCTCGGTGGAGTCGGGCGGGCGCAGTACCGCGGAGAGCCACAAGGGCGCGCAGGGGCTGATGCAGCTCATGCCCGATACCGCGACGCGGTTCGGGGTGACGGACAGCCTGTCGAGCGATCAGAACATCAAGGGCGGGGTCGCCTATCTCGACTGGCTGCTGAAGGAGTTCGGGGGCGATGCCGTGCTGGCGCTGGCCGGGTACAACGCGGGAGAGAACGCCGTGAAGCGCCATGAGGGCGTGCCGCCCTACAGCGAGACGCGGGATTACGTGCCCAAGGTGCTGGCGGCCTTCCAGGTGGCCGGGGGGCTGTGCAAGACGCGGCCCGAGCTGATCACCGACGCCTGCGCGCTGAACCTGGCGGTGAAGTAGGTGTACGACGCGCCCCGGGCCAAGCCCGGGGCGCCCGTTTCGTTTCAGACGATTGTCGCCTCGGTCTTCTCGATGATCTCCTCGCGGGTGACGTCGGGGGCGCATTCCACGATGGTCAGGCCGCCCTCGGTCACGTCGAGCACGCCGAGGTTGGTGATGATCCGGTTGACCACCCCGGTGCCGGTGAGCGGCAGGGTGCACTCCTTCAGGAGCTTCGTCTCGCCCGCCTTGTTGGTGTGGTCCATGACCACGATCACGCGGCGCACGCCGGCGACGAGGTCCATCGCGCCGCCCATGCCCTTGACCAGCTTGCCGGGGATCATCCAGTTCGCGAGGTCACCGTTCTCGGCTACTTCCATGGCGCCGAGGATCGCCATGGCGATCTTGCCGCCGCGGATCATGCCGAAGCTCATGGCGCTGTCGAAGTACGAGGTGTGCGGCAGTTCGGTGATGGTCTGCTTGCCGGCGTTGATCAGGTCGGGGTCTTCCGAGCCCGCCACCGGGAAGGGGCCCATGCCCAGCATGCCGTTTTCCGATTGCAGCGTCACGTGGACGCCTTCGGGAATGTAGTTCGGCACGAGCGTGGGGATGCCGATGCCGAGATTGACATAGGTGCCGTCTTCCAGCTCCTGTGCGGCGCGTGCCGCCATCTGATTGCGATCCCAGGGCATGATCAGGCCTCCCTCACGGTACGTTGTTCGATGCGCTTCTCGTGCTCGCCCTGGATCAGGCGGTGCACGTAGATGCCCGGCAGGTGGATGTGATCGGGGTCGAGCTCGCCGGGTTTGACGATCTCTTCCACTTCCATGATGCAGGTCTTGCCGCACATCGCCGCCGGCGGGTTGAAGTTGCGGGCGGTCTTGCGGAAGATGCAGTTGCCCGTTTCATCCGCCTTCCATGCCTTGACGATGGAGATGTCCGCGAAGATGCCGCGTTCGAGGATGTAGGTTTCGCCGTCGAAATCCTTGTGCTCCTTGCCCTCGGCGATCTGGGTGCCGACGCCGGTCTTGGTGTAGAAGCCGGGGATGCCGGCGCCGCCGGCGCGCATGCGCTCGGCCAGGGTACCTTGCGGGTTGAATTCGAGCTCGAGCTCGCCGCCGAGGTACTGGCGCATGAATTCCTTGTTCTCGCCCACGTAGGACGACATCATCTTCTTGACCTGCCGCGTCTGCAGCAGCAGGCCGAGGCCGAAATCATCGACGCCCGCGTTGTTCGAGGCAACGGTGAGATCCTTGACGCCGGATTTCTGGATGGCGTCGATCAGCAGTTCGGGGATGCCGCACAGGCCGAAGCCGCCCGCGGCGATCAGCATCCCGTCTTGGAGAAGCCCGTCCAGCGCGTCGGCGGCGGACCCGTAGATCTTGCTCATGAAATGAACCCTCCTGTCATTCGGCCCCGATATGACGGAGCGGGCGGGAGAGAGTCAACGGCTGGGCCCGGAAGAGGGGGTGGAATAGGGTTTCTACGTAATAGAGGTACGCACTTGGTTTGCTCCGCCGGGCGAGCGCCAGCCCGTGGGGAGGCGCTCGCCCGGCGCCACGCCATGGCGCGGCTTGATTCCGGGCGTGTGTCTGGCCGAGAGGGAAGGGGTGCTCGTTTCCGTGTCCGCCACTCGCGGCACCCGAGGCCCCGGGTCAGGCCCGGGGCGGGTATCAGACCTGCGTCAGATGATCCGCACCTTCGTGCCCACCGGGGAGATGCCGTAGAGCTCTTCGATCATCTCGTTGTAGAGCCCGATGCAGCCGTCCGAGGAGCGGCGGCCGATCTTGCGGGTGTCGTGGGTGCCGTGGATCAGGTAGGCGGGCCAGTCGAGATACATGGCGTGGGTGCCGAGCGGGTTGTCGGGACCCGGCGGCATGTATTTCAGATCGGGGTTGCGTTCGACCATGCTGGGGGTCGGGGTCCAGTCGGGGCCGACCTTCTTGCGCACGATCTCGGTGAAGCCGCGCTTGGTCAATTCGTCGGTCATCGGCACGGAAGTGGGGTAGATGCGGTAATCCTCGCCCGCGCCGTTCCAGTAGTGGAGTGCGCGCGAGACGGTGTCGGCGATGATGTAGGCCGGCGCGCCAGGGTCGAAATGGTCGCGCCAGTCCTTCTGCTCGAACGACGAGATGTTGCGGCGCACGCCGGGTTCGGCCGGGAGTTGCTCCTGCTCCTGCGCGAGGGCAGGGGTGACGATGGTCGTGGCGATGCCCGAAAGGACCAGGGTGCGGCGGGTGAGGGTGTGGCGGGGCATCTTGCGTGCTCCTTCTGCTCGAGGGTGTTTCGGGCAGATGTGCCACGGCCCCGCGCGGCGCGGAAGCCAACGGGCCGTCACAAGCGCGTGAGCCGCCCCGAAAACGGGGCGGCTGCGTGCCGGGTGCATCGATATAGGGCTATTTCCCGGCGGCGGCCTTCTTGGCCGGGGCTTTCTTCTTGGCGGGCGCCTTGCCTTTGCCCTTGCCCTTCTTGGCGGCCTTCTCGGCGATGAGTTCGACGGCCATTTCCATGGTGACGTCATCGGGCTCTGTGCCCTTGGGCAGGGTGGCATTGACCTTGTCCCACTTGACGTAGGGCCCGTAGCGGCCATCCATCACGTTCACCGGACCGCCGCTTTCGGGGTGTTCGCCCAGCTCCTTGAGCGGCTTGGCGGCGGCGCGGCCCTGGCCGCGGCTGGCGGCCTTCTGGGCCAGCACCTCGACCGCGCGGTTCATGCCGATGGTGAAGACCTCCTCGACCTCCTTGAGGTTGGCGTAGAGGCGGCCGTGCTTGACGTAAGGCCCGTAGCGGCCGATGCCGGCCTCGACCGGTTCGCCGTCGTCGGGGTGGGGGCCGACCTCCCTGGGCAAGCTGAGAAGGGTCAGGGCCTTCTCGAGCGTCATGTCGTCGGGGCTCCAGCCCTTGGGGAGGCTGGCGCGGGGCGGTTTCTTGTTGTCCTCGGTGACTTCGCCGCGCTGGACGTAAGGCCCGAAGCGGCCCGAGCGCAGGCTGATCTCGTCGCCATTGTCTTCGCCCAGCACACGGTCGCCCGCCTCGCCCGCGTCGCCCGAGATCGGGCGGGTGTAGCGGCATTCGGGGTAGCGCGAGCAGCCCACGAAGCCGCCCGAGCGGGAGGGTTTGAGGTGCAGCTGCCCCTCGCCGCAGAGCGGGCAGGCGCGCGGGTCGGTGCCGTCGTCGCGGGGCGGGTAGAGCATGGGCGCGAGCGCCTCGTCGAGCTTGTCGATCACCTCGGCGGTGCGCAGCTCGGAGGTTTCGGCGATGGCCGCCGAGAAGTCGCGCCAGAACTCGGCCAGCACCTTCTTGTAGTCGGCATCGCCCGCGCTGATCACATCGAGCTCTTCCTCGAGATTGGCGGTGAACTCGTAACCCACGTATTTGCGGAAGAAGTTCAGCAGGAAGATCGTGACGATGCGGCCCTTGTCCTCGGGGATGAGGCGGTTCTTGTCCTTGCGGACATATTCGCGGTCCTGGATCGTGGTGACGATCGAGGCATAGGTGGAGGGGCGGCCGATGCCCAGTTCTTCCATCTTCTTCACCAGTGTCGCCTCGGTATAGCGGGGCGGGGGCTGGGTGAAGTGCTGTTCGGGGGTGACGCCGCGCTTCTCGGCCTTGTCGCCCTGGTCGATCTGGGGCAGGCGATTGTCGTCGTCATCCTCCGACCCGGTGTCGTCGCGGCCTTCCTCGTAGACCTTGAGGAAGCCGTCGAAGAGCACGACCTGGCCGGTGGCGCGGAGGCCCACCTGGCCATCGGCGCTTTCGATCTCGACCGTGGTGCGTTCGAGCCGGGCGGCGGCCATCTGGCAGGCCAGCGTGCGTTTCCAGATCAGGTCGTAGAGCTTGCGCTGGTCGGCGTCGGAAATCTTCACCTGGCTGGCGTCGCGCGTCATGTCGGTGGGCCGGATGCACTCGTGCGCTTCCTGCGCGTTCTTGGCCTTGTTCTTGTACATGCGCGGGCTGTCGGGGACATACTCGGCGCCGTAGCGATCGGCGATGGCGTCGCGGGCGGCGTGCACGGCCTCGGGGGCCATGTCGATGCCGTCGGTCCGCATGTAGGTGATGAGGCCAGCCTCGTAGAGCCGTTGGGCCGCGCTCATGGTCTGGCGGGCGCCCATGCCGAACTTGCGGCTGGCCTCCTGCTGCAGCGTGGAGGTCATGAAGGGGGCCGACGGGTTGCGCGAGGTGGGCTTGGCCTCGACGCCCGAGATCGTCAGGTCGCGGCTGGTGATGGCCTGGACCGCCAGTTCGGCCTGGGTCTGGTCGGGGATGTCGTAGCGGTCGAGCTTCTTGCCGGCCCAGCTGACCAGCCGCGCCTCGAATTCCTTGCCGCGGGGCGTGGCGAGGAGGGCCTTGACCGACCAGTATTCGCGGGGCTGGAACGCCTCGATCTCCATCTCGCGCTCGACGATGAGGCGGAGGCAGACCGATTGTACCCGACCGGCCGAGCGGGCGCCGGGCAGTTTGCGCCAGAGCACGGGCGAAAGGTTGAAGCCCACGAGGTAGTCGAGCGCGCGGCGGGCGAGGTAGGCCTCGACCAGCGGTGCGTCGACCTCGCGGGGGTTCTTCATCGCCTCGGTGACGGCGGACTTGGTGATGGCGTTGAAGACCACGCGGCTGACCGGCGTGTCCTTCTTGAGGGCCTTGCGCTTGCGCAGCGCTTCCTCGAGGTGCCAGCTGATCGCCTCGCCTTCGCGGTCGGGGTCGGTGGCGAGGATCAGGGCGTTGTCGTCCTTGAGCGCGTCGGCAATGGCCTTGACGTGCTTGCGGCTGTCAGCGCCGATCTCCCATGTCATGTCGAAGCCGTTCTCGGGGTCGACCGAGCCGTCCTTGGCGGGCAGGTCGCGGACATGGCCGTAGGACGCCAGAACCGTGTAGTCGGACCCCAGGTACTTGTTGATGGTCTTGGCCTTGGCCGGGGATTCGACGACGACAACTGGCATGAAAACTCCTTTCGACTCGGGGGTCGCTTATGGCGGGGCAACATGTGGGCTGGCAAGCGGGAATGTCAATGAGGCCCGGATGCGGGGCCGCGGCGGGCCGCCGCCGGTGCCGTTTCTTTCAGCCGTCGGGCGCGAGCAGGGTGCGGCGCAGGAGGTCTTCGGCGGCAGGGGTGAGGCGGAGGGCGCCCTGGTGGCTGAGGTGGTCGCCGTCGCGGAAGAGGAGGGTGTCGCCGTCGTAGAGCGGGCAGATCTCGGGGCCGCAGACGGCGTCGAGGATGGGTTCGAAGAGGATCTGCTCCTGCGCCGCGGCGAGCCGTTCGAAGGCCGGGGCGTAGCTGGCGCGCTGGGCGTCGGCCTCGGACCGGGGCAGGCCGAGCGTGACCTCGTGGCCGAAGAGCAGGCGACGGGCCTGGGTTGGAAGATGGAGCGCGTCGCCCGCGGGCACGTCGTCGAGGAGCACGATCCGGCGGCCGGGCAGGCGCCGGGCCAGGCGGCGCAGGCCGTTGAGGGTGGCGGTGGCGTTGTAGGCGCTGCCCTGGCCCTCGTAGCCGTCATCGACCCAGACATCGCCCGAGGTGCGATAGGTGTAGCCGGTCATCTGGTGCTGCCAGAAGGCGGTGATGTAGACGGTGCGGATATGCGGCCTTGCGTCGAGGAAGGCGATGAAGGCTTCGACCTGGTCGCGCAGCTCGGGGTAGCCGGGCTTGCGCACCCCGGCGAGCGGGCGGAAGCCGGGATAGGTGTAGTGGAAGCCCGCGACGCCCAGGTTTTCGGCGGCCTCGAAGATGGCGGGCGACAGGGCGAAGGCGTGGCTGTCGCCGGCGAAGACGAAGCTGGCGCGGGTGTCGGGCGCGCCGCGGCGGCACACGTCGCCCGCGTCGGCGCGGGCGGCGGTGACGAAGTGGCAGTCGATGCGGGGCTGCATCAGGGGGCCGGTTTCGGTGAGTTCGAGGAAGTCGGGCGGCATGCGCGCGGGCAGCCCGTCGCGGTGGACGGTATAGGCGGCGACGGCGAGGGTGGCGACCGTGGCGGTGGCTGCGGCGGCGAAGACGGCGCCGCGCGAGAGGCGGGCGCGGTTGCGGAAGGGCTGTTCGACGAGGCGCCAGGAGAGGGCCGAGAGGACGAGGGAGAGCGCAAGGCAGGACAACCCTTCGGCGGTCGAGAGGTCTTCGCCCTTGCGGTAGACGGCGAAGGCGATGATCGGCCAGTGCCAGAGGTAGAGGGAATAGGACAGCTTGCCGATCCAGACCATCGGCGGCAGCGCGAGGAGGCGCGCGGCGGGGGCGCGGGCGTTGGTGCCGGACCATATGACCAGCGCGGCGCCGAGACAGGGCAGGAGGGCGGCGGCCCCGGGGAAGCGGGTTTCGGGACCGTAGAGCAGGGTGGCGGCGGCGATCATCGCGAGGCCCGCGAGCCCGGCCGAACCGGTGAGCCAGGCGTGGCGGGCCGGGCGGTCGAGCCAGCCGCGGGCGGTGGCTAGCGCCAGGCCGGAGCCCAGCAGCAGTTCCCAGACACGGTAGTGTGGCAGGTAGAAAGCGGCCTCCGGCGCATCGGTTGCGCCCCGGACCGACAGGGCGAAGGAGAGGAGGCCTGCCAGCGCAAGCAGGATCGCCGGCGGGCGGTTGCGCCCGAGGAGGAGAACGAGCCACAGGAGGGGCGGGAAGAGGAGGTAGTACTGCTCCTCGACGCCGAGCGACCAGGTGTGCAGCAGCGGTTTGAGCTCGGCGGCCTGGGTGAAATAGCCTTCTTGCGTGTAGAACCAGATATTGGCGAGGAAACCGGCGGTCGAGGCCGCGCTTTTGGCATAGCTCACGAGGTCGGTGGGGGTCATCAGGACGAAGGCCGTCCCGGTGGTGGCGAGCAGGACGGTGAAGAGCGCCGGCAGGATGCGGCGGGCGCGGCGTTCGTAGAAGCCCAGGAGCGAGAAGCGCCTTGCATCCATCTCGTCCAGCAGGAGGGTGGTGATCAGGTAGCCGGAGATGACGAAGAAGACATCGACGCCGGTGAAACCGCCGGAGAGACCGAGGCCGGCGTGGAAGACGAGGACCGGCACCACCGCGACCGTGCGCAGACCGTCGATATCTGGGCGATATTGCAAGCGGGGTCTCCTGCCCGGGGGGCCCGGCAGGGTGCGGGCGGGCGTGCGGTTTCGTCCGCATCTTTTGCCCTCAAGCGGGAGGGGGGATCAAGCCCCCCTGTCTTCTGGCCGCGGGACGGCGGCGGCTTGCCAGCCCTTGCGGGCTGTCGCGCGGGCTCAGGCGCTGCGGGAGAGGAGGCCGCCGGGGTGGCGGATGACGCGGCCGTCGAGTTCCAGCTCGGTCAGGACCGGGGCGACGGCAGCGGCGGGGGCCGAGAGGTCACGGATCAGCTGATCCTCGGCCAGTGGGGTGGGGCCGAGGCGCTGGAGGATGTCGCGGTGAAGGATCTCGCTGTGCAGCTTCGCCGTGTCGCGCAGGCTGCGCTTGTCGGGGGGTGGCACGGCGTGGGCGGTATCCGGCCGGGTCAGTTCAGGCTGGGGAGCGTCAGGCTGGAGAGGCTGGGGGGAGACCGGGAGTTCGGGTGCGGCGGTTTCGGCCGGTTCGGTGGGGGCGGCCGGCAGCGCCTCGATCACGTCGGCGGCGTTGCGGACGAGTGTGGCGCCGTCGCGGATCAGCATGTTGCAGCCCGAGGCGCGGGCGTCGAACGGGTGGCCAGGCACGGCGACCACCTCGCGCCCCTGGTCGAGGGCGGTGCGGGCGGTGATGAGCGAGCCGGATTTCGCGGCCGCCTCGATTACCACCACCGCCTGGGCAAGCCCGCTGATGATGCGGTTGCGCGCGGGGAAGTGGCGGGCCTGCGGCACGAGGCCCATCGGCTGTTCCGAGAGGCGCAGACCGTGGGCGAGGAGGTCGTCGGCCAGCCGGGCGTTCTCGGCCGGGTAGATCACGTCGACCCCGCTGGCGAGCACGGCGATCGTGCCGTTTTCGCAGGCGGCGGTATGCGCGGCTGTGTCGATGCCGCGGGCGAGGCCGGAGACGACGATATACCCCGCCTCGGCCAGTTCCTTGGCCAGGGCCCGGGCCATGCGCAGGCCGAGAGAGGAGGCGTTGCGCGCCCCCACGAGGGCGATCATCGGGCGGGAGAGGGCCGAGAGGTCGCCCATGGCCCAGAGAAGCGGCGGGGCATCGGCGGTTTCGGCGAGCAGCCTGGGGTAGGTGTCGTCGCCGAGGGTGATCATGCGGGCGCCGGTGGCACGGGCGGTGGCCAGTTCGGCCTCGGCCACGCCGGCGGGACAGGGGGAGTAATCCTTCGCGCCAGAGGCGCGGGCGAGTTCGGGCAGCGCCTCGAGCGCGGCGGAGACCGATCCGTTCTCGGCCAGCAGGCGGTAGAAGGTCGACGGGCCGACCCGCCGTGAACGCAGCAAACGGAGCCACGATATCCGATCATCTTCCGTGGTGGGTGGGAGTGGGGGGTGAGTGGAAGGATGTGTATCCTCGGACATCGTGACTCCGCCTGCTTGCAAACCATGGGTAGCGCACGCAGGGTTAACGCCAAGTAAACCAAACAAAGAAATTTTGGAGAATCTTGTCTGCATCGCCGCTTTTTCGCGGTGGCGGGTGTATTCAGGCCTTGAGGCCCGTGGCGATCCACACCCTGTGCGGTATCCGGAGCGGGTCTTCGAGGTACTCGGCGCTCAGCAATTGTTCCAAAGCCGAATCGAACTTGGCGACTTCTGCCTCCGGCAAACTGGCCGCGACGCCGGCGCTGGCCCGGATGCGGCCTCGCCATGCGGCGTGGGAATAGGGCTGGTCGATGTCGAAGGAGGCGGTTTCGAGGCCGGTGAAGCCCGCGGTGGCGAGGTCGGTCAGCCATGCGGGGTAGAGCCCGGTGCCGTGGGCCCCGGCCCAGCCCGGGTTGTGGTCGAGGATCAACGCCTCGGTTGCGGCGACCACGTTGCCGGGCAGCGGCAACCAGTCGAAATGGGCGATGAGGCAGCGGCCGCCGGGGCGGAGGACGCGGGCGGCCTCGGATGCGGCGCGGGGCCGGTCGAACCAGTGCCAGCACTGGCCGGCGGTAACGAGGTCGAATGCGGTATCCTCGAAGGGCAGGGATTCGGCGGTGCCTTTCACATACCGGGTGGTGACGCCTGCCTCGGTGTCGAGCTGGACGGCCTGTGCCATCAGCTCGTCGGAGGGGTCGAGGGCCGTGGTCTCGAGCCCCATGCGGGCGAGGCCGCGGGCGAGTGTGCCGGTGCCGGTGCCGATATCGAGGGCGCGGGCCGGGAGCGTTGCGTAGCCGCGGGCGGCGAGGAGGTCGAAGAAGGCTTGCGGAAAGCCCGCGCGATGGGTCGCGTAATCGGCGGCGGTGCGGCCGAAGGAGACGCTGCCGCCGAAGGCGCGGAGGGCGTCGGGGTCTTGCGGGGCGTTGGGCTGCGACATGGGACGCGGCCCGCTCAGGCGGCCGAGCCGCCCACGGTCAGCCCGCCGATCATCACCGTCGGCTGGCCCACGCCGACCGGCACCCACTGGCCGGCCTTGCCGCAATTGCCCATGCCCGGGTCGAGCGCCATGTCGTTGCCGAGCGCGCGGATCTTCTGGAGCGCGGTGGCGCCGTCGCCGATCAGCGTGGCGCCCTTGACGGGCGCGCCGACCTTGCCGTTCTTCACGCGATAGGCCTCGGTGCAGGAGAAGACGAACTTGCCGTTGGTGATATCGACCTGGCCGCCGCCGAAGCCAACGGCATAGATACCGTCCTGCAGATCGGCGAGGATATCGGCCGGGTCGGCATCGCCGCCCAGCATGTAGGTGTTTGTCATCCGGGGCATCGGCGCGTGGGCGTAGGATTCGCGGCGGCCGTTGCCGGTGGGCTCGACCCCCATGAGGCGGGCGTTCTGGCGGTCCTGCATGAAGCCGACAAGGATGCCGTCCTCTATCAGCACGTTGCGGCGGCTGGGCGTGCCCTCGTCATCGACGGTGATCGAGCCGCGGCGGTCGAGGATGGTGCCGTCGTCGAGCACGGTGACGCCGGGGGCGGCGATGCGCTGGCCCATGAGGCCGGCGAAGGCGGAAGAGCCCTTGCGGTTGAAATCGCCCTCGAGGCCGTGGCCGATGGCCTCGTGCAGGAGGATGCCGGGCCAGCCGGGGCCGAGCACCACGTCCATGACGCCCGCGGGCGCCGGTTCGGCGCGGAGGTTGACGAGGGCGATACGGAGCGCTTCCTGCGTCTTGGCCTGCCAGTCGGCCGGGTCGAGCAGCCCGTCGAGCCCGAGCCGCCCGCCGCCGCCGGCGCCGCCGGATTCGCGGCGGCCGTCCTGTTCGACGATTACGCCCACGTTCAGGCGGGTCATCGGACGGATATCGGTCACCTCGGTGCCGTCGGGGCGGAGAATCACCACTTCCTGGTGCGAGGCGGCGATCGTGGCGCTGACCTGCACGACGCGCGGGTCGAGATCGCGGGCGAAGGCGTCGATCTCGCGCAGGGTTTCGAGCTTGACCGGGAAGGCGGCGCCGGCGATCGGGTCGTCTTCGGTATAAAGGTGCGTGTTGGTGCGGGCGGGCGGCGCGGACATGGTGCCGCCGCCGTCGCCCACGGCGAGGCGGGCGGTCTCGACCGCGCGGGTGAGCGCCCCTTCGGAAATGTCGGAAGAGTGGGCATAGCCTGCCACTTCGCCTCGCACGGCGCGCAGGCCAAAGCCTTCGGAGGCGTCGTAGGAGGCGGATTTCACCCGTCCGTCGTCGAAGACGATGGCCTCGGACCGGCGGCGCTCGAGAAACAGCTCGCCGTCATCGGCGCCGGCGGTCGCCTCGCCCAGCCGTTTCAGGGCGAGATCGCGGTCGAGGGCGGTCTCGAACGGGCGGAAAGGGGTGTCACTCATGGCGTTGTCCTTGTCACGGGGGGCGCGAAAACTTGATCTGAATCAAAAAAGCGTCCGTTTGCCGCAATGGTCTTTCTTGTCTGCGGGGGCAGAATATGGTTTTTACCGTCAGCGAACGAGGGGGCTGCCCTGCGGCCTGCCCAGAGATTTACTTATACACGACGAACGCTTCAACCGATCAGGGTGCAAAATGCGAAGACTTTCCAGCCTGCTGGCCGCCATGGCCGCAATGACCGCCTTCCCCGCCATCGCGCAGGAGGCGGCAGAGAACATCGGCAAGCCGCACGAGGGGGGCATCGGGTTCCAGGTCGCCGCGACCGAACTGGCGCGCGACATCCACTGGCTGGACGGCATGATCAACATCATCATCGCGGCGATCGTGGTGTTCGTCTGTGCGCTGCTGGCGATCTGCATCCTGCGTTACAACCGCAAGGCCAACCCTGAGCCGGCGAAATTCACCCACAACTCGCCGGTCGAGGTGGCGTGGACGATCATCCCGATCGTGATCCTGGTCTTCATCGGCGCGTTCTCGCTTCCGGTCCTGTTCAAGCAGCAGGAGATTCCCGAAGGCGACATCAATATCAAGGTGACCGGCTACCAGTGGTTCTGGGGCTACGAGTACGAAGACCACGATTTCGGCTTCGAGAGTTTCCTGCTGCCGCGCGAGGAACTTGAGGAGAACGGCTACAGCCCCGACGAGTACCTGCTGGCGACCGATACCGCCGTCGTGGTGCCGGTGGGCCAGACCGTGGTCATGCACGTGACCGGCGCCGACGTGATCCATTCCTGGACGATCCCGGCCTTTGGCGTGAAGCAGGACGCGGTGCCGGGCCGGACCGCCCGCCTGTGGTTCACCGCCGAGAAGGAAGGCACCTATTTCGGCCAGTGTTCGGAGCTTTGCGGCAAGGACCACGCCTATATGCCGATCACGGTCAAGGTCGTGAGCCAGGAGGAATACGACGAGTGGCTTGACGGCGCGATCGAGGAATACGCCGGCACGCCGCGGTCGGTCGACGTGGCCTCGGCCGCCGAGTGATGTGAGTTATTGGTGGGTTGGCATCCACCCTACGGGACGTGCGTAGGGTGGGCGAGACCCGCCATCCGGAGACCCAGATGAGCGACGCAAGCGTTTCAGCCAGCACATCGCAGACCGGCGAGGCCGGGTTCGGCGATTATTTCGCCCTGCTCAAGCCGCGGGTGATGACGCTGGTGGTGTTCACCGCCTTCGTCGGCCTCTACGCCGCGCCGGGTGCCGTGCACCCGGTGGTGGGCTTCGCCGCGATCCTGTTCATCGCCGTGGGCGGCGGCGCCTCGGGCGCGCTGAACATGTGGTGGGATGCCGATATCGACCGGGTGATGAAGCGCACCCGGAACCGGCCGATCCCGTCGGGTCGGATCACCGAATCCGAGGCGTTCGGCTTCGGCATGGCGCTGGCGGGCTTTGCCGTGGTGATGCTGGCGCTGGCCACGAACCTGCTGGCGGGGGCGCTGCTGGCCTTCACCATTTTCTTCTACGTGGTGATCTATTCCATGTGGCTGAAGCGCTGGACGCCGCAGAACATCGTGATCGGCGGGGCCGCCGGGGCGTTCCCCCCGATGATCGGCTGGGTCGCCGCCACTGGCAGCTTCAGCCTCGAATCGGTGCTGATGTTCGCGCTGATCTTCATGTGGACCCCGCCGCATTTCTGGGCGCTGGCGCTGTTCATGCGGTCGGATTACGACGATGCGGGCGTGCCGATGCTGACGGTGACCCACGGGCGCCGGGCGACGCGGGCGCATATCCTTGTCTATACCCTGCTGCTGGCCGCGCTGGCCGTGGGTGCGGGGTTCACCTCGATCGGCGGGCCGGTCTACCTGGCCACGGCCGTGGTGCTGAACGCGCTGTTCCTGAAAGGGGCCTGGGCAATCTGGCGGCGCGACGAGGGGGCGGCGGAGGCCGATGCCTACAAGGTGGAGCGGTCTTTCTTCAAGCTGTCGCTGCTCTATCTCTTTGCACATTTCGGAGCGATCGCGCTTGATACCGCGATGGCGCCGCTGGGCCTGGGAGGCTGGTGATGGCGTTGTCGAAACAGCATGACCTGCACAAGCGGCGCTTCTCGCGCAACCTTGGCCTTGGCCTTGTGCTGGCGGGGTTCGTGGCGCTGGTCTTCGGGCTGACCGTGGCGAAGGTGTCGACGGACGATTTCACCATGCCGATCAACGAGGTGGCGGACTGATGGCGATGGATGGCAACACCAAGACCGTGGTCAAGCTTGTCAGCGTGGTCGTGGTGATGGGCGGGCTGGCCTGGGCGTCGGTGCCGTTCTACGACTGGTTCTGTCGGGTCACCGGGTTCGGCGGCACCACCGGCACGGCGTCGGCGGGATCGCGCGAAATCCTCGACGAGACGATCAAGGTGCGTTTCTCGGCCTCGAAGGAGCGCGACATGCCGTGGGAATTCAAACCCATGCAGCGCGAGGTCGAGATCCGGCTGGGCGAGACGGGGCTGGCCTTCTTCGAGGCCTACAACCCCACCGACCGGCCCGTTGCGGGGCAGGCGGCCTATAACGTCACCCCCTACGAGGCGGGCGGGTTCTTCGACAAGATCGACTGTTTCTGCTTCACCGAGCAGGTGCTTCAGCCCGGCGAGCGGGTGGAGATGCCGGTGACCTATTTCGTTGATCCCGAAATCCTGCAGGATCGGGACGCGAAATATACCAACGTGATCACGCTTTCCTACACGTTCTACGAAATCGACCTCCCCGAAGAGCAGGCAGCGCTTGCGACGGACGGCGAAACAAGTACAACCACGAATTAAGACACGCTCTGGCGAGGGATACGCACCATGGCACATGAGAAAAACCACGACTACCACATCCTGAGCCCCTCGGCCTACCCGTTCATCGGCGCGGTCGCAGGGTTCGTCATGCTCTTTGGCGCCGTTCTCTTCTTCCACGGAAGCGGGCCCTGGGTGCTTCTGATGGGGACCGTGGGCGTGGCCTACACGATGTTCGGCTGGTGGGCCGAGACCATCAAGGAGAACCACGTGGGCGATCACACGCCCGTCGTGCGGATCGGCCTGCGTTACGGGTTCATCCTGTTCATCATGTCCGAGGTGATGTTCTTCTCGGCCTGGTTCTGGACCTTCTTCAAACATGCCATGTACCCGATGGACCCCGAGGGCGCGAGCCCGCTGGTCGAGGGTGTCTGGCCGCCCGCCGGGATCGAGACGTTCGACCCCTGGCACCTGCCGCTGATCAACACGCTGATCCTGCTGTGCTCGGGCGCGGCCTGTACCTGGGCCCACCACGCGCTGGTGCATGAAAACAACCGCGAAGACATGAAATGGGGCCTTGTCCTGTCCATCGCGCTGGGTGCGCTGTTCACCGTATTCCAGGTGTACGAGTACAGCCACGCGGCCTTTGGCTTCTCGGGCAACATCTACGGCGCCACCTTCTTCATGGCGACGGGCTTCCACGGGGCGCACGTGGTCATCGGGACGATCTTCCTGTTCGTCTGCCTGATGCGGGTGCTGCGGGGGCACTTCACCCCCGAGAACCACGTGGGGTTCGAGGCCGCGGCGTGGTACTGGCACTTCGTCGACGTGGTGTGGCTGTTCCTGTTCGCCGCCGTGTATATCTGGGGCGGCTGAGGCCGGCGTAAGGTGCGCGGAGGCGCACCCTGCACAAGATCCCTAGGGTGCGCTTGAGGCGCACCCTTTTCACTTGAGGACCCGGACCGTGCGTTTCATCCTTCCCCTGCTATTCGGTATCGCCGGTGTCGCTGTACTGGTGAGCCTTGGAGTCTGGCAGGTGCAGCGGCTGGCGTGGAAACAGGAGATCCTGGCCGAGATCGAGGCGAAGATCGCGGCCGAGCCCGTGGCGCTTCCGGAAAGCCCGGAGCAGGAGGCGGACAAGTACCTGCCGGTCGAGATGACCGGACGGTTCCAGCCGGGGCTGCTGCGGGTGCTGGTGAGCCAGAAGCACGTGGGGGCCGGGTATCGGATCATCTCGCCCTTCGAGACGGAGAAGGGGCGGCGGGTGCTGCTCGATCGGGGGTTCATCAAGATCGACGGCGAGATGCGCGCGCCGCCGACCGGGCCGGTCGAGGTGACCGGCAACCTGCACTGGCCCGATGACCGCAATTCCTCGACCCCCGAGAATGACCGGGCCGGGAACATGTGGTTTGCCCGTGACATCGGCCAGATGGCCGAGGTGTTCGAGACCGAGCCGCTGTTGGTGGTGGTACGGGAAATGTCGCCCGATGACACGGGCGCGACGCCTTTGCCGGTAGACACGAGCGGCATTCCCAACGATCACCTCGAATACGCGATCACGTGGTTTTCGCTGGCCGTTCTGTGGGCCGCGATGACCGGCCTGCTTATCTGGCGCATGCGCCAACCTGCAAAAGGTGCCGAGACATGAAGTATATCTCGACCCGGGGCAACGCCCCCGTTCTGAGTTTCGAGGAGGCGATGCTGACCGGGCTGGCCCGTGACGGCGGCCTCTACCTGCCCGAAAGCATTCCGCAGATGAGCCACGCGAATATCGCCGCGCTGGAGGGGGTGAGCTATGAAGAGGCCGCTTTTCGGGTGATGTGGCCCTTCCTTGGCGGGGCGTTCACCGAGGACGAGTTCCGTGGGATCATCGAGCGGGCCTATGCCGGGTTCGCCCATGATGCGCGGGCGCCCCTGGTGCAGCTCGGCTCGGGGCATTTCCTGCTGGAGCTGTTCCACGGGCCGACGCTGGCTTTCAAGGATTTCGCGATGCAGCTGATCGGGCAGCTCTTCGAGGCGTCGCTGACGCGGTCGGGGAACCGGGTGTGCATCGTGGGCGCCACGAGCGGCGACACCGGCAGCGCGGCGATCGAGGCGTTCCGGGGGCTGGAGGCGGTGGACGTGTTCATCCTGTTCCCGCATGGCCGGGTGTCGGAGGTGCAGCGCCGCCAGATGACGACACCGTCGGAGGACAACGTGCACGCGCTGTCGGTGACCGGGCATTTCGACGATTGCCAGGCGCGGGTGAAGGACATGTTCAACGACTTCGCCTTCCGTGACGCGGTGGGGCTGGCCGGGGTGAACTCGATCAACTGGGCGCGGGTGCTGGCGCAGGTGGTGTATTACTTTACCTCCGCGGTGTCCGTGGGTGCCCCGCACCGAAGTGTGAGTTTCACCGTTCCCACGGGGAATTTCGGGGATATCTTTGCCGGGTACATCGCGAAACGTATGGGCCTGCCGATCGACCGGCTGGTCGTGGCGACGAACCAGAACGACATTCTGCATCGCTGCCTGAGCGCCGGGGATTACACGCCCGATGGGGTGATCCCGTCGATCAGCCCGTCGATGGATATCCAGGTGAGCTCCAATTTCGAGCGGGCGCTCTACTATGCCTATGGCGAGGATGGGAATGCCGTGGGGCAGTTGATGGACGAGCTGAAGGCGGGCGGATTCAAGGTGAGCCAGGGCGCGCTGGAGGCGCTGCGGGAGAGCTTCGATTCCGGCAATTGCTCGGAGGAGGAGACGCGGGCGACGATTGCCCGGTTGTGGACCGGCACAGGCGAGTTGCTGTGCCCGCATTCCGCCGTGGGCGTGAAGGTGGCCGAGGAGCATCATGCGCCCGGCACGCCGATGATTACCCTGGCCACGGCGCACCCGGCCAAGTTCCCCGACGCGGTGGAAGAGGCCAGTGGCCTTCGACCCCCCTTGCCCTTGCATATGGCCGACCTGTATGACCGGTCAGAGCGTGTGACACGGGTCGAGAACGACCTTGCCGCCATCGAAGACATCATCAAGGACCGCACCGGCCATTGACCGTTAATCTCACGACCCTTCCGAACGGGTTCCGCATCGTCACCGAATACATGCCCGGCCTGCAATCGGCCGCCATCGGCGTGTGGGTTCTGGCCGGCGCCCGGCACGAGACCGCACCGCAGAACGGTATCGCGCATTTCCTCGAGCACATGGCGTTCAAGGGAACCGAGCGGCGCAGCTCGCTTCAGATCGCCGAGGCGATCGAGGATGTGGGCGGCTATATCAACGCCTATACCTCGCGCGAGGTGACGGCCTTCTATGCGCGGGTGCTGAAGGAGGACGTGTCGCTGGCGCTGGACGTGGTGGCGGACATCCTGCGCCAGCCGGTCTTTGACCAGCGCGAGATCGAGGTGGAGCGGGGCGTGATCCTGCAGGAGATCGGGCAGGCGCTGGACACGCCCGACGACATCATTTTCGACTGGCTGCAGGAGAAGGCCTATCCGGATCATCCGCTGGGCCGCACGATCCTGGGGGAAGAGGCGCGGGTGAAGGGGTTTTCGCGCGAGGACCTGACCGGCTTCGTCGAGCAGCATTACCGGCCCGGACAGATGATCCTGTCCGCCGCCGGGGCCGTGGACCATGACGCGCTGGTCCGCGATGCCGAGCGGTTCTTCGGCGACATGCGCGGCGACAATGCCGGGCCGGCGCCGACCGCGCGGTTCGAAGGCGGCGAGAGCCGCCGGGTGAAACAGCTGGAGCAGGCGCATTTCGCGCTGGCCTTCGAGAGCCCGAATTATACCGACCCCGGCGTTTACGCGGCGCAGATCTATTCCTGTGCCCTGGGGGGCTCGATGTCGTCGCGGCTGTTCCAGGAGATCCGCGAGCGGCGGGGGCTTTGTTACACGATCTTCGCGCAGGCCGGGGCCTATTCGGATACCGGGATGATGACGATCTATGCCGGCACCGCAGGCGCGCAGATGCAGGACCTGGCGCAGATCACCGTGGACGAGATGAAACGGGCGGCCGAAGACCTGAGCCCGGCGGAGCTTGAACGGGCCCGGGCGCAGATGAAGGCCGGGTTGCTGATGGGGCTGGAAAGCCCGTCGAACCGGGCCGAGCGGCTGGCGCGGATGATCCAGATCTGGGGAAGGGTGCCGGGGATCGACGAGGTGGTCGAGCGCATCGACGCCGTCACCCTGCCGGAGGTGCGGGCAATCGCCGAGACGACGATCACCAGGGCCCCCGCCGCCATGGCGCTTTACGGCCCGGTCGAGGAGGCGCCGACGCTGCAGGCGCTGCAGGAAAGGCGCGCGGCCTGATGTTTCTGCCGCGCCGGAAAACGCGGATCGAAACCGAACGCCTGACGCTGCGCCAGCCGCAGCTTTCCGATTTCCGCGAATGGTCGGCGCTGCGTGAACAGAGTGCCGATTTCCTGGTGCCGTGGGAGCCGCAATGGGCGAGCGATCACCTGTCGCGCAAGGGGTTCACCAACCGGGTGTACTGGGCGCAGCGGTCGATCTCGGCGGGCTCGGCGGTGCCGCTGTTCCTGATCCGGCGGGAGGACGAGGTGCTTCTGGGGGCGATCACACTGGACAATATCCGGCGGGGGCCGGCGCAATCGGGGACGCTGGGCTACTGGGTGGGCGCGCCATTCGCCCGGCAGGGCTACATGCGCGAGGCGATTTCCGGGATCGTGCATCACGCCTTCGAGCGGCTTGACCTGTCGCGGCTGGAGGCGGCGTGCCTGCCGGAGAACCAGGCCTCGCGGCGGTTGCTGGAGAAATGCGGCTTCAAGTACGAGGGCGTGGCCCAGAGCTATCTGCAGATCAACGGGCGGTGGCGGACGCATGTGCTGTACGCGGCTTTGCGGGCTGACCGGCGGGGGCGAACGGGGATCGGGTAGGGGTTGGGGGCGCTGCCCCCGACGTTGAAATTCTCTTGGAATTTCAACGCCTCCCCCGGGATATTTTTGGCCAGAAGAAGCCGGGACGGGTTTTCCGGCGCGGTTCGGCGGCGGCGGTGCGGGGGCCATGAAGCGCGATTCTTGTGCGCTTTGGTTGAGCGTTTCGGACGTGGCGGGGCTTTCGGCGTCTCCGACGGTGACAACGGGGCCGGCCGTGCTAACTTCGCGTAAGGAGGTGCCGCCGATGCTTCGTCTTGCGTTGTTTCTGATTGCCCTTTCATCCGCCGCCATGGCGCAGGAGCGCCGGCCGAGCCATTGCATCGCGGTGGCCGAGTCCACGCCGGGGGTCGAGTATGTGCAGCCGGTGGCCTATACCGACCCGGTACCGGAGCAGTCGGTGCGCATACGTTACGTGACCCATGCGAGCTTCCTGTTGCAGACCGAAGGCGGGCTTTCGGCGGTGACGGATTTCACCGGCTTCCTGGGCAATGTCGATTTCATCCCCGACGTGGTGACGATGAACCATGCCCATTCGACGCACTGGACGGCGCATCCCGACCCGGCGATCCCGCATGTGCTGCCGGGCTGGGGCGAGGAGTTCGGGGCCGGGATCGATCATTACGTCGATTTGGGCGAGATGGTGATCCGCAATGTCTCGACCGATATCCGTTCGGCCTGGGGCGAGGGGGTGGAGCCGGAGGGCAACTCGATCTTCGTGTTCGAGGTGGCGGGGCTTTGTATCGGGCACCTGGGCCACCTGCATCACGAGCCGAGCGACGAGCAATATGTCGCCATCGGGCGGATGGACGTGGTGATGGTGGCCGTCGATGGCGGGCTGACGCTGGACCTGCCGTCGGTCATCCGGGTGATGAACCGGCTGAAGGCGTCGATCGTCATCCCGATGCACTGGTTCGGGGACGGCACGCTGGGGGCCTTTCTTGACGGGATGCGCGAGCAGTTCGACGTGGTGCCGACCGAGGGAAGCGAATTGACGGTGTCGCTGGAGCGCCTGCCCGCGCAGCCGACGGTGATGGTGCTGCGGCCGGCGTTCCTGCGCGAGGGGGAGTGAGGCTGAAAGAAGTGGCCCCGGCTCGGGGGCCGGGGCGGGATGACAGCCGTGCGACCGGCGCGAGGCCCCGGGTCAGGCCCGGGGCGGGGAGCCGCCTAGCGTTTGCGGTCGCGGCGGGAGCTCATCGGCTGGAAGGCCACGCCGACATGAGCCTCGCAATAGGGCTTGCCGGATTGCACGGGCAGACCGCAGAACCAGAAATCCTCGGTCGCGGGGTCGCCGACGGGCCATTTGCAGGTGCGCTCGGTCAACTCCATCAGGGTAAGCTTCTTGGCTTTCTTCTCGACCTCGCTGACCTTGGCCAGCGCCTCGGGGTCGATCTCGTTCGCGGAGGGTTGGGGCGGAAGGGGCTGGCCGGCCGGGATGATCGCCTTGGCGCGGCTGGCGGAAGCGGTGGTCGCCTCGGCCGGTTCCTCGGCGGTCACGTCGGGCTTGGCCTCGGGGCGCGGGGCGGGTTTGGCGGCGGGTTTGGGCTTGTTGCGTGGCTTGGCCGCCGCCGCGGGCTTGGGCTTGGGCGCGGGTTCGGCCGCGGCGCCGCCGCCCGAGCCGTTGCGGTTCGACAGGCCGAGCCGGTGCACCTTGCCGATCACGGCGTTGCGCGTCACGCCGCCCAGCTCCTTGGCGATCTGGCTGGCAGACTGGCCCTCGGCCCACATTTTCTTCAGCTTCTCGACACGCTCGTCGCTCCAGGACATGCGCCACCCCTTATGTCAAAAGGCGGCCAATCGGCGGGCCGCCCGGTTCCTTTTCAGAGGCTTCTATTCTAATCACTGCAGCATGAGTTACAAGGTATCGAATCACGCAGTCACGCCCGAGGGCGCCACGGGCACACCTGCGATCCGGATGGGCAGCCGCCGTTTCGGGCGGGTCAACTGGATGGGGCTGTATACGCTGTGCGCCCGAGAGATACAGCGGTTCATGTCGGTCTGGACCCAGACGCTGCTGGCGCCGCTGGTGACGGCGGGACTGTTCATGATGATCTTCTCGATCGCCATCGGCCCGCGCCGGGGCGAGGTGATGGGGGTGGATTTCACCACCTTCATCGCGCCGGGCATCCTGATGATGACGGTGATCCAGAACGCGTTCGCCAACACGTCCTCGTCGATCGTGATCGGCAAGGTGCAGGGCAATATCGTCGACACGCTTATGCCGCCGCTGAGCCCGGCGGAGCTGGTGATCGGGTACCTTGCCGGCGCGGTGGGGCGCGGGGTGTTCGTGGCGCTGGCGATCAGCGCGGGGCTGCTGCTGTTCCTCGGGATCGTGCCGGAGCATCCGCTCTGGGCGCTGAGTTTCGTGGTGCTGGGCTCGGCGCTGATCGGGGGGCTGGGCATGGTGGCGGGGATCTTCGCCAACAAGTTCGACCAGATGGCGGCGATCACCAATTTCATCATCACGCCGCTGGCCTTCCTGTCGGGCACGTTCTACTCGGTCGAGGCGCTGCCGCCGGGGCTGCGGGAAATCACCCATGCCAACCCGGTCTTCTACCTGATCGACGGGGTGCGGTTCGGGGTGATCGGGGTGTCGGACAGTTCGCCCTGGCTGGGGCTGGCCGTGGCGGTGACGGCGACGCTGGCAGTGTCTGCGCTGGCGTGGTTGATGTTCCGGCGGGGCTATCGGCTGAAGGCCTGAAGCTCAGGCCGGGGTGAGCGCGCAGGTCAGGCGGACCTTTCGGCCCTCGCGGAAGTAATCCTTCATGCCGGTGCGGTCGTCGCCCAGCAGGAGCGCGTGGTCGACCCAGGTCAGGTCCATCCCCAGTGCCTCGGCCATGAACTCGGTCGCGCGGCGGCTGGGCACGCCCACCACGGTATGGGTCTGGCCTTCGATATCCGTGACCGCGTTGAGCGGGTTGGAGACCTCCTCCTTGAGCACCTGCACCATGGCGTTGTCGACCTTGATGAACTCGCTGTCGATGATGATGAGTTGCGGGCCCAGCCGGCGCAGGAGCGAGAGCAGGCGGAAATGATCCATGATGTGGTAGAAGATGCCGTAGACGGCGATGACGTCGAAGCTTTCGCCGGCCGCGATGCGCGCCTCGATCTCGGTGAAGAGGTCGTTGCAATGAAGCGTGACGCGCGGCTTGAAGGGGGTGTCGGGGAACTTGTCGAAACGGGCGACGAGGTCGGCGCGGGCCTCGACGCCGATAACCTCCTCCGCGCCGGCATGGGCCAGCGCGTAGGACCATCGCCCGTCATGGGCAGCCAGGTCGAGCACGCGGGCGCCCGCGATCTGGGGCTGGAACGGGTCGATGATCAGGCGGTGGCGCTGGTCGAGCCGGTGGACGGTGGTGGCGTTGTCGTCGTAGGGCGGCAGGGATTTGAGGAAATCGAAAAAACCGCTCATGCCGCCTGCCTCCGTCTTGCCTGCCTTATCAGGTGCACAGCTGCTCGGCGAGCTTGCCGTACCGGACATAGGCATCCCAGAATTCCTCGTCGGCGGAGCGCTTGGACTGCCGGATTTCCTGGGCGCGGTGCGGGTCGGAGTAGAAGCTGACCGCGCGCCGCTGTTGCGAGGAGGTGAGCGTCTTGTCCGCCGCCGCCTGGATGCAGCCGCACAGTTCGCGCGTGCGGCCGTCGCGGCCGGATTGCAGGCAGGCCTTGCTGATTGGCCCGAAGGCGACCGGGGCCGAACGCATGACAACCACGCGATCGGCGTCGCGCGGCCCGCTGCCGCCGCAGCCTGCAAGAAATACCGCCAGTCCGAGAAGTGTTACCCGCTTCATCACCGTTGCCCGTATCTGCCAGTCCGCCAAACCTGCCGGGGTTGGGCCCCCGGTCAGAAAGGTGCGGATCGATTTGCCCGATCATCGCTCAAACGGGCAGGATTTACAATCGGCAAGATGTGGGCCGGCCAGGGCGAAAGCGGGCTTTCTATTCGATCTTGCCACTCCACGAGCCGAAACTTGTCCATTTCTTGGGCAGGAGCGAGCCGGAGGTCAGGGCCGGGTTGGCGTGGCCGGTGTCGCGGAATGTCACGCGCAGGCCGCCGCCCCTTGTGCCATTGCTGTCGAGTTGCAGGTCCTGCCGGGGGATCCTGACCTCGAGCTGCCGGTCCGCATCACCGGCGCGCCAGTCGCGCGAGAGGCGGACACAGCCGGCGGGTGCGCCGGCGTAGCTTTGGCTGGGGGCGACCTGCCGGAGGAAGTTGAGGTTGTAGGTGAGCACCTCGTTGCCCAGGGCAATGGAGCCCTTCTGGAGCACCCTGTCGCCCTTGTGGCGGACATAGGCGGTGAGCCGCTCGCTTTCGGCCCAGACGCCGCAGAGGCCGGTCTTGCCTGACCAGTTGCGCAGCTCGACCGCGACGGTGACGCCGCCCCCGGTGGAATATTCGCCGCCGCCCAGCACCGGCGAGGGGCCGAGCTTGACCGTGGTGCCCGCCGCGGCGGCGGTGCAGGCGAGCGCAAGCGCGAGGGGAACAATCAGGCGGAACGGGCGCATCTGGGCCTCCTTCATCGGGTTGGACGAAGGGTACGCCCTGTGCGGCCGCCGGGCAAGCGTCGTCAGCCGGCCCGGGCCAGCATCCGGTCCTCGACGATGCGGTCGGCGAGGTGGGCGGGGCTGGCGTTCTCGCCCTCGGCGCGGGCGAGGATGCGCTCCATGGTGGTTTCGATGGCCTTGAGCTTGTCGGCGACCCAGGGGGCGGGATCCTCGATATGCAGGATCTCGGCGGCCACGTTGATGATGCCGCCGCCATTGGCGACGTAATCGGGCAGGTAGAGGATGCCGCGGGTGTGCAGGAGGTCGGCATCGGCGTCGGTGGCAAGCTGGTTGTTGGCGGCGCCAGCGACGAGTTTCGCCTGAATTTGCGGGATGGTTTCGGCGTTGAGGATGCCGCCGATGGCGCAGGGAGCGAAGATGTCGGCCTCGGCCGCGTGGATGGTGTGCGGGTCACCGACGGCGGTGTTGAAATCGCGGGCCGTGGTTGCGGTGCGGGCGGGATTCATGTCGGCGACGACGAGCTTCGCGCCTTCGTCGTGCAGCAGGCGGCAGAGATGCCAGCCGACATGGCCGAGGCCCTGAACCGCAACGGTCTTGCCGGTCAGGTCGCGGCTGCCGAAGACGCGGGCGGCGCCGACTTTCATGGCGCCAAGCACGCCTTGGGCCGTAACCGGGGAGGGGTCGCCGCTGGCATGGGCGCCGTCGTCGCGGCCCGCGACGAAGCGGGTGACGCCGGCCATGATTGCCATGTCCTCGGGGGTCATACCCATGTCTTCGGCTGTCCAGTAGCGGCCCTCGAGCAGTTCGACCGCGCGGCCCATGGCGCGCAGGAGTTGCGGGGACTTTTCCTTGACCGGATCGCCCATGATCACCGCCTTGCCGCCGCCCAGCGGCAGGTCGGCGGCGGCGTTCTTGTAGCTCATGCCGCGGGAGAGGTTGAGCACGTCCTCGAGCGCTGCCTCGTCGCTGTCATAGACCCGCATCCGCAGCCCGCCCGCTGCCGGGCCACGTGTGGTGGAGTGCAGTGCGATGAAGCCGCGGAGCCCGCTGGCCGGGTCCTCGACGCGGTAGACTTCCTCGTGGGTGTTGGACGAAAGGCGTGTCAGCATGGTGTTTCCCCTCCTGTAACAGAGGTAGGCATAGCCGAAGCCGGGTGCAAAAAATCAGCAAAGATCGGCTTGATATGGTGTAGGATTGGTGGAAATCACCAGTAAAGCCGGGAGTGGTGGAGGAAATGGACAAGACCGATCGCCAGATCATCGCTGCGCTGCAACGGGACGGGCGTCAGAAGCTGGCCGACCTGTCCGAGCGGATCGGCCTGTCGCCCACCCCGCTGGCGCGGCGGATCGCGCGGCTGGAGAAGGATGGGATCATCACCGGCTATTCCGCGCGGGTGGACCAGGAGAGTCTGGGGCTGCCGCTGAACATCTTCATCTTCGTGGAGCTGGAGAAACAGACGCGCGCGGCGATCACCGCCTTCGAACGCGACCTGCGGCGGTTCGAGGAGGTGATGGAATGCTACCTGATGACCGGCACGCGCGATGTGCTGATCCGGGTGGTGGCGGCCGACCTTGCGGCGTTCGACAGGTTTCTCGAGGATGGCTTGATGCAGACCGAGAACATCCGGTCGATGCGGTCGAGCTTTGCCCTGCGGACGATGATCCGGCGGAATGCGTTGCCGCAGGGGTAGTGGGGGCGAGCCCGCCTCAGCGCAGGATCTCGAACCCGTTCTGGCCGGGCCAGTCGGCCTCGCTCACGTCGACCGAGCGCACGACCGCGGCGGGCGGGCCGTGGTTCAACTCCCGAAGCATCTCGTCGACCGAGCTGACCGGGCCGGCCATCAGCGTTGTGACCGCACCGTCGGATTCGTTCCTGACCCAGCCGGTCAGCCCCCGCACCTTGGCCTCGATCTGCGTCCAGGCGCGGAACGAGACCCCCTGAACCCGGCCTTCGATCCGGGCGTGAACGGCTTTCGTGTCGGACATGGCAGCCTCCCTGGCGGTTTTTCCCGCAAGTATAGCACAGGGCGGCCCGGGAATCCCCCGGGCGAAATTCACGACAGGCGGCTGACCGCCACAACGCCCAGCCACGCCGAGACGGCCGTCAGGGCCGTGCCCCAGGCGAGGTCGGTCGCGACCATCTGCCAGGACCAGTGTTTGAGCGTGGCGAAATTGGTGAATTCGTAGGTGCCGTAGGCCAGAGCGCCCACGACCGCGCCGTTGAGAAGCGCCATCGAGGGCTGGCCCGCGCGCAGGGCGGGGAGCGAGACGAGGTAGACGAGCCCCGCCACGTAGGCGGCATAGAAGGCGAAGGCGGGGCCCATTCGCACGCTGTCGGCCAGAAGCTCGCCCGCGTGGCGCTCGAAGACCGGTTTCACGAGGTAACGCAGGCCGAGGAAATCGAGCCCGAAGAAGATCACGGCGGTGACGAGATAGAGCCAGATGGCGTGCATGGGGGTCTCCTTTCGGCAAGGAGGTAGGGCGGGGCGGCGGGCGGTCCATGGGCGGTGGCGGCGGGGGGCGCATAATCGTCATCCGGTGGGCCGCGCGCCGCTCAACCCACCTTGACCCTAAGCGCAATCCGCCTCATATCCCAACGTCATGACACCGCTCTCTCACATCCGCAATTTCTCTATCGTGGCGCATATCGACCACGGGAAATCCACGCTGGCCGACCGCCTGATCCAGATGACGGACACGGTGGCCGAACGCGACATGAAGGAGCAGTTGCTCGACTCGATGGATATCGAGCGGGAGCGCGGAATCACCATCAAGGCCAACACGGTGCGCATCGATTATACCGCCGATGATGGCGAGCAATACGTGCTGAACCTGATCGACACGCCCGGCCACGTGGACTTTGCTTACGAGGTATCGCGGAGCATGCGCGCGGTCGAAGGCTCGCTTCTGGTGGTGGACAGCACGCAAGGGGTCGAGGCGCAGACGCTGGCCAACGTCTACCAGGCGATCGACGCCGATCACGAGCTGATCCCGGTGCTGAACAAGATCGACCTGCCCGCGAGCGATATCGACCGGGTGGCCGAGCAGATCGAGGACGTGATCGGGATAGACGCCTCGGGCGCCATCCCGGTGTCGGCCAAGACCGGGCAGGGCATCCGCGAGGTGCTGGAGGCGATCATCCGCGATCTGCCGCCGCCCAAGGGTGACCGCGACGCGCCGCTCAAGGCGATGCTGGTGGACAGCAAGTACGACCTTTACCTTGGCGTGGTGGTGCTGGTGCGGATCATGGACGGCGTCATGAAGAAGGGCGACCGGATCAAGATGATGCAGACCGGCGCGGTCTATAACGTGGAGCGGATCGGCGTGTTCCGCCCGGCGATGACCGTGGTCGACGAGCTGGGCCCGGGCGAGATCGGGTTCATCACCGCGTCGATCAAGCAGGTGCGCGACACGCGGGTCGGCGACACGATCACGACCGAGAAGAAGGGCTGCGAGAAGCCGCTGCCCGGCTTCAACCCGTCGGTGCCGGTGGTGTTCTGTGGGCTCTTCCCGGTGGATTCGGCCGAGTTCGAGGATCTGCGGGACGCGATCGAGAAGCTGGCGCTGAACGATGCGTCGTTCAGCTACGAGATGGAAAGCTCGGCCGCGCTTGGCTTTGGCTTCCGCTGCGGGTTCCTGGGGCTGCTGCACCTCGAAGTGGTGCGCGACCGGATCGAGCGGGAGTACGATATCGAGCTGATCACCACCGCGCCCTCGGTGATCTACCATGTCTACATGAAGGACGGCTCGCAGATCGAGCTGCACAACCCGGCCGACATGCCCGACATGACCCATGTGGACCATGTCGAGGAGCCGCGGATCAAGGCGACGATCCTGGTGCCGGACGAGTTCCTTGGCGACGTGCTGAAGCTGTGCCAGGATCGACGGGGCATCCAGCTTGACCTGACCTACGTGGGCGGCCGGGCGATGGCTGTCTATGACCTGCCGCTCAACGAGGTGGTGTTCGACTTCTACGACCGGCTGAAATCGGTGACCAAAGGCTATGCCTCGTTCGATTACCAGCTCGAGGGATATCGCGCCGACAACCTCGTGAAGATGCAGGTCCTGGTGAATGACGAGCCGGTCGACGCGCTGTCGATGATGGTGCACCGCGACCGGGCGGAGATGCGCGGGCGGGCGATGTGCGAGAAGCTCAAGGACCTGATCCCGCGCCACATGTTCAAGATCCCGATCCAGGCGGCGATCGGCGGCAAGGTGATTGCCCGCGAGACGCTGTCGGCGCTGCGCAAGGACGTGACGGCGAAGTGTTATGGTGGGGATATCACCCGGAAGAAGAAGCTGCTGGAAAAGCAGAAGGCCGGGAAGAAGAAGATGCGCCAGTTCGGGAAGGTGGAAATCCCGCAGGAAGCGTTCATCTCGGCGCTGAAGATGGACGGGTGACGCCGGCACTTGCCGGCTGGCGCCCGTTTTCCTGAGCCTTCAAGCCTAGAACAGGCCTTCGTCGTTGTTCTCTTCCTCGGCGATCTTGTCGGCGGCGACGACGGCGCCGGCCCCTACGAGGGGTGCGCAATTTGCCAGCAGGGGCAGGGTGCAGGCGAGGGCAAGGGCGGTCCAGAGTTTACGGGTCATCGGGGGCTCCTTTTCTGTTCGGGGTGGCGGTGGCTTAGCGGATCACGGCGGTGGTCACGTCCTCGACGTCCTGGACGAAACCTTTCGTCGTCTCGCAGCCGGCGAGGGCGGCGATCAGGGGCAGGGCAAGGAGAAGTCGGGTCATGTCGGGCCTCGTTCGCTGTCTTGACCCTGCGATATGTGGCGGTTTCGGCGGATTGCAAAATCTGAGGTTGCATTTCGGCAAGGAGTTGCCGAAAGGCGGCGTGGAGGCGCCTGGGGTGCGCATGAAGGGCCCGAACGTGGCGCGGGAGGCCGCTATGTGCGGTTTGATCCTCGTCAATGCGTCATCTGGCGCCCCGTGTCATGGATCGTCTCGGGACCGCGCCTGAGACGGAGACATACCATGTGGCTGATCATGATCCTTCACCTGTTCATCGGGGCGACCCTTGCCGGGAGCGCCGTCATCGCCGCGCTTGTCGCAGGGCAGGACACGCTCGGGGCGATCCTGGTGGCCGCCGGGGCGGGATTCGTCGTGGCGTTTCCGGTGTCGTGGGTGGTGGCAAAACGCTTGCGGGGGCTGTCCTGAGGGGCAAAAGCGTTCGCGGGTGCAGAAAATCCGGCGGGTGCACGGTGTTTGACCAAACGTCAACTTATCCCCGTGCAAGCCAGCCGGGCGTAACGCTTTTCCGGCCTTGTCCACAGGATTCCTGCAAGGTTATCAACCGTTTGATCCACAGCTTTTTTCCATGCTGCAGTGCTATTTTCTTGCGCGACTCGGGGCCCCGCGTAACAGTTATATGACCGGACGGGATCGCAGAGACCGGACGGTGCGCAAAGGCCCCCCGGAGCCGGCGCGAAGGGAGACGAGACAACGGGCGCGAGCCCGGCGTTTAACGGCCCCTCCGCAAGGGTTCATGGCATGGCCGCAGCGAGACGGGTTGCTTCGCAGCCGTCCGGATCGCGGTGATCATGCCAGGGTTCTGAGCAGGCCACGACAGACCGTGACACCCCCAGGGGTTGGTCGCTGTGGCAGCCGAAGGCCGCTAGGCCGGAGGCACGCTGACGGTCGCGAGGCCCGAGGCAAACTGGCCGACAGGCCCTTCGGGGCAGGACGACCAGCAAGGCGTCAGGGTGCGGGAAAGGTCATCCGACCGGAACCGCGATGCAAGGACCGCGTCTGAGCACCTGACGCCTATCCTAATTCTTGCCCCTTCAAGGGCAAACGGGACCCGTGCCAATGGCAATCGGGTCCCGCCGTCTTGGATGCTACCGCGTCTGTTGCACCTGTGACGCCACCCATACACTGGAGATGCGGGGCGGGCAACTACATCTGGTAGTGCCCTACGGTATTTCCCCTGACGGCATGGCATTTCCGCAAAACCTGGGTCGGCGCCTTTCCGCGGAGGCCGGAGTGGACGCTATTGCGGCGCGGGGAATCAGGTTACCGTAGCGTCACCCATGCCGGAGAGGAGATCGACATGACACGCTATGCCCTTGCCGCCGCCGTGATATTGGCCGCTGCGCCGGTCATGGCTGCGCATTGCCCGCAGGATATGGCCAAGATCGATGCGGCCCTTGCAGCGAGCAGCGCGGAGCTGAGCGAAGAGGACCTGGCCCAGGTGAAGGAGCTGCGCGCCAAGGGGGAAGAACTGCACGAGGCCGGTGATCATGCGGCCTCGGTCGAAGAACTTGGAAAGGCGATGGAAATCCTCGGGATCGAGTAATTTTTCATCGCAATTGATTCAAATCAAGGCGGTTTGCTCTTCCGTTGGGTAAACTGCCTTCTGACAAGACCGGATCGCACCAAGCCGATCCCTGCGATGAGTTCGCATCTGCCGACGGCGCCCGTGCTGGGCGGGCCGTCGCGCAAGCGGAACGGGCGGCGGGCGTGGGGATGCCCGCGATCGCCCGATTGCCGCACCAGCCGGGGAGCCGGCGGGACGGTCCGGTGTTGGTGTCGCCTGATGATCTAGGACACCCGGGCGGCACACCCCTTCTTAAGGAAGGGTAAAGGGCGGCGGTGCGGAGGAGGAGCCCGCCGCCGCCCGATCTTTTCCGACAATAAAGAATGGTGAGGTGACGCGAATTCCGTGTGAAGGATGCGCGCGTTGCGCGGGCGTGTCGTGCGCAGGTTCAAACGGAAAGCTTGCACAAAGGCAATGTGGGCGGTGGTTATCCTCAGCCAAGCCAGGTGCGGACCGCGGCCTCGAATTCGCGCGGTTTCTCGGCATGGACCCAGTGGCCCGCGCCGGGGATCTTGGCGAAGCGCGCCTTCGGGAAGAGGGTCTTGATGGTGTCGCGGTGGTCGTGGGTGACGTAGTCGGACTCTGCGCCCGTCAGGAAAAGGGTTTCACCTTCGTAGGGGCCGGAGAGGTCGGGGAAGGTCATGATGCTGTCCATCTCGGCGCCGAGCGTGTCGAGGTTGAGAAGCCATTCGCGGTTCTTCACGTCGAGCGATTGCAGGAAGAAGGGCACCAGCGCCGGATCGTCGACATGGGGCGCCAGCAGCTCCTGCGCGTCGGAGCGGCGCTCGATCCCGGAAAGGTCGACCGCTTTCATGGCGTCGATGTATTTCGCCTGTGAGTGGCCGTAGGCGACGGGCGCGATGTCGGCCACGATCAGGCGATTCACGAGGTCGGGCTGCGTGAGCGCCAGCGTCATCGCCGCCTTGCCGCCCATGGAGTGGCCGAGCAGGTCGAAGGGCCCGTCGAAATGGTCGATCACCTCGGCCAGGTCGGCGGCGAGGTCGCGGTAGGTGTGGGTGTCGAACCACGGGCTGTGGCCGTGGTTGCGCATGTCGACGGCGACGACCTTGCGTTCATCCGCGAGCCGCTTGGCGATCACGCCCCAGTTGCGCCCCGAGCCATAGAGCCCGTGGGCGATCAGCAGGCCGGGCTTGTCGGTGGGGCCCCCGTGTTCGATGACGTTCAGCATGGGCGAGCGATAGCGCAGACGCGCGTGGATCGCCAGCCCTGTTGAGTGCGTCGCCCGGGTGCGCTAGGGAAGTCGGTATGATCGACACGGCGAAGTTTCACCAGCGGGCCGAGAGCCTGAGCGAGATGCTGCAGAAGCGGCTGGGCGTGCGGGGCAAGAGCCTGAAGGCGCGGCTGTCGCGGGCGGGCCGGCGGCTGCCCAAGGCGCAGCGGCGCGCGGGCGAGACGTTGCTGCGGGCTGAGCGGCTGATGGGTCATCCCAAGCTTGCGCGTCTGGCCGACCCGGTGGAGACGGATCAGGCGTTCGACAGCATCACAGGGCATCTCAAGCGGTTCGACCGGGCGGAGGCACGGCGCAACGCTGTCATGACATGGCTGGCGGTGGTGGTGTTCAACCTGCTGCTTCTGGGCGGGCTGGTCGTGGCGCTGGTGCGGTGGCAAGGTCCTCTCTGACCAGCGGAACGGGCGAAAGCGGGCGGCGGACCACGAGGGTCACCGTGACGAAGGCCACGTAAAGCAGAAGGTACCAGGAACCGAGCTTGCCGAGGCTGACGAGTTCGAGCCGGGCCTGGCCGGAATAGACCCAGGTGCCGGTCATCGTGCCGATATTCTCGGCCACCCACAGGAAGATCGCCGACAAGAAGGCCGCGAGCGGCAGGGGCATCCAGTAGAGGTTGTCGCCGATGCGGTACCAGATGCGGGTGCGCAGGAAGAGCAGGACGGTCGCGGCAAAGAGGATGAGCCGGATGTCGGGCAGGAAGTGGTGGGCAAAGAAGTTCACGTAGATGCCCACGGCCAGCAGCATGGTCATCCAGTAGGGCGGGTAGGGGGCGAAGCGCATGTCGAAGACGCGAATGGTGCGGGCCATGAAGCTGCCGACGCTGGCATACATGAAGCCCGAGAAAAGCGGCACGCCGAGGATCTTGAAGAAACCGGGTTCCGGGTAGCTCCATGATCCGGCGTGGACCTTGAAGAACTCCATCGCCGTGCCGGTGAGGTGGAAGAGGGCGATGACGCGGGCCTCTTCCCAGGTTTCCAGTTTCAGGGCGAGGAAGAGGGCCTGAAGGCCGAGGGCCATGATGACAAGGACATCATAGCGGTGAAGCGGCATGAGGTCGGACCAGATCAGCTTGGTGCCGATGATGGCCACGAGAAGCGACAGGCCGAAAAGGCCGGACCAGCCCATCTTGAGCAGGAACATGACAAGTTCCGCTGCCCAGCCGGGCAGGCGGGCGCGCATCCAGTCGCCGAGATGGCGCTCTATCCGGCGGGTCGTCGTCATGGCGACATAAGAAGGCCGCGGCGCCGGTATGTCCAGCGCCGCGGCCCTTTTTCCGTGGGTCAGGCCCGGATCAGAGGTTGGGGTAGAGCGGGAAGCGCTGGCACATGGCCATGACTTCGCCTTTGACCTTCGCCTCGACCGAGCCGTTATCGTCGGGTCCGTTGGCGGCCAGCCCGTCGACCACCTCGACGATCCAGTCGGCGATCTGGCGGAACTCGGCCTCCTTGAAGCCGCGGGTGGTGCCGGCGGGGGTGCCGAGGCGGATGCCGCTGGTCACGGTGGGCTTTTCCGGGTCGAACGGGATGCCGTTCTTGTTGGTGGTGATATGGGCGCGGCCAAGCGCGGCGTCGGTGATGTTGCCGGTCACCTTCTTGGGCCGCAGGTCGACGAGCATCACGTGGGTGTCGGTGCCGCCGGTGACGATATCCAGACCGCCCTTGATGAGCTGGTCGGCCAGCGCGTCGGCATTGGCGCGCACCTGCTTGATGTAGGTCTTGAACTCGGGCTGCAGCGCCTCGCCGAAGGCCACGGCCTTGGCGGCGATCACGTGCATCAGCGGGCCGCCCTGGATGCCGGGGAAGATGGCCGAGTTGACCTTCTTGGCGATGTCCTCGTCATTGGTGAGGATCATGCCGCCACGGGGGCCGCGCAGGGTTTTGTGCGTGGTCGTGGTGGCGATGTGGGCGTGGGGGAAGGGCGAGGGATGCTCGCCTGCCGCGACGAGGCCGGCGAAGTGGGCCATGTCGACATGCAGGTAGGCGCCGACCATGTCGGCGATCTCGCGGAAGCGGGCGAAGTCGATCACGCGCGGGATGGCCGAGCCGCCGGCGATGATCATCTTGGGCTTGTGCTCTTTCGCCAGTTCCTCGACCTGGTCGTAGTCGATCAGGTTGTCCTGCTGGCGGACGCCGTATTGCACGGCGTTGAACCACTTGCCCGACTGGTTGGGCGCGGCGCCGTGGGTGAGGTGGCCGCCCGAGGCAAGGTTCATGCCGAGGATGGTGTCGCCCGGCTGGAGCAGGGCCTGGTTGACGCCCTGGTTGGCCTGCGAGCCGGAGTTGGGCTGGACGTTGGCGAAGCCGCAGTTGAAGAGTTGCTTGGCGCGCTCGATGGCGAGATTCTCGGCGACGTCGACATACTGGCACCCGCCATAGTAGCGGCGGCCGGGGTAGCCTTCGGCGTACTTGTTGGTGAGAACGGAGCCCTGCGCCTCCATCACGGCGGCCGAGACGATGTTCTCGGAGGCGATCAGTTCGATCTCGTCACGCTGGCGGCCAAGCTCCGATTCTATGGCCTTGGCGATCTCGGGGTCGCGCTCGGCGAGGGACTGGGTGAAAAAGTCTTTGCCCTCAAAGGGCTGGTTTCCGTCGTGCGGCATTGTGATGACTCCGTCCGATTGCCTTTGCGGCGATTTCCTATCGGAAACTGGCTTTGGTTGAAAGATGGTAAAGCGACAAAACCCCTTGCAGTACCGGCATATTCCGCGCAACACCGGAGACACAAGTATCGTAAGAGCCAAGAAAAAGGCGCATCGGAAACCCAAGCTCATGGCCAAGGACTTCAAGATCGCCTTTGTCGCCAGCGACGTGGCCGTGGCCCAGACGGCGCGGGCCGCGCTTGTCCAGCGGTTCGGCCAGACCGAGGAGGCCGAAGCCGACGTGATCGTGGCCCTGGGGGGCGACGGGTTCATGCTGAGCACGCTGCACCGGACCCAGAACCTCGACACGCCGGTTTACGGGATGAACCGGGGCACGGTCGGGTTCCTGATGAACGAATACAGCGAGAGCGACCTGATGGAGCGGCTGGCGGAAGCGGCGGAAGAGGTGCTGAACCCGCTGTCGATGACCGCCAAGACGGTGGATGGCAAGCTGCACAAGGCGCTGGCGATCAACGAGGTCTCGCTTTTGCGGGCGGGGCCGCAGGCGGCGAAGCTGAAGATCACCGTCGACGGGCGGCTGCGGCTGGCCGAGCTGGTCTGTGACGGGGCGCTGCTGGCAACGCCGGCGGGGTCGACCGCGTACAACTATTCCGCGCACGGGCCGATCCTGCCGATCGGGTCGGACGTGTTGGCGCTGACGGCGGTGGCGGCGTTCCGGCCGCGGCGGTGGCGGGGGGCGCTGCTGCCCAAGGCGGCGGAGGTACGATTCGACGTGCTGGATGCCAAGAAGCGGCCGGTGATGGCCGATGCGGACAGCCTGTGGGTCGAGAATGTCGTCTGGGTGGTGATCCGGTCGGAGCCCAGCATCGTGCACCGAATCCTTTTCGACCCCGGCCACGGGCTGGAAGAGCGCCTGATCCGCGAACAGTTCGAATAAACCGCCTCCAGGCGCGTGTCATCGGCGATGCCCGCAAGGGGTGCGTTCGTTTTTCCGCCGATGCGCGAAATCGGGAACCATTCGGCAAACCCCTGTAAACAAGCCGTTTTCGCCGTTGTTATCGGATAGCAAGGCCATGGTTATCCCATGTCCGGGCCCGGTTATTGCCTGTCTCGCGGCACCGGCCCCATCGTTTGTCGTGTGGTCGACGCGGCACAGCGCCGGCCCGCCAGAAACACGAACGCTTCGTCTGAAAGGACAATGACAATGACCAAGGCATATCACATCAAGACCGCCGCTCTCGCGCTGCTGATCGGGTTCGGCGCGGCGTCGACCTCCTTCGCGGACAGCAACCGCGTGTCGATCAGCCAGTTCGGCCGCGACCACAGCATCGGCGCGTCGCAGGGCGGCACGTATAACCGCCTGAACGTGTACCAGCGCGGCAACAGCAACCTGTCGATCCACACGCAGGACGGGCGTCGGAACAGCGTTTCGGTCGAACAGTCGGGCCGCATGAATGACGCCGTGACCGGGCAGATCGGGCGCAACAACCGCTCGGTGACCGGCCAGTCGGGCCGTTACAACAACGCGCTCACCAGCCAGTCGGGCCGGTGCAACATTGCCGGTGTCGCCCAGTTCGGGCGCAACCACACGGCCGATGTCGACCAGTCGGGCAACTGCAACGCCGTCGGCGTGATCCAGACCGGCAAAGGCAACCACGCGACCTCGCGCCAGACGGGGCGGGGCAACGTTTCGGTCATCGTTCAGGACTGACGCACAAGGCGGGGCGCGCGCCCAAGGCGGCGCGTGCCCGGCCCAACCGGGAAAGGACCAAGAGGATGAAACGCAAGCTACCCACAGCCGCCCTTGTCATACTGGCCGCCGGATCGGCAACCGCCTTCGGCGCCTTCGTCGGCCAGGGCGAGGCCCATGAAACCGCACGCGCCAGCGCCGACGGCCTGAGATGCGCCGTCGTGACCCGCGACCTTGGCGACACGGTGCAGATTTCCGGCAAGGTCACGGCCGAGCGGGACGTCTCGGGCACCTACGCGCTGAGCATCCGCCAGTCGAGCGGCGGCGGGCAGGCGGAGATCGACCAGGGCGGGGAATTCGCCGTCGGGGCGGGCCGCACCGTGACGCTTGGCGAGGCCACGATGGGCGGCACGGCCCAGTCCTATACCGCCGATCTCGAACTGACGGTCGATGGCCAGCGCCTGCGCTGTCGCCCCGCGGCCGACACCAAAGACCTTTGAGCCCACAACACGTGATCCCACAACACGCCGACAGGAGTTTTCCCATGCGCCGCTTCATGCTTCCCTTTGCCGCCGGTCTCGCGCTTTGCGCCGGCATCGCCTCTGCCGACCCGAGCGACCGGGTGGTCGGCATTACGACCGGGCAATACTCCCACAGCCAGTCGCGCGAGAATGTCGGCTGGACCGGGGGCGGTGCGAACGCCTTTGGCCAGGCGCGGACGCGGAACGGCGCCGCCCTCTTCGGCAATGCCCGCCCCCAGGGCAGCCGCGCAACGGTGGTGCAGGCGGGGAACAACAACTCGGCCACCGTCCGTCAGCGGGGCAACAACAAGCGCGCCACGGTGATCCAGCGGGGCAATGACACGGACGTGACGATCGACCAGCACGGCGAAGGGCCAGGCGGCGCGCTCGTGTTGACATGGTGAGGCCCCGGGCGGCGGAATTTCGCTTGAAAGTCAGGTAGTTCTGTACGGTTTCTGACAGATGAAGGGGATCTGCGCCGAAAGCCGCCGCCCGTGGGCGGCGCGGCCGGACGAGGACGGAACCTTTCCCGGGTGGTCACGTTGGGACTGGACACGCAGCAACCATCGACACCATGGAGGATGTCATGAACTGGGATCAAATCGAAGGCAACTGGAAGCAACTCAAAGGCCAGGCCCAGGAGCGCTGGGGCGAGCTGACCAATGACGAGCTGGACCAGGCGAAAGGCCAGCGCAGCCAGCTGGTGGGCAAACTGCAGGAACGGTACGGCTGGGCCCGTGAAGAGGCCGAGCGTGAAGCCGACGAGTTTGCGCGGCGGGTCTGACCTGCCCCTTCGGACAAGAGTTTACGGCGGCCCTTCGCGGGCCGCCTTTTCTTTTGCGCGTCAGGTTTTGGCGTAGCCGATCGTCTGCAGCGCCTCGGAGATCTCGTCGAGGATCGCCGGGTCGTCGATTGTGGCGGGGAGCTTGAATTCCTGCCCGTCGGCGATCTTGACCATGGTGGCGCGCAGGATCTTGCCCGAGCGGGTCTTGGGCAGGCGGTCGACCACGACGCAGAGCTTGAAGGCCGCGACCGGGCCGATCCGGTCGCGGACCAGCTTGACGCATTCGGCGGTGATCTCCTCGTGCGGGCGGTTCACGCCCTTGGTGAGGCAGACGAAGCCCACCGGAAGCTGGCCTTTGAGCGGGTCGGTGACGCCGATCACGGCGCATTCGGCCACGTCGGGATGGCTGGCCAGCACCTCTTCCATGCCCCCGGTCGACAGGCGGTGGCCCGCGACGTTGATGACATCGTCGGTGCGGGCCATGATGTAGAGGTAGCCGTCTTCGTCGATCATCCCGGCATCACCGGTCTCGTAATAGCCCTTGTAGGTGGTGAGATAGGATTTGCGGAAACGGTCCTCGGCGTTCCAGAGGGTCGGCAGGGTGCCCGGGGGCAGCGGCAGCTTGATCGCCACGGCGCCAAGGGTACCCGGCGCCTGTGGCTGGCCGGCCTCGTCGAGGATGTCGATGTCGTAGCCCGGGAAGGGCACGCCGGAGGAGCCGATCTTGACCTCCATCTTCTCGATGCCGACGGGGATGCCCGTAATGGGCCAGCCGGTTTCGGTTTGCCACCAGTGGTCGACGACCGGCACGCCGAGTTGGTCGGCCGCCCAGTTGAGCGTGTCGGGGTCGGCGCGTTCCCCGGCGAGGTAGAGGACGCGGAGGCAGCTCAGGTCGTATTTCCGGACGAATTCGCCCTTGGGATCGTCGCGCTTGATGGCGCGGAAGGCGGTGGGGGCAGTGAAGAAGCTGCGCACGTTGTGCTCGGAGATCACCCGCCAGAAGGTGCCGGCGTCGGGGGTGCCGACGGGCTTGCCTTCGAAGACGATGGCGGTGTTGCCGTGCACCAGCGGGGCGTAGCAGATATAGCTGTGGCCCACGACCCAGCCCACGTCGGAGGCGGCCCAGAACACGTCGCCGGGGTCGACGTTGTAGATGTTCTTCATCGACCAGTTGAGCGCCACGAGGTGCCCGCCGGTGGGGCGGACGACGCCCTTGGGCGCGCCGGTGGTGCCGGAGGTATAGAGGATATAGGCGGGGTGGTTGCCCTCGACGTGCACGCAGTCGGCGGGTTCGGCGCCTTCCTGGAAGGCGTACCAGTCGTGGTCGCGGCCCTCGGTCAGCTCGACCGGGTGCTGCTCGCGCTGGTAGATGACGCAGAACTCGGGCTTGTGTTTCGCCAGCTCGATGGCGCCGTCGTAAAGCGGCTTGTATTGCACCACGCGGCCCGGCTCGAGCCCGCAGGAGGCGGCGATGATGGCCTTGGGGCGGGCGTCGTCGATGCGGACGGCGAGTTCGTTGGCGGCGAAGCCCCCGAAGACGACCGAGTGGATCGCGCCGAGGCGGGCGCAGGCGAGCATCGCCTCGAGCGCCTGGGGCACCATCGGCATGTAGATGATGACGCGGTCGCCCTTCTCGATGCCCTGTTTCTTCAGCGCGCCGGCGAGGGAGGCCACGCGGTCGAGCATCTCGGCATAGCTGATCTTTTCCTTGGTGTCGGTGATCGGGCTGTCGTAGATGATCGCGGTGCGGTCGCCGTTGCCGGCGGCGACGTGGCGGTCGAGCGCGTTGTGGCAGGTGTTGACCTTGCCGTCGCAGAACCACTCGTAGAGAGGGGCATTGTCGTCGAAGAGCGCCTTCGACGGTTTCTCCTCCCAGTCGATGCCCTCGGCGGCCTGCATCCAGAACCCTTCCGGATTCTGTTTCCAGCTGTCATAGACCTCTTTGTATCCCATGGTGTTCTCCTCCGCTCCGTTGGGATACGTGTTACGGGACGCGCTGGCGCTGCGGCAAGAGGGGCGATGCGATGCGTGGCAGATTACCGCACAGAATTTGCAGGTTTTGCCCGAAATCCTTTGCAAACTTTTGCAAAGTTTAAAAAATTTTCAACCGGGATGGTATTTCGCGGTCGGTTTGCAAAAGTTTGCAGAACCGGTGCGGAGAATCATCGGCACAACGACTTGCCATCCCGAGGGGCGGTTTACCACGTTCGGGACGGCGTTGCGCGGAAAGGCGGCTACCGTACGGAGGTTTTTCGCTCAGGGTGATTTTCGACATCGGCGATGTCGAAAACATATCAGAATCGAGGGCGGCGCGGGCCTATTTTCGGGCTACGGTCCGGCGCGGTGCCGGGCCGATCATCACAGGGTGCTGTTGCCATGGGCGACAAGAAACAAAAGCCGGCCAAACCCGGCACGAAACCGACGAACAAGTAATCTTCCCAGATCCCCATCTCGACGCCGCAGCGCAGCCCCTGCGCTGCGGCACCTCGTTTTTGCGCAAGCCTTTCAGGTGTCGTAGCCGCCCTCTTCCCATGGCGGAAAGAACATCAACGTATGCCCCGGCAGCAGGTCGACCAGAGGCGGGTCGTCAGGCGCGACTTCTTCGGTGCGGATGGCCGCGCCGAAGATATGGCCGTCATGCCTGATCGAGAACGGTTGCACCCTGATATCCCCGAACGAATGCGGCCCCAGCCAGCGGATATGTGCGGCGAGACGGGCCTCCCACTCGGCGGCGTCGATCTCGTCTCGCGGACCCAGCCTTTCGATCTTGCAGAAGGTGAACTGGCCATCCGCCGCGAAGCGGTAGGTGCAGAGGTAATCCACGGGCGCGCCGTCTTCCGTCACGAACTGGCTGTCTATCCAGAACAGCGAGCCGTCCTTGCAGGCGCCGATGCGTTTCAGGTGATGGTCGTCGCGATAGAGGTGCAGCATGAACTCCGACATGGGCGCTCAGCCGTAATGCGCGACCGGCGTGCCCGCGATGGCCGCCATGTTGAGCAGGCCGCGCGCCGTGACGCCGGCGGTGACGATATGGGCGCGGTTGCCCATGCCCATCAGGATCGGCCCCACTTCGAGCCCGCCGCCCTTGGCCTTGAGGATGTTGCGCACGCCCGAGGCCGCGTCGGAATTCGAGAAGATCAGGATGTTGGCCGCCCCTTCGAGCCGGTTGTCGGGCAGGAGGCGCTCGCGCAGTTCGGCGCTGAGCGCGGTGTCGACGTTCATTTCCCCCTCATAGGCGAAATCGCGCGGCTTGCTGTCGAGCACGTCGAGCGTGGCGCGCAGGCGCTTGCCGGAATCGCTGCCCTGGTTGCCGAACTGGGATTGCGAGCAGAGGGCGATCTTGGGCTCGATCCCGAAGCGGCGCACGTGGCGGGCGGCGCCGATGGCGATCTCGGCCAGCTGCTCGGGCGAGGGGAAGACGTTGACATGGGTGTCGGCGATGAAGAGCGGGCCATCTTCGAGGATGATCATCGAGAGCGCGCCCTGGGGGTGGCAATCGTCGGAGCATAGCACCTGCGAGATGTAGTTCAGGTGCCAGTGATATTCGCCGAACGTGCCGCAGATCAGGCTGTCGGCCTCGTCCCGGTGGACCATGACGGCGCCGATGGCGGTGGTGTTGGTGCGCATGATCGCCTTGGCGAGATCGGGCGAGACGCCGCGGCGCTTCATCAGGGCGTGGTAGCTGCCCCAGTAATCGCGGTAGCGGGGGTCGTTTTCCGGGTTGACGATGTTGACGTCGCGCTCGGGCCGGATTTCCAGGCCGAGGCGTTCGCAGCGGGTGGTGATCACCTCGGGCCGACCGATCAGGATGGGCTGTTCGGTGGTCTCCTCGAGGATGGCCTGGGCCGCGCGGAGCACGCGTTCGTCTTCCCCTTCGGCAAAGACGATCCGGCGCGAGGCGGTGCGGGCGGCGTCGAAGACCGGGCGCATGAGCAGGGCGGACTTGTAGACGCTGGCATCCAGCCGGTGCTTGTAGGCATCGAGATCGTCGAGCGGGCGGGCGGCGACGCCGGTTTCCATGGCCGCGCGGGCGACGGAGGTGGAGACGATGCCCGAGAGGCGCGGGTCGAAGGGTTTGGGGATCAGGTAGTCGGCGCCGAAGGTGAGTTGTTCGCCCTTGTAGGCCGCCGCCGCCTCGGCCGAGGTGGTGTGGCGGGCGAGTTCCGCGATGCCCTCGACACAGGCGATCTGCATCTCGTCGTTGATCTCGGTCGCGCCGACGTCGAGCGCGCCGCGGAAGATGAAGGGGAAGCAGAGGACGTTGTTGACCTGGTTGGGGAAGTCGCTGCGGCCGGTGGCGATGATGGCTTTCGGCGCGACCTCGCGGGCGACGTCGGGCATGATCTCGGGCGTGGGGTTGGCCAGCGCGAAGATGATCGGGCGGTCGGCCATCTTCGCCACGTGTTCGGGCTTGAGCACGTTGGGGCCGGAGAGGCCGAGGAAGAGATCGGCGCCGTCCATCACGTCGTCGAGCGTGCGCAGGTCGGTTGCCTGGGCGAAGGCGGCTTTCTGGGGGTTCATGTCCTCTTCGCGGCCTTCGTAAACGAGGCCGTGGATGTCGCAGAGCCAGACGTTGTCGCGCTTCACCCCCAGTTTCAGCAGGAGGTTGAGGCAGGCAATGCCGGCCGCGCCGCCGCCGGTGGAGACGATCTTGATGTCCTCGAAGGATTTGCCGGCGACGTGCAGCGCGTTGCGGGCCGCGGCGCCGACGACGATGGCGGTGCCGTGCTGGTCGTCGTGGAAGACGGGGATGTTCATCCGTTCGCGGCAGATCTTCTCGACGATGAAACAGTCGGGGGCCTTGATGTCCTCGAGGTTGATGGCGCCGAAGGTGGGTTCGAGCGCGCAGACGATTTCGGCTAGGCGCTCGGGGTCGGATTCGTTCACCTCGATATCGAAGCAGTCGATATTGGCGAATTTCTTGAAGAGCACCGCCTTGCCCTCCATCACCGGCTTGGAGGCGAGCGCGCCGATATTGCCGAGGCCGAGGACAGCGGTGCCGTTCGAGACCACGCCGACGAGGTTGGCGCGGGAGGTGTAGAGGCTGGCCGCCTTCTCGTCGGCCTTGATTTCAAGGCAGGCTTCGGCCACGCCGGGCGAGTAGGCCAGCGACAGGTCGCGGCCGTTGGCGAGCGGCTTGGTGGCCCTGATCTCCAGCTTGCCGGGCTTGGGGAACTGGTGATAGGCCAGTGCCGCCTGGGTCTGGGCGTCCTTGGGGGTGTCGGTCATTCTGGTCCCTCCCGCGATTTGGTTTAGTGCTAAACCATTTTCTGCGGCGTGCAAGAAGCTGCCTTCCGGCGCGGCAATTCGCGCAGCGTCAGCTTGCATATCGGGTTCATGGCGCGCAATCTTTATCTGGCCGGTGCGCCGGCCGAGTGGGAGAGGTTTGCCAGATGTCGTTGATCGAGGATGCCGCGAAGGTTCGCGAAAAGGCCTATGCACCCTATTCCGGGTTCAAGGTGGGTGCGGCGATCCGGACCGTGTCGGGCCGGGTGTTCGTGGGCTGCAATGTCGAGAACGTGGCCTATCCGGAGGGGACCTGTGCCGAGGCCGGGGCGATTGCCGCGATGGTGGCGGCGGGCGAGGGCGAGATCGCCGAGGTGGCGGTGATCGCCGACAGCCCGGCGCCGGTGACGCCCTGTGGCGGATGCCGGCAGAAGCTGGCGGAATTCGGAGGCGCCACGGTGCCGGTGACGATGGCGACGGTGGCGGGGGTCGAGAAGACGGTGACGCTGGCCGAGCTGCTGCCGCTGGCGTTCGAGCAGGCCCATATGGCGAAAGACTGACAGGTTGGATGCGCGTGCGATCATTGCCGCCCTGCGGGACGGGCGGGGCGCCTCGGCGGAGGAGATGACGTGGTTTGCCAACGGGTTGGCGAGCGGGCACGTGAGCGATGCACAGGCCGGGGCGTTTGCCATGGCGGTGCTGCTGAAGGGGCTGAGGCCCGAGGAACGGACGGCGCTGACGCTGGCGATGCGGGACAGTGGCGAGACGTTGCGGTGGCGGCTGAATGGGCCGGTGATCGACAAGCATTCGACCGGCGGGGTGGGCGATTGCGTGAGTTTGGTATTGGCGCCGGCGCTGGCGGCGTGCGGGGCCTATGTGCCGATGATCTCGGGCCGGGGGCTGGGCCATACCGGCGGGACGCTCGACAAGCTGGAGGCGATCCCGGGGCTGCGGACCGACATGAGCGAGGCGCAGCTTTACCAAATCGTTAACGCAGCGGGGTGCGCGATCGTCGGCGCGACGGGGCAGGTGGCGCCGGCGGACCGGCGGCTTTACGCGATCCGCGACGTGACCGCGACGGTGGAGAGCCTCGACCTGATCACCGCGTCGATCCTGTCGAAGAAGCTGGCCGCCGGGCTGGATGGCCTCGTGCTGGACGTGAAGCTTGGCAGCGGGGCGTTCATGAAAGGTAAAGAGGACGCCCGCGCGCTGGCACAGGCGCTGGTCGAGACTTCTAATGCCGCCGGCTGCCGGACGAGCGCGGTGATTTCCGACATGAACCAGCCGCTGGCCCCGGCGCTGGGCAACGGGCTGGAAGTGGCCTGTGCGATGCGGGTGCTGACGGGGCAGGCGGCGGGGCCGCTGGCGGAGTTGAGCGCGGTGCTGGGCGGGCTGGCGCTGGCCGGGGCGGGGCTGGCGAAGGATGAGAGTGAGGGTGCGGAGAAGATCCGGGCGTCGCTGGCCGATGGGCGCGCGGCCGAGCGGTTCGGCCGGATGGTAGGCGCGATGGGCGGGCCGGTGGGGTTCGTCGACCGGTGGGCGTGGTTTTTGCCGGAAGCGACCGTGATCCGGGAGTTCAAGGCGGAGCGCGCCGGGTTCGTCGCCGCCATGGATGGCGAGGCGATGGGGCTTGCGGTGATCGAGCTGGGCGGCGGCCGGCAGGTGGAAGGCGACGTGATCGAGCCGAGCACGGGGCTGTCGGACATCGTGGCGCTTGGCGCGGAGGTGGAGGCGGGCCAGCCGCTGCTGCGCATCCATGCCGCAAGGGCCGAACATGCCGACCGGGCGGAGGCGATCCTGCGGCGGGCCATTACCATCGGAGACGCCGCGCCGGAGCTGCCGCCGCTGGTGCATGAGAGGGTCGGCTGATGGCGCGGGTATTCCTGATCGTGATGGATTCCGTGGGCATCGGCGGGGCGCCGGATGCGGGCGAGTACCTGAACGCGGGCGAACCGGACACGGGGTCGAACACCGTGGCGCATATCGCCCAGGCGCGGGCCGGGCTGAAGATGCCGGTGCTGGACAGGCTGGGGCTGGGCGCGGCGGTGAAGCTCGCCTCGGGCAAGATGGCGCCGGGGTTGGGGGCCGCACCGGAGGGGCTGTGGGGCGCGGCGAGCGAGGTGTCGAAGGGGAAGGATACCACCTCGGGGCATTGGGAGCTGGCCGGGCTGCCGGTGCCGTTCGACTGGCATTACTTCCCCGACGAGGAACCGGCCTTTCCCGAGGAGATCACCGAGGCGGTGAAGCGGCTGGCCGGGACGGAGGGCGTGCTGGGCAATCGCCATGCCTCGGGCACGGTGATCCTCGAGGAATTGGGCGAGGAGCATATGCGGACGGGCTGGCCGATCTGCTATACCTCGGCCGACAGCGTGTTCCAGATCGCGGCGCATGAGGAGGTTTTCGGGCGCGAGCGCCTGCTGACGCTCTGTCGCGAGATCGCGCCGATGCTGCACGAGATGCGGGTGGGCCGGGTGATCGCCCGGCCGTTCACCGGCGATGCCGAAAGCGGCTTCCGGCGCACCGCCTATCGCCGGGATTTCGCCATGACGCCGCCGGGCTGGACGCTGTGCGACTGGGTCAGGGCCGCGGGGGGCCGGGTGCACGGGATCGGCAAGATCGGCGACATCTTCTCGATGCAGGGGATCACCGACGTGGCCAAGGGTACCGATGCGGAGTTGATGGGGCACCTGGCCGACGCGCTGGAGACGGCGGAGGACGGGAGCCTGACCTTCGCCAATTTCGTGGAGTTCGACGCGGTCTATGGCCACCGGCGCGACGTGGAGGGCTATGCCGCCGCGCTGGAGTGGTTCGACCGCAAGGTCGGGGAATTGCTGCCGCGACTGGGCGAGGGCGACGTGATGATCCTGACCGCCGATCACGGCAATGACCCCACATGGCCCGGCACGGATCACACGCGCGAGCGGGTGCCGGTGCTGGTGGCCGGTGCGGGCAAGGGAGAGATCGGGCAGGTGGGTTTCGTCGACGTGGCTGCGAGCGTGGCGGCGTGGCTGGGCCTCGAGAATGGCGGGCCGGGGCGCAGTTTTCTGACCCCGCCGGAGGGATGAGCGCGGCATCCGGCGTTGCCCTCGGGGCGCGATTGCGGGAAAAGGCGGGGCAGACAGCCTGAGAGGAGCCGGAGATGAAAGAGCACCTGACCGTCGTCAAGCACCCGCTGGTGCAGCACAAGCTGACCCTGATGCGGGAAAAGACCACATCCACGGCCGTGTTCCGGCAGCTTCTGCGCGAGATCAGCCAGTTGCTGGCCTACGAGGTGACGCACCAGCTGCCGATGACGACGCGGCGGATCGAGACCCCGCTGGAGGAGATGGACGCGCCGGTGCTGGACGGGCGCAAGCTGGCGCTGATCTCGATCCTGCGGGCGGGGAACGGGCTTCTGGACGGGATGCTGGAGCTGATTCCCTCGGCCCGGGTGGGGTTCGTGGGGCTCTACCGCGACGAGGAGACGCTTCAGCCGGTGCAGTACTATTTCAAGGTGCCCGAGCTGCTTGACGAGCGGCTGTCGATCGTGGTCGACCCGATGCTGGCGACCGGCAATTCCTCGGCCGCGGCGGTGGACCTGGTGAAGAAGGCGGGCGCGAAGGACATCCGATTCCTTTGCCTGCTCGCCGCGCCGGAGGGCGTGGCGCGGATGAAGGAGGCGCATCCGGACGTGCCGATCGTGACGGCGTCGCTGGACGAGCGGCTGAACGAGATGGGCTATATCCTGCCGGGGCTGGGGGATGCGGGCGACCGCATGTTCGGCACGCAATAAGGGAAACCTGTTTACTCACATCCTATTATGAGGCAATCTCGACCCAGTTACTCTGGGGGTAAAATGAGATTAGCAAGTGTGCTGGCGACGGCTGCCATCGTCGTGTCTTGCGGGTCTGGCATTGCCCAGGCCCAGATCAAAAAAACGGTTCCGGCGGAGTTCCCGCCGGCGTCCTATACCGGCCGGCAATATGTCGACAGCACCGGATGCGTGTTCATCCGGGCGGGCGTTGACGGCGCGGTGAACTGGGTGCCGCGGGTGAGCCGCGGACGCAAGCAGATCTGTGGAATGCAGCCGACCCTGTCGGGCAACCAGATCGCGGCGGCACGGGCGCCGAGGGCCACGGCCCCGGTGACGCAGCCCGCGCCGGCCCCGGCGACGACGACCGTTGCGCGCAAGCCTGCGCCGGCGCCGGCTGCGACGCCGCTTTACCGCTCGGCCCCGCCGCCGAAGCCGGCCGCGACCACGCCCGACCCGGTGCCGGTGACCGCCCCGGTGGCCAAGCCGGAACCCGCGCCCAAGCCGCGCCGGGTGGTGGTGGCCAATTGCGCGAACCTGAGCCCGCAATCGCAGCAGTACATCAATTCGACGAACCGCTACACGATCCGCTGCGGCCCGCAGAGCGCACCGCACGTGACCGAGCGGGCGACCGCGGGCCCCAACGCCACGGTCTACAACCCCGGTACGCCGACCGGTGTCACGTCCTACAGAACGGGCAGCTATGCCGCGCCGGGCTACGTGACCGCGACGACGAGGGTGGCGCCGAAGCATGTCTATGCCAACCAGAAGGCCAGCACCGAGGGGGTCTACGTGCCCGAGGGCTATGTCTCGGTGTGGGAGGATGACCGGCTGAACACCCGCCGGGCGCACCAGACCTTTGCCGGCAAGGCGCAGATGGAGCAGCGGTGGACCAAGACCACGCCGCGGCAGCTGAAGCAGCCGGCGGTGGGCCCGGTGGTGACGGAGGCGGACGTGGTGACGCGCTCTGCGGTGTCGACGCCGATGGTGATGAGCTTTGCCCAGCAGGGCGCGCCGCAGGCGAAGGCCGCGCCGAAGCCGGCCGCCACGATGGCCGCGACGCCCAAGGTCGAGACCCGGGCGGCGAGCCATCGCTACGTGGAGCTGGGCAATTTCAGCGACCCGGCCCACGCCAAGCGGACGGCGCAGAAGCTGGCCAATTCCGGCCTGCCCGCGCGGATGGGCAAGGTGACCCACAAGGGCAAGACCTACACGCTGGTCATGGCCGGGCCGTTCACGACGCAAAGCGCGCTTGACAGCGGGCTGGCCCGGGTGCGCGGCATGGGCTTTGCGCAGGCGAGCCTGCGTCGGTAGGGACCGCGGTTCGGAGACGAGGAGAGGCGGCGCCGGAAACGGGGCCGCCTTATTTTGTCTAGAGTATGAGAGCTTGGACCACCCCTTTGCGTTTCGTGTTGCAATTCGAGGCCGAACGTCTTGTGAGCTTGGCGGCATGTCCATGGACGTCTTTCGAAGAAATCCTCGGAAGCCTACTGTCCCGAAGGTTGGCTCGGCGGGACAATTCGGTCATTGGACGAAACGGAGGGATATGAGCATGGCCGTCGAAAGGACGAGTGCGACCAAGGCGCCAGCAAGCGCGGGGTCAGGGACGAAGAACGCGGTATAAAGTATTGATGCGCAGTCCAAACTGGCAAGCCACAGAGCAAAGCACGAGACGAACGCGCATAGGCTGAACACTGCCATTTCGAAGATCGCGATGCGACGCCGTGCTCTCAAGGTCCGAATTGTGAGGGGCACCATGAACAGGACGAATGCCATCAGGAGCGCATCATCGTCCGAACCGGAACTCATCAACTGCTTGCAAAAAAACGGCCCGTTCGAACTGCGCTCGGCCAAGCCCGGCGAGAAGCTGTCGTATCCGAATCCGACAACAACCATGACGATTAGCGAGGCTATATAAGTACAGGAAATAGCGCGACGTGTCATAAAGCAGATTTTTAACCGATACTATGATGGCGACAAAGGGCTCTGAGCGAACACTTTGCTTCGGGCTTAATGAACGTTCGTTTGCACCACGGGATGCAAAGGGCTGGGGGCTTTGGCGGCGGGTTTCCTGCCGCGCGGATACCGCGGCCGGATCCGACTAGCCGCCGCAGATCGCCTGCAGGCGGAGCCAGTCGGAATCGCTGAGCAGGGCCGGCGGGGCGCCGTCGGCGAAGGGGTCGGCCTCGATCAGGCCGAGGGTGGTTTCGCCGGTTTCGTCACGGGCATAGGCGTAGGGCGCGGCGCGGACCGACCAGGCCTCGAACCCCGCCAGCAGGGTCTCGGTGTCGAGGCTCATGCCGGGGCTGTCGAGCAGGGTGTCGGCATAGGCGTCGAGCGTGCCGTCGTCGATATCGCCGGTGGTGAGCAGCCGGAAGCTGGCCCAGACCGAGCTGGCCTCGAGCAGCTGCGCCAGCGGGTCGCGGGCCTCGGCCCGGAGGCGTTCGGCCACCAGGTAGCCCGCCACCACGTCGGGCTCGTCATATTGTTCCACCAGCCCGCGGCCGATGAGGATGGTCGAGCCGGGCAGGTGGATGGTGCCGTCGATCCCCTCGCGCATGACCTCGAGATAGCCGGGGCCATCGGGGCCCGGCACGCGCTGGGCCAGTTTATCAAGGGCCGCGCGCCCCTCGGGCGTGGTGCAGGGGGGGCCGGTTTCCTGCTGGATATGGCGGAAAAGGGCGGCGCCGATCTCGGCCCGCTTGACCTGCGGGACGACGGTGACGGCGTGGCGGCGCACGGCCTGTGGCAGCCAGATCACGGCAGCGGCGGTGACGATGACCAGCACGGCCAGCAGGATGACGAGGCGCAGCCGGCCGGGATGGGGGCGGCGGCGGTCGATCGCGGCACAGAGCTTCTCGATGGCGGCGATCATGTCGGTTTCGTCTTCGGAGAGTTCGAGCGTCTCGCCCGGGTCGCCGTCGGGGTGGTAGATGGCGGGGCGCCGGCCGGGGTTGGCGCGGGCCACGGCGGCGAGCGACCAGTGGGTGAGCGCGCGTTCCTGAAGGTCACTGATGATCAGGGTGGCATCGCCGATCGAGACGATCACCTCGGTGCGCTGGGCATCCGGGGTTGGGCGCCACAGGCCCGAGGCTTCCAGCCGCTGGTATTCTTTCAGTGCCGTCATGGCTTTATGGGCCTGCTCTGCCTTTTCGGAAACCTTAGCACGGGGTGGTGGCAGGCGGCAATTGCCGGGTGACATCAAGGGTTTTGCTGATTCGATGGTTAATGGCGAGGAATGGAAGGGGGGCCGACGTCGGTATCACGTCGGTATTTTGTCGGTATCGCGTCGGTTTCCGGGGCTGTGAGGCGGTTGGTTGATGCGGCGTTCCGGGCGCAACACGCGAGATGTTGTGTTGGGCGCAACGGGGGTTTGGGGGGAGGGGGCGGCTGTGTGAGGCCCCGGGTCAAGCGCGGGGCGGGGTGTTTTGGTGTGCTTTGCGAGAGTATGAGTGGGATCGGTGAAAGAGCCGGGCGGCGCCCGTCCGCGGGTGGGCGCACCGACGGATGAGTTGGTTGATTTATGGTGCGGTCCACCTCTGTCGATTGCTCTGCATGGCAATGTTGCAGAAGCGCCCGCCCGATGGGGCGGACGGGCGCTGCCCAGCGTCGCGCCTTTGGCGCGACTTTATTCCGGGCGGGGATCCGAAGACGCCGCGTCTATTCCGCCAGCCCCTCCTTCAGGGCCTGGCGCAGCTCGAATTTCTGGATCTTGCCGGTGGAGGTTTTGGGCAGTTCGCGGAAGACCACCTTCTTGGGGGTCTTGAACCCGGCGAGGCGTTCGCGGGCAAAGGCGATGAGGTCGTCCTCGGTGACGGTGGCGTCTTCCTTGACCTCGACGAAGGCGCAGGGGACCTCGCCCCATTTCTCGTCGGGTTTGGCGACCACGGCGCAGAGCAGGACGGCCGGGTGGCGCATCAGCACGCCCTCGACCTCGATCGAGCTGATGTTCTCGCCGCCGGAGATGATGATGTCTTTCGCGCGATCGGCGATGCGGAGGTAGCCGTCGGGGTGCTGGAGGGCGATGTCGCCGGAGTGGAAATAGCCGCCGCGGAAGGATTCGGCGGTGGCCGCGGGGTTCTTGAGGTAGCCTTTCATGACCGAGTTGCCGCGGATCATGATCTCGCCCTGGGCCGTGCCGTCCATCGGGATCTGGGACATGCTTTCGGCTTCCATCGAGGTGATGTCTTCCATCATCGGCATGAGCACACCGGTGCGGGCCTTGATGGCGTAGCGTTCGTCGTCGGTCTCGTCGTTCCAGCGGCTTTGCCAGACGCATTCGGTGACGTGGCCGTAGGTTTCGGTCAGGCCGTAGACCTGCGTGACGTTGAAGCCCAACGGTTCGATCGCCGCCAGCGTGGCGGCGGGGGGCGGGGCGCCGGCGGTGAAGACCTCGACGATGTGGTCGAAGTCGCGGCGGTCGGCGGGCTTGGAATTGACGATGGTGTTCAGAACGATGGGCGCGGCGCCGAAATGGGTGACGCCTTCGTCGGCGATGGCGTCGTAGATGTTCTTCGCCGTGATGTCGCGGCAGCAGATCACGGTGCCGCCCACCATGGGCACGGCCCATGTGTGGTTCCAGTTGTTGCAGTGGAAGAGCGGCACGATGGTGAGGTATTTCGCGCCGCGGGGGATGGGCCAGCTGACGGTGGTGCCCATGGTCATGAGGTAGGCGCCGCGGTGGTGGTAGACCACGCCCTTGGGCCGGCCGGTGGTGCCGGAGGTGTAGTTGAGCGCGAGGCTTTCCCATTCGTCCTGCGGCATGATCCAGTCGAAACCGGGGTCGCCGGTGGCGAGGAGGTCGTCATAGGTCAGGTGGTCGCCGCTGGCGGGGATGCCAGCAATGGGGTCGGGGACCTCGATGATTTTCGGGGCGGGGCCGTCCATCTTGCCGATGGCTTCGAGCGTGACAGGGAGGAGGGCGCTGTCGATGAGCGCCACCTTCGCCTCGCCGTGATCGAGGATGTAGGAGATGGTGTCGGATTCGAGCCTTGTGTTGATGGCGTTGAGCACGGCGCCGCAGGCGGGCACGCCGAAATGCGCCTCGGCATGGGCGGGGATGTTGGGCAGGAGGGTGGCCACCACGTCGCCCGGTTCAACGCCCAGTTTTGTCAGGCCGGAGGCGAGGCGGGTGCAGCGCTCGTGGTACTCGGCATAGGTCTTGCGGAAGGTCTTGTAGACGAGGGCCTCGTCATCGGGGAAGAGACGGGCGGCGCGGCGGAGGTGCGAAAGGGGCGTGAGCGGCACGAAATTGGCCGCGTTCTTTTCCAGTCCGGTTTCGTCCTTCATCCAGCCCATGTCGCTCTCCTCCTTCGCGGTGGGTGTCAGACCAGGGATATTGCGCATTTGGGGCGGCAAAGCAAAGGGTTTGGTTTGGGGAACTTGGCGGTGCGGTTGGGGGCCGGGCGGGCGACTGCCCGTGGGGTGGCGCCGGTGGCCTTTCAGTGATGTGCTTTCATGCCAGCCAAGCACTTCTTCACTTGCAGGACGGCGCGACGCCCGCGAAAGCGCCAGCCCGTGGGGACGGGCAGGCGCTCGCCCGGCGCCGCGCCCTTGGCGCGGCTTGATTCCGGGCGGGGTTGGGCGGCTGATCTGGTTGGCCTGGTGGAGAGGGCCCGGGGGGCGGTCGGGCGCTGCCCGGCGGCGAGCCGTTGGCTCGCCTTGACGCCGGGCCGGGGGGCTGATCCCAGTTTGCCTTGTGGGGAGGCCCCGGGTCAGGCCCGGGGCGGGTGAGTGAGCGATTGCGCGTCCCGGTCTTGAGCCGGGACCTCGAGCGGTGAAGGGGACGTGTGCCGTCGGATGGTGAGCCGGGCGGGTGACTGCCCGTGGGGTGGCGCTGCTGACCTGAGTGGTGAGCACTTTATGGTTGCCAAGTACATCCAACCTGCTTGTGTGTTGCTTCATTCGCAAAAGCGCCAGCCCGTGGGGACGGGCAGTCGCTCGCCCGGCGCCGCGCTTTGGCGCGGCTTGACTCCGGGCGGGTGGCTCGATTGAGAGGTTTCTCTTTTGGCCACTCCCTCGTAGCATCCCGCCCATGATCATCTCGCCCGGGCGCAATTATATCTTCGTCCATATCCCCAAGACCGGGGGCACCTCGCTGGCCCTGGCGCTGGAGGGGCGGGCGATGAAGGATGACCTGTTGATCGGGGATACGCCGAAGGCCAGGAAGCGGCGGGGGCGGGTGCAGGGTGTCACCTCGGCCGGGAGGCTTTGGAAGCACTCGACCTTGCGGGATATCGACGGGCTGGTGAGCCGGGCGTTCATCGAGGGGGCCTTCGTTGTCACGATGGTGCGGAACCCGTGGGACAGGGTGGTCAGCTATTATCACTGGCTCAGGGCGCAGGGGTTCGATCATCCGGCGGTGAGGCTGGCGAAGGCGGTGGGGTTCAGCGCGTTCCTGAACCATCCGCAGACGCGGGAGAGCCTCAGGGCGCATCCATATGGCAGCTATGTCACCGGGCCGGAGGGCGGGGAGCGGTGCGACCTGTTCATCCGGCTTGAACGGTTTGCGGAGGATGCGGAGGCATTGTGGGAGCACCTGGGGTTTCGGCTGGAGCTGCCGCGTGTCAACGCCTCGGAGCGGGGGGTGGCGTATCGGGACTACTACTCTGAGACCGATTCGGCGCTGGTGGGGGAGCTCTGCGGGGCGGATATCGCGCGGTTCGGGTACGTGTTTTCGTGAGGCTGGTGTCTGCCGGGTGCATGGTGCGGGGCCAGGAGGGGTTCTGTTTCCCTTGGTGAAACAGTGCCGCATTTCCGCCATCTTTCCGGCAAACGAGCGCCGCAGGTGTGGCCGGATGATCAACCCCGGCGACGCGGCCGGGTGCCTCCGGCGACAGAATTGGACAACGAGATGTTTGAGTCATTTTCCTTGGCCGACCCCGAGAGCCCCGAAGGGCCGGTGATATCGGGCCTCGTGTCGGGCACGCGGGTGGCCACGGCGATGGGTTGGCAGCCGGTGGAGCGGGTCTGCGCGGGCGACAGGGTTCTGACCTTCGATGCCGGGCTGCAGGCGGTGACGCAGGTGACGCGCCACGGCTTTTCCGGGCCGGGTGACTGCCCGAAGGCCTTCTGGCCGATCGAGGTGCCGGAGGGGGTGCTGGGCAACCGGGAGGTCATGCATCTCATGCCGCAGCAGACGATCATGGTGGAGAGCGACACCGCCGAAGACCTTTACGGTGATCCGTTCTCGCTTTTGCCCGCCGAAGCGATGGACGCCTTGACCGAGAGCCACCGGGTGCCCCCGCAGGATGGCTTCGAGGTCGTCCGCCTGCATTTCGCGACCGAGCAGGTGGTGTTCGCACGGGACGGTTTGCTGTTCCTGTGCCCGTCCTCACGCGACATGGTCGCGGCGGCGTGGGAGGCGCCGCAGGATCCGTTATACGCGATCCTGCCGCTGGACGAGGCGCGCTTCCTGGCCGGGCGGATCGAGCTGGAGGCGGCTTGTGCCGTTGAGGCCGAGTCCGAGGGTTGCATGGCGGGCCTGCCGGCCTGACGATCGGGCCGGGAAAGAGAAACCGCGCAAGGTGAAGGCCTTGCGCGGTTTTTCGTTTTTCAGCAGAGCACCTGAAAGGTCAGGCGGCCTGATCCTCGGAGGTGCCGAAGCGGGCGTAGAAGGTCTGGTTCTTCTCGGCCAGCTCGCGCAGCAGGTCGGGGGTGGTGAAGCGGGGGCCGAACTTCTCGGTCAGCTGATCGCAGCGCTCGGCGGCATAGGGAGCCCCGATGATGTCGAGCCACGAGAACGGCCCGCCGGACCAGGGCGCGAAGCCCCAGGCGAGGATGGCGCCCACGTCGCCTTCGCGGATGTCTTCGAGCACGCCTTCCTCCAGCGCGCGGACGGCTTCGAGCACCTGGGCGAACATCAGGCGGTGCTGCACCTCGATCAGGTCGGGCTGGTCTTCCGCGCGGGGGTACTTGTCTTGCAGACCCGGCCAGTAGCCCTGACGCTTGCCCTTCTCGTCGTAGTCGTAGAAGCCCGCCTTGGACTTGCGGCCCAGGCGCCCTTCGCCTTCCATCCAGAAGATGACCTCGTCGACGGCCTCGTCGGGGTAGTCGTCGCCCATCGCCGCCTTGGTCGCGCGGGCGATCTTGGCGCCGAGGTCGATGGAGGTTTCATCGACGAGTTGCAGCGGGCCCACCGGGAAGCCAAGCTGCCGCGCCGCGTTGTCGATGAGCGCGGGGGCGATGCCCTCGGCCACCATGCGGATGCCCTCGTTGATGTAGGGGATGATGCAGCGGTTGCAGTAGAAGAAGCGCGCGTCGTTCACCACAATCGGGGTTTTCCTGATCTGGCGGACATAGTCGAGCGCCTTGGCCACGGCGCGGGGGCCGGTCTCTTTCCCCTTGATGATCTCGACCAGCATCATCTTCTCGACGGGCGAGAAGAAGTGGATGCCGATGAATTGCTCGGGGGTGTCCGACGCCTTGGCCAGCTCGGTGATCGGCAGGGTCGAGGTGTTGGTGGCGAAGATGCAGTCGTCGCCCACATGGGCCAGCGCCTGTTTCGTCACCTCGGCCTTGACCTTGGGGTCTTCGAACACCGCCTCGATGATCAGGTCGCAGCCGTCGAGGGCCGCGTAATCGGTGGTGGCGGTGATGAGGTCGAGGGCCGCGGCCTTCTTCTCTTCGGTGGCCTTGCCGCGCTTGATGCCCTTGTCCATGTAATCGGCGGTGTAGGCTTTGCCCTTGTCGGCGGCCTCCTGTTTCTGGTCGATCAGCACGACCTGCATGCCGGCCATGGCCGAGACGAGGGAAATGCCCGCGCCCATCATGCCGGCGCCGAGGACGCCGACTTTCTTCACCCTCTGGTCGGGCACGTCGGGGCGGTTGGCGCCCTTCTCAAGCGCTTCCTTGTTGACGAAGAGCGACCGGATCATGGCCGAGGAGGACGGGTTCATCAGGACGTTGGTGAACCAGCGCGCCTCGATCTTGAGCGCGGTGTCGAAGGGGACAAGCGCGCCCTCGTAGACGGCGGAGAGGAGGGCCTTGGCGGCGGGGAAGGCGCCCTGGGTCTCCTTGTTCACCATGGCCGAGGCACCCACGAAGGTCATGAAGCCCGCCGGGTGGTAGGGGGCGCCGCCGGGCATCTTGTAGCCCTTCTCGTCCCACGGCTTGACGATCTGCGGTTCGCTCAGAACCCACTCCTTGGCCTTGGCGAGCAGCTCCTCGGGGGCCACGACCTCGTCGACCACGCCGGCGCTCTTGGCCTTTTTCGGGTCGTTCAGCTTGCCCTGCAGCAAGAGCGGCGAGGCCGCCATGGCGCCCAGCTTGCGGACAAGGCGGGTGGTGCCGCCCGCGCCGGGGAAAATGCCGACCATGATCTCGGGCAGGCCGATCTTGGCCTTGGGGTTGTCGGCGGCAAAGATGCGGTGGCAGGCGAGCGGGATTTCGAGGCCGATGCCGAGCGCCGTGCCGGGGAGGGCGGCGGCGATGGGCTTGCCGCCCTTGTTCTTGTCGTCCATCCCGCCGCGTTCGATCTTGCGCAGGATCCCGTGCATGTTCATCAGCCCCTCGAACAGGCCCTTGGCCGGCTCGTCGCCCGCCATGTCCTTCATTTTCGAGATGACGTTCAGGTCCATGCCGCCGGCAAAGCTGCCCTCCTTGCCGGAGGTGATGACGATGCCCTTGACCGCGTCATCGGCCAGCGCGTCGTCGATCAGCCCGTCGAGCACGGGCCAGGCTTCCATGGTCATCACGTTCATGGACTTGCCTTCGGTGTCCCAGGTGATGACGGCGACGCCATCGGCGCCTTTTTCCATCGTGAAATCAGTCATTTGGTCTGTCTCCTATTCACCAGCCATGCAGGCCGCTGCTTCGGCCGGGTGCCGGGTTGAAAGTTCGTCGCGGATCTCGGTCAGGATCCGGCCCAAGAGGTTCTGGCCGGGCCAGTCGGCCACGGGGGTTTGCGCGGCGGTGTCGGCGTCGAGGCCGATGCCCCAGATCGTGTCCATCGGGCTGGCTTCGGCCAGGGGCTTCGGCGCGGTCTGGAAGAGCTTGCGCCGGAGGCCCTTGTTCTGGTCGAACTTGGCGAGGTTGACCTCCCGGACGAGGGCATAGCGGCCATTGGCCCATGTGCCTTCGTCAAAGCCCCTTACCGTGCGGCCGAGCGCCTTCTGCTTGCCCGGGTCCTGTGCGGCGAGGATCTGGCTCGCGGTGTCCCGGTCCTCGAACATCAGGGCCTTGCCGTACATCATCGCCTGTTCCGCGCAGTTGAATTCGACCTCCCACAGGGACATCCGGCAGGGCTGCCATTGGCTGAACGGCCCTGACCAGAAGAAGTGATATCCCTGCGGGGTGGTCATTGCGCTTACACCCGCTCGATGACGGTGGCGGCGTCCCTGCCGGAGGCGACGCAGAGCGTGGCGAGGCCGCACTCCTTGTCGGAGCGTTCCAGATCGGCGCCATCGGCGCCTTTTTCCATCGTGAAATCAGTCATTTGTTGTCTCCCGTGTAAGGGGTTCCGTCCTTGCGCGTGTAGGTGAAACCTTCCGCGGTCTGGGTCGCTTTGAGGTCGAGATCGCTGTACCAGGCGGTCTCGGTCGGGGTGCGGGTGCCGATGACGAGGAAGCGGGCCTCCTCGTCCGTGTCGTTGACGAGCTGGTGGCCGTTGCCGTCGCCCGCCCTGAAGGCGGCGCAGTCTCCGGGCTGCATCGGGTGGCGGCCTGAATCGTCGATGAGCGTGCAGCGGCCGGAGATCACCATCACGAACTCGTCCTGCTGCTCGTGCCAGTGGCGGAGCGAGGATTTCCCGCCGGGGGCAAGGATGACGATATTCGCCCCGAACTGGGTGAGCCCGCCTTCGTCGCCCACGCGCAGGAACGAGCGGCCCGCCACCTCGGCGTCGAGCGGCGCCGGGTAGCTCGAACCCGTGCGGAGCGGCAGGGCGGAGAGGTCGATCTTCGGCATCACACCCGCTCGATGATGGTGGCCGCGCCCATGCCGGAGGCGACGCAGAGCGTGGCAAGCCCGGTTTCCTTGTCCGAACGTTCGAGCTCGTCCAGCAGCGTGCCGAGGATCATCGCGCCGGTGGCGCCCAGCGGGTGGCCCATGGCGATGGCGCCGCCGTTGACGTTGACCTTCGAATGGTCGACGTCGAAGGCCTGCATGAAGCGGAGCACGACCGAGGAGAACGCCTCGTTCACCTCGAAGAGGTCGATGTCGGAAAGCGCCATGCCGCTGTCTTTCAGCGCCTTCTGCGTGGCCGGAACGGGGCCCGTCAGCATGATGGTCGGGTCGGTGCCCACCTTGGTGGTCTGGCGGATGCAGGCGCGGGGCTTGAGGCCGTATTTCTCGCCGAACGCCTTGGAGCCGATGAGCAGGCCCGCCGAGCCGTCGACGATGCCCGAGGAGTTGCCGGCGTGGTGGATGTGCTCGATCTTCTCCAGGTGGGGGTACTTGAGTTTCGCCACCGCGTCGAAGCCGGGCATGACCTCGCCCATCTCCTTGAAGGATGCCTTCAGCGCGCCGAGCGACTGCATGTCGGTGCCGGGGCGCATGTACTCGTCATGATCGAGGATGGTCAGGCCGTTCTGGTCCTTCACCTCGATGATGGAGCGGGCGAAGCGCTTGTCCTCCCACGCCTTGGCGGCGCGTTTCTGAGATTCGACGGCGAAGGCGTCGGCGTCATCGCGGGAGAAGCCGTACTCGGTGGCGATGATGTCGGCGGAAATGCCTTGCGGCACGAAATAGTTCTCCATCGCCACGGTCGGGTCGACGGCCACGGCGGCCCCGTCGGAGCCCATGGCCACGCGGCCCATCATCTCGACGCCGCCAGCGATGTAACCCTCGCCCGCGCCGCCCCGGATCTGGTTGGCGGCGAGGTTCACGGCCTCGAGGCCGGAGGCGCAGAAGCGGTTGATGGCAAGGCCCGGGATGCCCTCGTCAAGCTCGGAGGCCAGCACGGCGGTGCGGGCGAGGCAGCCGCCCTGTTCCATCACCTGGGTGACGTTGCCCCAGATCACGTCCTCGACGGCGCAGCCATCGAGCCCGTTGCGGTCTTTCAGCGCGTTCAGCACCTGGGCGGAAAGGCGCAGGGCGGTCACCTCGTGCAGGGCGCCGTCCTTGCGGCCCTTGCCACGGGGGGTGCGCACCGCGTCGTAGATATATGCGTCAGACATGAAGTCTCCTTTCTCAGGCCCGGTCGGCAGGGCTGCCGGGCATCAGGTCGTAGGGATGTTTCCAGCCCGGCGTGTTCTCGATGTTCGAGAGCCACCGGTCGATTTCGGGCCAGTCCTTGCGGTCGAAGCCGAAGGGTTCTGGGTAAAACAGGTAGGCGCAGCAGGACATGTCGGCATTGGTGATGCCGTCGCCGACGATCCAGTCGCGGCCCTGGAGATGGGCGTTCAGGACCGCATAGGCGGCCTTGAGCCGGCCCTGCATGAAGCCGATCACGTCGGCCGGGCGCTTGTCCTCGGGCAGAAAGTTCATCAGGAAGCGGGTCATGCCGGCCTGGCTCGACATCTTGTGATTGTCCCAGAAGACCCAGCGCAGCACCTCGTAGCGTTCGGCCTCGTCGCGGCCGCCGAACTTGCCGGTCTTGTCGGTGATGTATTGCTGGATCACGCCCGATTGCGAGGTCTTGAAATCGCCGTCGACCAGCACCGGCGCCTCGCCCATGGCGTTGATCTCGCCGCGATAGGCGTCGGAGCGGGTCTCGCCGTTGAAGAAGTCGACCTTGACCGGTTCCCAGTCGAGGCCGGACAGTTCCAGAGCCAGCGCCGCCTTGTAGGCGTTGCCGCTTTCGCCGAAGCAGTAGAGTTTCATGGTCATGGCGCGGTCCTCCCGTGCGTTGCGCGTGTGGGTGTCGTTGGATTCGAGTATTTTCGCCAAGAAGAAGCGGGGGTTGCGGTTCCCCTCGGGCTTCTTCTTGGGAAAAATACTCCCGCCGGAGGCTCCTGCCCGGGCGGCCGGGTGCGGCGGGTCAGGGTTTGGCGGTGAATGAGCGGGAAATCAGCTCCTTCATGATTTCGTTGGTGCCGCCGTAGATGCGTTGCACGCGGGCGTCGGCCCACATTTCGGCGATGTCGTACTCGGCCATGTAGCCATAGCCGCCGTGAAGCTGGACGCATTCGTCGAGCACCTCGAACTGGGTGTCGGAGATCCAGTATTTTGCCATGGCGGCCTTTTCGACGGATAGCGCGCCGCGCAGGTGTTCGGCGATGCATTCGTCGAGAAAGGCGCGGGCGACGCGGGTCTTGGTCAGGCATTCGGCCAGCTTGAAGCGGGTGTTCTGGAACTGCATGATCGGGCCGCCGAAGGCCTGGCGTTCGTTGGCATAGGCGATGGTGCGTTCGACGCCGCCTTCCAGCGCGCCCTGGGCGCCGCAGGCGATGATCAGGCGTTCCTGGGGAAGTTGCTGCATCATCTGGATGAAGCCGCGGCCTTCCTCGCCGCCGAGGATGTTCTCGGGCGGGACGGCGACGTCGTCGAAGAAGAGCTCGGAGGTGTCGCCGGCGTGGAGGCCCGATTTCTCGAGGTTGCGGCCACGGGTGAAGCCCTCGGCCCTTTCGGTTTCGATGGCGACGAGGGAGATGCCCTTGGCGCCCTGCGAGGGGTCGGTCTTGGCGGCGACGAGGATGAGGTCGGCGTGCTGGCCGTTGGTGATGAAGGTCTTCTGGCCCGAGACGCGGTAGGCGTTGCCGTCGCGCACCGCCTTGGTCTTCATGCCCTGGAGGTCGGAGCCCGCGGCCGGTTCGGTCATCGCCAGCGCGCCCACCATCTCGCCCGAGACCATCTTGGGCAGCCAGCGCTTCTTCTGATCTTCGGAGCCGTAGGCGAGGATGTAGTGGGCCACGATACCGGAATGAATCGGGTTGCCCCAGCTTGCGAGGTTGGCGCGGGACTGTTCGATGCAGATCACCGCCTCGTGGCCGAAATCGCCGCCGGCGCCGCCGTATTCCTCGGGAATGGAGGGGCAGAGGAGGCCCAATTCGCCCGCCTGGGTCCAGGTGTCGCGGTCCATGATGCCGGCCTTGCGCCAGCGCTCGAAATGCGGGCGCCATTCGTCGGTAATGAACTTCGCCGTCATTTCCGAGAGCATCTGGTGTTCGTCGGTCATCCATGCGGAGCGGGTCTGGTGCATGTCTTTCATCGGATCACTCGCTCCCTTGCGTTGCGCTGCCTTCGGAAAAATCGACGCCCTCGTAATCCGGGTAGGCGGCCTCGAGAACGCCGACCTGTTGAGCATCGTCGATGCGGACGAGGTACCAGGCGTCGCCGTCCTGGAACGCCAGCGTCACGGTGTCGGAGCGCCGGGCCTCATCCTGCCCGTCGCGGCGGACATACGCGGTGGTCGGGATCAGCACGTAGACGCGCCCCGCGGAGGTTTCCCTGACCTTGGCCGAGGCAAGATCGATCCGGTACTCCTCGATCGAGGCGGTTTTCATCATCCCGGCAAGCGCCTGCTTCATCGCCGTCAGAACCTGTGCCTCGGTGATGTCGTAGGTTTCCGACGTGGTCGCGAGGATGCCCGGGGGGATCACGGTGAAGACCGCGTCGATGTCGCCCTGCTCGAAGGCCTGTTCGAAGCTGTCTATGCGCGCCTGCAGGCTTGCCTGTTCGGCCTGCGTGAGGTCGCGGGCCGCGACGGGGGCGGCCAGCAGCAGGCAGACGGCGAGCGTTCCGGGCAGGCGGCGGATCATCGTTTGCGCGCCTCGAGTTCAGAATTGAAGAGGCGCAGCCGGTGGGAGAACGTGTCCTCGTTGATCACGCTGTCGAAGTTTTCGAAGAGGAAGGAAAGCGCCTCGCCCTCGTCGAGCCCGGCTTCCTGCGCGAATTTCTTCAGGCGCCTGTAGGCGTCTTCGGTCATCGCGGCGTTGAAGCGGCGCGTCAGACGGAATCGTTTCGGCATCTTTCCTCCCCTCGAAAATCCCTCTCGTAGGGTGCGCTTCAGCGCACCCCCTTCGTCAAAACAGCTCGGCCTCCAGCTCCATCACCGGGTCGGCGCCGCTTTCGATGCGCTTGAGGTGCATCGCGGTCGCCGGCAGGCGGCGGGACATGTAATAGCGCCCCGTCTTGAGCTTGGCCTTGTAGAAGGCCTCGTCCGAGGTGCCGCCCTCGAGCGCCGCGTGCGAGACCTTGGCCATCTTCGCCCACATCAGGCCGATGCAGACATGGCCGAAAAGATGCATGAAGTCATACGATCCCGCCAGTGCCGCGTTGGGGTTTTTCATGCCGTTCTGCATGAAGAACATGCCCGCGGATTGCAGGTGCTTGGAGGATTCCTTGAGCGGGTCGAGGAAATCCTTCTTGAGCGCCTCGTTGCCCTCGTTCTCCTTGATGAAGGTCTTCACCATCTCGAAGAAGGCCATCACGTGCTTGCCGCTGTCGGCGGCGAGCTTGCGGCCGACGAGGTCGAGCGCCTGCACGCCGTTGGCGCCTTCGTAGATCATCGCGATCCGGGCGTCGCGGGCGAACTGGGACATGCCCCATTCCTCGATATAGCCGTGGCCGCCATAGACCTGCTGGGCGAGGATGGTCATGTCGAAGCCTTCATCGGTCATGAAGCCCTTGATCACGGGCGTCAGGAGCGAGATCAGCCCCTCGGCATCGGCATCGCCCGCGCGGTGCGAGCGATCGATCATCTCGGCGCCCCAGAGGAGGAAGGCGCGGGCGCCCTCGACGAAGCTTTTCTGGTCGAGCAGGGCGCGGCGGATGTCCGGGTGGACGATCAGCGGGTCGGCCGGGCCGTCGGGGTTCTTGACGCCGGTCACGTCGCGGCCCTGGAGCCGGTCCTTGGCGTATTCGAGCGCGTTCTGGTAGGCGACTTCGGCTTGCGCCAGGCCTTGCATGCCGACGCCGAGCCGGGCCTCGTTCATCATGGTGAACATGGCGCGCATGCCCTTGTGCTCTTCGCCGAGGAGGTAGCCCGTCGCCCCGTCGTAGTTCATCACGCAGGTCGAGTTGCCGTGGATGCCCATCTTCTCCTCGATCTTGCCGCAGGAGACGCCGTTGCGCTCGCCGAGTGAGCCGTCTTCCTTGACCATGAACTTGGGCACGATGAAGAGCGAGACGCCCTTGATGCCCTCGGGGCCGCCGGGAATCTTGGCGAGGACAAGGTGGATGATGTTGTCGGCCATGTCGTGTTCGCCGGACGAGATGAAGATCTTCTGGCCGGTGATCCGGTAGCTGCCATCGTCCTGCGGGTCGGCCTTGGTGCGCATGAGCCCGAGATCGGTGCCGCAATGCGGCTCGGTCAGGTTCATGGTGCCGGTCCAGTCGCAGGAGGCCATCTTGGGCAGGTAGGTCTCTTTCTGCTGGTCGGTGCCGTGGGCGAGGATCGCCGAGGCGGCGCCATGGGTCAGGCCCTGGTACATGGTGAAGGCCTGGTTGGCGGCCGAGAACATCTCGCCCACCGCGGTGCCGAGGATGTAGGGCATGTTCTGTCCGCCATATTGCTCGGGCAGGTCGAGAGCCGTCCAGCCGCCGGCGCGCACCTCGTCGAAGGCGGCCTTGAAGCCCGCGGGCGTGCGCACGACGCCGTTCTCGAGGCGGCAGCCCTCGGTATCGCCCACCACGTTCAGCGGCGTCAGCAGGTCGCGGGCGATCTTGCCCGCCTCTTCCAGCACCGCGCCGGTGAAGTCGGCGTCGAGCTCGGCATAGCCGGGCGTGCCGGAGGCCGATACGTTTAGCATGTCATGCAGGATGAACTGCATGTCCTTGGTGGGGGGCGTGTAGCTCGGCATGGTCGTCTCTCTCCCTTTGTCCCTCGGGGGCCGGTCCGGCTTTGGGCCGGATTACTCGGCGGCGTTCTTCTGCTGGCGGATCGAGGCGATCATCTTCTCGCCCCACTTCATCTGCCCGCGCAGTTCCTCTATTGCGCCGTTCAGCTCGTCGCGCTGCTGGACCAGCTCGGCGAGGCGTTTCTCGGCGAGGTGATAGGTCTCGGTCAGCTGGGTGAGCTGCTGGTCGCCCTTGTCGTAGAGGTCGAGCAACTGGCGGATTTCCTCGAGGCTGAAGCCGAAGCGCTTGCCGCGCAGGATCAGCTTGAGGCGCGCACGGTCGCGCTTGGTGAAAAGGCGCTTCTGCCCCACCCGGCGGGGGAACAGCAGCTCCTTGGATTCGTAGAAACGCAGGGTGCGCGGAGTCACGTCGAAGGCGTCGCACATCTCGCGAATGCTCATCGTTTCGTCGGTCATTGGTTCGCTCGTTATCATTACGTCAACTTGTACTTACCTGCGCATCCGGCCCCGTGGTTACAACAGGGTTCCATGTTGACGTAACTACTACGTTGCGTCACTTTGAGATGACGTAAGATCAGGCAAGGGAAACAGGCTTTTGCGGCAATTTCCTGAGCCTGACGGGCGGCAAAAATCTGCTGGTCCGGCGGGTTCTTGCCGGTTTTCGGCGGGGCCGGAGGCAGTGAGTCGGGCTTGTGCAGGGGGGCGGTATGCATAAGTCTGGTGTTCACATTTCAGCAATTCCACAGAACCGGGGGCCCGGATGACCGACGACCTTTACGACGATCAGACCATCACCTTTCTCGAAGAGCTCTGGGGCGAGGGGTTCCTGTCGCCCGGCGGGCCGGACGAGGTGCGGCGGGTGCTGCACGGGGTGGATATCACCGGCAAGCGGGTGCTGGATATCGGCTGTGGCTCGGGCGCCTGCGCGGTGCTGATCGCCCATGACCTTGGCGCCGACCATGTCACCGGCATCGATGTGGAGGAGCCGGTCTGCGGCGCGGCACGGCGGCGGGCCGAGGAGGCCGGGCTGTCGGAGCGGATCAAGGTGGAGAAGGTCGAGCCGGGGCCGTTCCCGTTTCCGGACGGGAGCTTCGACGTGGTGTTTTCCAAGGATTCGATCATCCACATTCCCGACAAGGCGGCGATGGCGAAGGAGGCGTTCCGGATCCTGAAGCCGGGCGGCATGTTCGCGGCGTCGGACTGGCTGATCGGGCATGATGACGACCCGTCGCCGGAGATGGTGGAGTATATCAAGTCTGAGGACCTCGATTTCGCCATGGCCTCGCCCGCGACCTACGAGACGGCGATGCGGGAGGCCGGGTTCGAGGAGGTCGAGCTGGTGAACCGGAACCCCTGGTATGCGGAAGTGGCGGCGGAGGAACTGGCGTGGCTGACCGGGGACACGCGGCCGGGGCTGGAAGAGCGGCACGGCAAGGAGTTCATCGGCCACCAGGTGGAGACCTGGACGAAGATGCTGCGGGTGCTGGAGAAGGGCGAGCATTGCCCGCATCACATCCGGGGGAAAAAGCCGGAGTGATCTTGGAGTGGGGTGTGGTGGGTTTCACCCACCCTACGGGTTGCCGCGCGGGGCAATGGTCGGCGCGGGGTCCCGGCTCGGGGGCCGGGACGGGGAGTGTCACGAGGTGAAGTTCTTCGCTACCTCGTCGCGGGTGTCGCGGAGTTCGGTCATGGCCTCTTCGAGCTGGGCGCGCTGGCGGTCGAGTTCGGCGAGCTTCCGGTCGGCCATCTCGACCCAGTTGCGCATCTGGGCCTCGGTGCCTTCCTCCTCGTAGATCTCCAGCCACTGGCGGATTTCCTCGAGCGCGAAGCCCCAGCGGCGGCCGCGCAGGATGAGGGTCAGGCGGGCCACCTCGCGGGGGCCATAATAGCGCGAGCGGCCGTCGCGTTCGGGGCTGAGCAGCTCGATATATTCGTAATAGCGCAGGGTGCGCGGGGTCACGTCGAATTTCGCGCACATTTCCTTGAATGACAGGCGGTGTTCCGGCATCGTTCAGGCTCTCCCTTCATGGAAAGTAGAACCATGCGCGGCGCAGGGCAACTGCCGGTCTTGCGGCCCGGGGCGGTTCCGGCTCATAAAGGGTGCGGCACGGGCAAGAAGGGGAGGCGCATGGGCGTCGACAAGACGAAGATCGCCGAGCAGTTCATCAAGGCCATCCCGCATTCGGAAGCGCTGGGGATGACGGTGACCCGGATCGAGGAAGGATTTGCCACGATCGAGATGCCCTATGACGACCGTTTCGTCGGCGACCCGAAGACGGGTGTCATCCATGGCGGCGCGGTGTCGGCGCTGATGGATACCTGTTGCGGGGCGGCGGCGCTGAGCCATCCGGCCAATGGCGGCTCGACCGCGACCATCGATTTGCGCATCGACTACATGCGCCCCGCCACCCCCGGCCAGCGCATCCGGGCCGAGGCCGAGTGTTTCCACGTGACCCGCACCGTGGCCTTCGTGCGGGCGCGAGCGATGGACGACGACGCCGACCGGCCCGTTGCCACCGCGACCGGCACTTTCACGACGGGGAAGACCTGATGGCGCGCGAGAAGCCCGAACCGGTACAGGTGATCAAGCAGCGCCGCGACGCCGCGCTTCACGCGCTGGTGGACGGGGTGCCCTATATCCGCTTCCTGGGGATCGAGTTCGACCGGCGAGGCGACGAGCTGACCGCGATCATGCCGTTCAAGGACGACCTGATCGGCAACCCGGCGCTTCCGGCGATTCATGGCGGGGCGACGGCCGCCTTCCTCGAGGTGTCGTCGATCATCGGGCTGAGCTGGGCGATGCTGTGGGACGAGATCGAGAGCGGGCGGCTGGACCCCGACAGGCTGGTGGCGGGCGACCTGCCGAGCCTGCCGAAGACGATCAGCTTCACGGTGGATTACCTGCGCTCGGGCCTGCCGCGGGATGCCTATTCCCGCGCCAGGGTCAAGCGTTCGGGCCGGCGCTATGCCAGCGTGCATGTGGAGGCGTGGCAGGACAACCGCGCCCGTCCGTTTGCGCAGGCCACCGGCCATTTCCTGATGCCGCGCGGGGATGGCTGAGGGGCCGCGCGCGATCACGCACGCCCGTGTCCTGCGGATCGCCCTTCCGATCGTGATTTCCAATGCCACGGTGCCCATCCTGGGCGCCGTCGATACCGGCGTGGTGGGCCAGATGGGCCTTGCCGCGCCGATCGGGGCGGTGGGGATCGGGGCGGTGATCCTGACCGCCGTCTACTGGCTGTTCGGGTTTCTGCGGATGGGCACCACGGGCCTGACCAGCCAGGCGCTGGGCGCGGGGCAGGCGGGGGAGGTGGCGGCGCTGCTGACCCGGTCGCTGATGATCGGGCTGACGGGGGGCGTGCTGTTCATCCTGTTGCAGGGGCCGGTTTTCGACGTGGCTTTCCGGGTCTCGCCCGCCAGTGACGAGGTCGAGGGGCTGGCGCGGGAGTACATGGCGATAAGGGTGTGGAGCGGGCCCGCGCTGATCGCCATGTACGGCGTGACCGGCTGGCTGATCGCGCAGGAGCGGACGGGGGCGGTGCTGGCCATACAGGTGGCGATGAACGGGCTGAATATCGGGCTCGACCTGTGGTTCGTGCTGGGGCTCGACTGGGGCGTGACCGGCGTGGCCTGGGCGACCTTCATCGCAGAGTGGTCGGGGCTGGCGCTGGGCCTGTGGTTCTGCCGGGCGGCGTTCCGGGTGCCGGCCTGGCGCGACTGGCCGCGGGTGTTCGACCCGGTGCAGTTGCGCCGGATGGCGGGCGTGAACCGCGATATCCTGCTGCGGTCGCTGATGCTGGAGACGGTGTTCGTGTCGTTCCTGTTCCTTGGCGCGGATTTCGGCGACGTGACGCTGGCCGCGAACCAGGTGCTGTTGCAGTTCCTGCATATCGTGTCGAACGCGCTGGACGGGCTGGCCTTTGCCGTCGAGACCATGGTGGGGCAGGCGGTGGGCCGGCGCGACGGGGCGATGCTCCGGCGCGGGGCGCTGGTGACGAGCCTCTGGGGGGTGATCATCTCGGTCGGGCTGGCGCTGGTGTTCTGGGCGTTCGGGGGGATGATCATCGACCTGATGGCCAAGGCGCCCGAGGTGCAGGCGGCGGGGCGCGAGTACCTTGTCTACATGGTGGTGGCGCCGGTGCTGGGGGTGGCGGCCTACATGCTGGACGGCATTTTCGTCGGCGCGACGCGGGCCGGGGACATGCGCAACATGATGGCGGTGAGTTTGCTGGTCTACGGGGTGGCGGTGGTGCTGCTGGTGCCGTGGCTGGGCAATCACGGGCTGTGGGTGGCGCTTCTGATCAGCTTCGTGGCCCGTGGCGTGACGCTGGGGCTGCGCTATCCGGCGTTGGAGGCGGCGGCGCGGGGCTGAGGCGATCTTCAGGCAAAAGCTGATTGTCCTTCAGCCGGGCGGGGGCGGTTTATGCGTTGCCTTGGCGGCGCGGCGGGGCTTTGCTTGGGGGTGATCCCGAACCTGATGGAAAGCCGCCCATGACCGACCGTAGCTATTATTCCCCCGAGGGCGGCTTGCCGCCGCAGACCGGCCTGCTGACCGACCGGGCCGTGTTCACCGAAGCTTATGCCGTGCTGCCGCGGGGCACGATGCGGGACATCGTGACCTCGCGCCTGCCGCATTGGGAAGGGACGCGGCTGTGGGTTCTGGCAAGGCCGCTGTCGGGGTTCGCCGAGACGTTTTCCCATTACATCATGGAGGTTTCGCCCGGCGGCGGCTCGGCGAAGCCGGAGAGCAACGAGGAGGCCGAGGGGGTGCTGTTCGTGACCTCCGGCGCGGTGGTGGTGACGGTTGGCGGGGAAGAGCATCGGCTGGGCGAGGGGGGCTATGCCTACCTGCCTGCCGCCAGCGACTGGCGGCTGCGGAACGAGGGCGAGGGGCTGGCGGTGTTCCACTGGATCCGCAAGGCCTATGAGCCGGTCGAGGGGCTGGGCTGGCCCGAGCCGGTCTTTGCCGACGAGAAGACGGTGGCGCCACATCCTATGCCGGATACCGAGGGGCGCTGGGCCACGACGCGGTTTGTCGACCCCGAGGACATGCGCCACGACATGCACGTGACGATCGTGACGCTGGAGCCGGGCGCGGTGATCCCGTTCATGGAGACGCATGTGATGGAGCACGGTTTGTACGTGCTGGAGGGGAAGGCGGCCTACAAGTTGAACACCGACTGGGTCGAGGTGGAGGCGGGCGATTACATGTGGCTGCGGGCGTTTTGTCCGCAGGCCTGTTACGCGGGCGGGCCGGGGACGTTCCGCTACCTGCTCTACAAGGATGTGAACCGGCATATGGGGCTGTGAAGCGGAGTTAACTCAAACTTTATCGGATCGCCCGATGCTGCCTTTCGCCGTGACACTTCGCGGCGGAAGGAGGTGAGGACGCTGAACGAAAGCAAGTTCAGACTAGTCATGTTGGCCGTGGCGATCGCGACATTGATCGTGGCCATCATGCAGCTTTGGACAGGGCTTTAGGGTTCTGGTCAAAGAAGGCCCCGCGTAGCGGACACTACGCGGGGCTGATTTAGTGAGAACACTGAAATCAAGTTCAGAATGTGCCCAGTATTCTGGCAATTTCTTAAGATTTAGTAAAGCCGGGTGTGGTTCGAAGGTTAACGTCACCCGGGGCAAGGCGCGTCATGGGGCGATGCCGGTGCAGGGCGAACCTGCCGCGCGTCTCCTAAAATTTCGTGAAGCCATGCGGCGTTGCGCGGGTTTGATCAAATTTCGTGTCAGGGTCTGGCAAATCCGGCGGCGCGGGCGGACAGTCCGGCGCAAAGAGTCCTTGTTCCGGAGAGCCTTGCCATGACCGACACGCCCATTCGCATCGCCCTGAACGGGTTCGGCCGGATCGGCCGGACCCTGTTGCGCATCCTTCTGCGCGAGGGGGCGGATTTCGAGCTGGTGCTGATCAACGACATCGAGCCGCTGGAGACCTGTGCCTATCTGTTCGAGTTCGACAGCGTCTATGGCCCGTGGACGGGCGAGGTGGCGACGGAGGAGGGCGCGCTCATCGTGGATGGCCGGGCGATCCCGTTTCACGCGGCGCCGGACCTGAGCGCGCTGGACCTGGCCGGCGTCGACCTCGTGCTGGAATGCACCGGCATGGGCGGCAAGCGGGCGGTGGCCGAGCGCGGGCTGGCGGCCGGGGCGAAGGCGGTGCTGGTCTCGGGGCCCTCGGCCGAGGCGGACGTGACGCTGGTGTTGGGGGCGAACGAGGGCGAGCTGGGTGGTGAGCGGATCATCTCGAACGCCTCCTGCACCACGAATGCCCTGGCGCCGCTGGTGCGGGTGCTCGATGCCGCCTTCGGGGTGGAAAGCGGCCAGATGACCACGGTGCATTGCTATACCGGCAGCCAGCCCACGGTCGACAAGCCCCGCAGCGCGCCCGAGCGCAGCCGGGCGGCGGCGCTGTCAATGGTGCCGACGACCACCAGCGCGCAGCACCAGACCGGGCTTGTCCTGCCGCATATGGCCGGGCGGATCGAGGCGCGGGCGATCCGGGTGCCGACGGCGAGCGTGTCGTGCATCGACCTGACGGTGCAGCTGCGCGAGACGGTGACGGAAGCGGCGGTGAATGCGGTCCTGAAAGAGGCGGCGGAGGGCTCGCCCGTCTTCGGTTGGACCGAGAAACCGCTGGTGAGCGCCGACCTGCGCGGGCGGCCGGAATCGATCGTGATGGTCGGGCCGGAGACCTCCGTCTCGCGGGGCGGGCTGCTGCGGGTGTTCGGCTGGTACGACAACGAGTGGGGGTTTTCCTGCCGGATGCTGGACATGGCGCGCCTGATCGCGCGGCGGTAGGGGGGCCAGCCCCCCACGTTGAAATCAGGAGATTTCAACGCTCCCCCCGGGATACTTTTGGCCAGAAGAAGCATGGGGTGCGCCCGGTTTTTCTTCTGGCCGGAAATATCCCGGGGTGAGGCCGAAGGCCGAGGGGCAGCGCCCCTATTCTGCTGTGACGGTATAGGGGGTGTCGAACCAGTGTTCCTGCAGGTTCGGGCCCTCGCCGATGCGGTCGATCACGGCGAAGAGGCCGGGGGGCGCCAGCGGCGTGAGGACGCCGTGCCAGGTGTTGCGGGCGATCTGGATGCCTTCGCCGGGCCGGGTGAGGAAGGCGAGCGGGGTGCCGGGGCGGCCGCTTTCGTCGGGGGCGACGATGACGAGGAAGCTGGTCTCGTACATTGGCAGGAAGGCCTGGGAGCCCAGCGGATGGCGTTCGACCATGTCGAGCCGGTAGGGGAGGCTGCGGGGCTCGGCGTCGAAGAGGCTGATGCCGGGGGTGCCGTCGGTGATGTCGGCCAGGGCCAGCGCGTGGTGGCGGCCGCAGAGGCCCTGGTTGATCATCATGTCCGGTTCGGGGCGGCGGGCGATGACGGTGCCGAAGGGGGCGAAAGCCTCCGGTGTCAGGGGGGTGGCGGTGATGTCGGTCACGGCAGGAGGTCCTGCAGGCGCAGCTCGGCGATGCGCTCGACCTGGGCGCAGGCGGTGGCGAATTCGGTGGCGCTGTCATTGGCGAGGCGGGTTTCGAAGGCGTCGAGGATGCCTTGTTTGTCGTGGTCGCGGACGGCGATGATGAAGGGGTGGCCGTGCTTGGCGACATAGGCGTCGTTGAGGCGGGTGAAGGTGGCGCGTTCGGCGTCGGTCAGCATGTCGAGCCCGGCGGAGGCCTGTTCGGCGGTGGAGTCGCTGGTCAGGCGGCCGGCGGCGGCGAGTTTGCCGGCGAGGTCGGGGTGGGCGTTGAGCACGGCGAGGCGCTTGTCGCGCGGGGCGGCGCGGAAGGCGCGGGCCATGGCCGCGGCGAGGCCCGCGGCGCTGTCATGGGCGGGGCCGAGTTCCAGCTCGTAGGCGTTTTCGGCGACCCAGGGGGAATGTTCGAAGATGTCGCCGAAGCGGGTGACGAACCTGTCGCGGTCCATCTCGGAGGGGCGCTCGAGGCGTTCGGGCGGATGGGTTTCGGCCCAGTGGCGGGCGATGTCGATGCGGCGGGCGACCCAGACGCCGCCATGCGCCGCAATGTGGTCAAGGAAGCGTTGCAGGGCCATGACGCGGCCGGGGCGGCCGATCAGGCGGCAATGCAGGCCGATGGAGAGCATCTTCGGCGCGCCGGCCTCGCCTTCGGCATAGAGCGCGTCGAAGCTGTCGCGGAGATAGGCGAAGAACTGGTCGCCGGCGTTGAAGCCCTGCGGCGTGGCGAAGCGCATGTCGTTGCAGTCGAGCGTGTAGGGGATGATGAGCTGATCGCGGCCCGCGAGGGTGACCCAGTAGGGGAGGTCGTCGGCGTAGGTGTCGGAGATGTAGTCGAATTCGCCCGTCTCGGCGGCGAGCGGCACGGTGTTGACCGAACAGCGGCCGGTGTACCAGCCGCGGGGTTTTTGGCCGGTGACGTGGGTGTGGAGGCGGATGGCCTCCTCCATGTCGGCGCGTTCGGCCTCGGGCGTGTGGTCCTTGTAGTCGATCCATTTCAGGCCGTGGCTGGCGATTTCCCAATCGGCTTCTTTCATCGCTTTCACCTGTTCCGGCGAGCGGGCCAGCGCCGTGGCGACGCCGTAGACGGTGAGGGGCAGGCCGCGCGAGGTGAAGAGCCGGTGGAGGCGCCAGAACCCGGCGCGGGCGCCGTATTCGTAGACCGATTCCATGTTCCAGTGGCGCTGGCCGGGCCAAGGCTGGGCGCCGGGGATTTCGGACAGGAAGGCCTCGGAGGCGGCGTCGCCATGCAGCAGGCAGTTCTCGCCGCCTTCCTCGTAATTGAGGACGAACTGGACGGCGATCTTTGCCTCGCCGGGCCAGTGGGGGTGCGGCGGGATCGGGCCGTGGCCGCGCATGTCGCGAATGTAGCGTTGGGGCATGGCGACGCCTTCCGTGAGTGGTGGATGCCGGTAGTGTAGACGGGGGCTGTTCTGGATACTTTCCGATAAATCCTGAAGGACTTACAATGATTTCCTGCGTGACCGGGGGACCGGGGCGCGGCAGGGTGGCGACAGGAGGACCGATTGATGGCCGGATATCTGACAACCCATGTGCTCGACACCGCGCGGGGCCGCCCGGCGGCGGGCATGACCGTCGAGCTTTACCGGATCGAGGGCGAAAAGCGCAGCCTTGTCAGGGCGTTGCAGACCAATGCCGACGGGCGGACGGATGAGCCGATCCTGCCGGAGGCGGAGTTCGAGACCGGCACGTACGAGCTGGTCTTCCATGCCGGGGATTACATCGATGCCCGGTTCTCGCCGCCGGAGAGCCCGCGGTTTCTGGACGAGGTGCCGATAAGGTTCGGGATGGCGGAAGAGGTGCATTACCACGTGCCGCTGTTGGTGTCGCCGTTCGGGTATTCGACCTACCGGGGGAGTTGAGGTAAGCGAATCGGGGTTAACGGGTTGGAACGGCGTGATTTTCCGGTTTCGGTATCACGTCGGTATTTTGTCGGTATTGCGTCGGTGTTCTTGCGGCGCTTCACCCGGGTTCATGTGGCGTTCGGTGGGGGGTGCCGCGAGATGTTGTGGAGGGCGCAACGGGGGTGAGGCTTGGGCGGCGTGGTGGGTTCGCAGCCACCCTAAGGACGAGGGGCCGGGGGCGTCGGAGGGTGCGAGGCCCCGGGTCAGGCCCGGGGCGCGGGGGAGTTGGAGGTCACGCAACCGGCGCCGGGGCGGGCGGGGGAAAAGGCGCGGATAAGACTTTGTCTTTGCGGCGGATGTTTCTAGATATATGGCTGAGACATAACCGGCAAGGAACAGGTGATCAGGTGCTGAGGCGGCAGGGTACGGGCGCGACGCCGATGAGCTTTCTCTCGGGCGAGGGGGAGATGGCGCGGCGTATCCGCGAGCACGACTGGGCGGCGCATCCGCTCGGGGCGCCGGACGCGTGGCCGCTGTCCTTGCGGGCGGCGCTGGGGATCTGCCTGAACTCGGCCTTTCCGACGGCGATCTACTGGGGGCAGGAGCTGCGACTGCTTTACAACGACGCGTGGTCGTTCATTCCGGGCCCGCGCCACCCCGCCTGTCTCGGCGAGCCGGCGGCGGAGGTGTGGTCGGATATCTGGCACGTGATCGAGCCGCAGTTCACCCGGGTGATCGAGACCGGCGAGGGGCTGTTCGTCGACGACCAGATGCTGCCGATGCGGCGCTACGGGATCGAGGAGGAGACCTACTGGTCGTACAGTTTCACGCCCATCCGCGGCGAGGACGGCAGCATCGTCGGGATCTTCAATTCCGGGCAGGAGACCACCGAGAAGGTGCTGCGGCAGCGGCAGACGGCCTTCCTTTTGGAGGTGGGCGACCGGGTGCGCGAACTGACCGGGGCGGAGGAGATCATGACCGCGGTCTGCCGGATGCTGGGCGAGCACCTGGGTGCGATACGGGTGGGGATCCGCGAGCGCGACGCCGCGGCCGAACGGTTCCCGGTGGCGCTGGAATGGGTCGCCGAGGGCGTCGCCCCGGCCGGGCCGGGCGTGCACTGGCCCTGGCTGGGCCACCTGCGTGACGGGCTGGAGGCCGGGCGGGCCGTGCGGGTTGACCGGACCGCGGAGGTCGAGGACGAGCGGGCGCGCGAGATGTTCGTCCGGCTGGGGGCCGAGGCGGCGCTGGCGCTGCCCTCGTTCAAGTTCGCGAGCCTGAGCGCGGTGATGTTCGTGCATCGCGACCGCGCCCATGGCTGGACCGACGAGGAGGTGGCGACCGCGGAGCAGGTTTTCGGCCTCGCCACCCAGACGATCGAGCGCGAGCGGGTGCTGGCGCGGGAAAAGGCGATGATGCAGGAGATCGACCACCGGGCGCGCAACCTGCTGGGGATCTCGCAGGCGCTGGTGCGGCTGACCCGGGCGGAGGACGTGGCGGGGTACAAGACGTCGCTTCTCGACCGGCTGAGCGCGCTGGGCAAGACGCTGGGCATCCTGTCGGACGGCAAGTGGGTCGGCGCCAACCTTCAGGACGTGCTGGAAAGCGAGCTGGCGCCGTTCCTGTCGGAGGACGGGCGGGTCAGGGTACACGGGCCGCGGGTGGTGCTGGGCCCCGCGATGGTGCAGCCGGTGGCGATGGCGCTGCACGAGCTGGCCACGAACGCGGTGAAATACGGGGCGCTTTCCGGCGACGAGGGCACGCTCGACATCGGCTGGGAGGCCGGCGAGGACCGGGTACTGCGGCTGGTCTGGCGGGAGCGGAGCGCCGCCGCCTCCGGCGCCGTGGCGCCGGAGAAAGCGGGGTTCGGCACGCAGCTTCTGACGCTGGCGGTGGAGGACCAGCTGGATGGCAGCATCACCCGCCGGGTGGAGGACGGCACGTTCGAATGCGTGCTGAGCCTGCCGATGCCGGAGGAGGCGGAGGAGGACGACGCCGCGACGCCGGCAGCGGCGGAGGCGCCGGGCTGATCTTTCGCTTTCGCCCGCGGCCGGATTGGGCCAGAAAGGGGCAAAAGACAGGAGGGCAGTATGCGCAGGATAGGGATGAGCGCGGTGGCGCTGGCGGTGCTGGCGGGGTGCAACACGCAGCCCACGCCGTCGATGCTGGGGATGACCGGCCGGGCCGAGGTGGCCGGCGTGGAAGCGGGCGACATGCTGAAGCTCAGGGCCGGGCCGGGGCTGGGCTACGAGATCATCGTGGGCCTGCCCAACGGGACGCTGATGCGGACGGGCGCGTGCAACCGCGTGGGCGGCACGGTCTGGTGCGAGGCGGCGCTGGACCGCGATCCGGGGACCAAGGGGTATGTGTCGGAGACGTACCTGCGGAAGTTGTGAGGGGGCTTGGAGGTGGGTTTTCACCCACCCTACGGGTGACCGTGGCACACGCCCGGAACAGAGGCCGAAGGCCGCCGGGCGAGCGCCGGCCCGTCCCGTCGCACCGAAGGTGCGCCATGTATAAGCGGCACGCCTTTGGCGTGACGGGCAGGCGCTTTGGCGGGTGTTGCGTGACGTTATTAGGCAGGATGTACTCGGCACCATAAAGTGCGTGCCATATCCGTTGCAGCGCCTCCCCACGGGCCGGCGCTGGCCCGGCGGGGCGACGTTGCGTATGAAGCGGCGGTGTCACTAGGTCCGGCGCGGGGGCCGGGACAGGTTTTTTAAACCCGGCACATCCCCTTGATCGTCGCCGCGTGCACCGGGTCGGCGGCCAGCGTGTCGGCGGCCAGCGCGTGGGCGGTGGCGATCAACTCCTTCGGCTCGGCAATGCGGTCGAAGAGGCCCCAGGCGAGCGCCGTTTCGGCGTCGATCTTCTGGCCGGCCATCAGGATCATCCGCGCCCGCGACGGCCCCACCAGCCGGACCAGGCGGCCGGGGTCGGAGGGCTGGGGCAGGAAGCCCAGCTTCATCACCGGGTAGAAGGCCTTGGCCGTGGGCACCGCGACGCGCAGGTCGCAGGCCAGCACCATGCCCATCGCGCCGCCCGCGACCGTGCCGTTCAGGGCCGCGATCGTGAGGCCGCGCAGGCCGGTGATGGCCGAAGACAGCCGCTCCCAGGCGGAGCTGGTGGCGAGCCCGGCTTTCGCCGCCTCGAGGTCGGCGCCGGCGGAGAAGACCTTGCCTTCGCCGGTCAGGACCAGGGCGCGGGCCTCGTCGGCGCTTTCGGCGATATCGGCGAGGTCGGTCAGCATCGCCTCGGTGAGGGAATTGGCCTTGTCGGGGCGGTCGATGGTGACCGTCCAGAGCCCGTCGGACTTGTCGAGGCGGATCATGCCAGCCCCGCCCGGCGACGGATGTCGTCCTGCCTGAGGCTGACTTCCTGGCCGATATAGTCGTCGGCGTCGGGGCTGCACATCCAGAGGAGCGCTTTGGCGGGCCATTCGGGGGGGATGTGATCCTCCCATTCCAGTTCGGAGACCGGGTTGACGCCGCTGGCCTTGATCTCGCGCTGCATCTGGGTGGCGACGGTGCCGGGCGAGAGGCCCATGATGCGCAGGCCCGAGCCGCGGTTCTCGAGGTCGGCGCAGCTTGTCAGCATCGCGGCGCCCGCCTTGGAGGTGCAATAGTGGCTCCAGCCTTCGAGCGGCGCATGGGCCGCGCCGGAGGAGACCGTGATGATGGTGCCGGCGCCCGCGTCCTTCATCACCGGGATGGCGGCGCGCATGCCGTTGAAGACGCCCTTGAGGTTGATGTCGATCACCTTGCCCCATTCCTCGGGGTCGATGGCGTCGAGATGGCTGATGGGTTCGATGACGCCGGCATTGCCGATCAGGATGTCGAGCCCGCCGAAGGCCTTCTGGCAGGCTGACACGGCCGCCTCGACCTCCCAGTAGCGGGAGACGTCGCAGGGGATGGCGACCGCCTGTTTGCCGATCTCGCCCGCGATCTCGGCGATGGCGTCGCCGTTGCGCGCGGCCAGCGCCACGTTGGCGCCCGCCTCGGCGAAGACCCGCGCCGCCGCCGCGCCGATGCCGCGGCTGGCCCCGGTGATGAGCACCGTCTTGCCGACGACCGCCTCTGTCACACTCATTTCGTACCTCCCTGCATTCAATCCCGCTAATCTCGGACACGTGCGGCCGGGTCAACTATGTCTTGACCCGGCCCGTGCTTGGGCAGAAGCTATACTCGAAATTTAAAAACGGAAGGGTTGATGATGACATCCTGGAGGAGAACTGCCGCATCGGTGGCTGCGCTTTGCGTCATTTCGGGCGCGAATGCGGCCTATGCCGATGTGACCGCCGAACAGGTCTGGGCCGATTGGCGCGATTACATGATGGACGCCGGCTATACGCTGGACGCGACCGAGAACCGGTCGGGCGACACGTTGACGATCAGCGGTATCAGCATGACGTTCGAGGTGCCGGAAGAGGACATGACGATCGACATGTCGATGGGCGACATGAGCTTCGTCGACAATGGCGACGGGACGGTTTCGATCACCGTGGCGCCGAGCCTGCCGATCGACATTGCCGTCGATGCGGAGGACGGCGAGGACGTGGAGATCGGCCTCGACTATGCCACCGAGGGCCTGTCGATCGACGTCTCGGGCGACCCCGAGAACATGACCTACGCCTATTCCGCCGCGAGCATCGCGCTGACGCTGGTCAGCCTTAACATCGAGGGCGAGGACGTTCCGATGGACGAGTTCGGGCAGGCCGAGTTCCGGATGGCCGATGTCGAGGGTTCGACCGAGATGTCGGTGGGCAACCTGCGCAGCTCGGTCCAGAAGATCACCAGCGGCGCGGTCAGCTACGTGATGGATTTCAACGAGCCGGACGATGGCGGCGGCCGCTTCGTGCTGCGCGGCGAGGCCGAGGGCATGCAGTTCGACGGCACCGCCAGCCTGCCGAACGACATGGACCCCGAGCAGATGGCGGCGGCGCTGAAGGCGGGCTTCGCCTTCGACGGCAGCTTCTCGTTCACCAACGGGTCGTCGAATTTCAACTTCAAGGATGAAGAGGAAACGGTGCAGGGCACGAGCAGCTCGGCCTCGGGCCAGCTTGGCCTGAAGATGGACGAGAGCGGCCTGAGCTATTCCGGCGAGGGCACGGATATCACCATGTCGATGGCCGGTGCCGATATCCCGTTCCCGCTGGAGCTGGCGATGCAGCAGGCCGGGTTCAACCTGACCATGCCCGTGACCGCCGGAGAGGGCGAGCAGCCCTTCGCGCTGGGCCTGACGCTGGGCGATTTCACCATGTCGGACCTGATCTGGGGCATCTTCGACCCGAGCGGGCAATTGCCGCGTGACCCCGCGACGATCGCCTTCGACACCAGCGGCACGGTGAGCCTTCTGGTCGACCTGCTCGATCCCGAGGAGATGGAACGGGTCGAGGATGGCGAGACGATGCCGGGCGAGATCAATTCGCTCGACCTCAACAGCCTGACGATCAGCGCGGCCGGCGCCGAGCTGACCGGCGATGGCAGCTTTACCTTCGACAACAGCGACCTGACCACCTTCGAGGGGATGCCGGCGCCGACGGGCGCGGTGAACCTGATGCTGGTGGGCGGCAACGCGCTGCTCGACAAGCTGGTGGCGATGCAGCTCGTGCCCGAGGAGCAGGCCGCCGGCGCGCGGATGATGATGGGGCTGTTCGCCGTACCGGGCGATGGCGAGGACACTCTGACCTCGACCATCGAGGTCAAGGGCGACGGCCAGATCCTCGCCAACGGGCAGCGCATCAAGTAACGCGCCTGTCGTTACGGAATATCGGGAAGGCTGCAATCATCGGTTGCAGCCTTTTCTTTTGGGGTTAGCGTTGGGCCGCGAAACGGTTTGAACGAAGGGTGATTTCGGATGAGGTATGGATTGGGTCTGGCGGCGCTGGCGACGGCCGGGCTGGCGGGGGTGCCGGCGGCGGCGGATGTGAGTGCCGAGGATGTCTGGACGAGCGCGATGGCGCCGTTCGAGGCGTTGAATGCCGAGATCGCGGCCAGCCCCGTGCGCGAGGGCGACCGGCTGGTGGTCGACAATATCGAGATCAGGTTCAGCTTTGCCGAGGGACGGGGGCGGGCCATTCTGACGACCAACGGCGTGGTGCTGGAGGAGACGGGCGAGGGCACGGTAAGGGTGCAGTATCCCGCGGAGACGAAAAGCATCGCGCGGCTGGAATTCGACGGCGCGGAGGGCGCGCCGGAGGCGATCGTGCTGACCCGGGAGCTGGACGGCACGGCCTTCGAGCAGGTTGCCAGCGGCGAACCGGGCGACGTGACCCATGCTTTCCGCACCGACGCGCTTGAGCAGGTGATGCGGTTGCAGATGCCGGAGGCGGCCGGCGGGGCGGATGTGCGGATGACCGCGCGGATCACCGGGTCGGAGGGCACCTTCCGTGTGACCGAGGGCGATCTGCTGCGGATCGGCGGGGCGTTCGATTACGAGACGATCATCCTGGATTCGGTCACGGAGACCGAGATGCCGGGGGCCGATGGAGCGCCGCCCGTGAGGGCGACGCAGGAAACGGCGCAGCGGATGGAGGGGGTCGCGATGACCTTCGAGACGGCGCTTCCCAAGGGGACGCTGTCGCTGATGAACCTGTCGGAGGGGTTGCGGGACGGGCTGGCGTTTTCGTTGACCTCGACGGCAGCCGGGACAAGCGCCGAGACGGTGATGACGACGGCCGAGCCGGGGGGTGACCCGGCGGGCGAGGCGGAGATGTTCCGGCAGACCTACGAGGTCGGCCCGCAGGAAGCCGCGTTACGCCTCGATGCCGGGGGACTGTCCATCGAGGGGCAGGCCGACCGGCTGATGGTGGGGATGGCGGCGGAGATGCTGCCCGTGCCGATGGCCCTCGGGCTCGAGTCGATGGGCTATCGTTTCGCCACGCCGCTGAAGCGGACGGAGGGGCCGGAGGAGGCCGCGCTGGCGCTGTCGCTTGAGGGGATGACGCTGGGCGAGGAGGCCTGGGCGATGGTCGATCCGGGCGGGGCGCTGCCGCGCGATCCGGCGGATCTGTCGGTGAAGGCGACGGCGGCGGTGGAGCTTTTCGCCGGGCTGCTGGATTTCCCTTCGCTCGCGGTGCTGGAGGAGCAAGGCGAGGCGCCGGCGGCGCTGCGCGGGCTGACGGTGCAGGAACTGGCCGTGGCGGCGCTGGGCGCACGTCTGACGGGCGAGGGGGCGCTGAGTTTCGACGAGGCGAGCGGGGAGAGCCAGGGCGGGTTTCCCGAGCCCGAGGGGGTGATCGAGCTGGTGCTGGAGGGGGGCAACGCGCTGATCGACCGGTTGGTCGAGGCACGGCTGCTGCCCGCCGACCAGGCCACCGGGGCGCGGATGATGCTGGGCGTCTTCGCGGTGCCGGGCGAGGGGGAAGACGTGATGACCTCGACCATCGAGATGAAGCCGGGCGGCGTGATCGAGGCCAACGGCCAGCGCGTGCGGTAGGGCGTCTGGTCTCGGGGGCCGAGGGGCACGGGCTTGCACGGGCGGGCCCGGCGGTCTACCTGTTCCCGGCAATCAGGAGAGGCAGGGCATGACCGACACGCTGGAGAACATCACCGCGGCCTTGATCGACGCCGCCCGCAAGGCCGGGGCCGACGCCGCCGACGCCATCGCGCTGACGGGCAGCGCGGTGACGATCGACGTGCGTGCGGGCGCGCTGGAGCAGGCCGAGCGGTCGGAGGGCACGGATATGGGCCTGCGGGTGCTGGTGGGCCGGCGGCAGGCCTGTGTCTCGGCCTCGGACACGCGGGACGAGACGATTGGCGTATTGGCGGAGCGGGCCGTGGCGATGGCGCGCGAGGCGCCGGAGGACCCTTACGCGGGGCTGGCGGAGCCGGGGCAGCTTGGCACGGGCTGCGAGGCCGGGGCGCTGGAGCTGGCCGATCCGGGCGAGGAGCCCTCGCCCGAGGTGTTGCAGGAGGAGGCGCTGGCGGCGGAGGCCGCGGCGCTGGGGGTGACGGGCGTGAGCCAAGTGCAGTCGGCCACCTCGGCCTGGTCGCGGCGGGCGGTGCACATGGCCGGCTCGAACGGGTTTTCCGGGGGCTACGAGCGCACCGATGCGGCGATCCACTGTTCCGCCATTGCCGGGACCGGCACCGGGATGCAGCGCGACGCCGATGGCGACAGCCGCATCTTCCGGAGCGATCTGCGGGGGGCTGCGGATATCGGCCGGGTTGCGGGCGAGCGGGCGGCGTCCCTGCTGGGGGCGAAGCGGCCGAAGACGGGCGCCTACCCGGTGTTGTTCGACGAGCGCATCGCGGCCTCTCTGATCGGGCATTTGCTGGGCGCGGCCGATGGCAGTGCCGTGGCGCGGGGCCAGTCCTGGCTGCGCGGGCGGCTGGGCGAGCAGGTGCTGCCCGCCGGGCTGAGCGTGATCGAGGATCCGCACCGGCCGCGGGTGACGGGCTCGCGCCCGTTCGACGCGGAGGGGTTGCCGACGCGCAAGCGGGCGCTGGTGGATGACGGCACGCTGACGGGGTGGATCCTTGACCTGTCGACCGGGCGCAAGCTGGGGATGGAGAGCACCGGGAACGCCAAGCGCGGCACCTCGGCCCCGCCGAGCCCCGGCCCGTGGAACATCGCGCTGACGCAAGGCGACAAGAGCCGCGAAGACCTGCTGCGCGAGATGGGCACCGGGCTGCTGGTGACCTCGATGATCGGGGCGACGATCAACCCGAACACGGGCGACTACTCGCGCGGGGCCTCGGGGTTCTGGGTGGAGAACGGCGAGATCACCTACCCGGTGCAGGAATGCACCATCGCGGGGAACCTGCCGGAAATGCTGCTCAACATGGTCCCGGCCAACGACGCGCGGCCGTGGCTGTGCCGCGTGGTGCCGTCGCTTCTGGTCGAGGGGCTGACGCTTGCCGGGGAGTGACCTTGCCCTGCTGATCGACGCGGCGCGGCAGGCGGGCGAGGTCGCTTCGGGGTTCGCCGCCGAGACGGCCAAGCGCTGGGACAAGCCGGATGGCCTGGGCCCGGTGACGGAGGCCGACCTGGCGGTGAACGACGTGCTGGAGCGGGTGCTGCGCGGGGCGCGGCCCGATTATGGCTGGCTGTCGGAGGAGAGCGAGGACGGGGAGGCGCGGCTGGCCTGCCGCCGCACCTTCATCATCGACCCGATCGACGGCACGCGGAGTTTCATCGAAGGCTCGGGCACCTGGGCGCATTCGCTGGCGGTGGTGGAGGATGGCACGGTGACGGCGGGGGTGGTCTTCCTGCCGATGCGCGACAAGCTTTACGCCGCCGAAAAGGGGCAGGGGGCGACGCTGAACGACCGGCCGCTGAAGGTGTCGGGGCGGACGGAGCTGACCGGGGCCTCGGTGCTGGCGGCGAAACCGGTTTATGCGCCGCAGCACTGGCGCGGGGCTGTGCCCGAGGTGAAGCGGATCTACCGCCCGTCGCTGGCCTACCGGCTGAGCGTGGTGGCGGAAGGCCGGGCCGACGCGATGTTCACCCTGCGCCCGACCTGGGAATGGGACGTGGCCGCCGGCGACGTGATCCTGCGCGAGGCGGGAGCGGCGACCTCTGACCGGGCGGGGGAGCGGCTGGTCTTCAACAACCCGCACCCGCAGGTCAACGGCATCGTCGCCGCCAACCCGGCGCTGCACGGGGCGATCACCGGCGCGCTGGTGGTGTGAGGGGCTATACAATCTGAGGGTATTGGTGCATCCTTCCTGCAATCTTTGATTGATCGGATTGCAGGGGGCGGGGCTCGTCAGCCCTTACGGGCTGCCTCGCGGGGGGCTTTTTCAGCGAGGATGACACCAATGAAAGACGGACCGGAATTCGACATCGCGGGTTTCGAGGCCCGGCACAGCGCCGCGCGTTATGCCGCCGCGACACAGGCGCTGGCCGTGACGGCGCCGCCCGCCACCACGCCCGACAGCGCCATCGCCACGGACAAGGGGATGGTGCAATACCATGTCATCGCCGAGACCCCGACCGGCAGCCAGTATGCCGCGATGATGCAGGAGAACGCCGACAACCTGATGGGGATGGGCGGGCTGATCCACGGGTACATGACGGCGCATTACCCGACGGTGGACAGCCAGCTTCTGGATATCACCCTCTGGAACACCGTGGTCGGCCACCTGCCTGACGTCGCCGTCGGCCCGACGGTGACGAAGCAGTATTCGAACACGGTCGCGGGCACCGACCTGGCCGGCACCTTCCTGCAGATGCTGGCCAAGGCCAAGGTGGCGCCGGGAGCGAAGATCGGCACGGATTTCGACACCTGGCTCGAGGCGATGGGCCAGCTTGCCTTTGCCGCGCACGGGGCGGGCCAGACCTACAAGGCGATCACCTGCAGCTACCTGTGCTACCTGGTCGACAATGGCGCGGGCGGGTTTTACGACTATGGCGCGATCGTGCTGCGCGAGGTCGATATCACGCAGGATTTCATGACCTACAAGGGCGCCTGCCAGTCCAGCCTGGGCATTCAGGTGGAGGTGCAGTTCACCGAGATCACCTCGCCCGTGCAGCTGTCGCGCATTCGCAAGGGGGGCCCGGATTTCCAGCTGTTCCAGCAGCTTGTCAACGCGAATGCGACCGCCGCCTTTTCGAAGGCCGCCAATTTCTTCGACGGACGGAACACGCCGCAGGCCGAGCTGACGCCCTACGTCTGAGCGCGCACCCCCGGTCCGGTGCGAACGTGATTGCCTTTTCTTCCTGGTGGAAATATCCCGGGGAGCGCGAGGGGCTGGCCCCTCGCTTCGGTCGGATCGCTCAACGGGCGGTCCGATCCCTTTCAAGACCGACGGGAACCCCCGACACATGGCCCGATCCGATAACCTGACCGGTGCGCTGCTGATGATGGCGTCGATGGCGGCCTTCACGCTGAACGACACCATGATGAAGGTGCTGGCCGGCGAGGTTCCGCTGTTCCAGCTCCTGTTCCTGCGGGGCGTGCTGACCACGCTGGCGGTGGCGGCCATCGCGTGGTGGATGGGGGCGCTGCGGGCGCGGGTGTCGAAGCGCGACCGGTGGGTCATCTTCTGGCGCACGGTGGGCGAGACGGGGGCCGCCTATTTCTTCCTGACCGCGCTGTTCAACATGCCGCTGGCCAACGTGACCGCGATCCTGTCGGCGCTGCCGCTCACGCTGACGCTGGCCGCCGCGCTGTTCCTGGGCGAGCCGGTGGGCTGGAAGCGGCTGGCGGCGATCGCGGTGGGCTTTGCCGGGGTGATGCTGATCGTCCGGCCGGGGGCGTCGGATTTCAACCTGTTCTCGCTTTACGCGCTGATCGCGGTGGGGTTCGTGACGTTGCGCGACCTGTCGGCGCGGCGGCTGTCGCCGGAGACGCCGTCGATGCTGGTGACGCTGATCACCTCGGCGGTGATCATGGTGTTCTTCGGGGTGGCGAGCCTGGCGGAAGAGTGGTCGCCGATGGATGCGCGCGCCCTGGGGCTGACCGCGGGGGCGGCGTTCATGATCATCGGCGGGTACCTCTTTTCGATCATGGTGATGCGGGTGGGCGAGATCGGGTTCACCGCGCCGTTCCGCTATACCGGGCTGATCTGGGCGCTGGTGCTGGGCTGGCTGGTCTTCGGCGACTGGCCCGAGACGATCACCCTGGTCGGCGCCGCGATCGTGGCGGGCAGCGGGCTGTTCACGCTTTACCGCGAGTCGCGGCTGGCCCGGGCCGAGCGCATCGCGCAATCCGCGCGCACCCGCCCGCGCGGGATGTAGCAGGGGGAGGCGCAGACCCGCTTGCGCCCGGTACATAACGGGTTTCGCCCGGCACAAACCCGCGCGCGAGGCTGTTGACAACGATTCCGACTCCGCCTATACGCCGCTCCATCCCGGCCAAAGGGGCCTTCCCCGTGGGCCGATATCAGAACTGTAGTGGTCATGATCCGGGCGGTGAGCGCCCCGATCCTCTGGAATTCCACCGCGTCGTACCGGCAGGTCGCAGGGTACGGGTGCGGTTATTGCGTTTTGCGGACGCGTAAGGCGCGCATTTTGATGAAACCCGCACGGGGATGCCCGTGCAGACACATGTGTTGAGAGACGGGGAAAGAGACCCAATGCCAACGATCCAACAGCTGATCCGCAAACCGCGGCAGCCGAAAACAAGAGCCACCAAATCCATGCACCTGCAGGGCTGCCCGCAGAAGCGTGGCGTTTGCACGCGCGTCTACACCACGACGCCGAAGAAGCCGAACTCGGCCATGCGGAAGGTTGCGAAGGTGCGCCTGACGAACGGCTACGAGGTCATCAGCTACATCCCCGGTGAAAGCCACAACCTTCAGGAACACTCTGTCGTCCTGATCCGCGGCGGCCGTGTGAAAGACCTTCCCGGCGTCCGTTACCACATCCTGCGCGGCGTGCTCGACACGCAAGGCGTGAAGGACCGCAAGCAGCGCCGCTCGAAGTATGGCGCCAAGCGTCCGAAGTAAGAGGAAGAGAAGATGTCCCGCCGTCACGCTGCTGAAAAACGCGAAATCCTGCCCGATGCCAAGTTCGGCGACCGGGTTCTGACGAAATTCATGAACAACCTGATGATCGACGGCAAGAAATCCGTTGCCGAGCAGATCGTCTACAACGCGCTCGACCGGGTCGAGGACAAGGTCAAGCGCGCGCCCGTCGAGATTTTCCACGAGGCGCTCGACAACATCAAGCCGTCGGTCGAGGTTCGCTCGCGCCGGGTTGGTGGCGCCACCTACCAGGTGCCGGTCGAGGTTCGCCCGGAACGCCGCGAGGCGCTGGCCATCCGCTGGCTGATCAACGCGTCGCGCGCCCGCAACGAGAACACCATGGAAGAACGCCTCGCCGGCGAGCTGCTGGATGCTGTGAACAGCCGCGGCTCGGCCGTGAAGAAGCGCGAAGACACCCACAAGATGGCCGAAGCCAACAAGGCCTTCAGCCACTACCGCTGGTAAACCCTAGAGGCATCTGACCAATGGCACGCGATTATCCGCTGGAACGCTACCGCAACTTCGGCATCATGGCCCACATTGATGCCGGCAAGACCACGTGTTCGGAACGCATCCTGTTCTACACCGGCAAGTCCCACAACATCGGCGAGGTGCATGACGGCGCCGCGACGATGGACTGGATGGAGCAGGAACAGGAACGCGGCATCACCATCACGTCGGCCGCGACCACGACCTTCTGGCAGTGGCAGGAAGACCCGACCAAGGAAGGGACTTCCGACACCAAGTACCGGATGAACATCATCGACACGCCCGGCCACGTGGACTTCACCATCGAGGTGGAACGCTCGCTGGCCGTGCTCGACGGCGCGATCTGCGTGCTCGACGCCAATGCCGGTGTCGAACCCCAGACCGAGACCGTGTGGCGCCAGGCCGACCGGTACAAGGTGCCGCGCATCGTCTTCGTCAACAAGATGGACAAGATCGGCGCCGACTTCTTCAACTGCGTCGCCATGATCGAAAGCCGCACGGGCGCCAAGGCCGTTCCGATCGCCCTGCCGATCGGCGCCGAGAACGAGCTGGAAGGCACCATCGACCTCGTGACCATGGAAGAATGGGTCTGGAAGGGCGAGGACCTTGGTGCGTCCTGGACCCGTGGCCCGATCCGCGACGAGCTCAAGGACATGGCCGACGAATGGCGCAGCAAGCTCATCGAGAACGCCGTCGAGATGGACGACGACGCGATGATGGAATACCTGGAAGGCAACGAGCCCGACATCCCGACCCTGCGGAAACTGATCCGCCAGGGCACCCTGTCGCTGAGCTTCGTGCCGGTTCTGGGTGGGTCCGCCTTCAAGAACAAGGGTGTCCAGCCGCTGCTGAACGCCGTGGTCGACTACCTGCCCAGCCCGATGGACGTGGTCGATTACATGGGCTTCGCGCCGGATGACGAGACCGAGACCCGCAACATCGCGCGCCGCGCCGATGACTCGATGCCGTTCTCGGGCCTCGCGTTCAAGATCATGAACGACCCGTTCGTGGGCTCGCTCACCTTCACCCGGATCTATTCCGGTGTTCTGAAGAAGGGCGACAACATCATGAACTCGACCAAGGGCAAGAAAGAGCGCATTGGCCGGATGATGATGATGCACTCGAACAACCGCGAGGAGATCGAGGAAGCCTTTGCCGGCGACATCATCGCGCTGGCGGGCCTGAAGGACACCACGACCGGCGACACGCTCTGCGATCCGAAAGAGCAGGTCGTGCTGGAAACCATGACCTTCCCGACCCCGGTGATCGAGATCGCCGTCGAGCCGAAGACGAAGGCCGACCAGGAGAAGATGAGCCAGGGCCTGGCGCGGCTTGCCGCCGAGGACCCGTCCTTCCGCGTCGAGACCGACCTCGAGTCGGGCCAGACCATCATGAAGGGCATGGGCGAACTTCACCTCGACATCCTCGTCGACCGCCTCAAGCGGGAGTTCAAGGTGGAAGCCAATATCGGCGCCCCGCAGGTGGCCTATCGCGAGACCATCGGTCACGAGATCGAGCACACCTACACCCACAAGAAACAGTCGGGTGGCTCGGGCCAGTTCGCCGAGGTCAAGATGATCATCAGCCCCACCGAGGCGGGCGAAGGCTACAGCTTCGAGAGCCGGATCGTCGGTGGCTCGGTGCCGAAGGAATACATCCCCGGCGTCGAGAAGGGCATCGAGAGCGTCATGGACAGCGGCCCGCTGGCCGGCTTCCCGGTGATCGACTTCAAGGTCGCGCTGATCGACGGCAAGTACCACGACGTCGACTCGTCGGTCATGGCCTTCGAGATCGCCGCCCGGATGTGCATGCGTGAAGGTCTCCGCAAGGCGGGCGCCAAGCTGCTCGAGCCGGTCATGAAGGTCGAGGTGATCTCGCCGGAGGAATATACCGGCAACGTCATCGGCGACCTGACCAGCCGTCGCGGCCAGGTGTCGGGGCAGGAGCCCCGCGGCAACGCCATCGCGATCAACGCGAACGTGCCGCTGGCCAACATGTTCGGCTATATCAACACGCTGCGTTCGATGTCCTCGGGCCGCGCGCAGTTCACGATGCAGTTCTCGCATTACGATCCCGTCCCGCAGAACATCTCGGACGAGATCCAGGCGAAATACGCTTAACGGGATGCCGGGCTGAAGCCCGGCCTACCCACCCACCGTAGGCCGGGCTTCAGCCCGGCACCCGAAAAGACAAGGAGGCCATCATGGCAAAGGAAAAGTTTGACCGTTCGAAACCGCACGTGAACATCGGCACGATTG
>NZ_JAUCYU010000016.1 GCF_030373445.1 Roseovarius sp.
GTCTGCAATGTTATGCCACCGCCGACCTGGGCAATATCGCCTATGAAAGCGAGGCCGCCGACGGGATGATCGTCGACGAGGGCGTGATCGTCGAGATCGTGACGCCCGGCACCGGCACGCCCGTGGCCCCCGGCGAAGTCGGCGAGGTGGTGGTGACCACGCTGAACCCCGACTATCCGCTGATCCGCTTTGCCACGGGTGATCTTTCGGCGATCATGGAGGGTGCAAGCCCTTGTGGTCGCACGAATATTCGGATCAAGGGCTGGATGGGCCGGGCCGACCAGACCACCAAGATCAAGGGCATGTTCGTGCGCCCCGAGCAGGTGGCGGCGCTGGTGTCGCGCCATGACGGGATTTCCCGCGCCCGGGTCATCGCCAGCCGCGAGGGCGAGATGGACGTCATGACGGTGCAGATCGAGGCCGATGGCGGAGAGCCGGAAACCTATGCCGGGGCGGTGGCCGATACGCTCAAGCTGAAGGGGCGGATCGAGATTGTCGCCAAGGGCAGTCTTCCAAACGACGGCAAAGTCATAGAGGATCAGCGCAGCTACGAGTGAGCCACGACAGGGAGGTGTCGTCGCATGTTTCGATTGTGTTCCGGGCTGGTAACGGCCCTATGTCTTGCCGCGTCTGCCGCGCAGGCCGAGGATCTTGCGCTTCTGCTTGGTGACCGGGGACAGGCCAGCGCCTATCGCGATGACGATGGTGCGGGGGCCGGGGATTTCCGCGATGCGCTGACCCAGGCCGGGTTCCGGGTGGTCGAGCCGCCGGACCGGGATATCCGCTCGATGCGGCTGGCCGCGGTGAATGTCGAAACCGCGCTGGCCGAGGGCGAGGTCGACCGGCTGGTGATCGTGGCCATGGGCCCGTTCGCCACCGACGGGCTGGACAGCTGGATCCTGTCGAACAACGCGCAGGGCATGAAGCGGGTGATGGCCGGGGCGATGGGCATATCGCTCAACGCGCTGAGCGCGATCGCCGAGCAGCAGGGGGTGCCGACCGTCATCATGGTGGCGCCGGGCATGTCGCCCGATGGGCTGGCGCCGGGGCTTCGGCCGCGGCCGCGGGCCTTCCGGAAGGCGGAGGGGCTGACCTATATCACCGGCCCGTCGCCCGCGCTGGCCGACATGCTGGCAGGCTCGGTTCTGCTGGAGGGCGTGTCGTTCGCCGAGCTGGCGCAGACCGCGCCCGATGGCGTGCGGGTGGACGGCAACCTGGCCAGCGATGCCGGGCTCATGGGCCCTGCCACGATGCCGCCCTCGGAAGAGGCGGTGGAGACCGGGTTCTGGCAGGCGGTGCAGACCTTCGACACGATATCGGCCTACCGGACCTACCTGGGCGAGTTCCCCGAGGGCACGTACGTGGCCGAGGCCGAGGAGCGGATCGCCTATCTCACCGACGAGCCCGAGCGCGAGGCGAAGTCGATCGAGGAGGGGCTGGGCCTGTCGCGGGAGGACCGGCGCGAGATCCAGCGGAACCTCGCCCTGATCGGGTTCGATCCCAAGGGCATCGACGGGATTTTCGGCCCCGGAAGCCGCGCCGCGATCGGCGACTGGCAGGCCGAGAACGGGTTCGGCAAGACCGGCTACCTGACCGGCAACCAGCTTTTGCGGCTGCGCGACCAGGCCCAGGCCGAGGCGCGGCGGCAGGAAGAGGAAGCCCGCCAGCGCCGCGAGCAAGAGGAGCGCCGCGACCGGGCCTATTGGCAGGACACCGGCGAAGCGGGCGGCGAGGAGGGCTTGCGCGCCTATCTCGACCGCTATCCCGACGGGCTGTTCGCCGACGAGGCGCAGGCCCGGCTGGACGAGATCGAGGCGGTGAAACGCGAGGAGGCGGAGCGCGAGGAACGCGAGGCGTGGGACGCGGCGCGCAATGCCGACAGCGCCGAAAGTTACAGCGCCTTCCTGAACACCTATCCCGACAGCACCTTCGCCAGCGCCGCGCGGGCGCGGCTGAACGAGCTGACCGACCGGCAGGAGAACGCCGCCGAGATCGAGGCGGCCCGGGCGCAGGAGCGGCAGTTCACCTCGACCCTGATCGCGCGGGTTCTGATCGAGCGGCGGCTGGGCAGCCTTGGCACCAACCCCGGCGCGGCGGATGGCAATTTCACCCGCCAGACGCGCCGGGCGATCCGGCAGTTCCAGCGCTCGCGCAACCTGCCGGTGACCGGGTTCATCTCGCAGGCGACGATGGTGCAGCTGATGGCCGGGCGGTAGCGCCCGGCCCCTCAGAACCGGTTGGCGTCGTAGGGCGCAAGGTCGATATTGGGCGGCTGGCCGTCGATCAGGGCGGCGACGATGCGGCCTGTCTTGGGCCCGGCGGTAAGGCCGACATGCTGATGCCCGAAAGCGGCATGGACGCCGCTGCCATTGATCTCGCCGATCAAGGGCAGGCTGTCGGGGGTGGAGGGACGGAACCCCATCCATTCCTCGACACCCTCGTATTCCAGCGCCGGAAACAGGCGTTTGACCTTGCGCGCGATCAGGTCGCGCGGGCCGCTGGAGGGGCCGCGCGTGGTATCGCCCAGCTCGACCGTCCCGGCGCAGCGCAGGCCCGAGGCCATCGGGTTCGCCGCGAACTTGCCCTGCGTCAGCATCATCGGGTTCTTCGGCATCTGCGACGGGCCTTTGAAATGCAGGTGGTAGCCGCGTTCGGCCACCAGCGGCACCCGCAGGCCCAGCTTGCGCATCAGCGGTTTCGACCAGATCCCGGCCGCCAGCACCGCGCGGTCGCAGGGCAGACGGCCCGCACTGGTGAGGATGGCCGTGACCTTGCCGCCCTGGAGCTCGATATCCTGTGCCTCGGCCTGGCGGTAGGTGCCGCCCTCGTCCTCCAGCACCTTGGCCAGCGCCTCCATGTAGGCGCCGGGGTTGAGGATGTGGCCGTGATCCTTGAGCACCGCGAGAAGGCCGGTTTCCGGCCCGAGGATCGGCTCGGCCTCCTGCACGGCCGGGCCTTCGATGATCTCGGGCGTGAACCCGGCGCGGCGCTTGGTCTCCCAGCTTGCGGCGTCGGCCTCGAAGGCCGCGCGGCTGGCATAGGCGTAGGTCAGCGCGCTGTCGGCGATCCAGTCCTCGGCCTGCGTGCCTTTCGTCAGGGCGCGGTGCTGGGCGACGCTGTCGGTAAGGATATTGGCGAGCGCGCCGCTCATGTGAACGTTGCGCTCGGGCGTGGCGTTGCGGAAGAACTGCCAGAGCCACGGCGCGAGGGCGGGCCACGCGCTCCACTGGAAGAACAGGGGCGAGTCGGAGCTGGTAAGGTACTTGAAGGCACTCTTGCGCAGATCGGGCGTGTTCATCGGCACGATCGCCCATTGCGCCAGCAGCCCGGCATTTCCGTAGGAGGCCCCGGCGCCGGGATGGTCCTTGTCGATCAGGGTGACGGTGTGCCCCGCGCGGCGCAGCCAGATCGCGGCGCTGAGGCCGCAGATCCCGGCGCCGATCACGATGATGTCGAGTGGTTTGGGCATGTCCCGTCTCCCGCAAGCTTTTGCACATAAGCGCAAGGTTCATACGGGGGCAAGGGCCTCGAACGGCGCGCCGGTGGCAGCCATGGCGATTCGGGTATTCTTGGACAGGGGAAAGCCGGGGTCAGCGCGGGAAGGCGGCAGCGAGGGCGATCTCGACCATGTCGGAGAAGCTTTGCTCGCGCGCCTCGGCCGAAAGCGCCTCGCCCGTCTGGAGGTGGTCGGAGACGGTGCAGACGGCCAGCGCGGCGGCCCCGTGGCGGGCGGCGACGGTGTAGAGCTCGGCCGCTTCCATCTCGACCGCGAGGATGCCGTGGCGGGTCATCTGCTCGGTCAGGTCGGGGCGCTCGTCATAGAACGTGTCGGAGGAATAGAGGCTGCCGACATGGGTGCGGGTGCCCTTGGCCCCGGCCGCGTCGACGGCGGCGCGCAGGAGGGTGTAATCGGCGGAAGGGGCGAAGTTGACCTCGCGCAGCAGGGTCGAGGAAGGCGTGGTGGTGCTGCTGGCGGTCATCGCGACGATCACGTCGTTGAGCTGCACATGCGCCTGCATCGCCCCGCAGGAACCGATGCGGATCAGGCGCCTGGCGCCGTAGTCGCGGATCAGCTCGTTGGCGTAGATCGACAGGCTGGGCATGCCCATGCCGGAGCCCTGGACGGTGACGGGATGGCCCTGCCATGTACCGGTGAAGCCCAGCATGCCGCGGGTGGCGTTGACCTGTCGCACGTCCGACAGGAAGGTTTCCGCCGCCCATTTCGCCCGCAGCGGGTCGCCCGGCATCAGGACGCATTCGGCGATATCGCCCGCGGAGGCGCCGATATGGATGCTCATCCCCGGCCCCTTAAGAGCGGTTGTACTTGATGAAGGGGGTCAGCACGCCGATCCGGTCGTAGAGCTGGCGGGCGGTGGTGTTGAAATCCTGCGTCATCCAGTAGACGGCGGGGCGGCCGGCGGCATCGGCTTCGGCATAGACCGCCTCGATCAGCTTGCGGCCGACGCCGGTGCCGCGCACGGACGGGTCGGCGTAGAGGTCCTGCAGGTAGCAGACCTTCTCGATCCGCCAGTTATGGGGATGGTAGATGTAGTGGACGATGCCCGCGGGCGTGCCGTCGACCAGGGCCAGCAGCCCGTTCTGATCGGGGTGGTCGGGCGAGCAGAGCCGGTCGAAGGTGGTGTCGTAGACCTCCTGCGCGACGGCGGTTTCGTAGAATTCTAGATAGGCTTTCCAGAGCGGTGCCCAGTGCGGCTTGTCTGCGGGTTCGAGCGGGCGGATGGTGACGGTCTGGGTCATGGGCGTGCCTTCGCGAAAGGGGTTTCTCCCGGTTCTAGACCATGTTCGACAGGCCCGATAGGCCCGGCGAGAGGCATTTTTTCGCCGAGGGGTTTGCGAATATGGGGTATCATCGCCATGTGCCACGAAGCGGTGCGGGGAGAGGCCCTGACCCGCGAGGCAGAAAAGGGAGACACCCATGAAATTCGGATCGACGCTGACGATGGTGATCGCCGCGGCGAGCATCGGCCTGAGCGGGCCGGCGCTGGCGCAGGATCAGTCGCAGGAGGAGACGCAGGACCAGGCGCAGAGCCAGGCCACCGATCAGGCCACCGACGCGGCCGTGCCGGAGGTGCCGGAGATCGCCGCCGAGGACGTCACGCAAGGGCAGATCGCCAGCTTCGTCAACGCGATGATCGCGCTGGAGCGTATCCGGGCGGAATACCTGCCCCAGATCCAGGCCGCCGAGACCGACGACGAGCGGCAGGCGCTGGCCGCCGAGGCGGACGAGGCCGCCAAGGCCGCCGTGACCAAGACCAAGGGCATCACGCCGGGCGAGTACCTTGCCATCGGCCGCGCCGCGCAGGGCAACCAGGAGCTGGGCGAGAAGATCAATACCCGGATCGTGGAACTGCGCGAGAAGCAGCAGCAAAAGCGCAAGCCGCTGCAGCAGCCCAACTCGAGCGAAGACGGTTCGAGCGAGGGCGAGACGGTCACCCAGTAAGACCCGGGCCGGCGGCGGGTTACTCCGCCGCCACCGCCTGCGGGTCGGCGAGGGTCACGATATCCATCATGATGGTGTTGAGCTCGAAATCCTTGGGCGTGTAGACCCGCGCGACGCCCATTTCCCGAAGGCGCCTGGCATCTTCCTCGGGGATGATGCCGCCGACGATGACGGGAATGTCGCCCAGCCCCGCCTCTTTCATTCGGGTCATCAGGTCTTCCACCAGCGGAATATGCGAACCCGACAGGATCGAGAGGCCCACAACGTGGGCCTGCTGTTCCTGTGCGGCGGTGACGATTTCCTCGGGCGTCAGGCGGATGCCCTCGTAGTTGATGGCCATCCCGCAGTCGCGGGCACGATAGGCGATCTGCTCGGCGCCGTTGGAATGGCCGTCGAGACCGGGCTTGCCGACGAGGAAGGAGAGCCGCCGGCCAAGCCGGTCCGACACCGCGTCGACGGCGGTGCGCAGGTCGTCGAGCCCTTCGGTCTTGTTCGACGGGCTGCCGGAAACGCCGGTGGGGCCACGGTATTCGCCGTAGACGGCGCGCATCTGCTCGGCCCATTCGCCGGTGGTAACGCCCGCCTTGGCCGCGTTGATCGAGGCGGGCATCACGTTCTGGCCCATCGCCGCGGCTTCGCGCAGGGCGGACAGTGCGGCTTTCACCGCGTCCTCGTCACGCTGCTCCCGCCACTGGTTGAGGCTTTTGATCTGGTCGGCCTCGACGCCCGGGTCGACCACGAGAATGCCGCCGTCTTCCGATTGCAGGGGCGAGGGTTCGCCCTCGGTCCACTTGTTGACGCCGACGACGACGGTCTCGTTCCGCTCGATCCTATTGAGGCGGTCGGCGTTGCTGTCGACGAGGCGGGATTTCATGTACTCGATGGAATTGATCGCGCCGCCCATGCTGTCGAGATTGGCGAGCTCGTGGCGGGCGCCGTCCTTGAGCGCCTCGACCTTGGCATCGACCGCCGGGTTGTGATCGAAGAGGTCGTCGAATTCCAGCAGGTCGGTCTCGTAGGCGAGGATTTGCTGCATCCGCATCGACCATTGCTGATCCCACGGGCGAGGCAGGCCGAGGGCCTCGTTCCACGCCGGAAGCTGTACGGCGCGGGCGCGGGCTTTCTTGGACAGCGTCACCGCCAGCATCTCGATCAGGATGCGATAGACGTTGTTTTCCGGCTGCTGCTCGGTCAAGCCGAGGGAGTTGACCTGCACGCCATAACGGAAGCGGCGGAATTTCGGGTTGTCGACGCCGTAGCGGGTTTCGAGGATCTCGTCCCAGAGGTCGACGAAGGCGCGCATCTTGCACATCTCGGTGACGAAGCGGATGCCGGCGTTGACGAAGAAGGAAATGCGGCCGGCGAGCACGGGGAAGTCTTCCGCCGGGACACGAGGTTTCAACTCGTCCAAAACGGCGATGGCGGTGCCCAAAGCATAGGCCAACTCCTGCTCCGGCGTCGCGCCGGCCTCCTGCAGGTGGTAGGAGCAGACGTTCATCGGGTTCCACTTGGGGACGGCCTTGTAGCAATACTCGGCCACGTCGCCGATCATCTTCAGCGAGGGCTTGGGCGGGCAGATATATGTCCCGCGCGAGAGGTATTCCTTGATCAGGTCGTTCTGCACCGTGCCGGTCAGCTTCGAGACATCCGCCCCCTGCTCCTCGGCCACGGCGATGTAGAGCGACAGGAGCCACGGCGCGGTGGCGTTGATCGTCATCGAGGTGTTCATCTCCTCGAGCGGGATCTGGTCGAAGAGCGTGCGCATGTCGCCGAGGTGGCAGATCGGCACGCCGACCTTGCCGACCTCGCCGCGGGCGAGCACGTGATCGCTGTCGTATCCCGTCTGGGTGGGCAGGTCGAAGGCCACGGAAAGCCCCGTCTGCCCGCGGGCGAGGTTCGAGCGGTAGAGCGCGTTCGAGGCTTCGGCCGTGGAGTGACCGGCATAGGTGCGGATTAGCCAGGGGCGGTCTTTCTCCGGGGCGGTCTTGGCGTCTTGCTGCGTCTGCGACATGGGGCGGCCTCGTGAATCGGATTGCGCAATTTTGTTACGTCGGGCCCTAGATAGCTGGAAGATTATGAGCGTGTCAATTCGCTGCGTTGCGGCAATCCGGCTTCGGCGCCGGGATGCTGCACCGCATTTCCGTGCTGCTGCGGAAGCCGAAGAGATGGTGCAGGGGGCCGATATGGGTGACATCCCCGGCGACGAAGCCGTGCCGTTCGTAAAGCGCGCGGGCGCGCGGGTTGCTGTCGATCACGTCGAGGCGGATGGAGGAGAGCCCGTCTGCCGCCGCCCGCGCCTTGACCGCCCCCAGAAGCGCCGAGCCGACGCCGCGGCTGCGGGCCTGTTCATCGACGAAGATGCCATCCATCAACAGGGTATCCGGGGCGACGCGGCGCTCGAGAAACGACAGCGCCCCGCCCCGCCACAGCGCGCCGGGCCAGCCGTAGACCCGGGCGAGGTCGCGCCAGCCGCCGCCGACCAGCCCGCCCCGCGCCGTCTTGAGCCCCGCCAGCCCCAGGAGCCGCCCGTCGCGGTCGCGGGCGGAAATGGCGAAATCGGGGTGAAGGGCGGCGGAGAGGAAACGGAGCGCCTTGTCCTCGGGCGCCAGCACCGGGCCCAGCTTGCCGCTGAAGGCCTGCCAGAAGAGACGGGCGGCATGGGGGCGCTCGGCCCGGTCGAAACCGGGTGTCAGGATCGGTGTCACGGTGTCTGGTCCATCGGCCATGGCCCTGATAAAGCTTGTCGGCAAGTGAAGTGCAAGGATCAGGCATGACTTCGACCGTCGAACTGCCCCTCTGGCTGTTTGTCCTGATCGTGCTGTTCGCCGCGGTCACCTTCGCCTCGCATTTCCTCTTTCCGTCGGTGCGGTGGTTCTTCCGCCGGCGGATGGAGCGGGTGGTGGCACGGCTGAACGAGCGGCTGGCGCGGCCGATCGAGCCGTTCAAGCTGGCCCGGCGCTATGACATGATCCAGCGGCTGATCTATGACCCCGAGGTCGCCCGCGCGATTGCCGATCATGCCGCCGAACAGGGGATTCCCGAGAACGTCGCCTTCGAGCAGGCCAAACGCTATGCGCGCGAGATCGTGCCGAGCTTTTCCGCGACCGCCTATTTCGGCTTTGCCATCAAGGCCGCGCGGTGGTTGAGCCAGTCGCTCTACCGTGTGCGGCTGGGGCATTACGACGAGGAGGAGTTCCGCCATGTCGACCGCGAGGCGACGGTGGTCTTCGTGATGAATCACCGCTCGAACATGGATTACGTGCTGGTCACGTGGCTGGCGGCCGAGCGGACGGCGCTGACCTACGCGGTTGGGGAATGGGCAAGGGTCTGGCCGCTGAGCCGGCTGATCAAGGCGATGGGGGCGTATTTCATCCGACGCCGGCCGCGCAACGAGCTCTATCGCCGGGTGCTGGCGCGCTATGTCGGTATGGCGACGGCGGGCGGCGTGACGCAGGCGATCTTTCCCGAAGGGGGCCTGTCGCTTGACGGGGCGCTGGCGCCGCCGCGGCTGGGGTTGCTGAAATACATCGTGGAAGGGCACGAGAGCGGCGGGCGCGACGTGGTCTTCGTGCCGGTGGCGGTGAATTACGACCGGGTGTTCGAGGACCGGGTGCTGGTGGCCGCCGGGCAGAGGGGCGACCGGCGGTTCCGGGCGCGGATCAGCGTGGTGGCGAAGTTCATCGTCAGGCAGTTCTGGCTGCGGCTGACGGGGCGGTATCACCGGCACGGCTATGCCTCGGCCAGTTTCGGCGCGCCGCTGTCGCTGGAGGCGTTCGAGGCCGAGACGCCGGGCGCCACGATCGAGGATCTCGGCCGCCGCCTGATGACCCGGATCGGCGAGGAAGTGCCGGTGCTGCCGGTGCCCGCGGTGGCGCATGTGCTGACGCAGGCGGAGGGGCCGGTGAGCCGGGCCGAGCTGGAGCGGCAACTGGGCGAGATGGCCGTGCAACTGCCGCAGGCGCATGTGCACCTGCCGCGCGACGATGCGGCCTATGCCGTGGAGGTGGGCCTGCGCAACCTGCGCAAGCGCGGCATGCTGGTGGAGACCGAGGCGGGGATTACGGTGACCGAGGAAGACCGGCCGATCGTCGCCTATTACGCGAACTCGATCGCGCATCTACTTTGCGGGCGCAGCGACTGACGCGCAACTTTCTGCAACTGCGAGGTTATAAAGTTACCGAATTTGCGTTCGAGGCATTGCATTGTTGCGCGGAGGATTATATTCCACCCTCGAAGGCCGTGATTCTGCATTGCGGCAAATTCTTGACTCAAGGAGGCTGAGGATGGCCCTGGACACCGAGACCGGCATCGCGCCCTACGACGCGCCCGAGAAGGACCTTTACGAGGTGGGGGAAATGCCGCCGCTGGGATACGTGCCCAAGCAGATGTACGCCTGGGCCATTCGGCGCGAGCGTCATGGCGAGCCCGACAAGTCGTTCCAGGTCGAGGTGGTCGACACCTGGGAGATCGACAGCCACGAAGTGCTGGTGCTGGTGATGGCCGCGGGCGTCAACTACAACGGCGTCTGGGCGGGCCTTGGCCAGCCGATCAGCCCGTTCGACGTGCACGGCCAAGATTACCACATCGCCGGGTCCGACGCCTCTGGCATCGTCTGGAAAGTCGGTGACAAGGTGAAGAACTGGAAAGTGGGCGACGAGGTCGTGATCCACTGCAACCAGGACGATGGCGACGACGAGGATTGCAACGGCGGCGACCCGATGCTCTCGCCGACCCAGCGGATCTGGGGCTACGAGACCGGTGACGGCTCTTTCGCGCAGTTCACCAAGGTGCAGGCGCAGCAGCTCATGCCGCGGCCCAAGCACCTGACATGGGAGGAAAGCGCCTGTTACACGCTGACGCTGGCCACCGCCTACCGGATGCTGTTCGGCCATCACCCGCATGAGCTGAAGCCCGGGCAGAACGTGCTGGTCTGGGGCGCGTCGGGGGGCCTGGGGTCCTACGCGATCCAGCTTGCCAATACGGCGGGCGCGAACGCCATCGGCGTGATCTCCGACGAGGACAAGCGCGAATTCGTGATGTCGATGGGCGCCAAGGGCGTCATCAACCGCAAGGATTTCGACTGCTGGGGGCAATTGCCCATCGTCAACAGCCCGGAATACGGCGCCTGGCTGAAAGAGGCGCGCAAGTTCGGCAAGGCGATCTGGGACATCACCGGCAAGGGCGTGAACGTGGACATGGTCTTCGAACACCCTGGCGAGGCGACCTTCCCGGTGTCGACGCTGGTGGTGAAGAAGGGCGGCATGGTGGTGATCTGTGCCGGGACCAGCGGCTTCAACACCACGTTCGACGTGCGCTACATGTGGATGCACCAGAAGCGCCTGCAGGGCAGCCACTTCGCCCACCTGAAACAGGCCGCGGCCGCCAACCGCCTGATGATCGAGCGGCGGCTCGACCCGTGCATGTCGGAAGTGTTCCCGTGGGCCGAGATCCCGCACGCGCACATGAAGATGAAGCGCAACGAGCACAAGCCGGGCAACATGGCCGTGCTGGTGCAGGCGCCCAAGACCGGGCTGCGCACCGTCGAGGACGTGCTGGAAGCGGGCAAGTAAGCGGCCCCTTTCCGCAAAGGCAGACGCCCGCGAATCGGCTTCCCGGTTCGCGGGCGTCGTGCGTTTCGGGGGCGCCGGTTGGGCGGAATCAACGGCTTGGAGAGGGGCACCCCGCTATTTCGGGGGAGGGCGAAGCGGTGAGTATGGTGAAAGCCCTGACCGTGCTAGGGTTTGGTTAATCGTTCTTTAAGGCTCATCGTGGAGGTTCGGCATGGAAACCGAATGGATACTCGACGTACTCGCCGACCTCAGGACTTTCGCCCACCAGAACGGCCTTCCGGCCCTGGCGGAGCAGATTGACGAAACATGCCTGCTGGCGGCGGTCGAGATTGCATCGACTGCGGAAGGATTGCCCGGTCATGAACGTGGCACCGCCGGCAAGGATGGAACGGCTGCTGACCTGCTTGGAGAAAGCGTCTGACCCGGGCGAGCTTCAGGAGGCCATCGTCGCGCTGCGCGATCACTTCCGCGTCGATCACCTCGCCTATCACTGGCTGAGCGCCGATGGCGCCACGTTCTCGGTGGGCACCTACCCGCCCGAATGGCTCCGCCGCTACCTCGAGCGGGATTACCTGCGCATCGACCCGGTGGTGCTGGGCTGTTACCAGCGCTTTCACCCGGTCGACTGGAAGCGGCTCGACTGGTCCGGCAAGGCGGTGCGCGCCTTCTTCGCCGAGGCGCGCAAGCACGGCGTCGGCAATCAGGGCTTCTCGGTCCCGCTCAGGGGGCCGAACGGGCAGTTCGCGCTGTTCACCGCCAACCACGACTGCGACGACGAGGCATGGCGCGCCTTCACCCAGGCGCATTGCCGCGAACTGATCCTGATTGCGCATGATTTCAACCGCAAGGCGCTGGAATTCGAGCCCGAGCGCGCCGCGGCGGGCAAGACCCTGGCGCTCAGCCCGCGGGAGGTGGATGCGCTGACGCTGCTGGCGCTGGGATACGGCCGGGCACAGGTGGCCGAGACGCTGGCGATCTCGGAACACACGCTGCGGGTCTATATCGAAAGTGCACGCTTCAAGCTTGGGGCGATCAACACCGTGCATGCCGTGGCCCGGGCGCTCAGCCGGGGGCTGATCTTCGTGTGAGGGGGGCGGGGCGGCGTTCGGACTGTCGCTTTCGCTGGCATGGCTTCGGGCGCGCCGTTAGGGTCGCGCCATGACCGCGACCGCACTCACATATTCCGAAGACCAGGCCGAGGCCCATGACCGCATCACCGCCATGCTGCAGGGCGCGGGCGTGGACCTCGAAGAGGGGCTGCTGACCCCACCACGCGAGGGCAAGCAGAACGTGATGGCCGTGATCGGCAAGGCCGGCTCGGGCAAGACGCTGTTGCTGGCCGCGCTCTACCACGCGCTGGAGGAGGCGGGCGTCGAGGTGGTCTCGGGCGATTACGAGGGCCGGCGCCGGCGTGACCGGCGGACGCTGGCCATTCTCGCGCCGACCAACAAGGCGGCGAGCGTCCTGCGGATGCGCGGCGTGCCCGCGACGACCATTCACCGCATCCTCTACACCCCCGTCTATGACCCGGAATACGAGAAGATCGCCGAATGGTTGGCCGGCAACGGCGACAAGCCCGAGATCGAGGGGCTGACCGAACAGGCGCTCGACCGGGCGCATGCCTTCTTCCAGACCAACAAGTCGATTCCCGGCGCATTGGCGGCGGCGGGGCTGCGGGGCTCGGATTTCATCACCGGCTGGAAACGGCGGGAGGAGCCGCTGGATATCGGCTTCGTCGACGAGGCCTCGATGCTCGATACCAAGCAGTTCGAGGATTTGCAGGAGATCTTCCCGACGCTGCTGCTGTTCGGCGACCCGGCGCAGTTGCCCCCTGTGAAGGGCGAGGGCGGCGGCATGGTGTTCGACACGCTCGCCGCGCCCGCCAAGCTTGAGCTGCACCGCATCCACCGGCAGGATGCCGACAACCCGATCCTCGACCTGGCCCATGCGCTGGGCGATCCGGAGGTCGGCTTCGAGGATTTCGAGCGGCTGGTGCAGGAGAAGGCGCAGCGCGACGAGCGGGTAAGCTGGGCGCAGCGGGTCGAGGTCGACCTGATGGCGCGCTCGCCCGTACTGGTCTGGCGCAACGCCACGCGCATCCGGCTGATCAACGCCTTCCGCGCGGTGCATGGCGCACCGGAGACGGAGCTGCTGGAAGGCGAACCGCTCATCTGCGACGGGATCGAACTGCCGCTCAAGCACCGCAAGAAGCGGTTGGATCTCGAGGCGCGCGGCCTTATCAAGGGGGCGCAGGTGATCTATCTCGGCCCCGGCCGCAAGCCCGGCTTCTCGCGGCTTCACGTGATCGGCGCCGAGGACCCGCAGCTCAGCGCCGCGTCGATCATCAAGGTCGAGAAGCCGGACGAGGAGGAGCCCTTCATCCCCTTCGCCGCCAATCTCGGCGCCACTTTCCTGCACGGTGCGGCGGTGACGATCCACAAGGCGCAAGGGTCGCAATGGCCCGATGTGCAGGTGTTCGCGCCGGATATCTACGCCGCCGCCCGCATGGGGCGGAGCGAGGCCGGGCAACCCTTGTGGAAACGGCTGGCCTATGTCGCCATCACGCGGGCCGAGGAGCGGCTGCACTGGGTGGTGCGCAACCGGCTCTCGAAGCCCACCGGGCCGCTTCGGGTGGATGACCTGCGCACCGCGCCGGTGCCGCTGACACTGGAGGGAGAGACGGAGACATGAAGACGATCGTGATCACCGGCGCAAGCTCGGGCATCGGCCGGGCGACGGCGGAGGTGTTCCTCGAGGCAGGCTGGCAGGTCGGGCTGATCGCAAGGCGCGCCGACCGGCTGGAGGAGATGGCCGGGCAGTATCCGAACGCCATCCCCCTGCCCGTCGACGTGACGGATGCGGCGGGGATGGAGGCGGCGTTCGACCGTTTCGTGCAACAGGCCGGGCGGCTCGACGTGCTGTTCAACAATGCCGGGATGTTCGGGCCGGCGGGGCCGATAGACGAGATCCCGCTCGACGGGTTCGAGCAGGTGATGAACGTCAATATCCGCGGCATGTTCATCGCCGCCCGGCTGGCCTTCGGCCATATGCGGCGGCAAAGCCCGCAAGGCGGGCGGATCATCAACAACGGCTCGCTCTCGGCGCATAACCCGCGGCCCGGTTCGGTCTGCTACACGCTGTCGAAACACGCGATCACCGGGCTGACGCGAAGCCTGTCGCTGGATGGGCGGGCGTTCGACATCGCCTGCGGGCAGATCGATATCGGCAATGCCCGGTCGGAGCTGGTGGAGGAGCTGAACGCCCGCGCGCTGGAAGCCGACCCGAACGTGGTGCTGATGCCGATGATGGAGGTGGGCGAGGCCGCCCGCTCGGTGCTGCACATGGCCGAGATGCCGCCCGAGGCGAACGTGCAGTTCATGACGGTGATGGCAACGAAGATGCCCTATATCGGCCGCGGCTGAGGGCGTCAGGCGACGCAATGGCCGGGCACGGCGAGCTTGTGGAAAAGCTGCGGGTGAACGGTGACGCTGTCGGGGTAGCGGGCGATGCGGCCCTGGAATTCCGGGTTTTCGAAGGCCGCGCGGAAATGGGCGACGCTTTCCCAGACGGCGTAGTTCAGGAAGGTCGCGGCGGGGCCGACGGCGCGGTGCAGCTGGGTCGAGATATAGCCGGGCTGGCGCTTCATGAACTCGGCGTCGTGCGACCATGCGGCGATGAGGGCCTCCTCGTCGCGCGGGTCCGCGGTGAAGAGATTGACGAGGACGACCGGCGCCGCGTCGCTGTCGAGCTGGTCGGGAAGGCGGGTGATGCCGTCGAGCGGGGCGAGTTTCGCCATGGCGGTTACTCCGTGGGGCTGGTGGATTTGCAGCGGTGGGTGATGTCGGAAAGCAGGGCCGTGAGCCGGGTCAGCTGATCCGGCGCCAGCCCTTCGGACAGGCGGTTGGACCAGTCGATCTGCCGCGCCTCGGCCTGTTGGTAAGCGGCCTGCCCGGTTTCGGTCAGCACGACCAGCACGGCGCGTTTGTGGTCCGGGTTGTCGGCGAAATCGACCAAACCGGCGTTGTACAGGTCGTTGATGACACGCTGCACCGCCTGCCGCGAGAGGCCCATGCGGCGGGCGATCTGGGCGACGGAGAGCGGCGTGCCGGTCATCGCCACGGCGCCAAGCACCTGCCAGCGGGCCGAGGTGAGGCCGATATCGCGCACCAGCGTGTTGCCGGCCTCGAGCAGGGCGCCGTTCAGTTCGAACACCTGGAGGATCAGGTCGGTCAGGCGGGCGCCGGCATCTGTGTGTGACTGATTCATGTCAACACACAACCATATTGACAATATGTTGTCAATTAGGCGGAAAGAAAGGCCGGCCCTCCCGAGAGCGCCGGCCCCTATCAGCTCACGCGTAGTTCCCCTTCACCCGCTCCTTGGTCGGGTCGAAATGCGGGTAGGGCACGACTTTCGCTTTCAGCCGCTTCTGCTGGCCGTCGAGCTGGCCCACCTCGATCTCGGTGCCGTGCTCGGCATGGGTCACGTCGACCCGCGCCAGCGCGATGTTCTTGCCGAGAATGGGCGACTTGAGGGCGCTCGTGACCTCGCCCACCTGCGCCTTGCCGATGCGAAGGCAGTCGCCGGGCGACGGCACCAGCCCCGCCTCGACTTCGAGGCCCACCATCTTGCGCTGCGGGTGGGCCTTGCGTTCCTCCAGCGCGGCGCGGCCGATGAAATCGTCGTTCTTCGACTTGAGCGGCACGGTGAAGCCGATCCCGGCCTCGAACGGGTCGGTCTGGTCGTCGAACTCGGACCCGGCAAAGATCAGCCCCGCCTCGATCCGCACCATGTCGAGCGCGGCAAGGCCGAGGGGCGTCAGCCCATGCGGCTCGCCCGCCTTCCAGATCGTGTCGAACACCTCCTCCGCATCCTTCGGGTGGCAGAATATCTCGTAGCCCAGCTCACCGGAATAACCGGCGCGGCCCAGCACGATCGACGTGCCGTCGAAATCATGCAGCCGCGCCGGGGTGAAGCGGAACATGCCCAACTCCTCCACCGTCGGCTTGTCGGGCGCGGTCCAGAGGATGTCCTTCAGGATATCGCGCGACTTCGGCCCCTGTACCGCGACGTTGTGCAACTGGTCCGTCGAACTGCGCACCCAGGCGTTCAGCCCCAGCTTCTGCGCCTGCTCGCGCAGCCACAGGCCGGAGGTGTCGTTGCCGCCGACCCAGCGGAAATTGTACTCGCCCAGCCGGAACAGGGTGCCGTCGTCGATCATCCCGCCGTGGTCGTAGCAGATGGCGGTATAGACCAGTTGCCCCACCGCCAGCTTCTTGACGTTGCGGGTCACGCAATACTGCATCAGCTTCTCGGCGTCGGGCCCCGTGACCTCGTACTTGCGCAGCGGCGAGAGGTCCATGATCGCCGCCTTCTCGCGGCAGGCCCAGTATTCGGCGACCGGCCCGTGGTTGGTGAAGCTGTTGGGCAGCCAGTAGCCGTTATATTCGACGAAATCGCGCGTGTGGCGGGCAAAGCAGGCGTGAAAGCCGGTTTCCTTGGTCTGTTCCAATTCTGACTCCGCAGATTTCCGGTAGCCGACGGAGCGGCTGAAGGTTTCCGATGCGCCGTAGGTGCGCACCTGGATGTCGGTGGGGTTCCACCCGTTGGCCTGGTCCACGTCGCAGGGGCAGGCCGTCGAGACGCAGACGAGGTCGGTCAGCGCCTTCAGCAGCACGTAGTCGCCGGGGCGCGACCACGGGTCGTCCATGCCGATGGCGTTGGTCTCGTCGAGCATGGTGTTGAAGAAGAAGTTGATCGCGGGCCAGCCGGCGCGCGGGCGGACATTGTATTGCGCGAGGTCCTTGTTGATGTTGTCGGAACAGTTGACGTGGCCGGGATAGCCCAGCTCCTCGTAATACCGCGCCGTGCAGGCCAAGCCGAACGTGTCGTGCCGGCCGCAGGTATCCTGAACGATCTCGACCAGCGGCTGCTGATCGACATTCCAGTATTTCGAGAAGATGCCGGGGGTGGGGTAGACGAGGCCCATCAGCGTGCGGGTGGTGGTCGGGTCGATTTCCCGCTCGAGCCCCTTGTCGAGGTCGCGCAGGGCGAAGGCCTGGAAATCCGAGCACTCGCGGCCCTGCACGTCGAGTACCTGGATGTACTCGCCCTTCTTCACCTCGTAGCTTTTGGCGTTGCCCGGCTGGATGTTGATATCGTGGATCGGGTCGGCCAGCGGGTCGGGCGGGGCCATGCCGCCCTTGCCCTCGCCGGGGTTGGCGCGGCGGATATAGAGGATCAGCTCGGTCGGCGGGTTCTGCGTCTCCGGCGCCATCGGGCCGCCGGGCGACGCCACGATCAGCAGCCCGTCGCACTCGGCATGGAAGGTCGCCATGTCGCCGGGGTTCGAGCCGTCGGAAAAGACGCGGATCGCCTGCCCCTTGCCGAGGTCGAAGCCCGCCTTGTCGAGCGCCTTTGCCACCTTCGCACCAGAGCGCGAGCCATTGGCCAGCACCGAGATCACGCCATCGGGGCGGCCGTGGCTGGTGGCGCCCAGCATCGCGGCGTCTGACACACCGTCAGGCTTGAAGAACACCAACTCGCCCTTCTGAAGCCCCTCGCGGTCGAGCACGGAAATCTCGTCGCCCTTGTAGACCGGCACGGCGCGAGAGCCGCCGCCGGGCACCGGGTGGCGTTCCGTGCCGTGGGGCAATATCGGCAGGCCGGGCGTGATGACGCCCGCCCGCTCGTACGGGGTTTCGAACACCGGGGTTACGGTCATCAGGTCTCCTCCAGTTAGTCCTGATCCAGATCGTCGATCGTGCCGCGATGGGTGACCACCAGCCGACAGCCCGAATGCGAGACCGAGAAATGTGCCGACCCGCCCGAGAGCGAGACGAAATCGCCTGCCCGGTACATGTGGCCGTCGCAATCTTCAAGATCGCCCTCCACCACGTAGAACTCCTCCGGCCCGTTGTGGCGGTGCGGGTTGCAGCGGGTGCCGGGCGCCATGATCATCAGGTAGCTGCCCTGCCCCGCGGCCTCGTCATAGGAGATGTTCTTCCACCAGACATCCTCGTCCGGCAAGCCGGGCATCGGCATCTTGACGAAACCGGTGCGCTCGAAATTGATGACGTTGCGGTGATCTGCGAGTGTTCCCATCAGCCCAGTCCCAATGCTTCCTTGCGTTTCGCGGCCCAGCGGGTGAGCGCCATGTCAAAAGTCAACGCCATCAGCGAGACGTTGATCCCGAGGACGAAGTTCTTGCCGAGGTCGGTGCCCGCCAGCGTGCGCTGAAGCTCTTGCCCCAAATCCTGCGTGCCGATGAAGGCGGCGATGATCACCATGAAGAAGGCGAACATGATCGCCTGGTTGAAGCCCACCGCCATCGTCGGCATCGCCAGCGGCAGTTGCACGCTGAGCAGCTTCTGGCGTTTCGTCGCGCCGGACATGTCGGCGGCCTCGGTCATTTCCGGCGGCACGCCGCGGAGGCCCTCGATGGTATAGCGGGTCAGCGGCACGGTGGTGAAGATCACGATCGACAGCACCACCGTCACGTCCGAGACGCCGAACAGCATGATGGCGGGCAGCAGGTAGATGAAGCTGGGAAAGGTCTGGGCGGTGTCGCAGATGATCAGCATCCGCCGCGACCACTTGGCCGAGCGTGCGGCGAAGATGCCCAGCGGGATGCCGATGAACATCGACAGGATCACCGCCGAGATGACCGAGTAAAGCGTTATGACCGACCGGTCCCACCAGCCGGTGAAGGCGATGATGGTGAAGAAGACGGCGGCATAGATCGCCGGCCGCTTGCCGCCCACGCCCCAGGCAAAGGCCACCATCAGCAGGATGAAGGCCGAGGTCGGGATCCACAGAAGCGCGTTGCGGAAGGGGATGAGCACCCAGACGTTGAGCACGTAGCGGATGCCCCCGGTGATCGCCTGGATCAGGTCGATATCGAGGACCCACTTGATGACCTTGTCCATTTCGCGCCCGACCGAGAGCGACTGGCGGCGGCCGACCTCGTCGAAATACTCGACCACCTGCGCAAGCCCGAAGAAACCCACGAAAACCACCACGGCCAGCAGGATGTACTTGTGCCGGATGTACCATGGCGTGCCCCGCTCGTGATGTTCAGGCAGCTTGACGACCCAGGCTTTCGACAACTGGTCGAGCATGATGGCGACCAGCACGATGGTGATGCCGATCTCGAAGGAGCGGCCCAGCTTGAAGCTGTTCATCATCGCCAACAACTTGCCGCCAAGGCCGGGCATGCCGATGAAGGCGGTGAGAACCACCATGGCGAGGCAGAGCATGATCACCTGGTTCACGCCCACGAGGATCTCGGTCCGGGCCGAGGGGATGAAGACACGCGTCAGCATCTGCCAGCGGGTGCTGCCGGCCATCTTGCCGGCCTCGACGATCTCGGGCGGCACTTTCTTCAGGCCGATGGTGGTCATCAGGATCATCGGCGGGGTGGCATAGATCGTGGTGGCGATGGCGCCCGCCGTCGGCCCCACCTTGAAGAAGATCACCGCGGGCAAAAGGTAGGTGTAGAACGGCAGGGTCTGCATCACCGCCAGCAGCGGCTTGATCGCGTTGTCGAACGACTTCCACTTCCACGCGGCGATGCCGGTGACAAGGCCGATCGCGAAGCCCAGCGGCGCGGCGACGGCCAGCACCGAGAGGGTTTCCATGGTGATTTCCCACTGTCCCATCACGGCAGTCCAGACAAAGGTGCCGCCCGCGAGAAGCGACATCTTCCAGCCGCCGAGGTAATAGCCGATCACCGCCGCCACGGCGGCGATCGACGACCACGGCAGCGGGTCGTCGAGGTAGGGCCAGCGGTATTTCCCCTCGAGCAGGTTGGCCGTGGCGCCCAGCAGGAACTCCAGCGGGCCTTCGGCGAACCAGCGGGTGAGCTGGTTGATATGCAGCGTGTCGATGACGATGACGTTGAAGAAATAGTCGAGCCACTGGGCCAGCGGCGGAATCCACGCCTCGGGCAGGCGGACCAGGAAGTCGGGCAGCACCGGCTTGGCGAGGCACAGCACGAGGGCGGCGCCAAGCAGGACCTGGAGAACCCTGTCCTGCGTGGCGGCGGTGTCGCGGGCGGGTGTGCTGACGGCGAGGTCGGCCATCTCACTGGTCCCCCAGCAGCACGTCGAGCGCCTTGCGCCGTTCCAGAACGCCCATCAACGTGCCGTCCTTCGCCGTCACCGGCAGATGATCGCGCGTGTCGTTCACCAGTTGCCGGGCCAGTTGCAGGATGGTCATGTCGCCCTGTACCGGCTCGCCCTCGGGCGCCTGGCCGTTGACCGGGGCGGCCAGCACGCCGGCATGCACCACGCGGGCCTTGTCGATATCCTCGGTGAACTTGCGGACATAGGCCGTCTGGGGGTTCAGCACGATCTGGTCGGGCGTGTCGCATTGCTCGATCGCGCCGTCCTTCATGATCGCGATACGGTCGGCAAGGCGCAGCGCCTCGTCGAAATCGTGGGTGATGAAGACGATGGTCTTGCCCAGCATGTCCTGCAGGCGCAGGAATTCGTCCTGCATCTCGCGGCGGATCAGCGGATCGAGCGCCGAGAAGGGCTCGTCGAGAAACCAGATATCGGGCTCGATGGCGAGCGAGCGGGCGATGCCCACGCGCTGTTGCTGGCCGCCCGAAAGCTCGCGCGGGAAGTAATCCTCGCGCCCTTCGAGCCCCACCAGCTTGATCACCTCGAGCGCGCGTTCGCGCCGCGCGTGCCTGTCCTGCCCGCGCATTTCCAGCGGGAAGGCCACGTTTTCCAGCACGGTGCGGTGCGGCAGCAGGCCGAAGGACTGGAACACCATGCCCATCTTGGACCGCCGCAGCTCGATCAGGTCGTTCTCGGACAGGGCCATGATGTCCTGCCCCTCGACCTCGATCGTGCCGCCGGTGATGTCATGCAGGCGCGAGAAACAGCGCACGAGGGTGGATTTGCCCGAGCCCGACAGGCCCATGATCACGAGCATCTCGCCCTTGGCCACGTCGACCGAGACATCCTTGACCCCTGCGATATAGCCATCGGCGCGGATCTGGTCGTAGCTGTGCCCCTCGGGCATGGTTCGCAGGTACCCCTTCGGATCGGGGCCGAAGATCTTCCAGGCGTTGCGGCAGGAAATGACGGGGGGTTCGCTGGTCATGTTCGGTTTATCCCTGGCTGGTGCAGGCCGATGGTACGGCATGCCCGCGAAGTGACCAAATCGCCCGTGCGGCATGTGCGAACCGGGCGACTGGAGCGATGGAAACGCCCCTGCCCGGCGCAGCGGCCGGACAGGGGTCGGAGAGGCGGGTCAGGTGGCGCCTTCCGGCATCCACGCTTTCCAGACGTCCTCGTTCTCTTCCAGCCAGATCTGGGCGGCTTCTTCCGGCTCGTACTCGTCGATATCGACCAGCTTGGCCATCTCGGCGATCTGGGCGTTGGTGAAGGAGATCTTGGTCAGCACCTCGTAGGCGTTCGGCCACTTGTCCTTCATCCCGTCCCAGGCGGCCTTCTTCAGGTAGCCGTCGGCGGGGTTGCCGCAATCATAGAGCGCGTCGGGGTTCGGGCCCTTCGCCGGATCGGTGTCGCAGCCGTCTTCCCATTCGGGGAACTCGACGAATTCGCCGGGCCAGACCGCTTCGGCGAAGTTGGGCGTCCAGTTGAAGACCAGCACCGGCGTCTTGTCCGACTCGGCCGCGCCGATATGCGCCCAGAGGGCGGCGGCGGAGCCCGCGTTCTTCACCACGTAGTTCAGGTCGAGCGCCTCTGCCCGTTCCTTGCCGTGCTTGAGCCAGTCGACCGGACCGTCGAGGAACAGCCCCTTGTCGCCCGTCTCGGCGGTGGCAAAGATGTCGGCACAGTCGTTGAGCGCCTTCCAGTCGGGCAGGCCCGGGCAGGCATCCTTGGTCCACATCGGGTACCACCAGTCTTCGCGCGTTACGGCATCATGGTCGCCCGCGTCGTGCAGGCCGCCCTTTTCCAGCGCCGTGCGGAACGAGGCGCCGAACGCGCCTTCCCAGACCTCGAGCTCGAGCGCCACGTCGCCGAGGCGGACCGATTCGTACACCGCCTGGCTGTCGGTGGTGACGAATTCGACGTTGTTGCCCATCATCTCGTACATCTGGCCGACCACGTGCGACATCACGATCTGGCTCGACCAGTTGTGAATCGGGATGACGATCGGCTCGGAACTGTCTTCCTGCGCCATCGAGGCGGTCGCCGTGGCAAGGCCAAGGGCCGCCACCGACACGATTTTCGTTAGTTTCATGTTAACTCCCCATTGCGGTTCGAGCGCCCGGTTTGTCCGGGCCGCTTCTTTCAGCAGGGGCAGTATCGCAAACATCCGGGCCGGTTCTGATTCTAAATTGGTTGTGGTTGGCCCCAAAAAAAGTTTGGCAAATCCCGGTGCGGCCCTGTAGCTTTTGCTGCGACTGCATTCTCCACCTGCCCAGCCGGGGAGGCCAGACAAAGATGCTTAAAAACAGGGCGGCCCTGCCACGGCTCGACTACCTGCTGACCTTCGAGGCGGCGGCGGAGCTGGAAAGCTTTGCCGCGGCCGCGAAAGAGCTTCACGTCAGCGAAACGGCGGTCAGCCGAAAGATCCGCCTGCTGGAGCATCATTTCAACTGTGCGCTCTTCGTCCGGGGGCACCGTTCGGTGCGCCTCACCGATCACGGGCGCAAGCTTCTGAATGGAATCGTGCCGGCGCTGAAGACGCTGGAACGCGCCTCCGAGAACATGCTGAGCGAGCGCCAGCGCAGTACCGTGCGGATGGCCGCGACCAACTCGGTCTCGTCGCTGTGGCTCATGCCCCGGCTGCACAATTTCCACCAGTCGAATGCCAATATCACCATCAGCCTCGTGTCCTCGGATATCGACAGCGAGTGCCTGGCCGAGCATTTCGACCTGACGATCCTGCGCGGCGACGGCGACTGGCCCGGCTACACCGCCGACAGGCTGTTCGGCGAGACGGTCTTCCCGGTCTGCGCGCCCGGTTACCTGCTCTGCGAGCCGCGGGTCGAGAAGGTCGAGCAACTGCCGGCGCAATCGCTGATCGAGGTGACGAACAACCACACCGAATGGCTGAACTGGAAGACGTGGCTGGGCCATCACGGCATCGACCCGGCCAGTGTGCGGCTGTCGACCTTCGTGAACACCTACCCGCTGGCGATACAGGCGGCGATCGACGGGCTGGGCATCGCGCTGGGCTGGGGGCACCTGGTCGACCGGCATTTGCAGGCCGGCACGCTGGTTAAGCCGCTGGGCGACACGCATGTGCGCACGGAATCGGGCTATTACCTGCTGCGCCGGACCCGCGCGAAGCAGCACGCGGAAAGCGACGTCGTCGCCGAATGGCTGATGAGCGAAAGCGCCGCGCGCAAGCGCTACGCCAGCGGATAGGGCCTCAACTTCCCGCGCGGATCAGCTCGTCGACATGGGCCGCGCCGCTGCGCGACAGGCCGCCAAGGTCATACCCCCCTTCCAGGCAGGAGACGACGCGCCCCTCGCCATGCCGGGCGGCGATCTCGCACAGCTTGCGGGTGACCCATGCGAAATCATCCTCGTCCAGCATCAGGTTGGCCAGCGGATCGGCCTTGTGGGCATCGAACCCCGCCGAGATGATCAGGAGCTCCGGCTTAAACTCCTCCAGCGCCGGGAAGACCTGGGCCTCGTAGGCCTTGCGGAACCCGTCGCCGGCGGTCTGCGGGGCGAGGGGGACGTTGATGATGTTGTCATGCGCGCCGCGTTCCTCGGCCGCGCCAGAGCCGGGCCAGAGCGGCATCTGGTGGGACGAGACGAACAGCGTGCGCGCCTCGGACCACAGCAGGTCCTGCGTGCCGTTGCCGTGGTGCACGTCGAAATCGACGATGGCCACCCGCGACAGCCCGTGCCGGTCGAGCGCGTGCTTGGCGGCGATGGCCACGTTGCCGAAGATGCAGAAGCCCATCGGCGTCTCGGTTTCGGCGTGGTGCCCCGGCGGGCGGGTGGCGACGAAGGCGTTCGCGGCCTCGCCCGCCATCACCATGTCGACGGCCGCCATCGCGCCGCCCACCGCGCGCATCGCCGCCGCGAAGGAGCCGGGCGACATGTGCGTATCGGCGTCGAGCGCGACGATCCCCTCTTTCGGTTCCGCGGCGCGGATGCGGTCGATATAGGCCTGCGGATGGACAAGGCAGACATCGTCGTCGCTGGCCTCGGGCGCCTCGATCCGGGTCAGGGCCTTGCCCTCCAGCGCCGGCAACAGGTGCTCCAGCCGGGCGACGCGCTCGGGGTGGCCCGCGGGCGTCAGGTGGTGGCTACAATCGTCATGGGTCACGAGAAGGGTGGTCATCATGGTCTCCGGTTGCCGCGGATGCCGAGCCTACGCCAGATGCCGCCCATGTCCAGTGCAGACTTGCCGGGTGCGGCGCCGCATGTAACTCTTTGTCCATGGATGAGGAAATCAATTCCCTCGAGGATGCACAACAGATCGCCCTCGGCGTCTGGGACCAGGTTCACGTCTTCGCGCTGAACCTGCTCCGGCCGTGGAACGCCTACCAGGTGGCGATCATCGTCGGACTGGTGGTGGTGGCGCATATCCTGTCGCGCCTGTTCGGGCCGCGCCTGCATAACTGGATGCGCACGCGCGAGGGCTGGCCGAAATGGCGGATGCGCTTCCTGGTGCTGATCCACCGGCGGCTGCGGTTGATCTTCTTCGTGCTGTTGAGCTGGCCCGCCGTCTGGATCATGCGAGAGGTGACGTGGCCAAGCCGGTCGTACCTGATCTTCATCGTGGCCCAGCTTGCGCTGGCATGGCTGATCATCGCCATCGTCACCCGGCTGATCGCCAATGGCGTGATCCGCTCGGCGGTGCGTTACGTCGGCTGGACATGGGTGACGCTGAGCATTCTCGACCTGACCGACGAGGCGCAATCGCTGCTGGAAAGCGCGGCGATCGAATTCGGCGAGATGCGCCTGTCGCTCTGGGTGATCCTGCAGGCCATCGCCGTGATCATCCTGCTGATGTACGGCGCGCGGTTCATCTCTGGCACGACGTCGGCGCGGATCCGGTCGAACAAGGAAATCTCGCCCTCGATGCAGGTGCTGGCAATCAAGCTGCTGCAGGTGGTCCTGTACGGTGCGGCCTTCTTCATCGGGCTGAAGGCGGTGGGCGTCGACCTGACCGGGCTTGCGGTGCTGTCGGGGGCGATCGGCGTGGGCCTTGGCTTCGGCCTGCAGAAGGTGGTGTCGAACCTCGTCTCGGGGGTGATCCTGCTGCTGGACCGGTCGATCAAGCCGGGCGACGTGATCAGCCTTGGCGAAACCTTCGGCTGGATCAACAGCCTTGGCGCACGCTACGTCTCGATCACCACGCGGGACGGCAAGGAATACCTGATCCCGAACGAGGACCTGATCACCGGCCAGGTGGTGAACTGGTCGCATTCCAACGATTACGTGCGGCTGGACATCTATTTCGGCACCGCCTATGCCGACGACCCCCACGAGGTGCGGCGCATCGCCATCGAGGCCTCGCAGAAGGTCGAGCGGGTGCTGAGCTTCAAGAAGCCGGTCTGCCATATCGTGGGCTTCGGCGACAGCTCGGTCGACTATATCCTGCGGTTCTGGATCTCCGACCCGACCGGGGGGCTCACCAATATCCGGGGCAACGTCTACCTGGCGCTCTGGGACGCCTTTAAGGAGAACGGCATCTCCATCCCCTTCCCGCAGCGCGAGGTCAGGCTGCTGGGCAACGACCCCGAACCGCCGGGATCGGAGCTGCCCACCGCGCCCGAGGTCAGGGACTGAGTCGAAACACATGGCGCAAAAGCGCCACGCCGCGCGCGGGGCCCATCAGCATTCATTGAAATGTCACCTTGCGCTTGCTACCTTTAGCCTATGCCCGGCACCGGGGCTTTGGTCGGTGTGCAATGAAGGAGGACAATGTCCTGTCTTTTACGGCTGACGCGGCAATGGCCGCTGACCCTGCGGCGCAAGGCTTGCCCGCAATGAACGCAACGAGCGAAACGCAGCTTGAGCGTATCCTGACCTCACTTGACGACGACAAGGCCGAAGACATCGTGCAGATCGACCTGCGCGGGAAAACCGCGATCGGCGATTACATGGTGATCTGCTCCGGTCGGTCGAGCCGTCAGGTCTCGTCGATCTCGGAGAAACTGGCCGAGCGCCTGAAGACCGAGCTTGGCGTCGCCAGCAAGATCGAGGGCAAGGATACCGGAGACTGGGTGCTGATCGACACGGGCGACGTCATCGTCCATGTCTTCCGCCCGGAAGTGCGCGAGTTCTACCAGCTGGAAAAAATGTGGCTGCCGACCCACCAGGCCGCCGCCACACCAAGCTGAATGCGCGTTCATATCTGTGCCGTGGGCCGGCTGCGTTCCGGCCCTGAGCGCGATTTGCTCGATGATTACCTGACCCGGTTCGACCGGACGGGGCGGGCGCTGGGGCTTGGCCCCGCTGCCATGGCCGAGGTCGAGGACCGCAAGGGCGGCGGCATGGGCGCCGAGGCCGAGCTGCTTGACCGGGCGATCCCCAAGGGCGCGCTGACCGTGGCGCTGGACGAGCGCGGCAAACTCCTGTCATCCCCCGATTTCGCCGACCTCCTCGGCCGCTGGCGCGACGAGGGGCGGGGCGACGCGGCCTTCGTCATCGGCGGGGCGGACGGGATCGAGCCGGGGCTCCGGGACAAAGCCGATTTCAAGCTCTCCTTCGGCAAGATGGTCTGGCCCCACATGCTGGCCCGGGTGATGCTGGCCGAACAGCTTTACCGCGCCGCCTCGATCCTTGCCGGGGCGCCCTATCACCGGCAATGAGCCGCCGTGACTGCCCGAATGCGCGGCATATCCCCGCCTGTTAACGCAAACCGGTTTCCCCGGCCTTGCGACCGCGCTAGAAGGCGCGCAGGCAGGCAGGAGTGACCATGAGCGTACCCAAACCCGTTGTGCTGTGCATTCTCGATGGCTGGGGGCTGTCCGACCGGACCGAGGCCAACGCGCCGGTGCTGGCCGATACCCCGCATTTCGACCGGCTGATGGCGACCTGCCCGAATTCCACGCTGATCACCCACGGCCCCGACGTGGGCCTGCCCGAGGGGCAGATGGGCAATTCGGAAGTGGGACACATGAACATCGGCGCCGGCCGCGTGGTCGAGATGGACCTGCGCCGCATCGACCAGGCGATCGAGACCGGCGCCTTTGCCACCCTGCCCGGCGTCCTGCGCTTCGTCGAGAAGATGAAGGAGACGGGCGGCACCGCGCATATCCTCGGCGTGCTGTCGGATGGCGGGGTGCATTCGCATATCACCCACATGATCGCCGCCGCCAACGCCCTGACCGGCCACGGCATCCCCGTCGCCATCCACGCCTTCACCGACGGGCGCGACGTGGCGCCGGTCTCGGCCAAGTCCTATCTCGAGGCGCTGCGCCGGTCGCTGCCCGAAGGGGCCTATATCGCCACCGTTTCCGGCCGGTATTACGCCATGGACCGCGACAACCGGTGGGAGCGGGTGCAACTGGCCTACGAGGCGCTGGCACAGGGCAAGGGGTACACCGCCACCACCGCCGCCGAGGGCATCGCCAACGCCTATGACAAGGGCCGCACCGACGAGTTCATCAAGCCGCGCGTGCTGGGCGATTACGCGGGCATGGCCGATGGCGACGGCATCCTCTGCCTCAACTTCCGGGCCGACCGCGCGCGAGAGATCCTCGCCGCCTTCGCCGACCCCGATTTCGACAGTTTCGACACCGGCAAGCGCCCGCGCTTCGCCATCGTCAGCGGGTTTACCGAGTATTCGCGGCGCCACTCCACCTACATGGATTGCATCTTCCCCGACGAGCGTCCCGCCAACACGCTCAGCGAATGGGTCGCCAACAAGGGCAAGACACAGTTCCACGCCGCCGAGACCGAGAAATATCCCCATGTCACCTTCTTCCTGAACGGCGGCAAGGAAGCCCCCGAAGACGGCGAAGAGCGCTACATGGCCCCCTCCCCCAAGGTCGCGACCTATGATCTGCAGCCCGAGATGTCGGCGGCAGAGGTGACCGATCACTTCGTCGGCGCCATCGAGAAGGGCTTCGACCTGATCGTGGTGAACTACGCCAACCCCGACATGGTGGGCCATACCGGCGACCTGACGGCCGCCATCGCTGCCTGCGAGGCGGTCGACCAGGGGCTGGGCCGCGTGCTGGAAGCGCTTGACAAGGCCGGCGGCGCGATGATCGTGACGGCGGACCACGGCAATTGCGAAACCATGATCGACCCGAAGACCGGCAAGCCCCACACCGCCCACACGCTGAACCCGGTGCCCGTCATCCTGGCCGGCGGGCCCGAGGGTGCGACGTTGCGCTCCGGTCGGCTGGCCGACCTGGCGCCGACGGTGCTGGCGCTGATGGGGCTCGACAAACCCCGCGAAATGACCGGGGAGAGCCTGCTTTCATGAGGCTGGCGGCCGCGCTCATAGTCCTGTGCCTTGCCGGCGCGGCCACCGCGCAGGAAGCGGCCCAGCCCGCCGAGGCCGCCCGCGCCGCCGCCACGCGATTGGCCGAGGCCGGCGCCCTGCTCGACGAGGCCGATGGCGCCCGCAACCGTGTCCGCGCCCTGACCGAGGCGATCCGCGCCTACGAGGACGGGCTGGAAGCCATGCGCGAGGGCCTGCGCCGCGCCGCCATCCGCGAGGAAGTGCTGTCGCGCGACCTGCAGGCCCGCGAGGGCGAGATCGCTCAATTGCTGGGCGTTCTGCAGGGCATCGGCGCCTCGCCCACCCCGGTGCAGCTCGTCCACCCCTCGGGCCCCGTGGGCACCGCACGCTCGGGCATGATCCTGGCCGAGGTCGCCCCGGCGCTCAACGAGCGTGCCCGCAGCCTGCGCAAGGATCTGCAGGAGGTGACCGTGCTGCGCGCGTTGCAGCAAAGCGCCGCCGACAAGCTTCAGGACGGGCTGGAAGGCGCCCAGAGCGCCCGCGCCGCCCTCAGCCAGGCCATTGCCGACCGCACGGACCTGCCGAAACGCTTTACCGAGGACCCGGTGCAGACCGCCCTGCTGGTGGCTTCGACCGAAACGCTGGAAGGTTTCGCCAGCGGCCTCAGCCAGATCGCGGTGGACGAGGCCCCGGGAAGCCTGCCCGGCATCTCCGACCGCAAGGGCGAATTGCCTCTGCCGGTCAAGGGCACGATCCTGCGTCGCGCCGGAGAGGCCGACGCCGCCGGCATCACCCGCCCCGGCATCGTCATGGCCACCCGCCCGCGTGCATTGGTGACCACCCCGGCGCCCGCCACGGTGCGCTATCGCGGCTCACTTCTGGATTACGGCAATGTGATCATTCTCGAGCCGCAGGCGGGCATTTTACTTGTGATCGCGGGGCTTGATGTGGTCTATGGGAAAACAGGCGAAGTGCTGCCCGGCGGCAGCCCGGTCGGCCTTATGGGCGGGCCGGATACCGGCGCCGACGACCTTCTGACCCGGGAGGGCAACGGCGCCGGACAGACGGAAACGCTTTATGTAGAGGTCAGGCAGGACAACACGCCGGTCGATCCAGAGGCGTGGTTCAAGACAGACAGAGGATGACGAACCCATGAAGAAATTCCTTATGGCTGCAGTGGCCGGAACGCTGGCCAGCGTGGTCGTGACAACACAGGTCGCCGCGCCGCTTCTGGCGCAGGAAGCCGCCAAGACGACGAATGTCTACGAACAGCTCGACCTGTTCGGCGACATCTTCGAACGCATCCGCTCGCAATATGTCGAGGAAGTGGACGAGGGCGAGCTGATCGAGGCCGCGATCAACGGCATGCTGACCTCGCTCGACCCGCATTCCAGCTACCTCTCGCCCAACGACGCCGCCGACATGCGCGTGCAGACGCGCGGCGAATTCGGCGGCCTCGGCATCGAGGTGACGCAGGAAGAAGGCTTCGTGAAGGTCGTCTCGCCGATCGACGGCACCCCGGCCGACAGCGCGGGCGTCGAGGCGGGCGACTTCATCACCCATGTCGACGGCGAAAGCGTGCTGGGCCTGACCCTCGACGAGGCGGTCGACATGATGCGCGGGCCGGTCGGCTCGGAAATCGTGATCACCGTGGTGCGCGAGGGCGAGGCCGAGCCGTTCGACGTCTCGATCATCCGCGACACCATCAAGCTGACCGCCGTGCGCGCCCGGACCGAACGGAACTCGGTCGTCCTCCGCGTGACCACCTTCAACGACCAGACATTCAAGAACCTCGAAAGCGGCCTCAACGAACAGATCGAGGAAGCCGGCGGGATGGACAAGGTCACCGGCATCGTGCTCGACCTGCGCAACAACCCCGGCGGGCTGCTGACCCAGGCGATCAAGGTGGCCGACGCCTTCCTCGACGAGGGCGAGATCGTCAGCACCCGGGGCCGCAACCCCGAGGATGGCGAGCGCTTCAACGCGACCGAGGGCGACCTCGCCAACGGCCTGCCGATGGTGGTGCTGATCAATGGCGGCTCGGCCAGCGCGTCGGAAATCGTCGCCGGTGCCCTCAAGGATCACCGCCGCGCCATCGTGGTCGGCACCAAGAGCTTCGGCAAGGGCTCGGTCCAGACGGTGATGCCGCTGCGGGGCGATGGCGCGATGCGCCTGACCACCGCGCGCTACTACACCCCGTCAGGCCGCTCGATCCAGGCGCTGGGCGTGTCGCCCGACATCGTCGTGGCCCAGCCCCGCACCACCCCCGCGAGCGAGGAAGAGGACGAGGCGGAAGACACCACCCGCCCCCGCTCGCGCTCCGAGGCGGACCTGCGCGGCCGGCTGGACAATGACAGCCTGTCCGAGGACGAAATCCGCCAGATCGAGGAAGAGCAGGAGCGCGCCGAAGAGGCCGCCAAGCTGCGCGACGAGGATTACCAGTTGGCCTATGCCATCGACATCCTCAAGGGGCTGACGGCGCTGAACGGCGCGAACTGAGCCCGCCTCACAGACACCGGAAAGGCCGCGGCATTGCCCGCGGCCTTTTCGTTTTGGCGGGCGCCGGCACCCGCTCGGCCGGAAGCAGGCCGGTCATCACATGCAGATCAGGTAGCCCGGGCACCTGCCGCGCCACCCTCTCGGCATGGATGGGCGCATCGCCGGGGCCTGCGGCATCGTTGTCCCGCTCATGCCTCCGGCCAGACCAGCGAGCGGTGCACCTGCGCCCCGGCCATCGCGCCATCGCCCACCGCCAGCGAGACGGAATGCGGCATGGAGGCCACGTCGCCACAGGCATAAATGCCGGGCACCGAGGTCTGCTTGGCAGCATCGGTGCGAAGGATCACCCCCATCGGCGTGTCCTCCAGCGCGCAGCCGGCCCGTTCCGCCAGCGGGCTGGCGGGCGAGACGGTCGGCGCGGCGAAGAGCCCCGCAAAGGCAAGCCGGCGGCCATCGGCAAGGCAAATGTCGGCGGTGCCTTCGATCCTCTCGATGACCGCCTCCTCGACCGTCACCCCGCGCGTCTCCAGCGCCTCGCGTAGGTCGGCCTCAAGCTCGACAGCGCCATTGGGAAAAAAGGTGACACTTCCCCATTCCGTCAGCAATTCCGCCTGATGCACCGACATCGGCCCGCTGCCGATCACGCCGATCCGGCCCCGGTCAAGCTCGTAGCCGTGGCAATAGGGACAATGAAACACCGACCGGCCCCAGCGTTCCTCGATCCCCTCGATCTCCGGCAATGCGTCCCGCACCCCGGCGGCCATCAGGATCCGGCGCCCGGTGAGGGGCGCCCCGTCGTTCAGCCCGACCACGAAGGCATCCCGCGGCCCGTCGAGCGATATCGCCTCCCCCTCGATCCATGTCAGGTCGGGATAGCGCTCCAACTGGGCCCGCGACTGCGCGGCAATCTGGTCGGGCGGCACGCCGTCCTGCGACAGGAACCCATGGGCATGGCTGGCAAACCGGTTCCGACGCAGCCCGGCATCGATCACGGCCACCGACCGCCGGGCGCGCAGCAACTGAAGCGCCGCTGCCATACCGGCATAGCCGCCGCCAATGATAACAACATCATGCACCATTCTTCCAATCCTCGACCTGCTGCCGCCGGGCGGCGAAGCGTGTTGCGAAATCCTTGGCGAGATCGGCCAGCGTGATCTCTCCCATGCGCCGAAGAAGCAGCGCCTCGGCCTCGGCCAGGGTCTGGTCCAGCGCGGCATTCACCGACTGCTCGACAAGGCAGTCGGGCGTATCGTTGCGGTGGCCGATGGCGAAGAAACCCGGTTCTTCCAGCGCGACATGCAGGTCGCGCAGGGTGATCGCCGACAGGTCCGCCGCGATCCGCCAGCCCCCGGCCTGCCCGCGGTCCGACGCCACGATCCCGGCCCGGCGCAGGAACCCCATGGTGCGCCTTACCACCACCGGGTTGGTCCCGAGGCAGCGCGAAAGCTGTTCCGAGGTCATCGGCGCGTCCCGCTCGGCCATGTGCAGGAGCGCGTGGAGGACCGAGGAAAGGCGGCTGTCCCGTTTCATGTAACTTCATATGTTACGATTCGCCCGGCACCGCAAGCCCCCACCCGATCCGCGGCAAGATACCGCCCGCGGCGACGCCCTTTCGGGCTTCCGAAAGCCGGCCGGGTTTGCTAGGCAGTCCCCACCTCCCATTCACGACACTCCAGATCGGGGCACCCCTGCCATGACAGAAGCCAAGCGCATCGTCCTCTCCAGCGACCACGCCGCCATCGACCTTCGCAAGGCGATCGCCGCGCACATCACCGCCGCCGGGTGGGAGGCCGTGGATATCGGGCCGATGACGCCCGAAAGCACCCACTACCCCAAGCACGGACAGGCGGCGGCGGACAAGGTTGCCTCGGGCGATTGCGCGCTGGGCATCATCCTCTGCGGCACCGGGCAGGGCATCATGATGGCCGCCAACAAGGTGAAGGGCATCCGCTGCGGCGTCTGCTCCGACACGTTCTCGGCCCGGATGATCCGCCAGCACAACGATGCCAACATCCTGTCGCTCGGGGCGCGGGTTGTGGGCGAAGGGCTGGCGCTCGACATCGTCGACGCGTTCCTCGAAGCCGAGTTCGAGGGCGGCCGCCACGCCACGCGGGTCGACATGATCGAGGGCTAAGCCCTCAGCCGTAGCGCGCCACGAAATTCCGCAGGATCATCTCCGGCGCGAACACCTCAGCCGCGCGGCACATGGCGATCAGGTCATCCGCCGTCTCGGGCGGGAAATACCCCTTGTTGCGGTAGATGCGGATGCGGGTTTCGAACCCGTCCGCATCGGCCTCGGGGTGGAACTGCGTGGCATAGACATGCGCGCCGTGGCGGACCATCTGGAAGGGGCAGGCCTCCGACCGCACGAGGTGCACACAGCCCTGCGGCAGCGCCTGCAAGGCCTCCTTGTGGCCGACGAAGGCGTCGAACGCCGTCGGCACGCCATCGAGCAGCGGGTCGTCCTTGCCCTCGGCCGTCACCTCGCAGGCCGAGGTGCCCACCGCCTCGCCATGCGCCCGCTTGCTGACATCGCCGGCCAGGTGCTTGCCGAGAATGCCGATCCCGTAGCAGCAGCCGAGAAAGGGAAAATCGCGCGCCGTGATCTCGGGCATCAGCGACAGAACCTGCCGTTCGATCCGCGCCTCGGCCTCGGTCTTCTCCTCTGGCGCGTCGCTGACACAGCCGGGACCGCCGCCCACGATCACCCCGGAAAACGCGTCAAGCCGCAGATCGCCGGGCAGATCCTCGCGGTCCAGCCGCACCCGCCGCGCCTGCCCCTCCTCCAGCCCGCCCTTGCGCAGGATCGCCGCGAACTCGTCGTCGGAGGCCTCCTGTTCGGGGCGCAGTTGCAGGATAAGAAAGGGCTTGGGCATGGTGGAACGATCCCGCTGGAAACCTCCCTCTGACTGGCCGCTTTCCCGCCCCCCGTCAAGGCGGCGCGCTTGACCCTGCCGGGCAAAGGACTACCCTGCGCCCGATTTGACCCAAGCGGGAGGACACGCCATGACCCAACGCCTGCACCTCGTTTTCGGCGGCGAGCTGGAAGACCCCTCGCGCAATGTCTTCAAGAATGTCGACGACCTGCATATCGTCGGCATCTTCCCCGATTACGAGAGCGCCTACAACGCGTGGAAATCCGAGGCGCACCGCACCGTCGACAACGCGCATATGCGCTACTACATCGCCCACCTGCACCGCCTGCGCGACGAGGAAACCCCGGCCTCGTCGACCGAGGAACTGGGCTGACCGGCCGTGGACGGGCGCAAACCGGCAACAGACACCCCCACCCCGCCGGGCGCGGGCAAGGTCTCCGCCCCGGCCTCGCGGCCCGAGGGCGAGGTCGTCTGGTGCCATGCCACCACCCGCACCCATTCCGACGTGGCGCTGCACCTCGCCGACCGGCTGGCCCATGCCCGGCCCGACATCCACGTGCTGCTGACAGGCGCACCCGACATCCTTCCCGACGAGCCCGGCAGCGTCTACGTCCATCCCATCCCGGCCGACAGCTCGGGCCCGGCGCAGGCCTTCGTGAACCACTGGCGCCCCGATATCTGCGTCTGGACGGCCGGCGACCTGAGACCGGCGATCCTGGCCGCCGCGCACCGGACGGGCATTCCGCTCTACCTCGTCGATGCGGACGAATCGCGGCTGACACAGCCGGGCTGGCGCCTGTTGCCCAATTCCAGCCGGGGCGCGTTGCGGCGGTTCTCGTTCATCATGGCCCGCTCGCCGGGCACCGAGACTTTCCTCCGCCGCCGTGTCGGGCTGCGCGATGCCACCATCCGCGTGACGGGCGCGCTGCGCGAGGAATCGAAGCCGCTTCCGTATAACGAAAGCGACCACGAAGAGCTGACGGGCCTCCTGCGCGGGCGGCCGATCTGGCTGGCGGCCCGGCTGCATGTCGACGAACTGGCCACCGTGCTCGAGGCGAACGAGGCGGTCATCGGCATGTCGCACCGCGTGCTTCTGGTGATCGCCCCCGCCGAGCCGGAAAACAGCGCCCCGTATCACGCAGCGCTGAAGGCCAGCGGGATGCGGTATATCACGTGGTCCGACGGCGCCCTGCCCGACGAAACGACGCAGGTGATCCTCGCCGACACGCGGGGCGAGCTGGGGCTGTGGTACCGGATCTCGCCGATTTGCTTCATGGGCTCGTCGCTCATCGCCGGCGCCCATGGCAGCGATCCGAACGAGCCGGCGGCGCATGGCTCGGCCATCCTCTACGGGCCCAATATCCGCACCTACCTCGCCGCCTATTCCCGCTTTGCCGAGGCCGGCGCGGCCCGCATCGTGCGCGACGCGCATACGCTCGCCGAGGCGGTACAGCGGATCATCCCGCCCGACCAGTCGGCGGCCATGGCCCACGCGGCATGGGACGTGGCCACCCAGAGCGCGGCGGTGATGGATCAGCTTGTCGACGCCATCCTCCTCGCCCTAGACGAACGCACGGTGGCCTGATGCGCGCGCCCGCCTTCTGGGACAGGCCGCCCGTGGCGCCGGGCCTTGCGGCGCGGCTGCTGTCGCCCCTCGGCGCGCTCTACGCGCGGGCCACGGCGCGGCGGCTGGCCGGAGCCGAGGGTATCCGGCCCGGCGTGCCGGTGATCTGCGTCGGCAACCTGAACGCCGGGGGCACCGGCAAGACTCCGACCGTCATCGCGCTGGTACAGCGGCTGCAGGCCAAGGGGCTGAAGCCCATCGTCGTCTCGCGCGGCTATGGCGGCACGCTGACCGGCCCGGTCGAGGTTGACCCGAAACGTCACGGCTATGCCGAGGTCGGCGACGAACCGCTCCTGATCGCCGCCTTCACCCCCGTCTGGATCGGCCGCGACCGGGCGGCAGCGGCGCGGGCGGCGGCACAGGCCGGGGCCGACGTGATCGTGATGGATGACGGGTTCCAGAACCCCTCGGTGGCCAAGGACCTCTCGCTCGTGGTGGTCGACGCCGCCCGTGGCTTCGGCAACGGGCTCTGCATACCGGCGGGCCCCCTGCGCGAACCGGTGGCAACCGGCCTCTCCCGCGCCGACCTGCTGCTCAGCATCGGGCCCGCAGACGCACAGGCGGCCTTCCGCGAAACATGGGGCCCCTCCCTCACCGTTCCTGCCCTGACCGGCCACCTCGCCCCGCTGCAGACCGGCATGGACTGGTCCGGCACCCGCTTCCTCGCCTTCGCCGGCATCGGCCACCCCGAGAAGTTCTTCGCCACCCTCCGCGCGCAGGGCGCCGAACTGTCCCGCGCCGAGGCGCTGGAGGATCACCAGCCGCTGACACAGGCCCTGATGACCCGGCTCGAGGCCGAGGCCAAGCTGCTGAACGCCCAGCTCGTCACGACAGAGAAAGACGCCGTCCGCCTGCCCCAGTCGTTCCGTCAGAAGGTCCTGACCCTGCCGGTAAGGCTGGAGGTGGAAGATTGGTCGGCTTTTGATACAGCGTTGAACATGCTGCCGTAGGGTGGGTGAAACCCACCGCTCTCTTCCCAAAGGTGGGTTGGCACCCACCCTACTTCACGTTGCCCGCCACCGTCGCGTAGGGTGGGTGAAACCCACCATCGCCCCGAATCTCACCCGTCCTCGCCAAGCTTCGGCGAAGGCCGCTCCAGCGCCAGCTCCGCATCCGAGAACCGGAACGGCCCCCGCACGCCCGGCACGCCGTCAAGCTCCACCCGCATCCCGCGCGCTTTCACCTGCGGATCCTCGAACACCTCCGACAGGTCATTGATCGGCCCGGCGGGAATGCCCTCGGCCTCGCAGGCGGCCAGCAGGTCGGCCTTGGAAAACGTCACCGTCCGCGCCGTCAGCGCCGCGATCAGCGCCTCGCGATTCGCCACCCGGTCGGCATTGCGCAGGTAGTCCGGCGCTTCCGCCAGGTCGTCGCAGCCCAGCACCCGGCACAGCCGCTGGTACTGCGCATCGTTGCCGGTGGCGATGATAATATAGCCGTCTGCGCAATCGAACACCTGGTAGGGCGCGAGGTTGGGGTGATAGTTCCCCGTCCGCCCCGGCGGCGTGCCGGTGGCGAGGTAGTTCATCGCCTGGTTCGCCGTCGCCGCCACCGCACAGTCGAGCAGCGCCATGTCGATATGCTGGCCCTTTCCCGTCCGCTCGCGCTGGTGCAGCGCGGCCAGGATACCGGCCACGGAATAAAGCCCGGTGAACAGGTCTGTCACCGCCACGCCCGCGCGCTGGGGCTGGCCGTCGGGGTCGCCGGTGATCGACATGAAACCGGACATGCCCTGGATGATGTAGTCATACCCGGCCCGGTGCGCATAAGGTCCATCCTGCCCGAACCCGGTGATCGAGCAATAGATCAGCCCCGAGTTCAGCTCCGACAGGCTGGCATAATCCAGCCCGTACTTGGCCAGACCACCCACCTTGAAATTCTCGATCAGGATATCGGCCTCCGCCACCAGCTCCCGCACCCGGGCCTGGCCCTCTTCGGTGCGGAAATCGACGGCAACACTGGCCTTGCCCCGGTTGCAGGAATGGAAATAGGCGGCCGTCCGGTCCTCGCCCCGCTCGATGAAGGGCGGGCCCCACGCGCGGGTATCGTCGCCCGCGGGGCTTTCCACCTTGATCACCTCGGCGCCCAGGTCGGCGAGCGTCTGCCCGGCCCACGGCCCGGCAAGGATCCGGGCCAGTTCGACGACCTTCAGCCCGGCCAGCGGTGCTGCCTTCATTCGCCGAGCGCCTCGTCCAGTACCTCTTTCAGCTCGTCATAGGACATGTTCGAATGCTGCTCGCCGTTGATCATCAGCGTCGGGGTCGAGCTGATGTCGTCTTCCTCGGCATTCTCCTGGTACCAGGCGACCAGCGTCTTGGCCTTCTGGTTGTCGGTCAGGCAGGCCTCGAGCTGGTCATCCTCCAGACCGGCCACCTTGCCGATCTTGCGCAGCCGGTCGGCGATGGCGACCGGGTCCTGACCGTTGCCGATCCAGTCACGCTGCTGCTTGTAGAGCATGTCGGCGATGCCGAAGAACCGTTCCTCCCCGCCGCAGCGCGCGACCATCCCGGCCCACAGGCCGTAGCGGTCGAAATAGACATCGCGGTAGATGAAGTTGATCTTGTCGGTGTCGATGTAATCCGCCTTCAGCTGCTTGAACTGGTTCTGGTGGAAATTGGCACAATGCGGGCAGGTGAACGACGCGTATTCGATCATCGTGACGTCGGCGTCGGGGTTGCCCAGCGACATCTCGACGATGGTGGAGGTGTCGATCTCTTCCTCGGCCCCCTCGTCGGTGGCGGCGCCGTCTTCGGCCTCGGCGGCCTCTTCGGTCGCGGCCCCGTCTTCCGTTTCGGCCGCCTCTTCCGTCTCGGCGCCGTCGGTCGCTTCGGCATCGGTCTGCTGCGCGTTGACGGCGGCAAAGGGCAGGTCGCTCTGCGCCGGGGTCGGCTGCGAGTTCAGCCACCACGCCAGGCCGGCAACAAGGGCAAGGGCCACGGCCCCGGGGATGATCATGCGGTTCATCGCGGAATTCCTTCGGTCAGGGTTTGCGTCTGGATAGAACGTTCCGGCCCAGGGCTTCAAGGGCCTGCCTCAGCCCCTCGTCATGGACCGTTGCGGCGATCTCGGCGGCGTGCCGGCCGGCCTCGGGGTCGGGCGCGGCCGGCGGGGCCTGTTTGGGCCGTGTCTCGAACGCGACCTGCCCCTCGGCAAAGCCGGTGGGGGCGGTCTGGGTGATGCGGATGCGGGCGATGGCGTTATAGCCATAGGCCGCGTTCACCCGCTCGCGCAGGGTTTCCTTCTGCATTTCCAGCATCGGGGCCTGCGCGCCGGTGGTCAGCACCGACAGGGTTGCGCCGAAGCCCTGCCGGCCATAACTGACCTCGACGGGGCGGGCGATGGCAGCGATCTCGTCGCCGACGATCTCGGCCCAATGGGTCAGCACGCGGCTCACGGCAAAGCCCCGCGTCTCGGACGCCTTGCGGATTTGCGGCCCCAGCAGGGTCGCACCGCGCTTGAAACCGAATGTTGTGCCCTTGTGGGCGGGCATGGCTGACCTCCCGGCGCTTCTGCCCTAACTTAGGCCAAGTGGCGGGCGATGACAGCCCCCGAGATGAGGGAGAGGCATAACAGATGCGTGACGGGCAGGTTCAGGAACTCCTCGACTGGTACGACCGGCATGCCCGCGACCTGCCATGGCGCGTGGGGCCTTCGGCGCGGGCGGCGGGCGTGCGGCCCGATCCCTACCGCGTGTGGCTGTCCGAGGTGATGCTGCAACAGACCACCGTCGCCGCCGTGAAGGCCTATTTCGAACGTTTCACCACGCTCTGGCCCACGGTGACAGACCTCGCCCGCGCCGAGGATGGCGTGGTGATGGGCGAATGGGCGGGGCTTGGCTATTACGCCCGCGCTCGCAACCTTTTGAAATGCGCCCGTGTCGTCGCGGAGGAGCATGACGGCCGCTTCCCCGATACGCGCGAGGGGCTGCTGGCCCTTCCAGGAATCGGCCCTTATACCGCCGCCGCGATCTCGGCCATCGCCTACGACGCGCCGGAGGTGGTGGTCGATGGCAATGTCGAGCGGGTGATGGCCCGGCTTTTCGACATCCGCACCCCCCTGCCCGCCGCCAAGCCCGAGATGACGGCGGCCGCCGCCCGGATGACCCCGAATGAGCGCCCCGGCTGCTACGCCCAGGCCGTCATGGACCTCGGCGCCACCATCTGCACGCCGCGCTCCCCCGCCTGCGGCATCTGCCCCTGGCGCGAGCCTTGCCTCGCCCGCAGGGCCGGCGTGCAAGCCGACCTACCCGTAAAGGCGCCGAAAAAGACCAAGCCCACCCGCTTCGGCTATGCCTATGTCGCCCGCCGCACCGATGGCGCATGGCTGCTGGAACGCCGGCCCGACAGCGGGCTTCTGGGCGGGATGCTGGGCTGGCCCGGCAGCGATTGGAACGAAGACCCACGGCCCGCCCCGCCGGTCGAGGCCAACTGGCACCGCCTCCCCGAGGAAGCCCGCCACACCTTCACCCATTTCCACCTGCGCCTGAAGATCGACGTGGCGCTCGTCCCAACTGAGACCCAACCGGCGCGCGGCAGCTTTCTACTGCCGAGGGATTTCAGCCCCGCCTCGTTACCCACCGTCATGCGAAAGGTTTTTGACTTGGCTCATGGAAGCTTCGAAAATGCCCGCTAGACTGACCGCGGGGCAAGAACCGAGGAGCCACGCCATGATCCCTGCCAGACAGGCCATCAACCTGCACAATGCCATCCCATTCTGGATGTCGCTGCTGCTCGTGCCCGTTGCCATTCTCGGCGCCACCGTCGGCGGCTGGACGGTGATCCTCCTGCCCATCGTGACGTGGTATTTCTTCTCGATCCTCGATGCCATCCTCGGCCTCAACCTCGACAATGCCGACCCCGAGACGGGCGAGGACGACCTGACATGGTACAAGGCCATCACGCTGGTCTGGCCGCCGGTGCAGTTCGCCCTGCTCTTCGGGCTGATCTGGTACGTCACCGGCCCGGGCGATGCCCATCTCTCGGCGCTGGAAACCATCGTGCTGTTCTTCGGCGTGGGGGTCATCACCGGCACCGTGGGCATCAACTACTCCCACGAACTCATGCACCAGAAGGACCGCGGCGAACGCTTCCTCGGCGACGTGCTGCTGTCGATGGTGCTCTACTCCCATTTCCGCTCCGAACACCTGCAGGTGCATCACCGCCATGTCGGCACCCCGCGCGACCCGGTGACGGCGCGCTACAACGAGGGGTTTCACCGCTTCTTCCCGCGCGTGCTGATCGGTTCGCTGAAATCCGCCTTCAAGGCCGAAAAGGCCATGCTTGCCCGCAAGGGCCTGCCCTGGACGGACCTCTCCAACCCGTTCTTCCGCTACTGGGCCCTGCAGGGCTTCATGCTGCTCCTCGCCATCCTGATCGGCGGCTGGGCCGGGCTTTTCCTGTTCCTCTGGCAGGCCTTCGTCGCGGTCTGGCAACTCGAACTCGTCAACTATGTCGAGCATTACGGCCTCACCCGCAAGCACCTGGGCGAGGGCAAGTACGAACACGTCAAACCCCAGCATAGCTGGAACGCGGCGCACAAGGCCTCGAACTGGCTGCTGATCAACCTCCAGCGCCATTCCGACCACCACTACAAGCCCGACCGACGCTTTCCGCTCCTTCAGAACTACGGCGTCGACGAGGCGCCGCAACTGCCCTACGGCTACCCGATCATGACCATGGCGGCGATGGTGCCCCCGGTCTGGCGCCGGGTGATGAACCCCCGCGTGCGCCAGTGGCGGCAGATGTACTACCCCGAGATCACCGACTGGCTGCCCTACAACAAGGCAAAGAACCCCTTGCCGCGCGGCGCCTGACACGACGCGCCGCCTGCGCGTCTTCCGGCCGGAGTACCCCGGGGGAGTCGTTGAAATCCTTATGGATTCCAACGCTAGGCGCAGCGCGCCCTCCCGCGGGTCAGGTCACTGAACCCGCGTCCAGGTCTGCCCCCGGCAGAACACCGCGACACACCCCTCGACGGTCAGGGTGTTCCCGTTCAGAGACATCTTCGAATTGTAGGTCTTGCCCCGGTCCGGCGCCCAGATCTTGCCGTTGCCGTACTGCCCGCCGCCTTCGGCCTGCATGTCCCACAGCATCCGCTTGTTGAGATGCTCGTAGCTGTCGTTCGACTGGCCCTGCGCGTCGAACGCCTTGCGGATCGCGCCACAGATCGCCTCACCACAGCCGTAGACACTTACATGCAGGTAGCCGCCGCTGTCGCCCGGCTCGGTCTTCCACGTGCCTTCCACCGGATCGGCGAACGCCGCGCCCGCGCTCAGGCCCAGCGCCGCAATGGTCATTGCTAGTCGTTTCATAGGTTCTCCTCCCTTTAAAACATGGCCGCAGCTTGGCGAGGGTTCCCGCAACCGATCAAGTCTGACGTCGGGTCGCGTTGCATTTTTCGCAGCGTCATGCCAAAGCCCCGTTCGGCAGCAGAAGGAGCCCGTGCCGATGATCCTCTACCCCGCGATCGACCTCAAGGACGGCCAGGCCGTCCGCCTGCTCAAGGGCGAGATGGACAAGGCCACCGTCTTCAACGACGACCCGGCCAGCCAGGCGGCGCAATTCGTCGAGGCGGGCTGCGAATGGCTGCACCTCGTCGACCTGAACGGCGCCTTCGCGGGCGAGCCGGTAAACGCCGCCGCCGTCGAGGCGATCCTAGAGCGTGTCTCCGTCCCCACCCAGCTTGGCGGCGGCATCCGCGACATGGCCACAATCGAACGCTGGCTCGAAAAGGGCCTCAAGCGCGTCATCCTCGGCACCGTGGCAGTGGAAAACCCCGCGCTGGTGCGCGAGGCCGCCTCCGCCTTCCCCGGGCAGGTGGCCGTCGGCATCGACGCCCGCAACGGCCTCGTCGCCACCCGCGGCTGGGCCGAGAAAACCGACGTACAGGTCACCGACCTCGCGCAATCCTTCGAAGACGCCGGCGTCGCCGCGATCATCTACACCGACATCAACCGCGACGGCGCCATGCAGGGCCCCAACATCGAGGCCACGGCGGCGCTGGCCAACGCCGTCTCGATCCCCGTCATCGCCTCCGGCGGCGTCTCCAGCCTCGACGACCTGCTGGCACTCCGCGATTGCGGCGCGCCGCTCAACGGCGCCATCTCCGGCCGCGCCCTCTACGACGGCGCGCTCGACCTGAAGGAAGCGCTCGCCGCCCTCAAGCCGTAACACCCGCCCCGGCCCCCGAGCCGGGGCCTCGTGCCCAACTTCAAGCCTTCGCCAACTCCTCTGCCCGAACCTCGGTGTAATGGTCGAACTCGGCGGTGAACCACGCCGTCCCCCGCGCCGCACTCGCCAGCGTATGCGTCAGCTCGTCCAGCGCCGTCATCGGTAGCATGGCGCGGAACACGTCCCACCCGGCGGCGGTCGGGTGGCCCTCGAACCCCATCACCTGTCCCTTCATCCCCGAGATCGTCGGCACCAGCCCCCCGGCATAAACCGACGGCACATGGATCAGCACCTGCGCGATCGGCTCCAGCACCGTCGCCCCGCTCTCCGCCATCGCCTCCTTCATCGCGTTCTTCCCGGCGGTGCGGAAGGCAAAGTCGGAACTGTCGACCGAATGGTGCTTGCCGTCCTTAAGCGTCACGCTCACGTCGACCACCGGAAAGCCGTTCGGCCCCTCGGTCAGGGCATCCCGCACCCCGGCCTCGACCGCCGGGATATAGTTGCGCGGCACGGCGCCCCCTTTCACCACCTCGTCAAAGGCAACGCCCGTCCCACGCGCCAACGGCATCACGTCGATCACCACGTCGGCGAACTGTCCCGCCCCGCCCGACTGCTTGCGATGCCGGTGATGGCAGGTGACCGGCTTGCGGATCGTCTCGCGATAGGCGGGCGGCACGTGATGCTCCGTCACCTCGATCCCGAACCCGTCGGCAAGCTTCGACGCCAACCGCCGGAAATGCTGCGGCCCCTGCCCGCACAACACGGCATGACCCGACTGCGCATCCTGCTCGACCCGTATCCCGGTATCGATCTCCGACAACCGCTCCAGCGCCGATGACAGCCTTGCCTCGTCCCGCTCATGCGCCGGCTCGATCAGCCGCCGGTACCCCGGCTCATGCGCCTGTGCCCATTCCGGCAGCGGATGAGCCGACCCGGCCTCGTACACCTCGCCGGCCTTCAAATGGTCCGACTTCATCGTCAGCCCCACATCCCCCGGCGCCAACTCCGGCAGGGGCGACTTCGCATCGAGCCCGGTGATGCTCCCCACCGCCTTGCCGCCCAGCGGCTTGCCATTGCCCACGCCATCGCCCAGCGCCCTTACCATCACCGTCTTGCCAAGATGCTTCACGTGATCGGCCAGCAGCCCCACGGCCACCGATGTCGCCCCTTCAGACAACCGCTCGCGGGCCACCTCGACCCCCGGCGCCTCGTGCCTCAAGGACTTCATCAGCCGCAGCATCCCGTTGCGATGCTCGGCCGAGCCCATCAGCGCGGGCACGAGGTCATGATGCTGCAACACGCTCGTCGCGGTGTGATAGACATCCTCGGTCAGCGGCTGCCTGTCCTCGATCAGCTGCTCCATCAGCCCGTCATCGAAATCCGCCAGCGCCTCCAGCAGGTGCTCCCGAGCCTCCTGCTCGCGGCTCGCCACGCTGTCGGGGATCTCGACCAGCGCCGACGGCTCCCCCTCCCGGTACTGCCAGGCCCGCTCCGATATCAGGTCCACCGCACCGACGATCTGCCCATCCTCGCGAATAGGCACCTGCCGCAATGCAATCCCGTGCCGGCAATACACCTGCAACGAAGCGATCACCTCGCTCATCCGGCCCGCCGCCGCATCCACCCGGTTCACAAAAAGAAAGCAGGGAACCCCTGCTTCTTCGATCACCCGGAAATAGGGGGCCGCCAGCACCGCGGCCTCGGGATCGGCCCCGACGCAGAGCACCGCCGCATCGCTCCCCGCCAGCGCGGGCCCCGCCGTCGACAGGTTTTCCGCACCACCGGCAATATCCACCGCCGTCCAGTCGTCGCCCATGAAACCGAACTGGCTCACCTTCGCCACGCCGGGAATATCCAGCACCTGAGCGCGCTGCTCCTCCAGCCCGATCAGCCCCTCCACCAATGTCGATTTACCGGATTGCGATGGTCCGAGAACCGTAAAGACCCGCATGATGTTCCTCCCTGTTTCAAGCCAGCGTTCCGCTGCCCGAACACAGGAGGGGCGACCATCGCCACCGCGACCCTGTCTTGCCTGCAATCTGCCCTTCCCGCCGGTCACGGCCTGACCTTGCGGCCGGCGCCTGTTTCGGCAGTCTCGGTCCTGTCACTGTCGGTCATCGCGGCGGCACCCGTCAAGAAAACTGTGCGGCGCCCGCCGTGCCGGTCAAAGCCCGCCCACATCCTCGGGCGCGATCGCCACCGTCTTGATGACCGCATGACAGGCCGCGCCAACCTCCAGGCCCAGCGCCTGCGCCGAGCGCCGCGTCACCCGCGCCAGAACGGTTCCGGCGGGCGTCTCCAGCGACACCAGCGTGCCCGGCCCGTCCCCCGGCCGAATCGCCGAGACCGTCCCCGGCAGCAGGTTCAGCGCCGACAGCCCCACCGGTTTCTCCCGCGCCAATATCACGTCATGCGCCGCCACGCGCACCCGCACCTCGCGCCCGACCTCCTGCGCCACCATTGGCAGGAACAGCGCCGCGCCGCCCGCCTCCAACTCGGTCAGCCCGTCGTCGTGGTGCCGCGCCACCCTGGCCACCAGCAGCGCCCCGGCGCCCCGCACCCCCGTCGGCATCACCTCCGGATCGCTCAGCACCTCGCCCGCCGGCCCCTGCCGGACGACCTTGCCGTCCTGCAGCACCACCACCGTGGTTGCCAGCCTTGCCACCTCCGCCGCAGAATGGCTGACATAGAGGATCGGCACCGACACCTCGTCCCGCAGCCGCTCGAAATACGGCAGGATCTCCGCCTTCCGCCCCTCGTCCAGCGCCGCCAGCGGCTCGTCCGCCAGCAACAAGCGCGGCCCCGCCAGCAACGCCCGCCCGATTGCCACCCGCTGCTTCTCACCGCCCGAGAGGCCACCCGGCCGCCGCGACAGCAAATGCCCGATCCCCAGCATGTCGATCACGTGATCCATGCTCTCGGTCGCGCCATTCCCGGCGAACCACCGCCCATAGGACAGGTTCTGCTTCACCGTCATATGCGGGAAGAGCCGCCCCTCCTGGAAGATATACCCCAGCCTGCGCCGGTGCGGCGGCAGCCACCGGCCCGCGTCCGTATCGACCAGCACCGCGCCGTCCACCGCCACGCGCCCACGGTCGGGCTTCAACAACCCCGCCACGGCATTGATGACCGAGGTCTTCCCCGACCCCGACCGACCGAACAGCACCGTCACCCCCGGCGGCGCGTCGAAGGACACGTCCAGCCGGAACCCGCCCAGCGTATGCCCGATATCCACCGCCAGCGTCATCCGCCCGCCACCCTTGAGGCCGCCCGCCTCGCCACGACCTCGGACAGCAGCAATGCCCCCATCGCGATCACCACCGACACGATCACCAGCCGCATCGCCGGCCCCTCGCCGCCGGGCACCTGCAAAAACGCATAGACCGCCGAGGGCAGCGTCTGCGTCTGCCCCGGAATGTTGGAAACGAACGTGATCGTCGCCCCGAACTCTCCCATCGCCTTGGCGAAGGCCAATATGGCCCCGGCCAAGACCCCCGGCAAAATCAGCGGCAAGGTCACCGTCACGAACACCCACGCCCGTGACGCCCCCAAAGTCGCCGCCGCCTCCTCGAGCTTCGGGTCCACCGACTCGATCGACAGCCGTATCGCCCGCACCATCAGCGGAAACGCCATCACCCCGGCCGCCAGCGCCGCCCCGGTCCAGCGGAAGGCAAAGACGATTCCCACCTTTTCCAGCAAGCCCCCCACCGGCCCCGTCGTCCCGAAGGTCAGCAACAGCAGGTACCCCGTCACCACCGGCGGCAATATCAGCGGCAGGTGCACCAGCCCGTTCACCACCTGCTTGCCCGGAAACCGCCACCTCGCCAGCGCATAGGCGGTGAAGATGCCAATCGGCAGCGCCACCAGCGTCGCCCAGAACGACACCCGAAGCGACAGCGCCACCGCCTGCCACTCCTCGGGGCCAAGCCATCCCATGCCGGCTAGTCCGCCAGCACGGTGAACCCGTGCCGCTCGAACACCTCGCGCGCCGCCCCGCTTTGCAGATAGCCCAGGAATTCCGCCACCATCGGCCCCACCCGGCCGCTCATCGCCGCCGCCGGGTAGACGATGGGCGGGTGGCTGTCCTCGGGGAACACGCCCAGCACGCTCACGCCCTCCTCGGCGGCCGCATCGGTGGCATAGACCACGCCCATCGGCGCCTCGCCGATCGCCACCAGCTTCAGCGCGGCGCGCACGTTGTCGGCCTGCACCACGCGGGGCTCGACCGCCTGCCACTGCCCGAGGCTCTCCAGCGCTGCCTTGCCGTAAATCCCCGCCGGCACCGCATCCACCAGCGCCATCGCCAGCCGCCCCTCGCCCAGCATCGCGCCAAGGTCCATCCGCGGCCCGATCTCCACCGGGTCAGCCGCACCATGCGCAATCAAAACGATCCGGTTGCCCAGCAGGTCGATCCGCGTGCCGTCCTCGACCGTCCCGGCCTCCTCCAGCCGGTCCATCCAGCCGGGATTGGCCGAGATGAACACATCCGCCGGCGCCCCCAGCTCGATCTGCCGCGCCAGCGCCGACGACCCGGCATAGGACACCGTCACCTCGTGCCCGGCCGCCGCCTCGAACCCGTCGGCCACCTCGTCCATCGCGTTCTTCAGGCTCGCCGCCGCGAAGACCGTGATCTCATCCGCCGCCACCGGCCCCGCCAGCAGGGCCGCCAGCGCAATGGCCACGTACCGTTTCATCAATCCCATCATGCCGACGGAGTATTGACACCACGGCCCCGTCCGCAAGCGCTAATCCACGCTCTTCAGCCGGCTTCGCTGGATCACCGCCACCACCACCAGCGGCACGACCACCGTCACCACCGCCACCGTGATCAGCAGCCAGCCCAGCTCCGAATAGTCCTGCTGCATCGTCACCGCCCCGCTTTCCGGGTCCGTCACCTCGCGCCGGATGGTGTAGACCCGGTTGAGATACTTGGTCCCCAGCGTGCTCGCCGACAGCGCCAGGTTGGTGAACGAGGCCATCACCGCGAAGAACGTGGCCTTCAGGTCCCCCGGAGCGTTCTTCGCGATCCACGCCAACATCGGGATCATCGCGATCTGCCCCAAGGGCGACTCGATCGCGGTATCGAGGATCGCGATGAACCGCGCATCCACCACGCCCCCGGTCAGTGGCGCGGTGATATCCTGTATCCCGTAATACAACCCGATATTCGGCAGGGTCAGAACCCCCGCCGCCAGCGTCAGCAGCACCACGATATAGACGATCGACCGATGCGCCATCAGCGGCCGCAGCACCACCATCCCTGCCAGCGTCAGCACCGAGGTAATCAGCGACAGCACCGACAGGAACTGCTGGTCGAACCCCAGCACGTCGATGTTGAACCACGCCACCCCGTCGCCCGGCCGCGGCACGGCGCGAAAGGCGAAGATGATCACCGCCGTCCCGATCAGCGTCCTCGCCTGCGCCTCCGGCAGCACCGCCACCAGCTGCCGCATGAGCAGGATCACGATGATCAGCGACCCGCCAAAGATGATCTCCTGCCCGTAGGGCACCTGGCCCAGCCCGAAGATCAGCGTCAGCGCCACGAAGGCACCGCCGCCGATGAAATACCACATGTTGGGCCTGGTCTCCTCGTCGGGCCGGGCAAAGGCCGCCTCGACCTCCTCGCGCGCCAGCCCCTGCCGCTCAAGCCGGCGCTTCTTCACCGCCTTCTGCACCCCGGCCAGTACCACGCCCGAGACCGAGATCACCGGGATCGCCAGCGCCGCCAGGTAGATATCGGCGTAGATCTCCGCCTTCGCCGCCGGGCTCAGCGCCTCGATGCCCCGGAACATGTAGATATTGAGCGCCGCCACCACCACCGTGCCGGAAATCAGCGCGAACCGGCCCAGCGTCTGCATGGTCACATGCATCGCCTTCTCGTCCTCGTCCGAGATCGGGTTGCCCGCGCTGTCGACCTTCGGCACCGCCTCCACCGACATGGCATCGGCCACCGCGTCCTGCAGTACCACGCCACAGGGCGCCAGCAGGAAGCTCGTCACGTACCACGAGCTCAGCGGCATCACCGCCGCCATCATCTCGCGCTCGGTCAGCACGAGGTACATGATGAAGACGCTCGCCGCCAGAAGCCCGGCGCCGATCCAGACCAGCAGCCATTTCCACTTCCAGATGATGTCGACCAGGTGCCCCAGCGGCATCTTCAGCGCCCAGGGCAGCCCCGCCCAGAAGGCCAGCCCGGCCAGGTAGGCGGCCGACAGATCGAGGTAATCCTTGACGAAGAACGTGCCCACGATCGCCGTCAGCCCGGTGAACCCGTAGGCGAAATAGACCATCAGCGGCGGCAGGAACGACCATCGCACCTGCCGGCCCAGGTCGAAAATGACCGCGTCGATCCAACCCTTGCGCGCCCCGGCTTCCGTCATCGGCTCTCCTTCTGTCGCTCCGCTCAGCCTAGGGGCCCACCCCCGGCCCTATCAATCAACGTCCCCGCACGAGCGCGTGACCGCACCCGCCTATCGCAGCACCGAGGAATAAAGCAGCATGCCCCAGGGCCCAAGCTTCGCCTCGACCTTTCCCCACAGCGCTCCGAACCCGATCGGATCGGCCCGGCAGGCGGCGGCGATCTCGGACAGGCTCCGCCGCCCGTCCACGGCCCCGATCAGCGGCGCGGCCTCCTTCGGCAGCACCAGCGCCTCGCTCAGCCCGTCCGAGCCCAGCGTCACTTTCTGCCCCTGCGCCACGGCCCGCGCCAGCTGCGCCGCCTGCACGCCCTTGATCTGCGGCACGAGGGTGCGGTTCCGGCCGCTCGCCGGCCCGCGCGCCTCGGCCTTCGGCACGGCATAGCCCGTATGCGTCCGGATCGTGCCCAGCAACTGCTCGGCAAGCGCCATCCGCTCCGGCGCGCTCAAGCCCTCCGGCACCTCGGCCAACCGGCTCGGATCATACAAAGCCGGCACGGTGAACCCGCTCAACGCCCACCCCGTCCGCTCCAGCACGTCCAGCAGCGCGGGCACGTCATAGGCCCGGTCCTGCGTATGCAGCAGCAGGTCGTAGAACCCCGCATCCCCGCTCTTGTGATCGTTGACGTTCCGGTTCGCCTTGAACGGATGCCCCTCCGGCAGCCGCTCATACACCTCTCTCGCCTTCGCGATCCGCTCCCCCGGCGGCAGGTCGCCATAAAGCGTCCCGAACGCCGCCTGCAACGTGTAGACCCCCGACCGGCCATAGGGCGCATAGACCATGAAGCCCATCCCGCCCCCGGGCGCCAGTGCGCCCCGCAGCGCCTCGAACCCGGCCTCGGGCTCCGGCAGGTGATGCAGCACCCCGCAACAATCGATGTAATCGAATTCGCCGTACTCCGCGGCGTCCAGCAGGCTCCCGGTGACGAAGCGGATGTTCTTCAACCCCCGCACTTCGGCCCGTGCCTCCGCCACCCGGCGCGAGGCCTCCGACAGGTCCACATAGACCGCCTCAAAGAGCTTGCCGTACTGCGTCAGCAATGCCGTCAGCTGGATCAGCCCGTCACCCGTCCCGCCCCCGGCCACCAGCACCCTGAGCGGCTCGGACCAAACCCGCTGCCCGCCAAAGACGAAATGGTCGATCTCCTGCGGCAGCGAGGGCGACCCGGTGATCAGCCGCTTGCGCTCCTCCTCCGGGTCCCTCTCCGGATAGGGAAACGCCTCGTACTGCTCCCTGACCTTGCTCATGCCGCCCCCGGATTATCCAATGCCCGCCGAAGGATAGGCCGGTTTCGTGCGGGGATGCAAAGACAAGTGTGCAAAGCCCGCGCTTGCACCCGCCCCCGTTCCGGCGCAGCCTGCGTGCCATGACAGACGCGCCCCTGATCGCCATCCCCTATTTCACCGGCAACGGCCACACCCGCGTGCTGGCCGAAGCGGTGGCCGACGGCGCGGGCGGCGCCACCCTCATCGACGTCGAACAGATCACCGAGGCCGACTGGCAGACCCTCCGACACGCCCACGCCATCCTCTTCGCGTCGCCCACCTACATGGGCTCCACCGCCGCGGGCTTCGACCGCTTCCTCGAAGACGCCGCAGACCGCTGGCCCGACCTCCCCTGGCGCGACAAGATCGCGGGCGGCCTGACGGTGGCCACCTACCCCTCGGGCGACAAGCTCTCCACGCTCATCCGCCTCGCGGTCTACGCGGCGCAGATGGGCATGATCTGGGTCGGCCAGGCCGAGATCGGCGCCCCGGTCCACCCCGACAAACCCGGCCTCAACGCCCCGGGCAGCTACCTCGGCCTGATGGCCACCTCCTCCCGCGACAAGACGCAGATGGTCGACGCGCACGACCTCGAAACCGCCCGCCACTTCGGCGCCCGCATCGCCGCAGCCACCCTGCGCTGGCGCGACGGCTGACGGCCCGGCACAAGCCACCCGCCCCCTGCTTCTTTTGGTAAAGATACTCCCGTGGGCTTGGGGGCTGACCCCCGATGTCACGCACCTGACCACATAGCCTCAAACGCGGCGACGGCTTCCCGCAATCGCGTTCTTCAGTGGCCGATGCTCTCGTCCAAACCTGGGGAACCGTTCCCGCTCAAGTCATCAGCCACGCGATAGGCGCAGGCCGTCAGACCAGCCTGAATCCCACATCCACGCGCCGACCCTCCCGCGCCTCCTCGAAAACCGACCGAACGCGCGAAACCAGCAAGGCAACCTCTTCCGAAGCCTGTCGGTGCCCCGTCACCTCGACAAGAAAGGGCGGCGAAACCCCGTTGATATCACTCGTGATACTGTCCCACAGCGCATCCAGGTTTCGCCCATGCCAACCCGGAGCCTTCAGCCCGGACAACTGCAGGTCATAGAAGTCTCCTTCATTCCGGCACCCGGAAACGTCGATTGGTATCTTCTTCACGCGCTCACTCCGGCACATGGCAACCCAATCATCATCGCAAGGCGCACCCCGCCACGGCAAGGCACAGCCCCTGCTTCTTCTGGCCGCAAGTATCCCGGGGGTCTGGGGGCTGGCCCCCAGGAAACGCCGCAAGCCTCCTACTCCATCCCCACCTTGATCCGCCCGTCCGTATAGGCCGTGTAAGGCCCCACCTTCGCCAGGTACTCCGCCGTCACGTTCGCCACGTCCGGCCCGAAATCATAGGCGTCCTGCGCGTCGACGAACATCGCATAGCCGTCCCCGCCATTGCGGATATAGTTGTTCGACGCCACACCGTAGAGCTTCTCCGGGTCAAGCGCCGCGCCGCCCACCATCACGTCGGAGATCCGCTCGCCCACCGGCTTGGTCGGATCCACGGCAAAGCTCATCCCCGCCACCTGCGGGAACCGCCCGGCCCCCTCCTCGAACTGGCTCACCCCGTTCTCCAGCGCCTCCTTCAGCACAGAGCCCGTCACCCGGAAGGTCGACAGCGTGTTCTGGAACGGCAGCACCGTCAGCACCTCGCCCATGGTGATCGGACCGGCGTCGATGCTGGCCCGTACACCCCCGCCATTCATGAAGGCCACCTCGATCCCCTGCCCCTTCACCCGGTCGAGCATCGCGTCGGCCACCAGGTTGCCCATTTCGCACTCCCCGGTCCGACAGTTCACCCGGTCGCCCCCGATCGGCGCGGCCGCCTCGGCCACCACCTCGTTCCGGATCTCCTCGAGCGGCTGCGCGGCCTCGGTGATCCGCGCCTTCACGCCCTCGTCCTCGGTCACGCCCGCATCCATCAGCCGCGGACCACCGCTCGCCTCGACAACCTTGCCCGCGTCGTCGAAGGTCACCACCAGCTCGCCCAGGTACTTGCCATAGGCATAGGCCTGCACCACCGCCGTATCGCCGACCATCGTCGGGTAAGGCCCCGCGGCCGAGGCATCGTCATTCGCCAAAAACGTGTTCGAATGCCCGCCCACGATCACGTCGACGCCCGTGGTGGCCTCGGCCACCTGCAAATCGACCCGATAGCCCGAATGGCTGAGCACGATGATCTTGTTGACCCCCTGCTCCTCCAGCTTGTCGACCTCCGCCTGAACGGCATCCGCCGGCGGCGTGAAGATGATGTTCGGCCCCGGGCTCGCCAGCTCGTCCGTGTCCTGCGGCGTCAGGCCGATCAGCCCCAGCTTCTCGCCCTCCCGCTCGATCACCGTCGATTTCATCAGCACGTCGGCCAGCAGGGGCTCCCCGCTCACATCCGCGTTCGACATCAGCACCGGGAACTTCACCGCGTTCATGAACCCGCGCAGCACCTCCGGCCCGTCGTCGAACTCGTGGTTGCCCACCGTCATCGCGTCATAGCCCAGCCGGTTCATCATCTCGGCCGCCAACTGGCCCTTGTAATAGGTGTAGAACAGCGTGCCCTGGAACTGGTCACCCCCGTCGACAAGGATCGGGTTGACCGCCTCCGCCTTCAACTCGGCAATCGCCGTGGCCAGCCGTGCCGAACCGCCGAAACATTCGCCGGCCTGGTTGTCCTCTTCGCCGCAGGTCGAATCGTATTTGTTGATCGGCTCGAACCGGGCGTGGAAATCGTTGGTGTGCAGGATGGTCAGCACGTAATCGGCCTGCGCCATCCCGGCGGCTGCTGCGAAAACGCCCGCAAGGGCAAGACGGGTCAGCATGGTTTCAATCTCCTGTTGGTATGTCCCCGAGTTTGCCCGCCCTTTCGCCATCCGTCAAAGCCTTCCCGCTTGACCGTCGCATGACGGCGGGGCATCACCGGCCCCATGCTGATCCTCAAGATTTTCCGCACCGCCGAATGGCAGGTCTTGCGCCGCGACGGCAAAACCGCCGGCGCCCCCATCGACCTCTCCGACGGGTACATCCACTTCTCCACGCCGCAGCAGGCCGCCGAGACCGCCGCCAAGCACTTTGCCGATGCCGATGACCTCGTCCTCGTTTCGGTCGAAGCCGACGATCTGGGCGATGCCCTGAAATGGGAACCCTCCCGCGGCGGCGCCCTCTTCCCGCATCTCTACCGCGAGCTGCACCTTGCGGATATCGCCCGGGTCGAGCCGCTACCGCTGGCGGGTGGCGTGCACGTCTTCCCCGAGGACCTCGCCGGCCATGTCGACCCGACACGCCCGCAGTTCCAGCTCTTCAAGGATCTCGACCGCGACCACCCGATCGAGATGCTCAACCTCGTGGCCCTGCGCGACCACGCCGCCTACCCCGAGGGCCACGACCTCGCAAACGCAGGCCTCACCGGCGCCGAGGCCTACCGCCGCTACGGCGCCGAAACCGCCCCCATCATCCAGCGCCTCGGCGCCTCGATCCTCTGGCGGGGCGAGATGCAGACGATGCTCATCGGCCCCACCACGGAAGCGTGGGATCACGCCTTCATCGCCCGCTACCCCACGGCCCACGCCTTCCTCGAAATGGTCACCGACCCCGCCTACCGCGACGCCGTGATCCACCGGCAGGCCGCCGTGCGCACTTCCCGCCTCATCCGCTGCAAACCCACCGAGACAGGCGGGGCCTTCGGATGAACCTGTTCGAGCGCGCGGGCCTCTCATTCCTCCACCGGTTCGACCCGGAAGCCGCCCACGGGCTCAGCCTGCAGGCCCTGCGCCTCGGCGCCGTGCCCCTCCCCGGCCTCGTCACCTCCCCCCGCCTGCGCACCCAGCTCGCAGGCCTCCACCTCCCCAACCCCATCGGCCTCGCCGCGGGCTACGACAAGAACGCCACCGCCCTCAGCCCCCTCTCCCGTGCCGGGTTCGGCTTCCTCGAGGCTGGCGCCGTCACCCCGCGCCCCCAGCCGGGCAACCCCCGCCCCCGCCTCTTCCGCCTCACCGAAGACCGCGCCGTCATCAACCGCTTCGGCTTCAACAACGATGGCATGGAAGCAGTCGGCCACCGCCTCGCCAACCGCCCCCGCGATGCCGTCATCGGCCTCAACCTCGGCGCCAACAAGGACAGTGCCGACCGCGCCGAGGATTTCGCCCGCGTGCTGGCCCATTGCGGCCCCCATCTCGATTTCGCCACCGTCAACGTCTCCAGCCCCAACACCGAGAAGCTGCGCGACCTGCAAGGCGCCGAGGCGCTGGCCTCCCTCCTCGCCGGGGTGATGGCCGCCCGCGACACCCTGCCAACCCCCATCCCGATCTTCCTCAAGATCGCCCCTGACCTGACCGACGCAGAACTCTCCGAGATTGCCGACGTCGCCCGCCAATCAGGCCTCAGCGCCATCATCGCCACCAACACCACCCTCTCCCGCGAGGGCCTGACAAGCCCCGCGAAGGGCGAAACCGGCGGCCTCTCCGGCCGCCCCCTCTTCGACAAATCCACCCGCGTGCTGGCGAAACTCGCCCAGCTCACCAATGGCGACATCCCCCTCATCGGGGTCGGCGGCATAAGCTCCGCCGAAGACGCCTACGCCAAGATCCGCGCCGGCGCGAGTGCAGTGCAACTCTACTCCGCCATGGTCTACGACGGCCTCTCGCTGGTCCAAAACATCGCCCGCGGCCTCGACCGCCTGCTCGAACAGGACGGCTTCACCCACGTCGCCGACGCCACCGGCACAAAAACGAAGGACTGGCTATGACAACCATCTGGCACAACCCGCGCTGTTCGAAATCGCGCCAGGCCCTCGCCCTGCTCGAAGAGCGCGGCGCCGACATCACCATCCGCCGCTACCTCGACGAGCCGCCCACGCTGGCCGAACTGCAGGACGCCCAGTCGAAACTCGCCCTCCCTGCCATCGACATGATCCGCACGGGCGAGGCCGTCTTCAAGGAGATGGGCCTCTCCAAATCCGACCCCGACGAGACCCTGCTCAAGGCCATGGCCGAGGCCCCGAAACTCATCGAACGCCCCGTCATCTTCTCCGGCGAGAAAGCCGTCATCGCCCGCCCCCCGGAAAAGGCCCTCGACATCCTCTGAGACTCACGAGGTGGGTTCGCACCCACCCTACCCGTCCCGGCCCCGAGCCGGGACCTCGCGTCGCCGAAACAACGGTTCGGGCCCTCGATTTTCAATACGAAACCGCTCGATCTGCCGTAGGGTGGGTGCCAACCCACCACACCCTGACTCTCTCCTGCGAACGCCGTTGACCAACCCCGGCCAACCGATACCCGCACCGACGCAATACCGACAAAATACCGACGTTATACCGACGTCGATTTTCAGCCCGGAATTACCCCCCGTTCGCTCCCCGGTACCACGCCACGATCGCCCGCCGCTCGTCCTCTTCCATCCACGTCACGTTCCCCGGCGGCATCGCATGGCTCGCCCCGGCCTGCAGGAAAATCGGCGTCGCATGGGCGGCAATCTCGGCCTCCGTCTCCAATAAAACGTTCTTCGGCGCCCGCCTGACGCCTTGCCACACAGGCTCCCGCGCATGGCACATCGAACACCGCCCCAGCACGATATCGCGGGCCTCCTCGAACCCCTCGGCCTCGGCGTAAACCCTTTCAGACGCTGACATTTCCCTTGCCTCCGCCGCCTCGATATCCCCCTGCCGCAGCGGCGCCGTCGACAGCCACATGATCGCCAGGAACAACAGCACCGTCACCGCCCATGTCCAATGCGGGTTGCCCGTCCCCGCATGGTGCGAATTGAACCAGTGCCGGATCGTCACCCCCATCAGGAACACCAGCGCCGCAATGACCCAGTTCCACTCGGTCGCAAAGGCCAGCGGGTAATGATTGCTCAACATCAGGAAAATAACCGGCAAAGTCAGGTAGTTGTTATGCGTCGACCGCAACTTCGCGATCTTCCCGTACTTGGCATCCGGCACCCGGCCCGCCTTCAGGTCCGCCACCACCACCTTCTGGTTCGGGATGATGATCAGGAACACGTTCGCCGTCATGATCGTCGCCGTGAAGGCGCCGAGGTGCAGCATCATCGCCCGGCCGGTAAAGACCTGCGTATAGCCCCACCCCATTGCCACCAGCAGCCCGAACAAGAGCACCATCAACAGCGTCGGCCGCTCTCCCAGCGGCGACTTGCACAGCCGGTCATAGACCAGCCAGCCAACGCCCAGGGAGGCCGCCGAAATCGCGATCCCCTGCCAGACGGCCAGATCCGCCTTCGTCCGGTCGATCAGGTACAACTCCGCCCCGGCCCAGTAGACCACCGCCAGCAGCGCGGCGCCGGAAAGCCACGTCGAATAGCTCTCCCACTTGAACCATGTCAGGTGCTCCGGCATCCGCTCCGGCGCCACGAGGTACTTGCGGATATGGTAGAACCCGCCGCCATGCACCTGCCATTCCTCGCCATGCGCGCCCTCCGGCAAATCCGGCGCCTTCCGCAGGCCAAGGTCCAGCGCGATGAAGTAGAACGAAGACCCGATCCACGCCATCGCCGTGATGACATGCAGCCAGCGGATGGCGAAGCCAAGCCAGTCCCAGATGATCGTCAGTTCGTACATTGGCCGAAAACTCCTTCAGACGGCACCACCCTAGCGCGCCTGCATATTCTTCTCTATTGAATGAAAAAACAGATCAGTTTCAAACAGAACCTGAAGATCACCCTGCCATGGCCTATCTCGACAATATCCGGACTTTCGTGCGTGTCTACGAACTGGGCAACATGTCCGCCGCCGCCCGTGATCAGCGGATCTCGGCAGCCGTCGCCTCGGCCCGGATTTCACAACTGGAGGAACACCTTGGCGTCCGCCTGTTCCAGCGCACCACGCGGCAGCTGAACCCCACCGAACAAGGCCGCCTGTTCTACCCCGGCGCCTGCAAGATCCTCGAGGCGGTCGAGGATGCCGAGGCCGAGATCACATCCGTCACCCGCACGCCGCGCGGCACGCTGTTCATCGCCGCGCCGCTGGGCATCGGCCGCCGCCTGATCGCGCCGCACGTTCCCGCGTTCAAGGAAGCCTACCCCCTCATCAACATCCGCCTGCGCCTGTCGGACCGGGCGGTCGACCTTGCGGGCGAAGGGCTCGATGTGGCCTTCTTCCTCGGCCTGCCGCGCGACTCCACCCTCAAGATGCGCAAGATTGCTGACTGTCCCCGCATCCTCTGCGCCGCGCCCGCCTACCTCGAAAGCAAGGGCCATCCGAAACGCCCGACCGACCTGACCTCGGGCGCGCATGACTGCCTCAACCTCCGCTATCCCGGCGCGCAGGAATTCCAGTGGCCGCTGGAAACCCCCGACGGGGTCGAGCGCTACTCGGTCAAGGGGCCGTTCGAATCCGACGATGGCGACGTGCTGACAAGCTGGGCGCTCGAGGGCCACGGCATCATCCTCAAACCCCGGTTTGAGGTGGCCGATCACCTCGCCGCGGGCCGCCTTCTCCCGGTGCTGGAAGACTGCCCGCCGGTGCCGGTACAACTCGGCTGCCTCTACGCCCACCGCCGCCACCAGGACCCCAAGACGCGCCTGCTGATCGACTTCATGGCCCAGCGGATCACGGCGGCACTTGCCGAAACGCCCGCAACCGCCTAGCGCTTGCGCCGTGCCCCGGGCGTCTTGGAATGAAACCCCGGCGGGCGCTTGGCCACCCACCGGATGAACTTCGCCAGCCGCGGATGCGCCTTCAGCGCGTCGATGCTGGCATACTCCCTTGCCAGCTCCGCCTCGGTCAGCGTCGCGTGGATCTCGTTGTGGCAAATCTGGTGCAACAGCACGACCGGCCCGCCCTTGCCGCCTTTCAGCCTGGGCACGAGATGATGCAGGCTCTGTTTGGCATCGGGCGGGATAGGCCGGCCGCAGAGCGGGCAGATCGGGTCATCCATACCCCGTTAACCTGTGGCTGTCAGACAGGCGGGCAAGCGGGCGACCGAATGGCGGAACAGGCCGCTCACGCTCACGGCATCGCCAGCACCCGCTGGAAGGCATCCCGCGCCTCCATCCGGGCGCGCAGGTCGGCCAGCTTCGCCGGCGCCTCGGCAAAACCCGCCCGCTCGGCCCAGCTCAGGCAATGGGCCAGCAGCATGTCGGGGATGGTCATCATCTCGCCCGTCAGGAATGGGCCGGTCAGGGCCGCCTCCAGCCGCGGGAGAACCTGTTCGTACTCCCACTTTAACGATTTCTTAACCTCCGGCATCCGCCGCTCCTCAGGCAGCACGAAACTGTGCCGCGCCGCCATCCAGATCAGCGCCTCCACCTCGTCGAGAATCATCAGCGTCAGCGCATCCTGCCGTGCCCGCTCCAGTGTGCCGGCGCCATAGGTCAGCGCCCCGTGCCGGTCGGCCAGGTAGGTCATGATCGCCACAGAATCGGTGATCGTCTCGCCGTCGACCTCCAGCGCCGGGATCTTGCCCGAGGGGTTCGCGGCCAGCGCCTCTTCGCTGCGGGGCTTGGCCGGGACATGCTCGTAGGGCTGGCCCAGCTCCTCCAGCATCCACAGCACCCGAAGCCCGCGCGAGGCGCGGCTGCCGATCACCTTGTACATGGAACGCCCCTCCCTTTGCGGTCGCCACGCGCCACCCTGCCCCGGCGTCGCGCCGAAGACAATCCCGCCCGGCCATTCCTGACAGGATCTTTCAGGGGGCATCGGATAGGATGACCGCGACCCCACCAGATCGAAGGACCTCACCATGACCTGCACCGGATCCTGCCTTTGCGGCGCCGTCACCATCGAGTTTGCCGAAGCCCCGACGGAAACCGGCGCCTGCCATTGCAGCATGTGCCGCAAATGGTCGGGCGGGGTCTACCTCGCGCTGTCCGTGCCCGCCGGCAAGGCCACCTTCGGCGGCGAGGAGAACATAGCCCTCTACCCCTCCTCCGACTGGGCCGAGCGCGCCTTCTGCAAGACCTGCGGCGCCAACCTCTTCTACCGCCTCACCGCCCCGGGCCCCCACCAGGGCGACATGTTCGTCTGTTTCGGCACGCTCGACGACCCCTCCGGCGTCACCCTGACCGAGGAGTCCTTCATCGACGAGAAACCCGAGGGCTATGCCTTCGCCGGCGACACGAAAAAGCTGACCGGCGCCGAGTTGATCGCCCAGTTCGAAGCCGGGGGCTGACAGTTTGCCCGCGTCGATGACGCGGAACATCCGTCTCTACCGGTGGTTCCAGTTCTTCCAGGGCCTGCTCTTCTGGCAGGCGGTCTGGTTCCTGTATTTCCAGGGCACCCTCTCGGCGGCCGAGGCGGTGCTGCTCTACGCGATCTTCAACGTGGCGACTACGGCGCTCGAGGTGCCGTCGGGATGGATGTCCGACAGGCTGGGCCGCCGTCCGACGCTGATCGCGGCGGGGCTGACCGGCGTGGGCGGGGCGGCCCTGCTGGCCACGGGCGACAGCTTTGTCCTGTTCTGCGCGGCACAGGTCCTGATCGGCGCGTCGAAGGCGTTTTCCTCGGGCACCGACAGCGCTTTCCTCTACGAATCCCTCGCCGCGACCGGGCGCCAGACCGAGGTCGAGCATCACGAGCTCGCTGCCTGGCGCTTCTCTTTCACGGCGCTGGCGCTTTCGGCCGTCACCGGTGGCCTGCTCTACGTGGTCGACATCACCGCCCCCTTCTGGGCGAGCACGGCCGCCGGACTGGTCGTTCTGGCCCTTGCGCTCGCTTTCCGCGAACCGCCACAGGAGATCGACGAGGCCACCCCCCTCTCGCAACTGGGCACCTTGCGCGCCGCCCTCCGCCAGCCGGTGCTGGCATGGCTCTTCGTCCTCAGCGTGGCGATGTACGGCTTCAGCCACCTGCCCTTCGTCTTCGGCCAGCCCTTCATCCTCGACGCGCTCGCCAAGGCGGGCCTCGCGGCCGAGGCGCCGGTGGTCAGCGGCGGTGTCACCTCCGCGATGATGGTGATCTCGGTCGCGGCCTCCCTCTTCGCCCCGCGCCTCAGATCATACCTCGGCCTGCCCGCCATCCTGCTCGTGGCCTTCGCCATGCAGATCGCCCTCTGCGGCGTGCTGGCCCTCAGCGACTCACTCATCGTCATCGCCTTCCTTTTCCTGCGCATGGTGCCCGATTCCCTCTCCCGCCCCTTCCTCCTCGCCCGCGTCCAGACACTCCTGACCAACGGCGGGCGGGCCACCTACCTGTCCCTGCAAAGCTTCTGCGGAAGGCTCGTTTTCGCCGCCACGCTCTACCTCGTCTCCCGCACGATGACAGGCACGGAGGAGATGGATCACGCCGGTATCCAGACGGTGCTGGGCTGGTCGGTGCTGGTGGGGGTGGTGGTTTTGGTGGGGCTGGTGCTGGCGGCCAGGCGCGTGCGGGTGGAGCCCGCCTAGCGCCGTACCATCATCGCCAGCCGGATTAGCGTCCGTTCCACCAGCGCCATGTCCGGGGCCGTCTGCCCGGCCGAGCGGAGCCGCAGGTCGGTGTCGGTCAGCAGCGTCACCGCCTCCTCCAGCTTCGCCGCGCCCCAGGCCTGGGCCTGCCGCTGCATCCGGTCGCGGCGGGGGCCGAAGACCGGCGGTCGCACGCGGGCGATGCCCTGCGCCGGCCCGTTCGGGTCGGAGGCGGCGGCGTAGAGCGTGCGGAAATGGCGGGAGGCGGCCATGCAGAGCCCAACCGGCTGAACCCCCTGTGCCCGCAGGCGCTTCATCACCGGGCCGATCTCTCCGGGCCGGGCCTCGGCCACGATATGCAGAACGTCGTCCATTTCGGCCTCGGTCGACGAGGGCGCGCAGGCGGCGACATCTCCGGAACCGACGGGCTGGTCGTCGTCCAGCTTATAGAGCGACAGCTTCTCGACCGTCTGACGGAAATCGCCGGGGTCGAGCTCTCGCGACAAGGCGGTGAGGTCGCGCATCGCGTCGGAACCGATATCCTTCAGCCCGGCCTTCTTCAGCACCTCCTCGATCTCGGCGCGCGAAGGCGGGTCGTCGTAGATGGCGGCGGCAAAGGCATTCTTGTGCCCCTCGAAAAGCTTGCGCAGCTTCGACGTGGCCTTGAGCTGCCCGGCGGTCACCACCACCTGTGCATCCCCTTCGCGCCACTCGGTCAGGGCATCCGTCACCGGCCCCGCGACGGTGTCATTCGCATCCTCGACGAAAGCCACCCGAGGCCCCGGAAAGAAGCCCTGCGCCTTTACCGCGTCGAGCAGCATCGCGGGATCTTTCCGCAGCTCGGCCCCGTTCATCCGGGTCAGGCGCATCTCCTCCTCACCCTGCGGGCCGATCAGCGCCTTGATCACCTCCTGCCGCCGCATGGCCACGCGCATCGCGTCCGTGCCGTAGATCAGCAGCCCTGCCCGATTCGGCTCGGGCCGGGCGAAATAGCCGGGCGCGTCGCGCGAGGAGAGTTTCATGCCGGAAGGGTGGCGGCCTCGGCCGTCAGCCGGGTGATGATCATGTCGGTCAGGATGGTCATCAGCCGCGCCTCGGCATCGCGTTTCGCGGCTTGCGTGGCGACGGTGGTGCCCGAGGCGGAATAGCTGGTGAAGCTGTCGGCCTTGCCGCTGGTCAGCACGCGGTCGGTGTCGATATCGCGCAGGGCAAAGGTCACCTTGCCCAGCATGTTGTACCGGGTGATGACGTTGTTCGACGAGATCGCGATGGCGTTCTCGGTGATCAGGATCGAGTAGGACAGGGCGTAGCGCCCCGGTTCCGCCCGGCCCAGCCGCTCCTCGAAGCGGCGGGTCAGAAGATAGCCGGGCCTGCTGTCGGGTTCGTCCACCAGCACCGCGTTCTGCAGCTTGGCCGCCGCGCCGCCGGGGCCATAGGCGGGCGTGAAGCCGCAGCCGGCCAGGGCGGCACCCGACAACAGGAAGAGACGGCGGTTAAACGACGACATTCACGATCCGACCGGGGACGACGATAACCTTCTTGGGCTGGGCCCCATCCAGCGACCTGATCACAGCATCGTTCGACAGCGCGGCTTTTTCAACCTCTGCCTTGTCCATGTCCTTGGGCACCTCGATCTCGGCCCGGCGCTTGCCGTTGATCTGGATCGGCATCGTGATGGTGTCATCGACGAGCATCGCGGGGTCGGCCACGGGCCATTTGGCGGTGGCGACAAGCCCGTCCTGCCCAAGCGTTGACCAGAGGTCCTCGGACAAATGCGGCGTCATCGGCGACATGAGCTGCACCAGCGTCACCGCCGCCTCGCGCTTGGCCCCGGCACCGGCCTGCGCGCGGGCCAGCGTGTTGGTGAAGGCGTAGAGCTTGGCGATGGCGGCGTTGAAGCCGAAGCTTTCGACCCCGCCGGTCACGTCGTGGATGGTCTTGTGCATCTCGCGCAGCAGGGCAGTGTCGGCCTCGGCATTGGCCGGCGCGTCGCTGGCGGCGATCTCGGTGACGATCCGGTGCACGCGGGACAGGTGCTTGAACGCCGCCTCGGCGCCCGCTGCCGTCCATTCGACATCCCGCTCGGGCGGGCTGTCGGAGAGGACGAACCATCGCGCGGTATCGGCGCCGAACTCGCGGATGATGTTGACCGGGTCGACCACGTTCTTCTTCGATTTCGACATCTTGGCGGAAGGAACGATCTCCACCGCCTCGCCCGTCGCCTTGAGACGCATGCCGCCTTCGCCTTCTTCCACGTCTTCGGGGAAGTGATAGACCGCGCGGCCCTTGTCATCTTTCGTCTGGTAGATCGCGTGGGTCACCATCCCTTGGGTGAAGAGCGCATCGAACGGCTCGATCGCCTTCTCGGGCAGGTGGCCGCAGATATGCATCGCGCGAGCGAAGAAGCGGGAATAGAGCAGGTGCAGGATCGCGTGCTCAATCCCGCCGATATACTGGTCGACATTCATCCAGTACTCGGCCTCGACCAAGTTGGTCGGCGTCTCGGCGCGGGGCGCGGTGAAGCGGGCGAAGTACCACGAGCTGTCGACGAACGTGTCCATCGTGTCGGTCTCGCGCTTGGCCGGGGCGCCGCATTTCGGGCAGGCACAGTCGCGCCATGTCGGATGACGGTCAAGCGGGTTGCCGGGGGTGGCGAAGTCGATGGGCTTGCCGTCCTCGTCATAGGGCAACTCGACGGGGAGGTTCTCCTTCTTCTCCGGCACCACGCCGCAGCTCTCGCAATGCACCACGGGGATCGGGCAGCCCCAGTAGCGCTGGCGGGAAAGCCCCCAGTCGCGGAGGCGGTACTTGGTGACGCCGGTGCCCCAACCCTGCTTCTCGGCATAGTCGATGGTGGCGTCGATCGCTTCCTGCCCGGTGGCCACGTCGATGCCCGCGAAGTGGTTCACCCACTTCACCTTGTCGGTCTTGGGCGGCACGAAAGCCTCGGTCGCGACCGGCGTCTGGTCGTCCATCGCGAAGAAGGTGTCGATCACCGGCAGGTCGTACTTGCGGCAGAAATCGAGGTCGCGCTGGTCATGGGCCGGACAGCCGAAGATGGCGCCGGTGCCGTAATCCATCAGGATGAAGTTGGCGATCCAGATGGGCAGCTCCCAGTTGGGGTCGAGCGGGTGCTTCACGGTCAGACCGGTGTCGAAGCCCAGCTTTTCGGCCTTCTCAAGTGCCTCTTCCGTGGTGCCGCCCTTGGAACACTCTGCACGGAAGGCAGCCACGTCGGGGTTGCTCTCCGCCAACTCCTTCGCCAGCGGATGATCGGGCGAAATGCCGATGAAGGACGCGCCAAGCAGCGTGTCGGGCCGGGTGGTGTAGACCTCGATCTCGCCGCCATCGGTGCGCTCGAAACTGAACTGAAGCCCGCGCGACTTGCCGATCCAGTTCTCCTGCATCAGCCGCACCTTGGCGGGCCAGTTGTCGAGCCCGCCCAACGCCTCGAGCAGCTCTTCCGAGAAGTCGGAGATCTTGAAGAACCACTGGGTGAGCTCGCGCCGCTCGACCTCGGCGCCGGACCGCCAGCCCTTGCCGTCGATCACCTGTTCGTTGGCAAGCACGGTCATATCCACCGGATCCCAGTTGACCACGGCGTTCTTGCGGTAGACGAGGCCCTTCTCGAGGAAATCGAGGAACAGCGCCTGTTGCTGGCCGTAATATTCCGGGTCGCAGGTGGCAAATTCGCGGCTCCAGTCGATCGACAGGCCCAGCGGTTTCATCTGGCCGCGCATGTCGGCGATGTTGCCATAGGTCCAGTCTTTCGGGTGGCCACCCGAGGCCATCGCGGCGTTCTCGGCCGGCATGCCGAAGGCGTCCCAGCCCATCGGGTGCAGCACGTTATGGCCGGTCGCCAACCTGTGCCGGGCAATCACATCGCCCATCGTGTAGTTGCGCACGTGACCCATGTGGATGCGGCCCGAGGGGTAGGGGAACATCTCGAGCACGTAGTACTTGGGCTTGTCCTGCGACCGCTCGGCGCGGAACACCCCGGCCTTGTCCCAGGCCTCTTGCCACTTGGCTTCGATTTCGGCGGCGGAATAGCGCGACATGGCCTGCCCGTCCTTGCAACTGTCTGATCCTCTGGGGTGATAGGCGCAGAGCGCGCGAGGGTCCAGTGCGGACAGGTGAAAAATGCGCGACTTTGCACCGGGAAGGTGCGGGCCTATAAGGGGAAAAAGTCGAGCGGGCCGCGATTGCGATGAAGATCCTTTTCATTCACCAGAATTTTCCGGGCCAGTACAAGCACCTTGCCCCGCTGCTGGCGTCGAAGGGGCATCAATGCGTGTCGCTTACCTTGCGTGTGAAGGAGCCGATCACGTGGAAGGGGGTCAAGGTGTTACCCTATGCCCTGCCGGACCGGGGCGGGCAGAAGGTGCACCCGTGGCTGCTGGACCTCGACAGCAAGGTCACGCGCGGGCAGGCCTGTTTCCTTGCGGCCCGCAAGCTGCGCGACAACGGCTTCGTGCCCGACCTGATCCTCGCCCATCCGGGCTGGGGCGAGGCGATGTTCCTGCACGATGTCTGGCCCGGGGCACGGATCGGGCTTTACTGCGAACTCTACCACCGGTCGGGCTTTCCGCACCTGGCCTTCGACCCCGAGTTCGAGACCGGAGATGCCGAGCTGCAGCCGCTGCGCATCCGGATGAAGAACATCAACAACCACCTGCATTTTCCCGCCGCGAGCGCCGGGATCAGCCCGACGCGGTTCCAGGCCGATACCTTCCCGCCAGAGTTCCGCGACCGCATCACCGTCTGCCATGACGGGATCGACACAGACGCGGCTCGCCCGAACCCGAGCGTGCGGCTCCAGATCGGCGACCTGGACGTCACCCGCGATGACGAGGTGATCACCTTCGTCAACCGCAACCTCGAGCCCTATCGCGGCTACCACGTCTTCATGCGTGCCCTGCCGCGGCTCTTGAAGGAACGGCCGAACGCCACCGTGCTGATCGTCGGCGGCGACGAGGTGAGCTATGGCGCCCAGCCGCCAAAGGGAAAGACGTGGAAGCAAATCTTCATCGACGAGGTGCGGGGGCGCATCCCGGCGAAAGACTGGCAACGCGTGCATTTCCTCGGGCGCATCCCCTACAGCCAGTTCGTGCAACTGCTGCAGGTCAGTCGGGTGCATGTATACCTGACCTATCCCTTCGTGTTGAGCTGGAGCCTGATGGAGGCGATGAGCTGCGGGGCAGCCATCGTGGCCAGCGGCACGGAGCCCGTGCGCGAGGTGATTCGCGATGGCGAGAGCGGGCGGCTGGTGGATTTCTTCGACCAGGAAGGGCTGGTCGGGCGGGTTTGCGAGCTGCTCGAGGACGAGGAGCAACGCCGCGCCCTGGGGCAAGCCGCGCGGCGCCTGATGATCGACGAGTATGACCTGCACAAGACCTGCCTGCCGGGGCAACTCACTTGGGTCGATAGCGTCATGCGCAGCGCCCCACCCGGGCCGCCGCGCGACTGAAGCTCAAAACCTGTCGGTCAGTATTTCCCGGCCTGGACCCGAAGCTGACGTGCGCGGGCGAGAATCGCATCCTCCACCGCGCGCTGGGTGCCGGCGCTGACCGGGCCGCTTTGCGTTTGCAGGGCAACGTTGAGCGAGCGGGCGTCCAATGCGGGATCGCTGATCAGGATTGTCGCGCGATAGGCGCGTCCGCCACCCGGCGGGCGGCCATAGCCGGTCGTGATGACGCCGGTGAACGGGTCGGCACTCTGGACGGGCAGGAAGTCGAGCGTCTGAAGGGCCGCGTTCCACAGGTAACGGTTCACCTTCACCTTCGCGCCGCCGTCGCGGAAGATATCGAGCAGGCTCGACCCGTCGTCGACCGCACTGCCGGCATCGGGGCCCGACTCGATTTCATAGGCGCTTTCGCGCAGCTTGGTGTTACCGAACGCGCTGCACGATGCGACCAGCCCGGCACACAGAAGCACGAGGATCGCTGTTCTCAAACGGAGGTGGATCATCTTAGTCGCCCGTCACTGTTTCCCCCCTCTACTATCCAACGACAGGGACCGGGGCAAGGAGTTTACCCCAGTGTCACCAAACCCTTGCGCGAGTGCGGCAGAGATTGTGCAGTCGAACGCCCTGTGGCAGACCTGTGAGCGACGCTACAAGGGAAGGAACCGCCCGTGACCCTCGAGACCATCAAAGCCCGGATCGCCGACGCGGAACACGAGGCCGGCCGCGCGTCAGGAAGCGTTCGGCTGGTGGCGATTTCCAAGAAACAGCCGAACGATCGGGTCGCCGCCGTGCTGGAAGAGGGCCACCGCTGTTTCGGCGAGAACCGGGTTCAGGAGGCCGCCGGCAAGTGGCCGGAATTCCGCGAGCGGTTCGACGGGATCGACCTGCATCTCGTGGGGCCGTTGCAGACCAACAAGGCACGTCAGGCGCTCGAGCTGTTCCAGGCGATCCATTCCGTGGACCGCCCAAAGCTGGCCAAGACGCTCGCCCGGCTGGCCCAGGAGGAGGGACACTGCCCCGACCTGTTCATCCAGGTGAATACCGGCGAGGAGGAGCAGAAGGCCGGGATACTTCCGGGCGGCGCGGACGGGTTCATAGCGGAATGCCGGGCGCTCGATCTGCCGGTTCAGGGCCTGATGTGCATTCCCCCGGTGGATGAGGAGGCCAGCCTGCACTTCGCCCTGCTTGCCAGGATCGCAGAGCGTAACGGCCTGACAGGGTTATCGATGGGCATGAGCGGGGATTTCGAGAAGGCGATTTCCTTCGGCGCCACGCATGTGCGCGTGGGCAGTGCCATCTTTGGCGAACGGACAGGCTGACAGCGCGATTTAGCCGTATGGGCTTGTCGGGATTCGGCGTAATGTGCCTCACTGCTTGATTTTCAGGAGACACATTCGTGCGCAGCTTGTTACTTTCCGTTGCCGTTCTGGGGTTGTCGGCCACCGCCGCCGCCGCCGAATTCACCATAAGCTTCCAATGGGGCAACACGCCGGCTTGCAACAACGGTCGGGCCAAGACCATCGGAAACCCGGCTTTCGTCGTGCGCGGCCTTCCGGCCGGAACCGAAACGGTGGAGTTCCGGATGAAGGACCTCGACTACCCGCAATACAACCACGGCGGCGGCAAGGTCCGGATGGCCGGGAACGGGACGGTGCCGGCGGGTATCTTCAAGTACAAAAGCCCCTGCCCGCCCGGCCGGGTCCATACCTACCAATGGACGGCCACGGCGCGTAAAGGCAACACGGTTCTGGGAACGGCCGCCGCGAGCCGGAAATTTCCGGAATAGACGGAGCGACTATCGAAACGACCCCGGGCGCACGATCAGCCGCGCGCCCGGCCGCACGCGGCCTGCGATTTCCTGCAGGTGTTCCGGCCGGAACGCGACGCAGCCGGCTGTCGGGTAGCCAGGCCGACGCCAGCGGTGCAGGAAGATGCAGGAGCCGCGCCCGGGTACCGCGTCGGGCCAGTTCCAGTCGGTCACCAGCACGAGGTCGTATAGCGGATCGCCCCGGCGCATCACCTCGTGGGAGGCGGCATAGGGGCGGCTGACCAGGTGGTTGTACTCGGGGTCGTCCGGCGCGTCCGACCAGAGATCTCCGGGCCGGATCGGTTTTGCCCACGCGGCAGGCCGGGCCATCCGGTCGGGACGGTAGAGCATGCCCACGATCAGGTGCTCGCCAACCGGGGTCGCCCCGTCGCCTTCGCGCTTGTCACCGCTCAACCCGCCACGCCCGATCGTGCAGGGGTAGCGGCGGCCGCGGAACCGCAGGCCAAGCGGGGTGAGGACAAGGTCATCGGGCGTCATGCTGATGTCATGCCGCAACCGGCGCCGCAAGGAAAGCCCCGGATCAGGCCTTGCCCCACCCGGTCTCTCGCAGAAGCTGGACAATTCCGCCCGCGAGCAGGCCCCAGACCGCCCCGCCCAGCCCGAAGACGGTGACACCGGATGCCGTGACGACGAAAGTGATCGCAGCCGCTTCGCGCGTGCGCTGGGGTTCCAGCGCGGCGGCGGCCGAACCGGCGAACACCCCCAGCAGCGCCACCCCCGCCACGGCCGCCATCAGCATCGGTGGCGCGAGGCCCGCGAAGCTGGTGATAACGCCCGCGAAGAGGCCGAGGATGCAATAGAACACGCCGGCCATGACCGCCGACCAATAGCGTTTCGAAGGGTCGGGGTGCGACTCCTCGTTCGAACACATCGCCGCGGTTATGGCCGCAAGGCAAGTGGCCGGCGCACCGAACGGGGCCGACAGGATCGAGAAGCCACCCACCGACGCGAAGAGCGGGCCGGGCCGCGGGGTGAACCCGAAGCTGCGCATGACGGCGATGCCGGGAATATTCTGGGTGGCCATCGTGACGATGAAGAGCGGCAGGCCGATGCCGACCACGGCGGACAGCGAAAATTGCGGCGATACGAAATCCGGCGCACGCAGCAGATCTCCGGGGGCCCATGCCGACAGGTCGGCGGTCACCGCGATGGTAATGGCGGCTGCCAACACGGCGCCGGGAACCGCCAGCAGGCGGCTGACACGCCCCAGCAGGAACCATGTCAGAATTGTCGGCCCGATGACGATCGGTGCCTCGCCGAGTGCGATCACGGGTGCCAGGCAGATGGGCATCAGCACGCCTGCCAGCATTGCATGGGCCAATGGCGTCGGGATCGCCGATGCCAACCGTTCCAGCGGCTTCCAGAGCCCGGCCAGCACCGTCAGCGCCCCGGCCGTCAGAAACCCGGCCACGGCCCCTGCGAACCCGGCCTCGACCGACGCCGATACCGCCAGCAGCGCGGCGCCCGGGGTCGACCATGCGACGGAGACGGGCGCCCTGGTCCAGAGGCTCAGGATGATCCCGGCCAGTCCCATCGCCACGGCCGCAGCCATCAATCCAGAGGCGGATTGCGACGGGCTGGCCCCGACGCCCTGGATACCCTGCAGCAGGATGGGGAAAGAGCTGAAGAACCCGACCATGGCCACGACGAACCCGGTCGAGACCGTCTGAAAAGGCGGCAAAGACGTCGGCATCGGAATTGGATCAGGCCTGGCGCGCTTCGTCCAGCAGCGACCAGGCGCGCTGGTCGGGAACGTGCAGGCGCATCACGTCGCCCACCGCCATCGGGCCTTCGCGCTCGACCCAGGCGGTGACACCGCGGCGCCCCTCGGCTGCGGGTTTGAAGCGCTTGCCGAGGCCGGGGTGATCCTTCTCGATCTCCTTCGCCGGAAAGATGCAGGGGCGGTTGTGCATGTCGATGACAAGGCAGGTGCCCGCCTCGTTCTGCAGCCGCGCCGAGGGCGGGACATGGGTGAAATCGGGGATGCCCTCGACCACGATCGAGGCGCCGAGCCATTCCGGCTTGATCTCGTCCATTTCCATGGCCTCGGCGATGGCCGACAGCTCCTCGGCCGAAACGATGGTGAACTGCCGCACATTGGCGATCTCGGTGCCTTCGGGATACTGCGTCGTCACACGCACGCAGGAGGGCCGCGTCAGCCCGCCGTGAATCTCGCCCTCGACACCGGCGAAGCTGGCGAAAACCTTGGGGTTGGCGGCCGAGCGGATGCCCTCGCGCTCTTCCCCCACGAGGCCCAGCCATGTGACGGTGCCTTCGAAGTCGGTGGGTATGAGCGCGGGCATGGCGTGTCCTTTCCGAAACGGCAGTTCGCGCGCAGCTTCGGCAAAGCGGCGGCGGGGGTCAATCGGTAACTTGTGTTCGGAACAATCGCGCCATGCGGGCGCAGTTCAGACGGTGAGGGTGAAAAAGAGCCGCCGGAAGGGGAACAGGACAGACCCGTCCTTGCGCACCGGGTAGGCCGCGCGCATGACGTCCTCGTACCGGCGGATGAGCTCGGCCTTCTCGTCTTCCTCGAGCGCCTGCAACACCGGGCGCGCGTATGTGCTTTCGGTGAAGCGCCGAACCGGGTGACTGCCGCCCTCGGCCACGAGACGCTGGTAATACTCGGTTTCCCACATGCGGAACTGGCCCTTCGATCCGAGCAGTTCCTCGTATTTCACCGGGGCCATGACGCCGGGCGTGCCCATCTTCTCGACCCGTCCGGGGAACATTTCCTCGACGAGGCTGAGCCAGACACGGTGCGAGGGAGCCTTGTTCTGGTGCGGCATCTGGACGGCCAGCGTGCCGCCCTTGCCCAGCATCGAGACAAGCCGCGGCATGAGCTTTTCATGCCCGCCCACCCAGTGGAGCGCCGCGTTGGACAGGATCAGCCCGGGCGCGCGGTTGGGGTGCCAGTCGCGCATATCGGCCTGTTGCAACTTAGTATAGGCTTGGGTCTGGCGGGCTTTCTCGAGCATCGCGGGCGATGTGTCGACGCCGATCACGTCGCGCCCACCGGAGCGGGCCTTCAGCGCGTCACCCATAGCCCCGTTGCCGCAGCCAAGATCGACAATGTCACCCGCCCCCATCCGGCTGACCGCGTTCAGCAAGTCGAGACCGGGGCGGAGGCGCAAATCATGGAACCGGGCATAGGCGCCCGGGTTCCAGTCTGAATTGCGTGTCTTCGTCGTCACGTGGAGGGTTCGGGCTCCATGCCGCCTTCGCCTGATCCCGGCGAGGATTTCGGCTTGGTCTTGGGAATGGCCGTGACCGAGGGCTTCTCCTCCTTCTCGGGAGCGCTGCCGTCATCATCCGACTCGGGCGGCTCGCCGCGGATCACGCGCTCGATCTCCTCGCCGGTCAGGGTTTCGTATTCCAGAAGGCCCTGGGCCAGCCGTTCCCATTCGTCTTTCTTCTCGGTCAGGATCGCGTGGGCGTGTTCGTAGGCCTCGTCGATCAGGCGCTTGACCTCTTCCTCGATCAGTTCCTTGGTGTGGGCCGAGACCGAGAAGCCGCCGGCAGCATTGCCCATGTAGCCCTCGTGGGCCTGTTCGTAATCCACGTTGCCGACCTTGTCGGACATGCCCCAGCGCAGCACCATGGCGCGGGCAAGACCACTGGCCTGCTGGATATCGCCGGCCGGGCCGTTCGACACGTTGTCGGGGCCGTACTTGATGATCTCGGCAGCCTTGCCGGCCATCGTCATCGCAAGCTTCTGCTCGCATTCCGACTTGTGCCAGTTCAGGCGATCGATCTCGGGCAGGCTGACGACCATGCCCAGCGCGCCGCCGCGCGGGATGATCGTGGCCTTGTAGACAGGGTCGCATTTCGGCAGGGCAAGGCCGACGATGGCATGGCCCGCCTCGTGATAAGCGGTTTTCTCTTTCTGGTCGTCGGTCAGGACCATCGAGCGGCGCTCGGCGCCCATCATCACCTTGTCCTTGGCGTTCTCGAAATCATCCATGGTCACGAAGCGCCGGCCCACGCGGGCGGCCATCAGCGCCGCCTCGTTCACGAGGTTGGCAAGGTCGGCCCCCGAGAAACCGGGCGTGCCGCGGGCGATGATCCGCAGGTCGACATCCGGGCCCAGCGGCGTCTTGCGGGCGTGCACGGCAAGGATCTTTTCGCGGCCCTTGATATCGGGGTTCGGCACGGTGATCTGGCGGTCGAACCGGCCCGGGCGCAGCAGCGCGGGGTCGAGCACGTCTTTCCGGTTGGTGGCCGCGATGATGATCACGCCTTCATTGGCCTCGAACCCGTCCATCTCGACCAGGAGCTGGTTGAGGGTCTGTTCGCGCTCGTCGTTGCCGCCGCCATAGCCGGCGCCACGGTGACGGCCGACGGCGTCGATCTCGTCGATGAAGACGATGCAGGGCGCGTTCTTCTTGGCCTGTTCGAACATGTCGCGCACGCGGGAGGCGCCGACACCAACGAACATTTCAACGAAGTCAGAGCCGGAGATGGTGAAGAAGGGCACGCCCGCCTCACCCGCGATGGCGCGGGCCAGAAGCGTCTTACCGGTGCCCGGAGGGCCGACCAGCAGCGCGCCCTTCGGGATCTTGCCGCCGAGGCGCGAGAATTTCTGCGGGTTGCGGAGAAACTCGACGATCTCCTCGAGCTCTTCCTTGGCCTCGTCGATGCCGGCCACGTCGTCGAATGTCACGCGGCCATGCTTTTCGGTCAGCATCTTGGCCTTGGATTTGCCGAACCCCATGGCGCCGCCACCGCGGCCGCCCTGCATGCGGTTCATGAAGTAGATCCACACGCCGATCAGCAGCGCGAAAGGCAGGAGCGAGATCAGGAAGGTCTGGAAGCCCGACTGTTCCTGCGGCTCGGCCGTGATCGGAATGTTCTGGTCGATCAGCATCGGCGTCAGCTCGGCATCTTCCGGCTTGATGGTCACGTAGTCCTGACCGTCTGTGCTGCGGAAGCGCACGTTCTCGCCGTCCAGGGTGACCTGGCTGACCGTTCCGTCCTCGACCGCCTGCACGAACTCGGAATAGCGGATCTGCTTGCTTTGCAGGGTACTGCCGGAGCCGCTGAACAGGTTGAACAGCGCCAGTATCAGCAGAAAGAGCACCAGCCAGAAGGCTATGTTTCTCGCGTTACCCAAGGACATTCTCCTAACAGAAGGGGGTCGGCTTGCTCTAGCACAAGCGGTACCTGTCTAAAATAGCCATCATCTCTGGCGGTTCAATGCGATATTAGTGCGGCAAAGTCGTGGTTTTCCCGGCGCACGAGCTCTGCCGTCCAGCCGTTTTCGAGCCCGGCCAGCGGTGCGGCCAGCAAGGTCTGGCCCTGCCAGACCGCCGGAGACGCGCGCAGGGAGGCGGCCGGCAATGCGGAATTTCGCCGGTCCGGGCAGTGCCTGAGCCCGTTTTCGCCCAAGGCCGCAATGACTGCGTTCCTGGTTTCGGGGCCCGAGAGGCGCCAGCGTCCGTCCCAGATGTCCCCGGGATGCGCCGTGAACCCCGCCACGGCGTGCTCTTCCCGCGTGATGCGAAGGCTTTCCGCGCGAGTGACGAAGCGACAGCCGTGAAGGGTGGCGCTGTCGCCTGCGTCAATGGCACGCATCAGACGTTTGAGGGCGAGCCCGCGCGGCGGGTAGTCGGCGCCACTGATCCAGAGGATAGCCTTCTGCAGTAGCCGCCGGGTGATCTCGGGCTCGATCCGGGCCAGCGCGGTGCGGTCGACGAGCACGTCGCCCGCCTCGATCCGGGCCACGTTCCGCGCGGCGAAGGCCACCTGACCGTCGATGACATGGCGCGCATCGGCAAGGTTGCCCGCGACTTCGGCCAGCGTGGCCGCCTCGATGCCGAGCGGCGCGAGGGTTTCAAGCACCTGCCGCGCCCGCACGCGTTCATAAGCGGGGTCGGCGTTGGTCGGGTCGTCGGCCCAGGTGATGCCCCGGGCCCGCAGAACCTCGCGCAGATCTTCACGGGCGGCATTGAGGACCGGCCGCAGGAAGGTGATGCCGCCTTGCTGCCAGCGCGGCGCCATGGCCGACAGCCCGTCGAGCCCGGCCGCACGCGAGAGCCTCATGAGGAAGGTTTCCGCCTGATCGTCAGCGGTATGGGCCACCGCGATGGCGGGAATGCCCGTTTCCATCGCCCATTCCGCCATGAGCCTGTATCGTGCCCGTCTTGCCGCGTCGGGCAGGTTGCCGGTGCCGTCCCAGTCCGTCCAGTGCAGCGTGGTGTGGGGAATGGTCCAGCCCTCGCAGAGATTCCCGACCATCCGCGCCTCCTCCGCCGCTTCGGGCCGCAGGCCATGGTCGACCGTGACGGCATGGAGGTCAGGCCCGCCCGTGGCACGCCAGTCGTTCAGCAATGTCAGAAGGGCCAGCGAGTCACTGCCGCCGGACACTGCCACGCCGAGCCGGTCTGGCCTGTCCGCGCCGATAGCCCCGGCGATCTGTTGTCGCAGCCGCGCGGGCAGGTCGGTCACTGGCAGGAGAGGGCCTGTCTTTCGGCCTGCGCGTTTTGCGCGGGCTGGGTGTTGGGAAAGCGGAAGCCGACCTCGGACAGGGTCACGCAGGCCTCTTCGGTCTGGCCAAGCTGGCCCAGCGCCCGACCGAGGCGGAACAGCGCGTCGGCGGCCTTGGGCCCGTTCGGCGCGGCGCTGAACGTGTCGAGATAGGCGCGGGCGGCCTTGGATGTCTCGCCCGCCTTCTCCAGTGCCTCGCCCCGCTTGATCCCGGCCTCGGCCTCCAGCGGGCTGCCGGGGTAGTTCTTGACGAACAGCGCGAACTGCTCGGCGGCGGCGGCGTAATCACCCTCTTCCATCGCCTTGGCGGCCTGGTCGTAATCCGCCTGTTCGCCCACCGCCATCTGCACGCCGCTCGTTTCCGAGCCGGTGGCGGTGTTGCTGGACGAACTGTCACTGCCGATGCTGCTGCCTGTTCCGGATTGCGAGCCGGCGGTGCTTCCGGTCAAGGGCGCCGTGCCGCCCAGCGTGGTGCTCTGGCCGAGCTGCCCTACGTCGCAATCGGTCTCGAGCTCGCAGAGCCGGAACTCGAGATCGCCCAACCGGTTGGTGCCGTCATTGACCACCTGGTCGATGCGGAACTCCAGCTCCTCGGTTTTCGAGGTCAGGCGCTGAAGCTCGCTTTCGATGGCGCCGACCCGGTCGATCACCGAGCCGCCGATCTGCGCACTGCTGACGCCGCCCGTGGTGCTGAGCTCGCGTTTGAGCTTCTGCAACTCGACATACAGCACCGACATCTCCTGGCGGATGTCGGCAAGGGTTTCGTCCCTGTTCTGTGCATGGCCCGCGCTGGCCGTGGCCAGAACGGCAACCAGAATTCCAATCCAAACCGGGCGCATTACGGCCATACTCCCCTAGCTCGTCGGCCCGGCCGAGATCACCGTCACCGCGCGGCGGTTCTTGGCATAGCAGGCTTCCTCGCTGCAGATCTCGATCGGGCGTTCCTTGCCGTAGGACACGACCTTGAGCCTGTTGGCGGCGACGCCCTTGGTGATCAGGTATTCCTGGACCGAGTTCGCGCGGCGCGCGCCCAGGGCGACGTTGTACTCGCGCGTGCCCTGCTCGTCGGCGTGGCCTTCGATCACCGCGTTGTAGTCGGAATTGCGCATCAGCCACTGGGCCTGCCCGTCAAGCGTGGCGGTCGCGGTGGGCGTCAGGTTGGACTGGTCCACCTCGAACAGCACGCGGTCGCCCACGGCCTGCTGGAAGTAGAGCGGCGATGTCGGGTCCTGCGCCGTGCCTGCGATGCTGGCATTGGCGTTGGCGGATGCAGACCCGGATTCGTCGAAACGGTCGGGGTTGCTGCAGGCGGCCAGAACCAGCCCCGCGGTCACCAGGATTGCCTTGCTGAGAAAAGTCATGTCGATGCCTCACGTATCAGATTTGTATCGGTCCAATGTTGATCCTGGTCCTCGTTAACCTTCTAGCACAGCGCTGCGGCGTTGGAAACGTGGGCCTTTCGTCATGCCATTCATTTCTGCAGCGGGGACCAGGACGGGTCGGATGCACCGGAGGGCGTTGGCACCTGCTTGAGGTTCCGGCCGGTGATGTCGACGGAATAGAGGCTGGTACTGCCCTGCGCGCCCTGCGTCTCGCGCGAGAACATGATGACCCGCCCGTTCGGCGCCCATGTGGGCCCCTCGTCGAGGAAGGAGGCCGTCAGCAGGCGCTCCTCGCTGCCGTCGGTGCGCATGACGCCGATGTGAAAGCGGCCCTTCGACTGCTTGGTGAAGGCGATGAGGTCGCCGCGCGGCGACCAGACCGGCGTGCCGTAGCGGCCCTGGCCGAAGCTGATCCGCTGCGCCTCGCCGCCGCCAGCGGGCATGATGTAGAGCTGCGGCGTGCCGGAACGATCGCTCTCGAAGACCATGCGGCTGCCATCCGGGCTGAAGCTGGGGGCGGTTTCGATCGAGGGGGCGTTGGTGAGCCGGGTGCTCTGGCTCGAGCCGATCTGCATCGAGTAGAGGTCGGTATTGCCGCCGCGCGTCAGGCTGTAGACCACGGTCTGCCCGTCGGGGGCGAAGCGCGGGGCAAAGCTCATCGTGCCGTCCTGGCTTTCCAGTACGCGCCGGCCCACCGTTTCGACGTTCAGCACGTAGATGCGGGGGAAGCCGGATTCGTAGCTGGTGTAGAGCACCTGGTCCCCCTGCGGCGAGAACCGGGGCGCCAGGACCAGCGAGGAATTGTCGGTCAGGTAGGTGACGTTGGCGCCATCGTAATCCATGATCGCCAGCCGCTTCTGGCGCGCATCCTTCGGGCCGTCTTCCGAGACGAAGACCACCCGGCTGTCGAAATACGGGTCCTCGCCGGTCAGACGGCTGTAGACCTGGTCGGCCACCTTGTGGGCAATGCGGCGCCAGCCCTGCTCGGTTCCGACAAGCTGAAGACCCTGCCCCATCTCCTGCCCGGCGAACACGTCGTAGAGGCGGAAGCTGACCACGATCCGGCCGGACCCTTCGGTTCTGACAGCACCGGTGATCAGCGCCTGCGCGTTGATCGCCTTCCAGTCCGAAAACTGCACCGGGCTGGAGAAGTTGCTGATCCGCGCGATATGCGCCTCGGCCGGGATCTCGCGGAAGAGGCCGGTGCCGTTCAGGTCAGAGGCGACGACGCGGGAAATCTTGTCGGCCCATTCAGAGGCCGCCGCGGTGTCGGCCACGAAGGAGGGCACGGCATAGGGCAACGGCTCGATCACGCCCTCGGTGATCTCGATCCGGAGTGGCCCGTCACTCTCGGCCGTGTCCTGGGCGAGGGCGGGCGCGGCCAGCATGAAAAGGGCCGCAAGGAGGCTGAGCACGTATCGCATCATTTGATCCTCATTTTCTCCGGATTGAATGTCATTTCAATGTCGCGCCACTGATCATACTTCTCCGGTGGCAATTTGTAGCCGTCCGCGCCGCAGCGGATGATCGCGCGGCGGGCGGCCTCGAAGGCCTGTTGGGCGGCGGGGTTGCTTCCCCCGGACGAGCCGAGCATCTTGATCGATGCGGTGATCGGCCGGCCGTCTTCCGACATGGAGACGCCCACGACAACGGTGGTGGCAAGCGCCTCGGAGGAGAGGCTGCCGACGTTCCAGCATTGCTGCACCGCGACGCGCAGACCTTCCTTCTCGCCGGTGGTGAGCGGCGGGCCGGAGGGGGTACTGTCGGGCTGCGTATCGCTGCCGCCGAGGGCTTCGGCGAGTGCGTTCTCGACGGCGTTCTCGTCGACCTCGGGGCTCTGCGGGGCCGCGGTTTCGGTCTGTTCCGGCTCCTGCGCGGCGGGCTGCGGATCGTCCTGGGGCTGCGTCTCGGGTTCCGGCTCGGCCTCGGCCTGGCGTGTCGGACGGGGGCGCGGTCGCAAGGAACGGCTCGGCGCGGCATCTGCCGGGTCGTCGGCCTCGGTCACGATCTCGGTCGTGGCCTCCTGGCGGGCGGTTTCTTCCTGGTCTTCCTCGACCGGTTCGGCGCTTTCGTCCGGCGCCGTCTCCTGCTGATCGACATCGTCGATCTGCACGTCCGGCTCTGGCTGGGCGACGGGTTCGGGGGCCACGCGCGGGGCCTCCCGCGGGCGGACGTCGGGCGAACGGTCGGGAACCAGCGCCGCCGTGTCCTCCTGCGGGGGCTGCATGACAGGTGGTTCCTCGCTGACCTCGGCCTGGGCCGGCGGGTCGGGCTCGGTCACCTCGGGGGGTGTGTCGGGCTCGGAGGATTCGGTGACCTCCGGCTGGGCCGTCTCGGGCACGGCATCGGTCTCGGACGTCATGCCCGGCGCTTCGCCCGCCTCGGGCGGTTCGGGCGTGTCGACGTTGGCGACGGCCTCGGGCGACTGTTCCGGCGCCATCAGCGCGGCGAAATCATCGGCCGAGATGGCGGTGACCTCGGTCACTTCATTGGGCGGCGGCACGTCACGAAACGCCCCTCCGAACAGAGCCCAGAAGATCAGGCCAGCGTGTCCGGCCCCGGATATGATCTGACCGGTGTTCATGCCGCACGCGTCAGCCGTCCTCGTCGAGCGTCGGCCCGCCGGTGTCGGTCACGAGGCCGATATTGGCAAATCCGCCCCGATTGAGCGCGCCCATCACCTGCATCACAAGCGAATAGGGCACGTTGCCATCGGCACGCAGGAAAATCCGCGCGCTCTCGCGTTCGGCGGCCACGGCGCGAAGGCGCGTGACAAGCTGCTCGGTGGCGATCTCGGTGGTTTGAAGCATCACCGTGCCCTCGGGCGTGATCGTCACGGTAAGCGGTTCCTCCTGCTCGGTCGGCAGGGCCGAGGCGGCGGTCTTGGGCAGTTCCACCGGCACGCCGACGGTCATCAGCGGCGCGGCGACCATGAAGATGATCAGCAACACCAGCATCACGTCGACGAAGGGCGTGACGTTGATCTCGGCCATCGGGCGCGAGCGGCCACGGCCGCGCCGCCTGCGGCCCCCGTCACCGGTTTTCTGAACGACACCTGCACCCATGGGTCAGCTGTCCAGCTGGCGGCTGAGGATGGTCGAGAACTCGTCGGCGAATGCCTCGTAGCCCGCCACGATCCTGTCGCTGTCGCCGCTGAGCTTGTTGTAGAAGATCACCGCGGGAATGGCGGCCAGCAGGCCCAGGCCCGTAGCCAGAAGCGCCTCGGCGATGCCGGGCGCCACGACGGCGATGTTGGTGTTCTGCTGCTCGGCGATGCCGATGAAGGCGTGCATGATGCCCCAGACCGTGCCGAAAAGGCCGATGAACGGCGCGGTCGAGCCGACCGTGGCCAGAACCGACAGCCCACTCTGCAGCGAATCCGCCTCCTTGGCGACGGCCACGTCCATGTTCCGGTCGATCCGCGCGGTCGCACCGGGGATCAGCTTGCCATCGTCGCGGTGGGACCGCCGCCATTCCATCATGCCGGCAGCGAACACCCTTTCCGACTGGCCGTTGGGATCGGGGCCGATCTCGTCGAACAGCTCGTCCAGCGGCTCGCCCGACCAGAACCGCCCGTCGAACCGCTCTGCCTCGGCACGCGCACGGCGATAGGTGATGATTTTCTGGATGATGATCGACCACGCCCAGAAAGAGGCGATGATAAGCATCATCATCACGAGTTTGACTACGATCGTGGCACGCGCGAACAGCGCCCACAGGGAGAAATCCATCTCCTGTGCCATTGCCAGGGTTTCTGCTTCCATCTGCCTGCTCTTTTTGACGTCGTTTCGTCCCGAAGGGCCTTGTTCACCGGCCTCATTGCCCCGGAACCTAGCGGAAATCCACAAGGAAAGCCATCACTTCCGCGTCAGCACGTGCAGTCCCACGGGGGAAGGCGGATAATTGCCGCCCTGGCAGGGTATCCGCATCGGTTTTCGGCTATCTTTCGGGCGGTTTCCAGTCAGAGGGCGGCACGTTGCGCCGCCACAGGCGCAGGGCCAGGCCGACCGCAACGCCGACACCTATGGCGACGGCCAGGTCGGTCACGACGGTCAGCACGAGGGTCAGCAGCAGAAGCACCTGATCCGACCGCCTGTCGTCGAGGTAGCCGCGCCAGCGATGCGGCTCGCTCATGTTCCACGCGGTCAGGATCAGCAGCCCCGCCAGCGCGGGCATCGCAAGGTGGCCGGCCAGGGGTGCCGCCACCAGCATCACGATCAGGATTGTCACGGCGTGGACCAGCCCGGCCACTGGCGTACGTCCGCCGGCGCGCACGTTGGTCGCCGTGCGCGCGATGGCCCCGGTGGCCGGCAGACCGCCGAAGAAGGCCGACCCGAGGTTCGCCGCACCCTGCGCGATCAGCTCGGCGTTCGGGCGGTGCCGGCCCGAAACCATCCGATCGGCCACCATCGCCGAAAGCAGGGATTCGACCCCGGCAAGGAAGGCGATCAGCAAGGCATCCGGCAACAGCTCTCGCATGCGCGCAAGGCTTACCTCCGGAAAGGCGGGCATCGGCAGGCTTCGCGGCATCTCGCCGAAGCGCGACTGGATCGTCTCGACGGGCAATCCGGCCAGCGCGACGATGGCCGAGGTCGCCGCCACGGCGACGATCAGCCCGGGCCACCGGGGCGCCAGCCGGCGCAGCCAGACGATCAGACCCATTGTGACCAGCCCGATCATCAGCGCCGGCACGTTCAGCGTATCCCCCGCCGACCACAGCGCGCCGAGCTTGGCGAAGAACTCGGCCGGCACCTCGGCCAGGGTCAGGCCGAACAGGCTTTGCAGCTGACTGGTGGCGATGATGATCGCGATCCCGATGGTGAAGCCGTTGATTACCGGCTCCGGTACCAGCTGGATCAGCCGTCCCGCCCGCAGCGCCCCGGCAAGCAGAAGGATAGCCCCCGCCATGAACGTTGCCAGGACCAGCCCGTCATAGCCCTGCTCGGCAATGATGCCGAAGACGACCACGATGAACGCCCCGGTCGGCCCGCCGATCTGGACCCGGCTGCCCCCCAGAAGCGATATGAGGAACCCTGCAACGATGGCCGTGACCAGCCCTTTCGCCGGGCTCGCCCCCGACGCGATGGCGATGGCAAGGCTGAGCGGCAGGGCCACCATGGCCACGGTGACACCGGCCGCGATATCTGCCAGGAACGTCTGTCGGTCGTATTCTTTAAGGGTGGTGAGGATCTTCGGTTTCATGGCGTGATCGCAAGCCTGGCAGACTGGGCCGGCCGAAAGGCCGGACGAACATGGCAGACACCGTTGCGCTTCAGTTCACGATCCTCCGGATCCCGGCGGGTAGCCGCACCGGGCGCCCATCCATGGTAATGCAGGCGACGACAACCTGTGCCGTGAACAGGACCTCTTCGCCGCGCATGACCTTCTGATCCATCACCAGCCGCGCCCCGCTGACCGAGGCCGTCGTCGTGCGTACTTCGAGCTCGTCGCCATAACGGGCGGGCAGCATGTAGTCCGCCTCGATCCGGCGCACGGCAAAGACGATCCCTTCGTTGCGCATGGCGTTCTGATCAAGGCCGAGCCCGGCGACCCACTCGCTGCGGGCCCGCTCGATGAACTTCAGGAAGTTCGCGTGGTAGACGATACCGCCCATGTCGGTGTCTTCATAGTAAACGCGGATGGCGAAGCGATGTGTCATGCCGCGGAGGTTAGCCGGGGATATCCCGGCCCGAAACCCGAATTCTCGGGCCCATGGCGACAAATCCGGGCCTCCGGATCGTGCCGGCCTTTATTTTCCGGCCATCCTCTGCCAACACTTTTCCCGCACTGAATGCAATTACCGTACCAGCCCGACCGGCCGGTTGCAGCAGGAGGGACAGATGGAAGGCTTCATGGAAACGGCCAACGGGTACGCCCCGCTGGTGATCAACGCGATCAAGGCGATCATCGTCCTGGTCCTCGGCTGGATCGTCGCCGGGGCCGTCAGCGGGCTGATCCGCCGACGCGTCAACGCGAACCCGAAGATCGACAACACAATCGGCAACTTCGTCGCCAGTATCGCCAAGTGGGTGATCCTGCTGATGGTGCTGACCGCGATCCTCGGCCTGTTCGGGATCGAGGCGACCAGCCTCGTCGCTGTACTCGGCGCCGCAACGCTGGCCATCGGGCTTGCGCTCCAGGGCACGCTGGGCGACCTGGCGGCGGGCTTCATGATCATCCTGTTCCGGCCCTACAAGAACGGCCAGTTCGTCGATATCGGCGGCACTGCCGGCACGGTGGTCGACATCAACCTCTTCGTGACCGAGCTTGTCACGCCTGACAACGTGCAGATCATCGTCCCCAACGGCCAGGCCTGGGGCGCGATCATCATCAATTACTCGCATCACGACACCCGGCGCTGTGACCTATCCTTCGGCATCGATTATTCCGACGACCCGGATGCGGCGATGAAGATCATCCTCGACCTGGCAAAGGCCGACACGCGCGTCTTCGAGGACCCCGAACCGTGGGTTCGGGTTACCAACCTGGGCGACAGCAGCGTCGACTTGGGCGTGCGTCTGTGGTGCAATGCCGCCGACTACTGGAACCTCAAGTTCGACATGACGAAGGCGGTGAAGGAAGCCTTCGACAAGGGCGGCATCTCGATCCCCTATCCGCATTCGGTGGAGATCAAGCGGGAGGGCTGAGCCGTTTCCCGCTTCGGGTCGATTTCCGTTCCGGATCGGAAACTTCGTGCTAGCATGCGACCTTGTGTGTCATCGGCATTTGAGGAACGAAATGCTCAGCGAATTCAGAACCTTCATTTCCCGCGGCAATGTCATGGACATGGCCGTAGGCATCATCATCGGCGCCGCCTTCACCGCGATCGTCTCTTCGCTCGTGGCCGACCTGATCGATCCGGTGATCGGGCTCTTCCTCGGCGGAGTCGACTTCTCGGACCTGTTCGTGGTTCTGGGAGCGGGCGAGTATCCCAGCATCGTCGAAGCGGAAGAGGCCGGAGCCGCGATCTTTGCCTATGGCCGGTTCATCATGGCGGTCATCAATTTCCTGATCATCGCCTTCGTGGTGTTCCTGCTGGTGAAGGGGGTCAACAGCCTCAAGCGCAAGGAGGAGAAGAAGCCCGATCCGGCCCCGGCCGGCCCGACCGAGCTGGATCTTCTGAAGGAAATCCGTGACGCACTGAAGAAGTGACAAGCCTCAGACGCGCTGTCCGAGCGGGTATTCGGCCAGCGGCTCGTAGATCAACCCGTCGGGGCCGGCGATCGAGCGGTACAGGGTGAACTCCCCCACCGGGATCACTCCGGCCTCCACATCGCCCCAGGCTTCCAGAACACCGGCGATGCGCTGGGTTTCCAGCATGGTCATCCGCTTGCGGAACCGCGCCAGTGTAACATGCGGGCGGAAGCGTTCGCGGGGCAGGTCGATGCCCGCGGTTCGCACCACCTGGCGGACCTTCTTGCGCAGGTGGCCAAGGGCATCCGTCAGGTCGACCCCGGCGTAAAGCAGGTTGGGCTTGCGGCCGCCGAAGATGGCGACCCCGGCGATGCGCATGTCGAAGGCGGGCGCTTCGAGTTCCGACAGACGGTCGTGCAGATGCTCCAGAGCGTCCTCCGGCTGGTTGCCGAGGAAGGCCAGCGTGACATGCCAGTTCTCGGGCGGCACCACCCGGCCCACCTCCAACGCGTGCTGCACGTCGAGCAGGGGCTCGGCCAGATCTTCGGGAACGGGAATGGCGAGAAAGCTGCGCATCGCCGCGGCCTCTACTGTTCCCGCCCGAGCCTTGCCGCCAGCCGCAGCGCGTGGCTCGGGTCCTGGGCGACCGCCGGCATCACCGGGTCATATCCCGCCCGGATCACCCCGGCGATATCGGGCCGCAGGATCACCCGGTCGCCCTCGGGCACCCGCGCCAGCGGCGAGGTGTCGGTAAAGGCGGTGTCCGACCAGAGCAGGATGGTCTGCACCACCTGCCCCAGCGCCAGCGTGTCGGCGGGGATCCGGCTCAGCTCCTGATCCATCCGCAGGAAGACGAAGGCCGCCTTGATCGCGTCGCGCTCGTCGAAGCGGAACACGCGGTACTGGTTGGCATCGGCCTCTTTCAGCTTGGCCACAAGCGGGCCCAGCCCCTCGATGAGCCGGTCCAGATCAGGGACCTCTAGCAATTCGTCCCACTCGCGAAAGAAGAAGAACATGCAGTTCACGCCCAGTTCCGGGTCGGTTTCTGCCATCTGGTGCCCCGCCAGCCCGACCACCGCCTCGATCGCGCCCTTCACGGTGCCAAGCGTCTTGTCGTCGACACCGAAGACCACCGGCACGATCGGCCGGCCCCAGCGGGCGAAAAGGTAGCTGCCATCAGCGCGGGTGAACAGCGCCTCGATCTCTTGCGGGGTCATCGTCTCTGCCATGGCCCCGACTTACGCAGCCGCGCCCGCCGGCGCAATCCCGCCCGGCTTCTTCTGGCTCCAAATATCCTCGCCGAAGGCATCGCCCGGCACGGGCGATCTCACTTGCCGAACAGGTCGTTCTGCCCATTCGGCCCCGGCGCCTCGAGCCCCAGATGCCGCCAGCCCCGCTGTGCCAGCATCCGTCCGCGCGGCGTGCGCTGGATCAGGCCCTGCTGCAGCAGGAAGGGTTCGATCACCTCCTCCAGCGCATCGCGGCTTTCCGACAGCGCCGCGCTCATGGTCTCGATACCCACCGGCCCGCCCTGGTAGGCCTCGGCGATCAGCGCGAGGTATCGCCGGTCGGCCCCGTCGAGGCCGAGGTGGTCGACCCCCAATCGGGTGAGCGCCCCGTCGGCCAGCGCCTTGGTGATATGCCCGTCGCCCTCGACCACCGCGAAATCAACCACCCGGCGCAGGAGGCGCCCGGCGATCCGCGGCGTACCGCGCGAGCGGCGGGCGATCTCGCGCGCGCCGTCATTATCGGCGGGGACGCCAAGGAGCTGGGCGTTGCGGGTGACGATCTCGTGCAATTCGTCCTCGGTATAGAACTGCAGGCGCGTCGGAATACCGAACCGGTCGCGCAATGGCGTGGTCAGCAGGCCCAGCCGGGTGGTGGCTCCGACCAGCGTGAAGGGCTGCAGCTCGATCCGCACGGTGCGCGCCGCCGGCCCCTCGCCGATCACGAGGTCGAGCTCGAAATCCTCCATCGCCGGGTAGAGCACCTCCTCCACTGCCGGGTTGAGGCGGTGAATCTCGTCGATGAACAGCACGTCATTGGCTTCAAGATTGGTCAGGATCGCCGCCAGGTCGCCCGCCTTGGCCAGCACCGGGCCAGAGGTCATGCGGAAGCCCACGCCAAGTTCCTTGGCTATGATCTGGGCCAGCGTGGTCTTGCCCAATCCGGGGGGACCGTGAAAGAGCGTGTGGTCCATCGCCTCGCCGCGCTGGCGGGCCGACTGGATGAAGACGCGCAGGTTGGCCTTGGCCTCCTGCTGACCGATGAAGTCCTGCAAGGCCTGCGGGCGCAGGCTGCGCTCGGCATCCTCGGGCAGCGGGTCGGGGCGCAGGGTGGGGTCGGGGCCGGTCATGCCGGGGCCTTGTCGCGAAACGGGCTGTAAAGTCCGGTGAGCGGTGCCATGTCCCTACCCTTTCGGCGCCAGCAGGCGAAGCGACAGGCGGATCAGCTCCGCCGTCTCGGCCTCGGGCGCATCGCCTGCCGCCTGCGCCACGGCGCCGGCGGCCTCGCCCGGGGCATAGCCCAGGTTGGTCAGTGCCGACAAGGCCTCGGCCTGTGCGCCGGGGCCGGATGGGGCGGCAGAGGGTGTGGCAGGTATCGCAGGTTCGATCACGTCGCCTTCGGCGTCCGGCGCAGGGGCCGCCTGGGACGAGACCGCCGCCATCGCCATCACCTCGGGTGCCTTGTCCTTCAACTCGTTCACCACCCGCTGCGCTGTCTTCGGCCCTATGCCCTTGGCGGCCTTGACGGCGTTCCAGTCGCCCAGCGCGATGGCCCGACCCACGCCGTCCGGCCCCAGCGTGCCGAGAATGGCGAGCGAGGCCTTGGCCCCCACGCCCTGCACGCTCATCAGCAGGCGGTGCCATTCCTTCTCGGCCAGCGTGTTGAAACCATAGAGCTGCAGCAAATCTTCGCGGACCAGCAGGTCAGTATAAAGCGCCACGTGCTCTCCCACTCCCGGCAGGGCGCGCAGGGTCCGTTCCGAGCAATAGACGAGGTATCCCACGCCGCGCACGTCGATCAGCACGTGATCGGCGGCGCGGTAATCAATCCGGCCGGCGAGGCGCCCGATCATGTGCCGACCCTCCGCATCGCCGGCATTCGCACGTGATGGGCGTGGCAGATGGCGATGGCCAGCGCGTCGGCGGCGTCCGGCCCCGTGATCTCGGCGCCGGGCAGTTGCACCTTCACCATGTGGGCGATCTGGACCTTGTCGGCGTGACCCACGCCAACGACCGTCTTCTTGACCGTGTTGGGGGCGTATTCACCCACCGCCAGCCCGAACTGCGCGGGCACCAGCATGGCAATTCCGCGCGCCTGCCCCAGCTTGAGCGTGCCGGCCCCATCCTTGTTGACGAAGGTCTGTTCGACCGCCGCGGCCTGGGGGGAAAACCGGTTCAGGATTTCTGTCAATTGGCGGTGCAGTGACAGGAGCCGCTCTGCAAGATCCGCGCCCTGTGACTTGCACACGCCGTTGGCGATATGCGTTAGACGGCTGCCCTCCACCTCGATCACGCCCCAGCCGAGGTTTCGCAACCCGGGGTCGATTCCCACTACCCGCATGTTCCACTGCCCGCTCTTGTCGTTTTGCAATCCTTAGCACGAAACGGGAACATACGCCAAGCGGATTGCGGTTTTGCCCGACAAGGTGGCGTTTCCAGACCACAGGGGGTCGATTCCGTGCCGCGGCGCAGAATTTTCAGGCCACCTGTCACAAAAACGTCTTATTAACAGGCATTTATCCGCCGCCGAGCCTTGCAGGAAATGCATATGGACTATGCAGGAAGCCCGCTTGCTGATGTTTCGATGCCCAATTATCTGGCGCTTTATAAATCACTCACATCCGCAATCCGCGCGTTTAGAAGGAAGAAACCAATGGCTGTCCTGGACACCACTCGCACCGCATCGCATGCCGGCCTTTTCGGCGGCCTGTTCAAACTGTTTGGCACCGTCGCCGCATGGAACGATGCCCGCATGACCCGCAAGGCCCTGTCGCAACTGAGCGACCGTGAGCTTGACGATATCGGTCTTGTCCGCGGCGACATCGACCGCATCACGTTCTGAGTTTTCCGCGGCCCCCGTTTCCGGGGCCACCACTCACGCAAAAGCCCTGCGCCGGGACCATCGGCACAGGGCTTTTCCGTTTTTGAGAGACGTTCGTGAAACGGCCTGCCCGGACGGAACGGACCGGGCAAGGAACCCGAGCTTACTGAACGAATTGAATCAGCTGGCCGGCAACGGCCTGCGAGGCGAAATCCGGGCGCATGATGAAGGCGCCGGCCTGTTCCAGAATCGAGCCGTGTTCCAGCATCACGATGGCCTCGGAATAGACGGGAAGGCCCAGATACGCGATCACGGCCCCCTTGAAGACGAGGAACGCTGCAACCAGGAGCATGAACCCCTTGAGGGTGATCGCCGCCTCGGGCCGGTGGCTCGTCATAACGATCACACCGTCTTCGACGGCATCCGCCCGGCCGTCATTGTCGGACCATGACTGAAGGGATTTGACCGCGTGTTGCAGACCGCGCGATTTCTCGAACCATTTACTCATGACAGCACCAATGTTCTTACAACGTGGCCCCCACCACATTGCGGCGAGAACTAGGCAGGAAATGTGGCGAAACTTGGGCGCGCGCCTTGAAAAGACCGCTTTTTCACTGCTTTTCAGACAGGTTTGCGGAGAACTGTCGTGGTCCACTCACCAATCTCGGAACGGTCGAAAAGACTGTTTCCAGCCTCCGAATAGACGGCGATCACCTCGTCGGCTTGTTCATTGAGAATGCCGGAGAGAATCACGAATCCCCCCGGCGCGAGCGCCTCGGTGATCGAGGGTGCCAGCGCGATGAGCGGGCCCTTGAGGATGTTGGCGAAGATCAGGTCAAAGGGGGCGGCACCGGCGATGCCCGGATGGTCGAGCCCTTCGGCCTCGAGACAGCCGACCCGGCCGGTGAGCCCGTTGGCCGCAAGGTTGGCCTCTGCCACCTCGACCGCCACCTGGTCGATATCGCTGGCGAGGATCGTCGCCTCGGGCCAGATATGCGCTGCCCCCATGGCCAGCACCGCGGTACCGCAGCCAAGGTCGAGCACGCGACCGGCGTTGAAGCCTTCGTTTGCCAGCCTGTCGAGCGCCCGGAGGCAGCCCTGGGTCGTGCCGTGGTGGCCCGTGCCGAAGGCCATCGATGCCTCGATGAGCAGCGGCACGCTGTCGCTCGGCACCTTGTCGGCATCGTGGCTGCCGTAGACGAAGAAGCGCCCCGCCTCGACGGGCACCAGCTCGCGCCGGACCTTGGCGACCCAGTCGACCTCGGGCAGCTCGGACACGACGAAGGGATTGGCGCCATGCATCGCAGCCAGAACGGCCAGCCCGGCCTCGTCGGGCTGTTCGTCGAAATAGGCGCCGACCTCCCACAGGCCGGAGCCGTCCTCGATCTCGAACGTGCCGATGCCGGTGGGTTCGGGTGTGAGACGGTCGAGATCCTCGCCCAGCGCCTCGGCGGCGGCTTTGCCGGACAGGGTGGTCAGCGCGGTGAAGGTGGGCATGGGGCCTCGTCTTTGTCGTACGTCACTCGGCCGGGGCGGGGGCCGCGCCCGACAGGATCGTCTCGTGCCCCGGTTCGGGGTGACGCGGGATCAGCATGGCCAGCAACAGCGAGGTGCCCGCCATCCCGGCCGCCAGCAGGAACACCGCCCCGGGCGAGACGAGCCACAGATAGCCCAGCAGCGCCGGCAGGAAAACCGCCGCGATGTGGTTGATGGTGAAGGCGACGGCGGCGGTGGGCGCGATATCGCCCGGATCGGCGATCTTCTGGAAGTATGTCTTCAATGCCAAGGCCAGCGCGAAGAGCATGTGGTCGATCACGTAGAGCACGGCGGCCAGCAGCACACCCCAGCCGAAGTAGTAGATTCCGCCATAGGCCAGGAAGACGATCACCAGACCGGCATATTCGAAGATCAGCGTGGCGCGCTCGCCGAACTGGAACACGGCCCGGCCCATCAGCGGGGCGAAGATCATGTTGGCGACGAGGTTGATCAGGAAGAGCGCCGTCACCTCGTGCACCTGGAAGCCGAACTTCTCGACCATCATGAACCCGGCGAAAACCACGAAGATCTGCCGCCGGGCACCGGCCATGAACTGAAGCAGGTAGTAGAGCCAGTAGCGGCGCCGCAGGATCATCTTCTTGACCTGCGGATTGGGCGCCTCGAACTGCGGGTAGGCGAACATGCAGAAAATCGCCACGGCCGCTGTGAAGCCGCCCGCCAGCAGGTAGACGATGTTGTAGGTCAGGCCCAGCGTCTCCCAGGTGGCGACGATCAGGCCATAGGCCACCAGCGTTGCCGCCGACCCCGCCGCCAGCAGCCAGCCCAACATCTTGGGCGCGCGCAGCTTGTCGAGCCATTGCAGCTGCAGCGACTGGTTGACCGTCTCGTAATAGTGGAAGCCGATCGAGCTGAGCATGGTGATGGTCAGGATGCCGCCAAGGCTGGGGAACCACGCGGTCACCGCCGTCGCCACGCCGAGAAGCAGCAGCGACACCAGCCCCAGCACCTGTTCGCGCATGAAGATGATGATGGCGATCACGCCGATGGCAAGGAAGCCGGGGATTTCCCGCACGGTGTGCAGCCAGCCGATATCCTTGCCGTCGAACCCCGCCACCTCGATGACGAAGTTGTTGAGCAGGGCCGACCACGTGGCGAAAGCCACGGGCATGGCGGCGGCCATCAGGAACAGAAGCGTCACCGGGCGCCGCCAGACGGGCAGGGTTTGGGCTTCGGCAAGGGGCACGGTGCGGGTCATGTTCGTGCTTTACGCCGAAGTGCAGGGAATGGCGAGCGCTATTGACGCACAGTGAACTGTGCGTCAGGCGGCGTCCCGTGTCAGGCGCGCTGCCACGGCACGTGCAATCACCGGCGCCTGCCGCGATATCTCTCGAAGCTGGCCATTGGGCACCGTGTGATAGGAGCAGAACCACAGCCCCGGCGCCAGCTCCTCGCCCGAGGCGAAGGGACGGCCGGTGTCGTCGAGCACGCCCGGCATGGGCCCGAGGATCGGGCGCAGGTCGACCTCGTAACCGGTGGCCAGCAGGATCGCGTCGTATTGCGCGCTGGTGTCGTCGTCGAACGTGACCAGTGCTCCCTCGATCCGCGACAGGCCGGGGCGTACCTTTATCCGCCCGCGGCGGATCAGGTCGAGTGTGCCGAGGTCGATCAGCGGTATTCGCCCGTCTTCGCGCACTTGTGCGATGGGCCCCTTTTCTGATTTGCGCAGGCCGAGGCGGGCATAGTTGCCCATCTTCCACCGCAGGATCGGGGCGGTGATCGCGTCGACCACGCGGTAGGGGAAGATGCGTTGCAGCACCTCCCAGTTGCCGATGGGCCGGCCGAAGAGCTCTTTCGGGAGAAGGTTGACGGGGCTGCGAACGGCGATATCGACCTTACGGCCGGCTTCCGACAGGTCGATGGCAAGCTCGCCACCCGAGTTGCCGAAACCCACCACCAGCACGCGCTCTCCCGGCAGGTCGCCGGGGGCGCGGTAGGCGCGGGAATGGATCACCGGGCCGGGAAAGCTGTCGAGGCCCGGCCACGTGGCGAAATGCGGTGTTTCGGAGACACCGGTGGCAAAGACGAGGGCGCGGGTGGCGAGTGTCTCGCCCGTGGTCAGCGTCACATGCCAGTGGGTTTCCATTGGTTCCGCCCGGGCGACTTCGGCGCCGAGGCGAGGCTGCAGGTCGAACGCCTCGGCATAGCGCTCGAGATAGGCGACAACCTGGGCCCGTGGGACGTAGCGCGGCGCATCCTCGGGGAAGGGCAGTCCGGGCAGGGAGGAGCGCGCCTTGTCGGTATGCAAGGCCAGCCGGCGGTAGTGGCGGCGCCACGCGCTGCCGACCTTTTCTTCACGCTCAAGGATCAGCGGCGACAGCCCTTCGCCTTTCAGGCAGGCGCCCAGCGCAAGCCCAGCCGGCCCCGCGCCTATGACGATGACATCCTCCATATCCGCATTGGACGGAACCACTGTCAGCCGGTCAACCGGGGGCGGATCAATAAAAACTTTGCGGGTCTATATCGACACTCAGGCGGAACTGGTTCGAGCCGCGCACCTGCCCCACCCATTGCGCCACCGGGCCTTGAAGCGCCACGCCCTTGGGCGCCTTGACAAGGAGCCGCACCCGGTGTCGCCCGCGCACCCGGGCGATGGGGGCGGGGGCCGGGCCGAAGACCTGCGCGCCGGCGGCCCGGAGGGGGGCGTCGTTGCGGGCGAGATGGTTGCCGATGTCGAAGGCCTCCTGCATGTCGGTCGAGGAGAGGACGATGCCCGCCATCCGGCCATAGGGGGGCACACCCGCCTGACGCCGCTCGTCGGCCTCGGCGGCCCAGAAACCTTCCTCGTCGCCCGAGAGAATGGCACGTATCACCGGGTGTTCCGGCTGGAAGGTCTGGAGGAGCGCGGTTCCCGGCTTGTCGGTGCGCCCGGCGCGGCCCGCCACCTGGCGCATGAGCTGGAAGGTGCGTTCGGCGGCACGCAGGTCGGAGCCCTGAAGCCCGAGATCGGCGTCGATCACGCCGACCAGCGTGAGGTTGGGGAAGTTGTGCCCCTTGGCGACAAGCTGCGTGCCGATGATGATATCGGCCCCGCCCTCGGCGATCTCGGCGATCTGCTCCTTCAGCGCGCGGGCCGAACCGAAGAGGTCGGAGGAGAGCGTGGCAATCCGGGCGTCGGGGAAGAGCGCGGCGGCTTCTTCCGACATCCGTTCGACACCGGGGCCGACGGCGGCCATCCGGTCCTCGGCGCCGCAGCTTGGGCAGACCTGCGGCATCGGTTTCGTCTCGCCGCACTGGTGGCACATCAGGCGCTTGAGGAAGCGGTGCTCGACCATCCGCGCGTCGCAGTGGTCGCAGCCCACTTGGTGCCCACAGGCACGGCAGATCGTCACCGGGGCATAGCCGCGGCGGTTAAGGAAGAGGAGCGCCTGTTCCCCTTTCGCCAGCCGCGCCTCGACCGCCTTTTGCAGGGTGGGCGAGACCCAGCGTTGCGACGGCAGGGTTTCGGCCCGCATGTCGATGGCGCGCATCTCGGGCATCACCGCCTCGCCGAAGCGCGCGGTGAGGTCGAGCCGGCGGTACTTGCCCGCCTCGGCGTTGGCCCAGCTTTCAAGGCTGGGCGTGGCAGAGGCCAGCACCACCTGAGCGCCACAAAGGCTGGCCCGCAGAACGGCCATGTCGCGGGCATTGTAGAGCACGCCATCCTCCTGCTTGTAGGAGGTGTCGTGTTCCTCGTCGACGACGATCAGGCCAAGGTCGCGGAAAGGCAGGAAGAGGGCCGAGCGGGCGCCGACGACGACCTGCGCGCCGCCCTGCCCCACCATCTTCCAGATGCGGCGGCGCTCGGTCATGGTGGCGCCGGAATGCCACTCGGCGGGGCGGGCGCCGAAGCGGGCCTCGATCCGGGTGAGGAACTCGGTGGTCAGCGCGATTTCGGGCAGCAGCACCAGCGCCTGACGCCGCTGGCGCAGGGTTTCGGCCACGGCTTCGAGATAGACCTCGGTCTTGCCCGACCCGGTCACCCCCCGCAGCAGCGTCGTGCCGTAGGCGCCGGAACGGATACCCTCTTGCAGAGCCTCGACTGCCTCGCCCTGTTCGCCGGTCAGGTCGACCCCGGCGAAATCGGGTTGAAGCGTCGGGAAGGGCACGTCGCGCGGCGTGTCCTCTTCCCGCACGGCGCCGTGTTTGACCAGCCCCTTGACCACCGAAGAGGTGACGCCCGCCTGTTCGGCCAGTTCCTTCAAGGTGAAGGACAGCCCGCCATAATCGCGCAGCACCTCGAGTACCCGGCGTCTCGCATCGGTCATGCGCTCGGGCTCCGCCTCGCCGAGGCGATAGATCTTGCGCATCGAGGGTGGGTCGCCCAGCCCCGGTGCGCGGGTGGCCAGCCGCAGCATCGCGGGCATGGAAGTGAGCGTGTAGTCGCCGGCGCGTTCGAGGAAGGCCTGCAACTCTTCGCGCATCGGCGCCACGTCAAGCACCCGGATCACCGAGCGGATCTTCGAGGCGTCGAAATCGCCCTTGCCCGGCCCCCAGACCACGCCAAGAACCTTGCGCGGGCCCAGCGGCACCTCGACGAAGGCGCCGGGCTGGCAGCCGCCCTCGGGTGCCTTGTAGTCGAGCAGCCGGTCGAGGGGCTGGGTGGTCAACACCCCCACCAGCTCGCCTTCGGCAAAGAATCCCGGCGCCTTGGCCACGCAATCGCTCCTTCAAGGGTTTCGGCAAATCAATCTATGGGGTAAACGCAAAGCCAACCAGACCCAAGCCGCTTGAAAGGGTGCGCCATGAAGTTTTTCGTAGATACCGCAGATGTGGACGCGATCAAGGAACTGAACGACCTCGGCGTCGTCGACGGGGTCACGACGAACCCCTCGCTGATCCTGAAATCGGGGCGCGACATCCTCGAGGTGACCAAGGAGATCACCGAGATCGTCAGCGGCCCGGTCAGCGCCGAGGTGGTGGCGCTGAAGGCCGACGACATGATCGCCGAGGGTCGCAAACTGGCCAAGATCGCCGACAATATCGCCGTGAAGGTGCCGCTGACATGGGACGGGCTGAAGGCCTGCAACGTGCTGACCAACGAAGGCCACATGGTCAACGTGACGCTGTGCTTCTCGGCCAACCAGGCGCTGCTGGCCGCCAAGGCGGGGGCGAGTTTCATCAGCCCCTTCATCGGCCGGCTGGACGACATCAACCTCGACGGGATGCAACTGATCGCGGATATCCGGCAAATCTACGACAATTACGATTTCGAGACGGAGATCCTGGCCGCCTCGATCCGCACGGTGAATCACGCCTTCGAGGCCGCGCGCATCGGCTCTGACGTGATGACCGCGCCGCCGGACGTGATCAAGAAAATGGCGCAGCATCCGCTGACCGACAAGGGGCTCGAGGCGTTCCTGAGCGATTGGGAAAAAACAGGGCAGAAAATCCTGTAGGGCGTGCTATAAAATCGAAAAAGATAAAGAGGCAGGAATGAGCAGCAGCCCAGCCATGAACGACCAGATGCGCGAGAAAATCATCTCGCAACCGGATGTCATCCTTGAGGATCAGGACCTTATGCGCGCCCTGATCGCGGCCAACGAGCGTGCGATGGGCGGCAATATCGTCGACCTTCGCGGGATCGCGATGGAACGGCTCGAGGCACGGCTTGCCCGGCTGGAGGATACGCATCGCAGCGTGATCGCGGCGGCCTATGAAAACCTCTCGGGCACCAACCAGGTGCACCGCGCCGTGCTGCGGATGCTGGACCCGACGGATTTCGAGACCTTCCTGCGCGACCTCGGCGGCGAGGTGGCGGATATCCTGCGGGTGGATAGCGTCAAGCTGGTGCTGGAATCGGTGCAGGATGACGAGGATCCGGCGGTACGCAAGCTGGGCGATGTTCTTTCGGTGGCCGAGCCCGGTTTCATCGAGGATTACCTGACCGCGGGCCGCCCCGGCCCGGCGCGGCAGGTCACCCTGCGCCAGCTGAGCGAGGGCGATGCACAGATCTATGGTGAACGGGCCGAGTATATCCGGTCGGAAGCCTGCCTGATGCTCGACTTCGGCAAGGGGCGCCTTCCGGGCATGCTGGCCATGGGGGCCGAGGACCCGCACCAGTTCAGCCCACAGCAGGGCACCGACCTGCTGGCCTTCTTCACCGGCGTTTTCGAAAGGGCGATGCGCCGCTGGCTGTCATGATTTCCGACGCCGCGCAGGCCGCGCTTCAGGGTTGGCTGCAATCGCAGAAGGCCCTGAAGGGCGCCTCGGCCAACACGCTTGACGCCTACAGGCGCGACGTTTCGGGTTTCCTGGCCTTCCTGACCGAGCACAAGGGCGCGCTGCAGGGCATCGGCGCGCTCAAGACGGTAACCCTGTCGGACATGCGAAGCTGGATGGCGCGCTGCCGCGGGCAGGAGATTGGCGCGCGGTCGCTGGCGCGGAAACTGTCGGCGGTGAAGAGCTTCTATCGCTGGCTGTCCGAGCGCGAGAATTTCGACGCCACCACGGTGATGGCGGCGAAGGCGCCCAAGTTCCAGAAGAAGCTGCCCCGCCCGCTGGCCGAGGATGCGGCGCAGGGAGTGATCGACACGCTCGACCTGCAATCGCAGGAGCCGTGGGTCGCGGCACGGGACCAGGCGGTGGTGACACTGCTGTACGGCTGCGGGCTGCGGATATCAGAGGCGCTTGGCCTGAAAGGCGCCGACCTGCCGCTTGGCGAGGTGCTGCGGATCACCGGCAAGGGCGGCAAAGAACGGATCGTGCCGGTGATTGCGCCGGCGCGAGACGCGGTGGCGGTGTACCTGCGGCTTTGCCCCTACCCTGCCGAACCGGGGGCGGCCGTCTTCCGCGGCGTGCGCGGCGGGGCGCTCGGGCCGCGGGCGGTGCAAAAGGTGGTCGAGCAGGTCCGCCTGCAGCTTGGCCTGCCCGCCAGCGTGACGCCGCATGCCATGCGCCATAGCTTCGCGACACACCTGCTGAATGCCGGGGGCGACCTGCGGGCGATTCAGGAACTGCTCGGGCACGCCTCGCTTTCCACCACGCAGGCCTACACCGCCGTCGATACGGCCCGCCTGATGGAGGTCTATCGCCGTGCCCATCCCAAAGCCTAATTGCGCCGCGGGCGCTTTTGCTTCATGACACCCACATGACGGACACGTTCAAGGCCCTCCTCGTTCACCTTCTGACCGCCACGGGTGCGGTGTTCGCCATGCTGGCCATGCTGGCGGCGGTGGACGAGAAATGGGACCTGATGTTCCTGTGGCTGGTGGTGGCGTTTGCCGTCGACGGCATCGACGGGCCGCTGGCCCGGCACTACCAGGTGCAGAAGTATTCGCCGCGGTTCGACGGCGTACTGCTCGACCTGATCATCGATTACCTGACCTATGTCTTCATCCCGGCCTTTGCGCTGTTCAGCTCGGACCTGTTGCCGGGCTGGACGGGATGGTTCGCGATCATCGTGATCACCTATGCCAGCGCGATGTACTTCGCCGACACCAAGATGAAGACCAAGGATAACTCGTTCCACGGCTTTCCCGGCTGCTGGAACATGCTGGTGCTGGTGCTGGTGCTGTTCGCGGTCGAGCCGAATTTCTGGCTGATCCTCGTGCTGGTGGTGGCGATGGCGGTGGCAATGTTCCTGCCGCTGAAATTCGTCCACCCGGCGCGGACGAAGCGCTGGAGGGTCGTGTCGCTGCCGGTGGCCGTGGCGTGGACCTTCTTTGCCGGCTGGGCGGCTTGGGTCGATTTCCACCCGGAAAGCTGGGCGCATTGGGGTCTGGTGGCGACGAGCCTCTACCTGCTGTTTGCCGGGATCGTGCAGCAGGTCATTCCCGAACGGCGCAAGGCCTAGATCAACAGGCCCGCCGCGCCCTCGTGGCGTAAAAGCCAGACTTTCGTTTCCACCCCGCCTTCACCCGAATACCCGCCGAGAGAGGTGGCGCCCAACACGCGGTGGCAGGGGATGATCACCGGGATCGGGTTGCCGCCGCAGGCCTGCCCGACGGCCTGGGCCGGCACCCCGAGGCGCTTGGCGATTTCGCCGTAGGTGAGCGTTTCGCCGAAGGGGATGGATTGCATGACGTCGCAGACCGAGACCTGGAAATCGGGCGCCTCGACGGCAAGGGGGAGGTCGAATTCCTTGCGTGTTCCGTCGAAATAAGCCTTGAGCTGTGACAGGGCCTCGGCCAGTTCGGGGCGGTCGTCGTGACCCTTGGGCGCGTCCCACGTGACGCGGGTGATGGCGGTGCCGTTGCTGGTAACGGTCAGCGGGCCGACCGGCGTTGGCAGGGTGGCGGAATACATGGGCGGCCTCCTTCGGCGTTGCCGCGAAGGATAGCGCGTTTCGGAGGCCCGTGCGCCCCGAAACCTGCGCATTGACGCGGCTAACTGCGCGGGAGGGCGTCGTAATCTGGCAGGCGGTCCTTCAGGAAGGTGTATCCTTCCCGCGCCTCGGCGATTTCACTCCTGGTCACGTCGAACCAGCGCAGGTCTTCGGCGTGGGCGTCGAAGGGCATCTTAGGCTGCGTCTCGTCCATCCACGGCCGGCAGAAGGCCGAGCCGCCGAAATGTGCGCCCGCCCGGTTCAGGCTGAGCAGGTAGACCTGGTTTTCCAGCGCCCGGGCGGTGATGAATTCGTGCCAGGTGGCAAAGCTCTCGTCGCGGTAATAGGCGCCGCTGTGCAGAATGACGTCGGCCCCGTGCTTCAGGGTCAGGCTGCGGGGCAGTTCCGGGATGCGGATATCGTAGCAAATGATCGGAGCGCAGGTGAGGCCGTTGACCTCGAAGGTCAGGACGTGGTCACCGCGGGTGAAATATTCCTTCTCCATCGAGGCGCCGTACTGGCAGAGATGCAGCTTGTCATAGGCGCCGAGGCAGGTGCCATCCGGGGCGGCCACGCCCATGCTGATGAACCTGTCGGGGCCGGCCTGCCGGGCGAAGCCGAAAACGACGTGGGTGCCATGCGCCTGCGCGACGCTGGCCCATGCCTGGAAAGACGGGCCCTCCAGCGGTTCGGCCAGATCATCCAGCGCATCGAAGGCGGGGCGGGCGTAGTCGATGCTGGACAGTTCGGGCAGTACGACGAGATCGGCGGGCCGCTCGGACAGCGCGTCGGAGACCAGCCGGGTTGTCCGGGACAGGTGCGCGTCGCGCTCCTCCGCGCGGGTCATGGGTGGCACGTCGATCTGGCAGGCGAGCAGGCGGAGCGAGGCGGGGTCGGTCATCCCCGTCACTCGGCGTTCAGCAGGACGGCTTCGACCCGGCGGTTGGCCTCGCGCCCGGCCTCGGTGGTGTTGGGCGCCACGGGCGAGAGGTAACCCATTCCGTTCGATTCCATCTGCGCACGCGGCACCTCGTAGCGCGACACCAGCCGTTCCAGCACAGAGGCGGCGCGGCGGCGGGAAAGGGCGACGTTCGGGTCGAGCCCGCCCACCGTGTCGGTATGCCCCACCAGCGCGATACGGCGGGCGGAATCGGCGTTCAGGAACGCCGCCAGGGCCGCGAGGGAACCGTAAGGCCCCTCTGCCAGCGCTGCCGAGCCGCTGTCGAACTCGAGATCGGAGAGCACGACGTGCCCCTGCCCTACCAGTTGCTCGACCAGCTTCGCCGCCTCGACCGGTTGTGGCGGGGTCGCGGGGGTCAGGGTTCCGATATCGCCGATCTCGACCGTTGGGGCCTGCCCGCCGCCCACGGTGACGAGTTGCAGGTAGCCGGTCTCGCCCGTCAGGCTGACAAGGCAGGTGACATATTCCGCGGCGGCGCCATCCTTTCGCCGCGCCGACAGGAAGCGGAAGTCGAACAGGTCGACGAACATGTCTGGCGCGGGCAGGACGCTGACGTTGAAGCGGAAATCGAACCCGCCGCATTCCCGGTCGGCGCAGTCGAAGAGGATTTCGTAGCCCGCCTCCTGCAACTGATCCCGCAGGGGGGTCAGCAGCTTGAGCGTGGTCAGCTCTTCGCCCTCGATCCGCCAGGCCTGCCGGGTGACAATCCCCTCGACGTCGATCGAGGGAACCTGTCCGTCGGCGAAGGGGCCGGTGGGCAGGAGGTAGGACTCCGCCGCGCTCTGTTCTTCGCGGGTGAGGTCGGCATCGCCCGGCACGGTCAGGTCGAGCGCCTGCGCCATGCAGGCCCCCCCGGCCAGAAGCGGGAACAGGAGAAGGAGGCGCGCCAGCCCGGCCAACGGCGTTAGCGCGCCTGGGCGTGGTATTCGGGGTTGGGCTGCATCCCCGTCGCGCTGGCCACGCGGTTCGACATCGAGAAGAAGCCGACGACGCTGGCAATGTCCCAGATATCGCGGTCGGAGAAGCCCGCGTCGCGCAGGGCCTGCCGGTCATCCTCGGTCACCTCGGCGCTGGCCTTGGTGACCTTTTCGGCGAAGGACAGCATGGCGGTCTGTTTGGCGTCGAGGTCGGCCATGCGCCAGTTCATCACCATCGCCTCGCCCAATTCTGGCCTGCCCGAGAGCGCCCGCACGGCGGCACCATGGGCCACCTGGCAGTACCAGCAGCGGTTGATGGAGGAGACGACCACCGCGATCATCTCGCGTTCGAGCTTGGTCAGCCCGCTGTCGGCCAGCATCAGGTCGTTGTACATGGCCGTGAAGGCGTTGAGCTTGTCGATGTCGAAGGCGTAGGCCTTCAGCACGTTCGGCACCATGCCCAGCTTGTCCATGCAGACGTCGAAGTATTTCTGCGTCTCGGGCGGCAGCGGGTCCGCCATCGGCAGATCGAGGGCGGTGGGCTGATCGTCTTGGCTCATGACGGGCTGTCTTCCTGTAGTTTGCGGTAGTGGTACTGTCCCACAACCCCAAGGCCGAGGGAAGCATAGAGGGCGTTGGCGCCGGTGTTGGCCTGTGTGCAGAGGGCCGAGATGAAGGTGCCGCCGTTCTGCACCGTCCAGAGCGCGGCCTGGCGGCAGGCGCGCGCGGCCACACCCTTGCGGCGCAGGGCTGCGGGCACTTCGAGCGCGTGGATCATGCCGACGCCCGCGTGCAGGCCGACGAAGGCGGTGGCAGCGGGGGTGTGCTCGAACCGGCCGATGATCGAGGTCTTGGGGCCGGCGACCCGGTGCATCACCGCAATCCGGCCGGGGCCGATGCCGCCGTCGGCCCACATGTCGACCTGGATCGCCAGCGGCTCCCACACGGCGTAGGCCTTGGCGCGCGGGCCGGCCGCGTCGGCGAGGGGCTGGGCCGGGCCGATCCACAGGTTGACCGGGTCGACCACCTTGTAACCGCGCGCGTCGAGCGTGGAGTCGAGGGCGTCATCCCCCTTGCGGATCATGAAAAGCGGTGTCTGGCCAAGCGCGCGCATCGCCGCTTCGGCTTGCGGCAAGTCGCCTTCGGTGACCGGGCCGTTCGCCGTGGCGGCCGAGACGCGCTGGCCGCCGCCCTGCCCTTCGCGGATCGTCCATGGGCCGGCCTGCGTCATGGCGGCGGGGGCCCATGTCGCGTCGATCACGCCGTAGAGGGTTTCGATGTCCGGGGTCATTCCGGGAAGGCCTTGCGCAGCTCGGCCATCGCGGCGTCGAGCCTTGCGGGATCGGGCCCGCGCAGCACGACGTTGGCGCCGAAAGCCCCCTCCCGCTGGAACGGGTAGGAGCCCATGGACAGGTCGGGATAGCGCTTTGCCAGCTCGGCCAGCGGGCCCGCGGTATCGCCCTCGGGGCGCATGATCCGAAGTGTTTGCGACAGCACGGGCGAGCCGCCGGTGATGGAAGGCAGCACGCTTTCCAGCATCGCCTCGAAGATGCGCGGGACGCCGGCCATGACATGCACGTTGCCCAGCGTGAAGCCCGGCGCGATGCTGACCGGGTTGTCGATGAGGGTGGCGCCCTCGGGGATGCGGGCCATGCGCAGGCGGGCGTCGTTCAGGGTCTGGCCGCCTTTCTCGTAATGGGCCGCAAGCAGGGCGCGGGCATCCTCGCGCACGTCGATCGGGGTGTCGAAGGCGCGGGCCACGTTGTCGGCGGTGATGTCGTCATGGGTGGGGCCGATGCCGCCCGAGGTGAAGAGGTGATCGTAGGTGTCCGACAGCGTTTTCACGGCGTTGGCGATGGCGTCGGGGTCGTCGCTGACCACGCGCACCTCGCGCAGGTCGATGCCGCGGCCCGTCAGCACCTTTGCGAGGTGGTGCATGTTGGCGTCGCGCGTGCGGCCCGAGAGGATTTCATCCCCGATGACGAGCATGGCGGCGGTGGGGTTGGGCATCGGCGGCCTTTCTTGAACGGGTCGTCAGATCGGTATAGGCCCTGATTCATGCGCTTTCAAACCCCTCTTGAGCCGGCGCGGCTTCTTCGCCGGTACAAACGGTTCCTGGCCGATATCCGGCTGGAGGCGGACGGGCGCGAGGAGGTGGCGCATTGCGCCAATCCGGGCTCGATGATGGGGCTGGCCGAGCCGGGGATGCGCATCTGGGTCGAGCCGAATGACGACCCGCGGAAGAAGCTGAACTATGGCTGGCGGCTGGTGGATCACGGCGATGGGCATTTCACCGGGGTCGATACCGGGCTGCCGAACCGGGCGCTGAAAGCCGCGCTGGAGGCGCGGGCAGTGCCGGGGCTGGAGGGGTATGGAACGGTGCTGCCCGAACGGAAGTACGGGGCCGGCAGCCGGATCGATTTCCTGTTGCAGGAGAAGGGGTTGCCGGATGCCTACGTGGAGGTGAAGTCGGTGACGCTGTCGCGGCAGGCGGGGCTTGCGGAGTTTCCCGACAGCGTGACGGCGCGGGGGCGCAAGCACCTGCTGGAACTGGCGGAAATGGCCCGGGCCGGGCACCGGGCGGTGATGCTGTTCCTGGTTCAGAGGACGGATTGCGCCGAGGTCACGCTGGCTTCGGATATCGACCCGGCCTATGCCGCCGCTTTTGCAGAGGCAGAGGCAGCCGGCGTCGAGACGATCTGCCTTGGCTGTGCCATCACGCCGGAAGCGGTTCAGGTGGCGGGGCCGCTCGGTTTTTCAACGCCCCGTTGAATGGGGCCCGTGCCGACCCGGCAAATCGCGGAAACTCTTGGAAAATCCGGCAATTGCATTACCTTTCATCCGAGTGACGTAAGATATTGCAATGCTGGAGCAGCGCACAGTAGGCCGCAGGCGGGGCCTCTGGCACATCGGGCGCATCTGTCATAAATAGACGCCGAAACGGTAAGTTACGGGAGCCAACCGTGAAGAACGAACATCGCGGCAAACTGACACGCGACGGGATCCGCATCCATGAGCGGGACGACTTTGCCGGCATGCACAAGGCGGGCGAGCTGGCGTCGCGTATCCTCGACGAGGTGGCGCCGCATGTGCAGGTTGGCCAGACCACGGGCGCGCTCGATCGGATGATCGAGGACCATGTAAATAGGGCCGGGGCGACCTCGGCGACGATCGGGTACAAGGGGTACCAGCACGCGAGCTGTATCAGCGTCAACCACGTGGTTTGCCACGGGATTCCGGGAAGCAAGCTGCCGAAATGGAAGAACGACACCAACCGGCGCACGGATGATACGCTGATGGATGGCGATATCCTGAATATCGACGTCACGGTGATCGTCGACGGGTGGTATGGCGACACCAGCCGGATGTTCGTGGCCGGCCAGCCGAAGCCCTATGCCGAGCGGCTGATGCAGGTGACCCATGACAGCCTGATGAAAGGGATCGAGGCAGTGAAGCCGGGCAACACGTTCGGCGATATCGGCCATGCGATCCAGAGCTTCGTGGAAGGTCATAAAATGAGCGTTGTCAGGGACTTCTGCGGTCACGGGCTGGGCCGGGTGTTCCATGCGCCGCCCAACGTGCTGCACTATGGCCGCCCCGGGACGGGGCCGGTGCTGGAGGAAGGCATGTTCTTCACCATCGAGCCGATGGTGAATCTCGGGCGGCCGGAAACCAAGGTGCTGTCGGACGACTGGACGGCGATCACGCGGGACAAGTCGCTTTCGGCGCAGTTCGAGCACTCCATCGGGGTGACGGCAGACGGGTGCGAGATATTCACGCTGTCGACAGCGGGTAAATTCCACCCGACCTGGGGCTGACCGCCCTGCCCTTGGCGAATCAGGGTTAATTCACTGAGAATACGGCGAAACGCGATGTCGGTATCGCGTCGGTAACACGTCGGTATTACGTCGGTATTTTTTGCCGACATCCCGGCCTGTCGGGCCGGGTTAACGCGCCGGGCGTTGCGATTCACTCCGGATCGGGCTCGAACACCTCCTCGATGGCGGCGCCGAACAGGCGGGCGATGGTGAAGGCCAGCGGCAGGCTGGGATCGTAGCGGCCGCGTTCGAGGGCGTTGACCGTCTGGCGGGAGACGCCGAGCTGGCTGGCGAGGTCGGCTTGCGACCAGCCGCGCTGGCGGCGCAGTTCCTGAATGCGGTTCCTCATCCGTAGCGGATGCGGCCGATGACGGTGCCGATCACCCAGAGCGCCGCCATCAGCGGCCAGACCACGAACATCGACAGCGTCGGCAGGCCCGCCCCTTCGAGGAAGCCATAGCCGAAGGTCAAGAGGGCGGTGCCGGCGAAGGCGAAGGCCAGCGCCTCGAATTGCAGCTTGCGCTGCATTTCGTCGAGGTGGCGGATGGTGCGGATGATGACGCCGCAGATGAAGACCGCCGGCAGCATGGGGGCGAGGGAGAGGAGGATGCGGGCGGTCGCGCCGTGGGGACCGGCTTGCAGGAGCTTCTGCGAGAAGACCAGGGCGACGGCGTAGGCGGCAAAGCCCACGAGCATGAGGGCGAGGTTGCGTTTCATCGGGCGGCCTTCTGTTGTAAAGTGTGCTTTACATTTGGAGGTCTTATCAGGAAATGTCAAGGACGGTTTACATCGCGCCCAAGCCGCGCCAGTTGCGCGGGGGTCGGGCGCTTGTTAGCGTGACAGTGTTTTATCACTCAAAGCATTGAAGGTATTCATGTTTAGACATTTCATTACAGGTATTTACGCCGCGACTTTTCTTTCGCTTTCCACGACACTGCCCGCCGCGGCGGATGATCTGCCCGGTTTCTGGCAGCAACAGCGCGATGCCGGGAACGCCCTGACTGACCGGGCCTGTGACGGCGAGACGGCCGCGATCCGGCAGGTCTGGGAGGGGGTCGAGGGCGGCGATCCGGTTCTGCTGAACAACATGAACTGGCTGCGCAAGCGCTGCAAAGCCTTCCTGTCGGTATCGCGCGCGGAGGCGATGGGCTATGTGCGCCAGTCGGCGGAGCTGGGCTATCCGGTGGCGCTGAAGGTTTATGGCGAGGCCATGCTGACGGGCGGAGGCGATGGGGTGCCCGACGACCCCGAGGCCGGTGCCGCCATGCTGGGGCGGGCCGCGCGGGGCGGGTTCGGAGAGGCGGCGGTGATCCTGGCCGCGGCCTATGCCGACGGCAGACGGGTGCCGCGCGACCTTGCGAAAGCAGCCGAGATGCTGGCCATCGCCGAAGACGAGGGGGTGAAGGCGAGCGAGCTGCGCCTCGTGCGGGGCAAGGTCCGGCGGATTGCCGAGACCGAGCAGGCAAGGGGCAACGCTGTGCCGGAGGGGCTTGTGGCCGCGCGGCAGTTCGCGGCGCTGGCGGTGTCGATCAGCGACGGCGGCTTCGGGTTTGCCCATGACTTCCCCGACCCGGCCGAGGCGCGGGCCCGGGCGCAGGGCGAATGCGAGGCGCGCGGCGGGGAAGATTGCCAGATCAAGCTGTTCGGCTCGGGCAAGGGGTGCATGGCCTATCACTATGCCGGCGGGTCGGCCACGGCGCATGGCTGGGCCGTGGGCGCGACACGGTCGGCGGTGGAAGGCCGCGCGGCGCAAGAATGCCGGAAGCGGAACGGCGGCAGCGCCTGCGGCGGGTCGGCCTGGGTCTGCAACGACCGCACCGAGGCGCCGATGGACGTTCTGTTGCGCGCGCCGATGCCCGAAGCGAGCGCGGCGCCGGTGGCGGAGGGCGGGTGTTATGCCCGGCTGATGCAGTTTTGCAGCAACTTCCTGAACGCGACCTATGACGGGCAAAAGCTGTCGTCGGTGACCATCCACGGGCTGCCGAAACAGCCCATCGCGCTCGAGGGGTGCGGGACGGACAGAGCCAAGGAAGTCAACCTCGACGAGGGCGGCAATTGGGGCAAGCGCAACCGCCATGCGGGCGCGATCTCCGATGCCAAGAGGGCGGAGATCACCGGGGTCATGCGGGATTTCCGGTCGAAGGTTCTGGCCGCCTATCCGCGTTGCGAAAGCCGGGGGACCCGGGTGTTGTTGCGCACTAACCCGATCACCGACGAGACAATCCGCGCGTGGAAGGAAGATGCGTCAGAGCCGAATTCGGCGATGCGGGTGCTGGATTACGCCCTGCCCTGAGGGCGTTGCCGCGAACGAAAAAGGCCCCGCCGGGTGGCGGGGCCTTTGTTGTTTCCATCAGGCCGATGCTCAGTCTTCGCGGCTTTCCGGCGTTTCGACAAAGTTGTCGAAATCGTCGCCGCCGACCACGTCGTTGGCATCCGGGGCCGCCAGCGCGGCGGCCGCTTCGGCCTCTTCGCGGCGGGCCTCGATGACCACGTTGTCGCGGCCCTGGGCGACCTGGCGAACCTTGAGTGTCGCGCCACCGGTGCCCGCCGGGATGAGGCGGCCGACGATGACGTTTTCCTTGAGGCCGACCAGCTTGTCACGCTTGCCCTGGACCGAGGCTTCGGTCAGCACGCGCGTGGTTTCCTGGAACGACGCCGCCGAGATGAACGACCGGGTCTGGAGCGAGGCCTTGGTGATCCCCAGAAGGATCGGCTCGCCCTGTGCCGGGCGCTTGCCCTTGGCGATGGCCTTTTCGTTGGCCGCGTCGAATTCGGCCTTGTCCACATGCTCGCCCTTGAGAAGCGTGGTTTCCCCGCTGTCGAGGATCTCCCACTTCTGGAGCATCTGCCGGACGACCACCTCGATGTGCTTGTCGTTGATCTTCACGCCCTGCAGACGATAGACCTCCTGCACCTCGTTGATCATGTAATCGGCCAGAGCCTCGACCCCCATGATCGACAGAATGTCGTGGGGCGCGGGGTTGCCGTCCATGATGTAGTCGCCCTTCTGCACGTAATCCCCTTCCTGAACGGGGATGTGCTTACCCTTGGGCACCATGTATTCGACCGGCTCGAGCGACTCGTCGGCCGGTTCGATGCTGATCCGGCGCTTGTTCTTGTAGTCGCGGCCATAGCGGACGTAGCCGTCGATTTCCGCGATGATGGCGTGATCCTTCGGGCGACGTGCCTCGAAGAGTTCGGCCACACGCGGCAGACCGCCGGTGATGTCCTTGGTCTTGGCGCCTTCGCGCGGGATCCGGGCGACCACGTCGCCGGCGCTGACCTCCTGCCCGTCTTCGATCGACAGGATGGCGTCGACCGACATCGGGTAGGTGACCGGGTGACCGGCATCGTTGCGCACCGGTTCGCCATCTGCGTCGGCGATCAGGATCTCCGGCTTCAGCTCGTTCCCGCGGGGCGCGGCGCGCCAGTCGGACACGATCCGCTGGGTCATGCCGGTGGCGTCGTCGGTCACCTCGCGCACCGAGACACCGGTGGTGAGGTCGACGAACCGGGCCGTACCGCTTTTCTCGGCAAGGATCGGCAGGGTGTAGGGATCCCACTCGAACAGCTTGTCGCCGCGCTTGACCTTGTCGCCTTCCTTGAGGAACAGCTTGGAGCCGTAGCCGATCTTGTGGCTGGCCAGCTCGGCGCCGTTCTCGCCCATGATCCGCAGTTTCATGTTGCGGCCCATGACCAGGGTTTCGCCCGACGAGTTCTCGAGCGTCTGGGCGCTCTCGTACTCGATCGTGCCTTCCTGGCTGGCTTCGAGGAACGACTGCTGGCCACCCTGCGCCACGCCGCCGATGTGGAAGGTCCGCATCGTGAGCTGGGTGCCGGGTTCGCCGATCGACTGGGCGGCGATGATGCCGACCGCTTCGCCGGTGTTGACCATGGTGCCGCGGGCGAGGTCGCGGCCATAGCACATGGCGCAGACACCGTCATCGGCCTCGCAGGTCAGCGGGCTGCGGATCCGGGCGGTCTGGACCGCCGCGTTGTCGATCGCGTCGGAGAGGCGCTCGTCGATGAGCTGGCCGTGGGCCACGACCACCTCGCCCGTTGCCGGGTCGACGATATCCTCGGCCGCGACACGGCCCAGCACGCGCTCGGCCAGCGACGCCACCACCTCACCGTCGTTGACGGCGGCCTCGGCGGTGATCGCGCGTTCGGTGCCGCAATCGTGCTGGCGCACGATGCAGTCCTGCGCGACGTCGACGAGACGGCGGGTCAGGTAGCCGGAGTTGGCGGTCTTGAGCGCCGTGTCCGACAGACCCTTCCGGGCGCCGTGGGTGGAGTTGAAGTACTCCAGCACGGTCAGGCCTTCCTTGAAGTTCGAGATGATCGGCGTCTCGATGATGTCGCCGTTCGGCTTGGCCATCAGGCCGCGCATGCCGCCCAGCTGTTTCATCTGCGTGACCGAGCCCCGCGCGCCCGAGTGCGCCATCATGTAGACGCTGTTGGGTTCCTGCACGGCGCCGCTCTCGTCGGTGATCTCGGCCGAGATGGTGCCCATCATCGCCTCGGTCACCTGGTCGTTACATTTCGACCATGCATCGACAACCTTGTTGTACTTTTCGCCCTGGGTGATCAGGCCGTCCATGTACTGTTGCTCGAAGCCCTTCACGAGTTCGCGGGTCTCTTCGACGATGGTCCATTTCTGCTCGGGGATGACCATGTCGTCCTTGCCGAAGGAAATGCCGGCGCGGAAGGCTTCCTTGAAGCCCATGCCCATGATCTGGTCGCAGAAGATCACGCTCTCCTTCTGGCCGCAGTAGCGGTAGACGGTGTCGATGACCTGCTGCACCTCTTTCTTGCGAAGGAGGCGGTTGGCCAGTTCGAAGGGCGCCTTGGCATTGAGCGGCAGGAGCGCGCCGATGCGGACGCGGCCCGGGGTGGTTTCGAACCGCTGCATCACCTCGTTGCCTTCCTCGTCGATCTGGGGAAGGCGCGCGGTGACCTTGGCGTGCAGGTGCACCTCGCCCGAGTCGAGCGCGTGCTGCACCTCGTCGATCGAGGAGAAGACCATGCCTTCGCCCTTCATGCCTTCGCGCATGATCGAGGTGTAGTAGAGGCCGAGAACCATGTCCTGCGAGGGCACGATGATCGGTGCGCCGTTGGCGGGCGACAGGACGTTGTTGGTCGACATCATCAGGACGCGCGCCTCGAGCTGGGCTTCCAGCGAGAGGGGGACGTGCACGGCCATCTGGTCACCGTCGAAGTCGGCGTTGAAGGCCGAGCAGACGAGCGGGTGAAGCTGGATCGCCTTGCCTTCGATCAGCGTGGGTTCGAAGGCCTGGATGCCGAGACGGTGAAGCGTGGGCGCGCGGTTCAGGAGAACCGGGTGCTCGCGGATCACCTCGTCGAGGATGTCCCAGACTTCGGGGCGCTCTTTCTCGACCAGTTTCTTGGCCTGCTTGACGGTCGAGGACATGCCCTTGGCTTCGAGCCGCGAGTAGATGAACGGCTTGAAGAGTTCGAGCGCCATCTTCTTGGGCAGGCCGCACTGGTGCAGCTTGAGTTCCGGGCCGGTCACGATGACCGAACGGCCCGAGAAATCGACCCGCTTGCCGAGAAGGTTCTGGCGGAAGCGGCCCTGCTTGCCCTTGAGCATGTCGGAGAGCGACTTGAGCGGGCGCTTGTTGGCGCCGGTGATGACCCGGCCGCGGCGGCCGTTGTCGAAGAGCGCGTCGACCGATTCCTGCAGCATCCGCTTTTCGTTGCGGACGATGATGTCGGGCGCGCGCAGTTCGATCAGCCGCTTGAGGCGGTTGTTCCGGTTGATCACGCGACGGTAGAGGTCGTTGAGGTCGGAGGTGGCGAAGCGGCCGCCGTCCAGCGGGACGAGCGGGCGCAGTTCCGGCGGGATGACCGGGATCACGGTCATGACCATCCACTCCGGGCGGTTGCCGGATTCGAGGAAGGACTCGACGACCTTCAGGCGCTTGATGATCTTCTTGGGCTTGAGTTCACCGGTGGCCTCGGCCAGGTCGGCGCGGAGCTGCTCGGCCTCGGATTCGAGGTCGATGTTCTGCAGCATCTCGCGGATCGCCTCGGCGCCGATATTGGCGGTGAAGGCATCCATGCCGTAGGCGTCCTGGGCGTCCATGAACTCTTCTTCGGTGAGCATCTGGCCGTAGGTCAGGTCGGTCAGGCCCGGCTCGATCACCACGTAGTTCTCGAAGTAGAGCACGCGCTCGAGGTCACGCAGGGTCATGTCGAGCATGAGGCCGATACGCGAGGGCAGCGATTTCAGGAACCAGATATGGGCGCAGGGGGCGGCCAGCTCGATATGGCCCATGCGCTCGCGCCGGACCTTCTGGAGCGTGACCTCGACGCCGCATTTCTCGCAGACGACGCCGCGGTATTTCATCCGCTTGTACTTGCCGCACAGGCATTCGTAGTCCTTGATCGGGCCGAAGATGCGCGCGCAGAACAGGCCGTCACGCTCGGGCTTGAACGTGCGGTAGTTGATGGTTTCGGGCTTCTTGATCTCGCCGTAGGACCAGCTGAGGATGCGTTCCGGGCTGGCGAGCGAGACCTTGATTTCGTCGAACACCTTGGCGGGGGCCGCAGGGTTGAACGGGTTGTTCGTGAGTTCCTGGTTCATTGGGTGTCCTTTCCAGGCTCAGGGCAGCGGAAGTAGTAATCTTCTATGTCGATTACTTCGGGGATCATCACAGGGCCCTGTTGGTTTGGGAGACTTAGGTCGGAATAACTGATGGCGTCTTTAAACTCGACTACGGAGGGATCGGTGTTCAGGGGCAGCTCGCAATAGGACAAAGCCCTTTCGACAGCTAACTGGCGACCACGCGGACCAAAGGATGAATGCAGCATCATGTAACCATTGCCAATCTCATCCTGAACCCCAGCGAAGCACGGGCCCATTCCTGCTTCTCCGTTGTTGCACTCTTTGCCAGCATCACAGCCGCTGGCAAAGGGGCTCAACAAAAGAAACAGGCCCGCCCTGAACATCCGGCTTACTCGTCCTCCTCTTCGTCAAGGAGTTCCATGTTGAGGCCGAGGCCGCGGACTTCCTTCACCAGCACGTTGAAGCTTTCGGGCACGCCGGCCTCGAAATTGTCCTCGCCCTTGACGATCGACTCGTAGACCTTGGTCCGGCCGGCCACGTCGTCGGATTTCACCGTCAGCATTTCCTGCAGGGTGTAGGCCGCGCCGTAGGCTTCCAGCGCCCAGACCTCCATCTCGCCGAAGCGCTGGCCGCCGAACTGGGCCTTGCCGCCCAGCGGCTGCTGGGTGACGAGGCTGTACGGCCCGGTGGAACGTGCGTGGATCTTGTCGTCGACAAGGTGGTGCAGCTTGAGCAGGTACTTGACGCCGACGGTCACCTTGCGGCTGAACTGTTCGCCGGTGCGGCCGTCATACAGGATGGACTGGCCGCTTTCGTCGAAGCCCGCGCGTTTCAGCGCGTCGTTCACGTCAGGCTCTTTCGCACCGTCGAAGACCGGGGTCGCGATCGGCACGCCACGGGTGACGTTGCCGGCGGCTTCCACCAGCCCTTCCTCGGACATGGGAGCGATGCCTTCTTCGTAGACATCGTCGCCATAGGCGATCTTCATCGCCTCGCGGACCGGGGTCAGGTCGCCCGAGCGGCGGTATTCCTGCAGTGCCTCGTCGATCTTGATGCCGAGGCCGCGGGCCGCCCAGCCCATGTGGGTTTCGAGGATCTGGCCGACGTTCATCCGCGACGGCACGCCGAGCGGGTTGAGGCAGAAGTCGACCGGGGTGCCATCCTGAAGGAACGGCATGTCCTCCATCGGGACCACCTTGGAGATGACGCCCTTGTTGCCGTGACGGCCCGCCATCTTGTCGCCCGGCTGAAGCTTGCGCTTCACGGCGATGAAGACCTTGACCATCTTCATCACGCCCGGGGGCAGGTCGTCGCCGCGGCGGACCTTCTCGACCTTGTCCTCGAAACGGGCGTCGAGGGTGCGTTTCTGCGCCTCGTACTGCTCGTTCAGGGCCTCGACGATCTGGGCGTCCTTCTCTTCCTTGAGGGCAAGCTGCCACCACTGGCCGCGCGAGAGCGTTTCCAGCAGTTCCTCGGTGATTTCCGAGTTGGCCTTGACGCCCTTGGGCCCCTTCACGGCGACCTTGCCGAGAATGTGGTCCTTGAGACGCGCGTAGATGTTGCGCTCGAGGATGGCGAGCTCGTCGTCGCGGTCACGGGCAAGGCGTTCGACCTCTTCCCGCTCGATCTGGAGCGCGCGCTCGTCCTTCTCGACCCCGTGGCGGTTGAAGACGCGGACCTCCACGACAGTGCCGTAGTCGCCCGGCTTCACGCGCAGCGAGGTGTCGCGCACGTCGGAGGCCTTTTCGCCGAAGATGGCGCGGAGGAGTTTTTCCTCGGGCGTCATCGGGCTTTCGCCTTTCGGGGTGATCTTGCCCACGAGAATGTCGCCCGGCTGCACGTCGGCGCCGATATAGACGATGCCCGCCTCGTCGAGGTTGCGCAGGGCTTCCTCGCCGACGTTGGGGATGTCGCGGGTGATCTCTTCCGGTCCGAGCTTGGTGTCGCGGGCGGCGACCTCGAATTCCTCGATGTGGATCGACGTGAACACGTCATCGCGGGCGATGCGTTCCGAGATCAGGATCGAGTCTTCGAAGTTGTAGCCGTTCCACGGCATGAAGGCCGTGACCACGTTCTTGCCAAGCGCCAGTTCGCCCAGGTCGGTCGACGGGCCGTCGGCGATGACCTCGCCCTTGCCCACGGTGTCGCCCACCTTCACCAGCGGCTGCTGGTTGATACAGGTGTTCTGGTTCGAGCGCTGGAACTTGCGCATGCGGTAGATGTCGACGCCGGGATCACCGATTTCGAGATCCTCGGTGGCGCGGATCACGATCCGCTGGGCATCGACCTGGTCGATCACGCCGGCGCGGCGGGCGAGCACCGAGGCGCCCGAGTCGCGCGCGACGACGCCTTCGATGCCGGTGCCCACGAGCGGGGCCTCGGACCGGAGCGTCGGCACGGCCTGACGTTGCATGTTCGAGCCCATCAGAGCGCGGTTGGCGTCGTCATTCTCGAGGAACGGAATGAGCGAGGCCGCGACCGAAACCAGCTGTTTCGGCGAGACGTCGATCAGGTCGACATGCTCGACCGGGGCCAGCATGTATTCGCCCGACTGGCGGGTGTTGACCATCTCGTTGACGAACTTGCCGTTGTCGTCGAGCGTGGCGTTGGCCTGGGCGACGGTGTGGCGCATTTCCTCGGTGGCGGACATGTAGGTCACGTCGTCGGTGACCTGCCCGTCCTTCACGCGGCGGTAGGGCGTCTCGATGAAGCCGTACTTGTTCACGCGAGCGAAGGTGGCCAGCGAGTTGATCAGGCCGATGTTCGGGCCTTCCGGCGTCTCGATCGGGCACATCCGGCCATAGTGGGTCGGGTGAACGTCGCGCACCTCGAAGCCCGCGCGTTCACGCGTCAGGCCGCCCGGCCCGAGCGCCGAGAGGCGCCGCTTGTGGGTGACTTCCGAGAGCGGGTTGGTCTGGTCCATGAACTGCGACAGCTGCGAGGAGCCGAAGAATTCACGCACCGCGGCCGCCGCCGGCTTGGCGTTGATGAGGTCCTGCGGCATGACGGTGTCGATCTCGACCGAGGACATGCGTTCCTTGATGGCGCGCTCCATGCGGAGGAGGCCGACGCGGTACTGGTTCTCCATCAGCTCGCCGACCGAGCGCACCCGGCGGTTGCCGAGGTGGTCGATGTCGTCGATGTCGCCCTTGCCGTCGCGCAGCTCGACCAGAGCCTTGACGCAGGCCACGATATCCTCGCGGTCCAGCGTGCGCTGGGTGTCGGGCTTTTCGAGGTTGAGGCGCATGTTCATCTTCACGCGGCCCACGGCGGAGAGGTCGTAGCGCTCGCCATCGAAGAACAGCGTGTCGAAGAGGGCCGAGGCGGCTTCTTCCGTCGGCGGCTCGCCGGGGCGCATGACGCGGTAGATATCCATGAGCGCGGTTTCGCGGTTCATGTTCTTGTCCTGCGCCATGGTGTTGCGCATGTACGGGCCGACATTGATGTTGTCGATGTCGAGCACGGGGATATCCGTGACGCCCGCCTCGATCAGGTCCATCACCGTGCCGCCGGTGATTTCACCGTCCTTGTCGCGGGTGATCGTCAGCTCGTCGCCGGCCTCGACATAGATCGCGCCGGTTTCCTCGTTGATGATGTCACGGGCGACGAAGCGGCCGGCGATCTGCTCGAAGGGAACGAGAAGCTCTTTCACGTTGCCGTCGTCGATCAGCTTCTTGACGGCGCGGGGCGTGATCTTCTTGCCGGCTTCGGCGATCACCTCGCCCGAGGCGGCGTCGATCAGGTCATAGGTCGGACGGGTGCCGCGCACGCGGTTGGGGAAGAACTTGGTGACCCAGCCCTTCTTCTTCTGCAGCTTGTAATCAACCGTCTCGTAGTAGGCATTCATGATGTCTTCCTGGTCCAGCCCGAGGGCATAGAGCAGGGTCGTCACCGGCAGTTTGCGGCGGCGGTCGATCCGCGCGAAGACGATATCCTTGGCGTCGAACTCGAAATCGAGCCAGGAGCCGCGGTAGGGAATGATCCGGCAGGCGAAGAGCAGCTTGCCCGAGGAATGGGTCTTGCCCTTGTCGTGGTCGAAGAACACGCCGGGCGAACGGTGCATCTGCGAGACGATCACGCGCTCGGTGCCGTTGACGACGAAGGTGCCGTTCGGGGTCATGAGCGGCATATCCCCCATGAAGACATCCTGTTCCTTGATGTCCTTGACCGAGCGGGCGCCGGTGTCTTCGTCGAGATCGAACACGATCAGGCGCAGGGTGACCTTCAGCGGGGCGCTGTAGGTCATGTCGCGCTGCATGCATTCATCGACGTCGTACTTGGGTTTTTCCAGCTCGTAGCTGACGAATTCCAGCACGCTGGTTTCGTTGAAGTCCTTGATCGGGAAGACCGACTGGAAGACCCCCTTGATGCCTTCGCCGTCTTGCGGGTCGGGCTGGTCGCCGGAATTCAGGAAAAGGTCGTAGGAGGATTTCTGAACCTCGATGAGGTTGGGCATCTCCAGCACTTCGCGGATTTTGCCGTAATATTTGCGAAGACGTTTCTGGCCGAGATAGGTCGCGGGCATAAGGGCGCTGTCCTTGTACTCACGCCACTTCGCGGGGCGGCAACCGGCGAAGTGACTGTTCAGGCGGTTCGATGCCCCATTCCTGTGCAGCGTGCCAGGCTGAACGCTCGGACATCGAAACGCACCTAGCCAAACCTGCGCACGTACAGGTTTGGCAAGATGCGTTAAGTGAGGTGATCTCGTAGCATCATATTTGTTCCCTCCGCAAGGGTGTCAAGGGCGGTTTCTCGCTCACGTATGGTTTACCTTTTGCCATCAGGATCAATTTGCGCGTCCCAGGCTCGCCTCGATCCCCTTCCAGGCGTCGAGAAGCCCGTTCCTGAAGCGCTCGGGGGCGTATCGATCGCGCACGAAGGCGGAGGCCGCGCCGCGAAGGGCGTCGAGACGGGCCGGTGACGATTCGTATTCGGCGATCACCGATTCGGTCGCCTTGACCAGCGCGGGCAGATCGCCCTCGGGCGTGGGCACGCCGGTGTCGGGGGTGAAATATTCCTCGGTGCCGAACCCGGTGAAGCCGACCGTGATGCAGCCGGCCGACATCGCCTCGGCCGCGGGGAAGCCAAGCGCCTCCTGCTTGAGGAAGGAGATGAAGATCAGCGAGTCGCCCAGAAGCTCGGCCACTTTCGCCGGGGGCGCCCCGTCGATGGCGACGAGGTCATAGCCCATCAGCCGGCCGCGGGCGCGCAGGGCGCGGTCGACCACGAGCGCCTCTTCCGGGCGCTTGCGGGGCATGTAGGTGACCAGTTTCTTCTTGGTCTCCCGGTAGGGAAAAAGGTCGAGCTTGGGGGCGACGGGGAAATAGGACACATGATCGAGGCCCAGCAGGTCGAACACGTTCATGTTGGCATCCGAGATGCCGATGTAGTGGTCGATCTGCGCCACCGGGTCGAGCCCGCGGCCAAGCGCGCGGGCATGGGCATCGACATGGGCGAAGGGATTCTGGACATAGACGATCTTGCGGTGGCGGGGGAACGCCTCGATCACGTCGGGCATCTGCCATTCGCCCATCACGATCACGTCGTCGGGGCGCAGGTCGAGCGCGTCGCCCCCGCCGGTAAAGGCGCCGGGCATCAGCCGCCGGGTCATGGCGCGCAGGCGGGCGCGGCGCCCGCTGTAACGGGTCATCACCCGGTCGATGGCGCGCGTGTGGAAATTGGGCACGTTCACCGCGTAATCCGGGTGGAAGGCGCCCGGGCTGTTATGCACCAGCCCCGTGTCGTAGCCCGCTTCGGCCAGGAATTCGGCCGTTTGGTAGACAACCGCCACGCCGCCCGAGGGTTTCGGAGAATCGGGACAGGTGAAAAGGTATCGCGGGCTCATGCCGGTGTCCTTACAACGAAAACAGGGGCCCGCGGAACGGACCCCTGAAGATTCCGCAATTCCGGACAGGAATTACTTGAGCTCGACTTCTGCGCCAGCTGCTTCCAGCTTGCCTTTGAGCTCTTCTGCTTCGTCTTTGGAAACCTGTTCCTTGACGGCTTTGCCACCGGCTTCGACCAGTTCCTTGGCTTCTTTCAGGCCAAGACCGGTGATTGCGCGCACCTCTTTGATGACGTTGATCTTGGAAGCGCCAGCGGACTTCAGGATCACGTCGAATTCGGTTTGCTCTTCACCAGCGTCGCCACCGGCGTCGCCACCGGCCGGGCCGGCCATCATGACGGCGCCGCCAGCGGCGGGCTCGATGCCGTACTCGTCTTTCAGGATGGTTTTCAGTTCTTGTGCCTCGAGAAGCGTCAGACCAACGATCTCTTCGGCGAGTTTCTTCAGATCAGCCATTTTACAGCTCTTTCCGTTTTCCAAGTTTGTGTTCCAACGTCGGGCGATTGCCCCACACGCGGGATGTTCCAGTTGCGCTTATGCAGCTTCGGCCTTCTCTTCGATGGTCGAAAGGATGCTCGCGATGTTCGAGGCAGGTGCGCCAATGGCCCCGGCAATGTTCGAAGCGGGTGCGCCGATGCAGCTTGCGATCTGAGCGATAAGCTCGTCGCGCGAGGGCATCTTCGACACGGCTTCGACACCGGCCCGGTCCAGGGGATCCGAACCCATTGCCCCGCCAAGGATCTCGTAGTTCTTGTTATCCTTGGCGAAGTCCTCGGCGACCTTGGCTGCTGCCACAGGGTCTTCCGAGAAGGTGAGCACGGTCATGCCCGTGAGGTAATCGGCAATGCTTTCGCACGGCTTGCCCTCAAGGGCGATCTTGGCGAGCCTGTTCTTGGCAACGCGAACGGATGCTTCGGCCGCGCGGGCGCGAGCGCGAAGATCCTGCATTTCTGCAACCGTGAGACCCGCGTAGTGGGCTACCACTACGACGCCAGAGCTTTCGAAGATCTGGCCGAGTTCCTCGACCACTTTCTCTTTCTGGGCTCTATCCACAGTTTCACTCCAAATTTGGGGGTTTCCCCCCGGCTCAGTTTTGGCGGGTTGCCCCGCCGTTCGGGTCCAATTTCAGGGTCCCGAGACCAAGATCACCCGAAGGCAGGGCCTTCGCATGGAATCTCAACTCGTTCCCCATCTCAGGAAGGAATTATTGGGCGGATGCCCAACCCTCCATCTCGGACAGGACGAGGCCACCGTGGCGGCCCCGCCATTCGCCCCGGCCCCTAGAGACCGGAGGCAAATTCTCAGGCGTCGGCCAGGGTGGCCGCGTCGCCCACGTCGATCGAAACGCCCGGCCCCATGGTCGAGGTGAGCGAGATCTTCTTCATGTAGGTGCCCTTGGCGCCGGCCGGTTTGGCCTTGTTCACCGCGGTCACGAAGGCGCGCACGTTCTCGACCAGCTTCTCTTCGTCGAAGGAGGCCTTGCCGATGCCGGCGTGGACGATGCCGCCCTTGACGGCCTTGAACTGCACCTCGCCGCCCTTGGCGGCCTTGACGGCGTCAGCCACGTCCATCGTCACCGTGCCGACCTTGGGGTTCGGCATCAGGTTGCGCGGGCCGAGGATTTTACCCAGGCGGCCGACGATCGGCATCATGTCCGGCGTGGCGATGCAGCGGTCGAAGTCGATCTTGCCCGACTGCACGGTTTCCATCAGGTCCTCTGCGCCGACGATGTCGGCACCGGCCTTCTCGGCCTCTTCGGCCTTGGGGCCGCGGGCGAAGACGGCGACGCGAACGTCCTTGCCGGTGCCGTTGGGCAGGCCGACGACGCCGCGGACCATCTGGTCGGCGTGGCGCGTGTCGACGCCGAGGTTCAGCGCGATCTCGACGGTTTCGTCGAACTTGGCCTTGGCGTTGTTCTTGACCAGCGCGACGGCCTCTTCGACGGTCACGTTCATCTTGCCTTCAAAGGCCTCGCGGGCGGCGCGGGTGCGTTTTCCGAGCTTTGCCATCTTACTTCACCTCGATGCCCATGGAGCGTGCGGAACCGGCGATGATCTTCATCGCGGCTTCGACGTCGTTTGCGTTGAGGTCCTTCCACTTGGCCTCGGCGATTTCGCGCAGCTGTTTCGGCGACACGGTCGCGACGGAATCGCGGCCCGGCGTCTTGGAGCCGGATTTCAGCTTGGCGGCCTTCTTCAGGTAATAGGACGCCGGCGGCGTCTTGATGTCCATTTCAAAGGACTTGTCCTGATAGTAGGTGATGACGGTCGGGCACGGTGCGCCCGGCTCCATCTCCTGCGTCTTGGCGTTGAACGCCTTGCAGAATTCCATGATGTTGATACCACGCTGACCAAGCGCCGGACCCACGGGCGGGGACGGGTTCGCCTGACCTGCGGGCACTTGCAGCTTCATCGTGCCTGCGAGTTTCTTGGCCATGAGGCCTCTCCTTTACTTCCAACTTCCCGGGGGCGCGCCCCTGCGGGATCTGAGTTGTGTGGTCCGGTCCGCGCATCGCGATGCGCTCGCCTTCCACTTCGGCATCCCGGGAGACCCGGGCATTTCGGGCGCGGTCAGCCTTGCTTGGTGACCTGCGTGTATTCCAGCTCGACCGGGGTTTCCCGGCCGAAGATCGACACCATCACCTTGAGGCGCTGGTTGTCGTCGTCGACTTCCTCGACCATGCCGTCGAAATCCTCGAACGGGCCGTCGTTGACCTTCACCTTCTCGCCCACCTCGAAGGAGATGAGGGTGCGCGGGGCTTCCTCGCCTTCCTGGACGCGGTTCAGGATGGCGTTCACCTCGGCGTCGCGCATCGGCATCGGGCGGCCCTGCGGACCGAGGAAGCCGGTGACCCGGTTGATCGAGTTGATCAGGTGATAGCCCTTGTCCGACATTTCCATGTGGACCAGCACGTAGCCCGGCATGAACCGGCGCTCGGCCGTGACCTTCTTGCCGCGGCGCACCTCGATCACTTCCTCGGTCGGCACGAGCACCTCGTCGATCTCGTCCTCGAGGCTTTGCTCGGCAACGGATTGTCTGATCTGCTCGGCAATCTTCTTCTCGAAATTCGAGAGAACGCTAACCGAGTACCACCGTTTTGCCATCGTTCAACCAAGTCCTGTCAAGCCCGGCGCGTTGCCGGATATATTCGTATTTTCAGGCGCTTGGCCTGAGGTCCCCGAAACAAAAAGCGGCGCGCAACACGAATCGCCGCGCGCCATGTATCGGAGTGTCGGCTGGCCTACCCCCAAACCGCCTTGAAATCAAGGGCAAGGGGGAATTTTCTGACGCTCAGCCGAAGAAGCCCAGGATACCCGTCAGGCCGGTGCGGATCGCCAGGTCGACCAGGGCGAAGAAGATCGCGGTTAGGGTGGCCATGATGAAGACCATGACCGTGGTCAGGAACACCTCGCGCCGGGTGGGCCAGACGACCTTTGCGACTTCCGAGCGGACCTGCTGGATGAACTGAAGCGGATTGGTCATTGCCATGTGCGGATATGCCTGTAGCTGAATGCGCGTTGCGGGCGGACATACGCCCAGCCCCGCGTGAATTCAAGGGTCGAGAAAACACCCGCCCGGGAAACCGGGCGGGTGTGGCATGGAGAGGCATGCCGTCGGCGAGGGATCAGGAGGTGCGCATGCCGCCGTGGCGGGCGGCGGGCCGGGTCTTGGCGACCGGCTGCGACATGTCGGGCAGCGCGAGGCTTTCGGCCAGGCTGTCGGGCAGGTAGTCGAGCACGCTGTCGAGGCGCAGGGCGGCGCGGTCGATGACGCGGCGCAGGCGTTCGGCGGTTTTCGGGCGCCGGCCGGCGAAGCGGTACCAGTGGCCGGCGGTCACGAGGTAGCGCAGCGACAGGATCGCCAGGACGGCGAACCATGCCAGGACCAGGAACGCCGCGCCGAGGAGGACCGGCCAGAAGAAGGCCGTGAGCACGAGGGCCGCGATGCCCACGTGGCGCGGGCGGAGACGGGAGAGGAGGCTGGCGCGGGCCGCTTCGGCTTCCTCTTCTTCCTCGGCGGAGAAGGCAGCGCGGAGGCGCTGTTCCTCGTCGAGCTCTTCCTGCGGCTCGAGCGGCGGAAGGGCATCGGCGCCCTTCGGCTGCGGCGTCTTCCGGACGATCTCGGCGGTTCCGGGCGACGGAATGTCTTTACGCGTGTCCCCCGCGACGCCCTCACCCAGCATCAGCTGGCTGATATGGAGCTCGGCGTTCTTCTGGGCGACGTCGTCATTCAGCGCATCTTCGGGCGGCGGGCTTTGCAGCTCGACGGAATCGTGGGGCAGGTGCGGGTTCGTCTTTGAAAGGACAACAAACTTGGTCATGGCAGCACTCGTTCAACATGTCAGACGCCCCCACGCCTGCCCCGGTTCCAATGCCCATCTGGGCGGTGCCGGGAACGGGGGTTTTTCTGTGGTCCAATTATGGCGCAAATGTGGCAAGAAAGGGCCTGAATTGTGTCGCGCCGCAATTCGGCCCTTTTTCAGCCGCAATTTCGGCAACACTGATTTCACTGGGAAAAAACTGTTTCCGGGGCCGGAACGGTGAGATTTTCCCGATGTCCCGGATGCCGACAATTCGAATCGAATCGGAATCATCCATGCCGGGTGCAAAGGCCTCGGAGCGCCCGCAAAAGGGGCGCGTACCGGATGTTCGGACTGTCGGGAGGAATGGCAGGGGCAGCAGGGCTCGAACCCGCGACCTACGGTTTTGGAGACCGTCGCTCTACCAGCTGAGCTATACCCCTTCGCAAGCGAAGCCCCGGATACGGCAACGCCTGCGAAAGTTCAAGCCCGATTTCGGGGCGGAGGGGGGATTATCCGGGAAGGAACGGTTCAGCCGGCCGCCGCGCGTTCGAGATGCGCAAGGTCTGCCCCGCAGATCGCCGCCTCGTGGGCGAGGATGCGGTCGATCGGCCAGTCCCACCAGGCGATTTCGAGCAGGCGGGCGATGGTGGCGGCGTCGAAGCGGGTGCGCACGGGCCGGGCCGGGTTGCCGGCGACCAGCGTGTAGGGCGGGACATGCCCCGCCACCACGGCCCCCGCCCCGGCGATGACGCCGTGCCCGAGCCGGGCGCCGGGCAGGACGCGCACCCCCTGCCCCAGCCAGACGTCATGGCCGATCACGGTATCCGGATCCGGGGTTCGGGGCAGCGAGGGCCGCCCGGCCTCGAACCCGCCGTCGAACACGGCGAAGGGGAAGGTCGAGAACCCGTCGCGCCGGTGATTGGCCGAGGCGGTGATGAAGGTGACGCCATCGGCGATCTGGCAGAAGCGGCCGATGACCAGCCGCTCGGGCGAGCCAGGGTAGAGGTAGGGCGCCAGGCGGGCCGCCCAGTCCTCGGGCGGGACATGGGCGCTGGCATAGGTATAGTCGCCCACCTCGATGCGCGGATGGTCGATGGCGTTTTTCAGGAAGACGGTGCCGGTGTGAACGGTGCCGTCGGGAAGGGTCAGCGGATGGCGCGTATCGGCGCCGGGAAAGGGGCGGTGCATGGCAAGCCTCGCGTTTGATCGGTCCGGGGTCGGGTGATGCGATCAGGCGGCTTGGTCCATGGTTCCCTCCATTGGCTGCGGGGTGCAGATAGCAGGGGGGCGGCAAAAAGGAAAGGGCGCCGCTAGGGGCGCCCTTTCGAAGTCTTGAAGCGATGCCTGCGCGGCGATCACTCGATGATTTTGGAAACCACACCAGAACCCACGGTGCGGCCGCCTTCGCGGATGGCGAAGCGGAGGCCGTCTTCCATGGCGATCG
>NZ_JAUCYU010000004.1 GCF_030373445.1 Roseovarius sp.
TGTTGCCGGTCGTGGTGATGAAGATATCGGCCGATGTGACCACGTCTTCCAGCGTCACCACCTCGTAGCCATCCATCGCCGCCTGCAGGGCACAGATCGGGTCGACTTCCGTCACCTTCACCCGTGCGCCCGCGCCCGACAGCGAGGCCGCCGAGCCCTTGCCCACGTCACCATACCCGCAGACAACCGCCACCTTGCCGGCCATCATCGTGTCGGTAGCCCGGCGGATGCCGTCGACAAGGCTTTCCTTGCAGCCGTACTTGTTGTCGAATTTCGACTTGGTCACGCTGTCATTCACGTTGATCGCCGGGAACGGCAAATGACCCTTCTCCATCATCTTGTAGAGACGATGCACGCCGGTCGTGGTTTCCTCGGAAACCCCCTTGATCATGTGCCGCTGCTTGACGAACCAGCCCGGGCTTTCCTTCATCCGCTTCTTGATCTGCGCGAAGAGGTATTGCTCTTCCTCGCTCTGCGGATTCTCGATCAGGTCGGTCTCGCCTTCCTCGACCCGTGCGCCCATCAGGATGTAAAGCGTCGCATCGCCGCCATCGTCGAGGATCATGTTCGCGCCGCCCTCTTCGAATTGGAAGATGCGATCGGCGTAATCCCAGTATTCTTCCAGCGTCTCGCCCTTCACGGCAAAGACCGGCGTGCCACTCTCGGCAATCACCGCCGCCGCGTGATCCTGGGTCGAGAAGATGTTGCAGCTCGCCCAGCGCACGTCGGCCCCAAGCGCCACCAGCGTCTCGATCAGGCAGGCCGTCTGGATCGTCATGTGCAGCGATCCCGCGATGCGCGCCCCTTTGAGCGGCTTCGCCTCGCCGTACTCTTCCCGCAGGGCCATCAGCCCCGGCATCTCCGTCTCGGCGATGTCCAGTTCCATGCGCCCGAACGAAGCGAGCTTGATATCCTTGACCAGGTAATCCTTTGCCATTTGGCGGCTCCTTGCAAATCCCATTGTCGCAAGCCAGATAGCACCGGCCTCTCACGCGGGCAATGCGGGAATGGCCCGGCGCCACGTCCCCCCGGCCGGGACTTTACAAATTCACCGTCCCGCCGCTATGACTGCCCGCGTTTTACCCATCTGACCGGAGACCCAAGTGGCCAAACCCCGCGCCTGGCAAAAGATGCTATCGGGCCGCCGGCTCGACCTGCTCGACCCGACCCCGATGGATATCGAGATCGAGGATATCGCCCACGGGCTCAGCTTCGTCGCCCGCTGGAACGGCCAGACCCTGGGGGATTTCGCCTATTCCGTGGCCGAACACTCCCTGCTGGTCGAAACGCTCTACGCCCGCCTCAACCCGAACGCCCCCGCGAAATGGCGCCTTGCCGCGCTCCTCCACGATGCGCCGGAATACGTCATCGGTGACATGATCTCTCCGGTGAAGGCCGCCGTAGGCCCGAACTACGACGAGCTCGACAAACGCCTCGCCGCCGCCGTTCACCTGCGCTTCGGCTTGCCCGCCACCATCCCGGCCGCTGTCAAGAAGCAGATCAAGAAGGCCGACAAGATCAGCGCCTGGATGGAAGCCACGCAAATCGCCGGCTTCTCCGAGCCCGAGGCCAACCGCTTCTTCGGCCAGCCCGACCCGGCCACCATGAACGGCCTGCACATCCTCCTGCGTCCGCCCACCGAAACCCGCACCGCCTACACCGCCCGCCACGCGGAGCTGCTGAAGGAAACGGGATGATCCACATCCGCCCCGCCGGCCCGATCGACGCCGCGCCGATGGCCGACCTCCTGAACGTCATCATCGCCGCCGGCGGCACCACGGCGATGACCGACCCGGTCACGCCCGCCATGCTGAAAGACTGGATGCGCGCCACGCCCGGCACCGCCGCATGGCACCTCGCCGAGGACGATGGCGGAACCCTCCTCGGCTTCCAGTGGATCGAACCGAAAGACGCCCTGCCGCCCGACGCCTGCGATATCGCCACCTTCGTACAGATCGGCCGCGCCAAGCTCGGCATCGGCTCGGCCCTCTTCGACCGGACCCGCGACGCGGCGACAACCCTGGGCTACACCTGGATCAACGCCACCATCCGCGCCGACAACACCGGCGGGCTCGCCTATTACCAGAGCCGCGGGTTCGAGACCTATGACATCCGCCGGAACGTGCCCCTGCCGGGTGGTGCAACCGTCGACCGCATCTCCAAGCGCTTCGACCTTTAGCCGCTACCTTGGCGACCGCTTCGCCAATATCCGCTGCAACGTCCGCCGGTGCATGTTCAGCCGCCGCGCCGTCTCGCTCACGTTCCGGTCGCACAGCTCGTAAACCCGCTGGATATGCTCCCACCTGACCCGGTCGGCGCTCATCGGGTTCTCCGGCGGCGGCGGCAATTCATCCTCCGTCGCCAGAAGCGCGTTGGTGATATCCGTCGCATCCGCCGGCTTCGACAGGTAATCCGTCGCGCCGATCTTCACCGCCGCCACCGCGGTGGCAATCGCGCCATACCCTGTCAGCACCACGATCCGTGCATCGGGCCGCTTTTCCCGGATGGTCTCCACCACGTCGAGCCCGTTGCCATCCTCCAGCCGCAGGTCACAGACCGCGTAGGCCGGCGGCCGCGCCGTGGCGATGGCCTGTCCGGCGGCCACCGATCCGGCGGTCTCCACCTCGAAGCCGCGCTTCTCCATCGCCTTGGCCAGCCGCCTCAGGAACGGCTCGTCGTCATCGACAAGCAGAAGGGATTTGTCCTCGCCAATGTCTCTTTGATTATCGGCCATCATTCCCTCCCGTGCACACGCGCCGCGTGCACTTCATCTCTACCGCGCGCCCCGGCATGCGTCAAACAATCGCACCGGCCTCAGCCCGCGTCCAGAAAGCATTGCACCCGGTCCGCCATCTCCTCGGCCGAGGCATCGCGGCGGAAGAAATCGGCGAACCCGGTCTCCGGCAGCACAAGATAGGTCATGGTCGAGTGATCGACGAGGTAATACTCGTCATCCTCGCTGTCATTGGCGCTGTAATAGGTCCGGTAGGCCTGGCTCGCCGCCTTGACCTGCTCGGGCGATCCGGTCAGGCCCAGCATCCGCGGATGAAGGTTCGCGGTAAAGTCGTCCACCACCTCGGGCGTATCCCGTTTCGGGTCGACCGAGATGAAGACCGGCTTCACCATCTCGCCCCTTTCCTCAAGGATATCAACGGCCTGCGCATTGCGCGCCACGTCGACCGGGCAGACATCGGGGCAGAAGGTATAGCCGAAATAGATCAGCGCGGGCTGGTCGATCACCTCTTTCTCGGTCACCGTCTCGCCGGTCTCGCTCACCAGCTCGAAGGGTCCGCCGATGGCCCCGGCGCCGCCCGCGATATTGCTCTCCCGGCACTGTGCGAACCGGTCGTCCCCGCCGCGGCCCATCGTCATCCAGTAAATCGCACCAAGCAGAACAGCCAGCACGACGGCAGAGCCGATGGCGATGATCCGTGTCATGGGGGACCCTTTCATTTCCGGGGTTCTTTTCGCGTCACCGCACATCTAACATCGCGGTCGGAAACTGCAACGTCACCCGGGTCACCCATGGCGGAACATCGAACGGCCCCGGCCGACACGAGCGACAGCGACAACTGGATCCGCCTGCGCACGCTGGTGCTGCTCCGCTGGTGGGCCATCATGGGCCAGATCTCGGCCCTGATCGTCGCCCAGCGCCTCTACAACCTCGAACTCGAGATCGGCCTCTGCTACCTCGCCATCGGCGCGTCGGTCATCTCCAACCTCGTCGCCGGCTTCGTCTTCCCCGAGAACAAGCGCCTGACCGAATCCCAGACCCTGCTGGTCGTGCTCTTCGACATGCTGCAACTGGCGCTGATGCTCTACCTCACCGGCGGGCTGCACAACCCGTTCTCGATCCTGATCGTCGGGCCCGTCACCGTGTCCGCCTCGGCGCTCTCGTCGCGCTCCACCATCTTTCTCGGCGTGATGTCGATCCTCATCGTCAGCCTGCTCATCCCCTTCCACCTGCCCCTGCGCACGGCCGACGGGTTCTTCCTCCGCGTGCCGCAGATCTTCCTTTTCGGCAACTGGTTCGCGATCGTCATCGCGGTGATTTTCCTTGGGGTCTATTCCCGCTGGATCGTCTCTGAGATGCGCGCCATGGCCGAGGCGCTGCAAGCCACCCAGATGGCGCTGGCCCGCGAACAGAAGCTCACCGATCTCGGCGGCGTGGTCGCGGCCGCGGCGCACGAGCTGGGCACGCCGCTCGCCACCATCAAGCTCGCCAGCTCCGAACTGGCCGAAGAGCTGGCCGACACCCCCGACCTGCGCGACGACGCGCTTCTGATCCGCGAACAGGCCGACCGCTGCCGCGACATCCTCCGGTCGATGGGCCGCGCCGGCAAGGATGACCTGCACCTGCGCCGCGCCCCCCTCTCCGCCGTGGTCGAGGAAGCCGCCGACCCGCATATCGACCGCGGCAAATCCATCCATTTCGAACACGCCCCGGCCGAAGGGTCCAGGGCGCTCCAGCCCGAGATCCTCCGCCGTCCGGAGGTGATCCACGGCCTGCGCAACCTCGTGCAGAACGCCGTCGATTTCGCCCGCGCCGATGTCTGGGTCGAAAGCCGCTGGTCCGATGACGAGATCACCGTGCGCATCATGGATGACGGGCGCGGCTACCCGCCGCACCTGCTTGGCCGCATCGGCGACCCGCTAATGCGCCGGCGCGGCGGCGGGCGCGACCCGCGCCGCCCGGAATACGAAGGCATGGGGCTGGGCCTCTTCATCGCCAAGACCCTGCTGGAACGCTCCGGCGCCGATCTCAGCTTCGCCAATGGCACCGAATCCTTCCGCCACCGGCTCGACCGCGCCCAGCGCACCGGCGCCGTGGTCGAGGTCCGCTGGCCCCGCGCCGCCATCGCCTCCGGAACCGGGCCCGGCATGCCGCTCGGAGAGAACCAGCCCATACGTGCATGACGCCACGATACTCGGCCTCGGGTTGAATCCATTAACCTGCCGTTAACCGTATTGCGCAACCCTGACCTGGGGAAGACAGGAGATTGGGGATGCAGGGCATCTTGCTGGGGATGCCGGTCGCCGTCGTCCTTTCGGGGCTGATGGCCGGGTTGGTGATTTGGGCGCTCGCGCGCTGGCCCCTGTGGTCGCGGCGCGGCGCCGGGCCGTGGTCCAGGGCGGGCTCGGGCACGACCAACTTCTTCCTGTTCCGCGACGGCATCCTCATCGACCACGACGCCGCGCCCTTCGGCGGTCCCGACGACGCGCTCACCGGCCTCACCGAATGGCCCGACCTGCGCGCCTGGCTCGCCCCCCGCTTTCCCGGCCTGCCCGCCGACCTGCCGCCCATGTCACCCGGCCAGCTCAACACCCACCCGGCGCGGGATCCGGCCGATCCCGCCGTCATCACCATCGCCGCCATCCGCCAGGGCCACCGCGTCACCCTGGTCGACCCGGCCCTGCCCTCGCCGGCCGAGTGGCACGACGTCCTCACCTGCCTCGCCACCAGGCGCCTCCTCCGCAAGGCTGCCGAAACAGCGCCCATCGCCATCTGCACGCTCGACCATGATGGCCGCATCGCCTGGCGCAACGCCGTCTTCCAGGAGTTCTCCGACGCCGAGGAAACCCGCCTCCTCCATGCCGCCGGCCACCCCGCGGAGACCGGCACCGAACCCGTCACCCTCACCGACCCCGACACCGGCCGCAGCCGCCACATCGCCCTCACCCTCACCGGCGCCGGCGATCAGCGCATCCTCTACGCCACCGATGTCACCGACCTCGTCAACACCGACGCCATGCGCAGCAGCTTCATCCAGACCCTCACCAAGACCTTCGCCGACCTCGCCACCGGCCTCGCCGTCTTCGACCGGGGCCAGCGCCTCGCCCTGTTCAACCCCGCGCTGGTCGATCTCACCGACCTGCCCGTCGAATTTCTCAGCGCCCGGCCCGGCCTGCTCGACTTCTTCGACCGCCTCCGCGACCGCCAGGTCCTGCCCGAACCGAAGAACTACGCCTCCTGGCGCGCCCAGATCAACGAGATGATCGAAACCGCCTCCGATGGCCTCTATTCCGAGGCGTGGTCCCTCACCTGCGGCCTCACCTACCGGGTCACTGGCCGCCCCCATCCCGACGGCGCCATCGCCTTCCTGTTCGAGGACATCACCGACGAAATCTCTCTCACCCGCCGCACCCGAAGCCAGCTCGAGATCCGCCAGGCCGTGCTCGACCGGCTCGACGACGCCATCGCCGTCCTCGGCCCCGACGGCGCGCTAATCCTCTGCAACCAGCCCTTCCGCGACCGCTTCACCGTCGCCGATGACACGTTCACCGAGATCACGCTGCAAGACCTCGTGCAGAAAGGCCGCACCCTCTACCCGAACGACACGCTCTGGTCCGACCTTCTCGCCGGCGCCGGCCAGGCGCCGCTCACCGGCCGCGCGGGCGACGCGGCCACCGGCCACGTCGCGCTAGAGCTCGCTCCGCTGACCGGCGGCTTCACCATGCTCTCCCTCTCGCCCCGGCAAGAGGCCAGGCAGCCCGCGCTCTGAACCCTGTTGCAGGCGGCGGCGGCCCGTGTAATTTCCCCCCATGTCCGCCGCGCCCCTCACCCTCACCTGCGACAGCCCCGAAGCGACCGGCCGCGTCGCGCACAGGCTGGCCCAACAGCTTGCCCCCGGCGACACCATCCTGCTTCAGGGCGATGTCGGCGCCGGCAAGACCCATTTCACCCGCTCGGCCATCCTCTCCCTCCTCGAGATGCCCGAAGACGTGCCCTCGCCCACCTACACCCTCGTCCAGACCTACAACGCCACGCCCGGCGAGATCTGGCACGCCGACCTCTACCGCCTCACCGACACCTCCGAGATCGAGGAGCTGGGCCTCGCCGCCGCTTTCACCGATGCCATCTGCCTCATCGAATGGCCCGACCGGCTCGGCCCGCTCACCCCGGCCGACGCGCTGACCATCGCCTTCACCGCCCCGGGGCCAGAGGAGGCCCGCACCCTCACCTTCACCTGGACCGATGCCAAGTGGCCCGCCAAGCTCGAAAGCCTCCGCCATGTCTGACCGCTCCGACCTGATCGACGCCTTCATCGACAGCGCCGGCTGGTCCGCCGCCGAATGTTCCCTCCTCGCCGGCGACGCCTCCAACCGCCGCTATTTCCGCCTCACCTCCGACAGCGGCAACGCCGTCCTGATGGACGCACCGCCGGAGAAGGGCGAAGACATCCGCCCCTTCGTCCACATCGCGCAATACCTCACCGGCCTCGGCTTCTCCGCCCCGGAAATCCTTGCCGAGGACGAAACCGCGGGCTTCCTCCTCCTGGAAGACCTCGGCGACGCCCTCTTTGCCCGCGTCCTCGAAACCTCGCCCGGGCTCGAAAACAGTCTCTATTCCACCGCAACCGACCTCTTGGCCCAGCTGCACGAAAACGATCCGCCCGCCGGTCTCGACCCCTACGATCCGCCCCTGATGACCGATCTCGCGGCCCTCGCCTTCGACTGGTACGCCTTCGCCGCCACCGGCGAAAAACCCTCCGACGTCCGCCAGCAGTTCCGCGACAGTTTCCACCGGCTCCTCGCCGACAACACCTCCGAATCCGTCCTCATCCAGCGCGATTACCACGCCGAGAACCTCCTCTGGCTCCCCGACCGATCCGGCACCGCCCGCGTCGGCCTGCTCGATTTCCAGGATGCCATGCTCGGCCACCGCGCCTACGATCTCGTCTCGCTCCTGCAAGACGCCCGCCGCGACGTGCCGGAATCCACCGAAAAAGCCATGCTTACCCGCTACATCGAGACCACAAGGCAGGATGACGACAGCTTCCGCACCGCCTACCACCTGCTCGGCGCCCAGCGGAACCTGCGCATCCTCGGCGTCTTCGCCCGCCTTTGCGTCCGAGACGGCAAGGCATGGTATGTCGACATGATCCCCCGCGTCTGGAACCTCCTCCAGCGCGACCTCGCCCACCCGGCGCTCGCCCCCGTCCGCCCCATGCTCAACACGCTCCCCGCCCCAAGCCCCGACATCCTCCAAAGGCTGAAAGACAAATGCGCGACGATCCCCTCCCTGTCATGATCTTCGCGGCAGGGTTCGGCACCCGGATGGGCGCCCTCACCGCCGACCGGCCCAAGCCGATGATCCCCGTCGCCGGAAAACCGCTGATCGACCACGCGCTGGGCCTTGTCCACGACGCGGGCGTCACCCGTATCGTCATGAACCTCCATTACAGACCCGATCAACTGCGGTCATACCTCTCCGAGACCGACATCCTGTTTTCCGAGGAACAGCCCGAGATCCTCGAAACCGGCGGCGGCCTCCGCCACGCCCTGCCGCTCCTGGGCGACGGCCCGGTCTACACAATGAATTCCGACGCCGTCTGGTCCGGCCCCAACCCCCTGGCCCAGCTTGCCCGGGCCTGGGATCCATCCCGGATGGACGGCCTCCTCCTCTGCATCCCCCCTGGAAACGCCATCGGTCATACCGGAAAGGGCGATTTCGAATTCATCGGCACCGGCCCGGCCCGCCGCGGCCCCGGCGCCATCTATTCCGGCCTGCAAATCATCAAGACAGACGGCCTCGCCGCCATCCCCGAGGCCCATTTCTCCCTCAACCGCCTCTGGGACGTGATGCTGAAATCCAACCGTCTCTTCGCCACGAGCTACCCCGGAAAATGGTGCGACGTGGGCCGCCCCGAGGGTATCGAACTGGCCGAGGACATGCTTCAATACGGCCATGTTTGAGCCGTCCTCCACCCCTCGCGTCTTCGCCGTCCCGCTCGGGGTGGATTTCCCGGCGGCCCTCGTCCGCGGCCTCTCCACCCGCACCAAAGGCCACCCGCCCGAGGCGCTCGCCCGCGCCCGCCTTCTCGTCAACACCCGCCGCATGGCCCGCCGCATCCGGTCGATCTACGACGAAGGCCCCGCCTGCTTCCTCCCCCGCATCGGCCTTGTCACCGACCTTGGCGAACACGCCCTGATGGCCGACATCCCCGATCCGGTCTCCCCCCTCCGCCGCCGGCTCGAACTCCTGCAACTGGTCTCCAGGCTCCTCGACGCCCAGCCCGACCTCGCCCCGCGCAGCGCCCTCTACGACCTCGCCGACAGCCTCGCCGCCCTGATGGACGAGATGCATGGCGAAGGCGTCTCACCCGACCGGATAAGCCAGCTCGACGTCACCGACCAATCCGGCCACTGGGCCCGCATCCAAGCCTTTTTGGGCATTGTCAGACACTATTTCGACGATGCCACCACCCTGCCTGACGTCGAAACCCGCCAGCGCCTCGTCGTCGAAACCCTCGCCGATCTCTGGGCCGAGAACCCGCCGCAACACCCCATCATCGTCGCCGGCTCCACCGGCTCGCGCGGCGCCACGCAGCTCCTGATGCAAACCGTCGCCCGCCTGCCCCAGGGCGCGGTCATCCTCCCCGGCTTCGACCGCGACATGCCCCCGGACGTGTGGGACCGCCTGAACGACCCGAAAACCTCCGAAGACCACCCGCAATACCGCTTCGCCAGCTTCCTCCATGCCCTCGACCTCTCCCCCGCCGACATCCCCGACTGGTCCGACGACACCCCCGCCAGCCCCGAACGCAACCGCCTCGTCTCCCTCGCCCTCCGCCCGGCGCCGATCACCGACCAATGGCGCCGCGACGGGCCGAATCTGGCGGGAATAGAGCCTGCAATGGCCCCCGTCACCCTGCTCGAGGCCCCCTCCCCCCGCGCCGAGGCCCTCACCATCGCCCTCCGCCTGCGCGAGGCCGCCGAAAAGGGCCAAAGCGCCGCGCTCATCACCCCCGACCGCACGCTCAGCCGCCAGGTCACCGCCTCGCTCGACCGTTGGGGCATCCTCCCCGACGACAGCGCCGGCATGCCCCTCCATCTCGCCCCGGTCGGCCGCTTCCTCCGCCACGTCGCCGAGCTCTTCCACCTCCCCCTCTCCGCCGAGGCGCTGCTCACCCTCCTGAAGCACCCGATCACCCATACCGGCGCCGATCGCGGCCCCCACCTCCGCCTCACCCGCGAGCTCGAACTCCACATCCGCCGCCACGGCCCGCCCTACCCCACGGCGCAGGACATCAACGCCTGGGCCGCCGCCTCCAAGGACCCCCACGCCGAACCCTGGGCCGCTTGGCTCATCGCCTGCTTCACCGACAAGGAACTCCCGGGCGAGGTCTCCCTCGAAGACCGCACCACGCGCCACATCGCCCTCGCCGAACAGATCGCTCGCGGCGCAGACGGCGAAACCACCGGCAAGCTCTGGGCCGACGAGGACGGCGCCCAAGCCCTCAGAACAGTCTCTGACTTTGCCGAAAACGCCCCTCACGGCGGCGCCGTCAACGCCCGCGACTATGCCACCCTGTTCCACGCCATCCTCTCCCGCGGCGACGTGCGCAAGACGATCAAGGCCCACCCCCTCATCAGGATTTGGGGCACGCTCGAGGCCCGGGTCCAGGGCGCAGACCTCCTGATCCTCGCCGGCCTCAACGAAGGAAGCTGGCCCGATAACCCCAGCCCGGACCCCTGGCTCAACCGCGACATGCGCGCCGCCGCCGGCCTCCTCCTCCCCGAACGCCGTATCGGCCTCGCCGCGCACGACTTCCAACAGGCCCTGCTCGCCCCCGAGGTCTGGATCACCCGCTCGATCCGCTCCGACGACACCGAAACCGTCCCATCCCGCTGGCTCAACCGCCTGCAAAACCTCCTTTCCGGCCTCCCCGATCAGGGCGGCAAGGCGGCGCTCGACCAAATGCGCCAACGCGGCCGGCACTGGCTTGACCTCGCGAAGGCCTTCGAGGACCCCGGCACCACCCCCGCCGAAACCCGTCCCTCGCCCAAGCCGCCGACCGCGGCACGCCCCAAACAACTCTCCGTTACGCAGATTCAGAGACTGATCCGCGACCCCTACGCCATCTACGCCCGTCACGTCCTCCGCCTCGAACCGCTCGACCCGCTGATGCGCGTGCCCGATGCCCTCCTCCGCGGCACCGTCATCCACGAAGCCCTCGAACGCTTCATCGACGCCACCCGAGACACCCCCGAAGAGATCACCCGCGACCGGCTCATCGCCGAAACCGCCACTGTCCTCGCCGAGGCCGTCCCCTGGGCCGACACCCGCGCCATGTGGCAGGCCAAGCTCGAACGCGCCGCCGATACCTTCATCGAGGGCGAACACGCCCGCCGCCAGTTCGCCCAGCCCGCCGCGCTCGAGGCCAAGGGCGCCGCCGACCTCCCAGAGCTCGACTTCCGCCTCACCGCCAAGGCCGACCGGATCGACATTGACCCCGCCGGCAACCTCCACCTCTACGACTACAAGACCGGCAAGGCGCCTTCGAAAGACCAACAGAAACACTTCGACAAGCAGCTCCTCCTCTCCGCCGCCATCGCCACGCAATCCGGCTTCGGCCCCATTGCCCCGGCAAAAGTCGCCCGCGCTGTCTTCATCAGCCTCGGCAGCGGCAAACCCGAGGAACCCGCGCCATTAGACACTGAACCACCCGAAAAGGTCTGGGAAGAGTTCCGCGAACTGATCGCCCGCTACATGTCCCCCGACCTCGGCTACACCTCCCGCCGCGCGCTGGAGAAGACAATCGACACCGGCGACTACGACCAGCTCGCCCGCTTCGGCGAATGGGACATCACCGACGACCCCGACCCGTGCGAGGTGGGCCAATGATCGGTCATAACGAAGCCACCCTGCGCCAGATCAAGGCCGCCATGCCCGACCGCTCCACCTGGCTCTCCGCCAACGCGGGCTCGGGCAAAACCAAGGTACTGACCGACCGCGTCGCCCGCCTGCTTCTCGATCAGGTCGACCCCCAGCACATCCTCTGCCTCACCTACACCAAGGCCGCCGCCTCCGAGATGCAGAACCGGCTGTTCAACACCCTCGGTGAATGGGCCATGCTTCCCGACGAGGCGCTGACGGCCAAGCTTCAGACCCTCGGCCACGAGCTTGTGATCACAAACGACACGCTCAACCACGCCCGCCGCCTCTTCGCCCGCGCCATCGAAACCCCCGGCGGCCTGAAAATCCAGACGATCCACTCCTTCTGCTCCGCCCTCCTCCGCCGTTTCCCGCTCGAGGCCGGCGTGACGCCCCAGTTCACCGAGATGGAAGACCGCGCCGCCACCCTCCTGCGCGCCGAGATCGTCGAGGCCCTCGCCTCCGGCCCCCAGGCCGACACGCTCTACACCCTCGCCCGCCACCACACCGGCGAAACGCTCGACGAACTGACGCAGGAAATCGTCAACAACAGGGCCGCTTTCGACACGCCCGCCTCCGACGAATGGCTCGAGAACCTCTTCGATCTCCCCCCCGGCACCACCCGCGACAGCATCGCGGCAAGCGTCTTTCTCGGCGGCGAAATGGAGCTGCTGGATTCGCTCTGCGCGGCGCTGGCGGCCAGCGGCCCAAGCGATCAAGGGGCGGGCACCAAGCTCACCAGCATAACCAGCCCAGGCTTCGACTGCCTTGCAATTCTCGAAAACGTCTTCCTCACCGGCCCCGGCGCCAAAGAGCCTTTTTCCGCCAAGATAGGGTCTTTTCCAACCAAGGCCTGCCGGGAATCCAATGCGGCCCTGATGCCCCAGCTCGAGGCCCTCATGGCCCGCGTCGAAACCGCCCGTGCCCAGCGCATCGCCCTTCAGGCAAAGGAGCGAACCGCCGCCCTCCACGCCTTCGCCCGGGTCTTCCTCCCGGCCTACGAGCAGGCCAAGCTGCTCCGCGGCTGGCTCGATTTCGACGACCTGATCCTCAAGGCCCGCGACCTGCTGACCGATCGCAAGGTCGCCGACTGGGTGCTTTTCAAGCTCGATGGCGGGCTCGACCATATCCTCGTCGACGAGGCCCAGGATACCTCGCCCGTCCAATGGCAGGTCATCGAACGCCTCGCCCAGGAATTCACCAGCGGCCAGGGCACCCGCCCCGATACGCCCCGCACCATCTTCGTCGTCGGCGACAAGAAACAGTCGATCTATTCCTTCCAGGGCGCCGACCCGCGTGAATTCGACCGGATGAAATCCGAGTTCGCGGCGCGTCTCTCGAACAATGAAACCCCGCTGCAGGATATGGAGATGGAGTTCTCCTTCCGCTCCTCCCGCGCCATTCTGGATACAGTCGACGCCACCTTCGAAAATCACGAATCCAGCGGGTTCGGTGACGGTTCCGGACACAAGGCCTTCAAGGAGCAGATGCCCGGCCGCGTCGACCTCTGGCCGCTGATCGAGGCGCCCGAGAAGCCGGAAGACCCTGACTGGTTCGACCCGGTCGACGTCAAGGCGCCCGACGATCCGGCCCGCGTTCTGGCCAAGACGCTTGCGCAGACCATCAAGGCCATGATCGGCACGCCGCTTCCCGACCAGGCCGGCGAAACCGCCCGGCCGATCGAGGCGGGCGATATCCTCATCCTCGTCCGCCGCCGCTCGGCCCTCTTCCACGACGTCATCCGCGAATGCAAGGCGCTGGGCCTGCCCGTCGCCGGGGCCGACCGGCTCAAGGTCGGCGCGGAACTGGCGGTGAAGGACCTCGCCGCGCTCCTCTCCTTCCTCGCCACACCCGAGGATGACCTGGCGCTCGCCACCGCCTTACGCTCGCCGCTCTTCGGCTGGTCCGAGGCGCAGCTTTACGAGTTGGCCCATGACAGGGTCGAAAAATACCTCTGGGCCGAGCTTCGCAACCGGGCCGATGATTTCCCCGAAACCATGGCCATCCTCGGCGACCTCCGCCGCCAGGCCGACTACCTCCGCCCCTACGAGATCATCGAACGCATTCTCATCCGCCACGATGGCCGCCGCAAACTCCTCGCCCGCCTTGGGCAGGAGGCCGAAGACGGCATCGACGCCCTGCTCATGCAGGCGCTCGCCTATGAACGCAACGCCGTCGACAGCCTCACCGGCTTCCTCGTCTGGATGGAAACCGACGACCTCGAGATCAAGCGCCAGATGGACAATGCCGGCAACCGCATCCGGGTGATGACCGTCCACGGCGCCAAGGGCCTCGAATCCCCCGTGGTGATCCTGCCCGACACCAACCAGTGGCCGATGAACCTGCGCGAAAAGACAGCCCAGACAGGCGGCACCCTGGTCTGGCGCATGACGGGCCAGGACATCCCCGCCTCGCAGCGGCAGGCCGACGACGATGCCAGGGCCGCCCAACGGGCCGAGCGCGACCGCCTGCTCTATGTCGCCATGACCCGCGCCGAGCAATGGCTCATTGTCTCGGCAGCGGGCAAACTTGGCACCGACGGGCTGAGCTGGCACGACAAGGTCCGCGCCGGGCTGGATAAGACGGGCGCCGTGCCGCTCGCCACCGAACACGGTCCGGGCCTGCGTTACCAGGTCGGCGACTGGCCCGCCTCCGCCACCGCAACCGAACGACCTGACGACACCGAAACAGTCTCTGTTCCGCCCTATTTCACGCAGATCGCCCCCGAACCACAGCTCCCCGCCCCGCCCCTCAGCCCCTCCACCGATCTCGGCGGCGCCAAGGCCCTGCCCGGCGAGGACGGGCTCGACGAAGACACCGCCAAGCGCCGCGGCCGCCAGATCCACCTGCTGCTCGAAACCCTCGCCGGCACGTCCGAGGCCGGCTGGCCCGATCTCTCCGCCCGCATCCTCTCGCAAGGCGAAGACGCCGCCACCGGCGACGAACTGACCGCCCTCACCACCGCTGCCGGCACCGTCCTCAAGGCCCCCGCCTTGGCCGATATCTTCACACCCGATGCCCTGCTCGAAGTCCCCGTAACCGCCCGGCTGGATGCCCTGAACGGCGCCCGCATCCACGGCATCATCGACCGGCTCATCGTCACCCCCACCCACGTGACCGCCATCGACTACAAGACCAACGCCATCGTCCCCGCCACGCCCGAGGCCTGCCCCGAGGGCCTCCTCCGCCAGATGGGCGCCTATGCCCACGCCCTCCAACAGCTCTACCCCGACCGTGAAATCAAAACCGCGCTGCTCTGGACGCAAACCGCCCAGCTCATGCACCTGCCACACGATCTTGTGACGGCCGCCCTGTGCAACACCCATATACCTTGACGCGCCCGGCCCCGCTTCCTAGGTTGCGATCCCAAGCCACACCTCTTTCCCGGGAGAACCGAAATGCCCACAGTTGCCGTAACTGACGATACGTTCGACGCCGAAGTGAAGAATTCCGATATCCCCGTCGTGGTGGATTTCTGGGCCGAATGGTGCGGCCCCTGCAAACAGATCGGCCCCGCGCTGGAGGAGATCTCGACCGAGATGAACGGCAAGGTCAAGATCGCCAAGGTCGACGTTGACTCGAACCCCAACACCGCCACCCAGTTGGGCATCCGCGGCATCCCAGCGCTGTTCATCTTCAAGAACGGCGAGGTGATTTCCAACCGCGCCGGCGCCGCCCCCAAGGCCGCGCTGCAAAGCTGGATCGAAGACAGCATCTGATCTTCCCTTTTTGGGTTTGACAGGAACGGGTCGCCTTTTGGCGGCCCGTTTTTTTTGGGGCTCTGCCCCAGACCCCGGGATATTTCCGGCCAGAAGAACCACGGGGGCGGCTTTTCTTTTGGCGGCGGGAGTGGTTCTTTACAGCCCATGACGCTGACCAATTCCGATATTGCCGAGCTCATCACCCTCCGGCGCGACCTGCACCGCACGCCCGAACTCTCGGGTGAGGAGGCGGCGACGGCCAAGCGCATCCTCTTCGCCTTGTCCCCCTTCCGGCCGGACGAGCTGATCACCGGCCTTGGCGGCCATGGCATCGCGGCGGTTTACCAGGGGGTCGAGCCGGGGCCCACCGTGCTCTTCCGCTGCGAGCTCGACGCGCTGCCGATCCACGAGACCGGGCAGCCGGAGTACCGCTCCGAAACCGATGGCAAGGGGCACCTCTGCGGGCATGACGGGCATATGGCCATCCTCACCGGCCTTGCCCGCCGTCTCTCCCGCCAGCGACCCGCCAAGGGACGCGCCGTTCTGCTCTACCAGCCGGCCGAGGAAACCGGCGCCGGCGCGGCCGAGGTCATCGCCGACCCGAAATTCGACCCTGTTTCACCCGATTACGCCTTTTCCCTCCACAACATGCCCGGCCTGCCCCTCGGCGCGATCGGCCTTGCCGAGGGCCCCGTCAACTGCGCGTCGCGCGGCCTGCACCTGACCCTCACGGGCAAATCCGCCCACGCCTCCAACCCTGAAAGCGGCACCTCGCCGATGGCCGCGGTCGCCTCCCTCATGCCCGCCCTCACAGCCCTCGGCCAGGGCCGGCTCGGGCAGCCCGCCTTCAAGCTCGTCACCGTCACCCACCTGCGCATGGGCGAGCCCGCCTTCGGCATCGCCCCGGGCGAGGCCACGCTTTACGCCACGCTTCGCACCCTCACCGATGACGGGATGGACGACCTCGTGAACGACGCGCTCACCCTGATCACCCACGCGGCCGATCAACACGGCCTTACCGCCGCCCACACGTTCGAAGACATCTTCCTCCATTCCGAGAACCACCCCGAGGCCACCGCCCACCTCCGCCGCGCCCTCGACACGCTGCAAATCCCCCACGACACCGCCGGCCAGCCCTGGCGCGCGTCCGAGGATTTCGGCCGCTTCGGCCACACCGCCAAATCCGCCATGTTCCTCCTCGGCGCAGGCGAAACCCATGCCGCGCTGCATAATCCCGATTACGACTTCCCGGATGACCTGATCGCACCGGCCGTGCGGATCTTCGAACAGGTGGCGCGCGACCTGCTGGGCTGATCCGCCCTTGCACCCCGCGCCCGCCCCTTCCATATACCCCCGAGAACAAAGCGGAGGCCCCCATGACCCAAGAATTCCCCGGCTGGCACGGCACCACCATCATCGCCGTCCGCAAAGGCGACGAGGTTGTCGTGGCCGGCGACGGGCAGGTCAGCCTTGGCCAGACCGTCATCAAGGGCACCGCCCGCAAGGTCCGCCGGCTCAGCCCGGGCGGCTATGACGTGGTCGCCGGTTTCGCGGGTTCGACCGCCGATGCCTTCTCGCTGCTGGAACGGCTCGAAGCCAAGCTCGAGGCCACACCAGGCCAATTGCAGCGCGCCAGCGTCGAGCTGGCGAAAGACTGGCGCACCGACAAGTACCTGCAAAAGCTCGAGGCGATGCTGATCGTTACCGACGGGTCACAGCTTTACGTGATCACCGGCGCGGGCGACGTGCTGGAACCCGAACATGACATCGCGGCCATCGGCTCGGGCGGCAACTTTGCCCTCGCCGCCGCCCGCGGCATGATGGACAGCGACAAGTCGGCCGAGGAGATCGCCCGCGCCGCCATGGCCATCGCGTCGGATATCTGCGTCTACACCAACGGCAACCTGACCGTGGAAACCATCGGCAAATGATCGGGCGCGACGATCTTCGCGCAGGCGTTTCGGCTGGAATCGTCTCTGAAGCACAGGCCGCCTCTCTGGCCAGCCTCGCCGACAGCCGCCGGGGGGCGCGAGAGAACCTGGCGCCGGGCGATGAACCCTTCGAGCTCTTCAAGGGCTTCAACGAGATCTTCATCGTCGTCGGCCTCGTCATCCTCGCCTCAGGCTGGATCGCGGTGAACGCGGCCACCATGCTGACCGAGATCGTCGATTACCGCACGCAGGTCATCACCATGGCGCTCGTCGGCGCGGGCGTGCTCTGGCTCCTGTCGGAATACTTCGTCCGCCGCCGCCGCATGGTCGCGCCGGCCATCGCGTTGTCGATCCTGTTCTTCGCCAACGCGGTCACCGGGCTGGCGGCCAGCCTCTCGGAAATCTTCATGCTCGCGCAGGAGGATTACTCCAGCCTGCCGCTCCCCACCTTCCTCGCCACGCTGGCGCTCTTCGTCTTCTGGTGGCGCTTCCGGGTGCCCTTTGCCATGGCGATGATCGCCATCGGGCTCTTCGCGGTGGCCATGCTGCTCGCGGCCACCTCCGCCGGCACACCGGACAACCTCGACGACCTGTTCCTCCTGTCGGCGGGCGGCCCCTTCGCCTTCATCACGCTGGTCCTGGGCTTCGCCGTCTTCCTCGTCGCCATGTGGTTCGACATGAGCGACCCGCACCGCGTCACCCGCCGCTCGGCCAACGGCTTCTGGCTTCACGTGGTCGCGGCGCCCGCGCTGGTGAACACCATCGCCCTCACCCTGCTCGACCGCGACACCGCCGGCTCCAACATCCTGCTGGTGGCGGTGCTGGCCTTCTTCGCCCTCGTCGCCATCGTGATCGACCGCCGCTCCTTCCTGCTGGCGGCCATCGGCTATTCGGTGGCGCTGGCCTTCACCGTCCTCGGCGGCGACGGCGCGCCCACGACCGTGCTCTCCCTCGGCATTGTCCTGCTGATCCTCGGCGCCTTCTGGGAAAAGATCCGCGCGCGGCTGCTCCGGCTCATGCCCTTCCTGCCGCTCGACCGGCTGCCGCCCTCGGCGTGACGGGCTAGCCTTTCTTCTCCACCGCGTCCTTGTAGGCCCGCAGAACCGCGTTCATCCGCGTCTGGTAGCCCTTGCCCTGGCTCCGGAAGAACGCGATGATATCCTCGTCGATCCGCAACGAAATCAGCTTCTTCGGCGACGGCTCGACCAGCTCGGCCTTGGCCCAATCCACGTCGATCTCCGCCTCGCCCTCATGATCCGGGGCCGAATTCACGCGGTCCCAATCAGTCCGGCTTTTGGTTTTCCGCATCTCGTCGAGCGACATGCGCGTCATATGCTTCCCGCTCATTCCGTCGCGCCCTCCGCGCTGTGATGATCCGGATCGTCTCATCCCACATCGTGAAGACCACGGCGATGGCCACACCATTGACCGGGCCTATCGCGATCCGACGCTGCTCTATATCGCTCCGAGCCGTAAGTACCAGGTGACCTTCCGCAAAGACTTCCGCGGCATCGAGAAAGTCCAGACCATGCTTTTCCAACGTGAGCTTTCGCTTGTCCTCGTCCCATTCGAACATCGAGGAATCCCTTGCCCGGCTCGGCGCCTCCGAACAATGTCCGGACAGCTCCATACCCTTGCTAGGGAAAAGAACTTAAACAGGCGTAAACTCCCTTTTGTATCTACACGACGTAGCTACATTCCTCAACCCCCCTTGGACTTTGCCGTCAGGATACGTATGTGACCTGAAAGCCAAAGCCGGAGCCCCACATGACCGACCTCACCCCGCGCGAAATCGTGTCCGAGCTGGACCGTTTCATCATCGGACAGAAAGACGCCAAGCGCGCCACCGCCGTGGCCCTGCGCAACCGCTGGCGCCGCAAGCAGCTCTCCGATGACCTGCGCGAGGAGGTGTACCCCAAGAACATCCTGATGATCGGCCCGACCGGTGTGGGCAAAACCGAAATCTCCCGCCGCCTCGCCAAGCTCGCCCGCGCGCCCTTCATCAAGGTCGAGGCCACCAAGTTCACCGAGGTGGGCTATGTCGGCCGCGATGTCGAACAGATCATCCGCGATCTCGTCGACGCCGCCATCAACCAGACCCGCGAATGGATGCGCGAGGACGTGAAAACCAAGGCCCACGCCAATGCCGAGGAACGCGTCATCTCCGCCATCGCCGGCGATGACGCCCGAGACTCCACCCGCGACATGTTCCGCAAGAAGCTCAAGAACGGCGAGCTTGACGACACCATGATCGAGCTCGACATCGCCGACAATTCCAACCCCATGGGCATGATGGACATCCCTGGCCAGCCCGGAAGCCAGATGGGCATGATGAACCTCGGCGACATCTTCGGAAAGGCCTTCGGCGGCCGCACCACCCGCAAGCGGATGACCGTGGCCGAAAGCTACGAGATCCTGATCGGAGAGGAAGCCGACAAGCTGCTCGATGACGAGGCCGTCAACCGCACGGCGGTCGAGGCGGTCGAACAGAACGGCATCGTCTTCCTCGACGAGATCGACAAGGTCTGCGCCAAGTCCGACACCCGCGGCGGCGACGTCTCCCGCGAGGGGGTCCAGCGCGACCTGCTCCCGCTGATCGAGGGCACCACGGTCTCCACCAAGCATGGCGCGGTCAAGACCGACCATATCCTGTTCATCGCCTCGGGCGCCTTCCACATCGCCAAGCCCTCCGACCTGCTGCCGGAGCTTCAGGGCCGCCTGCCGATCCGCGTCGAGCTTCGCGCGCTGACCGAGGAGGATTTCGTCCGCATCCTGACCGAAACCGACAACGCCCTTACCCGCCAGTATACCGCGCTGATGGGCACCGAGGATGTCACTGTCTCCTTCACCGAAGACGGCATCGCCGCGCTCGCCCGCATCGCGGCCGAGGTGAACCAGTCGGTCGAGAATATCGGCGCCCGCCGCCTCTATACCGTCATGGAACGCGTCTTCGAAGAGCTCAGCTACACCGCCCCCGACCGTGCCGGCGAAACCATCACCGTCGACGCCGAATTCGTCGAGGCGAACCTCGGTGAACTGTCCCGCTCCGCCGACCTCTCGCGCTACGTGCTCTGACCGGTGATGTCCCTCGCCCATAACCGGAAGGTCCGGCCATGAACATGATGTCGACCTTCATCAAGCCGATGCACCCCGAGGGCCGCCGCTTCGTGGCGATCTTCGCGGCCATCACGCTGGTCCTGTTCCTCATCTGGGACGTGCTCGGCTGGCTGGGCGTGGGCCTCACCATCTGGTGCTACTACTTCTTCCGTGACCCCGAGCGTGTGCCCCCCGACCGGCCCGACGCCATCCTCAGCCCGGCCGACGGCATTGTTTCGCTCATCGAACCGGCCATCCCCCCGGCAGAGCTCGGCCTGCCGGAAACGCCGCTCACAAGGGTCAGCGTCTTCATGTCGGTCTTCAATTGCCACGTGAACCGCGCGCCGGTCAGCGGGACCATAACCCGCATGGCCTACCGTCCGGGCAAGTTCTTCAACGCCTCTCTCGACAAGGCCAGCGAAGACAACGAACGCAACGGCCTCGTCATCCGCATGGAAGATGGCCGCGATATCGTCACCGTCCAGATCGCCGGCCTCGTCGCCCGCCGGATTGTGAGTTTCAATTCCGAAGGCGATCGGTTAAACGGGGGGGACCGCTTCGGGCTGATACGCTTCGGGTCCCGGCTCGATGTCTACCTGCCCGAAGGCGCAAGGCTCCTGGCAAAACCGGGGCAGACCATGATCGCCGGCGAAACCGTCATCGCAGAGACCGGCACGCCAATCGAAAGCTGACATTCGGTACTGAATGCCAAACAGGCACGGAAAACCTCTACGCGAAACGCTGTTCGTCAGGATGCTGCCCAACCTGATGACCTTGGCTGCGATATGCGCCGGTCTGACCGCGATCCGCCTCGGGTTCGAGGCGCATTACGGGCCCGCCGTCCTTCTCGTTCTGGTGGCCGTGGTGCTCGACGGTCTGGATGGCCGCGTTGCCCGCATGATCGGCAGCGACGGCGAACTTGGCGCCGAGCTCGACTCGCTGGCCGATTTCCTCAATTTCGGCGTCGCCCCGCCGCTCGTCGTCTATTTCTGGGCCCTGCAGGAAATGCGCGTGCTCTCCTGGATCGTGGTGCTGATCTTCGCGCTCTGCTGCGTCGTCCGGCTCGCCCGGTTCAACGTCGGCAACCGCGCCGGCACCCTGCCCGATGACGGTAACCGCTTCGTCGGCATCCCGGCCCCGGCCGGTGCCACGCTCGCCATGGTGCCGATGTTCATGGCCTTCGCCTTCACCGACCGGCCGATCCTGCCGGACCTCGCGATCTGCGTCTACCTGTTGCTCATCGCCGGGCTGATGGTCAGCCGCATTCCCACGCTCTCGCTCAAGGGGCTGCCGTTGGCCCGTGACAATGCCGTGCTGCTCGCCGCCGGGTTCGTCCTGCTGGCGGGCGCGTTCTTCATTTTCAAATGGGTCACGATGATCGTCCTTTGCGGCATCTACCTCGCCACAGTCCTCTGGGCGGCGCTCTCTGCCTCCCGCCGACACCTGACAAGGAAGCGCTGACATGGAACTGAACGCCGTCGAAAACTCCTACGCCCGCTGGGCCCCGGTCTACGATGCCACCTTCGGTGCGGTCACCAACGGTGGCCGCCGCCGGGCGGTGAAATATATCAACGAACGGCCGGGCCGGGTGCTCGAGGTGGGCGTCGGCACCGGGCTGGCCCTGCCGCTTTACGACCCGGCCTGCCGGGTGACCGGCATCGACTATTCCGACGAGATGCTCGAGAAGGCGCGGGCCAAGGTCAAGGCGCGGGGCCTGTCGCATGTGGAAGAGCTGCGCCAGATGGATGCCCGCACGCTCGACTTTCCCGACAACAGCTTCGATACCGTCGCGGCGATGCACGTGCTGTCCGTCGTCCCCGAACCCGAGCGCTGCATGGCCGAGATCGCCCGTGTCTGTGCCCCGGGCGGCCGGATCGTCATCACCAACCACTTCGTGCGCGAGAAAGGCCCGCTCGCCTTCCTCGAACGCATCTCGGCGCCTTTCGCCAACGTGCTCGGCTGGCATTCCGATTTCCACATCGACACCGTCCTGCGCGACGACCTCTCCGTCACCGACCGCAAGACCATCCCGCCGCTCGGCATGATGACCTTCCTCGTGATGGAAAAACCCCGGCCGTCGTAGGGCAGGGGCCAACCCACCGCCCGCACAGACCACCCGTCCCGGCCCTGAGCCGGGACCTCGCGCCGAACACCCTTGGCATGATCGCCCCGTCCGTCGTCACTCCCCCCGGGCGAGCGCCGGCCCGTGGGGAGGCGCCGCAACGATCCTTGCTGCCGCTTTATGGATCCGAATACATCCTAGGCCGAAACGTCGCGCGACCTCTATAAAGCGCCTGCCCGCCGGGACGGGCCGGCGCTCGCCCGGCGCCGCGCTTTGGCGCGGCTTTGTTCCGGGCGTGGGCCGAGACTCTCCCCCCAAAAAAAACCTCCGTTGCACCCCGCACAACATCTCGTGCCACCCCCCACCGAACGCCACATCAACCCGGCCAACCACCGCCAAAAACACCGACAGAATACCGACGTGATACCGACGCGATACCGACATGGGATTTTCCTTGTTAATCCGCGTCTTAACCCCTGATTCGCCCCGGTCGCCGATTTCGCTTCACTTCCCCCCGTTTTCGGGCGACGAAAGGGCATGCCCATTCTCGCCTTCCTCCGCGACAATGCCCCGTGGCTGACCGCCGGCGTCCTGCTGACTTTTCTCAGCAGTTTCGGCCAGACCTTCTTCATCTCGATCTTCGCCGGCCACATACGCGAAGCCTTCGACCTCTCCCACGGCCAATGGGGCGGCATCTACACGCTGGGCACCACCGCCTCGGCGCTGGTGATGGTCTGGGCGGGCGGTCTGACCGATCATTTCCGGGTGCGCGTTCTGGCACCGATCATCCTTGTTTTTCTGGGGTTTGCCTGCGTTTCCATGGCCCTGAACCCGGTGTGGTGGGGGCTGATCCTGGTGATCTTCGCGCTGCGCTTCACGGGGCAGGGGATGACCAGTCATATCGCCGTGGTGGCCATGTCCCGCTGGTTCATCGCCAGCCGCGGCAAGGCCCTGTCGGTCGCCACGCTGGGCTTCGCGATGGGCGAGGCGCTGCTGCCGCTGGGCTTCGTGGCACTGATGGCGATCTATGACTGGCGGCTGCTCTGGGGCGGCGCGGCACTCATCGCGATCCTCGGCATACCCCTTGTTTTACTGCTCCTCCGGCAGGAACGCACCCCGCAATCCTGGGCCCAGTCCGACCAGTCCCTCGGCATGGAAGGCCGCCACTGGACCCGCCACCAGACCGTCACCCATTTCCTGTTCTGGTTCATGATCCCGGCGCTTCTCGGTCCCTCCGCCTTCGTCACCGCCTTCTTCTTTCACCAGGTCCATTTCGCCGAGATCAAGGCGGTCGAACATGTTGAACTGGTTGCGATGTTTCCGATCTACACGGTGGTCAGCATCCTTGCCATGATAGCCTCCGGCTGGGGGCTCGACCGGTTCGGCACACCCCGCCTGATCCCCTTCATGCAGATCCCGATGATCGCCGCCTTCCTGGTCTTCGCGATGGCCGAAACGCCCCTGGCCGTGCTGATGGGCTTCCTGTTCATGGGCCTCACCACGGGCTTCAACACCACCCTGCCCAACGCCTTCTGGGCCGAGTTCTACGGCACCGGCCGCCTGGGCTCGATCAAGGCAATGGCGGCGGCCGTCATGGTCTTCGGCTCCGCCATCGGCCCCGGCATCACCGGCCTCGGCATCGACCTCGGCCTGGGACTTGAAACCCAGTATATGCTGGTCGCAGTCTACTTTGTCTTCACGACGATCATGATGATGATCGGCGTCTCCCGCGCCCGTCCCCTGCTAGCGTTTTCGCCGTAAATACACGTAGTAGGCCCCACCCCCGCCATGCCGCGCATGGGCTTCGGAGATTTGCAAGACCATCTGCGAGAGCGGCGGCGACCGCAACCAGTTCGGCACCGCGTGGCGCAGGATGCCAGGTCGCTGCGGGATGGGGCCATCGTCCTCCGACTGCCTGCCTTTCCCGGTGATGACCAGCACCAACCGCCGCTCGCGGGCAAAGGATTTCATGATGAACGACTGCAGCGCCGGCTTCGCCTGGTCCAGCGTCATGCCGTGCAGATCGATCCGGCCCTCCGGCTTGAGCTTGCCACGCTTCAGACGGTCATAGGCCTTACGGTCCATCTGAACCGGCGCCGCGGCGATCTGCTCGGGCAGACCCGGCAGCACGTCGTGGCGCGCCCCCCTGGTCTTGGATTTCTGCCCGATCTCGAAACGCTCTATCGGCTCCTGGCGGGGTTGATCGGGGCTTTTCTTCTCTTCACGAAAAGGTAGCCCCTGCTTGGTTTTAGCGGGTTTGGCCGGATGCATCCGCTCCGTCGTTTTCGCCACCTTGTTCCAGAGCTCAAGCTCGTCCGGCCGAAGCTTCCGGCGGCTCACTGATACGGCTCCGTCGCCGTGGCAAAGGCCCGCTGGATCGGAAGCAGCACCACCATCCGTCCGGGGTCCTTCAACATCCCCGCAGCCTTGCCGGCGGCATCCCCCGTGCCAAAAAAAACGTCCGCCCGCTGCGGCCCCTTGATGGCCGAGCCGGTATCCTGTGCGATCATCAGGCGGTTGAACGGATCGTCCCCCTTCTTCTCGACCCAGACCGGGGCCCCCAGCGGGGTATAAGCCGGATCTACCGCGATGGTGCGTTTCGGGGTAACCGACCGGTTCATCGCCCCAAGCGGACCGTCCTCGGGCGGCACCTGATCGACACGACGGAAAAAGACGTAGGACGGGTTGTGATACAGAAGCTCGCGTCCGGCTTGCGGGTTGCGCTTGACCCAGTTCTTTATGACTTCGGCCGATACCTGGTGCGGTTTGTAAATGCCGCGTCGCACCAGTTCGATCCCGATGGATCGATAGGGGTGGCCATTCGATCCGCCGTATCCCACCCGGATCCGTCGACCATCGGAAAGCCGGATGCGGCCGGAGCCCTGTATCTGAAGAAAAAACAGCTCGACCGGATCGTCCACCCAGGCAATCTCGTAGCCTTTGCCGCGCATGAAATCGCCGGTTTCGATCTCGCGACGGGTCAGCCACGGGTTCGAGACCTTTGCGATCTCCGGTTCCCGGTAAACGGGATAGCGATACTGCGCACTCGGAGACAGGGCGCCATCGAGCTCAGGTTCGAAATACCCGGTGAACATGGCCCGGCTGCCGTTCTCGATCAGCATCGGGCGAAAAAACAGTTCGAAAAACGTTTTGGCGTCCGGTTCCTGCTGGGCAAGCGCGCAGAGCGATCGCCAGTCCGGGTCACGGAGGTCGGGGCAGGTGACGAGGAAAGCCTCGAGCGCCCGGTCATGGGCATCGAAATTCCAGCCTTCCAGGTCATCGAATTCTAAAATCTTGTGCGTCACGTCCTCGGACGCGGCGGTTGCGGCCGCCAGCATCCACACACAAAGCGCGGCCCAGAACCGCCGGATCATTCGCCCGTCGCGACAAGCCGCCAGTTGGGATCACCCGACCCCATGACCCGCTCGAACGTCCAGGTGTCTTTCTGACGTTTGGATTGGCCCGGCTTGCCTTCGATAATCTCGCCGTTCTGGTCCTTCACGACGGAAATCAGTTCGCCGATGAACCTGACCGTCACCTCAGCGCGGTTGGAAGTGTTGTCGAACCGGGCGTCGGCCAGGGTGGTTCCCCGGACGCCCACGAATTCTGCCTCGACGGTAAGCCCTTGTTCTTGGCGGGAATCCACGACCTGTGCGAAGGCCTCGTAGACATCTTCCGCAAGGAAGGGCGCAACCTGGTCGAGGTTGCCGTTTTCGAAGGCCATCAGGATCCATTCATAGGCCCCCCGGGCGCCCTGAAGGAAATCCGTCACCGTGAAGGAGGGCTCGATGCGCTTCATGTCGGCGAGCGCGGCCGCGGCCTCGGAATCTTCCGGCACGTGGTCGGTTATGTCGTGATCAGGCCCGCCTTCGATCACCTCGAACTCCTGACGTCGGTCATTCTTGGCAGGTTCGGGCGCACCGCGGCGCGGCGGACCTTCGAACCCGTCCCGCGTGCCGAGAACGCTTTTCAGGCGCAGGATCAGGAAGATGGCAATGCCTGCCAGCACCAAAAGCTGCAGTAGCGGGGAATTCATAGGCACCTCTTCACATGCGGGGCATGGTAACACATGGTTTGCAAACCTATGTAGGTGACTGATGCAGGCAAGTCCACCGTACAGGGTGGGCCCCGATACGAGGTTTTTTCAATGTGGTTGTTCCTTGCGTTCCTTGCGGTTCCGCTGATCGAGATCGCCCTGTTCATCCAGGTGGGCGGTGCGATCGGGTTGTGGCCAACGCTGGGGATCGTGGTGCTGACGGCCATCATCGGCACGTGGCTGGTGCGCACGCAGGGTGCGATGGCCATGGGGCAACTGCGCTCGTCCTTCTCACGCCTGAACGACCCGACCGAACCCTTGGCGCATGGTGCGATGATCCTTTTTGCCGGGGCGTTGTTGCTCACGCCCGGGTTCTTTACCGATGCGGTCGGTTTTGCATTGCTTATGCCGCCGGTGCGGCACGCCGCGTTCAATTACCTGCGAAAGCGGGTGCATGTGCAAAGGTTCGAAATGGGCCCCGACGGGCCGCGCCGGCAGCCGCCGCATCGGCACCCGCAAGGGCCTGAGGTGATCGAGGGAGAGTACGAAGATCTCGACCGCAGTGACAGCGACCGATCCACGCAAGGATCGTCGGGCTGGACTAGGCATTGAGGCCGGATTGCCTTCCTGCTAAGCCAACTCTCGATTTAAGTTCGCTTATCGGAGAGCTTCATGGCCGAACATGAAAACGGCGGCGCACAGCCGCAACAGCCCCAGCAGCCGCCGCAGGTCAAGATGAACATCGTGACGCAGTTCGTGCGTGACATGTCATTCGAGAACATCCTCGCGCAACAGGGCACTGGCGGCGAAGTGACGCCGGATATCGAGGTTTCTGTGAACCTCGACGCCAAGAAACGGCAAAACCCCGACACTTACGAGGTCGTCACCAAGCTGCGGGTCAGTTCCAAGAACAAGGGCACGGAACAGCACCTGTTCCTGCTGGAGCTAGAGTACGTGGGCGTCTTCCACATCGAGGGTGTGCCGGACGAACAGCTTCATCCGTTCCTGCTGATTGAGTGCCCGCGCATGACCTTCCCGTTCCTGCGCCGGATCGTCAGCGACGTCACGCGCGACGGGGGCTTCCCGCCGTTGAACCTCGAGAACATCGACTGGGTACAGCTTTACCGGAACGAGATTGCCCGCCGGCAATCAGCCTCGGGCCAGCCCGAGACGCCCGACGCCTAACCGGTTTTTTTCCACATCGCGCCGTCGCCCATGTCTTCGACAAAGGCCGCGTGGGCGGCGGCTTCGGCTTCGGTCAGTCGCGGGGGCAGGGCGTTCGGGCGCGGCTGCGGACGCCAGGTTTCCTCGTATTCGGTTCGATCTCCTGCCGTCGGCGACTGTGCCGCCGTAAGGCCGAAGTCGGGTTGCCGCCCGCCGATGAGTTCGAGGTAGACCTCGGCGAGGATCTCGGAATCGAGCAAGGCGCCGTGCAGGGTGCGCGACGAATTGTCTATGCCGAACCGGCGGCAAAGCGCGTCGAGGCTGGCAGGAGAACCCGGAAATTTTCTCCGGGCAATGTCGAGCGTGTCGATCGCCTGTTCCCAGGGGATAGACGGCAGTTTGACCCACCCCAGTTCGGCGTTGATGAACTTCATGTCGAACGCCGCATTGTGAATGACGAGCTTCGCGTCGCCAACGAACGTTACGAAGTCCTGTGCGATCTTCGCGAAGACAGGCTTGTCACGCAGGAAGTCATCGCCCAACCCATGCACCTCGAACGCTTCTTGCGGCATGGATCGTTCAGGATTGATATACTGGTGATACGTGCGGCCGGTCGGCATGTGATTGTAAAGCTCGACCGCTCCGATCTCGACGATGCGGTCGCCTTCGTTCGGATTGAATCCCGTGGTCTCGGTGTCGAGTACGATCTCACGCATGCTTCAGCCTGTTCCTGATTTGCTTCACCACATCCTGAACCTGTTCGCGTGCATGCTCAAGGGAGTCGGTCACGATGACAAAGTCGGACCTGCGGCGTTTTTCCGCATCGGGCAACTGCTTGGCGAGGATGGCTTCGAATTGCGCCTCGGTCATGGTGCCGCGCTCCAATACGCGGGCGCGCTGTACGTCGGGCGGGGCGGTGACACAGACAACGGCATCCATCGCGCCTTCGCCTCCGGTTTCGAAGAGCAGGGGAATATCGAGCACGGCGATATCCGCATGGGCGGTTTCGAGAAAGGTTTCGCGGTCCTGTCCGACCAGCGGATGCACGATGCCCTCGATCCTGGCGAGGGCGCCGGGATCCTTTGCCAGGATATCCTTGAGGCGGGGGCGGGACACCGCACCATCTTCGATCGCGTTCGGGAATGCCTCGGACATGGGCTCGACCGCGATGCCACCCTTGGCATAAAGACGGTGAACGGCGGCATCCGCATCCCACACGGCGCAGCCTTCCTCGGCGAACAACCGGGCCGTGGTCGACTTACCCATGCCGATGGACCCTGTCAGCCCGAGCCGGAAGATCATCGCAGCGCTGCCGCCCGCGTTGCGCTATCGACCTCGGGGCGCACGCCGAACCAGCGCTCGAAGCCAGGCACGGCCTGGTGCAAGAGCATTCCGAGACCGTCAACGATCTGACAGCCGAGATCCTCGGCCTCGGCGAGGAACCTGGTCTTCAGCGGTGCATAGACGAGGTCGGTGACAAGTGCGCCACGCTGGAGACCATCCAGCGGTACACGCAGCGGCGGCTTGCCGATCATTCCCAGCGACGTGGTGTTCACGACCGTTGTGGCGTCTTCGAGCATGTTGCCGGCCTGAACCCAGTCGATAACCTGCAGTCGCTTGCCAAAGTCGGTGCGCAGCGCTTCGGCGCGCACCCTGGTGCGGTTGGAAATGTGGATCTCGGGCACGCCGGCATCGAGCAGGGACGTGACCACCGCCCGCGCCGCACCGCCGGCACCCAGTATGGCTGCGGGACCGGCGGCCGGATCCCAATCCGGGGCATTCTGCCGGATGTTGCTGATGAAGCCATAACCATCTGTGTTGTCGGCATGAATCTTGCCGTCTTGCAGGAATATCAGCGTGTTTGCCGCCCCGATGAGCGTTGCGCGATCGGTTATCTGGTCCGCGATCTCGAGAACTTTTTCCTTGTGCGGAATGGTGATGTTGGCCCCGACGAAGCCCATCTTCGGAAGGGATCGCAACACGGTTTCGAGGTCATCCGTCTTGACATCCATCGGGACATAAAACCCGGGCAGTCCGTTTACCTTGAGCCAGTGATTGTGCAGCTGCGGCGACTTGGAATGGGCCACCGGCGAACCGATCACGGCGGCAAGGGGAATCCTTGAGTCATTCATGTCTCTATTACCCCACGCAATCCCAGAAAAGACAGAAGTTCCAGCAAAGGCAAACCCAGGACGCAGAAATAATCGCCCTGCACCTGAGAAAACAACCTGACACCTTCTTCTTCAAGCTTATATCCTCCAACCGAGTGACGGATGCTCTCCCAGTTGCGTTGCAGATACGCATCCAGGTATTCGTCCGAGAACGCCTTCATGGCCAGACGAACCACCCCGACGTGGCGCCAGACTGGCGCGCCGTCTTCGTAGATCACCGCCGCGGACAAGAGCTGGTGGGTGTCACCACGCAATCGCAATAATTGCGCCCTGGCGTCTTCCGGGCTTTCCGGCTTTCCGAGGATATCACCACGATGCGCCAGCACCTGGTCGCAGCCAAGCACCAATGCATCTCTCTCGCGCATCGCGATCTTTCGCGCTTTCATTTCAGCCAGCGCATCCGCGATGTCCCGTGGCGGTGCGTCATCCGATTGCATTGCATCGCGCAAGGCAACCTCGTCGATGCGGGCGGGCTGTACCTCGAAGTTTATGCCCGCATTGCGGAGCAACTGCTGACGAATGCCGGACGCTGATGCAAGCACGAGTTTCTGGGCCATGTGGATAAACCGAGGATTTCTTCTGGATGCGTTGCGGACTGACCCCGGACATTTCCACGGCGCGTCTGCGCTTGCAAGATTTGCCCTTCGTTCCAACGTGATCTTCAAGCTTTATCAGGTTGTGGGAAAGGATAAGCTGGCTGACTTGGCAACTTACATTTTCAAGAAGAAGATCAGATTTTTATCCACAAGGTAACAAGGCAGTAAAGTAACGATAACATTCTGAAATTAATAGGTAATATTGTTACCTAATCCGCTACGGACATTCTCATCTACAGGTTTCCCCACAGCGCCTTGTTCTGTTCATATTCCTGTTGAGAACCACGTAATCCACAGTTTCTTGGCTTCCTACAAACACATCATCCTTTCTTATATCTATTTTTATTATTAGGAGGGTTGGAAACACCGGAGCGCGCAATGACAGACTTGCTTGCCACAGCCTATCCGTGGATCAAGGCATTTCACATCATGGCCGTGATTTCCTGGATGGCGGGTATCTTCTATCTGCCAAGGCTGTTCGTATACCACGTAGAACAGAAAGGCGGAAACGACCCGGTTTTCGAGATGATGGAAGAAAAACTTCTTCGCGTGATCATGAACCCGGCGATGATCGCCACCTGGGTATTCGGGCTTTGCCTTGTCTTCACGCCCGGTGTGGTGGACTGGGGTTCGGCCTGGCCATGGGTCAAGGCCGGGGGTGTGCTGACGATGACGTGGTTCCATCACTGGCTCGGTCGCAAACGGAAGGATTTTGCGGCAGGAGAGAATACCTTGACCGGCCGACAGTACAGGATCATGAACGAGGTTCCGACACTCCTGATGGTGGTCATCGTTCTTGCCGTGGTCGTGCGTTTCTGACTTTCGTTGACATGAGGGGCACGTCTCCTTATATCCGCGAGCAGGCACCCGTCCGGGATGCTGTTTTTCCATGAATGAAATTGGTTGCCGCGCATGAGATGCGCAGAGCCAAAAGGTGTCTTCCCATGTCCCAAGACCGTTTGAACCTGTCGGATCTGAAAGCTCAGACTGCGGCAGACCTGCTCGCCATGGCAGAGGATCTCGAGATCGAGAATGCCTCGACGATGCGCAAGGGCGAGATGATGTTCCAGATCCTGCGCGAGCGTGCGGATGAAGGCTGGACGGTTTTCGGCGATGGTGTGCTAGAGGTGTTGCAGGACGGGTTCGGCTTCCTCCGCTCGCCGGAAGCAAACTATCTGCCGGGCCCGGATGACATCTACGTGTCGCCCGATACGATCCGCCAGTTCTCACTGCGGACGGGTGATACCGTCGAGGGTGAAATCCGCGCACCTGACGACAACGAGCGTTACTTTGCCCTGACCAATGTCAGTCAGATCAATTTCGAGGATCCCGAGCACGCGCGCCACAAGATCGCGTTCGACAACCTGACGCCGCTTTATCCCGATGAGCGGCTGAAGATGGAGATCGAGGATCCGACGATCAAGGACAAGTCCGCCCGGGTCATCGATCTTGTCGCGCCGATCGGGAAGGGCCAGCGTTCGCTGATCGTGGCGCCGCCGCGGACAGGTAAGACGGTGATCTTGCAGAACATCGCGGCCAGCATCGAACGGAACCATCCGGAATGCTATCTGATCGTTCTTCTGATCGACGAACGGCCGGAAGAGGTGACAGACATGCAGCGTTCAGTCAAAGGCGAAGTGATCTCTTCGACATTCGATGAACCTGCGGCGCGCCATGTTGCCGTGGCCGAGATGGTTATTGAGAAAGCCAAGCGCTTGGTGGAGCATAAGCGAGATGTAGTAATCCTTCTCGACTCGATCACAAGACTTGGTAGAGCTTACAACACTGTCGTGCCGTCTTCCGGCAAGGTTCTGACAGGTGGTGTTGATGCCAATGCGCTGCAACGGCCGAAGCGGTTCTTCGGTGCGGCGCGGAATATCGAGGAAGGCGGTTCGCTGACCATCGTATCGACGGCGCTTATTGAAACCGGCAGCCGTATGGATGAGGTGATCTTCGAAGAGTTCAAAGGCACCGGTAACTCGGAGCTCGTGCTCGACCGTAAGATTGCGGACAAACGCGTGTTCCCGGCGATCGATATCCTCAAGTCGGGTACGAGGAAAGAAGACCTGCTGATCGACAAGGGCGATCTGCAGAAGACCTTCGTTCTTCGCAGGATTCTCAATCCGATGGGCACCACGGATGCGATCGAGTTCTTGTTGAGTAAGCTCAAGCAGACGAAGACAAACTCGGAATTCTTCGATTCAATGAACACCTGACCCGGAGCCTCTTCGGAGCGCGATCATGGACACGATATTCGCTCTTTCAACGGCGCCTGGGAAAGCCGGCGTCGCGATCATCCGCGTGTCAGGGCCGGCAGCACATGAGGCGGTAAACCTGCTGTGTGGCGATGTGCCGCCACCCCGTAAGGCGTCGCTTCGGATTCTGCGAGATCGAACCGGGCACCGGTTGGACGAAGCGCTTGTCCTGACGTTTACGGAAGATCACAGCTTCACTGGGGAGAGCTCGGCAGAGTTTCAAGTACACGGAAGTAAAGCGGTTACGGACGCACTGCTTGTGGAACTTGAACAGCTCGATGGCCTACGGGCAGCGGAGGCGGGCGAGTTTACGCGCCGTGCCCTTGAGAATGGAATGCTCGACTTGGCCCAGGTGGAAGGCCTTGCTGACCTAATCGATGCCGAGACAGAGGCGCAGCGGCGTCAGGCTATGCGAGTGCTGTCTGGCGACCTCGGTCGGAAGGCAGAGGGTTGGCGCGAAAAGCTCATTCGGGCGGCCGCGCTTCTCGAGGCGACGATTGATTTTGCCGATGAAGAGGTACCGGTAGACGTGGGGCCAGAAGTATCGAGCCTCGTGCTGGAAGTGATCGAAGAACTTCGAGCAGAGATCGATGGTGTCGGAATTGCGGAGCGTATTCGAACAGGGTTCGAGGTTGCTATCGTTGGCGCTCCAAATGTCGGGAAGTCGACGTTGCTCAATGCATTGGCTGGCCGTGAGGCTGCAATTACCTCAGAGTATGCGGGTACGACACGCGACGTTATCGAGGTGCGCATGGATCTCGGTGGTTTACCGGTGACGTTGCTCGATACGGCCGGTCTGCGTGAGACGGAGGATGCGGTGGAATCAATTGGCATTCACCGCGCTCGTGACCGAGCGAAGCTTGCGGATTTGCGTGTTTTCCTGGTGGAAGCGGGGAACATTCCTGAAATGACGCCAGAGCCAACGGATATCGTTCTTACTGCAAAGGCCGATTTGAACGGGGCGCCGGTGAATGGAATTTCCGGAAAGACCGGAGTGGGCGTGTCTGAGCTTGTTGGCCGGATTTCCACGTTGCTCGGTGATCGTGCAGCCGGGCACGGAATTGCCACGCGGCATCGCCATAAGGATGCCATGACACGGGGAGTGGCAGCCCTTGAGGTAGCCTTGGGGCTTTTGCCTTACGGAGAAGATTCCGCAGACCTTGCGGCAGAGGAGCTGCGAACCGCTATTCGTGCTCTTGATTCTCTGGTAGGCAGGATCGATATCGAAAACGTTCTGGACGAGATTTTCGCGAGTTTCTGCCTCGGGAAGTAAGGAGTGTTTCACGTGAAACATTTTGAGGTCATCGTAATCGGCGGTGGGCATGCTGGCGCAGAGGCGGCGCACGCGTCCGCCCGGATGGGTGTGCGCACTGCACTGGTTACACTTTCGCGCGAGGGCATTGGAGTCATGTCCTGTAACCCAGCTATTGGCGGGCTGGGGAAAGGTCACCTCGTGCGCGAGATCGATGCGCTCGATGGAGTTATGGGACGAGTGGCTGACCGGGCCGGGATCCAGTTCCGACTGCTTAACAGGCGTAAAGGACCTGCTGTTCAAGGCCCGCGCGCCCAAGCTGACCGAAGAATCTATCGGGAAGAGATGCTGTCGGAGATGGAGGCCCAGCTGAATCTTGAGATCATCGAAGGCGAAGCTGCAGATTTTCTCATGGAGGGGGAAGCGGTTTCAGGCGTGATCCTCGCGGACGGTTCCGGGATTCGGGCGAGCGCGGTTATCCTGACGACAGGAACGTTCTTGCGCGGCGTCATTCATATTGGCGATGTGTCACGTCCAGGCGGGCGGATGGGGGACAAACCGTCAGTCAGGCTTGCCGAACGGATCGACTCGTTCGATTTGAAACTAGGTCGTCTGAAAACTGGTACGCCCCCTCGCCTGGATGGCGCAACGATCAACTGGGATATTCTCGAAGAACAACCCGGTGATGAAGACCCGGTACTCTTTTCATTCCTTTCGCGCGAAGTCCTCGCGAAGCAGGTATCTTGTGGAATAACGCATACCAACGAGATCACACACGAAATCATCCGCGGGAATCTTGACCGATCCGCTATGTATGGGGGGCACATTGACGGTATCGGGCCGCGGTATTGCCCGTCTATTGAAGACAAGGTGGTTCGATTTTCGGACAAATCATCCCATCAGATCTTTCTGGAACCGGAAAGCCTTTCGGACAATGTTATCTATCCGAATGGCATATCCACGTCCCTGCCTGAGGATGTGCAAGAAGACTACGTGCGTTCTATCCGCGGCCTAGAGCAGGCACGCATCCTGCAACCGGGATATGCGATCGAATATGATTACGTCGATCCTAGAGCGCTGGACGCTACGCTTGCAGTGAAATCGGTGCCTGGGCTGTATCTTGCAGGGCAGATTAACGGAACCACGGGTTACGAGGAAGCGGCGGCGCAGGGGCTTGTAGCAGGGTTGAATGCGGCGCTGGCGGTGCGTGAGAAAGAGCCGCTTATCTTCAGTCGATCAGACAGTTACATCGGAGTGATGGTCGATGACCTGACAACCAGGGGGGTGACGGAGCCTTATCGCATGTTCACTTCCCGAGCCGAATTCCGACTTTCCCTTCGGGCTGACAACGCGGATCAACGGCTGACGCCCATCGGGATCTCTGTCGGTTGCGTAAGCTCGAAGCGCAAGAGTGTGTTTGAAGATAAGATGCACCGGGTGGATGCAGCCAAGGTGAAGTTGCAGGAACGGACTTTTACTTCGAAAGAGCTCGACGCCGCGGGAGTCAAAGTGAGCCAGGATGGCTCACGTCGCACCGGTTTCCATTTGTTGTCCTTCCCCGATGTGCAGTTTGACACCCTGTTGAAGCTTGACACATCATTGGGATTTATTGACCGAGAAGTGCGAGAGCAGATCGCGAAAGACGCGCTTTATGCCAATTATATAGAAAGGCAAAGGCGGGACGTGGACATGATGAGGCGAGATGAGGCGCAAATCATACCGTCCGACTTCGATTTTGACGCGATCTCTGGTCTTTCAACTGAACTCAGCTCCAAACTTTCTGCGGCGCGACCTTCAAATCTGGCGCAAGCCAGCCGGATCGATGGGATGACCCCGGCGGCCTTAACCTTGATATTGGCGCGCCTCCGTCAGTACAGGCGCAAAGAAAGCGCATGAGCAACTCTGCCGCGTTGGGTGTTTCACGTGAAACATCGGCCCGTCTAGAGGTCTACGTAGATCTACTCAAGAAATGGAATCCGCGCATCAACCTTGTCGCGAAATCCACGGTAAACGACGTCTGGCGTCGTCACGTTGCCGATTCTGCGCAGTTACATGAACTGGCACCTCATCCAGTCGACCACTGGGCAGACCTCGGGTCTGGCGGAGGTTTTCCCGGCCTTGTCATTGCTATCCTTGCAAAGGAATTCGACTCGCCAAGCAATGTCACACTTGTCGAAAGCGATTCCCGAAAATGCGCCTTCCTCCGCACCGTGGCGCGAGAAACGGATCTGGCTGTTACGGTCGTGAATGACCGGGTGGAGAACCTGCCACACTTGGGGTGTGACGTTGTGACGGCTCGTGCGCTCACGGATCTCTCGACATTGCTGAGCTACGCGCATGCAAATCTTAGGGAGGGAGGCATGGCCCTGTTTCCCAAAGGGGTGACGTGGAAAAAAGAGCTGGCTGAAGCACAACAGAAGTGGAAGTTCGAGCACCACGAGGTTAAAAGTGTGACCGAGGATGGCCCCGTCATTTTGAGGATTACAGGAGTATCCCGTGTCTGATCCGAGCCGGCCCAAGACGCCCAAAATCATTGCCGTAGCCAACCAGAAAGGTGGTGTAGGCAAAACGACCACCACGATCAACCTGGGGGCCGCGCTGGCAGAAACCGGGTGTCGCGTGTTAATCGTTGACCTAGATCCGCAGGGTAATGCTTCCACCGGCCTTGGTATTGAGCCGGACGCTCGGACTTTTACAACATACGACTTGCTGCTGGATGAAGTAGACTTGGAAGACGTCGTACTGGAAACCGGAGAGCAGAATCTTCAGATTATTCCGGCAACAGTCGATCTCAGTTCCGCCGATATCGAACTCATTTCAAATGAAAAGCGCAGTTATCTTCTTCACGATGCCCTGCGTCAACCGGCGATAGACCAGTTCAGCTTCGATTATATCCTGATCGACTGCCCCCCATCCCTGAATCTTCTGACTGTGAATGCGATGGTGGCCGCACATTCGGTCTTGGTGCCACTGCAATCGGAGTTTTTTGCGCTGGAAGGGCTTTCCCAACTGATGCTGACCGTGAGAGAGGTGCGTCAGTCAGCGAATCCGAACCTTCGGATAGAAGGCATCGTTCTGACTATGTATGACATGCGCAACAACCTCTCGGCCCAGGTTGAGGCGGACGCCCGTGAGAATCTTGGCGACCTCGTGTTCAGAACACTCATTCCACGGAATGTTCGCGTAAGCGAAGCACCGTCCTACTCGCTTCCGGTCCTTCGATACGACACAGCGTCCAAGGGGGCGCAAGCATATAGAGAGCTTGCCGCCGAACTGATGAAAAACCATACGCCCGTTGCGGCCTGAAGACCTGAGGAGAGGCCGGAATGGCAGAAAAGAAACCGAAACGCGGCCTTGGGCGGGGGCTTTCGGCGCTTATGGCGGATGTCAATGAGGGGCACGGGAACGACGCCGCCGATCCCAAACACCCCGACCAGGTCATCCCGATCGAAATGATTTCGCCGAATCCCGATCAGCCACGTCGATCATTCGACCCCGAAGCACTGGAAGACCTTGCGGCGTCGATCAGGGAAAAGGGCATAATTCAGCCTCTGATCGTCCGGCCGAACCCAAGAACCGAAGGCCAATTCGAGATCGTTGCGGGCGAACGTCGCTGGCGAGCAGCGCAAATGGCGAAGCTGCATGCCGTGCCGGCGCTGGTCCGGGAATTCGACGACACCGAGGTTCTTGAAGTTGCGATCATCGAAAACGTTCAGCGGGCAGATCTGAACCCGGTGGAGGAGGCTGCGGGCTACAGTCAGCTGATGGAAAAGTTTGGTCATACGCAGGAACGCCTCGCAACTGCCCTAGGTAAAAGCCGGAGCCATATTGCCAATTCGGTCCGGCTTTTGACACTTCCCGAGGAGGTGCAGAGCTACCTACGTGACGGAAAACTGTCGGCCGGCCACGCGCGTACATTGGTCACGGCAGAAGATCCGGTAGCCCTGGCAAAGCAGATAATCAAGAAAGGGTTGTCAGTCCGCGAAGCTGAAAAGCTCGCCAAGGCGGAGCAGGAGAATATCTTTTCCGGAGGCTCCAAACCCAAGGCAAAGGCAACATCGGAAAAGGACGCCGATACCAAGGCTCTTGAAGGCGATCTCTCGGCTGGCCTGGGGATGAAGGTTCTGATCGATCACAAGCCCGGCAAAGAGAACGGCCAGATTGTCATCGCCTACGACACGCTGGAACAACTCGATGATCTTTGCCGGATCCTCAGCGTCAGCAACTAGGCCGAGTCCAGAGAAATATCAGTACGCAGCCGAGGACGATTGCCTGAACTACGAGGATCGTTTGGCGTAGTCCCATTGCAAATGATAGAGCGAATACCGCGGAAATGGATATCGTCGCGAGCGTCTTTGCCCGCCTGCTTATGGCGCCGCGTTCCTGCCAATCGATGATCGCGGGGCCAAATTGCGGATGCGAAAGCAACCAGCTGTGAAGACGCTCCGACGAACGGGCAAAGAAGAATGTTGCGAGAAGCAGAAAGGGCACCGTCGGCACGAGCGGGAGGACAACGCCAACCAAGCCAAGGCCAACGCAAAGCAATCCAAGGCCGAGCCACACGAACCGCATTATTCAGCCTGACATCAACTCTTTGATCACCGCGTTGAGAACCATGCGTCCGTGTTGTGTGGCTCTGACTCGATACTTTTCCTGCACGATCATGCCGATCTCCTCAAGCCGTGCGAGCGTGTGCGCCGACAGGTCTTGCCCAGACATAGCCCTGTACCGACGCGCATCAATGCCCTCACTGACCCGGAGGCCCATCATAAGGTACTCATCAGCCTGTTCCGAGCCGGAGATCGGTTCAATCGAGTCGACAGGTTGCGTGGCCTCTACCGCGTTGAGCCATTTGCCGGGTTGGGCGTACGCCTCGGTGGCGCGTCTTTGACCTGCGATGGTGATGCGACCATGAGCCCCCGGACCAATCCCCGCGTAGTCGCCATACCGCCAGTAGACAAGGTTGTGCCGCGACTCCGCGCCGGGAGCCGCGTGGTTAGAGACTTCATAGGCCGGCAGGCCGGCGGAGTTGCAGATCTCCTGCGTCGCTTCGTACATGTCACCCGCGCGGTCATCGTCGGGCAGACCGCTCAGCTTGCCACGGGCATACCGATCGCCGAACGCCGTGCCGGGTTCTATGGTCAGCTGGTAAAGGGATAGGTGATCGACAGCCATCGATAGCGCTTCCCGAAGTTCTTCACCCCACGCGGCAACGGTTTGGTTCTGGCGGGCATAGATCAGGTCAAAACTGACTCTATCGAAATATTTCCTAGCAATATCAAATGCTTGATAAGCCTCTGCAACTGAGTGGATTCGGCCAAGCCGATGAAGGTCGGCATCGTTCAGCGCCTGAATGCCCATTGACACGCGCGAGATGCCGGCCTGCGCATAGGCCGCAAAGCGACCAGCCTCTACGGAGCCGGGGTTTGCCTCGAGCGTTATCTCCGTGTCATTCGACGTTGGCCAATTTCGACGAATTCTCTCGATGACCTCCGAGACAACTCCTGGGTCCATCAGGCTTGGTGTTCCGCCCCCAAAATACACCGTTTGCAGCACCCGGCCAGGAAGCAGTTCGGCATACCGGTCTATCTCGGACAGATAGGCCTTCTTCCACCGTTCTTGATCGATGAAGCGGCTGACGTGAGAATTGAAATCGCAATAGGGGCACTTGGCTTCGCAGAACGGCCAATGAATGTAGAGGCCAAAGCCACCTTCCTGCCAATCGTCAGTCAAAACAGCCATTCACGAGTTTGGCGAATGCGTCGGCACGGTGGCTTATGCGGTTTTTCTCTGCGCTATCCATCTCGCCAAACGTCACGTCATATCCGTCGGGCTGGAACATCGGGTCGTACCCGTGCCCCTGGTTGCCCCGCGTGGGCCATACCACACGCCCATCGACCTTTCCCGGAAAAACCTCGTCATGGCCGTCGGGCCAGGCAAGAACGAGTGTACAGCAAAACCGGGCCTTCCAGGGTTGCGGTGCACCCGTATGCAAGAGCTCTTCATGCGCACGCGACATCGCAACGCCAAAGTCGCGGCCAGACCCTGTTTCCGCCCAATCCGCCGTCCAAACTCCAGGCCGGCCCTCCAGAGCATCAATCTCGATACCGCTATCATCCGACAAAGCCGGCAGGCCCGTGGCCCGTGCCGCCGCATGCGCCTTGATGCGTGCGTTGCCGACAAAAGTTGTTTCGGTTTCTTCGGGTTCGGGCAAATTCTGCTCGGCGGCGCCGATAACGGTTACGCCAAATGGTTTCAGCAAGGTCCGGATTTCTTCCAGTTTGCCAGCGTTATGGGTTGCGACCAATAGCGTGTCGCATTCGAACCTACGCATTGACCGCCGCGTTTTGCGCCTCGACGAGTTCGGCCACGCCCTTCTGTGCCAGATCCATCAGATTGTCCATTTGCGCACGAGAAAACGTCGCGCCTTCGGCACTCATCTGAACTTCGATCAGCTGGCCCGAACCGGTCATGATGAAGTTTCCGTCGACACCGGCATCACTGTCTTCCGGATAATCCAGGTCGAGAACCGCCTGGCCCGCGTATATTCCGCAGCTTACAGCGGCAACAGGGTCGGTCATCGGGTCGCTGATCACATCGCCGATCTTCATAAGTTTCTGAACTGCGAGGCGAAGCGCCACCCAGCCGCCTGTGATCGATGCACAACGCGTGCCGCCATCAGCCTGGATCACATCGCAATCGACGGTGATTTGCCGTTCGCCAAGTGCCACGCGGTCGATACCGGCCCGAAGGCTGCGACCGATGAGGCGCTGGATTTCGACCGTGCGTCCCCCCTGTTTGCCTGCCGCAGCCTCGCGCCGCATCCGGCTGGTGGTGGAACGGGGCAGCATTCCGTATTCTGCCGTCACCCAGCCAAGGCCGGAACCCTTGATGAAAGGCGGTACACGGTCCTCGATCGTCGCCGTGCAAAGAACATGCGTATCGCCAACCTTGATCAGACAGGAGCCTTCCGCATGTTTCGTGACCCCGGTCTCGATTGAAACCGGCCGCATCTCGCTTAAGTCTCTCCCGGAAGGTCGCATGGCAAATACCTCGTTAGCTGGTGCGTTGGGGATACATGGCTGCCCTCGGCAAGTGCAACCCCGATTGACCTTTTCATTTGTCCGTCTTTAATGGCGGATCACGTAAGCAGGATGTCATTCGGAATGAACGACGCAGGCAAGGTTCTCGAAGAGATGAACGCACGCTCGCGCGAAGTGTTTCGCCGCGTTGTCGAGACCTATCTTGCAACAGGCGATCCTGTCGGATCCCGCACGTTGACGCGCAACATGAGCGAAAAGGTGAGCGCAGCGACGATTCGCAACGTGATGCAGGACCTTGAGTACCTGGGCTTGCTGAACAGCCCGCACGTATCGGCTGGCCGGATCCCAACGCAGGAAGGCTTGCGGATGTTCGTTGACGGGCTGCTCGAGGTCGGCGACCTCAACAGCACCGACCGCCAGATGATCGACGCGACACTTGGCAGCAACTCCGACGATGTGGGAACGGCTCTTGACCGGATCGGTTCCGCCTTGTCAGGTGTAACGCATGGAGCATCGCTTGTGCTTGCGCCAAAGCACGAAGCCCCGATCAAGCATATCGAGTTCGTGGGTCTCGGCCATGACCGGGCGCTGGTGGTGTTGGTCTTTGCCGACGGTCATGTCGAAAACCGGATATTCACTCCGCCGCCGGGCCAGACACCCAGCTCGATGCGAGAGGCCGCGAACTTTCTAAACGCGCTAGTCGAAGGCAAGACCTTGTCGGGCCTGCAATCCGTTATCGCAAAAGAGATCGAATCGAGGCGTCAGGAAATCGACCAGCTCGCCCGGCAACTGGTCGAGAGCGGCCTTGCGATCTGGGAGGGCGAATCAGACAATTACGAGCGTTTGATCGTTCGCGGCCGATCAAATTTGCTTAATCCTGAAACCGAGGAAGAAGACCTTGAACGCATCCGCACGCTGTTCGATGACCTCGAGCGAAAGCGTGATATCGCGGAATTTCTCGAGCTCGCGGACGAGGGGGAAGGCGTACGAATATTTATCGGTTCAGAGAACAAACTTTTCTCACTTTCGGGTTCCTCTTTGGTGGTCTCTCCATATATGAACGCTGACCGAAAGATTATTGGCGCGGTGGGCGTGATCGGCCCGACGCGCCTGAACTATGGCCGCATCGTGCCGATCGTCGACTACACGGCGCAAATCGTCGGCAAACTGATCGCGGACCGAAGTTAGAGGTGAAAGAATGGCAGAGCGTGACGAAGACCGGTTCCTGGACGACATCGCCGAGGCTGAGGCCGAGGAAGAAGCCCGATTGGCGGAAGATGGCCCTGAGGAGCAGGACGAGGTCGAGACTCTCCGTGCGGAACGAGACGCGCTTCAAGACAAATTCATGCGGGCGCTGGCCGACGCGGAGAATGCCCGCAAACGGGCTGCAAAGGAACGGACCGAAGCCGAGAATTACGGCGGGTCCAAGCTTGCCCGCGATATGCTGCCGGTCTTCGATAACATGAAGCGCGCGGTCGAGTCGGTGACGGATGAGCAACGCGAGGTCGCCGGCCCCATGATTGAGGGGATCGAACTGACCATGCGCGAGCTGATCAAGGTGTTCGAGAAGCACGGCATTCGCGTGATCGACCCGCAGGTCGGCGACCGGTTCGACCCGCAGCAGCACGAAGCCATGTTCGAAGCGCCACTTCCGGGAACGAAGCAGGGCGATATCATCCAGGTTTCGGCCCAGGGCTTCATGTTGCACGACCGTATCCTGCGGCCAGCGCAGGTGGGTGTTTCTTCCTTCCAGGGCTGACAAGTCAGCCCCTCACCAAGCCCTTTAGCTCATAGATCAGGTCGAGAGCTTCCCGGGGAGTCAGTTCGTCGGGAAGGATCTCGCCCAGTCGCTTCTCGGCGAGCGACTCTTTCGCGGGCGCCTTTGGCTGTGGCGGCGGGCTGGCGGCGAACAGGGGCAGGTCGTCGATGAAAGCCTCGCGCTTGCCGTGACCCTCGCGTTCACCCTTTTCAAGCGCGTCCAGCACGACACGCGCGCGCTCGACCACAGATGGCGGCAAGCCGGCCAGCTTGGCAACCTGAACGCCGTAGCTCCTGTCAGCCGCGCCCCTGCGGACTTCGTGCAGGAAGATGACGTCGCCTTCGTGCTCTTTGACGGCGACAGTGGCGTTGTCTACCCGGTCAAGCTTTTCGCTAAGGTTGGTCAGCTCGTGGTAATGCGTGGCGAAGAGGGCGCGGCATCGGTTGATTTCGTGCAGGTGTTCCAGGGTTGCCCACGCGATCGAGAGGCCGTCATACGTGGCGGTGCCACGGCCGATTTCGTCGAGGATGACAAGTGCAAGGTCGTCGGCCTGGTTGAGGATCGCCGCGGTTTCAACCATTTCCACCATGAAGGTTGACCGGCCTCGGGCCAAGTCGTCGGACGCACCGACGCGGCTGAAAAGCTGGCTCACCATACCGATATGCGCGGCCCGGGCCGGCACGTACGCACCCATCTGTGCGAGCACGGCAATCAGGGCGTTCTGACGCAGGAACGTCGATTTGCCGGCCATATTGGGACCAGTGAGCAGCCAGATATCGCTTTCGTCGCCAAGGGCGCAGTCATTGGCGATAAACGGATCGCCACTCTGCGAACGCAATGCACGTTCGACTACCGGGTGTCGCCCACCTTCGATGAGAAGCGCGCGGCCTGCATCGACCTTTGGACGGCACCAGTTCTCGGACCGGGCGAGGTCGGCAAAGGCCGTTGCCAGATCGAGTTCTGCAAGGGCGGTCGAGGCTTGCGAGAGGGGCGCCGCCTCGTCCAGAATCGCCGCCTTAAGGCCTTCGTAGAGCCGCTTCTCAATGTCCAGTGCCCGACCGCCAGCATTCAAAATCTTGGTTTCCATCTCGCTCAGCGGGACTGTCGTGAAGCGCACCTGGTTGGCCGTCGTCTGCCGGTGTTTGAAAGTCTCGTTCAGCGGAGAGGACAACATCTTGTCGGCATGCGTCGCCGTGACTTCGACGAAATAACCCAGCACGTTGTTGTGCTTCACCTTCAGGCTTTGGATGCCTGTCAGCTCCACGTAATCGGCCTGCATCCCCGCGATCACACCGCGTCCCTCATCGCGCAGGCGCCGCGCCTCGTCGAGTTCCTCGTCGTAGCCTTCGGCAATGAAGCCCCCGTCGCGCGCCAGAAGGGGGGGTTCTGCGACAAGTGACTGATCCAGGAGCGCGAGCAGCGCGTCATGCCCCGAAAGATCTCCGACAACTCGCGCCATCAGGTCGGGCAAGTCCATACTCTTCATGAAGGCTGCAATCCGGTCAGCTTGGGTCAAACCGTTGCGGATTGCCGCCAGGTCACGCGGACCGCCCCTGTCGACCCCAAGCCGAGAAAGGGCCCGGTCGAGGTCTGGCACCCGGCGCAGCGCCTCTCGTAAATCATTGCAGAATCGAGCCTGTTCCACGGCGAAGGCCACTGCCTCCTGCCGTTCCTGTATCACCTCGAGCACGCGGGACGGCGAGGACAGACGCCGTTCCATCAGGCGCCCCCCGCCAGCTGTCACCGTCCGATCCACTGCGGAGAGCAGTGAGCCTGAACGTCCGCCGGACAGCGCGTGCGTCAGTTCAAGATTTCGCCGGGTCGCGGCATCGATTTGCATGACGCGCGCCTGCGCCTCGCGGACGGGAGTGCGCAACAGCGGCAGTTTGCCCTTCTGGGTGATCTCCAAGTATTCGACCAGGGCCCCCATCGAAGAGATTTCCGGTCGTGAGAAGTTTCCAAATGCCTCAAGGGTCTCGACGCCGAACAAGGAACACAGCCGATCGTGGCCGCCCGTGCTGTCAAATGCGGAGCGGCCCAGGGGCGTGACCGAGACGCCGGCTTCCGACGTGAGTTCCTCGAGTTCGAGTTCATCTGTTTCAGAAAGGATCAGTTCACTCGGTGCCAGTCTTGCCAGTTCCGGGCCAAGGCGCACCTCCGGCAAAGGCATCACGTGAAAGCTGCCCGTCGAAATATCGACCCACGCCAGCGCACTTTCGCCTCTTACGCGGGAGAAACTGGCAAGGAAGTTGTGCCGCCGCGCCTCGAGCAGGCTTTCCTCGGTCAATGTTCCCGGTGTGACGAGCCGCACGACGTCCCGCTTTACAACGGATTTTGCCCCACGTTTCTTTGCCTCGGCCGGGTCTTCCATCTGCTCGCAGACGGCTACGCGAAAGCCTTTCCGGATTAATGTCAGCAGGTAACCTTCGGCGGAATGCACAGGCACGCCGCACATGGCAATGTCTTCGCCCAGATGCTTGCCGCGTTTCGTGAGCGCAATATCCAGGGCTTCGGCGGCGGCCACGGCATCGTCGAAAAACAGCTCGTAGAAATCGCCCATACGGTAGAACAAAAGCGCACTGGGATACTGCGCCTTGATCTCAAGGTATTGCGCCATCATCGGCGTCACGGCTGCCTTCTGCGACGTCACGATTTCCCCCGTTCTCACCTCGAAAGACCTTACAAACGCGGGGTGGCAGGCGAAACCCAATTTTCACCGCTGTTGAGCCGAACGCAATCCCCCGCTAAGGATCAACCGACACAACGGTAATTGACAGCGGACCCCATGCCCAAACCCAAGTTCTCCCGCGAAGAGGCGCTTGCCTTCCATCTTGAGCCGACGCCCGGCAAATTCGAGGTGACCGCGACGGTACCGATGACCACGCAGCGCGACCTTTCGCTTGCCTATTCGCCTGGCGTGGCCGTTCCCTGCGAAGAAATCGCGCGGAACCCGGAACTTGCCTATGACTATACCAACAAGGGTAACCTTGTGGCGGTCATCTCGAACGGAACGGCAGTGCTTGGCCTTGGCAATCTCGGTGCGCTCGGTTCCAAACCGGTGATGGAAGGCAAGGCGGTGCTGTTCAAGCGGTTCGCCGACGTCAACTCCATCGATATCGAGCTCGACACCGAAGAGCCCGAAGATTTCATCAAGGCGGTTAAGCTGATGGGCCCGACCTTCGGCGGCATCAACCTTGAAGACATCAAGGCGCCGGAGTGTTTCATCATCGAGCAAACGCTCAAGGAGCAGATGGATATCCCGGTCTTTCACGACGATCAGCACGGCACTGCGGTGATCTGTGCGGCAGGGCTTCTCAATGCGTTGCACCTGTCGGGCAAGAAGATCGAGGATTGCAAGATCGTTCTCAACGGAGCCGGCGCGGCCGGGATTGCCTGTATCGAATTGCTGAAGGCCATGGGCGCACGGCACGAGAACTGTATCGCCTGCGATACCAAGGGTGTCATCTACCAGGGTCGCCAGGATGGAATGAACCAATGGAAGTCAGCGCATGCGGTGGATACGGAACTGCGCACGCTGGCAGAAGCCATGAAAGACGCCGACGTTTTCCTCGGGGTTTCCGTCAAAGGCGCCGTGACCCAGGAAATGGTCAAATCGATGGCGCCGCAACCGGTGATCTTTGCCATGGCCAACCCCGACCCCGAAATCACTCCGGAAGATGCGCACGAGGTGCGGCAGGATGCTATCGTCGCGACCGGCCGGTCGGATTATCCCAACCAGGTGAACAACGTTCTGGGCTTTCCCTATCTCTTTCGCGGAGCGCTTGATGTACATGCTCGGGCAATCAACGACGAAATGAAAATCGCCTGCGCCCACGCGCTGGCCCGCCTTGCGCGGGAAGATGTACCGGACGAGGTTGCCATAGCCTATGGCCGAAAGCTTTCGTTCGGCCGCGACTATATCATACCGACCCCGTTTGATCCGCGCTTGATCCACACGATTCCGCCTGCTGTCGCGCGGGCCTGCATGGATACCGGCGCCGCCCGGCGCCCTATCGTCGATATGGACGCCTATGAGCAGGCATTGAAATCGAGGTTGGACCCCACGGCCTCGATCATGCGGTCGATCAATGCACGGGCCCGTAATGCCCAGGCCCGGATGATCTTTGCCGAGGGCGACGACCCACGTGTCCTGCGTGCGGCGGTGCAGTATACCCGGTCCGGCTTTGGCCATGCCATCGTGGTTGGCCGGGACGACGACGTTCAGCACAAGCTCGACGCCGCCGGGCTTGGGGACGCGATTTCAGAGATCGAGATCACCAACGCCGCCAAGACGGAGTATCTGGAGGAATACAAGTCGTTCCTGTACGGTAAGCTTCAGCGCCGGGGGTTCGACCACCAGGATATTCACCGTCTCGCCGCCCGCGATCGGCACGTGTTCTCGGCGCTGATGCTCGCCCATGGGCATGGTGATGGGCTGGTAACGGGCGCCACGCGGAAATCGGCGCATGTTCTTGACCGGATCAACCACGTTTTCGACGCAGATGCGGAACACGGGGCCGTGGGTGTTACGGCGCTCCTGCACAAAGGCCGGATCGTCATGATAACCGATACTCTCGTGCATGAATGGCCGGACGAGGAAGACCTGGCCACCATTGCCGAGCGCGGCGCGCATGTTGCGCGCAATCTTGGCATCGAACCACGTGTCGCTTTCGTCTCCTTCTCGACCTTCGGGTATCCGCGGTCGGAACGGGCCGAGAAGATGCATCGCGCGCCAAGAGTGCTGGAATCCCGTGGCGTTGATTTCGAGTTCGAAGGGGAAATGACCGTTGATGTGGCTCTCAACAAGGCCGCACAGGATTATTATCCTTTCCAGCGCCTCACCGGTCCGGCGAACATCCTGGTCGTTCCGGCGCGGCACTCTGCCTCGATCTCGACCAAGCTGATGCAGGAAATGGCAGGCGCGACGGTTATCGGGCCAATCCTTTCCGGCATCGACAAGTCGATCCAGATCTGTTCATCGACATCCACGGCCAGCGACATCCTCAACATGGCCGTTCTGGCGGCTTGCAAGGTGGGCTGAGAGGCCGATGATATATAACCTGGGCTCGATCAACGCGGATTACTTCTACCGCCTTCCGCGTTTGCCCGGTCCCGGAGAGACACTGGCCGCAACCGAGATGAGTTCCGGCCTGGGCGGGAAGGGCGCGAACCAGTCCGTTGCGATTGCAAGGGCAGGAGCCGAGGTTTGCCATATCGGCGCGGTTGGCGGCGATGGCCGGTGGCTGATCGAACATTTGGCCGAGGCGGGGGTCGATACGAGGAATATTCAGTTCAGCACCCGGCCCACGGCGCATGCCATCGTGATGATCGACGGCCAGGGAGAGAACCAGATCGTCATTTTCCCGGGGGCCAACTTCGACCAATGCCCGGATACGGTCGCAAAGGTGCTTTCAGAGGGACGGCCAGGCGATTGGCTATTGCTGCAGAATGAAACGTCGCAACAGGCCGAGGCTGCTGCCCTGGCGGCAGGCAGGGACTTGAATGTGGTCTATTCCGCCGCTCCATTCGATGCCGATGCCGTGGCACGGCTTCTGCCAAGTTTGACACTGCTCATCATGAACGAGGTCGAGGCCGGCCAACTCGCCGAGGTGCTGGGCACGCAGGTTCTGCACCTGCCAGTCGCAAACGTGTTGGTAACGAAAGGCGCCCGGGGCGCCGACTGGCACGATACACGCCTGATGCAGACGCTTTCGGTTCCCGCATTTCCCGTGGCGCCAGTCGACACCACTGGTGCAGGCGATACGTTCACGGGTTACGTGGTGGCGGGGTTGTCGACCGGGTCGAGCCCACAGACGGCGCTGCGCCGTGCGGCGGCCGCAGCGGCAATTTCCGTAACGCGGACTGGTACGGCGGACGCCATCCCGACGATTGCCGAAGTCGAAGCGTTTCTGGCCTAGCTTCCGACGAAGGGCGCTGCCGATCCCCAAAGTTGCTTGATGCGCTGATCGCGGTTGCAGCCTTCACGGTAGAACTTGTAGGCCGTCGATTGTTTCTTGGGCCCCGCGCGGGTGATCACCAGCTTGGAGCCCTTGTAGTAATCCTGGTGATACGCCTCGGCCTTGTAGAAGGGCCCGGCGTTCAGAACGGGCGTCACGATGGATCGGCCCAATGCCTGCGCGGCCTCCGCCTTTGCTGCTTCAGCCGCCTGTCGCCCTGCGGCGTCCTTCGCGAAAATCGCCGTCCGGTAACTGGCCCCGCGGTCGCAGAACTGGCCGCCCGCATCGGTTGGATCGATCGAACGGAAGAACATGTGCAGCAATTGCTCTTCGGTGACCCGTGCCGGGTCATAGAATATCTGGACTGCCTCGTAGTGGCCTGTTCCGCCACGCGTGACTTCCTTGTAGGTCGGATTCTTGGTCGTACCGCCAGTGTACCCCGAAACGACCTCCTTGACGCCCCTGACGCTCTCGAAATCCGCCTCGACGCACCAGAAGCAACCCCCGGCCACTGTCAGAATCTCGGTACCCGCCGCACGCGCCTTGGTGCATTGGACACCTATGCCGACAACGATCAATGCAGCCAGCACAACCGCTTTCATTTCCTTGCCACACATGATCATCGAAACGGCCTCCCCAATCAACGCGATCATTCTGACAGCAAGCACGAGTCTCACCAATAGAGCCGACGACCATGTCACGAAGTGGTGAGCCGATTTTACCCTTGGCACCGGGAATCGCCGCAAATAACGTTCGGCCGACTGGCGCTGAAAAGGCCGTCTGTAACATTCGGGGGCGAAAATGACAGAGCACCAGACCACACACCAGGCGGAGGAAGATGCCCGAAACGAGACCATTCGGATCTGGCTCAACGGAAGGATCGTTCCTAAGGCCGAAGCGGTAGTGAGCGTGTATGACAGCGGGTTCATGCTGGGTGACGGCATCTGGGAGGGTTTGCGACTTTATAACGGGACATGGGCGTTCATCGACGAGCATCTTGACCGTCTGTTCGAGGCGGCAAAGGCCATCGACCTTGATATCGGAATGACGCGGCAGGAGGTGTTTCAGGCCGTCATAGACACGCAGATCGCGAACGAGATGACATCGGATGCCCACGCCCGCCTGATGGTCACGCGGGGTGTCAAAAGCCGACCATTTCAGCACCCCTCCCTGTCAAAGCAGGGGCCGACCGTTACGATTATCATGGAACACTCCAGGCCGCAGATTGGCCGGCCGATCCGGCTAGCGACGGTGCCGCATCTCCGCGGAATGCCGATGACCCAGGATCCGAAGCTCAACTCGCACTCCAAGCTCAACTGTATCCTCGCCTGTATCGCAGCCGAGAAAGCAGGGGCAGACGAAGGTCTAATGCTCGACGTAAATGGTTTTGTGAACACGACGAATGCCTGCAACTTCTTCATCGTGCGAAAAGGGGCTGTGTGGACCAGCACGGGCGATTACTGCATGAACGGCATAACGCGTCAGAAGGTGATCGATCTGTGCCGTGAGAACCAGATACCGGTTTTCGAGCGCAACTATTCCCTGGTGGATACCTACGGCGCTGACGAGGCGTTCCTGACGGGAACGTTCGGCGCCCAGACGCCCGTCGGCGAGGTCGATGGACGGACGATCGGGGACGGTCAGCTAGGGCCGGTCACCAAAACGATCCAAGGTCTCTACAAGGCACTGATACAGCGGGAAATGGCCTGATGAGGATTGCAATGTGGTCCGGCCCGAGAAACTTGTCGACGGCCATGATGTACGCATTCGCGGCCCGCGGCGATTGTGCCGTCGTGGACGAGCCCTTCTACGCTGCCTATCTGTCGAGGACGGGGCTGATCCACCCGATGCGGGATGAAATCGTTGCCTCGCAGGCCGTCGATCCGAGCGAAGTGATCGAGGAACTTCTCGGTCCCATCCCCGGCGGCCTTCCGCATTTCTATCAGAAGCACATGACCCAACACATGATCGAGGGCGTGCCGCGCGACTGGATTGGCAAGGTGTCCAATGTTTTCCTGATCCGCCATCCCGCCCGGGTCGCGGCCAGCTTCTCGCTGAAATACGATAACCCGACGCTGTCCGATATCGGCTTCACCCAGCAATTCGAGCTTTATGAGCAACTCAGAGCGCAAGGACAGAAGCCGGTGATCATCGATTCCGATGACATACGGCGCGACCCTGAAAGGATGATGCGATCACTTTGCGAGGCGATCGGTCTACCTTGGACAACGGCCATGCTTTCTTGGCCGACAGGCGGTCACGTAGAGGATGGCGTCTGGGCACCGCACTGGTACGGCGCGGTACATCGTTCGACCGGCTTTGCCCCGGCAGAGGGTGAGCTTCCCGAACTTACTGGAGAACAGGCCGCCCTGGCAGAGGAAGCTATGCCCTTCTATCGGCCTTTGCGCGAAATGGCGCTCCTCTAGGCTATTTCTTGAAACTAATTCTCTCAATCCACGTGCCTTCTCGCAGGCGCGGAAAGACCGCGTGCAGATTCAACAGATTGGAGATTTTCAATGAAGACCCTGATCAGCCTTACTGCAGCAACGATCCTGACAGCGGGCACGGCCCTTGCGGACAACCACGGCATGACGCCAATGGTCGAGGCCTCGGACCAAAGCGTTGCGAATGGGATCGTCAGTGCCGACAAGGTTTCCGCCATGCAGAACGGCTGGCTCGTCGTGCATCGTACGGATGCCGACATGAAGCCGGGTCCGGTTGTCGGTCACGCGCCGATCCGCGAAGGCGAAACGATGGACGTGGCCGCGATCCTGACGGAAGATGTGGCCGCGGGCGACATGCTGATGTTGATGGTTCATTCCGAAGATGGCGGGATGGAAACCGGGATCTTCGAATACACACTTGGGGCCAAGGAAGACGGACCCATCAAGCCCGATGGCGAACTGGTCATGACGGTTATCACCGTACAATAATCAGCGAACAAACCGAGAGGGCGGCCAGTTTGTAGGGCCGCCCTTTTTCTTTTCAGCCCTTGAGGCGCCGATCACGAGCGGCAAGCAACTTCAGCCGCAGGGCATTGAGCTGGATGAACCCGGCTGCATCCTTCTGATCATAGGCACCCGCATCTTCTTCGAAGGTCACGTGCGCTTCGGAATAAAGCGAATGGTCCGACCAGCGGCCGACGACGTTGACCGACCCCTTGTAAAGCTTCAGCCGCACGGAACCGGTCACATGCTCCTGGCTCCGGTCAATCGCCGCCTGCAGCATTTCACGTTCCGGACTGAACCAGAAACCGTTGTAGATGAGTTCGGCGTAGCGCGGCATCAACTCGTCTTTCAAATGAGCGGCTCCGCGGTCGAGAGTGATCTGCTCGATGCCGCGATGCGCCTGAAGCAGGATCGTGCCGCCGGGTGTCTCGTAGATCCCGCGCGACTTCATACCGACGAATCGGCCCTCCACCAGGTCAAGCCGGCCAATGCCATGCTTGCCGCCCAGCTCGTTCAACTTCGTGAGAAGCGAGGCAGGCGAAAGCGCCTCGCCATTGATGCTGACGGCATCGCCCTTTTCGAACCCGACCTCGATAAACTCGGCTTCATTCGGGGCATCCTCGGGGTGGGTCGTTCGTTGATAGACGTAATCCGGCGCCATTTCGGCAGGGTCTTCCAGAACCTTGCCTTCCGAGGACGTATGCAGAAGGTTTGCGTCGACCGAGAATGGCGCCTCACCCCGCTTGTCCTTCGCAATGGGTATCTGGTTCTTCTCGGCAAAGTCGATCAGCTTTGTGCGGCTCGTCAGGTCCCAAATCCGCCAAGGTGCGATAACCTTGATCTCGGGGTTGAGCGCATAGGCCGCCAGTTCGAACCGCACCTGGTCATTGCCCTTGCCAGTGGCCCCGTGTGCCACCGCGTCGGCGCCGGTTTCCTCGGCGATTTCCACGAGCCGTTTGGAAATCAGCGGCCGGGCGATCGAAGTGCCAAGCAGGTACAGCCCTTCGTAGAGTGCGTTGGCGCGGAACATGGGGAAGACGAAGTCGCGCACGAACTCTTCGCGAACGTCTTCGATGTAGATGTTATCAGGCTTGATCCCCAGAAGTTCGGCCTTCTCGCGTGCGGGCTCGAGCTCTTCGCCCTGGCCGAGATCGGCCGTGAAGGTCACAACCTCGCACCCATACTCGGTTTGCAGCCATTTCAGGATGATCGAGGTATCAAGCCCCCCGGAATAGGCCAGTACGACTTTTTTCGGCGCGGACATCGCTTTCCCCTTTGCACGGTCTTGGGCGAGGCGATTATCGGCTTTTGACGCGCTGGGCAAGGTGGCGTGCGTGCCTGTATGCGCCGGTATTCATTGCAGCTGCCTCTTGCCAGGGTTCCCTGATTGCGACAGTGACACCTCTATGACAGATTTCCGTACCCTTGCCCGCACCGCAGAAGCCGCCATGCGCGACGTGTTCGAGCCGACGCCATTGCAACGCAACGATCACCTGTCTGACCGGTACGAGGCGGAGATCCTTCTGAAACGGGAAGACCTGACGCCGGTAAGATCGTACAAGCTGCGCGGCGCGTTCAACGCGATGCGCAAAGTGCTGGAGAGGAATCCGGATACGTCCTCTTTCGTATGCGCCAGCGCTGGAAATCACGCGCAGGGTGTTGCGTTCATGTGCCGCCATTTCGGCGTCAACGGCATGGTATTCATGCCCGTCACGACGCCGCAGCAGAAGATTATGAAAACGAAAAGCTTCGGCGGCGAATTCGTGAAAGTTGAGCTGACCGGCGACTATTTCGATGACACGCTCGCCGCGGCCCAGGCCCACTGCGCGGACGTTGGCGGACATTTTCTATCGCCGTTCGACGATGTGGACGTGATTGAGGGCCAGGCCTCGGTTGGCGTCGAGATTGAACAGCAGCTCGACGGCGTGCCTGACCTGATCGTGATGCCCGTCGGCGGCGGCGGGCTGTCGTCCGGTGTGCGAAGCTATCTCGGGAATGACTGTGGTTACGCCCTTGTCGAGCCGATGGGCGGCGCTTGCCTCGGTGCGGCGCTGAAGGCCGGGCGTCCGGTGCGCCTCGCCCAGGTCGAGACATTCGCCGATGGGGCGGCGGTTGCCCAGATCGGAGAAAAGACATTCGAGAGATTGAGCGACCTCGATCCGTCGAGTGCGTTGACCGTAAGTGAAGACCGGTTGTGCACCACCATGCTGGAGATGCTGAACGTGGAAGGCATCGTGTTGGAACCGGCCGGGGCCTTGTCTGTCGATGCGCTCAAGGACCTGCGCCAGGACATCCGTGGAAAGCGGGTGGTTTGCGTCACGTCAGGCGGCAACTTCGATTTCGAACGGCTGCCCGAGGTGCGCGAGCGAGCGTTACGGTCCTCCGGGATCAAGAAGTACTATATTCTGAGGATGCCGCAGAGGCCCGGGGCGTTGCGGGATTTCCTCAATATTCTCGGCCCGCATGACGATATCTCCCGCTTCGAGTACCTCAAGAAGTCTGCACGGAATTTTGGCTCGGTCCTGATTGGGATCGAAGCCAGCGATCCGGAAAACTTCTCCCGGATCGAAACGAAGATGGCCTCAGCCGGTTTCGCATTTCGCGACATCACCAATGACGAGGTGCTCGCCGAGTTCCTGATCTAGGCCGCGGCAATGCGAGGGAGGCCGCGGACGAAGGCCTGCTTCGACTGATCATAGCATGTAAGGACACCATCAATATCGACGTCGGCCTCCGCACCGTTGCCGGCCGCGGTTTCACCGGCCTGGCACAGGACGGAAAACGACGTGAAGCCTATGTTGAGCGCGCTCCCCTTCAGAAAATGAAGGCGCGCGGCAAGAGCCGCTGCATCGCGACAATTTGCAAGCCTTGCAAGCTCTTCCTCCACCTCGAACAGGAATAGGTCGATCACCTCGTCGAAATTGTCTTCACCGACCTCTTCGCGCAGTTCAGAAACACGTTTCCAATCGATCATTCTTCAGCCCCGATAATTCCTTTCATCGGCAAAACTATGGGCGGTGCGTTAATCAAAGGTTGAGATCGCACCTCGATTTTGGCGCGAATTCCATGTTTCACGGATGATTAAGCCCCTGGCACTAGACCGACCCGGCAATTTCATTGGGCGGTGGTGCGTGGTGCAGGTGACGGATAATCAGGCTGGGGGGGCAGGCACCGCCAAGGCGGTGCGAAAGGTACTCGTTGTCGATGACAGTTCCTCGCAGCGACTGACCCTGTCGCGCATGCTACACGAGGCGGGCTATTCGGTGCGCGAAGCGGCCTCGGGCCGCGAGGCGCTTCGCATGTGTCGAACGGACCCGCCAGACCTCGTTTTCAGTGACTGGATGATGCCCGGTATGAACGGACTGGATTTTTGCCATGCCTTCCGACGGATGCCCCGCGACGGCTACGGTTACTTTATCCTGCTGACATCGAAGAGCGACAGGCAGGATATGGCCCGCGGCTTCGATGCCGGTGCCGATGATTTTCTGACCAAGCCGGTCAATGCGGCCGACCTTCGTGCCCGCATCACAGCGGCGGAACGGGTGCTCCGGATGGAGCGGGAGTTGACCGAGAAGAACCGGCTTGTTCGATCCACGCTAAGCGAGCTTCAGCAAATTCATGAGGCTATCAACGGCGACCTGATCGAGGCCCGCAAACTGCAACAGTCGCTTGTACGGGAACGGTATCGTGACTTTGGAAGCGCCGAAGTCTCTATGGTGCTGCATTCATGCGGCCATGTCGGGGGGGACCTTGTCGGCATGTTCCAGGTCAGCGAGTCACAGATCGGCGTTTATGGCATGGATGTATCGGGTCACGGCATCAGCTCGGCACTGATGACGGCGCGGCTCGCGGGTTACCTGTCTGCAACGACGCCTGAGCAGAACATTGCGCTTTTCCCCGATGAGCAGGGTCGTTTCCACGCCCGTTGCCCCGGCCAAACGGCGTCCATACTCAATGAACTCATCCTTGGCGAGATCGAGACGGAGCATTACCTGACGCTTTTGCTGGCGCTCGTCGATCTCGGGTCTGGTGAGGTGACGTATGTTCAGGCCGGCCACCCCCCACCGTTGGTGCAGCGGGCTGATGGGACCACTGAGTTTGCGGGCGATGGCGGCATGCCCGTCGGTCTGCTGGGCCGCGCCACGTATCAGACCCGGAAAGTACATTTGAACCCGGGCGATCGGTTGTTCATCTATTCGGACGGCATGATGGAATGCCACAAATCCAACGGTGACATGCTGGCCGAGACCGGCCTTGCAGATGTGATACAGGGATTACGTCAATCGCGCGGCGCCGATTGCCTTGAATCCCTCGTTTGGCAACTGGCCGAGATCACGGGTTCCGATCAGTTCGACGATGATGTCTCGGCTGTGCTGCTCGAGTTCAACGGGCGTTGAGATATGTCCTGACGAAATGCCGGTCTCCGGAATTCCCGAGCGCTTCAGCGGCGAAGGCCGGGCTCGACCATAGGGCCGTGTGCCCCTCTTCCGTTGGCGCTCCGTGAGCTCGGACGGGACGTGCGGCATATATCAGGCAAAGCTTTTCTGCCCATTTGTCGTATTCCGGCATGTATACGAAACGCCGGAACGCCCCGACCCGTCTCGGTTCAGCGATGATCCAGCCAGTTTCCTCGTAAACTTCCCTGTGCAATGTGCGAAGCGGCGATTCGCCCGGGTCTATCCCGCCGCCGGGCAATTGCAATTCCGGTTCCGGCTCATGCTGAAGCGTCAGCAGGAGCTGCCCGTCCCTGGGAAGGATGGCATAAGCCCCCATGCGGTATGAGTAAGCAATGTCGCGGCGGGGCACCGGGCCAAATCTGGGGATCATGCAGCCTCTCTTGGATCATCACTGGCGGTTCATATATAGTCGCGGTATGCCAATTTCCGCGGCTTAAGGAAACTCCATGACACTTGGTCAGAAAATCGCGTGGGACGATACGATCCTGCCGTTCCAGCTCGATGCCTCCGATATGCGCGGCCGGCTCGCTCGGCTTGACGGTGTCCTTGACGGTATCCTGCGTCAGCACGACTATCCGCCCGCTGTCGAGGCGCTTGTGGCCGAGATGGCGCTGCTGACCGCGCTCATCGGACAGACCATCAAGCTGCGGTGGAAACTTTCGCTTCAAGTTCAGACAGACGGCCCGGTTCGCATGATCGCGACTGATTATTATGCGCCGCAGGATGAGGGCGAAATGGCGCGCATACGTGCGTATGCCGCCTTCGACCGAGATCGCGTAACTGACGAACGACCATTCGACCAGCTCGGCAAGGGGTATTTTTCCGTCGTCATCGATCAGGGCGCTGGGTCCGATCCGTATCAGGGGATCACGCCGATCGCCGGCGGCAGCCTGAGCGCCTGTGCCGAGGCTTATTTCGCGCAGTCCGAACAGTTGCCGACACGCTTCGAACTAAGCTTCGGGAAATCGACCGAGCGTGGTGAATCCGAACACTGGCGCGCCGGGGGCATCATGGTACAGCACATGCCCAAGGCCTCTCCCGGCATAACGGGTGGCGGCACGGGCGAAGGGGGCCTTCTGGTTGCGGATGACGTGGTCGGCGAGGATGGCGAAGAAAACTGGAACCGGGTCAACATCCTGCTCGATACCGTCGAGGCGCTGGAGTTGATCGGTCCATCGGTCGCACCGGCCGATCTTCTCGTGCGACTGTTCCACGAGGAAGCTCCTCGTGCCTACGAGTTTCAGCCGGTTCGCTTTGGGTGTACGTGCTCGGAAGACCGCGTGCGGCAAAGCCTGTCGATCTATTCTGTCCGCGATATCGAAACCATGACGACCGAGGAAGGGATCGTGACCGCAGACTGTCAGTTCTGCGGCGCCCATTACAGGCTCGACCCGGCGACGCTCGGGTTCGACGCGCCCGACAAGCCAAATGACGATGAGTGACGCAGCCGGCCGGCTGCGAATTGCCGTCTCCCAGGCTCGTGCGCCGTCTTCCGACTATGATCTGAATCCGGATACCGTTCTCCCGGAGGGACGAAGTCTTCGCCCGGCGGGCGTGCTCGTACCCGTTCTGACGCAGGGTGAAACATCGCGATTGTACCTCACGAAGCGGTCATCGGCGCTAAAGCATCACCCCGGCCAGATCGCGTTCCCGGGTGGCAAGCAGGACGAGAGCGACGCCGATATCACGGCGGCCGCCCTCCGCGAGGCGCACGAGGAGATCGGCCTCGCACCGGAGAATGTCGAGGTTCTCGGCCTCATGCCAGCCCATGAAACGGTAACCGGCTTTTGGGTGACGCCAGTCATCGCGCTAGTCCGGGAACCGTTCACACCGGTCCCGGAGCTTGGCGAGGTCGAGGAGGTGTTCGATGTGCCGCTCGAACATGTCCTGACGCCGGCAAACTTCACCGTGCAGTCACGCCGTTGGCGGGGGAGCCGAAGGCACTACTATACGGTTCCTTTCGGTCCATACTATATCTGGGGGGCGACGGCGCGTATCCTGCGGTCCATGGCTGACGCGCTTGAAAGTAGATGAAGCTTACCGGAGACTGGATCAGGAAAGCGCCAACGCAGTCCGTCTGCCGCTTACTTGAAAGCGCCGGCTTCCAGGCGCTATTCGTCGGAGGCTGTGTACGGGACGATCTTCTCGGTGTGCCGGTACGCGACATCGACATCGCCACCGATGCCCGTCCGGACCGTGTAATTGCGCTGGCAAAAGCGGCCGGCCTGAAGGCGGTTCCCACTGGATTGGAACATGGTACGATCACCGTCGTCGCAAATGGTGTCCCCCATGAGGTTACGACGTTCCGCAAGGATGTCGAAACCGATGGCCGCCGCGCCACGGTGGCCTTTTCTGACGATGTGGAGGAAGACGCGCATCGCCGCGATTTCACGATGAACGCCCTCTACGCGCGGTCGGATGGCGAACTGATCGACCCCCTCAATGGTCTTCCCGACCTGGAGTCGCGCCATGTCCGATTCATCGAGGATCCGGAGCAGCGGATCCGTGAAGATTACCTGCGCATTCTTCGCTTCTTTCGGTTTCACGCCTGGTACGGCTCGGGAGGTCTGGACACGGACGGTCTTGCCGCATGTGCCAAGCTGGCGGAGGGTATCCAGACTCTGTCGAAGGAACGGGTCGGATCGGAAGTTCTGAAACTTCTCGCGGCGCCGGAGCCTGCGGCGGCCGTGGCATCGATGCGCTGTGCCGGCATCCTGAGACATATCCTGCCCGGTGCGGATGACAGCCTTCTGGGGCCGCTCGTTCATCTTGAACAGTCGCTTTCGGTTCCGGTGGATCCTGTCCGCAGGCTGGCTGCCCTTGGCGGATCGGATCAGGCCGAGCATCTCCGTTTGAGCCGGTCCCAAACGAAACAGCTTGCCCAGATCCTGCGTGGCCTGACGGCCGCGTCCGGTGCCGGAGAGATCGGGTACAGGTTCGGCAAGGAGGCCGGGGTCGACATCTTGTTGCTGAGATCAGCGGCAGAGAACCGTGAACCCTCCGAGATCGAACTGGAAACAATCGCGCAGGGCGCCTCGGCCGATTTCCCGGTATCCGCGGCTGACCTCATGCCAGCGTATCAGGGCCCGGCCCTCGGCGAAAAGCTGAGCGAACTGGAGAGGAAATGGATCGAGTCCGGCTTCACGCTCGGCCGCCAGGACCTGCTTGGTTCCGACCTGTCATAGAGACTTCAATTGACAATCTGATCAAGAACGGGCCATCGTCGCAGGACTGACGAAGGAGGGACGCAATATGTATCGCGGGATCTGGCTAAGCTAAGCCCATAATCCGCCCCATGTGATACCGCACGCGGCTTGAGCCGCGCTGCCTTTGCGCCCCCCACCAGGATGCCGTTCCATGTTCAAGTTTTTCGAGAATCTCGTCGATCCGTATTGTGAGTATTCGGAAACCGATACACCTCCCACCCGTCTCTGGCCATTCATGCGTGACTACATGAGACCATTTCGACGGGTGTTCTGGGTGACCGCGATATTCTCGGTACTCGTTGCAAGTATTGAACTCTGGCTGATCTATTACATGGGTCAGCTGGTAGACCGCCTTTCGGGCGAGCCGGAAGCCGTGTGGCAGCAATACGGCCTCGAATTGATCGTCGTGGCCCTTTTCATTCTGATCCTGCGGCCCCTGGTCCAGGCAATCGACGTGCTGTTGCTCAACAACACGATCATCCCGAACTTCGGCACCCTGATCCGCTGGCGCTCGCACAAGCACGTATTGCGGCAATCGGTGGGCTGGTTCGAGAACGACTTCGCGGGTCGTATCGCCAACCGGATCATGCAGACCCCGCCCGCGGCGGGTGAGGCCGTGTTCCAGGTGTTTGACGCGATCACCTTCGCGCTGGCCTACGTGGTTGGCGCCGCGCTGATGCTGTCAGATGCCGACCCGCGGCTGGCGATCCCGATGGTCATCTGGCTGGTGCTCTACGCCATCCTCGTTCGCTGGGTCATGCAGCGCGTGGGACCGGCGTCGAAAGCAGCGTCGGACGCCCGCTCTCAGGTGACCGGGCGCGTGGTGGATGCCTATACCAACATTCACTCGGTCAAGCTTTTCGCGCACCATCAGCGTGAACTTGAATACGCCAAAGAAGCCATCGAAAATACACGCACCACCTTCCGGGCCGAGATGCGCATCTACACCATAATGGACGTGGCACTGGTGATCCTGAACGGGCTGCTGATCGTGGGTGTTGTCGGCTGGGCCATGCTGCTCTGGATGCAAGGCAGCGCGACCGTGGGTGCCGTGGCGGCGGCCACTGCGCTGACCCTACGGCTCAACGCCATGACCGGCTGGATCATGTGGGCGCTCACGACGTTCTTCCGCCAGCTCGGTGTCGTCGCCGAAGGAATGGAGACGATCGCCCAACCCATCGACCTTGTCGACGAGCCGAATGCCAAACCCCTGAAGATGACGGATGGCCGGATCGATATTCAGGCGGTATCTCACCATTACGGGCGCGGCGCCGGCGGGCTGGACCGGGTCAGCCTGACCATCGAACCGGGCGAAAAAATCGGCCTGATCGGGCGATCGGGGGCCGGGAAATCGACGCTCGTCAAGTTGCTCCTGCGTTTCTACGATGCCGAAGACGGGCGCATCCTGATTGACGGGCAGAATATTTCCCAGGTCCAACAGGACAGCCTACGTGACCATGTGGGTATGGTACAGCAGGACAGTGCGCTTCTGCACCGTTCGGTGCGCGACAACATTCTCTATGGCAAGCCGGATGCGGGCGAGGAAGAAATGCTGGAAGCCGCTCGCAAGGCCGAAGCGCATGAGTTCATCCTTGACCTGCAAGATCCACAGGGTCGCACCGGTTATGATGCGCATGTCGGTGAACGTGGCGTGAAGCTCTCCGGCGGACAACGCCAGCGGATCACGCTGGCAAGGGTCATCCTGAAGGACGCGCCGATTCTGTTGCTCGACGAGGCCACCAGCGCGCTCGACAGCGAGGTCGAGGCGGCGATTCAGCAAACCCTTTACGGGATGATGGAGGGCAAGACGGTTATTGCCATTGCCCACCGACTGTCGACGATCGCCCAGATGGATCGTATCATCGTGCTGGAACAGGGTCGCATTTTCGAGGAAGGAACCCACTCCGAATTGCTTCAAAAGGGCGGTCTCTACGCCCGCTTCTGGGAGCGTCAGTCGGGCGGATTCCTGAACGCCGATGTCGACGGCGACGACGAGACCGAGACCGCGGCGGAGTAACGATTGACCGACTACAGGATCAGGAGGTTGGGTCATCTTGGCGACGGGATCGCCGAAGGTCCGGTCTATGTGCCGGGCGCCCTGCCGGGTGAGGTTGTGACCGGCATCCCGGACGGTGACCACCTCAAGGACGTTCGCATTGTCACGCCGTCATCCGACCGCGTCGCGCCGCCCTGTCGTCACTTCAAATCCTGTGGCGGCTGCCAGATGCAGCACCTGTCAGATTCGGCCCTGGCTGACTGGAAGATCGATATCGTCAGAACGGCCCTGCAGGCACAGGGCCTTCAGACGGATTTCCTGCCCATCCATACGTCGCCGCCAAACTCACGGCGCAGGGCCACCTTCGCGGCGCGCCGAACGAAGAAAGGAGCCATGGCGGGGTTTTACGGCAAGCGGTCCGATGCAATTGTCGAAATCCCGGATTGCCGCCTACTTCATCCGCGCCTGATGGCGGCATTGCCGGTGGCCGAGAAGCTGGCCGAGACTGGTGCAAGCCGCAAGACCGCATTGCGCGTGGCGGCAACGCTGTCCGAACCGGGCCTGGACATAGCGGTCACCGAGGGCAAGCCGCTGGACGGGCCGTTGCGAATGGCATTGGCGGAGCTTTGCCAGGCATTTGACCTTGCGAGGCTGAGCTGGGACGGGGAAACGATTGCCACTCGCCTGCCACCGGAGCAGCGGATTGACGGTATTTCGGTGGTGCCGCCAGCAGGCGCCTTTTTGCAGGCCACGAAACAAGGCGAAGAGACGCTTCGGACCGACGTGCTCGGCATTGTCGACGGGGCGTCTTCCATCATCGATCTGTTTGCAGGCTGCGGCACCTTTTCTCTTCCGGCGGCGCGAAAGGCGGCGGTCCACGCCGTGGAAGGCGATCCTGCGATGACAGTTGCCCTCGACGCGGGGTGGCGACGTGCGAAGGGCCTCCGGAAAGTCACGACGGAAACCCGCGACCTGTTCCGCCAGCCACTTCAAGCTGAAGAGCTTTCTGGCTTCGACGCGGCCATCATCGACCCGCCTCGCGCGGGTGCCGAGGCTCAAATTGCGCAACTTGCGCAATCCGGCCTTCCGGTGATCGCACATGTATCCTGCAATCCGGTCACCTTCGCCCGTGACGCAGCCTTGCTGGTGCGCCACGGCTATGACTTGACCCACTTGCGAGTCGTGGACCAGTTCCGCTGGTCCGTGCATGTCGAGCTTGTTGCAAAATTCCGGAAAAACGCCTCGTAATGCTGCGCATTTTCCTTGGCCCAACCTCGCGAAATTCTGTAAAATGCGCCGCATCAGGGCAAGGAAATCGAGACAGGCCATGAAGGCGATCAAACTGATAACCGTGATCCTGCTGGCGGTCGGGCTGGCAGGGTGCGGATCGAAGTTCAAAAAATACAACGGGCCAGAGGTGACTCAGGTCATCGTGCAGAAGGACGAGCGACGGCTATACCTGATGCATCATAACCGCGTGCTCAAGACTTATCCGGTTGAGCTGGGCTTTGCCCCTCGCGGCCACAAGCAGTTCGAGGGCGACGGCAAGACGCCCGAGGGGTATTACTACATCGACAGACGTAATCCGAACAGCAAGTTCCACCTGTCGATCGGCATCTCATATCCCAACCCAACTGACCGGGCTTTTGCAGAGGCCAATGAAAAGAGGCCAGGCGGGGACATCTTCATTCACGGACGGCCGAACGCCAACCCTCGCGACAAGCGTAAGGATTGGACAGAGGGCTGCATCTCTCTGAAGAACCGTCACATGGAATGGGTCTATGCGATGGTCAACAACGGGACGCCGATCATCCTGACGCCCTGACAGGCGTCAGCATCAGGAGGTCGTACCGGCCGGGGCAGTGCCGCGGCCGGTCACAAGCGTCCACCAGATCTTGCCATTGGCTTCCTGCTCCCACGCGAAACCCATTTCGGTGGCTTCCTTCGACAGGATCGTCCGGCGCGTGTTCTCGTTTTCCATCCACGCGGCCAGCGTTTCCAGTTCGTCTTCGTAGGTTTCGGAGATGTTCTCGCCGATGAGCGACCCGCCGTAGCCAACGCGGCGCACCCGGTCGATCGGTGAAGAGCCATCAGAACCGAAATGCCAGGGCCGGTTTTGCAGGGACATGTCTCGAGAATGGGTAGCGGCGGCTGCGTTCAGCCGGGAATCAAGCGTCAGGGGCGCCGCGCCGGCAGCCTGCCGCAGGGCGTTGACCGAATCCAGCATCCTGTACTGGATCGTTGATGTCTCGCTGGGGCTGATACGGTGAATGCGGGTGCTGCTGCTGCCGTCCGTGCCCGCTGGCGGCCCGGTCATGGTGCTGCTGCATGCGGAAAGCAGAACAAGTGTCGAAAACAGAAGTCCGATGATACGCGCCATAAAGCTCAGCCACCTATTGAGTCGAAAGTCTCATCCGTTTAGCCCGCTATACCGGGTAGTTCAAACACGCTTGGGCGCCGCATCGCCGCAGTCCAAGAGTTTGAATTGCGACTGCGGCTTTCCCGCACTATAGTCTGCGCCGGTAAAAGCCAGCATTCACGGAGAATTAGCAATGGCGAAATTACTTTCCAGCGGCGTGAGCAGACGGGCATTTCTCGCCGGAAGCGCCGCGGCGCTCGGCGCCCCGGCAGTGGCGCAAAGCATGAACAGCGCCGCGACGACGGAGATGGAGGGCGACATCTCGCAGAGCGTGCGGCGCAATATATCGAGCTTTCGGACCCTGCACTGGCAACCCTACTTTTCCAACCTGAACAACGGTGCGGTTCTGGTCGATACCCAATCGCGCGCCCTGCATTTCTGGTCGGAGGATCAGTCGGTCTACAAGCTGTACCCCACCAGCGTTCCCATGACCGAGGAACTCACCCGCCGGGGCCGTACAAGCGTTGTACAGAAGATCGTCGGCCCCGAATGGCGTCCGACGCCTTCCATGCTGGAACGCAACCCCGACTGGCCCAGCTACGTTGGCCCGGGCCCCGACAACCCGCTCGGCACCCATGCACTTTACCTGAGCTGGACCTACTATCGCATCCACGGCACCCACGACACCCGCAAGATCGGGCGCCGCTCGTCGAACGGGTGCATCGGGCTTTACAATGAACACATCCAGGAATTGTTCGGGCTGACCAAGGTCGGCACGCAGGTCCTTCTGATCTGAACAGAACGGCACGTTCCGATATCAAAGGGGTGGCGCGTGGCGCCGCCCCTTTTTTCATATCGGACTGTCCTTGCGACAAAATCGCGCAGGTTCTACGCTCCGGCCAATTCTGGAAGGAGGAGGCGCCGGAATGAGACTCGACCCATACTTCCGTAAGGCCAAGCGGTTCCCGGAAGAGCTGAACCGCCTGCGGGAAATCATTCTCGAATACCCCTTGAAGGAAGAGCTCAAGTGGAGACAGCCCTGTTACACCTACGAAGGTGGGAACGTCGTGATACTTCACGAGATGAAAGACTATTGCGGGCTCGGCTTCATGCGCGGTGCTCTCATCGATGACCCGAAAGGTGTGCTCGTGGCGCCCGGAAAGAATTCACAGGCCGCCCGCCAGTTGCGGTTTCGCAGCTTGGCCGAGATCGATGCGCAGGAAGAAACCCTGCGCGCCATCATCGAAAGTGCGATAGAGGTGCACAAGGCCGGCCGAAAGGTGGATTTCAAGGCAAAACGAGAGCTGGTTTACCCCGAAGAGCTGAATGAGAAGATGGCGCAGGACGCTGGTTTCAAAGCGGCGTTCGAGGGGCTGACACCGGGGCGACAACGCGGGTACATCCTGCACATCTCGGATGCCAAGCAATCCAAGACGCGCACCGCCCGGATCGAAAAACACTATGACCGGATCATGGACGGGATGGGCATTCACGACAGGTAACCGGTATCTCCGGCCTTATGGCGTGACCCAGCCTCTCAGGTTATCCGCGATCACCTCGGTCAACGCTCCGATATGCGCGTCATCGTCGTTGAGGCAGGGAATATAGGTGAACGCCTCCCCGCCCGCCTTTTCGAAACTTTCGCGGATTTCCTCGTTGATCTCTTCCAGCGTCTCGATGCAATCGGCTGAAAACGCCGGCGCAATCACCGCGACCCGCTTCTTGCCTTCTTCGCGCGCCAGCCGGGCAACTTCTTCCACCGTGTAGGGTCGCAGCCATTCTTCGGGGCCAAAGACAGACTGGAACGTCGTGGTGATCTGCGCCTCGTCCCACCCCAGCCGCTCCCGAAGCAGGCGCGTCGTCTTCTGGCATTGGCAGTGATAGGGATCACCCTGCATAAGGTATCGCTTGGGCATCCCGTGATAGGACACCACGAGGATCTCGGGTTTGGCCTCAAGTCCGCCATAGGCGCGCTCGACGGATTGCGCCAGCGCTTCGATATAAAGCGGATGCTCGAAGTAAGGCTCGACCACGCGTGCCGTCGGCTGCCAGGTTTCCTTCATCAAGGCGCGAAAGAACTGGTCATTCGCGGTTGCCGATGTTGCCCCGGCGTAGTGCGGGTAAAGCGGGAAAAAGAGAATGCGTGTACAGCCAGCCTCGGTCAACGCACGTACCTTCGATTGCGTCGAGGGGTTGCCGTAACGCATGCAGAAATCGACCATCACCTGTTCGCCATACCGTTCCGCAAGCGCTTTCGAGAGCTTGGCAGTCTGGTGGCGGGTGATGGTCATCAGCGGGCTTTCCCCCTTCTCCTCGTTCCAGATCGATTTGTAGGCCCTGCCGCTGGTGAACGGCCGTTTCGACAGGATCACAAGCTGAAGCAGCGGTTGCCATTTCCAAGGGCTGTAGTCGATCACCCGCCTGTCTGACAGGAACTCGCCCAGATACCGGCGCATCGGCCAGTAACTGTAGTGATCGGGCGTACCGAGATTGGCCAGCAGCACGCCGGTTTTCGCTTGCGGGATCGCCGGGTGGTCAGCCGGGGCATGGTCGGGCCGGACGCTGGCTTCGGGCATGGGCACTGTCTTTCGTTCCTGTCAGCGGTGGACATAACGGGTTCCGCCGTGCCGTCAATCTTTGAGCCTTGTTTCCTCGGCGCCAAGCGCATCGGCCAGCCGTTTCGACGCCGATCCGGGGCGCAATGGCTGCGGCTGGCTCGGGTCCGGGGCCCAGCCTGTCAGCACGATAAATTCGAAAGTGGCGGGGACACGCCCTTCTTTGTCACCGAAGCTCTCGACGTAGATTTCGCCGGCACGTTGGAAAAGTGCTTTCGAAGTCGGCGTGCGCCGCCGGGAGTGGAGCGCATTGCCCTCACCCATGAATCGCAGTTCCCGCATGAGTCGGAGCGGTGAAGCGTAGTTCGCCGTGAGCCGCACGCTGTCCGCCACGGGCAAGGCAAAACCCGCCCGTTGGAGCAGCGCGCCGAGGTCGCGTATCTCGGCCATGGGCGCGACTCGCGGGGAAAGCCCGCCGAACAGGTCCGCTTCCGCCTGGGCCAGCGCCGCCCGCAACTCATGGAGCGTTTCTCCCCCCAGCATGACCCCAAGGAAAAGCCCGTCGGGGCAAAGCGCCCTTCGCGCCTGGATCAACTGGCCAACCGGGTCGTCGGCCCAATGCAGGCACATGGCGTGAACCACCAAGTCATGCCCGTTCTGTTCCAGCGGCAGGGTCTCCTGGTCTTCAACAACCTGCGAGCCGGGCAAAAAATCATCCCACACATCTTCGAATCCCCGTATTACGGCCGGATTACGAAAGGATTTTTTAACCAGAGCCAGACGATCCTCGATTTCATCGCGGGCCGCTTCCTGAAGGAACGTAACCGGCGCGGCCGCCGCGCGGGCACGGTTGCGGATCAGGGCCGCGCGATCGGTAAGCGGAGTTGTCATGGCGCAAAAGGTAAGATGACGTTGGTTTCTTTTCAAACAGCGCTGCAGCTGATTTATCCGCCCCGCTGTATCCTGTGCGGGACCCAGGTGGAAAGCGAATTCGGCCTTTGTGGGCCCTGCTGGCGTGATACGGCGTTCATCTCCGGACTGTCCTGTCACCTGTGCGGCGTCCCCCTTCCCGGAGAGGATGAGGGCGAGACGGTAACCTGCGATGACTGCCTCAGGATCGCCAGGCCATGGAGCGCGGGCCGCGCCGCCATGCTCTATCATGAGAATGGTCGGAAGCTGGTTCTGGCGCTCAAGCATGGCGACCGCCAGGAAATTGTCCGGCCCGCGGTGCTGTGGCTCGCCCATGCGGCGCGACCTCTCGTCTCGGCGGATACCCTGATCGCCCCCGTTCCCCTGCACTGGACCCGGATGTTGCGCCGCCGGTATAACCAGTCGGCCCTCCTGACCAACGGGCTGTCCCGGCGGCTGGATACCGGCCACTGCCCCGATCTGCTGCAACGCAACGTCCGGACCCTTCCGCTCGAGGGGCAAGGCTTCGACGAGCGGTTTCAGTCACTGTCGGGGACGATCTCCGTCAAACCGGCGCGTGCCAATCTCGCGCAAGGCAAGACCATCCTTCTCGTGGATGACGTGATGACCTCCGGGGCGACATTGGCAGCGGCAACGATGGCATGCTACGCGGCCGGTGCCGAAGATGTGCGCATTCTGGTACTGGCGCGCGTGGCCAAGCATCCCTAAGTTCTCCTGAAACGCAAACATTCGGGAGCACGTTATGAAACCGGTCGAAATCTACACCTCGCCGCTCTGCGGCTTCTGCCACGCGGCCAAGCGGCTGTTGACCGAAAAAGGCATCAGTTTCTCGGAGATCGATGTTCTGGCCAATCCCTCGCGAAAGGCCGAGATGATCGATCGTGCCAACGGCGGGCGTACCGTGCCGCAGATCTTCGTGGGTGATACCCATGTCGGCGGATGCGACGAGCTTTACGCGCTCGAGCGCGCCGGGAAGCTGGACCCGCTGCTTGCCGCATGAAGGCGGCGCTGCTTCAGCTGACAAGTGGAGACGACCCCGCTGCGAACATTGCGGCCGTCGGCGCGCTTTTCGACGAGGCGGTTGGCCAAGGTGCCGGGTTCATCCTGACGCCAGAGGTGACCAACTGTCTGTCGACCAGCCGGACACGGCAGAAAGAGGTTCTGAAGCCTGAAGGCGAAGACGATACCCTTGGCGCCCTGCGTCAGAAGGCCAGGGCGGCCGGGGTCTGGTGTCTGATCGGCTCCATCGCGGTGAAAACCGACGATCCCGACGGCCGCTTTGCCAATCGGTCCTTCCTGATCGCGCCCGATGGCTCGATTGCCGCGCGCTACGACAAGATCCACATGTTCGACGTTCAGGTTTCGGAAACGGAAGTGTATCGCGAATCCGATGGCTATCGTCCGGGCGAACGCGCGGTAACCGCGGAAACCCCGTTCGGGACCGTGGGGCTGACCGTTTGCTACGACGTGCGTTTCCCTTACCTTTACCGCAAGCTGGCACAGGCAGGGGCTGAAATCCTGACGGTGCCCTCGGCCTTTTCGGCGGTTACCGGGGCTGTGCATTGGGAAACCCTCTTGCGGGCCCGGGCCATCGAGACCGGGTCTTACGTGCTGGCCCCGGCCCAGACCGGCACACACCCTGCGACGCGTGGCAAACAGCGCCAAACCTATGGGCATTCCATGGCAATTGGCCCGTGGGGTGACATTCTGGCGGATGCGGGGGAAGCGCCGGGTGTGATATACGTTGATCTGGACAGGAAAGACGTGGAAGAAGCGAGGCGCCGCATTCCGTCCTTGCGGCAGGCCAACCGGTTCGACGACCCCGAATGACAGAAAAACCCGGCAATCCACTTGCGGTGACGCTTTTCAGCGAAATCCTGACCAATGAACAGCTCATCCGCAACAAGCTGAGCCGGGTGCTGCCCAAGGGTATGGAAATCTCGCATTTCTCGGTCTTGAACCACCTCGCCCGCATCGGGGGAGAGCGCAGCCCGGCGCAGCTGGCCAAGTCGTTCCACGTGACACGCGGCGCCATGACCAACACGCTCGGCAAACTGGAATGGGCCGGTTACGTGCATATCCGTCCCGACTGGGACGATGCACGACGGAAGATGGTAACGATCAGCCCCGCCGGCCGGCAGGCGCGCGATGCGGCGATTTCCGCGATTTCACCGTTGATTTCCGAGCTTGTCGACGAACTGGGGGAGGACAAGGTGCGCGCGACGCTGCCGGTACTCCGCGAGCTACGCACGAAAATGGAATCCGGCGGCTGAACGTCAGGCCGGCTTCAGGCTGGCGGTGACGTAGTTCACGCTCAGGTCCCGATCCGAAAGCGACCATGTCCATGTCACCGGGTTGAAGACGAACCCCTTGCGATCGACCGGCGACAGCCCCGCTTGTTCCAGCAGCTTGTAGAGCTCGTCCGGCGTTATGAATTTCGACCATTCATGCGTGCCTTTGGGCAGCCAGCGCATCACGTATTCGGCCCCGACGATGGCCATGGCGAAGCTCTTCGGATTGCGGTTGATGGTCGAGCAGATGTGGATGCCGCCGGGCTTCAGCAGTTGCTGGCAGGCGGTAAGATAGGCCAGCGGATCAGAAACATGTTCGACCACTTCCATGTTCAGTACCGCGTCGAATTGTTCACCCGCCGCGGCCAGCGCCTCGGCCGTGGTGTGGCGGTAGTCGATGGTCAGGCCCGACTGCTCGGCATGAATTTGCGCCACGGGGATGTTCCGCTCCGCCGCATCGGCGCCCACGACTTCGGCGCCAAGACGCGCCATCGGTTCACTCAGAAGGCCGCCGCCGCAGCCAATGTCGAGAATCCGTAGGCCTTCGAAAGGTGATGTTACGTTGAGGTCACGGTCGAATTCGGCGGCGATCTGGCTGGTGATATAGTCAAGCCTGCAAGGGTTGAGCATGTGCAGTGGCTTGAATTTTCCGTTCAGATCCCACCATTCGGCGGCCATTGCCTCGAACTTTGCGACTTCGGCGGCATCAATCGTGGTCTGAGCGGCTTGCATTCTGCTCTCCATATGCTCTTTTGGTCACGCCCTCGTATATAGGACGGTCATGGATAAATACTCAGGCCAAAAGAGCGCAGTCCAGTACTTGTACCCCCCGGTCGAGCCGTTCGACCGGCGGATGATGGATGTTGGCGAGGGGCACACGATCTATGTCGAGCAGTCGGGGAACCCGGAGGGGAAGCCGGTTGTCGTGCTGCATGGCGGGCCCGGGGGTGGGTGCAGCCCGGCGATGCGGCGGTATTTCGATCCGAAGGTCTTCCGGATCATTCTGTTCGACCAACGCGGCTGTGGCCGGTCGAAACCACATGCGAGTGTCGAGGCCAACACGACGTGGCATCTTGTTGCGGACATTGAGAAAATTCGCGAGGCGCTGGGCGTGGAGCGGTGGATCGTGTTCGGCGGAAGCTGGGGCGCGACACTGGCGCTGATCTATGCGCAGAGCCATCCGGAACGGGCGGTGCACCTTGTCTTGAGGGGGGTGTTCACCATGACCCGGGCCGAGCTGGACTGGTTCTATGGTGGCGGCGCGGGCCGGTTCTGGCCGGAAACTTGGGAGCAGTTTCAGAGGCTTATACCCGAGGAAGAACGGGGCGATATGATCGCGGCCTACAATAAAAGGTTGTTCTCGGGGGATCGGGCCGAGGAGGCGAGGTTCGGGAAGGCCTGGGCGGCGTGGGAGAATGCGCTGGCCACCGTCGGGTCGAGCGGGGTGGGCGGGGACAGCCCGCCGGATTATGCGCGCGCCTTTGCGAGGCTGGAGAACCATTATTTTACCCATGCCGGTTTCCTGGAGAAGGATGGGCAAATCTTTGATAACATACCGAAAATTTCCCACATTCCCGGCACGATCGTGCAAGGCAGATATGACATGATCTGCCCGCCGGAATCGGCCTATCGCCTAGCGAGGGATTGGGAAATGGCCGATCTGCGGATGATTCCGCTGGCCGGCCATGCGCTTTCGGAGCCGGGAATCAGCGCCGAGCTGGTGCGGGTGATGCAGGCGCTGGGGCGCGACGGAAACCCCGAAAATCCAACGTCGGTATAACGTCGGTATTTTGTCGGTATCACGTCGGTGGGCGGAACCGAGACATGTGCTACCTTCCTTCTGACAAGGAGATACATCATGTCGGACAAACCAGCCATCGAAGCGCGCGAGAACGGGCCCTTCGTCGCCAAGCATATCCGCCGGATGAAAGGCCCCGACGGGGAAGACATCGAGGTGAAGCCCACAATGGCGCTATGCCGGTGCGGGCATTCCGGGAACAAGCCGTTCTGTGATGGCAGCCACGAGAAGGTTGGGTTCAAGAGCGACGGCGGAGAGCCCGCCGGCAAGGACAAGCTTCTGAGCTACGAGGGCGCGGAGGTGGCGGTGACGTTCAATCCGCGCATCTGTGCCCATGCCGCCGAGTGCGGGCGGATCGCCGGGCATGTTTTCGACCCCGAGCAGAAGCCGTGGATCCAGCCCGACAAGGGTACGCGGGCCGAGGTGGAGGAGGTGGTCGCCGCCTGCCCCTCGGGCGCGCTGGCGCTGAAGCGCGCGGATGGCGGGCGGGAGCACCGGTTGTCGGAGCGCTGCGACATCACTGTCGAGAAGAACGGGCCGTACTGGGTGCAGAACGTGACCTCGCCCGCCGGGGCTCAGGCGGAGGGGATGTCGTCGAAGAAATACGTGCTGTGCCGGTGCGGACTGTCGGGGAACAAGCCGTATTGTGACGGCACCCATCGGGACGAGGGGTGGACGGCGGAGTAGGGATCTCGGCGCGGCGCCCTAGCCTTTCCCACTATTGCGACATCACGTTGGTCGTTGCAGGTTATCAAGCGAAGGAAACCCGGCCGTGCCCGGACGGGTCGAGACGAGAGCGCCCCCATGACCAAGCCCGGATACCGCATCGACCCCGCTGACCCGGAGGCGTTCCGGCGCGCGTTTCACGAGCTGGCCGATGTCTGTCTCGACCGGGTGGAGCAGGCGCGCGACCTGCCGTGGGTTCCGAAGCCTGATGACATGGCCGAAACCGTCGCGCTGGGCACCCATGAGCAGGGGCTGGGCGAGGCGGAGGTTTTCGCGATGATGCGGGACGAGGTGATGCCCTATGCGACGGGCAACACCCATCCGCGGTTCTTTGGCTGGGTGCATGGCACCGGGCAGCCGGTGGGCGTGGCCGCCGAGATGGTGGCGGCGGCGATGAATTCGAACCTTGGCGGGCGGGATCACGGGGCGATGGCGGTGGAGCAGGCGGTGATCGACTGGTCGCGGCGGCAGGCCGGGCTTCCGGAGGGGGCGTCAGGGGTTCTGACCACCGGCACCAGCCAGGCAACGATCCTAGCGCTGAGCGCGGCGCGGATGAAGCTGTTCGGGGATGCTGTGCGAAAGGACGGAATCGCCGGATTGGGGCGAGTTAGAGTCTATTCCGTTCAAGGTGCGCATGCCTGTATCGAGAAGGCGATGGAGGTGATGGGGCATGGCAGCCGGGCCGTGCGACATATCCCGCAGGGGCCGGATGGTGCCATGGATATGGAGGAGCTGGAGGCGGCGATTGCCGAGGATCGTGCCGCGCGGATCCTGCCGATGGCGGTGGTGGGCACGGCGGGGTCGGTCAATACCGGGACGTTCGACCGGCTGGATGCGATTGCCGGACTGTGCGGGCGCGAGGGGCTGTGGTTTCACGTCGACGGCGCCTTCGGTTTCTGGGCGGTGCTGGCGGAGGATCCGTGGCGCGAGCTTGTGCGGGGCGTCGACCGGGCTGACAGCATCGCGGCGGATTTTCACAAGTGGATCGGGGTGCCCTATGATTGCGGCATGGTGCTGATGCGCGATGGCGATCTGCACCGGCGGACGTTCTCGACCCGGCCCGCCTATCTCGAAGGGCAGGGGGCGGGCCTTGGCGGGGGCGAGACGTGGTTCACCGATTACGGTCTGGAACTGAGCCGGGGATTCCGGGCGCTGAAGGTCTGGGCCGCGATCAAGGCGGCGGGGACCGGGGCGCTTTCGGCGACGATCAGCGACAATTGCCGGCAGGCAGCACTGATGGCGGAGCTGGTGGAGGCGTCGGAGGTGCTGGAGCTGGCGCAGCCGGTGCAGGCGAACGTGTGCTGTTTCTACCTGGGGCGCGGGGAGGCCTCGGCGGTCGCCACGGCGTTGCAGCTTTCGGGGGAGGCGGTGTTTTCAACGACGACGCTGAACGGTCGGGAGTGCCTTCGGGCGGCGATCGTCAACCACCGGACGACAGAGGAGGATATCCGGCTGGCGGTTGCGGCGGTGGAACGGGAGGTGAGGTCGGTTGAGGTATAATGCCGCGCGGAATCGAGGGCTTCAGCCCGCCGCGCGATCGCCCGCTGCCCGGCAGGCGATTGCATGGCAATCGCCGAGAGGGGGCCGCCCCGATGGGCTGGCGATTGGGAGAGGGCAGCGCCACGGGCCGAAGTTGTTCGGACTTGGCAGGCATAAAGTGCCCTCGACCCACGTTGGATCGCCACCCCGCGGCCTGGCGATCGCACGTCTCATCGCTTAGCTTCGAGCGAAATGGGCGGTGCCGCGCGTCTCGGGAGTTGAACTTGGGCAAAGACACCCCTTGCAGACTCGCACCGGTGGGCGTATATCCCCCATCAACAGCGGCGCTTTCGGGTCCACACCGGAGGCTCCACCGGATAGCTACGACGGGCCGCGCGCCCGTTTTTTTGTGTTTGAAGGACCGATGAGCAACACCCTGATCGCCAAGTCCGCCATCGACCGCAGGATGGCCGAGATCATCACCCCCGTCATCGAGGACATGGGGTACGAGCTCGTGCGCGTGCGGCTGATGGGGGGGAAGTCCGCGACGCTTCAGATCATGGCCGAGAAGCCCGACGGCGGGATCGAGGTGGATGATTGCGCCGATATCTCGAACGCGGTGAGTGCCGTGCTGGACGTCGAGGACCCGATCACCGATGCCTATACGCTGGAAGTGTCGAGCCCCGGGATCGACCGGCCTTTGACGCGGCTGAAGGATTTCGAGGAGTTCGAGGGCTACGAGGCGAAGATCGAGACGCACGAGCTTATCGAGGGGCGCAAGCGGTTCAAGGGCGTGCTGGCCGGTGTCGAGGGCGGCGAGGTGCTGATCAATCTCGACGAGGGCACGGTGGGGCTGCAGTTCGACTGGCTGGCGGATGCCAAGCTGGTGCTGACCGACGAGCTGATCCGCGACATGCTTAAGGCGCGCAAGGATGCGGGCGTGCTCAACGAAGAACAATTTGACGATATCGAGACCGACGGGTCGGAGGAGACATAAGAATGGCAATTACCTCTGCAAACCAGCTTGAGCTGCTGCAAACCGCCGAGGCCGTGGCGCGGGAGAAGATGATCGACCCCGGCCTGGTGGTCGAGGCGATGGAAGAAAGCCTCGCCCGGGCGGCGAAGAGCCGGTACGGCGCCGAGATGGATATCCGCGTGAGCATCGACCGCAAGACGGGCCGGGCGACGTTCACCCGCGTGCGGACGGTGGTCGAGGATGAAGAGCTGGAGAATTACCAGGCCGAGATGACCGTCGAGCAGGCGAAGCAGTACCTGGACGATCCGAAGGTGGGCGACACCTTCGTCGAGGAAGTGCCGCCGGTGGACATGGGCCGGATCGCCGCGCAGAGCGCCAAGCAGGTGATCCTGCAGAAGGTGCGCGAGGCCGAGCGGGACCGGCAGTATGACGAGTTCAAGGATCGTGCGGGCACCATCATCAACGGTGTGGTCAAGCGCGAGGAATACGGCAACGTCATCGTCGACGTGGGCCGGGGCGAGGCGATCCTGCGCCGGAACGAGAAGATCGGGCGCGAGAGCTATCGTAATGGTGACCGCATCCGCTGCTACATCAAGGATGTGCGGCGCGAGGCGCGGGGCCCGCAGATTTTCCTGAGCCGGACGGCGCCGGAATTCATGGCGGAGCTGTTCAAGATGGAGGTGCCGGAGATCTATGACGGCATCATCGACATCAAGGCCGTGGCGCGTGATCCGGGCAGCCGGGCGAAGATCGCGGTGATTTCCTACGACAACTCGATCGACCCGGTGGGCGCCTGTGTGGGTATGCGCGGCAGCCGGGTTCAGGCCGTGGTGAACGAGCTTCAGGGCGAGAAGATCGACATCATCCCGTGGAACGAGGACCAGCCGACCTTCCTTGTGAACGCGCTGCAGCCCGCCGAGGTGAGCAAGGTGGTTCTCGACGAGGAAGCCGAGCGGATCGAGGTTGTCGTTCCCGAGGATCAGCTGAGCCTCGCCATCGGCCGTCGGGGTCAGAACGTGCGGCTGGCGAGCCAGCTGACCGGTCTGGATATCGACATCATGACCGAGGCCGAGGACAGCGAGCGCCGCCAGAAGGAATTCGAGGAGCGGACCAACCTGTTCATGACAGCGCTGGACCTCGACGAGTTCTTTGCCCAGCTTCTGGTCTCGGAAGGCTTCACCAACCTCGACGAGGTGGCCTATGTCGAGCTGGACGAGCTGCTGGTGATCGACGGCGTCGACGAGGACACCGCCAACGAGCTTCAGGCGCGGGCGCGCGACGTTCTGGAGGCGCAGGCGCGCGAGGCGCTGGAGAAGGCGCGCGAGCTTGGGGCCGAGGACAGCCTTATTGACTTCGAGGGGCTGACACCCCAGATGGTGAGGGCACTGGCCGAGGATGGCGTGAAAACGCTGGAAGACTTCGCCACCTGTGCCGACTGGGAACTGGCCGGCGGCTGGACGACGGTCGATGGCGAGCGCGTCAAGGATGACGGCCTTCTCGAACCTTTCGATGTCTCGCTCGAGGAAGCGCAACACCTGGTAATGACCGCCCGGATTTCGCTGGGCTGGGTCGATCCCGCCGATCTGGAAGGCGACGAGGACGACGAGGAAGGGCTCGAAGAGGGCGCGGAAGTCGAAAAGGAGGGCGAGGCCTGATCCTTCAGGCCTCGCGGTAGCGTGTCATGGGTCGCGGTGGGCAGCCCAAGGACCGGACCGAAGGTCCAGATCGCAAGTGCATTGCCACGGGCGAGGTGCGCCCGGCCGAGGGGATGATCCGGTTCGTCGTCGGGCCCGATAACCAGATCGTGCCCGACCTTCTGGGCAAGCTGCCGGGCCGGGGCATCTGGGTCACGGCCGACCGGGCCGCGCTGGAGAAGGCCGCGGCGAAGAACCTCTTCGCCCGCGCCGCCAAGCAGCCGGTGCAGGTGCCCGAGGGGCTGGCGGATTTCGTCGAGGCGCAGCTGGCGCTTCGGGTGACGAACCTGATCAGCCTTGCCCGCAAGGGCGGTGGGGCCGTGTGTGGATACGAGAAGGTCAAGGACTGGCTTCAGAAGGAAGAGGCGAGTGTCCTGATCCAGGCCAGCGACGGGTCCGAGCGGGGGAAATCGAAGCTGAGCACGCCATATGGCGGAGATTTCATAGGCTGGCTTACGGCGGACGAGCTGGGCCGGGCCTTCGGGCGACAAACCGTTATCCATGCCGCACTGGGGGATGGCGGTTTGCCGCAACGTGTTGTAGAGGAAGCGGCAAGGCTGAAAGGCCTGCGCGGCTCGGGTGGCGACGAGAGCCATCGGAAAGGAAGAAAGACCAGATGAGCGACAACGACGGGAAGAAAACTCTGGGTGTGCGTGGCGGTCCCCGGTCGGGGAACGTGAAGCAGAGCTTCAGCCATGGTCGCACCAAGAACGTCGTGGTGGAAACCAAGCGCAAGCGCGTCGTCAAGCCGGCGAAACCCGGCGGCGCGCCCGGACGGTCTGCGCCCGGGTCTTCGCAGTCGTCGGCCGATGGCAGCAAACGTCCCGCCGGGATTTCCGATGCGGAGATGGAGCGCCGCATGAAGGCGTTGCAGGCCGCGAAGGAACGCGAGGTCGAGGAAGCCCAGCAGCGCGAGGCCGAGGAGAAGGCCCGCGAGGAAGAAAAGCAACGCCGCCGCGAAGAGGCCGAGGCCAAGGAACGCGAACAGCGCGAGGCCGAGGAGAAGGCCAAGGCGAAGGCCGCGGAAGAAGAGCGCAAGCGCCAGGAAGAGGCGGATGCCGCGCAGCGGGCCGCCGAGGCCGCCGCGCAGCCCGCCCCGGACGAGTCGCAGCCGTCGCGCGCGCCAGCGAAGGCCGCACCGCCGCGCCGCGACGATGCCAAGGCCGACCGTGACCAGAAGGGCGGCAAGGGCCGTGGCAAGGGCCGCGACGATGGCCGCCGTTCCGGCAAGCTGACCCTGAACCAGGCGCTTTCGGGCGGCGAAGGCGGGCGGCAGAAGTCGCTGGCCGCGATGAAGCGGAAGCAGGAGCGTGCCCGGCAGAAGGCCATGGGCGGCGCGCAGGAGCGTGAAAAGGTCGTCCGCGACGTGCAGCTTCCCGAAGCCATCGTGGTGTCGGAGCTGGCCAACCGCATGGCCGAGCGCGTCGGCGACGTGATCAAGGCGCTGATGAATAACGGCATGATGGTCACGCAGAACCAGACGATCGATGCCGATACCGCCGAGCTGATCATCGAGGAGTTCGGCCACCGCGTCGTGCGGGTGTCGGATTCGGACGTGGAAGACGTGATCGACAGCGTCAAGGACAAGGACGAGGACCTGCTGCCGCGGCCGCCGGTCATCACCGTGATGGGCCATGTCGACCACGGCAAGACCTCGCTTCTCGACGCGATCCGCGATGCCAAGGTGGTTGCCGGCGAGGCCGGGGGCATTACCCAGCATATCGGCGCCTACCAGGTGACGACCGAGAGCGGCTCTGTCCTGAGCTTCCTCGACACGCCGGGCCACGCCGCGTTTACCTCCATGCGTGCCCGTGGTGCGCAGGTGACGGATATCGTGGTGCTGGTTGTGGCCGCCGACGATTCGGTAATGCCGCAGACGGTGGAAGCCATCAACCACGCCAAGGCCGCCGGCGTTCCGATGATCGTGGCGATCAACAAGTGCGACAAGCCCGAAGCGAACCCCGACAAGGTGCGCACCGAGCTGCTGCAACACGAGGTGATCGTCGAGGCGATGTCGGGCGACGTGCAGGACGTGGAAGTGTCGGCCGTTTCGAAACAGGGCCTGGATGACCTGCTTGAGGCGATCGCGCTTCAGGCCGAGATCCTCGAATTGAAGGCGAACCCGAAGCGGGCCGCCGAAGGCGCCGTGATCGAGGCGCAGCTCGACGTGGGCCGTGGCCCCGTGGCGACGGTTCTCGTGCAGCGCGGGACGCTTCACCAAGGCGATATCTTCGTCGTGGGCGAGCAGTACGGCAAGGTGCGCGCGCTGATCAACGACCGTGGCGAGCGGGTCAAGGAAGCCGGGCCGTCGGTGCCGGTCGAGGTGCTGGGCCTGAACGGCACGCCCGAGGCGGGCGACGTTCTGAACGTGGTTCAGTCGGAAGGCCAGGCGCGCGAGATCGCCGAGTACCGCCAGAAGGCCGCGAAGGAGAAGCGCGCCGCTGCCGGGGCCGGGACCACGCTGGAACAGCTTCTGGCGCAGGCCAAGGAGAACGAGAACGTCAAGGAACTGCCTATCCTGGTGAAGGCCGACGTGCAGGGCTCGACCGAGGCGATCGTTCAGGCGATGGAGAAGATCGGCAACGAGGAGGTGCGCGTGCGCGTGCTTCACGCGGGTGTCGGCGCCATCACCGAATCGGATATCGGGCTGGCCGAGGCGTCTGGCGCGCCGGTGATCGGGTTCAACGTGCGGGCCAATGCGCCGGCGCGGAACTCTGCGAACCAGAAGGGCGTGGAAATCCGCTATTACAGCGTGATCTACGACTTGGTGGATGACGTGAAGGCGGCCGCGAGCGGCCTGCTGGGTGCCGAGATCCGCGAGAACTTCATCGGCTATGCGCAGATCAAGGAAGTCTTCAAGGTGTCGGGCGTCGGCAAGGTGGCCGGCTGTCTTGTCACCGAGGGGATCGCGCGCCGGTCTGCCGGGGTGCGCCTGCTGCGGGATGACGTGGTGATTCACGAAGGCACGCTGAAGACGCTGAAGCGCTTCAAGGACGAGGTGTCGGAAGTGCAGTCGGGCCAGGAATGCGGGATGGCGTTCGAGAATTACGACGATATCCGGCCGAACGACGTGATCGAGATCTTCGAGCGGGAAGAGGTCGAGCGCAATCTCGACTGATCCCGGCGGAGGGAAGCGGAATCGAAAAGGGGCGGGATGTTATTCCGCCCCTTCGCGTCTGAATTTGGTCGTTCTGGTCAGGCGGCCCGGGTCACCGGACGGCCGCTGTACGTCTTGCCGCCGATGCGGACCGTGATCCGGCCATCGGGCAGAGCTTTGACGAACAGGCCTTGAATCAGAACGCTAGTGCCGATCGATATTGTTCTGAGCATTTCAATTACCCCAAGATGCGATTGTTTAAAAGTAGCATGAAATTTCAGCGAAAGAAGGAATTTTCGCAAAAATGTCATACGGCGTGGGAATCGCGTGTCCAAAACTACCCACCGGGCATTGCCAAAAGGTTAACAGGCGAGGCCGGGGCCGGTCGTAAGGTATAGAAATTTTTAACGAATCAGGCAGGCGACGGCGCGGCGGATTTGCCGATCCTGGCGGTCAGATCCAGTCGCGAAGCATGGCGATCAAGGGAATATCGGCGGGAGGCATCGGGTAGTCGCGCAATTCGTTCACGCGGGCCCATTTGAGGGTCTGGCCCTCGCGGCCCTGCGGTGTCCCCTCCCATTTGCGGCAGGCGAAGAGGGGCATGAGGAGATGGAAATCCTCGTAGCCGTGGCTGGCGAAGGTGAGGGGCGCCAGGCAGCTTTGCCAGGTTTCGATGCCCAGTTCCTCGTGCAGCTCGCGAATCAGTGCGGCCTCGGGAGTTTCGCCGGGTTCGATCTTGCCGCCGGGAAACTCCCAGAGGCCGGCCATGGATTTGCCCTCGGGGCGCTGGGTGAGGAGGACGCGGCCGTCGACGTCGATGAGGGCGACGGCCGAGACTAAGATGGTTTTCATGAGCGGTAGTCGGCGTTGATGTCGATGTAGCCGTGGGTCAGGTCGCAGGTCCAGACCACGGCGCGCCCGCCGCCGAGGCCGAGGTCGACATGGATGTCGAGCTCGGGGTTCTTCATGTAGGCGGCGGCCGCATCTTCCGAGTAGTCGGGGTTCACCCAGCCATCCTTGGCGACGAGGATATCGCCGAACCAGATGCTGAGCGTGTCGCGGTCGGCGGGCGCGCCGGACTTGCCGACGGCCATGACGATCCGGCCCCAGTTCGGGTCTTCGCCGGCGATGGCGGTTTTCACCAGCGGCGAGTTGGCGATGGCGAGCCCGTGCGTGCGGGCGTCGGCATCGCTGGAGGCGCCGGTGACGGAGACCGAGACGAACTTGGTGGCGCCTTCGCCGTCGCGGACGACCTGGTGGGCGAGGTCGAGCATGACCCGGCGCAGCCCTTCCATGAAGGTGATGCTGTTTTCCGTCACGCGGATGCCCGAGGCGCCGGTGGCGGCGACGAGCAGCGTGTCGGAGGTGGAGGTATCGCTATCGACGGTGATGCAGTTGAAAGTGGTCTGGTTCAGGGCCGATACCATGGATTGCAGGATCGGCTGTTCGATGGCGGCGTCGGTGAAGATGTAGACCAGCATCGTCGCCATGTCGGGGGCGATCATGCCGGAACCCTTGGCGATGCCGGCGATGCGCACCGGCTGGCCGTCGATCTCGACCTGCGTACCGGAGCCCTTGGGGAAGGTATCGGTGGTCATGATGGCGCGGGCGGCGTTCTCGATACCGGTGGGGTCGAGATTGCCCTTCAGCTCGTCAAGCTTGGCAGCGATGCGGTCGTGGGGCAGCGGTTCGCCGATCACGCCGGTGGAGGAGGAAAAGACCCGCGCCTCTGGCACGTCGAGGGTGTTGGCGACGGCGGAGGTGACGGCGGTGACCGCCGCCTCGCCGTTGCGGCCGGTGAAGGCGTTGGCGTTGCCGGAATTCACGATGATCGCCGCGCCCGCCTCGGACTGGAAGGCGATCTTCTTCTGGCAGTCGAGCACCGCCGCCGAGCGGGTGGCCGACCGGGTGAAGACCCCGGCCATGGCCGTGCCCGGCGCCAGCAGCGCCAGCATCACGTCGGTTCGCCCGGCATAGCGCACCCCGGCCTCTGCCGTGGCAAAGCTGACCCCGCCGATCTCGGGCAGCGACGGGAACGCCGCGGGGGCCAGCGGGGAAAGAGGAGGGGTTGCGCCCATGTTCAGTTCTCCAGAACGCTCGGGTCGTTGATGGCTTCGGGGTTGATGTTCGAGATGTCGGGACGGTCGATCTTGGCGTTCTCCGACAGTTTCTCGACATGGGCGGCAAGCATTTGCTCGCGCACCTGGTTCTCGAGCTCGTCGCGAACCGTGTCGAAGGCGGGGCGTTCCTTTTCACGGGTTTCGGCGAGGGTGATGACATGCCAGCCGAACTGGGTCTGGACCGGGTCGGATACGCCGCCGGTCTCGAGCGCGGCGACGGCTTCGAAGAAGGGTTCGACCATGTCGCCTTCGCCGAACCAGCCCAGATCGCCGCCGGCGGAGGCGGAGGGACCGGTGGAGTTCTCGCGGGCGAGCGCGGCGAAATCGCCGCCGTCCTCGAGTTCGGTCACGAGCGCCTGCGCTTCTTCCTCGGTCTCGACGAGGATGTGCGAGGCGCGGTACTCCATTTCGCCGGCTTCCTCGGGGTATTGCTCTTCATAGGCGGCCTGAAGCTCGGCTTCGTCGACGCCGCCTTCCATCACCTGGGCGATGACCTCTCCGGCGGTGACGGCGCGTTCCTCGTTCTCCAGCAGGATCTTGCTTTGAAGGGACAGGTCGCCCTCGAAGGATTGCTGCAGCAGGGTCTGTTGCACGAGCTGGTCGATGATGCCCTGGAACAGCAGTTCGGGCGGGAATTGATCATATTGCCGCGGCAGATCGGCGCGGACGGCGATGACGTGGCCGAGGGTGATCTCGGTGCCGTTGACGGTGGCCACGACCTCGTTCGGATCGGCGGTTTCCTGTGCCTGTGCAAAGGGGCTTGTCACCATCGCCGCGGCGAAGGCGGCGGCGAGGATCGGGCGAAGGGTTGCGGGCATGGGCTGTCCTTTTCTGGTCGGGATCAGGGCGCGGCGCCCTGTTACGTTGACACTCGTTCGGCGGCCCCTTACATCGCCTTATGATCAAGGCAGGACCGCCCGCTTGGCCCCGTTCTAGGGGCGCATAGAGGCAGGGGCAAGCAATTGCCTTTCACGAACTTGCGAAACACCGGAACGGACACGCTATGCTGGGTATCAACACTGTCGCCAAGAAAATCTTCGGGACGGCGAACGACCGGAAGGTAAAGGCGACACGGCCGCTGGTCGAGAAGATCAACGCGCTGGAACCCGAGTTCGAGGCGTTGAGCGACCAGGGGCTGATCGACCGGACGGCGGACCTCAAGGAGCGGGTCGCCGGGGGCGAGAGCCTTGACGCGATCCTGCCGGAAGCCTTTGCAAATTGCCGCGAGGCGGCCCGCCGGGCGCTGGGCCTCAGGGCGTTCGACGTGCAGTTGATGGGCGGCATCTTCCTTCACCAGGGTAACATTTCCGAGATGAAGACCGGCGAGGGCAAGACGCTGGTTGCGACCTTTCCAGCCTACCTGAACGCGCTGAGCGGCAAGGGCGTGCATATCGTTACCGTCAACGATTACCTGGCCAAGCGGGATGCCGAGTGGATGGGCAAGGTCTATGGCGCGCTGGGCATGACCACGGGCGTGGTTTACCCGCAGCAGCCGGATGGCGAGAAGAAGCAGGCCTATGCCTGTGACGTGATCTATGCGACCAACAACGAGCTTGGCTTCGACTACCTGCGCGACAACATGAAATCGTCGCTCAAGGAGATGAGCCAGCGCGGGCATCATTTCGCCATCGTCGACGAGGTGGACAGCATCCTGATCGACGAGGCGCGGACGCCGCTGATCATTTCCGGCCCGGCGCAGGACCGGAGCGAGCTTTACGTGACCATCGACAAGCTGATCCCGACCCTGTCGGAGGATCACTACACGGTGGACGAGAAGACCCGGAACGTGACCTTCACCGACGAGGGGAACGAGTTTCTCGAGGCGACGCTTCGGGAGAACGGGCTTCTGGAAGAGGGGCAATCGCTTTACGACCCCGAGAGCACGACGATCGTGCACCACGTGAACCAGGGGCTTCGGGCGCACAAGCTGTTCCAGAAGGACAAGGATTACATCGTGCGCGGCAAGGAGGTCGTGCTCATCGACGAGTTCACCGGGCGGATGATGCCGGGGCGGCGCTTGTCGGAGGGTCTGCACCAGGCGATCGAGGCGAAGGAGGGTTGTGACATCCAGCCCGAGAACGTGACGCTGGCGCAGGTGACGTTCCAGAACTATTTCCGGCTGTATGACAAGCTGGCGGGCATGACCGGCACGGCGGCGACCGAGGCGGAGGAATTCGCGCAGATCTACGGGCTTGGCGTGGTGGAAGTGCCGACGAACCTGCCGATTGCCCGGATCGACCAGGACGATGCCGTCTACCGGACGCAGGAAGAGAAGTACAACGCCATCATCGAGGCGATCAACGAGGCCCACGCGAAGAAGCAGCCGGTGCTGGTGGGGACCACGTCGATCGAGAAGTCGGAGATGCTGAGCCAGCTGCTGACCAAGGCGGGGATCGAGCATAACGTCCTGAACGCGCGCCAGCACGAGAAGGAGGCGCAGATCGTCGCCGATGCGGGCCGGCTGGGCGCCGTGACGATTGCCACCAACATGGCCGGGCGGGGCACCGACATCAAGCTGGGCGGCAACGTGGACTTCAAGGTGATGGAGGCGATTGCCGCCGAGCCCGAGAAGGACCCCGAGGAGATCCGCCAGCGGATCGAGGCGGATCACGAGTCCGACGAGCAGGCGGTGATCGAGTCGGGCGGGCTGTTCGTGCTGGCCACCGAGCGGCATGAAAGCCGCCGGATCGACAACCAGCTGCGTGGCCGGTCGGGCCGTCAGGGCGACCCGGGGCGGTCGGCCTTCTTCCTGAGCCTCGACGATGACCTGATGCGGATTTTCGGTTCGGAGCGGCTGGAGAAGGTGCTGTCGGGCCTCGGCATGAAGGAAGGCGAGGCGATCATTCACCCGTGGGTGAACAAGTCGCTGGAGCGGGCCCAGGCTAAGGTCGAGGGGCGGAACTTCGACATCCGGAAGCAGCTGCTGAAATTCGACGACGTGATGAACGAGCAGCGGAAGGTGATCTTCAAGCAGCGGCTCGACATCATGAAGGCGTCGGACCTGAGCGAGATCGTGCAGGACATGCGCGGCGAGGTGATCGACGAGCTGGTCGACCAGTACATGCCGCCCAAGACCTATGCCGACCAGTGGGACATGGAAGGGTTCGACGCGGCGGTGCGCGAGAAGCTGAACCTCGAGCTTCCGGTGGTGGAATGGGCTGACGAGGAAGGCGTGGACGACGAGGATATCGCCGAGCGGGTCGAGAAGGCCGCCGACGAGATGATGGCGCAGAAAACCGCCGCCTTCGGTGCCGAGAACATGCGCAGCATCGAAAAGCAGATCCTGCTTCAGACGATCGACCAGAAATGGCGCGAGCACCTGCTGACGCTGGAGCATCTTCGCAGCGTTGTGGGCTTCCGCGGCTATGCGCAGCGCGACCCGCTGAACGAGTACAAGACCGAGGCGTTCCAGCTGTTCGAGACGATGCTCGACAGCCTGCGGCAGGACGTGACGCAGAAACTGTCGCAGATCCGGCCGATGACCGAGGAAGAGCAGCAGTCGATGCTGGCCGATATCGAGCAGCAGCGCGCGGCGATGGCGGCGCAGGCCGAGACCGAGAAGGAAGGCCAGATCGTGCAGGAGACGTCGTCGCCGGAAGGGTTCGACGAATCCAATCCGGAAACATGGGGGAATCCGGGCCGGAACCAGCCCTGCCCCTGTGGTTCGGGCAAGAAGTTCAAGCACTGCCACGGCCAGTTCGTCTGAATCCCGGGCGCCCTAACCTGAGCATAATCAAATCATAAGGCTGCCTCATGGCGGCCTTTTTCTCTTTCTATCCCTGCCGCTGATCTTTTCGGTGCGGGAGTATGCCATGATCAGTGCCAGACGTATTATCACGATCCTCGGGACGTTGTTCTGTGCCGTGGGAACGGGCTTCTTCATGCAGCATTACATGCAGGCGCCGGACCGTTCGACGCCCGGCTCCGTCCAGGTGGCCTCGGTCAGCGCCATTCAGGACGTGGTTCCGATGGTGGAAGAGGCGCTGAGGGCGCCGGTGGACGGGGACGAGGAAGTTCAGCTCGAGGATATCGCGCTGACTGCAGCCATCCCGGTGCCGCCCTCGGCCGCGCCGCAGCCCGAGATGCTGCCGGACAACCCGGTGACGCTGGCCGCGCTGGAAGACGAGCCGATCACCGAGCTTCCGCAGGAAGAGCCGGCGCCGAGTTTTGGCTGCGACATCGCCTTCGACGCACAGCCTGTGGCCGCCGCGATGGTCAAGCTGACGCTGAACGCGCCGTGCCTGGCCAACGAGCGGTTCACCCTGCACCACAACGGCATGATGTTCGCGGATGCGACCGATGACGAAGGACGTGCCGAGATCAGCGTGCCCGCGCTCAACAAGGCGGCGATCTTCATCGCGACCTTCACCAGCGGTGCAAGTGCCGTGGCCAATGCCGACATCGGGACGCTGGAATATTACGATCGCGCCGTGGTGCAGTGGAACGGGCCGGAGGGCTTGCAGATTCACGCGCTGGAATACGAGGCGGGGTACGAGGGTGCGGGCCATGTCTGGGCCGGGGCCGCGCGTGACCTTGCCAGCGCGGCGAAGGGCGAAGGCGGGTTCATCACCCGTCTGGGCGACCCGGACGCGTTCAACCCGATGATGGCAGAGATCTATACCTTCCCGTCGGGCACCGCGCTGAAGGAAGGCGTGATCATGATCAACCTCGAAGCCGAGGTGACCGAGGACAACTGCAACACCGATATCGAGGCGCAGATCCTTCAGAAATCCGGCAACGCCCGGATGGCCGCGAAGGAACTGGTGCTGGCGATGCCGGAATGTGACGCGGTTGGCGACTATCTGGTGTTGAAAAACCTGTTTGATGACTTGAATATCGCCCGCAACTAGAACGCTGCGGCCGGGAGTCATTTCATGGCGATTGTACGTGCGGCGAGTTTCGCCGCACTTCTTCTTTGCACGCTTGCCGGTTACGGGCTGGCGCAGGATGTCACGCTTATCTCGCGCGATGGCGATGTCGAGATTTCCGGCAACCTGCTGGGTTTCGATGGCGAGTTCTACCGGGTCGATACGGTTTATGGGGAATTGACGGTCGACGGCTCGGGCGTGCTGTGCGAGGGGCCGGGCTGCCCCGATCTCGAGGCTTTCGTGGCGCGGGTGACGTTTTCCGGCGCGCCGACGGTGGGGCGGGTGTTGATGCCGGCGCTTCTGGAGGCGTTCGCGATCCGCCACAGTTTCGAGGCGGGTCGGGAGATCATCTCGGACAACGAGGCGATTTACCGGATCACCGACCCGGCGCAGGACAACCGGGTGCTGGGTGAGTTCACCTTTCGGCTGAACAACACCGACGAGGGGTTTGCCGACCTGTTGGCCGACGAGGCCGATATCGTGATGGCACTGCGCGAGGTGCGGCGCGAGGAGGTGGCGCGCGGGCAGGAGGCCGGGATCGGCGACCTGTCGTCGCGCAACGGCAGCCGGGTGATCGCGCTGGACGCGCTGGTGCCGGTGGTGGCGCCGTCGAACCCGGTGCAATCGGTCTCGGTGCCGGAGCTGGTGCGGGTTCTGACCGGCGAGATCGACAATTGGGAGGCGCTGGGCGGGCCGAACGCGCCGATCGCGGTGCATGTGCACGGGCCGCGTTCGGGGCTGGGGCAGGCGACGGAGGACCGGCTTCTGAAGCCGGCGTTCAAGGCGTTGCTTGAAGAGGTGACGTTTCATCCGGCGGGGCCGGGGCTGGCCGAGGCCGTGGCGGCCGACCCGTTCGCGATCGGGGTGACCAGCCGGTCGGAGACGGACGCGGCGTGGGAGCTGGCGATCCGGGGGGAGTGCGGGTTCGTGCTGCGGGCCGGGCGGCAGGCGGTGAAAACCGAGGATTACCCGCTGACCTCGCCGATGTTCCTGTACCTTCCGGCGCGGCGGTTTCCCAAGCTGGTGCGCGAGTTCATGGGCTATTTGCGGGACCCGTCGGCGCAGCTCGTGATGCGGCGGGCCGGGTTCGTCGACCAGGCGCCGGAGGAGATACCGATTCACCAGCAGGGGGACCGGTTTGCCAATGCCATTGCGCGGGCGGGCGAGGAGACGTCGCTGGCGGAGCTCCAGCGGATGGTGGCGTTCCTGACGCCGCTTGACCGGCTGACCACAACCTTCCGGTTCGAGACCGGGTCGGTGCGGCTGGACGCGCAATCGCGGTCGAACGTGCAGCAGTTGGCGCGGGCGATGGAGGTGGGGCTGTACGATGCGCGGCGGCTTGTCTTCGTGGGGTTCAGCGACAGTGACGGGTCGGCGGTCGCGAACCTGAAGATTGCCCAGCGGCGGGCGGACGCGGTGCGCGATGCCGTGGTCGAGGCGGCGGAGACGGCGAACCTGTCGCGGATCGGGCTGGAGACGGAGGCGTTTGGCGAGGCGATGCCGATGGCCTGCGACGACAGCGCCTGGGGCCGGCAGGTGAACCGGCGGGTCGAGGTCTGGGTGCGCTGAGCGGGCTTACAGGTAGCCTTCGGCGCGGAAGCTGAGCTCCTGCGATTTGCCGATGATGACATGGTCGTGCAGCACGATGTTCAGCGCGTCGGCGGCGCGCGTGACCTGGCGGGTCATGGCGATGTCGGCCTCTGACGGGGTGGGGTCGCCCGAGGGGTGGTTGTGGACAAGGATGAGGGCGCTGGCGTTGAGCAGCAGCGCGCGCTTCACGATTTCGCGGGGGTAGACGGGGACGTGATCGACGGTGCCCTCGGCCTGTTCCTCCTCGGCGATGAGGATGTTCTTGCGGTCGAGGTAGAAGACGCGGAACTGTTCGGTGGGACGGTGGGCCATGGTAGTGCGGCAATAGTCGAGCAGCGCATCCCACGAGGAAAGCACCTGTTTGTGACGGATGCGGGATTGCGAAAGGCGGTGGGCCGCGGCCTCGATCACCTTGAGCTCGCAGATCACCGCCTCGCCCACGCCGTCGAGCGCCTCAAGCTGGTCGGGCGGGGCGGAGAGGACGCCGTTGAAGTCGCCGAACCGGTCGAGCAGGGCGCGGGCGAGGGGTTTGACGTCGCGCCGGGGGATGGCGCGGAAGAGGACAAGCTCCAGCATCTCGTAATCGGGCAGGGCGGCGGGGCCGCCGGCGAGGAACCTGTCGCGCAGGCGTTTGCGGTGGTCGCGGAGGTAGGAGGGTTGTTTCGCCTTCCGCTCGCTGGCGGGCGCGGCGCAGTCGTCGCTGTCGAAGAGCGGGAGGGACAGGTCGGAGAAGGCACGAGGGTTGCTCATGCCCCTCACGATGCGGGAGTTTGGTTAGCGAAGGGTTAAGCGGAATTCCGTGGGAGCCCTTGTGCGAACGATGAAAGCAACCACTATATCAAGAACCTGGCCCTTCAAATAGCGGTCAGCGCTTACTTATCCACAAGAAATAGTTGACTCAACGGCAACTACACGGAATCATACGGTGCCTGAAGGCGCGTTGCCGGGATTCTCTTACCTCTCCCGGCAACGCTTTACCTTCAGTCAACCGCAACCGAGGTTGCTCAAGACTGCGTGGACTCAGCCAGTAGAATCTTAAAGGCTGAAGCTGTCAAGGGCGATCTCCTCAATCCGGCGAGACCGGAGAAAGGCCATCGAAATGGCAAAGAGAGCGCCTTGGCACTCAATCAAATCAGATGTGTATCACGACGATACCAACTGTAATACGGGCAACAACATCGAGCGCGAAAATCTGCGTTCCGGCACCGGCGGAAAGCCGAAATGCCGGGAATGCAAGCGGCTCGGGTAGTACCGCTCAAAAGATAAGGCTAGGCAGGTGCGAACTTGCCTAGCCAGCTATCGAAACTCTAGTGGCCAAACCGCGCCTACGTCGCCACCCTCTAAGCCCGCTGCGGCGCCTCGGGCGGGTAGAGGCGGTCGTAGCCAAGCGTGAAGACGAAGGTGTAGCCGAGGTAGAAGACCGCGAAGGAGAGGTCGAGCAGCAGGGCCGCGAGGAGCGAAATGCCGAGCCACCACGCCACGACCGGCAGGAGGAGCGCCATGAAGGTCAGCTCGAACAGGGTGGCGTGGGCGATGCGCAGGGGCAGGGTTTTGCGGGCCGTGCCGCGCCAGCGCAGGAGGGCATGGTCGAAGCCGAGGTTGAAGAGATAGTTCCACAGTGTCGCCAGCGTACCGCTGATGATGGCGAGCACGCCGATCTCGGCCATGCCGTGATCGAACAGCCATGAGAAGAGCGGGGTGACGATGAGGATGCCGAGGATCTCGAAGGCGAGGGCCTGGCGGATACGGTCGAGGGTGGTACGCACGGGAAATCTCCGAAAAGTGCCGGGTCGTCCCGTGGAAAGATCGGTGGATCGGGCGAGGTCGTCCTTGCCTGAGGGGGAGATACGCACCCGGCTTCGGAAAATCAAGCCGCAGGACGTCATGGAACCTTCCAGCGCTGTAACCCCGTTGATTGTGTAGGGAGGATCGATACGAAAGGAGGTTTTCCATGTCCTACTGGCGCTTTTTCGCGATGATCGGGACCTCGACATTGGTGATGTTCGGGCTGATGTACCTGAACACCTATCTTTGGCCGCACGCGCTTTTCAGCGAGACGCGGGCCTACATGGCGGTGCTGATGGGCGCGACCATGGCGGTGATCATGCTGTCCTTCATGCTGGCGATGTATACGAACCGGAAGGCGAATATCGCGATCTTCACGGGCAGCGTGATCTTGTTCGCGGCGATGCTGTACCTCGTGCGCAGTCAGGTGACGGTGGAGGACCGGAGCTTCATGCGGGCGATGATTCCGCACCATTCGATTGCCATCATGACCTCGAGCCGGGCGAACATTTCCGACCCGCGGGTGCGGAAGCTGGCCGACAGCATCATCGCGGCGCAGAACAAGGAGATTGCCGAGATGAAATACCTGATCGCCCATCCCGAGGAGGGCAGCGCGCCCATTCCCGCGCGGTCAGGCGGCGAGGTGGCGCCGGTGGCCACCGTTGACGAGGCGCTGTCGGAGGTTCGGGTCGAGACGCTGGATGCCGAGGCGATGAGCGTTGACGAGATCGGCGGCGTGCTGGATGGCGAGGCGGATTGCCGGTTCCTGCGGACGCTGGACAGCCCGGCGGTTCTTGCCACCGATGGCAGCGGCGCGGCGGTGATGAAGGTGAACGGGCGGCTCGTTGAACTGCAGGGCGATGCGGAGGCCGGGTTTGCGGCCGAGGGCGTCTATTTGCAGGTGACACGCGTGGAGGGTGCCACGCAAGCGGCGGCCGACCTTGTCATGACCCTCGATGCGGGGCTGACGGTGGGCTATCGCGGGTTTTACGAGTGTAAGGGAGCCTGAAGCGCATACCGGCGCGCCGAAGGGGCGCGCCGGGTAGGGCGATCAGCTTTTCATCGAGTCCCAGAAGCTTTTCACCGAGGAGAAGAAGCTCTTGCTCTCGGGGTTGTTGTCTTCGCTGAGACCGGCGAATTCGCGCAGAAGCTCTTTCTGGCGCGAGGTCAGGTTGACCGGGGTTTCGACCGCCAGTTCGATGAACATGTCGCCATGGGCGCCGCCGCGGAGCGAGGGCATGCCCTTGTTGCGCAGGCGCATCTGGCGCCCGGTCTGCGAGCCTTCGGGGATCTTCACCCGGCTGCGGCCGCCGTCGATGGTGGGCACCTCGATATCGCCACCAAGGGCGGCGGTGCTGACCGAGACGGGCACGCGGCAGAACAGGTTCTTGTCCTCGCGCTGGAACAGCTCGTGCGGGGCCACCTCGATGAAGATGTAGAGGTCGCCCGCCGGACCGCCGCGCATCCCGGCCTCGCCTTCGCCGGCGAGGCGGATGCGGGTGCCGGTTTCGACGCCCGCGGGGATGTTCACGCTGAGCGAACGGTCGCGTTCCACCCGGCCATGGCCGTGACAGGACTTGCACGGGTTCTTGATGATCTGGCCCAGCCCCGAACATGTGGGGCAGGTGCGTTCGACCGTGAAGAACCCCTGTTGCGCGCGGACCTTGCCCATGCCCGAGCAGGTCGGGCAGGTGGTGGGCTCGGCGCCGCCTTCGGCCCCGGTGCCGTCGCAGGCGTCACAGGTGACGGAGCTGGGCACGTTGATGGTCTTCTGCAGGCCGCCATAGGCCTCTTCGAGCGTGACGCGCAGATTGTAGCGCAGGTCGGACCCGCGCGAGGCGCGCTGGCGTCCGCCGCCGCGCTGGCCGCCCATGAAATCGCCGAACAGGTCGTCGAAGACGTCGGAAAAGGCCGAGGCGAAATCGCCCTGGCCGGCGCCGCCGCCCATGCCGCCGGGGCGCGGGCCGCCGCCCATGCCGCCATCGAAGGCCGCGTGGCCGAAGCGGTCATAGGCCGCCTTCTTCTCGGGGTCTTTCAGGACGTCATAGGCCTCGCCCGCCTCCTTGAATGCCTTCTCGGAGTTGGGGTTGTCCTTGTTTCGGTCGGGGTGAAGTTCCTTGGCCTTCTTCCGGTAGGCTTTCTTGATCTCGTCTGCCGACGCGCCCTTTGAGAGCCCAAGTACTTCGTAATAGTCGCGTTTGGACATCTCGGATCTCCTTCAAAAGGTCAAACGGGGGCCCTGAGCGGGCCCCCGGTCAACCGTCGCGCCGCTCACGCGCGCTTGTCGTCGTCGAGATCCTCGAAGTCGGCATCGACGATATCGTCGTCGTCCGAACCGCTGCGGTCGGCCGCGGCGGGCTCGTCATCCGACTCTTCCTGGCTGGCCTTGTAGATGGCTTCGCCCAGCTTCATCGCGGCCTCGGTCACGTTCTGGATGCCGGCCTTGATCTTCTCGGCGGTGGCATCCTCTTTCTCGAGCTCGTCCTTGAGCGCCGCGATGGCCAGTTCGATCGCCTCGATGGTGGTCGGGTCGACCTTGTCGCCATGCTCTTCCATCGACTTCTCGGTCGAGTGGATGAGGCTTTCGGCCTGGTTGCGGGCCTCGACCATACCCTTGCGGGCCTTGTCGGCTTCGGCGTTCTCCTCGGCGTCCTTGACCATCTTGTCGATGTCTTCCTCGGACAGGCCGCCCGACGCCTGGATCGTGATCTTCTGCTCCTTGTTGGTGCCCTTGTCCTTGGCGCCGACGGAGACGATGCCGTTGGCGTCGATGTCGAAGGTCACCTCGATCTGGGGCATGCCGCGGGGGGCCGGCGGGATATCCTCGAGGTTGAACTGGCCGAGCAGCTTGTTGTCCGCGGCCATCTCACGCTCGCCCTGGAAGACACGGATCGTCACGGCCGACTGATTGTCTTCGGCGGTCGAGAAGATCTGCGACTTGTTGGTCGGGATCGTGGTGTTGCGGTCGATCAGGCGGGTGAAGACACCGCCCAGCGTTTCGATGCCCAGCGACAGCGGGGTCACGTCGAGCAGGACCACGTCTTTCACGTCACCCTGAAGCACGCCGGCCTGGATGGCGGCGCCCATGGCGACGACCTCGTCGGGGTTGACGCCCTTGTGGGGCTCTTTCCCGAAGAACTTGGTCACTTCCTCGACGACCTTGGGCATGCGGGTCATGCCGCCGACGAGAACGATCTCGTCGATTTCACTGGCCGACATGCCGGCATCTTTCAGCGCGGCCTTGCACGGCTTGAGCGAGGCCTGGATCAGGTCGCCGACGAGGCTTTCGAGCTTGGCGCGGGTCAGCTTGATGACCATGTGCAGGGGCTGGCCGCTCGAACTCATCGAGATGAACGGCTGGTTGATCTCGGTCTGCGAGGAGGAGGACAGCTCGATCTTGGCTTTCTCGGCCGCCTCTTTCAGGCGCTGCAGGGCCATCTTGTCCTGCGTGAGGTCGACGCCGTGTTCCTTTTTGAACTCGTCCGCGAGGTAGTTGACGATGCGCATGTCGAAGTCTTCACCGCCGAGGAACGTGTCGCCGTTGGTGGATTTGACTTCGAAGAGGCCGTCGTCGATCTCGAGGATGGTGACGTCGAAGGTACCGCCGCCGAGGTCATAGACCGCGATGGTATGGGTGTCTTCCTTGTCGAGCCCGTAGGCCAGCGCGGCGGCGGTCGGTTCGTTGATGATCCGCAGCACTTCGAGGCCGGCGATCTTGCCGGCGTCTTTCGTGGCCTGACGCTGGGCGTCGTTGAAATAGGCGGGAACGGTGATGACGGCCTGCGTCACCTCTTCGCCGAGGTAGCTTTCGGCGGTTTCCTTCATCTTGCCGAGGATGAAGGCAGAGATTTGCGAGGGCGAATACTTCTCGTTCCGCACGGAAACCCATGCGTCGCCATTGCCGCCGTCGATGACGGAGAACGGCATGTTCTTCTTGTCCTTGGCGAGATCCGGGTCGTCGACCCGGCGGCCGATGAGGCGCTTGACGCCGAAGATGGTGTTTTCGGGGTTGGTGACCGCCTGGCGCTTGGCCGGCTGGCCGACGAGGCGTTCGTCTTCGGTGAAGCCAACGATGGAGGGGGTCGTCCGTGCCCCTTCCGAGTTCTCGATCACGCGGGCCTGGCTGCCATCCATGAGGGCGACGCAGCTGTTGGTGGTGCCGAGGTCAATACCAATCACTTTGGACATGTTTTTCGATCCCTTCTTCTTAAGGCGATTTCAACGATGACCGGACCCTTTATGGCATCCGGCCCCGATACTCGGGCAGACCGGGCGAGGCCCGTCCTGCGCTTCCGGGCGTATATAGGCAGGCCGGTTGGCCCCTGCAAGCGCCGCTGCGCGGCGTAACCTGCAAAATTGGAACAACTGAGGTAGGAAGGACGCGGAATCGGACCGGAGGGTGAGATGAAGCCGACGCAGACGATCAGGGGCGTGGATGTTTACGAGGGATTCCTCGACCGCGCGGGGCAGGCACGGGTGGTCGAGGATATCCGCGGGGTGGCGGAGGCGGCGCCGCTGTTCTCGCCGATGACGCCCTATGGCAAGCCGATGCGGGTGAAGATGACCTCGGCCGGGACATACGGGTGGTATTCGGACCGCAAGGGATACCGGTACGAGCGGCAGCATCCCGACGGGCAGGACTGGCCGGCGATCCCGGAGAGCGTGCTGGCGATCTGGCGGGCGCTGGTCAGCGAAGAGCGGATGCCGGATTGCTGCCTGGTGAACTATTATGACGAGGCCGCCCGGATGGGGATGCACCAGGACCGGGACGAGGCCGATTTCGGCTGGCCGGTGCTGTCGGTGTCGCTGGGCGACGAGGGGCTGTTCCGGATCGGCAACGCCACGCGGGGCGGCAAGACGCAGTCGGTCTGGCTGCGGTCGGGCGACGTGGTGGTGCTGGGGGGCGAGGCGCGGCTGCTTTACCATGGGCTCGACAAGATCCGGTTCGGGACTTCGACGCTGTTGCCCAGGGGCGGGCGGATCAACCTGACGATGCGGGTGGTGGATTAGGGTGCGACCGAGCAGCAGCCGGAATAGACCTTCACCTCGGTCTTGTCGGTCACAAGCAGGTCGATCCCGAGGCCGTAGGCGCGGTCGGACATGCCGTCGGAGCACTGGTTGCGGCCGACCATGGCGGTGACCACGGTATCGCCGCCGTCGGCAAAGAGCGCGTGCCGGTCGGGCCGGTTGGCCGAGGGCACGACGAGAACATCGGCGAAGGGCACTTTGGTGTCCAGGCGGGTCATCTCAGCCTTGCGGTCGGGGGTGAGGCTGAAGGACCAGAACGGCTCTGTCCCCGAACAGGCGAGGTTGCGGGCCAGGCCGGTGGCGGGCTGGCCGGGCTGGCGGGCCATGTAGCGCAGGGCGACCCAGCCGGACGCCTCGCCGGTATTGATGAGGCCCCATTCGCCGGTCTTGTCGGAATCGACCACTTCGAGACCGGCGGCATCGGGCGGCAGCTTGGCGATCACGGCGTGATCGGTGGACGGGCCCGAGCGGACGTTGAGCGTATCGTTGGCGGCAACGCCGGAGACGTCGTAGATCGCCGGCAGGGTCTGGGCCGAGGCAGCCACCGGGACGAGCCAGAGGCACAGGCAGAGGAGGAACGCGCGCCTCACCGGCGTGCGCCCCAGCTGCTGGAGACATGCTGACGCGTGTAGAATTCGCCCATCAGCCCCAGCATGATCAGCACCAGGGCTGCGATGATCGGGTACTCGATATTCGAGTTGCGCGGGAAGTAGTTGATGAAGACGAAGCCGCGCGCCTGGTCGATGCAGTGGAAGAGAGGGTTCCAGTCGAACAGCATCAGCATCGTGGGCGGCAGGGCGTTGGCGACGAACATCTTGCCCGAGGCGATCATGTTGGCGCGCTGGTAGACCTGCGTGAAGACGGACACGAATGTGGGGAACCACGGCTTGACGGCCAGCAGCACCAGCCCCACGGCGCAACCGGTGAACCACGCCAGGAGGAACATCGAGAAGGCGAGCACCGGTTGATCGACCTCGTAGGGTTTGAAGACCACGTGGTAGACGAAGAGGATGGTGAGCAGCGACAGCGCCTGGATGTAGAGCGTGCTGAGCGCGCCGGCGGCGATGGAGATGATGGTGTTCATCGGCGCATGCTGCATCATCGGCGAAGCGGAGGTTTCCGCCCCCGAGACGGCGCCGACGGATTTGACATGGGTGATGTAGAGGAAGATGCCCGACATCACGTAGAGCAGGAAATCGCCACGCAGCTTCGCCCCGCGCAGGCCGAGGATGGTGAACATCACGTAGAAGGCGGCGACGAGAACGACCGCCTGTAGCATGTTCACGGCGATGGCGAAAAAGGCGTTGTTGTGGGTGCTGCGCACCTTGCGGACGGTGGCGTGATAGATCAGTTCACCGATGGCGAACGCGGACTGAATGAACGATCGCGGTCTTGTCTGCTGAAACATTTGTCCTGCCGCCTGTGAACTGCTCGAAATATGCCACGGATTTCTTGCCGACCCGTTATGATCGTATCATAAGGGGCGCCGACCGATCTAGCAACATGGCCGTGATCCGGCCCAACCCCTATTTGGAGCAGCCCATTGGATTATTCCGACTTCGTGCCCGTCGCCCGCCGCCTTGCGCTGGAGGCCGGCGACAGGATCATGGACATTTACAATTCGGACGACTTCGACGTGAAGGTGAAATCGGATGACAGCCCGGTGACCGAAGCCGACGAGGCGGCGGATGCGCTGATCTCGGAGGGGCTGCGCAAGGCGTTTCCGGACGTCCTTCTGGTGACCGAGGAGCAGGCGGCGTCGCATAGCGAGAGGGCCGAGACGTTCCTGATCGTCGATCCGCTGGACGGGACCAAGGAGTTCGTCCACCGGCGGGGCGATTTCACCGTGAACATCGCCTATGTCGAGAACGGCGTGCCGACCCGGGGCGTGGTGTATGCCCCGGCGAAGGAGCGGATGTTCTACACGCTGGCGGATGGCAGCGCGGTCGAGGAAGCCGGACCGTTCGACAAGGACGCCCCCGGTGAGTTGTCGCCGATCCGGGTGGCGGATGCCGACAACGGCGCGCTGATGGTGGTGGCGAGCAAGTCGCACCGGGACCAGGCGACCGACGATTACATCAACAAGTACGCGGTGAAGGATTCCAAGAGCGCGGGTTCGTCGCTCAAGTTCTGTCTCGTGGCGACGGGCGAGGCCGATCTCTACCCGCGCGTGGGCCGGACAATGGAATGGGACACCGCCGCCGGCCATGCCGTGCTTCAGGGGGCGGGCGGCAAGGTGGTGCGATTCGATGACCACAGCCCGCTGACCTATGGCAAGGAAGGCTATGCCAACCCGTTCTTCATCGCCTATGCGCCCGGCGTGGAGCTGAAGCCCGCCTGATGGGTGTGCTGATCGTCATCCCGGCGCGCTATGCCTCGACCCGGTATCCGGGCAAGCCTTTGGTCGAGCTGACCGGCGCCACCGGCGAGAAACGCTCGCTGGTCGAGCGGAGCTGGCTGGCGGCGAAGGCCGTCGAAGGGGTCGACCGGGTGGTGGTTGCGACCGATGACGATCGCATCCGCGAGGCGGCCGAGGGATTCGGCGCCGAGGTTGTGATGACCTCGGAGGGCTGCCGGAACGGGACGGAACGCTGTGCCGAGGCGCTGGACGCGCTGGGCGGGGGTTACGATATCGTCGTGAACCTGCAGGGGGACGCGCCGCTGACGCCGCCGTGGTTCGTGGAAGACCTGATCGCGGGCATCCGGGGCGACTCGGAGGCGGACGTGGCAACGCCGGTCCTGGTCTGTGACGGCCGCGCGCATCGCAGCTTCCTCGAGGACCGGGCGCAGGGGCGCGTGGGCGGGACGACCGCAGTGTTCACAAGGGACCGGCACGCGCTCTATTTTTCGAAGGAAGTCGTACCCTATACCGGCAGGACCTATGCCGACGAGGAGGCGACGCCGGTTTATCACCATGTCGGGGTCTACGCCTATCGCCCCGGCGCGTTGCGCGCCTATCCGACGATGGAGGCCGGGCCGCTGGAAGACCTGGAGGGGTTGGAACAGCTTCGATTCATGGAGAACGGTCACACGGTGCTGTGCGTGGAGGTCGAGGCGCGCGGGCGGCAGTTCTGGGAGCTGAACAACCCCGAGGACGTGGAGAGAATTGAGGCGATGATGCAAGCCATGGGTCTTGCCTGAGCCTTATTTAAAGGCATAAAGAGGATTATTATCGGTTGTCGGCTGGCAGGCTGAGAGAAATATTGCTCAAAGGCTGTTAATAAAGAATGAATTTCCTTCGGGCCCGTGCGTGTGTTCACAAATTGGTATAGAGAAAGCCCGAAATCAGAGCGAGGAGCTGCTCATGCGCAAAAAAGTGTCGAAAGCGATCTTTCCGGTCGCGGGTCTTGGAACGCGGTTTCTACCGGCGACGAAGTCGGTGCCGAAAGAGATCATGACGCTGGTCGACCGTCCGCTGGTGCAATACGCGATCGACGAGGCGCGTGCGGCGGGGATCAAGGAATTCATCTTCGTGACGTCGCGCGGGAAGAGCGCGCTCGAGGACTACTTCGACAACGCGCCCCAGCTTGAACAGCAGCTTCGCAAGGCCGGCAAGACGGAGCTTCTGGATATCCTGAAAAGCACCGATATGGACAGCGGCGAAGTCGCCTATCTCCGGCAGGCCAAGCCGATGGGGCTGGGCCACGCGGTGTGGTGCGCGCGGCGGCTGATCGGGAACGAGCCCTTTGCCGTGGTGCTGCCCGACGACATCATCGCCGCCGAAAAGCCCTGCCTCGCGCAGATGGTCGAGGCGTTCGAGGAGACGCAGGGCAACATCGTCGCGGCGATGGAAGTGCCAGAGGACAAGGCGCAGGCCTATGGCGTTCTCGACGTGAAGGAGGACATGGGCCGGATCGTCTCGACCAAGGGGCTGGTGGAGAAGCCGGCGCCGGGCGAGGCGCCGTCGAACCTTGCGGTGATCGGGCGGTATATCCTGACGCCGAAAGTGCTGCAGCAGCTCAACAAGAAGCGGGCCGGGACCGGCGGCGAGATCCAGCTGACCGATGCCATTGACGACGCCCGCGACGACGGCGAGGAAGTCTATGGCTTCCGCTTCGAGGGGCAGCGCTACGACTGTGGCTCGAAGGCCGGCTACCTGCAGGCGACGGTGGCCTTCGCGCTTGCGCGTGACGACCTCCGCGCCGATCTCTGGGCCTTCCTGAACGAGGTGGTCCACGCCGAGAAGGCCGCCCAGTAAAGCCGGAGACCTGAATTGAGCAACATCCTCGTCACCGGCGGCGCCGGGTATATCGGCTCGCATGCCTGCAAGTGCCTGAAGGCGGCAGGCTATACGCCGGTGACATACGACAACCTGTGCACCGGCTGGGAAGAAGCGGTGAAGTTCGGGCCGTTCGAGCAGGGCGACCTGCGCGATGCCGACCGGCTGGCGCAGGTTTTCGCGGCCTACCAGCCCAGCGCGGTGATGCATTTCGCCTCGCTGAGCCAGGTGGGTGAAAGCATGCGCGACCCCGGTATCTACTGGGACAACAACGTGTCTGGCTCGGTCACGCTGTTGCGGACGGCCGTGGAGGCCGGGTGTCTCGATTTCGTGTTCTCGTCGACCTGTGCCACCTATGGCGACCAGGACAACGTGGTGCTCGACGAAGATTGCGTGCAGCGGCCGATCAATGCCTATGGCGCCTCGAAGAGGGCGATCGAGGACATGCTGACGGATTTCGAGGCGGCGCACGGGATGCGGAGCGTGATCTTCCGCTATTTCAACGTGGCCGGCGCCGACCCCGAGGCGGAGGTGGGCGAGTTCCACCAGCCGGAGACGCATCTTATCCCGCTGGTGCTGGATGCGGTGGACGGCAAGCGGGATGCGTTGACGATCTTCGGCACGGATTACGACACGCCCGACGGCACCTGCATCCGCGATTACGTGCACGTGATGGACCTGGTGGAAGCGCATGTGCTTGGCCTGAAATGGCTTGAGGAAAAGCGCGGGAGCCGGGTGTTCAACCTGGGCACCGGCAGCGGATTTACCGTGCGCGAGGTGATCGACCATGCGCGTGCCACCACGGGCCGCGAGGTGCCGGTGATCGAGGGGTCCAGGCGACCCGGAGATTGCACCAAGCTGGTGTCCGGCTCGACCCGGGCCAAGGCCGAGCTGGGATGGGAGCCCAAGCGTTCGACCATGGCCGAGATGATCGCCGACGCGTGGCGCTGGCACCAAACTGGACATTACGACAAATAACGCCGATTCTGGCGCCGAGGCTGCAGGAAACGGACATCGGGCAGATGGGCTGGCTGGCGGAGGCGTCGACGAAATACAGGCTGCGCTGGAAGCGGCGGCGGCTGTTGTTCCGTGCGCTGCGGAAGCGGCGGCAGCTTTCGCCGGTGATCGACCGGACGGCGCAAATCGCGCCCGGCGCGATCCTTGCGGCATCGACGGTGCGGAACGAGGCGGTGCGCCTGCCGTTTTTCCTGGAACATCACCGCAAGCTGGGGGTGGCGCACTTCCTGTTCGTCGACAACGCGAGCGATGACGGGACGCGGGAATACCTTGCCCAGCAGCCCGACGTTTCGCTGTGGTCGACGCCCGAGAGTTACCGGCTGTCGCGTTTCGGGCTGGACTGGCTGACCTGGCTGATGATCCGGCATGCGCATGGGCACTGGTGCCTGACGCTGGATGCCGACGAAATCCTGATCTACCCGCATCATGACACGCGCCCGCTTCCCGCGCTGGTTGATTGGCTTGAACGCACCGGGCGAAGCTCGTTCGGGACAATGATGCTGGACATGTACCCCAAGGGGCCGGTCAGGGCGCAGGAGTATCGCGCCGGCGAAGACCCGTTCGAGGCGCTGTGCTGGTTCGATGCGGGAAATTACATGATCCAGAAGCAGCCGGTGCATCAGAACCTGTGGATCCAGGGCGGGGTTCGGGCGCGGTGTTTCTTTGCCGATGAGCCGCGTCGCGCGCCGACGATGGGGAAGGTGCCGCTGGTGAAGTGGAACCGGCGCTACGTGTATATCAACTCGACCCACGCGCTGCTGCCGCGCGATTTGAACCGGGTGTATGACGAGGCCGGCGGGGAGGAGACCTCGGGCCTGCTACTGCATACGAAATTCCTGCACACGATCGTGGATAAATCGGCCGAGGAAAAGGAACGGGGCGAGCATTTCGCCAACAGCGCGCTATACGAGTCCTACTATGATGCGCTGGTGGAAAACCCCGACCTTTGGTGCGAGGCGTCGACGAAGCTGACGAGCTGGCGGCAGCTCGAGGCGATGGGGCTGATGTCGCGGGGCAACTGGATTTGATCATGTTCCCCGCTGCCCGCCTGATTTGTTGCCATTTTCAGATGCTTGCGTATTGTGCCCCCTACGAGTTGGGGGCCGCCTTGCCGGGGCCGGGGGGATCAGCCAGGTTTCAGGCGTTTGGCAGCAGGCAGGCTTACGTTAACGATCGGGGCGTAATGTCCGGCGTCATGGTGGCGCGGAAGCAGGGCAGGAAGCAGTGAGCCTTTGGCAGTCATATATCATGCGGCTGCGCCGGAAGCGGGCCCAGATCAGGGCGTGGCGCAAGCATTTCGCCGTGAAGCCGGTGCGCGACCGCACCAAGCAGATAAAGCCCGGTGATATCCTGCTGTTCTCGACCTTCCGGAACGAGAACGTGCGCCTGCCCTATTTCCTTCAGTATTACCGCAAGCTGGGCGTGTCGCATTTCCTGATGGTCGACAATGACAGCGACGATGGCGGGCGGGAGTTCCTGACCGGGCAGCCGGACGTGTCGCTGTGGACCACCAAGGCCAGCTACAAGCGGTCGCGCTTTGGCGTCGACTGGCTCAACTGGCTGCAGCGGAAGTATGGCGACGGGCACTGGACGCTGGTGGTCGACCCGGACGAGCTGTTCGTCTACCCGTTCTGCGACACCCGGCCGGTGCGGGCGCTGACCGACTGGCTGGACAGTTCCGGGGTGCGGTCATTCGGGGCGATGCTTCTGGATATGTACCCGAAAGGCCGGATCGATGCGGTGAATTACCGGCCCGGGCAGGACCCGGTGGAGATTGCCGCGTGGTTCGACCCGGGGAATTACATGATCGAGCGGAACCGGTCCTACTGGAACCTGTGGATCCAGGGCGGGCCGAGGGCGCGGGTGTTCTTCCCCGACCGGCCCAAGAAGGCGCCGGCGCTGAACAAGATACCGCTGGTGAAGTGGGACCGGCGCTATGCCTATGTGAGTTCGACCCACACGCTTTTGCCGCGGGGTCTGAACCTGACCTATGACCAGTGGGGCGGCGAGAAGGCGAGCGGGGTGCTGCTTCATACCAAGTTCCTCGACACCCTGCCGCAGAAGGCGGAGGAGGAGCTGAAGCGGCGGCAGCACTATTCCGGCAGCGTGGAGTACAAGGCATACGCCGCAAGTATTCAGAGGAATCCAGAGCTTTGGTGCAATTGGTCGGAAAAATATATAAACTGGCGGCAACTAGAGATACTCGGACTGATGTCAAAGGGTAACTGGGCGTGAGGGAAGGGGCGGCACGGGCATGAGCGTTGGCATCATCATGCTGGTACATACGGCGTTCGACCGGGCCGAGCAGGTGGCCCGGCACTGGGCCGCGGCCGGTTGCCCGATCGTCTTCCACGTCGACAGGAACGTGCCTTCCAAGACCTACAACACTTTCGTCAATGCAATGTCGGACCTGCCGGACGTGCGTTTCGTCAAGCGGCACCGGTGCGAATGGGGCACCTGGGGCCTTGTCGCGGCGACGCAGGAGGCGGGCGAGACGATGCTGGCGGAGTTTGCCGATGTGCGGCACGTCTACCTTGCATCGGGCGCCTGTCTTCCGCTGCGTCCGGTTCAGGAGCTGATCGACTATCTCGCCGACCGGCAGACCACCGATTTCATCGAGTCGGCGACGACGGCGGATGTTCCGTGGACGATCGGCGGGCTGGACCAGGAGCGGTTCACGCTGCGGTTTCCGTTCTCGTGGCGCCAGCAGCGCTACCTGTTCGACAAGTACGTGCAGTTCCAGCGGGCGGTGGGCTACAAGCGGCACATTCCCAACGGCGTGGTGCCGCATATGGGTAGCCAGTGGTGGTGCCTGACGCGGCAGACGCTGTCGGCCATCCTGGAAGACCCCGAGCGCAAGGCATATGACCGGTATTTCCGGCGCGTGTGGATTCCCGATGAGAGCTATTTCCAGACGCTGGCGCGGCTCTATTCCCGCAAGATCGAGAGCCGGTCGCTGACGCTGTCGAAGTTCGACTACCAGGGCAAGCCGCACATCTTCTACGACGACCACCTGCAGCTTCTGCGGCGGTCGGATTGCTTTGTCGCGCGGAAGATCTGGCCGTTTGCCAACCGGCTGTACGATGCCTTCCTGACCGACCAGGACAGCGCGATGAAACGGACCGAGCCGAACCCCGGCAAGATCGACCGGATCTTCTCGAAAGCCGTCGAGCGGCGGACGCGGGGGCGGCCGGGGCTTTACATGCAGAGCCGGTTCCCCGCGCCGGGGCGCGAGGGCGGGCTGACCTGTGCGCAGTACTCGGTCTTCGAGGGGTTCAGCGACCTGTTCGAGAATTTCGAGCCGTGGCTGGCCAAGGCCACCGGCGCGCGGGTGCATGGCCACCTCTTCGCCAAGGAGCGGGTGGAGTATTCCGACGGGCAGCACGTGATGAACGGCGCGCTGAGCGACAGCGCGAAGCTGCGCGATTACAACAAGCGGGCCTTCCTGACCAACCTGATCTGGAACACGCGGGGCGAGCGGCAGTGCTTCCAGTTCGGGCCGCGCGACATGATCGAGGAGATCGAGTGGGATATCGCCAAGGACCCGAACGCGCAGATCTCGGTGATCACCGGGGCGTGGGCCATTCCGCTGTTCAAGTCGAACAAGAATTTCTCGGACATCCGGAAGGAGGCCGCGCTGTTGCAGCAGATCGAGAGCGAGCATCTGAAGGCGCTGCGGTCTGAATGGGCCAAGGCGCGAATCCGTATCTGGACGCTGGCGGAGTTCATCGAGGCGCCGATGGAGCCCTTGCAGACGGTCATCGACGAGATCGGCAAGCAGTATCAGCGCGGGTTGGCGGAGGTGCCGAAGATGGCCGACCTGACCGGGTTTGGCCAGTTCCTTCAGAACCTCAAGAACCAGGGGATGCACCCCTACCTGATGGGGGATTTCCCGGTGGCGCATGGCCGGCACGAGCCGCAGCAATCGAAACGCAAACCCTACCTGGTGCGGTAACGCGAGATGGGGGACAGGTTCGATTATTTCGTGGTGTTCGCGGAGATGCGGACGGGGTCGAATTTCCTCGAGACCAACCTGAATGCGTTCGAGGGGTTCACCTGTCACGGCGAGGCGTTCAACCCGCATTTCATCGGCTACCCGAACGCCACGCATATCCTTGGCGTGACCCAGGCCGACCGGGAGGCCAACCCGGCCGCGCTGATCGCGACGATCCGGGACAAGACCGAGGGGATGGGCGGGTTCCGGTTCTTCCACGACCATGACCCGCGGGTGCTGGATATATGTCTCGACGATCCGCGCTGTGCCAAGATCATCCTGACCCGCAACCCGGCCGAGAGCTATGTCTCGTTCAAGATCGCGCAGGCGACGGGGCAGTGGAAGCTGACCAACGTCAAGCGTCGCAAGGATAGCCAAGTGGCGTTCGACGCGAAGGAGTTCGAAGCGCATGTCGCCGAGCTTCAGGAGTTCCAGGTCTACCTGATGAACCGGTTGCAGGTGAGCGGGCAGACGGCCTTCTACGTCGATTACGAAGACCTGCAGGATGTCGAGGTGATGAACGGGCTGGCGATGTTCCTCGGGTCGGAGGAGCGGCTGGAGAAGCTGGACGAGTCGCTGAAGAAGCAGAACCCCAGCCCGCTGTCCGAGAAGGTGTCGAACTTCGATGCGATGGAGCGGTCGATCTCGGGGTTGGACAGGTTCAACCTGAGCCGGACGCCGAACTTCGAGCCGCGCCGCGGGCCGGCGGTGCCGGGCTTCGTGACCGGTGCGCGGGCGCCGCTTCTGTTCATGCCGATGCGTGGCGGGCCGGAGGCCGAGGTGCTGGAGTGGCTGGCGGGTCTGGACGGCGTGCCGGTCGAGACGCTGCCCACTCAGATGAATCAGAAGGGCCTGCGCAAGTGGAAGCGGAGCAAGCCGGGGCACCGGAGCTTTACCGTGCTGCGGCACCCCGTGGCGCGGGCGCATGCGGCGTTCTGTTCCCGTATCCTGCCGCGGGGGCCGGGGACGTTCGCCGATATCCGCAAGACGCTGCGGAACTTCCACAAGCTGCCGATTCCCGGGGATCAGCCGGGGGAAGATTACGACGTGGCGGCCCATCGCGCGGCCTTTGTCGCGTTTCTCGAGTTCCTGAAGGCCAATTTGAACGGTCAGACCAGCATCCGGGTCGACGCGCACTGGGCGAGCCAGTCGGCGGCGTTGCAGGGCATGGCGCAGTTCGTGCTGCCGGACGTCATCCTTCGGGAAGAGGAAATGCGGCCGGCGCTGGCGCGGCTGGCGGGGGAAGTGGGATACCCCGACGCCCCGGCGCCGGGGCCGGCAGAGGCGGACAACCCGCATGCGCTGGCAGATATCTACGACGCGGAGATAGAGGCGCTTGCCGCGCAGGTCTATCAGCGCGACTACATCCTGTTCGGGTTCGGGCCGTGGGGGTGAGCCCCGGTCAGGCGGCCTGAACCGACTGGGATTCCGTCAGGATCGTGTAGAGCGTGGCCGGGTCGGAGTTGGCCCGCAGCTTGGCGCAGAGCGCGGGGTCGCGCAGGGTGCGCGATACGAGCGCAAGCGCCTTGAGGTGTTCGACCCCTGCATCGCTGGGGGCGAAGAGGGAAAAGACGAGGTCGACCGGCTGGCGGTCGACCGCGTCGAAATTGATCGGCTTTTCCAGCACGACCATGGCGCCGATCACTTCCTCGACGCAGTCGAGCCGGGCGTGGGGCAGGGCAACACCGTGGCCGACGCCCGTCGGCCCAAGGCTTTCGCGCTCCTGCAAGGCGTCGATCGCGTTGGTGTGGCTGACATCATAGGCGGATTCCACGATCATGCCGAGTTCGTGAAAGAGCCTTTTCTTGCTCGATACACCAGACAATACACGCACGGCCTCGGGTTTGAGGATCATTGAAACGTCCATCTTTTGCTCCGCGGAAACGGCCCGCTACCCTATACCCAGCTACTCGTTCTAGGGGTCGATCCAGCCAATGTTTCCATCGTCCCGGCGGTATACGACATTGAGCCCGTTCTTCCCTTCATTCCTGAAGACGAGTACGGGAACACCTGCAAGCTCCATCTGCATGACCGCTTCGCCGACCGAAAGAGACGGTATCTTGGTTTCCATCTCGGCCACGATGATCGGCTGCAGGCTTTCGGGTTCCGAATCCTCGCCTTCTTTTTCAGACGCGAGGATATAGGACGATGCGCCTGCGAGTTCAACAGGCACTGCGCGTGCACGATGATGATCTTTCAGGCGGCGTTTGTAGCGCCGCAGCTGTTTCTCCATCTTCTCGCTGCACTGGTCGAAAGCGGCATAGATTTCATGGGCTTGCGCCTTGGCCTGCGCCGTCAGACCGGTCGAGAGGTGAACGGTCGCCTCGCAGGCGAATTCGCTCGAACTCTTGGAAAATATGATCTGCGCATCGGTGGGCCGTTCGGCATACTTCTCGATGACGCCTTGCAACTCCTGCTCCACATGGGACTTCAGGGCATCGCCGACGTCGATATGTTTTCCACTGATCTGATAGCGCATCGTGCCTCCTCTTTAGTGACGCGACGGATCGGCCGGCGGCAGAGTGACGCCCCCGGAAAAGCCTGATCCAAACAACACGTGGCAGCATGCTTCGGGCTTGTTCCTGCGCCGTCCCGTTGATGCGGGGCCTATGCGACGACAGACGGTAAGCCAGAAGTTCATGTGACAATTGACGCGGTTTCCGGGGCGCTTGTCAATGGAGTATGACGGGCGGATGACGCGAAACGCGGCCAAGTGCCGGGCGTTGTTCAGGATATCCGGAAATTGTCGCCGAGATAGACTCGGCGGACATTCTCGTTGGCGACCACGTCTTTCGGGCTGCCGGACATGAGGACCTGGCCGTCATGCAGGATATAGGCGCGGTCGACGATCTCGAGCGTTTCGCGGACGTTGTGGTCAGTGATCAGAACGCCGATGCCGCGGGTCTTGAGGTCGGCGACGAGGCGGCGGATATCGCCCACCGAGATCGGGTCGACCCCGGCAAACGGTTCGTCGAGCAGCAGGTATTTCGGGTCGGCGGCGAGGCAGCGGGCAATCTCGACCCGGCGGCGTTCCCCGCCGGACAGCGCCAGCGCGTGGACGCGGCGGAGGTGCTCGATGGAGAACTCCGAGAGCAGCCCCTCGAGCTTTTCGCGGCGCTTGTGGCGGTCGCGTTCCGAGATGTCGAGGATGGACATGATGTTGTCCTCGACCGACATTCCGCGGAAGATCGACATTTCCTGCGGCAGGTAACCGATGCCGAGCTTGGCACGGCGGTACATCGGCAGGGTCGTCACGTTGCGCCCGTCGATCATGACCTGCCCGCCCTCGGGGTAGACCAGCCCGGCGATGGCGTAGAACGTCGTCGTCTTGCCCGAGCCGTTGGGGCCGAGCAGCGCCACGACCTCGCCCTGTTCCATCTCGAGCGAGACGTCGCGGATGACAACGCGCTTCTTGTAGCTCTTGCGGATGGCCTTCACGCTGAGCCCGGTGTTGTGATGCGCCAGGTGCAGGTGGCGTTCGGACACGGTCATTCCTCGCCCCCCTGATTGAGGACGGTTTTGACCCTGCCCGACATGCGGGCGGTACCTGCGCGGGTATCGACAACCATGGTCTCCGAAGATAGGGCGTTCGCGCCCTGCAACAACAGCACGTTGCCCTGCATCTCGATCATTCCGGTCTCGATATTGTAGTCGGCGCGGGCGGCTTCGGCGGCATCCTGCCCACTGACCAGCGTGACACCGCCGGTGGCCTGAAGGGTTTTGATGCCGCTCTGGTCTTCCTTGTAGACGACCAGGACGCGCGGGGCCGACAGGCGCATGTCGCCCTGTCCGATCTTGACGTTACCGGTGAAGACGGCGGTGCCGTCCTCCTGGTCGACATCGAGATTGTCGGAGGTCACCTCGACGGGGAGGTTGCTGTTCTCCTGCATGTTTCCGAAGGCAACCTGGGCCCCCTGTGCCGCGGCGAGGCCGGGTACGGCCAGGAAAACGGCGGCGGCAAATGCTTTGAACCAATAGGACACGGGGATCATTCCTCGGAAATTTGCGGTTGGTATATCAGCTTGACCCCGTCGGTGAAAAGCAAATGTGCGTTGCCGGTTTCGGCGTTGTTCTCAAGTACCATCCGGCCCGCCGAAAGGTCGCCCGCGGGGGCGGTGCCTTCGACCGGGCCGGGACTTTCGGCGTAGAGATCATCGAAGCGCGCCTTGAGCAGCTCGGTCTCCATCACGTAGCCGGTGGTGGTTTCGATATGCACGTTGCCGGCGAGCGAGGCGGTCTGGGTATACTGGTTCATCTCGCCGCGGTCGGAGGTGATGTTCACCTTGGCGCCGGAGCTGAGCAGGAAGTCGGCCGTGACGTCCTCGGCGAGGAAGAGCCGGGAATCCTCGGGCGAGGGGCGTGAGCGGACGGTCTGGACGATCACCTCGTCGCCCGAGCTGGTGACGCCGGCGAAGGTGGCATTGGTGGCGCCCTGGTCCTGGGCGCGCTGCTGGAGGTCGATATCGACCATCGGCAGCCCCTCGTTCGGGTCGAAATTGTTGGAGATCAGGAAAAGGGTCGAGAGGATGCCAAGCGCGGCCATCGGCAGGATGATCTTCATCCATGCCACGACACGGGAATGAAGATTGTCCCGCCGCGCCATCGTCAGTGGGCGAAAATGTCGATCTCGGGCCAGCCTTCGAGATCGAGCCTGGCGCGGGTCGGCAGGAAGCCGAAACAGGCGCCGGCGAGGTCGGTGCGGCCTTCGCGGGCGAGGCGTTCGTCGAGCTTCTCGCGAAGCTGGTGGAGGTAGAGCACGTCGGAGGCGGCATAGTCGAGCTGCGCCTCGGACAGCTCGGGCGCGCCCCAATCGGAGGATTGCTGCTGTTTCGAGATGTCGACGCCGAGCAATTCCTGCAACAGGTACTTGAGACCGTGGCGGTCGGTATAGGTGCGGATCAGCTTGCTGGCGATCTTGGTGCAGTAGACCGGCGCCGCCAGCGCGCCGAAGGCGTTGTACATGGCGGCAATGTCGAACCGGCCGAAATGGAAGAGCTTGAGCACGTCGGGGCTCACGAGCAGGGCTTCGAGATTGGGGGCGCTGGCCTGGCCCTGCGCGATCTGGACGATATGGGCATTCCCGTCGCCGCCCGAAAGTTGCACCACGCAGAGGCGGTCGCGTTGCGGGTTGAGTCCCATCGTCTCGCAATCGATGGCCACCACGGGGCCGAGGTCGAGCCCGTCGGGCAGGTCGTTGCGGTAGAGATGGTTCGCCATGTCGCCTCTTTCCCTTGCTGCGCGCGGACTTTTCACCGGCGCGGCAATTCATGTCAATCATCAAAGCCGTGCCCGTGCGGGCGACCGGTGCGGGGTCAGAGCGGCGATCTGAAGAAGGTGGGGACGGGGCGTCCGTTTTCCAAGGCGTCCCGGAAACCGCGGGCGGTCTCGAGCGACTCGCGGATCGTCACGTCCATATCGAGGTAGCGATAGGTGCCGAGCCGCCCGACGAAGGTGGTATTGCCGGCCGTTTCGGCAAGCGCCGCATACTCGGCCAGCAGCGCCTTCTCCCTTACCTGCCGGATGGGGTAATACGGAATGTCCTCCGGCCCGCAGGCGCGGGAGTATTCGCGGTAGCACACGGAGGCGGCGTGGCTCTCCCACGGGGCGAAATGCTTGTGTTCGGTGATGCGGGTGTAGGGAATGTCGGCGTCGCCGAAATTCATGACCGCGCAGCCCTGGTAATCGCCCTCATGGGTGAAGCGTTCGAAATCGAGCGTGCGATAGCCCAACTGCCCGAGCCGGTAGTCGAAATACCCGTCGAGCGGGCCGGAATAGAAGACGTGATCGAAGTCGGCCGCCTGCGACCGGTCGAACCGGGTCGACAGGTGAACGGTGATGGACGGGTGATCGAGGATCCGGGCGACCAGCTCGGTATAGCCCTGCTCGGGAAGGCCCTGGAAGCGGTGGCTGTAGTAATTGTCGTTGTAGTCGAAGCGCAACGGCAGGCGTTTGAGGATCGAGGCGGGCAGCTCGGTGGGGTGACAGCCCCACTGCTTCATCGTGTAACCCTTGAAAAAGGTCTCGTAGAGGTCCCGTCCGATGAACTTGAGGGCCTGCTCCTCGAAGTTTTGCGGGGTGTCGATGGTGGTGTCGGCCTGCGCGTCGGCAATGAAGGCGCGCGCTTCTTCCGGGCGCAGGGTGGTGCCAAAGAACTGGTTGATGGTGTGCAGGTTGACGGGCAGGGAAAAGACCTGTCCGCGGGCGGTGGCCTTGACCCGGTTGATGTAGGGCCGGAACGGGGTGAACCCGTTCACGTAATCCCAGACTTCGGCATCGTCCGTGTGGAAGATATGCGGCCCGTAGGTATGGACTAGGACACCGGTCTGCGGGTCACGCTCGGTATGGCAGTTGCCGCCGATATGGGTGCGGGCATCGACCACGGTGATGTCGAACCCGGCATCGGCCAGGGCGCGGCCGATGACCGCCCCGGACAGCCCGGCCCCCACCATGAGGAGTTTTCCTGTCGCCATGCCTGTGCGCCTCGCGCGGATTCGTGTTCTGGCTGTTAAACGTGAAAGGCCGGCTACTGCAACCCGATCAGCCGGACGGCCGGGTCATTTCAACTGTTCGGTGTGATACTCGATCGCTTCGTCGAGATCCTCGAAATAGGTCACGCTGCCGTTCTCGAGCACCAGGCCGGAATCGCAATACTTTCGGAGGCTGGGCATCGAGTGGTTCACGACGATGGCGCTGGAATGCGACATCCGGGCCTGGAACACCTCTTGGCTCTTGGACTTGAAGCGGGCGTCGCCGACGGCGGTCACCTCGTCGACCAGGTAGGTGTCGAAATGTATGCCCATCGACGCGCCGAAGGCGAGGCGTGCGCGCATGCCGGAGGAGTAGCTTCGAACCGGCATGTAGAAGAAATCCCCGAGCTCGGAGAACTCCTCGACGAAATCAATCAGCTCTTCGGTGTCGACGCCGTAGATGCGGGCGAGGAACTTGACGTTCTCGGCGCCGCTGAGCTCGCGGTGGATGGAGTTGGCCTGGCCGACCGGCCAGGAGATCGACCCGTCGGTGACGATGCGCCCGCTGTCGGCGTTCATCGTGCCGGCGATGATCTGCAGCAGGGTCGATTTGCCGGCCCCGTTGCGCCCCAGCAGCCCGAGGGAGCGGCCGCTGGGCAGCGTCAGGTTCAGGTTGTCGATGACGACCTTCTGCTTCCCCTTGATCCAGAAGCTCTTGCTCAGGTTCTCGAAGCGGATCATGGCGGGCCTCAGGACCGGTCCCGGATGGAGTAGTAGACCAGCGCGAGGATCGACCAGAAGAGCAGCAGGAAGAGCGCAGCCAGCCCCGTCAATATCAGCCTCTGGGGGTATTCGGACGCCTGTGCCAGCGTGGGCTTGATATAGGTGGCGAGGTAGCGGCTCTGGCGGTTGGCCTCGTCCCGGGCGGTTTCGAGCGCGGTCAGCGCGGCGGTATAGGCCTGCTCGGCATACTGGCGGTCTACGGTCAGCCTTTCGAACTCGGCGATCAGAGAGGGGTAATCCTGGCTGACGCCGCCGGTTTCCGTGCTGGAGGACGCGAAGTTGCGCCGTTCGATCGCGATCCGGTCGCGGATCACTTCGATACGCTGCTGGGCTTCCCTGATCCGCGGGTCGTTCTCGCTCGAGGTGCCGCGCAGCAAATCATACTCGACGAGCACTGAGGCCAGCTGCTGTTGCAGGCTCGTCATCACCCCCATGCGGGTCTGGATATCGGTCTCGGGGTCGACGATCTGTGACCTCGTGCGGAATTCGGTGATGGCTTCGCGCGCGTTCTTGAGGCGCTCGATGGCCTCGTCGAGGTCATCCTGCGCGTACCTCATCGCGTCTTCGCGCGCCTGCAGGTTCAACTCGTTGATGCGCGCCTGGCTGATTGCCACGATCTCGCTCGAGATCCGCTTTGCCATCTGGGCATCGAAGGCCTTGACCTGAACCTCGATCAGGCCGGTCGACGCGTCGTAGGAGACACCGACCATGCGGTTCCAGTACCAGATCAGGTCTTCCTGCGAGGCGTCGCTCCAGATCGAGAAGACCCAGTCGTTGGGCCAGTACTGCGAGTAATGCGTCCGCAGATCGACGGCCTGGTTGACCGATTCGACCATCTCCTGGCTCTGGATGAACTCGTACAGGATATCGCTGTCGGAGGCGGTGGACGCGCCGGCGAAGTCGGCGAGGCCGCCGAGCAGTTCGTTGGCGCCGCCCTGCTCCTGGCTGCGGACGGTGAAGCCGGCGATCGAGTGATACTGGTCCTCGGCAACGGTAAAGAGATAGGCCACGGTGGCCACGAAGGGGATGACAGTCAGGAACAGGAAGGACGTGATCAGGCCCCAGTGCCGTTTCTTAAGCTTTGCCGGGCCGGCTACCGGGCGCACCTTCGGCGGCGGGGTGTCAGCGGGCTTGCCGGCGTTCCGACCGGGTTTCTGACCTTGCGGCCCGGCGGCCTGGCCGGATTGCGCCTTCTTGCCGGCGGGAGGAGCGGATTTTTGCGCAGCCTTGCCGCCCGGGCCTTTCGGCTGGCCCGGCGCGGGGTCGGGCGCGTCGGCGGTCACCGGACGGCGGACCGGCGCGGGATCGTCTGCCGGTTCCGGATCGGAGCCGCGACGCGTTGCGAACGGCACGGCCTCGTGACCATCCGCACCGCCTGTGCCGGACCGAGACTCCCTTGCGGTGTTCGGGTCGTCGGAATTGCCCGGCTGGCCCTCTTTTGCGGCCGCGTCATGCGCCGCTGAGCTGCGATTTGTCATTATTGTCTGATCCAGGCCTCAAGCCGTTTGTAATCGTGCCCCGTGTCTAGCATACTATCCGTCGAAATCACCAGAGCAACCGTGGTCACATGGCATTTACAGGCTCGGCGGGTCCGCCGGAGAACAGGGAAGTCAGGCATAGCCGCGTGCGCTTCTCGGTCATCCGCAACATTCTCGCGCTCATGCTGCGGGAAATGTCGACCAGATACGGGCGCACGCCGGGTGGCTACATCTGGGGTGTGGTCGAGCCCCTGGCCGCGATCCTGTTCCTGGCAATTGGTTTTTCGCTGCTGTTGCGGACACCGTCGCTCGGCACGAGCTTTATCCTTTTTTACGCGACCGGTTACGTGGTCTTCAACCTTTACCAGCTGATCTCGAAGAGCACGTCGATGGCGATCAGCTATTCAAAGGCATTGCTGAGGTTCCCGGCGGTGAACTGGTTCGACGCTCTCGTCGCGCGTTTTGTGCTGAACAGCCTGACCGGGATCATGACGAGCATCATCCTGTTCATCATCATTCTCAGCATCACGGAAAATCGCACGGTTCTCGAGCTGGGGCCAATCGTCGAGGCGTTCGCGCTCGCGATGCTGCTCGGCCTCGGGGTCGGCACGCTGAACTGCACGCTGATCGGGCTGTTCCCGGTCTGGGACATGGTCTGGGGCATCATCACACGACCCTTGTTCCTCGCGTCCGGGATTATCTACATTTACGAAGACCTGCCGAAGCTTGCGCAGGATATCCTCTGGTATAACCCGCTGATGCATGTCACCGGCCTGGTACGGACCGGGTTCTACACGACCTATTCGCCGACCTATATCGACACGGTTTTCGTGTTCTACGTGAGCATTTCGCTGCTGTTCTTCGGGCTCTTGCTGACGCGGCGGTACAGTCGCGATATCCTCAACCGCTAGACCGCCCGGTCCTGCCGGTGTCGGGGCCGGCCATCCGGCGGACCGCGTCGTGGCTGATGTCGAGCCGGTTGAGCAGGCCGTCAAGAACTGCCCGGCTCATCAGTTGCAGGAAAGCGCGGCGGGAGCCGGGGTGGTGGCGGACCTTGGAGAACCATTTCGGCAGCACGATCAGAAGGGCAGGCCAGAACAGCCAGCCGGCGGCCATCCGGTAGAGCAGAAGCAGGTTTCGGTGGTGGTAATAGACCTTCCAGAGCGGCCGGAACCGTTGCCCGCTGGCGACGCCGGAGCCGCCGAAGGTGGTGAAATCGTGTTCAAAGGCGACCTGGGGCAGGAAGGCGATGCGCCCGCCCTTGCGGCTGAGGCCCAGGGTGTAGAGGCCGTCGTCGCCGTAAAGGAACAGTCGGCCGTCGGGGTAGCCGGCCATGGCCAGCGCCTTGCGGGAGATGAAGAAGCCGACGAAGGAGGTCACGTCGATCTCGCAGCCGTCTCCGTCGTACTCGGCATGGGGGATGTGGAAGCCGTTCCGCCCCTTGCGGAAGGTACGCAGGAACAGCCGCCAGTGCCAGAACGGGTTGCGCGAGGGGCGGTTCATCTCGCAGATCCGGCCGTCGGGGAAATAGACGGCAGCGGCGATCGCGTCCCACTGATGCGGCGGCAGGGCGTGGAAGGCTTCCAGCGCGCCAGGCAATGGGCGCGCGTCGTCATCCATCACCACGAGCCAGTCCGGGTCGTGTTGCGCGACCGCGTGTCGCATGCCGGTCTCGAACCCGCCGGCGCCTCCCAGATTGACCCGGCTGGTGACAATGTCGAGCCGGGGATTGTCGAGGCTGGCAAGCCAGTTCGCGGTCTCGTCGGTCGAGGCATTGTCGAGGACGACGATGGCGGCGAGGTGTTCGGGCGCGGAGTCGAGCAGGCGGGCGATCGTCGGCTTGAGCTTGTCGAGCCTGTCATGGGTGACCACGACGGCGACAAGTCGGCTGGGCGTGCTGATTTGCTGGTCCGACACTTGAATTCAGGCCCTGTTTCTTCTGCCCACGGCAAAGCCCACACTTGGCGCGCCATGTCAATTCGTTTGCCGGTGCACGGGCCGGGCCAAGGCGGGAAGTTGCATGTTCGGGGAATGGTGCCCAGGAGAGGACTCGAACCTCCACGTCCATACGGACACTAGCACCTGAAGCTAGCGCGTCTACCAATTCCGCCACCTGGGCCGGTGTCGTGAGGACGCCGTTTAGCCGGGGGCCGGGGCGCTGTCAACGGCGATTTTCCGGTGTGTGCGCATTCGGGCATCACGCCTTGTCGAAGCCCGCGCGGGAGGCTAGGAAGAGGGGTGAACGGCAAGACTGCGGAGGCCAGCATATGCCCACGTCAAAACTCGTCACGATCTTCGGGGGCTCCGGTTTCCTGGGGCGGTATATCGCGCGGCGGATGGCCAAGGCGGGCTGGCGGGTCAGGGTGGCCGTGCGGCGCCCGAACGAGGCGGTCTATGTGCGGACCTATGGCGTCGTCGGCCAGGTCGAGCCGGTGCTGTGCAACATCCGCGATGACGAGAGCGTGCGCTCGGTGCTGCGCGGGGCGGATGCCGCGGTGAATTGCATCGGCACGTTCGACAAGGGCGGCAAGAACAATTTCGACGCGGTGCAGAACAAGGGGGCCGCGCGAATCGGCCGGATCGCCAAGGAAGAGGGCGTGGCACGGCTGGTGCATATCTCGGCCATCGGGGCCGATGCGGAGGCCGAGACGCTTTATGGCCAGAGCAAGGGACAGGGCGAGGATGCCATTCTCGAGTCGTTCCCCGATGCCGTGATCCTGCGACCGTCGGTGATGTTCGGGGCCGAGGATTCGTTCTTCAACCGCTTTGCCGGGATGACCCGGTTCGGGCCGATCCTGCCGGTCGTCGGGGCCTCGACGAAGTTCCAGACCGTTTGGGTCGACGACGTGGCCGCCGCCGCCGAGATGGGGGCAAAAGGCACGGCCGCGCCGGGGATCTACGAGCTGGGCGGGCCGGACGTGAACACGTTCCGCGAGCTGATGCAGCAGATGCTGGGGGTGATCCATCGCCGGCGGTTGATCATCAACATCCCGTTCTGGATCGCCTCGATCATGGCCGGGGTGATGGAGTTCGTGCAGACGATCACGCTGGGCCTCGTGCCGCCGCAGATCACCCGCGACCAGGTGCAGACGCTCAAGGATGACAACGTGGTGTCGGAGGGCGCCAAGACCTTCGCCGACCTCGGGATCGACCCGGTCGCGATGGAGGCGGTGCTGCCGGATTACCTGTGGCGGTTCCGGCCGGACGGGCAGTACGACGACATCAAGCGGTCGGCCTCGAACCTGCGCGGCGCCTAGGCCTAGGCGTAGGCGACGACCAGCAGGATGACGCCAAGGATCACCCGGTAGATGACGTAGGGCGTGAAGCTGACGGTGCGCAGGAGGCGCATCATGATGCTGAGCGCCAGCAGGGCCGCGACGAAGGCCAGCGCGGCGGCGATGCCGCAGTCTTTCAGCAGCGCGAGATCGGCGTTGAGCAGCGCCTCGCCCGAGAGCAGGACGCCGCTGGCGACGATGGTCGGCACGGACATCAGCATCGACAGCTTTGCCGCGTCGTGGCGGTTGTAGCCGAGGAATCGGGCGCCGGTGATGGTGATGCCCGAGCGGGAGGTGCCGGGGATGAGGGCGATGGCCTGCCAGACGCCGACGACCATGGCGTCGGTCAGCGTCCAGTCCTTCTGGGAGCGGGTGGTCTCGCCGAACTGGTCGGCCCAGTAGAGCAGGATGCCGAAGATCAGCATCGACCACGCGATCACCGCGACCGAGCGCAGGTAGATGTCGAGCCCGGTGAGCTTGAGGATCAGGCCGAAGGCGATGACCGGCACGGCGGAGACCAGCAGGAGCAGGGCGAGTTTCGCCCCCTCGGTATCGGCGCGGCCCATGAGGAGGCGGGGCAGGCCCAGCATCGCCTTGCGCATGTCGGACCAGAAATAGAGCAGGACGGCGAACAGGGTGCCCACGTGGACGGCGACGTCGATGGCCTGGCCCTGATCCTGGAGGCCGGTGAGGTGGGGGAGGAGAATCAGGTGGCCGGAGGAGGAGATCGGCAGGAACTCGGTAAGCCCCTGAATCAGGGCGATGATGACGAGGTGGAACAGGGGCATCAGCGGGGTCCCGGCGGGCCAGAGGAGGGTGGGCCCAGCTATAAACCACTGACTCGTGGGGGAAAGATTTGATTTATGTCCGATTCGGACTTAATTTATGACCATAAGATAAAGAAAAAGCGACAGTTGTAGCGATTTATTTCGTATTAGGTCAGTCTTTCTGACTTTATTTCCGGATTACCATAAAGTAAACAAGCGCGGTATTTCTGAAATTCGGAGACGACCCCGTGGCAAAGCAGCCCATGTTGAAATTCGTGACTGTAGAACGGTCCATGCCAGAAAAGCGTTCAGCCACCGAACGCAACAAGGACTTTCACGAGATCTATGCCGAGTATGCCGCCGAGAAGGCGAAGGAGCAGTCTGGTCGCTGCAGCCAGTGCGGTGTGCCCTATTGCCAGAGCCATTGCCCGCTGCACAACAACATTCCCGACTGGCTTCGCCTGACGGCGGAAGGCCGGGTGAAGGAAGCCTACGAGCTGAGCCAGCTGACCAACACCTTCCCGGAGATCTGTGGCCGCATCTGTCCGCAGGACCGGCTGTGCGAGGGCAACTGCGTGATCGAGCAGTCGGGCCACGGTACGGTGACGATCGGGCAGGTGGAGAAATACCTGACGGATACCGCCTTCGAGGAAGGCTGGGTCGAGGATATCACGCCCGGCGAGGAGCGCCCCGAGTCGGTGGGGATCATCGGTGCCGGGCCCGGCGGGCTGGCGGCGGCGGACATGCTGCGCCGCGCCGGTGTGCAGGTGACGATCTATGACCGGTATGACCGCTCGGGCGGGCTGATGATCTATGGCATTCCCGGCTTCAAGCTGGAGAAGGACGTGGTCATGCGCCGCAACGCGCAGCTCGAGAAGGGTGGCGTGGAGTTCGTGATGAACTGCGATGTGGGCAAGGACATGTCCTTCGAGGAAATCCGCGGAAAGCATGACGCGGTGCTGATTGCCACGGGTGTTTACAAGAGCCGTGACCTTCCCGGCCCGGGGTCGGGGGCGAAGGGCATCGTGCGGGCGATCGATTACCTGACGGCGAGCAACCGGAAGAGTTTCGGCGACGAGGTGCCGGAATTCGAGAGCGGCGAGCTGAACGCCGAGGGCAAGCGGGTGATCGTGATCGGCGGCGGCGACACGGCGATGGACTGCGTGCGTACGGCGGTGCGGCAGGGGGCGACCTCGGTCAAGTGCCTGTACCGGCGCGACCGGCAGAACATGCCGGGCAGCCAGCGCGAGGTGGCCAACGCCGAGGAAGAAGGCGTGGTGTTCGAATGGCTGTGCGCGCCCAAGGGGTTCGTGGGCGACCCGGTGACGGCGGTGAAGGTACAGCAGATGCGCCTTGGCGCGCCCGATGCGACCGGGCGGCAGACGCCGGAGGAGATCGAGGGGGCCGACTATGACGAGCCTGCCGACCTGGTGATCAAGGCGCTGGGCTTCGAGCCGGAAGAGCTGCCGACGCTGTGGGGCGTGGAAGAGCTTGCCGTGACCCGCTGGGGCACGATCAAGGCGGAATTCACCACCGGCCGCACGGCGATGGATGGGGTCTATGCCGTGGGCGATATCGTGCGGGGCGCCAGCCTTGTGGTCTGGGCGATCCGCGACGGGCGCGACGCGGCCGAGGCGATTCTGGAGGATCTCGACGGTGGCCGGCAGGCCATCGCGGCGGAGTGATATGCGACGTCGGTATAACGTCGGTATCTTGTCGGTATTGCGTCGGTGCCATGAGCGGCGCCCGGCGGCAGACGCGTCAGGTGGCCTGACCCATCGGATGAAGGAACGGTTAACAGTGATGAGGGGCTTCCGACGGATCATCGGCCATCTGAGGCTGGGGCTGCCTGCCCTGTCCGCTGTCGGGATGTTTGCCGGTTCCGTCGGTGCCGAGACCGAGCACCGCCCGCTTGTTGCGGCAGATCAGTGCGAGCCCGTGTTTGTTGCCCATCTGCGCAATTGCGTCATGCAGCGCATTCTTGCGTGTGACCACGCAGGCGAGACGATCTTTCGAAACGAGTCCATCGCATCTTCGGGGCTTTACCACATCGAGTTTGCTGACCGGGACGGGAACGCGCTTTCGACGTGGAACGCGAGCGGAGAGAACATGTGGTACTCCATGATCGAGGCGCGTGACAGGTTCTCGATTGTGGAGGTGCTCGAAGGTGGGTCCGATGCGTTCGAGATCGATTATTGGACTCATCATCCCCTGTTTGCCGATCCTTTGCCGGAGACGTTCTCTGGCACGGTTCGGGATACGGGGGAAGAATTCGCCGTTGGTGACATTCGCCTAAAGGTCCTGGCTCTTGATGCGGTGTCGCAGATGAATGCGTACGAGCACGTGACCAGACGAGAGTATTACTACGAGCCCGCTTCCGGTGCACTCCTGTGGGGCACCAGCCTTGTGGAAGGCGCCGGCGGGACGGAACGTGTGAATTATCGACCTGTCGAAATCATCTTTCCCGTCGATCCCATGTTCCAGAGCGATCAGCCACAATACGACTGCGAGGCAATCAGCAGCATTGCCGCGCCGAACAGCCTATCCGCGAAAGGATAATGCCATGACCAAATTCGACACCAACTGGGCCAAGAACGAGGAAGCCAAGCGCAAGTGGCTGGCCGAGAACGGCATGTATTCCGAGGAGGAGGAGCATTCCTCCTGTGGCGTCGGGCTTGTCGTGTCGGTGGATGGGTCCCCCAGCCGCAAGGTGGTGGATGCCGGGATCAACGCGCTGAAGGCGATCTGGCACCGGGGCGCTGTGGATGCCGATGGCAAGACCGGCGACGGTGCCGGCATTCACATCCAGATCCCCGTGCCCTTCTTCTATGACCAGGTGCGGCGCACCGGGCACGAGCCGCGGGAAGATCAGCTGATGGCCGTGGGGCAGGTCTTCCTGCCGCGGACGGATTTCGGCGCGCAGGAGACCTGCCGGACGATCGTGGAGACGGAAGTCATCCGCATGGGGCATTACATCTATGGCTGGCGGCACGTGCCGGTGGATGTGAGCGTTCTGGGCGAGAAGGCCAACGCGACGCGGCCGGAGATCGAGCAGATCCTGATTTCCAACGCCAAGGGGATCGACGAGGAGGATTTCGAGCGGGAGCTTTACGTCATCCGCCGCCGGATCGAGAAGGCGGTGGCCGAGGCGGGGATTCACGGGCTTTATATCGCGAGCCTGAGCTGCCGGAGCATCATCTACAAGGGCATGATGCTGGCCGAGCAGGTGGCGGATTTCTATCCCGACTTGCAGGACGAGCGGTTCATCAGCGCGTTTGCGATCTATCACCAGCGCTATTCGACCAACACCTTCCCGCAATGGTGGCTGGCGCAGCCGTTCCGGATGCTGGCGCATAACGGCGAGATCAACACGCTGAAGGGCAACACCAACTGGATGAAGAGCCACGAGATCCGGATGGCGAGCGCGTCGTTCGGGGATCATGCGGAGGATATCAAGCCGATCATCGCGGGCGGGTCTTCGGATTCGGCGGCGTTGGATTCTGTTTTCGAGGTTCTGGTCAGGGCCGGGCGGAGTGCGCCAATGGCCAAGACGATGCTGGTGCCGGAAAGCTGGTCGAAGCAGGCCGAGGAGCTGCCCGAGGCGTGGCGGGACATGTATTCCTACTGCAACTCGGTGATGGAGCCGTGGGACGGGCCGGCGGCGCTGGCGATGACCGATGGCCGCTGGGTCTGTGCCGGGCTGGACCGGAACGGGCTGCGGCCGATGCGGTACGTGGTGACGGGCGACGGGCTGGTTATTGCCGGGTCCGAGGCCGGGATGGTGCCGATCGACGAGGCCACGGTGCGTGAGAAGGGCGCGCTTGGCCCGGGGCAGATGCTGGCCGTCGACATGAAGAAGGGGCAGCTTTACCACGACACCGAGATCAAGGACAAACTGGCGCGGGCGCTGCCGTTCGGCGAGTGGGTCGGCAAGATCAACGACATGGACGAGGTTCTGGCCGGGGTAACGGAGAAGCCGCTTTACACCGGGGCCGAGCTGCGCCGGCGGCAGATCGCGGCGGGCTACACGATCGAGGAGCTGGAAAGCGTGCTGTCGCCGATGGCGGAAGACGGCAAGGAGATGGTCGCCTCGATGGGGGATGACACGCCGAGCGCGGTTCTGTCGAAGAGCTATCGGCCGTTGAGCCACTTCTTCCGGCAGAATTTCAGCCAGGTGACCAACCCGCCGATCGACTCGCTTCGGGAGTTCCGGGTGATGAGCCTGAAGACGCGGTTCGGGAACCTGAAGAACGTGCTGGACGAGAGCGGCGCGCAGACCGAGATCGTGGTGCTGGAAAGCCCGTTCATCGGCAATGCGCAATGGGCCGCGCTGATGCGCGAGTTCGAGGGCGAGGTGACGCAGATCGACTGTACCTTCGCGCCGGGCGAGAACGCGCTGCGCGACGGGCTGGCGCGGATCCGGGCCGAGGCGGAGGATGCGGTGCGCTCGGGTGCCGGGCATATCGTGCTGTCGGATACCGGGGTGAGCGAGCAACGGATCGGGATGCCGATGATCCTGGCCACGAGCGCGGTGCACAGCCACCTGACGCGGAAGGGCCTTCGGACGTTCTGCAGCCTCAACGTGCGGTCGGCGGAGTGCATGGACCCGCATTATTTCGCCGTTCTGATCGGGGCGGGCGCGACGGTGGTGAACGCATATCTCGCCGAGGACAGCCTGGCCGACCGGATCGAGCGGGGGCTGCTGGATGGCGGGCTGACCGAGAACGTGGCGCGGTATCGCGAGGCGATCGACCAGGGCCTGCTGAAGATCATGTCGAAGATGGGGATCTCGGTGATCTCGTCCTATCGCGGCGGTCTGAACTTCGAGGCGGTGGGGCTGTCGCGCGCGATGTGCGCGGAGTATTTCCCGGGCCTGACCAGCCGGATTTCCGGCATCGGGGTCAGCGGGATCCAGGCCAAGCTGCAGGACGTGCACAAGCAGGCCTTCAAGGGCGGCAAGGATATCCTGCCGATCGGGGGGTTCTACAAGGCGCGGAAGTCGGGCGAGACCCATGCCTGGGGCGCGCAGACGATGCACATGATGCAGATGGCCTGCAACAAGGCGAGTTTCGAGCTTTGGAAGCGGTACAGCCAGGCAATGCAGGCGAACCCGCCGATCCATTTGCGTGACCTGATGGCGATCAAGCCGCTGGGCAAGGCGATTCCGCTGGAAGAGGTGGAAAGCGTGACCGCGATCCGGAAGCGGTTCGTGACACCGGGGATGAGCCTTGGCGCGCTGTCGCCCGAAGCCCACAAGACACTGAACGTGGCGATGAACCGGATCGGCGCGCGCTCGGACAGTGGCGAGGGCGGGGAAGACCCGGCGCATTTCACGCCGGAGCCCAATGGCGACAACCCGTCGGCGAAGATCAAGCAGGTGGCGTCGGGCCGGTTTGGTGTGACCGCCGAGTACCTGAACCAGTGCGAGGAGCTGGAGATCAAGGTGGCGCAGGGCGCGAAGCCCGGCGAGGGCGGGCAGCTGCCCGGCATGAAGGTGACCAAGCTGATCGCGCGGCTGCGGCATTCGACGCCGGGCGTGACGCTGATCTCGCCGCCGCCGCACCACGATATCTACTCGATCGAGGATCTGGCGCAGCTCATCTACGACCTCAAGCAGATCAACCCGACCGTGAAGGTCTGTGTGAAGCTGGTGGCGCAGTCGGGCGTGGGCACGATTGCCGCGGGCGTGGCCAAGGCCAAGGCCGACGTGATCCTGATTTCGGGCCACAATGGCGGCACCGGGGCGAGCCCGGCGACCAGCATCAAGTACGTGGGCCTGCCGTGGGAAATGGGGCTGACCGAGGCGCACCAGGTTCTGTCGATGAACCACCTGCGCGACCGGGTCACCCTTAGGACCGACGGTGGCCTGCGCACGGGCCGCGATATCGTGATGGCGGCGATGATGGGGGCCGAGGAGTATGGCATCGGCACCGCCGCGCTGATCGCGATGGGGTGCATCATGGTTCGGCAGTGCCAGTCGAACACCTGCCCTGTCGGCGTGTGTACGCAGGACGAGAGCCTGCGCGCGAAGTTCACCGGCAATGCGGACAAGGTGGTGAACCTCATCACCTTCTACGCGCAGGAGGTGCGGGAAATCCTTGCCAGCATCGGTGCGCGGTCGCTGGACGAGGTGATCGGGCGGGCCGACCTGTTGACGCAGGTCAGCCGGGGTTCGGCGCACCTGGACGACCTTGACCTGAACCCGATGCTGATCACCGTGGATGGGGCCAAGGACATCGTCTATGACCGCAACAAGCCGCGGAACGAGGTGCTGGACACGCTCGATGCCGAGATCGTGCGGGATGCGGCGCGGTTCCTGAACGATGGCGAGAAGATGCAGCTGCATTACGCGGTGCAGAACACCGACCGGACCGTCGGCACGCGGGTGTCGAGCCATATCGTGCGGAACTTCGGGATGCGCAACGCGCTGCAGCCCAACCACCTGACGGTGAAACTGACCGGCAGCGCGGGGCAGAGCCTTGGGGCGTTTGCCGCGCCGGGCCTGAAGATCGAGGTGTCGGGCGATGCCAACGATTATGTCGGCAAGGGCCTGTCGGGGGGCACCATCGTGGTGCGCCCGCCGCAGATGAGCCCGCTGGTGGCCGCGGACAACACGATCATCGGGAACACCGTTCTGTATGGCGCGACGGCCGGGTATCTCTTTGCCAGTGGCCGGGCCGGCGAGCGGTTCGCGGTGCGGAACTCGGGCGCGCACGTGGTCGTGGAGGGCTGCGGCTCGAACGGGTGCGAGTACATGACCGGGGGCGTTGCCGTGATCCTTGGCGAGGTGGGCGCGAACTTTGCCGCCGGGATGACCGGGGGCATGGCCTACCTGTATGACCCGGACGGCAAGGCGCGGAACCTGATCAACGCGACCTCGGTGGTGGTCTGCCCGGTGACGGAGGACCATTGGCTGGCCGAGCTGGAAGAGCTGATCGAGCGTCATGCCGAGGAGACAGGCAGCCGGCGGGCGCAGGATATCCTGCAGTACTGGGAGCTGGAGAAGGGCAACTTCCTGCAGATCTGCCCGACCGAGATGCTCGACAAGCTGGAATATCCGCTGGGCAACGAAAACGAGGCTATTCCGGCGGAATAGGGTCGATTTCGGCAGGTTTACCGGGCCGTGAGCGGGTGATTTGCACCGCTCGCGGCCCGACACGCTGTCGGATGCCTCCGGCGGGGATATTTGGGGCCAGAAGAAGCGAGGGTGCCCGACCTGTGGCCGGATGGCCCGGCGAGAGGGGCAATCTGCCCTGCCCAAGCTGTTGAAGTTTGGCGAAAATCCGGAAATGGCGGATACTGACGCCGGGTAACCGGGAGAATCACTAATGAAAATTCGTTTATTCATTTCCGGCGCCGTTGCGGCGCTTGGCCTTGCGGCCGGGCCGGTGGCGGCCGGGCAGTGCGGGTATCAGTATTGTTGGGGCGCGGTGGGCTTTGGCCCGGGGGGCGCCTATGGCTGGGCGCACAGCTATCCCTCGCAGCAGGAGGCGTTCAACCGCGTCCACCAGGAATGCGGGGGCAACTGCACGGAGATCAAGACCTTCTACAACACCTGCGGGGCGATGGCCGTGGGAGCCAACAACGGCTGGGGCTGGGGCCACAGCCCGAGCCGCGCGGGCGCCGAGAACATCGCCATGGGCTATTGCAACCAGTACGATTACGGCTGTTCGATCCGGGTCTGGGCCTGTTCGTTCTGACGCACCGGCGCGGGGACGCCGGTATTGAAAGACACCTGCGGGCGCTGTAGCGGACACGGGATGGCAAAGCGCAAACCGGCAAAATCGAAGAAGACGGGCGGGCAGGCGAAACGGCGGTTTCGCCCGGTTGCCTTTGCATGGCGCTGGGGGATCCGGCTGATCCTGCTGGTGGCGGTTGTCGCGACCTGCGTGATCATCGCGCACCGGGTGCTGAACCCGCCGAAGACGATCTACATGCGGCAGGAAGAGGCGCGGCTGGGCCGCATCGACCACGTGTGGGTGCCGCTGAGGAATGTGGCGCCGGTGATGGCGCGGGCGGCTGTGGCGGCGGAGGATGCCGAGTTCTGCAACCACTGGGGGTTCGACATGTCGGCCATCCGGAATGCCATCGAGGAAGGCGCGGGGCGCGGCGCCTCGACCATCAGCCAGCAGACCGTGAAGAACGTCTACCTGTGGCACGGGCGGAACTGGCTTCGGAAGGCGCTGGAGGCGATGATCACCCCGGTGGTCGAGATCGTCTGGCCGAAGCGGCGGATCATCGAGGTCTATCTCAACGTGGCGGAGTTCGACGAGGGGGTGTTCGGGGTCGAGGCAGCGGCGCGGCATTACTTCGGCGTGGGGCCGGACAAGCTTACGCCCACGCAGGCGGCGCGGCTGGCGGCGGTGTTGCCGGACCCGAAGGGGCGGTCGGCCTCGAACCCCTCGGCCTATGTGCGCAAACGGGCGGCCTCGATCCTCGACGGGGCGGCCACGATCCGCCGCGACGGCAGATCGGCCTGTTTCGAGGATTGAATTACATCGATATTCCGGGCATGGAGAAACGCAGCCCGGCGCAGAACAGCAAGACGGTCATGGCAAAGCTTTATCACGTTCCCCTTTCCCCCTTTTGCCGCAAGGTTCGGCTCGTGCTTGCCGAGAAGCGGATCGAGTGCGAGCTGGTGGAGGAGAAATACTGGGAGCAGAGCCCCGATTTCCTGCGGCGCAACCCGGCCGGCAAGGTGCCGGTGCTGAAGCTTGACGACCGGATGATGGCGGAGAGCACGCCGATCTGCGAGTATATCGAGGAGAAGTATCCCGAGCCGCCATTGATGCCGAAATCGGCCGAGGCGCGGTTCGAGGTGCGGCGGCTGGTGAACTGGTTCGACGACAAGTTTCATAGCGAGGTCACCTCGAACCTGCTCTACGAGCGGGTGAACAAGAAGGTGATGAAGCAGGGGTTTCCGGACAGCTCGAACGTGAAGGCCGGGGCGAAGGCGATCAAGTTTCACCTCGATTACATGACCTGGCTGCTGGACCAGCGGCGGTGGCTGGCCGGTGACGTGATGACGCTGGCGGATTTCACGGCGGCCGCGCATCTGAGCTCGCTGGATTATATCCGGGACGTGGACTGGAACCGATCGGAGATCGTCAAGGACTGGTACGCGAAGATCAAGTCGCGGCCGGCCTTCCGGGGGATCCTGGCGGACCAGATCCCGGGGTTTCCGCAGCCGGCGCATTATGCGGACCTGGATTTCTGATCGTGGACCGTGTTCGGGGGCGCTGCCCCCGTCGTTGAACCCCTGCGGGCTTCAACGCCTCCCCCGGGATATTTCCGGCCAGAAGAAGCATGGGTGATGTGAAGGACAGGCTGGTGGCGCGGGCCCTCGAGGAAGGGTTCGATGCGTGCCGGGTGTGCCGGCCTTGGGATGTGCCGCAGGTGCCGGGGCGGCTGGCGGAGTTCCTGGAGAAGGGGCGGCACGGGCAGATGGGGTGGCTGGCGGAGCGCAGCCACTGGCGCGGGGCGCCGCAGGTTCTGTGGCCCGAGGCAAGGTCGGTGATCGTGCTGGGGGAGAGCTACACGCCCGATATGGACCCGATGGCGACGCTGGATCAGCCGGAGGTCGGCACGGTGTCAGTTTACGCGCGGAACAGGGATTATCACGACACGGTCAAGAAGCGGCTGAAGCGGCTGGCAAGGTGGCTGATTGCGGAAGGCGGCGGGGATGTGAAAGTTTTCGTCGACACGGCGCCGGTGCCGGAGAAGCCGCTGGGGCAGGCGGCGGGGCTGGGATGGCAGGGCAAGCATACCAACCTGCTGAGCCGGGAACTGGGCAACTGGTTCTTTATCGGGTCGGTGTTCACGACGCTGGAACTAGAGACTGATCCGGCCGAAAGCGACCATTGCGGGTCGTGCCGGGCGTGCCTGGATGTCTGTCCGACGGAGGCGTTTCCGGCGCCCTACCAACTGGATGCAAGGCGGTGCATTTCCTACCTGACGATCGAGCACAAGGGGCCGGTGGACGAAGAGCTGCGGGCGAAGATGGGCAACCGGATTTACGGGTGCGACGATTGCCTGGCGGTGTGCCCGTGGAACAAGTTCGCCGTGGAGGCGCGGGAGGTGAAGTATCACGCGCGCGACGACCTGACAGCGCCGGGGCTGGCGGAGCTGGCGGCGCTGGACGATGCGGGGTTCCGCGAGAGGTTCTCGGGCAGCCCGATCAAGCGGATCGGGCGGGACAGGTTCGTGCGGAACGTGCTGTATGCGATCGGCAATTCGGGGGTGCCGGCGCTGCGGCCGGTGGCGCAGGGATTGTGCGAGGATCCGGACGCGACGGTGGCGGATGCGGCGCGCTGGGCGGTGGGGCGACTGGATGATGCCGCAAACGGGATGGACCGGGGCTGAAAAGCCGGTAAACCGCTGACAGAGACACACAAGGAGACGGGCGCATGGCGCTTTTGCTGGGGGTCGACACCGGCGGGACCTATACCGATGCCGTTCTGATCAGGGATGAGCGCGAGGTGGTGGCGAGCGCCAAGTCGCTGACCACGCGGCATGACCTGGCCGAGGGGATCGGCAAGGCGGTGGCGGCGGTTCTGGCGGAGAGCGGGGCGGATGTGGGGGAGATCGGGCTGGCCTCTCTCTCGACGACGCTGGCGACCAATGCGCTGGTCGAGGGACAGGGCGGGCGCGTGGGGCTTGTTTATATCGGGTTCCGGGAGCGCGATCTTGAGGGCCACGGGCTGCGCGAGGCCTTGGGGGGTGATCCGGCGCTGGTGATCGCGGGCGGGCACAGCCATGCAGGAGGTGAGGCGGCGAAGCTGGATGAAGCCGCGCTTTCGGCCTGGTTAGAGACTGATATGGGCGTTTCCGGCTTTGCCGTGGCGAGCCAGTTCGCGACGCGGAACCCGGCGCATGAGCTGCGCGGGGCGGAGATGATCCGGGCCGCGACGGGCAAGCCGGTGTCGTGTTCGCATCACCTGTCGGCGCGGCTGAACGGGCCGAAGCGGGCTCTGACGGCCGTGCTGAACGCGCGGCTGATCGGGATGATCACGCGGCTGATCGAGAAGGCGGAGGGCAAGCTTGTCGAGCTGGGGATCCATGCGCCGCTGATGGTGGTGCGGGGCGATGGCGCGCTGATCTCGGCGGGGCAGGCGAAGGAGCGGCCGATCGAGACGATCCTGAGCGGGCCGGCGGCGAGTATCGTGGGCGCATGCTGGATGACCGGGGAGACCGAGGCGCTGGTGTCCGACATTGGCGGGACGACGACGGATGTGGCGGTGTTGCGGGAAGGCAAGCCGGCGATCGACCCGGCGGGGGCCAGGGTCGGGCCGTGGCGGACGATGGTGGAAGCCGTGGCGATGCGGACGACGGGGCTGGGCGGGGACAGCGAAGTTCACGTGATGGACGAGGGGCTGATCGGCGGTGTGAGCCTGGGGCCGCGGCGGGTGGTGCCGGTGAGCCTGATGGCGATGGACGCGCCGGAGCTGGTGCACCGGGTGCTGGACGAGCAGTTGCGGAGCGAGACGCCCGGCGAGCATGATGCGCGGTTCGTGCGGGCGGTGCCGGGGGTGGAGGCTGGCGGTTTGCAGGCGAAGGATGCGGCGCTTCTGGAACGGATCGGTGTGGCCGTGCAGCCGCTGGGGGCGGTGCTAAAGACGCGGCTGGAGATGGCCGGGCTGATGCGGCTGGTGAAGCGGGGCTTGGTGCAGGTCTCGGGAGTGACGCCGTCGGATGCGGCGCATGTGCTGGGGCGGCAGGCGCAGTGGGATGGGGAGGCGGCCGAGAAGGCGGTGGCGCTGATCGGGCGGAAGCGGACGGGGAGTGGCAACCGGCTCAACCCCGAGCCGCTGGCGATGGCACAGATGATCATCGACCAGCTGACGCACCAGACGAGTTTGGCCTTGTTAGAGACTGCTTTTGCCGAGGAAGAGGTGGATTTCGGGCTGTCGCCGGAGGTGCTGGCGCGACACGTGCTGTTGCAGAAGGGGCTGGACCATCACCGGGGGCTGATGCGGCTGGAGGCGGGGTTGAACCTGCCGGTTGTGGGGCTGGGCGCGTCGGCGCCGGCCTATTACGGGGCGGTGGGCGAGCGGTTGTCGTGTCGGATGGTGCTTCCGGAGCATGCGGGGGTGGCGAATGCGATCGGTGCGGTCGTCGGTCGGGTGACGATCCGGCGGAGCGGGACGGTGACGAGCCCGGCGGAGGGGCGGTTCCGGGTGCACCTGGAGCGCGGGCCGGAGGATTTCAGCGATGCGGAGGCGGCGATGGCGGCCTTGCAGGGGGCACTGGAGTCGGACGCGAGGGCTGAAGCCGAGCGGGCCGGGGCGCAGGATATCCACGTGAGCGCGTCGCGGGAGATGAAGGTGGCGCAGGCGGAGGCGCGGGAGGTGTTCCTGGAGGCGGAGATCACGGTGGAGGCGAGCGGGCGTCCGCGGATCGCCGGTTAGCTTGCGGTTGACGGCGGGGTGATTGCGCGGGAAGCCTTGGGGGAGAGGCGGTGCGCCTGGATATGGAGTCGGGGGCGCTGCCCCCATCGCCGCGGGGCGGCGATTCCCCCGGGATATTTCCGGCCAGAAGATGCCCGGGGGACTGGAAAAGGAGAGCGAGCAATGCGTGCGGGCGAGAGGTTTGACGGGGATCTGGGAGAGCGGCTGGAGGAGCTGAAGGACGAGGGGCTTTACAAGACCGAGCGTGTGATCACATCGATGCAGGCGGGGGAGGTGACGCTTTCGGGCGGCAAGGAGGTGGTGAACCTTTGTGCGAACAATTACCTCGGGCTGGCGGATGATGCGCGGGTGATCGCGGCGGCGCATGACGCGCTGGACCGGTACGGGTTCGGGATGGCGAGCGTGCGGTTCATCTGCGGGACGCAGGAGGAGCACAAGCAGCTCGAGGCAAGGGTGGCGGCGTACCTGGGGATGGAGGATGCCATTCTTTATGCCGCGGCATTTGATGCGAATGCGGGTTTGTTCGAGACGATTCTGGGCCCTGAGGACGCGATCATTTCGGATGCGCTGAACCATGCGAGCATCATTGACGGGGTGCGGCTGTGCAAGGCGCAGCGGTATCGGTATGCGAATTCGGACATGGCCGACCTGGAGCGGTGTTTGCAGGAGGCGCAGGGGGCACGGCACCGGCTGATTGCCACGGATGGCGTGTTCTCGATGGACGGGTATTACGCGAAGCTGGCGGAGATTTGCGACCTGGCGGACAAGTACGACGCGATGGTGATGATCGACGATTGCCATGCGACGGGGTTCGTGGGCGAGACCGGCCGGGGGACGCATGAGCATTGCGGGGTGATGGGCCGGGTGGACATCATCACCGGGACGCTGGGCAAGGCGCTGGGGGGTGCCTCGGGCGGATTTACGGCGGCTAGTCGAGAGGTGGTGGATTGGCTGCGGCAGCGGTCGCGCCCTTACCTGTTTTCCAACACGCTGGCGCCGGTGATTGCCGGGGCGTCTTTGAAGGTGTTCGATTTGCTGGAGGATGGCGCGGCGCTCAGGGCGCAGTTGTGGGAGAACGCGGCGTATTTTCGGGAGCGGATGGGTGCGCTGGGGTTCGAATTGCTTCCGGGGGAGCATGCGATCATCCCGGTGATGCTGCGTGATCCGAAGCTGGCGCAGGAGATGGCGGCGAAGTTGAACGAGAAGGGGGTTTATGTCACCGCCTTCAGCTTCCCGGTGGTGCCGAAGGGGCAGGACCGGATCCGGACGCAGATGAGCGCGGCGCTGACGAGGGAGATGCTGGACCGGGCGATCGATGCGTTCGAGGAGGTCGGGCGCGAGCTGGGGGTGATCTCGTGAGTGGGGTTCTGCCGTCGGTGATCGGCGCGATGGAAGGCACGCCGCTGGTCGAATTGAGCCGTATCAGAGACGCATTGGGGCTTGAGGGAAGGTTGCTGGCGAAGCTGGATTACCTGTTGCCGGGGTTTTCCAAGAAGGACCGGGCGGCGAAGGCGATTGTCGAGGCGGCGCGGGAGAGCGGGGAGCTGGCCGAGGGGCAGGCGGTGGTGGAACTGACCTCGGGCAATATGGGGACCGGGCTTTCCATCGTGTGCGGGGTGCTTGGGCATCCGTTCGTGGCCGTGATGAGCGAGGGGAATTCCGAGGAGCGGGCCAGGATGATGCGGGCGCTGGGGGCCGAGGTTGTCCTGGTGCCGCAGGCGAAGGGATCGAAGCCGGGGGAGGTTTCCGGGGTGGACCTTGCGTTGGTCGAAGAGGCGGCGCAGCGGATCACGGCGGAGCGCGGGGCGTTTCGGGCGGACCAGTTTGCAAGGGAAGGCAACCCGCGGGCGCATGAGACGGGGACGGCGCCGGAGATCTGGGGGCAGTCGGAAGGGGCGGTGACGGCGTTTTGCGATTTCATCGGGTCTGGCGGCACGCTGGGCGGGGCGGCAAGGTTCTTCGGGCGGAAGGGCGTGCGGTGTTACGCGGTGGAGCCGGACCAGGCGGCGCATCCGATCCAGGGGGGCGGGTATTCGATGCCGGACCTGGTGCATCTGGATGGCGTGAGTTTGGCTGGAACAGAGACTGTTTCCGGCGCGGAGGCGGCGGAGCATGCGAGGCTTCTGGCGCGGATGGAGGGAATCTTCGGCGGGTATTCGGCCGGGGCGAACCTGGCCGCGGCGGTACGGCTTCTGAAGGGCAAGGAAAGCGGCGGCTGTGTCGCCTTCGTGGTGTGCGACAGCGGGCTCAAGTATCTCAGCACGGATTTGTGGGAGTAGCGCGATGCAGAACGAGATGAAGGCGCTGGTGAAGGCGAAACCGGAGCCGGGGCTCTGGATGGAATACGTGCCGGTGCCCGAGCCGGGGCCGGCTGACGTGCTGATCAAGGTGAAGAAATCGGCCATTTGCGGGACGGATGTGCATATCTGGAAATGGGACGAGTTCAGCGCCAAGACGGTGCCGGTGCCGATGGTGGTGGGGCACGAGTTCGTGGGCGAGATCGTCGATACCGGGGCGGCAGCGGTGAAATACCGGATCGGGCAGCGGGTTTCCGGTGAGGGGCATATCGTCTGCGGCGCCTGCCGGAATTGCCGGGCGGGGCGGGGGCACCTGTGCCGGAACACCAAGGGGGTTGGCGTGAACCGGCCGGGGAGTTTCGCCGAGTACCTGTGCATTCCGGAGAGCAATGTGGTGCCGATTCCGGAGGACATCCCGGACGAGATCGCGGCGATCTTCGACCCGTTCGGGAACGCGGTGCATACGGCGCTGAGTTTCGACCTGGTGGGCGAGGACGTGCTGGTGACGGGCGCCGGGCCGATCGGGATCATGGGGGCCCTGGTGGCGCAGAAGGTGGGCGCGCGGAAGGTGGTGATCACGGATATCAACCCCTACCGGCTGAACCTCGCGCGGAAGATGGGGGTGCAGTATGTCGTCGACGTCTCGAAGGAACAGCTTCGGGACGTGATGGACGAGATCGGCATGACCGAGGGGTTCGACGTCGGGCTCGAGATGTCTGGTGCCAGTGCCGCCATGCAGCAGATGATCTCGCGGATGAACAATGGCGGGAAGGTCGCGTTGCTGGGGATCGCGCCGACGGAGTTTCCGGTGGACTGGAACACGGTGATTTTCCGGATGCTGCATATCAAGGGCATTTACGGGCGCGAGATGTACGAGACATGGTACAAGATGATCGCGCTGGTGCAGTCGGGGCTGGATGTGACGGGCCTTATCACGCACCGGATACCGGTCGATGATTTCGAGCAGGGGTTTGACGCGATGATCTCGGGCAATTCCGGCAAGGTCGTGATGGATTGGGGAGCGTGAGGATGCGCTGGCTTGCGGTGATCCTGGGGCTGGCGGCATGGGCAGCCGGACCGGCCATGGCGACACCGCCGAGGGCGACCATGTCGGATGACAGGATGGTGGCGGCGACGCAGAGCCATCTCTACGTGCTGCGGGACGTGGTGGACAATATCGGCTCGCATTACGACGAGCTGCGGGATCAGCACCTGGTGGAAATCAGTCTCGAAACCGGGGAGGCGACGCGGTTCTGGCCGCTCAGGCGGGTGGCGGTGAGCCGGCTGGAGACGGGCGAACTGTTGAACCCCGGCATGGTGACGGAGCGGCCGGGCGAGGTACATGACATGATGGCGGTTCTGCGGGATGCCGGGGCGCAGCCCCTGTCGCCGAACGCGTGGCCCGAGGAGGGGGTGACGCTGGAGGAGGGCGCGCTGGTGCGGGACGGGGAAACGGTGCTGACGGCGTTCGGGCTGCGCGCTGCCGGGCGGGCGCAGCTTGGTATCCTGCGGGACGCCTACCCGCCAATCGAGAGCGAGGCGGAGTATCGGCGCGCGGAGCGGATCGATTTCTATGATCTTTACGCCGAGGGAGACTGGGATTGCCGGGTGCTGCCGGATCGTCAGACGCTTTTTCGGCAGGAACAGAGACTGATACTGGTGAAATTGCGCTGCGAGGATGCGGCTTTGAGCGGGGCGTGGTCGTTTCACGCGATGATCGGGGAAGACCCCTAGGAGACGGGCGCCGTGCGGTGGCGGGCATGACGGAAGGGACGAAGGCGATGAGCGATAACCTGGCGCAATCGACGCTCAACATCCAGACGGACGAAAGCGGGCGGGGCAAGCCGTTGCCGAGCCATGCCAAGGTGGTGGTGATCGGGGGCGGCGTGGTTGGCTGTTCGATCCTGTTTCACCTGAGCAAGTTCGGATGGAAGGATACGATCCTGCTGGAGCGGAACGAGCTGACGAGCGGGAGTTCGTGGCATGCGGCGGGGCAGATTCACACGATCAGCAGCGACCCGAATATCAGCCGGCTGCAGAGCTACACGATCGGGCTTTACCGGGAGATCGAGGAGCTGTCGGGGCAGTCGGTGGGGCTTCACCTGACCGGGGGCTTTTACCTGGCGTCGAACAGGACGTGGTACGATTACCTCAAGCGGGAGCGGTCGAAGGCGCGGTACATGGGGCTGGACCAGGAGTTCATCAGCCCCGATGAGGTGGCAAGGCGGCATCCGCTGATCAACCCGAAATATTACCATGCGGCGCTGTGGGACGATCAGGATGGCGATCTTGACCCGTCGGGGACGACATATGCCTTTGCCAAGGCGGCGCGGCATTACGGGGGGCAGTATTTCACCCATACGCCGGTGACGGCGACGCGGATGCGGCCCGACGGGCAGTGGGAGGTGACGACCGAGCGGGGGACGGTGATTGCCGAGCACGTGGTGAACTGTGGCGGGCTGTGGGCCCGCGAGGTGGGGCATATGGCGGGGCTGCACCTGCCGGTGCAGCCGATGGAGCACCATTACCTGCTGACCGACCGGATCGAGGAGGTGGCGACGTTCGGATCGCGCCTGCCCTGCGGGTTCGATTACGAGGCGAACCTGTATTTCCGGCAGGAGCGGGACGGGATGCTTCTGGGCACCTACGAGCCGGTGGGCGTGCCGTGGAAGGTGGAGGGCACGCCGTGGGATTTCGGGCATGAGCTGTTGCAGCCGAACCTGGAGCATATCGCGGACCGGCTGGAGCTTGGGTTCGAGCGGATCCCGGCGCTGGGCAATGCGGGGATCAAGGATGCGATCAACGGGCCGTTCACCTTTGGCCCGGATGGCAACCCGATGATCGGGCCGGTGCCGGGGATGCGGAATTACTGGTGTGCCGTGGGGGTGATGGCCGGGTTCTGCCAGGGCGGCGGGGTTGGCCTGACGCTGGCGGAATGGATGATCGACGGGGAGCCGTCGATTGACGTCTGGGCGATGGACGTGGCGCGGTTCGGCGACTGGGCGAGCCCGGATTGGGGCACGGTGAAGTCGACCGAGAATTACGAGCGGCGCTTTGTGATGACCTTCCCGAACGAGACCCTGCCGAAGGGGCGGCGGCAGCAGACGACGGCGCTTTATGATCGGCTGATCGCCAAGGGGGCGGTGATGGGGCAATCGTTCGGGCTGGAGAATGCGCTGTGGTTCGCGGACGGGCCGGAGGATGCGCATGAGACGCCGACGTTCGAGCGGAACCGGTCGTTCGACTATGTCGCCCGGGAGGTGAAGGCGGTGCAGGAGGGGGTGGCCGGGATCGAGATCGCCAATTTCGCCAAGCACAGGGTCGCCGGGCCGGGGGCAAGGGACTGGCTGAACCGGGTGATGGCGGGGCGTATTCCGAAACCGGGGAGGATCAGCCTGACGCCGATGCTGACGGAGAAGGGGCGGCTTTATGGGGACCTGACGGTGGCTTGCCTGGGCGAGGAGGAGTTCATGCTGTTCGGGTCGGGCGCGATGCAGGATGCGCATGGGCGGTTCTGGGCGAGGACGTTGCCGGAGAGCGTGGTTCACGAGAACCAGACGGCGGAGTGGCACGGGATTGCGCTGTCGGGGCCGAAATCGCGCGAGTTGCTGGGGCGGATCACGCGGGAGGAGGTAAGCGCGGAGGCGTTGAAGTTCCGGGATACGCGGAAGACGTTTGTTAGCGGCGTGCCGGTGATCCTGAACCGGATCAGCTTCTCGGGTGAGCTGGGGTACGAAATTTATTGCCGGCCGCAGTACCTGATCCGGTTGAGCGAGGCGATCGAGGTGGCCGGGGCCGACCTGGGCTATCGCTGGTACGGGGCAAGGGCGTTGATGAGCCTCAGGCTCGAGAAGGGCTGGGGCGCGTGGGGGCTGGAGTTCCGGCCGGATTTCAACGCGGTCGAGAGCGGCATGGATGGCTTTATCGACTGGACGAAGGAGTTCTCCGGCAAGGCGGCGACGGAGAAGGTGAAGGCGGAAGGCGTTGACCGGAAGCTGGTGACGCTGGTGGTCGACACGCCGATTGACGTGACGCTGGACGAGGCGGTGCTGAAGGATGGCGCGGCCGTGGGGTATATCACGTCGGGCGGCTATGCGCATCGCGTGGGCAAGTCGATGGCGATGGCCTATGTGGGCGCCGAACATGCGGTGCCGGGGACGGTGCTCGAGGTGGAGATCCTGGGCGAGATCTACGCGGCGCATGTGCAGGGCGGGCCGGTTTACGATGCGGACGGGGCGAAGATGAGGTCGTGATGGCGGGCGTGAGCGCCCCGGAAGACAGGCCGAAGCGCTATGTTTTCCTGCTGATTCCCGGCTTCTCGATGCTGGGATTCACCTGTGCGCTGGAGGCGCTGACGCTGGCCAACCGGCACGCGGGCGGGCGGACGTTCTACACCTGGAAACTGGTGAGTGCCGATGGCGGGGAGGCGGCGGCCTGGAACGGGGTGACGGTGCAGGTGGATGACGGGCTGTGCGAGCTGCGGCGGGACGACACGCTGGTGGTTTGTGCCGGGGAGGACGTGGCGGCGGGGAGCACGAAAGCGGTCCTGGCGTGGCTCAGGCGGGAGACGCGGAAGGGGCTGAGTTTCGGGTCGCTGTCGAGCGGGGCCTATACGCTGGCGCTGGCCGGGCTGATCGCGGGGAAGCGGATTTCGACCCATTGGGAGTACAAGACCGCGCTGGTCGAGGCGCTGCCAAGGGTGAGCATCGAGGACAAGATCTTCTCGGTCGACGGGCGGGTGTTTTCCTGTGCCGGGGGCGCGTCGTCGATGGATTTGATGCTGCATCTGATCCACGAGGATTACGGGCAGGAGATTTCGGACTGGGTGGCGGAGCAGATGGTCTATACCGCGCCACGCGATCACAGCCAGTCGCAGCGTATCCCGGTGCAGGACCGGACCGGCGTGCGCGACCGCAAGCTGGCGCTGGCGGTGGAGACGATGCGCAACAATGTCGAGGAGCCGCTGGTCCCGGACGAGGTGGCGGACGCGGTGGGCGTGTCGACGCGGCAGCTGGAGCGGTTGTTCGCGAAGCACCTGGGGACCTCGCCGGGGAAATACTACCTGTCGCTGCGGCTGGAGCGGGCAAGGCAGGTGTTGCGGCAGACCGAGTTGTCGGTGGCGGAGGTGAGCGTGTTGTGCGGGTTCGTGAGCCCCTCGCATTTCTCGCGCAGCTACAATGCGGCGTTCGGCGTGACGCCCGGCAAGGAGGCGGGCGGGCGCAAGCTGTTGTGGGCGGCGGAGGGCGGCGGGTAGGCGGCGCGCCTTCCGGGCGCATCCGGTTGGTTTGCGTTCGGGCCACGCAGGCCTTTAGGGGCCAGCCCCTCAAACTCCCCGGGATATTTCGGGCCAGAAGAAACACGGCCGCAGGTCCCCGCTTCTTCTGGCGTGAAATATCCCCGCCGGAGGCATCCGACAGCGAGGCAGGCGGCGCATGGCGGGGTTGCGCGCGGCGGAGTTGACCTTTGGGCGGCGGCGGGCCAATCAGGGGGCAAGGAGATGCGCCGATGGCCCCGTTCAAGGGCATTGCCCTCAAGCTATGTGCCGTGTTGCTGTTCATCGTCATGTCGGCGCTGATCAAGGCGACGGCCGACCACGTGCCGCCGGGCGAGGCGGTGTTCTTTCGCTCGCTCTTTGCCATTCCGGTGATCCTGATCTGGCTGGCGGTGCGTCGGGACCTGGCGACCGGGTTGAAAGTGAAATCGCCCATGGCGCATTTCTGGCGCGGCGTGGTGGGGACCACGGCGATGGCGCTGATGTTTGCCGGGCTGGGGCTGTTGCCGCTGCCGGAGGTGACGGCGCTGGGCTATACCGCGCCGCTGCTGGTGGTGGTGTTCGCGGCGATGTTCCTTGACGAGAAGGTAGGTGTGTTCCGGATCGGCGCCGTGGCGCTGGGGCTTGTCGGCGTGCTGATCGTGCTGGCGCCGCGGCTGACGACGCTCTCCGGGCCGACGGTGCAGACGGCGGAAGCGGTGGGCGCGGTGCTGGTGCTGTTGGGGGCGACCTGTGCGGCGCTGGCGCAAATCTACATCCGCAAGCTGGTGCAGACCGAGCAGACCAGCGCGATCGTGTTCTATTTCTCGATGACCTCGACCATCCTGTCGCTGGTGACGATGCTGATCGGGTTCGCCATGCCCGGCACGCCCTTCGCGTGGGTCATGCCGGAGGGGCGGGAGGCGGTGCTGCTGGTGCTGGCCGGGCTGATCGGGGGGCTGGCGCAGATCTTCATCACCTCGGCCTATCGCTTTGCCGATGCGAGCGTGATCGCGCCGTTCGACTATGCCTCGATGCTGTTTGCCATCGTGATCGGCTATGTCATTTTCGACGAGGTGCCGACGCGGCCGATGCTTCTGGGCGCGGCGCTGGTGATCCTGGCCGGGATCATCATCATCCTGCGGGAGCGGCACCTGGGTCTTCAGCGCGGGAAGGCGCGGGAGGCGAAGACGCCGCAGGGCTGAGCCGCGGCATCAGAGGTCGTGCAGGGCGTATTGCAGGTAGGCCGGCCGCATGAGAAGGCGGCGGAAGCGGCCGAGCGGGAAACGGCGGGGCGTGTGGCTCATGGGCGCGGGGTAGGGTGTGGATGGTGTCCTGCCCTGCACCAGGTCGGCGAGGATCGTGCCCGAGTAGCTGCCCATCGAGACGCCGTTGCCGTGGTAGGCGAAGGCCGCGAAGCCCCCCTCCATGCCGGGGATCGGGCCGGCATAGGGCAGCAGGTCGCGGGAGATGCAGACGAAGCCGGACCAGTAATGGGGCGTTTCGACATGGCGCCAGGCCGGGAACATGGCGTCGAAATCGGCGCGGATCTTCTTCTGGATCGTGGCTTCGGTGGCGTCTGTGTGGCTGAGCCCGGGGTAGCGTGAGGCCATCCACGAGGGCAGGTTGTCAGAGCTGTAGCCGTTGGTGGCGATGATGAATTTCTTCGCCCGGACGGTACCAGACGCGGTGTGGAGGCGGTAGCCGTCGGCGCGGGGTTCGATGCCGGTGACGGCGGAGTGGCCGTGGATGGCGGCACCGGCGTCGCGGGCGGCATGGGCAAGGCCGCGCGCGTATTTGCGGGGGTTGAGGGCGAAGCCGAGCGGGTTGGTCACCGCGCCGTGGAAGGGACCGTTGAGGCCGGACTGGGCCAGTTCCTCGGGCGGGATGATGGTGGGCTCGACGCCGTAGAGTTCCTTGATCTGGCCGGCGCGTTTGCGCATGTGTTCGAAATCTTTCGGCCGGTGGGCGAGCATGGTTTCGCCGTCGGAATGGCGGTCGACATCGAGGTCGAGCCGGTCGACGAGCCGGCCCACGGTTTCGACGGCGGCGCGTTCGGCGCGGGCGTAGTCGAGCATTTCGGACTGGCCGAATTTCTTCGCGATCTCGTCATGGCTGGCCTTGGCGCCGCCGAGGCAGTTGAAGCCGCCATTGCGGCCCGAGGCGCCCCAGAACGGGTGCTGGGCGTCGAGCACGGTGACGCCCACGCCGGCCTCGGCGAGGTGAAGGGCGGCGGAGAGGCCGGTGAAGCCGGCGCCGACGATGGCGACATCGGTGGTGGTGTCGCCGTCGAGGGCGGGCCAGTCGCCGGGGGCGACGGTGTCGGCCCACCAGCAATCGCGGATCGGCGAGGGGCCGTAGGCCTTGGGTTCCCAGATGCGGGCAAGATCGGTCATGTGCGTAAGGCTGCCTGTTCGTCGGCCCGCTGGCGCAGGGTGGCGCGCTTGGAGATCAGCGAGGCGGTGATGACGCCGACCGCGACGATCGCGATCAGGATGGTGGACAGCGCGTTGATTTCCGGGCTGACCCCAAGGCGGATCGACGACCAGATCTTGATCGGCAGGGTGGTGGAGGAGGGGCCGGCGGTGAAGGAGGCGATCACGAGGTCGTCGAGCGACAGGGTGAAGGCCAACAGCCAGCCGGAGATGACGGCGGGGGCGATGATCGGCAGGGTGACGAGGCGGAACGCCTCGGCGGCGGTGCAGCCGAGGTCGAGCGCCGCTTCCTCGAGCGAGCGGTCGAAGCTGACCAATCGGGAGGAGACGACGACCGAGACGTAGCACATCGAGAAGGTGGTATGGGCGAGGATGATGGTGAACACCCCGCGGTCGAGCCCTATGCCGATGAAGAGCAGGAGGAGCGAGAGGCCGGTGATGACCTCGGGCATGACGAGGGGGGCGTAGATCATGCCGGAGAAGAGCGTGCGGCCGGCGAAACGGCCGGCGCGGACGAGGACATAGGCCGCCATGGTGCCGAGGACGGTGGCGATGGTGGAGCTGACGACGGCAACCTGAAGCGTGACCCAGGCGGCGTCGAGGAAAGCCACGTTGCCGAGGAGTTCGCCGTACCAGCGGGTCGAGAAGCCCGCCCAGACGGTGACGAGCTTGGAGGCGTTGAAGCTGTAGATCACGAGGATGACCATCGGCAGGTAGAGGAAGGCGAAGCCGAGGGTCATGGAAGTGGCGTTGAACCAGGTGAGGCGTCTCATGCGGTGGCCTCCGGGTGGGGGGCGATTTCTTGAAAAGAAATCTGTTCGAAATCTTTTGAAGATTTCGGGGCGGTGGCGTGGGTCATTGGTCGGCCTCCCGCTGTTTCTGTTCGTTGCGCTGGAAGAGGATGATCGGGATGATCAGTATCAGCAGCAGGATGACGGCCACGGCCGAGGCGACGGGCCAGTCGCGGTTGTTGAAGAATTCCTCCCACAGGACCTTGCCGATCATCAGCGTACGTGAGCCGCCGAGCAGCGAGGGGATGACGAATTCGCCGATCGTGGGGATGAAGACGAGGAAGCAGCCGGCGATAATGCCGTTCTTCGACAGCGGCACGGTGACCAGCCAGAAGGCCGAGATGCGGGAACAGCCGAGGTCTTCGGCCGCTTCGAGAAGCGAGCCGTCGAGCCGTTCGAGCGCCGCGTAGATCGGCAGGATCATGAAGGGCAGGTAGGTGTAGACGATGCCGATATAGACGGCGGTGTTGGTGTTGAGGATGGTCAGCGGTGTCGAGATCACGCCGATGCCGAGGAGGAACTGGTTGAGATAGCCCTCGGTCGACAGGATCCCCATCCAGGAATAGACGCGGATCAGGAAGCTTGTCCAGAAGGGGAGGATCACCAGCATCATCAGGGTCGGGCGCCAGTGATCGGGGGCATTGGCCATGCCGTAGGCGATGGGGTAGCCGACGCAGAGGGTGAGGAAGGTGGCGATGGCCGCGATCTTGACGGAGGAGAGGTAGGCCTTCCAGTAGAGATCGTCGGTGGTGAGGAATTCGAAGTTTTCGAGGTCGAGGGCGGCGAAGAAGTCTTTCACGCCCTGCCATCCGGTCGAGAGGTCGAGCGTGGGGGTGTAGGGCGGGATGGCGAGGGCGATGTCCGACAGGCTGATCTTGAGGACGATCAGGAAGGGCACGAGGAACAGCGCCAGAAGCCAGAGATACGGGACGAGGATGAGGGCGGCGCGGCGCATCTCTCAGCGCTCCAGCAGCACGCCGGCGGTGTCGGACCAGCTGAGGTAGACGTCGTCTTCCCACGTGAAGGGCCGGTGGGCGAGGCGGCGGGTGTTGGCGGTTTGCGCCTTGACGATTTTGCCGTTGGCGAGCTTGACGTGGTAGGTCGAGATGTTGCCCAGGTAAGCGATGTCGTGGATCTTGCCTTGCAGGATGTTGCGGCGGTCGGCGGGTTTTTCGGCTGAAATAGAGACTTTTTCCGGCCGGATGGCGATGTGGCAGGACTGGCCGTTGGCGAGCTGCTTGTCGGTCTGGCAATAGAGTGTCGGCTGGCCCTCGGCGAAGTCGATCTCGTAGCCGTTATCGACCTTCGTGGCGGTGCCGTCGATGATCGTGACCTCGCCGATGAAGTCGGCGACGTAGACGGAGTTGGGCTGTTCGTAGATCTTGGCGGGGATGTCGGCCTGCACGATGCGGCCGTGATCCATCACCGCGACCCGGGAGGCGACGGTCATCGCCTCTTCCTGATCGTGGGTGACGATGACGAAGGTGGTGCCTGTCTTCTCCTGGATGTCCATCAGTTCGAACTGGGTGTCCTGGCGCAGCTTGGCGTCGAGGGCGCCGAGCGGTTCGTCGAGGAGGAGGAGTTTCGGCGCCTTGGCGAGGGAGCGGGCGAGGGCGACGCGCTGGCGCTGGCCGCCGGAAATCTGGTGGGGTTTGCGGCGGGCGAACTGTTCGAGCCGCGTGAGCTTGAGCATTTCGGCGACGCGGGATTCGATCTCGTCCTTCGGGCGCCGGTCGCGCTTGAGGCCGAAGGCGATGTTTTCCCAGACGGAGAGGTGGGGGAAGAGCGCGTAGGACTGGAACATCATGTTCACGGCGCGCTTGTTGGGCGGGATGGGCGCAATATCCTGACCGCCAAGGAGGATGGTGCCCTCGGTCGGGGTCTCGAAGCCGGCGAGCATGCGCATCATCGTGGTCTTGCCACAGCCCGAGGGGCCGAGAAGGGCGAAGAATTCACGCTCGTAGATGTCGAAGGACTGGTTGTCGATGGCGGTGAAGTCGCCGAAGCGCTTGCTGACGTTCCTGAACTGGATCAGCGGCTTGGCGTCCGGGTCGTTCCACGGCTCGAAAACGGTCTGCCCCATGCCTGTTCCCCGATTATGCGTGTGGATTGGGGCCCGCGCGGGTGGTCGCGCGGGCCGGAAAGGCGGGTCTTACGTGCCCGACTTGACCTTGGTCCAGAGGCGGGTGACGACCCGCTGCACCTTCGCCGGGTAGGGCGTGGTGGTGTAGAGGTTCTGCAGCGTTTCCTCGTCGGGGTAGATCGCCGGATCTTCGATCACGTCCTCGACAAGGTGCTCCTGCGAGGCCTTGTTGCCGTTGGCGTAGTAGACGTAGTTCGACGCCGCGGCGATGTTCTCGGGATCCATGATGAAGTTGAGGAAGGTGTGGGCGCCCTCGGGGTTGGGGGCGTCGACCGGGATGGCCATCTGGTCGAACCACATCAGCGCGCCTTCCTTTGGCGCGTTATAGGCGATGGTGACGCCATTGTCGGCCTCGTCGGCGCGGTCGCGCGCCTGGAGGATGTCGCCGGACCAGCCGAAGGCGACGCAGATGTCACCGTTGGCGAGCGCGTTGATGTATTCGGAGCTGTGGAACTTGAGGATATGCGGGCGGACCGCTTCCAGCACCGGCTCGACCTTGGCGATCACGTCGGGATCGTGGCTGTCGGGGTCTTCGCCGATATAGGCGAGCGCCGCGGGGATCAGCTCGGTCGGGGCGTCGAGGAAATGGACGCCGCAGGAGGCCAGCTTTTCCATGTTGGCGGGGTCGAAGATCAGGTCGAGCGAGCCCATCGGGGCGTCTTCGCCCAGCACTTCCTTGACCTTGTCGACATTCACGCCGAGGCCCGTGGTGCCCCACATGTAGTTGATCGAGTATTCCCCGCCCGGGTCATAGGCGTCGGTGCGTTCCTGGATCGTGTCCCACATGTGCTCGAGGTTGGGGAGTTGTTCCTTGTCGAGCTTCTGGAAGGCGCCGGCCATGATCTGGCGCTGCAGGAAGGTGCCGGAGGGGACGACGACGTCGTAGCCCGAGCCGCCGGCGAGCATCTTGGTTTCGAGTACCTCGTTCGAATCGAAGACGTCGTAGACGAGGTCGAGGCCTGTTTCCTCCTCGAACTTGGTGAGCAAGTCCTCGTCGATATAGTCGGACCAGTTGTAGACGCGTACCTCCTGGGCGGAGGCGGCGACCGTGCCCAGTGCAAGCGTGGCGGCGGTCGTCAGTATCAGCGATCTCATGTCATTCTCCCGTTGGATCGGCGTTGGATCGGCATCGTGTCATGCCTTGCTGCGGATTTGATCAAAATTTTCCGGGCATGGCAATATAGTAATGTTTCCACCTTGCCGTTAAACTCGCAAGAACACTCGGGAGGTGGCGGAGAGAGATGAACCAACGGATGACGATCGCGGCACAGAAAATGGGCAAACCGGGGGAGGAGCCCGGGCGGCTGCCGGCGCATGAGCTGATTTACCGGCAGTTGCGCGCGATGGTGCTGTTCGGGGACCTTGCGCCGGGGCAGCCGGTGACCATCCAGGGGCTGACCGATCGGATGGGCGCGGGCATGACGCCGGTGCGCGAGGCGATCCGCCGGCTGATCGCGGAAGGGGCGCTGGAGTTCCAGGGCAACAGGCGGGTTTCGGTGCCACAACTGACAGCGAATCATGTCAGCGAGTTAATCGTTGCGCGCCAGTGGCTTGACCCCTACCTGACCCAATGTGCGACCGAGCGGGCGAGCGCGGATGACCTTGACCGGCTGGCAGATCTGGATGCCGAGCTTGACCGGGCGATCGAGACCGGGGACCTGCGGATCTACCTCGAGCGGAACTATTCCTTTCACAAGGCGATCTATGACCTGGCCGACCAGCCGATCCTGGCGAACATGGCCGACGGGCTGTGGCTTCGGTTCGGGCCGTCGCTTCGAGTGGTGTGCGGGCGGATGGGGACGCAGAACCTGCCCGACAAGCACAAGGAGGTGCTCGACGCGATGCGGGCGGGTGACGGCGAGCGCGCGGCGCAGGCGATTTGCGAGGACGTGGTGCAGGGGATGGAGCAGGTGCGGCTTTCCTTCGGCAAACCGGGGCCTGCGACCTGATTCGATTGACATTGATTAATTTGATCATATTCTGGGCTTGACCGCGGCAGAGGCCGCATTCACGTGATTCCTGCCAGAAGAGGTTTTGCCATGACGATGATCACCAATCACATGCCCACGGCTGAACTGCAGGCGCTCGACGCGGCGCACCACCTGCATCCGTTCACCCACGGGAACGACCTGAACAAGAAGGGCGTGCGGGTGATCACCCGCGCCAAGGGCGTGACGCTGACCGACAGCGACGGCAACGAGATGCTGGACGCGATGGCGGGGCTGTGGTGCGTGAACCTCGGGTACGGCCGCGACGAGCTGGCCGAGGCGGCGGCGCGGCAGATGAAGGAGCTGCCCTATTACAACACCTTCTTCCAGACGACCCACGTGCCGGCCATCGCGCTGGCCGAGAAGATCGCGGCGCTGTCGCCCTATGACCTGAACCACACGTTTTTTGCCAGCTCGGGGTCGGAGGCGAACGACACCAATATCCGCCTTGTGCGCACCTATTGGGCCGAGAAGGGACAGCCGGAGCGGAAGATCATCATTTCGCGGAAGAATGCCTATCACGGGTCGAGCATGGGCAGCGCCAGCCTTGGCGGCATGGTGCCGATGCATGAACAGGGCGACCTGCCGATCGAGAATATCCACCACATCAACCAGCCGCACTGGTACGCCGAGGGCGGTGACATGGACCCCGAGGAATTCGGGCTGATGCGGGCGCGCGAGCTGGAAGAGAAGATCGAGGAACTGGGGCCGGAGAAGGTGGCCGCGTTCATCGGCGAGCCGATCCAGGGTGCGGGGGGCGTGATCATCCCGCCGAAGAGCTACTGGCCCGAGATCCAGCGGATCTGTGACAAGTACGGCATCCTGCTGATCGCCGACGAGGTGATTTGCGGGTTCGGGCGGACGGGCGACTGGTTCGCCTGCGAGAGCTTCGGCATCCGGCCGCACATCATGACCATCGCCAAGGGCCTGAGCTCGGGCTATGCGCCGATTGGCGGGTCGGTCGTGTGTGACGAGGTGGCGGAGGTGCTGAACAATTGCGAGTTCGCGCACGGCTATACCTATTCGGGGCATCCCGTGGCCTGTGCCGTGGCGCTGGAGAATCTGCGGCTCCTGGACGAGGAAGGGATCGTCGAACGGGCCGGGAAGGAGACCGCGCCTTACCTGAAAGGTAAATGGGAGGCTCTGGCCGATCACCCGCTGGTGGGCGAGGCGAAGATCCAGGGCCTGATGGGCTCGATCGCACTGACGCCGCACAAGGAGAGCCGCGCGGCCTTTGCCGCCGACAAGGGGACGGCCGGGCTGATCTGCCGCGAGCATTGTTTTGCCAACGGTCTGGTGATGCGCCACGTGGGCGACCGGATGGTGATTTCGCCGCCGCTGGTGATCACGAAAGAAGAAGTCGACATGCTGGCCGAGCGGGCGTGGAAGGCGCTCGACCTGGCGCATAAGCAGCTTCAGGATGAAGGGCTTATGAAGGCGGCGAGCTGAGGCTTGTTGGGCCGGGACAGGGTCTAGAAAAGGAAAAGGCAGCCGGGTTGGCTGCCTTTTTGGTTATAGACCGGTCGTGCCGGGCTGAAGCCCGGCCTACGGGGCTTGAGCGCAGCATGGTCCCCCATCGCTGCCGGCCATCCTTGACAAAATTTGCCATACTGCGCATCTTTTCGTCATGGCCACGATGAACATTTCCCTGCCTGACGACATGCGCTCTGCGGTGGACAAGCAGACCGAGGCGCGGGGTTACGGCACGTCGAGCGAGTATGTTCGCGATCTGATCCGACGTGACCTTGATCGGCAGGCGCTGCGCGCCCTGCTCGATGAGGGGCGGCGAAGCGCGCAGGACGAGCCGATCACGGAAAAGACCTTCGATGCGCTCAGGGACAGGGCGGCCCGGGCGGCAGGTCAAGACGGGTGACGCAGGCCGCAAGGCCTGTCGTGCCACGGCGGGCCGCCAGCAGGGATGTCGAAGAGGCTGTCGATTATCTTGCCCGCGAGGCGGGGTTGGAGGCGGCGCTTCGGTTCATCGATGCCTTCGAGGCGGCATGCGAGCATATTTCCACCCACCCCGCGTCTGGATCGCCTCGGTTTGGATGGGAACTGGACCGGCCCGGGCTTAGGGTTTGGCCGGTGAAGGGATTCGGCTATCTCGCGTTCTACTGCGAGGACGAGGATTTCATCGATCTCTGGCGCGTACTGCATGGCGCGCGGGATATCCCCGCCTCGTTGCGGGGTGATCTCGGCGAGTGAGGAAAAAGGCGGCCGGATGGCCGCCCTTTCGTGTGCAGGCCGCGTGGGCGGGTCAGTCCTTGATGAAGAGCTTGCGGGGCATGTCGCAGAGGGTTTCGGCCTCGCCCGTTTCGGTGATGAGGATGGTTTCGGTCGTCTCGAGCCCCCAGGTTTCGAGCCAGAGGGCGGGCATGAAGTGGAAGGTCATGCCGGGTTCGAGCACGGTTTCATCCTCGGAGCGGATCGAGGCGGTGCGTTCGCCCCAGTCGGGCGGGTAGCTGAGGCCGATGGGATAGCCGCAGCGCCCCTCGCGGTGGATGCCGTGTTTCTGCAGCACCCCGATGAAGGCGTTGGCAATGTCGCAGGCGCGGTTTCCGGGGCGGGCGGCGGCGAGACCGGCCTCGATGCCTTCGAGCTGGGCCTTCTCGGCGGCCAGCACTTCTTTCGGAGGCTTGCCGAGATAGACGGTTCGGCAGAGCGGGGCGTGGTAGCGGCGGTAGCAGCCGGAGAGTTCGAAGAAGGTCGCCTCGCCCTTGCGCATCTCGTCGCCGTTCCAGGTGAGGTGTGCGGCGGTGGCGTCGAGGCCGGAAGGGGTGAGCGGCACGATGGCCGGGTAATCGCCCCAGATGTCATCGACGCCGGCGATGCCGGCGCGCATGATCTCGGCCACCAGCTCGTTTTTCTTCAGGCCGGGTTCGGCCTTGTCGATGGCGGTTTGCACGACCTTCTCGGAGATCTTCGCGGCCTTGCGGATGAAGGCGATCTCCTCTTCCGACTTGATCAGACGCTGCCAGTTCACCAGCGCGGTGGCGTCGACGAAGGTGGCGTCGGGCAACATTTCGGTGAGAACCTCGTGCGCCTTGGCGGAGTAATAGTAGTTCTCCATCTCGACGCCGATGCGGACGGAGCCAAGGCCCAGCGCGTAGATGCGGCCGGCGAGATCCTGCATCGCGTGGCGCTCGGTCGATTGCACGAAATGGTCGCCGTAGCCGAGGATCTGCTCCTCGGCCATCCAGCAGGTGCGGCGGGCGCCGAAGGAATCCATGCGCCGGCCCCACCAGATGGGATCCCCCTCCATCGGGACCATGACGCCCTGGTGCACGTAGAAGGACCAGCCATCGTAGGCCGTCAGCCAGTTCTGGTTCGAGGGGTCGGTGACGAAGAGCAGGTCGATGCCCGCCGCCTCCATCGCCGTGCGGGTCAGGTCGAGCCGCCGGTCGAACTCGGCCTGGGTGAAGGGAAGGTCTTTCTGGAGCATGGGTTATCCTGAATTGGGGGTCGTTTCCGGGGTACCGTGGGGGGCAATGCCTTGTCCTGCCCCAAGAAACCCGCCGCCGGATGTCGTTTTTGAACCTCCGGACGGGGGCGGAGTTGACGTAGGCAGGACCGGGGGCAAGAGTGCCCTGAAGACGAGGGAGTGAACCATGACGCCGACCTTGGCCGATATCCATGCCGCCGCGCAAGTCTTGCGGGGGGTGGCCGATGGCACGCCTTTGGTGCCGTCGCCGTTCATGACCGAGGCCGGGGGGCAGGACTTCCTGCTGAAGCTGGAGAACATGCAGCCGATTGGCGCCTTCAAGTTGCGGGGGGCGTTCAATGCGGTCGCGAACGTGATGGATGCGCCGGGCGTGACGTGCTGTTCGACGGGCAATCACGGGCGCGGGGTGGCGTTCGCGGCAAGGAAAAAAGGGATGCGGGCGGTGATCTGCATGTCTGAGCTGGTGCCGCAGGCGAAGGTTGATGGCATCCGGGCGCTGGGCGCGGAGGTGCGGATTGCCGGGCGGAGCCAGGATGATGCGCTGGCGGAGTCGCTGCGGCTGGTCGAGGAGGAGGGGTTGGTGGAAATCTCGCCCTTCGATGACCCGGCGGTGATTGCCGGGCAGGGGACGATCGGGCTGGAGATGATGGCGAAACGGCCCGATTTAGAGACGATTCTGGTGCCTTTGTCGGGTGGCGGGCTGGCCGCCGGGGTGGCCTTGGCGGCGAAGGCGATCAAGCCGCATATCCGGGTGGTGGGGATCACCATGGACCGGGGCGCGGCGATGTATGAAAGCATCAGGGCCGGGCGGCCGGTGGAGGTCGAGGAAGTGGCCTCGCTGGCAGATAGCCTGGGCGGGGGAATCGGGATGGCGAACAAGCTGTCGTTCCCGATGTGCCGGGATCTGCTGGATGAGGTGGTTCTGGTGAGCGAGGACGAGATCTATCACGCGATGCAGGTGCTGTATTACGAGGACCGGATCGTGGCGGAGGGGGCTTGCGTGGTCGGTATGGCGGCGGTCTTGACCGGGAAGGTGACGCTGAGCGGGCCGACGGCGACGATCGTGACGGGGCGGAACCTCGATATGGAGATGTTCACGCGAATCATGACGGGGCAGGATGTGCAACTGGGTGACGTGACGGTTGCGGGCAAGCCCTATCGGAGGGCGGCATGAGCAAGATTGTCTGTCTGTTGGGGAGCCCGAGGCCGGGCGGGAACAGTGACCAGCTTGCGTCGCGGTTCTGCGAGGTGGCGGCGAAGCAGGGGGCGGAGATCGTGACCCATGCGCTGCGCGGGTTGCAGTATTCGGGCTATGTGGGTGATGGCAGCGCCGGGCTCGACGGGCCGGAGGATGACCTGACGCCGGTGCTGGAGGATGTGAAAGGCGCGGATGTGCTGGTGTTGGCGACGCCGATCTATTTCTGCAACATTACCGGGCAGATGAAGCTGGCGCTGGACCGGTTTTTCGGCCTGTTCAGACCCGATTACCTGACTAATCCGGAGCCGACGGAGTTCAAGCCCGGCATGGCGCTGGTGCTGGTGCAGGTGCAGGGCGAGGGGCCGGAATTGTACGGCGATCTGCTGGAGCAGTACGGGCCGGCGCTGAACCGGATCGGGTTCAAGCGGCGGGAGTTGATAAGGTCGTGCAACGTGCGGGCGGCGGGCGACGTGATGAGTGACACCGAGGCGCTGGAGCGTGCTGAAACGCTGGCCGGTGAGCTGGTGAAGGGAGAGAGTGATGGCGAATGATATCCGGATCATGACCGAGGCGGAGCTGCGCGAGGTCGTGGCGCTGGACCTCGAGACGGTCGACGTGATCGAGGCGGCGTTTGCCGCGCTGGCGGGGGGCGAGGTGGTGATGCCGCCGATCCTGTCGATGGATTTGCCGGCGGCGAATGGAGAGGTGGATGTGAAGACCGCCTATATCCCGGGTTTCGAGGGGTTCGCGATCAAGGTGAGCCCGGGGTTCTTCGACAATCCGAAGCTGGGGCTGCCGTCGCTGAACGGGCTGATGATCCTGTTCTCGGCGCAGACGGGGCTGGTGAAGGCCCTGTTCCTGGACAATGGCTACCTGACGGATATCCGCACGGCTGCCGCTGGCGCCGTGGCGGCGCGTCACCTGGCGCCGGAGGTGGTGAAGACGGCCGGGGTGATCGGCACCGGGGTGCAGGCGAGGTTGCAGATGCAGGCGGCGCACCTGGTTCGGCCCTTCGAGCGGGTGATTGTCTGGGGGCGGGATGAGCAGAAAGCGGCGGAATGTGCGAAGGACCTGAAGAATTCGCTGGGCGTGGAGGCGGAAATCGTCTCTGATCCGGCGCAACTCGTGGCCGAAAGCCAGTTGGTTGTGACGACGACGCCGGCGAAGGAGCCGGTGCTGAAGGCCGAGTGGCTGCACCCCGGGCTGCATGTGACGGCGATGGGGTCGGACCAGGACGGGAAGAACGAGATCGAGGCGGCGGCGTTGGTGAAGGCGGATCTGTATGTCGCCGACCGGGGCAGCCAGACCGAGAAGGTGGGCGAGCTTCGCAGTGCGATCGCGGCGGGGCTTTGGACAGGAGGCACGCCGGTGGAACTGGGCGATGTGATCACGAAGAAGAGTGAAGGGCGCAAGAGCGCCGAGGATATTACCATTGCCGACCTGACGGGCACCGGCGCGCAGGATACGGCGATTGCCAGCCACGTTGCGGCCAAGCTGGCCGGTGGGGATGCCGGGACGGTGATAAAGTCATGAAGCTGGGGGTCTATCAGTGCCGCGCGGCGGCGACGCAGGACGAGAAGCTGGCCGGGCTTGAGAAGCACATGGCAGGGCAGCATTGCAACCTGGTGCTGTGCCCGGAATTGTTCGCGACGGGGTATGATCAGAAGGCCGATTACGGGAAGCTGGCCGAGGCACCTACTGGCACATTCGCGAAGCGGATGGCCGGGCTGGCGATTTTGCACGGCACGGCCCTGGCCTGGGGCTATGCGGAGCGGGGGGAGGATGGCGTTTACAATTCCGCCGCGCTGCTCGGGCCGGAGGGGCAGATGCTGGCCAATCACCGGAAGAGGCTGGCCTCGCCGCAGAGTTTCGAGGTGGAGGCGTTCGGGCTGGGCGAGGCGGTGACGTTTGCCGAGGTGGGCGGTGTGCGGGTGGCGATGATCATCTGTTACGAGGTTGAGTTTCCCGAGAGCCTGCGACAGGCGGCGCTGGGCGGGGCGCAATTGGTGCTGGTGCCGACAGCGCTGGGCCGCGACTGGGGCATCGTGGCGGAAAAGGTGGTGCCGACGCGGGCCTTCGAGAACGGGATCTATATCGGGTATGCGGACCATGCGGGCGAGCTGCACGGGCTTGGGTTCTACGGCGGCGGGCGGATCGTGGCGCCGGATGGCGAGGTGAGTGCCGTGCCGGTGGGCGAGGAAGGGTTCGTGACCATTGATATCGACCTGGACCGGGTCGAGGCGGCGCAGGCAAGGCTGCCCTACCTTGTCGATAGTCGGAAACTGTAGGGCATGGTGCGTCTGGACGACCGCGATATCGACATCCTGAAGGTGCTGTCGGTGCGCGGGCGGATTACCAAGGCGGAGCTGGCCGAAGAGGTGGGACTTTCGGCGAGCCCGTGCTGGGAGAGGCTGCGCAAGCTTGAGAAGGCGGGCGTGATCGAGGGGTATCACGCCGAGATCAGCCTGAAGAAACTGGGGCCTTACGTGCGGGTCTTCGTGGCGGCGGAGCTGGCCGATCATACGGCGGCGGCGTTTCGCGTGTTCGAGGATGCAGTGCAGGGATATGACGAGATTGTCGGCTGCTGGGCGCTGGGCGGCGGGTTCGATTACCTGCTGGAGATCGTGACGCGGGATATCGACAGTTACCAGCGCCTGATCGACGCGATGCTGGATGCGCGGGTGGGGCTGGCGAAGTATTTCACCTACGTGGTGACGAAGCGGGTGAAGGGGGGCATGGCGCCGCCTTTGGATATTTTGTTGGGGGATGGCGGGGTGCCGGGCTGAGGCACCGCCTGGGAGGATAGGGGCTGTGCCGGGCTGAAGCCCGGCCTACGGGTTACGGGGAAGACGCAGAAGATTCTTCTGCAAGCCCGGCATTGTTCAGTCTCACCTCCCTGGGGAACGGATCATACTTCGGCTCAACAAGGAGATGGAGTATGGCAATGCTGGACACGGCAATCACGGCGACGGCGGATATCGGCGACAAGGCCCTTGTTCGCAGCTTTTCCTATATCGGTGGCAAGTGGCGCGCGGCGGGCTCGGGCGAGACGCTGGCGGTCAATGACCCGGCAACGGGCGATTTCATCGGCGAGGTGGCCATGCTGTCGGCCGAGGAAAGCGCCGGGGCGGTGGACGCGGCGCAGGAGGCGTTCGAGGGCTGGTCGATGACCCTGCCGCAGGAGCGGTCGGCCATCCTGCGCCGGTGGTTCGACCTGATGATCAAGCACAAGGAAGACCTTGCGCGGATCATGGTGCTGGAACAGGGCAAACCCCTGTCGGAGGCGCGGGGCGAGATCGATTATGCCGCAAGCTTCGTGGAGTATTATGCCGAGGAGGCCAAGCGACCCAACATTGAGGGGGTGACGAGCCACCTTCCCGATGCGGAGGTCGAGCTGTGGCTGGAGCCGGTGGGGGTCGTGGCGCTGATCACGCCGTGGAACTTTCCGTCGGCGATGCTGACGCGGAAGGCGGCGGCGGCGATTGCGGCCGGGTGTTCCGTGGTGGCGCACCCGAGCCACGAGACGCCGTTCTCTGCGCTGGCGCTGGCGGAACTGGCCGAGCGGGCAGGCGTGCCGGCGGGGGTGTTCAACGTGGTGACGGGCCGGGCCTCGACCGTGGTGCCGCCGTGGACGGCGGATGCGCGGGTGAGGGCGCTGTCCTTCACCGGGTCGACGGCGGTGGGGCAGCTGCTCTATCGCGACTCGGCGCAGACGGTGAAGAAGCTGGTGATGGAGCTTGGCGGGCATGCGCCGGTGATCGTGTTCAAGAATGCCGATCTGGACCGGGCCGTGGGCGAGGCGATCAAGGCCAAGTTCGCGACCTCGGGGCAGGATTGCCTTGGTGCGAACCGGATCTTCGTGGAGCGGCCGGTCTACGAGGAGTTCTGCAAGCGGTTCGCCGAGGCGACGCAGGCGCTGTCGATTGGCCGGGGCATGGATGACCCCGATATCGGCCCGCTGATGAACGAGGGCGCGGTGGCCAAGCAGGAGGAGCACGTGGCGGATGCGCTGGATAAGGGCGCGAAGCTTCTGTGCGGGGGCAAGCGACACGAGCTGGGGCCCCTGTTCTATGAGCCGACCGTGCTGGCCGATGTGCCGGATGAGGCCCTGATCATGCGGGATGAGACGTTCGGGCCGGTGGCGCCGATTGCGCCCTTCGATACCGAGGAAGAGGTTGTCGCCAAGGCGAATGCCACGGAATACGGGCTGGTGGCCTATGTGCACAGCCATGATCCGCGGCGGATTTACCGGATGACCCGGGCGCTGCAGTTCGGGATGGTGGCGGTGAACCGGACCAAGGTGACCGGCGCGCCGATCCCGTTCGGGGGCGTGAAGCAATCCGGCCTTGGCCGCGAGGGGGCCCGCCGGGGCATGGAAGAGTTCATGGAGATCAAGTACGTCTGCCGCGACTGGGCGTGATGGCGGCGGCCGTGGGATCTTGAGTATTTTTGGAAAGATGAAAGCAGGGGTGAAACGCCCCCAAGGAAAGGAAAGAACATGCTGAGGAACGATCAACTGGACCAGTGGGACCGCGAGAATTTCTTTCACCCTTCGACGCACTTGGCGCAATTCGCGCGGGGCGAGGCGCCGAACCGGATCGTGAAAGGGGGCAGCGGCAGCCATATCGAGGATCGTGACGGCAACAGGCTGCTCGATGCGTTTGCCGGGCTCTACTGTGTCAACGTGGGGTATGGCCGGACGGAGATTGCCGACGCGATTGCCGAGCAGGCGCGCGAGCTGGCCTATTACCACGCTTATGTCGGCCACGGGACCGAGGCCAGTATCACGCTGTCGAAGATGATCCTCGACCGGGCGCCGGACCACATGAGCAAGGTCTATTTCGGGCTGGGCGGGTCTGATGCGAACGAGACCAACGTCAAGCTGATCTGGTATTACAACAACATCCTCGGACGGCCGGAGAAGAAGAAGATCATCAGCCGCTGGCGGGGGTATCACGGGTCTGGCCTGATCACCGGGTCGCTGACCGGGCTGGAGCTGTTCCACAAGAAGTTCGACCTGCCGCTGGTGCAGATCAAGCATACCGAGGCGCCCTATTACTATCGCCGTGATAATCTCGACCAGAGCGAGGCGCAGTTCGTGCAGCATTGCGTGGACAAGCTGGAGGAGATGATCGAGCGCGAGGGGGCCGACACGATTGCCGCCTTTATCGGCGAGCCGGTGCTGGGCACCGGGGGGATCGTGCCGCCGCCCGCAGGCTATTGGGAGGCGATCCAGAAGGTTCTGGACAAGCACGACATCCTGTTCGTGGCCGACGAGGTTGTCACCGGGTTCGGGCGGCTGGGCAGCATGATGGGGTCGGACCATTACGGGCTGAAGCCGGATCTGATTACCATCGCCAAGGGGCTGACCAGCGCCTATGCGCCGCTTTCGGGCAGCATCGTGGGCGAGAAGATGTGGAAGGTTCTGGAGCAGGGCACCGACGAGTTCGGCGCGATCGGCCATGGCTGGACCTACTCGGCGCACCCGATCGGGGCGGCGGCCGGGGTGGCGAACCTCAAGCTGCTGGACGAGCTGGACCTGATTTCGAACAACCGCGAGGTTGGCGGATATCTCAAGAAGACCATGACCGAGGCGCTGGGCGATCATCCGAACGTGGGCGAGGTGCGCGGCGAAGGGATGCTGTGCGCGGTGGAATTCGTGAAGGATCGCGATAGCCGGACGTTCTTTGACGCCGGTGACAAGATCGGGCCGCAGGTGGCCGGGGCGCTGGCCGAGAGCGGCGTGATCGGACGGGCGATGCCGCAGGGCGATATCCTTGGCTTTGCGCCGCCCTTCTGCCTGACCAAGGAGGAGGCCGACGAGGTGGTGACCAAGACTGTTGCCGCAACGCAGAAAATCCTGGGCTGATTCCGGCGCTGAACTGGGCAAGATCACCGAAAAGGTGACATGAAATTGAAGCTTTAACCGGGGAGACGGCAGGAAAATCGACTTAAGTTTGATCAAAATCTGATCGATTTTCCTGCTGCCGGTTGAAGCCCTAAAAAACTTCGCTAGCCTGCTTGCACAGAAGCCGGTTTGTGGTTTTAGTTTGAATGACCGCGGGAGAACACGCGGCGTAACACTGATGGGGAGCCGTTTTTGACTGAATCGCAGAACAGCGATGCGTTCGTTGCGTTCGAACGCGTTCAAAAGAGTTATGACGGGGAAACGCTTGTCGTCAAAGACCTGAACCTGTCGATGCCGAAGGGCGAGTTCCTGACCATGCTGGGCCCGTCGGGATCGGGCAAGACGACCTGCCTGATGATGCTGGCGGGGTTCGAGACGGCGACGCACGGGAAGATCCTGCTGAACGGCGTGTCGATCAACAACATCCCGCCGCACAAGCGCGGGATCGGCATGGTGTTCCAGAACTACGCCCTGTTCCCGCACATGACCGTGGCCGAGAACCTGAGCTTTCCGCTGGAAGTGCGCAAGCTGGGCAAGTCGGAGCGCGAGGAGAAGGTGCGCCGCGCGCTCGACATGGTACAGATGGGCGATTTCGGCAACCGGCGCCCTGCGCAATTGTCGGGTGGACAGCAGCAGCGGGTCGCGCTGGCACGGGCGCTTGTTTTCGAGCCGGAGCTGGTGCTGATGGACGAGCCGCTGGGCGCGCTCGACAAGCAGCTGCGCGAGCACATGCAGTTCGAGATCACCAACCTTGCGCACCAGCTTGGGATCACCACGGTCTACGTGACGCACGACCAGACCGAGGCGTTGACCATGTCGGACCGGGTGGCGGTGTTCGATGACGGGCGGATTCAGCAGATCGCCGCGCCGGACGTGCTTTATGAAAGCCCCGAGAACAGCTTCGTGGCGCAGTTCATCGGTGAGAACAACACGCTGGAAGGCACGATCAAGGAGATCAAGGGCGACCTTGCCGTGGTCGAGCTGGACGATGGCGAACTGATCGATGCGAAGCCCGTGAACGTCAGCCAGCCCGGCGAGCGGACGACCATCTCGATCCGGCCCGAGCGGGTCGAGGTCGACGTGAAGAAGCTGGGCGACAAGGCCCATACGCTGAAGGCGGAAGTGGCCGAGTTCATCTACATGGGCGACGTGTTCCGCACCCGGCTGAAGGTGGCGGGCAAGGACGATTTCATCATCAAGACCCGGAACTCCGCCGACCAGCGGCGGCTTCAGCCGGGCGAACAGATCGAGATCGGCTGGCTGCCCGAGGATTGCCGCGCGCTGGATGCGGTCTAGAGTTTAGAGAGTTTCGTGCCCCGAAGGGCGCGAATGACGTGAGGCCCCGTGATCTTCACCCGTAGAGCGAGGCCCATAGAGCAAGAAACGGGAATGAAATGGGAGAATGACATGAAACTGACGACGACTCTCCTGGCTTCCACGGCGGTTGCCGTATCGACCGCCGGTGCGGTCACGGCCCAGGACATGGCGAATTCTATGACGCTCGTCTCTTGGGGCGGCGCCTACCAGAACAGCCAGGTCAAGGCCTATGCAGAGCCCTACAAGGAAATGAACCCCGATCTCGAGATCGTCTGGGACGAAAGCTCGAACGAGGCCGTGGCCAAGCTGCGCGCCATGGATGAAGCGGGCAACGTCACCTGGGACGTGGTCGACGTGGTTGCGGCGGATGCGCTGCGCCTGTGCGACGAGGGCCTGGCGATGGAGATCGACCCGGAAGAGATGCTGGCGGAAGCGCCCGATGGCACCTCGGCCGAGGATGATTTCGGCGACATGCTTGTCGGCGACTGCTTCATCCCGCAGATCGTGTATTCGACGACCTTCGGCTATCGCACCGACATGGTGCCGGAAGGTGTCGAGCCGCCGAGCGAGATCTGCGACGTGTTCGACCTGGAAACCTATCCGGGCAAGCGCGCGCTCGAGAAGCGCCCGATCAACAACATGGAATGGGCCCTTCTGTGCGACGGTGTCGCGAAAGACGAGGTCTATGACGTTCTGGCCACCGAAGAAGGCCAGCAGCAGGCGCTCGACAAGCTGGCGACGATCAAGGACGATGTGATCTGGTGGTCGGACGGCGCCGACACGCCGCAGCTTCTGGCGGATGGCGAAGTCTTCATGGGCTCGACCTATAACGGCCGCCTGTTCAGCGTGATCGAGGAGCAGGGCCAGCCCGTCGCCATGATGTGGGACGCGCAGGTGTTCGACCTTGACGGCTGGATCATCCCGGCGAACCTGCCGGAAGATCGCCTGGCCCGTGCGCTCGACTTCATCTACTTCGCCACGGACACGCAGCGCCTTGCGGACCAGGCCAAGTACATCTCGTACGGTCCGGCCCGTGAATCGTCGGCCCCGATGGTTGGCCAGCACGCCGACCTGGGTATCGACATGGCGCCGCACATGCCGACCGATCCGGAGAACTCGAAGAACACCTTCCTCTACAACTACGAGTTCTGGGCTGACTATCGCGACGATATCGACGCGAAATTCCAGTCGTGGCTGGCCGGCTGACAGGCCCGCGTAGCTGAACCAAACGGGGAGGGCCCGGTGCATCCGGGCCCTCGCTGCAAAGACAGAGACAACCCAACAGGGTGACGGGGACCAGCATGAGCGACGGCACAACCGATCCGAAGACGGTCGATGCTCCGAAAGCGGACGACCCGCGCGACCAGGCCAAGGCCGCGGACAATGTCGACAAGGACGGGCGCATGCTCTCGGCGGACGGGACGCCGCTGAAACGCAGCCTTGCCCGGGCGCTCAGGGTTCAGAAGATGCGGGCGCTGATGCTGATCGCGCCGCTGCTGATCTTCGTGCTTGTCACCTTCATTGCGCCGATCGTCGATATGCTGTTCCGGTCGGTGGAAAACCAGATCGTTTCCAACACCCTGCCGCGCACGGTGGCCAGCCTTTCGGACTGGGACGCGTCGCAGGACGGGGCGCCGGGCGAAGAGGTTTTCGAGAATTTCTACTATGACCTGTTCATCGCCGCCGAGGCCAAGGAGCACACGCGGCTTGGCTCGCGGCTGAACTATGAGCAGACCGGCCTGTCCTCGCTGTTCCGGGGCAGCGGGCGGAGCGTCGACGACGTCGGCGAGGAACAGATCGATGCGCTGGAAGACCTGAACGAGGCGTGGGAAGACGAGGCGTTCTGGTACGAGCTGATGACGGGCGGCGAAAATTCGGCCCCGACTGCCGAGCCGCTCGATATCCAGCGGGGGATGCTCGAGAGGCTGACGGGAGACAATTTCAGCGGCGATGTCGGGTTCCTGCCGGGTTCGGCGATCACGCGGGTCTTGCCGCGCACCGTCAACCAATATGCCGCCTTTGCCCTCTTTACCGTGTTCGCCGACGAGGATGTCGTTGCCGAGGAAGAGCCGTGGGAGGCCGTCAAGGTCGCCCTGATCCAGGAGCTTCAGGCGGGCGCCGACCTTTCGGAGTATGACGGCCCCGGTGCCGAGGAGCTGCGCGCGGCGCAGGAGATGCTGGCGGACCAGCCGCAGATCGCGTTCAAGGATGCCTTCATCGAGATGGACGAGGACTGGGGCGAGAATGCCAACTGGCGCACGATCCAGACCTACAGCCCGGAGCTGACCGAGGGGTATTTCCTCAATGCCATCGACATGCAGAAGGGAATCGACGGCGCCGAGCCGCGGCCGGAGAACCAGCAGATCTACATCATGCTGTTCCAGCGGACGCTGTTCATGTCGCTGGTGATCTGCGGGTCCTGCATCCTTCTGGGCTACCCGGTGGCGTATCTTCTGTCGAACCTGCCGATGCGAACCGCGAACCTCTTGATGATCCTTGTGCTGCTGCCGTTCTGGACCTCGCTTCTGGTGCGGACGAGCGCGTGGAAGGTGATGTTGCAACAGCAGGGGGTGATCAACGACGTGCTGGTCTGGCTGGGGCTGGTGGATGATTTCGGCCGGCTGGTGATGATCAACAACCAGTTCGGCACGATCGTGGCGATGACGCATATTCTTCTGCCGTTCATGATATTGCCGATGTATTCGGTGATGTCGACGATCCCGCCCTCTTACGTGCGGGCTGCGCGGTCGCTTGGCGCGACGCAGTGGACGGCGTTCTGGCGGGTCTATTTCCCGCAATCGGTGCCGGGAATCGGTGCGGGCTCGATCCTCGTCTTCATCCTGGCGATCGGGTATTACATCACGCCCGAGATCGTCGGTGGCACGACCGGCACGTTCATTTCCAACCGGATCGCCTATCACATCTCGTCCTCGCTCAACTGGGGCCTCGCGGCCGCGCTGGGGACGATCCTGCTGGCGGCGGTCCTGATCCTTTACTGGGCCTATGACAGGATCGTGGGCATCGACAACGTGAAGCTGGGGTAGGCGCAGATGGCCACGTACACACTCAAGTATGTCGAGAAGAAGCCGCTGAGCTTTTCGGTGCCCGTGGTGGCCGCCGCGGGGGCGTTTGCCGGGATCTTCGTGGGGGCCGCGCAGGGCTCGATCTGGCAGGGGATTCTTGCCGGGGCGGTGCTTATGGCGATCCTGACTTTCCTGGCGCAGGGCGTGCTGAGCGAGAGCATGGAAAAACCGTTCCGCTGGGGCATGGTGGTGCTGTTCGCCGCCGGGGGCTACGTGTTCGGCGAGATACCGGGGATCGTCGTGGGGGCGATCTTCGGGGTGTTCTACGGCTGGTTCATCTACTGGATCGGACAGGGCCGGTACCGGGAGAAGCTGTTGCCCTACCTGACACCGGGGCAGGTGCTGGGGCATTTCGCATTCCGGGTGATCTGCGGGATGATCTTCTTTTTCCTGATCACGCCGATCGTGGTGGTGATGCCGCTGAGCTTCAACGCCGAGGATTTCTTTACCTTCACGCCGGAGATGCTGTCGTTCGACCCCGAGGGGTATTCGCTGAAGCACTACCGCGATTTCTTCACATCGCCGGACTGGCAGCAGGCGCTGTGGAACTCGGTGGCCATCGCGCCTGTGGCGACGCTGCTGTCGGTGAGCTTCGGGACGCTGGCGGCGATCGGTCTGAGCTCGGAGCATGTGCCGTTTCGCCGGGCGATCATGGCGATCCTGATCTCGCCGATGATCGTGCCGCTGATTATCTCGGCGGCGGGGATGTATTTCTTCTATTCGCGGCTGGGGCTTCAGGGGACCTATTGGGGTGTCGTTCTTGCACACGCCGCGCTGGGGATTCCCTTCGTCATCATCACGGTGACGGCGACGCTGGTGGGTTTTGATCGGTCGCTGACGCGGGCCGCGGCGAACATGGGGGCCGACCCGGTTACGACATTCTTCCGGGTGCAGATGCCGCTGATCCTTCCGGGGGTGATTTCCGGGGGGCTGTTTGCCTTCATCACCTCGTTCGACGAAGTCGTGGTGGTTCTGTTCGTGGGCTCGGCCGGGCAGAAGACGTTGCCATGGCAGATGTTCATCGGTTTACGGGAGCAGATCTCGCCGACGATCCTGGCGGTTGCCACCATCCTGGTTTCGATCTCGATCGTGCTGCTGACGACGGTGGAGTTTCTGCGGCGCCGGTCGGAGCGGATGCGGGGGCTTTCGCCGGGGTGAGTTCCAATGGTAACAACAAGAAAAGGGCGGCGTTATGCGCCGCCCTTTTTTGTTTGTCGCGGGCGCTGACTCAGATCGCCATGCCTTCCGGGTCGAGCGTGATGCTCCACAGCTCGGTATCGGCGCGGTCCAACAGGCGGACGGTCATCTGCTGGGTGGCGCCGTCGATATCGACCAGCCCGAAGAATTGCAGGCCGGCCGAGGGGGGCAGGTTGGCGCCCTGTTCCTCGGTCGGGGCCTTCACGTACTTCACCTCGGGGCCGAAGGTCATGTCGAGGTCGTTCGGGCCGAAGGTGCCGGCGTGCAGCGGGCCGGAGATGAACTCCCAGAAGGGGGCGAAATCCTGGAACTGGGCCTTGTCGGGGTTGTAGTAATGCGCGGCGGTGTAGTGCACGTCGGCGGTGAACCAGACGGTGTTGGTGATGTTGGCCGTCTTGATGAAGCGGAGAAGCTCGGCGATTTCGAGCTCGCGCCCCTTGGCCGGGCCGTTGTCGCCGTTGGCGACCGCTTCCTCGCCGCCGCCCACGACAAGGCCGATGGGCATGTCGGAGGCGATGACCTTCCACGTGGCCGAGGATTGCGTCAGCTCGCGCTTGAGCCAGGCCATCTGCTGGGCGCCGAGGATGCGGCTGGCGTCGGTCAGGTCGTCCTGCATGTTCTCGGAGTTGGGGCCGCGATACGAACGCAGGTCGAGGAAGAAGACCTCGAGCATCGGCCCGTAGGATACCTTGCGGTAGACGCGGCCCGGCTCTGCCGGGGTGTAGCGGATCGGGGTCATCTCGTGGAAGGCGCGGGCGGCGCGGGCGGCGAGAACGTGGATGGACTTCTCGGAATAGCGGTCATCCTCCATCAGCGAGCGCGAGGAGGACCAGTTGTTGACGACCTCGTGGTCGTCCCACTGGAAGAGGGTCGGCGCGGTGGCGTTGAGGGCCAGCACGTGCTCGTCCATCATGTTGTATTTCCACTGGGCGCGGTACTCGTCGAGGGTTTCGGCGACCTTGCGCTTCTCGTCGATCAGGGTGGTGTTCTTCCAGATGACCTGGCCGTCCTGTTCGACCTCGTCCGTCATCGGGCCGTCGGCATAGATGGTGTCGCCCGAGTGCAGGAAGAAATCGGGGGTGTGTTTGGCCATGGTGGCGTAGGTGGCCATGCCCTCGTCGTCGATGCCCCAGCCCTGGCCGGCGGTGTCGCCCGACCATGCGAAGCGAATGTCGCGGCGGCCGGCGGGGCCGGTGCGGAAGCGGCCGGTGACCGGTTCGCTGATGCCGTTGATGTCGGAGAGGTCATGGGCGGTGAAGCGGTAGAAGATGTCCTGATCCGAGGGCAGGCCGTCGATCAGCCGTTTCACCGTGAAATCGCTTTCTGGCAGGGCATCGAGCGGGGGAAGCGTCATGGCGTTGTCGAAGCTTTCGGTGGTCGAGACTTCCATCATGACCTTGGCGGGGCGGTCGGTGCGGGTCCAGATCATGCCGGAGGACGTATCGACATCGCCCGACTGCACCCCGTGGGTGAAGGCCGGGCGCGACGCGGCGCGGCTGAGGGCGGGCATGGCGAGCGTGGCGGCGAACGCGGTGCCGGAGGCCAGAACGGCGCGGCGGGTGGGGCGGATCAGCTTGGTCATGTGGGTCTCCTTCGCGGTTTCCTGAAAGATCGGTGTGCCGCGGAAAAGAGCGATGTTTCGTGACCGGATGTCGAAGGCTGTTTGAAGAAATGGCGAAGGTTTTGTGACGGGGCGAGGGGCGGCGGAAATGCCGTTACCGGGTGGCCGCCCTGGACGGCCGCCCCGGGTGCGGGAAGGACAGCGCATGCTGTCCTTCAGCCATGCTTGATCGGGTGTCGCGCGGACCTGCGCCGCTCAGGTGCGAACGAGTTGCTCGTAGCCCTCGGCGATGTCGCGGGCGAGGGAGCCCACCTCGAAATTGTAGTTGCCGATCTGGCCCACGGGGGTGACCTCGGCCGCCGTGCCGGTAAGCCAGCATTGCTGGAAGCTTTCCAGCTCTTCCGGCATGATGTGGCGCTCGTGCACCTTGACCTGGCGTTCCTCGAGCATGCCGATCACCGTCTGGCGGGTGAGGCCGTTGAGGAAGCAGTCAGGCTTGGGCGTGTGAACTTCGCCGTCCTTGACAAAGAAGATGTTGGCGCCGGTCGCCTCGGCCACGTAGCCGCGGTAGTCGAACATCATCGCGTCGGAGCAGCCTTTCGCCTCGGCCGCGTGTTTCGACAGGGTGCAGATCATGTAGAGGCCGGCCGCCTTGGCGTGGCTGGGAATGGTTTCCGGGCTCGGGCGTTTCCACTTGGAGACGTCGAGCTTGGCGCCCTTCATCTTGGCGTCGCCGTAATAGGCGCCCCATTCCCAGGCGGCGATGGCCAGCCGCACCGGGTTGGCGGCGGAAGCGACACCCATGTCGGGGCCGGCGCCGCGCCACGCGACGGCGCGCACGTAGGCGTCGGTCAGGCCGTTGGCATGGAGCACTTCCTGCTTTGCGGCCTCGATCTCGTCGACGGTGAAGGGGATCTCGAAATCGAGCTGTCCGGCGGAATAGTGCAGCCGCTCGGAATGCTCGCGGCTTTTGAAGATCTTGCCGTTATAGGCGCGCTCGCCCTCGAATACCGAACTGGCATAGTGCAGCGCGTGGGTCAGGATGTGTACATTCGCATCGCGCCAGTCGGCGAGGGTGCCATCCATCCATATCTTTCCGTCGCGATCGTCGTAGCCAGCCATCTTCGTTCTCCTCGTTCAAGGCTTGCGTTTCCATTTGTTGCGTTGCTTACGTCCGATCCGGACATAAAGTTGCGTGGAAACTGCGATTCGCTACCAGTTTGATCTTGGAATGTCAACAAAGCTGACATAATGTCGGTGGCGGAATGCGGAACTTGTGATTTGGAGGAGCCATGCCGGACGTTCAGGGCGGTGAAAACCTGCTGTTTCTGACCGACGAGCAGCTTCGACAGGGGATCGAGGCGATGTTCTTTGCCTATCGCGGGTTCACCGCCGACCCGGACCGGATTCTTGCGACCATGGATTATGGCCGCGCCCATCACCGGGCGTTGCACTTCATCGCCCGCAGTCCCGGCACGACGGTGAACAACCTGCTTGGCATTCTCGGCGTGACCAAGCAATCTTTGAATAGGGTGCTGCGCACGCTGATCGAGAACGGGCTGGTGGAAAGCCGGATCGGGGCGAATGACAAGCGTGAGCGGAACCTGTTCCTGACGGAGGACGGGATCGCGTTGGAGCGGAAGATTTCGGATGCGCAGAGGGCGCGGATGCGGGCGGCGTATCGTGCGGCGGGGCCGGAGGCGGTGGCCGGGTTCCGGCAGGTGCTCGAGGCGATGATGGAGCCGGAGCTGCGCAAGATGTACCACCGCATCCGGGAGAACGGCGCATGAGCGAGCCGGCGCCGCACCTGCTGATCGTGGATGACGACGAGCGGATTCGCGGGCTGCTGCGCAAGTTCCTTGCGCGGCACGGGTTCCTGGTGTCGGCGGCGCGGGATGCGGCACATGCGCGGCGAATCCTGTCGGGGCTGGAATTCGACATGATCGTGCTTGACGTGATGATGCCGGGCGAGGACGGCGTGGCGCTGACCAAGGCGCTGCGTGAGACGATCCTGACGCCGATCCTGTTGCTGACCGCGAAGGGCGAAACCGAGGACCGGATCAAGGGGCTCGAAGCCGGGGCGGACGATTACCTTGCCAAGCCGTTCGAGCCGAAGGAGCTGTTGCTGCGGATCAACGCGATCTTGCGGCGGATGCCGGCGGCGCCGGCCGAGACGATGGCGCCGAAGGTGCTGCAACTCGGCGCCGTTCGGTTCGATATCGAGCGGTCGGAGTTGCTGCGCGGGGAAGAGCCGGTGCGGCTGACCGCGACCGAGGTGCAGCTCATGCGGATCTTTTCGGAGCATCTGCGCGAGCCGGTGAGCCGGGCGAAGTTGGTCGAGGACCTGGGCCGCGACAAGGGCCAGGCGCAGGAGCGCGCGGTCGACGTGCAGATCACGCGGCTCAGGCGGAAGATCGAGACCGATCCGAAGCAGCCGCGCTACCTTCAGACGGTGCGGGGCGAAGGCTACATGCTGGCGCCGGACTGAGGCAGCGGGATACCGGGTCTTCGTGGTAAGACGAACGGCGGGGGGCCGGGTGATCTGGACATTCCGGCCGCCAAGTGGTTTCCCTTTGGCCAACCAAGTTCCAGGAGGACCGACCGATGCTTGATACGACGACGAACCTGAAATCCCTTCTGAAGGATCCCAGCCTTCTGGCCGAGCAGGCCTATGCCGGCGGCGAGTGGGTGGATGGCGACGACGGCACGTTCGAGGTGACCAACCCCGCGCGCGGCGACGTGATCGCCAACGTGGCCGACATGAGCCGGGCGCAGGTGGCCAAGGCGATCGAGGCGGCCGGGAAGGCGCAGAAGGAATGGGCGCAATGGACCGGCAAGGAACGCGCCACCGTGCTGCGCAAGTGGTTCGACCTGATGATGGAGAACCAGGATGACCTGGGCACCATCCTGACCGCCGAACAGGGCAAGCCGCTGGCCGAGGCCAAGGGCGAGATCGCCTATGGCGCGTCCTTCATCGAGTTCTTCGCCGAGGAGGCCAAGCGCATCTACGGCGAGACCATCCCCGGCCACCAGCGCGACAAGCGGATCACGGTGATCAAGCAGCCCATCGGCGTGGCCGCGTCGATCACGCCCTGGAACTTCCCCAACGCGATGATCACCCGGAAGGCCGGGCCGGCGCTGGCCGCGGGCTGTGCCTTTGTCGGGCGTCCGGCAGCCGAGACGCCGCTTTCGGCGACAGCGATGGGCGTCCTGGCCGAGCGGGCGGGCATTCCCAAGGGGGTGTTCAGCATCGTGACCTCGTCGAGCTCGTCCGAGATCGGCAAGGAATTCTGCGAGAACCCGATCGTGCGCAAGTTGACCTTCACCGGCTCGACCGAGGTGGGCCGGATCCTGCTGCGGCAGGCGGCCGACCAGGTGATGAAATGCTCGATGGAGCTTGGCGGGAACGCGCCGTTCATCGTGTTCGACGATGCCGATCTCGATGCCGCCGTCGAAGGCGCGATCATGTGCAAGTTCCGCAACAACGGGCAGACCTGTGTCTGTGCCAACCGGATCTACGTTCAGGCCGGTGTCTATGACGCCTTTGCCGAGAAGCTGAAGGCGGCGGTCGAGAAGCTGAAGATCGGCGACGGGCTGGAAGAGGGCACGACGCTTGGGCCGCTGATCAATGGCGACGCCATCGAGAAGGTGCAGGAGCACGTGGCCGACGCCACGTCGAAAGGGGCCAACGTGCTGATGGGCGGCGGCGACCCGATGGAGGGGCAGGGCTATTTCCTGCCGCCGACGATCCTTACCGGTGTGACGCAGGACATGGTGGTCAGCAAGGACGAGACGTTCGGGCCGCTGGCGCCGCTCTTCAAGTTCGACACGGTGGATGACGTGATCGAGATGGCGAATGACACGATCTTCGGTCTGGCCAGCTATTTCTACGCCAAGGACCTGAGCCGCGTCACCAAGGTGGCCGAGGCACTGGAATACGGCATTGTCGGGGTGAACACCGGCATCATCTCGACCGAGGTGGCGCCGTTCGGCGGGGTCAAGCAATCGGGCCTCGGCCGCGAGGGCAGCCACCACGGGATGGATGATTTCCTCGAGATGAAATACATCTGCACCTCGGTCTGAGGCCGGGGAACAGTCAAGACGGAGCGCCCTCGCAGAAACTGCGGGGGCGTTTCTTTTTGAGGGGGCCGATGTGTCCCCCGAAAAGATTCCAAAAAATCTTTCGGGTCCGCCAAGGATTGACCATTCGCGCGCGTCCAACAAACGTGATGCGCATGGAAACAAGTGATGAAAGCCTTGCAAGGGCCGCGGCGGGAGGGGACAGGCACGCCTTCACCCTGCTGTTGGAGCGGCATTACGACAGGGTTTTCCGGCTGGCGTTCCGCCTGACCGGTGCCGCGGCCGAGGCCGAGGACCTGACGCAGGATGTCTGCGCGGCGCTGCCCTCGCGGTTGCAGGGGTTTCGCAGCGAGGCAAGGTTCGGCACCTGGCTGTGGCGGGTGGTGGTCAACGCCGCCCATGACCGGCGGCGCAAGGCCGCGACGCGGGCGCGCCATGCCGAGGGCTGGGGTGACTGGGAAGTGAACCGGCGCGCCGTGCAGGACGAGGCGGCGGAGGCGGTGGACTGGCTGACACAGGCGATGCGGGCGCTGCCGGAAGAGCTGCGCGACACGCTGGCGCTGGTGCTGGACGATCTCAGCCATGACGAGGCGGCCGAGGTTCTGGGCGTGGCGCCCGGCACGGTGAGCTGGCGCATCTCGGAGGCAAAGAAGCGGTTGCGCGCGCAGCGCGAGAAAGAGGATCAGGCATGACCGACGACCTCGATGATCTGAAACAGGCGATGCAGGCCGCCACCCCCGCGCCAGACGCGGGCCGGAAGGCTGCGAATTTCACCGTCGCGCAGGAAAATTTCGACCGGCTCCAAGAAAGCCGGGCGGGGGTGCGTCTTACCTCTGATCGCCCTGGGAGGGGCTGGTTCAGAGGAGTAGCAAGAATGATAACGACACAACTTTCGTCGCGCGGGATGATGTCGGCGACCACGGCCCTGGTGGCGCTGGGTCTCGTCGTGGTGGTGCCCGACTGGCAGGCCGGGCGTGACATGTTGCGCCCGGGGCCTATGGTGCAGAAGACCGTGGCGACCGAGGAAGACCTGTCCCAGCCGCCAGCGGACGCCGTGGGTGGACTGTTCGAGATGGAAGCCGCCGAGTCGCTGGCCGTCGACGAGATGGCGGGCGCCGCGACGCCCAGCCCGGCGCCACGGATGCAGGCCGCGCCGACAGAGGCGCTGCGGGGCTACGCCGCCGGGACGCTGAACAACACCGCTCCGGCGGGGCAGCGGGACGTGCTGATCCGGCCCGAGAACAATACGGAGGCGTATGCCCATGCGGAGCCGAACTCGCTGAAGGTGACGGCGGAGGACCCGGTTTCGACCTTCTCGATCGACGTCGACACGGCCTCTTATGCCGTGGTGCGTTCCTCGCTGATCGGGGGCGTGATGCCGCCGCACGAGGCGGTGCGGATCGAGGAGATGATCAACTATTTCCCCTATGACTATGCCGCACCGGCCGAGGGCGAGGCGCCGTTCCGGTCGACCGTGAGCGTGACCGACACGCCGTGGAACCCCGACACGCAGCTCGTGCATATCGGCATCCAGGGAGAGTTGCCGGCGGTCGAGGACCGACCGCCGCTGAACCTTGTCTTCCTGATCGATACGTCGGGGTCGATGGAGCATCCGGACAAGCTGCCCCTGCTGAAGCAGTCGCTGGCGCTGATGCTGTCGAAGCTGTCGGCGCAGGACCAGGTCTCGATCGTGACCTATGCCGGCAGTGCGGGGCAGGTGCTGGAACCGACGTCGGCGGCCGAGCGGGATACCATCCTGGGTGCGCTCGACAACCTGAGCGCCGGGGGCAACACCGCCGGGCAGGACGGGTTGCAGCAGGCCTATGCCGTCGCCGAGGGTATGACCGAGGAGGGCGAGGTAAGCCGCGTGATCCTTGCCACCGATGGCGACTTCAACGTGGGGATCAGCGACCCGGAGGAGCTGGAACGGTTTATCGCCGGCAAGCGCGACAGTGGCACCTACCTGTCGGTGCTGAGCTTCGGGCGCGGCAACCTCGACGACGCGGTGATGCAGTCGCTGGCGCAGAACGGGAACGGTCAGGCGGCCTATATCGACACGCTGTCGGAGGCGCAGAAGGTGCTGGTGGACCAGTTCACCGGGGCGCTCTACCCGATTGCCGACGACGTGAAGATCCAGGTGGAGTTCAACCCCGGTGTCGTCGCCGAGTACCGGCTGATCGGGTACGAGACGCGGGCGCTGAACCGGGATGATTTCAACAACGACGCGGTCGATGCCGGCGATATCGGCGCGGGCCATTCGGTGACGGCGATCTACGAGGTGACGCTGGTCGATTCCGACGGGCGGCTGACCGACCCGCTGCGCTATGGCGCGGTGGAGACGCAGAGCGCGAGCGAGGAGCTGGGCTATCTCAAGCTGCGCTACAAGGCGCCGGGCGAGGAGACCAGCCAGCTGATCGAAACGCCGATCGTGGCCGGGGGAGAGACCAGCGACGACATGCGCTTTGCCGCCGCGATTGCCGGGTTCGGGCAGATCCTGCAGGACAGCCCCTACCTGAACGGCTGGACCTATGACGATGCCATCGCGCTGGCGAATTCCGCGAAAGGCGAGGATGCGTATGGCTATCGCGCCGAGGCGGTGCGGCTGATGCGGCTGGCACAAAGTCTGGATCGGAACTGAGACAAGGGCCAAATCGAGCAGCTATCTGGCCCTCGCGGCAAGGCGGTGTAGCTCCGCCGTCTTGCCGCCCCCGCGCGCGCCCCTGTCCCGGCGCGCGCGGTTTCTTGCGAATAAACAATGGAACGGCCTTCGTCTTCAGGGGTTCAAGGCCTAAGTGGTATTAATGGAAACGATCCCTGTTGGAGATGTCACATGGTGCGATTTGCCCTGTCCCTTTTTCTTGCGCTGGTGCTGAGCCTGCCGGCGAGCGCGCAGGAGGGCGGCCGGACCATTTCCGGCCAGTTGAGTTACCTGCAAAGGATCGCCCTGCCCGAGGGGGCGGAGGTGGCCGTCGAGGTGAAAGGCGCGCTGGATGCGACGCTGGGCGAAAGCCGGTTCACGACCGATGGACAACAGGTGCCGATGCCCTTCGAGGTGGAGGTGCCCGGCGGGCTGAGCGGGACGCTGACCGCGATGGTCCGGGTCGATGGCGACCCGATGTGGCTGGCCCAGGGGATCCGCATCGGCGCCGGGTCGGAGGATGTCGACCTGGGTGACGTAAGGCTTCGGCAGTACACGCCGCTGGCCTTCACTTCTTACTTCTCCTGCGGGGAGACGAGCGTGGAATTCGGCATGGTCGACGACACCCCCACCCTGCGGGTCGGCGGGCAGGACTACGCGATGGAGGAGGCCCCGGCGGATGAAGGCACGCGCTATGTCGCGCAGGCCGATCCGAAGGTGACCTTCTGGTCGCAGGGCACCGAGGCGACGCTGACGCTGGGCTCGGAGCCCGAGCCGGGCTGTGCCAGGGTCGAGCATACGCCCGAGCCCTATACCGCTGTCGGCAACGAGCCGGGCTGGTACGTGACCATCGGCGAGGCCGAGGCAGAGGTGGTGGCCGATTACGGCGACCTTCAGCTCAAGACCCCGCGGCCCGAGGTCGCGGTCGAACCCGGGGCCTACGTGCTCAACATGCCCGATATCGAGGCCCGGCTTCGGCTGGAGGAGGAAATCTGCTACGACGATGCCACCGGCATGCCCTATCCGCACCGCGCCGCGCTGGCGCTGGACGGGCAGGAGATGCGCGGTTGCGGCGGCGATGCCGCGAGCCTGCTGACCGGGGCGGAATGGCAGATCGAGGATGTCGGCGAGATGGGTATCATCGACGGCTCGAACATCACCATCAGCTTTGACGCCAATGGCCGGGTGTCGGGTCGCACCGGCTGCAATCGGTTCTCGGGCATCTACATGCTGGATGGCGAGGGGCTGGGGTTCGGCCAGATGGCTGCGACGATGATGGGCTGCCCCGAGGCGATGATGACGCAGGAGCAGCGCGTGCTGGATGCGCTGCAGCACGTGGTGCGGTTCGACATCGACGAGACCGGCGCGCTGCTGCTGATCGGTCCGGCGGGCGAAACGCTGCTGACCGCCCGGCGGCCGGCATGAAAAACCCGGCCGGGATGACCGGCCGGGCAACGGTCTGACGATCGGTGGCCGGGCGAGGCGCCCGGCCGGAGCACTTAGTTGACGGTTTCCGCGTCGACCACGTCTTTCTCGACCGAGTCGCCGCTGGCAATGGCGATGCGGCGCGGCTTCAGCGCTTCGGGCACTTCGCGGACCAAGTCGATATGAAGCATGCCGTCGGCATGGGACGCGCCGGTGACGCGCACGTGATCGGCAAGCTGGAACTTGCGCTCGAACGCGCGGGTGGCGATGCCGCGATGCAGGAAGCTGCGCTGGCTGTCATCCTCGGCCTTGCGGGCCGACACGACAAGCGCGCCGTCCTTGACCTCGACCATCAGGTCGTCGCCTGCGAAACCGGCAACGGCGATCGAGATGCGATAGGCATCATCGGCGGTCTTCTCGATGTTGTAGGGGGGGTAGGTCGGTTGATTGATGTCGGCGGCAAGCACGCGGTCCATCATGTCGGCGATCTGGTCGAACCCGACGGTTGCACGGTAAAGCGGTGCAAGATCGAAGTTACGCATGGGTCATCCTCCTTTGAGCGATCCCTTATGTGAATGCCTTCCCATGGGGACAGGCAGCGATATCACCGGCCCGCCTGGCGGCGCCGGTGTCGCTTATCTGGGAAAGTCTTCGGAGGATTTCAAGAGCCGCCAGGCCTGGCGAACTTCGCCCCGGTGTCGCGGCGCTCGCCCAGGGTCGACATTTGCGGTGCGCCGGGCTGGAAGAAGCCTTCACCCGCGTCCAGCGCGTTTTTGAGATCGTGCAAAGGCTGGGTCAGCTGGGTGCCGAGAGAGACCTTGCGCCCCTCGACCTGGGCCATGGCCGAGACCACGGAAACCACGCGGGGCTGGCCGGAGGTGAAGCTGAAGATCGGCGCGCCGGATGCGCCGTAATCGACGTCGCAGGACATGACCAACACGCCTTGCTGGCGGGCGACCACATCGCAGATTTCCTGCAGCGACGGCGCCTCGGACCGGTCGCGGGCGTAGGAGACGATGCCGATCTCCTGACCCTTCATGGGGCGTTCATCGGTCAGGAAGGGCACGACCTGGGTGTTCTGGATGGGATGGAAAAGTTCGAGCAGGGCCACGTCGTTGCGCACCCGGTCGGCCGAGACTGCATCCTCGTAGACGTAATCGGGGTGCGGCACCGCCCGGCGGATCTTGCGATAGGCCGAAGCGCGGCCGTTGCGCCAGCCGGCAAGGAAATCGATGCGGGCGTGATCGACCCGGGCGCCCGTGGCCTTGTCGTAAAGGCAATGCGCTGCCGTCAGCACGAGATCGGGCGCGATGAGCGCCCCGGTGCAGAAGCCGCGCCCGTCGATGTCGAGCCGCCCGACCGCTTCCCACCCGCGGCCGTCATCGCCGGTGTCGAGCCGTTTCAGACGTGTATCCGCCAGCGCCGTGCCAGCCGTCAGAACCAGGATGATAAGCGCCGCGACAGGTCTGAACATTGCCCCTCCGATTGGTGTTGTTTCGAAGGTGGCTAGCAATCCAATAGGGCCAAATTAGGGCGTGCCGCGCAGGTTCGGAACCGGTGTGGCGCCCTCGATCAGGGCGGGCGGTTTAGGCCCGCCGGTGGCCCAGTCGAGCAGTTCCACGGTATGTACCACCGGCACCTCCGTGCCGCTGCCGATCTGCATCATGCAGCCGATATTCCCGGCGGCGATGATGTCGGGTTTCTTCGCTTCCAGCGTGCGCACCTTGCGGTCTTTCAATTGCTTGGAAATGGCGGGTTGCATCAGGTTGTAGGTGCCCGCGCTGCCGCAGCAGAGATGGCTGTCGGCGGGTTCCGACACGGTGAATCCGGCGCGTTTGAGCAGGTCTTTCGGGTAGGTCTTGATCTTCTGACCGTGCTGCAGGGAGCAGGCGGCGTGGTAGGCCACGTTGATGCCCTCGTCGGCACCTTCCGGCAGGTCGAGCGTCATCAGGAGTTCCGAGACGTCCATGGCGATGGCGGAGACCCTTGCGGCATCCTCGGCCAAGGCCTCTTGCCGGAACATGTGGCCGTAATCCTTGACCGTGGTGCCGCAACCGGAGGTGTTGATGACGATGGCGTCGAGCCCGTCGCCATCCATCTCCGCGGCCCAGGCGCGAATGTTCTTCGCAGCCGTGGCGTGGCTGTCTTTCGTCTTGCCCATGTGATGGGTCAGCGCCCCGCAACAGCCGGCGCCTTCCGCCACAACCACCTCACAGCCGAGGCGCGTAAGCAGACGAATGGTCGCGTCGTTGATATCGGTGTTGAGCGCCCGTTGCGCACAGCCCGTCATCAGCGCCACGCGCTTTCGGCGTTCGCCCTGCGCGGCAAAGGTCTGGGGGTCGTCATTGCGGCTGACGGGGGGAATGCGCTTCGGCGCCATCTCGAGCATTGCCTTGAGCCGTGCATCGGGCATCAGCCGCGCGAAGGGCCGCCCGATCTTGGCGCCCAGCAGCGCGAGGCGAAAGCGGGTCGGGTAGGGCAGGATCTGCGCCAGCGTCCAGCGCAGGGCCCGCTCGTAGAAGGGGCGCTGGTAGCGCTCCTCGATATACTCCCGCGCGTGGTCGACGAGGTGCATGTAATGCACGCCCGAGGGGCAGGTTGTCATGCAGGCGAGACAGGAGAGGCATCGGTCGATGTGCTTGACGGTCTTATCGTCCGGCGTCCGGTCGTTCTCGAGCATGTCCTTGATCAGGTAGATGCGCCCGCGCGGGCTGTCGAGCTCGTCGCCGAGAACCTGGTAGGTGGGGCAGGTGGCGGTACAGAACCCGCAATGGACACAGGCCCGCAGGATCTGGTTCGAGCGGGCGGTGGCCGGGTCCTGAAGCTGGGCTTCGGAGAATTCGGTCTTCATTCGGCTGCCTCGCGTGCCTGGGCCATGAGGCCGGGGTTGAGCAGGCCCTTCGGGTCGAACCGCTTGCGCAGGCCCTCCTGCAGGGCGGCGACGGGGGGCGCGAGCGGCTGGAACACGCCGCCGCCGCGCGTGCCGCGGATCAGGGTGGCGTGGCCGCCGGTTTTCGCGATGGCGGTGCGTATGTCCTGGCCGGCAGTGCCCTTGGGGACGCACAACCATATCAGCCCGCCGCCCCAGTCGTAGAGCGCCTCGGCGCCGTCGATGCGGGCCACCAGCCCGGGCGCGTCGGTGGGTTTGACCGAGAGGCGCCAGATATCGCCGTCCGTCCCGTGGAAGGGCTGCACATCGCGGATCGCACGCCACGTGGCTTTCGTGCTGTCGGGGTCGGTGTCGATGGTGAACTCGCCGTACGCGGCCAGTACCTTTTGAAGTTCGGCGGCGCGATAGGCGACCGAGGCCTCTGTGCCTTCGATCCGGATCACGGTGCGGGCCGCGCCCTCTGGCCCGGCCTGCGAATGTGCTGCCCCGGTCACCTCGAAGGGCGAGCCGAGCGCACGGCAAAGCGCGGCGATGGCCGTCTCGTCACCCAGCCCATCGCAGGCCAGCGAGCCTGTCACCTGTGTCTTCGGCAGCACCTTCAGCGCCACCTCCGTCAGGATGCCCAGTGTGCCGTAACTGCCCGCCATCAGCTTGACGAGGTCGTAGCCGGTGACGTTCTTCATCACCCGCCCGCCATTGCGGATCACCTCGCCCCGTCCGTCGACGAAACGCACGCCCAGCAGGAAATCCCGTGCCGCGCCGCACTGGATGCGCCGGGGGCCCGAGACGTTGGCGGCGAAGACGCCGCCGATGGTCGGCTCGCCCTCGGTGCCCAGAAGGCCGCGAGGATCCATCGGCTCGAAGGCCAGCCGCTGGCCCTCGGCCGCCAGCGCGGTCTCGACCTCGGCCACCGGCGTACCGGCCTTGGCGACCAGCGTCAGCGCGCCCGGCTCGTAGAGGTCGATGCCCGACAGCCCCGCGGTGGTCAGCGGCGCCCCGTTCACCGGCACCCCGATCGGCCGCGTGCCGCCGCCGCGAATGCGCAGCGGCTCGCTCGTGTCACGCACGATCGCGGCCAACTCGGCCTCGGTCTCGGGTCTCAAATCTTTCATCTTTCCAAAAATACTCCGGGGTGAGGCCGCAGGCCGAGGGGCAGCGCCCCTTACTCGGCGGCGATCCTGTGCGCGTCGGACGCGGCCAGCGGGAACACCTTGGCCGGGTTCAACAGCCATTTCGGGTCGAACACGTCCTTCACGGCCATCTGCATGGCAAGGTCCTTTTCGCCATACTGATGCGCCATCAGGTCGCGTTTCTCGATACCGACGCCATGCTCGCCGGTCAGGCAGCCGCCCACCTCGACGCAGAGCTTGAGGATCTTGGCGCCGAATGCCTCGCAGGTCTCCAGGTCGCCGGGCTTGTTGGCGTCGAACAGGATCAGCGGGTGCATGTTGCCGTCGCCCGCGTGGAAGACATTGGCGACGTCTAGGCCGAACTCCTTCGACATCTCGCCGATGCGTTTCAAGACGTAAGGCAGCTGGCTGACCGGGATCGTGCCGTCGAGGCACATGTAGTCGTTGATATTCCCCATCGCGCCGAAGGCCGATTTGCGGCCCAGCCAGATCTTGGCGCTTTCCTCGGCCGAGCCGCTCTGGCGCAGTTCCACCGGGTCGTGGGTGCGGGCGATGCTCATGATGGTCTCGAGCTGTTCGTCGATCTCGGCCTCGCTGCCTTCGACCTCGACGATCAGCAGCGCCTCGCAATCGGGGTAGCCGGCCTTGGCGAAATCCTCGGTGGCGCGAATGCAGGGGCGGTCCATGAACTCGATCGCCACGGGCAGGACGCCGGCCTTGATGATGTCGGAAACACAGGCGCCCGCCACCTCGTTCGAATCGAAGCCGATCAGCACGGGCCGCGCGCCTTCCGGCTTGTGCAGGATGCGCAAGGTGGCCTCGGTCACGACGCCAAGCTGGCCCTCCGAGCCGCAGATCAGGCCGAGCAGGTCATAGCCCTCGGCATCGAGATGCGCGCCGCCAAGCTCGATCACCGTGCCGTCCATCAGCACCATGGTCACGCCCAGCAGGTTGTTGGTCGTCACCCCGTATTTCAGGCAATGCGCCCCGCCCGAGTTCATCGCGATGTTGCCCGCGATGGCGCAGGCGAGCTGGCTTGAGGGGTCGGGGGCATAGAAATACCCGTCTTCCTCGACCGCGCCGGTAACCGACAGGTTGGTGCGGCCCGTCTGGACGCGGATGAAGCGATTGTCGTAGTCGGTTTCGATCACGTCGTTGAGGCGCGCCACGCCGAGGATCACGCTGTCTTCCGTCGGCAGCGCCCCGCCCGCCAGCGATGTGCCCGAGCCGCGCGGCACCACGGGCACGCCCATCTCGTGGCAGATGCGCAGCACGTCCGAGACCTCCTGCGTTGTCGAGGGCAGCACCGCGGCCAGCGGCGGGCACTTGTAGGCCGTCAGCGCGTCGCACTCGTAGGCACGGGTTTCGGCCGGATCGGAGATGACGGCGTCGGCGGGCAGAATGTCCAGCAGCCGCGTGACAAGTTCGGCCTTCTTGGACAGGATGTCCGGGTTGGGGGCGGGCATTTCCATCGGGATCTCCTCAATTGGTAAAATAATATAACCAATTGCCGAATTCGGCAAGGTCATGCGTTCGGCCAAAAGTTCGCGCCGATCACACACAAAGACGTGACCGCCTGACACACGATTCGGACCTAAGGTTGCCGCATGAAGTTGCGGTGGATTCTCCTGATGGCCGGCCTTGCCGCCGGCCCGGCCCTTGCCGACGAACCGGTCGTCAGGGATGTGACGGTCGAGAAGGTCGGCATGCTGTGGAACGTGCATGTGACGCTCGAGCATGCCGATACCGGTTGGGATCACTTCGCCGATGGCTGGGAGGTGCTCGACAAGGAGGGCAACCGGCTGGCCTATCGCGAGCTGATGCATCCGCATGTCAAGGAGCAGCCCTTTACCCGGTCGATCAGCGGCGTCGTCATCCCCGACGGAACGCGGGAGATCTTCGTCAAGCCGCATTGCTCGGTCAATGGCTGGGCCGAGACGCTGACGCGGGTCGAACTCTCGCCCTGAGCGCTCAGCGCCGCCCTTCCCTGAGCCAGCCGCCGAGAATGAGCGCCGCAGCCAGCGCCAGCACCAGCCACGCGGGCAGGAGCGGCAACTGGGTGACGGCGCGCGTTTCATAGGCGCCGCGCGGGGTGATGCCGATCCAGCCGCGCCCGGCGGCGGGGCGGCCCTCGCGCACCTCGCGGATGCGGGGCAGCCCATCGGCCAGCGCCAGAGCGCCGCCGCCGGTGGTGTCGATCACTTCGGAGAGCGGCTCGGCGCTGGCGATGGTTTCCTCGAACTCCACGGGCGATGCGGGGCCGAGGCCGATGACGGCGGTATGATCGCCATTCTCGAGCCGGTAGAGGCCAATCTCGGGGCCGTCGAAGAGGGTCTCGAACCGGCCGGGCGACACCTCTTCCAGCTCCATCTCCATCACTTCGCCCGAAGGCGTGGTGATGGTGACCGGCCCGACGGTTTCCGACAGTGACCGGCGGATGATGCGCATCTGCTGGCCGGTGGCCTCGGCCCAGAGCGCCTCTTCCTCGAGCTCCGGTTCCTTCATCATCCAGTGGGCGAGGCGGCGGAGCAGTTCGAGCTGTGGCCCGCCCCCCTCGAAGCCGCGGTTCCAGAGCCAGGCGTGATCGGAGCCGAGCAGTGCCACGCGGCCCTCGCCCACCCGATCGAGCACCAGGAGCGGGCTGTCATCGGCGCCGGTCATGACCACGTCGCCGGTGGGCTCGGTCAGTTCGATCTGGCGCATCCAGCTTCCCCAACCCTCGTCGGTTTCGGGCTCCAGCCCGGCGGTGACCGGGTGGCGCTGGCCGAGGTCGGTGACCTGCGGGCGGAAGCGGCGTTCGATGACCCGGGCGGTGGGACGGGCCGGCACGACCGACTCCAGCGGCGTGCGGTACAGGCTGTCGGCGCTGGCGAAATCGGGGCCGGCGGCGATCAGCACCGCGCCGCCGGTTTCGACGTAGTCGCGCACATTGTCGAGGTAGATTGACGGCAGGATGCCGCGCCGCTTGTAGCGGTCGAAGATGATCAGGTCGAAATCCTCGATCTTCTCGAGGAACAACTCGCGCGTCGGGAAGGCGATCAGCGACAGTTCCCGCACCGGCACGCCGTCCTGCTTTTCGGGGGGGCGGAGGATGGTGAAATGCACGAGGTCGACCGAGCTGTCGGATTTCAGCAGGTTGCGCCATGTGCGCCCGCCCGGGTGCGGCTCGCCCGAGACCAGCAGCACCGACAGGCGGTCACGCACGCCGTTGATCTGCACCAGCGCGGTGTTGTTGCGATCGGTCAGTTCGCCCTCGGCCTCGGGCGTGGAGAATTGCAGCACGTTGCGCCCGCCATGGGGCAGGGTCAGCGGCAGGTCGATCTCCTGCCCGATGGGAAGCTGGAAGCGCTGCGGCTCCTCGCCGTCGACGGAGACGTCGACCGGCACGGTGCCCACACCCTCGGGTGCGGCGCCATCATCGTCGATCCGCAGGGTCATCGTGATCTCTTCGCCGAGGATGCCGAAGGCGGGGGCGTTGTCGACGGTGAGCTTGCGGTCCCAGTCCTCTTCCCGACCGGTGTGCAGCAGGTGCAGAGGCGCCGGCAGGTTCGGGGCGCGGTCGAGGTCATGCAGGCGGCCGTCGGAGAGCAGGATGGCGCCGGCGACGCGGCCGCTGGGTTCCTCGGCCAGCGCCTCGGACAGGGCGGTCATCAGTTGCGTGCCGGAATTGTCGGCGCCATCGGGCACGGTGATGCGGCGGACCTCGGTGTTCTCGCGCGCCTCCAGACGGGCGGCGAGGGATTCGGCGGATTCTGCCGTGGTGGTGGCGCGGTCGGCGAGGCGCTGGCTGGCCGACTGGTCTTCGACCAGCAGGACGATATCGGTCAGCGGGTCACGCTCTTCCTGCTGGTAGGCCGGGCCGGTGAGCGCGGCGATCACCACCAGCGCCGCCAGCCCGCGCAGGGGCCAGCCCGAGAGCCCGCGCAGCAGGGCCAGGGCAATTCCGAAAATGGCCATGCCGCCCAGGCAGGCGATCAGCCACCATGGCAGCAGCGGGTCGAAGACGATGGAGCCGGTCATTGGCCAAGCCTGTCGAGCAGGGCGGGCACGTGCACCTGATCGGATTTGTAGTTGCCGGTCAGCACGTGCATGACGAGGTTGACGCCGAAACGGTAGGCCAGTTCGCGCTGCCGCTCACCGGCATAGCCGCGGCCCACCGGGAACATCGGCGCGCCGGTTTCATCCATCGCCCAGGCCGCTGCCCAGTCGTTGCCGCCGATCACCACCGGCGTGACGTTGTCGTTGAGGTTGCGGAAGGGCATCCCCTCGACCTTCTCGGCATCGGCCGGCGCGGCCTCGACCCAGACGCCGCGGCCCGAGAAGCGGCCGGGAAAATCCTGCAACAGGTAGAAGGTGCGGGTGAGCACGTGATCCTCGGGGATGGGTTCGAGCGGAGGGATGTCGAGCGGGCGGGCGAGGCGTTGCAGCTTCTGCCCGTTGGGCGAGGAGGCGCCGAAGCCCGCGACATTGGCGTCGCGCGTGTCGAACAGGATCATGCCGCCGGTGCGCAGGTACTCGTTGAGCTTGACATAGGCCTCGGCAGTCGGGATCGGCTGATCGGGCGTGACCGGCCAGTAAAGGAGCGGGTAGAGCGCGAGGTCGTCCTCTTCGAGGTTGACACCGATGGGCTGCGACGGCTCGACCGAGGTGCGGAAGTAGAGCGTTTCGCCGAGGCCGCGGAGGCCGGCATGGGCGGCCTCGTCAAGCTGGCTGTCGCCGGTCAGGACATGGGCCAGCACCACTTCGGAGGCGGCGAGAAGCGCCTTGTCCTGTTCCTGTGCCTCGCCCTGTTGGGGTAGGGCCATCAGGGCCGCAAGGATCAAGGCCGCGCGGGCGGGCATCAGCCGGCCGGAGAGGGCGAGAGAGGCGAGGATATCGGCCATGAGCAGCACCAGCGCGGCTGCCAGAAGCCAGCCGCCCAGCGGCGCCTCGGGCGGGCGGGCGAGGCCCCTGACGGGAACGTTCGCGGGCCAGGTGGCGGGGCTGAGCGTGGTATCTTCCTTGATGACGTTGAGCGCCAGCCGCCGGTCGGGCCCTTCGTAGAGGCCGGGGCGGAGGCCGGGGCCGATCGGGTTGGTGATGAGGGTCTCGCCATCGACGCCGGGCAGGGTGCCCGCATCGTCGAGCGTGCCGAACCCGTCGAGCACCTCGATCGGCTGCCACGTGGTGCCCTGCATTTCCGACAGGTCCGGCAGGGCCACGGCGGAGGAGACGGCGAGCCGTTCGAGCATCTGAACGAAGAGGCCCGACAGCGGCAGGGTGGACCATTCGGCATTGGCGGTGACGTGGAACAGCACCACCTGCCCCGCGCCGATGCGCTTGCGGGTCACGAGCGGCGTGCCGTCGGTGAGTTGGGCGATGACGCGGGAAGCGAGCGTGGGGTCGGGCTGGGCCATGACCTGGGCCGAGACGGTGACGTCGTCGCTGATCTCGAGGCCGAAGAACGGGCTTTCCTCGGGGAAGGGGGCCAGCGACTTGGGCTCGCCCCAGCTCATCGCGCCGCCGACGGTGCGGCCCCCGGCGCGCAGGCGGACCGGCATGAGCGGCGCTTCCTCGTCGCGGGAGACGTCGCTGGCGGCAAGGCGCGGGCCGGCGAAGCGCAGGAGCAGGCCGCCGCCTTCCGCCCATTCGAGAAGTTCGGATTGCTCGGCGCCGGAGAGGGTGGCGACATCGGCCAGCACGATCACGTCGGGGTTCGCCGGCAGGATGTCGATCAGCGCGCCGTCGAGGATATCGGCGGAGGGGATCAATGCCTGTTCGAGGTAATGCAGCGGCGAGAGCAGTTCGAGGCCTTCACGGTCTTCCCGTCCGGCGATGAGCGCGATCTCGCGGCGGCGGAGGCTGTCATCGGTCAGGGTGACGGCGCCGGCGTGGCGCTGGCCGGCGATCTCGAACCGGGTGAGGCGGGCGCGCAGTTCGGCGGGGATGGAAAGCTCGCCCGTGGCGGTGGTGGCGTCGGCCTCGAAGGTGAGGGGCATGGTGGCCAGCATCCGGGGCGTGCCGGAAGGGTCGCGGCCATGGGCCTCTATCGTGACCTCGCGCGGGGTGCCGCTGCGGGCGCGGGTGGCGGTGAGCTGAACGGCACCGTCGTTGATGGTGGCGGGGGCGAGGGCGATCACCGGTGCGGGGCTTTCGTAGATCGTGACGGGGCCGCGCGATTGCAGTTCGGACAAGAGACGTTCGCGGCCGTCGCGGGCGAGGCCGTCGGAGAACCAGCGCGTCTCGAAATCCTCGTCGCCCAGCATGGCGGCGGCTTCGGCCATGGTGCCCGGCGTGGCCTCCCACGCGGACGGGGCGAGGCCGGAGAGCCGGCTGCGCCAGGTCTCGGCGGCCTGGAAGTTGGGGGCCTGCGGTTCGGTCAGGCGGAGGATGGCGACGGGGCGGGATTCGCGGCCCGCCTCGGCCAGCATGGCGTCGAGCAGGTCTTCCTGCGCCGGCCAGTCGCGGGCGGCGGCCCAGGAGCCGTCGAGTACGATCAGCAGCGGGCCGGTGGCCGCTTGTTCGCCGTCATCCTGCGGGTTCAGCACGGGGCCGGCAAGGCCGACGATCAGCGCGGCGACGGCCAGCATACGAAGGAGAAGAAGCCACCACGGGGTGCGGTCGGTGACGGTATCGTCGTCGGACAGGCCCAGGAGCAGCGCCACGCCGGGGAAGCGGCGGCGGATCGGGGCGGGGGGCACGGCACGGAGCAGAATCCACAGGATCGGCAGGGCGGCGAGCGCCAAGAGGAGCCACGGGGCGGTGAAGCCGATAGGGCCCAGCATCATCGTGACGGCCCCCCGTCAAAGGCACGGAACAGCCAGAGGAGCGCGGATTGGGCGCTGTCGGAGGTGTGGTGGAGGCCGTATTGCCAGCCGGTCGTGGCGCAGAGCGATTGCAGCTCGGCCTTGCGCTGGGCCAGGCGTGCGAGGTAGCGGTCGCGCAGTTCGGAGGCCTTGAGGGTCTCATGGGCCAGCGTTCCGCCGACGCTTTCGAAGATGGTGCGGCCGCGGTAGGGGAATGCCTCCTCCGCGGGGTCGAGCACCTGTAGCAGGACGCCCTGAACGCCGCGGTCGGCGGCGCCGGTGAGGGCGGTGCGGGCGGCGGCGATGTCGCCCATGAAATCGGAGATGAAAAGCGCGCGGCCATGGGGCAGCATGCCGGAACTTTGCGGGTGGCCGTAATCGTCGGCGCCGTCCTTGACCAGGGCCTCGGCCAGCCGCATCATCTGGGCCTCGCCGCGCCTTGGCGGCAGGTCGGCCCCGGCCAGCCCGACACGTTCTCCTGCCCGGTTCAGAAGGATCGCCACGGCCAGCGCCAGAAGGCGGGCGCGGTCTGATTTCTCGGCATATTTCGGGTCGGAGGCGAAGCGCATGGAGGCGGCGGCGTCGACCCAGATCACCACGCTCTGGGCGATCTGCCATTCGCGCTGGCGGACGAATTGCGCATCGGACCGGGCCGAGCGGCGCCAGTCGATGAAGCGGCGTTCGTCGCCGGCCTGCACGGGGCGGTATTGCCAGAAATCGTCGCCCAGCCCGGCGCGGCGGCGGCCGTGTTCGCCCAGGAGCACGGTGCCCGCCAGGTGCTCCGCCCGCGCCAGAAGCGGGGGGAGGCGGGCCGCCTCGTGTTCGGCCCGCGCGCGAAGGGGGGCGACGTTGCTCAAGCGGCGGCCTCGATCCGGGTGATGTCGGCCACGGTGTCGGCGATCAGCCCGTCGAGGCTTTCGCCGCTGGCGCGTGCGGCGAAGGTGAGGGCCATGCGGTGGGTGAGCACCGGCTGGGCCATCGCCGCCACGTCGTCGGCATCCGGCGCGAGGCGGCCTTGCAGCATGGCGCGGGCGCGGACGGTGAGCATCAGCGCCTGTGCCGCACGCGGGCCGGGGCCCCAGGCGACGGTGTTGCGCACGGTCTCGGACGCTGTTGCATCGTCGGGTCGGAAGGCGCGGACGAGGTCGAGAATCATTTCCATCACCCGTTCGCCCACGGGCATCCGCCGCAGCAGGGTCTGGGCCGCGATCAGTTCCTCGGGGGTGAAGACCTGGTGGGCCTTCGCCTCTTCCGCGCCGGTGGTGGCCAGCAGAATGTCACGCTCGGTGTCGCGGTCGGGATATTTCACGTCGATCTGCACGAGGAAGCGGTCGAGCTGGGCCTCGGGGAGGGGGTAGGTGCCCTCCTGTTCGATGGGGTTCTGGGTCGCCAGCACGTGGAAGGGCGGGGCGAGCGGACGGTCTTCCCCGGCGACGGTGACCTGCCGTTCCTGCATGGCCTGCAGCAGCGCCGACTGGGTCCGGGGGCTGGCGCGGTTGATCTCGTCGGCCATCAGGAGTTGGCAGAAGATCGGGCCGGCGATGAACTTGAAGCCGCGGGTGCCGTCGGTGCCGGTCTCCAGCACCTCGGAGCCGAGGATGTCGGAGGGCATCAGGTCGGGGGTGAACTGGATGCGATTGCTGTTCAGGCCCATGACGGTGGAGAGGGTTTCCACCAGTCGCGTCTTGCCGAGGCCCGGCAGGCCGATCAGCAGCCCGTGGCCGCCGCAGAGGAGCGCCGAAAGCGAAAGGTCGACGACCCGCGGCTGCCCGATGAACCGGTGGGTGATCGAGGCGCGGGCCTCGGCCAGCTTGGCCTCGAGCGCTTCGATTCCCTGGACCAGATCGGCGTCGTCTGACATGGCAAAACTCCTGTGCAGGCTATATCCCTGTGAAAGAGTGTATCGCGCATAACGCAAATGGCAAAAGCAATGAGCAAAGAAACGATCAACTCCCCGTCAACGGAAAGCCTGGCCGAGGCGGCCAAGGCCGCGCAGGGCAAGGGCCTGCCGCCGGTGCACCTTTGGACCCCTGATTTATCAGGCGATATGGACATTCGGATTGCCCGTGACGGCACGTGGTTTCACGAGGGGACGCCGATCAATCGCGAGGGGCTGGTGCGGCTGTTTTCGACCATCCTGAAGCGGGAGGGAGACGACTATTTTTTGGTCACTCCGGTCGAGAAATGGCGGATCGAGGTGGAGGATGCGCCCTTTGTCGCCGTGGATTTCGAGGCAGAGGGCGAGGGCGAGGGGCAAAGCCTGATCTTCGAGACCAACGTGGGCGACCGGGTGGTCGCCGGGGAGGGCAACCCGATTCGGGTGGAACGGGACGGGGAGACCGGGGAGCCGGCGCCCTATGTCATGGTGCGCGACGGGCTTGAGGCGCTCATTGACCGGAAGAGTTTCTACCGGCTGGTGGAGATCGGCGAGGAGGCCGGGGGCTGGTTCGGGCTATGGTCCGAAGGTGTTTTCTTCAGGGTCATTCCCGCCGACGAGATGAAGGTGGAGGACGGGGCATGAGCGCGAAGCTGGCGGTGATCGTCGGGGTCGGGCCGGGGTTGTCGGCCTCGCTGGCAAGGCTGCTGTCGGGCGAAGGGTACGAGGTCGTCCTGGCGGCGCGGGACGTGGCCAAGCTCGAGGGGCTCGCGGCCGAGACCGGGGCGCGGGCGGAGGCGCTGGATGCCGTTGATATCAAGGCTGTAGAGGCGTTCTTCGAAGCGCTGGACCGGGCGCCGGAGGTGGTGGTCTACAACCCCTCGGCACGGGTGCGGGGGCCTGTTGCGGAGCTTGATCCGGAGGCGGTGAGGAAGGCCGTTGAGGTGACTGCGTTCGGCGCGTTCCTGACCGGGCAGGCGGCGGCGAAGCGGATGCTGGCGGCGGAGCCGGAGGGGGGCGTGCGGGGGACGATACTGTTCACCGGGGCGTCGGCCGGGGTGAAGGGGTTTCCGCAATCGGCGACATTCGCGATGGGCAAGTTCGCCCAGCGGGGGCTGGCCGAGAGCATGGCGCGGGAGCTGCATCCGCAGGGGATCCACGTGGCCTGGGTCAATATCGACGGGGCGATCAGGAACCCCGGGCGGACGGAGCCCGCCGACAATCCGGACAGCATGCTGGACCCGGACGCGATTGCGCGCGCCTATCTGGACCTGATCCGGCAGGACAGGTCGGCATGGTCGAACGAGTTAACGCTTCGCCCCTGGGTGGAGCGATTCTGAACGCATTGCGCGCCGCGCGGCATATTGACCGACACCCGTTACCGGCAGGTTAAACCGGGGGACGCACGCCTAGCTGCGCACCACGTAGACCGAGCATTCCGCATGGGTGACCACGTGGGAGGCCGTGGTGCCCAGAAGGTAATCCTGTACCTTGGGGTTCGCGGCCTCCATCACGATGAGGTCGACATTTCGCTCGTCGGCGAGCTTGACGATCTGGCGGTGAACCGCGCCCTTGCGCACGATCGGCTCGACCTCGACCCCGTCGGCGGGGTGGGCCTTGAGGAAGATCTGAAGCTGTTCGCCCCAGTAAGTATCTGAATTGTATATGTTCATGTTGCGCTCGATCTCGGGCGCGACGGTGGCGAGGATGAGCCTGGCCCCGCGCCGGCGGGCCATGTCGACCGCTTCGGAATAGGCGTTGTACTCGACCTTGGCGTGGCGAAGGTTGATGGGGCAGAGGATCAGCCTTGTCTGGCGGGGCATGGCGCGTCTCCGAATCAAGTGGTTGACCTACGACCCTAGACGATCAGGCCTTTCGGGGAAGTTTCCCTGCGACGGATGGGGGACGAAAGCGGTGTTTCTGGGGTCCGGAGGGCCGGAAAATCCGACGTCGGTATAACGTCGGTATTTTGTCGGTATCGCGTCGGTGCGGTGGGGTCAGGGTTTGGTGAGAAATTGGCGGGAAGGTGCGCTCCGGTGACGAGAAGGAGAGCAGCCATGGCCCGGAAGACCAAGACGCAGCGCATCGCCCAGGAGCGGCTGATGCATGACATGATCTACCTGATGCAGGACGCCTGGATACCCAGGCAGGTGGCCGAAACGGTGCCCGACGCGTGGCACACGCTGGAGCATGACCTTGACGTCACGGAGGGGAAAGAGAAGGTGACGCTCTATCTCGATGCGTCGGTGGCGAAGTTCTACCGGGCGATGGGGAAGGGATACCAGCGGCGGATCAACCGGCTTCTGGGAACCTATGCGCACATGAAAGTTGCGGAAGAGGTGCGGGTGGAGGCGGCGTTGCGGAAGCGGTTGGGGTGAGACCCAGCCTACGGATCTCTGTTTCCGCCCCCGGGCCTGACCCGGGGCCGCTGGTCGGCTCGAGGTCCCGGCACGGGGGCCGGGACGGGTGTTTCGGGGCCCGCCCCGCGGTTGCGGGACGGGCGGAGGCGGGTCAGCCGAAGACCTTGGTGAGGGCCTTGTCGGTGGCGTCGATGATCTGGTCGATATCGTCCTTGGTGGCGATCAGCGCCGGGGAATAGCAGAGCGTGTTGTTGAGGCCCGGGACCGAGCGGTTCATCACGCCGATGATCACCCCCTGGGCGTTGCAGTCGCCCGCGACGGCCTGGACCATCTTCTCTTCCGCCGGTTCCTTGGTGGAGCGGTCGGCCACCAGCTCGGCGCCGAGGAAGAGACCCTTGCCGCGGACGTCGCCGATCACCTTGTGCTTGTCCTTCAGCGCGCGGAGCTGGTCGAGCATGTAGTCGCCCATCTTCGTGGTGTTCTCGAGCAGGCCTTCCTCCTCGATGATGGCGAGGTTTTCGAGCGCCGCCGCCGGGCCGGCGGTGCAGCCGCCGAAGGTCGAGATGTCGCGGAAGTAGTTGAGCGGGTCGGAGGTGTCGTCCTGGAACATGTCGAACACCTTCTCGTTCGTCACGCAGCAGGCGATGGCGGCATAGCCCGAGGCCACGCCCTTGGCCATGGTCACGAAATCGGGCTCGACCCCGTAATGCTGGTATCCGAACCATTCGGTGCCGGTGCGGCCAACGCCGCAGACGACCTCGTCGATATGCAGGAGGATGTCGTACTTGCGGCAGATTTCCTGCACGCGGGGCCAGTAGCCCGGCGGCGGGGTGATGACGCCGCCGCCCGCCGTGACCGGCTCGAGGCAGAGGGCGCCGACGGTGTCGGGGCCTTCGGCGAGGATCACCTCCTCGATCGCGTTGGCGGCGGCGAGGCCGTATTCCTCACCCTCCAGATCCCACTGGGCGCGGTATTCCATGCAGTGGGGCACGCGGACGAAGCCGGGCACGAAGGGGCCGTATTGTTCGCCGCGCTGGTCCTGCCCGCCGGCCGAGATGGCGGCGATGGAGGAGCCGTGATAATCGCGGTCACGGTAGAGGATCTTGTATTTCTTGCCGCCGTAGCGCTTATGGGCGATCTGGCGGACCATCTTGAAGGCCTTCTCGTTGGCCTCGGTGCCGGAGTTGGTGAAGTAGACGCGGCTCATGCCGGGCATCTTCGAGATCAGCTTCTCGGAGAATTTCGCGCCGGGGATCGAGCCGGCGGTGCCGGCGAAGTAGTTCAGCTTGAGCAGCTGGTCGCGGACGGCGTTGGCGATGCGCTCGCGGCCGTAGCCGACGTTTACCGTCCAGACGCCGCCGGAGACGGCGTCGAGATGTTCCTTGCCGTGCTGGTCCCAGACGCGCATGCCCTTGCCCTCGACGATGATGCGGGGGTCGGCCTTGGCGTCGGGGCCGGTCCAGCCGGCGTGCTGGATCAGGTGGTGCCAGACATGGGCGCGGTCGGCCTCGACCACGCCGGAGAGGTCGTTATCAAGCGGTTTGCCGTCCATCGTGAATGCTCCATCAGGTTGGGCCCGGCGGGAGGGGCCGGGCGATGTCATTTGATCATATCAGACCCAGATCGGGCGAGACTGTTAGGGCCAGTGGTCATTCGCGTATAAGGCCAGCGTTTCCGGGGCGGGAGATGGGCGGTTTGTGGCGCGGGCGTTCGGGGGTAGGCTGGAACGGGGGCCTTGGCCGAGGAGGAGAGAGATGATGCGGATTCTGGGCGTGATTCTGGTGATGCTGGCGGGGGTGGCGGGCGCGCAGGAGGGCCCGTCCTTCGATTGCGGCGAGGCCGGGAGAACTGCGGAGGAGATGATCTGTGCCGATGCGGGGCTGGCGGCGCTCGACCGCCGGGTGGCCGGGCGGTACGCGGCGGCGCTGGAGGCTGCGGGCGGTGAGGCGGCCGAGCTGCGGGCCTATCAGAGGGGCTGGATCAAGGGGCGCGACGAGTGCTGGAAGGCGGAGGATCAGCGCGCCTGTGTCGAGGGGGAATACCTTCGGCGGGAGGCGGAGCTGGTGGCGCGGTGGATGCTGGAGGCGCCCACGGGCACGGCGGTCTGGGCTTGTGGCGGGAACCCGGCGAACGAGGTGGTGACGATGTTCTTCGACACGGAGCTGCCATCGCTGCGATTCGAGCGGGGGGATTCGGTGGATACCGGGGTGCAGGTGATGGCGGCCTCGGGTGCGAAATACGAGGGGAGCTTCGGGCGGTCGATCTGGATGAAGGGAGACCGGGCGACGTATCGCGAGCCCGACCCGGACGGGACGAGTTACGAATGCGAATTGGTGGAGGAGCGGTGACGGGCGCCGCGCGAGGCCCCGGCTCGGGGGCCGGGGCGGGGTGGTGGTGGTGAGGGCGTCGTTCAGCGCAGGGTGACGGCGCCGCGGAGCGTGTTGGTGGCGGTGCCGTTGGCGGGGTTCACGTTGGACATGAAGGTGCCGCCGCCCGAGGCCTTGAGCCAGAGGCCGCTGCCGCTGCTGATGTGCCAGTAGCCGTGGATGTTGCCCTGCGGGTCGCGGCGGCGGGCGTTCCAGCCGAGCGTCACCCGGTCGCCCTCCAGCCCGTCGAGCACGCAGACGCCGTTGCCTTCGACCGCGCCGCCGCGGACCTCGAGCACGCCGAAGCAGGGGCCGCTGAGCTTGTTCATCGGGTTGGTGGAATCCTCCATCTCGAAGCTGTTGTAGGTGGTGCGGATGTTCATGAACTGGTGATCGGCGCCGACCTCGATCACCTCGGTCTGGGACTGGCCCTTGGCGGTGCCGTCGCTGGTATAGGCTTGGGCCGTAGCGTGGCCCGCGGCAAGGAGCGCGGCGAGGGCGGCGGCGGTGAACGTGGTTTTCATGGTGTCTCCCCTTCGAGTTCTTGTCGTTGGTTCGTCGTTGGAAGTGTAACGATGCCAACGTGACGCTGACAAGACATGCGCCGATCCGGTTAGCCGCGGGCGTCCTTGGGGGAGCCCATGACGACGAAGGTGGTGATCGCGTTGACCTGCGGGAGGATGCCCATCACGTCGGTATGGAAGGCCTTGTAGGCGGGCAGGTCGGCCACCTCGATCCGGAGGAGGTATTCGACCGAACCGGTGATGTTGTGGCATTCGACCACTTCGGGCGCGCGGGCCATGGCGCGTTCGAAGGCTTCCTGGCTGGCCTTGGTGTGGGTGTTCAGGCCGACGGTGGCGTAGGCGACGAAGCCGATGCCGAGGCGGGTGCGGTCGAGCACGGCGCGGTAGCCGGAGATGACGCCACGGCGTTCGAGCTCCTGCACGCGGCGGAGGCAGGCGGAGGGGGAGAGGCCGACTCGTTCGGCGAGGTCGAGGTTGCTGATCCTTCCGTTGCGGGTCAGCTCCTGCAATATTTGTTGGTTGATGTGGTCCATGGGGGTGAATGATTGCAAATTTCTGTGCCAGACGCAAAAGAAAGCAATTCAAATGCGCCGGTGACGGAATAGGTTTGCGTTCATGACACTCGAGATATTCACCGCCCTTGTCGCCTTTGCCTTCGTCACGGTCATGACGCCGGGGCCGAACAACCTGATGCTGATGGCCTCGGGGGCGAATTTCGGCTTCCGCCGGTCCGTGCCGCACATGATGGGCATCGGGATCGGGTTTCCGTCGATGGTTCTGCTGGTGGGCGTGGGGGTGATGCAGGTGTTCGACCTGTGGACGCCGAGCTACACCATCCTGAAGGTGCTGAGCGTGGGGTACCTGTTGTACCTGGCGTGGAAGATCGCGCATGCCGCCCCGCCGAAGGAGGCGGGTGTAGAGGTGGAGGGCAAGCCGCTGTCGTTCTTCCAGTCGGCGGCGTTCCAGTGGGTGAACCCGAAGGCGTGGAGCATGGCGTTGAGCGCCATCACGCTGTACGCGACCAGCCGGGACGTGACCGCGGTTCTGTGGGTCGCCGGGGTCTACGTGGTGGTGTCGGTGATCAGCACCACGGGCTGGACCGTGCTGGGCCAGCAGATGCGGCGGCTCTTGAAGAACCGGACACGGCTGCGGGTGTTCAACTGGACCATGGCGGTGCTGCTGGTGGTGACGCTGGTGCCGGTGTTGTGGCCTGCCTCGGCGTGAGGCGTTCGGCGCGGGCGTCGGGAATTTCGAGTATTTTGGCCAAGAAGAAGTCGGGTGTTTCGCGTCGGTGGCGCGGGGGTGCTTCTCGGGCCGGGCGGGCGCGTGCTATGGCGGTGGGTATGAGAGTGACGTTGCTGCATACGGCCGAGGGGCACCGGGCGCGGTTCGAGGCGCTGGGCGCGCGGGTTTCGCCGGGGGCGGAGCTGCGGCAGGAGGTCAGGGAGGATTGGCTGGCCCGGGCGCAGGGCGGCGTTTCGGCGGAGCTGGAGGCGGAGATCGCCGATGCGGTGGCCGGGGCGGAGGGCGTCGTGATCTGTACCTGCACGACGATCGGGCCCGCGGCGGAGAAGGCGGGCGCGATGCGGGTGGACTGGCCGATGATGCAGGCGGCGGCAAGGATCGGCGGGCCGGTGCTTCTGGTTTACGGGTTGGAGAGTACCTGGGGGCCGAGCCTTGGATTGCTGGAGCGGGCGCTGGCGGCAGAGGGGTGCGAGGCCGTGGTGCATCCGATGCCGTTGATGCGGTTCTGGCCGCTCTTCGAGGCGGGCGAGCAAGCGGCGTTTGACGCGGTGGTGGCCGGGGAGGTTCGGCAGGTGATCGGGAGCGGGCGGGAGATCGGCTGTGTGGTGCTGGCGCAGGTGTCGATGGCGGGCGCGGCGGAGCTGCTGGCGGACCTGGGCGTGCCGGTGCTGGCCTCGCCCGAGCTGGCGCTGCGGGCGGGGCTGGAGGCGTGAGCGACCTGGGTGAACTGGCGGGCCGGGTGCTGGAGGTCTACGAGCGGAACGCGGCAAGGTATGACCGGGAGCGGAGCCGGGTGCTGTTCGAGCGCGGGTGGCTGGACCGGTTCGCGGGGATGATCCCCGGGGGCGGCCGGGTGCTGGATGTCGGGTGCGGCACCGGGGCGCCGATGGCGGATTACCTGGCGGGGCTGGGGTTTGCCGTGACCGGCGTGGACGGCGCGGCGGCGATGATCGAAATCGCGCGGGCAAGGCGGCCGGAGGGCGACTGGCGCGTGGCGGATATGCGGGCGCTGTCACTGGAGGAGCGGTTCGACGGGGTGCTGGCGTGGGACAGTTTCTTTCACCTGACGCGGGACGAGCAGCGGCAGGTGGTGCCGCGGTTGTTGCGGCATTTGCGGCCGGGCGGGCCGCTGATGCTGACGGTGGGGCCGGGAGATGGCGAGGCGGAGGGCTGCGTGGGGGACGAGCCGATCTACCATGCGAGCCTTGAGGGGGAGGAGTATGCCAGCCTGTTGCATGAGGGTGGGGCGGAGGTCGTGGCCTACGTGCTGAACGACGAGACCTGCGGGGGGCACGGGATCCTGCTGGCGCGGAAGCTCTAGCGGCGGAGCGAGAGGATGCCGGCGGCGACGATCAGGGCCATGCCGGCCAGCGTGACCGGGCCGGGGATGTCGGCGAAGAAGATCACGCCCCAGACCACGGCGAAGCCCACGTATGCGAAATCGAACGTGCCGATGACCGAGGAGGGCCCGGCCTGGTAGGCGATGGCGGTGCCGACGCTGCCGATGATGATGGAGAGCGCGAGGATCGCCATGGCGCCCCAGTTGGCCGGGGTCATGGCGGCCCAGGGGGCGGAGAGGAAGCCGGAACTGGTTTGAGGCAGGAGGAGGGTGGCCAGCCCGCCCGCCACCACGAAGGCGATGTTGAGGGCGAGGGCCAGCATCATCGGGTGCTCGCCGCGGCATTTCGTGCGGGTGAAGATCATCGCCGCGGCGTAGAGCATGGCGGCGAGGAGGGGGAGGAGGGCGTAGGCGCTGAAATGGCCGGCGTCGGGGCGGAGGATCAGCAGGACCCCGGCGAAGCCGAGGGCGACCGCGAGCCAGCCCAGCGGCGGGATGCGGTCGCGGGCGGCGAGCGCCGAGAAGAGGGTGATGAAGAGCGGCAGGGTGTAGTAGGCCGCCGCCGCGATGGCGAGCGGCAGGTGCGGAAGCGAGGCGTAGTAGGCGACCCACATGGTGACGAGGAGCGCGCTGCGCAGGGCTGTCCAGCCCGGCGCGGCGGGGCGGGTGAGGGCGGCGGGGAACCAGAGGGCGAGCACGCCCAGCAGCAGGGGCAGGGCGAGGGCCGACCGGAGGGTGAAGATCTGCCAGAGCGGGAAGCTCGACGACGTGAGCTTGATGATGGCGTCGCCCAGCGACAGGCCCAGCACGGTAAAGACGATGGTGCCCACGGCGAGGGGCAGGTTGTCGGGCCGGTGCGGGGTGGCGGGGGCGGTCACGGGCGGGCTCCTGTCGTATCGGGGGCAGCTTAGCCGGTGAGGGCGTGGCCGCAAGGCGGTGGCGCGGGGGTGCTGACAGCCCCTGTCGGGGTGTCGATTTGTTTGCAAATCCACCCTTCAGCCGCCATATACGGGCACGACAGTACGGGAGCGACGTGGATGACCAATTACCTCGACTTCGAAAAGCCGCTGGCCGAGATCGAAGGCAAGGCCGAAGAGCTTCGGGCGATGGCGCGGGCGAACGAGGATATGGATGTCACGGAAGAGGCCGGGGCGCTGGACAAGAAGGCGGCCACGATGCTTCAGGACCTGTACAAGGGCCTGACGCCCTGGCGGAAATGCCAGGTGGCGCGGCACCCCGACCGGCCGCATTGCCGCGATTACATCAAGGCGCTGTTCCACGAGTACACGCCGCTGGCGGGCGACCGGAATTTCGCCGACGACCAGGCGGTGATGGGCGGGCTGGCGCGGTTCAACGACCGGCCGGTGATGGTGATCGGGCACGAGAAGGGCAACGACACCAAGAGCCGGATCCAGCGGAATTTCGGCATGGCGCGGCCCGAGGGCTATCGCAAGGCGATCCGGCTGATGGAGATGGCGGACAGGTTCAACCTGCCGGTGATCACGCTGGTGGACACGCCCGGCGCCTATCCCGGCAAGGGGGCCGAGGAGCGGGGCCAGTCGGAGGCGATTGCAAGGGCGACGGAGACCTGCCTGCAGATCGGCGTCCCGCTGGTGAGCGTGATCATCGGCGAGGGCGGTTCCGGCGGGGCGGTGGCGTTTGCCAGTGCGAACCGCGTGGCGATGCTGGAGCATTCGGTCTACTCGGTGATCAGCCCCGAGGGCTGTGCCTCGATCCTGTGGAAGGATGCCGAGAAGATGCGGGAGGCGGCGGAGGCGCTGCGGCTGACGGCGCAGGACCTGCACAAGCTGGGCGTGACCGACCGGATCATACCCGAGCCGCTGGGGGGCGCGCACCGCGATCCGCCGAAGACGATCAAGGCGGTGGGCGAGACCATCGAGGGGCTGCTGGGCGAGCTGTCGGAGAAGTCCCGCAAGGCGCTGGTGAAGGCGCGGCGGGACAAGTTCCTGGCGATGGGCAGCAAGGGGCTGGCGGCCTGACGACGGCGGGGCGCCGACCCGGAGGCTTGAGGGATGGCGGCCATGTTCGACCACGTGACGCTTGGTGTTTCGGATCTCGAGGCGGCGCGGCGGTTCTATGACCGGCTGATGCCGGTGCTGGGCCTGCCGCTGTTGTGGGCCAACGAAACGATGCTGACCTACGGGATCGAAGGCGGGCAGGATTTCGGCCTGCAGCAGGACGAGGGCGCCGCCCGCCACGGCACGCATGTGGCGTTCAGCGCGCCTGACCGGGAGAGCGTCGATAGGTTTCATTCCGAAGGGCTGGCCGGCGGCGGACGGGATGCCGGCGCCCCCGGTCTGCGGCCGGAATACCAGGGGTCCTACTACGCCGCGTTCCTTGCCGATCCCGATGGCAACCGGCTTGAGGCGGTGTTCCACGCGCCCGCCGAATGACTGGCCGGGGCGCCTCTCGCATCTTATCCGGAGGGTGGGTCCTGGATGTATCCGGACATGTCAGGCGACTACGCCAGCCTCGAAGACCGTGAAGCGGCCGCCCGCAGGGAGATACCCTGACTTGCCGGTCACTGACCTTTGAAGGGGTGGGGCCGGGTCACGACGTGCTGCCTTCGGCGCAGCGGAGTATCGTTAGACATCAGCGATGCAAGCTCGGCCCTGCGGCAGGATTGCCTCTTTCGTCGGAAAGGTTTGCCTCTCCCGCGTCGCGTCGCGTCGCGTGCGTTAAAATCCGAAGCTGTCGTTCAGGCAGCACGCGGCGAAGGGCGGGTTGGAGCCCAAAGCTGACCTGACAACGAAGCGCGTGCGCGGAACAAAGGGCTTTAGCCCGCCGCGCATCGACGGGCCGTACCGACGGCACGGCGATTTGGCAAATGGAGTGCCACGCTCGTTGGTCGGATGTACGTCGCAACTATAAAGTGGCAACTACCACCGTCGGTTCGCCGCACCACGGCCCGTCGATGCGCGGCTTCGCACCGTCGGGATTCAATGACCGCTCCGTCCGCACTTCAGACGCCGGACGTTATCGCGGCTCACGGCCGCTTCGGGGCTGGCCGTCCTGTCGGATGCCATTTCCCTGACGAGACAGGCCAACCTGACTGTTGCTTTCCAAAGGGGAAGTTTGGTGGAGCCTAGGGGGATCGAACCCCTGACCTCTTGCATGCCATGCAAGCGCTCTCCCAGCTGAGCTAAGGCCCCGTACCTGTCCGGACTGTCGGGTCCGGCAATTGCCGCTATCTAGGCAAAGCGCCGGGCGGGATCAAGTGGAAAATCCCGCCCCTGCGCCATCAGTTCTCGTTGTCTTCGTCCGACACGTCGGCGATGTCGTCGAGCGAAACGTTGTCGTCGTCGTCGTCGTCATCGAGCACGTCATCGCCCAGATCGACATCGACATCATCATCATCGTCCAGCACGTCCGAATCCACGTCGTTGCTGCCGGATTTCATCTTCTTCGTCTCCGCGTCCTCCGCGTCGGCGGTGATCGACCGGCTCTTGCCGGTTTCCAGTTCCACCACTTCGCCGGTATACGGGCTGACGATCGGGTTCTTGTTCAGGTCGTAGAACCGCTTGCCGGTGGTCGGGCAGACGCGCTTTACGCCCCATTCTTCCTTGGGCATGGGTGATCCCTCTTGAAACTCTCTGGTCTTGCAGACAATCCGCGCCACCTGCCATAAGTCCGGTGAGGTGTCAAAGGCTTTGAACCGGCCTGCGCGAAAAGCTTGTGTCGAGGGCATATGGGCCATCACGTCCTTCCCGGCAACCCCCCGGTTGCCCTGATTCTGCGCCGCTCTGCCCGGGCCCGGCGGATTTCGCTGCGCGTCTCGGGCGTTGACGGGCGGGTGACGCTGACCCTGCCGCGCGGCGTGGCCGAGCGGAAGGCGCTGGAATTCGCCGAGGAAAAGGCCGGATGGCTGCGCAAGCAGCTGAGCCAGAGGCCCGACGAGGTGCTGGTGGGGCTGGGTGCCGAGCTGCCCTTCGCGGGCACCCCTGTCCGAATCGTCGCGGGCCAGGGCCGCAGCGTTCGTGCCGAGGGCGACGCCCTGCATGTGCCCGGCGCGCCCGAAGACGTGCCCGCCCGCCTTCGGGCGTGGCTCAAGGCGCAGGCGCGCGACCGGCTGGCCGAGGCCTCGGACCGCTATGCCGCGGCGCTGGGCCGGCCGTACAGCCGCCTGACCCTGCGCGACACGCGCTCGCGCTGGGGGTCGTGCTCGCATAATGGCGGGCTGATGTATTCCTGGCGGCTGATCCTTGCCCCCGGGGACGTGCTCGACTACGTCGCCGCGCACGAGGTCGCGCACCTGGCCGAGATGAACCATTCCCGCGCCTTCTGGGACACGGTCGACCGCCTCAAACCGGGCTACGGGCCCGCCCGCCGCTGGCTGCGCGACAACGGGTCCACCCTTCACCGCTACCGGTTTGGCGATTGACGAGGGGCGCGCGCGTGATCACAAATACCGACATGTTGATCACACCCCGCCCCGATCCGGCGCCCAGTTCCGCCCATGACCGTGTCTACCGGGGCCTGCGGACCCGCATCATGCATGGCGAACTGCCGCCCGGCCACGCGCTGACCCTGCGGGGGCTGGCCGCCGAGTACGACGTGTCGATGACCCCGGCGCGCGAGGCGATCCGCCGGCTTTCCGCCGAGGGGGCGCTGACCGTGTCGAGTTCGGGCCGGGTGACCACGCCCGAGCTTGGCAACGAGCGGATCGAGGAACTGGCCGCCCTGCGCGCGCTGCTCGAGGTGGAGCTCGCCAGCCGTGCCCTGCCGCGCGCCCATATCGCGCTTATCGACCGGTTACAGTCGATCAACGGCCACATCGCCGAGATGACGGCGCGGCATGACGCGGTGGGCTATATCCGCCGTAACCTGGAGTTTCACCGCACGCTGTACCTGCGCGCGCAGGCGCCGGCGATGCTGGCGATGGCCGAGACGGTCTGGCTTCAGCTGGGCCCGACGATGCGGGCGCTTTACGGACGGCTGCAGCGCAAGGACCCGCCGCATTATCACCGGCTGATCATCGCGGCGCTGAAGGCGGGGGACGAGCCCGGGCTGCGCCTTGCCGTGCGCTCGGACGTGACGCAGGGGCTGAAGATGCTGCTGGCCTGACCGCGCGGCGTCAGGTCATGACCCGCAGGAGCACCTGCCGGAAGAACCGCTCGCGCGCCGGCCCGGCCATCGCCTGTACCGCCTTCATCCGTCCGGCGAGCAGCAGGTCGGCAAAGCCGTGCACCATGCTCCACGCCGCCATCACGTCTGCCATCGCCGTCTCGTCTTCGTAGGGCGAAATACCGCGCAGCCGCGCGACGTCGTCGACGAGGTGCTGGAAGGCGGCCTGTGCCGCCTCCTCGAACGCCGCGTCGGGCACGTCCTTGATGCGGTCGGAGCCGAACATAAGCCGGAAGAGCGCCGGTGCGCCTTCGGCGAATTCCACGTAGCCCAGCCCCGAGCCGAGGAACATCTCGCGCGGGTCATCCCCGGCCTCCGCCTGCCGCCGGCGCATCGCCGCAAGGAACCGCCGGAACCCGTCGGCTGCCATCGCCCGGAGCAACCCGCCGGCATCGCCGAAGTGATGCGCCGGGGCGGAATGGCTGACCCCCACCTTCCGTGCCACCTGCCGAAGCGAGAAGCCCTCGACGCCGGTGTCGGCCAGCACTTCCTCGCCCGCGGCGATGAGCGCGGCGCGCAGGTCACCATGATGATAGCTGTCCCGTTTCCCGGCCATGTTCCGCCCTCCGTCACCTCGTCGAGCAAGATTATCTTGACAGCGTCCAGATAGCAACCTACCCCTAATCTTGTCACTGTCCAGATGGAGGCTCGCATGACCCCCGACACGCTCTTTTCCCTTGCCAACCCGCTGGCCATGCTCGGCTGGCTGGCGCTCGCCCTTTCCCCGCTGGCCCCCCGTATCGCGCAGGCCGTCTCGGGCCTGGCCCTCCCGGCGCTTCTGTCGCTGGCCTATGGCGCCATCATCCTCGCCTACTGGTCCGGGGCCGAGGGCGGGTTCGACACGCTCAAAAACGTCACGTTGCTGTTCCAGTCTCCGTGGATCGTCCTGGCGGGCTGGCTGCATTACCTCGCCTTCGACCTGTTCGTCGGCGCGTGGGAGGTGCGAACGGCCCGGCGCGAGGGCATTGCCCATGTCCTCGTCATCCCCTGCCTTGGGTTGACCTTCCTGTTCGGGCCGGTGGGCCTTGTCCTTTTCCTCGCCCTCCGCGCCGCCCGCGCGGTGACCCGGCCCCAACCGAAAGCCGCCTGAGATGAGTGATGCAACCGCCCTTCCCGTGCGTGGCCTGCCCCACGGAATTTTCACCGCCGAGCCGCGCTTTGCCGCCACCGGCCTGTTTCTCGGCCTGTCGCTGGCCCTGACCGTGCCGGCGATGCTGCTGGATCCGCGGCTGTTCCAGGGAGAGGCGATCTGGATCAAGCCGGTGAAGTTCCAGGTGGCGTTGTGCGTCTACATGCTGACGCTGGCCTTCTATGCCCGCTGGCTGCCCGAGGGGGTCACCCGCCGCCCGGCCTATCGCGTCTTCTCGGTCGTGGTGGTGGCGGCGGTCCTGCTGGAAACCCTGTGGATCGGCGGCGCGGCGATGTTCGGTACCGCCTCGCATTTCAACACCGAGATCCCGGCGATGGCGGTGCTTTACATGGTCATGGGCGCGTTGGCGGTCACGCTGACCTCGGCCTCGCTGGTCTACGGGCTGGCGATCGGGCGCAACGCGGCGGCGGGCCTGTCGCCGGCGCTGCGGCTCTCCATCGCGCTCGGGCTGATCCTGACCTTCGCGCTGACCGTGCCCGTTGCCGGTACGCTTTCGGCGATGAACGGGCACCTGGTGGGCGATCCGGTGACCGGTGCGGCGCTGCCGCTGATGGGCTGGTCGCGCGAGGTGGGAGACCTGCGGGTGGCGCATTTCTTCGCCACCCACGCGATGCATTTCCTTCCGCTGGCCGGGCTTGGCTGCGCGGCGCTGCTGTCGCCCTTGGCGGCGCGCCGGGCGGTGCAGGTGACGGCGGGCCTGTTGGTTGCCGTCACCCTTGCCACGTTCGTGCAGGCGCTGGCCGGGTTGCCGTTGCTGCCGGTGTTCTAGGCCGGTCTCAGCGGGGCAGGCTGCGGGACTCCAGGGCGGAGAGGAGCAGCAGCGGGATCAGGGACAGGGCGAGGCCGAAGCCCGCCGCGGACAGCCAGCCGGCGTGGGAGACGACCGCCGCGTAGGCCGGCGGGCCGAGGAGGGAGCCGGCCGCCCCCGCCTGGGCCAGGGCGCCGTTGGCGGGGCCGAGCCCGCCGGGCCCGGCGAAGCGGGGGATGGAGCCGAAGGCCAATGGCGGGAAGAGGCCCGCCAGCAGGTTGAGCGCGAGAAAGAGCGCGGCGCTGGTGCCGGGGGAAGTGGCCGGGTGGAAGATGCCGAAGAGCAGGACGGCGGGCAGGAGCAGGCCGAGGGTGAGAAGCGGCAGGGAGAACCGCAGGGGATAGCGGCGCGAGAGCCAGAGCGGCAGCGCGATGCCGGCGATGGTGAGGAAGCCGCCGAGCCCGGTGACGAGGCCGGCCAGCCCTGGTGTCGCGCCTTTCTGCGAGATCAGGAATTCCGGCATCAGGGCGAGGATGCCCACGTGGAAGCAGGTGAAGCCGCCGAAGCCCGCCGCAAGGACGAGCGAGGCGCCGGAGGGGCGGAAGGCGGTGATCGGGGCGGTCGGTTTTGCATCGGACCTGAGGCGGGGCGCGCAGAGCCAGAGGGCGGCCCCCGCCAGCGCCCAGAAGAGCAGCACGCCGCGCCAGCCAAGCGGGGCGGCCAGCGCGCCCGACAGGACTGTGCCGAGGCCGAGCCCGGCCGGGAAGAACGTGCTCCAGACCACGAGGGCCGTGCCGGGGGAGAGGCGTTGCGCCTCGCGCGCCATCAGCACCGGGGCGGAGACGATGACCGCGAGGTAGCCGGCGCTTTCCGCGACGCGCGCGGCGGTGAGCCAGGGGCCGGTGGGGGCCAGCGCCTCGCCCAGGCTGCCGGCAGCAAGGAGGGCAAGGCCCAGCGACAGGGTGCGCCATTCGCCGCAGCGCGCCGCGATGCCGGCGGCAGGCGCGCCGAAGAGCGCCCCGCCCAGTTCGATCAGCGAGATGACGATGGCGCCGGCCAGCAGCGACAGGCCGAGCTCGGGCGAGATCAGTGGCATGAGCAGGGGCATCTTGCCCATCTGCGCCGCCGCCAGGAGGCCGGTCAGGTAGATCCAGGTTTCACGTCGTCCGAGCAGCATTGCGGCACCTCCGTGAGGCCGCGATAGATGGCGCTTGCCGCGGGCGCGAGGCATAAGATATTCCAGACACCATGGACGAGACCCCTGTCATGCCGCCGCGATGCCGGAACGACCTGGGGCGCGGGCTCAGGACGTGGCGCGCGCTGCACCGGGTGAAGCAGAGCCATGCGGCGGAGTTGCTCGGCGTGTCGCAGCCGCAGATCTCGCGCTGGGAGCGGGGCGAGCAGCGGCCCGGCGGGGCGGAGGCGCGGGCGCTGGCCGACCTGCTGGCGGCGCGGCTGACCGGGGCGGCGGACCGGCGGCTGGGACAGTTCGTGCGGGACAGCGCGGCGCCGGTGCATCTTGTCTGTGATTTGACCCACCGGCTGCTGGCCTTCTCGGGGGCGCGGGCGCGGAGTTTCCGGCGCCCGCCGGAGGAGCTTGACGGGGCGCTGTTGTGGGAATGCGCCAGCGCCGAGATCGTGGCGGCGGAGGGCCGGCTGGAAAGCGCGGGCTGGTACGACATGGCGGCGCCGGTGATGGCGTTCCGGACGAGCGGACGGGCGAGCCGCCTGCTGGAGATCCGCGAGGGACCGATGGCGTGGACGCGGTTCCGGCTGTCGGATGGCAGCCACGCGCGGTTGGTGGAGACATTGTGAGGCGGTAAGGGGCCGAAATCTTTAAAAGATTTCGGGTCGATTTCTTTTGAAGAAATCGGGCCCCTGCCTCAGCCGTGTTCTTTCAGGAGGCGCTGTTTCTGGCGGTTCCAGTCGCGCTTGGCCGCGGTTTCGCGCTTGTCGTGGGTCTTCTTGCCCTTGGCGATGCCGATCTTGAGCTTGGCGATGCCGCGATGGTTGAAATACATCACCAGCGGCACCAGCGTCATGCCCTTGCGCTGGGTCTCGTTCCAGAGGCGGGCGAGTTCCTTCTTCGAGGCCAGCAGCTTGCGCTTGCGGCGTTCGTCGTGCTGGAAGGTCTTGGCCTGTTCGTAGGGCGCGATGTAGGCGTTCACCAGCCAGAGCTCGCCCTCCTCGACCATGGCGTAGCTTTCGGCGATGTTCGACGAGCCCTGGCGCAGGGATTTCACCTCGGAGCCTTCGAGGATGATGCCGCATTCGAGGTCTTCCTCGATGGCATAGTCGAACCGGGCGCGCCGGTTCTCGGCCACCACCTTGTAGTTCGGGTTGTCCTTCGGTTTGGCCATGGGGCGGTCCTCTGGGCGTCTGTCGTGATGCCGGAAGGATGCAATATAGGGCATGGGGGCGCGGGAGGAAAGGCGGGGGTTCGCCGATCGGGGGCCGGATGGGGGAGGAATGCCACAGGATTGTCGCGAGCCGTGATTGGACAGGCCCCGGCACAGGGGATAAGGAGGTAAAAATGAGCGCCGGCGCGACAGGCCGGGCGCGTGACGAGGAAGTGGAAGACATGTCGGAAAAGCTGTTCGGAACCGATGGTGTGCGGGGAGAGGCCAACAGCTGGCCGATGACGGCCGAGATGGCGCTGCAACTGGGCGCCGCGGCGGGCCGGTTCTTTCGCCGGGACCAGAACGAGCACCGGGTGGTGATCGGCAAGGACACGCGGCGGTCGGGCTACATGATCGAGTATGCGCTGACGGCGGGGTTCACCTCGACCGGCATGGACGTGTTCCTTCTGGGCCCGGTGCCGACGCCGGCGATCGGGTACCTGACCCACGGGCTGCGGGCCGATGTGGGGGTGATGATCTCGGCCAGCCACAACCCGGCGCGTGACAATGGCATCAAGCTGTTCGGGCCGGACGGGTTCAAGCTGTCGGACGAGGCCGAGGCGGGCATCGAGGAGATGATGCAGAACGGCGTGCCGCTGTCGAAGCCCGACAATATCGGCCGGGCGAAGCGGTTCGAGGACGCGCGCGGGCGCTACGTGGAATATGCCAAGACGACCTTCCCCTATCGCAAGCGGCTGGACGGCTTGCGGGTGGTGGTGGATTGCGCCCATGGCGCGGCCTATCGCACGGCGCCGAGCGTGCTTTGGGAGCTGGGCGCCGAGGTGATCCCGATCGGGGTGGAGCCCAACGGGTACAACATCAACGACGGTTGCGGCTCGACCCATCCGGAGGCGGCGGCGCAGAAGGTGTTGGAGACGCGGGCGGATATCGGTATCTGCCTTGACGGCGATGCCGACCGGGTGGTGCTGGTGGATGAAAAGGGGCAGGTGGCGGACGGCGACCAGATCATGGCGCTGATCGCCACGCGCTGGGCCGAGGACGGGCGGCTGGCGGGCAACACGCTGGTGGCGACGGTGATGTCGAACCTCGGGCTGGAACGGCATCTCAATGCCAGGGGCATCGACCTGAAGCGGACCGCGGTGGGCGACCGGTATGTTGTCGAGGAGATGCGCGCCGGGGGCTACACGCTGGGCGGCGAGCAGTCGGGGCATATCGTGATGACGGATTATGCCACGACCGGCGACGGGCTGATCGGGGCGTTGCAGTTCCTGGGCTGCATGGTCGAGACCGGCAAGCCGGCGAGCGAGCTGGCAAGGGTGTTCGAGCCGGTGCCGCAGAAGCTGGTGAACGTGCGCTACAAGCAGGGGGCGCAGCCACTGTCGGCCGAGGCCGTGCAGGAGGCGATTGCCAAGGCCGAGACGCGGCTGGGCAATGACGGGCGGCTCTTGATCCGCAAGTCGGGGACCGAGCCGCTGATCCGGGTGATGGCCGAGGCGGTCGAGCCCACGCTGCTGGACGATGTTCTCAACAGCGTGGTCGACGCGGTGCAGGCGGCGAGCTGACCCGGCGCGCGCGTCAGCCGAAGATCAGCGCATCGTCGAGCCGGTTCAGGTTGTGGAAATCCTCGAGCAGGATGGTATCGCCATTGCCCATGTCGAGCACGATGCCGTCGGGCGTGTCGCGGGCGTAGGCGGTGACGAAGGCGCTTTTGCTCATGCCGGCGTCTCTCCAGCCGCTGTCGAGCTGCAGCCGGTCTTCGGCAGGGTCGAAATCGGTGATGACGTCTGCGTCGCCCCCCGGCCGGAAGACGAAGGTGTCGGCGCCCGTGCCGCCGGTCAGGGTGTCGTCGCCGCTGTTGCCGTTGAGGTAATCGGCGTCGGCGCCGCCGCGGATCAGGTCGTCGCCATGCCCGCCGGAGATCGTGTCGCGGCCGATGGCGCCGTCGATCCGGTCGTTGCCCCTGTTGCCGTTGATCCGGTCGTGGCCCTCGTCGCCGTTCATGACGTCATGACCGGTGCCGCCGTGAAGCTGGTCTGACGAGGTGCCGCCGTTCATGACATCGTTGCCGCTGCCGCCGCGCAGCTCGTCGCGGCCGTGGTCGCCGGTCATGGTGTCGTTGCCGCGGGCGCCAGTCAGGAGGTCGTTGTCGCGCCCGCCGGTGATCTCGTCATGGCCGTGGCCGCCCGACAGGGTGTCTTGGCCGTGCGAACCCTCGAGCCTGTCGGCATCGCGGCCGCCCTCCAGCCGGTCGTTGCCGCCGCCGCCATAGAGGACATCGGTGCCCGCGCCGCCATCGAGCCGGTCATCGCCCCGGTTCCCGGTCATGGTGTCGTTGCCGTCGTCGCCCTGCAGGGTATCGTTGCCGTCCTGCCCGCGAAGCCTGTCGTCGCCGGCGCCGCCGATGAGGCTGTCGGCGTCCGCGCCGCCATAGAAGGAGTCGCGCCCGGAGCCGCCGACGAGCGTATCGCGGCCATCCTCGCCCCAGAGCGTGTCGTGGCCGATATCGCCGGCCAGGTGATCGTGACCCGCGCCACCGTAGAGATGGTCGTTGCCGGGGTCGCCGAGCAGCGTGTCGTTGCCCTCGTCGCCGTGGATCGTGTCGTGGCCCCTGTCGCCCAGGGCGACGTCGTTCCCGGTGCCGCCGTGAATCGCGTCGTGGAACTCGCCGCCGTCCATCGTGTCGTTGCCGCTCGAGCCGAGCAGCGTGTCGGCGCCGTCGCCCCCGTCGAGCCGGTCGTCATCGGCGCCGCCGTCGAGCCGGTCGTCGCCGAGATCGCCATGCAGCGTGTCGTTGCCCTGGCTGCCGCTGAGGGTGTCGTTGTCCCCCTGGCCGTACATCCTGTCATTGCCGCTGTGGCCGACGAGGCGGTCATCGTCGCTGCCGCCCTGGATGGTATCGTCGCCCTCGCCGCCAAAGAGACGGTCGCGGCCACGACCGCCGCGCAGGTTGTCGCTTCCGCCCATGCCCATGATGCTGTCATCGCCGCGCCCGCCGATCAGGGAATCGGCGCCGTCCTGCCCTTCGAGCGTGTCGTTGCCGTGACCGCCGACGATCGTGTCCGAGCCCCAGTCACCGCGCAGCATGTCGGGCCCGTCGGTGCCCTCGAGGTCGAGGGTGGGGGCGGAGAAGCTGCGGTTGATCTTCACCTCGACCGCGGCGCGCACCGCCTCGGGGTCGAGCGGCTGGCCGTTGGCGCTGCGCAGGATGATGGTCTCGCCGCGATGGGTGATGCGGGCGCCGTAGGAGGTGCTGACGATCTCGAGCCGCGAGACGTCGTAGAGGAAGGGCAGGCCCGAGAGATCGAGAATGTCCTGGGCGGGGTTGAAGCCGATGACCGTGTCGGTCTGACCATCGGCGGTGAACACGTAGCGGTCGGCGCCGCCGCGCCCTTCCAGCCTGTCGGTGCCGGTGCCGTCGAAGAGGATATCGTTCTGCCCGGTGCCGGTGAGGGTGTCGTTGCCGTTGTCGGCGACGAGGACGATGCCCTGTTGCGACAGGTCGGCGCGGAGCACGGCGATGCCGGTGTCTTCCTCGGTCGCGGCGAAGACCTGTAGCTCGTCGCCGACGACGGCGAATTCGAGCGCGGTCACGTCGCCGAGCGGGGCCTGGAGCGTGCCTTCGAAACTGTCGATATGGACGAGCCGCCCGTCGGGGGTCATCTCGAACAGCGTGACGCCGCCGTCGCCGCCGGCGGCGACGACGTAGGTGTGTCCGTCATGGGTGAGGGTCGCCACCTTCTGGACGTTGCAGAAGCGCGACTCGCGGGTGTCGAGCACGTGGTCGGTGGGGGTCAGCCCGCCCTGGGCGTCGAGCTGCATGACGCTGAGCGCGCCGGATTCGCCGTTCGAGGGTTCGGAGGCGACGATCACGAAGCTGCCCTGTGCCGTCGTGACGATGGCGATGTCGGTGGGCACCATGATGCCAAGGCCCTGGGCCGGGCCGACGCTGTCGCCGGCGCGGGCCGAGCTGGCGCCGATGGTGTAGGCCGTGACGCCGTGTTCGGACTGGCTGGCGACCACCACGATATCGGTGCCGGCAATGCGCGTGGCGGCCGCGGCGGAGATGGCGTCGGCATGGGTCGCGGAGGTGTCGGCGACGGTGTAACCCTGCCCGAGGGCCGAGCCGCCCATGGCGTGTACCGAGAAGCCCGACTGCCCCGGATCGGCGAGCAGGATATCCCCTCCTTCGGTGATCGCCGCCACGGCCGGGGCCGCGCCGATATCGGCGCCGCCAAGGATCGCGCGACCGCCGAGATCGCCGCCGGTGCCGAGGGTGTAGCGCAGGATGCCGTCCTGGCTAAACCCGGTGGCGTAGACGCGGATGGCGCCGCCGGAGTCGGTGACAAGCAGGTCATGGCCGGCGCCGCTGACCTGGCCGGTATTGTAATGGACCTGGTCGCCGCGCTGGGGCAGCAGGTCTTCGCGAAGCCGGAAGGTCGCGAGCCCGCCCGCGGGCCCCGAGACCGACACCAGCACCGGGCCGTTCGGGCCGTTGACGTATCGAAGATCGCTGATCGCCGTATCCAGTGCGACCTGTCCGGCCGAGATCTTGCCCCTCAGTTGCAGTTCCATTCTGCTCACCCCTTGTTCCACCGCCGGCAGGGATGGCGCGGGATGTGGTGCCGAAGCGGGATGGCAATGGGGCGAGACCGTGAAAAACCCGTCGAAATTAATTCGACGGGTTGGCTATTTCCGTTCCGTTTACCTTCGCATCAGAACCGGTCCGCCAGTTCAGCGAGGCCGTCGGGTGGGGCGGGCCAGTGGGCGTCGGCGGCCGGCGGATGAGAGGGGTCGCCCGCAACCGCGGCGCAGGCCGCCCGCATGGCCGCGATCCAGACCTGCATCTGGTGGATCGTGTCGACATCCCCGTCGCGGAGCGTGGGGGTTGCGACCTGTTCCTCGCCAAGTTCGCCATGCGGGCCCGTGTCGCGGACGAGCATCGCCTGGACGAGATTCATCTGCGTGGCCGCGTCGACGACCGCCAGGATCCGGCGGCGGCATTCCTCTTTCGAGGCCAGGGCCCGTGCCTCGGCTACGCGGCGCGCCTTGTCGTCGGCGGTTACCAGTTTCGTGAGGTCGATGTTGCTCATGCTGCGCCCTCCTTCCGGGTGTCGTGGGGTGGCAGGTGCACCGGCCCGTCCGCCGTGAGCGAGAGCGGCGCGGGAAAGCGTGTCTCATCGGGCGCCCCGGGGCCGTGAGGCAGGATGAGCGGCACCGTGAGGACGCCGTTCGCGTCCCGCGCGACCGGGCCCGCGATCCAGTCGGAGTTGATCGCTTCCCCCGGGAGAGTGGCGCCGTTCGGAACGGTCGAGAAGTCGAACGCCTCGCCGTCGATCGTGAGGGTGTCGCCGGTTCTGACCAGCGTATACCGGCCCTCCCGGCGCATGGGTGAGAATGTGATGTTCATGTCGTTCCTCCTTAGAACCAGCGGCCAACCGTCATGTAGGTCATCTTTTCCGAGTCGGATGCCGGGTCTGTCGATGTGCCCGGCGTGAGAAGGTTGACGGCCAGCTGACCTGTATTTGCATTGGCGTAGACCGAGCCGATGTTCCTCAGTTCCAGCGCGACGTTCACGTTGTTGATGACATTGCCAAGCATCGCCGCCACGATCGAGTTCGTCTGGTGGGCGGCGGGCAGGGGGAATGTCTGCAGGGTGCCGTCGGTCACGTCGACGGCGATCTTTCCGCAGCAGATCTGCGTGCCGTCGGCAAAGCGCACGTAATCGCCGTTGGCATTGCTGCCCCGTTCGATGACCGCCCCGGTCGGTGTGCCGCCGGATTGCGCCACGGTGCCCAGCAGGTTGCCGGGCCCGAAGCCGTAATCGGCGCGCATGAGGCGGCCGGTGGTGATGTCGGTGGGCGATTGCTGGACCGCGTCGCCGGTGAGCTGGAAATCGGTTTCGATCTGCTGGGTCGCCGGGTCGGCGCGCAGGGCGTCGTGCCACGTGCTGCCGTCGTCGCTGAGCTTGATGGAAAAGGCGGTGTCGCCGGCGAGGCCCATCTCGGCGTGGCCGGTAAAGCCTGACTGGAAGAGCAGAGAGGCGGTGTCGGTGCCGGCGGCCTTGTTGATCTTCAGCTGGTGACCCGCGCCCTCGTGGGTGAGGAGCGTGGCGGCGGAGGCGACGGCGAGGCGGTTGGTGCCGTCGGAGGCGGTGTTGATGCCGACGCCGTCGAGGTTGTTCAGGTCGGGGAGGATCTCGGCCCAGTCGCTGCCGTCGAAGACCTTGAACTGTTCGGTCGCCTTGTCCCAGGCGCGCCAGCCAACTTGTGGATCGATGAAGAGCCACGCCTCGGTGATGCGCAGCGCCAGCTTGTTCGGCTCTCCGGCCCAGTCGTCGGTCGGGCCGGGGCCGATGGCGTAGAGCGTGCCGGTGACGGGCTCGAAGGGCGGGGTGTTGGCGCCGGTCTCTTCCAGCGCCGCCTGCACGAGGCCGTCGAGCACCTGGAGCGCCTCGTTATGGGTGACGTGTTTCTGCGCCTGGGACGGCTGGATCAGCGGCAGGTCGAGGCGCGCGGTGATGTCGGACATATCGGCTCCTTGGTTAAGAAGCCGGCGGTCTAGGGTACGGTGCGTTAACGGGTATTGAGAGGACCGTGCGTTGCGCGGCTCAGGCGCCGCGCCTGGAGGTGGTTGCGGCGGTGTCGACGTCACCATCGGGCGAGAGGACGACGCCGAAGAGGGATTCGGCCTGTTCCGTCGTGTAGCGGCCCAGCGCAACGTCCCGCGCGACGAGCGCGGGGTCGCGGGTGAGCGGATCGCCGTATCCGCCGCCGCCGGGGGTTTTCACGCGGACGCGGTCGCCGGGGGCGAGGGGGATGTCCTGTTCCTTGGAGAGGTGTTCGGGGACGTAGGCCGTGCCGCCGCGCCAGACGGTGACCTCGTTGGGCGCGCCATCGGCGCCGCCGAGCACGCCCTGGGGGCCGAAGCGGCCGTGATCCATGACGAAGCTGGCCTTGGCATCGCCGCGGCGGAGCTCGAGCTCGTAATCGAGGCCGAAGCCGCCGCGCATCTGCCCCGCCCCGCCAGAGCCTTCGCGCAGGGCGTAGCGGTGGTAGAGGACGGGGAAGGCCTGTTCCATGATTTCCACCGGCGGGGCCTTGGAGATCCCGATGGTGGAACAGCCGTTGGTGATGCCGTCGCCCCCCGCATAGCCGCCATAGCCGCCGCCGGAGAGCTGGTACATGACGAAGTCGCGGCCCTTCGCCGGATCGTGGCCGCCGAGGGCGAAGTTGCCGGAGGTTCCGGCGGGGGCGGCGGTGACGCGGTCGGGCAGCGCCTCGACGAGGGCGGCGAAAACGGCTTCAGCGATGCGTTGGGAGACTTCGGCGGCGCAGCCCGAGACGGGGCGGGGGTACTGGGCGTCGAGGAAGGTGCCCTCGATGCCGGTGATGGTGAAGGGCTCGAAGGCGCCGGCGCTGATCGGGACCTCGGGGAAGATGTGGCGCATGGCGAGGTAGACGGAGGAGAGGGTCGTGGCGCGGACGGAGTTCATCGGCCCGGCGCAGGGGGCGCTGGAGCCGGTGAAGTCGAAGGTGAGCTGGTCGTCCTGGCGGGTGACGGCAAGGCGGATGGCGAGGGGTTCGTTGACCACGCCGTCGCTGTCGACCCAGGCGGTGGATTGGTGCGTGCCCTCGGGGATGTCGGCGATGAAGCTGCGCATTTGCGCAGCGGCGCGTTTGCGGAGCTCGGCGATGGCCTGCGAGACGGTGGCGTCGCCGTAGCGGTCGAGCAGCGCGTCGAGCCGGGCGGCGCCGAGATCGAGGGCGGCGGCCTGGGCCTTGACGTCGCCGATGCGCTGGTCGGCGACGCGGATGTTGGAGCAGATGATGGCGTAGATCTCGTCGTCGAGCTTTCCCTTCTTGAAGAGCTTGACGGGCGGCAGGCGCAGGCCCTCCTGTTCCACCGCCGTGGCGGAGGCGGAGAAGCCGCCGGGCACCGCGCCGCCTGTGTCGGGCCAGTGGCCGGTGTTGGAAAGCCAGCACCAGAGCTGGCCGTCGCGGTAATAGGGGCGGGCGAAGCGCACATCCATCAGGTGGGTGCCGCCGAGATAGGGGTCGTTGACGATGTAGATGTCGCCGGGCTCGGGGGCGCCGGCGCGGCCCTCGCGGATCATCCGGATGAGGGTGCGGGTGGAGTATTGCATGGTGCCGACGAAGACCGGCAGGCCGCCCGCGCCTTGGGCGATGAGCGCGCCGTCGGTGGCGTCGTAGATGCCGTCGGAGCGGTCGTTGGCCTCGGCGATGACGGGGGAGAAGGCGGCGCGGGAGAAGCTAAGATCCATCTCGTCGCAGACCTGTTGCAGGCCGGCCTGGATGACGGAGAGGGTGATGGGGTCGATCATGCGGCTCGTCCCGGGTTCGTTTCGTGGTGCGAGGCCCCGGCTCGGGGGCCGGGGCGGGTATTGCCTGGTATCGGACAAGGCGCATTTCCCGTCCCGGGCTTGACCCGGGACCTCTTTTCCTGCGCCGGTCGGGGCCCCGGCTCAGGACCGGGGCGGGTGTGTGTTGGGGTCATGTTGGCGCCCCCACGTGGAGGATGATGTTGCCGTGCTCGTCGCCCTTGGCGGTGTCTCCGGGTTCAATGAGCAGGGTCGTGTCCATCTGCTGGATGATGGCCGGGCCTTCGAGGGAGGCGTCGAGGGGGAGGTGGTCGCGCCAGTAGACGGGGGTGTCGTGGATGTCGCTGCCGAAGCGGACGGGGCGGGTGCCGGTCTGGGCTTCGGCGAGGGTGGGTTTGCGGCCCGACGGGTCGATCAGGGTGGAGAGGTCGAGGGGCACGCGGGCGCCGATGACGGAGCAGTTGGCGTTGACCACGTTGGCGCGGATTTCGGAAAGCTCGACGCGGAAGCGGCGGAAATAGGCGATCTCGAAAAGCTCGCGAAGGCTGGCGTTGTCGATCTCCGGCGTCTCAAGGTCTACGCGGAGGAGGTGGGTCTGGCCGACGAATTGCATGTCGACGCTGTAGAGATGGCGGAGGTCGCGGATTTCGACGCGCTCCTTGGCGATGAGGCGTTCGCCCTCGGCTTTCTGGGCGGCGAAGATGTCGGCGAGCTGGGTGTCGGCCAAGGCATCGACGGGGGTGTTGATGGTTTGCACGAAGTCGTGGCGGAGGTCGGCGACGACGCAGCCGATGGCGTTGGTGATGCCGGGGCGGCTGGGCACGAGGACGCGGGGGACGCCGAGTTCGCGGGCGAGCGCCGCGGCGTGGAGCGGGCCGGCGCCGCCGAAGGCAAAGAGGGCGAAGTCGCGCGGGTCGGCGCCGAGGGAAAGGGAGACCATGCGGATGGCGCCGGCCATGGTGGTGTTGGCAAGCTGCACGACGGCTTGCGCGGCTTCGTGGGCAGTGAGGCCGAGGGGACGGCCCAGGCGTTCGGCGAAGATCTCTTCGACGGTTTCGAGGGTGACGCCGCCCTTGACCGCGAGGCGGCCGGGGTCGAGCCGGCCGAGGAGGAGGTTGGCGTCGGAGATTGTGGGCTCGGTGCCGCCGCGGCCGTAGCAGATGGGTCCGGGGTCGGCGCCGGCGCTTTGAGGGCCGACTTCCAATAGGCCGGCGGCGTTGACGCGCGCGATGGAGCCGCCGCCCGCGCCGACGGTGCGCACGTCGACCATCGGCACGTGGATCGGCATGGCGTACTCGATCTCGATCTCGTTCGATACGGCGGGTTCGGCGCCGCGTACGAGGGCCACGTCGGTCGAGGTGCCGCCCATGTCGTAGGTCAAGAGGTCGGGCATGCCGGCGATGCGGCCGGTATAGGCGGCGGCCATCACGCCCGAGGCGGGGCCGGACATGACGGTCTTTGCCGCCTCGCGCGCCACGAAACGGGAGGAGACCATGCCGCCATTGCCGTTCATCACCAGCACGTCGCGGTCGTACCCGCCCTCGGCGAGGCTTTCGGTGAGGCGGCGGAGGTAGCGGTCGAGGATGGGCTGGACGCTGGCGTTGACGGCGGCAGTGACGCCACGCTCGAATTCACGGGATTCCTGCAGGATGGCGTGGCCGAGGGTGATGTGGCTGTTGGGCCAGATCTCGGCCAGCACGGCGCCGGCGCGCTGTTCATGGGCGGGGTTGGCGTAGGAGTGGAGGAAGTGGACGACGACGGCCTCGCACCCGGCGTCGAGCAGGGTTCGGGCGGCGGCGCGCAGGGCGGTTTCGTCGAGGGGGGTGACGACTTGGCCTGCGGCATCGGTGCGCTCGGGCACTTCGAGTCGGAGGTCGCGGGGGATAAGGGGGGTGAATTGCCCGGTCATGCCGTAGGCCTGTGGCCGTGTGCGGCGGCCGAGTTCGAGCACGTCGCGGAAACCTTGCGTGGTGATGAGGCCCGTGCGGCTGAGCTTGCGCTCGAGGACGGCGTTGGTGGTGGTCGTGGTGCCGTGCACGATGAGGTCGAGCGCGGCGAGCTCGCATTCTGCCGAGGCGAGCGCGTTCATCACGCCGAAGGCCTGGTTGTCGGGCGTGCTGGGCACCTTGGCGATGCGCACGGCGCCGGTCGCCTGGTCGAGCTGCAATAGGTCGGTGAACGTGCCGCCCACGTCGATGCCCGCCACCAGCCCGGACCGTTCCTGTGCCATCTGCCCTGATACCCCTGTGCCTGTCGGATGCGAGCGTTGTCGAGGCTTGGGGAAAAGTCAACGCGGCGGGTTTCGGGCCTTGATCCTGCGGCCGGGCCGTATAGTTTAGAATTGTTCTAATTCGAAAGGCTGTCACATGATTCCCGGAATGTCCTCCCGCCGCCGGTTTTCGGAGCTGAGCGAACAGGAAATCCTCGCCCTCGCCATATCCTCGGAAGAGGATGACGGGCGCATCTACCGGAGCTACGCCGAGATGCTGCGGGAGGATTACCCGGATACCGCCCGCGTCTTCGACGGGATGGCGGAAGAGGAGGATGGCCACCGCAAGGCGCTGATAGAGCTGCACCGCAAGCGCTTCGGCGAGGTCATCCCGCTCATTCGGCGCGAGCACGTGGCGGGGTATTACGCGCGGCGGCCGGTGTGGCTGGTGGAGAACCTCGGGATCGAGCGGATCCGCGAGGAAGCCGAGGCGATGGAGCGGGATGCGGAGGCGTTCTACCTCAAGGCGGCGGCCAACACGACGGATGCGGACACGCGGAAGCTGTTGGGTGATCTTGCAGCGGCGGAGGCGGGGCACCAGGACCGGGCCGGCGAGCTTGAGCAGGAACATCTCGACGAGGACGCCCGCGCCACCGAATCGCGCACCGCGCGGCGGCAGTTCGTGCTGACATGGGTGCAGCCCGGGCTGGCCGGGCTGATGGACGGGTCGGTTTCGACGCTGGCGCCGATCTTTGCCACGGCCTTTGCCACGCAGGATACGTGGACCACTTTCCTTGTCGGGCTGGCCGCCAGCGTGGGGGCGGGGATTTCCATGGGCTTCACCGAGGCCGCCAGCGACGATGGCGAGCTGTCGGGCCGGGGCAGCCCGGTGAAGCGCGGCATCGCCAGCGGGGTGATGACCACGGTGGGCGGGCTGGGCCACGCGCTGCCTTACCTGATCCCGGATTTCTGGACCGCGACGATCATCGCCTTCATCGTGGTGTTCGTGGAGCTGTGGGCGATCGCGTGGATCCAGAACCGGTACATGGAGACGCCGTTCTTCCGGGCGGCGTTCCAGGTGGTGCTGGGCGGCGCGCTGGTGTTCGCGGCCGGGGTGCTGATCGGGAGCGGGTAGAGGGGGCTGTCTGCCCCCTCCTGGCCTGCGGCCAGTTCACCCCCGAGGATATTGCCGGCCAGAAGAAGCCTGGGCGGAGGGGCTAGTCGAGGTCGGTCTGGATCCAGCGGGGGGAATGGTGGATGTCGATGGTCTGGAGGCGGCCGGGGCCGGCATTCTCGAACCTGTGGGGCTGGCCGGCCGGGGCGAGCAGGACGTCGCCGGCGGCGGCGTCCATCACCTCGTCGCCGATGAAGAAGCGGGCGTGGCCCATGATGACCACGAAACTTTCGTCATAGGGATGGACGTGCAGGCACGGGCCTTCGCCGATCGTGTCGGTGGCGTAGGCGAGGATGGTGTTGGCGGAGCCGATGGCCTCGCCGGCCAATGAGCCGCGCCATGCGCGCGGGCCCGCGGTGTCGAAGGCCCGCGCCTTGACGGCGGGCCGGTCGTCGGGCGGGGCGGTGGCGGGGTCGTAGTCTCGGCGCGCCATTCAGCCGGCATCCTCGCGCAGGGTGTCGGCGACGAGGGCATTGGCGTGGCCGTGGCCCATGCCGTGCTCCTGTTTCAGCCATGTCACCAGTTCCATGTGCTTCTTGCCGGGCTGGGCGCGGATCAGGTCTTTCCATTCCGCGATGGGGCGCCCGTACTTGGCCTCGATGGAGGGGAAGTAGGAGGCCGGGCCCTTGATCTTGTCGGTCATCGTGTCTGCCTTTCATCGCCGGGCCACCTGCCCGGCTGCGGCAAGCTATAGCGGTTTCGCGGTCCGGCCGGGGTGATTTCTTTTCTCCCGGCGGCTGGGCGCGGGTGGTTGCAACGGTTTGTTAACCATTGCCGGTCCAAGCTGGCGGGGCGGCCGATGCAGGGGTGCGGCTGGCCGCGCAAGGGCAGGCCCGGTGCGACATCCCAATGCGCCGGGCAGAAGGGGGCAGGGCGGCGCGCTGCCCCCTTTCCATTTGCGCCGCCGGTGAGGCGTGCTAACAAGCGGGCGATGCTGGAAATTTTCTTACAGACCCTGCCCTTCTTCTGCGTGATCGGCCTTGGCTTCGGGGCCGGGCGCACCGGCTTTTTCACCGAGGAGGCGACGGCGTGGCTGACCAAGTTCGTCTTCTACTTCGCGCTGTCGGCGATGCTGTTCCGGTTCTCGGCGAACCTGTCCTTCGGCGAGGTGTTCAACATGCGCTTCATCGCCGCCTACCTGTGGGCCACGGCCTTCGTCTATGGCGTGGTGATGATGGCGGCGTTCCTGCGCGGTGCCTCGATCGAGGAGGCGGCGTTCGAATCGCAATGCGGGGTGATCGGGAACGTGGGGTTCCTTGGCGTGCCGATGCTGACGCTCTTGATGGGCGAGGCGGCGATCGGGTCGGTGATGCTGGTGCTGTCGATCGACCTGATCGTGTTCGGCTCGCTGGTGGTGATCCTGGTGACCGGGTCGCGTGACGGGGCCGTGGGACTGGGCGCGCTGAAGACGGTGGGCCTGGGCCTGCTGAAGAACCCGATGATCGTGTCGATCGTGCTGGGGCTGGGTTGGTCGGCGCTGAGGCTGCCGATCCCCGGGGTGATGAACGATTTCCTGTCGCTTCTGGGGGGCGCGGCGACCCCCGGGGCATTGTTCGCCATCGGCGCGTCGCTGGCCACGAAGAAGGCCGAGCGGCCGCTGATCGCCGGCTGGCTGAGCTTCAGCAAGCTGGTGCTACACCCCGGCGCGGTGGCGTTCTCGGCGCTGATCCTGTTCCCGGTGGAGCCCTATGCCGCCGCCGTGATGATCGCCGCGGCGGCACTGCCGGTGGCGGGGAACGTGTATATCCTGGCCGAGCATTACCGGATCGCGCCGCAGCGGGTTTCGGCGTCGATCCTGATCTCGACGGCGCTGGCGGTGGTCACGGTGTCGCTGGTGATCGGCTGGGTGGGGCAGCTTTACTGAAAGGATCGGTCGCATGGGCGAGATGCCATCGGGATACGAGCCGCTTTCCCTGCCGCACCGGCGGGAGCTGAGCGATGCAGAGGCGCTGGAGGCCGTCGAGGCGTTCCGCGCGCTGATGCGGCAGCGGCACACGGTGCGGGAGTACGAGACAAGGGCGGTGCCGGAAGAGGTGATCGCCGCGGCGATCGAGACGGCGGGCCTCGCGCCGAGCGGGGCGAACCAGCAGCCCTGGCATTTCGCGGCCGTGGCCGACCCGGAGATGAAGGCGAAGATCCGGGCGGCGGCCGAGGAGGAGGAGCGGCAGTTCTACGAGGGCGGCGCCGGCGACGCGTGGCTGGCGGCGCTGGAGCCGATCGGGACGGATGCCAGCAAGCCGCACCTGACGGACGCGCCCTGGCTGATCGTGGTGTTCGCGCAGCGCTATGGCGTGAACCCGGATGGCAGCCGGCGGAAGCATTACTACGTGCCGGAGAGCGTGGGGATTGCGACGGGGTTCCTGATTGCGGCGCTGCACGCGGCGGGGCTGTCGATGCTGACGCATACGCCGAACCCGATGAAATTTCTCAACGGGTTGCTCGACAGGCCGGAAAATGAAAAGCCGGTGATGATTTTGACCGTGGGCCACGCGGCCCGGGATGCTACGGTGCCGAAGGCGGCAACCATCAAGAAACCGATTGAAGAGATCATGAGCGTCCATCGCGGCGACGCGGAAAGGAAGGATTGAACCATGGAAACCGTTTCCGAGAACGCCTGTTTCGGCGGGGTCCAAGGGGTGTACAAGCACGCCTCGGAGGCCTGCAACTGCGACATGACCTTTGGCCTGTTCCTGCCGGAAGAGGCGAAGGACGGCCCGGTGCCGGTGCTGTGGTACCTGTCGGGGCTGACCTGCACGCATGAGAATGCGATGACCAAGGCGGGCGCGCAGGGCTGGGCGGCCGAGCAGGGGATCGCTTTGGTGTTCCCCGATACGAGCCCGCGCGGCGAGGACGTGGCCGACGAGGATTCGTTCGACATGGGCCAGGGGGCGGGGTTCTACGTGAACGCCACGCAGGACCCGTGGGCGAAGCATTTCCGGATGTGGGATTACGTCGGCGAGGAGCTGCCGGAGCTGGTGGCGAAAGAGTTTGCCATCGATGCAAGCCGGCAGGGCATCACCGGGCATTCGATGGGCGGGCATGGCGCGCTGACGCTGGCGATGGGGCTGAAGGGGCGGTATCGCTCGGTCTCGGCCTTCGCGCCGATCTGCCATCCGACGGCGAGCGACTGGGGCCGGAAGCAATTGGGCGGTTACCTGGGCGATGACGAGGCCGTGTGGGCCGCGCATGATGCGACGCTGCTGATGCGGGAGAACGGGTTCGACGGGCCGATCCTGACGGATACCGGGACGAAGGACCAGTTCTACAAGTTGCTGAACACCCATGACTTTGCCCATGCCGTGGCCGAGCGCGGGCAGCAGGCCAATTTGCGGCTGCAGCCGGGGTATGACCATAGTTACTTCTTCGTCTCGACCTTCATGGAGGACCACGTGAGCTTCCATGCCGAGGCGCTTTATGCGGGCTGATCAGCCCCTAGACTGTCGGGCCACTGTGTTGCGGCCCGGCTCACCCGCCGATTTTGGGAAGGATATTGCATGAGCCATTACGACCTCATCATCATCGGTTCCGGCCCCGCCGGGCGGTCGGCCGCGATCCAGGCGGGAAAGCTGAAGCGGCGGGTGCTGGTGATCGACCGGCGCGACCGCTTGGGCGGCGTGTCGGTGCATACCGGGACGATCCCGTCGAAGACGCTGCGGGAGACGGTGCTGAACCTCTCCGGCTGGCGTGAGCGGAGCTTTTACGGCCGGTCCTACCGGGTGAAGGAGGATATCGGGGCGCAGGACCTCAAGTCGCGGCTGCACAAGACGCTCGATTACGAGGTCGATATCCTCGAACACCAGTTCAACCGGAACCATGTGGACACGCTGAACGGCATGGCGAAGTTCATCGGCCCGAACGAGGTGGAGGTGGCCACCGAGGCGGGCGAGGTCAGCCGGCTGACCGCCGACAGGTTCCTGATCTCGACCGGGACAAAGACCTACCGGCCGGATTACGTGCCCTTCAACGGCTCGACCATCGTCGACAGCGACGAGTTCCTGGAGCTGGCGCAGATCCCGCGGAGCCTTGTGGTGGTGGGCGCGGGGGTGATCGGGGTGGAATATGCCACCATGTTCTCGGCGCTCGACGTGCGGGTGACGCTGATCGAGCCGCGGGATACGTTCCTTGATTTCATCGACACGCGCATCATCCAGGAATTCACCCACCAGATCCGGGATAACGGGGTCGATTTGCGCCTTGGGTCGGCCATCGAGCAGATCGAAGATGCCGGGAAGCATGTCGAGGTGAGCATGGCCAACGGGCGGCATGTGCGGGCCGAGATGCTGCTCTTTGCCGCCGGGCGGATGGGGGCGACGGAGAAGCTGAACCTCGACGCCGTGGGGATCGGGACCGACCATCGCGGGCGGATCGAGGTGGACCGGAAGAGTTACCAGACGTCGGTTGGGCATATCTACGCGGCCGGTGACGTGATCGGGCATCCGAGCCTTGCGTCGACCTCGATCCAGCAGGGGCGGATCGCGGCGTGCCATGCGCTGGACACGCCGACGCTGCCGGAAAGCCCGTGGTTTCCTTATGGCATCTACTCGGTGCCGGAGATTTCCACCTGTGGCATGTCCGAGGAAGAGATGCAGGAGCGGGGCATTCCCTACGAGGTGGGCGTGGCCCGGTTCCGCGAGACCAGCCGGGGGCATATCATGGGGCTGGAGCACGGGATGCTGAAGATGCTGTTCAGCCTCAAGACCCGGCGCGTGCTGGGCGTGCAGATCGTGGGCGAGGGGGCGACGGAACTCATTCACATCGCGCAGGCGGTGCTGAACCTGAAAGGGACGGTGGATTACTTCGTGCAGAACACGTTCAACTACCCGACGCTGGCCGAGGCCTACAAGATCGCCGGGCTGGATGCGTTCAACCGGATGCCCATCCCCGAGGCGTACAAGGTGAAGCGGGAAGCGGAGAAGAAGCCAAAGGCGAAGAAGGCGTGATCTACGTCGATGCCGATGCCTGCCCGGTGAAGGCGGAGGTGGAGCGGGTGGCCACGCGGCACGGCGTGGGCGTGAAGATGGTGTCGAATGGCGGCATCCGGCCGTCGGCCAACCCGGCCGTCGAAACCGTGATCGTGCCGGAGGGGCCGGACGAGGCCGACAAGTGGATCGCCGAGCGGGCCGGGGCGGGCGACGTGGTGATCACGGGGGATATTCCGTTGGCAGCGAGGTGTGTCGAGGGTGGCGCGCTGGTGCTGAAGCCCAATGGCGAGGCGCTGACCGAGCGCAACGTGGGTTCGGCGCTGGCCACGCGCGACCTGATGAGCGACCTGCGCGCCGCCGATCCGTTCCGGCAGGGCGGCGGCAAGGGGTTCACCAAGGCCGACCGGTCAAGGTTTCTCGACGCGCTGGAGCGGGCGCTTCGGCAGGCGGCGCGCTGAGCCATTTTTCCGGGGCGCGGCGCTTTACAATCCCCGCCTGCTCCCGTTTGTTGCCGGGGACAGCGAACGGGACTTCATGACACAGGTTTCCATAGAACGGACGAACCTGGTGGGCGCGCTCTGTGCGTTCACGGCGGCGCTGTGCTTTTCGCTCAACGACGTGGCGATCAAGTTCGTTTCGGACGATTACGCGCTGCACCAGGTGGTGTTCCTGCGGGCGCTGGTGGGCATTCCGACCTTCCTGGTCCTCGTGATGCCGTTCTTTGGCGGGATCAATGTGTTCCGCACGCGGCGGCCGCTGGCCCATGCCGCGCGGGGTCTTTGCGTGGTGTTCGCCAACTCCTTCCTGTTCCTCGGGCTGGCCGCCCTTCCGATTGCCGACGCGGTGGCGATCTTCTTCGTCTCGCCGCTGGTCATCACCGTCTTCTCGGTGATCTTCCTGCGCGAACGGGTGGGCGCGCGGCGCTGGGCGGCCATCGCGGTGGGGTTCGTGGGGGTGCTGCTGATCGCCAAGCCGGGCACGTCGGCGTTTCAGTTGGCTTCGGTCTTCCCGATGATCGCGGCCTCGCTTTACGCGGTGATGCACATCATCGCCCGGCGGATCGGCGACACGGAAAGTGCCGCGACCATGGCGATCTATTCGCAAAGCTGCTTCCTGGTCGTCAGTGCGGCCATCGGGCTGAGCATCGGCGACGGCAAGCTTGCGGAGATGGCGCCCGCGGACCTTGATTTCCTTCTGCGGGCCTGGGCGCCGGTGGATCCGTCGGATATCCCGATCTTCGTCCTTCTGGGCCTCAGCGGGCTGGCGGGCGTCCTTTTCATCAGCCAGGCCTACCGGCTGAGCGAGGCGGCCTTTGCCGCGCCGTTCGAATATGTTTCGATGCCGATGGCGATCCTGTGGGGGGTCACGGTGTTCGGCACGTGGCCCGACGCCGTGGCCTGGGCCGGCATCGCGCTGATCCTCGGGTCGGGGCTTTACCTTGTCTGGCGCGAGTCGCGCAAAGGCACCCACGTGGCCGATGGGCCGGTCAGGAGATAGGAGCGTTTCATGGCGATCAACGCGGTGATTTTCGACATCGGCAACGTGCTGATCGAGTGGCAGCCGGAGAAGTATTTCGACCGGGTGCTGGGAAAGGCCAAGCGCCGGGAGATGTTCGGCGAGGTCGATATTCACGGGATGATGGTGAAGATCGATGCCGGCAATGTCTTTGCCGACGTGGTGGAAGACACCGCCTGGGCGCATTCGAAGTGGCGGCAGGAGGTACTGAAGTTCCGCTGGAAGTGGACGGAGATTGCCCAACCGGAGATCCCGGACTCGGTGAAGCTTCTGCGGGCGCTGAGGGCGAAGGGCGTGCCGGTCTTCGCGCTGAGCAATTTCGGCAAGGAGAACTTTCCGCTGAGCGAGGCGCAGTTTCCCTTCCTCAAGGAATTCGACCGCCGATATATTTCCGGCGAGATGAAGATGATCAAGCCCGACCCAGAGATCTACGCCGCCGTCGAGGCCGATTGCGGGCTTGACCCGGAGACGCTGTTCTTCACCGATGACCGCGAGGACAATATCGCCGCCGCCGCCGCGCGCGGCTGGCAGACACACCGTTTCGAAACGCCCGAGGGGCTGGCCCGGCGGCTGGTCGAAGAGGGGCTTCTGACGCAGGAGAATATCGCATGAGTGTCACCATGATCCCGTTCGAAGAGGGCGAGAAACATCTCGACTGGATGAAGCTGTGCGCGGCGTTCGAGGCCGGGCACAGGCTGCCCAAGGCCGAGATCGGGGATACGTTCTTGTACCGCGATCCCGACACGCTTCTGTCGCGCTCGGCGTGGATCGACGGCATGGGGCTGGCGGTGAAATCGGCGACGATCTTTCCGGGCAATCCCAAGGCCGGCAAGCCGATGATCCACGGGTCTGTCTGTGTCTTCGGTGATGGGGACGGGCAGCTCGAGGCGGTGATCGATTTTCACCTCGTGACCAAGTGGAAGACGGCCGGCGACAGCCTTTACGCCGCGACGCAACTGGCCCGGCCCGACAGCGAGAATATCCTGATCGTCGGCGCCGGCACGGTGGGCCGGTCGCTGTTCCAGGCCTATTCCACCGCCTTCCCGAAGGCGCGCTTCACGGTGTGGAATCGCACCCGCAAGAATGCCGAAGCGATGGTGGAAGACTGCCCCGGGTTGCAGGTGGCCGATGATCTGGAGGCGGCGGTTGGCGCGGCCGATATCGTCACCTCCGCCACGATGTCGACCGAACCACTGTTGAAGGGGGAATGGTTCCGCCCCGGACAGCATGTCGACCTGATCGGCGCCTACCGCCCGGACATGCGCGAGGTGGATGACGACGCGCTCAAGCGGGCGCGCGTCTTCGTCGACAGCTACGACACGACGGTGGGCCATATCGGCGAGATCAAGATCCCGCTCGAGGCGGGGGTGATCGCGCGCGACGACCTTGTCGCCGATTACTACGAGCCGGGGAAATTCAAACGTGAGAGCGACGACGAGATCACGCTTTTCAAGAACGGCGGCGGCGCGCATCTCGACCTGATGACCAGCCGCTACATCCTCGACGCCTGGGCCGCCGCGCAATGACCTGGTGGGCCGTCATCGCCATCATCGCGGCCGTGGCGATCTGGCCCTTCGCGGTCGAGGCGTTGCGGCCCCGGATGAACCGAACCCGGCGGGAGGCCGCGCCGGGGCAGTTCGCCACCCTGTCGCAGGGTGTCACCCATTACCAATGGTTCGGGCCGGAGGACGGGCCTGTGGCCGTCTGTGTTCACGGGCTGACGACGCCCTCTTTCGTCTGGGGGCCGATCGCGGAAGATCTGGCGCAGTCAGGCTATCGCGTGCTGACCTACGATCTCTACGGCCGCGGCTTTTCCGACAGGCCGAGGGGCGCGCAGGACAGCGCGTTCTTCATCCGCCAGCTCGACGAGTTGCTCGAGGACCAAGGGGTGACGGGCGAGATCACGCTGCTGGGCTATTCCATGGGCGGCGCCATCGTCTCGGCTTTCGCGGCACAGCAGGCGGGGCGCCTGCGACAGCTTGTGCTGCTGGCGCCGGCGGGGTTGGGCCATGACCTTGGGCCGGTGGCGGACATGGCGGTGAAGTACAATTTCCTTGGCCGCTGGATGATGCTGGGGTTCTATGCCAAGTCGCTGCGCCGGGCGACGGAATCCGAGCGCGGGGGGCACGAACGCGTCGACCGGATCGTCGACCTGCAGATCGCCGAGACCCGGTTGAAAGGGTTTGCGCCTGCGGTGCTGTCCTCGCTGCGGGGCATTCTCGACGAGGATCTCGAAGACGCCCACCGCACCATTGCCGGGGCCGGGGTGCCCGTGCTGGCGATCTGGGGCGAGAAGGATGATGTGATCCCGCTGACCTGCAAGGATACGCTGTCGGAGTGGAACCCGCAGGCCCGGCAGGCCGTGGTCCCGGATGCCGGTCATGCGCTGGCCTATACGCACCCCGATGCGGTCATGGCGGCGACGAAGCAGGTGCTCTGACGGCGCGGTATCAGGCCAGCGCCGGTTTCAGACGGTTCTCCTTCACCGGCAGGTGCACCAGCGCCGAGAATGCGCCGACGCCCACGCCGACCCACCACACGGCGGTGTAATTGCCGTAGATGTCGTACATCCGCCCGCCCAGCCAGACGCCCAGGAAACTGCCGAGCTGGTGGCTGAAGAACACGATGCCATAGAGCGTGCCCATGTAGCGCAGCCCGTAGAGATGCGCGATCAGGCCGCTGGTCAGCGGCACGGTGGCCAGCCAGAGCGAGCCCATGCCGACCGAGAAGAGCAGCACGGTCGTGGGCGTCATCGGCACCATGATGAACCACGCGGCGATGATGGTTCGCCCGGTATAGACGGCGGCGAGCAGGTATTTCTTGGAGTAACGCTTGCCCAGCCAGCCCGCCGTCAGCGTGCCGGCGATATTGGCCACGCCGATGACCGCGATGGCCGCCGCGCCGAGGGCGGATGTCGAAGTGATGCCGATCCCGTGCAGCACACTGCCCGAGGCGATGGGCCCGCACATCTCGGTCACGAAGGCGGGGAAATGGGCGGTGACGAAGGCAAGCTGGTAGCCGCAGGAGAAGAAGCCGAGGAAGATGAGGGTGTAGGACGGGTCGCGGAAGGCCTTTCCGAGAATCGCGCCCATGCTTTCTTCGAGCTCCGGTTTCGAGATCGGCTCGGGCGCGCGCATCAGGGGCAGCATCAGAAGGGCGGAGAGAATGATCGCGGCGAAGGCCACGAACACCATCTGCCAGCTCATCACGCTCAGCAGCGCCTCGGCCAGGGGCGGGCCGACGACCTGCCCGGCCGAGCCGGCGGCGGTGGCGATGGCAAGGCTCATCGAGCGGTTCTCGTCAGAGCTGGCGCGGCCCACCACGGCAAGGATCACGCCGAAGCCGGTGCCGGCGATGCCGAAGCCCACCAGCACCTCGTAAACCTGAAGCGCGCCCGGCGTAACGGCGGTGGAGGACAGGACAAGCCCCAGCGCGTAGACCACGGCGCCCATCACGATCGCCTTGCGGTCGCCGATCCGCTCGGCCAGCATGCCGAAGATCGGCTGGCCGATACCCCATGCGAGGTTCTGGATGGCGATGGCCATCGAGAACTCGACCCGGAGCCAGCCGAATTCCTCGGCAATCGGGATCTGGAAGACACCGAAGGAGGCGCGGATCGCGAACGAGATCAGCATGATTGCACATCCGGCGATCAGCACCGGTGTGAAAAGCGGGGTCGATTTCTGCATGACGCGCTCCTGTCGCAGCCCGCGCACCTTACCCCGCCGGGAAGCGGCGTCAATTCAAGGATTGTGCGGGTCACAATCACCGTTCGTGACGGAAGCGCGGCAGAGGCGCTTTTCATGGCCGCGCGGGCGCGCTATGCGGGGCGGATGGAAACGCTGCCGGAACGATATGACCGCCTCGTCGCCGAGGGGAAGCTGACCCGCGACGCCGCGCAGGAGGCGGCGCTGCCCGAGTTCGAGCGCATCCGCGCCGATCTTGCGAAACCGCAGAAGAAGGGCTGGTTCCGCAAGGCGCCCGAGCCACCGAAGGGGCTGTACCTCTGGGGCGGGGTCGGGCGTGGCAAGTCGATGCTGATGGACCTCTTCGTCGATACGATCGAGGTGCCCAACCGCCGGGTGCATTTCCACGCCTTCATGCAGGAAATCCACGCCGGGATGCACGCCGCCCGCAAGAAGGGGGTGGAGGACGCGCTTTCCCCCGTGGCGAAGGAAGTGACGGAACGCGTCCGCCTGCTGGCCTTCGACGAGATGCAGATCACCGACATCACCGACGCGATGATCGTGGGCCGGCTTTTCGAGGCGCTGTTCGATGCCGGTGTCGTGGTGGTCACCACGTCGAACCGCGTGCCCGACGACCTTTACAAGAACGGCCTCAACCGCCAGCTTTTCCTGCCTTTCATCGACCTGGTGAAGGAGCGGATGGTGGTGCACGAGATGGCCGGCCCCACCGATTACCGGCAGGATCGGCTGGCCGGGGCGCAGACCTATTTCACCCCGATCGACGCCGAGGCGCGCGAGAACATCAAGGCGGTCTGGAACGATCTCACCGATGGCGACAGCGCGCCCCATACCCTCGTGGTGAACAAGCGCGAGGTCACCATCCCCGCCTTCCGCAACGGGGTGGCGCGGGCCAGCTTCTACGACCTTTGCGCCAAGCCGCTCGGCCCCGCCGACTACCTCGCCATTGCCGAGGCGGCGCGGGTTCTGGTGCTGGAAAACATCCCCCAGCTCTCGCGCTCGAACTTCAACGAGGCCAAGCGCTTCGTCACCCTTGTCGACGCGCTTTACGAGGCGGGCACGCAGCTTATCTGCTCCGCCGCCGCCGAGCCGGAATACCTCTATGTCGAGGGCGAGGGCAGCTTCGAATTCGAGCGCACCGCCAGCCGCCTGCGCGAAATGCAATCCGAGGGCTGGGCAGAGAGCTGACACCCGGCTTCTTCTGGCCGGAAATATCCTGGGGGAGGCGTTGAAATTCCGAAGGATTTCAACGTCGGGGGCAAAGCCCCCCGCAATGTCAGCCCGCCCGCGATGTCGCCTGAAGCCAGTTGATGTAGATCCGCTCGGCCACCTCGTTGAACGCCTCCATCCGGGCGTCGCAGGTCGCCTCGACCTCGCGCGCGGCATCCGGGCCGATCACCTTGTCGAGGGCGCCCGCGTATTCGGGGATGTTGTTCCAGTTCTGCACGGTGTCGGATTCGATCTCGACATGGAACTGCACGGAATAGGCGCGGGTTTCCCATTTCATCGCCTGCACGGCGCAATCGGGCGACGTGGCCAGCACCTGCGCCCCCTCGGGCAGCGCGGTGACCTCGGCCGAGTGCCATTGCAGGCAGTCGAACTTCTCCGGCAGCCCGTCGAAAAACACGCCGCTGGCGCCGGCCTCGGTCAGGTGCACGTCGAGCACGCCGACCTCGGGCGTCTTCGACGGACCCACCGTGCCGCCCAGCGCCTCGGCCAGAAGCTGATGCCCGAGACAGACGCCGAGATAGGGCATGCCTTCCTCGGCCACCGCCTTGCGGATGAAGGCCTTTTCCTCCTTCAGCCAGGGGTGAATGTCCTCCTGCCAGGTGTCCATCGGCCCGCCCATGACCCAGAGCGCGTCGAACCCCTCGGTCGTGGCGGGCAGCGGCTCGCCCTCGTCAAGCTCGATCGCCTCCCATGTGTGGCCGTCTTCGCGCAGGAACTTCCGGAAGACGCCGGGATGTTCGACACGTTCGTGCTGCAGGACGAGAATATGCATGGGGCCCTCCGTTCTCTCGCGCCCGAGACTATGGCGCGGGCCGGCGCGTTGACAAGCGGCGACCGCAAACCGCGCCCCGCGTGACGCAATCGGCCCGCTCCGGCGCCTCAGCGATAGGCGGAAGGCGGCTGCCCGTACTGAGCGGCATAGGCCCGGGAGAAATGCGAGGAGCTGGCGAACCCGGTGGCCAGCGCGATCTCGGTCAGCGACAGGGGCGAGTTGCGCAACAGGCTCTGTGCCTTCTCAAGCCGAAGCTCGCGGTAATAGCGCATCGTCGGCCGGCCCAGCTTGTCGGTGAAGAGCCGGTTGAGCTGCCGTTCCGACAGCCCGGCGGTTTGGGCCAGGTGGGCCAGGTCGACCGGGTCAGCCACGTTTGCCTCCATCACCTCGACCGCGTCGAGGATGGCAGCGTTGTTCACCCCCACCCGCTCGACCAGCCCGGCGCGCTGCGGCCCGGCCGAGGGGCGCACCTCGGTATGCATGAACCAGTCGCTCACCAGCCGGGCGAAGGGCTTGCCGTGGTGCTGGGTGATCAGCGCGTGCATCAGGTCCATCGGCGCCGAGCCGCCGGCACAGGTCACCCGGTCGCGGTCGATCACGTAGAGCGAGCGTTCGATCAGCAGGTGCGGCGAAATCTCGGCCAGCGCCGCGGCATGTTCCCAGTGCACCGTCATCCGCCGCCCCGCCATCAGCCCGGCGCGCGCCAGGATGATCGGCCCGCCCGACACGCCGCCCAGAGGCACGCCCTCGCGCGCCATCCGTGCCAGCCAGTTGATCACGGCGCGGTTGTCATAGGTGGTCGGGTCGCCGCCCGCGACGACGAACAGGTAGTCGAGCGACAGGTCGTCGCCCACCTTGGCCTGCGGCATGACCAGCGCCGCGCCGGAACTGGCGATCGGGTGGCCCGAGGCCGAGATGTTGATCATCTCGTAAAGCGTCCGCCGCGCCAGCACGTTCGCCGCCCGCATCGGTTCGGTCAGCGCGGCGTAGGACATAACCGCGAACCCGTCGATCGGCAGGATGCCGATTCGCCGCGTGGTCACGGATTTTGTACCAATACTGTCCATAAAAGACACGTATCCGACTATTTCGGGAAAGTCGAGCGACGCGGAACGCGTCATGCTGGGGGCAACTCAAGGATAAGGATATCCGCCCGATGCGCTATTCAGCATTCAGGATCTTCAAGGAAGGCCTGACCGGCAACAAGGGATGGAAACCCGTCTGGCGCGACCCCGAGCCGAAGGCGGAATACGATATCGTCATCATCGGCGGCGGCGGGCACGGCCTTGCCACGGCCTATTACCTTGCGAAGGAATTCGGCCATCGCAACGTCGCCGTGCTGGAAAAGGGCTGGCTCGGCTCGGGCAATATCGGGCGGAACACCACGATCATCCGCTCGAACTACCTGCTGCCCGGGAACGAGCCGTTCTACGAGATGTCTATGAAGCTGTGGGAGAACCTCGAGCAGGACACCAACTACAACTCGATGGTGTCGCAGCGCTCGATCCTCAACCTCTTCCACACCGACGGCCAGCGCGACGCCTTCGTGCGGCGCGCCAACGCGATGTTCCTCGCCGGCGCCGATGCCGAGCTGGCCGATGCCGCCGCGCTGCGCCGCGAGCTTCCGTTCCTCGACTTCGACAATGCCCGCTTCCCGATCAAGGGCGGCCTCTTCCAGCGCCGCGGGGGCACCGCCCGGCACGACGCGGTGGCCTGGGGCTATGCCCGCGGCGCCGACAGCCGCGGCGTCGACATCATCCAGAATTGCGAGGTCACCGGTTTCGACATCCAGAATGGCAAGTGCCTTGGCGTCGAGACCAACCGCGGCGCGATCAAGGCGAAGAAGGTGGCGGTCTGCGTCGCCGGCTCGTCAAGCCGCGTCATGGCCGCGGCGGGCATGCGCCTGCCGATCGAAAGCCACGTGCTGCAGGCTTTCGTCACCGAGGGTCTGAAGCCTGTTCTCCCGGGCGTCATCACCTTCGGTGCCGGCCACTTCTACGTCAGCCAGTCTGACAAGGGCGGGCTTGTCTTCGGCGGAGATATCGACGGCTACAACACCTATGCCCAGCGCGGCAACCTGCCGGTGGTCGAGGACGTGGCCGAGGGCGGCATGGCGATCATGCCGATGATCGGCCGCGCCCGGCTTCTGCGGTCCTGGGGCGGGCTGATGGACATGTCGATGGACGGCTCGCCCTTCATCGACAAGACCCATATCGACGGGCTCTATTTCAACGGCGGCTGGTGCTACGGCGGGTTCAAGGCGACGCCGGCCTCGGGCTACGCCTACGCCCACCTGCTGGCCAAGGACGAGCCGCACCCGACCGCCGCGCAGATGCGCCTCGACCGGTTCCGCAGCGGCAACATCATCGACGAAAAAGGCGTGGGCAACCAGCCCAACCTCCACTGACGGGCGTGCTCATGACCTTTCATCTTTCCAAAAATACTCACTGCGCAACGCCGGACACGGGGGCCAACGCATGATCATTCCGCACCCCCTTCTCGGCCCGCGCGATGCCGCCGAATTCGTCTATCTCGGCGATGCCAGCCTGATCGACCGGCCCGATTGGCAGGCCGAAGGCGCGATGGAGCAGTTCCACGATTACGGCTACCTGCGCGACAACCCGGCCGGCCAGCACCAGGAGCTCTGGTACCACGAACAGGGCGACCGTTCGTGGCTGGTGGTCACGCGCGACACGCTGACCCATGAAATCACCCAGGTCGAACTGGCCCGCGACGTGGCGCGCGCAAGGGGGCGGGACAAATGACTCAACCCAACCGCATCGGCGGCGGCCTGATCGACCGCGCGAAACCCCTCACGTTCCGTTTCAACAACAAGGAGATGGCCGGGTTCGAAGGTGACACGCTCGCCTCCGCCCTGCTGGCCAACGGCCAGCGGCTCGTCGGCCGGTCGTTCAAGTATCACCGTCCGCGCGGCGTGTTCACCGCCGGCTCGGAAGAGCCGAACGCGCTGGTGCACCTGCGCACCGGCGCCCATACCGAGCCCAACACCCGCGCCACCATGGCCGAGCTGTTCGACGGGCTCACCGCCACCAGCCAGAACCATCGCGGCTCGCTCGAGCACGACATGATGGCGGTCACCGATTTCCTGTCGCCCTTCCTGTCGGCGGGGTTCTATTACAAGACGTTCATGTGGCCGAAAGCCTTTTGGGAAAAGGTCTACGAACCGGCGATCCGCGCCTCGGCGGGGTTGGGGCGGCTGTCGATGCAGGAAGACCCCGACCAGTATGACAAGGGCTTCCTGCATTGCGACCTGCTGGTGATCGGCTCGGGGCCTGCGGGCCTGTCGGCGGCGCTGGCGGCGGCACGGGCCGGGGCGCGCGTGATCCTGGCGGACGAGGATTTCGTCGCCGGCGGGCGGCTCAATTCCGAGACGCTGGAACTGGGTGGCATGGCGGGCCACGACTGGGCGGCGCAGGCGCTGGCCGAACTGGCGTCGATGGGCCACGTGCGCATCATGACGCGGACGACCGTTTACGGCGCCTACGATCACGGTATCTACGGGGCGCTCGAACGCTGCACCGACCACCTTGCCGACAGCGCCGGCAAGCCGCGGCAAATCCTGTGGCGGATCTATTCCAAGCGCGCCGTCCTCGCCGCCGGCAGCACCGAGCGGCCCATCGCCTTCGGCAACAACGACCGCCCCGGCGTGATGCTGGCCGGCGCCGTGCGGACATACGTGAACCGGTTCGGCGTGGCGCCGGGCAAGGAAGTGGCCGTTTTCACCAATAACGACGATGGCTGGCGCACGGCGGCCGACCTCACGGCGAAAGGCGTACACATCCGCGCCGTGATCGACAGCCGCGACCGGGCGGCACCCATCACCCTGCCCGACGTGCGGCATATCCGCGGGGCAAGCGTGGTCAACACCGTGGGCCGCAAGGGCCTGAAATCCATCACCCTGACCGACGGGCAGGTTCTGCCGGTCGACTGCCTCGCCGTCTCGGGCGGGTGGAACCCCAACGTGCACCTTACCTGCCACCAGCGCGGCAAGCCGGAATGGCGCGACGACATCAAGGCCTTCGTGCCGGGCGGCACCATGCCCGCCGGCATGGTCGTGGCGGGCGCGGCCAATGGCGCGATGACGCTGGCCGCCGCCCTGGCCGAAGGCCGGGCACAGGCCGAGGCGCAGATTTCCGACCTCGGGTTCACCCCCGCCAAGGCCGACCCGGTCGAGGCCGAGGACGAACCGCAGGACACCGCCGCCTTCTGGTACGTGCCGGAGAGCCGCCACCGCGCCTGGCTCGACCAGCAGAACGACGTGACCGTGAAGGACGTGAAGCTCTCGCACCAGGAAGGCTTCCGCGCGGTCGAGCATCTCAAGCGCTATACCACGCTCGGCATGGCCACCGACCAGGGCAAGACCGCCAATATCCCGGCGCTCGCCATCATGTCCGAGATCACCGGCCGGACGATCCCCGAGACCGGCACCACCATCTTCCGCCCGCCCTTCACCCCCGTGCCCATGGGCGCGCTGGCAGGCCGGGCACGCGGCAAGGATTTCCGCCCCTACCGGCTGACCCCTTCGCACAAATGGGCCGAGGAGCATGGCGCCAGCTTCGTCACCGTCGGCAATTGGCTGCGGGCGGAATGGTACGTTCAGGGCGACGAGAAGGGCTGGCGCGACTCCGTTGACCGCGAGGCCAAGACGGCCCGCGAGAAGGTGGGCATCTGCGATGTGACCACGCTGGGCAAGATCGACATCAAGGGCAAGGATGCCGGGGCGTTTCTCGACAAGGTTTATGCCAACACCTTCTCGACCCTGAAGATCGGAAAGGTCCGCTATGGCCTGATGCTGCGCGAGGATGGCATCTGTTACGACGATGGCACCACCGCTCGCCTAAGTGAGAACCATTACGTGATGACCACGACCACGGCCAATGCCGTGCTGGTCTTCCGCCGGATGGAATTTGCACGCCAGTGCCTGTGGCCCAACATGGACGTGCACCTGATTTCCACCACCGACGGCTGGGCCCAGTTCGCCGTCGCCGGGCCAAAATCGCGCGACCTGCTGCGCAAGGTGGTGGACAAGGATGTCGATCTCTCGAACGAAGCCTTCCCCTTCATGTCCTGCGCCGAGATCACCGTCTGCGGCGGCACGCCCGCGCGGCTGTTCCGCATCTCCTTCTCGGGCGAGCTGGCCTATGAAATCGCCGTGCCCGCGCGTTATGGCAACTCGATGATGGCGGTGCTGAACGAGGCTGGCGCCGAGTTCGGCGCTGTCCCCTACGGCACCGAGGCGCTTAGCGTCATGCGCATCGAGAAGGGCCATGCCGTCGGCAACGAGCTGAACGGCCAGACCACCGCCCACAATATCGGGCTGGGCAAGATGGTCAGCCAGAAGAAGGAATGCATCGGCAACGTCCTCTCGCAACGCCCCGAGATGATCCGCGACGATGCGATCCGGATGATGGGCTTCCGCCCCGTCGACCGGTCGCAGAAGCTGATCACGGGGTCGCACTTCATCAACAAGGGCGAGGAGGCGGTGATGGAGAACGACCAGGGCTGGATGACCTCGGTCGCCTACTCGCCGAACCTCGGCCATTCCATCGGGCTGGGCTTCATCAAGTCGGGCCACGAGCGCAAGGGCGAGATCGTCCGCGCCGTCAGCCCGGTGCACGGCACCGAGATGGAGGTCGAGATCGTGTCGGCCCATTTCATCGACCCGGAAGGAGAGCGTCTCCGTGGCTGAGTTCACCCTCACATCCGCCCCGCCGCTGGCCGGCGTGGACGAGACATTCGACGGCATCCACCTGCGCGCGCCCAAGGATCTGGCGATCGTGGCCGTCGCCCTGCCACTGGGCGGCGAGGATGCGGCGCTGGCCGCGATTGCCAAGGGCTATGGCGCCGATCTGCCCGCGCCCGGCAAATCGACCACCGCACAGGAAGACGGGGCCACGCTCCTGCGGCTGGCCCCCGACCAGGCGTTCATCCTCTTCCACCGGGCCGAGCCGGATGCCGAAACGATCGTCGCCGGGCGGATCGGCGATACCGCCTATCTCACCGACCAGACCGACACGTGGGTCGCGCTGGAGCTGTCCGGCCCCCGCGCCCGCACGGCGCTGGAACGGATCTGCCCGCTCGACATTCACCCCGACGCCTTCGCCGTCGGGGACGCCGCGCGCACGGTGATGGAGCATCTGGGCACCATCATCCTACGCACCGGGCAGGACAGCTTCCTGCTCCTCTCCGCCAGTTCCTCGGCCGGCTCGTTCCTGCATGCCGTGGAAACCTCGATCAAGAACGTCAGCTAAGGGATTCACAACGCGGATTTCAGGGCTCCGCGCCACGAAGGGAAAGGAAGATAGCACATGTATCTCGAGAACTTCGAACGCGCCCGTACCGCGGTGGCGACACCCGTGTCGGGGCGGCGCAGCCTGTCCGGCGAATTCGTCTTCATCAGCCAGGATGACAGCGTGGCCTTCCTGGCCGAGGCCTGCATCGACGTGTTGCGCAGCGCCAACCGCCTGACCGGGCAGCCCGCCTATGACTGGGTGCATATCCGGGGCGAGGCCAAGCTGTCGCAGGCCTGCGGCCCGGTCTGCGGCCCCGACCAGACGCTGGTGCTGATCGGCGGCACCGATACGCCGTGGCAGCCCTCGGCCGGGGGCCTGACCACCCTGCGCGCCGCCATCCGCAATGCTGCCCGCGTCTGCGTGGTGGGGGCGGCCGTCTTCGTGCCGCTCGCCGCCGGGGTGCTGGCCACCAAGCGGCTGGCGGTGCATCCCAGCTTCCGCCCCGGGGTCGAGGAAGGCGCCCAGGGCCCCGAGATCGTCGAGGGCACCACCTGTCACCACAAGGCCATGAGCAGCGCCACCGGCCATGTCTCGGCGATCCGGATGATGGTTGACCTCGTTGGCGTCCGTGATGGCGAATTCACCCGCGTGGCACTGGCCCGCGACCTCGGGCTCAACGAGCCGCAGGCCGAATGCGGCTCGGGCGAGCACTGGCGCTACAAGCGCATGGCGCAGGGCGACGAGGTGATCTGCGAAGCCCTCCAGATCATGCGCGACCACCTCGAGGACACGCTCACCGTCGGCCAGATCGCCGATATCCTCGACGTCTCCCCCCGCAAGCTCGAACGCGGGTTCAGCGAGTATCTCGGCCAGACCCCCCTCAAGGTCTACCGCGACCTGCGGCTCGAACGGGCCCACAGCCTGCTGGCGCAGACCTCGCTTCCGGTGGGCGAGGTGTCGGTCGCCTGCGGGTTTTCCAACGTGACGCTGATGAAGAAGTGGTTTCATCGCAAGTACGGCCAGATGCCGGGCGAGGTGCGCCGCCATGCCTTCGCGGGCGCCGGCCGCGCCGCGTAAGAGGGGTTTGACCGCCGCACGGCGTTTGGCCATCCTCTTGCCATGGTAAAAGGCGTTCTCCTCGATCTCTCCGGGGTCTTATACGAAGGCAACCGGCCCGTGCCCGGCGCGGCCGAGGCCGTGGCGAAGCTGCGCGCGGCGGGCCTGCCGGTGCGCTTCCTGACCAACTCGACCCGCTCACCGCGGCGCAAGCTTTTGGAAAAGCTGCGCAAAATGGGGTTCGAGCTGGAGGATCAAGAGTTGTTCACCCCCGCCAAGGCGGCCTGCGAGAAACTGGAAGAAAACGGGCTGACGGCGCACCTTCTGATCCACCCCGACCTGGCCGAGGATTTCGAGGGCTTCGAGGAAGCAGAAGCGCCCGGCGCCCTGGTGGTCGGCGATGCCGGCACCCATTTCACCTACGACGCGCTAAACGCGGCCTTCCGCATCCTCGCCGACGGTGCCGCATTCTACGCGCTCGCGGCCAACCGGACCTTCTATGATGCCGACGGCGCCCTGAGCATGGATGTCGGCGCCTTCGTCGCGGCGTTGGAATATGCCAGCGGGCAGACCGCCGAGGTTCTGGGCAAGCCGGCCGAGGCGTTCTTTCGCGCCGCGCTGGGGGACATGGGCGTGGCCCCGGAAGACGCGGCGATGGTCGGCGACGATCACGAGGCGGATGTCGCCGGCGCCCTGCGCGCCGGGCTGGGCCGCGCGGTGCTGGTGAAGACCGGGAAGTACCGAGATGGCGACGAAGCCGGCGCAGACCCGGCGCCAAGCCACGTGGCCGCCGACCTCTCGGCCGCGGTCGACTGGCTGCTCTCCTGACGCCTCAGAAGATCCTCTGTTCGATTTCCTTCGGGTCTGCCACCTCGACATGCCAGAATGCCACCGCCCCCTCCGGCAGGCGCTTTAGCACCCGCTCCAGGTCGGCGCGGCTGGTATAGCGCCGCAGGGTCCATGCCACCGCCTCGATGGCGGTCTCGGGCGTGATGTTGTGATCCTTCCGCACCGCCATGACCTCGCGCACCAGCGTGGCACGGTCGGCGAAGGGCAGGGGCGGTTCCTCCACCTGCCAGCCGTTGATCAGCACCGCTCGCGGGATGGATGGAAGAATCGACGCGAAATCAATACCCTGCTGGGCGGTCAAACGGCGTCGGAACACCTGGAGCACGCCATCCATCGCGGTATAGGCCGAGTTGTCCGACTCAAGGTCCATCCGCTCTTTCAGGTCGTCCAGTATCGCCCGCCATTCCTTCGAGGCGTGGCGATAGGTCCATGGCATCGGCATCGGGTCCTCCTTCGCTGCACGTCGCCTTGGCAACTGCTTCTAGACCGTATCGGCTGATCTGTCTCCGGCGCGCAACGAAAAACCCCCGGCGTTTCCGCCGGGGGCCTTCTGATGTTCAATCCGCCTTGGTTCAGCCGGCGTGCCGGGCCTGGGCTCGGAATTCGGTCTGGTCGGTGATCGAGAACCGCCCGCCCTTGACCTTCTGAAGCTTGCCCTGCCGCAGCAGGTGCCCGAAGGAGCGCAGCCCGTCCTCGCGCGAGAAGGCGTCGAGCTCGACCTCCTTCAGCTTGCCCATCAGCATCGGGCGCGAGAACTGCTGGCGGCCCTCGATATCCGCCATGTAGGCGGCGGCGGCTTCCAGAAGCTCGGGCAGGGTGCTCGCGCCGATCTGCTCGGCGAACTCGCTGAACCCGCCCTCTTCCACCGGCGCGCTTTCCGCCTGGCCCGAAAGCTGGGCCGACACGCGGCGCGGGCGAACAGGGTCGCGCGGCGTATCGACCCGCTGTTCGGCCACCAGCTTCAGCGGGGCCTGCCGTGTCTCGGCACCGGGGCGGCGCGAGCGCGGGCTTTCGTCGGACCCCATGGCCCGGTGGCGGCGCGGGCGCACCACGCTGGCCAGGTCAGAGCGATAGGGGTCTTCGTCGGTTTCCTGCTCCAGCGTGCTGCCGGCGTTCTTCTCGGCCTTGGTGGCGGCCACGGCGGCGCGCAGGTGCTGGATGGCATTCCGGCGCTTGTTCGAGTCGGGTGCCTCGAAATGCGTGTCGGCGGTGTCGAACAGGCGCGAGGCGTCCGTTTCGGTGTCCGATCCCTGAAGGCGCGCGGCCCTGCGGGCACCGGGCATGTCGTCCGGCTCGTGCATCGCGTCGTCACGGGCTTCGGCCTCGGGGGCGGGTTCCTCGAAGATCTGCTCGGGCTCGGCGGTATCCGCGTCGGCGGTTTCGAACGCCGCCTCGTCGATCCCGGCCTCGTCGCCCAGCATCTCGTGGGCGGCAGGCTCCTCGTCGAAACCGGCGCCCTGTTCCATCTCGGCCTCGACCTCGGCCAGCTCGCGCTGCAGCTCGGCCTCGTCCTCGGGGCTCAGCATCGCCTCGCCATCATCGGCCGGGGCGGACGTTTCCGGCGCGGCGGCAACCTGTGCCTCGTCGTCGAAATCTTCCTCGATCTGGCCCGAGGCGATCGCCGCCTCGAATTCGCTGCGCTTCATTTTCAGCACGCGGGCCCGGAGCGGGTGGTCGGTCTCCGTGGCGACCTGCTCTTCACCGGTCAGGACGAAGGGGGCCGCGTCATCGGTTTCCGCGTCGGGTTCTACTTCCGGGGCGGACTCTGCCTCGGTCACGGTGTCCTGCGCAGTTTCCCGCACGGGCGCCTCATCCGCCGGCATCGCGTCGGCCAGAAGCTGCGACAGCGTATCCTCGGACAGCCCGTCATCAAGCTCCGCCTCGTCGGCGTCCGACTCGGCCGTTTCCAGAACGTCGGCCGGGTCCTCTGCCGCGTCATCGGCAGCCTCGGCCAGGCGGGCGCTCAGATCGGCAAAGGCGTCGTCCTCGTCACTGTCCTCGGCCGCTTCTTCCGCCTGGGCCACGGCCGCGTCATCCTCGGCCAGCGTGGCGTCAAGCTCCTCGGCGGTACGTTGCAGGAAGTCCTGCGCGTGCTCGTCCTCGGAATAGTCGTCGGTGGCATAGCCATCGTTCGAATGCGCCACGACCGAGCGAATCCGGCGCAGCCGCGCGGCAACGCTGTCGGCCTCTTCGGCGGCGGGGGCCGGGGGGATGATCACCTCTTCGACATCGTCCTCGGCGTAATCTTCGTCGTAGCCGGCGAAAGGCTCGTCCTGGTCCTCCCCGGCGACATCGGCGAAGGCGTTCAGCTCTTCGTCGTCGTAGTCCTCGGCATCGTCCTCTTCTGCCGCGAGGCCGGCCATGGCCTCCTGCAGGGCCGCATCGTCTTCCTCGGCGACGGGTGCCTCGGCGATCACGACCTCGTCCTCGGTAATCACCGGGTCTTCCATGACAGGGGCTTCGGCGGCCAGCGGCTGCTGCTCCTGCGGGGGCGTTTCGATGGCGGTTTCGGGGGCGATCTCGTCCGCGGCTTCTTCGGCCACGGGCTGGGCGGCCTCGGCTTCGGCTTCGTCGGCCTCGGTATGCGCGTGGATGGCGGTTTTCAGCGCCTCGCTCTCGTCCTCGACACGGGTCAGAGCGGCAGCGGCGGCAATCTGCTTCGGCTCGGGTTTGGGCGCCGGGGCGGGCTCGGGCGCAACCTCTTCCGCCTGTGCCGCGGCCTCGGCGGCGCGCAGCACGATCCGGCCTTCGTTCTCGTGCGCCTCGACCCGGCGAGCGATCTCGCGCTCGGCGATCCGGGCCAGCATCTCGGCGTCCGGCGTCGGCGGCTCTGCCCCGAAATACCGGTCATCGGCGGCGAGGTCACGGAAGTACTCCGCAATCGCCTTCATGGTTTCAAACGAGTCGTCAAAGCCTTCAAGCGTGCATGAGAAGGTGCCGTATGAAACCGTCAGGATTTTACTTGTACTTACCATAATCTCGCTCACATTGATCTGCCCGCAGGCCTCGTGTTTACCATGATCCCCTAGACCAAAGCGGTTCGATTCTTGGAGTATTACCGTATCATTTAGTGGTTAGAATGTGTTCTATTTCTTAATCGGGTTACAATCTACGGAGTCTTGCCTTGATTGTGCATGCCAGTGAACCAGTCACGCTGATCGGTGGTGCGGCGGTGACGAAAACGCGTATCGAACGGGCACTGTCACTGGCGCCGCAGGTGGTCGCGGCCGACAGCGGGGCCGATGCGGCGCTGGCCCACGGGGTCGAACCGGCCGCCGTGATCGGCGATTTCGATTCGGTGTCCGAGGCGGCCCGGCGCGCCCTGCCCCCCGCCGCCCAGCACCGCATCGCCGAACAGGACAGCACCGATTTCGAGAAATGCCTGCGCAACATCCGCGCGCCGCTGGTCATCGGTATCGGCTTTTCCGGCGACCGGCTCGATCATGCGCTCGCCGCCTATAACACGCTCGTCCGCTATCCGGGCCGCCGCTGCATCCTGCTGGGGGCCGAGGAGCTTGTCTTCCTCGCCCCGCCGTCCATCTCGCTCGACCTTGCGCCGGAGGTGCGGGTGTCGCTTTTTCCGATGGGCGCGGTCGAGGGGGTGTCGGACGGGCTGCAATGGCCGATCAACGGGTTGAACTTCGCCCCCGACGGGCGGGTCGGCACCTCGAACATCTCGACCGGCACGGTGCACATGTCCTTCACCGCCCCCAAGATGCTTGTCATCCTGCCCGAGCAGAGCTTCGAGACGGTCGCCCGCGCCCTGCTGGGCACCACCGCGCTCTGGCCGGGGGATTAGGGTTGCGGCACCGGGCAATCGCCCTCCGGTCCTCCCGTCATTCAGGGAAGCTGCCAGCCGATCGCGTAGGTCGATGGTTCGTCAAAAACGAGCTGTGTCGGAACACCGCGGCATTCCCGTGCGTGGTAGGTAAAAGCGCTGTTGTTGCAGATGAGCGAGCCGCATTCCCCCAGCAACAGCATGTCCAGCATCGCATCGCCAAGCAGTTGCAGACCATCACTTCCGACGCTCGCCCCGCCTTCCATCGCAAGGTGACCGGGCCCATCTCCCTCCGGCGGCATCGCCCGCGGGACCACCATGACGCGATCCCCGTACCGGTCGAGGCTGGCCTGCAGGAAGGCCGGCGTGTCGGTACAAAGCAGAAAGTCGCGATCAGGATGCGTATCCATCGCCTCGAAGAAGGCCTCGAAGGGAATGTCCATCCGCGCCTGCATGGCGGGGTTCTTCAGACGCTCGCCGTTGCCCAGACGGGCGTGCACACCGACCGCGCGCGACACCCTTTCGACATAGCGGTCATGAATCTCCTGCAGCGGTTTGGCGAGTTCGATATACGGGCCCAGCCATCGGGGGCGTATATCATGCGCCTCGGCGATGCTCTTGATCATCCGGAACGGGATATCTGAGGCGCTGCGCTGCACCGGGCCGGTGAATCGCCCGAACTGGGCGCCGGTTACCTGCGCGGCCTCATCCTTCAGGATCCTTTCGATTTCGGCCGGGTCATAGATCAGCCTGGGATGGCGAAGTCTGAAATACCGATGCAGGGCCTCGGAAGTGAACGATTGCTTCCTTGACCGGACGAAGGAAAGGCTGCGCCAATCCACCAACACGGTGCAATCCCGCCCTTCCGCGATGCCAAGCAGCCAGCTCAGCGCGAAATACTGGAACCCGAGCCCGTCATGGCGGCAGAAATACAGGTAGCGTGTCGCGTCATCAGGATCGGGCATTCGTCAGGTCCACTCGTCAGGCACGTGTTCGGCGCGAGTGTAGCAACCGCCGTGCCGGGTGGCCATGGGGGCAGAAACCTGCAACCCGCACCGCGGGACATCGGCCCACGCCGCCCGAGCTTTCCACGCTCCCGGCCCCTCAGCAGTTCGGCACGTTCACCGCCAGCCCGCCGAGCGAGGTTTCCTTGTACTTCTCGCTCATGTCCGCGCCGGTCTGGCGCATGGTCTCGATGCAGGCGTCGAGCGGCACGAGATGCGTGCCGTCGCCGCGCAGCGCCAGGCTGGCCGCGCTCACCGCCTTGATGGCGCCCAGCCCGTTGCGCTCGATGCAGGGCACCTGCACCAGCCCCTTCACCGGGTCGCAGGTCATGCCGAGATGATGCTCCAGCGCGATCTCGGCCGCGTTCTCGATCTGTTGCGGCGTGCCGCCCAGCACCGCCGCCAGCCCGGCCGCGCCCATCGCCGCCGCGCTGCCGACTTCCGCCTGGCACCCCGCTTCCGCCCCGGAGATCGACGCGTTGTACTTGACCAGCCCGCCGATCGCGGCGGCGGTCAGCAGGAAATCCTCGACCTGCGCCTCCGACGCGCCGGGCACATGCTCCAGCCAGTACTTGATCACCGCCGGCACCACGCCCGCCGCGCCGTTGGTGGGCGCGGTCACCACCTGCCCGCCGGCGGCGTTCTCCTCGTTGACGGCCATGGCATAGGCGCTCATCCAGTCGTTGATCTTGTGAGGCGCGTTCAGGTTGGTGCCCCGCTCGGCCTCCAGCGCATCGGCGATCCCCTTGGCCCGGCGCTTCACGTACAGGCCACCGGGCAGTTCGCCCTCGGTGGTCAGCCCGCGCTCGATACAGTCGTTCATCACCTGCCAGATACGGCCGACACCCGATTTCAGGTTCTCCGACCCGCCGCGCGAAATCTCGTTGGCCTTCTTCATCTGGGCGATGGACTTGCCGCTGGTCTCGGCCATTTCCAGCATCTCGGCGGCGCTCTTGAACGGGTAGGGCACCGGCTCGCCCTCTTCCGTGTTCCGGCCCGCCGCCAGTTCGGCCTCGGTCATCACGAAGCCGCCGCCGATGGAATAATAGGTCTCCTGCAGGATCACGTCGCCCTGCTTGTCGGTCGCCATCAGGATCATGCCGTTGGCATGGCCGGGCAGGTTCGGCCCGAAATCGAAGGTCAGGTCGTCCTTGGGGTGGAACTGCAGCGTGCCCAGCCCCTCGGGCGACACGGTATGCGTCTCGCGGATTTCCTCCAGAACCTTCTCGGCCTGCTCGTGGTCATAGGTTTCCGGCAGGAACCCCGCCAGCCCGAGGATCGTCGCCCGGTCCGTCGCGTGGCCCACGCCGGTGAACGCCAGCGAGCCATGAAGCGAACCCTTCACCCCGTGAAACCCGAACGGCGCCGCGCGCATCTTGTCGAGGAACTTGCCCGCCGCCACCATCGGCCCCATCGTGTGCGAGGAGGACGGGCCGATGCCGACCTTGAACATGTCGAAGACGGAAAGAAACATCAGGTGGCGCTGCCTTCTGGTGGTGTCGGATGTCGCGGGGCGGTAAACGGCGTCTCGCCCAGGCCTTCCGCATCTATGGCAGCCCTGACCGCCTTGCAACGTTCCAGACGCGTCGCCATGGCCTGCATAAGCGGCCAATCCGCGAGCCGGAACCATCCATTGTCCTCCGCCGCGGGGTAGAGCTGTATCCAGCGAAGAAGGCAGGCAAGGTAGAAATCCAGCACCGATTGCCCGGCCCCGCAGAGCCAGCCCGGCCCCTCCGCCGCCTGCGCCTCGATCAGGGTCAGGTGCCGGGCGATCTCGCCCTTCAGATGCTCCCGAAGCGCGGCCTGCGCGGCCGGGTCGTCGCCCACGTATTGCGCCGGGTAGAACCGCATCCGCATCGCCACGTGCAGCGTGTTCGAGGTGAAGAACAGCCATTTCAGGAAGGCGCCCCGCTCGGCGCTGTCGGGCGCCGGTGCCATCGTGCCGTGCCGGTCGGCCAGCCACAGAAGGATCGCACCGGTCTCGAAGATCGGCCCCTCGGGCGTCTCCAGCGCGGGGATCAGCCCGGCGGGGTTCACCTTCAGGTAGGCGGGCGCCTTCTGGCCCCTTGCCTTGCGGTCGATCAGCGCGGTCTCGTAGGGCACGCCCATCTCCTCCAGCACCAGCCGGATGATGAGCGAGGCGTTGTCGGGGGCGTAATGCAGGCGATAGGGTCGGGTCATGCGCCGCGCATACGTGGCCCGGCCCGGCCTGTCATGCCCGAAAACGACCTCCCGGCGCCCGGATCGGGGAATTTCACCGGCCCTTAACCATCTCTGCCTACCCTCCGCTCCACATATCCCGAAAGGAGGGGCGCCATGTCTGCCGCCTGGTTCGTTCTGTTTCTTGCCACGCTCTGGCTCGCCATGTTCGGTGCCGATCCGGGCCGCACGGTGACGATGCCGCTTCAGGTCGGGGTGGTTCCGCCCGTCTAGGGCCCGTTTCCCCCGCTTTTTTGCGGCAATTGCCCCTCGCACCGTGCGCGCAACTCTCTTATAACCGGCCAGAGAGTTCGGGGAGTTGCCTGTCATGTCCGGAGAGTTGTCGCCCATCGACAAGGCGAAATTCGTCGCCGCCAAGCGATCCGTCGACTATGTCGAGGACGGCATGCGCGTGGGCCTCGGCACCGGCAGCACCGCCGCCTGGATGGTGCGCTGCCTGGGCGAGCTCGTGCGCGACGACGGGCTCAAGATCCGCGGCGTGCCCACCTCGACCCGCACGGCCGAGCTGGCCCGCGACGTGGGCATCGACGTGATCAGCCTGGACGAGGCCAAGTGGCTCGACCTCACCATCGACGGCGCGGACGAGTTCGACGGCAACCTGAACCTGATCAAGGGCGGCGGCGGCGCCCTGCTTCAGGAAAAGATCGTCGCCACCGCGTCGGACCAGATGATCGTGATCGCCGACATCGGCAAGGAGGTCGAAACCCTCGGCGCCTTCCCCCTGCCGGTAGAAGTTATCCCCTTTGGCTGGCAGACCACCCGCGCCCTGATCGAGGAACTTCTGGTCAGCATGGACGTGCTTGGCCGCGACGCCTCGCTCCGGATGAACGGCCGCCACCCCTACATCACCGACGAGGGCAACTACATCATCGACCTCCATCTCGGGCGCATCGGCAACCCGCATCAGCTCGCCATGGTGCTCAACCAGATGCCGGGCGTCGTTGAAAACGGGCTTTTCATGGATATCTGCGACATCGTGATCCTCGGCCACGGCAACGGCAAGGTCGAGACGCGCGATATCAACGAAGGCACGGTGGAAGAAGACCGTCTGGATTTCGTGGAATCCGACAATCTCTTCTCCGACCTGCAGGATTAGGACAAAGACGATATGAGCTTCGACTACGATCTTTTCGTGATCGGCGGCGGATCGGGCGGCGTGCGTGCGGCCCGGGTGGCGGCGCAGGGCGGCGCAAAGGTGGCGCTGGCCGAGGAAGACCGCTATGGCGGCACCTGCGTGATCCGGGGCTGCGTGCCCAAGAAGCTGATGGTGTTTGCAAGCGAATATCCCGGCCATATCGAAGACGCGAAGGCCTATGGCTGGAAGATCGAGGCCGGCGCCTTCGACTGGGATGCCTTCAAGACCCGCCTGCATACCGAGCTTGACCGGCTGGAAGGCGTCTATCGCAACCTGCTGAAGAATTCCGGCGTCGACACCTACGACGCCCGCGCCACGCTGGACGACGCCCATACCGTCAAGCTGTCGACGGGAGAATCCTTCTCGGCCAAGCACATCCTGCTGGCCACGGGTGGCCGCCCGGTCCGCCCCGACCTGCCCGGCGCCGACGAGGGGCTCGTGTCGAACGACATCTTCCACCTCGAGACGCTGCCGAAATCCATGCTCATCATCGGCGGCGGCTACATCGCCTGCGAATTCGCCGGCATCCTCAACGGCCTCGGCGTCGAGGTGACGCAGTTCTACCGCGGCGCCCAGATCCTGCGCGGCTTCGACGAGGAGGCGCGCGGCCTGATCGCCGACGAGATGATCGCCGCCGGCATCCACCTGCATCTCGGGACCGACATCAAGCGGGTCGAGAAAACCGGCGATGGCTACAAGGTGACCGGCACCAACGGCACCGAGCACACGTTCGAGAAGATTTTCTTCGCCACCGGCCGCACCCCCAATACCGACGGCATGGGGCTGGAAGAGGTGGGCGTGAAACTCGGCCGCAAGGGCGAGGTGGTGGTCGACGAGTACAGCCAGACCAGCGTGCCCTCGATCTATGCCATCGGCGACGTGACCGACCGGGTGAACCTGACCCCCGTCGCCATCCGCGAGGGAATGGCCTTCGTCGAGACGGTGTTCAAAGGCAACCCCACCCCCGTCGATCACGAGCTGATCCCGACGGCGATCTTCACCCAGCCCGAGTTCGGCACCGTCGGCCTGTCCGAAGAGGACGCGGCCGAGCAGGAACCGATCGAGGTCTATGCCACCTCCTTCAAGCCGATGCAGCAGGCCTTCGCCGGCCGGTCCGACCGGGTGCTGATGAAGCTGATCGTGAGCAAGGAAACCCGCAAGGTGCTGGGCTGTCACATCGTCGCGCCCGGCGCGGGCGAGATGATCCAGCTGGCCGGCATCGCGGTGAAGATGGGCGCCACGAAGGAGGATTTCGACCGCACCGTGGCCGTGCACCCCACCATGTCGGAAGAGATCGTGACAATGCGGGAGCCGGCGCGCACCGGTTGATTTTTGCCTGTGAAACCACAGGTTATGAAGTAGCGTTTGGACGGACGCCAAAACAGAGGAAGAGGTTAAATGGCTGGACATTCTGGCGGCCCCTGGGGCGGCGGCGGAAACTCGGGAGGGAACGGCGGAGACGATGACGACCGCCGGGGCAACCGGGGCGGGCGACGCCCGCCGGAAGGGGGCTCGCAAATCCCCGAGATCGACGAGCTTGTCAGGAAAGGCCAGGATCAGCTCCGCGTGCTCATGGGCGGGCGCGGCGGCTCGGGCAAGGGCAACGGCGCCGGTCCCGGCGGCAGCGGCCCAGGCTTCGGGCGTGGCGTCTTCGTTCTGGGTGGGCTTATCGCCGTCGTGCTCTGGGCGATGGCCAGCTTCTACACCGTCAAGCCCGAAGAACAGTCGGTCGAACTGTTCCTCGGCAAGTACTACTCCACCGGCGATCCGGGCCTGAACTTCGCGCCGTGGCCCTTCGTCACCGCCGAGGTCATCAACGTCACCTCCGAGCGCACCGAGAATATCGGCAGCGGCCGGGGCTCTTCCTCGGGCGGTGACGGGCTGATGCTGACGACCGATGCCAATATCGTCGATATCGATTTCCAGGTGGTCTGGAACATCAACGACCCCGCCAAGCTTCTGTTCAACATCCGCGATCCGCAACTGACGGTGCAGGCGGTGTCCGAGGCGGTCATGCGCGAGATCATCGCCGCGACCAACCTGGCGCCGATCCTCAACCGCGACCGTGGCATCATCGCCGACACCGCGCGCGAGAACATCCAGACGACGCTCGACGAGTATGACAGCGGCATCAACATCGTCCGGGTCAACCTCGACACCGCCGACCCGCCGCGCGAGGTGATCGACGCCTTCCGCGAGGTGCAGGCCGCCGAACAGGAACGCGACCGCCTGCAACGCCAGGCCGACGCCTACGCCAACCGTGTCCTGGCCGAGGCGCGCGGTGAAGCCGCGCAGGTGCTCGAACAGGCCGAGGGCTACCGCGCCCGCGTCGTCAACGAAGCCATCGGTGAGGCCAGCCGCTTCATCGCCGTGGCCCAGGAATTCAACCAGGCGCCCGAAGTGACCCAGCGCCGCCTCTACCTCGAAACGGTGGAGCGCACGCTCGGCAAGATGGACAAGATCCTGCTCGACGAATCCACCGGGGCCAACGGCGAGGGCGTGCTGCCCTACCTGCCCCTCGACCAATTGCGCCGTTCGCGGCCCGCCGGCAACGAAGGATCGAACTGATGCGCAAATCCGCTCTCTTTCTGCCCATCCTTGCCGTTGTCGTCATCGGCATCCTGTCCTCGCTCTACATCGTGGACGAACGCGAAAAGGCCCTCGTGCTGCAATTCGGCCAGATCAAGAAGGTCATCGACGAGCCCGGCCTCGGGGTGAAGATCCCGGTGATCCAGGAGGTCGTGCGCTACGACCGGCGGATCCTGTCGCTCGACACCGACGCGATCGAGGTCACGCCGTCGGATGACCGCCGCCTCGTGGTCGATGCCTTCACCCGCTACCGGATCGCCGACGTGGTCCAGTTCCGGCAGGCTGTCGGCATCGGCGGCACGCGCGTCGCCGAAGACCGGCTCGCCTCGGTCCTGAACGCCCAGATCCGCGAGGTGCTGGGTGCCGACCAGGTGACATCCGACACGATCCTGTCGCCGCAGCGGCGCGACCTTGCCGTCCGCATCCTCGAGCAGGCCCGCGCCAGCGCGGCGGGGCTGGGGCTCGAGATCGTCGACGTGCGGCTGAAACAGACCAACCTGCCGCAGCAGAACCTCGACGCCACCTTCGCCCGGATGCGGGCCGAACGGGAACGCGAGGCGGCCGACGAGATCGCCCGCGGTAACGAGGCGGCACAGCGCGTCCGCGCCGCCGCCGACCGGACCGTGGTGGAAACCGTGTCGAACGCCGAACGCGAGGCCGAGATCGCCCGGGGCGAGGCCGATGCCGAACGGAACCGGATCTATGCCGAGGCCTTTGGCAACAACCCGGATTTCTTCGCCTTCTACCGCTCCCTCTCTGCCCTCGAGCGGGCGATGAACGAAGAGAACTCCACCATCGTCTTCTCGCCGAGCAGCGAATTCCTCGGCCCGATGTTCGACGCCGTTCGCGCCGACGGGCTGGGCGAGGTTGCCGTCGACGAGATCGACCTGGATCGCCTGCGCGAAATGGCCCCGGAGACGGAAATCTCGCCGGACCTGCCCGAAAGCGAACGGCGGCGGCTGGAAGAGGACGCGGCCCAGCAGGAAGCGGAGCAGGAGGCCGAAGCGGCCGCCGAAGCCGCGGAAGGTGCGGGCGAGCAGGCCGCCGAGGGGGTTGAAGACGACGGTGCGGACAGTGACGCCACCGAGGAAGACGCGGCAGCAGATGACGCCGACGCCACGGAGGACGCCACCGAAGCCGATACCGCCACCGACGAACCGGCCACCGACGACGCGACCGCCGAGGAGGCGGCCGACGATGCGCCGGCCACCGACGACACCGCCACGGATGACCAGGCCGCCGACGACACCGCCGCCGACGAGGAGACGGAGGCGGAAGACCCCGCCGAGGAGGTCGCCAATTGATTGCCACGTTCTTCCTGGCCCTCGGGCTGGTACTCGTGGTCGAGGGGCTGGTCTACGCACTGGCCCCTTCGCTTGTCGAGCAACTGCTCGCCGCCCTGCGCGCCCTGCCGCATGACAGCCGCCGGCTGATCGGGCTGGGCTCGATCGCCGCCGGGCTGGTGCTCGTCTGGTGCGCAAAGATGCTCGGCGCCTGATCTGCGCGCTTGATTTGGGGCTCGCGACAGGTTCACATGGTCGTGACACCGGCTTGCCAAGTTTTGCGTCTCGGGCAACCGTTCATAAATAGAAGCTCAGGACAATAACTGCCCTACCGATGATGACAATCGGATCAACCGGAGGAGAGTTTCCATTGACAGCACAAACCATCGCACAGCAACAGGACGGGCGCGGCGCGTTGCGGGCCTTCTGGCTGACGGCGCTCGCCATGGGCCTCGTCATCGCCCAGGCCATCGCGGCCCAGGCGCGCCCTGACAGCTTTGCCGATCTTGCCGACACGGTCAGCCCGGCCGTCGTCAATATCACCACGTCGACCGTGGTGGCACAGGGCACAGGGCCTTCGCCCATCGTCCCCGAAGGCTCGCCCTTCGAGGATTTCTTTCGTGAATTCCAGGATCGCAACGGTGACGGCCCCCGCCGCACCTCGGCGCTCGGCTCCGGCTTCGTGATCTCGGAAGACGGCTATGTCGTCACCAACAACCACGTCATCGAAAGCGCCGACGAGGTGATCATCGAGTTCTTCTCGGGCGAGGAACTGACGGCCGAGGTGGTCGGCACCGACCCCAAGACCGACATCGCGCTGCTGAAGGTCGACACCGACAAGCCGCTGCCCTTCGTCAGCTTCGGCGACAGCGACGCTGCCCGCGTCGGCGACTGGGTCGTCGCCATGGGCAACCCGCTGGGGCAGGGCTTCTCCGTCTCCGCCGGGATCGTCTCGGCCCGCAACCGGGCGCTGTCGGGGACCTACGATGACTACATCCAGACCGACGCCGCCATCAACCGCGGCAACTCGGGCGGCCCGCTCTTCAACCTCGACGGCCAGGTGATCGGCGTGAACACCGCCATCCTGTCGCCCACCGGCGGCTCGATCGGCATCGGCTTCTCGATGGCCTCCAACGTCGTCACCCGCGTGGTCGACCAGCTCAAGGAATTCGGCGAAACCCGCCGCGGCTGGCTCGGCGTCCGCATCCAGGACGTCACCGACGACGTGGCCGAAGCCATCGGTCTCGAGAAGGTCGCGGGCGCGCTGGTTACCGACGTGCCCGAAGGCCCGGCCGCCGACGCCGGCATGGAAGCGGGCGACGTGATCATGTCGTTCGACGGCAAGGAAGTCACCGACACCCGCAGCCTTGTCCGGCAGGTTGGCAACAGCCCGGTCGGCAAGACCGTGCGCGTGGTCGTCTTCCGCGAAGGCAAGACCAAGACGCTCAAGGTCGAGCTTGGCCGCCGCGAAGAGGCCGAAGGCGCCATTCCCGCCGCCCAACCGGGCGAGGATGAGCCCGAGGCACAGGAAGAGGCCGAGAAAACCGTGCTCGGGCTGACCCTTGCGCCGCTCGACGATGAACTGCGTGGCCAGCTCGAACTCGACCCCGAGTCCGACGGCCTTGTCGTCAAGGACATCGACACGCTGTCCGAGGCCTACGAGAAGGGCATGCGCGCCGGCGACGTCATCACCGAGGCCGGCCAGCAGAAGCTGCGCGCCATCGGCGATTTCGAGGACCGCATCAACGATGCCCGCGAAGCCGGGCGCAAGTCGCTCCTGCTTCTCGTCCGCCGCGCCGGCGAGCCGCGCTTCGTGGCCCTGTCGCTGGAAGAAAGCGGCGAGAGCGGCGAAAGCAACGAGTAACCGGCCTCGCCCGCATACCGAAAGACAGAACAGCCCCGGAGGACAACTCCGGGGCTGTTTTCATGCGTCGGTCAGGTGTCGGGCCGCCTACGGCCCTTCGATGATGTTCGCCACCATCTGTCCGATGGCATTGCTGCCCTTGATCGAGGGGTGGATCATGTCGAGCGCGTGATAAGACGCGTCGCCCTCGGGCACGAGATCGGAAAGCGACAGGAAATGCACCCCGCTGTCGAGCGCCGCCAGCTTCTCGACCCGGCGCTCCAGCTCGGCGCCCTCGTCCCGGCAATGTTCGATCAGAGAGCCGCGGCCGGGGCTGCGCATGTAGCCCACGTAGACCACCTGCGCGCCCGATTGGCGCAGTTCCGACAGGAAGCCGGGGATGCGCCCCTTGCGCCCGTCCTTCGAGATCAGCCGGTTCAGCTTGCCATCGCACACCACGCAGCCACAGCCCAGCCACAGGTCGTTGCCGCCGCCGTTGACCACGATCCAGTCCCACTTTCCGGGCACGTATTGCTTGGTGATGTTGAGCCCGGCACTGCCCGAGATGGGAAGCGGGTAGAAAAAGCGCGCGCCGATCACCGAACGGTCGACAACGGGCTCGCGCAGCGTCTGCTCGACGGCATCGGCCACCGCCCGGTCGGACATCCGGTGCGAGGCAAGCATCGAGTCGCCGACGAAGAGGATACGGGAGGGGTGATCGCGGCTGACGGATTCGCCGCAACCGGCCAGCAACAGGGCCGCGGCGGCCAGCTTGAACAAACGGGAAATTTTCATGGCAACAGACGTCCGACTCTTGAACAACCGAAGAGAAAGCCGAGAGCAGAAAAGCTCTCATCTTCGACCGTGACGCCCCCAGAAAAAGAACGTGGCAGCAAAGTGTTTGATTCTCAACAAAATTCTGACTCGCTTTGTTCGCTCACGGGAAACAGTTGCAGGGACGCCCGGCGATTCCGCGATTTTCGCACAGTTCGCACTGCGGTCAGGGGCAATTGCAACTGGCGGCGCGAAAGTTAGTTTGGCCGGATTACCAATCGCGAACAGGTGAGATCATGGCCCCTATTGTCGATGTCAGAGACCTGCGCAAGACCTTCGAGGGCGGGTTCGAGGCGCTGAAGGGCGTCTCGCTGCAGATCGAGGAAGGTGAGATCCTGGCCCTGCTGGGGCCGAACGGCGCGGGCAAGACCACGCTGATCTCGGCGCTGTGCGGCATCACCACCCCCACCGGCGGCAGCGCCCGTGTCGGCGGCCACGACATCATCGCGGATTACCGCGCCGCGCGGCAGATGATTGGCCTGGTCCCGCAGGAGATCGCGCTGGAACCGTTCGAGAAGGTCATCAACGCGGTGCGGTTCTCCCGCGGGCTGTTCGGCAAGCCGCGCGACGACGCCTTCCTCGAAAAGACGCTGCGGCAGCTCTCCCTCTGGGACAAGCGCGATGCCAAGATCATGGAGCTTTCGGGCGGCATGAAGCGGCGCGTGCTGATCGCCAAGGCGCTCTGTCACGAGCCGCGCGTGCTGTTCCTCGACGAGCCCACCGCCGGGGTCGACGTGGAGCTGCGCCGCGACATGTGGCAGGTGGTGGCGGCCCTGAAGGAAAGCGGCGTCACCATCATCCTGACCACCCATTACATCGAGGAGGCCGAGGCCATCGCCGACCGGGTCGCGGTGATCAACAAGGGCGAGATCCTGCTGGTCGAGGAGAAATCCGAACTGATGACGCGGATGGGCCGCAAGAGCCTGCGGATCGAGCTGACCGAACCGCTGAAGGCCGTGCCCGAGGGCGTCGAGGAGTATCACCTCGAACTGGCCCCCGACGGCCGCGCGCTGACCTACACCTACGACACCAACGCCGAGCGGACCGGCATCACCCGGCTGCTGCAGAAACTGTCGGAGAGGGGCGTGGCGCTCAGGGACCTGCAGACCAAGCAATCGAGCCTCGAGGAAATCTTCGTGAGCCTCGTCAAAGAGGAGGACGCGGCATGAACCTGACAGCCGTTCGCGCCATCTACACGTTCGAAATGGCGCGCTTCTTCCGCACGCTCCTGCAAAGTTTCATCTCGCCGGTGATATCCACCTCGCTCTACTTCGTCGTCTTCGGCGCCGCCATCGGCAGCCGCATCGACCAGGTCGAAGGTGTCAGCTACGGCGCCTTCATCGTGCCGGGGCTGATCATGCTGACGGTGATGACCCAGGGCATCTCGAACGCCTCCTTCGGCATCTACTTCCCGAAATTCATCGGCACGATCTTCGAACTGCTCTCGGCGCCGGTGAACTTTCTCGAGATCGTGCTGGGCTATGTCGGCGCCGCGGCGACCAAGGCGCTGTTCATCGGCATCGTGATCCTCGGCACTTCGGCCTTCTTCGTCGACCTGAACATCCAGCACCCGCTGGCAATGGTCGCCTTCCTGCTGCTGACCTGCGTGTCCTTCGCGCTGTTCGGGTTTATCATCGGCATCTGGGCCAAGAACTTCGAACAGCTTCAGCTCATCCCGCTGCTGATCATCACGCCGCTGGTGTTCCTCGGGGGCTCGTTCTACTCGATCTCGATGCTGCCGCCGGTCTGGCAGACGATCACCATGTTCAACCCGGTGGTCTACCTGATCTCGGGGTTCCGCTGGTCGTTCTTCGGGCAGGCCGACGTGGCGATCGGGTTCAGCCTGTTCGCCATCGGGCTGTTCACGGCGATCTGCATCGGGATCATCTGGCTGATCTTCAAGACCGGCTGGCGCATCCGCTCGTGAGTGCCGTCGGATTCCGGGTATTTTTTGAGCGATGAAAGCCGGGGCGGCACGCGATCCTTGCGTGCCGCAGGGTAAGACCGCCGCATAATGTGCCTTGCGCACAAGTTTTTTCGCCCGGGGCGGAAAACAGCGGGGGCCCGCGCCTTGTTATAGGGGCCCGCGCAATCTACATCGGGCGGATGAAGCTTTCTTTGCCCCTTGTCGACCGCGGGCCGCTTGTCGCCGTGATCCGCCTGAATGGTGCCATCGGTACGGGCGGGCGCGCCCAGCTCAATGACGAGGCGATGGCCCCGATCATCGAAAAGGCCTTCAAGCGGGGCAAGCCCAAGGCCGTGGCGCTGGTGATCAACTCCCCCGGTGGTTCGCCCGTGCAATCCTCCCTCATCGCCGCCCGCATCCGCCGGCTGGCCGAGGAGAAGGCGATCCCCGTGCATGCCTTCGTCGAGGACGTGGCGGCCTCGGGCGGTTACTGGCTGGCCGCCTCGGCCGACGATATCTGGGTCGACGACAGCTCGATCGTGGGCTCGATCGGGGTGATCTCCGCGGGTTTCGGCGCGCATGTCCTGCTCGCCCGGCAGGGGGTGGAGCGCCGCGTCTACACCGCCGGCAAATCGAAAAGCATGCTCGACCCGTTCCTTCCCGAGAAGGAGGAGGACGTCAAACGCCTCAAATCCCTCCTCGACCAGATGCACGAGACCTTCACCGCCTATATCAAGTCCCGCCGCGGCGACCGGCTCGCCGACCGGCAGGACCTGTTCACCGGTGAGTTCTGGCTGGGCGCCCGCGCGGTCGAGCTGGGCCTCGTCGACGGGGTGGGGCACGTGGTGCCCAAGCTGAAGGCGCTCTACGGCGACAAGGTGCGCTTTGCCCGTTACGGCAAGAAGCGCGGCCTGTTCCAGCGGTTCGGCGCCACCATGGCGCAGGATGCCATCGACACGATCGAGGAGCGGGCGGCCTTTGCCCGTTTCGGCCTCTGACGTGATCGTCAAGATCGTCATACTCTTCCTCGTGTTCATGGTGGTCATGGCCATGTTCGGCAAGCTGAGGTTCCCCGGCCAGCAGAAGCTGGCCTCGGCGCGCTGCAGCAATTGCGGCCGGTTCCGGCTCGGCAAGGGTCCCTGCGACTGCCGGAAGGGCAAGAAATGATCCCATGGCTCTACGCGGGACTCGGGTTGCTCATCCTGCTGCTGGCGGGCGACGCGCTGGTGAAGGGCGCGGTGAACCTCAGCCTGCGGGTGGGCATACCGGCGCTGATCGTCAGCCTGACGATCGTCGCCTTCGGCACCTCCGCGCCGGAGCTGCTGATCTCGCTCAACGCGGTGCTCGATGACAAGCCGGGCCTCGCGCTGGGCAACGTGGTGGGTTCCAACACCGCCAACATCCTGCTGGTGCTGGGGGTGCCCGCGCTGATCTCGGGCCTGCACACCAGCCAGTGCGAGACCCGCAAGACCTACCTGTTCATGATCGGCGGCTCGGTCGTCTTCATCGGCCTCGCCTTCCGTGGCACCTTCGACATGCTGGCCGGTGCCGTGCTCCTCGCGATGCTGGGCTACGTGCTGGCCGACGCCTTCCGCGACGCCCGCAACCACCGCCGGGCCTGCGCGGCCGCAGCACTCGACCCCGATGACGAGGAAGAGGTCGAGGGCGCCGATCCGGATATGCCGTGGTGGCAGATCTTCGTCTTCCTCGTGCTGGGCCTTGCCGGCCTGCCGCTGGGCGCCGACCTGCTGGTCGACCATGCCTCGATCATCGCCCGCCGCTACGGCGTCAGCGACTCGGTCATCGGCCTGACGCTGGTGGCGCTGGGCACCTCGCTGCCGGAACTGGCGACCACCGTGATGGCCGCGCTCCGCCGCCAGGCCGATGTGGCGCTCGGCAACGTGATTGGGTCGAACCTGTTCAACCTTCTCGCCATCATCGGCATCACCACCATGATCGGCGAAATCCCCGTTGACCCGGAATTCCTGCAATTCGACCTGTGGGTGATGCTGGCGGCGTCGCTGCTGCTGGGGCCGTTCGTGTTCCTGAGGATGGATATCAACCGTCTCTGGGGCATTGCCTTGACGGCGCTCTATCTCATCTATGTCTTTGTCGTACTGAGCTGAAACAGGGGGCAGGGCACATGGCAGGGGCATTGGTGACAGGGGCGGGCAAGCGGCTGGGCCGCGCGATGGCGCTGGAACTGGCGCGGCGCGGCCATGATGTGGCGGTGCATTACGCCACCTCCGCCGACGCCGCCGCCGACGTGGTGACCGAGATCGAGGGGATGGGCCGCCGCGCCGTGGCGCTTCAGGCCGACCTGCTCGTCGAGGACGAGGTGCAGGCCCTTCTCCCCCGCGCGGCCGAGGCGCTGGGCGGGCCCATCCTGACGCTGGTCAACAACGCCTCGATCTTCGAGTATGACAAGATCGACACCGCCACCCGCGACAGCTGGGACAGGCATCTCGAAAGCAACCTGCGCGCGCCCTTCGTGCTGATCCAGGCGCTGGCGGCCCAGGTGCCCGACCCGGAAACGGAAGAGAACGGCGAGCCGGTGGCGCAAGGCCTCGTCGTCAACATGATCGACCAGCGCGTCCGCAAGCTGACGCCCGAGTTCATGAGCTACACCATCGCCAAGTCGGCCCTCTGGACCCTGACGCAAACCGCCGCGCAGGGGCTGGCGCCAAGGGTCAGGGTCAACGGCATCGGCCCGGGCCCCACGATCATCGGCCACCGCCAGAGCGACGACCACTTCCGCCGGCAGCGGCAGGCGACCGTCCTGCAACGCGGCGCCGATGCCACCGATATCACCGCCGCGCTGGGCTACCTGCTCGACGCGCGGGCCGTCACGGGCCAGTTGATCTGCGTAGACGGCGGCCAGCACCTCGGATGGCAGACACCCGACATCCAAGGCGTCGAGCCCTGATCCTGCCACAAGTTGTACACCTGTCACGCGCCCGTGAGGGAAGCGTTACAAAAAGTTTAATGTTTTCAGTAGATTGCTGTATATACAGTTTTTTATCCAATGATTTCAATACATTGAAAAACTGCCTAAAATTTAATCAGGTCAACGAACTCAGCCAAAAACAACGGAAATTTTGGTATGCCAAGAAGTTGTCCGCAGAGTTATCCACAAGAATCGTGGAAAGCTTTCCTCTTGATCTCACCCGGTTAAGATTGCAGCCCGGCCCAAGAATCATCAAGTACCCCCAATGACCGAGCAACCCCAGCAAACCGCGCCGCGCACCGGCCATTCCGTGATCCAGGGCTACCTGAAGACGCTCGACGCCTCGCCGGGGGTCTACCGGATGCTCGATGCGCAGGCGCGCGTGCTCTATGTCGGCAAGGCGCGCAACCTCCGGGCGCGGGTGTCGAACTATGCCCGCCCCGCCGGTCACACCCCGCGCATCGCCCGGATGATCCGCGAAACCGCGTCGATGATGTTCCTCACCACCTCGACCGAGACCGAGGCGCTGCTGCTCGAACAGAACCTCATCAAGCAGTTGAAGCCGCGCTACAACGTGCTCCTGCGCGACGACAAGAGCTTCCCCAACATCATGGTGACCAAGGCGCACCCCTACCCGATGATCAAGAAGCACCGGGGCGCCAAGACCGAAAAGGGCGCCTATTACGGCCCCTTCGCCAGCGCCGGCGCGGTCAACCGGACGCTCGCGCAGCTTCAGAAGGTGTTCCAGCTCCGCAACTGCTCGGATTCCATGTTCGAAAGCCGCACGCGCCCCTGCCTGCAATACCAGATCAAGCGCTGCACCGCGCCCTGCGTCGGCTACATCTCGGAAGAGGAGTACGGCGCACAGGTGCGCGACGCCGAGCGCTATCTCTCCGGCCGCTCCACCGACGTGCAGGAGAAGCTGAAGACCCAGATGATGGACGCCTCCGAACAGATGGAGTTCGAGCGCGCCGCCGCCCTGCGCGACCGGATCAAGGCGCTGACCCAGGTGCAGACGGCCCAGGGCATCAACCCCCGCACCGTGACCGAGGCCGACCTGCTGGCGCTGCATCTCGAGAACGGACAGGCCTGCGTGCAGGTGTTCTTCATCCGCGCCGGGCAGAACTGGGGCAACAACGATTTCTACCCCCGCGTCGGCGCCGACGTGGAAGAGGCCGAGGTGCTCGAGGCCTTCCTCGGTCAATTCTACGACAACAAGGAACCGCCCCGGCAGGTGATCCTCTCGCACCCGATCGAGAACGAAGACCTGATGGCCGACGCCCTTTCCGGCAAGCGCGGCGGCAAGGTCGAGATCCTCGTGCCCAGGCGTGGCGAGAAGGCCGAGCTGGTCGACAGCGCCCTGCGCAACGCCCGCGAGAGCCTCGCCCGCAAGATGGCCGAGACGGCGACGCAGGCCAAGCTGCTCAAGGGTCTGGCCGAGGCGTTCGAGCTGGACGAGCCGCCGAAACGCATCGAGGTCTACGACAACAGCCACATCCAGGGCACCAACGCCGTCGGCGCCATGATCGTCGCCGGCCCCGACGGGCTGATGAAGAACCAGTACCGCAAGTTCAACATCCGCGGCGACGACCTGACCCCGGGCGACGATTTCGGCATGATGAAGGAGGTGCTGACCCGCCGCTTCAAGCGCCTGCTGAAGGAAGACCCCGACCGGGAAGAGGGGCACTGGCCCGACCTGCTGCTGATCGACGGCGGGGCAGGGCAGGTAAGCGCCGTGGCCCAGATCATGCGCGAGATGGGCGTGCAGGATATCCCCATGGTCGGCGTCGCCAAGGGCATCGACCGCGACCACGGCAAGGAGGAATTCCACCGTGTCGGCAAGCGCCCCACCGCTTTGCGCCACAACGACCCGGTGCTCTATTTCATCCAGCGCCTGCGCGACGAGGCGCACCGCTTTGCCATCGGCACCCACCGGGCGAAACGCGCCAAGGGCGTCTCGGCCTCGCCGCTCGACGACATCCCCGGCGTGGGCGCGGCCCGCAAACGCGCGCTGCTTACCCATTTCGGCTCCGCCAAGGCCGTCAGCCGCGCGGCCCTGAGCGACCTCAAGGCGGTCGAGGGTGTGTCGGAAGGACTGGCCCAGAAGGTCTACGACTATTTCCACGAGAAGGGCTAGGCGCCCGGGGGTTTCCACGGCCCCTTCCCGTGCTTACCTCATCCCCATTCCTCACCGCCCCTGACACCGCCATTCAAGCGGCGCAAAGGGCGGTTCACCCCGAAGAGGAGCACGACAGGACAAGCGGCCAACCAACCCCGGCCAGACCCACGCTTGACCTTTCCCGTGCCTCCGGAAAGGTCTAAGACTGGCCCCATGACGTGGACCATACCAAACGTGCTCACCACCCTCCGGCTGCTGGCGGCGCCGGCGGTGGCGGTGATGTTCCTCTATTTCACCCGGCCCTGGGCCGACTGGTTTGCGCTTGTCCTCTTCGTGGGCGCGGCGATCACCGACTATTTCGACGGCTACCTCGCCCGGATGTGGAAACAGACCACCAAGCTCGGCACCATGCTCGACCCCATCGCCGACAAGGCGATGGTGGTGATCGCGCTGATGGTGATCGTGGGCTATTCCAGCATGTCGCCCTGGCTGGTCCTGCCGGCCACCGTGATCCTCTTCCGCGAGGTGTTCGTCAGCGGGTTGCGCGAATTCCTCGGAGACACGGCGGGCACGCTCAAGGTCACGAAGCTCGCCAAGTGGAAGACAACCGCCCAGATGGTCGCCATCGCCGTGCTCTTTGCCCAGGGCGTGTTCGAGCACTACCTCTGGGCCAGCACCGAAGGCATGGATCAGAACCTCGTCGACGCCATCCTGCGCGGGCAGGAGGACGACCTGCACGGCCTGCAATGGAAGATGACCGGCATGGTCTGGTCGGGCCATGTGGGCCTTTGGCTTCTCTGGATCGCCGCGGCGCTGACGCTCATCACCGGGTTCGACTATTTCCGCAAGGCGACTCCGTTTCTGAAGGACTGACGTGATGGATGTTCTCTATTTCGCATGGGTGCGCGAACGCATCGGCCATCCGAAAGACTGCATCGAAACGCCCCCCGGCACGGTGCGCGAGCTGGTCGAGGACCTGTGCAGCCGCGAGGAGCGCTATGCCGCCGCCTTCGCCGACCTTTCCGCGCTGCGCGTGGCGGTCGACCAGCAGCTTTCCGATTTCGACGCCCCCCTTGACGGCGTGCGCGAGGTGGCGTTCTTCCCGCCGATGACCGGGGGCTGAGGCGCATGGAGATCCGCGTTCAGGCAGAGCCGTTCGATTTCGGCGCCGAGGCCGGCGCCTTCGCCGCGCGCCAGGCGGGCATGGGCGCCGTCGTCACCTTCACCGGCATCGTCCGTGACCTGGAGGGTGGCGGCCTCCGCGCGATGGAGATCGAGCATTACCCGGGCATGACCGAAAAGGCGATCGAGGCCATCGCGTCAGAGGCCGCCGACCGCTGGCACACCGGCGACCTTCTGGTCATCCACCGCTACGGGCCGCTGGCGCCGGGCGAGATGATCATGATGGTCGCCACCGCCGCCCCGCACCGGGCCGACGCTTTCCAGGCGGCGGAGTTCCTGATGGATTTCCTGAAATCCCGCGCGCCGTTCTGGAAAAAGGAAGTGGCACAGGACGGCGCCGACTGGGTCGCCGCCCGGGACGAGGATGAAGACGCGCTGAACCGCTGGTAGGCGGCCGCGCTCAGTCGCGGTAGTCTTCCGGATCCTCGGCCAGGGTCGAGCCGCCGACGGCATAATACCTGTCCGCCTCGTCATCGGGTTTCCGGATCCCGGCGAAGAACAGCACGACGCCGACGAACCCCAACAGCCCGCCGCCGAACAGCGCGATATAGATATGGTCCTGGTTGCTGCTTCCGGTCGCAAGGTTCAGCTCGTTCAGGGCAAACACGACCCCGCCCAGGACAAAGCCCAGCGACAGCAGCAGAAGGGTGATCTTCCTGATCATACCGGATCCTCCTCCACTGGAGGTAGCACAGTGTCGCGCGATTTCACCTTTCTGTCAAAGCCGGATCGGCGGGTTATGGCGCGCCCCAACCGCCCCCGCCGGGGGTTTCCATGCCGAAAACGCTGCCCGCGGGCAGCTCTATCTCGTCATTTCCAGCCATCTCGCGCCGCTCCCCATCGGGCAGAACCGCCCAGTTGCGCCCCACCTTCCCGGGCTCGCCCCCATCCACGCCGAAGGGCGGAATGATCCGGTGATTCGACAGCGTGGTCACCGTCGCCGGTTCGAGGAACCGCAACAGCCGGATCACCCCGTTCCCGCCACGCCACCGGCCCGCACCCCCCGATCCGGGCCGGATCGAGAACTCCTCCAACCTGACCGGAAACCGTTTCTCGAGGATCTCCGGGTCGGTCATCCGCGTGTTGGTCATATGCGTCTGCACCGCGTCGCACCCGTCGAACCCCGGCCCCGCGCCGGTGCCCCCGGCGATGGTTTCGTAATTCTGGAACCGGTCATTGCCCCAGACGAAATTGTTCATCGTCGCCTGGCTTCCCGCGATCACGTGCAGCGCGCCGTAAAGCGCGTTACAGGTGGCCTGGCTCACCTCCGTATTGCCGGAAATCACCGCCGCCGGGTAAACCGGGTTCAGCATCGAGCCTTCGGGGATCACGATGTTCAAGGGCTTCAGGCAGCCCTCGTTCAGCGGGATCTCCGCCCCCACCATCGTCCGGAACACGTACAGCACCACCGCCCGGCAGATCGACCTGGGGGCGTTGTAATTCCCCTCGTGTTGCGGGCTGGTGCCGGTGAAGTCGATCGTGGCCTCGCGGGTCTCCGCATCCACCGTCACCTTCACCTCGATCACCGCGCCATGATCCATCGGGTAGGTGAACCGCCCGTCGGTCAGCCGGTCTATCACCCGCCGCACGCTTTCCTCGGCATTGTCCTGCACGTGGCCCATATAGGCCCGCACCACGTCCAGCCCGAAATTGTCGACCACCTTCAGAAGCGCCTGCCGCCCGGTCTCGTTCGCGGCAATCTGCGCCTTCAGGTCGGCCATGTTCTGCGGGATGTTGCGGCAAGGGTAGCGCCCCGAGGCCAGCAACGCCTCCGCCTCCTGCTCCAGCAACCTGCCCTTGTCGACCAGCTTCACGTTGTCGATCAGCACGCCTTCCTCGTCGATGTGCCGGCTGTCGGGCGGCGCGCTGCCGGGCGTGCGCCCCCCGATATCCGCATGATGCCCGCGCGAGCCAAGCCAGAAAACCGGCTTGTCGCCCACGAAAACCGGCGTCACCACCGTGACATCCGGCAGATGCGTGCCGCCATTGTAGGGCGAGTTCAGCACATAGGCATCGCCCGGCGCCACGTCCGGGTTCAGCCGCATCACCGTCCTGATCGACTCCGACATCGACCCGAGATGCACCGGCACATGCGGCGCGTTCGCCACCAGGTCGCCGCGCGCGTCGAAGATGGCACAGGAGAAATCCAGCCGCTCCTTGATATTGACCGAGGCCGACGTGTTCTCCAGCGTCGCGCCCATCTGGTCGGCCACAGACATGAACAGGTTGTTGAACACCTCCAGCAGCACCGGGTCGGCGCCCGTTCCCGCCGCATGATCCCGCGCCTTGGCCTCGACCCGTTCCAGCAGCAGGTTGCCCATCCGGTCCACGGACGCGGCCCAGCCCGGCTCGACCACGTTGGTGCCTGTGGCCTCGGTGATGATCGCCGGCCCGGTGATCCGGCTGTCCGGCGACAGCCTCTCCCGTTCGTATAACGGCACCTCCCGCCGTTCGCCCTCGATATGCACCGGCACCTGCGCCACCGGCCTGCCATCTCCCTCCGGCAGGGCCGCGCCGGGGCTCTGCCCCGTGCGCCCGATCGCCTCGACGCTCAGCATCTCGAACACGATCTCCCGCTCGGGCGAGGCGAAACCGAACCGCTGGCGGTGCGCCTCTTCGAACCCTTCGCGCATCGCGTCGGCGTCACCGAACGGCACCTCCAGCGCCTGGTGCGAGCCGTCATAGCGCAGATGCGCCCGTGTCTCGACGTCGATATCGGTGATCCCCTGGCTCTCGACCTCGGTCCTCGCCTGCCCCGAGATCCGGTCGAGCACCTCCCGTGCCGCCTCGACCTCCGCCAAGGGCGCGTCCATCTGCACCTCGCGCATCGCCCGGACCTCGGCCAGCCCCATGCCATAGGCCGACAACACCCCGGCATGCGGATGGATCAGCACGCGGGTCATCCCCAGCGCATCGGCCACCAGACAGGCATGCTGCCCGCCCGCGCCGCCAAAGCACTGCAACGTATAGCGCGTCACGTCATGCCCGCGCTGCACCGAGATCTTCTTGATGGCATTGGCCATGTTATCGACGGCGATCCGCAGGAAGCCCTCGGCCATCTCCTCGGGGCTGCGCGCCGCCTCCCCGGTCTCTGCCGCCACCGCCTCGGCCAGCTCGGCAAACCGCTGTCTCACTACGTCGGCATCAAGCGGCGCGTCCCCCTCCGGCCCGAACACCGCCGGGAAATGCGCCGCGTTCAGCTTGCCCAGCATCACGTTGCAATCCGTCACCGCCAGCGGCCCGCCCCGCCGATAGCACGCCGGCCCCGGGTCCGCCCCGGCGCTCTCCGGCCCGACCTGGAACCGCCCGTCCTCGAACTTGCAGATCGATCCGCCTCCGGCGGCCACGGTATGGATATCCATCATCGGCGCCCGCATCCGCACGCCCGCCACTTCCGTCTCGAAGCTCCGCTCGTAATCGCCGGCATAGTGGCTGACATCCGTCGATGTCCCGCCCATGTCGAACCCGATCAGCCGGTCATGCCCCGCCGCCTCGCCGGTCTTGACCATGCCGACGATCCCGCCCGCCGGCCCCGACAGTATCGCGTCCTTCCCCTGGAACAGCCGCGCATCGGTCAGCCCGCCATTCGACTGCATGAACAACAGCGCCTCGCAGGCCCGCCCCACGTCCAGCGCATCGGCCACCTGCTCCACGTAGCGCCGCAACAAGGGCGACAGGTACGCATCCACCACCGCCGTATCCCCGCGCCCCACCAGCTTGGCCAGCCGGTTGACCTGGTAGCTGGCGGTGATCTGGGTGAACCCGATTTCGGCCGCGATATCCGCCACCCGCCGCTCGTGCTCCGGGTTGAGATAGGCGTGCAGCCCGGCAATCGCCACCGCCCGGATGCCCTTGTCATACGCCCCTTGCAGCGTGATCCGCGCCTTGTGCTCGTCCAGCGGGCGCACCACCGCACCATCGGCATCCAGCCGCTCGTCCAGCTCCGCCACCTCCTCGTACAGCAGGTCGGGCCGCCTGATATGCAGGTCGAACAGCCGCGGCCGCGTCTGGTATCCGATCCGCAGCAGGTCGCGAAACCCCTCCGTGATCAGCAGCAGCACCCGCTCGCCCTTCCGCTCCAACAGCGCGTTCGTCGCCACCGTCGTGCCCATCTTCACCGCCCGGATCGACCCGTCGGCGAAATTCCCCGCCTCGCCCATCACCTCGCGAATGCCCTGCACGGCGGCATCGCGATAGCGCTCGGGGTTCTCCGACAACAGCTTGTGGGTATGCACGCCGCCATCGGGCGCCAGCGCCACCACGTCGGTGAAGGTGCCGCCCCGGTCGATCCAGAATTCCCACCGGGCCTCGCCCATCGCTCGCGCCTCCTCACCCAGCGTCAGGCAAGGTTTGGCCCCGTGCCGGCAAATGTCAACGCCGGATGGCATTGAAATCCGTGCGGTTTTCAGCGCTAATACCGCCAACGAAAGCTAACGGGAGTCCGCCCAATGGACCTGCGCCAGATCACCGATGAATACACCGTCTCACCGCAGATCGACGTCGAGCACATGCGCGAGATCGCGGGCGCCGGCTTCCGCTCGATCATGTGCAACCGCCCCGACGGGGAAGAGCCGGGCCAGACCGGCTACGCCCTGATCGCCGAGGCGGCCGAGGCCGAGGGGCTCGAGGTCCGCACCGTCCCGATCGTCTCGGGCATGATCACCCCCGAGGCGCTCGACGAGTTCCGCGCCGCGCTCGACACCATGCCCAAGCCGATGCTGGCCTATTGCCGCTCGGGCACGCGCTGCACCATGCTCTGGGCGCTGGCCCAGCACGGCACCATGGACGATGCCGAGATCGAACGCCGCGCGGCGGCGGCGGGCTATGACGTGTCGGGGCTCCTGCGCCAGCTCAACGCGCAATGACCGGCTGGGTCGCGCTGGGCCTCGCCCCCGAAGGGGTGCGCGCCTGCGCCATGAAAGGGGGGCGGCTGCTCGAGCAGGTCGCCGCCGGCAGCGAGAGCGCGGCGCTCGAGGCACTTTCCGAACCCGCCGACCGCATCCTCCGCATCGGCGACGGCACCCCCGCCGGCCTGCCCGCCCCGATCCTGCCCGCCTCCGGCCCCGGCCTGCCCGGCTTCAGCCAGAAAACCCCGGCCGACGTGATCGGCGGCTGGGTCCGGCTCTGGCTCGCGGGCTTCCTCGCGTCCCAGCCCGACTGGGACGGGGTGATCAACGTCACCGAAGGCCCGGTCAGCCATTGGGTGCATATCAGCGCGGGCGAGGCGGTCAGCTCGCAAAGCTTCCTCACCCCCCGGCTGGTCGACGCGCTGGGCGGGGCCGAAACCCCCGATGCCGACGCCATCGCCGACAGCCTCAGCCGCCCCGAACGCCTCGCCGCCCATCTCCGCGCGGCCGAGGTTTCCGGCAACCTGCAGGCCCTCACCGGCCACCTCATCGGCGCCGAGCTTGCCGCCGCCCGCGCCTATTGGCTGGGCCAGCAGGTCGCGGTCATCGCCCCGCCCCCGGCCCCCGTCGCCACCGCGCTCAAGGCCCAAAGCGTCCCCTGCGCCACCCACACCCCCGACGACCTCCTCGCCCCCGGCCTCGCCGCCGTCGGCAAGGCCCTGGGTCTCTGAGCCAAGGCCAGACGGTCAAACCCGCCCCACGCTTCTTCTGGCCAAAAATATCCCGGGGGTCCGGGGGCTGGCCCCCGGTTCTGAACTACCCCGCAGGCGCCCCCGCCCGATGCCGGCACGGCCCCGCCAAAGCCGCCACGCCAAGGATCACCCCCGACACCGTCGCGATCATCCCCGCCGCGCTCACCGCGTTCTGCCCGCCCAGCCACAAAGGCCCGTACCCCGCCAGCACGTAGCCCAACACCGCCGACAGCGTCGCGAACCCCACCGACCATCCGATCTGCCGCTCCAGCCGGTTGGTCATCATCCGCGCCGCGGCCGGCGGGCAGATGAACATGGCAATCACGATGATCGACCCCACCGCGTCGAACGCCGCCACCGCCGCTGTGGCCGCCACCACCACCAGCGACAGCCCGATCAGCCCGGTGGGCAGGCCCAGCGTCCGCGCGAACCCCTCGTCGAAGGTCGACAGCTTCAGCGGCCGCCACAGCAGGAAGATGAACCCGCAGACGAAAACCAGCGTGAAGAACATCCGCGGCAGTTCCGGCGGTATCCCCTTCAGCGCCTCCCAATCCAGCAAGGACGCCCAGCCCAGCCCGTCCAGCCAGATCAGGCTTTCGAGGTTGCCGTAAAGCGCGTGCTGAACGTCGAGATGCACGCTCGACGTATCCGACTGCTCCAGCAGCAGCACGCCGCCCGCGAACATCGCGGTGAACACCACCCCCATCGCCGCGCCCGGCTCGATCCGGCCCACCCGGCGGATGATCTCGATCAGCAGCACCGTCACCAGCGCCGCCGCCCCCGCGCCCAACAGCATCGGCCAGGCCGACACCGCCCCCGTCACCAGGAAGGCCAGCACGATCCCCGGCAGCACCACGTGGCTGATCGCGTCGCCAATCAGCGCCTGCCGCCGCAGCAGCAGGAAATTTCCCGGCAGGGCACAGGCAATCGCCGCGAAGATCCCGATCAGCAGCGGCGGCAGCGACAGCGAAACGAATTCCAGCCCCATCACGTCGCCACCTCCGGTTTCAGCGCCCGGTCCAGCTCGGCAATCTGGTCCGCCGTCAAAAGCGTCTCCAGCGGCGTCAGCCCGTCATACCGTGCGGCGGCCGCCTCGTGCCGCGGGTCGGCGCGCAGCAATTGCCACCGCCGTTCGTCCAGCAGCGCGCGGGCGGCCTTCGCGCGCCCCGCCTCCGTGGCCACGCCGTCGGCCCGGATCAGCCCCGCCCGCCGCATCAGCCGCAGCGTCAGCCCCTCGTAGATCGGCTGCTCCTGCGCCAGTGCCAGCAGCCCCTGCCGCACATGCACCCTTGCCCGGAACCTGCGATGCCGCAGCACTGCCGCCAGCACCCCGCGCCCCGGCGCGCACAGCAGCGAGACGGCGAAGAAACTCGCGGCGACGATGACGATGATCGGCCCCGTGGGCAGGTCCGGCGCCGTCGCCGACAGCGCCGCGCCGATCCAGCCCGACGCCCCGCCGATGGCGCCTGCGATGCCCACCACGCGGCCCATCCGGTCGCTCCAGAACCGCGCCGCGACGGCGGGGATGATCAAGAGCGCCACGATCAGGATCAGCCCGACGATCTTCAGCCCGACCACCGTGATTGCCAGCGCCAGCCCCATCATCGCAAGATCGGTCCGCCGCACGTCCACTCCGGTCGAGGCCGCGAACTCGGCATCGAACGCCACCAGCGTCATCGGCCGCCGCAACAGTACCACCAGCGCCAGCACCAGCGCGCCGCCTGCCGCGATGATCACCGCGTCGTTCCACAGCATCCCCGCGGTCGAGCCCAGCAGGAACGTCTCGAGCCCCGCCTGCCGCCCGGAACTCATCGTCTGGATCACCGTCAACAACACGATCCCCAGCCCGAAGAACACCGACAGCACCGCCCCGATTGCCGCATCCTCCGCCAGTCGCGTGCGGGTGGACAGCCAGCTCACGCAGAGGAGGCCAATCGCGGCGGAGACGGCCGAGCCCAGCAACAACCCCGGCAGGAACCGCCCGTCGCCCCCCAGCAGCACCATCGCGATGAACGCCAGCCCGACACCCGGCAGCGTCGCATGGCTGATTGCATCGCTGACCAGCGCCCGCTTGCCGACATAAAGGAACGTGCCCGTCGCCCCGGCCGCGATACCCAACAGGGTGGCGCCGATGGTCACCAGCGTAGCGTTGTAACCAAGTTGCAGGGTAAGGGCCTCAAGCAGCATGGCTCAAACCCCGCGCGCGGAATCAAGGCGCGCCTTGGCGCGCCGCCGCGCGACCGCCAGGCCGCCCCGACGGGCTGGCGATTTGGTGAAGGCAGAACTGCCCTTTGACGTCACACTGATTTGGCGGGGATAAACTGCCCAACACCACCGTTGCGTCGCCACCCCGCGGCCTGGCGATCGCCCGGCAGTCCAGACATCCCCCGCCCCGGGCCTGGCCCGGGGCCTCTGGGCCAGCCACAAGGCCCCGGCTCCGAAACCGGGGCGCGGATCGTGCCACGTCCAAGCCATTGCGAAATCCTACCCCGCCACCGACATCTGCGCTGTCGCCAGACGCCCGCCATAGGCCTCGTGCAGATGTGCCTCGGTGAACGCCTCCTCGACCGTGCCCTCGGCCACCCGGGTGGTGTTGATCAGGAACACCCGGTCGAAATACTCCGGCACCGTCGACAGGTCGTGATGCACCGCCACCACCGTCTTGCCCTGCGCCTTCAGCTCTTTCAGCACGGCGATGATCGCCTTTTCCGTCGCCGCATCCACGCCGGCGAACGGCTCGTCCAGCAGGTACAGCTCCGCCCCCTGCGCCAGCGCCCGGGCCAGGAAGACCCGCTGCTGCTGCCCGCCCGACAACTGCCCGATCTGCCGGTCGGCAAACTCCCTCATGCCGACGCGGTCAAGACAGGCCAGCGCCGTCTCCATCTGCCCGGCCCTGACCCGGCCAAGCAGCCCAAGCTGCCGGTACAACCCCATCAGCACCACGTCGATCACCCGCGTCGGGAAATCCCAGTCCACGCTCGCCCGCTGCGGCACATAGGCGATCCGACCGCGCTGCTTCGCCAGCGGTTTGCCATAACAGGTCACCTTCCCCGACAGCGGCCGCACGATCCCCAGCGCGGCCTTCAACAGCGTCGATTTCCCCGCCCCGTTCGGGCCCACGATCGCCGTCATGGCCCCCGCCCGGAACGTCGCATCGACCGAGAACACCGCCGGCTTCTCGCCATAGGAAACGGTCAGCCCCCGCACCGCCAGCGGGCTTTCGGCCCGCCCCTCGTCGCGGGGCTGGTTGCGCCCGTCCTTCGCTGCAAGCGTCAGGTTCATCGCCTCAACTCCCCGCCGCCAGCTTGCCGGTCATGCCCCGCTCGGGCACATCGCCCCCCAGCGCCCCGGCAATGGTGCTCACGTTATGGTCGATCATCCCGATATAAGTGCCCTCGTAAGTACCCGGCTTGCCCATCGCGTCGGAAAACAGCTCGCCGCCTATCTTCACCTCGTGGCCCTGCGCCGCGGCCCCTTCGACCAGCGCGCGCATGTTCCGGTCGGAGACGGAGCTTTCCACGAACACCGCCCCGATCTCCCGCTCGACCAGCATGTCGACCAGCGTCCTGATCCGGTCCAGCCCGGCCTCCGACTCGGTCGAAATCCCCTGGATGCCGACAACCTCGTAACCATAGCTCCGCCCGAAATAGCCGAACGCGTCATGCGCGGTCAGCAGCACGCGGGCGGGCTCGGGCACCGTGGCCAGCGTCTCGCGGGCATAGGCGCCCAGCCGGTCGATCTCGGCCAGGTGCGCCTCGGCATTGGCGGCGAACACCTCCGCATGTTCCGGCGCGGTCTCGGCCAGCGCCGCTTCCACACCGCGCACCACGTGCGCCCACAGCTCCGGCACCATCCAGACGTGGGGGTCGAACTTGTTCTCGTAATCCTCGTGGCCGATCCGCTCGTCCACCGGCACGGCCTCGCCCACGGCGACGACATTGCCGCGCTCGGCCAGCTTCAGCAGCAGTTCTTCCATCTGCGCCTCGAGGTAAAGCCCGTGCCACAGCACCAGGTCGGCGCGCGTGAGCGCAACGATATCGGTGCGCGTCTGGCGATAGGAATGCGGGTCGACGCCGGGGCCCATCAGCCCCTGCACCTCGACCAGTTCGCCGCCCACCTGCCGCGCGGCATCGGCGATCATGCTGGTCGTGGCGACCACGCCGATCCTTTCCTCGGCCGCCTGCAGCGGGCCCGCGGCCAGCGCCGTACCGGCCAGGATCAATCCAAGGAAGTGACGTCGCAGGGTCAGCATGAATCGCGGTCCTTTCGGTTGTCTTGGCTCATGAATATGCGAGTCATTCGCAAAAAGTCAATGCAGTTGCGACTTATTCTCATTTTGCCCGGCATTCCCCCGCCGAAACCGCCCAAGTCTGCCGCCGCGGCCCGCTTGCCAAGGCCGGGGCCCCGTGCAACGCTTCCCCCATGAGCGACACGCAAGACGCCCCCGCACCCACGCAAACCGACCCCGCGCAGATGCACCTGCCGCAGGCGGTCGAGCCGCGCAACGCGGGCCTCCCGCTCGACCTCGGCTGGCTCCGCTCGGTCCAGGCCAACACCTCCGCCATCGAACGCCGCGCGAAAACCCTGCCGGGCCGCCGCAGCGTCAAGAAGGACCACCAGGCGGCGTGGCTCTGCCGGGCAATCTCCTGCATCGACCTCACGACGCTCTCGGGCGACGACACCGAGGGACGCGTCCGCCGCCTCTGCGCCAAGGCCCGCCAGCCGGTGCGCCACGACCTGCTCGAAGCCCTCGGCATGGAAGGCCTCACCGTCGGCGCCGTCTGCGTCTACCACGAGATGGTCGCCCCCGCCGTCGCCGCCCTGCAGGGCACCAACATCCCCGTCGCCGCGGTCTCCACCGGCTTCCCTGCGGGCCTGTCGCCCTTCCCCCTGCGCGTCGCGGAAATCGAGGCCAGCACCGCCGCCGGCGCCCGCGAGATCGACATCGTCATCTCCCGCCGCCACGTCCTGACCGGCAACTGGCAGGCGCTCTACGACGAAATGCGCGCCTTTCGCGAGGCCTGCGGCGAGGCGCATGTGAAGGCCATCCTCGCCACCGGCGAGCTGGGCTCGCTCCGCAACGTGGCCCGCGCCTCGCTGGTCTGCATGATGGCGGGGGCGGATTTCATCAAGACCTCGACCGGCAAGGAAAGCGTCAACGCCACCCTGCCGGTGACGCTGGTCATGCTGCGCGCCATCCGCGAGTACCACGCCGCGACCGGCTGGCGCGTCGGCTACAAACCGGCGGGCGGGATTTCCAAGGCGAAGGACGCGCTCGTCTACCTCTCGATGATCAAGGAGGAGCTGGGCGACCGCTGGCTCCGCCCCGACCTCTTCCGCTTCGGGGCGTCGTCGCTGCTCGGGGATATCGAGCGGCAGCTGGAGCATCACGTAACGGGCGATTACTCCGCCGGGTGGCGCCATGCCGTTGCGTGATCGCGCGGGGCCGGCGTTGCGCCATTTGAGTATTTGGACCAAGAAGAAGCCATGAGTGTGCGCGACATATACGATACGATGGCGTATGGTTCGGCCCCCGAAAGCGCCGCCGACGCCTATGCCTGGCTGGTCGACCAGGGCGACCGGTTCGGCCATTTCATCGACGGCACCTTCACCGAGCCGGGCGAGGGGTTCGACTCGAAGAACCCGGCCACCGGCGAGGTGCTGGCAACATTGACACAGGCCACCGCGGCGGATGTCGACGCGGCCGTGGCGGCGGCCCGCAAGGCGCAGGGCAAGTGGGAACGCCTCGGCGGGCCCGGCCGGGCGCGGTACCTCTACGCGCTGGCGCGCCTCCTCCAGAAACACGCCCGCCTCTTCGCCGTGCTCGAAACCCTCGACAATGGCAAACCCATCCGCGAGGCGCGCGATATCGACGTGCCGCTGGCCCAGCGGCATATCTACTTCCACGCCGGCCTTGCCCAGCTTCTGGAAAGCGAGAGGCCGGGTCAGCAGGCACTCGGCGTCTGCGGTCAGGTGATCCCGTGGAACTTCCCGCTGCTGATGCTGTCGTGGAAGATCGCCCCGGCGCTGGCGGCGGGCAATACCGTGGTCCTGAAACCCGCCGAATGGACCTCGCTCACGGCGTTGCTCTTCGCAGATATCTGCCGGCAGGCCGGGCTGCCGAAGGGCGTGGTGAACATCGTCACCGGCGATGGCTCGGTCGGCGAAATGATCGTCGCCCATGACGGCATCGACAAGGTCGCGTTCACCGGCTCCACCGCCGTCGGCCGCCGCATCCGCGAGGTCACGGCAGGGCAGGGCAAGGCGCTCACCCTCGAACTGGGCGGCAAGTCGCCCTACGTGGTCTTCGACGATGCCGACCTGGATTCCGCCGTCGAAGGCCTTGTCGATGCCATCTGGTTCAACCAGGGTCAGGTCTGCTGCGCCGGCTCCCGCCTGCTGGTGCAGGAAGGCGTGGCCGACCGCTTCCACGACAAGCTGCGCCATCGCATGGCCAACCTGCGCATGGGCAACCCGCTCGACAAGTGCATCGATATCGGCGCCATGGTCGACCCCGTCCAGCGCGACCGCGTGGCGAAGATGGTCGACGCCTGCACCAGCGGCCAGACCTACCGCGCCGATATCGACACCCCGCAAACCGGCGCCTTCTACCCGCCCACGCTCATCACCGGCCTGTCCCCCGCCGACCCGCTCATGCAGGAGGAGATCTTCGGCCCCGTCCTCGTCGGCACCACCTTCCGCACGCCGGCCGAGGCGGTGCAGCTTGCCAACAACACCCGCTACGGGCTGGCGGCCTCGGTCTGGTCCGAGAACCTCAACCTCGCGCTCGACGTGGCGCCGAAGCTGGCGGCGGGCGTGGTCTGGGTCAACGGCACCAACATGTTCGACGCCGCCGCCCCGTTCGGCGGGGTGCGCGAAAGCGGCTTCGGCCGCGAAGGCGGGTGGGAGGGGCTGTCGGCCTATCTCAAGCCGTCGGGCACTTCGAAGAAACTCAAACCCATCGAACCCTTCCCCGGCAACGGCGATCCCGACGACGGCATCGACCGCACCCCCAAGCTCTATATCGGCGGCAAGCAGGCCCGGCCCGACGGCGGTTACTCCCGAACCATACACTCCCGTACGGGCAAGCTGCTGGGCCAGGTGCCCATCGCCAACCGCAAGGACATCCGCAACGCGGTCGAGGCGGCCCGCGGCGCCTCTGCGTGGGCCTCGACCCCCGGCCATGCCCGGGCGCAGATCCTCTACTACATGGCCGAGAACCTCTCGGCCCGCGCCACCGATTTCGCCGCACAGATCGACGCCCAGACCGGCACCCGCACCGGCAAGCGCGAGGTCGAGGCCGCCACCAGCCGCCTCTTCACCTATGCCGCCTGGGCCGACAAGTTCGACGGTCAGGCGCATGGCGTCCCCCTCCGCGGCATGGCGCTGGCGATGCGCGAACCGGTGGGCGTGATCGGCGCCATCTGCCCCGACGAGGCGCCGCTCCTCGGCCTCGTCTCCGTCCTTGGCCCGGTCATGGCGATGGGCAACCGCGCGGTGCTGCTGACCTCCGAACCCTTCCCGCTCCCGGCGCTGGAATTCGTGCAGATCCTCGAAACCTCCGACGTGCCGGGCGGCGTGGCGAACATCCTCACCGGCTCGCACACCGAACTCGCCCCCCACCTCGCCGGCCACGCCGATATCGACGCCGCGTGGTCCTTCTCCTCCTCCGACGTCTCGGGGGAAATCGAACGCGCCAGCGCCGGCAACCTCAAACGCACATGGGTCAATAACGGCCACGCCCGCGACTGGTTCGCGCCCGAGGCCGAAGGCCGCGCCTTCCTCGACCAGGCGACAGAGGTCAAAACCGTCTGGGTGCCCTACGGCGAATAGGCGCCCCGCCGGTCGGCCTTCTCCGTCAGCCCGGTGATATAGGCGCTGAACTCGTCATCCTCGCCCTCAAGAAGCCGGGGCAGCGCCGCGCGGAAATCGGGCCGGCGCAGCCATTCGATCATGTCATCCTCCCACGACAGCCAGCGCCGCCTGGCATCGCCGGTCAGATGCTCCGAATGCAGGATGATATAGGCCTTCTCGAACAGCGACACGAGCATCTCGAACACGATCTGCCGGCGCTCCTGCTGCTCTTCGGTCAGCGTGGACTTCGGCACACCGCGGCTCATCAGCAAAAGGTCGGCATTGTCCATCACCAGCCGCAGGAAGCCGTCATATTCCTGCGTCAGGTTGCGGTGCAGCTCGTGCTCCTCGTTGATCCGCCGCAGCCGCTCCTCGCGGACGATCACGAAGATCGCGATCGGAAAGCCGAGCACGGTGACGACATAGCTGAGCCCTTCGAGCCACTGCATCAGCATGGCGGCCATCCTTTCCCGGGGGGGTACTCCGCGACAGGATAGGGCAGGCGGCCACGGCGGGGCAATGGCGGCGATGTCCCGCGCCATCGGCCAGAAGCCGCCCGCCGCCCGGCGCCGTGTCGGCAGCCGCCTGCCGAGATCGCGCCGCCAGCCCGGCACACCTTCCGATCCGCCCCCCATCGCGTGTCAGCTGCGCGGCGAAAGCCGGAAGGATCGACCATGCCCACATTTCCCCGCTCCGCCACCCTCGCGGCGTTTGCAACCCTGGCCCTCGCGGTATCCGACGCCTCTGCCCAGAGCCTGAACGAGACCCGCGCCTACCGCGAAGGCTTCAATGACGGAAGGCGCGATGCCCTGGTTCGTGGCAACTACGTCCCGCGTGATCTCTACCGCCTGCTCGGGCCCGAGGCCTATTACCGCGACTACGGCCGCCGGCTCGAGCGCGGCCTCTGGTACGCGGCGGCGAATGACGGCTCCCGCGTGCTGATCGACGCCTCCTCCGGCGTGCTCGTCCGGGTGCTGTCCGGGAACAACCGCGCGGCCCGGCCCCGGCACGGCCGGGCCGGCCACCACGTGCCGCCCGGCGCCATGCCGCCGCCGGGTCTCTGCCGCCTCTGGTATCCAAACCGCCCCGTCGGGCACCAGCCGCCGCCGGGCCGGTGCAACGTCTTCGTGCCCCGCGGCGCCCTGCTGATCCGGGGCTAGGCCACCGCCCGCGCCCCGGCGAAGGACACCAGCCGCCGGCTCTGCTCGTCCCACAGGTGCAGCCGCGCGCAGCGGATGCTGTCCATCAGCGTCAGCCGCTTCATCCGCGACAGGATATCGTGATCGCGCAGGACCTCGCCCAGCCGGTAGAAGGGAATGCGGCTCGCCATGTGGTGCACGTGATGCACGCCGATATTCGCCGTGACCCAGCGCAGCACGCCCGGCAGGTCATAATAGGAACTGCCATGCAACGCCGCCTCCTGGATGTTCCAGTCCTCCTCGCGGTCCCAGTGCGTCTCCTCGAACTGGTGCTGTACGTAGAACAGCCACATCCCCGCCATCGCCGCCAGAAGCGTCGTGGGCAGGTAGATCAGCAGCAGCACATCGGCCCCGCCCAGCCACGCCAGGAGCGCCACCACCGCGGCGATGGCAAGGTTGGTGCCCATCGCGCTGAACCAGTAGCGCCAGCCCGAGCGCATCAGCCCGGCCGGCACCCGGTGTTGCAGGAAGAAGGTGTAGAACGGCACGATCCCGAACAGGAAGACCGGGTTCCGCACGAGGCGATAGCCGGCCCGGCCGAGGCGGGTTTTCTCGCGGTATTCGCGCACCGTCAGCGTCGGCAGGTCGCCCACCCCGCGCCGGTCGAGATTGCCCGAGGAGGCGTGGTGGATGGCATGGGTGCGCCGCCACACGTCATAGGGGGTCAGGGTCAGCACGCCGATGCCGCGCCCGACCCAGTCGCCCAGCTTGCGATCCTTGAAGAACGCGCCGTGGCCGCAATCGTGCTGGATCATGAACAGCCGCACGAGGAAGGCGGCGTTCACCACCGCCAGCGGCAGCGACAGCCACGGGCTGATCGTGTGCGCCCACCATGCCAGCGCCCAGATCCCGAGGAACGGCAGCAGCGTGACGGCCAGTTCGAGAAGGCTGCGCAGGGGGAAGGGCTCGCGATACTGCGCGAGCGTGCGGGTCCAGTCTGAAGGTCTCAATCCGATACCTTTCCGTGGGAGAATGCCGTGAATTTTCGGCCCGGTGAAGGCTGGGGCGGCACTGCGCCGCCGGTCAGGACGTGCCTGACGTGGCCCGGGCTTTCTTGCGCGCAGTCTTGGTCATCGGGGGCGTCTCGTCAACCGCTGTCTCGTCGGCTGAATCATTGGCGCGCGCCAGCCGCGCCTCGCGCAGCCGCTCGGTCTTGAGATCGCGCTTGGCGTTTTCGTCGTCGATGATGTCCCACGCGGCGCGCGTGGTCTTTTCCAGAAGCGTTTCCGCCCGTGTCGGGGTTCCGGCGGCCTGTCCGGGCTTGGTCGGTTTCGGCATCGCGTCGTCTCCTTCTCCTGTTGTGCCCGGCATCTGCCGCCGGCTCAAATGAAAAGACGGGGGAAGCCGCCTGGCCGCCCCCGTCCCGGTCGTCACGTGTTCACGGCTTACGCCAGGGCGAGGTTGCCCGCCGATTCCCGCCCGTCGCGGCCGCTTTCGATATCGAAGGTCACGGCCTGCCCGTCGTCGAGCCGGTGAATGCCGGCCCGTTCCAGCGCGGAGGCATGAACGAAAACGTCCTTGCTGCCGCCCTCGGGGGCGATAAAGCCGAAGCCTTTGGATTGGTTGAACCATTTCACGGTGCCATTGGCCATCGTGTCGTCTCCTGTCTGTGGCGTCACCCGCAAGATGCGGTGACCTGGCTCAGTGTCGTCATAAGAACAGCTGAAGCCCTGGGGAAACAGATGGTCGAAGGAAGATGCTTCACCCCTTAGACATAGGGTGCCCGCGGCCGGTCCGCAATGCCACGTGCCCGATTAAACCGGATAGATGACGGGCCGCCGCCCACGCCTATTCCAGTGTCGCGCTGCTCACGTTCACGTCCTTGAAGTAGAGCTGGTAGTCGCCCGCCGCCCCCGAACCGAGGAAGTAATAGGTCCGCTCGAGTTGCCCCGTCGTCCCTTCCCCCTGCCAGTTCGTGGTACTGGAATTGCTGCTCGACAGCGTCAGGCGCCCGCCATTGTCGCGCGCCTCGCCCACCAGCGCCAGCGGCAGGCCCTCCGGCCCCACCAGCCAGACATGCTTCGACGTGAACGAGGCGGCGTTGTTCCCGTTCAGGCGATCGGCTTTCAGGTCGCGCTTGGGCGTCAGGGTCATGTCGACCTTCACCAGCTTGCCGAAGGCCGGCGTGACCCGCCCGGCCACCGACTGCCCGCGAGAGCCGCGGTCGGTCGCCACCTCGTCCGCCAGCGACAGGCCGGTGATCTCCACGTCCCACAGGCTGCCGGCCTGCGGGAACTCGGTCACCTCGCCCGACAGGTCGAGGGGAAACTCGACCGTGGGTTCGTCCTTTTTGCCGATGATCAGCGTCCCTTCCATCGCGTCCGACGGCACGGTGAAGACCGCCTCGAGATAGGTGTCGTTGTCGACATCGGGCCATTTCCGGTCGCGGCTTTCGCTGATCGAGGCGGTGGAGGTGCGCACCTCCGGGTACCAGTCCATCGATCCCCATGGCTGCAGGTACTCCTCCGGGTCGGTCTGGCCGGGCAGCTTCAGCTTGATGTCGTTGCCGCCATAATAGCTGATCCGCTTGATCTCCTCGGTCCATTCGACGTCGAGCAGGATGTGCATGTAGACGAAATCGTGCTCCGGCCCGCTTTCCAGCACCTCGACGGCACAACAGACAAGGCTGTCATCGGCGCTGTAGTTGCGCAGCGTGTCGAGCCGGGTGATCTCCGACGACTTGACCGACAGCGGCGGCGCCGCCGCCTCCTGTGACTGAACGGGAAAGGCGAGGGAAAGGGCGGGCAGGGCCGCCAGGATGAAGAAACGCATTGCGGGTATCTCCGAAAGGAACAGGTTGTCTGAAATGGTGCCGCCCGGAACGGGCCATCGCACGCCCGACATGATGCGCCATCCCGGCCACCGGTCAAGCGTCATGTGGGCGGCGGGGCCGGTCGGCCTTCCCTGCATCTGGGGTGTTAACGTGGCGCGCGGCACAATAACCCGGGGGCGCACGGTGAAAAACACCGACGTAATACCGACGTAATACCGACGTGAAACCGATACGCCATTTCCCTTGTTTTCCTGGGCTTAACCCCGATTCGCGGCAGGATGGGCGAACACCGCCTTTTCTGCACCCGCAAAATGGTTGCGATTGCCCCGGCAATTTTATACCGGTTGCGGCGAACCTGACGCAATTTCCGTTCTTCATAAGGTGCCCGACATGAGTTTCCGCCTGCAACCCGCCCCGGTCTCCCGCCCCAACCGCTGCCAGCTGTTCGGCCCCGGCTCCAACGTCAAACTCTTTGAAAAGATGGCCGCTTCCGCCGCCGACGTGATCAACATCGACCTCGAGGATTCCGTCGCCCCCACCGACAAGGACGCGGCCCGCGCCAACACCATCAAGGCCATCAACGAGGTCGACTGGGGCAACAAGACGCTCTCGGTCCGCATCAACGGGCTGGACACCGGCTGGTGGTATCGCGACGTGGTCGACCTGCTGGAACAGGGCGGCGACCGCCTCGACCAGATCATGATCCCCAAGGTCGGCTGCGCCGCCGACATCTACGCGGTCGACGCGCTTGTGACGGCCGTGGAAAAGGCGCAAGCCCGCGAAAAACCTATCAAGTTCGAGGTGATCATCGAATCCGCCGCCGGCATTTCCCATGTCGAGGAGATCGCCGCCGCCTCGCCCCGGCTGGTGGCGATGAGCATCGGCGCGGCCGATTTCGCGGCCTCGATGGGCATGTCCACCACCGGCATCGGCGGCACGCAGAAAGACTATTACATGCTTCATGAAGGCCAGAGCTACTGGCCCGACCCGTGGCACTGGGCCACCGCCGCCATCGTCGCCGCATGCCGCACCCACGGCATCCTGCCGGTCGACGGCCCGTTCGGCGACTTCTCCGACGACGAAGGCTTCCGCGCCCAGGCCCGCCGCGTCGCCACGCTCGGCATGGTCGGCAAATGGGCCATCCACCCCAAGCAGATCGCGCTCGCCAACGAGATCTTCACCCCCTCTGACGAGGCGGTTCAGGAGGCCCGCGAGATCCTCCAGGCGATGGAAGACGCCAAGGCCCGCGGCGAAGGCGCCACCACCTACAAGGGCCGCCTGGTCGACATCGCCTCGATCAAGCAGGCCGAGGGCATCGTGCGCCAGGCCGAGATGATCGAGGCCATGTAAGCCCCGCCGCCCGACGCTTTCCTGGGCCGAGGCCCCATGGCGAGGCGTTGAAATCCGCACGGGTTCCGACGTTCGGGGCATCGCCCCCTATTTCGCTTGCCCTTCGCGGATGAGCCGGGCAATCCTTGGCGCAACATGGAACTGGGTCCCTACATTCTTCTGGCCTCGCTCGAGGGTGCGGTCACGGCGGCGGTGCTTGCGCTGACGGCCGTGGGCCTCAGCCTCGTGTTCGGCGTGATGCGCGTCGTCAACATCGCGCATGGCGAGTTCTTCATGCTGGGCGCGGTGATCGCGTGGTTCGTGGCCCAGACGGTGGGCGGGCACCCGGCGCTGGGCTTCGTCGCGGCACTGGTGATCGCACCGCTTGTCGTCGGCGCCATCGCGGCGGCGGCGGACATGACGATCCTGAAGCGGATCGACTATGACCCGGAGCGCACCATCGTCGCCACGATCGGCCTGCTTTACATCATCCAGCAGCTCACCCTGATGACCTACGGCCCCGAGGCGCGCCCGGTCGAGGCGCCGTTCAACCAGCGGCTTGCAATACCGTGGTTTGAATGGGGCGAGGAGGGGTTCGAATTCTACTTCCCCTGGGGCCTGTCGACCACGACCTACAAGCTGGCCGTGATCGGCGCGGCGGGCGTGGTTCTGGTGGGCGTCTGGCTGATGATGGCGCGCACCCGCATCGGCCTCCTGATGCGCGCCACGCAGGCCGACCGTGACATGGCGCTGGCCTTCGGCATCCCGGTCGAGCGGGTCTATGCGCTGGTCTTCGGCATCGGTGCGGCGCTGGCGGCGCTGGCCGCCGTGCTGATCGTGCCGATCCAGCAGGCGCATTACCTGATGGGGGCCGACCCGCTGCTCCTGAGCTTCATCGTCGTCATCATCGGCGGGCTGGGCAGCCTGCCCGGCACGGTGGTCGCCGCCATCTTCATCGGGCTCAGCGACGGCATCATCTCGGTCTTCTTCTCGCCGACACTTGCCAAGATCCTCGCCACCCTGCTGGTCGGCCTCGTGCTGGTCTTCCGTCCGCAGGGCCTGTTCGGGACGCGCGCGGCATGAGTGCCACGGCGAAGACCCTCACCCTGCATCTCGGCCTGCTGGCGGTGCTCTTCGCGCTGCAATTCGTGCTGCCCGCCTATCACCACGGAAACCTCGCCCGGATCATGGTGCTGGCAAGCTATGCCGTGGGGTACAACATCCTCTTCGGCTATACCGGCCTGCTGAGCCTCGGCCACGCGCTGTTCTTCGCGGCGGGCATGTACGGCATGGGCCTGACCATCCAGTACGCGGGGTTCACCCCCGCGCCCGCGTTGATCGTGGGCATCCTTGCCGGCGCGGTCGTGGCGGCGGCGCTGGCGCTTCTGGCACTGCGGACAACGGGCGTCGCCTTCCTGATCGTGACGCTGATGTTCGCGCAGGCCGGGTACCTGACGATCCTCTATTTCGGCGAATACACCCGGGGCGACGAGGGCTTTGTCATCCAGGCTTTCGACCGGATGCTCTGGGGCATCGACCTCAGCAACCCCGAGAACCGCTATTTCGCCGCCTGGGGCCTCTTCGCCGTCTGCCTGCTGCTCTGCCTCCGCCTTGTCCGCGCGCCATTCGGCAAGACGCTGGTGGCGATCCGCGAGAACGAGGAACGGGTCAGGATGCTCGGCTACAACACCTTCGCGCACAAGTGGGGGGCGATGGTGATCTCCGGCACGATCTCGGCGGCGGCGGGGGCGTTCTACGGGCTGCTCTTCGGCTATGCCGGGGCGACGTTTGCCAGCGTGCAGTACTCGATCTTCCCGCTGCTCTGGGTGCTGCTGGGGGGCGCGGGCACCGTGCTCGGCCCCTTCGTGGGCACGCTCTTCATGTTCTACCTGATCGACCTGAGTTCCGGCGTGACCACCGCCTACCTGCTGATCGTCGGCGTGGCGCTGGTGCTGCTGACGCTCTTCGCGCCGCAGGGCCTGACGGGCGAGCTGCGCCGCCGGGTCTGGAGGTGGTTGCCATGACGCTGCTTTCGACACGCGGCCTGTCGAAGCATTTCGACGGGCTGAAGGCCGTAACGGGTGTCGATTTCGATCTGGAGGAGGGCGAGGTGCGCGCCCTGATCGGCCCGAACGGTGCCGGCAAGACGACGCTGGTGGGCATGATCTGCGGGCGCATTCCGCCGTCTTCCGGCACGGTGCAGTTCGACAGCGCCGACATCACCGCGCTGCCTGCACATAAACGCATCCTGCGCGGCATGGCCTACACGTTCCAGATCACCTCCGTCTTCGCCCGCCTGCCCGCGGCAGAGAACGTGGCGCTGGCCGCCCGCCGCCGCCTTCAGGGCGACGCGGTCGACGAGGCCGTCGACGATGCCCTCAATCGCGTCGGCCTGCTCGACCGCCGCGACGAGGAGGCGGGCAACCTCAGCTATGGCCACCAGCGCCTTCTGGAAATCGCCATGGGCCTTGTCCAGCGCCCGCGCCTTCTGATTCTCGACGAGCCGACGCAAGGCCTTGCCGACAGCGAGATCGACGCCTTTAAGGCGCTGATCCGCGAGCTGTCCGCCGAGGCCACGATCCTGCTGATCGAGCACAACATGAGCGTGGTGATGGAAACCGCCGACCGTGTCACCGTGCTCAATTTCGGCGAGGTGCTGGCAGAGGGGACGCCGCAGCAGATCCATGAAAACGACGCCGTGCAGGCGGCCTACCTGGGGACGGGATGAATGCTGGAGCTTGATGCCGTCAACGCGGGCTATGGCCGGGCACAGGTGCTGCGGGACCTGTCGCTGAAGGTCGAAGCCGGTGAAATCCTCTGTCTCCTCGGCCGCAACGGGGCGGGCAAGACGACGACGATGCAGGCGATCATGGGGTTGCTGCCGCTGATGTCGGGCCGCGTGGTGCTGGACGGCACCGAAGTGAGCCGGTTGCCCCCGCACGAGGTGCCGCGCCACGGCATCGGCTACATTCCGCAGGGCAGGCGCCTCTTCTCCGGCCTCACCGTCGCGCAGAACCTCGAGATCGGCCTGCGCGTGCGCGGTTCCGGCAAGGACGTACTGGAAGAGGTGCTCGACCTTTTCCCCCGCCTGCGCGAGCGGATGGACCAGAAGGCGCAGACCTTGTCGGGTGGCGAGCAGCAGATGCTGGCCACCGCCCGCGCGCTGTGCCTGCGGCCCAAGGCGCTGTTGCTCGACGAACCGACGGAGGGGCTCCAACCCTCGATGATCGAGGCGATCCGGCAGGTGATCGTCAAGATGCGCGCGGCAGGCGTGGCGATCCTGCTGGTGGAACAGCGGGTCGACGCGGTGCTGTCCGTGGCCGACCGGGTGGCCTTCATCGAGAACGGGCGCAACGGCGACGTGATGCCGGCCGAGGCGCTGCGGCAGGATCACAGCATCGTCGACCGCTACGTGGGCGTCTGACCGCGGGGCGCGCGCAGGTGAAGGACTTCGGTTAATCTTTGGGCACATAAGGCGTGCCACGGCGCGATCTTGTCTTTGTGTTGACTGTCTTTCGCGGGTGCCGCACCATCCGGCCAGCAACACGAACAGGGAGAGACACGTGGCCGCCTATCACCGGCCCGATACGCTGCAGGGCGCGCTGGACGTGCTGGCGGAGAGGCCGGTCACGATCGCCGCGGGCTGCACCGACCTGTTCCCGGCCACGCAGGGGCGCACGCTGACCGGGCCGGTGCTGGATATCACCGGCATTGCCGGGCTTCGGGGGATCAAGCGCGAGGAGGGCGGGTTCCGGATCGGCGCCACGACGAGCTGGACAGACGTGATCCGGGCCGAGTTGCCGCCGGCGTTCGACATGCTGAAACAGGCCGCGCGCGAGGTGGGGTCGGTCCAGATCCAGAATTCCGGCACGGTTGCCGGAAATATCTGCAACGCCTCTCCCGCCGCCGACGGGATGCCCTGCCTGGCGGCGCTGGATGCGGAGGTAGAGATCGCCTCCGCCAAGAACACGCGCACGCTCCCCCTTTTACACTTTGTTAACGGTCCGCGCCGAACGGCGCTTGAACCGGGCGAGCTGGTCACTGCCATCACAATTCCCGAAAAGGCCACCCGCGGCACCTCCCGCTTCCTGAAGCTCGGCGCGCGGAAATACCTCGTGATCTCCATCGCCATGGTCGCCGTGCGTCTGGATATCGAGGGCGGCACCGTCCGCGATGCCGGGCTCGCGGTGGGCGCCTGCAGCGCCGTGGCGACCCGCTTGACGGACCTCGAAGCCACCCTCGCCGGCCAGCCCTCCTCTGGTCTTTCGCAGCACATCACGGACGCCGCCGTCGCCGCCGCCCTGTCGCCCATCGACGATATCCGCGCCGACGGCCCGTACCGCGCCCATGCCGCCGCCGAACTGCTGCGCCGGGCCGTGGATGACCTCACCCAACCGGCAAGGGCCGCCGCATGAACCGCGCCACCGCCACCATATCCCTCACCGTCAACGGCGACCCGGTCACGCTGCCCGCCGACCCCTCCCGCCGCCTGTCCGAGGTGCTGCGCGAAGGGCTTGGCCTGCGCGGCACAAAGGTGGGCTGCGACGCGGGGGATTGCGGGGCCTGCACGGTGCTGCTCGATGGCGCCCCGGTCTGCGCTTGCCTGACGCCGCTGGCCCAGGCGGGGGGGCGCGACGTTCAGACGGTCGAGGGGTTGCAGGCCACCGCGCTGCAACAGGCCTTCCTCCGCCACGGCGCCGCCCAATGTGGCATCTGCACGCCGGGTATGCTGATGACCGCCACCGCCTTCCTTCAGGAGCGGCCCGAGCCGACACGGGCCGAGGCCCAGGAAGCCCTCGGCGGCGTGCTCTGCCGCTGCACCGGCTATACCAAGATCATCGACGCGGTGCTCGACGCCGCCCCCGGCGCGCCCGCGCAGATGCCCGAAGCGGGCCATGCGGTCGGCGCGCGGGTCGAACGCCTCGACGGCGGCCCCAAGGTGGCCGGCACCGAGATCTACGGCGCCGATGCCTGCCCAGAGCATACGCTGCTGGTCCGCGCCGTCCGGGCGCCGTCCGCCCCCGCGACATTCACCCTCGGCGATATCGAGACGTGGCGCGCCGCCCAGCCCGGCGAGGTGCATGTCTTCACCGCAAGCGACATTCCCGGCGCCAATATCTTCGGCACCATCCCGCCCTTCGCCGACCAGCCCGCGCTGGCCGAGGATCGCGCCCGCCTGCGGGGCGAGGCCGTGGCGCTGGTGGCGGGCGAGGCCGGGGTCATCGAGGCGCTCGACCTTACGACTTTCCCGATAACCTGGCAGGAGGCGGATGCCGGCGCGCCCGTGCACGACAACCGCCCCGACAACCTGCTGATTGCCGGCGTGGTCCGGCGCGGCGATGCCGAGGCCGCGCTGGCCAATGCCGTTCACGTGGCCGAGGCGCAGGCCGAGACCCCCTATATCGAGCACGCCTATATCGAGCCCGAGGCCGGGGTGGCATGGCTGGAAGGCGACACGCTGGTCATACAGGCCTGTACGCAGGCGCCGGTGATGGACCGTGACGATACCGCCCGCGTCCTCGGCCTCGACCCGCATAAACTGCGTATCATCCCGGCGGCAGCGGGCGGCGGGTTCGGCTCCAAGCTCGACCTCTCCCTGCAACCGCTCATCGGCCTCGTCGCCCTGAAGACGGGCCGCCCGGCCCGCATGATCTACACCCGCGCCGAATCCATGGCCTCGACCACCAAGCGCCACCCGGCGAGGATGTCGGGCCGCGCCGGGGTGGATGCCGAGGGGCGGGTCACCGGCATGATCTTCGACGGCGATTTCAACACCGGTGCCTATGCCAGCTGGGGCCCGACGGTGGCCGGCCGCGTGCCGGTCCATGCCTCCGGCCCCTATTACACGCCCAACTACGCCGCCGAGGCGCGGGCGATCCATTCCTACCAGCCGATCTCCGGCGCGTTCCGAGGCTTCGGCGTGCCACAGGCGGCAATCCTGCAGGAGGCGCTCTACGACGACCTCGCCATGAAGGCCGGGCTCGACCGCCTCGCCTTCCGCCGGCTGAACGCCCTGCAGGACGGGCAATCGACGGTCTGCGGGCAGGTGCTGCACGGTGTCGGCATCGCGGCCTGCCTCGATGCTCTGAAAGGGCCGTGGGAAGCGGCGCTGGCCAGTGCCGACATGGCCAACGCGGAAGGCGGTCGATTCCGGCATGGTGTCGGTGTTGCCTCCTGCTGGTACGGCTGCGGCAATACCGGCCTGCCCAATCCCTCGACCATCCGCGTCGGCATCACCGCCAAGGGCGAGCTCATCCTGCACCAGGGCGCCACCGATATCGGGCAGGGCTCCAACACCGTCATCACCCAGATATGCGCCGATGCGCTGGGTCTGCCGGTGGGGCAGTTCCGCCTGATCGGGCCGGATACCGGCCTGACACCCGATTGCGGCAAGACCTCCGCCTCGCGCCAGACCTACGTGACCGGCAAGGCGGCGCTGCTGGCGGGGCAGGCGCTCAGGGGCCGTATCCTCGCGCTCAGCAACATGGCCGAGGATGCCCGGATCACCCTTGTCGGCGAAACGCTCACCGTCACCGACGACCGGGGCGAGCGCCAGGTCGCGCTGCGCGACCTGACCCCTGACGGCCATGGCTATGTCCTCGCAGCCGAGGAAACCTACGACCCGCCCACCAGCCCGCTTGACGAGAACGGGCAGGGCAGCCCTTATGCCGTCTATGGCTTCGGGGCGCAGATGGCGGAACTGACGGTCGATGTGCACCTGGGCATCGTGAGGGTCACCCGCATCACCGCCGCCCATGACCTCGGGCGCGTCATCAACCCGCTGCTGGCCGAGGGGCAGGTGGAGGGCGGCGTGGCGCAGGGGCTGGGCCTCGCGCTGATGGAGGAATACATCCCCGGCCGCACCGAGAACCTGCACGACTACCTGATCCCCACCACCGGCGACATGCCCGAGGTGAAATCGATCTTCGTCGAGGTGCCCGACCCGGAAGGGCCGATGGGGCTGAAGGGGCTGGGCGAGCATGTGCTGATCCCGACGGCGCCGGCCATCCTCAACGCCATTCGCCACGCGACCGGCGCGAAAGTCACCAAGCTGCCCGCCCTGCCGCACCGGGTTTTGGCCGCGATCCGCGAGGCGCAAGAATGACCGAAAAGCGCAGGCAGACCGAGGAGAAGATCCGCTGCGACGCCTGCCCCGTCATGTGCTACATCGCCGAGGGCAAGGTCGGCGCCTGCGACCGTTATGCCAACGAGGACGGGCGCATCGTGCGATGCGATCCGATCACCATATTGCACCGCCGGGTCGAGCAGGGCGGCGAGATCCGGCCCTTCCTTGCGACGGAGTGGGACGGGCAGGTTCTGGCGGGGGACGACGTGTTCGTCTCGGGCGTGGGCTCCGGCACCACCTACCCGGATTACAAGCCCGCCCCCTTCATCGTCAGCCGCGAGGTCGAGGGCGCCGATTTCATCACCGTGGTGACCGAGGCAATCTTCTCCTATTGCGGGGTGAAGGTGAAGATCGACACCGACCGCCACCTCGGCTACGAGGCCGCGACCGTGCGCGCCGAGGGCGAGGCGATCGGGCATGTCACCACGTCGGAATACGGCTCGCAGATGCTGTCGCTGGGCGGGGTCGAACACCTGACCGGGGGCAGCAAGGCGGAAGGGCGCGTGACCTGTGATGCGCTGCTGCGGCTCTGCAATCGCGAGGCGGTGGAACTGACCATCGACGATGGCGCCACGGTCGAGGTGCAGGCGGGGCAGCCGCCGGTCGTCGACGGCAACCGGGAAGAGCGGATGCGCGTCGGCTGCGGCTCGGCCACGATCGGCATGTTCGCCTCGCAATGGCACGGGTTGGTCGACGAGGTGGTGGTGGTCGACGACCACATCACCGGCGTGGTCAGCGAGCACCAGGCGGGCAAGGTGCTGGACTGGCCCGATACCGGGATCCGCATCAAGGGCCGTCGCTCCACCCCCGGCCGGTATTTCCAGGTGGCGCAGCCGGGGCGCGGCTGGGGCGGGACGGATATCGAGGATCCGCTGACCATCCTCAATCCGTGGCTGGCCAAGAAGGGCGCGCGGCCGGGCCTGACCCTGCTGATGGTCTCCACCACGGGCGAGCAATACGGCTACTACGTGCTCGACGACGATCTCGAACCACGGGCGGCCCCCTTGCCGGATGCGCTCAGACCGTCTGTCGACCTGATTGCCGAGAATTGCGAACCGGCGCTGTGCACGGTGATGTTCCAGGCGGGGGCGGGCGGATCACTGCGCTCGGGGGTGACGAAGAACCCGGTGCAACTGACCCGTTCCGTGCAGGCGTTGAAAACCCATGTGACCTGTGGCGGCGCGCCGGTCTATGTCTGGCCGGGCGGGGGGATCACGCTGATGGTGGACGTGACCAAGATGCCCGACGGCTCTTTCGGCTACGTCCCCACCCCGGCACTGGTGGCGCCGCTGGAATTCACGCTGGAGCGCGAGCATTACCGCGCGCTGGGCGGGCATGACGCGCAGGTGCGCAGCGTGGCCGACGTACTCGCGAAAGGCGGAGAATACGGCGCGGCCTTCCGCGCGGTGCGCGACACGCGGGGGCGGGGCTGATGTCCGGCGCCCAGATCACCTTCCTGCCCGATGAGCGGCGGCTGCACCTGCATCACGGGCCGATCGACATGATCGCCGATGTGACCGGGCCGGGGAGAGAATCGGCGCTGGAGCGCGCGGCCAAGCGGTTCGAGACGCTGCTGGAGGAACTGGCCGCCGAACTGCCGCGGCTGCGGTCGCGATGGGGCAAGATGCCGGAGGGAGAAACCGCCCGGCGCATGGTGCAGGCAACCTTTCCCTTCGCCTCGATGTTCATCACCCCGATGGCGGCGGTGGCCGGCGCCGGAGCGGAGACCATCCTGGCCGCCATCTGCGAAGGCGAGGGCGTGGACAAGGCCTATGTCAACAACGGCGGCGACGTGGCGTTCTACCTGGCGAAAGGCCAGCAGATGCAGGCGGCCGTGGCCTCGCCCACCGGCGGCTCGATTAATATCCGGCGACGCGACCCGATCCGGGGCATTGCCACCTCGGGGCGTGGCGGGCGGAGCTATTCGCTCGGCATCGCCGACAGCGTCACCGTGCTGGCGCGCTCTGCCGCGCTGGCCGACGCCGCGGCGACGCTGCTGGCCAACGCGGTCGACCTGCCGGGGCACCCGTCCGTGATCCGCTCGCCCGCCAGCGAGCTTTCCCCCGACAGCGACCTGGGCGACACGCCCGTCACCACCGACGTGGGGCCGCTGACCGACAGCGAGATCACCACGGCCCTTGCCGCCGGCGCCGCGCTGGCCGATACCTTCCACGCCCGCGGCCTGATCCAGGGCGCGCTTCTCAGCCTCAGCGGCGTCGTCCGCGGCCTCGGGCCACAGCTTCTGCCCCACATGAAAGACCCTGCCCATGCCTGACTTCACCCTGCGCAAGACGGCGCTCTTCGTCGAGGACATCCACCACGACGGCGGCCCGGCGCCGGACAAGCCACGACGCCGCGCGGCCATCGCGGCGCTGGTCGCCAACCCGTTCGCGGGCGGCTATACCGCCGAGCTGCAGCCGGCGATGGAGGACCTCAAGCCGCTGGGCCTGATGATGACCGAGCGGCTGATCGAGGCGATGGGCGGGCTTGAGGGGATCGACGGCTATGGCAAGGCCGCGATGGCGGGCGAGGGCGGCGAGTTGGAGCATACCGCGCTCTGGCACGTGCCCGGCGGCTATGCCATGCGCGCCCGGCTGGGCGAGGCGAAGGCGATCGTGCCCTCGGCGATGAAACAGGGCGGGCCGGGCACCCGGATCGACGTGCCGCTGGGGCATATCAACGCCGCGTATGTCCGCAGCCATTTCGACGCGATGGAGGTGGGCCTTCCCGACGGGCCACGGGCCGGGGAGTTGCTGTTCATCCTCGCCATGTCGCGCGGCGGCCGGGTGCATGACCGGATGGGCGGGCTGACGGTGAACGAGGTGAAGGGCGAGGACGGGTTGCGCTGATTGGGGGCCAGCCCCCTTCCCTGGGCTCCGCCCGTTCACAGGCGAAACGCTCCACTGGAGAGTTTCCGGGAAGCTTGCGAACTCCCCGCCGGAGTCATGAAATCTTGGGCTGACCTTTCCGCCGGAACCCACTATAGGCAGGCGGAACCCCGTTGAAGGCCCCGCATGACCGACAAAGCCAAGACAAAACGCGAGCCGATCTTTTCGCCCGAGGACCGCAGCAACCTGCGCTGGCTCTGGCAGGGTTATCTCAGGAAGCGCGCGCCGTGGCTGGCGCTGGTGCTGGTGATGATCCTGGTCCAGGGGCTCGTCTACCAGCAGTTCCTGTCGATGACCGAAAGCGGCCTTCGCGTGATCTTCGAAAGCGGCGAGGTAAGCCGCCTGGTGCTGGTCTGCGTCGGCGTGTTCTTCCTCTTCGCGGTCCGTGGCCTGATGTCCTACCTCGTGCCGCTGGTGACGGTGCGGCTGTCGAACGAGGCGATCTTCGAGATGCGGCGCGACCTGATCGGGTACCTTATGTCGCTCGACCTGGCCTATTTCGAGCGGACCAAGTCGGGCGAGATCATTCACCGGCTGGTGACGCAGACCCAGCAGCTTGGCGTCTTCTTCGGCCTCGCCACCGCGGGGGCGGTGCGCGATGCCGTGACCGTGGTGATCGTGTCGGGCTACCTGATCTGGAAGAACCCGATCCTGTTCGCCACCGCCGTGGTGGTGCTGCCCTTCATCATCTGGGTGATGAACTTCGTCTCCGACCGGGTGAAGGTGGCGCAGGGGCAGGCCGAGCATGCGCTGGCCGATTACATGAACGGCATCGAGGAAACGGTGAACGGCATGCGCACCGTCAAGATCGCCAGCCAGGAACAGGTCGAGGCCGGGCGGCTGATGAAGGGCACGGGCGCGATCCGCGACCTGATGAAACGTGTGCAGACCACGCAGGCGCTGGTGATGCCGTCGATCGACCTGAGTTCCGCCTTCGTCTACGTGCTGGTCATCGGTGGCGGCGGCTACATGGTGCTTTCGCCCGACTTCGATGTCGACGGGGCCGGGATCATCACCTTCCTGCTGGGCATGGTCATGGTGTTCGACCCGGCCCGCCTTCTGGCGCAGTATTTCGGGGCGCTGCAATCGAACCTCGTGCTGCTCGACCGGGTGCGCAACCTTTATGACGAGAAGCCCAGCATCAACGATGCCCCCGGCGCGGTGACCGAGTTCGACACCGGCGGGGATATCGTGCTGGACGACGTGACCTTCTCCTATTCCGAGGATCAGCCGCTGTTCGAGGGGCTCGACATGACGTTCCGGGGCGGTCAGGTCTCGGCCATCGTCGGCGCGACCGGGTCGGGCAAGACGACGATCCTGTCGCTGCTGTCGCGGCTGTACGACGTGAAGGGCGGGCAGATCACCATAGGCGGCCAGCCGATCGAAGACCTCAAGGTCAGCCGCCTGCGCGGGGCATTTTCCGTCGTGGCGCAGGATATCGTGATCTTCAACAACTCGATCTGGGAGAACATCCGCTACGTGAACCCCGAGGCCAGCGACGAGGATGTCTGGCGCGCCGCCGAGGATGCCGAGATCGCCGACCTGATCCGCCGCCGGGGCGATGCGCCGGTCGGGCCAAAGGGGGCGCAGCTTTCCGGCGGGCAGAAACAGCGGATCGCCATCGCCCGCGCCTTCCTGCGCGATGCGCCGATCCTTTTGCTGGACGAAGCCACAAGCGCGCTCGACCAGGCGACGGAGGAGCGGATCAAGTCGGCGCTGGCGCGGCTGACCAAGGGCAAGACCACGATCGTGGTGGCGCACCGCCTGTCGTCGGTGGCCGATGCCGACCGGATCTTCGTGCTGGAAGCCGGGCAGCTGGTCGAGCAGGGCCGCCACGAAGAGCTGCTGGAGGGTGGCGGGCTTTATTCCCAGCTCTACCGGGCGCAGAAAAAGGGCTATGACGGGCGGTAGCCTGTCAGCCCGCGATATAGAGCCCGAGATAGAGGGCCACCGCCCCGGCCGCGATGGTCAACAGGACGTTGCGGGTCCAGAGGCCGACAGCGATCGTGACAAGCGCCGCGATCAGGCGGGGCCCGTCGGTCTGGCCCTCCGTCGCCGGCGGCCACACCACCAGCGGCGCCACCAGCCCGGGCAGGACGGCGACGGCGGTATAACGCAGATGCCGCAAGACCCACGCGGGCAGGGCACGGTCGCCGATCAGCCCGATAAAGACGAAACGGAAGAAATAGCTTCCGACCCCGAGCGCGGCAATCACGATCCAGATTGTTGTCGTGTCGATCATGACGCCGCCCTTTTCATCGTCTGCCGTTCCACCTCGGCCCCGGTCACCATCCCGGCGATGCCGGCCACCAGCAGCCCGAGATTGTAGGGAAGAAATGCAAGGCCCAGGGCGACGGTGATCGAAACCAGCGCCGCCGCCACGTGCGCCCGGGTCCGCAGCGCCGGGGCGATCAGGGCGATGAAGGTGATCGGCATGGCGAAATCGAGCGCCAGCCATTCGGGCACGGAACTGCCAATCAGGGCGCCGGCCAGGGTGGAGAGATACCAGAACGGACAGACCGGCGCGATCGTACCGAAGAAATAGGCCATACGTTGGCGCACGGTCCAGGCCGGCTCCGTTTCGTATTTCACGGCGGCAAGCCCATAGCTCTGATCGACAAGGAAATACGCCGCAAGCGCACGCTGCCACAGTGGCGCCGGCCCGATATAGGGGGCAAGCGAGGCGGAATACATTGCCATCCGCAGGTTCACGGCCAGCGCCGATATGATCACGATGATGGTCGGGGCATTTTCGGTCATCAGCTGCAGGGCGGTAAGCTGCGCCGCCCCGGCGATCACGAGGATCGAAAAGGTCATGGTTTCCAGAACGTTGAGCCCGGCCTCGGTTGCCACCACGCCGAACAGCAGGCCGAACGGGCCCACCACCAGGATGAACGGAGAGGCCTCGCGCGCGCCCGTCAGGAAGATCGATTTCGTGGTTTCCGTCGGCACCTGAAAATCCTAGATTGCCCTCGATACGCTTGCCCTATCGACAAGCGGGAGGAGTTGCAATTGCCCGTGACCGACGATCTTCCGGCCTACATCATCGCGCCCGACCCGGGCGCGCCGCGTTTGACCCGCAAGGTGGAGGGGGTCGACCATGACGGCCAACCCACCGGGATTTCCGTGGTCGAGGAGCGGCCGCTGACGATCTTTCTCAACGGGCAGGAGATCGTCACCGCGATGACGATCGGGGATTACCCCGAGTACCTGGCGCTGGGGTTCCTGCGAAACCAGGGGATGCTGGGGGCCGACGAGACGGTGACGGGCGTCGATTTCGACGAGGATCTCGAAACCGTCGTGGTGCGGACTGATGGCCAGACCAATTACGAGGAAAAGCTGAAGAAGAAGACGCGCACCAGCGGCTGTGCTGTCGGCACGGTGTTCGGCGACATGATGGAAGGGCTGGAACAGGTGCGCCTGCCCGACCTGAAGGTGAAGACCTCCGACCTTTACCGGCTGGCCTCGGTGATCAACCGGACGCCCTCGCTGTATCTCGAGGCCGGCGCCATTCATGGCACGGTGCTGTGCCAGGGCGGTGAGCCGCTGGTCTACATGGAGGATGTTGGCCGGCACAACGCGGTCGACAAGATCGCGGGCTGGATGTTCTCGGAAGGGGTGAGCGCCGAGGACAAGCTGCTTTACACCACCGGGCGGCTGACCTCGGAAATGGTGATCAAGACGGCCTTGATGGGCATTCCGGCGCTGGCCTCGCGCTCGGGCTTTACCGCGTGGGGGGTGGAGATCGCCCGCGAAGTGGGGCTGACGCTGGTGGGCCGGATGCGGGGGCGGCGGTTCGTGTGTCTGGCCGGTGAAGAGCGGCTGGTGCGGGATGTCGACCCCGAGAGCGTGCCGGAGGAGGACAAGAAGCACCGCCGCAAGAGTGCGGGCGCATGAAGCAGCCGCTGGGCGTGATACTGGCCGGGGGCAAGGCGACCCGGATGGGTGGGGGCGACAAGGGGCTCTTGCCGCTGGGCGAAGGCACGATCCTAGACCAGGTGATGGCCCGGCTGTCGCCGCAGGTGGCGGGGATGGCGCTGAATGCGAATGGCGATGCGGCGCGGTTCGCGGCGCTGGGGATGCCGGTGCTGGCCGACAGCATCGAGGGTCATCCCGGGCCGCTGGCCGGGGTTCTGGCCGGGCTCGACTGGGCCGCCGGGCAGGGGGCCGAGAGTATCGTCACCGTCGCCGCCGACACGCCGTTCTTCCCGTGTGACCTGGTGCCGCGCCTGCAACTGGCGGCGGAGGATATGGCGCATCCGCTGGCGCTGGCCGCGACGCCGGATGGCCGACAGCCCACCTTCGGCCTCTGGCCGGTGGCGCTGCGCGATGATCTGAGGTCGGCGTTGCAGGAGGGGTTGCGCAAGGTGGTGATGTGGACCGACCGGCATGACGGTCGCGAGGCGATGTTCGACGAGGCGGGCGAGCCGTTCTTCAACGTGAATACGCCTGAGGATCTCGAGAAAGCGCAGGCGATGGCTGGGGGCGCGGCATGAGGCTTTACGGGGTCGTCGGTTGGAAGAACGCGGGCAAGACCGGGCTGATGGAGCGGCTGGTGTCGGAGATCACCGGGCGGGGGATCAGCGTCTCGACGGTCAAGCACGCGCATCACACGTTCGACGTGGACCATCCTGGCAAGGACAGCCATCGGCACCGGGTGGCCGGGGCAAGGGAGGTGCTGCTGGCCTCGCGCAAGCGGATCGCCCTGATGCACGAGCTGCGCGACGAAGCGGAGCCGACGCTGGAGGTGCTGTTGCAACGGCTGGGCCCGGTCGACCTGGTGCTGGTCGAGGGCTACAAGCGCGACGCGCATCCCAAGGTCGAGGCGCACCGGGCCGTGACGGGCAATCCGCTGATCGCCACGGACGACCCCACGGTGCGGGCGGTCGCCTCGGACACGCTGCTGGAGCTTGACCGGCCGGTGTTCGACCTCGACGACACCGGTGCCATCGCCGATTTCATCCTGCGCGAGGTTGGCTTGTGAGCCAGTTCGACACCGTCGCTGTGATCGACTGGTCAGGCGGCAACGACACCGGCCCGCGCCCGCGCAAGGACGCGATCTGGATGGGCGTGACGCGGGAGGGAGTGGACGAGGCGCCGGTTTACATTCGTAATCGTATGGAGGCGGAGCGGCTCGTTGCCGGGCTGATCGAGCAGGAGCTTGCAGCGGGGCGGCGACTGTTCGTGGGCTTCGATTTCCCGTTCGGCTATCCGAAGGGGTTTGCCGAGGGATTGACGGGCCGGGCCAATCCCTTCGCCGTCTGGGACTGGCTGGAAGAGCGGATCGAGGACGGACCGAGGGCGAATAACCGGTTTGACCTTGCCGCGGAGATCAACGCTCGGTTTCCCGGGACCGGCCCGTTCTGGTTCAACGGTCTGAAGCGCGACATTCCCGGCCTGCCACGCAGGGACAGCCGGGAGGGGCATGGCCTGCCCGAGCGGCGCGAGGCGGAGCAAGGCACGCCGGGGGCGTTCACCTGCTGGCAGCTGGGCGGCGCCGGGGCCGTGGGCGGGCAGGTGTTGACAGGGTTGCCGGTTCTGAACCGGCTGCGGCGGCGGTTTGCGGGGCAAGTGGCGGTCTGGCCGTTCGAGCAGTTGGACAGGCCGGTGGCCTTCGTGGAAATCTGGCCGGGGCTGATCAACGGGGTCGTGAAACGGGCCGAGGCGGCGGGCGGGATCCGCGACGCGCACCAGGTGCGGCTGCTGGCCAGGGCGGTGGCGGGTTTGCACCCGGAGGAGCGCGATGCCATGTTGAATGTCGACGCGCCGGAAGAGGGCTGGATCATGGGACTGGACCACGAAGACAAGCTTGAGCGCGCGGCAGGTGAGACGCTGAAACCGCCGCCGCTGCGCGACGATTGCTTTGCCCTGCCGGCGGGGGTGGACTGGACGCCGGTGGACGAAGCGCTCGACCTTTTGCGCAGCCGGTTGCAGCCGGTGGTGGGAACCACGCGCCAACCACTGGGCGAGGCGCGCGGCCGGGTGCTGGCCGAGAAGGTGATGGCGCAGCGCGCCAACCCGCCGCAGGCGAATACCGCCGTGGATGGGTACGGGTTCGCCCATGCGTCGCTTGGCGATGGCGACCAGGTGCTGCCGCTGGTCAAGGGCCGGGCGGCGGCTGGCAAACCGTTTCCGGGCGTGGTGCCCGAGGGGGTTGCCGTGCGGGTGCTGACCGGTGCGGCGCTGCCCGACGGGGTCGATACCGTGATCCTGCAGGAAGACGTGCGGGTGGGCGAGGGCGAGATTGCCTTTCGCGGCGGGCTGAAGCCGCGGGCGAACACGCGGAAAGCGGGGGAGGATGTGGCGGAGGGCGACACGATCCTGACGCCGGGCCGGGTGCTGTCGCCGGCTGATCTTGCGCTTTGCGCGGCGGTGGGGGTGGCCGAGCTGAACACCTACGAGCCGCTGACCGTGGCAGTAATCTCGACCGGGGACGAGTTGGTGGAAGCCGGCGGACAGGCCGGCGAGGGGCAGATCTTCGATGCCAACCGTCCGATGCTGACCGCGCTGGTGGAGGAATTCGGCTATCGCGCGGTCGATCTGGGCCGGGTGCCGGACCATCGCGCTGCGCTGCGTGCCGCGCTCGACCGGGGCGCGGCGGAGGCCGACGTGATCCTGACCTCGGGCGGCGCGTCGTCGGGGGACGAGGACCATGTCTCGGCCCTGCTGAACGAAGCGGGCGCGATGGCGGAATGGCGGATCGCGCTGAAGCCGGGCCGGCCACTGGCGCTGGGCGTCTGGGGCGGCACGCCGGTCTTCGGCCTGCCGGGTAACCCGGTGGCGGCGATGGTCTGCACGCTGGTTTTCGCGCGGCCGGCGATGGCGCTGATGGCCGGGCAGGGCTGGGTCGAACCGCAAGGCTTCGAGGTGCCGGCGGGGTTCTCCAAGTCGAAGAAACCGGGGCGGCGGGAATACCTGCGGGCGCGGATGCGCGACGGGCGGGCCGAGGTGTTCAAGTCGGAAGGCTCGGGCCGGATAAGCGGGCTGAGCTGGGCCGAGGGGCTGGTGGAGTTGCCCGACGGCGCCGCGCAGATCGAACCGGGCGATCCGGTGCGTTACATCCCCTTCGGCAGCTTCCGCTAGGGTTTGCGCAGCACGGCGATGTAGAAGCCGTCCATCCCGCCAATCTCGGGCCAGTAATCGGGGCGCAGGCGCAGGCCGCCTTCCTCGGTGATCCATTTGGGGTCGATGCCGGGGTGGTCGAGCGCGGCGCGGTCGACGGTCAGGCCATCGTGGCGCTGGAGGGCCTCTTCGACCTGGCATTCGCCCTCGTCGGGGAGGAGGGAGCAGGTGCAGAAGACCAGCCGCCCGCCGGGTTTCAGGAGGGTCATGGCGTGGTCGATCATCTGCGCCTGAAGACCGATCAGCTCGCCGAATTCCGAGCCATCCTTGGCAAAGGGCAGGTCGGGATGGCGGCGGATCGTTCCGGTGGCGGAGCAGGGGGCGTCGAGCAGGATGGCGTCGTAGGGGGCGGCCTGAAGTTCCAGCGCATCGCCGGTAATGAGCGAGGCGGTCAGGCCGGTGCGGTCGAGGTTCTCCTGCACGCGGGCCATGCGGCGTTCGGAGATGTCGAGCGCGGTGACCTCGGCGCCCGCGGCGGCCAATTGCAGGGTTTTGCCGCCCGGCGCGGCGCAGAGGTCGAGCACCCGCTCGCCGGGTTGCGCGGCGAGGAGTTTCGCGGGCAGGGCGGCGGCGGCGTCCTGCACCCACCAGTCGCCCTGTTCGTAACCTTCCATGAGCGAGACTTGCCCGGCGTTTTCGATCCGGACCGAGCCGGTCGGGAGCACGGTGCCGCCCAGCGTTGCGGCGAGGGCTTCGGCATCGCCCTTGACCGTCAGGTCCAGCGGCGCGCCTGCGAAATGGGCCTTCTCCATCGCGTTGACGGCGCCCTTGCCCCAGGCCTGTACCAGCGGGTCGCGGAGCCAGCCCGGCAGGCGCGGGATGCGCAGATCGTTCCAGCGCCGGACATCCTCCTCTGCCACCTTGCGCAGCACCGCGTTGATCAGCCCGCGATAGTTGCCGCGCCCCTTGGGCGGCGGGGCCAGCGCCACCAGTTCGTTGACCACGCCATGCGCATCGCCGCCGAGGCACAGCTCGACCGTGCCGAGGCGCAGGATGTTCTTGATGCCGAGCGGCAGGCGCTTGCGCAGGTGCCGGTCGAGGATGCGGTCGGCCCGTTCCAGCCCGCGCAGGGTTTGCGTGGCCAAACGCTGGGCCGCCGCCCGGTCCTGTGCCGCCAGGCGCTGGAAGGCGCGGCGCTCGGTCAGGTCCGACATGAGCTGGCCCTCGCCCGTGATCTCGTCAAGCAGGCTGACCGCGGCGGCGCGGGGGGAGCTGGGTTTCGGTGACATCGGGGCGGTCCTTGGCCTTTGCACAGGCGGGGGCTATATCAGGGGGGCCAAGCCGAAGGAAGCCAAACCATGGATCCCGAGAAGAAAGACCTGCCCCCCGAAGCGCTGCGTGCGCTGGCCGAGGCCGAGGAGCGGCGGCGCCAAGCCGGGGAGTTGGAACTGCCCAAGGAGCTGGGGGGCCGCAAGGGGCCCGAACCGGTGCGCTACGGCGATTGGGAGAAGAAGGGACTGGCGATCGACTTCTGACCCGGCTCAGCGCAGGGTCAGGTCGGCGTATTCTCCCGTGCCCTGATCGGAGATGAAGCGTACCGTCTCACCCTGGACCTTGACCGCCTGGCAATTGGGGCCGAGGTTCTTCGACCCCCAGTAGAGGTCGCGACAGAAATACCCCGACTGCCAGCGCCATGCGCCGCTGACATCCCGCCCGAAGGCTCGGCCGTCGATCCGGCCGTCGGGGGTGACGGTAAGGCTGATCCCGAGGCGCGTCAGCTCGCGGTTCTGCATCAGCGAGACGAAGCTGTCGCGGCTGGTGACCGGTTTGAAGCTTTCAGCGAAGACCGGGGTGGCCAGCAAAAGGACGGAAACAAGGGCAATCATACGCGGCATGGGCTCAGGTCCATTTCTGCAATGTCCTGAGGGTTACGCAGCGAAAGCCGGGGCGGATCAGTCTTTCCGCAATCCCAGCACGTCGAGCATGTCGTATTCGCCCGGTTTCCGGCCCTGTCCCCATAGCGCGGCCTTGAGTGCGCCACGGGCAAAGACCGCCCGGTCGGAGGCCACGTGGCGCAGGGTGATGCGCTCGCCCGCCGCGGCGAAAAGCACGTCATGCTCGCCCACGATGTCGCCGCCGCGGATGGCGTGAAAGCCGATATGCCCACGCTCGCGCTTGCCGGTCATGCCGTCGCGGCCCCGGTCGGCAACCGCGTCCAGTGACACGCCCCGCCCCTCGGCGGCGGCCTCGCCCAGCATCAGGGCGGTGCCGGAGGGGGCGTCGACTTTCTGGTTGTGGTGCGCTTCGATCACCTCGATGTCGAAATCCTCGTCGAGCGCCGCGGCGACCTGCTTGGTCAGTTGGACCAGCAGGTTGACGCCAAGGCTCATGTTCCCGGCCCGGATGATGGTGGCATGCCGCGCGGCTGCCTTGAGCCTGGCAAGGTCGTCGTCGGTCATCCCGGTCGTACCGATCACGTGCACGCAACGCGCCTGTGCCGCGAGTCCGGCGAAGTCGACCGTGGCTGCCGGGGCGGTGAAATCGATCACCGCGTGGGCCTTGGCGATCACCTCAAGCGGATCGTCGCTGACGGTCACGTCGAGCGGCGCGCCGCCCATGGCGCTGCCGATATCCTGCCCGATCCAGTCATGGCCATCGCGTTCGACCACGCCGACCAGCTTGGCCCGGTCGCTTTCCATCACGGTGCGGATCAGCATCTGGCCCATCCGGCCCGAGGCGCCCGTCACCACTATGCCCGGCACATCGCTCATCTGGTTTTCTCCTGCTTGCGTTGCCGCCCTCCCTAGCGCACGGATCATCGCTTGGCAAAGCATCCGCGAAGCCTTAGATGCAGGGCATGGCAAAGAACAAGTTTCATGATGGTCCCGGCCCGTCGCAGCGCCAGTTGCGGGTGGGCGAACTGATCCGGCGGACACTGTCCGACGTGCTGATGCGCGGCGATATCCACGACCCGGATCTCAACCGCCTGTCGGTGACCGTGGGCGAGGTGCGCACCTCGCCCGACCTGAAGGTCGCGACTGCCTATGTTCTGCCGCTGGGCGGCGAAGGGCAGGAGGACGTGATCGGCCTGCTGGCCCGCAACAAGGGCGAACTGCGGCGGATCATCGGCAAGAAGCTCGAGCTGAAATACGCGCCTGACCTGCGGTTCCGCATCGACGAAACCTTTGACAAGATGGACGAAACCCGCCGCCTGTTCGAACAGGACAACGTGCGCCGCGATGTCGAGGGGTAACAGGATGCGCTGGCTTTTCGCGCTGTTCATGATGGCGTCACCCGCCGCCGCGCTCGATTGCGGCAACGTGGAACATGGCGGGCAAGACTACACGGTTTGCCGGTTCGACGCCTCGAAGGCCGACCTGCGGCTGTTCCTCAACGATCCGGGAAGCGGCAAGCCACTGGGCAGTTTCCGCAATGTCGAGACCCTGCTGGCCGACGAAGGGCTGACGCTGGAATTCGCGATGAACGCCGGGATGTATCACCAGGACAGAAGCCCGGTGGGCCATTACGTCGAGAAGGGGGACGAGGCGCGGGGCGTCATCACCTCCGACGGGCCGGGCAATTTCGGGCTTCTGCCAAACGGGATTTTCTGTATCGGCGACGGATTTGCGCAGGTGATCGAGACCCGCCGTTACAAGGACGACCCGCCGCCCTGTGTCTACGCCACGCAATCGGGGCCGATGCTGGTGATCGACGGGGAACTGCACCCGAAATTCCTGAAGGACAGCGACAGCACCTATATCCGCAACGGCGTAGGCGTCTCGGGGGATGGCAAGACGGTGTGGTTCGCCATTTCCGAGGACGCGGTCAACTTCCACAGTTTCGGCTCGCTTTTCCGCGACAAGCTGGGCACGCCGCAGGCGCTGTATTTCGACGGCAATATCTCGCGCCTCTACGTGCCGGGGCTGAAGCGGCATGACGGCGGGTTCCCGATGGGGCCGATCGTGGGCGTGGTGGCGCCGGCCGGCAATTGACGCCGGGCGCGGGCCTTGGTAGCTCGCGTGTCTCACGACAATCGCAACGGGGCGCAGGGCGCATGGCACGCAAACGCAAGGGTCGCGACATCTCCGGATGGCTGGTGGTCGACAAGCCTGCGGGCATGACCTCGACCGCCGTGGTCAACAAGGTGCGCTGGGCGCTGCAGGCGAAGAAGGCGGGCCATGCCGGCACGCTCGACCCGGCGGCGACCGGTGTCCTGGCCGTGGCGCTGGGCGAGGCGACCAAGACGGTGCCGTTCATTACCGATGCCTTGAAGGCCTATGAGTTTTCCGTACGCCTTGGGCAGGCGACCAATACGGACGATGAAGAGGGCGAGGTGATTGCCTCCTCCGATACGCGCCCGGATGACGACGCCATCAAGGCGGCCCTGGCCCCCTTCCTCGGGGACATCATGCAGGTGCCGCCGAAATACTCCGCCGTGAAGATCGAAGGCCAGCGCGCCTACAAGCTGGCGCGTGACGGCGAGGAGGTCGAGATCGAGGCGCGCCCGCTCTGGGTCGAGGAACTGGTGATGACAGACCGCCCCGACCCCGATCATGTCACGCTGGAGATGGTCTGTGGCAAGGGCGGCTACGTGCGCGCCATCGCCCGCGACCTGGGCGAGGCGCTGGGGTGTTACGGGCATGTGGCGTGGCTGCGCCGTATCTGGTCGGGGCCGTTCGAGGCGGAGGAGGGGATCAGCATCGAGGAGATCGACAGGCTGGCCCACACGCCCGAGCTAGATGCACGGCTGCGGCCGCTGGAAGACGGGCTTGAGGGGCTGCCGCAGGTGAGTTGCACCGAGGAAGGCGCCGTGCGCCTGCGCAACGGCAACCCGGGCATGGTGATCGCGCGCGATGTCGAGTACGGCGACGAATGCTGGGCTGCGCACAAGGGGCGCGCCATCGCGATGGGCCGGTTCAAGGGGGGCGAGCTGCACCCCTCGCGCGTGTTCAACACCGGACCACTGGAGGGCTGAGCATGGCCGAGGCGCCCCATGATCCCGGCGGCAAGGTCCGCCTGCGCCTGCCCGATGGGGTAATCGGCGGAGCGACGTTTTCCGACTGCGGCCGCTACCGGCAGGCGCTGACGCGAGACTGGACGCCGGAGGGGGCGCCGCCGCGGACGGTGCTGTTCATCGGCATGAACCCGTCGGTGGCCGATGCCGCCGCGTCGGACCCGACCTGCCACCGCGAACTGATGTTCGCGCAGGACTGGGGCTTCACCCGTTACCTCAAGGGCAACGTGCTGGACTGGCGGGCGACCTCGCCAAAGGATATCCCCGCCGACCCGGCGCTGGCCTGCAGTCCGGCCAATATTCCGACTCTAGTACAGATGGCACGGGACTCGGACCTCGTGGTCATGGCATACGGCAAGCTGCACAAGCGGTTCGCGGGGCTGGTGGCCGAGATGATCGCAGACATCGCCGCGACCGGACGGCCCATCAAGTGCCTCGGGCTGAACCTGGACGGCTCGGCCAAGCATCCGCTTTACCTGCGGAAGGATACGCCGCTCATGGATTTTCCGATGGCGGGTGCGTGAGGCAGCCGCGCGAGCGGGGCCTGCCTTCAACTCTAGGCAATTGATGCCTGGATGGCGCGGCGAAGGGGTAGGGATCAGTCTATCTTCGCGACCGCCTCGACCGGGCCGAAGCTGTTGCGCTGGATGACGATCACGGCCGGCAAGTCGCCATTGAGCGGGACGTCGATATCGAGCGGTTGGCGCATATCCCAGTTGGCGACCACGTCCATGTCGGTGACGATGTGGGAATAGTTCACCGACATGCCCGCATTCTCGCCGCGCTTGATGGCGACGGTCTCCTGCGGGAGGTAGCGGAACAGCCGCACGGTGGCTGTGCCGCCGGTGCCGGCGGCCGCCGTGGCGTCGATTTCCAGCTTGCCCTGGCGCTCCGCCACGGAAAGGGCGACCTGTGACGCGCCGCCGTGGTGTTTGCGGATCAGGTCTTTCACGTCCATCGGCCGGGTGCCGACCACGTGGTCGGTGCCGTTGATGATCATCTGGGGCGTGTAGACCATGCGTCGGTTGGCAACCTTGGCATAGGCGCGCTGGCGGGCGGTGTATTCGGGGCGGGCGAAGCTGTCTTTCCAGCCGATGTAATCCCAGTAATCCACGTGCAGGGCGAGCGCGATCACGTCGTCGCGGCTGGCGAGCTTGTGCAGGAAGGCATCGGCCGGCGGGCAGGAGGAACAGCCCTGGGAGGTGTAGAGTTCGACCAGCACGGGCCGCTCCTGTGCTGCCGCCGGGGCGGCGAGGGTGATCAGGAATGCGGTCAGCAAAGCGCCGAATCTAGCCATGTATACCGTCCGGAAATTGTGTCTGTTCTGGTGCCCGTCGAGGATTACCCGCCCCCGTCATACATGACCAATCAAGGTTTCGCGAGAGCCGGGTGATGCTTGCGACTCGGGTAATTGTGTGCAATAGTATACAAAACCGCCCTGCCCCCTTGATCGCCACGCCCAAATGGGTCAGAAGCAGGCCGGAATGCCAGCCCTCATCGCGAAAGGATGCCCGCATGCCCATCACAGTCGGCCAGGATACCTCGAAGACACGGAAGACGCTCAGCGTCGCCGGACAGACCGTTTCCTATTACTCCATCGCTGCCGCCGAGAAAGCCGGCCTGGGCGATTTCTCGCGCCTGCCTGCCGCGCTCAAGGTGGTGCTGGAGAACATGCTGCGGTTCGAGGACGGCAAGACCGTCACCACAGACGACATTAAGGCCTTCTCGGACTGGGCCGACAATGGCGGCAAGGCGAACCGCGAGCTGGCCTATCGCCCGGCCCGCGTCCTGATGCAGGATTTCACCGGCGTGCCGGCCGTGGTCGACCTCGCCGCCATGCGTGACGGCATCGTGGCGCTGGGCGGCGACGCGCAGCAGATCAACCCGCTGAACCCCGTCGACCTTGTCATCGACCATTCGGTCATGATCGACGAGTTCGGCAACCCGCGCGCCTTCCAGATGAACGTGGACCGCGAGTACGAGCGGAACATGGAACGCTACCAGTTCCTCAAGTGGGGCCAGGGCGCGTTCAACAACTTCCGCGTGGTGCCGCCGGGCACCGGCATCTGCCACCAGGTGAACCTCGAATACCTCGCCCAGACCGTCTGGACCGACGAGGACCAGAATGGCGAGATGGTGGCCTATCCCGATACGCTGGTGGGCACCGACAGCCACACCACGATGATCAACGGCGTGGCCGTCCTCGGCTGGGGCGTCGGCGGGATCGAGGCGGAGGCCGCGATGCTCGGCCAGCCGATTTCCATGCTGATCCCCGAGGTCGTGGGCTTCGAGCTGACCGGCAAGATGGTCGAAGGCACTACCGGCACCGACCTCGTGCTGAAAGTGGTGGAGATGCTGCGCGAGAAGGGCGTTGTGGGCAAGTTCGTCGAGTTCTACGGCGACGGTCTCGACAACCTGCCGCTGGCCGACCGGGCGACCATCGCCAACATGGCCCCCGAATACGGCGCCACCTGCGGCTTCTTCCCGATCGATGACGAGACCCTGCGCTATCTCGAACTCACCGGCCGCGACAAGGACCGCATCGCGCTGGTCGAAGCCTATGCCAAGGAGAACGGCTTCTGGCGCGGGCCCGATTACGACCCGGTCTATACCGATACGCTCAAGCTCGACATGGGCACCGTCGTGCCGGCCATCTCGGGCCCCAAACGCCCGCAGGATCACATCAACCTCGACGCCGCGGCGACCGAATTCCACGCCTACGTCAAGAACTTCCGTGAAGGCCGCGACATCAACGGCAAGTCCGAGGCCCGCTGGGAGGCCGAAGGCGGCGCGCCCGAGCCCGTCGACATCCCCGGCGACCAGGGCCACCATGCCCGCGGCTTCGTCTCGACCGACGACAACAAGTACCAGATGCATGACGGCTCGATCGTGATCGCCTCGATCACGTCCTGCACCAACACCTCGAACCCCTACGTGATGATCGGCGCCGGCCTCGTCGCCCGCAAGGCGCGCGAGCTGGGGCTGAACCGGAAGCCGTGGGTCAAAACCTCGCTGGCGCCCGGCTCGAAGGTGGTGACCGAGTATCTCGAGGCGGCCGAGCTTCAGGACGATCTCGATGCCATCGGCTTCAACCTCGTCGGCTATGGCTGCACCACCTGCATCGGCAACTCCGGCCCGCTGGCGCCGGAAATCTCGAAATGCATCAACGACAACGACCTGATCGGCGTGTCGGTCCTGTCGGGCAACCGCAACTTCGAGGGGCGGATCAGCCCGGACGTGCGTGCCAACTACCTGGCCTCGCCGCCGCTGGTGGTGGCCTATTCGCTGGTGGGGGACATGAATGTCGACATCACCCGCGAGCCGCTGGGGCAGGACAAGGACGGCAACGACGTCTACCTCAAGGACATCTGGCCGAGCCAGAAGGAGATTGCCGATCTCGTGCAGAAGACCGTGAAGCGCGAGTCGTTCATCGAGAAATACGGCGAGGTGTTCGAAGGCGACGAGAAGTGGCAGGAGGTCGAGACCTCCGAAGGCGAAACCTATGACTGGCCGCCGCAATCGACCTATGTTCAGAACCCGCCCTACTTCCAGGGCATGTCGAAGGATCCCGGCACGATCTCCGACATCAAGGGGGCGCGGATGCTGGCGCTTCTGGGTGACATGGTGACGACTGACCACATCTCACCCGCCGGCTCCTTCAAGGAAAGCACGCCCGCCGGGCAGTACCTTGTCGAACGCCAGGTGCCGGTGCGGGAGTTCAACTCCTACGGCTCGCGCCGGGGCAACCACGAGGTGATGATGCGCGGCACCTTCGCCAACATCCGCATCAAGAACGAGATGCTGGACGGCGTCGAGGGCGGTTATACCAAGGGCCCCGACGGCAAGCAGACCTCGATCTTCGAGGCGGCGATGGCGTTCCAGGACCAGGGCGTGCCGCTGGTCGTGGTGGGCGGCGAGCAATACGGCGCCGGCTCCTCACGCGACTGGGCGGCCAAGGGCACCAATCTGCTGGGCGTCAAGGCCGTGATCGCCGAAAGCTTCGAGCGGATCCACCGCTCGAACCTCGTCGGCATGGGCGTCATCCCGTTCGAGTTCACCGGCGGCGACACCCGCTCGTCGCTCAAGCTGACGGGCGAGGAAACCTTCGACATCACCGGTCTCGAAGGCGACATCAAGCCGCAGGCCGAGGTGCCCTGCACCATCACCTATGCCGATGGCTCGACGAAAGAGATCACACTGAAAAGCCGGATCGATACGGCGATCGAGATCGAATATGTCGAACACGGCGGCGTGCTGCACTACGTGCTCCGCAACCTCGCCAAGTCGGCATAAGCCGGGCGACAGACCAAACAGAAAGGGCGGGGAGTTTCCCCGCCCTTTCTTCGTCCGGCCCCGGATTTTTCAGGAAGTTCCGGATAGTTTTCTTCGGAAAACGCCACACCACACCCGCACCCCCTCTTTTCGGCCACTCTGTGATATACTGCCCCCCATGACTGAACCGAGACAGAGGGGAATACCATGTCCGACAGCTTCATTTTCCACCCGCTGAGCCCCACCGACCTCCGCGTCGATCAGGAGGAACTCTTCGAGGCCCTCTCCGCAATCGGCGTCGCCGGTGACACGCAAGGCGCATCCGTCGGCGACTTCGTCGATGCCATCATTCTTCTGCCCGCGCCGGGCACCCCTCCGCCGGCGCAGGATGATGGGGCCGACCTCTTCTGACCCTCGCCGCTTACGGCCCAAATGCACGCAGAAAACCGCGCCCCGCGCGGCAGGAACCATGCGCCCCCGTAGGGTGGGTGCAAACCCACCTCCCTACCAAACAATGCACAAATGGTCCTGCTCCCCCCGGCAAACTATTATTGTGCCCCTCCCTGCCCGTGATACGTTCCTGCAACGCCACGGCAGAGGACCGTCATACTATGGTCGACCCCGAAGTGAAATCGTTGGACTGGTCCGACGATTTCCCGCCCAACGATGGCACCCCCGCGATGCTGGCCATGACCGCGTCCATAGGCGAGCGTGGCAATGACGCGGCGGACAATTTCCAACTCATCGTCTGCAACCCCGCCTGGATCGCCACCCAGGTGCCCAACGGCTCGGGCCTCTGGCCGCGCGGCATGCTGATCGTCGAGACCATAACCCCCGGCCACGTCCAGAAAACGCTTGAGGCACTCGTCTACCAATTCCGGCGCTCGCACAGCTGGCCCGCGTTCACCGAGCGTCTGAGCCGCTACCTCCTCTGGGAATACGAAGACTATAACTATTCCTTGGGAGAACCCCGCGTTCCCTGATCCTTGGGGTGGGCGCGAACCCACCCGCCTTCACCCATCCGGCCCCCAAACCCGAAGCGCCCCACTCAGATGCCCAACCGCCTCCTCCCGCTCCTGCTGACATTCATCCCCTTCGCCGCCCAAGCCGAGGGCCCCCTCACCTGTTTCGAAACCGACCCGAATACCGACCCCCGGATTGCGATTCCGCACTGCACGGCGGCCATCGCCTCGGACACGCTCGAAGGCGCGTGGCTGGCCGAGGCGTATGCCAACCGCGGCGTCGCCCACCGCGAACTCGGCCAACTTGCACTAAGCGCGGACGACCTCGAGACCGCCATCCGCCTCGACCCGGTCACGCCCCACATGCGAATGCTCGCATGGACTTACCGCACCATGCAGCGCTACGAAGAAGCCGAAGCGCTCTATACCAGGATCCTGGAAACCGACGACCATTGGCAGGGCTGGCTGTCGCGCTGCGTGGTCCGGCAGGATCGCAACCGGTTCGACCGTGCGGTGTCGGATTGCGAACAGGCCGTGCTGCGCGACCCAGACAACACCGACGCGCTCTACTTCACCACGCGAGCCCATAACATGCTGGGCAATGGCCACCGCGCATTGCCACTGGCCAGAAAGCTTTTGTCCCTCGCGCCGGAGGAGACACGAAACTGGACCGAACTCGCTTGGGCGATGCATCTGGCGGGCGATACTTCGGGCGGGCGCGAGCTGGCACGAGAGCGCCTGGCGGACACCCCGGGAGATGCCGATCTGCTCGAGTTTCTCCGGCTCACCGACTGAAACGCTTCGCACGGGCTCTGGGGCGATAGCCCCTATTCAGGCTCTCCCGGAAAACTCCGCGCGCCGGAGGGGATGGTCACGCCGGGCTGGCGGCTTGCGGTCCAGATGTGCACCGCCTCACCGAGGTCGACCGGGGCATCAAGCGAGCCCCCCTTGACTGAGAGGGTTCCCTTGGCCGGGTTCGGCACGTGCCACAACCGGCTGCCGCAGGCGGGGCAGAAAAAGCAGTCAAGCCCGGTGCCGCGGTCCGTGGCGCGGGACCAGGTGGAGGGGGTGCCCTGCGTGAGGGCCAGCGCCTCGGCCGGGACGATCACCGATATGCCGAAGGCCGAGGCCGACTGTTTCCGGCATTCCGTGCAGTGGCAGACGTACAGGCCCACCGGGGCCGATCGCACCTCGTATCGTATCGCGCCGCACTGGCATCCGCCGCTGAGCATGGCCGGCCTCCTTCGCAAGGTCTGTCTGGCGAGGAAACTGTGCTGCGAAGCGGGGCCACGATCAAGATGGACAAGGGCTGCTTGCCTGCATACGCTCCGGTCCATGAGCAACACCGACGGACGCCGCTGGCACGACATGGGCGGGAAAGAGGCCGGGCCGCTTTCCTTCGACCAGCACGATTTCGCCCTTTGGGAAAAGCGCGTCGATGCGCTGATGGTTCTGTGCGGGCAGAAGGGCCTGTTCAGCGTCGACGGGCTGCGCCGCGCGCTGGAGGACATGGGCGAGGACGCGTTCGAGACCATGAGCTATTACGAGCGCTGGATCGCCGCGACCAACCAGAACCTGCTCGAGGCTGGCGCTTACACGGTGCAGGAGCTTGGCGAGAAGATGGAGGAGGTGGCCGGCCGCGGCCCCACCTATGGAGAGGCACAGGATGGCTGAGCGGGTGCGGGTCAGGTCGATGATGCCGCCGGGCCATGTGCGCGCCCCCGCCTACCTGCGCGGCAAGACCGGCGAGATCGAGCGGGAGTTGGGCCGGTTCGCCAATCCTGAGCAACTGGCTTACGGGCTGGAGGCCGAAAAGCAGCCGCTCTACCGCGTCCGGTTCACCATGGCCGAGATCTGGGGGGAGGCCGCCGAGCGTCCGACCGACACGATCGACGCCGAGATATATGGCCACTGGCTGGAAAGGCTCTGAGATGCCGCATGATCACCCTTCCCATTCGCACGAGGGGATGAGCCCTTCGGGCCATCCGTACCGCGAAGACAACGATGCTGCGCTGACCTACTGGCAGCGGATGGAGATCGCGGTGCGGGAGTTGCTGATCGAGAAGGGGCTTGTGTCATCCGAAGAGATCGCCCGCCAGATCGACGCGATGGATGCGCGCAGCCCGGCCAATGGCGCCGCGGTGGTGGCGCGGGCGTGGACCGACCCGGATTTCAAGGAGCGGCTGTTGCAGGATGCCTCGGCTGCCAGCCGGGAGATGGGGTTCGACATCGGGCCGCTGCACCTGATTGCAGTGGAGAATACCGATACGACCCATAACCTGATCGTCTGCACCCTTTGCTCGTGCTATCCGCGAAACCTGCTGGGCCTGCCGCCCGACTGGTACAAGACGCGCGCCTACCGGTCGCGTGCGGTGATCGAGCCGCGGGCGGTGCTTCGGGAATTCGGGCTGGAGTTGCCCGACGACGTGCAGGTCCGGGTGCATGACAGCACCGCTGACATGCGCTATATCGTGCTGCCCGCCCGGCCCGCAGGGACCGAGGGAATGAGCGAGGAGCAGCTTGCCGCGCTCGTGACCCGTGATTCGATGATCGGCACGGGCCTGCCCCGAAGGCCCTGACGGGCTTGCCCGCGGGCGGCGTGCGGCGTATGTGACGCGGACCCAAGCAAGACGAAGAACCCGGATGACCGACACGGCCCCAAAGGACACGATCCCGTTCTCGGAACGGTTGACCGGACAGCTTCTGTTCCTGCCGGTGCGGCTGTCGCGGCTGCTGCCCTATCGCTGGCGCGTGCCGTTCGCGGGCTGGTTCACCTCGCGCATCCTTGCGCCGCTGGCGGGATACTCGCAACGCGTGCGGGACAATCTTGCTCTGACCTGTCCGGAGCTTTCCAAGCAAGAGGTCGAGCGGATCACCCGGGGTGTGACCGACAATGCCGGGCGCAACATGGTCGAGCTGTATTCGCCCGAGTTCGCCCCGCGTGTCCGAGAGCGGATGCCGATCACCGGCCCCGGTCTGAAGGTGTTGCAGGATGCCCGTGACGAAGGCCGCCCCGGCATCATCATCTCGGCCCATATCGGCAGTTTCAACGCCGCGCGCACGGGGATCGCCGCCAACGGGATCGAAAGCGCCAGCTTCTACCGGCCAATGTCGAACCGCCCGTTTAATGCGCATTACGCCGAGGCGATGGAGCGGATCAGCCAGCCGGTGATCGAACAGAGCCGCCAGGGGCTGGTGCAGATGGTCCGGCATTTGCGCAAGGGGGGCGTCGTGTCGATCATGAACGATCTGAATACCCATGACGGCCTGCCACTGGAGTTCTTCGGGCACCCGGCGCTGACCTCGCTTTCGGCGGCTGAGCTGGCGTTGAAATACGACGCACCGCTGGTGCCGCTCTGGGCGCTGCGGGAGCCCAACGGGCTTGATTTCCGAATGACTTTCGAAGCGCCGATCCCGCATTCCGATCCGTTGACAATGACCCGCGAGTTCAACCGCCGGCTCGAGGCCGTCGTGCGCGCGAACATGGAGCAGTGGTTCTGGATTCACCGCCGCTGGAAGGATGGCGCGAACGCGGTAGGCGAGATGCGCGCGAAGGAGCTGGAGGCGCTGGAGCGCAAGCTGGCGGAAGACCCGAAGGCGCCGATCTCCTGAGGGGGAGGGGCGGTTCACGTCGCTTAATGCAGGGATGAGGGTGAGAGGCTGGACAACGACCCAAGCGGGGCTCGTTACGGCTGCTTCCTTCCGGACCTGACCGGGTTGGCGAGGCGCTTGCCCGCGCCAACCTCTCGAGGCGTTACATAGGGGTTACATCGCGGATTCGCAAGGCACCGTGTCGAGCGGCATGCGCAGGCAGAGAAAGCCCTCCGGCGACAGGCCGAGATCCGTGAGGTCGTGGGCCGCGATGTCGCCTGGATGGTCGCGCAGGCCGGGGCCGGACCATATCAGCACGGAGGTGTCGGGCAGGGGAAGGAAACGCCAGGGCGGTTCCGGGGCGAGGTCGTGATGCCCGCCGGCGCGGAAGAAATCGGCAAGTAGGTCGCGCACCGAGGTGCGGCTGGAATGGACCAGTCGGTTTTCGGGCAGCACCGGGTACGGGCCGCCGCCGAAGGCGCGGTAATTGTTGACCGCGACGATGAACGTGTCGCCCGGGCTGACGGGCATGCCGTCATGGGCGAGGTCGCGGATGCGGCCCGGTCCGGCGGGGCCGGGCAGGGGCAGGCCGCTGTCGTCGTAGAGGGGCCGTTCGGAGAGGTCGATCCGGTAGGTGAGGCCGGCGATGGTGTCGGCGGCGTGACCGGGAAAGGCGTGGTTCCAGAGCGGCTGGTCCGGTAGGCCCGGCGTGACCCGGTGAAAACAGGACGCGGCGCGTTCGAGCCAGTCCTTTACTTCGGCCCCGGTGAAGCGGAGCGCGCAGAGCGAGTTGGGAAAGGGTTGCAGGTCGGCGGCGTTGCGCAGGGTGAGATCACCCGCGGGGATGTCTGTATAGGCGCGGGGCCCGGCGCGGCCGCCGGTGTTGAACGGCGCGGTGGCGGCGAGCACGGGCACGCCGTCGAGCGCGGTACCGGTGAGGGCGTCCCGGACTGCGCGGCGCTTGGCCTCCGCCACGAGGCGCACCGGCAGGTCGGCGCGATAAAGCGAAAGGTAGCTGTGGATGGCGCGGGCGGAGTGGCCGAGGGGTGCGCGCATCCGGGCCAGGGTGGCGGCGTGGCTGTGGTGGACGGTTTCGGCAATGTCGGGGTGGGCCGGGGTGCTGTCGTTTGTGACCGGGTGAAGCCGGGCGCGATGGCCAGTGACCGTCCAGCCGTCCGCATCATGGGTAAGGTCGAGGTCGATCTGCCCGAGATGCGAGCCGCGATAGCCCGGCAGCACGGCGGGCGTTCCCGAGAAGGTGCCACCCAGATGATCGGCCTCGCCACCGTCGGGCGGCATGTCGCCATGGGGAAACAGCTCGTGGCTGTGGCCAGCGACGATGGCATCTGCCCCGGCCAGTCGGGCCAGCGTCAGGGCGGCGTTTTCCATGTCCGGCCCCGCCGCACCGGTGTCGATGCCAGTATGGGCGAGCAGGATCACGATATCGGCGCCTTGTGCCCGCAGGGCCGGCACGTGATGAGTGGCGGTCTCGACCATGTCGCGGGCGGTGACCTCGCCGCCGAGGTGAAACCTGTCCCAGAGAGTGATCTGCGGTGGCAAGAGGCCGATCAGGCCGATATTGAGCGTACGGGTTTCGCCCGCCGCGTCGGTGAAGGCGCGGGTGACGATGGTGCTCGGGGGCAGGAGGGTTTCATCCTCGCCGGGCATGGTGCCTTTACGGGTGAGGGTGTTCGCACTGAGGACCGGGAAGTCGGCCTGTTCCACCGCCGTCCGGAGCGCCGGCAGGCCGAAATTGAACTCGTGGTTGCCGAGATTGGCCGCGTCGTAACCCAGCCGGTTCATCGCCGCGATGACCGGGTGCGGGGCGCCCGAAACCGGATCGTACAGGTCGCTGAGCGGGCTGCCCTGGAGGAAATCGCCGTTGTCGATCAGCAGGCAGGCGCCGGGCGCTTCGGCGCGGGCGATGTCGACGATGCTGGCAACGCAGGCGAGGCTGTAGCCGCTGTCGGGCCGGTCGGCGGCATAATCGTAGGGCAATATGGCGCCGTGGATGTCCGAGGTAGCGAGCAGGCGCAGGTGAAAGGGCCCGAAAGGCTGTTGAACGGTCTGGGCCGGCTGAAGTGTGGCGGGCTCTTTCATCCCCGAACAATCATTTAAATTGCAACTTGTTATTGTATCTCTTGGGCCGGGTCCGTCGCGGGACGGGGCATCAGGGTAGATCGGCACTTTTAGATTGTAAACACGCATAGTGAAAATCGCTTACCGTGAACGGACTGTTTCAAAACGCGCCGCGGGCGCGGGAAGATCGCCCGTTTCTGCAGGGGTAAGCGGCGCTCTCTTGCCTGCCTGCGTTGAACGTGGCACCCGAAGGAAAAAGGAGTTGGCATGAAGCACGCCGAAACGGTGACATTCGGAGGATCAGGGCTGGACCGGGCGGCAGAGCTGCGCGGTGACGAGAACGCGTTGGCATTGCGGCTGACCGAGGGCGCGGTGGACGTGGTGCTCCTGTGGCGCGGCAAACTGCTGGTGGAGGCGCCGGAGCTGGACCGGCTGGTGCGGCTGCCCGCCGATCACCCGGTGTTGGCGAGCGCGACGATGCATCCGGTGCTTCTGGGCCGCGAGGAGAGCGGGCGGCTGGTGATGGCGCAGGATATTTCAAGTTGGGAACCCGAGGCGCTGGACGAGGCGGAGATCAACCGGTTTCTCGATACCAGCCTGCAGCAGCACCCCGACCTGCCCGGGGACAGCGCCTTTGCCGAACTGCGGCGCATGATGACGCGGCTGAGCCCGCGGGATGCGGAGCTGGCCTCGACCGCCAAGGCGATTGCGGGCTGGCACGTGAGCCACAGGTTCTGTGCCCGCTGTGGCGCCGAGAGCCGGATGATCCTGTCGGGCTGGCAGAGGTCCTGTGATGCCTGCGGCGGTCAGCATTTCCCGAGGACCGACCCGGTGGTGATCATGCTGATCACCCGGGGCAACCGCACGCTTCTGGGCCGGTCGCCGGGCTGGCCGGAAGGGATGTATTCCTGTCTTGCCGGGTTCGTGGAGCCGGGCGAGACCATCGAGGCGGCCGTCAGGCGAGAGGTGTTCGAAGAGTCGCGTATCCGTGTGGGGCGGGTGGAGTACCTGTCGAGCCAGCCCTGGGCTTTTCCCAGCTCGCTGATGTTCGGCTGTCGGGGTGAGGCGCTGACCGACGATATCCGGATCGATCCGCAGGAGATCGACGATGCGATCTGGGTCAGCAAGGAGGAAGTGATGGATGCCTTCGCCGGGCAGAACCCGGGAATCCTGCCCGCACGCAAGGGGGCAATCGCCCATTTCCTGTTGCGGAACTGGCTTGCAGATACGCTGGACTGACGAGACAAGCAGGGCGTGGCGGGGGGCGGAAAATGTGCTAACACACGCCGGGGCAGGGCTGACGGACGCAACGAGGAACAGGCATGAAATTCGGAACCAGGGAAGACATAGAGGCACCGATCGAGTTCGTTTTCGAGCAGATGACGGATTTCAAGGCGATCGAGCGCGCGGCGATGCGACGCGGGGCCGAAGTGCAGCGGGTCGACAAGCTGACCCAAAAGGGCACGGGCATGATGTGGGACGCCGCGTTCGAGCTGCGGGGCAAGACTCGCGAGATCAAGCTGGAGCTGACCGAGTACGATCCGCCGAACGGGCTGGTGATGGCGTCGCGCTCGGCCGGTCTGGGAGGCAAGATGACGGCGGAGCTGGTGGCCCTGTCGCGCACCCGAACGCGGGTGACGATGGACGTGGAGCTTGAACCGAAGAACCTGACCGCCAAGCTGCTGGTGCAGTCGCTTAAGCTGGCGAAGAAAAGCCTGATGAACCGGCTGAATGAACGGATGGCTGCCTATTCGAAAGAAATCGAGCGGCGGTACAAGCAGACCGCGTGAACGGTCGGAAAACGGTTACAAGGGAATTGTAGGCCAAGGACGACAAGGGAGGCCGGCCATGCAGACAGCCTTTACCGCGCCGGGGCGGTTCTTTCGCGGTAACCTGCACACCCATTCGACCCTGTCCGACGGACGGCTGGCGCCGGAAGAGGTGTGCCGCCGCTACCGGGCGGAAGGGTATGATTTCATCGCGCTGACCGACCATTTCATCGGGCTTTATGGTTATCCGGTCGCAGATACCGTGCCATTCCGGGGCGAGGGGTTCACCACGATCCTTGGCGCCGAGCTGCATTCAGGGGCGATGCGGAACGGGGAGATCTGGCATATTCTCGCGGTCGGACTGCCCGCGGATTTCGCGGAGGCCAACGCGCCGCATTTCGGCCCCGTCGAAGGGCAGGAGAGCGGGCCGGCGCTTGCGGCGCGGGCAAGGGAGGCCGGAGCGTTCGTCACGGTGGCGCATCCGCAATGGAGTGGTATGCATTTCGAGGACGCGATGTCGATCGAGGCGGCGCACGCGGTGGAGATCTACAACCACGGCTGTGCGGTCGAGGCCGGCCGGGGCGACGGCTGGCACATGGCCGACCTGATGCTGTCGGCGGGCCGGCGGCTGACCGCGATTGCAACGGATGACGCGCATTTCGCGTCTCCGGATGCGTTCGGCGGCTGGGTGATGGTGAAGGCAGAGGAGAACGCGCCGGAGCCGTTGCTGGCGGCGCTGAAGGCGGGACATTTCTATGCCACGCAGGGCCCGGAACTGCGCGATGTGCGTATCGAGGGCAAGGACGTCGTGGTGGAATGTTCGGCCGTGGAACGTGTGGTCGTCCAGGGCCATGGCAGCGCGGCGCTTTGCGAGACCGGGAGGTCGCTGACCGGGGCGCGGATCAAGCTGGCGAAGTTTTCCGGTGGCGACTGGGTGCGGGTTACCGTGCTGGACGCCGCGGGGCGCGCGGCCTGGTCGAACCCGGTATGGAAGGACTGACGGGGCAGAATTGCGGCCCCGGCCGCTGGGCCGGGGCCGGACAGGCCTGAAGCCTTACGCGATGCCGGGCTTACGCTCTTCGTCGCTGAGTTCGGCGATGTCGATCTGACGCTCACGCTCGCTGAGTTCGGCGATGTCGGTTTGGCGTTCCCGCTCGCTGAGTTCGGCGATATCGGTTTGACGCTCGCGCTCGCTAAGCTCGGCGATGTCGGTCTGACGTTCCCGCTCGCTGAGTTCGGCGATATCGGTTTGACGTTCGCGTTCGCTGAGTTCGGCGATATCGGTTTGGCGTTCCCGCTCGCTCAGTTCAGCGATGTCAGTTTGGCGTTCCCGCTCGCTGAGTTCAGCGATGTCGGTCTGACGTTCCCGCTCGCTCAGTTCAGCGATGTCGGTCTGACGTTCCCGCTCGCTCAGTTCGGCGATGTCGGTTTGACGTTCCCGCTCGCTGAGTTCGGCGATGTCGGTCTGACGTTCCCGCTCGCTCAGTTCGGCGATATCGGTTTGACGTTCCCGCTCGCTGAGTTCGGCGATGTCGGTTTGACGCTCCCGCTCGCTCAGTTCAGCGATGTCGGTTTGACGTTCCCGCTCGCTGAGTTCGGCGATATCGGTCTGACGCTCGCGCTCGCTAAGCTCGGCGATGTCGGTCTGGCGCTCACGGTCACTCAGTTCGACCAGATCGAGGTATTCCGTCTGGGCGGTTTTCAGAACGAGGCTGTGCAGCGGGGCCGGCCCCGTCGCGGAATAGGCGGCAAGAGCGGGCAGTGCGGCAGCGGTCGCGATGGCGATCAATTTGAAGCTTTTCATGGCGTCCTCCTTTGAGGTGTGTTGGTTTCCATTCACTCAGCGGCGGACTGTTCCGTCGTTGCGTGGCCATCAAGTAGGGTGCGCATTCAAGTTGTGAAACGCCGATGCCGCACCAGTGACTGTGCACTCATGCAGAGACAAATCGACGTGAGGTGGCTTGCAAGACGGGTGCGTCGCCCTGCCGCATGAGACAACTCAACCGACTGAAAAGGGGTGTTTTTTCTACGTAATTGCAAAAAGTGAACAATTGCGACGGAATTCCGGCGCGGGAAGGGAAACTAATCCGGAGAATTTACGTAGGCCGGAACGCCGTCACCGGGTCAGTGCCGCTTGGGATCGGCAGGGTAGACGCCCAGCATTGTGATCTCGGAGGTGAAATAATCGAGCTCTTCGAGCGCGCGTTGCACCGCCGGGTCCTCCGGATGGCCCTCGATATCGGCGTAGAACTGGGTGGCGAAGAACGTGCCGCCCAGCATGTAGCTCTCCAGCTTGGTCATGTTCACGCCGTTGGTGGCGAAACCGCCCATCGCCTTGTAGAGCGCTGCGGGGATATTGCGGACCTGGAAGACGAAGGTGGTCATCATCCCGTCTTCGCCCCGACGGGTCCAGTCGGGCTCTTTTGCCATGACAAGGAAGCGGGTGGTGTTGTTGCCCTCGTCCTCGATGTCGCGGGCCAATACATCGAGACCGTAGATCTCGCCGGCAAGCTCGCTTGCCAGGGCGGCGACCTGGGGCTGGCCATCTTCCGCGACCTGCCGGGCCGATCCGGCTGTATCGGCGCCGGTGACGCGGTGGATGTTGTTGTCACCCAGGAAGCCGCGGCACTGGCCGAGCAGCATGGTGTGGCTCATGGCGTGGGTGATTTCCGACAGCGGCGTGCCGGGGATGGCGAGCAGATTGATCCGGACACGCACGAAGGCCTCGGCGACGATGAAAAGGCCGGATTCGGGAAGCAGGTGGTGGATGTCTGCCACGCGCCCGAAAGTGGAGTTCTCGACCGGCAGCATGGCGAGGTCGGCCTCGCCCGTGCGGACCGCCTCGATGGCGTCCTCGAAGGTGCGGCAGGGCATGGCCTCCATCTCGGGGTAAGTCTCGTGGCAGGCCTGGTGCGAATAGGCACCCGGCTCGCCCTGAAAGGCAATGCGTCTGGTCATTTCTTGTCCGTTTCTGTCCCTCACCGCGACCTGAGGCAGGTGCGGTCGTTTGGTCGCGCAAACTACACCTTGCGCCTTCGTAGTGGAAGCGGATAGATACCGCCCGAGAGATAAATGGGATCGAGGCACATGTTCGATACGATGACATTCACCAAGATCGTCGGCGGTCTCTGCGGCGCGCTGCTGATTTTCCTTCTGGGCAAATGGGCCGCGGAACTGATCTATCACGGCCCCGGCGGGCATGGTGAGGATCATGCGCAGGGCTACGTGATCGACACCGGAAGCGAGGGGAGCGAAGGCGGCTCGGAGGGCGAGTCCGGCCCGAGTTTCGCGGAGCTTTTCGTGTCGGCCGATACCGGCAAGGGCGAGCGCGTCTTCAACAAGTGCAAGGCCTGCCACAACCTCGAAGAAGGCGCCAACGGGACGGGCCCCTACCTGCACGGCGTGGTCGGCCGCGACGTGGGCACGGCCGACGGGTTTTCCTATTCCGGAAGCCTTGTCGCGGTGGCCGATGTGTGGACGCCGGAGAACCTGAACGAATTCCTTGAAAGCCCCTCCGGTTACGCGCCGGGCACGACGATGGGCTTCTCGGGCCTGGGCAGCATCGAGGACCGGGCCAACCTGATCGCCTTCCTCGACCAGACCGATGGTGACACTTACGAGATGGAAGTGCCCGAGGAAGAAGCGTCGGACGAAGGTACCGAAGAGGCCTCTGCCGAGGGTGAAGAGGGTGCATCGGACGAGGGTGAAGCCGCCGAGGAAGGCGCTTCTGACGAGGGCGCCGCCGAGGGTGAAGCCGCCGAGGAAGGCGCTTCGGACGAGGGCGCTGCCGAGAGTGAAGCCGCCGAGGAAGGCGCTTCTGACGAGGGCGCTGCCGAGGGTGAAGCCGTCGAGGAAAGTGCTTCGGACGAGGGTGCTGCCGAGGGTGAAGCCGCCGAGGAAGGTGCTTCGGACGAGGGTGCTACCCAGGGTGAAGCCGCCGAAGAGGAGGCTACTGCCGAGGGTGAAGCTACCGAAGAAGGCGCCGCGGACGAGGGTGCTGCCGAGGAAGAGCCCGCCGAAGAAGGCGCGTCGGACGAGGCCGCCGAGGAAGAAGAAGCTTCGGCCGAAGGCGACGGTTTCGCGGCGATGGTCGCATCGGCTGATCCCGCCGATGGCGAGAAGGTCTTCCGCAAGTGCAAGGCCTGTCACGTGGTCGAAAGCGAGCAGAACCGTGTCGGGCCCCACCTTGTTGGGCTCGTGGGCCGCGATGTCGCCAGCGTCGAGGGGTTCCGCTACTCCGAGGCCCTGCAGGAGCTCGGCGGGCAGTGGACAGAGGACCGGCTGAACGAGTGGCTGGAAGATTCCAAGGGAATGGCGCCGGGCAACAAGATGGCCTTTGCCGGTCTCAAGGACGAGGAAGACCGCGCCGCCGTGGTCGCCTATATCGAGAGCCAGGCGAACTGAACCCGGCAGAAACACGCGTTGAAGGCCACCGACCCGGACGGGACGGTGGCCTTTCGCTTGTCAGGCCCCATATTGGGGGAAAACAGACGTAACAGCGCTTGAATGTCCTCGGCGGCCTTGATTAGCCTTGCGGCAAAGAAAAGCGCCAGATCGCAGATCGGCAGGAGGTAGAAAGAGATGATCCGATACAACAGCCGGGCCCGCGCTGCGCGCTTTGCCCCCCGCGCGATGGTGGCGGCCTTGACAGGGCTTTGCATCGCGGCGCTGCTGGCGCAGACGGCGCTGGCACAGGAGAGCGGCGACGAGACGATCATCAAGAGTCACGGCTACTCGTTCTTCGGCGACCTGTCCTACCCCGAGGACTACGAGCATTTCGATTACGTGAACCCGGATGCGCCCAAGGGCGGAGAGATTTCCCTGGCGCTGTCGGGCAGTTTCGATTCGATGAACCCCTACACGCGGAAGGGCAAGGCCGCGGCTCTGTCGACGGTGATGTATGAAAGCCTGCTGGGGCAGGTTCTGGCCGGCAGCGGGGCGTTGCCGGCGGATGATTACGACGAGATGTACGGGCTGCTGGCGCACACGATCGAGTACCCCGAGGACAAGTCGTGGGTCATCTTCCACATGCGCCCCGAGGCGGAGTTTTCCGACGGTACGCCGGTCACCGCGCATGACGTGCTCTTCAGCCATAACCTGTTGCTGGACGAGGGGCTGAAATCCTATGCCGAGGCGGTGCGCAAGCGCATTCCCAAGGCCGAGGTGATCGACGATCACACGATCAAGTTCTACTTTGCCGACGGCATTTCGCGCCGGTCGCTGATCGACCAGGTGGGCAGCGTGCCGGTTTGGTCGAAGAAGTGGTTCGAGGAGAGCGGCGCGAAGCTGGACGAAAGCCGTCTGGAGACGTCGCCGGGCTCGGGGCCCTACGTGATCGAGGATATCGACGTGAACCGCCGGGTGATCCTCAAGCGTAACCCGGATTATTGGGGCTGGGACCTGCCGATCAACAAGGGGCGGCACAATTTCGATACCATCCGGCTGGAGTATTTCGCCGACAGCACCGCCGCCTTCGAGGCGTTCAAGGCGGGCGAGGTGACGTACCGGACAGAGGCAGACCCGAAGAAATGGGCCAGTGGCTATGACTTCCCGGCGCTGAACCGTGGCGACGTGGTGCGCGAGGAGCTGCCCGATGGCATGCCGCCAAACATGAGCGGGATCGTCTTCAACCTCGGGTCGGAGCCCCTGAAGGACAAGCGGGTTCGCGAGGCGGTGGCGCTGGCGCTGAATTTCGAATGGACCAACAAGTCGCTGCTTTACGGCCTTTACGAGCAGCAGCGGTCGTATTCCGACGGCACGCGACTGGAAGCCAAGGGCCTGCCCGAGGGCGAGGAACTGGAGTTCCTGAAGTCGCTGGGCGACGTGGTGCCCGAAGAGATCTTTACCGAGGAGCCGTGGGTGCCGCATGAATCCGATCCCGACCGGCTGAGCTCGCGCAAGAACCTGCGGCAGGCATTGAAGCTGTTCGAAGAGGCGGGCTGGACCGTGGGCGAGGGCGGCCGACTGCGCAATGCCGAGGGCGAGACCATGCGGCTCGATTTCCTCTTCAACGCGTCGGACGAGGCGACCAGCCGGGCGATCGCCGAGAACTTCATCGTGAACCTAAAGGCGATGGGCGTGGATGCGCGGTTCGAGTCGGTCGATTCGTCGCAGTATTCCCTGCGAGAGCGGGATCGGGATTACGATCTTGTCTTCGATGGCTACCCGGCGCTGCTGGGCACCGGCACGGGGCTTGCGCAGCGGCTTGGGTCGGAAGCGGCCGAGTACAGCCTGTTCAACCCCGCCGGGCTGGCCAGCCCGCTGGTGGACCGGATCATCGAGGAATCGCTGATGACCGAAAGCCAGGAAGAGGAGGACGTGACGATCCGTGCTCTCGACCGGGCTCTGAGGCACGAGTTCATCGTGATCCCGGATGGCTACAAGCCCGATCACTGGGTTGCCTACTGGGACATGTACGAGCATCCAGAGGAAATTCCGCCCTATGCGCTGGGCACGCTGGATTTCTGGTGGTTCAACGAGGAGAAGGCCCAGGAGCTGAAGGCGTCGGGGGCGCTGCAATGACCCCACGCCGTTTTGCGGCCATACTGACCCCGCGCCGGAGGGCGTGCTGACGTGGGCGCCTATATTCTTCGCAGGATCCTGCTGATCATCCCGACGCTGTTCGGCATCATGGTGATCAACTTCGTGCTGGTACAGTTCGTGCCCGGCGGGCCGGTCGAGCAGATCATCGCCGAGATGCAGGGCGAGGGCGACGTGTTCGGCGCCTTCGCCGGCGGGGGGGAGGACGCCACGCTGCAGCAGAGTCAGGGCGAGGGCTACATGGGGGCCCGGGGCCTTCCGCAGGAGTTCATCGACGAGCTGGAGGCGCAGTACGGGCTGGACAAGCCGCCGCTGGAGCGGTTCGTCAACATGATGTGGAACTACATGCGGTTCGACTTCGGCGAGAGCTATTTCCGCTCGATCAGCGTGACCGACCTTGTTCTCGAAAAGATGCCGGTGAGTATTTCGCTCGGGCTGTGGTCGACGCTCATCGCCTATCTGATCTCGATCCCGCTGGGTATCCGCAAGGCGGTGCGCGACGGGTCGAGCTTCGACAGCTGGACCAGTGGCGTGATCATCGCGGCCTACGCCATCCCCGGCTTCCTGTTCGCGGTTTTGCTGGTGGTTCTGTTCGCAGGCGGGAGCTATTGGCAGATATTCCCGCTAAGGGGGCTGACCTCGGACAATTTCGCCGACCTCAGCCTGTTCGGCAAGATCGTCGACTACCTGTGGCACATCACGCTGCCGGTGGTTGCGACGACCATCGCCTCCTTCGCGACGCTGACGCTGCTGACCAAGAATTCGTTCCTCGACGAGATCAAGAAACACTACGTGATGACCGCACGGGCGAAGGGGCTTTCCGAGCGCAAGGTCCTGTATGGCCATGTCTTCCGCAACGCGATGCTGATCGTGATCGCGGGCTTCCCGGCGGTGTTCATCGGGGTGTTCTTCGGCAGCAGCCTCCTGATCGAGACGATCTTCTCGCTCGACGGGCTGGGGCGGCTGGGCTTCGAGGCGGCGCTGAGCCGGGATTACCCGGTGATGTTCGGCACGCTGTTCCTGCTCGGGCTGATCGGGCTGCTGGTGAATATCGTGAGCGACTTGTGCTACGTGCTCGTCGACCCGCGGATCGATTTCGAGACGCGGGAGGGGTGATGCGGACGATTTGTTTTTCGCAGTGTGAAGAGTGGCGCTGCCCCACGTTTGATGCCTTGCAGGCATTCAACGCTCCCCGGGATACTTCCGACCAGAAGAAGCCGTGGGGTTGCGCAGGATGAAGCTTTCGCCGCTCAACCGGCGCCGCTGGCGCAATTTCAAGCGCAACAAGCGGGCGCTCTGGTCGCTGATCATCTTCTCGGTGCTGATGGTGATCACCCTGCCGGCCGAGTTCGTGGCCAATGACCGGCCGATCCTGGTGCGCTACCAGGGCGAGTTCTACACGCCGATCTTCAATTTCTATCCCGAGACGGCCTTCGGCGGGGATTTCGCGACCGAGGCGATCTATGCCGATCCGGAGGTCGAATGCCTGATCGTGTCGGGCGGTCGCGAGGATTGCTTCGACGATCCCGAGGGGGTGATTGACGACGCGCAGGATGGCGAGATCGGCGGAGAGGCGATCAACAAGGGCTGGACCCTCTGGCCGCCCATTCCCTACAGCTTCGACACGCCGGTCGACCGGCCCGGCGCGGCGCCACTGCCGCCAAACGAGCAAAACTGGCTTGGCACCGACGGCACCAAGCGCGACGTGCTGGCGCGGGTGATCTATGGCTTCCGGCTGTCGGTGCTGTTCACGCTGATCGTGACGTTCCTGTGCAGCGTGATCGGGATCTTCGCAGGCGCTGTGCAGGGGTATTTCGGCGGGCTGACCGACCTGATCTTCCAGCGGATCATCGAGATATGGTCGGCCACGCCGCAGCTTTACGTGATCATCATCCTGTTCGCGATCTTGCCACGAAGTTTCTGGCTGCTGGTCGGGATCATGGTGTTTTTCGGCTGGATGGCGCTGGTGGGTGTCGTGCGGGCCGAGTTCCTTCGCGCCAGGAACCTTGAATACGTGCGCGCCGCCAAGGCGCTGGGCGTGGGGAACCTGACGATCATGTTCCGCCACATGCTGCCCAACGCGATGGTGGCGACGCTGACGCTGCTGCCGTTCATCGTGACCGGCACGATCGGCACGCTGGCGGCGCTCGATTTTCTTGGTTTCGGGCTGCCCTCGTCGGCGCCGAGCCTGGGCGAGATGACCCTGCAGGCCAAGCAGAACCTGCAGGCGCCGTGGCTGGCCTTCACGGCCTTCTTTGCCTTCGCGATCATGCTGTCGCTTCTGGTGTTCATCTTCGAGGGCGTGCGGGACGCCTTCGACCCGAGAAAGACCTTCGAATGAGCGCGGCGGCCGCCTCCCCCTGGCTTGGCCGGGTCTTCGTTGCGGCGTTGGCGGTGCATGGCGGCATCGTCGCGGCGCTTTTGGTCGCGGCGCTTTGGGTTGCCGGGATCGGCGTGGGCGCAGATTCGGCGCCTGACGGCGTCGGTTCGGTGCTCATCGCGCTGCCGGTGCTGCTGCCGGCGCTGCCCTCGACAGTAGCGCTGCTGTCGGCGTGGATGTGCCGTCGTCGGGGCTGGCGGCCGTCGCCAACACATATGGCGCTGAGCACCGGGGCCGCGGCGCTGTTCCTGCTGCTGTTTATCGGGAGCTACCTGACATGAGCGATGCCGTTCTCGACGTGCGCGACCTGACGGTCAGCTTTTCCCAGGATGGCCGGACCATCGAGGCGGTCAAGGGCGTGTCCTTCTCGGTCGGGCGGGGCGAGACCGTGGCGCTGGTGGGCGAGAGCGGGTCCGGCAAGTCGGTGACCGCGCTTTCGACGGTGTCTTTGCTGGGCGCGTCGGCCAGGGTCGGCGGCAGTGTCACCTATGACGGGCAGGAAATGATCGGCGCGTCGGACAAGCGCCTGCGCAACGTGCGCGGAAACGATATCAGCTTCATTTTCCAGGAGCCGATGACCTCGCTCAACCCCCTTCACACGCTGGAGAAGCAGATCCGCGAGAGCCTGCAGCTTCACCAGGGGATCGTCGGTGACGCGGCGCGGGACCGGATTGTCGAACTGCTCGACATGGTGGGCATCCGCAACCCGGAAAGCCGCCTGAAGGATTATCCGCACCAGCTGTCGGGCGGGCAGCGGCAACGGGTGATGATCGCCATGGCACTGGCCAACAAACCCGATATCCTGATCGCCGACGAGCCGACCACGGCGCTCGACGTGACGATCCAGGCGCAGATCCTGGAACTCCTGGCACGAATCAAGCGCGAGGAAGGGATGGGTCTCTTGTTCATCACTCATGACCTCGGGATCGTCGAGCGGATCGCCGACAGGGTCTGCGTTATGAAGGATGGCAAGATCGTCGAGGCGGGACCGACCAAGGAGATCTTTGCCAACCCGCAGCATGCGTATACGCAGAAGCTCCTGGGGGCGCGGGCCACGGGCGAACCCGCGCCGGTGCCCGAGGGGGCGCGAACCATCGTCGAGACCGAGGGGTTGCGGGTGTGGTTCCCGATCCAGCGGGGGTTCCTGCGGAAGACCACGGGCCACATCAAGGCGGTGAACGACGCCACGATCTGGGTGCGCGCGGGCGAGACGCTGGGAATCGTCGGCGAAAGCGGGTCGGGCAAGACGACGCTGGCGATGGCGGTGATGAGGCTGGCATCGTCGCAGGGCCGGATCACCTTCGACGGCGAGGACGTGCATCGCTGGTCGACCCGGCAGCTTCGCAAGCGGCGGGCGGATATGCAGATCGTCTTCCAGGACCCGTTCGGCAGCCTGAGCCCGCGGATGACATGCGAGCAGATCATTTCCGAAGGGCTGGGTGTGCATGGCAACCCCGATGGCCGGTCGCCGCGAGAGCTTGTGGCCGAGGTGATGGAGGAGGTCGACCTCAACCCCGCCACGATGGACCGCTACCCCCACGAGTTTTCAGGCGGGCAAAGGCAACGGATCGCCATTGCACGGGCGATGATATTGCGGCCCAAGATGGTGGTGCTGGACGAGCCGACCAGCGCGCTCGACATGACGGTGCAGGTGCAGATCGTCGACCTGTTGCGGAAGTTGCAGGAGAAATACGGGCTGGCCTACCTGTTCATCAGCCACGACCTGAACGTGGTCCGGGCGATGAGCCATAACGTGGCGGTGATGAAGGACGGCGATATCGTCGAATACGGTTCGGCGCAGGAGATCTTCGAGAACCCGCGCACGGCCTATGCCAGGACGCTGCTGCACGCGGCCCTGGATCTGAAGTCGTCGGTGCCGGCATGAGGGGCGAGGCCCCGGATCAAGTCCGGGGCGTGCGGATGTCTCAGATGGCTGAGCTGTGGCCGGCCTTGTCGAGTTCGTAGGCGTCGAGGTTGCGGGCGACCATGCGGGTCAGTGGCCGCGCCTCCTGCGGGATCGAGAGACCTTCGGGATCGATGCGAAGCAAGCCATCGAAATCCCGGTTGATCCGTTCCAGCATGGACGAAAGCGCCGGGGCCGAGACACCGAAGCGGCTTCGGATTTCAGCGGCGTCGATCCGGAATTCGCACATGAGTTGTTCGATCATCCGGCCGCGCATCAGGTCTTCCGACGTGAAGACATGGCCGCGCGTGGTAGAGAAGCGCCCCTCGCGGATGGCGGCGGTGTGGGCGCCGGTGGCGGGGGCGTTCTGGGCATAGCCTTGCGGGAATCGCGAGATCGAGGAGGCGCCGACGCCGATCAGCACCTCGGCGGTGTCGTCGGTGTAGCCCTGGAAATTGCGGCGCAGGCGGCCGGTCTTCCGGGCGATGGACAGCCCGTCATCCTTGGTGGCGAAGTGGTCGATGCCGATCTCCTCGTAATGATCCCACAGGAAGAGGCGGCGGGCGGTGTCGAAGAGGTCAAGCCGTTCCGCCGGGGTGGGCAGGGCGTCGGACGGGATCATTTGCTGACGCTTGGCCATCCACGGCACGTGGGCATAGCCGTAAAGCGCCACCCGGTCGGGGTTGAGCGATAGGAGTTTCTGGACGCTTTCGGTAATCTTCGCGCGCGACTGGTGCGGCAGGCCGTAGAGGATATCGGCATTGAGGCTGGCGACGCCACGGGCGCGGATTTCTTCCACCGCGTCACGGGTGATGTCGTAGCTCTGCATCCGGCCGATGGTGGCCTGGATGTCAGGGTCGAAGTCCTGCACGCCTATGGAGGCGCGGGTCATGCCGGCGCGGGCCAGCGCGTCGAGCCGGGCGGCGTCGATCTCGTTCGGGTCGATCTCGACCGAGAACTCGGTGCCGTCGGCGAAGGGTGCGACCTCCTGGATCGCGCCGGCGAGGTCTTCCATCATCTGCGGTGACAGCAGGGTCGGCGTGCCGCCGCCCCAGTGCAGGCGGGACAGTTTCACGCCTTCGGGCAGGTGTTTGGCCAGCAGGCGAAGCTCGGTCTTGAGGGTTTCGAGATAGGCCGCGACGGGCTTGTCGGTCTGCGTGCCCTGCGTGCGGCAGGCGCAGAACCAGCAGAGCCGCCGGCAGAAGGGCACGTGGACATAGAGCGATATCCTCGACCCCGGCGCGATGGCGCCGATCCAGCTTGCGAACCGATCCGACCCCACGTCCCGCCCGAAATGGGGGGCGGTGGGGTAGCTTGTGTAGCGTGGCACCTTAGCGTCAAAAAGACCCAGTTTGCCCAGTTGAGATTTCGTAACCATGGAATTACCCTTAGAGCAGGTCGACGAGACGATCTTTGACGCAGATCAACCTTTGCCGCGTGTGAGCCCCCATGTTGAATGAATCTGTCAAAGCCGTTCCCCGGGAATGCGGGGATTGCCCGATCAGGCATCGGGCAGTCTGTGCGCGCTGCGAGGCGGACGAGCTGGAGCATCTCGACAAGATCAAGTACTACCGCAGTTTCGAAGCCGGCCAGACGGTGATCTGGGCCGGGGACAAGATGGAGTTCGTGGGCTCGGTCGTCTCGGGCATCGCCACGCTGACGCAGGCGATGGAAGACGGCCGCACGCAGATGGTGGGCCTTCTGCTGCCGAGCGATTTCGTCGGCCGTCCGGGGCGCGAGACCGCGGCCTACGACGTGGTGGCGACCACCGACATGGTGATGTGTTGCTTCCGCCGGAAGCCGTTCGAAGAGATGATGGTGGTAACGCCCCACATCGCGCAGCGGCTGCTGGAGATGACCCTCGACGAGCTGGACGCGGCAAGGGAATGGATGCTGGTTCTGGGCCGGAAGACGGCGCGGGAGAAGATCGCATCGCTTCTGTCGATCATCGCGCGGCGGGACGCGTCGCTGACCTTCGGCAAGACGACGGGGCCGATGGTGTTCGACCTGCCGCTGACGCGGGAGGCGATGGCGGATTACCTCGGGCTTACGCTGGAGACGGTGAGCCGGCAAATCTCGGCGCTGCGCAAGGACGGGGTGATCGTGCTGGAAGGCAAACGGCACGTGACGGTGCCGGATTTCAACCGCCTGATGGAAGAGGCGGGCGATGACAGCGACGGCGGGTTGCTGGCCTGAACCAAAACTCCGACCGGAATTTTCCAGGTTGAATTCAAGGTGGCGCCCGCCCCGGAGGTTGGGGCGGGGGCCTTTGACCGTGTCAGTGCGCCATCAGCACCGGAAGCCTCGCATCTTCCAGCATCGAGCGGGTGGCGCCGCCAAAGATCGCCTCGCGGAAGCGGGAATGGCCGTAGGCGCCCATCACCATCAGGTCGGCGTCGATATCCGTGGCATGGCGGATGAGGATGTCGGAGACCTTTGGCAGTGTCTTGGACAACACGTCGATCTCGACCTTCACGCCATGGCGGGCGAGATACTGCGACAGCATCCCGCCCGGGTCCGAGCGCGTCGGCCCGTGCGTGGGCGGATCGATGATGGACAAGTGAACCTGGTCAGCGGTTGTCAGGGCCGGCAAGGCCGCTCGGACCGCGGCGAGCGCCTCGGCACTTTCGTTCCATGCCACGACAACGCGCCGGGGCGAGACAGCTGGCGCGGCGGTGGGCGGCACGATCAGCGCGGGCGTCCGGCCGTCGAAGAGCACCGATTCGGCGGCCGGCTCGAGCTCGGCGCCGCGGCCCTCGCCATAGGGTTGCGGCAGGATCGCAAGGTCCGAGAACCTGGCTCGCGACGCCACGTGGCGTCCCAGATCGGCAAGCTGGCACACGCCCTTCTCGCTGGCCCAGAGCATGTCTTCGCGCCCGAGGCGCTGACGCACCTTCGCGTCGATCTCCTCGGCCTCTTCCTGGGCGCGGGTGATGGTTTCCTGAAGCACCACGGCACTCGCGCCGGCGTAGTAATACCCGGTCTGGCTACGGTCGACGCCAAGGCAGAGCACGTCGAGATGCGCGTTATGCGCGCCAGCCATGGCGATGGCGTGGTCGAGGGTTTCATCGACCAGCGCCGTATCCGTCAGAACGGAAAACAGGCAGTTGTAGGACATTTCGCCTCCCTTAACAAAGCGTTCATAACCGCAGGCTAGGGCGGAAAGGAAACCCGCGCCTTGATGCGTGTCAATTTACTGTGCAACTTTAGGTTTAGGAATGGTGCCGGCCATCATTGATGTAGATCAAGGCGGCAAACCCGCCGGGGCAGCATTACGGCACCAGTAAAACGCGCCTGCGCGGTGATTCCATTTCCGCAGCAGTCGAGGACGAAGGGACGAAGAGTTATGGCGAACTACATCAAGCTGATCGCGCTTGGCGTCATCGTGCTTCTGGCATTGATGGCGGCCAATTTCGCGCGCGATCTGGCCTATCTGGTCAATGCGCTGACAGTGGCGCTGGCGGCCGGGGGGCTGTTCATCTGGGTTCTGCGCAACACCGACGAACCGGTGATTCGGCAGGACCTGTCCGGGGAATACATGGACGAGGTGATTCGCTACGGCGTGATCGCGACTGCGCTCTGGGGCGTGGTCGGGTTTCTCGTTGGCACGTTCATCGCGTTCCAGCTTGCCTTTCCCGAGCTGAATTTCGAGTGGTCGCAAGGCTTCCTGAATTTCGGCCGGCTGCGGCCGCTGCATACCAGCGCGGTGATCTTCGCCTTTGGTGGTAACGCCCTGATCTGCACGTCCTTCTACGTGGTCCAGCGAACCAGCGCGGCGCGCCTCTGGGGCGGGAACCTGGCGTGGTTCGTGTTCTGGGGCTACCAGCTTGTCATCGTGCTGGCCGCGACGGGCTACGTGCTGGGCGCCTCGCAGGGCAAGGAATACGCCGAGCCGGAATGGTATGTCGACTGGTGGCTGACCATTGTCTGGGTCGCCTACCTTCTGGTCTTCGCCGGCACGCTGATGAAGCGGAAAGAGCCGCATATCTACGTGGCCAACTGGTTCTACCTGTCGTTCATCCTGACCGTCGCAATGCTTCATATTGTCAACAACCTGTCGATCCCGGTCTCGATCTTCGGCTCGAAATCGGTCCAGGTCTTCTCGGGCGTGCAGGACGCGATGACGCAATGGTGGTACGGCCACAACGCCGTGGGCTTCTTCCTGACTGCCGGCTTCCTGGGCATGATGTACTACTTCGTGCCGAAACAGGCCGAACGGCCGGTCTTCAGCTACAAGCTGTCGATCGTGCACTTCTGGGCGCTGATCTTCATCTACATCTGGGCCGGTCCGCACCACCTGCACTATACCGCGCTGCCCGACTGGGCCTCGACGCTTGGCATGGTGTTCTCGGTCATCCTGTGGATGCCGTCCTGGGGTGGCATGATCAACGGCCTGATGACGCTGTCGGGCGCCTGGGACAAGCTGCGCACCGACCCGGTGATCCGGATGATGGTGATCTCGATCGGCTTCTACGGCATGTCGACCTTTGAAGGGCCGATGATGTCGATCCGCGCGGTCAACTCGCTGTCGCACTATACCGACTGGACGATCGGACACGTGCACTCCGGCGCGCTTGGCTGGAACGGCATGATCACCTTCGGCGCGCTTTACTTCCTGGTGCCCAAGCTTTGGAACAAGGAGCGGCTCTACAGCCTGAGCATGGTGAGCTGGCACTTCTGGCTCGCGACGATCGGGATCATCCTCTACGCCGCCGCCATGTGGGTGACGGGTATCATGGAGGGCCTGATGTGGCGCGAAGTGGATGCCAACGGTTTCCTCGTGAACTCGTTCGCCGACACCGTGGCCGCCAAATTCCCCATGTACGTCGTGCGTGGCCTGGGCGGGGTGCTCTACATCAGCGGCGCAATCATCATGTGCTACAACCTCTACATGACCATTCGTCGGAGCCCGGCCACTCAAGCGGCCGCCGGTTCCGCGGTCCCGGCTGAATAAGGAGGGCCGGACAATGGCAAACGAATCCAACAAGAAACCCGCGATGCCGGCCTCTGCCACGGGTGTCGGCGACCGACCGAAGAAAAAGACCTTCCTCGACCGGCACCAGATCCTCGAACGGAACGTCACGCTGCTGGCGGTACTGTCGCTGATCGTTGTGTCGATCGGCGGGATCGTCCAGATCGCGCCGCTGTTCTGGCTGGAAAACACGATCGAGGATGTGGAGGGCATGCGCCCCTACACCCCGCTCGAGATGGCCGGGCGTAACATCTACATCCGCGAAGGGTGCTACGTGTGCCATAGCCAGATGATCCGGCCGATGCGGGACGAGGTGGAGCGTTACGGGCATTACAGCCTTGCCGCCGAAAGCCAGTACGATCACCCGTTCCAGTGGGGCTCGAAGCGGACGGGGCCGGACCTTGCCCGCGTGGGCGGCCGGTATTCGGACGAGTGGCATGTCGACCACCTGCGCGACCCGCAATCGGTGGTGCCGGAATCGGTGATGCCCAAGTACGGCTATCTTGAAGACAGGCTGATCGAGGGCGAGCATATCGGCGACGTTCTGGCAACCAACGCCTTCGTCGGGGTGCCTTATAGCGAGGAGATGATCGAGAACGCGCAGGCGGATTTCGCGGCCCAGATCGACCCCTACGGCGATTTCGACGGCCTGGTCGAGCGGTATGGCGAGAACGTCAACGTGCGCAACTTCGACGGGGCGGCCGGCATTTCCGAGGCCGACGCGCTGATCGCCTATCTGCAGATGCTGGGCACGCTGGTCGACTTCTCGACCTTCACGCCCGTGGCCAGCCGGTAAGGGAGGATATCATGGAAACCTATTCCCTGCTCCGCCAGTTCGCCGACAGCTGGATGCTGCTTTTCCTGTTCGCCTTCTTCATCGGCGTCGTGGTCTGGGTGTTCCGGCCCGGTGCGTCGAAGAAATACGAGGACACGGCCAGCATCCCCTTCCGGTACGAAGACAAGCCCGCGCCTGACCGCGCGGAGAGCGCCAAGGAGGCGTGAGGACAATGGCAAAAGAACCGCAAATCCAGAACAACGATCCGGAAACCACCGGGCACGAGTGGGACGGCATCCAGGAGTTCAACAACCCGCTGCCGCGCTGGTGGGTGTGGGTGTTCTACCTCACGATCGTCTGGGGCATCTGGTACAGCGTCGCCTACCCGGCATGGCCGGGGATCAAAGAGGCCACCGCCGGCTACATGGGCTGGTCGACCCGCGCCAACGTGGCCGAGGAGATTGCCGCGGCCGAGGCGGCGAATGCCGGGATCAACGAGAAGCTGGCCTCGGTCGAGTTGACGGCGATCCAGGGCGATGACGAGCTGCAGGGCTATGCCACTTCTGCCGGGGCGGCCGTGTTCAAGACATGGTGCGCCCAGTGCCACGGGTCGGGCGCCGCCGGGGCCAAGGGCTATCCCAACCTGCAGGACGATGCATGGCTCTGGGGCGGCACCATGGAGGATATCCACACCACCGTCACCCACGGAATCCGCAACGAGGAAGACCCCGACGCGCGGTATTCCGAAATGCCCGCCTTTGGCGAGATCCTCGAAAAAGAGGAGATCGGGCAGGTGGTCAACTACGTCATGACCCTGTCCGGCCAGGAGCCGCGCGATGCCGAGGCCGCAACGGCCGGGGAGCAGGTGTTCCTCGACAACTGCGCGGCCTGCCACATGGATGACGGCACTGGCGACCGGGCGCAGGGTGCGCCGAACCTGACCGACGCGATCTGGCTCTACGGTGGCGATTACGACACCGTGCACGACACAGTGACCTACAGCCGCTTTGGCGTGATGCCTCCGTGGAACCAGCGCCTCTCCGAGGCCGAGATCCGCGCCGTCACGACATATGTCCACCAGTTGGGCGGCGGCGAGTAGGCCGCTTACGAGAAACTCGCGGGCGGAGTGAGTGCTGCCCGCGAGCCCTGGCACCGGCCGTTCCGTCCTGTTCGCGCGTTTCCTGGAACGGTCGGTGCCTTCTTTTACCAGAAATCAGGTTGATCGAAAGGCCGGGCCGCGGCCCGGCAGGCGGGCTCAGCTGCGGAAGACGTGCCCAAGGGCGCGTAGCACGGCTTCGGGCGCCTCGAGCTGGGGCAGGTGGCCCACGCCCGGCAGCGCCTCGAACCCGGCTGCGGGCATCCGCCCGTGCAGGGCGCGGCCACGGGCGAGCGGAATCCACGGGTCGGCCTCGCCCCAGAGGATGTGCACCGCGCAGCGGACATCGCCGAACATCGGCTCGATCTCGGCGGTGAAGCGCTCGTCGGCCTGGGCGAACTGCCGGTAGAAGCTGGTGCGCCCGGCCTCATCGAGCCAGGGGGCGACCAGCGCCTCGGCATCCTCGGGGGGCAGGGCCGTGACCAGCGCGCCGTCGATATAGGCCCGGACGATTGCCTCGTGGATATGCGGTGGCAGGCCGGTGAAGGCGTCGACATGGCGGCCGACATGGTCGAAGAACTCCGACCCCCAGGGCCGCATCGCCACCACGTTCATCAGCACCAGACGGTCGAATTCCGCCCCGTGAAGGAGATGCGCGCGAAGCGTGGTCGCGCCACCGAAATCATGTGCCACCACGCGTGGCCGGTCGAGACCCCAGTGGGTCAGCATGTAGGCGAAGACCTCGCCCTGTATGTCGAGCCCCGTAGGTTGTTCGGCGCGTTTCTCCGACCGGCCATAGCCCGGCATATCGTACCAGTAGACGGTGTGGCTGCGGGCGAGGGCGGGAATCAAGCGGTGCCACGATACCGAGGACCACGGCCAGCCATGCGCCAGCACCAGCGGTGGGCCGGCCCCGGCGCTGCCCCAGGCAACGGTGCCGGCGGGGGTGATGGCGGTGCGGGTCAGGTGCCAGGCCATGGGTGTCCTTCCAGTTCGGTCAAAAAAAGCCCGTGGCGCGGCGGGGATGCCGGGGCCACGGGCCAGTCAGGGGAGAGACTGGGGCGCACGGTGCGCGCGCGCCCCGTATCGGGGTCAGCGAAGGGGATATGGCCAGCGCCGGCCGCGCCACGGCCAGCGCTCCGTCTGGCGTTCGCGGGCGGCGAGGCCGGGGTGGAACATAAGCGTGTCCATCAGAAGCGCCGGCCTGCCAGGTGCGCCTCGATCTCGGCGTTGCGGCGGTTGTCGAAGCGTTCGCCGCGGACCCAGTGCGAAGGCGCGCTCCAGTGGTCGCGGTGTTCGTTACGGGTGGCGGTCCTGAAAGTATTTGCGAAGATGTGGAACATGGCGTTTCCTTTCGTTAGGCTGCTGCATGCCTTGGAATATGGGCTACGGCGGGTCATGATGCGACTCAGGAAAAATTGGTTAATGTAAGGTGGGATTACATGATTGACTGGATCGCCCTGCCGCCCCTTTCGGCGCTCCGCGCCTTTGCTGCCCTGGCGGAAAGCCGGTCGGTGACGAAGGCCGGCGAGCGGCTGAACGTGAGTCATGCCGCTGTCAGCCAACAGATCCGCACGCTCGAGACCCATATGGGCCTGTCGCTGGTCGACCGGTCGGGCCGGCGGCTGGAGCTGACGCCCGAGGGCGCGCAACTGGCCGAGGCGCTGACAGAGGGGTTCGGCACGATCTACCGCACGATCCAGGCGCTGACCGGGGCCGACGCGGCGCGGCCCCTGCAGATATCGACCACCCAGCTTTTCGCGAGCACCTGGCTGATGCCGCGGCTGCTGGATTTCCAGACCAAGCACCCGGGTGTCGACCTGATGGTGCACCCCACCGCCGAGATCAGCGACCCGGCGCCGGGGGGGATCGACCTGTGCCTGCGGTTCGGCGACGGAAACTGGCCGGGGCTCGAGGCCGAGATGCTGGTGCCGGCGGATATCGTCATCACCGCCGCGCCGTCGCTGGTGGGCGAGTGCGACGTGGTAGAGCCGGCCGACCTGTTGCGGTTTCCGTGGCTGCAGGAACTGGGGACCAACGAATCGATGGACTGGCTGCGCTCGCACGGGGTGACGGAGGGCTGCGTGAAAAGCCTGACCCACGTGCCCGGCAACCTGATGCTGGAGGGGGCGAGGGCCGGGCAGGGAGTGATCAGCACGGCGATGTCCTCGGTCGAGGAAGATGTCAAGGCGGGGCGGCTGCGCATCCTGTTCCGCGATGCGGGCGAGACGGGCTATCACATCGTGACCCGCCCCGGCATCCTGCGCCCGCCGGCCAAGGCGTTTGTCCAGTGGCTCAGGCGGCACGGCAAGGAGGCCGCGGCGCTGACCGAGGCGTGAGCCGGCGCCACTGCGGCATCGACCCGCATTCCGCCCGGCGCGGGAATAGATCAATTTCAGAATCAGAATTTGATGCAGGTCAAAGCCCTGACGGGGCCGGTCTGAGAAAAGGTCGGATAACCCGCCACAACCAGTGGAGTGATTCCCGTTGGCCGACACTCAGCCAAGCGCACCGCCGAGCCTCTATGCCGCGCGCGAGCCCATCTTTCCCAAAAGGGTCTACGGCAAGTTCCGCAACCTGAAATGGGTGATCATGATCATCACCCTCGGCATCTATTACCTGACCCCGTGGATTCGTTGGGATCGCGGGCCGGAGCTGCCCGACCAGGCGGTTCTGGTCGATCTTGCGCATCGGCGGTTCTTCTTCTTCTGGATCGAGATCTGGCCGCACGAATTCTATTTCGTGGCCGGCCTTCTGGTGATGGCGGGGTTGGGGCTGTTCCTGTTCACCTCTGCGCTGGGCCGGGTCTGGTGCGGCTACGCCTGCCCGCAGACGGTATGGACTGACCTGTTCATCCTTGTCGAGCGCTGGATCGAGGGCGACCGCAACGCCCGCCTGCGCCTGCACCGGCAGAAGAAGCTGGATGCGCGCAAGGTGCGGTTGCGGCTGACGAAATGGGCGGTGTGGTTGCTGATCGCGGTGGCGACCGGCGGGGCCTGGGTGTTCTATTTCACCGATGCGCCGACGCTGCTGGTGGACCTGTTCACGCTTCAGGCGCACCCGATCGCCTATACCACCATCGCCATCCTGACCGGCACGACGTTCTTCTTCGGCGGCTTCGCGCGGGAACAGATCTGTATCTATGCCTGCCCGTGGCCGCGCATCCAGGCGGCAATGATGGACGAGGACACGCTGACCGTGGGTTACCGCGAATGGCGGGGCGAGCCGCGCAAGCATTCCGAGGCGGTGAAGGCGGGCGAGCCGCAGGGCGACTGCATCGATTGCATGGCCTGCGTGAATGTCTGTCCGATGGGGATCGACATTCGCGACGGGCAGCAGATGGAATGCATCACCTGCGCGCTGTGCATCGACGCCTGCGACGACATCATGGCCAAGACCGGCAAGCCGCGCGGCCTGATCGACTACATGGCGCTGACCGACGAACAGCGCGAGCGCCAGGGCCAGCCGCCCAAGCCGGTGATCAAGCACATCCTGCGGCCCCGCACGATCCTTTACACGTCGCTGTGGTCGCTGGTGGGGCTGGGGCTTCTGTTCGCGCTGTTCATCCGGGCCGATATCGACCTGACCGTGGCGCCGGTGCGCAACCCGACCTTCGTGACCCTGTCGGACGGGTCCGTACGCAACACCTACGAGGTGCGCCTCCGCAACAAGCATGGCGAGACGCGGCCGTTCACCCTTTCAGTGAGTGACAACGACGCGGTTCAGCTTGAGCTTGAAGGAACGGCTGACGCTACGGTAGAGGTTGGGGCGAACGCCCAGAGGCTTCAGCGGGTCTACCTGATCGCGCCCGCCGGGTCGGCGGCGGCACAGGCTGAACGCAGCGACGTGCGCCTGTGGGTCGAAGACGAGATCAATGGCGACCGGGTCTACAAGGACACCATCTTCAACGGGAAGGCGAACCAGTGATGGCCGAGAAACAGATCACCGGGAAACACGTGCTGATCGGCTTCGTCATGGCCTTCGGCGTGATCATCGGGGTGAACATCCTGCTGGCGGTCTCGGCCGTGAAGACCTTTCCGGGGCTCGAGGTGAAAAATTCCTACATCGCCAGCCAGACATTCGACGACCGCAAGGCCGCGCAGGAGGCGCTGGGCTGGACCGTGGGGGCACATCACCACGAGGGCATCCTGACCCTGTCGATCACTGACGAGGCGGGCGAACCAGTGCGCGTGGCCAAGCTGGACGCCACTGTTGGCCGGGCTACGAACGTGGCACAGGACGTGACGCCGGAGTTCCGGTTCGACGGCAACGCCTACGTGGCGCCGGTGGACCTGGGTGGCGGCAACTGGAACATCCGGATGGAAGCGGTTGCGGGCGACGGCACGGCGTTTCAACAGCGTGTCGTTCTGATCAAGGATTGATGCAGGGATGGCGGGCACGATCGAATATCCAGTACATCGCGCCCCGGCGCCGGCCCGGGGCCTTGCGGCTGGCGGGGAGGTTCCGGTGCGGGGGCCGGGACAGGTGGCGCGATGACCGCCACGATGCGCCCCTCTGCCTCGGCCTGTCCGGCCTGTTCGGCGGCGCCGGCGGCCGAAGCGCTGGCCGGAAACGGCGAATGTGGGGCAAATATCGCCCTGAGCCTGCCGACGATCCATTGCTCGGCCTGCATTACCAAGATCGAGAAGGCGCTGAACGCCGATCCACGGGTGCATTCGGCGCGGGTGAACCTGACACTCAAGCGGGCAAGCGTCGAGGCCGACGAGGATGTCACCGCGCAGGACATGAAGGCGCTGGTCGAGGGGCTGGGCTACGAGGCGCACGAGCTTGACCCCGGTACGCTCAACGCCACGTCCAACGACCGGGCCGGGCGCAACCTGCTGATGCGGCTGGCGGTGGCCGGCTTCGCCTCGATGAACGTGATGCTCTTGTCGGTGTCGGTCTGGTCCGGCGCCGAGGATGCGACGCGGGACATGTTCCACTGGATTTCCGCGGCGATCGCCCTGCCGACGATCGCCTTTTCCGGCCAGCCCTTCTTCGTGAACGCCTGGGCGGCGCTGAAGAAGCGGCAGCTCAACATGGATGTGCCGATCACGCTGGCGATCCTTCTGGCAGTGGTCACCTCGCTTTGGGAGACGTCGCTGTCTGGCGAGCACGCCTATTTCGACGCGGCCCTGGCGCTGACCTTCTTCCTGCTGGCGGGGCGGTACCTGGATCATCGCACGCGGGCGATTGCCCGGTCGGCGGCGGAGGAGCTGACGGCGCTGGAGGTGCCGCGTGCGGTGCGGCTGCGCGACGGGGTTGAGCAGACGGTGGCGGTGGCCGAGCTCGCCGTGGGTGACATGGTGCTGGTGCGCCCCGGTGGGCGGATGCCGGTCGATGGCGAGATTATCGAGGGTACGTCGGAGATCGACAGGTCGCTGCTGACGGGCGAAACGGTCCCGGTGTTCGCCGGCGCCGGTCAGGCCGTGTCGGCCGGCGAGGTGAACCTGACCGGGCCGCTGAGAGTGCGGGCGACGGCGGTGGGCGCCGATACCTCTCTGCACCGGATGGCCGACCTTGTGGCGATCGCCGAGTCGGGGCGGTCGCGCTATACCTCGCTGGCCGACAAGGCGGCGAAGCTCTACGCGCCGGGGGTACACATCCTTGCCGGTTTGGCCTTCGTGGGCTGGTATCTCTACACCTTCGACGTGCGCACCGCCCTCAACATCGCGGCGGCAGTGCTGATCATCACCTGTCCCTGCGCGCTGGGGTTGGCCGTGCCGGCGGTGACCACGGCGGCAAGCGGGCGGCTTTTCCGCCGCGGCATGCTGATCAAGCACGAGACGGCGCTGGAGCGGCTGGCCGAGGTCGATGCGGTGGTTTTCGACAAAACCGGCACGCTGACCGAGGGAACGCCAGAGCTGACCAACCTGGGCGATCTGAAGCGGTCGGATGTGGAGCTTGCACTGGCGCTGGCGCAGGGGTCGTCGCATCCGCTGGCGCAAGCCATCACCAAGGCGGCAAGGGCGGCGGGGTATGCACCGGCCCGCGTGAGCGATGTCAGCGAGGTGCCGGGCTATGGTACGAGGGGTATCGCGGACGGGCAGGAGGTGCGGCTGGGCCGGGCGAGCTGGACCGGGGCCGAGGGTTTGGCGGTGACGGCGACTTTCCTTCAGCGGGGCGAGGGCGCGCCGGTGGGGTTCATCTTAGCCGACCGGCTGCGGACCGGGGCGGAGGAGGCCGTGACCGAGCTGAAGGCGGCGGGCAAGCAGGTGTACCTGATGTCGGGCGATACCACTGTGGCTGTCGAGGCGCTGGCGCAGAGGCTGGGGATAGAGCGCTGGATGGCCGAGGCGCTTCCGGCGGACAAGGCCGCGCGGGTGCGTGCGATGACCGACGAGGGGCGGCGCGTGCTGATGGTGGGCGACGGGCTCAACGATACTGCCGCGCTGGCCGCGGCGCATGTGTCGATCTCGCCGGCTTCAGCCTTGGATGCCGCGCGGGTGGCAAGCGATATCGTGCTGCTGGGCGGTGACCTGTCGCCCATCCCTTCGGCCTGCGGCACCGCGACATCCGCAACCCGCCGGATCCGGGAGAATTTCCGCATCGCCACCATCTACAACATCGTGGCTGTGCCGCTGGCGGTGGCGGGGCTGTGCTCTCCGCTGATCGCGGCCCTGGCCATGTCGGCCTCGTCGATTACCGTGTCTCTGAACGCATTGCGCCTGAGGTAGCCATGACCATCCTCGCCTATCTCATTCCGATCTCGCTGATCATGGGCGGGCTGGGGCTGGCCTTCTTCATCTGGACGGTGAAGACCAACCAGTATGACGACCCCGAGGGCGACGCCCGGCGCATCCTCTCGGACGAGTACGACGACAAGCCGAAGCAGTAGGGGAAGGCCATGGCCGTCAAGCGGATCGTCGCCAACATCGCAACGGAACGCGTGGCGGAGGTGCGGGCGTTCTATTCCGAGCTCCTGGGGCTGGAGACGGCGATGGACATGGGCTGGATCGCGACGCTGGCCTCGGGCGCGCAGGCGCTGACACAGGTGAGCATCATGTCCGAGGGCGGTTCAGGCACGCCGGTGCCGGATCTTTCGATCGAGGTGGATGACGTCGATGCCACTTATGCCCGGGCACAGGATATGGGGTGCGACATTGCCTATGAACTGACGGACGAGCCCTGGGGTGTGCGGCGCTTCTACCTGCGCGACCCGGCGGGCAAGCTGGTCAACATCCTCTCGCACAAGGGATAGGGCAGGGCGAGGTCACTCGCAGGATTTAATGGCCTCGTCATGCGCCTCCCGCGCGGCGTTCATCCGCTCGAGCAGCTCCTCACGGTCGGTATCGTTTTGCCCGGCGACCGTTTCGATCGCCGCGTCCCACGCAGCCTCTTCCTCCTGGCCGTTGGCCTTGCCGTCGAGGTAGAGCACACCGACCGCGTTGTACATGTCGGCGTCTTCCTCGCCGATCTCCTCTGCAAGAGCGTCGGTCGCGCATTCGCATTGGGTGTCGTCGTTGCCGCTCTGATCGAGACACATGGCCGTCGTGTCGGCGGCGGTGGCCGGGCCCGATGCGACCATGGCAAGGACGAGGATGAAGGGAATATGTTTCAGCATGGCAACCTCCCAGCGGCGTACAGCTAAAAGATAGAACGCCGGGGCCAGAAGCAAAGTTCCCGGACGCGGCGGTGGGGGCCGCGTCCGGGAGGTGCACGTCCCGGTTAGGGGAGGTGTGGTCGTCACCCGGCCCTTCGTAACGGGGATCGGCGCGACCGACAGGGCGCTACCCCGTCGGTTCGATCATGAAACAGGTGATCTTCTTGGCCTGAAGCCGGCGGCAGGCCAGCTCGGCCGTCTCGCGGGTCATGCCCATGAAATTGGCGTCGTAACCGCTGTTGCGCTTGAGCACCTTGCGCAGGCTGCCATCGAGCGTCGACATCTCGTTCAGCGCGATCTGCAGCAATACCTTGCGCGCCTTGTACTGGCTCGGGTAGCGGCCCACGGTGATGCCCCAGTGGCGCCCGCCCGAGGTCGAGACGCGCTCGACGATCTCCTGCTCGGGGTCGCCCTTGGGCTCGCCGATCTCGCGTGAGGCGAGAACGATGCTTTCGGGCCGCAGTTCCGGCGTGACGTCCGGGTTCACGTCAAGCGCCGCGGTCAGCATTGCAGAGCCGGGCTCGGGCACGAGTTCGGCTTCTTCCGCCTCGGCGGTATTGCGCTCTGGCTCGGTTTCGGGCTCGTCCAGCGAGACCTCCTGCGCGGCGAGGATCGCGTTTTCGATATCCGCCTTGTCGGCCACCAGCACCGGTGCCGGCTCCTCGGGCACGGGGCGCATCACCGGCCGCAGGCTGCTCTTGACCGCGGCGGCGCTGGCGAGCCGCACGACCTTGCCGACACCGCCGGGCACATCGTCGCCGTTGATCTTGCCCATATAAGGTGGCTTCGACGGCTTGTTGATGGCCACATGCGTCTTCGACCGGGCAAAGCCGAGGTCGAGCAGCTCGGCCACCTTGGCATTGCGCGAGGCAGTCGAGCGGCCGCCGAAGACGGTGGTGATGATGCGCTTGCCGTCCCGTTCCGCGCTTGCCGTCAGGTTGAAGCCGGCGGCGCGGGTATAGCCCGTCTTGATGCCGTCGGCGCCCCGGTAGCTGCTCAGCAGCTTGCGGTTGGTGTGATAGACCTTGCGCACGCCCGCATCGGCCGTGATCCGCGAGAACAGGTTGTAGTACTCGGGATAGTCGTAGAACAGGTGCCGCCCGAGGATCGTCATGTCGCGGGCGGTCGACTGGTGCCCGGACTCGGTCAGCCCGTGGGCGTTCTTGAAGGTGGTGTTCTTCATGCCGAGCGCCTTGGCGGTACGGTTCATCCGCGCCGCGAACCGGGCCTCGGAGCCCTCTATCGCCTCGCCGAGCGCGGTGGCCGCGTCATTGGCCGACTTCACGGCGGCCGCGCGGATCAGGTAGCGCAGGCGGATGCTCTGCCCGGCGCGAAGGCCCAGCTTGCTGGGTGGCTCGCTGGCGGCGTGACTGGATATCTTGATCCTGTCATCAAGCCCGATCTCGCCGTTCTCGACGGCTTCGAACACGATGTAGAGGGTCATCATCTTGGTGAGGGATGCCGGGTGAAGCCGCGTGTCCGCGTTGCGGGCATGCAGTACTTCGCCCGAACGGGCATCCATCACGAGGGCGGCATAGGGCGCCGCCGCGGCGCTAAGGGGGACTATTACCATCATCCAGAGGGCGGCCAACGCCACCAGACCCCACCGGATCGGCTGTTTGCTCCGGGCTCTCATGAACCTGCTCTTCTCTGCCTCGTCCCGCACTTTTGGCGGGTTTTTTACTTTATGGGATTATTGGTAACACAAGGCGAAATTCGAATAAAGCCGTCATTTAAAAGAGTTATCCGGGTGCTGGGTTGCGTTTCCACAACATGTGGTATGTAGATTCGCGTCGCTCCCAACCCGTGCCAATGTGGCGGGAATGTGGCGAGGATGCTCTGCACAAAAAACGGGCCCTGGGCCGTTTCCGGCCAGGGCCCGTCACCCGCATGGCGGAATCACGCTTTAGTTGAGCGCCTCGTCGGTGATCGCATGGGTCCATGCGTCATCGCCCGGGTGCTCGGTGATCACCGGGGCCGAGCCGCCCGACAGCAGCGATTCGACCGTCCGCTCGAAATCTTCAGGATCGAGCGCGCCGTTCGAGCCCGCGGTCAGCTTGGCAACTTCGCCCATCATCCGCTTCTGGTGCTCTTCGGTCTGGGCGCCGGTGGCGTCATTGTCGAGCACGATCATCGCCGCCTCGTCGGGGTTCTCCTCGGCCCATTTCCAGCCCTTCATCGAGGCGCGGACGAAGCGCACCATCTTGTCGGCGAACTCCGGGTCCTCGAGGTTCTCGCCCAGCACGTAAAGCCCGTCTTCCAACGTGGCGACGCCCTGGTCCTCGTACTTGAAGACAACCAGCTCGTCGGGCGTGAGGCCCGCGTCGATGACCTGCCAGTACTCGTTATAGGTCATGGTCGAGATGCAGGCCGCCTGGCCCTGAAGCAGCGGGTCGACGTTGAAGCCCTGCTTCAGCACGGTCACCCCGTCATCGCCGCCCTCGGTCGGGATGCCAAGCTGGCTCATCCAGCTCAGGAACGGGTATTCGTTGCCGAAGAACCAGACGCCCAGCGTCTTGCCCTTGAAGTCTTCCGGGCCCTCGACGCCTGTATCCTTGCGGCAGGTCAGCATCATGCCCGAGCTCTTGAAGGGCTGGGCAATGTTGACGAGGTCGAGCCCCTTCTCGCGGCTGGCCAGCGCCGAGGGCATCCAGTCGACGATCACGTCGGCACCCCCGCCGGCGATGACCTGGGCCGGCGCAATGTCGGGGCCGCCCGGTTTGATCGTGACGTCGAGGTCTTCCTCTTCGTAGAAGCCCTGGTCCTGGGCCACGTAATAGCCCGCAAACTGGGCCTGGGTGACCCATTTGAGCTGGATCGTGACCTCGTCGGCGGCCTGCGCCATGCCGGCGACAAGCCCCGCGGCCGCAAGGCCGATTGTGGTGGCAAGTTTCTTCATCTTTGTCGTCTCCCTTGTTGTGGTTTCCGGTTATGCCCGGCCCCTTTGTGACGGGTGCCAGAATGTCATTGCCTTCTCGATCAGCGCAACCCCGCCATAGAAGCCCGAGCCCGCCAGCGCGGCGACCACGATCTCGGCCCAGACAAGGTCCATCGAGAGCTGCCCGACCGAGGTCGAGATGCGAAAGCCCATGCCCTTGATCGGCGAGCCGAAGAACTCGGCCACGATGGCGCCGATCAGCGCCAGCGTGGTGGCAATCTTGAGCCCGTTGAAGATGAACGGCATGGCGGCTGGCAGGCGCAGCTTGAACAGCGTCTGCCAGTAGCTTGCGGCATAGGTGCGCATCAGGTCACGCTGCATCGCCTCGGTGTCCTGCAGTCCCTGCACGGTGTTCACCAGCATCGGAAAGAACACCATGACCACGACGACCGCCGCCTTCGACTGCCAGTCGAAGCCGAACCACATCACTAGGATCGGCGCAGTGCCGACGATGGGCAGGGCGGCCACGAAATTGCCCACCGGCAGCAGCCCGCGCTTGAGGAACGGTGAACGGTCGATGGCGATGGCCAACAGCACGGCGGCGCCACAGCCCAGGATATAGCCGGTCAGCGCGCCCTTGATGGCGGTCTGCACGAAATCCTGCCACAGGATGCCGGTGGAGGCGGCGAAACGCGCGGCGATCTGCGTTGGCGCGGGCAAGAGCACGGTCGGGATGTCGAACCCCCGCACGATGCATTCCCAGACCACGATGATCGTCAGTCCGAAGATCACCGGCACCGCCAGCCGGGTGAAGCGGGTGCGCGGCCGGTGCGACAGCACGTGGTTGAGCCACCACCCCAGTGCCCACGCGGCAAGACCTGCGACCACCCACATCATTCCGCCATCCCCATCCGCTTGAGCGTGATCCGCTGCATCAGCCCGATCAGTCCCACCAGAACGGCCGCCAGCGTCGCGGCCATGATCAGCGCGCTCCAGATCTGGATGGTCTGGCCGTAATAGCTGCCGGTCAGCAACCGCGCGCCAAGGCCGGCCACGGCGCCGGTGGGCAGCTCTCCCACAATGGCGCCCACGAGGCTCGCCGCCATGGCGATCTTGAGCGAGGTGAACAGGTAGGGCATCGACGAGGGCAGGCGCAGCTTCCAGAAGGTCTGCGAGGCCGAGGCGTTCCACGTGCGCATCTGGTCAAGCTGCATCGGCCCGGGGCTGCGCAGGCCCTTCACCATGCCGACCACGACGGGGAAGAAGCTGAGATACATCGAGATCATCGCCTTGGGCAGCAGCCCGGATATGCCCACCGCGTTCAGCACCACGATGATCATCGGCGCGATGGCCAGGATCGGGATGGTCTGGCTGGCGATGACCCACGGCATGACGCTCATGTCCATCGTCCGGTTGTAGACGATCCCGACCGCCAGCGCGATGCCGAGGCCGGTGCCCAGCAGGAACCCCAGCATGGTCGAGGAGAAGGTGACCCAGGCATGATAGATCAGCGACCGCTTCGAGAAGGCGCGGCCGTCCTTGATCATCTCGCCGGTGGTGTTCCAGATTTCCACCGCCACCTGGTGTGGCGCGGGCAGCTTGGGCTTGTCCTGGCTCCAGGTGTCGGCCACGAGCTCCGAGAAGCCCAGCGTCACGTCGGCGCGCTTGGCCTTGTCATAGGCCCATGGCGCGTTCAGCACGACCGCGGCCCCGTACCACAAGGCGAAGATCACGGCGACCACGGTCAGGACAGGCACGGCATTCCGCATCAGGTTGTCCCCGCCCGGTGTTTCATCTTTCCATAAATACTCGAATTGCTCCGTCTTCCGAGAGCGGGGATATTGAGTATTTTTTGAAAGATGAAAGGATTTGGTGGCTTATTGATAGAGCGGTACAGGCTGGAGAGCCGATGACCGCGAAAGGTGAAAGTCCTCCGCCCCGTCAAAAGGGCGGGGGCACCCCCGCAAATGGCGACGCCGCCCGCAAGGGCGGAGGAGCGGGTGCTACTCATCATAGCTGTGCCCCGCGCGCAGCCCGTCGCGGACGCGATGGGCGACTTCGAGGAATTCCGGCGTATCACGAATGTCGAGCGGCCGTTCCTTCGGTAGCGGGCTTTCGATCACGTCGCTGATCCGCCCCGGCCGGGGCGACATGACGACGATGCGCGTCGAAAGATAAACCGCCTCGGGGATCGAATGGGTAACGAAGCAGATCGTCTTTTCCGTCCGGTCCCAGAGCTGCAGAAGCTGCTCGTTGAGGTGGTCGCGCACGATCTCGTCCAGCGCGCCGAAGGGCTCGTCCATCAGCAGGATGTCGGCATCGAAGGCCAGCGCCCGCGCGATCGAGGCGCGCTGCTGCATCCCGCCGGACAATTGCCAGGGATATTTCTTCTCGAATCCCGCCAGGTCGACCAGTTCCAGCACCTCCTTCACCCGACGGTCCTGCTCGGATTTGCCGTAGCCCATGATTTCCAGCGGCAGGCGGATATTGCCGCCGATGGTGCGCCACGGGTAGAGCCCGGCCGCCTGGAAGACATAGCCATAGGCCCGCGCCATCCGCGCCTCGGCGGCGCTGACGCCGTTGACGGTGATGGTGCCGCCGGTGGGATGCTCCAGATCGGCCATGCAGCGCAGGAAGGTGGTCTTGCCACAGCCCGATGGCCCGATGAAGGACACGAAATCGCCCTTGCGGACGTCAAGCGTCACGTCCTTGAGCGCATGAACCGGCCCGTCATTCGTCTCGAAGGTCAGCGAGAGGTTCTCTGCGCTGATGACCGAATTTCCCGTCACGTGTCTTCCCCCGCTTGCACCGCGCAGATTGCGCCCATGCTGGCCCGGTGTTGTCAATGGGCCGGTCCCGCCTGTTGGCGGGACCGGCCGGTTCGTCTCAGATCCCCGCCGGAATGTTCATCGGGTCCCGGTGGATCTGTTTCGGCGCCGTCAGCTCCTTCCACTTCGACAGCGCGGCATGCGCCGAGGGGAAGGCCGGGCGGGGCACGAAACGGCCGCGGCCGGGCTGCGGCTGCGAGTTCTGGCCCCAGGCCCAGATTACCTCGCCGCGCGAGATGGTGTAGCGGGCGTTGGCCGTCACCTCGAAACCCTCGAAGACGTTGTAATCGAGGATCGAATGGTGATTGGCCGCCGAGATCGTCTTGGAAATCTTCGGGTCCCAGACCACGATATCGGCATCGGCCCCTTCCACGATCGCCCCCTTTTTCGGGTAGATGTTGAGGATCTTGGCGACGTTCGTCGAGGTCACGGCCACGAATTCCTGCGGCGTCAGGCGACCGGTCTCCACGCCCTTGGTCCAGAGCACCGAAAGCCGCTCCTCCAGCCCGTTCGAGCCGTTGGGGATCTTGGTGAAGTCGTTCACGCCCATCCGCTTCTGCTCGGTCGAGAAGGCGGCGTGGTCGGTCGCCACCACCTGCAACGACCCGGCGGAAAGGCCGTTCCACAGCCCGTCCTGGTTCTCCTTGTCCCTGAACGGGGGCGACATGACGCGGCGGGCGGCATGATCCCAGTCCTTGTTGAAATACTCGCTCTCGTCGAGGGTCAGGAACTGGATCAGCGGCTCGCCATAGACCCGCATCCCCTTCTGCCGAGCGCGGCGGATGGCTTCATGCGCCTGCTCGCAGCTCACGTGCACGATATAGAGCGGCACGCCCGCCGCGTCGGCGATCATGATCGCCCGGTTAGCGGCCTCGCCCTCCACTTCCGGCGGCCGCGAATAAGCGTGCCCCTCGGGCCCGGTGATGCCCTGTTCCAGCATCTGCTGCTGCAGGTCGGCGACGATATCGCCGTTCTCGGCATGCACCATCGGCAGCGCGCCCAGCTCACGGCAGCGCTTGAACGAGGCGAACATCTCGTCATCCTCGATCATCAGCGCGCCCTTGTAGGCCATGAAGTGCTTGAACGAGTTGACGCCCATTTCCACGGCGTCCTTCATCTCGTTGAAGATGGTCTCGTTCCAGCCGGTCACGGCGATGTGGTAGCCGATATCGCTGCAAATCTGCGGCCCCGACTTGCGGTGCCACTCGTTGATCGCGTTCTTGAGCGAGCCGTCGGCGCCCGGCAGGCAGAAATCGACCAGCATGGTCGTCCCGCCACAGGCCGCGGCCCAGGTGCCCGTCTCGAAGGTTTCGGCGGCCGTGGTGCCCATGAATGGCATTTCCAGGTGCGTATGGGGGTCGATGCCGCCGGGGATGACATAGGCGCCCTCGGCGTCGATATACTCGTCGCCCGAGAGGTCCTCGCCGATCTGCTTGATCGTCTCGCCCTCGATCAGGACGTCGGCCTTCCACGTCCGGTCTGCCGTGCAGACGGTGCCGTTCTTGATGACTTTGGTGGTCATTGTTTAACTCCCTGGTTTATCCCGCAGAGTATCTGCCTTCTTCTTGGGCAAAATATCCCGGGGGTTTGGGGGCTGGCCCCCAATTACTCCACGATCTCCGCCGTCTCCACCACGGCATGCATCAGCACGTCCGTCCCCGCCGTGGCCCACTCTTTCGAGATCTCCTCGGCCTCGTTATGCGACAGCCCGTCGACGCAGGGGCACATCACCATGGCGGTGGGCGCCACACGGTTGATCCAGCAGGCATCGTGCCCGGCGCCCGAGACGAGGTTGCGGTGGGAATAGCCCAGCCGGTCGGCCGCGTTGCGGATGGCGGTCACGCAGCCCTCGTCGAATTCCACCGGGTCGAACCCGCCGGCCTTCTCGAACTCCACCTCGCAGCCCATGTCGGCGCAGATCTTCTTCGCGCCTTCCTTCATCCGGGCCACCATGTCCTCGATCACGTCAAGCTGGGGCGAACGGAAATCGACGGTGAAGACCGCCTTGCCGGGGATCACGTTGCGCGAGTTGGGGTAGATCTCGATATGCCCCGCCGCGCCCACGGCGTCGGGCGCGTGCGACAGGGCGATCTCCTCGACCAGTTCCAGCACGCGGGCCATCGCCAGCCCCGCATTCTTGCGCATCGGCATGGGCGTCGAGCCGGTATGGGCATCCTTGCCGGTGATCGTCACCTGTGTCCAGCTGAGGCCCTGACCGTGGGTGACGACGCCGATATCCTTTTCCTCGGCCTCGAGGATCGGGCCCTGTTCGATATGCAGCTCGAAGAACGCGTGCATTTTGCGGTCGCCCACCTTCTCCTCGCCTTTCCAGCCGATCCGCTCCAGCTCGTCGCCGAAACTCTTGCCCTCGGCATCCTTGCGCCCGTAGGCCCAGTCCTGTTCGTGCATCCCCGCGAAGACGCCCGAGGACAGCATGGCCGGCGCGAACCGCGTGCCTTCCTCGTTGGTCCAGTTGGTCACCACGATCGGGTGCTTCGTCTTGATGTTGAGGTCGTTCAGGGTGCGGACCAGTTCCAGCCCGGCCAGCACGCCCAGCACCCCGTCATACTTGCCGCCCGTCGGCTGGGTGTCGAGGTGAGAGCCCACGTAGACCGGCAGCGCGTCGGGGTCGGTGCCCTCGCGCCGGGCGAACATGTTGCCCATCTGGTCAAGCCCCATGGAACAGCCCGCTTCCTCGCACCATTTCTGGAAAAGGGCGCGCCCTTCGGCATCTTCGTCGGTCAGGGTCTGGCGATTGTTGCCGCCGGCCACGCCTGGGCCGATCCTGGCCATCTCCATCAGGCTGTCCCAGAGCCGGTCGCCGTTGATCTTCAGGTTCTCGCCCGGTGCCGCCATGGCATCATCCCCCTTGCTGTTGACCTGTCCAAGGTGCCCGAGTCGCGCGGGATGCGCAAATCAGGGGCCGGCTCTTGCGGTCGTGGCTTTTTTACCATTTGGTCAAGTTACGATTGCGGAGCGGGCTTTCCCTGTCAAGGCGCGAGTGCGGAGCCCCGCCGATCTGGCCAGTGGCAGGCCATTGATGCTAGAGATTTGAGCAGTGCAGGAAAGGACCCCTGATGCAGGACAGTTCCCCGGCGGCGGAGACCCCGAAACCGAGCCGGATTCAGCGCCGGAACCGCAAGCGTATTCTCGACGCGGCGCTCGAGGTGTTCTCGCAATACGGCTTCCGAGGGGCGACGCTCGACCAGATCGCCACCGAGGCCGGGCTGTCGAAGCCGAACATCCTGTATTACTTCTCGGGCAAGGAAGAAATTCACGTCACCCTGCTCAACGCGCTGATGGATACCTGGCTCGATCCGCTGCGCAAGATCGACCCCGAGGGCGACCCGCTGGAGGAGTTGCTCCAATACGTCCATCGCAAGCTCGAGATGAGCCGCGAGTTTCCCCGCGAGAGCCGCCTCTTCGCCAACGAGATCATCCACGGCGCGCCACGCATGGGCCCCGACCTCGAGACCGTGCTGAAGCCGCTGCTGGAACAGTCCGCCACGATGATCGACGGCTGGGTCGCCGAGGGCCGCATCGCGCCGGTCGACCCGCGTCACCTGATCTTCTCGATCTGGGCAACGACACAGCATTACGCCGATTTCGACGCGCAATTGCAGGTGTTGATGGAAGGCCAGGACGTTCTCGAGGGCGCCAGCGCCTATCTCGACACGCTCTACCGGCGGCTGCTGACGCCCTGACGCAGGCTGGACGGGCGGCGCCCCCGCGCTACCCTCTAGCGTCTCGTGAAACGGAGCTGTCCCATGCCTGCCAAACGCCCCAAGCTTGTCGGCATCAACCATGTCGCCCTCGAAGTGGGTGACATCGGGGATGCGCTCGATTTCTACGGCCAGTGGTTCGATTTCGAGCTGCGCGGGCGCGGCGAGGGCTCGGCCTTCCTCGACATGGGCGACCAGTTCCTCGCCCTGATGGAGGTGGAGGAGATCACCACCGACAATCACCGCCATTTCGGCCTCGTCGTGGATGATCGCGACGGGCTGCGCGCCAGGATGGAAGCGGCGGGGATCACCTTCGTGTCCGAAAAGCGGTTCGACTTCCTCGACCCCTGGGGCAACCGGGTCGAGGTCGTGGCCTACCCGGATATCCAGTTCCTCAAGGCCCGCGAGGTGCTCGACTCCTCGGGGCATGAAGGCCTGCGCAAGTCGGAGGAGGCGCTGGAGGAACTGCGCGAGAAGGGGATCGACCCGCCAGCCGACGCCTGACCGCGCTTGCCGGGTCATTGGCCCGCTGCTACGCTCTTTCCAGCATGTTCAGGACCTTATCCCTTCCGGCGACTGCATTGCTGGCGCTGCTTTTTGCGCCGCTATCCACCGCGGCGGAGGGTCTGCCGGATACAGCCGCGATCCTGGCCGATTTCGGGGTGAATGTCAGCCATGGCGCTGCAAGCGGCTACGTGCCCGACGCCACCTGCGCGGAGTGCCACGCCGACAAGGCCGAAAGCTTTGCCGAGATGGGCATGGCCCGCAGCTTCTACCGCCCTGCCGCCGAGAAGGTGATCGAGGATTTCGAGCCGGGCACCTATTTCCACGCCCCATCGAACCGGCATTACCGGATGGAATGGCGCGACGGCACCTACTGGTTCCACCGCCACCGGCTTACCCCGGACGGGACGGAGATTGACCGGTTCTCGGTCGCCGTCGACTGGGTTCTGGGGTCGGGCAACCATTCCCGCGTCTACCTGTACCAGACTCCTGACGGCGCCCTGCACCAGTTGCCTCTGGCGTGGTACTCGCAGGAGGGAAAATGGGCCATGGCGCCGGGCTATGAGTTCGCCGATCACGGCGGTGTGCTGCGCGAGGTCAGCCCGCGCTGCATGGGATGTCACAACGCCTATGCCGAGTACGCGGAGGGCAGCGGGCGTGAGGGGATGGCGTGGCTCTACCCCGCCGACCTGCCCGAGGGGATCGGCTGCCAGCGCTGCCACGGCCCTGGGGCAGAGCATGTGCGCCACGCCATGACCGGCGATACAGATATCGAAACGCTGCGGGCCGCCATCGTCCAGCCGGGCAAGCTTGATCGCGAGCGGCTCTACTCGATCTGTTACGGCTGTCACATGCAGCCCACCGTGGCGGTGAACGGCCAGTTCCGGCTGGGCCGGGGGCCGTATTCCTTTCGGCCGGGGCAGGATCTGGGCGATTTCATCCTCCAACTCGACATCGTCGACGGCCATCGCGAACAGGGGGAACGGTTTGACATCAACCACCACCCCTACCGCATGGAGCAGAGCGCCTGTTTCACCGCCAGCGAGGGTGCGCTGGGCTGCCTGACCTGCCACGATCCGCATGTGAAGATCAAACCCGAGGAGCGGGCGGCGCATTACCGCGAGGCCTGCCTGAGCTGCCACGAAACCGACGCCAACGGCTTGCCCGAGATGGTGCTGGCGGAGGGGCTGCACCCCGACATTGCCGCAAGCGAGGATTGCACCACCTGCCACATGCCCGAGCGGCGCACGCAGGACGTGATCGAGGTCTGGATGACCGATCACCGCATCGTCCGGCGCCCCGGTACAGGCCTGCTGGAACCGATCGAGAAGCTGCCGGCGCAGGTGCTCGAGGTCTACCTTGCCGACCCCGATGCGGCCGTGCCCGAGGACGAGGCGCTGGCGCTCAAGATCGCGGCCGTTCTGCAGCACACGGGCTATCGGGCGGGATATGCGGCAAACGCGCTGCGCGATCTGCTGGCCGAAAACCCGATCGCCGCGCATGAGCCGTGGATGCACCTGCTGCGCGCCTACGTGACCCAGAACCGTTTCGTCGAGGCAGACCGTATCGCCGAGCACACCCTCTCGCTAGATCCGGCAAACCACACCAGCGTCAACCTCGCCGCCTCGGCCTTTTTCAAGACCGGTCAGCAGGGGCGCGCCATCCGCCTGCAACAGGATCGGCTGGCAGCGGACCCCGGCGTTGCAAGCGGCCAGATCAACCTTGCCGGGATGCTGTATGACAGCGGCGATATCGACGGCGCCTGGGCCGCCGCCCAACAAGCGCTGGCCCTGCGCCCGGTGTCGTGGCGGGCGATGGCGCTGCTTGGCCGGATCGCCGCCGATGCCGGAGAGACCGATGCGGCCATCGGGCACCTGACCCGCGCGTTAGACGTCGCGCCCGAGGCCGACGACCTGCGCCGCGACCTGATTGCCCTGCTGGAATTCGCGGGCCGTACCGATGAGGCTGCCCGCCATGCGGCGATGCTCGACTGAGCCGGGCTACCCCAGCAGCCGCCGCGCGATCACCTGCGCCTGGATCTCGGCCGCGCCTTCGAAGATGTTCAGGATCCGCGCATCGCACAGCACCCGGCTGATCGAATATTCCAGCGCGAAGCCGTTGCCGCCATGGATCTGCAGCCCGTTATCCGCCGCCGCCCACGCCACCCGGGCGCCCAGCAGCTTGGCCATCCCGGCCTCGAGGTCGCAGCGGTGGCCGTTATCCTTTTCCCATGCGCTGTAATAGGTCAGCTGGCGGGCGATCATGATCTCGACCGCCATCATCGCCAGCTTGCCCGACACGCGCGGAAACTCGATCAGCGACTTGCCAAACTGTTTGCGGTCGACGGCATAGCGCATGGCGATATCCAGCGCCGACTGCGCCACACCGATGGCGCGGGCGGCGGTCTGGATGCGGGCGCTCTCGAATGTCTCCATGAGCTGCTTGAAGCCCTTGCCCTCTTCGCCGCCCAGAAGGTTCTCGCCCTTGACCATGAAGTTGTCGAAGCCAAGCTCGTATTCCTTCATGCCGCGATAGCCCAGCACCTCGATCTCGCCGCCGGTCATGCCCTCGGTGGGGAAGGGGGCCTCGTCGGTGCCCGGCGTCTTCTCGGCCAGGAACATCGACAGGCCCTTGTAGTCGGTCGTCGACGGATCGGTCCGCGCCAGCAGCGTCATCACGTGGGTGCGCGCGGCATGGGTGATCCAGGTCTTGTTGCCGGTGATGCTGTAATCGCCGTTCTCGTCCTTCACCGCGCGGGTGCGCAGGCTGCCCAGGTCCGAGCCGGTGTTGGGTTCGGTAAAGACGGCCGTCGGCAGGATTTCACCGCTCGCGATCTTCGGCAGCCAGTGCGATTTCTGGTCGTCCGTGCCCCCGGCCAGGATCAGCTCCGCCGCGATCTCCGACCGCGTGCCGAGCGAGCCGACGCCGATATACCCGCGCGACAGCTCTTCCGAAACCACCACCATCGACGCCTTCGACAGGCCCAGCCCGCCAAGGTTCTCGGGAATGGTCAGGCCGAACACGCCCATCTCGGCCAGCTCCTCGATGATCTCCATCGGGATCAGCTCGTCCTTGAGGTGCCATTCGTGCGCGTGCGGCTCGACCTTGTCGAGCGCGAAGCGGCGGAACTGCTCGCGGATCATCTCCAGCTCTTCATCGAGCCCGGTGGCGCCCACCGTGGTCTCGGCGCTGCGCTCCTGCATCAGCTCGACAAGCCGCGTGCGCGCGGCCTGGCTGTTGCCGCGGGCCATCAGGGTCTGCACTTCGCTGCACTGGAAGCCCGGCAGCGCATCCCAGCCAAGGCCCATCTCCTGCAGGCGCACCACCTCGCCCTGGTTCATGGCGATGCCGCCGGCAATCTGGTGCAGGTACTCGCCAAAGGCGATCTGGTGAATAAGCTGCTCGACCTCGCCGAACTTGCCGTCCTCCTTCAGCCCCTCGGCCCATTTCTGCATCTGCCGCAGCGCTTCGACGTAGGTCGCCAGCCACGCCAGCCCGTGCGCCGCGCTCTGGTGCGCCTCCACGGCGCGCGACGACACGCGGCCATCGACGACGACCATGGCCCGCACGGCCTCCTTCGCGGCTTCCAGCACGGTTTCGGCGGGCGCCACTGCGGCGCCGGTGAGGGTCAGAAGATCGTCCAGCACGACCGGGTTCGACGTCACGCTGTCCTGTCCGTCATGAGCCATGAATCAGTTCCCCTTTTCGAAGTCGCCCCGTCCTAGCCACTTTGCAGGTGCAGCGCAACTATTATGCCGAATACCCTTAGGTTTTGTTCTAATCTTGCGCCCTCATGCCGCACGCGCAGCACGCCTTCCAGCTGCCAAACCTCAAATAGCCCGTGCGCCCGCCGGGGAAAGTGCTAGGAGGGGGCCGATGGACGCACTTACGCCGGAACTGGTGGCCGTCGCCTGCGCGGTGGCCCTGCTGGCCGGCCTCGTCAAGGGGCTGGTCGGTTTCGCCATGCCGATGATCCTGATTTCCGGGCTCAGCATGATGGTGCCGCCCGACGTGGCGCTGGGCTGGCTGATCCTGCCGACCTTGGTCACAAATCTCTGGCAGGCCCTGCGGCAGGGGGCGGGGGCGGCATGGGCCTCGGTCCGCCGCTTCCGGCGCTTCCTGCTAGCGGGGTTCGTGCTGATGGTCTTCGCCGCCCAGCTTGTCACCTCGATCCCCAGCGGGGTGCTGTTCCTTGTGATCGGCGTGCCGATGACGCTTTACGCCGGGCTCACCCTGGCGGGCCGCCCTCTGCGCCTCCCCAGCCCGCCGGGCGCGCGGGTGGAATACGGTGCCGGGGCCGTGGCGGGGTTCTTCGGCGGCATCTCGGGCGTCTGGGGCCCGCCTACCGTGGCGCTGCTGACTGCGCTCGACACCGAGAAATCCGAACATCTGCGCGTGCAGGGCGTGATCTACGGCGCGGGCGCCGTGGTGCTGATGGGCGCACACCTCGCCTCGGGCGTGCTCAACGCCGAGACATTCAAGGTCTCGGCCCTGCTGGTGCCGCCGGCGCTCCTGGGCATCTGGGCGGGCTTTGCCATCAATGACCGGATCGACCAGGCCGCCTTCCGACGGCTGACCCTGATCCTTCTGCTGCTGGCAGGCCTCAACCTCCTGCGCCGCGCCCTCTTCGCGGGGTGACACGGCCCGGCTTCTTCTGGCCGGAAATATCCCGGGGGAGGCGTTGGACCCCTGCAGGGGTCCAACGTTGGGGGCAGCGCCCCCTTCCAACACCGCATCTTATCCGCTAAAGCCCGCGTGAGTTCGAAAAACCGGCGGAAGACGCACGATGAAATTCACCCTGTCCTGGCTCAAAGACCACCTTGAAACGACCGCCACGGTCGATGAAATCGCCGAGGCGCTGACCGATCTCGGTCTCGAGGTCGAGGAAATCTCGAACCCCGCCGCCCGCCTGTCGGCCTTTACCATCGGCAAGGTCGTCAAGGCCGAGCAGCACCCCGATGCCGACCGGCTCCGCGTCTGCCAGGTGATGACGGACGAGGGCGAAAAGCAGATCATCTGCGGCGCCCCCAATGCCCGCGAGGGGATCACGGTCGTGATCGCCAAGCCCGGTGTCTACGTGCCCGGCATCGATACCACCATCGGCGTCGGCAAGATCCGCGGCATCGAGAGCTTCGGCATGATGTGCTCGGAGCGCGAGATGGAGCTTTCCGAAGAGCATGACGGCATCATCGAACTGCCGTCGGGCGAGGTGGGTCAGAGTTTTACTGACTGGCTGGCCGCCAATGACCCGGCCAAGGTCGACCCGGTGATCGAGATCGCCATCACCCCAAACCGCCCCGACGCGCTGGGCGTGCGCGGCATCGCCCTCGACCTTGCCGCGCGTGGCATCGGCACGATGAAGCCCGCCCCCGAGGCCCATGTCGAGGGGCAGTTCCCGTGCCCGATCGACGTCACCATCGATGACGACACGCGCGAGAGCGGCTGCCATGTCTTCGCCGGCCGCCTGATCCGGAATGTGAAGAACGGCCCCAGCCCCGAATGGCTGCAGGACCGTCTGCGCGCCATCGGCCTGCGCCCGATCTCGGCGCTGGTGGATATCACCAACTTCTTCACCCATGACCGCAACCGCCCCCTGCACGTGTTCGACGCCGACAAGGTCAAGGGCAACCTGCGCATCCACCGCGCCAAGGGCGGCGAAACGCTGGAAGGGCTCGACGAGAAGACCTACACCTTCTCGGAAGGGCAGGTGGTGATCTCCGACGACGAGGGCGTCGAGAGCATCGCCGGCATCATGGGGGGCCTTGCCACCGGCTGTACCGAAGAGACGACCAACGTGTTTCTCGAGGCCGCCGTCTGGGATCATATCCAGATCGCCCATACCGGCCGCGCGCTCAAGATCAACTCCGACGCCCGCTACCGCAACGAGCGCGGCATCGACCCGGAATTCAATATGCAGGGTCACGAGCTGGCCACGCAGATGATCCTCGATCTCTGTGGCGGCGAGCCGTCCAGCGTGGTCGTCGCGGGCGAGGTGCCCGATGTCAGCCGCGCCTACCGGCTTGATCCCGCGCGGGTGCAGTCGCTTGTCGGCATGGACATTCCCGAAAGCGACCAGCGCCAGACGCTCACCCGGCTCGGCTTCCGGCTCGAGGGCAACATGGCCCACGTGCCAAGCTGGCGCCCCGACGTGATGGGCGAGGCGGATCTGGTGGAAGAGGTGGCCCGCGTCGCCTCGCTGACGAAGCTGAAGGGCAAGCCCATGCCGCGCATGTCGGCCGGCGTGCCCAAGCCCATCCTGAGCCCGATCCAGAAGCGCGAGCAGATCGCGCGCCGCACCTGTGCCGCGCTTGGCTACAACGAATGCGTCACCTACAGCTTCATCGACAAACCGGCGGCCGAGCTTTTCGGCGGCGGCACCGATGCCGAGATGCTGGCGAACCCGATCAGCTCGGAAATGAGCCACATGCGCCCGGCGCTGCTGCCCGGCCTGTTGCAGGCCGCCGCCCGCAACCAGGCGCGCGGGATCATGGACATGGCGCTCTTCGAGGTGGGTCACGCCTTCCAGGGCGGTGAGCCGGGTGAACAGCACCTGCTGGCCACCGGCATCCTTGTCGGCCGCACCGGTCCCAAGGACGTCCACGGCCAGTCGCGCGCCGTCGATCTGTATGACGCCAAGGCCGATGCCGAGGCCGTGCTTTCCGCCATCGGCGCCCCGGCGAAAGTACAGATATTGCGCGATGCCGAGGGCTGGTGGCACCCGGGCCGCCACGGCAAGATTTGCCTGGGCCCGAAAAAGGTGCTGGGCATCTTCGGCGAACTGCACCCCAAGGTGTTGCGCGAGATGGATGTGAAAGGCCCCGTCGTCGGCTTCACCATCTGGCCCGCCGAGGTGCCGCTGCCCCGCAAGGCCGGCGCCAACCGCGGTGCGCTCGAGGTGAGCGGGCTGCAGGCGGTCGAGCGTGACTTCGCCTTCGTGGTCGATGCGAATGTCGAGGCGCTCAACCTCGTCAACGCCGCCGCCGGGGCCGACAAGGCGCTTATCGAGGATGTCCGCGTTTTCGACGAGTTCATCGGCGGCAGCCTCGGCGAGGGCAAGAAAAGCCTCGCCATCACCGTGCGCCTGCAACCGACCGACAGCACCCTGAAGGACGCCGATATCGAGGCCGTGTCGCAGAAGATCGTCGAGAAGGTCGAGAAAGCCACCGGCGGCGTGCTGCGCAAGTAACGTGACCCGCCGGTCACAGTTTCCCTGAGTGAATTTCAGAAGGGCTTGAGGCGACTCGAGCCCTTCTCGTATTCAGGCGCCTTACGCAACGACTCCCACTTTGCAGGAGAGAGACATGTCTGCACACGATTGGCGGCCAAGCCCGCCCGACAAGACCCTCTAGTTGCCCGCGGCCTGACCTGCGGGCGCGATGGCGCATACCCCAGGATCAGACCGATGACCCCCGACGAGATCATCCGCCTGCGGCAGGACTTGCCGAGCGCGGAGCCGTTCAACTACTACACCGACCGCGAAAGCGCCTGGCTGCTTCAGGCCTTGCTGCCCGCCGACGCTCCCGTGCGCGCTGTGCGCCAAGGGCCGCTGGCCAAGTTGCTCGACAGGCCGCTGGTGAAACCCCTCACCGCCGCAGGCGACGGGATGATCCGCCGCGCCGACCTTCAGGTGCTGACCCATGCCGACGGCCCCATCCCCTACGAAAGCCTCACCCCCGCAACACTGGCCGCGCTGGAACGTGCTTTCGATCTGCCCTGGCTCGACTTCGAACTGAGCTTCACCGTCTGGGGCAACAGCAACTGGCACTGGGCCCAGACCAGCCGCCCCGGGCGCAACCTCGTGCTGCAACTTAACTTTCCCGGCGATCACGCAGCCCTCCTGGAACGCACCGTTGGGCTGCAGGACCGTGGCAAGTTCGAATGCCCGGAGCACCCGGTGCGCCGCACCGGGCGGCCGACGCTCGCCTGGGCGCGGCTCGATATCGACCGCGGGGCAGGGGTGGCGCTGATCGAGGAAATCCAGTCCGACTGGCTGCGCTTCGTCCGGTGGGAGCTGGACGACCTGCGCCACCTCCGCCCCCGCTCCCGCGCCCTGCGCGATACGCAGGCCTACGAAGCGGCGCTAACCGCGCGGTACGAGAAGGTCTGGCCGCGTGCCGTGCTTCTGGCCGCGCTGAAGCTGCTGCGCGATCGGCTGCGGATTGCGGAAATCTATTATCACCAGCCGGGACCGGGGGCGGTGCTGAAACACTCCCGCCCGCCCGTCTCGCTCTATTCGTCGCTGCCGAAAGCCTTCTGCTTCGAGCCCACGCGCGACGTACCGCCCTTCCTGCGGCGCAAGCGGCGCAAGCACCTGTCGCGGTTGCCGAAGGACAGGCCGCTTTTCTGGAAGATGGCCTTCTAGGGGCAGGCGAGGGGTTGCCCCTGCCTGTCCCGGCGCTATCCCTTGGGGCGACCAAGAAGGAGACATGACCCATGGGGCTGAGAGTATACCTGTCCGGTGAAATCCACACCGACTGGCGCCAGCAGATCGTCGAGGGGGCCCACGGGCTCGACGTCTGGTTCAATTCACCGGTGACCGATCACGCGGCGTCCGACGATTGCGGGGTGGCCATCCTGGGTGCCGAGGACGACAAGTTCTGGCACGACCGCAAGGGCGCGCTGGTCAACTCCATCCGCACCCGCAAGGGGATCGAGGATGCCGACGTGGTCGTCGTCCGCTTCGGCGACAAGTACAAGCAGTGGAACGCCGCCTTCGATGCCGGTGTCGCCAGCGCGCTGGGCAAGTCACTGATCATCCTGCAACCGCCCGAGCACGACCACGCCCTGAAGGAGGTCGACGCCGCCGCGATGGCCGTGGCGCGCGAGCCGGGGCAGGTGGTCGATATCCTGCGCTACGTGCTGGAAGGTACCTTGCCGGGCTGAGGCTCAGGACACGAAGTCCGGTTCGTTGCAGCCCATCGCGTCGGTTGCAGAGCCCATCGGCGCGATCACGTCGAAGGTCACCGAATACACGATCCGGCCGTTCGAGCTGGCCGACATGGTCCAGGTGCCCGGCGTGACCTCGTAATCGGCCTCGAACGAAAAGCTTGCATAGCCCATGTCATCGGCTGACAGGTAGGTCTGCCAGCTTTCATGGGTGATCCCCGCCGCGCCGTGCGGCGGATGCTCCACGTGCACCGTGGCAGGCCCTTCGAATTGCGGCAGAACCATCACCCGCACGCCGAACTCCACGCCGATCTCTGCCGGCACGGTTGTGCCGCGATAGGTGAAGGGCGGCGGGTCGGTGACAAGCGAGACGGTGCCCGAGATGGTATCCTCGGCCACCATCTCCTCTTCCGTCGCGACCTTGCACATGTAGCCGTATTCAAGCTGCGCCACGCCGTTGGTGACCGGGTTGGCCGCCAGCGGAGTGCCGCAAACGAAAAGGGCCACGCACAGGGCCGCTTTCGCGAAACCGGTATGCGTGGCCCGAAACATCGGAGATCGCCGCCCCTACCCGATCGCCGCCGCTTTTACGTCGTCGTCGATATAGGGCTGGTACTGTTCGAAATTGTCCGCGAACATCTTCACCAGCTTGGCGGCCTGCGCGTCGTAGCCTTCCGGGTTGCCCCAGGTCCGGCGCGGGTCGAGCAGAACCTCCGGCACGCCCGGAACCTTGATCGGAACCTCGAAGCCGAAATTCGGATCCTTGCGGAAATCGACCTTCGACAGCGACCCGTCCAGCGCGGCCGTCAGCAGGGCGCGCGTGGCCTTGATCGGCATCCGCGAGCCGGTGCCATAGGCGCCGCCCGTCCAGCCGGTGTTGACCAGCCAGCAGGTCGCGCCGTGCTTGGCGATCTTCTCGCGCAGCAGGTTGCCATAGGCCTCCGGCCGGCGCGGCATGAAGGGCGCGCCGAAGCAGGTCGAGAAGGTCGGCTGGGGCTCGGTCACGCCGCGCTCGGTTCCGGCCACCTTGGCGGTGAAGCCCGACAGGAAGTGATACATCGCCTGCGCCGGCGTCAGCCGCGCGATCGGCGGCAGCACGCCGAAGGCGTCGCAGGTCAGCATGATGATGTTCTTTGGATGCCCGCCAAGCGCGTTGGACGAGGCGTTCGAGATATACTCCAGCGGATAGGCGCAGCGCATGTTCGCGGTCAGCGAATCGTCGGCGAAATCCAGCTCCAGCGTGTCCTCGTCATAGACCATGTTCTCGATCACGGTGCCGAACTTGGCCGTGGTGGCGTAGATCTCCGGCTCGGCCTCGGGGTCGAGGTTGATGGTCTTGGCATAGCAGCCGCCCTCGAAGTTGAAGGTGCCGCGATCCGACCAGCCATGCTCGTCATCGCCAATCAGGATCCGCTCGGGGTCGGCCGACAGGGTGGTCTTGCCGGTGCCCGACAGGCCGAAGAAGATGGCGGTGTCGACCGGGTTGCCGCGAGCGTGGTTGGCCGAACAGTGCATCGGCATGATGCCTTTTTCCGGCAGGATGTAGTTGAGCAGGCTGAAGACCGATTTCTTGTTCTCGCCCGCGTATTCCGTGCCGCCGATCAGGATGATCTTGCGGTCGAAGTTCAGCGCGATCACCGTGTCCGACTGGCAATCGTGCTTCTTCGGGTCGGCCTTGAAGCTGGGGCAGTTGATGACGGTGAAATCGGCGACGAACCGGTCGAGCGCCTCGCGCTCGGGGCGGCGCAGCATGTGGCGGATGAACAGCCCGTGCCAGGCCAGCTCGGTGATCATCCGCACGTTGATCGAATGCGCCGGGTCGGCACCGCCGACAAGGTCCTGCACGTAGTAGGTGCCGCCGCTCTGGGTCATGTGGGCAAGCATGTCGTCATACAGCCTGTCGAACCCCTCGGGGCTCATCGCGGCGTTGTTTTCCCACCAGATGCTGTCGGCGACACTGTCGGTCTTGACGACGTGCTTGTCCTTGGGCGAACGGCCGGTGAACTTGCCGGTCGACACCAGGAACGTGCCGCCGCGGCCCAGCCGCCCCTCGCCGTTGCGCAGCGCCGCTTCGATCAGGGCCGGCTCGATGAGATTGTAATGGACATTGTCCAGCCCCGTGATGCCTTGATCCTCCAGCCGGAATTGCGGGTTTACCCGTCCGAATGCCATGTTCTGCAAACTCCTTGGTCGCGGTGGCCGTGCCGAGGCCGGCCCAGAAAAACTCGCCACCGGTCACGCCCGGTGTGGCGATGCGCGTCGCCTCGCGATTTGGCTCTTAACATGACGGTTTCTTGATTGAACAGGACGCTTTAACACAGTTAGCGCAACCAAGCCCAAGTTAGCGCAACCACAGCGGCAGACCGCCAAATCGGTCGGATCGAATGCGGCGCGAGTGAGTCAATTTAGCCATTCCTAAGCATTTTCGGTCTCAAATGCAGGCGTCCCGGCGGCCGATTCGCACTTTGGGATTGATTAAAAACGGCGAAAAGGCGCATAATGCCGAAAAAAGCAGGCAATTTGGGCAGCTAAAGGGATCACATCATGTCAAGAATCGCCCTGGTGGACGATGACAGAAATATTCTAACGTCCGTTTCCATGACACTCGAGGCCGAAGGTTTCGAGGTTGATACGTATAACGACGGTCAACAGGCGTTCGACGCCTTCAGCAAGAAGCTGCCCGACATGGCCGTTCTCGACGTCAAGATGCCGCGTATGGACGGGATGGACCTGCTGCAGCGCCTGCGCCAGAAAACCTCGATGCCGGTGATTTTCCTGACCTCCAAGGATGACGAGATCGACGAGGTGCTGGGCCTGCGCATGGGCGCCGACGATTACGTCAAGAAACCGTTCTCGCAACGGCTGCTGGTCGAACGCATCCGCGCCCTGCTGCGCCGGCAGGAGGCGAACGCCGGCGAGATCGTCGCCGACACCGAGGATACCAAGGTGATCGAACGCGGCGAGTTGCGGATGGACCCTCTGCGCCACGCCGTCGCCTGGAAGGGGCAGGACGTGTCGCTCACCGTGACCGAGTTCCTCCTGCTCCAGGCCCTGGCACAGCGCCCCGGCTTCGTCAAAAGCCGCGACCAGCTGATGGACGTAGCCTATGACGATCAGGTCTATGTCGACGACCGCACAATCGACAGCCATATCAAGCGCCTCCGCAAGAAGATGCGGATGGTCGATCCGGAGTTTTCGGCCATTGAGACGCTTTACGGGATCGGGTACCGTTACAACGAAGAATAATGGCGCTGGCCGAGGGGATAAACGTGCGCGATCAGTCGCTCTCTGACGACGATGGCGTCGTCCTCGGAGATGATTTCGTAGCCCCGGAGAACGTGGTCGAAGACGAGGTTCGTATTCGCCGCGAGAAGCGGGGCTATTTTTCGCGTGGCGGGGCGTCGCTGACCCGCAAGATCATCACCTTCAACCTGATCGCCCTCAACGTCCTCGTTGCCGGCATCCTCTACCTCAACTCGTCCCGCGACGGGCTCGCGCAACAGCGCGCCGACAGCCTCGCCAGCGAGACCGAATTGATCGCCGACGTGTTCGAGGCCCAGCTGCCATCGGCCGCACCGGTCAGCCTTGCCACCGGCGACGGCATCGATGTCGACGCCACGCTCGAAGGGATCGACCTGCGCCCGGGGATCGAGGTCTATGTCTTCGATCCCGACGGCCGCCTGGCCGGCCATGTCGAAAGCAGCACCGAGGGTTACGAGATGCCCTCGGCCCGCCACCCGACCTATATCACCGACGCGATTTCCTGGGTGTGGGACAGGGTCTCGGCCCCGTTCTCGCCCGAGTCGGAACGCCGCCCGCCCCCCAGTGTCGAGGAGCAGGTGCGCGCCCTTGTCGCCCCCACGCTGGAAAACGGCACCAGTGTCGGCCGGGGCCAGAACGTGCACAGCTCGGTCTTCTCCGTCGCCTCGCCGATCATCCAGGGCGACACGCCCGTGGGCGTGGTCGCCGTCGCCAACACCACCGGCGAAATCGACCAGCTTGTCCGGGTCGAGCGCGAGCGCGTGCTGCAGATGTTCCTGGTCGCGACGCTGGTGTCCGTGGGGCTCAGCCTGATCCTCGCCTCGACCATTGCCAACCCGCTGGCCGAACTGGCCGCCGCCGCCGAAGTGGGCGGCGCCCGCAACCGCGCCAAGGGCGGGCAGGGCGGACGCATCCGCATCCCCGACCTGACGGCACGCCCCGACGAGATCGGCCGCCTCTCCGGCGCGCTGCGCGGCATGGTCGCGGCGCTCTACCACCGGATCGACGGCAACGAACAGTTCGCCGCCGACGTGGCGCACGAGATCAAGAACCCGCTCGCCTCCCTCCGATCCGCCGTGGGCACCATGCGGCTGGCCAAGCGCGAGGATCAGCGCTCGAAACTGCTCGACGTGATCGAACATGACGTGCGCCGCCTCGACCGGCTGGTCAGCGACATCTCCAACGCCTCCCGCCTCGACAGCGAGCTGGTGAAAGAGGAACAGGAAGCCTTCGACCTGATCGGCATGCTGACCAACCTGTCTCAGTACCTCGGCGAGGAGGCCGAGAAGAAGGGCGTCGAGTTCATCACCGACTTCCCGAAAGAGCCGATCATCATCACCGGTCTCGAAGGGCGGCTGGCACAGGTCTTCGTCAACCTCATCACCAACGCCATCAGTTTCTGCGAGGATGGCGACGCCATCCGCCTCTGGGCCCGCAAGCGCGAGAACCGCGTCGTCGTCGTGGTCGAGGATACCGGCCCCGGCATCCCCGACCAGGCGCTCACCAAGATCTTCCAGCGCTTCTATTCTCAGCGCTCCGAGAAGGATTTCGGCAACAATTCCGGTCTCGGTCTGTCGATCTCCAAGCAGATCGTCGAGGCGCATGACGGCGTCATCTGGGCCGAGAACATTCGCCCCACCGATGCCGACCTCACCTCCGACCCGCTGGGCGCCCGCTTCGTCGTCGGCCTGCCGGTCTGATCGATGCCGCGCGGCGAAAGCGAGTTTTCCGAGACGGTCCCCTCCCACGGCGAAACGATCGTCCACGCCTCCTGCGTTGCGCGCGACGGGCGCGCGGTGCTGATCCGCGGCGCCTCGGGCAGCGGCAAGTCCGGGCTGGCGCTGCAACTGATGGCACTGGGTGCCGGGCTGGTTGCCGATGACCGCACCCGCCTCTGGCGCGAGGGCGACACGCTGATGGCCGATGCCCCGCCGGCGATCCGCGGCTGGATCGAGGCACGCGAAGTCGGCATCCTGACGGCCCCGCCCGCCGGGCCCGCCCCGGTGGCGCTGGTCATCGACATGGACGAGACCGAAACCGACCGCTTGCCGGAACACCGCACGGTCACATTGTTGGGAGCAGACATACCGCTTGCCAGAAAATCCGAACTGACGCATTTTCCGGCGGCGATCCTGACATATCTATGCGGGACACGGGACGCATAAAGGAAAGGCGCGCATGGCACAGGATGCCGTGACAAATCGGGTCATTCTGGTCACCGGCCCTTCGGGCGCGGGCCGCACGACCGCGATCCGTGCCCTGGAAGACCTCGGCTACGAGGCGATCGACAACCTCCCGCTCTCCTTCCTGCCGCGCCTGCTCGACGGGCCCGCACCCGACAAGCCGCTGGCGCTGGGCATCGACGTGCGCAACCGCGATTTCTCGGCCTTCGGCCTGATCGAGGCCATCGACCGCGAAGGCGGCGACAATCCCGTCGGCATCCAGGTGCTCTATCTCGACTGCAGCACCGACGTGCTCCTGCGGCGCTTCTCCGAAACCCGCCGCCGCCACCCGCTGGCCCCCGCCGAAAGCCCCGAAGAGGGCATCCAGCGCGAAGCCGACCTGCTCGGGCCGATCAAGGCGCGCGCCGACATGCTGATCGACACCTCCGAGATGACCCCGCACGACCTGCGCGCCGAGCTGGCCCGCTGGTTCGCGCCCGAGGGCAAGACGCGGCTGGCCGTGACCGTCCAGTCCTTTTCCTACAAGCGCGGCCTGCCGCGCGGGCTCGACATGGTGCTCGACTGCCGCTTCCTGCGGAACCCCTACTGGGAGCCATCCCTGCGCGGGCGCGACGGACGCGACGGCGATGTCGCGGCCTATGTCGCCGCCGATCCGCGTTTCGCGGCCTTCAGCGAAAAGGTAGCCGACCTCGCGCAGCTCCTGCTTCCCGCCTACGAGGCCGAGGGTAAGGCCTATCTCTCCATCGGCTTCGGCTGCACCGGCGGCCAGCATCGCAGCGTCGCCATGGCCGAAACCCTTGCCAAGGCCCTTGCAGATGGCGGCTGGCAGGTGTCTATAAGGCACCGCGAGCTTGAGCGGCACGCGCCCGCAAGCCCGCCGCCCCGGCCCGTGCCGGAGACCGTCGCAATGAAGGGAGGCGACAAGCTTTGATCGGGATCGTGATCGTCGCACATGGCGGTTTGGCCCATGAATACGTGAAGGCGATCGAGCATGTCGTCGGCGCCCAGCCGGGCCTGCGCGGCATCACCATCGAGAACGATTGCGACCGCGCCGGCAAGCAGGCCGAGATCTGCGCCGCGGCCGATGAGGTCGATACCGGCGGCGGGGTGGTCATCGTCACCGACATGTTCGGCGGCTCGCCCTCCAACCTTTCGCTCAAGGCCTGCCAGCCGGACGACCGCCGCATTCTCTATGGCGCCAACCTGCCGATGCTGATCAAACTGGCCAAAAGCCGCCACCTCGATGTTGCAGAGGCCGCCCGGGCCGCTATGGATGCCGGGCGCAAATACATAGACAGCCACAACGTGACCCCCGAGTGAGCTGGAAGCCAGAAAAGACGAAGACCCGATGAGCGAAGCGATTTCACGGCATCTGAAGATTGTGAACGAGAAAGGCCTGCACGCCCGTGCCGCGGCCAAGCTCGTCGAGGTCGCCGAAGGGTTCGACGCCTCGGCCGAGGTCAGCCTCGACGGCCAGTCGAGCGGCGCCGACAGCATCATGGGGCTTTTGATGTTGGCAGCGTCGAAAGGAAAGACTATTGACGTGCGCGCGTGGGGCCCGGACGCGGAAGCCCTCGCTGACGCGGTCGAGGCACTTGTCGCCGACCGCTTCGGCGAGGCGATGTGACGCGCGCCCCGCACAACAGCGGCTTGGGACGGGATTGAACCACGTGGCGGACGCAAAGGATCAGGCCCAGCAGCAGCCCGGCGAAACGGTGAATTTCACCAAGTACGACCGGCGCAGCCTGACCTATGCCAATTCCTTCGATTCGCCCGGCACCGCCTTCACCATCCGCGCGATCGAGTGGTTCACCGGCAAGCTGACCATCATCAAGATGATCCGCGAGTTCGAAAAGCGCGGTGCCCCCACCGGCCAGCCGTTCTGGCGCGCGGCGCTCGACACGATGGGCATCCCCCTCGAAACCCCGCAGGAAGAGATCGACAACATCCCGCCCGACGGCCCGGTTGTCGTGGTGGCCAACCACCCGCACGGTCTGGTCGATGGTATGATCCTCGCCGACCTGATCGGCCGTCGCCGCACCGATTACAAGATCCTCACCCGCGCCCTGCTGACCGGTATCGACGAGGTCGCGGCCTCCTACATGATCCCGGTGCCCTTCCCGCACGAACCCGACGCCCAGCGCAAATCGGTCGAGATGCGCGCCAACGCCATGGCGCATCTCAAGGAAGGCGGGCTGATCTCGGTCTTCCCCTCGGGCGTCGTCGCCTCCTCCGACACCATGTTCGGCCCGGTGATCGAGCGGGAATGGAACGTCTTCACCGCCCAGATGATCCGCCGCTCGGGCGCGACCGTGGTCCCGATCTTCTTCCCCGGCTCCAACTCCCGCGTCTACCAAGCCGCCAACCGCATCTCCGCCACCCTGCGGCAAAGCTTCCTGCTGCACGAGGTGGTCAAAAGCTGCAACCATCCCCAGCGCCCCGTGGTCGGCAAACCCATCGACGCCGAGCACATGGAAATGCTTCATTCCGACCCGCGCGGCTTCATGGCATGGCTGCGTGAACACACGCTGAAGCTGGGCGAAGGCCAGAAATAGGCCCAGCCCCAACTTTCATCTTTCCGAAAATACTCAATAATCCCGGCCGCGCCGCTCAGCGCGTCGGCACCGGCGTCTCGCCCCGGTAATCGTAGAAGCCGCGGCCCGTCTTCCGGCCAAGCCAGCCGGCCTCGACATACTTGGTCAGAAGCGGGCAGGGCCGGTACTTGGTATCGGCCAGCCCGTCATGCAGCACGTTCATGATCGCAAGGCACGTATCCAGCCCGATGAAATCCGCAAGTTCCAGCGGCCCCATCGGGTGATTGGTCCCAAGCTTCATCGAGGTGTCGATCGAGGTGACGTTCCCCACCCCCTCGTAAAGCGTATAGACCGCCTCGTTGATCATCGGCATGAGGATGCGGTTGACGATGAAGGCCGGAAAATCCTCGGCGCTGGCCGCTGTCTTGCCCAGCTTCTCCACCACGGCGTGACAGGCCTCGTAGGTCTCCTTGTCGGTGGCGATGCCGCGGATCAGCTCGACCAGCTGCATCACCGGCACCGGATTCATGAAGTGGAAGCCCATGAACTTCTCCGGCCGGTCGGTGCGGCTGGCCAGCCGGGTGATCGAGATCGACGAGGTGTTCGAGGTCAGGATCGTGTGCGGCTGCAAATGCGGCACGAGATCCTCGAAGATCGCCTGCTTCACCGTCTCCCGCTCGGTGGCGGATTCGATCACCAGGTCGGTCTGGCCAAGGTCCTTCAGCGCCAGCGTCGTGGTGATCCGGCCAAGCGCGGCCTCCATCACGGCCTCTTCCATCTTGCCGCGGCCCACCTGCCGCTCCATGTTCTTGCGGATGTTGCCGACACCCTTGTCCAGCGCCTCCTGCGTGATGTCGGTCAGCAGCACGTCGTACCCCGAATGCGCCAGCACATGCGCAATGCCGTTGCCCATCTGACCTGCGCCCACCACGCCTACTTTCCGGATATCCATCGGCTCGCCTCTGTCTTTCGCTTTGGCGTCACCATAGGCCCCCCGGAGGCCGGGCCGCAAGGGGCCGCGCGCCCCGCGGGCGGCGCCCAATCCCGTAAAACTCACAACGATTTCACCCTTTAGCGGTTTCTCAACGCCCATCGGCGAATCCTGTCCTCGGGAAAACGAAAACGTGGTGGGAAACATGTACCAGGAAAATGCAGGGCGCTTGCCCTCGGGTGTCGATCAATGCCGGTATGACGGGTCGCGGCTGCTCTTTCGCGGGCCGCGCCGCACGCTCGAGGGCGATTTCGTCGCCTGTCTCGGCGGCACGGAAACCTTCGGCAAGTTCATTTCACAACCCTATCCCGACCTCCTGGAGGGGATAACGGGAACGGCTTGCGTGAATTTCGGCTGGCCCAATGCCGGGGTCGACGTCTTCGCCAAGGATGGCGCGCTGCTCGATTGTGCGGGGCGGGCGCGGCTCTGCGTGCTGCAGGTGCCCGGCGCGATCAACATGTCGAACATGTACTACCGCGTGCATCCTAGGCGGAACGACCGCTTCCTTCAGGCCACCGACGCGATGAGAGAGTTGTTCCCCGAGGTCGACTTTACCGAGTTCAGCTTCACCCGGCACATGATGCGCCGCCTGCACGCGCTTTCCGGCCAGCGGTTCGGCTATGTCCGGCGCGAGCTGGAAACCCTTTGGGTGATGGGGATGAAGGACATCCTCCAGCGCATCGAGGCTCCCGTCGCGCTGCTCTGGCTCTCGGCACGCGCCCCCGAATCCGCCGCAGGGGCGGGGCTCTGGGACGACCCGGCGCTCGTCACCCGCGACATGCTCGAGGCGCTGCGCGAGCACGCCCATGCCATCATCGAGCCGGGCCTGAGCGCCGCCGACAGGGGGATCGACCCGGCGCCACGGCAATCGCCGCAGGTCCGCCGCGTCGCCCAGGAAATGCTGAGCTCCCGCGCCCACGAACGCGCCGCCGAGGCGCTGCGCCCGGTGCTTGCCGGCATTCTCGAGAATTGAACGCAAAAAGGCCCGCCAAGCTGGCGGGCCCTTTCGATTTCCAAGGGGTGCGCTTTCGGCGCGCCGACCGGCATTACAGCTTCTCGGTCAGCTCCGGCACGACGGTGAACAGGTCGCCCACGAGGCCGTAATCGGCCACCTGGAAGATCGGCGCCTCCTCGTCCTTGTTGATCGCCACAATGATCTTGGAGTCCTTCATGCCCGCGAGGTGCTGAATGGCTCCCGAGATGCCGACTGCGACGTAGAGGTCCGGCGCCACGACCTTGCCGGTCTGACCGACCTGCCAGTCGTTGGGTGCAAACCCCGAGTCGACAGCGGCGCGCGACGCGCCAACGGCGGCGCCCAGCTTGTCGGCCAGCTTCTCGATGATCGCGAAGTCTTCCTTCGAGCCCACGCCGCGGCCGCCCGAGACGACGATGCCCGCGCTGGTCAGCTCCGGACGGTCGCTCTCGGCCACCTTGTCCTCGACCCACTCGGAAAGCCCGGGGTTCTCGGCCGCCGAAGTGGTCTCGACCGGTGCCGCCGCCTGCTCGCCCGCCGCGTCGAAATTCGCGGTCCGGATCGAGACGACCTTCTTGGCGTCTTTCGATTTCACCGTCTGGATCGCGTTGCCCGCGTAGATCGGCCGTTCGAACGTGTCGGCATCGACAACGCCCGCCACGTCCGAGATCACCATCACGTCCAGCAGTGCGGCCACGCGGGGCAGCACGTTCTTGGCGTCGGTGGTGGCAGGGGCCACGATGTGGTCGTAATCACCTGCCAGCGACACGATCAGAGCGGCGGTCGATTCCGCCAGCCGGTGCCCCAGCGAGGCATCCTCGGCCACCAGAACCTTGGAAACGCCATCGATCTTGGCGGCCGCCTCGCCCGCGGCGGCGGCAGAGCCCCCGGCACACAGCGCGGTCACGTCGCCCAGGTTGGCACAGGCGGCCACGGCTTTCGCCGTGGCGTCCAGCGCCAGTTCACCGTCATTGACTTCGGCAAGAAGAAGAACAGCCATCACACGACCCCCTTTTCTTTGAGTTTGGCCACCAGCGTATCCACGTCCGGCACGATCTCACCGGCCTGGCGCGCTTCCGGCTCGTCGGTCTTGACGACCTCGAGGCGCGGGGAGACGTCGACGCCGTAATCCTCGGCGGTCTTCTCGTCGAGCGGTTTCTTCTTCGCCTTCATGATGTTCGGCAGCGACGCATAGCGCGGCTCGTTGAGGCGCAGGTCGACCGTCACGATGGTCGGCATCTTCACCTTGATGGTCTGCAGGCCGCCGTCCACCTCGCGGGTGATCTTGGCATGGTCGCCCTCGATGTCGAGCTCCGAGGCAAAGGTGCCCTGGCTCCAGCCCAGCAGCGCCGACAGCATTTGGCCCGTGGCGTTCATGTCGTTGTCGATCGCCTGTTTCCCGGCGATCACCAGGCCCGGCTGCTCTTCCTCGACCACTTTCGCAAGGATCTTGGCCACTGCCAGCGGCTCGATATCGGTGTGCACGTCATCCGCGGCCACCACGAGAATCGCCCGGTCCGCGCCCATCGCCAGCGCCGTACGCAGCGTCTCCTGCGCCTGCTTCACGCCGATCGAAACGGCCACGACCTCTTCGGCCTTGCCCGCTTCCTTCAGACGGATCGCCTCTTCCACCGCAATCTCGTCGAACGGGTTCATCGACATCTTGACGTTGGCGAGATCGACACCCGATCCGTCCGCTTTCACGCGGACCTTCACGTTGTAGTCGATCACGCGCTTGACAGGTACCAGCACCTTCATCGCGTTCTTCTCCTTAAAGTGGTTGAAGAGCCGCAAAGCGGCCCCTCATCAATCGGTCTCCCGCGCGTTGATATAGGTTTGTGATGGCGGGAAACAGGGGAAAATCGTCACGTTTGCGGCCACAGACGTCGCGTTTTCGCAGTTTCCCGCTGAAATCGGGCAGGACGCATTTGAAACTCGGCGAGAGGGCACACGAAAGATTCTTGCTCTTTGCCTAGCGGTTCTTGCCCGGCACCCACAGGATGTCGGCCTTGCCCCCGTCATTGGCGATTCGCGCCGCCACGAAGAACCAGTCGCTCAGCCGGTTGAGATACTTTACCGCCGCCGGGTTCACCTCTTCCTCCACCGCCAGCTCGGTCGCATGCCGCTCGGCCCGGCGCGACACGGTCCGGCACAGGTGCAGATACGCCGCCAGCTCAGACCCGCCGGGCAGGATGAAACTGCGCAGCGGTTCCAGCTCGCCATTCATGGCGTCGATCTCGGTCTCCAGCCGCGCCACTTGGGTGTCGGACACGCGCAAAGGCGTGTATTCCGCCTCCTTGTCCTTCTCCATGTCCGGGCGGCACAGGTCGGCGCCAAGGTCGAACAGGTCGTTCTGGATCCGCGCCAGCGCCTCGTCGCTTTCGCCGCTGGCCTTCATCCGCGCCAGCCCCACCGTGGCGTTCACCTCGTCCACCGTGCCGTAGGCCATCACCCGCATCGAGTGCTTGGCCACCCGCACGCCGTTGCCCAGCGCGGTATCCCCGGCATCGCCGGTCCTCGTGTAGATCTTGTTCAGAACGACCATGTCACTGCCCTCCTTGGCGTCGGATAAAGACGAAAAGCAGGATCAGAACCACTGCCACCGCCTGGGCGATGATCCGCCAGCGCATAAGCTTGTTCGCCCGCTTGGAGTTCTCGAGCCCCTCCTTTCCGAACGTGCTGATCCCGAAAAGAAGGATGGCGGCGACGACGCCACAGGCCAGCGCCACCAGTATGAAAAGCGGGTCGTCGAGCATGGGGTCGGCCTCCGTTGCGGTCCTGCCCGCCCATGTAGAGCGGATGCGCCGTCAGGCGAAAGGGAAAAACCGTCGCGGGGGGCCTCACCCCTTCGAGATCAGCCAATCCAGCGCCCGCGTCGGCAGCACCCGCTTCAGCGCCCCCATCAGGTAGGTGGGCGTGGTCACGTAATAGCGCGGCCTTGGCCGGGGCGATTCCAGCGCACGTACCAATTTCTTGGTCACCGCCGAGGCCGGCAGCTCGAACGTATCGCGCCCCCGGTCCTCGTAAAGCCGGTGCAGAAGCCCCTCGTACTGCTCCCGCCGGGCCGAACCCTTCCAGTCGATCCAGCGCTCGAAATGCGGGATGGAATTCACCCTTATCTTCGAGGTCACCGGCCCCGGCTCGATCAGGATGACGTGAATGCCCGTACCCCGCATCTCGATCCGAAGCGTGTCGGTCAACCCTTCCAGCGCCCATTTCGAGCTCACGTAGGCCCCGCGCCACTGCGCCACGACGAAGCCGAGGATCGAGGAGTTCTGCACGATCCGCCCGTGCCCCTGCCGGCGCATCACCGGGATCACCTGCCGGGTCAGCTCGTGCCAACCGAAGAAATTCGCCTCGAACACCTCCCGCAGCCCGTCTGTCGGCAAGTCCTCCACCGCGCCGGGGCAGGCGAAGGCGCCGTTGTTGAACACCGCGTCGAGCGTGCCGCCGGTGGCGTCGAGCACCTCTTTCAGCCCGGCGGTGATGGTCGCCCCGTCCTCGTAGTCGATCCGCGGGCTCTCGAAGCCCGCCTCGCGCATCCGGGCGCAATCTTCCTCTTTCCGGCAGGAGGCGAAGACCCGCCAGCCCCGCGCGCGCATCCCTTGCGCCGCATCCCACCCGATGCCCGAGGAACACCCGGTGATGAGAAGTGATCGGTCGGACATCAGCGCCGCGCGGCCCAAATCATTCCGGCTCGGTCACCAGCCACTCGGCCAGCCACCCGGTCTCGTAACTGTCCACGATCCGCACGTTGAGCCAGCCATGGCCGGGGTCTTCCAGCACGGCGACCTCGGTGCCCTTGGTCACCTGGGCGACCCGGTCGAAGGTCAGGCCGGGGCCCGAGCGCAAATCGACCATGCCTTCCTTGACCCAGCGCAGCTGCGACGGGTCGACACTCGGATCGCCCAGCGCGGCGGACACGGCGGCGTCGATCGATTCCTGCGTCTCGAAATTCCGGTCGTCGATGTTCATCTGCAGAAGCTCCGCCTTCGGCCGGCTCGCCTCGGCCTCTATGACGCCCAGCCCGTCGCTGCGGGTGGCGGCCAGCGTGACGGAAAGTTCCTCGGTCTCGGCCTCGGTCTCTTCCATGCTGTCCATCATCGCCTCGACCTGCGCCAGCGTCTGCAACTGCCTGTTCAGCTCAGCCTGCCGCGTGTCTTCTTCCGGCTCCGGCTCGGGCTTTTCGATCCTGGATTGCACCTGGATGGAATTCTCGACCGGCGCGTAGTCGGACCCGCCGCTCAGCACGTAGAACGACCAGCCAAGGGCCACGAATGATACCAGCACGAAACGCCACATGGCGTACGATTCTCCCCAAGTGTTCAGGCAACGAACGCCAAACTACATGATTCGGTTGCATCCATCACAGGAAAAGGCGCGCAAGGGGCCCGCTTGACGCTTTACGACCGTTCCCGCCGAAGCTATCACAGCATCTATGAGTGATTTGCTCGACGACCCCAATATAGACCCCGAAGCTGTGGCAGAACCGCTACGCCGTGCCATCGGCGAGCGCTACCTGACCTATGCGTTGTCGACGATCATGCACCGCGCGCTGCCCGATGCGCGCGACGGGCTGAAACCGGTGCACCGCCGCATCCTCTTCGCCATGCGCGAGCTCCGGCTCTCCTCCACCGGGGGCTTCCGCAAGTCGGCCAAGATCTCGGGCGACGTGATGGGCAACTACCACCCGCATGGCGACGCCGCGATCTACGACGCCATGGCGCGGCTGGCACAGGATTTCGCGGTGCGCTACCCGCTGGTCGACGGGCAGGGGAACTTCGGCAATATCGACGGCGACAACCCCGCCGCCAGCCGCTACACCGAGGCCCGGATGACCGCCGTCGCCGAGGCGATGCTCGACGGGCTGAACGAGAACGCGGTCGACTTCCGCGACAATTACGACGGCACCCTGCGCGAGCCCGTGGTGCTGCCCGCCTCCTTCCCGAACCTGCTGGCCAACGGCTCCTCGGGTATCGCGGTCGGCATGGCCACCAACATCCCGCCGCACAATATCGGCGAACTGGTCGATGCCTGCCTGCACATCATCGCGACGCCCGACTGCCGCGACGACACGCTCCTCAATTTCGTCAAGGGCCCCGATTTCCCCACCGGCGGCGTCGTCGTCGAGCCGCACGAGAACATGGCGCTGGCCTATCGCACCGGCCGCGGCGCCTTCCGCCTGCGCTGCCTGTGGAACACCGAGGATCTCGGCCGCGGCCAATGGCAGATCGTCGTCACCGAGATCCCCTACCAGGTTCAGAAATCCAAGCTGATCGAGAAGCTGGCCGAGCTGATCCAGACCAAGAAGGTTCCGATCCTCGCCGACGTGCGCGATGAAAGCGCCGACGACGTGCGCATCGTGCTCGAGCCCCGCTCGAAGAATGTCGAGCCCGACGTGCTGATGGGCATGCTCTACCGCAACTCCGACCTCGAGGTGCGGTTCTCGCTCAACATGAACGTGCTGATCGACGGGGTCACGCCCAAGGTCTGCTCGATGAAGGAGGTGCTGCGCGCCTTCCTCGACTTCCGGCGCGAGGTGCTGATCCGCCGCTCTCGGCACCGCCTGCAAAAGATCGACCACCGGCTCGAAGTGCTGCAGGGCCTGATCACGGCCTTCCTGAACCTCGACCGGGTGATCGAGATCATCCGCTACGACGACGATCCCAAGGCGGCGCTCATGTACGAGGACTGGAGCAAACTGCACCAGGCCTCGCTTACGCGCGCGATGGACGAAACCCAGTACCGCTCGCCTCTCGCCGGTGTCGATATCGCGTCGCTGACCCTGATCTCCGAGGCCGACGCGGCGGCCACCGGAATCCTCGCCGAAACCGCCCCCGAACGCGAAATGCCGCAGATGTACGAGGGCCGCGAGAACGGCCTCTCGGACGTCCAGGCCGAGGCAATCCTCAACATGCGCCTCCGCAGCCTGCGCCGGCTCGAGGAAGAGGCGCTGGTCAAGGAACGCGACGACCTGATGGCCGAACGCTTCCAGATCGAGGACCTGCTTGAAGACGAAACCGTGCAGTGGACCGCCATCGCCAGCCAGCTGAAAGAGGTCAAGAAGACCTTCGGCAAGGACTACGCGGGCGGCGCCCGCCGCACCCGCATCGAGGAGGCCGGCGAGGTCGAGGAGGTGCCGCTCGAGGCCATGATCGACCGCGAGCCGATCACCGTGGTCTGCTCCAAGATGGGCTGGATCCGCGCCATGACCGGCCATATCGACCTCACCCGCGAGCTCAAGTTCAAGGATGGCGACGGCCCCCGCTTCATTTTCCACGCCGAAACCACCGACCGCCTGCTCGTCTTCGGCTCGAACGGCCGTTTCTACACGCTCAGCGCCGCCAACCTGCCCGGCGGGCGCGGCATGGGCGAACCGCTGCGCCTGATGGTCGACCTGCCCAACGAGGCCGAGATCATCTCGCTCTTCATCCACCGCCCCGGCGGCAAGCTGCTCGTGGCGTCCTCCGCGGGCGACGGCTTCCTCGTGGGCGAGGACGATGTCGTGGCCCAGACCCGCAGCGGCAAACAGGTGCTCAACGTGCGCGGCGATGTCCGCGCGCATGTCTGCAAGCCGGCCACCGGCGACCATGTCGCCTGTGTCGGCGAGAACCGCAAGGTGCTGGTCTTCCCGGCCGACGAGCTGCCCGAAATGGGCCGCGGCAAGGGCGTCCGCCTGCAACGCTACAAGGATGGCGGCCTCTCCGACGCCACGACTTTCAACCTCGCCGAAGGCCTCAGTTGGCGCGATCCGGCTGGCCGCACCCGCACCGAGACCGAGCTTGCCGAATGGCTCGGCAAACGCGCCGGCGCCGGCCGCATGGCCCCCCGCGGCTTCCCCCGCGACAACACCTTCACCTGAGCCCAGCTCCCCCGCCTTCTCAGGCGGTGTCGCGACAGATGCCTCCGGCGGGGATATTTGACGCCAGAAGAAGCCCCGCGCGCGTCTCTGCTTCTTTTGGTGTTTCTTCTGGCCGGAAATATCCCGGGGAGCTTGAGGGGCTGGCCCCTCAATCCCTCACCCTCCACCCGCGCAACGCCCGAACCCTAGGCCGCCTCGCGAGACGGGCTGCCCGGCCCGGCCAGCGGCGCGGCCTCCAGCCACACCCCGCCCTCGGGCCTGAGCGTCAGGATCATCACCGGCTTCGGTTCCTTCCCCGCCACCGGCGTGAACCGGAACCGCGACAGCAGCGTACCAAGGATGATCACCGCCTCCTGTATGGCAAAGGACGCCCCGATACAGATGCGCGGCCCGTCCCCGAAGGGCAGGTAGCCATAGCGCGGCACCGCCTTGCGGTCGCTGAACCGCTCGGGCCGGAAGGCGTCCGGCTCCTCCCACAGCATGTGATGCCGGTGCAGCGCGTAGATCGGGATCATCACCGTGTCCCCCGGCCGCACCTCCCGCCCGCACAGCTCATCCTTCGCCACGGCGGTGCGCGACACCATGCCCGCCGGCGGGTAGAGGCGCAGCGCCTCGTCCACGATCATCCGGATATAGGGCAGGTTGGCCACGTCCTCGCCCGTCACCGTCTGCCGCTCGCCCAGCACCTCGGCCAGTTCCGCCCGCGCCTTCTCCTGCACCCGCGGATCGAAGGCGCAGAGGTACAGCGCCCATGACAGTGTCAGCGCCGTCGTCTCGTGCCCCGCCACGATGAAGGTCAGCAGGTTGTCGCGCAGCTCGGCCGTGTTCATCTGCCGCTTGGTCTTCGGGTCCTCCCCCTCCAGCAGCAGGTCCAGCAGGTCCGGCACGCCATCGGGGCCCCGTTCGCGCCGCGCCTCGATTGCCTGGTCGGCGATCCGGTGCATGTCCCGTACCGGCCCCCGCGAATAGATCAGTCGCCCGGGCCGCGGCACCCAGTTCGGCGCCCCCAGCACGTCGAGCAGCGATATCTTCCCCGCTTCGGCGATATAGGCGTCGATCCCCTGGTGCACGCCCTCGGCATCGAACATTCCGTCGCCGGAAAAGGTCACGTCGGCGATCACGTCGAAGGTGGTGCGCACCATGTCCTGCGCCACGTCCACCGCCCGGTTATGGGCCGCGCCGATCCGCTCGGCGCTGCGCTCCGCCGCAGCGCTCATCACCGGGGCGAGGTTCATCACGTTGCGATGCGAAAACACCGGCGCCGCCGTCCGCCGCTGCCAGCGCCAGTGCGCCCCTTCCGCGATGAACAGCGACTCGCCGATCGCCGGCTTCAGCAAGTTCTTCGTCACCAGTGATTTCGGATAGGTATCGAGGTTCTCCAGCAGCATTCGCTTGATGGCATCCGGGTCCATCACCATGTGCCATCGCTTGGCCGTGCGCCCCGACACCATCGGCTGCTTCGTGGCAATCTCGGGGATGATCGACAGGATGTTGCTGCGCGCCGCGTTCAGGCTGCCGAGGATACCCAGCGGCCGGGTGACCAGCGGCACCTTCACGGGCGTGGTGGGGCGGGGGTCCTTGGGGCTCATGACATGGCTTCCTTTCCGCTGTTCCAGATATAGGCGCGGGGCAGGGGCGGGGCAAATTCGGGGCAAATGCCACCGCCCGTCAGCGTTGCGATGAATACGGGCCTGCGGTATCCAGTCAGGACGCATTTTACCGGAAAGGGCCGCGGATGCCGCGTCTGATCGTGTTCTGTCTTGTCGCGCTGGCGCTCATCGCCTGCACCGATGCCGGCGATCTGGACGGCCCGCGCGTGGATCTCGGCGACTTCCACCTTGGCCACAACGTCGTGGTCGCGCCCAAGCTCTACAAGGGCCCGTTCTCGCGCGAGGCCAGCAAGGAGGAGTGGATCGCGGTGATGAGAACCGCGATCGACGAACGCTTCGGCCGCTACGAGGGCACGCGCCTCTACCACCTCGGCATCAGCGTCGACGGCTACGTGCTGGCCCAGCCCGGCATTCCCGTGGTCGCGGCGCCCAAGTCCCTCCTGATCCTCAACGTCAACATCTGGGATGACGCGGCCGGCAAGAAGCTGACCGCCTCGCCCAAGCGCATCACCGTCGCGGAAAGCTTTTCCGCCGACACGGTCGTGGGCTCGGGCCTGACCCTGACCCGGGAAGAGCAGATGCAGAACCTCGCCCGCAACGCCGCCAAGCAGATCGAGACCTGGCTGCGGAAGGAAAAGCGGGCGAAAGGCTGGTTCGAAACCGCGCCGGCCAGCAAGCCCGAGACGGCTGCCGAACCGGCCGCCGCCCCCGCCAAAGAGGCGGCGCAAGTCGATGACGCCGCATCTTCCGCGCCCGCCCGCACCCCGGCGGAATGACGCAGGAAGCGCTTGATTTCCCCCGCGCAACCCAATAAATGCGCGCGGAGTATCAATTCGGGCCGTCTGGCCCCCCAACAGCATGAGAGCGCCCCGAGATATGGCAAAGGAAAAGTTTGACCGTTCGAAACCGCACGTGAACATCGGCACGATTG
>NZ_JAUCYU010000017.1 GCF_030373445.1 Roseovarius sp.
CGAGGATGAAATCCACCACCTCGTCCATCGCCGCCGCGATCGGCGCGGTATAGGCGGTCAGCCCAACGATCGGCCTCTCCCCCCGACGCCCCGCCAGCGACATCGCCGTCAGCTTCCTCGTTCCAGAATGTACGCTCATCTTGCTCTCCTGTTCTCGGGTCTGCCCTAGTGCATCACGTCCGGCAGGAACGTCACCAGCGACGGCACGAACACCAGCAGCAGCAGCGTCAGCAGGATCGGCACCAGGAACGGCAGGATCGCCACCACCACCTTCTCGAACGGCATCCCCGTCAATTCCGTCAGCACGAACAGCACGTTGCCGAAGGGCGGCGTGATCACCCCCACCGACAGGGTCATCACCATCAGCACCCCGAACCACACCGGGTCGATCCCCAGCGACTGGATCGTCAGCATGAAGATCGGCGTGAAGATCAGCACCGCCTCCACCACGCTCATGAAACAGCCGATCACCAGGAAGAACAGCAGGATCAGCAGGATCGCCTGCGTCTCGCCAAGGTTCAGGTCCAGCAACGCCATCGCCAGCTCCTGCGGAATGCGCACCCGGACCAGCAGCCAGCCATAGAAGGTGGCGATCGCGATGATGAACAGGATCACCGAGGTGAACCGCACCGTCCGCCTGAGCGCCTCCATGAACTCTGCCAGCGTCACGTCGCGATACACCACCGCGCCGAGCAGGAAGGCGTACATGCAGGCCACCGCCCCCGCCTCCGTCGGCGTGAAGATCCCGCTCCAGATGCCGCCGATGATGATGAACGGCGTCATCAGCGGCGGGATCGCCTGCAGGAACAGCCCGAACACCTCGCCCCCCGGCACCCGCTGCGTGCCCGGCAGGTCCAGCCAGTAGGAGGTCACCAACACCGTCAGCGACAGACCCACGGCAAGGATGATGCCGGGGATCACCCCCGCCATGAACAGCGCCGCGATCGACGTGCCCGACAGCCACCCATAGACCACCAGCGCCACCGAGGGCGGAATGACCGGGCTGATGATCGACGCGGCCCCGGTGATCCCCACCGAGAACCGTTGCGGATAGCCCCGCTCCTTCATCGCCTTCAGCTCGAGCTGCCCGATCCCGGCCACGTCCGCCACCGCCGTGGCCGACATCCCGGCAAAGATCACGCTGGCCAGCACGTTCACATGCCCCAGCCCGCCCCGGATCGGGCCCACCAGCGCGGTCGCGAAATTGAACAGACGCGCGTTGCTCGACCCGGTATTCATCAGCGACGCGGCCAGGATGAAGAACGGCACCGCGATGATCGGGAAATTGTTCATCCCGCTCAGCATCTGCATCGCGAACAGCTCTTCGGGGATCTTCTCGATCCCGCCCTGCACGACCAGCACGACAAGGCATGTCAGCCCGATGGAGATCGCAACCGGAACGCCCACGGCGAACAGGAAGATCATCACACCGAGGAATATCAGGAGGTAGTCCATTCGCTCTTCGTTTCCGTTTGGCCGATCACGGCCTTTCCGTTGCGGATCAGGCTGACAAGGTAGACAAGGCTGAACAGGATCATCGCCACCGTTCCGATCAGCAGTGCCAGGTAAAGCCAGGTGAAGGAGATGCCCAGCGCGGTCGTGGTGTTGTTGGCGCTGGCGAACATCATCAACCAGGCGCCCCGCGCGATCACGTAGAACAACAGCAGCGCGCCGCACTCGATCACGACCGAGATCCACACCCGTGCCCCCAGCGCGATCCGCCGCAACAGCACGTCGATCACGATATGCCGCCGCTGGCCCCAGGCCGCCGCGGCCCCCAGCATGACACTCCACGCCAGAAGCCCCGCCGCCACCTCCTCGGCCCATGGCACGGACAGCTTGAACACCTCCCGCGCCACGACCGAGTAGAAGATCGACAGCACCAGCGCCACCATGAGCACCATGGCGACGCTCTCGAGTATGCCCGCCCCCCGCATCACGAGGGACGGGCGCCGGTGCCCGTCGGCGTCACTCATTCCGACGCGGCCTCGATGCTGGCCTCGATATCGGGCTGCACGGTGTCGGCCATGCCCGACATTGCCCGTTCGATGGCCGGCGCGGCCTTCTCGCGGAACGGCGCCTGGTCGACCTCGATGAACTCCATGCCCTTCTCGATCAGGGCCTCGCGATAGAAGTCATCCTTCTCGTTCTCGACCTGCGTGCCGTGCTGGCGGGCCTCCTCGGCGGCCTCGGCAATCGCCGTGCGCTGCTCCTCGGTCAGGCCGTCCCACCACTGCGCCGAGGCAACCCAGTGCCACGGGAAGGACAGGTGCGAGGTCTCGATGATGTAATCCTGCACCTCCCACATCTGGCGGGTATAGGGCGAAGCCAGGCTGTTCTCGTGCGCCTCGACCTGGCCCGTGCGCATCGCAAGGTAGATATCCGACGACGGGATCACCACCGCCTGGATGCCAAGCTCTTCCCAGACGTCGATCCAGACCGGGATCTTCGGCATCCGCATCGGCAGCCCCTCGAGGTCGTCGGGCGTGTTGATCGGCTTGTTCGCGGTCATGTGCCGGAAGGCCCGCTTCTGCGGCCCGAGATAGACGAGGTTCCCCTTCTCGCGGGCGACCTCCTGCATCTTCTTGCCGGATTCCGTCTCCATGATGTAATGCTCGACCGCGCCCCAGTTGGGCAGCACGAAGGGCACCGACACGGCGTTGTACTCGGGCGCGTACTGGCCCATGAACGCGCCCCCGGTCAGCGCCATCTGCGTCTGGCCGATATTGAGCAGTTCCAGAACCTCGGCCTCGCTGCCAAGCTGGCTGTTGAGGTAGATGTTCACCTCGAAATCGTCGCCCAGCTTCTCGCCGATCAGCTCCTGGAACTTCTGCAGGGCGGCTTCCTCCGACCCGCCGGTGCTCATCGTGTTGTGAATTTCAATCGTCTCGGCCGCCGCGGGCAGCGCGCCCAGCCCGACCGTGACCGCCGCCGCAAGCGTTGCCTTGCGGACGAGTTGCGAAAGTGCCATCTGGTTCCTCCCATTCCATTTCACCGGCCGGCGGGCCGCCCGGAAAGGCGGCGGCGTCGCCCGGAAGTCTTGCAGAAGGATGAAGGCAGGCGTCGAAAAGGTCAGATCGGCGACCGGCCCTCAGCCGCACCGCCGACGTTCCTGAACGTCCTGCAAATCTCCTCCCATCGGCCCCTTCGCACACGCGATCAAGGCCATGGCCGCGAGGATAAAAGCCACCCCTTGGCGCAGCAAGTGCTGAATCCGGGCTCTTGCGTCACGCAAAACGCAACGCCGCATCTCAATGCGCCCGGTCGCGCTCGCCCGCCCGTTCCAGAAGGAACTCCCGGAAGATCGATGCGGTGTTCGACAGCGTCGCCTCGGCGTGCTGCACGAGGCTGATCTCCCGCTCGGCCCAGCTTTCGTGGATCGGCACCGCCCGGATCGGCATGATCCGCTCATGCGGCCGCACGAACTGTTCCGGCAGGATGGCAATGCCGTGCCCGTGCGCCACCAGCGTCCGCGCCACCTCGTTTGTGTTCGCCATGTAGCGATACTTGAACTCGCTGTTGCCCAGCACCGACACCCGCCGGATCAGCCGGGTCATCGAACTGCCCTCGATCACCCCGATGCTGGGATAGGACGACATGTCCGACAACCGCACCGCCGGCAATTGGGCCAGGTCATGCCCCTCCGGCACCGCCAGCACCAGCCGGTCGGTGCAATACCGCGTACAGACAATTTCGGGCGGCAGCCGGAACGTCCTTGAAATCAGCCCCAGCTCCGTCCGCCCGCTCACGACCGAGGCCACCACGTTCGGGCTGATCTGCTCGAACAGCTCGATCCCGATATAGGGGTAGGCATCCGAGAAATGCTTCATGTCCTCGGCCAGCCCGTTGACGAAGGCCGAGCCATTGGCGCTCAGCAACAGGCTCCCCGCCTCCCCGCTGCTCAGCCGCCTCAGCTCCGAATGCGCGCTGTCGATCGACGCGAAGATCTCCCGCGCCTTCGCGGCCATCACGTGCCCGGCATCGGAAATCTCCACGCCCCGCGAATGCCGTGCAAAGAACGGCTGGCCGAAATTCTCCTCCAGCTCCGCCAGCCGCCGGCTGATCGCCGAGGGCGACAGGTTCAGGCTTTCCGACGCCGACCGGATGCTTCCCGTGTCGATCACCGTCAGGAAGATCCGCAAGGTCACAAGGTCGAACCGCGCCAGCGGGAAATTCTGCAAGTCCTTGGTCAACGCAACCCCTCCGACGCCACCCCGGCGCCGGCAGGACGTTACGCCGATCCGCCCGTCACTGGCAACCGGCGCCCGGCCGTCAGGCGAACAGGCCCTTGTACTCCTCCCGAAGCACGTTCTTCTGCACCTTGCCCATGGTGTTGCGCGGCAGGCTCTCCACCACCACCAGCTTGCGCGGATGCTTGAACCTTGCCAGCGACTGCTGCGCCGCCGCCTCGATGGCCTCCAGGTCTGGGCTCTCCCCCGGCTCGGCCACCAGCACGCCCACCACCGTCTCGCCGAAATCCGGATGCGGCACGCCAATGACGGCGCTTTCCAGCACGCCCGGCTGCTCATCCAGCAGCAGCTCGATCTCCTTGGGGTATATGTTGTACCCGCCCGAGATGATCAGGTCCTTGTCCCGCCCGACGATATGCACGTACCCGTCCTCGTCGATCCGGCCGAGGTCACCGGTGATGAAGAACCCGTCCTCGCGCAGTTCCGCCGCCGTCTTCTCCGGCATCTGCCAATAGCCCTTGAAGACATTCGGCCCCCGCACCTCGACCATGCCGACCTCGCCCTGCGGCACCTCTTCGCCGCTCTCGGGGTCGCATACCTTCAGCTCCACCCCCGGCAGCGGAAACCCCACCGTCCCCGCCCGCCGCTCGCCCTCATAGGGGTTCGAGGTGTTCATGTTCGTCTCGGTCATCCCGTAGCGTTCCAGGATCCGGTGCCCGGTGCGCTTCTCGAACCGCTCATGCGTCTCCGCCAGCAGGGGCGCACTGCCGGACAAGAACAGCCGCATATGCTCGGCCAGGTCTCGCGTGAACCGCTCGTCATCCAGCAGCCGCGTGTAGAAGGTCGGCACCCCCATCATCGACGTCGCCTTCGGCATCCACTCGATCATCCGGTCGATATCCAGCTTCGGCAGGAAGATCATTGCCCCGCCCGACAACAGAACGATATTCGTCGCCACGAATAGCCCGTGCGTGTGAAAGATCGGCAACGCATGAAGCAGCACGTCCTTGTCCGAGAACCGCCAGCACTCCGTCAGGGTCCGGGCATTCGACAACAGGTTGTCCTGCGTCAGCATCGCCCCCTTCGACCGCCCCGTCGTCCCCGACGTGTACAGGAACGCCGCCAGGTCGCCGCCCTCCCGGTCCACCGTGGCAAACTCCCCCGGCATCCCCGAGGCCGTCTCCATCAGGCTCCCGGCACCATCCGCCGCCAGCGTCTCCACCCGGCAGCCCAGCCGCTCGGCAATCGGCGCCAGCGTCTCCAGCTTGCCCGGATCGCAGACGATCATCGCCGCCCCGCTGTTGTCGATGAAATAGGTCAGCTCATCCGCCGTATAGGCCGTGTTCAGTGGCAGGAAGATCACCCCCGCCTGCACGCAGGCCGCGTACAGCGCCAGCGCCTCCGCCGATTTCTCTACCTGCGCGGCCAGCCGGTCGCCGGGCTGCAACCCGGCCTCCGTGATCACCCCGGCAACCCGCGCCGCCGTCTCGAGGAATCCGGCATGGCTGATCACCGTCCCGTCGGCCAGGTACAGGAACGGCGTCTCCTGCCCGGCATATTTCCCGAAAAGCGCATCATACAAGGGGTTGGCCATCACACTCTTCCTTATGCGGCGGATTTCTCGGCGGCCGCCGCCAGATTGCTCACCTCCGACGAGGCCGCGATATCATGCGAGGCGGCGAACCGTTCGTGGTTCTGGGTGACTTTGTCGAGGTCGTAAAGGTAATTCACCATCGCCCCGGCAGATTGCCGCAACCCCTTCTCCGACGTATCGGCCCCGGCATGGATGGCGTGCACCTGCGCCCCGTTGCCAAGGTGGAACCGCGCCACCGGGTCAAGCGGCAGGCCGTCGGGCCGCTTCGCCCCCAGCAGGTACGAGGCCGCCAATTGCCGCAGGGCCTCGTCATCCTCCAGCGGCGGCTGCATGTCATTGGCGCCCAGCCATTTCATCAGCCCCGGAATGGGCGACAGCGTCACGAAGGTCTTCAGCCCCGGCAGCTCCGCCGAAAGATCCGCCGCCACCTGCTTGATCAGCGAGTTGCCGAAGGAAATGCTGGCCAGCCCCGCCTGGCAGTTCGAGATCGAATAGAACACCGCCGTATCCGCCTCGTCCGAGGCCAGTTCCTCGCGATCCCCGGCCAGCAGGTCCTGCACCGAGTTCGCCACCCCCTTGGTCAGCGCCACCTCGACGAAGATCAGCGGCTCGTCCGGCATTGCCGGGTGGAAGAACGCGAAACACCGCCGGTCGCTCGGCTCCAGCCGCCGCCGCAAGTCGTCCCAGCTGTCGATGGCATGAACCGCTTCGTAGGCGATGATCTTTTCAAGAATATGCGCCGGGCTCTCCCAGTTGATCGGCCGCAGCACAAGAAAGCCCCGGTTGAACCAGCTCGAGAACAGGTGCCGGAAATCGAGGTCCAGCGCCCGAAGCTCCGGGTCGTCCGACCCCATCCGGATCAGGTCGGTCCGCATCGACACCAACTGCCCCGTCGCCCCCGGCACCTGGTTCAGCCGGCGGATCAGTTCCTGCCGCGGCGGCTCGGCCGCCTCGAGGAAGGCGCGATAGCTCTCCTTGCTCGGCCCGGCCTCGTAGGCGGCCAGCGCCTCGCGTACCTTGCCGGGGTCGATATTCATCCCCGTCGCCAGGTACTTGAAGAAAGCCAGCCGCGCCTCGTCCTCCGACTGGCGATACCGTTCGAGGATGTTCCGCGCCAGCGTCAGGCCGGAAATCTCGCCCGTGGCCCCCACCAGCGCATCCGACATCTCCTCGATCGAGCGTTTATCGTCGCCCGCGGGCGCATTCCGGAACCGCCTTTCGAAGACGGTCGACAGCAAATCGGCAAGCAAGGTCAAATCCCCGTTCCCATAACAGCATCCGGAAGCCACGTGGCCAGACCCGGAAAGAGGCAAAGCAATATGATCGCGATCACCATGCACGCCACGAAAGGCAGCGAACCGGTCAGGATCGTCTTCAGCGAAATATCCGGCGCGATCCCGTTGATCACGTACAGGTTCAGGCCCACGGGCGGCGAAATCAACCCGATTTCCATGTTGATCGTCAGCACCACGGCAAACCAGATCGGGTCGAACCCCGCCGTCTCGATGATCGGCAGCAGGATCGGCGCCGCCATCAGGATCACCGCCACCGGCGGCAGGAAGAAGCCCGCGATCAGCAGGAAGATGTTGATCGCCCCCATCAGCACCCAGCGGTTCACCTCCAGCGTGCCGATCCACTCGGCGATCGACTGGGTGATGAACAGCGACGACAGCATGTAGCTGAACACCCCCGCCGCGGCGATGATGAACAGGATCATCACGCTTTCCCGCGTCGAATCCCGCAGCACCACCCACAGCGCGCGCGGGTCCCACAGCCGGTAGATCATCATCGCGATGACAAGGCACAGAAGCGCGCCCACCGCCGCCGTCTCCGACGGCGTGGCGACACCGCCATACATGGCGTAAAGCACGCCGAGGATGATCAGCAGGAAGGGCAGAACCCGCGGCAGGATCTCGAATTTCTCTCGCCACGTGTAGTTGCCCGCGCCCAGCACGCCCGCCTGCCCCGACCGCCATGTCGAGTAAAGCGACCACGCCATGAAGAGGCCCACCAGCAGCAGCCCGGGAAAGACCCCCGCAAGGAACAGCCGCCCGATCGATGTCTCGGTCGCGATGCCATAGACGATCATGGTGACAGAGGGCGGAATGAGAATGCCCAACGTGCCACCGGCGGCAATCGAGCCCGCGGCCACGCCGTCCGGGTAGCCCCGCTTGCGCATCTCCGGGATACCCATCTTGCCGATGGCCGCACAGGTCGCGGGCGACGAGCCTGACATCGCCGCGAACAGCGCACAGGCGCCGAGGTTCGACACCACCAGCCCGCCGGGCACCCGCGTCAGCCAGCGCTCCAGCGCCTCGTAAAGGTCCGCCCCCGCCCTCGTCGAGGCAATAGACGCCCCCATGATGATGAACATCGGAATGGACAGCAGCGCGAAGTTGTTGAGCTTCCCGAACAAGATCTCCGGCATCAGCTCAAGCGAGCGCAGCCCGTCGAAGACGATCAGGAACCCCGCCGACACGATCAGCAGCCCGATGGCCACCGACACGCCGGAAAACAGGACAAGGATAGTGGCAATGGCGACCAGCGCGCCAAGAAGCAGCGGATCCATCAGTGATCCTCCAGCCCGAAAGGTTTGTCTACGCCCAGAAGCACGGCAACGAGATCGGCAATCAGCTGCAACAACAGCAGTGCGAAGCCGATGGGAATCGACAGGTACGGTATCCACAACCGCACGCCCCACACCGTGTCCGACTTCCAGTTCCGCTCATACGCGAAATGCCAGTAATCGTAGCCGTACCACAGCATCACCGCCACGATCACGATCGACACCCCCAGCGTCACCATGCACAGCCCGAACCGCGCCCCCTTGGGCAGTGCGATGGGCACCAGGTCCACGTTCACGTGCCCCCTCAGCCGCTGCACGTAAGGCAGCCCGATCAGCGTCGCGGCCACCATCAGGTAGATCACCGCCTCGGTCTGCCAGATGGTCGATCCGTTCAGCACCGCCCGGATGAAGATCATCTGGCAGGTGATCGCCACCGCCGCCACGATCATCGCCGCGGCACACCATCCGGCCAGCGTCGAAATCACCGCCACGGCGCGAAGGAAGGGGTTGTTACCGGCATGCGCGGGGGCAGCCGAGCTCGGGCCCGACATGGCCTGCTCCTGTCATTGGGTGTGAAAACAGCCTTGAGGCAAAGGGGCGGCGCACCGGCCGCCCCCGCCCGTCACATCACTCGACGGCCAGCGCCATGTCGAGCAGCTCCTGCCCGTCCGGCACTTCTTCGACGAACGCCTTGTACGAGGTCTCCTTGGCCAGCTCGCGCCACGCCTCGAATTCCTCCTGGCTCATCTCGGCGATCTCGACGCCGGCTTCCTTGTACACCTCGACCGAGGCCGCATCCTGCTTCTTCGCCTCTTCCAGATAGAACGCCTCGGCCTTCTCCGAGGCATCCAGCAACGCCTGCTGCTGCTCCTCGGTCAGCCCCTCGAAGGTGGTCTTGTTCATCAGAAGCGGCTGGTACATGAACCACAGCGCCACGTCGCCCGCCGGCGTATAGCACGCCGCCTGCTCGTAGATCCGGTACGACACGAAGGACGACGACGAGGTGTTCGCCGCATCCAGAACGCCGGTCTGCATCGCGTTGTAGATCTCCGACGACGCCATCGAGGCGATCGACGCCCCGGCACCGGCCAGCATCTGCTCGAACGCCTTGCCCGCGGCCCGCATCTGCAAGCCGTCCACGTTCTCGGGCGCGGTGATGCACTTGTCCTTGCCGACGAAACCGCCGGCCAGGTAGCCATGCACCAGCACCATCACGTCATCCTCGGCCATCTTCTCTTCCAGCGCGGCCATGAAATCGCTGTCCGACAGGCGCGCGGCGTGGTCGTGGTTCTTCACCAGCCCCGGCATCAGCGTCAGGTTATAGGCCGGCTGCTGCCCGCCCGCATAGCTCAGCGGCAGAACCGACATGTCGAGCTGCCCGCGGCTCAGCGGCTTGTACTGCTCGCGCGGCTTGAACAGCGATTTCGAGCCGAAGATCTTGATCTCGAGGTCGACACCCGCCGCCTTCACCTCGTCGGCGACGATCTGCGCCACCTTGTGCCGCACGTCCTTGTTCGACCACTGGTGCGACAGCCGCAGCTCGGTGGCGCCCGCCACGGCCACGCTGGCCAGCAGGGCCCCGGCGGCAACGGTCGTTGCTAGAATCTTTTTCATGATTTCCTCCCATAACGCGTCCGATTCTCGACCGGATCACCGCGTTTGTGCCATTGGCCTGTATATTCAGTCAATGATCTTGTATACAAAAATTCCCTTCCTGCATTTTCAAAACGCTGCTAAGAATGCCCCATGCAACGGAAACGCGCCGATATCATTGCCGAGGAAATCGAAGGGATGATCTTCGACGGCACCATCGGCAATGGCGAACGGCTCGACGAGGTGCAGCTCGCCGCCCGCTTCGGCGTCTCCCGCACACCGATCCGCGAGGCCTGCCAGAAACTGGCGCTCTCCGGCCTTGTCGAACAGCTCCCCCGCCGCGGTGTCTTCGTCCGCCAGCCGGGGCCCGTGGAACTCATCGAGATGTTCGAGGTGATGGCGGAACTGGAAGCCTCCTGCGCGCGCCTCGCCGCCATGCGCATCACCGATGCTGCCCTCGACGAGATGCGCGCCGCCAACGCCCGCTGCAAGGCGGCGGTGAACGCCAAGGACCCGGTCGCCTACTACAAGGAAAACGAGACCTTCCACCACATCCTCTACCGGCAAGCCGGCAACGGGTTTCTCGAACAGGAATGCCTGCGCCTGCATCGCCGCCTGAAACCCTTCCGCCGCTCGCAGCTTCGCGTGCGCGGCCGCATGGGGCAGTCGATGCAGGAACATGAAGAGGTCGTGAATGCGCTGACCGAAGGCGATGCAGAGCGCGCCTCCGCCGCCATCCGCAAGCACGTGGCCGTGCAGGGCGAGAAGTTTCACCACCTCGTCGCCGGCCTCCGGGAAGTGGCCGAATAGGCCCTTAGTCCAGCGACATCAGCAGCTCGGCCAGCACCGCCACCGCCTGCCCCATATCCTCTGGCGCGGCATATTCCTCGGGCCTGTGGCTCACCCCGCCCCGGCAGCGCACGAACAGCATCGCCACCGGGCACAAGTCGGCCATGGCCGAGGCATCGTGCGTCGCCCCCGAGGGCAGCACCAGCCCCTGCCCGCCCGCCGCCTTCACGGCCTTTACCAGCCGGTCCGACAGCCCTGCCGCACAGGGTTGCGCCGGCTGTTGGTAGGTCAGCCCGCAGCTCAGCCCCAGGTCCATCCGCTCGCAAAGCGCTTCGGCAAACTCGTGCAGCGCCTCTCCCGCCGCCGCCCTGACCGTGTCATCGGGCGACCGGAACTCCGCCGTCAGCCGCGCCACCCTCGGCACCGCGTTCACCACGTTCGGCCCGATCGTCATCGCGCCCACGGTGCCGTGCAGCCCCTCGGTTTCAAGCGCCAGCCGGTTCACCTCCGTCACGATCGCCGACGCCGCCACCAGCGCGTCCTTTCGTCCCTCCATCGGCAGGGTCCCGGCATGGCCGGTCTCGCCAACGATCCCGATCGAATGCCGCTCGATCCCGCAGATGGCCGACACCACGCCCAGCGCCTCGCCCGCCCGCTCCAGCACCGGCCCCTGCTCGATATGCGTCTCGACGAACCCGATCACGTCGCCCGGGTCTCGCTTCAGCGTGCCGATCCGCTCGGGCGACAGCCCGAACCCCGCCATCGCCGTGCGCAGCGTCATGCCCTCGGCATCTTCCATGTCCAGAACGCCCGGGTCCACCGTCCCCGCCAGCGCCCTCGATCCCACCAGCGCCGTCGGAAACCGCACGCCCTCCTCGTCGGCAAATCCCAGCACCTCCACCGAGCAGGGCGGCTCCCGCCCCTCGGCCCGCAGCTTCTCCAGCGCAACCAGCGGCAGCACCACGCCCATGATCCCGTCAAAGGCCCCGCCGTGACGCACCGAATCCTGGTGCGAGCCCATCAGCAGCGTGCCCCGCCCCGCGGGCCCCTCCAGCCGCCCGACCAGCGTGCCGGCATCGTCCAGCCACACCGCAAGCCCGGCCCGCTTCATCCGTGCCGACAGGAAGTCCACCGCCGCGCGATGCTCGGGCGTGAAAGGCAGCCGCGTCACGCCCGAGCCCGGCACGCTCAGGCTCGCAAGATCGTCGAGCAGGTCCGCCGCGCAGGCGCCCCAGTCAGTCAAGGCCCCGCTCACGGTCATTCTTCACCGGCACTTTCTCTGCCCAATAGGCATACTCCCCCGTTGTCGCCCGCGCGTGCAGGTCGGTCAGCGCGCCGATCGGGTCGTCGGCATGATGATCCACCCGCAAGGTCAGCGGCGCATGATCCGGGTGCAGCACCAGCAGCGCGGCCGACAGCAGGCCCCGGCTGTCGCCTCCCGCGCCCTCCGCCGCGCGCAGCGCCGCCAGCAACCGAAGGTCCAGCCCGCCCGTCGCGCCCTCGAAGGCCTGCACCATCCCGTCCAGCACATCGAGCCCGGCCAGCATGTTGCCCGACACCACGCCGGTGCCGAAAGCGGCGCTGCCCATCTCCGGCGTGTTCAGGTCGCCGGTAAAGGCGCCCGTTCGGCCCTCGAGGTCCAGCGCGGCCAGTTGCCGATAGCCCTTGCCGCCATCGGCGCCGGTCACGCTCTGCACGGCGGCGGCGGCCTCCTTGCCGTCCCGCATCTCCGCCAGCACCTCCTCGCCCCACAAGGTCGAGGGCGAGGGGCCCTGGCTCGCGCTCATCCCCGCCGACAGGTGCCCGCGTAGCACCCAGCCGCCCACGCACAGGCTGCCCGTCGCGGCAGCCCCGCCGATGGCGCCCGTCTCGGGGTCATGGGCAAGGATCGAAAAGGTCATGAGGCACTTATAGTCATTATGTTGTCCTATTTATCATGAAAAATTGACCGATGCAATTTATCATGATAAATTATCTCCCATAAAACCAGACAGGGAGACCACCATGACATTCATCACCTGGACCCGGCGGGGCCTCATGGCGGCGGCTGCCGGCGCCACTCTCGCCCTCGGCTCCGCCCCCCTTTCCGCCACCGCCCAGACGCCCCCCGACGTGCTCATCGTCGGCCAGATCGCCGAGCCCAAATCACTCGACCCGGCGGCGGTGACGGCAGTCAACGATTTCCGGATTCTCGTGAACCTTTACGAGGGCTTGACCCGCTACAAGGACGGCACGCTCGAGCCCGAACCGGCGCTCGCCACCGACTGGGAAATCTCGGAAGACGGCACCGTCTACACCTTCACCCTGCGCGAGGGCGTCACCTTCCACGACGGCACGCCGTTCAACGCCGAGGCGGTCAAGTTCAACTTCGACCGGATGCTCGACGAGAATCACCCCTACCACGACACCGGCCCCTTCCCGCTGGCCTTCTTCTTCAGCGCTGTGGAAACCACCGAAGTGCTCGACGACATGACGGTGAAATTCACCCTCAACGCCCCCTACGCCCCCTTCCTGTCGAACCTCGCCTACCCCACCGGCCTCATCGTCTCGCCCGAGGCGGTCAAGGCCGGCGGCGCCGATTTCGGCCGCAACCCCGTTGGCACCGGCCCCTTCAAGTTCGTCGAATGGCAATCCAACGAACGCGTCGTCGTCGGCCGCTATGAAGACTACTGGGGCGACACTGCCGGCCTCCAGGCCGTGGTCTTCCGCCCGATCACCGACGCCAACACCCGCGTCGCCGAAATGCTCGCCGGCGGCATCGACATGATGGTCGAGGTGCCCCCCACCTCCATGGGCCAGTTCGAGGGCGACGACTACACCGTCCACGAACAGGCCGGCCCCCACGTCTGGTTCCTGATCCTCAACGCCAAGGAAGGCCCCTTTGCCGACGTGAAAGTCCGCCAGGCCGCCAACTACGCGATCAACAAGGAAGCCATCGTCAACGACGTGCTCGAAGGCACCGCCACGGTCGCGGCCGGCCCCACGCCCCCCGCCTTCGCCTGGGCCTATAACGAGGAGCTCGACCCCTACCCCTACGACCCCGAAAAAGCCAAGGCCCTCATCGCCGAGGCCGGGGCCGAGGGCGCCGAGCTTACCTTCTACGTCACCGAAGGCGGCTCCGGCATGCTCGACCCAGTGCCGATGGGCACCGCCATCCAGGCCGATCTCGAGGCCGTGGGCTTCGACGTCACCATCGAAACCTACGAGTGGAACACCTTCCTGGGCGAAGTGAACCCGGGCCTCGAAGGCAAGGCCGACATGGCCGAGATGGCATGGATGACCAACGACCCCGACACCCTGCCCTACCTCGCGCTGCGGTCCGAGGCCTGGCCCGACCAGGGCGGCTTCAACTCGGGCTACTACGCCAACGAGAAGGTCGATGAACTGCTCGAGAACGCCCGCACGGCGACCGATCAGGACGAGCGCGCGGAACTCTACCGCGAGATGCAGGCCATCGTGCAGGAAGAGGCGCCCTGGGTCTTCATCGCCAACTGGAAACAGAACGCGGTGACCAGCGCGGGCGTGGCGGACTTCCAGCTTCAACCCTCCTTCCTTCTGCATCTGCAGAGCGTGACGAAGGAATAAGAGCAGTGTCGCACCGGGCAAGCCCGGTGCGACCGGCGGGGGGGCCAGCCCCCCGCGTTGAAATCCGGGGATTTCAACGCTCCCCCCGGAGTATTTTTGGAAAGATGAAGGGGCGAAGATGGGCAGCTACATCCTCAAGCGACTGGTCTCGGCCATCCCGGTCCTGCTGGGCATCACGGTCATCGTCTTCCTGATCATGTCGATGATCCCCGGCGACCCGGCCACCGCGATCCTCGGCTCCTACGCGACCCCCGAGAACGTGGAAAAGATCAACCGCGACCTCGGCCTCGACAAGCCGATGGTGCAGCGATACTTCATCTGGCTCGGCAACATGCTGCAGGGCGATTTCGGCCGCTCCTTCTCGCTCAATCGCCCGGTCCTCGACGAGGTGCTCGAACGCTTCAACGCCACGCTCGTCCTTGCCGGCACAAGCTTCGTGCTCTGCTCGATCCTCGGCATCCTCGCCGGCGTCGTGTCGGCCGCCCGGCAATACGGCTTCGCCGACAAGGCGATCACCTTCACCGTGCTGATCGGCATCTCGGTGCCCTCCTTCTTCCTTGGGATGATGATGATCCTGCTCTTCGCGGTGAACCTGAAATGGCTGCCGGTCTCGGGCATGTACGCCATCTATGGCGGCGGCGACCTGCCCGACCTCATCCGACACCTGATCATGCCCGCCCTCGCCCTCTCGGCCGTCGCGACCGGCGTCATCGCCCGCCTCTCGCGCTCGGCCATGCTGGAAGTGCTGCGGCAGGATTTCATCCGCACCGCCCGCGCCAAGGGCGTGCGCGAGCGCAAGGTCATCATGGGCCACGCGCTCCGCGCCGCCATGGTCTCGATCATTCCCGTGCTCGGCATCCAGGCGGGCTTCGTCCTCTCGGGCGCGGTCTATATCGAGATCGTCTTCCAGTGGCCGGGCGTCGGCCGGATGCTGGTGGACGCGATCCTCACCCGAGACCTGCTGCTGGTGCAGGGCGGCGTGGTCTTCGTCGCCGCCTGCTACGTGCTCTTCAACATCGCGGTCGATGTCGCGCAAAGCCTGCTCGACCCGAGGATCAAGACATGATGGCCTTCCTCAAGCTGCTCTTCCGCAATCGGCTGGCGGCGATGGGCGCGGTCGTGCTGGCCATCATCGTGGTGCTGGTGCTCCTCACCCCCATCCTGCCGCTGCAGAACCCCGACATCACCGCCACCGCCGACCGCTTCAAGCGGCCCTTCACCGATGGCCACCTGCTGGGCACCGACCATCTCGGCCGCGACCTCCTCAGCCGCCTGCTCTGGGGCACGAGGCTTTCCCTCGCCGTGGGCGTGGCGGCCGCCGTGCTCGCCGCTTTCTTCGGCTCGGCCATCGGCATCACCGCCGGGTATTTCGGCGGCAAGGTCGACAACATCTTCATGCGCGGCGTCGACATGCTGATGGCCTTTCCCTACATCCTGCTGGCGCTGGCCATCGTCGCGGCCCTCGGCCCCGGCCTCATGAACGCGCTGATCGCCGTGGCCGCCGTCAACGTGCCCTTCTTCGCCCGCAACATCCGCGGCATCACCGTGGGCCTTGCGGGCCGCGAATTCATCGACGCGGCGCGCCTTGCCGGCATGGGCCACACCCGCATCATCCTGACCGAGCTTCTGCCCAATGTCCTGCCGGTCATCATCATCGCCATGTCCACCACCGTGGGCTGGATGATCCTCGAAACCGCCGGCCTCTCCTTCCTCGGCCTGGGCTCCCAGCCCCCGCAGGCCGATCTCGGCTCCATGCTGGGCGAGGCGCGCTCGGCCCTCATCTCCCATCCCCACACCTCCGTCGTGCCGGGGATCATGATCTTCCTGATCGTCATGTCCATCAACCTCCTCGGCGACGGGGTGCGCGACGCGCTCGACCCGCGCCTGCGCTCGGGCGCCCTGTCGCGCCCGCTGCCCACGACGCTGGTCAACCGCAAGGGCAATATCCCGCAGCCGACCGACGACCTCCTCGCCATCCAGGAGCTGGAAACCCAGTTCCACGTGGGCAAGCGCATCTACAAGGCCGTAGGCGGCGTCTCCCTCGCCGTGAAACCGGGCGAATGCCTCGGCGTCATCGGCGAATCCGGCTCGGGCAAGTCGGTCACGGCGCTGTCGGTCATGGGTCTGGTCGCCTCTCCTCCCGGGGTGATCACGGGCGGCGCGGTGCGCTTCCAGGGCGAAGATCTTGTCGGTGCGCCCTACGAGAAGCTGCGGCAGAAACGCGGTGACCGCGTCGCCTACATCTTCCAGGACCCGCTCTCGACCCTGCACCCCCTCTACAAGGTGGGCCAGCAGCTGGCCGAGGCGATCCAGTCGCACCACAAGGTCTCGAACTCCGAGGCCCGCACCCGCGCCATCCAGCTTCTGAAGGACGTGCGCATCCCCAACGCCGAAAGCAGGGTGGACAACTACCCGCACGAAATGTCGGGCGGGATGCGCCAGCGCGTCGGCATCGCCATGTCGCTGGCCAACGAGCCGGACGTGATCATCGCCGACGAGCCCACCACCGCGCTCGACGTCACCGTGCAGGCGCAAATCCTGTCGTTGCTCGACGACCTGCGCCGCGAACGGGGGCTCGCCATCATCTTCATCACCCACGATTTCGGCGTGGTGGCCCAACTCTGCGACCGAATGGCGGTGATGTATGCCGGCCGCATCGTCGAAGAGGGGCCGACGAACAGCGTGCTCTCGCACCCGCTCCACCCCTACACGCGGCGCCTGATCGCCTGCGTGCCGGAACTTGGCGAAGGCCGCCGCGAACTGGCCGCCATCCCCGGCCTGCCGCCGGTGGTCGACGACCTTCCCCCGGGCTGCGCCTTCGCGCCCCGCTGCGAAAAGGCCCGCGACGAGTGCCGGCAGGGCGACATCACCCTCGACCGCTCCGGCGCCCGCGCGGTCCGCTGCCTCTACCCCGAGGAAACGCTATGACGGGAAAACGCACCGACGTGATACCGACAAAATACCGACGTGATACCGACGTTGGGTTTCACTGCCTTCCGGAGGGTTTCGCATGACCGCCCTGAAAGTCGAAAACCTCGCCAAGACCTTCCCGCTGAAGGGCTCGCTCTTCTCCCCCGCCAAGGACGGCGTCCGCGCCGTGAGGCCCATGAGCTTCTCCGTCGAACCCGGCGAAACCCTTGGAGTCGTTGGCGAATCCGGCTGCGGCAAGTCCACCTTGGCGCGAATGCTGGTGGGGCTGCTGGAGCCATCCGAGGGCACGATCGAGATCGAAGGCAAGGCCCTCGACAACGCCGACCCGGCCGAATTCGGCAAATTGATCCAATATGTCTTCCAGGATCCCAACAGCAGCCTCAACCCCCGCAAATCCATCAAGCAGATCATGGAGGCCCCCCTTAAGCGCCTGTATAATATGCCAAAATCGGAACGCGAAAATCGCATCCGCGAGATCTTCGCCTCCGTCAACCTGCGCGACGAGTTCCTCGAACGCTACCCCCACGAATTCTCCGGCGGCCAGGCCCAACGCATCGGCATCGCCCGCGCCCTCGCCGCCAATCCGCGCATCATCATCCTCGACGAACCGGTCTCGGCCCTCGACGTGTCGGTACAGGCGCAGGTGCTGAACCTTCTGGCGCGCCTGAAGGAAGAGTTCGGCCTCACCTACCTCTTCATCACCCACGACCTCGCCGTGGTCGAAGCGGTAAGCGACCGGATCATCGTGCTCTACTTCGGTTCGGTCGTCGAAGTCGGGAAGGCGGAAAAAATCTTTGCAAACCCCCGTCATCCCTATACAAAATTGCTGGCCGACAGCGCCCCCGTCGTCGGCCGCGCCCTCACCGCGCCCGAGCAGAAAGGCACAGAATTGCCCGACCCGCTCGACCCGCCGCCGGGCTGCGCCTTCGCCGGCCGCTGCCCCCGGGCAACCGACCGCTGCCGGTCAGAGGAGCCGGACCTGAGACCAATGGGAGAGGACCAACTTGCCGCCTGCCACCACCCCATCGAGGCGCAGCCGGGCTGAATCGAAGCCCAGTCGCCCCGTTCAGGTCGCCGAGGCGATCAAGGACTGGGTCGTGGACCAGGGATTGCAGGCCGGCGACCGCCTCCCCGCCGAGGCGGAGCTGATCGAGCGTTTCGGCATGGCCAAGGGCACCATCCGCGAAGCCATGCGCATCCTCGAGGCACAGGGCCTCATCAAGACACGCACCGGCCCCGGCGGCGGCAGCTTCATCCACGAGGTCAGCCTCCAGCGGGCAAAAGCGCTACTGGGAAACTACTTTTATTTCAAGGATCTGACCATCGGCGACATCTACCAGCTTCGCCTCGCGCTGGAGCCGGAGCTTTCGGCTTCGCTGGCCGGAAACCTTGACGAAGAGGTGCTGCAACAGCTCGAATCCCACCTGGCAGACTATGCAGAGCCGGCCGCCACGCTGGAAGAGGAACGCCAGCAGCACGTGGCCTCCCTCCGCTTTCACGCCATCCTGGCCGAGCAGGCCGGCAACCCGCTCCTGGGATTCGTGATCGACTTCATGGTCAACCTGCTGACCGACCTGACCGTCTATCGCCGGCTCTACTCGCCGCCCAACCTCGAGCTATGGAAGCAAGGCCGCGCCCACCAAATCGAACTGGTGCAGGCCCTCCGTGCCGGCGATGCCGACAGGGCGCGCGCCATCATGTCGGACCACATGCAAACCGCCTGGACCCTGATGCGCAAGCAGGAAGTGGAGATGCGGAACCGGTTCATCTCGGAATAGGCCGGCACCACGCCAAACAGTCGCAATCAATAGGAAATTCGTCCGCTCAAACCGTCATCGTCGCCGCCACGGCGCGCTTCCAGCTATCGTACTTGGCCTTGCGCGTCTCCGCCTCCATCCGCGGCTCGAACCGGCGGTCGAGCGCCCATTCGCGGGCGAACCCCTCCTGATCGGGGTAGATCCCGGCTTTCATCCCGGCCAGCCACGCCGCCCCCAACGCCGTCGTTTCCAGCACTTTCGGCCGGTCCACCGGCGCATCCAGGATGTCGGCCAGGAACTGCATCGCCCAGTCCGACGCACTCATCCCGCCATCCACGCGCAGCACCTCGCCGGCGCGGTCCTCTGTCCAGTCGGCGGCCATCGCTTCCAGAAGATCGCGGGTCTGGAAGCCCACGCTTTCGAGGGCCGCACGGGCAAACTCCGCCGGGCCGGAATTGCGCGAAAGACCGTAAATCGCCCCCCGGCAATCGGCCTTCCAGTAAGGCGCGCCGAGCCCGGTAAAGGCCGGAACAAGAACGACATTCTGGCCATCATCGGCCCGCTCGGCCAGCGGCTGCGTCTCCGACGCCTCGCGAATTATCTTCAACCCGTCGCGCAGCCATTGCACCACCGCGCCCGCGATGAAGATCGACCCTTCCAGCGCATAGGTGGGCTTTCCATCGAGCTGGTAGGCAATCGTCGTCAGAAGCCGGTTCTTCGACGTCACCGGCTCGTCTCCTGTGTTCATCAACGCGAAACACCCGGTCCCGTAGGTCGATTTCAGCATGCCCGGCGAAAAGCACGCCTGCCCCACCGTCGCCGCCTGCTGGTCACCTGCGACGCCGAGAATGGGGATTTCGCGGCCGAACAGGTCGGACCGGGTCTTGCCGAAATCATCGGCGCTGTCCCTGACCTCGGGCAGCATGTCCATCGGGATATCGAGCAGGTCGCAGATCGACTGACTCCACCGGCCCTTTCGAATGTCATAGAGCAGCGTCCGCGCAGCGTTGGTGGCGTCGGTCGCGTGCACCTCGCCGCCCGTCAGCTTCCAGATGAGATAGCAATCCACGGTGCCGAAAAGCAGTTCGCCCTTCTTTGCCCGCGCCCTTGCGCCGTCGACGTTATCGAGGATCCAGGCCAGTTTCGTGCCCGAAAAATAAGGGTCGAGCAGAAGCCCCGTCCGCTCGGAGATCATGTTTTCGTGGCCCGCCTCGCGGAGCCTTTCGCAGGTGTCGGCGGTGCGGCGGTCCTGCCAGACGATGGCGCGGTGCACCGGCTCGCCAGTCTCGCGGTCCCAGACCAGCGTCGTTTCGCGCTGGTTGGTGATGCCGATGGCGGCAATGTCGGCGGTGCGGATGCCGGCGCGCTCGATCACCTCGCGGCAGGTTCCGGCGGTCGTCGCCCACAGGTCGGCAGGGTCATGCTCGACCCAGCCGGAGGCCGGGAAATGCTGTTCAAACTCCTCCTGCGCGGTGGCGCGGATGCGCATCTCGCGGTCGAAAAGGATCGCGCGGCTGGAGGTGGTACCCTGGTCGATGGCAAGGATATGGGTCATGGCGTTCTGTCGCGTTCGTGAATTCTGAAGGTAGCGGATGGATCGCCAAGGGGAAAGCGCCGGGGCCCGGGGGCCCCGGCTGCCCGGCTCATTCCTGCCAGGACTTGATCAGCTCGTCATAGGAGACCGTCTGCGGCTCTTCTTCCTCGTTCTCGAGGGCCGCTTTCGGGGCGCCCGGCTGGCTCAGCCAGTGCTCGGGGTCCATCTCCTCGTTCATCTTCGGACCGAGGTCACCCTGCACACCGGCGCGTTCCAGGCGCTCCAGCACACGTTCCTGATCGGCGCAGAGGCTGTCGAGCGCTTCCTTGGGCGTCTTGGCCCCCGACATCGCGTCGCCGATATTCTGCCACCAGAGCTGTGCCAGCTTGGGATAATCCGGCACGTTGGTGCCCGTGGGCGACCAGCGCACGCGGGCGGGAGACCGATAGAATTCCACCAGGCCGCCCAGCTTGGGCGCGCGGTCGGTGAAGCTCTGGTCGTTGATGGTCGACTCGCGGATGAATGTCAGGCCGACATGGCTTTTCTTCACGTCCACCGTCTTGGAGGTGACGAACTGGGCGTAGAGCCAAGCCGCCTTGGCGCGGTCGACAGGTGTGGATTCCATCAGCGTCCACGACCCCGCATCCTGGTAGCCGACCTTCATGCCGTCTTCCCAGTAGGCGCCGTGCGGCGAGGGGGCCATGCGCCACTTCGGCGTGCCGTCGTCATTCAGCACGGCCTCGGCCCCGTCACCCACCATGGCGGCGGTGAAGGCGGTGTACCAGAACATCTGCTGAGCCACTGCCCCCTGCGCCGGCACCGGCCCGGCCTCGGAGAAGGTCATGCCCGCAGCCGCCGGCGGCGAGTATTTCTCCAGCCATTCGATGGCCTTGGTCACGGCGTAGACGGCGGCCGGGCTGTTGGTGGCCCCGCCCCGCGCGACACAGGAGCCGACGGGCTGGCTGTTCTCGTTCACCCGGATGCCCCATTCGTCGACCGGCAGGCCGTTGGGTTCACCCTTGTCGCCCATGCCGGCCATCGACATCCACGCATCTGTGTAGCGCCAGCCAAGCGAGGGGTCTTTCTTGCCGTAGTCCATGTTGCCATAGACTTCCTCGTCGACACCCATATGGCTGAGGTCGCGTCCGGTGAAGAACTCGGCGATATCCTCGTAGGCCGTCCAGTTGACCGGAACGCCTAGGTCGTAGCCGTACTCTTCCTTGAAGTCGGCGCGGTTCTTCTCGTCCTGGAACCAGTCATAGCGGAACCAGTAGAGGTTGGCGAACTGCTGGTCCGGAAGCTGGTAAAGCTTGTCGTCCGGCCCGGTGGTGAAGGACGTGCCGATGAAGTCGTCGATGTCGAGGTTCGGGTTGGTCACGTCCGCCCCTTCGCCCGCCATCCAGTCGGTCAGGTTGCGGGCCTGCTGATACCGCCAATGGGTGCCGATCAGGTCGCTGTCGTTGATGTAGGCATCGTAGATGTTCTGGCCCGACTGCATCTGTGTCTGCAGCTTCTCGACCACGTCGCCCTCGCCGATCAGGTCGTGGGTGACGTTGATCCCGGTGATCGCGCTGAACGCAGGCGCAAGCACCTTGGATTCATACTCGTGGGTCGCAATGGTTTCCGAGACCACCTTGATATCCATGCCCTTGAATGGCTCGGCGGCGTCGATGAACCATTGCATCTCCTCCTCCTGGGCCGCGCGGTCGAGCGAGGAGAGGCCGTCGATCTCGGAATCGAGAAACTCGTTCGCCTCCTCCATTCCGGCGATGGCCGCCCCGCCGGTCAGGCAGAGCGCCGTGGCCAGCGCGGTGGTCGTTCGTAAGGTCAAGTTCATGTGTTCCTCCCATGTTGTCGAACTTGGTCGTCTTGAAGCGGCCCCGCCTCCTCTGCGCGGGCCCGCCGGTTTCGCATAGCTACACCCAGCGGAACACCGCGGCGGCATAGGCAAGGCAAACGATGAGCGCATAAGGTTGGTTGGTGCCAATAAGGCCCAGCCACGCGATGTTGATGAAGGCCGACCCGAGCAGCGTGATGAACAGCCGATCGCCGCGGGTCGTCTCGATCCGCAGCACGCCACGCCGCGGGGTTTCGGGGTAGCGCGCCGCGAGGATCGTGAAGACCACCAGCAGCAGTCCGATGATCCCGAAGAAGGCGGCGGTCGGCCATGTCCATGCCATCCAGGTCATGCGACGTCTCCCTTATACCCGGCCCAGGGCAAAGCCCTTGGCGATGTAGTTGCGGACGAAATAGATCACCAAGGCCCCCGGCAGGATCGTCAAAACCCCGGCGGCGGCCAGCACGCCCCAGTCGAGGCCGCTGGCGCTGACCGTGCGGGTCATCGTGGCGGCGATGGGCTTGGCCGCGACGCTGGTCAGCGTGCGCGACAACAGCAGCTCCACCCACGAGAACATGAAGCAGAAGAACGCCGCCACCCCGATGCCCGAGGCGATGAGCGGCATGAAGATCTTTACGAAGAACCGCGGGAAGGAATAGCCGTCGATATAGGCGGTCTCGTCGATCTCCTTCGGCACGCCGCGCATGAACCCTTCCAGGATCCAGACCGCCAGCGGCACGTTGAACAGGCAATGCGCCAGCGCCACGGCGATATGCGTATCGAACAGGCCAACACTGGAATAAAGCTGGAAGAACGGCAGTGCGAACACGGCGGGCGGTGCCATCCGGTTGGTCAGCAGCCAGAAGAACAGGTGCTTGTCTCCGATGAACTGGTACCGCGAAAAGGCATAGGCCGCGGGCAGCGCCACGGTGACCGAGATCACCGTGTTCATCACCACGTAGATCATCGAGTTGACGTATCCCATGTACCACGACGCATCGGTCAGGATGGTCACGTAGTTCTCAAGCGTGATGTTCCGGGGCCAGAGCGAGAAGGTGCCGAGGATCTCGGCATTGGTCTTCAGGCTCATGTTCACCAGCCAGTAGATCGGCAGCAGCAGGAACAGCAGGTAAAGCACCATCACCACGGCCGATCCGTTCACGCGGGCGCCACTGCGGGTACGGGTCTTGCCGGGGGCCTGCGGGGCGTTGGCGGTTGAATCGGCCATCGCTCAGCTCCCTTCCTTGTCGAGATTCGTCATGACCGTGTAGAACACCCAGCTGATCAGCAGGATCACGAGGAAATACATGATCGAGAAGGCCGCGGCGGGGCCGAGGTCGAACTGGCCAAGCGCCATCTTCACGAGGTCGATCGACAAGAACGTGGTGGCGTTGCCCGGCCCCCCGCCGGTGACCACGAAGGGCTCGGTATAGATCTTGAAGCTGTCCATGAAGCGCAGCAGGATCGCGATGGTCAGAACCCCGCGCATCTTCGGCAGCTCGATATAGCGGAACACCTTCCAGCGGCTTGCCTGGTCGATCTTGGCGGCCTGGTAATAGGCGTCGGGGATCGAGACCAGCCCGGCATAGGCCAGCAGCGCCACCAGAGAGGTCCAGTGCCAGACATCCATGATGATGACCGTGGCCCAGGCATCGAAGATGTCCTGCGTGTAGTTGTAGCTGAACCCGAGCTGGTCGAGCGTATGGCCCAGCAACCCGATATCGACGCGGCCGAAGATCTGCCAGATCGTGCCGACCACGTTCCACGGAATGAGCAGCGGAAGTGACATCAGCACGAGGCAGACGGACACCCAGACGCCCTTGCGCGGCATGTTGAGCGCTACGAAGATGCCAAGTGGCACCTCGATGGCGAGGATGATGGCCGAGAAGACGAGTTGCCGCTGCAGCGCGTCCCACATCCGGTCGCTTTCGAGCAGTTCGCGGAACCACATCAGCTTGTCGTCGAGCGGGAAGAACTCGCCCGCGAACGTGTCCTGCACGGCATAGTTCACCACGGTCATCAGCGGGATGACCGCCGAGAAGGCCACCAGAACCAGCACCGGCAGAACGAAGAGCCATCCCTTCTGGTTGACGGTCTTTTCCTGCATCACGCGGCCCTTCCCTGGCTGCCCTCGGGCGCGACGCGCCAGTCATCGGCATAGACGTTGACGCCCCGGGGCTCGAACTCGATGCGGGTCATGTCCGGCCCGATCTCGGTGCCTTCACCGGCGATGATGTTGATCTCGGTACCGAAACACTCGGCGCGCACGATCTTGTGGCGGCCAACATCCTCGACCCGGCGGATCTTGACGGGCAGACCGCCACTGTCGGACAGGCGCACGAATTCCGGCCGGACGCCGAGCGCCACCTGGCCCGACGGTGCACCATAGGCGTTTGCCAATTGGATCTCCGTGCCGTTGACGTAAGCCCGATTCCCCTCGACCTTTGCCGGCAGCACGTTCATGCCCGGCGAACCGATGAAATAGCCCACGAATGTGTGCTCGGGCGTCTCGAACAGTTCTTCCGGCGTCCCGATCTGGATCACCCGTCCGTCATGCATCACCACCACCTTGTCGGCGAAGGTCAGTGCCTCGGTCTGGTCGTGGGTGACATAGATCATGGTGTGTCCGAACTGCCGGTGCAGTTGCTTGAGCTGGGTGCGCAGTTCCCATTTCATGTGGGGGTCGATCACGGTCAGCGGCTCATCGAACAAGAGCGCATTGACGTCCTCCCGCACCATGCCGCGGCCGAGGCTGATCTTCTGCTTGGCATCCGCCGTGAGACCTTGGGCCTTGCGGTCGAGCGTGTCCTCCATGCCGATCATCCGGGCAATCTCCTGCACGCGAGATGCCACGTAACTGGCTTCGGCACCGCGATTTTTCAGCGGGAAGGCAAGGTTCTCGCGCACGGTCATGGTGTCGTAGACCACGGGGAACTGGAACACCTGAGCGATGTTGCGTTCGGCCGTCGGCGCATGGGTCACGTCCTTGTCGTCGAACAGGATTCGCCCCTGGCTCGGCTCCAGCAGGCCCGAGATGATGTTGAGCAGGGTGGACTTGCCACAGCCCGAAGCGCCGAGCAGCGCGTATGCCTCGCCATCGTTCCAGTCGTGGTTCAGCTCCTTCAGAGCGTAATCGTCCGGGCCGCCGGGGTTGGGCAGGTAGGAATGGGCGAGGTTGTCGAGCGTGATCTTTGCCATGTCTCTCTCCTCTCACGCGGCCTGGGCATAGGCGGCGGGGGCGACAAGCTCTCCGCCCTCGCTGAAAACGTAAACGTGCCGCGGCTCAAGATAGACTTTCAGTCCCTCGCCCAGCGTGATGTCGTGCACCCCGTGGATCAGCCCGACCCAGCGCTCGCCATGGTGATCGAGGTGGATGAAGGTTTCCGAGCCGGTGATCTCGGTCACCTCGAGGCGCGTCGAGAATTCGAGCGCGTCGGCGGCCTCTGTACGGATATCAAGGTGATTGGGGCGGAACCCGGCGATATAGCGGCCATCCTGCAGTTGGGCCAGCTTGCCCGTCGCGCTGGCCGACTGCCCTTCGCCGAACATGATCCGGTTACCGGTCTTGGATATCTGAAGGAAATTCATCGGCGGGTCGGAAAAGACGCGCGCGGTTTCCATGTCGACGGGCCGCCGGTAGACCTCCGGCGTCGGCCCGAACTGGGTGACGCGCCCTTCCCACAACGTCGCGGTATTGCCGCCAAGCAGCAGCGCCTCCTCGGGTTCGGTAGTGGCGTAGACGAAGATCGAGCCGGATTCCTCGAAGATCTTGGGAATTTCCTGCCGCAACTCCTCGCGCAGCTTGTAATCGAGGTTGGCCAACGGCTCGTCGAGCAGCACGAGGCCCGCGTTCTTGACCAGCGCCCGCGCGAGTGCACAGCGCTGTTGCTGACCGCCCGACAGCTCGAGCGGCTTGCGGTCGAGAAAGGGGCCGAGCTTCATCAGGTCTGCCGTCTTGCGCACCGCGGCATCGATCTCGCTGGCCGGTATCTTCTTCAGCCGCATGGGAGAGGCGATGTTTTCATAGACGGACATCGAGGGATAGTTGATGAACTGCTGGTAGACCATGGCAACGCCACGATCCTGCACGCGCTTGCCGGTCACGTCTTCGCCGTCCCACAGGATGCGGCCCGTCCACGGTGCGTCGAGCCCGGCCATCAGCCGCATCAACGATGTCTTGCCCGCCAGTGTCGGCCCGAGCAGGACATTCATCGTGCCCTTCTCGAGCGTCAGGTCGGTGGGGTGGATATGCACCTGCCCCTCGACTTGCTTCGACACGTTTTCCAGAACCAGGGTCATCGGGCGTCCTTGTGTTTCATTCCGCGGCTTTCGCAGCATTGGTCTGGGGCCGGGCGTCGCGCATCCACCGGTCGAGCGTGGCCACCTCCTCGGACGTCATGCGCAGGCCAAGCTTGGACCGGCGCCAGACAACGTCCTCGGCCTCGCGGGCATATTCCTTGTCCATCAGCCAGCGCACCTCCCGCTCGGTGAGCGTGGCACCGAAATCGCGGCCGAGGTCTTCGGGCGATGTCGCGTCAGCGAGGATGCCGTCCGCCTCTTTGCCGTAGGCGCGCACCAGCCGGCGGGCCCAGAACTCCGACAGGAAAGGATAGGCCGCGCGCAGGTCGGCCACCACCTGTTCGACTGCGCTCACCTCGAAGTCTCCGCCCGGCAAGGGGGCACCGGCCGTCCAGGGGCCGATCAGGGCAGGGAAGAAGGGCGCAAGCTGCTCCATCGCGCTTTCGGCGAGACGACGATAAGTGGTGATCTTTCCACCGAAGACGTTGAGCAGGGGCGCCCCGTTGTCGTCGACCTTCAGCACGTAGTCGCGCGTGGCGGCGGTGGCCGATTTCGCCCCGTCATCGTGCAGCGGGCGGACGCCGGAATAGGTCCAGACGATATCCTCACGGGTCACCGGGCGTTCGAAATACTCCGATGCGAAGGCGCAGAGATAGTCCTGCTCCTCGGGTGTGCAGACAGGTTTTTCCGAGGGGTCGCCATGGTCGGCATCGGTCGTGCCGATCAGGGTGAAGTCGGTCTCGTAGGGGATGGCGAAAATGATCCGGCCGTCCTTCCCCTGGAAGAAATAGCACTTGTCGTGATCGTATAGCTTGCGGGTCACGATATGGCTGCCGCGCACCAGCCGCACGCCTTCGGTGCTGTTGACCGTGGCGACCTCCTGTATGACCTTCCCCACCCAGGGCCCGCCGGCGTTGACGAGGGCGCGGGCATGGCGTGTCTCGCGCTCGCCGCTGTCGCTGTCTTCCAGCGTGATGGCCCAGAACTCGCCCTCGCGCCGGGCCTCGACCACCTTCGTGCGCGTCAGGATTTCCGCCCCCATCTTCGCCGCGTCGCGCGCGTTGAGAACGACAAGGCGGGAATCCTCGACCCAGCAATCTGAATACTCGTAGGCACGCCGGAACTTCTGCTTGAGCGGCGCCCCCTCCGGCGTGCCATCGAGGCTCAGCCGTGTCGTGCCGGGCAGGATCTTCCGGCCGCCCATCGTGTCATAAAGGAAGAGGCCCAACCGGATCAGCCACGCGGGGCGGCGCCCCTTCATCCACGGCAGGAAAGTTTCGAGAACTTTCGAGGTCGGTGTGCCGCTTTCGAACCGCATGTCCTTGTGCCAGGGCAGCACGAAACGCAATGGCCAGCTGATATGCGGCATCGCACGCAACAGGGTTTCGCGTTCGACCAGTGCCTCGCGCACCAGCCGGAACTCGAAGAACTCAAGGTAGCGCAGGCCGCCATGGAAAAGCTTGGTCGAGGCAGAGGAGGTTGCGGAAGCCAGGTCGTTCATCTCGGCCAGCGTGACCGTCAGGCCCCGGCCGGCCGCATCCCGTGCGATCCCGCATCCGTTGATCCCCCCGCCTATGACGAAAAGATCGCGCACGTCAGCATGGTGCGGCCCTGATTCCAATTTCGGTTTCCTCCCCGAATTCGACCTGAACGAACCATAGTGATGCGCGATATGTCAATTTATATTTTCGTTTATGTTCGGAATCGCAGGTGCTAAGCATTCGTTCCAAAGGGATACGCACATCATCGCCGACCGTCGGCCGAGCGGCACAGGAGGACAGGCCCATGTCTCAAACCTTCCGGCACCCGGACATCCTCGAGATCGCCCGGCGAGAGGGAAAGGTCGTGGTCGAGGATCTGGCCGAGCGGTTCGGCGTCACCGTACAGACGATCCGGCGGGACCTGACCGAGCTTGCCGACGCGGGCAAGCTCGAGCGGGTCCACGGCGGCGCCGTTCTGCCCTCGGGCGTATCCAATATCGGGTATGAAGACCGGCGCGGGTTGAACGAGGACGCCAAGCAGCGCATCGCCCAGGTTTGCGCGAAAGAGATTCCGGACAACGTTTCGGTCTTCCTCAACATCGGCACGTCGACCGAGGCCGTGGCACGCGAGCTGCGGCACCATCACAACCTCATGGCCATCACCAACAACATGAACGTCGCCAACATCCTGGCCGGCAATTCCGATTGCGAGATCATTGTTGCCGGCGGTGTCTTGCGCCGGTCAGACGGGGGATTGGTCGGCAACCTGACCACGGCGACGATCGAGCAGTTCAAGTTCGATTTCGCGGTGATCGGGTGTTCCGCGCTCGATGGCGACGGGGACCTGCTCGATTTCGACTTCCAGGAGGTCAAGGTCAGCCAGACGATCATCCGGCAGGCCCGGAAAACATTCCTGGTGGCGGATCATTCCAAGTTCCAGCGTCACGCACCGGCGCTGATTGCCTCGCTCAGGGATATCGATACGTTCTTCACCGATGTCGCGATCAGCCCGAAGCTTGTCACGAAATGCCGGGAATGGGGCACCAAGGTGGTGGTCTGCGCCTAGACCGAAACGCTTTTCAGCAGGTCTTCGCGACCCAGCGTATCCTTCCGGCCACTCAGCCGAACCGCACCGCGTTCTAGCACGTAGAAGGCATCGCCAAGGTCATAGGCGAAGCTGAAATACTGTTCAACCAGCACGATGGCCATATCTGCCCTTTGCCGCAGGTGTGCGATGACGCGGCCGATCTGTTGAATGATGTTCGGCTGGATGCCTTCGGTCGGCTCGTCGAGCAGAAGGAGCTTCGGTTTCGCAATCATGGCACGGGCGATGGCCAGTTGCTGTTGCTGCCCGCCGGACAGGTCGCCGCCGCGTCGGCCGAGGAAATCCTTAAGGATCGGGAAGAGTTCGAACACCTCGTCCGGGATCCGGTGTTCCGACCTGGGCAGACATGCGAAACCCGTTTCGAGATTTTCGCGCACCGTGAGAAGTGGAAAGATGTCGCGGCCCTGCGGGACGTAGCCCACGCCCTTGCGAGCCAGCGCATGCGCCGTGGCACGCTGCACGGGTTCGCCATCCAGCGTGTAGTGGCCACCGGAAAAGCCGTGCGTCCCGGAGATCGCCTTGAGCAGGCTGGTCTTGCCCACGCCGTTCGTGCCCATCACGCAGGTCACTTCGCCGCGCCGGGCGACCATGTCGATTCCGTTGAGGATCTGGCTGCCGCCGTAATGCAGCGTCAGCCCTTCCGTCCTGAGGATTTCATCGCCCGAGATAGACATCGATCACCTTCTCATTCTGGGTCACATGGTCGATGGAGCCCTCGGCCAGCACCGAGCCTTCATGCAGGACGGTCACCTTGCAATCCAACCGGCGGACAAATTCCATGTCATGCTCGACCACCACGACGGCGCGTGTCCTGGCGGCCTCGCGCAGGATATCCGTGGTGTGCTCGCGCTCGGTTGGCGTCATGCCCGCCGCCGGTTCGTCGACCAGCAGCAGGCGGGGCTCCTGCGCCAGCAGCATGCCGATTTCCAGCCATTGCTTCTGCCCGTGGCTGAGTTCGCCCGACTTTCGATGCAGCGCGCCGGACAGGCCGATCTCTTCGGCGAGTTCGACGATCTTGGCGTGATCGTCTTCATCCGGCCGGAACGTCAACACGCTGAAGGGCCCGCGGGCCTTTTTCAGCGCCATCATCAGGTTGTCGGCAACGGATTGATCCTCGAATACCGTGGGCCGCTGGAACTTGCGCCCCACCCCGGCCTGGGCAATGCGGCTTTCGCTCATCGAAAGGAGCGAAACACCCTTGTCCCCATAGTTGACCCGGCCTTCGTCCGGCTTGGTCTTGCCGGTGATGATGTCCATGAACGTGGTCTTGCCCGCCCCGTTCGGGCCGATCACCGCGCGCAGCTCCCGCTCGGCGATCTGGAAGGAAAGGTTGTTGATCGCCTTGAAACCGTCGAAGGACACGGAGACGCCGGAAACCTCTAACAGCGTGCTCATTTGTCGGCCTCCCGTTCGCGCAGCGCACCCTGGTCCGGTCCGAGATCGGCGCCATGACGGTTCGGCGTGGTGCGATCGATGATGATGTCGACCAATCCGCCTATGCCCTTGGGCGCGAAAAGCGTGACCAGCACGAAGGAGAGGCCCAGCAGCACGGTCCACCAATCGACCCACTGGATGCGATAGAAACCGAGGTTGATATCCGGAGCCTGCCCGCCGGTAAACCACGTCGACAGAAGCGACACGAAGGCGGCGCCGATAACCGCGCCGTAAAGCCTGCCCCGCCCGCCGATGGCGACCCAGACGGCCAGGTAGATCGAGGCAATGGGCGCGATCTCGGTCGGGTTGATGATACCGGCCTGCGGGTAGTAGAGCGCACCGGCAATCCCCGCGATGATGGCGGTCAGCGTGAAGACGAAGAGTTTGAAGGCTTCGACCGGATAGCCGAGGAAACGCACCCGCGCCTCGTCATCCCGGATCGCGCGAATGACCGAGCCGAACTTGCCCGACACGATCCAGGCGCAAAGCACGTAACCGGCCCCAAGGGCAAAGGCCGACCCCCAGAAGAACCAGACCGAGACCGTCGCCTGCGGTACCGCGTCGAGGCCCGGCAGATTCTGGAGGCCCGAAAGTCCGTTGTTCCCGCGCAGCCCGCTATCGTTCTGGAAAAGATAGAGCGACAGGGCGAGCGTCATCGCCTGTGTCAGGATCGACAGGTAGACACCCGTCACCCGGCTGCGGAAGGCCAGCCAGCCGAAAACCAGCGCGAGAAGGCCGGGCACCAGCACCACGAAGGCCAGCTGGATCGGAAGAGAATGGGCAAAGGCCCAGACCGGGGGAAACTCCGACGCACCGACCACGCCGAAGATCTGGGTGGCGATGCCGTCGGAGATTTCCTGCGCCGTCGGCGGCAGTTCCGACGCGGCCAGGCTGTCGACCACGATCAGGCGCGTGCGCTCGTACATGAGCCACATGCCGATCGCGTAGCCCCCGAGCCCGAAGAACGCCATGTGCCCCAGCGACAGGATTCCGCAATAGCCCCAGACAAGGTCCATCGCCAGCGCGACGAGGCAAAGGCAGAGCGTCTTGCCCAGCGTCTTGACGAAGCTGGTGGATATCGCACCGATGCCGAACCCTTCCGACAGGATGGTGACGCCAAGGGTGAAGAGGCCCAGCACCGCGAGGAACACCAGCACCGAGGGGAATCTCAGGGCAAGCGGCGTGCGAACGTGGCCGGCGGACAGGGTCGACTCGCTCATCTTATGCCTCCGCCGCGCGGCCTTTGAGGGCGATGATGCCCCGCGGCCTGAACTGGATGAAAAGGATGATGAACAGGATCATGTAGGTTTGGGCCGCCAGCGTGTTCGACGGGTTCAGCCACTCGATCCCCTTCTGCACCGAGCCCACCAAGGTGGCGCCCAGAAGCGTGCCCCAGATATTGCCGACCCCGCCCACGACGACGGTCATGAAGGACTGCACGATATAGTCTGCCCCCATTTCCGAGGTCACCTTGGCATAAAGCCCGATGGCCACGCCGGCGATCCCGGCGATGCCGGAGCCGAAGCCGAAGGTCAGCATGTTGATCCGGTCCGGGTTGATCCCCATCGACGCCGCCATGCGCGGGTTCTGCGTCACCGCCCGCACCTCGAGCCCCAGCCGGGTGCGGTTCATCACCAGCAGGAACATCGCGAGGAACAGCAAGGCGAGCACGAAGATCGCGATGCGGATGTAACTGATCGCGACGATATCGTTGAACACCAGCGACCCGTCGAGCCAGTCCGGAGAGGTCAGCGGCCGCGCCTGCGTGCCGAAGATGTTCTTGGCGATCTGCTGCAACGCGATGGAAATGCCGAATGTCGCCAGAAGTGTTTCGAGCGGGCGGTGGTAGAGCCAGCGGATCACCAGCCGCTCCATCGCGACCCCCGCGCCGAAGGTGATGGCGAACGCCAGCGGCAGGGCAAGGATGATCGACAGCGTGTAGTCCGGTACGATCTGCTGGACGACATAGCCGGTATAGGCGCCCATCATGATGAACTCGCCATGCGCCATGTTGATCACGCCCATGACACCGAAGGTGATGGCAAGGCCGATGGCGGCGAGGAAATAGATCGAGGCCAGCGAAAGGGCGTCGAGCCCTAGGTCGAGGGCCTGGTTCACGGTGACCTTGTTCTCGATGCTCTGCAGCACGGCCGCGGCAGCCAGCGCGATTTCGGGCGGTGCGCCGATATAGCGTTCGAAGAAAACCTGGGAGTCGATAGCCGCATCGACCTCCGCTTCCGTGGCGACGGGTTGCACGACGCCGGTTTCCGCGAGGGCGGCATAGGCCATGTCGCGGGCGGATTCGCTGTCCAGCGTGGCCACCTGCACCCCCGCGACCGATCCGTCCTCGATATTCGCCACGAGGGCCGCGCGCTTGTCGGCCCGGCTTATGCGCGGGCGGTTGATGCCTTCCGAAACGAGGAGGTCATAGGCCGCCTCGCGCGAGAGCGCGTCGCTGCCCGGGTCGAGCTCGCGGGCCACGTCGGCGCTGTCGGGCAGTTCTGATGCGGTTTCCAGCCGGGTGGCCAGCAACGGGTTCAGAGTGGCGCGCACGTCAACCCCGAGATCACCGCGAAAGCTTTCGATGGCCGCGATGCGCGTGGACTCGTCTTCCTCGAACCGGATGGTCAGCAGCCGTTCGAGCCGGTCCATCCGGGCGGCAAGGCCGGGGTGTTCTTCTGCCTCGGCGGCCTTGCGAAGGGCAGGAAGATGGCTGGCATCGGCGTCGCGCTCGATGGCAGCCAGGGCCTGTCGGCGCATCTTGGCATCGGGATCGGTAAGCTGGAACTGCACCAGGGCGGCGCCGATCATGCCGCGGATACCGGAATTGGGCTTGAGCTGGTCGTAATCGTCATCGGGCACTTCCCCGATTTCCGAACTGTCGGCGAAATCGAAGATGCGCAACGTGTCGCGGTCCACCTCCTCGGCATAGACGAAGAGGCCGGTTTCCTCGTTCTGCCACATCTCCTTGTTCTGCCACTTGGCCAGAACCAGCCGCGCCTCGGGCAGACCGCTTGCCGCCAGCGCATCGATCGCCGGGCCGATCGTTTGGCGCGAGCTTTTGGCGATGATCTCGGCATGTTCCTGCAGAACCTGCTGGATCGGCGCCTCGGCGTTCTGCGCGTTGGCAGGGGCGGCAAGACAGATCAACGCGACGCAGAGACGAACCCAGTTGAGCATCCGGAAATCCCTTGAAAGGCCGGGGGGCACAAAATCGCCCCCCGGTAATGTCAGGTGTCGGTCAGGAGGCGATCAGTAGTTCGACTTGATCTGAACGCAGGTCTCGGTCGAGGTGTTGTACATCCCGCATTCGAGTTCCTTCCAGTCCGAGACGAGAACAGCCGATTCCGGCAGGAAGTCTGTCCAGGCATCGCCCGGCACTTCCTCGGTCTGGCTGATGATGTCGAACTGGCCGTCTTCCTGGATCTCGCCGATCAGAACGGGCTTGGACAGGTGGTGGTTCGGCAGCATGACGGCGGTGCCACCGGTCAGGTTCGGGAATTCCTGCCCGTACATGGCGGCACGCACGTCATCGACCTCGGTGCTTTCGGCCGCGGTGACAGCGTTCACCCACATGTTGAACCCGATATAGTGGGCTTCCATCGGGTCGTTGGTGACCCGGTCATCGCCCATGCGGGCCTTCCATGCCGCGACCCACTCCTCGTTCGCCTCGGTATCGGCGGACTGGAAGTAGTTCCACGCGGCGAGGTGGCCGACGAGGTTGGTGGTGTCGAGGCCGGAAAGCTCTTCCTCGCCGACCGAGAAGGCGACAACGGGAATGTCATCGGCAGAGATGCCTGCCGCCGCGAGTTCCTTGTAGAAGCCCACGTTGGCATCGCCGTTGATCGTCGAGATCACGCCGACCTTCTTGCCGTCGGCCCCCAGCGCCACGACATCGGCGACGATCTTCGACCAGTCGGAATGGCCGAACGGCGTGTAGTTGACGAAGATGTCATCCTCGGCGATGCCTTTCGACTTCAGGTAGCTTTCAAGGATGTTGTTGGTCGTCCGCGGGTAGACATAGTCGGTGCCCAGCAGCGCGAATTTCTCGACGCCCAGTTCCTCGAGGAAATAGTCGGTGGCCGGAATGGCCTGCTGGTTCGGCGCGGCGCCGGTGTAGAACACGTTTTTCGAGCTCTCCTCGCCTTCATACTGAACCGGGTAGAAGAGCAGGCCGTTCAGCTCCTCGATAACCGGCAGAACCGATTTGCGGCTGACGCTGGTCCAGTTGCCGAAGATCACGTCGACCTCGTGCACGGTCAGCAGCTCGCGCGCCTTCTCGGCGAAAAGCGGCCAGTCGGAGGCCGGGTCGACCACAACGGCCTCGAGCTCGCAGCCAAGCACGCCGCCCTTTTCGTTCTGCTGCTCGATCAGCATTTCCATCGTGTCCTTGAGGGTCGTCTCCGAGATGGCCATCGTGCCAGAGAGGGAATGCAGTACCCCAACCTTGATCGGGCATTCCACTTCCGCCACCGCGGGCAGAGTTGCGGCGAACAGCGCGGCGGCGGCCGTCGCGGACAAAAGCTTTGTCGACATTTCCATATCCTTCGTGAATGTCGCGCGGTGAACCTTGCCAAGAACAGCCCCGGCACCCAAGTTGTCCCCCACGCAATTATCGTTGCGTAGTGCGGTGGTGACTTGGAGTGAGCGCCAGCACCATCGCACGTCCCCTGTGCGGCACGGGTCATGCCGGCACGTCCGCCAGATTGACGTGTTTCCGTTCGTGGCAAGCAGACATTCGGGTTCCGGGGCGGCAATTTGGCTCGGCCTGCATTATTTTTAGTCAAGTGTAGGAGGAATGCCTGCTATTCGTGCAAAGCGGCATTGACCTTCGCACTGACGGGGGTGGCGCGTTCCGGCACAGGCAGGTGAATGTCGCGCCTTGCGTCCAGGTATCCGGCAACCAGTCGCGTGCAGGCAGAGATCCGCATGTCGGCACGCCGCCCGGCCTCTGCACCATTGCGCAACCGCCCGAACGTCGCCCGCTGAAGCAGGGCGGCGTGCGCGTGCTTCGCCTCGATTCTCAGTGCGAGCGTCGCCGCGTCGTCCACATCGCCGACGGCCTCGAGCAGGGCCACCATCGCATCCCGGGCCGCTTCCGTCCGGTCCGCCGCCGGGTTCTGCATCAGCCACTGGTGTTCGAGATGCGCCGACAGTCGCCCGGCGCAGACGGTCGCATCGTCAGCCAGGCCGGTGTCTGCATGGACAGGCGCACACAAGAGCAGCAGGCATGACGCTGCCGAAAGTGTTTTCAAAACGCTCATTGTATAAGCATGGCGTAAAGTTTTTCATCTCGCAATGCTCGCGCCGCATTGGCTGGCCGGATGCTCGCCGCGAAACCGGCGCGGGTTTCTTGGCCCCTTCCAACAGCAAGTCCCTGTCCTACCTTGAGTTCCGAAGTTTATTGATCTCTCATCTGGCAAAGGGACCGCTGCGGCACGAGCGGGGCCGTCGCATGTGCATTGATGGACAAGCATTGTGTCTTTCTGCGCAGGGCCGCGGCTCGCCAGTCGTCAATCATTTCGAATTCGAGGCCCGACGGACGTTCGCGGACCCATCCGGAAGCACCGTCCTTGTTACGCAGACGTCGGGATGTACCTGAAAAGCCGGGTCTTTCGGTCGGAAACGACACGATTGCCATCACCGTGGCCCCGTCATCAGGTAAAGGCTCTACGGATGCCTGATCCTTGCCCAGGTGCCCATGCCCTCTCCTCCATGTGAGCGGTGAGACAGGGATCGACACTTGCAAAGCCGGGTCTGAATCTATCTTAGTGCCCGTATTCCGAGCTCCGCACCCGGTTTTTCGGTGCGTTTCGCTGGACAGAAAGGTTCACCATGTCGCTGCTCTTCCGGCGCCCCGTCGTTGCAATCGCTTTGCTTTCCTTCCTGGTCTCGCCGGCGCTGGCGCAAGAGCGCCCGCCTGCCACCGTAACCGTCGTGACGGTCGAGCCAGAGACCGTGACCCTGACCTCGACATTGCCGGGCCGCGTGGCGGCCTCGGCCCAGGCAGAGGTTCGACCGCAGGTGAACGGTATCATCACCGAGCGGCTTTTCGAGGAAGGGGCGCAGGTCGAGCTTGACGCGCCCCTCTACCGGATCGATGCGGCAAGCTACGAAGCCAGCGTGCAACAGGCGCGTGCCAGTGTCTCGCAGGCCGAGGCCCAGCTGGGCGCCGCCGAACGGGAAGCGGAGCGGCTGCAGGAACTGCAAGCCCGCAACGTCGCCTCGGAACAGGCGCTGGATGATGCGTTGTCGACGCGCGATGCCGCGTCCGCCGCACTCGAGCTGGCCAAGGCACAACTCAACTCCGCCGAGATCGAGCTTTCGCACACCACGATCCGCGCCCGGCTCTCCGGCCGTATCGGGCTGTCTCAGACAAGCCAAGGTGCGCTGGTGACCGCCAGCCAGGCCGAGCCCCTCGCGGTAATTCGCAAGATCGACACCGTCTATGTCGACGTCACCCAGTCGGCCGCTGACCTGTTGCGCTGGCGCCGGGGGGAAACCGAGAGGGACCTTGCCGATGCCGATGGAACCGTGCGGCTGAGGCTCGCTGACGGGTCCGAGTATCCGCATACCGGTCGCCTTCAGGCCGCCGAGCCCAATGTGAACCCGCAGACCGGAGTGGTCACGCTGCGCTTGCAGTTCGACAACCCCCAACTGCTGCTTCTGCCGGGTATGTACGTTCAGGTCGAAATGCCCGTCGACGTGGCCGAGAATGTCTATCTCGTCCCGCAGGAGGGTGTGGTGCGCGACCGGCGCGGCCGGCCCAGCGCATGGGTCGTGAACGGCGAGGGCGTGATCGAGGAGCGCCCCCTCACGATCGTGCAGGACCGCAGTGCCGACTGGGTCGTGAGCGACGGGCTCGCGGCCGGCGACCGGATCGTTGTCGAGGGGTTTCAAAAAGCCGCCCCTGGCGCAACCGTGACGCCGGAAGAGCGCCCCGAGGACTCGGCGCAGGCGCAGTCGGAATGACTGTCGGACACGGGAGCGCTTGATATGGCACGTTTCTTCATCGACCGCCCCGTCTTCGCGTGGGTCATCTCTATCCTGATCATGGGGATCGGGATTCTCGCGATCCGGCTTCTGCCGATCGCGCAATACCCGCAGATCGCCCCGCCCTCGGTCACCATCAGCGGGACCTACCCGGGCGCCTCTGCCAGCACGGTCGCCAACACGGTGACGCAGGTGATCGAACAGCAGATGACCGGCCTGGACGGGCTGCGGTATTTCTCCTCGAGTTCCACGTCCGCCGGCAGCGCCGAGATCACCCTGACATTCGAAACCGGCACCGACGTGGATATCGCGCAGGTGCAGGTTCAGAACAAGCTCAGCCGGGCGACACCGCTCCTGCCTGAAATCGTTCAGCGGCAGGGCCTGACGGTCGAGAAATCCTCGGCCGGTTTCCTTATGGTGGTCGGGCTCATCTCGACCGATGGCAGCCTCGAGCAGGTCGACCTTGCCGACTACATGGTCACCAACCTGGTCGACGAGCTCAGCCGCATCCAGGGCGTGGGTTCGGTCAACGTGTTCGGCGGTCAGTACGCGATGCGCATCTGGCTCGACCCTGCCAAGCTGGCGGCGTTCGAGTTGACGCCGTCAGACGTGGTGTCCGCCGTCTCGGCGCAAAACGCCCAGATCTCGGCCGGCGCATTCGGGTCGCGTCCGACGGTCGAGGGGCAGCAGTTGAACGCGACGATCACGGCGCAATCCCTGCTCAGCACACCGGAAGATTTCCGCCAGATCGTCCTGCGCGCGGAAACGGATGGCGGGCTTGTGCTGCTCGACGATGTCGCACGGGTCGAGATTGGCGCGGAAAACTACGCCACGATCGCGCGGTTCAACGCCAACCCGGCCTCGGGCATGGCGATCAGCCTGGCCCCCGGCGCGAACGCGCTGGATACGGCGGAGGCGGTCAAGGCGCGGATGGCGGAATTCGCCAATTTCTTTCCCGAGGGCGTCGATTACGTGATCCCCTACGACACCACGCCCTTCATCGAGATCTCGATCAAGGAAGTGGTGAAAACCCTGTTCGAGGCCATCGGCCTCGTCTTCCTCGTCATGCTCTTGTTCCTGCAGAACCTGCGCGCGACGCTGATCCCCACGCTGGCCGTGCCGGTCGTGCTTCTCGGCACCTTCGGCGTACTTGCTGCGGCAGGCTTCACGATCAACACGCTGACCATGCTCGCCATGGTGCTGGCCATCGGCCTTCTGGTCGACGACGCCATCGTGGTGGTCGAGAACGTCGAACGTATCATGGAGGAAGACGGGCTCTCTCCGCGAGAGGCCACGCACAAATCCATGGGGCAGATCACCGGCGCGCTGATCGGGATCGCGATGGTGCTGTCGGCCGTGTTCGTGCCGATGGCCTTCTTTCCCGGCTCGACCGGGGTGATCTACCAGCAGTTCGCCATCACCATCGTCTCGGCCATGGCACTTTCGGTGGTGGTCGCGCTGACGCTGACACCGGCACTTTGTGCCTCGATGCTGAAGGCCAAGAGCCATGGCGAACGGCGCGGCTTTTTCGGCCTGTTCAACCGGGGTTTCAACGGTCTGACCAACGGCTATACCGGTACGGTGCGCTGGTCGGTCCGGCGCCCGTTGCGGGTCGGCCTTGTCTACCTCGCGCTGGCAGGGGCGATGGCGCTGCTGTTCCTGCGCACGCCGACTGGGTTCCTTCCGGACGAAGACCAGGGGATCCTCTTCACCCTCATCCAGGCCCCCACGGGCGCCTCGGCCGAACGCACGCTCGATGTGCTGGAACAGGTGGAAAACTACTATCTCACGCAGGAGGAGGGCGTCGTCAAATCCATGTTCGGCGTGGTCGGGTTCAGCTTCGGCGGCAGCGGGCAGAACATGGGCATCGCCTTCGTGCAGCTTGAAGACTGGGACGATCGCAAAGAGCCGCAGCAGAGCGTTCAGGCGCTGGCTGGCCGGGCGTTCGGCGCCTTCAGCCAGATCCGCGATGCGATGGTTTTCCCGGTCGTGCCGCCTTCGGTCATCGAACTGGGCAACGTCTCGGGTTTCGATTTCTACCTTCAGGCCCGCGAGGGCCAGAGCCATGCCGACCTTGTCGCCGCACGCAACCAACTGCTTGGCGCTGCCGCGCAAAGCCCGCTGATCGCCTCTGCCCGCCCCAGCGGATTGGAAGATGCATCGCAGTTCAACCTCGATATTGACTGGCGCAAGGCCGGGGCGATGGGGCTGACGCCGACCGATGTCGGCCAGCTTTTGCAGGTTGCCTGGGCCGGAACCTACGTCAACGATTTCGTCGACCAGGGCCGGATCAAGCGCGTCTACGTACAGGGCGAGGCAGACGCCCGGGCCACCCCCTCGGATATCGACAAGTGGCGGGTGCGCAACGCCAGCGGCGGCCTGGTGCCGTTCTCGAACTTCTCGGAAGGCGCGTGGGCCTACGGGGCACAGGGACTTTACCGCTACAACGGCATCCCGTCGATCCAGATCCAGGGCTCCCCCGCCCCGGGCGTGACCTCCGGCGAGGCCATGGCGGAAATGGAGCGCCTCGTTGCCGATCTCGGTTCCGGTTACGACGCGGCGTGGACCGGCCTTTCGCTGGAAGAACGCCAGTCGGGCAGCCAGGCGCCACTGCTTTACGCACTCTCGCTGGCCGTGGTGTTCCTCTCGCTCGCCGCCCTGTATGAAAGCTGGTCGATCCCCTTCGCGGTTATGCTGGCCATGCCGATCGGTATCCTTGGTGCGCTGGTTGGCGCCTGGCTCGGCGGGTTCGAGAACGGCGTCTTCTTCCAGGTCGGCCTGCTGACGGTGATCGGCCTGACCGGCAAGAACGCCATCCTTATCGTCGAGTTCGCAAGGGAGAGATACGAGGCGGGCGAGCGGGTCATCGACGCTGTCGTCACCGCCGCGCGTCAGCGGTTCCGACCGATCATCATGACCTCGATGGCCTTCTCGCTGGGGGTTCTGCCGCTGGTGCTGTCGTCCGGCGCAGGTTCGGGCGGGCGCAATGCCATCGGCTCCGGCGTGCTCGCGGGCACCCTGTCGGCCACGATTCTCGGGGTGGTGTTCGTGCCGCTCTTCTTCATGATTGTCACCCGGCTGTTCCGCCGCGGCAGGCAGCAAGTCGAGTAGGCGCCACCGGGGCGCCTCTCCTCAGCGCAGGCCCGACCGGGCGATCTCGACCACCAGTCGGCGCACGGCCTGGCCGCGGGCCTGGGCGATGCCGGCAACCGTGTCCATCCCGTTGATCGGCACCGTCAGATCGAACAGGCGGGCGCGGTCACGCCCCGTTTCGGTCGAAACGAAATACTGCCCTGCCAGCCGGAACGTGCCGTTACTTTGCGCGAGGATGTCCTCGACCCGCACTTCAACCCGCGCCTGCGCCGGTTCCTCGAACGGCCACGGCTCCGACGCCACCTGTGCACCGGTGACCTGCGCCAGCTGGCGCGATATTTCCAGCGTGATGGCCCGGCTGGGGTCATCGGCCCAGAGCAGACCCTCGCGGCTGTTCAGAAGCCCGGCTTCGTCGGCGACGTAGATCTCCTCGGCGGAGGCATAGCTTGGCAGCGAAACCTCCCGCAGTTCGACGGTGCGGTAGGAAATCCCGATCTTCTCGGCAATCTCGGCCTTGGGGATGGCCACGCGCTGCGGCGGCGGGCCACCGCAGGCCGCAAGTATCGGCAGGGAAAGAAGGAGAAGGGAAAGAATACGCTTAGGCATGAGATTAACGCCCTGTCAGAAGTGAATTGGGATTGCGTTCGATGGCGCGGGCCAGCGAGGCGACCGCCTTGGCGGCCTTCTGGATTTCGGAAAGCGCGTCGCGCGCATCGCGGCCGAGACCGTTGTCCGCACGGTAGCCTTCAAGCGTCGCACGGGCCTGTGCCAGCACCGCGCGCGCGTCGGCGATGAGGTCGGGCAGATCCCGCCCCGCCTGGGCGACCGTGTCGGCGGCCTCGCTTGCGGAATCGAAGGCAGACGATACGTTCTCGACGACGCCGCCCTCTCGCAGTTCCGTCAGGATCGCGCTCAGTTCGGTCAGCGCCCCGTTAAGCTTGCCCGGCAACGCCTTGGCCTGGTCGCTGCCCAGAAGAGCGTCGGTCGTCTGAATGAGATCCGTAAGCTCATCGGCCATTTCCTGAAGTTCGACAGCCTCGGCCTTTGCGGCAACGGCGTTCAGCCGCTCGACCAGTTCCGGCACGCCTTCGACCGCCGAGGAAACACCCTCGGCCGCGTCGGAGGCATTGTCGACCGCCGTGGCCAGCTTGTTCACCAGCGCGGCCTCGTTGAACTGCGCAACCGTCTTGTCCAGCTCGGCAATGAGGGCATCGAGCCGGCCCGGCAGCGCCTGCACCTCCTCGGAGCCGACGACCTTGCGGGCGTCGCCCAGTAGGTTGTTCAGGTTCTCGGGAACGCCCCGCACATCTTCGCTGGCCAGCAGCGCGCGGGCTTCCTGGAACAGCTCGGTCGCCGAGACCATCACCTCTTCGATCGGCAGGGCGTTGATGCGTTCGAACACGCCCTGGGCGGTGGCGGAGACATCGGTGATGTCGCTTTCCGCGGTGGGCAGGTAGTACGTGCCCTGCTCGCTCTGCTCGAGCGTGGCGGGTTCGGCATCCGGGTCGTCGACAAATTCGATCTTCAGCCCGCCCGTCAGGATCGAGGCGGACGCAAGCCGCGCCCGCAACCCGTCTTCCACGCGCTCGCGGAAGTACTCGAGGGCCTCTCCCGATCCGGCTTCTTCGCCAAGACCCAGCCGGCCCGCCTTGATCGAAAGAGAGACGACAAGGCGCACCCGGTTGTCGCCGAATTCTTCCTCGTCGATCATGCCGTTGAGCGACGTCACTTCGCCGATCTTCAACCCGTTCATCTCGACAGGCGCATCTGCGGTCAGTCCGCCGATATTCTCCGAGAACACGACCGAGAGCGAGAGCGCCTCGCCTTCGTCGGCGGCAAAAAGGCTTGTCCGCGCGGCCGATTCCTCGGGATAGACGGTGAAGGTGCTGTCCGGTTCGACCGGGTCACCGCCCGATACCATCGTCTCGAAGGTCACGCCCCCGGCGACCAGCGACGCCACGGAACTGAATTCCAGAGCGGCCCCCCCGGGCCCGAGCGAAAAGGAAAAGCCCGACGTGTCCCAGAACCGGGTGGCAGAGCTGACCAGCTTGTCATGCGGGGCAAAGATCATCGCCTCGGCCTGGGCTGAAGAGCCGTCCTCCGTGATCGAGGGTTTCCCGATCCGTCCCACGGTTACGCCGCGATAGAGGATCGGCGTACTTTCGATCAGCGACGCACGGCCCGAGGCGCGAAGCGTCAGACGCAGTCCCTCCTGGCCGTGCCTTTCGAGCGGGGCATCGGGCAGCCCCTCGAACCGGCCCACGTATCCGCCCGGCTGATCATCCCACAGGCCCTCGATGTAAACGCCGGAAAGCACGGTGTTCAGACCGGTCACACCTTGCGTCGTAACCTGCGGGCGCACCACCCAGAACCGCGCTTCGTCATCTATGAACGGCGCCACGTCATTGTCGATCCGGACCGACACCAGCACCCGGTCCAGCCCCTGGGTAAAACCCACTTCCTCGACCAGGCCGATGGCGACGTCACGATAGCGCAGTTCCGTCGAACCCTCCTTCACCCCGGCGGCGTTTTCAAAGCTGATCTGAATAACCGGCCCCCGGTCGGAATAGCTGCGCCACGCTATGAACAGCACAACCAGCAGCGCGATCAGCGGCACGATCCAGATAATCGAGATCCGATCCATGACGCCGCGCCGGGCCGATTTGACCGGTGCGTCCGGTGGAGTGCTGCCGTCAGTTGCCACGTGCGAGAATCCTCTTCCGGCCGGTTTTGCGCCTGGGCCGCTCGCCGGCCATTCCGGCCGATCTTGTATCCCATATCAAGCGGCTATCGAAACTTTGTGCCGATAGCATCGTAAAGATCACAGAGAGGGCGAAGAACAGGCTGGCGCGCCCGGGCGTGATAGACGCGATCGTCTGTAGCTGGACGAGCGATGACAGGATCGCCACGACGAAGACGTCGATCATCGACCAGCGGCCGATGTATTCCACGATCTCGTAAAGAAAATGGCGCCGGCCCTCGGTGGCGCGCGGGCCAAACCATACGCCGATGGCCAGCCCGGCCAGCACGATGAACTTGGCGACCGGGATAAGCACGCTGGCGATCAGGATGATGGTGGCGACCCCCCAGTTTCCGCCATGCGCGAGCTCAACCGCTCCGCCGACGATCGTGTCACTCTGGGTGCTGATCAGGGTCCGTGTCTCGAGCATCGGGTAAAGGTTCGCCGGAATGTAGCAGGCCAACCCCATCAGCCACCATGCCCAGACCTTCTGAAGTGAATAGGGATCGCGCGACCTCAGAGCGTGGCCGCATCTCGGGCATCTTGCCGTGCCACGCGGTGAGACCCTCATGCATTCCGTGCATGCGACAAGGCCCATCTCGCGGGCTGTTTTCAGGTTTCCAGAGATTTCCATATCGAATACCTGCACATAAGCCGGTCGGTCGCGACGACAAGGACAACCAGAATTGCGAAAATCCACGCCGCTGGCCCATAGACGACGTCCGCCATGTCACTGAGCTTGACGAGGGCGACGGCACAGCCGATGGCGAAGATTTCAGCCATCGACCACGGGACCAGCGCTTCGGAAACGGCGAAGGCCTCGCGGGCGAGCGGCGCCGGAGGCTTGTCGCGGATAATAGGTGCCAGGACATAGATAAGCAGGCTCAGCCTGATGGCCGGAATGACAACGATGAAGAACAGAACCGCGAGCGACAGGAGCGAGAGGTTCCCCGAGAACGTCAACGCGGTCTGGAGGATCGAGGCATCGTGGTGCAGACCGGCCGCCCCGATCGACAGGAAAGGGAAGGCACAGGCGGCAACGATCAGGATAAGCACCGTCAACGCGAGCGCGATAAGCTGCTTGCCCGCCTTGCGCCGCGGCGAGATCAGCACGGTATGACACCGCGCGCAGATCGCACGTTCATGGGACGCGACATCGGGCACGCGATATACGAGGTCGCACGAGGGGCAGGCGATCAGGTCGTCCAAGCCGTCAACGTGGCCATCTTCACCACCGAAACCCATGTTCGCGCCGATATCCGACGGGATCGCCCCGACGGTTTGCTGTTCACTCACTCGCACCTCCACGATCTGATGGAGCACTGTCACAGATAAACCATCTAGTCCTGAATTGCAGGGAATCACGCCCCTGCCGCCTTGACGAACAATGAAGACCGTCCAAGCCGTACCGGCAAGGCACGTGCATTTCAATGCGGGCGCATCGTTTCGCCCGGCGCGACCCTTGCGTAATTCCAGCCGCGAGCGTCTGGTCCGGTCATGGTAATCGTGACACTATGGGTTCCCATGATTCCGTTCGTTCGCCTCCTCCTTCTGTGTCTTTTCAGCCTTCTGGCAGCCGCCGCCGGCGCGCAGGAGGACAGCGAGGCATGGTACGAGGTGGAGGAACTGAACAGCGGCCTCGGCCCGGCACCGCAACGGCTCGACCGGTCGACACCGCGTGCCGCCATGCGGAGTTTCGTCAACCTGACCAACGCGGAAAGGTTCGACTGGGCGGCACATCTGTTGAACCTGTCGGACCTTCCCCCCGGGGAACAGGCGGAAGATGGCCCGGAACTGGCCGCCATGCTCGCGTCGGTCATCGAGCGGCGGATCTGGATCAACTGGAGCGGCCTGTCGGCACGGCCGGATGCCATGATCGAAAGCGAGACGGGCAATCACCCGCGGGCGGGCGAAACCCGCCGGAACCTCCGGATCGAGCTGGTCGAGGTCAACGGCCAAGCCTACGAGGTAAGACTCGCGCGCTACAAGGCCGGGGAAGACGACGCGGTCTGGCTGTTCACGCCGCAGACCGTCGAAGACGTTCCGGGCCTCTTCGCCGAATTCGGCCCAAGACGGTTCGAGCAGTACCTGCCCCAGAGCCTCAAGGCGCGTGCAGGCCCTCTGCGGGCGTGGGAATGGATCGCCCTGCCCCTTTACCTCGTCGTGCTCGGTCTCCTGCTTTGGGGCACCAACCGATCCGTCATGATGTTGTCGGGGATGGCACCGCGCGCCTTCCTGCGGCAGGCGATCGACCGGGCCGCGATGCCGCTGGCGCTCATGGTCACGGCGTTCGTCGCCCAGCTGTTCCTCAATCTCGCCGTCTCCTTCTCGGGCCCGGTGACCAACGTCGTCCGGCCAGCGCTGGTCATCATCATGGTCTCGGGCTTCGGCATCGCGGCGCTGCGCGTGGTCGACGCGGTCCTCGACCGGGTCACCCTTCGCGTGGTGGGCGACATCGACGACACGAGAAGCCTGGAGAAGCGCGAACTCTACACGTCGATCTTCGCGCTGCGGCGGATCATCGTGCTGTTCATGGTGGGCTTTGCCATCGTCTACGTGCTGCTGCGGCTCAACCTGTTCGAGTCGATCGGCATGACGCTTCTGGCATCGGCGGGTGTCCTCACCGTTCTTCTGGGGATCGCGGGGCAGGCCATTCTCGGCAATATCCTCGCCTCGCTTCAGATCGCGCTGGCCAAGCCGGTGCGGATCGGTGACAGCATCCTGTTCGAGGGCAACTGGGCCTATGTCGAAAGCATCTACTACACGTTCATCCGGCTGCGCACCTGGGACGAGCGCCGCATCGTGGTGCCGGTCAGGTACTTCGTCTCGAAGCCCTTCGAGAACTGGTCGGTCAAGGACGCCAGGATCTACAGCACGATCCGGATCGTCCTGGATCATTCGGCGGATATCGAAGAGCTGCGCGAGAAATTCATCGAGTTCGCCAAGGACCGCGACGGTGTGATCGATCACGAGAAACTCTGCGCCTACGTGTCCGGCCAGACCTCGGAAGGCCAGGAAATGAGCTTCTACGTGATGTCACCCGATCCGTCTTCGGGATGGGAGACGGAAATGGAGTTGCGCGAAGCCATGCTGGGTTATATCCGCAAGCATCATCCGGACTGGTGGCCCCGAGAGCGAGTTGCGGGCGAAGGCGGGGCGACAGGTATTTCCTTCAACGACGCCTGAAGGGTTTTCAGATGACGTTTCGAACATTTTCATCGATGGATTCATCAGCGGGGAACAATCCCGCAATGGCCGCGTTGCACCCTTCATGGCTGGTCTGAAATTCCCGGCTGACCCGGTCCTCCGGCTCGCCGTCATCATCATCGCTGTGATCATGTGCTTCGGCGTTCTCAAGCTCGCCGGAGATATCTTTGCGCCCATGGTCCTTGGCCTCGTAACCGGCGTCATCCTTGCGCCGATAACCGACTTGCTGGAACGCTGGCGCATTCCCGCCGGCATGGCGTCGGCGATCGTGCTGGCCCTCGGGATATCCGCTGTGGCCGTCGTGGTCGTGTTGCTCGAACCACTTATGTGGCGCGTCATCGACGAGCTGCCGGACATCAAGTGGGAGCTTCGCGCGATCATCGAAGAATTTCGCGGCGTGATCCGCGGCCTCGACGCGGTGAACGAGGAAGTGGGCCAGGCGCTCGGCGCCGAAGCGAACAATGGTGAAGGAAACGGCAAGGGGCCGATCCCCGATCCGACCGCGACCTTGCTTCTTGCCCCCCTGGTACTGGCTCAGGTGCTTATCTTCGCGGGCACGCTGTTCTTCTTCCTCCTGACGCGCCGGGGGATTTACGTCTGGATTTCGACCTGGGTCGGCGACCGGCGGGACACGATCATCATCAAGCAACGTTTCACGACGGCCGAGCGGCTGGTGGCGCGTTACTTCCTGACCATCTCGATCATCAATGCCGGGCTTGGTGCGTGCCTCGGGGCCCTGCTGGTCGTCATCGGCCTGCCCGGCCCGCTGATCTGGGGCGTCGTGGCGGCAGCGCTCAACTTCATTCTCTACCTCGGGCCGATCATGGTCATCGGCGGGCTGCTTCTGGCCGGGCTGATCGCCTTTGAAGGGCTGATGGTCTTTGCGCCCGCTGCGATATTTCTCTGCCTCAACATGATCGAGTCGCAATTCGTGACGCCGGCCATGGTGGGCAAGCACATCTCGGTCAACCCGCTGCTGATCTTCGCCTCGCTCGTGGTGTGGCTCTGGATGTGGGGGCCGATTGGCGGGATCGTGGCCATCCCGGTGCTGGTGATCGTCCTGGTGATGCTCGACATCTTCGACAGCCAAGGGCGTGCCCGGAAGCGGCCCCCGCCCCCTGAGCCGGAACCCACGCCCGCTCCGGAAGCCTCGACGACCTGACCTGTCAGACGATTTCTTCAGGCATCCCCGGCACCGGCATGGCGATCTCACGCGCGGCATCTGAATCGTAATGCACGAGGAACCCGCGACGGTCTTCCGGTTCCCGTTGCGTGTTGTCGTCGACAAGCCGCTTCCAATGCTCGAACGCCTTGGCCGGATGGAGAAACTCGTCGCCCATGCCGGTCGGCAGCCAGTTGCCCATCACCTTTTTCCGCACCAGCTCGATATGCTCTGAGCGGTCGAACCAGAGCCCGGTCTCGCTATCCCACCGAAGGCTGCGACCATTGAGATTGGCCGAGGACACGATCGCTCCGAACTCGTCGAAGATCGAAACCTTCGAGTGGACATAGATCAGGGGCGCATCTTCCAGCACATCGCGTTCGTCGCTTTGCTGTCGGCGCGTCTGTACCGGTGACGCGACAAGAAGCCGGTCGTCCCCGAATGCCTTCGTCAGCTGCGCCAGGCACTTGATCTGCTGATCCTCGCCGAACCGCGCGTCGAGGCCCCGATTGCTGTCGAAGGCGACGTCCTCCGGCGCGGCGGGAAGCACCACGAACAGCTTGAGGTTCGGGCATTGGCGCGCGCGCTTTGCCAGCGCCCGCGCCAAGGGCTTGTGGCGCAGAAACTGTGTCTCGAGATAGACGAACTGCTCGGCCTTGCGGATGCATTCGAGATGGCGTTGCTCGATCTCGCGCAACACGGTCTTCGGCGAGACCCGCAGCGACGCGTTGTGCCGACGGCGGGAAAGGGTCCGCAGGAACCCGGGCGCTGACGGCGGAGGGGGCGATTTCGCCGCCACCGTGTCGAGGAACGTGTCGAGATGCTTCTGTGCCGCCTCGACGACCGAGCCTGTCGCGATCACCTGAACGTCATGCCATGTCCGTTCCGGCGCACGGCTATGGCGCCGGGTGTCATAGCGACGATCGTTCAGGTCGAGCCCACCGATATACAGCAGCCGACGATCGAACACCGCCATTTTCTGGTGGTGGGTCGCCGGGTAAAGATCGACCAGCTGAACCGGGAAGCAGAGGCTGCCATTGTCGCCTTCGTAGCAAATGCGGCGCAGCCGCGGCGTCTCGGACCGGAACCTCGCCCGTTCATCACCGTTCATTTCCAGCCAGGAGCTGTTGAGTTCTCGCATCTTCTGCCGGACGAACGGGTAGAACACCAGTTTCGGTATCAACCCGGCGCGCGCATCATGCAGGGCTATGGTGAATTCCAGCTTTGCGTCGTCCCTGGCCAGCTCCTGCACGGCCACCATCTGGCGCTTGGTCTGCCATGCCAGCTGGTGCAGTTCGGGGGCGGCGACGGGGTCGAAATCCGTCACGACGATGCGTATGGCGACCCCGCGGTTGAGAGTCGCGAGCATAAGGTCGAACCACGTATCGCCAAGTTCCCGGGCTTCGTCGGAATGAAGCTTGGTCGTAAGGTCGAACAGCCGGAAGCTGGCTGATATCTCGTGTTCCGCGTTGAGAAAAGCCCTTTCGAACGCAGGGTAGGCCTCGCCGGCTGTCACGAGAACTTCGAGATTGCCGATCGTCCCGTCGCTTTCGCGGACTTGGGTCACGGCCTCATTCACCTCGCCTGATGCGTCCATCTCGATGCCAATCTTCGCTGCGCCAGCCTCAATTGTCGAGCCACAAGCCTTGCCCCTGACCCGAAAAATCGCCCCCGCCATATTTCAGGCGGGGGCTGTCACCCGCGGGACAACGGGTCGGCCAGGTCTATCGGCTTGGGGACGGGAGAGACCTGGTCAGAGGGGCGCGGTTGCGCCATGACTGGTATCCAAACGCGCTGTTCTGTCGATGGTTCCACGCTGGATACGATTTTTTTCGCTGACGGAGAATTCAATCCAAGGTTGAGTGATTGTCATCGGCACCTTGCGTGTCCACGACCAAGGGGACCCGACCCGAGATGAGGTCCGTCTCTCTCCTAGACCTTCGCCGCGCGCGGGCCGGCGATGAGCCAGATGATGAAACCGATCAACGGCAGGATCAAAACCAGCAGAACCCACAAGACCTTCCGGCCTGTCGTCGCCGAAGAGCCGACGATGGACACGATCGCCCATATATCGAGAATTAAAAGGATTAGTCCGCCCAATCCGGAAATTTCCAGCATGTCGCCTCCTGAAGATACCTGCCGGCGCAAACGCGGGGCGACTGCCTATGCAGTTCCCTACGCGCGCACGTTCGTGAAGTAACTCATTGATCACCCGAAAAGTTCCGCAAATTTTTCTAGTAAATTTTTGCCTCGGATTGAAACTAAAGCGGCCCCAGCGGGGTTGGATGGATGCAATGACGGGACCAATCCCATCATAAAACCGTTCAACTGGAAGGAGCGAAGATAATGAAACGTTTTCTCATGACAACCGCCATCGCGGCACTTGCCGCGTCGCCGGTTCTGGCAGCCTCGGAAACGACCGAAGACACCAGTGCCCAGGTCACTGAATCGACCGACATGTCTCAAGACACCGCCAGCGCCACCGGCAACGACGTCGTTGCCGAGATGGAAGGCATGAAGGTCAGCGCGTCCGACCTGATCGGCAAATCGGTCTATATCCTGGGCGAAGATGCTTCCGACGCCGAGATTGCCGAAGAAGCAAGCGAACCGTCCGACGACTGGGAGCGCATCGGCGAGATCGGTGACGTGATCATTTCGGGCGATGGCAAGATCGAGTCCGTCACTCTGGACGCCGGCGGCTTTCTCGGAATCAACGAGAAGCACATCAGCGCCGCGATGGACGAGCTGAAGTTCGTCAGCGACTCGAGCGGTTCCGACGAAGAAAGTGCCGAAGGCGAGTATTTCGTGGTCTTCACCGGCGACAAGACGGCACTGGAAGATCGCGACCAGCTTGACCAGGCGGCCGTCCGCGACTCGGGCAGCAGCTTCTTCAACGAAGGCGCCGAGGAAAGCGCAGAAGCCGACATGGAAGAGGCTGCCGAAGAAGAGACCGCAGAGGCCACTGAAACCGAAGAGGCCACTGACACCGATCTGACCGCCGAGCAGACGGCCAACAACGAAGCAGCCGAGACCGAAGAAAGCGACATGGCCGAAAGCGAAAGCACGGACATGACCGACGATCAGGACAGCGAGCAGATGGCCGAGACCGACGCCGCTGAGCCCGAAGAAACCGACCTGACGTCGCAGCAGATGTCGGAGGCCGAAGGCGCCGATGACGCCCAGGAGATGGATGAGCAGACGGCTCAACTCTCCACCGACGAACGCGGCCAACTGACCGCGGAAGAACTGGAAGGTGTCTCCGTCTACGGTACCGAAGAAGACCGCCTCGGCGAAATCTCGGACCTCGTCCTGAGCGACGACGGCAAGATCACCGAGGTGATCGTTGACGTTGGTGGCTTCCTCGGCATTGGCGAGAAGCCGGTCGCGCTTCCGTTCGAAGATCTCGAACTGCGCCGTTCCGACGATGAAGGCATGACCGGCGGCCTGCGCGCCACCACCGGTTACACCAGCGAAGAGCTCGAAGGCATGGAGAGCTGGGAAGGCTAAGCCTGCCCCCTATGCCTGAATTACAAGGCCGGGTCCTGCTGGACCCGGCCTTTTCATGTCTGCCATTGGCGGTGGGTCAGACGCGGATCATTTCCAGGTAGCTTTTATAGAACCCGCGAATGCCCCATTCCATGTCGGCCAGCGGGCCCGGGCGGAAATGGTAGGAATTCACACCTTCCTGATTGTGCCGGATGATGCGCTCGTCATCGAGCGACGTGACATGCCAAAGCCAGGTGAGGTCTTGCGTGGCGTAATCCTTCGGCTCTTCCGCATCTCCACGCACCAGCCAGATCACCTCGATATCGGTTTCCTGCAGGCCGCGCGGGATGAACCTGTACCCCACGACATGATCGGCGTAGACTAGGAAGTTGTTGAGTGCGCCGATCTGGATATCTGTCGCGCCCCCGTCGTACCCGGTCAGGCTACCCAAAGGCGGCGCCAGCGGGGTGCCGTCGCGGCTGCCGGTCTGGTAGCCTTCGTAAAGCGGATAGCGGCGGTAGTACACGTCGGCCCCCAACGCCTTTGCATCCGGTCCGGTCTCGCTGAGGATGACCGTGGGCAAACCGATCCCCTCGGATCGCTTCTTGAGCGGCTCGACCAGCTTTTCCATGTCCTGCGGCGCCTTGAGCGTGTGCGACTTGGCATATTCCTGATGCGAGGGCGCACAATGGTAGCACTCCATGTAATTCTCCAACGCCAGCTTCCAGTTGGCCGGCACCGGGTAAACCGTCTTGTGCGCGATTTTCAGGTTCTCCAGTCCGAACGGCGCGCTCAGTGGCGCCAGCCTTTCCAGCCCTTCCTGGATCGGGGGCGGGTCGTCGGCCGTACAGACAAGGATAAGGCCCTGGAAAACGATGACATGGGCGGGGAACAGCCCGTAGTCGCCCGGGTCGAAATCCTGCCCCATCGCCCGGCCGGAGCGAAGTTTGCCGGAAAGCTCGAACGTCCACGCGTGGTAGGGACACACGAAAAGCCGCGCCTTGCCCTCCGGCTCGACGCAGACGCGCGAACCGCGATGTCGGCAGACGTTGAGATGGGCGTGCACCTCTCCGTCGCGGTCGCGGACCACGATGATCGATTCCGGGCCGTAGTCGAACAGGAAATAGTCGCCCGGCTCGGGGATCTGGCTGACATGGCCGACCCAGAGCCAGCTTCGGTTCCAATAGGCGTCGATGTCGCGTTCGTATATCTCTCGCGAGGTATAGAATTCGCGCGGCAGCGCAAAGCCTTCCCGGTGTGAGTGGATCAGGCGGGCGATTTCATCGGTATTCTGCAACATGGTGCTGACCTCATCCTTCTATGGCTGTGATTTCACGACGGAAATATTCCTGCTCGACCTCTTCGGGCAGGCGTTCAAAGTTGCGGGCCGCGCGGTGGCCGGAATAGACGGCATCGGCGATCAGCCCCGGCGCGGCGGCGTCTCCAATCAGTTCGACATGGTACAGGTTGGAATGGCCACGCAGTTCGTCGTAAAGGCCGGTCACGCGATCCCGGCGCGTCACCAGCAGAGCCGTGCCGCATGCGATTTCGGTTTCCCGTCCGGTATAGACACAGGCCAGCCGGCAGGCGGATGCCTCGACACCGTTCAGCGCCTGCGCCGTCAGGATCGTCACTCCCCGCTCCAGCAGGCTTTTCTGCACGCGGCCCTGCTCCAGCGTCAGCCCGGTGAAGGGCGAGACCATGTTGGCAGTGGTGACGAACGTCACCTCGTGCCCCTGGTCCGCCAAGTGCGTGGCCAGCACCCCGGCGAGGTAGCCATGGTCATCGTCGTAGATCACCAGCGGACCCGGCCCGGGCCTGATACCGTCCATCACGTCATCCGGCGTCATCACCATGGCGTTGTCGGCGATGGCTATCCCGAACCGTGCCGTGCGCCCCTGCCCGTCCCGCCGCCAGCGGGCACCGGTGGCAAGGAACACGTTCGGCACACCCAGCTCTAGCACCTCTTCGCGGCCCAGCGGGCTGTCGGTGAAGATATCGACATTGCCACGCTGTTGCAGGTCACCCAGGCGGTAATCCATCACCCGCCCCCATGCGGCCAGCCCGTTCAGCCCGGCCTCGCGCCGCACCCGGCCGCCCAGCTCCTTCCCGGCCTCGGCCAGCGTCACGTGATAGCCGCGCCGGGCAAGCTGCATGGCGCATTCCAGCCCGGCCGGGCCCGCCCCCACCACCAGCGCCGCCTCTTCCCTGCCTTTCGCGCCGATTGTCTCGGGGTGCCAGCCGCGGCGCCACTCCTCGCCCATCGTCGGGTTCTGCGTGCAGCGGATCGGCACGCCCTGCGAATCCGCAGAGACACAGATATTGCAGCCGATGCATTCCCTGATCTGGTCGATCCGCCCCTCTTCGATCTTCTTCGGCAGGAATGGATCGGAGATCGACGGGCGCGCCGCGCCGATCATGTCGAGCACGCCCTTGCGCACCAGCGACGCCATCATGTCGGGCGATGTGAAGCGACCGACGCCCACCACCGGCTTGCTGGTGATCTGCTTCACGGCCTCGAGATATTTCGTCTGATAGCCATCTTCCGGCTGGAACCGCGTCGTCTGCGAGTCGTTTGGCCAGTCGGCGACGTTGACGTCCCACAGGTCCGGCAGTTCGGCCAGCAGTTCGACCACGCCACGCCCCTCTTCCTCGGCCTGCATCCCGTCGGGGCCCTGCATTTCGTCGATGGCAAACCGGAAGGCCACGCCGCACTTGCCCTCCGCCAGTTCCAGCGTGTCCTCGAGCAGTTCCCGCGTCAGGCGCACCCGGTTCTCGAGACTGCCGCCGTATTCATCCATCCGGTCATTATGCTGCGGCAACAGGAAGTGATGCGGGATCGTCATGTGATGGCCGGCATAGACATAAATGATGTCGAATCCCGCCTTCATCGCCCGGCGCGCCGCGTCGCGGTGCCAGCGGCGCAGGTTCCGGATGTCTTCCTTGTCCATCGCCCGCGCCTGTGGGGCGAAGCCCGCGTCGATGACCGTATCGCTCGGCGCAAGCGCCGGGGCACGGCTCAGCAGGTTGGGCGCGTGGCTGCCGTTATGGGCCAGTTCGATCCCGGCCAGCGAGCCGTGCGCGTGGATCGCATCTGTCATCAGCCGCAGGCCTGGAATGTCACGGTCATCCCAAAGCCGCCCCTCGGCAAAGGGCGACAGGTCGGACGTCGGATGGATCTCCGTTTCCTGGTTGCACACCACGGCCCAGCCACCCTCGGCCTTCATGCCACGCATCGCCGCTTCGGCCCGGGGCCTTTGGTAGCCCATGCCGTTGCAATGCGGCACCTGGTAGAACCGGTTGCGCGCGGTGACCGGCCCGATGCGGACCGGCTCGAACAGAATGTCATAAGGGGTCGCGCGGGGGGTCATGGGCGCCGTCATTCCTTGCCAGGGGTATCGTGAGGGGCGGCCATGCCGCCCCCGTCTTTCTACAGGATCAGAAGCCCGATTTGATACGCTCGAATTCCTGGAGCATCTTTGCCTCGAGCTCGGGCTCCACCGCGTCGAAGAACAGGCTGTTGTCGAACAGCGCCTTCGGATCATCAAAGCCGTAGGTCTTGATCAGCTCCTGGTCCGAGATCTCGAAAGCTTCCGAGTTGGAGTGCGGATAGCCCCAGCTCTCGATGATGTACTTGCCGCTGTCCGGCTGGGTCAGCGCGTTGAGCATGTCATACACCTGCTCCTCCGGCGCGTCGGCATTCGACAGGTGCACGTATCCGCAGACCCACGTGGCGATGCCCTTGCCTTCGCCGCGCATCATCTGGGCCGGCACCTCGTTCCAGATCAGGTTCAGCTCGGTCTGGTTCCACGCCCAGCCTGCCAGAACCTCGCCCGAAGCCAGCGCCTGGTCAAGCTGGCCGGCGTCGGACCAATAGAACCGCACGTTGGGATGCACGGCGCGAAGGTAATCCGAGGCCTTCTTGAACTCCTCGTCGCTCATGTTGGTGTAGTTGTCGGCCACTCCGGCGCCCAGCGCCGCCATCGCGTAGGCCGAGGAGGCCGCATCGGGGATCGCCACCTTGCCCTGGAACTCCGGCTTGGTCAGCGCCTGAAGCGAAATCTCGTCCTCCGACACCTCGTCGGTGCGGTAGATCAGGCCGGTATTGCCCCATTCGAACGGCACCATCCATGTCTCACCGTCAAAGGTGATCCCGTCGACCTCCTTGATCGTCGGCAGCATCGCCTCCCAGTTGTCGAGCTTCGAGGTGTCGATCGGCTGGATCAGGCCAGCCGCCGCCCATTTGCGCGTGGCGTCGGTGCAGGGGTGGGCGAGATCGGCCTCGAACCCCGATTGCAGCTTGGTGAACGCCTCTTCCTGGCTGCCGAAATAGGAATAGGTCGGCGCGCTGCCGTGCTTTTCGACATAGGCGCCGAAAAAGCCGGGGTCTTCGTAGCCCGACCAGTCGAATACCGTCAGGTCCGAGCCTTCGGCGTTGGCGATACCTGCCACAAGGCAGGCGGCGGCAGTTAGGGTAAGAGCCTTGTATGTCATGTCAAATTCTCCCTGGATCATTTTGCTTCTGGGTTGGTGTCGCTGCCAAGGTCGATGACCGAGGCATTTTGCACACCGATGAAAACCGCGTCGCCGCGGGCGAAATCGACGGTGTGGAAATGGTTGGGTACGGCGACCGCGAGCGTGCGCTCCACGCCCGGCGCGCGAACGTGGTAATGAACGCTCTCGCCGTAGAAGGCGACATTCTCGACCTCTGCCTTGAGCGTGGCGTCATAACCCGCCGGCGTCTCACGCGCGATCTCGAGCTGCTCGGGCCGGATGCCCAGCATCAGGTCGCGCCCCCGGCCCGTGACGTTGGGGTTGCGCTGGATGGTGAGGTTACCAAAGCCCGGCACATCGGCGCTGATCAATTCGCCGGATTGATCCGCACTCTTCGCCGGCAGGAAATTCATCCCCCCGATAAAGGCCGCAACCTCGCGATTGGCGGGCCTGGCATACAGCGTCGCGGGCGCATCCACCTGCTCCAGCCGGCCGTTGAACATCACCCCGATCCGGTCTGACATGGTCATCGCCTCGTACTGGTCGTGCGTGACCATCACGAAGGTGATGCCGATGGATTGCTGCAGGCGCCGCAGCTCGAGCTGCATCGCCTCGCGCAGGTTCTTGTCGAGGGCCGACAGCGGCTCGTCCAGCAGCAGCACCTTCGGCCGCATCACCAGCGCCCGCGCCAGCGCCACCCGCTGCCGCTGTCCGCCCGACAGCTGGTCGGCCTTGCGGCCCTGCAGCCCGCCCAGCTCGACCATCTCCAGCGCATCGGCGATCCGTGCCTTGCGGTCGGCGCGTGACAGGCCCTGCTTGACCAGCCCGAACCCCACGTTGTCGCCCACGTTGAGGTGCGGGAAGATGGCGTAGCTCTGGAACACCATGTTGGTCGGGCGCTTGTTGGCCGGGATATCCGCCATGTCCTGCCCGTCGATCCGCACGGTGCCCGCCGTCGGCTCCTGGAACCCCGCGATCATCCGCAAGGCGGTGGTCTTGCCGCAACCCGACGGCCCCAGCAGCGAAAAGAACTCCCCCTGCTTCAGGCTGAGGTCGAGGTCGGTCACCGCCTTGAAGGTTCCGAAGGTCTTTTCGACGCCGGAAAGCTCGATGATCGGTTGGTCGGTCATGTTTGATCTCCCCTCATGTCCGCTTGGCCGACCGGCGGCGGAAATATTCGGCGGTGATGAGCAGCAAGACGGAGAACGCCAGCAGGCACGACCCCAGGGCCAGCGTGTTGGGCAGCTTCGCCGGGAAGCGGATCTGGCTCCAGATGTAGACCGGCAGCGTGGGCTGATCCCCGGCCAGGAAGAAGGCGAGGATGAACTCGTCGAACGAGACCGTGAAGGTCACCAGCAGGCTCGACACGATCCCCGGTGCCACGATGGGCAGGGTCACCCGGCGGAAGGTGCCGATCACCGTCTCGCCCAGGTCATAGGCCGCCTCTTCCAGCGAGGGGTCGAACTCGTCGAAGGCCGACTTCATGATCGCCACGGCGAAGGGCACGGTCAGGAACGTATGCCCGAGGATCACCGCGGTCAGCGACGGCTTCAGCCCCACGGACAGGAACAGCACGAGGAAGGAAGACGCCACGATGATGCCCGGCACCACCAGCGGCAACATCACCAGTGCCTCCGACATCTCGCGCCCGGTAAAGCGATACCGCACGTAAGCCCGCGCCGCGAAGAGGCCCAGCGAGGTGGCCAGCACCGCGCTCACCCCGCCCACGATCACGCTGTTCAGCAGTGAGCGCAGAAGCGCCTCCTGCCCCGCCAGCTCGGCATACCACTTGAGCGTGAACCCCTTTATCGGAAAGGCGACGATCGTGCCCTCGTTGAACGAGAAGAGCGGCAGAAGCAGCACCGGCGTGTAGAGAAACACGAGGTAGAAAACCGCGTAGGCCGAAAGGCCGGGGAAGGATCGCAGAAGGCGGCTCATCTGATCCTCCGTGCCAAAAGGTTCGACAGCAGCACGAAGCAGCCCGCCACCAGCCCCACCGCCAGCATCGCCATCAGCGAGAGCGTCGCACCCAGCGGCCAGTTGTTGGCCGCTCCGAACTGCACCTGGATCAGGTTCGCGATCATCTTGCCATCCGACCCGCCGACCAGCGCGGGCGTCACGTAGTCGCCCACCGTGGGGATGAAGATGATCAGGCAGGCGGCGATGATGCCGGGCACAGTCAGCGGAAGGGTCACGCGCACGAACCGCTCCAGCTTGGAACAACCCAGATCGGTCGCCGCTTCCAGCAGGCTCCGGTCGATCTTCTGAAGCGAGACGTAGATCGGCATGATCGCAAACGGCGCCCACGCATGGGCCAGCGTCAGCACCACGGCGACCTCGTTATACAGCAGGAAGGTCAGCGGCTCTTCGATCAGACCAACCGTCATCAACGCGCTGTTCAGCACGCCGTTGAAGCCGAGGATGAGTTTCCACGAGAAGACCCGCAGCAGGTAGCTTGTCCAGAACGGGATGGTGATCAGCAGCAGCCAGAGCGTCTTGTGCCGGGTGCGGAAGGCGATGAAATACGCAATCGGATAGGCCAGCGCCACGGTCGCCGCCGTGACGAGCCCGGCGATCCAGACCGAGCGGATCAGCAGGTGCCGCACCAGCGGGTCTTCGACCGCGAGGCGATAGTTCTCCCACGTGAAGGTGCGGTCGATGCTGACATAGGTCTGCGTCCAGAAGCTGTAGACGACGAGGATGCCCAGCGGCGCGGCCACCAGAAGTCCGACATACAGCGTCGCCGGCGCGCTGAGCGCCATCCCCTGCGAAGCCTCCGACCTGAGCGTGATCATGGTTCCCCGACATACCAGCTTGTAAAATGGACGATCGTCCATTTAAATTGCTGGTATTATGTGATCCTGTCAATAGACTCGGTTAAAGCCGCTTGACCCGAGCGCGCGTAGACCGGAAAAATGTTAAGGGAAACGGGGGTTTGTTTTGCCCGACAGTTCGGACAGCAGCACGGACGACTCGACTGGCCGACGGGCACAGCTGCGCGAAAGGAATCGGCTTGCCTTGATCGAGGCGACCCTGGATTGCGTGGCCGAGATCGGCTACGCGCGCACCTCGGTCAGCACGATCATCGACAAGGCCGGCCTGTCGCGCGGGATGATCCACCTGCATTTCAACGGCAAGGACGGGCTGATGGACGCCGCCGTTCAGCATGCCAGCGACCTCTACTACCAGAACCTCTACAAGCTGCTCGACAAGGTCCGCCCGTCGGCCTGGCCACAGGAGCAGATCGAGGCGGTGATCCGCTCCGACCTGAGCGAGACGATCCTGAACCGGTATACCGTCCGTATCTGGTACGGCTTCCGCGGCGAGGCGCGCGAGCGCAAGTCGATCCGGACCTTCAGCGACACCCGCGACGTCCGCCTGCGCGGGCTGATGTTCGAGGCCTTCACGACAATTGCAGTGGCCTCCGGCGTGGATGACCCGGAACAGACGGCCCGCGATGCCACCCATGGCACGCTGGCCTTTCTCGAGGGAATGTGGGCCGACTACCTCATTCACCCGGATGCCTTCGACCGGAGCGAGGCCTGCCGCATCATCTTCCGCTTCCTGTCGGCCCTCTTCCCCGACCATTTCGACCTTGCCGGCGCCAAGCCGGACGGGGCCTGAGCGTCAGAAGCGCGAGCCTTCGGTGTTGCCGAACCATGCGTCGGGATAGGGATACCACCAGTCCTGGACCTTCGGCTTCCAGTCGATCACGCCCATCTTGCTTTGCCGGAAGGCATCGAGCCCAAGCCGCGACAGCTCGCGGCCCAGCCCGGAGTTCTTCCACCCGCCGAAGGGCAACGCATCGTTGTCGATGAGCGGATTGTTGACCCAGACCATCCCGGCCTCGAGCCGCTCATAGGCCTCCATCGCCTCCTCGAGGCTGGTGGTGAAGAGGCTGGCGCCAAGGCCGAACTCGCTGTCATTGGCGCGTTCCAGCGCCTCTTCGAAGCTCTTCACCCGGCAGATGGCGGCCACCGGGCCGAACAGCTCTTCCCGCATGATATCCATATCCGGCGTGACGTTGGTCAGCACCGTGGGCTCGTAGAACCAGCCGGTATTGCGCCCCGGCGGCACCCGCCCTCCGCAGATCAGCGTCGCCCCGTCGGCCACTGCCCCGTCGACCAGCCGCACGACCTTGTCGCGCGCCGCCTCGGTCACCAGCGGGCCGACCTCAGACACCTCCATGCCGTTGCCGACACGCAGCTTGCGCGCCATGTCGGCCAGGCCCTCAACGAACTGGACATGTACCGCGTCATGCACGTAGAACCGCTCGGTCGAGGTGCAGATTTGCCCTGACAGGTGGAACGCCGCCGTGGTCGCCCCGGCCACCGCCACGTCGAGCGGCGCATGGGACGAGACGATCATCGGGTCGCTCCCGCCCGCCTCGATGATGCAGGGCTTGAGCTGTTCGGCACAGGCCACGTTGACCTTCTTCGCCGTCGCGACACTCCCTGTGAAGGCCACGACGTCGCTCTGCTTCGACCGGATCAGCGCCTGCGCCGTCTCGCCCCCGCCGGTGATGCAGGACACGAGCCCGGCGGGCAGGTGGCGGAAATTCTCCATGAATTTCAGCGTGGAAAGCGATGTCAGCTCCGACGGCTTGACCACGCAGGCATTGCCCGAGGCGAGCGAGGCCGCCACCGTCCAGCACATCAGCAGGATGGGGAAGTTGTAGGGCACGATGTGGACGCTGACGCCATACGGGAAATACCGCGCGAACTGGAACGAGCCCGCCTGCGTGGTGCCAGGGAGCATGCCACCGGAATCCCGCGCCATCTCGGCGAAGTAGCGGAAGCAGCCGCCAACGTTCGCGATCTCGCCCGTGGCCTCGGGGTAGGGCTTGCCCTGCTCCAGCACCATCAGCCGCGCCGCCTCTTCATGGTTGGCCGCGATGCTGTCGGCGACCTTGTGCAGGTAGCCTGCACGGGTCAGCTCGTCCATCGCGCCCCATGCCTCCTGCGCCTCGCGGGCCCGGCGCAGGATATCCTCGGCTTCCTCCGGCGTGCCCATGGCAATGGCGCCTTCGCGGGCCAGCGTGGCGGGGTTGATCACGTCATGCATGCTGCCCCCCTGCCCGGCCGGGTGATAGTCGTTACCAAAGAAGAACTGGCGCCCAAACGGGTCGAAATCGGTCATCGTCATCCTTTCGGACTGTCGGGTCAGCGGATCATGTAGACCTTGCGCACGGTCTCGTGCACGCGGCAGGTGCCTTTCCAGTCCTGCTCGAAAAACGCCACGGTGCCGGGGGTGATCTCGATCACCTCGCCATCGTCGCGGGTATAGGTCGCGCGGCCCTGCAGGAAGTGGCAGAACTCGTCACGCGTGACGTGACAGTCCCAGTAGCCTGGCGTGCAGATCCAGATGCCGCATTCGCTTTGCCCCTCGGGGCCCTTGTGCAACAGCACGCCCGAGGTGTGGGAATGCCCCTCGATCATCGTGGGGATCTCACCCCAGTCGACGGTATCGGTGATCTCTTCGGGGTTCTGTAGTTTCGGTGTGGTCAAACTCGTCGCTCCTTGATGGGCGCCGGGCGCGACATGGTGCGCCCGGCCCGGCCCGTTTCAGCCGTAGGTTTTCTCAAGCAGATCGCCCAGGTACTTGGCGGCCACCTTCGGCCCGCCATTGCCCTGCATGTGCTTGCTGGTCGCCTCGCAACGCGCCTTCACCTCGGCATCGTTGAGGCACTTCTCGATATTCGCGGCGAACTCCTCGTCGGTCCAGTTCATCCGGTGCATCTTGAAGCCATGGCCGGTTTCCTGCACCCGCGTCGCATTGTCGTGCCCGTCCCAGACATAGGGCATGATGATCGCCGGCTTGCCGAAATAGAGGCACTCGGTGAAGCTGTTGTTGCCGCCGTGATGCACCACCGCATCGACCAGCGGGATGACCGAAGGCTGGGGATACCAGCTTGCGACATGCACGTTCTTGGGCATCGTAGCCTTGTCGTACTCGGCCTCGTACTCGCCCACGTTGACCAGCGCGCGATAGGGCTGCTTACCGAGGAAATCGATGATCTTCTTGATCTGGTCGGTATCCCCCGCGCCAAGGCTGCCGAACGAGACGTAGAGCAGCGGCTTGTCGTTGTATTCGCCGAAATCCGGCACGTCATAGGGTTTCTCGGTCCGCACGCAGCCTTCGAGATACTTGAAGCGGTCCGGGTCGAGCGGCTTTTCACGGTCGAACTTCACCGGCGCGGGATAGAGCAGCAGGTTAAGGTAAGGGCTCTCCTCGAAGAACTCGCCGGTCGGGTACGGGTCTTCGCCGCAGGTCTTGAGGAATGCGTTGAAGTCGTCATGCACCGGCTTGATGACCTCGTTGAACTTCTTGTTGAACGCCTCGTGACAGGCGGTGTCGTTCTCGCCGCAGCCGGACAGGTGGGGCGGAATGGCCGGGTCCGGGATCTCGTTTTCCGAGCAGGAGATGATGCGCACCCACGGCACGCCATACTGCTTGGTGGCGGGGTAAAGCACCACGTTGTCGATGCAGATCAGGTCCGGCTTGATCTCCTTCAGGATGCCCGGAAGCTCCTTCTCGGCCCATTTCGAGGTATCGACGATCGCCTCCCAGCATTCCTTCACGTAGTTGTCGATCTGCTCATACGGCGTGAGGTTGAAGTTGGGGATGTGGCCGTTGATGAAATCCGACCAGTATTTCGCCATCTGCTCGGGCGGCATGGGCTCGGACATGTTCACGTGGTGCTCTTCGAAGCCATAGTCGGCAAAGACGCCGGTAAAGCCCGGGTCGGTGACGAACACACAGCGATGGCCCATGTCGCGGCAGGCCTGCGCAATGCCCACCGAGTTGAGCGCCGGGCCGAAGGCGGCCTCGGGGAAGAAGACGATGGTTTTCTGGTCTGTCATGGAATGACCTCCTCTGTCGTGTTGGTTTTATGTCTTGCTGTCGTCGGGCAGGATCAGGGCGTTCTGCGTTTGCCAGCCGACCTGGACGGTGTCGCCCACCTTGAAATCCGCCGCGCCTTCGGCCGCGGCGGATAGGCGGGAAATCAGGACCTGACCGGCGTCGCCCACGGCGATGTGCAGGCCGATATCCTGCCCGTGATAGGCGATGTCGGTCAGGGTGCCGTCGAGCACGTTGTCGTGGATCAGCCGTTCCGCCGAGGACGGTGCCACGGTCAGGCGCTCGGGGCGCACGGCCAGGCAGGCGCGGTCGCCCGTGCGGGTATCACCGTTCGAGCGGCCGGTGAGAACGCCAAGGCCCTGCACGACCACGCCCTCGACGCTCACCTCGCCGTCGAGGAAGTTCATCACGCCGATGAAATCCGCCACGAAGCGGCTGTTGGGGTGCTCGTACAACTCGGCGGGGCTGGCGCATTGCTTCACCTCCCCGTCGCGCATCAGGGCGATGCGGTCGGCCATCACCAGCGCCTCTTCCTGGTCGTGGGTGACGACGACGAAGGTGATGCCCACCTCGTGCTGAAGGCGCTTCAGCTCCAGCTGCATATGCTCGCGCAGCTTCTTGTCGAGCGCTGCCAGCGGTTCGTCGAGCAACAGGACGCGCGGCTCTTTCACAAGCGCACGGGCCAGCGCGACGCGTTGTCTTTGCCCGCCCGACAGCTGGTCGGGCTTGCGGCTGGCATACTCGGTCAGTTGCGTCGTCTCGAGGATACGGTCGACCCGCGATTTCAACTCGCTGCCGCGCACGCCTTCCATCTCCAGCCCGTAGGACACGTTCGCCCGCACGCTCATATGCGGGAAGAGCGCGAAGGACTGGAACATCAGGTTGATCGGCCGCCGGTTGGGGCGCAGCGGGGCGATATCCTTGCCGTCGAGCAGGATACGCCCCTCGTTCAGCGACTCGAACCCGGCGATCATCCGCAGAAGCGTGGTCTTGCCACAGCCCGACGGACCGAGCAGCGCGAAGAACTCGTTCTCCTTCAGGTTCAGCGAGATATCGTTCACGGCGGTGATCGCGCCGAAACGCTTGGTGATGTTCTCCAGCCGGATCACCGTTGCGGCGTCTGCGCCGGTCTCGGTCAGCATGGTGGCGCCATCCGTGCTCATTGACTGATCGCTTTCCTGTCGATGCGCTGCGAGATGAAGACGAGCGTGAAGCTGACCAGCATCACGATGGTCGCCATCGCGTTGATTTCGGGGGTCACGCCGAAGCGGATCATCGAATAGATCTGCATCGGCAAGGTGGTCGAGCCCTGCCCGGCCCCGGCGGTGAAATAGGCGATGATGAACTCGTCGACCGACAGGGTGAAGGCCAGCAGCCCGCCGGCCAGCACGCCCGGGAAGATCGCCGGCAGGGTCACCCGTCGGAACGTGGTCACCTCGCCCGCGCCGAGGTCGATGCTGGCCTCGACGATCGAGAAGTCGAAATTCCGCAGCCTTGTGCGCACCACGGCGCAGACGAAGGCGATGTTGAAGACCACGTGGCTCATGATGATCGAGTGCAGGCCGAGGGTGAAGTTGAGCGCCGTGAAGAAGGACAGGAGCGCGATGGCCAGCACGATGTCGGGGATGATCATCGGCGCGAACAGAAGCGCTTCCATCGTGTTGTTCCGCCGTTGCCGCCGCTCGACGCCAAAGGCCAGCAGCGTGCCCAGAAGCGTGGCGAGGATGGTCGAGACCACCGCCACGATCACCGTATTCAGCGCCGCCCGCAGCACCGCGTCGTTCTGCGCCAGTTCACCATACCATTTGAGCGAGACGCCGCCCCATGCCGTCGGCAGGCCGAGATCGTTGAACGACAGCGCCATGAGCACGAGGATCGGCACGTAAAGGAACGTGTAGACCAGCCACAGGTGCCCGCCGAGGAACAGCTTCGCGGGGTCGCGGCGGCGGGGGATGCGGGCGCTCATCGGGTGCCCTCCGCCGAGCGGTTGACGGCGACGGCCTGTGCAAACAGCAGGCACATCATCACCCCGATCAGGATCAGCGACAGGGCCGAGCCGAAGGGCCAGTCGCGCGCCTCGAGGAACTGGTCATAGATCAGGTTGCCGACCATCTGCACGCGGCCCCCGCCCAGCAGGTCCGGCGTGATGAAATTGCCGATGGACAGCACGAAGACGAAGACAGCCCCCGCCGCGATACCCGGCAGGGTCAGTGGCAGGATCACCCGCAGGAAGGTCTTGTAGGACGGCGCGCCGAGGTCTTCCGACGCCTCGGCGATCTCGGGGTTCAGGCGGCTGATCGAGGAATAGATCGCAAGGATCACGAAGGGCACGTAGTTGTAGACCAGCCCGGTCACCACCGATGCCTCGTTGTAGAGGAGCGGCAGCGCCTCGCCCACGAGGCCGAAATCCAGGAGCGCCCGGTTGATTAGCCCCTCGCGGTTCAGCATCACGATCCAGGCATAGGTGCGGATCAGGTAGTTGCTCCAGAACGGCAGCATGACGAGGAACAGGTAGACCGGCTGGCGCTGTGCCGGGGCGCGGGCGATGGCATAGGCCGCCGGGTAGGCGATCAGCAGCGCGATCAGCGTGGCCAGCCCCGCGATCTTGGCCGACTTCAAAAGGATCGCGAGGTAGAGCGGGTCGAAGGCCCGGTCGAAATTCTCGAAGGTGAAGTCGTAGACGATACCGCCATACACGCCCCGCTCGAAGAACGAGTAGAGAAAGACCAGCAGGCAGGGCACGACCATGAAGAAGGTCAGCCATGCCAGCCCCGGCCCCACGAACAGGAAGGTTCGCAATCTCTGGTACACGTATCCTTGGCCTTTCTCGGGCAGGCGGCTTCATGTACGCCGCCCCGTCAGACGGGGCGGCGTGGCAGACGACCTCGAGGAGATGCACGGGCCGTCATGCGTTGCAGATGGCTTACTGGGCCGACATCACTTCCGTCTTGAGACGGCTGTAATCCTTCTGGGCGTTGCCCACGTCGCGCAGCATCTCGTATTCGAGCATCGCGGCGGGTTCCATGCCGAGGTTCGGATAGGTCTCGACCATCGAGGCATCCAGCGCTTCCATCGAGGCCTTGTTCGGCACCTTGTAGAGGATGTTCTCGACCACCCATTTATGGGTGTCGGCCCCGAGGATGTAATTGATGAACTCGTGCGCCGCTTCCTTGTTCTCGGAGCTTTCCATCACCACCATCGTGTCGACCCAGAGGTCGGTGCCCTCGGAGGGGATGGTGTACTTGATGTCGGCATTCTCGGCGATGCCGTAGTTGCACCAGCCGTCCCATGCGTGCACAAGGCTCGCCTCGCCAGAGACCAGCTTGGAATAGAAGGTGGTGTCGTCATAGGCCAGCAGGTCTTCCTTGGCCGAGACCAGAAGATCCTTCACCTCGGTCAGCTTCTCCTCCTCGGTGACGTTGACCGAATAGCCCTTGGCCAGCGCCGCGGCGCCGATCATCCAGCGGTCGGTCGACAGCATCGTGACCTTGCCTGCCAGGTCGTCGGAAGGGTCGAGCAGGTCCATCCAGCTATCCGGCTCTTCCGACACCAGGTCGGAGCGGTAGCAGAGGCCGGTCGTGCCCCAGGCATAGGGCATCGAGAAGGTCAGCCCCTCGTCATAGGACAACTCGCGCGCCTCGGGGTAGAGGTTCTCCATGTTGGGAAGCATCGAGTGGTCGAGCTTGGCCGCGATGCCCAGCTTGTCGAGCGCTTCGGCAAAGGGCGAGGAGACGAAGATCACGTCGTAGCCCTTCCCGCCCGAGGCGGTGACCTTGCCCATGATCTCCTCGTTGGTGGCGTGGTTGGCCACGTCGATCGAGATCCCGGTCTCGGCCTCGAACTGTTCCGCCATGTCGGCGGGCATGTAGCCGTCCCAGTTGGAAATCACGAGCGTCTGCGCCGCCGCCGGGCCAAGGCCCAGCGCCAGCACCGCGGCGGGCGCGCCGGCCAGCAGTTTCTTGGCAAATGCCGTCTTTTTCATTGGTCCATTTCTCCCTGTGGTCGTTTCTTTTCGTCCCGGGCCCGGCCCGCGCCAATGGCGCGAAACGGCCCTGTCCCGCCTGTTGTTTCGTTCCGGAAATGCGCTCCGAATCCGCGGGTATAGACAAAATTGTATTTTTTTCTAAATTAGTACGTCAATGAAAATCGACTCAAGCCTGGGCCCGCGGCCCGGCTGCGGGGCGGGACATGGTGAAAATCTCGGCGGATTGAGGATGGAACGGCGACGCAAAAGCCATACCGAACTGGCCCGGCGCATCGTCGAGCTCCTTCGCGTCGAGGGCGCGGAGCCCGGCACCAAGGTGGCCGAACAGCGCCTCGCCGACAGTTTCGGCGTGTCGCGCACGCCGATCCGGGCAGCTTTACGATTGCTTACCGAGACGGGGATTCTGAGCTATGCGCCCCGGCAGGGCTATTCGCTGGCCCGCCCGCTCGATACCGCCAGCGCCGATGCGCCCGGATTGCCGGCCTCGGAAGAGGATCAACTGTTCCAGGCCATCCTGCGCGACCGTTTCGCCAACCGGCTGGGCGACACGCTATCGGTCAATGACCTGATGCAGCGTTACGGCACCGCGCGCACCACCGTGATGCACGTGGTAGCCCGGATGAGCGAGGACGGGTTGCTCGAACGCGGGCACGGGCAGCACTGGCGCTTCGGCCCGGCACCGGATTCGCTGTCAGCGATGGAGGAAAGCGCGCGGTTCCGCGAGTTGATCGAACCCGCCGCGCTGCGCGAGCCGGGGTTCGTGCCGGATGCCGCACTTTTCTCGGATATCCGCCGCCGCCACCAGGCTTTGCTGACCGATGATATCCTGCAGACCGAGATGCGCGCCTGGATCGATGCGGGGGCAGATTTCCACGACGCGCTTGCGGCCTGCTGTGCCAATCGCTTCCTGGCCCGCGCGATCCGCCAGCAAACCCGGCTGCGGCGGCTCTCCACCTATCATATCGGGGCCAACCGCCGCCGGATGCGCGACGCGTTCCACGAACACCTCGCCATTCTCGACGCGGTCGAGGCCGGTGACGGCGAGCGCGCCGCCGACCTCATGCTGGTCCATGTCCGCGCCGCCCAGAACCAGCGGCCGCGCGTGTCGAACCGGGGCGTCCCGCCCATCGCCCGGCCGATCCGGCGCTAATGCAATTGACCTCGCCTTCGCGGGTCTGACAGATGGGGCCGTTGACCGACCCCGCCGATAACAGGACGGCCCGCCCGTGACGCGCAAGACCATCGCCTTCTTTCCCGAAGCCTCGTTCGGGGCCGCGCTCAACTGCGTGGGCATCGCGCAGGCGCTGCGCGAGCGCGGTCACGAAGCGGTTTTCCTGTGTGACCCGGGCTTCGCCGGAGTGTTCGAGAATTATGGCTTCGCCGAGCATCCCGTACCGATGGCGCCCGACATGTCGGACGAGGAGCTGGAGAAATTCTGGTCGGGTTTCATCACCCGCCACCTGCCGCATTTCCGGCTGAGCCCCGAGGACCAGTTGCCGACCTACGTGCGCGATTGCTGGGAGGCGATCGTGGACAGCGCCGAGATTGCGGAAGCGCCGTTGCAGGCCGCGATAGGCCGGATCGACCCGGATGCCATCGTCGTCGACAACGTGATCGGCTTTCCGGCGCTGATGCAGGCCGGGGTGCCCTGGGTGCGCATGGTCTCCTGCGCCGAGACGGAGATACCGGATGCGCAGGTGCCGCCGGTGATGTCGGGACTGGGGGCAGAGGATGTGGCCAGTTTCCCCGCCTTCCGGGCGCGGTATGAGGAGGCGTTGGGGCCGGTGCATGCGCGGTACAACAGTTTCCGCGACAGCCGCGGCCTGCCAGCCTTGCCGCCGGGGGAATTCATGGAAAGCTCGCCCGATCTCAACCTGTTGCTCTATGCCGCACCGCTCCGCTTCGACCGCGCCGAGCACCTCTCTCCGCCGCGCTTCCACTACCTCGAAGGCTGCGTGCGCGAGGAGGACCCGTTCGAGATGCCCGACATCCCGGCGGCCACGAACACACCGGTCGTATACGTCTCCTTCGGCAGCCTCGGCGCCGCCGACGTGGCCCTGTTCGAACGCATGATCCGGCTGTTCGCCGACCTGCCCTATCGCTTCCTGATCAACGTCGGCGGCTACAAGGATTCCTTCCGCGACGTGCCCGACAACGTGCATCTCGACTACTGGTATCCCCAGCCCAGCGTGATCGAAAAGACCGACCTGGTGATCCATCACGGCGGCAACAACTCGGTGCACGAAGCGCTCTATTTCGGCAAGCCATCGATCGTCATGCCCTATTGCTGGGACGGGCACGACAATGCCCGGCGGCTGCATGATACCGGGTTGGGCGTGCATCTCGACCGGTATGCGTGGCGCGATCAGGAGATGATGGACGCTCTGGCCGGGCTGACCTCGGACAAGGGGATGAAGACACGGCTAGGCGACATTTCCGCCGACATGATCGCGGCCGACGGGCGGCGGCAGGCGGCGGAGCTGATCCTGAACGTGGCGCGGTAGCGGGTCAGAGGCCCAGCACCAGCTTACCGCCCTTGGCCCGCGAACAGCAGGTCATGATCCGCTCGCCCTTGGCCCGTTCGGCCTTGGTCAGCACCCTGTCGCGGTGGTCGACCTCGCCCTCGACAACCCTTGCCTCGCAGGTGCCGCAAAGTCCCTCGCCGCATTCCATCGGGATGTCGATGCCGGTCGATTTGAGGACATCGTACAGGGTTCGGTCTGCCGGCACCTCGACGGTGAGATCGGAGTCGCGCAACTCCACCGTGAAGGCATGTTCCTTCGCCGGGTCGAGGCCGGAGGCGCCGGTGCTGAAATACTCGAAATGCAGCGCGCCCTCGGGCCAGTCTTCCGCCATATCCTGCAGCGCGTCGAGCATCCGTTCCGGCCCGCAGCAATAGACCTGCGTGCCGGGGGTCATGTCGGCCACGGCCTCGGCGAGGTCGAGCCGGGTGCCTTCGTCGGCCACGTGCAACCGCACGGCCGCCTCGTGATCCCGCAGCACGCGGCTCACCAATGCCATCGCTCCCCGCGACCGCCCGCAGTAATGCAGCACGTAAGGCAAACCCCGCGCCTTCAGCCGGTCGGCCATGGCGAGGATCGGGGTGATGCCGATGCCGCCCGCAATCAGCACGTAGCGCTCCGCCGTCTCGTCGAGGCGGAAGTGGTTCTTGGGCCCGGCGATGGACAGCGTGTCGCCGGGTTTCAGCGTGTCGTGCAGGTGTTTCGAACCGCCCTGCCCCTCTTCCTCGCGCAGGATCGAAATCTCCAGCGTGCCGGGCCTGTCGGACGGGCCGCAAAGCGAGTATTTCCGCCGCACGTCGCCCGCCACCACGTCGATATGCGACCCCGGCGACCAGCGCGGCAGGTCGCGGCCGGACAGGTCGGCCAGCACGAAGCGCTTCACGCCCTCCGCCTCCTCGACGATCTCCTGCACCCGTACCCGCCGCAGGATATCGTCGCGCACCGGGGCGCCGATGGGGAAGACCACCCCGCCCTCGCGCACCGAGGGATCCCGCCGTTCCGGGTTCTGCGCCGGGTCCCATTCCACGTGGATATGGCGCGGCCCGCGGAAGGAAATGTTCGGCAGGTTCTCGAACCGCTGCCCCTCGGCCAGCCGCATATGGGGCAGGCGCCGGGTGAACTCCTCGAGGAAGACGCGCATCTCCATCCGCGCGATGTTCTTGCCCATGCATTGATGCGCGCCGTAGCCGAAGGACATGTGTTCGGCCGCGTTGTCGCGGTAGATGTCGACCTCATCGGGGTTCTCCCAATGGGCGGCATCCTGGTTGGCGCTGGCCTGCACGATGAAAAGCTTGCCGCCCTTGGGGATGGTCACGCCACCCACCTGCGCCTCGTCCGTCGCCACCCGCCGCCACGCCACGATCGAGCCGCCCATGCGCAGGCATTCCTCGACCGCGCTGGGGATGAGCGCGGGGTTTTCGCAGATCTCGTCCCACGCGTTTCGGTTGTTCAGCAGGATCCAGAAGGCGTTCGCGGTGGCGTTCGACGTGGTCTCGTGCGCCGCCGCCAGAATGGCCATCATCATCGACCGCATGTAGCTTTCGGTCACGATATCCGGGTGCTTCCTGTGCTCGCGCACCGTGTCGTACATCCAGCCCTCGCCGGTCGGGTCGGCGATCATCGTGTCGAGGATCTCGTTCGCGGTCTGCCAGAACTGGCCCACGTTCTCGACGATTTCGAGCTGTTCCTCGGGCGTGGGGCGGCCCCAGGTGTTGAGCGTGTGGGCCACGGCGAAGCGGCGGAGTTTCTCCACGCCCTCCTCGGGCACGCCGAGGAAATGGAGCGCCACGGCCAGGGGGATTTCGTAGAAGATATCCTTCACCAGGTCGGCATGACCCCGGTCGATGAACCGGTCGAGATACTCCCGCGTCAATGCCCGCACCATCGGCTCGTGCTTTTCCAGCTTCTCGGGGATGAAGGCATCCATCAGGAGACGCCGCCGTTCCATGTGCTGGGGCTCGTCCTCGTTTACCATGGTGCGTTCGAGCTTGTAGTTGTAGCGCTCCAGCACCTTCGCCGCCTCGGGCGTCAGCGGCGTGACCTTTTCCAGCGCGTTGGCGGGGGAAAACAGGATGTTGTCGCGGAAGACGGCCTTCACATCCTCGTATTTCGCCACCACCCAGTAGCCCAGTTGCGGGCTGTAGAAGACCGGCTCCTGTGCCCGGGCCCAGCGCAGTGCCTCGGCGGGGTCGAGCTGGTAGTCGCCCTCGAACGGGGTGAAGGCCGCCGCGCGCTCGGAGACCGGGCAGCCGGTGGGCGAGACCATGCCGCTGGGGGCGCCGGACATGGCCGGGCAGCCGGTTTGAGGGGCGGGGCGCGTCTTGGCGGTCGTCATCGGGGGCCAACCTTTCAGATGCACGGTAGCGATGTGCCTTTGTGCAACCGAAGTGGTACTTCGCCCAAAATGTAACCGTCAAGAACGGGGTCAGGTGCCGGTGGGGTTATCCACGTCGCGGCCCAGCTCGGCGAGGTCGGAATAGCGGTCGCCGATGCGGTGATGCGGCCGCCCCCCGGTGGCAGCACCCAGCGCCACGACCACCTCGTCATCGGCAGGCGCGTCGTAGATCGAGAACTGCACCGTCAGGTAATGCGAGCGGCGGCCGGTGTCGTGCTTGTCCATCAGCGGGATCTGGATCTGCGTGTTCGCGGGGCCGCGCGTGTTGGTGAAGCCGAGATAGCTTTTTGCGCCCACCGCCTCGCGGTAGAAATTGCCGTAATGCAGCGTGTGGATCAGGGCCGAGGCATGTTCCCACTCGCAATCGGTGCCCGCGATGCAGGCCTTGCCATAGGCCTCGATCGCCTCGCCCGAACCCGCCAGCGCGATCAGCCGGTCAGTCAGCAGCTTGCCCAGCGGCGGGGCGATGCGGCGGATTTCCGGCTTGAGATCCTCGACATAGCCCTGCCCGGCCCAGGGGTTTTTCACCACCGCCGCCACGCCGATCAGGCGCAGCACGGGGTCGGCCGGGCGGCCGCCCTCGGTGTGGATATCCTCATCGAAGGTGACGACTTTTCTGAGTTCGGGGATCATGTCGGGGGCTCCATTCATTGGGTCAGGACGCGGTCGAGAAAGGCGCGCACGGGGGCGTTGACGGCGTCGGGGTCTTCGGCCAGCGCCATGTGGCGCAGGCCGGGCAGGACAAGCGCCTCGCCGCCCTTGATCTCGGCGGCGATGGCGCGGGTCATGGCGGGGCCGTTGCCGAAATCCTCGTCTGCGGTGAGGACCAGTGCGGGCAGGCTCAGCCGAGGCTCGGGCGCGGCGATCTCGGTGACGCCCTTCGCGAGCACGCTGTAAATGGCGGGATAGACGGCCTTGTCGTTCGACGTGACCCAGCCGCGCACCAGGGCCATCATTTCCGGGTTCTGCACGCGGAAATCGTCGGTGAACCACCGCCCCAGCGCGGCGTCGACAGTGGCCTCGGGCCCTTCCTGTTCGGCCTGAATGACGCGGGCCTCGATGGCCGCCTGTGCATCGGGGGAACGCAGGTGCTGGGAGTGCAGGATCACCAGCGCGCGACAGCGGTCGGGATGGTCCATCGCGAAGCGGCGGGCAACCATGCCGCCCAGCGAGAAGCCGATGAGGGCGGCGCTGTCGGCCTCGCAGGCGTCCAGCACACCCTGCAATTGCCGCGAGAAGAGCGGCAGCGACGGCACCCCGGGCGGCGGCGCGCTGTCGCCGTGGCCGTATAGGTCATAGGCGATGATGTCGTATCGGTCCTCCAGCGCCGGGATCATCCATTGCCAGACCGCCCGGTTCAGGCCGAATCCGTGAACCAGCACGATCGTCGGCCCGCCCCGTGTCCCATGGCGTTCCCAGGCTGTCCCGTCCGGCAAATTCGGCATGCGTTCCTCCGTTTCGGTCAGGCTATGCCGCGATTGCCGGTGGCCACTCGGCAATTTTCGCCACCCGGTGTCGATTATTCGCATATCGCTGCCGTGCATCGCCCAACAATGGGAATCGACACAAGCACAGGGGACGACTCATGGCCGATATCCGCAGCTACCAGATGCTCATCGACGGGGAATGGGTGAACGCCTCCGACGGGGGCATGTTCGACAGCACGAACCCGGCGACGGGCGCGGTCTGGTCGCGGGTGCCCGAGGCGACGGAGGCCGATGTCGACCGCGCCGTGCGGGCGGCGCACGAGGCGTTCCTGAAAGGGCCGTGGTCGAAGATGACGCCCACGCAACGGGGCAAATGCCTGCGCAAACTGGCGGAATTTCTGGCCGACCGGTCGGAGGAGCTGGGCCGGACCGAGACGATCGACACCGGAAAGATGCTCAAGGAAACCAAGTGGCAGGCGACGTATATCGCAGAGTTCTTCCATTTCTTTGCGGGTTGTGCCGACAAGATCAGCGGCGAGACGCTGCCCATCGACAAGCCCGACCTGTTCGTCTTCACCAAGCGCGAGCCTCTTGGGGTGGTGGCGGCGGTGGTGCCGTGGAACTCGCAATTGTTCCTCGTGGCGGTGAAGATCGGGCCGGCGCTGGCCGCCGGCAATACCGTGGTGCTGAAAGCCTCGGAACATGCCTCGGCCGCCATGCTCGAATTCGGCAAGCTGATTGAGGAGGCCGGGTTTCCGCCCGGCGTGGTCAACATCGTCACCGGTCATGGCGAGCCCTGCGGCCGGGCGCTGACCGGGCACAAGCTGGTGGCGCGGGTCAGCTTTACGGGGGGCCCGGGCGCGGCGCGGCATGTGCTTGAAAACACGAAGAACAATTTCGCCGAGTTGAGCCTGGAGCTGGGCGGCAAATCGCCCTTCATCGTCTTCGAGGACGCCAATATCGAAAGCGCTGTCAACGCCTCGATTGCCGGGATTTTCGGAGCGACGGGGCAGAGCTGTGTGGCGGGGTCGCGGCTCTACCTGCACGAGGACATCGCAGACGAATTCCTTGACCGGATGATCGCGCAGGCCAAGGAGATCAGGATCGGCGACCCGCTGGCCGACGAGACCCAGATGGGCCCGCTTTGCACCACCGGACAGCGCGACCGGATCGAGAGCGAGCTGGCCTTCGCGGTCGAGGAAGGCGCGAAAGTCTTAACAGGTGGTAAACGGCCGGACGGATTCGACGGGCTCTATTTCGAGCCCACCATCGTTTCCTGCCCCAGCCAGAGCCTGCGGATCGTCGACACCGAGCTGTTCGGCCCGGTCCTGTGCGTGCAGACCTTCCGGACCGAGGAGGAGGTCGTCGCGCTTGCCAACGACACAGAGCACGGGCTGGCCGCCGGGATCTTCACCCGCGACAGTGCCCGCTCGCTGCGCATGGCCGACGCCGTGCGCGCCGGGATCGTCTGGGTCAACACGTATCGCGTCGTCTCTCCCATAGCCGAGTTCGGTGGGATCAAGGGGTCGGGCTATGGCCGGGAAAGCGGGTTCCAGGCGATGTACGATTATACACGGCCCAAGACCGTGTGGATGAACACGTCGGATGCGCCGATGGCCAACCCGTTCGTGATGCGCTGAGGGGAGGCACGGCGATGAAGTTTCAACTGGCGATCAACCTCGAGCGGATGAACGACAGCGCGGACATGCGCGCGGTGCGCGACCACACGCTCGAGATGGTGCAGATGGCCGAACAGGGCGGGTTCGACATCGTCTGGGCCGCCGAGCACCACGCTCTGGAGATGACCATAGCGCCGAACCCTTTCCAGATCCTTACCTGGTGGGCCGAGCATACGGATAAAATCCGCCTTGGCACCGCCGTGGCCACGGCCGCCTACTGGCACCCGATCGGGCTGGCGGGCGAGGCGGCGTTTCTCGACCTGATCAGCAACGGGCGGCTGGAATTCGGCATCGGCTCGGGCGCGTATCAGCGCGAATTCGACCGGATGCAGCCGGGCCTCAAGCAGTCGGATGCGTGGCAGCACATGCAGGAGATGCTGCCCGCCGTCCGCGCGCTGTGGCAGGGCGATTATGCCCATGACGGGGAATTCTGGAAATTCCCCGCCTCCACCTCCTGCCCCAAGCCGTTGCAGACGGAGGTGCCTGTCTGGGTCGCCGCGCGCTCGCCCATCACCTACGACTACGCGATGCGCGAAAAGTGCCATATCCTGTGCTGGCCGCTGACCCGGCCCTTCGCGGAGGCCGAGCTTTACAAACAGCGGCTCGACGAGGCGATCGCCAAGGCCGATAACGGCTTCCGCCCGACCTTCGCCCTGATGCGCCACGCCGCCGTTTACGACACCGACGCCGACCGGCAGAAGGCGCTGGATGCGATCCGGCTGGTGCTGGGGCAGTTCGAGAACCTGTTCCGCAACGCGGGCGACGTGGTGAACGGCTTCCCGAAACAGATCCCGCTGGAGGAGCTGGCGGGGCGGGAGCAATACGACCCGGCGATGCTGGAGGAAAACCTGCTCTTCGGTTCGCCCGATACCGTGATCGAGAAACTGAAACGCTACGAGGCCTTGGGCGTCGACGCCTTTGTCTACTACGCCTCGATGGGGCTGGATCTCGATGCGCAGAAACGCTCGATGAAGCTTTTCTGCGACGAGGTCATGCCGGCCTTCAACTAGGGAGAAATTGTTATGTCTAACGGGGTTAAGGTCGTTCGCGACGGCCATGTGCTCGAAGTTACGCTGGAGCGTGGCAAGGTGAATGCCATCGACGTCGCCACGTCTCAGGCGCTGGCGGAGACGTTTCGGGAGTTGCACGAGGACAAGGAATTGCGCTGTGCCATCCTGACCGGTGGTGGCGAGAAGATCTTTTCCGCCGGGTGGGATCTGAAGGCGCTTAACGCGGGCGAGATGCAGCTCGACAACTGGTGGGAGACCGACGATTACGGCTTTGGCGGGTTCACCGGGCTGACCGAGAACTGGGTGCTGAACAAACCGGTGATCGCGGCGATCAACGGGCTGGCCATCGGCGGCGGGTTCGAGATGGCGATGGCGTGTGACCTGCTGATCGCGGCCGATCACGTGGAGTTCGGGTTGCCCGAGATGCCGCTGGGGATCGTGCCGGATGCCGGGGCGTTGCAGCGCCTGCCCCGGCGCATTCCGCATAACATCGCGATGGAGATGTTCCTGCTGGGCCGGCGGATGACGGCGGCGGAGGCAGCGCAGTACGGGCTGGTCAATAAAGTCGTGCCGAAAGAAGAGCTTATGGATGCCGCGCGGGAATGGGCCGCGAGCATCGCGTGGTCGGCCCCGCTGGCCATGCAGAGTGTGAAGGAAGTGCAGCGCGCCATCGAATGCGTGCCGCTGGATGAGGCGTTTGCGAAGATGCGCGGCGACGGGCTGCCGGTCTATCGGAAGATGCTGAAATCAGAGGACGCCAAGGAGGGCGTGGCGGCCTTTGTGGAGAAGCGTGACCCCAATTTCAAAGGCGAATGATCATGTATCGGGATCCGTCTGACGTAAAGCGCGTGGCCAGCCTTGGGGCGGGGCCGATTGGCGGCGGCTGGACCGCGCATTTCCTGGCGCGCGGGTATGACGTGAATGCTTACATCCACGACCCGGCGGAACGCGACGCGTTGATGGCGGTGGTCGAGACCGGGTGGGTGAGCCTGACCGGCCTGGGGCTGGCGCCGGGGGCGTCGATGGATCGGCTGACGGTGACGAGCGATCTGGCCGAGGCCGTTGAGGGCGTTGATTTCATTCAGGAAAGCGCGCCGGAGCGGCTGGATGTGAAACAGGCGTTGTACCGGCGGCTCGGGGAATTGGTGCCGGCGGAGGTGGTGATCGGGTCGTCGACCTCCGGCCTGACGATGACGGAGATTGCCGCGGAGTGTGCGACGCCGGGGCGCTGTGTGATCGGGCATCCGTTCAACCCGCCCTACCTGTTGCCGCTGGTCGAGATTATCGGGGGGAAACAGACGGATAAGGCGGCGGTAGCGTGGACTGCGGCGTTCTACGAGGTGGCGGGGAAGGCGCCGCTGGTGATGAAGAAGGAGGTGCCGGGGTTCGTGGCGACGCGGTTGCAGGAAGCGTTGTGGCGGGAGGCGCTGCACATGGTGGCCAATGGCGAGGCCACGCCGGAAGACATTGATATCGCTTTGAAAAACGGGCCGGCGCCGCGGATGGCGGTGCAGGGGCAGTGCATGGCGTTTCACGTGGCATGCGGTGAGGGCGGGATGGCCACGAACCTGGATCAGTTCGGGCCGGCACTGAAATGGCCGTGGACACGGCTGGAGGCGCCGGAGCTGACGAAAGATCTGAGAAATCAGATGGTTGACGGGTGTAACGCCATGGCAGGGGACAGGGATTTCCGGGATATGGCGGCGGAACGGGATCGCAAGATCGTGGCGGTTCTGAAGGCGGTCAGGGACGGCTGACGGGGTCGAAACCCGACGTCGGTATAACGTCGGTATTTTGTCGGTATTGCGTCGGTGCGCGGTCGGTAAGGATCAGCCGCGCATCCGCTGGTTCACCTGGAACGTGTCGAGATATTTCGACAGCGTGCCGGGCCACGTGGGTGCGTCTTCCTGCTCGGGCCAGGCCTGGCGGTATTCGCTGGGCCGGCGGCCAAAGCATTTGCGGAACGCATAGGCGAAATGCGACAGCGAGTTGAAGCCCGAGGCGGCGGAGATTTCGCGTACACCGAGATCGGTGGAGATGAGCAGCACGCGGGCGTGCTGGAGCCTCAGGAGCAGGCCGAACTGCACCACCGAACAGCCCATCGCCTGGTTGAACTGGCGTTCCAGTTGCCGCTGGGAGATGCCGACCTGTTTGGCGATATCCGGCACGGGGAGCGGTTCGGAGATGTTCGCCTCGATCAGGTCGATGGCCGCCGCCACCCCCGGCGGCAGGCTTTCGGTGCCCCGGCCCAGCGTCTTGCGCTGGGGGGCGTTCGCGGGGCGCACCGGGTGGTGCATGATGTTGTCGGAAATTTCGCCCACCAGCCCCGCCCCGTGATCGGCGCGGATGAGGTGCAGCATCAGGTCGGTGGCCGAAGTGGAGCCGGCGCAGGTCATGATCTTGCCGTCGAGGGTGAAGAGCTGTTCGGCGGCGAGGACGTCGGGAAACTTCTCCTGGAAGCCCGCGAGGTAGGACCAGTGCGTCGTCGCCTGCCGCCCGGCGAGAAGGCCCGCGCGGGCGAAGACGTAGGGCGCCATCTCGACGGCGCAGAGGCGGATGCCCATCCGCGCCTGCCGCCTGAGCCACGATATGAGCGCGGCATCGGCGTAGTGCTCGGCCCCCCAGCTTCCGGCGACGATGACGAGATCGTCGCGGGTGAGTTTCTCGGGCAGCGGGCCGCACGCGAGGGTCATGCCGTTGCTGGCGGTGACCTCGCCGGGATGCACGGAATGGAAGTCATGCCGGTAGAGCGGCGACGCCGAAAGGTAGTTGGCGATGCGCGCCGGTTCCAACAGGCTGACGAGCCCCATCATGTTGAAACGCGGCAGCAGCACGCAGGCGATTCGGGCGGGGCTGGGCGCGGTTTTCTGCGGTTGGGCAGCGGCGGACATGGCGCTCTCCGGGCGGCGGATAGGTGAAGAATTTCGCCAGCCATAGCTGAAATCCGGCGAATAATCGACACTATTTGCGCCGCCCGGGCCCACACTCGAAGAAAAGAGGGAGCGCACATGAACTTCGAAGTGATCCTGACCTGCGCCGTCACGGGCGCCGGGGATACCACGGGCAAGAGCCCGCACGTGCCGGTCACACCGCGCGAAGTGGCCGATGCCGCGATCGAGGCCGCCAAGGCCGGTGCGGCCATCGCCCACCTGCATGTGCGCGATCCGGAGACGGGCAAGGGCTCGCGCGATGTGGGGCTTTTCGAGGAGGCCGTCGCGCTGGTGCGCGAGAGCGATACGGACGTGGTGATCAACCTCACCGCCGGGATGGGGGGCGACTGGGCGCCCTCGGCCGACGACCCGTCGATGCCCGGCCCCGGCACCGACATGATCGGGCCCGACGAGCGGCTGGCGCATGTGAAGGCGTGCCTGCCCGAAATCTGTTCGCTCGATTGCGGGACGCTGAATTTTTCCGACACCGACGATATCTATATTTCGACACCGCCCACCCTTCGGCGCATGGCCGGGCTGGTGCAGGAGTGGGGCGTGAAGCCCGAGCTGGAGGTGTTCGACCTTGGCCATATCCGGTTTGCCAAGCAGATGGTGGCCGAGGGGCTGATCGCCGATCCGCCGATGTTCCAGCTGTGCCTTGGCATCCCGTGGGGCGCCGACGCGACGGTCGAGACGATGGCGGCGATGAAGGCGCAGCTTCCGGCGGGCGCAAGCTGGGCCAGTTTCGGGATTTCCCGGATGCAGATGCCGATGCTGGCCGCCGCCGTGGCGATGGGCGGCAACGTCCGCGTGGGGCTGGAGGACAACATCTATCTCGATCGCGGCGTGCTGGCCACGAACGGGCAATTGGTCACCCGCGCGGTCGAAATCATCGAGCGGATGGGCGGCCGGGCCGTCACGCCGCAGGAGGCGCGCAACAAGCTCAAGCTGAGAGGGGCCGATTGATGGCCGAGGCCGCCAAAGGTGGGCTGAGCCTGACCGGGCTGACCAAGCGCTTCGGCGGGGTCGTGGCGGTGGACGATATCGACCTCGAGATTCAGCGCGGCGAGTTCCTGACCCTGCTGGGCCCGTCCGGGTCGGGCAAGACGACGCTTCTGATGATGATCGCCGGGTTCCTCGATATCTCGGCGGGGGACATCCTTCTGGATGGCGCGTCGATCAAGACCGTGCCGGCGGAGAAGCGCAATTTCGGGATGGTGTTCCAGGGCTATGCCCTCTTCCCGCACATGACCGTGCGGCAGAACGTGGGCTATGCGCTGGACGTGCGCGGGCGGCCAAAGGCCGAGATCGAGGCGCGGGTGGACGAGATGTTGGAGCTGGTGCAGCTTCAGGATTTCGGCCACCGCAAGCCGGGGCAATTGTCAGGCGGGCAGCAGCAGCGGGTGGCGCTTGCGCGGGCGTTGTGTTTCGCACCGCCGGTTCTGTTGCTCGACGAGCCGCTGGGCGCGCTCGACAAGAAGCTGCGGATCGAGGTGCAGGACCAGCTCAAGGACATTCACAGGCGGGTCGGCACAACGTTCATCTACGTGACGCATGACCAGGAAGAGGCGCTGTCGATGTCCGACCGGATCGTGATCATGCAGAACGGGCGGATCGAGCAGCTGGGCACGCCCACGGAATTGTACGAACGCCCGCGGACACGATTCGCGGCGGGGTTCCTGGGGAAGAGCAATTTCCTCGACCTCGATGACGGCACCTATGCGCTGCGCCCCGAGAAGATCGACCTGGCGCCCGCCGGCCGGATCAACGGCGCGGCGCGGCTGTCGGGCACGATCAGCGACATCACCTATTTCGGCGCCATGCGGAAATACATGGTCGCGGTCGAGGGCCGTCAGCCCATCGAGGTGGATGTGGATGCGTGGCGCAATCCGCATGAGCTGCAACAAGGGCAGGCTGTCGACCTGGCCTGGGCCGATCATGCCGCCGTGCGGCTGGACGAGAGTTGAAGACCCGAAACGGCGCAAGGGCAAAGCGCCGCAAAATAAGGGCCGGAGAGGCCCGCCACCAGCAAGGAGAGACTTGAGATGCAAGACAAGCAATTCATGAAGGAGACGCTTCTTCAGAGCGCCCATGCCTACAGGGACGGCCGGATGGACCGGCGCACCTTCCTCGCGCTCTGCGGCGCGTCGGGCGTGGCGATGTCGGCGGTGATGGCAGGCGACGCCAAGGCCGCCGCCGATCACATCGTGATGTGGAACTGGGGCGGGATTTCCGAGGAGTGCCACGGCAAGGCCATTGGCGAACCGTTCGAGGAAAAGACCGGGATGGGCATGCAGTTCGACACCTCGGGCCCGCTGGAAGGCAAGATCCGCGAGATGGTCGACAGCGGCAACGTGACGGCGGATGTGTGCGATGCGGACCTTTTCAACGCCGTGTCGCTTGGGCCGACGGGGCATCTCGAGGCGATCGACTATGACATCGTCAGCAAGGACCGGACCCTGCCGCAATATGCGCTGGAATACGGGGTGTCGATCATCCTTTACGGTTATGCCTTCGTCTATGACACCGAGGTTTACGGGGACAATCCGCCGAAGGACTGGGCGGATTTCTTCGACACCGAGAACTTCCCCGGCACGCGGGCGCTTTACAAGTGGGCGAACGGGTCGCTGGAAGGCGCCTTGATGGCGGACGGGGTGGCCGGTGACGAGCTTTACCCGCTCGACATGGAGCGGGCGCTGACCAAGATCAAATCGATCAAGGATGACAGCATCTACTGGGGGTCGGGCTCGGAAGTGCATTCGATGTGCATCAGCGGCGAGGCGTCGATGGCGATCATCTGGCAGAACCGCGGCAAGAACATCGAGGAGGATACCGAGGGCCGCTACAAGCTGGTGAACAACCAGGCGATGGCGATGCCGGGCGCGTATATCGTGCCCAAGGGCAACCCGGCGGGGCGCGAGGCGGTGATGAAGTTCATCGCCACCGCGCAGGAGGTGCCGTCGCAGCTGATGATCCTCGACTGCCTGGGGATGACGCCGTCGAACCCCGAGGCGTTCTCGGAGATCCCGGAAGAGCAGCAGCCCTATGCCATCACGTCGGAGCAGAACATCGACAAGATCGTCTATAACGATCCGGTCTGGTGGGGCGAGAATGGCAGCGAGGCGGTGAACGCCTTCCTCGAAGCGATCAGCTAGGTCGAACCGGCCCGCCCGGTGCGCGTGATGCGCCGAGCGGGCCGGGTTTCCAACGCCCGGACATGCGATGATGCAGGCACTCACACGACATATCAGCCCCGGATGGCTTCTGGTTGCGCCCTTCTTCCTCGTGGTGGTGGCGTTCTACCTCGGGCCGCTTGCCAATATCCTGTGGCTGAGCGTGACCGACCCGGAGCCGGGGCTGGGGAATTACGAGAAGCTTGTCGAATCCGACGCGCTGGCGCGGATCCTCTGGACGACCTTCCGCACCTGCGCGATCACCACCGTCTTCAGCGTGGCGATCGGTTATTGCCTAGCCTACGCGATGGTGCATGCGCACCAGAAGAACCAGAACATCATGCTGACGCTCTTGCTGATCAGCTTCTGGATCTCAGTGCTTGTCCGCACCTTCGCGTGGCTGATGCTGCTGGGCCATAATGGCCTTGTGAACAACGGGATGGAGGCGATCGGCCTGATCGACCGGCCCGTGCGCTTCATGCGCAACGAGCTGGGCGTGCTGATCGGGATGGTGCATTACATGGTGCCCTATGCCGTGCTGCCGCTGATGGCGAACATGCAGACGCTCGACCCGCGCGTCATGGCCGCCTCGCGCAACCTTGGCGCCAACGGGGTGCAGACCTTCCGGCGGATCTATCTGCCGCTGACCATTCCCGGCCTCGTGGCCTCTTCCCTGCTGGTCTTCATCCTGAGCCTTGGCTTTTACGTGACGCCCGCGATCCTGGGCGGGGGCAAGGTGCTGATGGTGGCCGAATATATCAGCGTGCAGCTTCTGGTGACGCTCCAATGGGGCACGGCCGCGATGCTGGGCACGCTGATGCTGATCGGGGTGCTGGCGCTTCTATGGATCATGTCGCGGTTCATGCAGCTTTCGGCCGTCTTCGGCGGGGGGGCGACACGATGAGGCCGGGGCTTTTCGCCAAGCTGAACGTCGTGGGCGCGTGGCTGGCGCTGCTCTTCCTGGTGCTGCCGGCGCTGATTGCCATTCCGGTGTCGCTGACGCCGAAGCGGTTTCTGTCGATGCCCAAGGGCGAGTATTCGCTCCGGCATTTCGAGACCCTGTTCACCAGCCCCGAATGGCTGTCGAGTTTCGCGCAAAGCGGAATCATCGCGGCGAGCACCGCTTTGCTGGCGACCTCGCTCGGCACGCTCTGCGCCATCGGCCTGTGGCGGGTCACGTCGCGTTACACGGAGGTGGTGCGCGCCTTCCTGCTGCTGCCGCTGATCATTCCGCAGATCATCTCGGCCATGGTGTTCTATCGCCTGCTGGTGCCCATGGGGCTGATCGACAGCTACCCGGGCCTGATCCTCGCCCATACGGTTCTGGCAACGCCGCTGGTACTGATCACCGTCAGCGCGAGCCTTGCCAATTTCGACCCCAAGCTCGAACAGGCCAGCCGCAACCTTGGCGCGCCGTCTTGGGTGACGATGCGACGTGTGATCCTGCCGTCGATCAAGCCCGGCGTGGTGGCCGGGGCGCTTTTCGCCTTCATCCTGAGCTGGGACGAGATCGTCGTCACGCTCTTCATCTCGAAATTCACCGTCTACACCCTGCCCCGGCGGATGTGGAACGGCATCCGCGAGAACACCGACCCGACCGTGGCGGCAGCGGCCGTCGTGCTGATCGGCGTCACGCTTCTGGCCTTCGTCATTTACGCCCTGCTGGCGCGCCGCCGCGCGCAGATGGCTGTTGCAGAGGAATAACCCCCATGAACTTCCACGTGAGCCATGAAAACGACCTGCTTCTGAAGACCGTCAAGAGCTTCATGGAAGACGAGATGTTCCCGCACGAGGAAATGGTCGACCGCACCGGCGAGGTGCCCGAGGAGCTGGGCCGCCGGATCGAGGCGAAGGCCAAGGAGCTGGGGCTCTACGCCTGCAACCTGCCGGAAGAGGTGGGCGGCGGGGGCCTTGGCATCGACGCGATGCACCTGATCGAGCGGGAATACGGCAAGACCTCCCACGCGCTCCACAGCTGGGCGGCGCGGCCGACCGAGATTTTGCTCGCCTGCGAGGGGGAGCAGCGGGAGAAATACCTGCTGCCATGCGTGACCGGCGAAAAGCGCGAGCTGTTCGGCCTGACCGAGCCCGAGGCCGGGTCGGACGTGATGGGGATGAAGACGAATGCCCGCAAGGATGGCGATGACTGGATCCTGAACGGCTCGAAGCATTTCATTTCCGGGCCCTGCATGCCCGATTTCGCCATCGTCTTCGCCGCCACCGGCGAGGACGAGACGAAGCGCGGCAAGCGCAAGCGGGTGACGGCGTTCCTGGTCGACGTGGGCACGCCGGGGTTCGACTGTCGCGAGGGGAACAAGTGCGTCAGCTATCGCGGCTACAAAACCTACCAGCTTTCCTTCGACGATGTGCGGCTGGGGCCGGGGCAGATCCTGGGCGAAGAGGGCCGCGGGCTGGAGCTTTCGGGCAAGTGGCTTGGCATGGGGCGCATCTGGGTCGGGGCCTGCTGTTGCGGCAAGGCCGAGCGGATACTGGAGATGGCGACGGAATGGGCCGCCAGCCGGAAGCAGTTCGGCCAGCCCATCGGGCGGTTCCAGGCGACGGGGTTCCGGTTGGCCGACGGAGCCATGAACCTGCGCGCCGCCGACCTTATGGTGGCCGACGCGGTGGAGCGTGCCGGGCGGGGCGCGATGGAGGATGCCGATGCGGCGATGGTGAAGGTCTATTGTTCCGAGATGCTGAACCGGATCGCCGACGACGCGGTGCAGATTTACGGCGGCATGGGGTTGATGGAAGAGCTGCCGATCCAGCGCCTGTGGCGGGATTCGCGGCTGGAGCGCATCTGGGACGGCACCAGCGAGATCCAGCGGCATATCATCACCCGGTCGATCCTGCGGCCGCTGGGCGCGTGACGCATGACCCCGGAAAAGCGGCAGAATTTCGAGCGGCTTCTCAACCCGCGCCATATCGCCTTCATCGGCGGGGCCGATGCGGCGGTGGCCATCGGCGAGGCACGGCGGGCGGGCTTCGCTGGCGAGATGTGGGTGGTGAACCCCAGGCGCGACAGGCTGGCGGGCCTGGACTGTGTTGCCACGATTGCCGACCTGCCGGAAGCGCCGGACGCGGTGTTCCTTGCCATCCCAGCCGCGTTCGTGCCCGACGCGGTGGCCGGGCTGGCGGCGATGGGGGCCGGCGGCGTGGTCTGCTACACCGCCGGGTTCGGCGAGGCGCATGACGAAGGGCGCAAGCTGGAAAAAAGGCTTAAGGCGGCCATCGGCGACATGGTCCTGCTGGGCCCGAATTGCTACGGGCTGATCAATTACGTCGGCAACTCGGCGCTCTGGCCCTTCGCGCATGGCGGGGCCTGCCCGGGTTACGGCGCGGCGGTCGTCACGCAATCGGGGATGTTTTCCTCGGACATCACCATGAGCCAGCGCTCCTTGCCGCTGGCCTACATGGCCTCGGCGGGGAACCAGGCCGACCTTGGGTTGACGGAACTGGTCGACCTGCTGTGCGAACGGCCGGAGGTGCGGGCGATTGGCCTGCATATCGAGGGGCTGTCGGACATTCCGGCCTTCGAACGGGCCACATTGAAGGCGCTTCGAGCCGGCACGCCCGTTGTGGCGCTGAAAACCGGGCGCTCGGCCATCGGCGAGACGCTGACGCTCAGCCACACGGGCTCGCTGGCCGGATCGGCCGAGCTTTACGAGGCGCTGTTCGAGCGCGTGGGGGTGATCAGCGTGACCAACCCGTCGCAACTTCTGGAGACGTTGAAGTTTCTCTGCGTGGCGGGCGCCCCCGAGGGGGCGGACGTGCTGGGCTTCACCTGTTCGGGCGGCGGGGCGACGATGCTGGCCGATCATGGCGAGGCGATCGGGCTGCGCTACCCGGCACCGGACGCGGGCGCGAAGGCGGCCCTGAAAGAGCTGTTGCCGCCGATTGCCACCGTGTCGAACCCGCTGGACTACACAACCCCGATCTGGGGGCAGGCCGAGCGGACCTTGCCGGTCTTTGCCGCGGCGCTGGAAAGGGTGCCGGCACAGGCGACGCTTCTGGTGCAGGATTACCCCGCGCCGGGGCTGGACGAGACGGAAGGGCTGTATCTCAACGACGGGCTGGCCTTTGCCGAGGCGGCGAAGGCGGCGGGGCTTCCGGCCGCGATCTGCGCGACGATCCCCGAGAACATGGGCGCGCATATCCGCGAGGCGTTCATCAGGCGCGGCGTGGCGCCGATGCAGGGGGTGCACGAAACGCTGAACGCGATCCGCGACGCGGCGTGGTGGAAGGCGGCGCGGGGGCGCATCCTGTCGGCGGCGCCGGGCGCGCTGATGCCGGGGCGGGCGACGAAGGCGGCGCGGCTGCTGACCGAGGCGCAGGGCAAGGAGATGCTGGCCGATGCCGGGCTGCCGGTGCCGACGGGGCGGGTGACGCGGGCCGGCACGCTGGCCGAGACGGCGGGCGAGATCGGCTTTCCCGTGGCGCTCAAGATGATGGTGCCGGGGCTGGCGCACAAGACCGAGGCCGGGGCCGTGGCGCTGGGGATCGGGTCGCCCGAGGCATTGCTGGAAGCGGCGATGAAGATGCGGGTGGCGGTGGCCGCCTATCGCGAGACGATCGTGACGGATGCGTTCCTTGTCGAAAGCATGGCACCGCCGCCGCTGGCCGAGCTGGTGGTGGGCATCCGGCGCGATGCGCAGTTCGGGCTGGCGATGACGCTGGGCAGCGGCGGCATTCTGGTGGAGTTGCTGGCGGATATGGTGTCGCTATTGCTGCCGGCGACGGAGCGGGAGATATCGGACGCGCTTGGCCGGCTGAAGGTGGCCGGGCTGCTGAACGGGTTCCGGGGCCGGCCCGCCGCCGACCGCGCGGCGCTGGTTGCGGCGCTGGCGGGTTTGGCGGAATATGCCGTGGCCAACCGCGCGACCGTGGCGGAGATCGAGATCAACCCGCTCTTCGTGTACGAGACCGGCGTGCTGGCGGTGGATGTGCTGATGCAGGTGGACGATGTGGGAGCCTGAACGCGAGCCGAACCCCGACCTGACGGTCGGCGCGGACAACAAGCAGCGGTGGAACCAGCCGGCGCATCGCCGGCACGGGTTTCACAACGCTCACCGGCTGTTCCGCCGGGCGCTGACGGTGCGGGCCCGGCAACCGGTGGTGTTGCGGCCGGCCGAGGATGCGGGGATCGCCGCGATGCCGGAAGTGGCCACGCTGACCGGGCGGGCGGCGTTTTCCGGGCTGGTCTGCGCCCGGCGGGGCGAGGTGCTGCTCAGCCGTCATGCGGCGGATTTCCCCGGGGATCAGCCGCATTCGATCCAGTCCGTGACCAAGCTGATGATGCATCTCGTGGCCGGCCGGATGGTGGCCGAGGGGTGGCTCGACCCGGGCCGAACGGTCGAGCATTACCTACCCGAGATCGGCAGCGGCTATCGCGGCGCGACGGTGCAGGACGTGCTCGACATGAATGTCATGAACGACTTCTCCGAGGATTACGACGACCCGCAAGCGGAATGCTACACCGAGGAGATCGCCCTTGGCTGGCGCCTGCCCGGGGGCGACGCGCCCGAGGTAACGATGCACGACGTGGTGACCGGAATCACCAGTGCCGACGTGCGCAACCATGCCGACACGGTGAATTACTGTTCGGCCAATACCGACCTGCTGACGCTGATCTGTGACGGCTGCCGCCCCGGCGCGCTGCCGAAGCTGGTGGAAGAGATCGCCGACGATGCGGGCGTGGCGGGTGCGCTGCACATGAGCCTCAGCCCCGAGGGGCTGCCCGCCTTTGCCGGTGGCGGCTGCCTGAGCGCGGCCGACCTTGCGCGGTTCGGGCTGCTGCTGGCGCGGGTCGCGGCGGGGGCACAGGGGATGGCGTGGAACGGTGCGTTCACGCAGGCGGTGATCGGCGGGGCGGGCAAGCCACTGCCGGCGCCGCGCGATTTCGTGCGCTACGCCCACCAGATGATGAGCAATGGCCGGTGGATCGGTCATGCCGGCTATGGCGGGCAGTTCCTGATGGTCGACCCGGAAAGCGGCCTGTCCTGCGCCTACCTGAGCGTTCTGGAGAACGAATCGGGCTATGACGAGGATTACATGGCCGAGACGATCCTGTGCCTGCAGGCGATCGCGGAGGCCGTGGCGACCACGTAGGCGGCTGGCTCAGCGCCGCCAGTCGGCGAAGGAAAGGCCCTTGGCCGCGCACTCCTCGATGAGCGGGCTGGGCGCCCAGACCAGCGGGTCTTCCTGCGCCAGTTTCCGCAGCCCTTCCAGCACCTTGGCGGGCCCCAGCGTGTCGGCGTAATGCATCAGCCCGCCGCGCCAGCGGGGGAAGCCCTGGCCGAAGACGGTGACGAGGTCGATATCGGTGGCCGAGGCGGCAATGCCCTGGTGAAGGATGTCCGCCGCCTCGTTGATCAGCGCCAGCAGCAGGCGGTGGCGGATCTCCTCGGGCCGGTAGTCGCAGCGCTCGACTTTTGCATAGCGGGCCTCTTCCAGCGCAAGATCGGCGACGATCGGGTCGTCGACCTTGCCGCCGCCGGGGTAGCGGTACCACCCTGCCCCGGTCTTCCGGCCCAGCTTGCCCAGTTCGACCATCCGGTCGGCCACGGGAATGTAGCGGCGGGTCGGGTCGCGGGTGGCATCCTGCCGGCGGCGCTCGGCATGGGCAAGGTCGAGGCCGGTGTTGTCCTGCGCCTCGAACGGGCCCGTGTCAAAGCCGAACTCGACCATGGCCTCGTCGACCTCCCACGGGGTGGAGCCGTCCATCAGGACGGTTTCGGCGGCCTCGGCATAGCGCGCGAGGAGGCGGCGGCCGATGGCGCGCCCCGCGCGCCGGGAGAGAACGGGCAGCATGCCGAGAGCCCCGGCAAGGTCGTACGCGGTGGCACGGGCCAGGTCGGAGCTTGCCGCGCCGGGGACGATTTCCAGCAGGCCCGCCGACTGCTCCGGTGCGGAGAAATGCAGGCCGACAACGAGGGTCGGGTCGGGCGCGTGCCGGGCAAGGCGGTCGATCTCGTGCAACGCGGTGGTCGCGAGGACCGCGCCGCGCGGCAGGGCGGACAGCAGGCCGGCACGTTCCTCGCCCGCGCCGTCAGCGGAGTCGATCACCAGCCTGACCGGCCCGGCGCCGGCCAAATCGCCGGCAAGGGTCAGCGCCGCGCGGCGGGCGGCGGCGGTATCGTCGGTCAGCCGCCCGTGGCGCCGGGCAAGGTCGAACTGCCGGTCGATCCCCGAGGTGGCGCAACAGGGCCCGTCATCGCCCGTTTCCACAAGGGTCACCGGCAGGCCCGCCATCAGCAGGGCGAACGCGATAGTCGAGCCGAGAAAACCCGAACCCAGCACGGCGACCCGGTCGAGCCCCGGGCGGGGCGTGTTCTCGAACCGCTCCGGCGCCCGGGCGGCGCGCTCGGCGAAGAAGACGTGGTTCAGGGCCTTCGACTGGGCGGAATGGCTCAGGTCGAGGAAGGCGGCACGCTCCTGTATCAACCCGTCATCGAAGGGCATGTACTGGGAGACCTCGATCAGGTCGATGGCACGCTGCGGGGCGACCTGGCCGGGCATGTTGGCCTCGGCCGCGCGGCGGGCGGCATCGAAGATGCAGGGCGACAGCTCGCCGGGCTCAAGCCGGTTGACTGGCAGCTTCGCCCGCAGCACGTCGCAACCGAGCCGTTCGGCGGCGCCGGAAGGATCGGCGGCAACCTCGTCGACGAGGCCGATTGTCCTGGCCTCCTCCGCCGAGACGGTACGCGCGTTCGGGATCAGCTCGAGCGCCTTTTCCAGCCCGACAAGGCGCGGCAGGCGTTGCGTGCCCCCCGCCCCTGTCACCACGCCCAGCGTGACCTGTGTCAGGCCCAGCCGGGTGCCGGGGGCAACGATGCGATAGCGGCAGGCAAGCATCAGCTCCAGCCCGCCGCCCAGCGCCGTGCCATGGGCCACGGCAATCCACGGCACGCGGCTTCGCTCGATCCGGTTCAGCACGTCGGGCAGGTACGGCTCGGGCGGCGGCGCGCCAAGTTCGCGGATATCGATGCCCGCGGAAAACAGGCGCCCGCGCGCCGACAGGATGACACGCTCCAGCCCCTCGGCCTCGGCCCAGTCCACGGCGGCCAGCAGCCCCTTGCGGATGCCCGGCCCGATCGCGTTCACGGGCGGGGTGTCGATCTCGACATATCCGGTCGCCCCCTCCCGGCGCGTATGGACCGTCATGCGCTTGCCTCTCTGCCCCTCCAGTCGGCCTGTGAGGGAAATAACGCGATCTTTGCCGGGGGCAAATCCCCGTGTTTCCGGGGTCAGGCGGGGGGTTCGTCGAGGAAGCCGCGGGCGCGGATCAGATCGACCAGTTCCTCGGCGGAGGCATGAAGCGGCTTGCCGGTGGTGTCGAGCTGGGCCTCCGCCTGTTCGTAGAGCGCCTCGCGGCTTTTCAGGATGCTGCGAAGCTGTTCCATGGCCTCGGGGTTGCCGGCCATGGGGCGGGTGTCGCCCTGGTTGCGGACGCGGCTCATGTGTTCCTCGGGGCGGGCCTGGATCCAGATGGTGTGGAAATGGGCCAGCAGGGTCTTGAAAGTGTCGGGCTCCGCCACGATACCGCCGGCGGCGGCGAGGACCACGGTGTCATGGGTGGCGATGATGCGGCTGAGCGCCTGCGATTCCAGTTCGCGATAGCCTTCCTGGCCGTAAAGCGCCACGACCTCGGCGACCGGCATGCCGGCATGTTCCTCGATCTCGATATTGAGTTCGAGGAAGGGGGTGTGCAGCATCTGCCCCGCCATCGCGCCAAGCGTCGACTTGCCGGCGCCGCGCAGCCCGATGAGGCAGATGCGGCGGGCGCGCAGCTGGTCGGGGCTGTGGGTGCTCAGCGCCTCCATCGCGGCCTGCCGCTTCTCGGCGGTGGCGGCGCGGTAGAGGTCGGCGATGCGCAGCGCGTCCGAGGTCCAGGGGTCGTCCTGGCCCACGAACCATTCGATCCGGTGATCGAGGGCCGAGGCCACGCGCTGCAGAAGGCCGATGGAGATGTTCCCCTCCCCGGCTTCGAGCTGGGCGAGGTAGCGGGGCGAAACGCCCGAGCGTTCCGAGATCACCCGGCGGGGCACGCCCTTCAGCTCGCGCGCCTTGCGCACGCGCATGCCGACGCGCTGCATCAGGTCTTCCACCTCGAGGTCGAGGCTGTCCTTCGGCGCGTTTGCCGTGACTTCGCCCCGGAAGTTGGTGATTTCGGCCATGCTGCCCGCCTTGAGAAATATAGTGCAGAATTTTAAAGGAAAACGGGTCGAACACAACCCTCAAGGTTGGCAATATGGTGCAGGTTGCCCCCTGCGCCACCTACCTGCCGGACGTGGTCGAAGCCTATCAGACCCGCTCAGGCGGGCACAAGGTGCCGCTCGACGAGGGCGCGGATTTCCTGCGGTGGCGGCGCCTTCCGGAACTCCGACGCGGTGATGAAGACGCTGACGAAATCGCCCGAGAAACACAGCGTGCCGTCCTGGTAACCGTCGACATGGAACCCGATCGAGGTTTCGCCCAGCCGGTTGGGCCAGACCCGGCAGATCAGCCGGTGCCGGGGCGTGATCGGCGAGGTGAACTGAAGCGACATCGACACGAAGGGCGTGCCCATGTTCCGGTCGATCTCCATCTGGAACCAGCCGCCGCCCAGGTGATGCTCCCACCAGCCGTTGATCGCGTCGAGCGCGAAGCAAGGGATGCGCCCGGTATAGGCGATGCGCGCGGGGTCGCAATCGGCCCAGGTGACGCGGATCTCGTGCTCGTAGATACCGGCGTCGCCCGGCCCGCCCTGATCGTCCATCGGCCTAGTAGGTCTCCACGTGGTAGCGGCCCTCGTCGCGCATGGTGTCGCGCAGGTCGTGCCAGGGCTGGCCGATGCTTTCGGCGATGTTGGCGAAGGCGTGTTCCACCCCTTCCTCCATCCCGCGGAGGCCGCAGATATAGATATGGGTCTTCGGGTCCTGCAGCAGGTCGGCGACCACCTCCTCTTCCACGGCCATCCGGTCCTGCACGTATTCGCGGGGCTTGTCGGGCAGGCGGCTGAAGACGAGGTGCTTTTGCAGCAGGGTGTCGGGCACTTTCCGCAAGGGGCCGAAATACGGCAGGCTTTCCGGCGTGCGGGCGCCGAAGAACATGGTCATGCCGCCCGATTTCTCGCCCACCGCACGCTGGCGGCGCATGGTGAAGGCCCGCATCGGGGCCGAGCCGGTGCCAGTGCAGACCAGCAGCAGCCGCGCTTCGGGGTCGTCGGGCATCAGGAAGGTCGCGCCGAACGGGCCGGTGACCTTGACCTTGTCGCCCTTCTTCAGGTCGCAGACGTAGTTGGAACAGACGCCATGCTCTTCCCGCTTCACGGTGAGCGAGACGTTGTTGTAGTTCGGCCGCTCGCCGTCGCGCGGGCTTGAGACGGAATAGAGCCGCGGCAGGTGGGGCTTGCCGTTCTCGTCCTCGCCCGGGGCGATGATGCCGATCGACTGGCCTTCCAGCACCGGGAAGGGCTTGCCCTCGAAGTTCAGGATGATGTGGCGGACGTCCGAGTCGCTCTCGTCATGGGTCAGCCCGTAATTGCCCTGCACCACCGCCTCGACCGGGTTGGCGAGGTTGTAGAGGTTGACCGTGGGCTTGGCGGCCGAGGCCGGCGCCTTCGACTTGCCGCCGGCACCCTTGTGCGCCTCGGCCAGCAGCGCGGCCATCGCGTCGTCCAGCGCCTCGATCCCGCCTTCGGTGCCGGCGCCCGCGGCCTCGATTTCTTCCTGCTCGGGCAACTCCTCCCACGAGAACTGCTCGTCCAGCGAATAGGGCTCCTTGACCACGCGCCATTCGTCGATGCTGCCGGTGGGGCAGACCGGGATGCAGGCCATGCAGTAATCGCACTTGTCGGGGTCGACCACGACGTTGTTGTCGTCATGGGTGATCGCCTCGATCGGGCAGGTCATCTCGCAGGTGTAGCAGCGGATGCAGATTTCCGGGTCGATCAGGTGTTGCTTGATCGGCTGGTTCATGCCTCGCCCCCTTTCAGAACATGGTCCGGCAGGGTCAGCGCCTCGATCAGGGCCGCGCAGGTGCCCTTGCAGCCCGTACAGCCGATGCACCTGCCGCGCAGGGCGGCCAGTTCGTCGCCCAATGCGCTCATGTTGGGCTTGTGGCCGATGTGGCGATCGATCTGCATTGTCTCCTCCGGTGGAATTGGGGAATGCCGGCCCCGCGACAGGCAGGGCCGGCGCTTGCCATGGCGGGTTACGCCATGTGCAGTTTGACGTATTCGAAGTCGCCCGGCTTGTTGTCGATGCCGACTTTCGGCGGGGCGATCCAGCCGGCGAACTTGCCGGGCTCGGTGACCTGCTCCATCAGCGACTGGATGAAATCGCCGTCGGCCTTGGTGGGCAGCCAGTCGGCCATGCCCTTCTCGTACTCGGCCTCCGACACGATCTCGCCCTCGGGGTTGAACTTGTGCCCGGCGAAGACACCGATCTGCCGGTTGAAGCTTTCATGCGGCAGCTTGAGCTTGAAGTCGACTCCGGCCTTCTCGATGATCTTGTTCCACCGGCCGATCCCGCCCGAAGCGTCGCGGGTATAGTCGTCGCGCAGGCGCATGTTGATGGCGGTCAGCGCCGGCACCTGTTTCTGCACGGCCTTGCCATCCTCGAAATCCCACACGGTATAGGTGTCGCCCTCGAGCTTGTGGTCATCCTCGATCCGGTGCTCGTGATAGCGGCCCTTGACGCCGGCGTTGAACGCATTGGCGGCGTTGGTCGACACTTCCTGACCGAACAGGTCGAGCGACAGGGTGTAGTGCAGGTTCAGCTTCTTCTGCACGGTCGGCAGGTCGATCACGCCCAGCGCCCGGATCTTGTCGGTATCGTAGGGGTCGTCGATGCCGTTTTCCTTCATCACCTGGCAGGTCCGCTCGATGGTGCGGCCGACGCCGGTTTCGCCCACGAACATGTGGTGCGCTTCCTCGGTCAGCATGAAGCGGCAGGTGCGCGACAGCGGGTCGAAGCCCGATTGCGCAAGGCTTTCCAGCTGCATCTTGCCGTCACGGTCGGTGAAGTAGGTGAACATGAAGAACGACAGCCAGTCGGGCGTTTCCTCGTTGAACGCGCCCAGCATCCGGGGCGCTTCCTCCGAACCGGACGACCGGCGCAGCAGGTCGTCGGCCTCTTCCCGGCCATCGGCGCCGAAATACTTGTGCAGCAGGTAGACCATCGCCCACAGGTGCCGGCCCTCTTCCACGTTCACCTGGAAAAGGTTGCGCATGTCGTAGAGCGACGGTGCGGTCAGCGCCAGGAAGCGCTGCTGCTCGACCGAGGCGGGCTCGGTATCGCCCTGGATGACGATCAGGCGCTTCATCATGTTGCGGTATTCGCCCGGCACTTCCTGCCAGGCCGGTTCGCCCACGTGCTCGCCGCAGGGGATCTTGCGGTCTTCCACCTGCGGGGCCAGCAGCACGCCCCAGCGGTACTCGGGCATCTTGACGTAGTCGAACTTGGCCCAGCCCTTGGGGTCGACGCTGACGGCGGTGCGCAGGTAGACCAGCGATTGCTGGAAATTGTCGGGGATCAGGTCGTTCCACCAGTTGATATACCCGGGGTGCCACTTTTCCAGCGCCTTCAGAACGCGCTTGTCCGAGGACAGGTTCACGTTGTTGGGAATCTGCGTGTCGTAGCTGACATTGATGAGATCGAGCATGTTTTAGGTCTCCCAGTTGCGCCGGTCAGACGCGTTCCATGTTGTACTTGCCGCGCAGGCCGCTGCCGTAGCGTTGCAGCGCGCCCTCCTCGCCGACGGCGTTCGGCCGGTTGAAAATCCAGTTCTGCCAGGCGGTCAGCCGCCCGAAGATCCGGGTTTCCATGGTTTCGGGGCCGGCAAAGCGCAGGTTGGCTTCCATCCCCGTCATCGCATCCGGGCTGAACGAGGCGCGCTCTTCCATGAAGATGCGGATCTCGTCCTCCCAGTCGATATCGTCATAGGCGAAGGTGACGAGGCCGGCCTCCTTGGCCGCCTCGGCCTCCAGCGGTTCGCCGGTCCTGGCCTTCAGCTCCGCCACGTGGCCGGGCTGGCCAAGAAAGCGGGTCTCGAGCCGGGTCAGGTCGTTGCCCATCGGGTATTGCCCGAAATTGGCATCGCTCAGGGTGACGGTGGCGACGGGGCGGTTGTCGCCCTCGAACTCGTCCTCCATCATGTAGGAGCGGTCGACGGCCCACAGCAGCTCGGCCAGCACGCCCGCGAAACAGGAGCCGTGCTCGACCAGCGCGACAAGGCTGCGCGAGGTCACGTCGATCCGCTTCAGGACGCGCTTCCAGTATTGCAGGGTCTCGTTGGCAAGCCAGTTGTCCTTGTTGTCGAGCAGGACCTTTTCATGCGCCAGCACAGCCTCGGGGTCGCCCTGGGTGCGGAAGGTCAGCAGGCCCAGCTCGGCCTCGTTGAGGCGCAGGTGCAGGATGGCATCGTCCAGCTCGCGGGCGAGCTTCAGCAGGTAGGATTGATCCCCCTGCCCCTCCAGCGCGGCGGCATCGGCGGGCGCCTCGCCATCGGGGCCCTTGAGCGTGATGGTCGCCCGGCGGCGGTCGCGGTCAAGCTCCACCTCGACCAGCGAATAGGTCAGCGAGCCGTCCTCGCCGATGGTGCGGTCGATGGGGCCGAGCGTGATGCCCTTGCCGGTGGCCTTCTTCGAGGCGGCGGCGAATTCCTTCGCGCGCTCCTGCACCGTAGCGTCGAATTTCGAGTTGGGGATCACCTCGTCGACGAGATCCCAGTCCTTGGCCCGCTTGCCGCGCACGCCTTCCTCGATCGAGCAGAACACGTCGGCCAGATCACGGCGCACCTTGCGCTTGTCGGTCACCCGGGTCAGGCCGCCGGTGCCCGGCAGCACGGCCAGCAGCGGCACCTCGGGCAGCGCGACCGAGGACGTGCTGTCATCGGTCAGCATGATGTGGTTGCAGGCAATCGCCAGCTCGTACCCGCCCCCCGCGCAGGAGCCTTTTACGGCGGCAATGTATTTCTGGCCCGAGTCGGCCTCGGCCGCCTCGTAGGTATTGCGCGTCTCGTTGGTGAACTTGCAGAAGTTGACCTTGTGGCTGTGCGCCGCGCCGCCCAGCATCCGGATATTGGCGCCGGCGCAGAACACCTTGTCCTTGCCCGACTGCATGACGACGACCTTCACCTCCGGATGCTCGAAGCGCATCCGCTGGACGATGTCGGCCAGCTCGATATCGACGCCGAGGTCGTAGGAGTTCAGCTTGAGCTGGTAGCCGTCGAACAACCCGCCATCCTCGTCGACATCCATGTAGAGGTTGGCGATGTCGCCATCATACTCGACGCGCCAGTGGCGGTATTTCGACGGGTCGGTCTGAAAATCTATGGTCTTGGTCACCGCGGCGTCCTCCCGGTTCGAGCCAATCTTGCTTGTGCGTTAAGTTGCATCATAGTGCTTATGGGTGGGCATGTAAACCGCAAAGCCCGTGTTTTGTGCACGATATAACCCCTTATTTCATTAGTTTATGGCGGGCAATTGCCAATCTGGCGGGATTTGGCATTATTTTGCACACCCCTCACCCGGTATGTGCCCGCGCGTGATTCCTCATCTCTTCCACCTCCGCGCGGCCCAGCCCCATCAGCCTCTCCTGCCCCTGCAGGAAGGCCTCGCGCAGGGCCGTGTCGGCCAGCGCGGCGATGCGGCGGGCGGCATTCTCGCGGCCCATCCGCGCCTTCAGCCCGCCATTGGCCAGCTGGATCAGCCCCTGCAGCAGGTGCCGCTCGGCGCTGGCGGGGGGCAGGACCATCCAGACGGCCTCCCACAGTTCATGGGCCTCCCAGAAATACCCTTGCGCAAACGCCTCCTTCCCGCCGAGGAACGCCGCGCTTTGCGCCATTTCCTCCGGTGTCATCGCCGGCGAAAGCCCCTCCTTCAGCGGCTCGAAAATCGCCTCGTCTGGCCGCTCGGTCTTCCCCGGAAGGTAGGGCCGGGGCGGCAGGGTCAATGCCGGGGCGCGGGTCACGGTGCGGGGCTCACGCGACCTCGACCTCCGCCGCCTCGATCCGGGTCAGGCGCGCGGTGAACTCGGCCACCGCCGCCAGCGTCTTCTCGGGCTGGTCCATGTGGGGCGAATGCCTGCACGCGTCGATCACGGCCGTATCGACCGGCGCATAGCTGCGGGTCTCGACCTCCTCGACCTGCGCCAGCGTGCCGTACTGGTCCTCGCGCCCCTGGATCACCAGCGACGGAATGCGCAGGTAGTCGATCACCTCGGCCACGTTCCACGCCCTGAAGCCCGGGTCGAGCCACGCGTCGTTCCAGCCGCGGAAGGTGGCCTCGGGGTCGCGATGGTACTTGGCCATCCGGGTTTTCATGTCGCCCTCCGCGAACACCTCGCGCGCCTTGGCGATCTCGGCCAGGCCCATCTCCTCGGTGAAGAAATGCGGCGCCATCAGGATCAGGCCGCGCACGCGGTAGTCTTCCACCCTCCCGGCATATTCCGCGGCAATCGTGGCCCCGTCGGAATGTCCGAACAGGATCACCGGCCCATCGCCCAGCGCGTTCAGCACGTCGGGCAGCACGTCGACTGCCTCGCGCGTCATGTAATCCAGCGGCCGGGGCAGGTCGGCCGGGTCCGACTGGCCATAGCCCGCGCGGGAAAAGGCGAAAACCGGGCAGCCCGTGGCCTGCGCCACCCGCTCGGGGAAGTCGCGCCAGAGGGCGAGGCAGCCCAGCCCCTCGTGCAGCATGACGATCACCGGGTTTTCCCCCGGCGCCGCGCCGAACGCGGCCCATTCCAGCGATTTGCCGCCCGCCGTCAGCGTGCCCTTGCCGGCGTTCCAGTCGATGCTCATCACGCGCTCTCCCTCAGTTTGAAACGTTGGATCTTGCCGGTGGCGGTCTTCGGCAACTCGTCGACCACCTCGATCCAGCGGGGGTATTTCCACATGCCGATCTTGTCCTTCACGTAGCCCTTGAGCGTGTCGGCATCGACCTTTTCGGCCCCATCCTTCAGCACCACATAGGCGGCGGGCTTGATCAGGTCCTGATCGTCCGCCCGGCCGATGACCGCGGCTTCGAGGATGGACGGGTGTTCGACCAGCGTCTGCTCGACCTCGAAGGGGCTGACCCAGATGCCCGAGACCTTGAACATGTCGTCGGTCCGCCCGCAATACACGTAGCGGCCCTCGGGCGTGCGTTCATACTTGTCGCCCGTGCGGGTCCAGTGCCCGGCGAAGGTCGACATGGATTTGTGCCGGCGGTTCCAGTAGCCCTCGGCGCTCGACGGGCCGCGCACCAGCAGCTCGCCCACTTCACCCTCGGCCACGTCCTCGTCATGCTCGTCCACCAGCCGCACCTCGTAACCGGGCACCGCCGTGCCGGAGGTGCCGTAGACGATGTCGTCGGGCCGGTTCGACAGGAAGATATGCAGCATCTCGGTCGAGCCCACGCCATCGACGATATGCGCGCCCCAGAGACGGTGCCATCGCTCGCCCACCTCGCGCGGCAGCGCCTCGCCGGCGGAGGTGCAGAGGCGGATGCAATGATCGGGCGGCGTGCCCGCCTTCTCCTGCTCGAAGACCAGCGCGGCATAGAGCGTCGGCACCCCGCAGAAGATAGTCGGCTTCTCCTCCTTCATGATGCGGAAGACCAGGTCGGGCGTCGGCCGCCCGGCGGCAATCACCGTGGTCGCGCCCACCGACATCGGGAAGGACATGGCGTTGCCCAGCCCGTAGGCAAAGAACATCTTGGCGACGGAATAGACCGTGTCGTCCTCGGTGATCCCCAGCACATCGCGCGAGAAGCACTCGGCCGTGGCCTGCAGGCTGGAATGCACGTGCCGCACGCCCTTGGGCGCGCCGGTCGAGCCCGAGGAATAGAGCCAGAAGGCCAGCTCGTCGGCGCTGGCCTCGACCGTCTCGATCTCTGGCGCGTCCTTGACGAAGGACTGGTAACTTCCGGTGCCCTCGGGCGCCTCGCCGATCACCACCACGGCGCGCAGGTAGCGGTTGTCCTGTACTGCGGGCGCCACCGTCTCCCACAGCGATTGCGACACCACGAGAACCGAGGCCCGGCTGTCGGAAAGGATGCTGTCATAGACCTGCGTCGACAGAAGCGTGTTGAGCGGCACCGGGATGGCCCCGGCCTTGAGCGCGCCCCAGAAGATCACCGGGAACTCGACCTGGTCCTGCACGATCATCGCGACCCGCTCCTCGCGCCGCACGCCGTGCCGCTCCAGCGCCCCGCCGAAGCGGGCGGCTTCCTGTGCCAGCTGGCCATAGGTCAGGCTGCGCTTCGCACCATCGGCCTCGCGGAAGGCCACCTTGTCGGAACGGCCCTCCTCGATGTGGCGGTCCACGAAATAGAGTGCGGCATTGTCGTTCATTGATGGGTCCTCCTCCCGTCGCCGGGCGCGGGGCCCGGCGTGCCCGGCCTACTTGCCGGTAAACTCGATCGCGCCCTGCGGCAGCAGGTAGAGCACGTAGGCATCGCCCCCGGTGACCGTCGGGTGATGGTCGGTGCCGGGCTCGTAGACATACCAGCCCTCGGCGAAGCCATCGAAATGCGGCTGGCCGTCAAGGCCCATGATCGCACCGATCTCGCCCGTGGGATGGATGTGATGGGGCCCGCGTACATCCTTCATGCGCACCACGTCGACGCTGAAATCCCCCGCCGCGCCGCCGGGCTTCACGGCCCGGCCAAAGCGGATGCCGCCGGCCTCGCGCGACATCAGCCAGCCGTCCCGCTCGCCCTCGGCGCACAGCTCGCGCAGCTCGGCGAATTCGGGGCCGTCCTTCGGCCATGTCTTGTTGAGATACCCGGCCAGACCGGCGTCGAGCGGCTTGCCCTCGATGGCCTCCGCAACCTCGCCGACCAGGGCCTCGAAACGTTCCTGCGACATGTGTGCCTCCTCCCGAATTGGCCACGACAGAATCGAATAGAGCGGTTTGGTCGTATAATGCACTTGTTGCGCAATATTGCAACATTCACCTTTACAATCTGCACTTTTTTGCATAGACAGGAATCGATACCTGCCCGTAGTCTCGGCAAGGATATCGTTAGGGAGGATACCAATGAAGAAACTGTTTCTGACCGCTGCGGCGGCATCACTGCTCGCCGTGACCGGGGCAAGCGCACAGACGAAGGTCGGCGTGCTGCTGCCCTATTCCGGCACCTACGCGGCCCTCGGCAACGAGATCACCCTCGGCTTCAACATGGCGCTGGAAGAGGCCGGGCGCACCGGCGAATTCGAGCTGGTCAAGGAAGACACCGAGGCGAAACCGCCGGTCGGGCTGGCCAAGGCGCGCAAGCTGGTGCTCGAGGACGAGGTCGACGTCATCATGGGCCTCGTGTCCTCGGGCGTGCTCGGCGCGGTGCGGGATTTCGTCGACGGCGCGGAAGTGCCGCTGATCGTCGCCAATGCCGGCAATGACGAGGCGACGGGCGAGGCCTGCTCGCCCTACATCACGCGCGTGTCCTTCTCGAACGGGCAGGTGTCGCGCCCGATGGGCGAATGGCTGGCCGAGCAGGGCGTCAAGACGGCCTACACCCTGGCCCCCGACTATGCCGCTGGGCACCAGATGGTCGACGCGTTCAGCCAGAAATTCACCGAGGGCGGTGGCGAGGTCGTGGGCGGCGAATTCACGCCCTTCGGCCAGACCAGCGATTTCGGGCCCTACCTGACCAACGCCAAGTCGTCGGGCGCCGAGGCGCTCTTCGTGTTCTACGCCGGCGGCGAGGCGATCAGCTTCGTCAAGCAGTACGGCTCGTTCGACCTCAAGGAAGACCTGCCGCTCTACGGCTCGGGCTTCGTGACCTCGCCGCTCTACGTGGCCGCCGAAGGCGACGCCGCCGTGGGCGTCATCGCCTCGCTGCACTACGTGCCGACGGTCGATAACGAGCTGAACACCAAGTTCGTCGAGACCTACAAGGCCGCGCAGGACAAGGCGCCGTCGGAGTTCACCATCCAGGGCTACGACGCCGCCAAGGCACTGATGGCCGCCATCGACTCGGGCGCCAGCGACCGCGCCTCGATCGCCGAGGCGCTGCGGGGCCTGACCTTCGACAGCCCGCGCGGCCCGGTCGAGATCGACGCCGCCACCAACAACATCGTGCAGGACGTCTATATCTACGAGACCGTCAAGGAAGGCGACGGCCTGACCCAGAAGGTCCTTGGCAAGATCGAAGCCGTGCGCGACGAGCCGAACGGCTGTCAGCTCGACTAAGACCACGCAAGGTGTCGCCCCCGGACCGGGCCGGTTCGGGGGTGTACCTTCTGCAAACCAACCCGGGGTGAAAAGGGGCCGGTCATGGATGCGGGTTTCTGGGTTCTTCAGTTCCTGAACGCACTGCAATACTCGATGCTGCTGTTCCTGCTGTCGATCGGGCTGACGGTGATCTTCGGGCTGCTGCATTTCGTCAACCTCGCCCACGGGGCGCTCTACATGATGGGCGCCTACCTGGGCATCTCGGCGGCGGCGCTGACCGGCAGCTACTGGGGCGCGTTCATCCTTGCGCCGCTGGGTGTCACGGCGATCGGCGCGCTGCTCTACTTCACCCTGATCGACCGGCTACGCGGCGCCGGACCGATGAACCAGGTGCTGGTCACCTTCGGGCTGATCTTCGTCTTCCTCGACATCGCCCGGCTGGGCTGGGGCGACATCGCGCTGGGGCTCGACGCGCCGGCGGGGCTGTCGGGCACCTCCAACCTCTTGGGCGTCTCCTACCCGACCTACCGGCTTTTCATCATCGGCCTCGGCGCGGTGGTGATGGCGGTACTGTGGCTCGTGCTGGCCCGCACGCAGATCGGCGCGATGATCCGCGCCAGCGTGGAAAACGGCGACATGGCCGCCGCGATGGGCATCAACGTGGGGCGGCTGTTCTTCGCGGTCTTCTGCGTCGGCTGCGCGCTGGCCGGGCTGGCGGGCGTCGTGGCCGCGCCGGTCTTCTCGGCCACCACGGGCATGGGCATCTCGATCCTGATCCCGACGCTGATCGTCGTCGTCATCGGCGGCCTTGGCAGCCTCCAGGGCGCCATCGCGGGCTCGCTCATCGTCGGCCTGATCGAAACCGTCGGCGCGGCCTTCCTGCCAAGCTTCGCCGCCGTGGCAAGCTACCTGCTGCTGGCCGCGATCCTTGTCCTGCGCCCGCAAGGGCTGATCCCGGCGCGAGGAACCTGAGCCGATGTTCCACCAGACCCCGACCCGTTCCATCGTCCTTGTCTTCGCACTCGTGGCGCTCGCGCTCTACGCCATCTACGGCGGCTATTTCGCCCGCGAGATCGTGGTGGAAATCGCCATCCTCGCCATCCTCGCCATCAGCATCGACGTGGTGGCGGGGTTCGGCGGTATGGTCTCGCTCTGCCACGGTGCCATCATGGGCGTCTCGGCCTATACCTACGGCATCCTGACGGCCAAGCTGGGCTATCCCGCCCTGCCCTCGGCCGTGGCCGCCATCGGCGCGGCGGCGGTGTTCGGCACCGTGGTCGGCTGGATCACCGCGCGCACCACCGGCATCTATTTCATCATGGCCACCCTCGCCTTCGGACAGATGGCCTATACCGTGATCTTCAAATCCCGCTGGCTGGGCGGCGATGACGGGATGGGCGGCCTGCCAAGGTTCGACTTCGACTGGGCCGGCATCGCCATGAACAAGTCGCTGCCCTTCGCGCTCTACGCCCTGCTGCTGGTGCTGCTGTGCTACGTCGCCGCCGCCTGGGTCATGCGCTCGGCCTTCGGGCGCACCCTCTGCGGCATCCACTCCAACGAGCCGCGGATGCGCGCCATCGGTGTCAGCACCATCATCCACCGCGCCCGCGCCATGGGCTTCTCCGGCCTGCTGGCGGGCGTCGCGGGCATCATCGCGGGCCAGCACATCCAGTACATCTCGCCCGAACTGCTGTTCTGGACGGTGTCGGGCGAGGCGCTGATCGTGGTGATCCTCGGCGGTCTCGGCACGCTGATCGGCCCGATGATCGGCGCCATCGCCTTCGTCCTGCTCAAGCACGAGCTGAGCGGCTATACCGACCACTGGCACATCGTCGTGGGCCTTGTCCTGATCGCCACGGTGCTCGCGGGCGGCCGCGGCCTTTACGGCCAGATCGAGCACTGGATGACCCGGCGCAAGGCCAGGGGGGCGGCGCAGAATGCTTGACGTCCACAACCTCTCCAAGGCTTTCGGCGGGCTGCAGGTCACGCGCAACGTCTCGTTCAAGCTGGAACAGGGCGAACGCCGGGTGATCCTCGGGCCCAACGGCGCGGGCAAGACCACGCTCTTCAACCTGCTGGTGGGCGAGCTGAAGCCCACGGCGGGCGACATCCTCGTCGGCGGCACGTCGATCTCCGGCATGAGCGTCAGCCAGCGCTCGCGCATGGGGCTGTCGCGCAGCTACCAGAAGAACAACCTCTTCGAGGACCTCACCGTGCGCGAGAACCTGACGCTGGCCGCGGCGGCCGCGCAGGGCAAGATCGCCTGGCTGGTCAAGGACAGCTTCCGCGACCGCGGCGTGAAGGAGGCGGTCGAGGAAGCCGCCGAACTGGTCTCGCTCACCGACCTGCTGGATACGCCCGTCAAGGCCGCCTCCTACGGCAACCGGCGGCAGCTCGAAGTGGGCATCGCCCTGGCCACCCGGCCCAAGCTCCTGCTGATGGACGAGCCCACCTCGGGCGTCGGCCCCTCGATGATCGAGGGCTTCCACCGGCTGCTGAAATCATTGCCCGAAGAGCTGACCGTGCTGATCATCGAGCATGACATGGACCTCGCCTTCGACGTGGCCGACCGGATCACCGTGCTGAATTTCGGCGAGGTGGTGTTCGAGGGCACACCGGACGAGACGCGCGGCAACCCGGTCGTGCGCGACATCTACCTGGGGGACTGGCAGCAGGATGCTTGAGCTGGAAGGGATCGAAACCGGCTATGGCGAGACCCGCGTGGTGCACGGGCTCGACCTGAAGGTGCGCGAGGGCACGGTCCACGCGCTCCTGGGCCGGAACGGGGTGGGCAAGTCGACCACGCTGAAATCGGTGATCGGTCAATTGCCGCTGACGGCGGGGCGCGTCACGCTGGCCGGCCAGCAGATCTCCGGCAAGCTGCCCTATGACATCGCCCGGCTGGGCGTGGCCTACGTGCCCGAGACGCGGGACATCTTCGGCGCCCTGACGGTGCGCGAGAACCTCGAACTCGCCGGCCGGCTGGCCGGGCCGGGGTCGGACTGGACGGTCGACAAGGTGGTGACGTTCTTCCCCAACCTCGCCGACCGCCTGAACAATGGCGGGCACGAGCTGTCGGGCGGCGAACAACAGATGCTGGCGGTGGGCCGCGCGCTGATGGCCGCACCCCGCATCCTGATGCTCGACGAACCGACCGAGGGGCTGGCGCCGATCATCATCCAGCAGATCTTCGGCAAGCTGAAGGAGCTGAAGGCCTCGGGGCTCACCATCCTGCTGGTCGAGCAGAACCTGAACTTCGCCCTCGGGCTCGCCGACGATATCAGCCTGATGGGCCGCGGCCAGATCGTCTGGCGCGGCGACGCGGCGGCGCTGGCCAGGGACGACGAGGCGCATACGAGGTGGCTGGGGGTCTGAGGCACCAACGCTAGACCGGACACGCCTTGCGCGGAACAAAGGCGCGCCAAGGGCGCGCCGCCGCGCATCGACCGCTGGCCGACAGGCGATTGCCTGCAATCGCCGAGAGGTGGGCCGCCCCGACGGCACGGCGATTTGGCAGACGCAAGCGCCACGCTCGAGTGACGGATGTACTTGGCAGGCATAAACTGCCCATCACCAACGTCGGATCGCCGCACCACGGCCCGCCGATGCGCGGCGCCTGCCCCTTCAAGCCGCCTTCCTGCGCCCCTTCAGCTTGTAAAGGCTTGCCGGCCGGTGCCGCCCGCCGGTGGTCTTCTTCTCCAGATCCTCAAGATCCCAATGCGAATTGATCCACTTGCGGAAATTCCGCTTCTCCAGCGGCTCGCCCTTGATCGTCTCGAAAGCCACCTGCGCCTGTGACAGGGTGAACTCCTCGGGCAGGAAGGAAAACACCACCGAGGCGTCATCCCCCAGGTCGGTCGACACCAGCTTCGCCAGCGCCATCCGCGCATCCTCGAGGATCGTCGCATGGTCGAAGGCCAGCTCCGGCAGCTTGTCGAAGGAGAACCACTCCGCCCGCGCCGCGTCGGTCGAGGCCACCAGCTTGAGCCGGTCCATCGGCACCAGCGTCAGGAACACAACCGTGATCACCCGTTCACGCGGGTCGCGGTCGGGCCGGCCATAGGCGCCAAGCTGCAGGAACGGCAGCCCTTCCAGCTGCGCGGGCGTCACCCCGGCCTCCTCCGCCAGCTCGCGCCGGGCGCCGGTCTCGAGGTCCTCGTCCATCTGGACGAACCCGCCCGGCAACGCCCAGCGCCCCTTGTAGGGCTCCCCGCCCCGCTCGATCAGCGCCACGTTGAGCCGCCCCTCGATGATGGAAAACACCGCCGTGTCGGTCGTGACGGCGGGATGCGGGTACTCGTATTGATAGGTCATGCTCACCTCTATGTGTATTGCCGACACTATATAGGCAGCGCGGTCGGTGTAAACACGGTTTTCCGCTGAACGTCCTTCGAAACTGCGCGGGAATCGGCCAATTCCGGGCAATCAGGCAGGGTGAGTCGGGGCTGGCACCGGGTCGGGAACGGCGCGCCCGCGCGGAAAATCCGAAATTGAATCCATCATTTTCAGTGCTTTACGCGGAATCTGCGTCGCGGGCCCATTAAGTGTCTTTACAACACTTATTGTTGGTGTCATATCTACACCATCGAAACA
>NZ_JAUCYU010000005.1 GCF_030373445.1 Roseovarius sp.
GTCTGCAATGTTATGCCACCGCCGACCTGGGCAATATCGCCTATGAAAGCGAGGCGGCCGACGGGATGATCGTCGACGAGGGTGTGATCGTGGAGATCGTGAGGCCGGGCACCGGCACGCCCGTCGCCCCCGGCGAGGTGGGCGAGGTGGTGGTGACCACGCTGAACCCGGACTATCCGCTGATCCGGTTTGCCACCGGTGACCTGTCGGCGGTGATGGAGGGCGCAAGCCCCTGTGGCCGCACGAATATTCGCATCAAGGGCTGGATGGGCCGGGCCGACCAGACGACCAAGATCAAGGGCATGTTCGTGCGCCCCGAGCAGGTGGCGGCGCTGGTGTCGCGCCATGACGAGATTTCCCGCGCCCGGGTGATCGCCAGCCGCGAGGGCGAGATGGACGTGATGACCGTGCAGATCGAGGCCGATGGCGGAGAGCCCGAATCCTATGCCAACGCGCTGGCCGATACGCTCAAGCTGAAGGGCCGGATCGAGATCGTCGCCAAGGGCAGCCTTCCAAACGACGGCAAAGTCATAGAGGATCAGCGCACCGGATATCGAAGCCTTGTCAGCCACTGACATACGATGCCCGATCGTTTCAGGTAAGCACTGTGGAGTTTTGCTTCGCGTCGCGTCGAGGCCTTGGCGTTCACCATGTGCTGCGGCATACTCGGGCTATCATTGTGTCGTGACCCGAGGCTCTTAATCGGTTCTACAGGTTCAGTATAGGGGTGCGCATGTCACATGCGTGTTTTCCGTGGGACCACTTGTTCTTGCCTTCGAAATGGTGATCTCGAACTTTCGTTACGGTGGGGAGCAGTATCGAACCGTCGGTCCGGATGTCAGATCGGCACACAAATCGCAAACGACGGTAAACAAGGCTCGATTATCCGCTCTATGGTCCAATGGTTTACACTGAATGACCATCCTTTGTTCAAGTGAGCAAGACGGGTGCCACTCTTTGACCGCCGCTACTGGTTAGTCAGGCGCCAGAACCCATGTTTGCGCGGGTGTTTCTCTTTGAGTGCCGTGACGAATTCCGCGTGGGTTGGGGCGTCTCCATGGTCTTCAATGGCGGCATCGCATGACTGGCATTCTTCAAGATGCCGCGCCGCGTGACGATAGCGTTTGGATTTCGCGCCATCGAGGCTGTCTTCAATCATTGCGCGCCGCATCAACGTTGCCGAGAGCGGGTGCTCCGCCTCAATCGCATCGGCGGTAGTCGAGAGAGTGTGATAGGAATTACCGTCCAATTCGTCGGCCCGAGCCATCACAACGCGAGCCGCGCGTGCGTGGGCTGACCAGTCAACGAGGAAACCAACGGCGGCCTCCACGCGGGGATATGTTTCCGCGAAGTCCAGGGCTGGAGGAAGCCGGTATCGAACGCTCGGTCCTGTATCCTGCAGATCACCCGTTTCGTGTGCCGTCGTGGTGTCTCAGTGCCGTGGCGACCAGTTCTGCCAGCCGACGTGCCTCGCCTTCACTCTGGGCGGCCGCTTGGTCAAAACCACGAGCCAGGTCTTCGCGTGCATTCGGGCCGTTTGTGACGGCCTCTGCCATTCCCATGACCATTGCCACTGCCGCGTGTTGCACCTCGATCACTTGATCCTCAAGTGCTTTGATTTTTTCTTCCGGCGTCATGGTGCCCTTTCGATATGCATCCGAGTTTATTGACAGTGGCAGCCTGTAAAGGCTCGCGACCTATGCGTAGTCCAATCGCTGAGTAGTGGTAAAGAACCCATCTGATTTTGAGCTGGGTAGAATTCTGGTTATATCTCGTCTTTGTCATCTGACGCCATCACGAGGGATGTTTTGCTCAACTTGCAAAACATTGACGCGTTTTCTCCGAAACGTACTGGACTGTCGCGCCGTTTCGAGCGTTGCTGTCCATGCGCCCGACAGAGTTTCGGGCTGCTCTCGGTGACAGGGCCGGCATTCGGCTGGCCCGCAACACGGGAGACCAACATGACGAAGACGAAGGCAAAGCTGGCAGGCAATAAGACCAGGAGCGCGGCACACAAACGGCAAGCCTCCAAACCGAAGACGCCGAGGAAGACCAAGGCCACGCTCATGCGCGAGATGCTGGAAGTCGAGGGCGGCGCCAGCCTTGACGATCTCTGCAATGCGACGGGCTGGCAGCCGCACACCGTGCGGGCGGCGCTCAGCGGCCTGCGCAAGGCGGGACACGTTATCGACCGCACCAGGGACGACGCAGGCAAGTCGATCTATCGGGTCACGGCCACAGGCGGCGCCACATGATGCCTCAAATCGACGAGATAGAAATGATGGACCGCCAGCAGCTCTTAGCGCTCTGGCAAGATCTCTTCGACGTACCGCCGCCAAAGAGCCTGAGCCGGCCCTTCCTGCGACGGGTGCTCGCCTTCGAGGTGCAGGCCCGCGCCATGGGCGGGCTGCCCAAAGGTTTTTCGGCCAAACTGGAGCGCGCGGCGGGGGAGGACGCGCCGAAGCGCAGTGATGGCCTGCAGCCTGGCGGGCGGCTCTTGCGCGAGTGGAACGGTATCACCCATGTCGTTGATGTCACGGAACAGGGGTTCCGGTGGCGCGATCAGACCTGGCGCTCGCTCTCGGCCATCGCGCGAGAGATCACCGGCGCGCACTGGTCGGGGCCGCGTTTCTTCGGCTTGCATGGCGGGGCAGGGCGGTGAGCCGCAAAATCCGGTGCGCGATCTATACCCGCAAGTCGACAGAAGACGGGCTGGAGCAGGGTTTCAACTCCCTCGACGCCCAGCACGAGGCCTGCGCGGCCTATGTGACCAGCCAGCGTGGCGAAGGCTGGACCCTACTGCCCGCCCGCTATGACGATGGCGGCGCGTCGGGTGGCACGTTGGAGCGCCCAGGGCTACAACGCCTCATGGCCGACATCGATAACGGCCGCATCGACATGGTGGTGGTCTACAAGATCGACCGGCTCACGCGCTCCCTTTCGGACTTTGCCAAGCTGGTGGACCGGTTCGAGGCGGCAGGCTGTTCGTTCGTGTCTGTCACGCAGGCCTTCAACACCTCCTCTTCGATGGGCCGACTGACACTCAACATGCTCTTGAGCTTTGCGCAGTTCGAGCGTGAGGTCACCGCCGAGCGCATCCGTGACAAGATCGCGGCCTCGAAGAAGCGGGGTCTCTGGATGGGGGGTGTCCCGCCGCTGGGCTATGACGCACATCCCGACCCCAACACCCGCAGCCTCGTCATCAACGAGGCGGAGCGTGAGACCGTCGAGACCCTCTATGCTCTCTACGACGAGCTCTGCTGCCTTCGGGCTGTCGAGCAGGAAGCCGAGCACCGCGGCCTGCGCTCCAAGCGGCATGTCTTCTCGACGGGCCGGGTGCAGGGTGGCGGGCCACTCTCACGCGGCCAGATCCATCACATTCTCTGCAACCCGATCTATACGGGCCGCATCCGCCACAAGGACAAGGTGTTCGACGGTCAACATGCTGCCATCATCGATGCTGACCTTTGGGACCGCGTGAAGGTCAAGCTGCAGGCGGCGAGCGCACGGCCGAGGTCGAAAGCTACGGCGCAGGTCGGCCCGACCGGTTCCGCTCCGCTGATGGGAAAGTTCCGTGACCAGACTGGCGATCGCTTGACGCCGAGTCATACGAGCAAAGGTCAGATGCGCGTCCGCTACTATGTCTCGAACCGCATACTCACTGGGACAAAGGATCCAAGCGGTTGGCGCTTGTCAGCGAGGCGCTTTGAAATCGGGGTCGCCGTCCTCGTTGCGGATCACCTCGATCACCTGTCCACGCGCCATGCCTTGTTCGGCACGCCGAACCTGGGGACGGCCGATGCCACCGGTCGCATGGTGACGAGATTGACTGAGCGCCTGCGGAACGGGGAGTCGCAGCTATTGGCGCAGCTTGTCAAAAAGGGACAGCTCGGGCACGAGAGGGTTTCCGTGACGCTCGATCGCGAGGCGCTTGCGGCGGCTTTGGAGATTGCGCCGGACAAGCTCGCAGAGCGGGCGGTCTCCATCGATGCCCCGTTTACGGTACGGCGTCGCGGCGTAGAGAACCGGCTCGTGGTCGGGGACATTCAGCCAGTGCCGGATCGCACGCTTCTGCGGGGCTTGGCCAAGGCACATAAATGGGCGGCGGATCTTCACGGCGGCATGCCGATTTCGCAGATCGCACGACGCGAACAGGTCACTGAGGCGTATATCCGAACTCGGGCGCAACTGGCCTTTCTCGCGCCCTCGATCCAAACCGCGTTCCTGCAGGGAACCCAGCCGGCTGACCTGACGCTCGAACGGCTGGTGCGTAGGGCGCTGCCCCTCGACTGGCACGCTCAGGAGCGTGCGCTGGGGTTTGCTCTTTGACGCCGCTTGGGCAAGCGTTGATCACTTTTTCTAATCGCCGACGATGTCCTTGCCGTCACCCCTTGAAGCGTGAACAGTGCCGCAGCTCCGCAGGTTGGCGATCGAGGGCGTAGAGCAGCTGGGACATGGTGTCCACCTGGTCATCATATTTGCCGTTTGGGAAGGACGCGACCTCAGACAGAAAACCCTCTTTCCAAAGTGCGTCGTGCGGTAGTCGTCCCTCCTTACGTTCCAGTTTTACAGTTTGTGCAGACATCCGCTGCACCTTGTCATGCCGCGGAGAGAAGCCCCGGACGCCACGATGGTTCTGTCGCATCAGATCATCGCATAGGCTGCGCCCGACATCCTGGGTCTCAACCACGATCAAATGCGGCGCCCATGTCTGCCGGAGCTTGAACGCCATTTGACGAAGCTCCGGGTAGATGTGCTGACCGCGATGCACATCGAGCAAGTCGATGTAATTGCCCTTGAGCCCCCAGGTGGTGCAGACCGAGTAGTCATTGGATTCGCCCGGCACCGAGGCGGTATCCCAGCTCTGCACGATGGCCTCGTAGTCTTTCCGGCGCAGGTTTGCAGGGATGGTCCCGAACCACTCGGGCCGAATGATCGAGCCGCCGGCCGGGGTGGGGGATTGCTGATACTGTGCCTCGAAGGTCTTGGACCCGACTTCCCGTCGCACCCGGTCGAGTGTCCCTCGGTCCATATGCGTCGGTGCCAGGATGTCATCAGGGCAGCGTGTCCAGGTCGCCCCTCCGGGAAGCGGGACCTCCCGGACTCTTGTCTCAATGGCAGGCAGCTCGAGGATTTCCCAGTCGCCTGAGGGCAAGAGACGTCCGGCCAGATCATCCTCATGGAGCCGCTGCATGATCAGAAGGATGGCGCCATGTATTGGCTTATCAAGGCGGCTTACTGTGGTCTCGCTATACCGCTTGTAAACAGCGTCGCGTTGAGTTTCCGATTGGGCGTCCTCGGCTTTCATCGGGTCATCGATGATTGCGAAGTCGCCTCCGAAGCCGGTTATTGCCCCGCCCATCGAGCGGGCCATTCGGTACCCCCCTGCTGTCGTCCGGAGTTCCGAAGCCGATGCACGACGCGGATCGAGCAAAAGTTCGGGAAACACAGCTCGATGCCACGGCGCCTCGATCAATCTGCGCACGTCCCGACTGAACCCTTCGGCGAGATCGCTTCCATAACTCAGGGACAAGATCCGCGCTCCGGGATGGCGCCCCATCAACCAGGCAGTGAAGGCCACATTGGCTATTGTGGATTTGAGGTGGCGCGGTGGCATGAGGATCATGGCGCGCTTGACCTCCCCGCGCTCGATGCGTTCCAGCAAATGGCAGATGGCCCGCATGTAGAGTGCGACGTCCAATGGCACGTCGCCGCGCAGCTCGCGAAAGGCACGGATGACGTAGCTCATGAGATTGTCGCGGTAGAGAAGCCGGGCGGCCTCAGCTGGGGGTATCAGTGACGTCATCGTCGTCCTCCGTCGGGTGTTCGAGGTCATGTTCGCTCTGGGCGTCCTCCAGAAGTTTCAACCAGTCTGCATGCGCACTCATCGCTTCGAGATCAGCTGACGTCAGCTGAAGCTGTTGGGGATGACTGGTCTCCGAGACATCGACTCCGATATAATCGGAAATAAATTTGATGGCCGGAAGGTCCCCTTTGAGAGCCTTTGCAAATACCGTAAACACCATGGCGTCGAGGTGCGTCATGGCCTGTGATTTCCCGTTTTTCTGGACGGTGATGTCCTCACTCGCAATCTGCATCAGCTTGGCCTTGATGCTGGTCTCCTTCTTACTCTTGCCCGACGGGTTGCCGGACTGGCCCTTCTGGAACTGGGTATGTTTCGGGGGCTTGCCGTAGCCGACTTCGTAGTCGGGTACCCCCTTTGGGTTCTTCGCCATCAGAAGGTCTCCTTGTCGGGGACGCCAGGAGCCTCAGAGGTCTCGCCCGACGTGCCACTTGCGATTTCGTTGAAAGAATGGCCGCTCTCGGCATGGATCGCGTCGCGCCCAGTCAGCTTCTGCCAGCGGCGGATCGACAGATCGACATAAGCCGGCTCGATCTCGACACCCACGCAGCGCCGCCCCGTGCGCTCGGCGGCCATGAGCGTTGTGCCCGATCCCAGAAATGGATCCAGCACCAAGTGGTCCGGTGCCGTGACATCAAGAAGCGCATCCATCACCAGCCGGACAGGTTTGACCGTTGGATGCGCCGCCCAAGCATCATCCGGGTCCTTGGCGCCACCTGTTGCCCCGGCGTATTCCCAGACATTGGTGCGGTTCCGGCCAAACTGCCCCAGTTGGACATTGTTCATATGTGCTGCCCCGGGTTTTCTGGCGACAAAAACGAACTCGTGGCGGCTGCGGTAAAGGCTGCCCATCCCGCCATTGCTCTTGGCCCAGACGCAGATGTTGAGGATGTCGAGGCCGAGCTTTTCGAGCGCCTCGTCCATTTCAACGTGATGCCGCCAATCCATGCAGGAGAAGACAACAGCGCCCGGTTTGATGTAGGCGACGGCCGACCCCAGCGCATCGACAAGCAGGGCTAGGAACTCGTCCCGGGACATCTCACCCGAGCCTTCCGCGAATTCCTTGAAGCCGCCTTTCTTGCCGCGCACGTGGCCGTTGACTTTCACGTTGTAAGGAGGGTCGGTGAAGACCGCGTCCGCCACATCACCGTTGAGGCATTTGGCAATGCTGTTGCTGTCGCGCGATGATCCGCAAACGATCCGGTGGTCGCCCAAAATCCACACGTCGCCCAGTTGGCTGACGATGGGTTCACCATGCGCCGCGACGTCATCGAGGTTATCGGCCGGGTCATCCTCGCCGACGTCATCTCCGCCGAATTTGATCGCTTCGATCTCGGGAAGCTCGAAGCCAGGGAGCTCGAAATCACCGTCGATCTCAATAAGTTCATTTATCTCGATGTGTAGCGCGTCGTCGTCCCACGCACCGGTTTCCTGAAGCTTGTTCAGGGACAATCTAAGACGACGGACTTCTTCGTCGGAGAGATCATCTACGATAATGCAGGGCACTTGTTCAGCCCCGAGCAGGCGCGCTGCCGCCAGCCGCGCGTGCCCGTCGATGACGTGGTACTTGCCATCGATCAGAATCGGAATGCGGTTGCCGAAGCGCGCGATGGACTGCTTGACAGCCTTCTCTTGTTTTTCGAGAGCCTTCCGAACTCGGCGCGGAGCGTCTTTGATTTTCCCTATCTCGACCCAAACAATTTCCACTGGCGGGAAGGGATCATTCTTGCCGTGGGTCGGCTTCGCTTGTTTGATGTGAACTGACATGGTCTCTCCGTACGCAATGTTAATTTCTGCGATGGAGAGAAGCGCCCTAGACGGCATGCTTCGACCATCGCGTTGAGAGCGATGAAGTCGGAAGCTTGCTGTATTCGAGCTTCGAATTTTGTATCTTTTCAATCGCAAGATCGCCTAAAGATGTCAATAGCTAATAATTGCGTAACTTATTGAACATAGTAGACAAACGGCCTGAAGGTCCTTAGCAAAATCCCCGCAGTTTGGACTGGACTTGGCGCGCGAACAGAGCGCCATTGCCGTGGGCGTGATGCGGTTCGAAGGTTGATTGAAGATGGGCGGAAAGGTTTGGGCCTTTGTCTCGGTCGGCTCGCTTCAGGCCGATGCCGATGTGCGACACGGGTGCATGCGCTGACATGGACAAGACGCTAGCCAGTGGCAAGCGTCGGACACGGAAACCGGTCATAGGCGCGCATTGGTGGCCTGCCAAGATCTGTCGAATTGGCAGAACGGTGATCTTCGAGCTGCCAAGTTCCTCGACGTGTCTGCGCCAAGAATATTTGAGAGGAAGGCCGGCGTCCTCCTCCTTGGTTGACCTTCAAAGAACTCCAGATAACAAGCCTTGACCATTCCCTGCAAATTCCCTGCTCGGACAGCCAGGGAAATCCTCGTAACTGCCTGATATCAGGAAACGTTCCTCGGGACTTTTCTCGTTGTTCGAAGAAATTTGAGAAATTTCCCTGCAAAATTCCCTGCGACCAGGGAAATCTCAGCAAAACCGAAGCGCGCCATTTGGCCAACTGAGACGCGGCCCGATGTTGCGCGGGAGATCAGGGAAACGGTGCGTCTCTGTTTCTAGATGCCGTCTGCAAGACCGGGAAAACACGCGGGAATTCGCAGGGAAAATGCACACGGGAAATGAGACTGGTCTGGGTGGCGGAGGAGGTGGGATTCGAACCCACGGTACGCTTTCACGTACGCCGGTTTTCAAGACCGGTGCAATCGACCACTCTGCCACTCCTCCGGGTCCGCATCTCCTTAAGGGGGCGCACGCGATTCTGAAAGGTGGCAAATCACGGGGAATTTCGCCAAGGGGCAAGCGGCGCACTTTTCTTGTGCCTTAACTGGCGCTAGACTGCACGCAGCGGGGTCCGCGTGGCGGGCTTGCGCGTGGGGCAACAGCGGAAAAATCCGGGTCAACCGGGAGGGCGCAGGGCAACGCGCCGCGACAGGCAAGGAACGTGGGATGGCGTATCACAATTCAGGGCGCAGTTTGTTGAGGGCGGGTACGGCGATCGCGCTTGCGGGCGGGCTGGCCCTTGGCGGCTGCGGCGAGGGCACCGAGGGCGGGGCCTTCGGGTTTCTCAAGCCCAAGGCGGGCGATGAAGAGGTTGCCGACATGCAGGACACCTCGACCACCAAGCTGGTCGAACGCGACGTCGAGGCGCCGGAGGTCTTCCAGGTCACCGACAGCGGCCTGTGGGACGGGCGCCCCTCGCTGGGTGGCGTCTGGGTGGCGCATCCGGACGTGAAGGAGCCCGAGCGGGTGATCATCCGCAACACCAAGAATTCCAAGTTCGTGATCGGGGCGCTGTTCCGGCGAGAGCGCAGCAATCCAGGTCCGTCGATCCAGGTCTCGTCCGATGCGGCCTCGGCGCTGGGCATGCTGGCAGGCGCGCCGGCACAGCTCAACGTGACCGCGCTGCGGCGCGAGGCGCAGCCCGAGGCGGAAGACGTGGCCGCCGCGCCGGCCGACCTGACCGCCCCCGAGGCCGTGGAAGAAAGCGCGCTCGACCCGGTCGATACCGCCGCCGCCGCGACGGAGCAGGTCGCCGCGACGCCGCCCGCGCCGGAGCCCGCGCCCAAGCCGGCGCAGAGCTCGTCGCTCGAGAAGCCCTATCTTCAGATCGGCATCTTCTCGGTCGAAGAGAATGCCCAGAACACCGCCGAGGCCATGCGCCAGAACGGCATGGTGCCGACGGTCAAGAAACAGAGTGCCAAGGGCAAGACCTTCTGGCGGGTCATCGTCGGCCCCGCCGCCAACACCACCGAGCGCAACGCGTTGCTGCGCAAGGTCAAGGGCGTCGGGTTCGACGACGCCTATCCCGTAACCAACTGAAGCTGATCCCTATGCCCCGTCTTCTTCCCCTCCTGGCGCATATCGTGCTGATCCTCCTGCTGGCGCTGCCGGCCCGTGCCTTCGACACCAATGCCAAGGCCGCCTTCGTGCTCGACATGACGACAGGCACCGTGCTTCTGGAAAAGAATGCCGACACGCCGCTGCCGCCGGCCTCGATGTCGAAGCTGATGACGCTCTACGTGGCGTTCGAGGCAATCCGCGACGGGCGGCTGTCGCTGGACGAGAAGCTGCCGGTGTCTGAGCACGCGATGAGCTATGGCGGCTCGACCATGTTCCTCGACACGACCGACCGGGTGACCGTCGAGGACCTGCTGCGCGGGATCATCGTGCTGTCGGGGAATGACGCCTGCGCCGTGATTGCCGAGGCGCTGAGCCCCAACGGCACGGAGGCAGGCTTTGCCCGCTACATGACCCAGCGCGCGCAGAAGATGGGCATGACCAACTCGACCTTCCAGAATTCCAACGGCTGGCCCGCTGCGGGCCACCTGATGAGCGTGCGCGACCTTGCGCTGCTGGCCCGCCGCATCATCGCCGACTTCCCGGAATTCTACCCGATGTTCGCCGAGACCGAGTATTCCTTCGACGGGCGGGCGCCGCAGAACACCCAGAACCGCAACCCGCTGCTGCGCCTTGGGATCGGGGCGGACGGGCTCAAGACCGGCCATACGGAACGGGCGGGTTACGGCCTTGTCGGCTCGGCCGAGCAGGGTGACCGCCGGGTGATCGTGGTGGTCTCGGGCCTGCAGACCGCCGCCCAGAGGGCCGAGGAGGCCGAGGCGCTGCTGACATGGGCCTTCCGCCAGTTCGTGCAGAAATCGGTGGTCAAGGCCGACACGCAGGTGGCCGCCGCCGATGTCTGGATGGGGCAGGCCGACCAGGTCGGGCTGGTCCCGGGCGAGGATGTCTCGGCCCTGCTGCCGGTGCTGTCCGACGAGGAGGTGCAGGCGCAGGTGGTTTACACCGGCCCGGTGCGCGCGCCGGTGGCCAAGGGCGACGAGCTGGCCCAGTTGGTCTTCGCGCCCGAGGGGCTGCCGGAGAAGAGCGTGCCGCTCTATGCCGCCAATGACGTGCCGTCGGGCGGGTTTCTCGTTCGGCTGAAGACGGTTTCGGGGTTGCTGATCAAGCGGCTGAGGCAGGGCCCCGAGGGCCAGCTTTGAGGGCCGGCGCCCGGTTCATCACGCTGGAAGGTATAGACGGGTCTGGCAAGTCGACGCAGGCGCGGCTGCTGGCCGAGGCGTTGCGCGGGCAGGGGCACGAGGTGCGCCTGACCCGCGAGCCGGGGGGTAGCCCCGGGGCCGAGGAGATTCGCAAGCTTCTGCTGGAGGGCGATCCGGACCGGTGGTCGGCCGAGACGGAGATCCTTCTGTTCACCGCCGCAAGGCGGGACCATCTCGAGAGGGTGATCGCACCGGCGCTGGAGCGCGGCGAGGTGGTGATCTGCGACCGGTTCGCCGACAGCACCCGCATGTACCAGGGCCTGCGCAGTGCCGAGGGGCGGGCGATGGTCGACCAGCTTCATGACCTGATGATCAAGCGCGAACCGGACCTGACGCTGTTGATCGATCTCGATCCGCAGGCGGGGCTGGACCGGGCGCTGTCGCGCAAGGGGAGCGAGGAGCGGTTCGAGAGCTTCGGCACCGATCTGCAGGCACGTATGCGCGAGGGGTTCCTGTCGCTGGCCCGCGACTTTCCCGACCGGATCACTGTCATTGACGGGGCCCGCGCGCCGGAACAGGTTGCGCAGGATATCCTGGGCGTCGTAACCTCGCGCCTCAGATGAGCGACGATCCTACTGCCAGACCTGACCAGATCGCTGGCGCCCCGCACCCGCGGGAGACGCCTGAACTTTATGGGCAAAAGCCCGCGGAGGAGGCCTTCCTGACCGCCTTCAACTCGGGCCGGATGCACCATGGCTGGCTGCTGACGGGCCCGCGCGGGGTGGGCAAGGCCACGCTGGCGTGGAAGATCGCGAGGTTCCTGCTGGCCACGCCAGAGGCCGACGATGGCGGGCTGTTCGGCGAGGCGCCGCCCCTTCCGGAGACGCTGGACATCCCCGAGGATCACCCTGTCGCGCGCCGTCTGCTGGCCGGGTCCGACCCGGGGCTCTACCACATCACCCGCCGGGTCAACGAGAAGACGGGCCGGCTGCGCGACATGATCGTCGCGGAAAACGTGCGTGATCTGAACAGGTTCCTGCACATGTCGGCGGCCGAGGGCGGGCGGCGCGTGGTGATCATCGACAGTGCCGACGAGATGAACACGCAGGCCGCCAATGCCCTGCTGAAGATGCTGGAAGAGCCGCCGGCGCGGACGACGCTTCTGTTGATCAGCCACCAGCCGGCACGGCTTCTGCCCACGATCCGGTCGCGCTGCCGGGACCTGCGGCTGGTGCCGCTGTCGACGGAAGACATGGCCGCCGCTCTGCGGCAGGCCGGGGTGGAGCCGGGCGAGGCGACAGAGGCGATTGCCGAGTTGTCCGGCGGGTCGGTGGGGGAGGCGGTGCGGTTGCTGAACCTCGACGGGTTAAAACTTTATGAAGAACTGGTCGGATTGGCGGCGAGCCTGCCGCGGCTCGACCGTCCGAAGGCCAACGCGCTGGCGCAGGCCGCCGCGATGCGGGGGGCCGAGGAGAAGCTCGACCTGCTGTTCGGCCTGACCGACCTGATGCTGGCCCGGCTGGCCCGCACCGGCGCCACCGGCGCCGCGCCGCCCGAAGCCGCGAGAGGCGAGGCCGAGATGCTGGCCCGCCTGTCGCCCGGGCCGCACCAGGCCCGCGCCTGGGCCAGCCTCGCGGTCGAGATCGGCGAACGGGCGCGGCATGGCCGGGCGGTGAACCTTGACCCTGCCGCTCTGGTGCTTGATACGGTCTTCAAGCTGCAAAACTGTGCCAGAGCCTGAGGTTTCATGTCAGACCCCGTCGCGATCACCGACAGCCATTGCCATCTCGACTTCGACACGTTCGACGAAGAACGTGACGATATCGTTAACCGCGCGGTCGAGGCCGGGGTCACGAAGATGGTGACGATCTGCACCAAGCTGCGGCTGGAGCCGCAGGTGCGGGCCATCGCCGAGGCCTACGCGCCGGTCTACTATGCCGCCGGTACGCACCCGATGAGCGCCGCCGACGAGCCGATGGCGACGGTCGACGAGCTGGTGAAACTGGCCGAGCATCCGAAATTCGTGGGCATCGGCGAGACGGGGCTCGATTACCATTACACCGCGGAGAGCGCGGAGGTGCAGAAGCAGAGCCTGCACATCCATATCGATGCGGCGCGCGAGACCGGGCTGCCGCTGATCATCCATGCCCGCGATGCCGATGAGGACATGGCGCGCATCCTGACGGACGAGTACAGGAACGGCGCCTATTCCTGTGTCATGCATTGCTTTTCTTCCGGTGAGGCGCTTGCGAAAGCGGCGCTGGAGCTGGGGTTCTACCTGTCGATGTCGGGCATCGCGGCCTTCCCGAAAAGCGGCGAGCTGCGGGATATCTTCGCCGCCGCCCCGGCCGACCGGATCCTGGTGGAAACCGACGCGCCCTACCTCGCGCCGCCGCCCTACCGGGGCAAGCGGAATGAGCCCGCCTATACGGTGCATACCGCCAAGGTGGGGGCCGAGGTGTTCGGCATGGACTGGCCCGATTTCGCCGCACAGACACAGGCCAATTTCCGGCGCCTCTTCTGGAAGGCGGCCGCATGACCGAAACGCGCTTTACCATCCTTGGCTGCGGGTCGTCCGGCGGGGTGCCGCGGCTGGGCAACAACTGGGGCGATTGCGACCCGGAAAACCCCAGGAACAACCGCCGCCGGTGTTCGATGCTGATCGAGCGGGAAGGCGAGGGGGGCACGACGCGGGTGCTGATCGATACCTCGCCGGACCTGCGCAGCCAGTTGCTTGGCGCGGGCGTGGGGGAGCTTGACGCGGTGGTTTACACGCACGACCACGCCGACCACGTGCACGGGCTCGACGACCTGCGGATGATCGTCTTCAACATGAAGCGGCGGGTGCCGGTCTGGGCCGATGGCGACACGCAGAACACGCTCTATTCCCGCTTCGGTTATGCCTTCATGCAACCCGAAGGCTCGCCCTATCCGCCGATCCTCGAGATGCACACCATCAAGGGCGACGTGGTGGTCGAGGGGGCGGGCGGCGCGGTGACGTTGCGGCCCTTCAAGGTGAACCACGGCTCGATCGATGCGTTGGGCTTCCGGGTGGGCGACCTGGCCTATCTGCCGGACGTGGCGGAGATACCCGAGGAGACGTGGGGCGCGCTGGAAGGGCTGGATTGCTGGGTGCTCGACGCGCTGCGCCGCACGCCGCACCCGACCCATGCGCATCTCGAACGCTCGCTGGAATGGATCGCCCGGGCCGGGCCGCGGCGCGCGGTGCTGACCAACATGCATATCGACATGGATTACCAGACGGTGGCGAACGAGACCCCCGAGCATATCACCCCTGCCTATGACGGCATGGTGATAACCTATACGGAATAAGGCGTTGCAGGCGCTTATTGATGTCATCCTTCCGGTCTTCCTGGTGATCGGGTTCGGCTATGTCGCGGTCTGGCGCGGCTGGTTCAGCCAGGCCGGGGTGGATGGGCTCACCAAGTTCTCGCAGAACTTCGCGATCCCCTGCCTGCTGTTCACCGCCATCGCGCGGCTCGACCTCGGGCAGAGCTTCGACATGCGACTGCTTGTCAGCTTCTACGCGGGCGCGCTGGTGGGGTTCACCTGCGGTCTCCTGGGGGCGCGGTTCCTGTTCGGGCGGGATTGGGAGGACGCCGTAGTTATCGGGTTTTGCTGCCTTTTCTCCAATTCCCTGCTGCTTGGCCTGCCGCTGACCGAACGCGCCTACGGGGCGGACGCGCTGGAGGCCAACTATGCCATCGTCGCGGTGCATTCCCCCTTCTGCTACGGCGTCGGGATCACGGTGATGGAGTTCGTGCGGGCCCGCGGGCAGGCCGGAATCAACGTGGCGGGCCGGGTGCTCAAGGCGATGTTCTCGAACGCGCTGATCCTCGGGATCGGGGCGGGGTTCATCGTCAACCTGTCGGGGCTGTACATCCCCGCCGTGGTGAATGACGCGCTCGACCTGATGGTGCGGGCGGCGCTGCCGGCGGCGATCTTCGGGCTGGGCGGGGTGCTGGCCAGCTACAAAGCGGAAGGCGATGTGCGGATCGTGCTTTATGCCTGTCTCATCTCGCTGATCGTGCATCCGACGGTGACACGCAGCCTTGGCATCGCGCTGCACCTGCCGGTGGAGCCCACGCGGTCGGCCGTGCTGACGGCGGCGATGGCGCCGGGGGTGAACGCCTATATCTTTGCATCCATGTATGGCCGTGCGATGCGCGTTGTTGCGACAACGGTGCTGTTCGCCACGACGTTAACAATTGGTACCGCGTGGGTGTGGCTGAGCTTCCTTCCGTAGACTGCAACGCTGTCGACAATCCTGACCCGAAAGCCTTAAGAATTCGCCAACGCCTCGCGATCACTCTTCCGGCGGGGCGCCCCCGGCGAAGCTGTTGCCGTTGACGTAGTCGCAGGGCGCCTCCTGCATCTGGAGGTGCAGGCCCTCGCCGGTATAGGGGTGGGCGCGGGCGAAGTCTTCGTCGACCTCGATGCCGAGGCCGGGCGCCTCGGGCGGGGTGACGAAGCCCTGTTCGACGCGGATCGAGCCCTTGATCAACCGGTCGTGGAACTCGGTCTCGATCGTCTCGCACATCAGCAGGTTGGGGATCGAAGCGGCGAGGTTGAGATTGGCCGCCCATTCCACCGGCCCGGCATAGAGATGCGGGGCGAGCTGTGCGTTGTAAACCTCTGCCATCGCTGAGACTTTCTTCATTTCCCAGATGCCGCCCGCACGCCCCAGGGCGGGTTGCAGGATAGCCGCCGCGCCCTCGCGCAGGAGGGGGGCGAACTCGGCCTTGGTGGTCAGCCGTTCGCCGGTGGCGATGGGGATGCGGACCTTGGCCGCCACCTGCGCCATCTGGCCGACGCTGTCGGGCGGCACGGGCTCCTCGTACCAGAGCGGCGAGTAGGGTTCGAGCGCCTGGCCGAGGCGGATGGCGCCGGCGGTGGTGAACTGGCCATGGGTGCCGAAGAGAAGGTCGGCGCGGTCGCCCACGGCCTCGCGGATGGCCTTGCAGAAGGCGACGGACATCGAGATGTCGGACATGGCCGGCATATGCCCGCCGCGCATGGTGTAGGGGCCGGCGGGATCGAATTTTACCGCGGTATATCCGCGGCTTACACAGTCCAATGCACTCTCGGCGGCCATCTCGGGCGAGGTCCAGAACTCGGAGATCTCATGGTGCGGCAGGGGGTAGAGATAGGTGTAGGTGCGGATGCGGTCGTTCATCTTGCCGCCCAGCAGCGCCCAGACGGGGCGGCCGCGCGCCTTGCCGAGAATATCCCAGCAAGCGATCTCGAGCCCCGAGAACGCGCCCATCACGGTGAGGTCGGGCCGCTGGGTGAAGCCCGAGGAATAGGCACGGCGGAACATAAGTTCAATGTTTTCAGGGTTTTCGCCCTGCATATGCCGCTCGAACACGTCGCGGATGACGGGCTTCATCGCCTCCGGCCCGATGGTCGAGGCATAGCATTCGCCCCAGCCGGTGATGCCGTCATCGGTGGTCAGCTTCACCAGTATCCAGTAGCGCCCGCCCCAGCCCGGCGCGGGCGGCGAGGTGACGATGATATCGAGGTCTTGCAGCTTCATGGCGGGGCTCCGGAGGGGGCTTTTGCGACGTCGGTATTACGTCGGTATCTTGTCGGTATTACGTCGGTGCCGTATCGGCCCGGCCTAGCGCAGCATGATCACGTTGCGCCGCGCGCCGCCCGTTTTGGTGTCGGCGAAGGCCTCGTTGATCTGGTCCAGCGACCAGCGGTTCGAGATAAGCTCGTCGAGCTTCAGCCGGCCTTGCGCGTAGAGGTCCATCATCCAGGGGATATCGCGCTTGATGACCACCTCGCCCATTTTCGAGCCGATCATGCCTTGGCCGGCGGCGGCGAAATTGGCGGGCTCGTAGGACGAGGCGGCCCCCGAGTGGGGCATGCCGACCATGATCACGCGGCCGCCCCCGGCCAGGTAGCGCGGCGCCTGGTCATAGGCGGGCACGGCGCCCACGGTGACGAAGACGGCATCGGCGCCCCGGCCCATCGCCTGCTTCGCGGCACGCCAGGGTTTCGCCTCGGTGGCCAGCACGCCGTCGGTCGCACCGAAGGCGCGGGCGTCCTCCAGCTTGGCCTCGCTCATGTCGACGGCGACGATGCGCCGGGCGCCGGCGATGCGCGCGCCCTGGATGGCGTTGAGCCCGACGCCGCCCGCGCCGATCACCACCACGTCCTGGCCCGCGCGCAGACCGGCGGCGTTCACCACCGCGCCGATGCCGGTGATCACCCCGCAGGCCAGCAGGCAGGCGGCGTCCATCGCCATGTCCTCGGGCATCTTCACCACCTGGCTGTGATGCACGACGACCTTCTCGGCGAAGGCACCGCAGGCCATGGCCTGGTGCAACACCCCGCCATCTGTCGTGGTGATCGGGCCGTGGTCGCCGTCGATGGGGGTTTCACAGCCCGTGGGCCGGCCGCCGCCGCAGCTGGGGCATTCGCCGCAGGCGCGGATCAGCGTCACGACAACCGGGTCGCCCTCGGCCAGCCCGTTGACCCCGGCGCCGACGCCGGTCACGCGCCCCGCGGCCTCGTGCCCGTAGACGGCCGGAAGCGTGCCACCCCAAGCGCCCTCGGCATAGGAAATGTCGGAATGGCAGATCGCCACGGCGTCGAGCGTCACCTCGATCTCGCCCATTTCGGGGGCGCGCAGGTGGATATCCTCGATCACGAGCGGTTTGCCGAATTCATGGCAGACGGCGGCCTTGATGGTTTGCATGTGCGTCCCTCCCGCAGGTTTTGAGGCCCAGCCTGACCCGGATTCTTTCCGGGGTGCAAGCCGGAAAACGGCCCGCAGGCCGGTGCAGGGCAGCAGGCCGCGCCCCGTGCTTCTTCTTGGGTAAAATACTCCGGGGGGAGCGTTGAAATCCCGCGGGATTTCAACGTGGGGGGCTGGCCCCCCCTCTGCGCCGGTTCAGATATGTCCCGTCTCGCGCAGGAAGTTCGTCAGCAGCCCGGCATAGTCCTCGGGCTGCTCGACGCAAGGCAGGTGCCCCGCCCGGCGCATCAGGTGGAAGGAGGCGCCCGGCACCAGCTCGACCGTTTCGCGCACGAGGTCGGGCGGCGTGGCGCCGTCTTCCGAGCCGGCGATGCCCATGACCGGAAGGCGCAGCCCGCTGGTGGGGGTATAGAAATCTGTGCCGGCGATGGCGGCGCTGCAGCCTATGTAGCCCTCGTCCGGCTGGCTGACGAGCATCTCGCGCCATTGGGGCAGGGCGTCGGAGGCGAGGAAGTCGCGCGAGAACCAGCGTTCCATCACCGCGTCGGCCAGCGCCTCGATCCCGCCCTTGCGGACGGCCTCGATCCGGTCCTGCCACATCTCCTGTGTGCCGATCTTGGCGGCCGTGTTCGACAGCACCAGCGCGCGGACCTGGTCGAGACGCTTGACCGCCAGCCCCTGGCCGATCAGCCCGCCGATGGAGAGGCCGACGAAGACGGCATCGCGCACGTTCAGATGGTCGAGCAGCTGTTCGGCATCCCGGACCAGCGCGCCCATCGCGTAAGGGGCAGGCGGCACGGAGCTTTGGCCGTGGCCGCGCTTGTCGTAGCGGATGATCCGCAGGCCTTGTGGCAGGTGGGGGAGGATGGGATCCCACAAATGCAGGTTGGTGCCGAGCGAGTTGGCGAAGACCACGGGCGCGCCGTTCGGGTCGCCGTCTTCTTCGTAATGCAGGGTGACGTCGTCGAGGGGCAGCTCGGGCATGGGGCCTCCGGTGGTCTTGTGGTTCGCGCCCGGGCCTGGCCCGGGGCCTTGTTGTCGGCTGCGCGAGGTCCCGGGTCAAGCCCGGGACGGGTCAGTAGGGCAGGCCCACGTAGTTTTCCGCCAGCGCCCGCTGGGCGGCCCCGTTCTCCGACAGGAAGGCCAGTTCGGCGGCCTGCACGTGCAGGTCGAATTCCGACTGTTCGGGGAAGCGGTGGAGCAGGTTGGTCATCGACCAGCTGAAGCGCTGGGTTTTCCAGATGCGTTTCAGCGCGGTCTCGGAATAGCGGTCGAGCCCTTCGCTCTCGCCGTCCTGATAGTGGGCGACCATGCCGTGATAGAGATAATGCACGTCGCTCGCGGCCGTGTTGAGGCCCTTGGCGCCCGTGGGCGGCACGATATGGGCGGCATCCCCGCAGAGGAAGAGCCGGCCCCAGCGCATCGGCTCGCAGACGAAGGAGCGCAGCGGCGCGATGGATTTCTCGATCGACGGGCCGGTAACGAGCTTTTCGGCCGTGTCCTCGGGGAGGCGGCGCTTGAGCTCTGTCCAGAAGGCATCATCCTCCCAGTCCTCGGGGCGGTCGGAGAGGGCGCACTGGATGTAATAGCGGCTGAGGTTCGCGTTGCGCATCGAGCAGAGGGCAAAGCCGCGTTCGGAATTGGCGTAGATCAGTTCGTGGTCGACGGGGGGTGTTTCGGACAGGATGCCGAGCCAGCCGAACGGGTAGGTCTTCTCGTACTCGGTGCGCACCTCTTCGGGGATCGCCTGCCGCGAGGGGCCGTGGAAGCCGTCGCAGCCGGCGATGAAATCGCAGTCGAGCCGGATGACCTTGCCGCCCTGCAGGAAGGTGATGTAGGGCGCGTCGGTGTCGAGGTCATGGGGCGTGACGCCCGCGCATTCAAAGAGCGTGGTGCCGCCCGCCGCCGCCCGCGCATCGTAGAGGTCGCGGGTCACCTCGGTCTGGCCGTAGACGATGACGTGGTTGCCGGTGAGTTTTTCGAAGTCGATGCGGAAGAGCCCGCTCTCGTGGGCGACGCCGGTGCCTTCGTGGATGATGCCTTCCTTGTCCATCCGTGTGCCCACCCCGGCCTCGCGCATGAGCCCGGCGAAGCCGGTCTCGAGCACGCCTGCGCGGATGCGGGCCAGCACGTAGTCGCGGGTCCGGCGTTCCAGGACGACGGTGTCGATCCCGTGTTTCATAAGAAGCTGGCCGAGCAGCAGGCCCGACGGCCCCCCGCCGATGATGGCGACCTGTGTGCGCATATTCGTCCTCCCTAAACGGTTGAGGCCAGTCTGGCGCAGGCCCCTATCCCGCGTAAAGGTCCATATGCGCCATCACCTGTCCATGATCTGACGCAAGTTTGTTATAGGGCGCCTCGGGGTGCGAGCCATCGGTCAGATGGTCGTTGAAGGCGCTGAAATAGGTCATCTCGCCGATCCGGCCGTCGAAATCGGGGTGGAAATGGCGCGACAGGAAGATCTGGTCGATCGACTCGAAGACCCCGCCGAAGGCCGCGGTGTAGACCATGTCGCGCAGGGATTTGCGGACGAAGAGCTTTTCGGCGGAATGCAGGCGGACGCGCTCGATATCCTCGGTGATCTGGAGGTTTTCCTGTTCGCTATAGCGGTCGGTGGGGCTTTGGGCGTCGTGGCGCAGCATCCAGGCATAGTTGCGGAAGGGCGTCTCGCCGGTGATGATCTCCGAGCTGACGGCGTGTTCGCCGTCGTTGAAATCGCCCATGGCCATGACCGGGTTGCCGGCCTGCAGCTCGGCCACGATCTCGCGGCGGAGCACCCAGGCCTCGGCCATGCGGCGGAGCGCCGAGCGGAGCGAACCCATGGCGCGGCCGACGGGGTCGTATTTCGTGAGGTCCTCTTCCGGCGCATAGGCGGCGCCGTCGGGTTTGATGTATTCGCCCAGCTTGGATTTCAGGTGGCAGTTGAAGACGGTGACGGTCTGGCCGCCGATGGGGATACGGGCCTTGAGGATCGGGCGCGAGAGGCGGCGGAGGGTGTAGTGGCCCGCGTCCTGCGCGTCGAGGCCGCGGAGGGGCTGGAACGGGATATGGAGCGGCTCGGGCAGGTCCTGGATGATCTCGGGCGGCTCGGCGAAGCCGAAGCGCGAAAGGAGTGCCAGGCCGGGGCGGCGCTTGCCGGGCTGGCCGGTGTCGGCGGAATTGGGGGCGAAGGCCAGCTCGGCCTCGCCGTAGGGATCGACGCGGATGCGGTCGAAGATGACCTTGCGATGGTAGCGCTTGGACTTGTCGGGGACGGTCGCGGCGTTCAGCACCTCGGCCCGTTCCGAGGCTTCCTCGATCACGTCGATCAGGGGCTCTTCCTCGAAGATCTCCTGGAAGCCCACGATATCGGCGTTCATGGTCAGAAGCTGGTCGGCCAGCCAGTCGGTCTTCCAGGCGTATTCCTCGGGCGTGTATTTCTGGAACTGGTAATATTCCTTGTCGGCGCCGATGAGGTTCTTGACGTTGAAACTGGCGATGGTGAAGCGGGGCATGGCGGGCCTTTGGGTTTTGGGTCAGTTGGATGTGTGAAAGGAATTGGCTGTAAGCTGTGGATAAGATGCGCGGTTTGGCGCGTCGGTTGAAAGGTGGCGTCGTTTTCCGCGCGGAAAACGGCGGGGAAAATGCCCATTTTCCAGCCCGGAATTTGCGCAAATTCCGGGGCGGGACGTCAGGCCATCCATGCGCTCAACCCTTCTTGTCCGGCAGGACGACGAGGGCATGGTCCTGCCCGTCGAGCGCGGCGTCGATGATCGGGGCGATCTCGTCCCAGTCGCCCCCGGCCATTCCGGCGCCGATCAGCGGATAGCCGACGCGGGCGTCGGGAAGCTCCTTGGCGATTGCCTCGAAGGCGGATTTCACGGCGTCGTAATCCACCTTCTTGCCGCGGCCGCGATAGTCGAACTGGGTGTAGGCGTTGACGATGGTCAGCTCGTTCCCGTCGCACTCGACCGTGGCACGGGTGATGGTGCCCAGCTTGTCGCGGTCGCCCTTTTCGGTGGCCTTGTCGGCCTTTTCCGCCTCGGGAAACTCTTTCGCGATGATCCTGGCGATGCCCGCGCCCATCTCGTTCTGGCAGTTGCAGCCATGCACGATGACATCGAACCGCCCGGATTGGCCGAGCTCCACCAGGTCGCCCTCGATGGTTTTCATGGGCCCTCCTCGAGCGTTGCCAGCGCGCGGCCGAAGATGGTGGCATCGACATTGCCGCCGGAGATGGTGCAGATCACCGTATCGCCCTCGATCTCGTGGCCGTGGTAGAGCGCGGCGGCCAGCGCCGCGGCGCCGCCGGGTTCGGCCACCAGCTTCAGCCGCTGGAACGCCACGCCCATGGCGCGCAGGCATTCCTCTTCGCTGACCGCGATGCCGGGGCCGCAGAGGCGTTGCAGGATCGGGAAGGTGATCTCGCCCGGCGAGGGCGTGAGGATGGCGTCGCAAATATTGCCCGAGGCGCGGGCGTTGCTTTCGCGCTGGCCGGATTCGAGCGAGCGGGTGACGTCGTCGAAGCCTTCCGGCTCGACCGGGCGCACCCGGAAGCCCGGCGCCTCGGCTTCCAGGGCCATGGCGACGCCGGAGGTGAACCCGCCGCCGCCGCAGCAGACCAGCACGTCGCCGCTCTCGATGCCTTCCTCGCGCGCCTGCTGGGCGATCTCGAGCCCGCAGGTGCCTTGGCCGGCGATCACCAGCGGTTCGTCGAAGGGTTTGACGAGGGTGAGGCTGCGCTCGGTCTCGAGCGCCTCGCCCACCGCCTCGCGGCTTTCGCCGTTGGCGCGGTCGTAGAGCACCACCTCGGCGCCCAAGGCGCGGGTGTTGTCGATCTTCAGCTTCGGCGCATCGGCCGGCATGATGATGACCGCCGGCACGCCGTATTCGGCCGCCGCCCTTGCCACGCCCTGCGCGTGGTTGCCGCTGGAATAGGCGAGGACGCCCTTGGCCCGCGTCTCGGGGTCGAGCGCCGAGAGGGCCGAGCGGCCGCCGCGATACTTGAAGCTGCCGGTGTGTTGCAGGCATTCGGCCTTCACGAAGACGCGGCGGCCGGCGATCTCGTCGAGGAAGGGGGAAGAGAGGAGGGGCGTGCGCCGGGCGTGGCCTTTCAGGCGCTCGGCGGCGGCACGGATCATGGTGATGTCGCTCAAGTGGTTCTCTCCAGCAGGGCGCGGATCGCGGTGAGGGATTGGGGTTCGTCGAGGAAAGGCACGTGTCCCCGGTCGGGGACCACTGCGGTGATCATGTCGGGGTGGCGGGCGTTCATCTCGGCTTGCGTCTCGGCGGTGAAGAGGTCGGAATTCTGCCCGCGGATCGAGGCGAGCGGCTGGTCCTTCAGCCCGTCGAAAAGCTGCCAGAGATCGGGGGCGTCGCCCGCGCCGGCCTGGCCGATCATGGCGTCGCGCAGGCGCGAGTCATATCGGATGCCGATGCCGCCGTCGTCGGGCTTTTCGAACCACATGAACTCGGCCTGCTCGCGCCAGCGTTCGAGCGGCACGCGGGGGAAGGCGGCCTCGTTGCCTGCTTTCAGGGCATCGGCGGCGCTGTCGAGATCGGGGAAGGGGGGCGTCTTGCCGACGTAATCCATGATCCGCTCGATGCCGATGGGGGCGACCTCTGGCCCGATATCGTTGAGCACCACGCCGTTGAGGCGGTCGGGATGGGTATGGGAGAGGGCCATGGCAATGAGCCCGCCGCGCGAGGTGCCGATGATGGTGGCCTTTGCCAGACCGAGGTGGTCGAGCAGTTCGACTGCATCCTGCCCTTCGCGCAGGATGTTGTAGGTCATGTAATCCTCGGCGTAATCCGATTGCCCGCGCCCGCGATAATCGAGCCGGATCAGGCGGGTCCCGGCCATGTGCGGCACGAGATAGGTGAAATCGGTGGTGTTCCGGGTGAGCCCGGCAAGGCAGAGGACGGGCGGGCCGTCGCCCTGATCCTCGTAAAAGAGGGACAGGCCGTCGGAGGTGGTGAACTTGGGCATCAGGCAGCGATCTCCGGTATTCCGGTGAGGTCTTTGAGAACGGTGTCGGGCCGGGCGGGCAGGCGGTCGATGGGGGCGCCCGCGCGGTTGACCCAGGCGGTGCGGAAGCCGTAGCCGGCGGCGGCCGCGGCGTCCCAGCCGTTGGAGGAGACGAAGAGCACCTCTTCCTTCGCGCAGCCGAAGCGTTGGCCCACGAGGTCATAGACGGTGCGGGCGGGCTTGAAGATGCCGACGCTCTCGACCGAAAGGACGTCGTCGAGCAGCGCGCCGATGCCGGCCGACTGCACCGCGCCGTCGAGCATGGGGGGCGAGCCGTTGGAGAGGATGGCGGTGGTTTTCCCGTTTTCCTTGAGGGCCTTGAGCATGTCCGGCACTTCCGGGAAGGCTTCGAGCTCCCAGTAGAGCTGGAGCAGGCGCTCGCGCAGCTCCGGGTCGCCCGCCAGCCCCTCGGCCTCGAGCGACCAGTCGAGCCCGTCCTGGGTGACCTGCCAGAAATCGGTATGCTCGGCGGTGATCGCCCGGAGCCAGGTGTATTGCAGCTGTTTGCTGCGCCAATGCTCGGCGATGGCGGGCCAGTGATCGCGGAACGCCTCGCGCCCCGGTTCCTCGGCGGCGTTGCGGGCGGCGGCGGCCACGTCGAAGAGCGTGCCGTAGGCGTCGAAGATGCAGGTGGTGATGGCCATGGTTGTCCCTCCCCGTGACGAGCGGCAGGTTGGCATGTCTGGCGGGCGGGTGGAAGGGCCATTTCCTTCAAGAAATATTGGTTTTGATCTCGCGCGCGGGCGCGCGTCGGTTTGCAATTCGGGTTCGGCGTTGCTACGTTGAGGTTTGTCGAGACAAGCACCCGCGTGGACCGCGGCCTTGTAAACCCATTCCCAAACCGATCGGATTCCATATGACCCAGGCAAAGACGGGCGACACCGTACGTATTCACTACACCGGCACCTTGACTGACGGCTCCACCTTCGACAGCAGCGAAGGGCGCGACCCGCTGGAATTCACCGTGGGCTCGGGCCAGATCATCCCCGGCCTTGATGCGGCCCTTCCGGGTATGGAAGAGGGCGAGAAGAAGACCGTCGAGGTTCCGGCGGACGAGGCCTATGGCCAGCCCGACCCGAATGCCAAGCAGGCCGTACCGCGCGCCGACATTCCGGAAGATATTCCGCTCGATATCGGCACCCAGCTTCAGGTGCAGACGCCGCAGGGCCAGGTGATGCCGGTGACCGTGGCGGAAGTGACCGAGGAGCAGGTGATCCTCGACGCCAACCACCCGCTGGCGGGCAAGGACCTGACCTTCAACATCGAGCTTGTCTCGGTGGCCTGACGACATACGCCGGACAATCCGGTAAGGGGAAACGCGCGCAAGGCCGAGGGGCCTTGCGCGCGCTTTTCGTGTGGTGGTGTGAGGCGCCGGGCGAGGGGCTGCCCGTGGGGTATAACACCGCCCGGAATCAAGCCGCGCCTTGGCGCGGCGCCGGGCGAGCGCCCGTCCGCCCCCGAGGGCGGGCGCTTCTGCAACGGGGCCATGCCGAGCTTAGGTTGGAAGTAGGCTGAACCATAAATCAACCATCACAACCGTCGGAGCGCCCACCCGCGGACGGCCGCCCGCCCGGCGCGTCGCTGCCTTAACCGAGCTCCAGCAGAACCGCCCCGGCGCGGCCCGGTTCCAGCACGATATCCTGTGCCTCGGCGGCTTTTTCCAGCGGCAGGACATGCTCGACATCCGGTTTCAGCGCCCCGTCGGCCAGGGCCGCGTGCAGCCGCTCGATGGCTTCGGCGCGCGGTGCGTCGGGCAGGATGTAGATCAGCGTGATGTCGAGTTTCAGCCCCTTGAACAGGTAGGGCCCGAAGGGAAGTTCCGGCGTCATGTTCTTGACCGAGCCATAGGCGGCGATGGTGCCGAGCGGTTTCATCACCTCGGCGAGCAGCGCGGCATTGACGCCGAATTCCACCTCGACGGCGCGGTCGATGCCCTTGCCGCCGGTCAGCTCGGTGATCTTCGCGGCCAGCTCGGGGTCGGCGTAGTCGAGCACGTGGTCGGCGCCTGCCGCCTTCACCCGGTCGGCGCCGCCCGTTGAGCAAGTGGCGATGACCGTGGCGCCGCCGGACTTGGCAAGCTGCACGGCGTTATGGCCCACGGCCCCGGCGCCGCCGCTGACGAGCAGGGTTTGCCCTGCCACGTCGCCGCCGCCGAAGACGGTCTGCGCCGCCGTCAGGCCGGGGATGCCCAGCGTGGCGCCGGCTTCGAGCGAGACGCCCTCGGGCAGCGGCACGGCCTGCGCCTCGGGCACGGCGATGTATTCGGCGGCGGTGCCGAAGGGGCGCTGCCACTGGCCGTTCCAGATCCAGACGCGTTGGCCGACACGGGCCGCATCGACGCCGTCGCCCACCGCCTCGATCACGCCGCTGCCGTCGGAATGGGGGATGATTCGGGGGAAGGGCGGTTTGGTCACCCCGGGGCGCGAGCCGGCGCGGGCCTTTGAATCCGACGGGTTCACGCCCGAGAAAGCCACGCGGACAAGCACCTCGCCCGGCCCGGCGGAGGGGGTATCGGCCTCGCCCGTTTCGAGGACATCGGCGGCGGGGCCGAAACGTTCATACCAGGCGGCGCGCATCTCGCTCTCCTTTTCGCTGAAATTCCAGGTGACTCACCGGCTTGCGGGGATGAGTAAAGGTTTTGTTTACCATGCGCACCTAATGCTCGGGGCCCTGAAAGTAAACGAACGGTGGCACATGATCATTGAAAGACGACCTGCACTTTTCCTCGCGGCCCTCGCCGTCTCGGCCGGGCTGGCCGGTTGTGGCACGCCCGAAAGCATGACCGAGCCGATCGTATCATCCTTCAACGAGGCAAGCGTCGAGATCCAGTTGGGGCAGGGCGACATGGGCTTCGTGAGCGAGGAGATGCGCGCGCAGGCGGTTCAGAAGGCCGACGCGAAAGCCGCGGAAATCTGTGCGCGCGGGCCGAACCGGCGGGCGGAATATGCAAGCCAGCGGCGCATCCCGCTCAGCCAGTATGTTTACGTGACCAAGCGACTGTATCTTTGTCTTAAGTGACTCGGTGATCCTTGCGTCGGGCGGCTGTTCGAGGAAGAACCGACGCCTTGACGCAAGGGGAGCCTGTATGCGCACCCCGGCCATGGATCCGGGGCGTCAGCAGCCTGTCGACGGGCGGCGGCCCGTGACAAGAAGGCATTCGCAAGTTGTTCTGGGAAAGGCCTTATTTCCCGGTACGGCGCAGGCGGATCACCACGTCGACGCTGGCCACCTCGGCCCCGTCGGGGGCCTTGGGCAGGCGGGCGATCTCGAGCTCCTCGGCGGGGGCGTCGGTGAGCTTCTGGTCGTCTTCCCAGAAGAAATGCGGGTGATCGTGGGTGTTGGTGTCGAAATAGCTTTTCGAGCCGTCCACCGTGATCTCCTGTACGAGGCCGGCGTCGCAGAACGCCTTGACCGTGTTGTAGATCGTCGCCAGCGACACTTTCTCGCAGGCCTCCTGCGCCGAGGCGTAGAGGCTTTCGGCGGTGAAGTGGCGGTGCCGGCCATCGCCGATCAGCAGGGTCGCGAGGGCGACGCGCTGTCTTGTCGGTCTCAGGCCCGAGCCTGCTAGCCACGCCTTGGCACGTGTGTTCGCTTGCGTTTCGGTCATTTCGTACCTCTTCGATCGGTTGCAATATAAGCAGTGGCACAGGGGGATTTCAAACAGATTTCATGGGTCTGGCCCATTGCCGCGGGGGTTGCGCGGGCTTGCAAGGCGCTTTGCCGCGATGGTAAGCAACGGGAACTGTGCCGCATCCAACATGAAAGGGTCGCCTGAATGGCCGACTACCCGAGCAGCTTCGACAAAGATGACCTGCTGAAATGCGCCCGGGGGGAATTGTTCGGCCCCGGCAACGCCCAGCTGCCCGAGCCGCCGATGCTGATGATGGACCGGATCACCGATATCTCGGCCGATGGCGGGCTGCATGGCAAGGGGCACGTGGTGGCCGAGTTCGACATCACCCCCGACCTGTGGTTCTTCGAATGCCACTTTCCCGGGAACCCGATCATGCCGGGCTGCCTGGGGCTTGACGGGCTTTGGCAATTGACCGGGTTCAACCTCGGCTGGCGCGGCTGGCCCGGGCGGGGCATGGCCGTGGGCGTGGGCGAGGTGAAGCTCAAGGGCATGGTGCGGCCCGACCGCAAGATGCTGACCTATTACGTCGATTTCACCAAGGCCGTGCAGACCCGCCGCCTGACCATGGGCGTGGCCGATGGCCGGGTCGAGGCGGATGGCGAGGAAATCTACCAGGTCAAGGACATGAAGGTGGCGCTCAGCGAGAGCTGAGCGCCGGCGTTATCAACGCAAGAGCCGGTCAGGCGGGCTGCGGCAGGGGCATGGCGCCTTCCGCTGCATGAGCCGCCCTGCCATCTTGCACCACCCTTCCCCAATGCCCTACAAGGCGTTGAGACAGCTAGGGAGGCAATATGCGCCGCGTCGTCGTCACCGGGCTGGGGATCGTCTCCAGCATTGGCAACAATGCCGAGGAAGTCCTTGCGTCGCTCAAGGGCGGGAAGTCCGGAATCACCGCAAACGAGGAGATGGCCGAGCACGGCTTTCGCAGCCGGATCGCGGGCGATCTGAAGATCGACGTGTCCGAGCATGTCGACAAGCGGACCCTGCGTTTCATGGGGCCGGGGGCGGCCTATGCCCATATCGCCATGCAGCAGGCGATTGCCGATGCCGGGCTCGAGGAAGGCGATATCGTCAACCCGCGCACCGGCCTTGTGGCGGGGTCCGGCGGGCCGTCGACATCCGCCATGCTGAGCGCGCACCAGACGGTGCTGAAAACCGGCGGGACCAAGCGGATCGGGCCGTTCGCCGTGCCGAAATGCATGTGCTCGACCGTGTCGGCGAACCTGTCGACCGCGTTCAAGATCAAGGGAATCAACTATTCGATCACCTCGGCCTGTTCGACCTCGCTGCATTGTATCGGCAACGCGGCCGAGCAGATCATGATGGGCAAGCAGGACGTGATGTTCGCCGGCGGCGGCGAGGAGCTGGACTGGACGCTCAGCTGCCTCTTCGACGCGATGGGCGCGATGTCGTCGAAGCGCAACGACACGCCGGAAGCGGCGAGCCGGGCGTTCGATGCCGACCGCGACGGGTTCGTGATCTCGGGCGGCGGCGGGATGCTGGTGCTCGAGGATCTGGAACACGCCAAGGCGCGCGGCGCGAAGATCTATGCCGAGGTCACGGGCTATGCCGCCACCTCGGACGGGCATGACATGGTGGCCCCCTCGGGCGAGGGCGGCGAGCGGGCCATGCGGCTGGCGCTGGATCAGCTCGGGAGCGACCGGAAGGTGGGCTACATCAACGCCCACGGCACCTCGACCCCGGTAGGTGATGCCGGCGAGGTGGCCGCGGTGCGGCGCATCTTCGGCGAAGGCCACGTGCCGCCGATCAGCTCGACCAAGTCGATGACCGGCCATGCGCAGGGCGCGGCCGGCGCGCTGGAGGCGATCTTCTGCCTGCTGGCGCTGGAGCATGATTTCATCATCCCCTCGATCAATGTCGACACGCTCGACCCGGAGATCAACGAGGGCGAGATCGCCACGGAATGCGCCGAGAATGCCGGGATCGACACGGTGATGACCAATTCCTTCGGCTTCGGCGGCACCAACGGCTCGATGCTGATGAGCAAGTATCACGGATAGGCAATAACAGATGAACAATTCGATGAAGGGCATGCGCGGGCTGGTCATGGGCGTGGCGAACGAGCGCTCGATCGCCTGGGGCATCGCCCGGGCCATGCACGAGGCGGGCGCCGAGCTGGCGTTTTCGTACCAGGGCGAGGCCTTCGGCAAGCGCGTGCAGCCGCTGGCGGCGACGCTGGGCTCGGACGTGCTGCTCGATATCGACGTGACCGACGAGGCCTCGCTCGACGCGGCGTTCGAGAAGCTGGGCGAGACCTGGTCGACCATCGATTTCCTCGTGCATGCCATCGCCTATTCGGACAAGTCCGAGCTGACGGGGCGGTTCCTCAATACCAGCCGGCACAATTTCAAGCATTCGATGGACATCTCCTGTTATTCCTTCATCGAGGTCGCCCGCCGGGCGCACCCGCTGATGAAGGAGAAGGGCGGCACGATGCTGACGCTCACCTACCAGGGGTCGAACCGGGTGGCGCCGAATTACAACGTGATGGGCGTCGCCAAGGCGGCGCTGGAGGCCACCACGCGGTACCTGGCCAACGACCTCGGGCCGGAAGGCATCCGGGTCAACGCCATCTCGCCCGGCCCAATGAAGACGCTGGCGGGCGCGGCCATCGGCGGCGCGCGGCGCACCTTCCGGCATACCGAGGAGAACGCCCCGCTCAGGGCCAATGCCACGCTTGAGGCGATCGGCGGCACGGCGGTCTATCTCGCCTCGCCCGCGGGGGCCTGTACCACGGGCGAGATCATCCGCGTCGATGGCGGCTATCACGTGCTGGGGATGCCGCAGGCCGAGAACCTCTGAAACCCGTTTTCGCCATGCCTTTGCCCTGCTTTGGCCAAACGGGCCTGTTAGGCGACGGTTATGGATTACATTCAGAAAGCCCAGGAACGGTATACCGAGAAACCCCATGTGGGGCGCTCGACACGGGCGCGGCGCTGGGCGCGCACGGTCTTGGGACTTCTGATCTTCACCTCGCTTTACGGGATCTGGCAGGAGCGGGCGCTGGCCCCGCCGGTGCATGACGGGATGCGCAGCATGGTCAGCCACGTGACCTATGCCATGGAAAATTCCGACGATATACGCGGTTTCGTGAAGCAGACTTTCGGCAGCCCTTCGGGCACGAGCGTCCAGCAGGAGTTCGACCCGATTACCCGCTGGCTGCTGAAATGGACGAGCTGAGCAGCGGCGCCTGACATCCGCGCCGCGCCGGGCTTGACGCCATCGGCACACGACCCCACGTGATGTGGGCTATGCCGACGCAAGAACGCTCCCATCCGAACGTGCCGGGCATTGACCAGAGCGACAGGCTCGTTCCGGTCAACCTGCGCCAGAGCGGGCAGACCCCGGTGCAATTGCTGATCTCGACCCGCGTGCGGAAATCGCCTTTCTGGCACCTGTCGATCGAGGCGGGCGCGTGGCGGGCGTCGGTCTACAACCGCATGTACCACCCGCGCGGCTATGTCCGCCCCGAGGATGGCGGCGCGATGGCCGAATACCGGGCCCTGGTGCATGGCGTGACCCTGTGGAACGTCGCGGTCGAGCGGCAGATCCGGGTGAAGGGCAAGCAGGCCGAGGATTTCGTCAACTACGTCATCACCCGCGATGCCAGCCGCATCAAGGTGATGCGGGGCAAGTATTGCATCCTGTGCAACGAGAAAGGCGGCATCCTGAACGACCCGGTCGTGCTGCGGCCCGCGCGCGACGAGTTCTGGTTCTCGCTGTCCGACAGCGACCTGATGCTGTGGCTTCAGGGGGTGAACACGCCGAAACGCTGGGATGTCGAGATCGACGAGATCGACGTGGCCCCCCTTCAGATCCAGGGGCCGCTGTCCGAGGACATGATGGCCGAGCTGATCGGCGAGGACCTGCGGAAGATTCCGTATTACGGATTGATGGAGGCCGAGATCGGCGGGGCGCCGGTGCTGATCAGCCAGACCGGGTTTTCCGGCGAAAAGGGTTACGAGGTCTATGTCTACAACGCCCACGAGACCGCCGAGCAGGTTTGGTATGCCCTGCGCGGCGTGGGTGCGCGCTATGGCCTGCGGGTGATCGCCCCGGGCCACCACCGCCGCATCGCCGCCGGCATCCTGAGCTGGGGGCAGGACATGGATCACGAGACCTCGCCCTTCCAGGTGAACCTGGCGTTCCAGGTGCCGAAGAAGAAAAAGGCCGATTACATCGGCAAGGCCGCGCTTGAAAAGCAACGCGAGCAGATCGAGGCGGGCAGTTATCCGTTCAGCCTCAAGCTTGTCGGCATGAAGATGGGCGGCCGGCCGATCACCGATTACGCGCCGGATTTCTGGCTGATCCAGAACAGTGAGGGCACGCGCTGTGGCTATGTCACCTCGCCCTGGTGGTCGCCGGAGCTGGAGACGAACATCGCGCTGGGCTACGTGCCCTGGGCGCTGTCAAAGGTCGGCACGGAGCTGAACGTGGAACTGCCCGAGACCTATGCCGAGCAATCCGGCGTGCCGGTGCGCGCCGTGGTTTCGGAAGTTCCGTTCGTCGCGTCGGAGCATCCGAGCGCGAGGGAACAGGGCAAGGGGACGGGCGAGTAGCGGCGTCGGCCGTTTCGGAACAGCCCGGCAGACCGCGAAGCGCAGGGGATCCGCCCGCTTTTTGCCGGGGCGGGACGCGGCTCAGGCCCAGATGTCGCCGATCGTGTAGCCCCGCGGGAACGGGTCCGTGGGGTCGAGGAGGTGTTGGGTGGTGCCGGTGATCCAGCCCTGTCCCGAGATGGAGGGGAGGATGGCGGGGTGACCGGCGACGGTGGTGGTCTCCTCAATGCGGCCGGTGAAGGTGGTACCGAGCGGGCCTTCGGTGATGAAATCCTCTTGCGGAGAGAGCTGACCCTTGGCGTGGGCGACCGCCATGCGGGCGCAGAGGCCGGTGCCGCAGGGGGAGCGGTCAAGCACGCCCGGCAGCGCGTGGGGGCGGGCCGGGTCGTAGCCGCCGGAGGAGACGGTGACGGCCTGCCGGGCATGGGTGCCCGGCGTGGTGGGCGCGCCGGTGAGGTTGGTGATGGTGGGCCCGGTGATGGCGGGGTTGTCCGGGTGGGTGACGGGGAGCTGGGCGCGGGCGGCGGCGAGGATGCGTTCGGAGGTGCGGACGATCTCGGCGCCGTTTGATGCGTCTAGGGAGATGCCGAGCGTGTCGGCATCGGCCAGCACGTAGAACATGCCGCCCCACGCGATGTCGACGGTGATCGGCCCGAGGTCGGGCACGTCGAGCGGGGCGTCGAGGTGGAGCGCGAAGGCGGGGACGTTGCGGAAGGTGACGCGGGTGACCTTGCCGTCATGGCAGTCGGCGCGGACGCGGACCAGGCCGGCGGGGGCCTCGAGGGTGAGGTCTGTGACCGGTTCGGTCATCGGCAGGATGCCGGTTTCCAGCAGGACGGTCGTCACGCAGATGGTGTTGGAGCCGGACATGGGCGGGTATTCCGTCTGCTCCATGATGATGAAGCCGGCGTCGGCGTCCGGGTGGCAGGGCGGCACGAGGAGGTTGCAGCAGAGCGCGGGCTGGCCGCGGGGTTCGCGGAGCATCAGGAGGCGCAGGTCGTCGGCGTGGGTGCGGAGGTGCTGCATCTGCTCGAAGACGGTGGCGCCGGGCAGGGGCGGGGCGCCGGAGGTGATGACGCGGCCGGGCTCGCCCTCGGCATGGGCCTCGACGGCGGTGATCATTCTCGTGGCGCGCATCGGTGCCTCCCCCGGTTTTGGGGGAGGCTATTGGGTCAGGGTGAAAAGGGGAAGGGCCCCTTATATGCCTCTTAGCTGTCCTGCGGGACGGCGGCGCGGTAGAGGTGCCAGGTGGCGTGGCCCAGCACCGGCAGGACGACGATCAGCCCGAGGAAGAGCGGCAGCGTGCCCAGCAGCATCAGGACCGCGACCACGGCGCCCCAGAGCGCGACGGTGACGGGGTTTTCCCGGGCGACCTGAAGCGAGGTGGCCACCGCGATGGGCACGCCCACATGCCGGTCGATCAGCATGGGCAGCGATATCAGGCTGATGACCAGCACGACCGCCGCGAAGACGAAGCCCACGGCCATGCCGGTGACGATCATCGTCCAGCCTGCAGAGGTGGTGAACACGTCGGTCAGGAAGGCGCTGGCGGAGGCGGGCGGTTCGGGGCCGAGTGTCCAGCCGTAAATCTGTAGCGCGGTGAACATCCAGGCCACGAAGATCGCCAGCAGGTAGAAAGCCATGGCCAGCACCGGGCCGATATTGCGGGCCTGCAGGACGGTGAGCGCGGTGCTCCAGTTGACGTTGGCCTGCGTCTCGGCCTTGCGGCTCATCTGGTAGAGGCCGATGGCGGCCACCGGCCCCAGCAGCAGGAAGCCCGCCGCGAGGGGGAAGATCATCGGCAGGAGCGCCTCGTTGAAGGCCATGACCGAGAGGGCGAGGCCGATGACGGGGTAGATCAGCACGATGAACATCACGTCGGTGCGGTAGCGCGAGAAATCGGCGAAACCGGCGGAAAGGGCCGCGCGGATGTCGGCGGTGGTGAGGATGTTGGTTTCCGGCGGTTCGGTGAGTTCGCTGCCGAGGGCGTCGGCGGCGCTGCCCATGGCGCGGCCGGTGCCGGAGGCGCCCTGGGCGAGCCATGTGAGGGGGTTTCCGATTGTCTTGACCATGATCGACCTCCCGATCGGGTGCCGGAACGGTCAGACCCGTCCCGGACGGGTGCCGGCGGCGCCGGCTTTCGGCCCGCCATTCCAAGGAGTTAGTGGGGAATTGTCGCATGTTTTGCCGATTCGCGCGAGGGGGATCACCAAGGCGTGAAGCGGGCTCAGTCGTTGTCGGTGAGGCCTGCGCCGGCGCCGGAGGCGCGGCTTTCGGGGGTGCCCGGCGCGTAGGTGCGGTGGGCGAAGGCGGTGAGGGTTTCCACCGCGCCCGCGGGGAGGTCGCCGCGATGGGCGCGGGGGAGGGGCTGGCCAGTCGCGTGTTCGGCGGGGCCGATTTCGAGCGTCTCGGTGCGTGTGGCGGTGAGCGCGGCCGGGTCGGCGATGTCGGCGAAGACGCCGTCGCCGCCGCAGGTGACGGTGACGCCGGGCCAGCGGATCGAGAGCGGGCGGCCGGCCAGGTCGGCGGCCCACGCGGTGTAGGGGACGAGAAGGAGCGGGCGGGCGGTGGCGGCCATGATGATGGTGCGGCCGTCTGCGAGGTCACGGGCGCGGTCGGTGAGCGCCGCGCCGGCGGCGGAGGGGCAGAGCAGGCCGTCGCGGGCGGCCCACGGGTCGGCATCGGTGCGGGGGCGGACGGCATCCCACGTGACGCTGTCCTGCGCGAGGAGCAGCGCGGCCAGCGTTTCCGCCCCCGGCCAGCCGGCGGCGCAGAGCCAGCGGGTGGCCTTGCCGGTTTCCTCGGCCAGCCCCCAATTCATCCCGCCGCCGCGGGCGGCCTTGCGGGCGAGCGCCTCGATCTCGTTCAGCGACCAGCTCATTCGCCGACCTCGGGCAGGCGCGGCAGGGTCCAGTCATCGGCGGCGTTGCGCGCGAGGTCCTCGGGGAAGGGGGCGTTCTGGTACATGTTGATGCGCACCCAGCGGTCGGAGCGCGGGTCGAAATGGCAGGCGCCGAAGAAGCTGAGCTTCATCCGGAGCATGTCGATGGGCATCATCGAGGCGTCGATCGTGTTGTCGCGGATCTCGGCATAGGGGAGCTGTGCGGCGATCTGGGCGCGGCGGGCGATGTGGCGGTGTTCCGGGTGCTTGAGCAGGAACTCGGCCACGGTGGGCGCGTCGGAGGCGGCGAGGGCGGCGTGCATCAGGGCGGCGTCGCGCCCGGGGCAGAGGGGCTGTTCGTAGGGGGCGAGGGGTTCCTCGAACCGTTCGCCCATGCGGGGCTCGAGCTTTTCCTCGGAGGTGTACCAGATGCGGGCCTGTGCGGGCTTCGCGCTCCAGTCGATGGCGAGGGCCCAGCCGTAGACATCCTCGATGATGACGCGGAGGTCGGCGAGGGGCATGGCGCCGTCGATGCGCCAGTTATCCTCCTCGTCGGCGCTCATGGTCTCGCAAAGGTCGTCGACCAGATCGCCATGGGGTTCGAGCAGGAGCGAGACGAGCTGTTCCTGCCCTTCGAGGGAGAGCGTGGCCTCGCCCCAGCGCCAGAGGCGGTCCCACGGGTAGGGGGCGGTCATGTCGGCGGTGTCGAGATGTTCCGTCAGCGCCAGCATGTCGGCGCGGAGGTCTTCCAGCTTGGCCTGCTGGCCGGGGTGCTCTGAGCGCCAGCCATGGGCGTGGATGCGGGCGCGGGCGGCGGTTTGGCGGAAAGCCGAGACAGTGGCACGCGGTGCCTCGGGGAGGGCGCGGACGCGGCGGAGCGCCTCTTCCCGGGAGGCGACCCAGTTGTTGAGGAGCGCGGGGTGGGTGATCAGGAAGGGCGCCATGCCGAGCCCGGTGGAATTTCCGATCCCGAAGCGGCGGCGCAGCACCGGGTCGAGGGCGAGGGCCTGACCGGGGGCGCGGACGCGGGCCATGTGCTCGACAAGGTCCATGACGAAGGCGCGGGTGAGGTAGACCGAGAGCATTTCGACCTGGAAGGGAGCCCGGAACTCGGGGCGGTCGGCGAGGGCGTCGCGGTCTGCGGCGCCGAACTTGCCGGAGCCGTAGACGGCGGTGGTGCGCATGAGGTAGCCAACCTCGGCGATTTTCCGCGCATCGGGCTGTTTTCCGGCGGCGAGGCGGTCGACCACGTAGTCCCAGAGCCGGACCGAGCGGTTGGCGCGGGAGAGCGAAAGTTCGCGCTCGGAGACGCGGCCGCCCTCCTGGCGGGGGACGTTCTTAGCGAGGCGGGCGATGTCGGCCTCGTCGGGGATGCCATCGAAGAGGGTGAAGGTGGCATCCCACGCGGTGGCGATCACCCGGTCAGAGCGCTGGTCGGCGGGCAGGTCGTGGGAGAAGGCGACGAGGGAATAGCTGTGGCGGGGCGTATGGGCCACGTAAACAGCGTGGCCTACGCCGTTGGTATCTATGTCGAAAACTCGTTCCTCGAAGCGCCATTGCTCGGCCTTCATGCGGCGCAGGAGCTGGCGCATGAAAGACAGGCGCGTCTGGTGGAACGCGCCGAGCCGGGCCAGTTTCATGACCGTGTCGGGCGCGCGCAGGGCAATGGTGGGCGTCTCGGCCTCGGCCATCATTCCGTCTTTCACTTGGCGCCGGGCCCGAAGTTCTGATCGAAAAATCGCAGCCAGTTCTCCCCCATGAGAGCGGCTGTTTCCCCGTCGTCAAAGCCTTTTTCGCGCAATCCTTGCTCGATACTAGCGAAATCGCGGTTGTCACGGAACCACGGGGGTTGCGGCGGGAAGCCGGGGGCCGTGGCGGAGCCCTCGCCGTAGTCGGTTTCCTTGGTCCAGCGGCCGGTGCGCATCCACTCGACAATGCTGTCCGGCTGGTCCTGGCAGAGGTCGGAGCCGATGCCGAAATGCTCGACCCCGAAGCGGTCGGCGGCGTCGGCGACCATGCCGCAGAAGCTGTCGAGCGTGCAGTCGGACTTGTCCTTGAGGTGATGGGGATAGAGGGAGAAGCCCATCATGCCGCCGTTTTCCGTGACCGCGCGGATCACGTCGTCGCGCTTGTTGCGCAGCGCAGGCTGCCAGCGGTGGGGATTGGCGTGGGTGATGGCGATGGGGCGTTCGGAGAGGTCGGCGGCCTCGATGGTGGAGCGGTCGGCGGAATGGCTCATGTCGATGACGAGGCCCACTCGGTTCATTTCCTTGATGACCTGGCGCCCCATGCGGGTGATGCCGGGGTCTTCGGCCTCGTAGCAGCCCGTGGCGAGGAGGGACTGGTTGTTGTAGGTGAGCTGCATGAAGCGGGCGCCGAGGGTGTGGTTGATCTCGACGAGGCCGATATCGTCTTCGATGGGCGAGGGGTTCTGGAAGCCGAAGAAGATGGCCGTGCGGCCGGATTCGCGGGCAAGGCGCACGTCGTCGCCGGTCAGCCCGTGGAAGATGAGGTCGGGGTGCTGTTCGAAGCGGCGGTTCCACGCCTCGATGTTCAGGACGGTTTCGTGGAAATTCTCGTGGTAGGCGATGGTGACATGAACCGCGTCGACGCCGCCCTCGCGCATCTGGCGGAAGATCTTCTCGGACCAGTTGGCGTATTGCAGGCAGTCGATGCGGTGGGGCCTTGCACCGGCCCGGGTGTCTTGCAGGGTCATGTTCGCGTCTTGCTCGCCGTCGCTGGGGATTTGACGGTATAGGGGCACGGGTGGCCGGCCAGATCAAACGCAAAATGGCGAGGATGGCCGCAGGGCGATCGCCGGCACGTCCGCGATCTTTGCTTGTGCCGCGTCCGGAGTGGTGCGAGAGTGAATGTCCGAGGTGCCGTTGCTCTTGTCGGAGGGCAACGGAGAATTGGGAAGCCGGTGAGAGGCCGGCGCTGCCCCCGCAACGGTAAGCATGGGGGGCAGGGGCGAGATGCCACTGGACGATTTGTCCGGGAAGGTGCCCCTGTCCTGACCCGCGAGCCCGGAAACCAGCCTTGGAGCAACGTCAAGCCGCGGGGGGCGGTGCGGGCGGATGGGTTTCGGCCATCGCCTTCCATGTCCTTCGCCCCAGTTCGGCCCGGGGTGTGGCCGGTGGAGGAAGATGAGATGACCGCAGCGCGGATACTGGATGGATTGGAACGCAGCGAGGCCACGGGTGCGGAGGCCGACAACGTGGCGCGCATGGGGTTCCTGGAATGGGCCTTTGGGTTGGAGGGCGAGGTGACGCCGGCCAAGGCGAAGGCGGCGCTGGACAGCGCCGAGGCGCAGGGGCCGGAGAGCGATGCGGCCTGTGCCTTCGTGGTGTTCCTGCGGCAGGCGACGCAGCCGATGATGGGCGGTGCGCGCCGGGGACGGCGGCGGGCGCTTCACTGAACGCGTGCGCCCGGCTAGGGTTCGGCATGACCAGCGAGAAAGAGAAGATGCAGGCCGGGGAATGGTATACGTGCCATGACCCGGAGCTGTTCGCGATGCAGGATGCGGCGAGGGCGGCGTGCCATGCGCATAACACCGGCGTGCCGGCGGAGCGGGGGCCGGTCGGCACCGGGTTGGCGGCGTTGTTCGCCGCGATGGGCGAGGGCTGCATGATCGAGGCGCCGTTTCATTGCGCCTACGGGGTGAACATCCATCTGGGCGCACGGGTCTACATGAACGCCGGCTGTACGATTCTCGATACCGCCGAGGTGCGGATCGGCGACGATACGATGCTGGGGCCGGGGGTGCAGATCTATTGCCCGACGCATCACAAGGACCGGGCCAAGCGGGTGGCCGGGCTGGAACGGGCGAGGCCGGTGACGATCGGGCGCGAGGTGTGGATCGCGGGCGGTGCGATTCTGTTACCCGGCGTGACGGTGGGGGACGGCGCGATCGTCGGCGCGGGCAGCGTGGTGACGCGGGACGTGGCGCCGGACACGATGGTGTTCGGCAACCCGGCGCGGGAGCGCGCCGGGTAGATCCGGTTCAGGCGTCCGTCAGGCCGCACCATTCGGCGATGAAGAGGGCGATGACTCCGGTGGATTGCTTGACGGAGGCAAGGTCGACCCGCTCGTCGAAGCCGTGGATGCTTTCGGCTATGGGCCCGTAACAGAGGCTGGGGATGCCGTGGTAGAGCCCGTAGAACCGGGTGTCCGTGAGCGCCGTGAACTGGCGGTCCTCGGGTCCGTCGGTGCCGAAGACGGATTTGTGTGCCGCCGCCAGCGCGGTTTCGGGGGCATCGGCGTTCTCCAGCACGAATCCGTCGGCCTGGAAGCCGTTCCAGACGATCTCGGGCGGGTTGGAGCGCAGGAACGGGTGGGCCTGCGCGGCCTTGGCAACGGTTTCGGCGATCTCGGCCTTCACGTCTTCGACCGACCAGCCGGGCAGGAGGCCCATGCGGCAGTCGACCTCGCACCAGGAGGGCACGGAGGAGGCCCAGTCGCCGCCCTTGATCTTGCCCGCGTTGAAGTTGACCGGGTGCTCGGCGCCCTTGAAGGCGGGGTGTTCGGCGGCGCGGGCGTTGTAATCTTCGCAGAGCTCTTCCAGCGCGGTGAGTACCTGGAACGTGCCCATGATGGCGTTGGCGCCGGTGCCGGCATAGGCCACGTGGGCGGGCTTGCCCTGAACGAGCAACTTGAACCAGACAACGCCGACCTGTGCGCGGACGAGGGTGTGGTGCGTGGGTTCGGGAATGAAGACGCAATCGGCGCGGTAGCCGCGGGCGAGGGTGGCGAGCGCCCCCATGCCGGTGCTTTCCTCCTCGATCACGGATTGGTAGTGGAGCCGGCCCTCGGGGGCGAACCCGGCGCGGCGGATGGCCTCTACGGCGAAGAGGGCGGCGGTATCGCCCGCCTTCATGTCGCCGGCGCCGCGGCCGTACATCCAGCCGTCTTTTATCACGGGGTCATAGGGCGGGGTGGCCCACATCTCGGCTGGGCCTTCGGGCACGACGTCTAGATGGCCCTGGAGAATCAGGGATTTTCCGCCCGATCCTGCGCCTTCGAGCGTGCCATTTACCGCGCGAATCTCGGTGATGTCGCCGGCGGAATCGCAAAAGCCCGGCTCGCTTGCCAGCTCGCTCATCGGCACGGTCCAGTCATCGACCTCCCATCCGCGGGTGGCGAGCGCGTCGGCCATGAAATCGAGCGCCGCGCCTTCCTCGCCCCGGCGACTGGGAATGCGCGTGAGGTCGGCAAGAAAGGCGACCTGGTCGTCGAAACCCGACTCGACCGCGTCGAGAATGGCCTGGGTGGTTTTTTCGGGGATGGCGGACATGACGGCTCCTTCTGTGATCCCGGGAAGGGGAGCAGCAGGGCGGCGAGCCGTCAAGGTGGATGTAGAAAAGGGGGCTCGGAAAATGAAAACGGCGGCGCCTGGGAGGAGGAGTGGCGCCGCCGTTCCATTACGTTCGGCCCTGGGAGGAGGAGTAGGGCCTTACGCAGCTGTTTGGACCAGAAGGTCCGTTGTTTTGGGCGACGACACCAGGGAGGAGGAGAGGTGCCGCCGCCATTTCCGGATGTCCCAGGGAGGAGGAGAGGGACACCCGAACCTTGTTATTCGCCGTAGATTGCCTCCCGCGCCTTGGCGCGGATGCCGGACCGGTGGATACCGAGGTCGGCCAGGGTGGCCGCGTCCAGCTCGGACAGTTCGCGCACGGTTGCGCGATAGGCGAGGTAGTCGTATGCCGCTTGCATCAGGTGATGCGCTGCAGCGCTAATTTCGATCGCGAGGCCCGTTCCTACGGCACCTTTCCCGCTTGTGTATGCCATCTCCGGCTCCGTCTTCTTTCCTGGTGCCCGAGGGCGTCGTCTTTTTATGTCGTCTTGTTGAGTACTAATTTACGCAAATGCTGCAGCTGCACAATACCTAGAAAAGCATTGCTGCTATGCAGAAAATGCATAAGCAAAGCTGACCTAAAATAAGGCAAGAAGACTGTTTTTTAAGCTGGAAATATCTACCCCTTGCAGGTGCAGAAAAATCTGCCACCTATTGCAGCAGAACTGACGGGAGAATGGGCATGACCGATATCCGCGCTGCGATCGAAGCCGAGCTGAAGCGGCTCGAGCTCCCCGACGGCGGCAACCTGATCTCGCGCGACATGGTGCGGGCGTTATCTGTCGAGGGGGGAGTCGCACGATTCGTCATTGAGGCTCCGAGTCCCGAAATCGCGAAAAAGATGGAGCCGCTGCGCGCCGCGGCGGAGCGTGCGGCCGCCTCGGTGGAGGGGGTCGAGCGTGCCTCGGTCGCGCTGACGGCGCATGAGCAGAGCGCCAAGGCGCCGCCGAAACCCGCCGGCGGGTCGGACGAGGGCGCGCCCTCGCTGAAACTGGGCGGGCATCCGAAGGGCGGGCAGGCCTCGATCCGGCCGGCCTCGGTGCGCTCGCTGATCGCCGTAGGCTCGGGCAAGGGGGGCGTGGGCAAGTCGACCGTGTCGTCGAACCTTGCCGTGGCGCTGGCGAAACAGGGCCGCAAGGTGGGGCTGCTGGATGCCGATATCTACGGCCCCAGCCAGCCGCGCATGATGGGCGAGAGCAAGCGCCCGGCCAGCCCCGACGGCAAGATCATCGAACCGCTGAAAGCGCATGGCGTGACCTTCATGTCGATCGGCCTGATGCTCGACCCAGACAAGGCGGTCGTGTGGCGGGGGCCGATGCTGATGGGGGCGTTGCAGCAGATGCTGAGCCAGGTGAACTGGGGCGAGCTGGACGTGCTGATCGTCGATCTGCCACCGGGGACGGGCGACGTGCAGCTGACGCTGAGCCAGCGGGCGCAGCCCACGGGCGCGCTGATCGTGTCGACACCGCAGGACGTGGCGCTTCTGGACGCGCGCAAGGCGATGGACATGTTCAACACGCTGAAGACGCCGATCCTTGGCCTGATCGAGAACATGTCGGTGTTTCACTGCCCTGAATGCGGCTACGAGGCGCATATCTTCGGCCATGGCGGCGTGTCGAAGGAGGCGGAGAAGCTGGGGATACCGTTCCTCGGCGCCCTGCCCATCGACCTTGATACAAGGCTGGCCGGTGACGAGGGCAAGCCCATCGCGCTGGGCGACGGCCCGATGGCGCAGGCCTATGCAAAGCTGGCCGACCGGCTGGTACAGGGCGGGATGGCCTGACCCGCTGTTCGGCGGCCCGGATCGCGCTAGGTCAGGGGCATGCTGATCGCGGTCATCTGCATTTACATGGGCGTCTGGGTCTGTGCGTATTTCGCGGCGCAGGCGGACGGGCGGGTGCGGTTCGCGGGGCTCTACGTGGTGGCGGTGCTGGTGTTGCCGAACTTGTTCGGGCTGGCGTTCTGGATGATTTATCAACGGGTTGACGGCGAGGGCGCGGCCGATCTGACGCGAATGGTGATCCTGGTCGGGGCAGGGCTGGGCCTTGTCTTCTACCCGCTGATCTATGTCCGGACGCGGCGGGGTGCGTGAGAGGCGCGTGAACCGCGCGCCACGGTCGAACGGTGCACTGCGTTTCGCGAGGCTCTGGAGTCAGGTTTTTCGCGAAACGCCTTAGTTGCTTTCCGTGGAGATCGGCAGCGGCGTGAGGTTGCCGTTGTTTCGCTTCTTCTCGTCCTCGAGGGCGGCTTTCAGCTCGGCCGCGCGCCTGGCCTTCTCGGCCTGTTCGGCCTCGGCGCGGGCCTTCGCCTCGGCCTCGCGTTTGGCCTGCGCGGTTTTCTCGGCCTCGAGGGCGGCAAGGCGCTCTTCCTCGCGCTTGGCGGCGGCTTCGGCCTCGGCCACGGCCTTGGCCTGGCGGTCGGCCTCCTTCCGGGCCTCCTCATCCTTCTCGGCCTCGAGACGGGCGATCTTCTCGGCCTCCTTGCGGAGCGCGGCCTGCTCTGCGGCGATCCGCGCTTCCTCGGCCTTGAGGATCTTTTCGGCCTTCTCGGCGGCCTCGAGCCGCTTTTCCTTTTCTCCGGGAAGCTCGACCGGGGAGAGGCCCATCTGCCGGGCGGCGGCCAGCGAGATCTTGGCCGAATCGAGCCCCTGCGGTTTCTGGTAGGCGCGGATGGCGGCCCTGGTGCCGCCGTCCATCTCGCCGTTGATCGGTCCGCGGTAATGGCCGCGCGCCTTGAGCGCCCGTTGCAGGGAGGTGTTGAATTCCGGCGTGAGCTGGTACTCGCAGGGGGTTTCGAACCAGGTGGCCTTGCGCGGCTTGACGATCTTCTGCTGGGTTTCCGTCTTGTAGACGGCGGGCGTGCCGGCGGTGCCGTCGGTCGCGAGCCCGGCAGGCTGGACGACGACCTGTTCGGTCACCGTTTCGATGACGGCGGGGGTTTCGTCCTGCGCCCAGCAGGTGCCGGGCTGGGCGCCGGGGGGCGCGTCGCGGGCGACCACTTCGGCGGGTTCGGCCATCTCGGGCAGGCCCGCCTGGCAGGCGCCAAGCAGGGATGTGGCCGCAACAACGGCTGGTAACAGGTTGATTTTCATGCTCGATGCCTCTTGCGGGCGGTCTTCTTGGGGCGCAGTCTAGCCGGTTTCGCCCTCGCGGGGAAGCGGGCAATCGGGATCGAGCAGCCGGTCTAGCAGCGGGGACACATCCTCGATCTCCTCGGCGACCACATGAACGACGCCGGCCTCGCGCTGAACCCGGCCGGTGACCCGCAGCAGCCGCCCCGAGATCACCGCCCGGCGGAAGCGTTCGTACATGTTGCGCCAGACGACGATGTTGACCACGCCGGTCTCGTCCTCGAGCGTGAGGAAGATCACGCCCTTGGCGGTGCCGGGGCGCTGGCGCAGGATGACCAGCCCCGCCACGGTGACGCGGGCGCCGCCCGGCGGCTCGTCGAGCCGGTCGGCGACGAGGGCCGCGGGCGGGCGCGGCCAGTCTGCGTAAAAGGCGGGCAGGGGGGACATGACTTTCATGAGAACGAATATAGAACATCCGGGATTTGTCGCAACTCCCGGCGCGTCCTGTCGCAAATGGGGCTGGCCTCTCCTACATGGCTTGGCTAGGAACCATTGAAATCCGAGGCGAGGGAGACCGCAGTCATGGCGAAAATCACCTATATCGAGCACAACGGCACGGAACATGTGGTCGAGGTGGCCAACGGGCTGACCGTGATGGAAGGCGCGCGCGACAACAACATCCCCGGCATCGAGGCGGATTGCGGCGGGGCCTGCGCGTGCTCGACCTGCCACGTCTATGTCGACCCGGCCTGGGTCGAGAAGCTGCCCGAGAAGGACGACATGGAAGAGGACATGCTCGATTTCGCGTTCGAGCCCGACCCGGCGCGCTCGCGCCTGACCTGCCAGCTCAAGGTGACGGATGCGCTGGACGGGCTGGTGGTGCAGATGCCCGAGAAGCAGATCTGATGCGCGCGCTGGCGGCGGTTGCCCTCGGGCTTCTGCTGCCGGCCGTCGGCTGGGCCTGCGAGGCGCGGACCGGGGGACATGGCCTGCCGGGGCGGGTTGCCGAGGCAGAAGTGGTCAATACGAAACCCGGTGGCGGTGTGCATGAGGGCTGGCTGCCGAGAGGCGCCCGGCTGGTGATGCATGCGGGGTTTTTGCAGGAAACGGACGAATACGGACATGGCGTGCTGGGCGACCTGCGCGATGCCAAGGCACTGACCATTCACCTGCGGATACTCGGCGATAGCCGCATCACTTGCCCGGCGGAGGTGATTCTTCCACAGGGCGAGGTGTTCGAGGATATCGCGCCGCGGCTGGCGGATCTCGACGGTGACGGGCTGCCCGAGATCGTCGTGGTGCAGTCGAACGCGCGGAAAGGGGCGCGGCTGGCGGTCTATGACCGGCGCGCACGGCTGGTGGCGGCGACGCCGAATATCGGGCAGCGGCATCGTTGGCTGGCCCCTGTGGCGGTGGCCGATCTTGACGGGGACGGGCATGTGGAGCTGGCCTATGTGGACCGGCCGCACCTGGCCAAGCGGCTGCGGGTGTGGCGGTTTCGCGGTGGTAAGCTCGAGCACGTGGCGGATGGCGAGGGGTTCACCAATCACCGGATCGGCTGGGATTTCATTGCCGGCGGGGTGCGCCGGTGTGGGGGCACTACGGAGATCATCACTGCCAACTCCGACTGGACCCGCAACGTGGCGGCCCGGCTCACATCAGGCCGGATCGCCCGCCGCGACCTAGGCCCCTACAGCGGCCCAAAAAGCCTCGACGCGGCAACAAACTGCCCCTGATCTTCTTCTGGCCGAAAATATCCCGGGGAGCGCCGGTTTGATGAAGCGCACCTGCGGTGCGACGGGCTGGCCCCTCGCTCCGGTCGGATGGCGCAAGCCATCCGATCAAAGAAGTTTACAAAGCCCGCCACCCGATATCGCGCCGGAACACGCCTTCGGGCCAGTCGATCTTCTCGATCATCCCGTAAGCACGGTCGGCCGCCTCGCGCAGGGTGGCTCCCCGCGCCGTGACGTTCAGCACCCGGCCGCCGGTGGCGATGACCTGGCCGTCCTTCCGCCCCGTTCCGGCGTGAAAGACCATGTGGAAGCTGTCTTCAGGAACGTCCTCCAGCCCCTTGATGACGCTGCCTTTTTCGTAGGCGCCCGGGTAGCCGTCGGCGGCCATGACCACGGTCATGGCGTGATCCTCGGCCCAGTTGACGCGGGCCTCGACGAGGCGGTTTTCGGCGGCGGCGTGGAGCAGGTCGAGCACCTGTGCGCCGAGGCGCATCATCAGGACCTGGCATTCCGGGTCGCCGAAGCGGACATTGTATTCGACGAGGCGCGGCTCGCCGTTCTTGATCATCAGCCCGGCATAGAGGACGCCCTGGTAGGGCGTGCCGCGTTTGGCCATCTCGCGCAGGGTGGGTTTTATGATCTCGTTCAAGGCCTTGTCAGCGATAGCTGATGTCAGGACCGGCGCCGGGGAGTAGGCGCCCATGCCGCCGGTGTTGGGGCCGGTGTCGCCTTCGCCGATGCGCTTGTGGTCCTGCGCGGTGCCGATGGGCAGCGCCTCTTCCCCGTCGCAGAGGATGAAGAACGAGGCCTCTTCGCCCTCCATGAACTCCTCGATCACCACCTCGGCGCCGGCCCCGCCGAAGGCGCCGCCGAACATGTCGTCGATGGCGGCGTGGGCCTCCTCGACGGTTTCAGCGACGATCACGCCTTTGCCGGCGGCCAGCCCGTCGGCCTTGACCACGATTGGAGCGCCCTGGGCTGTCACGTAGTCCTTGGCGGCGGCGGCGTCGGTGAAATGGCCATAGGCGGCCGTGGGGGCCTGTGCGGCGTCGCAGATTTCCTTGGTGAAGCTCTTCGAGGCCTCGAGCCGGGCCGCGGCCTCGGACGGGCCGAAGACCAGCAGGCCCGCGTCGCGCAGGCGGTCGCCGACGCCCGCGGCGAGCGGTGCCTCGGGGCCGATGATGACGAATTCGATGGCGTTGCCGTCGCAGAAATTCACCACCGCGGCGCCGTCCTCGATGTCGAGCGTGGCGCATTCGGCGATCTCGGCGATGCCGGCATTGCCCGGTGCGACGATCAGCTTGTCGCATTTCGGGTTCTGCATGACCGCCCAGGCCAGCGCGTGTTCGCGCCCGCCGCCGCCGAGGATGAGAATGTTCATGGCGCACGCCTCCTTGCCCGGTTCCGGCCTCTCGATAGCGGCAGCGGCGGAAGGTGGCAAGCGGTGGAAACGACCGGGAACAGGGAGGCGTTCGGGCACGTTGGGATCACAAGAAATCCACTCCAACCAAAGGACACGCAACATGGCACGTCTCGACAACAAGAAAGTCGCCATCCTGGCCACGCATGGCTTTGAACAATCGGAACTGGAACACCCGCTGAACGCCCTGCGCGAAGCCGGGGCCGAGGTGCACGTGATCTCGCCCGAGAGCGGCGAGATCAAAGGCTGGAAAGGCAGCGACTGGGGCACGCCCGTCAAGGTCGACGAGCTGCTCGACGATGCGCAGCCCGATCACTATGACGGGCTGGTGCTGCCGGGCGGGCAGATCAACCCGGACCTCTTGCGCGCGAACCCGACCGCTGTCGAGTTCGTCAAGGCGTTCTGGGCCGCCGGCAAGCCCATCGGCGCGATCTGTCACGGGCCCTGGCTGCTGGTCGAAGCGGGTGTGCTGAAAGGCAACAAGGTGACCTCGTACCACTCGATCAAGACCGACGTGATCAACGCCGGCGGCGATTGGGAAGACAGCGAATGCGTCTGCGAGAACGGCCTTGTCACCAGTCGCAACCCCGACGACCTGCCGGCCTTCAGCGCCAAGATGATCGAAGAGATCGCCGAGGGCCGCCACGACAAGCGCGCCGCGTAAGCGCGGGCGCTTTCCATCGCGGATCAGATCGGGCATGAATGGGTCATGTCCGATCTGATCGATGACCCGGCCCCGGGTGAGAATGCCCCCGAATTTTCCGTCTCCGAGCTGTCCGGCGCGGTCAAGCGCGTGGTGGAGGGGGAGTTCGGATTCGTCCGTGTCAGGGGCGAGGTGGGCCGCGTATCGCGGCCACGGTCGGGGCATATCTACCTTGACCTGAAGGACGACCGGGCCGTTCTGGCCGGGGTGATCTGGAAAGGAGTGTCCCAGCGTCTGGCGGTGCAGCCGGAGGAGGGGATGGAGGTTGTCGCCACCGGGCGACTGACCACGTTTCCGGGGCAGTCGCGTTACCAGATCGTCATCGACGACGTGAAGCCCGCCGGGGTGGGCGCGCTGATGGCGCTTTTGGAGAAGCGCAAGAAGGCGCTGGCGGCGGAGGGGCTGTTCGACGAGGCCCGCAAGAAGAGGCGGCCGTATCTTCCTGAAATCATTGGGGTTGTTACGTCGCCCTCTGGGGCGGTGATCCGCGATATCCTGCATCGTCTGCGCGATCGGTTTCCGCGCAAGGTGCTGATCTGGCCGGTGGCGGTTCAGGGTGAGCGCTGTGCGCCGGAGGTGGCGAGGGCCATCGAGGGGTTCAACCGGCTGACGCCCGGGGGCGCGTTGCCGCGGCCCGATCTGCTGATCGTGGCACGGGGCGGTGGCTCGGTCGAGGATCTGTGGGGCTTCAACGAGGAGATCGTGGTGCGGGCGGCGGCGGCGTCCCAGATCCCGCTGATTTCCGCCGTGGGGCATGAGACGGATACGACGCTGATCGATTTCGCGTCGGACGTGCGGGCGCCGACGCCGTCGGCGGCGGCGGAGCTGGCGGTGCCGGTGCGGCTGGATCTGCTGGCGTGGTTCGACAACCAGGAGGCGCGGCTGACCCATGCGCTGACCAAGGGGATCAGCGACAGGGGGCAGCGGTTGCGCGACCTGGCACGGGCGTTGCCGCGGGTCGAGACGTTGCTGGATGGGCCCCGGCAGAGGCTGGATGGCTGGGCCGAGCGGTTGCCGAATGCGCTGACCCGGTCGGTGCAGCTCAGGCGGGTGCAGCTTTTCGAGTGCTCCGGCGCGTTGCGGCCCGGCCTGCTGCGGCGGGCGTGGGAGAGTGACCGGCGGCGGCTGGAGACGGCGGTGGGCCGGCTGAGCACGGGGGCGATCGAGCGGGATATCGAACGAAAATCGCGGGATCTGACGGCGCTGTCGCGGCGGCTGTCGGATGCCGGAACGCGCCAGGTGCAGCGCTGGCGCGAGCGGATCGACGGGCTGGAGCGGCTGCGCGAGACGGTGGGCTACGAGGCGACGCTCAGGCGCGGCTATGCCGTGGTGCGGGGCGATGGCGGCGTGGTGACGACCAAGGCGGCGGCGGAGCGGGTCGGGACGCTGGAGATCGAGTTCGCCGATGGGCGACTGCCTGTGGTTTCCGGCGGTGGCGGGGCCCTGAAGCGGACGAAACCGAAGCCGGATGCGCCGGACCAGGGGTCGTTGTTTTGAGTCTTACGGCACGATCCGGAAATGTCAGGAATTGGAAATCATCCTGGTGATTTCAGCGATCAATTCGCCCATCCGCATCGCGAAAGGACAAGCCTAGACGCCGACGTCGGGCCCCATGCACATGAGCGGTTCATCCGTCTGGCGCACTTCGTAAAGCTCGGTCTGAGCCGGGTCGTTCTCGAACTGGGCGATCAGCCCGCCGGAGCGGCGCGTGAAGCTCCAGCATTGCGGATCGGGCTGGTTGTCGTAGACGAAGCAGATCAGCCCGTCGTCCTCGTACCAGACGCCTTCCTGGCACTTGCCGTCGAGAAAGGTCCAGCGGACGCGGCGGTTGGCGAGGTATTCCTCGGCCCCGTAGGGTTCGCCGCGCGAGCCGTAATAGAAGGTCTTGCCCTTGGTGTAGGCTTCGAACTCTCCGGCATCCATGACGTCCGCCGAGGCGGGCAGGGGCAGGGTCAGCAGGCAGAGGGACAGAAAGATTTTGCGCATGGGGCGAGTTTGGCAGATGCGATGGCGGGGCGCTAGACGATTCCGACGGCGTCGGTGCGGGTTTCGGGCGACGTGGCGTCAACCGGCTGCCAGCGGTCGCAGCGCGGGTTCATCATGCGGAACCAGAGCGGCGGGACCATGGCGATGGCGGCCATCACCGGCAGCGAGCGGGGCAGGCAGGGCATGGCCGAAGGGTCGAGCTGCAGTGCCGGGTAGGGGCGCGAGGGGGTGACGTGATGGTCGGAATGGCGCGGCGCGTTGACGGTGAGGGCGGATGAGAAGATATGCGGTGCGTTCCAGGAGTGCCGGGGGCCGACTGGTTCGGGCTTGCCATTGGGGAGCGTGCGGCGGCAGAGGCCGTAGTGCTGGACGTAATCGGACATAAGGATTTGCAATTGCGCGTAAATCGCCATGGCGAGGAGCGCGGCGAGCCCGGTGGGCCCGGCGATGAGGAGGGCCGCCGCCATGGTGGCGAGGGCGCCGCCCACGTAGGTGATATAGGGGTGCAGGCCGGGGTTCGAGGCGTTCCGGCGGCGGCGGTTCTCGGCGCGGAGGCCGGCGAGGAAGGATTGCCGGCCGACGCGGAGGGCGAAGCGGTAGAAATTCTCGCCCCGCGGCGCGCTGTTGGGGTCGGCGGCGCTGGCGACGTGGACATGGTGGACGAGGAGATGCGCGCTGGCGTGGTGGCCGACGAGGAGGGTGGTGTACATCCAGCGACCGAGATGGCGGAGCATGCGGTTCGGCTTGTGGATGAGCTCGTGCGCCACGGGGTGGGAGATCTGGCCGAAAACGAGGCCGCAGGCAAAGGCGGTCAGCACCCGTTCGGCCGGGGCGAGCCCGCTGGGGCCGCCGGCGGCCCATGTGCCCAGACCCAGCAGCACGAAATGGCCGAGGCCCAGCAAGGCAAGGAGGGGCGTGGCGGCGGGAAACTCGGCCTCGGGGTCGGTGTTGCGGATGACGCGGGGAATGAGCCTGTCCATCAGGAAGACGAAACCGGTGAGGTAGAAGGCAGCAAGCCACGGCCAGGCGCCGCCGAACAGGGCGGCGAGGCCCGCGAGGACGCAGGCAGACACCGTGACGCCGGCGAAGAGAAGCATCGTCAGCCGTCCTTTCGCCCCGAAAGACCAGATACCGAGGATGTCTACTACACCCGCAGTAAAGGAAACCACAACGCTTCCGGGCGCTTGTTTGTCGTTTTTGGCCTCGCGTTGTTGTCGAGCCACCGGTAGAACCCGGGCAACCACGTCAGAGGAGGTGTCGGATGGCACTGGATGAGCGCAAGGGTGTCTGGAAATCGGGGCGCGGCAAGGGCCGGCGCACGCCGAAGGGCCGTCAGCTCGAGGACCAGGCGTGGGAGGACGTGCGCGCGCTTCTGGGCGACGGGCCGCGGCGGACCGATCTGCTGATCGAGTACCTGCACCTGATCCAGGATGCGTTCGGCCACCTGTCGGCGGGGCACCTTCGGGCGCTGGCCGAGGAGCTGCGGATCGCGCAGGCCGAAGTCTATGAAGTTGCGACGTTTTACGCGCATTTCGACGTGGTGAAGGAAGGCGAGACGCCGCCGCCGGCGCTGACCATCCGGGTGTGCGATTCGCTGAGTTGCGAACTGGCCGGGGCGCAGGAGCTGAAGGCTGCGCTTGAGGCCGGGCTGGATGCGTTGGAGGTGCGGGTTCTGCGGGCGCCCTGCATGGGGCGCTGCGATACCGCGCCGGTGCTGGAGCTGGGGCACAACCATATCGACCATGCGACGCCGGAGAAGGTGAAAGCGGCGATAGCGGCGGATGACACGCACACGCATTTGCCGGAATATCAGACACTTGCGGCCTATCGTGAAGGTGGCGGGTATGCCACGCTGGCGGAGGTGCGCAAGAGCGGGATATTCGAGGATATCCAGCAGACGCTGCTTGATTCCGGGATACGGGGCCTTGGCGGCGCCGGGTTCCCGTCGGGCCGGAAATGGGGCTTCGTGCGGGCCGAGAAGGGGCCGCGCTACCTGGCCGTGAACGGCGACGAGGGCGAGCCGGGGACGTTCAAGGACCGCTTTTACCTTGAACGGGAACCACATGTTTTCCTTGAAGGAATGCTGATTGCCGGCTGGGCCGTGGAGGCCGAGACCTGCTTCATCTACATGCGCGACGAATACCCCGCCGTGCTGGAGATCCTGCGGCGCGAGATCGCGGCGCTGGAAGAGGCGGGGATCGTGGAGAAGGGCTATATCGACCTGCGCCGGGGCGCGGGGGCTTATATCTGCGGCGAAGAGAGCGCGATGATCGAATCGATCGAGGGCAAGCGGGGGCTGCCGCGGCATCGCCCGCCCTTCGTGGCGCAGGTGGGGATCTTCGACCGGCCGACCCTGGTGAACAATGTCGAGACGCTTTACTGGGTCACCAAGGTGCTGCGCGAGGGCAAGGATGTTCTGGCGGGGACCGAGAAGAACGGGCGGAAGGGGCTGCGCTCCTACTCCGTTTCTGGCCGGGTGAAGAAGCCGGGCGTGCACCTGCTGCCGGCGGGGTCGACCATTTCGGACGTGATCGAGGCCGCGGGCGGGATGCTCGACGGGCATAGGTTCAAGGCGTATCAGCCGGGCGGGCCGTCATCGGGGCTGTTGCCCGCGTCGATGGCGGATGTGCCGCTCGATTTCGACATGCTGCAGGAGCATGGCACGTTCATCGGCTCGGCGGCGGTGGTGGTTCTGTCGGACAAGGACAGCGCCAAGGAGGCCGCGCTGAACATGCTGCGGTTCTTCGAGGATGAAAGCTGTGGCCAGTGCACGCCGTGCCGGGTGGGCTGTGAAAAGGCGGTCAAGCTGATGGAGGCGGACCGCTGGGATCAGCCGCTGCTGGAAGAGCTTTGCCAGGCGATGGGCGATGCGTCGATCTGTGGCCTGGGGCAGGCCGCGCCGAACCCTATTCGCCTGACGATGAAGCATTTCCCGGATGAGGTCTGAGGGGTAAGCCCCTCAGATCGCTTTGAAAAGCCGCTGGAAGAGCCGGCCGCCGACGCGCGGCATGCCGACCATGTAGATTATCACCAGCGCGAAGAGGATGATCGCGGGCAGGCCGTTCAGTTCGAACCCGCCTTCGGTGGTGTCGCCGGTGACGGTGGCGATGATGAAGCCGAATATTAAGAAACTGAAAAACAGATCGAGAATAAAGGCGACGACGACGCGCCATGTTGCAGGTCTGGTTGTGGCTTCCGACATTTTTGTCCCTCCGCAAGCCTTGGAATGTCGGGACTTTAGCGGGAGTTTCGCGTCAGAAGAAGCAAATGATTAGCGGGCGAATGGTAAATAACCGGTAATGGGTACGTTCCTTGCCATCAGTTGCGTCGTGTCGGTGGCCTATGGGCTGTGGTTTTGTCACAGGCCGGTGACGGCGTGGCGGAGCATGGTGAAAACCGTGCCGGTGGCGATGCTCGCGGTCTGGGCGGCGCTGACGGGCGGGCCGGTGTGGCTGGTGGCGGCGCTGGGGCTGTCGGCGGTCGGGGATTACGCGCTGTCGCGAGAGGGCGAACCGGCGTTCCTTGCGGGGCTATGTGCCTTTGCGCTGGCGCATGTGGCGTATATCGGGCTGCTGTTCGGGCTGGTGGACGGGATGCCGCCCGCGGTGCCGCTGATGGCATTGCTGGCGCTGGCGGGGTCCACGGAGCTTTGGCTGGCGCCGCATACGGGCGAGATGCGCTGGCCAGTCAGGGGTTATGTTGTCCTGATCACGGTGATGGCGGGCTGTGCGCTGGCCTTGCCGGGGGCGTTGTGGCTGGCGGCGCTGGGGGCGGGGGCGTTCGTGCTGTCGGATACGGTGCTGGCGGTGCAGTTGTTCCGGCGGGACGTGGCGGCGCGGGTCGACAGGGTGCTGTCGGTGGCGCTTTGGGCGCTTTATTATGGCGCGCAGGTGATGATGGCGGTGGCGCTGGCGGGCTGAGGCTTCCAAATCCCCGGCAATGGGATTAGGTGAAAAGGGCAGGCAACCCGGAGGGCCCATGGCGTTTTTCTCAAAGCTTAAGGAACGCTTGTTCAAATCTTCCTCGAAGCTGGAGGAGGGGCTGGACGCGATCGTCGAGGACGGGGGCGAGGAGGAGGCCGCGGCGCCCGAGCCATCCGAGCCATCCGAGCCGCGCGAGCGGCCCGATGCGCCGCCCGAGGACCCGCAGCCCGATTTGCCGGAGCCGTCCGAGGCGCCGCCGGAGGCACCGGAGCCCGACCTGCCGCAACCGCAGGAGGCCCCGCCGGAAGCGCCGCAGCCGGACCAGCCGCCGGTGCCGGATGCGCCAAGGGAAGACCCGCAGCCCGACCTGCCGCCCGCGCCCGGATCGCCCCCTGAGACACCGGAGCCGGACCTGCCGGAGCCCGCGGAGCCGCCGCAGGAAGTGCCGACACGCGACGTGCCGCCGGCGCGGGACGTGGCGCCCGAGGCGATGCCGGCGCCCCTGTCCGAGGCGATGCCGGCGCCGATCCCCGAGCCCCTTCCGGGCCCGCAGGGGGAACTGGCGCCGGAGGCCGCGCCGCGGCCGGGATTGCTGGGGAGACTGTTCGGCCGGGGCGAGGCGAAGACGGTGGTGCGCCGGGCGCTGGATGACGACATGCTGGAGCAGCTCGAGGAGTTGCTGATCACGGCGGACATGGGCGTGGATACCGCGCTGCGGGTGACCGCGAACATGGCCGAGGGGCGGATGGGCAAGCGCGTGTCCAGCCAGGAGATCAAGGAATTGCTGGCGACCGAGATCGCCCGGATCATGGAGCCGGTGGCCAAGCCCATGCCGCTTTACCCCAACCGCCCCCAGGTGGTGCTGGTGGTGGGTGTGAACGGGTCGGGCAAGACCACGACGATCGGCAAGCTGGCGAGCCAGTTCAAGGCGGCGGGCAAGTCGGTGGTGATTGCCGCGGGCGACACGTTCCGCGCCGCGGCGGTGGAGCAGTTGCAGGTCTGGGGCGACCGGGCCGGTGTGCCGGTGCTGACGGCGCCCGAGGGCTCGGACCCCGCGAGCCTTGCGTGGGACGCGATGGACAAGGCTCAGAAGGATGGCGCCGACCTGCTGATGATCGACACGGCCGGGCGGCTGCAGAACCGGGCCGATTTGATGGAGGAGCTGGCCAAGATCGTGCGCGTGATCCGCAAGAAGGACGAGAGCGCGCCGCATAACACCCTGCTGGTGCTGGATGCGACGACGGGGCAGAACGCGCTGTCACAGGTGCAGACCTTTCAGAAGCTGGCGGATGTGAGCGGGCTGGTGATGACCAAGCTGGACGGCACCGCCAAGGGCGGCGTGCTGGTGGCGCTGGCCGACAAGTTCGGGCTGCCGATCCATGCCATTGGCGTGGGCGAGCAGATCGACGACCTCGCGCCATTCGATCCGGAGGAGTTCGCCGCCGCGCTGACCGGGCTCGAGGCACGGTGAGCCGGTCAGTGGGTGCCCATCCACATCTCGATCTGCCTGAGCGCGAAAAGCACGACGATCACGATGGCGGTGGCCATGGCCGCAAGCGACATCTGGCCCGCCCCGCAGCCGAGGCCGACCGCGCCCGCCAGCCAGAGCGAGGCGCCGGTGGTGACGTTCTGGACCTCGCCCTTGGAGGTGAAGATCAGCCCGGCGGCCAGGAAGGCGACGCCGGCGGTGACCGCCTCGATCATGCGGATCGGGTCGTTGCGCTGTTCGCCCGCGCCGCCGAATTCGAGGGCGGAGAGTTCCTGCCCGATGATGACGAAGAGGCACGCGGCGACCGAGACGAGGATATGGGTGCGCAGGCCGGCGGGTTTCCGGCGCCATTCCCGCTCGAGCCCGATCAGCGCGCCGAGCACGCAGGCCGCCGTGAGCCGGGTGAAGGCGAGCGGCGCCGGCACGACCGAGAAATTATGGGTGAACATATCGGCGAAGTGGTCGATCATGGTGTGATTTGTCTCCTACCTGACAATGCAACGAATTTGCGGGCCTGCGGTTCCGGGAGCGCGGCGAGGGGGCGGCATGGCCGGTAAGCCGGGGGCAATGGGCGGGCTGACCCGCGTGGCGGTGGTGGCGTTCGTGCTGGTGATGGCGCTGATGCTGGTGCCGGGCTATCTCGAGCGGTGGTCGGCGGAGCCGCCCGCGGAGGCGGCGTTCTACGTCCGGCAGGCGGTCGACAGGAAGGCGCGGGTGTTCCACGGCGACGGGAGTTTCGGGCGGATGCCGTCGGAGGTGCGGTTCGGCAGGGTGACGGCGTTTTCCTGCGAGGGCTCGGACGCGGCGCGGCGGGAATACGGCTGGAGGGGCGCGCGGGAGGTGATGTTCGATTGCCCCGCCACGTTCGAGGATGCCGAGGGCAACGGCTATGCGTGGGTGTTCCGGCTGATCCCCGAGGATGACCCGACCAACGAGCCGTCGCCCGAGGGCTACCGGACGATGCATATCCCCTCCGAGGAGGCGAGGGAGATACTGACCGAGGGCGGGCTGTTCCCGTGAGTGAGCGTGTGAGTGCGTGGGTGTGAGTGACTGGCTGATTTCGCTGGAGGGGACCGAGGCGGGGCACACGCTGGCGCTGTGCCTGGCGGTGTTCGCGGCGTTCCTGCATGCCGTGATGGGGGCGCTGCAGAAGGGGCGGTTCGACCCGTGGACCAGCCGGGGGGCGATCGACGCGAGCTATTTCGTGATCTCGGTGCCGCTGGCGCTGTTCGTGGTGCCGTGGCCCGAGCCGCATATGTGGCCGATCTTCGCGCTCTGTGCCGGGGTGCACCTTGTCTACAAGATCTTCCAGGGCATGGCCTATATGCGGGGCGCCTACACGGTGGTCTACCCGGTGGTGCGGGGAACGGGGCCGCTGTTTACCGTGATCGGGGCGTGGCTGCTGTTCGCAGAGACGTTCACGCCGGTGCAGTGGCTGGGCGTCGGGGTGCTGCTGGCGGGGATCTACGGGCTGGCGGTCTATAACCTGCGGACGATCCGGGTGGCGCGGGAGACGTTGCCGGCGGCGCTGGGGCTGGCGGTGATGACGGGGATCTTCGTGGCGCTCTACACCACGATCGATGCCTATGGCATCCGGGCCACGGCCAACCCGTTCACCTTCATCGTCTGGCTGTTCCTGGTCGACGGTATCTGCATTCCCATCTATGCGCTCTGGCGCTGGCGGCGGATGGCGCTGCGGCCCGAGCCCGGCGGGCTGATGGCGAGGGGTGTGCTCGGGGCCGTGGTGGCTTATATGTCGTTCGGGTCGATCATGCTGGCCACGCGGCTGGACAAGGTGGGCGAGGCGGCGGTGCTGCGCGAAACCTCGACGGTGTTTGCCGCGCTCATCGGCTGGCTGGTGCTGCGCGAGACGGTCGGCCCGCGGCGGATCGCGCTGATGACGCTGATAGCCGTTGGCGCGGTGATTGTGGAATTCGGAGGCTGAAAGGCAGGACATGGCAGGACGGAAGATCAACCAGGGGCTCAAGACGGCGCTGGAACTGGGCCCGATCATCGGGTTCTTCGTGGCGTATCTCTGGCTCAAGGACGAGAGTTTCGTCATGGGCGGGACCGAGTATGACGGGTTCATCGTGGTCACTGCCGGGTTCATCCCGGTGTTCCTTTTGTCGATGGCGATCCTGTGGAAGCTGACCGGGCATCTGTCGAAGATGCAGATGATCACGGCGGTGCTGATCATCGTCTTCGGGGGGATGAGCGTGTGGTTCAACGACCCGCGGTTCTTCAAGATGAAGCCGACGATCATCTACCTGCTGTTCGGCGGGTTGCTGGGGATCGGGTTGCTGCGGGGCCAGTCGTGGCTGGAATACGTGATGGAAGGGGTGATGCCGCTGACCCACCGGGGGTGGATGCTGCTGACGAAACGGCTGATGCTGTTCTTCTTCGGGCTGGCGATCCTGAACGAGGTGATCTGGCGGACGATGACCGAGGAGACCTGGGTTTATTTCAAGACCTTCGGACTGACGGCGGCGATCTTCCTGTTCTTCATCTTCCAGGGTGGCTTGTTCAAGGAACATGGCACGCAGGGGGAGAGCGACGACAAGGCGTGAGGGGCCGCGTGATCGACAGACCGCGGGGTGGCGATCCGACGGGAGTGGATGGCAGTTTATGCCTGCCTAATACATCCATCATAGATACGTTGCGCTCACCTCTCCCAATCGCCAGACCGTCGGGGCGGCCCCCCTATCGGCGATTGCAGGGCAATCGCCTGTCGGTCAACGGGCGATCGCGCGGCGTCGCGCCGTTGGCGCGACTTGATTCCGCGCGTTGGCGCGTGACCTAACGGAAACGCTCGTTTGGTCGGCGGTAGTTAACAAATCGTTAATGTCAGTGTGTTTCCACGCCGGCTCAGAGTGAGGCATTCCGGCGGACCGGCAACGGCACGCGCCAGTCGGGCAATTGCAGCACGCGGGACCAGCGCGGGTCGGGTCGGTCGGGGAGAATCGACCGGAGCCGGGCCTGGGAGAGCGCCTCGGGGTGGCGCAGGAGCGTGCGGTAGAGGCTGAAGACCCCCGGCCGCAGGTAGGACGACCAGTGGCAGATGCGCCCGCTGGGCGGGGCGACGGGGAAGCCGTGGGCGTTGAGCGCGCGCAGCGTGCCGGGGTGGTCGAGCTGCAGGGTGAGCGTGTTGGGCTGGCGCGGCATGGTCTGGGCCAGCGTGCCGTCGCCGCGATGGGGCGGGGCGATGAGGCGTTCGAGCAGGAAGTCGAAAAAGTCGTTCTCGCGGCTGGTGACGTTGAACACCTCCGCCGCGCAGCCGGCGGGCGTGGCGAGCGCGGCGCGGGCGCGGCCGCCGAACTCGGCCGGGTTGAGCAGGATGGCGCGGCCGACGTCGCCCTCGGCCAGGTGGGGCAGGGCGGAGAGCGCCACGCGGGCGCCCAGCGAATGGGTCAGCAGGTGGACCGGGCGGCCGGGCGCCGCGCGCCGGACCTGACGGATGAGGGTGGCGAGCGCGCGGCCGGCCTTTTCGGCGCGTTCGTAGGCCTGCCAGATGGTGCCGCGGGCGGGCCAGCCGAAGGCGAGGCCCAGCCCCTCGTCCTCGAATCCCGAGCCGAAGCCGAGGGCGCGCGGCCAGCTCAGCGCTTTCCAGCAGTCGCGGGCGGGTTCGAGGGCGAGGATATGGCGGTGCGGACAGTCGAAGGCGGCGCCGGGGGCGAACTTGAAGCCGTGGATCATCACGATCACCGGGCCGGGGTGTTGCAGCCCCTCGGCCAGCGCCGGGCCAAGCGGGCGCGGCGCGCCGTGAAGATCGGGCCCGTCGGGGCCCGCGGAGATCTGAAGAAGCGGCATACTGCTCGTAATCCCACTACATCTTGTGGCGAGGGGTTACGCGCACCATACGAAACTATTTTGAACCTATGGTTAAAGGACCGTGACAATGCCCCCGCGGGATTGACGCCGGGGCGTGCCGGGGCTAAAGCGTTCGGCGTGGCGATTTGTTACCGGATTGCGGGCCACGTAAAACAACACCGCTAAAGAGGTCAGGATGAAGGAACCCCCTTTCGCTTGGCCGCGTCGGGGGTTTTTTCATGGGCGAAAGGGGCCCGGAAGGACGGAATTATGACAGACTGGAACACACGCACGAAGCTGGTTCACGCGGGCAGCCGCCGGAGCCAGTATAACGAGGTCAGCGAGGCGATCTTCCTGACGCAGGGCTTTGTCTATGACAGTGCCGAGGCCGCCGAGGCACGATTCCTCGAGGCCGGGCCGGACGAGTTCATCTATGCCCGCTACGGCAACCCGACGGTGAAGATGTTCGAGGACCGGATCGCCGCGCTGGAAGGGGCCGAGGATGCGTTTGCCACCGCCAGCGGGATGGCGGCGGTGTCGGGGGCGTTGATTTCCATGCTCAGGGCGGGGGATCACGTGGTCTCGGCCCGGGCGCTGTTCGGGTCGTGCCTGTACGTGCTGGAAGAGGTTCTGACGCGGTTCGGGGTCGAGGTGACGTTCGTCGACGGCACGGACCTGGAGGCGTGGCGGGCGGCTGTCAGGGACGACACCAAGCTGGTGTTCTTCGAGACGATGGCGAACCCGACGCTCGAGGTGGTGGACGTGAAGGCGGTGGCGGAGATCGCGCACGCCAAGGGCGCCAAGGTGGTGGCGGACAACGTCTTTGCCACGCCGGTCTATTCCAAGGCGATCGCGCTTGGGGCGGACGTGGTGGTGTACTCGGCGACCAAGCATATCGACGGGCAGGGGCGGACGCTGGGCGGCGTGATCCTGGGCTCGAGGGAGTTCATCCGCAAGACGGTCGAGCCGTACATGAAGCATACCGGCGGGTCGATGTCGCCGTTCACCGCGTGGGTCATGCTGAAAGGCATGGAAACCATGGCGTTGCGGGTCAAGGCGCAGGCGGGGACGGCGCTGGAGATGGCGGAGGCGTTGCAGGGGCATGGCAAGCTTGACCGGGTGATCTATCCGGGGCATGGGAGCCATCCGCAGCATGCGCTCGTGAAGCGCGACATGGGGGCCGGGGGGACGGTGATCGCGCTGGACGTGAAAGGCGGGCAGGCGGCGGCGTTCCGGTTCCTCAATGCCTTGGAAATCGTCTTGATTTCCAACAACCTGGGCGATGCAAAGTCGATCGCGACGCATCCCGCAACGACGACGCATCAGCGGCTGTCGGACGAGCAGAAAGACGTTCTGGGGATCACGCCGGGGCTGGTGAGGCTGTCGGTGGGGATCGAGGATACGGGCGACCTGATCGCCGACGTGATGCAGGCGCTGGAGGCGGTCTGAGGGGGCAAAACCCGACGTCGGTATTACGTCGGTATTTTGTCGGTATTACGTCGGTGCGATATCGGTGCGGGCGGGGCTCGTCCGTCCTTGCGGACGGCCTCGCGTCGGGTGTGAACGGTGCAGTGGAGTGGTAGGAGGTGGTTGTCCGGCCTCGCGATGGTCGGATGCCGCCGGCCCCGGGGACCGGCGGGCCTTTTCTCATGCGCCGAGCGCCACCGGGGCGTGGCCTTCGCCGGCACACCATGCATTGTAGAGGTCGCGCAGCTTGTCGGTGTCGGTCCGGCTGGCCGGTGCGCCGCCCTGGTCCAGATAGGTGAGCGACCCGGTCATGGTGATCTGAATCACGACCGGTTCATCCCCCTCGCAGGACCAGCTGTCCATGTTTCCCGCAGGTTCGTAGACATAGGCGCCGGGCCCGGCGATCTCGCCGTTGCCGAGCCTGCGGCGGCCGGAGAGGTTGTAGGCGTGAACCTCGCCGCCATGGGCATGGGCGGCGATGGTGGTGCCGGGCTCGACCTTCAATTGCAGGGTGCGGTCATTGCCGTCGAGGCGCAGGATCCGGGCGGAAACGCCGGGCTCGAGCGGCATCCAGGGCAGGGTTTCGGTGTGGATGGGAGATGATGTGCGGTCCATTCTGGCCTCCTGATTTATCTCGACGTCAAGGTAAATATCAATTTGTCTCGACGTCAAGATAAATTCTGATAGGCTGGGTTCATGGCTGAAAACACTGACGAATCCCTCGATCACATCGGCCGGCTGCTGCTTCGGCGGCGGCGGGAGAGCCCGGATGTTCCGCTGGATGGCATGGCGATTCTCGGGCGGGCGAAGCGGTTGACGGCGCTGACCCGGCCGCCGATCGAGACGGTCTTCGAGCGCCACGGTATCGACGCGGGCGAGTTCGACGTGTTGGCGACGCTGCGGCGGTCGGGCGCGCCGTTCGAGCTGCGGCCGACGGAGCTGATGCGCGACCTGCTGATTTCCTCGGGCGGGCTGACCGACCGGCTGATGCGGCTGGAGGAGAAGGGGCTGATTGCGCGGCGCCGCTCGGAGGAGGACGCGCGGAGCAAGCTGGCCTGCCTGACGGCGGAGGGGCGGGCGCTGATCGACAGGGCCTATGCCGAGGACATGGCGCTGGAGGAGGAGATGCTGGCCGGGCTGACCGGGCCGGAGCGGCGCGAGCTTGCGGCGCTCCTGGCCCGGCTGTTGGCGCATTTGGAGGGCGGGGAGGCCGGCGCCTAGGTCTCGGGGTGTTCGAACTGTTCGGGTTTCGGCCACTGGTCCTCGCGCAGGACCTCGCCGGTTTCGAGGATCGACTTGAGGTTCGACAGGACCGCCGGCCAGCCGTTGCGCACGCCCTCGTCCATCATCGAGCCGGGTTCGAGCTCGGCATGGCGGACGGTGAGCCTGGTGTCGGGGCCGAGAGCCGTCAGCTCGTAGGTGACGCGGGAGAGCTTTTCGGGATTGTCGGCCTCTGTCCCGAAGGCCCAGCTCCAGACCATGCGGGTGGGCGGGTCGATCTCGATCACCCGGCCGCGCACGTCGACGGTGCCCTCGGCGTTGGTGCGGACATGTTCCCAGGGCGCGCCCTTTTCCCATGTCGAGCGGTTGTCGTGACCCCAGTAGCGGCGGGTGAGCTCGCCATCGGTCAGGCCGTTCCAGACGGTGTCGATATCGGCGCGGATGAAGACGGTGTAGACGAAATCCGACGCGGTGGGTTTGCCGGTCGAGGCGCGGGTGTCGTGGGCGGGGGTGATGTCGTCAGCCATGGCGCTTGGTTTCCTTTTTGTCTGCAGGGGCTTCGAGGCGGGTCTTGAAGTCGGCCAGCGCGTCGAGACGGGCGTCTTCGAACTTGCCGACCCAGCGATGCACGATGCCGGTCAGCGGCACGGGGTTGAGGAAGTGGCGCTTGCTGCGCCCCTGCCATTCGGTGGTGACGAGGTTGGCGGCCTCGAGGATGGCGATGTGCTTGGCCACGCCCTGCCGGGACATGGGCGCGCCCTCGGCCAGTTCGGAGAGGGTGAGCCCGCCGGTCAGGAACAGCCGGTCGAGCAGGTCGCGGCGGGTGGGGTCGGCGAGGGCGTGGAAGACATCGGTCATGGGGTGATATATGCAACCAATTGGTTGCATGTCAAGCGCGGCCGGTGAGCCGACCGGCTTCGGAAATGATCCGGGCTGTCGCATTCGGCGTAGATTTATGCGAGATTGGGATTTTCCGCCGGGACGCACTATGTGATAGACGGCAGGACAAAAGGGGATGGCCGCTGATGAATATCCATCGGACCAAGCTGGAGAACGCGCTGGACCGGGACGACGCCGAACAGGCGCTGTCGGTGCTGCGCGCGTGGGCGGCGAACGCGACCCCCGAGGAAGTGGCCGATCTCGACCCAGCCATTGCCCGGCTGCTGCCGCGCGGGGAGGTGACGAACTACCCGGCGCTGAGCCGGACCTACCCGGAGGAGTTCCAGCCCGACGACGCCTATCGCAAGTCGATGCCCGATCTGCAGAACGGCCCGGCCTCGCTCATCCGGGGGGCGAAGCAGCACCTGGAGCATGTGGGGATTTCCAATTTCCGCCTGCCGATCAGCTTTCATACCCGCGACAATGGCGACCTGACGCTGGAGACCTCGGTGACCGGGACGGTCAGCCTCGAGCCCGGCAAGAAGGGCATCAACATGTCGCGGATCATGCGGAGCTTCTACAAGCATGCCGAGAAGACCTTCAGCTTCGAGGTGATCGAGGCGGCGCTGGATGACTACATGTCCGACCTCGAAAGCGTGGATGCGCGCATCCAGATGCGGTTTTCCTACCCGATGAAGATCAAGTCGCTGCGGTCGGGTCTGGAGGGGTTCCAGTTCTACGATATCGCGCTGGAGCTGGTCGAGACCGGGGGCGTGCGGCGCAAGTTCATGCATCTCGATTACGTCTATTCGTCGACCTGCCCGTGCTCGCTGGAACTGAGCGAACATGCGCGGCAGTCGCGGGGGCAGTTGGCGACACCGCATTCGCAGCGGTCGGTGGCGCGAATCTCGGTCGAGATCAATTGCGACGCGCCGGGCTGTCTTTGGTTCGAGGACCTGATCGAGATGGCCCGCGCGGCGGTGCCGACCGAGACGCAGGTGATGGTCAAGCGCGAGGACGAGCAGGCCTTCGCCGAGCTGAACGCCGCGAACCCGATCTTCGTGGAGGATGCGGCGCGGCTGTTTTGCGAGCAATTGCAGAAGGATGCGCGGATCGGGGATTTCCGGATCATGGCCAGCCACCAGGAGAGCCTGCACAGCCATGACGCGGTGAGCATCCTGACCGAGGGCGAGACCTTTGCCGCCCAGAGCATCGACCCGAAGATCTTCAAGACGCTGTTCCACGTCGGCTGAGGCGGGGTTCGCCGGGCTTGAGCCGATGACCGGTTTCCGGGCGGTTTGCGCGCGGTTCGGCTGATTTTTGCGCGAATGTGAAAGCGTGCGCCCGTGTCGCGCGCTGCGCTGTTCCCGTGCCGGGGCGGGAGAGTTTATCCTGCTGTCACGTTTCCGCGCTATGCCGCGCGGACCACCCTAGCAGAGGATACATGACGATGTTGCCTGTCTCCGCCCCCCTGAAACTGTCGGCTGCCAGCATGCGGATGGCCGGATACGTGATCGAGAACAATTTGCGCGTGGCGCAGGTCTTCGGCCGTGCGGCGTTCCGGGCGAACCCGTTCCTGGGCCTGCCGTATAATTGTGCCGGACGGAGCGCGGTGAAGGCCGAGGAGGCGCTGGCCACGGATGCGACGCCGCCGGCCCGCAAGACGGCGGCGCCCGCGAAACCGGCAGCCGTGAAGACGGCGGACAAGAAAACGGCAGCCAAGCCGGCGCCCGCGAAGAAGGCGGAGGCGAAACCTGCGCCGGCGCCCGCGAAGAAGGCGGAGGCGAAACCTGCGCCGGCGCCCGCGAAGAAGGCGGAGGCGAAACCTGCGCCGGCGAAGAAGGCGGAGGCGGCGAAACCCGCGGCCAAGGCCGAGCCGGCAAAGGACGCGGCGAAACCGGAGGCGACGGCCGACGCGCCCAAGGCGGCCGCCGAGACCGGCGCCAAGCGCCCCCGCCAGCCCTCGGCCCCGCCGGCGATGCCGCCCAACGGCAGCGACAGCGGCAAGACCGGCGTGTGAGGCCGGGCCCGGCCGGGATGCACCAGATGCAAACCGGCCATACCGAATTTAGGCTTCTCATGTCAGCAATGCTGACCTAGCTTGAGTGGCAGGGAGGAAACCGAACCTGAACCAGACGAGGTTTCCAAATGGCTACTGCTACAACGAACTTTCATGCGACCGACGCCAAGCAAGGCGTTCTGAGCCGCTTTTTCGCATCCTTCATGCGCGGGCTTGAAGCGCATCACCGGGTGGCCTCGCGCCGCCAGGCGATCGAGAAGCTCGAGGCGAAATCCGACGAGGAACTCGCCAAGATGGGCCTGAAGCGGGACGACATTCCGTATTACGTCTTCCGCGACCTGTTCTACATCTGACCGCGTTGCGGCGGGCCGTGTTGCGGCCCGCCGGCGCCCTTGACCAAATGACGTGACGCGGATGACGGCATCGGCCGGACGCGCTTGACACTGTCAGGCGGCCCGGCCAAGGCTTCGCCTGACTATGGATCTGCGCCCCGTCGCATATGTGCTCGGCCTTCTGGTCATGGCCCTTGGCCTGACCATGATCGCGCCGATGCTGGTGGACATCGCCGACGGGCGGGGTCACTGGCACGTGTTTGCCGAGAGCGCGATCCTGACGGTGCTGTGCGGCGGCCTTGTGGCGCTGGCCTGCCGCAACGGTGTGCGCGAGGGGCTGACGCTTCAGCAGACCTTCCTTCTGACAACCGGCGTCTGGGTGGCGCTGCCGATCTTCGGGGCGATCCCGTTCCTGCTTGGCGCGACCGAGGCGCGGGTGGTGGACGCGATCTTCGAGGCGATGTCGGGGATGACCACCACGGGCGCGACCGTGTTCACGGGGCTGGACGAGCTGCCGCGCGGCATATTGCTGTGGCGCGGGCTGATGCAGTGGCTGGGCGGGATCGGGATCATCGTGGTGGCGATGGTGTTCCTGCCGGAACTGCGGGTGGGGGGGATGCAGATCTTCCGCTCGGAGGCGTTCGAGACGATGGGCAAGATCCTGCCCCGGGCGACGGAAATCTCGTCGAGCATCTCGATCATCTACGTCGGCATCACGGTGGCCTGCGCGATGTGCTACAGGTTCACGGGCATGGAGACGTTCGACGCGATCGTGCACGCGCTGACCACCGTCTCGACCGGCGGGTTTTCCAATTACGACGCTTCTTTCGGGACGTTCCAGGGGCCGGCGGAATGGGTGGCCTCGGTGTTCATGGTGCTGGCGGCGCTGCCCTTCGTGCGCTACGTGCAGATGCTGAACGGCGGGGTGACGCCGCTCTTCCGCGACAGCCAGGTGCACGTGTTCCTTGCGATCATCGCGGTGCTGGTGGCGGTGACGGCGGCGGTGCTGGTCACCATCTTCCCGCACCACCCCGAGCAGGCGCTGCGGGAGGCGACGTTCAACATCACCTCGATCATCACCGGCACCGGCTATGCCAGCGTCGATTACATGAAATGGGGCCCGTTCCTGATCTCGGTGTTCTTCTTCATCGGGCTGATCGGGGGCTGTGCCGGGTCGACCTCGTGCTCGATCAAGATCTTCCGCTACCAGCTTCTGTTCGCCTCGATCAGCACGCAGATGCGGCGCATCTACGCGCCGCATGGCATGTTCTCGCCGCGGTTCCAGGGCCGGCCGGTGGGCGAGGAGGTGCTGAACTCGGTGATGGCGTTCTTCGTCTTCTTCGTGGTCACGCTGGGCCTGTTGTCGGTCGCGCTGGGGATGACGGGGCTGGATTTCACAACCTCGGTGTCGGGTGCGGCCGCCGCGGTGGCCAATATCGGCCCCGGCCTGGGCGACACCATCGGCCCGGCGGGCAATTACGCCCCCCTCAACGACCTTGCCAAGTGGATCCTGACCGTTGGCATGCTGATTGGACGGCTGGAGCTTTTCGCCGTCTATGTCCTCTTTACCATAAGTTTCTGGAGAGCCTGATGAGCCAAAGACCCCTCGGAGCACAGATCAGCCACATGCTGAAATCGCGTGGCGTGGACGTGATTTTCGGAATTCCCGGCGTGCATAACCAGGAAATGTATCGCGGCATAGAGGAGGCCGGGATCACCCATGTGCTGGCCCGTCACGAGCAGGGCGCGGGGTTCATGGCCGATGGCTACGCGCGGGCCAGCGGCAAGCCGGGGGTGGCCTATATCATCACCGGTCCGGGGCTGTGCAACATCATGACGCCGCTGGGTCAGGCCTATTCCGACAGCGTGCCGGTGCTGGCGATCTCGTCCTGCCTGGACGAGACGGCGCGGCGGCGGGGACAGCTGCACCAGATGCTGGACCAGGAGGCGGCGGGCGCCTGCGTGTGCGAGTGGAGCCTCGAGGCACGGGATGCGGAAAGCGCCTATGGCCTCATCGACCGGGCGTTGACCGAGTTCGCCACGGGCCGCAAGCGGCCGCGGCATATCCAGGTGCCGATCAGGGCGCTGGAAGGGCTGGCCGATGCACCGCCGGCGGAGCTGCCCTGCCTGCAGACCGAGACAAGGCCGGTGGCCGCCGCCGAGCGGATCGTGGCGGCGCTGAAGGCGTCGGAGCGGCCTATGTTCGTGTTCGGCGGCGGGGCCGTCGAGGGCGCAAAGGACTGGAAGGCGGTGGTCGAGCAGGCCGGGGCCGCGAGTTTCACCACCTATGCGGGCCGCGGGGTCGCTGCCGGGCATGCGCTTGATTTCGGCGCCTACCTGGCCCGGCCGGAGAGTGCCGGGATGATCGCCAAGGCCGACCTTGTCATCGCCGTGGGCACCGAGCTTTCGGAGGTGGACCTGTGGCGCGACGAGCTGGGCCACGAGGGGCGGTTCATCCGGGTGGATATCGACCCCGAGGTGCTGCGCGCGGCGTCGGGGACGGAGCTGGCGTTCCAGGCCGACGCGGCGGCGCTGGCGCGTGAGATCCTGTCGGTTGGCGGGTTCGAGGCCGAGGCCGGCTGGCGCGAGGCCGACGTGGCCGCCGCCAAGGCGCGGTGGCGGGCGGAATCGGATGCCGAGCGGCCGGGGATCGTGCCGATCTGCGACGCGCTGCGCGACGTGCTTCCGGGCGACACGATGTTCTATTCGGACATGACGCAGTTCGCCTATACCGCCAAGGAAGTCTGGCCGATGGACCGGCCCGGTCACTGGCACCACCCGTTCGGCTTCGGCACGCTGGGCTACGCGCTGCCGGCGGCGATCGGGGGGGCTGTGGCGCGGGCGGGCAAGCCCACGTTGTGCATCGCCGGGGATTACGGCTTCCAGTATACCATCCAGGAGCTGGCGACGGCCGTGGAGCTTCGCCTGCCGCTGCCGATCCTGCTGTGGGACAACGGCAAGCTGAAGGAGATCGAGGACAGCATGGTCCGCGCGCAGATCGCGCCAAAGGCGGTGGACCAGATCAACCCGGATTTCGTGGCGCTGGCCAAGGCCTACGGGGCCTACGCGGAAAAGCCGGAGAGCCCCGAGGGCGTGGCGCAGGGGGTGATGACGGCGTTCGAGGCGGACGGGCCGACGCTTATCCACGTGACGCCGGCCGTGTCTGCATGAAGCGGGTATGGGGGCGCTGCCCCCCACGTTGAAATCAGGAGATTTCAACGCTCCCCCCGGGATACTTTTTGCCAGAAGAAGCCCGGGGTGGGGCATTTGCCCAGACGGGGTGCGAAAGGAAAAGGCCCGGGCGGTGGTGCCCGGGCCTTTGGCGTTTTCAGGGGTTGGGGATCAGTCCCAGCAGCTCACGAGCACGGTCATGCCGGAGGCCTGTTTCGACAGCGTCTCGGGCGGGATGGTGCTGCCGCCGCTGGTCGAGGCCGGGGTGATGCCGAGATCGGCCAGCACCTGGCGGACGGCGGCCGCGTCGGCGGCGAAGCTGACGCCCTCGGGGAGCTGGCGGCCCGACTGGCTGGCGGGAAGCAGCATGCCGACGACCGCGCCGTAGGCATCGACCACCGGCCCGCCGGCATCGCCTTCGAGCGTGGCGAGCGCCAGGCGCTTGAGGTTTTCCTCGCCGTTGAGACCGCGGGCGTCGGCGAGCTGGCCGAAGGTCAGGGTGGGGGAGCCGAGGACGCCGCCATAGGAGTAGCCGGCGACCGCGATGTCGGATTGCAGGCGCGGGGGCACGTCCTGGAAGGCGGCGACGGCGATCGGCGCCAGCGCGTCGACGGGTTTCAGCACGGCGATGCCGAGCGCCTCGTCGATGCCGATGACCTGGGCGTTGTAATCCTCGTCGAGGGTCACGCGCTCGCAGCCCTGGACCGCTTCGAGCGTGGTGACGACGGTGCCGGACTGGTCGACGTAGAAGCCCGAGCGCGACAGCTTGGGCTGGCGGATCTCGAGGCCGGAGACAAGGTCGACATCCTGCTGCACGTCGCCGCCGGCGCTGGGATCGAGCACGCCGTCGAGGCGCTGGAAGCTGGCCTGCATCTCGGCCATCAGGCGGGTGCGGCGGTCTTCGTCGCCGGCGGGCCAGATCAGGGTGAAGCCCTTGATGTGGCCGTCTTCGAGCGAGGCCTCGGTCTGGGAGACGATCGAGGCATTGCGGCCGGTGAGCGAGAAGCTGTTGCCGCTGATCTCGCGCGGGCCGTTCTCGGGGACGATGCGGAGGGTCTGCATGATGTCGTAGAGGCCGAGCAGGGTGCTGCGGTCGCCCGGCTGGCTGATCAGCAGGACGCGGGCCTCGGGGATGTCGCCGCTGGCGTTGAAATGGGCGAAGGGCGCCTCGTAGCGGTCGAAGGCGACGACGCCGGTGGGGACTTTCATCTGCACGCCCGCCTCGGTGTCGCGGACGGTGCGGATGGCGAGCCCGTCGAGCACGGAATTGTACTGGCCGAGCAGTTCGGCACGCTGGCGGGTGGTCATGACGCCGGTGGGCTCGTGCCCGTTGGAGCGCTGCCAGTCGGCCATGGCGCCGCGGGTGCCCGGGCCGATGGCGGCATCGATGGCGCCCTGGTAGTGGCCGGCCCATTCCAGCGCGATCTGGAGCTGGCGACGTTCCTCGGCGCTGAGTTGCGCCTCGCTCTGGCGGGCCTCGTACTGGGTTTCCTCGGGGATCTCGGGTTCGGCCACGACCTCGGGCTGGCCGGTGCCGGCGGTGGTGCCGGAGGCGGCGCCGGTGTCGGCCTGGGCCATCTGGGTGTTCGTGACGGTGTCGGTGGCCGTGTCGGTTTCGGTGGCCGTATCGGTTTCGGTTTCCGCGGCCGCGGCGGTATCCTCGGGGTCGGCGTTGCCCGCGGCCTCGGCCAGGGCGTCGGCGAGCTCGGTCACCTCGACGCTTTCGGTGGTGACGCCCTCGGCGGTCTCGGTGGTGTCCTCGGCCGGCTGAGTGAGCAGGTTGGCGCCCACGGGCCAGAATTGCTGTTGGTAGTTGGCGCTGTCGGCGACATAGCTGTCACGCGGGATAAGGCCCTGTTCGCGCAGGGAAATCATGACATTCTCGGCCTCGTCCGGCGAGTAGGGGCCGAGGGCCACGGCATACCAGCCGCCGCCGAGGTTGAAGCCGTTGACGTCATCGATGCGGGCACCGTAGGCGCGGATGGCCTGTTCGGTCACCGCGAGGTTGGGGTGGGATTCAAGCTGGATCCAGGAATTCTGTTGCTGGGCGGATGCGGTAAACGCCGAGAAAAAAAGGATTAGAAGAAAGGAAAGTACGGTGCGCGTCATTGAGTTACCCTGGCCATTGAACCCTGAAGTGGTCGTCCGGACCTTTCTATCAAACTGAACCGGGCGTGCATCCAAAATATGCGCGAGGGCGCAATTGACCCTGCGGGGGCGTGGCCGTAGGTAGGTCAACGACGACAACCGGGCCGGGAAAGAGGCGAGCATGGCGGAAAAATCGGAAAAGCCCCGCAGTTTCCAGGAGATCATCCTGCGGCTCCAGGCCTACTGGAGTTCCAAGGGCTGCGCGATCATGCAGCCTTATGACATGGAGGTGGGGGCGGGCACGTTCCACCCGGCGACGACGCTGCGCAGCCTTGGTTCGAAGCCCTGGGCCGCGGCCTATGTGCAGCCCTCGCGGCGGCCGACCGACGGGCGTTACGGCGAGAACCCGAACCGGCTGCAGCATTACTACCAGTACCAGGTGCTGATCAAACCCAGCCCGCCGGATCTGCAGGAGCTTTACCTGGGGTCGCTGGAGGCGATCGGGATCGACATGGACCTGCACGATATCCGCTTCGTCGAGGATGACTGGGAGAGCCCGACGCTGGGCGCCTGGGGGCTGGGCTGGGAGGTCTGGTGCGACGGGATGGAGGTGAGCCAGTTCACCTACTTTCAGCAGGTGGGCGGGCATGACTGCACGCCGGTGTCGGGCGAGCTGACCTACGGGCTGGAGCGGCTGGCGATGTACGTGCTGGGGATCGACCACGTGATGGAGATGCCGTTCAACGACCCCGACGCGCCCATTCCGCTGAAATACGGCGACGTGTTCCGGCAGACGGAAGAGGAATACAGCCGCTGGAATTTCGACGTGGCGAACACCGAGGTGCTGCTGAAGCAGTTCGAGGAGGCCGAGGCCGAATGCGAGGCGATCCTGACGCACCCGGTGGACGACCCCAAGACCGGCAAGCGGATCATCATGGCGCACCCGGCATATGACCAGTGCATCAAGGCGAGCCACATCTTCAACCTGCTGGACGCGCGGGGCGTTATCAGCGTGACCGAGCGGCAGGCCTATATCGGCCGGGTCCGGGCACTGGCCAAGCAATGCGCGGATGCCTTCGTGCAGACCGAGGCCGGGGGAGTGGAATGCAGCGCCTGATCCGGGCGGAGTTCGGACCAGAGAGGTTCGTTCGGAGTATGGGGGTGTCGGATCGGTTGAAGGCGCGCGGTCTCGTGACGGTATGCCAGTTGAGTTGCGTTGGGCCGTTCATCCTTGACACCTCGGGCCATGATCGCGAGGAGGCCGGTGAGCACCCTTCAGCTTCGCAGCCCGCGACGGGAACCGCGTTTCTGGATGTCTGTTTCAGGCAGGACTTCACGCGGGCCGCGGAAGCGTTCGGCCCGAGTATGGCCGACCTTGCCGGCGACGGGAAAAGCCTGGAGTTGACGGTGACCTATCCCGTCGCGTTCCTGCAGTGGTTCGAGGGGATCATAGGCGACGTCCGCACGCTTGGTGGCGTGTTGGGTTTTTTCGGTTGGTTGAATGGGCCGAAAACCCGTGACTCGGGCAACCTGAAGGTCGCAACCGATGCCTTGGGTCGCTTGTCGGACCGGGCGTTCAGTTCCGTTTCTCTTTCGCGCCAGCAGGCGAAGATTGAGCCGCTCGCAGAGGCAGAGTCTCGCGAGAGTACAACAGAGAAGGATTCGTGACGTGACCGGAAAGATCCTGAGCCTGATGATCGTGGTCTGTGCGGCCGTGGCGGGCGTGGCGCTCTATTACCTGCAGGTCTATGCCTATTACGAGGAGGTGGAGGCCACGGGCGAGGATGTGCGGATGACCGCGGTTGCCTCGGGGGAGCCGGAGGTGATTGCCTATGACGGGTTCGAGGGGATCGATGCGGACAGTTCGCCCATCCGGTACCGGGCGTGTTTTACGACCGAGACGCCGCTGGCGGAGCTGAACGAGACCTATCAGCCGTACGAGCGTGCCGTGCCGCTGGAGGCGCCGGGGTGGTTCGAGTGTTTCGATGCCGGGGCGCTGGGCGCGAAGCTGGAAGACGGCTCGGCCGTGGCCTTCATGGGCGAGGAGAATATCGAGTACGGGATCGACCGGATCGTCGCCGTGGCGGAGAACGGGCAAGGCTGGGTCTGGCACCAGATCAACCATTGCGGCGAAGTGGTGTTCGACGGACAGCCCGCGCCGGAGGGCTGCCCGGAGCCGCCCGACAGATATTGATCGGAACCTGACCGGCCGTTCGGCGCTTGTGTTCCCAGCAAAGGGAGAACAGCGCCATGTCCGAGAAAGCCCCCTATTGGGTCGTGCCCGTCATGCGAACCGGGTACGGGGCGCGCGGCGCGGTGTACCTCGTGGTCGGCACCCTGGCCCTGATGGCCGCCATCTTCGGTGGCGAGGCCGAGGGCACGACGGGCGCATTGGAACAGCTCAAATCGCAGGCCTGGGGGGTGATCGCCCTGTGGGGGATCGGCCTGGGGCTGTTGTGTTTCATGGTCTGGCGGGTGATCGACGCGAAGATGGATCTCGAGACCTATGGCACCGGGCTGAAGGGCGTGGTGGCCCGTGGCGGGCAGGCGGTGACTGGGGTGATCCACGGTGCGCTGGGCCTCTGGGCGATTGCCGCGGCGCTGGGGATTGGCACCGGCGGCGGCGGCTCGAAGAGCTGGACCGCGAAGCTGTTGGCGATGCAGTATGGCCAGTGGATCGTCGGGCTGGCGGGCGCAACGGTGGTGGGCGCCGGAATTTACTATTTCTACAAGGCGTATTCCGAGAAGTACAAATCGCACCTGCACCGCACGTCGGTGATGGAGCGGCTGGACCCTGTGGCGAAGGTGGGGCTGGTGGCGCATGGCGTGGCGGTGGCGCTGATCGGGGGGTTCCTGATCTATGCCGCCATGACGGCCTCTCCCGAGCAGGCCGGGGGGCTGGGCAGGGCGTTCGACACGATCAGGGGAATGGCGTTCGGGCGGATATTGCTGATCCTGCTGACCGCCGGATTGATCGCCTTTGCCCTCTTCTGTTTCATCGAGGCGGTGTACCGGATCGTGCCGGCACGGGCCGGGCCGGACGTGAAGACGCTGGCGAAGCGGGCCGAGAGGAAGGCCGATCCGCGGACCTGATCCCGGCGCTCCTGCCGAAATCCGGCTGGACGTTGTGGCGAGGCGCCGTTATCCAACCCGGGACTTTCCACAAAGCCCCGGGTTGAGACCACATGCCTGATCTTCTGATCGAACTGTTTTCCGAGGAAATCCCGGCGCGGATGCAGCGCCGTGCGGCCGACGACCTGAAGGCGCGGATGACCGATGGCCTGGTCGAGGCGGGGCTGACCTATGGCGGGGCGGCGGCGTTCTCGACCCCGCGGCGGCTGGCGCTGGCGCTTGAGGGCCTGCCGGCAGAGAGCCCGACGGTGGTGGAAGAGCGCAAGGGACCCCGCGTCGATGCACCGGAGAAGGCGCTGGAAGGATTTTTGCGCGGTGCGGGGGTGTCGAAGGACGAACTGGAAATCCGCGACGAGAAGAAGGGACAGGTGTATTTCGCCAAGATCACCAAGCCGGGCCGTCCGGCCGAGGCGATCGTGGCGGAGGTGCTGGAAGGGGTGATCCGGAATTTCCCCTGGCCCAAGGCGATGCGCTGGGGCGCGGGCAGCCTGCGCTGGGTGCGGCCGCTGCATTCGATCCTGTGCGTGCTGACGGATGACGCGGGGGAGGCCAGCGTGGTCGACCTGGAGATCGACGGGATCAGGGCGGGCAATACCACGCAGGGTCACCGTTTCATGGGGCAGGGCCGGTTTGCCGTGACGGGGTTCGGGGATTACGCCGCGAAGCTCAAGCGGGACAAGGTGCTGCTGAACCCGGAGGAGCGCGAGGCGCATATCTGGCAGGAGGCGGAGAACCTGGCTTTTGCCGGTGGTTTCGAGGTGGTCGAGGACAAGGGCTTGCTGGCCGAGGTGGCGGGGCTGGTGGAGTGGCCCGTCGCGCTGATGGGGGAGATCGGGGAGGAGTTCCTCGGGCTGCCGCCGGAGGTGTTGCAGACCTCGATGAAGGAGCATCAGAAGTTCTTCTCCGTGAAAAACCCGAAGTCCGGCCGAATCGAGCGGTTTATCACGGTCGCGAATATCGAGACGGAGGATCATGGCGCGACGATCCTGGCGGGGAACCAGAAGGTTCTGGCGGCAAGGTTGTCGGATGCGAAGTTCTTCTGGGAGAACGATTTGCGTGTGGCCCGGGACGGCATGGGCGCGTGGATCGACCAGCTGGAGCATGTGACCTTCGAGCGGCAGCTGGGCACGCAGGCGGCAAGGATCGCGCGGATCCGGGCGCTGGCGCAGGAGATTGCGCCGGCGGTTGGCGCCGATGTGGAGATGGCGGACGCGGCGGCGCGGGTGGCCAAGGCGGATCTGTCGTCGGAGATGGTTTACGAATTCCCGGAATTGCAGGGGCTGATGGGGCGGTATTACGCCGAGGCCGCCGGGCTGCCGGAGGACGTCGCGGCGGCGTGCGAGGAGCATTACTCGCCGCTCGGCCCCTCTGACGAGGTGCCGACGCGTCTCGTTTCGGTGAGCGTGGCGCTGGCGGACAAGCTGGATACGCTGACCGGGTTCTGGGCGATCGATCAGAAGCCTACCGGGTCGAAAGACCCGTTCGCCCTGCGCCGGGCGGCACTGGGGGTGATCCGGATCGTGCTGGACAATGGCTACCGGATCAAGCTGGACCGGTTCATCGACGGGCAGTTGCTGCGCCACAAGATCGGGTTGAATGCGAAGAAGGCCAGTGAGGGCGAGATCGACACGCTGGAGGAGGTTCTGGACGAGGTCGCCGATCACGGCGTGTTCGGGGCGGCGTTCCAGGCGGTGCTGGATCGGGTGAAGGACCGTGACGGCGCGCCGGAGACGGGCGACGGGAGCCTGTTGCGCACGGTGGGGGATGCGGTGCCGGACCTGAGCACCGACCTGCTGGCGTTCTTCCATGACCGGTTGAAAGTGTACCTGCGGGATCAGGGCATCCGGCATGACGTGATCGACGCGTGCCTGGAGCTGGATGGCGGCGATGACCTGGCGCTGATCGTGGCAAGGGCGCGGGCGTTGCAGGAGGTGCTGGCGACGGAAGAGGGCGAGAACCTCGTGCAGGGGTTCAAGCGGGCCAACAACATCCTGCGCCAGGCCGAGGAGAAGGACGGGGTCGAGTATTCCTTTGGCGCGGACGTGAAGTTTGCCGAGGCGCCGGAGGAGAAGGCCTTGTTCGCTGCGCTGGACCGGGCCGAGCGGGCGATTGCCGCGGCGGTGAAGGAAGAGGACTTCGGCGCGGTGATGGCGGCGATGGCGGGCCTGCGGGCGCCGATCGACGCGTTTTTCGAGGCGGTGCAGATCAATACCGACAAGGATATCGTGCGGCGCAACCGGCTGAACCTGTTGAACCGGATCCGGGTGATCTGTCTGCAGGCGGCGGACCTGACGCGGATCGAGGGGTAGGACGCCGGGCAGCGCCCGTCCGGCCGGCCTGGAAACGGCACCGATTGTTTCCAGCCCGGTCATGATCTTACGACAATCTGCCTCTTATTCCACCCTGTCGCCCAATTGTTACACGGCTCTTGCTTTTGAGCGCGTGAAGCGCAATGGTGCCGCAGTGCAGCAAAATGATGAGCATATCACCCTGATCACGCCGGATGCGCCGGTCAAGACCGACACCCACGGGGGCCGGGCCAAGTGCCTGCAACGCCTTGTCAGGCTGGAGCTTCCGGTGCCCTGCACGCTGGCGCTGTCGTTCCAGACCGTGCGCCGGATCGCGCAGGGCGAGATGCCCCCGGCAGACCGGCTTCTGGCGCCGTTCGCGGGCAATGCCATCCTCTGCGTGCGGCCCTCGTCGGAGGATCCGGACTGGGGCGGGCCGGGGGCGGTGCTGAATATCGGGATGAACGACGCCCGCTATGCCGAGATGTCCGAGACCATCGGGCAGGAGGCGGCGGCGCGGCTTTACCTGCGCTTCGTGCAGAGCTTTGCCATCCACGTGGCCCGGCTGGACCCGGAGGCGTTCGAGGACGTGGCCGACGAGCCCGCGACAGGCCTGAAACAGGCGCTGGCCGCCTACGAGGACGAGACGGAAGAGGCCTTCCCGCAGGACCCGGGCGTGCAGCTTGGCGAGGTGCTGCGCTCGATGGCGCGGGCGTGGGAGGGCACCAGCGCGCGGCTTCTGCGGCAGGCCAAGGGGGCGCCGGCGGATGCCGGGCTGGGGCTGGTGGTTCAGGAGATGGCGCTGGGGCTGGGCGAGGGCGAAAGCGGCTCGGGGGTGATGCAGCTTGTCAACAGCCAGACCGGCGCGCGGCAGATCACCGGGCGCTACCTGAGCCAGAGCCAGGGCCGCGAGGCGCTGCGCGGCGGGGCCGATGCGCTGTTTCTGGAGCGTGACCCGCGGGGGCCGTCGCTGGAGGAGCTGGCGCCGGAGGCCTTTGCCGAGCTGAAAGAGCATACCGCCTTGATGCGCGTGCGGCTGCGCGAGGAGATGCAGGCCGAGTTCACCATCGAGAACGGGCAGCTGTTCCTGCTGGACGGGGTACGGGTGGCGCGGAACGCGCGGGCCGCCGTGGCGATTGCCGTGGCGCTGGCCGAGGACGGGATCATCGCCCACGAGGAGGCGCTGATGCGGATCGAGCCGCGGGCGCTGAACGAGCTTCTGCACCGGCAGGTCGACCCGGAAGCGCCGCGCGACGTGCTGGCCAGCGGCATCGCCGCGAGCCCGGGCGCGGCCAGCGGGCGGATCGTGTTCACCGCCACCGAGGCGCAGGCCTGCGAGTCGCGCGGGGAGCCGTGCATCCTTGTCCGGCGCGAGACCAGTTCCGAGGATATCCGCGGCATGAACGCCGCCGTGGGCGTGCTGACCGAGCGGGGCGGGATGACCAGCCACGCCGCCGTGATCGGGCGGGGGATGGGGAAACCGTGCGTGGTCGGGGCCTCGTCAATCGAGTTTCACATGCGGCGCAAGTTCCTTGTCTTCCCCGACGGGCGGCGGCTGAATGCCGGGGACATGGTGACGCTGGACGGCACCAGCGGGGACATCCTTGCGGGCGACACGCCGCTTCTGGAGCCCGCGCGCGACGAGTCGCTGGCGACGCTGATGGAATGGGCCGACGCGGCGCGCGACATCGCCGTGCGGGCCAATGCCGACACGCCCGCCGATGCCGAGGTCGCCCGCACCTTCAAGGCGCAGGGGATCGGGCTGTGCCGGACCGAGCACATGTTCTTCGAGGCCGACCGGCTGACGGTGATGCGCGAGATGATCTTTGCCGATGCCGGCAAGGACCGGGCCGCCGCGCTGGAGCTTCTGCTGCCGATGCAGCGGGCGGATTTCATCGACCTTTTCCGGATCATGCAGGGCCAGCCCGTCTGCATCCGGCTTCTCGACCCGCCGCTGCACGAGTTCCTGCCGACCGACCGCTCGGGCATGCTGGAACTGGCCGAGGCGCTGGACCTGCCGCTGTCGGACGTGACGCGGCGCGTGGAGGCGCTGGGCGAGTACAACCCGATGCTGGGCATGCGGGGCGTGCGGCTGGGGATCACGGTGCCGGAGATCTACGAGATGCAGGCGCGGGCGATCTTCGAGGCGACGGTGGCCGCCAGCCACGAGGGCGAGGCGGTGGTGCCCGAGATCATGATCCCGCTGGTCAGCGCCCGGCGCGAGGTGGAGCTGGTGAAGGCGCGGGTCGACGCGGTGGCGACGGCGGTGCGCAACGAGACGGGCAAGGACTTCACCTATCGCCTCGGCGTGATGGTCGAGACGCCGCGCGCCGCGCTGCGCGCCGGAGAGATCGCGCCGCTGGTGTCGTTCCTGAGCTTTGGGACGAACGACCTGACGCAGATGACATACGGGCTCAGCCGCGACGACGCGGGGCGGTTCATGTCGAAATACGTGCAGCAGGGGGTCTATGCCGAGGACCCGTTCCATACGCTCGATGCCGACGGGGTGGGCGAGTTGCTGGAAATCGGCGCGGAAAGGGGCAGGAAGGCGAAATCCGACCTCGTCCTGTCGATTTGTGGAGAGCACGGGGGGAACCCCGAATCAATCGCGTTCTGCCGGGCGGCGGGGTTCGATTACGTCTCCTGCTCGCCGTTTCGGGTGCCGGTTGCGCGACTCGCCGCCGCACAGTTGGCGGTGAGAGACAGAATCGGTTAAGTCCCTGTGGGCGTTTGGTAATTTTTCGCAAGGGACACAGGTCATTATTTTTCAATTGTTGCATGGAAGACTTACCCGGCGGGCAGGGGGGTGGACGCCGGGTGCCATCTCGCATATCGGGCCCGGATGCTTGGGCTTTTAAGGCCCGATCTGGGAAGGGAAAATTACATATGTTCCGTATTGTTTTTTCATTGCTGCTGGCGATGGCGGGTGCCGCGTCGGCCGACACGACCATGACGCGGCTGCTTGAGAACGAACGCCGCGCGATCAACGCGCTGCCCGAGGCGCGGCTGGCCAGCTTTCTCACGCGGCCCACGCTGGAGGTCGAGTATTCGGCGAAATGGCTGGCGGGGCAGGCCCCGCGCAAGGGCGACGCGGAGTGGCGCTGCCTTGCCGAGGCGCTGTATTTCGAGGCGCGCGGGGAAAGCGTGAAGGGCCAGTTCGCGGTGGCCGAGGTGATCCTGAACCGGGTCGACAGCGTCGATTTCCCCGATGAGATCTGTGCCGTGGTGCACCAGGGCACGGGCGCCAAGTACCAGTGCCAGTTCACTTATACCTGTGACGGCAACAAGGAAGTGATCCACGAGAAGCGGGCGTTTGAAAATGTCGGCAAGGTGGCCTACCTGATGGTGAAGGGCGCGCCGCGGGCGCTGACCCAGGGGGCGACGCATTACCATACGCGCGCCGTCAATCCGCGCTGGGCGCACCGGTTTCCGCGCACCGCGACGATCGGGGTGCACCACTTCTACCGGATGCCCACGCGCCTGACATCGAACTGAGCGCCGCCACGCCGGGCCGCGCGCCAAAAACCGGTTGACTCGGGCGCGCGGGGCTATAAAAGGCGGGCTTCACGGGATTTTCACGGACGGGCTGCCCGTCCTGTGCAGGAGCGAGACAAATGGCAAAGCCGACCACTATCAAGATCCGCCTGAACTCGACCGCGGGCACCGGCCATTTCTATGTGACCAAGAAGAACGCACGGACGATGACCGAGAAGATGTCGATCCGGAAGTATGACCCGGTCGCGCGGAAGCATGTCGAGTACAAGGAAGGCAAGATCAAGTAAGGTCTTGCCCTTTTGACGGTATCGCGAGAGCCGCGCCTTCGGGCGCGGTTTTTTGTTGTTGAGGGGGTAGCGGGCTGGCGCCCATCCTGCGGTGCGGCCGGGCTTTCGTTCGGTGCTAGGTCCCGGCTCGCGGGCCGGGACGGGGTGTTGAATGGTTGGGGCGCGGTGGGTTGGCACCCACCCTACGGATCTTCGGCTATCTTGGAGATTGTGGACGGAATGCTCTCCAAAAAGGAAAGGGCCGGTCCAAGGACCGGCCCCGCCTGATGCGATCTTGGAGGGATCGTTTTATTCGCGATTGCCGAACAGGCTCAGCAGCATCATGAACATGTTGATGAAGTCCAGGTACAGCCGCAGCGCGCCCATGATGGCCGACTTGCCGAGCCACTCGCTGTCGCCATGGTGGGCGTGGGCGAGATACTCGTTCTTGATGTCCTGCGTGTCATAGGCGGTGAGGCCTGCGAAGATCAGCACGCCGATGATCGAGATGGCGAACATGATGGCCGGCGAGCCGAGGAAGATGTTCACGATCGACGCCACGATCAGGCCGATCAGGCCCATGATCAGGAAGCTGCCCCAGCCCGAGATGTCCTTCTTGGTGGTGTAGCCCCAGAGGGACAGGCCGGCGAAGGCGATCGAGGTGATCAGGAAGACCTGTGCGATCGAGTAGGCCGTGAAGACCACGAAGATATAGGCGATCGAGACGCCCATCACCGCCGAGAAGGCGTAGAAGAAGAGCTGGGCGGCGGCGGCGGAAAGCCGGTTGATCACGGCGCTGAAGGCGAAGACCATGATCAGCGGCGCGAACATCACGATGTAGCGGGTGAACCCGGTGAAAAGCGTCTCCATCATCGCGGCGTTGGTGCCGACGGCCCAAGCTGCGAGGAAGGTGATCAGCATGCCTACGGACATCGTGCCGTAGACCTTGTTCATGTGGGCGCGCAGGCCCTGGTCAACCTGGCCGGCAGTGCGTGCGCCAGATGCCGTCCGGATTGTATCAAACTCAGCCATTCAAGCCTCCGATAAGTGTCAAGACCAGTCCCGTCCACGGACTTTGACCTAATATCGGATGGCTGGCACTGCTTTTCAAGCTTTTCCGGGCCGTTATGACCCGGAAAAACACTGTTACCTGATCCAGTGGTGGGGCACGTCCCAGGCGGGGCGGCGTGCCTCGTCCAGCGCGTCCCGGCGGGTCAGCCCCATGTCGCGCAGGGCGGCGTCGTCGAGTTTCGCGAGCTTGCGGCGCTGGCGGCGCAGGATGAGGAGATCGAGCAGTGACGCCCGGCGGCGGGTGTGCGGGCAGGCGCGGGAGCGGGGGACGGAGAGGAAGGCCATGACGATATCCTTTTCGGTCTGTGATGCTTCGGGGCGTTTCCATCGTTGATGTTGATGAAGATGGAGGATAGGTTATCATTTGTGAAACGAATGTTTGTGACCTCCAGCATCAAGGAGCGTGATGAATGAGGAATCTCGACGTAACGACCCTGCGCTCGTTCGTGGCGGTGGCCGAGCAGGGTGGGGTGACGCGCGCCGCAGCGGCGCTGAACCTGACGCAATCGGCCGTGTCCATGCAGCTCAAGCGGCTGGAGGAGCTGCTGGGCCAGGACCTGCTTGACCGGAGCAACCGGCGGATCGCGCTGACCGGCTCGGGCGAGCTGTTGCTGACCTATGCCCGCCGGCTGGTGGAGCTGAACGACGAGGCCGTGGGCCGGCTGACGGATGACGTCTACGAGGGCGAGCTGATCCTCGGGGCGCCCTACGACGTGATATACCCGGTGGTGCCGCAGGTGCTGAAGCGGTTCCACGCGCTCTGCCCGCGGGTCAAGGTACAGCTCAGGTCGTCGACCTCGCTCAAGCTGCTGGATTCGCTGAAGCGCGGAGAGGTCGACCTGATCCTGACGACCGAGGAGAAGCCGGGACAGGGCGGCGAGACGCTGACCGAGATGCCGCTGCGCTGGGTCGGGGCGCAGGGCGGGCTGTCGTGGAAGCGCAAGCCGCTGAAGCTGGCCTTCTGCAATGTCTGCATCTTCCGCGCCGGCGTGCTGCGGAAGCTGGACGATGCCGGGATCGACTGGGAGATGGCGGTGGATTCCGACGACGACCGGTCGGTCGAGGCGCTGATCAGCGCCGACCTGGCCGTGGGGGCGTTGCTGGAAGACAGCGTGCCGCCGCACCTCGAGGCGATCCAGTCGGGCGGGGCGCTGCCCGACCTGGGCATCCAGCGGATCAACATGTACGGCGCCGACAGCCGCAAGGAGGTGCTGGGCGAGCTGGCCGACATGCTGCGGCAGGGGTTTGCCGCGAGCCGCGGGCCGGTCGCGGTGCCGTCCGCGGCTACGGCGTGATCACCACCTTGCCGGTGGATTTGCGGGTGCGGAGAAGCTCGAGCCCCTCTTCGACCTGATCGAGCGGCAGGGTGTGGCTGACATGGGGTTTGAGCCGGCCCTCGGCATACCAGCCGAAGAGGGTGGCGAGGCTGTCGCTGATGACCTGCGGGCGGAACCTGAGGTAGCCGCCCCAGTAGAGGCCGAGGACGGAGATGTTCTTGACCAGCAGGTGATTGGCCGGGATCTGGGGCACCTCGCCGCTGGCAAAGCCGATGGCGAGGATGCGGGCCTCGGGGTTGCAGGCGCGGAAGGCGGCCTTGAACTGGTCGCCGCCTACGGGATCGTAGACCACGTCGAGCCCGCCTAGCGCCTTGCAGCGCTCGCGGATATCCTCGGTTTTCGCGTCGATCAGGTGATCGGCGCCGGCCTGTTCGGCCACCGCCAGCTTGTCGGCGCCCCGCGCGCAGGCAATGACGGTGGCGCCCATCTGCTTGCCGATCTCGACCGCCGTGAGGCCGACGCCGCCGGCCGCCCCCAGCACCAGAAGGGTTTCGCCCGGCTGCAGCCGCGCCTTGTGGTCGAGCGCCACGTGGCTGGTGCCATAGGCCACTTGGAAGGCCGCGGCATCGGTGAAGGGCATGGCATCGGGCAGCGGCACGCAGCGCTCGGCCGGGAAGCAGCCGACTTCGGCCAGTCCGCCCTGTCCGCCGAAGACGGCGACGCGCTGGCCGATCATGGCATCGTCGACGCCGGGGCCGCAGGCCTCGATCGTGCCGGCCACTTCCATGCCCAGCGTGAAGGGCGGCTCGGGCGTATCCTGGTACTCTCCCTTGATCATCAGCAGGTCGGCGAAATTGAGACCGCAGGCGCCGATTCTCAGACGGACTTCGCCCTCGGAGGGGGCGGGGGTGTCGATCTCGCGGATGGTGGCGGGCGTGTTGTCGGGCAGGACCTGAAAGGCGCGCAAGGGCTCTCTCCGTAGTTAGGAACGGGCGATAAGGGCTTGGCGTGACTTGGCGATTTCGGCCGCCCGAGTCAATCGCGCCGGGGCTCGACCGGGGACCGGTCGGCGGGGAGACGCGCTCCGATTGTGTTGGATTTTAACCAATCACGTATTTAGGTAGCGGTTGTGCTTGTAAATTCGTATACACGCGATACCATATGTTGGCCCTGCAGGGATGCGCAGCGGCTGAAGATTGTACCCATTTCCTTTGGGGCCGCCTTGCGGGGCGGGACCGGAGGTTTTGTGAGCATTGTCAGGAGAGGATAAAACATGCCGCACCCCGTTGATGTACATGTCGGAAAGCGTATCCGGCACCGCCGCTGGCTTGTTGGGATGACCCAGCAGCAGCTTGCGCAAAGCGTGGGGATCAAGTTCCAGCAGATCCAGAAATACGAGACCGGCGCGAACCGCGTCAGCGCGTCGCGCCTTTGGGATATCGCCGAATCGCTCGACGTGGATGTCAGCTTTTTCTTCGAGGGTCTGACCTCGGAGGAAGAGGCGCAGCAGGAGCATGCAAGCTCGGTGCCCGCCGATATCCTTGGCGACAAGGAAGCGCTTGAACTGGTCCGGTCGTACTATGCGATCCCGGAAAACCAGCGCCGCCGCCTGTTCGACCTCGCCCGGGTTCTGAGCGACGTCGCTTGATCGTGGCTGCCCGGCCGGGCTAAGCAGGCCGCGAATGCGGCAGAGGGACCGGCGGGCAGATGACAACAGACGAAATCGTGCAAACGGCACACGCGCTGGCGGATGCGGCGCGTGAGGCCATTTTGCCGTTTTTCCGGTCGGCCGGGATGCGGGCCGACAACAAGGCCGGCACCGGGTTCGACCCGGTGACAGAGGCCGACCGCGCCGCCGAACGGGCGATGCGCGAGATCCTCGCCGCGCGGCGGCCGCAGGATGGCATTCTCGGAGAGGAATACGGAGCGACGCGGGGAGAGAGCGGCCTGACATGGGTGCTCGACCCGATCGACGGGACGCGTGCCTTCCTGTCGGGCACGCCCACGTGGGGCGTGCTGATCGCGGTGTCTGACGAGACCGGGCCGGTCTACGGGCTGATCGATCAGCCCTACACGGCCGAGCGGTTCGAAGGCGGGTTCGGCCGGGCCGGGATGCAGGGGCCGCAGGGCGCGCGGCGGCTTGCCACGCTGGGCGCCCGGCCGCTGTCGGAGGCCATCCTGTTCACCACCTTCCCGGAACTGGGCAGCGAGGCAGAGCGTGACGGGTTCGCCGCCGTGGCGCGCGAGGTGAAGCTGACCCGCTACGGGATGGATTGCTATGCCTATGCGCTGGTCGCCTGTGGCCAGGTCGACCTGGTGATCGAGGCGGGGTTGCAGCCCTATGACATCCAGGCGCCGATCGCGGTGATCGAGGCGGCGGGCGGGATCGTGACCGACTGGCAGGGACGGCCGGCGCACCAGGGCGGCCGCGCGGTGGCCGCGGCGGGGCCGGAGCAGCACGCGGCGGCGCTGGAGATATTGTCGAAGGTTGCGGGATAGAGAATGCGCTTTCTCTATTCCGGAATTTGTGCAAATTCCGGGCGCCTGCCGTGATGGCGGTTCATTTCCGGGGGCGTTTGCGATAAGCTGTCCCCGACCACGGGTCTTCACCCCTTTCCCCCGTGGCCCAGCTTCATGCGATCTGAGGGGGTCGGATGCGATGAAGGGGGCTTTCCATGGCTGAAATCCTGATCCGTGGTGCGGACCACGTGCTTACCATGAACGAGGCGCGCGAGGAATTGCGCGGGGCGGATATCCTGTTGCGGGACGGCGTGATCGCCGGGATCGGCGAGGGGCTGGAGACGCGTGGCGAGCTGGTGGAGGCGCGCGGCTGTGTCGTCACGCCGGGCCTCGTGAACACGCATCATCATCTCTACCAGACGCTGACCCGTGCCGTGCCGGGCGGGCAGGATGCGCTGCTGTTCGGGTGGCTGAAGACGCTCTACCCGATCTGGGCCAGGTTCGGACCGGAGGAGATGTTCGTCTCGGCGCAGGTGGGGCTGGCGGAACTGGCGCTGTCGGGGTGTTCGCTGAGTTCGGATCACCTGTACCTGTATCCCAACGGGGCACGGTTGGAGGATACCATTCACGCCGCCGCCGAGGTGGGGCTGCGGTTTCATCCGACGCGCGGGGCGATGAGCATCGGCGAGAGCGAGGGCGGGCTGCCGCCAGATGCGCTGGTGGAGGCGGAAGCGGCGATCCTGGAGGATTGCATCCGGGTGATCGACGGGTCCCACGATGCCGGTGAAGGATCGATGTGCCGGGTGGGCGTTGCGCCCTGTTCGCCGTTTTCGGTGAGCCGCGACCTTATGCGCGAGGCGGCGCTGCTGGCGCGGGACAAGGGGGTGATGCTGCACACCCACCTGGCCGAGAATGACGAGGATATCGCCTATTCCGAGGCGCAGTTTGGGTGCCGGCCGGGGCAATATGCCGAGGATCTGGGCTGGACCGGCGATGACGTGTGGCACGCGCATTGCGTGAAGCTCGATGGAGCGGAGGTCGACCTGTTCGCCCGGTCGAGGACGGGGGTGGCGCATTGTCCGTGCTCGAATTGCCGGCTGGGCTCGGGGATCGCGCCGGTGCGGGCGATGCGGGATGCGGGCGTGCCCGTGGGGCTGGGTGTGGATGGCTCGGCCAGTAACGACGCGGGGAATATTGCGTTGGAGGCCCGGCAGGCCATGCTGTTGCAGCGGGTGGCAAGGGGGGCCGATGCGATGAGTGCGCGGGAGGCCTTGGAGATCGCCACGCGGGGCGGGGCGGATGTGCTGGGGCGGCCGGATTGCGGGCGGATCGAAGTGGGCAAGCGGGCGGATATCGCGGTGTGGGATGTGTCGGGCGTCGAGAGCGCGGGGAGCTGGGATCCGGCGGCGCTGATGCTGGCGGGGCCGGTGAAGGCGCGGGATTTGTTCGTGGAAGGGCGGTCCGTTGTGCGTGAGGGCCGGATGGTGACGGTGGATTTGCCGAAGGTGGTGGAGCGGCAGAACGTGTTGGCGCAGAGGTTGATGGGGTAGGGGCGCCTGCCCCGGGGCCTGTGGCGGGGCTTCTGGCGGGGCGAGGTCCCGGCTCGGGAGCCGGGACGGGGGAGGATTTGCGGGCAGGGCAATGGTGGGTTTCACCCACCCTACGGGTCAGCCGAGCGCGCGGCGGCCGTTTACCCAGACCGCTTTCACCGCGCGGTCGTCGCCCATCATGATCGTCGGGAAGAGCGCCTCCCATATGTCCTCGGCCGAGGCGGCGCGCTGGGCGATGGCCGGGGTCGAGGCGAGGTCGAGGGCGATAAGGTCGGCCTCCATTCCCGGGGCGATGTTGCCGATCTGGTCGCCCATGTGCATCGCGTCGGCGGAGCCGGCGGTGGCGAGCCAGTAGAGTTGGGCGGGGTGCAGGGCCGTTCCGGTGAGCTGGCCGATCTCGTAGGCCGCCGCCATGGTGCGCAGCATCGAAAAGGACGACCCGCCACCGGTGTCGGTGGCCAGCCCCACGCGGTGCCCTTCGGCCTTGGCGAGCGCCATGTTGAAAAGGCCCGAGCCGATGAAAGTATTGGAGGTTGGGCAGTGGACGAGCGCGGCGCCGACCTCTCGCAGCCGGTCGCGTTCACGCGGTTCGAGGTAGATGGCGTGGCCATAGAGGCCGCGTGCACCCAGGAGGCCGTGGGCTTCGTAGGTGTCGAGGTAGTCGCGGGCCTGCGGAAAGAGGGATTTGACCCACTCGACCTCGTCGGGCTGTTCGCTGAGATGGGTCTGCATCAGGCAATCGGGATGCTCGGCCCAGAGCGTGCCGAGGGCGGAGAGCTGGTCCGGCGTCGAGGTGGGCGAGAAGCGGGGCGTGACGATGTAGGAGAGGCGATCGGTGCCGTGCCAGCGCTCGAGCAATGCCTTGCTGTCGTCATAGGCGGATTGCGTGGTGTCGCAGAGTGCCTCGGGGGCGTTGCGGTTCATGCAGGTCTTGCCGGCCGCGGCGCGCAGGCCGCGGGATTGCGCCGCGGTGAAGAAGGCCTCGACGCTTTCCGGGTGGATGGTGCAGTAGCTGGCGACCGTGGTGGTGCCGTTCGAGAGCGTCAGGTCGAGGTAGCGGCCGGCGATCTCGGACGCATAGGCGGGATCGGCAAAGCGCATCTCCTCGGGGAAGGTGTAGGCGTTGAGCCAGTCGATCAGGCGCTTGCCCCAGCTCGCGATCATGGCGGTCTGGGGGTAGTGGGCATGGGCATCGACGAAGCCCGCGGTGATGAGCGCGTCGCCCATGTCCTCGGGTGTCGCCTGCGGTGCGGCCTTGCGCAGCGCGTCGGCCGTGCCGGTCTGCACGACGCGGCCGTCGCGGATCAGCACCGCCTCGTCGAGCCGCGCCGCAAGGGCCGGATCGCCCTCGAACGGCGTGCCTGTATAGACGAGCACCCGGCCCGTCAGGAGAGTTTCGCTGGTCATCTGCTCATATCTGCCTGTTCGCGTACCGGTTGCACCATAGGCAGCGGACAGGGGAGGGTAAATGCGGCTATTGTCATTGTTTTCCCGAAGGTGCTTCTTTAAGGCGGAGCGAAAGTGGCAAGGCGCGTTTTTTGCGCGGCCCGGTGCAACCGGCGGCCCGCTGGCGCGTTTCATGGCAGGCTGGCCACGTATGGCTGGCCGGGCAGGTTCGGTGCGGAAAGGGGTGGCGCATGGCTGAAGACGACGCTGTGGCGGAAACCGAGACCGACCGCGAGGACGATGCCTATGTGCTCGACGATCGCGCGGTGGCGCGGATCATGTACGCGGTCGACACGGAAGACCGCACCCGCCTTCTCGAAGAGCTGGAACCGCTGCACGCGGCCGACATCGCCGACCTTCTGGAACAGGTCAACGCCTTCGACCGGCGTCGGCTGATCGAGCTGTACGGGCGGGATTTCGACGGCGACATCCTGTCGGAACTCGACGAGTCGATCCGCGAGGAGGTGCTCTACACGCTGCATCCCGAGGTGCTGGCCGAGGCGGTGCGCGACCTCGAATCGGACGACGTGGTCGATCTTGTCGAGGACCTCGAGGAAGACCAGCAGAGCGCCATTCTCGACGTGCTGGAAGACAGCGACCGGGTGGCGGTTCAGCATTCGCTGACCTACCCGGAATATTCCGCCGGCCGCCTGATGCAGCGCGAGGTGGTGATGGCGCCCGAGCACTGGAACGTGGGCGAGGCCATCGACTACCTGCGCAACCAGGACGACCTGCCGGACCAGTTCTACCACATCATCCTTGTCGATCCGCGGCTGAAGCCGGTGGGCAACGTCACGCTGGGCAAGCTGATGGCGTCGCGGCGCGAGGTGCTGCTGACCTCGCTGGTGGAGGAGACGTTCCATGTCATCCCCGTCACCCAGGACGAGGAGGACGTGGCCTATGCGTTCAACCAGTACCACCTGATATCCGCCCCCGTCGTGGACGAGAACGAGCGGCTGGTGGGCGTGATCACCATCGACGACGCGATGATCGTGCTCGATGAAGAGCACGAGGAAGACATCATGCGCCTCGCCGGCGTGGGCGAGGGCAGCATCGCCGACCGGGTGATCGACACGACCAAGCAGCGCTTTCCGTGGCTGGCGGTGAACCTTGTCACCGCGATCCTCGCCTCGCTGGTCATCGCCCAGTTCGAAGAGGCCATCGCCACGGTGGTGGCGCTGGCGGTGCTGATGCCGATCGTGGCCTCTATGGGGGGCAACGCGGGCACGCAGAGCCTGACGGTGGCGGTGCGGGCGATTGCCACGAAGGACCTGACCGGCCGCAACGTCTGGCGGGTGATCCGGCGCGAGGTGCTGGTGGGGCTGATCAACGGGCTGATTTTCGCCGTGGTGATGGGGATCATCGGGGTGGTGTGGTTCGGCGGCCCGGAACTGGGCTACGTGATCGCTGCCGCAATGGTGATCAATCTTGTCGTGGCCGGGCTTGCCGGCACGGTGATCCCCGTGATCCTTGACCGTATCGGCGTCGACCCGGCGCTGGCGTCTGGCGCCTTCGTGACGACGGTGACGGATGTGGTCGGGTTTTTCGCCTTCCTCGGACTGGCGGTTGTGGTGCTTCTATGAACGATCTGACGGCGGTGAAGGCAGAGGCGCGCAAGGCGGCCTTCGCCCGGCGCAAGGCGGCGCACGAGGCCGCGCCGCCGGGCGAGGCGGGACACCTGGCGGAAGTGCTGGCGGGCTATCGGGGCGTGCCGCTGTCGGGCTACATGGCGATCCGGACCGAGATCGACCCGCTGCCGGTGATGGCGGAGGCCGCGGCCCACGGGCCGGTAGGCGTGCCGGTGATTCAGGGGAAAGGCCTGCCTTTGATATTTTCCCGGTGGGAGCCGGGCTGTGCACTGAAGGAAGGGCCGTTCGGGGCCATGATCCCGGAGGTGGACGATTTCCTCGAGCCGGAAATCCTGATCGTGCCGTTGGTGGCCTTCGACCGGCAGGGCGGGCGGCTGGGCTATGGCGGCGGGTTCTACGACCGGACGCTGGAGCTTCTGCGCGGCAAGCGCGCGACGCTGGCGATTGGCTTCGCCTATGCCGCGCAGGAGGCCGAGGGGCTGCCGCTCGAGCCCACGGACCAGCCGCTCGACATGGTGGTGACGGAGCGCGAGGTCATCAGCCTCTGATCAGGTGAGATGCGACAGAAGCGTGTCGCGCGCGCCGGTGAGGTGCGCGCGCAGGCGCTCGGCCGCCGCCGTGGTCTGGCCCGCGCGGCAAAGGTCGCGCAGGGCGGCGTGGTCGGCGAGCCATCGGTCGGTGTCCTCGGGCAGGATCGCGTAGGACGCGATCTGCACCCGGCAGGCCCGGCGCAACCCGTCGATCATGGCCTGTTGCCGGGAGCGTTGGGCAGGGGCGTAAAGCGCTGCGTGAAACAGGGCGTCACCTTCGGCCCAGTTGGCGTTGCGCGCCTCGAGATCCGAGCGGGCGAGCGCATAGTCGATCCGGTCGAGGTCCTGTGGCGTCATGCGCTTCAGCGCCCGGGCAAAGAGGTCGGTTTCCAGAAGCAGGCGCAGGTCATAGGCCTCGATCACCTCGTCGCGGGTCATCTGGACGACCCGGGCGCGCCGGTTGGGCGCAAGTTCGACCAGCCCGGCGCTTGCGAGCCGGGCCAGCGCGTCGCGCACGGGTATCCGGCTGACGCCGAACCGCGCGGCCAGCGCCCCCTGCGGCAGCACGCTGCCCGGGGCGAGGGTGCCGCCGAGAATGTCCTTTTCCAGTGTGTGAGAGATATCTTCGGGGGTCAAATCTGGTCTGGTCTCCGGTGGGTGTAAAAGTGTATACAGATATACAGAATCGAACACAACGGAGCAATGCATGGCACAGCATGACTACACCGCCCGCGTGGTCTGGACAGGGAACCGGGGCGAGGGGACGGCGAGCTATCGCGCCTATGACCGGACCTGGAACGTCGAGACGCCGGGCAAGCCGGTGATCCATTGCTCGAACGATCCGCTGCTGGGGGGCGACCCGACGCTGCACAACCCGGAGGACATGCTGATCGCGGCGCTCTCGGCTTGCCATATGCTGTGGTATTTGCATTTCGCCTCGGATGCGGGAATCGCGGTGCAGGGCTATTCCGACGATCCGCTGGCATTGGGCGAGACAGAGCGGTCCGGGGCGAGCCGGTTCCTGGGGGCGGTGCTTCGGCCCGAGATCGCGGTGCCGGCGGGGACGGACCTGGACAAGGCCGATGCCATTCACCACGAGATCGGCAAGGTGTGTTTCATCGCCCGGTCGGTGAATTTCCCGGTCAGCTACGATGCGCGTTACGTTCCAGGCTGACCCGGCGCCGCTCACCAGCCGTTGCGGGCTGTTGCGCGACGCGCGCCTGTCAGGGCGCGGGGAGGGGGCGGGTCAGAGCGGCCAGAAGAACGGGATCAGCGCCGAGGCCAGCAGGCCGATCGACAGGTTGAGCGGGATGCCCACCTTGATGAAGTCGGTGAACTTGTAGCCGCCCGGCCCGTAGACCATCATGTTGGTCTGGTAGCCGATCGGTGTCGCGAAGCTTGCGGAGGCCGCGATCATCACCGCCACCACCAGCGGGCGGGGATCGTATCCCAGTGCCTCGGCCAGCCCGATGGCGATTGGGGTCACCACCACCGCAACGGCGTTGTTCGAGACCAGTTCTGTCAGCACGCTGGTCAGCAGGTAGATGGCCCAGACCGTCAGGAAGGGCGAGGTATGGGCCAGCAGGGGGGCCACCCCGGTGACGAGAAGCTCGACCGCGCCCGAGGCTTCCAGCGCGGCGCCGATGGCGAGCATGGCGAAGATCAGCGCCAGCAGGTGGCCGTCGACGAAGCCGAACGCCTCGTCCGTGTCGACGCAGCGGGTGAGGAAGACCACCGCCATCGCCAGCACGGCCAGCATCAGGATCGGCGCCACCCCCATCGCCGCCAGCACCACGATGCCCGCCAGCGCGCCGACGGCAATGGGGGCATGGCTGCGACGGTAGGCGCGCTCGGTGGGTTTCGAGACGTCGACCATGTTCATCTCGGTCGAGAGGCGGTTGATGTCCTCCGGCGCGCCTTCGAGCAGCAGCGTGTCGCCCACCTGCACGACGATATCGTCGAGCTGGCGGCCGATATTCTTGTCCTTGCGGTGCACCGCCAGCGGGTAGACCCCGAAGCGCCGGCGCAGCCGCAGGGCGCCCAGCCGCCGCCCCACCATGCGGCAGTCGGGGGTGATCAGCGACTCGACGGTGGTGGTTTCCACCGCCGAGACCTGGTCGACGCGCTTGAGGCTCTTGTTGCGCTGGAGGCTCAGAAGCTCGGTCACCTGGGTGCGCAGGACCACGCGATCGCCCACTTCCAGCATCACCCCGTCTAGGTTGCGGCGCAGCGACTGGTCGCCGCGGATCACGTCGACGAGGCGCACGCCCTCGCGCTTGAAGAGCTGCACGCTGTTGACCTCGCGGCCGACGAGGTTCGATTCGGGCGGGATGACGGCCTCGGTGAAGAACTTGCGCGACTTCCGGTCGCTCAGCAGGGTGGCCATGCTGGCCCGGTCGGGCAGCAGCCGGGGGGCGACGAAGCGCAGGTAGAGCGCGCCCCAGATGGCAAGGATGATGGCCAGCGGTGTGACCTCGAAGATGGAGAAGGCCGCAAGCCCCCCGGCGCGGGCGACGCCGTCGACCAGCAGGTTGGTCGAGGTGCCGATCAGCGTCAGGCAGCCGCCGAGGATGGCGGCATAGCTGAGCGGGATCAGGAACTTGCTGGCCGAGACATTGAGCTTGCGGGCAAGCTGGACGAAGACGGGGATCATCACCACCACGACGGGCGTGTTGTTGACGAAGGCCGAGGCGAGCATGACGAAGGCCATCAGTGCGCCGATGGCGAGGGCGGGCCGGGCACCGGCCTGGGCCTCGGCCAGTTGGGTGAACCAGTCGAGCGCGCCGGTCCGCACGAGCGCCCCCATCACGATGAACATGGCCACGATCGTCCAGGGGGCGGGGTTCGACAGCACGCTCAGCGCCGCGTCATAAGGCAAAAGCCCCAGCGCCAGCAGCACCGCGGCGCCGGAGATGGCGACGACCTCGGTCGGATAGATCTCGCGGATGAACAGCAAGAACATGACGGCGACCACGCCAAGGGTGACCAGGGCCTGCCCGGTCTGGGAAAATTCGACGAATTGCATCAGGCTTGACTGTCCCGTTCCTGTTGGCTGCCATCTTTCCCGATGGGGGGCAGCGGGGCAAGTGCGATCCGGGGTCGCGGCTGGACGAGGAAGATGCCGACCAGCATCAGTGCCAGTGCCGCCCAGATATAAGGCGAATAGCTTTCGCCGAGCAGGGTGATCGACCACGCCACGCCGAAGCCGGTCACGAGGTAGGAGACCTGGGCCGCGAAGACCGGGCCGGCCTGGGCGACCAGCCAGAAATAGCCGGTGTAGACGATGCCGTGCACCACGGCGCTGGCGACGATGGCGGCGTCGGGCGCGCCCCAGGGGCCGCGCGGGTCGATCCACTGGCCGGTGGCGAGCGCCAGCGCCAGGGCGATGGGCACGCCGGTGAGCGAGGCGCCCGCCAGCATCTGCACCGGGTCGAGCCCGTTCGCGCCGAACCGGGCCACGATATTGCCCTCGAGCCCGTAGAAGAAGGGGGCGACCAGTGCCAGCGGGATGAAGGCCGCCATGGCCGGGTGGGGCAGGCTGGCATCGGGGCCCACGATCAGCAGCACGCAGCCCAGCCCGAACAGCAGCCCCAGCGCCCGGGTCCAGCCGAAGCTGTCATTGCCAAGCGCGATGGCCACCGGGAAGGCGAAGAGCGGCACGGTGGAAAGCAGGATCGCCAACACCCCGGCCGGCAGTTCGACGGCCGCCGCGTAGGAGGCGGAGTTGGGCAGGATGGTCCCGATCACCGCGATCAGCAGGTAGACGCGGAAATCGCCCCGGGTGAGCGGCACGCGCCGCCCGCGCAGGATGGTAGCGACGGTCAGCATTGTGCCGGTGATGACCAGTTGCCAGAAGATCAGGCCGAAATGGCGGTAGCCTTCGCTGACCGCGATCTTCGAGAGCGGCGTGGTCAGTCCCCAGCCCGCGCCGATGACGACGAGCGCCAGCACCAGCGACAGGCGGTGGGCGAGGGCGTCGCCCGTCATGTGGGCCCGGCCTCGTCGCAGGCGGGCAGGCGCGCGGCCTCTTTCGGCACGCCCAGCCGGAACGACGGCCGGGGCCGGACGAGGAAGATCCCGCCCAGCGTCAGCGCCAGCGCCACCCAGATGAAGACGGAGTAGCGCTCGCCCAGAAGAACCATCGACCAGAGCACGCCGAATGCGGTGACGATATAGGCCGATTGCGAGGTGAAGACCGAGCCCGCGCGCCCGACCAGCCAGACATAGGCGGCATAGACCAGCCCGTGGGTGACGGCCCCCAGCGCCAGCGCCGCCTCGGGGATGCCGAAGCCCTGGAGCGGGTTGATCCACTGGCCCGACAGGAGCGCGATGGGCAGCGTGATGACCGCGCCCGCCGCCGAGGCGCCGACGATGGTGCGGAAGGGGTCGAGCCCGTAGGTGCCCCAGCGCGCCACGATATTGCCCTCGGTTGCGTAGAGCAGGGGTGCGAGCAGGGCGAGAAAGACGAAAGCGGTCATTGCCGGGTCGGGCAGGCTGGCCTTCGGCCCGATCATCAGGATCACCCCCGCCATGCCGAACAGCAGCCCGGTCAGGCGCACCCAGGAGAAGCGGTCATTGCCCATCGCGAGCGCGATCAGCAGGGAAAAGAGCGGTGCGGTCGACATCAGGATCGACAGGATGCCGGCGGGCAGTTTCGAGGCGGTGAGGTAGAAGAACACGTCCGGCAGCACCGCGCCGGTCAGGGCCACGACGATGAACAGCCTGAGGTGGTGGGGTTTCAGCGGCACCGGCTTGCCCGCGAAGCGCGTCATGGGGGCGAGGACGGCAACAACGATGACCAGTTGCCAGAAGATCAGGCCATAGGGCTGGTGGCCCGTGCTGGTGGCGACCTTCGCGAGCGGCACGGTCAGGCCCCAGCCCGCCCCCATGAAGAACAGCACGAGGACATAGAGCGGCTGGCCGGTCACGGGGCGGCCTGCTGCAGCCGCCCGCCTTCGCGTATCATGGACACGTTGACCGCCTTGCCGGTCCGGTCGTCGGTCTCGATGAACAGCCCGCAAAGCGTGGCCTCGCCCATGGCCGGGGTGAAGCGGGTCTTGCCCATGCCGGTGATGAAGCGGCGCATCGGCTCGGTCTTGTCCATGCCGATGATGCTGAGATAGTCGCCGCACATGCCGGCATCGGCCTGGAACGCCGTGCCGCCCGGCAGGATCTGGGCGTCGGCGGTGGGGATGTGGGTGTGGCTGCCGACGACGACGCTGGCGCGTCCGTCGCAGAAATGGCCCATCGCCATCTTCTCGGAGGTCGCCTCGCAATGCATGTCGACGAGCGCGGCCTGCACCCCGCCGCCCGGCACATGGGCTTTCAATACCGGCTCGATGGCGCTGAACGGGTCGTCGAAGGCGCGCTTCATGAAGACCTGGCCCAGCACCTGTGCCACCAGCACTTTGCGTCCGCGCCCGTCGGTAAACACCCGGTGGCCGCGGCCCGGCGCCTCCTTGGCGAAATTGATGGGGCGAACGATGCGCGGCTCGGTCTCGATATACTGGAGCATGTCCTTCTGGTCGAAGGCATGGTCGCCCAGCGTGAGGCAATCGGCACCGGCCTCGAGCAGGAGCTTGGCATGCTCGCCCGACAGGCCCATGCCGCCGGTGGCGTTCTCGCCATTCACCACGGTGAAATCGACCCGCCACTCGGCCTTGAGGCGCGGCAGGTTCTCGGTCACGGCCCGCCGCCCGGCGCGGCCCATTACATCGCCCAGATACAGAAGTCTCATTATGCGGTGTTAGGGCGGCGGCGGGGCGAGGGCAAGGGGCGATGCTGTGCGCCCCTGCGCAGCAAGTAGGCGTGGCGCGGTTCGGATGCCTCCGGGGCGGGGTACTCGGACTGGACTTACGATGGGCCTCCGTGCTTCTTCTGGCCGGAAAATATCCCGGGGGTGTGGGGGCTGGCCCCCACTCCGGCCGGTGCGGGTCAGAGCGGCCAGAAGAGGAGGATCGCCGGTATCGACACCGCCACCACGAGGATCTCCAGCGGCAGGCCCATGCGCCAGTAATCCGAGAACTTGTAGCCGCCGGGCCCGAGGATGAGGGTGTTGTTCTTGTGGCCGATGGGGGTGAGGAAGGCCGAGGAGGCGGCGACCGCCACCGCCATCAGGAACGGGTCGGGCGAGACTCCCAGGCCCTGCGCCATCTGGATGCCCACCGGGGCGGCGACGATGGTGGTGGCGGTGTTGTTGAGCACGTCCGAGAGGCTCATCGTGACGATCATCAGCACGGTGAGGATCACCCAGGCGGGCATCCCCTCGGTGAGCGCGACGAGGCTGCCGGCAATCAGCTCGGTGCCGCCCACGTCCTCCAGCGCCGCGCCGAGGGGGATCATCGAGCCCAGCAGCACGACGACGGGCCACTCTATATGGGTATAAAGCTCGTTCAGGGGCACGATGCGGGTCAGCACGTAGGCCATCACCACCAGCCCCAGCGCGATGGGCAGGTAGAGCAGCCCCACCGAGGCCGCCCCCACCGCCGCACCGAAAAGGCCGATGGCCAGCCATGTCTTGTTGTTCTGGGTCACCGCCAGCCCGCGGTCGGCCAGAGGCAGGGCGCCCAGCCAGTCTGTCACGTCGCGGCCGGTGGCCTTGGGCACCAGCAGCAGCAGGATGTCGCCCGCCCGGATGGTGGTGTTGCGGACCTGGCTGGTGATCTTGCGGCCCTGCCGGGAAATGCCCATCAGCACCGATTGCTGGCGCCAGTGCAGGCCCACGTTCTGGGCCGTTCGGCCGACGAGGCGCGAGCTCTGGGGCACCACGACCTCGACGATGTCGAGCCCGTCGCCCTCGGCCTGGAGGCGCTCTTCGCGCTGCTTGTCGGAGAACGCGAGCGAGAGGGAGGAGCGGAATTCGTCGAGCGCGTCGGGCTTGGCCTCGATCACCAGCGCGTCGCCTTCCCGGAGCATGGTGTTGATGGCCGCGCCGTAGCGGCGGCGGCCGTCGCGGATGACGCCGATGAGCGCCACGTCGGTCTTGTTGGCGGTTTCTTCCAGCTCGATCAGGCGCTTGCCGATCAGGTCGGAGCCTTCGGGCACGGTGAGCTCGGCGATGTAGTCGGCGATCTCGGAGGCTTCGAGCACGGTATCCTCGCGCTGCGGGATGAGCCGCCAGCCGACGAGCGCCACGAAGAGGAGCCCGGCCACGGCGGTGACCGCGCCGACGGGGGCGAAATCGAACATGGCAAACGGCGCGCCCAGGGCATCCTCGCGGATCGAGGCGATGATGATGTTGGGCGGCGTGCCGATCAGCGTGGCCATGCCGCCGAGGATGGTGGCGAAGGAGAGCGGCATCAGGCTGAGCCCCGCCGCGCGCTTGGCCTTGCGGGCGGTCTGGATGTCGACGGGCATCAGCAAGGCAAGGGCCGCGACGTTGTTCATGAAGGCCGAGAGCACGCCGCCGATACCGCCCATCAGAGCGATGTGGGAGCCGAGGCTGCGGGAGCTGTCGACCATGGTGCGGGTGATGAGGTGCACCGCGCCCGAGCGGACGAGGCCGGCCGAGACGACCAGCACCAGCGCCACGATGATGGTGGCCGGGTGGCCGAAGCCGGAGAACGCCTCCTCGGTCGGGACGACGCCGAGGACCACGCCGATCAGCAGCGCGGAAAACGCCACGATATCATAGCGGTAGCGCCCCCAGAGCAAGAGCGCGAAGACCGCCCCGAAGAGCGAGAAAAGGATGATCTGGTCGGTTGTCACGGCGGCCCTCCGGGATTAGGTGCAGCCAAGCCTATTCGGGCCGGGAACGCAACCGGCTTGCGGGGCAGGCGGGGCGTGATTTATAGACGGTCCGAACAACTGACATCTGACTGGTATCTGACGGAGCGCACGACATGGCCGGCCATTCCAAATGGGCAAACATCCAGCACCGCAAGGGGCGGCAGGACGCCGTGCGGGCCAAGCTTTTTTCCAAGCTTTCCAAGGAGATCACCGTGGCCGCCAAGATGGGCGACCCGGACCCGGAGAAGAACCCGCGTCTTCGGCTGGTGGTGAAGCAGGCGAAGTCGCAGTCGATGCCGAACGACAATATCGACCGGGCGATCAAGAAGGCGATCGGCGGTGAGGGCGAGGATTACGAGGAGGTTCGCTACGAGGGCTATGGCCCCAATGGGGTGGCGGTGATCGTCGAGGCGATGACCGACAACCGCAACCGGACCGCCTCCAACGTGCGCTCGACCTTTACCAAGAATGGCGGCAACCTTGGCGAGACCGGCTCGGTCGGGTTCATGTTCGAGCGGAAGGGCGAGGTGACCTATCCCGCGGATGTGGGCGATGCCGACACGGTGATGATGGCCGCGATCGAGGCCGGGGCAGAGGATGTGGAGAGTAGCGAGGATGGCCACATCATCTGGTGTGCCGATACCGATCTGAACGATGTCTCCAACGCGCTTGAGGCCGAGCTTGGCGAAAGCACGACGACCAAGCTTGTCTGGAAGCCGACCACCACGACCGAGATGGATTTCGAGGGGATGGAGAAGCTGATGAAGCTGATCGACGCGCTGGAGGACGATGACGACGTGCAGCGCGTGACCACGAATTTCGAGGCGTCGGACGAGGTGATGAGCCAGCTTGCGGCGGAGTGAATTCCGCGCAGATCGGGACGGTTTGGACGGCGCCCCTCGGGGCGCCGTTTTTGTTGGGGATGGGCCGAATTCCAACGTCGGTATTACGTCGGTATCTTGTCGGTATCGCGTCGGTGCGAATTGACGGCGGTGGTTTTTCGACCGAGTGGTCGTGCGCCGGGGCGTTGTGGTGGGACGATATCTTGAAAAGATATCGGATCGAATTCTTTTCAAGAATTCGAGTTGTTGGCGGCGGGGTGGCCCCCGCCCTATGGCGACAGGTGGGCGCGGAGTTGCGCTTCGAGATAGATCCTCGGGCTATGGCCGTCGCCGCGGAGTTCGAGGGCCTTGCCGATCTTTCCGCCGTGGGACTTGTGCGTGTAATGCGGGCTGCCCTCGGCGCCGATGATCAGGAAATCGGTTTCGCGGGTGGGGGTCTTCTGCACGGTGGCGCCAAGCTCTTCCAGCCGTGCCGTGAGCTGGCGCCGGGTGCCGAAGTCGAACCCGCCCGTCGGGACGACGTGCCGGCCTTCGAACAGGATGGCATCAAGCTGGTCGGTGTCGCTTATGACCGGGATCGCCTCGCAGCTGGGGATGCCGGTGTCGGCATAGCTGTCGCCGACGAGGCTGGTGATCAGGTGGCTGATCTCGGCGGCTTCGGCCGGGTCGATGACGCCGTCGCAGAGCGCGTCGCGCACCACGTGCCGGAGGGCGGCGATGCGCGGATCGGTGTCGAGGTCGTGGGCGGCGTTGATCCGGTCATGCAGAACCTGCGCCTCGCGCGTGGTGATGATGCCGTCGCAGTTGATGCCGGCGCAGAAGCCAAGCAGGCGATTGGCCGCGGAGCGGGGGCAGGCCGGGTCGATCTTCCCGCTTCGGATCTCGGCGATCTGGGTGAGGACATCGAGCAGTTCCCCGAGGGTGTCGTGATGGCCCGCCGCCGCCTCGCTCAGGATCTCGGCCGCGTCTTCGTCGCCCACCTGCGCGCAGACGGCCCTGCATTCGGCAAGGAGCGGTTCCAGTTCCGTTTCCTCCACCCGGCCATTGGCAAGAACGCCGTCGATGAACCCGATGAAGAAACACTCGTTCTTGGCGGTGTTGGCCTTGGCGTGGATGGCCTCCAGCGCCTCGGATTCGTAGCTCAGTTCTTTTGTCACTCTTGTCCTCCTCTGTCCCTGTCCGGAGGGTGGAGGCGGGCGGTTAACAACCGGTTAAGATTACTCGGGTGGGGGGGGAACGGGGGCGCGCGGTGGGTTGGCACCCACCCTACGGCGACAGGTGGGAATTTCGTCGGCGGCACCCGCCCCCAAGGGTGTTTCCGCAAGGGCCGGTGACCGGGCGGGGTGGCTCCCACCCGAACCCCGTTACCGATTGAAGCCGCACTCGCCATAGCCGCCGGTGCAGGCGGCGTAGTCGTAATCGCCGGTGGCCTTGCAGGCCCAGAAGCCGCGGTTGGTTTCGCCGCGTTTCAGGTTGTTGTCGGTGCCGCAGGACCAGCCGCCGTCCTTTTCACGGATGCACATCTTGATGAAGGTCGCGGAGGGGCAGTTGTTGGTGACGATGATATGCAGGGAATCGTCGCGGTTGCACTTGGTGCCCCATTGCCGGTCGAGCGAGATGCAGAGGCTCATGTCGTCGGCGTTGCCTTCGGTCGGGATCGAGAGGAAGGCGAGGAGGGCAATGGATTTGGCGATGTCGAAGCCGGTGGAGACGGTTCTGGATACGAGGGACATGGGGAATCTCCTTGTTTGAATGGGGGGGCGCCGGTCGGGGTGGGTCCGGAGGGGCGCGAGTTGAAAGGTAGTGCGTTGAAAAGTGGTGGGTTTGAAATGGTCGTGGGGGGAGTGTGTTGGGTTTGGGTTTGGGTGTCAACCGTGGGGTGGAGTGGTGGGTTTGCACCCACCTTACGAGGATTGGTTCGCTCGTCCGGATTGGGCCGGAGGCCCCGGCTCGGGGGTCGGGGCGGGGGTGGTTAGTCCGGTGCCGCCAGATGGGTCCGGGCCGCGCGCCTGACCGCCCGTGTCAGGGCGGCCAGCGCGGGGGCCATCAGGCGCGGGGTCTGCCAGTAGAGGGGCGTGTCGACGCGGGTGCCGTCGCCGAGCGCCACCAGGCGGCCCGTGGCGAGATCGTCGGCGACGAGGGCGACCGGGTTCACGCCCCAGCCGATGCCGAGGCGGCAGGCCTGCACGAAGCCTTCGGAGGAGGGCAGGCGATGGCTCGGAGGGGAGAGGCGCGTGCCGGTCACGCGTTCGATCCAGAGATGCTGGAGCCGGTCCTTGGGGTCGAAGCGGAGCATCGGCGCGCGTGCGAGCGCCTTTGCGGTGACGCCGGAGGGGAAGTGGCGGGCGATGAAGGCGGGGCTGGCGGTGGCGACGTAGGGCAGGGCGCCGAGGGGGAGCGCATCGCAGCCCGGGGCCGGGTCGGGCTGGGCGGTGACGGCGCCCAGCACTTCGCCGCGGCGGAGCCAGTCGGCGGAATGGTCCTGGTCGTCGATGGAGAGCTCGAAGAGGTGATCGGGCAGGTCGCTCAGCGCGTCGAGGAACCACGTCGCAAGGCTGTCGGCGGGGAGCGCAAGGCGGATGCGGGTTTGCGGCGCGGGCGCGAGGGCCGAGAGGTCGCCCGCAAGCTGTGCTTCCAGCAGGGCGACCTGGTCGGCATGGGCGGCGAGGCGGCGGCCGGCCTCGGTGCCGGTGCAGGGCTTGGCGCGGGTCACGAGCTGGGCCCCGGCGCGGGTTTCGAGCGCCTTGATGCGTTGCGAGACGGCGGATTGGGTGAGGCCGAGATCCTGTGCCGCCGTCTCGAACCCGCCGTGGCGGAGGACGGCGGAGAGGGCGGCGAGCTGGGCGGGGTCGAATTGCATTAGCAGTACTGATGTCGGGTCAATTTCATTCGTTTGCGTAATGTGACGCTCCGGGCTAGGCCGGTCAAGCTTTTGACAGGAGAACCGGCCATGCAGGCATATTTCGCGGGGTTCGCGCTGGGGTTTTCGCTGATCCTGGCGATCGGGGCGCAGAACGCGTTCGTCCTGCGGCAGGGGCTCAGGAATGCGCATGTCTTCGCCGTGGTCCTAACCTGTGCGCTGTCGGATGCGGTGCTGATCGCGGCGGGCGTGGCCGGGTTCGGGGCGTTGGCCAGGGCGGTGCCGGGGCTGGAGGGCGTGATGCGGTTCGGGGGCGCGGCGTTCTTGCTGTGGTACGGGGCAAGGACGTTATGGGCCGCGTGGACGGGCGGCGAAGGGATGGAGGCGGGCAAGGGCAAGGCCGGGTTGCGGGCGGCGCTTCTGACCTGCCTGGCGCTGACCTGGCTGAACCCGCATGTTTACTTGGATACGGTCGTCTTGCTGGGGTCGGTGAGTGCGCAATATGGCGACAAGCCGGGGTTCGGCGCGGGGGCCGTGAGCGCGAGTTTCGTGTTCTTCTTCGGGCTGGGCTACGGCGCGCGGGTGCTGGCGCCGGTGTTCCGGCGGCCGGGGAGCTGGCGGGTGCTGGACGGGATCGTCGGGCTGACGATGTGGGCGATCGCGGCGAAGCTGACCTGGATGTGAGGCGCGTCAGGCGGGTTTGTGGCCGGAGACGCTGGTGGCGCAGCCGAAGAAATGGCGGTGGAACGTGACGGTGAGCCCTTCGTTGTGGAGCGCCTCGGCCATGTGCGTGCAGTCGCGGAAGTTGCGGGTGTAGGGGCCGAGCATGGTGAAATCCTGCGCGCCGCGGAGGAAGAGGCGTTCGATCAGCGGCAGGGCGTGGTCGATATAGGCGCGGTAGAGCGGGCGCAGGGCCCAGCCGTGGGGGTCGGAGGCCTCGATCAGGGCGAAATGCCCGCCGGGCTTGAGGAGGCGGGCGACCTGGCGGGCCAGCGTGGCCTGCTGGGCGGGGGTGAAGGTCTTGAGGCCGAAGGCGGCGACGAGCAGGTCGGCCCGGGCCTCGGGGAGGTCGGTGGTCAGCGCGTCGGCCTCGATATGGGTGATGCGGGAGGCGCGGGTGCGGTGGAGGCGGTCGACGGCGTGCAGGTGCATGTTGCGGGAGATGTCGAGCGCGGTGATGGAGGCGAGGCCGGGAAAGCGGCGCAGGAGGTGCGGCCAGAGCTCGCCCGTGCCGGCCATCAGGTCGATCACGGTGGCGCCGGGGCCGGTGGGCGGCAGGAGCGCCACGCATTGCCGGCGCCAGGTGCGGGTGAAGCCGAAGGAGCTGATCGCGCTCCACCAGCGGTAGTTCGCGGCGCAGCGGTCGAAGAGCCCGGCGACGAAGGCGGGGTCGTAGATGTCGGGCACGGAGGCGGGGGCTGGTTCGGGCGTGGGGGCGGGCATCGGGGCGGCTTTGCAAATATCGCTGCAGGGTAGCCGGACCGGTGGCGCAGGCCAATCACGTTATCGGCAATGCACAGCCGGTGTGAGACAAGGGCGATTGCGGTTTCGCGGGGCTGTGCTACCTCATGATCGGGGGTACGGAGCTGAAAAGGGCGCGGCGATATGGACATTGAACATCACACGGGTGACGGCAAGGGCCGGTTCACCGCGAGGATCGGCATCGGGCCGGAGGCGGAGATGACCTATTCGGTCGCCGGCAAGGGGATGATCATCATCGACCACACCGAGGTGCCGGATGTCTATCGCGGCCAGGGCGTGGGGCTGGCGCTGGTCGAGCGGGCGGTCGAGATGGCGCGGGAGCAGGGCAAGCAGATCCTGCCGCTGTGCCCGTTCGCCGCCGCGCAGTTCCGCCGGCACCCGGAATGGAGCGACGTGCTCAACCGCGCGGCGCCCAAGGGCCAGGCGGGATGAGCTGGGCGCCGGGCCTCGAGCCGGGCTGCCCCGAAGCCGGAAAGCTTGACGATATCGAGACGCTGATCGTGCCGCGCGCCCGTGACATCGGCGGGTTCGAGGTGCGCCGCGCCCTGCCGGCGCCCAAGCGGCAGATGGTGGGCCCGTTCATCTTCTTCGACCAGATGGGCCCGGCGGAGTTCCTGACCGGGCAGGGGATCGACGTGCGCCCGCACCCGCATATCGGGCTGGGGACGGTGACGTACCTGTACGAGGGCGAATTCGAGCACCGCGACAGTCTGGGCACGCACCAGATGATCTATCCGGGCGAGGTGAACTGGATGGTGGCGGGCCAGGGCGTGACCCATTCGGAACGCACCAGCGCCGCGACGCGGGAAGGGCGGAGCCGGCTGTTCGGGATCCAGACCTGGGTGGCGCTGCCCGAGCGCGACGAGGAGCGCGCCGCCAGTTTCGAGCATCACGGCGAGGCCGCGCTGCCGGTGCTGGAGGGCGAGGGCAAGCAATTGCGGCTGATCATGGGGCGCGGCTGGGGCGAGAGCGCCCCGGTGGGGACGTTCTCGGAGATGTTCTATGCCGACGTGGTGATGGAGCCGGGGGCGATGCTGCCCCTGCCGGAGGATCACGAGGATCGCGGGGTCTATGTCACGCAGGGCGCGGTCGAGGTGGCGGGCGAGGTGTTCGAGGCCGGCCGGATGATGGTGTTCCGGCCCGGCGACGCGATCACGCTGAAGGCGGGGCCGCAGGGCGCGCGGCTGATGGCGCTGGGCGGCGAGACGCTGAACGGGCCGCGCTATATCTGGTGGAATTTCGTGGCCTCGAGCGAGGAGAAGATCGTGGCGGCCAAGGCGGCCTGGGCCGAGGGCGACTGGGCGCACGGGCGGTTCAGCCTGCCGCCGGGGGATGATGCGGAGTTCATTCCGCTGCCGGGGTAAGGGCCCGGTGCCCGGTGGGCCCGGGGCCGGTCAGCGCGTGAAGCTCCGGGCGCCGGCGGGCTGGGCGATGCCGGAGCGGAGATCGGCGCGCAGGCGGAGGCCGCAGCGTTCGATCATCCGGCAGGAGGCGACGTTGGTGGTCCGGGCGAATTCCTGCACCCGGTCTGCGCCGAGATCTCCGACCGCCTGCCGCAGGGCGAGCGCGTTGACCCGGATGCCGACGCCCCGCCCGCGCATGTCATCGCGCACGGCGACCAGCCCGGCCCAGGCGGTGGCGTGGTGCGGGCTGTGGCGGTTGTAGGGAAAGTAGGTGAAGGCGGTGGCGGCGATGGACCCGTCGGCGGGATCGGTCAGCACGGCGAGGAAGGCCGGGCCGGTCTGGCCCGAGAGCACCTGGGCCGGGTAGGGGGCGACGCCGCGACCGGCCATGAAGGCCTGGACCTGCTCGAGGAGTCCGGGGTCGGTGCAAGCCTGTGGCCCGGCCGGGACGAGATCGTCGCCAGGGCTCGCGAGGAGGGCGTCGCAGGTGGCCCGGACGGTGTCGCGCGGGCCGTCGAACACGTCCCACCACGTGATGACGCAGCCGATCTCGGCGAGGCGGCGTTCGACCTCGGGGCAGGCATCCGTGGGGATCATCCGGAAGGTGATGGCGCCCTCGTCGCGCAGGGTGGCGGCGATCCGGTCCCAGCCGAGCCGGTCGGGATCGTCGGTGCCGGCCATGCGGGCGGCGAAAACGGCGCCCGGTATCTCGCGCGCCGCCCCGGCCCCGGCCAGGGCGGCCGCCTGCAGCCTGCGCTGGCCGTCGCTTCCGTAGAGGCCGGGACTGGTGTCGGTCATGGCGTGTCCGCTTTGGATGTCGGGGCAGTGTAGCACGACAGGCGCGGTTTTCGGACCTTTCGCGTCGAGGGGGTGGTGCGGGAAAATTCCGCGCGGAATTTTCGCCCGGAAAATGCGTATTTTCCGGGTCATTTTCTGCGCAGAAAATGACCTGTCGTGGTGGGATGGTGCCGGAGTTTTGCGAAACTCCGGGGCCGGAAAACTGGAATTTGCCGGGGCCCGCGTGGCGCGCCGGGGGGGCGGCACAGCCCTGGCCGTGCCGGGGCGGCGCGGGGCAAAACCCGCTCGACATTCCCCCGCCCGAGACGGTTAATGCGGCCCATGCAGGACGAGTCACCCGCCGTACACCCCGCCGACCCCGGCCAGTCCAACCCGATCGCCGGCGTGTGCTGGATGATCGTGACCGGCGTGATGCTGGTGGGGGTCACCGCGATGGTGAAGATCCTCGGCACGCGCATCCCCTCGGTCGAGGCGACGTTCCTGCGGTTCCTGCTTGGGCTGGTCTTTGCCCTTCCGATGCTGTGGCGGGCCGGGGAGTTCCGCTTCGACCGCGGCACCTGGGGCCTGTTCGGGCTGCGCGGGCTGGCGCACATGGTGGCGGTGGTGCTGTGGTTCTATGCCATGGCGCGGATCCCGATCGCCGATGTCACCGCGATGAATTACATGTCGCCCATCTATGTCACCATCGGCGCGGCGCTGTTCCTGGGCGAGCGGCTGGCCCTTCGGCGGCTGCTGGCGGTGGCGGCGGGGCTGGTGGGGGCGCTGATCATCCTGCGGCCGGGGCTGCGCGAGGTGGGGGCCGGGCACCTGGCGATGGTCTTCGCGGCGATGATCTTCGGGGCGTCGTACATCTTCGCCAAGCTCCTGTCGGACAGGTGCAGCCCGGCGGTGGTGGTGGCGATGCTGTCGATCTCGGTGACGATCCTGCTGGCGCCGCTGGCGGCGCTGAACTGGGTCACGCCGACGTGGTCGGAGCTGGGCATCCTGCTGGTGGTGGCGGGGCTGGCCACGGCGGGGCATTACGCGATGACGCGGGCCTTCCGGGCGGCGCCCCTGGCGGTGACCCAGCCGGTGACCTTCCTGCAGCTCGTCTGGGCGGTGAGCCTGGGCGCCTTCGTCTTCGGCGAGCCGCTTGACCCCTGGGTGATCGTCGGCGGGCTGGTGATCGTGGCGGCGGTGAGTTTCATCAGCTGGCGCGAGGCGGTGCTGAAGCGCCGGGCATTGACGCCCGCGAGTGCCGCGACGAAACTGTAGGGCATTCCGGGCCCGTTCGGCGGGCCTGCAAGGCGACAGGTTTCGGGGGGATTGGTCATGAAACGGTTGATGGCCGGCGCGCTGGCGCTGGCGCTGTGCCCGGTGTCGGCGATGGCCGGGCTAGAGATCTGCAACGACACGGGCGAGACGCGGTCGGTATCGGTGGGGTACAAGCAGGGCGAGACCTGGGTCTCGGAGGGCTGGTGGACCATCGCGCCGGGTGCCTGTGCCGAGCCGGTGGGCGGGGCGTTGACCAACCGCTACTACTATTACCGGGCGACGGCGGCGGGGCAGGGCTTCCGGGGAGAGGGGTACAGCTTCTGCACGCAAGGCGAGGCCTACACGATCGTTGGCGATGCCGACTGCGCGGCCAGGGGGTACGAGGCCGCCGATTTCGCGGTGATCGATACGGGCGAAACGGCGGAAAGCTTTTCCTTCCGGATCGAGGCGCGGGCCAGGCGGAAGGAAAGCGTGGCGAAGGGGAAATCCGCGGAAGGCGCCGTGGCGGTGCAGGCCGGGGTGCAGACGGGGGTGCAGGCCGGGGCGCAATCGGGGGCGCAGCCGACGTCGGCGGCGACGGTATTGCTGAGCGGGCTGAAGCGGGGCGTGCATGGCGAGCCCTTCACCGACCGGCTGATCTTCCAGGGCTGCGATTTCTACGACGGGTTCGAGGCCTGCACCTTCATCGCCAATGGCTGGAAGTATTTCGCGGGGTATGACGACCCGACGCCGCGCGCCTTCCTGGCGCGGCTGGAGGCGCTGCCGAACAACACGCCGATGCAGGTGACGGGCGACCTGACCGGGTCTGGCGACAGCACCGCGCAGCTTGCGGTGAGCGAGATCGAGATCCTCGGGCCGGATGCCTATGCCGGGCTGCGCGCGGCGATGCAGGGGAGCTGGGTCTCGGCGGACGACCCCAACGAGACGCTCCATATCCAGGGGGCGGAGATGCATTCCTATTACAAGGCGGGGTATCTGGACACGATGTATCTCGACGTGAAGGCGGATTGCCCGGACAGTGCCGGGGCGGGGCCGGTGCTGATCCAGACCAGCGCGCAGCACCGGGACAGCTATTGCTACCTGATCGACAATCTGGCGGGCGGGTGGATGGACCTGATCCTGATGGGGCACGAGGCGATGATCAGCTACCGGAAGGCGGAGTGAGGGCGGCGTCGCGCAGGAAGAGATTTGATGCCTCCGGCGGGAGTATTGGGGCCAAGAAGACGCGGGGGACGGGGCGAGGCGCGGCGCGTGGCCCGGGCGGGGGTGGCAAGAGATTTCATGCCTCCGGCGGGGATATTTGGGGCCAGAAGAAGTCGGTGGAGGTTGGGGGCCGAGTGCTGTGGCGCGTGGGATGGGCCTTGCGCAGCAAGAGACTTCATGTCTCCGGCGGGAGTATTCTTGGCCAGTGAAAGCCGGGGGTGGGGAAAGTGGCCGGGATAGGGGGGCGGAGGGGCGCTGCCGGCGCGGGGCCGGCAGGCCGGGGGCGCTCAGCCGTGGGCGGCGGGCGCTTCGAAGAGGATGAGTTCGACACGCTCGTCACCTGCGACATAGGCGTCGTGGCCGGGCGGGATTTCGAAGAAATCGCCCCGGGTGATGGCCGTCTCGGTGCCGGTGTCGACCATGCGCACCACCAGCCGGCCGCCGAGGCAGTAGCCGGTGTGGCGCATCGGGCAGGCATCGGGCGCGCCGAGGAGCGGTTTCTCGTCGGTCTCCCATGTCCAGCCGGGCTCGAAGACGGCGCGCATGCCGGCGGTGCCGTCCTGCATCTTCACGATGTCGATGCCGCCGCGGTCCTTCATGTCGAGGGCGTCGTCGGGGGTTTCGAAGCGTCTGATCTCGATCTCTCGTGTCATGTCGGTGCCTCGCTTTCGGGTTACTGGTGTATGATGTCGGGTTTGAGGGTGTGCAGGATATCGGCGACCTCGGCGCGGGTCGCGCCGTCGTAGCCGAGCGCCTGCATGGTGCCGAGGATGTCGCCCGCGGCGGCCTCGTATTCCGGCGGGGCGATATCCATGCCGCGATGGGCCTCGGCCATGGAGCGGCCCCGGTAGGCGTCGGGGCCGCCGGTGCCCCTGGCGAAGAAGTCGCAGGTGTGCCGCTTGATCTCCTCGACCCGGGCGGGCCGGCTTTCGTAGGGGGTGAAGCGCGCGCGGATCGCGGGGTTTTCCATATGCGCCGCGATGGCGCCGTCGACGATGCGCCGTATGCCGGGCGCGCCGCCCAGGCGTTCGTAGAGGGTGACGGTGCTGATCTCTTCGGTGATGGATGGGGTCATGGCTCCTCCTGTCTGGTGCGGGGTGGCGGATCGTGCCGGGTCAGGCCGGCGTGGCGCGGGTGGCCCGGACGTCGGCGGCGGTCATCGGGGTGCCGCCGATGGCCCATGCGCCGCTGGCGATCTCCTGGACGCGCACCCAGGTGACGCTGCGCAGGGCCTCGCCCTCGATGCGGACCATGGCCTCGGTCACCTCGGCGATCATCTGTTGTTTCTGGCTGTCATCGAAGACGCCTTCGATCAGTTGGATGTCTACCAGTGGCATGTGCGTGATTCCCTTTTCGCTGTCCGGTTTCGGTGGCACCGGGGTTTCCCGGCGTGGGGACAGGCTGCCATCCGGGCCCGCCGCGGCGCCAGTTCACGGAGTGTACCGGGCCGATACAGGTTCTGAACTGGCCGGGGCGGGGGGTGGTATGGCAGGCTGGGTGACGCTAGGGAAAGGAGGCTAGGATGACGAATGCGAGCTACAGGCAGTTCTGCCCGGTCGCGATGGCGGCCGAGGTTCTGTGCACGCGGTGGACGGTGGTGCTGCTGCGCGAGCTGGTGGCCGGGTCGACCCGGTTCAACGAGCTGCGGCGGGGCGTGCCGCGGATGTCGCCGGGGTTGCTGTCGAAGCGGCTGCGGGAGCTGGAGGCGGCGGGGATCGTCGCGCGCGAGCCGGTGCCGGGGTCGAAGGAGATCGAGGCCTACCGGCTGACCCAGGCGGGCCGCGATTTGCAGCCGGTGGTGGAGGCGATCGGCATGTGGGGCCAGAAATGGGTGGAGACCGAGCCCTCGCTGGAGAATCTCGATGCGGAGCTGCTGATGTGGGACATGCGGCGGAACCTGAACACCGAGCCGGTGCCCCGGGAGCGGACGGTGATCGAGTTCATCTATCCCGAGCTGCCGGAGGCGGAGCGGACATGGTGGCTGATCGTCGAGCCGGACCGGAGCGTCGACCTGTGCCATGTCGACCCGGGCTTCGACGTCGATCTCTACGTGACGGTGGACCTGCGGACGATGACGGAGATCTGGATGGGGCTGCGGAGCGTGTCCGACGCGGCGGAGCGCGGCGCGCTGGTGCCGGTGGGGCCGCGGCGGCTGGCGGCGACGATGCAGGCCTGGCTGGGGCTCAGCCCGTTTGCGCGGCAGGAGAAGCTGGCGGGGTGAGGGCCTCGAAATCTCGTGAGGAGACCGTGGCTGGCGCCTGTGTTACCGGCTGGCGGGGGCGGAAAATCGGAATTTTCCGTGCCGTTTTCTTCGAAGAAAACGGGGCTCGCGGGTGGGGGCGAGAGGGCGGTTGTTATCGGTGCGTGGGATGCCTGAGCCGGACGAACCGGGTGAAGGTCTGCCGAGGCGGGGTTGCGTGGCGGGGGGCGCGAGAGAAGAGATTTCTTGCCTCCGGCGGGGATATTTGGGGCCAGAAGAAGTCGGTGGAGGTTGGGGGCCTGCCACGAAAAGGCCCCGGCGGATCGCGCCGCCGGGGCCGGTATTGTCATGCGGCGATGGCCGCGCGGGGGCTTACGAGTTGAGCCACCAGCGCTCCATCCAGCGCTCGCCGTCCATGTCCCAGTTCGAGGCCATCTGTTCGGAATGGCCCACGTTGTCGCCGGTGGCGAAGACGTAGTTGGCGAACATCGGGATGATGACGCCGCCCTGGTTGGCGACGATGTCCTGCATCTCGAAATACATCTCGCTGCGTTTGGCCTCGTCGAGCTCGGCGCGGGCGGTCTTCATCAGCTCCTCGAAGCGGTCGTTGCACCAGAAGCTGTCGTTCCAGGCCGCGCCGCACTGGTAGGCGGTCGCGAACATCTGGTCCTCGACCGGGCGGCCGCCCCAGTAGACGGCGGAGAAGGGTTTCTTCATCCAGACGTCGGACCAGTAGCCGTCCTTGGGTTCGCGCACGACCTTGAGGTCGATGCCCGCCTCGGAGGCGGAGTTCTGGAACAGCGTGGCGGCGTCGACCGCGCCGGGGAAGGCGGCGTCGGAGGCCGAGAGGCTGACCGAGACGCTGTCCATCCCGGCTTCCTTGAGGTGCCACTTGGCCTTGTCGGGGTCGAACTCCTTCTGCTCCATCTCGGAGTTGAAGAAGCGCTGGCCCTGGCCGATCGGGTGGTCGTTGCCGACCGAGCCGTAGCCGAACAGGATCTTGTCGACCAGTTCCTGGCGGTTGATGCCGTATTTCAGGGCCTGGCGGACATTGTTGTCGGTGAACGGATCGGCGCGGGTGTCCATGGCGAAGGTGTAGTGCTGGGTGCCGGCGATCGACTGGATGTTGACGCCGGGCTTGCGGCCCAGCAGGCCGGCCGCCTTGAGGTCGACCTTGTCGATGGCGTGCACGTCGCCCGAGACGAGCGAGGTGGTGCGGGCGTTGGGGTCGACCACGGCGAGCATCTCGCAGGTGTCGACGAAGGCCACGTCATCGCGCCAGTGGTTCTCGTTCCGCTCGAAGGAGGAGGAGACGCCGGCGTTGAAGGCGGTCAGCTTGTAGCTGCCGCAGCCGTTGCCCGACTGCCAGTCGATGCTGTCGCCGTCGGCGGGGCAGATCACCAGGTGGTAATCGCTGAGGATGAAGGGGAAGTCGGCATTGCCGCCGTCGAGGGTGAAGACGACCGTGTCGTCCCCTTCGGTGGTGATGTCGGTGATCGGCGCCACGATCGGGCCGGCGGCGGAGGTCGAGTTCTCGCCGCGGTGGAAGTTGATCGAGTTCACGACGTCCTGCACTTCCAGCGCCTTGCCGTCATGGAAGGTCACGCCCTTGCGGATCTTGAACCGCCACTCGGAGGCGTCGTCGGAGGCTTCCCAGCTTTCGGCCAGTTCCGGGATCAGCGCGCCGTCGGTCGCGACCTCGGTCAGGCGGCCGTGGATGGCGAAGCCGAGGGCCAGCATGTAGCCGTTGTCCCACTGGCCGGGGTTGAGCGTGTCGGTGGTGTTGCCGTGGCCCTTGGCCACGCGCAGGTTGCCGCCGCGCTTGGGTGTCTGGGCGAAGGCGCCGCCCAGCGGCAGGCTGGAGGCCGCCGCGGCCGCGACGGTGGTTTTAAGAAATCCGCGGCGGTCGAGAAGGCCGCCCTTGATAAGTGCCATGTCGGTGTCTCCCTGTTGGTTGGTCACTTGCAATATACCGGCCGCGCCGGGTTTCGGCGACGGCGCGTACTGTCCCCTGTTGCCGGACTGACGGTGCGCTTCTTGCCACGTCTGGCGGATGGTTTCGACCATTTTTTCCCCGCACGCCGTGACGTTAGTATGACAACTTCCCGTGCTGCAATCGAAATTTGCGGTCGGGCGAAGGTGCCGAAGTGCCGGATCGTCCCCCGTTTTTTATTGATTGACGAGTCAATTAAACACGTTTACCCCGGGTGACGCAACAGGTATTTGCGAGGCCCGCGCCATGCCCAAGGTCGGAATGGAACCGATACGCCGCTCGGCCCTGGTCGAGGCGACGATCCACGAGATCGGCGAGCGCGGGACGCTCGATGTCACGGTCAGCCAGATCGCCAAGCGGGCGGGGATGTCGAGCGCGCTGGCGCATCACTATTTCGGCTCGAAGGAGCAGATCTTCGCCGCCGCGATGCGCCATATCCTGTCGCTTTACGGCGCCGAGGTGCGCGGCGCGCTGGTGATGGCGAAGACCCCGCGGCAGCGGATCGAGGCCATCGTGCGGGCCAGCTTCTCGCCCCGGCAGTTCCGTCAGGAGACGGTCTCGGCCTGGCTCAATTTCTACGTCCAGGCGCAGAAATCGGACGAGGCGAACCGGCTTCTCAACATCTACCAGCGGCGGCTGCGGTCGAACCTGCATTACGCGGTGCGGCAGGTGGCCGGGCCCGAGGGGCGGGTGCTGACGAGGGGTCTGGCGGCGATGATCGACGGGCTTTACATCCGCCAGGCGCTGCGCGCCGATCCGCTGTCCGCCGAGGCGGCGATCGACGTGATGATGCACTATCTTGACACTTTTCTCGAAGAGGGACCCACCACCAAATGAGCAAGCCAAACATCCTGATCTTCATGGTCGACCAGCTCAACGGCACGCTCTTTCCCGATGGCCCGGCGGAGTGGCTGCACGCGCCGAACCTGAAGAAACTGGCCGCGCGGTCGACGCGGTTCCGCAACGCCTACACGGCGAGCCCGCTCTGCGCCCCCGGACGGGCGAGCTTCATGTCCGGGCTGCTGCCGTTTCACAGCCGGGTCTATGACAACGCCGCCGAGTTCGCGGCGGATATTCCGACCTATGCCCACCACCTGCGCCGGGCGGGGTACCAGACCTGCCTGTCCGGCAAGATGCATTTCGTGGGCCCCGACCAGCTGCACGGGTTCGAGGAGCGGCTGACGACGGATATCTACCCCGCCGATTTCGGCTGGACGCCGGATTACCGCAAGCCGGGCGAGCGGATCGACTGGTGGTATCACAACCTCGGGTCGGTCACGGGCTCGGGCGTGGCCGAGATTTCCAACCAGATGGAGTATGACGACGAGGTCGCCTATAACGCCACGCGGAAGGTTTACGACCTTGGCCGGGGGCATGACGAGCGGCCCTGGTGCCTGACCGTCAGTTTCACGCACCCGCATGACCCTTACGTGGCGCGGAAGAAATACTGGGATCTTTACGAGGATTGCGAGCACCTGCTGCCCGAGGTGCCGGCGTTTCCCTACGAGGAGCATGACAACCATTCGAAGCGCATCTTCGATGCCAATGACTGGCGGTCGTTCAACATCACCGAGGAAGACATCAAGCGCTCACGCCGGGCGTATTTCGCCAACATCTCCTATCTCGACGACAAGATCGGCGAGGTGATGGAGGCGCTGGAGGGGACGCGGCAGGTGGATGACACGATCATCCTGTTCGTCAGCGACCACGGCGACATGCTGGGCGAGCGGGGGCTGTGGTTCAAGATGAGCTTCTACGAGGGCTCGTCCCGCGTGCCGCTGATGATCTCGGCGCCGTCGATGGAGCCGGGGCTGGTGACCGAGGCGGTCAGCACGATCGATGTCTGCCCGACGCTGTGCGAGCTGGCGGGCGTGTCGATGGACGAGATCGCGCCATGGGTCGAGGGGCAGAGCCTCGAGCCGCAGGGGCGGGGTGTGACACGTGAGAACCCGGTGGCGATGGAATATGCCGCCGAGGCATCTTACGCGCCGCTGGTCAGCCTGCGGCAGGGGAAGTGGAAGTTCATCCGCTGCTCGCTCGACCCCGACCAGTTGTTCGACCTCGAAGAGGACCCGCACGAGCTGACCAACCTGGCGGATGATCCGGCCCATGCCGAGACGCTGAAATACTTTGCCGAGAAGGCCGAGGCGCGCTGGGACATGGAGCTGTTCGATGCGCAGGTGCGGCAGAGCCAGGCGAGGCGCTGGGTGGTCTACGAGGCGCTGCGCCAGGGCGGGTATTACCCGTGGGATTACCAGCCGCTGATGAAGGCCAGCGAGCGGTACATGCGCAACCACATGGACCTGAACGTGGTGGAGGAAAACCAGCGCTACCCGAGAGGCGAGTAGGCGACAGGGCGCCGGGCGGGCGAGCCGCCCGGGGCCAGGGACGACGAGGGACCGCCGCGGCGAAGATGGCAAAAAGCCACGCGCCGCCGGCACCGCAACAGTGAGGAAACGCTATGCAAGATCAAGTCGACGAATCCCGCCTGAAGATAGGCACGTCCGGCATCTTCCGCGACGTGAACCCGCCGATGGCGACATTGTCGAAGCTCCTGATCCTCGGCTTCGTGCTGATCGGGGTGTTCGCGCCGGAGGCGATGGGCAATTTCTTTTCCAACGTGCAGACGTGGATCAACGCCAACCTGAACTGGTATTACATCCTGTCGATCGCGATCTTCATCGCCTTCGTGATCGGGCTGATCTTCTCGCGCTTCGGGTCGATCCGGCTGGGCAAGGACGAGGACCGGCCGGAATTCACCACGTTTGCGTGGTTCTCGATGCTGTTCGGGGCCGGCATGGGGATCGGCCTGCTGTTCTGGTCGGTGGCCGAGCCGATGTACCACGTGCAGAACGCGCCCTTCCTCGAGGAGGGGACCGCCAACTCGATGGAGGGGGCGGTGACGGCGATGCAGGTGACGTTCCTGCACTGGGGGCTGCACGGCTGGGCGGTCTACGTGATCGTCGGCATGGCGCTGGCCTATTTCGCCTATCGCAAGGGGCTGCCGCTGACGATCCGCGCCTCGCTGTATCCGATCCTGGGCGACCGGATCTATGGCGCGTGGGGCCACACGGCGGACCTGTTGGCGATCTTCGGCACTGTCTTCGGGGTGGCGACGACGCTGGGGCTGGGGGCCGGGCAGATCCAGGCCGGGCTGAACCACCTGTTCGGCGTGCCGATGGACCCGTGGATCAAGTACCTGCTGATCATGGTGATCTCGGCCATCGCGACGCTGTCGGCGGTGTCGGGCGTGGGGCGCGGCATCAAGATCCTGTCGGAGACGAACATGTGGCTGTCGATCTTCCTGATCGTGGTCTTCATCATCGTCGGACCGACCGTGTTCCTGCTGGGCTTCTTCATCACCAACGTGGGCGAGTACATCGTCAACGTGATCCCGATGGGCCTGTGGGTGAACCCCGACCCGGAAAGCGGCTGGCAGGGCGCGTGGACGGTGTTCTACTGGGGTTGGTGGATCGCGTGGGCGCCCTTCGTGGGCATGTTCATCGCCCGCGTGTCGCGCGGCCGGACGATCCGGGAATTCGCGGTGGGCGTGCTGATCGTGCCGACGCTGATCACTTTCTTCTGGATGGCGATCTTCGGAGGCACCGCGCTGCACCAGGAATTCGTGCAGGATGGCGGCATCATCGCCGCGGTGAACGAGGATATCGCGCGGCCGCTGTTCCTGATCATGGACAATTTCGGGCTGGGCATCTTCGGGAGCTTCCTGAGCTTCGTCGCGCTGATTCTGATCATCACCTATTTCGTGACCTCGTCGGACAGCGGCACGCTGGTGGTGACGACGCTCATTTCGATGGGCAAGGAAGAGCCGCCGGTGACCTACCGCGTCTTCTGGGGCTTCGGTGAGGGCGCGGTGGCGGCTGTGCTGCTGGCCTCCGGCGGGCTGGGGGCGCTTCAGACGGCGTCACTGGCGGCGGGGCTGCCGTTCTCGATCATCATGTTCATCATGATGTGGGGGCTCATTCGCGCGCTGAAGGACGAGCCGCTGGTGCAGCGCCCGCTGCGGGATGCGGCCACGCCCGAGCCCGAGGGCGGACGCCCGAAGCCGGGCCCCGAGGGGATCGCGCCGGCCGAGTGAGCCGGGCATGAGACAGGCGGGGCCGCGTCGTGCGGCCCTGTCACGGCCTGACAAGGAGGGACGGAATATGCATTCGCGAATACTGGTGCCGATCAAGCTGAAACACGCACCGCAATCTGACGAGCTGATGGCCAAGGCGGTGTCGATGGCCCGCGCCGGGGGCGCAGAGATCATCGCGCTGACCGTGGTGCCGGAGATCAGCGACAACCTGAAGGTGCTTCCCGAGGACAGCCTGCCCGATCTCGAGAAGTTCGTGGACGGGCAGGAGACGTCGGGCGTGACGATCAAGTCGGTGGTGCGCACCGGCCAGCCGCACCGGGCCATCCCGCGGGCGGCGGCGGAGTTCAAGTGCGACCTGATCGTGATGAACTCGCATAACCCGCGGATCCGCGATTACGTGATCGGCTCGACCGCCGGGCACGTGGTGATGCACGCGGAATGCGACGTGCTGGTGGTGCGGCAGAATACGTGAGGCGCGTGTCCCCGGGCCGGTCAAGGCCCGGGGGCGGCGGAAAAAGGGCGACGACAGACATGAAGACCCAGCCAGAGGCCAGCCATTTCGTGAATGGCCGCTATGTCGAGGATGCCGAGGGGGCGGTGATCGAGGTGGTTTATCCCGCCACGGGCGAGGTGATCGCCACCGTGCACGAGGCGACGGCGGCGGTGATCGAGGAGGCCATCACCTCGGGCCGGGCGGCGCAGGCGGAATGGGCGAAGTTGTCGGGCACCGAACGGGGCCGGGTGCTGCGCCGGGCGGCGGATATCATGCGCGAGCGCAACCGCGACCTGTCGGTGCTGGAGACGTGGGATACCGGCAAGCCGTTGCAGGAAACGCTGGTGGCGGATGCCACGAGCGGGGCCGATGCGCTGGAGTATTTCGGCGGGCTGGCGGGGTCGTTGACCGGGGAGCATATCCCGCTTCCGGGGGGCGACTGGGCCTACACGGTGCGCGAGCCGCTGGGCCTGTGCGTGGGGATCGGGGCGTGGAACTACCCGACGCAGATTGCCTGCTGGAAGGGGGCGCCGGCGCTGGCCTGTGGCAACGCGATGATCTTCAAGCCGTCCGAGGTGACGCCGCTTTGTGCGCTGAAGGTGGCGGAGATATTGGTCGAGGCCGGGGCGCCGGCGGGTTTGTATAACGTGATCCAGGGCCGGGGCGCCGTGGGCGGGGCGCTGGTGGGTGATCCGCGGGTCGACAAGGTGTCGCTGACCGGGTCGGTGCCGACGGGGCGGAAGGTCTATGCCGCCGCGGCCGAGGGCATGAAGCATGTGACGATGGAGCTGGGCGGCAAGAGCCCGATGCTGGTGTTCGACGATGCCAGTGTTGAGGATGCGGTCTCGGGGGCGATCCTGGGGAATTTCTATTCCAGCGGGCAGATCTGTTCCAACGGGACACGGGTGTTCGTGCAGACGGGTGTGAAGGACGCGTTTCTCGGGCGGCTGGAAGAGCGGTTGCAGGGCGTCGTGATGGGCGACCCGATGGACGAGGCCACGAATTACGGGCCCATGGTGAGCGAGGCGCAGTTGCAGATCGCGCTGGGCTATGTCGCCAAAGGCATCGAGGAGGGCGCGCGTCTGGTCTGTGGCGGTGAGCGGGCGGCGGGGCCGGGGTGTTTCCTTCAGCCCACGGTGTTTGCCGATGTGACGGATGACATGACCATCGCGCGGGAAGAGATCTTCGGGCCCGTTATGAGCGTTCTGGATTTCGACGGTGAGGACGAGGTGGTGGCCCGTGCCAATGCCACGGAGTTCGGGCTGTCGGCGGGGGTTTACACGTCTGACCTGGCGCGGGCGCACCGGGTGATCGGGCGGCTGGAGGCGGGGAGCTGTTTCATCAACTCCTATAACGATGCGCCGGTCGAGGTGCCGTTTGGCGGCGTGAAGGCCTCCGGTGTCGGGCGGGAGAACTCGAAAGAGGCGATCGGGCATTACAGCCAGGTGAAGTCGGTTTACGTGCGGATGGGCGCGACGGAGGCGCCGTTTTGATGTGTTGCGAGCGCCTCCGCCCCGGCAGGCCGCCCGCCCGTCGCCATTGTCGCTCGGACCAATGGCGCAACAATGACGACCCCCTTCCTGCCGGGGCGGAGGCGTGCGAGTTGCGGCGTGGTGTGTATGGCGGGGTTCGGGATTTTGCTGAGAGGCGGTTCAGGGGCAGGTCTGCCCTGAACGCGCCTGATCGAGTGTGTGGGGCGATTCCCCGAAGCCTCAAGGACGAGCCGCGCCAGGGCGCGGTGCCCCGGAGCAAGTCCGGGGCATCCTTGACCCTTCGCGGAATCACCGGGTGTGGCCTTGGGGAAGCGAGGTAGGATGGAAGCGGATTACGTGATCGTGGGGGCGGGCAGCGCGGGCTGTGCCATGGCCTACCGGCTGAGCGAGGCCGGGAAATCGGTGCTGGTGGTCGAGCATGGCGGCAGCGATATCGGCCCGTTCATCCAGATGCCGGGCGCGCTGAGCTACCCGATGAACATGAAGCGCTATGACTGGGGCTACCAGTCGGAGCCCGAGCCGCACCTGGGCGGGCGGCGGCTGGCCTGTCCGCGGGGCAAGGTGATCGGCGGGTCGTCCTCGATCAACGGGATGGTCTATGTGCGCGGCCATGCCTGTGACTTTGACCATTGGCGCGAGCAGGGGGCCGAGGGCTGGGGCTATGCCGATGTGCTGCCCTATTACAAGCGGCTGGAAAACTGGCACGATGGCGGGCATGGCGGCGACCCGGGTTGGCGCGGCAAGCATGGCCCGCTGCACGTGAGCCGGGGGCAGATGGCCAACCCGCTGACCCGCGCCTTCATCGAGGCGGGGGGGCAGGCCGGGTACCAGCTGACCGAGGATTACAACGGCGAGCAGCAGGAGGGGTTCGGGCCGTTCGACATGACCGTCTGGCAGGGGCGGCGGTGGTCGGCGGCGAATGCCTATCTGAAGCCGGCGCTTAAGCGGGAGAATTGCGATATCGTGCGCGGCCTCGTGCAGCGGGCGGTGATCGAGGAGGGCCGCGCCGTGGGGGTGGAGGCGATCGTCGGCGGGCAGAGCCAGGTGATAAGGGCGCGGGAGGAGGTGATCCTTGCGGCCTCGTCGATCAACTCGCCCAAGCTTCTGATGCTTTCGGGGGTTGGGCCGGGGGCGCATCTCAAGGAGCATGGCATCGACGTGGTGGCCGACCGGCCCGGCGTGGGGGCGAACCTGCAGGATCACCTGGAATTGTATATCCAGATGGCGGCGAGCCAGCCGGTGAGCCTTTACAAGTACTGGAACCTTTACGGCAAGGCGTGGGTGGGGCTGCAATGGCTTCTGGGCAAGGCGGGGCCGGGGGCCTCGAACCAGTTCGAGAGCTGCGGCTTCATCCGCTCGGATGCCGGGGTGGAGTACCCGGATATCCAGTTCCACTTCCTGCCCATCGCCGTGCGCTATGACGGGCAGGCCGCGGCCGAGGGGCATGGCTTCCAGGCGCATGTGGGCCCGATGCGGAGCGCGTCGCGCGGGAGCGTCACGCTGCGCAGCGCCGATCCGGCTGATGACCCGGTGATCCGGTTCAACTACATGAGCGAGGAGAGCGACTGGGTCGATTTTCGCAAATGCATCCGCCTGACGCGGGAGCTGTTCGAACAGGAGGCCTTCGCCCCTTACCGCAAGCACGAGATCCAGCCGGGTCGGGACGTGCAGAGCGATGACGAGCTGGACGGGTTCATCCGCGAACATGCCGAGAGCGCCTATCACCCCTGCGGCACCTGCCGGATGGGGCGGGGGGACGACCCCGGCGCTGTGGTCGACCCGGAAGGCCGGGTGATCGGGGTGGAGCGGTTGCGGGTGGCGGATTCGAGCCTCTTTCCGCGGATCACCAACGGCAATCTCAACGCGCCGTCGATCATGCTGGGCGAGAAGATGGCCGATCATATCCTGGGGCGCGCGCCGCTGCCGCCGGAGAACGCGCAGCCCTGGATGCACCCCGAGTGGGAGACGGCGCAGCGCTGAGGCCCGGAACCGGGGGCGGGGATCGGGCGTTTTTCCTGCAGGCACCAGCACGGTGCCCGAAGGAGGACCCCATGTCGCAACTTCCCAAGGAATTCTACGACGAGTTTCCGGACCACGCCGACCAGATCAAGAAGCTGGAAGCCGAGAACCCGGATTTCCGCGCCAAGGCGCTGCGCTATCACGAGCTGCAGCGCGCCGCCCACCGGGCCGAAATGGACGAGGAGCCGCAATCGCAGGAGGCGGATGTGCAGCTGATGAAGGAGCGCGACACCATGCGTGACGAGCTCATGCGCCATATCATGATCTGATTTCCACCGTTCGTTTGATCGGTGTCAAGGTCGGCGGGGCGGCGCGGGCCTAGGGTTGGACCGGGTTCAGCCAATGAAGGAGACGCGCCGATGTCCCATACCCCGCACGAGCTGCACGAGGAGTTCCCCGAGCACGCGGACAAGATCACCGCTTTGAAGACGCAGGACACGCATTTCGCGCGGCTTGCGGAGGAATATCACGAGGTCAACCGGGCCGTGCACCGGGCCGAGAGCAACGTGGCCCCGGTGGAGGGGCTGACCGAGGTGGACCTGCGCAAGAAGCGGGCTGCTCTGAAGGACGAGTTGTACCGGATGCTGTCGGAGTAGGCGAACTATTGAGCGACCGGTTCAATCCGGTCGCCTATTCCTCACTTCTGAGAGGCAGACCTGCATCCCGTCGCAGCAATTCGGTTTCTACGGGAATTTGTAGGTTCTCGTACTTGTAGCGCCACTCTTCGTACTTCCTGTCAGCATCTTCCTTGACGAGCCGCATCGACGCGCCCCACATCGAGGCCGTGGCAGTCGATAACATCAACGAGGCGACTGCGACATATACCAGTGACGTTACGAATATGAGCTTTTCTTGATCATCTTTTTTATCTTCTCTTGCAAATCCTCTTAGCAAAGAAGCTTGACCGTGCGCTTCCTTTTGCAGTGTCCAAGCAAGAAAGCCGCCGATCAAAGTGACGATGGCTGGGACGATAGCCTGTACCGCTGGTTCGCGACTGGAGCCAAGGAAAATACCGATTAGAGCGCCCACAAGTGCGAACAAGAACCCAGTTCCCGCCCGTACAGGTGACTTCCAATAGACAATTCGAAGGACAATCCAGATCAGCGTCGCGATGCCGAGGACTGGTAAAAGCCCATTAAACAAGGCGGCGAGTGCATGATCGCGTACAGAGTTAAGGTAGTCACAGATCATTGTATCTCGCTAGTTCCCGGGCGTGCCTATGATTTCTTCAATTTGCCGTATCTGTTGGTCGGAAAGATTCTGAAGCACGCTTGGTTGCAAAAGTGGAAAGGTCGATAGTTCGCCAGTCTGGTCACCTTGGTCGGTGTTCGACCCGCCTCTTGGCGTTGTGGGCCTCTCGTCGCAATTGATCAGAGCCCCGGAGTTCGGGTCGTAAGTACAGGCAATCGTCGGTTGGGTGAGGATCAGAACAGAAGCAAATATGGTCAATAAGCGCAACATAATTGGAAATCAAAGCAGAGAAGAAATGATAAGTCTATATTGTCGACTTGTTTCACTGCATTTCGTGCTGTCGGTCCCAGGGTAAAGGGCAAGGTGCCGCCTCACAGCCGACGACGTGCTTTTCCTTTGTAAAACTCGTCCTAGCCCCTCAATCCACCGTGTAGGGCAGCACGCCGCGCTCGTCCGGCTCCACCTGCAACCGCCGTTCCAGTGGTGGTACCGAGCGCTGGTGGCAGTGGGTGCGTTCGCAGATGCGGCAGGAGATGCCGATGGGCTCGAACGCCTTGGCGTTGGTGAGGTCGAGGTCGTCGGCATAGACCAGCGCGTCGGCATGGCGGATCTCGCAGCCGAGCGCGATGGCGAAGCGGCGGACGGGGGCGCCGAAGCTGCCGCCGGGTTTCGAGACGTCGCGGGCGAGAGAGATGTAGCGCACGCCGTCCGGGGTTTCCGCCAGTTGGCGGAGGAAGCGGCCCGGCGTCTCGAAGGCGCGGTGAACGTTCCAGAGCGGGCAGGCGCCGCCGAAGCGGGCGAATTGCAGGCGGGTGGCGGAGTGGCGCTTGGTGATGGTGCCAGCCTGGTCGACGCGGACGAAGAAGAAGGGCACGCCCTTGGCGCCGGGGCGTTGCAGGGTCGAGAGGCGGTGGCAGACCTGTTCGATCGAGGCGCCAAAGCTGTTGGCGAGGATCTCGAGGTCGTGGCGGTGCTGTTGCGCGGCCTGCAGGATGGCGGTGTAGGGCATGAGCGCGGCGCCGGCGAAGTAGTTGGCGAGCCCGATCTTGGCGATGGCGCGGGCGGCGTCGGACTGGAAACGGGCGAGGTCGAGCGTGGCCTCGAGCAGCTTGTCCTGCGTGAGCAGCGCGATCTGCAGGAGCATCTGGAAGGTGCGGGTTTCCGGCTCGGCGCGGGAGGAGAGGTGGAGCGTGCGGCTGTCGCGGTCGTAGTGGCGCAGCTTGCCGGTGTCGGTATGGCTGATGGTGATGCCGAGTGAGGCCAGCTTGGCCTCGGCGATCTCGCGCACCGGACGCGACCGGTCGGTGCCGGCGAAGCGTTCGGCGGCGCGGTCGACGGCGTCGATATAGTTGTCGCAATAGTGGAAGAAGTCGCGCACCTCGTCCCAGGGGGAGGGCTGCATGCGGCTGTCCTCGCGCCCCAGCGCCTCGTCGAGGGAGGCGAGGCGTTCATGGGTCTGGCGATAGGCGCGGTGCAGGTCGAGGAAAGCCTTGGCCAGTGCCGGTGCGTTCGAGGCCGTCAGGCGCAGGTCGGTCAGCGGCGGCGGGTCGGTGAAGACCGGGTCGGCCAGCGCCTCGCGCATGTCCGAGACCATGCGCTCGGCATCGCCGGTCGACAGCTCGGTCACGTCGAAGCCGAATTCCTGTGCCAGCGCCAGCACGACGGTGGTCGAGACGGGCCGGTTGTTGTTCTCCATCTGGTTCAGGTAGGGCAGCGAGACGCCCAGCTTGGAGGCGAAATCCTTTTGCGTGAGCGCCAGTTTCTGGCGGGTTTCGCGCAGCTTGGCGCCTGCGTAGAGTTTCTGGGCGGGCATGGCGCGGCCTTTGCAGTTTCGCGGTTCGCTTATGGTAGATTTGCAAAATCCCGGACGCAAGCAGCCGTTGCAGACGAAGCCGGTCCGCGGCGGACGGGCACGATTCTTTCAGGAACATCCGGTTCGGGGGTTTGGTTGGGAGTCCGTTGAAGATATTTCAAAGGAGGAACACATGCTATCCCGCAAAGCCAGGCTCGCCGTGACGACAGCACTGACCGTCACGATCGGTGCGCCAGCCGCTGTCGCCCAGGACCGGCCGCAGGAATGCACCCAGCTCGAACAAGTCAGCGCCGAGGCGCCCGACCGGCTGTTCGAGGCCGCCCCGGACGACCGCGCGGACTATGCAAGGATCGTGGAAAGCGGTGAAGCGGCGCAGTGCAACGACGCCCTGAGCGTCTTGCGCATGACCGCGGAAGACAACGACATGCAGCTTGCCCAGGGCGAGACGGATGACGAGACCGCGGTGGCCCGCGACTCGGAAACCGCCGAGATGAGCGCCGTCGAGCGTGACCAGACGACGGTTCAGCTGAGCGACGAGGTGACGGTGGAAGGCACCGTCTTTCTCGACCGCGAAGCGCCGTCGGTCGACGTCGATGGTGGAGAGGCCGAGGTCGCGGTGACGCCGGGCCGTGCCGACGTGAACGTGCAGGAACAGGCTGCCGAGATCGTGGTGCGGGAAAAGCCGGCCGAGATTACGGTCGAGACCGTTCAGCCGACGATCCGGATCGAACAGCCCGCGCCGGAGATCATCGTCACCATGCCCGAACCGGGTGTCGACGTGGCCAATGCCGAGCCGCAGGTCGAAGTGCGGCAGGCCGAGCCGAACGTGACCGTGTCGCAATCGTCGCCTTCGGTGCGGCTTGACCTTCAGGTCGCCGAGGACGTCGAGAACTCGAAGGGTGTCCAGATCGAGGACAGCCGGACCGGCGAGAAATACGCGCAGGGCGAAACCGGCAAGCTTGCCAAGGAAGAGGCAAACGTGAACCTTTCGCGGGCCGAGCCGAACGTGACGGTCAACCAGCCGGACTCGGAAGAGGACGCATCGCGCGTGGAGATCTCGCGCGCCGAGCCGTCGATCCGGTTCGAGCGGGCCGAGCCGAAGGTGAACGTCATGCAAAGCGGCGAGCCGACGGTGGAAGTCACCCGCGCGGGTGAGCCGGAGGTGACGATCAACCGTGCCGGCGAGGATGGCGATCAGCAGGAGGCGCAGGCCGAGGGCGATCGGCAATCCGAGGAGGCCACGACCGAGCAGGCTTCGGCCGAACAGACCGGTCAGGCCGACGATGCCGTGCGCGTGGCGCAGTCGGAGAGCGATCAGGCCTCCGACGAGGCGATGACCGAGCAGGCTTCGGCCGGGCAGACCGGTCAGGCCGATGACGCCGAGCGCGTGGCGCAGTCGGAGAGCGATCAGGCCTCCGACGAGGCTATCACCGGGAAGGTTTCGACCGAGCGGTCCGACCAGGGCAACGACGCCGAGCGCGTCGCGCAATCTCAGAGCGGTCAGCAGGCCGATGAAGAGATGGCCGAAGAGACCGCAAACCAGCAGGTCGCGTCGGACCAGGACCGCGAAGAGCGGACCGAAGTTGACGGCTATGCCAATGCCGAAACCGGCAGCTTCACGGCCGAAGAACTGACCGGCGCCCGGGTCTATGCCCAGCAGGAACGCGTGGGCGAGGTCTCGGTGGCCGTGGTCGGCGATAGCCCGGCGCAGGTCGAGGATATCGTGATCGACGTGGGTGGCTTCCTCGGCATCGGCGAGCGCAGCGTTGCCGTCGCGTTCGACGAGGTCGAGATCAAGCGCGCCGACAACGGTGACGAGCTGCGGGTCTACACGGACATGAGCCGCGGCGACCTTGAGCAGATGCCGGAATATGACGGCTGACCTTGCGTCTCGTGCGTGACGTAAAGGGCCGCCCCGCGGGGCGGCCCTTTTCCGTTGTCACCCCATCAGGGCCAGCCGTTTCTCGCGCCGGATCACCAGGCTGATCGAGCAGACCGCGCCAAGTGCCGTGACCACCATGATCCACAACAGCGGCGCCGCGCCGGAGCCGGGGGTGAGCAGCGCGCCGGCCAGCGCCGAGAGCCCGGCGCCCAGCCCGATCATCATCGCGCCGGACAGGCCGCTTGCCGTGCCCGCCAGGTGCGGGCGCACCGACAGCGCCCCGGAGGTGGCATTGGGGATGGCCATGCCATTGCCGAGGCCGACGCAGGTCATCAGCCCGAAGAACGAGTAGGGCGTGCCGAGATCGAGCTTGAAGAGCAGCAGGCTCAGCGAGACACCGGCCGCGACGATCACCGATCCCCAGAGCACCATGCGGTTGATACCGATGCGCACCGAGAACCGCCCGGCGATGAAATTGCCGAGGAAATAGCCCACCGCCGGGGCGCCGAAGAACAGCCCGAACGTGGCCTGGTCGAGCCCGAAGACCCGGTCGCCCACGTATGGGGCCCCGCCGATATAGGCGAAGAACGACCCCGAGGAGAGGCCCAGCGTGACCGTGTAGCCCCAGAAGCGGGGGGATTTCAGCAGTTCGGGATAGTCGCGCAGCTCGTCCCGGAAGGTGGTGCCGGCGCGCGACGGGGCGGTTTCGCCAAGGTCGGACCAGGTCAGCCAGAGGGTGACGCAGCCCAGGACGAAGAGCGCCCAGAACGTGGCCTGCCATCCGAAGACCGAGGCAAGCGCGCCGCCGATCGCGGGGCCGACCATGGGCGCCACGGACATGCCCATGGTGACGTAGCCGATCATCGAGGCGGCCTGGGCCTCGGGCACCATGTCGCGCACCACGGCCCGCGACAGCACCAGCGCCGTCACGATCGCCGCCTGGAACATGCGGAAGACAAGGAACATGGCCGAACTGGTGGCGAAGATGCAGCCCAGCGTGGCCAGGAGGAAGATCGCCACCCCCGCCAGCAGCACCGGCCGGCGCCCGACCCGGTCGGAGATGGCGCCGACGAAAAGCTGCAGCACCGCGTTGACGCCGAGATAGAGGGCGACGGAAAGCTGCATGACCCGGTACTCGGTGCCGAAATGCGTGGCCATCGCCGGGAGCGAGGGCAGGAAGATGTTCATCGCCAATGCCGCCAGGGACGCCAGGGTGATCAGCGTCAGGATATGGGGGGGCGTGGTTCGGTCGAGGAACCGGCGCGGGGGCGGGGTGATCGGGTCCGCCGCTGTTCGCGTAGCCGGGGGCCCGGGGGGGAGTTCGGTCATGCGCGCACTCTAACGCGTCGGGCGGCGGTGTCCATATCGCCAGATGCATAGCTGCCTGCCATTGGGTTGTGCAGTGGCGCACGCTCTTCCCGGGCCGGGGCGGTCAGGGGGATTTGCCGAATTTGCAGTTAGCTTCGGTCGCTCTGCTAAAGATTTGCAAATTTGCCGAATTGTGCTTTGTATCCGGCGCCGTCTTCTCTATTTTCCGGCGAAAACCGGGAAGAGGACTCTCATGAAGGATATCCTGCAGGAACTCGAGGACCGCCGCGCCGAGGCGCGCCTTGGCGGTGGCCAGAAACGCATCGACGCCCAGCACGCCAAGGGCAAGCTGACCGCCCGCGAACGGATCGAAATCCTGCTCGACGAGGGCAGCTTCGAAGAGTTCGACATGTTCAAGACCCACCGTTGCATCGACTTCGGGATGGAGGAGCAGAAGCTTTACGGCGACGGGGTGATCACCGGCTGGGGCACGATCAACGGCCGGCAGGTCTATGTGTTCAGCCAGGATTTCACCGTCTTCGGCGGCTCGCTGTCGGAAACCCATGCCGAGAAGATCTGCAAGGTGATGGACATGGCGCTGCAGAACGGCGCGCCGATCATCGGCTTGAACGACTCGGGCGGGGCGCGCATCCAGGAGGGTGTGGCCAGCCTTGCCGGCTATGCCGAGGTGTTCCAGCGCAATATCGAGGCCTCGGGCGTCATCCCGCAGATCAGCGTGATCATGGGGCCCTGTGCCGGGGGCGCCGTCTATTCGCCGGCGATGACCGATTTCATCTTCATGGTGAAGGACAGCTCCTATATGTTCGTCACGGGCCCGGACGTGGTCAAGACCGTCACCAACGAGCAGGTGACGGCGGAGGAGCTGGGCGGGGCGAGCACCCATACCAAGAAAAGCTCGGTCGCCGACGCGGCCTTCGAGAACGATGTCGAGGCGCTGGCCGAGGTGCGGCGGCTGGTGGATTTCCTGCCGCTCAACAACACCGAGAAATCGCCGGTACGCCCGTTCTTCGACGAGCCGGGCCGGCAGGAGCCCAGCCTCGACACGCTGATCCCGGATAACCCGAACACGCCCTATGACATGAAGGAGCTGATCGGGAAGCTGGCGGACGAGGGCGATTTCTATGAAATCCAGGAGGATTTCGCCAAGAACATCATCACCGGCTTCATCCGGCTGGAAGGGCGCACCGTGGGCGTGGTGGCGAACCAGCCGATGGTGCTGGCCGGGTGCCTCGATATCGACTCGAGCCGGAAGGCCGCGCGCTTCGTGCGCTTCTGCGACTGTTTCGAGATCCCGATCCTGACGCTGGTGGACGTGCCCGGCTTCCTGCCCGGCACCAGCCAGGAATACGGCGGGGTGATCAAGCATGGCGCCAAGCTGCTTTACGCCTTCGGCGAGGCGACGGTGCCCAAGGTGACGGTGATCACCCGGAAGGCCTATGGCGGGGCCTATGACGTGATGTCGTCGAAGCACCTGCGCGGCGATTTCAACTATGCCTGGCCGACGGCGGAGATCGCGGTGATGGGCGCCAAGGGGGCGACGGAGATCATCCACCGCGCCGACCTGGGCGACCCCGAGAAGATCGCGGCGCATACCAAGAGCTACGAGGACCGGTTCGCCAACCCCTTCGTGGCAGCCGAGCGGGGCTTCATCGACGAGGTCATCCAGCCGCACAACACGCGGATGCGGGTGAGCCGGGCGTTCGCCAGCCTTCGGAAGAAGAAGCGCAGCCTGCCGTGGAAGAAGCACGACAATATTCCGCTGTAAGTGAGCCCGGGGACGGGAGGAGTGGGGGCCAGCCCCCACGGCCCCCGGGATATTTTCAGCCAGAAGAAGCAGGGGATTGGTCTGGGCCGATGGCGCGTGACAGGTGGCATATCGTGGAGGAGGCGGGCGTGCTGACCGTGGCAAGGCGGTGGCCGGCGCGGTTTGACGTGGCGGCGCGGACGGTGTTGCCCGTGGTGAACAAGGTGCGGCTGGCACGGCAGGTGCGGCAGGACGTGTGGCGCGCGCTGCGGCGGCTGAAGGGGTTCGCGCCGGTGGTGCGCGTGGCGCCCGAGGGCGGGATGCTGGCGGTGACCGCGGGCGGGCAGGTGGACGGGCCGGTGGCGCGGGCGCAGGCCGAGGCGCGGATCGCCGGGGTGCTGGCGGATGCCGGGACCCGGGAGAGGTGGATCAGGTGGGCGTCATGAGGATCATGGCGATGACATGCATGGCCGCGGTTGCGATCGCGGCCGGAGCCCGGCAGGGCGGGGCGCAGGAGGAGCGCCTCGTCCTGCCTTCGGGGCTGGAGGCCGGGTTGCAGGAGGTGCTTCGGCAGGAGGGCGGCGGCGATGGCGGGCCGGTGCTGCGCTTCCGCTACGTGGCGCCCGGGCTCGACAAGGGCGCGGGGCTGGCCGTGGTCTCGGCCGACCTGGAGCACCTGTGCAACGCCCATGCCCTGGCGAACGCGCCCGATGCCGAGGCGGAGGGGGCGACGATCATCGTCTCGATCGGGGACAAGCCGTCGGAATTCGGCGTGCCGGACCCGGACGTGGTGCAGGTGTTCGAGGCCTACACGGTCGAAAACGGCACCTGTATCTGGGAGGTTTTCTGATGCTTACACAATATCTTGCGGCTCGAATCTCAAGTGTGGCCAAGTTTGAGGCTTTGGAGTCACACGAAACGGACATCGCTGTGGATAAGTATCAAATGGGCGCGGATTCCAGTATTCTGGAGTTCGGTTGCACTCGAGTGACCGCAATGACCCACGTGAGGCAGGTGGGGCGTTTTGCGTGGCGTCCAAATGTGTACACATACAGGAGACATTTATGTCTAAGACTATCAAGAGCATTCTTGCGCTCGGCATCGTGGCAAGCTTCGCCGCATGTGCCCAGCAACAACAGCAGGAAGAAGAATTCGTCGTTGTCGATCCGGCGCCGATCTCGGTCGAGCCCGTCTACACCGGCAAGTACAAGTAATCCCGCGAGGGAAAGCACGGGGCGGGCCCTTGGGCCCGTCCTGACCGCCGCACCGCGCCCCGCTGTCACGGAGGGCGCCCCATGCTGAAGCATCGCGGCTTTCCCGGGCGACTGCCCGGATCGGATTTCCAGTTCACCATACGGCGCGCCAACCCCAAGGGGGCCACGCCCATCGTGCGCCGCGAGCGTTATCGCGACCGGCGGCCCGCCGACCGCATGGCCGACACTGCCTTCGTGCGGGCGCTGTGGGAGCAGTTCGGGGACGAGCCGTTCGAGCGGGGCAACCTCGATGCCGGGCGGCTGAGCTGGCTGTTCGGGCGCGAGGTGAAGCCGGCGGAGGACCCGTTCGACCCCGAGGATTACGAGGCGCTGCTGGTGCTCGACGTGAACGCCGCGCGCGCGGCCTTTCCCGAGGCGTTCGAGGGGGAGGGGGCATGATGCGCCGTGCCGTGAGAATGGGCGGCGATTTGGGCATGAACTTGCCCACGACCGTCGGATTTGTGCGGATTGCAGCCGATCTCCCTATCCGTGTGACGCGCGGCTTGGCGCGGCGCCTGCGGCAGTGCAGCGTGGGCCTTGTAGTGGTGGCCCTTCCCCAAGGGGCCAGGACGTTTCGTCTTATCCGTTACCCTTCCCCTGACGGGCGGCCTTGCACATCGTGCAGGCCGCCCCTTTTTCGTTTCATTCCAGAGCTTTGCGTGCATGGCGACCTGTCGCCCGTGCCCGCAGCCGCCCTTCCGCGCGCCGCGCGGCCAAGACCCGAGAAGAGGACCTGAGACATGTTCAAGAAAATCCTGATCGCCAACCGGGGGGAGATTGCCTGCCGCGTCATCAAGACCGCGCGCAAGATGGGCATCCAGACGGTCGCGATCTATTCGGATGCCGACCGCAACGCGCTGCACGTGCAGATGGCTGACGAGGCGGTGCATATCGGCCCGCCGCCGGCGAGTGAGAGCTATATCGTCATCGACAAGGTAATGGAGGCCATCCGCCAGACCGGTGCCGAGGCGGTGCATCCGGGCTATGGCTTCCTGTCGGAGAACCCCAGGTTCGCCGATGCGCTGGAGAAGGCGGGCGTGGCCTTCATCGGGCCACCCAAGGGTGCGATCGAGGCGATGGGGGACAAGATCACCTCCAAGAAGATCGCCAAGGATGCGGAAGTGAACACCGTGCCGGGGCATATGGGGCTGATCGAGGATGCCGAGGAGGCGCTGAAGATCTCCGAGGAGATCGGGTTTCCGGTGATGCTGAAGGCCAGCGCCGGCGGCGGCGGCAAGGGCATGCGGATCGCGTGGAATGCCGAGGAGGTGCGCGAGGGCTTCCAGGCGTCGAAGAACGAGGCCGCGAGCAGCTTTGGCGACGACCGGATGTTCATCGAGAAATTCGTGACCCAGCCGCGGCATATCGAGATCCAGGTGCTGTGCGACAGCCACGGCAACGGTATCTACCTGGGCGAGCGTGAATGCTCGATCCAGCGCCGGAACCAGAAGGTGATCGAGGAGGCGCCGAGCCCCTTCCTCGACGAGGAAACCCGCAAGGCGATGGGCGAACAAGCCGTGGCTCTGGCCCACGCGGTGGGCTATGCCAGCGCCGGGACGGTGGAGTTCATCGTCGATGGCGAGAAGAACTTCTACTTCCTCGAGATGAACACCCGGCTTCAGGTGGAGCACCCGGTGACGGAGCTGATCACCGGCGTCGACCTTGTGGAGCAGATGATCAAGGTGGCCGCCGGCGAGAAGCTGTCGATCAGCCAGGATGACGTCAAGCTCACCGGCTGGGCGATGGAGAGCCGGCTTTATGCCGAGGATCCGTACCGCAACTTCCTGCCCTCGATCGGGCGGCTGACGCGCTATCGCCCCCCCGTCGAGGTGTCGGCGGGCCCGCTCCTGGAGAGCGGCAAGTGGCAGGATGAAGCGGGCAGCGGCGAGACCGCGGTGCGCAACGATACCGGCGTCTACGAGGGCGGCGAGATCTCCATGTATTACGACCCGATGATCGCCAAGCTGTGCACCTGGGGCCAGGACCGGGCGACCGCCATCGAGGCGATGCGCGTGGCGCTCGACAGTTTCGAGATCGAGGGGATCGGGCATAACCTGCCGTTCCTGAGCGCGGTGATGGATCACCCGAAATTCGTCTCGGGCGACATGACGACGGCCTTCATCGCCGAGGAATACCCCGAGGGGTTCGACGGGGTGGAACTGGCCGAGCCGGCGCTGCGTCGGGTGGCGGCGGGCTGTGCCGCGATGCACCGGATCGCCGAGATCCGCCGGACCCGCGTGTCGGGCCGGATGGACAATCACGAGCGCCACGTGGGCAGCGACTGGGTCGTGACCCTGCAGGGGCAGAGCTTCCCCGTCACCATCGACGCCGACCGCGAGGGCGCGACCGTGCGATTCGAGGATGGCACCAGCCACCGGCTGGCCAGCAGCTGGACGCCGGGCGATCAGCTGGCCGAGCTGGACGTGGACGGCGAGGTGCTGGTGCTGAAGGTGGGCAAGATCTCGGGCGGGTTCCGCATCCGCACGCGGGGGGCCGACCTGAAGGTGCATGTGCGCACGCCCCGGCAAGCCGAGCTGGCCGCGTTAATGCCCGAGAAACAGCCGCCTGATACGTCGAAGATGCTGCTCTGCCCGATGCCGGGCCTGATCGTCAGCATCGGCGTGGAGGAAGGCCAGGAAGTTCAGGAGGGGCAGGCGCTTTGCACCGTGGAGGCGATGAAGATGGAGAACATCCTGCGGGCCGAACGCAAGGCCGTGGTCTCGAAGATCAACGCCGGGCCGGGCGACAGCCTTGCGGTGGATGACGTGATCATGGAGTTCGAATGATCTCAGGCACCCCTTCCACGCCCGGGGCCTCTGGCGGGCCAGCCAACGACAAGGCGATGAGTCTGGCCGCGATGGCCGCCGGGCTGGGTGGCTTCGTGCTGTTGCAGGTGGTGGCCTGGCTGCGGGCCGGGGGCGTGTTCGAGTACCCGCTCGACGATGTCTACATTCACCTTGCCATCGGTGAACAGATCGCGAGGGGCGGATATGGCGTGAACGCGGGCGAGCCGGCATCGGCCGGGTCGTCGCCGCTTTACCCGTTTCTTCTTGCGCCCCTCGCGGGCAGCTCTCTGCACCGGTTTCTGCCTTTGGCGCTGAACCTCGCGGGGCTCGCGGTGGCCTGCTGGATATGGGGGCGGATCGTGGCGCGCGCCGGCTTCGGGCGGCGCACAGGCCTGGCGCTGGCGGTGTTGGGGCCGTTGGGCCTGAACATGGCCGGGGTGGCCTTTCTCGGGATGGAACACGGGTTGCATGCCGCGGCGAGTCTTGCGGTGTTGCTGGGGCTACAGCGGTTCCTGGACGAGGGGCGGATCGACCCGATCTTCGTGGCCGGTGTCGTGCTGGCGCCGGCGCTTCGGTTGGAGGGGCTGGCGCTGTCGGGCGCCGCGCTTCTGGTGGTCCTGATCGCCGGGCGGTGGCGGGCGGCGCTGGTCATGGGGGCGTTTGCGGCCGCGCCAGTGGCGGGCTTCATGGCTTTCCTCGCGCAGAACGGGCTGGAACCGGTGCCGAACTCGGTCTCGGCAAAGCTGGTTGCGACCAGTACGCTGGCCCATCTGTCATGGCTGGAGGCCACGCTGGCCGGGCTTGCCTACAACGTGATGACCCTGCCTGGGGTGATCCTGGTGGCGGTTGCGGCGGTGGCGGGCTGGGCCGGGCGTCGGGCGGGCGGCTCATGGCGGGTGATGAGCTCGGCGCTGATCCTCGCTATCGTGGCGCATCTTGCCTTCGGGCAGATGAACTGGGCCAACCGGTACGAGCATTACATCGTCGTGGCCGCGCTGGCCGGGCTGATCCTGATCCTTGGGCGCGCGGCGCCCGGCAGGTGGTGGTCGGCAGCGGTGCCGCTGTCGGCGATCGTGGTTCTGGGCGGTTACTACAACAGTGACGTGCTGACGGATGGCACGGCCTCGCCGCGCGCCCTGCACCTGCAACAGGCTCAGATGGCCCACTTCGTGCGGACCGAGTTGAAGCAGCCGGTGGCGGTCAACGACCTGGGCCGGGTGAGCTATGCCAACCCGCATTACGTGCTGGACCTTTGGGGGCTGGCCTCGCCCGAGGCGCTGGCGACGCGGCTCTCGCGTCCGGCGCGGGGCTGGGCCGGGCCGCTGATGGCCCAGCATAATGTGCGGGTGGCTTTAATCTATGATCGTTGGCTGGGCCGGGCCGTGGGCGAGACCTGGGTAAAACTGGGCAAGCTGCGGCTGGATGGCGTTTCCAAGGGGTTCATCGCGGAGCAGGCGGTGACGTTCTATGCCACGACGCCGAAGGCGGCCCGGGAGGTCGCGCCGTCGCTGGAAGATTTTGCTGCCGACCTGCCGGAGGGTGCCACGTTCTCATCGTCTGAATTCACCGAAGCGGGAGGGCTGGGATCATGAACCCGTTGCCGCATATCCCCCTGTCGGGGTTCGTGCTGGCCGGTGGCGTTCTTGCGCTTCTGACGGCTTGCGTGCGGGAGGACGAGGCGGCGATGCGGGCGCGGCTGGAGCAATGGTTCGCGTTGGGCGAGACCGCGTACTTCCAGGCGCGCGGCGATTGCGTGGCCGGCGTGTTCCGGCTGGCGGGCCCGGATGTGGGCGCGGCGATGCCCGTGACGGGCTCGGTGCCTGAAATGCTGTGGGCCCTGCCAAGGCAGGGGCGGGCGGCGCTGCAGGCCGACGGCATGGCGCCCGATGCCGCGCTGGTGGAACTGGCCAACGAGGCGCGGCCGACCGGCATGGCGATGCGCCGCGCCGGGCTCGAGGCGCGGTCCTGCATGGATGACGGGGCCGAGGGGGCGTTTCGCCGGGCGCTGTTGAGCCCCGATGCGCTGCTGGCCTATGACAGCGAGAGCGGCACGGTCATGGTGATGGACACGCGCCGCGACCTGCTGTTCGCCGCGATGGGGGAGGGGTGATGCGCGCCGTTCAGCTTTCGCCGCCGCGCCGTTCGCGCACTTCCTGCTGGCGCATGGGCAGCTTGTCGATGATGCGGGAGATTTCGCGCACCGACCACGGCAGCGGCTTGCGCAGGTATATGGTGCCGTCCTTGCCGATCAGCACCAGCATGAAGCCGCGCGGGCGCAGTTCGCGGCGCAGCGAGGTGCCGGCGCCCTTCTCGGTGTCGGTCAGGACCACCACGTCGCGCAAGGCGAGATCGTCGAGCCGCTCGTTGATGTATTCCATCTGCTGGATGTATCGCGGGTCGGCCGGGCTGTCGGCGAAGACGACGAGGGGGCGTTTCGTCCACATGAAGTCTTCCAGGTCGACATTCTCGCCGGGCAGGATCACGTCGTCGCGCGGCGGATCATCCTGCGCCACGGCCGGGCCGGCCATGGCGAGGGCAGACAAAAAGCTTACGAAAACAATGGCTAACGTTCTTTGCATGGATACTCCCGTCGCCCCAGATATAGGCCGTCGGGCGCGGGATGCGAAGTCAGAATTCCGCGAGATCGGAAAAAGTCGCAGGCGGGGGGCGCCGGGCGGCGTTCGCGCGGGGCGGCAGGGATTGGAAATCAGGGCCCGGTGAGCGCGGGGGCGACCCTGCCGCCGGCCGGACGAGAAGAGGACAAGGCAATGGCATCGAAGAAAGACGACTGGCGCGAGATCGCCGAGAAGGAACTGAAGAACCGCACGCTGGATGACCTGACGTGGAAGACGCTGGAAGGCATCGACGTGAGCCCGGTTTACACCGAGGAGGACGTAGAGGGGCTCGATCACCTGGGCTCGATCCCCGGGGCGGCGCCCTTCACCCGGGGGGTGAAGGCCACGATGTACGCCGGCCGGCCCTGGACCATCCGGCAATATGCCGGCTTTTCGACGGCGGAGGAATCGAACGCGTTTTACCGCCGCAACCTCGCCGCCGGGCAGCAGGGCGTGTCGGTGGCCTTCGACCTGGCGACCCACCGGGGCTATGACAGCGACCACCCGCGGGTGACCGGCGACGTCGGCAAGGCGGGCGTGGCCATCGACAGCGTCGAGGACATGAAGATCCTGTTCGACGGCATCCCGCTCGACCAGGTGTCCGTCAGCATGACGATGAACGGCGCGGTGATCCCAATCCTGGCCAGCTTCATCGTCGCGGGCGAGGAGCAGGGGCACGACAAGTCGGTCCTGTCGGGGACGATCCAGAACGACATCCTCAAGGAATTCATGGTGCGCAACACCTATGTCTATCCGCCCGAGCCGTCGATGCGGATCGTGGCCGACATCATCGAGTTCACCGCGTGGGAAATGCCGCGCTTCAACTCGATCTCGATCTCGGGCTACCACATGCAGGAGGCGGGCGCGAACCTGGTGCAGGAGCTGGCCTTCACGCTGGCCGACGGGCGGGAATACGTCCGCGCCGCGATCCATCGGGGCATGGACGTGGACAAGTTCGCAGGCCGGCTGAGCTTCTTCTTCGCCATCGGCATGAATTTCTTCATGGAGGCCGCCAAGCTGCGCGCCGCGCGGCTGCTGTGGCACCGGGTGATGAGCGAGTTCGAACCGAAGAACCCGCGGTCGATGATGCTGCGGACCCATTGCCAGACGTCCGGTGTGTCGCTGCAGGAGCAGGACCCCTACAACAACGTCGTGCGCACCGCCTACGAGGCGATGAGCGCGGTGCTGGGCGGGACGCAGTCGCTGCACACCAATGCGCTTGACGAGGCGATCGCGTTGCCCACGGATTTCAGCGCGCGGATCGCGCGGAACACCCAGTTGATCCTGCAGGAGGAGACCGGCGTGACCAACGTGGTCGACCCGCTGGCGGGGTCCTATTACGTCGAGAAGCTGACCCATGACCTGGCCGAGAAGGCCTGGGCGCTGATGGAAGAGGTCGAGGAGATGGGCGGCATGACCAAGGCGGTGGCCAGCGGCATGCCCAAGCTGCGCATCGAGGAGACGGCCGCCACCCGGCAGGCGATGATCGACCGGGGCGACGAGGTGATCGTCGGGGTCAACAAGTACCGCAAGGACAAGGAAGACCCGATCGATATCCTGTCGATCGACAACAACGAGGTGCGCCGCTCGCAGATCGCCGCGCTTGAACGGATCCGCGCCAACCGCGACGAGGCGGCCTGTACCAAGGCGCTGGAAGAACTGGAACGCCGCGCGAAAGAGGGCGGCAACCTGCTGGAAGGGGCGGTCGAGGCTGCCCGGGCCCGCGCCACTGTCGGAGAGATCAGCATGAGCATGGAAAAGGTATTCGGCCGGCACAGGGCCGAGGTGAAAACGCTGGCCGGCGTCTATGGCGCGGCCTACGAGGGCGATGACGGCTTCGCCGCGATCCAGAAATCGGTGGAGGAATTCGCCGAGGAGGAAGGCCGCCGGCCGCGGATGCTGGTGGTGAAGATGGGGCAGGACGGGCATGACCGCGGCGCCAAGGTGATCGCCACGGCCTTTGCCGATATCGGCTTCGACGTCGATGTGGGCCCGCTCTTCCAGACGCCGGACGAGGCGGCGCAGGATGCCATCGACAACGACGTGCATGTCGTGGGGATTTCCTCTCAGGCGGCCGGGCACAAGACGCTGGCGCCGCAGCTGATCGACGCGCTGCGCGAGAAGGATGCGGGCGACATCATCGTGATCTGCGGCGGGGTCATCCCGCAGCAGGATTACGACTTCCTGAAAGAGGCCGGGGTGAAGGCGATCTTCGGGCCGGGGACGAACATTCCCGCGGCGGCGCAGGATATCCTGAAGCTCATTCGCGAGGCGCGGGGGTAGCAAGTGGGGGCGCTGCCCCCGACGTTGAATTTCCCGAGGAAATTCAACGCCTCCCCCGGGATATTTTCGGCCAGAAGAAGGGTGGAGACATGGACAGGCAGCGGAAGTTTGCGGTGGGCATGGCGGCCGGCGTGGCCTGGGCCGTGGCGGTGCTCGCGGGGGCGGTAGTGTTTGTGACGCTGCCGGTCTTTGCGCTGATGCCGACGATCATGACCGCGTTCCTCGCGCCGGGGCTGGTGATGATTGCCATGGTCGGGCGGCTGGCGCAGCGGCGGTTCTTCGATGAGGCCATCGTCGATGGCGGACCGCTGACCGGCGCGGCGGAGATCGACCGGCGGGTGCTGGTGAACACCACCGAGCAGCTTGTGCTGGCCATGGCCGTGTGGCCCGCGGCGGCGGTGCTGCTTGGTCCCGAGGGGCCGGGCGTGATCCTCGTGCTGGGGGTGGCGTTCGCGGTGGCAAGGCTGGCCTTCTGGGCCGGGTATCACCTGGCCCCGCCGCTGCGCGCCTTCGGTTTCGCGGCGACGTTCTACCCCACGGTTCTGGTGGCGCTCTGGGCGCTGTGGCGGGTGGTGGTCTGAGCGATTGCCAAGCGGTGGGCGCGATGCCTATGGTGGCCGCGACGTGGTAACGAGCGCGGGGCAAAATGCTGGAACTGGATCACCTGGCCGTGGCGGCCGAGACGCTGGACGAGGGCCGCGAGGCGGTGGAGCACGCGCTGGGCGTCAGCCTGCAGCCGGGCGGGCAGCATGTGAAATTCGGCACCCACAACGTGCTTCTGGGGATGGAGGAGGGGCTTTACCTCGAGGTGATCGCGGTCGACCCCGGCGCGGCGCCGCTGCCCTATCCGCGGTGGTTCGACCTCGACCGGTTCGCGGGGCGGCCGCGGCCGCGGATCTGGATCTGCCGGACGGATGATCTTGACGGGGTGGTGGACGATATCCCCGGCGCGGGCGTGCCCGTGGCGCTGGAGCGGGGCGACCTGCGCTGGCGGATGGCGGTGCCGGAGGATGGCGTGCTGCCCTTCGACAATGCCTTCCCGGCGGTCATCCAGTGGGAGGGCTCGGCCCATCCCGCGGCGCGGCTGGCGCCCTCGGGCTGTGCGCTGCGGCGGCTGGTGATCGCGCATCCGGAGGCCGTGGCGTTGCAGGCGGCGCTGAAGGGCCGGCTGGAGGATGAGCGCGTGGTGGTCGAGCCCGGCGCGCAGGCGATGCGCTACGAGATCGACACGCCGCACGGGCTGAGGGTGATCGAGTGAGCATCCGGGCCGCGGCGCCGGAGGATGCCGGCGCCATCGCCGGGATCTGGAACCCCTATATCCGCGAGACCGCCGTCACCTTCACCACCGACGAGAAGACCGAAGCCGGGCTGGCCGCCGATATCGCGGCACGGCCGGGCGCGTTCTTCGTGGCCGGGGAGGGCGGTGCGGTGCTGGGCTTTGCCACCGCGTTTCCCTTCCGGGGCGGGCCGGGCTACCGGCATACGCTGGAACATACCGTGCAGCTTGCGCCGGGGGCGCGGGGACGGGGGCTTGGCCGGGCACTGATGACCGGGCTGGAGGATGCGTTGCGGGACAGGGGCGCGCATGTGCTGGTGGCGGGCGTCAGCGGCGAGAACGCGGCGGGCATCGCCTTTCACGCGGCCATCGGCTTCGAGACCGTGGGCCGGATGCCGCAGGTGGGCCGCAAGTTCGGCCGCTGGATGGACCTTGTGCTGATGCAGAAAATCCTCGGCCCCGGCGGCGGTTGACGCTGACAACCCCGGCGGAAGCCGGTAGGGTCGCGCCCATGTCCATCTGGAACCGCATATCCGAGGCGCTGTCGGCGCTGACCAAGGGTGAGCCGCTGAGCGAGGTGTTCGACCGCCTGCGCACGCCGCCCGAGCGCAGCGTGGCCTTCGCCATTGCCGTGATCGCGCTGGGCGCCAAGATGGCCAAGGCCGACGGGCTGGTGACGCGCGACGAGGTGACGGCGTTCCGCGAGGTGTTCCAGATCGCGCAGGCCGACGAGGCGGGGGCGGCGAAGGTCTTCAACCTCGCGCGGCAGGATGTGGCGGGCTTCGAGGAATATGCCGAGCGTATCCGGCGGATGTTCGGCGAGGATACCGACACGCTGAGCGACCTGATGGAGGGGCTGTTTCACATCGCCGTGGCCGACGGGGTCTATCACCCGAACGAGGACCAGTTCCTTGAACGGGTGGCCGAGCTGTTCGGGCTGAAACCCCATGAATTCAACGCCTTGAAGTGCCGCTTCGTGCCCGATTCCAAGCCCGACCCCTATTCCATCCTGGGCGTCACCCCCGACATGCCGATGGACGAGATCCGCGCCGCCTGGCGCCGGCAGGTGCGCGAGAGCCACCCCGACCGGATGCTGGCCCGCGGCGTGCCGGAGGAGGCGGTGAAGCTGGCCGAGAAGCGGATCATCGACATCAACCGCGCGTGGGAAGAGATTTCCGAAAGGGTCTGAGATGCGCTTTGCCACCTACAACGTGGAATGGTTCAACGCGCTTTTCGATGACGCCGGCATAGCTTTCGACGATGGCGAATGGTCGGGCCGGCACGACGTGACGCGGGGCGACCAGCTGGCGGCGCTCGGGATCGTGTTCAGCGCGCTCGATGCCGACGCGGTGATGGTGATCGAGGCGCCGGACCACAATGGCCGCCGGGCGACGGTGACCGCGCTGGAAGGGTTCGCGACGGCGGTGGGGCTGCGGGCGCGCAAGGCGCTGATCGGGTTTCACAACGACACCCAGCAGGAGATCGCGCTGCTGTTCGACCCTGACAGGCTGTCCTGCCGGCACGATCCGAAGGGAGAGCCCACCGGGCAGAAAGGTTCGCGCGAGGCGCCGCGCTTCGACGGGGTGTTCCGGATCGACCTCGATATCGACGCGACCGAAGACCTGGTGGTGTTTTCCAAGCCGCCCTTCGAGATTGCCGCCGAGACGCCCACGGGCGCCACGTTCCGGATGATCGGGGCGCATCTGAAGTCGAAGGCGCCGCACGGGGCGACCAATCGCGACGAGGTGATGCGCATGGCGATCTCCAACCGTCGCAAGCAGCAGGCGCAGGCGGTCTGGCTGCGCCAGCGGATCGTGCAGCATCTCGAGGCGGGGGAGGAGCTGATCCTGATGGGCGATCTGAATGACGGGCCGGGGCTGGACGAGTACGAGCACCTTTTCGGGCGTTCCTCGGTCGAGATCATCATGGGCGAAGGGGCCGGGACGGACCACCTGCTTTACGATCCGCACGCGCGCCGCGCGCTGACGCGGCGGATCGGCGCGATCAACACGACGGCGCGGTTCTACATCCAGACCGAGCAGCGCTATCTTCAGGCGCTGCTCGATTACATCATGGTCTCGCCCGGATTGCGGGAGAAGAAGCCGCGCTGGCGCATCTGGCACCCGTTCGAGGACCCGGGCTGCTGGCGGGTGCCGGAATTGCGCGATGCGCTGCTCACCGCGTCGGACCATTTCCCCGTGACCATGGATATCGAGCTGTGAGGGCGCGCGCATGACCCTGAAGGAACGGCTTCGCCTGCTCTACGAGGGCCGCAGCACGCGGGCCACGCGGTTCCGCTATGCCCTGCTGGCCTTCGATGCGGTGTCGATCGTGTTCTTCCTTGCGACCGCCATGCTGGAGCTGTCGCCGTGGCTCTTGATCGCCGACGGGGTGATCGCGCTGCTGATCCTGCTGGACCTGCTGGCGCGGTTCTGGATCGCGCCCAACCGCGTGCGGCACCTGCGGCAGTTCTACGTGATGGTCGACATCGTGGTGATCCTGTCGCTGATGGCGGCGCCGTTCATCGGGCAGGGGCTGATGATGCTGCGGCTTCTGCGGGCGCTCAGGCTGGTGCATTCCTATCACCTGTTGCGCGACCTGCGGCGCGACTGGCGGTTCTTCCGCCGGCACGAGGATACGGTGGTTTCGGCGGTGAACCTGCTGGTCTTCATATTCGCCATGACCGCGCTGGTTTACGTGATGCGCGCGCAGGAGCCGGGGCTGGAGAGCTATGTCGACGCGCTTTACTTCACCGTGGCGACGCTGACCACGACGGGGTTCGGCGATATCGCCATGACCACGACGCATGGCCGTCTGCTGGCGGTGGTGATCATGGTGGTGGGGGTGGGCCTGTTCCTGCGGCTGGCCAGCGCCATCTTCTCGCCCGCCAAGGTTCGGCAGAAATGCGAGCAATGCGGGCTCATGCGGCATGACAGCGACGCGATCCACTGCAAGCATTGCGGGGCCGAGATGAAGATCGAGACCGAAGGGGTCGGGTGAGCCACGTCTTAAAACCGTCATTCCGGCTTCCTATATCGGGGGCATGACACGACTGGCCCTGATCACCGCTGTGACCCTAAGCCTGACCCCGCCCGCGCTGGCGCAGGACATCGAGGCCGAGCCGGAGGAACCCGGAACCGAGCGCTCGCTGATGGAAGAGGGGGCGCGGATGTTCCTGGAGGGTATCCTGCGGGAGATGGAGCCCGCGCTGCGCGACCTCGAAGGCATGGCGGGCGAGATCGAGCCGGCGCTGCGCGATTTCGCGCAGGAGATGGGGCCGGCCTTTGCCGACCTGCTGGGCAAGGTCGACGACCTCAGCAATTACGAGATGCCCGAGATGCTGCCCAACGGCGACATCATCATCCGCCGGAAGGAACCGCTGGAGCCCGAGATGCCGGGCGAGCCGGAAACGCCGCTCGAGCCGGAGCTGGATATCGAGCCGGGGGAAGAGATCGAGATTTGATTTCGGGGTGAAGGGAAGACCCTACCCGGCGACTACTGCCCCATCTTGATCGTGGCTTCCGCCTGCAGGGTTTCCGCCAGCGAGCGGAAGCGGGCCTCTGCCACCTCGCCGAAAAGCGGCGCGGCCTCGGGCGAGAGGCGCAGGTCGAGGCGTTTCTTCTTGGGGAACCAGCGCAGCTCGCCCAGCTTGGCGTCACGCTTGAGCCAGAGCATCGCGGCAAAGCGCATCGCCTTGCCCAGCACTTCGGCCTGAACCTGGTCGTCCTCGGAGACCAGCGTGTTGAGATCCTGGAATCGGGTCCCCTCGCGCCGGTTGGAATAGCGGTGCAGCAGGGCCAGCCCGAGGAACACCCGTTCGGAATGCTTGAGCCCGCCAAGGTTGGCGCGGGTGGCGTTGTCGAAACAATCCTCGGCGCGGTAATCGGGGTGGGCGCGCCAGCTGACGTCGTGCAGCAGGCAGGCGGCCTTGATGATCCGCCGCCGCTCCGGCCGGACGGATTTGAACAGCGGCTCGATGAACTTGTAGACCACGGTGCCATAGCCCGGAACGCGGGCGTCGCGCGACTCGGCGAAGGCGCAGGCCTCGATCAGCGGGTCGCGGTCGCGCAGGCGCTGGGGCATCTGTTCGTAGAGAAGCCCCTCGCGGATGCCGTAGCTGGAAATGGCGATGTCGCGTGGCTTGAAGGTCTTGACCACCTCGCGCAGCACTTCCGATGCGATGGGCACCAGCGCCATCCGGCTTGACGAGACACCGGCCCGGTTGCGCAGGTCCTCCGCGTCGGATTTCTCGATATACTTGGCGGTCTCGCGCACCGCCTTGGCCGTCATCCGGTACTCGTGCAGCACGTGCAGCGGGTAGCCGCGGCGTTCCATGTCGATCTTGGCGATGGCCCGCCACGAGCCGCCGACGAGGAACAGGCGGTTCTTCTGCTCGCCGAGGTCGTCCTGCATCGACTTGATCCGGTCGCGGATCAGCGCCTTGCGGGCCTTCTTGCCGCCCTTCATGTCGCGCAGTTTCAGCGGGCCCAGCGAGGAGCTCAGCCGCCGGCCGACGCGCCCGCCGTTGATCTCGGCCAGCTCCATCGACGAGCCGCCGATATCGCAGACCAGCCCGTAGGAGCCGGGCCAGCCCAGCAGCACGCCCTGTGCCGAGAGCCGCGCCTCCTCCTTGCCGTCGATGACGTGGATGTGGATGCCGGTCTCGCGCTCGACCTCCTCGCAGAATTCGGCGCCGTCCTCGGCCTCGCGCACGGCGGCGGTGGCCACGGCGGTCAGCCCGTCGGTGCCGATCCCGTCGCCCAGGTGCTTGAAGCGGCGCATGGCGGCCAGCGCGCGGGCGCGCCCCTCGGGGTTGAGCCGCCCGGTTTCGGACATGCCGGCGCCAAGCGCGCACATGATCTTTTCGTTGAAGAAATAGGCCGGGCTGCGCGCCGCGCCGTCGAACACGACGAGCCGGACGGAGTTCGAGCCGATATCGACCACGCCGACGCGGCTCAGCCCCTGGGCCGATGCCTCGTCGAAAAGCGGTCGCCCGAATGGGCCCCAATCGGTTTCAGCGGGATCGTTCGTGCCGTCCATCTGGCCCTCGGTTGGTCTTGCCCATGGTATGCGACATGGGGCGGGGGTGGTCAATCGCCCGTATGCGTCAGTTTCGGCACATCCGCCGCCCCGGCCGAGCCGCGGCCCGACAAGGACGGGTTTTCCATGAAGAAACGGTGGCAGTTGAAGGCAAACTCGCCCTCGGGCCATTCCGCGCGGGTGAAGCTGCCGTCGGGCGCCATCGTCCAGCTTTGGGCGATGTCGGCCATGTTGGCGGCCATGATCTGGCTGACGATCTGGGCCTTCACGGTGGCGTTCTCGATCTCGACCAGCGTCTCGACCCGGCGGTTGAGGTTGCGGCCCATCCAGTCGGCCGAGCTGATGAAGACCCGCGCGCCCCGGGAGGGCAGCCCGCCACCGTTGCCGAAACAGACGATGCGGGAGTGTTCGAGGAACCGCCCGACGATGGATTTCACGCGGATGTTCTCCGACAGGCCTTTCACGCCGGGGCGAATGCCGCAAATGCCGCGCACCACGAGGCTGATCTTTACCCCCGCGCGGCTGGCACGGTAGAGCGCGTCGATCACGTCGGGTTCGATGAGCGAGTTCATCTTGGCCCAGATTTCCGCCGGGCGGCCCGCCTCGGCATGGGCGATCTCGTCCTCGATCATCCGGATCAGGTCGTTCTTCATCTCGTGCGGCGAGATCGACAGGTTCTCCAGCGTCTCGGGCAGGGCATAGCCCGAGAGATAGTTGAACACCTTGGTGGCATCGCGGCCCAGCTTGGCATCGCAGGTGAAGAAGCTGAGGTCGGTGTAGATCTTGGCGGTGATCGGGTGGTAGTTGCCGGTGCCGTAATGGGTATAGGTGACAAGGTTGTCGCCCTCGCGCCGGACGACGGTGGAAATCTTGGCGTGGGTCTTCCAGTCGATGAAGCCATAGACCACGTGCGCGCCCGCCCGCTCCAGCCGGCGGGACTGGCGGATATTGGCGGCCTCGTCGAACCGCGCCTTCAGCTCGACCAGCGCGGTGACCGACTTGCCGTCTTCCGCCGCCTCGCACAGCGCCTCGACGATGGGAGAGTTCTTGGACGTCCGGTAGAGCGTCTGCTTGATCGCCACCACGTCCGGGTCGCGCGCCGCCTGCGCCAGGAAGCGGACCACCATGTCGAAGGTCTCGTAGGGGTGGTGTAGCAGCATGTCCTTCTGGCGGATGGCGGCGAACATGTCGCCGTCATGGTCCTGCACCCGCTCGGGCACGCGGGGGGTGAAGGCGGGCCAGAGCAGGTCGCGCCGGCTGTCGATGACCAGCTCCTTGAGGTCGGCGAGGCCGATCATGCCGTCGACCTCGACCACCTCGTCGGCGCCCACGTGCAGCTCGCGCATGATGGTGGCGCGCAGGGCGTCGGGGGCATTGGCCGAGATGTTCATCCGCACCACCTCGCCCCGGCGGCGGCGTTTCAGCGCCACCTCGAATTCGCGCACCAGGTCCTCGGCCTCCTCCTCGACCTCGAGATCGCTGTCGCGCAGGACGCGGAAGGCGCAGTGATCCTTGCAGCGATAGCCGGGAAACAGGCTGTCGAGATGCAGGAGCAGCAGTTCTTCCAGCGGCAGGGCGCGATGGGTGCCCTCGGGGGCGGGCAGGAAGGTGAAGCGGTCGATCTGCTGGGGGATGGGCAGCAGCGCCTGAAGCGCGCGCCGGTCGGATTTCCGTTCCAGCTGCAGGGCAAGGCAGAAGCCCAGGTTGGGAATGAAGGGGAAGGGGTGCGCCGGGTCGATCGCCAGCGGCGAGAGCACCGGGAAGACCTTGTTGAGAAAGGCGTCGGACAGGAAGGTGCGGTCGCTGTCGGAGACCCCGTCGCGCGACAGGATCAGGATGTTCTGCGCTTCCATCTCGGCACGCAGATGGCCCAGCGTGGCCTGCTGGCTGGCCAGAAGGCGGCGGGCGTTCTCGTCGATCAGGACAAGCTGTTCGGCCGGTGTCAGCCCGTCGGCGCCGGGGTTCGATCGCCCCTCGCGCGCCAGTTCGCGCAGGCCGGCGACGCGCACGTTGTAGAACTCGTCGAGGTTGTTGGCCGAGATCGACAGGAATCGCAGCCGTTCCAGCAGCGGCACGCGCGGGTTCTGCGCCTCTTCCAGCACGCGCCAGTTGAAGCCCAGCCAGCTCAGCTCGCGGTTGAAGAACCGCCCCGGCCCGTCAAGGTCGAGATCGGGCAGCTCGACAGGGTCGGGCATGGGGGATTTGAGGAAATCGGCGTTGTTCATTCTGCTCGGTGTCTTGCGCGATTTTCGTGACGGGAAGGTGACGGAGTCTGCCCTTACGTGTCGTCATTGTCCAGCAACTCGCGGGCGAGACCGGTGTTGATCGGCCGGCGCTGCTCGAGCGCTGCCGCATCGAGACGCTCGACGATATCCCGTGCGGCATCGAAGGAACGGTCGATGCGGCGGACCAGGAATGTCAGTGTCGGCGGCGCGGGCGAGAGCTGGCGGTCGGAAAACAGCTTCATCATCACCGCCATCAGCAATTCGTCGTCGGGCGGCGCGATCTGGACCGTGGGCGTGCCCTGCATCCGGCTGGCCAGGTCGGGCAGGCCGAGCGGCCACTGGCTGGGCGCGGCAGCGGCGGTGAAAAGCAGCGATTGCCCTTCGGCCAGCGCGAGGTTGTGGAGGTGGAAGAGCGCATCCTCGGCCGCGCGGTCGCCGGCGATGGCGTCGCAATCCTCGACCGCGACCGGCCCCTCGGCCAGCGCCGGGATGTCGGCCCCGGCCACGTCCCGCGCCGGGATGATCCGCGCGCCGCTCTGCGCCGCCCAGACATGGGCGAGGTGGGTCTTGCCGGCCCCGCGCGGGCCCACCAGCACCAGCTTGCGGGCAGGCCACGTGCGCCAGCCCTCGATCATCGCCACGGCGGTGGCGTTGGCCGACGATACGAAGAAGTCGTCGCGCCCGAGCGCAGTGCGCACCGGCAGGTCGAAGCTGAGCTGGCGGGCCATTACCGGAAGTCGTCCTCGGCCTGCCCGCGATAGAGCGAGCTGTCCTTGTAATGCTGCAACCCGAACCGCGCCAGCACACCCAGCGCCGCCGCCACCGGCACCGCGACCAGCATGCCGACGAAGCCGAAAAGCGCGCCGAAGACCGAGAGCGCGAAGATCAGCCAGACCGGGTGCAGGCCCACGGAGTTGCCCACCAGCTTGGGCGTCAGGATATTGCCCTCGATCACCTGTCCCAGCACGAAGATGCCGACGACCAGCCCGATCGAGACCCAGTCGCCCCAGAACTGGAAGAGCGCGAGCCCGATGGCCAGCACACCGCCCACCAGCGCGCCCACGTAGGGAATGAAGGTGATGAGCCCCGCGATGGCCCCCACGACGAGGCCGAATTGCAGCCCCACCGCCATCAGCGCCACGGCGTAATACGTGCCAAGCACAAGGCAGACCGTGCCCATGCCGCGGATGAAGCTGGCCATCGTCCGGTCGATCTCGCGTGCCAGACGGCGGATGACGGGGGCGTGGTCGCGCGGCAGCAGCGCGTCGATCTCGGCGACCATCCGGTCCCAGTCGTAGAGCAGGTAGACGGCGACCACCGGCACGATGACCAGAAGCACCACCACGTTGATCAGCGAAGCCGCGGAAGTAAGGATCGATTCCACGATCTGCGCGCCGCGTTCCTGGATCGTCTGGCCCAACGCGGTCAGCGACTGGCGCAGGGTCGAGTCGTCGTCGACCAGCGAGGGGAACTGGTTGGTCAGGAACATCTGCAACTCGGAGAAGACCCGCGGCACCGTCTCGAACAGGGTAATGGTCTGGTTCACCAGCGTCGGGATCACCAGGAGCGCGAGAATGACGAAGATCATCACCGCCACCAGCGTGATCAGCATGACCGACACGGCCCGCGAACAGCCCATCCTCTCGAATCGGTCGGCGATCGGGTCGAGCAGGTAGGCGATGGCCCCGCCCAGCACGAAAGGCAGGATCACGTCGCCCAGGAACCACATCAGAACGAGGAACACCGCCGCGGCGATGCCCCAGTATCTGGCCTGCGTGGAGACGGGAAGTGCCATGGTTGCCCCGGTTAAGCGTCGGTCTACACATTGCCGATGCGGGGCGCGCTTTCAAGGGCGGGGTGAGAGAAACCGCGCCGGGCCGGTGCGATTCAGCCGTGAAGGGGCAGGCGGGTGCGAAAACCGGTCCCTGAACGCCCGCATGGCTTGTCTCACCCCCGGCAAAGCCATAAACGGGGGGCCGAACGCCACCCATCACGAGGTCCGCCCGATGCGCCTGTCCCGTTACTTCCTGCCCGTTCTCAAGGAGAACCCCGCCGAGGCACAGATCGTCAGCCACCGGCTGATGCTGCGGGCGGGGATGATCAAGCAGGCCACCGCCGGGATCTACTCGTGGCTGCCGCTGGGCTTCAAGGTATTGCGCAAGATCGAGAACATCGTGCATGAAGAGCAGATTCGCGCCGGGCACAACCCGATCCTGATGCCGGTGCTGCAATCGGCCGACCTGTGGCGCGAAAGCGGGCGGTATGACGATTACGGCAAGGAGATGCTGCGGATGCAGGACCGGCACGGCCGCGACATGCTCTATACCCCCACGGCGGAAGAGCTGGTGACGGATATCTTCCGCGCCCATGTCGGCAGCTACAAGGACCTGCCGATGACGCTCTACCAGATCCAGTGGAAATTCCGCGACGAGGTGCGCCCGCGCTTCGGCGTCATGCGGGGCCGCGAGTTCCTGATGAAGGACGGCTACAATTTCGACCTGACGAAAGAGGACGCACTGCACGCCTATAACCGCCACCTTGTGAGCTACCTGCGGACGTATGAGCGGATGGGGCTTCAGGCGATCCCGATGCGCGCCGACAGCGGGCCCATCGGCGGCGACGACACGCATGAATTCCTCGTGCTGGCCGAAACGGGCGAGTCGGGCGTGTTCTACGACAGCGAGATCACCGACCTGAAATTCGGCGACCGCGACATTGATTACAACGATGTCGGCCAGTGCCAGTCGGTGCTGGAGGAGTTCACCAGCCGCTACGCCCGCACCGACGATACGCACGAGGAAACGGTCTTCCACGAGCGCGTGCCCGAAGAGCGCCGGCGTGAGGGCCGGGGGATCGAGGTGGGCCAGATCTTCTATTTCGGCACCAAGTATTCCGAGCCGATGGGCGCCACCGTGCAGGGCCCCGACGGCAAGCCCGTGCCGGTGCACATGGGCAGCCACGGCATCGGCGTCAGCCGGCTGGTGGGCGCCATCATCGAGGCCAGCCACGACGACAAGGGCATCATCTGGCCCGAGGGGGTGACGCCGTTCCACGTGGGCATCGTCAACCTCAAGCAGGGCGACGAGAAAGCCGACGAGGCCTGCGAGGCGCTTTACAAGGCGGTCACCGCGCTGGGGCTCGAGCCGCTCTACGACGACCGCGACGAGCGGGCGGGCGGCAAGTTCGCGACGATGGACCTGATCGGCCTGCCGTGGCGCATCACCGTGGGACCGCGGGGCCTCAAGAACGGGGTGGTGGAGCTGACCTCCCGCCGCACCGGCGAGAGCGAGGAGCTGCCCCCCGAGAAGGCGATCGAGAAGCTGGCGGCCATCTACGGTCCCCATCACCCCCGCCTGGGACAGGTCGAGCCGATGGCCAACAGCTCGTTCCACACGTGGATGTGAGGCCCGCCATGACCCGACGCGCCGCAACCCTGTCGCTTGCCGGTGGCGCCGTGCTGTGGGGCGCGGCGGCCGTTGCCGACAGCCTGACCTATCACAATGACCGCTTCGACGTGCATGGCACGTTGCCCGTGGGCTTCGCCGCCGGTCCCGCGCCGCAGAATGGCGACGGGCGCGAGTTTTCGAGCCCCGAGGACAGCGGCCACATCAGCATCTACGGCAGCTACAACACCACCGACAGCATCACCGCCTATCGCGAGGATACCAAGGCGTTCTATGCCAATAGTGGGGGCGAGATCACCTACGAGGCCGGCCAGGACGACTGGTTCGTGCTGTCGGGCACCGAGGGTGGCATGGTGTTCTACCTGCGGGTCGAGCAGGGCAAGTCCTGCGATGGCGACGTGGTCTTGGGGCACTGGCTGATCGAGTACTCGGAAGAGGATCGCGGGGTCTATGACCCGCGCGTCGGCAAGATGTCCGAGGGGCTGAACGTCGGCTCCTGCTGAGGCGCGGCGCCTTTCGCTTGACGCAGGACCTCCCAATGCCCAAGGTCCGCGCAAAATAAATTCGAGGTCCAAGTGGCAGCCAATCCAGCCCCGTTTTCCCGTTTCGAATGGATGATCGCCTGGCGCTACCTGCGCGCCCGGCGGGCCGAGGGCGGCGTCTCCACGATGACATGGATCAGCCTGATCGGTATCACGCTGGCGGTCTTCGCGCTAATCGCCACGCTGGCCGTGCGCTCGGGCTTCCGGGCCGAGTTCGTCGACACCATCCTTGGCGCCAATGCCCATGTGACGATCTACAGCGGCGGCAACGTCGACCAGCAGACCGGCCGCATCGACCGCACGATCGAGGATTACGAGGCCATGGCCGAGCGCGTGCGGCAGGTGCCGGGCGTGACCCGTGTCGCCCCGCTGGTGAAAGGGCAGGTGATGGGCAATGCCCGCGACCGCTCGGCCGGGGTCGAGGTGTTCGGCATCTCGCTCGATGACCTCAAGACCATCCCCCGCATCGCCAACGAGGAGACCTCGATCGGCGATATCGAGGCCTTCCCGAACGGCATCGCGCTGGGCGGTGTTCTGGCCCGCGAACTGGGCGTTTCGGTTGGCGACCGGATCAAGCTGATCTCGCCCAACGGCGTGAAAACGGCTCTGGGAAGCTCGCCGCGCGTCAATGCCTACGAGGTGGTCTATGTCTTCGAGGCCGGGCGCTACGACATCGACAAGATCCGCGCCTACCTGCCCTTCGAGGAGGCGCAGAGCTTCTTCAACCGCGAAGGGCGGGCGGACGAGCTGGAAGTGATGCTCGAGGAGCCCGAGGCGCTGGAGGCGATGGCGGGCCCCCTGCGGCAGGCGGCGGGCGAGCGCGCCTATCTCTGGACGTGGAAGGATTCCTCGGGCAGCTTCCTGCGCGCGCTGGATGTCGAGGATAACGTGATGTTCGTGATCCTGTCGGTGCTGGTGCTGATCGCGGCGATGAACATCACCTCCGGCCTGATCATGCTGGTCAAGAACAAGGGGCGCGATATCGGCATCCTGCGCACCATGGGCCTGACCGAAGGGTCGATCCTGCGGGTGTTCTTCATCTGCGGCGCCTTTACCGGCGTGATCGGAACCGCCTTCGGCGTGCTGCTCGGGTGCCTGTTCGCGATCTATATCGACCCGATCTTCGCGCTGCTCGATTCCTTCTCGGACCAGCCGATCTGGACGCCCGACAGCCGCGGCATCTATTTCCTGCCCGCCAAGCTGCAATTCTGGGACGTGATGTCGGCGGTGGGCCTGTCGCTGGGCCTCAGCTTCATCGTCACCATCTTCCCCGCCCGCCGTGCCGCGCGGCTCAACCCGGTGGAGGCGCTGCGCTATGAGTGACCCGATGCTGCGCCTGAAGGCGATCGAGAAGACCTACAATGCCGGCCAGAAGGGCGAGGTGCGCGTGCTGCGCGAGGCCGGGCTGGAGATTGCCGCGGGCGAGATGGTGGCGCTGGTGGCGCCCTCGGGCGCGGGCAAGTCGACGCTGCTGCATATCGCGGGGCTGCTCGACACGCCCGACAGCGGGATCGTCGAGATCGGCGGCGAGGCGATGACGGGCCTGTCGGACCGCCGTCGCACCATTGCCCGGCGGCGCGAGGTGGGCTTCGTCTACCAGTTCCACCACCTGCTGCCGGAATTCACCGCGCGCGAGAACATCGTGCTGCCGCAACTGGCCGATGGCGTGCCGCGGGCGAAGGCCATCGCCCGGGCGGACGAGCTGCTGGGCCAGGTCGGCATCGCCGAACGGGCCGGGCACCGCCCCTCGGCCATGTCGGGCGGCGAACAGCAGCGCGTGGCCTTCTGCCGGGCGCTGGCGAATTCCCCGCGGCTGCTGCTGGCGGACGAGCCCACCGGCAACCTCGACCCCGTCACCTCGGACACGGTGTTCGAGACGCTGATGCAGCTCGTGCGCGGCACCGGGCTGGCGGCACTGATCGCCACGCACAACCTCGAACTGGCCGCGCGGATGGACCGGGTGGTCAAGCTCGACCAGGGGGCGGTTGTCGCGGGATAGGGCCCTCTCGCGGCGGTGCTCTTGGCGCCGTCGGAGTGAGTATTTGGACCAAGAAGAAGCCCGGGGGGCAGGATGACAAAGGTATCGCTGGCCGAGATCGAAGAGGTGACGCGCGCGGCGCTGGTGGCGCATGGCGCGGAAGACTGGATTGCCGGCGAGGTGGCGCGCGCGGTGCGGGAGGCGGAGAGCCACGGCAACCGCATCTGCGGGCTCTACTACCTTGAAAGCTATTGCCAGCAACTGGAATCGGGCCGGGTGAAGGGCGACGTGGCGCCGGAGGTCAGCCGCCCACGCCCCGGCGCGGTGGTGGTCGACGCGCGGCTGGGCTTCGCGCAGCCGGCCTTCGCGCGCGGTTTGCCCGAAGCTGTGGCGGCGGCGCGGGAGTGTGGTGTGGCGAGCCTTGCCATCTGCCACGCCCATACCTGCACCTCGCTGGGTTTCTTCACCGAGCAGATCGCGCGGCAGGGCCTGATCGCGCTGGGCATGACCAATGCATCGCCCATCGTGGCGCCGCCGGGCGGCAAGACGCGGGTCATCGGCACCAATCCGATCTCCTTCGCCGTGCCGGACGGGGAGGGAGGCATCGCCATGCTGTTCGACCAGTCGACCACCACGGTGGCGCTGGGCAAGATCACTATGGCAAAGGCGGCGGGCGAGAAAATCCCCGAAGGCTGGGCCGTCGATGCCGAGGGCACCCCCACGACCGACCCCGAGGCCGCGCTGGGCGGCTCGCTGGTCAGCATGGGCGGTTACAAGGGCTGGGGCTTCGGCCTGATGGCGGAGCTGCTGGCGGCGGGCATGACCGGCAGCCGGTCCGCGCCGGACATCGCCCCGCTGAAGGCGCCGGAAGGCGAGCCGCACGATATCGGCGACTATTACCTGCTGATCGATCCGGGGATGTCGGGCGCCTTCCATGACCGCTTCGCCCGGATCGCCGGGATGGTGGCACAGGACGAGGGCGCGCGCATTCCCGGCGCCGGGCGGCAGGGCGCCGACCCGGTCGAGGTGGATGACGCCGCCTGGCAACAGGCACAGGCGCTGGCGGGCCGCTGAGCTATCCGCTGCAATGCCGGCGCAACATCTCGAGCCCGGCGGCACGATCGGCATTGGCGGTGCGGATGATCTCGGCGCTGGCCTCGTTCGAGCAGCCATCGATCCGGATCGTCCGGCCCCGGCGCAGGGCCAGGGCCGCCATGTAGATCTCGTTGACGTCGAGCCTCGCGAACTCCTCGGGCGAGAAGCGGCGCGGCACGAGGTCGGTGGGGTCGGGTTCCTCGACATCCTGGGCGGGCGCGGCCGATCCGGTCAGGCCGATCAGGCCGATCCAGCCAAGGATGGCGCGGCGCGGAAAGTGGTGGGCCATGGCGTGTCTCCTTTGGGCGGCATCCTATCACGGCCCGGCGGGGCGGTGCCATCGGTTCCCGCGTCGTCGCCCAAAGTGATCCGGGCGCCGCGTCACCTGCGTATCACCTGCATGGAGGTATGATATGCGACACATGATAAGCGCGATCCTTGTCGCCCTTGCGCTGGCGCTGCCCGCGAAGGCCAACGAGGATATAGAGAAGGTGATCTCGAACCAGATCGACGCCTTCCTCGCCGACGATTTCGAAACCGCCTTCACCTATGCCAGCCCAATGATCAAGGACATCTTCGGCACGCCCGAGAAGTTCGGCCAGATGGTGCGGCAGGGCTACCCGATGGTCTGGCGACCCTCGGAGGTGAACTTCCTGTCCATCGACCGCCGCGGCAAGGAGCTGTGGCAGAACGTGATGGTGCGGGATGCCGAGGGCGCGCTCTATATCCTCGAATACCAGATGGTGCCGGGGGGCACCGGCTGGCTGATCAACGCGGTGCGGGTGCGCAAGGCGACCGAAGGCACGGCCTGACGCGCCTCGGGCCGGTGTACGTTGCTGTGACACCCGGTTAACACCCCCTGTCTAACTCCCCTTTCCGCCGGCGGTGCGACCGTTCGGTCAGGTAATCCAATTGACATCCCGGCCGTGCCTGCCGCGCGGCGGATGCGGAAAGGGAAAGCGATGAACAAGGCAGTTACCGATGGCATCATCTTCATGCCGCCGGCCTTCGCAAGCGGGCTCGACGTCTGGTCGAGCGGCAACGGCACGCCGGGCTCCGACACTTACGACAATTCCCCCGATGCGGCCTTCGTGCCCTCGGATGCCGATTTCGGCGGCGCGCTGGAGCTGTTGAAGACGCAATCCACCATGAGGCTGCGCTACACCGGCGAGACGCCGATCCTGCCGGGCTGCTACCTGCGCATCCGGGCGCGGGTGAAGGCGATCAGCGGCGCGCTGCCGGATGTGCGCATCGCCGGCTGGGCGGGCGGCGCGGGCGGCGCCCATGTCACCGGCGTCGACGAGACCGGGCCGGAAACCACCCTGACCAGCTATGGCGACGTGGTCGAAATCAGCGCCATCGTCGGCACCGGCAGCCGCGGCGGCGTCGACATGGCCTGGGGCACCGAGGCGCTTTACGGCCATTTCGGGCTCGACCTGACCGGCCCGAACGGGGGCGTCGTCCGGATCGACGATATCGAGATCGAGGATGTCACCCGCTTCTTCCTGCGTGACCTGATCGGCGTGGTCGACGTGCGCGATTACGGCGCCGTGGGCGATGGCGTCACCGACGATCACGCCGCCTTCGAGGCCGCCGACGCCGCCGCCGACGGGCGCGACGTGCTGGTGCCCGAGGGGACCTATTACCTCGGCGACAGCGTGACCTTGCAGGCGCGCGCGCGGTTCGACGGGACGGTCACCATGCCCGCCGACAAGGTGCTGACACTCATGCAGAATTTCGACCTGCCGGGCTATATCGACGCCTTCGGTGTCGAGGAGGTGGCGTTCCGAAAGGCGTTCCAGTCGCTGATCAGCACGCCGCACCATGTCGAGCTTGACATGGCCGGCCTCAAGATCGACCTGCGCGAGCCCGTCGACCTCAAGGCCGCGGCCCCCGATGTCAGCAGCTTCGCCCAGCGGCGGGTGATCAGCAACGGCCAGTTCTCGGTCGTGGCCGGCCCCAACTGGGATACCGAGACGGTCACCTCGCAGGCCAGCTATACCACCAGCAAGGGGTATGAGCTCAACAACGTGACCAATGTCGCCAACATCCCGGTGGGCTCGCTGGTCGAGGGCAACGGGGTGGGCCGCGAGGTCTATGTGAAGTCGAAGAACGTGGGCGCCGGCACGATCGAGCTCAGCCGCGAGCTTTACGACGCGGTGGGCACGCAGAACTTCACCTTCCGCCGCTTCAAGTACATGCTCGATTTCAGCGGTTTCTCGAAGATCTCGAAATTCGCCATTTCCAACGTCGATTTCCTCTGTCGGGGCGATTGCAACGGGCTTCTGCTGCCCACCAAGGGCATCGGCTTTCACCTGCGCGACTGCTGGTTCACCTCGCCGCGCGAACGGGGCGTGTCGAGCCATGGCGACGGTTGCCAGGGCATGATGATCGACCGCTGCCAGTTCCTGTCGGACGAGACCCAGCTCCTGGTGCCGAACCGCACCTCGATCGGGGTCAACATCAACGCCAACGACGTGAAGATCCGCCACAATCGCTGCACCTATTTCAAGCATTTCGCGGTGGTGGGCGGCACCAGTTCGGTGATCCTCGGCAACCACGTCTTCCAGGGCGACGCCGCCGACGTCGGCCCGCGCAGCGCCGGGATCGTCATGGCGCATACCAATTCCCGGGCGACGATCAGCGGCAACTACATCTGCGACTGTTCCATCGAGTGGACCAACGAGCATGACAAGAACCCCGGCTTTTCCAGCGAGTTCTCGTTCTCGGCAATGAGCATCACCAACAACAACTTCCTGTCGCAAAGCACGGCACCATCGTTCAACTTCATCCGGGTCAAACCCTACGGCACCGGCCATTTCATCAACGGGCTCAACGTCACCGGCAACACCTTCCGCCTGTTCGACGGCAATATCGACCGGGTCGAGGGGATAGACACCAGCTTCGCCGAGATGGATTTCAGCCGGTTCAGGAACATCACCTTCACGGGCAACGCCTTCAACAACGTCAACACCGTGGTCGAGAACCCGCTGGTGATGGAGCATATCGAGGCCAGCCATAGCGACACCTGGGTGGTCGAGCCCTTTCCCAAGCTGCCCTTCCAGGCCTGGGCGCGGACGGTGGAATCGGTCACGCCCAAGGGGGCCATTCGCGAACAGAGCGGGCCGATCTACTGGGGGATGCCCTATCACCAGGTCCAGCAGGGGCCGAACAAGGACAGGGTGAACCTGCGCTGGGAAAAACCGGTCGAGGGCACCGTGACGATCCGCCTGCGGATCGACACGCCGGCCTGACGCGCCTCAGAACTTCTGCCAGATGCCGAAGGTGAACTTCACCGTGTCGGTATTCACCAGACCGGCCGTCGCCCCCAGAAGGAGGTGACGGCCCTTTCCCTGTTTGAACGCGAAGCTGGGCGCGATCTTCACGTAAGGGTCGCCGTCATCGGGCGCGGCCATCTGAAGCTGCACCATCCACTTGTGCCCGCCCCGTATCTCAGCGCCCACCGTCAGGTCGGTCTCGAATACCCCGGTGCCCGCCTCGGTCAGCACCGCCCGGCTGTCGAGCGCGACCCAGCCGGGGCTCTCGCCCAGCGTGAACCCCCGGCCGACGGACACGCCCGGCCGCAGCGCCAGCGCACCATCCACCATGCCCACGCCCATCTCCCAGGCCTGCACGATGTCGCCCCCGCGCGCCCCCAACGGAAACCGCGCGAACAGCACCGCCTTGTCGAGATCCTCCTCCGCCTGTCCGAAATCGAAGCCCACGACGCGGCCCTTGCCCACGCCCACCTCGGTGTAGAGCGTGGCATAGGCGCCCGCGCCATCGCCGGCATCCCCTTCCAGCGAGAAACAGAGATGCCCCTCGCCCTTCGCCATGGGCCAGGGCCCGGCCGCGGCCATAGGTCCGGCCGCTGACGCCAGCAGCAGGACCAGAATCCGCACCATGTCGTTCAGCCTCCACCTCCGAGCCTTGCCGAAACTGGTAAAGGAGAGGTTAATCGCCGCCAGAACGCGTCTTGCGCGTTGTTCGTGCCGTGCTAGCTGTTAGGCTGACAGTGCAAGGAGGGAAGCCCGATGCCCAAGATCGCCACGTCACACGATGTCCAGACCGTCATCACCACCTTCGAGATGACCCCCGGCACCTGCCAGGACCTTATGGACGAGCTCACCGCCGCCTACGAGGAGTTCATCTCGAAACAACCCGGCTTCATCGCCGCGGGCCTGCACGTGAACGATGCCCAGACCCGCATCGCCAATTACTCGCAATGGCGCTCGCGGCAGGATTTCCAGGCCATGCTCCGCAGCGAGGAGATGCGCCGCCGCAACCGCAGGATCCACGAGATGTGCAAGAGCTTCGAGCCGGTGATGTACGACGTGACGGCCACGTTCGGTTGACCCGCTTCCGCCGCAGACGACGACAGCCAGAGCCCGAGCCGGCCCCCGAGGACGTGCGCGCCGAGCTGCGCTCGCTCACGCGCGAGGTCTCGCGCCTCAATTCCCACAATTTCATCCGCATGCACAATTCCCTGCCCAGGGTGCTGGCCTTCAACTTCGCCCGCGGGCTGGTCTTCGGGCTGGGCTCGGTGCTGGGCGCCACGCTGCTCCTGTCGATCATCGCCTGGTTCCTGAGCCAGGTGGAATTCCTGCCGATCATCGGCGACTGGGCCACCCAGATCGCCCAGCAGATCGAAGAGGCGATGTCGAAGTAAAGCGCAGGATCCGGGTCGCCCGGATGCGCCGGCCCGTGCCATGTCTCAGCCATGACATCGCCCGCCATCACCCCCTCGGCCGCCCTGATGATGGCCGCGCTCGCCACCGTCTGGGGCGGCTCGTTCTTCTTGGCCGAGATCGCGCTGAACCATGTCCCCCCGCTCACCATCACGCTGCACCGCGTCGCCTGGGCGCTGCCGGTGCTGTTCCTCGTCATCCGCCTGCGCGGCATCGCCATCCCTCGCAGCCCGCGCATCTGGAGCGCCTACCTGGTGATGGGGGCGCTCAACAACGCCATTCCCTTCTCGCTGATCTTCTGGGGCCAGACCCGCATCGACAGCGGGCTCGCCGCGATCCTCAACGGCACGACGGCGGTGTTCGCCGCGGTGGTGGCCGGGCTGGTGCTGGCCGACGAGCCGCTGACCCCGCGCAAGATTATCGGCGCGCTTTTCGGGTTGGCGGGGGTGGCGGCGGTCATGGGGCCGGGCGCCCTTTCGGGGCTCGACCCCACCAACCTCGCCCAGCTTGCCATTCTCGGCGCGGCGCTCAGCTATGCCTTAGCCAGCGTCTGGGGCCGCGCCATGCTCTCGGGCACGCCGCCCGAGATGAACGCGCTCGGCATGCTGACGGGCAGCACGCTCCTGATGCTCCCGCTCGTGCTGCTGACCGATGGCATGCCCACGCTGGCCCTGCCGCTCGGGGCTTGGGCCGCGCTGCTGGCGCTCTCCACGCTGTCCACCGCGCTGGCCTACCTGCTCTATTTCGGCATCCTCGCAAGGGCAGGGGCGGCGAACCTGATGCTTGTCACCCTGATGATCCCGCCCGTCGCCGTGGCGCTGGGGGCCGGCGTGCTGGGCGAGCGCCTGTCGCCCGGCGCCATCGCGGGCTTCGCCCTCATCGCCCTGGGCCTCATCGTCACAGACGGGCGCGCGATGTCGCGGCTGGGACAGCGCCGCGCGGGATGATGCGGAACAATGCGGGGCAGGCGGCGGTTGCACAGTCACACCGCGCCGCAACGCGCATTGGAGAGCCAAGATGTACACCCATGTCCTTGTCCCCGTATCCTTCGAAGACGACCGCGACGCCGCCGGCGCCATGAGCGTCGCCCAGCTTCTGACCGGCGAGGGCGGCCGCATCACCCTGCTGCACGTGATGGAACAGGTGCCGACCTACGCGATCTCGTACACGCCGCAGGAATACCTGGTCGAAAGCCGCAAGGCGATCGACGCGGAACTGTCCGAGATGGCCTCCCGCATCCCCGGCGCACAGGGCATTGTCGTCGACGGCCATGCCGGGCGCACCATCACCGACTGGGCCGAGGAGAACGCGGTCGACTGCATCGTCATCGCCAGCCACCGGCCCGGCATGGCCGACCTGCTGCTGGGCAGCACGGCGCACCAGGTGGTGCGACACGCCACCTGCGCGGTGCACGTCGTCCGCTAGACCGTCCTCTAGGCGGGGGCCCCGGCACGAAAAGACTCGCCGCACCGGCCCGGGCGGGCGTATGCTCCAGGCGCATGCCACGGGGCATGTGTGCATTTCCGAGGCCAATATGCGTTACTTCAAGTCTTTCCTCGCCGCCGGGCTGCTGGCGTTTGCCAGCCCCGCCGCGGCGCAACAGCTGATCGGTGCCTATACCGCCTACATCGGCACCGACGACCTTTACAACTCCAAGGGCGCCCGCCTGACCCAGCCATGGCAGGTGCTCCGGCAGGACCGGGCCAATTACCACCGCTACGGCATCCGCCAGGTGGGCGACGAATGGGATCCGTTCTTCGGCAATGTCGATAACCGCGCGGCGATGGAGCGGATGATCATGAACGGCTCGATGGACCCGGTCGCACGGCAGAACCTTCTGCAGGGCGGCGCGACGGTGTTCGTGCGCATCTACGGTTCGGGCGGGATCGGGCGGTATGTGGATGTGACGGTGGCGCGGTAGGGGGCGCGGGGGAGCGGACCCGCAGCACCGCGAGCTTCGAGCCGGGGCGAATGTCGGCGGATCTACCTCCGCCCGAGGTCAATTATTTGTTGCGAAACGATTTTTGATGAAGATTATAGGTTGCAGGGTTCGAAGGCACCGGGCCACCGGTAAAGACCAGGAATAAATCGCATGCTTCCCAAAAGCAGTTACGGATACTTCATCCTGAACCCTGGGGGTGAAGACGAACTCTATCACTACTGGCAGGATGGGCCGACCTTCGTCGCCACCGACGACGGCGAAGCGCTCGAGATCGCGGCGAATTCCGCGCGTGAGCTCGGTACGCCGATCGGCACGGCCTACCTTATGGGCGGGAATGACGAAATCTATGGCGATGCCGCTGTCGTCTTTGCCGGGGCAGGCGACGACACGTTTTACAACAGCGGTGTAAGGGCCACCAACGGGGATGGTTACGGGATAAGCAAAGGCGAGGCCGGCGACGACGTCTTCTTCGATTTCCATGGCTCGACCAGGTATTACGGGGGGCGCGGAAACGACTATTTCCTCGGCGGTCTGTATAGCAGTTCCTACCAGGACTTTCCCGCCGAGGATTGGGATCACGACGTTGTCACGCTCAATCGCGGCAAGGACACGGTCGAGTGGAGATTCCTGTCGAGCAGCGACGGGTTGAACGCGATTCGCGCCGAGATCGACGGCGGCAAGGGCGTAGACGTGCTGGTTCTGATACAGTACAACGGGTACCCGGTCTGGAACGGCGGGGATCACGTCGATTTCCGTGACCTCGATCGCGGCCCGATGACGTTCGCGAATGCCACCTTCTCCAATTTCGAGCAGTTCGAACTGCGCTTCGGCGATTCCACCATCAACCGTGTGGACCTGGGAAACCATGACGACGTACTGGTCTGGTACGATATGCCGAACGAAGAGGGCGACCCCTGGGGATACCACTACGACCCCGAATTGCTGCCCGACGGTCCACTTGTCCTGCACGGGCGCGACGGGGACGATATCATTATCGGATCGATTTATCGCGAAGAGGAGTTCATCTACGGGGGCAACGGCAACGACACGATTACCGCCGGCGGCCGCGTCGGGGAAGCGGGCCACGAAAGGCTGGCAGGCGGTCCCGGCGACGACGTGCTTTACATGAAAGGCCCCACTGCGGTGCACCCCGGAACCATCACCGGCATGAAGGGCGGCCCCGGCGCGGACAAGTTCGTGGTGACGCAAACCTCCGAAGGCCTCGCGCGCATTCATGACTTCGAGCCGGGCGAGGATGAGTTCGTGTTCGATTTCACCGGCGGATACTCCATCTACGTGGCTGGTATCGGCTCCGAGAATCTCGATTGGCAGAACCTGAATGTCCTGGAAGACTCTCCCGAGATGCTGCAATTCGAAGTGACGGTGATGGAGGAGTACAGTTACGAAGACTACACCATCACCTACATCGACGGTTACGTCTACATCGAGAATTCCAGGGATGCCGGGACGGGCGGTTACGGGAACGAGGTCGCCTTCATAAAGGGACGGCCAGACCTGGGTGTCGAGGATTTCGGGTTCTACGATTATTCCGTGTTCTGATCTGCTTTGGGCATGGCGCGGCGGGTGAGGAGTGTTGCGTGTCAGGCTATGCACAAGGGTAGGGCGGCGGTGTTCGTCAGCCCCTACGGCACGGGCAGCAACGGGCGGTATGTCGACGTGATGATGACGCGGTAGGGGCTGCCGCCGAGCAGTCGGGGTGCCCGCCCGGTTCGGTTTGGCACACGCCCGGAATAGAGGCCGAAGGCGGCCGGGCAGGCGCTTTTGAGATGCTGTGCCACGTTCAGAACGAAGATGTATTCGGCACCATGAATTGCCAGAAAACAGCGGTGCAGCGCCTCCCCACGGGCCGGCGTTCGCCCGGCGGGGAGAGGTTGAGACCACAGGTTAGCCCTGCCATGGCCCCTCCGATCACCGTCCTGTTGCGCCGTAGAACATGGGATTTCCGGCAACGCGCAGGCAATGCGTATAGTCGGTTACGTGGGGAACGTCGGGAAACTGCTTCCTGTAGGCCCACATCAGGATGCGCATGGCATCCCAGACCGATGCATCGAACGCGTCACGGTCAGCGCTCAGCGCCTCCGTCCACCGGGACTCCCGAAGCATGTAACGGGCGCCCGCACGGGACAATTCCCAGCTTTCGTCCAGGTCCGGCCCGCGAAACTTTATCGTGTCGAGCCTGTGCATCGGAAGGGCACAGATCACCGTCGCCAACTCGTTGAAAAAACGCATGGCACCGCAATCGGAGTAGCGGTAACCGGTCCCTTCGGCGGAAAACCATACATCCGCACCCAGCAAGGACTGGTAGTAGGTCGTGAGGTGGCCGTTGTCCGACCCGTCGTGTGCAGGGGGCGGCGCCTCCTCCCTTTCACCAAGATGGACTGTAGTGCTCCCCTCGTAAAAACTATCGAGGGACGTATCATCGAATGAGATGGTGTTCTCGATAAGCGTAAACATGGTGTCTTCCAAATTCGGGTAGCCGGAACAAGGAAGTCTCGCATGCCGAGGGCGCCGCGTCCATTTGCGGGAACCTGAGTATCGTCAGCGCGATGCCACTGGACCCGTCACTTGACCCTCACCTCCGCCACAGCCGCACCGCGTAGACGGCCAGCGCTGCCCTCTCCCGCAAATGCGTCCGGACCCGCCGCCACAGCGGCACGCCGGTCAGCTCCGGGCAGGATATCTCCGCGTCCACCCCCTGCCGCCGCGCCGTGAAGCCCGCCCGGCGGGCGTGGAACCCGTCCGTTACCAGCCAGACCGCCCCAATCCCTTCCGCCGCGAGGAGGGGCCGGGCGAGGCGGATGTTCTCCTCGGTGCTCGTGGCCTCGGTCTCCAGCAGGATCGCCGCGTCCGGCACCCCCGCCGACAGGCACACCCGGCGGATCGCCTCCGCCTCGGTCACCCGCACGCCGGGCGGTCCGCCGCTGGCGACGATCCGCGTCACCACGCCCTCTCGGTACAGCCACGCGGCATGCAACGCCCGCCGCTCCAGCGCGGCCGAGGGCCGGCCGCCGTCCAGCACCTTCGCCCCCAGAACGAGGGCGGCTGCGGGGCGGGGGGCGTCATCGGGTTCCATCGCTCCACCATGCGCCATCCGCTGAGGCGCTCCAAGCCCCCGTTGCGCCGCCTCCGAACGCCCCGTTAACCGGCCGCCGGCACCGCCGCGGACACCGACAAGATACCGACGTAATACCGACGCGATACCGACATCGGAAAACCTCGCCATTTCGGCCCTTTAACCCCGATTCGCAAGACCCCGCCCATATTGCCGCAGTCCCTTGCAGATCGGCCCCGTACTGCACACCTCCATACATGCAAACCACCAGAGGAGACCCGCCATGCAATGCCCCGTCGACGGAGAGACCCTGCAACTTGCCGAACGCGCCGGAGTCGAGATCGACTATTGCCCGAAATGCCGCGGCGTCTGGCTCGACCGTGGCGAGCTCGACAAGATCATCGACCGCTCGGAACCCGAACCGCCCCAGGCCCGGGTCTGGAATGCCGAGGACGACCGCCGCGGCCATGACGGACGCAAGAAGAAAAAGCGTGGCGGCTTCCTGGAAGAAATATTCGATTTCTGAGGCTTGAAGCCCAAAGTTGCAGCAGTTTCAGGCCCGGTTCAGATGCCGGGCCGCGGCTTGCGCTTGTGCCATTGTCCCTCGGTCCTCCCGCGGCTAATCTGACCCTGATCAACAGGAGGCCCATGGACATGAACAAGATCATCGCGCTCTGGTCGCACCCCCGCTCTATGTCCACCGCGATGGAACGCGTGATGCGCGAGCGGGGCGACCTGACCTGCGCCCATGAGCCGTTCATGTACTATTACTACCTCAACGTCCTGGAAAAGCCGTTCCCCGGCTTCGACGCCCAGTCGGATCACCCGACCACCTATGCCGGCATCCGCGACATGCTGATCGGCATGGCCGAGGAAAACCCTGTATTTTTCAAGGACATGGCGTACTATGTTCTACCGGAAATCACCAAGGATCCGGCCTTCATGGAACGGGTCACCCATTGCTTCCTGATCCGCCACCCGCTGGCCTCGATCCTCAGCTATCACAAGCTGGATCCGCAGATGTCCTGCCAGGAAATCGGGCTCGAGGACGAATGGAAACTCTACCAGGCCGTCACCGAGGCCGGCCACGATGCCGTGGTGATCGAGGCCGAGACCGTTCGCGCCGACACCCGCGGCACCATGGCCCGCCTGTGGGAGCGGATCGGCCTTGAGTTCCGCGAAGAGGCCTTCGACTGGAACAAGAAGGCCCCCGAGGACTGGGAACAGGTCAGTTCATGGCATGAGCACGCCTCCACCTCCTCCGGCATCCGCGCCGCCGATGCCGAGGAGATGCTCCGCAAGGAGGCCGAGTTCGAGGCACTGGCCGAGGAGGCGCCCCATCTCCGGGATTACCTGCGCCACCATCTGCCCTTCTACGAACGCCTGTCGCAAGTGGCGCTGCTGCCCTGAACCGCCCGGTCAGGGCGCGATCATGATCGCGCCCAGCACTTCGGCCCCGTCGCCCGTCATCCGGATGATCAGTACCTCGCCCGACCGCGTGCTGCGGCCGGTCAGGCCCGAGATGTTGACCTGGTGCGTCACCATCAACCGCGCCCCGGAAGTTTCTGAAATCAGGGACTTTACGGCGTTCGTGCTGGCCTCTTCCTCAGAGAAGTCGTCGAAGAAGGAATTGAGCGCCGGCGCCTCTTCCACTGGTCCGACGTCCAGCAGTTCTGCCGTCTCGCGGCATCGGCACCACTGGCTGGTGAAGACCCGGTCGAAGCGGATACCCCGCTCACGGAACGCCGCGCCGATGGCCCGCGCCTGGGCCCGGCCCCGTTCATCGAGATTGCGCTGGGTGGCACAGTCGCCCAACGTGAAATCGGCCGGGTCGGCGGCGCCGGGCGCCAGCGCGTGGCGCATGATCGCGATGGCGCCGGGCTGGTCGAGCGCCTGCCAGTCATCGGCCAGTGCGACCGCGGGAAAGAACAGGAAGACAAGAAGAAATCGCATGCGCGCAGACTTAGCCGCACGGCCCGGATTGTCCAGCCTTCAGGAGGCGGCGCGGGCGGTGATGCGAAAGTGGTCGCCGTCGAAGGCAATCTGCCAGGATTTGGCGGCGATCTCGGTGCCGGCCGTGGTGGTGTAGGGCTTGATATGCAGCATCTCGCCCGAAAGCGTGCCCGTCGCCCCGCTGCCATCGGCAAAGCGCAGCGAGACCGGCCCACTCACCGGCTCACCGCTCAGGATGGTGCCGGTCGCGCCGGGATAAAGATGGGTGTTCGTGGCCTCGAGTTCGAGCATCGCTTTTCTCCGCACGCCGTCGAAATCCTGAAAAGTTTTCGGTCCGCATTCTTTTCAAGAATGCGCCACAACCCGCGCACCCTGAACGATTTTCCCCGGCATCAGGGCCGTATCAATGGGCAACGCAACACCGCGCCCCGCTCGCTTAATCCGCCCTTAACCAACCCGTGGTTCAGTGCTTCTTGCGCCGCTTCACGTTGCCGCCGCGCTGGCCGGGCCGGCCGGCTGTCGACCGTCCCTTCGTGCCAATGGCCGCGTCGGAGGCTTTCTCGACCGCCTGCTGCCGCGCCAGAGGGTCGTCATGCACGGCAAGGTCGACGGCCTCAAGCCGCTTGACCTCGTCGCGCAGCCGCGCCGCCTCTTCGAATTCGAGGTTCTCGGCGGCCTTGCGCATCTCGGTGCGCAGCCCGTCGAGATGGGCCTGCAGGTTGGCGCCCACCATCGGCTTGTCGACCTTTGCCGTCACGCGGTTCATGTCGACATCGCCCTTGTAGAGCCCCGACAGGATGTCATCGACATTCTTGCGGATCGTCGCCGGGGTGATCCCGTGCTCCTCGTTATAGGCGATCTGCTTGGCGCGGCGGCGCTCGGTTTCGCCGATGGCGCGCTCCATCGAGCCGGTCATGCGGTCGGCATACATGATCACCCGCCCGTCGGCATTCCGCGCGGCCCGCCCGATGGTCTGGATCAGCGAGGTCTCGGACCGCAGGAACCCTTCCTTGTCGGCATCGAGGATCGCCACCAGCCCGCATTCGGGAATGTCGAGCCCCTCGCGCAGCAGGTTGATCCCGATCAGAACGTCGAAGGCACCCAACCGCAGGTCGCGGAGAATCTCAATCCTTTCAAGCGTGTCGATGTCGGAATGCATGTAGCGCACCCGAATGCCCTGCTCGTGCAGGTACTCGGTCAGGTCTTCGGCCATCCGCTTGGTCAGCGTCGTCACCAGCGTCCGGTAGCCCGCCTCGGACACCCGCCGCACCTCGTCGAGCAGGTCGTCGACCTGCATCTCGACGGGCCGGATTTCCACCTGCGGGTCCAGCAGGCCCGTGGGGCGGATCACCTGTTCGGTAAAGACGCCGCCTGTCTGCTCCAATTCCCACGCGGCAGGCGTGGCCGACACGAACACCGATTGCGGGCGCATCGCATCCCATTCCTCGAACTTGAGGGGCCGGTTGTCCATGCAGGAGGGCAGGCGGAAGCCATGTTCCGCCAGCGTGAACTTGCGCCGGTAGTCGCCCCGGTACATGCCGCCGATCTGCGGGACGGACACGTGGGATTCATCGGCAAAAACAATGGCATGGTCCGGGATGAACTCGAAAAGCGTCGGCGGCGGCTCACCCGGTGCGCGGCCCGTCAGGTAGCGCGAGTAGTTCTCGATCCCGTTACAGACGCCGGTCGCCTCCAGCATCTCGAGGTCGAAATTCGTTCGCTGTTCCAGCCGCTGCGCCTCGAGCAGCTTGCCTTCACCGACAAGCTGATCGAGCCGCGTCCGCAACTCCTTTTTGATGCCGATGATGGCCTGCTGCATCGTCGGCTTGGGCGTTACGTAGTGCGAATTGGCATAGACCCGGATCTGTTCGAACGAGCCTGTCTTCGCGCCGGTCAACGGGTCGAATTCGGTAATCGATTCAAGCTCCTCGCCGAAGAAGCTCAACTTCCACGCCCGGTCTTCGAGGTGGGCAGGCCAGATCTCGAGGCTGTCGCCCCGCACCCGGAAGCTGCCCCGCTGGAAGGCCTGGTCGTTGCGGCGGTATTGCTGCGCCACGAGATCGGCGATCACCTGCCGCTGGTCATAGGCGCCGCCGGCCTTCAGATCCTGCGTCATCGCCCCGTAAGTCTCGACCGAGCCGATGCCGTAGATGCACGAGACAGAGGCCACGATGATCACGTCGTCCCGTTCCAGCAGCGCCCGCGTGGCCGAGTGGCGCATCCGGTCGATCTGCTCGTTGATCTGGCTTTCCTTCTCGATATACGTATCCGAGCGCGGCACGTAAGCTTCGGGCTGGTAGTAGTCGTAATAGCTGACAAAATACTCGACGGCATTGTCTGGAAAGAAGCCCTTGAACTCGCCGTACAGCTGGGCCGCCAAGGTCTTGTTGGGCGCGAGGATGATGGCCGGGCGCTGGGTCTCCTCGATCACCTTGGCCATTGTATAGGTCTTGCCCGTCCCGGTCGCCCCCAGCAGCACCTGGTCGCGCTCGCCGCCGTCGACGCCCTGCGACAGCTCGGCGATGGCCGTGGGCTGGTCACCGGCCGGCTGGAATTCGGTCGCCATGACGAATTTCTTGCCGCCTTCCAGCTTGTCGCGATGCTTCACGTCCGGCGCGGGCGCGTGCATCAGCGGTTCGGACTTGTCGGAATGGGCATAGGGCATGGGGCGAATCCTCGGGGGTTGCGCTAGACTTGGCCTCTTTCCCCGCCAGTTCAACCCGCCACTGCCCGGCCGGCGCCCTTCCTGACAGGGGTGGTCAGTATCGGGCCGTTTCGGGTTCACGCAATCGCCCTCTTGCCCAGCCGCGCGGATTTTGGAATAACCGCGATGACCCAAGGAGTTCGCCGATGCCAGCCCGTATCTACAAGCCTGCGCGCAACACCATGCAATCCGGCACCGCCAAGACCAAGCACTGGGTGCTGGAATTCGTCAACGAGACCGGCCGCGATGTCGACCCGCTGATGGGCTGGACCTCGTCCTCGGACACGCAGGCGCAGGTCCGGATGCGGTTCTCGACCAAGGAAGCGGCGCTGGAATATGCCCGCGAACACGGGATCGACGCGGTGGTGACCGAGCCCCACAATCGCAAGCCCAATGTCCGCCCGGGCGGCTATGGCGAGAACTTCGCCACCAACCGCCGCGGCGCCTGGACCCACTGACAGCACGTGCGGGCGCCCCGGCGCCGACCGCAACGCGCGCGGATTGCCCGCCGGCGCAGGGCGTCGTAAGACGGTGCCCGTGCGCGCCTTGCTCCTCATATCGGCCCTGCTGGCCAGCCTTGCCGCCGCCCCGGCGCGGGCGCATCCGCATGTCTTCGTCGATGTCGGGCTGAGCTTCGAAACCGACGGGCAGGGGAACCTGGCCTGGGTCGAGGTGACATGGGCCTATGACGACCTCTTCTCGATGCTGATCCTGTCGGATTACGGGCTCGACCCGGATGGTGACATGCAACTGACCGAGGCGGAGCGGGCGGAGCTGATCGGCTTCGACCTTGCCGACTGGCCCGAGGGGTTCGAGGGCGCGCTCTTCATCGACACGGCCGGGGGCAAGCTGTCGCTCGGCCCGCCCGAGTCGCTTTCCCTGGAAATGGAGGACGGTCATATCGTCACCCGCCACCGTCGCCCGGTCTCGGCCGAGGTGCCCGGGAGGATGACGGTGCGCGCCTACGACCCGTCCTATTATGCCGCACTGTCGATGATCGGCGAGATGATCCTGCCCGACGGCTGCACCGGTCAACTCACCGAGGCGGACGAGGCGGCAGCTGATGAAACGGTCGAGAACCTCGGCGACCCCGGCGAGGAGGATTTCTTCGACACGGTCGAGGTGGGGCGCTACTACGCCGATACGCTAGAGGTATCATGCGAACCGCGCTCCTGATCGCGGCCGTGATGATTGCCGGGGCGGCGCTGTGGCTCTGGGCCTTTGGCGGGGCGGGTGACGTGGCCCGCTGGGCGGCCGAGGGCCAGCGCACGACGCAGGAGGCCATGGCGGCGGGGCTGCGCGCACTACGCGCGGGCGAGCCCGGCGCGCTGGCGGCGCTGCTCGGCACCAGCTTTGCCTACGGGTTCTTCCACGCGGCCGGGCCGGGCCACGGCAAGGTGCTGATCGGCGGTTACGGGGTGGGGGCAAGGGTGCCGGCACTGCGCCTGTCGCTGCTGGCGCTGGCATCTAGCCTTGCACAGGCGGCGACGGCGGTGGCGCTGGTCTATGCCGGGGTGCTGGTGCTGAACCTGTCGCGGCCGGCAATGACGGGGTTTGCCGACAGGGCAATGGCGCCGGCGAGCTACGGTGCCATTGCGCTGGTCGGCTTTTGGCTGGCGGTGCGGGGCGCGCGGCGGGTGTGGACGTCGCGCCCGGCGCACGACCATGACCACGCCCACCATCACCATGGCCCCGACGGCCATTGCGACACCTGCGGCCACCGCCACGGACCGACGCTGGAAGAGGCGGCAGAGGTCAAATCGTGGCGCGACGCGGCGATGCTGGTGGGCGCCGTCGCCATCCGGCCCTGCACCGGCGCGCTGTTCCTGCTGATCCTGACATGGCGCTTCGGCCTCGACGCGGCTGGTATTGCCGGGGCCTTTACCATGGGGCTGGGCACCGCCTGCGTGACCATCGCGGTCGCCGTGGCCGCGGTCACCTTGCGCGAAGGGGCGCTCAGCCGGCTGGCAACGGGGCAGGGTGCCGCCCGCGCACTGCCCCTGATCGAGATCGCCGCTGGTTGCCTGATTGCCGCCATCGCGGGCCAGCTTCTGCTCGCCGCGCTGTGACGTCTTGCCGCGGGCGTGCGGCTTGGGTAGGCGAGCGGCATGAAGGACGCACTGACATACCGCCAGCACGCAAGGGCGACCCTGATGCTGGGCCTGCCGCTGATCGGCAGCCACGTGGCGCAGTTCGCCATCACGCTGACCGATGCGGCGATGCTGGGCTGGTACTCGGTTGACGCGCTGGCGGCCGAGGTGCTGGGCGGCACGACCTTCTTCGTCTTCTTCATCATGGGCTCGGGCTTTGCCTGGGCGGTGATGCCGATGGTGGCCTCGGCGCAGGCCGCGGGGCAGGAGGCGCAGGTGCGCCGCGTGACCCGCATGGGCGCCTGGGCCTCGGTGCTTTACGCGCTTGCGGTGCTGCCGGTGCTCTACTGGTCCGGGCCGGTCTTCCGCGCGCTGGGACAGGACCCGGAGATCTCGGCGCTCGCCGAGGATTACCTGCGCATCGCGGGCTTCGCCACGCTGCCCGCGCTCCTGGTGATGGTGTTGAAATCCTACCTGGCGGCGCTGGAGCGTACGCAGGTCGTACTCTGGGTCACGGTGGCGGCGGTCGGCCTGAACATCGTGGTGAACTACGCGCTGATCTTCGGCCATTGGGGCTTCCCCGAGATGGGGGTGCAGGGCGCCGCCATCGCCTCGCTCGCGGTCAATGTCGCCTCCTTCGTGGTGCTGGCCGTCTACGTCGCCATCGCCACGCCCGAGCACACGCTCTTCCAGCGCGTCTGGCGCCCGGACTGGGAGGCGTTCGGCCGGGTCTTCCGCCTTGGCTGGCCAATCGGCATCACCAACCTGGCCGAGGTCGGGCTGTTTGCCGCCTCGACGGCGATGATGGGCTGGCTGGGCAAGCTGCCGCTGGCGGCGCACGGGATCGCGATGCAGGTCGCCTCGGTCATGTTCATGGTGCACCTTGGCCTGTCGAACGCCGCCACGGTGCGGGCGGGGCAGGCCTTTGGCCGGGGCGACGGGCCGGGGCTCCGGTCAGGGGCGCTGGTTGTGCTGGCGATGTCTGGCGTGGTGGCGCTGCTGACGGTGGCGATCTTCCTGATCGTCCCCGAACCCCTGATCGGCCTGTTCATGAGCCCGTCGGAGCCCAACCGCGCGGGCGTCATCGCCGTGGGCACCGGCCTTCTGGCGGCGGCGGCCCTGTTCCAGCTGGTGGATGCGGGGCAGGTGATGGCGCTTGGGCTTCTGCGAGGGGTGCACGACACCCGCGTGCCGATGATCATCGCCGCCGTCAGTTACTGGGGCATCGGGGTGCCGGTCAGCTACGTGATGGGGTTCACGCTGGGCTGGGGCGGCGTCGGCATCTGGCTGGGGCTGGCGGTGGGGCTGGCCTTTGCCGCGGTTTTCATGCTGGCGCGGTTCTGGGGCTGGTCGGCCCGCAACGTGGCGGCGCGGATGGGGTAAAAGGCGCTTCCGGGCGGCGTTTCCATGCTATGCTGTTCTCGTTTCAGCATCGGGAAGGATCGGCCACCATGGACTTCAAGGAATTCGCCCGTCTCGAAGTCGACGGCTGGTCCGACGAAGACCTCGCCGAAACCTACGTCACCCGCTTCTCCAGGGCCACGGACATGGCGGTCGCACCGATGCTTGCCTGTCTCGAGCCTGGCTGCGACCTGCTCGACCTGTGCTGCGGGCAGGGCAACCTGAGCGCCGCCGCCCATGACAGCGGTTTCCGGGTGACCGGCCTCGATTTCTCGCGCGAGATGCTGGCCCACGCGCATGAACGGGCCCCCGACGTGGTCTTCATCGTGGGCGACGCGCAGGAGATGCCCTTCGACGACGGCGCCTTCGACGCGGTGACCTGCGGCTTCGGCCTGATGCACGTGCCCGACCAGCCCAAGGCGCTGGCCGAGGTGGCCCGCGTGCTGCGCCCCGGCGGGCGCTTCGTCATGGCCAGCTGGCACGGGCCGGACGTGTCGGAAACCTTCGCGCTGCTCTACGGCAGCGTGCAGGCCCATGGCGCGACGTCCGTGAAGATGCCCGAAAGCCCCGACTTCCACCAGTTCGCCCGGGAAACGACGGCCCGCGACCTGTTCGACAAGGCGGGGCTGACACTTGACCGGTTCGAAACGATCGCCTGCCACTGGGACCTCGACGATCCGGCCGGGGTGATCGAAATCTTCCAGAACGGCGCACCGCGGGCGAGCTACCTGCTGACCAACCAGCCGAAGAAGAACCTTCAGGCGATCCGGAAGGCCATCACCGCCGAGGCGAGGAGGAAATTCGCCAATGGCGATGGATGGAAGGTGCCGATGCCGGCTGCGCTGGCGGTGGCCACCAGGCGGTAAGCCGGGGCCAGGAAGACCGCTACGCCCTGTCGGTGGTGGGCGCCGTCAAATCGCGCTCCATGAAGATCAGCCAGTCCCGCATCTCGGGCTCAAGCTGGTAATACGGGTCGATCGGGCGAAAGCCGAGCCGCTTGTAAAGGCCCTGCGCCTCGGCCTGCTTCGGGCCGGTATCCAGACGCATCGTGTGATAGCCGATGGCCACGGCCTCTTCGATGACCCTTTGTGCCAGCAACTGGCCCAGTCCGCGACCGTGATGGCCGGGCGCGACGAACAGGCGCTTCATCTCGCAGACACCGTCGCCAAGGTCATGCAGGGCAATACAGCCAAGCGCCTCGCCGTCCTCAATCGCCAGAAGCAGCCGGCCGCCGGGCGGCCGGAATTTCCCCGGCAAGTCCGCCAGTTCCGCTTCGAATGTCACCGGGTCGAAATACGTGCGGATGAGCGATACGGAGTCGCTATGGCGTTCAAGGTGCCAGTCCACGAAGCCCCGCATCAGGCTCCGCACCGCCTCCAGATGGGCCTCTTCCTCTGCCTGAACGAGTTCGACCATCGGATCATCCCCTGCCGCCACGTCAGGGGCCACCGTATCACGGGTCAGGGCAAAATGAAGGGCGCCGCCGGACCGGCCCGGTCAGCCCCCCTGTTCCTTCATGAGCCGCTCGGCCTTCTTGCGCACCAGGACCGAGCGCAGGTCGTGCATCGCCAGCAGAAGCGCGTCGCTCACCAGTTCGAGCTGCTCGTCGGTGGCCTTCGACTGGGCCCAGTGGGTCGTCGTGTTGAGATAGTCGACCGCCCGGTGAATGTCGTCGATATCCCTGTGGGCGAGGATTTCCAGCCGCTCGGCCATCCAGTCCTCGATCACGCTCTTGTCACGCTCGGTCAGCTCGCGGTCGCCATGCGGCTTGATCTGGCCGTTGCGGATGTTGACCACGGCGATCTGGTCCATCTCGATCCGGCGCTGGCGGTTCTCGGTATCGACAAGAAACACGAAGGCGCCGTTCTCGCGCACCCGAAAGTAATATTCCGGCAGATCGTCCGACATCGCCCCTCGGTTCTCAGGTCAGCGCGGCGCAGAAATCCGCGATGCGCTTGCAGGCCTCCTGCAGGGCCTCGTCCGAGGTAGCGTAGCTGACGCGAAACGCCGGGGAAAGCCCAAATGCCGCGCCGAAGACCACGGCCACTCCGGCCTCTTCCAGCAGGGCGGTGGCGAAATCCTCGTCGGTGTCGAGCTTGGTTCCGCCGGCGGTGGTCTTGCCGATCAGCCCCTTGATCGAGGGGTAGACATAGAACGCCCCTTCGGGCGTCGGACACTCGATCCCGTCGATGGCGCGCAGCCTTTCGAGCACGAGGTCGCGGCGGCGGCGGAAGGTTTCGTTGTTGGGCGCGATGAAGTCCTGTGTGCCGGTCAGCGCCTCCAGCGCAGCCCACTGGCTGATGGTGCAGGGGTTCGAGGTCGACTGCGACTGGATCTTGCGCATCGCCCCGATCAGCTCTTCCGGCCCGCCGGCATAGCCGATCCGCCAGCCGGTCATGGCATAGGCCTTCGAGACGCCGTTGCAGGTGAGGGTTCGGTCATAGAGCGCCGGTTCCACCTGCGCGGGGGTGCAGAATTCAAACCCGTCATAGGCCAGGTGCTCGTACATGTCGTCGGTCAGAACCCAGACATGCGGGTGCCGCATCAACACGTCGGTCAGCGCCTTCAGTTCGTCCCACGAATAGCCCGCCCCGGTGGGGTTCGAAGGCGAGTTGAAGATGAACCAGCGGGTCTTGGGCGTGATCGCCGCCTCCAGCGCCTCGGGCGTCAGCTTGAAACTGGTCTCGATCCCCGCCGGAGCGATCACCGGCTCGCCGCCCGCCAGCAGCACCATGTCGGGATAGCTGACCCAGTAGGGCGCGGGGATCACGACCTCGTCGCCGGGGTTCAGCGTGGCCATCAGGGCGTTGTAGAGGATCTGCTTGCCGCCCGTGCCGATGCTGACCTGCTTCGGCGTGTACTCGAGCCCGTTGTCGCGCCGGAACTTGGCGCAGACCGCCTCCTTCAGCTCGATGATGCCGTCGGGCGCGGTATAGCGCGTCTTGCCTTCCTCGATCGCGCGAATCCCCGCCGCGCGGATGTTTTCCGGCGTCGGAAAGTCGGGCTCCCCGGCGCTCAGGCCGATCACGTCCTTGCCGGCCGCCTTCATTTCCTGCGAAAGCGCGGTGATCGCCATTGTCGGCGAGGGCTTGACGCGGGCCAGCGTCGCGGAAAGGGAAATCATGTCGTACTCCGGTTGGAATAAGCGCGCGAACGCTCTATAGTCATGGTTCTAGTTCATTAGTGACAAACCGGACCATTGACCGGTTGTAAAGGCCCGTCTCCCGAAAGACCAAAGAAAGGACTTCCCATGAACGCCCAGACCGAGGATGGCTGGTACGACCCGAACGCAACAACCTTTGGCGACCGCGTCGCCGGGGCGCGCGAACAGGCCGGCATGAGCCAGGCCGACCTGGCAAAACGGCTTGGCGTCAAACTGAAAACCCTGAAATCCTGGGAAGACGACCTGAGCGAGCCGCGCGCCAACAAGCTGTCGATGATGGCGGGCATGCTGAACGTCTCGCTCCTGTGGCTGCTGAGCGGCGAGGGCCCCGGCCCGGACGGCCCGGAAGATGCCAACGAATTGTCGCCGGACGTGACCGAGCTGCTGATGGAAATCCGCGATATCCGCTCGCAGCTGGCGCTTTCCGCCGACCGGCTCGGCCGGCTCGAGAAATCGCTGCGCGCCAAGCTGAAAGAGGAAGCGCTTGCCTGAAGCGACGCCGACCGGAGAAACCGCCGAGCATCGGCTGAAACGGCTTCGGATGCGCTCGATGCGGCGCGGCATCAAGGAGATGGACATCATCCTTGGCCGTTTCGCCGAGACGGGGCTGGGCGCGCTCGACGCGGAGATGCTCGATCTCTACGACGCGCTGCTCTCCGAGAACGATCACGACCTTTATCAATGGGTGACGGGGCAGAGCGCTCCGCCGCCCCGCTTTGCCGGCCTGGTCGACCGGATCGCGCGGGTCAGCACACCGGCGAATTGAGTCGACTTTTATCTATCTGGCTCGCGTTTACGACTTATTGGGCATTTGCGGGCTAAGACCGGCTCCGAGCAGTCACGCACGGAGCCGAGAATGAGTTTGCAAAACCCCCCTCTGCTGTCGCCCGAGCAGCAAAGCTTCATGTCGGGATATCTCGATTCCCTGGCACTGGTGGAGCGTCTGCATCGGCTGTTGCTGGACGTCATCAAGGATGAGTTCGAACGGCTCGGCGTGCTCGAGATCAACGCGGTGCAGGCGCTGCTGCTGTTCAACATCGGCGACAACGAGGTGACGGCGGGCGAGTTGAAGACGCGCGGCTACTATCAGGGCAGCAATGTCAGCTACAATCTCAAGAAGCTGGTCGAGATGGGCTACATGCACCACCAGCGATGCGAGATCGACCGCCGTTCGGTGCGGGTGCGCCTGACCGAAAAGGGGCGCGGCATCCGGGCGGTCATTTCGAAACTTTTCGCCAGCCATGCCGAGGGGCTGCAAAGCAGGGGCGTGCTGGGCAATGACGGCATCGACCAGATCAACAGCTCACTGCGCCGGGTCGAGCGGTACTGGGCCGACCAGATCCGCTATATCTACTGACGTCCCGGCCCCGGCCGGGTCGCGCGACACGGCGGCAGGCTGAAGCTCCCGTATCAGCTTGCGGCGCATGGCCTCGGCGAAATCCTCGTAATCCAGAGCGGCCACCACGAAGGCGCCCGGGCCGCGGATCACGTAGGACTGGTAATATCCCATTAACGATTTGACGTTGTGACGGTTCTTCGTCGTGTTCGAGGGCCCGTCGGGCCCGATCACCAGCCCGTTGATAATCACCGGGCCGGTCTCGTGCGGTTCGATCAGCCGGGGATGGCGGCCGATATTCGACGGGCCATCGCCGGAAATGTCGAGCGTCATCCGCCAGCACCCTGCCTGTTGTTGAAGCTCGGCGGCGCCGAAGACCATCGCGGCGCCGATCGCTGTGGACGGGTTGTTGACCGGCACTGACTTGGTGCTGCGCACCACCTCCGCCGCGGCCAGCAGGGCGGCGGGGCCGGTCACGTCCTGCCATCCGATCACGACGCGCTGATGGCCTTGCGCGCTCCATTCGAAGACCATCAGCCGCACCGGCGCCTCGGGGTACAGCAGGAAGGCTTCCTGCACCTCCGGATCAAGCAGCGCCGCGGCCAGACCGTCCAGTTGCAGACGGTATTCCCACATGTCGACCGAGCCCGACACGTCGAGCCCCAGCGCCAGCGCCTGCCGGCAGGCGGAATGCGCCGGGGCGGCCAGCATCGCCGTCAGCAGCAGCACAAGGCGCGCCAGCCCCCTCATCCGCGCGGCCGCCGCGTGCCGGCGTCGCCCAGCATGACATCGTTGATTTCGCGGTACAGTTTCTTCGTCATGGCGGCACGGAAATCGTCGAACCCGTTGGCGATGACCAGGAAGGACTGCGGCCCGCGCAGCACCTCCTTGCGGTAGTAATCGGCGACCCCTTCATAGCCTTCGAGGATCACCAGCCCGTTCACCGTGATCCCGTCGAACGGAAAGCTCCGATACGCCGCCGCGGGCCCGTACCCGTAATTGTTGATCCCGTCGCCGGAGATATCGACCACACGCCGCCCGCAATCGGGCGCGCGCCGCATCATTTGCGCCGCAAAGCCGAGCGCCTGCCCGATGGCGGTGGGGTAGCCCTCGTGGCTGCGCGACATGGTGCCAACGGCCACGACCGCGCGGTCGATGTCGCGCGCCGTACTTAGGAGCGACCAGTCGAGATGCAGCTTCTGCTGGTGAAAACCGCTCCATTCGAAAACTGCCAGTGCCACGTGACCGTGCCCGCCATAGAGGATGGCATGGCGCACGTCCTCGCTGTCGAGCGCGGCGGCAAGGCCCAGCCGCTGAAGGTCGTACTCGTCGGCATCGACCGAAGACGAGACGTCGAGCGCGAGGACCAGGGCCAGCCGGCAGGACGCCGCGGCAGGGGCTGCCAGCGCCAGGCAGGCCACCGCCAGCAGCGCCCGCGCCCACCTCATCCGGGCACCTGCCGGGGCAGGGTGTGTGGCACGCGGCCAAGGATGATGTCGTTGATTTCACGGTAGAGTTTCCTGGTCATCGCCTCACGGAACTCGTCGAACCCCTTGGCCACCACCATGAAGGCCCCCGCGCCGTGCAGCACTTCCGCCCCGTAATAGGACAGCACGCCGGGATCGTCGCCCAGGATGACCAGCCCGTTCACCGTCACGTCGTTCAGCGGGAAATGCCGGTAGGCCTCGCGCGGGCCGTAGCGGTAGTTGTTCACCCCGTCGCCCGAGACATCGATCACCCGCCGCTCGCAGCGCGGGGCCCGCTTCAGCAGTGTCGCGCCATAGCCGATGGCCGGGCCGATCGAGGTCGGGAAATTGTCGTGGCTGCGCTCCATCCCGGCAAGGGTCGCGACGGCGCGATCGATCGCGGCGGGAGAGGTCAGCGCCAGCCAGTCAAGCTGGAGCTTGTGCTGGTTGAAGCCGCTCCATTCATAGACGGACAGGGCGACGTAGCCACCCGCGCCGGTCAGGATGGCATGGCGCACCTCCTCGGCGTCAAGTGCCGCGGCCAGGCCGGTGCGCTGCAGGGCATATTCCTCGGCATCGACCGAGGACGACACGTCGAGCGCGAGAACAAGGGCCAGCCGGCAGGCGGATTGCGCCTGCGCCGTGACCGCCCACAGAAGGCAGGCGGCGAGTAGGGTAGCCGCCCTTACCAATGTCCGGTGTTTTCCATGCTGGACCAGGGCTCGGCAGGCTCCAGCGCCTCGCCCTCCTGCAGCAGTTCGACCGAGACGTTGTCGGGGCTGCGCACGAAGGCCATGCGCCCGTCGCGTGGCGGACGGTTGATGGTCACGCCGTTGTCCTGCAGGTGCTGGCACATCTCGTAGATGTTGCCGACGGAGTAGGCCAGGTGGCCGAAATGGCGGCTGTCATCGGGCAGCGCGTCGTCGCCATCCCAGTTGTAGGTCAGCTCGACCGGGCAGTCCTCGTGCCCCTCGGGCGCCATGAAGACCAGCGTGAAGCGGCCGCCCTCGCTGTCCATGCGCCGGGTCTCCTTCAGGCCCAGCAGCTCGTAGAATTTCATCGAGGTCTCGAGGTCCTTCACCCGGACCATGGTGTGCAGATAGCGTACCCGCATCCCGCGTCTCCTTCCGTTTCGTGGTCACGGAAAGGATAGACGGCTGGCGCGCCCTGTCGAGGGGGAAGGGGCGGTCGCGCGCTCAGAATTCCGAACGGATGCCGAAGGAGACGGCGGTCTGGTCGACATCGAAGCGGCTGATGTTCGACCGGCTCTTCTCTGCATTGACCGAGACGACCGGCACGAAACCCATGTAGCTGTAATCCTTGAAGGTCGCGGTCACCCCTCCGAACCAGGATTCGTCGGTCCGCCCCCCGCGCACCGGCAGGATCACCCAGTATTGCTCGTAATCGAGAATGCTGTGCCCGAGCGAGACGCTGACCTCAGCCGGCCCGATCTGGCGCCCCAGCGTGTAGGTCGCCACCAACGACCATTGCTGCGAGGCGCGGTTGCGCCCGTCGCTGTCGATGTCGCGGAATTGCAATTGCGCGCCCAGCTCGCCGCCGGTGCCGAGCGCGTAGCTCAGCCCGGTGAAGACCGAGTAGACCGTGGCGTCGGTAACCGGCACGGTCTTGTCGAACTGTTCCTCCACATGGGTGCCGAGGGAGAGGTTCAGCCTGTCGGTCAGCTTTTGCAGCCGTTGCACGCCGACGCCGGCGAAATCGTAATAGGGCGATCCGCCATACCACGTGCGGCCGCCATTGATGTCGAAGCTCCAGTAGCCGCTCTTGCCCGGTGCCCAGAGATGGCGCAGGCCGAGTTGCGCCCGGAGCGAGGAGATGTCGCTGCCGCTGATGCCGGGCACCGGGTCGTTGAAACGGATTTCGCGCGACAGAAGCCGCCCGGTGATGTGGGTTTCCTGCCCGTCGCCTTTCCACACGCGATAGGCGCCGCGGATGTCGGTCTTGGCCACGACGCCGCTGATCGCCCGCGCGCTGGGGCTGAGCGTGCCCACGAGGGGCGAGCCCTCGATCAGGTTGTAGGGGCTGTTCGAGCCGTTGTTGACGTTGTCGGACGGGTTGACCGAGAACTGAAGTTCGAACCGCAGCGGGTTGGTGCGCCGGACGTTGCGGAAGGCCTTCACGTACTGGCTGCGGAGCTCTTCCGTCGGGGCATAATGCACCGCGCGACGGAGCCAGAGCTGCGAGACGGTATAACTGTCATCGGCGAAGGACAGCTCGGCCGCCAGCTTGGCCGCCTCGAAGCGCTGTACGTCGGTATTGGCGACGCGGTAGGCGCGGGCGGCCGATTTGCGGCCCGTGCGGTAATCCTTCAACTGGCCGAGGGCATGGGCGCGCAGGAAATGCGCGTGGCCGTTGTCCGGGTCGGCGGCGAGCAGCCCCTCGGTCAGCTCATAGGCCGTCCTGGGCTGGCCTTGCCGAAGCGCCTGCTGCGCCAGCGCCTGGGCCTGGGGCAGGGACATGCGGACCATCCCGGTCTCCGACCCGGGGGCCGCAGCCGCCTCGTCGGCATGCGGCTGGCCGGCCCCGCCTGCAAGGACGAGGCCGGCCAGACACATGGCCAATGAGCAGGAAGCCTTACGGCGATCCGACATCGGGGTTGACGCTGTTGCAGACGGCCGGGGACCCGGGCGTGCCGCATTGATCGAGGACGAAGACGCCGCTTTCCAGTTCGGCCTCCAAGCCAAGGTTGTCTTCCACGCCGTCGAACTCGTCGAGCTGCACCCCACCGGCCACGCTGCTGGCGTCGGTGCCGCCGAAGACGCCGGAATAGGTGCCGATCGCGGTGTTGCTCGTTGTGCCCGAGAGCGGGTCGCGCTTGTCGTATTCGACCGTGCCCGTGAAGCTGCCGTTTGCCTCGATATCGGTCATCACCAGGACCACGGAGGGCAGTTCGGAGACCACGTTGAGGTCGCTGTCGAGCAGTTCGCGGTTATAGATGTTGCCCTCGACCGTGTTGTCGGCAAAGTCGGCATTGATGAAGGCATCGCCGTGAATGACCATCGCCTGCGACACCAGGAGCTCGGGGTCGGTCACGCCGGTCGGCAGCAGGTCGGAGCCGTTGGGGTCACCGATATTGGTCACCGCAACGTAGCGCCCGGCATAGGTGACGAGGCCGCTGTCCTCGGTCACTTCCGGCGGGTCATAGTCTCCGTCGCGTTCGAAATGCGTGCCCATGAGCGACCGGTTCCGCGGCCCCGTGCTGGCAACTGCGGTGGCGCGGACGGAACCGTCGGAGCTTTCGCGGGCATAGGCCGTGTAGTGCCGGTCAAGCGGATCTTCCTGGATCGTGAAGGCGACATAGCCGTCCTGGTCCAGCCCGGGGGCCCGGCGGTAGGTGGCGCTGTAGGGCACGTCGTCGAGGTTGACGCCCTCGACGATCAGCGTGCCGTTGGCCGCATCGTAGGTGACGTTCCTGACGTCGCCGGCGACGGCGGCGGGCACGGTGACCGGGGTTTCGGTGGTGGGCTCCTCGTCCGGCGTTTCCTCGCCGGGGTCGGGCTCCTCGCCGGTGTCGGTGTTGGCGAAGGGATTGCTGCCCGATCCGCACGCCGCAAGCAGGGCGCAAACCAGCAGGCTTGCCAGTATCTGTTTCATGCTGTCACTGCCTCGATCAGTGTATTTTTTGTCTTTTGACTGAAATTCAGGACTTTAGACCACGAAGTCAACGTTTTCCTTTACCCGGAATCCGGGAAAGGAAGGGGTGTTGCAGGTCAGTCGATACCCGATATTGAAGTTTCTCAAGCGGGCTCCGCAAGATATAGTTGGCCCCGACTCACTCTTGTGGAAAGGACCACGCCATGCCCCTCAGCCCCGAGCAGCAGGCCGAAATCGACGCGCAGCGCAGCGCCCGGCAGGAGACCCGCCGCGCGGTGTCCGAGGGGATGGAGGCGCATCTCTACACGGCCTACCCGGTGCTCGACCACGGGTTCATCCGGGTGATCGATTACATGGGCGACGATGCCGCCATCTGCCAGGCCGCGCGGGTGAGCTATGGCCGCGGCACCAAGTCGGTGACCAATGACGAGGGGCTGATCCGCTACCTGATGCGGCACTGGCATTCGACGCCGTTCGAGATGTGCGAGGTCAAGCTGCACGTGAAGCTGCCGGTCTTCGTGGCGCGCCAGTGGATCCGGCACCGGACGGCCAACGTCAACGAGTATTCCGCCCGGTACTCGATCCTTGACCGGGAGTTCTACATCCCGGCGCCCGATCACCTGGCCGCGCAGTCGGTGGTGAACAACCAGGGCCGGGGCGAGGCGCTGACCGGGGAGGAGGCGCAGCGGGTGCTGGAGTATCTCAAGGCGGATTCCACCCGGGCCTACGACCATTACGAGGAGATGATCGGGCAGGAGGGCCAGCAGGGGCTGGCGCGCGAGCTGGCCCGGATGAACCTGCCGGCGAATATCTACACGCAGTGGTACTGGAAGGTCGACCTGCACAACCTGCTGCATTTCCTGCGGCTCAGGGCGGATGCGCATGCGCAGTACGAGATCCGGGTCTATGCCGAGGAGATCTGCAAGGTGGTGGCCGACTGGGTGCCGTTCGCCTATCGCGCCTTCGAGGATTACCGCATGGGGGGCGCCACGCTGTCTTCCACGGCGCTGGATTGCGTGCGGCGGATGCTGAAGGGGGAAGAGGTGACGCAGGAGAGCTCCGGCATGTCCAAGGGGGAATGGCGGGAGTTCCAGGGGGTTCTGGAAAGTTAATGGAACGTTAACGGACGGGGTTGAATGGCCGGGGTCGTTGATGGGCGGTGTTGGTTCAGGGGTAGAATGAACCTTTGAACGATCCGTTAAGGATGCGGGGCGTTGCGATGGTATGGGTAGGGTGGGTGTGAACCCACCAATGATGGCGGCGCGGCGGAGGTGGGGCAGGTGGGTTGGCACCCACCCTACGGCTACCGCGAAGTCGCGCGAAACGCCGACGGGAGGAAGTGGTGACGCCCGGAACAGAGCCGCGCCTTGGCGCGGCGCCGGGCGAGCGCCGGCCCGTCCCGTCGCACCGCAGGTGCGCCGTGTATAGGCGGCACGCCTTTGGCGTGACGGGCAGGCGCTTTGGCGGTGTTGCGCGACGTTTTGGTCGAGGATGTGATTGGAGCCATAAAGCGGCAGCCAGGATCGTTGCAGCGCCTACCCACGGGCCGGCGCTCGCCCGGCGGAGCGTATAGTCAAGCGGGGTGAAGCCGGTTCGAAACGTCAGTTGCCACGACAATCGCCGCCCACCGCCCCGAAACGCACTGTTTCGCCTCAAAAAACTTTGACAGCCCCCGCCGAAGCGGTACCATTCCGGGCAGAGGTTCCTCCAAAGCCTTTTCCAGTAACCTTATACGAGGTCCATATGCGCATTTCCCTCTCTCTCACGGCCGCCGCGCTGGCTGCGCTGACCGCCGTGCCCGCCTTGGCCGACGGCCCGCGCCTTTACCCGGTGCCGACGACTGCCAATTACTGCCCGGCCGGCTTGCAGCCGATCACCATCAACGGTGCGATCTGCTGCGGCCAGCCCAACACCAACGTGACCTGGTACGAGATGAAGCGGCACCCGGTCTATCGGGCGGCCACCTATACGCGGTCCTATAACTGCCCCGAGGGCACCAAGGGCTGCCAGTAACGACGACATCCCCTTCGAACAGGGTGGGCGAAAGGCGCGGAGCGGTGGGCTTCGCGCCTTTTGTATATTGAAGGTATATACAAGTGCGTCATGAATCTGTTACATTGGTCGAAAGAGCAGTGGAGAAAGGGATTCAAGGCAGATGCGAGTTGTTCTGGCGTTCACGCTGGCCTGCATGGCCGGGGCCGCGGCGGCGAGTTCGCCGATTGCCGAGGTGATCTGCGAGCCGACCGACAAGATGACGCAGAAGCTGTCGCGGCAGTTCGGGGAGCAGTTGCACAGCTGGGGCACGCGGGGCCCCGAGCAGGTCATGCAGGTCTGGACCGACAAGCGCGGCGACTGGACAATGGTGGTGTCCTACGCGACGGGCACATCCTGCATCGTCGCGATGGGGGAAAACTGGGAGGGGAACCAGGCCGAGGACCCGGCCTGATCTTCGTGGAATGACAGTGGCTTGGCTGAGTCAGAGCAGCTTGAGGTCACCCGCCATCTGGCGCCCGTCGCGCCCGTCCTGCAACTCGTAGCCAACTTTCTGGTTGTCCGCGAGGCCGGTCAGGCCCGAACGTTCGACGGCCGAGATGTGGACGAACACATCCTTACCGCCTTCGTCGGGGGCAATGAACCCGTAACCCTTGGTGGTATTGAACCATTTTACGGTGCCGGTCGGCATGCCGTATCTCCTTCCGTGTCTTCACTTTCCCGGGGGTGTGGCCCGGGTCTTGGCATGCGCAGACGAAACAGACCCGGCCACGAAATTGCGACGTCGGAGGCTGATAGGTCAGCGTCACATCCATGATGATTGCACCGGCTTTGTAAAAAGCAAGCAAAACCCACGTGATCTTCGGGGCGGGGCGCGGTATCAGGTGAAAAAATGGGCGAGGTGACATGATAGTTTACGGATTGAAGACCTGCGACACCTGCCGGAAGGCGTTGAAATCATTGCCTGATGCGGAGTTTCGCGATGTCCGGGCGGACGGGGTGCCGGGGGAGGTCATGCAGGAGGCACATGCCCGGTTCGGCGCGGCGTTGCTCAACACGCGGTCGACCACGTGGCGCGGGCTGGACGAGGCGGAGCGGCAGGGCGATCCGCTGGCGCTGCTGGCGGCGCATCCGGCGCTGATGAAGCGGCCGCTGATCGTGGATGGCGGGGAGATGTACCTGGGCTGGGGGCCGGAGGTTCGGGCAATGGTGCTTGGATAACGGCAGGGAATGCCTATCTCGCCACGTGACACAACCGGAGGAACGGGATGCGGAATGCGGCGCTTTTGCTTGGGGTGATCGGCGGGCTGTTGGCCCTGCTGGTCGGGTTCTTCGCGTATGGGTATACGGAAGCCATTGATCGGTATGGAGAAATTGACGGCCTGGCGTACCAGGTCGATCGGGTCGGGCTGATCCGGGCGGTGAGTTTCGCGGCACCGTTGCTGGCGATTGCCGGGGGCGGCATGGCGCGCATCCGGGCCTTGTGGGGCGGGGTTCTGTTGCTGATCTCGGCCGGGCTGATGCTTTATGCGTTCGATTTCAACGTCTTCACCATGTTCCCCATCGGGTTTACCGCGCTGGGCGGCCTGTTCGCCATCGCGGCGGGCAAGCCGGACGAGCCGAAGGCCCATTTCTGAGCCTTTGGTGGCCGGCTGTCGACAGGGTTTCCGGGCGAATCAGGTTAACGGCCTTTTTTTGCTGGGAAGGCGGTGTCGGTATCGCGTCGGTAACACGTCGGTATCGCGTCGGTGTTCTGGGCGGTGAAGGCATGGGTTGATGTGGCGTTCGGTGGGGGGTTCCACGAGATGTTGCGCCGGGCGCAACAGGGGGTGGGCTTGTGCTATGGTTCCCGTGGGGTGCGTGAAAGGGCCCTGTCGAGGGAAAGCGGCCCCGCGCCCTTGACCACGATCACCAGCAGGAGGAAGACCCAGAGCGCGCGCTGATCGAGGATGATGGCGTCGGGCGCCTTGTCGAACCACGCGCCGAGCGTTCCCTCGTGCTCGATGCCGCCATGGCCGTAGAGGTCGGTGAGCGACTGGACCGCGATGAAGCCGATCATGCCGAGGGCGGCGAGGCGCGAGAGCAGGCCCGCGATGATGAGGATGGGCAGGAGGAACTCGGCCCAGGTGCCGGCCAGCACGGTGAGGTGGTGGAAGAGCGAGAGCTTGGTCACGTCGTAGGTGACGGCCTCGGTCGCCTTGGGGAAGATCTGGGCGTAGGCGCCGACATCCGGATTGAAAAGGCCGGGGAGGCCGTCGCCCAGCTTGGTGAGGCCGGAGTTCCAGTAATAGACCAGCAGGATCGCCGCGAAGAGGAAACGGGCGAGGGTGGGCAGGAGCCAGTCGGCGCGCTCGATCCGGGAGAAGAGCGCGGTGTGGAGGGAGAGGAGGGCGGTCATCTAGCTGGCTCCGGGTCTGATATCGGTGATGGTCTGGGTGCCGAGGAGGAGCGAGAGGGCGGTGCCGAGGTCGAATTTGGGCTCGGCCTCGGTGGCGGTGTCGGTGGCGTCGGCGAGGGGGGCGCCGGTTTGCAGGGCGGTGATGAAGGCGGCGGTGCCGGGGGAGAGGGGGGTCATCTGCGGGTCGTAGTCGGGGCGGGTGATGAGCACGGTCTGGGGCCCGGGTTGCGGCTTGGGGCCGTCTTCCATGTTGAAGGCCCAGATGGCGTGGACGGGCCAGCGGGAGGCGATGAGCTGCGTGGCGGGGGCGAGGGTGAAGCGGGTTTCGGCCAGCGCGTCGGGCGGCAGGGATTGCAGGATGGCGGGGTCGATCGGGCGCGCATCGGCGGCGTGGTAGGCGATGCGGAGGGCCTGTTCGAGGCGGGCGACGTCGGGGAGATAGCCGAGATGTTGCAAGGGTTGGAAGGTGGAGAGGAAGGCGGGGAATTCGGCGCCGTAGGTCATCATCATCGGGTTCTGCGGCGGGTGTTGGCGGAGGAAGGTGCCGGCCACCTTTCGGAAGTTCTCTTGGCCGATCAGCTTGGTGATGACGGGGAAGCTGGTTTCCAGCGCGTCGGTGAGGCCGACGGCGACGTTGTTGCGGTAGACGGCGAAGCGGCGGCCGGCGGGGTTGCCCTGGCCGTCGGAGAGGCCGTCGGGCGTGGGCCGGGTGCTGTCGAGCAGGGCGGCGTGGAAGGTAGATTGCGGATGGGTCATGCGGGCACCTTTGCCAGTGCGGCTTTGGCGCGGCTGGCTTCAGTGGCGAGCGTGGGCCAGTCGGGCACGTCGGTGTCCCATTCGATGAGGAGGGGGCGGGGGCCGGAACGGTCGAGCGTGTGGTCGAGGAGGGCCCAGACCGGGTCGGCGACTTCGCGGCCGTGGCTGTCGATGAGGAGGGGCGCGCCGTGGTCGTCCTCGTCCTCGTCATGGCCGCCGAGGTGGATTTCGCCGACGCGGTCGAGGGGGAAGGCGTCGATATAGGCGCGGGGGTCCATGTTCAGGTTCGTGGCGGAGACGAAGACGTTGTTCACGTCGAGCAGCAGGCCGCAGCCGGTGCGGCGGGCGAGCTCGTTCAGGAAGTCGGGCTCGGCATAGGTGCTCTCAATGAAGGCGAGGTAGCTGGAGGGGTTTTCGAGCAGCATGGGGCGACCGAGGGCCTCTTGCACCTCGTCGATGTGGGCGGCGACGCGGGTGAGGGTTGCCGAGGTGTAGGGCAGGGGTAGCAGGTCGTTCAGGAAGTGGCTGTCATGGGTCGACCAGGCGAGGTGTTCGGAGAAGCTGGCGGGGTTGAGCCAGTCGCAGAGTTTGCGAAGGCGGGCGAGGTGGTCGGGGTCGAGCCGGCCCTCGCCGCCGATGGAGAGGCCGACGCCGTGGACGGAGATGGGGAATTTTTCGGCCAGGTGGCGAAGTTGCGCCAGCGGGCGGCCGCCGTCGCCCATGTAGTTCTCGGCGTGGATTTCCAGCCAGGTGACGGGGGTGGCATCGATGGTGATGTCGCGGAAATGCTGGGGCTTGTAGCCGACGCCGGGGCCGGCGGGCAGGGTGGGGATGCTCGTGGTATCCAGCATGGGGCACCTGTTGATCTGGTCAGGGGTGGCCTGTGCGGGGTGATCCCGCACAGGCCAGTTGGCATCAGGATTCCGGCAGGTCGCGGTCGAGCGGCTCGAGGCTGCCCATGCGGTCGTCGGGAAGGTCCATGGTTTCGCAGGTGCCGGCGTCGACGAGGGTCCAGGCGTTGCCCTGGTAGTCGACGGTGGAGGTGCCGGCGCAGGTGGTGCCGGCGCCGGCGGCGCAGTCGTTCTCACCGGCGAGCGAGACGCCGAAGCATTTTTCCTGCTCGGCCGCGGTGGCGGTGGAGGTGTAGGCGGCGAGCGCCGCGGTGACGGCCCCGGCGATGGCGAAGGTTTTGGCTGTGGTGGACATGGGGTAGCTCCCTTGTGGTGTCAAAATTAATACCGCCGTTCCAGGGCGTTGCGGCCTCTCCTCCCTTGTGCGGGCATGTTGGCCGTGGCGCGCCGATCGGGCGATGACCAAAGGATAGGCAGGCCGGTGGCCAAACGGCGACTCACGAACGCGTCAGACACGGGCGTGTCAGGTCGCGTCAGGAGGGTGACCCGGGAAGGGGCTTGAAATTGTTGGGGAAAATGTCGGGGCGCGGCCGGGATGTTACGGAATGTTTCAAACCCCGGCCGCGCGAATTGGCAGATGTTACAGAAGGTCGGGCGGTGTCGCCTCGGTCGCGAGGGCCTTTGTTACATCGTCGAGCGGTTGCACGGAGGTCGCCTTTTCGCCGAGGCGGCGGAGGGAGACGGTGCGTTCGTCGACTTCCTTCATGCCGCAGGCGAGGATGACCGGCACCTTGCCCACGGAATGTTCGCGGACCTTGTAGTTGATCTTCTCGTTGCGGATGTCGGCCTCGGCCCGGACGCCGGCGGCGCGGAGGGTGGCCGTGACCTCGTGCACGTAGTCATCGGCCTCGGAGGTGATGGAGGCGACGACGACCTGGCGGGGGGCCAGCCAGAAGGGCAGTTTGCCGGCGTGTTCCTCGATCAGGATGCCGATGAAGCGTTCGAAGCTGCCGAGCGTGGCGCGGTGGAGCATGAAGGGCCGGGTCTTTTCGCCGTTGGGGGCGATGTAGGTGGCGCCGAGCCGTTCGGGCAGGTTGGGATCGACCTGGAAGGTGCCGCATTGCCAGACCCGGCCGATGGCGTCGGTCAGGTAGAAGTCGAGCTTCGGCCCGTAGAAGGCGCCGTCGCCCGGTTCGAGCACGTAATCGCGGCCGACGGCCTTGATGGCGTTTTCGAGGGCGCCTTCGACGTAGTCCCAGCTTTCATCGGTGCCGACGCGCTTTTCGGGGCGCGTGGCGAAGCGGATTTCGAAATCGGGGAAGCCAAGCTCGCGGTAGATGTCGGCAAGGAAGTCGATGAAGCGGGCGCATTCCTGCTGGATCTGGTCCTCGGTGCAGAAGATGTGGGCGTCGTCCTGGGTGAAGCCGCGCACGCGCATGATGCCGTGGAGGGCGCCCGAGGGCTCAAACCGCGCGCAGGAGCCGAATTCGGCCAGCCGGAGGGGCAGGTCGCGGTAGGATTTGAGGCCCTGGTTGAACACCTGCACGTGGCAGGGGCAGTTCATGGGCTTGAGCGCGTTGATGCGCGTCTGTTCCTTGTTGGTGGCGGACGCGTCATCGTTCTCGCCGTCGCGGCTTTCGTCGACCTCGACGATGAACATGTGGTGCTGGTACTTGTCCCAGTGGCCCGAGGCCTCCCACAGTTTGCGGTCGACGACCTGGGGGGTGTTGATCTCGTTATAGCCGCCGGCGCGCTGCTTGCGGCGCATGTAGTCCTGGAGGGCGGTGTAGATCGTCCAGCCGTTGGGGTGCCAGAAGACCTGGCCGGGGGCCTCTTCCTGCATGTGGAAAAGGTCCATCTCGCGGCCAAGGCGGCGGTGGTCGCGCTTCTCGGCCTCTTCGAGGAAGTTGAGATAGGCTTTCAGCTTTTCCTTGCTGGTGAAGGCCACGCCGTAGATGCGTTGCAGCATCTGGCGGCTGGAATCGCCGCGCCAGTAGGCGCCGGCGATGGACATCAGGCGGAAGGCGTCGGCGGGAAGCTGGCCGGTGTGCTGAAGGTGCGGGCCGCGGCAGAGATCCTGCCAGTCGCCGTGCCAGTACATGCGCAGGGGCTCGTCGCCGGGGATCGCCTCGATCAGTTCGATCTTGTAGGGCTCGCCGGTCTGTTCGTAATGCGCGATGGCGCGGTCACGCTCCCACACCTCGGTTCTGACGGGGTCGCGGAGATTGATGATCTCCTTCATCCGCTTCTCGATCTGCGAGAGGTCTTCGGGCGTGAAGGGCTCGGCGCGGTCGAAATCGTAGTACCAGCCGTTCTCGATGACCGGGCCGATGGTGACCTTGGTCTCGGGCCAGATCTCCTGCACGGCGCGGGCCATGACGTGGGCGAGGTCGTGGCGGACCAGCTCGTTGGCGGCGGCCTCGTCCTTCATGGTGTTGATGGAGATGGCGGCGTCGGCCTCGATCGGCCATTGCAGATCCCAGTGCTTGCCGTCGACATGGGCCGAGATGGCCTTTTTCGCCAGCGAATTGGAGATCGATGCGGCCACGTCGGCCGGGGTCACGCCCTTGTCGAAGGAACGTGCATTGCCATCGGGAAAGGTAAGGGAAATCTGGGCCATCGGCCTTAACTCCTCGTCGGTTTGGCGCCCACGGAACGCCCGGTTGCGGGTATATGTGTGTGCCGGGGGTTTTGGCGCGGGGCGGGGACCAAGTCAAGAGGGCGGTGAAAGCGGCGGGGAAAGTGGCGGGGAAAACGGTTTGAACGCCCGCGGTGTCCGGTGCAGGATGCGCGCCGGAAAGGACGGGGTTGCATGAGTACAGCAGAGTATCTGACGACGGCGCAGGGCCGGAAGATTGCCTATCACCGGAGCGCGGGCGTATCGCCCGGCGTGGTGTTTCTTGGCGGGTTCAAGTCGGACATGGAGGGCACCAAGGCGGTGCACCTGGAGGCGTGGGCGCGGCGGACCGGCCGGGCGTTCCTGCGGTTCGACTATTCCGGGCACGGGCAATCGTCGGAGGCGTTCACCGACGGGGCCATCGGCGACTGGGCGGCGGATGCGATGGCGGCGATCGGGGCGTTGACCGAAGGCCCGCAGGTTCTGGTGGGGTCGAGCATGGGGGGCTGGATTTCGCTGCTTTGTGCGCGGGCGTTGCCGGAGCGGGTGGCGGGGCTGGTGACGGTGGCCGCGGCGCCGGATTTCACCGAGGATTCGATGTGGGCCGGGTTCGACGATGCGCAGCGGGATGCGCTGTTCGAGAAGGGCGAGGTGGCGTTGCCGAGCGAGTATGGCGAGCCTTACGTGATCACCCGCCGGCTGATCGAGGAGGGGCGGGAGAACCTTGTGCTGCGGTCGCCCCTGAGCCTGCCGTTCCCGGTGCGGTTCTTGCAGGGCACGGCGGATGCGGATGTGGAGATGTCGGTGGCGCTGCGGCTGCTGGAGCATGCGGAGGGGCCGGATATGCGGCTGACGCTGGTCGACGGGGCGGATCACCGCTTCTCCGACGCTGACTGCCTTGCGCTGATCGAGAGGTCGGTCGAGGAGGTGATTGACCGGGCTGCGGCCGGATGAGGCGGCGGCGGGCGCGCTGGCCCCTGCGGGTGCTGGCGGGGCTGGCGGCGGTCGTGGGGCTGCTTTGGGTTTTCGGGCCGTATGAGCCGGTGGAGACGGAGACGGCGTTCGACCGGCGCGTGCTGGCCGGGGGGGTGGACCCCTATCTGCAAGAGCAGGAGGCGCGGTTCGACGATATCCGCCCGGGCAACCAGAAGCGGGTGATCTGGCACGGGCTGGAGGAGGTGCCGACCGGTCTGTCCATCGTCTATCTGCACGGGTTTTCCGCCAGTTCCGAGGAGATCCGGCCGGTGCCCGACCGGGTGGCGGAGGCGCTGGGCGCGAACCTTGTCTTCACGCGGTTCCGGGGGCATGGGCGCGACGGCGACGCGATGGCCGAGGCGCGCGCGGGCGACTGGATGGCGGACGTGGCCGAGGCGTTGGCCATCGGGCGGAAGGTGGGGCAGGAGGTGATCGTGATCGCCACCTCGACCGGGGGCACGGTGGCGGCGGTGGCGGCGCATGATCAGGGGCTGATGCGGGACGTGAAGGGGATCGCGTTCGTCTCGCCGAATTTCGGGTTGAGGGCCGCGGGGGCGCCGCTGCTGACCCTGCCGGGGGCGCGGTACTGGGTGCCGCTGGTGGCGGGGCGGACGCGGTCGTTCGAGCCGCAGAACGAGGGGCATGCGCGGGAGTGGACGACCAGCTACCCGATGGAGGCGGTGATGCCGCTGGCGGCGCTGGTGAAACATGCGGCGGGTCTGGAGTACGGGGCGGTGAGCGTGCCGGCGCTGTTCTACTATTCCAACGAGGATACGGTGCTGGACGCGGGCGCGACCGACGCGGTGCGCGCAGCGTGGGGCGGGCCGGTGAGATATGCCGTGCCGGAGCTGGGGCCGGGGGTGGACCCGGCGGCGCACGTGATCGCGGTGGATATCCTGTCGCCGGGCAACACGGAGGCGGCGACGGAGGTGATCCTCGACTGGATCGGGGGGTTGCCCTGATGCGGCGGCCGGGGAGCATGTGGAGCCTCGAGACGCTGGGGCGGGTGCGGCTGAGCCGGCATTTCTACATGCGCGATTTCCTGTATTCGGAGATCGGCAGTTTCCACCGGGTGCCGAACATTCCCGACGATCCGGACATGGCCATCGCCCATGGCCGGCGGCTGTGCGAGGAGCTGCTGGACCCGTTGCAGGAGACCTTTGGCCGGATCGCCATCCGCTCGGGTTATCGCAGCCCGGAGCTGAACCGGTTCGGCAACGAGAACAAACTCAACTGTGCCAGCAACGATGCCAACTACGGCCATCACATCTGGGACCGGGTGGGCGAGGGGGGCGCCGGGGCGGGCACGTCGCTGGTGATCCCGTGGTTTGCGGACCGGTACGAGCAGGGGCGCGACTGGCGCGACCTTGCGTGGTGGATTCACGATCATCTGCCCTATTCGGACCTGTGGTTCTTCCCGAAGCTCTGCGCCATGAACCTGAGCTGGCGCGCGCGGCCGCGGCGGACGATATCGAGCTATATCGCGCCGAAGGGCATGTTGCTGGCGCCCGGGGCCGAGCCGGGGGAGGCGGAGGAGGTTCGGCGGGCGCGGTATGAGGACTTTCCCGCCTACCGGGGCATTGCCTACCCGGGCGGTCCTTGATTTCGGCGGGGCCAGCGGGCAAGTCTGAGGACGAGGCACCGACGGCATAAAGGACACCGGAACAGATGCGCGACCCCTTGGTATTGCTGCCGGGCATGATGTGTGACGCGCGGGTGTTCGGCGCGCAGATCACCGCCTTCAGCACCGCGCTGACGATCACGGTGGCGCCGGTGACGGGGGGCGACCGGATCGAGGAAATCGCCTCGCGCCTGCTGGACGTGCTGCCGCGGCGCTTCGCGCTGGCGGGGCATTCGATGGGGGCGGTGGTGGCGATGGAGCTGCTGCGCCGGGCGCCGGACCGGATCAGCCGGATCGCGTTGATGAGCACGCATTCGCTGGCCGAGACGCCGCAGATGGCGGCGGACATGGAGCCCACGATCATCAAGCTGAAATCGGGGCGGCTGGAGGAGGCGGTGAACGCGCTGGTGCGGCCCGAGAGCCTTGCGCCGGGGCCGGGGCGGGCGGCGGTGGCGGCGCAGTTGCTCGAGATGGCGCGGACGGTGGGGGCCGAGGGGATCATCCGGCAGGTGCGGGCGATGCAGCGGCGGCGGGATTACCAGGCGGTGCTGCGCAAGGCAAAGCTGCCGACGCTGGTGCTGTGCGGGGCGCATGACAGCCTGACGCCGATGAAGCGGCACGAGTTGATGGCCGGGCTGATCGAGGGGGCGCGGCTGGAGGTGCTGGAGGGGGCGGGGCATCTGCCGCTGCTGGAGCAGCCGGACGCGGTGAACGCGGCGCTGTTCGACTGGATGCAGCAGCCCGCCGGGGTGCGGCCCCGTGCCGATGTTTGACCGCGGGGGGATGGTTCGGAGCCGGACAAGGCGGGCGCGGCGGCGGGTTCAGGTCTGGGCCAGCCGGCGGCTTCCGCCGGGCGGGCGGTTCGCGGCCGGGGTGCTGTTGATGATCGGCGGATTGCTGGGCTTCCTGCCGATCCTGGGCTTCTGGATGCTGCCGCTGGGGATTGCGATCGCGGCGCTGGACGTGGTGCCGTTGTGGCGGCGGCTTCGGGGGCAGGGGCGGCGCTGAGCTGACCTTACGGCATGGGTGCGGGGCATCAAATGTTTTGCAGATTCCTTTTGCCAATCCTGTACAAATTGACGCAATATGCGTTCCGACTTGTTCGGGGAGCCAGCACGTGGGCAATGATCCTCCGCCGGTGAAGTCGGCGGTTCAGGAAGTTCCGGTCGAGTTCGATCTGTCGGATCGGATCTCGTCACGCATGTCGTCGAGGCTGTCGGCCTTTGGCGGACAGATTCTCGTGGCGCTGGCCTGTACGCTTGGGGCAGTGATCCTGCGGGAGATGACCGACATGTTCGTGACGGCGGGGGCGGGGCCCTTCGCGCTGACCTTCCCGTTCGTGCTGTTCGCGACGCTGTTCGCCCGCTGGACGGCGGGGGCGATCACCATGCTGCTGAGCGCGCTGTTCGCGTGGTATTTCGTGCTTCCGGCGACCAATTCCTTCACCTTCGAGAACCCAGCCGACGCGCCGCGCGTGCTGGTCAACGTGCTGTCGGGCTTCGCGATCGTGGGGCTGGCGGAGTATTACCGGCGGGTCGTGCGGCTGGCCGTCTCGGCCCGGGACTCGTTGGCCGAGGAGCGCAAGCTTCTGCTGCAGGAGATCGACCACAGGGTGAAGAACAAGTTCGCCATGGTCGCGGGTCTGGTGCGGATCGAGGCCCGGGGGGCCAGGAGCGACGATGCGCGGCAGGCGCTGAACCGGCTGCTGGGCCGGGTCGACAGCATCGCCAAGGTGCACGAGGCGCTGTACCGCGACGAGGGGGGTGACAGCCGGGTCGACATGCAGGCCTACCTGTCGCTGCTGTGCAACTCGCTGCGCGACGGGGTGGTGTCGCAGGAGGGCATCCAGGTGGTGACCGATCTGCGGCCGGTCAACCTGTCTCGGGACAAGGCGATCGCGGTGGGGCTGGTGGTGAACGAGCTGTTCACCAATGCCGTGAAGCATGCCTTCAAGGGCCGCGAGCGCGGGGAGATCCGGGTGCTGCTGGACCGGGAGGGCAGCGCGCTGGTGGTGACGGTGGCCGATGACGGTGTCGGGATGGCCGGGGCCGAGGCCCGCGAGGGCAGCCTGGGCCAGGGGCTTTTGCAGAATTTCGCCGAGAGCGCCGAGGGCGAGCTGGAATATCCCGAGACCGACGGCGGCACCTGCGTCAGGCTGCGCCTGCCGATGTGAGGCGGAACGGCCGGGCCGTGCCGCCGCCGGTCAGACGGCGGTCAGCTTGGTGACGGTCTTCTTGCGGTTTCTCGGCTTCGTCCGGGCGCGGGCTGCCGGATCCTCGGAATTGGCGTCGATGAAATCGAGCACGAGCGGGCGGATGTTGTTCCGCCAGGACCGCCCGGCGAAGATGCCGTAATGGCCGGCGTCGGGTTCGAGGTGGCTGGCCTTCTTGTCATCGGGCAGGCCGGTCAGCAGGTCGAGCGCCGCGACGCACTGGCCGGGGGCGGAGATGTCGTCCTTGCCGCCCTCGACGGTCTTGACCGCGACGCGGGTGATGGCGCCGATATCAACCTTGCGCCCTTCGACGGTGAAGGTGTTCTTGGCGATCTCGCAGTCCTTGAAGATGCGCTCGACGGTCGAGAGGTAGAATTCCGCCGTCATGTCCATCACCGCGAGGTATTCGTCGTAGAACTTGTTGTGCGGGTCGCGGTCGCTGGCCTCGCCCTGGGCCACGCGGGTGATCTGGTTGAGGAAGGCGGTGCTGTGGCGGTCGGCGTTCATCGACATGAAGGAGGTGAGCTGAAGCAGGCCCGGGTAGACCATGCGGCCCACGCCCTTGTACTTGAAGCCGACCTGCTGGATCATGGTTTCCTCGAGCTGGCCCATGGTGACGCGGCTGCCGAAATCGGTGACGTCGGTGGGCGCGGCGTCGGGGTCGATCGGGCCGCCGATGAGCGTCAGCGAACGCGGCTGTGCCTCGGGGTCCTGCTCGGCCAGGTAGGCGGTTGCGGCCAGCGTCAGCGGCGCGGGCTGGCAGACGGCGATCACGTGCAGGTCGGAGCCCAGCTGGCGCATGAAGTCGACGAGGTAGAGGGTGTAATCCTCGACGTCGAACTTGCCCTCGGAGACGGGAATGTCGCGGGCGTTGTGCCAGTCGGTGATGTAGACCTCGCAGTCGGGCAGGAGCGAGCGGACGGTCGAGCGCAGGAGCGTGGCGTAGTGGCCAGACATCGGCGCCACCAGCAGGACGCGGCGGTCCATCTCGTCGCGGCCCTGCACGTTGAAGTGGATCAGGTCGCCGAAGGGCCGTTCGACCACGGTCTCGATGCTGATCAGGTGGTCGCGCCCGTCTTCGCCGGTGATCGAGTCGATGCCCCAGTCGGGCTTGGCGACCATGCGCTGAAACGTGCGTTCGGTGACTTCGCCCCATGCGGCCATCCACTGGAAGGCAGGGTTTGGCACCATGCTGAAAATTGGGTAGGATGACATCGAGAGGGCAGTGGCGCCCAGCCACTGATTTGTGTTGCGGAGGGCTTCCATCAGATCGTAGGTCATCATGTGGCGCATCGTCGTCTCCTAACCCGGCCTTGCCGGTATGATTCGTCGCACTGCCCCTCCGATCAGCCGACGATATGCTGCATGGCAGAAACTTAGGGGGGATTCGTCAAGATGGCAACGCAAGAGGATGTGACGGGACAGAATCTCGACCGGCTCAACCAGAACCTGGAGCGGGTCGAGGAGCTGTCGCAGCGCCTTGTGCAGGCGCTGGCCTCGCGCCGGCCGCCCAACCCCAGCCTGAACGCCCCCTCGCAGGAGCTGTTCACCAAGGCCGCCACGTCCTACTGGCAGGAGATGTTCGAGAATCCGGGCAGGATCTACGAGCAGCAGCTGGAATACTGGGGCAAGTCGGTGCGCCATTTCCTCGAGGCGCAGCAGGCGCTGGCGCAGGGCAAGGTGGCCCATGACCCGGACGAGGCGGCGCAGGACCCGCTGAAGGGCGACAAGCGGTTTTCCAATCCGCTTTGGGAGACGCACCCCTATTTCCACTACATCAAGCAGCAATACGCGCTGAACAAGCAGGCGGTCGAGCAGGCGGTGGCCGAGCTTGACGACATGGAGCCCATCGAGAAGCGGCGGCTGGAGTATTTCTCGCGCCAGATCGTCGACATGATGAGCCCGACGAATTTCCTGGGCACCAACCCGGACGCGCTGGAAAAGGCGGTGGCGACGGAGGGGGAGAGCCTTGTGAAAGGGCTCGAGAACCTGGTGGCCGACCTCGAGGCGAACCACGGCGAGATGGTCGTGCGGCTGGCCGATGAAAGCGCCTTCGAGCTGGGCGGGAACATCGCCACGACGCCGGGCGAGGTGGTTTACCGCAACCGGATGATGGAGCTGATCCAGTACGCGCCGGTGACCGAGGAGGTTTACGCGACGCCGGTGGTGATCTTTCCGCCGTGGATCAACAAGTTCTACATCCTCGACCTGAAGACCCAGAACAGCCTGATCAAGTGGATCACCGAGCAGGGCTATACGCTGTTCGTGGTGTCCTGGGTCAACCCGGATGCGAGTTTCGCCGAGACGGGGATGGACGACTACGTGGAGGACGGCTTCCTTGCCGCCTTCCGCGAGATCAAGGCGATCACCGGGCAGAAGCAGGTCAACGCCGTGGGCTACTGCATCGCCGGGACGACGTTGCACATGGTGCTGTCGCTGCTGAAGAAGCGGGGGGACAAGACCGTCAAGTCGGCGACGTTCTTCACCGCGCTCACCGATTTCGGCGAGCAGGGGGAGTTCACGCCGTTCCTGCAGGACGATTTCATCGACGGGATCGAGCAGGAGGTGGCGGCGCAGGGGTTGATGCGGTCGTTCATCATGTCGCGGACGATGTCGTTCCTGCGGTCGAACGACCTTGTCTATACGCCCGCCGTCAAGAGCTACATGATGGGGGAGACGCCGCCGGCGTTCGACCTGCTCTACTGGAACGGGGATGGCTCGAACCTGCCCGGGAAGATGGCGATGCAGTACCTGCGGGGCCTCTGCCAGCGGAACGAGTTCGTGACGACCGGCTTTCCGCTGCTGGGGGAGACGGTGCATGTGAGCGATGTCGACGTGCCGATCACCGCCGTCACCTGCCAGAGCGACCATATCGCCGCGTGGAAGGATTGCTATCGCGGGTTCCGGCAGACCGGGTCGAAGGACCGGACGTTCATATTGTCGGAATCGGGGCATATCGCCGGTATCGTGAACCCGCCGTCGAAGAAGAAATACGGGCATTACACCAACAGCGATCACACCCAGACGGCCGAGGACTGGCTGGAGGGGGCGACCTATCACGAGGGGTCGTGGTGGCCGCTGTGGGAGAAGTGGCTGCGCAAGCGGTCGGGCAAGAAAGTTGACGCTAGGGAGCCCGGTGATTCGGAGCATCCTTCCCTTGGGTCAGCCCCGGGGACTTACGTGCGCAGGAAAGCAAGTCTCTGACGGCATTTGCCTTTTCGATGGTTCATGACAGTTTTGCTGCAGTGCAGAAAAAGCGCTTGAAATGCTGCAGTGCAGCACGTATATAGGTTGCAGACGCAGAAAGCCCGGGACGGTTCCGGGAGCACAGCAAACCAAGGACCAAGACCATGGCAAAAGCACAAGACTTCAACACGATGATGAAAGACATGATGGGTTCTTTCCCCGTCGACACCAAGGCAATGGAAGACGCCTTCAAGAACCAGGCCGCCCTGAACGAGAAACTCTCGGGCGTGGCGCTCGACGCCGCCGAGAAATCGGCCGAGATCTCGAGCAAGTGGACCAAGGAAACCCTGTCGAAACTGGCAGAAGTCTCCAAGGCGAAAACCGAGCCGGCCGACTATGCCAAGGCGATGACCGATTTCGCATCGGCCAATGCCGAAGTGGCCGCCGAGAACATGGCCGCCTTCGCCGAGGTTGCCAAGAAAGTTCAGATGGACACCGTCGAGCTTCTGATGGCAGCCGGCAAGGACATGCAGGAAGAAACCACGAAGGCCGTCAAGAAGGCGACCGACGACATGTCGGCGGCCACGAAGAAAGCCACGGCCGCAGCCAAGTAAGGCGCATTGATTTCATACCCTAATCCTCCCAGTTGGGTATGATCGGGAAGGGCGGGCCGCAAGGCTCGCCCTTTGTCGTTTGGGGGGCAGGGTTGCCGGCCGGCATATCGGGACGCTGCGGGCCGGGGGCGAGGCCCCGGCGGGCGGGGGTAGGTCAAGCGCTCGCCGTGCGCGGGGAGACAAGCCCCTTCCACGCAGGTTATGATCCTTGCACGGCACGTCGCACGCTCTTGAATGGCTAGAAGAGATATCGATGAAAAGAGTCCTGGCGCTTCTCAGCCTCTTTGTTCCGCAGTCGTGGCTATCGACCGCATACATAGTTGAACGCGTCTCGATCCTGGCCGTTGATCCAGACACCTGTGAGCATGAGTGGGACGTCATTGCGGGCATTTGGTCTACGGTGGAACTGCAGGTTCAGTGCAGAAAGTGCGCGACATACAGTGAGGTCCCCGACCCGACCAAGGAAGAATGGGATGCCTGCGCTGGTGCCATGGAGAACCCGTATCCATGGGAAGACAAATCGCGAATCCGGTACTATCAGGTCGACGGCGCCATCCACTGAAGCCCGAGCACGTATTCGACCTGACCCCCTTGCCAGAAGCTGCGCGCCTTAAGCGGTCCGTTCGGCCCATGACGGAAATGGTCGAGCTTGGACCATCCTGTGGTGCGGCGAGGGTCCGGTAAAAGTCGAACCTGCCGGCAGACCTTCGGTCAGACCCGGAGTTCAGTCAGCCTTGGCGAAGTGATCGAGCTGATCCTGGTGGGCCTTCCTGAACGCCGGTCGAGACGTTGCGCGCCTTACATAGGCGCGGCGGCCGTCGCCGCATCGAAAGCGACTGAGGCCGGGGGCTCGGGCCCGGCCTTCCTCATGTGGCGTCAGGGCGACCGTTCGGTCCGGGCGAGCAGGAGGGCGGCGGTGCCCATCAAGCCGGCGGCCGCGCGGTTGATGAGCCTGCGGCGGAGTGGGGTCAGGGCGTGGGCGCCGACCAGTGTGCCCGCGGTTACCCAGAGGAGCGCGGCCATGCCTTCGACAAGCAGGTACAGCGTGCCGAGCGCGAAGAGCTGCTGGAAGAGGGCGGTGTCGCCGGTCACGAACTGGGGAAGGAAGGCCGTGAGCAGCAGGTAGGCCTTGGGGTTGCCCAGCAGCGTCAGGAATTCGCGGCGCATCAGGGTCGACACCTCTGGTGGGTCGACCTCCGCCGTGACGTCGGCCCCCCAGAATTGCCAGGCGAGGTAGGCAAGATAGGCGACGCCCACCCATTTGAGGGCGACGAAGGCGATCTCGGATGTCCGCAGCAGCGCGTCGAGGCCGAGGGACACCAGGACGACGAGAACGGCCCAGGCCGCGAGGCGACCAAGGATGCCCTTCGCCGTCTTCCGCCATCCCGCCCGGGTTGCCGAGATGAAGGCGAGCAGATTGTTTGCCCCGGGGGATGCCCCCAGAAGCAGCGCCGCGGGCAGAAAGACGAGCAGTTGGTCGAGTGTCATGGGCGAGGCCTCTTTCTGTGGTTCGGGGGCGGGCGGCCCTGGCGTTACTTCAGCACGACGGGCTGGCCATGGGGCGTGTCGCGGAAGGCGGCCTCCCAGTCGTGGCGTCGTTGGGTGAGAGTGGCCTTCGATACGCCGACGCGTTCGTCGAATACTGTTTCGAGGGCCATGACGACGGCGCGGTAATAGGTGTCGAGGCTGTCCGGCAACGCGGTGATCGCATCGCTTCGAAGCGCGTCGCCGAGGGCCTGTGCCCAGGCCCCGGGGGTGACGTGGCCCGCTTGCACGAGCGTGTCTGCCAGGGCCATCGCCTGGGCCTGCCACGGGGCGTCGAAGACCTGGCCGGGGGGCGCCGTCGGGTCATCAGGCCGGAACAAGGTAGCTCTCCCAGAGATCGAGGGCCACGTGATCGTTCGGGGGCGCATCCGGCCCCCAGAGGGTTCGGGCGTCGAAGCGCACGGTGTAGAGATGCTCGGGTGTTTCGGTGCCCCTGGCCGACGCGTCGGGCAGAGGGTGGCAGCCGTGATGCGATATGATCCGGCCCTCTGCGTCCCTTGCATAGCGTGGAAGGCGGTGATGGCCCGAGTGCATGTGCGCGCGCGTGCGGACCGTTTGCCCAACGGCAAAGGCGGGAGGGCTGCCGGCGGGCCGTTCATAGCTGCCGGCCGAGGCGCGATCCTGCGCGAGGACGGCAGCCACTGCTTCGCCCGAGGGTGCCCCGGTGTCGGCGAGGGCGGAGGGCCGGCCGAAATCCGGCAGGGTGAAGGTGCCGTTATCGGTGAACATGACGACATAGGCGGCGCACCACTTGTCGAAATAGGCGGTTTGCAGGTAGTCCCGCGGCGCCATCAGCTCGACCACGTGGCGGAACCAGTCGATCGTCATGCCGTCCAAGGGCAGCGTGTAACTCAACCCCACCACGCGCTTTTCCCAGTCGGCAAAGCCCGGGAACGGGTTCTGTTCGAAGGTGGCGGCGACCGGGCCGAACCCCTCCATGCCGCCGAGGTCGTGGATGCCGTCCATCAGGGCGCTCCGATCTCGAGGTGGCGATCTGTTCCGATCATCGCGTTGCGCGTGACGATGGCGGCCAGCCGGTCTTCATCCCACCCCTCGGTTCCGGCCGGGCGCTGGGGGATGACGATGTAGCGGCGTTCCGACGTGCTGTCCCAGACCTGGACGGAGACGTCGTCCGGGATGGTTACCCCGAATTCCGCGAGCACCTTTCTGGGCTCCCGGACGGCGCGGGCGCGATACTCGGCAGAGCGGTACCATGCGGGCGACATGCCGAGGATGGAAAACGGGTAGCAGGAGCAGAGCGTGCACACGACCAGGTGATGGTCTTCGGGCGTGTTTTCGAGGGCCTTGAGATCGCCTGTCGCGTCCCCCTCGAAGCCGAATTCCCGGATGGCGGAGGCGGCATCGTCCAGCAGGCGCGTCCGGAAGCCGGGGTCGAGCCAGGACCGGGCCACGACCTGCGCGCCGCGCTTCGGGCCGATATGCTCGGAATAGGCTTCGACCCAGGCGTCGATGCGTTCCGACGTGACCAGCCCGCGCTCGACCGCGAGGCTTTCCAGCGCCTTGACGCGCAAGACCGGGTCGGAGGGGACGTGGCTGTGCAGGTCGCGATGTATCGCTGCCGCCCGCTTGGGTTCGAACGTGGGCATGTCAAAGGTCCTTCCGGGGCAACCAGGCTGTCCTTGTCGGTCAGTCTAGTGGGTTCCGAGGGGCGTGCAATACGGCTGGTGTGTAGGTATTCCTTACGTTCTCCAGCGCAATACAGCCAAACCTATGCGTTATTCTCAGTTTGTCCGGGTGTTCGAAGCCACGGCGCGCGGGCGCTTGTTTGGCCTGCCGCAAAGAGCATAGTCTTCCTACGAACTGTAGCGGCGACGAGGAGGGTACTATGACGGATGAAGAAAAACGGGAAAAGGCGCGGTCGGCGAACCGTTCCTTGCTTGGCACGCCTGAAGGCGAAGACAGCGTGACGCTGTTTGTCGAGCATCATCTCGACGAACTTGATGCCAACTATTTTTCGAACACGTTCGGAACGTCCTCGCCCGACGCGTCCCGGATTGTTGATTCACTCGTATTGGTGGGCTCGTGGAGCGAGGAAGACGACGGAAACATCAATGTATTCGACTTCAGCCTTCCGGGGAAGGTGACCGATCATGTTCTGTCGGTGCGTTTTTCGGGTGATGACGTCGCCGACGTATCCATGGAAAGCTGAGCTTGCCGCATTGCCGGCGGACTGTCGCACACCATGTGTCGGGAACAGTTTCGGGGTCTGCTGGCCCGGAGAGGGGACTGGCGGGTTTTGCCCGTTGTTCCGCGCGGGTGCCTCTGTCGAAGTCTATCAAGGCCACGCCCCAAGGCCGCCCTTTCATTTTGAAATGCGCCGGTCTAAGCTTCGCTGCAGTGCTGCATGTTGGGAGAACGCGCCGTGGCCGAATCCGAAAAACCATTGCTGATCAAACGGTACGCGAGCCGCAGGCTCTACAATACCGAGACGTCGGATTACGTGACGCTGGAGGATATCGCCGAGTTCATCCGCGATGGCCGCGATGTTCAGATCATCGACCTGAAATCGGGCGACGACCTGACCCGGCAATACCTGCTGCAGATCATCGCCGAGCATGAGAGCCGGGGCGAGAACGTGCTGCCGATCAACGTGCTGAACGACCTTGTCCGCAGCTACACCACGCAGGCCACGTCGATGGTGCCGGAGTTCCTGGCGGCCAGTTTCGACATGCTGCGCGAGGGACAGTCGCAGATGATGGAGAACATGACCAAGGCCAACCCGCTGGCGGGGATGCCGGGGATGGAGGCGATGCGCGCCCAGCAGGCGGCGTTCCTCAAGGCGATGACCGGGCAGATGAAGATGCCGGGCATGCCGACCGCGCCGGTGGCGCAGGGCGAGGAGGACGACAGCTCGGAAGACCTCGACGAGATCAAGAAGCAGCTCGCCGACCTGCAGGACAAGCTGTCGAAGATGGGCAAATAGCGCGGGGCCCCGATCATGGTCGACAGCCCCGGACGGATCACCCTGTGGGGCATCGAGGTGTTCATGGCCACGGCCGACGAACGTTCGATTTCCGCCGCCGCCAAGCGGCTGGGGGCCAGCCCCTCGGCGGTGAGCCAGCAACTGACCAACCTTGAAAGCGCGGTGGGGGCGACCCTGTTGCAGCGCAACGCGCGGCCCGTGCGGCTGACGCCCGCCGGGGAGATCCTGAAGCGGCGGGCGCAGGTGATCCTGAACGAGGCGGCGCAGGCGCGGGCGGAACTGGCGATGTCGGACCTGTCGCTGTTGACGCGGTTCCGGCTGGGGATGATCGAGGATTTCGAGGCGGACGTGACGCCGCAATTGCTGACCCACATGGCGGCGGAACTGAAGGGATGCCAGTTCCTGCTGGAGACGGGGGCGAGCCATTACCTGTACGAGCTGCTGGATTCCCGCGCGCTGGACGTGATCGTGGCCGCCGAGCTGGGGGCCGAGGATGACTGGGTCGAGGTGCATCCGCTGTTGCGGGAGGGGTTCCTCGTGGCGGCGCCCAAGGGGGTGGTCGATCCGGCGAAGGACGTGTTGCGGCAACTGAAGCGGCTGCCGCTGGTGCAGTATACGCAGCGGCATTACATGGGGCGGCTGCTGACGGCGCACCTGGCGCGGCAGAATATCAGCCTGCCGCACCGGTTCGAGCTGGACAGCTATCACGCGATTTGTGCGCTGGTGGGGCAGGGCGCGGGGTGGACGATCCTGACGCCGCTGGCGCTGATGCGGGCGCGGCGGTTTGCGGATCAGCTCGACGTGATGGAATTGCCGATGGAGCCCCTGTCGCGGACGATCAGCCTGACGGCGCGGAAGGGGATTTTGCAGGACATGCCGGGCCGGGTGGCCGAGACGCTGCGGCCGATCCTGCGCAAGAGCGTGGTGGAGCCGGCGCTGGCGCGGTATCCGTTTTTGCAGGATGCGCTGACGGTGATCTAGGCGGGATCGTAGGTGATCTCGGTGCGGTAGGCCGGGTCTTTCAGCCGGTCGAAATAGCGTGCGCGCAGGCTTGTGCCGGTGGGGCCGGGGCGGCCGTTGCTGAAGCTGCGGTCGTTGATCTGCGCCACGGGGACGACGCCGCCGCCGGAGGTGGAGAGGAACACCTCGTCGGCCTGCATGAGTTCGGCGATGGGGAGGGGGCGTTCCTCGGTTTTCAGGCCGGCCTCGCGGGCGAGTTCGAGCACGGTACGGCGGGTGATGCCTTGGAGCACGCCGCGGTCGGGCGTGGTGACGGTATCGCCTTTCAGCGCGAAGATGTTGAAGCCCGGCCCTTCGGTGACGTTGCCCGCGTGATCGGCGAGGACGACGTTGTCGAGCCCCTGGTCCTTGGCGGCGAAGAGCCCTTGGGTGAAGTCGCCCCAGTGGTAGTTCTTGGCGCGGGGATCGACGCTGTCCTCGGGGATGCGGCGGATGTCGTCGGGGAGGAGGAGGCGGGCGCCGGCCTCGGCGACGTCAGGCGTCAGGACATGCACGTAAGGCACGCACCAGGCGTAGAAATGGTTGGCGCAGTCGCGGGGGTCGCGGCTGCCGGGGATGAGGGGCGCACCGCGGGCGGCGACCATGGCGCAATAGGCGGCGCGCAGGCCGGAGCGGGCGACCATGGCGTGGAGCGCCGCTTCAATCTCGGGGCGGGAGAGGCCGACGTCCATGCGGCAGGCCCGCATGGATTTTTCGAACCGGTCGAGGTAGTCGGGGAGGCGGAAGAAGGCGCCCTCCCACACCGGGACCACGTCATAGGTGACGTCGGAATGGGTCAGGGCCCAGTCGGTGACGCCGATCGTGGCCTCGGCGATGGGGAGGATAGTGCCGCGGATCCAGGCCGCGCCGTCGGAGAAATCGGTGCTCATGCGGCCATGAGAGGGCGGGGCGCGCCTTGGGTCAAGTGCCGTAGGCGCGATCCTCGCCCATCACGTCCTGCGCGGCGAGGAGGAGGGCGTCGGCGATCATGTCGAGCTCTGCCTTGGTCAGCCGGGCGGGGAGGCGCGCGTCGCAGGCTTTCATCAGCATGGCGCGGGTTTGCGGCAGGTCGGGGCGGTCGCCCGGCAGGAACTGCCAGTTCCAGAAGGCGCGGGCGTTGTCGGTCGACAGGCCGAAGACCTGTACCTTGACGCCCCGGTCGGCGGCGGCGGCGGCGAAGGCGCGGGTTTCGTCCTCGGTCAGGTTCACGGTGTTGAACTGGATCGAGTCGGGCGCGCGGTCTTCGGGGGTGAGCTTGTCCGGCACCTGGAGCCAGGGGGAGGTGTTGAGGCGGGCCGCGACATAGTCGTGGTTGGCGCGGCCGTCGCGGACGCGGCGGGCAATCTCGCCCAGCTGCGGGCGGATGATGGCGGCGGAGAGGTTGTTCATCCGCAGGTTATAGAGGGGGAGCTGGTTCTGCCAGCGGGCGAAGGCGGCGTCGAGCGCGGCATCGGCGCCGGTCATGTGCTTGGCCCAGTTGTGTTCGTAGGCGCCCGACATGATGACGGCGCGCGCCACGAGGTCGGCATCGTCGGTAATCAGGATCCCGCCCTCGCCGGCATTGACCAGCTTGTAGGACTGGAAGCTGAAACAGCCGACGCGGCCCAGCGTGCCGATGTTGCGGCCGTGCCAGGTGGTGCCGAGGGAGTGGGCGGCGTCCTCGACCACGGGGATGTTGCGGGCGTCGCAGAGCCGCATGATCGCGTCCATGTCGGAGGTGTGGCCGCGCATGTGGCTGATGATGACGGCGCTGATGTTGTCGTCGAGCCGGGCTTCGAAATCGGCCATGTCGATGCGGTAATTGTCGCCCACCTCGCAGAGGACGGGGATGCAATCGGCGTGGATGACCGAGGAGGGCACGGCGGCGAAGGTGAAGGCCGGGATCAGGACGCGGGCGTCGCGCGGCAGGGCCAGCGCCTTGAGCGACAGGAAGAGGGCCGCCGAGCAACTGCTGACGGCGAGGGCGTACTTGGAGCCCATATGCGCCGCGAAATCCCGTTCCAGAAGGGTGACGGGGGCGTTTTCCGGCGCGGTGTAGCGGAAGAGATCGCCCGACTTGAGCATCTGCTCGATCTCGGCGCGGGCGGCTTCGGGAATGGGCTCGGCGTCGTAGACGTTGGGGGGCAGGGTCATGTCTTCGGGTTTCCTGAAACTGGTCTTCGGGTTTTCCGAAACTCCTACACCATGCGGGCCTCGCGCCAAAGCAAAATTTTTGCAACAGCCCGCCGGGGGCGGGTCCGTGCCGGAATTGCCGATGTTCCAGGGGGTTGGCGTCAGATGCCGAGCCGGTCGCGGAGGGAAAACCAGGTCATCGCCAGCACCAGCAGCGGCGAGCGCAGGGCGGTGCCACCGGGGAAGGGGGTGGTGGGGATGCGGGCCATGGTGTCGAAGCCTGCCGCATTGCCGGCGATGGCGTCGGCCATCAGCTTGCCGGCCTGCGTGGCGTTGCCAACGCCGTGGCCGGAATAGCCCGAGGCCGAGAGGATGTTGGGCGCGACGCCGGCGAGGTAGGGCAGGCGTTTCATGGTGATGGCGAGCGTGCCGCCCCAGGCGTGGTCGATGCGGATATCGCGCAGGTGCGGGAAGATCTCGGTCATCGGCTTGCGCACCTTGGCGGCGATGTCGGCGGGGAAGCGGTAGCCATAGCTTTCGCCGCCGCCGAAGAGCAGGCGGTTGTCGTGGCTGAGGCGGAAGTAGTTGACCACGAACTTGGTGTCGGCGACGGCCACGTCGCGGGTCAGCACGCGGGCGGTGTCTTCGCCCAGCGGTTCGGTGGCGGCGATGAAGTTGTTGATCGGCATGACGCGGGCGGCGACCTTGCCGTTGAGCCCGCCGAGGTAGCCGTTGCAGGCGAGGATCACGTGATCGGCGGTGACGGTGCCTTGGGCGGTGGTGAGCTTCGCGGGGCTGCCCTCGGCGATCTGCTGCACCTCGGTGCGCTCAAAGATGCGGACGCCGGCGGCGCGGGCGGCGCGGGCGAGCCCAAGGGCATAGGCCAGCGGGTGCAGGTGCGCCGCGGTCATGTCGAGCGTGCCGCCCACGTATTTCGGCGAGGGGCAGAGGGCCTGCGCGGCGGCGCGGTCGAGCTTCTCGAGATGGGGGTAGTCGTAGCGCTCGGCCAGCATGTCGGCATAGGCGTGTTCCTCCTCGACCTCGCGGGTGGAGAAGGCCATGTGGGCGATACCGGGCTTCAGGTGGCAGTCGATATCGTGTTTTGCGATCAGGGACTTGACGAGGGCCTTGGCATCTTCCGCCAGCGCCCAGAGCTTGGCCGCGTCGTCGCGACCCACCTGTTTCTCGACGAAGTGCTGGTCCATCCGCTGGCCGCTGCCGAGTTGACCGCCATTGCGGCCCGAGGCGCCGAAACCCACGCGGTTTGCCTCGAGCAGGACCACGTCGAGCCCCTGCTCGGCCAGGTGCAGTGCCGCCGAAAGGCCGGTATAGCCCGCCCCCACCACGCAGACATCGGCGCGCGTGTCGCCGTCGAGCGGGGCGAAGGGTTCCAGCGGGTCGACGGTGGCCGCGTACCAGCTTGGCGGGTACTCTCCCGGTCGGTCGTTGGCGTAGAGCAGGTTCATGCTTTCACTTTTCCCCAAATACTCACTGCGCGGCGCCTGCCACGGGATCAGACGTTGAGGAGGAGATGCTCGCGCTCCCACGGGCTGATGACCTGCAGGAATTCCTCGTACTCGGCGCGTTTCACGATCGAGTAGACGCGGGCGAAGTCGGGTCCGATGATCTCGTGCAGGGCCGTCGCCTCCTCGAAGACGTCGAGCGCGTTACCCAGCACGTCGGGGATGTCGGACTCGCCGGCATAGGCGTCGCCGCGGAATTGCGGGTCGGGGCGGAGCTCCTCGTTGAGGCCCAGAAGGCCGCAGGCGAGGGAAGCCGCGATGCCGAGATAGGGGTTGCAGTCCATCCCGGCGAGGCGGTTCTCGATGCGCCGCGCCTCGGGGGGCGACAGGGGAACGCGGATGCCGGTGGTGCGGTTGTCGCGGGCCCAGGCGAGGTTGATGGGCGCGGCGTGATCCTTGACGTAGCGGCGGTAGGAATTGACGTAGGGCGCAAGGATGGCGATGGCCGAGGGCAGGTGTTTCTGCAGCCCGCCGATGAAGTGGTAGAAGGCGTCGGTTTCGCCGCCCTGGGGGCCGACGAAGACGTTCTTGCCGGTGTCGATATCCATGATCGAATGGTGGATATGCATGGCGCTGCCGGGTTCGTCCTCGATCGGCTTGGCCATGAAGGTGGCGAAGCAGTCGTGGCGGATGGCGGCCTCGCGGATCAGGCGCTTGAAGTAGAACACTTCGTCGGCGAGCTTCACGGGATCGCCATGGCGGAGGTTGATCTCGAGCTGGCCTGCGCCGCCTTCCTGTGTGATGCCGTCGATCTCGAAGCCCTGCGCCTCGGCGAAGTCGTAGATGTCGTCGATCACCGGGCCGAACTCGTCGACGGCGGTCATGGAATAGGCCTGGCGCGCGGCGGCGGGGCGGCCGGAGCGGCCCATCATCGGCTCGATCGCCTTGGCCGGGTCGAGGTTGCGGGCGACGAGGAAGAATTCCATTTCCGGCGCGACCACGGGTTTCAGGCCCTGTTGGCGGTAGAGGTCGACCACGCGTTTGAGCACGTTGCGGGGCGAGAAGGGGATCGGGTCGTCGTCGCGGTCATAAGCGTCGTGGATCACCTGGAGGGTCCAGTCGCCCGTCCATGGCGCGGCGGTGGCGGTGCTCATGTCCGGTTTCAGGATCATGTCACGCTCGATGAAGCCCTCGTCGCCCGCGGCTTCGCCCCAGTCGCCGGTGATGGTCTGGAAGAAGATCGAATCGGGGAGGTGGAAGTGCTTCTGCCGGGCGAATTTCGAGGCCGGCACGGCCTTGCCGCGGGCGATGCCGGGCAGGTCGGAGATGATGCATTCCACCTCGTCGAGCCGCCGGCCTTCGAGATAGGCCTGGGCGGCCTCGGGCAGTTTCGCGGTCCAGTCAGCCATGTCTCAGGCTCCCTTCTTGAAGAACGCCGCCATGCGGTCGGCGAAGCGGGCGGCATCGGTGGGGGCGTCGAGGCGCGCGGTGGCACCGTCGAGCAGGTCGTCGGGGACCACGCCCTTGCCGCGCAGGCGGATCAGGTCCTCGACGATGTCGGGGCCGAATTCCGGGTGCGGCTGGATGGTCAGGATACGGTCGCCGTAGACCATGGCGGCATTGGCGCAGAAGTCGGATTTGCCAATGACTTCGGCGCCTTGCGGCAGTTCGACGACCTGGTCCTGGTGCCAGGCGTTCAGCGCGAAGGTCTCGCCGTCGATGTCGTATTCAGTGCGGCCCACGGACCAGCCGCCGGGGTACTTGATGACCTTGCCGCCAAGGGCCTGGGCGATGATCTGGTGGCCGAAGCAGACGCCGATCATCGGGCGGCCGGAGGCGTGGACGGCGCGGATGAACTCTTCGAGCGGTGGGATCCACGGGTGATCCTCGTAGGCGCCGTGCCGGGAGCCGGTGATGAGCCAGCCATCGCATTCGTCCGGTGCGCCAGGGATTTCTTCACCTTCCACGTCGTAGCTTGTGAAGTCAAAGCCGCGCCCCGCCAGCAGACGCGCGAACATTGCATCATAGTCGCCGGCCCGTTCCTTGAGTTCGGGAACGGCGTGGCCGGTCATCAGGATGCCGATTTTCATCTCTCACCTGTAATTTGATCAAATTAAGGATAGCGCAGCAGGCCACCCTTGGGCAAGCCCCGACTACACCGTTCCGAGATAGGTTTTCCAGTGTTGCGATTCAGGGATATCCGCCATCAGCCGCACCTCCTGACGCTTGGTCATGCAGAGGTTGCGGATCAGCCCCTTGGGGAAGGCGCGGGCGATGAACGGGTCGGCCTCGAAAAGGTCGATGGCCGTCTCCCAGTCAGGGGCGAGCTGGGGCAGGTCCTGGTCGTAAGCGTTGCCCTTGATGGGGGCGGGCGGCGTGAGGCCGTCGTCGATGCCGGTGATGGCGGCGCCGAGGACGGCGGAGAACATGAGGTAGGGGTTGATGTCGCCGCCCGCGACGCGGTGTTCGATGCGCCGCGCCGCGGGCGCGCCGCCGGGGATGCGGAGCGCGGCGGTGCGGTTCTCGTAGGCCCAGCAGACGGAGGTGGGGGCATGGGCGCCGGGCACGAGGCGGGTGTAGCTGTTGGCGTGCGGCGCGAAGATGAGGGTGCTGGCGGGCATGGCCTGAAGACAGCCGGCGACTGCGGAGAGGAGCGTGGCCGAGCCCTCGGGGCCGCCATTGTCGAAGACGTTCTTGCCCGCGCCGTCGAGCACGGAGAAATGCATGTGCATGCCGTTGCCGGCGTCGTCGTCGAAGGGTTTGGCCATGAAGGTGGCGGCCATGCCGTGGCGGCGGGCGAGGCCGCGGATCAGCGCCTTGAAGAGCCAGGTGTCGTCGGCGGCGCGGAGCGCGTCCTGGTGGTTGAGGGTGACCTCGAACTGGCCCAGCCCGCTTTCGCTGGTGGTGGTCTGGGCGGGGATGCCCATGGCGGCGCAGCCGTCGTAGAGGGCCGAGAGGAAGGCGTCGAACGCGTCCATGTGGGTGAGTGACAGGATGCCCGGCGCGCCGGTGCGGCGGCCGGTCTGGGGATTGCGGACCGGGCGGAGGGACTTGCCGCTGTCGTCGACGAGGGTGAATTCGAGCTCGGTGGCCGCCATGACCGTCCAGCCGCGCTGGGCGTAGCGGTCGAGGACGGTGACGAGGGCGTGGCGCGGGTCGCCGTCGAAGGGGCGGCCGTCGTCGTGGTACATCGACATCGGAACGAGCGGCTGGGGCGTGTCGAGCCAGGGCAGGGGCACGGGGCCGCGGCCGGTGGGGCGGAGCATGCCGTCGGCGTCGCCGGTCTCGAAGACCAGGGGTGAATCATCGATATCGGCGCCGAAAATGTCGAGGTTCAAGGCGGATAGCGGCATCCGCACCGCGCCGTCATCCAGTTTCCGAGCATAGCCTCCGGGCACGCGTTTGCCGCGCATCTGACCGTTGAGGTCGCAGGCGGCGACGCGGATGGTCTGGTACTCTGCTAGCTCCATGGGGGAGGCTCCGTTCGTGGTGACGGGGCCAATCTAAAGGCAATGCCGGGCGTCTGCCAAGATAATTTGATCAAAAAATTTTGGGGCGGGAAACGGCTGTTTCGCGACGTCGGTATCACGTCGGTATTTTGTCGGTATTACGTCGGTGCGGGCACCTGGACGACTGGTGCGTTCTCGAATTCGACAATATCTAGTGAGCTCTAGCTAGGATAACCCATTGATGAACGAAAGCGAAGCACGCCGGATAATGGCTAACGGCCTTGGCCGCGCACAGTTGGAGTTTGCGACATCCGTCTGCGCACCGCTGTACTGGATAGTTAGAGAAGAAGACGGAAAGCTCAGCGTGAATAACGGCACTGCATTCTTTCTGGATACCGGCTCAGCAACGTTCGCCGTCACCGCTGACCACGTTCTTAGAGGGCTCGCACAGGATCAGCAGAACCGTGACGTCATCTCTGTACAGATGGGCCACGACTTGGTTCTCGAGTTCGACACCGAACACGAGATAATCGACCGCGACTCTGACATCGATATCGCGACCTTCCGAATTGCAAAACAAGACGTGGACCGATTGGGGAAAACCATATTGACCGGGATTCAGTCCAACTGGCCGCCTTCCGCTCCCCAGCAAGGAAAGGGGATCTACTTTTCCGGGTTCCCCGGACAGGAGAGAATGTGGCTTTCGCCTTCCGAGATCTCATTCGGCGCGGCACCGGGCGGTGGTGTGGCCGACAGTGTCAGCGAGAGGACAATCAGTACGCTCTTTGATCGAAGCCGTTGGATTGACGTAATGGGTAAGGGATTTCCGCCGGAAAACTATGATTTCGGCGGTATAAGTGGTGGTCCCATGTTGTCGGCAATAGAAAGGCGTGGCCTAAGGTCTTGGGCGCTTGCTGGCGTAATCGTGCAAGGGCCCAGCGTTTCCTCTTCAGTTTCAGAAAGCATTTCAGGTTTGGAGATTGTGCAGGCAAGACGCGCACATTTCATTGGGCCCAAAGGGGAAATCGACAGAACACGCTGGTAAGCCGCGTCTGCTGCACGCCTGTCAATGCGGCCTGTCGATGGTCCCAAGTTTTACAGCCAAATCGCAAGGTGCGCGCTGGCTATCTAAGCCAGACATTCACCAGCGGCCGGTCTCAGCCCGCGACGGAGGCCTTGTAGATGCTGCCGATGGACTGCTTGAGCTGTCCGTCGAAGGCGTCGTCGGATTGCTGGTCGGAAAGGCCCTCGGTCAGCGCGCGGGAGAAGCTGGCGATCATGCCGGTGTTCTGGGCGAGGCGGGTGTTGGCCTCGTCGCGCGAGTAGCCGCCGGAAAGGGCGACGACGCGCAGAACGCGGTCATGGTCGATCAGCGGTTTGTAGTGGTTGGCCGTCTCGGGCAGGGTGAGCTTGAGCATCACTTCGCGGCCCGCGGGCAGGGTGTCGAGATGCTTGGCGATCTCGTCGCGCAGTATCGATTCCGCCTCGGCCTTGTCGGCGATCGAGATGGTCACCTCGGGTTCGATGATCGGGACGAGCCCGGCATCGAGGATCTCGGCGCCCACGGCGAATTGCTGGTCGACCACGGCGGCGATGCCCGAGGGGGAGGCCGCGTCGATCACCGAGCGCATCTTGGTGCCGAAGACGCCGTGGGTGTTGGCGCGGGCGAGCAGGTCCTTCAGCCCCGGCATCGGTTTCATCAGGCGCACGCCGTCGGTTTCGTCGTCGAGCCCCTTGTCGACCTTGAGGAAGGGGACGACGCCGCGCTCTTCCCAGAGATAGGCGGCGGTGGGCTTGCCGTCGATCTCGCGCTCCATGGTCTGTTCGAAGAGGATGGCGCCGAGGATGTTGTCGCCGGTGAAGGCGGGCGACTTGATGATCCGGGTCCGCATCTGGTGGATGAGGTCGAACATCTCGTCCTCGTTCGAATAGCGGTCTTCCTCGATGCCGTAGAGGCGCAGGGCCTTGGGGGTGGAGCCGCCCGACTGGTCAAGGGCCGCGATGAAGCCGTTGCCCTCGCGCATCCTGGCTGCTTGATCTTTTTTCGACATGGAAATGCTCCGCCCTGAAAATGGTGATTTGCGGCTGGGTCGCCGTGCGTGCCCCTCTTAGGCGAGGGTTCGGAGTGTTGCAATTATGGTGGCGCTAACAGGGTGGTACGGCGGGGGGCGTGCGCAAGAATTGGCGCGGAGACGGGCGGGCGGGCCTTATCCGAAGGCGACGAGCGCCACGGAGGCCAGCAGCAGGACGGCGAAGGCGATGTTCACGGCGCGCGAGGCCTTCGGGTGCTGGAGGGTGCGGGCGAGGGTGGCGCCGATGGAGAGCCAGAGGAAGTTGACGATGAGGATCACGCCCATGACGATCGCGGCCTTGGTGAGCCCGTCCTCGACCGGGGCGCCGGGCAGGAGGGTGTAGCCCGAGAAGAGCGCGCCCATGGCGGCATAGGCCTTGGGGTTCGAGAGCGACAGCAGCACGCCCGCGTACCAGCGGGGCGCGCGGGGGCGGTGTTCGTCGGGCAGGGCCGAGAGCGGCGGGGCGGTGGCGATGCGCCAGGCGAGGTAGAGGAAGTAGAGGACGGCCGCGCCGGTGATGACGGGGGCGAGGCCGGGAATGGCGAGGATGGCGCCGGAGATGCCGGTGCCGACGATGACGATGACGAGGCCGACGCCGGCGCTGAGGCCGAGCATGTATTCGAAGCCTTTCAGCCTGCCGAAGGAGGCGCCCACGGCGGCGACGCTGAGCGTGTTGGGGCCGGGGCTGCCGGTGAGGGCGAAGGCGGCGATGAGGAAGGAGGCGAGTTCTTCGAACATGGGCGGAGTGTAGGGGGGTGCGCGGGGGGATGCATCAGGTTTTGTGGGGGGGGGTGTGTTGGGGGGAGGTCCCGGCTCGGGGGCCGGGACGGGGAGTTCCCGTCGGGTGCGATCTGGCAGGCGCCCGGAACAAGGCCGGAGGCCGCCGGGCGAGCGCCGGCCCGTCCCCACGGGCAGGCGCTTTGGCGGGTGTTGGGTGACTTTATTAGGTTGGATGTAGGCTGCGCCATAAAGCGGCAGCCAGAGCTGTTGCAGCGCCTCCCCGCGGGCCGGCGCTCGCCCGGCGGCGGAACCGGCGGCGCTTTGGCTGTTTTAGGGAGGGATGCCGGGAGGGGCCGTCCGCGAGTGGGCGAAGGTGGGTTGGCACCCACCCTACGGGACTGCAGTGGGAGGTCCCGGCTCGGGGGCCGGGACGAGGCTCAGCCTTCGAGCGCGGCGACGCCGGGGAGGGTTTTGCCTTCCATCCATTCGAGGAAGGCGCCGCCGGCGGTGGAGATGTAGCTGAAGTAATCCGCCGCGTCGGCCTGGTTGAGGGCCGCGACGGTGTCGCCGCCGCCGGCGACCGCGATGAGCTTGCCGGAATGGCAGAGCCCCGCCGCGTGGGCCGCCGCCGCGTTGGTGGCGCCGTCGAAGGGCGGGGTTTCGAACGCGCCGAGGGGGCCGTTCCAGATGAGGGTCGCCGCGCGGTCCATGGCCTGGGTGATGTGGAACACGCTGTCGGGGCCGGCGTCGAGGATCATGGCCTCCTCGGGGCAGTCCTCGGTGCGTACGATCTCGAACGGGGCGCCTTCGCGAAGGTCTTCGGCCACCACCACGTCGCGGGGGAGGATCACCTCGCAGCCGGTTTTCGCGGCCTTCTCGGCGATGGCGCGGGCGGTGTCGGCCATGTCGTGCTCGCAGAGCGAGCGGCCCACGTCGAGGCCTTGCGCGGCGAGGAAGGTGTTGGCCATGGCGCCGCCGATGACGAGGATGTCGACCTTCTCGATCAGGTTGGACAGGAGGTCGAGCTTGGTCGAGACCTTGGCGCCGCCCACGACCGCCATCAGCGGACGGTGGGGATTGCCGAGGGCGTTTTCCAGCGCCTCGAGTTCCGACTGCATCAGCCGGCCGGCGCAGGCGGGCAGGAGGCGGGCCAGCGCCTCGGTCGAGGCATGCGCCCGATGGGCGGCGGAGAAGGCATCGTTGCAGTAGACGTCGCCCAGGGCGGCGATGCGGCGGGCGAAGTCTTCGTCGTTGGCCTCTTCGCCGGGGTTGAAGCGGATGTTCTCCAGCAGCAGCACCTCGGCGGCGCGGGCCTCCTCGGTGAGGTTCTCGGCGCCGTCGAGGGTTTCGATGAACTGGACCGAGTGGCCGAGGGCGTTTTCCAGCGCGGGGACGAGCTGGCGCAGGGTCATGCTGTCGACGACCTTGCCCTTGGGCCGGCCGAAATGCGCCAGCAGCATGGGCTTGCCGCCCTTGTCGAGGATGGCCTGCACGGTGGGCACGATCCGGTCGATGCGCGTGGTGTCGGTGACCTGTCCGTTTTCCACCGGCACGTTGATGTCGACCCGGGTCAGGACCGTCTTGCCGTCGAGGTCCATATCGTCGAGGGATTTCCAGCTCATGGCCCGCCATCTCTTTCGGTTGGGAGAAACTCGCGCCCCTATTGGCGGCTTGCGGCAGGGGCGTCAACCTCTGCCGCGCGGGGGTAGCGCCAACATGCGGATCGGCGCGGCGGGATGCTGCGCGGCGGTGCCGGCCTCGTGTCTTGTCCATCGTGTGGATAGGCCTTAGGACTCCCGGCACGTAGATTGACAGGAGGGCCCGATGGCCGAAATCAACGACCCGGAAAACACCATTCTGATCGAGCTGAAGGATGGCACGGTGACGATCGAGCTGCTGCCCGACATCGCCCCCGGCCATTGCGAGCGGATGAAGGAGCTGGCCCGCGCCGGCGCCTATGACAACGTGGCCTTTCACCGGGTGATCGACGGCTTCATGGCCCAGACGGGCGACGTGAAGAACGGCAACATGGAGCAGGATTTCAACCTGCGCTTGGCCGGGACCGGCGGCAGCGACAAGCCCAACCTGAAGGCCGAGTTCAGCCGCATTCCGCATGACCGCGGCACGATCGGCGCGGCGCGGAGCCAGAACCCGGACAGCGCCAACAGCCAGTTCTTCATCAACTTCAAGGACAACCATTTCCTGAACGGGCAATACACGGTTTATGGCCGGGTGATCGACGGCATGGAGCATGTCGATGCCATCACCCGGGGCGAGCCGCCGCAGAGCCCCGACCGGATGATCAGCATGAAGGTGGCCGCCGATGCATAAGCTTGCGATTGCGTTCAGCCTGCTGGCCTCGCCCGCCTTGGCGACGGGGCTGCAGATCGAGGTTTCAGGAGAGGCCAACGGCACCATCACCATCGACCTGCTGGAGGACGTGGCGCCGGGGCACGTGGAGCGGATCACCACGCTGGCCGAGCAGGGCGCCTATGACGGTGTCGTCTTTCACCGGGTGATCGAGGGCTTCATGGCGCAGACCGGCGACGTGGAGTTCGGCAAGCTGGAAGGCGGCGACATGAGCCGGGCCGGGATGGGGGCGAGCGATATGCCCGATCTCGAGGCCGAGTTCAGCGACGAGCCCTTCGAGCGCGGCGTGGTCGGCATGGCCCGCAGCCAGAACCCCGACAGCGGCAACAGCCAGTTCTTCATCATGTTCGCCCCGGCGACGCATCTGAACGGGCAATATACCGTGGTGGGCCGGGTGACCGAGGGCATGGAGGTGGTCGACGCCATCAAGCGCGGCCGCGGCCAGAACGGCGCCGTGGTCGGCGAGCCGGACGTGATGACCAGCGTCACGGTCACCGACTAGGCGTTTCCCGCCGCTCGAACAACTGCCCTTGCGGGCGGCCCGGCTTCGCCATAGGGTCGCCCGCAAGGAGACCCGAAAGACCCGATGCGCGCCCCGTTCGCGACGATGATCGCCCGCCCGCTTTGCGCTTTTGCCGCCCTGGCCGAGACTGGCCGGAGGCAGGGTTTCTTCCCCGTAACAGCTTGTCCCGAATGCGCCCCGCCGGGCCATTCCCCGCGCCGGCATGGCCCGCGCGTGTCATTTTCGGATGCCTGACAGATGAACCCATACCGCCCGACCGGATACGAGCCGCTCGATACGCTTAAACCCGTGGCCGAGGGGCTGTGGCTGATCGACGGGCCGGCGCATCAGCACGGGCGCATTCCCTATCCGACGCGGGCCACGGTGGTGAAGCTGGAGGATGGCGGGCTGTGGGTGCATTCGCCGACGCCGCTGACGAAGCGGTTGCGGGCCGAGGTGGACGCGCTGGGGCCGGTGGCGCACCTGGTGGTGCCGAACCACGCGCATGTGGCGCATCTGGATGGCTGGGCGGAGGCCTATCCGGAGGCGGAGTGCTGGGCGCCGCCGGAAGCCGGGGTGGACCGCGCGCGCTCGCTGCAGGCCAGGGGTGCGGAGCCCGACTGGGAAGGGCAGATCGACCAGATCACCGTGCGGGCGGGGCCGAAGCTGCAGGAGGCGTGTTTCTTTCACCGCGCCTCGCGCAGCCTGGTCGTGGCCGACCTGATCGAGGCGATCGAGACGCAGCACATGCCCGTCTACCTGCGGCCGGTCTTCTGGCTGGCGGGTACGGATCACACCGCCGCGCATATGCGGCCCAGCTATCGCTGGGCGCTCAGGCGCGAGGACAAGACGGCGCTGGCCGACGATGTCGAGGTGATGATCAAGTGGCGGCCGCGGCGGGTGATCCTGGCGCATGGCCGCTGGGTGCCGCATGACGGGGTGGCGGCGCTGGAACATGCCTTCCGCAAGGTGCTGCGGGCGCGGCGGTGGGAAGTGGCCTACGACGCGTTCGAGAAGGGGCGTGGGGTTTAAGAGATTTCATGCCTCCGGCGGGGATATTTTTGGCCAGAAGAAGCTTGGGTGATCAGGGTTTCTTCTGGCTGGAAATATCCCGGGGGGCTGCCATTGTGCGCCATTGGTTCAAGCCCAATGGCGGCGGGCTGGCCCCCAATCTACCGGATCAAATTCACGCGCAGTTTCAGGCCGCGGCGTGCCTCTTGCGGCAGGTGGCGGTTGAGGCGGCGGTTGACGAGGCCGAAGAGCCCGATGATCACCAGCGTCAGCAGGATGAAGTAGCCCGCGAGGATCGGGTAGGGCACGAAGGGGTTGAAGGTCTTGTCGGCGAAGAACTTGGCGTAGTAGAGCGCGTCGCCGCGCTGGCCCCAGGCGGGGAAGGCGGAGAAGAAGACCAAGGTCGTGGCGTGGAAGAGGAAGATCGCCTCGTTCGTGTAGGCGGGCCAGGCGAGGCGCAGCATGGTGGGCCAGACGATGCGGCGGAAGCGGGCGAGGCCGGTGAAGCCGTAGGCGTCGGCCGCCTCGATATCGCCCTTGGGGATGGCGCGGAGGGCGCCGTAGAAGATCTCGCCCGAGTAGGCGGCGGTGTTGAGGAAGAGCACGATCAGCGCGCCGAGCCAGGCCGAGGTGAACGGGTCGAACCACGGATGGACCCCCTTCAGCGACAGGAAGAGGAAATAGGCGAAGAAGAACTGGATGAAGAGGGGCGAGCCGCGGAAGATGAAGATGAACCATTCCGAGGATTTGCGGATCAGCCGGTTTCGGGAGGATTTGCCCACCGCCACGGCGGTGGCGAGGAAGAAGCCCGCGAGCAGCGCCAGCGTGCCGAAATAGACGTTCCAGATCAGGCCCGAGCCGATCAGGGTGAAATGTTCGCAGAGCGTGTAGCCCTCGCGCGGGAGGAGGCGTTCGCCGATGCCGACGGAGCGGAGGGCGTAGTCCTGGATGGTTTGCCAGCAGCTCATGCAAGGGTCCTCCGATGGAGGGCCCGTTGGCGCGGACGCGTTTGCGCGGGGAAGGCGGGCGCCGGGGGGGATTGGGGTGCGAGGTCCCGGGTCAAGCCCGGGACGGGGGGTGTTTGGGGAGCGAGGTCCCGGGTCAGGCCCGGGACGGGGGGCTGGTGGTGTCGGGTCATGCGCCGGCCCTCCGCTGGGCTTCGCCGCCGGAGGTGGCCTGGCCGTGGGAGAGTTTCACCATCAGCTTCTCGAGGAAGATTTCAGAGATCCGGGTGAAGCCCAGGTAGAAGACCAGCAGCGCGAGGAAGTACCACATCCGCCAGTCGCCGTGGGGGTAGCTGGTGAAGCGGGGGTTCGCCGTGCCGCCGAGTTCGCGGGCCCAGTAGACGATATCCTCGACCCCCAGCAAGAAGAGGAGCGGGGTGGCCTTGATCAGCACCATCCAGAGGTTCGACAGCCCCGGCAGGGCGTAGACCCACATCTGCGGGACGAGGATGCGCCAGAAGGTCTGGCGGCGGGACATGCCGTAGGCCTCGGCGGTTTCCAGTTGCGCCCGGGGCACGGCGCGCATGGCGCCGAAGAGGACGTTGGCGGAGAAGGCGCCGAAGACGATGGCGAAGGTCAGCACGGCGAGGAAGAAGCCGTAGGTTTCATGCACCCATTGCGGCGAGGTGGAGAGGGGCAGCTTGGCCGGGGGGCAGACGATGAAATCGTTGCCGCGGCGGATCGCCTCCTCCCAGCCGGGGCATTTGACCTGGTGGCGGATCCATTCGAAGAACTGGTCTAGGGCGATGACGAAGAACAGGAAGAAGGCGATGTCCGGCACGCCGCGGACGATGGCGATATAGGCCTTGCCCAGCCAGCTTACCGGCGCGATGCGCGAGCGGGCGGCGACGGCGCCGCCGAAGCCGAAGGCCAGCGCGGCCGGCGCGGTGATGCCCAGCAGCGCCAGCACCACGAAGACCGACAGGTACAGCGACATGTGCTTGCCCGTGGTCATGTAGCAGGCGAGCCACTGAAGATTGCCGAGCGTCTCGGGATCTGTGCAGAAGGCGAAAATGGCGGTGTCCCCCGTCCACGGGTCTTGGCGCCCGTTGGCAGTCGGGGCGGGCCCGGTCAGGCCCGCCCCGGAATGATCGTCGAGATCAGAAGGTCGTGGCGACTTCCCACTTGGTGATCAGCTCGTTGAGCGAGCCGTCATCCTTCATCGACTGGATCGCGGCGTCGAGCGTCTCTTTCAGCTCGGTGTCGCTTTCGCGGACGCCGAGGCCGACGCCGCCGCCGATTTCCTCTTCCTGCGACAGCAGCATCAGCCCGTCTTCCTCGGCCGCGACGGGCGCGAGGTAGGATTTGTCGGCCAGCACCGCGTCGGCCTCGCCGTTGCGGACGGCGGCGATGGTTTCCTCGGGCGTGGCGAATTCCACCAGCGTCCAGTCCTTGTCGGCGATGAAGGCCGCCTGGATCGTGCCGGTCTGGGCCGCGATCACGGCGTTCTCGAGGTCCACGTCCTCGGCCATGGCGAGATAGGCGGAGGGATCCGGCGGGGTGTAGTTCTGGGTGAAGTCGATCACCTCGTCCCGCTCGTCGGTGATGGACATGCCGGCGATGATCACGTCGTAGTTGCCCGAGACGAGGTTGGGGATGATCGAATCCCAGTCGTTGGTGACCCATTCGCAGTTGAGCTCGGCGCGCTTGCAGATCTCGTCGCCGAGTTCACGTTCGAAGCCGTCGACCTCGCCCGAATCGTTGATGAAGTTCCACGGGGGGTAGGCGCCCTCGGTGCCGAGGCGGACGACGTCCTGGGCCATGGCCAGGCTGGCCGAGGTGGCCAGCGCGGCGACGGAAAGAATGAATGTTCTCATTGGTTTCTCCCTTGGTTGGTGGTTGGTCAGGCGGCCATGGTGGAGCTGAGAAACTGCCTCAGCCGCTCTGATTTCGGTTGGCCGAAGAGCGTGTCCGGCGTGCCCTCTTCCTCGATCAGGCCCTGGTGGAGGAAGATGACGTGATCGGAGACGTCGCCGGCCATTTTCATGTCATGGGTGACGATCATCATGGTGCGGCCCTCGCGGGCGAGATCCTTGATGACGCGGACGACCTCCTGTTCGAGCTCGGGGTCGAGGGCGGAAGTCGGTTCGTCGAAGAGCAGCGCCTCGGGCTCCATGCAGAGGGCGCGGGCGATGGCGGCGCGCTGTTGCTGGCCGCCGGAGAGCTGGGCGGGGTAGACGTCGGCCTTGTCGCCGATGCCGACCTTGTCGAGATAGCCGCGGGCGGATTTCTCGACCTCGGCGCGGTCGCGGCCGAGGACGGTGAGCGGCGCCTCCATCACGTTCTGCAGGATGGTGAGGTGGGCCCAGAGGTTGAACTGCTGGAAGACCATGGAAAGGTTGGTGCGGATGCGGAGCACCTGCTTGGCGTCGGCGGGGTGGCGGTTGAGGCCGGTGCCGCGCCAGGTGACGGGCTCGCCCTTGAAGAGGATGTCGCCCTGCTGGCTGTCCTCGAGCAGGTTGGCGCAGCGCAGGATGGTGGATTTGCCGGAGCCGGAGGAGCCGATCAGCGAGACCACGTCGCCCTTGTGGGCGGTGATGTCGACGCCCTTGATCACTTCGAGCGGGCCATAGGCCTTGTGCAGGTTGCGGATCTCGATGACGGGCGTGGCTTCGGCCAAGGGCAGCATCCCTCAAGGTTTCAACGGTTTGGCTGCCGAGCAGTAGGGCGGAAAATCTGGCGCAATGCAACGCACAAAACGGAACATTATCCGCCGGGACGGGCGAATTGACGTCTCGTCACGCCGTTATGGCGCCTGTGCGGGCGATGTGGCTAGGCGGGCGGCGGCGGGTTGGGGATGGCGAGGTAGGCGTCAGGGGGAATGCGGACGAGGCCGCGGAGGGAGAGGGTGTCGCGGTCGTCGGGGGAGAGGTCGGCGATGGCGGCGGAGATGGCGTCGAAGAGCGGCTCGGGGTCGCGGGAGAGGGCGGTGATGTAGGGCAGGACCGGGGTCGGCTCGGTGCGGGCGATCTCGCGGAGGGTGGTGGCGAAGGGATCGTGGCGCTGGATGAGGGCCCAGGTGAGGGCGTCGAGCGCGGCGATGTCGGCCTTGCCCTCGGCCACGGCGCGGGCGGAGAGGACGTGGCCGCCGGTCTGGATGGTGTTGGTGAAGGTGAAGCCGTGGGCCGCGGCGTGGTTCTGGGGGGCGGCCCAGCCGCTTTGGGAGAGGGGTTCGTTATAGGCGAAGGGGGCCTCGGCGAAATCGGCCGGGGTGGCGCGGGGGTCGTCGGTGCGGGCCACGAAGACCGAACGGTAATGGCCGGGCGGGCATCCGGGGAGGCCGTAATCGGGGGTGCCGACGAGGGTGACCTTCCCGTGGAGTTTCGCGCGGTAGGGGTAGCCGCAGGTCTGCGACAGGAGCAGGTCGGGCGACAGCCAGCGATCCCACAATTCGCCGGTGCGGGTGAGGGTGTCGGGGCCTTCCCCGAGCCGGTTGCGGATCGCCTGCCAGAACCTGTCATTCGCGGCCGCGGTTTCCGGCCGGTCGTACATCGGCAGGCTGGCGAGGCTCACCCCCGGGCCACTTTCTGGCGGGCGAGGGCGCTGTCGCGGTCGCTGATGCCGAGGAAGTTCGAGGCCATGCGAATGAGCGCGTCTTCGTCGGCGTCGCGTTCGCCGTCGGCGAGCGCCACTTCCCAGAGCGCCTCGATCACGGCGGTGCGGTGTTCGTAGGGCACCGAATCCTTGATGGCGCGGGTGAAGCGGACGGTGTCGGGCGCTTCCGATTCGAGCTGTTCGGCATCGGCGCGCAACTGCTGCGCGCCGGCGGGGTCGAGATCGTAGCGCCGGGCGGCGATTCGCTCGATATGGGCGACCTCGTCGGCGTCGTAGAATCCGTCGGAGCGGGCGATGCGGACGAGGAGGGCGGTGAGCGCGAGACGCGCGTCGGCGTCGTCGAGCTGTTCGGGCTCTGGCTGGATGAGCTTGTTCAGGAAATCAGCAAACATGGGAGGAGATATAGGCGCGGGACGGGCCCGCGCCAATCACTAACTGAGGAAGGCGGTTTCGCGGGCGCGGGCGCTGTCTTCCTCGGAAAGGCCGAGGGCGGCGCGGGCGTCGTCGATGACCTTGAGTTCGGCCTCGTCGATGTCGCCGTCGGCGAGCACGATTTCCCACAGCACCTCGAGCGCGTCGACGCGGGCCTCGAAACTGACTGTTTCCCGGATGATATCCGCGAAACGGTCCGTTTCCGGGGCCTGCTTCTCGAGCTTCTCGGAGGTGGCGCGCATCTTGGCCGCCTCGACCGGGTTGAGGCCGTAGAGGCGGGAGAGGAGGCGGTCGATCCGGCTGATCTCGTCGACGCGGTAATCGTGGTCGGACATGGCGACGCGGACCATCAGGGCGCCGAGCGCGAGCTTCTCGTCCGGTTCCGGCAGGGGCTCGGGTTTGGGCGCGGAAAACGCGTGAATCAAGCGGTTTAGCAGGGCTTTGGCTTCCATCGGAGGGCTCCGTCCGTGCCGGGCGCGGGGGTGTGGGGCGCGGGCCGTGGCGGGCCGGGGCGCGGCGCCCTGTCGGGGGCGGTGTCGCGTCGGCGTGCTGGCCTTTGTCCCTCCCGCGGTGACCGGGGTGTTTTGCCGCACTGTTATCGCACGCAGGGCGAATGACAATCCGGGCGAGGGCGGGTTTGGCGCGGGCGTGGTTCAAAGGTCGCAGGAGGGCCACAATTGCTCCCAACTATTTGCGCTTTGTCGGGCGAGAGTGCCGGCCAATCAAGACGCGCGGGGCAACGCGCGAAGACGGAGCTGCCGATGCCGCCTTTTGACAAGTGTGACTGGTCGATGAGTAACAAGGACGAACAGCTGAAACGGGCCCGGGCCGCGACCGCGGAGGAGCTGCGACGCATGGCGCGCAGCTTCGACTGGTCGCGGAACCCCGAGGCGGTTCTGGGCTGGATGATGGCGCAGAAGGGGATGGACCTGTCGACCGCGCTGGTGGTGTTCTTCAACGGCGATCCGGGGCGGTTCAACTACCTGTCGAAGCGCGAGGTGCCACAGGAGTTTCGCGGCGCGGCGCGGGTGCTGGACAATATCTGCCTGCGGGTGAACAGCGGCTTCTACCGGGCGCGCCAGGGGCAGAAGCTGCCGGCGCGGGCACGGCTGGATGGGTGGCTGGATTTCCAGGCGGCCGACCGGGCGGCGGGGCGCCGGGGGCGGTGGATCCTGGACGAGGGGATCATCGAGGCGGCGCTGCGCGGCAAGCGGCATCCGGCGATGGCCGAGGAGACGGCCGATATCGGCGCGTTGCGGCCGTTGCAGGGGCCCGGCGCGGTGCAGGGGTTCCTGGCGGAGCTGCTGGGGCCGGGCTTTGGCGCGCGGCTGCAGCGGGTGCTGCCCTGGCGGGGCAGTGACGGGCTGAGATAGGGCCCGTCAGACCAGCCGCGAGGTGTTCACCGCCGCCTTCACGAAATCGGCGAAGAGCGGGTGGGGCTGGAAGGGTTTCGACTTCAGCTCGGGGTGGAACTGGACGCCGATGAACCACGGGTGGTCGGACCATTCGACGATTTCCGGCAGGCGGCCGTCGGGGGACATGCCGGAGAAGCAGAGGCCGACCTCTTCCAGTTTCTCGCGGTACTTGATGTCGACCTCGTAGCGGTGGCGGTGGCGTTCGTCGATGGCGGTGGTGCCGTAAACCTGGGCGACCTTGGAGCCTTCCTTGAGGACCGCGTCATAGGCGCCGAGGCGCATGGTGCCGCCCTTGTCGTCACTGACCTTGCGCTTGACCTTCTCGTTGCCCTGCACCCATTCCTTGAGGTGGTAGACGACGGGGGTGAAGCGTTTGCGGCCGGCCTCGTGGTCGAACTCCTCGGAGCCGGCGTCCTTGAGACCGGCGAGGTTGCGGGCGGCCTCGATCACCGCCATCTGCATGCCGAGGCAGATGCCGAGATAGGGGATCTTGCGTTCGCGGGCGAACTGGGCGGCCTTGATCTTGCCCTCGGTGCCGCGTTCGCCGAAGCCGCCGGGCACGAGGATGGCGTGGAAGCCCTCGAGATGCACCGCCGGATCCTCGGTGTCGAAGATCTCGGCATCGACCCATTCGACGCTGACCTTCACCCGGTTGGCCATGCCGCCATGGGTGAGCGCCTCCTTGATCGACTTGTAGGCGTCTTCGAGCTGGGTGTACTTGCCGACGATGGCGACCTTCACCTCGCCGTCGGTGTGGTGGATGCGGTCCTCGACATCCTGCCACTTGGCCATGTCCGGTTTCGGCGCGGGGGAGATGGCGAAGGCGTCGAGCACCGCCTGGTCGAGCCCCTCGCGGTGGTAGGCGAGCGGGGCCTCGTAGATGGAGTTGAGGTCGTAGGCCGCGATCACCGACTCGGTGCGAACGTTGCAGAAAAGCGCGATCTTCTCGCGTTCCTTTTCCGGGATCGGCTGTTCGGAGCGGCAGACGAGGATGTCGGGGGCGATGCCGATGGATTGCAGCTCCTTGACCGAGTGCTGGGTCGGCTTGGTCTTCAGCTCTCCGCTGGCCGCGAGGTAGGGCAGGAGGGTGAGGTGCATGAAGATGCACTGGCCGCGGGGCCGGTCGTGGCTGAACTGGCGGATGGCCTCGAAGAAGGGCAGCCCCTCGATGTCGCCGACGGTGCCGCCGATCTCGCAGAGCATGAAATCGACCTCGTCATCGCCGATGCCGATGAATTCCTTGATCTGGTTGGTGACGTGGGGGACCACCTGGATGGTCTTGCCGAGGTAATCGCCGCGGCGTTCCTTTTCGAGCACGTCGGAATAGATGCGGCCGGAGGAGACGGAATCGGTCATCCGGGCGGGGACGCCGGTGAAGCGCTCGTAATGGCCCAGGTCGAGATCGGTCTCGGCGCCGTCATCGGTGACGAAGACCTCGCCATGTTCGAAGGGCGACATGGTGCCGGGATCGACGTTCAGGTAGGGGTCGAGCTTGCGCAGGCGGACCGAGAAGCCGCGGGCCTGGAGAAGCGCGCCGAGCGCGGCCGAGGCGAGGCCCTTGCCCAGTGAAGATACAACGCCGCCTGTGATGAAGACATACCGCGCCATGCGCCGGAACCCCCGTGATTCTGCTCGTGTTCAAACGGGCCCGCACGGCCGATTCGGCCGCAGCACCACGGGACTCAACTCATAAAGCATTCACGCCAATGGCGCAAGCTGACCGCAAGATGCTGTTGCGGTATTCCGGCCTGTCTCAATCGGTAGTGGTCAGTCGGCGGTAGGCGTCAGGGGGGCGTCGTCGCCTTCCGTGGGCGGAAGAAGATCGTTGCCGGTGTCGGGAAGCTCGGGCGAGGTTTCTTCCTGCGCGGCCGGCCTGTCGCCGAACCGGTCGAGGACGGAGGAGCCCGAGGAGGTCTGAGCCGCGATGATGGTGAGCGCCATGGAGGTGACGAAAAGGCCGATGCCCAGCACCCACGTCATCTTGCCGAGCGCCGTGGCCGCCGAGCGGCCCGCCGTCGCGTTGCCGCCGCCGCCACCCATGCCGAGGCCGCCCCCTTCGGAGCGCTGCAGAAGCACCACGACGATCAGCGTGAGCGTCAGAAGCAGGTGGACGAGGAGGATGACGTTTTCCATGCGGACTGCCTTGCGGTTCGGAACAGGCGCTATCTATGCGTTTCGCGGCTGGGCTGCAACCCGGCAATTGGCCGGTGTGAGGGGGGTGTTGCGGATTGTCCGGCGGCGCTCGCCAGCCCTTGCGGGCTGTCTCGCAGAGGTCAGCGGCGGCGGGTGAGGCCGAGGGCGGCGAGCGCGTGGCGCAGACGGGTCTGGAAAGGCAGGCGGCGGGCGAGCGGGCGGGCGAGGGGCGTGGCGGATTTGCGGTCGGCCTCGTGCAGGTCGATCACCCGCTCGGCACAGCCGCAGCCTTCGCCGAGGCCGACCTTGGTGTAGTAGAATTTCTGGAAGTCGGGATCGGGGTTCGGCATGGGCTGACCTCCTCAGCGGTTCTGCCGCTCGGCTTCGTATTCTGCAAGATAGTCTTCCAGCACGCGGATGATCATGCGCACGTCTTCTTCCTCGTGCCCTTCACGGATCAAGTCATGGCCTTCGGCCACGATGCGGGGTGTCACGAAGTCGCCATTGGCGGCGTAGGTTTTCAGATCGCGCAGGGCGTCCATGACGGTTTGCTTGCGGTGAAGGAGGTGAGAATTCGCGAATGACCGTTCAGCGACATCCCTGACCTGGGATGGTCTGTCGAGGTGAAAGAAGCTGTCATCGCCGTCGTGGAAGTAGGCCTCGGCATCCGGGCTGAACTCGCCGCAGAACTTGTCGAATGATTTCATCGTGAACGGGGGGAGGTGGTGCTTTCGAGTGCGGCGGGTCATTCGTCCACGTCGTCCATGTCGGCCTGGCCGCTGAGCCTGCGGCGGACGTGGCTCCAGCTCAGGCCGATGCCGAGGACGAAGGCGAGGGCGATGAGCGCTAGCCAGACGACTTGCGACGTGTCGCGGAGGGTGAGCAGGCCGTAATCGTAAAGCACCCAGACCACCGCCGCGACGATGGCGACCACCAGGAACATCCCGAAGGCCCCGATCGAGCGCAGGGTGGCACGCAGGTAGATAATGTAGCCCACCGCCAGCAGCAGGCCCATCAGCACCGCGAGTGGCATCTGGTCGTAGAAATTGGCCCGCACCCAGGTGACGTAGTTCCACTCCGTCGGGTTGAAGGTGGCCACGAGCAGCAGGAACGCCGCCACGAGGCGCAAGATAAAGCCGGTCATGTTCGTCCCCCGTCCCCTTGTTTTCTCTTTCCTTCGCCCAACCGGGCGCGCCTGTCCAGCCCCGAGGGCCGGGCGGGCCGCGAATTTGCGGTTTCAACGGCGCGCGGGCGGGGCTATACGGGCGCGGGATTTCCTAGTGCCGAAAGGACTGACATGGCCAACGTGGTTGTCGTGGGCGCCCAGTGGGGCGACGAGGGCAAGGGCAAGATCGTCGACTGGCTGAGCGAGCGGGCGGACGTGATTGCGCGGTTCCAGGGCGGGCACAATGCCGGCCATACGCTGGTGATCGACGGCAAGGTCTACAAGCTGAACGCGCTGCCCTCGGGCGTGGTGCGGGGCGGCAAGCTGTCGGTGATCGGCAACGGGGTGGTGCTCGACCCCTGGCATTTGTTGCAGGAGATCGAGACGATCCGCGGGCAGGGGGTGGAGATCACGCCCGAGACGCTGATGATCGCCGAGAACACGCCGCTGATCCTGCCGTTTCATGGCGAGCTGGACCGGGCGCGCGAGTCGCAGAACTCGGTGGCGAAGATCGGCACCACGGGGCGCGGCATCGGGCCGGCCTACGAGGACAAGGTGGGGCGCCGGGTGATCCGGGTGGCCGACCTGGGCGATGACGCGACGCTGGAATTGCGGGTCGACCGGGCGCTGGTGCATCACAACGCGCTGCGGCGGGGGCTGGGGCTGGGCGAGATCGACCGGGATGCGCTGATCGCGCAGCTGCGGGAGATCGCGCCGGAGATCCTGCAATATGCGGGGCCCGTCTGGAAGGTGATGAACGACAAGCGCAAGGCGGGCCGGCGGATCCTGTTCGAGGGGGCGCAGGGGGCGCTGCTGGATATCGATTTCGGCACCTACCCGTTCGTCACCTCGTCGAACGTGATCGCGGGGCAGGCGGCCACGGGCACCGGCATCGGGCCGGGCTCGATCGATTACGTGCTGGGGATCGTGAAGGCCTATACAACCCGCGTGGGCGAGGGGCCGTTCCCGACGGAGCTCGATGACGAGAACGGCCAGCGGCTGGGCGAGCGGGGCCGGGAGTTCGGCACCGTCACGGGCCGCAAGCGGCGCTGCGGCTGGTTCGACGCCTGCCTCGTGCGGCAGACCTGTGCCACGAGCGGGGTGAAGGGCATTGCGCTGACCAAGCTCGACGTGCTGGACGGGTTCGAGACCCTGCATATCTGCGTGGGCTACGAGCTGGACGGGCAGCGGCTGGACTACCTGCCGACGGCGGCGGATGCGCAGGCGCGCTGCACGCCGGTCTACGAGGAGATGCCGGGCTGGAGCGAGTCGACCGAGGGCGCGCGGAGCTGGGCCGACCTGCCGGCCAATGCCATCAAGTACGTGCGCCGGGTGGAGGAGCTGATCGACTGCCCGGTCGCGCTTTTGTCCACGTCGCCCGAGCGGGAGGACACGATTCTTGTGACCGACCCGTTCGCCGACTGAGCCGGGGTGTCATGCCGAAGCTGAGCTACAAGGCAAGGCGGCGCTGGTCGCTGGTGGTGCTGCTGATCGGGCTGCCGATCTATATCGTGGTGGCGGTGAACTTCACCGACTGGCTGCGGGCGCGCTACGAGGGGCTGCCGGTGCTGGTGGAACTGCTGGTCTTCGTGGTGCTGGGGTTTCTCTGGATGCTGCCGTTGCGGTCGGTGTTCCTTGGCGTGGGCAAGGCGGACCCGGACGAGGAGGAGTGACGCGCGGTGGGTTCGCACCCACCCTACGGGACTAGGTGCCCCTTTGTTTCTTCTGGCTGAAAATATCCCCGCCGGAGGCTCCCCCACGCGAGGCGAAGTGCCGTCAGTCGAGCTTGCGCGCCTCGTCGATGAGCATCACCGGGATGCCGCCGCGGATCGGGAAGGCGAGGCCGGCGGAGGTGCTGACCAGTTCCTGTGCCTCGGCGTCGTAGCGCAGGGTGGTGTGGGTCTGGGGGCAGACCAGCGCCTCGAGCATGTGGCGGTCAGTGGCGGAATTCGACGGGGTTTCGGGCGTCTCGGTCATTGCAGGATTTCCTTGTCGTCGCCGCCGCGCAGGGCGTATTCGAGCAGCGTGACCAGCGTTTCGCGGCGGGTTGTGAGCGAAGGCGCCTCGAGCAGGGCCTGCTTGTCTTCCGGCTCGAACCCCAGCAGCATCGAGAGCGAGTTGATCAGCAGCTCGTCATCGGCCTCTTTCAGGGTGTCCCAGTCGGTCTGCAACTCGCGGGATTCGAAGTAGCGGGCGAGCAGTTTCATGAAGGCCTGCCGGTTGAAGCCGTCATCGGTGTCGGCGGGGCCGAGGTCGCGGTCGAACCCGTCCCACGAGATGCGGGCGCGGCGGTAGGGGGTGAAGCCGTCGACCTCTTCCAGCACGCGGAAGCGCGAGATGCCGGTGAGCGTGATCATGTAGCGCCCGTCCTCGGTTTCCGACATCTGGGTCACCCGGCCGACGCAGCCGATCGCCTGCAGACGGTCGCAATCCTTCTTGCCCGGCGCCATGCTGGGCTGGACCATGCCGATGAGCCGCCCGGGCGATTTCAGCGCGTCGTCGAGCATGGCCAGGTAGCGCGGCTCGAACAGGTGCAGCGGCAGCCTCGAGCGCGGAAGAAGAAGTGCCCCGGTCAGTGGGAAGACCGGGATCACGTCGGGAAGATCGGCCTGGTTGAACATGGGAGTCAACCTAGCCTGTTCACCGGCTCAGGCAAATATCATCGAGCTTAATTTTCTGCGGCCATTCAGGACGATGGGATCGTTCGGCTTGAGGGCGTCGAAAATGGTGAAAAGCTGCTGCTTGGCGGCCTCGTCGTTCCATTCGCGGTCGCGCTGGAAGAGGTCGAGCAACTGGTCGACCGCTTCCTGCGTGCGGCCGTTGGCATGCAGGGCCTGGGCGAGGTCGAAGCGGGCCTGGTGGTCGTCGGGGTTGGCCTCGACCGCGGCGGTCAGTTCACCCACCGGGCCGGCGCCTGCCGCCTGCTTGGCGAGGTCGAGCGCGGCATGGGCGGCTTCCAGCTCGGGCGCTTTGGAAATCTCGGCGGGCGCGCCGTTGAGGATCGCCTCGGCCTGCTCCAGGTCGTCCATGGCGATGTGGGCGCGGACGAGCCCGGCATAGGCGCGGGCGCTCTTGTCGTCTTCCTGGAGGATGGCGGCGAAGGTCTGGGCGGCGTCGGTGGCCGCGCCCTGGTCGAGCATTTCCTCGGCCGCGTCGAGCGCCTCGTCGAGCCCGCCGCTGGCGTCACCGCCGGACTGGCCCACGACGCGCTGGACGAAGGCGTCGATCTCGGAGGGGGCGACCGCGCCCTGGAAGCCGTCGATCGGCTGGCCCTGCCAGAAGGCGTAGACCGTCGGGATCGACTGCACGCGCAGCTGCCCCGCGATCATCTGGTTCTCGTCGACGTTCACCTTGGCCATCCTGACCGCGCCCTTGGCCTTGGTCACGGCGGCCTCGAGAGCGGGCCCGAGCGTCTTGCAGGGGCCGCACCACGGGGCCCAGAAATCGACGATCACGGGCACGGTCTGGCTTGCTTCGATCACCTCGGCCATGAAGTCGGCCTCGGAGACATCCTTGATCAGGTCGCCGCCAGCGGCGGCGGTATTCTGGTTTTGGCCCAGTTCCAGCATTGTCGTCTCCATCGGAATTATGTTGCCCCCAATATGTGGACGGGGGCGGTGAAGTCAAAGGTCAAAGGTGGCGAAAACCGGGGCGTGATCGCTGGGTTTGTCCCAGCCGCGGGCGGCGCGCAGGATGCGGCTGGAATGGCCGGCATTGGCGATATCGGGGCTGGCCCAGATATGGTCGAGCCGGCGGCCCTTGTCGGCGGCGTCCCAGTCGCGGGCGCGGTAGGACCACCAGCTGTAGAGCTGGCCGTCGGGGATGTCGGCGCGGGTGACGTCGGCCCAGCCGCCGGCCTCCATCACGTCGGAGAGGTGCTCGACCTCGACGGGCGTGTGGCTGACCACCTTGAGGAGCTGCTTGTGCGACCAGACGTCATCCTCGCGCGGGGCGATGTTGAGGTCGCCCACGAGGATGGATTTCGCGGGCGCGTCGTCGCGGCACCAGTCGCGCATCTCGGTGAGGTAGTCGAGCTTCTGGCCGAACTTCTCGTTCACCGCGCGGTCGGGCACGTCGCCCCCGGCGGGGACGTAGAAATTGTGGATGACGGTGCCGTTCTCGAGTCGCCCGGCGATGTGGCGGGCGTGGCCGAGTTTCGCGAAGTCGTGGACGCCCACTTCCTCGATCGGCTGTTTCGAGAGGATGGCGACGCCGTTATAGCCCTTCTGCCCCCGGGCGATCATGTGGGTGTAGCCGAGGTTCGCGAACATCTCGGCGGGGATCTTCTCCACCGGGCTCTTGCATTCCTGGAGGCACAGCACGTCCGGCGCTTCCTCTTTCAGGAGCTTGCAGACGATGGGCGCGCGCAGGCGGACCGAGTTGATGTTCCAGGTGGCGAGGGTGAAGGGCATGGGGCACGTCTCCGCTGTCAGTCGCGGGAGAGGTAAAGGCCGGGGCCGGAAACGTCCAGCCCGGGGCGGCGGGGAATTTTCGGGGGCGCAGGGTGTGGTGGCGGATGGATTGGAATTGACCGCTGCGTAAAAGCGGCCATAGGTTTGCGAAGGTATTTTCAGAAAAGTCATTCGGAGAGACGCGCATGGCCGAGACGGCACCATCCGGAGCACCGGACACCCCGCAGACAGTGGCATCGAAGGGTCGCATCAACGGCTTTGTGCACCGCGTGACCTCGGTGATCGAGGCGAATCCATTCCTGTCCGTGTTGAGCGGGCTGCTGCTGTTCTGCCTGGGCTGGTTCGGGAACCTGCTGCTCGACAGTGCGTACCGGACCTTCTTCCCGGACCAGGAGATGATCCGGGCGCAGGTGCTGCGGGAGCAGATCAACGCCAAGACCGACACGATCGGCGAGAAGCTGGTGGTGATGGAGGCGAACCTGTCGAAGGTGGGCAGTGATGGCGAGGAGGCGAAGGCCTTCCTGGCCGCCGCCGAGACGGTGATGCGGGAGCTGGAGGGGCTGCGGCCGGAGATTTCGCAATTGGCGAGCGAGGCGGACCGGTACACCGAACGGCTGGCCAGCGCCAAGGCCAGCGAGCTGGCCAGTACCGGGCAGAGCGCGCAGGCGGATTTCGTCCTGCCGCTGACCGGTGGCATGACCCTGTGCCCGTCGCGGTTCACCTTCGCCGTGACACGCTCATCCAGCCCCGGTCATGTTTACATGACCGTGTCGCAGGACGGACAGTCCAACGCCGCCAATGTCATTCCGGGGCAGGCGCTGCGGCTTGACGGGCGCAATGACAGCGTGAGTGTCAGCTACCTCGGGCCGCAGGCCGCTTCCGACCTGCACCGTTTCAACTTTTCCTGCATTGACAGCTGACGGCAGTCAGGTGCCGTTGGGCGCCAGCAGCACCTTGCCGGAGCGTTCGCCGGCGGCGGTGTAGGCGGCGGCCTCGGCGATGTCCTCGAGGGCGAAGTGGCGGTCGACAGGCGCGCTGAGCTTGCCGGAGGCCACCAGCGCGGTGAGGTCGCCGTAGACCTTGCTGCGACGTTCCGGGGTGGAGTCCTCGAACCACTGGGCGAGCCAGAAGCCGCGCAGGGTGATGCCCGAGAAGATCAGCACCTTGGCGTCGAGCGGGGCGGGGGCCATGGACATCGCGCCGTAGCTGACCAGTGTGCCGCCGGGGGCGAGGGTGGCGGCGAGGCGGGCCATGGTCTCGCCCGCGACGGCATCGAGGGCGAGGCTTATGGGCGCCCCGTCGGTGGCCTGGGCCACGTCGCGGGGGAGGGTGTCGCCATCGACGAGGACGGCATCGGCGCCCATCTCCTTCAGCCCGGCCACCGCGCTTTGGCGGCGGACGACGCAGGCCACTTTCAGGCCGCGCGCATGGGCGAGCTGGATCACGTAGGCGCCGACGGCGGAGTTGGCGGCGGACTGGATGATCCAGTCGCCTGTCGCGAGGTCGGCGAAATCGTCGAGCAGCAGGTAGGCCGTGGCCGGGTTGATGGCGAGCATGGCAAGCTGGTCGAGGTCGCCGTCGGGGAGGGGCACGAAATTGCCGGCGCCGGCGACGATCTCGGTGGCCCAGGTGCCGCTGCCGGCGGGGAGGAGGACAAGCTGGCCCTCTTTCAGTTCGGTGCCATTCGCGTCGATGACGCGGCCCAGCCCCTCGTTGCCGGCGACGGCGGGCAGGTCGGGGCGGACGCCGTATTGCCCGGCGATCTGGATCAGGTCGGAGGGGTTGATGGGGGCGCGGAGCACCTCGACCCGGACGTCGCTGGCGCCGAGGACGGGGTCTTCGGTCTCGACGCAGCGCAGGACCTGGGCCGGGTCGCCGAACTCTTCATGGATCACCTGTTTCATCGGGAGGCTCCTTTGGTTGCTGGTCCCGATATTGGGGCGCGGGGCGGATATGCCAAACGGTGACGCGGCGGGAGGGGGGTGTCGGTGGAATGGTGCCGATGTTGCGCCTATGCAGCCCGGCGTCTCGGTTCCACGGGGAAGGCGCCGCTTTGGGTGATTGTCTCACGCACAAAAAAAGCCCCGGCGCAATGGCCGGGGCAGTCCAACAGGGAGGTACATGTGATTGACCGCACATGTGACGGCTTGGACGTCATCTAGGCGCCTGATGCGGCGGGTTCAATGGCGTCCCCGGGTTCCGTTCAGGCAAGCAGCCGATACCCGCCGGATTCGGTCACCAGGAGGCGGGCGTTGGAGGGGTCGGGTTCGATCTTTTGCCGCAGGCGGTAGATGTGGGTTTCGAGCGTATGGGTGGTCACGCCGGCGTTGTAGCCCCAGACCTCGTGCAGGAGCACGTCGCGGGGGACGACGCCCTCGGTCGAGCGGTAGAGGAACTTGAGGATGTTCGTCTCCTTCTCGGTGAGGCGGATCTTCTTGTCGTCCTCGGTCTGCAGGAGCTTCATGGCGGGTTTGAAGGTGTACGGCCCGAGCTGGAAGACGGCATCCTCGGATTGCTCGTGCTGGCGGAGCTGGGCGCGGATGCGGGCCAGCAGGACGGGGAACTTGAAGGGCTTGGTGATGTAGTCGTTGGCGCCCGCGTCGAGGCCGAGGATGGTGTCGGCGTCGCCGTCATGGCCCGTCAGCATCAGGATCGGCGCCTTGACGCCCTGTTTGCGCATCAGCCGGCAGAGCTCGCGCCCGTCGGTGTCGGGAAGCCCGACGTCGAGGATCACCAGGTCGTAGATCGTGTCCTTGACGCGTTGCATCGCCTCGGACCCGTTGCCGGCCTCGAAGACGTCGAAATCCTCGGTCATCACCAGTTGTTCGCCGAGCGCCTCGCGCAGGTCCTCGTCATCGTCGACCAGAAGGATTTTCTTGAGCTGTGCCATAATCGGTAACCTCGTGTCGTTTCGGCAGATGTGTGCCGACGCGCCGGGCGGGGCAAGGAATATGACAGGACGTTCACGGCCAAGTGTTACAGGGTGGCCAATTGTTTCAATTCGTTGCAAAAGACGCTACATCCGTTTTTCAACTTTCGCGCGCCGGGATGTGACCGCATGAGCCTAGCCCCTGACCTGACCGAAATCCTTGCGCGGGCGCGCAGCGACCTGCGTATGGGCGTGCCGGTGGTGCTGACGGGCCCCGAGGGCGCGCTTCTGGTACTGGCGGCGGAGACGCTGGATGCCGCGCGGCTGGCGGATATCCGGGCGCTGGGCGGGCCGCCGGTGGTTGTGATCAGCGCGCGGCGGGCCGAGACGCTGAAGGCGCGGCCCTATGACGGGGATCTCGCACGGATCGTGTTGCCGCCGGATGCGGGGCTGGCCTGGGTGCTGGGGGTGGCCGACCCGGCCGACGACCTGCGCACGCCGATGAAGGGCCCGCTGGTGTCGGAGCGGGGCGGGGAGGCCGGGCTGCACCGACTGGCGCTGAAGCTGGCCAAGACCGCGCGGCTGTTGCCGGCGGTGCTGGTGCTGCCGCTCAAGAATGCCGCGTCCTTCTCGCAGGAGCGGCGGCTGACGGTGGTGGACGGCGTTGCGGCGGCGCCGCTGCTGGAGGCGGCCAGCCCGCTGCACCCGGTGGTGAGCGCACGGCTGCCGCTGGAGGTGTCGGAGGCGGGCAAGCTGCATATCTTCCGGCCCGAGGATGGCGGCGAGGAGCATTATGCCATCGAGATCGGCCAGCCGCCGCGGGACGCGCCGGTGCTGGCGCGGCTGCATTCGGCCTGTTTTACCGGTGACCTGATGGGATCGCTGAAATGCGACTGCGGCCCGCAGCTGCGCGGGGCGCTGGCGCAGATGGGCGAGGCGGGGGCCGGTGTGCTTCTGTATCTCAACCAGGAGGGGCGGGGGATCGGGTTGGCCAACAAGATGCGCGCCTACAGCTTGCAGGACCAGGGGTTCGACACGGTGGAGGCCAATCACCGGCTGGGCTTCGAGGATGACGAGCGCGATTTCCGGATCGGGGCGGATATCCTGTCGCGGATGGGGTTCTCGGCGGTCCGGCTGCTGACCAACAACCCGGCGAAGATCGCGATGATGCAACAGAACGGCATCGAGGTGGCCGAGCGGGTGCCGCTGAAGGTGGGCGAGACGGCGCATAACCGGGCGTACCTGGCGACCAAGGCGAAGAAATCCGGGCACCTGTTATAGGCTGAAAGTGCGGGAGCCTCCGGCGGGGATATTTGGGGCCAGAAGAAGCGTGGGGTGTGCCATGTTTCTTCTGGCTGGAAATATCCCGGGGAGCTTGAGGGGCTGGCCCCTCAATCATCTGGCGGCGCGGGCTTCCATGACGTTGCGGCCGAGGTTCAGCGTGTAGGCGGCCAGTTCCTCGAGGGCGGTTTCCGCGGCGGTGCTGTCGCCGGCCTCGATGGCGTCGGCGATGCGGGTGTGGAAGGCGACGATCGCCTCGCGCGAGCGGGCGGTGAAGGTGATCATGTTCATGAGCGGCTGCATCGCCTCGACCGCGCCGGCGAGCTGGTAGCTGAGCACCGGGTTGCCGGCGGCGTCGACGAGGGCGCGGTGGAAGGTGACATCGGAGGCGCAGAAGCTTTCGTCGGAGAGGCCGGGCTGGCCCTGGCGGTGGATCTCGGCGCGCATGGTGGCGAGGTGATCAGGCGCGCGGCGGGCGGCGGCGAGCGGCGTGCAGGCGCGTTCGAGGGCGTAGCGGGCCTCGCAGGCGGTCTCGAAGCTGACGCCGTTCATCGACAGGAGCAGGGTGGAGGTGGTGATCTGCTGGCCGTAGGCTTCTTCATAGGACAGCCGGTTGACGAAGGCGCCGCCGAAGGCGCCGCGCTGGGTGCGGATCAGGGATTGGGCGGCGAGGCGCTTGAGGGCCTCGCGCACGGTGGGGCGGGAGACGTTGAACTGCTCGGCCAGCTCGGCCTCGGAGGGCAGGCGCTCGCCGGTGATCATCCGCCCCTCGACGATGGCGTCGCGGATCGCCTGCGCAATCTGGGCCGAGAGGTCGGCTTTCTGGGGTTTCGCAGTTTCCATTTGTCTTACATTTAAATGTCTGACATTTTCCCCGCAAGGGACGAGTCGGGAAGGGAGGCCCATGCGCGACACTTTTGCCATGCCGCTTCGCAGCCTTTTGTGGCTGGCCTTCTTCGCCGGGATCCTGGCCGCCTGGTGGTGGCTCTACCAGATGGCCATCGGCATGGATCTCGACCTGATCGGGCGGCCGGGCGAAATGGCAAAGCGGATGGCCGCGATGGACCCGCGCATGGACATGTACATGCCCATGGCCGAGTTCTGGCCGCTGTTTGCCATGTGGGCGGTGATGATGGCGGCTATGATGCTGCCGACGCTGGTGCCGACGCTGCGGGCATATGAAGACCTCATGATTTCGGCGAATGGAAGCTGGGGCGGCTGGCTGGGCGTGTTGACGGGATACGCGATCGTATGGATCGGATTTGCCGCCGCGATTACGGGGGTGCAGCTGGCGCTGCTCTTCGGCGGGGTGATCGACATGCTGGGCATACCGAAGTCGATGCTGGTGTCGGGCGGGCTGCTGATCGCCGTGGGGGCGTTCCAGTTCACCCGGACGAAGGAGGTCTGCCACGGCGTGTGCCACAGCCCGATGAGCTATTACCTCGGCCACTGGCGGCCGGGCGCGCTGGGCGGCTTGCGCATGGGGCTGGGGCTGGGGGCGTTCTGTGCCGTCTGCTGCTGGGGGTTCATGGCGCTGGGCTTTGTCGGGGGCATGATGAGCCTTCTGTGGATGGGCCTCGCGACGCTGTTCATGGTTCTGGAAAAACTGCCCCAGATCGGCCACCGTGTGGTGAAGCCGATGGGCATGGTACTTATCGCGGGCGGGCTGGTGGTTCTGGCCTGGCCGTTTGTGACGGGAGGATAAAGAGATGGCCCTGAAACGCAGGCAGGATGCCGACAAGCTGCCGATCTCGCAGCGGATCGACAACCGGATGGCGAACCCCAAGCGGCGGAAGATGACGCCGACGGAATGGAAGATCAAGGGCGAGCTGTTCCTGAACTGCTCATGCGAGCTGTTCTGTCCGTGTGTCGTCAGCCTGGGCAAGCACCCGCCGACGGAAGGCGACTGCAAGGCGTGGATGGCGATTGCCATCGACGAGGGGCATTACGAGGGGGAGGACCTGTCGGGGCTGAACGTGGGCCTGATGGTCGAGATCCCGGGGCGGATGGCCGAGGGGGGCTGGAAGGTGGCCGCCTACGTGGACGAGCGGGCGAGCGGGAAGGCGTATAATGGCATCCTGCAGATCTTCTCGGGCGCGGCCGGGGGAACGACGGGCCTTTTCACCATGCTGGTGAGCGATATCGTGGGGGCCGAGCGCGAGAAGGTCGAGATTGTCCGCGAGGGCAAGCGGCGGGGCCTCTATATCGGGCGAAAAATTCAGGGCGAGATCGAGATGATCGACGGGGCGAGCCCGGATCACCCGGTGATGATCTCGAATTCGAAATACTGGATGGGCCCCGACATCATCGCTGCGCGCGGGACGAAATCGCGGGTGCGGGATTACGGCCGCATCTGGGATTTCGGCGGCAAGTCGGCCGAGATCTGCCCGATCGACTGGGGCGGGCCCAAGTAGGGAGCGGTGGCCATGATCACGCCGGACTATTGCCGCCTGATGGCGCGTTACAACGCCTGGCAGAACCGCCAGATCGAGAAGGCGCTGGAGGGCGTGCCGCTGGAGGCGCTGAAGGCGGATCACGGGGCGTTCTTCGGGTCGATCCTGGGGACGCTGAACCACCTTGTCTGGGGGGACCGGATGTGGATGAGCCGGTTCGACCCGTCCTGCGAGAAACCGGAGGGCGGGATCGGGGACAGTACGGAGCTGTTCCCGACCCTGGGCGCGTGGAGCGCCGAGCGGTTCCGGGTGGACGGGATGATTTCGCGCTGGGCGGCGGAGGTGCACGCGGTCGGCCTGACGGGGAGTTTCCGGTTCTATTCGGGCGCGCTGGGCCGCGAGGTGACGAAGCAGATCGCGCCCTGCGTGGTGCATATGTTCAACCACCAGACCCATCACCGCGGGCAGGTGCACGCGATGATGACGAGGACCGGGCTGAAGGCGCCGGTCACCGACCTGTTCATCATGCCGGACGAGGAGTGAGCTCGATGGGTGCGCCGCTTTTGTCGCCGTCGCGCCGGTTGCGCCGGACGCCGTTCTCGGAAGGGGTCGAGGCGGCGGGGGTGAAGGCCTACACGGTCTACAATCACATGCTTCTGCCGACGGTCTTTCGCTCGGTCGAGGAGGATTACCATCACCTGAAGCAGGCGGTGCAGGTCTGGGACGTGGCCTGTGAGCGGCAGGTGGAGCTGCGCGGGCCCGATGCCGGGCGGCTGATGCAGATGCTGACTCCACGGGATTTGAGGGGGATGCTGCCGGGGCAGTGCTACTACATGCCGATCGTGGACGAGACCGGGGGCATGCTGAACGACCCGGTGGCGGTGAAGCTGGCGGAGGACCGGTTCTGGATCTCGATTGCCGACAGTGACCTGCTGTTCTGGGTGAACGGCGTGGCGCAGGGCTGGCGGCTGGACGTGCTGATCGACGAGCCTGATATCTCGCCCCTGGCGGTGCAGGGGCCCAAGGCCGAGGAGCTGATGGCGCGGGTCTTTGGCGATCAGGCAAGGGATATCCGGTTCTTCCGGTTCGCGCCGCTGGAGTTCCAGGGGCGGAGCCACGTGGTGGCAAGGTCGGGTTATTCCAAGCAGGGCGGGTACGAGATCTACGTGGATGGCACCGATGCCGGGATGCCGCTGTGGAACGCGCTGATGGAGGCGGGGAAGGACCTGGACGTGCATGCGGGCTGTCCGAACCTGATCGAGCGGGTGGAAAGCGGGCTCTTGAGCTATGGCAACGACATGACCGACGACAACACCCCGCATGAATGCGGGCTGGGCCGGTTCTGCAACACGCAGTCGGCCGTGGGCTGCATCGGGCGCGACGCGCTGCTTCGGGTGTCGAAGGAAGGGCCGGTGCAGCAGATCAGGGCGCTGTCGATCGAGGGGCCGAAGGTGCCGGTCTGCGACAAGTGGTGGCCGGTGACGGCGCGGGGCAAGACGGTGGGGCGGGTGAGCTCGGCCGCGTGGAGCCCGGATTTCGATACGAATGTCGCCATCGGCATGGTGCGCCTGACCCACTGGGACGCGGGCGATATCGTCGAGGTACATACGCCCGACGGGGTGCGGCCGGCCGAGGTTCAGGCCGCGTTCTGGAACTGAGAGCGGGGAGGGGGCGCTGCCCCCGCCGTTGAAGGCCCGCCGGGCCTTCAACGTCTCCCCCGGAATATTTTTGGCAAGATGAAGCGGGGCCGCCGGCCCTGTCACGAAAGGAGCGAGACATGTTCAACGCACTGGTCGTCGAGAAGGACGAGGAAAGCGGCAAGACATCCGCCGAGGTGAAGCAGATCGGTGAGGCCGATCTTCCCGAGGCGGATGTGACGGTGGCGGTGGAATATTCCACGGTGAACTACAAGGACGGGCTGTGCATCGGGCCGGGCGGCGGATTGGTACGGAAATATCCGCACGTGCCGGGGATCGATTTTGCCGGGACGGTCGAGAAGAGCGACGATGACCGCTACAAGCCGGGCGACAAGGTGGTTCTGACCGGCTGGCGCGTGGGCGAGGCGCATTGGGGCGGCTATGCCCAGAAGGCGCGGGTGAAGGCCGACTGGCTGGTGCCGCTGCCGGATGGCCTTGATACGCGGCAGGCGATGGCGGTGGGCACCGCGGGTTTGACCGCGATGCTGGCGGTGATGGCGCTGGAGGACCAGGGGCTGAAGAGCGGGCCGGTCCTGGTGACCGGGGCCGCGGGCGGCGTGGGCAGCGTGGCGACGGCGATCCTGGCCAATCTCGGCCACGAGGTGGCGGCGGTCACCGGGCGGCCGGAGCAGGAGGAGTACCTCAAGGGGCTGGGCGCCAGCCGGATCGTGCCGCGCGAGGAGCTGACGGAGGTCACGAAGAAGCCGCTGGAGGCGGAGACCTGGGGCGGCTGCGTGGATGCCGTGGCCGGCGCGATGCTGGGCCGGGTGCTCAAGCAGATGGAATATGGCAGCTCGGTCGCGGCGATCGGTCTGGCCGGGGGCGCGGCGATCGAGGGGGCGCTGATCACGCCGTTCATCCTGCGGGGGGTGAACCTGCTGGGGATCGACAGCGTGATGCAGCCCTATGAGAACCGCGTGCGCGCGTGGGAGCGGATCGCCAAGGACCTGCCGATGGACAAGCTGGAGGCGATGGTGCAGCCGGCGACCCTGTCGGACCTGCCGGGGCTGGGCCGCGATATCCTGAAAGGGCAGGTGAAAGGCCGGGTCGTGGTGGACGTGAACGCCTGACCTGACCTTTCATATCTGATCTGGACGGCCATCCGTGGGAACGGGTGGCCGTTTTTCAATGGGGGGTGGGGCCGGTCACGGGAATTCGGGGGACCATGCGCTCATTTTTGCCGAATCACCCATGGGACAGGGGCGATTCATGGCCGATTCCCTGATGATTCACCGGAGATTCGGTAGGAATTCGGGGTGGTGGGCATGATATTGCGAAAAAAATCGGGGAAATCGTGGGAAGTTTGGCCTGGTTCCCGAGATCACAATATATTGTGTGGGCGTGAAGGAATGTATCTAGGGAAAGCGTCACATCATCCAATCTCACCACATTATGTTGTTTTGAGGAGGGGGTGAGATCAATATCCTGTAGCGTTTTGGCGCAGAAAGTTGTTGCCAACCATGAATTCCCATGGCATCCCTGTTAGCACGATGAGGACGGGAACAAAGGGGCGCAACAAAGACCCCGAAACAAAATCCCAAGTCAGGTTTCATACAGGCACCCGCTTTCATCGAACCAAGAGATCCGGCGCGCGGGCGAGCAGACATCCCCCCAGGTGGCGCGCGCAGTCGGACACCCGCTTAGCGGGACGAGGGCGGCGGATTGGGCACTGGCAGCAGCTCAATCCGCCGTTTCGTTTCTCAGGGGTCGGTTTTTCAAAACGGGGGGAGTGCGAGAGGGCCAGGGGACAGTGGTTCGCAGGTTCAGAGGTGAGGACACCTTCAAGGTGGACGCCAAGGGGCGGATTTCGATCCCGGCCTCTTTTCGGCGTGTGCTGGAAGCGTCCGACCCGAACTGGACCGACGGTCTGAACCCCGAGCTGGTCATCGTGTACGGCGACCACCGCCGCAAATACCTGGAATGCTATACCATCGAGGCGATCAACGAGGTCGACGAGCAGATCGAGGCCCTGCCGCGCGGCTCGATGGAGCGCAAGATGCTGCAACGGCTGTTTCACGGCCAATCGTTTCCGACAAGCGTGGACGAGACCGGGCGGCTGGTGCTGCCGGCGAAGCTTCGCAAGAAGATCGACCTGGACGACAAGGCGTTCTTCATCGCGGCGGGCGATACCTTCCAGATCTGGAAGCCGGAAACCTACGAGGAAGAGGAGCTGTCGAAGACGGAGGCGTGGCTGGACGAGCTGCCCGACGATTTCGACCCGCTGGTCTATCTCGACGGACCGCGAGGGGGGTGAGGCATGGCTGCTGCTGCCAGAGCCGCCAGTCCCGATCCGCATATCCCTGTTCTTCTGCGTCCGCTCCTGGACGCCGTGGCGCCGGTGGAGGGCGTCTGGATCGATGGCACGCTGGGCGCGGGCGGGTATGCGCGGGGCTTGCTGGAGGCCGGGGCGGAGAAGGTCATCGGCATCGACCGCGATCCGCTGGCGCTGGAGATGGCGCAGGGCTGGGCCGGGGCGTATGGCGACCGGGTCGAGCTGGTGCAGACGACGTTTTCGCACATGGACGAGGCAGGCGACGCCGTGGACGGCGTGGTGCTGGACCTTGGCGTGTCCTCGATGCAGCTTGACCGGGCCGAACGTGGGTTTTCCTTCATGAAGGATGGCCCGCTCGACATGCGGATGAGCCAGGCGGGGCCGAGTGCGGCGGACCTGGTGAACGGCGCCGAAGAGGCGGCGCTGGCGGATATCCTTTACCTGTACGGCGAGGAACGGGCGAGCCGGCGGATCGCCAAGTCGATCGTGAAGGCGCGGGAGGTGGAGCCGATCACCACGACCGCCGCGCTGGCCGAGATCTGCGAGCGCAGCCTGCCGCGGCCCAAGCCGGGGCAGGCGCATCCGGCGACGCGCACCTTCCAGGCCTTGCGGATCGCCGTGAACGATGAATATGCCGAGCTGGTCGACGGGCTGGAGGCCGCCGAGCGCGTGCTGCGCCCCGGCGGGCGGCTCGCGGTGGTGACGTTTCATTCGATCGAGGACCGGATCGTGAAGCGCTTCCTGCAACTGAAATCGGACAGCGGCGGGGGCGGCAGCCGCCATGCCCCGGCCGAGGCCGAGCGGGAGCCGCAGTTCACGCAGAAACACCGCAAGGCGATCGGGCCGGACAAGGACGAGCTGGCGGTCAATCCGCGGTCGCGCAGTGCCAAGCTGCGGGTCGCGGAGCGCACCGGGGCGGCGCCCGCGCCGGCCGATCGCAATTCGCTTGGCATGCCGCAGTTGAAGAGGGGATTTTGATGCGCAGCCTGTTCTATGTTCTCACCGCGCTGTCGGTCATCGGGCTGGCCTTCTGGGCCTATCACGAGAATTACAAGACGCAGGAGGCGCAGGCGCGGGCCGAGCATCTGCAGCGGCAGATCGGGCTCGAGCGCCAGCGCCTGCGGATGCTGCGGGCCGAGTGGGCCTATCTCAACCGGCCGGCGCGGTTGCGCGACCTGGCCGAGATCAATTTCGACCGGCTGGGGCTGTTGCCGCTGCAGCCCTACCAGTTCGGCAAGATCGACCAGGTTTCGTACCCCGAGCGCGACCCGCTGCCGATCACCGACCCGGTGGATGTCATCAACATGGAGGGTCACCCATGATCCGCACGCCGCTGCGCCCGCTGGCGCGTATCCTGCAGGCCCGCGACCGGGGCGAGAACCCCGATGCGATCGAGCGTGAGAACATCCGTGCCCGGCACGAGGAAATGCGCGACAAGGCGCGGACCCGGGCCGAGGGGCGGCTCCTGGTATTGGGATTGTTCTTCCTGTGCGCCTTTACCGTGATCGGCGGGCGGATGGGCGTGCTGGCCAATTCCGAGCCGAGCGAGCCACGTACCAGCGTGGCGGGCGCCGACATCCTTGCGCAGCGGGCGGATATCGTCGACCGGAAGGGCCGGATCCTGGCCACGAATTTCGAGACGCATAGCCTCTATGCCCAGCCGCAGCAGATGATCGAGCCGGTGCGCACGGCCGAGGAGCTGGTGAAGATCTTCCCCGACCTGGACCGGGAGCGGCTGGTGAAGGATTTCACCGGCAAGCGCAAGTTCCTGTGGATCAAGAAGAAGTTGAGCCCCGAGCAGAAGCAGGCGGTGCATGATATCGGCGAGCCGGGCTTGCAGTTCGGGCCGCGGGAGATGCGGCTTTACCCCAATGGCAAGCTGGCCGCGCATGTGCTGGGCGGGGCAAGCTTCGGGCGCGAGGGGGTCCATTCGGCGGAAGTGATCGGCGTGGCCGGGATCGAGAAGTTCTACGACGCCCGCCTGCGCGACCCGGCCAATGGGCACGAGCCGCTGACGCTGTCGCTGGACCTGTCGGTGCAGGCGGCGGTGGAGCGGGTGCTGTTCGGCGGCATGAAGCTGATGAATGCCAAGGGCGCCGCGGCGATCCTGATGGACGTGCAGACGGGCGAGCTGATCACGCTGGCCTCGCTGCCGGATTTCGACCCCAACGACCGGCCGCGCCCGCCGACCAAGGGCAATGCCTCGGACAGCCCGCTGTTCAACCGGGCGGTGCAGGGGGTGTACGAGCTGGGCTCGACTTTCAAGATTTTCGCCATGGCGCAGGCGCTTGAGCTGGGGCTGGTGACCCCCGAGACCATGGTCGACACGCGCGGGCCGCTGACATGGGGCCGGTTCCGGATCCGGGATTTCCACGATTATGGCGCGCAGCTGACGGCGACCAAGGTGATCGTGAAATCGTCGAACATCGGCACGGCGCGGATCGCGCAGATGATCGGCGGTGCGCGGCAGCAGGAGTTCCTGAAGACGCTGGGCTTCTTCGAACCGACCGGCGTGGAGCTGGTGGAGGCGGCGGGCGCAAAGCCGCTGTTGCCGCCGAAATGGTCGGAGCTGTCGACGATGACGATTTCCTACGGGCACGGGTTGTCGGCCAGCCCGCTGCACCTGGCGTCGGCCTATGCGACGATTGCCAATGGCGGGCACCGGGTGACGCCGACGCTGCTGCGGCAGCCGAGGGGGCAGCTTGGCGCCGAGGTGATGTCGGAGCAGACGGCCGCCAAGTCGATGGCGATGCTGCGCAAGGTGGTCAGCGAGGGGACCGCGTCGCTGGGCGACGTGAAAGGCTACGCGGTGGCCGGCAAGACCGGCACCGCCGACAAGCCTAAGGAGAACGGCCGGGGCTATTACGAGGACCGGGTGATCGCCACATTCGCCAGCGCGTTTCCGGCCCATGACCCGAAATACGTGCTGGTGGTGTCGCTGGACGAGCCGGTGGAAACCTCGGGCGACGTGCCGCGCCGCACCGCGGGCTGGACCGCCGTGCCGGTGGCTGCCGAGATCATACGCCGCGTCGCGCCGCTTCTGGGGCTCAGACCCGAGATTGAACCCGGAGAGTTGGCTGGTATAACGCTGACATCGAACTAGTCCGGACGGACGGCATGACGAGGCGAATATCGGTGGGGCACAGGAAATCATTGGCCGAGCTGGGCCTGACGGCGCAGGGCGGCAGGAAGGCCGAGATCACCGGTCTGGCGGTGGACAGCCGCGAGGTGAAGGACGGGTTCCTGTTCGCCGCCTTGCCCGGCACGAAGGTGCACGGGGGCGAGTTCATCTCCTACGCGCTGGAGATGGGCGCGGCGGCGGTGCTGACCGATGCCGAGGGCGCGCGGATCGCCGAGGCGGAGCTGGGCGCGAGCGAGGCGGCGCTGATCGTGACCGAGGACCCGCGGCAGGCGCTGTCCTATTGTGCCGCGCTCTGGTTCGGGGCGCAGCCCGAGACGGTGGTGGCCGTCACGGGCACGAACGGCAAGACCTCGGTTGCGAGCTTCACGCGGCAGATTTGGGCGGCGCTGGGATTCGAGGCGGTGAGCATCGGTACCACGGGCGTCGAGGGCGCCTACGAGGTGCCGCTGAAGCACACCACGCCCGAGCCGATCACCCTGCACCGGGTGCTGGCCGAGAGCGAGGCCGCCGGGGTGACCCATGCGGCAATGGAGGCGTCGAGCCACGGGCTGGCGCAGCGGCGGCTGGACGGGGTCAGGATCGCGGCGGCGGGGTTTACCAACCTGACGCAGGATCACCTCGACTATCACACTGATCTGGATGACTATTTCAACGCCAAGGCGGGGCTGTTCACACGCGTTCTGTCGGAAGATGGCGTGGCGGTGATCAATGTCGACGATCCGAGGGGCCGGGACATGGCCGCGGTGGCGCGGTCGCGAGGGCAGGAGGTTCTGAGCGTGGGGCGGCGCGACGGGGCCGACCTGCATATCATCGCGCGGAGTTTCGCGCCGACGGGGCAGGTGCTGCGGTTCCAGTGGCATGGCCGCGTGGGGCAGGCGGAGCTGGGCCTGATCGGGGGTTTCCAGTCGGAGAACGTGCTGTTGGCCGCCGGGCTGGCGATCGGGGCGGGCGCCGACCCGGACCAGGTGTTCGACACGCTGCCGCGGATGGAGACGGTGCGGGGCCGGATGCAGCTTGCCGCGCGGCGGGTGAACGGCGCGTCGGTCTTCGTGGATTACGCCCATACGCCGGGGGCTGTGGAGACGGCGATCATGGCACTCAGGCCGCATGTCATGGGCCGGCTGCTGGTGATCGTGGGGGCGGGCGGCGACCGCGACCGCACCAAGCGCCCGCTGATGGGGCAGGCGGCGGCGGAGCATGCCGACCTGGTGATCGTGACCGACGACAACCCGCGCAGCGAGGACCCGGCGGCGATTCGTGCGGCGGTGATGCTGGGTTGTCCGGAGGCACTGGAGGTGGGCGACCGGGCGGAGGCGATCCTGCGCGGGGTCGATGCGCTGGGGCCGGGCGATGCGCTGTTGATCACCGGCAAGGGGCACGAGACCGGGCAGATCGTGGGCGACAACATCTTTCCCTTCGACGACAGCGAGCAGGCAAGCGTCGCGGTGGCGGCGCTTGACGGCGGGCTGGCATGACCCTGTGGACGGCGGCAGAGGCGGTTGAGGCCACTGGCGGGCGGGCGATCGGGGACTGGCAGGTGACGGGCGTGTCGATCGACACGCGGACGTTGATGCCGGGCGATTTGTTCGTGGCGCTGAAGGCGGCGCGGGACGGGCATGATTTCGTGCAGGCGGCGCTGGAGGCCGGGGCCGCGGCGGCGATGGTGACCCATGTGCCTGAAGGCGTTGCGGAGGATGCGCCGCTTTTGATCGTCGAGGACGTTCAAGCGGCGCTGGAGGCGCTGGGGCGCGCAGGCCGGGCCAGGGCCAGGGCGCGGGTCGTGGCGGTGACCGGGTCGGTCGGCAAGACCTCAACCAAGGAGATGCTGCGGCATGTTCTGGCCGGGCAGGGCAAGACCCATGCGGCGGAGGCAAGCTACAACAACCATTGGGGCGTGCCGCTGACGCTGGCGCGGCTGCCGCGGGATGCGAGGTTCGCCGTGATCGAGATCGGCATGAACCACCCCGGAGAGATCGCGCCGCTGGCGCGGATGGCGCGGCCGCATGTGGCGGTGATCACGACGGTGGCACCCGCGCACTTGGAGGCGTTCGAGTCGATCGACGGGATCGCGCGGGAGAAGGCCACGATCTTCGAGGGGCTGGAGCCCGGCGGCGTGGCCGTGCTGAAAGGGGACCTGGCGACGACGCCGATCCTTCTGGAGGAGGCCAGGCGCCGGTCGGCCAAGATCGTGACCTTCGGCACCGCACCGGGCAACCATCACCGGTTGCTGAGCACGGAGTTGCACGAGCGGGTGACCGTGGGCCACGCCAGGATCTGGCGCACGCCCGTCGTTTTCAAGGTCGGCGTGGCGGGGCGGCATTTTGCCGAGAACGCGCTGGCCGTGCTGGCCGCCGTCTGGCAGCTGGGCGGGGACCGGGGCATGGCGATCACCGACCTGGCGCGTTGGCATCCGCCGTCGGGGCGGGGCACGCGGGACGTGCTGCAGCTCGACAGCGGGGACGAGACCTGGACGCTCGACCTGATCGACGATGCGTTCAATGCCAATCCCGCGTCGATGGCGGCCTCGCTCGACATGCTGGCGGCGGCGAAGCCGCGCGACGATATCGGGCGCATCGCCAAGGGCCGGCGGATCGCCATCCTGGGCGACATGCTGGAGCTGGGCGAGGGCGAGATCGCGCTGCACGCCGCGCTGGCGGAGCTGCCGCAGATGCGCGATATAGACGAGGTGCATTGCGTGGGCGAACGGATGAAGGCCCTGTGGGAGGCCCTGCCGGAGGACCAGCGCGGCCATTGCGTGAAAGATGCCGAGAAGCTGGCGGGGCGTGCGCACCGGCTTGTGGATGCGGGCGACGTGGTGCTGGTCAAGGGCTCGAAGGGCAGCCGTGTCAGCCTCGTGGTCGACGCGCTGCGCAAGGCGGGCCGGGCGCTTCGGCGGGAAGAAGAGGACGACTGAATGCTGTACTGGCTGACCCTGTTTTCGGATGGCGGCGATTTCTTCAACCTGTTCCGCTATATCACCTTCCGGTCGGGCGGGGCGTTCATGACCGCGCTTGTCTTCGGGTTCATCTTCGGGCGGCCGCTGATCAACGTGCTGCGCAAGCGGCAGGGCAAGGGCCAGCCCATCCGGACGGACGGGCCGGAGGGACATATCACCAAGTCGGGCACGCCGACGATGGGGGGCTTGCTGATCGTGGGGGCGCTGATGACCTCCTCGCTTCTGTGGGCCAGGCTCGACAATGCCTACGTGTGGATGGTGCTGTTCGTGACGCTGGCCTTCGGGCTGATCGGGTTCTGGGACGACTATTCCAAGGTGTCGAAGCAGAACACCAAGGGGGTGCCGGGCAAGGTGCGGCTGTTGCTGGGGTTCGCCATTGCCGGGATCGCGGCCTACTGGGCGGCGCTGAACCATCCGGCGGAGTTGCAGTATCAACTGGCGCTGCCGTTCTTCAAGGACCTGCTGGTGAACCTCGGGGTCTTCTTCATACCCTTCGCGATGTTCGTGGTGGTGGGGGCGGCCAATGCCGTGAACCTGACCGACGGTCTGGATGGCCTCGCGATCATGCCGGTGATGATCGCCGCCGGCGCGCTGGGGATCATCGCCTACGCGGTGGGGCGGGTCGACTTCACGGATTATCTCGAGGTGCATTACGTGCCCGGGTCGGGCGAGATCCTGATCTTCGTGGCGGGGCTTGTCGGCGGGGGGCTGGGCTTTTTGTGGTACAACGCGCCGCCTGCGGCGGTGTTCATGGGCGATACCGGGTCGCTGGCCCTGGGCGGGGCGCTGGGGGCCATCGCGGTGGTCACCAAGCACGAGATCGTGCTGGGCATCGTCGGCGGCCTGTTCGTGGTCGAGGCGCTGAGCGTCATCATCCAGGTGATCTATTTCAAGCGCACCGGCAAGCGGGTGTTCCTGATGGCGCCGATCCATCACCATTACGAGAAGAAGGGCTGGGCCGAGCCGACCATCGTGATCCGGTTCTGGATCATCGCGCTGATCCTGGCGATGATCGGGCTGGCGACGCTGAAGGTCCGGTGAGCCGTGGCGGTGCGCGACACCGCGGCGATGATCGCCGGGATGGCGCCCGTGGCCGATGGCGCGACCTGGCATTTCTGCACGACGGCGGATGCGGAACTGGCGGCGCAGGCACGCCCGAAGGCGCTGGCGAGTTTTGTCGAGGCGGAGGGGATGTCGCTTGTCCTGCCCGAGCAGGAGGCCAGCGCGCTTGGATTTGCCACCGACCTGCCGATGGCGCGGATCACGCTGACCGTGCAGTCGGCGCTGGACGGGGTGGGCCTGACGGCGGCGGTGGCCACGGCCCTGGCGGGGGAGGGCATTCCCTGCAACATGGTGGCGGGTTATCACCACGACCACGTCTTCGTGCCGGTGGCGCAGGCGGAGCGGGCGCTGGAGGTTCTCCGGCGGCTGGCGCGTGGGGAGATGGACGGATGAGCCGGGTGGATGGCGGCGGATGGTGGGTTGGCACCCACCCTACGGCAACGTGGCGGGCGAGGGCCTGCCGGAAGGGTGAGGCGACATGATCCCAGTGACGGGTTTCGAGAACGCGCGGGTTGGTATCCTCGGGCTGGGGCGGTCGGGACTGTCGGCGGCGCGGGCGCTGCGGGCGGGCGGGGCGCACCCGGTCTGCTGGGACGACAACCCGGGCGCACGGGAGATGGCCGAGACGGAAGGGTTCGACCTTGCCGACCTGTCGCGGGAGGGGGCGTTCGACGCGGTGGCAAGGCTGATCGTGTCACCGGGCATTCCGCACCTCTATCCGAACCCGAACAAGGTTGTGGCCAACGCGCTGCGCGCCGGGGTGCCGGTGGACAACGATATCGGGTTGTTCTTCCTGTCGCTGGGCACCGAGAAGTGGGCGATGTTCGACGACCCGCCGAAGGTGGTGGCGGTGACGGGGAGCAACGGGAAATCCACCACCTCGGCGCTCATTCATCACGTGCTGGAGCATGCGGGCAAGCCCGCGCAGCTGGCCGGGAATATCGGGCGGGGGGTGCTGGATATCGACCCGCCGGGGGATGGCGGCGTGGTGGTGCTGGAGCTGAGCTCGTACCAGACGGAGCTGGCCCGCGCGCTGACGCCGGACGTGGCGGTGTTTACCAACCTGTCGCCGGATCACCTTGACCGGCACGGGGGGCTGGGCGGGTATTTCGCGGCCAAGCGCCGGTTGTTCGCAGAGGGCGGGCCGGACCGGGCGGTGATCGGCGTGGACGAGCCGGAGGGGCTGTTCCTGGCCGGGCAATTGGCGGAAGGGCCGGACGATGCGCGGGTGATCCGCGTCTCGGTCGAGGGCAAGCTGTCGGGGCCGGGCTGGTCGGTTTTCGCGAAGAAGGGGTATCTGAGCGAGTACCGCAAGGGCAAGCAGACCGGGTCGATCGACCTGCGCCCGGTCAAGGGGCTGCCGGGGCGGCACAATCATCAGAACGCCTGTGCCGCCTACGCGGCGTGCCGGGCGCTGGGGTTGTCGCCGAAGGTGATCGAGCAGGGGTTCCACAGTTTCGAGGGCCTGCCGCATCGCAGCCAGGTGATTGCCGAGAAGGATGGGGTGACCTTCGTCAATGACAGCAAGGCGACGAACGTGGACTCGGCGCTGAAGGCGCTGGAGGCGTTTTCGAGCATCCGCTGGATCTGTGGCGGGCTGGAGAAGGAAGGCGGCGTTGGCGGCTTGAAGCCGGGGCTCGTGAACGTGGTGAAGGCCTATGTCATCGGACGCGAGGCGGCGGAGTTCGCGATGCAGCTCGAGGGCGTGAGGGCGGAGGTCTGCACCACGATGGCCGCCGCGGTGGCGCAGGCGATGGACGAGGCGCAGCCCGGTGATACGGTGCTGCTGGCGCCGGCGGCGGCGAGTTTCGACCAGTACGACAATTTCGAGAAGCGCGGCGAGGATTTCATCGCCGAGGTGCAGGCGCGGTTGTAGGGGATTGCGGGACGCCTGTTGGCGGCGCGCTTTCTTTACGGGAGGCACCTGGCCGCCCTGCCGGATGCCTCCGGCGGGGATATTTGGGGCCAGAAGAAGCGGTTGGGGCGCGGGGCTGGCAGCGGCACGCAAAGGAAAACCGCCGCCCCAGTGGGGGACGGCGGCATGATCGGGCGCCATGGGCGCGGGATCAGTTCCAGAAGCCTTCGTCGACGCTTTCCATCGCCTCGAGGTCTTCCTCGTTCTGGCGGGTGACGTAGCCGTAGGTGGCGTCGTCGACCGCGACGAGGTTCAGATCGTCGACGGAAATCAGCACGTGCTTGTCGGCGATGTCGAGGAAGCCGCCGACCTCGGCCACGATGCCGGTGACCTGGCCATCCCGCGAGAGGACCACGTCTTCGATCTCGCCGATGGTGTTCCAGTCGGCGCCGACCTCGTCATGCACGTCGGTGGCGTTCCAGCCTTCGTCCGAGGCTTCGTTCACCGTATAGATATTGCCGCCGGTGATGTCGCGCGTGCGGATCAGGTCGCCCTGCATGCCTGTCATGTCGGCGCTGGCGGTGTTCTCGCCTTCGGTCATGCGGGCATTGTCGGCCGCGTCGTCGTTGGCCATGTCGTCGGACATGTCGGCGTCGCCGGCCATCCCGGTGGTCTGCTCGGCCTGGCCGTTCTCGCTCATGCCGGATTGGCTCATCTCCTCGTCGCCGTGGTTGTCGGCGAGCGCGGTCGAGCCTGCGATGATCAGGGCGAGGGTGGATGTGGTCAGGCGGGTCATGATGCCTCCTTCGTTTGATTTCGCTGTGGATTCAACGAAGTGCGGGAGGCTGTGTTCCTTGTCCGGAGGTCAGAATTTCGCCGGACGTCAGCCGGTGCGGATGGCGTGGCCGGCGGCCCAGCCGGAGGACCACGCCCACTGGAAATTGTAGCCGCCGAGCCAGCCGGTGACGTCGACCGCCTCTCCGATGATGTAGAGACCGGGGACGTGGGAGGACATCATGGTCTTCGAGGAAAGGCCGGCGGTGTCGATGCCGCCGAGGGTGACCTCGGCGGTGCGATAGCCTTCGGAGCCGGTGGGTTTGAGGTGCCAGTTGCGCAGGGCGCCGGTGATCTCGGTCAGCCGGGCGTCGGACTGGTCGGCGAGGTTGCCGGTGAGGCCCAGTTCGGGGGCGAGGTGCTCGACCAGCCGGGCGGGGAGGTGGCGGGCCAACTCGGTGGTGAGGTTGCGGCGGCCCTCGCGCTGGCGCTGGTCGCGGAGGGTGTCGAAGAGTGTGCCCGCGGGGTCGAGGTCGAGGACGATCTCGTCGCCCTCGCGCCAGTAGGATGAGATTTGCAGGATGGCGGGGCCGGAGAGGCCGCGATGAGTGAAGAGGATGGCCTCGTCGAATGCGGTGCCGTTGCAGGCGGCGCGGCCGGGCGCCGAGGTGCCGGAGAGGGGCGCGAAGCGCTTGTCGGAGAAGGTGAGAGGCACGAGGGCGGGGCGGGTGTCGGTCACGTCGTGGCCGAACTTGCGGGCGATGTCGTAGGCCAGCCCGGTGGCGCCCATGGCCGGGATCGACTTGCCGCCGGTGGCAAGCACGAGGTTGCGGGCGCGAACGGAGACGCGCTGGCCTTCGCGGTCGAGGGCGATGCGGAAGCCGTTGCCGTCATGCTCGACCCCGGCGACGGAGGTCTGCAGCCAGAGATCGGCGCCGGCGGCGGTCAGCTCGTCGCGCAGCATGGCGATGATCTGGGGGGATTTGCCGTCGCAGAAGAGCTGGCCCAGGGTCTTTTCATGCCAGGTGATGCCGTGGCGGGCGACGAGATCGAGGAAATCCCACTGGGTGTAGCGGGTGAGGGCGGACTTGCAGAAATGCGGGTTGGCGGAGAGGAAATTCTCGGGGCCGGCGTGGAGGTTGGTGAAATTGCAGCGGCCGCCGCCGGAGATGCGGATCTTCTCGCCGGGGTTTTTCGCGTGGTCGATCAGCAGGGTGCCGGGGCCCGCGTGGGCCGCGCACATCATGCCGGCCGCGCCGGCGCCGAGGATCAGGGTTACGACGTCCATTCCAGCCACCTGCCTGAGCCGGTCGAAGCCGTCAAGTATTTGATTTGTGTCGGATATCGTACAGTGATTTCCGCCGCGTCAGTCGGCTGATCTTGGAACACTGAGCGTCCGGGCTCCGTTGCTTAGAGGCAAACTCAAGACAATGGAGGAGTCGCATGAATATCCAGACACGACCCGACGCGCTGACTGCTCAGGACGAGTACCCGACGCGGGTGCCCGGCAAGGAAACCCTGATGCCGCGCAAGGACCCGGTCCTATGGTCCGAGTGGTCGGAGAACGCCCCGATCGCGAAGGACGAGGCGGAGCACTATGCCGAAAACGGCTTCCTGGTGCGCCGCGACATGTTTGACGAGGACGAGCTGAAGATGCTGACCGACACGGCGGACGAGCTGCGGGACGGGGGCGCGGGCATTCCCGATGTCGACCTGATCCGCGAGCCCGACAGCGACGCGGTGCGCACGGTCTTCCGTCTCGATCGTCATTCCAAGGCATTCCGCCGACTGGCCTGCGACACGCGGCTGGCTGGAGTGGCCGAGTTCCTTCTGGGCGATCAGGTTTACCTTCACCAGTCGCGCCTGAACTACAAGCCGGGCTTTGCCGGCAAGGAGTTCTACTGGCACTCGGATTTCGAGACCTGGCACGCCGAGGACGGGATGCCCCGGATGCGGGCGGTGTCGGCCTCGGTTCTGCTGACGCCGAACGGGCCGCATAACGGGCCGCTTCTGCTGGTTCCCGGCTCGCAGGGCGTGTTCATCAGTTGCGCCGGCGAGACGCCGGAGGACAACTACGAGAGCTCGCTCAAGGAGCAGAAGGTCGGCGTGCCGCAACCGACGACGATCGAGCGGCTGGCCCGCCAGGCCGGGGGCATCACCTCGGCGGAAGGGGCGACCGGCACGGTGATCTTCTTCGAGTGCAACACGCTGCACGGCTCGAACGGGAACATCACGCCCGATCCGCGCGCCAACGCGTTCTTCGTCTACAACGCGCTGTCCAACGCGCTGACGGAGCCCTATGCCGCCCCCTCGTCGCGGCCGGATTTCCTGGCAAACCGCGAGGCGCCGGAGGCGATCAGCCCGGTTCACGGCCGTCTGAACGGGTAAACGCAACCCGGTGGGGGCGAGAATGCTTCCCACCGGGGCGAACTGCTGCTAGACTGTGCCGAGAGCCCCCGTTGAAAGAGGGGCCGGTTAAAGGCAGAGCGGCAGTGTCATGACGGAAATGGTCTATGGGGCCGTCCCGGCGCGGGATGGCGACCCGGTACTCCCCAGGTGGTGGCGGACGATCGACAAGTGGTCGATGTCCTGCATCCTTATCCTGTTCAGCATCGGTATCCTTCTGGGGCTTGCGGCGTCGCCGCCGCTGGCCGAGAAGAACGGCTTTCAACCCTTCCACTATGTCGAACGGCAGGCGATCTTCGGGTTCGCCGCGCTGGTGGCGATGTTCGTCACCTCGATGATGACGCCGCAGCTTGTCCGGCGGCTGGCGGTGGTCGGCTTCATGCTGGCCTTCGTGGCGCTGGTGATGCTGCCGTTCTTCGGCACGGATTTCGGCAAGGGCGCCGTGCGCTGGTACTCGATCGGCTTCGGCAGCCTTCAGCCATCGGAGTTTCTCAAGCCCGGTTTCGTGGTGGTGGCCGCGTGGCTGATGGCCGCGAGCCAGGAGATCAATGGCCCGCCGGGCAAGAGCTGGTCTTTCCTGCTGGCGCTGGTGATCGTCGCCTTTCTCGCCATGCAGCCCGATTTCGGGCAGGCCTGCCTTGTGCTGTTCGGCTGGGGGGTGATGTATTTCGTGGCCGGGGCGCCGATCGTTCTGCTTGTCGGCATGGCCGCCTGTGTCGTGGCGGTGGGCAGCTTCGCCTATTCCAACTCGGAGCACTTCGCGCGCCGGATCGACGGGTTCCTGAGCCCCGATGTCGACCCCAACACGCAGTTGGGCTTTGCGACGAACGCCATCCGCGAGGGCGGGTTCTTCGGCGTGGGCGTGGGTGAGGGCGAGGTGAAATGGAGCCTGCCGGACGCGCATACCGACTTCATCATCGCGGTTGCGGCCGAGGAATACGGGCTGATCCTGGTTCTCTGCATCATCGCGCTTTACATGCTGATCGTCGTGCGCTCGCTGTCGCGGCTGATGCGGGAGCGCGATCCGTTCATCCGGCTGGCCGGGACCGGGCTGGTGGCGATGTTCGGCGTGCAGGCGATGATCAATATCGGCGTGGCGGTTCGGCTGCTGCCGGCGAAGGGGATGACACTGCCGTTCGTAAGCTACGGTGGGTCGTCGCTGATTGCCGGCGGGATCGCGGTGGGGATGCTGTTCGCGTTCACCCGCAGCCGGCCGCAGGGCGAAATCCGCGATATCCTGCGGGGCCGCGGGCGGTAGAAAGCCGGATGGAAACGTGCGACAAGCACGTGTTCCAGGATAGAAGGGTCTCTGGCAGTGAGTGAACGCAAGCCTTTACTGGTTATCGCCGCGGGCGGCACCGGCGGGCACATGTTCCCCGCGCAGGCACTGGCGGAGGTGATGCTGCGCCGGGGCTGGCGGGTGAAGCTGTCGACGGATGCGCGCGGGGCGCGCTATGTCGGCGGATTTCCGCATTCGACCGAGATCGAGCAGGTGTCGAGTTCCACCTTTGCCCGGGGCGGCATCCTGAACAAGCTGCTGGTGCCGTTTCACGTGCTCGGCGGGGTGATCGGCGCGAGCCTGCGGATGATGCGCGACAAGCCGAGTATCGTGGTGGGGTTCGGCGGCTATCCGACGATCCCGGCGCTGTCGGCGGCGTGGCTGTTGCGGCTGCCGCGGATGATCCATGAGCAGAACGGCGTGCTGGGCCGGGTGAACCGGGTCTTTTCCAAGAAGGTCGATGCCGTGGCCTGCGGGATGTGGCCGACCGACCTCCCCGAAGGGGTCGAGGGCGTGCATGTGGGTAACCCCGTGCGGGCCGCCGTGCTGGAACGCGAGGGCGCGGGGTATATTCCGCCGGGCGATTACCCGATGTCGGTGCTGGTCATCGGCGGGAGCCAGGGCGCGCGGGCGCTGTCGGACGTGGTGCCGCCCGCGATTGCCAGCCTGCCGATGGAGCTTTTGCGGAACGTGCGGGTCAGCCACCAGGCCCGCGAGGAGGATGGCGAAAGGGTGGCGAGTTTCTATGCCGAGAACGGGATCGACGCGGATGTCGAGCCGTTCTTCCGCGACGTGCCGCGCCGGATGAGCGAGGCGCAGCTTGTGATCAGCCGCGCCGGCGCCTCTTCGGTGGCGGATATCAGCATCATCGGGCGGCCGTCGATCCTGATCCCGTACCCGTATGCCGCCGCCGATCACCAGAACGCCAATGCACGCGGGCTGGCGCAGGCCGGGGCGGCGGTGGTGATCCCGGAATCGAAACTGGGGGTCGAGGTGCTGGCCGAGCAGATCGAGAGCATCCTGACCAACCCCGAAGGCGCATTGCAGATGGCGCAGGCCGCGCTGAGCGTGGGCAAGCCGGATGCGCCGGGCGACCTGGCCGACATGGTCGCGGCACTGGCCGAGAAAGGACGAAAGACATGAATGCAGCCACCAAGCTTCCCGGAGATGTCGGGCCGATCCATTTCGTGGGCATCGGCGGGATCGGGATGTCGGGCATTGCCGAGGTGCTTCTGAACCATGGATACGTGGTGCAGGGCTCGGACCTGAAGAGCTCGAAGATCACCGAGCGGCTGACCGAGCTGGGCGCGATGGTGTTCGAGGGGCAGCGGGCCGAGAACCTCGAGGATGCCGAGGTGGTGGTGATCTCCTCGGCGATCAAGCCGGACAACCCGGAACTGAAGGAGGCGCGGTTGCGCGGGCTGCCGGTGGTGCGCCGGGCCGAGATGCTGGCCGAGCTGATGCGGCTGAAATCGAACGTGGCGGTGGGGGGCACCCACGGCAAGACGACGACCACGACGATGGTCGCCGCGCTGCTGGATCACGGTAATTTCGATCCCACGGTGATCAATGGCGGGATCATCCACGCCTATGGCAGCAACGCCCGGGTGGGGGACGGCGAGTGGATGGTGGTCGAGGCCGACGAGAGCGACGGCACGTTCAACCGCCTGCCCGCCACGATTGCCATCGTCACCAATATCGATCCCGAGCACATGGATCACTGGGGTGATTTCGAGAAGCTGCGGCAGGGGTTCTACGATTTCGTCAGCAATATTCCCTTCTACGGGCTGGCCGTGTGCTGCACCGATCATCCGGAGGTGCAGGCGCTGGTGGGCCGGATCACCGATAGGCGGGTCGTGACCTTCGGGTTCAACGCGCAGGCCGACGTGCGGGCGGTGAACCTGAAATACGAGGCCGGCGTGGCGCATTTCGACATCGCGCTGCAGGCCGAGGGCGAGATGATCGAGGGCTGCACCCTGCCGATGCCGGGAGATCACAACGTGTCGAACGCGCTGTCGGCCGTGGCCGTGGCGCGGCACCTGGGCATGAAGCGGAGCGAGATCCGCGAGGCGCTGGCGAATTTCGGCGGGGTGAACCGGCGGTTCACGCGGGTGGGTGAGGTGGACGGTGTCGCCATCATCGACGATTACGGCCATCACCCGGTCGAGATTGCCGCGGTGCTGAAGGCCGCGCGGCAGGCCTGTTCGGGCCGCGTGATCGCGGTGCACCAGCCGCACAGGTATTCGCGGTTGTCGAGCCTGTTCGACGATTTCTGCGCCTGTTTCAACGATGCCGACGTGGTGGCCATCGCCGACGTCTATGCCGCGGGCGAGGACCCGATCGCCGGGGCCAGCCGCGACGATCTTGTCGCCGGGCTGATCCGGCACGGGCACCGGCACGCGCGCGCGATCCGGGATGAGGACGATCTCGAGCGGCTGGTGCGCGAGCAGGCGGGACCGGGGGACATGGTGGTCTGCCTCGGCGCCGGGACGATCAGCGGCTGGGCCAACAGCCTGCCCGGGCGGTTGCAGCGGAAGGCGGGCTAATGGAGCGGGCGGCGTCGGAATTTTCGAAAATTCCGATCCGGAAAACCGGGGTTTTCCGGTGCGCCCCGCACCGGCCGCGCGGAACGGGTTCCGGAATTTTTGAGAATTCCGGGCCGTTTTCTTCGAAGAAAACGGGGCCGACGCGGGGGCGCGGATGGTCGATGAGCTGAAGCGGCGGATCGGGCTGGGCCTTCTTACCGCTTACGGCGTGGGCGTCATGGTGGGCGCCGGTATCTACGTCCTGGTGGGCGCGGTGGCGGCAGAGGCCGGGCTTTGGGCGCCGCTATCCTTTGTCATTGCCGGGCTGATCGCGGCGCCGACGGCGCTGTCCTATGCCGAGTTCTCGACCCGCCTGCCGGAAGCGGCGGGCGAAGCGATATACGTGGCGAGAGGCTTTCGGGCGAACTGGCTGGGCACCATCGTGGGCTTCGGGATCGTGGCGGCCGGGGCGGTTTCGGCGGCGGCGGTGCTGAGGGGCGGGGCCGGCTACCTCATCGCGGTGACCGGTCTGCCATTCGACTGGACCGTGGCGGGCCTTGGCTTGTTCCTCGTGGCGGTGGCGATCGTGGGGGTTCTGGAAAGCCTTGCGCTGGCGGCGTTGTTCACGGTGGTCGAGGTCATCGGGCTGGGGCTTGTCATCTATGCGGGGACGACCGCCGCGCCGGTTGCGGAATTCGGCATGCCGCCCGAGATCGTCTGGTCCGGCGTGACGGCAGGAGCGGTGTTGGCGTTTTTCGCCTTCATCGGCTTCGAGGACATCGTCAACATGGCCGAGGAGGTCGCCCGGCCCGAGCACGTTCTGCCGCGGGCGATCCTGTTGTCGCTGCTCATCACCAGCCTGCTTTACGCGTTGGTTTCCTTCGCTGCCGTGCGGTCGGTGCCGCTCGGGCAGCTGGGCCAGAGCGAGCAGCCGCTGGCGCTGGTCTGGCAGGCGGCAAGAGGGGGTGACGCGGCCTTCCTGTCGCTGATCGCGGTGGTGGCGGCGCTGAACGGCGTGCTGGCGCAGATCGTGATGGCGAGCCGGGTGCTGTTCGGCCTCGGGAAGCGGACGGCAAGCCTGTCGATCTTTCACCATGCGCATCCGCGGTTCGGAACGCCGGTTCTGGCGACGGTGCTGGTGGGCGCGCTGGTCATTCCCGGCGCGCTGCTGCTGCCGGTCTCTGACCTGGCCGAGGTGACCTCGGCCATCCTTCTGGGGGTCTTCGTCCTGGTCAACGCGGCGCTCATTGCCATGAAACGACGGAGCCCCGAAGCACCGTTCCGGGTGCCGGCGGCGGTTCCGGCCTTCGGGCTGGCGGCCTCGATTGCCGCGCTGGCCGTAACCTTCGGAGCGGGCACATGACGACACCCACATTCCTGCTGGCCTGTCTTTGGGTGGTCGCGGCGGCGCTGGTGGCGATGCTGCCGATGCGCTGGCAATTCGTGCCGGGGCTCGCGCTTCTGCTGGGGGCGCCGGTGCTGATCTGGCGGCTGGCGGTCGAGTATGGCTGGCCGGCCGCGCTTTTGGCCGTGCTGGCGGTGGTGTCGATGTTCCGCCGGCCCTTGCAGTATTACGCGCGGCGGGCCCTTGGCCGAGGGACGGAGGCATCGGAATGAACCTTTCGCTTCTGCTGGCCTGCGCCTGGGCCGTGGCCGCCAACCTCGCGGCGCTGATACCGAGCCGGGACAACCACTGGCGCCGGGCCTATGTGCTGATCGCCGTGGGCATCCCGATCCTGGGCTACGTGACCTACCAGAACGGGCCGTGGTGGGGCGTGGCCGTGCTGGTGGCGGGGATGAGCATCCTGCGCTGGCCGGTGATCTACCTGGGCCGCTGGCTGCGGGGGTTCGTGCGGTGAGCGGCACGATCTGGCTTGGCGGCTTGGCTATCTGGGGCGGGGTGGCCGGTTTGGCGATGGTGCTGGGCTTCGTCGTCTTCTATCACCACGCCGAGGCCAGCGACGGGATCGAACTGTTCCTGCACTGGCTGGCCGTGGCGGGGCTGGGGGCGCTGTTCTTCGGGATGGCGGTGCTTGGCCTGTTGCCCGGGGAGTTGTGGCCGGTGCTTTGGCTGGTCTTCCCGGCCGGGCTTGCGGGCTGTGCGCTTGGCGCTGTCGTCGGCCTGATCCGCCACCGCTGACGGGTTCTTGCCAGCCGGGCCGGGGCCAGCCTAAGGTTCCGGATGGTCTATATCCTGCCCTTGCTCTGCTTCGTCATTCCGCTGATTGCCGGCGTGGTGCTGGTGCGTGCGGGGCGTGGCGTGGTCGTCGCGGTGCTGGTCGTTGTGCTGGCGGGTCTGCTGGCCTGGACGATCTGGCGCGGGCAACTGGCCACGGGCATGGACGGGCTCGGCTATGCGATCATGGCGATGCTGATGTGGGCGCCGGGGATCCTGGGGCTGCTGGTGGGCAGTGCCGTGGGCTGGGGGCAGCTGCGGAAGGGGCAGCGGGGCTGAGGGCGTGGTCTGGTTCGTCATCATGGGAAGTGCCGGGGTGCCAGGCCTGATCGGCCTGTGGGCCGCGCGGCGCGGGGCGGGCCGGTGGGTGCTGGCGATGGCGGGAGTTTACCTGGCGCTGATCCTGTGGGGCCTGTCGCGGGCGGGGCAGGCGGACGGTCTGGCCTGGGGCATGGCCGGGCTGCTGATCCTGGGGCCGGGGCTGATCGGGTCGCTGGCGGGCGGCGGGATCGGCTGGCTGGTGCGACGGCGGGCGGGCGAGAGCTAGGGGCTTGCGGCGGCGGGCGCGGGCCAGTAGCAGGATTTCATGACAAATATGCCAGAGACCCGCGGGAAGCTGACGCCGGACCGCCCGCTTTCCGACCTCACTTGGCTGCGCGTGGGCGGGCCGGCGGATTACCTGTTCCAGCCTGCGGATGCGGAGGATCTTGCGGCGTTCCTGAAGGCGCTCGACCCGGAGGTCGCGGTGTTCCCCATGGGCGTCGGCAGCAACCTTATCGTGCGCGACGGGGGCCTGCGGGCCGTGGTGATCCGGCTGGGCCGTGGGTTCAACGGCATCGAGATGGAGGGCAACCGGGTGACGGCCGGCGCCGCCGCGCTTGATGCGCACGTGGCGCGGAAGGCGGCGGACGGGGGTGTCGACCTGACCTTCCTGCGGACCATCCCCGGCGCCGTGGGCGGGGCGGTGCGGATGAATGCCGGGTGTTACGGCACCTATACGGCGGATGTGTTCGTCGAGGCCAGGGCCGTGACGCGGGCGGGGGAGGTGGTGACACTGACCGCGGATGATTTGAATTTCCGCTACCGGCAGACCGACCTGCCCGAGGGCTGGGTGATCACGCAAGCCACGTTCGAGGGGCCGAAAGGCGTGCCGGAGGAGCTGCACGAGCGGATGACCGCCCAGTTGCAGAAGCGCGACGAGACCCAGCCCACGAAGGACCGGACCGCCGGATCGACCTTCCGCAACCCGGCGGGGTTTTCCAGCACGGGGCGCGCCGATGACGTGCATGACCTGAAGGCATGGAAGGTGATCGACGATGCCGGGATGCGTGGCGCACGGCGCGGCGGGGCGCAGATGAGCGAGAAACATTCCAACTTCCTGATCAACACGGGCGGGGCCACGGCCGCCGATCTGGAAGGTTTGGGCGAGGAAGTGCGAAAAAAGGTTTTTCAATCCAGCGGAATAGAGTTACATTGGGAAATCATGAGGGTCGGCGAACCGGCCCCGGATAGCCAATAAGGCGGTTTAACGAAAAAGGGCCGGAGAACGGCCCGGGACATTGAGGCACCAAGGTGGGTATGTCGAGCAGGACACCCCCGAAAGTGGCGGTAATCATGGGCGGCCCGTCGGCCGAGCGAGAGGTTTCGCTGTCGACTGGGCGGGAATGCGCCGCCGCGTTGCGGGAAGCGGAATGTAACGTGATCGAGGTCGATGCCGGCCGCGATCTTTCCGATCGTCTGACAGAGATTGCGCCCGATGTCGTCTTCAACGCCCTGCATGGGCGATGGGGCGAGGATGGCTGTGTGCAGGGGGTACTGGAATGGCTGCAGATCCCTTATACCCATTCCGGCGTGCTGGCCTCGGCGCTGGCGATGGACAAGCAGAAGACCAAGGCGGCCTATGTCGCGGCCGGGCTGCCGGTGGTGGACAGCATCATCGCGCCCGCCGCAGAGGTGAAGGTGCGGCACGTGATGGAGCCGCCCTACGTGGTGAAGCCCAACAACGAAGGCTCGTCGGTGGGTGTCTACCTTGTGCGGGAAGCGGCGAACACGCCGCCGCAACTGTCGGATGACATGCCGGAGCAGGTGATGGTCGAGCAATACGTGGCCGGGCGGGAACTGACCGCGTCGGTGATGGGCGACCGGGCGCTGACGGTGACGGATATCATCACCGAGGGCTGGTACGATTATCACGCCAAGTATGCCGAGGGCGGCTCGCGCCACGAGGTGCCGGCGCAGGTGCCGCAGGAGATTTTCGACGCCTGCATGGACTACGCGCTGCGCGCCCACGAGGTGCTGGGCTGTCGCGGGCTGAGCCGGACCGATTTCCGCTGGGACGAAAGCAAGGGCCCGGGCGGGCTCGTGCTGCTGGAAACCAATACGCAGCCGGGCATGACGCCCACCTCGCTGTCGCCCGAGCAGGCGCAGAAGGTGGGGATCTCGTTCCCGGAACTGTGCCGCTGGCTTGTGGAGGATGCGTCGTGCAACAGGTGACGACACGGAACGACCCGGCGCCGTCGCGGCTGACCTATCGCTTGCAGCGGCTGATGCTGACGCCGCTCTTCCGTATCCTGCTTCGGGTGGGGGTGCCGTTCTGCGTAACCTTCACAGTGGCGACGGTCTACCTTTCGGATGCCGGGCGGCAGGAGGCGATCCAGACGGCCATCGCCGACCTGCGCAAGCAGATCGAGACGCGGCCCGAATTCATGGTCAACGAGTTGACCGTCGAGGGGGCGAGCGCCGGGGTCGAGGACGATATCCGCGAAATCTTCCCCTTCGACCTTCCGTCGAGTTCCTTCGATATCGACCTCGAGCATGTGCGCAACATGATCGTCGGGCTGCCGGCTGTGGCGGAAGCCAGCGTGCGCGTGCGGCAGGGCGGGGTGCTGGTGGCGCAGGTGAAGGAGCGCGAGCCGGTCGTCGTGTGGCGCACCTGGGACGGGCTGGGGCTGGTCGACAAGGACGGCTACGTGGTGTCGGAAATCGCCTCGAGGCTGGAGCGCGCCGATTTGCCGGTGATCGCCGGCAAGGGCGGGTCGAAGGACGTGAGCGGCGCGCTGGACATCCTTCAGGCGGCGGCGCCGCTGGGGGACCGGGTCAAGGGCCTCGTGCGGATGGGCGAGCGGCGGTGGGACGTGGTCATGGACCGCGGCCAGCGCATCCTGCTGCCCGAGGAGAACCCGGTGCGGGCACTGGAACGGGTGATCGTGCTGGACGAGGTGCAGGACATGCTGGAGCGCGACGTGGTCGTCGTGGACATGCGGCTGGCCGAGCGTCCGACGGTGAGAATGAACGACCACGCGGTCGAGGAATGGTGGCGGGTAACCGAGATGATGGCAGGGACGGATAACTGATGATCGAGCTTTACGATTCCCAACGGGCAATGCGGAACATGCGCAAGGCGGCCATCCAGCGGGGCGTGGTCGCCGTGCTGGACGTGGGCACTTCGAAGATCGCCTGCCTCGTGCTGCGGTTCGACGGCACCGAGCGGCTGCAGGATCAGGACGGGATCGGCACGCTGGCCGGGCAGGCGGGTTTCCGGGTGATCGGCGCGGCGACGACGCGTTCGCGCGGGGTGCGTTTCGGCGAGATCGCCGCGATGCAGGAGACCGAACGCGCCATCCGCACGGCGCTTCAGGCGGCGCAGAAGATGGCGAATATCCGTGTCGATCACGTGATCGCCTGTTTCTCGGGGGCGAACCCGCGGTCCTACGGGCTGGCGGGGCAGGTGGATCTCGAGACCAACACGGTGAGCGAGCAGGATATCAGCCGGGTACTGTCGGCCTGCGACGTGCCGGATTACGGCGATGGGCGCGAGGTGCTGCATGCGCAGCCGGTGAACTTCGCGCTCGACCACCGTTCGGGCCTGTCGGACCCGCGCGGGCAGATGGGGCAATCGCTGTCGACCGACATGCACATGCTGACGGTGGATGCCGACGCGATCCAGAACCTCGCCCATTGCGTGAAGCGGTGTGACCTCGAACTGGCGGGGCTGGCCTCGTCCTCCTACGTGTCGGCGATCTCGGCGCTGGTCGAGGACGAGCAGGAGCTGGGCGCCGCATGCATCGACCTCGGCGGCGGCAGCGCGGGCATTTCGATCTTCATGAAGAAACACATGATCTATGCCGACAGCGTGCGGATCGGCGGCGAGCACGTGACCGGCGATATCTCCATGGGGCTCCAGGTGCCCAAGACGGTGGCCGAGCGGATCAAGACCTTCTATGGCGGCGCCGTGGCCACCGGCATGGACGACCGCGAGGTGATCGAGATCGGGGGTGAAACCGGCGACTGGGAACACGACCGGCGCAAGATCTCGCGGGCGGAACTGATCGGCATCATGCGGCCGCGGATAGAGGAGATCCTCGAAGAGGTGCGGGCGCGGCTGGATGCGGCGGGGTTCAGCTACCTCCCGAGCCAGCAGATCGTACTGACCGGCGGGGGCAGCCAGATCCCCGGGCTGGATGGCCTGGCGAGCCGGATCCTGGGCCAGCAGGTGCGGCTGGGACGGCCGCTCAGGGTACACGGGCTGCCGCAGGCGGCGACGGGGCCGGGCTTTGCCAGCGCGGTGGGGATGTGCCTTTTCGCGGCGAATCCGCAGGACGAGTGGTGGGACTTCGAGATTCCCGTGGATCGCTACCCGGCGCGGTCGTTGAAGAGGGCCGTAAAATGGTTCAAGGACAACTGGTAACCGCAATATGTGGCTGAATCGGCGAAATCCCGCGTTCGGAGCAAAGAAATCAGCCATATTTTGTGTTTTTCAGGTGTTTTTTGGGTGACGGAAAGCCCAAGCATCGTTAAGATCGGTGAAATATAGGCGGAAAAAGCCCGGCATACGGGCAAAACAGCAGGCGGACAGAGCAATGACATTGAACCTCACGATGCCAGGTCAGGAAGAATTGAAACCCCGGATCACCGTATTCGGCGTCGGCGGGGCAGGCGGCAACGCGGTCAACAACATGATCGAGAAGCGGCTCGAAGGGGTCGATTTCGTCGTCGCCAACACGGACGCGCAGGCGCTGAGCCAGTCGAATGCCGAGAACCGCATCCAGCTGGGCGTGAAGGTGACCGAGGGCCTGGGCGCCGGCGCCAAGGCCTCGATCGGGGCGGCCGCCGCCGAAGAGAACATCGAACAGATCGTCGACCACCTGGCCGGCGCGCATATGTGCTTCATCACCGCCGGCATGGGCGGTGGCACCGGCACCGGCGCCGCGCCGATCATCGCGCAGGCCGCCCGTGAGCTGGGCGTGCTGACCGTGGGCGTCGTGACCAAGCCGTTCCAGTTCGAGGGCGGCAAGCGGATGAAGCAGGCCGAGGACGGCGTGGATGCGCTGCAGAAGGTCGTCGACACGCTGATCATCATTCCGAACCAGAACCTGTTCCGGCTGGCGAACGAGAAAACCACGTTCACCGAGGCGTTCTCGATGGCCGATGACGTCCTCTACCAGGGTGTGAAGGGCGTGACCGACCTGATGGTCCGGCCCGGCCTGATCAACCTCGACTTTGCCGACGTTCGCGCCGTGATGGACGAGATGGGCAAGGCGATGATGGGCACCGGCGAGGACGACGGCGAAGATCGCGCCATCCAGGCCGCCGAGAAGGCCATCGCCAACCCGCTGCTGGACGAAATCAGCCTGCAGGGGGCGAAGGGCGTCCTGATCAACATCACCGGCGGGCACGACCTGACCCTGTTCGAACTGGACGAAGCGGCGAACCGCATCCGCGAGGAAGTGGATGCCGATGCCAATATCATCGTCGGTTCGACGCTGGATCCGGCCATGGAAGGCATGATGCGGGTGAGCGTTGTTGCCACCGGTATCGACGCCAGCAACGTGCATACCGATATCCCGGTGCCGCGCCGCTCGCTGGCCGAGCCACTGAAGCCGGCGCGTGAGCACGTGGCCGAGCCCGAGGCGCCGGTCGCCGAGGTGCCGCAGGTGGCCGCGATGACCGAACAACCCGCCGCGGCCGCGAAGGCCGAGGCCGAGCCGACCCTGTTCAACGGTTTCGACGCACAGAGCGCCGCCGCCGAGGACCAGTACGAGGATATCTTCGGCTCGGACGAGGACGAGGCGATCGACGATGACGGTCTGCCCGCGCCGGCCTACCAGCCTGCGCCGGAACCGGAGGCGCCCGTTGCCGCAGACGAAGAGGATATGCGCGAGAGCTTCGTGGCGCCGCGCGGCCCGTCGCTGGGCGAACCGTCGCCCGACGCCATGGCCCGCCTGCAGGCGGCGGTCGGCCGCAGCCCGGCCCAGCAGCCGCGTGCCGCGGAACCCGCCCCGCGCGAAACCGCGGCGAGCGGCGAGAAATCGCGGTTCGGCATCAACTCCCTCATCAACCGGATGACTGGCAGCGGCAGCGAAGCCGCACAGGGCGGCGCGCGCCCGGCCCGTCAGCAACCGCCGGTTCACTCGCGCCAGGCGCCGCAGGAAGACGCCTACGAGGACGAGGACGACCAGATCGAAATTCCCGCTTTCCTGCGCCGCCAGGCGAACTGAACAAGCGAAAAATCACGCAGGAAAAGGGCCGTTTTTGACGGCCCTTTTTCTTTGTTTTCAGGGCCTTGAGGGGGAGGGCGATTCGGGTAGGCGGATTGTTGCCAAGTCCCTTTCCGGCATGTTTCAGGCCGTTGCAAAGATTGAGTTGTTAAACGCGGGCCCCGTAATTAGACATTTTTGTAACACGAACTGCCCGAACCCGATCGAGGTTAACCTTGCAGAATACGATCAAAACCGCTGTCTCCTTTTCCGGCGTCGGCCTGCATTCCGGCCAGCCGGCACGGGTTACGATCCGTCCGGCCGGTCCGGATTGCGGGATCGTATTCCGCCGGACCGATTGCGCGCTCGGGCAGAACGACATTCCCGCCTTGTGGGATCACGTGCTGCAATCGCCGCTCTGCACCCGCCTCGTCAACCGGCACGGCGTCGAGCTTTCGACGGTCGAGCATATCATGGCGGCGATGGTGGGGTGTGGCATTCACAACGCGCTGGTCGAGGTGGCGGGGCCGGAAGTTCCGATCATGGATGGCAGCGCCTCGGTTTTCGTGCGGGGAATCCTGTCGAAGGGCATCCGCCCGTCGCACGCGCCGGTGAAGGCGATCCGCATCCGCAAGCCGGTCGATGTGCGCCGCGGCGACGCGATGGCACGGCTGGTGCCGCACGAGACCTTGCTGATCGAGTTCAGCATCGATTTCGAGGATGCCGCGATCGGCAGCCAGAAAAAGACGCTCAACATGTCGAACGGCAGCTTCGTGCGCGAGTTGGCCACCAGCCGGACCTTCTGCCGCCAGGCGGACGTGGACGCGATGCTGGCCAACGGGCTGGCGCAGGGCGGCAACCCCGGCGTCAACGCCGTGGTGTTTGACGGCGACCGGGTGATCTGCCCCGGCGGCCTGCGCCACTCCGACGAGCCGGTGCGGCACAAGATGCTGGACGCGCTTGGCGATCTGGGCCTGGCCGGCCTGCCGATCCTTGGCCACTACCAGGGTGACAGGGCGGGTCATGCGCTGACCAACGACCTGCTGCGCGCGCTTTTCGCCGATCCGGAAGCCTTCGAGGTGGTCGAGTGCGATGCCGAAATGGCAGCCCGCCTGCCGGGCGCCGGTGTGCATCCGCGGGAAATTCCCGAGGTCGCCTGATTAGGCGGCACGGAAAGGCGCCAAAGTGATTTTGCATCACGGATTTATGTGCTAGGACCAAACCCGATCGCCGGATTTGGTCCGGCCAATTTTTGCAACTGGGTGAGTTCTGACATCATGACATCGGCGAAGTTTCGTACCGGTCTGGCGGGCATTCTGGTGGCAGGTCTGGCGCTGTCCGGCTGTGGGGGCGCAGACAGCGTCGAGCGGGGCGACGCCAATTACGAGAACTTCACCGCCCAGCAGATCTTCGAGCGCGGTGAATATGACCTTGCGCGGAACAACCCGGAACTGGCGGCGAGCGTCTTCGGCGAGGTGGAGCGGCTTTATCCCTATTCGGAATGGGCCAAGCGCGCGGTGATCATGCAGGCCTATGCCTACCACGAGGCCCAGGATTACGAGAACAGCCGCTCGGCCGCGCAGCGCTATGTCGATTTCTACCCGACGGACGAGGATGCGGCCTATGCGCATTACCTTCTGGCGCTGAGCTATTATGACCAGATCGACGAGGTCGGCCGCGACCAGGGCCTGACGTTCCAGGCGCTGCAATCGCTGCGGACGGTGATCGAGCGCTATCCCGACAGCGAATATGCCAAGTCCGCGGTTCTGAAATTCGACCTGGCCTTCGACCATCTCGCGTCGAAGGAGATGGAGGTGGGCCGCTACTATCTCAAGCGCAGCCACTTTACCGCGGCGATCAACCGGTTCCGCGTGGTGGTCGAAGACTTCCAGACGACGACCCACACCGCCGAGGCGCTGCACCGGCTGGTCGAGGCGTACCTGTCGCTGGGCCTGACCGACGAGGCACGCACCGCCGGGGCCATACTGGGCTACAACTTCCGTGGCACCGAGTGGTACGAGGACAGCTACAAGCTGCTGACCGGCCGGGGCCTGACGCTGGAAGCGGTCGGCGACAACTGGCTGCGGCAGGTGTATCGCCAGATGATACAGGGGCGTTGGCTGTAGAACAGGGTGGGGAGACTCACCCGTCCGACGGGTTGGCCTGATGCTGCGCGCACTTGATATCCGCGACATCCTGATCATCGACCACCTCGAGCTGGAATTCCGGCCGGGGCTGAACGTGCTGACCGGGGAAACCGGCGCGGGAAAGTCGATACTGCTCGATTCCCTCGGCTTCGTGCTGGGCTGGCGCGGCCGGGCCGAGCTGGTGCGGCAGGGAGCCGAGCAGGGCGAGGTGATGGCCGAGTTCGACCTTGCGCCGGGGCATCCGGCGCGGGCGGTTCTGGCCGAGGCCGGGCTTCCGGAGGACGACACGCTGCTGCTCAGGCGGGTGAACACGCGGGACGGGCGCAAGACGGCCTATGTCAACGACCGGCGGTGTTCGGGCGAGGTTCTGCGGCAATTGTCGGACACGCTGGTGGAACTGCACGGGCAGCAGGATGATCGCGGGTTGCTGAACACTCGCGGCCACCGGGCGCTTCTGGACGATTACGGCGGGCTGGAGGGCCAGCGCGGGGCCGTGCGGCAGGCGTGGCGCGAGATGCGCGAGGCGCGGGGAGCGCTGGAAGAGGCCGAGGCGGCGCTGGAGAAGGCGCGGGCGGACGAGGATTTCCTGCGCCATGCGGTGGGTGAACTGGACAAGCTGGCGCCGGAGCCGGGCGAGGAGGAGGAGCTCGACCGCCGCCGCCGGATGATGCAGGCGGCGGAACGGATTCGCGAGGACGTTGCGAAGGCACAGGCGGCACTGGGCAACGAAGGGGCCGAAGGGGCGGCGGGCGATGCCCTGCGCTGGCTGGAGGGTATATCGGACAGCGCCGAGGGCGAGCTGGACGAGCCGATCGCGGCGATCGGCCGGGCGATGGTGGAACTGGACGAGGCGGCCTCGGGCGTGGCGAGGTTCCTCGATGCGCTGAGTTTCAACCCGGCGGAGCTGGAAGAGGCCGAGGAGCGGCTGTTCGCGATCCGGGCGCTGGCGCGGAAGCACGGCGTGATGGCGGATGATCTGGCGGTATTTGCCGATGACCTGCGCAGCCGGCTGAACGCGGTGGAGCAGGGGGACGCGGATATCGCGGCGTTGCGGAGTGCGGTGAAGACCGCCGAGGCGGCCTATGGCAAGGCGGCGGAGGCGTTGAGCGCGGCGCGCAAGGAGGCGGCGGCGAGGCTCGACACGGCGATGGGCAACGAGCTGGCACCGCTGAAGATGGAGCGGGCGGCGTTCGAGACGAAGGTCGAACCGGCCGAGCCCGGCCCCGACGGGCAGGACGCCGTGACCTTCACGGTCGCCACGAACCCCGGTGCGCCGGCCGGGCCGCTCAACAAGATCGCCTCGGGCGGGGAGTTGAGCCGGTTTCTTCTGGCGCTCAAGGTCTGCCTGACCGGGGAGGACAGCGCTGTCACGATGATCTTCGACGAGATCGACCGGGGCGTCGGCGGGGCGACGGCGGATGCCGTGGGCCGGCGGCTGGCACGACTGGCGGAGCAGGGGCAGGTGCTGGTGGTGACGCATTCGCCACAGGTGGCCGCCCGCGCCGCGCATCACTGGCAGGTGGCCAAGCGGGTGGAAGGCGAGCAGACGCTGTCGACCGTGGCGCCGCTGGCGGGGCCGGCAAGGGTGGACGAGATCGCCCGGATGCTGTCGGGCGACACGGTCACGGCCGAGGCGCGCGCGGCGGCCGAGGCGCTGATGGCGGGTTAGGCCGATGGGCCGGGTCGTATCCGCCGGGGCGGTTTACTTTCTTCTGGTTTTTGCGGCGGGGTTTGCGCTTGGGACGTTCCGGGTGCTGGTTCTGCTGCCGCGCCTCGGAGAGCTGACAGCGGTGATGCTTGAATTGCCGCTGATGCTGGCGATCTCGTGGGTCTGCGCGGGATGGCTAGCGGGCCGGTTTCACGTTCCCGGCACGGTGGCGGATCGGCTGATGATGGGCGGCGTGGGATTCGGGCTGCTGATGGTGGCAGAGTGGATGCTAGCGGTTTTCGTGTTTGACCGCCCGTTGGCCGCGCAACTCGCGCATTACGCGACGTGGCCCGGCGCGATCGGGCTGGCCGGGCAAGTGGCGTTCGGGGTGATGCCGGTCTTGCGCCGCTAGGTGTCAGGGCCGGGCGAGGTGGCGCTTGAAGAAGGCGATCATCTTTTCCCGGCTGTCTTTCTCTGCCGCCGGGTTGTTGCCGACGAGATGACCCTGAAAGCGCTGCTCGGGGATCTTCAGGTCGAAGCTGTGCGCGGCGCCGGGGTAGACATGCACGGCATATTCGGCCCCATTGGCGGTGATCGTGGTGCAATCGTCGGGTGGCACCCAGTCATCGGCCTCTCCGCCGAAGACGATAAGCGGCGTGGTCAGGGTGGCGTTCGATCCCAGCCGGTTGAAGGCGCCGCACCACGGGTAGAAGGCCGCCAACGCGCGGAACTCCCGCGTGTCGCGCTGTGACAGGCGGATGGTGACGCTGCCGCCGTTTGACTGGCCCATGGCGAAGATATTGGCGTTGTCGATTTCCGGGCGGGTTTCGAGATACGCCTTTGCGTCGCGGGCGTCCTGCATCCGGTAGCGGCGGGCGTCGCCGAGACGCTCGTAGGTCTCGCAGACGTGGCCGCCGCCGATGCCCCTCGGGCCGAAGCTGTCGAGGATGAGGGCGGCGAAGCCTGCGGCGTTGAGCGCCTCGGCGTGGAGGTCGAGCGCCTGGGCCACCGACGGCTGCAGCCCGCCGCAACCGTGCAGCAGGAGGACGGCGGGGTGCGGGCCGGGGCCGTCGGGCAGGTGCAGGCTGGCCTCGAGCGTGACGGGGATGCCGTCGCGGCTGGTCTCGGCGGGGAAGGTAACGGGTTCGGCCAGCGCCGGGGTGGCGAGGCAGGCAAGGAGGGTGAGGAGGCGCAGCATGGGGGCGGGCTCAGTTGCGGGGTGGCACGAGCTTGCCGGGGTTCATGATGTTGTCGGGGTCGAGCGCGGCCTTGATTGCGCCCATCACCGGCCACGCGCCGCCATGCTCGCGTTCCATGTAGCCCAGCTTGCCGACGCCGATGCCGTGCTCGCCGGTCGAGGTGCCGCCGAGCGAGAGGGCGAGATCGACGAGCCGCTTGGAGGCGTCGAGCACGCGCTGTTTCTCGTCGGCGTCGTCGGGGTCGAAGAGCAGGATGGCGTGGAAGTTCCCGTCACCCACGTGGCCGAGGATGGGGCCTTGGACGTCATGCGCCGCGAGGTCGGCGCGGCAGGTTTCGACCGCCTCGGCCAGCCGCGAGATCGGCACGCAGACATCCGTCACCACCGCCCGGCAGCCGGGGCGGGAGGCGATGATGGCGTGATAGGCGTTGTGCCGCATGGTCCAGAGCGCGTTTCGCTCTTCCGGCCTGGTGGCCCAGTCGAAGCCCGACCCGCCATGCTCTTCCGCGATGGCGCCGAAGGTTTCGGCCTGTTCGGCGACGCCCGCGTCGGAGCCGTGGAATTCCAGCAGCAGGTGCGGCTTTTCCGGCAGGGTCATGTTGGAATAGGCGTTCACGGCCTTCACGCTGTCGATATCGACCAGCTCGATCCGGGCGACGGGCAGGCCCATCTGGATCGTGTCCATGACGCAGTTCACCGCCTGGTCCACCTCCGGGAAGGCGCAGACGGCCGAGGAGATGGCCTCGGGCGTGCCCTGCAGGCGCAGGGTGAGCTCGGTGATGAGGCCCAGCGTGCCCTCGGAGCCCACGAACAGCCCGGTCAGGTCGTAGCCGGCCGAGCTTTTGCGGGCGGCGCTTCCGGTGCGGATGACCTCGCCGGTGGCGGTGACCACCTCGAGCGCCATGACGTTGTCGCGCATCGTGCCGTAGCGCACCGCCGTGGTGCCGCTGGCGCGTGTCGAGGCCATGCCGCCCAGCGAGGCGTTGGCACCGGGATCGACCGGGAAGAACAGGCCGGTGGCGCGCAATTCCTCGTTCAGGGCCTGGCGGGTGACGCCGGGCTGGACGCGCACGTGCATGTCTTCGGGCGAAACTTCGAGAACCTTGTTCATCCGGGAGAAATCGACGCAGACCCCGCCTTCGAACGCCTGTGCCTGGCCCTCCAGCGAGGTGCCGGTGCCCCAGCCCACCACCGGGCAGCGATGTTCGGCGCAGATCTTCAGGATGCCCGCCACCTCCTCGGTATTGTCGGGATAGGCCACGGCATCGGGGGGCGTGAGGGGAAAGTAGGTCTCCGATTCGCCGTGCTGAGCCAGTTCACCCTTGGAGCATGTCAGCCGTTGTCCTAATAAGGTGGACAACGCGCCGATCGCAGCCTGGATAGTCATGCAAATCCCTCTCTCCCGTTCACGTGCCAAACCTAGTCGAAGCGGCACCTGGGGAAAAGCGGGGGCACGCCGGGAATTGCCGGTGGCATGACACAATCGTCGCGGCATTTCCTGGGTGGCAAGATCAACGCGGCGGAGCGGGCGGCAAGAAACGGCTGGCGCGTGCTGCTGGACAAGGGGCCCAGCCAGTTCCAGTTCTGGCTGATCGCACTGGCCATCGGGATCGCGGCCGGCTTCGCGGCGCTTTTGTTCCGGCGCGGGATCGATACGTTGCAAAGCTGGGCGTACAGCGCGCAAGGCATGGCCTATGTCCACAGCGCGGCGGCGGCCTTGCCGTGGTACTGGGTCATGGCGGTGCCGATCCTTGGCGGGCTGGTGGTGGGCGTCATCCTGCACCGGTTCACGCCGGACGGGCGGGTGCGGTCGGTTTCGGACGTGATCGAGGGCGCGGCGTTGCAGGAGGGCCGGGTCGAGGGGCGCGTCGGGCTGGCCTCGGCGGCGGCATCGATCATCACGCTCGGCACCGGCGGATCGAGCGGGCGGGAAGGGCCGGTGGTGCACCTGGCGGGCGTGATTTCGTCCTGGGTGAGCAACCGGATCAACGCAGACGGCGTGACCGGACGCGACCTTCTGGGCTGTGCCGTGGCCGCGGCGGTGTCGGCCTCGTTCAACGCGCCGATCGCCGGGGCGCTGTTCGCGCTGGAGGTGGTGCTCCGGCATTTCGCGCTGCATGCCTTCGCGCCGATCGTCATCGCCTCTGTGGCGGGCACGGTGATCAACCGGCTGGAATTCGGCGATGTGACCGAGTTCACGCTGCCGGTGGCCAGTGCGCTGGAATTCTACGTGGAACTGCCGGCCTTCCTGATCCTCGGTTTGGTTTGCGGGCTGGTGGCGACGGCGCTGATGCATGCGATTCTCTTTGCCGAGGACATGGCGAATTTCGTGCAGATGCGGACGCGGATGCCGCGCTGGCTGCGCCCGGCGGTGTCGGGGGCGCTGCTGGGGCTGCTGGCGATCTGGTTTCCGCATATCATCGGGGTGGGCTACGAGACGACGTCGCTGGCGCTGACGGGTCAGCTTGTGCTGCACGAGGCGATGGTGTTCGCCGTGCTCAAGGTGGTGGCCGTGGCCATCACGCTGGGCGGGCGGATGGGCGGTGGCGTGTTCTCGCCCTCGCTGATGGTGGGGGCGCTGACGGGGCTGAGCTTCGGGCTGATCGCGACGGGGCTGTTTCCGGAGGTGTCGGGATCATCGACGCTCTACGCGCTGGCCGGCATGGGGGCGGTGGCCGCCGCCGTTCTGGGCGCGCCGATCTCGACCACGCTGATCGTGTTCGAGCTGACCGGCGACTGGCAGACCGGGCTGGCGGTGATGGTGGCGGTGTCGATGTCGACGGCGCTCGGCTCGAACCTCGTGAAGCGGTCCTTTTTCCTGACCCAGCTCGAGCGGCGAGGCGTGCAGGTGGCGGCGGGGCCGCAGGCCTATTTGCTGTCGATGTACATGGTGTCGAACGTCATGCGGCCCAAGGGCGCCGAGAAGGCCGCGCCCGAAGAGCGGTGCTGGGAACTGATCGGCGAGGGGGTCTATGTCGATGGCGGCGCCACGCTGGAGGCGGCGATGGCGGTGTTCGAGCGGACGGCTGTGCCCTTCGTGCCGGTGGTGACGCTGACCAAGGAGGGCGAGCCGCCCGAACTGCTGGGCGCGCTCTTCCATGTCGATGCGCTCAAGACTTATAACCGCGCGCTGGCGGCGGTGTCGCGGGAGGAGCACAGCTAGGCGCCGCCCGCTCTGCCCTCAGATTCGTTCGACGGTCACGTTCTCGTTGGCGTAAAAGGCGATGTGGCCCTTGATGCGCTCGACATCCGGTTTCGGGTCTTCGTAGCTCCATGCCGCGTTCTGGAGTGTCTGGCTTTTCGTGACAATCGAATAGTAGCTGGCGTCGCCCTTGTGCGGGCAGTGGGTCGTGTGGTCGGTCTCGTCGAGGAAGGCCATGGCGATATCGCCGCGCGGGAAATAGATGATGTCGGGGTGGCCGTCCTCGCTGAGGACCAGCGCGTCGCGGCTTTCCACGAGGATGGCGCCGCCCGCGCGCACGGTCCATGTGCCTTCGGCCTTGCGGATCTTGATCGTCGTCATGGTTCTTGTCCCTCCCCGGTATGCGTCATGTCTTGCGGTGTCTTACACCGATTTGCCGGCCCCGTGTGACACCAATGTGTCACAGGGGCGCGGTTGCGGCCTCGAGCCAGTCGTGCGCGGGCCCGGTCAGGCGTGGGCCGATCTTGTCGAGGCAGGTGGCGTGGTAGGCGTTGAGCCAGTCCTTCTCGGCGTCGGTCAGCATGTCCACCTCGATCAGGCGGCGGTCGATGGGCACGAAGCTGATGGTTTCGAAGCACAGCTTGCCGGTCTGGTCGCCGCCGGGCAGGGGCTCGGCCTCGGTCACGACGACGAGGTTCTCGATGCGGATGCCGAAGGCGCCTTCGCGGTAATAGCCCGGCTCGTTCGAGACGATCATGCCGGGTTCCAGCGCCACCTCGCCGGCGCGCGACAGGCGCTGCGGGCCTTCGTGCACGCAGAGGTGGACGCCGACGCCGTGACCGGTGCCGTGCGCGTAATCCTGGTCGGCCAGCCACAGCGGGTAGCGCGCCAGAACGTCGAGGTCACGCCCCGCCAGCCCCTTGGGCCAGCGCGCGCGGCTCATGGCGATCATGCCCTGCAGGACGCGGGTGAAGGCCGCGCGCTCCTCGGGCCCTGGCGTGCCCACGGGCAGGGTGCGGGTTATGTCGGTGGTGCCGTCGACATATTGTCCGCCGCCGTCGAGCACCAGCAGGTCGCCGTCTTCCAGCGTGCGGTTTGACTTTTCCGTCACCCGGTAATGTGCCAGCGCGCCGTGGGGGCCGGAGCCGGCGATGGTGTCGAAGCTGATGTCGAGCAATTCGTTCGTGGCGCGTCGCTCGACCTCGAGCTTGGTGACGACGTCGATCTCGGTGATGGTGCCGGGGGGCTGGTCGTCGTACCAGGCGAGGAACTGGCAGAGCGCCGCGCCGTCGCGGATATGGGCGGTGCGGGTGGCGGCGATCTCGGATTCGGTCTTGCGGGCCTTGGGCAGGATGCACGGGTCGTCGCCCCAGACGAGCGGCACGCCGGTCTCTTCCAGTTGCCTGGCGACCCACAGCGGCACGCTCGACCGGTCGAGCCGCACCGGCCCGGTCAGGCTGTTGAGGCCGGGGCCGAAGGCGTTGGTGGGGCGGATCAGCACCTCTTCGCCCAGGTGCGCGCGGACCTCGTCGTTCAGTTTTTCCGCACCGACATAGAGCGTGAGCTGACCGGTGTCGTGGAGCACGGCAAAGGCATGGGCGACCGGGTTGCGGGGGATGTCACTGCCGCGGATGTTGAGCAGCCAGGCAATGGAATCGGGCAGGGTGAGCACGGCGGCTTCCTGTCCGGCGTCCTTCAGCCCGGCGGCGAGGCGGGTGCGTTTCTCGCCATGGGTCTCGCCGGCGAGGTCTTCGGGGTAGACGCGGATGGCGCCCTGCGGCGGGGCGGGGCGGTCGGGCCAGATGCGGTCGATCAGGTTGGCGCAGGGGCGCAGGCGGATATCGCTGCCCGCCAGACCCTTTTCGAGCGCGTCGATCTGTTCCGGGGTGTAGAGCCATGGGTCGAACCCGACCTCGCCGCTATCGAGGTTGTCTTTCAGCCATTGGGCCGGCTTGACCTCGGGCCAGTCGACGGGGGTGAAATGGGCGGTGTCCACCTGCGTCTTGACCTGCGCCCGGTAGCGCCCGTCGACGAAGACGCCGGCCTTGTGGGTCAGGGCGATGCAGAACCCGGCCGAGCCGGTGAAGCCCGTGAGCCACGCCAGCCGGTCGTCGCAGGGGGCCACGTATTCGCCCTGATGCGCATCGGCGCGGGGGACGAGGAAACCGGCCAGTCCTTCGGCCGCCATCGCCTCGCGCAGGGCGGCCAGGCGGGGCGGGCCCTGTTCCGGGCTGGCGGTGTCTTGGAAGGTCTGGAACATGGTCGGCCCCCGGGCGATTGCGTCAGCTTGACATTGCTAAGGGAGGGGCAGGGCAAGATCAATGCGGTAATCCCCTGCCGCCACGGCGCACGGAAGGAAAGGTGCGGGATATGAGTATTTCAGGAAAGATGAAGGCGGGCACCGCGCCAGGCTTCATCTTGCCCCAAATATTCCCGCCGGAGGCATCCGACGGCGCGGCGGGATGCCTTCAGCTGGCTTTCTTGATCCCCATGACGCGGGCGCGGGCGCGCGGGTCGCTGTCGAAGAGCGCTGCCAGCTGTTCGGTCATGGCGCCGGCCAACTGGTCGGCGTCGGTGATCGTAACCGCGCGGTCGTAATAGCGGGTCACGTCGTGGCCGATGCCGATGGCCAGCAGTTCGACCTGCTTGCGCTTCTCGACCATGGCGATCACGTCGCGCAGGTGCTTTTCGAGGTAGTTGGCCGGGTTGACCGACAACGTGCTGTCATCGACCGGCGCGCCATCCGAGATCACCATCAGGATCTTGCGCTGTTCACGGCGGTTGACGATGCGGCGGTGGGCCCATTCCAGCGCCTCGCCGTCGATATTCTCTTTCAGCAGCCCTTCCTTCATCATCAGCCCGAGGTTGTTCCGGGTCCGGCGCATGGGGGCGTCGGCGTTCTTGTAGATGATATGGCGCAGGTCGTTGAGGCGGCCGGGCAGTTGCGGGCGGCCCTCGTTGAGCCATGTCTCGCGCGATTGCCCGCCTTTCCAGGCACGGGTGGTGAAACCGAGGATCTCGACCTTTACCTGGCAGCGCTCCAGCGTTTTCGACAGGACGTCGGCGCAGATCGCCGCGATCGAAATCGGGCGGCCGCGCATCGAGCCGGAATTGTCGAGCAGGAGTGTCACGACGGTATCGCGGAACTCCATGTCCTTCTCGACCTTGAAGGAAAGCGGCGTCGTGGGGTTGGCCACCACGCGCGCCAGGCGCCCCGCGTCGAGGATGCCTTCCTCGCGGTCGAACTCCCACGAACGGTTCTGCTGGGCCTGAAGCCGGCGCTGCAGCTTGTTGGCGAGGCGCGACACCGCGCCCTTGAGCGGTTCGAGCTGCTGGTCGAGATAGGCACGGAGGCGTTCCAGCTCGACCGGCTCGGCCAGCTCTTCGGCGGCGATTTCCTCGTCGTAATTGGTGGAATAGACCGTGTAGTCGGGATCGGCCTCGGAAATCGGTTGCGGCGCCGGGGGCTCGAGGGGTGCTTCTCCCTCGGGCATCTCGGTCTCGTCGCCCATCTCCTCGTCGGCCATGTCATCCATGCTGACCTGGGCCTGGGCGTCGTCCTGCTGTTCTTCCTGGCTTTGCTCGGGATCGGCGTCGGCCTGTTCCTCGTCGCTCTCGTCCTGGCCGGTGCTGTCGGGCTGCTCTTCTTCCTGGGCTTCCTGGTCGGCCTCGTCCTGATCGTCATCGGGCGCGTCGGGGTCGTCGCCCAACTGGTCGCCGTAACCCAGGTCCTTGATGATCTGGCGGGCGAAGCGGGCAAACTCGGCCTGGTCGGAGAGCTTGGCCTGCAGGTCCTCGAGCGTGCCGCCGGCGTGATCCTCGATGAAGCCCTGCCAGAGTTGCATGACGTTGTCGGCAGCGCGCGGCAGGGTGCGGCCGGTGGCGAGGTGGCGGATGAGGTAGCCCGCGGCGACGGGCAGCGGCGCCTCGGACGGGTCCTTGATCTGGTCGTAGCCGCGGCGCAGGGCCTCGGCGCCGATCTTGGCGTCGATATTGCCGGCGGTGCCGGGCATGTGGCGGGCGCCCATCGCCTCGCACCGGGCCGATTCCATGGCGTCGTAGAGCTCGCGCGCCATCTCGCCCGGCGGGGTGTAGCGGGCCGAGACACCGGCGTCATGGTACTTGTGGCGCAGCGCCAGCGCGTCGGCGGTGCCGCGGGCCTGCAGGACCTCGTCTTTCGACATGCGCCGGCTGATCTGGGGCAGGCGCATCGCCTCGCCCGTCAGGCCGGCGGGATCGACCGAGTAGGTGACGGACAGGTCGGGGTTGTCGGCGAGCACCTTGGTCGCCTCGGCCAGCGCCTTCTTGAAGGGATCGGCAGGGTTGTCGGACTGAGCCATTAAGCGCGCCTTACGCATCGTGTTCGTGATCAGGGGCAACCTAGTGGGATTGCACCGGATTGACCAGTGGGGGCGATGCGATTCCGGGGGCTTACAGGATCATCCGGGTGCAGGTGTCGATCCGGCGGGCCATGTCGGCGCGGGCGCGGGCTGCGCGGGTGTCATCCTCGCCATACTCGGCGTGGCGCAGGAGGAGGGCGATCTCGGTCCAGCCATAGGCGCGCCAGCGCTTGGGTGCGCCGGGGTCGACGCCGGCCTCCGTGACATGGGGAAGAAGGGCGTCGAGCATGTCCTCGAATCCGAGCTGCTTCTGCCGCGTATCGGTGGATTGCGGGTCATGGATGGCGCCCTGCCGCGTGGCGAGTGCCTGAAGCCGGCCGGCGCACGTGGCGAAGGCCTGGGCCTGTTCCATCGGGGAAAGCGTGCCCGCATTGGCGGAGGAGATGCCTGTCGCTGCCAGAAACGCCACCACCGCCGGGGTGATCGTTTTGTGCCTCATGTCAGCAGGGTATGAATATGTATATACCCTGTCAATACATAGAATATACGTTACGCGCCGGGCGTGGCGGATCAGCCCGCCGCCGGTTCGGCCTCTCCCGAGGCGATCCGCGCGAGAAGGTCGACATGAACATCAAGCGCATCGATGACCGGATAGCCCGCGTCCTGCCCGTCGAAGGCGAGGTTCAGGTCGGTGCCGGCCAGCACGATGGCCCGGGCCCCGTGATCGTTGATCATGCGGCGGCCCGCGTCGAGGAAGAGGTGCCGCTGGTCGGGCGTACAATGGCCGGCGACCGCCATGTCGGTGTAGGCCTGACCCAGATGCGCGGCTTCATCGTCGAGGGCGACCGCGCGGGTGGCTTTCAGTTGCCCGTAAAGCCGCGTCTGCATGACCCTTCGCGTGCCGAGCAGACCTACGCTGCTCAAGCCCAGGCTTTCGAAATGGGCATCGAGGGGGGCGACGGCCGAGACCAGTGGCAATGCCGAAATGGCTTTCGTCTCTTCGAAACAGAAATGCCCGCCTATCGAGGTGATGACAGCGCAGTCGCATCCCGCCGCCTTGAGCCGGTCGATGAGCCGGGCGTAGATCTCGGCCTGTGCCCGCCGGTCGTCGGCGTTGTTGTTGCGGATCAACTCCTGAACGTCGGCATGGACGATGGTAAGCTCGAGGCGCTGTTGACGCTTGTTCATCAGCGTGGTCAGGCGGCGGTAATATTCCACCGTCGCCGCCACGCCGATACCGCCGATCAGGCCGATGTGCATGACACGGCTCCAGTTTCGCGGGGCCTGCCGTTCTGCCGCATCACCCCAGGCTGACGCTCGCCGCGCTTTCCGGCAGTTCCTCGTCGAAGCAGCGCTGGAAGAACTCGGCCACGGTCTGGCGTTCGAGCTCGTCGCACTTGTTGAGGAAGGTCAGGCGGAAGGCATAGCCCACGTCGCGGAAGATGTGGGTGTTCTGTGCCCAGTTGATCACCGTCCGTGGGCTCATGACCGTCGAGAGGTCGCCGTTCATGAAGGCCGTCCGCGTGAGGTCGGCCACTGTCACCATCTGGCTGACCTGCTGGCGGCCGTCCTTGGTGTTGAAGAGCGGGTTCTTGGCGAGAACGATGTTGGTTTCCGCGTCGTGGCTGAGATAGTTCAGCGTTGCCACCATGGACCAGCGGTCCATCTGAGCCTGGTTGATCTGTTGCACGCCGTGGTAGAGGCCGGTCGTGTCGCCCAGGCCCACCGTGTTCGACGTGGCGAAGAGACGGAAGCAGGGGTGGGGGGTGATGATCTCGTTCTGGTCGAGCAGGGTGAGCTTGCCGTCATGTTCCAGCACGCGCTGGATGACGAACATCACGTCGGCGCGCCCGGCATCGTACTCGTCGAACACGATGGCGACGGGGTTGCGCAGCGCCCAGGGCAGGATGCCCTCGTGGAACTCGGTCACCTGCTTGCCGTCGCGCAGCTTGATCGCGTCCTTGCCGATCAGGTCGATCCGGCTGATATGGCTGTCGAGGTTCACGCGCACGGCGGGCCAGTTGAGGCGGGCGGCGACCTGTTCGATATGGGTCGACTTGCCGGTGCCGTGGTAGCCCTGGATCATCACGCGGCGGTTGTGGGAGAAGCCCGCGAGGATGGCCAGCGTCGTGTCGGGGTCGAACTTGTAGGTGGTATCCAGCTCGGGAACCCGGTCGGTGCGGTCGGAAAAGCCGCGCACGACCATGTCGGTGTCGATGCCGAACACGTCGCGCACCGAGATCTCCTCGGTCGGTTTGGCATTCGTGTCTATGGTTCCATCCGCCATTCGTCGGGTCCTCTGGGTTCGCATCGTGAATTTCGCCACGTGGTGCAACATAAAGCCGGAAAGGGCAAGGGGTAGGGGAAGTTTTGCTGGACGTCCCGTTCAACTGACTTACCCTAGGTCGAAACGAGTTGGTGTGTAATGTCGTCTGAGCTTCAGGAAATCGAAAATCTGATCGCGCGAATGGCCCTGAAGGACCGGGCGGCCTTCCGCAACCTCTATTCCCGCACCTCGGCGAAACTATTCGGCGTTATCCTGCGTGTCTTGGACGACCGGGCCGAGGCGGAAGACGTGCTGCAGGACGTTTATGTGAAGATCTGGAACAACGCCGACCGATACCGCGCCAATGGCCTGAGCCCGATGACGTGGCTCATTTCCATCGCCCGCAATGCGGCCATCGACCGCAAGCGGCGGGCGCGGCACTCGACCAGCGGCGACGTTCTGACGGCCACGCTGGCCGACCCCGCGCCGGGCCCCGAGACGATGGCGATCCGGGCGTCCGAACGCAACCGCCTGGACGGGTGTTTCGGCGAACTGGACCATCAGCACGCCGATGCCGTGCGGCGCGCGTACCTGGAAGGCGATACCTATGCCGAACTGGCAGAGCGGTACAACGTGCCGCTCAACACGATGCGAACCTGGCTGCGGCGCAGCCTGTTGAAACTGAGGGAGTGCCTGTCTCGATGAGCGGCACCACGCCAGACCCGAACGACGACGTCGTTCTTGCAGGGGAGTACACCCTGAGCCTGCTGCCCGAGGAGGAACTGGCGGCGTTCGAGGCGCGCCTGGCGTCCGAACCGGCGCTGCGGCGTATCTGCGCGATCTGGGCCGAGGAATTTTCGGGCTTTGCCGATGACGTGAAGCCGGTGACGCCGCCGGAGGATGTTCAGACCCGCGTGGAGATGCGTCTTTTTGGCGAGAGCGCGCCCGAGCGTCGCACCGGGCTGTGGCAACGGTTCGGGCTGACCGGGCTGGCCGTGGCAGTTCTGGCCGTGCTGTTGTTCGTGTCGTCGGATTTCCTCGACCAGGGCCCACTGCCGCCGGAAACGCCGGCATACACCGCCGAAGTTGCCGCCGAGGACCGCAGCCTCGTGGTCGAGGCGGCCTATGACGCGGAAAACGCGGAGCTCTATGTCGAACGGCTGGCAGGCGAGGCAGCGGAGGGTCGCTCGCTGGAGCTGTGGCTGATCGCGGGCGAGAACGCGCCGGTGTCGCTGGGCGTACTGCCGCCGGATGAGCGGGCGCTCTTTACCGTGACGCCCGAGTTGCAGGAGGCCCTGTCGGGCGGGGTTCTGGCCATCTCGGACGAGCCCGAAGGCGGCTCGCCCACGGGCGCGCCGACCGGGGCCGTTCTGGCAACCGGCCCGATCACGGATGCGTGAGACTGCGCGTTTTTCACATTTTCTCTGAAACTCTGGCCGCCGCCCGTCCGTGGGTTGTCGCATGTTCGGGCAATGACGCCCGGTACGACAGAGAGGAGATACACAATGTTCAACAAGACACTTGTCGCGGCCACGGCCGTTGCCGCCATCAGCGCCGGTGCAGCATTCGCAGAAAACCCGATGGTGGGTGGCGCGCCCATGTATGCCGACAAGAACATCGTGGAAAACGCCGTGAACTCGGCCGATCACGAAACCCTTGTCGCGGCCGTGAAAGCAGCCGGTCTTGTCGACACCCTGTCAGGCGACGGCCCGTTCACTGTGTTCGCACCCACTGACGCGGCCTTTGACAAGCTGCCCGCGGAGACGCTGGAAGCGTTGATGCAGCCGGCATACAAGGACAAGCTGACCGAGATCCTGACCTGCCACGTGGTGTCGGCCGACGCGATGTCGACCGCCATCAAGGGCATGGTCGACGATGACGGCGGCATGCATATCGTCCCGACCGTGGGCGGCTGCGAGCTGGAAGCGACCTACGAGGGCGACAACATCATGCTCAAGGACGAGCGCGGCCAGATGATCAACGTGACGATCGCCGATGTCGACCAGTCGAACGGCGTGATCCACGTCGTCGACACCGTGATCCTGCCCGCTGAAGGCTGAGCCCGATCACCGAAATGTGCAGGGCGGCGCACTTGCCGCGCCGCCCTGCAACCGGCATCTTTGGACCACAAGGACCGAAGGGAGGACCCGCCATGGACCGCAGAGGCTTTATCGCCATGATCCTTCTGGGCGGCACGGCCGTTTCACTGACCTCGCTTGGCGCCGCCAGCTCGGCGTCCGGCAATTTCGAGGTGACCCGCACCGAGGCGGAATGGCGCAACATGCTGACCGACCTGCAGTACAAGGTGATGCGCGAGGAGGGCACCGAGCCCGCGGGCAGCTCGCCGCTCGACAAGCAGTATTCGGCGGGCACCTACCATTGCCGGGGCTGCGACCTGCCGCTTTACCCCTCCGATACCAAGTATGACAGCGGCACCGGCTGGCCCAGCTTCTACCGGCCGCTTGAGAACGCCGTGGAAACCAAGCGGGATTTCAAGCTGATCTACCCGCGCACCGAGGTGCATTGCCGCCGCTGCGGCAGCCACCTGGGCCATATCTTCAACGACGGGCCGGAACCTACGGGGAAACGGCACTGTCTCAATGGCGTGAGCCTGGTTTTCAAGCCGGCGTAGAGGCGCCGACCATCCCGTAATCTCGCAACGGTCGCCGTTCAGGGCGGCCGTTTTTCGTTTGCGCGGTCGCGGCGGAGGCCCGTTTCCGACCTGCGGGTCGCGAACGGAGGCGACAGGGCGCGCGCCGGGGCGCATCCGGTCAGGAAAACAGCAAGTGACAGGCCCCGTATGTTCGAGCGCCATATACCCGAATGGCTTCGCCATGCCCCCGCACCGTCGATGCGCGGTTTCGCCATGCTTGCCGGGGCCGAGGCCGTGGCGCGCGGCATGCTCGTGTCGGTTTTCCCGGTGGCCATGTACAAGGCGTTGGGCGATGCGCAGGTCGTCTCGGCGATCTATTTCCTGACCGGGTTCCTGTCGCTGGTCGCGGGGCTGCTGGTGCCGTGGCTCAACCGGTTCATCCCGCGGCGCTGGCTTTATGCCGGGGCAGGGACGCTGTTCCTGTCGGGCGCGCTGGCGGCAACGACGGGCGGGTCGGGGGTGATCGCCGGGCTGGTGATGATCACGGTCGCGACCGTCTCGCTTTTCGTGTGTTTCAACGCCTACGTGCTGGACTATGTCGAGCGGGCCGAGCTGGGCCGATGCGAGACGCTGCGGATGTTCTACAGCGCGCTCGGCTGGACGATCGGCCCGGTGGCCGGTGTCACCCTCATGCAATGGTGGGGCCCGGCCCCATTCCTTGTCTCCGCGGCGGCGATCTGCGGGCTGCTGACACTGTTTTTCGTGATGCGACTGGGCAACGGCAAGCTGATCACGCGGGCGCGGCGCCCGGCGGCCAACCCGCTTCGCTATCTGGGCCGGTTCTTCGCCCAGCCCAGGCTGGTGGTGGGGTGGCTCTTCGCGGTGATCCGCTCCTGCGGGTGGTGGGCCTACGTCGTCTACCTGCCGATCTACGCGGTCGACAGCGGGCTCGACCCGCAGACCGGCGGGATCATGATGTCGGCCACCAACGCGATCCTGTTCCTGACGCCGGTGATGCTGCGGTGGATGCAGCGGCACACGGTCCGGATGGCGGTGCGGACGGGCTTTGCCTGTGCAGGGATGCTGTTCTTTACCGGCTGGATGCTGGCGCCCACGCCGGCGTTTGCGCTGGTGGCGCTGTTCTGCGCCTCGGGCTTCCTCGTGCTGCTCGATATCTGCGGGGGTCTGCCGTTCCTGATGTCGGTGAAGCCCTCGGAACGGACGGAAATGTCGGCCGTCTATTCCAGCTTCCGCGACGTGTCGGGCATCCTGACGCCGGGGGCGGCGTGGCTGGTGCTGCTGGTGGCGCCGGTCTCGGGGATCTTTGCCTTCGCGGGAATCGCGCTGGCCGGGTGCTGGGGGCTGGCGGCCACGCTGCACCCGCGCCTTGGCGCGCGGCGCGCCGGGCCGGAGCCCGTCACGCCCTGACGCCTACTTGAAGTTCCGGCTCGGCTTGATCTGGTCCCACGCCCAGACGACCTGTTGCAGCTGTTCTTCCTGGCTGCGGTCGCCGCCGTTGATGTCGGGGTGGAGTACCTTGATCAGCGACTTGTAGGCCTTGCGGATATCGGCCTTCGACCAGGTATCCTCGGCCTCGAGAATCTCCAGCGCGCGGCGCTCGGTCGGGGGCAGCTTGCGCTGCTGTGTCCGGTTCTTGCCCGGGTTCTGCGTGGCGTTGCCGCCCAGGACCTGGTGCGGGTCCTCGATGCCCAGCCGGGCCCAGGCGCGCGCCTCGGGGTCGTTGAAGGCCTTGGTCTGGCGTTCCCAAACCTTGTCCTTCGACATCTGGGCGTTCATCTCGGCCTCGGTCGTGCCTTCGAAGAAGTTCCACTTGGTATTGTATTCGCGCACGTGGTCTTTGCAGAACCAGTAGAAATCATCCAGCACATCCGGCGCCTTGGGCGCGCGGTACTTGCCGGGCTCGTTGCAGCCCGGATGATCGCAGACGCGGGTCGAGGTTTCGGACGCACCCGACATGCCGCGCCGGCCGCGCGGGTTCTTCTTCTTCGAAGCGCCGACTGAAATATCGAATCCGAATGGGTCACTCTTGGACATGGGCTTCCCTCTGCGAGTCAGATCGGAGAGTTTAGATTACTGGTTGGCAAATTGAAGAGGGCAGTTTGTAAAAATCTGGTGGAGGAGCGATAAATCGCGAGTGGTGCGGCAGATTTCGCCGCCTCAGCGACGCGGGGTTTCACCGTCCTCTTCTTCCCTTGCGTCATCGGTTATGTCGTCCTGCGTTTCTTCGGTCTCGATCTCGGTCCCAGTTTCGTTCCCGGTTTCGGTCCCGGGCGTTTCGGGCAGCGTTTCCTCGTCCTCGATCCGGACGGGAGCATCGTCATTGGCGGCCTGCTCCTCGGTGTCGGTTTCGGGCAGGTCCTGCGAGTCAGGAACCTCAGGGTCATGGACATCGGGTTCAGGGGCAAGCGTGTCTGCCGCAACTGCCGCGATCGGCTCGCGTCGGGTGAACTTCAGCTCTTCCTCGGGCGCGGGGCCGCGGCGGGCGGTCAGCGACGGCACCGGGCGTTCCGCGGCGCCGTTGCCCTTGGCCTCGCGCCGGAAGACCAGCACGCTGCGGTAGACGGTGTTCGTCGAGGTCAGGCCCTGGCGTTCCTCGCTGGGCAGGATGTCGGCGCGCAGGTATTCCCAACCCTGCGCAGCCATCTCGTTCATGGCCTCTTCGAGCCCGTGCGCGAACCGCGCTTCCGCGCCTTTGACCCCGGGGGCCTTGCGCCCCTTCGCGGGGGCCGGGATTACCTTGTACGTGTAGCGCGTCATGCCGCCTGCCTTTGTTGAAATGCGGCGTGCATCCTAGCGGCAAAGGACGTCAGTGCAAGGCTTACTCGGCGGGATGGGCGCGGGCGGCGGGAACGGCGCCCAGGGCGCGGTTCGTGGCAAGCGCGCCGACGGCCATGGATGCGACGGCGAGGATGGCTGCGATGGAGAGTGTCGGGATGCCCGACAGCCCCGCGCCGACCGTGCAGCCGCCTGCAAGGACGCCCCCGAAGCCCATCAAGGCGCCCCCGGCAAGGTAGCGGCCGGTTTCCGACGGGGAGGAGAAGCTCTGCCACTGGAACCCGCGCGACAGCAGCGCCGCCGCCAGTGCGCCGAGCAGAACGCCGCCGATCAGCCCCGTGCCGAAGCCGGCCGGAATGGCGGTCGAGGCAACGGTGAAGAACAGCGCGTCGGTCATGGGCGAGGTGAAGGCCAGCGATTCCATCGCAATCGGGTCGAAGTCGTCGTAAAGCAGGAAGCCCGTGCCGACCCAGCCCAGCGGCACCAGCACGCCGATCAGGGCGGCCAGCAGCAGCATGCCGGGCCGGTTGCCCGAGCGCAGGGCGTAAAGCAGCGCCGCGGCGGCGATGACGGCCGTCCAGATCAGCGGGTTGCCGGGCAGGGCGGCACTGTCGAGCGGCAGGGTGACGGAGCCCAGCGTCGTGCGCAGGGGCGACAGGATGCCCTTGAGCGCGGCATGGGCGGTGATGGCGAAGATCACCACCACGGTCAGCGCCCGCAGGTTGCCCGAGGCGGACAACACGGTCAGCCGTGAAATGCAGCCCCGGGTAAGCACCATGCCCGCCCCGAAGAGCAGGCCGCCTACGACCACGGCCAGCACGGGCAGGTTGGCGGCCATGAACCGGTGATCGCCGAAGCCGATCCAGCCCTGTGCCACGGCCGCCTGCGTGCCGAGCACCGCCACGGCCAGCGCCGTCAGCCAGATGCCGGCCGCCTGTTTGCGGTCCTCGCCCACGAGTGAGCGGCGCAGGCAGAAACGGGTGATCTGCGCCAGCGCCCCGAAGGCGAGCCCCAGGGCCAGCGCGAACCAGACCACCGCCTGCGGGGCGGTGAGGGTTTCGAAACCGAATTCTTCAAACATGGCAGCCTCGGCAGAGATGCGGAATTTTTTCCCATCTGGCGTGGAATCCGGCGCCGATCAAGTATTCTGACCTGTGAATATCTTGCGGGTTTCGGAAAACGGTTCTCGCATGACTGCGTGGCCAGAACGTTGTTCCGGGTGACAAGAGAGGAACGGTGAAACGTTTTCCCTGTAGGCGGGCCGGCGTGAAGGGGTTCTTATTTGCGGTGAAACGCCGTTGCCGCTCATCGACCGCGGATGCGCGGGTCGAGCGCGTCACGCAGGCCGTCGCCGAGGTAATTGACCGACAGAACCGTCAGCGAGATCGCCACGCCCGGCCAGAACACCCGTTCCGGGTAATCCTGCAGGTAGACCGTCGCGTCGTTCAGCAGGCGGCCCCATGTCGGGAAGTCGGGCGGGAAGCCGAGGCCGAGGAAGCTGAGCGCCGATTCGGTGATGATGGCGTTGGCGATGCCCAGCGTGGCCGAGACCATGATCGGCGACAGCACGTTGGGCAGCACGTGCCGGGTGATCAGGTTGAAATTTGTCGTGCCGATCGAGCGGGCGGCCAGCACGAATTCCCGTTCCTTCAGCGCCAGCACGTCGCCGCGCACGACGCGGGCGGTGGGCATCCAGCTTGTCACGCCGATGGCGAAGACGATCAGGATGAAGATCCCGGTTTCCGGCCCGAACGTGCTGCTGAGCGCCTGCCGGAACAGCAGGACCATAACCAGCAGAAGCGGCAGCAGGGGCAGCGACAGGAACAGGTCTGTCAGCCGCATGAGCGGGCCGTCGAGCCGCCGGAAGAAGCCGGCCAGTACACCGATCAGGCTGCCGAGGCCGAGCGCCAGAAGCATCGCCGTCAGCCCCACGGCGATCGAGACCTGACCGCCCGCCATCATCCGGGCCAGCGTGTCGCGGCCAAGCTGGTCGGTGCCGAACGGGTGCGCCCAGCTCGGTCCCTCGTTGCGGGCGCGGATGTCGATATAGGTGGCGTCGATGGGCCAGACGAGCGGGCCGAGATAGACCACCACGATGATCAGCAGGAAGAGGATGCCGCCCGCCAGCGCGCCGCGGTGGCGCTTGAACTGGTCCCAGACGTCGCGCCACTGGCTGCGGGGCGGGGCGACCGGTTGCGGGTCGGAGAGCGCGCCCAGCGGAGTGGGAGCCGGGGTCTTGGTTGGCGGGGTTTCGGGGGTCGGATCAGTCATAGCGGATCCTCGGGTCGAGCAGGCCGTAAAGAAGGTCGGCGATGATGTTGAAGAGCACGATCAGGACCGCCAGCATGAAGGTGACGGTCTGGACCATCGGCAGGTCGTTGGCCTGGATGGCGGTGATCAGAAGCTGTCCCAGCCCGTTCACCTTGAAGATCTGCTCGGTGATGATGGCGCCTCCGAAGATCTGCGGCACGCCGAGCGCGATGACGGTGACCACCGGGATCATCGAGTTGCGCAGCACGTGGACCATCACCACGATCTGTTCCGAAAGGCCCTTGGCCCGGGCGGTGCGCACGTAATCCTGGTTGAGGTTGTCGAGCATCGAGGCGCGCATGAAGCGGGAAATCTGCGCCGTGGTCTGCAGCGCCAGCACCATGACCGGCATGACCATCTGCTTGAGCTGCATGACGAAGGTATTCCAGTCGACCACCCGGTGCGTGGTGTCATAGATCGACGGCAGCCAGCCCAGCTGGACCGAGAAGATCACGATCACCAGCACGCCCGAGAAGAAGGGCGGCACGGAAAAGCCGACCATGGTGACGAAAGTGCCGACCTGGTCGAAGACGGAATATTGCCGGTAGGCCGAGTAGATGCCGATGGGCAGGGCGATCAGCACGCCCACCACGTAGGCCATCGCCACCACCCAGATCGTCTGGGGCATCCGCTGGACCACGATATCCATCACCGGCGAACGGGTCTGCCAGCTTATGACGCGCTGCTTGTCGGCGGCAAACTCCGTGCCGAACAGGTGGTCGGTCAGCACCATGGGCTCGACCACGAAGAACTGCCACAGCCATTTGCCGAAACGGATATGGGTGGGCTCGCCCAGCCCCAGCGCCTCGCGCATCTGGGCTTTCACTTCCGGCGGGACGGTCAGCGGCACCTGGGCCATCGGGTCGCCCGGCGCCAGTTCCAGCAGAAGGAAGATGACGAGCGCGATGAACAGCAGCGTCGGGACCGACAGGACCAGCCGGCGGATTGTATAGGTCAGCATTCAGCCGCACACCCCCTGAAAGTCACCCTTCGTCGGGCGCGCGGCGACCCCGCGCGCCCGGTCGTGGCAAGCGATCAGTTGGTTTCCTTGCGGTGCCAGTCGGCCGCGTTCCAGAGTTCGCTGTCCCAGGTGTTGAGGATGACACCGCCCAGGCTGTTGGAATGGGCAGACACCCGGCCGCGATCGACGAGCGGGATGATCACGTATTCCTGCATCAGCATGTCGTTCATCGCCTTGGCCAGCTCGGCACGTTTCTCGAGCTCGCCGGTCTGCTGCATCTCGTCGACGAGGGCGTTGTATTCCTCGCTGCAGAAACGCGGCATGTTGTTGCCCTGCCACTGGTTTTCCGGTGCCGGGATCTGTTCGCAGTGCCAGTTCGACATGTAGGCCTCGGGGTCGGTGCCGTCGAAGTTGTTGGCGTACATCTCGACATCGGCGAAGAACTTCTGGAACGTGTCCGGGCTGCCCGGGTCGCCGCCGAAGAAGACGCTGGAGTCGATGTTGCGCAGCTCGGCCTCGACGCCGATTTCCGACCACCACTGCTTGATCAGTGCCTGGAAGTCCTGGCGCACGGCGTTGGTCGAGGTCTGGAACAGCATCGACAGCTCGACCCCATCCTTGTCGCGGGTGCCGTTGCCGTTGGTGTCGGTCCAGCCGGCTTCTTCCAGCACGGCCTTGGCGCCCTCGATGTCCTGCACCTTGCAGTCATCATTGGCGGTGGAGGCGTAGATTTCCGGTGCCGGGAGCACGTTGCAGGTCACGCGGCCCGCGTCGCCATAGCCGATCTCGACCAGCAATTCGCGGTCGATCGCCATGGAGAGCGCCTGTCGCACGGCCTTGTCGGTCAGGAACGGGTGCGGGTGATCGAGCGTCGCCCGGCGGTCGCCGAGGTCGGAGGACGGGTCGGTCTGGTTGACCATGATCCGTTCGACCAGCGTGCCGAAGCCCGAGATGATCTGGCCTTTGCCGGCCGATTCCATGTTGGCCAGCACGTCCGGCGCCAGTTGCAGGTTCCAGGCATAGTCGAACTCGCCCGTCTCGAGAACCGCGCGGCCGGCCGCCGTGGCATCGCCGCCGCCCTTGAAGACGACCGAGGCGAAGGCCGGCTTCTCGGGGTCGCGGTAATTCTCGTTGGCTTCCAGCGTGATCACGTCATTGGGCCGGAAATCCGTCACCACGAAGGGGCCGGTGCCGATCGGGTTGAAGTTCTGCTCGGTGCATTCCGGCGCCTTGGGCCCGAGGCAATCGGCGAATTGCGCCTTTTGCAGGATGGGCGACTGGGCGCCCACGAAGGCGGTATAGGGGAAGGGCTTGGGATTGCGGAAGGTGACCACGGCGGTCAGCTCGTCCGGCGTCTCGATGCTTTCGATGCCGCCGTATTTCTCGATCTGGGCACAGCCGCCGCCCTCGGCGGTGCAGTATTCCCAGCTGAATTTCACGTCTTCGGAGGTGACGGGCGAGCCGTCGGACCAAACCAGGCCTTCTGTCAGCTTCCAGGTGATCGAGGTCAGGTCTTCCGAAACGCCACCGTTTTCCACGGTTGGCACCTCGTCGACGAGCCACGGCACCATGTCGCCGTTCTCGTCGTAGCGGGCCAGCGGTTCGAGCACGAGGCTGGCGGCCTCGAGATCCTTGGTGCCGCCGGACAGGTAGGGGTTCATGATCGAGGGCGCCTGCCAGTAGATGATACCGACCTGGCCGTCTTCACCGCGCTCGGCCTGCGCCATGGGGGCCAGCGCCGATGCGGCGATTCCCCCGATCAGGATTGATCTGAGTGTCATTTTGGGTCTCCCTTGCTGGACGTTCAGTCGTCTCTTGTACGGTTCATGCCCCGTTTGCCGGAGCCGTCCGTTCTTGTTGGTTCGCACGCCGATAGTGACGGAGATGCAGCGAATATCAAGGGTTTCCGTTTACCGGACCGCGACGTCAGCGATTCCGTGCAGGTTGTACCGGAAAAAAGCAAAACCTCCCGCGCGGGTGGCGGGAGGTTCCGGTCGAACGGGTCTGGGAAGAGGGCCTACTTGCCGGCCGGGGCGATGATCATGATCATCTGCCGCCCTTCCATCTTGGGCATGTTCTCGACCTTGCCGATTCCCTCGACATCGCCGGCGACCCGCTGAAGCAGTTCGCGGCCGAGGTCCTGGTGGGCCATCTCGCGGCCGCGGAAACGCAGGGTGACCTTCACCTTGTCGCCATGTTCCAGGAACTTGACCACGTTGCGCATCTTCACGTCGTAGTCATGCGTATCGGTGTTGGGGCGGAACTTCACCTCCTTCACCTCGATGACCTTCTGCTTCTTGCGCGCCTCGGATTCGCGTTTCTGCTGTTCGTACTTGTACTTGCCGTAGTCCATGATCTTGCAGACCGGCGGCGTGGCGTTCGGCGAGATTTCAACGAGATCGAGTTCGGCCTCGAAGGCCAGGTCCATAGCCTTTTCTGGGGTCACCACGCCAATATTTTCTCCCTCCGGGCCGATCAGGCGGATTTCGGGAGCTCGGATCTTTTCATTGACGCGGGGGCCGGTGTCGCGCGTCGGGGGCGCGTTGTGGGGTCTGCGGGCTATGGCTTTGTTCCTTCGTGTCGTGATTGTTTGAGTGCGCAAGGTAGCGTCCCGTAAGGGGCGTTTCAAGCTGCAAAATCAGCGGCTCGGGGCCGAAACGGGGCCGGTTTTCCCTTGCGGCTTTTCTGTTAGGATAGTCATGTGGATATTGGAATACTGAAGGCCGCCGGCTGAGGGGGCGGCCATTGTCAAGGGGAACGACCATGCGAAACCTGCTCTGGATCTTAGTTGCTGTCCTGGTGATCGGCGGCGGATACCTGCTTTTCACCGGGAAATCGGTTCAGGAGGTGCTCGGACTGAGCGACGAGGCGGCGGAAGAGGCGGCCGAGGATGCAGGTGAGGCCGCCGATGCGGCCGGCGAGAGCGCCGAGGAGGCGGCAGAGGCCGCGGAGACCGCGACGGAAGACGCCGCGGACACGACCGAGGCCATGGCCGAAGACGCCGCCGAGGCCGTGGACGAGGCCACCGAGGTGGCGGAAGACGCCGCCGCGGACGCGACGGAAGCCGCAGAGGACGCCGCCGACACCGCGGCCGAGGCCGCACAGGAGGCCGCCGAGGCGGTCGAGGAGATGGCGGACGACGCGGCCGAGACGGCTTCGGAGGCCGCGGATGCAACGGGCGAGGCCGCCAGCGAGGCGATGGACGCCGCCGAGGAGACCGGCAGCGAGGCAATGGAGGCGGCCGAAGAGACCGGCAGCGAGGCGATGGAGGCCACGGAAGAGGCGGCCGAGAGCGCGGCCGATGCGGCTGGTGACACGGCAGAAGCTGTCGAGGACGAGATCATTGAGCTGACCATCGACGATCCGGAGACGGCGCAATCCACCGAGGCCGCCGAAGCCACGAACGAGGCCATGGAAGAGGCGATGGACACCACCGACGGCAGCGAGGCAGGCGCGACCGTCGCCGGGGAGGCTGCGGAAGAAGGGGCCGAGGCCGAAGAGGTGTTCACGGTCGAGGGGTTCGATATCGACCAGGCCGTCGAGCTGATAGAGGCATCGGACCTCGACGCGGTTCGGCGCACCGTATTGATCGAGACGCTGCGCGAGGCTGCCGACAACCCGGAACAGCTCGAAACCGCATTGACCGCGGCGCGCGAGGCGCTTGGTCTCTGAGGCATCCACCTTGGAGTCGAGAAACAAGACCGCGCCGGATGTTCCGGCGCGGTATTCAATTCAGGTCAAGTGCTTGAGTGGCGAAGTTAATCCAGGAAAGCCTTTTCGACCACGTATTCCTTGGGGTCGGAATTGGCGCCTTCGCGAAGGCCGTATTCCTCGAGCATCTCTTTGAGTTCGAGGTTGAAGGCCAGGTTGCCGCAGACCATCGCGCGGTCGGTTTCGGGCGAAAGCGGCTCGACACCGAGATCCTCGAACACCTCGCCCTTGCGCATCAGGTCGGTGATGCGTCCCATCTTGGGGCTCTCTTCGCGGGTGGTGGTGGGGTAGTAGCGCAGCTTCTCGTGGAAGCCCTCGCCGATCAGTTCCGCCAGCATCTCGTCGGAGCGGATGGACTCGATCAGGTCATGGCCGTATTGCAGCTCGCCCACCTCGCGGCAGGTATGGGTGATGATCACCTCGTCGTAATCCTCGTAGGTCTGCGGATCGCGCAGGAGCGAGGCGAAGGGCGCGAACCCGGTGCCGGTGGCGAAGAACCAGATGCGCTTGCCGGGCAGCAGCGCGTCATGCACCAGCGTGCCGACGGGCTTGGGCCGCAGGATGATCTCGTCGCCCGGCTGGATGTGCTGAAGGCGCGAGGTGAGCGGGCCGTCCTGTACCTTGATCGAGTAGAACTCCAGCTCGTCGTCCCAGGAGGGCGAGGCGATGGAATAGGCGCGCAGCAGCGGCTTTTCCTTGCCGGTCTTCTCGTCCTTCTGCATCAGCCCGATCATCACGAACTCGCCCGAGCGGAAGCGCAGGCTGGCGGGGCGGGACACGCGGAAGGAAAACAGCCGGTCCGTCCAGTGCTTCACTTGTGTCACGGTCTGGGCGTCGGGCAGGGTGGGAACTTTCACGGCCTTGGCGTCGGTCACGGTTACGGTCTCGTTCATGAATGCATCCTGCCGGTCCTGTCGACCGGCACCTCCTGTTAATCGTTGAGGACGGTGAGGTGAAGGGGCGTTATCCGCGCAGGCGGGCCTGATAATCGTGGGCCTGCCAGTTTGCCCGGAATTTCCACTCGTCTTCCGGTTGGCGTTTGGCGAGCTCGTCGGAGATTTCCACCTCGTCGAAGCCGGCGCGGCGGGCCATGGCGTACTGGTCGGCGATGACGTGGCCGCGGGCGCGGAGGCGGCCGGTGAAGCCCATCAGGCGAAGCTGGCGGGCGATGGTGAAGCCGCGCCCGTCGGCGAAGCTGGGGAAGTCGACGCGGATCGCCTCGACGCCGTCCAGCCGGCCCGTGAGGGTGGCCGGGTCGGTGTCCGAGGGCAGGTCGAGCGCGGTGGCGTCTGCGGGGGCCTCTTCCAGCGCCAAGAAGTCGCCGTTGAAGCCATCGGGCGCGAACCCTGTGTCGGTCACGATTACGGTCATGCGTTCACTCCTGTCCGGACGAGCTTGCCATCCACGAAATGGATGCCGCACTCGGATTTATCCTCGCCCCGCCAACGGCCTGCGCGAATGTCTTCACCTTCCTTCACGGGCGAGGTGCAGGGCATGCAGCCGATCGACGGGTAACCTTTGGCCACCAGCGGATGGCGCGGCAGGCGGTTTTCTTCCATGTAGGTCTGCACGTCCTCTCGGCGCCAGTGGGCCAGCGGGTTGACCTTGATCCGGCCGGTGCCGGGCTCGACCTCGAAGAACTCCAGCGCCTCGCGGCCGTTGCCGTGAAAGCGTTTGCGGCCGGTGATCCAGCCGTCGAACGGGGCAAGGGCCCTTTGCAGCGGCACGGTCTTGCGCAGGTCGCAGCAGGCGTCGGTGTCGCGCTGGTGCAGCGTGCGGTCCGGGTCGGTGCGGTCGAGCGCGGCCTGATCGGCGCGGATGACGCGCACATCCGTCAGGCCCAGTCGCTCGCTCACTTCCTGCTGGTAGACCAACGTTTCGGCAAAGAGCAACTCGGTGTCGAGGAAGATCACCGGCGTGTCGCGCCGCGCCACCGACACCATGTGCAGAAGCACCACGGATTCGGCGCCGAAGCTCGACACCAGCGCCAGGTCTCCGGCGTCGGGGTCGCGCAGGGCGTGGGCCAGCACGGACGTCGCCGAGTGGTGGCGGTAGCGCTCGTTCAGGCTGGCGACCGTTTTATCCAGATCATTCAGCGGCATAAGCCTCGGCCTTCTCGTAAAGGGCCGTCTTGAACGGCTCCATTCCGACGCGGCGATAAGCTTGCAGGAAGGTCTCTTGCGGGCCTTCGCGCAGCTCGAGATAGGCATAGACGATCCGCTCGACCGCCGGGATGATCTCGTCGGCCGAGAAACCGGGGCCGGTGCGCGTGCCGATGGCCGCGTCCTGCGTGCCGTCGCCGCCCAGCGTGACCTGGTAATTCTCGACGCCCGCGCGATCGAGCCCGAGGATGCCGATATGGCCCACGTGGTGGTGGCCACAGGCATTGATGCAGCCCGAGATCTTGATCTTCATGTCGCCGATCTCGTGCTCGAGCTTGAGCTCGTCGAAGCGGTTGGCGATCTCCTGCGCGATGGGGATCGAGCGGGCGGTCGCGAGAGCGCAGTAATCCATGCCGGGGCAGGCGATGATGTCGGAGATGAGCCCGATATTCGCCGTGGCCAGCCCGTGCTTCTTGAGCGTGGCGTGGATGGCCGGCAGGTCGGATTTGTGGACATGCGGCAGGATCACGTTCTGCTCGTGGCTGATGCGCAGCTCGTCATGGCCGTACTTGCGGGCGATGTCGGCCATCACGCGCATCTGCTCGGCCGAGGCGTCGCCCGGGGTCGCGCCATGCGCCTTGAGGCTGATCTGCACGATGGCATAGCCCGGCGCGCGGTGCTCTGCGAGGTTGGTGTCGGCCCAGGCCCGGAAGATCGGGTCGGTCTTGTAGGCGGTCTCGTAGACGGCGGTGCTGTCCTCGCGGAAGGCGGGGGCGGCGAAGGCGGCCTTGATCTCCTCGAAGAGCTGCACGTCGATGCCGGTAAAGGCCGGGCGGATCGCCTTGAAACGCTCCTCGACACGGGCACGAATGTCTTCGATTCCATGCTCATGCACGGTGATCTTGATGCGCGCCTTGTACTTGTTGTCGCGCCGGCCCAGCAGGTTCCAGACGCTGACGATGGCCTCGACATAGGGCAGCAGGTCTTCCTGCGGCACGAAGTCGTTCAGCACCTTGCCGATCATCGGCGTCCGGCCAAGGCCGCCGCCGACGACGATGCGATAGCCAAGCTCGCCGTCGCGGTCGACGATATGGATGCCGATGTCATGCGCCTTGATCACGGCACGGTCGTTTTCCGAGCCGGTGACGGCGATCTTGAACTTGCGGGGCAGGAACTGGAATTCCGGGTGGTCGGTGGACCATTGGCGCAGCAGCTCGGCCACCGGGCGCGGGTCGGCCACCTCGTCGGCGGCGGCGCCGGCGAAATGGTCGGCGGTGACGTTGCGGATGGTGTTCCCGCTGGTCTGGATGGCGTGCATGTTCACCTCGGCCAGCGCATCGAGCATGTCAGGCACGTCCGGCAGCTTGGGCCAGTTGTACTGGATGTTCTGCCGGGTGGTGAAGTGGCCATAGCCCTTGTCCCATTTCTCGGCGATATAGGCCAGCTGGTCCATCTGACGGCTGCTGATCGTGCCGTAGGGGATGGCGACCCGCAGCATGTAGGCGTGCAGCTGCAGGTAAAGGCCGTTCATCAGGCGCAGGGGCTTGAACTCGTCCTCGGTCAGGTGGCCGGCGACGCGGCGCTCGACCTGGGCGCGGAACTGGCGGTTGCGCTCGGCCACGAAGGCGGCGTCGAATTCGGTATAGTCATACATGGGTCTGCGTCTCCTGTTCGGGGGCGGCGGATTGGGCCGACCCTTCGGATTGCTTGCCGTGGAAATAGTTGGAGGGGCCGGTGCGCCGGAAATCCTCGCGGAAATGGGTGGGTTCGGGGCCCTCGTCGCCGGCGACGGCGTCGGCGAGGTAGACGCCTACGACCGTCTCGGTCTGGGCCGTGGCGAAGAGCAGGCGTTCGTCGGCGACGGCCTCGTCTTCGAGCAGCTCGGCCTGGGAGAGCTCGCGGGACCAGCTGTCATCTGCGGCGAGGTAGACCACGTCGCCCTCGATCAGGGCGTTGGCCGTGACGACCTTGGGGGTGAATGGTTTGGCCATGTCAGGCAAGCTCCTGTTCGGCGTGGGAAATCTCGGCCTGTGCCGCGCGGGGGGCGAGGCCGTAGAAGGTAAGCGCGGGGCCGGTCAGCCCGGCCTCGGTGAGGTCCTGCGGCAGCCGCTCGAGCGTGGTGGAGAGCACCCGCTGATCGGGGCGCGAGGCGTTTTCGATCACGGTGACGGGCGTGGCGCGGTCGGCGCCATGCATGATCAGCCTACCTTGGATGAACCGGGCGGATTTCTTGCCCATGTAGATCGCCGCGACCTCGCCGGTGCGGGCCAGCGCCTTCCAGTCGTGGTCGGCAAAACCCTTCATGTCATGGCCCGTGAGGTAGCGGACGGAGGAGTTGCGCTCGCGCTTGGTGAGGCTCTGGCCGATGGCGGCGACGGAGGCCGAGGCGGCGGTGATGCCGGGGACGACGTGCCAGCCCAGGCCGGCGGCGTCGACGGCTTCGATCTCCTCGTCGAGGCGGCCGAAGATGGTGGGGTCGCCGCCCTTGAGGCGGACGACTTGCGCGCCTTTGGTTCCGTGCTCGACGATCAGGCGGCTGATCTCCTCCTGGCTCATGGAGGGGCCGAAGCCTTCCTTGCCGGCGTCGATCAGCACCGCCTCGCGCCGGGCGAGTTCGAGGATCTCGGGCGTGACGAGCCGGTCGTGGATGACCACGTCGGCGGTGTCGAGCGCCTTGCGGGCCTTGAGCGTCAGCAGCTCCGGATCGCCGGGGCCGGCGCCGACGAAGGCGACGTGGCCATCGCGGTCGGCCGCGTTTTCATGTTTCGTCAGAAGGGTTTGAAGGGCGTCCTTCACCGTGCCTTCGCCGCCGTCATCCATGGCGCGGGGGCCGGCGTTGAAGTAGTAGTCGGCCCAGAAATCACGGCGGCGGCGGCCGAAGGGCAGCACCTCGACGGCCTTGCGGAAGCCCTTGCCGATGCGGGCGAGCGTGCCCAGCGTGGCGGGCAGGCGCGCCTCGAGATCGGCCTTGATGGCGCGGGCCAGCACGGGGGCGGCGCCCTCGGTGCCGATGGCCACGGTCACCGGGTCGCGGTCGACGATGGCGGGGGTGATGAACTGGCTGTCCTCGAGGTTGTCGACGATGTTGACGAGCGCGCCGTCGGCCGTGGCGATGGCGGCGGTGCGGGCGTCTTCGGTTGCGTCCTCGTCTGCGGCGTAGAACATCACGGCGCCGGCGGTGTCGCCGGGTTCAAGGGCGCGGCGGGTGAGGGTCAGGCGGCCTTCGGTGGCCCAGGCCTCGATCTCGGGCGCGGGGGACGGGGTGAAGACGGCAAGCTCTGCCTCGGTCTTCATCAGCAGGCGCAGCTTGGCCAGCGCCGCCTCTCCGCCGCCCGAGAGGGCGACGCGGCGGCCTTCCAGCGCCATGAAGATCGGGAAATGTTTCATCTGTGCCGTCTCCGCGTTGCGATTGACTTCCTCCTCTATATAGAAAATATTCCCGGTTATTCGCCATACGCGGATGGAAATAAGGACATATGTTCCAGTTTGGTGGCAAGCCAGACGGAATGTTCCAGCGGAAGGACAAATCAGGAATGGCTGTTCGCCTCGACGAGCTCGACCGGAAAATCCTTGTGGAATTGCAGCGCGACGGCGGGCAGTCGCTGGACGACATCGCCAAGGCGGTGGGCAGTTCCAAGACGCCCGTGTGGAACCGGATTCGCAAGATGCGCGAGGGCGGGGTGATCCGGCAGCAGACTTTCTTGCTGGATGCTGAAGCCCTGGGGTTCGAGGCGTGTTTCTTCGTGCTGATCCGCACGTCGGAACATGACGCGGAATGGCAGGCAAGGTTTCTCAAGGCGTTAAAGGACCGCCCGGAGGTGCAGGAGGCGCACAGGCTGGCCGGTGATATCGACTATATTTTAAAGGTGGTCGTGGCCAATGCGCGGGCCTATGACACGTTCTACCAAGCGCTGATTTCCGAGGTGAAGGTGCATAACGTGACGGCGCTTTTGTCGATGGAAGAGATCAAGTCGACCACCATGCTGCCGCTGTGATTCAGACGTCGGTATAACGTCGGTATTTTGTCGGTATCACGTCGGTGCGATGCACCGTGCCCGACTTAAGCCGTGGCTTCCAGTGCCTTGATGATGGGCGAGAAATCCTCGGCCTTGAGGCTGGCGCCGCCGACCAGCGCGCCGTCGACATTGTCGGTGGCGAAGATCTCGGCCGCGTTGCCCGGTTTGACCGACCCGCCGTAGAGCAGGCGGATGGCGCGGCCCTCGGCCTCGCCGAAGCGGCGGACGAGGCGGGCGCGGATGAAATCGTGCACCTCGTCGATCTGCTCGGTCGTCGGGGTCTTGCCGGTGCCGATGGCCCAGACCGGTTCGTAGGCGATGACGGTGTTGGCGCCGGTGGTGATGTCGGGCACGGAGGTGGCGAGTTGGCCGGCGATGATGTCGAGCGTGTTGGCGGCATCGCGCTGTGCCTCGGATTCGCCGAGGCAGATGATGGCGGTCAGGCCGGTTTCGAGCACGGCGCGGGCCTTCTGGCGGACCAGCGCGCTTGACTCGTTGTGGTCTTCGCGGCGTTCGGAATGGCCGAGGATCACGGCGGTGGCGCCGGTATCGGCGACCATGGCGGCGGAGATGTCGCCGGTATGGGCGCCGGAGGGTTCGTAATGGCAATCCTGCGCGCCGATCATGATCGGGCTGCCGGCGGCCAGTTCGGCGGCTTGTACCAGCAGCGGGGCGGGCGGGCAGACGAGGATATCGACGGCGGCCTCGGGGTGGGCGGCGGCGATCTTCTCCAGCTCGGCCAGGGCCGCGCGGGTTCCGTTCATCTTCCAGTTGCCGGCGGCCAGCTTGCGCATCATCCCAGAGCCCTCTCGTTTTCTTTTTTCTTAGATCGGGAGGGGTTGGGGTGCAATCCTCACATGCCCTCGAACTTGATCGATTCGCCGCAGCCGCAGGCCTCGGTCACGTTGGGGTTGTTGAAGACGAAGCCGGATTCGAGCAGCGAGGTCTGGTAGTCGATCTCGGTGCCGAAGAGGAACATCTGGGCCATCGGCGCGATCATCACGCGGGCGCCGTCCTGTTCGACGACCTCGTCGTTGGGGTCGACCTCGGTGACGTAATCCATGGTGTATTCCATGCCCGCGCAGCCACCCTTCTTGACGCCGATGCGCAGGCCCTTGGTGTCGCCCTTGCTCATCAGCTTCGCGATCTGGGACGCGGCTGTCGGGGTCATGGTGACCGCCTGTTTTCCGGGAATGCCGAACATGGAATGATCCTTCTGCCTGCCCCTGAACTTAAGGCCGGAGCGCGCCGATCTCAAGGGCCGGGAGCATCGACAGAAGGCCTTGCGTGGCGAGCGTGACGGCGATGGCCCAGCCGAAGGAGGCGAGCGTGCCGATGATGACGTATTCGGCGGTGCGCTGGTCCTTGGTGGCGGTGCCGAAGCGCAGGATCGACTTGGCGCCGACGAGGAAGCCCACGCCGATCGGGTGGCTGGTGAGAATGAAGAGGAAGATGAGGCCGCGTTCGAGGAGGCCGATCTGCTGCCCGCCGAGGCGGAGGCCGGCGCTGCGGATGCGGGGGCCGTGGGGGCGCATCAGCAGGCTGACGGCGTATTGCCCGGCGATCAGCGCGATGATGAGCCCCGCGCCCAGCGCCATGAGCGGCAGGAGGACGGGGAAGGCGGACCAGGGACCGGAAGCCCAGAGGCCGGGGGCATAGGCCGCCACCGCGGCGATGGTGGCGATATGGGCGGCCTGGTCGGTGATGTAGGCGGTGAGCGAGGTGAACCTGCCCCATGTCTTGATGCCGTCGATGACGAGATGGGCGGCGGCCAGCGCGAGGAGTTCGGGGGCGTCGGGGCGTCCGATGGCGGCCTGGGCGGTGACCAGCACGATGGCGCCGTGCAGGAGCATCACGTGGGGGCGGTGCTTGTTCGCGTTGATCCAGTTGGTCTGGAACAGGAAATCGGCCAGCGCATGGGCGAAAAGCAGGGCGGTGAAGGTTTCGATCATGCGGGGGCCTCGAAATTGTGGCTGCGGAAGGCGTGGCGCGCATGGGCGAAAGCGGAGAGGCCGGAGCCCTTGAGGCGGGATTCGAAGGCCTGGCGGCTGATGCCGAGGGTGCGGGCGCGCTCGGCATTGGTGGTGTGGGTGGGGTCGAGCAGGGTGACGGCGACCGCCTCGGCCTGTTGGGCGGTCCAGCCGCTGACGATCCAGTCGGCGAGCGCGATGACGCCGCGCTGCCAGTCGGTGACGCCGTGGCCGGCGATGGCGGCGGTCTCGGTGTCGAGGGTTTCGAGCAGGTCGCCGGAAGTGACGAAGGCCGCGCCGGAGGCGTCGGAGAGGTCGGCGGTGCCGGGGGAGTCGACCGGGCCGAGGCCGATGGCGATGCGGGTGGCGAGCCCGGTATCGGCCGCGCGCAGGGTGGCGGCGAGGGCGAGATACGCGTGAAGGGCAAGGTGCGGATCGGGCAGGAGGACCTGCCAGCCATCGCCGCGGTTCCGGGTGAAGCGGGCGGGGAATCCGTGAACGGTTTCAAGGGATTGCGCGGCGTTCTTCAGGCTGTCCATGGCCGCGTCGACCGCCGTGGCGGGGACGTCGCGGGAGCCGATCAGATCGCCGGTGAAGACAGCCTGCACGCGGGGCATGACAGGGAAACCCTTTGCATTCGTTAGATGCAAGTTATAAGGGTTGCTTTGCGCTAATGCAAGTGAAAAGGCTTGCTTGGCGAAGATGCAAGCCAAAAGGCTTGCTTTTACATGAAGCCCAGTTCGAGCCTTGCCTCGTCGGACATCATGTCCATGCCCCAGGGCGGCTCCCACGTGAGCTCGACATCGACATGCTTGACGCCTTCCAGCGGCTCGATCGCGTCGGCGACCCAGCCCGGCATTTCGCCGGCGACGGGGCAGCCCGGCGCGGTCAGCGTCATGATGACACGCACGGCGTTTTCCTTGTCGATGTCGATCGTGTAGACCAGCCCGAGATCGTAGATATTGACAGGGATTTCAGGGTCGTAGACGGAACGGCATGCCTCGACCACCGGCTCGTAGAGCGGGTGTTCCGTGCTGGACGGTGCGATGAGAGGGGTGCCCTCGAGCGGTTCCGGGCTCTGAGTCATCGGGTATTCCTGACGTTCCTATCCTGAGAGAACATATAGGATTTATCGGCGGCGGCGTCCAGAGGGCGCGGGGGGTCAGGTCTCCTTTGACGCACCCTGGGAGGTGGACTTGCGGCGGCGGATCGGGACGGGGCGGACGCGGGCCTCGATCTGTTCGTAGAGCTTGCCGACGATGTTCTTGCCGGTCGAGGTTTCGATGCCCTCGAAACCGGGGGAGGAATTGACCTCGAGCACCTTGGGCCCGGTTTCCGAGCGCAGGAGGTCGACGCCGGCCATGTTGAGGTCGAAGGCGCGGGCGGCGCGGACGGCGGTTTCGCGTTCCTCCTTGGTGATGCGGACGGATTTGGCGGTGCCGCCGCGGTGCAGGTTGGAGCGGAAATCGCCTTCGGCGCCGGTGCGTTTCATCGAGGCCACGACCTTGCCGCCGATCACGAGGCAGCGGATGTCCTCGCCCGCCGCCTCCTTGACGAAGCTTTGCACGAGGAAGTTGGCCTTGAGCCCGCGGAAGGCGTCAATGACGGATTCGGCGGCTTTCTTGGTTTCGGCCAGCACGACGCCCTTGCCCTGCGTCGATTCCAGCAGCTTGACGATCAGGGGCGTGGTGCCCACGAGGCTGATGATGTTGGCGGTGTCGCGGGGCGAGCTGGCGAAGGCGGTGTTGGGCATGCCGATGCGGGCGCGGGCCATGATCTGGTGGGCGTAGAGCTTGTCGCGGCTGGCGGAAATGCCGGCGGCGCCGTTGACGCAATAGGTGCCGATGGTCTCGAACTGGCGGATGATGGCGGCGCCGTAGGGGGTGATCGAGGCGCCGATGCGGGGGATCACCGCGTCGAAGCGGGGCAGGCGCTTGCCGTCGTAATGCACCTCGGGGGCCAGCGCGTTGATGGCCATGTAGCAGCGGGTGGTGTTGATCACCTCGACCGCGTGGCCGCGTTTCTCGCCCTCCTCGACGAGACGGCGGGTGGAGTAGTTGTCTTCCCGGCTGAGCACGCAGATGCGGAGTGCCCGTTTCGGCGCCACCTCGCGCATGCGGGAGGTGTGGTAGACGTCGTAGCTGAGTTCCGGTTGCAGGAAGCGGTCGGTGGCGGCGATCGAGATGTGATCCTTCATCGCCTGCCGGCCCAGCAGCATCCGCGAGGTCATGGTCGACCGGTTGGTGAGCGTGATCTCGATGGGCCATTTCTGGCCGTTGACCAGAAGGGTGCTTTCGATGACGTAGCGCATCTCCTTCTCGCCGTTGGAGGAGGCGACCTCGCGCCGGTCGACGATGTTGGCGGAGCAGGGAATCACCAGGTCGTCACGCCCGGGGATGGGGTGGACGGTGAAGCGCACCTTGGGCTTCGCCTGGGTGCCGAAGGTCTCGATATCGAAGGCGTGAAGGGCCGAGGTGCGGGCGCCGGTATCGACCTTGGCGCGCAGGGCGGGGACGCCCAGATCGGGGAGCGATATCCATTCTTCCCATCCGAATTGCAGTGTTTCCGGCGTTTCGGATTGGGTCATGAACGTCTCCCTCTAGATCTTGATCGGGGCGTCTTGATGCGCCTTTGGCCCTGCTGGCCCGATACCAGCATGTATGGAGATATGACACAAGGACGTCTTGGCAAACCGGGAAATCCGGTGCATTTGGGCCGCCATGACGCGATTTTCCTTTTCCCTGAACGCCACCGACGGCCCGGCCCGGACGGGCAAGATTTCCACGCCGCGGGGCGAGATCCGGACGCCGGCCTTCATGCCGGTGGGCACCGCCGGCACGGTCAAGGCGATGCTGCCCGGAAGCGTGCGCGAGACCGGGGCGGATATCCTGCTGGGCAATACCTATCACCTGATGCTGCGCCCCGGGGCGGAGCGAGTGGCGCGGCTGGGTGGGCTGCACCGGTTCATGAACTGGGAGCGGCCGATCCTGACGGATAGCGGCGGGTTCCAGGTGATGAGCCTTGCGGGATTGCGGAAGCTGACCGAGGCGGGGGTGACCTTCAAGAGTCATATCGACGGCTCGAAGCACGAGCTGACGCCGGAGCGGTCGATGGAGATCCAGCGGCTGCTGGGGTCGGATATCGTGATGTGTTTCGACGAGTGCCCGGCGCTGCCCGCGAGCGAGGAGGCCGTCGCCGAGAGCATGCGGCTGTCGATGCGGTGGGCGGCCCGGTCGAAGGAGGCGTTCGGCGACCGCCCCGGATACGCGCTCTTCGGCATCCAGCAGGGGGGCGTGACGCAGGAGCTGCGGGCCGAGAGCGCCGAGAAGCTTGTGGAGATCGGCTTCGACGGCTACGCGGTCGGCGGGCTGGCCGTGGGCGAGGGGCAGGAGGCGATGTTCGGCGTGCTGGATTACGCGCCGGGGATGCTGCCCGAGGACCGGCCGCGCTACCTGATGGGGGTGGGCAAGCCGGATGACATCGTCGGCGCCGTGAAGCGCGGGATCGACATGATGGATTGCGTGCTGCCCTCGCGCTCCGGCCGGACGGGGCAGGCGTGGACGCGGCGGGGACAGGTCAACATCAAGAACGCGCGGCACATGGATGACCCGCGGCCGCTGGACGAGGATTGCACCTGTCCGGCCTGCCGGAACTATTCACGGGCCTACCTGCACCACGTCTTCCGCAGCCAGGAGATCATCAGCTCAATGCTGCTGACCTGGCACAACCTGCATTACTACCAGCAGATCATGGAGGGGATGCGCGGAGCCATCGCGGCGGGCACTTTCGCGGAATGGGAGGCGGCGTTCCATGCGGGCCGCGCCGAGGGGGATATCGAGCCGGTTTGAAGGGGCGGGGGGCGCATTCTTGAAAAGAATGCGGGGCGAAGTCTTTTAAAGACTTTGAATGGCGCCCCTGCACACGCGCGCACATAGCTGTGACCAAGTTGCACGGGCCGGCCACGGGCCCTGAAAAAGCTGGGGATTTGCCGCTTGCCCCCGTTGTCACTGCGGGGCATGGTTGTTGGATGGAAGGTTGAAAGAAGGGTGGAACCGCCCCAGATTAACTTTCTGGAAACGGAGACGGACGGGGCTGCCGATAAACGGGGCCGGAGCCGTCTTGCCAAGAACAGGACAAGAGCATGCAAGAACCCCTCAATCAATCCTACCCGGTGCTTCCGCTGCGCGACATCGTGGTCTTCCCCCACATGATCGTGCCGCTTTTCGTGGGCCGTGAAAAATCGGTCCGGGCGCTGGAAGAGGTCATGCAGGACGACAAGCAGATCCTGCTGTCGAGCCAGGTCGACCCGAGCGAGGACGACCCGTCGGCCGACGGGATCTACCGCGCCGGCGTGCTGGCCAACGTGCTGCAGCTTCTGAAGCTGCCCGACGGCACCGTGAAGGTGCTGGTCGAAGGGGTGGCGCGGGTGCGCATCACCGATTACCTCGAGAACGAGGATTTCTTCGAGGCGCGCGCCGAGTACCTGAACGAGATGCCGGGCGACGCCGCCACGATCACCGCGCTTCTGCGCACGGTGACGGACGAGTTCGCGCGCTACGCCAAGGTCAAGAAGAACATCCCCGAGGAAGCGCTGTCGGCCGTGGCCGAGAGCGAGGAGCCCGCGAAGCTGGCCGATCTCGTGGCCGGACACCTCGGCATCGAGGTGGCGCAGAAGCAGGAGCTTCTGGAGACGCTGAGCGTGAGCGAGCGGCTGGAGAAGGTCTATGGCCTGATGCAGGGCGAGATGAGCGTTCTGCAGGTCGAGAAGAAGATCAAGACCCGCGTCAAGAGCCAGATGGAGCGCACCCAGCGTGAGTACTACCTGAATGAGCAGATGAAGGCCATTCAGAAGGAGCTGGGCGACGGCGAGGACGGCGAGGGCGAGATCGCCGAGCTGGAAGAGAAGATCGCCGAGACCAAGCTGTCGAAAGAGGCGCGCGAGAAGGCCGAGGGCGAGCTGAAGAAGCTCAAGAACATGAGCCCGATGAGTGCCGAGGCGACGGTTGTGCGCAACTACCTCGACTGGATGCTGAGCATTCCGTGGAACAAGAAGAGCCGGGTCAAGAAGGACCTGAGCCGCGCCGAGGAGATTCTCGACGCCGATCACCACGGGCTGGAGAAGGTCAAGGAGCGGATCGTCGAATACCTGGCGGTTCAGCAGCGTTCCAAGAAGCTGAAAGGCCCGATCATGTGCCTTGTCGGCCCTCCGGGCGTGGGCAAGACGTCGCTCGGCCAGTCGGTGGCGAAGGCCACGGGCCGCGAGTTCATCCGCATCAGCCTTGGCGGCGTGCGCGATGAAAGCGAGATCCGCGGGCACCGCCGGACCTATATCGGCTCGATGCCGGGCAAGATCATCCAGGCGCTGAAGAAGGCCAAGTCGACCAACCCGCTCATCTTGCTCGACGAGATCGACAAGATGGGACAGGATTTCCGCGGCGACCCGGCAAGTGCCATGCTCGAGGTGCTTGATCCGGAACAGAACGGCACTTTCGTGGACCACTATCTCGAGGTGGAATACGACCTGTCGAACGTCATGTTCCTGACCACGGCCAACAGCTACAACATGCCCGAGCCGCTGAAGGACCGGATGGAGATCATCCCGCTGGCGGGTTACACCGAGGACGAAAAGCGCGAGATCGCCAAGCAGCACCTCGTTCCGAAGCAGATCAAGAACCACGGTCTGAAGAAGAAGGAGTTCGAGCTGACCGACGAGGCGCTGACCGACATCATCCGCCTGTATACGCGGGAGGCCGGTGTGCGGAACCTCGAGCGCGAGATCGCCAAGGTGGCGCGGAAGGCCGTGACCCGGATCATCCGGAAGAAGGACGAGACGATCACGGTGACGCGCGAGAACCTGGGCGACTTCCTGGGCGTGAAGAAGTACAAGTTCGGGCTGGCCGAGGAGCGTGACCAGGTCGGGGTCGTGACCGGGCTGGCCTATACGTCGGTCGGGGGCGAGCTTCTGAACATCGAGGCGCTGCGCCTGCCGGGCAAGGGCCGGATGAAGACAACCGGGACGCTGGGCGACGTGATGAAGGAGTCGATCGACGCGGCCAGTTCCTACGTGCGGTCGATCGCGCCGGAAATCGGGGTGAAGCCGCCGCAGTTCGAGAAGTGGGATATCCACGTGCACGTGCCCGAGGGTGCGACGCCCAAGGACGGGCCGAGCGCGGGTCTTGCCATGGTGACCTCGATCGTCTCGGTGCTGACGGGCATCCCGGTGCGCAAGGATATCGCGATGACCGGCGAGGTGACGCTGCGCGGCAACGCGCTGCCGATCGGCGGGCTGAAGGAGAAGCTTCTCGCGGCGCTCAGGGGCGGTATCAAGACCGTGCTGATCCCGCGGGAGAACGAGAAGGACCTGACCGAGATCCCCGACAACGTGAAGGAGGGGCTGAAGATCGTGCCCGTCGATCACGTGCGCGACGTGCTGAAGCTGGCGCTGACCGAAGAGCCAGAGCCCGTCGACTGGGACGAGGCCGCCGAGGAAGCCGCCGCAGCCGAGGCCGCGCGGAAATCCGGCGAGGGGTCGGGCGCGGTGGCGCACTGATCCTTCGGGTTCATGAGAGTTGAGAGGGGGCGTCCTGCGGGGCGCCCTTTTTCCTTGTTGTCGGGGTTGGGGCAGGTGGGTTTCACCCACCCTACGGGGCATGGTTGCGCGCAACGGGCCTTGCCCGGGGGTTCCGGTGGCGCGAGGTCCCGGCTCGGGGGCCGGGACGGGATTGTTCTGGGGCTGGATCGCGCCCGCAGGGGCGGGCACGTATCGGCGGGACAAGCCGGTTGCGGCGTGGTTTAAGGGCGTCGACCAGTCAGCCCGGAGCGCCGCGATGAAGACCGTACGCCTTACCCATGACTACCCCGTTGCGCCCGAGCGCCTTTGGGCGCTGGCCACGGATTACGATGCGCTGGCGCGGGTGATGGAGGGGGTTGTCACCTTCGAGGGCCTGCCCGAGGGGCGGGTGCGGGAAGGGCAGAAGATCGACGTCATGGTCTCGCTTTTCGGCCGGCTGCCGAAGCAGCCCTATCGCATGGAGGTGCTGGAATGCGATGACGACCGGATGGTCCTGCGCTCGTCGGAGAAGGGGGCGGGGGTGAAGGCGTGGCGGCATACGATGCGCGTGACGCCCACGGCGCAGGGTAGCCGGCTGACCGACCGGATCGAGATCGAGGCGGGGCTGCTGACCGGGCTGTTCGCGCTTTGGGCACGGTACCTGTACGGCGCGCGGCACAAGCCGCGGCTGCGGTTGCTGGAGGAAGGGGCGTTCTAGGGCGTTCCGGGGGCGGGCACGAAAGCCGCGCGCGGAGCGGTCTCCGCGCGCTGTCGGTCGTCGCCGTCAGGCCGCCCGTATCAGGGCGACGGGGTCAGAGCGACGGGCCGAGGATGATGGCGATCACCGCCACGGCCGCGATCAGCCCCTCGACATTCGAGGAATTGTCGACGGCGTCGACCATGACCACGTCGGGCGTGATGACCGTATCGTTCAGCGAGCCCGCGTGGGCGGTTCCAGCAGCCAGAAGGGCGGCAATTGCGGCGGCAGCCAAAGTCTTTTTCACGGTATTCCCCCAATACTACATCTAGTCGGATTAAAATGGCGAACCTACCACACGTCAACTTGCTGGTAGTCAAATGACAAGAGAATCAGTAGGCTTGCCGCATAATTGAAGCAAAAGAGGCACACAATGGCAGCGAGCAGCACCGGGTCGGGCAAGTCCGGGTCCTCCACCAAGTCATCCACCAAGAGCAAATCCACCTCCGCCAAGCCCGCACGGGCGGCGACCAAGCTTGCGCCGGGCAGCGCTTCGGCGGTCAAGCCGGTCGTGGCGAGCGAAAGCGCCGAAGACGGGGGCGGCGCCGAGCTGAAGAAGCGCGAGCTGATGGACGAGGTGATCAAGCGGTCGGGAGTGCGGAAGAAATTCGCCAAGCCGGTGATCGAAGCGATGATCGACGTCCTGGGCGAAGCGATACTGGAAGGCCGAGAAGTCAACCTGCAGCCCTTCGGCAAGATCAAGCAGCAGCGCACCAAGGATGCCGGCAATGCCCGCATCACCATCGCGCGCATCCGCCAGAGCAAGAACGCGGGCCCCGCGCTCGACCCGGAAGACCGCGCCGATGACGATAATTCGAACGAGACGGTTGCAGAGACCGTGGAGTAGCGCTAAGAGACGCGGCGGCGGGTGATTAGCTCAGTGGTAGAGCGCTTCGTTCACATCGAAGATGTCAGGAGTTCGAATCTCTTATCACCCACCATTTTCCCTTGATTTGCAGCGGGTTGCACGATGGCGGAGCTTCCCCCGATCTGGTTTCTGCGCCATGGCCAGACCGAATGGAACCTGGAAGGGCGGCTTCAGGGGCACAAGGATTCGCCGCTGACGGCGCTTGGCCGGAGCCAGGCGGCGCGGCAGGCGCGGATATTGCCGGACATATTGCAGCGGGTGGCGACGGGCGCGGGCGGGTGTTTCGCCTCGCCGCTGGGCCGCGCGCAGGAAACGGCGCGGATCGCGCTGGCGGGGCGGGGTTTCGTGACCGATCCACGGCTTTCGGAGATTGCGACGGGCGACTGGGAGGGCCGGCTGCGGGCCGAGGTGGCGACGGGCGAGGGGGACCTCTTCCTCTATGCCGGGGCGCCCGGCGGCGAGGGTCTGGACGCGTTGCAGGCCCGGGTGGCGGCGTTCCTGGCCGAGCTGGAAGGCCCCAGCGTGGTGGTGTCGCACGGGCTTCTGGGCAAGGTGCTGCGGGGGCAGGCCTGCGGGCTGGATGCGCAGGCCATGGACAGGCTGAGCAACCTTCAGGGTGCCGTCTACCTGCTTGAAAACGGGGAAGAAACGGTTCTGGAGGCGCCGTAACTCAGGGCCTCAGAGCGTGAGCAGGTATTTCTGCATCCCCTCGACCACGAGCGTGCCGTCCTGGTTGTGGATGGTGATGGCAAGCTCCATCACGCCGGTGGTCTTGCCGGGGGTGAGGGCGGTGATCTCGAAGGCGGGGTAGAGCGTTTCGCCGCAATAGACCGGGGCGAGAAAGCGGCTGGACTGTTCGAGGAAGCCGATGAGCGCGTCGCCCATCTCGTGCGCCAGGGGCGAGGCGCCGATCGCCGCCTGGATCAGTGTCTGGAAGCCGTGGGCGTAAAGCTCGGGATGGCCACGGCGTAAAAGGTAGGCGCGGTCGTAATGGATCGGGTGGTTGTCGCCGGAGGCCGCCTGGAAGGCGGCGAAGACGCCCTCGGTCATGGTGCGGGAGGGGGCGCGGAAGACCTCGCCCACGCGGAACGCGGCGAAGGGGCGGGTCGGGTGCGTCCAGTGGGCGGCGGGGTCGAAGCTCATGGCGGCCATGAAGGCGTGCGGCGGCGCGGCTGTCAATCGTCACCTTGCCACTTGCGCGCCCGCGCCGGTCTTTGTATGAGGCGCGTCACGGGGTCGTTAGCTCAGTTGGTAGAGCGCTTCGTTTACACCGAAGATGTCGGGAGTTCGAGTCTCTCACGACCCACCATTTTCCCCTTTCTTTCCGCTTTTCCCCGCGTTCGCGCGGAACACTCGGGCGTGTCGCAGGTTAAGATGACCGGAGGGTTAACGCGCCGGTTCGGGTGTTGAACACGTGCCGATACATGGCCCGCTGGTCAAATGCGAATTCGTTGATATATGCTGCCATGAATTAGGGATGTGCGGGATGGCCCGGGCATCGGGGCGCATTGCACGCGATTTATACTTGAGGGCGGCCGGCGGTTTACCGGTTGGGTCGTTGCGATATTGAGGAGACTTGATGCGGAAGAGACTGCCGCCGGGAGGCGGGTCATGGGCGGAAACGCTGGCAGCCATCCGGAAAAGCCTTGAAGACAAGCCGGACGGGGCGCTGCGGCCGGAGGAGATGGCCATGCTGGAGGATTGGTACACGGCCTGCGAAGACCCCGATCAGCGGCGGCGGCTGGGCCAGATCATGCGGGCCCTGGGCCACGGGGAGTGAGCGCGGGCGCGGCGGAAAGAAAAGCCGCGAATTCGGCGTTTCGGGTGCTTGACGGGGCCGGGCCACGGGCCTAAGAAGCGCAGACGCTTGGGGCGGTTGCCCCGGGTGCGCAGCGGGCGGTTGTAGCTCAGTTGGTTAGAGTGCCGGCCTGTCACGCCGGAGGTCGCGGGTTCGAGCCCCGTCAACCGCGCCATCGCTGCATTTGGTTAATTTCCGGAAATTTCGGGTGTTCGGGGCCGGGTCGCGATTCGCGGGGATCGGCCCTGTTTTGCCGGGTTTTGCGACGTCGGTATCACGTCGGTATATTGTCGGTATCGCGTCGGTGCGGGGGCGGGGCCTTGAAAGAGGCGGGCGAGGTGATATTTGGCGATTGACGGGCGCGGCGGGCTGGCGTAAGACGCCCGGCACGCGGTTGTAGCTCAGTTGGTTAGAGTGCCGGCCTGTCACGCCGGAGGTCGCGGGTTCGAGCCCCGTCAACCGCGCCACTTTCCCTTCCCTTGAAAATTCGCGCTTGCTCGTCAGCCCTTTCGGGCTGCCTCGCCTGCGTTGAAGAAGGTCGCGAGGGCGGTTGTGGTCTCGGCCGGGCTGGTATCGGGGAAGAAATGGCCGCCGGTGATGGCCCGGGCCTGCATGTCGGTGCATTTGTCTTCCCACGTGGCGGGCACGTCGAAGGCTTTCGCCATCGCGCCCTGCGCGCCGTAGAGCACCAGCGTGGGGCAGGTGACGCGGGCGTCGAGATCGGCGGCGTCGTCGTGGACATCATGCGAGAGGGCGGCGCGGTAGTCGTTGCACATGCCGCGGATGGTGTCGGGGTCACGCCAGGCGGCGCGGTAGGCCGCCAGTTGATCTTCGTCGAAATCGGAAAGCTTTGAGCCGCCCCAGCCGAGCAGGCAGGAATGATAATAGGCGTCCGGGTCATGGCCGATCATGGTTTCGGGGAAGGGCTCGGGCTGGGCCAGGAAGAACCAGTGGTAATAGGCCTGTGCCACCTCGCGTTTGAGCGGCTCGAGCAGGGTATGGGTGGGGACGATATCCATCACGCAGAGGCGGGTGACGGCGTGGGGGGCGTCGAGCGCCAGGCGGTGGGCCACGCGGCCGCCGCGATCGTGGCCGGCGAGGGCGAAGGTGGCGTGGCCGAGGTGGTGCATGAGGGCTGTCTGGTCGCGGGCCATTTCGCGGAAGCTGTAGGCGGCGATTTCGGCGGGTTTGCCGCTGTCGCCGTAGCCGCGCAGGTCGGGGCAGATGACGCGGTGGGTTTGCGCCAGCTCGGGGGCGATACGGGCCCAGAGCGCGCGGGTTTGCGGGAAGCCGTGGAGAAGAAGGAGCGGCGGGCCGTCGCCGGCTTCGGACCAGGTGATGTCGATGCCGTTGAGGGGGGCGGTGTGGTCGGTGAAGCCGGGGATGGTCATGGGGTGAGCCTTTGGGGTGGTGGGTTGGTGCAGAGCACGCCCGGAACAGAGCCGCGCCTTGGCGCGGCGCCGGGCGAGCGCCGGCCCGTCCCGGCGGGCAGGCGCTTTTGAGATCTAGCATGACGTCTATGGGGAGGATGTGCGTGGCCCCATAAAGTGGCGACCATGACCTTTGCAGCGCCTCCCCACGGGCCGGCGCACGCCCGGCGGGGAGATGCTTTCAACGGGTAGAACACCACCCTCACCCCGCCAGCTTGTCCAGCACGCGGGCCCAGCTTCGGATGCCCTTGTGGAAGCTCTCGACGTTGTATTTCTCGTTGGGCGAGTGGATGGCGTCGTCGTCCTGGGCGAAGCCGATGAGCATGGAATCGAGGCCGAGGATGTCCTTAAAGAACCGGGTCACCGGGATCGAGCCGCCCATGCCGGAGAAGACGGCCTCGCGGTTCCATTCCTCGGACAGGGCCTGGCGGGCCTGTTCGAACTCGGGCCGGTCGATGTTCATGACCGAGGCGGGGGAGCCGTCGAGGTTGTTGTCCCAGGTGACGGAGGCGTCCACCGGCAGGCGGTCTTCGACATGCTTGCGGAGCGCGCGGCGGACGTGGTCGGGGTCCATCTGGCCCACGAGGCGGCAGGTGAGCTTGCAATGCGCCTCGGCCGGGATGACGGTCTTGGAGCCCGCGCCCTGGTAGCCGCCCCAGAGGCCGTTGATCTCGAGCGTCGGGCGGGCCCATTGCTGGACGAGGGTGGAATAGCCCTGTTCGCCGTGGGGCTGGCTGTAGCCGACGGAGGAGAGGTAGGTTTCTTCGTCGAAGCCGCAGTTTTCCCATTGGCGGAGAAGCTCGTCGGGCACCTCCTCGACGCCGTCGTAGAATCCCTCGACGGCGACGCGGCCGGTGTCGTCGTGGAACGACGCGATGATGCGGGCGATTTCCTTCAGGGGGTTTAGGCCGGGGCCGCCGTAATGGCCCGAGTGCAGGTCGATCCTGGGCCCGTGGAGGGTGAACTCGTCCTTCAGCATCCCGCGGAGCTGGGAGGCGATGGAGGGGACGCCGGGCGAGACCATGGAGGTGTCGCAGACAAGGGCGATGTCAGCGGAAAGCTCTTCGGCGTTGTCCTTGAGGAAGGGGACGAGGGAGGGGGAGCCCGATTCCTCCTCGCCTTCGAAGAAGAAGGTGATGCGGCAGGGCAGGGTGCCGTTGACCGCCTGCCAGGCGCGGCAGGCCTCGACGAAGGTCATGAGCTGGCCCTTGTCGTCGGAGGCGCCGCGGCCGCGGATCACGCGGCCCTGGTCGGTGTCCTGGATCTCGGGTGCGAAGGGGTCGGTCTTCCACAGCTCCAGCGGGTCGAAGGGCTGCACGTCGTAATGGCCGTAGAAGAGGAGGTGCGGGCCGCTGTCGCCGACATGGCCCACGACCATCGGGTGACCGGGCGTTTCGCGTTTTTCCGCATTGATGCCAATGCTTTGCAGGTCGGCGACGAGCCAGTCGGCGGCGCCCTGGCAATCGGCCTTGTAGGCCGGATCGGTCGAGATCGAGGGGATCCGCAGAAGCGTCATCAGGCGGTCGAGGGCCTGGGGCAATTCGTCGTCAATGCGCGTCAGAACGGCGTCAATCGGCATGGAAGTCTCCGCGTGGTCTTGCTATATCGCGGGGACCGTATCAGGACGCGGGGCACTGTCCAGCAAGTTGACATAGGTCAAGGCGCAGGGGCGTGACGATTTGTTACCTGTTGTCCTGTAAAGCGCCATCTTATATGCATCTTATGGACATGCATACAGAATATTGAATATGTCGTGCGGCGCGCGACCTCGGGCCCGGACCGGATTCAGATGGGACCGAAGACTGCCAAGGAAGGGGATCCGACGTGGATTATACGGCCAAGCTGGACGAGGCGATCGGGCGCCTGCATGAAGAAGGCCGGTATCGGACCTTCATCGATATCGAGCGCAAGCAGGGCCAGTTCCCGCATGCCACCTGGCGGCGACCGGACGGGTCGGAGACGCCGATCACGGTCTGGTGCGGCAACGACTACCTTGGCATGGGCCAGCATCCGGTCGTGCTGGAGGCGATGCACGAGGCGGTGGACGCCACCGGCGCCGGCAGCGGCGGCACGCGCAACATTTCCGGCACCACGGTCTATCACAAGCGGCTGGAGGCCGAGCTGGCGGACCTGCACGGCAAGGAAGCCGCGCTTCTGTTCACCAGCGCCTATATCGCCAACGACGCCACGCTCTCGACCCTGCCGAAGCTGTTTCCCGGGCTGATCATCTATTCCGACGAGCTGAACCATGCCTCGATGATCGAGGGGGTACGGCGCAACGGCGGGGCAAAGCGGATCTTCCGGCATAACGACGTGGAACACCTGCGCGAGCTGATGGCGGCGGATGACCCTGACGCACCGAAGCTGATCGCGTTCGAGAGCGTCTACTCGATGGACGGGGATTTCGGCCCGATCGAGGCGATCTGCGACCTGGCCGACGCGTTCGGCGCGCTGACCTATATCGACGAGGTTCACGCGGTTGGCATGTACGGCCCCCGCGGCGCCGGCGTGGCCGAGCGGGACCGGCTGATGCACCGGCTGGACATCATCAACGGCACGCTGGCCAAGGCGTTCGGCGTGATGGGCGGCTATATCGCGGCCAGCGCGAAAATGTGTGACGCCATAAGGTCTTATGCGCCGGGGTTCATCTTTACCACGTCGCTACCGCCGGCCGTTGCGGCCGGGGCCGCGGCCTCGGTCGCGCATCTCAAGCGGGACCAGGCGCTGCGCGACCTGCACCAGGAGCGGGCGAAGATCCTGAAGACGCGGCTCAAGGGCATGGGCCTGCCGCTGATCGACCACGGCAGCCATATCGTGCCGGTGATCGTGGGCGACCCGGTGCATACGAAGAAGCTGTCGGACATGCTGCTGGAAGGCTACGGCATCTATGTTCAGCCGATCAACTTCCCCACCGTGCCGCGCGGTACGGAGCGCCTGCGCTTCACCCCGTCGCCGGTGCACGGGCCCGACGAGATGGACCACCTGATCCGCGCGATGGACGAGCTGTGGAGCCATTGTGCCCTCAACCGGGCGGAAATGTCGGCGTAATACCGCATCCTGCCCCTGAAAGATGATGCGGCACGTGCAATATATATTGCGTTGTGGTAACCTATTATAAACAAAAAGAGCGGGTTCCGAATCGTCAATTCGGGTAACAGGCAATGGGTTGTAAGGGGCAGGTTGCATGGCCATACGCCGGAGCAAAACGGCTGATCCTCTTGTAAATGCGGAGAAACCAAGGGGTTTCGATGCCTATGACGTGCGTCTGGGGGACAAGATGCGCGGCGAACGGGCGACCCTTGGCAAATCGCTGCTGGACGTGGAGCGGGAGATCCGCATCCGCGCCTCCTATATTGCCGCCATCGAGAATGCTGACCCGGATGCCTTCGACACGCCCGGATTCATTCCCGGATACGTGCGCTCCTATGCGCGCTATCTCGGCATGGACCCGGACGCGGCCTTTGCCGATTTCTGCACCGAATGCGGGTTCTCGGTGGCGCATGGCATGTCGGCGGGTGCCTCGAGTATCCGCAAGGCCGACGAGAAGCCGCGCCGCAATGCCACCCCGAAAGACCCGCTGATCGCGCCTTCGACGCCGTTCCTGCCGGCGCGCGAGACCATGTTCAGCCAGATCGAGCCGGGCGCCATCGGCTCGGCGCTGGTGCTGGTCGCGCTGATCGCCGGGATCGGTTACGGCGGGTGGAGCGTTCTGAACGAGATCCAGCGGGTGCAGTTCGCCCCGGTTGAGAACACGCCCGACGTGCTGACCGACCTCGACCCGCTCGACGCCGCGGTCAAGACCCCGGCCCAGAGCGAGGACCCGACGCGCAGCGCGGGTGTCCTGCCGCCGGTGGCCGAGGAGGGGCTGGACCGGCCCTATCGCCCCGAGGCGCTTGACGTGCCGGTGATGGTGGCCCGCGATGCGCCGATCTCGACGCTCGATCCGGCCGACGTGGGCACCTTCGTGGCGGAACTGCCCGAGGCCGACCGCCAGTCGGACCCGGTGGACCGCAACGCCATCGAGAATGCCATTGCCAGCGCCGTGGAAGGCGTGGGCGAGGCGGTGCCCGCCGTGGGCAACACCACGCCCGGCGCCAACACGCCCAAGGTCGTGGCCGATCCGCCGCCCGGCGTGCGGCTGGTGGCCGTGCGGCCGGCATGGGTGCGCGTGCGCGCCGCCGATGGCAGCGTGGTCTACGAGGGCATCCTGAACGGCGGCGACACCTACAGCGTGCCGGTGACGGAAGAGCCGCCGACCCTGCGGGTGGGCGAATCCGGCGCGGTGTATTTCGAGGTGGCGGGCAAGCATTACGGGCCGGTTGGCCCCAACGGCTCTGTCACGTCGGACCTTGCGCTGGCGGCCGAGGGGCTGACCGAGCGCTATGACGTGGCCGACCTGAGCCAGGATCGCGACCTGTCGCGCTACGTGGCCCAGCTCGAGCAGTCGGACGTATCGCCGCAGGAATAATCCGGTCGCTTCGCATTGCGACTGCGGGTTGCGGCACCTATGATTCCACCAGACGCAATTTCCGAGTTAGCGGGGCCGACCTGATGTCGCTCAATGAAATCCGCCCGTGGCGCAATATCCACCGCCGGCAGAGCCGGCAGATCATGGTGGGCAACGTGCCGGTGGGGGGCGGCGCGCCGATCAGCGTGCAGACCATGACCAATACCGACACCTGGGACGTGAAGGCCACGGTGGCGCAGGTGCAGGCCGCCGCCGAGGCGGGCGCGGATATCGTGCGGGTCTCGGTGCCGGACGAGAAGAGTTCGAAGGCGCTGAAGGAGATCGTGCGGGAAAGCCCGGTGCCGATCGTGGCGGACATCCATTTCCACTACAAGCGCGGGATCGAGAGCGCCGAGGCGGGCGCGGCCTGCCTGCGGATCAACCCCGGCAATATCGGCAGCCAGGACCGGGTGCGCGAGGTGATCAAGGCCGCGCGCGATCATGGCTGTTCGATGCGGATCGGGGTGAATGCGGGCTCGCTGGAGCGGCATTTGCTGGAGAAATACGGCGAGCCCACGCCGGACGCGATGGTGGAGAGCGGTCTCGACCATATCAAGGTGTTGCAGGACAACGATTTCCACGAGTTCAAGATCAGCTGCAAGGCGTCGGACGTGTTCATGGCCGCGACCGCCTACCAGATGCTGGCCGACCAGACGGATGCGCCGATTCACCTCGGGATTACCGAGGCGGGCGGGCTGATGAGCGGCACGATCAAGTCGGCGATCGGCCTTGGCAACCTGTTGTGGATGGGGATTGGCGACACGGTCCGCGTCAGCCTGTCGGCCGATCCGGTGCAGGAGGTGAAGGTCGGCTACGAGATCCTGAAATCGCTGGGGCTGCGGCACCGGGGGGTGAACATCATCTCCTGCCCGTCCTGCGCGCGGCAGGGGTTCGACGTGATCAGGACGGTCGAGGTTCTGGAAGAGCGACTGGAGCATATCAAGACGCCGATGAGCCTGTCGATCATCGGCTGCGTGGTGAACGGGCCGGGCGAGGCGCTGATGACCGATGTGGGGTTCACCGGCGGCGGGGCCGGGTCGGGGATGGTTTACCTGGCCGGGAAGGCGAGCCACAAGATGTCGAACGACCAGATGATCGACCATATCGTCGAGGAGGTCGAGAAGCGCGCGGCCGAGATCGAGGCGGGCGAGGCGGAGCCTCAGGCGGCGGAGTAGGCGGCGCGGTTCGGTGCTGAGCCGGGCGGGGGGTTATTCCGCGAGGTAGCGTTCCAGCACGATGGCCGGGATATGCCCGCGCAGCATTTGATCCGGGAAGACGTAGCTGGGGGCCATGTCGAGTTGCAGGGCGTCGGCCAGGGCGCTGTTCTCCTCCATGTCGAGGAGGGTGACGCGGAGGTCGTGAGTTTCAGCCAGCGCGCGCAGGTCGGCCTCGGCAAGGGCGCAGTCGGGGCAGTTGGCACGGGTGAAGAGGGCGATGGTGTGGGCCGCGTTCTCGGGCCCGAAGCCGGGCAGGGCGGGGGAGAAGAGCGCCTCGCGATGCGCCCTGAGGCGGGCGAGGTCGCTGTCGATGGCCTCGGCGTAGAGGTCGGCCGCATCGGGCGGGGGCCGGTCCAGCGGCAGGAGCTGCGGCACGGTCAGCAGGACCGCGCGGATCTCCTGCCCGAGGATGGCGCGCTCGGCCGGGGTGAGGTTCAGGACATCGGTCTCGGCAAGGGACGGCCCGCCGCAGCAGGCCGCCAGCAGGGCCGCCCCCGCGACGCGCTTCACGAGTCGGCGCGGATCTCGGCGGCGATCACTTCCATCTGCTCGCGCGGGACGTAGCCGCGCAGCATCTGGTCGCCCATCACGAAGGAGGGCGTGCCCGAGATGCCCAGCGACTTGGCGAGCTGGTGGTTCTCGGCGATCACCTCGGTCACGTCGGGGCTTTCCATCTGCGCGAGGATGGCGTCGGTGTCGAGGCCGAGCGTCTCGCTTATGCGGGTCAGGGCGGTTTCGTCGATATCGCCCCCGAAGGTGATCAGCGCGTCGTGGACGTCCTTGTAGGCGTCGTCGCCCGCGACCTGCTTGGTGGCGATGGCGAAGCGGGCCGACGTCATCGACTGCTCGCCCAGGATCGGGAATTCCTTGATCACGAAGCGGATGTTGCCGTCGAACTCGACGAGGTCGTCGACATCCGGCGCGGCGCGGCGGCAATAGCCGCAGCGGTAATCCATGAACTCGACCAGCGTCAGGTCGCCCTCGGGGTTGCCGCCGACCCAGGAATGATCGTCGTTGAAGATCGCTTCGGCGTGGTCCTCGATCATCTGCACGTCGGATTCGGCCTGCGCCGCGGTCTCGCGCTGTTCCAGCACGGCGACGGCTTCCATGATCACCTCGGGGTTTTCGAGCAGGTAGTCGCGGATCTCGGTGCGGAAGGCGTCACGCTCGGCATCGGTCATGTTCTCGAGGTCGAAGGCCTGGGCGGGCAGGGCGAGCGTGGCCATGGCGGCCAGCGCGGGCAGAAGGGGGCGTGTCATGAAGCGGGTCTCCGTCATACTGGTGAATCGGTGTTTCGTCATTTCGCTCTTGCGGGTGCGGCGGGGGCCGGCAGGGCCCCGGCCGGAAATCGGAGATGATGCATTGACGGCGCGTCTCTTTCCGGTGCAACCCAAGGCTCGAATACGTGGCGCAGTCTAGGGATAAATCCATGCGGAACTCAAGCCGGTCGGGCGTCGATCCCTTTATCGTGATGGACGTGATGGAAGCCGCCCGCAAGGCCGAGGCGGCCGGGCGGCACATCATCCACATGGAGGTGGGCCAGCCGGGCACGCCGGCGCCCGAGGGCGCGCGGGCGGCGCTGGCCGCCGCGATGGGCGAGGACGCGATGGGTTATACCGTGTCGCTTGGCCTGCCGGCGCTGCGGGCGCGGATCGCGCGGCTTTACGGCGAGTGGTACGGGGTGGATCTGGACCCGAACCGGGTGGTCGTGACCTCCGGCTCGTCGGGGGCGTTCATACTGGCCTTCACCGCGCTCTTCGACACCGGGCAGCGGGTGGGGATCGGGGCGCCGGGTTATCCGAGCTATCGGCAGATCCTGCGGGCGCTGGACCTCGTGCCGGTGGATATCGAGACGCGCGAGGCCAACCGGCTTCAGCCGGTGGCGGCGGACCTGGAGGGGCTGGACCTGTCGGGGCTGATGGTGGCGAGCCCGGCGAACCCGACGGGAACGATGCTGGGGCGCGAGGACATGGCGGCGCTGATGGAGGCGGCCGCGGCGCAGGGGGCGGCGTTCATCAGCGACGAGATCTATCACGGGATCGAGTATGAATCGAAGGCGGTAACGGCGCTGGAAATCAGTGACGAATGCTACGTTATCAACTCGTTTTCCAAGTATTTCTCGATGACCGGCTGGCGCGTGGGCTGGATGGTGGTGCCGGAGGATCACGTGCGGGTGGTGGAACGGCTGGCGCAGAACCTGTTCATCTGCCCGCCCCATGCCAGCCAGGTGGTGGCGCTGGCGGCGATGGATTGCAGCGAGGAGCTGGAGGCGAACATGGATGTCTACCGCGCCAACCGGCAATTGATGCTGGACGGGCTGCCGGCGGCGGGGTTCGACCGGATCGCGCCGCCCGATGGCGCGTTCTATGTCTATGCGGATGTGAGCCACCTGACCGATGACAGCCGGGGGTTTGCGCAGGAAATCCTGGAGAAGGCGGGCGTGGCGGTGACGCCGGGGCTGGATTTCGACCCCGCGCGGGGCGGCGGGACGTTGCGTTTTTCCTATGCGCGGAGCACGGCGGATATTGCCGAGGGGCTGAGGCGGTTGAAGGCCTTCATGGGGCGCTGAAATTGTCGGCGCCTGCGCCTTGGGGCGGGTGTCGGGATTTGAGTATTTTTGCCAAGAAGAAGCGGGGGTGGTGCGTGGATTGCGGGCGTGTCGTTTGGGGCGCGGTTGGGGGATTGAGTATTTCTGGAAAAGTGAAAGCGGGGCCGGGCGGCGGGGTGCGGCAAATGGTTTTTCGGGCCTTGCGGGGCGCGTGGGCTGTGGGCAAGAGGGCCCGGTTGGTGTATGCTTGGACGCAACCAAGACCGGTAACGGCGGAAGAGCAGGATGATCAGGATTTGTCTGGCGCTGGTGATCTGCGCGATGGGCCTGGGCGCGCATGCGCAGGGGCGGGAGCTGACCGCGCTGGCGCGGGTCGAGATGGCGCAGACGCGCATCGACGATATCGGCGGCGGGCTGCGGGTGCGGCTGGGGCTGAGCCAGGGCGTGCCGTTCCGGGTGTTCACGCTGGACGAGCCGGCGCGGCTGGTGATGGATTTCCGCGAGGTGGACTGGCGCGGGGTTGACCCCAAGCTGATCGACTGGGCCGAGGGGGCGAAGGCGGTGCGGATGGGCACGTTCCGGCCCGGCTGGTCGCGGATGGTGGTCGACATGGCCGGGCCCTTCGCAGTGGATACCACGGAGGCGAAGACCGACAAGGCGAGCGGCACCGTGCAGATCGAGGTGGTGCTGCGCGAGGTGTCGGAGGCGGATTTCGCCAGCGCGGCGGGCGCGGCGCCGCTGCCCGGGTGGGATATCGACCAGCCCGGCCTGCCGGCGGTGAAGCAGGCGCGGCAAACCGGGGAGGGCAAGCTGCTGGTGGTGCTGGACCCCGGCCATGGCGGGATCGACCCCGGGGCCGAGAATGACGGCGACAGCGAGAAGGAGCTGATGCTGCGCTTTGCCCGCGAGCTGCGCGACGAGCTCATGCGGGCCGGGGGCTTCGACGTGGCGCTGACGCGGGAGGAGGACAAGTTCGTCTCGCTCGAGCGGCGGGTGGCGATCGCCCACAAGCTGGGGGCGGACGTGTTCATCTCGCTTCATGCCGACGCGCTGAGCGAGGGGCGGGCGACGGGCGCCACGGTCTATACCCTGTCGGACAGCGCCAGCGACAAGGCCAGCGCCGCGCTGGCCGAGCGGCACAACCGGGCCAATATCCTGGCCGGGGTGGACCTGACCGAGAGCGACGACGTGGTGGCGGACGTGCTGATGGACCTGGCCCGGATGGAGACCCAGCCGCGCGCCGACCAGCTGGCCCGCGCGGTGCGGCTGGGGATCAAGGAGCAGGGGATCGCGCTGAATTCACGGCCGCTGCGCTCGGCCGGGTTCTCGGTGCTGAAATCGCCGGATATCCCGTCGATCCTGATCGAGCTGGGGTTCCTGTCGAGCCGCAGCGACCTGGACCATCTACGCGACCCGGTGTGGCGGGCGGCCATGGCCGCCGGCATCCGCGACGCGCTGGAGGCCTGGCGGATCGCCGATGCCGCCGCCGCCAAGCTTGTCCGCCAGTAGGCGGAGGGGTGCCGGGCCTGACCCGATTGTGTTTTGACGGGCTTTCGCCCGCCGCTTATAGGAATGCCTAACTTGAAACGGGGGCCGCGCGTGCTCAGACCTATCCTCAGCCTGTTCGGAACGATCTTCAGCCTTGCGACGCTGGTCGTCGTCATGGTCGCGCTGTCGATCGGCGCGGTGTTCCATATCTATGGCAAGGACCTGCCCAGCCACGAATCGCTGGCCAATTACACGCCGCCGACGATCAGCCGGATCTACTCGGGCGAGGGCAAGATCATCGACGAGTTCGCCCGCGAGCGGCGGCTGTTCACCCCGGCCGAGGAAATTCCGGAGCTGGTGAAACAGGCCTTCATTTCCGCCGAGGACAAGAATTTCTACAACCACGCCGGATACGACGCGCGTGGCATCGCCGCGGCCGTGGTCGAGGCGGTGAAGACCCGCGGCGAGACGGTGCGCGGCGCCTCGACCATCACCCAGCAGGTGATGAAGAACTTCCTTCTGTCGGGCGACCGGCGGATCGAGCGCAAGATCAAGGAGATCATCCTGGCCACGCGGATCGAGGAGACGCTGAGCAAGGAGGACATCCTCGAGCTCTATCTCAACGAGATTTTCCTCGGGCAGAATTCCTATGGCGTGACCGCCGCCGCGCAGACCTATTTCAACAAGACGCTGAGCGAGCTGGAGCCGCACGAGGCGGCGTTCCTGGCTTCGATGCCGCAGGCGCCGGGCCGGACGCACCCGGTGCACAACAAGGACCGGCTGCGGGATCGGCGGAACTACGTGCTGACGGAGATGTACGAGAACGGCTACATCTCAGAGGCGGTGAAGGAGGAGGAGATCACCGCCGAGCTGCGGTCTGTCCAGAACGGGGATTTCCCGGAATGGCGCGAGACGCTGCCGCCGCGGGATTACTTCACCGACGAGATCCGGCGTCAGCTGTCGCAGGATTTCGGCGAGGGCGAGTTCTTTACCGGCGGGCTGACCGTGCGGGCGACGATCGACCCGGAGATGCAGACCGCGGGCGCGCAGGCGCTGCAGCGGCAGCTGGAACAGTATGACCGCAACGCCGGCAAATGGCGCGGCACGGGCGAGACCCTGCCGGAAGAGGTGCTGGACGACGAGAAGGCGTGGCGCGAGGCGCTGGCGGCGACGGACGTGGCGCGCGATATCGAGCTTGACGGCAAGTGGTACCCGGCCGTGGTGCTGGAGCGCGGCGACCAGGAGATGACCGTCGGCATCGAGGCGATCGCCGAGGTGCAGAGCGTGCCGCGCAAGGATATCGCGTGGCTGCCGGGCGACTTCAAGGAGACCTTCAAGCGCGGCGACGTGGTGCATGTGCGCCGGATGACCTCGGACGACGATGGCAGCCTGATCCGCTGGACCCTGCGGCAGGTGCCGGAGGTGCAGGGCGGCTTCGTGGCGATGGACGTGCATAACGGCCGGGTGCTGGCGATGCAGGGCGGGTTCTCCTACCAGGATTCGGTGTTCAACCGGGCGACGCAGGCCGACCGGCAGCCGGGGTCGTCCTTCAAGCCGTTCGTTTATGCCGCCGCGCTCGACAGCGGGTATTCGCCCGCGACCATCGTGATCGACGCGCCGATCGAGATCGACACCGCCGGGGGCATCTGGCGGCCGCGCAACTCGTCGAACCAGTTCTACGGTCCGACGCCGCTGCGCACCGGCATCGAGATGTCGCGGAACCTGATGACCGTGCGGCTGGCGCAGGAGGTGGGAATGGACACCGTCGCCGCCTATGCCGAGCGGTTCGGGGTCTATGACCGGATGAGCACGTTCCTTGCCAACTCGCTGGGCTCGGAGGAGACGACGCTCTACCGCATGGTCTCGGCCTACGCGATGTTCGCCAATGGCGGCGAGCGGGTGCAGCCGACGCTGGTCGACCGGGTGCAGAACCGGTACGGCGAGACGGTCTACAACCACGATCCGCGCGATTGCGTGGAATGCGACGACCCGTCGATCCCGCAGAACCGGGGCCCGCGGATCGTGTCGAACCGCGACCGGGTGATCGACCCGGTGACCGCCTACCAGCTGACCTCGATGATGCAGGGCGTGGTGCAGCGTGGCACGGCCTCGGGCGCGATCAACCTGTCGGTGCCGGTGGCCGGCAAGACGGGCACCACCAACGACGCGCGGGACGTGTGGTTCGTGGGCTTCACCTCGAACATCGTGGCGGGCTGCTATATCGGTTTCGACCAGCCGCGCGGCCTTGGGCGGAGCGCCTATGGCTCGTCGATGTGCGGGCCGGTGTTCCAGGAGTTCATGACGCAGGCGATCAAGAAATACGGCGGCGGCAAGTTCAAGGTGCCCGAGGGCGGGCATTTCATCAAGATCGACCGTTACACCGGCGAGCGCCTGCCCGACGGGGCGAGCGGGGCGCATGTGGTGGCCGAGTATTTCCGCGACGGGGAAGAGCCGCTGTTCGGTTATGTCTATGACGGCGGGTTCGCCATGGGCACCGACCTCGATATCTACGAGCAGAACCGCTCGGAAGAGGTGCGCGAGGTGACCACCTCGGACGGCGACACCGGCAGCGTGGGCGACAAGGCGAGCTTTGGCAGCCTGAGTTCGGGCGGGCTGTACTAGGCTGAAGGGACGGAACGGGAGGTGCCCATGCTGACGGTCTGGGGACGGAAGACCTCGTCGAACGTGCAGGCGGTGATGTGGGGCATTGCCGAGCTGGGGCTCGACCACGAGCGGCTTGACGTGGGCCACAAGTATGGCGGCACGGACACGGACGAGTTCATTGCCATGAACCCCAACCGCCTTGTGCCCGTGATCCGGGATGGCGACGACGCGCCCTTGTGGGAATCGGCGGCGATCCTGCGGTATCTCGCCAATCGCTACGGGGCGGCGCCGTTCTGGCCGGAGGACCTGTCGGCGCGGGCGCAGGTGGACAAGTGGGCGGAATGGGCCAAGATCAACGTGGCCAGCGCCTTTACCGTTCCGATCTTCTGGCGCGTGGTGCGCACGCCCGAGGCCGAGCGCGACTGGCCGGCGATTGAGGCCTCCGTCACGGCGCTGGAAAAGGCGCTGGCGATCGCGGAGGAGCGGCTGGGCGAAACCGCGCATCTCGCGGGCGAGGATTTCACGCTGGCGGATGTGCAGCTTGGGCACGTGCTGTACCGCTATTACGAGATCGGGATCGAGCGGGCGGAGCTGCCCAACGTGGCGCGGTATTACGAGCGGCTGCAGGCGCGGGAGGCGTATCGCGAGCACGTGATGGTGTCTTACGCGGAACTGGCGGTGTCGTAGGGGCCGCGTGTCGGCGGGCCGCGGGACGCCTTTGTTCCGCGCGGGGAGCGACACGTACCGACCCGTCTTGTCCAACCCCTTGGCCCTTGGTATCACCCGCATCTGAGCAGACCGAGGACCCTGACGCATGCGCGCTGAAATCGAAACCGCCGTGGAAGAGATCGAGAATTCGCTGGAGCTTCTGCGCCAGCGGATGGGGTGGGAGACCGCCCAGCACCGGCTGGAGGAATTCAACGCCCGTGTCGAGGACCCGACCCTGTGGGACGATCCCGCCAAGGCACAGAAGCTGATGCGCGACCGGCAGGCGCTGGTCGACGCGATCGAGACCCATGACACGATCAAGCAGGACCTGTCGGACAACATCGAGCTCATTGAACTGGGCGAGATGGAGGACGATGCCGAGGTCGTGGGCGAGGCCGAGACCGCCATCAAGGCGCTGCAGCAGAAGGCCGCCGCCAAGGAGCTGGAGGCGCTTCTGGACGGCGAGGCGGATGGCAACGACACCTTCCTCGAGATCAACGCGGGCGCGGGCGGTACGGAAAGCTGCGACTGGGCCAACATGCTGGCGCGGATGTATGTCCGCTGGGCCGAGAAGCGGGGCTACACGGTGGAGCTTCAGTCGGAAAGCCCGGGCGAGGAGGCGGGGATCAAGTCGGCCGCCTACAAGATTTCCGGGCACAACGCCTATGGCTGGCTGAAATCGGAATCGGGCGTGCACCGGCTGGTGCGGATCTCGCCCTTCGATTCAGCGGCCAAGCGGCATACCTCCTTCTGCTCGGTCTGGGTCTACCCGGTGGTGGATGACAATATCGAGATCGAGGTGAACCCCTCGGACGTGCGGGTGGATACGTTCCGCTCGTCCGGCGCGGGCGGGCAGCACGTGAACAAGACCGACTCGGCCGTGCGGATGACGCATATTCCCACGGGGATCGTGGTGACCAGCTCGGAGAAGTCGCAGCACCAGAACCGCGAGATCGCCATGAAGGCGCTGAAATCGCGGCTCTACCAGATGGAGCTGGACAAGCGGAACGAGGCGATTGCCGAAGCGCACGAGGCCAAGGGCGACGCGGGCTGGGGCAACCAGATCCGGTCTTACGTGCTGCAGCCCTACCAGATGGTGAAGGACCTGCGCACGAGCGTCGAGACCTCGGATACGAAGGGCGTGCTGGACGGCGATCTGGACCAGTTCATGGCGGCGACGCTGGCGATGAACGTGTCGGGCAAGAGCCGGGCCGAGGCGCAGGGCGAGGACTAGGGCGGGCAGGGGGCGTTGCGCCCAGCGTTGAATTTCCTTTGGAAATTCAACGTCCCCGCCCAGGATATTTTCGGCCAGAAGAAGCGGGGCGGCGTCAGTCGACCGCTTCCAGCGCGTCGAGCCGGGCGATGAGCCGGGCGTTCAGCGCCTCCTGTGCGGCGAGACGCTCGTTCAGTTCCTCGATGTAGATATGGGCGTGCTCGAGTTCGTTGAGGATGCCGCCCATTTTCTCGCTGACGTTCATCGGGGCATCGGGCAGGGTGGGGCCGACCGCGGGCAGGTGTCCCTTGTCCCACATGAGCGCGGCGTGCTCGGAGACGGAGAGGCGTTTGAACTCGGCGTCGAACACCGCGTCGCAGCCGCTGTCGCAGGTGGGGCCGCCGGTGGTGAGCGTGCCGGTAAGACGCATGTCGCCGTTGGCGTTGAGCCGCATTTCCGGCCCGTCGCCGTCGACGATGTTGTAGCGCAGTTCGCCCGTGCCGAGCGGACCTTCGGTGAAGACCACGTCGACCGACGGGTTGACGGCGGCGCCGTCGGCGGTGATGCGCAGGAAGTTGAAGCTGTCCGGGCCGAACAGCTCGAGCGGGGCATCGGGCTCCACGGCGCCAAGGCCGACATTGCCGCTGGCGTCGACATGCAATGCAAAGCTCGGGGCGCCGGGGCGGATGACGACGGGCACCGTGTCCTCGATCTCGTCGGCGACGAAGAAGGCCGCGCCGTTCGCGCCGATATCCCAGGAATAGGGCGAGCCGCCGGTGACCTCGAGCCGGAGCCCGGGGTCGAAGAGGTCGGTGATGTGCAGGTTTTCGAGCGGCATCGCGGTGCCGAGCCCGACATTGCCGAAGGCCGAGACGTAGAGCGCTGCCTCGGGGGCCGGGCCCTCGATGGTAAAGGGGATGGTGCCGATGTCGAGATCCTCGATCGAGAAGCGGTCGATCCCGACGGTGCCGCTGTCATTGACGCGCAGGCGCCAGTCGCGGCCGGGGAAACTGCCGGTGGAGGTGTCGATGAAGTCGATGCTCGTGGCGGTGCTGGTGATCTTGAGCCGGGTGGTCGAGGCGAAGGTTTCGCTGCTGGTGCAGGCGCCGCCGATGCACAGCTCGCCCTGGATAACGGCGACATCGTCGACGAAAAGGTCGGCCAGGGCGGGGTCGTCGTCGAGGATGAAGACGCCGTCATTGTGCAGGTCGGCGGCCTGGGCGGCCGTGGCGCAGGCGGCCAGGGCGAGGGCGGTGAGGGCAAGGCGGGGGCGCGGCATGGCAATGGCTCCGTCTGAGGGACATGCGCATGCGCCCGCGTCGCGCCGGGCGCGGGCGCGATGGTAGTGGGGCCATGATACACCCGGTGCCGGCCAATCGCCAAACGCGGGTTTGCCGGGCGGATCAGCGCGTCGCGGGGGCGGGGTCCGTCACCCGTGCCACGAGCGCCGCCAGCGCCGCGAGCTCGGCCTGCTGGCGGTCGAGCCGGGCCTGTGTCAGCCGGTCGCGGGCCTCGAGTTCGGCGATGTAGAGATGGGCGTGCTCCAGCTCGTTGAGGATGCGGCCCATCTTGTCGGTCACGTCCCATGGCTCGCCGTCTCGCGTCGGCCCGACATTGGGCAGATGGCCCAGGGCGAGGGTTTGCGCGTGGTGTTCCTCGATCGAGGGCAGCGGGTAGTCGGCGCCGAAGACCGCGTCGCAGCCGACCGAGCAGGAGCCGGAGGTCGTCAGCGTGCCGTCGAGCACCATGTCGCCATCGGCGTTCAATCGCATCTCGGGCCCGTCGCCGTCGACGATGTTGTAGCGCATCTCTCCGGTGGTCAGCGGCCCCTGGGTGAAGGTAATGTCGACCGACCTGTTGACCGGGGCATTCTCGGCGGTGATGCGGAAGAAGCTGAAGGTGTTGCTGTCACTCACTTCGAACGGCGCGTCGGGGCTGGAGGTGCCGATACCGACATTGCCGGTTGCATCGAGGTAGAGCGTGTTGCTCGGCACGTTGCCCTCGACAACGAGGGGGGTGGTTCCGGCGGTGACGTCGCCGACCCAGTAGCCGGCGCCCGAGACACCGGTTTCCCATGTGCGCAAGCCGCCCAGCGAGGTTTCCATTCGCAGCTTGGCCAGGTTGGAGCCGAGGATGTGCAGGTCGGCCTGCGGCAGGGAGGTGCCGAGGCCGATATCGCCAGTAGACGCGACGTAAAGCGCATTGCTGGGGGCGCCGCCGGTGACCCAGAACGGATTGGTGCCGGAGGTGACGTCAGTGAGGAAAAAGGCATCAGCGCCGAAAGTTGTCGATTCGTTGGCACTGAGCCGCCAGTCCCAGGACGCGTTGTTCGCCAAGGTGGTTGTGTCCTCAAAGAGGATCGCGTTGGTTAGGGACTTGAGTTTTATACCGATGTAAGCCGACAACCTTGGTTCGAGGTTTTCGCAGTCAGTGCCGACACATAGCAGATTGGCGTCTACGATGACGTTCTGCTCAAAGACGTGATCGGCGATAGCCGCGCCTCCGGGAAACAGGGCGAGGGCAAAAGCGGTGGTAAAAAAACGTTTCAATCTTCTGACTCCGGTTGGTGTCCCCCGCTTCGTAACCGGCGAGGGCGATTGATCTTGTTGCCGGTGCCCGCCGCGGCGGAAACCGGAAGGGCGTGTGTCAGTCCTGCCGGTCGAGCGCGTCGAGCCGGGCGGTCAGGGCGGCGATCTGGGCGGCCTGTGCCGCGTTCTGTTCGTTGAGCCGCGCGATGTAGAGGTGCGCATGTTCCAGCTCGTTGAGGATGCGGCCCATCTTGTCGGTCACGTCCCACGGCTCGCCGTCGCGGGTGGGGCCCACGTTGGGCAGGTGGCCGAGGGCGAGGGTGCGGGCGTGATGTTCCTCGATCGAGGGCAGGGTGTAGCCCGCATCGAACACCGCGTCGCAGCCGACGGAGCAGGAGCCGGAGGTCGTCAGCGTGCCGTCGATCGCCATGTCGCCATCGGCGTTCAATCGCATCTCGGGCCCGTCGCCGTCGACGATGTTGTAGCGGAACTCGCCGGTGCCGAGGGGTCCCTGGGTGAAGACCACGTCGACTGACTGGTTGACGGGCGCACCGGTGGCGGTGACCCGGAAGAAGCTGAACGTGTCGTCGTTGCTGACCTCGAGGGGCGCGTCGGGGGTGTTGGTGCCGATCCCCACGTTGCCTGAGCTGGCGATGTCGATTGACGAGTCGGGTGCGCCGGGACGGACCTGGAAGGGCAGCCTGTAGGTTATGGCAT
>NZ_JAUCYU010000006.1 GCF_030373445.1 Roseovarius sp.
CGAGGATGAAATCCACCACCTCGTCCATCGCCGCCGCGATCGGCGCGGTATAGGCCGTCAGCCCAACGATCGGCATCTCCCCCCGCCGCCCCGCAAGCGACATCGCCGTCAGCTTCCTCGTTCCAGAATGTACGCTCATTGTCTGCCTTTCCCGATATCGGATCGCGGCGCGCCCCCGGCGCCCGCGTGATGTGTAACCCTCATGCCCGGCCTCGCTGGCGCCGCCGGTGTGCCATTACGTGCACAACGGTGCCCCGGGTCTTGCCGCCATTCGACGCCTGCGCGCGCAACGACCGCCCAAACCGGCCCGGACCCATGGCAAAACTCATGCGGAAAAGTGAAAATACGTCGAAGTCAGCCACGCTCTTCTCCTCCTCGTGCCTGAGCCTCCCTTGGTCCTCCGGCGCAGACTACAGCGCCGCTCCGCCCCCAAGTAGTGCCAATTCCCGAACCATGCGTTCCGCTCCCCGCAACACCGGGCCCCAGTGCGTCACGTCCGGCAGGTACGTCACCAGAGAAGGGAAGAACACCGACAGCAGCAGCGTGAGCAGGATCGGCACCAGGAACGGCAGGATCGCCACCACCTCCTTCTCGAACGGCATTCCCGTCAGTTCTGTCAGCACGCATGCTCTGGCAGGCTATGGAGATTGAAGACAAAGGCCACGGCCTGCGAAACGCCCTTACCCGCCCTGTTGGCGAGATTGCGCAGGATCACGTGCTAGTCGAGGACGCGCTTGCGTCATAAGGGCTGTTGCTAGACGCGAAGGCCGGATTGACGGCTTGATCCAGCCGCTCTCAGCCGTCAGCCGTAAAACAGGTTCGGCACGACCAACACGATCTGCGGTACGAAGGTGAACAGCAACAACGCCCCGAGCAACGCCAGCAAGAACGGCCAGGATTCGCGGATGTATTCCTCCAAACGGACCCGCGCGATGGACGTCGTGATGAACATCATGGTGCCGAATGGCGGCGTGAAACCGGCAATCGTCAGGTTGATCGACATGACGATACCGAAATGGATCGGGTCGATGCCCGCCTGCTTGATGACCGGCACGAAGATGGGCGCGAGCAGGATCATCGCGGCACCGCCCTCGAAAAAGCATCCCACGGCGATCAGGATGAGGTTGATCACGAGCAGCAGCACCCAGGGCTGATCGATATTCTCGACGAGGGCGGCGGCGATGGCGCGCGGAATGCCTTCCCAGGTAAGGTACTGGCCGAATGCACTGGCCGCGCCGATGATGAACATGACGCTCGCCGTGGCGATGACGGATTCCCGCAGGATCTTGGGGGCGTCAGACCATTTCAGCTTGCGGTAGATGAATGCGCCGACGGCAATGGCGTAGAGCACGGCGACGGCGCCCGCTTCTGTCGGGGTGAAGGCGCCCATGCGCAACCCCATCAAGATGCCGAGCGGCAGAACGAGCGCCCAGATCGAGTCGACCATTTGCCAGCCGATCGCCTTGAGGTCGGCGCGGCTGTCGCGCGAGGGGGCGTAGTTGCGGTAGCGCGAGATCAGGCCAACGGTGATCATCAGAAGGGCGCAGATGATCATGCCCGGCAGGTAGCCCGCGAAGAACATCCGGGCGATCGAGACATCGGCGACGAGCGCATAGAGGATCAATATGATGCCCGGCGGGATGATTGGCGTGATGCAGGAGGACGCGGCCGTGACCACCGTGGAGTATCCGCGGGAATAGCCGAGCTTCTCCATCTCGGGCACCACGATCTTGGTTTGCATCGCTGCGTCGGCGTTGGCCGACCCGGAAAGGCCGCCCATCATGGCGCTCATCAGCACGTTCACCTGCCCCATGCCACCGCGCATGTGCCCCACAAGCATCTCGGCCAGTTTCATGAGCCGCTCGGTAATACCGGCGTAATTGAAGACCACGCCGGCGCAGGCGAAAAAGGGAATGGCAAGGTAGGGGAAGGACTCGGTCGAGGCGACAAGCCGCTGCACGACGAGTTCCACCGGGAAGGTGGTGTTGATCACCGCGAAGTAGAAGCAGGTCGCGATGAGCATCGCAAAGGCGACCGGGATTCTCAGGAAGAAGAGAACGAACATGATGATGGCCGGCATGTATGGAAGCATGTCTCTACTCCGCAGTCTCTTGGCCGCACGTGGCGGGTGGGGTCATGTTGCGTCCGGCGACTCGGCTTCGGAGATGCCGGCATCTTCCCCGACGCCGCCAAACAGGGTCTTGAGGAAAAACCTGGCGCTGTAGATCGCCATCAGGCCAAAGGCGATCGTCGGGGCGATGTTGATGAAGAAGTACGGGTATTCGATGTAAGCCGACCTGCGCACCCAGCTTCCCTGGGACAGGATCCAGCCGAGATAGCAGAGATAGGCATTGGCCAAGGTCAGAACGAGGAAATTGAAGAGCAGGACGTAGTGCCTGATGCCCTGCGACAGGCGGTCGACGAAGACGGTGACCGCGATCAGGCCATGTTCCCGATACAGCAGGCTCGCGCCGAAGAAGACGGCATAGTCGAAGCCCAGATACGCAAGTTCCTCGGCGAATGGCAGCGCGTAACTGAAGAAGTACCGGCAGAGCACGTTGGCGCTGATCGTGACAAGCATCAGGGTGAAGGCCGCGGCGCTGATCAGGAATTCGAAATTTCTCGCAAACCACAGCATCATGTCGCGCCTTCCGGATCCTTAGGAGCCCTGACCCAAGCGAGATGGCCCGTGCCGGCGCCGATGGCACCGGCACGGATCACGCAATGGATCACTCGATTACGCTCACGATGTCCTGATAGAGGTTCGGAGTCCACTCGGGGAAGCTTTCGCTGACCTCGCTCGCCTTCTCGATAAAGGCGGACTTGTCGACGTCCTCGTTGACCGTCACGCCGGCCTCGGCAAGCTTGTCCATGTACTCTTTCTCGATCGACTTGATCTGATCGGCCCGGACCGCAGGGTAGGATTGACCGACGCTGTCAAGCGCCTGCTGTGCCTTCTCGGGAAGCGACTCGTAGACCTGCTGCGACATGACGATCGAGGTGCTGGCCACGAGGTGCTCGGTGAGGTTGTAGTTGTCGAGAATCTCGTGGAATTTCATCCCGTAGACGACGTTGGGCGGCGACTCGACACAGTCGGCCACGCCTTGCGAAAGCGCCGTGTAGACTTCGCTCCACGCGGTATTGACGGTGATACCGCCAAGCACCTCACCGACCCAGTTCCACATCTTCGTCGGCGCATTGCGAACTTTCAGTTCGGCAGTATCGGCGCGGGCGTCGACAGGCGTGTTGCACATCAGGTTGCGGGTGCCGAAATAGACGAGCGTCACGATGCGCAGGCCCTGGTCGTTGAGCTCCTTCTCCATGCGCTGGCCGATTTCCGATTGCCACGCCTCGGGAATATCCGACGGTTCCTTGAACAGGTAGGGCGCCATGAAGACCGCGTAGTCGGGCACGTAGTTCGCAAGGTGGCTGGGGTCGGAATCCTGCAGGATCGGCGCGCCGCGCGAGATCGCCTGGATCATGTCGGTGGTCTTGCCGAGCGTCTCGGTCGGGTAGACCTCGATGTTCAAGGTGCCTTCGGATTCTTCCTCGATCTTGGTGGCGAAGTCCTCCCAGTAGGCATAGACCGGATCCTGGTTCGAGATCACGAGGTTCATTTTCAGCGTGGTCGCCTCCTGCGCCCATGCTGCAACGCTGCCAAGCCCCACGGCGAGCCCAAGGCCCAGTGCGCCGATACGGCTGATAGTACCAATCGATTTTACCATTTCTCTCCTCCTAAGTGGGTTGCATTGCCATGCATCCCGGCTGTTCCGCGAACACCCGACCCCGATGCGCGGGGCCTTCGGCTCGCATATTTGACCCGGTCAGATTCGGCCTTCGCGGATCGTGGCAGGAGTTGGTATTCTCCCACTCATTATATCTGGTACGATATATGATGCATCATGCGTCGTCAAGCTTCATAGCCCCGTTCTTCTTGGTTGTTTCCGTGTAAAATCGCAGGTTTTCAGGCGGCTCCGGTTCAGGAGCGCTTCTGTTTGACGCCCGAGGCGACCCCGGCTGCCGCCGCATCCAGTGACGCCCCGCCCCGAAGTTCTTCCTCGAGCGTGTCCAGGAGCTCTTCGCCCCAGCGGATATCCTCCTGCATGGCGGCTTCGCTGGCGACGCTGTCATGGGCTTCGAGCGCGACAAGCAGATCGAAATGCTTGTGGTTCTCGCTCGACAGTTTGCGCACAGGCATACGGTCGTGGAAAAGGCGCAGGAAGGGGCCCATCAGAACCCACATGTTCTCGCAGAGGCCTTCAAGGATCGGCATGTCGGCCAGCTTGAGAACGGCAAAGTGGAAATCGCGGTTCAACAGGCTTGCCGCCGCCGGGTCGGTTGCGGCCGTCTCAATAAAGCGGGCGTTGAGCGCCTTGAGGTCCTTTAGCTGCGAAGGCGTGATGATCTCGGCAACCCGCGCGGCGGCCCGGCCTTCCAGCTCGATCCGGATCTGCTGAACCTCGCGCAACCGGTCGATATCGAGTTCAGGAACCTGAACGGAGGTTGCGGCCCGCAGTTCGAGCGAGCGCTCGCTGACCAGGCGGAAGATCGCCTCGCGCACCGGCGTGATGCTGGTGCCATATTCATTTGCGATTCCGGAGATAGTCAGGCGCTGGCCGGGTTCGTACTGGCCATCCATGAGAGAGGCCCGCAAGCTGTTGTAAAGCTGCGTCGCAAGGCTTTCTCTGGATAAGCTTTTGCCCGCCATGATGCATCACCCGTCCGTTTCTTGCGGAGACTCGACAAGTTCGATCAGAATCCCGTGTGGGTCTTTCATATACAAGCCGCGCAGTCCCTGCGCCATCCCTTCGGTGATCGCTACGGTCTCGCCCTGAAGCGAGCCGCCCCCTTCGAGGATCCGGGCACGCCAGTCATCGACATCGTCGACGCGCAGGCAGACATGGGCGACGGTCGGCTGGTTGGCCGCCGCTGTCACAGGCTCGGCGGTCGGCTCGAAGAACTCGATGAACTCGATATGCGCGCCGTGGCCGAAGAGGTGGACGAGCCTGACCTGTGCGCCGGGCACGCCGATGAACCTGGAAATCCATTCTTGCCGGCGCTCCCCGACGGGCTGCGGGTCGAAGCCCATCACGTCGCGCCAGAAGGTGATCGAGGTCTCGATATCCGAGGTGATGAACCCCACGTGGTCGAACGTTGCGCGGTGTGCGGCCTGGGTCATTGCGTCACTCTCTCTGTCTGAATTGCGTAGTCTGATAGCCGATCGAAATCCATGCGAAGCCCCTCGCCCGGCGTGTCACCGGCATGGAACATTCCGTTTTCGATCCGCGGCTGTTCCAGCAGGAAACGATCGATCGGATCGGCGCCCAGCTCGGGCAGGATGGTCTCGACGGTCATGTCGCCTTCCGCCGCGAGGGCAAAATGCAGATGCAGCGCCGGGAAGACGTGTGAGATCACCGGTCGGCTGAACGTCTGCGCCAGCGCCATGGCCGTGCGCGTTCCGCTGATGCCGCCCATGACGGATGCGTCAATGCGCAGGATGGCCGACACGCCGGCGATGTCCCGCAATGTCGCGATATCGGTCACGTCCTCTCCCATGGCCAGCGGAACCGGCACCTCACCGGCGATCTCGCCCGCGACGCGCCACCGGGCCGGGGCGACCGGGTCTTCGACAAATCGGGCGCCCAGCCGTTCGGCGGCACGGCAGGTGCGCATCGCCTGCGCCTTTGACGTCCATGACCAGTGGGCATCGATGCCGAAGCCGCAGCCGGGCGGCAGGGCGCCGGCCATTGCCTCCATCACGGCGATGTCCGCCTCGGGGTCGCGCCCGTCGATCATGAGCTTGATGACCGTGAACCCGCGCGCGGCCAGGTCCGCAGTTTCGGACGCCGCCTTTTCGGGTGTCATGCCGTAACCGATGACCGGCATCGCCACCGCGGCCTCGCGTGCGCCGCCCAGCACCTTCCACAGAGGTTTGCCGACGGCGCGGCACCACGCGCCCCAAAGGGCGATGTCGCACAGGCTGACACCACGTGCGAGGGCCGCGTGCGGCGCAGGCGCCTGCCCCATGGCCGCCGCCTGGAGACCGCAGCGCATGTCAGCCGACCCGCCGACATAGCGCCGCGCGGCCTCGACCGTTATCTCGAAGAGCGGCAGCCCGCGCGTGTAGGCATAGGCGAAGCCCTCGCACCCATCGGCCAGCGTGAGCCGCAGCACGATGTATTCCCGCGCCGAAATCTCCTGTGCACCGAGTTGCACCGGCGAGGCCAGCGGCAGGTTCACCCGCATCACCTCGGCGCTTTTCAACGTCATGTCACTCTGCGCTGTCATTCGGCCCTCAACTTGCCACTCCGAGATCCACGCTCTCGGTCAGGAAGACATTGGTCGTCATGCCGCCGTCAACAACGATGATCTGTCCGGTCACGAAGCTTGCCGCGTCGGAGGCGAGGAAGATTGCCGCGCCTTGCAGTTCTTCCGGGGCGGCCCACCGCGCCAGCGGTGTGCGGTCGATGACGATCTGCTCGAGATCGGTGCCGAGCACCTTCTTGTTCATCTCTGTCAGGATGTAACCCGGACCGATCGCGTTCACGGTGATGCCATGGGGCCCAAGCTCCGCGGCAAGGCCGCGCGTGAGGCCCAGAACGCCATGCTTGGCCGCGACATAGGAAATCACCCCCGGTCGCGAAGAGACGCTCATTGTCGAGCCGGTATTGATGATCCGCCCCCGCCCCTTTTGCTTCATATGCGGCGTCACCGCGCGGGACAGGCCGTAGAGCGCCGACAGGTTGATCCCGACAACGCGGTTCCAGTCGTCCATGTCATGGGATTCGACCGGCTTGCGGATCAGGATGCCGGCATTGTTCATGAGGATATCGATGCGGTCATGCTCGGCGATGACGCGTGCGACCACGTCTTCCGCCGCCGCTGTGTCGGTCACATCGAAGGCCAGCGGCTCGGCGGTGCCGCCCTGGGCGCGGATCGCATCGGCCGCCTCGGCGGCCATCTCCGGGTGCAGGTCGTTGACCAGCACCTTGGCCCCTGCCCCGGCAAAGCCTTCGGCCAGGGACCGTCCGATGCCACGGCCGGCCCCTGTGACGAGCGCGACACGCCCGTCAAGGGAGAAGCGGTTCAGGCTCACGCGAGATCCTCCATGTCACGGCCCCTTTCAGGCGGCCTCGATTTCGTCGATCGCACGGGCGATGTCGTCGGCGCTGATCGGCTTTTCGAATTTTTTCATGTGCGCGGCCTCCGCCGAAAGGTCGGCGATGGTCTTGATGTCGGAGTTGGCCTGCCCGCTGTGGCCAAGCTCCGCCAGCGTCAGAGGCAGCAATGCCTCCCTGTAGAAACCGCGCATGTCGGACATGAATTCGGGTCCGCGCCCTTCGAGCACGAGTTGCACCAGAAGCCCGTAGGCCACCTGGTGACCGTGCAGGGCATCGGCCACGCCGGGCACGGCGGAAAGGCCGCGCGTCATGCCATGAGACACCGAGAGGCCACCGCTTTCGAAGGCAAGGCCGCTCATCAGGATGCAGGCTTCGACAACGCGCTCGAAATCCTCATTGGGCTCGCCCCCCTCGAGTGCCTTGTAGGCCGCGGCGGTATGGGTTCGAACCGTGTCATAGCAGGCTTCGGCAAGGGCAAGCGCGGTGCGGGGGGATGTCGCGCCGAAGACGTTCTTGCCGCCCGACTCGATGCATTGCCGCACTTCGAAACACTTCACGAGGGCGTCACCCACCCCGGCGGACAGCAGCCGCACCGGAGCCTTCGCGATGATCGCCGTGTCGACAAGCACCAGATCGGGGTTCGACTTGTTTTCCTCGACACCGACGATCTTGTGGGACTCGTCGTAGACAACGGCGATATGGCTGGTGGGCGCGTCGTTCGAGGCCACTGTCGGCACCGAGACGAATTTCGCGTCGATCTTGCGGCTGAGAAGCTTGCCGGTGTCGATCGCCTTGCCGCCGCCGGCGGCGATGACGATATCCGGCGTCGCGCCGTCAAGAAGGCCCGCGAGCCGGTCGACCTCGGCATAGGTAATCTCGCCTCCGAACAGCAATTCGGACATTTCGAGCCCGGCCTCGGCGCAGCTGTCGCGCATCGCCCCGGATACGAGGTCTCGGACCCGCTCGTCGGCGAGCAGGGCAACGCTCTTGCCCATGCCGGCCAGTTCCGGCCCGATCGAGGCAAGCGCGCCGGGGCCTTGGATGTACTTGCGTGGTGCTCCGAAAACGATCATCTCTTTGCCTTCTCCATATGGTCTTGTGTATCGGTGCCGGGATCGGCCGGGGGGGCGTCGATTTCCGGCAGCAGGTAATCGACGAAAGCGTCGATCTGCCCGGTGAGCATGTGCTTTCCCTGATGTGCGATGGCGCCGCGCAAGGCTGCGGCCTTCAGGAGCGCGGTTTCCTCGGGCTCCATGATAACCTCCGCGACAATAGTGCCTTCGGCTATCGTTTCGGGATCGAGCGGGAGCGGGTCGTCCCGCTTCATGCCGACCGAGGTGGCGTTGACGACAAGGTCGAACCCCGTCGCATCCGCCGGGCCGGTGCTGATCGCCACGCCGGTGTGCACCTTGCGAAGCTTGTCCGCCAGCCGTTCGGCCCGTTCCGGGGTGCGGTTCGAGATCGTCAGTTTCGCGACGCCGGCCTCCGCCAGCGCATCCGCGATGGCGACCCCGACGCCCCCTGCCCCCACCAGAAGCGCATGACGCCCCGCGATCTTGTGGCCGGCAGCATCGAGCCCCTGCACGAAACCAACCCCGTCGAGCATCCGCCCCCGCCACGTCAGGTCGTCGTCCTTGCGGACGATATTGACGGCACCGAGATGACTGGCGGGGCCTTCGAGGCTGTCGCAAAGCGCGGCGACGGTTTCCTTGTGCGGGATAGTGACGATGACGCCGACGACGCTTTCGCTGACCCGCAAGGCATCGAGCACCGTGGCGAGATTGTCGGGGTGAACCTGCCACGGGACAAGAACGGCATTCAATCCGAGCGCCCGGCAGCGCGCGTTGAAGAGCGGTGGCGTCCGCAGGTGATCCGACGGATAAGCCAGATGCGCAATGACGCGCGTCTTTCCATCTATCATGCCCGGCGTTTGCAAGCGGCTCCTCCCGTTTCCTCAGCATCCAGGTGATTGCGATTGTTATCACGCATGATGCATGATATGTCTTGTAGCGTCAACACCGGATGACACGGGAGGAAGAATGAAAGCCCTGATACTCGACGAGCCAAGACAGTTCCGTCTTGAAGAGAGGGAGATGCCCGACCCCGGGCCGGAGGAGGTCCGGGTGAGGATTCACCACGGCGGCATATGCGGCTCGGACATCCATTACTACCAGGATGGCGGATTCGGAACCGTGCGCATGACGTCGCCGATGGTGCTGGGGCACGAGTTGTCAGGCACGGTCGAAACCGTGGGCTCCGGCGTCACGCGGGTTGCCCCCGGTGACCTCGTGGCCGTCAACCCGAGCCTAGCCTGCGGCTCATGCCGATACTGCCGTCAGGGAATGGCGCGGATGTGCAGTGACATGCGGTTCATGGGGAGCGCGATGCGGACCCCGCCGGTGGAGGGTGGCTTCCGCGAATTCGTGACCTGCACCGAGGCCCAGGCGGTTCCGCTCGTCGGACCCGCAAGCCTCAGGGAGGCGGCACTTGCCGAACCGTTGGCGGTATGTCTGCACGCGGTCGCGCAGGGGCCTGACCTCAAGGGCGCGCGCGTATTGGTCACCGGGTTCGGGCCGATCGGGGCGCTGACGTTTCTTGCCGCACGTCAGGCCGGGGCGGCGGCGGTCATGGCGGCAGATGTTGCCCCGCGTCCCTTGGCCCTGGCGACGACGCTGGCGGCGGACACCGTCTTCGATGTCTCGGACCCCGCCGCGCTGGACGCGGAGAAAGACGAGCGTGGGCAGGTCGATGTCGTGTTCGAGTGCTCCGGTCATCCCAATTCCATCCGGGAAGCCATCGACGTCACGCGCCCGGGCGGCACGATCATCCAGGTGGGCATGACACCCAACGAGGTGCCGGTCACCCTGAACCCGGTCATCACCAAGGAAATCACCTATCGCGGGACATTCCGGTTCGACGCGGAGTTCGAGCGGGCGGTTCACCTGATCGGATCGCGCGAAATCGACGTGCGCCCGGTGATCAGCGGCTCCTTCCCGCCCGAAGAGGCCGAGGCCGCCTTTGCCTGCGCGATGGACAGGGCGCAATCGATCAAGGTGCTGCTGGATTTCGCGTAACCCGACACGAAACGAGGAAGGGCGCGCGACCGTTGGGTCGCGCGCCCTTTTCGTTACGCCAGCCGATGCTCAGATCAGCGCAGCGGCGACCTCCTCGATCCCCGCGGCATCGAGCTTGTAGTGCTTGTAAAGATGCGTGGGCGGCGCGATCAGGCTGTATTCGTCCATGATGCCGTGACGCTTCAGACGGGCCTTTCCGGGGTTTTCGGCCATGATTTCCGCCACCGCGCTGCCGAGACCGCCGAGGATGTTATGCTCCTCCACGGTCAGGATCACTTTGGACCGCTCGGCCGCCTGACGGACGGCATCCTCGTCAAGTGGTTTGACCGTGTGCATATCGATCAGCCCCACCGAATGGCCCTTCGCCTCGAGCGCCTCTTTCGCCGCCTTCGCGCCGTGAACGGCATAGCCGCATGCGATGATGGTAATGTCGTCGCCGATGCCGTGCACCTTGGCCTTGCCGATCCGGAATTCTTCCTGCGGGTCATACACCGCCGGATCGTGACCGCGCCCGATGCGGAAATAGATCGGCTCCGGATAGGTGGCGGATTCCCGCAGGAGCTGTGCGAACTGGGCCCCGTCAGCGGGCGAGATGACCGTCAGGTCGGCAATCGCGCGCATGGTCGAGATATCCTCGGTGGCATGGTGCGAGGTGCCGTAGAAGCCCAGTGATATTCCTGTGTGGTGGCCGATCAACCGGACAGGTTGTGCGCAGTAGGCAATGTCCATCCGGATCTGCTCGCACGCCAGCAGCCCGAGGAACGACGCGAAGGTCGCAACGTACGGAACAAGCCCCGTTGTGGCCATGCCGGCGGCGGCAGACACCATGTTCTGTTCGGAAATGCCGAATTGCACGAACCTGTCGGGATAGCGTTGCGCGAAGCCCACCAGCCCGTTTGAATATTGCAGGTCGGCGGTGCCTGCGGCCACGGGATGGCCGGCCTCCGCTAGTTCGATGAGGGTGTCCGACAGCACCGAAAGGCTCGGTGCGCGCGTGTTCATTTCACGGTATTGCCAGCTCTCTTTGCTTATGGGGGCGCTCACGATTGCTCTCCATTCTGGGTCAGGATCATTTGACGGGCGCGCTCGGTATCTTCGGGCGCGAGATAGCCGAGGTGCCAGCCCGGCTCACTTTCCATGTAGTCGACGCCCTTGCCCTTGCTGGTTTTGGCGATGATGCAGCACGGCTTTGTGCGCATCTTGTCGGCCTTGACCCGACGCAGCAGTTCCGTGAGGGCGACGACATCGTGGCCATCGACGGTGTGCACCTCCCAGCCGAAGGCGCGCCACTTCTCGTCAAGCGGCTCGACCCCCAGAACGTCATCGACCTTGCCGTCAAGCTGGTAGCCGTTGCGATCCACGATGGCGACAAGATTGGACAGCCCGTGACCGGCGGCGTTCAGCGCCGCCTCCCAGACCTGCCCCTCCTGCATCTCGCCGTCACCGAGCATGACGAAGGCGTTGAACTCCTTCCCCTGCATCCGGGCCCCGTGCATCATGCCGACGCCGTTCGACAACGCGTGACCGATGGATCCGGAACTGAAATCGACCCCGGGCACCTTGCGCATGTCGGGATGGTCGCCCAGCGGGCTCCCGAGGCGCGTGTAATTGTCGAGCCAGGATTTATCGAAGAAGTCCAGGTCGGCAAGGATCGGAAAAAGGCCCACCGCGGCATGTCCCTTCCCCATCAGGAAGCGGTCACGGTCAGGCCAGCCGGGCTCGCCCCGGCGGATGCTCATCACGTCGTAGTAGAGCGACGCGAATATCTCGGCACAGGAAAAAACCGAGGAATAGTGACCGACTTTCGCTATCGAAATCAGGCGCAGCGTCTCGAGACGGACAAACTGCGCCTTGTCCTGAAGAAGTTCGATCTCGGCTTCGGTAAGCTCCGTGTTCTGCATGTTTCCTCCCGCTCAAACTCTAAAGCGAAGCGCGAAGTGCCGAATGGATACTCTGGGGCTTTCACCGGACACCCTGTGCCCAAAGCCACACGTACCATCAGCCTCGCGGCATCTTGATCGCTGCAACATTTTCACGGCTGGCCTCACAAGTCAAGCATGATGCATCATCCATGATATCTCGATGCGCACCTCTGTACTGGTCAGGCGGTGACGTATTGCCACTACGGCAGACGAGATCGTCGGTATTTGTCTTTGACTGAAGCAAGCAGGTGACCGTCCGAGCCGCGACGAATTCGAATTCGTCTGGCCACTGCGACTGAAGAACAAAGTTACACGATTTCCCGGGCGGCCATCATAAGGAATCGCCCCCTACCGCGCGGCTGGAATGCTCAGCCACATGAAGCTCTCACCCGAGGTCCAAACCGCACGCGCCCCACGTACGTTATTGAAATTGTTTACTTTAAAAAAACCGTTGCGAAATCCCGAATCCTCTGTACGGTCAACGTAAGCGCTCAACAGCGAGCGCAGCCAGATCTCGCCCCGACAGCGTGTGCGGGATCTATGACACCCCCAAAAGTTAGTCCGACCCGACCCAAACGCCACGATTCCGTTCGGTTTATGGTGCGGCTCCCTGATCTCTAAACCCGAGAGGATTCCGAGAATGTCCATGGATGGAAATATAGTTAGATCTTCGGCCGATAAGCCGAAAGTGCGCATGGCAATCGACGTGGGCGGTACGTTCACCGATATCTTCGTGCTCGGGGGCGACGGCATCCAGAAAGTCGCCAAGGTACCCAGCACTGCCAACCCGATCGATGCCGTCATGAATGGGGCCGACGCAGTGGGTGTGGACTGGGCCGATGTGGAACTGTTCACTCACGGCACCACCACCGCGACGAACGCCCTGATCACCCGGAATTTCAAGCCCGCCGCGATGGTGACCACCAAGGGTTTCCGCGACGTGCTGGAGATCGGCCGCGGCACACGCGAGGATCCGTGGGACGCCTACAAGGAAGGCACCCCGCCCTATGTCCGTCGCCGCGACCGCTTCGCCGTGGCCGAGCGGATCAACTACCGCGGAGAGATCGTCGAGCCGCTCAATGAGGATGCCGCGCGCGAAATCGCCCGCGTCCTGAAGAAGCGCGGTGTCAGTGCTGTCGCGGTCTGCTTCATCAACGCCTATATCAACGGTGCGCATGAGCTGCGCATGGCCGCGATCCTCGAGGAGGTGCTGGGGCCGGACGTGGCCATTACCACGTCGCACGAAACGCACCCCGAGATCTTCGAGGATGACCGTTTCTCGACCACGGTGGCCAACACCATCCTCGCCCCGATCATTCGCCCCTATGCCCGCGACCTTGCCAAGCGCACCAGCGACTCCGGCTATGCCTCGGACGTGCTGCTGTTCCATTCCGGCGGCGGGGTGATGACCCCGGCCTCGGCCGAGAAATACGCCGCGCGCCTGGCGGCTTCCGGGATCGCGGCAGGGGCGATTGCCAGCAAGTATTTCGCCGGGCTATGCGGCTATGACAACGCGATCGGCCTCGACATGGGTGGCACCTCCGCCGATATCTCGCTGGCCGAAAACGGCGCACTGCGCATGACCGACAAATGGGAGGTCGATTGGGGCCACCCGATCTGCTTCCCCTCGATTGAGGTCCTGACCATCGGCGCCGGCGGCGGCTCCATCTCATGGCTCGACAAAGCCGGATCGTTGCGCAACGGCCCGCATTCCGCGGGCTCGGTGCCCGGTCCGGCCTGCTACAACGGCGGCGGCACCGAAGCAACGAACACGGATGCGAACATCATCCTGGGCCGGGTCGGCACCGAGCTGGCGGGCGGCGAAAAGAAGCTGGATCGCGATGCCGCCGTGACGGCGATGAGCAAGATCGGTGACCAGCTCGGCCTCGACATCGTGCAAGCATCGCTGGCGACGTTGCGGGTGGCCAACGCCAACATGGCCGACGCGGTGCGCCTGATCTCCATCGCGCGGGGCCACGACCCTAGGGATTTCGTCCTGGTCGCCTTCGGCGGCGCGGGCCCGCTCCACGGGGCCGACATCGCACGGGAGCTGAATATTCCCGCCGTGGTGGTGCCGCCGAACCCCGGTGTGACCTCGGCCGTGGGCTGCATGCTGGTGGATGTGCAACATGACGTCACCAAGATGTTCTTTGCCGATGCCTCCGAAGTCGACCCCGCGGAGCTGGAGGCGGCCTTTGCCGAGATCGAAGTCGAAGGGCGCGAACGTCTATTGAAAGACGGCGTCCGGGACGAGGAGATGACCTTCCAGCGGCTGGTCGACATGCGCTACCGCGGACAGTGGCGGTCGCTCGCCGTGCCGCTGCCGGCGAACGTCACTTCCATGAAAGAGGCGATCTCGATCTTCCACGACGAATACGAGAAGGCTCACAATTTCCGACGGGAGGACTTCCCGGTGGAAGTCTACCGCCTGACCCTGCGCGCCATCGGCGTGACACCCAAGCCGACCTTCCCGAAGATCGAGATCGGCGAAAGCCCCGAGGCGACCCCCAAGGGCACGCGCGAGGTTTGGTTCCACGGCCAGGACAGCGCGCTGACGACCAACCTCTACGACCGGGATGACCTGCCCGTCGGAGTCACAATCGAAGGCCCGGCGATCATCGACCAGCTCGATTCCACCACTGTCATTCCGCCCAATGCCTCCGCCTATATCGACGGGTGGCTGAACATCCAGATCAAGCTTGGCGACGAATAGCAGCTGCCGCCCGCAGACATTGAAAAGGAACAGAACATGAAAGATTTGACCACCTATTCCGGCCTGTCAGACAAGGGCATTCAAACACCCCCCGCTCCGGCGGACCGGCTGACCGAGTTCAACACGAGCCTCGACCCGATAACCTTCGAAGTGCTGCGCAACGCCTTCGTCAATATCGTCGACCAGATGGCCGAGCAGTTACTTCGTACCTGCTATTCCTTCGTGATCTACTGCCGTGACTTCTCTTCCGGCCTGTGCGATCCGCAGGGCAACCTGGTGATGCAGGGCACCGGCGACATCGCCGCCCATGTCGGCACGCTGCACTATACCTGCAAGGCGATAATCGAGGAGTTCGGTGACGACATTCATCCCGGCGACGTGTTCATCGTCAACGACCCGTTCCGGGGGGGCAGCCACTTCAACGACACCCGGATCGTCCGCCCGATGTTCTACAAGGGCGAGCTGATCGGGTATTCGCAGGCAAATGGCCATTGGGCGGATGTGGGTGGCGCGGCGCCCGGCTCGTTCAACATCACGGCGCTGGATCACATGGGCGAAGGGCTGCGCATCACCCCCGTGCGGGTCTGGAGCAGGGGCGTCTGGCTGGCCGATGTGGCCAAGCTCATGGCCGCGAACACCCGCAACCCGGGCGACGTGATTGGCGACATGCAGGCCCAGGCCGAGGCGACCGCCGTGTCGGAGCGCGAGATCGTGCGCCTTTGCGACAAGTACGGGGTCGAGACGATCAAGGCGGCCTTTCAAGAGGTGCAGGATTACGTCGAGGTGCTGACTCGCACCCGCCTTGCGGAACTGCCCGACGGCACTTGGTATGCGGAGGATTACATCGACCAGGATCCCAAGCTGGGCGAAGGCATGATCCCGATCAAGATCAAGCTGACGATCGACGGCAACCATGCCCACTATGATCTCTCCGGCTCTCACCCGCAGATCTCGACCTTTCTCAACGCGGCCTATGGCGGCTCCTTCGCGGGGGTCGTGGCGGGCACGAAGTACCAGTTCCCGGACCTGCCGCTCAACTCCGGCCTCTACCGGGCGGTGACAGTCAACGTGGGCGAGCCGGGAACGGTGGTTAATGCGCAATGGCCCAGCCCCAGCGCGGGGTTCTGTTCCGGCCCGTTCGAGAAGCTGATGAACTCGGTATTCGGCATCTGGGCAGATATCCTTCCCGAACGGACGATGGGCTGCGCCTTCAATCTCGAATACCTGCTGGTCGGCGGGCGCGACACGCGGATCGAGGAGAAGCCCTATTTCATGTGGTATGACTGGATGGCGGGCGGTTGGGGCGGCCGCAACGGGCGCGACGGCTTCAACGCCACCGCCCCGGTTTTCGGCGCGCAATACGGCATCCAGCCGCTGGAGGGCCAGGAACGACTGGCGCCGGTCATAACCGAATGCCACGACTTCGTGCAGGACTCCGCCGGGCCGGGGGAATCCCGTGGCGGACTGGGCGCGCAGAAAGGTGGCGCCGTGTTCGAGGGCGAACGGATCGTGATGTCCTATTGCTGTGACCGCGAGCGCTCGGTCACCTGGGGCATGTGGGGCGGGCTGCCGTCCATCCCGCACGGGGTCTGGCTCAACAAGGGCACCGAGAAGGAGCGTTATCTCGGCTCAATTTTCTCGAACATGCCTCTGGAGTTGAACGACGTGTTCACCCGTCCCTCTGCCGGAGGTGGTGGCGTGGGCGATCCGCTTATGCGCGACGCGCAAGCTGTCTGCGAGGACGTGGCGGACGAGTATGTCAGCGTGCAGCGTGCCCTGATCGACTATGGCGTCGTCATCAAGGTAATCGACAGGGACCTTGCCGAATACCAGGTCGACGAAGAGGCGACCAAGGCGGCGCGTGCGCGGATCGCGGCAGAGCGGGTCGGATGGCTGGACGAGGATCCCGAGGCCATCGCCGCGCGCTACCGCGCGGGCGAGATCAAGGACATGGACTGCATCCGCCAGTACGGCGTTATCCTCGACTGGGGCGACGGCACGCTTCTGGCCAAAACCACCAGCCAGTTCCGCGACATGCTGAAACGGCGCACCCTGCCTTATTGGGGCAAGACGCTCGCCACGTTGAGCAAAGAGGCGCAGGAGCGCCACAAGGCCGCATGACCTGAACGCGGCGGGACGGCGCAAATTTTGTGCCGTCCCGCGGAAAATGCCCCTTCGGGATATGCCCGGTGGGGCCAAACCCACAGTCGGGACTTGAATGGGACATTCCTGCTTCACAAAATTCGGGACACCTGAACTCCGCTCCCGACCTGTGAACCGCCCATGCCGGACAATGGGGCAGCCCAGGCGCCAGCCTTGCTCTGCCCAGCGGCAGCACACCCCGGACGACCGGCAGACGAAAAGCATTGCAGAGGGCCAAGTTTGAAGAAATCCAAATCAAAATTCCGCATTGGTGTCCTGCACTCGGAGACCGGCGTCACCGCGAGCACCGAACGGTTGATGCTCGCGGCGCTGAAATTCGCCGTCTCCGAGGTCAACGCCGCCGGCGGCATTGACGGTGAAGAGTTGCAGATTGTCCATTTCGACCCCGGCTCCGACGTCGTCTATTACCGCTACCTCGCCGACGAGCTGATCTCCAATCACGGGGTACGCCTGATTTTCGGCGCCTACCGCTCCAGCACCCGGATGGCCGTGAAATCCGTGGTCGAACACAAGAACGGCCTGCTGTTCTATCCGACCCAGTACGAAGGGTTCGAATATTCCCCGAACGTGATCTATGGCGGGGCCGTGGCCAACCAGAATTCCAGCCAGATGGCGGAATACATCGCCGAAACCGCAGGCTCACGCATCGCCATCATAGGGTCGGATTACATTTGGCCGCGCGTCGCCTCCCGCACCATGGCCGAACAGATCTGCCACGACGATCAGCCCCCGCTGACCGATTTCTTCGTCAAGTTGGACGCATCCAGGGATGAATTCGACAACTACCTTCGGGAAATCCTGAAAACCTCGCCGGACGGCATCTACTGCAACCTTGTGGGCCCCTCGATCCCCCATTTCTACCAGGCCTATCGCGCCATGGGGCTGGACCCTGCGAAGCTGCCGATCTTCAGCCTCACCACCTCGGAGACGGATATCGCCATAATGGGCTTTGACGCAGCCGAAGGTCATGTCACCGCGGCCCCCTACTTCCAGTCACTGGACAATGCACGAAACCAGCAGGTGCTGAGCGGGTTCTACGACTGGCTGGGCGAAGGGACACCGACCAACATGGTCTGGGAAGCGACCTATTCGCAGGTGCACCTTGCCGCCAGGGCCATGCAGGCCTGCGGCACGGACGACCCCAACCAGGTGCGCGAGGCACTGATGGGCGCCACGTTCGACGCTCCGCAAGGCCAGATCAGAATCGACGCGGATAACGGTCATACCTATCTCTGGCCCCGGATCGGCAAGATCAACGCCAGCGGCCAGTTCGACGTCATCCGGGAGTCCCTCAGCGCCGTCAAACCCGACCCCTATTCCCCTTTCGTCCACGAGAAAACCTGGGAAATGCGGGAACCGGCCCTTATGTCAGGGAGCAATAGCTGAGCCAATGGCCGCGCCGGACAGACCAAGCAAACCGATACGGGAATTGGTCCAGAGCTTTCGGACCCTGAGGATCCACCTGTTGGTGCCGCCCGGCGGCGAAGCCGACGAGTTGATCCAGCACCTTCGCCGCATGGGCTGTTCGGCTGTCACCTCCTGGCCGCCTCCGCCGGAGTCGGAGATCGACGCCGACGTGGTCTTCATCTCCATGCGGCAACTGATCGAAGACCAGACCCCCTTCGATTGGAATGTCGAGGCCCCCTCCGCCGCCCTGGTTGCCATAGCCGATTACGAAAACCCGCTGATGGTCGAGAAGACGCTCTCCCTTAACGCGCAATCCATCATTACCATGCCCCTCCGCACTTTCGGGGTCCTGATGGAAGTGTTGTTGAGCTTCGCCAATTTCAAACGCGAGCAGGAACGCCGCGCCCAGATCAGGCGTCTGGAGGAGAAAGTGCGATTCAGCGACAAGATCGAGAGGGCCAAGTCGATCGTGGCCGAACAACATGGCGTCAGCCGGGACGAAGGCTACACGCTCCTGCGGCGAAGCGCCATGCGCCAGCGCGTGACAATCTCCGAGATCGTCGACGAACTGATCGCGGGCGTGGAGTGATGGGACGCGCTTCGGCGCAGAAAAGGAGGTCAGGACGAAAGGTACTTGGAACCCGACACGATATGCTCCGCCACCTGCCCGGACACATGAACTTCCGGCTCCCTCCATGCTTGCCAGAAAGTCAGGTTTCCGGCAACTCGGTACGCCCTGCGCGGGGCATCGGACCATGGCCCGAAACCGGACGGGAGCGAGAAGCGAGAAAAGCTGAATAATCCATCATCTCCAAGTATTTCACATGGAAAACAGCGCCATTCTCAAGGATGAGAACACCCTTTTCTTGACAGGTTTCCAAAAGCGATTCTAACCTGTCATCAATGTGGCAACAGCGCCGCACCCGCGCCTTCTGGAAGGTCAACCCAGGGGCGCCAATTCGGGAATAAGATGCTTGTGCGAGCAGTCGCTCTCAGCATCCAGAAACCGAAAAACCCACCAAAGCAACATCACCAACTCAAACCGGCTTCCGCCGTTTGAGTCCACAGGAGAGGACTGTCCAAATGAAATTCAGCCGAAGGAACTTCATGAAAGCCGCCAGTGGCGCCCTGGCCTATGCCAGCGCCCCCAGCGTTCTGGCCACGGCCGGCATCTCGCAGGAAAAACCGATCGTGATCGGCAACATCCTTGACCAGACCGGGGGCCTGAACATCTACAGCCTTCAGCAGATCAAGGCGACGGCCATGGCCGTCGACGAGCTGAACGCGGGCGGCGGCGTGCTGGGCCGGCCGCTGGAACTGGTGTTCTACGACTCTCAGTCGAACAACCAGCTCAACGCGCAATACATGACCGAAGCATTGGTCCGGGACGAGGCCGTGGTCGTGCATGGCGGTGTCACCTCCTCTTCTCGCGAAGTGATGCGGCCGATCGTCAACAAGTTCGGCGGGCTCTATTTCTACAACTCGATGTACGAGGGCGGGGTCTGCGATCCGCGCCATGTTTGCCCGGCGATGGTACCCTCACAGCAGCTCAAGCCGCTGGTGCCACACGTGGTCGAGAACATGGGCAAGCGCGCCTATGTGCTCGGCGCCGATTATCTCTACCCCCACACGATGGGCGAATGGATCAAGAAATACACCGAGGAAGCGGGCGGCGAGGTGATCGCGACCGAGTTCTTCCCACTCGACGTATCGAACTTCGCCTCTGCCATCACCCGCATACAGGCCGAAAAGCCGGACGTGGTGTGGTCCGTACTGGTCGGCAACGCCCATAACGCATTCTACCGCCAATACGAGGCAACAGTGGGCAAGGACACCATCCCGCTCGCCTCCTGCATGTTCGGGATCGGGCGCGAACAGACCTATTTGAGCGCCGACGAGTCCGCCGGCATCGTCAATGCGACCTCTTTCCATGACGGGCTCGAGACCGAGGCGGCAAAGACTTTCCTCGATAATTTCAAGACCTACGCCAATGATGACTCCTACGTGGGCGACTATGGCGAGTTGGGATACCGGGGCGTGAAGCTCTGGGCGCTGGCCGCGGAGAAGGCAGGCGATGCCTCGGCCGATGCGGTGATCGAGGCATTGCCCGGCACCAGCTTCGACGCACCCGGCGGCAAGGTTACCATCGACGGCCAGACGAACCACGCCATCATGGACATCCACCTGATCCGCGCCAACCGCGAACAGGGCTGGGATCATCTGGGCACCACCGAGCAGCTGCAACCGGTCGACACGCAAGCGGTCTGCACCCTTGGAAGCTAAACCCAACCAGTCAGGCGGCGTGTTTCCGGGCACGCCGCCCGCAAGGGGCAACCATGTATGACGCGATAATCTTCCTTTACCAGGTCGTGTTCTCGATCAGCCTGTTCATCCTGATCAGCACGGGCCTGGCAGTGATCTTCGGAATGATGAAGGTCATCAACCTCGCACAGGGGGAGTTCATCATGCTCGGCGCCTATTTCGCGCTGCTGGGCGAGGTGATGGGCCTGCCATTTATCCTTTCCGCCCTTCTGGCCATGATCGGCGTGGGGCTTTTCGGCGTGCTGGTCGAACGACTGCTGATCCGGTTCCTCTACGGGCGCCTGACAGACACGCTGCTGGCGACATGGGGGCTCAGCCTGCTGATGATCGGCGCCGTCACCACGTTCCTCGGACCGCAGGTCGCGGGCGTCAGCGTCGAGACCGGGCGCATCGCCGTGGGCGAGCTTTACTCGGTCTCGGTTTACAACCTCTACATCATACTCGTGGCCTTCGCCGCCCTCGCGAGCTGCTGGGCGCTCTGGCGCTACACGCGCTTCGGGATGATCGCCCGGGCGGTCATGGCCAATCCCGGCATGACCTCTGCCCTCGGCGTCGATTGCCACAAGTACTACATGCTCACATTCGGGATCGGCTCCGCGCTCTCGGGCCTTGCCGGCGCGATGCTGGCCCCGATCGTCGGCACCCAACCGACCATGGGCGGGCTCTACGTGGCGCAGGCCTTCGTTTCGGTGATCACCGGCGGAGAGCTGCCCTTCCTCGGCACGCTTCTGGCCGGCGGGCTTTTCGGCACGACGAATGGCGTCCTTTCCTACGCTTATTCCCAAGTGATCGGTGAAATCGGTGTTTTCCTGATCGCAATCGTGCTCTTGCGCTTCCTCCCGCATGGGATGACATCTCAGAAAGGACGCGCCCAATGACCTCGAAACTTTCCACGATCGAGATCGCGACGCTGATCCTCCTGGCCCTGGCGAGCGTCGCCATCCTTGCAGTCCCGCAATTCGCGGGGTTGAGCCTGCAGCTCGACCTGTCGATCATCTTCGTCTACGCCATACTCGCCCTGTCCATGGGGTTCATGTGGGGCCAGGTCGGCATGATGAGCTTCGGCCAGACGGTGTTCTTCGGCATTGGCGGCTACAGTTACGCGATCTTCGCGCTGAACACTGGCGACACGACAACGGCGATGCTGCTTGCAGTTCTCTTGCCGATGATCGTGGCGGCCCTGTTGGGCTATTTCATCATCTACGGCGGAATCAACGATATCTATTTCGCCGTGATCACCATGGTCGCGACCATCGCACTGGAAAAGGCCGTGCGCGCAACCTCCGACCCGCGTATCAAGATAGGCGACGTGAAGTTGCAGGGACAAAACGGCATCTCCGCCCTGCCCGATCTGAAAGTGCCCTGGAACCCGTCCGAAACGTTGTTCGTGACGGAGGTCTATTACCTGATCTTCATCGCCATGCTGCTGGTGACCGCAGGCTATTCCCTGCTGCTGAGAGCGCGGATCGGACGCGTACTGGTCGGCATCCGCGAGAATGAGCAGCGCGTCGCGCTGCTGGGCTATGACCCGCGCCGCTACAAGTTGTTGATCTTCATCATTTCGGGCGGGGTCGCAGGCCTTGCCGGAGGGCTTTACGCGGTCTGGGGCAACTTCGTCGCGCCAGAAATGATGAACCTGAACTCTTCAGCCTCCGTGGTGATCAACGTGCTCGTCGGTGGCAAGGCTAGCCTGCTTGGCCCGCTCGTCGGGACCGGCATCGTCCAATCACTTACAAGCTGGCTGGGATCGGCCGGGGTCGGCCAGGTCAACCTCGTACTCGGCCTCATCCTGATCGCCGCCGTACAGATCTTTCCGCAAGGCGTGGTGCCGATGATCTCGGCCATCTGCAAATGGTGCCTTGGACACCTGGCCAGCCTGGCGCAGCCGTCACGGCGCACCTCCACCTCCATGACGGGAGAAAAGCAGTGACCGCGCTTCTGGAAACACGCGAGCTGACCCGGCGCTTCGGTGGGGTCACGGCGATCGATAACGTCAATTTCGCCGTGGATCACAAGGAACTCCGCTGCCTGATCGGCTCCAACGGCGCGGGCAAGAGCACCTTCTTCAAGATGCTCACCGCGCAGATACCCCCCAGTTCCGGCCGGATCATCTTCGACAATCGCGATATAACCGACCTCGAGCCGAGCGAGATCTCCCGCCTTGGCATCGGCATCAAGAACCAGGTGCCGGACGTTCTGGACGGAATGAGCGTCGAGGAGAATATCTGGCTCGCGGCACGGTCGCGGGCCGGCAAGGATAGCGCTCTTTCCGTCGTCGAAGACACGCTCGCCCTGCTTGACCTCAAGACCCGCCGCAAGGAGCTGGTCGGCAATCTCGCCCACGGCCAGCGGCAATGGGTGGAATTCGGCATGGTCATTGCACTGGCGCCGAAACTGGCCCTGCTGGACGAACCGACGGCCGGCATGACCGCCGCGGAGACCACGCGCACGGCCGAACTGATCGCCGAGCTGAACAAGACCATGGCGGTGATCGTGGTCGAGCATGACATGCATTTTATCCGGCGCTTGAACGCCTTCGTGACCGTCTTTCACCAAGGCTGCATCCTCGCCGAAGGTCCGATGCACAAGATCATGGAAAACGAGGAGGTGAAGAATGTCTATCTCGGACGCGATGCAGCTTGAAGTGGCCGGGCTCACCTCCGGCTATGGCGGGATCACGGTGCTCGACGGGCTGACGCTAAACGTGGCCGAGGGAGAACTCGTTGGCATTCTCGGGCATAACGGCATGGGCAAAACGACTCTCATGCGCAGCCTGATTGGCGCGGTTCCGGCGCGCGCGGGGCGTATCTCCTTCATGGGCAGCGACATTACCCGGCTACCACCCCACCGGCGGAACCAGCTCGGACTCGGCTACGTGCCTCAGGGCCGCGAGATCATAAAGGGCCTGTCGGTGAAGGAGAACCTGCTGCTGGGCCAGGCTGCGCATAAGGGCGCCTCGGCGTACCAGGAGATGCTGGAGCTTTTCCCCGAACTGTCGGAGCTGCTCGACCGCCCCGGCAGCCGCCTGTCGGGTGGACAGCAACAGCTTCTCGCGCTGGCCAGGTGCCTGATGGGCCGCCCGCGCCTATTGCTGCTGGACGAGCCGACCGAAGGCATCCAGCCCTCGATCGTAAGCGACATCGGACAGAAGTTGTCGCGCCTGCGGAGCGATCTGGGCCTGACCATCATTGTCGTGGAACAGAACCTCGATTTCCTGAGCAACATCGTCGATCGCAGTATAATCCTGCGTGGCGGCAAGATCGTCGCCGACCTGCGCGGGGAGTCGGCAACGGACCGGGAGCAGATCGAGTCGCACCTGCTGATTTCCGCCTGAACGCGTCGCGAGGGCAGTGTCACGCTAACCGGAAGGTGATTGAACAGGCATGACCGTGGGACCCACTATCCGCCGGCTACAGGCGATTGAACCGACCTCGACGTCAGCCCGCTGTCACATCCCTGCCTATGAGTAGAGAACGCACCATATGATGACCGCGTCTTCCGTACCGGTGTTGGTCGAATAATGGATGCTTGATCGGCGATAGGAATAGCTGTCGCCTGCCTTGAGAAGGGTCTTCTCGCCGTTCAGCATAAGCTCAAGGCTGCCGGACACGATGTAGCCGATTTCCATGCTGCCATCGTTCGGCGATTGCTTGAACTGGGTGGAGATACCCGGGGCGATCACAGATTTCATGAAGTCGAAATTCGGCACCGAGGTAGGTGTCAGGGCTTCGGTAAGGATGCCTTCCGAAGCCAGGCGCCGCCGGCCGCCTTCATGCAAGACCGTCGTGCCGGGATCATTTGTCTTTGGACCCTCGGCATCGGGCAGGATGGTTGCAAGCGACACGTCCAGAGCGACGCTGATCGCGACAAGATCCTTGAGTTGCGGGTAGGAAATGCCACGCTCGATCTGGCTCAGGTAGCCGACAGAGCGCCCGACTTCCGACGCGAGCTGGGACAGGGTAAGCGACTTGTCCTTTCGCAGTTTCCGAAGGAGTTTGCCCTGTGACGTCATTCCCATGCGTGCCTTCTCTGTCGTTCCGAGGTGACGGCCATGATGAAGGCTATCGACTCACTTAAAACCGGAAGAACCTGCTTTTCAAGCAATTTCATTTTTGTGAATACTTTTTGAGCTAACAGGGCCTGCGACGCAGAATAGTTTTTACCCATCTAGATGAATGTATTACATGGTAAATCTCTGATTCAACTCCATTACCCTCGACTTCCTTTTTTCACATATATGAAATTTTTCCTTGATTTTCATGATCGGCCAAATGACAGTCCCGACAACACGTTCATTGTGATTGGAGTACGCCATGGGGTTCGTTCGGACGCCGGAAGAGATGGAAATCATCAAGAGTCTCGCTTTACGCCCACTACACCTCATCTACTACGACCGCCTCACCGCGGTGTTCGAGACCGACCCGGATTTCGTGAGACACGTGCTTCCACCGTGTTTCGAGCCGGCCCCGCAGGCAACAGCCTGCGCCACGGTGTCCTCGTGGAAGGTCCCGCGCGAGAAGTTCATGGTTGCGACCCTCAATGTACGTGCCGTCTTCGAGGGCGAAGAGGGATGGTACGACATCATCCACCTGATCAGCACGGACATGGCGTCGTACTTCGGGCGCGACATGTATGGAGAGTGCAAGAAGGTCGGCACGATGGACATTCGGGCGGACGGGCAGAAGGTCTTTGCCACGGGCGACCGTTTCGGCCATCGGCTGATCGAGATCGACGCGGAATTCGGCGAAGACCTTGGCCCGGAAGAAATCGAGGGCAAGTGTTTTGGTCTGAAGGGGCATATTGCAACCGACCGTTATTCTCTCGATGCCGACCCTGAGGTGCATGTGATCAGGCTGACCGAGAAACGGGCAAGCTATCGCAAGGGCCAGGGGACCGTGAAGCTTCCCGGCTCCGAAATCGATCCCACTCACACGGTGCCGGTCGGCAACATGATCGAAATGGGTCGTGCCAGCGGCACCTACTACATGGCGCCGGAGCGGAGCGTCACGATCGAAGGGCAGCGCGACGTCTACGCGCCCTATGTTTTTGGCCGGTTCTACGACTTCGCATTGCCGGCAAAGGATCAGGTCAGCACGATCCTCAAAGAATACGAGCTGGATGCCTGAAACCGCTACGGCGGCAAAACCAAGACTGAAGTCCAACGGAGAACTAACAATGACACAAGATGCTACTATCTGGCGCCCCGGCGCGATGCCTTCGCAGATCGCAGGTGCAACCATGGCCCTGATGGCGGGGCTGGGCACCGGCCCAGCGTCGGCACAGGAGGCGCTCGAGGTCGCCGTCGATCCCGCGCTGCACGAGCGGGTGCCGGAAGAATACCTGGACGGGTTCACCGGCGTCTACGACCCGCAATATCCCCCGGGCTACTTCATCGACGAAAACGGCGAAATGGTTGGCTACGCCATTGATTTTCACAAGGCCATCGCCGCCAAACTGGGCATCCCTTACAAGGCCGAGGCGGCCAAGTTCGCGGCGATCATCACCGGGATCATGGGCGGGCGCTATGACTCCAGCTATTTCCAGGACACACCGGAACGGCGCGAGATGATGGACATGGTCGCCCTCCTGCGCAGCGGGTCCTCGATCATGGTGCAGGCCGGCAATCCCACGGAGGTGGACCTGAACGAACTGTGCGGCCATACGATCGGCGTCGTGACCGGTGGCAAGCAGGCGCTTGACCTGCTTCCGGCTCTTCAGGCCGATTGTGAGAGCGCAGGTGAAGAGGACATCGATGCCCTGAACTTCGCGGGCCTTTCGGAAGTCAGCCTTGCGGTCAAGACCGGCCGGGTCGAGGGGTGGCTGGGCGATGCCCCGAACGCCGCCTACCTGGTGCGCCAGCAGCCCGAGATCTTTGCCGTGGCCCCAACTGCCGACCTGACGGGCTGGTCTGCCTTCGCGTTCCGCAAGGGTGATCCGCTCGCGCAGCTGGTGAAGGAAGCAACCGAGCAGCTGATCGCGGACGGAACCTACGAAGAGATCATCGAAGGCTGGCACATGAAGGAGCTCGCGTTGGACACGCCGCTTCTGAATGGCGAATAGACAATGATTTCTTCTGAACACGAAATTGCCCGATCGCGGAACTCCGCGGTCGGGCACGACGAAGGCTCGGGTCTGCGCGTGGTGCGCCGCCGCGCATACGGCCGGTGGTTTGCGGATGCGGTTCTGGTTCTGATCGTTCTGGGGCTGATATGGACCAGTGCCACCAACCCGAATTTCCAGTGGGACGTGGTATTTCAATACCTGACTCATCAAATGATCCTCGGCGGGCTCGTCACAACGCTGCAGCTGACGGTCCTGACGATGGTCATCGCATCCGTCATCGGCGTCGTGCTGGCCCTGATGATCATTTCGGACGACCCTTGGCTCAGGGGCGTGGCGGAGGCCTATAAATGGCTGTTTCGCGGCACGCCCCTTCTGGTCCAGCTCATCTTCTGGTTCAACATCTCGGCGCTCTATCCCAAGATCAGCCTTTCGATCGCCGGCGTCGGTGAACTGTTCAGTTTTTCGGGCAATTCGATCACGCCGTTCATGGCCGCGCTTCTCGGGCTCAGCCTGCATGAAAGCGCGTATATGGCGGAAATCGTGAGAGGCGGCGTCATGGCCGTGGGGCATGGGCAAGGCGAAGCGGCCAAGGCAATGGGCATGAAGCCCATGCAGACATTCGGGCGGATCGTGCTGCCACAGGCGCTGAGGGTCATCGTGCCGGCGACCGGCAACCAGGTGATCCTGATGCTGAAAACGACCTCCCTCGTCAGCGTGATCGCGCTCCCGGAACTGCTCTATTCGGCACAGGCCATTTATTCCCGCACATTCGAAATCATTCCCCTGCTGATCGTTGCCAGCTGCTGGTACCTGGCGGTCTGTTCGATCCTGGGGGTTGGGCAATACTACCTCGAACGGCGTCTCGGACGCGGCCACAAGAGCAAGCGGTGAGAGACATGCAGTCCGGAAATGACATGACGAACCAGACCGTCATCGCAACGCACCCGATGGTCGAGGCAAGGAACATCCAGAAATCCTTTGGTACGGTCGAGGTTCTGAAGGGCATCGACATGGTCGTGGACAGGGGCGAAGTGGTTTGCCTCATCGGGCCTTCCGGGTCCGGGAAATCCACCTTCCTGCGATGCATCAACCACTTGGAGACGATTAACGCAGGCATGATGTCGGTCGACGGAGAACCCGTCGGCTACGAGAAACGCGGCAACCTGCTCTACGAACTTCGCGAAAGCCAGGCGGCCGCACGCCGGGCGCAGATCGGAATGGTGTTTCAGCATTTCAATCTCTTCGAGCACAAGACGGCGCTGAAGAATGTCATGGAGGGCCCGGTCGTCGTTCGCCGGATGCGCCGGTCCAGGGCCAAGGAACTGGCGATGGCGCAGCTTGAAAAGGTGGGGCTCGCTCACAAGGCGGATGCCTATCCCAGTGAACTCTCCGGCGGACAGCAGCAAAGGGTCGCCATCGCGCGCGCCCTTGCGATGGAGCCAAAGCTGTTGCTGTTCGACGAGCCGACCTCGGCGCTGGATCCGGAGCTTGTCGGCGAGGTTCTGGAAACGATGCGGGCCCTCGCGCGCGAGGGAATGACCATGGTGGTCGTCACGCATGAAATGAGTTTCGCGCGAGACGTGGCGGACCGGGTCGTGTTCATGGATGGCGGCGTCGTGGTTGAAAGCGGACCGTCGCGCGACGTGATCGGGAACCCGCAGAACGCCAGGACACGCGAGTTTCTCGGCAACGTTCTCTAGGGCTGCCCACTGGGTGAAGACAACAGGCCGGTGACCCGGTCAGCGCCTCTCCGGCTGCGGCACGCCAGCGGGCGCAGTCAGCGAGACCTCGAGAGGCCCGGGCAAGAACAGCTTACGCCGCGGATGATCAAGCGGCCCAGGGCCCGGCCATGTCAGTCGTATTTTCTTTTTGGGAACGGCATTCCCGCGCTGTGGGCGGTGAGGCCGCCGTCGACGGGGATGACCGCGCCGGAGACGTAGCTGCTCTGGGGCGACATGAGGAAGGCGATCAGGTCGCCGACTTCCTCGGGGCGGGCCATGCGCTGCTGCGGCAGCTGGACCTGGCTGTCCTCCTTGAACTTCTCGCGCACGCCGGCCATCATCTCGGTGTCGACCGGGCCGGGGCAGACGCAGTTCACCGTGATCCCGAAGCGCGAGTAATCCACCGCCCAGGACCGGGTCAGCGCCACGATCGCCCCCTTCGAGGCCGTGTAGGCATCGGCCAGCGGCATCGCCACCAGCGCCGCGACGCTGCCCATGGTGACGATGGCGCCCGCCTCCCGCATCCGCGGGCGGAAGGCCCGCACGGTCAGCAGCGTCCCCGTCAGGTTCACGTCCAGCGTCTTGCGCCAGGCCTCGAGGTCGATCTGCTCCGGGCGGCTGTCCCGGGGGCGCAGGTTGATCCCCGCCCCGCAAAGCAGCGCGTCCACCGGGCCGATCGCCTCGGCCAGCTCCGCAAGGCGTGCCGCGTCGGTCACGTCGCAGACATGGCTGGTCACGGCCCCGGACGGGTTCGGTTTCAGGTCGAGCGAGTGCACGGTATAGCCCTGCGCGGCGAGGAGGGCGGCCGTCGTGCCGCCGATCCCCTGCGCCCCGCCGGTCACCACCGCGATACGGGTGTCGGTTCCGGACATGGCCTACCCCCTCTCCAGGCGGAAGACCGGCAGGACGGTCTGGCCGTCCTCGACCGTCTCGAAGTCCACCCGGACCCGGTCGCCGATCCGCGCGCTCTCGCGGTCGTCCCCCACGATATTGCTCATCAGCTGGACCCCCTCGTCCAGCCGGATCACCGCCACCACGTAGGGCAGCCTGTCGCCGAAGCCCGAAGGCGGGCCCGCGACCTGCACCGTCATCGTGTAGATCTCGCCCCTGCCCTCGGAGGGCCGGAACTCGAGGGTGTCGTTCAGGCAATGCGGGCAGAAGCGCCGCGGATACATGATCGGCCTGTCGCAATCCGTGCAGTGCTGGATCACGAAACGCTTGTCCCTGGCCGCGTCCCAGTAGGGCGCGGACCAGGCCGTGGCGTGCGGAAGGGGGCGTTGTGTCTCGGTCATGCTGCTTCCCTCGAAAGAATGGTGACATGGGAATCCATCCAGGTGCCCCCGGAGGCGGTTTCAACGGCGTTGACGAGGTTCGGCACCTGCCGCTCCCCGGCCTTGCCCATCAGCTGGCGGAAGCTTTCCACCAGCACGGCCACGCCGCCCCCGACGGCCGTGTGCCCCATCGAGAGCATCCCGCCATTGGTCGTCATCGGCAGCGACCCGCCCGGGTCGGTCTCGCCCGCGGCGACGAAGGCCCCGGCCCGTTCGCCCCGGCACAGGTCCAGCCCGTCGAGCGAGATCAGCGGCCAGACCGGGTAGGCATCGTAGATCGAGGCCAGCTGGATGTCCTTCGGCCCCAGACCGCTTTCGGCATAGGCCTGCCGGCCCGCCTCGACGAAGCCCAGCTTCGCAAGGTCGGTGTCCTGGCTGAGCGTGTAATGCGTCACCAGCGAGCCATGGCCCCGCACGTAGACCGGGCTGTCGGTGATCGACGCGGCATCCTCGGCCGCCGCAACCACGAAGGCGCTCGCCCCGTCGGCCAGCATGTTGCAATGGCGCGAGCGCAGCGGCGTCGCGATCATCTTGGAGCTCAGCACCTCCTCGATCGTCAGCGGCGTGCGATACATCGCGTGCGGGTTCAGCTCCGCCCATTTGCGCAAGGACACGCAGACCGCCGCCATCTCCTCCTCGGTGGTCCCGGTCTCGTGCATGTAGCGCGCCGCGGCCAGCGCCCCGACCGCGTTCATGTTATGGCCATAGGGCGCCTCCCATTCCTCGGAGACACCGGTCGTCGCGAAAAGATCGATCCCGCGCTGCTTGGGCAGCGAGCCCACCGCGTCCGAATGCACCACCAGCACCCGCTTCGCCTGGCTCGAGGCGATCAGCGCATCGGCCACCGTCAGCACCGACGAGGACGTCGCTCCGCCCGCCATGACCTGGCAATTCATCTTCACACTGCGCAACATCCCCAGCTCCTCGCACAGCCGCGAGAACACCAGGTCAACCTGCCAGTGCGAGTTCGCAAGCGCCCCGACCGGCAGGATCACGTCGATATCCCGCGGGCTCAGACCCGCGTCCAAGATCGCCTCGCGGCACACGATCATCGCCGCTTCCAGCTCCGAGCGATCCGGGAACTTGCCCGAAGGCACCTCCCCGATCCCCACAACCGCTGACTTGACCTGCTTCATGACTCTCTCCTTTCCAAAGCGGACCTCAGTGAACCGCCGCGTACATGATGGTTTTTTCTTCCGCCGTACCCGCCGCGAACTCCTCGACGATCCGCCCTTTGCGGCAGACGAGAATGCGGTCGGAAATCGACAGGATCTCGGGCAAGTAGGACGAGATCACGACGACCGTGATCCCGGAGCGCGACAACTCGCGGATCAGCCTGTGGATCTCCGCGATGGCCCCCACGTCCACGCCGCGGGTCGGCTCGTCGAAGAAGACGACCCGCGGCTTCTGGACCAGCGACTTGGCGATCACGACCTTCTGCTGGTTGCCGCCCGACAACTCGATGACACGCGCCTCGTTCGACAAGGCGGCGACATTGAACTTTCCCGTCCAGTACTTGGCGACTTCGGCGATATCCGATCTGCGCACCACCTGGCTCTTGTTGAACCCCGCCGCGAGAAAGCCCATGCCGATATTCTCCGCAATGGACATGTCGTCGAAGAAGCCTTCCGCCTTGCGGTCCTCGGTGACATAGACGATGCCGTCCCGCATCGCGGTGCGCGGCACGCGGTACCGCACCGGCTTGTCTTCCAGCCAGACCTCGCCGCCGTGGAACATGTTGCGTTTCAATACGCCCGAGATGACTTTGGCCGTCTCCGTCCGCCCCGAGCCGATAAGCCCGAAGATACCTGTCACCTGGCCGGAATAGAGGCTGAAGGAGGTGTTGCGCACCGCCTTGCCCATGGACAGGTTCTGAACGCTGAGAACACGCTTGCCCGGCGGTTTCGCGTCAGCCGGTGCGGTTTCGCCCTCGATCCCGCTTTCCCGGCCAACCATGCCGGCGATGATGCGGGCCCGATCGAAGTCTTTCGCGTCGCCGGTTTCGACAAGCTTGCCGTCCCGCAGGATGGTGATGCGGTCCGAGATCTCCAGCGCCTCTTCCAGCGCGTGGCTGATGAAGATGATCGACACCCGGTCCTGCTTTAGACGGCGGATCAGGTTGAAGAAGTGGTGTTTCTCCTCGGGGGTCAGCGAAGCGGTGGGCTCGTCGAAGACGATGACGCGCGCATTCTTGCGCACGGCCCGTGCGATTTCGACCATCTGACGCTGCGCCACCCCGAGGGTCGAAACGCTGGCCCACGGGTCCACGTTGAAGTTGAGCGATTGCAGGAATTGCTGCGCCGCGATGTAAAGGGGGCGCAAACGGTTGAAGAGCTTCTCATCGCCCATGAAAAGGTTCTGCGCCACGCTCATGGACGGGACCAGGGAGTTCTCCTGGTAGACCATGTTGATGCCCGCGCGCATCGCATCGGCCGGAGTTTCGAACGTCACGGGCCGGCCATCCAGTTCGATGACGCCCGATGTCGGTGTCGCCACGCCTGACAGCATCTTGGTCAGGGTGGATTTGCCGGCGCCATTCTCGCCCAGAAGGGAATGGATCTCCCCCTCGCCGAGTTGGAAATCGACGCCGTCGATGGCGGCCACCGGCCCGTAGCGTTTGACCATGCCCGTCATGCGGATCATCGGAGAGGTCATGCCCGGCCTCCTTCTTGTGGCAAGAGAAGCAACCGGTTGTTGCCCTGGCTGGCCACGACCAGGTCACCACGCCAGAGCGCACAGGAGGTCGTGCCATGGTTCTTCCCGTCCGCCCGGCTGTGATGGCTTCGGGTCGGCACGAAATCTTCGGAAAGATGCATGACCAGTCCAATGGACCGGCTCGGCGCCCAGGGCTTCATGATGCCAAGCTGCTTGAGCGCGCCACCCTGCAAGGGCTCCAGAAAGGTTTCCGGTGCTTTCAGGCTGGGCGCGATCCAGTGGTCGCGATCCGTTGTCGCGATCATTTCCTCCACGAAATCACGTTCGCGAAGGATGAACTCGATAAGCTGGTTGCGCGGTGCCATGATACAGAGGTGATAGCCACCCGCGCGATCCGGACAGAGCCCTGCCGGGTACCCGGGCAGGTTGGACAGGACCGGCGTGATGGCTCCGTTCCGCGACGCGCGCACAAGGCGCCCGCGTGAGGCTTCCGTCACCAGCAGGTCATCACCCGGTGCGATCATGCCCGCCGGCCATGCCAGCCCCCCGACAAACTGTGACGCGGGGGCGCCCCGCTCCAATCGCCACACCGAGCCGGTCTGCCGCCGCTCGAGCAGATCCTTGGACCAGTCGCCCGCGCCGTTCTCGAGAGAGCCGACCGCCAGATAAACCTCACCGTCCGGCCCGGCACCGATGGCCGTCACGCAGCGGCGGGCGGCGGCGGGAAGCGCGTCGAGGCTGTAGCCTTCGGGAAGATCGCAACTGCCATCGGCGCAGGCCGCGAAAATCTCCGGCCCCGGGCGCACGGCCAGCGCCGTGATCTCCGAGGGAAGCTGACGCATTGCCTCACACGTGCCGTCAGGACCGACGCGCATCACGTCCCGGCCACTGGCGAACCACAGCGCGCCGTCGACGTCGCTCAGATGGCCCGGGGCCTGCGCCGTGACAAGGACGGAGGCCTCCTCGAGATCGTTGTTCGGGCGCAGGGCGCCGTCCATCGGCGGAACGGTGATCGCGTATTCGCCACCGCCGCGGATACGGTCCCGGACACCTTTCAGAAAGCCGATCATGCCGCCTCTCCCCTGTAAGATTTCGCCGCTGTCCATTCCGGGTCCGCCCCGGGAATGCGGTACCGGCCGATCCGGTTGTTCGACACGCCCCCGAGGTAGAGCCATCCCTTGTGCTCGCGCATCGAGGTGATCATCGGGTGGTTGGTCCCGCTGCGATCCCAAAGGCAGTCGGTAACAGTGCCATCGATGTCGATCTTGACGACGCAGCCGTAATTCATGTTCGGGAACAGCCATTCATCCGGCGCCACCCGTTCCACCATGCGCTTGCGCAAGGCGGGGTTCTTCAGGATCAGGTCGAATGCCGGGGTCCTCATGCCCACGAGGGCCACCCAGTAGCCACCGTCCGAGGCGCGGTTGATATTGTCGGGATAGCCCGGAAGATCCGGCACCACGACGTCGACTTTCCCGGTCTTGGGGCCCGCGAACCAGTAGCGGCTGATCGAGCACCCCCAGGTTTGCGCGAAGAGAAACGACTCCCCGTCGCGGCACATGCAGATGCCATTGGGGAAACGCAGGTTCGGCAGGATTGTCCGGGTCTTTCCCGAGGCCGGATCGAAACTGATGATCCGCCCGTTTCCGCGCGCCTCCAGCGCATCGACCATCCAGTCCGACATGTCGAACCGGACCGTCGCCTCGCTGAAGAAGATCCGACCGTCCGGTGCCACGTCCAGGTCGTCGGCAAGGCGCATCCGGCTGTCGTCGATGATGCTCGTCAGGCTGCGGTTGGTTTGATCCGTCAGCTTGCGAATTTCCCGCTGCGGAGAGATCGAGTAGACCCCCATACCGGCAATACAGGCCAGAAGGTTTCCGTCGCGGTCGAATGTCAGGCCAAGCGGGTGACCCCCGATATGCACGAAGACTTCAGGTTCGGCGAAGTCGGGGGCGCGGAAACGGATGATGTCGCCGTGACGCGTGCCTGCATAGATGTTGCCATCCTCGTCCAGTACCGGGTCCTCGGGCCCGTCGATCTGGCCCAGGCCGATCAATTCGACATCGGCAAGCTTGTCATTCAGCGCATAAGGGCTGCCGGAGCCTTCTGCCGTCTCCGGCCGCTCGGACAGTTCCATATGCGCAGGCGAGACATAGACGCGGCTGACCAGCTTCGAGCGGTTCTTGACCCATTTCACGTCGATGCCCACCGCCAGCAGCAGGATCAGCCCCAGGACAAGGGAGTCGCCCCCCGCCGGAAGGCCCAGGCGGATCACGCTGTTCGTCACGAGCAGGACGATAACGGCGCCGAGAACCGCCTTGAAAATCGAACCGCGGCCGCCTCCGAGGGAGTTGCCGCCGACGACCGCCGCCGTCAGCGCTACGATCTCGAGGCCCGCGCCGGTGCCGGACCCGGCCGCATTGAGACGGGACGCGTAGAAAACGCCGGCAAGCGCGGCAAGAACGCCCGAGATGACATAGGTCGACGCGACGGTCCGCTTCACCGGCAGACCGGCATTATAGGCAGAGCGCCGCGAGCCGCCCACGGCCAGAATGCGCCAGCCCGGCCGGAGACGGGTCAGCAGAACATGTCCCGCAATCGCCACGACGGCCGCCGCGAGAAACGAAAACGGCAGACCCCACAAGGTCTCGAAACTGATGAAATCCCAGAAGGCGCTTTCGGTCACCGGGTTGGCGATCTTCACGGCATAGGACAGGAGCAGCATGTCGACGATCGCCCGCACGATGATCATGGACACCAGCGTCGTCAGGAATGCCCGCAGCTTAAGGTAGCCGATCAGGATCCCGTTCACCGCCCCGACAGCCGCCCCGCAGGCCAATGCGCCGAAGATCGCAACGCCGATCGGCAGGCCCATCATGTTGAACAACGCAAGCATCACGAAGTTCGCCAACGCGAAAACCGACCCGACACTCAGATCGATGCCCCCTGCCAGCAGGACGACCGTCATGCCGATCGTCACCAGCAGGACCTCCCCGTACTGGGCGGACATGCCGAGCAGGCTGGAGACGCTGACAAGACCGTCAAGAAGCGACCCGAGAACGACCAGGGTCAGTACGAGGATCAGGACAGGGATCGCATTGTCGACCCAGTTCTTGGACAGAAGCTCGCCCAGAACATGGTCGGGAACGTACTTGTAACGGGCCCGCGCGAGCGAACGACGGAATGACATGGTGTCTGGCCTTTCCAGGGCATTTCAAGGTGGGCCGCCCGCACGGGAGGTGTCGGACGGCCCGGCGAACGGGGCCGCGAGATTACGGTCCGTAGGTGTTCAGATCGTCGAGTGACCAGCAGGCGCCGGGATACAGGCTCTCCTTCGTGATCGTCTTGAGCGGCGTGTAGACTGCGACGGGATGCGCAGCGGCTTCCTCTGGCGGGTTCTGCAGCACGGCCCGGACCGCCATCATCAGGTCGCGCGCCTGGCCGGCCGCGTCGTAACTGATGTAGCTGTCGAAATTGCCGTTCTCGACATTGTCGCAGGCGCTGTCCTTGTTCCCCCCGCCCGAGGTGACGACGTGAACGTCGCCCTGCTTGCCGGCTTCCTTGATCGCCGCGGCGATCCCCACATCCATGTTGTCCCACATGCCGGCAAATCCGCAGAGATCCGGGTTTGCCTTGAGAACAGTGGTCGCGATGGCATGGGCCTTGCTGGCATCCCAGTCGGCCGCCTGGTTGGACACCATCTCGAGTTCGCCTTCATGAGCGGCCATCGTCGCCTCGATCGCCATCATGCCGTACTGTGACGTCGGATTGGTCAACACGCCCTGGATCACCGCGACCTGGCCACTGCCGCCATTCGACTTGCCACAGATCTCGATCAGCTGCTCGGTCTGCTGCACCGCGATGTCGTACCAGTCGGCACCGATGAAGTAGTCGGTATTCTCGCTCGCCTTGAGGTTCATCGTAATCACCGGAATGCCCGCACGCGCCGCCTGCTTCAAAAGCCGGGCATAGGCCTGGATTTCGGGCGGATGCACGACGATCACGTCCGGCTTCTCGGTGATCAGCTGGCTCAGCGCCTGCGCGCCGGCATCGACCGACCAGTTCGGATCGCGGATCGTCAGGTTGTACCCCCACGCCTCGGCATCCTTGCGAAGGCCGGACGCCCAGGCCTCGGTAAGATCGAAGCCCATTGCGATCGGCACGTAGGCGACTGTCTTCCCCTCCATCGCCGACGCGGATTCGTGGACCAGGCCATCATCCGGCTTTTCCGCCCAAGCCGGTGCGGCAAGCGCCGCGGCCACCGTTGCCATTTTCAGTATGTGTTTCATGGGTCTCCTCCCCTTCGTTGCGCGGAATGCACCGCAACCGGCCGACCGTCGGCCGGTCAAATATCCCCTTGCTGCGAGGTTTGTTCGTCCCGTGGGTTCATCACGGAATCGACGATGATCGCGGCAAGCAGAATGACGCTCTTGATGATGTTCTGAATGGTGTAAGGCGTGTTCAGGATCGTCATGCCGTTCAGCAGGATCCCGATCATCAGCGTGCCCACGATGACGTTCCGAACCTTCCCCTTTCCGCCCGCAAGGCCCACGCCGCCGATCACGACCACCAGGATGATGTCGTAGACCAGCGTCGACCGCGCGATGCGGGTCTCGATCGAGTCGACCGACGTGGCCATGATGAGCCCGGCGAGAAAGGCGATGGCGGCGGCCAGCAGGTATTGCAGCAGCACCATCGGGCGGTTGGGAAGCCCCGTGATACGGGCGGCAGACGGGTTCTCGCCCATCGCGTAGAGAAACCTGCCCTTGACCGCGTGCTTCAGGAACAGGTGCACGACCAACGCGACGATGGCAAAAAGGATGACCGGGTTCGGCACGCCCAGCACGTCACCGCTGCCGATAACCTTGAACCACGTGTCCTGCGCCGCCTTGAGATAGATAAGGTTGTCTTCCAGAAGCATCGACCGCACGAACCCGTAGGCCGCGGTCGCGATCGCCAGCGTGGCAAAGATCGCCGGGATCTCGAGATACGCGATCAGGATGCCGTTCACGAGACCGATCAGTAGCGCCAGTCCGAGGCCAATCAGGCAGGCCAGCCCGATGGGCATGCCATTGTTCGAGAGTTGCAACACCCACGCCGCGGAAACCGCCATGATGGCCACGAGCGACAGATCGATGCCGCGCCCGATGATGGTCAGGGCCATGGCCACCGCGAGAATGCCGAGGATGGATACGTTCTGGATCAGCGACAGGATGTTTTCCGGGGTTCGGAACACCGGCTGCGTGACCGCAAATACCAGGAAGATGACGGCCGAGATCGCGATCACGATGCCTTCCTGCGATATCCCGCGCGCTTTCTTGCCTCCGCCACTCATGTTGTCGCATCCTTTTCTGCGTCTGCCGTCTGCTGGGCGCGTTTCTCCAGAAGATCCCTGCGGATCTTGCCCGTCGGGTTCCGCTCGATCTCTTCGGGACCAATGAGATGAATGTCCTTGGGAAGCTTGTAGCGGGCGATCTTGCCCTTCAGCGCATCAAGGACGTCATCGCGCGACAGGCCGGGCGTCTCCGCGACCACGAAGGCGACCGGCACCTCCCCCCAGCGGTCATCGATCCGTTTGACGACAACGGCGTCGGAGATTCCGGGAGTATTGCGGAGCAGCAGCTCTATCTCTGCCGGGTAGATGTTCTCGCCACCGGACTTGATGAGGTATTTCTTGCGATCCGCGAAATGCAGCCGGCCGGACGTGTCCCGGTAGAAGGCGTCGCCCATGTGATACCAGCTATCGCGAAACGCCTTTGCCGTGGCTTCAGGATCGTTCAGGTAGCCCGAGAACAACAGCGGGCTCTTGAGGCAGATTTCTCCGACCGCCCCGTCAGAGACCGGCATGCCATCCTCGCCGACCAGCTTGATTTCGCAGGATGAATTCTGCCTTTTGCCAAGGTCGCCCGGGTCCTCCCCCGGCGCGATCCAATTGCCGCTCGCCGGCGCGATGCCCGTCTCGCTCGACCCGAAGGAGTTGAGGAAAGGCGCATTCAGCAAGCGGCTGATACGGGAAATCTGTTCAGTCGGCACGAGGTTGGCCATGCAACCGGCCGCCGCGACCCGGCGGAGCGGCGCATTCCTCTGCTCGAGCTCTTCGGCCAGTCGCTCGATCATGCCGGGCATCAGCACCATCCAGCCCACATCGTGACAGGTCAGCGCCTCAACGATTCCGGCCGGGTCGAAACCGGCCAGAACGGACACGGTCGCCCCTTGTGTCAACGTCGCAAAGGTCGGATCGGCCGAGGCCATGTGGAACAGCGGGGACCACGCGATGAACCCGTCGCTGCGCCGGATCGACCAGTCTGCCCGCATCAGCAACCCGCGGGCAATCATCGCCCGATGGCTGATCAGCGCGCCTTTCGACGTTCCCGTCGTGCCACTCGTGTACAGGATGATGAGCCCATCTTCGCTCTCCACCTCCACCTCGGGCTCGGCATCATCACGACCCGCAAGAAGCTGCTCGAAGGGCTCGCCCATTACGACCTGCGGCACCTCCTCCGGGCACCGATCAAGGAAGTCCGAGGACACGAAGAGAAGGGCCGGTTCAGTCAAGGCGATGCTGCCATCAAGCTCGCGCCTGGTCTGCCGCCAGTTCAGGCATGCCGCGACGAACCCTCCCTTGGCGCAGGCCATCAGGACGGTCACGTAGTCTATGCAGTTTTCCGACAAGAGTGCGACGCGGTCCCCCTTGGAGAGGCCCCGGTCATGGAGCGCCGCGGTCAACTTGTTCACCCGCGCATTGAAATCCCGGTAGGTAAGGGAAACGCTCCCGTCGCGAACGGCAACCTCGTCCGGAGACCCGATGGCCGCATCGCGAAACATGCCGCCAACCGTCCCGCCGATAGCCGGGTGGTTCAAACCGTCCCGCGGCGTCATCGACAATGTGCCTTGATTGAAATCCGCCCGAAGGCGCCTCGTCCGAGGCGATCCGATTTTGCGCTTGCGGAACGGGCCCCGTGGCAGCCGCTTGAACGTCTTGCAGTCATAACTCTCCGCCCCTCCCCTGGCGTCAAGTCATAGTGTTTCCTCCATGTTTCATATGTGTGTACTTGCTGTCAACTCCTGTTGCGTGAAATTCGCGAAATATGATATTTTCAGGAAATTTCTTGTGGCCAAGCGCAGGCCGATTGGTGCAGAGAACCAATGGAAACCGCAGAGGACAGAGCCGGTTGAATACGGAAGACTTCAGAGACGAGCTGGGTGCGCGCTTGCGCCGGATAAGGCAAAGCGCTGGCTATACGCTGGATTGGACCGCGGACCGCGCCGATGTGACCAAGGGATACCTGTCCAAGGTCGAGCGCGGTCAGGCCACGCCGTCCATCGCCGTCATCAACCGGCTGTCCGAGGTTTACGGCGTCGGCCTCTCCGAGTTCTTCATGCCGGAGGGCGAGCGAAAATCGATCGTCGTTCTCAGGGACGGCCAACACCGCGCGATCAACCGCTCCGGAACAGAGGTGGGGTATCGCTACGAGATCGGCGAGCATTCCAAGGCCAATCCGCAATCCGAGGTCTTCTTCCTCACCCTTCCCTGCCTGGAACCCGGCGTCGTGCCCCCCAAGAACCGGCACAACGGCGAAGAGGTCCTGCTGATGCTGGAAGGCCAGATGATGTTCGAATATGCCGGGATCGAGATCGTCCTGAACGAAGGCGACTGCATCCAGTTCGACGCCCAGAACGAGCATTTCGGGTATGCCCTCGGCGGCAAGCCGGCGCGTGCGTTCGTCGTGATCATCCCGAACAAGCAGGTCTGAAAGGGGCCCGCCCGGTGCAAGCCCCCTTCGTCGTCGGGGCCGGGTCTACTCGGCCGCACAGCCCTTGATCTTCTCGAGGTCGGGATAGCTGGCCAGGTTGCGCCCCATGGCGAAATCGCCCTGCATGCCGCGCCAGTTGCCGTAATCCTGCATGAACTCGATCTGCGATGCCGCAACCTTGGCATAGAGCGGGTTATCGCAGGATTCCGTCACGAGCACCTCGTTCGCAATCTCCTGCAGGCGGGCCATTTCCTCGTCGGTCAGCGTTGCGACCTCGGTTCCGGCCTCCTGGAACACCTTCACGGCTTCGGTCGAGGTCTTCTCGTAATGGCTGATCGTCCAGAGCATGTTGGCCTTGGCCGCGATCTCGAGGATATTGCGCTGCTGATCGGTCAGCCCGTCCCAGACGTCCTTGCCGAACATGATGCCGTTCAACGAGCCGGGCTGGTGCCAGCCGGGCGACTGCCAATGCTGCGTCACCTCCTGGAAGCCCATTCCCAGGTCGGTGGACGGCATGGAGAACTCGGCGGCATCGACCACGCCGCGTTCGAGCGCCTGGTAGACCTCGGACCCCGGCAGGGTGACCTGCGCTGCGCCGAGCGCTTCGAGGATCGCGCCCTGCGGACGGCCGGACATCCGCAGGCGGGCACCGTTCAGCGACTCGAGCGTCGGAAGCGGCTTGTTGGCGCGCAGGCCGGATTCCGACGAGAAGATCGCGATCGGCAGGTAGGTCATGCCGTACTTGCCGTAAACCTCGTTGAACAGGTCACGCCCGCCCCACTCATTGGTCCACAGGATGTAGTCCGCCGAGGTGAAGAGCATCGGGAAGGACCCGAGCAGCGAAAAGGTGGAATCCGTTCCGGCCCAGTAGCCGGGCCAGTCCGTGGCCATGTCGACGCCGCCGGATTGAACCGCGCTGAACACCTGCGTCGAGGGAACAAGCACGCCGCCGGGCGTGAAATCGATCTGGATGACCCCCTCGCCGATCGAGTTCACGAGCTCCGCGAAATGCTTGTCCGAGTCGATCAGGTTGATGCCCTCCGGCCAGACGCTGGTCATCCGCAGCGTGACCTCCTCGGCCGATGCCGCCGCCGCACTCAACGCGACCGCGGCTGTCAGGAACAGGTTCTTCATTGCTTTCATGGTTTCCTCCCTTGGAACTTCGGCGCCGGTTCAGCGGCCGAATATGACACCTGGCAACCAGGTGATGATTTGCGGAAACACGGCACACAGGACCGTGCCGATCAGGATCAGCCCGACGAATGGCAGGACTCCGCGATAAATGTGCATGAGCGTGATGCCCGGCGGTGCGACACCTTCAAGGTAGAAGAGCGCATAACCGAAGGGCGGCGTAAGGAACGAGGTCTGGAGCACGATGGCGATCATCATGACGAACCAGAGCGGTTCGAACCCGAAGGACGTCGCGATCGGCAGGAAGATCGGCAGACAGATCAGGACGATCCCGAGCCAGTCCAGGAACATCCCGAGGATGAACACGATCACCATCATGATCAGGAAGGTCGACCAGGGCCCGAGACCGAGATCGCCGATGAATTCGCCCACGATGCGCGTCCCGCCTATGGCGACGAAGACCCCCGTGAAAGCCGTGGCGCCCACGACGACGAACAGCACCATGCTGGACGTCTTCGCCGTCGCGTACAGCGCTTCGGCCATCAGCCTCCACGAGAACTTTCCGTAGACGATCACCAGCACAAGCGTCAGGAACGCGCCGATGGAAGCGGCCTCGGTCGTGGTGGCGATACCGGCAAAGATCGACCCGAGCACACCGAAGATAAGCAGGATGGGCGGAACGGCGACCTTTGCCAGGAGAACGAAAAGCTCCCGCTTGTTGACCGCGCGCAATTCCTCTTCCGTCGCAGCAGGCCCCCAGTCCGGCCGAAGGCGGGTCACGACGATGACATACCCCACGTAAAGCGCCGCCAGCATGAGCCCCGGCACCAGCGCCGCGGCAAAAAGCTGCCCCACCGAGACCTGGGCGTAGCTGCCCAGGATGACCAGCATGATGCTGGGCGGTATGAGAATGCCAAGGCTGCCGCCCGCGGCGATCACGCCCGTGCTGAGCTCTTTCTGGTAGCCGTATTTCATCAGGGCCGGCAGGGCGAGCACGCCCATCACGGTCATGGACGCGCCGATGATCCCCGTCGTCGCGGCGAGGATGACGGAAATGATGACAACCGTGATCGCCACCCCGCCCCGCACCCGTCCGAGCATCAGCCGAAGCGCGTCGAACATCTTGTCCGTAACGCCTGAATCGCTCAGAAGCCGGGCCATCAGGATGAACATGGGGATGGCAATCAGGATGTAATTGTCCATCTGGCTGTAGATGCGGCCGATCAGGATCGGCATGATGCCCGGCCCTGGTCCGAGCAAGGCGAAGATCACCGCCAGGCCGCCCAGCACGAAGGCCAGCGGATGGCCCATGAAGATGCCGACCAACAGCGCGGCGAACATGGCGAATGTCAGGAATTCGGGGCTCATGCCGGCTTCACTCCGGTCCGGTATTGCACGACAAGCCGCGCCAGCTCGCTGAGCCCCTGAAGGACCAGGACCGCCCCGGTCAGGGGAATGACCGTCTTGACGTAGTAGATCGGCACCGCGACCACGCCGGGGCTGCTCTCGCCATAGGTCCAGGCACGCTCCGCGAAGTCGGCACCGTAGATGATAAGGACCACGCACATCGGCATGAAGAAGACCAGGTAGCTGACGATCTCGAGCGCGGCCTGGCCGCGCACGGTCAACCCGTCGCGGAACAGCGTGACACGAACATGCTCCCCCGCCAGAAGCGCGAACGGCGTCGCGAGCATGAAGTGAACCGCGAAAAGCTGGACCGAGACGTCGAACGCCCACGGGATCGGAGACGACGCGAACTTTCGCAGCATGACGTCGGTCACGGAGAGGAGCGTGAGCCCCAGCATGATCCAGGCGACCGTCTTTCCGAGCGCCCGGCTGAAGCCGTCAATGGCACGAAAGACCTTCATGCCGAAAAAGACTGTCTGAAACTTCGCAGTTGCCTTGGCCGCACGAAACAGGCCCGAGCGTCAGCACGTGACTCTCGACAATACATCAAAGGTCTCCCCTCCCTTGTTTCCATGATGTTTCCTCAGGGTAACAAGATGAGTCAACAAGAATTGTGAGGAACCGGGAAAATACTCTGCCGCGGCGCGGGAGACATGTCGCGAACAGGAAGGCGCTCCAATTGCATCGAACGCCCTTACCGCGATGCCGCTTCTTCCGTCTCTAAAAGGGTACGGGTCAGATCCGCCAACCCCACGTTGCCAGGCGGACCTTCGAGCGCGCAGCGCAAGAAGCGGCGCGCTAGATCGGGCCGTGGGAAAGGGGCCGCGGTGGCGCATCGGACATACGCGGCATCGCGAGCCCCATCACGCGCCTTGCGCGCTCCCTCCGCGCCAGGGATCCAGCGCCGCGTTCAATTCCATGATCTTGACCGCGATATCCGGCACGTGCCGGGGCCGGCCGGGAAAGATCCCCTCCGCCCGCACGACGAATCCCCACTGCCGATAGAATGACACCGCGTTGAGCGTCGCGTCGATCCGGATCGGGCCGCGCCACCCGGCCCTTGCATCGGCGAGCGCCCGAACCATCAGGTTGCGCCCGATCCCCTTGCCGCCGAACAGGGGCGCCACGAAAAGCCGGATCACCTCGCCCGGAACCGCGTGGCAATAGCCGGCAGCACGCCCGTCGGCCTCGGCGATCCACAGGGTGCCGCTCGCGCAATCCTTGCGATAGGTCTCGGCCGTCCGCCCGGTCATCCATGTCTCGACAACCTCCGTCGGATAGGGATCGGGCGCAAGCGGCGCAACGGCGGCAGCAGTCAGCTCGAAGACAACTTCTGCGTCCTCGGCCGAGGACCGCCGGTACGTGACATCCGAAGGCGAAGCGGCGTCAGGCATCACGTCTGCTCTCCGCCCCCCTGGTCTCGGCCCCCTCCTCACCGGGATCTGCGACCCCGGGGGCGAATGGCGGATATCCATGTTCGATGCATCGCGGATCGGCCACCGAGGAAGGATCCACGGCCTTGCCAAGCGCAAGGGCCTTCAGGGTCTTGCGCAACAGCTTGCCGTTGCGCGTCCTCGGCAGCATGGGAACGCTGTAGACGCGATCGGGCCGGAATGCCTTGCCCAGCCTCTCTTCGACATGGCGGGCAGTATCGGCCCCGATCCGCGGTCCCGCGCCCTCCCGGGCCACGATGTAGATCGCCAGGCGTTCGACCCCATCCGCACCGGGAAGTGCCACGGCGGCCGCCTCCGCCACGCCATGGCACGCAAGCGCCGCGGCCTCGACCTCGCTCGGCCCGATCCGGCGCCCGGACAGCTTCAGAACATCGTCCGCCCGGCCGACGATGTCGTGATGCGTGCCGTTGCGGGTGACGATATCGCCATGGCTCCACAGGCCCGGCCGGGCGGACCAGTAGGTCTCGAGATAGGTCGCCTCGTCCTCCCACAGGCCCGATGTCATACCGGGAAAGACATTGGCGAGAACCATCTCGCCGGTATCCGGGTCTCCGCCATCGGGCACGATCCGAAGATCGACACCGGGGGCGATACTGTTGAACCCGGATGGCAGGATCGGGCGGAGCAGGACGTTGCTGAGCAGCCCGCCCGAAACCTCGGTCCCGCCGGAATAATTCACGATCGGCAACCGCCCTTCGTTGACCGTCCCGTGCAGGTAACGGAAAAGGTCGGGGTCGAGAATTTCTCCGGCCGACATCAGGACCCGGAGGTCCGGCAGCTCCTGCGCCGCCACGCCGGCGCTCCGCCAGGCACGCGCCAGCGTCGGCGCAACGCCCATGTGGGTCACGCAGTGACGCCGCGCCGTATCGAGCAGACGGGTCACCCCGGGAGCGGCGGGACCACCCTCGTAGAATACCGCGGCGGCGCCCAGCATGAGGGGCGCGAAGGCAAGCATCGGCCCGATCATCCAGCCCATGTCGCTGAACCAGAAGACCCGCTCGGCCGGATGCACATCGAAGAGCAGCGCCATGTCGTGCGACACCCGCAACGGGAAGCCCGCATGTGTGTGCACCGTCCCCTTGGGCGTGCCCGACGTTCCCGACGTGTAAAGGATCATGAGCGGCTCCCCGGCCTCGGTCGCGACCGGGTCCTCCACGGGCGGGGCCGGCCGGGCATCCTCGAGAAACAGCACGTCGCACGAGTCGCCCAGCTCGGCCGCGCCGGCAAGCGCTGGCCGCTCCATGTCGATCCGGCGTCCCGCGCGGACCGTTTCGCGCACTGTCACCAGCAGGCGCGCCCCGCTGTGGCCGAGCCGCTGCCGAATGGCCTCGGGCCCGAATCCCGAGTAGAGCGGCACCGCGACTGCGCCCAGCCAGGCACAGGCCAGCAGAAGGCCGACTGCCTCGACCCGGTTCGGCATCAGCAGCGCGACGCGGTCCCCCCTGCGCACCCCCTGCGCGGCGAGAAGCCCCGCCAGTTGCCGGACGAGGGCAAGCGTTTCCGCGTAACTCAGCCTCCGGGCATCGCCGTCCTCGCCTTCGGCGACAAGGGCCGGCCTGTCGGGCTCTCTCGCGGCCCATGCGAGGATCGGCATACAGGCGTTGAAGACGGTCCCCGGGAACCAGCGGGGGAACGCCGGCCCGCGGGACAGGTCAACATATTCGGTGAAGGGGAAATCGATCCCGCATTCCGCCATCGCCCCGCGCCAATAGTCGGCCGGGCGAGCCAGTGCGAAGTCCAGCAACGCGTCATACGAGGGCAGGTTCAACCGGGCGATCAGCGACGTCAGCCGGGCGTTCTCGAGCGTCCCGGCATCCGGACTCCAGGCCGTTGCCGTCTCAGTCATGGTCGGGCCTGCGGAACTGGTTGTAGGCCGGCGCACGCTTCTCGGCAAAGGCGGCATGTCCCTCGGCCGCTTCGGGCCCGGCGTAGTAGAGTTTGAGGCCGGCGAAGGCGATCGCGTTCAGCCCGGCCATGTGGTCGCTGTCGGCGTTGAAGCTGGCCTTCAGCATCTTCAGCGCGGTCGGGCTGAGGGCAAGCACATCCTGCGCCCAGGCCCGGGCGGTTTCCATCAACGCCTCCGGCGCCACGACGGCGTTGACCAGCCCCATGTCGAGCGCCTCCTGCGCGGTGTAGGTCCGGCAGCGGAACCAGAACTCGCGCGCCTTGCGCTCGCCGACCAGCCGCGCCAACAGCGCCGAACCGAATCCGGCGTCGAAACTGCCGTATTTCGGGCCCACCTGGCCGAACGTCGCCGTCGCCGCGGCAATCGACATGTCGCAGACGACCTGCAACACGTTGCCGCCGCCGATGGCAAAGCCGTTCACCGCGGCGATGACCGGCTGCGGCAACGCACGGATGGCAAGCTGGATCTCCTCCATCGGCAGGCCGATCCCCGTCCAGGACGCGCCGTCATAGCCCGAGCCGACGGTGAATTCCTTCACGTCCGCCCCGGTGCAGAAGGCGCGGTCGCCGGCGGCCGTCAGGATGACGACCCCGATCTCGGCCCGCTCTCGCGTTTCGGCGATTGCGTCCAGAAGCGCCTGCGCGGCGGGCCGGTTGAGCGCGTTCATCCGATCCGGCCGGTTGATGGTGATGGTGCGGACATGCGCGTCGTCGTGGATCAGAATGCTGCCTGTCATTTCGGGTCCTCCAGGGTATCGGCAAGCCAGCCGAGCGCGCCATCGAGACGGTCGAAGGCGTCGTTCAGGTCGTCGTCGGTGGCGACAAGCGGTGGGGCGAGCATCAGGATCCCGTAGCGGGCATAGACCCAGAGCCCCCGGCGCAGCATCTCGTCCACCAGCGAATGGTTCAGCGATGGATCGGCGGCATACCACTCGATCAGGGGCGCCCTCGAGGCCCGGTCGCCGACCAGTTCGATCCCCCAGAAGGCTCCCACTCCGCGGACATCGCCGATCAGCGGATGCTTCTGTCGAAGCGCGTCGAGCCGTTCGGCCATGAGGCCTTCGATCTCCCGTGCCCGGGCGAAGAGGTCTCCGCGCTCGTAAAGGTCCAGCGCGGCGAGGCCGGAGGCCATGGCGACGGGATGCCCGGCATTGGTGTGCCCGATGTCGAAGACGCGATCGTCGAACCCTTTCGCCACGCTTTCGCGGATCATCACCCCGCCGAGGGGGACAGCCGCGCCGTTCACACCCTTCGCGAAGGTGATCATGTCGGGCGCGACGCCGAACCGCTCCGCGGCGAAGGCCGCGCCCGTCCGGCCGAAGCCGGTCATGACTTCGTCGAAGATCAGCAGGATTCTGTGCCGCTCCGTGAACCGCCGAAGCGCGTCGAGGTAGCCCTCGGGATAGACGATGACACCGGAGGAGCCCACCATGGGCTCGATCACGAGGGCGGCGATGTTATGCGCGCCCTCCTGGATCACGATCCGCGAGAGGTGGTCCATCGCGCGGGCGGTCTCGACCGCCGGGTCGTCCGTGTGGAACGGGCTGCGATAGGGATAGGGCGCGAAAAAGCGCACTGCGGGAAATGTCGTCGGTTCCGAAGCCCAGCGGCGCATGTCGCCCGTCAGCCCCGCCGCGGTGCCCGTGGTACCGTGGTAGGAGCGGTAGGCGGCCATCACCTTGGTCCGCCCGGTCAGCAGGCGCGCGGCCTTCACCGCGTCGTCGTTCGCCTCGCCCCCGCCGGTGGTGAAATGGACCCGGGCGCCTTCGCTCCAGGGCGAGAGGTCGGACAGGCGGCGGGCCAGTTCCGACCGGAGCGCATGGGGGAAGGAGGGCGGCGCGAAGCAGAGGCGGCGCATCTGCTCCGCCACGGCATCGGCCATGTCACCGTTGGAATGGCCCAGGGTCGCGGCGATCCAGCCGGAGGAGAAGTCGAAGACGCGCGCCCCGTCATCGCCGACGAGATGGGCGCCCTCCCCCCGGTCGAAGCTGGGGCCGGCCGGAGCCCTGTCCTGTTTCGCCCATGGCGAAAGGTAATGCCGGTGTGGATCCTGGCGTGTCATGTGGTTGGTTCTCCGTACAGGTCTTCCGCGCGCAGACAGGCCACGCGGCGGCTTTCGGTAAGCGGGCGCAGCTCCGGCAGGGCGGCGCGGCAGGCGGGCCGAACCTCGGGGCAGCGCGGGTGAAAGGGGCAGCCGGCAGGCGGCGCCATGGGATTCGGAACCTCGCCGCCGATGCGCGCGCGTGACCCGGTGGCCGCCAGGCTGGGGATGGCGGCCAGCAGGGCGCGGGTATAGGGGTGGCGCGGCGCGCGCATGATCTGCCTGGCCGGGCCGGTCTCGACCGCACGTCCGAGATACATCACCGCAACCTCGTCGGCGACATGATCCACCACGCCAAGGTCGTGCGAGATGAAGACATAGGCCAGGTCCCGGTCCCGCTGCAGCCGCTGGATCAGGTTGAGCACCTGGGCCTGCACCGAAACGTCGAGAGCAGAGGTCGGCTCGTCCCAGATAATGAGCCTCGGCTCTCCGGCCAGCGCACGCGCAATGCAGATCCGCTGCCGCTGCCCGCCCGAGAACTGATGTGGATACCGGCTCAGGTCGGCGCCCGGCAGCCCGACCTCGGCCAGCGCCGCCTCGACCAGCGGGCGCGCCTGTCCCAGCGTCCGGACGAGCCCCATCTCAAGCATCGGCTCGGCCACCGTGTGCAGGATGCTGCGGCGGGGGTTCAGGCTCGACATCGGGTCCTGGAAGACCATCTGGATTGCCTGCCGCTCCTCCCGGCTGCGGCGTTCGACAGCGGGCGCGAGGGGGCGATTGTCAAGCAGGACACGTCCGCCGCTCGGCTCTTCCAGCCCGGCGACGGCGCGGGCCGCGGTGGACTTGCCGCAACCGCTTTCCCCGACGATGGCAAGCGTCTGGCCGGCGCGCGCCTTCAGGCTGAGATCGCTCAGCGCCGCGAGACGCGCCCGCCGCCCGACCGGGTAGGTGACGCTGAGGGCTTCAAGCTCGAGCATGACGCGGTTCCTCCTCGACACCGGCAAATTGGCAACGCGCGACGTGACCGGAACCAAGCGGCACATCGGGCGGTGGCTCTCCACAGGCCGCGCGGGCCAGGGGGCAGCGCGGCTGGAAGCGGCACCCTCCGGGCCACTGGCCGGGGCGCGGCATCGCGCCCTCGATCGGGACAAGGCTGTCCCGGGCGGCGCCCACCTGGGGAATCGCGCGCATCAGGCCCCGCGCATAGGGGTGCCCGGGCTCGGAAAGCACCGGGCCAACCGGCCCGGCCTCGACCACGCCCCCGGCGTAGAGAACCGCCAGCCGATCCGCCGTCTCCGCGATCACCCCCATGTCGTGGGTCACGAGGAGGATCGCGGTCCCACGGTCGCGACAGAGACCCCGCAGAAGCTCGAGCACCTGCGCCTGGACCGAGACGTCGAGCGCCGTGGTCGGCTCGTCCGCCACGATAAGCTCGGGTTCGGCGGCCAGGGCAAGGGCGATCACCACCCTTTGCCGCATCCCCCCCGAGAACTCGTGCGGGTAGCTCCGCAGCCTCTGCCGCGCCGCGGGAATACCGACCGCGTCGAGCAGCTCGGCGGCCCGGTCCAGCGCGGCGCCACGGGACAGCCTCAGGTGGTGACGTATCGTTTCGACCAGCTGCTCGCCGATCCGCATCAGGGGGTCGAGCGCGGTCATCGGATCCTGGAAAACCATGCCGATCCTCCGCCCGCGGATGCGCCGGAGGGCCGCTTCGGACAGGCCGAGCACCTCCTGCCCGTCAAACCGCACCGAGCCCGCGGTCACCACCGCGTTCGGCGGCAGAAGACCTGTAAGCGCCAGGCCCGTCAGGGATTTCCCGGCCCCCGACTCCCCCACGAGACCGAGAATTTCTCCGCGGCCGAGCTGCAGGCTGACCTTGTCGAGCGTCGGCACCAGGCCGGCACGTGTCCGGAACGAGACCGAGAGATCACGGATGTCGAGCAACGGGGTCATTGAAGCCTCGGGTTCAGTGTGTCGCGCAGCCAGTCCCCAAGGACGTTCACCGCGAAGACGAGGAGGACGAGGGCGCAGCCCGGGAAGATCGAAACCCACCATTCTCCGGAGAACAGGAAGTCGTAGCCATTGCGGATCAGCGTTCCGAGCGAAGGCACGGTCGGCGGCATGCCGACGCCGAGAAAGCTCAGCGTGGCCTCGGTCACGACCGCGGCCGCAACGTGCACGGTCGCGAGCACGAAAACCGCGCCGATGGAGTTCGGCATCACGTGCCGGATCAGAAGCCGCGCCCGGCCCAGCCCCAGGAGCCGGGCGGCGGAAACGTAATCGCGTCGCATCTCCACCATGGCGGCGGCGCGGACCGCGCGGGCGTATTGAACCCAGCCGGAAAGCGCGATCGAGAAGATCAGCACGGGGATCGCGAGCGATTGCTGCGCGGCGACGTCGACCACGGCCCGCGCCGCGCCGTCTATGAGCAGCGCCACGAGGATCGCCGGCAATGCGAGCTGCGCGTCCGCCACTCGCATCAGGACGGTGTCCACCCAACCGCCCGAGGTCCCGGCAATCAGACCGATCGCGACGCCGACGACCATGGACAGCACGACCGAGACCAGCCCGACCGCCAGCGAGATCCGCATGCCGTAAAGGATCGCCGACCAGAGGTCGCGCCCCTGTTCGTCTGTCCCGAGAAAATACTCCGCGCGGCCGCCCTCTCGCCAGACCGGCGGTGTCAGTCCCGAGAAGAGGTCGAGCGTCGCGAGGTCGAAGGGGTTCTGGGGCGCGAAGACCGGGGCGAACAGGGAAAGGATCAGCAGCGTGACAAGCACCGCGAGCGCCAGCATCGCACCGGGGCTGCGGCTCAGCCGCCACGCCAGGTCACTGGCAAGGACGGACCGGATCATGCCCTGCCCTCCCCGTTCAGCGCATCGAGCGCAACCTGTGCCAGGACCGCGGCGCCGTGCCCTGTCACCGCATCGTTGAAGTCGTAATGCGGCGAGTGCAGGAAGGCCTCCGGGCGCCCCTGACCCAGCCGGAAATAGGCCCCCGGGCGTTTTTCGAGGAAGAAGGCAAAATCCTCCGAGCCCATGCTGGGCCGGATCGAGCGATCGACGCAGCCGGGCCCCAGCACCTTTTCGGCGGCACAAGCCAGCCGCTCCGCCTCGGGCGCCGTGTTGATCGTGGGCGGGTAGAGCCTTTGGTGGGAAAGCTCGTGCGTCATGCCGAAAGCCCGCGCGAGCCCGTCCACCTGTTCCGCGATACGCCGCTCCAGCAACTCGCGCACCTCCGGGGCGTACCACTTGGTCATCCCCTCCATGAGAACGGTTTCCGGAACAACGCTCAGCGCGCCGCGATCGCCGGACTCCAGCCGGTTGAGGCTGACCACCGCCTCGTCGAAGGGGCTCACGTTCTTGGCCACGATGCTTTGCAGTGCCTGCACCAGCAGCGAGGCGGGGATCATCGGGTCATTCGCCTGGTGCGGATGTCCGCCATGCCCGCCGGTGCCGGTGAGCTTGAGCGAGAACCGGTCGATCCCGGCCATCATCCGGGCGGGGTTGAGCGCCACCCGGCCCGGCTCGAGAGCAGGCCAGTTGTGCAACGCGTAGATCTCGTCGATCCCGAAGCGATGGAGCACCCCGTCCTCGATCATCGCGCGTGCACCGGCATGGCCCTCCTCGCCCGGCTGGAACACCAGCACCACCCGGCCGGCAAACCTGTCGCGGGCCCCGACCAGCAGGCGTGCCGCGGCCAGAAGCATCACCGTGTGCCCGTCATGTCCGCAACCATGCATCTTGCCGGGCAGCTTCGAGGCATGGGCGAACCCGTTCGCCTCGGTGATCGGAAGCGCGTCCATGTCGGCCCTGAGCCCGACGGCCCGGTTGCCATGCCCGGCCCTGCCTTCGATCACGGCCACGACGCCGGTCAGGCCGATCCCCGTCTCCGGCACCAGGCCAAGCGCCGCCAGTTCGCGCGCCACCAGGGCCGCGGTTTCGGCTTCCTCGAACCCCAGTTCGGGATGGGCATGCAGATGCTTGCGCATCCGCTCGTAATCCGCCGCCCGGGGGGCGATGTCGTCAGGGGTGAATGTCATCGGGACGCTCCGTGCCCGCGGCGCAGCCGGGGGTCGATCAGGATGTAGAGAAAGTCGACCGCGAGGTTGATCGTCACGAAGATCACTGCGATCAGGCAAAGGTACGCGGCCATCACGGGGATGTCGGCGAAGGCCACGGCCTCGGCGAACAGAAGGCCCATGCCCGGCCACTGGAACACCGTCTCGGTGATCAGGGCGAAGGCGATGATCGTGCCAAGCTGCAGCCCGATGATGGTCACCACCGGCATCAGCGCATTCTTCAACGCGTGCCGGACCAGGATGGACCGGGCCGGCAACCCCCGGGCGCGGGCGAAGCGGATGAAGTCCTGCCCCATCACCTCCATCATCTCGCCGCGCACCAGCCGCACGATCAGGGTCAGCTGGAACAGGGCCAGCGTGAACGCCGGCATCAGCATGTACCGGAAAGCGTCCCACGACGCGAAATTGGTGCGCCACACGCCGATGTCGGCCACCGGTCCACGGCCGAAAGACGGCAGCCAGCCCAGGATGACCGAGAAGGCCAGGATCAGCAGGATGCCGATGAAGAAGGTGGGCAGCGACACCCCGATCAGCGAGACAAGCATGATCGCCCGGCTCACCAGGGCCCGCGGCCGCAGGGCCGCGACCATTCCCATCGGCACGCCGAGCAGCACCGCGATGGCGGTCGAAAAGACCGTCAGTTCCAGCGTGGCCGGCAGGCGCTCGAGGATCAGGTCCATCACCGGGCGGCCCTGTTGCAGCGACAGGCCGAAATCCCCCCGGGCCGCGTTCCCGAGAAATTGCAGGAACTGCAACGCCACGGGCCGGTCCAGGCCCAGGTCGCGCCGCAGGGCGTCGCGATCCGCCGCGCTGGCGTCCTGCCCCAGCATCTGGCTGACGGGGTCGCCCACGTACTGGAAGAGCGCGAAGGCAATGGCCGAGACGGCCACGATCACCCACGCTGCCTGCAGCAGCCGCGAAATTATCGTGTTCAGGTACATTGGAGGCGTCCATCAGTGGGCGGCGCGCCGGAAAGGAACGGCGCGCCGCCTCGGGGGTCAGTCGAGCTCGAACCAGGTCAGGTTCACCCGGTTGTCGATCGCGAGCGGGGTGGTGATGCCATCGCGCATCCCCCAGCTGAGCCCCTGCTGGTAGAGCGGGATATGCCCCACCAGTTCGGCTTCGCGCCGCATGATCCCGGTCACCAGCTCCGTCCGCTTTTCGGCATCCATCTCGCTCAGCACCTCGTTGATCATGCCGTCGATCTCCGCGTCCGAGAAGTCACCGACATTCCACTGCCCGCGTCCGTCCTTCGGCGAATGCACGATGACGGACAGCGTGTTGAAGGCGTCGAGGTTCACCGGCGTGTAGCCGAAGAAGTTGAAGCTCGAATCCCGCCCGCCGACTTTCGGAAAGAACTTGGACGCAGGCATCGCGTTCACATCCACCGTGATGCCGACGCGGGCCAGGAGCGCGGCCACCGCCTGGCAGACCTGCTCGTCGTTCACGTAACGATCGTTTGGACAATCGAGCGTCACCCGGAACCCCTCGGCATAGCCGGCCTCGGCCAGCAGCGCGCTGGCGGCCTCGGGATCGTAGGGATAGGCCCGCGCCTGGAGCTCCGGCGCGACCGAGTTCACACCCGGCGCCATCAGGTTGCCCGTCGGCGTGGCCGACCCGCGCATCACCTTCGTGGCAATGAGGTCCATGTCCAGCGCCTGGTAGACCGCCTGCCTGACACGCCGGTCCCTGAACGGGTTGGCGTCGGTGACCGAGCCGTATTTCATCGTTTCGCTTGCCTGGTCCATCGAGAGGAACATGGTCCGGATCTCGGGCCCCGTCAGGACTTTCAAACCATCCGTGGCTTCGACCCGCGGGATGTCCTGCAGCGGCACGGGATATGCGAAATCGACCTCGCCGGTCAGAAGCGCGGCGACAAGCGTCGGCCCCGAGGCGATCCGCACCAGCGTGGCCTTCGTGACGTCCGGCGTATCGGGATCCCACCAATCGGCATTGGCCTCCAGCACGGTCTTCACCTCCGGCTCGCGCGAGACCAGGCGGTAAGGGCCGGTGCCGTTCGCGTGGGTCGAGGCATAGTTCTCTTTCCCCTCGCGCACGTTCGACGGGCTCCCGGCGTCATGCGCCTCGGCCCAGGCCCGCGACATGATCCTCACTTCCGGCAGCGACTGGATGAGGGCGGCGTTGGGAAACTCGGTCTCCACCTCGACGGTCAGGTCGTCCGGCGCCCTCACGTCGACGATCGAAGCCGTGAAGATCTTCATGTCGGACGCGTCTGACAGCGCGCGCCGGATCGAGAAGACGACATCGTCCGCCGTCAGCGCCGTACCGTCGTGGAAGCTCACCCCGGGCCGCAGGCGAAAGCGCCAGAGGGTCGGCGTCGGCTGGTCCCAGCTTTCGGCGAGCGCGGGCTCGATCCGCTGGTCACGGTCACGCCGCACGAGGCCCTCGTAGACATGGGCCAGGACGGTCATCGTCATCCCGTGGTTGAACGCATGTGGATCGAGGGTCGCGGCATCGTCCTGCGAGGCCCAGGTGATCTCGGCCGCCTCGGCCGCAGGAACGGGTCCCAGCGCAACGAGCGCTGCCACAAGGGCCGCTGTCAGGTGTCTTTTCATCTTCGTCTCTCCATGTTGTCCGGGCCGGTCGTGCGCCGTGCTCTCGTCGAATTATTTATATACGATACGTACCGTATCTTTAATTTGCAAGAGATGTTGGCCACCCTTGGGAAAGTGCAAATATCCTTCAGGGATTTCAGCGACTTGCCGAAAGGCAACGACAGGGCCGCCGCCGCGCTCTTCCTGCGTCCCGTGCCTCGACAGGCACGAAGAGGCGACTCACCCGGCGCCGGCCATATCCATGAACCCGTCCACCAGGTCGCTCACGAAGCGCCGGTCGAATGGCGCGTGCGACAGCAGAAGCCTGTACCACATCGCGCCGAAAAGCATGTCGAGCAGCACCTCGATATCGGCGCTCGTGGCCAGTTCGCCCTGTTTGAACGCCTGTATCATCAGCTTGCGCACGGCGGCACGGCGCGGGCCGACGACCTTCTGGCGAACCAGCTTGGCCAGCGCCTCGTCCGATTGCGCCTCGGCGACAAGGCTGCGGATCGCGACCGACCACCAGGGGGTCTCCAACCGGACGACGGTCAGCATGAGGTATTCCTCAAGCGCTTCCGGGAACGACCGTCCCGGCACTTCAGGCGGCTCGCTGACCTCGGACATGTAGAGGTCCAGCAAGAGCTCTCCCTTCGAGGACCATCGCCGGTAGATGGATGTCTTGGAAACCCCGGCGCGCGCGGCGAGGCCCTCGAAACTCAACGCTGCGAACCCCTGCTCGGACAGGATCTCGTTCGCGGCCGTGATGATCGCCCCGTGGGTCCTGTGATTTCGCGGCCTGCCTCTTGCGGGGGCCTCAGTCTTGTCCGTACGCGCCATGGCACCTGCAATCTGTCGACACGCACATCATATAGCGGAGGCCGAGCAACACAGACAACCACCGCTGCACCGAGACGGCAAGGGCCGTGATTTTACCAAGCAGGTATCATCTGCGCGGCAGGGGTAACGGTCGCTGCGCGACCTCGGCCGCGCGCGGCGCCTCGGGCCAGTGGCGATGAAGCCCGCCATTGTCAAAGACAGCGCCGCCTCGCCTTTCTCGGGTCGCCGTGCCACCGCCGGTTGTCACCGGCAAGAATATCCGCGTCGGGCCCGATCTGCCTGCGCATCGTGCCGTCTTCCGGCGGGCCGGGATCCCCGTCTGCCAAACCGGCCCTGTCACAGAGGGCGCGATCGAGGCCCGCGACCCGTTCGAGGAACGCGCGGCGCACGTCCTGCGCGTATGGGTTCATCGTCTCGATCGCGTCGAACACCTCCGGCGGATCGTCTCGCACCATCGAGATCGCCTTCACCAGAAGATCGAAGCTTGGCGTCGTCATCCGCGTCGGCACGGGGCCCATCTCCGACAACACCTTCGCGATGAGATGGGTCAGGCCCTGAACCGTGGCCGCGTCCCTGTCATGCGCGTCCGGGGTCGTCTCGATCACCTCGAGGTGCAGGCGCTCGCGCAGGAACGCCACAAGACAATGGCAGGGCCCGCGAACCGGACAAACCGCGATCTTCAGCCCGGCAATGCCATCGCTGGCACTCTCGGGGCCGAACAGGGGATGCGTCGCAATGATCCGGACCTGGTCGGGAAGGGCGTCCCTCATCACCTCGACAGGCCAGACCTTCACCGAAGCCACGTCGATCACGAAAGCACCGGGCCGACAGTAACGGGCAATCTCGCCCACCACGCGCTCAAGGGACGATACAGGCACCGCAAGGACCACGACATCGCATCGCGCCGCCGTCTCCAGATCAACGGGGGCGACGCCAAGGCCGATGGCCCGCTCGCGAAAACCCGGTGCGGGATCGTATGCCATCAGCTCGAAATACGCCGCCGTGTGCGCGGCGATCAGCCTGCCGAACGCTCCGAACCCGACGAGGCCCACCGTCGTCTTTCCAGTGTCCCGCCCGGGGCACCGGGGAATTCCCCGGCCCCCGCCGGCGAAACCCGGGCTCATGTACTGCCCTCTCGCTCGGCCCCGATCGACCTGGCCCGGCCCGACACGCGTATCGAGGACCCCGCGCCAGACGGGATGCCAACCGTGATCCGGGACGGACATCCCATGTCTTCTCCCTGCCGGATCGCAACCTCGCCTCCGTGGGGCCATCCAAGGTCGCGCAGGTACCCGGCAAAGGCGGCGGCCGCGGCACCGGTGGCCGGATCCTCGTAGACCCCGTGCGACGCGAAGATATTCCGCGCCCTGAACTCCGCCCGCTCGACGGCATGAACCAAGCAGATCGTGCCCAGATCCCACGCGAGCATGAGGTCTTTCCCGCGCTCGAAATCGTAGGACATCGCCGCCAGCCTCTCGCGTGTCTTCAACGCCAGCACCAGGTGGGTCGCCCCCGCCTCCGCGATGGCGGGCGGAATGCGCGGGTCAAGATCGTCGGGTCCCATCGAGAGAAGCGACAGCGTCTCGGTCACCAGCCCCTCCGCGGCCGGCCGGCTGCGCGTGGGGGGCGACTGAAGCGCCGCCTGCGTCCCGGTCTCGTCCGACGACGCCTCGACGGTGATTTGGGCGCCGTTCAGCCGCAGCGCAAAGACACCGGCGCCGACCTCCTCCGCCAGTGCCGCGCCGAGCGCGATGGTGGCATGGCCACAGAACGGAACTTCGGCCTCGGGGGAAAAGTAGCGCACCCGCCAATGGCCATCCGCCTCGCGCGCGGCAAAGACGGTCTCGGAATAGCCGACCTTCGCCGCGATCCGTTGCATCTCGTCGGCCGCGGGCAACTGCTCCGCGATCATCACCCCGGCCGGGTTCCCGCCCCGCCCCCCTTCCGAGAACGCCGCGTATCGACGGACGTTCAGCAGGTCGCCGGACACGCCGGGCACGGTGGTTTCAATGGACGTCATTTGCATATCCTCGTATTCGGTCCGCTCAGCCTGCATGCTGAACGGCGGTTTCAGGAAGGCGGATTTCGGGCGTGTCCGCTGCGTCCATCAGGGGCCGCACCATCAACAGCGCGTCCCCCTTCGTGTAGTGAAGGCAGGGATGGGGAACGATCGGACGGCGGTCTGCGACCGCGAAGCCGCGGCGAAGGTAGAAGTCCCGCGCCGGAACGTTCTGCTCGAAACAGATCAGCGACAGCCGCGGCAGCGCGCGGGTGAGAGCCAGCGCCTCCACGTAATCGAGGAGCGTGCCGCCGATGCCATGCTCACGGAAAGGCGCGTGCACCGCCAGCCCCGAGATATAAAGCGACCCCGGATCCTCGAGCTCCGCATAGGGCGCCAGCACTCTGTCGGGCGACGCGGCCTCGCTGTCCGGTTCCGGCATCTCGAAGGCGTGGATCATCCCCAGCACCTCGTCGCCCCGTGTCGCCAGCAGGCAGTTCTCGTAGGAAAACGCCGTCCCGGTCCGGGCATAACGGGCCGCGCCGACCGCTTCGACCGGTTCGCCCTCCCGCGCGTGCCGGCTCCAGATATAGGCCGCCAGCCCATCCGACGACATCAGGAAGAGCCGCGCGATCTCGGCGGCGTCGACGGGCCGTGCCCATCGAATATCGAATGTGTCCTGGCAGGTCACGGTTCCACCTCCATGATGGTGTTCAAACGGAATCTTTCGCCGCAACCCGCGCCGGCTGTCGCAGCATCGCGTAAAGCGTCGGGCAGCCCGCGACCTCGATCGTTGCGGTCTGTCGGAACCCGTGACGGGCATAGAGATCCCGATTGCGTTGTGTCGTCGCCTCGAGATAGGCGGGGATACCCTCCGCATCGCACCGCGCCAGAACGGGCCACAGCATCGCACTGCCCAGGCCCCTGCCCTGCCGGTCGGGCCGAACCCCGATCATCGGCAGGTACCAGTGCGGCTCCCGCGGGTGAACGTCTCCCATCGCCTCGAACACGGCGAAAACCTCCGCCTGGCGCTGTTCGGGAATGGAGCGCTCGACGGCGGCCACGAGCGCGGCCTCGTCGGGCTCCGCCCCCGGCGCGATCCACAGCGCGACCCCGCCCTCGACTGTGACGAGCGTGTCATCGGAAATGGCCCGGCCGGCGAAGGCCGTTGCGAAAGCCGGGAAATGCGCCAAATAGTCGGCCCGGTCCGGATACATCCACCGCACGGGCGGATCGGTCTCGAACGCCGCGGTCAGCGTGCCGAGGATCGCGTCGTGGTTCGGGACCGAGCGGGTTTCGCCCGCCGCACCCGGCCCCCGTTCGAGAGGTTCGGCATAAGTGGTCATGGGTCTGTCCTTTGTCGAATTGTGGTCTGATCGGGATGGCCCCGCCCCGGTGGCCGGGGCGTGCTCAAGGCCTGGATCGGTGGCCCGTCCTTCCGTTGGACGAAAGAACGGGCCGGCGCGCGGGCCTTACATTTGCTCGACATTCGCCAACCGCTGCAGAAGCGAGGAGATCAGCCTGTCCTGCCGGTCGATACGCGCCCGTTGGTCGACGAGATCCTCGTGCACTTGCTCGATGTAGATATGCGCATGCTCCAGTTCGTTCAGCACGGCGCCCAGCTTCTCCGCGACGTCCAGCGGCGCGCCGGGCATGGTGGGGCCCACCGCGGGCAGGTATCCCTTGGCCCACATCTCCGACGCGTGCTCGGCGATCGACAACCTGTCGTAATCCGGTTCGAACACGGCATCGCAGCCCGCGGCACAGGTCGGCCCGGCCGTTGTCAATGCCCCGCTCAGCACCATGTCGCCATCGGCGTTCAGGCGCATTTCCGGCCCGTCGCCGTCGACGATATTGTAACGGAGCTCACCGGTGCGAAGCGGGCCTTCGGTAAAGACGACGTCGGCAGACTGGTTGATGGGCGCGTCCGTGGCGGTGATGCGGAAGAAGCTGAACGTCTCGTCATCGCTGACCTCGAGCGGTGCCTGCGGGGTGTTCGTGCCGATCCCCACGTTGCCGTTCGCCGCAAGCTCGAGCAACCTGCTGGGCGCCTGGTACTGGATCCGGAAGGGCGTTTGACTGGTGTCTCCGTTGATCACGCCAAAGGCACTGCTCCCCGCGACCAGATCCCAGCGCCCCCGGTCTCCGACTGTCTCTTCCAGCCGAATCCGGGCGGCCCCGGAGTAGCCGTTCACGATATGCAGATCCGCTTGGGGAATGGACGTTCTCACGCCGATGAAACCGTTGTCCCGGATATAGAGGGAATTGGTCGGCGCCCCGCCCGAAACCCAAAACGGAATCTCCCCGTCCGTGAGGTCGGTCAGGAAAAACGCCTCCTGGCCCTGGGATCCCTCTTCATTGGCCGAAAGCTGCCAGCTGCGCTTGGGGAAGTCGTCGGCAACCGTCGTGTCCTCGAAGCGAATGGCGCCGTTGATATCCTTTACCTTGAGGCCGGCGCGCGCGGACGGGATGGAGTCTTCCCCGTCGGTGCAGGCGGTACCGACACAGAGCAGGTTGCTGTCGATGATCACGTCCTCGGTAAAGACCTCGTCGGCAAGGCTGGCGCAAGGCATGAAGGCAAGCGCCACGGTCGTTAATAGGGTATGTTTCATGGTGTATGTCTCTTGATCGAAGGTGGATGGGATTAACGGCCCCGACGGGGGAAGACGGGGGCGTTACCCTTTCGGGCCGGCGCCCCTGCTCCCCCGGAGGGCGCGTCGGTCAGGCGTTCTGATGCTGGAAGCAGCAATCGGCCATCGCTTCGATGTGGCGATGATCGGTGCCGCAGCAGCCACCGTAGACCCGCAGGTTGGGCAGCACGCGCTTGAGCTGGGCATAGTCGCGCCCAAGTTCGGCCGGGTTGCCGGCATCAAGCTCCTCGGCCTCGTCGAGCTCGGCATGGCTGAGCCGCGAGGCATTGGCGCGCACGCCCCAGACCCGCTTGAGCCAGGCCGCATCGGTCTCGAGTGCGGCCCGGAAGTGATCGGGATGGGCGCAGTTGATCATGTAATAGGCGGCGGCCCCGGCGGTCATCATGTCGGTCTGCTCGAACGCTTCGCCCAGCGGGGTGCCGTCGGGCAACCGGCCGTCGGTTTCGGTCGTGTAGGACAGAACCACCGGCATCTCGGCGGCCGCTGCCGCGCGGATGATCCCGACGCCCTCGTTCACGGTGCAGATCGTGACCGCGGTCACGAGGTCGGCCGCGGTCTCGGCGAACCACCCGATCTGTTCGGCATGAAAGGCCTGGGCCTCGTCCGCCGACATCGCGGTGTCGGGCTGGTAGCCGTCGCCGCGCGGGCCGATATTGCCCGAGATGACGATCGGCGCCACGGCCCCCGCGTCGCGCCGGATCTCGGCCAGCAGCGCGATGGCAGCCTTGTTCAGCCGTTCGAGGTCGGCCGGCCCGTGGCCCAGTTCCGCCCCCCAGTCCCGGCTGGCCCGCCAGGTCGGCGATTCCAGCAGGAAACCACTGTTATGATCGGCCGCGATGGCAAGGTGCCGTTCGAAATAGGCGCGCAGCGTCCGGCGCCCCTCGACGGTGTCGAGCAGCGGGTAGGAGGCGAAACACGGCAGGTCCAGCCCATCGAGGAAGATAAGCGTCGTCTCGAGGCCGGAATCGGTGAGCAGCGGCGTGCCGTCGGCCTGCGGCAGGCGATTGCGATGAAGGGCAAGCATTACAACCACCCCCGCACCGAAGAGATCTGACGGCCGATCAGCCAGTCGGATCGGTCGATTTCGGACAGCCCGATGTCGCGTCTCAGGTGCGGGCTGAATGGCAGGATGACTTTGTTCCTGTGCCGGAACAGATTGAAAAGGAATCGCATGGATCGTCTCTCTGTTTGTTGACGACCCCTCTTTCGCCCCTGCCTGTCACGCGGCGCGTTTGCGTAGCGTTACAAGAGCGTCAAAACGGCTGGCAGCGGGAAATAAACGCTTTACCGGTTCACGCGCAGGCGCCAATACATCGGCGCGATGCAGCGGTTTTGCCCCAGCTAGAAGGTTCGGTCATGGCAAATGAACACACACCCGGCAGCGGCGAGGCGCCGAAAATTCGGCATGTGCGTGCAAGCGACCTCGACGCCGTTCTGGAAATTCTCAACGCCCACCACGTGAATCTCGGAACCCAGCGCCTGCCGTTCCACGCCGACACCCAGGTCGCCGCGCGCATTGCCGACGATCCCCATAAGGTGAAGCTCGTCGCCGAGATCGATGGCGCGGTCGCCGGATACGGCGAGCTCGAGACATGGCCCGACAGGCCCCGCCAGCGCCACGGGGCCGAGATCGACATGATCGCGACCCACCCGAAGTTCCGCGGTCGTGGCGTGGGCCCCGCGCTGCTGGAAGCCATGGTCGACCTGTCCGACCGCTGGCTGCAGCTGACGCGCCTGCAACTCTATGTCTGGGACGGCAACGATGCCGCCATCCGGCTCTACGAACGTTTCGGCTTCGAGGTCGAGGGGCGCCTGCGACGGTTCGTCGTCGTCGACGGCGCCTATCGCGACGCGCTGATCATGGCCCGGCTCAGTGACCCGATTCAGCCAGCGCCCTCCGCGTGATATGCATCCGCTCATGCAAGAGCTCAGGATCAACCTTTTCGGCGTGTTCGAAGCCCGCATCCACGACGTGCCCGTCCGGATGCCGACACGCCGCGTCGAACTGATCCTGGCGCTTCTCGCACTCTCGCCGGAGAAGGCGTTCAGCCGGTCCCACCTCGCCGCGCTGCTCTGGCCCGAGCAGGAAGACGCACAGGCGCGGGCGTCGCTCCGGCAGGCGCTGTTCCGCCTCCGCGGGGCGCTCGGCACCGATCATTCCCGCGCGATCGAGACCACCACGGGCTGGGTCAAGCTCCGGCGCGACGCGGTTGTCCTCGACACGGATGCGCTCGACGCCGAAGATGCCCCGGCGGCCGACATCCCGAGCGGCCTTCCCCTCGACGGGCTTTCCGGCTTCGAGCCCGAGATCGAGGACCTGCTCGACACCGCCCGCGCCGAGCTGCGACGCCGCCTGTGCGACTGGCACGAGGCCGCGGCGGCGACGGCGCTGACAGAGCGGCGTTTCATCGACCTGGAAGGTCATGCGCGGGCCCGCCTTGCCGTGGAACCCTACGACGAGGCGGCGCTGCGGGACCTGATGACCGCGCTCTGGCGCCAAGGCCGCCGCAACGCGGCCCTTGCCGCCTTTCGCCAGGTCAGCCAGAAGATCCGCGACGACCTTTCCGTTTCCGTGGAAGACCAGACCGCCGCCCTCTACCAGACCATCCGCGCCGCGCGCGAAAAGGAGCCGGACACCCCCCGCACGCCGCAGGCCCGCCCGGACGACACGGCCCCTGCCGAACCGGAGGCGGGCGCGACACCAACGCCGCCCCCGCCCGACAGCCCTTTCATCACCCACTTGCGCAACCTCGCGGTGATCCACCTCCGCTCCGAGCGGCTGCGCGCGGCCCTCCGCGACCCCGATCCGGAAAACGCCGAGGCCGGAAGCCAGAAGGCCATTCGCGACATCGAGGTCGCGGTCGCGCGCGAGGGCGGAGAGATCATCGGCCGGGCCGGGCACCAGCTCTCGGCCGTCTTCGGCGCACATCGCCCCGACGAAAGCCCCGCCCTCTCCGCCGCGCTCGCCGGTTTCGAGATCGCCCGGCAGGACTGCGCCGTCGGCATCAACGCCGGCACCGGGCTGGTCGGCCCGCAATCGGCGACCTACCCGCTCGCGCACGTGGCGCAGTCCCTCGCCGACATGGCCCGGCCCGGCGAGGTCCGCGTCGCCCCGGTGGTCGAGGCCGCCTGCCGGGGGGCGTTCGTCTTTTCCGATGTCGCGCCGGCCCCGGGCCCCGACGGCGCACCCTCCTGGCGCCTCGAACGCGAAACCTCCGCGCGCAGCGGTTTCGATATCCGCGTGGCCCGCGGGCTCAGCCGGTTCGGCGGGCGGGCGCGCGAACTCTCGGCGCTGGCCGAGGTCGCGGACCATCACGGCCCGCGCGTCGTGGCCATCATGGGCGAAGCCGGGATCGGCAAGTCGCGCCTCGCCCACGAGTTCATCAGGCAGTACGAGCCTGCAACGCTGATGCGCGTCCAGTTCGGGCGCGGCGAGGCGGGCGGCGGCATCGCCTGCTTCCGCGACATGGCCCGTGCCCTCCTGCGCATGGAATCGGAGCCGTCGGCCACGGCACTGCCGGACATTCTGCGCGAACGGCTGGGCGACCCGGGGATCGCCGAAACGCTTCAGCCGGCCATCGCCGGACTGCTGGGGCTCGCCGGCCCCGAGCAGGCATGGCTCGACCTGTCGCGCAACCGCAGGCTCCAATCCCTTGCCGATGCCCTCCTGACGATCATCGCGGCGCGCTGCGACCGGAGAAGCGTGCTTCTGATCGAGGATACGCACTGGGCAGACGACGATGCGCAGTTCCTGGTCGAGCGCCTGGTCCTGTCGCTGGGGGCAGAGGGCCCGATGGTGATCGTCACCCGACGGCCCGGCAAGGCCGAAAGCTGGCTGGGGCACGAAACCGTCCGAAGCCTGCCCCTGCGCCCCCTCGACCGTCGCGAAGCCGAGGCGCTCCTGGAAGGGTCGCCCTTGCCCGGCAACGTCCGCACCGCGATCCTCGAACGCGGCGATGGCGTGCCGCTGTTTCTCGAGGAACTCTCCCGGGCCGCCACGGCGGCGCCGGACCTGTTCGACGCGGCCCCGCAATCCTCTCTTCCGGCCGGCTCCGGGATACCGATTGCCCTGCGCGGCATCCTCTCCTACCGCATCGACGCGCTGCCCGCCGCGGCTCGCCAGACCCTCGAGGCCGCGGCGATACTCGGCGCCGCCCCGACGGACGATCTGCTGGCACCCCTCGGCGGCCTCCGCCCCGATGCCTACGAAAACGCCCTGTCGACCCTCGCCGATGCCGACCTGCTCTACCGCATACGAACCTTCCCGCAGCGCTCCTACGCCTTCAAGCACGCCCTCGTGCTGGACGCCGCCTACCAGGGCATACCGGCCAGCCGGCGCACGGCGCTTCACGCGGGCGTGGTTCGCCTGCGCGACGAGCTGGGGCAGACGTCCGGGCTGGATGACACCGTTCTCGCGGGGCATGCCCTTCGGGGCAACCTGCCGGACCGCGCGCTCGACCTGGCGATGCGGGCCGCGAAAGACGCGGCCACGCGATCCGCCTACGCGCTTGCGAACCGCATGACCGACCTTGCCCTGCAGGCCATCGAACAGCTTCCCCCAAGCGACCGGCTCCTGCGCGAGGAAGCCGGCATCCTGTCCTGGCGGCGGGCGCTGCTGTGGCCTCTGGGCCAGAAGACACGCACCGTGGACGGCCTGAAAAGGGCCGAAGCCATCGCAACGCAGCTCGGCGACGACCGGAAACTGGCCGAGGTCTGTATCCACCGCGCCTACATTCACACCGACGATGGCCAGCCGCAGCTCGGCCTGGAATATGCCGGGAAAGCGGAAGCCGCGGCCTCCCGCATGGGAGACGCCCAACTCGTCGCCGAGGCCGTCCTCGCCCGGTGCCAGACCTACGCGCTGCATGGCCGGATGCGCGCCGCCCTTCAGGCGATCCGCCCCCACGAAACGGCCTGGGATCAGCGCCGGCACGTGCAGGACGGTCTTCTGGTGACGCGGTACGTCATGCTGAAGTTCCACACCGGACGCGCCCACGCGGCGCTGGGAGACGGCGCAGCGGCTTGGCGTGACATAAAGGGTGCAGCCGAAACGGCGGCAGAGACGAACAGGCCGGTGGATCGCTATATCGCCATGCGGGGGCTCGCCGATATCTGCGTGTTCTCCGACGCGCCCGGGGCCGCCATGCAGGCCTATGCCGCCGCGCGGGAGATCGGGCTGCGCGCCGACACGCCCGCCTATGTCGCATGGGCCGAGGCGGACCTGGCAGAACTCAAGCTGGCATCCGGCGCGTTCCAGGAAGGCCTGGAAGAGTTGCAGGCTTTCCTGGCCCGCGCGGATGCGACGCTGCTTCAGATCGCCCAGATCAAGGCCAGGGCCGCGGTGGCCTGCGCGGTCCGGGACGAGGACAAGGGCTCGGTCCGACAACTTCGAAAAGTTCTGCAGGACGCCGAGTCGGCGGACATGCCGATCATCCGCATCAAGCTGCTCCGCGAAATGGCGGCCCGCCTCGAGGGCCACGATGACGACGGGGCCGCCGCCGCGACGAAAGCGGCAGATGCCATCCAGGCAGAGGAGGGTTACACGACCGCGCAACTGCCCGCCCATGCCCGGATCGGCGACCTCATCGACGCGCTCGGAATGGACGGATGACGCAGATAGACCACGTCTTCGTGTTCCCCCGCGACCCCGCCGCGTTGCAGCGGCGGCTGGACATGGAGGGGCTTGTACCCTCTTTCCGTCGGGACCATCCCGGCCAGGGAACCGCGAATGTCTGCTACTGCTTCGAGAACACCTATCTCGAGCTCCTCCGGGTCGAAGATGCCACGGCGGAACAGCATCCGCACGTGGCCCGCACGGCGCTGATACGGCGAGGCTCCGGCGACGCCTCTGTCTGCCCTATCGGCATCGCCTGGCGCAACGAGGCGGACGGAACGATGGACGTCGACACCTGGCACTATGAGCCGCCCTTCCTCCCCGCCGGCACCTCCATTGCCGTCGCGACCGAAAGCGATGACCCGACGGCTCCCTTCGTGTTCCGTTCTCCCGGCGACAGGCCCCCTTCCGAATGGACGGACGGCCGCGCCGGAGCGCTGCAGCGAAGCGCCGGGCTGGGCCGGGTCGAGCGGATCATCCTGCGCCACCCGCCCGGCTACCGGCCCGGGCCGGCCATTGCCGAGCTGGTCCGGCACACCATGCTTTCAGTCGAGACCGCGCCGCGATGGTCGTTGAGCCTCGAGATCACGCGGCTATCGGGCGGGCAGCCTATGCATCTCGACGACATTTGCTAGGCGGGACATGGCCCCCCGGGGCCGCCAGCCACCCGCCGACAACCGCACCGACGTGATACCGACAAGATACCGACGTAATACCGACGTTGTAATTGCCGGGCCAAACGCCCCTACCGGAAGCCCCGGCCTCCCCCTCGCGCCGCCCGCAAACGAAACCTCACAATCGCTTCATCTCCCCGCTGTGCGCCTTGCGACAAAGGGTCAAACAGCGGATACTCCGACCCGAACCTTGGGCCCGGGAGACCTGCGTGCGCGTATTGGTGGCCGCCATCGTACTGGTGATCTGGAGCTCGGCATCCCTTGCCGAGACCCGCATCGCTCTGGTCATCGGCGTCGGCGAATACGACGCGCTCCGCCCGCTCAAGAACCCCCGAAACGACGCCCGATCGATGGACGAAACCCTTTATGATCTGGGCTTTCAGGTCGACATGGTCACCGACCGCGACCTCGCCCGCCTGAGCCGGGCGCTGGAGCAATTCGCCGAGGATGCGCGCGACGCCGACCTCGCGGTCGTCTACTTCGCCGGGCACGGCATGGAAGTCGCGGGCGAGAACTTGCTCTTTGCCCGCGACGCCGCCGCCGGTGACGTCGAAGAACTCAAGGCCACGGCCCTGCCGCTCGCCGACGTGGTCGCCGCCGTGTCCGAGGCCCGCGCCGGGCTATTGCTGATTGACGCCTGCCGCACCGATGCCTTCGGCGTACCCCTCGCCGACGCCACCCGCGGCGCCTTCAGCCTCGAGGCCGCGATCAGCCCCGGCCTCGGTCGCATCGGGCGGGCCGACAGGCTGGTCTATGCCTTCGCCGCCGCCCCCGGGCAGGGCGCGCTTGACGGCGAAGGCGACAATTCCCCCTTCGCCGCCGCCCTCGTCCGCCATCTCGGCACTAGCGGGCTGGAACTGCGCACCGCCCTTACGCTTGTCCAGCAGGACGTCTACGACCGCACCCGCGGCACCCAGCTGCCTTACGTCGAAAGCGGCCTCCCGGGCCTCTACTTCGTCAGCGCCACGCCGGGCGAGTTGCCGGAACGCGAACGCCTGCTCCTTGCCATGGCCGAGATCGACGACACCGTCCGGCAGGATGTCGAGCGTGTCGCCCTCGACGCCGACGTGCCGCTTGCCCCCCTTTATGGCGCGCTCATCGGCTCCGACCTCGCCGGTCTCGACCGCCAGCAGCGCAGCGACAAGCTGACCGAGGCGGCCAGCGCCTTCGCCCAGGTCCGCGACGAGCTGCGCCGCCTGCGCGCCGGCGACGACCGGGTCACCGACCTGCGGCAACAGGCCGAGGAACAGCTTGCCCTCGGCGCCTTCGAAACCGCCCGCGCCAAGCTGACCGAGGCGGCCGAGATCGACGCCAGCTCGCGCGAGACCCTCAAGGCCAACCTCCTCGAGCGCACCCTCTCCGAGGCCGCGACCCATTACCTTAACGGCGGCGCGGCTCAAGCCGAACTCCGCTACCAACTGGCAATGTACGACTACGAAAAGGCCCTCGCCCTCTTCGCCGAACTCGACGACGACCTGCTCCCGCCCGACGCCCGCCAGCAACAGCTTGCCGCCCTCGGCGCCCTCGGCCGCATCAACATCACCATCGGCAACCTGCCTGACGCCGCCAGAGCTTTCGAACAGCAACTCGCCCTGTCGCAGAACGCCAGCGCCCGCCATCCCGACAACGCCGACCTCCAGCTCACCCTCGCCCTGTCCCGCGACAATCTCGGCGACGTGCTGCTCGAACAGGGCCGCGTCGCCGACGCCTTCGACCACTACCGCGCCGGGCACGCCGTGCGCGAGGCGATGGCCGCCGACAACCCGGACGACGAGGACATCAGGTTCGCCCTCAGCAACAGCTACGAACGCCTCGGCCGCATCCACCAGCGGCAGGGCGACCTCGCCGCAGCCGAGACCTATTTCCTCGACAAGCACCGCCTCGGCACCCGCATGGTGGCGGCGCAGCCAAAGGGCTACCGCTGGCAGCGGGACCTCTCGATCAGCGACGAACGGCTTGGCGACATCCTTCTCGAACGCGGCGATCTCGACGGCGCCTTTGCACACTACCGGGCCAGCCTCGACCGCATGATCCCGATCCGCGACGCCCACCCCGAGGATCACGAACTCAAGCGCTTCACCTCCATCACGCTCGACCGGCTGGGCGATGTCTACGCTCTCCAGAACAGGCTGCCCGAGGCGCGCCGGAAATTCGAAGACAGCCTCGCCCTGCGCTCCACCCTTGCCGCCACCGACCCCGCCAATGCCGACTGGCAATACATCCTCGGCATCGGCCACGAACGCCTCGGCGATATCCTGACCCGCATGGGTGACATGCCCGCGGCCACCGCCGCCTACGAGGCCAAGCACGCCATCGTCACCCGCCTCTCCGCCTCGGACCCTACCAACGTCCGCTGGCTCCGCGACCTGTCGGTCGCCGATGAACGGCTCGGGCGGCTGGCCCATGACCGGGGCGATCTCGACGCGGCGATGGCCTACTACCGGCAAAGCCTCGACCGGATGACCCCGTTGCGCGATGCCAGCCCGACCGACATGGAACTGAACCGCTTCCTCTCTTTCACGCAGGATCACCTCGCCGGCGTCCTGATGGACAAGGGCGACACCGACGCGGCGCTCGACCTCTACCGCAACAGCCTGACCCTCCGCGAGAAACTGGTCGCGACCGACCCGCAAAACGGCGACTGGCGCTTCGTCCTGGGCATCAGCCACGAACTGATCGGCAATGCCTACATGCGCATGGCCGCCCATGACGACGCGGTTGCCGCCTATGGCCGCGAACTCTCCGTCATGTCGGTCCTGCTCGAACAGGACCCCGAAAACACCCGCTGGCGCCGCGTGGTGGCGATCACCGAGGAGAACCTCGGCGACGCCCATCTCGCCGCCGGCAACCCCGGCGCGGCGCTCACCCAATACCAGTCGAGCCTCGCCCGGATGAGCAAGGCCCGCGACGCCGCCCCCGACGACCTTGCGACCCAGCGCTTTACCGCCGTCACGCTGCGCAAGATCGGCGCGGCCCACCTGGCGGCAGGCGCCACCGACGCCGCCCTGACCGCCTATTCCGAAAGCCTGGCCATCGCCCGCCGCCTCGTCGAGGCCGACCCGTTGAACGCCCGCTGGCAACGCGATCAACTGGTTGCCTACAAGGGCGTATCCGACGCCGGCGGCGACGCCGAGCAGACACTTCGGCTGGCCCTCAAGGCCGCCGACGAAATGAAGGAACTGGGCGTTCTGGCCCAGTCCGACGAACCCATCGTCGATGCCCTTCGGCAGCGGCTGGATACCCTCGACCGGTAAATGACCCCCGGCCCGGCAGGCGGGTTTCGGCCAATTTCCGCAGCCTTTTCGCCGCATGACCGGAAAACCCGCCGGCGCGACGGATCAGCACGGAACTCACGCACTGACCCGTGCGTTTCATACCAGCAGGAGGGTCGCATAGTGTCATTTCGCCGAGACTACATCACCAAGCCGATATTCAAATGGGCTAAGGGCGCCTTGCCCACCCTGTCGGACACCGAGGCCGAGGCCATCAATTCCGGCGACGTGCATTTCGAGGCCGAGCTGTTCTCGGGCAAGCCCGACTGGTCGATGCTGCGATCCATGAAGGCGCCCGCGCTGACCGACGAGGAACAGGCGTTCATCGACGGCCCCTGCCGCGAATTCTGCGGCATGGTGGATAGCTGGGAAATCGACAACTACACCGCAGACCTGTCGCCCGAAGCCTGGAAGTTCCTGCGCGAAAAGGGCTTCTTCGGCATGATCATCCCGAAGGAGCACGGCGGCCTCGGCTTTTCCGCCTATGCCCATTCCGAGGTCGTGCGCTACATCGCCAGTCATTCCGTCGTGGCCGCCGTCACCGTCATGGTGCCCAACTCGCTCGGGCCCGGCGAGCTGATCCTGCAATTCGGCACAGACGACCAGAAGAAGGACTGGCTGCCCCGCCTCGCCAGCGGGCAGGAGCTCCCCGCCTTCGGCCTGACCAGCGAGGACGCGGGCTCCGACGCCTCGGCGATGACCGACGATGGCGTCATCTGCAAGGGCCAATGGAATGGTGAGGAAGTGCTCGGTATCCGCATGAACTGGGCCAAGCGCTATATCACCCTGTCTCCGGTCTGCACCGTGCTGGGCCTCGCCTTCAAGCTGCGCGACCCCGATCACCTGCTGGGCGAGACCGAGGATATCGGCATCACATGCGCCCTCGTGCCCACCGACCTGCCCGGCGTCGAAACCGGCCGCCGCCACCTGCCCTCGGGCACGATGTTCCTCAACGGGCCGACCACCGGCACCGATGTCTTCATCCCGCTCGAGAACATCATCGGCGGGCCGGAATACGCCGGCCGCGGCTGGATGATGCTGATGAGCGCGCTGGCCGCCGGGCGCGGCATTTCCCTGCCCTCGCTTTCCGCCGCCTCCACTGCCATGGCCGCCCACACCACCGGCGCCTATGCCCGCATCCGCAAGCAGTTCAACCTGCCCATCGGCCTTTTCGGCGGGGTGCAGGAACCCATGGCCCGCATCGCCGCCAGCGCCTACACCGTCGATGCCGGCCGCCGCCTGACCACCGCGACGCTCGACCAGGGCTACAAGCTCGCCGTCATCTCGGCGATCATGAAATACCACGCCACCACCCGCATGCGCGATGCCATCACCGACGCGATGGACGTGCACTCCGGCAAGGCCGTGATCGACGGCCCCCTCAACTACCTGCTGCCCTCCTACCGCGCGATTCCCATCGGGATCACCGTCGAGGGCGCCAACATCGTCACCCGCAACCTCATCATCTTCGGCCAGGGCGCCATCCGCGCGCACCCGCACCTCCTCGATGAAATCGAGGCGCTGCAGGAACCCGACGAGCAGAAATCCCTCGACGCCTTCGACAAGCATTTCTGGGCCCATGTTGGCCATTCCGTCCGCACCGTGTTCCGCGCCGGCTGGTACGCGTGGACGGGCCTTGGCGCCGCGCCTTCGGGCGCGGGCAAGATCGCGCCCCTCTACCGCCGCCTGTCGCGCTGGTCCGCGGCCTTCGCCGTCACCGCCGACATGGCCTTTCTGACCCTCGGCGGCGCGCTCAAGCGGAAAGAGATGATCTCGGCCCACCTCGGCGATGCCCTGTCAGAGATGTACCTCCTCGCCGCCACTCTCAAACGGTGGGAGGACGAAGGCCGCAACGAGGCCGACCTGCCGCTCGTGCACCACGCCGCCGAGACCGGGTTCAACCGCATCGGCCAGGCGCTCGACGAGACCATCGCCAACATGCCCGCCCGCTGGGTCGGCTGGCTGCTGCGCCCGATCCTGCTGCCCCGCGCCCACCCGCGCGGCCCCTCCGACAAGGTGACGGAGGAATGCGCAATGCTGATCTACCACCCGTCCCAGACCCGCAACAGGCTGGTCCGCGATCTGCACCATCCCGCCCCCGAAAGCGGGCTGGGCCTGCTCGACCGGGCCTACCGCCTCGTGACCGACACCGAGCCGCTGGCCAAGCGCCTGCGCGACATCCGCAAGACGCCGCGCGAAGCACTCGACGCAGGCGTGCTCTCCGACGCCGATTTCGCCCGGTTGCAAGAGGTGGAGGAGGCCGTGCGCCGTGTCGTCGCCGTCGACGACTACACCCCCGAAGAACTCGCCAACCTGTTCCCCGACATGCGCCGCTCCAGCGACTGGGGCGGCAACAAGGAGGCCGCTGAATGAGCCGACCCGTCTACCTCGTCGATGGCGCCCGCACGCCCTTCCTGCGCGCCCGCGGCCGTCCCGGCCCCTTCACCCCCGTCGATCTCGCGGTGCAATGCGGCCGGCCGTTGCTGATGCGCCAGCCGTTCGAGGCGACCGCGTTCGACCTCGTGATCCTCGGCTGCGTCAACGTCATACAGGACGAGATGAACCCCGCCCGCGTCGCCGCCCTCCGCCTCGGCATGGGCGAAAAGCAGGTGGCCTTCACCGTCCAGATCAACTGCGGCTCGGGCATGCAGAGCATCGACACCGCCTACCGTTACATCCGCGAGGGCAGCCACGAGATGATCCTCGCCGGCGGTACCGAAGCGCTCAGCCATGCTCCCCTCGTCTACAGCCGCGAGGCCACCGAATGGTATGGCGACCTCGCCCGCGCCAAGAGCCCCCTCGACAAGGTCAAGGCCATGGCCGAGGTGCGCCCCGATTTCTTCTCCCCGGTCATCGGCCTCGAACGTGGCCTGACCGACCCGATCACCTCGCTCAACATGGGCCAGACGGCCGAGGTGCTGGCCCACCGCTTCGGCATCGACCGCACCACCGCCGATGCCTATGCCGTCGACAGCCACAAGCGCCTCACCGCCGCCCAAAAGGAAGGCCGCCTCAAGGGCGAGGTCTTCCCCGCCTTCGACAAGGACGGCACGGCGCACGAGCACGATGACGGCGTGCGCCCCGACAGCTCCATCGACAAGCTCGCCAAACTGAACCCGGCCTTCGAGAAACCCTACGGCAAGGTCACCCCCGGCAATTCCAGCCAGATCACCGACGGCGCCTCCTGGACCATCCTCGCCTCCGAAACGGCGGTCGAGGCGCATGGCCTCACCCCCATCGCCAAGATCGTCGACAGCGAATGGGCCGCGCTCGACCCCGGCATCATGGGCCTCGGCCCGGTGCTGGCCTCGACCCCTCTGGCCCAGCGCCACGGCCTCTCGGTCGACGATGTCGACCTGTGGGAGATCAACGAGGCCTTCGCCGCCCAGGTGCTCGCCTGCCTCGCCGCCTGGCAGGATGACGATTTCTGCCGCGATGTCCTTGGATACGACAGCGCCTTCGGCCGCATCGACCACGACAGGCTCAACGTCGACGGCGGGGCGATCAGCCTCGGCCACCCCGTGGGCACCAGCGGCAACCGCATCGTGCTTCACCTCGCCAACGCCCTCAAGGCCCGCGGCGCAAAACGCGGCATCGCCACCGAATGCATCGGCGGCGGACAGGGCGGCGCCATGCTTCTGGAGGCCGCATGACCGACGTACTCGACAAGATCACCCCCGACGAGACCACCGATGCCCCCACCGCGCCCGATGCCCGCAACTGGCGCAAGGAGGCGAAGGGCGACCTGACCGTTCTGTGGCTCGACTGCGCCGATACGGGCACCAACGTCATTTCCGAGGCGGTGCTGCGCGAGCTCGACAACCTGCTCGACCACGTCAAGGCGGCCCAGCCCAAGGCACTGGTCATCCGCTCCGCCAAACCCGGCGGTTTCGCCGCCGGCGCAGATATCGACGGCTTTGCCGGCCTGCGTGACGAGGAAGCGATCCAGATGCTGCAACAGGGCCACGCCGTGCTCGACAAGCTGGCCGGCCTGCCCTTACCCACCATCGCCGTGGTCCACGGCGCCACGCTCGGCGGCGGGTTCGAACTGGCCCTCGCCTGCGACTACCGCATCGGGATCGACGGGGTGAAGCTCGGCTTCCCCGAAATCCAGCTTGGCCTGCATCCCGGCCTTGGCGGCACCTTCCGACTGACCTCGCTCATCGACCCGACCGAGGCGATGCAGATGATGCTCACCGGCAAATCCGCCCATGACCGCAAGGCCAAAAAGCTCGGCATCCTCGACGCGCTCGTCCCCGAACGCCATGTCGAGGCCGCCACAGATGCCGCCGCCAGTGGCAAGATGACCCGCGAACATGGCGGCTTCCGCGCCTCCGCCCTGCGCACCGGCGTGGCCCGCAACCTCGCCGCCACCCGCATGCGCTCGGAAAGCGAGAAGAAGGCCCCCCGCGCCCATTTCCCCGCCCCCTTCGCCCTGATCGACCTCTGGGAAGATCACGGGGACGACGCCGCCGACATGCAGAAGGCCGAGATCACGTCTTTCGCCAACCTGCTCGGCACGCCCACGGCCCAGAACCTGATCCGCGTCTTCTTCCTGCGCCGGACCCTCAAATCCGCCGGCAAGGGCGAGGACGGCATCGCACATGTCCACGTCATCGGCGCCGGCGCCATGGGCGCGGAAATCGCCGCCTGGTCCGCCATGCAGGGCAAACGCGTCACCCTCGAGGACGTCAAGCTCGACCCGCTCGGCTCTGCCATCAAGTCCGCCGCTCGCATTTACGACAGGAAGCACCTCAGCGGGATCGAGAAGCGCGACGCGCTCGACCGGCTGATGCCCGACCCCGAGGGGCTGGGCCGGTCGCGCGCCGACCTGGTGATCGAGGCCGCCCCCGAAAAGCTGGACCTGAAGGAGAAGATCTACGCCTCCCTCGTCGACGTGATGAAACCCGGCGCGATCCTCGCCACCAATACCTCCAGCCTCAAGCTGTCCAACCTCGTCGACGCCGCCCCCGACCCCGTGCGCTTCGCCGGGCTGCACTTCTTCAACCCGGTCAGCCAGATGCCCCTCGTCGAAGTCGTCTCGCACGACATGGCCTCGGCCGACACGCTTGACCGCCTTGCCGCCTTCACCACCGGCATCGACCGCCTGCCCGCCCGGGTGAAGGACTATCCCGGCTTCCTCGTCAACCGCATCCTCGCCCCCTACCTGATGGAGGCGATGGTCATGCTCGACGAGGGCTATTCAAAGGAAGACATCGACCGTGCGGCGCTCGCCTTCGGCATGCCGATGGGCCCCGTGACGCTCGCCGACCAAGTCGGTCTCGACATCTGCCTCGAAGTGGCCAACTCCATGCAGGAAGGCCTCGAAACCCCCGTCGCCGACACGCCCGCCTGGCTGCGCGAGAAGGTCGAGAAGGGCGAAACCGGCAAAAAGGCCGGCAAGGGCCTCTACGACTACAACAGCGAGGAGGCCCCCGAGACGCCCGCCGACGATCCCGACCAGCAGATCATCGACCGGCTGATCCTGCCCATGTGCAACGCCGCCGTCGAATGCCTGCGCAAGGGCGTGGCGCCCGACGCCGACACGATCGACGGCGCCGTCATCTTCGGCACCGGCTGGGCTCCTTTCCGCGGCGGCCCGCTGCACTATGCCAAGACCCGCCGCGACGTGCCCCGCGTGCTCGAACAACTGGCCGACCGCCACGGCCCCCGCTTCACGCCCGACCCCGGCTGGGGCGACATTGCCTGACACCGCCCGGTCTGCCGACGCCATCGCGCAGGAGATCATCACGCGCACCGGCGGCGACATCCGGCTTGCCCTGCCCCTCGGGCTGGGCAAGCCGGTCACGCTCGTAAACGCCCTGACCCGCGCGGTGGCCAGCCGGCCTGAAACGCGGCTTTCCATCCTCACCGCGCTCACGCTCGAACGTCCCGACATGTCAGACGGCATGGCGCAGCGTTTCCTCGAACCGGTCGCCGACCGCCTCTTTGGACGCTACCCGCCGCTCGCCTATGCCGATATGCTGCGCGCCGGCACCCTGCCCGGGAATATCGAGGTGTCCGAATTCTTCATGCAGGCCGGCCGCTGGATCGGCATTCGCGACGCCCAGCGGCGATACATCCCCGCCAACTACACCCACGCATACGACGTGCTGGCCAACTGGCGCCCCAACGTGCTGATGCAACTGCTGGCGCCCCTCGACAACGCCAATTACAGCCTGTCCTGCAACACCGACATCTCCGCCGACCTGCTGCGCGAACGCCGCGCGGGGCGGCAGGATTTCCTGGTCGTGGGCGAGGTCAACGACAAGCTGCCGGCCATGGACGGCCCCGAGGCCCGCCTTCCCCGTGACGAGGTCCATCTCCACTGCGAGTCTCCCGCCGAATTCGACCTCTTCTCGGTCGTCAAACGCCCCGTCGGCCAGCCCGAACACGCCATCGGTCTCCACGTCGCCCGCACCATCCCCGACGGCGGCACGCTCCAGATAGGCATCGGCGCCATCGGCGACGCGGTGGCCCATGCACTCATCCTGCGCCAGACGGGCCAGCTCTCGAAGATCACCGACACCTCCCCCTTCGCCCCCGACGCCTTCGACGAGCGCGACCCCTTCGACACCGGGCTTTATGCCGTCACCGAGATGCTGGTCGACGGGCTCCTTCAGCTCTTCGAACGCGGTATCATCAAGCGCGAAGTCGACGGCGCCGCCATCCACGCCGGCTTCTTCGTCGATTGCCGCGATTTCTACGACCGCCTGCGCGAACTCCCCCCTGAACAGCGGGCGAAAATCCACATGATGCCCGTCTCCTACACCAACCAGCTCTACGGTGACGAACCCGCCAAGCGTGCCGCCCGCACCGACGCCCGCTTCGTCAACTCCGCCATGAAGGCCACCCTGCTCGGCGGTCTGGTCAGTGACATCACCACCGGCGCGCAGGAGGTCAGCGGCATCGGCGGCCAGTTCAACTTCATCGAACAGGCCTTCGCCCTCGACGGCGGCCGTGCGCTCATCACCCTGCCCTCGACCCGCACGAAAAACGGCCAGACCGTGTCGAACATCGTCTGGGAACACCCGCATGAAAGTGTGCCTCGCGCCTACCGCGACATCATCGTGACCGAGTACGGCATCGCCGACCTCCGCGGCCAGCGCGACGAGGATGCCATCGCCCGGATGCTCGCCATCACCGACAGCCGCTTCCAGGACGAGTTGCTGGACAAGGCCAAGTCCGCCGGCAAGGTGGCGAGGGATTTCACCATCGAACCCGCCTGGCGCGCCAACACCCCCGAATCCCTCGCCCGGTGGCTCGCCCCACACAACCTGCCCGATTTCCCCTTCGGCACGGATTTCGATGCCGTCGAGCGCCGCATCCTCCCCGCCCTCGGCCGCCTGTCGGAAACGCAAGGCAACAAGCTCGGCATGGCGCGGCTCGTCCTCTCCGGCATGACCGCCCGGAAACCGCCCGAGGAGATGGCCCGCATGGGCCTCGACCGGCCCGGCACCCTGAAAGACCGGCTCGAAGCCTGGGCGCTGGCAGGCGCATTGCAAGCGGTGACGAAACACCCCAGTTAGGATGAGATGGCCCGGCTGAAAGAGTCAGGTCAACTGCCCCGCAGGCAGGAACCCCGGGCGTTCCCCGCGGGTTATCCAACTGACAGGCTACCACGAAACCAGAGGGTTAGAAGACACGTGAGCACCTCCAGTAAACATGCGCGCCAGACACATGCGCTGAGCGACGTGCTCGACGAGCTGGAAAACACCGTCCATGGCAAGTCGATCCGTGTCGACGACGTGATCGAGGCCCTCGGCCGCTCCTCCTTCGCCTCGCTGATGCTGGTCTTCTCGCTGATCTCCACCTCCCCGGCCAGCGCCATCCCCGGCGTCACCGCCGTGGTCGCCGTGCTCGTCTTCATCCTGGTGGCCCAGATGATGCTCGGGCGCGAAAGCCTCTGGCTGCCGTCCTTCATCACGAGGCGCAAGCTCTCCACCGACAAGCTCTGCAACGGTATCAAGTGGCTGCGCAAACCGGTGCGCTTCGTCGAGCGGTTCCTCAAACCACGCTTCACGTGGTTCTTTCACCGGCCCTGGATCTGGGTGCCGCTGATCCTCGTGATGGCGCTCACGCTCTTCATGCCGTTCATGGAAATCGTGCCGACCTCGGGCTCCATCGCCTCGGGCGTCATCGCGCTCTTCGCCGCCAGCCTGCTCACCCGCGACGGCGTGCTGGCGCTGGCCTCGCTGGCGCTGCTATCGGTCATTCCGGTCACGCTCTACTACTGGATCTGACCGCCCTTATCCGGCCCAGTCCTCAAGCGCCTCCATGGCACCCTTTCCAAGCCCCTGTGCCTTGACCTTGCCCAGCGGGCACGCGCGCGATAGCCGGTCCTCCATGTCGTCGACACCAAACCCGTCGGGCCGGTCCAGCCCGTCCAACTCGTCCCAGCTCACCGGCACGGCCACCGCCGCTCCGGGCCTTGCCCGCAGAGAATACGGCGCGATCGCCGTCGCCCCACGTTCGTTCCTCAGCCAGTCGATGAACAGCTTCCCCTTGCGCTTCTCCTTCGACATCGTCGCGGTGTATTTTTCCGGCGCCTTCTCGGCCAACGCTTGCGCGAACCCCTTGGCGAAATCCTTCACTCGATCCCACTCGGCGATCCGCCGCAGCGGCACGATCACGTGCACGCCCTTGCCGCCCGTCACCATCGGCGCCGCCTCCAGCCCGCAGGCCTTCAGCCCCTCACGAACCTCGGCGGCGGCCCGCTTCACCTCTTCAAACCCCAAACCCTCGTCGGGGTCGAGGTCGAACACCATCCGGTCGGGCCGCTCCAGCTTGTCCCGCTTCGCGCCCCAGACGTGATACTCCACTGCCCCCATCTGCGCCGCCCCGATCAGGCCCTCGGGCGTGGTGACATACATGTAATCCTCGGTCCCACCGTCCTTTTCCTTGATGGGAACCGCCTTGATATCCTCCGGAAACCCCTTCCCGGCATGTTTCTGGAAAAAGCAATCTTCCGCGATCCCGTCCGGACAGCGCAACAGTGAGAGCGGCCGGTCGGCCACATGCTCCAGCATCCGCCCGGCCACCCGTGCATAATGCCGCGCCACGTCGCCCTTGGTCAGCCCCGCGTCGGGGAAGATGACGCGCCCCGTGCTCGATACCCGCACACCGCCGATCTCCTCGTCGCCGCTGTCGGTTTCCGCTTCCGCCTTCGCACTCACGTTCTCCGCCTCCTTGTCCTCGCGCAGCCCCTTGTAGGCGCCGTGCCTGATCCGGCCTTCACTGGTGAACTCGGTATACTCCACCTGCGCCACAAGCTCGGGCGTCACCCAATGCGCGCCCTTCGTCTCCGACGGCAGCTCGCCCTCGAACGGGACGGTCTTCCGGCCCAGCCGCTTCAGTTCCTTCGCCAGCGCCTCGAAATCCTCGTCATCGAACCCGGTGCCGACCCGGCCACGATACACGAACCCCTCGTCCTCGTAGCTCCCCAGCAAGAGCGAGGAAAACGCCCGTCCTTTCTTGTCCGAGGGCGACCAGCCGCCCACCACGAACTCGGCTTCCTGAATGCATTTCGCCTTGATCCACGCCTTGCTGCGCTTGCCGCTATAGGGCGCGTCGACCTTCTTCGACACGATCCCCTCGCCGCCCGCCTTGCACATCGCCGCCAGCGCCTCGGCCCCGTCGCCCTCCAGCACGGGGCTCAGCCGCAAGGGCCCGCGCGGCGGCAGACCCTCGAACAGCCCCTCCAGCGCTTTCCGCCGTTTCTTCAGCGGCTTGCCGGTCAGGTCCTTGCCATCCAGATGCAGGCAATCGAACGCGTAGAACACCAGCGGATCGCCACTCTTCAATGCCGTCTGCAATTCCGAGAACCCGCCCCGCTCGGCCACCACCTCGCCATCGATCAAAGCGGCATCGCAGTCCAGCGCATCCGCCGGCCCGCACAGCGCCCCGAACCGGTCTGACCAATCCTTGCCGTTCCGCGTGTAAAGCCGCACGCCGCCCTTGCCCACGGCCATCAGGCAGCGATACCCGTCGAACTTCACCTCGTGCTGCCAGCCTTCGCCCTCGGGCGGCTCGTCTTTCAGCGTCGCCAGCTCCACCTTCCGGAACCGCGGCAGCGCCTTCTTGTGCTCCGCCGCCTCGAAGGCGGCCTTCTCCTTCGCGATCTGCCGCATCGTCCGCCCGGTCGTGACACTGCGCTTGTGCTTGTTGATCAGCGCATCGGCGCTCCGGCCGGCAAGGTCGTCGCGCTCCTTTATCAGCAGCCAGTTCTCGCGCTTGCCCTTGTCGCCCCCCATCCTGACCAAGGCCCAGCCGCCCTCCATCCGCGCGCCATGCAGACGGAAATGCAGCTTGCCTTCCTTCAGCCCCTTCTCGACGTCATGCAGCGGCTCCCACGACCCGCTGTCCCAAAGCATCACGGTCCCGCCACCATACTGGTCCTCGGGTATGATGCCTTCGAAACTCCCGTAATCGACCGGGTGGTCCTCCGTCCGGACCGCCAGCCGCTTCTCCGACGGGTCGTCCGACGGGCCCTTCGTCACCGCCCAGGACAGCAGCACACCCTCCCATTCCAGCCGGAAATCGAAATGCAGGCGGCTCGCGTCGTGCTTCTGCACCACGAACGACAGTTGCGAACCGCCAACCGCCGCCGCCTCGCCACGCGGCTCCGGCGTTGTGTCGAAATCACGTTTCTCGCTGTACCGGTCGAGCTTGTTCATGGGGCGTTTCCTGGCATCATCGGCGCAATTCATCGGCCTGCGCGGGGCCACCCCGACGTCAGGCCACGGGCGCAAAACGCACATCCCCCTTGAAAGTTTCCGCGCAGCCGCCGCCTACCGGCCCGCGAAGTACGCCGCCAGCGCCGCGATATCCTCGTCGCTCAGGTCGCGCGCGGCCGCATGCATCAGCGGATCGTAATCGTAGATACCGTCCCGCCACAGCGTCAGTTGCACCTCCAGGAACCCGCGCCGCTGCCCGTCCAGCACCGGCCCCTTCCGCCGCCCGTCCTCGCGCTCGCCATGACAGGCCAGGCAGGTCGGCACGTCCCGCGTGCCCTCCCGCGCCAGCGCCTCGCCCTTCGACGCCAGTTCCGCGTCGGCCACAGGCGCCTCCTCCGCCTCGTCCGCCGTTTCCGCGAAATGCCGTGCCAGCTCGGCCAGCCGTTCCTCCGGCACCGAGGTCACCGCCTGCGCCATGATCCCGCTCGGCCGCTTGCCCGAACGGTAGGCCTGCAACTGCGCCTCGAGATACGCCGCCGACAGGATATCCAGCCGCGGCACCTGCCCGCCGACCTCGCCGTGACAACTCGCGCAATATTCCTCCGGCTCGCTCGTCTCCAGCACCAGCTCCGGCGCCGCCTCCCCCTTGACCGACTCAAGGTAGGCCACCACCGCCCACACCTCGTCATCCCGCCCCTCGGCGGGCCAGCCCGGCATCCCGGTCATCTTGATGCCGTTCTCGACGATCCAGAACAGCTCGTTCGCCTCCCAATGGGCGACCGCCTCCTCGATCTGCGGCGGCTCCGGCACCATCGCCCGCATCGTGGCACTCGCCTCCTGGCCGGGCGCCCCGTGGCACGGCACGCAGGCCGTCGCGTAATGCCCCGCCCCCAGCGCGACCAGCTCCGCATCGTCCAGCTCCGGCACCTCCTCCTCAGACGGCGCCCGAAGCCACACCGAATTCCGGAAAGTCGTGTGCAGCACCCAACTCACCCCAGGCAAATGCCCCGCCACGGCCGACACGTTGTAAAGCCCCAGCGCCACCACCGCCACGGCCCCGGTCAGGCCCAGCGCCGCCAGCGCGGCCAGTGTCATGAACACCGCCCTCATGCCGCCCCCCTTTCCCGAAGGGACAGCCCGGTTAGCGCCAGCCCCGCGATGAGGTAGACCGGCGTCCCGATCCCCAGCATCAGCATCCCGCCGATCTGCTGCCCCGAAAGATCCGGCGCCGTCCCGCAGATCTCGGCATATAGATCCCGCGGCGCCAGCACGATCAGCGCCCCCAGAAGCGTCATGTGCATCAAGGTCAGCAATAGCCCCCCGGCGCCCGCCAGCGGCCTGTCCCGCCGCAGGCACCCGGCCCAGACCAGCAGGCCGACGACCAGGAAGCTCGCCTGCTCCGCCACGTAGCCCAGCGCCATGGTCCGCCCCAGCCCGTGCGCCACCGGTAGGTGCCACGCCCAGACCACCACGAACTCCGCCGCGGCCGCCGCCAGCGGCGGCACCGCCAGCCGCTCCGTCAGCCTAGGCAGCCCCAGCACGATCAGCGGCGCCGCCACCGCCACCAGCACCATGTGCCGCAGCATATGCGCCGCGAAGACAGGCATCACCGCCTCCAGCGGCATCACCCACACAGCCGCAAGCAGCGCGACGCCCGGCAATAGGAAGCGCACGCTCATTGGCACCCCCCCAGCATCACCAGCGGCAAGGAGGTGAACACCACCCCAAGAAACGAGATGATCGCCAGAAGGAACGCCGCGTGCCCAAGGAAATGATGCCGATCCTCCGCCCGCCCCCAGCTATTGAAGTAATCGCCGGTCTCGTGCGGGTTCCACTGCCGCCAGCTGTTCCAGCCGACCCAGATGATCGCCCCCAACGACCCGACGCTGAACACCAGAAGACCGACCCGCGCCATCTCGATGTCCCAGCCCTTGGCACAGGTCACCGCCGCCAGCCCGTAACAGATCACGAAATGGATGGCCCAGATCAGCGGCCCCATCGTGATCTTCATCAGGCTCGCCCGCTCCTCGGCGATTTCCTCGAGCTGCTCTTTCCGCTCGGTCATAGCACCCCCGGGGCAAGGCCCATCACCGCGCAGGTCACCAGCGCCGCCAGCACCTGGAAATGCCAGTAAAGCGAGACGTTCCAGATATCCGCATCATAGCGCGGCGTCAGCTTGCCGAAGACAGAGCCGGCCAGGCAGTAAAGCTGCATGATCACCCCGGCACCCGCATGCACTGTAACCCAGATCGCCAGCGCCCAAAGCACCGCCGGGTAGACATGCGTCTCCGGTTCCAGTTCCAGCACCGACACCATCAGCGCCGCAGCCCCCCCAGCCGCCGCCAACGGCGCCACGGCCAGACAGGCCCGCGCCGCGCCCACCATCCAGCGCCGGTTCAGCTCCCGCGCGCCCACCGTCAGCGCCCATGCCGCCGCCAGCCCCAGCGCCGCAAGCCCCACGAGCCAAGGTTCGGCATGCATTGCCCCCTCCGGCGGAAAGTCATCCTGCGACGTCCAGTAGAAGAAGAACCCGAAGACCAGCGAGGCAAACGCCGTCGCATCCCCCAGCATGGTGATCCACATCGCCCACCAGCCAACCGAGGCATGCCCCGACGCATAGGTCGGCAGGGTCAGCCCAAGCCCCGCATCCTTGCTCGGCGCCTCCGGCACACGCGCGGTCGAGGTCCAGAGCCAGTAGATGATGCAGCACACCGCCAACACCGCGCAGACGATGGCCGGCGGATACCAGTGAAACGTCGGAAAGATGAACGCGCCCCCGGTGAACGCCGCCGCCGCTTGGGTAATCCAGGCGGGCCCCGTCACCCGCTGAACCTGGATCGGCTCGGCATCGATCACCGAGGTCACCAGCGTCTCCCGCCGCCCCTCGGCCGCATCGGGCAGGTAGTATCGCCCGGTGTCGATCCGCGCCTGCATCTCTGGCTGGTCCCACAGCGGATACCTGCTCGTCACATGCGGAATCGACCGGATCCCCCACGCCTCCTCGGGCACGTCATGGGTCCATTCCAGCGTGCCCGCCTCCCACGGGTTCCGCTTGATCTGCGGCTGGCGGTGCTTGGGCCGCACCAAGTCCCACACGAACACCGCGAAACCGGCGGCGATGATGAACGCGCCCACCGTGGAAATCAGGTTCAGCCCATCCCAGCCAAGCCCCGTCGGGTAGGTATAGATCCGCCGCGGCATCCCCCACAACCCGGTCAGGTGCATCGGCAGGAAGGTCAGGTTGAACCCGCAGAAGATCAGCCAGAACGCCCAGCGCCCCAGCCGCTCCGACAACTGCTTTTTCTGGATGAACGGGAAGAAGTAATAGACCCCCGCGATCACCGGGAACACCATCCCCCCGAACAGCGTGTAATGCAGGTGCGCCACCACGAAATACGTGTCATGCGCCTGGAAATCGAACGGCGCCAGCGCCAGCATCACGCCCGTCAGCCCGCCCATGGTGAAGATCGCCAGGGCGCCTGCAATCCACAGCATCGGCAGCGTCATCTTCACCCGCCCCACCATGAGCGTCGCCAGGAACGCGAAGATCTGCACGCCCGTCGGGATCACCACCGCCTCGGACGCGGCCGAGAAGAAGCCCAGCGAAATCGTCGGCAGGCCCGTGGTGAACATGTGATGCACCCAAAGCCCGAAGCTCAGGAACCCGGTGCCCACCGCCGACAGCACGATCCACGAATACCCCACGATCGGCCGCCGGGCGACGGTCGGAATGATCATCGCGGCAATGGCAATCGATGGGAGGAACACGATGTAGACTTCCGGATGCCCGAAGATCCAGAACAGGTGCTGCCACAGCATCGGGTCACCGCCCCGCTCGGGGTCGAAGAACGGCCAGTCGAAGCTGCGCTCCAGCTCGAACAGGAAATCCCCGGCAATCAGCGGCGGAAACGCGAACAGGATCATGCCGCCCACAACCATCACGTACCACGCGTAAAGCGGCATGATGTTCACCCGCATCCCCGGCGGCCGGCACTTGAGCGTCCCCACGATCAGCTCCACCGCCGCCGCGATCGACGCCACTTCGATGAAACTCAGCCCCAGCAGCCAGATATCGCTGCCCGGCCCCTCGTCCTCGGTTGCCAGCGGCGGATACATGAACCACCCCGCCCGTGGCGCCGCATCGAAGAAGATCGACCCGATCACGAAGACCCCACCGATCAGGAAACACCAGTAGCCAAACGCCGAAAGCCGCGGAAACGGCATGTCCCTCGCCCCCAGCATCCCCGGCAAAAGCAGGATCGAAATCGCCTCGAACATCGGCACCGCGAACAGGAACATCATCGCCGAGCCGTGCATCGTGAACAGCTGGTTGAACCGGTCGGCCGAGATCAGCTCGCTCTCCGGCACCGCAAGCTGCGCCCGGATCAGAAGTGCCATCACCCCGGCCAGCAACATGAAGAACAGCGCCGTCAGGCAATACCACTTGCCCACCTCGCTGTTGTTCACCGCCGTCCAGTAGCGGAACCCCTTCGGCGTGGCCCACGCCGCCCTCAGCCGCTCGGCCTGCGCCGCCTGCACCTCGTCCGGCACCGGCTCGGCCAGCATTTCCTCGGTCGGCGGATACGTCCCCGAGGGTTTCGGCAATGCTGAACGGTCCTGCCGGTAATCGGTCATTTCAGCCCCTTCAGATAAGTCGCCATATCGGCGATCTCCGCCTCGCCAAGGTGATCATAGGTCGGCATCAGGACCTCGGGCTTCAGCTCGCCCGTATGCGCGATCCACCGCTCGAAATCCTCCAGCGTCGCCCCCAGACGGCCCGCGCCCAGCGTCTCGCGGCTGCCCACATGCGTCAGGTCCGGCCCCACCTGCCCCACAGCCTCGGTCCCGCGCACGGCATGACAGGCGCCACAGCCTTCCGACCGGAACAACTCTTCGCCGCGCATCGCCTCGGCACTCTCCGGCGCCACGGCATCTCCCGCCTCGCGCTCGAGCCACGCGTCGAACTCCTCCTCCGGCATCACCACGGCGGCAAAGGCCATCCACGCATGGCTCACCCCGCAGAACTCGGCGCATTGCCCCCGGTATCGTCCCGGCCGCTCCGGATGCAGGCTCACCCGCGTCTCGCGCCCCGGGAACATGTCCATCTTTCCGCCCAGTGACGGGATCCAGAACGAGTGGATCACCCGGTCCGCATCCAGCACGAACTCCGTCCGCTGCCCGGCCGGCAGCCGGATCTCGTTGGCGGTGACAATCGGTTCCTCCGCCCCGTCCGGCCAGTATTCCACCCGCCACCACCATTGCTCTCCCGTGACCCGCACCTGCAAGCCGTCGCCCGGCGCCCGCTGGTCCGGCAGGATGCTCAACGCCCAGGCCAGCAACCCGATCAGCAGCACCGACGGCACGACGATCCCGCCCCCGATCAGCAGCGGCCGCACGAACCTGTCGTCCAGCGGATCGGTCCGCAGCCGGGTCAGCGTGTAGAAGGCCCCGTTCACCAGAACCCACAGGATGCAGGCCCCCACCAGCGTGACCATGAAGATGTTGCGGATCGCCTCCGCATCGACCCCGGCGGCGTCCAGCGCCGACTGATCCTTCCCGCAGGCCGACAGAAGCGCCAACGTCAAAAATCCCGCCAGCCAACGGCCGGCGGGACCCAACAGCCAGTGATGCCCTCGGTCACGCTGTCTTGAGCTCATGAAGCTCAACGCTGCGAATCCCCGTCCGGTTCCGCGCCGCCTCAAATGCATCGACGCCGCCGCGCCGCTCCTGTATCGAAGGCCCGAACCGACCAGACAAGGGCCGCGCCATGAAGGACCACGACCAGCCATCACCGCAAGAGCATCGCTGGATCCTCGACGGGCTGAGCTACGCGGGCCTCGCATGGGGTCCGGTTGACGGCCGCCCGGTCCTCGCCACCCATGGCTGGATGGACCATGCCGAAAGCTTCCGCGAACTGGCCCCCCGCCTGGCCGGCTGTCGCGTCGTGGCCCTCGACCTCAGCGGCCAGGGTCACAGCGCCCACCGCTCGCCCGACGCCACCTACAACCTCTGGGATGACCTGCCACAGATGGCGACCCTGATCGACACGCTCGGCTGGGAAACCTGCACGCTCATCGGCCATTCCCGCGGCGCCAACATCAACTCGCTCTTCGCCGCCGCGCAACCGTACCGTGTCAACGCCGTCATCGCCCTCGACGCTCTCGTCCCCGACCCCGTCTCCGAGGAGGCCGTGGTCGACACCCTGCGCGCCTTCATCGAGGAGACCCGCCAGCAGATCGCGCGCCCCCGGCGCAGCTTCACCTCGAAGGAGGATTACGTCACCCGCCGCAGCGAACGCCGCAACAGCCGCCAGACCGCCGAGGCCCTCGTCGACCGCGCCGTTGCGGAAACCCCCGACGGCGTCCGCACCCGCGCCGACGCCCGGCTTTTCGCCAGTTCCGCCATGAAACTCACCCGGCCACAGGTCGAGGCGGTGCTTGGCGCCCTGACCATGCCCGTTCTCAATATCTGGGCGAAAGACGGCCTGCCAGCCTATACCGAATGGCCCGACACGGCCCGGCGCCTCGCCGGAGACCTCATCGCCGATTACGAGGCCATCGACATCCCCGGCGACCACCATGTCCACCTCGACCCGGACGGCGCCCAGCGCATCGCCACGGCGATCCTCGACTTCCTCGACCGCAAGGCCTGACAGGGCTTACCCCGCCGTCAGCTTCATCCGCGCCATCGCATCCTCGCGCAGCTTGAATTTCTGCACCTTGCCCGTCCCCGAGGTCATCGGCAGGTCATCGACGATGAACGCCTCCCCCGGCATCTTGTAGCTGGCCAGCTTCGGCTTCAGCACCTGCAGGATATCCGCCGCCTCCAGCCGCGCGCCTTCTTCCGGCACGATATAGGCCACGCCCACGTTGTCGTCATTGCCCGCGGGAATCCCCACCACCGCGCATTGCCGCACGCCCTCGATCCGGGCGATCACATGCTCGATCTCCTGCGGCGCCACGTTGAACCCGCGCGACTTGTACGCATCGCCAAGCCGGCCGGTGTAGGTCAGCCGCCCGGTCTCGTCCAGCCACCCGGTATCGCCTGTCCGGAACCACCCGTCCTCCCGCAGTACGCGCGCCGTCTCCTCCGGCTTGTTGTAATAGCCCAGCATGTTGCAATATCCGCGCGACCAGATTTCCCCCTGCTCGCCCGCCGGCACCGCCTCCAGCGTCTGCGGATCGACGATCTTCAGCTCGATATCGGGCAGGGCAAAGCCCTGCTTGGCATGACGCACCTCGCGCGGGTCGTTCCACCAGTTGCGGGTCAGCACCGTGGTCGTCTCGGTCATGCCATAGCCCGTCATCACGCCGGGGATCTTCAGCACATCCGCCACCTTGTCGAGGATCTCCGGCGCGATCGACAGCACGAACCCGATCCGCAAGGACGAGGTATCGCGGCGGTCGAGGTCCGGATTCTCCGCCATCTGCGACACGATCGGCGGCAGCAGGTGAATGGCCGTCACCCGCTCCTGCTCGATGGCCTCGAGGCATACGCCGGCATCGAACTGCTCGCCCAGCACCACCTTCGCCCCCCGGGTCCAGAGCGGCAGAACCCCGTTCATCGTGGCCATCGACCCGAACAGCGGAATGGACATGTAAAGACAGTCCTCGGCGTCGAAATCCACCCGGATCCCGATATCCCAGCCCTTGCGCCACACGTGATGCCCGATCATCGCGCCCTTGGGCAGCGCCGTCGTGCCCGAGCTGTAGGCGATGATCCCCGGCTGGTCGATATTCCCCTCCATCGGCGGCATCGCCAGCCCCTCCGGCGCCGGCCCCGACCAGTCGGTCAGCCCGGCATACCCCTCGGGCGGCGCATCCGCCACGATCACCCAGCGCAGCCGCGGCAGCTTCTCCGAGCCCAGCTCGCCCGGCCGGCCATCCCGCAATGCGGGCGCCAGCCCCGCCAGCTCGCCCACGAAATCGCGGAACGCGCCCTGCCCGGGGATGAACACCGCGTCACTCTCCGACTGCGCCAGCTGATAGGCAATCTCGTCCGGTCTCAGCCGCGTGTTGATCATCACCGCCGTCATGCCCATCTGCGCGGCGCCCAGCCACATGAACAGGAATTCCGGCCGGTTGGGCATCAGGATTGCTACCTTGTCGCCCCGCCGCATGCCCAGCGCCGCCAGCCGCGCCGACACCTTGTCGGCCTCCGCCTTCAGATCGGCGAAACTGTACCGCCTGTCGCGGAACACCAGCGCATCGCGGTCCGGGTACTGCCCGGCGATCAGCGCAAGGCTCTCCGCGTAAGTCTTGCCGAGAAATGGGTTACCCATGGATCGACGCCTCCTTCCGCAATCCCGCCATTCGGCCGGCTTGTCGCTGTGGACCCGCTGCCATTGTCCCGGAAATTCGAGACATTTTGAAAATTGTGGCTTTATCTGACCTCAGTGTATTGTCTACAATCGAGACAATGACAGATGCAATACCCGTGCAGGGTAGGCAACAAACCGAGGGATGATAACCATGTGGGTACCTGAAATCGCCGACAGCGAAGGGCCGCGCTACCTTGCCCTGGCCAGCGCCATTTCTCAAGCCATCGAAAGCGGGGAACTGCAGCCCGGCGCCCAGCTTCCGCCCCAGCGCGACCTCGCCCGCGAACTGAAGGTCACAGTCGGCACCGTCGGCCGCGCCTACAACATCGTCCGCGAACGCCAGCTTCTCAGCAGCCAGGTCGGCCGCGGCACCTTCGTCCGCGAGGCCGCGATGGAAGAGGGCATGCTGAGCCCCCTGCCCGAACGCCAGCCCGGCACCATCGACTTCGCCTGTTTCAGCCTCTCCGTCCCCGGCCTCGTCGACTCGATCTCCAGCGCCATGATCAACGTGGGCCACCGCTCCAGCCTCATGCCGCTCCAGAAATACGCCCCTGCCGTGGGCTTCCTGCCGCACCGCACCGCCGGCGCCACCTGGATCTCGCGCACCGGCTTCAAACCCGCGCCCGAGCTCACCATGGTCACCAACGGCACGCAGCAGGCGCTGATGCTCGCCATCACCGCGCTCAGCAAGGCCGGTGAAACCGTCCTCGTCGAGGATCTTGCCTATTCCGGCATCAAGGCACTGGGTTCGCTGCTCGAACGCAACCTCGAAGGCGTGGCGATCGACGACAAGGGCGTCATCCCCGAAGACCTCGACCGCCGCATCGCCGAGACCAACGTGCGCCTCGTCTACATGCAGCCCACCTGCCACAACCCCACAGGCGCGGTCATGCCGGAATCCCGCCGCCGCGAGATCGCCGAGATCATCACCCGCCACGGCGTCATCGCCATCGAGGATGACGGCGCCATCGGCGGCCTGCGCGACCGGCCCCTGCCGCTGGCCCACTATGCCCCCGACAACGTGATCTATGTCACCGGCCTGTCGAAATCCGTCAGTCCCGCCATGCGCGTGGGCTACCTCGTCAGCCCGCCGCAGCTCTTCGAACAGCTGGGTACCACGCTGCACGCCCTGACGCTCGCCAACCCGCCGCTGATGGCCGAGGTCGCGACCGCCCTGATCAACGAGGGCACCGCCGAAACCGTCGCCCAGCGCAACCTCGAGGCACTCGCCGCCCGGCACGAGATGATGAGCCGCCGGCTCAAGACCGTCCCCCACAGCAGCCACCCGGCAGCCTTCTTCATCTGGCTCCACCTGCCCGATCACTGGACCTCGCTGGAATATTACGAGGCCGCCCGCCGCGCCGGCGTCTCGACCGTGCCGGCCGACAATTTCATGATCCGCCCCGGCGCGAAGCCGGCGGTGCGCATCTCCGTCAACCCGTGGCAAAAGCCCGAGATGGTGGAAAAGGGCATCGACATCCTGACCGGCCTGATGGCCGAGCGGAACGCTCCGCCGATGATGGTCTGACCAAACGGGCATCCCGGTCACACCCCGTGATGCCCGATGATCGACACAGAACACACGTTCTGATGCGGCGCCCCGCCAAGGTTGTGCGTCAGCCCCAGCCGCGGATCGGCCACCTGCCGTGCGCCCGCCCGGCCATGCAATTGCAGGTAAAGCTCGTAGATCATCCGCAACCCCGACGCCCCGATCGGATGGCCGAAACATTTCAGCCCCCCGTCGATCTGGCAGGGCACGGCGCCATCGGCATCGAACACCCCGTCCAGCACGTCGCGCCACGCCTCCCCCTCGCCCGACAGGCCAAGGTCCTCCATCGTCACCAGCTCGGTGATCGAGAAGCAGTCATGCACTTCCGTCAGACCGATCTCCTTGCGCGGCTCCCTGACCCCGGCCTCCTCGTAGGCCCGCCGGCTGGCCAGCCGCGCGGTCATCACGTGGCTGCCGTCCCAGTCGCTGAACCCCGACTCCGAGCCGTTCGACACCGCGATCTGCAGCGCCTTCACCGTCACCAGGTCGGTTTTGCCCAGCGATTTCGCGATCTCCGGCGTCGTCACGATGGCGCAGGCCGCCCCGTCCGAGACGCCGCAGCAGTCGAACAGGCCCAGCGGCTCGGCCACCATCGGCGCGTTCAGAACCTTCTCCTCGGTGATGATGTTCTGCAAATGCGCCTTGGGGTTCTTCGACCCGTTCTGGTGGCTCTTCACCGAGACATGCGCCATCGCCCGCTTGAGGTCGTCCGCCGCGATCCCGTGCTTGCGCCGATAGGCCGAAGCGAGCTGCGCAAAGGCCCCGGGCGCCGAGTAATTGGCCCACCACATCTGGTTGAGCATCCCACGGCTTCGCTGCGGCAACCCGCCATAGCCCGTGTCCTTGAGCTTCTCCACCCCCAGCGCCAGTGCGATGTCACACGCCCCCGAGGCCACCGCATAGGTCGCCCCGCGCAACGCCTCCGACCCGCTGGCACAGAAGTTCTCGACCCGCGTCACCGGGATATTCGGCAGCCTAAGCGCGAAGGACAGCGGCAACGCGCCCTTCCCGCCATGGATTTCCTCGATCGCCGTCGACAGCCACGCCGCGCCGATATCCTCCATCCCGATCCCGGCATCGGCGATGCACTCCTGGTAGGCCTCGACGATCAGGTCCTCGACATCTGCCTCCCAGCGCTCGCCGAACTTGGAACATCCCATGCCGATGATGGCGACCTTGTCCTTGATCCCGCTGGCCATGATCACGCGCCTCCCTTGTCGTCTGCCCGGCCCGCAACGGGCGTGGCCTTCCAGAAATAGCGGCGGAAGCCGCGCTTGCGGTCGAACTCCTTGATCCGGAACACCATCCGCATGTCGCTGCCCACATCCACCTCGGGGCCGGCCACGTCGGTGAAGTTGGCGAACATCCGGCCACCCCCCTCGAACTGGATCAGCCCGTAGCGCGCCGGCGGCTCGGGCGTGTAGGTCAGGTGATCCGCCGACCAGCTCACCACCTTTGCCGTCCTGTCCGCAAAAGGATACGCCTCCTGCTCTGCGAAAGACCCACAGGCCGGGTTCACGCAAACGCGGGCGCGGGGAAACTGCGGTGTGCCACACTCGGTACAGCGCCCGCCAACCAGCCCCAGCAGCATGTCGCGCCGCCGGTAGATCTGCGTCATCGCCGACTGGTAATCCACCTCGGCCCGCATCCCCTCGTCACGCTCGATCAGCTCGTTGCGCGCCATGTAAAGGTAATAGCTGGCCTCCTCGGCGCGCCGCGCCAGCGGCCCGCTGAACCAGTCGCTCGACCGCCAGTCTGCCAGCAACTCCGTCGCCCGCAGCACGATCACGTCACAGCCCTGCCCGAACCCCACCAGCACGATCACCTGCCCCGGCTCGGCCTTTTCCAGCACCGCCGCCAGCATCATCAGCGGATGCGCCGTGCCGGTCTCGCCAACCCGGTCCTGCAAACTGTCCGCCAGAGCCTCCGGCGGCAATCCCACCGCCTTGCAAATCCCCTGCGCGGCCTTCGGCACAGCCTGCGGCAACACCGCATGCGCCACGTCGCCCGGCGCCACCCCGGCCTCCTCCAGCGCGGCCGTCACCACGCCGGGCACCAGCTTCAGATACCCCTCGTCGCGGATCCAGCGCTCTTCCCAGTAATAGTCGAACCGCCGGCCCTGTCCGCGGTAATGGTCGATGAAATCCACCGATTTCGACCGCGTCGCAAGGACCTCGGCAATCCCGTCTCCGGGTCCGACACAAACCGCCGCCGCCCCGTCGCCGAAACTCAGCTCCTGCGGCGAGCCCGGCTTGCTCTCCCGCTTGTCCGACGCCACGACCAGCCGGTCACCGCCCGGCCCCGCCGCCGCGACTGCCTCGATCAGCGCCGAGGTGCCCGCCCGCTGTGTTCCGCCGGTATCCAGCGTCCGGATATCCTCGCCAAGGTTCAGCGCGCTCGCCAGGATCGTCGCGTTCTGCCGCTCCTCGAACGGCATCGTGGTCGAGGCCAGCGTGATCCCCCCGACCGTCACATCCGCTTCCCTCAGACAGCCCCGTGCGGCCTCCACCGCCATGGTCAGCGCATCCTCGTCCCAGCCACAGACGGCCCGCTCGCCCTTGCCGCCCCGCTTTCCCTGGCCCTCCAGGATGGCTTTCCGCGCCAGTCTCAGGCGCGGCACGTAGGTTCCGATCGCGGTCAAGGCGGTCATGTCAGGCTCCCTTCCGTCTCGTTCACTTCCCCGGCGGTCAGCCGGACTTCCCACTCCAGGTACGCCCGCATCGCCGCCTCCCCCTTGGCATAGGGAGGCTCGACCACGTCCATAGCGTGCGGCGGAACCGGCCCGATCTCCACCGTCCCGCCCATCGCCCGCCAGTCCTCCAGCCCCGCATCGAGCGCCACCGCCCGCCGGTAGCCCGCGCGCAACAACGCCTCCGCCCCCAGCTTCGCCTGAACAAGGTCACCGGCCGTCACCACGATCTCATCACCGGGCGAGGCATGGCGCCGAACCTCGTGCTCCAGCCAGCCCCGCGAAATCCAGATCGCCTCCGGCAGATGCCCCTTCGCATGGGCCCGGCTCGAACTGACATCGATCACCACCGGCGCCGCGCCCGGCTCCATCAACGCATCGCAGCTCACCACCGGCACGTCCGCGACCAGCCGGTCGATCACCTCCGGGCGCATCCGCCCCCGGCCCGTTTCCACGTCCAGCCCCGCCGCGCGCCACGCGGGCATTCCGCCATCGAGCACGACAACCTCCGCAAAGCCCATCCGCGTCAGCCACCACGCCGCCAGCCATGCCCGCGCATCGCCATCGTCCACGACAGCCACAGGCGCTCCCGGCACCGCCAGGAAATCATCCGTCCGTTGGATCGCCTGCCCGCCCGGCAAATGAATCGCCCCCGGCACATGCCCCGCCTCGAACGCCTCCCGCGTCCGCACGTCCAGCACGTAAGGCCGTGCCGCGCCATCCGCCGCGCGCCGCCGGGCGAGATCCTCCGCGGCCACGGCCACCACGCCCAGTGATACCGCCAGCTCCCGCGCCCTTGCCGTCACGGCCGCCACGTCAGCCGCCGCCGCGTCCGGCACGTCACCGCCCGCGCCGCGCGCCACTTCGCCGCCGGCCAGCCGCCAGCCCATCGTGCCGTTCTCCAGCGCCGCGCAGTCATAGCCCAGCGCCCCCGCGGTCGCCGCCGCGATGATCGACCGCGTCCGCCCGGCACAGTTCAGCACGATCCGGTCATGCCGCCGCGCCAGCCCCGGCAACTGCCCGGCCAGTTCGAATCCCGGCAGCGATACCGCGCCGCCCAGGTGATGATCGGCAAACTCCCCCGCCGTCCGCACGTCGCACAGCACCCCCGCCCCGTCGCGCATCAGCGCGTCCGGCGGGATGAGCTTCACCCCGTCACCTTCCAGAACCTCTTCTCCGAACCGCTTGCACGGCACGTTGACGCCCACCGCCAGCGCCCGGCCCTCCGCCGTCCAGCCCGGCAATCCGCGGTCAAGCATCTCGACCCGGCCATACCCCATCTCGCCCAGCCGCTCCGCCGCCAGCATCGCCCGCAGGTCGCCCGGCCGCCCGCTGTCATACACCACCACCGGCCAGCCATGATCGGGCATCACCTCGCCCGCCCGGAACTCCAGCATCCGCCTTGGCAGCGACGTCGCCCCCGGCACATGCCCGCGCTCGTATTCGCCCACGTCCCGCACGTCCAGCAACGCCCAGTCCCGGCGCGGCCAGTCCATGCCCCGCGCCACGAGCGCCGCCGCTTCAACCGTCGCCGCCTCCGCCATCACGAGCCGCGCACCTGGCTGCCGACGCCGCGATAGACCGTCGTCCGCCGGTGGGCAAAAACATCCCGCCCCGCCGCGTCGACACCGCGCACTTCCTGCAGCATCAGGTCCATCGAGCCCGACCGGCCCTCCTTCCGCGCAACATCCAGCAGCGTCATCCGAAGGGTCAGCATATCGCCCACCGTGATCGCCCGCTCGTAGGCAAACCCGTGCTCGCCTGCCAGGAACCGCTTCCGGTCCAGGCCTTCCCACCACGGCGGGATCCCCGGCATCACGAAGCTCACCGGGAAGGTCGGCGGTGCGATCACATCCCGGTACCCCTGCGCCCGCGCATGGTCCGCGTCGCGCCACAGCCGGTTGTCGTCCCCGATCGCCTCGGCAAACCGCCGGATGGCCCCGCGCTCCACCTCCACGACCCAAGGCGCGCTCGATGTGCCGATCAGCTCCCTGTCGATCTCCATGATCCCTGCCTTCCTAGCTGCGCTTCCACTGGCTCGACGACTGCCCAAGGATGGCACCCGCGATCATGTTCTTGTGGATCTGCATCGTCCCGCCATAGATCGAGCCGCCCCGCACTTCGGCATAGCGATGCACCAGCGGGTATTCCTTGGTGTAACCGTTCGCCCCCATGATCTGGATCGCGTCGTCACAGACCTCCTTGGCGGCCTTCGCGGTGAACACCTTGGCAATCGACGTCTCCGTGGGAGAGGGCAGCCCCGTCTTCACCGCCGTCGCCGCCGCCCGCCACGTCAGAAGCGCCGCGGCGTCCAGCTTCACCCGCATGTCGGCCAGCATCCATTGAATCCCCTGGAAATCGGCCAGCTCACGATTGAACTGCTTGCGCTCCTTGGCATAGGCCAGCGCCATCTCGAAGGCCGCCTCGGCCGAGCCGATCATCCGCGCGATCGAACCAAGCCGTTCGGCATTGTAGACGCTGATCAGCTTGCCGAAGGCCCCGCCATCGACAAGGATGTTCTCCTTCGGCACCCGGCACTCGTCGAAATAGAGCTCGAAGAGCAGCTCGTCGGCCATGTTGAGCGTGCCCTCGGAATGGCTGAACCCGGGCGCGTCGTGCGGCACGATCACGGCGCCGATATCCCCGGGCCGTCCCGTCGTGCCGAACCGGCAATAGACCAGCGTGTAATGGTTGTTGTTCACGAAGCTCACGAACTGCTTCGAGCCGTTCAGGATCACCTCGTCACCCTCGACCGTCGCGCGCGTTTTCATCGCGGTCGCGGCGGAACCGGCATCCGGCTCGGTGATCCCGATGGAAATCCCGATTTCGCCCTTGCAGGACGGGATGACGAAGGTCTCCTTCTGGGCCTGCGTCCCGTATTCCGCCACCGCGCCGACGGCGCCGGTCGAGCTGCGATGCGCGATCCCGCCCAACAGCGGCGCGGCCTTCTGCAACGCCCGCGTCACCAGCAGCGTATCGAGCAGCGGCACACCCATGCCGCCAAGCGCCTCGGGCAGGTTCAGCCCGAGAAGCCCCTGCTCCGCCATCGTCCGGCGCAGCGCATTGACCCCCGCGGGCGTGTCCGCGTCCTTCAGCATCGGCACAAGCTTGCGCTCGGCCACTTCCTCCGCCGCGCGCACCAGGTCGGCCTGCCGCTCGTTCAGGTCAAAATCCATGCTCTGCGCCTCCTCCCATGAGAATCGCCGGCCTGGGCCGGCGACCTGTCTTGCAATCAATCATATGCACAATCATCGCGCATTGTCATCTTGCTGGCAAGAACAATATGTGCATAATGTATCGTGATAATCAAGCCGACGGTACAGGCCCGCACCCCCGCGGCGCCGCCCGCCGGCCGGGAGGGACCGCATGAACATGAGCCACAATTCCTTTACCGCCGCCGGGCCGGAAGACTTCCGCATGGGCATGCGGCGGCTTGCGGCCGCCGTCAACGTCATCACCACCGAATCGGAGGGCACGCGCTACGGCATGCTCGCCACCGCGGTCTGCTCGGTCAGCGCCGAACCGCCCACCCTCCTGGTGTGCGTGAACAACTCCGCGTCGGCCTGCGAACCCATCGCCAGGAGCGGCCGGTTCTGCGTCAACGTCCTCAGCGAGAAACAACAGGACCTCGCCCGCGACTTTCTCGGCGTCGACAGCACCAAGCGCCTCGACCTCTGCGACTGGTCCCGCCTTGCTACGGGCGCCCCGGCCATCGACGGCTCGCTTGTCAGCTTCGATTGCGAGGTCGACCAGGTCATTGCCTCGGGCACCCACTCGATCTTCATCGGCCGCGTCGTGGTGGCCTCCCTGCCCGAGGCAGATGCGCCGCTGCTCTATTTCGACGGCGCCTACAAGGGGATGACGGCGGTTGCCTGAGGTGCGCCGTGCCGCGCCCTCAACTCTCGATGACCGCGATCACTGCGCCTTCCTCGATCTCGTCATCCTTGGCAACCCGCAACTCGACCACCTTGCCCGAGACCGTTGCCGCGATGGCGATCTCCATCTTCATGGCCTCCGCCACCACAAGCTCGTCCCCCTCGAGAACGCTGTCGCCAACCGAGACCGGCACCTCCCATACAGAACCTGTGACAGTTGCAGTGATCTCGGTACGCGCCATGGGGAACTCCATTCTTTCCACTTAATGCAACCATAGTTATTGGCACAATGCCGGTCAATTGTTATAGTCAATCCCAAACAAAAACGAAGACGGACAGCGACGGAATGGACAAGAAGACACTGGAAGAGCTCGAAGCGCGCCGCGCCGCCTCGCGACAGATGGGCGGCCCCGAGCGGCTCGAGCGGCTCGCCTCGCAGAACAAGCTCGACGCGCGCGCCCGCCTCGACATCCTGCTCGATCCGGGCTCCTTCTCCGAACTCGGCCTGCTCGGCCGAAGCCCCCATCCCGACCTGCACGACCGCACCCCCGCCGACGGGCTGATCGCCGGCAAGGGCACGATCGACGGCAAGCTGGTCTATGTCTGCTCCGAAGACGCCTCCGTCGTCGGCGGCACCCGCGGACGCACCGCCGAGGCCAAGATCTCCCGCCTCCGCGAACTCGCCCTCAAGCACGCGGCCCCCTACATCGCCCTGATGGAGGCCGGCGCCGGGCGGTTCCAGGAAAACAACGGCGCCGCGGCGGCCGCTATCGGCAACCGCTTCCGCGAACACATGCGCCTGTCGGGCCGCGTCCCGCAGGTCGCCGCCATCATGGGCGCCTGCTTCGGCGGGCCCTCCTTCACCGCCGCGCAATCCGATTTCGTGCCCATGACCCGCAACAGCGGCTTCATGGGCATGTCCGGCCCCGCCGTCGTCCGCGTCGGCATCCGCAAGTCCGTCACCCCCGACGAGCTCGGCGGCTGGCAGATGTCCTCGGAAACCACCGGCCAGGCAGATTACGTCGGCGAGGATGACCGCGACGTGCTGCTCTCGATCCGGGAATTCCTCTCCTACTTCCCGTCGAACTGCGACAGCCTTCCACCCCGCCACGAGCCCGAACCCGCCCTCTGCGACAGCGAAAAGGGCGCCGAGGAGCTCAACGCCCTCGTCCCCGACAACCACCGCCGCGCCTACGACATGCACCGCCTCGTCGAGCTTATCGTCGACGGCGGCCGCACCTTCCCCTTCCGGCCGACCTACGGCAAGGGGCTGCTCACCCACTTCGCCCGGTTCGATGGCCACACCGTCGGCCTCGTCGCCAACAACCCCATGCACTGGGCCGGCGCGATGGACGACAAGGCCGCCGTCAAGCTGCGCAAGTTCGTCGACACCTGCAACGCCTTCCACATCCCCCTCGTCTTCCTCACCGATTGCCCCGGCTTCATCGTCGGCCCCGAGATCGAGGAAAAGCGCATGGTCTCGCTCGCCGCGCGCATCCTCAACAGCGTCGCCTCCAGCGAGGTGCCCAAGGTCACCGTGGTGATCCGCAAGGCCATCGGGCTTGCCTACCTCGCCCTCGGCGGCAAGACGATGGGGCCCGACCGCCTCGTCGCCTGGCCCACCGCCCAGTTCGACGTGATGGGCCCCGCCGCCGGGGTCGAGCTCACCTACGGCCAGCAGATCCGCGAGGCCGAATCCCCCGACGACAAGCGCCGTGAACTGATGGCCCGGGCCGAGGAAGAAGCCTCCGCCTACATCGCCGCCGAGCTTGGCCTGATCGACGACATCATCCGCCCCGACGAAACCCGCACCACGATCATCGAGGCGCTGGAAAGCGCCCACGCCACCCGCCGCACCGGCTTCGTCGCCCGGATCGATCCATGAGCGGCTGGACGGACGAGGCTGATATCGTCGTCGTGGGCTTCGGCGCCGCCGGTGCCACCGCCGCCTACGAGGCCGCGGCCTCCGGCGCCGACACGCTCCTGCTCGAGAAAATGCCCTTCCCCGGCGGCCTCTCAATCGCCTCGGCCGGCGGCATCCGCGTGAGCCACCAGCCCGAGAAGGCCCTCGACTACCTCCGCGCCACTTGCGGCGGCAATACCCCCGACGACATCCTGCAGGCCTTCGCCACCGGCATGGCCGAGGCGCCCGCCTACCTGCAGACCCTCGCCGACCGCTGCGGCGCCGAGATGCGCGTCACCGAGGCCCTCGGCAACTACCCCTATCCCGGCTACGACGCGCTCGCCTATGCCGAGATCACCGCCCTCCCCGAGATCGACGGCGCTTCGGGCTACCACGCCGTGTCCCCCGTCAAGAACGGCACGCGCCTCTTCCGCGTCCTCGAACACGCCGCCCAATCCGCCGGCGTCCGGATCGAGATGAACGCCCCCGCCCATCGCCTCGTCACCGACAACAGCGGCGCCGTCACCGGCCTCACCGCCACCATGGGCGGCACCGAACACCGCATCCGCGCCCGCCGCGGCATCATCCTCACCTGCGGCGGGTTCGAACACGCCCCCGAGATGCAGGCGCAATACTTCCAGGGCGGCCCGCTCATTCCCGGCGCCTTCCTCGGCAACACCGGCGACGGCATCCGCATGGCCCAGGCCGTCGGCGCAGACCTCTGGCACATGTGGCATTACCACGGGCCCTACGGCCTCAAGCACCCCGACCCCGACTATCCGTTCGGCCTGTTCCTCAAGGCCGTCCCGATGTGGACGCCCGGCCGCCTCGACATGCTGGCCGATCTCGGCCTCGAAGGCAGTGACCCGCCGCAAACCCGGGCCAGCACCCGCTCGCTGGCCCCCTTGGCATGGATCGTGGTCGACTCCACCGGCCGCCGCTTCATGGACGAATACCCGCCCTACCCCGGCGATTCCGGCGCCCGCCCCTTCGACGTCTTCGATTTCGGCACCCAGACCTTCCCCCGCAAACCCGCCTTCATGATATTCGACGAGGCCGGGCGCCAGATGTACCCGATGGGCCGCGTCGTCCATAACGACCCCCACCCCCGCCACGAGTGGAGCGCCGACAACCTCGCCGAAGTCGCGATGGGCATTTTCCGGAAAGCCGACACGCTGGAAGAGCTGGCCCAGCTCACCGGCACGCCCCCCGACACCCTCCGCACGACCATCGAGACCTGGAACACCGCCTGCGAAACCGGCACCGACACCGCGTTCAACCGCCAGCCCGACACCATGCGCCCCATCGCCACCCCGCCCTTCTACGCGGGCGAAATCCAACCCATCGTCATCAACACCCAAGGGGGCCCCCGCCGCAACGTCCACCAGCAGGTCGTCGACCCGTTCGGCGCCCCCATCCCCGGCCTCTACGCCGCGGGCGAGCTGGGCAGCATCTTCGGCCATGTCTACATGAGCGGCGGCAACCTCACCGAATGCCTCGTCGGCGGCTGGACAGCGGCCCGCCATGCCCTCACCCGCGAAACGGTGCCCTCATGAGCCTCGTGAAACTCGACATCTCCGACGGCGTCGCACGCCTCACCCTCAACCGCCCCGACAAGCGCAACGCGCTCAACGCCGAGCTGATCGACGCCCTCACCGAGGCCCTGAAGAAGGCCGAGGCAGAGGCCCGCGTCGTCACCCTCTCCGGCGAAGGCCCCGCCTTCTGCGCCGGCGCCGATCTCAAATCCGTCGGCGCCATGACCACCGAGGTCGAATTCCGCGCCCATGCCGCGCGGCTGGGCGGCCTCTTCGCCACGCTGTCCGATCTCGCCATTCCCAGCATCTGCGTCGTCAATGGCCCCGCCCTCGGCGCGGGCTGCGGCATCGTCTGCTCGGGCACTTTGGCCATCGCCGGGCCCGCGGCGCGATTCGCCTTTCCCGAGCTCAGCAAGGGCGTGCTCCCCGCCCTCGTGGTGCCGCCGCTGGTCAGGGTGATCGGCGAACGCCGCGCGCTGCACGTGCTCTGCACCGAAACACCCTTCGATGCCGCCGAGGCCTTCGACCTCGGCATCGTCACCCAGCTGTCCGACACGCCCGGGGACACGGCCGCAACCCTGGCCCGCCACCTCGCCTCTCTCCCTCCCGACCGGCTCAACCGAATCCGCCGGCTCATCCGAACCGCCGCCACGGCGCCGGCCACCGAGGCCCGCCGCCTCGCGGCCGAGGCGAATGTCGCCGACCGGCTGGCGAGAAATGAGAACGGGAAATTCAATTCCTAAATGTGTCGATGCAATTACAGATACAATTCCGCAATTGGACCAATATAAACCATATAATTTGCTTGCATTAATATTAATCAATTTTCTAAGTTGAGACAGCGGTTGCCGAGGCCGAAATCTTCGCTCTCGGCCCGTAAGGGAGGACAAAATGTCGGCCATTCGCCGCATCATCGTGCTGCTGTGCAGGCTACAGATCTGCCTCGGCGGTATCGCGATGATCCTGATGATGGTGCAGATCTGCGCCGATGCCGCGTTGCGCACGCTGTTCAACTCGTCCGTGCCCGGCACGCTCGAAATCGTGTCCTTCTACTATATGGTCTCGGTCGTGTTCCTGCCGCTGGCCTATATCCAGCTGCACCGCGGCCACGTGATCATCGAGCTCTTCACCAGCGGCCTCAGCGACCGCACCAACGCCCTGATCGACGCCATCGTCTATTCGCTCGCCGCCTTCGCCATGGGCTATTTCACCATGGCCGCCTTCGAGAAGGCGATGAAGATGACCACGCTCGGCGAATTCGTCCTCGGTGTGATCCTCGTCTACACGTGGCCCGCCCGCTGGCTCGTGGTCGCCGGCACCGGGCTGATGAGCCTCGTCTACGCCTTCACCGCGATCGAGGAATTCGCCAAGGCCTTCGGCCGCGGCGACCCTGACTCCGACGCTCCAGAACACGGGACGGCCCACTGATGTCTTCCATCGCCATAGGGGCCCTCGGGCTCGCCGCCCTGCTCGTCCTGCTGGCCCTGCGCGTGCCCATCGCGCTGGCCCTGGCGGGGGTGTCCGTGGCCGGGGTCGCCGCCATCCGCGGGCCCAGCGCGGCCTTCGCCGTGCTCACCGAACAGCCCTACAACTTCATCGCGCACTGGTCGCTCTCGGCGGTGCCGATGTTCCTGCTGATGGGCGCCGTCGCCTATAACAGCGGCCTCACCCAAAGCCTCTTCGCCGCCGCCCGCCTGTGGCTCAGCCGCCTGCCGGGCGGCCTTGCCGTGGCCTCCACCATGGCCAGCGCGGGCTTCGCCGCGGCCTCGGGCTCCAGCGTCGCCACCGCCGCCGCCATGGGCCGCATCGCCATCCCCGAGATGATGCGCTTCAAGTACGACCCCGGCCTCGCCTCGGGCTCGGTCGCGGTCGCCGGCACCTTGGGCTCGCTCATCCCGCCCAGCATCCTGATGGTGCTCTACGCCATCTTCGCCGAGGTCTCGGTCGGCCAGGCCCTGCTCGCCGGCATCCTGCCGGGCATCCTGTCGGCCTTCATGTTCATGGCGCTCATCGTCCTGCGCTGCAGCCTGAAACCCTCGCTGGCACCGCCGGTCGAGGAAACCGTGACATGGCGCGCCCGCTTCGCCATCCTGCTCGAGGTCTGGCCCCTGCCCCTTCTGGTGCTCGCGGTCATCGGCGGCATGTATTCCGGCGTCTTCACCGCCACCGAATCCGCCGCCGGCGGCGCGCTCATGGCCTTCGTCATCGCGGCCGCCCAGCGCCGGCTGACGCTCACGGTCATGATCAACTCGCTGCTCGACGCGCTCAAGGGCACGGCCACCATCCTCTTCATCGCCATGGGCGGCTTCCTTCTGGCCCGCTTCATGGCCTTCAGCGGCCTGCCGACCTTCCTGTCCGACGTGGTCGAGCAGATGGCGGTCGATCCGCTGCTCTTCATGCTGGGCATCTCGCTGATCTACATCCTGCTCGGCATGTTCCTCGATTCGATGGGCATCATGCTGCTCACAATCCCGATCATGGTGCCGATCCTGCACGCCCTCGACATGGACCTGATCTGGTTCGGCGTCATCATGATCAAGTATCTCGAGATCGGGCTGATCACCCCGCCCGTCGGGCTGAACTGTTTCATCATCAAGGGGGTGGTGGGCAACGCCATCTCGCTCACCACCATCTTCCGCGGGGTTTTGTGGTTCCTGCTGGCCGACCTTGTCACGCTCGCCCTGCTGATCCTGTTCCCGCAGATATCGCTCTTCATCCCGGGCCTCATGCGATGAGCCGCCCGGCCACCGGCATTACCCAGCGGCGGCAGAGGAGCCGCCCACCGACGAAAAACAGAGGAGGACCACAAATGAAACTTGGAACACTAGCGATTGCCGCCACCGCGGCCCTGACCGCCACGGCGGCCATGGCCCAGGAGACAACCAAGATCGTCTACGCCAGCTATCTCAACCCCCTGCACATCACCAACCCGGTGCTGAACGAGTTCGCCGAGAACGTGAAGGAGGATTCCAACGGCACCATCGAATACGAGATGCACGTCGGCGGCTCGCTGCTTTCGGGCCGCGACATCCCCGGCGGGGTGCGCGATGGCCTGGCCGACGCGGGCTATTTCGTGGGCGCCTACGTGCCCTCCGAAATGCCGGTCGACACCTATCTCGGCGAATTCAGCCTGCTCAACGACAAGCCGCTCGTCATGACCGGCGTCCTGAACGAGCTGGTGCTCTTCAACTGCCCCGACTGCGAGCAGGAATACCGCGACTTCAACACCCGCCCGCTCGCGACCTACGCACTTACGCCCTACGTCTACCACTGCCGGGAAGAGCTGAAGACGCTCGAAGACTTCAAGGGCAAGCGCGTCCGCGGCATCGCGGCCTATGCTGAGCTTGCCACCGCCCTCGGCGCCACCCCGGTCAATGTCAGCCCGGATGAAGCCTACGAGGCGCTCGACCGCGGCATCCTCGACTGCGCCCTGCACTCGGTCGCCGCGCAAAAGGCCCGCTCCTACGGCGAGGCCGCCAAGTACGTGATCCTCGATCCGCTCGGCGGCTTCTTCGGCGCCTCGACCATGAACATGCGCATCGAGAAATGGAACTCCCTCACCCCCGATCAGCGCAAGGCCATCACCGGCAACCTCGCCGAACTGGTGACCGGGGCGATCTTCAACTACCTCAAGGAAGACGAAGACGTGATCGACGAATACACCGCCTCCGGCACCAAGTTCTACCACGCCGAGCCGGAGTTCGCCGAATTCGTCGCCAACTTCGCCGAGGAATACCAAAGCCAGGCCGTCGCCAAGGGCGAGGAAAAGGGCATCGCCCACCCGCAGGAGATCGCCGACGAGATCAGCCGCCTGCGCGAGAAGTGGACCAAGCTGCTGGAAGAGAACGGCACCGACCGCGAGACCTACCAGCGCCTGCTCGAGGAAGAGATCTTCTCGAAGATCGAGACCGACGCCGAATACTGATTGCGGTCAATCTTCTCCCGACCGCATAAACTGAAAGAGCCGGCGCAATGCCGGCTCTTTTTTGGTTTCGGAGCAGGAAAAGCGCTGCCGCTCAGGCCGGCGCCGTCTCCCCCGTCAGCAACTCCGCCAGCTTCACATCGACATACTGGGTATGCACTTCCGCCGCGGCGAAATCCGGCAGCGCCAGAAGCCGGCGCACGAAGCCTGCATTGGTCACCACCCCCTCGACCCTGACCGCCGCCAGCGCCTTGTCCAGCCGCCGCATCGCCGCCTCCCGGCTCGGGCCACAGGCGACCAGCTTGCCGATCATCGAATCGTAATGCGGCGACACCGCGTCGCCCGCCCGCAGCCCGCAATCCACCACCAGCGTCTCGTCCGCCTGCGGCAGGTCCAGCCGCTCCAGCTTCCCCGGCCGGGGCAGGAAATTCTTCTCCGGGTCCTCGGCACAAAGCCGCGCCTCTATCGCCCAGCGCCCGCCAAGCACGCCGTATTCCTCCGCCAGGTCGTCCAGCCCCCCCAGCGCCAGCCGCAACTGCATTCCCACAAGGTCGGTCCCGGTGACCATCTCGGTCACCCGGTGCTCGACCTGTATGCGCGTGTTCATCTCCAGGAAGAACCAGTCGCCCTTCTCGGCATCGTAGACGAACTCCACCGTCCCGGCACTGCGATACCGCCGCGCCTGCGCCAGCCGCCGCGCCGCCGCCTTCATCGCCGCCCGCACGTCCTCGGACAGGTCCGGCGCGGGCGATTCTTCCAGTATCTTTTGGTACCGCCGCTGCAACGTGCAGTCCCGCTCGGGGAAGACGGCCACATGGCCCGCGCCATCTCCGAAAATCTGTATCTCGATATGCCGCGCCCGCCGGATGAATCGCTCCAGGTAGACCGTCCCGTCCCCGAAGGTCCGCTCGGCATGGGCCTGCACCGTGGCCACCGCATCGGCCAGCGCCTCGGGCGTCTCCACCCGGCGCATCCCGATCCCGCCGCCCCCGGCCGTGGCCTTCACCAGCAGCGGAAACCCGATCTCGGCGCCCAGCGCATCGATATCCGCCTCCTCCGCTGGCCCGAACGGCGCGGTGCCGGGCAGCACCGGCACCCCGGCCTCGATCGCCGCCTGCCTTGCCGCTCCCTTGTCGCCCATGATGGCAATCGTCTCGGCATCCGGCCCCAGCCAGATCAGCCCCGCCTCCTCCACCATCCGCGCGAACCCGGCGCTCTCCGACAGGAACCCGTAGCCCGGATGCACCGCATCCGCCCCGGTCCGCCGCGCGGCCTCCAGCACTGCCACACGGTCGAGGTAACTCTTCCGCGCCGGCGCCGGGCCCACTGACACCGCTTCATCGGCCAATTCCACGTGCAGCGCCCCGGCATCCGCTTCGGAATACACCGCCACCGAGCTCAACCCCTGGGCCCGGCAGGCCTCGATGACCCGACAGGCAATTTCTCCCCGGTTGGCGATCAATACCTTCTTCATGCCGCTCCGCCTTTCCTCTCGATCAAGAAATCGCGCGGCCCGTCACCGAACCGCGCGCCGCCGGTCAGGACCGGCACTCACAAATCAGGCCTTGTTCCCGCCTGCGACACGCGCCGTGCCCTTGAACACCTGCGTCTCGCCGACATGGCCGGTCAGGTCCATCTCCACGGCCTCGCCGACGCCGGTCACCTCCAGCGCGAAGGTCACCCGGTCGCCCGGCTTCACCGGATGCAGGAACCGGCCCCGCACATCCTCGACAAACCGACCGGGGCCGGCCCAGTCGGTCACGCACCGCCCGGCCATGCCCATGGTCAGCATGCCATGCGCGATCACTCCGCCCAGCCCCGCGGATTCCGCGTAGGACTGGTCATAGTGGATCTGGTTGAAGTCGCCCGAGGCGCCGGCATACATCACGATCTGCTTCGTGGTGACCGGCTCGGTCGTGTAACTCGAGCGCTCTCCGATCTCCGGTGCGAACTCCTGGTTCACGGCCCCGCCCTCAGCGCTGCAGGGTCGAGTCGAACGTCTGCTTCAACTCCGACTGCCCGATGATCTGCGCCGTCTTGTCGTGGCCCGCGTGCAGCACGTGGGTCTCGAGATCGCGCAGGTACCGGCTCAGCGGGAACTCGTCGAACAGCGCCGTCGACCCGGCCGCGTGGATGATCTTGTGCGACAGTTCGAACGCCACGTCCGCGGCGATCGACTTCGCCGCCATCGCCAGCAATTCCGCCTCGACGATCGGCTTCGTCCGGTACGCCCGGATCGCGTCGTGAAAGATCGACACCGCGGCATCCAGCTTGATCTTCATCTCGCCGGTCCGCATCTGGATCAGCTCGGCCTCGCCCTTGCCCTTGTTGACGATATAATCGAGGTACCAGCCATACATCCCCTCGGTCGCGCCAAGATAGTTGGCGGTGAAACCAAGGTGGAACTTGCCCTGCCAGCGCTTGCGCGGGTAATCCCCCGGCGCGCCCAGCACGTGGCTGTCCGGCACGAACACGTCGTTCAGCGTGATCACCGGGCTGTCGGCACAGCGCATCCCGTTCGGCCGGTACCAGCTCGTGTCGATCGACACCCCCTCCATGTCCGGCGTCACGATCAGCATCTGGTGGTTGTCAAGGAAGTTCTCCACCCCCTCGATCGCCGCGAAGATGATGGCAAAGCCCAGCGCGCTGCCATTCGTGGCATAGTTCTTCTCGCCCCGCAGGATGTACCCGCCATCGACCTTCTTGGCCGAGGTGTTCATCATGTACATGTGCTTGCGCTTGGCTTCCGAGCCCACGAACGTGCCGAGATACGGCTCGCTCAGCATCGGCTTCAGGAACAGCTCGTGCTGCTCCTCCGTGCCCAGGTCATGCACCGCCCAGCCGCAATGGTTCGTCACCTGGTAGCAATGCGCCGTCCCCGGACAGCCCCGCGCGATCATCCGCAGACCCTGCAGGAAGGTCGCCGGGTCCTCGTCGCTGTCGACGTTGCTATTCATGCCGTTCCATTCATGCGGCAGCGTCGCCCGAAGCCACCCGGCCTCGTGCAGCTCGCGGATATTCTCCATCGGCATCACGCTCTGCGCATCGTACTCCCGCCCCCTCGGGCGGAAATTCTCGATCGCCATGCGCTCCAGCTCGCGCATCTTGTCGGTCTCCAGGGCCTCCACCGGGTCCAGCATCTTGGTCTCTCCCTTCACGGGGCTGAATGTATTCATGATCTCACCGCCGGGTTTCCGGCCCTCCGCTCACATAAATGATCTGTCCGTTGACGAACGACGCCTCGTCGCTCGCCAGGAAATTTGCCACGTTGGCCACGTCCTCCGGCACGCCCACGCGGCCGATGGCGATCTTCTCGGCCTTCATCTTCTTGTAATCCTCGGGGTCGATCCCCTGACGCTCCGCCGTCGACCGCGTCATCTCGGTATCGATGAACCCCGGCGCGATGCAGTTCACGTTGATGCTGAACTTGCCGAGATCCAGCGCCAGCGTCCGCGTGAACCCCTGCAGCCCCGCCTTGGCGGTCGAGTAATTCAGCTGCCCCCGGTTCCCCAGCGACGAGGTCGAGGACAGGTTCACGATCTTACCGTAGCGCTTCGGCACCATGTAGGTCTGCGCCGCCTTCGCACACAGGTAAGCGCCCTTCAGGTGCACCCCCATGACCGTGTCCCAGTCATCCTCCGACATCTTGTGGATCAGGTTGTCGCGCAGCACGCCGGCATTGTTGATCAGCACGTCGACCGAGCCGAACTCCTCGGCAACCGCCGCGAAGCTGTCCTTTACCGCGGCGCCGTCGGTCACGTCGCACTTGATGCCCTTCACCGCGGCGCCGGTCTCGTCCGCCAGCGCCTTGCCGGCCTCCGCCACCCCCGGATCCAGGTCGATCAGGACCACGCTGTCACCGTTCTGCGCGAACCGCCGGCCGATCGCCAGGCCGATTCCGCGCCCGCCTCCGGTCACCACGGCGGTTCTCCCCGTTCTTGCCTCGGCCACCATGTCCTCCCATGCCGTCGCAATCTCTTGTACCTGTCATAATGATTTTAATCTGATCACATTGCAACCCCTCTTTGCGATACTTTGTACCCCTAATTCAACGCAACTCGCAGGATGATGCGCACGGGCCAGCGGCACACCCCGACCCTTTGGCGCCCCCTCCCGCGCAAGGCAGGTCCGCCATCAAAACACTGATAATCATGTGAATTTCTGACATTAAACCACCCCAAAAGACCGCGCCCAGCCAGCTTGCGGCGCCCATTGCCCGGTTCTTGCCGCCTCGTTCGCAGGCAGACAACCTGCGTCTTGTATCGCTTTTCGGGAAATTGCCCGCTTATGCCCTTGCGCTTTCCGGCTCAATGCGGAACACTACCGTAAATTGAACCCGTACAATTTGGCACGGCTCTCACCCATAGTGGCAGCCCTGCCCACGGAAGTGAGCCCCGATGGCGTGCAACCCCTCCCCGACCACCAAGATCCCCTCCCGGTCGGCGCGGTTCTTCGCCGCCTTCATCCTCGCCTCGATGCTCTTCGCCCTCGGCCAGTTCCACCGCACCTCGGGCAGCGTGCTCTCCTCGGTCTTCGCCGCCGATTTCGCCCTGCGCTCGCACCAGATCGGCGTGGTCATCGGCATCATGTTCCTAGCCCAGGGCCTCGGCCAGATCCCCTCCGGTATCCTGCTCGACCGCTACGGCGCCCGCCGCGCGCTCACCGCCATGGGCGTGGTCGCGGCCGCCGGCTGCGCCATCGTCGCCGCCGCCGGCAACTGGGGCGTGCTGATGCTCGGCCGCGCGCTGATCGGCCTCGGCTTCTCGGCCGCCGTGATGGGCGGCTTCAAGCTCTTCGCCGCCTGGGTGTCCGAAGACGCCACCACAGCCATCACCGGGCGCTACCTGTTCTTCGGCATGCTGGGCGGCCTGCTCGCCACCACCCCGCTCACCCTCATGCTGGAAGAGTACGGCTGGCGCATGGTCTTCGTCTTCTTCGCCGCCGGCACCGCCACCGTCGCCCTGCTCTTCTACCTCGTCGTGCGCGACGCGCCCCCGGGCACCCAGATCCTGCCGCTGCGCAAGCCCGAAAGCCTGAAAGACAGCCTCCGCGGCGTCGCCTCGGTCTTCGCCACCCGCAAGGTCTGGCCGCTGCTGCTCGCCGCCCCGATGCTCTATACACCGGTGCAAATCCTTGCCGGCCTCTGGGCCCTGCCCTACCTCGCCGACGTGCACGGGCTGAACCCGCTCGAACGCAGTTACTGTCTCGTCGTCCTCATAATCTTCCTCAGCCTCGGGCCGCTGATCTACGGCACGCTCGATCGCCGCCTGCGCTCGCGCCGCACCCTCATCGTGATCGGCGCCACGCTCATGGGGCTCGACTTCCTGCTGCTCGCCCTCTTCGGCCACATCCACTGGATGCTCGCCACCGCGCTCTGCGCCTTCGCCTGCGGGCTCTCGACCTTCTTCATGCTGATCATGGCCCACGCCCAAAGCCTCTTCCCCTCCAGCTATTCCGGCCGGGTGATCTCGACCATCGGCGTCCTCTCCCTCGGCGGCGTCTTCCTCACCCAGTCCGCCTCGGCCGTCCTTCTCGGCCTGTTTCCCGAACCGGGCGCCACGGCATCCTCTCTGGGCTACAGCGTCCTCTTCGCCTCCGTCGGCGTCATCGGCCTCGGCGTCAGCCTGATCTGCCGCCGCATCCCCCGGGCCGACTGACCCCGAAATTGGCACCGCTACAATTTTCCGGTTTTGTTTCGAAACAATATGACACAATATAGGGGTCCAACCCGCGACTTCGCCCAAGGGAGCCCGTGACATGCCCGACACCACCATCCCCGGCCTCAGCCCGATCGAGGACATCATCGCCGATGCGAAGGCGGGCCGCATGTCCATCCTCGTCGACGACGAGGACCGCGAGAACGAGGGCGATCTCTTCATCCCCGCCCGCCATGCCGACGCGGCGGCGGTCAACTACATGGCCCTGCATGGCCGCGGCCTGATCTGCCTCGCCCTCTCGCGCGAAAAGACCGAACAGCTTGCCCTGCCCCTGATGGCCCGCGGCAACGAAAGCCGCATGGGCACCGCCTTCACCGTCTCGATCGAGGCCCGCGAGGGCGTCACCACCGGCATCTCCGCCGCCGACCGCGCCCGCACCATCGCCGCCGCGGTGGCCGACGGCGCCCGGCCCGCCGACATCGTCTCGCCCGGCCATGTCTTCCCGCTCGTCGCCCGCGACGGCGGCGTTCTGGTCCGCTCCGGCCATACCGAGGCCGCGGTCGACATCAGCCGCCTCGCCGGCGCCGGCGACGCCGGCGTCATCTGCGAGATCATGAACCCCGACGGCACCATGGCCCGCCTGCCCCAACTCCTCGAATTCGCCGCCCGCGAAAACCTCAAGGTCGCCACCATCGCCGACCTCATCACCTACCGCCGCAACCGCGAGCAACTGGTCGAGAAGGTCTGCGAGGAAACCATCGAAAGCCGCCACGGCGGCACCTTCACCGCCATCGTCTTCCGCAACCTGATCGACGGCGTGGAACACGTGGCGCTGGTCAAGGGCGACGTGGCCGACGGCAAACCCGCCCTCGTCCGCGTCCATGCCGTCAACCTCTTCGACGACATCGTCGGCGACCGCTTCTACTCCCACGGCTCGGCCGTCTTCGGCGCGATGGAGGAGATCGGCAAGGCGGGGCGCGGCGTCGTCGTGCTAATGCGCGAAACCCACCGCAGCAGCCCCTCCGAAATGCTCCTCTCGCGCAAGGCCAGCCCCCAGCCCTCGGGCAGCACGATCCGCGACTACGGCACCGGCGCCCAGATCCTCCGCGCCCTCGGCATCCGCGAGATGATCCTGCTCAACAACTCCGTCCACCCGCTCGTGGCGCTCCGCGGCTACGGGCTCGAGGTGGTCGAAAGCCAGCCCATGCCGGAAGGCGCCCCCGGACACACCGCCTGAACGCGGCAGCAGCCTGCCACCCGCCGGTTTGCCCCCGCCGCTTGCTTGACCTCACCTCTCTTCCCGATAGGTAAGAGGGAAATGAGGGGTCTTTCGGTCATCTTTTCGGGCCGGGAGGCGCCTCCGGGCGTGGTCTTGCCCGCAAAAAGATTCGGATTGAGCGGAGACGGTGAAGTATGCTGCGACTGGTTGCGAGTTTCCTCGTTCTTGTTTTCCTGACACTCGCGCCGGTCACGGCGCAGGAGGCCACGCCCGAGGCCACCACCCCCGAAGACACCCCCTCCAGCGTCGATCTCCTCATCGACGTGATCGAGAATGACGCCACCCGCGCCGAGCTGATCGACCGGCTCAGGGCCGCGGGCCTTCCGGAAGAGGAAGCCACCCCCGACGAGATCGTCGACACCCTCGCCGACGGCACTCCCCCGCCCGAAGACCTCTCCTTCGGACGCCGCGTCGCGCTGATCACGCAGGAGGCGGCCGAAGACATCGCCAGCTTCGCCACCACCTTCTGGCGCCAGCTCACCCGCGCCCCGGCCGTCTTCGACGGTCTCAGCGGCGGCGAGGCCGGCGTCCTGCTCGACGCGCTCGCCGATCTCGCCCTCGTCATCGCCGGCACCGTCCTGTCGTTCATTCTCCTGCGCTGGTTCGGCAAGTCCGCCTATGCCCGCATGAGCGCCTCGGCCCGCGACGGCGGCATCGCCCGCACCGTCGTGCTTTTCATCATGTCCGCGGTCATCGACGCGCTGATCGTCATCCTGGCATGGGCCGCAGGCTATGCACTCGCCATTCTCGCCCTCGGCGAGTTCGGCCAGATCGGCATCCGCCAGACCCTTTACCTCAACGCCTTCCTGCTGGTCGAGATGGCCAAGGTGGCGGTGCGCCTCGTGCTCTCGCCCTCCGCCACCTCGCTCCGGCCGCTGCCCATCAGCGACCGGGCGGCCTCCTACCTCTCGACCCGGATCAACCTGATCGTCGGCATCGTGGGCTACGGCCAGCTTCTCGTCGTGCCGCTGATCAACGGCAACGTCTCCTTCGCGGCGGGCCGCGCCGTCTCGGCGCTCATCGCCTTCGCGGTGCTGGCCTTCGCCATCTGGCTCGTGCTGCGCAACCGCAAGCCCGTGACCGACTGGATGCTGGGCGCCGACGAGCCCCACCCGGCCCCCCACCATCACGACCCCGAGCCCCCGCAGGAGGAAGCGCTCGACGAGATCGGCGCGCCGATGGTCACCGCCACGGCCGATACCGCCCCGGTCATGGACCCTGCCGCCACGCCGCAGCCACGCCGCAGCCGCCGCCGCGGCGCGCTGCACTACCTCGCGCGGCACTGGCACTGGCCGGCGCTGGCCTACCTTCTGGCGATGTTCGTCATCGTCCTGCTGCGCCCCGGCAACGCGGTCTTCCAGACCTTCATCGCCTCCGGCCAGGTCCTCGTGGTGGGCCTCCTCGGCTTTGCCATCGCCGGCTTCCTCAGCCGCTCAATCGCCCGCGGTGTCAGCCTGCCGGCCAACGTCTCCGACCGCGTGCCGCTCCTGCAGGGGCGCCTCAACGCCTTCGTGCCGAAGATCCTCTTCGTCCTGCGCGGGCTGATCTTCGTGGCCGTCGTGCTGCTGGCCTTCAACGCCATCGGCCTCATCGACCTCCGCGCCTGGATGGTCAGCCAGTTCGGCCTGCGCCTGACCGGCACGATCCTCTCGGTCTCGGCAGTACTGCTGGTGGCCTTCGGCCTCTGGCTCGCACTCACCTCCTGGGTCGATTATCGCCTCAACCCGCAATTCGGCTCGGTCGCCACCGCCCGCGAACAGACCCTCCTGACCCTGCTCCGGAACGCCGCCACCATCGCGCTCATCATCATCACGCTGATGTTCGTGCTGGCCGAGATCGGCCTCGACATCGCGCCGCTTCTCGCCTCCGCCGGGGTACTCGGCCTCGCCATCGGTTTCGGCGCCCAGAAGATGGTGCAGGACATCATCACCGGCATCTTCATCCAGTTCGAGAACGCGATGAACGTGGGCGACGTGGTCACCGTGGGCGGCACCACCGGCGTCGTCGAACGCCTCACCATCCGCTCGGTCAGCCTGCGCGACCTGCACGGCGTCTACCACATCATCCCCTTCTCCTCGGTCGACATGGTGTCGAACTACGTCAAGGATTACGGCTATTTCGTCTGCGACATGGGCGTCGCCTACCGCGAGAACGTGGACGAGGTGAAACAGGCCATGATGGACGCCTTCGCCGAACTCAAGGGCGACCCCGACCAGGCCGACGGCATCCTGGACGAGCTGGAATGGTTCGGCCTCAACAGCTTCGGCGACAGCGCCGTCATGCTCCGCGCCCGCATCAAGTGCGTGCCGGGGCGGCAATGGGGCATCGGGCGGGCCTATAACGGCGTGCTCAAGCGGGTCTTCGACGACCGCAATATCGAGATCCCGTTCCCCCACCAGACGATCTTCTTCGGCGAGTCGAAAGACGGCAAGACCCAGCCCATCACGGTCGAGGCCGACACCAAGCCCGCCTGACCCCCGCCGCCGGCCGTCACCCCGACAGGCCGGCGGCCTCCCGCGCCTTGACCTCGATCGCACTCCAGTCGCCCGCCGCCACCAGGTCGGCGGGCGCAATCCAGCTCCCTCCGACACAGGGCACCGTCGAAAGCTTCAGGTAATCGCCCGCATTCCCCGGGCTCACGCCCCCCGTGGGGCAAAACGATACCTGCGGCAACGGCCCGCCCAGCGCCTTCAGCGCCGCCGCCCCGCCCGACGCCTCGGCCGGGAAGAACTTCAGCATGTCATAGCCCCGTGCCAACAACCGCATCGCCTCGCTCGCCGTCGCGGCGCCGGCCAACAGCGGCAAGCCCTCCTCCTCGCAAGCCTCCAGCAGCGCATCCGTCGCCCCCGGCGAAACCCCGAACGTGGCCCCCGCCGCCTTCGCCGCCCGCACATCGTCACCAGAAATCAAAGTCCCGGCCCCCACATGCCCGCCCGGCACCTCCGCCATCGCCCGGATCGCCTCCAGCGCCGCCGGCGTCCGCAACGTCACCTCCAGCACCGGCAGGCCCCCGGCCACCAACGCCTCCGCCAATGGCCTGGCCTTGCCCGCCTCTTCGATCACCAGCACCGGAATGACCGGCGCCAGCCCGCACAATTCCCTTGTCCTGCGGCTTGCCTCCTGCGGTGTCATCGCCCGTCCTTCTCCCTGCTCTTACCTTGTGATCGACCCTAAGCCAGCCACCGCGAACCCGACAACCATCCTCCTGCCCCCGTTGTCATTTATCCCGACGCCGAGAAGCCGCGCATCGACGGGCCGTGGCGCGGCGAACCAACGCAAATGATGGCCACTTAATGCCAGCCAAGCACCTCCAACCCACGAGCGTGCCACTCCAATTGCCAAATCGCCGTGCCGTCGGGACGGCCCGTCGATGCGCGGCGGGCTTCGCCCTCGATTCCGCGCAAGCACGTCACAGACAGGTCCGCATTGGAGGCACACCTTTTCCAATCGCGCCAGTGGCCCCACCTGCCACCAAACCTTTAACCAAAATCAAATCCACCATTAGCAAAACTTAACCCTCCCCCACCCCGAAACCCGCTACTCCTCCCAACAAACCCGGGGGAGGGCACCATGACCGACATCCAGAAAATGGCCGACGCGATCCGCTTCCTCGCCATAGACGCCATCCTCAACGCCGGCGAAGGCCACCAGGGCGTCCCCCTCGGCATGGCCGAGATTGCCGCCACGCTCTACGCCCGCCACGTCAGGATCGACCCGAAAAACCCCCTCTGGCCAAACCGCGACCGCGTCGTCCTCTCGAATGGCCACGGGTCGATGCTGCTCTACGCGCTGCTCCACCTCGCCGGTTACGAGAAACTCACCACCGACGCCCTCAAATCCTTCCGCAAGCTGCACAACGTCTGCGCCGGCCACCCCGAAATCGAACAGGATGCCGGGATCGAGATCACCACCGGCCTGCTGGGCCAGGGCATCGCCTGCGCCGTCGGCATGGCCGTGGCCGAGGCCCGCCTCGCCGACCGGTTCGGCCCCGATCACGTCGACCACCGCACCTGGGCCTTCGTCGGCGACGGCTGCCTGCAGGAGGGCATCGGGCAGGAGGCCATATCGCTCGCCGGCCACCTCCGCCTGGGCAAGCTCACCTTCCTGTGGGACGACAACCAGATCACCGATGACGGCGCCACGGCCCTCTCCATCAGCGAAGACATCCCCGCCCGCTTCCGCGCCGCCCACTGGCACGTTCAGGAACTCGACGGCCACGATATCGCGGCCATCGACGCCGCCCTCGACGCCGCCAAATCCGACCCGCGCCCCTCGCTGCTGGCCTGCCGCACCACCATCGCCCTCGGCATCCCACGGCTCGAAGGGCAGCGCGGCGGCCACTCCGCCCCGCTCACGCCCGAGGACGCCGCCGCCGCCCGAAAGGCCCGCAACTGGCCCCACCCGCCCTTCGACATCCCGGCCGAGATCCGCGCCGACTGGGCCGCATCCATCGCCAGCCGCACCGACGCAATACCGACAAAATACCGACGTTATACCGACGTTGAAAATCCCACCGAATTCGACCGCTGGCACACCGCCACCCTGCCCAATGAATGGGAGGCGTTCTGGCACAATCTCGGCCCCAACGCCCTGCCAACCGACACCCCCCGCCCCACCATCCTCTCCTCCGGCGACATCTGCGACGCCCTCACCGAGATCCTCCCCGACACCCTCGTGCTCTGCGCCGATCTCGAAGCCCCAACCAACCACAAGCGCAGCCGCCAAGCCTTCACCGCCGATCATCGCGCCGGCACTTACGTCCATTGCGGCGTGCGCGAACACCTGATGGGCGCCATGACCTGCGGCATTGCCGCCCATGGCGGCCTCCGCCCCGTCAACGTCACCTACCTCGCCTTCGCCGATTACGAACGCCCCGCCATGCGCATGGCCGCCCTCATGGGCCTGCCCGGCATCTTCGTTTTCTCCCACGATTCCATCGGCGTAGGCTCCAACGGCCCGACCCACCAACCGGTCGAAACCCTCGCCAGCTTCCGCGCCATGCCCAACATGCACGTCTTCCGCCCCGCCGACGCCATCGAGACCGCAGAGGCCTGGAAACTCGCCCTCGAACGCCGCGACGGCCCCTCCATGCTGGCCCTCTCCCGGCAGGACGCCACCCAGGTCCGCACCGACCGCTCCGAGAACCTCACCCGCCGCGGCGCCTACATCCTCCGCGACACGGACGGCCCCCGCGACATCACCCTCATCGCCACCGGCACGGAAGTCGGCCTCGCCCTTCAGGCACAGGCCCAACTGCACCAATCCGGCATCGCCGCCGCCATCGTCTCCATGCCCTGCTGGGAACTCTTCGCGCAACAGGACACAGCCTACCAATCCACCACCCTCGGCACCGCCCCCCGCATCGCCATCGAGGCCGCCTCCCCCTTCGGCTGGCACCAGTGGCTCCGCCCCACCGATCGCTTCATCGGCATGGAAGGCTTCGGCGCCTCGGCGCAGGCCCCTGTTCTCTATGACCATTTCGGCATCACCCCCGCCCGCGTGGTCTCCACCGCGAAAGAGTTGCTCAGCCATTGACCCTCCGCGCGCTTTGACAGATATTTGGTATACCAAATCACCGTAAGCAGGGGACGAACCTGAACAGATGCCGCCGCAACCGTCATCAAATCCGCCCCGGGCGCCCCGATGACCACCCTCCTCGGCGCCATCGCCGACGATTTCACCGGCGCGACCGACCTCGCCGGCCTCCTGGCCCGCAGCGGCGCGCGGGTCTCGCTCCGCATGGGCGTGCCCCAATCCCCGCCCGAGAACACCGCCCCGTTCGAGGTCATCGCCCTCAAGATAAGAACCACCCCCGTTAGCGAAGCGTTAACCCTTTCAGAACAAGCCCTTGCATGGCTCCGCTCGGCCGGCGCCCAACGCTTCTACTGGAAATACTGCTCCACCTTCGACTCCACCGCCAAGGGCAATATCGGCCCCGTCGCCGAGGCGCTGATGGCCGAACTCGACACCCCCCAGACCATCTACTGCCCCGCCTTCCCCGAAAACGGCCGCGCGATCTTCATGGGCCACCTCTTCGTCGGCCGCGATCCCCTGTCGGAAAGCCCGATGAAGGACCACCCGCTGACGCCCATGCGCGACTCCAGCCTCCTCCGCCTCCTCCAACCCCAGGTGAAGGGAAAGGTCGGCCTCATCGACCGCCTCACCGTCGCCCGCGGGCCCGACGCTATCCGCGACGCCCTCGCCCAACTGGCCAAAGACGGCATCGCCCACGTCATCATCGACGCCGTGGCGGATGACGACCTCGCCACCATCGCCGCCGCCACGCACCACCTGCCCCTCCTCACCGGCGGCTCCGCCCTGGCCCAGCCCCTGCCCGGCCTGCTGGCACAGGACCACGAACGGGCCGAGACCTTCACCCCGCCCGCCACCGCCCCCGAAACCGTAATCCTCTCCGGCAGTTGCTCCGCCATGACCAACCGCCAGGTTGCCGCCTACAGTGCCACCGGCGCGCCCTGCTTCCAGCTCGACCCGCTCTCCCTCGCCGAACACGGGCCCCGGCCCGCCCTCGACTGGCTTGCCCAACAAGACCTCCGCCAGGCCCCCCTCCTCTACGCCACCGCCGACCCGCAATCCGTCGAGGCCGCCCAAGCCCAACTCGGTCAAACCCGCGCGGGAGAGATCGTCGAAGACACCCTCGCCACCTGCGCCACCACCGCCCGCGACCACGGCGCCCGCCGCTTCGTCATCGCCGGTGGCGAAACCTCCGGCGCGGTCACCCAGGCCCTCGGCATCACCCGCCTCGATGTCGGCCGTGAAATCGCCCCCGGCGTCCCGTGGTGCTTCGCCCAAACCGGCGGCCACCCCGTTGCCCTCGCCCTCAAATCCGGCAATTTCGGCGCGGAAACCTTCTTCACCGACGCCCTCACCGCGCTGGAGAAACCATGACCGAGGAAACCCGCCTTCGCGAACAGATCTGCCTGCTCGCCAAATCCCTCTTCGACCGCGGCCTCACCCACGGCTCCACCGGCAACATCTCCGCCCGCACCCCCGATGGCGGCCTGCTCGTTTCGCCCACCGGCACCTCCTTCGGAAGGCTTGACCCCGGCAGCCTCTCCCGCTTCGACGCCCAATGCACCCAGATCGACGGCGACACACCCACCAAGGAAATGCCCCTCCACACCGCCTTCTACGACACCCGCGCCACCGCCGGCGCCGTCGTCCACCTGCATTCAACCCATTCCGTCGCCCTCTCGATGCTGCCCGACGCCGACCCCGACGATTTCCTGCCCCCCATGACCCCCTACGCGATCATGAAGCTCGGCAAGGTCCGCCTCCTGCCCTTCTTCCTGCCGGGCGATCCGGCCATGGGCGAGGCGGTGCGGGGGCTCGCCGGCAAGCGCTCGGCGGTGATGCTCGCCAATCACGGCCCCGTGGTCGCGGCCAAGGACGTCGAAGCCGCCTGCAACGCCATCGAGGAGTTGGAGGAAACCGCCAAACTCGCCCTTCTCCTCCGCGGCACGAAGGCACAAATGCTCACCCCCGAGCAGGTGCGCACGGTCGTCACGAAATTCGACGTGGAGTGGGACGATTGAAATTCTCCGCCAACCTCGGTTTCCTCTGGAATGACAGGCCCTTGCCCGACGCCATTCACGCGGCGGCCGCCGCCGGGTTCGACGCGGTCGAATGCCACTGGCCCTACGACACCCCCGCCGCCGGGGTCACCGCCGCCCTCACCGAAACCGGCCTGCCCATGCTCGGCCTCAACACCCGCCGCGGCAACGTGGGCGAGAACGGCCTCGCCGCCCTCCCCGGCCGCGAACCGGACGCCCGCGCCGCCATCGACGAGGCCATCGCCTACGCCGCCGCCACGGGCACCCGCAACGTGCATGTCATGGCCGGCTTTGCCTCCGGCGACGCCGCCCGAGCCACCTTCCTCGACAACCTGCACTACGCCTGCACCGCCGCCGCCGCGCACGGGATCACCATCCTGATCGAGCCGCTCAACCATTACGACGCACCCGGCTATTTCCTGACGACCACGGCACAAGCCGCCCAAATCATCGACACCGTCCGCGCCGTTAACCTCAAGCTGATGTTCGATTTATACCACGTGCAACTCATGGAAGGCGACCTGACCCACCGCCTCCAGACCCTTCTGCCCCATATCGGCCATATCCAGTTCGCCTCCGCCCCCGACCGCGGCCCGCCGGGCAGCGGAGAACAGAACTTCGTTTACCTTTTCGAAACCATTTCCCGGCTCGGCTGGCAGGCCCCGCTGGGCGCCGAGTACAAGCCGCAAGGCCCCACCGAGGCCTCCCTCCACTGGCTTGAAACCCACCGTGGAGGCCGCGCATGACCGACCGGATCGAAGCCGACTACCTGATCGAAACCCCCGTCGCCCCGAACGCTGCGGCCGAGGCCATGGCGGGCGAGCAAAGCTCCGGCACCTTCGTCAAGGTTCCCGGCGAAACCCCCGACCTCCACGACCGCGCCGCCGCCCGCGTGGAAGCGCTCGAGGTGATCGAAGACGTCCCCACCCCCTCCCTCCCCGGCGGCCTCGCCGGCGATACCTACCACCGCGCCCGCGTCACCCTCTCCTGGCCGGTCGAGACAATCGGCCCCGACCTCCTGACACTCATGGCGACCGTCGCCGGCAACCTCTTCGAACTGCGACAGTTTTCCGGCCTGCGCCTCCTCGACCTGCGCCTGCCCGACAGCTTCGCCGCCGCCTGCCCCGGCCCGCAATTCGGCATCCCCGGCACCCGCAAGCTGGCCGGGGTCGGCACCGGCCCCCTCATCGGCACCATCGTCAAACCCTCCGTCGGCCTGACCCCCGAAGACACCGCCACCCTCACCGGCACCCTCGCCCGCGCCGGCATCGACTTCATCAAGGATGACGAGCTTCAGGCCAACGGCCCCGCCTGCCCCTTCGAAGACCGCGCCCGCGCCGTCATGCGCGTCCTCGACGACCACGCCCAGCGCACCGGCAAGAAGGTGATGTACGCCTTCAACCTCACCGGAGAGGTCGACGACATGCGCCGCCGCCACGACCTCGTCCGCGACCTCGGCGGCACCTGCGTGATGGCCAGCCTCAACTCGGTCGGCCTCGCCGGCCTGCTGGCCCTCGCCCGCCATACCGAGCTTCCCATCCACGCCCACCGCAACGGCTGGGGCTATCTCAGCCGCGCGCCGATGCTGGGCTGGGACTATCCCGCATGGTCAAAACTCTGGCGCCTCGCGGGGGCCGACCACATGCATGTCAACGGCCTGAAGAACAAGTTCAGCGAGCCAGACGACAGCGTCATCGCCTCCGCCAGATCCCTGCTCACCCCGATGTTCGCCGACAAACCCTGCATCCCCATGCCGGTCTTCTCCTCCGGCCAGTCGGCGGTGCAGCCCGAGGAAACCTACCGCCGCCTCGGCAGCGCCGACTGCATCTATGCCGCCGGCGGCGGGATCATGGCACACCCCGACGGGCCCGCCGCCGGCGTCACCTCCCTGCGCGAGGCTTGGGAGGCCGCGATGGCCGGCATCCCGGCCCGCGAGCACGCCCGCACCCACCCCGCCCTCGCCCGCGCGCTGAAGGCCTACGGCGGATGACCGAGCAGCCCCAACCCCCCCTCGTCGGCTGGTACGGCGACGACTTCACCGGCTCCGCCGCCACGATGGAGGTGCTGGCCTTCTCCGGCATCCCCGCCGTCCTCTTCTTCGACATCCCCACCCCCGAGCAATTGGCCGCCTTCCCCGGCACACGCGCCATCGGCATCGCCTCCACCGCCCGCAGCCACGGGCCCGACTGGATGGAACGCCACCTGCCGCAAGCCTTCGACTTCCTGCGCGAAACCGGCGCGGCGGTCGTCCATTACAAGACCTGCTCCACCCTCGACAGCGCCCCCCACGTGGGCTCCATCGGCAAGGCCATCGACCTCGGCCTGCCCCTTTTCGGCGGCTGGGCGCCCTGCCTGCTCGCCGCCCCGGCCCTGCGCCGCTACCAGGCGTTCGGCCACCTCTTCGCCGGAGTGCCCGATGGCGTCTTCCGCCTCGACCGCCACCCGGTCATGTCCCGCCACCCGGTCACGCCGATGGACGAATCCGACGTCGCCCGCCACCTCTCCCGCCAGACCGACCGCCGCTTCGGTCTGGTCGACCTCGAAGACCTCGCCCGCGACCCGCACGCCGCCCTCACCCGCGAACGCGCCCGGGAGGCGCAAGTCATCTGCCTCGACGCCATGCGAGACGACGACATGGCCCGCTGCGGCGCCTTGATCTGGGAGAACCGCGACGGCCCCCGCTTCGCCGTGGGCTCCCAGGGCGTGGAATACGCGCTCGTCGCCCACTGGCGCGAAACCGGCGCCCTGCCACGGCAGGAGACCAACGACACCGCCGGCCCGATCGAGCAAATGCTCGCCGTCTCCGGCTCCGTCTCCCCCGTGACCGCCGCCCAGATCGACTGGGCCGAACAGAACGGCTTCGCCCCCATCCCCCTCGATGCCGCGGCCATCATCCGCAACGACCCCTCCGCCGAAGACCGCACCTTCTCCGCCGCCCTCGACGCCCTGCGCCGGAACCGTGACCCGATCATTCACACCGCCCGCGGCCCCGACGACCCCGCCGTCGCCGCCATGCGCCAGGCCGTGACCGAAACCGGCCTCGCCATGGACGAGGCCAACGCCCGCCTCGGCGCGGCCCTCGGCCGCCTCCTCGCCCGGCTCCTCAAGGAAACCGGCCTGCGCCGCGCCGTCATCTCCGGCGGCGACACCTCCGGCCACGCCGCCCGCCAGCTCGGCCTCTTCGCCTTCACCGCGCTCGCCCCCACCATCCCCGGCGCGGCCCTCCTCCAAGCCCATTCCCACGACCCCGCCCTCGCCGGCCTGCAACTGGCGCTCAAGGGCGGGCAGATGGGCAGCCCCGACTATTTCGGCTGGATCAAACGCGGCGGCGGCACCGCCCCGCAAACACTGGAAAGGACACACACATGACCAAGGTAGCCCTGCTCGGCGCAGGCGGAAAAATGGGCGTCAGGCTCGCCACGAACCTCCGCAACTCCCGCTTCGAGATCGACCCCGTCGAGATCTCCGAAGACGGCCGCGCCCGCCTCAAATCCGAAACCGGGCTCGACGCGGTGGATCAGGACACCGCCCTCGCCAATGCCGACGTGGTCCTGATGGCCGTCCCCGACCGGCTGATCGGCAAGATCGCCCATGGCTTCATCGACAAGGTCCGCCCCGGCACCGCCATCATCGTCCTCGACGCCGCCGCACCCTACGCCGGCGAAATGCCGAAACGCGACGACGTCACCTATTTCTGCACCCATCCCTGCCACCCGCACATCCTCGAAGTACAGGACAGTGCCGAGGCGCAAAGGGACTATTTCGGCGGCATCGCCGCCCCCCAGGGCATCGTCTGCGCCTTGATACAAGGCCCCGAAGAGCATTACGCGCTCTGCGAGGAGATCGCCAAGGTGATCTACGCCCCCGTCGCCCGCTCGCACCGCTGCACGTTGGAAAACATCGCCGTGCTCGAGCCCGCGCTTTCCGAAACCGTGGCCGCAACCCTTTCCCTGGCCCTGCGCGACGCGACCGACCGCGCCGTCGCCATGGGCGTGCCAGAGGCCGCGGCGCATGATTTCGTGCTGGGCCACCTCAAGATCGAGCTGGCCATCGCCTTCGGCATCTTCCCGGAAGGCAAGTTCTCCGACGGGGCGCTCATGGCCATCGACAAGGCCAAGACCGTCATCTTCAGGGAAAACTGGCTCGACGAGGTGTTCAGCCTCGACGCCGTGAAGAAATCCGTCGAGGAGATCTGCGCCGGGTAACCGCCGCGCCCCGCTGCCAAGTCAAAAGGAGAAATCATGACCGCCACGCTCGTCATCGGCCCCTACAGCGACACCGACTCCACCGCGCTCGACGCGGCCTTCACCCCCGTCACCCTCGCCAGCGCCGCCGAGTTGCCATCACTCGACGACGCCACGCGCAACGCCTTCACCGCTCTTGCCTACAAGGGCCACCACGCCTTCGGCGCGGCCGAGATGGACCAACTGCCCAACCTCGAACTCATTGCCAATTACGGCGTGGGCTACGACGCCATCGATGTCTCCGCCGCCGATGCCCGCGGCATCAAGGTCACCAACACGCCCGACGTGCTGAACGACGACGTGGCCGACCTCGCCGTCGCCATGCTGCTGATGCAGGTCCGCGAGATGGAGCAGGCCAGCAACTGGGCCCGCTCCGGCAACTGGAAGACCAAGGGCGAATACCGGCTCAACCGCAAGCTCTCCGGCGGCCGCGCGGGGATCGTCGGCCTCGGCCGGATCGGGCGCGAGATTGCCGACCGGCTGGCCGCCTTCAAGATGGACCTCCACTACTACGCCCGCTCCGAGAAGGAGACGCCCGGCTGGACCTACCACGCCGACCCCGTGTCGCTGGCCGAGGCGGTCGACTACCTCGTGATCGCCATCGTCGGCGGGCCCGATACCGAGAAGTTCGTCTCGAAAGAGGTGATCGACGCGCTCGGCCCCCGCGGCGTGGTGGTCAACATCTCCCGCGGCACCACGGTGGACGAGGCCGCGCTCCTCGACGCGCTCGAACAGGGCCGCATCGCCGGCGCCGGGCTTGACGTGTTCCTCGGCGAGCCGGATATCGACAAGCGCTTCTACGCGCTCGACAACGTGGTGATCCAGCCGCACCAAGGCTCCGGCACGGTCGAAACCCGCGCCGCCATGGGCCAGCTCCAGCGTGACAACATCGCCGCATTCCACGCCGGTCAGCCCCTGCTGACCGCCGTCAACTGAGGGGTCCGGGCCATGAAGGAAAACTGCTTCAAACGCGCCATCGCCCAAGGCCGCCCCCAGATCGGCATCTGGAGCATGATGCGCGAGCCGATGGTCACCGAGATGCTGGGCCAGCTGGGCTTCGACTGGATCCTGCTCGACTGCGAACACACCCCCAATGACGAGCCCGGCGTCATGGCCATGCTGCAGGCCCTCTCGGCCTGCGAGACCGAACCGATGGTCCGGCCAAGCTGCCTCAACGTGGCCGAGATCAAGCGCCTGCTCGACGTGGGCGCCCGCAACATCCTCGTGCCCTACGTGCAGACCGTCGAAGAGGCCGAACTCGCCGCCGCCGCCGTCGCCTACCCACCCGAGGGCATCCGCGGAGTCAGCAGCGTCTCCCGCGCCACCGGTTTCGGCGCGGAACCCGAGTATTTCACCAAGGCGCGCGAGGAGATTTGCCTGATCGTCCAGATCGAAACCCGCGAGGCGCTCGACCGGCTGGAGGAGATCGCCGCCGTGCCGGGCATCGACGGGCTGTTCATCGGCCCCGCCGACCTCGCCGCCAGCCTCGGCCACCCGGGCAACCCCAAGCACCCCGAGGTCCACGCCGCCATCACCGACGGCATCGCCCGCATCCGCGCCGCCGGGAAACCGGCGGGCTTCCTGTCGCCCGACCAGGCGCTGCTGGAAGACGTGGTGAAGGCCGGCTGCACCTTCACCGCGGTCGATATCGACCTGCCGCTCCTGCGCCGCGGCGCATTGGCCCGGCTCGAGGCCTGCAAGCACTTCAAGGGTTAGGGCGACCCGGAATTTTCAAGAATTCCGGGCAAGAAAATCCCATTTTCTTACCCGTTTTCTTCGAAGAAAACGGGCACTGCCCTCAACCCGCCGGCTTGTCGTCCTCGAGGTAATACCGCACGTTGTCCTCGAAACTCTCGTCCGCCGACAGCCCCAGTTTCACCGCCTTCTCGGGCCGCAAATCGAAGCGCCAGCCGCTCACGATCGCCTGGATATCCGGCTGTGCCTCCCACTTGATCAGCTTTGCCGGTTCCGGCCCCGCCACCGCCGTCATCGCGTCGATCATCTGCCCGATCGTCCACGTCCGCCCCGGCATCATCATGCAGCGGTTCTGCCCAAGCTCACCCTCATCCAGCTCCGCCCCCTTGATCAGGTTCTCCACGCATTTCCGCGGGCTCAGGTAGTAATGCGCGAAATCCTCCTCCACCGGGCAAACCGCCTCCTGCCCGTTCAGCGGCTCGCGCAGGATCGACGACATGAAGCTCGACGCCGCCCGGTTCGGCTTACCCGGCCGCACCGAGATCGTCGGCAGCCGGAACCCCCGCCCATCGACATACCCCTTTCGCGAGAAGTCATTCAGCAACAGCTCGCCCATCGCCTTCTGCGCCCCATAAGAGGTCTGCGGATTGAGGAAGGTATGATCGGTGATCGGGTCCGGCACCTCGCCGCCATAGACGGCAATCGAGGAGGTGAAGACCACGACCGGTTTCGTTCCCAGCTCCCGCGCCCGCTGCAGCACGTTGAGCGTGCCCATCAGGTTGATCGAAAGCCCCGCGTCGAAATCCTCCTCCGCGTGGGCCGAGACGATGGCGGCCAGCAGGTAGATCACGTCCGTATCCGCCGTGACGCACTCCGCGACCGAGGCCGGGTCGGCGATGTTGCAGGTCACCGTCTCGACCGGGACCGCACCACCATCGATCGGCGCCGGGTCGTTGATATCCGCCAGCGTGATTTTCTCGATCGCCTTACCGCGCAGCGCTCCCTTCGCGGCCAGCGCCCGGCCCAGCTTCTGCCCGACGACCCCGCCGCCCCCGATGATCAGGATGTTCATGTCTCTCCTCCTTCGAATATCTGCGGCACCAGCGCACCGCGGTACTGGATGACCCGCGCAGCAAGCTCCATCGCCCCCCGCGCCGCGTCATCCACTGATTCCCCGGCGGCCATGCCAGCAAGGAACGCCGCCCCGAAACTGTCGCCAGCGGCGGTCGTGTCGACCACGCTCTCAAAGCGCACAGCCGGCAGCGTTCTGGCGCCCTTCTCATCCCAAAGCGTCAGGTCGCCGCCGCCATTCTTCACCGCCACGATGCTCGCCCGGCACTCACGATAGCGGGCGATGGTCTCCTCCGGCGCGCTATCCCCGAACGCGCGCTGCTCCTCGTCGAAGGAGGGCAGCACCACGTCGGCCACCGAGGCCCCCATGGTCAGCCCCTCGCGCATCGCCTCCGGCGTCTCCCACAACCGCTCGCGCAGGTTGGTATCGAACGCCACCAGCGCCCCCTCACCCCGCGCACGCGCCAGCGCGTCGCACAGAACCCGGCGCGCATCAGCCGACAGGATCGCCAGCGTAATCCCCGAGAAATAAATCATATCCCGCCCCGCCAGCACCTCCGCCAGCCAGCCCGGATCATCCGCCAGCGCCCGCGCCGCCGACTGGCTGCGCCAATAGGAAAAGCTGCGCTCCCCCTGCTCGAGGCTGATCATGTAGAGGCCGACCGTGCGATCCTCCAACCGCCGCAGGGACGAGGTGTCGATCCCCTCCCCCTCCATGAAGGCGCACATCTCGGCCGAAACCGCGTCGGTGCCGATACAACTGCCATAGCCCACCGTCCAATCCGCCGGCAGCAGCCGCCGCGCATACCACGCCGTGTTGAACGTGTCCCCCGCAAAGCCGCGCCGGTACAACCCGCCGCCGGCATCGGCCATCTCGACCATGCATTCCCCGATGGCAAGGAACGACCGGCTCACAGGATCACCCGGTGCTCTAGCTGCCCCGCCACATCGACACGAAGCGCATATGTCCGCCCGTCATGCTCGGTCGTGACCTCCGGTTCCTGGCTGGCACTGGTCACGTACAGGATCAGCAAATCCTCCCGGCCGAAGGCCGGGCATGTCGTCCGCCTGGCGGGAAAGGCGATGCTCCGCACCTCCCGGCCTTCAGGGTCGAACACCGACACCTTCCCATGCCGGAACTGCGCGCACCAGATGTTGCCCTCCATATCAACCACCGCCCCGTCCGGCCGATAGCGATCCCCGGGCAGGTCGAGGAACACCTCCGGCTCCCCCTCCGGCCAGCCCTCGGCATCCAGAGCCTGCCGCCAGACCTTGCCAGTCGGCGTATCGGCAAGGTAGGCAAACCGCCCGTCCGGCGTGAAACACATGGCATTCGGGATCGACCACGGCGCATAAAGCCGCCGCAGCTCACCCCGGTAATACCGATAAACCGCCCCCACACCGGGCTCCTTCAACTTGCCCATCGTCCCGATCCAGAACCCGCCATAGGGGTCCGCCCGGCCATCGTTCGACCGTGTCGCCGGATTGTCCGCCTCGAGGCCACAAACCTTGCGGCTCACCCCCGTCTCCACGTTGAAATCGATCAGCGCACTCTCCGACGCCACCAGCAGCCGCGCCTCGTCCACCCATCCGGCGGCCGAGACATGCTCGTCGAACTGCCACATCTGCCGGCCCTCGTCCGTGCGCGTGTAAAGCCGGTGCGCGTCGATATCGAACCAGAAGAACTGCCCCCGCAAAGGGTGCCAGAGCGGCCCCTCCCCCAACAGGCAATTCGTGTCGTCAAACACCTCCACCGCCGTCACAATAGCCCCCTCTGCGCCAGGTTCCGCATCAGCGCCGACGTACCGAACACCCAGTCCGGGCACTCGGTCGACAGCCGCACAATGTTGCTCAGCGCCCCCAGCGACGGCTCGCTGATCGTGACCTCGTCGCCGCCCTTGTGGGTGAACCCCTGCCCCGGCGCGCCCCTGTCCTTGACCGGCGCGAACATGGTGCCGAGGAACAGGAAGAAGCCGTCCGGGTACTGGTGATGCGCCCCGATGGTCTGGGCCACGATCTGGGCCGGGTCGCGGCTGATCTTCGTCATCGAGGAATGGCCCTCCAGCACGAACCCGTCCTCGCCGTCGACCCGCATGGTCAGCTCGGCTTTGCGCACATCCGCCATCCCGTAGCCCCCGTCGAAGAGCCGCAGAAACGGCCCCAGCGCACAGGAGGCATTGTTGTCCTTGGCCTTCCCCAGCAGCAGCGCCGAGCGCCCCTCCACGTCCCGCAGGTTCACATCATTGCCCAGCGTCGCCCCCACGACCGCACCGCGCGCATTCACCGCCAGCACCACCTCCGGCTCGGGGTTGTTCCAGCTCGACACCGGGTGCAGCCCCACCGCCGCCCCGGTCCCGACGGAGGCCATGGGCTGGCACTTGGTGAACACCTCCGCATCCCGCCCGATCCCGACCTCGAGATATTGCGACCACAAGCCTTCCTCCTGCAGCACGGCCTTCACCTGCATCGCCGCGTCCGACCCCGGCTCGATCCCCGACAGGCTGTCGCCGATCACCGATTTGACCCGCGCCCGGATCGCCTCGGCCCGGTCGGCATCGCCCGCCGCCTGCTCCTCGATCACCCGCTCGACCATGCTCTCGGCGAAGGTCACGCCCGCAGCCTTGATGGCCTGCAAATCCGGCGGCGCCAGCAACCGCAGGTCATCCGCCCCGGCATCCTCGGTCGATCCCGCCTCAAGCTCCGCAAGCGTGCAGACCATTTCGCACGCAGCCCCACGGGCCGTCTCCGCCGGATCATCCGCCTCCAACAACGCCTGCATCGTCGGGATCTCCCGGCTGGTGATGTCGACCACCTCCTCACCATCGAGCCGTACCACCGCCGGCCCGATCCCCGGCCGCCAGACTCGCCCGACCAGTGTCGCCTTGCCGTCGTCAGGAACCATCCGAAATCTCCCGGTTGCCCGGCGGCAGAAGCTTGCCGGGGTTGAGAATGTTGTTGGGGTCGAACCCGGCCTTGATCGCCCGCATGTAGGCCAGCGCCGCCCCATGCTCGGCCGTCATGTATTTCTGCTTGCCCAGCCCGATCCCGTGCTCGCCGCTGACCGTCCCGCCCAGCCGCAGCGCGGTTTCCGCCAGCGCCTGCGTGAACTCTTCAGCACGGGCCATCTCGTCCGCATCCCCCGGGTCAACACTCAGCCCTGCGTGGAAATTCCCGTCCCCCACATGCCCCACGATCGTCGCCGTCAGGCCCAGCCGCTGCGCATCCCTTTGCGCCTGCAAGACCGCCTCGGCCAGGTGCGAGATCGGCACGCAGACATCCGTGGGCCAGATATGTCCGCCCTTGCCGAAGGCGGCCGAGGCGTAATGCGCCTTGTGCCGCATCTCCCACAGGGCATTGCGCTCCTCGGTGGTATCGGCGGTCTTCCAGCCATCCGCCCCGAACTCGGCGGCAATCTCGCCGAAGGCGTCGCGCTGCTCGGCCACGGCCGCGGGCGAGCCGTGGAACTCCAGGAACAAATGCGGCTCCTCCGGCAGGTCGGCCTGCGAATACCGGTTGAACCCCCGCACCATCATCTCGTCCAGCAGTTCGATCCGCGCCATCGGCACACCCGACTGGATCGTCAGGATCACGCAATTCACCGCGTCCTCGACCGACGGAAACCGGCAGGTCGCCGCGCTGATCGCTTCCGGAATACCCTGAAGCCGCAGGGTCAGCTCGGTGATGATCCCCAGCGTCCCTTCCGAGCCCACCAGCAGATGAGTCAGGTCATACCCGGTCGAGCTTTTCCTTGCCCGGCTGCCGGTGCGGATCACCGTGCCATCCGCCATCACCGCCTCCAGCGCGAGGATGTTCTCGCGCATCGTGCCGTAGCGCACGGCAGTCGTGCCGCTCGCCCGCGTCGCGGCCATCCCGCCGATGCTGGCATCTGCGCCGGGATCGACCGGAAAGAACAGCCCCGTCGCCCGCAACTCCTCGTTCAGCCGCTTGCGGGTGATGCCGGGCTGGACCACGGCGTTGAGGTCTTCCGCATTGACCGCCAGAACCCCGCCCATCCGGCTCATGTCGAGGCTGATGCCGCCCTGCGTCGCCAGGTGCTGCCCCTCAAGGCTGCTCGCCGCGCCATAGGCCGTCACCGGCACGCCATGCCGGTTGCAGTGGCGCAGGATGGCCGACACCTCCTCCGTGCTCTCCGGATAGGCCACCGCGTCGGGGGGCGTGACGGGGTAGTAGGTCTCGTTCTGACCGTGCAGGGTGCGGTCGGCCTCCGACGTGACCAACCGGTCTCCGAGAACGGCCTCCAACTCCGGCAGAGCGGTCTCCATGGGCCTCATTTCCCCCATGACAGCACCATCGGGTCGAGCGGCCGCAACAACTCCATCAGCATCGCCCGCGTGTCCGGATGCAGCGGCGGAATAGGATGGCGGCAGAATTCCGAGGCGATCACGCCGCCCTCGACCATCGCCGCCTTGGCAGACCTGAACCCGCATTGCCGGTTCTCGTGGTTCACGGCGGGCAGCACCCTGGCATAACCGTCAATCGCCGCCTGCCGGTTGCCGGCAAGGAAATCGCGCACCACCGGCCCGATCAGGTCGGGAATCATCGCACTGGTCATCGTCCCCGTCGCCCCCGCATCGAGATCAGCCAGAAGGGTAATCGCCTCCTCCCCGTCGAACGGCCCCTCGATGTCGGCGCCCCCCTCGGCGATCAGCGCCCGCAGCTTGGCCGCTGCCTGCGGGCATTCGATCTTGAACAGCTTCAGCATCTCGATCTCCCGCGCCATCCGCACCAGAAGCGGCACCGGCAGGTCGACACCCGACAGCGGCGCATCCTGCAGCATGATCGGGATACCCACCTCGCCCACGGCCCGGAACTGCTCGAATGTCTGCTCGGCCGTGCCTTTCAAGAGAGCCCCGTGATAGGGCGGCATCATCATCACGATATCGGCGCCCAGCTCCTTGGCAAACCGCGCCCGCTCCACCACGATGGGCGTCGCGAAATGGCTGATCGTCACGATCACCGGCACCCGCCCCGCCACATGCTCCAACGACAGCCGCGTCAGCGCCTCCCGCTCCGCATCGGAAATCAGGAACTGTTCCGAGAAATTGGCAAGAATGCAGATGCCGTCGACCCCCTGGTCGATCATGCAGTCGAGCACCCGCTTCATCCCTTCGCCATCAACCTGTCCGTCCTCGTGAAACGGTGTCGGCGCGACCGGCCAGATGCCGGAATACGTCCTCTGAGTCATGCGCTCTCCTTCATGTCCTGCTCTCTCACTCTACCCCCGCGACGCCGACCACAGCGCCAGCGCCACCACCCCCAGCAACGACAGCGCCATCAGGATGTTGATCGTCCGCTGGGTGCGGTCCGACAGGTTGAGCCGGTGCAGCGACACCCCGGCCCAGAGCCACGCCAGGTGGATGGGAATCCAGATCGTGTTGATGATCAGCGCCTTCGAGATCATCTCGAACAGGAAGGCATCGGGCGCATAGTCGAACCCGCTGATCAGCGAGGTGTTCACCGCATAGGCCTTGGGATTGATCGCCTGCAGCATCAGCCCGCCCAGCACGCCCGGGGGCGATTTCGCCTCCATGAACGCCACCTTCGCCCCGGCAAAGGCGATGCGCCCGGCGAGGTACAGCAGGTAGGCGACCGACGCGAACATCAGCACGTTGCGCAGCCACGGCACCGACAGGATCACTGCCGCGAGCCCCGTCATCACCGCCAGCATCACCAGGTTGGTGCCGATGAACAGCCCCAGCACGTAGCGCAGCGAGGCGTTGAACCCGTAGGCCGCCCCGAACCCGGCCGTCGTCATCACCCCGGGCCCCGGCGTGATGATCAGGAAGAAGACGGCGGCGGCGAATGTCAGCATGCGGTGAAATCCAGTTGCACCTTCATCGCCTGCGCCCGGTCCGACGCGGTGGCGAAGGCCGCCTCGAACTCGGCCAGCGGAAAGCTGTGGGTGATCAGCGGGGCCACGTCGGTCAGCCCCTTGCGCATCAGGTCCACCGCCACGGCGAATTCCTCGTGAAACCGGAACGACCCGATGAGCGACAATTCCTTCGCGGTGATTTGCATCATCGGTAGCCGCATGTCGCCCGAAAGCCCCAGTTGCACCACCTGCCCCCGCGGCCGGAGCGCCGCTATGCCACCTGCCAGCGCCTCTTCGGCGCCCGAGCATTCGAACAACACGTCGAGGCAGCCCTTGCCCGCCACGTAAGGCGCCAGCGCCTCGGGGTCCTGCGACGTATCCAACGCCACATCCGCCCCTGCCGCCCGGGCAAAGGCCAGCCCGTTCTCGGCGATATCCGTTGCGATGATCTCCGCCGCCCCGGCCCGCCGCGCGGCCAGGATGACCAGCACCCCGATCGGCCCGCAGCCCGTCACCAGCACCCGTCGGCCCAGCATCTCCCCCGCCCGGCGCACCGCGTGCAGCGCCACCGACAACGGCTCCGCCATCGCCGCCTCGGCCGGGGTCAGACCGTGGGCCGGCACGCATTGCGCCGCCTCCGCCACCAGCACCTCGCGGAACGCGCCCTGCACATGGGGAAACGGCATGGCCGAGCCGTAGAACCGCATGTTCAGGCAATGGTTCGGCAGCCCTCGCAGGCATTCGCCGCAACTGCCGCAAGGCCGCGATGGCGACACCGCCACGAGATCACCGAGGTCGAACCCCTCGACCCCCTCGCCAACCGCCTCGACCGTCCCGGCAACTTCATGCCCAAGGATCATCGGCTCCCGCAACCTGACCGTGCCGAACCCGCCGTGGTTGAAATAATGCAGGTCCGACCCGCAGATCCCGCCGCGACTCACCCGCACCGTCACCTGCCCCGGTTCCGGGTCGGCCGCGTCGCACGCCTCAACGCGCAGGTCTTTCGCCGCATGGGCGTAGAGCGCTGTCATCGCAGACCGTCCTCCCAGGGGTTCCGCTTGCATCGTTATAAAAATGGTATACCATTTGTTCAAGGCGCGTTCGACCGGGAATGCGAATTTCCCTTTCGAGCGCCGCAGGGAGGATGAATGCAACTGTTCGATCTGACGGGCCATACGGCCCTCGTCACCGGCTCTTCCATGGGCATCGGGTTCGCCCTGGCGCGCGGGCTGGCTCAGGCCGGGGCCCGGCTTGTGCTGAACGCCCGCAATGCCGACCGGCTGAAGGAGGCGGCGGAGACACTGCGCGCCGAGGGCGCCGAGGTCGACACCCTGTCCTTCGACGTGACCGACGCCACCGCCGCCCGTGACACCATCGACCGATACGAAGCCGATACCGGCCCGATCCACATCCTCGTCAACAACGCCGGCATGCAGCACCGCACGCCTTTGGAAGACTTCCCGCCCGAGGATTTCGACCGCCTCATGCGCACCAACGTGAACTCGGTCTTCTACGTGGGGCAGGCCGCCGCCCGCCACATGATCGCCCGGCAATCGGGCCGGATCATCAACATCGCCAGCGTGCAAAGCCTGCTCGCCCGCCCCGGCATCGCGCCCTACACGTCGTCGAAAGGCGCCGTCACCAACCTCACCAAGGGCATGGCGACCGACTGGGCCAAACACGGGCTCAACTGCAACGCAATCGCGCCGGGCTATTTCGACACGCCGCTCAACGCCGCCCTCGTCGCCGACCCGGACTTCACCACATGGCTCGAGAAACGCACCCCCGCAGGCCGCTGGGGCAAGGTCGAGGAACTGGTCGGCGCCTGCGTCTTCCTCGCCTCCGACGCGGCGAGCTTCGTCAACGGTCACACGCTGTTCGTCGACGGCGGCATCACGGCCAGCCTTTAAGGGAGGAGAACATGAGCGACAAACCCGTCATCGGTTTCATCGGCGTGGGCCTGATGGGCCACGGCATGGCCAGCAACATCCTCAAGGGCGGCTACACGCTCTGGGTCAAGGGCAACGTCAACCGCGAGCCCGTCGAAAGCCTTGTCAGCAAGGGCGCGAAGGAAGCGTCGAGCCCGAAGGAAATGGCCCAACACTGCGACATCATCCATATCTGCCTGTCGAGCTCGCCACAGGTCGAGGCCGTCATCCGCGGGCCTGACGGCATCCTCGCCGGCGCGCGGGAAGGGCTGATCGTGATCGACACCACCACTGCCGACCCGGTCTCGACAATGGCACTGGCCGAAGAGATGGCAGCGCAGGGCGTGAAGATGGTCGACGCGCCCCTGGGCCGCACCCCCAAGGAGGCCGAGGAAGGCAAGCTCGACGCCATGGTCGGCTGCGACGAGGGTGATTTCGCCACCGTTTCGCCGGTCATCGACTGCTGGGCCGGCACCATCACCCGCATCGGGCCGACGGGCTCGGGCCACAAGATGAAACTGCTGATGAACTTCCTCGGCGCGGCCTACGCGGCGCTTTATTCGGAAACCGCGGCGCTCGGCGCCAAGGTCGGCATCTCGCCCCACACCTTCCGCGACGTGATCGGCCCCAGCCGCCTCGGCAGCGGCTTCTTCGGAACCTTCATGACCTATGTCTGCGAGCGCGACCGCGACGCCCACAAGTTCACCATCGCCAACATGTCCAAGGACATCCGCTACGTGAACGCCATGGCCACCGATGCCGGCGTGATGAACGTGATGGCCGCGGCGGCGAAACACTACTTCACCCATGCCGAGGCAGTGGGTGCCGGGCAGGATTACGTGCCGATGCTGTCGGATCACGTGGGCCGGCTGAACGGCCTCGACATGGACGCCGAAGTGAAGAAGGGCCGCTGAGGGAGGGCGACACGATGCTGAGCGACGCGCAACGGGATTTCTACGCCGAGAACGGCTACCTGATGGTCGAGAACGCGGTCACGCCCGACCAGCTCGACTGCCTGCGTGCCATCACTGCAAGGCTGATCGACGCCTCCCGCACGGTCAGCGAAAGCAACGATGTCTACGACCTCGACAAGGGTCACGGCCCCGACAGCCCCCGCCTGACCCGCATCAAGATCCCCCACAAGCAGGACCCGTATTTCTGGGAGGTGCTGCGCAACTCCACCATGACGCAGGTGCTCAACGACCTGCTCGGCCCCGACACCACGATCCTGACCTCCAAGCTCAACACCAAGGCCCCCGGCGGCGGGCGCGCGGTGGAATGGCACCAGGACTGGGCCTTCTACCCCCACACCAATGACGAGCTGCTCGCCTTCGGCCTGATGCTTGAAGACGTGGATGAGGCGAACGGGCCCCTGATGGTCATCCCCGGCACGCATCGCGGGCCGGTGCTCGACCATACGTCCAACGGCGTCTTCGCCGGTGCCATCGACCCCGACGACCCGGCCTTCGACCGCGAGAAGATCGTCACCCTCACCGGCAAGGCCGGCAGCATGACGGTACATCACGCCCGCCTCCTGCACGGCTCCGCCCCGAACCGGAGCGACCGGGCACGGATGATCCTGTTCTACGAATGCGCCAGTGCCGACGCCTGGCCGCTTCTCGGCGCGAATTCCTATTTCCACGCGCTCGGCCAGCGGAAGTTCTGGGAGGATCTTCAGGACCGCACGATTACCGGCAAACCCTGCCTTAAACCCCGGCTGGAACAGGTGCCAGTCACCATGCCCCTGCCCCCGGCGCCCGATACCGACTCGATCTTCCGAACGCAGGAATCGGCGGGCGCCCGCAGCGCCTTTGCCATGGATTGACGGCCCGCATTATGTCCGGTTGATTGCCCCTCCGGCCGGTTTGGACAATAGTCCGCCAAAGCCGCAATCTCGTCTTACCGGAGCGTTCAGTGCCAGTAACTCCATCGCCGGACAGCGCGGCCAGATCGGCCGGGCATGCCTAGACGCCTCGTCCTCCACGCCGGCATGTTCAAGACCGGAAGTTCCTCGATCCAAGCCTTTCTCGACAGGGCCAGACTGAAGAACGCGACCTATTTCGGGTGGGATCACCCCAATCATTCCACGCTGTTCGTCCTGCTGTTCGCCAGGCGCCCGGAAGCGGACTGGGTTTTCCGCCAGCGTGAACTGTCGGCGGAAACCTGTGCCGACTGGCGCGAGCGGGAGAAACAGGCTCTGACCCGGCAAATCGAAGGATCGAGCGACGACCTGTTCATCTTCTCCGCCGAACGCGTCTATCGCGGCCGTCCCCCGGAACTGAGGGCGTGCCGGGAATTCTTCAGCCGTTTCTTCCCGCAGATCGACGTGCACTGCTATGTCCGCGACCCGATGAGCTATGCGGCCAGCATGCTGCAGCAAAGCCTGAAAACCGGCGACGTGCCGAGACCCCGCGCCTTGCTGCCGAATTTCCGGCTGCGGATCGCCAACCTCGACGAGGCCTTCGGGCGCGATGCGGTCAAGACGAGGATGTACAGCCGCCCGGCAGATGTGCGCCGGAACCTCGTCGCGGATTTCTGCAACTGGACCGGTGTGGAGACGGACACGGCCACCGATGTCAGGGTCAACAGCTCGATGTCGGCGGAGGCCACGGCACTCCTGTACCTGTTTCGCAGGCATGCCGGCTTCGCCCTGTCCTCCAGCCGGGCGCTCGCGGCAAATGGCAGGATGGTCCGGGCGTTGACGACGATCCCGGGCCGCCGCACCACGCTGGCGCCGGAGTTCTTCGGTGCCGATGCCGCCGAAATCGCGGATGACCGCCTCTGGATGGAAGAACGGATGCAGGAGCGCTTCCCATCCGAGCAGCCCGATGGCCCGGCAACCGTGACCTTTACCAGCTTCGACGACCTCGAGGCGTTCGGCCGCGAGGTATTCCAGCAACGCGCCGGCAAGCCCTTCGCCGCCGAAGACTGGCAGGACGACACCCGGTCGCCCGGCCGGTTCGCGGCGTCGGTCACCGGCGCCCTGCCCCGTCTCGCCTCCATGCTCCCGCTTCGATCGCCTATATCGCGCCGTAGACCGGGCTGATCCGCCTAATCCTCGATCACCGCGCGACCATCGGCGATCATCTCCTCGATGGCCGCCATCTGGCAGAATCCGTCCCGCACCTTCGCCTCGAGCCCGTTTTCCAGCTCCCGCACCCTTGCCAGCCGCTCGATGACGCGGTCGATCTCGGCCAGCGGCACCACGACCACGCCGTTGCGGTCGGCCACGATCAGATCGCCGCTCTCGACCCGCACGCCGCCGATCACGGCGCCGAACCCCGCCCTTGCTGGCCCGTTGGAATAGGGCGAGTTCGGGCTCAGCCCGGTGCACCACGCCGGAAGCCCGACCTCCACGATCCCCTCGTAATCGCGCATCTCGCCATCGGTCACGAACCCGGCCGCCCCCTTGTTCTTCATCATGCCGCAGAACTGGTCGCCTGACGCCGAACAATTCCGGTGGCCATGCACCGCCGCCACGATGATGTCGCCGGGCTCGAGAATATGCAGCGCACCCATCGTCGCGAGGATTTCCGCCGGGCCGTTGTCGGCCACCAGCGCCGGGCCTATGGCGCGACAGTCGATATCCCGCCCGCCGCCGATCGGCTGGATGTCGGAACTCAACGCCCCCTGCCCGCCCATCGCATCACAGACGAACCCGGTCGGCACGCCCTTGAACGCGGCAATCTGGGCGGCAGAAGGGCGCGGGAAACTCCGGCGCAGGGTCAATACGGGCGGTTCTTCGATCATCGTGGGTCTCCGTTCTTCAAACTGCAAGGCGCCGTCGCATCAACGCACGTCGCCTTTCCGCCGCACCGTTTCCGGCGCGACGCCCGGCATTTCCGGCAAACCCGCGTCACGGGACGCAAGATTCCTCCGGATGCCTTTCAAATCAGGGCGCTTTGCCCTTGCATTTGGTATACCAAATGGGAATGCTGTCACAAGAGGCGTGTTCGCCTGACGCCAGCGAACGCCGAATTTGGGAGATTGGCTCGATGTCTGACACACGCGCGAACAAGCAGTTCCGGTCGCAGGAATGGTTCGACAACCCGAACAACCCGGGCATGACCGCGCTCTATCTCGAGCGATACCAGAACCAGGAATTCACCCGCGAAGAGCTTCAGTCCGGCAAGCCCGTCATCGGCATCGCCCAGACCGGCTCCGACCTTGCGCCCTGCAACAAGATCCACGTCTTCCTGATGGACCGCATCAAGGCCGGCATCCGCGAGGCGGGCGGCATCCCGATGGAGTTTCCCGTCCACCCGATCCAGGAAACCGGCAAGCGGCCCACCGCCGCGCTCGACCGGAACCTGCAATATCTCAGCCTTGTCGAGGTGCTGCACGGCTACCCGATCGACGGGGTCGTGCTGACCACCGGCTGCGACAAGACCACGCCCGCCATGCTGATGGGCGCGGCCACGGTCGACCTGCCGGCCATCGCCCTCAACGGCGGCCCGATGCTGGATGGCTGGTGGAAGGGCAAGCGCGCGGGATCGGGCATGATCGTCTGGGAAAGCCGCCGCCTTCTGGCCGCGGGCGAGATCGACTATGACGAGTTCCTGAGCCGCGTCTGTTCCTCCGCGCCCAGCCTCGGCCATTGCAACACCATGGGCACCGCCAGCACGATGAACGCCATGGCCGAGGCGCTCGGCATGTCGATGACCGGCAACTCGGCCATTCCGGCGCCCTTCCGCGAACGGATGGCCATGGCCTATGAGACCGGCAAGCGCATCGTCGCCATGGTCTACGAAGACCTCAAGCCCTCCGACATCATGACGCGCGAGGCCTTCGAGAACGCCATCATCGTCAACGCGGCCATCGGCGGCTCGACCAACGCTCCGCCCCACCTTCAGGCCGTCGCCCGCCATATCGGCGTCGACCTGAACGTGAAGGACTGGGAGACCATCGGCTTCGACGTGCCGCTCATGGTCAACATGCAGCCGGCCGGCGAATATCTCGGCGAAAGCTTCTTCCGCGCGGGCGGCGTGCCGGCGGTGATGGCCGAGCTGGTCCGCGCGGGCCGCATCCACCAAGGGGTGATGACCGCCACCGGCCAAAGCATGGGCACGAACCTCGCCGGGCTCGAAAGCGCGGACCACAATGTCATCACCACCTACGACGCCCCCCTGCGCAAGAACGCGGGCTTCAAGGTGCTGACCGGGAACCTGTTCGATTCCGCCCTGATGAAGACCAGCGTGATCTCCGACGATTTCCGCAAGCGGTTCCTGTCCGAACCCGGCAACGAGAACGTGTTCGAGGCCCGCGCCGTGGTCTTCGAAGGGCCCGAGGATTACCACGACCGGATCAACGATGCCGGGCTCGGCATCGACGAGCGCACCATCCTCTTCATCCGCGGTGTCGGCTGTGTCGGCTACCCGGGCGCGGCGGAAGTGGTGAACATGCAGCCGCCCGACGCGATCATCCGGCAGGGCATCCACCACCTGCCCACCGTGGGCGACGGGCGCCAGTCGGGCACGTCGGAAAGCCCCTCGATCCTCAACGCCTCGCCCGAAAGCGCGGTGGGCGGCGGGCTGGCCTATCTCAAGACCGGCGACATGGTGCGGCTCGACCTCAACGCCTCGCGCATGGATGCGCTGGTGGACGAGGCCGAGTGGCAGGCCCGGATCGACGCGTGGCAGGCGCCCGAGATCAAAAGCCAGACCCCGTGGCAGGAGATCTACCGCACCCATGTCGGCCAGCTTGCCAATGGCGGCTGTCTCGAATTGGCAACCGCCTATCAGAAGGTCGGCCGCGACCTGCCGAGGGACAACCACTAGACCACGCGGCAGGGTGGCCCGGCCGCCCGGCCCAACGGGAGAAAAGCCATGTCCAAGACCATCATCATCACCGGCGGCGGCGGCGGCGTGGGCCGCGCCACCGCCCATGCCTTTCTTGACGCCGGCTGGCGCGTGGGGCTCGTCGGCCGCCGCGCCGAGGCGCTGGAGGAGACGGCGAACGGGCACGAGAACGCCCTTTCCCTGCCCTGCGACGTCACCGACGAGGCGCAGGTCGAGGCGGCCTTCGACCGCGCGGCGAAAGACTGGGGCCACCTCGATGCCATCTTCAACAATGCCGGCATCGGCCGCCCCGGTGCCCCGATCGACGAAATCCCGGTCGAGGAGTTCCGCAAGGTCATCGAGATCAACCTGACCGGCAGCTTCATCTGCGCCCGCGCCGCCTTTGGCATCATGCGTCGGCAGGATCCGCAGGGCGGCCGGATCATCAACAACGGTTCGGTCTCGGCCTATGTGCCGCGCTGGGGTTCCTCGCCCTACACCGCCTCGAAACACGCCATCACCGGCCTGACCCGCTCGATCAGCCTCGACGGGCGCCCCTTCAACATCGCCTGCGGCCAGATCGACATCGGCAACGCCCTCACCGAGATGGCCGCCAAGATGACGGAGGGTGTGCCACAGGCCGACGGCTCCATCGCGGTGGAACCGGTGATGGACGTGGTACAGGTGGCCAGCTCGGTCCTGCACATGGCCAGCCTGCCGCTGGATGCCAACGTGCAGTTCATGACCGTCATGGCCACCAACATGCCCTATATCGGACGGGGGTAAGCCATGCGAAAGACCAACCGCCTGCTCATGACCGGCGCCGCCGGCACCATCGGCCAGCAGATTCGCGAGGGGCTGGCCGAGTATGCAAAGACCGTGCGCCTTTCCGATGTCGCCGACCTCGGCGAACCGGCGTCACATGAGGAAATCACCCCCTGCGACCTGACCGATGCCGACGCCGTGCGGTCCATGGTCAAGGGCTGCGATGCCATCCTGCATTTCGGCGGCATCTCGACCGAGAACCGTGCCGACCTCATCCACCGGGTCAACATAGACGGCACCTATCACCTCTACGAGGCCGCTCGGAAGGAAGGCGCCAAGCGCATCCTCTTCGCCAGTTCAAACCACGTGATCGGCTTTCACGCCCGTGAAACAAGGCTCACCGCATCCTCCCCCATTCGGCCCGACAGCAATTACGGCGTGTCGAAAGCCTATGGCGAGGCGTTGGCGCGGATGTATTGGGACAAGTACGGCATTGAGACGCTGATCCTGCGCATCGGGTCCTGCTTCCCAGAACCGAAGGATCGGCGGATGCTGGCGACGTGGATGTCGTCGGCCGACATGCTGCGGCTGATCGGGGTGATGCTGGAGGGGCCGAGGCTTGGATGCCCCATTGTTTACGGGGTTTCGGACAACGCGGAAAGCTGGTGGGACAATTCCGAAACCACCTATCTCGGTTGGCAGCCACAGGATAGCTCGGCGCAATTCGCCCACCTGTTCGCCGATGATCCGGCGCAGGATCCGGGCGATCCGGAGGTGATCTACCAGGGTGGAAAGTTCGCCAAGGCGGGGCATTTCGAGGACTGACCCGTTCAGGGCCAACACCCCCGGTTTTTCAGCGAGTCCAACGTCGGTATCACGTCGGTATTTTGTCGGTATTACGTCGGTGCTTTTGCCGACGCGATGGGCGCCCCGCGCTCAGGGCACCCGCGTGTCCCGGCGCACCACCCCGGACTTCTGCCGTTCCCGGTGCCAGATATAGAGGCCCGAGCCGATGATGATTACGCCCCCGCCCAGCGTCCAGACGGTGGGCCACGTGGCGAACACCACGATCCCCGCGATGGCGGCGAGGAAGATCTGGCTGTAGACCATCGGCGCCAGGATCGACGCATCGGCCCAGCGATGCGCGATCGTGGCCAGCACGTGCCCGGTCATGCCGAACCCGCCGATCAGGAACATCACCAGCCATTCCGTGCCGCTGTCCGGCCAGACCCAGACGGATGCCGCGACCGGCGCCAGCACGACCGAGGCGATCCCCGACGACCAGAGCTGTTGCGTGGCGATCGTCTCCACCCCGGCCAGCATCCGCGTCATGATGAAATAGAGCGAGGCGATCGCCAGGGCCGCCAGCGAAAACAGCATCGCCGGGTGGAACTCGGCCCCCCATGGCTGCATCACCACCAGCACGCCCACGAACCCGGTGCAGACCGCCGCGATCCGGCGCAGGCCCACCTTCTCGCCAAGGATCGGAATGGCCAGCAGGGTCACCACGATCGGCCCGGCAAACGTGATCGTCGTGGTCACCGTGATCGGCAGCGATTGCAGCGCGAAGAAGTTGCACACGGTCGAGCCGAACAGGAAGCTCGACCGCAAGACCTGTTTCAGCGGCGCCCGCGAGCGGAAGGCCGACAGCCCTTCCTGCGGCATGTAGACCAGGGCGGCATAGACGAAATGCCCGCAATACCGCGCGAAGACGACCTGCATCACCGGCAACCCCGCCAGTGTCAGCCACTTGGCGGAACTGTCGATGCAGGTGAAGAAGACCACGGCAAAGAACATGGTCAGCACCCCGGCGGCGGTGCGCTCTTCCCTTGGCTTGGGCAGGCTCAATGCATCATCCGCAGGCCGGTCACATCGTCATCCCGCCGTCGATGGCCACGCATTGCCCGGTCATGTAGCGCGTCTCGTCGCTGGCGAGGTAGACCACGAGATCGGCGATCTCCTCGGCCTCGCCCAGCCGGCCCATGGGCTGGCGGGCCACGAAGGCCTTCATCGCCGCGTCGTAATCGCCCGTATCCTTCAGCCGCTGCTGAAGCGAGGGGCTGTCGACGGTGCCCGGCGCGATGCAGTTGCAGCGGATGCCTTGCGTGATGTAGTCCGCCGCGACCTGCTTGGTCAGCCCGATCGTCGCGCCCTTCGAGGTGCCGTAGATGAACCGGTTCGGCAGGCCCCGCATACAGGAACAGACCGAGGCGATGTTGACGATCGACCCCGCCCCGCGTTCCAGCATCGCCGGCACCGCCGCCTGGATCGCGTGGAAATGCGCCCGCACGTTGAGGTTCATGGCAAGGTCGAACTCCTCGTCCGTGGCATCCAGTACCGTTCCCGAATGCACCACGCCCGAACAATTGACCAGGATATCCGGCGCCGCCTCGCCCACCGCCTTCGACAGCGCCGACTTGTCCAGCGCATCGAGCGCGAAGCACTCTGCCACCTCGAGCCCCCCCAGCAGGTCGCCGTTCAGGTCGGTTGCGATCACGTGCGCCCCCTCGCGGGCCATTGCCGCGGCGCTCGCGCGGCCGATGCCCTGCCCGGCGGCGGTGATGAAGGCCCGCTTGCCCTTCAACCTCATGATCGTCCACCCCCGAGATGCTTGCCCATCCAGTCCACCATTTCCGGGATCATGATCCCGCCATCGCCGCCATCCCGCGCCTCGCGCAGCGTGGCATCCGCGGCGGTCGACATCCGGCTTTCCAGCCCCAGGTCCGCCGTCATCTGCCGGTAATAGCCCACATCCTTGGCCCCGTTTGCAACCGAAAAGGCAAGGTCGATCTTCCCGTCGACGGCATAATTGCGGATGAACTCCATCATCCCCGATTTGAGCGGCCCGGCCGACATCACGCCGAACAGTGCCTCGCGGTCGATGCCGGCCGCATCCGCCGCGGCGAAGGCCTCGGACATGGCGGTGGCGGTGGTCATGGCGAAGAAGTTGTTGATCAGCTTGATCGTGTGCCCGTTGCCCAGCTTGCCGAGGTGGAAAACGTTCTCGCCCAGCACGTCGAGCACCGGCTTGACTTGTTCGTAGGCCGCCTCGTCCCCCGCACACATGATGTTCAAGAGGCCATCCTTCGCATGGGCCGGCGTGCGGCCCAGCGGCGCGTCGAGATAGATGGCACCCTTTTCGGCCAGGTCGGCGCCGATCTTCAACGTCGAGGCGGGCAGCGAGGTACCGAAGTCGATCACCACCTGCCCCTCCTTCGCGCCGGCCAGCACGCCATCCTCGCCGTAGATCCGTTGCTCGACCTGCTCGGAGGTGCCCACGCACAGCATCACGATATCGCAGGTCTCGGCCATCTCCTTGGCCGAACCCGCTTCCTTGCCGCCGCGCTTTACCGCCTCCTCGATCCCGCTCCGGTCGCGGTTGCCCAGCACGGTCACGTCATGGCCCGCATCCTGCAGGCACCCCACCATGGCGCGGCCCATCAGCCCCAGCCCGATAAACCCGATTGTCGGCTTGCTCATGTTGTCCTCCCTTTCATGGCGCCGCCCGCGCGGGGCGGCGCGCCCTACATCACCGCGCCGATCTGCCACGGCACGAATTCATGATCGCCCAGCCCCTGCGCCTCGGATTTCGACACCTCGCCCGAGGCCAGCCGGAGCCAGGCGGCGTAGATTTCGCGCCCGACCTCTTCGACGCTGGCGCCCTCGGTCAGGATACGGCCGGCGTTCACGTCCATATCCTCGGTCATCCGGTCGTACATCTGGCTGTTGGTGGCCACCTTCAGCGTCGGGGCGGGTTTCGAGCCGAAGGCCGAGCCGCGCCCGGTGGTGAAGACCACGAGGTTGCAGCCGCTGGCGATCTGGCCCGTCACGCTGGCCGGGTCGTAGCCGGGACTGTCCATGAAGGTGAAGCCCCTGGCCGTCACCGGTTCGGCATATTTGTAGACGCCGGTGAGGGGCGTGGTGCCGCCCTTGGCGGCCGCGCCGAGCGACTTTTCGAGGATGGTTGTCAGCCCGCCCTTCTTGTTGCCGGGGCTGGGGTTGTTGTCCATGCTGCCGTGGTTGCGGGCGGTGTAATCCTCCCACCAGCGGATGAGGGAGATGAGTTTCTCCCCCACCTCGCGGCTGGCCGCCCGCGCTGTCAGCAGGTGTTCGGCCCCGTAGATCTCGGGCGTTTCGGCCAGCACGCCGGTGCCGCCCTGCGCGACCAGCAGGTCGCAGGCATGGCCGACCGCCGGGTTCGCCGTGATGCCCGACCACGCGTCCGAGCCGCCGCATTGCAGGGCGACCATCAGCTCCGAGGCCGGGCACGGCTCGCGCTCTGCCTCGTTGACCAGCGGCAGCATCGCCTCGATCCTGGCTATGCCGGCCTCGACGGTCTTCCGGATGCCGCCCACGTCCTGGATGTTCATCGTCTGGAAGAGCGGCCCCGGCGTGAGGCCGAACGCCTCGACCAGCCAGTCGATCTGGTTGGTCTCGCAGCCCAGCCCGGCCATCAGCACGCCGCCCACGTTGGGGTTGCGGGCATAGCCCCACATGACCCGCTGCAGGGCCTCGAACCCCTCGCCCGAACCGGCCATGCCGCAGCCGGTGCCGTGCACGAAGGCGGCCACGCCGTCGACATTGGGATAGGGCGCCAGCCGCTCGGGGGTGAAGTGGTCGGCGATCATGCGCGCGGCGGTGGCCGAGCAGTTCACCGAGGTGAGGACGGCGATGTAGTTGCGCGTGCCCACCCGGCCCGAGGCGCGGCGGTAGCCCATGAAGGTGTCGATGGTGGTCGCGGGCGCGGCCGGTGTCAGGTTGGTGGAGAATTCGTAGGCGGTGTCGACGTTGCGGAATTCGAGGTTGTGGGTGTGCACGTGGGCGCCCTGGGGGATGTCCGTTGAGGCATAGCCGATGACCTGGGCGTACTTGCGCACCGCTTCGCCGCGGGGGATGGGGCGGGTAGCGAGCTTGTGGCCGCGCGGGATCAGCTCGGCCGCGCCGCCCTCACCGGGGGCGAGCTGGGTGATGGCGGTCGCCACGTTGTCGGCGTCGGACAGTTGCACGGTCTTCATGGGTGTCCTCACGCGCAGGAGGGGCTGTCGGCGCGCCAGCGGTGGATGGGGATGTGCGGCTGGCCGGCGAGGCGGGCGCGCGCCGTCTCCCACATCTCGCGCCAGGTGCGCCAGTCGTGAAGCTCGGTCTCCGGACGGGCGCGGGACCGGGCGACGAAGTCGGGGAAATGCGCGCGGCCCGTCGGCTGGCCGGTCACGCTGTAGCGGATGTCGAAGGACCAGCGGAACCGGTCGGACCGGTTGTCGAGCGAGGCGTGGGGCGTCAGCGGGTGGAAGATGACCGCTCCGCCCGCCTTGACTGGCAGCGGCCGCGCCTGCGACAGGTCGAGACAGCCGGCGGCAATCGCCGTCTGTTTCTTCGGGCAATGCGGGTACATTTGCGGCGTGCCGGGGATCGCCTGAAGGCAGCCGTTCTCGACCGTGGCATCGGTGATCGCCAGCCAGACCGTCACCATGGTCGTGCCGTCGGCCTCCTCATGCCCCACGCCGCGATCCTGGTGCCAGTCGGTGCCGCCCACATGCGCGCGGATCTCGTCCTTGTGCAACTCGCCCACCGGCGGCTTCAGGCGCACATGCTGGATCGGGTTCGAGGTGATCTCGGGCCCGATCAGGCCTTCGACGAGGTCGAGCAGCCGGGCGCAGGTGATCATCTCGAACACCGCCGGGCCGAAATGGAACGGTGTCCCGGGCGTCACCTTGTCCCCCGGGAGCGAGATGTCCATCGGCTGGAACCAGTCGCAGCCGGCCTTGTAGCTGGTCAGCAGCTTGTCCTGGAAATCCCGCCCTTCCGGCGGGGGCACCCGCCCCTCGCGATGCCAGCCGTCATAGAGCGTATCCAGCAGGCCCGCATATTCCGCCCGCACCGAGACCAGAACCTCGGGCGGCAGCACGTCGGGCACCACGATCACCCCGTCCCGGTGGAACGCGTCTATCTGCGATTGGTCAAGCATGGCGCCTCCGCGCGCTGGTCAGGACGTGGAAAGGGGCGGGCCCGCCCGCCCCCTTCGGGAAGATTTTGAGCCCGGCCGCCCTAGAGGAACAGCGTCACGATGGGCGGCCAGATCAGCAGCACCGACAGCGCCAGAAGCTGCAGCACGATGAACGGCAGGAACCCCCGGAAAATCGCCGTCAGCGAGATATGCGGCGGCGCCACCGACTTGAGGTAGAACGCGGCCGGCCCGAAGGGCGGAGACAGGAAGCTCACCTGCATGTTCATGCAGAACACCACGCCGAACCAGATCGCCACCTGGCGGGGGTCCAGCTCGCCGAAGATCCCGATTTCCTCGACCGGCAGCTTCAGCACGATCGGCAGGAAGACCGGCATGATCAGCAGCACGATGCCGATCCAGTCCATGAACATGCCCATGATCAGGAAAATCACCATCATCACCAGGATGATGCCCATGGTCGGCAGCTCGGCCGCGACGATCATGTTGGCCACGTAGGTCGGCCCGCCCGCCAGCGTGTAGGCCGCGGCCAGCGAGGCGGCGCCGATGGTGACCCAGATGATCGTGCCGGTCGATTTCAGCGTGCGCATCAGGCTGTCCCAGACGATCTCGAAGGTCATCTCGCGCCGGACCAGGCCGATGACGAAGACCGCCACCACCCCCATGCCCGCGGCCTCGGTGATGCCGGTGATGCCCATGTAGATCGAGCCCAGCACCACCCCGATCACGATGATCGGCGCGATAAGGCCCTTGCCCATCTGCCAGCCTTCCTCGGCCCGCTCGCGGCCGACCACGAACAGGATCAGCGCGGCGGCAATGGCGAAGGCCCCCACGATATACGGTATGTCCGAGACCATCCCCAGCGCGATCGGCTCGAGCCCCTCCTGCACCTGGTTGTCGCCGGTCACGGTGAAGAACACCGCCCGGAGCAGCAGGAACCCGGTGATCCACAACGCGAAGCGCGACAGGAAGCCCACGAAACGCAGGAACTTCTCCTTGCCCTTGGGCGCCGTCGGGTCCTCTTCCGGCAAGGGCGCCAGCGACGGGTTCAGGTTGGTGCGGATGATGATGTAGAGGATGAAGAACGAGGCCAGCATGAAGCCGGGAAGGAAGGACGCGGTAAACAGCGCCTTGATCGAGGTCTCGGTCACCAGCCCGTAGAAGATCAGCACGATCGACGGCGGGATCATCGTGCCCAGTGACCCCGACGCACAGATCGTCCCGATGGCGAGGTTCTGGTTGTAGCCCAGCCGCAGCATCTGCGGCAGCGCGATCAGCCCCAGCAGCACCACCTCGCCGCCGATGATCCCCGACATGGCCGCCATGATCACCGCCATGATCGAGGTGACGATGGCAATGCCGCCGCGCGTCCGCGACAGCCACTGGTTCAGGGCGTCGTACATGTCCTTGGCGATGCCAGAGCGTTCCAGCAGCGAGGCCATGAAGATGAACAAGGGCACCGATATGAGCACGTAGTTGGTCATCTGCCGGTAGACGGCCTGTGCCAGCACCGACATCGGCCCGCTGCCGAAGCGCCCGAACGACGCCTCCGGCCCGAACTTCATCACGATCACCGCGACGGCAAGGAAGGCCGAGGCGAACCCCAGCGGCATCCCGATGGCCAGCAGGACGAACATGCCGATCAGCAGGAAGATCGACAGGGTCGCGACGTCGCCCACCTTCATCCAGGCGAAAAGCTCGAGGAATTCCATCTACTTCTTCTCCAGCGTTTCGCGGATGTGTTCGATCTCGGTCTCGTCGATCTCGTCCATCGGGGAATGATGCTCGGGCGCCTTGTTCCAGTCGGCGATCAGGTTCGAGACCGCCTGTATCGCCACAAGCACGATGATGATCAGCACCGCCGGCTTGATGGTTCCGGGGATCGGCGGATCCCAGGCCGTGCCGAACGTCTCCATCCGCAGGAAGCGGCGCTGCGCATCGGCGTAGTTGCCCCAGACAAGGGCGAAGGTGAACCCCACGATCAGCAGCACCGACAGCACGTCGGATGTCTTCTGCGCCCAGCGGGGCATGATGTCGTAGATCACGTAGATGCGGATATGGCTGCGCTGCTGCATCGCGTATTGCCCCGCGAACAGGAACACCAGCGCCGCGATCCACAGCGACAGCTCGTTGGCCCACAGCGTCGGGCGCGAGAAGACGTAGCGCGACACCACCTCGTAGAACATCACGATCACGATCAGCGCGGTCATGATCATCGCCATGCGAGATGTGATCAGCGAGACGATATCGAAAAATCCGCCCGGCCGGTTCTCGAGCGGGCCGTGGAAATCCGACAGGTAGAGCGCGGCGAACAGGATGGCGCCGGTGATCGACAGGAGCATCGCCCAGACCAGCGGGCGCCCCTGCGGCCGGATCATCTCGTGCATCCCGAGCGCGGTTTCGGATATCAGGGCGTTGGCGACCAGCCAGATGTAAAGCAGCACCACGATCCCGGTGAATACCAGCATGGCAATACGTACCGGCTGTCGCAGCGGTCCGAGCCAGAGGCTTTCCTTCTCCATGCGCGCTCTCTCCCTCGTCATTCCTTGTTGGTTGGCACCCGCACCGGTCGGATGCGCCCGACGGGGGGCGCATCCGGGCCTTCGGGCCTCACGCGGCTCTGTTGCGGCCTCAGTCGATCAGGCCAAGCTGCTTGAGATAGGTCTTGTGGCTTTCGAGGATCGCCCCGGCTTCCGGAGAGCGCGAGCCCCAGTCATCCCACGCGGCCTGCGCCGCCTCGCGGAAGGCCGCCCGGTCTTCTTCCGACCAGTCATGCAGCGTCACGCCCTTCTCGCGCAGCTCCGCCGCGGCGGCCGAGTTGTTCTTGCCGTTCGACAGCGCGATCTGGAACGAGACCTTCTGCCATGCGGTGTCTATGATCCGGCGTTGCTGGTCCGTCAGGCCGTTCCACACGTCCAGATTGCAGGCCAGGTGGTCCGACGGCATCGAGTGGAAGCCCGGATAGGTCGCGTGTTTCACGATGTCGTAAAGGCCCAGGCCGACGTTGTTGTAGAGGCCCGAGGCATCGGCCCCGTCGATGATGCCCGTTTCCAGCGCGGTGAAGATCTCGGTGAAGTCCATCACGATCGGCGAGGCGCCGAGGGTTTCGAAGATCTCGGTTTCCATCCCCGGGGGCGAGCGGAATTTCCAGCCCTTCAGGTCGTCCATCCCGGCGATGGGCTTGGACGACGAGAGCGATTCCTGCCCGTAGATCGACCAGCCGATGAGCTGCATGTTCTGCGCGTTGTAAAGCTCCTGCGCGGCGTCATACCCGCCGCCGTAATAGAGCCAGGAATACTGCTGCCAGGGGGTCTCGTATCCGCCCATGATGTCGCCGACGAACTGGAAGGCGGGGTTCTTGCCGGTCTGGTAGGCGCCGCCCGTCGCGTCGCAATCCAGGATGCCGTTGATCGCGGCGTCGAACGTTTCGGTCGTGGCCACGACCGAGGACGAATAGAACATCTCGACGGTGATATCCCCGCCCGACATGACCTGCACGTCATCTGCCCATTCGGCGATTTGCTTGCCGGTGGGATGCTCGGTCGCGTAATGCGTCTGCACCCGAAGCGTGACCGGCTCGGCCGTGGCCGAGGCGGCCATCAGCGCCGCCGCGCCGGCCGTCATCAGAAAGCTCGTGATCTTCATTTTCTTCTCCTCCCTTGGCGGTGCCATTGCAGCGCCTGTTTCACGGCCGCTCATCCTCCATCGCGCGGCCAGAGATGGTATACCATCTCTGGTGACGGTAACGAATGGTGCTCGGATAATCAACAAATTTTGGTATACCAAATTGTCCCGAAGGGGCCTGCCGCGGCCAGGGCGGGCCCGGGTCCGGGCCCGCCCGCCGCAGGGGGCAAATGGCGCCCCCGCCCCCGGCCTCAGTCGATCAGGCCAAGTTGCTTGAGATAGGTCTTGTGGCTTTCGAGGATCGCCGCCGCTTCGGGCGAGCGCGCCCCCCACTCTTCCCACGATTCCTGCGCCGCCTCGCGGAAGGCCGCGCGGTCCTCTTCCGACCAGTCATGCAGCGTCACGCCCTGTTCGCGCAGTTCCGACGCGGCGGCCGAGTTGTTCTTGCCATTCGACAGCGCGATCTGGAACGACACTTTCTGCCAGGCCGTGTCGATGATCCGGCGTTGCTGGTCGGTCAGGCCGTTCCACACGTCCAGATTGCAGGCGAGGTGGTCCGACGGCATCGAGTGGAAGCCCGGATAGGTGGCGTGCTTGACGATGTCGTAGAGGCCGAGCCCGACGTTGTTGTAGAGGCCCGAGGCGTCCGCCCCGTCGATGATCCCGGTTTCCAGCGCGGTGAAGATCTCGGTAAAGTCCATCACGATCGGCGAGGCGCCCAGCTTCTCGAAAATCTCCGTCTCCATTCCCGGCGGCGAGCGGAACTTCCAGCCTTTCACATCCTCCATCCCGGCGATCGGCGTCGAGGAGGACAGCGATTCCTGCCCGTAGATCGACCAGCCGATGAGCTGCATGTTCTGCGCGTTGTAAAGCTCCTGCGCGGCATCGTAGCCGCCGCCGTAATAGAGCCATGAATATTGCTGCCATGGGGTTTCATACCCGCCCATGATGTCGCCCACGAACTGGAACGCCGGGTTCTTGCCGGTCTGGTAGGCGCCGCTCGTGGCGTCACAGTCGATGATCCCGTTGATCGCGGCGTCGAAGGTCTCGGTCGAGGCCACGACCGAGGACGAGTAGAACATTTCTACCGTGATTTCGCCGCCGGACATGACGTTGATGTCATCGGCCCATTCGGCAAGCTGCTTGCCGGTCGGATGCTCGGTCGCGTAATGCGTCTGCACCCGCAGGGTGACCGGCTCGGCCGTGGCCGAGGCGGCCATCAGCGCCGCTGTTCCGGCCGTGAATAGAAAGCTGGTGATCTTCATGTCTGTCTCCTCCCTTGGCGATGCCGTGGCAGCACCGGTTTCGCCGGCCGCGTTCTCCCGCGCCCCGGCCCAGATGGTATACCATCTCTCCAAAGGCTACCGATTGCTCCCTCGACAATCAACAAATTTTGGTATACCAAAAATTGCAAATTCATTGATTTGACCTCCCTTGGCCTTACGTTCCAAGGGGTTATAAAGCCTTTGAAACTGGATCAGGGTGGAGCGCCGGCATGGCCGAGGGAATTCTGGCAGAACAGATCGCCAACCAGCTGCGGCGGGATATCCTGCGCGGCAAGCTGGCGCCGGGGGCTTCGATCAAGGAACGCGACAACGCCGCCGAGCTCGGCGTCAGCCGCACCCCCATGCGCGAGGCGATCCGCATCCTGGCGCAGGACGGGCTCGTCATCCTCCGCCCTGCCCGCAGCCCGATCGTCGCCCAGCCCACCCTGCGCGAGGTGGAGGACAATATCGAGGTGCTGACCTCGCTCGAAATGCTTTCCGGCGAACTGGCCGTCGAACGCGCCAGCGACGACCAGATCCGCGAGATCATCGAAACCCAGGGCCGCATGGAACAGCTCTACGACGAGCTCGACATGGTTGACGTGTTCGAGCTCGACATGGAGTTTCACAAGACCATCGTGCGCGCCGCGAACAACCGGGTGCTCGCCGAAACCCACGGTGCCATCCTCGCCCGGCTCTGGCGCGCGCGCTACCTGTCGGCCAGCCGCAAACGGTCGCGCGACCGGGTGCTGCAACAGCACAACGCCATCGCGACCGGCCTGGCCGACCGGGATGTGGAAATGGTCAAGCGCCACCTGCACAGCCATCTGGAACACCTGGTGATCAACGTGCGCGACTACTTCGAACACGGGCAGGAAAACCTGCCTCCCGAACCCGACAACAAACCGGCCGCCTGATCCGGCGGCCAGCAGCCCGAGGGAAAGCAACTTCATGAAATTACTGCGTTTTGGCCCGAAGGGGCAGGAAAAGCCGGGTGCTCTCGATGCCGACGGGCAGGTGCGCGACCTCTCCGGCAAGGTCGGGGATCTCGCCGGTCGCGGCGTCTCGCTCGAGGCGCTCGACGCGATCCGCGGCCTCGACCTCGACAGCCTGCCCGTGGTGGAAAACCCCGGCCGGATCGGCGCCTGCCTTGCCTCGGTGCCGAACTTCTTCTGCATCGGCCTCAACTACGCCAAGCACGCCGCCGAAACCGGCGCCCAGCCGCCGAAGGAGCCGATCATCTTCTCCAAGGCCAGCTCGGCCCTGTCCGGCCCGAACGATCCGGTGATCATCCCCCGCAACTCCGTCAAGGGCGACTGGGAGGTCGAGCTGGGCGTCGTCATCGGCCGCGAGACGCTTTACGTGAGCGAGGCCGACGCGCTAAGCCACGTGGCCGGCTACTGTGTCATAAACGACGTCTCGGAACGCGAATTCCAGGCCGAGCGCGGCGGCCAGTGGATCAAGGGCAAATCCGCCCCCACCTTCGGCCCCACCGGCCCCTGGCTCGTCACCGCCGACGAGGTGGCCGACCCGCAGGCGCTCGACCTCAGCCTCTCGCTCAACGGCGAGACGGTGCAGAACTCCAACACCGACGACATGATCTTTGGCGTGGCCGAGATCATCTCGTACATGAGCAATTTCATGAAGCTGCAGCCCGGCGACATCATCGCCACCGGCACGCCCTCGGGCGTGGGGCTGGGCATGAAGCCGCCGCGTTTCCTGAAGCCCGGCGACGTGATGGAGCTGACCGTCGAGGGGCTCGGAACCCAGCGGCAGGAGACGGTCGCCGCCGACTGAGACGGAGCGCGCCATGCCCCGCACTCCCAACCTCAACGGGTTCCTCTATTTCGAAACCGTCGCGCGGCGGGGCACCATCACCCGCGCGGCCGAGGAACTGTCGGTCTCGCCCTCGGCGGTCAGCCAGCAGATCAAGCTTCTGGAACAGCAGCTTGGCGTCCGGCTGTTCCGCCGCGAGGGGCGGCTGCTCAGCCTGACGCTGGAAGGCGAGCAGCTGTTCCAGACCTCGGCCACCGCCCTGAGGATGCTGCGCGGCGCCCAGCGCCACCTCGGCAAAACGCGCGAGACCTACCGGCTCAACCTGCGCGTCTCGCCCAGCTTCGGGGTGCGCTGGCTGGGTCCGCGCCTGTCGGATTTCGTGGCCCGCTATCCCGACTGGGATCTGCGCGCCGACGCCGCCCCCGACCCCACCGATTTCGACCGCGAGGTGATGGATCTCGATATCCGATACGGCACCGGGCAATGGGCGGGCTACCATGCGCAGGCGGTGGTGCAGGACCATGTGCTGCCGCTCTGCAGCCCGGACTACCTCGAAGGTCTCGGCAGTGGCACACCCGGAGAGATGTTCGACAAGGCCCGGCTGATCGACAGCGCCCGCGCCCTCTGCCAGTGGGATTTCTGGCTGATGCACACCGGGGTCGAGACCGGGGCCAACCGCAAGACCATCCTGATGGATCGCTCGTCGATGGCGCTGCAACTGGCGCTCGACGGATCGGGCATCGTGCTGGAATCGCTGGCGCTGGCGCTGCCCGAACTGGCCGAGGGGCGGCTGGTGCCGGTGACACCATCCCTGCCGGTGCTGCGCTTCCCGGCCTACTGGGCGATCTGTCCGGCCAGGAACCTCAACCGCCGGGCGGTGCGCCGCTTCCTCGGCTGGCTCGACGAACAGGTTGCCGCGCACGAGGCCGAGCTTCACGCGGTGCTCGACCGTCATGGCCTCTTCATGGAAGACATCTCGCTCGAGGCAGAACAGCCCCCGGGCCGCATCGGGCAAACCTGAAGCGCCCGTGCGTCAGTGAATGAGCGACCCGCCGTTCACGTCCACCTCAGAGCCGGTGACGTAGGCCGACAGGTCCGACGCGAGGAAGAGGGCACAGCCCGCCACGTCCGACGCCTCCCCCGCCCGGCCCATCGGGATACCGGCCAGGATCTGCTCCTTCATCTCGGGCGTCAGCTTGCCCTGGGTGATGTCGGTGGCGATGAAGCCGGGGCAGATGGCGTTGGCGCGAATGCCGTCGGGCGCCAGTTCCCGCGCCATGGCCTTGGTCAGCCCCAGCACGCCGGCCTTGGCCGCCGAGTAATGCGGCCCGCCGAAGATGCCCCCGCCCCGCTGCGCCGAGACCGACGACATGTTGACGAACTTGCCCGACTTCCGCTCGCGCATATGCGGGATGACGGCCTGGCTCATATGCAGCGTGCCCAGCAGGTTCACGTCGAGCACGGCATCGTAATTCTCGTGCCGGATGTCCATGATCTTCAGCGGCTGGGTGATGCCCGCGTTGTTGACCACGATATCGATATAGCCGAACGCCTCGATCACCGTGGCCGCCGCCGCGTCGCAATCGGCCCGGCGGGTGACGTCGCAGGCCAGCCCGATATGCCCGTCACCCAGGTCGGCCGCCGCCTCTTCCGCCTGGCCCAGGTCGAGATCGAGGATCGCCACGCGGCAACCATGCTCGGCAAAGAGCCGTGCCGTGGCCTTGCCCAGCCCCCGCGGGCTGGCCGCGCCGGTGATGATCGCCGTCTGTCCGTCGAGAAGTCCCATCCGTCGCTCCTGTGATGCGGCCCCGTGGCCGGTCAGCTTTCGTGCACCTGCTTGCCGGTCAGCGCCGCGTAGGCGCGGACCACCTTGCTGTCATCCTCGGCCCCGTGGCCCAGCCCCGAGGCGCCGAGAAACATCTGGTGGGCGGCGGCGGCGAGCGGCAGGGGCACGGCATTCTCGCGCCCCGTCTGCAGCACGAGGCCGACGTCCTTGACGAAGATGTCGACCGAGGAGGTGCAGGCCGGGTCGGCCTGCATCATCCGGGGCCCGCGATCCTCGAGCATCCAGCTCTGCCCGGCAGACCCGGTGACGATCTCGAACAGTTTCTGCGGGTCACAGCCCGCCTTCGCGCCCAGCGCCAGCAGCTCGGCGGCAGCCGCGAGGTGCACGCCGGCGGCAAGCTGATGCACCACCTTGTAGGTCGCCCCCATCCCCGGCGCATCGCCCAGCCGGTGCACCGTCTTCGCCACCGCCGCCAGCACGCCTTCGGCCCGCGCGAACGCCTCGGGTGCGCCGGACGCCATCACCGTCAGCGTGCCGGCTTCGGCCCCCTTCATGCCGCCCGACACCGGCGCGTCGAGCATCAGGTGCCCGCCCTCCTCCAGCGCCGTGCCGAGCGCCCGTGCATCCGACGGCGCCACCGTCGAGCACAGGATAACGGTCGATCCGGGATCGAGCGCTGCCGCCGCGCCGCCGGTGCCGAACAGCACCTCCTGCGCCTGCGCCGGGGTCTGCACCATCACCAGCAACAGGTCGCAGCCCTCCGCCGCCTCCGCCACGCTCGCCGAAGGCGTCCCCCCGTCCCCGGCGAACCGGGTCCGCGCCCCCTCCGACAGGTCGAACCCCTTCAGCCCGATCCCGGCCTTCAGGATGCACCTAGCCATCCCCTGCCCCATGTTTCCCAACCCGATGATCGCGGTGCCCGGCATGTTCACTCCTCCAGCCATGTCTTGACGCGCGCGGTGATGCGTCCCACCGACAGCCCGTACTGCTCGTGCAATGTCGGCAGCGCGCCCGCGTCGAGATACTCGTCCGGCAGCGCCACCTGCCGGAACGGCACGTGCACCCCCGCCCGCATGAGTGCCCCCGCCACGGCCTCGCCCAGCCCGCCGGTCACCGAATGGTTCTCGGTCGTTATCACCAGCCGCCCGCTCTTGCGGGCCTCGGCGGCGATGGTCTCGGCATCGAGGGGCTTGATTGTCGGCGAATGCAGCACCGCGCAGGACACGCCGTCGCGCGCCAAAGCCTCGGCCGCGTCCAGCACCCGCATGGTCATGAAGCCCGACGAGATGAACAGCACGTCCGAGCCGTCGCGGATGGTCTGCGCGCGGCCCAGTTCGAACCGGTAGCCATACTTGCCAAGCACATCCGGCACCTGCCCCCGCAGAAGCCGCATGTAGACCGGCCCCGGCGTCTCGGCGATGGCGCGCGTCGCCTGGTCGATCTCCACGGCATCACAGGGGTCGATCACCGTCAGGTTCGGCATCCCCCGCATGATCGCCAGGTCCTCGGTTGCCTGGTGCGAGGGGCCATACCCGGTTGTCAGCCCCGGCAGCGCGCAACAGATCTTGACCGGCAGGTTCTCCTCGGCAATCGCCATGGCGATGAAGTCATAGGCCCGGCGGGAGGCGAAAACGGCATAGGTGGTGGCAAAGGGCGTGAACCCCTCCCGAGCCAGCCCCGCCGCCGCCGACATCAGCACCGCCTCGGCCATGCCCATCTGGTAGAACCGGTCGGGGTGGGCCTGCGCAAAGACATGCAGGTCGGTGTATTTCGACAGGTCCGCAGAGAGCCCCACTATATCCTCGCGCGTCTTCGCCAGGTCGACCAGCGCGTGCCCGAAGGGCGCCGCCACCGTCTCGCGCCCCTCGGAATCGAGCGAGGCGATCATCGCCGAGGTGGCGAGTTTCTCCCCCTCCGGCACGGACCGGGGTTCGTATTTCGACTTGCGGCGGGAATGGGCAGGAATGGTCACAGCGGTTTCCCCTCGTCCAGCACGGCCAGCGCCTTGGCCCATTCATCCGCCTCGACCCGGATGAAGTGGTTCGACTCCCGCTCTTCGAGGAACGGCACGCCCTTGCACATCTTCGTGTTGCAGATGATCACGCGCGGCTTGGCCTCGGCATGGTTGCGGGCGTTGTCGAACGCGGCGAGCAGCGCATCGAGGTCGTTGCCATCCACCTCCTGCGCGTACCAGCCGAAGGCCGCCCATTTCGGCGCCTCCGCCCCCACGGCCAGCGCGTCGCGCGTCGGCCCGTCGGCCTGCTGGTTGTTGAAATCGACGATGGCGATCAGGTTGTCGAGCTTCCACTGCACCGCCGACATCACCGCCTCCCATGTCGAGCCCTCGCCCAGCTCGCCATCCGACAGCAAGTTGTAGACGAAGGCCGGGTTCTTCTTGCGCTTCAGCCCCAGCGCCGCCCCCACGGCGATCCCCAGCCCATGCCCCAGCGAGCCGCCGGTGATCTCCATCCCCGGCGTGTAGGCCGCCATCCCCGACATCGGCATCCGGCTGTCATCCATCCCGTAGGTCGGGATTTCGTCCTCCGGCAGGATCCCGGCCTCGATCATCGCGGCGTAGAGCGCGATGGCGTAATGCCCGATCGAGAGGTAGAACCGGTCGCGCCCCTCCCATTCCGGGTCGTCGGCGCGGTAGGTCATCGCGTGGAAATACGAGGTCGCCAGCACATCCGCGACCCCCAGCGCCTGACCGATATAGCCCTGTCCCTGCACCTCGCCCATCAGCAGCGCATTGCGCCGGATCGCCCACGCACGCTGCGGCAGGCTCACGTTGGAACCGGATGTCTCGCTTCGGGTCTGCACGTCGTCCCTCCCATGACGCCTGCACCGGATGCCCGCAAGAAGCCCGGTGACGCGCCATCTGGCAAGCGAGGTCTGGTTAAGGGGTGTGAAGCAGAACTTAAGGTTTGCGTTCGAAATAATGATGGTTTGGCCGTTCCTCCCTTGGCTATGGTCCGAGCGAACCGCACGGAAAAGGACCTTTCATGAACCTCTCCGCCATGCTCGCCGCCCGCGCCGCCGAAGGCCGGCCCGTCCGCATCGGCCTCATCGGCGCGGGAAAGTTCGGCTCGATGATCCTCGCGCAGGCCAAGCATATCGAGGGCTACCACGTGGTCGGGGTGGCCGATCTCGACATCGGAAAAGCCCGCGAGTCGCTCGCCCGCGTCCACTGGGAAAAGGCGCAATATGCCGCCCCCTCCCTTGCCGACGCCTACGAGACCGGCGCCACCCACCTCACCGACGACGCCGCCAAGCTCTTCGATTTCGACGGTATCGAGGTGGTGATCGAGGCCACGGGCCACCCCATTGCCGGCATTCGCCATGCGCTGGCCGCCATCGAGGCGGGCAAGCATGTGGTCATGGTCAATGTCGAGGCCGACGTGCTTTGCGGGCCGCTTTTGGCCGAAAAGGCCCGCGCGGCGGGGGTGGTCTATTCCATGGCCTATGGCGACCAGCCCGCGGCGATCTGCGAGCTGGTCGACTGGGTCCATGCCAGCGGGTTCGAGCTGGTCGCGGCGGGCAAGGGCATGAACTTCGCCCCGCCCTATCGCTATTCCACGCCCGATACGGTGTGGGATTTCTTCGGCTGGTCCGAGGAGGAGGTGGCGAAGGGCGACTTCAACCCGAAAATGTACAACTCCTTCACCGACGGCACCAAGGCGGCGATCGAGATGGCCGCCGTCGCCAACGCCACCGGGCTCGACTGCCCCGAGGACGGGCTGGCCTTCCATCCCGCCGGGCTGCAGGATCTTGCCACCGTCTTCAGGCCGCAAACCGACGGCGGGCAACTGGCCAAACCCGGCCTCGTCGACATCGCTGCCAGCCGCGAGCCGGACGGGCGCGTGGTGCTGAACAACATCCAGTACGGCATGTTCGTCACCTTCCGCGCGCCGGATGAATACACCCGCGCCTGTTTCCAGCAATACGGCCTCTTGACCGATGCGTCGGGCTGGTATGGCTCGATGTGGCGGCCGTTCCACCTGATCGGGCTGGAAACGTCGGTCTCGGTCCTCTCCGCCGTGCTGCGGGGCGAGGCGACGGGCAGCTCGACGCGCTACCGCGCCGATGCCGTGGCCACCGCCAAGGGCGATTTCGAGGCGGGCGACATGCTCGACGGCGAGGGCGGCTACAAGGTGTGGGCCAAGGCCATCCCGGCCCGGCTGTCTGCGGCGGCGGATGCGCTGCCCATCGGCCTTGCCCACCACATCAAGCTGAAACGCCCGGTGAAACGCGACCAGGTGATCACGCTCGATGACGTGGAGATCACCGAGGACCACGATATCTTCGCCATGCGCAAGGATCAGAAACGCCTGCTGGAAGGGTGACGCCCATGCCCCACGACCTCGACACCGCGCTGGCCGGAATTTCCGGCATCCTCGTCACGCCTTACGACGACGCGGGCGAGATCGCGCCCGCCCGGCTGGCGCCCATCCTCGACCGGGCGCTTGCCGCCGGTGTGCACATGCCCGTCGTCAACGGCAACACGGGCGAGTTCTATGCGCTGACCACCGACGAGGCCTGCACCATGGTACGCGAGGTGGCGGCCCTGCTGGACGGCCGCGCGCCCCTTCTCGCCGGCGTCGGGCGCGGTGTCCGCGACGCCTGCCGCCTGGCCCGCGCGTCAGCCGAGGCGGGCGCGGCGGCCCTGATGATCCACCAGCCGCCGGACCCCTTCGTCAGCCCGCGTGGCACGGTCGATTACGTCAAAGCCGTGATCGACGCAGGCGGCGGCCTGCCGGTCATGCTCTACCTGCGCAACGACGCCATGGGCACGCAGGCCATCGCCGATCTCTGCGCCCTGCCCGGCGTGAAGGGCGTCAAATGGGCCACGCCCAACCCGCTCAAGCTCGCCGCCGCCATCGACGCCTGCGACCCGGGCATCACCTGGGTCTGCGGGCTGGCCGAGATCTGGGCGCCGCCGCTCTATGCCGTGGGTGCGCGCGGCTTCACCTCCGGGCTCATCAATGTCTGGCCCGAGCGCTCCGCCGCGATCCACGCCGCGCTGGCCAGAGGTGACTATACGCAAGCCAACCATCTCATCGCCGGGATGCGCCCCTTCGAGGAGATCCGCGCCGAGGAGATGAACGGCACCAACGTCACCGTCGTCAAGGCCGCGCTCCTCACCCAAGGGCACGATTGCGGCCCGACGCGCCCGCCCTCCGCCTGGCCGCTGACCGACGCGCAGCAGGCCCGGCTCGACGGCTTCCTCGCCGCCAACGAGCTGGCCTGACACGCCCCGGCCCGTACGCTAGGCGCCTTTCCGCCCACCCCCCCTGACATTCCCGCAACACTTCCACGGCTGCCCTGCAACACCCCGTTGCCGCAACGGGTGAGTCGCCCGTAAGCAGGTGTCTGTTGCCAATGCTCAGCATGAGAAAGGGACAACCCATGTCGAGCGCTCTTATCCTTGTCGGACTTGTTGCCGTCGGTGGCCTGCTGCTGGCCCTCGTGCGTACGGTCAAATGACCGCCCGCACCCGCCGGCTGCACGCGTCCTGACGCTGCCACCGGCCCACCCGGAAACCAGAACCTCCTGACGCGCGAGCGACCGCGCCGCCCTCACTCCTTTGCCAAAAACGCAAGGATCACGAGATCGGCCGCGGCCCCGCTCAGCGCCATGGGAATGTCGTGCACGATCGACAGGCGCGTCAGCGCCTGCAGGTCGACGTCACTGCCATGCGGCGCCATCGGGTCGGCGAAGAACACCACCGCGTCGAGCTCGCCATTGGCGACCAGCGCGCCAAGCTGCTGGTCGCCGCCCATCGAGCCGCGCTGCAGCCGCTGCACCTGCAACTCCGGGCAGGTCTCGGCCAGCATCGTGCCGGTGCCGCCGGTACAGATCAGCCGGTGCCCCGCCAGCGCCGCCCGGTGCCGGAGGACCCACGCCCGCAGATGCGCCTTGCGCGCATCATGCGCCACCAGCGCGAACTTGCGCGGGGCGGTCGAGCGGGCCTGCGCCCGCGCCGTGATCGACAGGATGGCGCGCACCTGCTCGACAAAGCTCTCGCCCGCCCGGAAGGCGCCGGCAAAGGCCGCCGTGCCCACGGTGAACCCGGCCGCGCCCGCCTCCGCCACCGCGCCGATCCGCGCCTCGCTGTCGATGCTGCCGGCCACGATCACCGGCTTGCTGACCGCCTGCGCCACCTGCCCCATCAGCCCCGGCACGTCGCCATCGAAGCGGTAGGCCAGAAGGTCCAGCCCGTGCACATGCTCGAGATCGGCCAGCGCCCGGGCCGAGGCGACGATCTCCTCCGCCGGGCCTTCCAGCACGCTGGGATGGCCGGTGATCCGCCCCGGGAACGGGTAATAGCGCAGCGGGTGATCCCGGATCACCTCCGTCACCGCCGCCGCCCGCGTGCCGCCCAGCAGGCAATCCACGTCCAGCGCCACCGCCGCCCGGGCCGAGTTCAGCTCGCTCTCCTCGTCAAGGCTCACCACCTCGAGATAGGACCGCCCGCCGGCCTGCCGGATGGTCCGCGCGAGCCCGCGCAGCTCCTCGAAGGGCAGGCCCACATCCTTGAACCCGATATGCCGCGCCCCGCCTTCGAGCGCCTGTTCCAGCCGCTCGGCCGCGTCGGGGATCGTCCGGTCATTCTCGGTCAGCATGAGGATGAAGTTGAACGCCATCGGTCAAACCCTTTCCGAAGTGATCGGCGCCGCGCCGGTCCACCGCGCCGCGCCCTCGACAATGGCAAGATGATCGCACCCACGCGACGCCTCCGCCAGCGCCGCCACGTGCCCCAGCGCCTGTCCGACGGGCAGACCGGCCGCGATGAGCGCGGCGAACACGTCGCCGATGCCATGGGGCACGTGCCGTACCTTCGCGGTCCGGTACAATTCCGCCCCGCTCTCCGTCACCGACAGTACGCCCGTCTCTGTCTCTCCCAGCGGCGGCGAGGTCACATGCACCACCGGCGCACCCAGCGCCGCTGCCGCTTCCCTCGCCGCGGCCAAATCCGCGCAATCCCGCCCCGTCAGCCAGCCCAGCTCGAACAGGTTCGGCGTCACCACGTCGGCCAGCGGCACCAGCCTGTCCCGCACCGCCTCGGCCACGTCTTCCTTCACGTAAAGCCCCTTAGGCGCATCCCCGAGGATCGGATCGACGACCACACGCACACCGGGCGCCGCCGCCCTCATCCGTTCCACCATTTCGACCGCCGCCTCGACATGCCCCACCCCCGGCATGTAGCCCACCAGAACGCCCGCGTGCCCCGCCAGCCAGCCATTCGCCTCCAGCGCGCCGACCATTTCGGTGATCCGGTCGGGCGCGATGGCCGTGCCCGCCACCTTTGGCCACGCCGGATGGTTCGACAGCACGATCGTCGGCACGCCCGTCACCTCGAACCCGAGCCGCTGACACACGGGCTGCCCCGCCGACAGCCCCACATGCCCCATCGCCACCACGCTCGACAGGATCAGCACGCGCGCCACCTCAGAACGCCCCCATGCTCAGCCCCGCCGCCAGCGCCTGCCCCAGGTCGCGGCATTTCGCCAGCTCCGCCTCGGCAATGGTCTTCTCGGCCAGGATCTCCTCCGGCGTCTGGGCATGGGTGCAGACGATCAGCGGCGCCTGCACCTCCCGCAGGCGCCAGCCCTGCGCGATCCGCGCGATCTGGCGCACCGCGTTGCTGCCGTCCGACCCGGCGCAGACCATCTGGGCATACGGACGTGCCTCGATCCTGCCCAGCACCGGGTAATAGCAGCGGTCGAAGAAATCCTTCATCACCCCGGCAATCGCGGCCAGGTTCTCGGGCGCGCAGAAGATATACCCGTCCGCCCGCAACAGGTCGTCCGGGCCGGCCTTTGCCGCGGGTTTCAGCACCGTGGGCGCCTCGCCCTCGGCGGCGCTGGCGGCGGCCTCGGCCATTTGCCGGCTGCCCCCGGTCTTCGAGTGGTAAACGATCAGAAGTTCTGTCATGCCGCAAACCTAGCGCCCCCGCCGCCGGCTGACCATATCCGGTGTCCGGGCTTGCCCGGCGCCGCGCGCAGGGTTAAAACATTCACAACACCGAATATAAGACGGGAGGAGACAGCATGACCATCACCAGACGGCAGGTTCTGAACGGGCTGGGCTCGGCGGCCCTGGCAACCGGCCTCTCGGGCCTCGCCACCCGGGTCATCGCCGCCGGAAACGGCCGCGAGGTCATCACCGCCAGCGACGGCCATCTCGTCCTGCCCGGCGATTTCGTCTTCGACGGCATGGACGAGGCGCAGCTCGCCCCGATCCTCGACCGCCACGACATCTCCCGCGAGGAGATCCGCCAGCCCTGCAACGTCACCCTGCTGCGCGATGGCGATAGGGTGATCCTGTTCGACGCGGGCGCCGGCCCCCTCTTCATGCCCAGCGCGGGCGACCTGGCGGTCACGCTCGACGGGCTCGGCATCGCGCCCGAAGACGTCACCGACATCGTCTTCACCCATGGCCACCCCGACCATCTCTGGGGCGTGCTCGACGATTTCGACGAGCTGCTCTTCCCCGAGGCCGCCTTTCATTTCGGGCAGGCGGAATGGGATTACTGGTCAGACCCCGACACCGTCGACACCATCGGCGAGGCCCGCGCCGCCTTCGCCGTGGGCGCCCAGCGCCGGCTCGACGCCATCGCCGGAAAGACCAGCTTCTTCACCGATGGCGACGAGGTGCTACCGGGCATCATGGCCCATGCCACCCCCGGCCACACGCCGGGCCACATGTCCTTCGAGATCGCCACCGGGGGCGACCCGGTGCTGGTGGCGGGCGACGCGGTGACCAACGCGCATGTGAATTTCGAACAGCCCGGCTGGCCCAGCGGTTCCGACCAGGACCCCGATCTTGGCGCCGAAACCCGCGCCCGGCTGCTCGACCGGGCCGCCGCCGACGGCCTGCGCCTGATCGGCTTCCACCTGCCCGGCGGCGGCATCGGCCGGGTCGAGCGCACCGGCGACGCCTTCCGCTTCGTGGAGGACGGGGCATGAGGCTCCCGGCCCTCGCCGCCGCCCTCCTCCTCGCCACCGCCGCCACGGCCAGCGAGCGGATCGCCGACAAGTACCCCGGCTCGATGCTCTACGACGCCCCGGTCGAGGTCATCCCCGGCGTCTGGTCGGCCATCGGCGCGTCGGCCCCGCCCACCTACGAGAATTCCGGCCACAACAACAACCTCAGCTTCATCGTCACCGGCGACGGCGTGGTCGTCATCAACGGCGGTGCCGCCTACGGCCTTGCAAAGGCGCTGCATGACGAGATCAGGCGCATCACCGACCAGCCCGTGACGCTCGTCTTCAACGAGAACGGCCAGGGCCACGCCATGCTGGGCAACAGCTACTGGGCGGAACAGGGCGTGCCCATCGTCGCCCACGAGGACGCGGCGCAGGAAATCGAGGAGTATGGCGGCACCGTGCTCGAGGGCATGAAACGCTACAACCGCGACAAGGCCGAGGGCACCACCGTGCAGGGCCCCACGGAAACCTTCTCCGACGCGTACATCGTCGAGATGGGCGATTTCCGCATCGAGGCCCGCTATCTCGGCCCCGCCCACAGCCCCGGCGACATCGTGATCTGGCTGCCCGACCAAAGCCTCGTCATCTCGGGCGACATGGCTTTCCACGAACGGCTTCTGCCGATCTTCCAGCACACCTATACCGCCGACTGGCTGGAAACGTGGGAGACCGAATTCGAACCGCTCGGCGCCACCTACGTGATCCCCGGCCACGGCCATCCGACCAACATGGCGCAAGTCCGCCGGTATACGCGCGACTACCTCGTCTATCTCCGGGGAAAGATCCGCGAGCATATCGACGCGGGCGGCGAACTGGCGGATGCCTATTACGTCGATCAATCCCCCTATGCCCATCTCGACACGTTCGAGGAACTGGCCACGAAGAACGCCGGCCGGGTCTACGAGCAGATGGAGTGGGAATAGCGTCTCAGCCCGCCACCGGATGCGGGGCCGCGCCCCGGTTCAGCAACGCCTGCGTCGCCATGGCGCCCAGCCACATGCAGAACACCGCCACCCACGCGGTCAGCGCCATGATCGCCCCGCCCGACAGGCCCGCGCCCACCGCGCAGCCGCCCGCCAGCATCGCCCCGAACCCCATCAGCCCGGCGCCGAGCAGGTAGCGCTCCATCGGCGTTTCGGCCCCGAACCGCTCTACCCGGAACGTCCCGGTCAGGAGCGCCATGACACCGGCGCCGGCGAACACGCCCGGCACCAGCCCCACGCCGAACCCCGCCGGCAGCCGGGTGCTGTTCACCAGCCCCATCAGCGTGTCCGTCGCCGGCCCGGTGAACGTCACCGACGAGATCGGCACCACTTCGAACGAGACCCTTGCCACCGCGCAGGTCGCGGCCCAGCCCAGCGCCACCGCCAGCCCGACCAGCGCCGCGGCCAGCGCGTGGCTCACCCGCACGCCCCGCCACCACGCCAGCCCGAAGGAGAGCGCAAGCCCGGCCGCCGCCAGCCCGGCGGCCCCGCCCGGCTCCAGCCCCGTGACCGCCAGCAGGTTCCGCGCCGCGCCCCCCGGCACCAGCCAGAGCCGCCCCAGCGCCTCCCGCGCAGGCGCGAGGACCCCGCGCAGCGCCGATTGCGCCACCAGCGTCAGCACCAGCCCGGTCACCAGCGCCCTGAGGTTCCCCGTCGCCGACAGCACCAGCAGCCGGCTCGCGCAGCCCCGCGCCAGAATCATGCCCGCGCCGAACATCAGCCCGCCGAAAACCGCGCCCGACAGGCTGCCGGTCGCGGCCAGCTGGCGCGACTGCGCCACCTCGAACCAGCCCAGCGCCACCGCGCCCTGCACCAGCGCCACCGCGGCGAAGAACGCCACCAGCCAGATCGACAGCCGCGGGCCAAGCTGCCCGCCGGTCACCTCGGCCACCGCCGCCCGCAGGCAGAACCGCGAATGCTGCGCCGCCGCGCCGAACAGCACGCCCACCGCCAGCCCCGCCATCATCAGGACCGCGCCTTCGCCATATGTGTCGATCAGGGTTTCCAACATGCCCGGGTCCTACCCCCGGCCGGCATCCCGTGCCTTGATATGCATCAATTGGAATATGTTTGAGGCGCTATTCCAGCGCCTCCTGCACGATCGTTTCAAGGAAGGCCTGCACCTCCTGCATTTCGCCCTCGGGAAAGGTGCGATAGCCGATCTGCACCGTGCCGTCCCGGTCGATCACGAAGATCCCGTAGGGGCAATGCGCGATGTTCAGCGGATCGGCCTCCATCATCTTCCGCGACAGGCTGGCCGAACAGAACTGCATCACCACCGCCCCGTCATAGAGCACGACATCGCTGCCCACATCCTCGCGCGTGCGGGCCAGCATGTCGCCCACGTCGCTCACGTGATCGACGACCAGCCCCTGCCCGATGATCGCGTTTTCCAGCGCGAAGGTGGCATCCTCGTAACTGCCCTCGAAATCATGGGTCACCACCTCCTCTGCCGCCGTCGGCATCGCGGCCAGCACCAGCGCTGTCACCAGGTATCTCATGCCCGCTCCTTTCGCCGCACCCGAACCTGACCCCATCATGCCAGACGCGCCCCGGTCATGCCAGCCACACCCCCGGCTTCTTCTGGCCCCAAATATCCCCGCCGGAGGCATCCGACAGCCCGTCGCATAACCCCCGCCGCAAACCGGGCACACCCGGCCAGCCCATCACTCGAACGTCGCCAGGTAGGCCGCGATCGCCGCCCGGTCCTCTTCCGATTTCAACCCGGCAAAGGCCATCTTCGTGCCCTTCAGGAACCCGCGCGGGTCGGCCAGGAACGCGGCCAGCGCGTCCTCGGTCCAGACCAGCCCGTCCGCCGCCGCCGTCTCCAGCGGCTTGGAATACCGGAACCCCTCGACCGCCCCGGCGGCCCGGCCCACCACGCCGTTCAGGTGCGGGCCCACGCGGTTTTTCGCCCCCTCGCCCACCTGGTGACAGGCCTTGCACTTGCGGAACACCTTCTCGCCCTCGGCCACCAGCTCCGGGTCCGGCGCGGCCGTCTCCTCCGTCGCCGCCACCTCGACAGCCTCCTCGGCGGCACCATCTTCGCCCTCATCCTCGGGCGTCACGTCCAGCACGCGGGCGCGCATGGTGATCTCGACGCTGTCCTTGCAATCCTCCATGCAAGGCGCGTCCTGCCAGAAATGGCTCTCCGCCTCTTCCCGGTCATCCACGATGAACCCGTCGGCATTGGGCATGGCCACCTCGAGGAAGTTTTCCTGCGACAGCACGAAATCCTCCTCCACCAGGTAGTTGGAGTAAAGGATATAGGCCGTGATCGCGTAGACCTCGTCATCCGACAGGCTCTGCGCATCGCCGAAGGGCATCGAGCGGTGGACGTAATCCCAGACGGTCGACAGGTAGGGCCAGTAGGAGCCCACGGTCTTCACCGGGTCCTTGTCGGCCAAAGTGTCTTCGCCCCCGGCGAGTTCCGGCCAGTTGCCCACGCCTTCCGCGAACTCGCCATGGCACGCGGCGCAGCGGGCCGAGAACAGCCGCTCGCCGTCCTTCACCGAGCCCTGCCCCGCGGGCAGGCCGGTGCCATCGGGATGCACGTCCAGGTCCCACGCGGCAATCTCCTCGGGCAGCGCCGGGCGGCCGAGATCGTACTGCCCGGCCATCGCGGGCCCGGCCAGACCCAGGCACAGGCCCAGCACAACCCATTCACGATACCTCGACATTCTCCGCCTCCCCGCTTTCGCGCACCCACCATGTCTGGATGCCGTTATTGTGGTAGATCGAGTTCTCGCCCCGCACCTCGCGCAGTGCCGCCTTGGAGGGCTGCACATAGCCGGTCTCGTCCATCGCCCGCGACTGCAGCAGCATCTCCGACCCGTCCCACTCGGTATCGAGGTAGAACCGCGTCAGCGCCCGCGCCTCGCCAGCCCGGGCCAGCCGGGCCGTCTCCCACGTGCGGCCGCCATCCTTCGACACGTCGACCCGGGTGATCGCCCCGCGCCCCGACCACGCGAGCCCGGTGATCACCAGCGGCCCTGGCCCGTGCGGGATCGGCGATTGCGGGCTGGGCGAGGTCACGACGGATTTCGCGTCCATCTCCCATGTCCACTTGCGGCTCGTGCCGTCGGCCAGCGTGTCGGTGTACTTGCTGGTCTCCTCACGGCTTTCCACCGGCGCATCCGTCACCTCGACCCGGCGCAGCCACTTGATCCAGAGGTTGCCTTCCCAGCCCGGCACCACCAGCCGCACCGGGTAGCCATGCTCCTTGCGCAGCGCCTCGCCATTGGCCTTGAACGCCACCAGCACGTCATCCAGCGCCTTTTCCATCGGGATCGACCGGCCGTTCGACGAGGCATCGGCGCCCTCGACATAGACCCACTTGCCCTCGCCGTTATACCCGGCCTCCTCGAGGATCGTGCGCAGGGGCACGCCGGTATATTCCATGTTGTGGATCATCCCGTGCGTGAACTGCGCGCCGTTGAGCTGTGCGCCCGCCCATTCCATGCCGGAATTCGCCGCGCATTCGCAGAAATAGACGTGGTTCTCGCGCGGGAAGCGCGTCAGGTCCTCGTAGGTGAAGATCAGCGGCGTCTCGACCATGCCGTTGATCATCAGCCGGTAATCTTCCTTGCGCAGCTCGATCGCGCCGGAATGGTGCCGCTCGAAGGCACAGCCCTGCGGGGTGATCGTGCCGTCCAGCGCATGGATCGGCGTGAAGTTGATCGAGCTGATCGTGTCCGCGGTCAGCCATTCCACGTTCCGCCGGATCACGTCATCCTCGAACCGGATCGGCAGGCCGTAGGGCGTGGCATCCACCCCCTCGCCCAGCCCGGCGGCCCAGTCCTGCACCTCGGTGATCAGCGGATCGGGCCCGGCGGCCCTTGCCGCCCCGGCCCCGACCGCCACCGCCGCCGCCGCGCTCCCGCCAAGGAACGCGCGGCGCGAGGTGGGTTTCCTGAACTGGCTTTCCGACATCGCTCGCCCTCCTTACTCGCCCTCGACGCCCGTGACCGTCACGTCGTCATTCCCGCTCACGCTCACCGTGCCCAACTTGCGGACATGGCTTTCCACCACGTCCCAGATCGGCGGCCCCTCGGTGCCCTCGTTGACGCTGGCCCAGCCGGCGACCACGTAGCTCCGATCCGCCTCGATCGCCTCGCCGCTGCCAAGCAGGGTCAGGTCGGAGATCCGCTCGCCCTGCGGCCTGGACACGTCGATCCGGTAGCCCAGCCCGCCGGTCCGCACCATGTCGCCGCCCTGCTGGTAATAGGGGTTGGGGTTGAAGATGTTGTCGGCCACGTCCTCCAGCACGACCTTCAGGAATTCCCCCGTCATTTCCGTGCGATAGGCCTCGGGATAGCTCATCGAGGTGACGTTCCAGATATCCTCGCGCGTGATGTCGTCGCCCGGTATCAGGCTCGGCCCCCAGCGCACGCCGGGCGACAGGGCGATCTCCGCCTCCCGCTCCGACAGAAGGGCGTCGCAGATCAGGTCGTCCCACGTGCCGTTGAAATTGCCCCGGCGATAGAGCAGGCTGTCGGTCTGGCCGATCACCTCACCCATCTCGGCCTCGAAGGGCGCGCGCTGCTCGTCGATCAGCGCTGTCATCTCCGCATCCGGTTCGATCACGTCCGAGAAGACCGGGATCAGTTTGTGCCGGAAGCCCATCATCCGCCCGTCGCGCACGTCGAGGTCCACCCGGCTGACGAACTTGCCGTTCGACCCGCTCGCCACGATCATCGTCTCGCCCACCAGCACCGGCTCGGGCACGGCATCGTGGGTGTGGCCCGACAGGATCACGTCGATCCCCTCGACCACGGTCGCCATCTGCTTGTCGACGTCGAAGCCGTTATGGCTCAGCACCACGACCAGCTCGGCCCCCTGCCCGCGCACCTCGTTCACCATCTCCTGCATCCGTTCGTCGCGGATGCCGAAGCTGTAATCCGGGAACAGCCAGCTCGGGTTGGCGATCGGCGTGTAGGGGAAGGCCTGCCCGATCACGGCGATCTTGGTGCCGCCGCGCTCGAAGAACTCGTAGGGCGCGAACTCTTCCGACGGCTCGTCCCATTCGGCGTCGAAGATGTTCTGCCCCAGCGCCGCGAAGGGCAGCCCCTCGACCAGCTCGCGCACCCGGTCCTGCCCCAGCGTGAATTCCCAGTGAAAGGTCATCGCGTCGGGCTTCAGCGCGTTCATCACGTTGACCATGTCCTGGCCTTCCGTGTGATGGCAGGTGTAGGAGCCGTGCCAGGTATCGCCGCCATCCAGCAGGATCGCGTCGGGCCGGTCGGCGCGGATGGCGTTCACCACCGTCGCCACGCGGTCCATCCCGCCCATCCGGCCATAGGCCTGCGCCAGCGCGGTGAAATCGTCATAGGTCAGCGCGTAATGCGCGGGGCTGCCATCCTCGATGCCGTACATCTTCCGGAACGTGGCGCCGGTGATATGCGGCACCTCGCCCTTGTTCGCGCCCACACCGATATTCACCTCCGGTTCGCGGAAATAGACCGGTTTCAACTGGGCGTGGATGTCGGTCACGTGAATGAGGCTCACGTTGCCGAACGTGTCGAACTGCAGAAGTTCGTCCTGCGTCAGCGCCTGCTGCGCGGCCAGCTTCGACCAGTTGCCGAACCCGCTGGCCCCCACCAGCGCCGAGGCGGCCATCCCGACCTGAAGAAAATCGCGGCGTGAAATCATGTTATGCGCTTCCTGACCCGCCTTGACATGCGGAATATTGAATGTGTTCAGATAAGGAAAACCCCGCAACGCGCGCGCGATGCGGGGCTCCACTCAGTTACGTACCGACGGTCCCTCGACCGACAGGCCATTGCCGCGGCTCGCGACATACAGTTCCAGCGCCACGAATTCCGGGCTGCCGGGGCTGTAGGTCTCGGCGCGGGTGTCGCGCACGCAGCCCTTGAAGCGCGCGTGCACCGTGTTCAGCTTGGCGTTCTTCAGCCGGTAGACCGGGAAGCCGTTGATCTGCCCCTGGCTCAGGTGGTCGGCGCGGATCATGTTGCCATAGTTGTTCTCGTGGCAATTCGCACAGCTCAGTTCAAGCTGGCCTGTGCGGGTATAGTAGAGCTCCTTGCCGGCCTCCCACGTGCTCTGTGCCGGGCCGTCGATGGCCACGTCCACCGGCATCCCGCGGGACTGGAGCGAGATCAGCGCCTCCATGTTGGCCATCTCGCCGCTGGTGTACCCGTAAGGCTCGGCGCCCATCTGGTCTTCCCGGCAGGCGTTGATCTGCTGGGCCAGCGTGCGCACTTCCTCGGCCTCTTCGTTCCATTTCGGATAGACGGCGCGGACGCCCGTCATGCTGTCTTCGGGGGCGTCGTGGCAGCTGGCACAGGATTTCTCGGCGCTGCCCTCGACCGTTTCCCACTGTTCCATGCCGATATCGACGAACACCATGCCGGGGTTGTCGAAATCGTCCATCTCCAGCGCCTGTGTCTCGTCCGACCGGAAATGCCAGCCCGAGATGATCTCGCTGATGCCGGTCTCTTCCATGTGGGCGGGCGCCTCGGTCTTGGTGACCATCTCGGTCTCGCCGTTGATCACCAGCGTGTCGTCATCCGGCCCGGCCAGCGCCAGGCCCGGCGCGACAAGCAGCGCGGCGGCGGCGGTGAGTGCTTTGAGTTTCATCTAATCCTATCCTCCCTGGCGTGGTTCCGCGCCCTCTTTCCCGGGGCGCGGAACTGGCTTGCAGATCCTCAGCCGACCTCGATCGCCTTGGTTTCCTCGTAGACCGAGCCGTCATCGTCGTTCCAGACGAACTTGAACTCGCCGGCCTCGGGCACCTTGGCGTCGAATTCGAAATACGGGTTGGTCGAGATCGCGGGCTCCATCTTCACGTCGATCACCGTCTCGCCGTTGAAGGTACAGGTGAACTGGTTGATGATCGAGCGCGGGATCTTGTTGCCGTCGCTGTCCTTGCGCTGACCCGATTCCATCTTGTGGCTGATCAGGGTCTTGATCGTGATCACATCCCCGGCCGAGGCCGACGAGGGAACTTTCACGCGGGGGCGTACACCTTTTGCCATCTGTCTTGTCTCCTTGTGCCTCAGCCGCCGCAGCCGCCGATGGTGACCTTCACGGCCTTGGTGGCCTTGGCAAAGCTGCCATCGGCCAGTTTCGCCACCGCGATCACGTCCTGCGAGGTGGCAAGGCGGATGCGGGTCTTGGCGCGGGTGGCCCCGGCCAGCGGGCCGAAATTGAACGTCGCCACGGGCGGCACGGGGTTGCCCGCCGCCAGAACCATGATCGCCGTCGCGCCCTCGGCGCCCACCTCGATCGGCACCGTGTTGCCGTTCTCGGCAATCTCAGGCGCGTCGAGATCGACACCGCCCTCGGCCACGTCGGCCCCGCCGGTGAACTCGGCGATCAACTCGTCGGTCGTCGCGGCCATCGCCGGCATCGGAAGCGCGGCCACCGCGGCGGCGGCCGCCCCGATCACCAGCGTTTCGCGTCTCGTGAATTCCATTGTCATCTCCTCTGGGTGTCTCCGTCGCAGGACGTCACTCTTCCTTCTGGGTCATCAGGAAGGCCACGACATCCTCGATCTGTTGTGCGCTCAGCAAGGGCGGAAGCGGCTCTTCGCCCGCCTTGCCGGTAAAGCCGTCGCCGGGGCGGATGAAGCCGCTGCTCTTGTAATAGGCGGGCATCATCGACTCGGGGAAGGTGTTCTTGGCGTTGCTCACGATCCCGCGCAGCTCGGCCTCGGACCAGCGGTCGCCCGCCCCGTCCAGCATCGGGCCGATCTCGCCGTGAAACGGCGCATCGCTCAGCGCGCTGACCTGGTGGCAGGAAATGCAGTTGCCCATCGACTTGGTCTTCATCACCATCGCGCCGTTCTCGGCATCGCCCTCCGTACCGGTCAGCGAGGTCTCGACCGCGCCGTATTCTCCGAAGGTCACGTCGTCAGGGGCGACCTCGTCGGCTGCCGCGCTGACCGCCGTCATCAGTACGGCCGCGCAAGTTGCTGTGAGTATCCGCATGTGTCCTCCCGTTACACATTCAAGTTTTTATATATCATAGCGTCGACCGCCACGTTCGGGCAAGAATAAATTCGCATTCCTGAATTCGATGCCATTTCATGTCCGGCTCAGTCTCCCAGGTCGACGTCGCGTTCGCGAACCATCCGCGCGTGGTAGCGCTGGAAATCCTCGGCGTTATCGCCGTCATACCGTTTTTCGTTGACCCAGGTCAGAAGGTCAAGCGTGGTGCCCGCCTCGAAGGCGCCGGGCATCACCGCCACGGCGGCCTGCGCGGCGGTCTGACCTTCCTCCACCTCCTCGGGCATGAACAGGATCGAGGGGGTGAACATCACCCCCCATTTCCGCGCGGCATCGCGTTCCGAGATCAGCTCGCCGTCGAAATCCGTCACCTCCGTCGCGCCGTAGAGGTCCATCTGGATGACGAAGTAATTGGCCTCGATGTAGTCCTCGATCACCTCCATCGGAAAGACGTTCTCGTGCATCCGCGTGCAGTAGATGCAGCCGCGCTGCTCGAACAGGATCATCAGCCGCTTGCCCTCGGCATTGGCTTCGGCCAGGTCCTCGTTCAGGTCCTTGAACGTGTCCCGCATCCAGTCGGTCTTGTGCAGCCCGTCATCGCCCAGCTCGGCGGCAAAGACCGGCAGGGCCAGCACCAGGGCGGCGATCAAACTCAGCAGGCGTGTCATCCCGTTTCTCCTCCGTCAGATATTCTGGAAGGCCGGAAAGGCCTCCAGCATCCATTGCGCGATATAGTTGACACTATCGGTCGCGATCAGAACCGCAAACACGATCAGCAGCAACCCCATCGCCTTTTCCACCTTCGGCAAATGCCGCCGGAACCGCGCGGCGAACCGCAAAAACGGCCCGATGAACAGCGCCGCGATCATGAAGGGCGTCGTCATCGCCAGCCCGAATACCAGCAGCAGCACCAGCCCCCGCAGCGCCGTGGCCTCCGTCGAGGCGGTGAACACCACCGCGGTCAGCACGCCGCCCACGCAGGGCGTCCACCCGGCGGCAAAGGCGAACCCCACCACGTAGGCGCCCGTCACCGACATCTTCTGGGTCGAGCCGGCCTCCATCTGGAAGACCCGGTTCAGGAACCCGATCTTCAGCACGCCCAGGAAGTGCAGCCCTAGGATGAAGACGATCAGCGCCGCCACCAGCCGGAATTCCGTCTGCACGGACCGGAACGCCTGGCTCAGGCCGAAGGCCGCGGCCCCCAGCAGCACGAACACCGTGATGATCCCGGCCGAGAACATCACCGACGCCCAGAACGCCCGCCGCCGCACGCCCGGCGCCAGCTCGCCCTCGCCGCTGATCTCCTGCATCGAGGCGCCGGCCATGTAACTCAGGTAGAACGGCACGATCGGCAGCACGCAGGGCGAGAAGAAAACGATCAGCCCGCCAAGAAAGGCGCCAATCAGCGAAACATCCAGCATAATCCACGCCCGTCATTCTTGATCGCATGTCATATTCAAACTATGTTATATGTCGCGATCCCGTCAACCGGAGCCTTCATGCCCTTTCGACCTGCAATTGTCACGGCCCTCCTTCTGGCCGCCATCACCGCGCTGCCCTTGCGCGCGGTAGACGCGGCCGAGCTGGTCATGGTCGAACGGCCCGGCTGCCACTGGTGCCAGCTCTGGCACGAGGAGATCGGCGCAAGCTACGACAAGACGGACGAGGCCCGCCGCGCCCCCCTCCGCCGCGTCCGCATCGGCGACCTGCCCCCCGACATCGATTTCGCCACAACGCCCGTCTACACCCCCACCTTCGTGCTGGTCGAGGACGGCGCGGAACTCGGCCGGATCGAGGGCTACCCGGGCGAGCATTTCTTCTGGCCGATGCTGACGCAGCTGCTCGACGCCCACCCCGAGGCCACCGGGGAAGGCTCATGACCCCCGGCCTGCCCTCCGGGACCACCGACGCGCCTGATACCCCGGCCACGCAGGCCGAGCTCGACCGCATGGTGCAAAGCGCCACCGAGGCCGCAACCTTCCTCAAGGCGATCAGCCACGAGGGTCGGATGATGATCCTCTGCCACCTGACCACCGGCGAGAAATCGGTGACCGAACTGGAAGAACTGCTCTCCGCCCGGCAGGCCGCGGTGTCGCAACAGCTCTCGCGCCTCCGCGCCGAAGGGCTCGTCGCCCCGCGCCGCGAGGGCAAGACCATCTACTACCGTTTGACAGACGATCGCGCGATCCGAATACTCGACACCGTCCACGACCTCTTCTGCGGCAAGCGCTGAGGTCCGGGCACCGGGAGGAGGAAAACTTGTTCGACGGCATCTCCGATGCGGCGCTGATGGCCCTCGTGGGCCTCTTCGGTGGCACGCTGCTGGGCCTCGCGGCCCGGCTGGGGCGTTTCTGCACCCTCGGCGCCATCGAGGATTTTCTCTACCAGCACAGCGCCCTGCGCCTGCGCATGTGGGTGCTCGCCATCGGCGTCGCGACCTTCGGCGTGCATCTCCTCGCCGGGTTCGGCGCCATCGACCTCTCGCAAACCCTCTACCTTGCCTCGCCCTGGTCGCCCGTCGCCAGCATCCTCGGCGGGCTCATTTTCGGCTATGGCATGTCGATCGCCGGCACCTGCGGTTTCGGCGCCCTGGCCCGCACCGGCGGCGGCGATTTCCGCGCCTTCGTCATCGTGCTGGTCATGGGCATCTCGGCCTATGTCATGCTCTCCGGCCCCCTCGCCTCCGCCCGCGTGGCGCTGATCGAGGCCACCGAGCTTGGCCTCGACACCCTCTCCATCGCCGGCGTCATCGGCCAGGTCGCGGGCGGCGGCGCCATCGGCCCCGGCCTCGTCATCGGCCTTGCCATCACGGTGGCGGCGCTGGCCTCGAAGGCATTTCTCTCCAGCCCCGCCACGCTGGCATGGTCCGCCATCGTCGGCCTTGCCATCGTCTCGGGCTGGTGGGGCAGTTCGGCCATCGTCCAGAGCCATCTCAGCGCCCTGCCGGTGGTCTCGCACACCTACTCGGCCCCCCTGGGCGAAACCCTCCTCTACGTCATGACCTCCAGCGGCGGCGGGCTCAGCTTCGGCGTGGGCTCGGTCGCGGGCGTGCTTGCCGGGGCCTTCGCGGGCAGCCTGATCAAGGGCCATTTCCGCTGGGAAGCCTGCGAGGACCCCCGCGAACTGCGCCGGCAGGTGCTGGGCGCGGTGCTGATGGGCTTCGGCGCGGTGCTGGCCTTCGGCTGCACCATCGGCCAGGGGCTCTCGGCCTTCTCGGTGCTGGCCTTCTCGGCGCCGGTCACCTTCGCCGCAATTTTCATCGGTGCCGCCATCGGCCTGCGCCAGCTCATCACCGGCTTCGCCATTTCCTGAGAAACCGGTTACGCTCCGGATGGCGCGGGGCTATCGTCGTCCGTGACAGGCAATACAGTTCGACGGCATGATGAATACCCCCGACATCCTCGTCTTCTCCGATCTCGACGGCACGTTGCTGGACCATGACGACTATTCCTGGGCGCCGGCCAAACCCGCCCTCGACGCGTTGAAGGCAAAGGGCTGCGGCGTCATCCTCGCCAGCAGCAAGACCGCCGCCGAGATCGCCCCGCTCCGGGCCGAAATGGGGCTCGGTGACTGGCCCGCCATTGTCGAGAACGGCAGCGGCCTGCTGCCCGCGGGCCACGCGGCGACGGAGACCGGCGACAGCCCCTATGCCGACCTCCGCGCCCGCCTCGCCGGCCTGCCGCCGGGTTTCCGCGGCTTCGGCGACATGGACACGGCCGAAGTGGCCGGGATCACCGGCCTGCCCGAACCCGCCGCGGCGCTGGCCCGGGATCGCCGCTTCTCCGAACCCGGCCTCTGGACGGGAACCGACGCCGCCCTCGAACGTTTCCTCAAGGCCGCCGACGCGGCCGGCCTCTCCGCCCGGCGCGGCGGCCGTTTCCTCACCCTATCTTTCGGAGGCACCAAGGCCGGCCGCATGGACGAGATCATCGACACCTACCGCCCGCGCCACACCATCGCCCTCGGCGATGCCCCGAACGATACCGAGATGCTGGACCGCGCCGACCACGGCGTCGTCATCCGCAACGACGCCGCCCCGCCCCTGCCGCCGCTGGCGGGCGAGGCCGAGGGCCGCATCCGCCGCACCGCCGAGGAAGGCCCGGCAGGCTGGTGCCACGCCGTCCTTGCGCTTATGCAGGACCTCGGGCTTACCGAAACGCAACGCTGACAACAGGCCAGGGCATGAGCGACTTTCACCAGAACGGCAACATCACCACCCTTCACAACCTGCGCACCCGCAGCCTTGACGACCTCGAATACGAGCTTCAGGCCTTCGCCGAGAGCCGCCGCATCACGCTGGTCCTGCCCTGCCTCTACTCCGAGCTCGAGGGCCCGGCGCTGCCCAACATCCTGGCCGAGCTCAAGACCGTGCCCTACCTGCACCGCATCATCGTGGGCCTCGACCAGGCCGACGAGGCCCAGTTCCGCCACGCCCGCGAATTCTTCGCCGAGCTGCCGCAGAACCACACGGTGCTCTGGAACGAAAGCCCCCGGATGCTGGCCCTCGGCGACCGTCTCCGGGAGCACGGCCTCTACCCGCAGGAGCCCGGCAAGGGCAAGAACGTCTGGACCTGCATGGGCTACCTGATCGCCTGCGCCGACAGCTCGGTCATGGCGATCCACGATTGCGACATCCTCACCTACGACCGCGCGATGCTGGCCTCGCTGGTCTACCCGGTCGCCAACCCGACCTTCCCCTACCAGATGGCCAAGGGCTACTACCCCCGTATCGGCGAGGGGAAGCTGAACGGCCGGGTGACGCGCCTTCTGGTCAGCCCGCTGCTCATCGCGCTCAAGAAGGTGGTGGGCGACCGCGACTACCTCGATTACCTGCGCAGCTTCCGCTACCCGCTCTCGGGCGAGTTCGCCCTGCGGACCCAATCGCTCCCCGACCTGCGCATCCCCTCCGACTGGGGGCTCGAGATCGGCGTCCTGTCCGAGGCCTGGCGCAACCTCGCCCCGCAATCGGTCTGCCAGGTCGAGATCTCGGATGCCTACGACCACAAGCACCAGGACCTCTCGGAAGAGGACGCCAGCAAGGGCCTCAGCCGCATGTCCACCGACATCTGCAAGGCGGTCTTCCGCAAGCTCGCCTCCGACGGCACGGTGTTCACGCCCAACCTCTTCCGAACGCTCAAGGCCACCTATTACCGCCAGGCGCTCGACCTGCTGGAAAGCTACTACAACGACGCCAAGATGAACGGCCTCCGCGTCGACCGCCACAAGGAGGAGAAGTCGGTCGAACTGTTCGCCGAGAACATCATCCGCGCCGGGCAGATCTTCCTCGAGAACCCCAACGAAAGCCCCTTCATCCCAACGTGGAACCGCGTCCACGCCGCCGATCCACAGTTCCTGCGCGACCTCAGGCAGGCCGCCAACGAGGACGCGGCGGAATACGCCTGAGGGGGGGCGTTTTCCGCGCGGAAAACGGCCAGGAAAACAGGGTTTTCCTGCCGGAATTTTCAAATTCCGGTTGAGTATTTTCACCAAGAAGAAGCAGGGGGCGCGTCAGCCCCGGTTGGAGATCCACCGGCACTGGTAGGGGGCGAAGACGATGTCCTCGGCGTCCGTCACGATATCCTCGCCCGACAGCAGGTCGACCCAGCGTTCGCCCTCAATCATGTTGAACGCATAGGGGCTGACCCGCACCTCGTCGGCGCTGACATTGTGGATGGCGAAGATCGACTGGTGCCGGTCGAGGCTCTGCCGCCACACCCCGAAGAGCCGCTCGTCCAGCGCCAGCGTGAACTGCGTGGCATTGGGGTGGAACGCCTTCTGCTTCGAGCGCAGCCTCAGGCGCTCGGCCATCCCGGCCATCACCCTCGCCTGGTCCGAGCCCGCGTCGCCCAGCTTCTCCAGAAGGTCGGGGTAATGCCAGCGATGCCGGTTGATCGCCCGGTTCATCCCCCGCCGCGCCACCGCGTCGTGATCGTTGGGCGTGGCCAGCAGCGCGTGGATGTAGAAGGCCGGGATTCCCTCCAGCGACATCACGATCGTCTGCGAGCACAGGAACCGGTCGTGGTGATGCTCGTCCTCGCCGTGGAACGTCTGCCGCATCGCCTCGAAGAGCGAACAGTTGAGCTCGTAGGGCGCCTCGCGCCCGTCGGGCAGCGTGCGCATCGACACGAGGCCGCCGGCCGCCGTCACCGCCTCGATCATCCGCGCCTGCTCCTCGGGCGGCAGAACGCCCTCGGCGGGGCGCATCCCGATCCCGTCATGGCTGGCGGTGAAGTTGAGATAGGCACAGCCCAGCTGCGCCGGCGGCATCGCCGATTGCCAGCGGTGCAGGTAGCGCGCCGTGCCCGACTGCACCGCGTGCAGGATCAGCGGCGGCAGGGGGAAGTTGTAAACCGCGTGCGCCTCGTTCCGGTTGCCGAAATAGCTGAGGTTCTCGGTCCGCGGCACGTTGGTCTCGGTCAGCAGAACCACCGTTTCGGTCGCGTAGTCGCACAGGAGCCGCATGAGCTGTACGATGGCATGGGTCTGCGGCAGGTGGATGCAGGGCGTGCCCGGCTCCTTCCAGACGAAGGCCACCGCGTCGAGCCGCAGGATGCGCACCCCCCGGTCGATATGCATCCGGATGATGCGCAGCATCTCGAGCAGCACCTCGGGGTTGGTGAAATCGAGGTCCACCTGGTCATGGCTGAAGGTACACCAGACATGCTTCGCCCCGTCCCGCGTCTCGACCTCGCGCAGAAGCGGCGTCGTGCGCGGGCGCACCACCTGGCTCAAATCGTCCTCGGGGTTGCCCTCGTAGAAGAACCGGTCATAGGGCTCCCGCCCCTGCATGTAGTCGTGAAACCACGACCCCTGGCTCGACACGTGGTTGAGCACCAGGTCAGACATCAGGTGGAACTGGCTCGCGATCCGGGTGATATCCGTCCAGTCGCCCAGCTGCGGGTTAACGGAACGGTAATCGGTCACCGCGAACCCGTCATCGGAACTGAACGGGAAGAACGGCAGGATATGCACCCCGTTCACCACCCCCTGCATCCGTTCGGTCAGGAAATCCTCCAGCAGGTCCAGCGGCTTGTAGGTGCCGTCGATGATCGAGTTGCCATAGGTGATCAGCACCGCGTCCTGCTCCGACCAGAGCCGGTTCGACGGCGCCCGCGCCCGCTTGCGCCGGTGCGAGCCCTCGGGCCAGAACGCCTCGACGATCTGGCCGCAGATCGCCTTCTGATCGGCCTCCGGGTAGATTCGGCCGACCAGCGCGCGCAGCCGCGCCTCGAATGGGTTGGGTCTGCTGGGCACGGGCCCGCGTCCCTCCTGCCTGTGTCGCACCGCCTGGGGCGCCTTGGTTAAGGCTTGTTTTTCAGCGTTTTAACCGCCTTGTCAAACAACCGGTGCCGCAAAACGCGCGATGCCGCCGCCCCGGCCGCCGCTTGGCCCGAAGATTGGGCAGGTCCGGCGCCCGCTCAGGCGAATATCTGCCCCGCATGCTCGGAAAGGTAAATCCGCAGCCACGGCGTGAAAATCTCCGGCCGCTCGCGCGTCTGCGCGGCCAGTGCCGCCATCGGCACCCAGTCCACCGCCATCACCTCTGCCGGGTTCGGCACCGGCACGGGCTTCTCCGCCACCCGCGCCACGAAGATATCCACCCGCTCGTGCTCGGTCAGCCCGCCGCCCACATCGGCGCGGTAGGTCACCTGGTCGCGGTGCTCGAGGTCGAGCCCCTCCAGCCCCAGCTCCTGCCGCAGCCGCCGATGGGCGCAGGCCTCCGGCGCCTCGCCCCAGTGCGGGTGCGTGCAGCAGGTGTTCGCCCACAGCCCCGGCGTGTGATACTTTCCCAGCGCCCGCCGCTGGATCAGCACCGCCTCGCCGCACAGCACGAAGACCGACACCGCCTTGTGCAGGAGGCCCCGGCGATGCACCTCGATCTTCTCCACGGGCACAAGGCCGCCCTCCACCCAGGCGGGGATCATGTCGGGCGTCACGGTCTCTGCTCCGGTCATGGCGTCACTCGTCCTGCAATCCTTCCGTCGCAGCGCCATGTAACGCCCATCCCGCCCGGATGCCAGCACCTGCGACACCGCGTTGCGTTGACGGGCGCGCCCCGCGCCGCGAACACTGCCCCCATCAAAGCCAGGAGGCATCCCGATGAAACCAACGATTGCAGCCCTCACCGCCACGATCGCCCTTGCCCTGCCCGCCCATGCCGACGAGGCCGGCGACGCGGCGGCCGGGGAAAAGGCCTTCCGCCAGTGCAAGGCCTGCCACACCATTGCGTCCGCCGACGAGACCATCCTGCGCGGCGGCCGCACCGGGCCCAACCTCTACGGCCTGCCGGGCCGGGTGGCCGGCTCGGTCGAGGATTTCCGCTATTCCGACCTTCTCGTCACCGCCGGGGAACAGGGCCTCGCCTGGGACGCCGACAGCTTCGCGGGCTACCTGCAGGACCCGACCGCCTGGCTCAACGAGACCACCGGCGAAAGCGGGCGCGGCAAGATGACCTTCAAGCTGCGCAAGGCCGAGGACGCGCAGGACCTGTGGGCCTACCTCGTCTCGGTCAGCCCCGCCGCCGACGGAAGCTGACCCGCCAGCGGCCGGCAAGGAGGCGCGCCGCCCGCCGGCGCCCCTCAGCCCGACCACGCCTGGAAGCCCACCGCGCCGCCGTAGATCGACAGCATCAGCACGCTTTCCCAGCCGATCCCCCCCGGCCCCTGCTTCTCGCGCACGATGAGGCCCAGCAGCAGGATCGCCGTCATCGCCTGCCCGACGATCAGCCAGAACAGGTCGCCCGACCCGATCGCGTGGTAGAGCGAGCCGTCGCGATAGCCGAAATCCGACAGGGTCAGGAACAGCACGTCGAAACTGTTGCCGCCGATGATCCCCCCCACGGCCAGCTGCAGCGCCCCACGGCGCACGGCGGCGAGCGTCGTCACCAGTTCCGGCAGCGAGGTCACCACCGCCGTCATCAGCGCCCCCACCAGCGCCGCCGACAGGTTCATCCGGTCGGTGATCTGCTCCGCCGACTGGGCGATCACCCAGCCCGCGACCCCCAGCACCAACATCATCGCCACGAAGAGGGCGATCTGCCGCGCCGGGCTTTCCTTGGCCGTCGTCTCCTCGTCGGGCGTGTCGTGGCGGGTCTCCTTGGTGTCCACCGCCTTCCACATCGGGTTTTCCTTCATGTCCGCCGTGCGGTAGGCGCCCATCAGGTAGATCACCAGCAGCAGAACCGACGCCGGGTGCACCGCCCAGAAAGAGACATCGGGCGTCATCGCCGCCCCCAGCGGCACCACCAGCATCAGCGACAGAAGCGCCGCCTGGAAGACGTTGGTCACGTCCGCCGCCGAATGCTCGAGATTGGCCTTCCGGTACACCATGTCGGCCAGCGCAAGGAACGCCGTCTGCGCCGCGATCCCGCCGATGCCGTTGGAAAAGGCCAGCCCGGCGCGCCCGTCCAGCGCGGCGGTCAGCGACACCACGGTGCCGGACAGCGACGTCGCCGCCCCAAGCAGAAGCCCGCCCGTCACCGCCTCGCCCAGCCCGGTGCTGTCGGCGATCCGGTCGGCCAGCCCCGCCATCTTCGTGCCCAGCACCAGCACGACCAGCGCCGCCAGCGCGAAGGCGCCGAAGACCAGCGGAAGCGAAAAGGATTCGAACATGGCGACGGCCCCAAACCCGCGTTGCAATGCTACCCCAACGCGGCAGCGCCCCTCGCGTTCCGGCCACGGCCCGCATCCGGCCGCCAGGCCAGCGGCCCGCGCGGCCCGAACCTGTGCCTCCCGCGCGCCGGCGCCGAAATCTTCAAAAGATTTCGGACCGTTTTCTTTTGAAGAAAACGGCCGCTTACCGCACCAAGGCCCCTTTCATCGACGCCTCCGGAAAGCATGTCGCCCCCTGGCCCGCCGCTTCCTGCCAGCGCCCGATAGACCGCCGCGTCTTGAACCCGGCCAGCCCGTCGACCCCGCCCACGTCATGGCCCTGCTCCACCAGCGCCGCCTGCATTGCCGCCACGTCCGAGCGTTTCAGCCCGCCGACACGCCCCCAGTCGCCCCGGAAATCCCCGATCCCGTACTGGATCCGGTCGCCCACATGCCCCACGAACAGCGCGTAGAGATCGCTCTCGTTATACTTCTTCAGCACGTAGAAATTCGGCGTCACGATGAAGGCGGGCCCCTTCCGCCCCGCGGGCATCATCAGGTAGCCCTCGCCCGCCAGCTCGTGCTCGGGAAACGGCCGCCCCGACACGCGGGTCACGCCCATCTCGACCCATTCTGCGATCGGCCGCCCCTGGTCGGGCCCCTCCAGCGTGCAGGAGACCGATGCCGGCACCGCCACCTCGAACCCCCAGTCGCGCCCCGGCACCCAGCCGAAATGCTCGAGGTAGCGGGCGATCGAGGCGATCGTGTCCGCCTCCGACCCCCAGATATCCGCCTTGCCGTCGCCATCGCCATCCGCCGCGAACTGCAGGTATCGCGAGGGCATGAACTGCGGCTGGCCCAGCGCCCCGGCCCAGCTGCTCTTCAGCGCCGATCCCGGCGCATGGCCCGCCTCGGCGATCTTCAGCGCGGCGATCAGCTCCTCGGTGAAGAACGCCGCCCGCGTGCTCATGAACCCCTTGGTGCCCAGCACCTCGAACGCGTTGTACCTGATCGCGACCCGGCCATAGCCGCTCTCGCGCCCCCAGACGGCCAGCACGATCCGCCCCGGCACGCCCGTCGCCGCCTCCGCCGCGGCCAGCGCCCCGGCATGGCGCCGTGCCATCACCCGCCCGACCTCGGCCGCGCCTTCCACCTTGCCGCGCCCGAAATAGGCCGCCGGCACGCCGAACTCGGCCTGGTACTGCGTCTCGGGCGTGCGCGCCGCGCTCCCCGGCGGCACCAGGTCCGGCAGGTCCCAATCCAGCGTGACGCCCCGGAACGCTGCCTCGAACGTGCCCCGCGCCACGCCCTCGGCCTGCGCCCTCGGCCATACCACCTGCTCCAGCCAGTCCCGGTATTGCCGCTCCACGGCGGCCCGGTCCACCGCGCCCGCCGCCATCGGCAGGCCCGCAAACACCATCAGCAAGACGAAAACGCGCAGGATCATCGGCCCTATCTCCCTACCAGTCAGCAGCGCCGGCCCATGCAGGCCGCGCACCGCACCCTTTCACATATGCCGCGTCACGCCCCCGTCGACCCTGAGCGACTGGCCGGTGATGAACCCGCTGTCCTCGCTCAGCAGGAAGGCCGCCGCCTTCGCCTGCTCCTCGGCGCGGCCCAGCCGCCCCAGCGCCGACATCTCGGCGAACTTCTGGGGCAGGTCCAGGCTGTCGGTGAACCCCGGCAGCACGCAGTTGAACCGGATATTCGCCGGCCCGTACCGGTCGGAATAGAGCTTCGCGAAGGACGACACCCCCACCCGGTAGACGCTCGACGTCGGAAAGGTCAGGCTCGGCTCGAAGGCCGAGAACGTGGTGATCGCCACGATCGAGCCGCCGCCCTGGCGCTCCATCACCGGCGTCACCAGCTTGGCCATCCGGATCACCGGCTTCAGTACCATCTCGTGCGCCCGGTCCCAGTCCTCCTCGGATATCTCCAGAAGATCCCCCTTGGGCGGCCCGCCCACGTGGATCAGCAGCGCGTCGATCCGGCCGTAAGTCTCCATCGCCAGGTCGAACAGCGCCTGCGTATCCCCGGCCACCTCCGCCTTGCCGCGCCGCGCCACGCCGCCCAGCTCCGCCGCCAGCGCCTCGCAGCTCTCCGACGGCGACATCAGCGCCAGCTTGTACCCCCGCCCGTGCATTTCCCGCGCGGTGGCGGCGCCCATGCCGCGGCCCCCGCCGATGATCACGCAAACCTTTTCCGCCATGTTCGACACCTCTCCGAATCCCTTTCCCCTGCACGCTACCAGACCGCGCGCCCACCGCCAGACCCACCCCCCGGCCCGACCGCGAACCCGCAAATTGGAAAAAAACCTTTACCAATTTCAGTGAGGCTTTAGTTTGGGCCTCGCGGCACTGCTGCGGCCGGCGTCTGGGAGGGCGCTTTGCGTGGCATGCCAGACAACTGGGAGGAAAGAATGACACACGACAAGACGATTTCACGTCGCGCCGCGCTGACCGGGCTCGCGACAGCGGGCGCGGCCGGGCTTTCGGCCCCGGCCATCGCCACGGCGCAGGGCCAGACCACCACCTGGAAGATCCAGACATCCTGGCCCGGCGGCATCGGGTTGCAGATCTTCAAGGACTGGGCCGCCTCGATCGAGGAAAAAAGCGGCGGCGAGCTGGCCTTCGAGCCTTTCGGCGCCAATGACGTCGTGGGCGATTTCCAGCTCTTCGACGCGGTCAAGAATGGCGTGCTCGACGCGGTGAACCCGTTCACCATCTACGCGCAAGGGATCATCCCGGCGGCCATGTTCCTGACAAGCTACCCGATGGGCCTGCGCAACCCGCACGAATTCGACGTGTTCTACTACGGCCTCGGCGGGCTCGAGATCGCCCGCGAGCTCTACGCCCAGCAGAACATGCATTTCGTGGGCCCCATCCACCACGGGCCCAACATCATCCACTCCAAGGTGCCGATCCGCTCGGTCGATGACTTCTCGGGCCGCAAGATGCGCGCCCCCGGCGGCATGGTCGCGGAACTCTTCTCGGCGCTCGGCGCCAAGACCACGCTCCTGCCCGGCTCGGAAATCTTCCCGGCGCTGGAAAAGGGCACGATCGACGTGGCCGATTACGTCGGCCCGGCGGTGAACTACGCGCTCGGCTTCAGCCAGGTGACCGATTACATCTCCATGGGCCCGCCGGGCTTCATGTCGGTCTACCAGCCCGTCGACCTGATGGACCTGACGGTCGGCATGGACAGCTGGAACGCGCTTTCCGACGAGATGAAGCAATTCGTCGAAATGGAGGTGCACGCCTATTCCGACGCGCACCACGCCGCCATCCAGAAGGCCGACCAGGAAGCCTGGGAGAAATTCGAGGCCGACGGCACCGAGGTCACCCGACTCAGCCAGACCGATGTCGAGATCATGACCGAGGTCGCCGTGCCGATCTGGTACAAGTACGCCAACCGCGACAAGAACGCGGCCCGCGTCTTCAAGATCCAGCTCGACTACATGATGTCGGGCTCGCTGGGCTACGTCACGCCCGAGATGGTCGAAGGCCAGGAACTCGATCTCTGAGCCACGGCCTGCCGTGATCTCCTGAAACATCGGGCCCCCGCCACGGCGCGGGGGCCCGACCTGCGCGCACAAGCGGAAAGACAATGCCCAGCATAGATTTCATCCTGCCGCACTGGCTGTACTGGGGGGGCCTTCTGGTCTTCCCCCTGGTCGCCATGGTGATGGCCCGGCGCACGCGGACACGGGGATACTCCGTGCCGATCGCCTACATGATCCTCGTCACCGGCGGGCTGCTCGGCCTGCACCGGCTCTACCTCCGCAACCTCTGGGGGCTGGTGTTCCTGCCGATCTTCTTCGCCATCCTCGTCTTCAACGCCCAGGGGCGCGAGGCCCGCGAGGTGGTCAGCCAGACCGCCAACGAGGTCGCCAGCGCCCAGCGCATCGTCGACCGGCTGGAGCCGAAAGTCACCGGCGCCGACGACCGGATCGCCAAGCTGCAGGCCGATCTCGAGGCGGCCGAGGAAGGCTCCTTCGCCCAGATCCGCGCCGAGAAGGAGCTGGAAAAGGCGCAAGGCTCCAAGGTCTCCGACGCCGAGCGCCTCGAGAAGGCCCAGGCCGACCTCGACGCTGCCGGCCCGGCGCTCGACAACGCCCGCGCCGCCCGCAAGCAATGGTCCGACTTCGCCTTCTACGCGCTCATGCTGCTTTGCGCGCTTATCGCCATCGACGCGGTGCTGATCCCCGGCATGGTCCGCAAGGCCCAGGCCCGCGCCGATGCCGAGCCCGCGCCCGTCAGCCCGGCCGAGGCCCGGCTCGAACATATCGAGCAGGAGGCAGAGAAGAAGGACCACGACCATATCGGCACCGGCTGGACCGGGGCGATCGACCGGATGTCCTATTTCTGCGGCGAGTTCGTCTCCTACTGGGCGGTCATCGCGGTCTTCGCCTATTACTTCGAGGTGGTCGCCCGCTACGTCTTCAACTCGCCCACCATCTGGGTGCATGAAGGCATGTTCCTGATGTTCGGGATGCAATACCTCATCGCCGGCGCCTACGCGGCGCTCACCGACGCGCACGTGAAGGTCGACGTGTTCTACGCCGAGTGGTCGCCGCTCCGGAAGGCGGTGGTCGACCTCTTCACCTCGATCTTCTTCTTCATCTTCGCGGGCACCCTTCTGGTCACCGGCTGGATCTTCGCGATGGACGCGACGGTGGTGAACGAGATCTCCTTCTCGGAATGGACGATCGCCTACTGGCCCTTCAAATGGGCCATCGTCGTGGGCGCGGTGCTGCTGATCCTGCAGGGGATCGCCAAGCTCGCCCGCGACGTCGCAACCGTTCGTCACAGCATGCAGGCGGGGTAAGCCATGGGTATCGAGATTGACATTGCATGGCTGACGCTGCTGATGTTCGGCAGCCTCATCGTGCTCCTGATGGCCGGCCTGCCGCTGGCCTTCGTGACCGGCGGGCTGGCCTGCGTCTTCCTATTCATCCTGGGCGACGCGCGCACGCTCAACATCGTGCCGTCACGCATCTTCCCCCTGATGACGAACTACCAGCTTTCGGCCATCCCGCTCTTCATATTCCTGGCGGCGATGCTGGAAAGGGCGGGCATCATCAACGAGATGTTCGACGTCATCTACAAGCTGCTGGGCGGCGTGAAGGGCGGGCTCGCCTCGGCCACGATCATCGCCTCGACGATCCTTGCCGCCATGGTGGGCGTGATCGGCGCGGCGGTGGTCACCATGGGCATCATCGCGCTTCCGGCCATGCTCAAGCGCCATTACGACCCCAAGATCGCCATGGGCTCGATCATGGCGGGCGGCACGCTGGGCATCCTGATCCCGCCCTCGATCCTCGCCATCATCTACGCGGTGGTGGCCGAGCAATCGGTGGGCGAGCTGTTCATCGGCGCGGTGCTGCCGGGGCTGATGCTGTCGGGCTTCTACATCCTATACGTCACGGTGATGTGCTACGCCAACCCGGCCAAGGGCCCGCCCATCCCGGTCGAGGAACGCGTCAGCAACGCCGAGAAACTGCGCCTGCTGGGCAACATGGCGGCGCCCATCACCCTGATCGCGGTGGTGCTCGGCGTGATCTTCACCGGCGTCGCCACGCCCGTGGAGGCGGCCGGCATCGGCACCTTCGGCGCCTTCATCGTCGCCGCCATCCACCGCAAGCTCGACTGGGCCACCGTGCGCGAGGCATGCCTGACCACGCTCAAGGCCTCGGCCATGGTCATCTGGATCATGTTCGGCGCCACCATCTTCGTCGGGCTCTACGTGCTCGAGGGCGGCCAGCAATTCGTCGAGGACACCATGACCGGTCTCGGCCTGGGCCCCTGGGGCATCCTGATCCTGATGCAGGTGATCCTGATCCTGCTGGGCATGTTCCTCGACTGGGTCGGCATCCTGCTTCTGGCGGTGCCGATCTTCGTGCCGATCATCAAGGCGCTGGGGGCCCAGGCCTTCGGCCTCGGCTCCGAAAGCGACCTGGTGCTGTGGTTCGGGGTGCTCTACCTCGTCAACATGCAGATGAGCTTCCTGTCGCCGCCCTTCGGCTATGCGCTGTTCTACCTGCGCGGGGTGGCGCCGCCGGAAATCCCGATGGGCGATATCTTCCGCTCGGCCCTGCCCTTCCTGTTACTGCAGGTGGTGGGGCTGGCGGCCTGCATGCTCTTCCCGCAGATCATCACCTGGCTGCCAAGGCTGGTTTACGGGTAGCCAGGGCCGACTTGCGATACGAGGGGGCCGTCACAATCGTGGCGGCCCTTTCTTTATGCGCCGGTGAGAAGCCGCGCATCGACGGGCCGTGGTACGGCGAACCAACATTCGTGATGGGCACTTTGTGCCTGCCAAGTACATCCATCCTGCGAGCGTGCCACTCCAACTGCCAAATCGCCGTGCCGTCACGCCAGAGGCGTGCCGTGTATAGCGGCGCACCTCCGGTGCGACGGGACGGCCCGTCGATGCGCGGCGGGCTTCGCCCTGGATTCCGCGCGAGCGCTTCATCGCGCCGTTCCGCATAACCGGGACAGCCCTTTCACTCCGGATTTCCCCCACCCCGCCGCAACCGCCGCTCGCGGAAGACGATCATCAATCCCCCGCCGACGATCAGAAGCGCCCCCGGCATCAGCGTGTCGAATGGCGCCTCGTCGAAGAACAGCCAGCCAAAGACAAAGGCGATGGGAATCCCGAAATAGCTGAACGGCGCAAGGTTGCTGGGCTCGGTCATCCGGAACGAGATCACCAGGCACAGCACCGCCGAGCCCCCGAACAGGCCCATCAGAAGGATCATCCCCGCATCCTGCCAGCTCGCCAGCGGGGTGAACCCGCCCAGGACAAAGGCCAGCGCCACCGACCCCACCGCCGCCGCGCCCGAGGAATAGAGGTTGAAGAGCGGCGTCGGCACACCTTCGTCGACCAGCCGCGCACTCACCCCGGTATAGGCGTAAAGCGCCGAGGCCCCGAAAGGCAGCAGCATGACCCAGGCGAAATCCACCGTCCCCGGCCGCATGATCAGCACCACGCCCACGAACCCGATCGCCACCGCTACCCAGCGGATCACCCCCACCCGCTCGCCCAGCAGCGGCACCGCCAGCGCGGTGGTGAAAAGCGCGGTCGTGTAGGAAATCGTCGTCGCCGTGGCAAAGGCCATCAGCCCCAACGACAAATAGAACAGAAGCTGCGCCAGCGTCACCGCCAGCCCGCGGGCCACGGCCAGCCGCCACTGCCGCATGCGAAGGCTCCGGTCGCCGCGCCGCCACGCCGCCGTCATCCACAGCGCCACGGCGCTCGGCACCAGCCCGAAGAGATTGCGATAGGCCGACAGCTCCGCCGCCGCATAGCGCACCGACATCGCCTTGATGATCAGGGCCATGAAGTCGAACAGAACCAGCGCCACGATGCTGATCAGAATGCCCAGAACGGCATTGTCGGTCCTGCCCGTCATCCCGGCCCTCACACACGCTACCCGGGGTCAGGAAGCACGTTTGGCGGGGATAGTCGAGACTTGGCGATAACCAGATCGACTTCACCCACCCGAGGACGTCAGCGGGAACCCGGAATTTGCGCAAATTCCGGGATAGAGAATGCGCATTCTCTATTCTCGTTTTCCACGCGGAAAACGCAAAGGCGTCCGCCTCGGGACACACACATCCCTGACACACGGGACCCAAACGGAATTTTGCAGAATTCCGTCCCGGAAAATTCCAATTTTCCGACCCGTTTTCTTTTCAAGAAAACGCCTAACTCGCGCCGAAAGCGCGTCAAGCATCCTCGATGTCAGGGAGTATCTGGTGCGGTCGAGAAGACTCGAACTTCCACGGGTGTTACCCCACAGCGACCTCAACGCTGCGCGTCTACCAATTCCGCCACGACCGCACGTGATCAGGTAGGTGGGCGGCGTATACGCAATTGCCGGGGCGTTGTGAAGAGGAAAATTCCGCCTTTTTCACGCCCCCCGGACTCGAAGACGCGGCACGGGGTTTCCCCCATGCCGCGCATCGCCTGTGCCCTCCGCGGGACCGCTGGCTCGGGCCCCGCGGCGCACAGGCTACAGCCGGGTTACACAGGAGCGCCCTCCCGGCTGCGATCGTTATTCCGACAGCGTGAACACCGGCATCGACGAGCCCGTGCTCGACGCCGGCACCGGCATCGCCACGTCGCCGCCCGCCAGCCCCAGCGCCGCCTTGCGCAGCACCTCGACCCGGTCGGCCTGGCTCGGCGCAAAGACCGGGGCCGCCCCGCCATCCAGCGCCGAGATCGCCACCTCGTACCATGCCAGCGCCATGTCGGCATTGTCATCCGTGCCGAACCCGCCATGCAGGTGGTGGCCCACCAGCTCGGCATAGGGCCGCTCGCCCAGCGCGGTCAGCAGCAGCGCCCCGCCCAGCGCGGCGGCCATCTTGTCCGACTGGTAGCCGCTCGCCATGCAGATCTGCGCCGTGGTCCGAAGCTGCTCGGGCGTCATGCCGCTCTCCAGCACCAGCCCGCTCACATCGTTCAGCACCGCCTTGGGCGGCTTCGAGCCGAGCGCGCCGACATGCACGGCCATGCTCTGCCCGAAGGCGTCGCATTGCTGCTCGATCGCCGCCTGGCTCGCCCCCTGGACCGAGGCCATCATGTCCTCGCCCCTTGCCACGGCATAGGTCCGCGTCAGGCAAAGCTGTTCGTTCAGCGCGAAATCCGGGTTGCTGACATCGGCCACCGTGGTGAACCCGCCATTTGCGCTGGTCAGCAGGTTGACCTTGCTGCAATGGCTCGACAGCGATTTCTGCTTCGGCGCCGTGTTGAACACCGGCAGGGTCAGCCCGGCGGTGGCGCCGGTCTCGGGCTCCTCGGCCTTGGCCATCATCGTGTTGGCCTCGGGCTGCGCCGCGGGCGCCGCCTTCACCTGGCAGGTGCCGCCGATACAGTCGAAGCTCGCCGGCGTCGGCGAATGCAGCAGCAGGTCGTTCCGCCGGTACCCGTCCGAGGTCGAGGCAAAGACCATGGTCTTGCACTGCGAGGCGTTGCACCAGAAGCTGCTGCCGGCCAGCGCGGTGTCGATGATGTAATCCGTGCTGCCGTCGCCGTTGAGGTCGGCCAGCTGGATGAAGCCCGAGCGCTGCAGAAGCTGCTCGGCCGACGGGTCGGAACTGTCCGCCACCTCGTCCACCGCCTCCGACACCGCCATCGGCAGCCCGGCATAGCCGGTGGTGCGCGTGCCGGTCGTCCCGTCACGCTGGGCGATCAGCAACGCCCGCGCGCCCTCGTTCGACTTGGCGATGATCTGGTTGACCTCGGCGCCGCCGGCCAGCGCCCGGTGATAGGCGCCCAGCAGCATGGTCTTCTCGTATTCCGAAAGCTGCCCGGTCGCCGGGTATCCCATGTACCCCTGGTAGCGCGAGATCGCCGCCCGCGACTGCCCGCCCAGAACCCCGTCCGCCGCGCCGGCATTGAAGCCGAAATAGTTCAGCGAGGTCTGGATTTCCCGTGCCTCCTGCCGCTGCGCCGAGGTGGCGCGCGGCTGGACATAGACGGTGCGCGTCCGCGTGGAGCGCGTCTGCGCCTTCTGGCGCTGCTGGTTGGCGATGCCGCTGCCGATCGCCCCGCCGATCAGCCCGCCGACAAGCCCGCCCACGAACTCGTCACCGGCATGGGCGCGCCCGACGGGCACCATCAGCATGGCGGTCATCACCGCCGCACCCGTGATCCTCTTGAAAGCCATTGCAATTATCCCCCTAGGTTCGAAAATTCCTTGATGCCGGCCATGCTAGCACGGGGTTTCGCGAATCCGTCACGCTTTTTTGCGCGCCAATTTGCACTTTCGGCTCAATGCGATACTCCATTCCCCAGGGGCAAAAGCCGGCGAATCGCCGGCCACAGCAAAGGGGCTGGCCACGCCATGGTGAACTGGATCACCTCCCCCGGCCTGACCGGATATGACGACGCCTGCCGCGAGATGGAGGCGCGCGCCGCCGCCATCGCCGAGGGCCGCGCCGACGAGGCGGTCTGGCTGGTCGAGCATCCGCCGCTCTACACCGCCGGCCCCTCGGCCAACCCCGCCGACCTGCGCGCGCCCGACCGGTTCCCGGTCCACCAGACCCGCCGGGGCGGGCAATACACCTATCACGGGCCGGGCCAGCGCGTGGTCTACGTCATGCTGAACGTGGGCCGCCGCGGCCGCGACCTGCGCCGCTTCGTCGAACAGCTCGAAACCTGGGTGATCGCCACGCTCGACCAGTTCAACGTGAAGGGCGAAATCCGCCCCGGCCGGGTCGGCGTCTGGGTGGTGCGCGACGACAGGCCGCTCACCGCCACAGGCGCGAAACCCGAAGACAAGATCGCCGCCATCGGCATCAAGATGCACCGGTGGGTCAGCTTCCACGGCATCTCGATCAACGTCGAACCCGATCTCGAGCATTTCTCCGGCATCGTCCCCTGCGGCATCGCCGAGCATGGCGTCACCTCGCTGGTCGATCTCGGCCTGCCGGTGGAAATGGGCGATGTCGACACGGCGCTGAAAAAGACCTTCCCCGCGATCTTCCCGGCCCGCGCCCCGGCATGAGCCCGGCTTGAACACGGTTCCCTGCCGGACGTTTGCCCCGCCGGGCAGCGCCCGACCGCGGGTGGGCGCACCAACATCCGGGATGCTTGCGCGGCCGAGCCCCGCAAATCCCGGCCCACAAAAAAAAACCGACCCTTCCGCACTGTTGTGCGAAAGGGCCGGCAACCTTGAAAAGCAACGGATCCCCGGGCGTCAGCCGCCCTTCTCTTGGGGATCCATCATGGGATACGCCTCGGTGACGTCCATCGCGGGCGAACCCGAGCAGGCCTCGACGACCTGGACATACACGTCCGGCGCACCGGTGGCCTCTTCGCGGGCCTCTTCACGGCCGCCATCGGTGCTGTCGTCTTCCTTGACGGACACACCCTCGGCGGACGCATCTGCGCCCATGTCGCCGCGCGCCATCTCGCGCGCTTCCATGCGACCGGCATCGATGCCCATGACCCAGCCGCGCTGGCCGTCTTCGCTCATCGCGGAGAATTCCTCGCAGGTCATGGCGTTGGCGGGAAGGCCGACAAGCAGCGCGACCGTGGCAGCGGCGCCGGCCTTGGTAACTGTGTTCCAATGTTTCATGAATAACTCCTCTCAAGTCTCTAACTGGTGAAGCGTCAACGTCACCCGGGTGTCTTTGTTCCGTCCGGTAGCAGGTGACCTGTGCCGTTTCCGCCTGAAAACAAACGAAAACCGCCCCGCGCCCGCCTCGTCTCACCGCTTCGTGTCCGCCGCACAAATCGGCGTGATCACAGGGAACCGCCCGGCCGGGGGTGCGACAATATTCATTGATCCATGTCAAACTCATGCATTGCCCCTGTGACCGATGCATTCTAAAACCTGCACCAATTGCCGGTGCGTGACTCGACCGGTGACGCGCCACAGTAAGATGCAGCAGGAGGCAGCCAATGGCAGATGCGGCCATTCACGGCGACGGCCATGAAGACAACCGCGGGTTCTTCACCCGCTGGTTCATGTCCACCAACCACAAGGATATCGGTATCCTCTACCTGATCACCTCGGCCATCGTCGGGCTGATCTCGGTCATGTTCACCGTCTACATGCGGATGGAACTGATGGAGCCGGGCGTTCAGTACATGTGCCTCGAAGGCGCGCGCTTCATCGCGGCGGCGGCGGGCGAATGTACCCCGAACGGCCACCTCTGGAACGTGATGATCACCTATCACGGCGTCCTGATGATGTTCTTCGTGGTGATCCCGGCCCTCTTCGGCGGCTTCGGCAACTTCTTCATGCCGCTGCAGATCGGCGCGCCCGACATGGCGTTCCCGCGGATGAACAACCTGTCGTTCTGGCTCTACGTCGCCGGTACCTCGCTGGGCGTGGCCTCGCTGCTCTCTCCGGGCGGCAACGGCCAGTTGGGCTCTGGCGTGGGCTGGGTGCTCTACCCGCCGCTCTCGTCAAGCGAGGCCGGCATGTCGATGGACCTCGCGATCTTCGCGGTCCACGTCTCGGGCGCCTCGTCGATCCTCGGCGCGATCAACATGATCACCACCTTCCTGAACATGCGCGCGCCCGGCATGACGCTCTTCAAGGTGCCGCTCTTTTCGTGGTCGATCTTCGTCACGGCATGGCTCATCCTGCTGTCGCTGCCGGTCCTGGCGGGCGCCATCACCATGCTGCTGACCGACCGGAACTTCGGCACGACCTTCTTCGATCCGGCCGGTGGCGGTGACCCGATCCTCTACCAGCACATCCTGTGGTTCTTCGGCCACCCGGAAGTGTACATCATCATCCTGCCCGGCTTCGGCATCATCTCCCACGTGATCGCGACCTTCTCGCGCAAACCGATCTTCGGCTACCTCCCGATGGTCTGGGCGCTGATCGCCATCGGCCTTCTCGGCTTCGTCGTGTGGGCGCACCACATGTACACCGTGGGCATGTCGCTGACCCAGCAGAGCTACTTCATGCTGGCCACGATGGTCATCGCCGTGCCGACAGGGGTGAAGGTCTTCTCGTGGATCGCCACGATGTGGGGCGGATCGATCGAGTTCAAGACGCCGATGCTCTGGGCGTTCGGCTTCCTGTTCCTCTTCACCGTGGGCGGCGTGACCGGCATCGTCCTGTCGCAGGCCGGCATCGACCGCGCCTACCACGACACCTACTACGTGGTCGCGCACTTCCACTACGTGATGTCGCTGGGCGCCGTCTTCGCCATCTTCGCCGGGATCTACTTCTACTTCGGCAAGATGACCGGGCGCCAATACCCGGAATGGGCGGGCAAGCTGCACTTCTGGGCGATGTTCCTCGGTGCGAACCTGACCTTCTTCCCGCAGCACTTCCTGGGCCGTCAGGGCATGCCGCGCCGCTATATCGACTACCCCGAGGCCTTCGCGGTCTGGAACTGGTGGTCCTCGCTCGGCGCGTTCATCTCCTTCGCCTCGTTCATCTTCTTCTTCGGCATCGTGTTCTACTCGCTGTTCCGGGGCGCCAAGGTGACCCAGAACAACTACTGGAACGAATACGCCGACACGCTGGAATGGACGGTGGCCTCGCCCCCGCCCGAGCACACGTTCGAAATCCTCCCCAAGCAGGAGGAATGGGACAAGGGCCACGCCCACTAGGCGCCCGACCCGCTCGACAGAAAGAAAGGCCCCGGCATCGCGCCGGGGCCTTTTTGCTACAGCCTACGGACGAAAGCCTGCGTGCGGAGCTTCATCCGGGGCCAAACGCCGTCGTCATCCCCGATCCTCCCCACCATTGACCCGCCGGGCAGGTGCCAGGCAGCCCAGGGGAACGCACCCCCCGGGCGTTTACCCCAGCTCCCCGTGATACCAGTCATAGATCGTGACCTCGGTCTCGGCCCCGGCCTCCTCCAGCATCTTGGCAAAGGCCTCCGGGTCCTGCGTGCCGCCGTCGCGCCCGCGGTAATGGTAGGGGATCACCATCGCCGGCGCGAACGCGGCCACGGCATCCGCCGCCTGCTCCGCGGTCATGGTAAACGGCAGGTTCATGCAGACCAGCGCCAGGTCGATATCCTCCAGCGCCCGCATCTCCTCCGTCCCCTCGGTGTCGCCCGAGATATACACGCGCGAGCCGTCCAGCGTCAGCACGAAGCCGATATCGCCCCGGTCCTGCGGGTGGAACTCCATCCGCCCCTCGGTGATGTTGTAGGCCGGCACCGCCTCGATCCCGACGCCCGCCATCTCGGTGCTGTCGCCCGCGGCGATCACGTGGGCCCGCGCCTGCATGTCCTCGGGCATCATCGCGGTCACGTCCTCGTTGGTCAGGATCGGCGCCTTGGGCAGAACCCCCAGCAGGTCGGCGCTGAAATGGTCGCCATGCCGGTGCGTGACAAGAATGAGGTCCGGCTCGGGCAGGTCCTCGTAGGCTGCATCCTCTCCAACGGGATCGACGTAGATCACCCCCGACGGCGTTTCCATCACGAAGGAGGCGTGCGAGATCGGATGGATGGTCAGCTTGCCGTCCATGAAGTTCAGGCTCGTCCCGTCCTCGGCGGCAAGCGCGAGCGACGGCAGAACCGTGACCGTTCCGGCAGCGGCGCTGCCGATGAGGAAATTGCGTCTGGTCGTCATGTAGAACCTCCGGGTGTGTTGCGTGGCGTTGTCAGACGTAGACGTCTCTAGGACTGTCTGCAGCATAGCATAGTGTGATCGGCCCGTGTGGCGAGGTGTGGATTGGCGGGACGGGCTCGCGCTTCACCGCCACCCGCAACGACACAGGTCGTGCACCGCGCGGCCGCCAACGTTGCGAAGCCGCGCATCGGCGGGCCGTGGTACGGCGATCCGACCTTGGTGATGGGCAATTTATGCCTGCCAAGCACATCCAACCCGCGCGCGTGCCACTCCACCCGCGAAATCGCCGTGCCGTCCGGGCGGCCCGTCGATGCGCGGCGGGCTGAAGCCCTTTGTTCCGCGCAGACGGCCCAACAAACGCCTCGCCCACCCGCAGTCGGCCGCCGCCCGGCACCACTTCTCCCCCGTTGCGCCCAACACAACATCTCGCCTGTTGCGCCCGGAACGCCACATCAACCAACCGCTCCACAGCCCCGGAAACCGACGCGATACCGACGGAATACCGACGTGATACCGACGTCACGATCCCTTCAAAACAACGCCGTTAACCTTCGAATCGCCGCCCCCTGCCGTCTCCGCGCCCCGCCCCGTCGCATTCGCCCCTCCCCATCCGCCGCCCCCCATGCTATCTCCCGCCCCAACGACCCTGCCAGAGGACACCCCATGTCCAACGAGATCCGCCTCGCCTTCGCCCACCCCTCGGCCCGCGCCGACGCCACCGCCCCCGACGGCCCGCTCGACCGCATTTCCGTCCGCGATCACGTGGTCGAGGTGGAAATCGGCGCCTTCCAGGCCGAGCGCGGCACCACCCAGCGCGTCGCCTTCAACGTCGTGGTCGAGGTGCGCCCCCTCACCGACCCGATCGACGACGATGTCGACCGCATCCTCAGCTACGACAAGGTGACCGAGGCGATCCATGCAGCGCTCGCCGAAGAACGCCTGAACCTCCTTGAAACGCTGGCCGAGCGCATCGCCGAACGCATCCTGTGGGAGCCGCAGGCGGTACGCACCTTCGTCCGCATCGAGAAGCTCGACCGCGGGCCGGGCGCTCTCGGCGTCGAGATCGTCCGCTCCGTCTCGGACCTCAAGACCAAGCCCGTCACGCCTCACCACGCCACGGCCCCGCACCCGCACGTGGTCTACCTCACCAACGCCGCCATCCGCTCGCCCAACCTCGCCCGCTGGCTCGACCAGTTGCAGGCCCGGGCCGAGCCGGTGATCCTCTGCGTCGGCCATGCCGACACGCCCGCCCCGCAGACCGGCCACAAGATGACCCAGCGCCGCGTCGACCTGCTGGCCCTGGAACAGAACGCCTGGGTGCTCGCGGGGCGTGATGACCGCTGCGTCGTCGTGGGCAGCCGGACCGAGCTCGACTGGGCCATGAAGAACGGCCAGATCAGCGTCTGGGCCCCCTCGAAGATCGTGCTCGACGCCGTCGACGGCCCCACCACCGGCCCCGACGACCCGGTCGCGCTCGCCTCGTGGTTCGCCGGCCATATCGACGCCTCCGACCTGCTGCTCATCGGCGAAACACCCCCTGCCGACCCGCCCGTCCCCGTGCTTGTCCAGGACATCGCCCAGTCGGGCCTGTAAGGGCCTCGCCCCGCAAAACGCCCCGTCCCGGCCCCCGAGCCGGGGCCTCTGACCCGACCCGTAGCCGCCCATGACCTACTACCGCCCCATCCCCAGCACCGACCGCGCCCGCCCCACCGGCGCCTTCCCCCTTGCCGGCGGCTGGGCGTGGTTCGACACGGTCGAGGCCATGCACCGCGACGCCCCGTCCCGTCTCCTCCCCGCGGCCGACATCCCCGCTGACGCCCTTGAAAACCTGACCAAACCCCGCGCCCCCATCACCGGTCTCAGCTTCGACGCACCGCGCCTCATGGGAATCCTCAACGTCACCCCCGACAGCTTCTCCGACGGCGGCGAGCACTTCTCCCCCGACGCCGCCCTCGCCCATGCCCGCGCCATGGCTGAACAGGGCGCCGACATCCTCGACATCGGCGGCGAATCCACCCGCCCCGGCTCGACCGAAGTCGATATCGAAGAGGAAATCCGCCGCACCGCCCCGGTGATCGGCGCCATAAGGGCCGAGATGGCCGTGCCCATCTCCATCGACACCCGCAAGGCCCCCGTCGCCCGCGCCGCCCATGAAGACGGCGCCGACCTCGTCAACGACGTGGCCGGCTTCACCTTCGACCCGGCCCTCGCCCCCTACTGCGCCGAGAACGGCCTGCCGGTCTGCGTCATGCACGCCCAGGGCACGCCCGATATCATGCAGAAGGACCCGCGCTACGACAACGTGGCGCTCGACGTCTACGACCACCTCGCCGCCCGCGTGACCGCGCTCGAAACCCTAGGCATCCCGCGTGAACGCATCATCGTCGACCCCGGCATCGGCTTCGGCAAGACGCTGGAACACAACCTGACGCTCCTGCAGAACCTCGCCCTCTTCCACGGGCTCGGCTGCGCCGTCCTCCTCGGCGCCTCGCGCAAGCGGTTCATCGGCACCATCGGCGGCTCGGATACCGCCCGCCACCGCGCCCCCGGCTCCGTCGCCGTGGCGCTGGCGGGCGTGGCGCAGGGCGTCCAGCTCCTCCGCATCCACGACGTCCGCGAAACGACCGAGGCCCTCCGCCTCTGGCAGGCCGCCACCCTGGGCCGCCTGCCCTAGCGCCGGAACAACCGGCTGAGCGCCCCCCACTGGCTCAGCGCCACCCCGGCCAGGATAAGCCCCATCGCCAGCACCAGGCTCGGCGGCAACGGTTCGGCCAGCAGCACGACACCGAAGATCACCGACCACACCGGCACCTGGTAATTCACGAGGCCGAGGAACACCGGCCCCGCATCCCGGATCACCATCACCAGCAGGATCTGCGCCACCCCCGTCGGCAACAGCCCCAGGTACAGCAGCGCCGCCAAACTCAACCCCGGCACATCCCGCGGCCACCCCTCGACGGCCAAAGCCAACGGCGCGAACAGCACCGCCGCCACCAGCAGAACCGCCGCCGCCAGCGCCAGCAAATCCACCGCCGGGCACAGCCGCGTGAAGATCCCGCCAATCGCGTAACAACACGCCGCCCCCACGCAGGCCATCTTCGCCAAACTCTCGAAACTCTCGCCGGTCGAGGCAAACGCCCCCGGCCCGATCAGCACGATCACCCCCGCCGTCCCGATACAGAACCCCACCAGACGCCGCAGCGACATCACCTCGCCCGGCACGAACACATGCGCCAAGGGCAGCACCAAAAGCGGCACCACCGCCATGCACACGCCCGCAAAGCCCGACGCCACCACCTGCTGCCCCCAACTCAACAGCAGGAACGGCAACGCATTGGAAAACACCGCCATCGCCAGCACGAAGGCCCAGACCCGCCCGGCCGGCCGCCCCCTCACCGGCGGCAGCCCGTGCCCCAAGGCAAAGGACAGCACCACCAGGAACACCGCCCCCAACCCCAGACGCACCGCCACCACCGTCAGCGGCCCGACGCCCTCCAGCGCCACCGACACCGACATGAACGACGCCCCCCAGATCGCCGCCAGCACGACGATCCGAAGCCAGTTGACCGGCCTGATATCCTGCATCATTCCCCTCCCCGCGAATGAAAAAGGGGCGCCCGGCGGGGCGCCCCTCTGCTCGTCCAAGGGATAGCCCTCAGTTCTTCGCCTTGTCCACCATCTTGCCGGCGGAAATCCACGGCATCATGCCGCGCAGGGTCTCGCCCACGGCCTCGATCTGGTGCGCATCGTTGTTCCGGCGGATCGCCTTGAACGACGGCTGGCCGACCGAGCATTCGCTCATCCAGTCGCGCACGAACCGGCCCTGCTGGATATCGTCCAGAACCGCCTTCATCCGCGCCTTCGTCTCGTCGTAAGGCAGGATGCGCGGGCCGCTGACATATTCGCCATACTCGGCCGTGTTCGAGATCGAGTAGTTCATGTTGGCAATGCCGCCCTCGTAGATCAGGTCGACGATCAGCTTCACCTCGTGCAGGCACTCGAAATAGGCCATCTCGGGTGCGTAACCCGCCTCGACCAGTGTCTCGAAGCCCATCCGGATCAGCTCGACCAGGCCACCGCAAAGCACCGCCTGCTCGCCGAAGAGGTCCGTTTCGCACTCTTCCTTGAAATCGGTCTCGATGATGCCCGAGCGCCCGCCGCCGATGGCCGAGCAATAGCTGAGGCCCAGCTCCAGCGCCTTGCCCGACGCGTCGTTGTGAACGGCAACAAGGCAGGGCACGCCGCCGCCCTTGACGTATTCACCGCGCACCGTGTGGCCCGGGCCCTTCGGCGCCATCATGATCACGTCAACGCTGTCCGGCGCCTCGATCAGGCCGAAATGCACGTTCAGGCCGTGGGCGAATGCAATCGCCGCGCCCGGCTTGATGTTGTCCTTGACGTACTTGTTCCACGTGTCCGCCTGAAGCTCGTCGGGCATGGTGAACATCATCAGGTCGCACCACGCGGCGGCCTCGGCGATCCCCATCACCTTCAGGCCCTCGCCTTCAGCCTTCTTGGCCGAGGCCGAGCCTTCGCGCAGCGCGACGACCACGTTCTTGGCCCCGCTGTCGCGCAGGTTCAGCGCGTGGGCATGGCCCTGGCTGCCATAGCCGAGGATGGCCACCTTCTTGTCCTTGATCAGGTTGATGTCGCAATCGCGATCGTAATAGACACGCATGGTTCAGTCTCCTTTAACGTTCTCGCCGCACTCTCTGCCGGTCGGCGTGGAAAATCACATCATTTACCCGTGCGTTTCGAAAAACCGCGTGGTATTCATTCTCCGTTAACCCGGATACGTGAATTTTCATGCTCGACGACATCGACCGGCGCATCCTGCGCCACTACCAGCACGACGCGGCGCAGCCCGTCGCCGACCTGGCCGAGGCCGCGGGTGTGACGCCCGCCACCTGCGCCCGCCGGCTCGACCGGATGAAGGGCTCAGGGATCATCCGCGCCAACCGCGCGGTGATCGACTGGCGCGCGCTGGGGTACGAGGTCGAGGTCTCCCTGCGCGTCACGCTCGAAAAGTCCGAGCCGCGCGCCTTCGACGAATTCCTCGCCGCCGCGCGCGAGGTGCCCGAGGTCGTGGAAATCCAGACCTTCCTCGGCCGTGTCGACCTGCGCCTGTCGGTCATCGCCCGCGACATGGGCCACTACCAGGAGCTCTACCGCACCGCGATCCTCTCCCTGCCCCATATCGCCGATATCGAGGGCCTGATGCACGTCGCCCGCATCAAGACCGACGAAATCCTGCCCCTATGATCGAGCTCGACACCATCGACCGCCGCCTCCTGCGCGAACTGGTCCACGACGCCACCCAACCGGCCAGCACCCTCGGCCGCAAGCTCGGCCTGTCCCAACCCGCCACGTGGCGCCGCATCCGCCGCCTCTATGACAGCGGCGTCATCAAGGGCCAGCGCCTCGACCTCGACCATGACAGGCTGGGCTTCGGCGTCACCGTCTTCCTCGGCGTGAAACTCGCCACCAAGGGCCGGGTCAGCATCGACGATTTCGAACGCGCCGTCTCGGCCATCCCCGAGGTGCAGACCGTGGAACATATCCTCGGCCTCTACGACTACCGCCTGCGCGTGGTGGCCCGCGACATCTCCGATTTCGAACGCGTCCTGCGCCGCCGCATCATGATGCTGCCCGGCGTGGGCGACGTCGAGGCGAACGTCATCCTCTCCGAGGAACGCCGCCCCGGCCCCATCGGCTAACCACCTGGCACCACTCGATTTCTTGAAAAGAAATCGCCCCGAAATCTTTTCAAGATTTCGCCCCGCCCCGCCCCGTTGTCGAAAACCACGCCCGCCCTGCCGCCTTTTGGGGATGTGGTTCCGCGCGCCCTCTGGTACATCCACCGCCAAACCCCTCTTGCCCGACAGGAGCCTGACCATGACCGCCCTTCTCGACACTGTAGACCCCGACGGCCTGCTCGAATATTCCGTCGTCTTCACCGACCGCTCGCTCAACCACATGAGCCAGTCCTTCCAGCAGGTCATGCGCGACATCTCCGGCATGCTGAAAGAGGTCTACAACGCCCGCTCCACCGCCATCATCCCCGGCGGCGGCACCTACGCGATGGAGGCCGTCGCCCGCCAGTTCGGCGCAGACGCCCACGCGCTCATCGTGCGCAACGGCTGGTTCTCCTACCGCTGGTCGCAGATCTTCGACATGGGCAAATTCACCGCGGAAACAACCGTTTGCATGGCCCGCCAGACCGGCAACGGCGCCCAATCCCCCTTCGCCCCGGCGCCGATCGAGGAGGTCACCGCCAAGATCCGCGAAGCGAAACCCGACGCCGTCTTCGCCCCCCATGTCGAAACCTCCGCCGGCATCATCCTGCCCGACGACTACATCACCCAGCTGGCCGAGGCCGCCCATGACGTGGGCGCGCTGATGGTGCTCGACTGCATCGCCTCCGGCTGCGCCTGGGTCGACATGGAGAAAACCGGCGTCGACGTCCTCATCTCCGCCCCGCAAAAGGGCTGGTCCGCCTCCCCCTCCGCCGGGCTGGTGATGCTCTCCGACAAGGCCCTGGAACGGCTGGAGAAAACCACCTCCAACAGCTTTGCCATCGACCTGAAGAAGTGGCACCAGATCATGCAGGCCTATGAAAATGGCGGCCATGCCTACCACGCCACCATGCCCACCGACGCCCTGCGCGCCTTCCGTGACACCATGCTCGAGACGAAGGAGTATGGCTTCGAGAAACTCCGGCAGGCGCAATGGGATCTCGGCAACGGCGTCCGCGCCATGCTGGCCGAAAAGGGCGTCACCTCCGTCGCCGCCGAGGGCTACGGCGCACCGGGCGTGGTGGTCAGCTACACGACGGATCCCGACATCCAGAACGGCAAGAAATTCGCAGCCCAGGGCATGCAGATCGCCGCCGGCGTGCCGCTGGCCTGCGACGAACCCGAGGGCTTCATGACCTTCCGCCTCGGCCTCTTCGGCCTCGACAAGCTCTACGATACCGACGCCGCCAAAGCCCGCCTTCAGGCCGTAATCGACAAGGTGCTCTGACCCCTCACCGCCACGCGATATTGCTGCTCCGCCCCAGCCCCCGGCGCAGGCACAGCCAGATCACCCAGAGGCTCACCAAAAGCCACGCCCCGCCCCAGAACAGGGTGGGGCCGGCAAACTCCTCCGCCATCATCCGCGCATCCGACCTCAGATGCGCCCGCGCGATGGTATCGCTGAAGATATCGAGCGGCACGTAGATCATGCTGGCAAGGCCGATTACCCGCAAAACAAGGTCGTTCACGTCCCGCCGGAGGTACTTCGCCGCCCCGATCATCAGCACGCCCGTCACCACCCCGAACCCGATGGCAAAAAGGCTCCGCAAATACAGCAGCGTCACCGCCAGCAGCACCACGCCAAGCCCGCCGAGGATCACCCTGTCCCACCGCGTTTTCACCGCCGCAAGGAACAGCGCCACCCCGATCAGCAAAGACCCGAGGTACCCCGCGCTCAGGATCACGAACCGCCACCCCCCGCGCGAGGTGACCGAGCCACCCTGCATCGGGTCCAGCGTCATGCCCACCACCGACCCGCCGGTCAGCACCGTCGCCACCGCGTGCGACAGCTCGTGCAGGAAAACAACGAGGATTTTCAAAGGAATAACCACCGGCGTCCGCCACAGAATGGCGATCAGCACCACCAGCACCAGCAACTGCCAATGCCCCTTCAGCAGCCCTATGCCGCCCCGCAGGCTCAGCCCCGCGCCCCAAGCCCGAGCTGCATCAGCGTCTTGCGCACCGGCGCCAGCGAATAGATCGCGTTGAGCCCCATCGCCCGCGCATCCCGCAAGGGCTGGGAATGCACCATCGAGGCCCGGTTCAGCATGTCGATCCCCGTCACACGCAATCGCACCTCCGGATGCCGCCGCCGGTGATACTCGTCCAGCATCGCCCGGTCGCCCAGCCGCTCCGGCGCCGCCTGCGCCAGCTCCAGCAGCACCCGCATGTCGCCCAGGCTCATGTTCAAACCCTGCGCCCCGATCGGCGGCACCACATGCGCGGCCTCCGCCACCAGCGCCACCCGCTCGGCCGCCATCCGTTCCGCCACCTGGCTGATGATCGGCCAGATCGTCCGCCGCGAGGCCAGTTTCAGCGGCCCGAACATCAAGCAGGACCGCTCGTTCATCGCCGCCTCGAACTCCGCCTCCGGCAGGTCTTTCAGCCGCACCGCCGCGGGCCCCTCCTCCATCCACACGATGGCCGACGAAGGCCGCCCGTCATAGTCCGGCAAGGGCACCAGCGTGAACGGCCCGCCCGAGCGGTGAATCTCGGTCGACACATGCTCATGCGGAATGGGATGCGTCACGGCAAAGGCCAGCGCCTTCTGGCCGTAGCGCGTGGTCTTCACCGGCACCCCCGCCGCCGCCCGCACCGGCGAGTTCCGCCCGTCCGCGGCAATCACCAGCCGGCAGCGCACCCGCGACCCGTCCGACAGGCCCACCCGCGCCTCGGCCTCCCGCGTGAACAGCGATGCCACCCCGGTTCCGGGCCGGAAATCCACGCTGTCCAGCCCCTCCAGGTGCGCCACCATCTCCCGCCTGAGCAGCCAGTTGGGCAGGTTCCACCCGAACGGCTTCTCCGAGATATCCCCGGCGTCGAATTCCTTGATGATCCGCGGCTCCGCCACCTCGCCCCCGGCATCGACGATGCGCATCACCTGCAACGGCTCGGCCTGGGGCGCCAGCCGCTCCCACAGCCCCGCCTCTTCAAGCAACGCCTGCGCGGGCTGCAGGAATGCGGTGGTCCGCAAATCCGACCCTTCCGCATCCCGCTCCGTCACCGGCGGGGCGGGGTCGACACAGGTCACCCGGAACCCGGCCCGGCCAAAGATCGCCGCCGCCGCAAGCCCGGCCACGCCGCCGCCCGAGATCAGGATATCCGCGTCCATGCCGTTTGCGTCCTTTCGCCCTGCCCTGCTAGCCCAGCGTGATCCGCACGATGGTCAGCATGCAGACAGGCACCATGGCCACCGCCGGAATGTAAAGCCCCGGCAGGCCCCACGTTATCACCGCCGCGGCCCAGGCCGCCAGCACAAGCAGCAGGCCCAGCAGGATAAAGGCAACGGTCCGCCCTTCGTTCTCCTGTGCCTGCGCGTGAAGGTCCATTGCTTCCGCCGTTTCGAGATACGCCATATCACTCTCCATGTTCGCGTTCGTCCCGGGGCACAGATAAGCTCTTTGCGCCCGCGCGAAATGCGCGTTTCGACGCAGGGCCGCCCTCAGATCAACCGCGCGAGGAAGCCGGTCAGGTCGTCGGTGTGGTGGTGGATATGGTCGGCCACGTGCGGCGCCTCGGCCACGTGGACGGTGCGCATGCCCATGGCGTGCGGTTCGGCCAGGTTGCGGGGGTCGTCCTCGAACATCGCGGCCTTTTCGGTCAGCACGCCATCCAGTGCGAAAACCGCGTCGAACGCCGCCCGGTCGGGCTTGGGGTGAAAGCCCGCGTGCTCGACCCCGTAGATCGCGTCGAACGCCCCGCCAAGCCCCCGCTTTTCCACGACTTTCTGTGCATATGGCGCGGTGCCGTTGGTATAGACGATCTTGCGCCCCGGCAGGCTCCGGATATGGGAATTGAGGTCGGCATCGGCCTCGAGATGATCGAGCGAGATGTCATGCACATGGGTCAGGTACGGCCCCGGATCGACCCCGTGCACCCGCATCAGCCCGGCCAGCGTGGTGCCATGCTCGGCCCAGTACTGCTTGCGCAGGCGGTCCGCCTCGGCCCGGCCCACCTTCAGCGCGTCCATCACGAACTGCGTCATCCGCACCTCGATCTGGTCGAAAAGCCGGGCGCGGGGCGGGTAAAGCGTGTTGTCGAGGTCGAAAACCCAGGTTTCGACATGGGTAAAATACTGTTTCGGCATGGCGGCAGGATAGGCGCGCGCGCCGCCCGCTGCAACGCCAAGGCTTGATTGCCCGGCTGCCCCGCGCGTAAGGTCCGGCGGATAACGATAATGCCAATGACCGCAGGGACACCGGAGCCGATGAAATCGCCGATCAAGGACGCCTACACGCTCATCCTCGAAGCCATCGACATGGGCATCTTCAAGCCCGGCGACCGCCTTGTAGAAAGCGACCTGGCAGAGCGCTTCGGCGTCTCCCGCACACCCATCCGCGAGGCGCTGCAGCGGCTTGAAACCCAGTCCCTACTGGCTCGCGACGGCCGCAGCCTGATCGTGGCCTCGCTCGATCACAACCAGCTGGCCGAGCTTTACGTGGTCCGGGCCGAACTCGAGGGGCTCGCTGCCAGCCTCGCCGCCCGCCACGCCACCGAGGAAGAGGTCCGCGTTCTGCGCGACATGGTCGATGACGACCGCCAGCTTCTGGACGACCCTCAGGCGCTGGCCCGCGCCAACCGGCGGTTCCACAAGCAGATCCACCTTGCCTCGCACAACCGCTTCCTCGTCCAGCAGCTCGATCTCGTGCACCGCTCGATGGCGCTGATGGCCACCACGTCGCTGGCCGCACGGGGCCGCGACGAGGATGCCCTGCGCGAACATGACGCCATCGTCTCGGCCATCGAGTCGCGCGATGCCGACACCGCCGGAGAGGCCCTGCGCGCCCATATTTCCAAGGCCTTCGTGACCCGGCTGAAACTCGATTCAGGGGAAGTCGAAAGCACCGTCTGACCCGCGCGGCAACGCCCGCCGCAGGTGGCCGGCCCCCTGCGACAGCCCATGCTGCGTCTTGTCCCAGAAGAACGGTTTCAGCACCAGTTCATAGAGCGCCTTGTACGCCGCCACCGCCCCCAGCGGACCATAGAAATGCATGGTCGGCGTCCACAGGATGAGGTGCTTGTGCCGCGCCCGCGCCACCGCCGTGGCATGAATCGTCAGGTTGACCACCTCGATCGTCAGGAAGAGCGACCCCAGCACCACCATCACCCAATGCGGCAGCACCGGGTCGAGCGGGTGCGGCAAGCCCAGCAGCACCAGCCAGAACGACCACAGGAAGGGGGCAAGGAACACCTGCGACAGCGCCGTCACGAAATGCGCCTGGAAGCCCAGGAAACGCCATGTTCCCAACTGCCGCAGCAACTCGCGCGGCCGCCGCATATGGACAAGGTAGGTGGTCATGTACCCTTTCAGCCATCGCGAACGCTGCTTGATCCACGGCCATGGCAGGCAATTGGCCTCCTCCGCCGTCACGGTCGCCAGCATCTCCGTCCGGTAGCCGTGCCGCGCCAGCCGGAAGCCCAGGTCGGCATCCTCGGTCACGTTGTGCGAATCCCAGGCCCCCACCCGTTCCAGCGCCTCGCGGCGGCAGAACACCGTGGTGCCCCCAAGCGGGATCGCCAGCCCCATCCGCGCCATGCCCGGCAGGATCATCCGGAACCACGTGGCATATTCGATGGTGAAACACCGCGCCAGCCAGTTCTGGCGCGGGTTGTAATAGTCGAGGTAGCCCTGCACGCAGGCCATCTCGGGCGGTGAGGCGCCGAACCTGCGCACCACCTGCATGATCTGATCCGGCGCCGGCGCATCCTCGGCGTCGTAGATGCCGATGATGTCGCCATCGCAGAAATCGAGCGCGTAATTCATCGCCCGCGGCTTCGTTCGCGGCGTGCCATCGGGCACTACCACGGCCCGGATCCACGGCGGCAGGTCGATCCCCGCCAGGGCCTCGCGCGTTTCGCCATCCTCCTCCTCCAGCACGAGGATCACGTCCAGCAGGCTTTTCGGATAGGTCAGCCGCGTCAGCCGCGCCACCAGCTCGTGCACGATCTCGGTTTCCCGGAAAAGCGGCACCAGCACCGACACCCGCGGCAGCGGCAGCTTCCGCAGGGGCTGGGGTGCCGGGGGCTCCGGCGGTCCGACCACCAGGCCGGTCACGAAGGCCGCCATCTTGAACAGGGCCGAAATGATCAGCGTGACCACCGCCCAGCCCGCCAGCACCCCGAAGACGAGCCGCGGCTGAAGCACCGTCACCAGCGCCAGAGCCAGCAACAGCAGCGCCACCGCCGTCAGCCGGACCTCCCGCCGCTGCCCCCATGTGCGGCAGCTTTCCTCTTCCGGCACGCGGGTCACCATCGCCTGTGTCAGCGCGGGGCGGTGCAGCTCCGCCAGCCGGCCCTGGATCACCGGCCGCGAGGAAAACAGAACCCGCGCCGGCTTGAGCGCCATCGGCAGGTGCGGCCGGATCGCATCGCTGCTGCGCCGGTCGCTGCAGACGATGGCAGCCTTCCCGTCGCGGTCGACCACCGGCAGCACCGCGTGCCGGATCAGGGTTTCGACCGGCGTATCGACGTGAAACTGCTTTAGCTGCGCCAGCTCCCCCTTCGACAGGCAGCGCGACTTGAACGCGCGCGCATTCGCCTCCAGCAACTCGGCCTCGCTGGCCAGCCCCTCGGCGCTCAGGATCCGGTCAAGCGTGGCGTCCGACCGCGCCCCGACCCAGCCCGCCCGCTCGAGGTCGTCACGGCTGACGGTTCCCCTGGCCAGCAAATCCCTTTCCAGCGCCGACGGAGCTGTGCCGGCGGCGCGTTTTACCGGACCAAGGTGACGTAATTCCGAAATGCCCATTTGCCGCTCCTCGCGGTCTCAAACGGACGCGAGGATGACCGGACATGGTTAAGGAAGCGTAAACAAAGGGTTAACGCCCAATAGGCGAAAAGGTTAACGGTCCATCGACGCCGCGAAGCGCTCGAACAGGTAGAAGCTGTCCTGCGGGCCGGGGCTGGCCTCGGGGTGGTGCTGGACCGAGAAGACCGGGCGGCCATCCAGCCGGATGCCGCAGTTCGAGCCGTCGAAGAGCGACACGTGCGTCTCCGTCACGCCCTTGGGCAGGGTCTGGCTGTCGACCGCGAAGCCGTGGTTCATCGAGGTGATCTCGACCTTGCCGGTCTCCAGCTCCTGCACCGGGTGGTTGGCGCCGTGGTGGCCGTGGTTCATCTTGACCGTCTTCGCGCCCAGCGCCAGCCCCAGCATCTGGTGGCCGAGGCAGATGCCGAAGATCGGCAGCCCCTTGTCCATCACGCCCTGGATCATCGGCACGGCGTACTCCCCCGTCGCCGCCGGGTCGCCGGGGCCGTTCGACAGGAACACGCCGTCGGGGTTCTGTGCCAGCACGTCCTCGGCGGTGGAGGTGGCGGGCATCACCGTCACCTCGCAGCCGGCGCTGGCAAGACAGCGCAGGATGTTGCGCTTGGCGCCGTAATCCACCGCCACGACCTTGTGCCGCGCCTCTTTCTGGCGGCTATAGCCATCGGGCCAGGCCCAGCGCATCTCGTCCCAGCGGTAGGATTGCGCACAGCTCACCCGCTTGGCGAGGTCCATCCCCTCGAGCCCGGCAAACCCGCGGGCGTGGCTGATCAGCGCGCCAACATCGAAATTCCCGTCCGGGTCATGGGCCAGCGCCACGTGCGGCGCGCCCTGCTGCCGGATCGCCCGGGTCAGCCGGCGGGTGTCCACGCCGCCGATCGCCACGCGGCCGCGCCGCGCCAGCCAGTCCGACAGCCGTTCGGCCGAGCGCCAGTTACTGGGCTCGGTCGGGTCCCATTTCACCACCATGCCCTCGGCCACCGGGTCGGCGGTCTCGTCATCCTCGGGGTTCACGCCGACATTGCCGATATGGGGAAAGGTGAAGGTGACGACCTGCCCCGCATAGGAAGGGTCGGTCATGATCTCCTGGTAGCCGGTCATGGCGGTGTTGAAGCAAAGCTCTGCCGTGACCTGCCCGGTCGCCCCGAACCCCTTGCCATAGAAGACGGACCCGTCGGCCAGGACAAGGCAGGCGGTCGGGCGCTTTTGGGGCGAGTGGGCCATGGCGAAAGAATCTCCGGGGGTGCAAATTGGCCGGAAACTATGGTCGCGGCCCCCGAGGGTCAAGGGCACAACCGCGCTGTTGCACCGCTGCCATCTGCAGGCCCGCCCGGTATGCCGTGACGTCAGGCGCGGTTGCCACCCCTTGCGCTTTCCGATAGGTTGACGGTCTTGCCAGCGGCCATGGGGAAAATACGTCGATGGGATTGAGAGAGCAGGTCAACACTGCGCTGAAGCAGGCCATGAAAGAGAAGGACAGCGCGCGCCTCGCGACGCTGCGGCTGATCAACGCGGCCATCAAGGACCAGGACATCGCCCGGCGCGGCGCCGATGGCGACACCGACCTGACCGATGCCGACATCATGGCCATTCTCGGCAAGATGACCAAGCAGCGCCAGGAAAGCGTCCGCGCCTACGAGGAGGGCGGCCGGCTCGACCTGGCCGAGCGCGAGCAGCGCGAGATCGAGATCATCGCCGAGTTCCTGCCCCGTGCGCTCGACGAGGCCGAGGTGGATGCCGCCATCGACAAGGCGATCAAGGACACCGGGGCCACCTCGATCCGGGACATGGGCAAGATCATGGGCCGGCTGAAAGAGAAATACACCGGCCAGATGGATTTCGGCACGGTGGGTCCGAAGGTTAAGGAACGGCTGGCCTGACGGGAACCGGCCTTCGCCCGCGTTAACGAACTCGGCCGCAATCGCGACGTCGGTATCGCGTCGGTATAACGTCGGTATTTCGTCGGTGTTTTTTCCCGAGACGTGGCGGTTCGGGGCGATATCTTGAAAAGATATCGGGTCGAATTCTTTTCAAGAATTCGATGCGTTGTGGCCTCGGGCCCAGGTGCGGGGCGGGGCGGGGGTGAATGGTGGGTTGCACCCACCCTACGATTTCACCGCCTGCCGCAGCGCATCGGACAGCTCGCCGTAGAGCGCCTTGCGCTCGTCCTCCGACAGGAAGGCCCCGATCTCGACCTCGCGGCCCTTGCCGCTCAGCGTCACGTAATACGGCACCGGCCCGCCCTTCTCGTGCATGGCGGCCCTGGCCCAGTAGCTCTGGCAGGCCCATTCCTGCGTTGCGCCGCGCGGGTCGGTGCGGGTCAGGCGAACCTCCTCGGAATCGATGGAAAGGTCCTCGTTCAGCCGGGCATCGCGATAGGACCGTTCCAGCCCCCACCAGAGCCCCGCCACCGCCAGCAACAGGAAGGGCAGAAGCCCCCACAGCACGATCGTGCCCAGAAGCGGATAAAGCGGGATGGTGATCAGCGTGAAGGTCGCGAGGATGAAGGCCGCGAATCCCCGCCGCGGCAATGACCGGTGCGGCCAGAGACGCAGGCGGCGCACGGTGCCGCCGGGATCTGTCGTTGCGCTCCACTCGTAAGGCATGACCCTATCCTAGCGTGGCCGACGGAAAGGGAAACCGCGCCGATGCGCGCGGGTCTCAGCTTTCCATCCAGATCGTCACCGGCCCGTCATTGAGCAGCTCGACCTTCATGTCGGCGCCGAACCGGCCCGTCTCGACCGGCACGCCCTGCGCGGCCAGTTGCCCGGCGAAATATTCGTAGAGGCGCTCCCCCTCCTCCGGCGGCGCGGCGGTGGAAAAGCCGGGGCGATTGCCGCGGCTGGTGTCGGCGGCCAGCGTGAACTGGCTGACGACCAGCGCGGCGCCGCCCATGTCGCGCACCGAGAGGTTCATCTTGCCGGCCGCGTCGGGAAAGATGCGGAGTTTCGCGACCTTGGCGGCCAGCTGGTCGGCCTGCGCCTCGGCGTCGCCCTGCATGGCGCAGACGAGGATCAGCAGGCCCGGACCGGTCTGACCGATCACCTCGCCCTCGACCGTGACCGAGGCATGGGCCACCCGTTGCAGCAATGCGCGCATGTCCGGCCCCTTTTCAGATCCGCGGCTTCGGCGCCGGCTCGCGGTCGGCATCGCCGGAGTTGGGCTCGCCCTTCGGCTCGATCAGCAGCACGCTGACCTCCTGCTCGGCGCGCGGGCGGTGGACCACGCCCTGCGGCACCACGATCATTTCCCCGGCGCGGAGGGTCTGGTTCGGGCGGTCCTCGAACTCCATCACCATCTCGCCCTCGAGCACGAGGAAGAAATCATCGGTCGTGTCGTGCTTGTGAAAGGGAAACTCCCCCTGGAATTTCACCACCATGACGTCGTTGTCGTTGTAATCGGCCACGACATGCGGATCCCAGTGAGTGGTAAACCGCGCCAGTTTTTCCGCCAGGTTGATCGTGCCCATACGTGCCCTCCGCCAACAGCCTGTTTCGCCCAGCCATGCCCAAGCCGCCCCGCCGGCGCAAGGAATTTTGCACATACGCGCGCCACGGTGCTAAGCCATGCCCATGCAAGACCGCTCTTTCGTGCCCCGGGGCGCCGCCAGCCTCAAGATCGCCTATGACGGGCCGCCGCGGGATTACCATTTCCTGCTGTTGCCGAAGCTGACGCTACTGGCCTTCACCTCGGCGCTGGAGCCGTTGCGCGTGGCCAACCAGGTGACCGGCAAGGAGCTGTACCGCTGGTACGTGATGACCGAGGACGATGCCACGGTCACCTGCTCCTGTGGGGTCACCATCACGCCCGACACCCCCCTGCGCGACGTGCCGCGCGGCGGGGCGGCTTTCGTCTGCGGCGGGATCGAGCCCAACGAGAGCACGTCGCGCCGGGCGGTGGGCTGGGTCAGCCGGCAGAGGGCCTTCGGCGCGCGGGTGGGCGGTATCTGCACCGGGGCGTTCGCGCTGGCGCGGGCGGGGCTGCTGGAGGGGCGGCGGTTCACCCTGCACTGGGAGAACCAGCCGGCCTTCGTCGAGACCTTCCTGGACCTGGAGCCGACCGAGAACCTCTACGAGAACGACGACGGCCTGCTGACCTGCGGCGGGGGTAGTGCGGCGACGGACATGATGCTGGCGATCATCGAGGCGGATTTCGGCGGCGAGCTGGCGACGATCGTGGCCGACATGTGCCTGCACAGCCGGTCGGAGAACCGCGCGGTGCCGCAGCGGACGGCCTATGCCTCGGCCATCGGGAGCCGGAACCCGCGGCTGATCGCGGCGGTGGAGTTCATGCGGGCGCATCTCGAGGACCCGGTGGAGATGGCGGACGTGGCGGACCATATCGGGCTGTCGAAGCGGCAGCTGGAGCGGCTGTTCCAGCGGTATATCCGGGCGAGCCCGGCGCAGTTCTACCTCGATCTGCGGGTGACGCGGGCGCATGCGCTGTTGAACGAGACGAACATGACGGTGGCCGACGTGGCAGCGGCAACGGGGTTCACCAGTTCGTCGCAGCTGTCGCAGCGGTTCCGGAAGCGGTACGGCAAGAGCCCGAGCGCCTATCGCAAGGGGTGGACGCAGCCGGTGGCGGGGGGCTGAGTTACCGGCGTTTCGGGCGGCGGGTGCGCTGGGGAACGGGTTTGGCGTCGGGCTTGCCACTCTTGCCGGGCCTGTCGTCCTTCAGCCCCAACTGCTCGCGCATCACGCGGGGGCGCACCTCTTCCACCGCGCCGGGCTTGAGCTGGCCAAGCTGGAACGGGCCGTAGGAGACGCGGATGAGGCGGTTGACGGAAAGGCCCACGGCCTCCATCGCGCGGCGGATCTCGCGGTTCTTGCCCTCGCGGATCGACACCGTGGCCCATGCGTTGGCGCCCTGCTGGCGGTCGAGGGTCACGGTCATCGGCTGGAACCGCTCGCCGTCAAGCTCCAGCCCCTTGCGGAGCGGCTCGAAGGTCTCGTCCCTGGGCCGGCCCTTCACCCGCACGCGGTAGCGGCGCATCCAGCCGGTCGAGGGCAGTTCCAGCTTGCGCTTCACCCCCCCATCATTGGTCAGCAGCAGCAAGCCTTCGGAGTTGATGTCGAGCCGGCCGACGCTGAGGACGCGCGGCATGTCCTCGGGCAGGTCGTCGAAGATGGTGGCGCGGCCCTGCTCGTCCTTCGTGGTGGTCACGAGGCCGGTGGGCTTGTGGTAGAGCCACAGCCGCGGCGGCTCGGGCGCGTCGAGGGGCTTGCCGTCGACCGTCACCTTGTCCTTGTCGGTCACGTTCAGGGCGGCGCGGTCGATCACCTTGCCGTTCACCGTCACGCGGCCGGCCTCGATCATCCGCTCGGCCTCGCGCCGGCTGGCCACGCCCGCCCGGGCGATCACCTTGGCGATGCGCTCGCCATCTGGGGTCTTGCTGTTCATGGAAGGCCGCTTAGCGCAAAAGCCGCGCTTGCGAAAGCGTCATGCGCGGGGCATGGAAGGGGGATGACGTTCAAGAGCCATATGGAGACCGCGCTGGCCGAGGCGCGCGCGGCGGGCGACCGGGGCGAGGTGCCGGTGGGCGCGGTGCTCGTCGATGCGACTGGTGCCGTTGTGGCGCAGGCGGGCAACCGGACGCGCGAGAGGAACGACCCGACGGCCCATGCCGAGATACTGGTGCTGCGCGCCGCCTGCCAACTGGCAGAAAGCGAGCGCCTGCCCGGCTACAGCCTCTATGTCACGCTGGAACCCTGCCCGATGTGCGCGGCGGCGATCTCCTTCGCCCGCATCGCCCGGCTCTACTACGGCGCGGCCGACCCGAAATCGGGCGGCGTCGCGCAGGGGCCGCGCATTTTCACCCATCCGCAGTGCCACCACGTGCCGGAGGTCTATGACGGGATCGCCGCGGAAGAGGCCGAGGCGTTGCTCAGAGCCTTCTTCGCCGCGCGGCGCTGAGCCCTTCGTATTCGAGTATTTTCGGAAAGATGAAAGGGCGGGTGCCGCCCCTTCTTCCTGTTCCGTGCAACTCAGAGGTCGAACGGCTTCATCACCTCGGGTTCGATCACCTTCACGCCCGGCAACGCCTTGGTCAGCGCCTCGGCCGATTGCTCGAGGAAGGGGAAGGTCTTGTAGTGGCAGGGGATGACCGTCTTGAAGTCGAAGAAGGTCTTGGCCGCGTAGGCCGCGCGCTTCATGTCCATGGTGAAATGCCCGCCCGCGCAAAGGATGCCGATATCGGGCTTGTGCAGGTCGTTGAAGATTTTCATGTCGGCGATCACGTCGGTGTCGCCCGAGACATAGATCGTGTGGCCGTCGCCCTCGATCACGAAGCCGCATTCCGTGCCGGGCACGTTGGGCCCGTCATCCGTGCCGAAGCTCGAGGAATGGACGGCGTGGACCATCGTGACCTTCACCCCGCCAAGGTCGACCGTGCCGCCCTTGTTGAAGCCGACGGTGGCGATCTTCTCCTTGTCCTCCCAATAGCCCATCAGGTCGTACTGCCCGACCACCGGGATATCGAGCTTGCGGGACAGGCCGACCGTGTCGGCCACGTGGTCGAAATGCGCATGGGTCAGCAGGATATGCGTCGCGCCCTCGACCGCCGCGTCGTGCTGATCCTCGGTCAGCATCGGGTTGCCGGTCAGCCACGGGTCGATCAGCAGGACCTGCCCGCCGATGGCGATCTTGAAAGACGCGTGTCCGAGGAATGTGATTTGCATGATGTTCTCCCTATCTTTGGCAGGTAACGTAGTGGCTCCTGCGCGCGAGGAAACCCCGATGGACTGGTTTGCGTCAATCGACGGATATTGCGAACGGCTCGGGCCCGCCTACTGGGCCGAGCCGGTGAACGCGGTCACGAACCTCGCTTTCCTCGTCGCGGCAACAGTGATGGCTTGGCGGCTGCGCGGCGCGCACCTGCCGCTGGCCAAAGCGATGGTGGTGCTGCTGGCGGTGATCGGGATCGGCAGCTTCCTGTTCCACACCCATGCCGAGCGTTGGGCGGCGCTCGCCGATACCACGCCGATCCTGGCCTTCATCCTGGTGTATCTCTATGCCTCGAGCCGCGATTACCTGCGGCTGTCGAAGCCCTGGTCGCTGGTGTCTGTCGGGCTGTTCTTTCCCTTTGCCGCGGTCCTTGTGCCGCTCTTCGCGCAGGTGCCGGTGCTGTCGGCCTCGGCCGGGTATTTGCCCGTCGTCGTGCTGATCGCCGGATACGCGGTGGTTCTCGCCCGCCGCGCGTCCGAGACCGCGCGCGGCCTCGCTCTCGGAGCGGGGCTGCTTTTCGTCTCGATCACCCTGCGCAGCCTCGACATGCCGCTCTGCGAAAGCTGGCCCATCGGCACCCATTTCGCATGGCATCTGCTCAATGGCCTGCTGCTGGGCTGGATGATCGAGGTCTACCGCCGTCACATGCTTGCGCGCCGCCCGCACGGGGGGTAAACGCTGGCGTCAGACCCGAGCACCGCGAAGAGGCCCGAAATGTCGATCGATCTGGAAACCGCCGCCCGCGTGGCCAAGCTCGCCCGCATCCGCGTGGACGAGGACGACCTGCCGGCGCTGGCGAATGAATTCAACACCATCCTCGGCTTCATCGAACAGCTGGGCGAGGTGGATGTCGAGGGCGTCGAGCCGATGACCAGCGTGACGCCCATGCGCCTGAAGCGGCGCGAGGACAAGGTGACCGACGGGCACCAGCAGAAGAAGGTGCTGTCGAACGCGCCGGACGCGCGCGAAGGCTTTTTCGCGGTTCCCAAGGTGGTGGAGTAAGCATGACCGACCTGAATACCCTCACCATCGCCGAGGCGCGCGACAAGCTGCGCGCGGGCGAAGTGACGTCGAGCGAACTGACGGAGGCGTGCCTGACCGCCATCGAGGGCGCGGGCGCGCTCAATGCCTTCGTGCACAACACGCCCGAGATCGCGCGGGAGCAGGCGAAGTTCGCCGATGCGCGGCTGCAGAAGGGCGACGATGCGCCGATGTGCGGGATTCCGTTGGGGATCAAGGATCTGTTCTGCACCAAGGGCGTGCCGAGCCAGGCGGCGAGCGGGATCCTGAAAGGGTTCAAGCCGGAATACGAATCGACGGTCACGCAGAACCTGTTCGATGCGGGCGCGGTGATGCTGGGCAAGCTCAACATGGACGAGTTCGCCATGGGCTCGTCGAACGAGACATCCGTCTATGGCAACGCGGTGAACCCGTGGCGGCGCGGCAATGACGAGACGGCGCTGACGCCCGGCGGGTCTTCGGGGGGCTCGGCTTCAGCCGTCTCCGCCGACCTGTGTTTGGCCGCAACGGGCACCGATACCGGCGGGTCGATCCGCCAGCCCGCGGCCTTTACCGGCATCACCGGCATCAAGCCCACCTATGGGCGGTGCTCGCGCTGGGGGATCGTGGCGTTTGCCTCCTCGCTCGACCAGGCCGGGCCGATGACCAAGTCGGTGCGGGATGCCGCGATCATGCTGGAGGCGATGTGCGGGCATGACCCGAAGGATTCGACCTCGGCCGACCTGGCCGTGCCGGATTTCGAGGCGATGCTGACGGGCGACATCAAGGGCAAGGTCATCGGAATTCCCAAGGAATACCGGATGGACGGGATGCCCGAGGAGATCGAGAAACTCTGGGCCGACGGCACCGCGATGCTGAAGGATGCGGGCGCCGAGATCCGCGATATTTCCCTGCCGCATACGAAATACGCCCTGCCCGCCTATTACGTGATCGCGCCGGCCGAGGCGTCGTCGAACCTCGCCCGCTATGACGGGGTGCGTTATGGCCACCGGGCGAAGCTGGAACAGGGCGACGGCATCACCGAGATGTACGAGAAGACCCGCGCCGAAGGCTTCGGCCACGAGGTGCAGCGCCGGGTGATGGTGGGCACCTACGTGCTGTCGGCGGGGTTCTACGACGCCTATTACAACAAGGCCCGCAAGGTGCGGACGCTGATCAAGAAGGATTTCGAGGATGTGTTTGCCGACGGCATCGACGCGATCCTGACGCCGGCGACCCCGTCTGCCGCCTTCGGGCTGGGCGAGATGGCCGAGGCCGATCCGGTGCAGATGTATCTCAACGACGTCTTCACCGTCACCGTGAACCTCGCCGGGCTGCCCGGCATCGCCGTGCCTGCGGGGCTTGACCGGCAGGGGCTGCCGCTGGGCCTGCAACTGATCGGGCGGCCGTGGGAAGAGGGCGATCTCCTCAACACGGCCTACGCGCTCGAGCAGGCGGCGGGATATGTGGCAAAACCGGCCAAATGGTGGTAAACTGTCCAAAACGATAGATGGCAGGACATAAGCAGATGCGTTTCACAATCCTCGTTGCGGCCCTGGCGGCCGTCTCGGCCTGTTCGCCCGGCATTCCCGACAGCGCGGCGGGCGTCGGCTTCGACGATTACAGCGAGTACGAGGCCAAGCGGCAGGCGCGCGAGGTCGTGCTGACCGGCGCCAGCGCCGTCCCGCCCGCCGGGGCCATGTCGGACGAAACCAGCGGCACCGCCGGGTCCGCCAGCATCGCCTCGGCCTCCTCCGACGACACCGACAGTGCGACGCTGGCGCGGGAAACGCAGGCCGCGCTGGCCGCGACGCGCGCCGACTCCGCCCAGCAACCGTTGCGCGCCAGCCCCGGCAACCCGCCCCCGGAAACGGTCGAATCCGCCTCCGGCATCTCGACCGAGAACGATTTCAACGCCGTGGGCGATGCCCGCTCGATCGAGAGCGATGCCGCGCTGATCGCCCGCAACCGCGAACAGTACCAGGTGGTGCAGCCCACCGCCCTGCCCTCGCGCTCGGGCAATACCGGGCCGAACATCGTGGAATACGCGCTGGCCACCAAGCACCCGGTCGGCACCAAGGTCTACAACCGGATCGGCCTCAACAAGCAGAGCCGGTTCGAGCGCAACTGCGCCAAGTATTCCTCGCCCGACCGTGCGCAGATCGACTTTCTCGCCAATGGCGGCCCGAACCGCGACAAGATGGGCCTCGACCCCGATGGCGACGGATATGCCTGCGCGTGGAACCCGGCCCCCTTCCGCATCGCGGTCAACGGCTGACGTGACGCCCGACCACCCGTCGGCCACGGCCCACCCCTCGCCCAATTGCGGCGCGCGGCGGGGCGGCGCGCGGCCGGACATGATCGTGCTGCATTACACCGGCATGGAAAGCCGTGCCGCGGCGCAGGAGCGCCTCTGCGACCCGGACGCCGAGGTGTCGGCGCATTACCTTGTTTCCGAGACCGGCGCGCTCTGGCAGCTGGTGCCCGAGGCGCAGCGGGCGTGGCACGCGGGCGCGGGCCACTGGGCAGGGGTCACGGATGTCAATTCCCGCTCCATCGGGATCGAGCTGGTCAATACCGGCAACGCCCCCTTCCCCGAGCCGCAGATGGCCATGCTCGAGCAGTTGATGACGGGGATCATGGCCCGCTGGTCGATCGAGGCGCACCGGGTGATCGCCCATTCCGACATGGCCCCCGACCGCAAGTTCGACCCCGGCCCCCGGTTCGACTGGCGGCGGCTGGCGCTGTCTGGGCTGTCGGTGTGGCCGGAGCCTGCGGACGGCGGCGAATTCCTCGACGCCGCCCGCCGCTTCGGCTATCCGCCCGAGGCCACGCCGGAGGAGGTCCTTCACGCCTTCCGCCTGCGCTTCCGGCCCTGGGCCAGCGGGCCCGCCGATGAAACCGATGCCGCGCTGGCCGCGGACCTGGCCCGCCGCTTTCCCGTTGACCGGGACGCGCCGAACGCCTAACTGCCACAGATGCGCGGAGGGCCGGATGGCCGCACCACCGCAAGGTGGCGAGGAAAGTCCGGACTCCACAAGGCGACGGTGCCGGGTAACGCCCGGCCGGGGCAACCCGAGGGAAAGCGCCACAGAAAACAGACCGCCCTGCAATCCGTTCGCGGATCACACGGGGTAAGGGTGAAACGGTGGGGTAAGAGCCCACCGCGGGACGGGCAACCGGACCGGCACGGCAAGCCCCACCGGGAGCAATGCCGAATAGGGACCGCATCACGGGCCGGCCTTGGCCCCGCGGTCCGGGTTGGCAGCACGAGCCTGTTGGCGACAGCAGGCCCAGATGAATGGTCATCCCCGGGGCAACCCGGGACAGAATCCGGCTTACAGGCCCTCCGCGCATTTTCTGATCTATTCACACCAGTGAGCCGACTCGCGCGGAATCAAGGAGCGCCTTAGCGCTCCGCCGCGCGATCGCCCGCTGCCCGGCAGGCGATTGCAAGGCAATCGCCGAGAGGGGGCCGCCCCGACGGGCTGGCAATCGCGCGGCTCCATCACCCGGCAGTTTCACCCTACCCCAGCAATTCCTCCTCGAACGGAAACCGCGACAACAGCTCCACCCCGCTCTCCGTCACCAGCACCTGCTGCTCCAGCTTCACGCCCTCCTTGCCGCCGTCCTCGCCGATGTAACTCTCGACGCACAACGTCATGCCGGGCTTGATCTCGCCGTCATAGCCCGCATCGGGGAAATCGCCCCGGTGGTACAGGTAGGGATACTCCCCCGTCATCCCGCAGCCATGCGCCGAAAGGTAATAGCGGTTGGCATGGTACTTCTCCGGAATGTCCCAGGCCGCATCGGCGTAATCGCGGAACGACATGCCCGGCCGCAGGATGCCGAGATTGTGCGACACCTGCTCATGCGCCACGCGGTACAGCTCGCGCTGCTCCGCCGTGGGCTTGCCCGGCCCGGAATGGAAGGTGCGCGAGAAATCGGAGTAATAGCCGTGACAGCCCACCACGTCCGTATCGAGCGCGATCAGCTCGTTTTCCCCGATCACCTTGTCGCTCGTCTCCTGGAACCACGGGTTCGTCCGCGCCCCGGCGTTGAGAAGCCGCGTCTCGACGTAATCGCCGTTCTGGGCGATCACCGACTGGTGCAGGACCGACCACAATTCCGCCTCCGTCAGCCCCGGCCGGATCGCCTCGCGCAGCTTGGCCACGCCCCGTTCGGTTGCGCGCAGCGAGGCGTTGACGCATTTCATCTCTTCGTCGGACTTGATCGCGCGGGCCATCTCGACCGGCGCCTGCGCGTCGACCACGTGCACGCCCGCCTCGTGCAGGGCAATGGCGGCGCCCGCGTTCATCCGCTCCAGCCCCACGGTGGCGCGCTTGCCGGCAAGCTCCTCGACCAGCGCCGCCATGTCCCGCGCCCAGGCCACCTCGCGCTCGGCAATCTTCGGGCCGGCGGCGACGAAGCTTGCCGTTTTCGCGGGGCGCACCTCGTCGACCGTCTCGAACCCGTCGGCCAGGTGCAGGCAGCCGGTGAATTCGAACAGGACCGAACGGTCGGCGGTCAACAACAGGTAGCGCGACGGGCCGTTGCGCATGGAGAAGACCTGCATGTTGCGGGTGCCGGTGGCGTAGCGGATGTTCACCGGGTCGCTCAGGATCACCGCGTCGATGCCGTGGCGCCCCATCTCGCGGCGCACCTGCGCCTGCCGGTACTGGCGCACCGCCTTGAGGTCGATGCCCTCGCCCTCGGGGCTGCGGTCAAGCTGGGCGAGGCCCTGCAAATCGGCGCGCTCCGCGTGCCAGTCGAATTCTGCCATGTCGTCTCCTTGCGCGCGGCACCGCGCGTCATTTCGTTTTGAAACCTCGGGGAAGTTGGCCCTTGCTACCATGCGCCGCGCGGCCCCGCGTATCCCGGATCGACATCGCGCGGCGGGCGATGCGACATGGCCCGCGGGCCCGGACCGCGGACAGACCATTAACCGGGCCCGGCGCCGGTTCTTCCATCATCCGCCCGCCTCTCCGCCCGCTTGCGTACAGTTCTGCCCAGAATTGACTTGACGGGGCAGCCCCGCCTCAACACAGTCGATCAGGTTTTCCAACAGCCGGGAGGGTGCGCGTGACAACACAGCTTTCCGATACGGTGGCGCTTCTGGGCGACCTGATCGCCTTTCCCACCGTTTCCGAGTTCAGCAATATCGACATGATCGCCTTCCTGGCGTACCGGCTGGAAGAGGCCGGCGCCCGGGTCGATGTCTTTCATGACGATATCGGGCATAAAGCCAACCTTTTCGCGACGATAGGCCCCGAAGTTGACGGGGGCATCGTGCTGTCGGGCCATTCCGACGTCGTGCCCGCCGACCCGCAGGACTGGGTCTCCGATCCGTTCGAGATGATCGAGCACGAGGGCCGGCTCTACGGGCGCGGCACCTGTGACATGAAGGGCTTCATCGCGGCCGCGACGGCCATGGCCCCGGTCTTTGCCGAGCGGGTGAAGGACCGGCCGGTGCATTTCGCCTTCACCTATGACGAGGAGGTCGGCTGTTTCGGGGCGCAGTCCCTGGTAAAGAGCCTGAAATCCAGGGGGTTGCGGCCCGGCGTTGCGGTGATCGGAGAGCCCACCTCGATGCGGATCATCGAAGGCCACAAGGGGTGCTATGAATACACCACCCGCTTCTCGGGCCTTGCCGGCCACGGCTCGGCCCCCGACCGGGGCGTGAACGCGGTGGAATACGCGGTGCGCTACGTGAACCGCCTTCTGGAGCTGAAGGACGCCCTGCGCGCCCGCGCGCCGGCCGGCAGCCGCTTCGAGCCGCCCTGGACCACCATCAACACCGGCAGCCTGCAGGGCGGCGTGGCGCATAACGTCATCGCCGGCCATGCCGAGGTGCAGTGGGAAATGCGGCCCGTCCAGCTATCCGACGCGGATTTCGTCAAGGACGACCTGCGCGAGTATTGCCTGACCCACCTGCTGCCCGCGATGAAGGCTGTCTGCCCCGATGCCGACATCGTCACCGAGGTGATCGGCGAGGTGGAAGGCCTTGAACCGGTTGACGAAAACGAGGCCAGGGACATCGTGATGGAGCTGACCGGCGCCAACTCGGTCGACGTGGTGCCGTTCGGCACCGAGGCGGGGATTTTCCAGACGTTCGGCATGTCGTCGGTGATCTGCGGGCCAGGCTCGATCGACCAGGCCCACAAGCCCGACGAGTTCGTCTCGATCGACCAGCTGCAGCAATGCCTCGACATGCTGGACCGGCTGGGCGGGAAGCTGGCGGCCTGAGATCCCGCGCGCCGGGCCTGACCCGGGGCCTCGCTTCTTGCCGCTGAGGTCCCGGGTCAGGCCCGGGACGGGTGTTGAACAGCGACGTGTAAGCCTCTGACCTGAAACCCTAACCTTCCCGCCGGAATGTCAGGTAATGCGGCACGCGCCTCTCGCGCAGGGCCTTCTGCTCGTAGCGTGTCGACAGCCAGTCATCCCACGGCTCGCGCCAGTCCGCCGGCCCCTCGGCCAGCCATTCGAACCCGTGTTTCGGTACCTGTTGCAGGGTCTGGCGGACGTAATCGGGAATGTCCGTCGCCACCCGGAAGATCGCCCCCGGTTTCAGCACCTGCGCCAGCGGCTCCAGGTGCTCGGGCGTCACGAAGCGGCGGCGGTGGTGGCGCTTCTTGGGCCACGGATCGGGATAGAGGAGAAAGGCGCGATCCACTGATTTCTCTGGCAAAACATCGAACAGGTCGCGCACGTCGCCGGGGTGGATGCGGATGTTCTCGCACCCCTCCTCGCGGATCTTGCCCAGCAGCATGGCCACTCCGTTAATATACGGCTCGCAGCCGATGAAGCCCATTTCGGGGTTCCGCGCGGCCTGGTGCACCATGTGCTCCCCGCCGCCGAAGCCGATTTCCAGCCAGACGGGCCGGTCGCCAAAAAGCGCTTTCAGGTCAAGCGCTTCCCGCTCGGGGTTCACGTCCCAGTCGACCTTGCCGGGAGATAGCGTGGCAAGATCCTCGTCGATATAGACCTTCTGCGACTTGCGCAGCGACTTGCCTTTCAGCCGCCCGTAGAAATTGCGCCACGGTGCGCCGGAGGGATGGGATTTATCGTTCATGGGACACCCGTTTCCGGTCAGATATGAGCGAGACAAGCTTGTACATTTCACACACGGGAAGGCGCTCAATTTGCAAATCGACACGACATCCTTTAAGTTTCCCGGCTTTACCCATGCTTCCTCCACAGAAAAGGGCGGCGCCCGGCGCCGCCCCTTCGATCCTGTTCCGAAACGTCAGACGGCTTTCTTCAGCGCCTCGACAAGGTCGGTCCGTTCCCAGCTGAATCCGCCATCGGCCTCCGGCTCGCGCCCGAAATGGCCGTAGGCCGCGGTGCGCTGGTAGATCGGCTTGTTCAGCTCAAGCTGTTCGCGAATGCCGCGCGGCGTCAGGCTCATCGAGGCGCGGATTGCCTTCTCGATCTCCTCCTCCGGGATCTCGCCCGTGCCGTGGGTCTCGGCATAGATCGACAGCGGCTCGGCCACCCCGATGGCATAGGACAGCTGGATCGTGCAGCGCTCGGCCATGCCGGCGGCGACGACGTTCTTGGCCAGGTAGCGCGCGGCATAGGCGGCCGAGCGGTCGACCTTCGTCGGGTCCTTGCCCGAGAACGCCCCGCCCCCGTGCGGCGCAGCGCCGCCATAGGTGTCGACGATGATCTTGCGCCCGGTCAGGCCCGCGTCGCCATCCGGCCCGCCGATCACGAACTTGCCCGTGGGATTCACGTGCCAGACCGTCTCGTCCGACAGCCAGTCCTGCGGCAGAACCTCGCGGATATAGGGCTCGACGATCTCGCGGATGTTGTCGCTGGTCAGGTCCTCGTCGAGGTGCTGTGTCGACAGCACAACCTGGGTCACGCCCACCGGCTTGCCACCCTCGTAGCGCACCGAAAGCTGCGACTTGGCATCCGGTCCCAGCGCCGGTTCCTTGCCCGATTTCCGCACCTCGGCCAGCCGCCGCAGGATCGCGTGCGAGAACTGGATCGGCGCCGGCATCAGCGCGTCGGTCTCGTTCGTGGCAAAGCCGAACATGATCCCCTGGTCGCCCGCGCCTTCGTCGCGGTTGCCCTCGCCGGTGACGCCCTGGGCGATATGCGCCGACTGTTCGTGCAACAGGTTCAGCACGTTGCAGGTCTGCCAGTGGAACTTGTCCTGCTCGTAGCCGATATCGCGGATGCAATCGCGGGCGATATCCTCGATCCGGCCCATGTAGTCGCGCAGCTTGTCCTGGTCCGTCAGGCCCACCTCGCCGCCGATGACGACCTGGTTGGTGGTGGCGAAGGTCTCGCAGGCCACGCGGGCCAGCGCATCCTCGGCCAGGAAGGCATCGAGCACGGCATCGGAAATGCGGTCGCACACCTTGTCGGGGTGCCCCTCCGAAACGGATTCGGAGGTGAAGGTATAGTTCTGACGGGACATGAAAAACGCTCCATTAAGATTTTCCCGTCACGTCAGGAAGCCGTTGTGACGGGTCAAGACTGCTTAGGCTGGCCCCGCCGGGGCGTCAACGCCTAAACGCCGGCGCCCCGGCGCCTGTGATAAAGAAAGGAAAGAAGGAGCAGAAAGAAGGCAAAGCCCACGATCGGCGCATCGCCCGTCCGGGCATAGGCCGTGGGCGGCAGTGCGGGCGGCAGGGCGGTGTCGATCAGCCCGGCCTCGCCCAGCGGCAGGTGCGCGGTCACCTGCCCGTTGGCGTCGATCATCGCCGAGACGCCGGTATTGGCCACCCGGATCATCGGCAGCCCCTGTTCGGCACTGCGCAGGCGGGCCTGGGCCAGGTGCTGGTAGGGCCCGAGGATGTTGCCGAACCAGGCGTCGTTGGTGATCAGCAAAAGCAGGTCGGGCCGCTGGTCATAGGCACCCACGTCCTGCGGGAAAACCCCTTCGTAGCAGATGAGCGGCAGGGCGAGGCCCAGCCTGCCCAGCTCGATCACCTGCGGGCCGGGGCCGGCGGAATAGCCGTTCCCCTCGTTCGAGGCGAGGCCGTAAATGCCGAAATTCGCTAGGAAATCCCCCAGCGGCATGTATTCCCCGAAGGGCACGAGATGGTGCTTGTCGTAAAGCGCCGTCACCTCGCCGCCCCGGTCGAGCCGGATGAGCGAGTTGAAATAGCGCCGCCCCTCGAAGCGTTGCAGGCCGAGGACGACCGGCGTCTCGCCCGCCGCCTCGGAGATCGCGTCGAGCGCCGGGCCGGCCCGCTCGAGCACCCAGGGGATCGCCGTTTCTGGCCAGACGATCAGGTCGGGCGCCTTCTCCTGCGGGGCGGCCGCCGTGTAATCGAGCTGCCGGCGGAAGAAGCCCACGGCCTTCTCCGGGTCCCATTTCTCGTCCTGCGGGGCGTTGGGCTGGACAAGGCGGATGGTGGCGGCGTCGGCCTCGGCCCCGGCATCGGGCAGAAGCGGGATCGCCGCGGCCCACAGCAGAAGCGGCAGCGCGGTCAGCGGCACGCCCGCCCGCCAGCGCCCGGCCATCAGCATCCAGAGCCCGCTTGCGCCCGCCAGGACCAGCGCGGTCAGGCCGAGCGAGCCGCTCCACGAGGCCCAGTAGAGCAGCCCGGTGTCGATCAGCCCGTGGCCGATCTGCGCCCAGGGAAAACCGGTCAGCAGGTAGGTGCGGGCGGCCTCGATCAGCATGAAGCTGGCGATGAAGGGCGCCGCGCGCCCGCCCAGCGCCCGGGTCACCGCCAGCGCGCCGGCCCAGAAGCTGCCCAGCCCGATGGCGAGGAAGACAAGCGCGAAAGGCGCCATCCAGCCATGGCGCGGGGCGTCGATGAAGAAGGGCTCGACGATCCAGAACAGCGCCAGCATGTAATACCCGGTGCCCGCGGCCCAGCCCAGCAGGCCGGCCCGGCGCCAGCCCGGCGCTGCCCGGCCCAGCCCGTAGACCAGCGCGAGGGAGAGAAACGTGGCAGGCCAGATGTTGAGCGGCGCCTGCCCCAGCGCGCCCAGCGCGCCGGCCAGCACCGCCAGGGCCACCTGCGCGCGTGCGCCCAGCGCCCGAACGGTTTCCGGGGCGCGCATCCGCCCTAGGCGTCCGTATGTCCGGGCAGTCGCACGCGCAGCCGCTTGATGCGGCGCGGGTCGGCCTCGACCACCTCGAAGACCGTGCCGTCGGGGTGCTCGACCATCTCGCCACGCACCGGCACCCGGCCAAGCAGCATGAAGACCAGCCCGCCCAGCGTGTCGATCTCTTCCTCGTCCACCTCCTCGGCCTCGGTCAGCGACTGGCCGATCTCCTCCTCGAACTCGTCGAGCGGGGTCTTGGCCTGCGCGAGGTAGGTGCCCGGTTTCTCCTGCATCCAGTAGGTGTCGTCGCCGGTGTCGTGCTCGTCCTCGATCTCGCCCACGACCTGTTCGATCAGGTCCTCGATCGTGACCAGCCCGTCGACCCCGCCGTATTCGTCGATCACCAGCGCCATGTGGCGCCGCTCGTTCTGCATGTTCTGCAGCAGCACGCCGATCGGCATCGACGGCGGCACGTAAAGCAGCGGCCGCACCAGCGGCTTGAGCGAAAACCTGCCGCCCTTGCCGTTGAACCCGTAGCTCAGCGCGAAATCCTTCAGGTGCGCCATGCCCACGGGCGAATCGAGCGTGCCGTCATAGACCGGCAGCCGGGTCTTGCCGCTGTCGCGGAAGACGCTCACAAGCTCGTCCTTGGTGATGTCGATGGGCACCGCCACGATATCGGCCTTGGGCACCGACACGTCCTCGACCGTCAGGGTCCGCAGGTTGCCGAGGCCCGGCGCGGCCGAGCGCGGGGCGCTTGCCCCCTCGTCCTCGCCATTCTCCTCGCCTGTGCTGAACGCATCGAATATGCGGCGGAAAAATCCGCCCTGCTCTTCCTCGCTCTCGTGGCTGTCCACCTGCGCGCAACGCGCCGCGTTAGAAGATCCGTCTGTGCTGTCGCCCATCGTCATTTGGTCCAAAAAAAGGTGGGGCGTGCATACACGCGCCCCGCAGATGTTTCAATATGGGTCAGGCAGACCCAGCTTGCCAAGTATCGCCACCTCGGTTGCTTCCATCAAAGTGGCATCTTGGTCACGCAGATGATCATAGCCCAGAAGATGTAACAGCGCGTGAACGATCAGGTGGGTGACGTGGTCGGCCATCGGCTTGCCCGCCGCCGCGGCCTCGCGTGCGCAGGTGTCATAGGCGATGGCGATGTCGCCCAGCTCGGGGTCGGGGCCCGGTTCGGGCAGGTCGGGCACGGCGCCGGGGTCGTCCGGGGCCCGCTCCTTCGACGGCCAGGAGAGCACGTTGGTGGGCGTGGGCTTGGCGCGGAAATCCTCGTTCAGCACGGCAATCCGGGCATCGTCGCAGGCGAGAAGGGAGACCTCCCACTCGTCGGGCACAATCCCGAGGTGCAGGAGCGTCGCCTCCGCCGCACGCTTGGCCAGAGGGCCGAGCCCTGCCGCTTCCCAGCGGTCGTCCTCGTAGAGAATGTCGATCTGCATCGCTTACCGCGGGCGCCCGGAAAATTCGAATTTTCCGGCCCGTTTTCTTCGAAGAAAACGGCGCCCCGCCTCACACGTCCTTCTCATAGGCCTCGATGATCTTCGCCACCAGCGGGTGGCGCACCACGTCCTTCGAGGTGAAGTAGTTGAAAGAGATGTTGGGGATATCCCGCAACAGCCGCTCGGCATCGTGCAGCCCGCTGGTCACGCCGCGCGGCAGGTCGACCTGACTGCGGTCGCCGGTGATCACCATGCGGCTGCCCTCGCCCAGGCGGGTCAGGAACATCTTCATCTGCATCGAGGTGGCGTTCTGCGCCTCGTCCAGCACCACGAAGGCATTGGCCAGCGTCCGGCCCCGCATGAAGGCGAGCGGCGCGATCTCGATCCGCTTCTCCTCGATCAGCTTGCCGGCCTGTTTCGCCGGGAAGAAATCGTTCAGCGCGTCGTAGAGCGGCTGCATGTAGGGGTCGACCTTCTCCTTCATGTCGCCGGGCAGGTAGCCCAGCTTCTCGCCCGCCTCGACCGCCGGGCGCGCAAGGATGATCCGGTCGACATGGCCCTCGATGAACATCGAAACGCCCACCGCCACGGCAAGATAGGTCTTGCCGGTGCCCGCCGGGCCGATGCCGAAGGCCATCTCGTTGTTGAAGAGCGACAGCACGTAAGCCTTCTGCGCGTCCGTCCGCGGCTCGACCAGCTTCTTGCGGGTCTTGATCTCGACCGGGCCGCCCTTGAACATCTCGAGCTGGTCGCCGTCGCGGCTTTCGGTCTGCCGCTCGGCCCCGCCGCCGCCCATGCGCAGCTCGCGGTCGATATCGGCCGCTTCCACCGGGCGCCCCGCCTCGAGCCGGGCGTAAAGCGCGGTCAGCACGCCGACGCCTTCCTTGACCAGCGGCTCCTCTCCCACCACCGAGAGCTGATTCCCCCGCCGCATGATCTGCACGCCCAACTGGCGCTCGATCTCGGCCAGGTTGCGGTCATGCTCGCCGCACAGGTCTATGAGGAGGAAATTATCGGGAAATTCAACGGTCTCTTCATGCAGGGCGGAAGAGTCGTCCATCGGGGGCAGCGCGGTTGTAGCCAAACAGATCTCCTGAACCAGCGTGTGGTATATATGGTGCCAAGATGCCGGCGCAACTGCAAGATAAAGGGATCGATTGTCACGTTCGTGGCACAAAAAAAGCCGCAGGCGCCCTGCCTGCGGCTTTTCGATGCGTATGCGGCCCCGATCAGATCGGGTCGGCCACGGGCGAGCCCCGCTTGAAGGCGCCGGTCGCCACGTTCGGCGGCGCGGTGCCCGAGCAGACGGGCTTGCCGTACTGGTCGAGACGCTGCGAGAGATAGCCCTCGATCCCGTCGTCGATGATCCAGTGGTCACACCCGTTCGGGTCGACCCAGATGCCGGCCTGGAGCTGGCTCAGGTGCTTGCTGTCGAAGCCACGGTCGACGGTCTTGTTCTGCTTGGAGCCGACACAGCCGGTCACCAGCACGGCGGCACCAAGAACGGCGCAGATGTTCACGATCTTCATGGTATCCCCCTAGCGGATGCAGATGATTTCGACGCGGCGGTTCTGCTGCATGCCGGCGGCCGTCGAGTTCGGCGCTTTCGGCATACGCTCGCCATACCCGCGCACATCCGCGATCCGCGCGCCGGTCGAGGCCGCAACCGAGGCGACCGAGTTGGCACGGCGCAGGGACAGGTCGAGGTTGTACTCGTCCGAGGCCCGGCTGTCGGTGTGCCCGACGATGATGTAGGAAATCGCCTGGGTCTGCTGGAAGAAGCTGGCCAGCCGCTGGCGCCCGGCGGCATTGATATGCGCGCTGTCGGTCGCGAAAAGCTGGTCCGAGTTCATCACGCCGCAGACATTGCCGCGGCGGCAGACGGGGATGCCCTGGCGCGTCACGTGGGGGGACATGTACCCCTCCCAGCCATCGTCCATCACCCAATGTTCACAGCCATCGGGATCGACCCAGATCGTAGGAACGTACCGTTCGCCGACAACCACGCGCTGGCCGCTCTGGGCCTCGGCAAAACTTGCCGTCACTGAAATACCAATGACGGCGGCAGCAAGCCCGCCGAGGATGCCGCGAACTGTTTTCGAAAGATATTCGGTCACAGCCACTGTCCTTATGTTAACCCCCCAGATCGCACGAAGAAAATGAGCAGAGAATCCGTGCGAAATGAAATTATTGTTTGAGTGTAACAAGTTTCGTTTTGTTGTGAAGCCTAAATGAAGCCACATTGTCGCCACGTGGGAAACAACCCCGTTCCGATCCGGGGCCGGAAGGGGCGATTCAGGGTTTATTCATTGACAATACGGCCTTAGCCGACAGTCTTGAATCACCGGGTTAAGAGGCGTCCACGACGGGGCGCGCGGCCTGCGAAACCGGCTTCCCGGCCAGCGAATTGGCCCCGCTTTCGATGATTTCGACCTCGGAAAGCTCGCCCGGCTGCGCATCAGATTCGGCCACGTGGACGGCATGCAGGTAGTCCGACTTGCCCACCATCTGGCCGGGCAGGCGCCCCGGTTTCTCGAACAGCACCTTCACCCGGCGGCCGACCATCGAATCCTGCACCGCGCGCTGCTGGCGGGTGATCAGCGCCTGCAGCCGCTGCAGCCGCTCCGACGCCTCGTCCTCGTCGACCATCGCCCGTTCCGCGGCGGGCGTGCCGGGGCGCGGGGAGTACTTGAAGGAAAAGGCGTAACCGTACTGAACTTCCTCGATCAGGTCGAGCGTCGCCTGGAAATCGGCCTCGGTCTCCTCCGGGAAACCGACGATGAAATCTCCGGACATCAGGATATCGGGCCGCGCCGCGCGGATCCGCTCGATCAACCGCAGGTAGCTCTCGGCGGTGTGGCTCCGGTTCATGCGTTTCAGGATCCGGTCGCTGCCGGACTGCACGGGAAGGTGCAGGTAGGGCATCAGCTTCTCGCATGCGCCATGGGCCGCGATCAGGTCGTCGCTCATGTCGTTGGGGTGCGAGGTGGTAAATCGGATGCGCTCCAGCCCGTCGATGTCGTTGAGCGCCCAGATCAGCCGCGCCAGCGACCAGTCGCCGCCATCCGGGCCCGGCCCGTGATAGGCGTTGACGTTCTGGCCCAGCAGGGTGATCTCGCGCACGCCACGCTCGACCAGGTCGCGCGCCTCGTCCAGCACGCGGGCCGCAGGCCGGCTGACCTCGGCACCGCGGGTGTAAGGAACGACGCAGAAGGCGCAGAACTTGTCGCAGCCTTCCTGCACCGTCAGGAAGGCGGTCGGGCCGCGCTTGGCCTTGGGCCGGCCTTTCAGCGCGTCGAACTTGTCCTCGACCGGGAAATCGGTGTCGAGCGCCTTGGCCCCGCCCCGCGCCTTGGCCTCCAGCTCGGGCAGCCGGTGATAGCTTTGCGGGCCGACGACGAGGTCGACCATCGGCTGGCGGCGCATGATCTCCTCGCCCTCGGCCTGCGCCACGCAGCCCGCCACGCCGATCTTGAGATCGGGCCGCGCCTCCTTCAGCCCGCGGAACCGGCCCAGCTCGGAATAGACCTTCTCGGCCGCCTTCTCGCGGATATGACAGGTGTTCAGCAGGATCATGTCGGCATCGTCGGGCGATTGCGTCTCGACATAGCCCGCGCCGCCCATGGCCTCGGCCATGCGCTCGCTGTCATAGACGTTCATCTGGCATCCATAGGTCTTGATGTAGAGTTTCTTCGCCTCGGCCATCGTATCTCGCGCCCCGGAGCTTGTGAGAAGGATCAGGGCGTTTCCCTACATCAAGGCCGGGGTCACTTGCAATGCATCGCGAATTGGCCGATTCTCGGGGCCGGGCCGCCAGGGGACAGACAGGGACGAGAAATGCGCCATTCCAGCCTCAACGCATTCCTGTCGAACGGCGCCGCGCTGCTGGCGAAAGGGCCGGTCGCGCTGATCTTCGTCGAGGACGAGATCGAGATCGACAGCACCCTGCGCCACCATGTCGACCTGGGCTTCAAACAGGTGGTGGCCCTGATGCCCCCGGCCTTCCCGCTGGCGGCCGACATCGCCCGCAAGGTCATCCGCGTCGACCACGACATCAAGCGCGCGGCGGGGTTCACCGACGTCATCAACCGGGTGATCGCGGCGGCGCCGGGCATCTGGCTCTATTACTGCTTCAACGCCGAGTACCTGTTCTTCCCGTTCTGCGAATCCCGCACCGTGGGCGAGCTGGCCACCTTCCATGGCGAGGAGCGGCGCGACGCGATGCTCACCTACGTGATCGACATCTACGCGGGCGACCTGCATCGTCACGCCAACGCGGTCGCGCTGGAGGACGCGAATCTCGACAAGTCGGGCTATTACGCGCTCGCCCGCACCGATCCCGACAATCACAACCACCCCAGGGAACGGCAGCTCGATTTCTACGGCGGCCTGCGCTGGCGCTACGAGGAGCATATCCCGCCCGAGCGGCGCAAGATCGACCGGATCTCGCTCTTCAAGGCCAAGCCCGGCCTTGTCCTGCGCGAAAACCACACGTTTTCCGACGAGGAATACAACACCTATGCCTGCCCCTGGCACAACAACCTGACGGCGGCGGTGGTATCCTTCCGCACCGCCAAGGCGCTCAAGACCAACCCGGGCTCGACCTTCGACATCCACGATTTCCGCTGGCACAACTCGGCCCCGTTCGAATGGCATTCGCGCCAGCTGCTCGACCTCGGCCTGATGGAGCCGGGCCAGTGGTTCTAGACGCAAGCCCCCGAAATCTTTAAAAGATTTCGGCCCGTTTTCTTTTCAAGAAAACGCCCCACCCCCCCTGTATCGCCCTGAAATTGGCCCAATCCGGTCGACCCCGCGCCCATTTCGCCCGTCATACCCCGCCCCGAGGCAGTCATGAGGGTGGCAGAATGACCATGCAGACCGATATCCTGGCCGGCGGATCGGCGATCGGCCCGGCGCTCTGGCGCATCCGGCTGCTGATCGGGCTTGTTGCCCTGCACTTCCTCGGCATCTACGCCGCCTGCCTGCTCCTTGGCCACCCGTTCGGCTCGGGCACCGCCGCGACGCTGATCAGCCTGCTGCAACTGCAGGTGCCGCTCTTCCTGGTGATCCTGCTCTTCTGGCGCTTCGGCTGGATGATCGTCAAAGTCCGCCCCAGGCGCCCGATCACGTGGTTCGCCAACGACCTCAAGGACACCCTCCTCGACCGCGACCGCATCTTCACCGGCATCTTCGCCTTCCTCGCCATGTGCCTCTTTGCCGGCAGTTTCACGGTGGGCAAGGACCTGATCCCGCTGATCAACCCGTTCTCGTGGGATCCCACCTTCGCCTGGCTCGACCGCGCGCTGCACGGCGGCACCGACCCGTGGCAACTGCTCTTCCACCTCACCGGCACGCCCGCCATCACCACGGCGATCAACGCCGCCTATCACCTCTGGCTGATGCTGGCCTATTTCCTGATCTTCGTGGCCTGCTTCAACGTCTCGCGCCACGACAAGCACCGCCACTACCTGGTGGCCGACGTGCTCTGCTGGGTGATCGGCGGCAACATCCTCGCCACGCTCTTCTCCTCCGTCGGCCCGGTCTATTACGAGGCCTTCGGCTACGGCGCGGATTTCGTGCCCCTGATGGACACGCTCCGCGCCTTCCACGAGATCAGCCCGGTCTGGGCGCTCGACCTGCAGGCGATGCTGCTCGACGGCTACATGAATGACGGCCCGGTCCGGGGCATCTCGGCCATGCCCTCGATGCACGTGGCCTCGACCGTGACGATGACGCTCTACGCCTTCTCGGTCTCCCGCGTCTTCGGCTGGATCATGACCGGGTTCGCGGCGCTGATCCTGGTGGGTTCGGTCCAGCTTGGCTGGCACTACGCCATCGACGGGTACTTTTCCATCGCCCTGTCGCTCGGCTGCTGGGCCCTCGCCCGCCGGTTGCTGCGCGGCTTCGCCTGAGGGGCGCGTGCCGGGCTGAAGCCCGGCCTACGACGGCCACACGCCCGGCTCCCGTAGGCCGGGCTTCAGCCCGGCACCACCGGCCCTACCGACCCGCCACCACGCGCGCCCTCACCCTGCCACGACCTCCTGCAACCGCGCCACGTACCGCGCCAGGGTGTCGATCTCGAGGTTCACCCGGTCGCCGACCGTCACGTCGCCCCAGGTCGTCACCTCCTTGGTATGGGGGATGAAGTTGATGCCGAAGTCGCGCCCCTCAACCTCGTTCACCGTCAGCGACGTGCCGTTCAGCGCCACCGAGCCCTTGGGCGCGATGAACCGCTCCAGCCCCTCGGGCGCCCGAAGCGTCACCCGCGTGCTGTCGCCCTCGTCGTGCAGCTCGACCACCTCGGCAATCCCGTCGACATGGCCCGACACGATATGCCCGCCCAGCTCGTCGCCCACCTTCAGCGACCGCTCGAGATTCACCCGTTTCCCCTCGGCCCAGCTATCGAGGTTGGTCTTCGACACCGTCTCGGCCGAGATATCCACGTCGAACCAGCCATCGCCCTTGCCGACCACCGTCAGGCACACCCCGTCGCAGCAGATCGAGGCGCCCATGTCGACCCGGGCCATGTCGTAGCGCGTGCCGATCCGGGCGCGCAGGTCGCCGCGCTGCTCGGTCTGCCGCACCTCGCCCACATCCGTGATGATCCCCGTGAACATGCGCCGCCTCCTTTGGCCATCGTCCCGCCTGCACCTACCGCCCGGCAGCCCTGCGAACAAGACCGCACACCGATTAAGACTTAATTTCGCCCCACTCCCATACTAGTAAACACGGGAACGAGGTAGTGGGTATGATGTGACCATGGTTTCGGGCAACGAACGGGTTTTCCTGTTTCTGCAAGGGCCGCACGGGCCGTTCTTCAGCAAGCTGGGCCGGATGATCCGGCGCACCGGCGCGGCCGTCTGGCGCGTCGGCTTCAACGCGGGCGACCGCGCCTTCTGGAAAGACGGCAAAAGCTACATCCCCTATACCCAACCCGCCAGCGAATGGCCCGACCGCTTCCGCGCCATCGTCGCCGAGAAGGGCGTGACCGACCTTGTCCTCTACGGCGACATGCGCCCCATCCATGCCGAGGCCGTCGCGGCGGCCAAAAAGCTCGGCCTTACGGTGCATGTGTTCGAGGAAGGCTACATGCGCCCGTACTGGGTCACATACGAACGCGGCGGCTCCAACGGCAATTCCCGGCTGATGGAGATGAGCGTCTCGCACATGCGCAAGGCGCTGGAAAACTCCGACATGGACACCGCCCTGCCCCCGGCAAGCTGGGGCGACATGCGCCAGCACATCTTCTACGGCGCGGCCTATCACGGCTGCGTGCTCCTGCTGAACCGGCGCTACCGCGGCTTCCGGCCCCACCGCGCCATGACCGTCCGGCAGGAATTCGCCCTCTACCTCAAGCGGCTCCTGCTGATGCCCGCCCAGGCCATCGAACGCCGTATCGCCACCCTGCGCATCCGCCATGGCGGCTTTCCCTACCACCTCGCGCTCCTGCAGCTCGAACACGATTCCTCGTTCCAGTCGCACTCCCCCTTCTCGACCATGTCCGACTTCCTCGAAACCGTGGTCGAGGCCTTCTCGCAAGGCGCGCCGCAACATCACCACCTTGTCGTCAAGGCCCACCCGCTCGAAGACGGCCGCGTGCCGATCCGCCGCGACCTGCGCCGCCTCGCCCGCCAGTACGGCATCTATGACCGCGTGCATTTCGTCCGCGGCGGCAAGCTTGCCCAGCTCCTCGACGAGGCCCGCAGCGCCGTCACCGTCAATTCCACCGCCGCCCAGCAGGTGCTCTGGCGCGGCATCCCGCTCAAGACCTTCGGCGACGCGGTCTACGCCAAACCCGAGTTCGTCTCCACCAAGCCCCTGCGCGATTTCTTCCAGCTGGCCGAACGGCCCGACCGCAAGGCCTATGCCGATTACCGCCGCTACCTCCTCGAAACCAGCCAGGTCGCGGGCGGCTTCTACTCCGCCTCCGGCCGCCGCCAGCTCCTCCGGCAGGCCGTCGACATGATGCTCATCCCCGAGGACCCCTACGAGGCACTCGAGTCGGGAACCGCGGCCCCGAGGCAACAGTTGCGGGTCGTTACCTGACGGGCACAATTTCTAGCGCTGGATTTTTCCTCCGGATTCCGTTACCTTGGAGGAAAAACCTGAGGCAGAATAATAATAGGTCGAGGAGACCGAGCAGTGAAAACCCGTTCAACCCGCTGGGCGAGAACCGTCGCCCTGACTCTCGTTGTGGCGATGGTCGCCTCCTGTGGCCTGCCGCGCGTCGGTCCCAACAAGCGTGAAATCTACGCCGGCTCGGTCCAGCGGCAGGGCGATGCCTTCGTCGTCGCCGTGAACGATCGCGTCACCCGCGCCACCGCCGTCCAGCCCGCCCTGGGCTTCACCGAGGACTTCAAGCGCGCCGGCCTCGTCGGCTCCGACACGATCCGCCCGGGCGACACGCTCGGCATCACCGTGTGGGAAAACGTCGAGGACGGCCTGCTCGTCAACGAGGGCGTCTCCGCCGCCGTGCTCGACGAGGTGCAGGTCGACGGCGCCGGGTTCATATTCATTCCCTACGCCGGCCGCATCCGCGCCGCCGGCAACACGCCCGAGGCGATCCGCCGGATCATCACCCAGAAGCTCGACGTGCAGACCCCCGACCCCCAGGTCGAGGTGCGCCGCCTGGCGGGTGACGGGGCGACCGTCTCGCTGATCGGCTCGGTCGGCGCCCAGGGCGTCTACCCGATCGAACGGCCCACCCGCACGCTCTCGACCATGCTGGCCGCCGCCGGCGGCGTCACGGTCGAACCCGAGGTGGCCCAGATCACAGTCATGCGCGGCGACCAGCGCTCCAAGGTCTGGTTCCAGGACCTCTTCAAGCATCCCGGCTTCGACATCGCCCTGCGCGGCGGCGACCGGATCCTTGTCGAGGAAGACACCCGCGCCTTCACCGCCCTCGGCGCCACCGGCGCCCAGGCCCGCCTGCCCTTCGACAGCCCGACCCTCTCGGCGGTCGAGGCCATCGCCCAGGTGGGCGGCCTGCAATCGTCGACCGCCGACCCGACGGGCGTCTTCATCCTGCGCAACGAGCCGGCGGAAATCGCCAACATGGTGCTCGGCCGCAACGACCTCATCGGCGCCCAGCGCATGGTCTACGTGCTCGACCTGACCCGCCCCAACGGCATGTTCATGGCCCGCGACTTCGCGGTGCGCGACGATGACACGATCTACGTGACCGAGGCGCCCTTCGCCCAGTGGAGCAAGGTGATCTCGGCCCTGACCGGCTCGCTCGGCTCGATCGGTTCCGTGGCCACGGCGGTCGATACGCTCGGCGGATCGTGACACCAGACCAGAACGACGGCAAACCCGCCGGCCACGCAGGTGACCGGCGGGTTTTCTATTTCAACGCCGGGTTCTTCCGCCAGGCCCGCGTCCGCCGGATCATGGAACTGGCAGGCTACCCCCTCCGCCTCGGCAAGCCCGGCCCCGACGATCTGATCGCCGTCTGGGGCCACTCCCCCTACGCCACCCGGGGCGAGAAAATCGCCGAAGCCACCGGCGCCGGCCTCATCCGGATCGAGGACATCTTCCTCCGCTCCCTCTTCCCCGGCCGCAGCGGCGAACCGCCGCTCGGCCTCGCCATCGACAGCCAGGGCGTCCATTTCAACCCCAACACCCCCTCCGACCTCGAAACCCTGCTGGCCACCCACCCGCTCGACGACACCGTGCTGATGGATCGTGCCCGCGGCGCCATCGCCCGCATCCACGAGGCGCATCTCACCAAGTACACCGGCTTCGACGCCGGGCACCCCGTGCCGGAGCCCGGCTACGTCCTCGTCATCGACCAGACCAAGGGCGATGCCAGCGTCACCCACGGCAACGCCGACGCCAACACCTTCCGCGAGATGCTCTACTACGCGCAGGAGGAAAACCCCGGCGCCCGCATCCTGGTCAAGATCCATCCCGAAACCCAGCACGCCCACCGCGACGGCTATTTCTCCGGCGAAGACGAATCCGGGCGCGTCCGGCTGTTCTCCGACGCGGTCAGCCCCTGGGCCCTGCTCGAGGGCGCCATCGCCGTCTATACCGTCTCCTCGCAACTGGGCTTCGAGGCGATCTTCGCCGGCCACCGCCCCCGCGTCTTCGGCCAGCCCTTCTATGCCGGCTGGGGCCTCACCGACGACCGCCACCCGCTCAATCTCCCCCGCCGCGGCCGCCGCCTCTCCAAGGCGCAACTCTTCGCCGCCACGATGATCCTTTACCCCCGCTGGTACGACCCCTACCGCGACCGGCTAGGCACGTTGGAAGACGCCATTTCCGCGCTCGAGGCGCAAACCCGCGCCTGGCGCGAAGACCGCCACGGCTGGGCCGCCTACGCCATGCGCCTGTGGAAACGCAAACCCCTGCAACGCTTCTTCGGCCGGCACGAGGCCCTGCGCTTCGCCGCCGACTCCCTGCCCGCCGGGCCCCGCCCCGCCATGGTCTGGGCCTCGAAACCGCAGGTCGCCCCCGAAGGCGCGGTCCGGGTGGAAGACGGCTTCCTGCGCTCCCGCGGCCTCGGCGCCGACCTGATCCCGCCCCTGTCGCTCGTCTGCGACGATCTCGGCATCTACTACGACCCCTCGACGGAAAGCCGCCTCGAACGCCTCATCGCCCAGCGCGCCGAACTGCGCCCCGACCAGCAGGCCCGCGCCGAGGCCCTGATCAAGACGCTGACCCGCCAGCGCCTCAGCAAGTACAACCTCGGCGACACCGCCCCCGACCTGCCCTCGGGCCACCTGATCCTCGTGCCCGGACAGGTCGAGGATGACGCCTCCATCAAGCTCGGCGCGGGCGAGATCCACACCAACCTCGCGCTGCTGGAAAAAGCCCGCGCCGAGAACCCCGACGCCGTGATCCTCTACAAGCCGCACCCGGACGTCGAAGCGGGCCTCCGCACCGGCCACGTCGCCCAAACCGACCTCGACCGCCTCGCCGACATGGTCCTGCCCCGCACCAACCCCGCCGACCTCCTCGACCGGGTCGACGAGGTCTGGACCATGACCTCGCTGATGGGCTTCGAGGCCCTGCTGCGCGGCGTCAAGGTCACCACCACCGGCGCGCCCTTCTACGCCGGCTGGGGCCTCACCCGAGACCTCGGCCGGACCCCCGCCCGCCGCGCGGCCCGGCCGTCTCTCGAAGGCCTCGTCCACGCCACCCTCATCGACTACCCCCGCTACCACGACCCGGTCACCGACCTCCCCTGCCCGGTCGAGGTGGTGGCCGACCGATTGGCCGCGGGCACCGTGCCCCGCCCCTCCCGCGCCAATAGGGCGCTGGCGAAACTGCAGGGGGTGTTCGCGTCTTACGCGGGGTGGTGGCGGTAGGGGAACGGTCCCGAAGACCCTGCGCGGAATCAAGGGCGAAGCCCGCCGCGCATCGGCGGGCCGTCCCGACGGCACGGCGATTTGGCAATTGAAGTGCCACGCTCGAACGATGGAAGTACTTGGCAGACATAAACTGCCCCTCACCACCGTCGGTTCGCCGCACCACGGCCCGCCGATGCGCGGCTCCTCACCCTGTGCGCAAAATCCTCCGACCCACATCTCGTGGCTTACCCCACCGCACGCCACATTCACCCTCGCCCGATACCGCCCCCGCACCGACGCGATACCGACGGAATACCGACGTGATACCGACGTCACGATCCCTTCAAAACAACGCCGTTAACCTTCGAATCGCCGACCTCCCGCATCGCCGCCACTTGCGCCGGTCTCAAACCGCGCGTAAACCGCCCCCGGACCAAGCCCAAGGATGCGCCCCATGCCCATTCTCGTCATGAAATTCGGCGGCACCTCCGTCGCCAACATCGACCGCATCCGCCGGGCGGCAAAACGCGTGGGCGTCGAGGTGGCCAAGGGCTACGACGTCATCGTCATCGTCTCCGCCATGGCTGGCCGCACCAACGAGCTGGTCGGCTGGGTGGACGAGATCTCGCCCTTCTACGACGCCCGCGAATACGACGCCGTGGTCAGCTCGGGCGAGAACATCACCGCCGGCCTCATGGCGCTCACCTTGCAGGAAATGGATGTCCCCGCCCGAAGCTGGCAGGGCTGGCAGGTGCCTTTGAAAACCACCTCCGCCCACTCCGCCGCCCGGATCGAGGAGATCCCCACCGACAACATCAACGCCAAGTTCTCCGAAGGCATGCGCGTGGCCGTTGTCGCCGGTTTCCAGGGCGTCAGCCCCGAGGGCCGGATCACCACGCTGGGCCGGGGCGGCTCCGACACCACGGCCGTGGCCTTCGCCGCCGCCTTCGATGCCGAGCGCTGCGACATCTACACCGATGTCGACGGCGTCTACACAACCGACCCGCGGATCACCGCCAAGGCCCGCAAGCTTGACAAGATCGCGTTCGAGGAGATGCTGGAACTGGCCAGCCTCGGCGCCAAGGTGCTGCAAACCCGCTCGGTCGAACTGGCCATGCGTTACAATGTAAAACTGCGCGTTCTCAGCAGTTTCGAGGAACAGTCGGACACCGCGGGCACGCTGGTCTGTGCCGAGGAGGAAATCATGGAATCAAACGTCGTCAACGGCATCGCCTATTCCCGCGACGAGGCGAAGATGACCCTCGTCTCGGTCGCCGACCGCCCCGGCATCGCCGCGGCCATCTTCGGCCCCCTCTCGGATGCCGGCGTCAACGTCGACATGATCGTCCAGAACATCTCGGAGGAAGGTCGCACCGACATGACCTTCTCCTGCCCCGTGGGCCAGGTCACCCGCGCCGAGAAGGCCCTGCGCGAGGCCAAGACCCGCGGCGACATCAACTTCCACGACCTGATCGCCGACACCGAGGTGGCCAAGGTCTCCGCCGTCGGCATCGGCATGCGCAGCCAGTCGGGCGTCGCCGCCCGCATGTTCAAGACGCTCAGCGCCGAGGGAATAAACATCAAGGTGATTGCAACCTCCGAGATCAAGATTTCCGTGCTGATCGACCGGAAATATATGGAACTCGCGGTCCAGGCCCTGCATGATGCCTTCGGATTGGAAAAGGCGGCCTGACAATCCCCCCGGGGCATGACAGGGTCGGGCCGCCAGAAGGACAGGTCCCGCAAAGCGCATGACGGCACCGCAGGAACATCAGACCGACAGCCGGCAGATGCTCGGCCGCCTGCGCTCGGTGATGGCCGAGGACGCGGCCGGCCAGACGCGCCTTGACCGCATTACCGCGCTGATCGCCGAGGAAATGCATTGCGAGGTCTGCTCGATCTACCTCTTCCGCGACGAGGACACGCTCGAGCTTTGCGCCACCGAGGGCCTCAAGCCCGAGGCCGTCCACCAGACCCGCATGCGCCTTGGCGAGGGGCTCGTCGGCCGCATCGCCCAGCGCGGCCACATCATCAACACCGACGACGCCCCCGGCACCCGCGGCTTCCGCTACATGCCCGAGACGGGCGAGGAAGCGTATTGCTCCATGCTCGGCGTCCCCGTCCAGCGGCTGGGCGAAACCCTCGGCGTGCTGGTCGTCCAGTCGAAAGACGCCCGCATCTTCTCCGAGGAAGAGGTCTACGCCGTCGAGGTCGTCGCCATGGTCCTGGCCGAGATGGCCGAGCTCGGCGCCTTCGTGGGCGAAGGCGCGGCGATGAAGGCCCGCCACCAGCAGGCCGTGCTCTTCCACGGCGCCACCGGGCAGGAAGGCGCGGCCCAGGGCCGGGTCTGGCTGCACGAGCCGCGAGTCGTCGTCACCAACCCCATCGCCGACGACCCGCACCGCGAGATGGAACGCCTCACCACCGCGGTCGACGAACTCCGCGTCGGCGTCGACCGCATGCTGTCCAACGCCAAGACCGGCGACAGCGAACAGCTCCAGGTGCTCGAGGCCTACCGCATGTTCGCCAATTCCAAGGGCTGGATGCGCCGGATGGAGGAAGACATCTCCCGCGGCCTCTCGGCCGAGGCGGCGGTGGAAAAGGAACAATCCGCCGCCCGCGCGCGCATGGCGCAGGTGACCGACCCCTACCTGCGCGACCGGCTGCACGACCTCGACGACCTGTCGAACCGCCTGCTGCGCATCCTCACCGGGCAGGGCAACGAGACCGGCGCCGAAATGCCGCCCGACCCGATCCTCATCGCCCGCAATATCGGCCCCGGCGAACTGCTCGACTATGGCCGCCGCCTCAAGGGTATCGTGCTCGAGGAAGGCTCGGTCGGCAGCCACGCCGCCATCGTCGCCCGGGCGCTCGCCATCCCCCTCGTCATCCATGCCGAGCGCATCACCACCGAGGCCCTGAACGGCGACCTGATCCTTGTCGACGGCGACCAGGGCGTCGCCCACCTGCGCCCCGACGAATCCGTCGTGAACGCCTTCCGCGACAAGATGGCGATGGCCGCCAAGGCCCAGGAACGCTACGCCTCGATCCGCGACAAGCCCGCCGAAACCGTCTGCGGCACGCGCATTTCGCTGCTGATGAACGCCGGTCTCATGGCCGACCTGCCCAGCCTCGACGGCTCCGGCGCCGAGGGCGTGGGCCTCTTCCGCACGGAACTGCAGTTCCTCATCCGCAACCACATGCCCAAGCGGGCCGAGCTGAGCGAGCTCTACGCCCGCGTGATGGACGCCGCCCACGACAAGCGCGTCATCTTCCGCACGCTCGACATCGGCTCCGACAAGGTGCTGCCCTACATGACCGCCACCGACGAGCCCAACCCGGCGCTCGGCTGGCGGGCGGTGCGCGTGGGTCTCGACAAGCCCGGCGTCATGCGGATGCAGCTCCAGGCGCTCATTCGCGCCGCCAATGGCCGGCCGCTTTCCGTCATGTTCCCCTTCGTCGCCCAGCGCGAGGAATTCACCGCCGCCCGCGCCGAGATGGACATGGCCCTCGAACGCGAGCGCATCCTCGGGCACAACCTGCCCTCCTCGCTCGAGGTCGGTGCGATGCTGGAAACCCCGTCGCTCGCCTTCGCCCCCGACAGCTTCTACCGCGAGGTCGATTTCCTCTCGATCGGCGGCAACGACCTGAAACAGTTCTTCTTCGCCGCCGACCGCGAGAACGAGCTGGTCCGCAAGCGCTACGACACGCTCAACGTCAGCTTCCTGACCTTCCTCGAAGGCATCGTCGACCGCTGCAACCGGCTGGAAACACCCCTCTCCTTCTGCGGAGAGGATGCCGGCCGCCCGGTCGAGGCCGCCTGCATGGCCGCCATCGGCCTGCGCTCGCTCTCGATGCGCCCGGCCTCCATCGGGCCGGTCAAGTCGATCCTGCGGCGCACCGATCTCTCCGAACTCCGCGAGGTGATCCACGAGGCGCGCGAGGCCGGCGTCCAGTCCGTCCGCCCGCAGGTGATGGAGTACCTGCGCGGGAAGCTGTAGGGGCTAACGCCGGGCAGCGCCCGACCGCGGGTGGGCGCACCAACGGTCTTGATGGTTGATTTATGGTGCGGCCAACATCCGACCTTCGCTCTGCATGGCCCCGTTGCAGAAGCGCCCGCCCTGGGGGCGGTCGGGCGCTGCCCGGCGCCGCGCCTTTGGCGCGGCTTTGCTCCGGGCTGAAAGTGCCCTGAAGCGAAAGCCATGAAAATCTCCCCCACCGCTGTGACTTTTCAGTCACCGCAAGAATCGGGGCCTGCATTCGGGGCCAATACCACGGGTTGTACCCCCTGCCCCGAACGACTCGAAAACCGGTCCTTAACCATCTGATTCACAATCTGAATAATATCACCCGGCTTGAGGAACAAACCGTGTCCTGCTACCGTTCATTCCAAGGCGCAACCATAGCGCCACCATTGAGGACGACAGCACCATGGCTCTTCCGGGCACTTCCCCCCATCCGTTAACCTCTTGTTTACCATCGCTCCGGCGGCCGGCCTCCATGTCGCTGCCCGTGCCCGACCCGGCCAATCGCCATATCCCGGCCGATGCCGCCGACCTCGCCACCCTGCCGCGCCGCGAGCGGGTGGAACAGGCCTTCGCCGACATCCCCCTCACGCCCAACGAGCGCCGCGCCATCCAGGCCCTGCTCGACGCCCCCGACAGCACGGCGCCCGAACTCGGCGCCGCCTGCGGCTGGCAGAACGCCGCATGGCGCACCCAGATGATCCTGCTCTGCCAGCGTCGCCGCCGCTATTTCTGGCCGAACGGCATGGGCGCAGACATCACCAACGGCGCCATCATCGGGGCGCTGACCGTGTATGACAGCGCCACGCTGGGCTTCAGCCCGCAACCGGATATCCTGCACATCCTCTACGAGGCGGTCGACGCGGGCTGACCTAGGCCCGCTTCACCGGCGCCTCGACGAACTGGCGGAAATCCTCGATCAGCTCGCCATGCGGTTTCCCGGCATCGATCGCCAGCCGCCGCAGGCCGAAATGCACATGCGCCATCTGCTGGTAGTAGCTGGTATAGGCGTAATTCGTCGCCGCCCCCGCCGCGGCGCCCAGCACCGGCACCGTCTGCGCCGCCAGCTTCTGGCCAAGCACCGTCGCCAGCCGCGGCGCGACCTTGGCGATCAGCGACCGGATCGCCGTGCCCGTCACCGCCATCCGCGTGCTCAGAAACGCCAGGTCCGACCCGTCGTCATGATCCAGCGGCCCGGCCGCGGCGAACACCTGGATGCAGTCATACTGCACCCCCGGCTCGGCCGGGTCGAACCCGTGCTCCACCGCCACGTCCTGGATGGCCCGAAGCAGCACCGTCACCGTCACCGGCAGTTCCGCCAGCGCCGTGGGCAGGCCGCCCATGCCGCCCAGCCCGCCCATCGCGGTGGTCAGCGCCCGGCTCATCCAGCCGGGGCTCACCTCGATCACCCCGCGCGAGCGATGCGCGGCATCCATCGCGAGGTTCAGCGCCTGGTCGGTGCGCTCGGCCAACTGCATGCGCACGCCCGAGGGCAGCCGGTTCAACAGCGTTTCCGCCTGTCCGCCGATCACGTTCAGCACCTGGATACCCACGTTGCCGGCCCGCGCATGGCGCTGCGCCAGAACTTTCAGCCGCGCTTCCACGGCCTCGGGCGTAATCGGGGCTTCGAGAATTTCCATTCGCCACTCCTTCGAAGGCTACCCCCTGAAGATCGGCACAATCGCCCGCCGTTTCAAGCGCAGCGTGTCACCTGGCCGGTGACCCCGTCCCACGCCCCCTCGGCAAGCGCGACGCCCAGGACCCTTGCGGGGTTGGTCGGCGGCGGCATCTCGACCCCCTCCAGCCGGTGAAACCCGAACCGCCCGTAATAGGGCTCGTCCCCCACCAGCATCGCCCTCTGCCAGCCCAGATCCCGCGCCCGGTCGAGGCTTTCGAGGATCAGGAAACCGCCCAGCCCTTCGCCCTGGTGCGTCGGGTGCACCGCCACGGGGCCCAGCAGCAGCACCCGGCTCTCGCCCACCAGCACCGGCCAGAACCGGATCGCGCCCGCCACGATCCCCTCCTCGCGCGCCACCAGGCACAGCTCCGGCACGCGCGCCACGCCCTCGCGCAGCCGGTACGAGGACAGCGCCTCCCGCCCCGGCGCAAAGCAAAGGTCGTAGAGCGCCTCGACCTCCCACCAGTCGTCGGAGGTTTCTTCCTTGAGTGAAAACACCGCCCGCCCCTCGAAAAACAGGTAGATAGTCGCGTATCACGCGGTTAGGGCTGGTTCAAACCGCAACTTCAGGCGGGGTGCAACCCCCGCGCAGAGGAGCCCCATGTTCTACAAACCCGAAGACGGCCACGGCCTGCCCCATAACCCGTTCAACGCCATCGTCACGCCCCGGCCCATCGGCTGGATCTCGACCCGCGGCACCGACGGGCAGGACAACATCGCCCCCTATTCCTTCTTCAACGCCGTGGCCTACGTGCCGCCGCAGGTGATGTTCGCCTCCACCTCCGCCAAGGACGATCGCGACGGCACCAAGGACAGCGTCGCCAACATCCGCGACACCGGCTTTTTCTGCGTCAACATCGTCGAATACGCCATGCGCGACGTGATGAACAAATCCTCCGGCCCGTGGGAGCGCGACGTCGACGAGTTCGAGCTTGCCGGGATCGAGCGCACCGAGTGTGAAACCGTCCCCTGCTCGCGCGTGGCCAACGCGCCCGCCGCGCTCGAATGCAAGCTCACCCAGATCGTGCAATTGCCCGGAGAGGCCAACTTCACCGTCTTCGGCGAGGTCACCGGCATCCACATGCGCGACGACTGCCTCGTCGACGGCATCTTCGACGTGCTCCGCTTCAACCCGCTGGCGCGCATGGGCTACCGCGACTACTCCGTCGTGCGCGAGAAATTCTCGCTCAAACGCCCCGGGGAATAACCTCAACCGGGGTGTTTCGCGCGGATCGCGATGGCATGCATGAAATACCCCGCCCCGACCAGTTCGCCGGCGAACTCGCTGATCCCGTTTCTCGAAAGGCCCAGGGCCATCGCCTCCTCGAAGCGGGCAATGGCCGCCTCGACGCCGACCTCTTCCTGCAACATCAGCAGGGCATCCAGCAGCACGGCCGAGGCAATCGTCGCGTCCAGGTCAAGCGAGTGATCGATCGCGCGCCGCGCCGCGGCCATGTCCTTCCTGTTGTACTCGATATAGCCCAGTAGCTCGTAGTCGTAGTTATCGACCTCGTCCCCGGCGATGTTGCGGCCGATCTGAAGCGCCGCCGTCTCGTACTGGCCGTGATGCATCATCAGCTTGGCGCGCCAGTAGACGACGAAGATGTCCGGCCCCAGGATCTCCTCGGCAGAGGCCAGGTAGGCCAGCGCGTCACTTCCGCGACCAAGTGCCGACATGGCCCGCGCGCGCCAGATATATCCCTCGTGCGTTTCCGGGGACACCTCGACCAGGGCGTCGGCATCGCGGATCACCTGCCGGTACCGCTCCAGCACGAACAGCGATCCGATCCGCAGGTCAAGGAAATAGGCCGGGTCCATGTCGTCCTCCAGCGCCCGGCCGGTCTGTTCGATCACCTTCTCGTGCTCGCCCAGCGCCTTGTAGGACTTGGTCAGGCCGGCCAGCGCGTTCGCGTCCCACGGGGCCTCCTCGAGGAACGTGGCGAAGAGGTCGCGCGCCTCCGCGGCACGGTCCACCTCCAGAAGCCGCCATCCCTTCTCGCGCCGGGCCCAGTCATAGCCGGGGTTTATCGCCAGCGCCGCATCCAGGTAGGTCATCAACTCGTCGAAGCCGATCTGCTCCAGGTCCCAAAGGCTCAGGCCCAGCCCGGCAAGTGCCGAGGCCGACGCGGAAATATCCAGCGCGCGGCGAAACTGGTCCGCCGCGGCCGCATAATCCCCCTTGTCATGAAGCACCCAGCCAAGCCCGCGGATGGCCCTGTCCTCGTCCGGGTCGCGCGCCAGCGTCGCCTCGAAAACCGCCCGCGCCTCCTCCAGCCGGTCGGTTTCGTAATAGGCGATGCCCAGCGATTCCTCCATCCTGGCAAGCTCTTCGGAGGTATGGCCCGACCCGGAAAGGGCGATGCCGCAAATCTCGAGCAACCGCTCCGCCGTATCGGACGACCCGATACAGACCGAGGCATGGGTCTCCTCCGAGCTGTCGATAAGCGGAAAGCCCGCGGCCGGGGCGGCGCAAAGGGTGAAAAGAACTCTGGAAACAACGGGCAAGCGCAAGGGCGCCATGTGAAAATCTCCGAACCTTCAATCAACCCGAAGCTTACCCGCGGCCTGCACAAGATCAACCGCCCTGCGCCCCCTACTTCCCGTAATACTCCCGGAACCACGCCACGAACCGCGCGATCCCCTCGCGCAAATCCGTTTCGGGGCGATAGCCCGTCAGGCTCTGCAACAGGCTGGCATCGGCCCAGGTGGCCGGCACGTCGCCCTTCTGCATCTCCATCAGGTTGCGTTGCGCCTTTTTCCCCAGCGCCTCCTCGATCGCGTCGACGAAATCCAGCAGGCGCACGGTCTGCGAATTGCCGATATTGACCACCCGGTAGGGCGCCACGGGCGACAGGCTGTCGCCTTCGGCAATGTCCTCGGGGCTCTCGGGGCGTACCGGCGCCGCGTCGATCAGCAGCCGGATCCCCCGCACGAGGTCGTCGACATAGGTGAAATCCCGGTACATCTCGCCGTGGTTATAGACGTCGATCGGCCGGTCCTCGAGGATCGCGTCGACGAACTTGTAAAGCGCCATGTCCGGCCGCCCCCAGGGCCCGTAGACGGTGAAGAACCGGAACATCGTCGTCGGCAGGTTCCACAGGTGCGCATAGGAATGGCCCATCGCCTCGCAGGCCTTCTTGGTGGCCGCGTAGATCGTCATCTGCGTGTCGGCCTTCTGCGTCTCGCGATAGGGCATCTCCGTCTCGGCCCCGTAGACCGAGCTGGTCGAGGCCATCAGCAGGTGCCGCACCTCGTGCCGCCGCGCCGCCTCCATCACGTTGAACGTGCCGACCACGTTGGCATCGATATAGGCCCGTGGCGCCTCGAGGCTGTAGCGCACCCCGGCCTGCGCCGCGAGGTGCACGATCACGTCCGGTTTGAACGCATCCGCCGCCGCATCCAGAGCATCCTGATCTTCCAGCATCGCCTCGGTCGCGGCAAAGCCCGGCTTCTGGTGCAACATCTGGTGGCGGCGTTGCTTCAGGCTGACATCGTAGTAATCCGTCATCCCGTCGAAGCCATGCACCTCGATCCCCTCGTCCAGCAAAAGGCTGGCCAGGTGATAGCCGATGAACCCGGCCGTGCCGGTGATGAATACCCGTGTCATGCCCGCTCCCGCCCCGATTATTCTTGTATCGAATCGATAGCCCCTGGGCCCTCGCGGCACAAGCTTTGCCGCGGGCGCAGGCGGTTACCCCGGCCGGCCGGCCCCCATTTGCCCCAGTTCGGGCGTGTAAAGCCGGTAGATACCCCGCCCCGCCGCCTTGGCCGCGTATAGCGCGGTGTCGGCGTCATGCATCATCCGTACCGGGTCGAGCGGGTCATATCCCCGGCTCAGGCTCGCGCCGATGCTGGCCGACACCGTCAGCCGCCGGTCGCCGTAAGGTATCGGCCGGGCGATTTCCCCGATCAGGCGGTGCGCCAGGTCGGCCACCGCCTCGGTCCGCGACTGCTCGGGCAGGACCAACAGGAACTCGTCCCCGCCGATGCGGATCAGCGTGTCGCGGTCGCGTGTGCCGCTCGTCAGCCGGCAGGCCACGGCCTGCAGCACCGCGTCTCCTGCGGCATGGCCAAAGGTGTCGTTCACGCCCTTGAAGTGGTCGAGGTCGAGATGCATCAGGGCGAAATCCGCCCGCGTCTCGGCCATGCGCGTCAGCACCGGCTCCAGCGCGCGGCGGTTGCGCAGCCCGGTCAGCTTGTCGGTCACCGACGCCTCCAGCGCCTCGATCCGCGCGCCGTCGAGCCGGGTGTTCAGCCGACGCAACTCCTCCATCGCGGCCGATTTCGCCTCGACGAGGTAGAGCATCTCGATGGCCAGGTCGGTGGCCGCGAAATCGGCGCTGGTCAGGGCGAAATCCCGCACCGCGTCGACGATCGAGATGCCGAAGGACAGGTTCAGCACCGCGCCCGCCGGCGCTTCGCCGCCCGCCCCCGCCTCCGACGGCAACGGCACCAGCACGCCCTTCAGCTCGGTCCGCGGCGGCATGCGCAGCGCGAAGTGCAGCTTCCGTCCCGCCAGCGCCAGCAGGGCCTCCATCCGGTCCGAGGCGCGGGGGCGGCGCAGGTCCAGGAGCTCGGCCAGGTGCATCCCTTCCGGCGCGCCGCCGGGGCTCAGCTTGCGCATGGCCGGGCCGGCGTGGCGGATATGCCCCGTGCCATCCAGCAGCAGGTGCATCGGGCAGAGCGTGTCGAGCACCGCGCCAAGCTTCACAGAGTCCAGCGCCACGAAACTCATGGCGCCCGCGCCCCGAGGTCGAAACGCCGGCCCTCGGCAAAGGACGCCTCCAGCAGCATGATCGCGATGATCTCGCGCCCCGGGCTTGCGCCCATGTGCTCCATCACCACCAGCGCGCCGTAATCATCCGCCATCGCCCGCAACAGGCCCACCATCACGTGCCCGAACCACGGCTTGCCCGCCCCTTCCGTGCGCACCACGAAGCTGAACGACCGCGCCCCGTGCTCGCGCAGCTCCATCTGCGGCAGCTCCAGCTCCGGCACCGCCAGCCTGACCCGCGCGGGCAGGTCGTCCAGCGAAAGAAGGAAATCGACGAACCCGGTCCCCCCGAAGCGCAGCAGCCGGCGAAGCGCCCCGGTCGAGGGCGAGGAGACAAGGAAGGTGCCGATATCCTCCAGCACCTCGCCGCGCGGCTTGCCCAGCACCTGCGCCATCCCGTCCAGCAACGCCTCCGTCACCTCCGGGTCATAGCTCTGCATCGCCTCGAAGGTCAAAACCGGCAGGTTTCGGCGGCGGCAGACCCGCTCCCAGAACCCGTTTCCGTATGTGGCGCGCGCGAAACGCTCGATGGCCTGGTTGATCAGCCCGTGCATGCTCTGCCTCCAAGACGAGGCTAGTTGTGACAGGCCGGCGTTAAAGAAGTGTCAATAAATCCGAATTTCGGCATTTCCGCCCGCCGGCGCCATGCGCCCCGGCGGGTGCAACCGGCTCTCGGGCCTCAGAAATCCGTCGGCGCCCCACCCTCTTCCTTGCGCCGTTCGACGAACGCGGCCAGCTCCTCGCGGATGCCCTCGTCCATCGGCGGCGCCTCGAAACTGGCGACGATGTCGCGGTAGACCTGGTGCGCGCGCTCCGCCGTCCAGGCACTGCCCGCGGCCTCCCACGCCTCGTAGTTCCGCCAGTCGCTCAGGAAAGGCTGGTAGAAGGCCGTGGTATAGCGGTCCTGCGTGTGCTGGATGCCGAAGAAATGGCCCTGGTCGCCCACCTCGCGCACCGCGTCAAAGGCAATCTCGTCCGGCCCGGTCATGGTCAGCATCGGGTCCATGTAGCGCTGGATCTGCTGCAACACCTCGCAATCCATGACGAACTTCTCGGGGCTCGCGATCAGCCCGCCCTCCAGCCAGCCGGCCGCGTGATAGATCATGTGCGCCCCGGCCTGCACGCCCGACCACAGGCTGTTCGAGGTTTCCCACATCGCCTGCCCGTCCGGCACGTTGGCGGCGCAGACACCGCTCGCCCGCATCGGCAGCTTGTAGAACCGCGCAAGCTGGCCGGTCATCTGCGTCGCGCGCATGTATTCCGGCGTCCCGAAGGCGGGCGCGCCCGACTTCATGTCGACGTTGGAGGTGAACGTCCCGATGGCACAGCACGCCCCCGGCCGGATGATCTGCGCCAGCACCACCGCGCACAGCCCCTCGGCCAGCGACTGCGCCACCGCGCCCGCCATCGTCACCGGCGCCATGGCGCCCGCCAGCGTGAAGGGCGTCACCACCAGCCCCTGGTTGCGCCGGGCGATCCGCATCCAGCCATCCAGCATCGGGTAGTCGTGCTTCAGCGGCGAGGTCGAGTTGATGTTGGTGTACATGCGCGGCCTGGCCTCGAACTCGTCGCTCGTCAGCCCGCCGGCGATGCGCACCATCTCCATCACGTCCTCGACCCGCTCCTTGCCCAGGCAATAGGCATGCGCCACCTTGTCGGTCAGCGTCAGCTTGTCATACAGCACGTCGAGATGGCGGATCGAGGGATGCACGTCCTGCGGCTCCACCGGGTAGCCGCCGACGAAATGGATGCAGTTGAAATACTGGCTCAGCTTCAGAAGGTTCGCGCACATCTCGCGCGTTCCCGTCACCTTCCGCCCGATATTCATGTCCCAGTAGCTCGGCGGCGACGAGACGTTGCCGAAATTCAGGTGCTGCCCACCGATGGTCAGCATCCGGTCGGGGTTGCGCGGCGTGATCGTCCACTGCTCCGGCGCCTTGGCGATCATCTCCATCACGAAATCGCGGCCCATGCGCACGTTCTCGCCATCCACGGTGCAGCCGCCCGACGCCTTAAGGATTTCCAAAGCCTCGGGGTTCAGGAACTCGATGCCGATCTCTTCGAGGATGCGCATCGCGCCGTCATGGATCGCCTGCACGCCCGCCTCGTCCAGCGGTTCGACCGGACGGTCGATGTTGATCGGCGGGTTCCACGGCATCTGGTCGATGACCGCGGTGCCCCGGCGCTCGGCATTGCCCGCGCGGCCGCCGCCGCGCTTCCTGCGTTTGGCTTCAACTGCCATGGGAGACTCCTGTTTCCACTGACAGGCATGACACCACCGCTGACATCCACGAAAATGCCAGTTAGCGACATGATGTGTCGCTTTCGTGCTACCCGTGCGCCTGTTTTGGCCGAAGCCCCCGCCCGGTCACGATCAGGTAAATCGCAAGGCTCCCCACCACGACCGCGCCGCCGATCGCCATGTTCACCGTCGGCCGCTCGCCCACCCCGACCCACACCCAGATCGGCGCCAGGACCACCTCCAGAAGCATCAGCAGGCTCACGTTCGCCGCCTGCGTATGGCGCGAGGCAAAGGAGAGCGCGAAGAACGACACCGGCAGGATCACCGCGCCCGCCACGATGATCGCCCAGGGCCGGCCCTCGGCCATCTCACCGGCCCCGGTGATCGTCAGCCCGGTCAGCCCGGCCAGCCATGCCCCCATCCCGATCACCAGCATGATCGGCAGGCCGGGCCGTGCCCTCAGGATGGTGAAGTTGAGCGCCAGCACCAGCGCCACGGCCAGCCCGAACCCCGCCCCCAGCAGCGCGCGCAGGTTCAGCCGCACGTCGCCGCCCTCCCCGCCCGAAACGGCAATCGCGATACCCGCCAGCACCGCCGCCATCGCCGCCCATGTCGCCGCCCGCGTCGGTTCGGCCAGGATCACCCGGCTCAGGAGGGCCGAGAAGACAGGCACCGCCGCCACGCCGATAAGGACTGCCGCGGCCGGGGCCGAGGCGATACCCAGGCTGAACAGGATCGAGTTGAAGAGCTGGCAGACGACGATCGCCACCCCCGGTCCCGTGGCAAGCTGCGCGATGTCGCCCCGCCGGTCGCGGCTCAGCACCGCCCAGCCCAGCACCATGACCGAGCCCATCAGCATCCCCCGCCAGGCCACCATCTGGAACCCGTCCATGCCCGACAGCCGCATGAACATGGCATCCGGCGTCAGGAACAGCGCACCGGCCATGGCCAGGAAGATACCGTAAAGCGGGTGCCGGCTCATGCCGCCAGCCAGGCCGGGATTTCTCCGATATGCGCCAGCACGTGATCGGCAAAGGGCGCCAGCTCGCCAGCCCCGGCGGCGCCGGTCAGCACCGCCAGCGTCTGCATTCCCGCGGCCCGCCCGGCCAGAAGGTCGTGGGTGCTGTCGCCCACCATCGCCACCCGCCCGGGCCTGAGGCTGTGGGCCTGTGCGAAGGCCAGCAGCGGCCCGGGCTCGGGCTTGGCGCCGTAGCCCGAATCGTACCCCGCCACGAAGTCGAAAAGCGCCGCCACCCCGGCCGCCTCCAGGTGCGCATGGGCCGTCGATTCGCTGTCATTCGTCATCACGCCCAGGATCAGCCCCTGCGCCCGCAGCCCTTCCAGCAACGGCGCCAGCGGCACGGCGGGGGACAACGGCGCATGCCGTGCGTGGTAGTCGAGGACAGTCTCGACAGCGTCCACGTCGGCGGTGCCCAGCGCGCCGGCGACACAGGCGGCCACCTCGCGGTTCGGGCTGGCGATAGCGGGGCTGCCGGGGCGGAACCGCTCTGCCTCGAGGTCGAATTCCAGCGCCGCGGCCAGCGCCTCGGCCACCCCCGGCCTGCCCTCGGCCAGCGTGACGATCAGGCCCTTGGCCCAGGCGCTCCACGTGGCGTGGAAATCGAACAGCGTGCCGTCCTTGTCAAAGAGCAGCCCGTCAAGCTTCGTAACCGGTTTCTTCACGATCTGCCCTTATGTCCAGTGTATCTGTGCGCCCCCGGGAAGGGCCGCGCGGGCGGCCATCGGGGCACTGGTGTCAAGCCCCGTGTCGGCGCAGAAGGCCAGGACCCATGCATCGTCCATCAACAGGAAATCCAGCACGGAGCCAAGGAATTCAGGGTCTTCGGCGCCCGCCCGTAGGTCCGCCTCCGACGCGCCCGAGGCGCCGAGGAAGACCGGCAACAGCTCGTCATTCCCGGCCAGCCAGCCCAGGGCCTGCAGCGCGATCGCTTCGGCGGCATCCTGCTTCAGATTCAACTGCGTTAATTCCCGGAAAGGTTTTCTTAACTTCTGACATGGATAGTCGACATGACGGAAAGAACAAGCCTGAAGGTCTTTCGTTGATGACAGGAAGAATTCTGATTGTCGACGCGCTGGCAACCAACCGGATCGTGTTGAAGGTGACGCTCTCGGCGGCCTTCTACCGCGTGATCCAGGCCGGCAGCGGCCATGACGCGATCGGGATGGCCCGCCGGGCCCGACCCGACATCGTGATCGCGGGCGACCTGCCCGACATGCCGCTGGCCGAGTTCGCGACCGCCCTCCAGCCCGCCACCGGCACGCCCGCACCGCCCCTCGTGGCCCTCCTGCCCGACGATCACGGCGGCCGCCGGATTGGCGCTCTGCGCGCCGGCGCTGTCGACGTGGTCACCAAGCCCTATGACGAGAATGTCCTGCTGGCCCGCCTCCGGTCGATCATGCGGCACCGGCAGATCGACAGCGATTTCGGCATGACCGCCGACACTGCCGACGCGCTCGGGTTCGCCGAGGAACCGGCAGCCTTCCAGAAACGGCAAAGCGTCGCGGTCCTCGCCGCCACCCGTCCGCAGGCCGAGGCGCTGCGCACCCGCCTTGCCGCCGGCACCGCCCATGACATCATTGCCCTCGGCCTCGACGAGCCCGGCACTGCCAAGGCGCTTCGGCGCCGGCCCGATGCCATCATCCTGCATGTCGGGCCGCGCAACACCCGCCCGGGCCTGAGCCTCCTGGCCGAGCTTCAGGCGGCGCCCAGCACCCGGCGCGCCCGCGTGCTGGCCCTGCTCGACCCCGGCGTCATGCACCTTGCCGCGCCGATCCTCGACATGGGCGCGCATGACGCCGTGCCCGACGCCACGGACGACCGCGAACTGGCCCTGCGCCTGGCCTTCCAACTGTCGCAGAAATCCCGCGGCGACGCCCTGCGCGGCAAGCTCGAAGACGGGTTGCAGGCCGCCGTGATCGACCCGCTCACCGGGCTCTACAATCGCCGCTACGCGCTCAGCTACGTCAAGCGAATGCTCGCCTCGGCCCAAGACGCCCAGGGCACGGCCCGCACCTGCGCCGTGCTCGTCGCCGATCTCGACCATTTCAAATCGGTCAACGACACCTACGGTCACGCGGCGGGCGATGCCGTGCTGGCACAGGTTTCGGCCCGGATGCGGGCGGCGCTGCCATTCGACGCCATGATCGCCCGCATCGGTGGAGAGGAGTTCCTCATCGCCGTACCCGACACCTCGCTGCGCGACGTCCGCAACCTCGCCGACCACCTGCGCCGCGTGGTGCGCGACACCTCGGTGCCGCTGGCCGGGGGCGGCGGGCCGGTGCGGGTGACCGTCAGCATCGGCGCCTCGCTTGCCACGCCGGGCCCCGCGGGGCCGAAAACGGATGTCGGCAAACTGGTGGCCGAGGCCGACAAGGCGCTTTACGGCTCCAAGACCGGCGGGCGTGACACCGTCACCGTCTGTCGCCGCCCCGCCGCCTGACGCACCGCTCAGTCCCGGTCGTACCGCCGGTCGCGCCGCTCGACCAGGCGCTCGGCATAGGCGGCGCGCGCGGCGTCATCCATCTCGGTCAGCCGCTCGATCAGCAGCGACTGGCCAAGGCTCAGCCGCTCCTGGAACAGTCCCTGGATACGCGCCAGCCGCGCCTCGACCGCCGCCGGGTCGAACGGGACGGCCTTCAGGTCGGCGATCAGCCCGTCGAATTCCTCGCGGTGCCGGTCGCGCGAGAACGAGCCATCCTTGTAGGATTGCCGGATCTTCATGCCGATGGCGCGCCGATCCTCGTCGCTCAGCGCCCGGGTCAGCGGCCCGCCCATCGTCTCCAGCCGCGGCGGGCCCTTGTGATGCCACTTGCCGCCCGAGAAGAACGCCCCCGCCACCGCGCCCGCCACCAGCAGGTTCAGCCCCAGCGACACCACCAGCAGGATCTTCACCCAGCCCCGCGTCCGGCCCTTTGCCTCGTCACTCATCACATGCCTCCATCGGCCAGCACGAAGGTCGCGTCCGGGTCGAGATCGATCAGGTAGGCCGCGTCGTTGCCCGCGATCACGTCCTGCGCCATCCCGGTCAGCCCGGCAGGCGCGCTTACCCCGATCCAGAGCCCGGCCACCGTCGCCGCCGCCAGCCCGGTCATCGCCGGCCAGCCGCCCAGCGCCTGCGCCAGCCGCTCCAGCCAGCCACGCCGCACCGGCGCCGGCGCCGTCACGGCGGCGGGGGCCTTCGCCCGCTCGGCCTGAACCCTGTCGGCATCGGCCATGATCCGCGCCATCAGCGCATCGCCCGGCTCCGGCCGCGCGGCCTTGCCGGCGTCGAAAAACGCCTTCAGCGGATCGGTGTTTTCAGGTTCATCCATCATCCGTGTACCCCAGGTCATCGCGCCGGGCGGACAAATCCGCCGCCAGCGCCCGTTTTCCGCGTGCCACCAGGCTTTCCACCGCCTCCACGCTGATCTCCATGATCTCGGCGATCTCGGGGTTCCCGAGCTCCTCGATATGGCGCAGGATCACCGCCTCGCGCTGCCTGTCCGGCAGCCTGTCCAGCGCGTCCTGCAAGGCATCGGCCCGTGCCCGCTCCTGCAGGCCCTCGGCCGGGCCCGGCCGCTCGTCCTCCGGTTCCGGCGCCTCGTCGAGGCCCACGCCCCGCGCCTTGCGAAACCGGTCGGTGCACAGGTTGGCGGTCACCCGGTAAAGCCAGGTCGTCACCTTGGCCTCGCCCTGCCGCCATTCCGGCGCGATCTTCCACAGCCGCAGCATCGCCTCCTGCGCCACGTCCTCGGCCTCGGCCCGGTTGCCCAGCAGCCGCTGCGCCTGCGCCAGCACCCGCGGCACCAGCCGGGCCGTCAGAACACGCGCCGCCACCGCGTCGCCGTTGGCATAGAGCACCAACAGCGCCTCGTCTGGGGCGGACATCTGTTCGTCAAGCGGCATCGTCATTTTCCGGGTGCGCGCACTGGCCTCAGGTTAGCGGATCGGCAAGGATCCCTCGGGCACCGATGGTGGCCGGAGCGCCCGCCGTTGGCAAGGGCGCCCCGGCCTCTGCTCGGTCAGTCCTGCCCGGAATCCATGTCATCGCCGCGCTTGTGCTTGCCATGCTCGCCATGCTTGCCGTGACGCTTGTGCATCCGATCCTTCATCGCGTCGAATTCCTCGCGCGAGACGGCGCCGTCGCCATCCTGGTCGACCTTGGCGAACATCCGGTCGGCCCGGTCGCCGCGCATCTCTTCCATGGTCAGCGCGCCGTCGGCATCGGCGTCCTGGCGCTCGAACATCTTGTTGAGGAACCGCTCGCGGCGCTCCGACGCCCGGGCTTCCATCCGCGCCGACATCTCCTCGCGGGTGATCTTGCCGTCGCCATCGGCGTCGGCCTCGTCGAACCGGGCCTGCATCCGCGCCTGCATCTCCTCGCGGCTGACGGCGCCGTCGCCATTGGCGTCGAGCTCTTCGAAAGAGGGGCGCTTGCCGTGGTGGCCCTTGGCCGAGTCGTCGCTCGCGGCAATGCCCTGCGTGGCGGCAGCCGCCAGGATGGCGGCGCTCAGGCTGGCCATCAGAATACCGTTCTTCATCTCTTCGTCTCCTTGAGATCTTACCTGTACTAGCTCCTGCAACCGGCCGTCATTCCCGGCCGCTTACATACCCTGAACGGATGGGCCCGGCCGTTCCGTCGCGCCCGGCGCAGAAAAAATTCCGGCAACATATTTGCGACATCCGGCCGCAAGGACGGCCTGCGCCCTTCCAATTCACCGCGCCATTGCCCAATTCTGGGGCTATCGCGAACGAGGCACCCCATGACAGACAAGACCATCAGCACCGACACCCGGGAATTGTGGCCCGCGCTGCGCCGCGGCTTCCGGCGCAAATGCCCGAACTGCGGCTCGGGGCCGATGATGGAAAGCTATCTCAAGGTGCGCGACACCTGCACCGTCTGCCGCGAGGATCTCAGCCATCACCGCGCCGATGACGGCCCGGCCTACCTCACCATCCTGATCGTCGGCCACCTGATGGCGCCGCTGCTGCACGTGTCCTTCACCATGTTCCGGCCCGAACCGCTTGTTCTTTTCACCATATTCGCTATTGGCTGCGTTGGGCTCTCGCTCTACCTTCTGCCCCGGCTCAAGGGGGCGGTCGTCAGCTTCCAGTGGGCCCGCCACATGCACGGCTTCGGCGAAAAGGCGTAAAGGTCCGGCCAACGGACAAGGCGCCGCAGGACAGGGACACACGCATCACATGACCGTCGACAAGACCGCCATCCGCGACGCCGCCACCGTGATCGTCCTGCGCGACCGGATGACCACGCCCAGCGTGCTGATGGGCCAGCGCGGCGCCAAGGCGGCGTTCTTCCCCTCCAAATTCGTCTTCCCCGGCGGGGCGGTCGATGCCGACGACGCGGGCGTGCCGCTGGTGACGCCGCTTTCCGACATCTGCCGCTCACGCCTGCTGGAAGACAGCCCGGCCGACCTCTCCCACGCACTCTCCACCGCCGCCATCCGCGAGCTGTGGGAGGAGACGGGCCTCCTGCTGGGCGAGCCCGGCCAATGGCCCGGCACGCCGCATCCCGACTGGGAACGCTTCGCCGAAGCGGGCTACCTCCCCTCGGCGCTCGGCATGCAGTTCTTCTTCCGCGCCCTCACGCCCCCCGGCCGGCCCCGCCGCTTCGACGCGCGCTTCTTCCTCGTCGATGCCGACCGGATCGAGGGCGACCTCGACGACTTCTCCGCCGCCTCCGAGGAACTCTCGCACCTGCAATGGGTGCCGCTGGCCGAGGCCCGCGCCCTCGACCTGCCCTTCATCACCGAGGTCGTACTGGCAGAGGTCGCCGCCTGCGCCCGCACCCTCACCCCGCCGCCCTCGATCCCGTTCTTCAAGAACGACGACGAGGAAAGCCTGTTCCTCAGGCTGCGGGGCGTGGCACCGGTGGAGTGACTGGCGCAAAGCCGGGCGAGCGCTGGCCCGTGGGTAGGCGCCGCAACGGCATTGACTGGTACTTTATGGCCCAGACCACCTCTTAGCTCGAAACGTCACGCAACACGCGCCAAAGCGCCTGCCTGCCCATACGGGCCGGCGCTCGCCCGGCGGCCTTCGGCCTTGTTCCGGGCGGGGGCTACCCCACCAACACCAGAAGAAGGATACTCACCGTCAACAGCGCAATTCCCGTCAGCTCCCGCCGCGTGATCGTCTCCTTGAAGAACAGTACCGACGCCATCAGCGAAAAGATCACCTCCACCTGCCCCACGGCAAAAACGTAAGCCGCGTTCTGCAAGGTGAACGCCGTGAACCACCCGACCGATCCGCCAAGGCTCGCCACCCCCATCCAGATCGCCCGGCCCCGTGCCGCCCAGACGCGTCCCACCTGCCCCGGCTCGCGCCAGAGCAGCCAGAGCATCATGCCCACCGTCTGTGACAGCGTCACCGCCGAGACCGTGACCACCGCCCGCAGGAAGGCATCGTCGCTCGCGACCTCCAGCGTCGCGCCCCGATAGGTCACCGCCGACACCGCGAACAGCGCGCCCGACAACAGCCCCAGCCCCGCCGCCCTGTTCATCAGCCGCTTCAGCCGACCGCCCTGCAGATCGGGCGTATCCGACAGCACCAGGACCCCGGTCAGCCCCACGACGATCGCCACCAGCCCCGGCACGCTCACCGTATCCCCCAGAACGATCAGGCCAACCAGCGCGGTCTGGATCACCTCGGTCTTCTTGAAGGTGATCCCCACCGCGAAATTCCGCTGCGCGAACAACAGCACCACGCACCACGTGGCCAGGATCTGCGCCAGCCCGCCGATCAGCGCGTAAGCCCAGAACACCCCGCCCGGCGCCGGCAGCTCGAACCCGCCCCAGAGGACATAACCAGCGGCCAGAAGGAACGCGCAAGGGGCGGCATAGAAGAACCGCGCAAACGTCGCCCCGCCCGCAGACAACGTCCCCATGCTGAGCGATTTCTGCAGCATGAAGCGCAGCGTCTGGAACGCGGCGGCCATGATGGCAAGGTAGATCCAGGCTTCCATGCCCAAGGCCTATGCCGAACTTTCCCGGCAATGACCAGCGACAGCTTGTACCCCGTACAATGCCAAGGGGGGCCGCCATGGCCCCCCTTTTTCACGTCACTCCGCCGGTTGATCCGGCTTGCCGCCGGGCGCGGGCCACATCGGGTGTGGCACCGGGTCCTTGGGCGTCAGGAAATGCCGCGCGAAGATCTCGGCGTATGACCGGTAGTAATACCCGTCATTGCGCTTGAGATACTTCTCCCGGTTCTCCTCGAACAGCCGCGGCAGGCGGTACCACGCCACCTTGGGGTGCATGTGGTGGACCACGTGCAGGTTGTTGTTCAGGAAGATCAGCGCCAGCGGCCCCTTGTCCTCGATCACCACGGTCCGCCCGCTCGCGCGCTCATGCGCCCGGTGCTCGAGGAACGTGCGGATCTTCAGCACCGAGAACGCCCCGTAAGCCGACACCAGGTAGGCCCAGAACGGCATCGGCGCCCAGGTCACCAGTGCCACCACCGGAACCACGCCCGGCAGGTGCATCAGCCACGCGTTCAGCACCTTGCCGTCGCCGCTGCGCACCGCGCGCCAGTCGTCGCGGCACAGCGTCCAGACCGACAGCGCCGGGCCGAATACCATCCGCCCCGCCAGCGTGTTGTTGAGCCGCAGAACCACCTGCCCCCACCGCGGCAGCCGCGCCCAGACATCGGGGTCCATGTAGTTCGATTCCGGGTCGTCATAGGGATCGGTCAGGATCGAATCGACATGGTGCGCCAGGTGCAGGTCGCGGAACCGCCGGTAAGGGATGAAAAGGCCAAGGCACAGGAACACCGTGGCCTCGTTCAGCCGCTCGTTCCGGAACGGGTGCCCATGCAGCGCCTCGTGCGTCAGCGACGAATGCAGCGCGATCGCCAGCGCCGCCAGCGCCATGCCCAGCGGCAGCCAGACCGCCGCCGCCCAGGTGATGGCCACCGCCCAGGCGCCGTAGCACAACAGCATCAGGCCGACGGTCGGCCACTCGATCCCGGTTTCCTTGCGAAATGTCTCAGCCATGAACGCGTCCCCAGTCGATGCGGGACCAGATACGCTCGTAGACGACATAGCAGGACAGCCCGATGGTGGTGTTGATCGCGGCCATCACACCGCCCACGGCGGCCGACCCGGTCATCGCGAGGCCCACGAGGCTCATCACCCCAAGGCCGATCGCATTCCACACCACAGCTTTCACAAGCGTCCGCGCTCGCGTCTCCATTCGATACTCCGGATTTTCCCCAATTCACGGAAACGTTACGTCAGAAGATGTCAGCAGGATATTCCGAATACGGTTAACATTCTTCTGCAATGGTGATATTTGTCACTATATGCGGGAAATCATCGACAAGCGCGACCGCGCGACCCTGTTTCGCAGCCGCATCGCCGAGGCGATGCGCGACCGCGGCACCACGCAATCCGGCCTCGCCCGGGCCGTGGGGGTCGACCGGTCGACCATATCCCAGCTCATCAAGGGCCCCGGCGCCCGCCTGCCCAACGCCCAGGTGGTGGGCGAATGCGCCGCCGCGCTCGGCGTCTCCGCCGACTGGCTTCTGGGCCTCACCGACCGGCCCGAGACCGCCGCCGACATCGTCGCCCACACCCTGTCGCTGACCGAGGCCCCCCGCGCGCTGGTCGACGAGCAGATCCTCCGCTGGCACCAGGAGGCCGCGGGCTACAAGATCCGCCACGTGCCCGCGGGCCTCCCCGACATGCTCAAGACCCGCGCCATGCTCGAATGGGAATACGCCCCCCACCTCGGCCGCAGCATCGACCAGGCCATCGGCGCCTCCGAGGATCGCCTCTCGTGGATGCGCCGCACCCAGTCGGATTACGAGATCGCCCTGCCCCTCTTCGAGATCGACGCCTTCCTGAAGGGCGAAGGTTACTATACCGGCCTGCCCCGCGACGTGCGCGAGGAGCAGATGCAATTCCTGCTGGACGTCACCGAACAGCTCTACCCGCGCCTGCGCATGTATCTTTTCGACGCCCGCCGCCTCTTCTCGGCACCGGTCACGATCTACGGCCCCCTGCTGGCGGCGGTCTATATCGGGCAGAACTACATGGTCTTCCGCGATACCGAGCGGGTGCAGACGCTGACAGCGCATTTCGACCACCTCGTGCGCGAGGCCCATGTCACCGCCCGCGCCCTGCCCGACCATATTCGCGCGATCTGGTCCGGAACCTGAGGGAGATGGACAGCCTCGTGGGCCCCGGCTAGGCTTCCCCTGCGTTACCGGAGACCCCGCCATGCTCGCCCGCCGACTCTTCACCGCCGCCGCGCTGGCCGCCCTGGCCACCGCCGCCACGGCGCACGATTCGCAGATCCTCCAGATCGCCGGGCAATACACCGCGCAGGGCCGCTACCCCGACGGGCGCGCCTATGCCGGGGTCGTCGAGATCATCCAGCAGGGCAGCGAGGTGGAGATTTACTGGTCCATCGATGGGCAAAGCTACCAGGGCCGCGGCAACGTGCAGGGCCGGATCGTGACCGTGAACTGGGGCGCGGCCACGCCGATCATCTACTTGGTCACCGGGCGAGAGCTGCACGGCACGTGGGACAACGGCACGGGGCTGGAGCGGCTGATGCCGCGGTAACCAGACCGATCCGGCTGTATACGCCGCGCAGCCGTACAGATCCATTCCGCAAACCACCCAGCCTGCTGCGCTCACATCAAAACGGCATCGGATGCGCCCGGTGGGCCTTGTCGATATCCTCGAGCACCTCGTCGCTGAGCTTAACCGCGTCGCTCCCGATTGCCGTCATCAACTGTTCCTGCGTGGTGCAGCCGAAGATCACCGAGCACATGAAAGGCCGCGTGTTGCACCACGCCAGCGCCATCTGCGTCGGGTCCAGCCCGTGCTTCTCGGCCACCGCCACGTAAGCCTCGACCGCGTCATACGCCCGGTCCAGCACCCGCCCGCCCAGCGTCGGGTTCACCTCGATCCGCGAGCCCTCGGGCTTCCGACCGCCCCGGTACTTGCCCGTCAACAACCCCTGCGCCAACGGCGAGAACGCCAGCAAGCCCACATCCTCGTTCACGCTCATCTCGGCCATGTCCGTGTCATAGAGCCGGCACATCAGCGAATACTCGTTCTGCATCGACGCCACCCGCGGCAGCCCGCGATCTTCGGAAATCCGCAGCCATTGCGAGGTGCCCCACGCGCTTTCGTTCGACAGGCCGAAATGGCGGATATTGCCCTTCTCCACCTGCTTCTGCAGCGCCTCCAGCGCATCTTCCATATGCGCCACCGTCTCGGCCCGGTCCTGCCCGGACGGGTCGAACGTCCAGTTCTTCCGGAACATGTAGCTGCCCCGGTTGGGCCAGTGGAACTGGTAGAGGTCGATGTAATCCGTCTGCAACCGCCGCAGCGAGCCCTCCACCGTCTCCGGAATGGTCTTCGAGGAGATCGGCGCCCCGTCCCGCACCATCTTCTGCCCCTCGCCCGAATGCTTGGTGGCCAGGATCACGTCCTTGCGCCGCCCCGTCCTGGCGAACCACGCCCCGATGATCTCCTCGGTCCGCCCGATGGTCTCGGCCGAGGTCGGGTTCACGGGGTACATCTCGGCGGTGTCGATGAAGTTGATACCATGGTCGAGCGCGGTGTCGATCTGCCCGTGGCCCTCGGCCTCGCTGTTCTGCGTGCCCCATGTCATCGAGCCCAGGCAAAGCGCGCTCACCTCCAGCCCCGTCCGTCCGAGCGGGTTCATCTTCATGTCCCGAATTCCTTTCCCTGTTCTTGTGTCGCGGGGAACCTAGAACAAACTGGCCGGAGGGGGAAACCGCAATATCGGCCCCGGCCCGGCCTCCATGGCCTGCCCCGCCGCGCAGGATGCCTCCAAACCCCATTGAGAACAAACCAAGAACGCACTACCATCCCCCCATGACCACCGCGCTTCTCACCCGCCGCACCCATCGCAGGCCAACCCGCCCCGACCTCACCGTTCTGGGCGCGCTCACCCTGCCGCTGGCCCGCCTGCACGAGCTTTGCGGCCCGGCCCGGCACACGCTGGCCATGCTCATCGCCGCCGAAACCGAAGGCCCCGTCTTCTGGATCGCCCCCGGCTGGGCCACCGACACACTCAACCCCGACGGCATGGCGGCCTTTGCCCAGCCCAACCGCTTCACCTTCCTCAGCCCCCGCCGCGGCGAAGACCTGCTCTGGACGCTCGAGGAAGTCCTCCGGAGCGGGCTTGTCCCCCTCGCCATCGCCGAATTGCCCGAACCGCCCGGCATGACCGCCGTCCGCCGCCTGCACCTCGCCGCCGAAACCGGCGCGGCGGAGGGGCACGGTCCGCCCCTCGGCCTGATCCTCACCCCGGGCGACGGCGGCGCCCCGGGGATCGAGACGCGCTGGCACATGGCCCAGGCCCATACCCCCGGCGCCCCCGGCTGGACCCTCACCCGCCGCCGCGCCCGCACCCTGCCGCCGAAACACTGGCACCTCGCCGGCCGCCCCGGCCGCTGGCGCCTCTCCCCCGCCTGAGCCCATCCTGCCCCCCGCCCCATCCCAAGGCGCAAAAACCCGCCCCTTTGCCGAAAACGACAGCCGCCTGTCGAATATGCGCTTTCCCTCCCGGCCCAACCTGCCAAGGTAAGGGCATCATGCGCCTGATCATTTCCTTCGCCGCCCTGTTCCTTTCGGTCATTCTCCTCCAGCTCTCTTCCGGCGGGGTCGGCCCGCTCGATGCGCTCTCGGGAATCGCGCTGAACTTCACCACCACCCAGATCGGCCTGCTCGGCTCGGCGCATTTCGTGGGCTTCTTCATCGGCTGCTGGTGGGCGCCCCGGCTGATGGGCAGCGTCGGACATTCCCGCGCCTTCGCGGCCTTCACCGCGGCGGGCACGATCGGGCTGATGCTGCACATGCTGATCATCGACCCCTGGGCCTGGACGCTGATGCGCGTCGCCACCGGCTGCTGCGTCGCGGGCTGCTACACGATCATCGAGGCGTGGCTGCAATCCAAGGTCACCAACGCCACCCGCGGCCGCACCATGGGCACCTACCGGATCGTCGACATGACCGCCTCGCTGATGGCCCAGCTGGTGATCTCGGTGCTCGAGCCCGCCTCCTACGTCTCCTACAACATCCTCGCGCTCTTCTGCTGCGCGGCGCTCCTGCCGCTGACCCTCACCCGCGTGCGCCAGCCGGAAACCCCCGCCGCTCCGCGCCTCCGGCCCATGCTCCTCATCGAATGCTCCCCCCTCGCGGCGGCGGGCGTGCTGGTCGCGGCGGTCTCCAGCGCCTCGTTCCGGATGGTGGGCCCCCTCTACGGCGAGGAGGTCGGCCTCGTGCCCGACCAGATCGCGTGGTTCCTCGCCTCCTTCGTCCTCGGCGGGGCGCTCGCGCAATACCCGGTAGGCTGGCTCGCCGACAAGTACGACCGCCGCCACGTGCTGATCGGCCTGTCGGTCGCGGCCATCCTCAGCTGCATCGTCACCGCCTCGGTGCAGGAGCTCAGCCCCGCCGGCGTCATGCTCACGGCCTTCTTCTTCGGGCTCACCTCGATCCCGATCTACTCGGTCTCGGCGGCCCACGCCAACGACTTCGTCGAAAGCACCCAGCGGATCGAGCTTTCGGCGGCGCTGATGTTCTTCTTCGCCACCGGCGCCATCGCCGCCCCGCTCCTCGCCTCCACCCTGATCGCGCAATTCGGGCCCGGCGCCATGTTCACCATGATCGCGGTCTCGCACGCCTATCTCATCGTCTACGGCTTCCTCCGCATGCGCCGCCGCAGCTCGCCCGACCGCCGCACGCGTTACGTCTGGTCGCCCCGCACCAGCTTCATCATCGGCCGGCTCACGGGCTCCGACCGCGACCGCAACGGCGACTGATGCCGCCCCCTCTGGCCCTGCGTGCCAAGCTGCGCTAAAGGGGGCGCGCAGCCAACCAAGGGGCAGGACAACACGCCATGGCACGTCACCTGATCACATCCGCCATCCCCTACATCAACGGGATCAAGCACCTGGGCAACCTCGTGGGCAGCCAGCTGCCCGCCGACCTCTACGCCCGCTACCTGCGCGGGCGCGGCCACGAGGTGATGTTCCTCTGCGCCACCGACGAGCACGGCACGCCCGCGGAACTCGCCGCCGCCAAGGCCGGCAAGCCCGTCGCCGAGTACTGCGCCGAGATGTGGCAGGTGCAAAAGGAGCTCTCCGACGGGTTCGGCCTCAGCTTCGACCATTTCGGCCGCTCCTCCTCGCCCCAGAACACGGCTCTCACCCAGCATTTCGCGGGCAAGCTGCACGAGGCCGGCCTGATCGAGGAAGTGACCGAGAAACAGGTCTACTCCAACGCCGACGGCCGCTTCCTGCCCGACCGCTATATCGAGGGGACCTGCCCAAATTGCGGCTACGACAAGGCCCGCGGCGACCAGTGCGAGAACTGCACGAAACAGCTCGACCCGACCGACCTGATCGACCCGCGCTCGGCCATCTCCGGCTCGACCGATCTCGAGGTGCGTGAAACCAAGCACCTCTACCTGCGCCAAAGCCAGATGCGCGACCGGCTGGGCGACTGGATCGACTCGAAAACCGACTGGCCGATCCTGACCACCTCGATCGCGAGGAAATGGCTCAACGACGGCGACGGCCTGCGCGACCGCGGCATCACCCGCGACCTAGACTGGGGCATCCCCGTCAAGCGCGGGGCCGAAGACTGGCCCGGCATGGAAGGCAAGGTCTTCTACGTCTGGTTCGACGCCCCCATCGAATACATCGCCTGTGCCGGCGAATGGGCCGAGGCGACGGGCCGGGGCGAGGCCGACTGGCAACGCTGGTGGCGCACCGACAAGGGGGCGGAGGATGTCCGCTACACCCAGTTCATGGGCAAGGACAACGTGCCCTTCCACACGCTCTCCTTCCCGGCCACCATCCTCGGCTCGGGCGAGCCGTGGAAGCTCGTGGACTACATCAAGTCCTTCAACTACCTCAATTACGACGGCGGCCAGTTCTCCACTTCGCAGGGCCGTGGCATCTTCATGGACCAGGCGCTCGAGATCCTGCCCGCCGATTACTGGCGCTGGTGGCTCCTGTCGCACGCCCCGGAAACCTCCGACGCCGAATTCACGTGGGAGAACTTCCAGGCCTCGGTGAACAAGGACCTGGCCGACGTCCTGGGCAACTTCGTCTCCCGCGTCACCAAGTTCTGCCGCTCCAAGTTCGGCGAGGAGGTGCCCGCCGGCGGCACCATGGGCGAGCGGGAAACCGCCCTGATCGAGGAACTGACCACCAAGCTCCGCGCCTACGAGGGCCACATGGACGCGATCGAGGTGCGCAAGGCCGCCGCCGCGCTGCGCTCCATCTGGGTCGCGGGCAACGAGTACCTGCAGGAAGCCGCCCCCTGGGCCACCTTCAAGGAAGACCCCGAGACGGCAGCGATGCAGATCCGCCTCGCCCTCAACCTCATCCGCGTCTACGCGGTGCTCTCGGCCCCCTTCATCCCCGATGCCACGGCCCGGATGCTCGCGTCGATGAACACGATGGAGACCGGCTGGCCGTCCGACCTGCAAGCGGCTCTCGCCACCCTGCCCGAGGGCCACACCTTCACCGTGCCGGACGTGCTCTTCGCCAAGATCACCGATGACCAGCGCGAAGACTGGTCCACCCGCTTCGCCGGCACGCGCACCTGATACCCTGGCGCGAGCGACACTGTCGGAAATGAGTATTTGACCCAAGAAGAAGCAGGGCCCACGCCTCTGCTTCTTCTGGCCGGAAGTATCCCGGGGGCCGGCATTGGTGCGCCATTGGTTCAAGCCCAATGGCGGCGGGGCAGCGCCCCCAAGGCCTGCGTGGCCCGAACGCATACCAACCGGATGCGCCGCAGGGCGCTCCCGCGGGGCTCAGCCCCCCTCGCCCAGCTCGATCTCGATCTCCCGCGTCTCGCCCTCGCGGCTGAGGCTCAGACTCACGGTGTCCCCCGGCCGGTGCGTCTCCAGCGCCGCCAGCAGGTCGTCGACCCCGCCCACGGGCTCGCCCCCCAGCCCCGTCACGATATCGCCCGGCAGCAGCCGCCCGTCCCCGGAAAGCCGCGCCGGCTCCAGCCCCGCGCGCGCCGCCGGAGACCCCGGCTCGACCCCCAGTACAAGCACACCGTCCAGCCCCTCGCGCCGCGCCATCTCGTTCACCCGCGGATCGTAGCGGATGCCCAGCGCCGGCGGCGCGTAGCGTCCCGTCTCGATCAGCTCCGGCACCACCCGGTTGACCGTATCGACCGGCACCGAGAACCCGATCCCCGCGCTGGCGCCGGAGGGGCTGTAGATCGCCGTGTTCACACCGATGAGCCGCCCCGCGCTGTCGAGCAGCGGCCCGCCCGAATTGCCCGGGTTGATCGCCGCGTCGCTCTGGATGAGCCCCGTGATCGGCCGCCCCGCGGGCGAGGGCAACTCCCGGTCGAGCGCCGAGACGATCCCGCGGGTCAGCGTCCAGTCCAGCCCGAACGGGTTGCCGATCGCCAGCACCGTCTGGCCAACCTGCAGATCGCCGCTCTCGCCCACCGTCACCGGCGCGGGCAGGTCGCGCGCCTCGATCCGAAGCACCGCCAGGTCATGCGACGGGTCGCGCCCCACCAGTTCGGCCGGAAAGCTGCGCCCGTCGGCCAGCCGCACCGTCGCGGCCGAGGCGCCTTCGATCACGTGCGTGTTGGTCACCACGTGGCCGCGGTTGTCCCACAGGAACCCCGACCCGGTGCCGCGCGGCTGCTCGTAGACGTTGCGCGACCACGGGTCCCGCACCCGTTCGGCGGTGGAAATGAAAACCACGCTGTCGCGCGCCGACTGGAACAGCTCGATCGTCGCCTGCTCCTCGGCCGCCAGGTCCCCCCGCGCCGTCACCACCCGCGGCTCCGCCTCCGGCTCGAGATAGGCCATCCGCAGGGCCGGCATCAGCTGGTAGGTCGCCGCCACCAGCATCGCGGCCAGCGTGATCATCAGCAGACGAACGGTAAAACGGTAGGTCATGGAAAATATGCTCCGGGCCCGCACATGCCGGAAAAGGTGGCCCCGGGGCCCGCCGGATTCAAGCCGCCAACCCCCTTGCGGCCCGCGAAACCCCGATGCACGCGAGACAGCGGGAAAAGTTTCACCCCGTCTGTACGCTGTGCGGCATTCCGCTGTCGCCCGGGGCGGATTCGGGCTGGTTTCTGCCGCTGCGCCACCCGACGAGACGGCCATCCTTGTAAATCGGGCCCCGGCCACATTTCTGTCTCCAGCCCGGGGCGCGCCCTCGCGATCCGGGCGAAAGAAATGGAAAAAAGGTGAGCTCAATGAAACTCAGATCACTCGCACTCACGACAGCCCTCGCCAGCACGCTGGCACTCCCCCTCTACGCGCAGGGCATCGGCGGTTCGGCCGGGGTCGGCGCAGATGCCGGCGTCGGTGGCGTCGGTGCTGACGCAGGTGTCGGCGCGGATGCCGGTGTCGGCGTCGGCGGTGCCGATGTCGGCGTTGGCGCGGATGCCGGCGCAAGCGTCAGCGGCGCGGACGTGGGCGTCGGTGCTGATGCGGATGCGAGCGTCGACAGCGACTCTGCCAGCATCGGCGTGGACGCCAACACCGATGCCAGCGTCGGCGTCGACAGCGAGAGCACCTCGAGCGCCGCATCGGTCGCCGCCGATACGCAGGCCACGCTGGGCGGCGCCGTGGCAACCGGCGCCAGCGTCGTTTCCGCCGACGGAGAGGTCATCGGCCAGGTCAGCGGCCTGCGCACCGACGAGAAAGACGGCAGCACGCAAGCCGTCGTCGACCTCGCGGCCGACCTGCAGGGCACGCTCAGCAAGGTCGCCATCGAAACGGCGAACCTGTCGGCACAAGCCGATGGCCAACTCAGCTACGGCATGACCAAGTCCGAGCTTCAGGGCCACCTGAGCGCCAATGCCGGCGCCTCGGCCAGCACCAACTAGAAGGGGTGCACCCCGCCGGGCCGCACCGTCCCTCCGCGGCCCGTTCTTGCCGGTCCTGCCCGCCCCGTCGGGCGGGGCCGGCGACCGGCAGGCGTGATGGCCTTGTGCCCCGTTTGCCCCTCGCACCAAACCCGTGCTCAAGCAGCGCCCTGCGCGGCAGCACACGAACCAGTGCTCAAGCAGCGCCCCGCGCGATAGCACACTAACCCGTGCTCAAGCAGCGCCCCGCGCGGTAGCACACGAACCAGTGCTCAAGCAGCGCCCCGCGCGGCAGCACACGAACCAGTGCTCAAGCAGCGCCCCGCGCGATAGCACAAGAAATATGGTGCGGACGGTGGGACTCGAACCCACACGGCACTAGGCCTTCGGATTTTAAGTCCGATATGTCTACCATTCCATCACGTCCGCCAGGGAAGGTGCCCAACATGTGTCACAACCCCGGACGCATGTCATCACCCCAGCGCGCCCCCGCCGCAAGCTTTGTTTTGGGCGCAACATCCCCCTAAAGCTCTTCTTCCTCCGCCTCCAGCACCGAAAGCAGCGCCCGCTCGCCCAGCCAGGGGTTCATCTCCAGCGCCTCGCGCAGCACCAGCGCGGCTTCGGCCTTGCGGTCCAGCGCTGCCAGCGTCAGCGCCTGCCCCGTCATCGCCGCGATATGGCGCGGCGACAGCGCCAGCGCGCGTTCCAGGTCGGGCAGCGCGCCATCGTAATCCTGCCGGATGAAATTGACGAAGGCCCGCTGGTTGTACCCCTCCGCGTAATCCGGGCAGTATTCGACCAGCGCATCGAACGCCACGACCGCGCCCTTGAAATCATAGGCCTCGCGCCGGCTCATCCCCTCGTCCAGCAATTCCTGTGCCCGCTGGTCCGGGGCATCGGCCCACAATTCCCACATCTCGTTCGAAATGATCCTGGCCGACCGCTCGTCGGGCGCCGCCTGCACCCGTTCGATCAACCCGGTCAGCGCGTCGGCATGATCCGGCGCCGGCGGGCACTCGGCCCATCCCGGCCCCGCGATCAGAAGTCCTGTGACTGCGGCGGCGGCAAGCTGTCTCATGGGAGGTATTATGACCCGCCGCCCGCGCAAATCAAATCACGGTTGGGAGGGTGCTTTCCTTCACCGCCTCCATCGCCACGTAGGTCGAGGTATTCGCCACGTGCGGCAGGGTCGAGACATGCTCGGCCAGGATGCGCCGGTAATCCGCCATGCTCTGCGTGCGGATCTTCAGCAGGTAGTCGAAATTCCCCGCGATCATGTGCGCCTGCTCGATTTCGGGCACCTTCAGCACGGCCGCGTTGAACTCCGCCAGCGCCCGCTCGCGCGTATCGTGCAGCCGCACCTCGACGAAGCTCACGTGATCATGGCCCAGCCGGATCGGATCGACCAGCGCGCGGTAGCCGGTGATCACCCCTGCCGCCTCCAGCCGCCGGAGCCGCGCCTGGGTGGGCGATTTCGACAGCCCGATCTCCCGCGCGAGATCGGTGATGGAAATCCGCCCGTCGCCGGCCAGCACCCGGAGAATCGCCCGGTCGAACCGGTCAAGCTGTGCATGTTCATCCTGCATGGTTTCCCCCCGATTTTCTTCCCACATGGCCTGTGATTTTGAGATTTTCGGGAAAAAGTTTAATTCAGGCAATGGTAAAATAGGATAAATCACTTCTGCCTTCAGGAGACAGCCTTGCCCTATGACAGCGATACCCGCCGCGCCATCGACCTTGCCACCTATGCCGACGAGGCCGAGACGCTCGACCGGCTGACGGCCCTTGCCGACCTGTCGGAGGCGGACCGCGCGCGCATCTGCGACCGCGGCGCGGCGCTGGTCCGCGATATCCGCAGCCAGTCGAACCCGGGGCTGATGGAAGTGTTCCTTGCCGAGTACGGCCTGTCAACGGAAGAGGGCATCGCGCTGATGTGCCTGGCCGAGGCGCTGCTCCGCGTCCCTGACGCCGAAACCATCGACGCGCTTATCGAGGACAAGATCGCGCCCTCCGACTGGGGCCGCCACATGGGCCATTCCACCTCGCCCCTCGTCAACGCCTCGACCTGGGCGCTGATGCTCACCGGCAAGGTCCTGAAGGACGAGGATCCGGGCCCGGTCAAGGCGCTGCGCGGCGCCATCCGCCGGCTGGGCGAGCCGGTGATCCGCACCGCCGTCGGCCGCGCGATGAAGGAAATGGGCCGCCAGTTCGTGCTGGGCGAAACCATCGACAGCGCCATGCACCGCGCCGCCAACATGGAGAAGAAGGGCTACACCTATTCCTACGACATGCTGGGCGAGGCCGCGCGCACCGATGACGACGCGATCCGCTATCACCTTTCCTATTCCCGCGCCATCACCGCCATCTCCGCCGCCTGCACCAACCGCGACATCCGCGACAACCCCGGCATCTCGGTCAAGCTCTCGGCGCTCCACCCCCGCTACGAGGTCGCCCAGGAAGACCTCGTCATGAACGTGCTCATGCCCCGCCTGCGCTCCCTCGCGCTCTTGGCCAAATCCGCCCGCATGGGCCTCAACATCGACGCCGAGGAAGCCGATCGCCTCTCCCTCTCCCTCGAAGTGATCGAGGCCACGCTCTCGGAACCCTCCCTCGCCGGCTGGGATGGCTTCGGCGTCGTCGTTCAGGCCTATGGCCAGCGCGCCGCCCCCGTGCTCGACCACCTCTACGACATGGCCCAGCGCCTCGACCGCAAGATCATGGTGCGGCTGGTGAAGGGCGCCTACTGGGACACCGAGATCAAGCGCGCCCAGGTCGAGGGCGTCGACGGCTTCCCCGTCTTCACCTCCAAGGCCGCGACCGACATTTCCTACATCGCCAACGCCCGCAAGCTCCTGTCGATGACCGACCGGATCTATCCGCAGTTCGCCACCCACAACGCCCACACCGCGGCGGCCGTGCTCGACATGGGCAAGGACCAGAAGGACGAGTTCGAATTCCAGCGCCTGCACGGCATGGGCGAGTCCCTCCACACCCTCATCATGAAGGCCGAAAACACCCGCTGCCGCATTTACGCCCCCGTGGGCGCCCACCGCGACCTCTTGGCCTATCTCGTCCGCCGCCTGCTGGAAAACGGCGCCAACTCCTCCTTCGTGAACCAGATCGTCGACGAGGATGTCCCGCCAGAGGAAGTCGCCCGCGATCCCTTCAACGCGGTCAGCGACATGAAAGCCCGCCTCCCCCGCGGCCCGGAACTCTTCCTTCCCGAACGCCCCAATTCCCGCGGCTTCGACCTCACCCACCAGCCCACGCTCGACCTCATCGCCGCCGAGCGTGGCCCCTTCGCCACCGCCACGTGGGAAGCGGCGCCGATCCTGGCCGCCAAATCAGCCCCGAACGAGGCCCAGCCGGTCACCAACCCCGCCGACCCGGCCGACACCCCCGGCACCGTCGCCACCGCCAGCGAAGCGGATATCGAAACCGCCCTCGCCCATGCCGAACCGTGGGATGCCCCGGCCGAGGAGCGCGCCCGCATCCTCAACCGTGCCGCCGACCTCTACGAGAAGAACTTCGGCGAGATCTTCGCCATCATCGCCCGCGAGGCCGGAAAATCCCTCCCCGACGCCGTGGCCGAGCTGCGCGAGGCGGTCGATTTCCTCCGCTACTACGCCGCCAAGGCCCCCGACGCCCAACCTGTCGGCACCTTCACCTGCATCTCGCCCTGGAACTTCCCGCTCGCCATCTTCACCGGCCAGATCAGCGCGGCGCTGGCCGCCGGCAACGCGGTGCTGTCGAAACCGGCGGAACAAACCCCGCTCATCTCCCACCTCGCCATCAAGCTTCTCCACGAGGCCGGCGTGCCGCAATCCGCCCTGCAGCTCCTCCCCGGCGCGGGCGAGGTCGGCGCGGCCCTTACCTCCGATCCGCGCGTCGACGGCGTGGCCTTCACCGGCTCCACCGCCACCGCGATGAAGATCCGTCAAGCCATGGCCGACAACCTCGCCCCCGGCGCCCCGCTCATCGCCGAAACCGGCGGGCTCAACGCCATGATCGTCGATTCCACCGCACTGCCGGAACAGGCGGTGCAGGCCATCGTCGAATCCGCCTTCCAGTCCGCCGGCCAGCGCTGCTCGGCGCTGCGCTGCCTCTACGTGCAGGAAGACATCGTCGACAGCTTCACCGAAATGCTCACCGGCGCGATGGACGCGATGGTCCTGGGCAACCCGTGGCACCTCTCTACCGACGTCGGCCCCGTGATCGACGAAGACGCCCGCTCCGGTATCGCCGCGCATATCCAGCAGGCCCGCGCCGAGGGCCGCCTGATGCACGAGCTGAAAACGCCCAACTCCGGCAGCTTCATCGCCCCCACCCTGATCCGGGTGACCGGCATCGCCGATCTCGAGCGCGAAATCTTCGGCCCCGTCCTGCACCTCGCCACCTTCAAGTCGGACGAGCTCGACGCCGTGATCGACGCCATCAACGCCACGGGCTACGGCCTCACCTTCGGCCTGCAAACCCGCATCGACGACCGCGTCCAGCACGTCACCGACCGGATCGAAGCCGGCAACATGTACGTCAACCGTAACCAGATCGGCGCCATCGTCGGCTCACAACCCTTTGGCGGCGAAGGGCTTTCCGGCACCGGCCCCAAGGCCGGCGGGCCGCACTACCTGCCCCGCTACACGCTCGCCCAGGCCCCGCAACAGGGCGGCGACTGGTCCGGCACCATGAAACAGGCCGACATCGAAAAGGCGCTCAGCCAAGCCAACACCGGCCGCGACAAGCGCCTCAACGACCTCGTCCTGCCCGGCCCCACCGGCGAGTCGAACCGCCTCGGCAGTTACCGCCGCAACGCCATCCTCTGCCTCGGGCCCGGCGCCGACACCGCGAAAGCGCAGGCAGAGGCCGTCCGCGCCCTCGGCGGCGCGGCGGTCGAGGCCACGGGCGATGTCGCCCCCGACCTGCTGACCACGCTCGACGGCCACGCCGGCGCACTCTGGTGGGGAGACACGGAAAAGGGCCGCGCCTACGCGCAGGCGCTGGCCGCCCGCACCGGCCCGATCCTGCCGCTGATCACCGGACAACCCGACCACGGCCATGTCTGCCACGAGCGCCATGTCTGCGTCGACACCACGGCCGCCGGAGGAAACGCCGCCCTGCTGGGCGGAGCCGCTTGACGCCGCCCGGCTTTCGCCGCAGCGTAAGCCCATGTTCCCCATCCGCGACCATAACCCGTCGGGGCGCACGCCCTATGTGACCTATGCCCTGATGGCGGCCAATATCGTGATATTCCTCGCGTATTGGCCGTATTTCACGGATATGCGGCAGCTCAACGCCTTCTTCTACGAATGGGCGATGGTCCCGGTGATGGTCACGCAGGACGGCACCTACCATACCGTCGTCACCTCCATGTTCCTGCATGGCGGGGTGATGCACCTGCTGGGCAACATGCTGTTCCTCTGGATCTTCGGCGACAACATGGAAGACGAGATGGGGCATCTGGGCTACCTCGCCTTCTACCTCGCCTCGGGCATCGGGGCGGGCCTCGCGCATATCCTTGCCGCACCCTACTCGCCCGTGCCCACCGTCGGGGCGTCGGGGGCCATCGCGGGGGTGATGGGCGGCTACCTGCTGCTCTTCCCGAAGGCCAAGGTCGACATCCTCGTCATCTTCATCGTCTTCTTCCGCATCTTCACCATTCCCGCATGGATCATGCTGGCGCTCTGGTTCGGCATCCAGCTCTTCGCGGGCCTCGGCGCCGATCCGTTGCAGGGCGGCGTGGCCTACTGGGCCCATGCCGGCGGGTTTATCGTCGGCGCGGTGCTGACCCTGCCGGTCTTCCTCACCCGCGGCGGCATGGCCTTCTGGCAGCGCACCCACGGCCACCCGCCGCACCCGGACGCGGAATACAAGTATGTCCGAAGCAATATTCCAAGGGTCGGGCGGCGGCGATGATCACCAAAGCCACCTGCCATTGCGGCGCGGTCGAGCTGCGCGTCGACCTCCCCGAGGGGGCGCTCGACAGGCCCATGCGCTGCGACTGCAGCTTCTGCCGGCGCCGCGCCGCACCCAATATCAGCGTGCCCGTGGCCAACCTGGAGATCGTGAAAGGCGCCGATACGCTGACGCTCTACCAGTGGAACACCGGCACGGCCCGGCACTGGTTCTGCTCGGTCTGCGGGATCTACACCCACCACCGGCGCCGCTCCGACCCCACCGAATACGGCGTCAATCTCGGCTGCCTCGACGGGGTGAACCCCGCCGACTTCGAGCCCATTCCATGGAATGACGGCGTCAACCACCCCTCCGACGCCTGAGCGAGGCCAGCCTGCAAGGGCTGGACGAGCGGCGCGTCACGCGTCGCGGATGATCCCGGAAAACTTGTCGAAGATCGCCTCGTTGGCACAGATCACCTCGCCATGCCCGAGGATGTCACGCCCTTCGCGCAGCGGCTCGATCAGCCCGCCGGCCTCGCGCACGATGATCACGCCGGCCGCAAGGTCCCACGCGTTCAGCCGCCGCTCCCAGAACCCCTCGTACCGGCCTGCGGCCACGTAGGCCATGTCCAGCGCCGCCGACCCCCAGCGCCGCACGCCGGCACAGGCCGGCATCAGCCGCGCCAGGTCCTGCAGGGTCTGCGGCAGGTCGCCCCGCCCGCCGAAGGGCACGCCGGTGGCGAAGATCGATTCGATCATCTTGCCCCGGTTCGACACCCGCAGCCGGCTTTCGTTCAGCCACGCGCCCTCGCCTTTCTCGGCCCAGTAAAGCTCGTCCTTGGCGGCGTCGAAGATGACGCCCGCTACGATCTGCCCCTTGTGCTCCAGCCCGATCGAGATCGCCCAGTGCGGCAGCCCGTGCAGGAAGTTCGTCGTCCCGTCCAGCGGGTCGACGATCCAGCGGCGGGTGGGGTCCTTGCCCTCCTCCTCGCCACCTTCCTCGGCCAGCCAGCCATAGGTCGGCCGCGCGCCCATCAGCTCTTCCTTGAGGATCTTCTCCGCCGCGATATCGGCCCGGCTCACGAAATCGCCCGCGCTCTTCATCGAGGTCTGGAGGTTCTCCACCTCGCGGAAATCCTTGACCAGCGACCGCCCCGCCTTGCGCGCGGCCTTGATCATGATGTTGACGTTTGCGCTGCCATGCATGGGCCACGAACTCCTTGTATCAGGCCGGGCGTATACGCCGCACGGTCCTGGGTGGCAAGGGGCGCCCGGGCCGGCGGTGCCGCGTGGCGGTCACAGCCCCCGGCACAGCTCGATCAGCCAGGAACGGAAGGCCCGCGCCGGCGGGCGCAGCGCGCCCCGGTCGGGATAGACAAGGTGATAGCCGCCCTGTCCCGCCACTTCGACCCCGGGCAGGCACGGCACCAGCCCCGCCTCCGCCATCGCCTTGTCGCTTGCGGGCGCGCGGGCCAGCGCGACGCCCACCCCCTCGGCCGCCATGGCCATGGCCATCACCGTGCTGTCGGCGAAGGCATGGCGCGCCCCCGCCGGCAGGATGCCCAGCGCCTCGAAGACATAGGCCCAGCCCGCCCGGTGCGTCGACACCTCGATCAGCCGGTGGCGCAACAGGTCCTGCGGCGTGGCAATATCGGCCGCGATGCCGGACCGGGCCACCGGGTACAGCCGCTCGCCCAGCAGGTAGTCGCTCTCCGCCCCGTGGGCGCTTGGGCTGCCGAAGACGACCCGCAGGTCGGCATAGCCCCGCCCGTAATCCACCTCGTCCATCGACGTGGTCAGCATCAGCGCGATATCCGGATGCGCCTCCGAGAATGCCGCGAAATGCCGGGCCAGGATGCCGTGGGCGAAGACCAGAACCGCCTGCACGTAAAGCTGCTGCTCCCGCGCCTTGCCGAACAGCCCTTCCGTGGCGTTGCGCAGGGTCAGCAGGGCCTGCTGCACGCCCGGCAGATAGGCCCGCCCCACATCGGTCAGCGTCACCGCGTGGGCGTGGCGGATGAACAGCGGCGCGCCGACCCGGTCCTCCAGCGCGCGGACCTGCTGGCTGACGGCGGCGGCCGACATGTTGAGCTCTGTCGCGGCCCGCGCAAAGCTCTCGCAGCGCGCGGCGGCCTCGAAGACGCGCAGCCAGTTGAGGGATGGGATGGGCAGGCTCATGCGCATCAGGCTAAGCTGAACTTAGCCTAAGCGTCCAGCACCAACATGCTGCGATCCGGCGGCTTTCCCTTACCCTCTCCGGAAACCTGCCCGATCACGGAGACCCAGATGTTCGACACCATCCCCCTCACCCGGGGCCGCCTTTCGCCCGAGGATGTCGCCCGCTACCGCGACGACGGCTACCTGCACCCGATCGACATCATGTCGCCGGACGAGGCCCGGACGCTCCGCGCCGAGCTCGAGACGATCGAGACCGACTGGCTCGACGCGGGCCTGCCCCGGCCGCTCTCGACCTACAAGCGCATCAACGCCCATTGCGTGCTGCCCATGGCCCACCGCGTCGCCGCCGACCCGCGCGTGCTCGACGTGGTCGAGGGCATCCTCGGGCCCGATATCCTGATCTGGTCGGCCGAGTTCTTCATCAAGGAGCCGCGCACCACCCATATCGTCTCGATGCACCAGGACCTCACCTACTGGGGCTTCGGCGCGGTCGAGCATCTCACCACCGCCTGGATCGCCCTGTCGCCCGCCACGCCGGAATCGGGCTGCATGGATTTCGTGCGCGGCAGCCACAAGAACCCGATCCTCCCGCACGAGGACACCTACGACGAGAACAACCTCCTCTCCCGCGGGCAGGAGATCCGCGTCGACATCGCCGACGCCGACCGCGTGCCCGCCATCCTCCAGCCCGGGCAGATGTCGCTTCACCACGGGCTGATGATCCACGGCTCCGGCCCCAACACCTCCGACGACCGCCGCATCGCCATGGCCATCCGCTACTGCTCCCCCGAGATCGCCCAGCAGGTCTCGGACCGCGATTACGCCATCCTCGCCCGCGGCGCCGACCGCCCCGGCAACTTCATCAACTTCACACCCCCGTGCGCCCCCTTTACGCCCGCCAGCCTCGCGCTTTACGATGAGATCAGACAGGCACAGGCCGGCGCCCTGATGAAAGGCGCCCGAACCGACAGCAAGGGATTCTATTCGTGATGGACAAGGTCAGCTTCACCCAGATGAAGGACGGCACGAGGGAAGACTACGAATTCCTCACCGCCCACGAGATCGACCACACCAAACACACCGCCCAACGCCTCCTCAAGGCGCTGGTCGAGCTTGACGAGGGCCTCTCCGGCTACCAGATCACCCGCCTCGGCCACTCGCTCCAATCCGCCACCCGCGCCTGGCGCGACGGGGCCGACACCGACTGGGTCGTCGCCGCCCTCCTCCACGACATCGGCGACATCTACGCGCCCTACAACCACGACGAATACGCCGCCACCATCCTCAAGCCCTTCCTGCGCGAGCAATGCACCTGGGTCGTCCAGACCCATGGCGATTTCCAGATGATATATTACGGCCACCACCTCGACGGCTTCGACGCCAACAAGCGCGACCGCCACAAGGGCCACCCCTATTTCGACGACAACGTCACCTTCTGCGAACGCTGGGACCAGGCAAGCTTCGACCCGAACTACGACACCCTCCCCCTCGAGTTCTTCGCGCCCATGGTCGAGGAGGTCTTCGCCCGCAAACCCTACGACCCCGAGGTCATCCGCCCCGGTGCCCGCGAACCCCTGACCGACGCGGAGGTTGCCGCAAGCCGCGCCGCCTGACGCCATTCCCGTCTTTCCCTTCGCCCTGTCATTGGGTATGCCGAACCCCGACTGGAAGTAAGCAGCGCGGGGACCGCGACAGATGGCGATGGACAAGACATTCGACGCGACAGAGGCCGAGGGCCGCATCTACGACGCCTGGGAGAACTCCGGCGCCTTCAAGGCCGGCGCCAACGCCGCCGAAGGGGCCGAGACCTTCTCGATCATGATCCCGCCGCCCAACGTGACGGGCTCCCTCCACATGGGCCACGCCTTCAACAACACGCTGCAGGATATCCTCATCCGCTGGCACCGCATGCGCGGCCACGACACGCTCTGGCAGCCGGGCCAGGACCATGCCGGCATCGCCACCCAGATGGTCGTCGAACGCCGCCTCGCCGAGGAGGGCAACGAATCCCGCCGCGACATGGGGCGCGAGAAATTCCTCGAAAAGGTCTGGGAATGGAAAACCCAGTCCGGCGGCACCATCATCAACCAGCTCAAGCGCCTCGGCGCCTCCTGCGACTGGTCGCGCAACGCCTTCACCATGTCCGGCGCCCCCGGCGCGCCCGAGGGCGAAGACGGCAATTTCCACGACGCCGTGATCAAGGTCTTCGTCGACATGTACGACAAGGGGCTGATCTACCGCGGCAAGCGGCTGGTGAACTGGGATCCGCATTTCGAGACCGCCATCTCCGATCTCGAGGTCGAGAACACCGAGACCCACGGCCATATGTGGCATTTCAAGTACCCGCTCGCGGGCGGCGAAACCTACACCTATGTCGAGCGTGACGAGAACGGAAAAGTCCTCTTCGAGGAAGAGCGCGACTATATCTCCATCGCCACCACGCGCCCGGAAACCATGCTGGGCGACGGCGCGGTCGCGGTCCACCCCTCGGATGAGCGTTACGCGCCAATCGTCGGAAAACTCTGCGAAATCCCGGTCGGCCCGAAAGAGCATCGGCGCGTGATCCCGATCATCACCGACGAGTATCCCGACCCGAATTTCGGCTCCGGCGCGGTCAAGATCACCGGCGCGCATGACTTCAACGACTACGGCGTCGCCAAGCGCGGCAACATCCCCATGTACCGCCTGATGAACACCAGCGCCCACATGCGCTCGGACGGGGCCGATTACGCCACCTGCGCCACCCGCGCCCAGGAAATCGCCAATGGCAGCGATTTCACCATCGAGGAGGTCGACACCCTCAACCTGGTGCCGGATGACCTGCGCGGTCTCGACCGGTTCGAGGCCCGCAAGAAGGTCGTCGAACAGATCACCAGCGAGGGTCTGGCCGTCGAAGTTGTAAATGATCAAGGCGAACCCGAGCCGTTTGTGGAAAACAAACCGATCATGCAGCCTTTTGGTGATCGCTCGAAGGTCGTGATCGAGCCGATGCTCACCGACCAGTGGTTTGTCGATACCCAGAAGATCGTCGGCCCCGCCATCGACTCCGTCCGCAAGGGCGAGGTCAACATCATGCCCGAGCAGGACCGCAAGGTTTACTTCCACTGGCTTGAAAACATTGAGCCATGGTGCATTTCGCGTCAGCTCTGGTGGGGCCACCAGATCCCCGTCTGGTACGGGTTCGACCTCTCCAGCCCCGGATTCCACGATGACGAGGGCGACGGCACGCTCGACCTCGTCGAGATGCTGCGCCTGCTGAACGAGGGGCACAACGCCTACCTGATGGAGTGCGCCCCCGATTTCGACGCGATAACAGATGCTTACCACGACAAGCTCGCGTCGCTCCCGGTGCCGCTTCAGGCCATGCAGGTGGTCGAGGTCAAATCGCGCGACGAGGCGCTGCACCGCCTCGCCGAAAGCCTGGCCGAGTACACCTCGTCGCAGGACCCCACGCATCTTGTCTATCCCGTCTGGCAGGATCCGGACGTGCTCGATACATGGTTCTCCTCCGGCCTCTGGCCGATCGGCACGCTGGGCTGGCCCGAGGATACGCCCGAGCTGCAAAAATACTTTCCGACCAGTGTCTTGGTGACCGGCTTTGACATTATCTTCTTCTGGGTCGCCCGGATGATGATGATGCAATATGCCGTCGTGGGCCAACGCCCCTTTGATCATGTCTACGTCCACGCCCTCGTCCGCGACGAGAAGGGCAAGAAAATGTCCAAGTCGCTGGGCAACGTGCTCGACCCGCTGGAACTGATCGAGGAATATGGTGCCGACGCCGTCCGCTTCACCCTCACGGCCATGGCCGCCATGGGCCGCGACCTGAAGCTTTCCACGCAACGCATTGCAGGCTATCGGAATTTCGGCACCAAGCTCTGGAACGCCGCGCGGTTTGCCGAGATGAACGGCGCCACCGGCTCCGACGGTGCGATCCCGCAGCCCACCGCCACGGTGAACCGCTGGATCGTGGGCGAAACCGCCAAGGTCCGGGCCGAGGTCGATACCGCGCTTGAGCAATTCCGCTTCAACGACGCGGCCAACGCGCTTTATGCCTTCGTCTGGGGCAAGGTCTGCGACTGGTATGTCGAATTCTCCAAGCCGCTCCTGCTCGACGGCGACGAGGCCACCAAATCCGAGACGCAGGCAACGATGGCCTGGGTCATCGACCAGTGCCTTGTCCTCCTGCATCCGATCATGCCCTTCATCACTGAAGAGCTTTGGGGAACCCTCGGAAAACGCGAGAAAATGCTGGTTCACGCCGGCTGGCCGACCTATGGCGAAGAGCTGATCGACCGCGACGCCGACCGCGAGATGAACTGGGTCATCGACCTGATCGACTCGATCCGCTCGGCCCGTGCCCAGGTGCATGTGCCCGTGGGCCTGCATATCCCGATGCTGGTGACCGAAATCGACGGCGCCGCCAAGGCCGCCTGGGACCGCAACGAGGTGATGATCAAGCGTCTCGCCCGCATCGACAGCCTAACACCGACTGATGCCCTGCCCAAGGGCTGCATCACCGTCCCCGCGGACGGCGCCAGCTTCGGCCTTCCGCTCGCCGACGTGATCGACGTGGAAGAGGAAAAAGCCCGGCTCGAAAAGACCCTCGGCAAGCTCGAGAAGGAACTGGGCGGCCTGCGCGGCCGGCTCAACAATCCGAAATTCGTCGAAAGCGCGCCGGATGACGTGGTCGAGGAGGCCCGAGAGAACCTGCGCGCCCGGGAAGAGGAAGAGGCCAAGATCCGCGCCGCGCTCGACCGGCTGGCCGAGCTGGGCTGACGTCGCACCGACGTAATACCGACAAGATACCGACGTTATACCGACGTTGGATTTTGCCTATTTGAACTCCGGATCGCGGCCCGCCATGTTGGCCGCGATCACCTCCATCTGGTCTGCCTTGCCCATCAGACTGGCCTGCTCCCGGCTTTCTTCCAGAAGCACCTCCTCCTCGCCCGCACCGCTTTCGGCGAACCCGATCAGCCGCTTCGCCGCGCGCATGGCCGAGGGGCTTTTCCCCGCGATCTGCTGCGCGATTTCCTTCGCCCTTTCAAAGGGTTGCCCGTTGATTTCGGTCACCAGCCCCCAAGCCTCGCCCTGCTCCGCCTCGATCGGTTCGGCGGTATAGGTCAGCTTCCGGATCACGTCCGACCGGGCCAGTTTCGGCAACAGAACCATCCCGCCCATGTCGGGAATCAGCCCCCATTTCATTTCCATTACAGCCAGTTTCGTGCCCGGCGCCGCAACCCTGACATCCGCCCCCAGCGCCAACTGGAACCCGGCCCCGAACGCCACCCCCTGCACGGCCCCGATCACCGGCACCGGCACCTTGCGCCAGACCATGGCAACCTCTTGAAACAGATTGGTTTTTCCGTGTGTCCGCGGCATGATTCTGGCCTCCGGATCGCCCGCCGCATGCTTGGCGAAACTCATCACGTCGAGCCCCGCACAAAACGCCTTCCCGGCCCCCGAAAGAACCACCGCCCGGATATCCGCCTCCACCAGGCTCTCCCCCGCCTCGACGATCCCCTCGGCCATATCCATGTCGACGGCATTCATCTTCTCGGGACGGTTGAGGGTGACAAAGGCAATGTTATCAATGATTTCGACGGTCACACGCGGCATGGGGGATCTCCTTCTCTGCGCCCCATCAAACCCCGATTCCCGTTCTGCCGCCATCGAAACGTGACGGCATCCCGCCCTTGCAACCCCGCCACGACTGGTCTTATCTCCCGCCATGACAGGACCACGCTATACAGATCTCGTAAACTCCCTCCCCGCCAACGTCCCCTTCGTCGGCCCCGAGGAACAGGAACGCGCCCGCGGCGCCCCCTTCCGCGCCCGCCTCGGCGCCAATGAAAGCCTGTTCGGCCCCTCGCCCAAGGCGGTTGCCGCCATGCGCGAGGAGGCGGCGCAGGTCTGGAAATACGGCGATCCGACGAGCCATGACCTGCGCGTCGCCGTGGCCGCGCATCACGGGGTCGGGCTGGAAAACGTGCTGATCGGCGAGGGGATCGACGGGCTGCTGGGGTATCTCGTGCGGCTGTTGATCGCGCCCGGGGATGCGGTGGTGACCTCCGAGGGGGCGTATCCGACGTTCAACTACCACGTCGCGGGCTTTGGCGGCGCGTTGCACAAGGTGCGCTACCGCGATGACCATGAAGACCCCAACCGGTTGTTTTCCAAGGCAAAGGAGACCGGGGCAAAGCTTGTCTACCTCGCCAATCCCGATAACCCGATGGGCAGCTGGCACAGCGGCGAGACCATCGTGAAGGCGCTGGACCAACTGCCCGAGGGCTGTTTGCTGCTGCTCGACGAGGCTTACGTGGAGTTTGCCCCCGAAGGCACTGCTGCACCGATCGCTGCGGATGACCCGCGCGTCATCCGGATGCGCACCTTTTCAAAGGCTTACGGGATGGCAGGCGCCCGGATCGGTTATGCCATCGGCGCCCGGGACCTAATCCGCAGTTTCGACAAGATCCGCAACCATTTCGGCATGAACCGGGTGGCGCAAGCCGGCGCGCTGGCGGCACTGCAGGATCGCGGCTGGCTCGATTACGTGTGCCGGAAGGTGGACGAATCGCGGCACGAGATCGCGCGGATCGCCTCGGAAAGCGGCATGGCGGCCCTGCCCTCGGCCACGAATTTCGTGGCGGTCGATTGCGGTCGGGACGGGGCGTTCGCCACCGGGATCCTCGAGGCCCTGGTCGCACGCGGCGTCTTCGTCCGCAAGCCCTTCGTCGCCCCGCAGGACCGCTGCATTCGCATCAGCTGCGGCCGGCCGGAGGATATGGCGGTGCTGGCCGAGGCGCTGCCGGAAGCGCTCGCAGAGGTGGCCGAGTAAGCGCCATCGCGCAATATTTACTCGGCGAGGCGCGAACTTGGCGATAAGCTTCGGCAATGAGGAAAGGTACGCTGCCAGAAGCCCCGAATTACACCAATGCCGCGCTGGTGATGGCACTGGTCAATTTGCTTTGGATCTTCATGGTCTTGTGGGCCGTCTTTGGCCTGCCCGTGGTGCTGGCGATCAGTTACGGGCTGAACCTTCTGATTTCCCGGATCGCGCACCGCGCCTGACGGTCAGCCCGCCGCCAGCGTGGCCGCCGCCGCCTCGACCGCGCCCGACCCGTGGGGAATGTCGAGGGCGGAGAGGCCCGCTTCCATCACCGCCAGGACGCCAAGGACCATGTGGGCATTGACGTGGCCCATGTGGCCGATGCGGAAGTAGCCGTCACCCTTCGGGTCTTCCTCGGTGCCCATGCCCAGGCCAATGCCCAGCGTGACGCCGGCATTCGCCTCCAGCCATTGCCGCAGGCGCGTGCCGTCAGGTGCATCGAGCGCCAGCGAGGTCACGGCATGGCTGCGATGGGCGCGGTCGGCCACGTTGAGCCGCAGCCCCCCCGCCTGCCCCCAGATCTCGCAGGCGCTCCAAATGGCTTTGGCCAGCCGCTCGTGCCGGGCCCAGACGGCCTCGATCCCCTCGGCATGGATCATGTCGAGCGCGGCGCGCAGGCCGTAGATGTGGTGCGTGGGGGCGGTGCCGCCGAAATACTGGTAGAACATCTCCGGTTCCGCCCGAAGCCGCCAGTCCCAGTAGCGGGAGACGCGTGGCACGGCCGCCCGCGCCTCGGCCGCGCGGGGGTTGAAGAAGACGAAGCCCAGCCCCGGCGGCACCATGAAGCCTTTCTGGCTGGCGGCGACGGCAACATCGACGCCCCAGGCGTCCATCTCGAACCGGTCGCAGCCCATCGAGGCGATGCAGTCGGCCATCAGGAGCGCCGGGTGACCCGCCGCGTCGATGGCCTGCCGCACGGCGGCGATATCGTTGCGGATCGAGGTGGACGTATCGACATGAGTGGCCAGAACCGCCTTGATCCGGCGGTCCGTGTCGGTGCGCAGGGCGTGCTCGACGCGGTTGGGATCGATGGGCGTGCGGCGGCCGAAATCAATCAACTCGACCTCCACGCCGAGCGACTCGGCAATCTCAGCCCAGCCGAGGCCGAACCGCCCGGTGGCGGGCACGAGGACGTGGTCGCCCGGCCCAACCACGTTGGCGAGCGACGCCTCCCACGCGCCGTGGCCGTTGGCGATGTAGATGGTGGCGTGGCCTTCTGTCCGCGCCACGCGCCGCAGGTCGGGGATCAGGCTGTCGGTGACGTCCACCACCTCGCCCGCGTAGATGTTGGGCGCGGTTCGGTGCATGGCGCGCAGCACCTCCTCGGGCATCACCGAGGGGCCGGGGATGGCCAGGTAGGGGCGGCCGCCTGCATCGCTCATGTCACTCTCCTTCAAGGGGTCGGCGGGACTTTACGCCGCGCGCCGGGGGCGTCAATCGGCGATCACACGGGTTGCCTTGCGGTCAGGTTGCCCCTAGATGAACGCGGCCCCCGGCGGGACCCACGGGCGGGACAGGTGAACGGAGCGCACGGACCCTCATGAAGCTGATCAAACGGATTACCGACTGGGAGCGGGGTCTGCGCGCCTATTACAATACCGACCTGTCGACGCCGGAGAACCGGCGGAGGGCGAATATTTACAATCTCTGGTTCGATCATGCCGTGCTGCGCAAGGTGTGGACGAATTTCTTTCCCGTGGCTCCGGGTGTCTACCGCTCGAACCAGCCGACGCATGAGCGGTTCGTCAAGCTCAAGGCGATGGGGATCAAATCCATCCTGAACCTGCGGGGCGCGGGGGGGGCTGCGCATTACCTCGTGGAGGAGGAAAGCTGCCGTCAGCTGGGGCTGAAGCTGGTGAACGTGACGTTCCACGCCCGCCACGCGGCCCCGCGGGAGGATATCCTGAAGGTGATCGACGCGTTCCGGACGATCGAGAAGCCGTTCGTCATGCATTGCAAGTCGGGGGCCGACCGGGCCGGGTTCGCCTCAGCCATCTACCTGATGGCGATCGAGGGGCGGCCGGTGTCGGAGGCGCGGCGGATGCTGACGGCGAAGTATATCCACTTTCGCTGGACCAAGACGGGGGTGCTTGACTACATCCTCGACCTTTACGAGGCGCGGCAGGCCGAGACGGGCATTTCCTTCGAGGACTGGGTGCGGTCGGAATACGAATTCAAGGACGTGCAGAAGACGTTCAACGAGACGAAGCGGTCGTTCTTCTGAGATCAGTAGCGGCGGGCGAGGCGTTCCGGGTCTGCGCCCGCGAGGTAGCGCAGGAGAAGGGACAGGTTGCGTGCGCCGCGCCTCAGCCAGCCGTCGCGGCGGTACCTGTCGGCGCTGGTGGTGACGGTGTCGGGCAGGATTGTCAGGCGACGGCCGAGTTTGCGAGCTATCGCCACGTCTTCCATCAGAGGCTGATCCGGGTAGCCGCCGGTGGCGTCGTAGTCCGCACGTAAAATGAGCAGGACCTGGTCGCCATAGGGCAGATGAAAGAGGCGCGAGCGCAGGTTCGCCCAGCCGGCCACCATGGCGGCGGCTGGGCCGGAGGTGTCGAATTTCAGCCGGAAATGCCCGGGGCGGCCGGTTGGCAGGTGCGCGAGGACGATATCGGCCCAGCCGGTCGGAAGGACGGTGTCGGCATGGAGGAACAGGAGCCAGTCGCCCTGCGCCGCCTCGGCCCCGCGCCGCAGTTGGCCGCCGCGCGAGGGTGCGCCGGTGACGATCTCCGCCCCCGCCTCCCCGGCGATGGTCAGGGTCGCGTCGTCCGAGCCGCCGTCGGAAATCACCAGCTCGCGGATCAGCCCCGCCGACAGCCCCTCGGCCAGCGCCGGCAGGCTGCGCGCCAGTGCCGTTTCGGCGTTCAGGGTCGGGATGACGACCGACAGTTTCGCGCGCATGACTCTCCCCTGTTGTCGTGGCCGGTGGCACCTATATTACGGAAGGGACGGAAACGGGAGGCACGATGACACGCGCGATCTATGAAATCACCGGCAGCGATGCCGAGCATTTCCTGCAAGGGCTGGTGACCAACGATGTCTCGAAGCTGGGCGAGGGGCCGGTCTATACGGCGCTGCTGACGCCGCAGGGCAAGTATATCGCCGATTTCATCCTTGTAAGGCGGGGCGAAACGATTCTGCTGGATGTCGACGGTTCGCTGGCCGAAGACCTCGTGAAGCGGCTGAGGATGTACAAACTGCGCTCGGACGTGACGATCGAGGAGAGCCCGCTGAAGGTGTTCCGCGGCACCGGGCCCGCGCCCGAGGGCGCGCTGGCCGATCCGCGCCATCCGGAGCTTGGCTGGCGGCTTTACGGCGACGAGGACGGCGATGACGGCACCGATTTCGATGCCATCCGCGTGGCCTATTGCATCCCCGAGACCGGGGTGGAGCTGACGCCCGACACGTTCATCCTCGAGGCCGGGTTCGGCCGGCTGAACGGGGTGGATTTCCGCAAGGGCTGTTACGTCGGGCAGGAGGTGACCGCCCGGATGAAGCACAAGACCGAGCTGAACAAGGGGCTGGTGCCGGTCAAGGTGGAGGGCGCGGCGCCGGTTGGGGCCGAGATCACCGCCGATGGCAAGCCTGCCGGGACGCTTTATACCCAGGCCGGCGGGCGTGGCATCGCCTATCTGCGGTTCAACCGGGCGAAGGGCGCGATGCAAGCGGGCGAGGCGACCGTCACCTACGCGGAATGAACCTTCGGGCGCAGGTCGAAGCGGCGCTTGGGCGGGGGGTTGTTCGAATCGCGCCCCTGCATGGCGGCGACCTGTCAGAGGTCGCTCGCGCCGATCTTGAAGGCGGCGATCCTGTGGTGGCAAAGGCCGGTCCGATGGTGGAGCGGGAAGCCCGGATGCTCCGTGCGATGTGTATGGCCGGTGCTCCGGTGCCAGAGGTATTGCATGCCGGGCCGAATCTGATCCTGCTGGAGTATCTGGACGAAACCCCGCCCGGCCCGGAAAGCTGGCGCGCGTTGGGGGCCGCACTGGCCCTGCTGCATGGCTCCGAGGGCGAAAGCTACGGCTGGGCCGAGGATTACGCCTTCGGACCGGTCGAGATCCGCAACGGTTTCAAGGACACATGGCCCGCCTTCTGGGCCGAGAACCGTCTGCGACCATTCCTTGGCGCAGTGCCCGAAGAGACGGCGGCGCGGCTGGACGCGCTATGCGAGCGTCTGCCAGAGCTGCTTCCGGAACGGCCGCGCCCTGTCCTTCTGCATGGCGACATCTGGACCGGCAACGCGCTCTTCTCGGGCGATGACGCCTATTTCATCGATCCGGCGTGTTACTATGGCGACGGGGAGGTCGACCTGGCGATGCTGCACCTGTTCGGCCAGCCCCCGGCCGAAGCGATGAACGGCTATGGCCCCCAGCGTGACGGGCATGAGTGCCGCCGGCCGATCTACCAGCTTTTCCCGGCACTCGTGCACCTGCGCCTTTTCGGCGCAGGCTATCACGGCCTGGTGTCGCGGCTGTTGGACCGCGCAGGCGCCTGAGGATCAGGCGCGCTCGGCGTAGTCCATCGTCTCGGTGTTGACGACGATATCCTCGTCGGGGCCGACGAAGGGCGGCACCATCACCTTGACCCCGTTGTCGAGCACCGCGGGCTTGAAGCTGTTCGCCGCCGTCTGGCCTTTCACCACTGGCTCGGTCTCGACCACCTTGCAGACCACCTTCTGCGGCAGCGTGGCGTTCAGCGCCTCGCTTTCGTAGAATTCCACGGTGATGGTCATGCCGTCCTGCAGGAACGGGCGGCGTTCGCCGAGGATGTCGGCCGGCAGTTCGATCTGCTCGTAGCTTTCGGCATCCATGAAGATCAGCATACCGTCGCTTTCGTAAAGGAACTGCTGGTCCTTCTGCTCGAGTCGGACACGCTCGACCTTGTCGGCGCTGCGAAAGCGCTCGTTAAGTTTCGAGCCGTTGCGCAGGTTGCGCATCTCGACCTGCGCAAAGGCGCCGCCCTTGCCGGGTTTGACATGTTCGACCTTCACGGCGCTCCAGAGACCGCCGTTGTGCTCCAACACGTTGCCGGGGCGAATTTCGTTTCCGTTGATCTTGGGCATCGTGACTTTCCCATGTCAAAAGGTTGATCATATTTGGCACATCCCTATATCTGGGGATGCAAAGGTGGGCAAGACGACGAAATCTCGTGCTGCAGGTGCAGAATGATATGCAAGAAATGCAACCAAGCTATGCAGTACAGGGCTATCCGAATCGAACAAACTTCGTCATAACCATCGCCACGCCGAAAAGACAAGAGCAATAAAAGCAAGGACGAATCATGAAAGATTTCGTTGACGGCACGGCCTTCAATGCCGAACAAGGCAACCGTGCTCGCAAACTTTTCGCGGCCGTTGTACTGGCCGCGCTGGACGATGCCATTTCTGACGACAAGAAATATGGCAACGGTCCGGAACAGATCGCCCGGTGGGCGCGCTCGCGCGACGGGCGCGAAGTGCTGAGCTGTGCCGGCATCGACCCCAACGAGCGGGTTGTGACCGGCCTGATGGAATTCGTGTCGAAAGGTGTTCGCACGTCCGTCGCGCTGTCGCGCGAGGAAAGCGAGCGCCGCAATGCTGCCGCGGCCTTGGCCGCTCATGCCGAAGCTGCCTGACACTTCTTTTTCCTGACTTGACGAAAAGGCCCTGCCCCCTGCGGCAGGGCTTTTTCTTTTCCGAGTGGCATTCCGCAACGTTAGGCGTTGAACCTAGGGGCGCCAGTCGCACGATGCTGACCCAGTACGGTCCGGTCGGGACGATCATGGCTTCCCCCGCGCAGTTGCGCCTAGTATCACGGCACGGCGCAGGATGAGGGTGCGGCATGGCAAGATCGATCATGATTCAAGGCGCCGGCTCGAATGTCGGCAAGTCCATGATCGTGGCCGGCCTCGCGCGGGCCTGCTCCAATCGCGGGCTCAACGTGGCACCGTTCAAGCCTCAGAACATGTCGAACAATGCTGCCGTCACGGTGGACGGTGGCGAGATCGGTCGGGCACAGGCCTTGCAGGCGCTGGCAGCGCGCAAGCCTGCGCATACCGACATGAACCCGGTGCTTCTGAAACCCGAGACCGATACCGGTGCACAGGTCATCGTCCAGGGCAAGCGCTTCGCCACACTGAGGGCGCGGGACTATGCGGCGCGCAAACCGAGACTCCTGAAGGCGACGCTTGAAAGCTTTCACCGGCTCGGCCGCGATACCGATATCGTGTTGGTCGAAGGCGCCGGAAGCCCGGCCGAAATCAACCTGCGGGCGGGCGACATCGCCAACATGGGATTTGCCGAGGCGGCGGGCGTGCCCGTAATCCTGGTCGGCGATATCGACCGTGGCGGAGTTATTGCCCAGATCGTCGGCACGCAGGCGCTTCTGGAACCGGAAGACGCCAGGAGGATAAAGGGGTTTGCCATCAACAAGTTCCGAGGCGACGTGAGCCTGTTCGACGAGGGTCTGGCGGAGATCGAGCGGCGTACCTGCTGGCCATCGCTGGGTGTCTTGCCCTGGTTCGGGGACGCCTGGCGCTTGCCGGCCGAGGACGTCATGGACCTCAAGAACCGCCCCGGCGGGCGGTTCAGGGTCGCCGTGCCGCGGCTGGGCCGGATCGCCAATTTCGACGACCTCGACCCGCTGTCAGGCGAACCGCATGTCACGGTCGAGATCATTGAGCCAGGCCGCCCCCTCCCCGGCGATGCCGACCTCGTGCTGATCCCCGGCAGCAAGTCGACCATTGCCGACCTCGCCCATTTCCGCGCGCAGGGCTGGGATATCGACCTGACAGCCCATATCCGGCGCGGTGGACACGTGATGGGGATTTGCGGCGGTTACCAGATGCTGGGGCAGACAGTAGCCGACCCAGAGGGCATCGAAGGCGCACCGGGCGAGGTGGCGGGGCTGGGGCATCTCGACGTCTCCACGGTAATGCTGCCCGAGAAGCACCTTTCGCTGACGCGGGCCACGTATCGGCCGACCGGTGGCGCGGTCGAGGGGTACGAGATTCACCTGGGTGAAACCACCGGGCCCGATTGTACACGGGCGTGGCTGGATATCGGCGGCAGGGCCGAGGGGGCGGCCAGTGCGAACGGGCGCGTACGGGGGTGCTACCTGCACGGGCTGTTTGCGTCAGACGGGTTCCGGGCGCGGTACCTGGAAGAGCTGGGCGCGCCGTCTGACCTGTTCTTCACCGACAGCGTCGACCAGGCGCTCGACGCGCTCGCCCACCATATCGAGGCGCATGTCGACGTGGATTTGCTTTTGAAGCTGGCCGAACCGGTGGGGGCAGACGCCTAATCGATTCCCTGGGTCATCAGCGCGCGGTGAATCTCGCGGCGCACCAACTTGCGGACATTGCGGGTGATCCGCTCGCCGAGAGCGCCCTGAAGCTCCTGTCGGACGATCTCGCTAACCATGTCGCGCAGCGCTTCCTCGTCGAGCACGGCATCATCGGAGTACCAGCCAGAGTCGTCAGCCACGTTTTTCGGACCTTGGGAGCCCTCATCAAGGCTGTCAGGTTCCACCGATGCGGATGACGCCTCCTCGAGCCTGTCCTGCGCCAGCGGGGCCGCGGGTTCGGCCTCCGGTTCAGGATCATATGCATAGGCCGACAGGTCCTCTGCCGTGTCGTCTTCCTCGACATCCTGCCAGGGAAGGGGCGCTTGCGGGGCGGCGGCGTAGTCACAGTCCGAGGATCCGTCCGGCTCCCACTCGTCGTCCTTCTCGGCCACGGCCGTCTCGAAACCCGCAATGCGCGCTTCAAGCTCTTTCAGGTCGATCTCGTCCGTGGCGTCTTCCGACAAACCGTCGAAATCGGCCAAGTCATCCACGGCCCCCAGATCATCTGCCTCCGCGACAGTCTCGGAAAGGGCAAGATCAACATCCGCGGCGTCCCGGTCATTGCCGAGCCCATCCCTGGCCTCCGGTTTCGGGCCGCTCTGCCCGGCAAACTCAGACGCGTCGCGGTCAGTCCTGGGCCTGGTGTCCTGATCCCCGAACCCCCGTCGGATAAACTGCGGAAGATCCTTCAGAATTTCCGCGTCGGCGTCCTGAAGCCGAGAGGGGGTCTCGACGATTTCTGCATCTTCGATTCCGTCGGATCGGTCCACGTCCCACTGGCGGGCCTCGGGCGCCTCGATATCCATGTCGGCAGATGCATCTTCGTCTTCGGGCTCGTCCACCCGCTGTGCCGGTGTCAGCACGAGCCGCGCTTCCTGTGGACGCGGCGCCGCCTCGGCCGTTTGACGATGTTGTTGCGTACCATCGCGGTCATCGGCTGAGACGAGACGACGTATGGATGACAGAACGTCTTCGATTTCGACATTCGTTACGGGGTCTGACATGCTCAATTACCATTCTTGCCTGCGGGCAGTTTATCGCCCGGGGCCAATTCGCACAACAATTTAGGGAGGATTCTATTCTTTCCCTAGCGCGCGCAACACACGGTCGAGTTTCTGGCCCTGCGGGCTGATCGGCACCGGGGCGTCCTTCACGAGGTCGTAATAGGTCGCGGGGTCATAGGTGCGGACGTTCAGGCGCAGGTCCTTCGCCGTTAGCTCGCCAATAGTTTCCAGAACGGTATAGGCCGCGATGTAGAGGTCGGTCTCGGCCGAGATGAGGCCCGCCTGCGCGTCGAGCAATTCCTGTTCCGCGTCGAGCACGTCGAGCGTGGTACGGGCGCCGAGCTTGGCCTCTTCCCGCACGCCGCGGAATGCGACGCGGGCGGCACGGACCTGCTCCTGCCCGGCCTGACGGCTGGCCTGGGCGGCGCGGAGGATGGCGTAGGCGTTGCCCACATCCTCGATCACCTGCTTACGGGCCACGTGCAGGGCGCCACGCAGCGAGTCGGCCTGCGCCATCGCCTGCCGCTTGGCCGAGCTGAGCAGACCGCCCTGGTAGATCGGGCCCGAGACGGTCACGCCGATGCTGCCCGAGCGGGTATAATCGGTACCGTCGATCTCTTCCCCGGCACCGAGCCGGGTGGTCAGGCTGACGCTCGGCTTCATCGCGGCTTCGGCGGCGGCCACGGTCAGGTCGGCGGCGGCCACGTCATATTGCGCCTTGCGCATATCGGGGTGGTTGCGCACAGCGATGGACTTGGCCGCGTCGATGTTGCCGGACAGGTTCGGCAGGCTTTGCGGCGCGCGCAATTGGCCCGGCGCGCGGCCCACGGCGTTGCGGAACTCCTCGACCGCCTGAGTCAGGTCGCCCTGCGCCGTGGCCAGCCCGCTTTGGGCCGAGGCCAGCCGCGCTTCGGCCAGCGCCACGTCGGTGCGGGTCACCTCGCCCACCTCGAACCGGTCGTTGGCCGCGCGCAATTCCTGCCGCAGCAGGCGCAGGTTGTTCTGGCGCACCGAAACCAGCTCGCTGGTGCGGCGGACGTTCATGAAGGCGGCCACGGCCCGCAGCAGCACCTGCTGCTCGATGTTGCGCAGCGATTCCCGCGTGGCGAGCACGGTTTCCTTGGCCGCCTGCAGGCGCAGATTGGTGCGCCCGAAGTCAAACAGGAGCAGGTCGAGCGAGATGCCGAGATTCAGGTCGTTGCTGTCGGCCCCGCCGGTGATACCGCCCGACCGCGTGGTCCCGAAGGTACGGGTGATGTCGGCGGACCAGTTGATGATCGGCCGCAGTTCCGAGACGATCTGGGCGACGCTCTCGTCGGCCGCCCGCAACAGTGCACGGTTCTGCTCCAACAGGCCGCTGTTCTCGTAGGCGCTGACCAGCGTGTCGGCCAGGGTTTCCGCGTTTGCAGCAATCGGCTGAACCAGCCCGATCATCACGGCGGAGATGGCACCGAATACGCGCGTCTTGAACGTAACTTTCATATCAGCGCTCTCCTGCCGTACTGATTATCGTTAAAGAGTGAACGCAGTATGTCGCTCGAACCCTGGTAGCACTGGCGCGCCGGCATTGAATGCGAAACGCCACGTCATCCTTCCGTCAATCTTATAACCGATGCGGACCGCGCCCAAGGACCCTTCCATGAAAAGACAGGCAATACGCCCGCCGTCCTTGAGTTGATCCGTCAGGCTTTCGGGCAGATGCGCCACGGCGCCCTCGATCACGATTACGTCAAACGGGCCGTGTTCGGCGGCACCCTCGGTCAGCGGACCTTCGTGCACCGCGACATTGTCGGCGCCAAGTTCCGGCAGAAGCGACTGCGCCTCGGTTGCCATCTCCTTGACTTCTTCGACGGCGACGACGGCTTGGGCCATATGTGCCATGACGGCCGCCGAATAGCCGAGCGCACTGCCGATATCGAGCACGAGTTCATCTTGCTGAATGTCGAGCGCGTCGAGAATCTTGGCCAGGGTTCGCGGGTCGAGAACAACACGGTTCCCGCCAAGATCAACGTTATCTCCCATATATGCCGCTTCGCGCAGATGTTCCGGTACGAAGGCCTCTCTCGGCACCGAAAGCATGGCATTTATGATCGGAAACTTCGTGACGTCGGACGGCCTAATCTGAGTGTCGACCATCATCGTCCGGCGGGCAGCGTAGTCAGTCATGTTGCTAAACTCTTGCGTTCAGTCCTGTCTCGAACGTTCTGACACATATCCCCCCAACCCACAATGTCAATCAACCCCCGAAGCCCCTTCTCGGGCCTTGCGAAAGGCTGGCCGATCATATAACTCGATGCAACCACTTGAGAGACGGCGAGTTGGCGGAGTGGTGACGCAGCGGATTGCAAATCCGTGTACACCGGTTCGATTCCGGTACTCGCCTCCACCTGCCCGAAGCTCAAATTGCAAGGGGATCGGCAAGCGTGATGGCCGCGCGCCCAACCTGCCCCATCTGCTGGTCGATCTGAGCTGCCAGTTCGCCGGCGGCGAGGGTCGCGATACGCTCTGGCAGAGTGCCGAGGTCTCCAGTGCGGGCCACCACCTTGATAGATCGCGAGAATCCCGGACCGGGCAAGGGACGGACCACGAGCGGCATCCGCTCGACAAAGCCGTCGATCAGCAGGCTGGGCGTGAGAATGGTGAACCCCAGCCCCTCGGCCACGCAGGCCGTCACCATGCTCGACCGGTCGGCCTGGATCACCCGCGGAGCCGTCAGCTTGAGACGGCGCAAATGCTGTTCGGTGCGCCGGCCCACGCTGGTGGTGGCGGCGAAGCGGACCAGCGGCAGATGGGTGAGGATGTCCTGCAGGCGCCGTGAGGGACCGATGTAACTTTGCGGCAGCACCAGAAGAAAATTCTCGGTCAGGACATCGTGCCGCTCGAGCCCGTCCATATCGTAGAACGGGTTAGACGTGATCACCAGGTCGGCGCGCTTGGTGCGCAAGAGCGTCTCGTGATCTCCGCTCTGGCCCGCGTGAAGAGTCAGGTCCTCGACCGCGATCTCGGACTTCAGCAGGCGAACGAGCGGCGGGGTCAGGGTGGTGGCGATCGAGGCCAGCATACCCATCCGCAGAACATTGATCGGCTGCGGCCCTTCGTGGCGCATCGAGGTGGCGAGATCCTCTACGGAGTTGAGGATGCGCTGTGCGTGTCGCAGGCAAAGCTCGCCCGCCTGGGTGAGGCGCACCGGCCGCACCGTACGGTCGACGAGCCGCGCGGCGCAGGCCGCCTCCAGCGAGGCAAGCTGTTGGGAGGCAGCCGATTGCGTCATTCCCATCAGCCGCGCGGCCTGGGTGAATTGCCGGGTTTCGGCAATCGCGACAAAGACTTCCAGCGCCGTCAGCAGGTTCCGGTCAGAGGCGAGCCGGGTGGTGATTTTCGGCAGCTTCATTAGAGTTCCTAATACTGTCGCGTTTTCATTGCCCGAGCGGGTGGGTTTTGTCCATCCTCCCGACATTATCAGGGAGAGTATCGTGACACGCAGAGGCAAGCGACGCAGTGAGGAGGCCAGAGCCGGGTCACCCCGCGCGCCGTATCTCGACCGCAATGTCGGCCCGCTGCCCATCCTGGCGGAAGAAGGCCTGCAGATCATCGAGGCCAATGCCGATCGGATCCTCGCCGAAACCGGCATGGAATTTCGCGACGACCCCGAGATCCTGAGGATTTTCGCCAAGGCCGGATGCGACGTCGATGGCGAGCGGGTCCGCTTCACGCCGGGCTTCTGCCGCGAGACCATAAAGGCCACCGCCCCGGCGCAGTTCGCGCAACATGCCCGCAACCCCGCGAACTCCGTTCAGATCGGCGGCAATGCCTCGGTGCTCTGCCCCTCCTGGGGGCCACCTTTCGTGCACGACCTCGACCACGGGCGACGCTACGCGACCTATCCCGATTTCATCAACCTCGTGAAGCTGCACCAGACGATCCCGTGGCTGCACCATTCCGGCGGCGTCGTCTGCGAGCCGGTCGACCTGCCCGCCAACAAGCGACACCTCGACATGCTCTATGCCCATATCCGTTGGTCCGACCGGCCCTTCATGGGCGCATTCCTCGGAGCCGAGAGGGCCAGCCACGCGATCGACATGGCGCGCATCCTGTTCGGCGAGGCCTACGTGGCAGAGAACGCGGTGCTCTACTGCGTTTCCAACACCAACGCGCCGCTTGTTATGGATTCGCACATGTCCGGCGCCCTCAAGACCTATGCCCGCGCCGGTCAGCCCGTCGCCTGCACACCGTGGACACTGACCGGAGCGATGAGTCCCTCGACCGTGGCAGGCACGCTGGCGCAGGTTCTGGCCGAGGCACTGGCGAGCCTGACGCTGGTCCAACTTATCAACCCCGGCGCACCCTGCCTGATGGGCTCCTTCGCCTCGACCATGTCGATGCAGTCTGGTGCGCCCACCTTCGGTACGCCCGAAGCGGGGCAGATGATACTCGCCGCAGGGCAACTCGCCCGCCGCCTTGGCGTGCCGCTGCATTCGGTTGGCACGCTGTCGGCCTCGAAATTGCCCGACGCGCAAAGCCAGCAGGAGGCGACATGGGGCCTGATGATGGCGCTCTTCGCGGGGGTCAACGTGGTCAACCACGCGACCGGCTGGCTGGAAGGCGGGCTTGTCACCGGGTTCGAGAAGACGATGATTGACGCCGACCTGTGTGGAAAGATGATGCGGTTCTTCGCCGGCATCGACCTGTCGGAGAACGCGCAGGCCATGGCCGCCATCGCCGCCACCGGCCCAGGGCAGCATTTCCTCGGCTCGGAGCATACGCAGGCCAATTTCCTCTCGGCCCTGTTCCGACCCGACCTGCCCGACAACAACTCGTTTGAACAATGGAAGGCGGCAGGCGGCCTCGACATCGCACAGCGCGCCAACGCGCTGTGGAAGGCCAGGCTGGAAGCTTACGAGGACCCCGGCCTCGATCCCGACATCGACGATGCGCTGAAGGAATACATCGCGCGCCGCAAGCTGGAGGTCGCGGATGCCGACTACTTCTGAGGCGCGGCGCACCGTCATCATCGGCGGCGGGGCGGTGGGCCTGTCTCTGGCCTATCACCTGGCCCGGCGGGGGGCCGAAAACGTGCTACTGCTGGAACGCAGCCAGTTGACCTCGGGCACCAGCTGGCATGCCGCCGGCATCGTCGGGCCGCTCAGGGCCACGCCCAACATGACCCGTCTGGCGATGTATGCCAGCGAGCTGTTCCCGAGATTGGAAACGGAGACGGGCCTATCCACCGGCTATCGCGTCACCGGCGGCTACTGGCTGGCGCAGGTTCCCGAGCGGATGGACGAACTGCACCGCATTGCCGCGCTGGGGCGGCATTTCGGACTGTCGCCGGATATGATCACGCCCGACACCCTCCGCGCAGCCCTCCCCTGCCTGTCGACCGACCATTTGCACGGTGTCATGGCCGTGGCCGAGGATGCCAGCGTCAACCCTGTCGACCTGTGTATGGCCTACGCCCGTGCGGCAAGATCCAATGGCGTCGAAATCCGCGAAAACACCGGTGTGAGCCGGCTTTTGACCGAAGGCGACCGGGTGCGTGGGGTGGTGCTTGACGACGGCCCCGAGTTTCACGCAGACCAGATCGCGCTTTGCTGTGGCGCATGGTCGAAGCGGCTGGCGGCAACCGCCGGCCTCGCCCTGCCCCTGCAACCGGTCGAGCATATGTACGTGGTCACCGAGCCGCGGCAGGAATTCGACGGTTTCCCGGTGCTGCGCGACCTTGATTCAGGCGTCTACATCAAGGGGGATACCGGCAAGCTGGTCATCGGCGGGTTCGAGCCCGACGCCAAGTGCTGGAATCCCGAGGGGCCAGAGGGCAACCGGCCTTTCCTCGAACTGCCCGAGGACTGGGAACAGTTCACCCCCTTCATGGAGGCCGCGCTCAAGCTGGTCCCGGCTCTGGACCACACCGGTATCCAGCATTTCATGAATGGGCCCGAAAGCTTTACCAGCGATACGCGCCCGCTGATCGGCGCCGCGCCGGGGGTGGACGGGCTCTACGTCGCAGCCGGGATGAACTCGGTCGGGGTGATGTCCTCGGCCGGCGTGGGTCGGCTTCTGGCCGACTGGATGGAAGACGGGCATCCGCCGATGGACGCGTGGGAGGTGGACGTCGCCCGGGCCGACCCGCTGGCGGCCACGTCCGCCCACATGGCGGAGCGGATGAAGGAGGCCGTGGCCGACCTCTTCACCCTGCACTGGCCCTACAAGCAGCCAAAGGCCGGCCGCGATCTGCGCCGCTCGCCCCTGCACGACCGGTGGCAGGCGCAGGGTGCGGTCTTCGGCCTGACCGCCGGGTGGGAGCGCGGGCTCTGGTTTGCCGAGACCGACGACGAGCACACCCTGCCCTATGCCACCGGCGATCAGCCGTGGTGGCCCCTCGCCGCACGCGAGGCGGCGCGGATGGAACGCGGCACGGTGCTGCTGGACCTCACGCCCTTCACCAAGCTACGGGTCGAAGGGGCCGGCGCGCTGGACCAACTCAACCGGCTCTGCCCGGCGCAACTGGACGTGGCCGAGGGGCGGGCCGTCTATACCCAGTTCCTCAACCCCCGCGGCGGCATAGAAGTCGAGGCAACCGTGACCCGGCGCGAGCCCGACCAGTTCGACATCACCACCGCCGCCGCGACCCGCTGGCGCGACCTTGCCTTTTTCCGCCGCGCGCTCGACGGCATGGCCGTGACGGACATGACCGAGGGTTTCTGCGTGATCGGCGTGATGGGCGCGGGTAGCCGCGACGCACTGCGCGCGCTCACCCCGGAATGGCCCGGCATGCCCTTCGGCCATGCCCGCGCCGTCACCGTGGCCGGTGTCGAGACCTTCGCGACCCGGCTGAGCTTCGTCGGCGAACTGGGCTGGGAGTTACGCGTGCGCAATGAAGATGCTCCGACACTCTTTGATGCCCTCATCGAAAGCGGTGCCCGCCCGATGGGGCATTATGCGCTCGACGGGTGCCGGATCGAGAAAGGCTTCGTCCATTGGGGCCATGATGTGGGCCCCGAGATCACCCCGCTCGAGGCGGGGCTGGGGTTCAATATCGACTGGTCGAAGGATTTCACCGGCAAACCCGCACTGGAAGCGCAGCGCGGGCAACTTGCCCGCCGTCTCGTGCTCTGCGAGGTCGAGGGCGGTCCGCTCGTGCTTCATGACGAACCCGTGTGGGAAGACGGCCGGATCGTCGGCCTTACCACCTCCGGTGCCCGTGGGCCGCGTACCGGGCTGACACTGGCCTTCGCGATGGTCGAGGTGACAGACGCCCCGATGACCGGGCGGCGCTTCGAGATCGAAATAGCCGGCCAGCGGTACCAAGCCAGACCATTGGCCCGCCCGCCCCATGACCCCGAAGGCAAAAGGATGCGCGCATGACCGACGTGCAGGTTCTCATCATCGGCGGCGGCGCGATGGGCGTGTCGCTGGCCTATCACCTGGGCAAGGCTGGCTGGTCCGACGTGGTTCTGACCGAGAAGAACGACCTGACCCATGGGTCCACGTGGCACGCGGCGGGGCTTTGCACGCATTTCGCCCATAACGCGACCATCCAGGAATTGCGCGCCACCTCCGTGCGGCTTTACCGCGATATTCTGCCGGAAGAAACAGGTCAGAACTGCGGTTTCCACCGGTCCGGCGCAATGCGGGTAACCCGCAACCCGGACAGGATGGACGAGTTTCGCCATGTTGCAGGCTTGTCTGATTTCACAGGTTACCCACTGGAAGTGCTGACGCCGGAACGTATCGCCGAGTTGCACCCGTTGGCGCGGCTCGATGGCCTGTTGGGCGGGATATACGAACCCGATGACGGCCATGTCGACCCGACCCTCGCGACGCAGGCCATGGCCGAAGGCGCGAAGGCGCGCGGCGTCAGGTTCCTCCGGCAAAATCCGGTGATGTCGATCACTCGCGAGGACGGCATCTGGCGCGTGGAAACGCCGAAAGAGACATTCCGCGCCCAGCATCTCGTCAACGCCGCCGGCACCTGGGGATGGGAGATCGGGCACATGATGGGCCTCAACATTCCGTCAGTTCCCGTGCTGCACCAGTATCTCGTTACCGATACGGTGCCAGCGGTTGCCGACCGGATCGCGCAAGGCCTGCCCGAGCTGCCCATCATCCGCGACCCAGAGGAAAGCTGGTACGTCCGGCAGGAACGTGACGGGCTGATCCTCGGCCCCTACGAGAAGGAAGCACAGGTCTGGTCGGTCGACGGTGTGCCGCCCGAATTCGGCGCCGACCTGATGCCGCCCGACCTCGACCGGGTGGAGCATATCATCGAGGCGGCCATGGCCCGCGTGCCGGCGCTGGAAACCGGCGGGGTCAAGTCGGTCATCAACGGCCCGATCACGTTTACGCCCGATGCCAACCCTCTGATCGGCCCCGCGCACGGGGTCGAGAATGGCTGGCTGCTGACGGGCTCGTCGATGGGGGTGATGGAGGGCGGCGGCGCGGGATGGTTCCTGGCCCACTGGATGACCCACGGCGCGCCGCCGATGGATGCGCTCGCCGTAGACTCGCGCCGCTTCGGGCCATGGGCCGACCGCGAGTACCGCGTCGCCAAGGCCATCGAGTGTTTCGGCCTGCAATTCGGCGTGCATTACCCGTTCGAAGAGCGCCCCGCCGGCCGAAACCTGCGCCTGTCGCCGCTGCATGACCGGATGCTGGCCCGCGGCGCGGTGATGGGCGCGGCCCATGGGTGGGAACGGCCCAACTGGTTCTCCGACACGCCCGGCGACGTGGCCCATGAAAGCTTCCAGCGCACCAACTGGTTCGACCCGGTCGTGCGCGAGGTCGAAGGCCTCACCAACCGGGTGGCACTGGCCGATCTGTCAGTTTTCTCCAAGTTCGAGGTCACTGGCCCGGGCACGGCCGACTTCCTCGACACGCTCGGCGCCAACCGCCTTCCTGCCCTGGGCCGTGTCGGGCTGATCCATACGCTCACCCCCGTGGGCGGCGTCGCCTCGGAATTCACCGTCGCGCGGCTGGCGGAGGACGCGGCCTACCTGACCAGCGCCGCCGCGGCGGAAGAGATGGATCACGACCTGCTCAGAGCTCACGCCGCCCGCCACGACGTCCGCCTGCGCAACGTCACCGAAGAGATCGGCGTGATCGGCCTGATGGGCCCGCAATCCCGCGCGGTCCTGGCCTCGGTCTGCGATGCCGACCTCACCGACGGCTTCCCCTGGCTCACCGTGCGGGAGATCACGGTCGCAGATGTCACCGTTCGCGCGCTTCGGGTCTCCTATGTCGGCGAACTGGGCTGGGAGCTTCATGCCCGCGCCGCCGACCTGCCCCGGCTGTTCGACGCGCTGGAGGCGGCCGGCCAACCTCACGGGATCGGCCTATATGGTGCCTACGCGGCCAACGCCATGCGGCTCGAGAAGGGCTACCGGGCCTGGGGCAGTGACCTGACGACCGAGCGCACACCGGACGAGGCGGGCCTTGGCTCCCTGATCCGCACCGAGGACCGCGACTTCCCCGGCCGCGAGCACCTTTTGCAGCGCATGGAGAGCCCCGACCGCTGGGAGATGGTGCTGCTCCGCCTCGAGAGCGGTACGCTCGACCCGTTTTATGCCCATACCGTGCGCCACGAAGGCCGGCCCGTCGGCATCGTCACCTCAGGCGCCCACGGCCACCGTACCGGCCTGACACTGGCGCTGGCCTACCTGCGCACCCGCGGCCTGCGCGAGGGCCTGACCGTCGATATCCTGGACCAGCGCTTCGACGCCAACGTGCTCGACCGCCCGCCCTTCGACCCCGACAACACCCGACTGCGATCCTGAAGGAGAGATGAGATGACAGAGCTTGCCACCGACTGGAGCACGGAAGGCACGGCCCGCCGCCGCGACACTTATTATGCCGCGACGCTGAAGAAATTCGTGCCCTTTCGCGACCCGATCGTCTTCAAGAAGGGTTCGATGCAGTATCTGTGGGACGCTGAGGACAACAAGTATATCGACCTGCTGGGCATGAATGTCTGCATTTCGGTCGGCCACTCCCACCCGACGGTCGTGAAGGCGGCACAGGCACAGGCGGCCGAGCTGACCCATTGCACCACGATGTTCTACCACCCGGTGCCCGCCCACCTGGCCGAGGAGCTTGTCGAAACCCTCCCGAAGGGGCCCGACTGGGTCGTGCATTTCTGCAATTCCGGCGCCGAGGCGATCGACCTCGCCATGACCATCGCCCGCACCCACACCGGCAATCTCGACCTGCTGGCGCTGCGCACCGCCTATCACGGGCCCACCGCGGCGGCACAATCCGTCACCGGCATTTCCGGCTGGCGCCATCCCGGTATGCCGGGCAACGTGGCCTTCGTGGCCGAACCCAACCAGTATCGCGGCATCTTCGGCGAGAACGCGGGCGCCGCGCCCTATCTCGACGAGATTGATCGCACCATCGCCACCGCCACCAACGGGCGACTGGCTGGCATGCTGGTGGAGTCGGTGCAGGGCTACGGCGGCATCATCCCGATGCCCGAGGGCTACATGTCCGGCGCGGCCGAGCGGGTGCGCGCGGCCGGCGGCCTCTACATCGCCGACGAGGTGCAATCGGGCTTCGGCCGAACCGGCGACAACATGTGGGGGTTCGAGGCCGACGGTGTGATCCCCGACATCATCGTCATGGCCAAGGGCATCGGCAACGGTTTCCCACTCGCCGCCGTGGTGACGAAGCGCGAGATCGCCGAACCGATGGCCGAAAAGTTCCTTTTCCACACATACGGTGCCAACCCGACCAGTTGCGCGGCGGGCCGGGCAGTGCTTCAGGTGATGCGCGAGGAGAAGGTTCAGCTCAACGCCCGCACCGTCGGGGCGGCCCTTCTCGAACGGCTGCAGGACCTGAAGCAGAAACACGAGGCCATCGGCGACGTGCGCGGCCGCGGGTTGATGCTGGCCATCGAAATGGTCAAGGACCGCAATACAAAGGAGCCCGACCGGGAGACGACCTCGGCCGTGTTCGAGGCCTGTCGCGAAAGCCGGCTGATCCTGTCGAAATCCGGGCCGACACAGTCGGTTCTTCGGATGGTGCCGCCGATGTGCCTGTCTCTCGACGATGTCGACGAGGTGGCCGACGGGCTCGACCGGGCTTTCTCGGCCCTGGGCTGAGCCGGCCGAACAGAACGGTCGGCTAGGCCGCCTGCCCGTCGGTGAATTGCAGCCGGGCCAGCCGGGCGTAGAGTCCGTCCTCGGCCACCAGGCTGTCATGGGTCCCCTCGGCGGCAATCCGGCCCTGATCCATCACGATGATCCGGTCGGCCTTCTTCACCGTGGCCAGCCGGTGTGCCACGATGATCGTGGTGCAGCGGCGCGCCATCCTGTCCACCGCGTCCTGTACCGCCCGTTCGCTTTCGGCGTCGAGCGCGCTGGTTGCCTCGTCGAGCAGCAGAACCGGAGCGTCGCGCAGGATCGCGCGGGCGATGGCAATGCGCTGTTTCTGCCCGCCCGACAACATTACCCCTCGTTCGCCGACATAGGTGTCGTAGCCGTCCGGCAGGGCGGCGACGAAGTCATGCGCAGCGGCGGCCCTGGCGGCAGCCTCGACCTCTTCATCCGAGGCATCCAGCCGACCGAACCGAATGTTCTCGCGCGCGGACGCGGCGAAGATCACCGGGTCCTGCGGCACCAGCGCCAGCGCCTTGCGAAACTCCGGCCGCGCCATCTCGTTCAGCGGCACGCCGTCGAGGGTCACTGTGCCGGACTCCGGGTCGTAGAAGCGCAGGATCATCTGGATGATCGTGGTCTTCCCCGCCCCCGACGGGCCGACGATGGCCACCGTCTCGCCCGGCGCGATCGACAGGCTGAGATGGTCAAGCGCCGCGGTCTGCGGGCGCGATGGGTAGGTGAAACTCACATCGTGGAAACCGATCGCCCCCTGCACGCTTTCCGGGAGGCTACGGGGCTCGGCCGGATCCTGAACCGCGTCCTCGGACCTCAGCAATTCGATCAGCCTCTCGGTCGCCCCGGCGGCGCGCTGCAGCTCGCCCCAGATTTCCGACAGCGCGGCCACCGCACCGGCCACCATGACCGAATAGATCACGAACTGCACCAGCGTCCCCACGCTCATGCCGCCAGCCCGAACGTCGCGCGCACCGATCCACAGCACGCAGACCACTCCGGTGAAGACGAGGAAAATGACGATGATCGTCATGAGGGCGCGGGTCGAGATGCGGCGGCGGGCCGAGGCATAGCTTTCCTCGGTCACCTCGCCAAAACGGTCGCGGCTCGCGCCTTCATGGGTGAAGGCCTGCACCGTCTGGACACTGGTCAGGGCTTCCGAAGCATTTCCGGAACTCCGCGCGATCCAGTCCTGGTTCTCGCGGCTGAGATGCCGAAGGCGGCGCCCGAGCGTCAGGATCGGGACGATGATCACCGGCACGATCAACAGGACCATCAGCGTGAGTTTGGTCGAGGTGACAAGCATCAGCGCAAGTCCGCCCGCGAAGATCAGCAGGTTGCGCAGCGCGATCGACACGGAGGACCCGATCACCGACAGGATCAACGTGGTGTCCGTTGTGATCCGGCTCAGCACCTCGCCGGTCATGATGTTTTCGAAATAGGCCGGGCTCATACCGATCACACGGCCGAAGACGGCCTTGCGAATGTCAGCCACCACCCGCTCGCCCAGCCTTGAAACAAGGGCGTAACGAAGCCCAGTGCCAATGGCCAACAGACCGGCGATGACGATCGCGGCCATGAAGTACCTGTCAAGCAGCGCGCCGTCTTCGGCACGGAAATTGTCCACCACCCGGCGCACCGCCATGGGCAGGATGAGCGAGACGGTAGCGGTCAGGATCAGGGCCAGCACCGCCGCACCGGCGAGCATCTTGTAGGGTTTCATGAACGGCCAAAGTTCGGCAAGTGAGCCCACGCTCCTGGACTTGTCCCGTTCGATCCGATCCGCGCCGTTTTCGGCCCTGCGCACCATTTTCTGCCCTCGTATCTCGCTTTCCGGGCTTCTTGACCGGACGATGCTCATGGGTCAAGGCCTCTTGCCATCGCCGGCCAATGGGCCGCACCCGGAACACGGACGGCAACGCCCGGCCGACCTTGAATGGAACAGAAAGCGGACTGGGGGGGGAAGTCGTCAAAATGCGCCGATCCAGCAGCGGGCCGGACAGCGCAGAACACACTTACTCGAGCAGACCTGGAGCGGGCGACGGGAATCGAACCCGTATCATCAGCTTGGAAGACAGATGCGAAGTCTGAGATTTATTTCATGATTTCAAATACTAAATCAACACATTGGGAGGCATTTGTCGGCAGATTGTCGGAAAAGAATTTTTGGAGCGGGCGACGGGAATCGAACCCGTATCATCAGCTTGGAAGGCTGAGGTCTTACCATTACACAACGCCCGCTCAACACTGGAGACCAATATTTCATGCAGATAAAAGGGTCAAGGGCCACGTCGAGAACCGCCAGGACATGATGTCCGGAAAAAACTGAACGCTGCTTTGCCTCCTGCCGTGGCAGTAAATCGGGTAAGCCCAACGCTATTCTTTAAGGCCGAGTAAGCTTTCGAAGTTGCGAGCAGTGTCGGCTTGCGCTCGCGTACTTACTTTTTCCTTATTCACCCATGCTTCCTAAGTCTCGAAATCAAATTATGATGAGGGTATCATCGACGAAACACGCAAAACGCCGAGCGACCATGGCTGACTGGGCAGAGCACACTGGCCAAAACGTTTTTGAAATGTTGAATGCCAATGGCGGACCGGACTTCTGGTTGCGCCGCATAACCTGGGGCGCGACATGCGCTCGAGTAATTGCGGTTGGGAGGTTTACCGGGCCGCCCCCGTACTTCGGTAATCCCTCTATACTGATGGACGTCTACAAGCTTGACGGAACCCTTAAGGACGCCCTTGTTCCCATCCGGGCTCCAGGAACCTATAGGACATGGCGTTGGATATCAGTACCGTCTTGGGTTGGCACGGTGAACTTACGAAGTCTTGACGACCCTAGGATCAAGGAGGCACTCTACAAGCTGGACAAGAAGCGCCATAAACTTCCGGGTATGAGGTATGCCCGAAGCGAAAGTAACGTCGCTTCCTCTAGCTCCAGTACACAGGTGAAAACTTCCCTGACAGTTCCTTTTGCCAGAAAGGATGAAGCTAAGCGTCTTGGTGCTCGCTGGGATCCTGAAGCCAGGACTTGGTGGTTGCCATCGGATGCGCAGAGTGCCTTGCAGAAGGCGCGCGCAGCCGGCTTTCTCTCCGATTAAGCGCAAAACCCAGTGACAGCCGGACGCTCAGTCAGCAGCTGGCCCGAACCCGCCGTTCATCGCACCCAAAACCGCCGCAGCGCAGCTTTCGCATTGCCGCCGTTCGTGGAGATTGCTGCAGTTACATCTCCGCAATGACTGGATCGCGTCATATTCATCGATTAGATGCATTTTGGCTTGAGACTTGACGTCTAGCTGCCGTCTGGGCCGATGCGAAAGTGTTCAATATCCGACCCCGGGGACGGAAACGGCTGCAGGCCACGCGATACAGCTGTCCATTCGCCTTTGAACAGTCTCGCAAGGTCAGCAACTATCTCGCGCTCTAAGAACGCATGCCCGTGGTTATTTGCCCACCAACGGTCGAATGCGGTGAGGTCAATCGTGTCCATCCCAGAGATCAGGAATAGCGGCTCCGCCTGGCCAGCGCGGGTCCGGGCATGGATCTTTCGAGATGCCAGCAGTGCCAAATCCCCCTCTGTAGCTAGTAGCGTAACTGCAGCGGATTGCGCGGTTTGAACAGCCTGCTTCAAGAAATGTCTCGAGACGTCTGGTGCCGCCAAGGCCACGGCCGATGGTTGGCCGATCCATTCGTCCCGCATCAGGTTGGCCAACAAGCGAGAGCCCATGCTGTGCGCGACGAAATCGACCTGCTCGACCCCGTCAGTAGTCGCCAGATCAATGACGAACGAACTAAATAATGGTTCGCTAATCACAATGCTTTCCTCATCAAACAGGTAACTTTTGAACGCTCCAGCCGACGGCCATGACCACACGATGACTACACCTTCAATCTCTGCGTCGCGAGAGAAGGCTAGGCCGGCGCGAACTGCGTCGTCGAAGGTGTTTCTATAGCCGTGAACATGGATCAGAACTTGACCACCAGTGTCTTGCACGGCTGACGATATCAAACCTATGCACGCATCACCTTCAGTAATGGCCGCTCCCCCGAGTAGCCTAACTTGCTCCTGCACGCTACCAATACGGCCAACGCCGGGCGGCGTCAGCTCTCCGCATCTGAGAGTATTCGATGAGTCTTCGGTGTTAGCAAATCGATCGATCAACATCTGCTCACCCGGATCGAAACGTCTGTTGGAGGCAAAAAATACTCTTGCTGGCTTCTCCAGCGAACCTTTCTCTTCGGAATCGTTCGGATCGCTATCTTGATCGAGCTGCTGTTCAAGTTCCTTTATTTCGTCGCGAAGTTGCAGGATCGGCTCAGCATCAACTTTTGAGTTCTGTGAAATCGAGTTGCTCACAGCCCCACGGATGTCAGATGCCTCAAAGCTTCGCCACGAAACGGTTTGAATTCCGCGCTCGAGCGCCTGATCTACTGCCTGATCCGTCGACTCCTGAACAGCCGCAGCTGCTGCGGCTTCAGCTGCGTCAAGTGCAGCAAGCAATCTTCGCTGCTCTCCAGCGGTAAGCGTCTGCCACCAGCTAGAAGAAACCAGCGTTACTCCGATTTGCGTCTTGTACTCTGGAACGACAGTTCCATCCAAAAATAGTTCAAAAACATCATCTCCAACAACGCTTTGCGGAAGAATTGCCGCGTCAGCGGCTCCCACCATGAGCCCAGTTACCACTTCGGCAAATTCCATCTGCATAGGTGCCGCGCCAAGGCTTTCAACGAACGCGACAGAATAGGGATCTGCGGTGACAGTCTTCTTGCCTATGAAATCATCGATGGAAGCTAATTGCGTAAGACTTACCAGTGAGCTTGTTGAGTGTGGCCATAGGCGCAGGGCAAAGACGCCTTCGCCATTAACTTCGTCACGTGCGGCGTCACCAATAACTCCTTGTGTCACCGCTCGTTGTTCGCTGAGGCCGCCGAAAGCGCCGGGGGCAGAAAGGAGTGCCGCTGCGGCGTCCCCTTCTCCAATCTGGTTTTGCAGGAATGCGAAACCGAGCGTGCCGTCGTTCTTCGCGACTACGCCCCTGACCTCGCCGCGGCCAATGAGCACCAGTCTTCCATCACCTGCGAGTTCGAACCCAGCTGAAGCAAGTTCGTCGGTGAGCACGCTGACATAGGCCGACTGTCCAACCGACCTAGGTGTCTCCGCAACAAGCGAGATCGTCTTCTGATCCGTCTGTGCAAAAGCTGCGGACGATACCGAAACAAACCCTGACAAAAAGGCCAGAAGCAGCCTTCGTCGGCATTTGTTAATGAGGATGTTCGCAGGGCGCATCAACTCTTCCACTACGCGGCCGGCAAAAAAGGGAACGAACTCTCGCAAAATCATCGCCCCAAAATCTTAAATCTACTTTAAGTATATCATAGTTCCACCATGAAATCACCCAACTACGCCGCAGCATTTTCTAAGACCGAGACCGGCCCAAAGCGGTTACTCAATTATCCGTCTCAATGCTGCGGTGCAGCCCGCCAATCCAGACCTTCGCTCAAGCTCAGTGATCTTGCCCCCATTTCACCGGACACTCAGGCGGTTGCGTTTTGAGCTGCAA
>NZ_JAUCYU010000001.1 GCF_030373445.1 Roseovarius sp.
GAAGCCGCCGTCGACACCGCCTATTACTGCGAATGGATCACCGTCTACGACTACTACGGCAACTGGGTCACCGTCTGGCAGTGCTACTGAGCTCCAAAACCTCACAAAGAAAAAGGCCCGCCAAAAAGGCGGGCCTTCTGCGTTTCCGACGGAAGTGCCGCCCTTCCACGTAAGACTTGAAACCAAGCCGCGGCTGTGGCTGTCTTGAAAAAAGAGAAGGGTCGCGCGCGACATGGCGACTGTGTTCCTGAGCCACGCAACCAAGGACGACGCCCTGACCGGCGACCTTTTGCGGTGGCTGCACGAGAACGGCTTTCGCGATACTTTCGTCGACCATCTCGACATCCTCGGCGGCGACAACTGGACCGACCGGCTCCGCGACCAGGCTGCGGCCTGCCGGGTGGTGATCTGCGTGCTGACGGAAAACTGGCTCAACTCCTCGGACTGCTTCAACGAGTTCCAGGCGGCCTGGTACATGGGCAAGAGCATCCTGCCGCTGTTCTTCGTCGACATCGACGCGCCGGGAACGGGCGAGCCCGCGCGGCGGTTGGGCCGGGTGCTCGCGGAAACGCAGGGGATCGACCTGCGCGGCGCACTGGCCCCCAATGCCACGATCGACCTGTCCCGCGACCCCGACACCGCCGACCTGCTGGCGCGCAGCCTGCGGGCCTTCGGCGCACAATCCGAGATCGGCCTCGACCCGACGGCCTTCTCCGTCGACCAGGCTGCGCGGCCCACGCCCTTCCCCGGCCTCGTCTCATTCGGTGACCGGGATGCGGACGCGGCAATCTTCTACGGCCGCTCCCGCGAGATCGCCGAGGCGATCGAGGAGCTGCGCTCGATGCGGGCCAATGCCGACCGGCGGCCGCTGGCCATCCTCGGCGTATCGGGGGCGGGCAAATCCTCTTTCCTCAAGGCCGGGGTCATTCCGCGATTGAGGCGCGAGCCGCGCTCGTGGCTGCCGCTGCGGGTGTTCCGGCCGGGCATCGACGCGCTCGACGGGTTTGCACGTGCCATCTCGCAAACGCTGGCCGATCACGGCGCGGCCGAGGCGCCGGGAGAGATCCGCGAGCGCTTGAAGGACGCGCTGGCAGAGGACGCCAGCCCCGACGCGCTGGCCGCGGTGCTCGACCTCCTCTCCGAGAAACTCCGCACCGCCGCCGGCTCGCCCGGCGCGACGATCCTCATCAGCGTCGACCAGGTCGAGGAGCTGCTGCGCGACGACAGCCCGGCCGCCGCAAAGCTCATTGCCTGCCTCGCTGCCGTCAGCAAGGGGCCCCGCGGCTGGATGACTGCGTTGACCATCCGCGCCGACCGCCTGCCCGATCTGCAGGCGCATCCGGGTTTCGGCCAGCTCAAGACACGCGGCTACGACCTGCGCCAGATGCCGCCTTTCCGGTTCAGCGACGTGATGGAACAACCCGCCGCCCGCTACGGCGTGCGCCTTGCGCCCGAGCTTGTCGACGCGCTGATGGACGACGCCCCCGAGCGTGACGCGCTTCCGCTGCTGGCCTTCGCGCTGCAGCGGCTGTGGGACCAGTTCAGCGCCGACAAGGAATTGCTGCTCGAGGATTACCAGCGGCTTGGCCGTCTTTCAGGCCTGCTGCGCGACGCCGCGGAACGGGCGTTGGCGGGCGTGGCGCCGGGAGAAGACACTGGCCCGCCGCCCGGGCAGCCGAAGGATCGCGCGGCGCTTGCCGAAACCTGCTTCATCCCGGCCCTTGTCGATGTCGATGCCGATGGCAAGGCCACCCGGCGCACCGCCGTGTGGGCCGGGTTTACCCCCGAGGAACAGGCGCTTCTGCGCCAGTTCGAGGCGTGGCGCCTCATCGTCCGCCGGGGTGTGGGCGAGGATGCCACGGTCGAGGTTGCGCATGAGGCGCTGTTCCGGGAATGGGACCGGATGCAGGCCTGGCTCGAGCCGGAAATCGCCCGCATCGGCACCCTGCGCGCCGTCGCCGACGCCGCCCGCGCATGGGATCAGTCCGGCCGCAATACCAGCCTTCTGACCCATCGCGGCCAGCGCCTTGCCGACGCGCGCGCCCTGTTGGCCAACCCCCGCTACCGCGACCGGCTGGGCGCCGCCGACCGGGCGTATCTGGCCGCCTGCACGCGGCTGCGGCGCCGGGGCATCCTGACCACCTCCATTGCCGCGGGCGTGGCCGTGGCGGCGGTCGGGCTCGGCGTCTGGTCGTGGCAGCAATCCGAACGCCGCATGCTGGCCGAGCGCGAGGCCGGCTTCGACGAACGCGTCGCCGCCGCCATGCAGGCGCAGGATATCAGCACGCTGGAAAGCTTCACCTATTACATCCTGCAGGACCCCTATGCCCGTACCCGCGAGGACCGCTTCGCCATCCTGCGCCGGGTGCTGAGTTCCGCGCAGACAACGGTCGACCCCGAATACGCCATCGCCGATTTCGCGCTCGAGGCGCTCGATGCGCCGGAGAGCAGCCTTTACGAACTGGAATATTCCTCGGAACGCGGCGTCGACGCAGAGCTGTTCCCGATCCTCTGGCGCCCGCGCGCCGACCGGATCGCCGGGGAATGGGGCCTGCCGGTGCCGGGCTTCCTGCAACTGGTCGAGAACCCGGCCTTCCCGCCCCGCCGAGTGGTGATCCGCCGTGCGGGGGAGGTGGTGTTCGACGCCATGCTGCCCGAGACCGACGGGCGCCATATCCTCGACGCCTCGAAACTCGACAGCGGTGACCTGAAGGCATTCTTCGAGGCCAACCGCGCCAGCTTCGCCCCCGCCGAGGCGGTGACCGGCTCGCCAGATCACTACTACGTGCCTGACTGGAGCGTTCCGATCTGGAACGCGGGCCGCGACCGCGAGGCGGGCAGCCGCGTGCTGCCGCCCGGCGCGGATTTCACCTTGCTCCTCGGCAATCTCATCGTCGCCGACCCGCAGATCGTGCTCGACACGGCGGCGGTCGACTATTTCTTCCGCCGCTTCCCCGAGGCCTATGACATCACCGTCAACGAATACCTCGCCATCCGCGGGCCGCATGTGCGCGAGGACATGCTGGCCTGGCTCGACGCGGGGCATTCGCTCGACGACATGCTGTTCAGCCTCGGCCTGATCGCCAGCCACGGCCCCGGCGCGCGCGATATCGACATGGCCGCCGCGCATGAGGGGGCGGGCTGGCAGGCGGGGCTCTACATGCACGGGCCCATCCGCCGGACGCGCGAGGTGGCGGCGCTGAGCGAGGAGAACGACCCCTTCGCCGCGGGCAGCTTCGGGCAATCTGCCTACAGCCGCCCCTCGGCCCCCGCCTCGATCGCGCCAGACCGGAGCGAGCGGGTCACGCTTCGCACCGCCGAGCCGGAGGATGGCGTCACCAGCGCCGGTCGCGAGGCGACCGATCCGCTGACCGCCCCGGTGCGCCTGCTGCTGCCCACCCCCGACGCCAGCCAGCCCTTCGAGGCCTGGCACCCCGTAACCCAGGCCATCTACCGCGACCGAACCCTGCAACTCTCCGACGCCTTCCTCGACACGCGCGACGCCGCGCTGGAAAGACTCAGGCGGAAAACCGGGCTGGTGACGCTCGACATCGCCATGCGCTCGGATGCGCGGCTGGGGCCGGGGGACGTGGCGGTTGAAGTCCTCGATAGCGACTGGACCGAGCCCCTCACCCCCGACACCGACGACCCCGCCGCCACCATCGACGCCGTATTCCGGGCGCTGGAAACCCGCGTGTTGTCAGACCCGGCGCGCTTCGTCTTTCCGCATGACATGGCCGGCTACCTCGACAGCGCCGCGCAGGGCCGCAAGCGCTGGGCACTGGAGACCTTTGCCCATACCGACCTGATGCAGCTCGTGGCCGGGCTTGTCCGGCATGAAACGTCCGGCGCGCGCCCGGACGGCGCCGATGCCGCCCACCTGCCGCGGTTCGACTGGCTGCTGGGCGCGCTGGTCTTCTCCGTCGCGGCCCACGGGGTAGCGGATGGCGAGGCACACCTCGCCCTGTGGCGCGAACTCTCGGACCGGGCGGCGCGGACCGACCCCTCCGCCGCGCCGGGCAACGCTGCCGTCGCCGATGGCGTCGCGCATCTTCTCGCCGATGACATCCCCGCCGCCAATGCCGCCTTCGAACGCGCCATCACGCAGGACGCCGAAACCGCCCGCGACAGCTTCCTTACCGCCTATGCCGACGCCGCCCCTGCCATGCTGGCCGACCGCCTGCGCGACGACTGCCGCACCCCCACCCGGCCCGACCTCGGCCAGCTCGGCATTCAGCAGCTTGACCTCGTGCTCGACACGTCCCTGCCCCCCGACGACAGTACCCGCTTCGGCCTCTGCCGCCTCGCCGCGCAGCACAAGGCCGGCATGCGCGACTGGCTCGATGCTGCGATCTCCTATGCCGCCACGCTCCGTGCCGAGGACGACCTCGACCCGGAAGAGGCCGTCTGGCTTGGCCGCACCATCTGGCAGCGGCACGATCCCCTCTCGGAAACCCCCGGCGCACTGGCTGTCGGCGAGCGCTTCCTGCAAGGCGGCCTCTCCCGCATCGACGACCCCGCGCGCACCGATACGCTCGGGCAGGCACTGGCCACCGATTGCTATTACCGCATCGACACCCGCCCCTGCATGCGCCGGGTATTGGCGCTGGCCGAACAGGCCGGCAAACCCGAGACCGGCCTCTTTGCCGCCGAGGCGCTGGCCGCATCCAGTGACCCGGCCGACCGCCAGCGCGTCACCGCCATGCTCGACCTCTTCCAAGCGGCGCGAGGCCTGGCACCCGACTACGCCGGGCCGAAGGCCGACTGGTACGCCGCCTATGTCAGCTTCCTGCGTGGCCTCGTGGCCCAGGCAGCAGGAGACGGCGATGCCAAAGCCCACCTGAACCGCGCCATGGGCCACCCCGCTTTCCGCTTCGCCGTCCTGCCGGCGCTGACCCAGGTCACCGCGGCGCAGGATGGCCCCGACGCCGCCAGCGCGCTCATCGAAGACGCCCTGTCGGCCGCCGACGTGGCCTCGGTCGACCCCGCCAACCTCGCCAACCTGCACGCCCTGCATCTGGCGCAGGCCATCGAGGCGGGCGATGGCGAGGGTTTGCTGCCCGACATGGTCGCCCTCCCCCGCGACACCGACTGCCTGCAGGCCTATGCCGGCCCCTGTGCCGCCCCGTGGCTCTGGCGCGCCGCAGCCCAGGTCCTCTACCGTTACCAGGACTGGCAGACCGTCGCCCGCACCGTCACCGACCGCGTCGATCACCCCTATGCCAAGCTGGTGGCGCTGATGCTCTACGCGCAGGGAGGCGACCTGGCCGGCGCGCCTACCCTCCTTCGGCGAAACTGGCAGCGGGTCGACCCCGCCACGTGGGACAGGCGGCTCGACCTCGAAGACGCCGACGTCTGGCGCGAGGTCCTGCTCGCCGCCGCGCTGGGGGAAGAGGTGGAAGGCTACCGGCTGGATCACCTGATAGGCGTCCTGCAGGACCCCGCGCAGTTCGACGGCCACGCCCTGTCGAAGATCGGCCTCCCCAGCGAGGAACTGCTGACCGAGGCGCTGTTCTACGCCGCCATGCGGGACATCGCGCAGGGCCGCACCGAGGATGGCCTGGCCCTCCTCCGCCAGACGCGCGAGACGGGCTATACACCGGCACTTGAACACGCCTATGCCAAGCGGTTCCTTGTCCAGTTGGAACAGGCCGAGCGCTAAGGCGTCTCAGCCGATGGGCACGAGGTGATTGTCCCACGCGCAGTCGTGCCCGGCGAGGTCGCGCGTCACGCCGTTGTCGGCCAGCATACGCCCCTCGCCGGTCGTGAACACGAAACCGTCCACCCCCGGCGCCGCGCCGCAAATGTCGCGCTGGTCCAATCGCCGGATCACCCGGCCTTCGGCATCGGTGACCACCGCCATCCCGCCGCGCGGGCCGGTGACGGCGATCTCCTCTCCGCTGCCGGAAAACGCCACGCTGCCGAGATAGCCTTGCAGGTCGTATTCCGCGCCCGGCCCGAACCCGTGAAACGCCAGCGGCCCGCCCATCCGATGCGTCGCAAGTAGCGGCGGCACCTCCGTCATCGCCCCCTGCCACTGGCAGGCGATCGCCACCAGCCCGTCCCCTCGCACCGTGATATGGCGCATGGAATTCTTGTGCCACGACGTGGGCGGTTCCGCCTGATCCAGCAGCGTCCCATCGAAGGCCAGGTGGCTCAGGTTCGGCCGCATCGTCGGGATGTTCAGCTTCTGGCGCCCGGCATCCGGGTGCGTCTCGATCCCGCCATTGGCGACAACCAGCGCCTCGCCATCCGGCATCAACCGAAGCTCGTGCGGCCCGACCCCGCCCGAGGGAAAGGCCCCCAACCGCGCGAACCCGCCCGCCGCATCCCAGATGCCTATCATCCCGCGACCGGTCTCATAATCATTCTCGGTGGTGAACAGCATCGCCCCATCCGCCGAGAACGCCCCGTGCCCGTAGAAATGAAACCCCTCCGGCGTATCGAGCCGCCGCACCGTTTCCCCGGTCACGCAATCGATCACCAGCGCGAAATGCCCCGGCCGCCGGGCGAAGGCCACAGCCAATGGCCGGCTGGGATGAGCCGCCGCCGCATGGCCGCGCCCCGGCAGCGGAATCTCGAACAGCCGCTCTCCGGTCGCGCTGAGCCCGATGAGCGCGAACGCACCCGAGGGCACCTTTGCCGCGGCGAGAAAGGCCGGGCTGCCCGCATCGGCCCAGCTTGCGCAGGGGGCCAGCCCCGAAGCCATCAACCCGGCAAGGAATCCGCGGCGCGTCGGCATGGCGTCAGTCTCCGTCCATCGAATTGAACCCCGCCGAGACGCCCAGCGCCGGGCCAAGCTCGCCCTGCACCACCTCTCGCACCTCCTGCAGGTCGGTCTGCAGCGATTCCACCCGGAACCGGCCTGTCGGTTCGGCCACCGAGGCGAAGACCGGGTCGCCGAGGGCGTCGGCGCTGTCGTGGAAATCCTCCAGTTCCGCCTTCAGCCTGGCCTGCAACGTCGCATCGTCCGCCGCCAGCCGCACCGCCAGCCCGCCAGCACCGCGCACGGCCGCCTGCAACAATTGCAGGCTCAACCCCGAACGATACGCTTCGGCCCAGTTCGGGCGGGGCCGCTCGAACGTGCCCAAAGGCCGGCCAAGCCGCATGTCCGAGGCGAATTCAAGCCCGGTGCTGGCCGACTTGTAGAGCACCTGCAAGACCTCGTCCTCGGTCCGGTAGGGGCTGTCGGCGCCCGGCTCGGTCAGCATCGGCGCAAAACCCTCCCACGCCTCGGCCAGCTCGCCGGTCGTGCCGTGGATATCCGCCACGATCGTCCGAACCAGCGCACAGCGATATTCCGGCGTGCCGATCTCCGCCAGGTCTTTCTCGTGCATGAGGAAATCAAGCGCATAGAACCCGCGCACCGCGATGGACATGTCGGCATAGGTCTCCGGCGCAAGCAGATCCTCGTTGCCATCCGCCAGCATCTTGCGGATCGCGCTCGCTGTTCGCCCCCGTGGATCAGGCCAATAGGCCAACGCGAAGGCGCGGTTCTCCTCTTCCGACGGGCCGAAACGCAAGTGGCTGACCCTTGCCCAGGCCAGGAACGCGGCGGCATAGCTGTCGTGCAGGCCCGGGTGGGTACAGTCCTGCCCCGCCACCTCGACCAACCGCGCGGCCGCCTGTTCCAGTTCGGCGAAGCCACCGACGATCTCCTCCTCGACGATGCCGCGGATCATGCCGGCCCGGTCCTGCGCCGGCGCGGCCAGCGGCAGGGCGATCAGCAAGGCGGCAAGGACGTGTTTCATCACAGGCTCTCCAGAAATTCGATCAGCGCGGCGCGGTCGTCCGGGGACATCTCCACCACCGCATCCCGCTGCGCCTGCGCCTCTCCGCCATGCCACAGGATGGCCTCCAGAAGCGACCGCGCCCGCCCGTCATGCAGGAAATACGTGTGCCCCGAAACGCGCTCGGTCATCCCCACGCCCCAAAGCGGCGCGGTCCGCCATTCCCGGCCGGTCGCCCGCGCTTCGGGCCGATTATCGGCGAGCCCCTCGCCCATGTCGTGCAGCAGCATGTCAGTATAAGGCCAGATGAGCTGGAAGCTCTGCTCCGGCTGATCCTCCAGCCGGTGCGTGACAAAGGCCGGCGTGTGGCATGACGTGCAGCCGGTGTCGTAGAACAGTTTCTTGCCGCGCAGGACCATCGGATCGGACACATCCCGACGCGCGGGCACGGCAAGATTGCGGCTGTAGAAGGTCACTAGCCCCAGCCCCTCGCCATCGATCTCGTGCAGCCGGTCATCCCCGTCGCCATGCGGCCCGGCGCGGCAGTCCGCCTGCGCCTCTGTGCATTCGCCCCACGGGTCGGGGAACAGCGGGTTGGAAATCCCGATATCCCCGGCAAAGGCCGAGGCCGTCTGGTGCCGGATCGTCGGCGCGCCGGCCTTGTGCCCGAACCGGCCCAGCATCGGCATATCGAATTCCAGCGACCAGATGATGTTTGGCCGCCCGGAAATGCCGTCGCCATCTGCATCGCCCGGGTCGGCCCTCTCCATGATGTCCGCCGCCGGGATCGCCTCGAGCAAACCCAGCCCGATCATCTGCGGCGCCACCCGGGGGCTCAGCATCGCCCCGGGGTGGAGCGGGCCATAGCCCAGGTCGGCCGCCTCGTAAGTGGGCACCCGCAGGCTTGCCGTCTCGCCGCCCGACAAGGCCACCTCGCGCTCCTCGTAGGTCACCTTCAGCCGGTACTCGGCCTTGTGCCCCGGCAGGCTGAAATCCTGCAACTGCGCGCCATAGGTCGGCTCCGGCCTGGTCGAGATGTAATCCTCGATCTCCGCCATCGCCTGTTCCTCGCCCCCGGGGATCGAGACGCGCAGGAACATCGACACCGCCGAATCCTCCGGCCCTTCCGGCGGATGGCCGCGCCCGTCTTTCAGGTGGCACCGCTGGCAGGACCGCGCGTTGAACAGCGGCCCCAGCCCGTCGGAGGCCAGCGTCGAAGACGGCGACGAGACCCATAGTTTCCGGAAAAGCCCGTTGCCAACCTTGAAATCAAGCTCGGCGGCAAACGGCATGTTGCCCGAAGGCTGGGAAAACGCATCCGGATTGTCGCGCGGGCGCACCGTGGCGGCCCCGGCCGACATCTCCTCGAATGCCTGCGCCTTCGAGAAATCCTCCGGCGCCGCCAGGGCTTTGGCGATCCGGTCCAGTTCGGCACCGGTGCGTGGCACGACCCGCAAATGCGGCTCGTCCAGCACACCCGCCAGCGCGGCGGTCCCGCCTGTCAGAACGGCAAAGCCGGCAACCGTAAGCCGGCGAAGATGCGAAGGACGTCTCATAGGTGTCTGTCCCGGGTCTGCGATGGTGTCGCGCGGGGGCTCACCATCTCAATACGAGCATTTCTGTCAGGTATCAAATCCCGAAACGGTTTCAAAATGCCGCAGCCCCGGGCGCAAACCCGGGGCTGCACGCTGCGCACCTGAAACCCGTCACCCTACTGGAACACGGCCCCGGGATTATCCAGACTGTCGGATCCCTCGAACTCGATCCCGTCGAGCCCCAGCGCCGAAACCACCCGCTCGATCGAGCGGGTCTGGTCGATCAGCGCGTCGACCCCGCCCATCACCAGCGCCTCGCCCTTGTCGTTGCCGGCCTCGAGCATCTGGTCATAGGTGAACCCGGCCTCGGCCGCGGTCTTGATCTGGCCAAGCTCCCGCATCATCACCGACAGCTTGGCCTGCATCTCGGCATCGAGCGCCTCGTCGGTCTCGGCCACCATGTCCGACAGCGATGCACCGCTCACCACCGTGCCATCGGTGCGCACGTACTCACCCAGGTACACGTTCTGAATGCCCAGCCCGTCATAGTAATGGCTGTTATGGGTGTTGTCCGAGAAGCAGTCATGCTCTTCCTCGGGATCGTTCAGCATCAGGCCAAGCCGCATCCGCTCGCCCGCCTGCTCGCCGTAGGACAGCGAGCCCATGCCGGTCAGGATCGCCGACAGACCGGCATTTTCATCTTCCATCAGCGCCGCGCGGGCCTCACCACCCTCCTGCCATTGCGCGGTGATCCATTCGAGGTCCGAAACCAGCAGATCGGTTGCCGCCGTCAGGTAGGCGCCCCGGCGGTCGCAATGCCCATTCGTGCACTCGTCGCCTGCCGCGTAATCCGTCCAGGGCCGCTCGCCCGCGCCCGGTTCATGGCCGTTCAGGTCCTGCCCCCAAAGCAGGAACTCGATGGCGTGGTAGCCCGTGGCCACGTTCGCCTCGACCCCGTCCGCCTCGTGCAGCGAGCCTTCCAGCAGCTCTGGCGTGATCTCCGACGCATCGACTTCCTCGCCCGACAGGGTGAAGCTTTCGTTCGCCACCACGTTCAGTGCCGCCAGCTCGTTGGCATCCGACGGCCCGCCATAGCTGGCATCGACATAGTCGATCAGCCCCTCGTCGAGCGGCCAGGCGTTCACCTTGCCCTCCCAGTCATCGACGATAGCGTTGCCGAACCGATAGACCTCGGTCTGCTGGTAGGGCACCCGCGCGGCCAGCCACGCCTCTTTCGCCGTGTTCAGTGCCTCGGCAGACGGGTCGGACACCAACGCGCTGACAGCCTCCTGAAGCCGCTTGGCGGTGGTCAGGCTGTCCTCGTACTTGGCCGCCGCGATGTCGGCGTAATTCGCGAGGACATCGGCCTTTGCGGTCTCGGCCGCGGCAAAACCGGCTTGGCCGAGCGCGAGGGCAAGGGCCAGCGCACTTGTGCTTGGCTTGGGTAGGGTCATGGGAACTGTCTCCTCCTTTTTGGGCTACTTGTTCAGGATCAGCTTGCCCGAGCGGGTGATCCGCAAGGTGTAGACCTGGTCCTGGTGGCAGATGAACGCGAGCTTTCCGTCGCGGGTCAGGTCGTTGGCGAAATAGGCGGGGGTGACGGCCTCGGGCACGTCATCGGTCGCCTGCGGAACCGCGCGCGCATCCTTGGGAAGGCCGGGAAAATTGACTGACATGGGCCGCTCCGGCTGGTCTGGTTACGGTCTGGACGCGCAGCCCATGCGCCGGCGGGCCCGATGCGGGAGCGCGCGAGAAATGGCAGTTCCGGAATCACCGGCCTGGCTGTCGCCAAGAACTTGAGTTGTTTTGTCGGATTTGTCAAACCGTCGCCGCGCCAGCCGGTTATGTTATAAAACCTTCATTTGAGAGTTCCGAAGCCGCGTGGTTGTTTATCGCCACACCCCGCCGGGCCCCCGCCCGGCCTCCCAACATTTGACTTCTTCGGAGACCGACGATGAAATCCTATACTTCCATCGCCGCGCTTGCAGCGTCGCTGGCCTTTGCCGCCTCGCCCGTGCTTGCGCAGACCGAGATCAATTTCTGGCACGCCATGGGCGGCGCCCTCGGCGAGAAGGTCGAAGAAATCGCCGCCGATTTCAACGAGATGCAGGACGAGTACAAGATCGTCCCCACCTACAAGGGCAACTACACCGAGAACATGACCGCCGCCATCGCCGCCTTCCGCGCGGGCGAGCAGCCGCATGTCGTGCAGGTCTTCGAGGTCGGCACCGCCACCATGATGGCGGCGCAAGGCGCCGTGAAGCCGGTCTACGAGGTGATGGGCAACGCCGATATCGAGTGGGATGCCGACGCCTACCTGCCGGCCGTGAAATCCTACTACACCACGCCCGAGGGCGACCTGCTCTCGCTGCCCTTCAACTCCTCGACCCCTGTGATGTGGTACAACAAGGACATGCTCGACGCCGCCGGCGTCGAAGAAGTGCCCCAGACCTGGGACGCGATGTTCGAAGCCGCCGAGAAACTGAAAGCCAACAACGCCGATTGCGCCTTTTCCTTCGGCTGGCAGTCGTGGGTGATGGTCGAAAACTACCTCGCCTGGCATGACCAGCCGATCGGCACCCAGCAGAACGGCTTCGCCGGCACCGACACCGAGTTCGTCTTCAACGAAAGCTCCGACCTCACCGAACTGCTGCAGCGCATCGCCGACAGCCAGGCTGACGGCATGTTCAAGTACGGCGGCCGCCGCGGCGACTCCCTCCCGCTCTTCACCACCGGCGAATGCGCCATGTGGATGAACTCGTCGGCCTATTACGCCGGCATCTCCGAGCAGGCGGAATTCGAATTCGGCCAGGCCATGCTGCCGGTGAACACCGCGGCCCGCGACGAGGCCCAGAACTCGATCATCGGCGGCGCCACCCTCTGGGTGCTCGAAGGCCATGACGACGCCGAATACCAGGGCGTCGCCGAGTTCTTCAACTACATGTCCACGCCCGAAGTGCAGGCCGACTGGCACCAGTCCTCGGGCTACGTGCCGATCACCACGGCGGCCTATGAACTCTCGCAGGAACAGGGCTTCTACGACGAATTCCCCGGCACCGACACCGCGATCAAGCAGCTTTCGCTGAACGAGCCGACCGAGAATTCCCGCGGCATCCGCTTCGGCAATTTCGTCCAGATCCGCGACATCATCAACGAAGAGCTCGAAGCCCTCTGGGCCGGCGACCAGACCGCGAACGAGGCGCTCGACAAGGCCGCCGACCGCGGCAACCAACTGCTGCGCGAGTTCCAGGACACCAACAGCTGATCCCAACCGATCGGCCACACGAAAGCGGCCCGGCGCGCCCGGGCCGCTTTCCGCACGATCAAAGACCGGAGCCCCGCATTGCGCGCCAAGAGAGTCACCTTCCGGCACCGCTGGCTGCCCTACGCGCTGATCGCGCCGCAGATCCTCATCACAATCGTCTTCTTCCTCTGGCCCGCCAGCCAGGCGATCTACCAGTCGCTTCTGCGACAGGACGCCTTCGGCCTGCGCACCGAGTTCGTCGGCCTCAAGAACTTCGCCCGCCTCTTCGCCGACCCGCGCTACCTCGACAGTTTCATCACCACGATCGTTTTCAGTACGCTGGTCACCGCCCTGTCCATGCTGATCGCGCTGGTCCTCGCCGTCATGGCCGACCGCGTCCTGCGCGGCGCGCTCACCTATAGGACGCTGCTGATCTGGCCCTACGCCGTGGCCCCGGCGGTGGCGGGCGTGCTCTGGTGGTTCCTCTTCAACCCCACCATCGGCATCATCGCCTACGCGCTCGATGGGCTGGGCTATGACTGGAGCCACTATGTCAGCGGCACTGACGCCATGGCCCTCATCGTCATCGCCGCCGCGTGGCGGCAGGTCAGCTACAATTTCCTCTTCTTCCTCGCCGGCCTTCAGGCCATCCCCCGCTCCCTCACCGAAGCCGCCGCCATCGACGGCGCAGGCCCGGTCAAACGCTTCTTGACCATCCAGCTTCCGCTCCTGTCGCCCACCGTCTTCTTCCTGCTGGTCGTGAACCTCGTCTACGCCTTCTTCGAGACCTTCGGCGTCGTCCACGCCACCACCAGCGGCGGGCCCGGCAACGCCACCAACATCCTTGTCTACAAGGTCTGGCGAGACGCCTTCGAGGGGCTGAACCTCGGCTCCTCGGCCGCGCAATCGGTGGTGCTGATGGTCATCGTCATCGCCCTCACGGCGATCCAGTTCCGCTATATCGAACGCCGGGTGGAATACTGAGATGGTCGAGAACCGCCCCGTCCTCAACATCGTCCAGCACGGCCTGCTGATCCTCGGCGCCGCGCTCTTCGTCTTCCCGATCTACGTGGCCTTCATCGCCTCGACCCACACGGCACGCGAGGTCGGCAGCGGCATCCCCCTCCTGCCCGGCGGCGAGTTCCTCACCAACTACGCGCAAGTACTCGGCGAAGGCCTTTCCTCCGTCGGCGCCCCGCCCATCGGCCTGATGCTCTTCAACTCGGCTGTCATGGCCATCGCCATCACCGCCGGCAAGGTCGCCATTTCGCTGCTCTCGGCCTTCGCCATCGTCTATTTCCGCTTCCCCTTCCGCGTGCTGGCCTTCTGGACGATATTCATCACCCTGATGCTGCCGGTCGAGGTGCGCATCCTGCCCACCTATGAGGTCGTGGCCCAGCTCGGCATGCTCAATTCCTATGCCGGGCTCTCCATCCCCCTCATCGCGTCGGCCACCGCCACCTTCCTCTTCCGGCAATTCTTCATGACCGTCCCCGACGAGCTGACCGAGGCCGCCCGCGTCGACGGTGCCGGCCCGCTGAAATTCTTCCGCGACATCCTGATCCCGCTCAGCCGCACCAACCTCGCCGCCCTGTCGGTGATCCTCTTCATCTACGGCTGGAACCAGTATCTCTGGCCGCTCCTCGTGACCACGGATGAAAGCTATTACACCGTCGTCATGGGCATCCAGCGCATGGCCAACGCGGGCGAGGAACAGCCACTCTGGAACCTGATCATGGCCACCGCCATCCTCGCCATGCTGCCGCCCGTGATGGTCATCATCGGTATGCAGCGCCTCTTCGTGCGCGGCCTCGTCGAAACCGAGAAGTAAGAACAATGTCAGACATCGCCATCGAACACGTCCGCAAGGTCTATCCCGGTGGGGTCGAGGTCATCCCCGACCTCTCCCTTTCCATCGCGGCGGGCGAACTTTGCGTGCTGGTCGGCCCCTCGGGCTGCGGCAAGTCCACCCTCCTGCGCATGGTCGCCGGCCTCGAAACCGTCACCGGCGGCGAGATCCGCATCGGCGGCCGCCGCGTGAACGAGCTCGAACCGGTCGAGCGCGACATCTCCATGGTTTTCCAGAACTACGCGCTCTACCCGCACATGACCGTCTACGACAACATGGCCTACGGCCTGCGCAACCGGGGCGAGCCGAAGGACCGGATCGATGCCGCCGTCCGCGACGCCGCGCAAACCCTCGGTCTGTCGGACTTCCTCGACCGCAAGCCCCGCCAGCTCTCCGGCGGCCAGCGCCAGCGCGTCGCCATGGGCCGCGCCATCGTCCGCGACCCCACCGCGTTTCTCTTCGACGAACCGCTATCGAACCTCGACGCCAAGCTGCGGGTGAAGACGCGCGTGGAAATCCGGGCCCTGCAACAGCGCCTCGGCACCACCTCGATCTACGTCACCCATGACCAGCTCGAGGCGATGACGCTCGCCGACAAGCTGGTCATCATGAACGCCGGCCGGATCGAACAGGCCGGCCCGCCGCTCGAAATCTACGAAAACCCCGCCACCACCTTCGTCGCGGGCTTCATCGGTTCGCCGCCGATGAACGTCCTGCCCGGCACCGCCACCGGCGAGGGCGTCATGCTCGAGACCGGCCACGTCCTCTCGCCCGACCGCCCCGCCATCGGCCCGGTCACCATCGGCATCCGCCCTGAACACCTCGTGCCTACACCCAGCGGCCCCCTGCCCTTGAAGGTGCAGGTCGTCGAACGCCTCGGCGCCACGGCCAATGTGCATGGCGTCCTGAAGGGCACCGGAACCGAACTTGTTGCCAGCGTTACCGGTCCCGACATTCCCAAACCGGGCGATACCCTGCCACTCGCACCGCACCCCGGCGCCCTGCATTTCTTCTCCACCGAGACGGGGCAGCGGCTGGGATAGACCGCCCCCTCACATATCCACGATCGCGTAATACTTCCGAAGCGGCACGTCGCATTTCCAGCTGCACACCGTGCCCTTTGGAATGAACAGGAACTCCCCCGGGCCGAACCTATGCTCCGTGCCGTCCTCCTCGGTGATAATTGCTTCCCCTTCGAGGATCTGGCACATCTCGTGCACCGAGAACGGCCCCATCTCCGTCTCGAACGGCGTCGTCTCCCACATGCCGACGAACATCGTGCCGTCATCGTTGGTGAAAGCCGGCGCATCGCGCTGCTCGCCACCGCCAAGCGACTCCGCCTCCGGCGCCAGCTTTTCCTCCAGCGCCACCGGGTCCATCACCACGACGCCGCCCTTGGCGCTGTCGATCTCCGGCACGGCCTTCTTCTCGTCATGCAGCAACAGGAAGAACTTGCGCAAGAACGGCGCCTCCTGGGTCCAGCTCACCGGAATGCCGTTGCGCACGGCAAAGGATTGCCCGGTCTCGACCGGAACGGTCTCGCCGTCGCTCACCATGTCCAGCCGCCCTTCCAGCAGGTACATGAACTCGTCCCCCGGATAGGGGCCCGGCTTCTCGGTCATGCCCGTCGTCGTCCAGACGCCGACCGTCAGCCCGATCGACTCGTCGGAAAAATACGCGTGGATCGTCTGCTCCGGCACGTCCGAGCCCGGCGCGAACCCCGCCGGGTCCACCTCCATCGGCTGAAGCCCGTTGCCCACCGGGCCGTTCGGTTCAAATCGTATCACGCCTGTCTTCGTCATCCTTCAACCTCTCCATGTTGCCGCCGAAACCGTCACCCGGCCCGGCGCTTCGTTTGCCATTCGGCCCTCGTGATCGAGAACCCGTAACAGTCGCAATCATAAGCACGGCGCACCCCGTCATGCCGCAGCCCGCATTTCGTCAGGACATGCTGCGAGGCCGCATTCCCGGGGTCGGTCGTGGCCTTGATCTCGTCAAGGGTGGTGCTCTCGAAGGCGAATTCCAGCAGGCGCGAACAGGCCTCGGTCGCAAATCCCTGCCCCCATGCGTCAGGCACCAGCACATAGCCCACCTCTATCTCGGCCTCCGGGTAACGCTCCGGCACGACCAGCGACCAGTCGGTATCATCAAGCTCCACCGGCAGCGGCAACAGGATCGACGTGCCGATCTTCTCGCCCGTGTCCTTCCGTGTCACCGTCCAGATCCCGATGCGCCCGCCGGCCCCCCGCCGCGTGATCACCGGCATCTCCTCTGCCAACTCCTCTTCCGAGAAGGTGTCGCAGATGAATCGCACCACCTCCGGGTCGGTGAACAGCCGAACCGACAGCGCCAGGTCGTCGGCATCGCCAGCCAGCGGGCGCAGGGTGAGACGGGGCGTCTCCAGCACCAACTCGGCGGGAGAAAGCGGTACGATAGCGCACGAAGTTGCGCCCGATTCACCCATCTGCCAGCGGTCCCCGGCGCGCGGGGCAGGCACCGCAATTGGTGGAGAAACTTTGTTTCACGGTCACCAGGGGGACCTTGTAAGTCATTGTCATATCTTGCATTTCTTACTCACCTCCCAACTGCCCAATCATTGTGCAACCCGGGGCATCGGCGCGACGATAGCCGAATATTGTATTGACTCGCAGTCCAAAGCAACTCATCCATTGAATGAGTATTCAATTGATTTCGGCCCCAACCGGTCGCGACCAAGGGGATGCCGCTACAACAAAAAAGACCCGAATGCGCCGCACAATGCGCGAATGGGACAGAAAACAAAATCCAGACGACGGCCGCCAACAGGCCGACAAACAGGGAGATCACCACATGGATGTCTTGGACCAACTCGGTTCGATGCGCGAAGGCAAGATGAGCCGCCGCGCCTTCACGAAATCACTGCTCGCCGCCGGCGTCGCCGTCACCGCGGTACCGATGGGCGGCCGCAAGGCGATGGCCGCGGCCGAAGACCAGGCAACCTATTTCACCTGGGGCGGCTACGACATTCCCGAACTCTTCGGCGAATATCAGGAAAAGCACGGCGAACTACCCAACTTCTCGGTTTTCGGCAGTTCCGAGGAAGCCCTGACCAAGATGCGCGGCGGGTTCGTCGTCGACGTCTCGCACCCCTGCAACCAGGCCCTGCCGCGCTGGAAGGCCAGCGAACTCTTCCAGCCGGTCGACCCGACGCGGCTTTCCCACTGGGGCGACGTGATGCCGGAACTGGTCAGCCTCGAAGGCAACGATGCCGGCGACGGCAAGCTGTGGATGGTGCCGTTCGACTGGGGGCAGACATCTATCACCTACCGCACCGACCTGATCGATGTGGAGGAAGAGAGCTGGGACATGCTCTGGAACGAGGAATACAAGGGCAAGCTGGGCAGCCTCGCCGCCGGGGCCGACGCCTGGTGGATCGGCGCGATCAAGGCAGGTGTTTCGTTCGAAGAGATCGACACCCCCGAAGCCTTCGAGAAAATCGCCGCCGTCATGCGCGAGCAGCGCCCGCTGATCCGCACCTATACCGACGACACCACCACGCTGGAACAGGCCCTGGCCTCGGGCGAGCTTGTGGCTGCAATGACGTGGAACAGCTCGGCCGCCCTGCTGAAAGCCGAAGGCGTCGAAGTGAAGTTCGCCGATCCGAAGGAAGGCGCACTGACATGGGTCTGCGGCGTGATGATCCACAAGGACGCCTCGAAGGTCGACCGCGCCTATGACGTCATCGACTCGCTGCTCAGCGTCGAGACCGGCAAGTTCATGATCGGTGATTACGGCTACGGCCACTCCAACGCCAAGTCGTTCGACGAGTTCACCGCCGAAGAGCTCGCCGAGCTGGGGCTCAGCAAGACGCCCGCCGACATCCTGCAGGCCGGTCACTTCCAGACCCCGCAGACGCAGGAATGGGAAACCAAGATGAGCTCGATGTTCGAAGAGATCAAAGCCGGCTTCTAAGCCGGTTTGACCGGGGTCCGCGCCGCGCATCCCCGGCGCGGACCAACTTCGACAGCTGCGCCGGCCGGCCCTTCGCGGCCGGCCCGGGCCCCGGTGCCCGGCCGGCGCGCCAACATGGCGGATTTCCTTTCCATGAGCGACCAATCCCTAAGCGCCTCCACGTCAGACCCCGACAGTCCCGCGCGACGCGCCGGCTGGTTCGAGCGGCTGATCTACCGGTCCGAGGCGGCCCGCGGCTTCAGCCTTCTCGCCCCGACGCTGATCTTCCTGTTGACGGTCATCCTGGTGCCCTTCGCCATCCTGATCATCATGAGCCTCTGGACAGCGGTTGGCTTCGACTTCGACACCACGCCCACCATCAAGAACTACCAGCAGGTCTTCGAACGCCCGATCTACCTGGCGCTGCTTGGGCGGTCCATCTACATCTCGGCCATCGCAACCGTCGCCACGGTCGTCCTGTGCTACCCGATGGCCTACTACGTGGCCTTCCACGTGCATCGGAACAAGATGATGTGGATCGTGCTGATGACCCTGCCCTTCTGGACTAGCTACCTGCTGCGCGTCTTCGCTTGGAAGGTGGTGCTGGGCTACGAGGGCGTCATCAACTCGGCGCTCATCAACGTCGGGCTGATCGACGAACCGCTTGGCTTCCTGCTCTACAGCCAGGAGGCGGTGATCATCACCCTCGCCCATGCCTGGGCGGCCTTCGCCATCCTGCCGATCTACGTTTCACTCGAAAAGATCGACCGCTCCCTGCTCGAGGCCGCGACCGACCTGGGCGACGGGCCGGCGATGCGCTTCATCCGCATCACCCTGCCGCTGTCGCTGCCCGGCGTCATCGCCGCGAGCCTTCTCATCTTCATCCCGACGACGGGCGACTACATCACCCCGGCGCTGCTGGGCGGGCCTGACGGGGCGATGATCGGCAACCTCATCCAGAAGATGTTCGGCCCCATCAACAACTGGCCGATGGGGGCCACGCTCTCGATCGTGCTGATGATCATCATCGCGCTGATCTGCCTTGTTTACGTCTTCATCATGCTCCTGGTGCGGAGGAAAATCTCATGAGCACCGGCTCCTACATCCGCAAACGCAGCCGCCCGCTGCAGGTCTACGCGATCATCTTCATCATCGTGCTCTACGTGCCGGTGCTGTTCATCCCGCTCTTCAGCTTCAACGACTCGATCTACGTACGCTTCCCGCTCGAGGGGTTCACCCTGAAATGGTATGTCGAGCTGTTCCAGCGGGATGCGGTCTGGAATTCGCTGATGAACAGCGTCCGGGTCGGGGTGGCCGTCTCGGTCATTTCCACCCTCTTCGGCATCTTCGCGGCCAAGGCCATCGCCCGCTATCGCTTTCCCGGGCGCGGGCCGCTCGTTGGCTTCATCATGCTTCCGCTGGTGGTGCCGCTGATCATCTTCGGCGTGGCGCTCCTCGTGCTGCTCAGCCGGCTGGGCATCCCCCTCTCGCTCTGGACAGTCGGGCTCGGGCACCTGATCGTCTGCATGCCCTTCTCGATCGCCACCCTTCTGCCAAGGTTCGAAGGCTTCGAACCGGCGCTCGAGGAAGCCTCGGCCGACCTGGGCGAGAACGCGCTCTGGACCTTCTGGCGCGTCACCCTGCCGATGATCTTCCCGGGCGTCGTGGCCAGCCTGATGCTGACCTTCACCGTCTCCTTCGACGAGTTCATCATGGCCTTCTTCCTCAACGGCACGCAGCCCACCCTGCCCATCTACATCTGGGGCCAGCTGCGCTTCCCGCAGGAATTCCCCTCGGTGCTGGCGCTGTCCTCCTTCGTCATCGCCGCCTCCTTCGTGATCGTCTTCATCGGTCTCTGGATCAACCGCGGCGCCCACGCCGGCACGATAAAGGTAGAATAATCCATGTCGTCTGATGCCTTCATCTCGATACAGAACGTCGACAAGTACTTCGGCAAGTTCCAGGCGATCGACAACGTCTCGATCGACATCGGCCATGGCGAGTTCTTCTCGCTGCTGGGCTCCTCCGGCTGCGGCAAGACCACGCTGCTGCGGATGCTGGCGGGGTTCGAGAACCCCTCTTCGGGCGAAATCTACATCGACGGCCAGCCCATGTCGGAAGTGCCGCCGCACTACCGGCCCGTCAACATGGTGTTCCAGAACTACGCCATCTTCCCCCACCTCAACGTGCGCGACAACATCGCCTACGGCCTGCGCCGGCAGAAACTCAGCAAGGCCAAGCGGAACTAGATGGTCGACGAGATGCTCGCCCTCATCAAGCTGCCGGAATACGGCGACCGCAAGGCCAACGAGCTCTCCGGCGGCCAGCGCCAGCGCATCGCGCTGGCCCGGTCGCTGATCCTGCGGCCCAAGGTGCTTCTCCTCGACGAACCGCTCGGCGCGCTCGACAAGCAACTGCGCGAGCAAATGCAGCTCGAACTGCGCCAGCTGCAGCGCACCGTCGGCATCACCTTCGTCTTCGTCACCCACGATCAGGAAGAGGCGCTGACACTCTCCGACAGGATCGCCGTGATGTCCCGCGGCCGCGTACTGCAGCTCGACACGCCCACCGGCCTCTACGAGCGCCCCGGTTCGCGCGACGTGGCCTCCTTCATCGGCACGATGAACTTCTTCGATGGCAAGGTCTCCAAGGTCGAGGGCACGAAGATCTCCGTCGATGCCGAGGGGCTCGGCCGTGTCCAGGGCGACCGCGGAGAACGCGCCTTCGCGGAAGGCGACAGGATCCAGGTCGCCATCCGCCCCGAAAAGCTGGAGCTGACCGAAGAGAAACCCAACGGCGGCACCTCTACCGTGCAGGGCACGCTGAAGGACTCCGCCTACCTGGGCGAACGAAGCCACTTCTTCGTCAAGCTCGACGGGCTCGAAAAGCCCGTCGCGGTCTCGGCCCAGAACAGGGTCGACGCGATCTCCGTCACCGGCGAGTCACGCCCGATCTGGCTAAGCTGGGATCCGGAGGCGATCGTCCTGCTGGGCGCCGAGTAGACCGATGCCGGCACTTTTCCGAATACGACGGGGCGGACCATGGCGGATGTGAACGGGCGCACCACCAAGCCTGTGAAACCCACCGGCCGCACCGCCTCGCGCGAGGTGCGGCGCCAGCAACTGATCGAGGCGACGATCGAGTCGATCGCCAAGCATGGCATTACCGGCACCACCATGACCACGGTGACCGGCTTTGCGGGGTTGTCCCTCGGCATCGTCAACTTCCACTTCCAGAACAAGCAGAACCTCTACGAGGAAACCCTGCGTCACCTCGCCGACGAGCACCGCGACCAGTGGCTGAAATCGGTGCAGAAGGCCGAGTTGACACCCGTGGCCAAGCTGCTCGCCATCGTCGACGCCAACTTTCACCCCCGTATCTGCAACCGCAAGAACCTCTCCGTCTGGTACAGCTTCTTCGGCGAGGCGCCCTATCGCCACGTCTACCGCAAGATCATGGACGAGATCGACGCCGAGCGCCTGAACTCCATGCGAGAGCTTTTCGAGCGGATCATCGAAGACGGCCAGTACGACGATATCGACGCCGCCGACGTCGCCAACACGATGGAGGCGCTATATGACGGCTATTCCATCAACATCCTGATCTACCCCGAGAAATTCTCGGGCGCCGACGCCAAGATCCGGATCCGCGATTTCCTCGCCAACACGTTCCCCCGACATTTCGACCCGCCCTCCGGAAAGGCCTGCGGCACCTGAATCATGACCAGAGATCCCCGCTACGACATCCTCTTCGAGCCGGTGAAGATCGGTCCGGTAACCGCCCGGAACCGCTTCTACCAGGTGCCGCATTGCAACGGCATGGGCCGCACCTTCCCGTCGTCCATGACCGAAATGCGCCGTGTGAAGGCCGAGGGCGGCTGGGCCGTCGTCTGCACCGAGGAGGTGGAAATCCACCCCTCCGCCGACCACACGCCATGGGCGGGCGGCCGCCTCTGGGAAGATCGTGACATCCCCCTTTTCGCCCGCATGTGCGAGGGCATCCACGAATTCGGCAGCCTTGCCGGGATCGAGCTGAACCACGCCGGCGTCATGACCGCCAACCGCTACAGCCGGATGGCGCCGATGGGCCCCTCGCACCACCCCGTGGCACTGGCCGACCCGGTGCAGGCCCGCGCGATGGACCTCTCTGACATTCGCGACCTGCGCCGCTGGCACCGCGACGCGGCCCTGCGCGCCCGCACCGCCGGGGCCGATATCGTCTATGTCTACGCGGGCCACCAGCTTTCGACCATTTCCCACTTCCTCTCGCCCTACCGCAACCGCCGCTCCGACCAGTACGGCGGCTCGTTCGAAAACCGCGCCCGCCTGCTGCGCGAAATCCTCGCCGACACCAAGGATGCCGTCGGCGACACCTGCGCCGTGGCCCTGCGCTTCGCCGTCGACGAGCTGATGGGCGACGAGGGCATGACCTGCGATGGCGAAGGCCGTGACCTCGTCGAGATGATCGCCGAAGAGCCCGACCTGTGGGACGTCAACATTTCCGGCTGGGAGCACGACAGCGCCCCCTCCCGCTTCAAGCAGCAGGGCTTCCAGGACGATTACGTCGCCTTCGTAAAGGGCGTCACGTCGAAACCCGTGGTCGGAGTCGGCCGCTACACCTCGCCCGACGCGATGGTCTCGCTGGTCAAGGGCGGCAAGCTCGACTTCATCGGCGCCGCCCGCCCCTCGATTGCCGACCCCTTCCTGCCGAAGAAGATCGAGGAGGGCCGCATCGAGGACATCCGCGAATGCATCGGCTGCAACATCTGCATTTCGGGCGACATGGGCTTCGCCCCCATGCGCTGCACCCAGAACCCCACCATGGGCGAGGAATGGCGCAAGGGCTGGCACCCAGACCGCATCGCCCCCAAACGCACCGAGGACTCGGTGCTCATCATCGGCGCCGGCCCCGCCGGGCTTGAAGCCGCCCGTGCCCTGGGCGAACGCGGCCACGAGGTCACCCTGGCCGACGCCCGCTCCGAGGCCGGCGGCCGCCTTGTCGGCGAACGCCGTCTGCCGGGCCTGTCGGAATGGGGCCGCGTGGTCGATTACCGCACCTACCAGATCAGCCAGATGGCCAACGTCCACCTCTACCTCGAAAGCGAGCTCACCGCCGAGACCGCCACCGAGTTCGGCGCCGACCGCATCGTGCTCGCCACCGGCTCCCGCTGGACAGCCGACGGCATCGGCCGCACCAACCCCCGCGGCATCGCCATCGACGAGGGCGCGACCGTGCTCACCCCGAACGACATCATGGACGGCACCGAACCCACCGGCCCCGTGGTGATCTTCGATGATGACAATTTCTACATGGGCGGTCTCATGGCCGAGAAGCTCCGCGCCGACGGCCACGAGGTCACCTTCGTCACCGCCGCGCCCGAGGTGGCGGGCTGGTCCCACAACACGCTCGAACAGCACGTGGTCCAGAAACGCCTGCTGGAAATGGACGTCGCCCTCGTCCTCACCCACAACGTCACCGCCCTGCGAAAAGGCGAGGCCGACCTCGCCTGCGCCTACACGGGCGCATCCCGCACCATCCCCTGCGGCACCGCCGTACTGGTCACCATGCGCCTGCCCGTCGACACTCTCTACCACGACCTAACCGCCCAAGGCGCCTCGAACGTCACCCGCATCGGCGACGCCTACGCCCCCGGCATCATCGCCGCCGCCGTCTACGCGGGCCACAAGTACGCCCGCGAACTGGGCGAACAGGACAACCGCGCCATCTCCTTCCGACGCGAACTCACCGAACTCTCCCCGGCCCCCGAACCCCGAAAGGCAGCGGAATGACCCGCGACCCACGCTACGACATCCTCTTCGAGCCGGTGAAGATCGGCCCCGTCACCGCGAAAAACCGCTTCTACCAGGTCCCCCACTGCACCGGCATGGGCCACATGCGCCCCCGGATGCTGGCCGCCATGCGCGGGGTCAAGGCCGAGGGCGGCTGGGCCGTGGTCTGCACCGAGTACAACTCCATCCACCCCACCTCCGACGACCTGCCCCACCCTTCCGCCGCGCTCTGGGATGACAGCGATATCCGCGCCCACAGCCTGATGACCGACGCGGTGCATGAGCACGGCGCGCTGGCCGGAGCCGAGCTATGGTATGGCGGCGCCCGCACCGCCAACCTGATGACCCGCGAGGTTTCGATGGACATCGCCTCGATGCCCAACCTCGCCGGCCACCCCTACCAGACCCGCGCGATGGACAAAGAGGACATCCGCAACCTCCGCCTCTGGCATCGCAACGCCGCGCTCCGCGCCCGCGACGCGGGCTTCGATATCGTCTATGTCTACGCCACCCACACCTACCTCCTTTCCAACTTCCTCCACCCCCGCATCAACACCCGCACCGACGAATACGGCGGCTCGCTGGAAAACCGCGTGCGGCTGGTGCGCGAACTGATCGAGGAGACCAAGGAAGCCGTGGGCGACCGCTGCGCCGTCGCCGTCCGCTTCTCGGCCGACGAGGAAATCGGCGAAGACGGCAAGCCCATCCACGGCGAACGCCGCGACATGCTGGCCATGCTCGCCGACCTGCCCGACCTGTGGGACATCAACATCGCCAATTACTTCGTTGAAATGGGCGTCTCCCGCTACACGCAGGAAGCGGCGCTCGAGCCCTACATGTCCTTCGTCAAGGGCGTCACCTCCAAGCCCGTCGTCACCGTCGGCCGCTTCACCTCCCCCGACACGATGGTCTCCCAGGTCAAGCGCGGCATCACCGATTTCATCGGCGCCGCCCGCCCCTCCATCGCTGACCCGTTCCTGCCGTCGAAAATCGAAACCGGCGCGCTCGAAACCATCCGCGAATGCATCGGCTGCAACATCTGCTATTCGGGCGACAGCCTCAGCGTTCCGATCCGCTGCACCCAGAACCCCGCCATGGGCGAGGAATGGCGCCGCGGCTGGCACCCCGAGAAGATCGAACCGAGAGGCTCCGACAGCTCCGTCCTCGTCGTCGGCGCCGGGCCCGCCGGACTGGAGGCCGCCCGCGCCCTCGGCCAGCGCGGCTACAACGTCATGCTCGCCGAGGCCACCCGCACCCTCGGCGGTCGCGCCACCCTCGAGTCCGCCCTCCCCGGCATGAGCCCCTATGCCCGCGTCCGCGACTACCGCGAACAGGCCCTGCAAGACATGCCCAATGTCGAGATCTTCCGCGAAAGCGCCATGACCGCCGACGCCATTCGCGAGGTCGGCGCCGATCACGTCGTGCTGGCCACCGGCGCCACGTGGCGCCGCGACCGGTTCGACGGAGAGGTCTACAAACCCGTCGCCGATCCCGACATCCCGCTCCTCACCCCCGACGACATCATGGCCGGCAACATCCCCGATGGCCCCGTCCTCGTCTACGACGAAGACCGCTACTACATGGGCGGCCTGATCGCCGAGCTGTTGCGCGCCAAGAGCCTCGACGTCACCCTCGCCACCCCGTCCGAGGTCGTCTCCGAATGGGCCGGCAAAACCACGGAACGCTGGTCCGTCCGCACCCGCCTCATGCAGCAGGGCGTCGCAATCGAAACCGCCCGGAACCTCGAACGCTATGACGGCACCGAGGCCACCCTCTCTTGCATCTTCACCGGCACGGAAAAACGCCTGCCCGTCTCTTCCGTCGTCATGGTCACCCAGCGCGCGCCGAACGACACGCTCTACCACGACATCCTCGCCTCCGCCGGCGGGGATCCCTCAAGCCTCCCCTTCACCCTGAAACGCATCGGCGATTGCGAGGCCCCCGCCATCATCGCCGCCGCCGTCTATGCCGGCCACCGCTACGCCCGCGACCTCGACTTGCCGGAAGAAACAACCCGCCTCACCCGCCATGACCGCGTCGACGTGGGCGCCACGCTTTCCCAACCCGACACGGCCTATCTCGATACGCTGCTGAAATACTACGAGGAAGAGATCGAGGGCGAAGCCTATTTCCACCGCATCGCCGACCGTCTCGCCACGCCGGATCACGCCGACAAGATGCGCCTGATGGGCGACGTGGAAACCTTCGCTGCCGCCGCCGTCCGCCCGCTGCTCGACAAGTACGGCCTGACCCCGCGCCCTTCGGCCGACCTTCACGCCACCGGCCACGCCCAAGCCGACCGCGAATCCACAGACTGGCCCACTTTGATCGCCGGCATGCAGCAAAGCTTCCCCGGCTATATCGGCGATTTCAAGGGCCTCGAAGCCATGGCCCCGCCCGAGGACCTGCCCGCGCTCAAGGTCCTCACCGCGCATGAATACGCCGCCATCGACTTCCTCGAACTGGAGGCTTCGAGCGCGAGCGAAAGCACGGCCCCCCTCCGCCGCTACATGGAAACGGGGCGGGCATGAGATACCTCCTCCTCACCCTCCTCCTCGCCACCCCCGAGCTCGCCAACGGAACCGACGCCGAAACGGATGCGCCGGATACGAATATCTACGGCGAGCCACAGGCCCAATCCGAAGGCGTCCCCCGCGAGTGCGATGTTTGCACCGCCCGCCACAAGAGCCTGCAACGACTTCAGCAGCAACGGCTTTCCCTGCCCGACAAAGAGGCCGACACCGAAGATGACGGCTGACACCGCCTTCCCGACGCTCTTCTCGCCCCTCCGCGTCGGCCCCGCCCTCCTGAAAAACCGAATCTTCTCCACCGGCCACATGACGGTGATGCTGGAAGACGGCGTGCCCTCGGCCCGCATGGCCGCCTATCACGGTGCCCGCGCCCGGGGCGGCGCCGGGCTCATCATCGTCGAGGCCGCCCGCGCCCACCCCTCCGGCACCTCCGGCCGCGCGGCGATCACGGCCTATGACGACAGTTGCATCCCCGGCTACGAGCGCATCATAGCCGCCTGCCGCCCGCATGGCTGCAAGGTCTTCGGCCAACTCACCCACCCGGGCCGCGAAATGGGCGCTTTGGCCGATGGCACCCAGCCCGTGGCCTACGCCCCCTCCGCCGTGCCGAACGAACGCTTCCACGTCATGCCCCGTGCCATGCCCCTGGCCCTCATTGCCGAGCTCATCGAAGGGTTCGAGGCCGCTGCCGCCCGCTTGAAACGCGCCGGCCTCGACGGCATCGAGGTGCTCGCCTCCCACGGCTACCTCCTCGGCCAATTCCTCAACCCCCGCACCAACATCCGGCAAGACGCCTATGGCGGCTCCCCCGAGAACCGCCTCCGCCTCGTCCGCGAGGTGCTCGCCGCCGTCCGCCGCGGCGCCGGCGACGGGCTCGCCATCGGCCTGCGCATCTCGGGCGACGAAAAAGACCATGACGGCCTCGAACAGCCCGAGGTCATCGCGATCTCCGAAGCCCTCGCCGCCGACGGCATACTCGACTACCTCAACGTCACCGCCGGCACCTCCGCCGGGCTGTCGGGCTCTACGCATATCGTGCCGCCCATGCATTACGAGACGGCCTACACCGCCCCTCTCGCCGCCGCCATCCGCGCCCGCCTCTCGATCCCGATTTTCGTCGCCGGCCGCATCAACCAGCCCCAGATCGCCGAGGAAGTGCTCACCTCCGGCCAGGCCGACATGTGCGGCATGACCCGCGCCATGATCGCCGACCCGGAAATGCCCCTGAAGGCCGAAGAAAACCGCCTCGACGACATCCGCGCCTGCATCGCCTGCAACCAGGCCTGCATCGGCCACATGCTGAACGGCCAGCCCATTTCCTGCATCCAGCACCCCGAAACCGGCCGCGAACTGGAATACGGCACCCTCTCCAAGGCCATGAACCCCAAGCGCGTCCTCGTCATCGGCGGCGGCCCCGCCGGCCTCAAGGCCGCGGCCATCGCCGCCGCCCGCGGCCATGACGTCACCCTGCACGAGGCCACCGCCACCCTCGGCGGCCAGGTCAACCTTGCCCAAACCCTTCCCGGCCGTGCCGAATTCGGCGGCGCCGCCACCAACCTTGCCCACGAGGCCAAGTCGGCCGGCGTCGACATCCGCCTCAACAGCCCCGCCGACCTCTCTCTGATCGAAAGATCAGCCCCCGACGCCGTGGTCTGCGCCACCGGCGCGCAACCCTACACCCCCGACATCCCCGGCGCCGACGAGGCCCATATCCTCACCGCCTGGGAGGTGCTGCAGGACAAAGCCAATATCGGCGGCCGCGTCGTCATCGCCGACTGGAAAGGCGACTGGATCGGCCTCGGCCTCGCCGAACGCCTCGCCCGCAACGGCTGCCACGTCCGCCTTGCCGTCAACGGCACCATGGCGGGCCAGTCCATCCCCCAATACGCCCGCGACGCCTGGCTCGGCACGCTCCATCGCCTCGGCGTCGAGATCCTCCCCTATCTCCGCCTTTACGGCGCCGATGCCGAGGACGCCTATTTCCAGCACGTGCTCAGCGGCGAGCCGGTGATGCTCGAAGGCGTTGACACGCTTGTCACCTCCCTCGGCCACCAGCCCGTCGCCACGCTGGCCGACGCGCTCTCGCAGTGGCCGGGCGAGCTGCACCTGGTCGGCGATTGCCTCACCCCGCGCACAGTAGAGGAAGCCGTGTTCGAAGGGCTCAAGGCCGGCGCGGCGCTCTGACGCGCTATCCCGACAATTTCGATTAGGTATTGCGCCACACGGGGATTTGTGGTGAATCCCATTGATAAACGCCAAGCTGGGACATACCCAAGCCAGGCACGAATCCGTTCAGGTCCATGTCCCGGAGCCCAGCATGACGCGCCACGCCTTCCGCCTTTTCCCGCTCGCCGCCCTCGCCGCCGCCTGTCTGACCGGCCCTGCCGCGATGGCCCAGGATACGCCCATCGGCAAGAACGTCATGGTCGAGCTGAACACCGTCAAACCCGGCGACAACGCCTGCGCGCTGACCTTCCTCGTCATCAACGGCCACGACAAGCCGATCGAGAAGGCGGTCTACGAGACCGTCCTCTTCAACGCCGAGGGACAGGTCGACCGCCTCACGCTCTTCGATTTTGGCGAACTGCCGCCGGGCCGGCCCCGCGTGCGGCAATTCTCGGTCCCCGGCCTGACATGTGACAACATCAGCCGCGTGCTGATCAACGGTGCCCATGCCTGCACCGCGCCCGAGCTTGACGAGAGCGCCTGCTCGACCGGCCTGCAGGTCAACAGCCGCACAGAGGTGGAGGTGGTCGGATGACCGGACTTCTCGAAGCCCTCCGCCAGGTCGCCGATCTCGGCGGGCCCGTCGTCATGGTCCTGATCGGCGTCTCGGTGCTGACGCTGGCGGTGATCCTCTACAAGCTCTGGCAGTTCAAGGCGGCCCATGCCGGCCGTCACCGCGAACTGTCCGAGGCCGTCGCGGCCTGGGACCGGGGCGACCGTGCCGGGGCGCAACAGGCACTCTCCCGCTCGCGCAGCTACCTTGCCCCGGTGATCGAGATGGCCTTCACCTCCGGCCCGGCCGACGCCGCCCGGCTCGAGGCCGAGGCCGAAAGCCGCTTCGCCCGGCTCGAAAGCGGCTTCCGCCTGCTCGATTCCGTGGCCCAGCTCGCCCCCCTCCTCGGCCTCTTCGGCACCGTTCTCGGCATGATCGAGGCGTTCCAGTCGCTCCAGCAGGCCGGCGCACAGGTCGACCCCTCGCTCCTGGCGGGCGGCATCTGGGTGGCGCTGCTGACCACCGCCGTCGGCCTTGCCGTGGCCATGCCCACCGCCCTGGTGCTCAGCTGGTTCGAGGCCCGCATGGACGCCGAGCGCGTCACCGCCGGGCGCGCCATCTCGACCATCCTCTTCCCGCAAGGGGCCGCGCCGGCCGCCGCGCCCACCCGCGGCGCGGTGCCCGCCGGTGCGTAGATCACGCGCCCGCAAGCGCCTGTCGATGACGTCGCTGATCGACGTCATCTTCCTGCTGCTGCTCTTCTTCATGCTGTCCTCGACCTTCTCGCGCTTCGCCGAGGTCGAGATCAGCGCGGCAGCCGGCGGCGCAGCGGCCCCCTCCGACACGCCCCCCGCCTTCCTGCGGCTCAGCCCCGATACGCTCAGCCTCAACGGAGAGGACGTGGAAATCGCCGGCCTGAAACCCGCCCTCGACGCGCTGCGCGAAACCGAGGAGACGGAAACCCCCGTCCTCGTCAGCCTGCGTGACGGCGTCAACGCCCAGCGCCTGACCGACCTGCTGGTCGCCCTGCGCTCCGTCGGGCCCGTCCGCGTCACCGTGCTGGGAACCGCCTCATGAGACGCGCGCGCGCCACCCAGAAACGCGAACCCACCATCGCACTCATCAACATCGTCTTCCTGATGCTGGTGTTCTTCATGGTGGCCGGCACCCTGGCCCAGCCGCTCGACGGCGATCTCGACCTCGTGCGCACCGCCGATCTCGAAGGGCGCGCGCCGCCCGACACGCTGGTCGTCCACGCCGACGGCCGGCTCAGCTACCGCGGCGAAACCCAGGCCTCCGCCACCGCCTACGTCGCCACCCTCTCCGAGGAGGAGCGCAAGACCATCCGCCTCGTGCCTGACCGCGAGCTGCCGGCCCAGACCCTCGTCGACCTCACCCGAGAATTGCGCAGCCAGGGGGCCGAGCGCGTGCTCGTCGTCACCGAAAGGGGGCTGCAATGACCGCCTCTTCCCGCCTCGCCAAGACCCTCGCCGCCGCCACCGCGCTCACCGTCCACGGGCTGGCGCTCTGGGCCATCACCCCGGATATCGAGATCGAGATGGAAGGCTCCGGCGGCGCGATGCAGGCCAGCCTCGGCAATTCCTTCTCCGACATGGTCGAAGGCACCGTCTCCCCCGCCGAGACGGAGGAGCTGACCGAACCGGACGCCCCCGAGGCGCAGGCGGAACCGACCGAGGCCGAGACGACCGAGGCCGACCAGACCGAAGAGCTGACCGAGGAAACACCCACCGGGGAAACCGCGCAGGACCAGCCGGAGGAAGCGCGCGAAGCCGAGACGCCCGAGCAGCAAACCGCCGAAACCACGCCCGAGGAAACCCGCCCCGACGCGCCCGAGCCGGTGGCGCACGACACGCCCGAACAGCCGCAGCCGCCGCAACAGCCCCAGCAGGCCGAAACCGCCACCGCGCCGGAAGCCCCCGATCAGGTCACCGCCGACGTGGCCGTCGCGCAGGACGCCGAAACCCCCGAGCCCGAAACCCTGCAACAGACCGCCCCGGACGAGATCCAGCAGGCCGAACCCAGGGCCGAGCCGCAACCCGCCGAGCCGCCCGTCGCCGCGACCGAACCGCAGGCGATCGAACCGACCCAGCCGGAACCGACGGTCGCCGAACCCGTCACCTCGACCAACCTCGCCGAAAGCGCCGAAACCATCGAGGCCGAGGCCGAAACCTCCCCCGCCGTCTCCCGCTCCCTGCGCCCGCAGACGCGGCCCAGGGCGATCGAGGAAGAGCAGGAGCGCCTCGCCCGCCAGCGCGAACAGGAACGGCAGGAGCGGCAGGCAGAACAACGCCGCCAGCAACAGCAACAGCAGCAACAGGCCGCCCGCCAACAGCCGCAGGGCAACGCCAGCCAGAACGCCACCACCGGCGCGGCCACCGGCGCCGAGACCAACCGCCGGCAGGCCAATACCGGCACCGGCCGCTCTGCCGAATCCGGCAACGCGGCGGCCAGCAACTACCCCGGCCAGGTGATGCGCCAGCTGTCCCGCGTCCGCCGCCCGCAAGTGGGCTCGCGCGGCACCGCGGTCGTGGCCTTCACCATCTCCTCCAGCGGCGGCCTCGCGGGCCTGTCGCTTGCCCGCAGTTCCGGCAACGGCCGGCTCGACCAGGCGGCGCTCGGCGTCGTCCGCCGCGCCGCCCCTTTCCCGGCCCCGCCCCCCGGCGCCCGCCGCAGTTTCTCGATCAACATCAAGGGCGGCTAATCCGCCATCCTTCTTGCCTCGCCCCGGCGTCTTCTTGGCCCAAATACTCCCGGGGGGAGCGTTGAAGTTCGGTACGAACTACAACGTGGGGGCAGAGCCCCCGAAAGGCGCCACCCTCCCGGCACGCGCCATCGCAAAACCCCGCTTGCACCCCGCGCCCTGCTCGCCCAAACTCCGGCGCCAAAGGGAGGGCCAAGATGACCGACGATCCAGACCGACACGCGATGAAGATGGCCAAGAAGAAGGCCGCGCGCGACAAGATCATGGCCACCAAGACCGACGAGAAGGGCCTGATCATCATCCATACCGGCAAGGGCAAGGGCAAATCCTCGGCCGCCTTCGGGATGATCTTCCGCTGCATCGCCCATGACATGCCCTGCGCCGTGGTGCAGTTCATCAAGGGCGGCATGAGCACCGGCGAGCGCGACCTGATCCTGTCGAAATTCTCCGACGCCTGCGCCTTCCACACCATGGGCGAGGGCTTCACCTGGGAAACCCAGGACCGCGAGCGCGACACCGAGATGGCGCAGGCCGCTTGGGAAAAGGCGAAGGAGCTGATCCGGGACGAGAAGAACCGCATGGTCCTGCTCGACGAGATCAATATCGCCCTGCGCTACGACTATCTCGACGTGAACGAGGTGGTGGAGTTCCTGGTCGAGGAAAAGCCCGACATGACCCATGTCGTTCTGACCGGCCGCAACGCCAAGGACGAGCTGATCGAGATCGCCGACCTGGTGACCGAGATGGAACTGGTCAAACACCCGTTCCGCTCGGGCGTGAAGGCGCAGATCGGCGTGGAGTTCTGATCGGCGCGACCGCTCACACCCCGCATTGACCCCCGGCACCGGCAAGGCCATCATGCGCCATCGCCCGCCCTGCCGCCGCCCGGAGCGCCCCAATGCCGTTTCACCGTGTCACCCCCGAGAAGCTCTCCACCGCCGTCACCCGGCAGGTCGAGAAGCTGATCCTACGCGGCATCCTTCGCCCCGGCGAACGCCTGCCCGCCGAGCGCGAACTGGCCGACCGGCTGGGCGTGTCCCGTCCCAGCCTGCGCGAGGCGATCGGCGAGCTGCAGGAAAAGGGCCTTCTCAAGACCCGCGCCGGCGCCGGCATTTACGTGGCCGACGTGCTGGGCAGCGCCTTTTCAGATGCGCTGATCCAGCTCTTCTCCGAACATGACGAGGCGGTCTTCGACTACATCGCCTTCCGCCGCGACCTCGAGGGGCTGGCGGCCGAGCGGGCCGCGCGGCTGGCTTCCGACACCGACCTCAAGGTGGTGGGCGAGATCTTCGCCAAGATGGAGGCCGCGCACCGCAAGACCAACCCCGCCGACGAGGCCCGGCTCGATGCCGAGTTCCACATGTCGATCATCGAGGCCAGCCACAACGTGGTGATGCTGCACATGATGCGCTCGATGTTCCAGCTCCTGCGCGAGGGCGTGTTCTACAACCGGCAGGTCATGTTCAAGCAGCGCACCACGCGCGGCGCCCTGCTCGATCAGCACCGCGCCATGAACACCGCGCTTCAGGCCCGCGACCCCGAAGCGGCGCGGGCGGCGGTCGAGACGCATCTCACCTATGTCGAGACCTGCCTCCAGGACCAGAAGAAGGCCGACCGGAACGAGGAGATCGCCCGCCAGCGGCTGGCCCACGAACAGTCGCGCTAAGGCGCGCCACCGTCGCCATCGCTCACGGCTTCTGCTTGTCCGCCGCCGCCTGTTCCGCGGCGCGCGCCTCGGCCCACTTGGCTTCCTCGGCGTCGCGTATCTGCCGGTAATAGGCGACGGCCGCCTCCTGGATTCCCGACTGCGGCACCGCGAAATCGACATAGACCGGGTTCGGCACGTGGTCGAGCGTCGCCCCGGAATCGGCGTCCACCGCCACCCCGATCAGCCCGCCGGCGATGAAGTTGCCGGCCGTCGCCGCGGTCCCGTCCGAGGACGACTTGATCGTGACATGCACCTTCCGCACGTCCCGCCCGTGCTTGAACGTGGCCCAGAACGATTCCTTCCGGCTGATCCGCATGGCGCAGGGCGTCTGGCAGCTCTTGCCAAGACCCGTGGTCACCACGGCGCCCGCAGGCTTCGAGGTGAAGGTGACCGCCTCGCTGCTGCCGCGGGTGACGGTCGCACAGCCGCCGGCGGCAAGAATGGTCGCCGCAAGCAGCGGCGCGATGAGTCTCGGGGACATTCCGTTATTCCTTCGTGGTCTTTTCTTGTTCTTTGTCCGGCGTCGCCACCGGGACCGTCAGGAAAGTGGATCACCAAAGCGGTCGCAAGGTCAATTTCAAACAATCGTGACGTGCGCCACGCATGTTGCCGGCGGGCCACTCCACCTCGTCCGGGCCCCCTTCGCGAACTGCTCAAAACGCCGGACTCGCTGCTGAAATTTTACCATTTGATAAAAAAAGAACCTGTGTCATACTTCTGTGAAAACACGGCCAACACGTGGAGGACATCTTGACCCACAACGCCCTTTCGCCGGGGATCGTCCCCGGCAGGCTGCAGGCACAGGATTACGAAGAGAATTTCGCCGACCTGCATGAGCCTCTCGACGATCACGAAGCGCTGGTCGCCGCCGACCGCTGCTATTTCTGCCATGATGCGCCCTGCATCACCGCCTGCCCCACCGATATCGACATCCCCCTCTTCATCCGGCAGATCGCCACCGGCACGCCCGAGGCGGCGGCCGAGACGATCCTGGGCCAGAACATCCTGGGCGGCATGTGCGCCCGGGTCTGCCCGACCGAGACGCTGTGCGAGGAAGTCTGCGTGCGCGAGGTGGCCGAAGGCAAACCGGTGCTGATCGGCCAGTTGCAGCGCTACGCCACCGACACGCTGATGGCGGCGGGCAAGCACCCGTTCAAGCGTGCCGAACCCACCGGCAAGCGCATCGCCGTCGTCGGCGCCGGCCCCGCGGGCCTGTCCTGCGCGCACCGGCTGGCGATGCACGGCCATGACGTGGCGCTCTATGACGGGCGCGAGAAGCCCGGCGGGCTGAACGAGTATGGCATCGCCGCCTACAAGACCGTCGGCGGCTTCGCCCAGGCCGAGGTCGACTGGCTGCTGCAGATTGGCGGCATCAAGGTCGAGACCGGCAAGCGGCTGGGCCGTGAACTTACGCTCGATGCGCTGCGCGACCAATACGACGCGGTCTTCCTCGGCGTGGGCCTTGGTGGCGTGAACGCCCTCGGGCTCGAGGCCGAGGACAAGGACGGCATCGCCGACGCCGTGGATTTCATCGCCGAGCTGCGGCAGGCCAGCGATCTCTCCGCCCTCCCCGTGGGCCGCGACGTGGTGGTGATCGGGGGCGGCATGACCGCTGTCGATGCCGCCGTGCAATCCAAGCTGCTGGGCGCCCTCAACGTCAGCCTCGTCTACCGCCGGGGCCGCGACCGGATGAACGCCAGCGTTTTCGAACAGGATCTCGCCGCCTCGAAAGGCGTGCGGATCATCACCAATGCCACCCCCGTCGCCATCCACGGCAACGGCGCGGTACGCGAGGTCGAGTTCGAATATACCGACGATACCCTCGCCCCCACCGGCGAACGCTTCCGTCTTCCCGCCGACCAGCTGTTCAAGGCCATCGGCCAGGCGCTCGATGCCGAGGGCCTGCCAGAACTCGACGGCCGCAAGATCGCCGTCACCGGTGCCGGCCGCACCAGCGTCGACCGGGTCTGGGCCGGGGGCGACTGTGCCGCGGGCGGCGACGACCTGACGGTGACCGCCGTGGCCGAGGGGCGCGACGCCGCCGAAGATATCCACGCAAGTCTCGTTTCGTGATAGGTTTGGCCGACATGGTCATGACCCGCGAAAGGGATACCGCGATGGACAGCCTCGAAACCCGTGTGGCCGATCACTACGCGGTCGACCGCATCGTCGACACGATCAAGGCGGCGCTGGAACGGGCCGGCGCCGACCCTGACGCCCCGACGCCGGAAGACCTCAAGCCGGTGGACGAGTTCCACACCGGCGGGCAGGAGGCGACCGACGCGCTGCTGAACCAGCTCGACATCACCTCCGAAACGCGCGTGCTCGATATCGGCTGCGGCATCGGCGGCACCGCCCGCCACGTCGCGGCGCGCGCCGGCTGTCACGTCACCGGCGTCGACCTGACTCCGGCATACGTGACCGCCGCCAAGACACTGAGCACGCTGGTCGGCCTCGACGCCCTCACCACCTTCAGGACCGGCAGCGCGCTCGACCTGCCGGTGCCGGACCATGCCTTCGACCTCGTGCTGATGTTCCATGTCGGCATGAATATCGACGACAAGAAAACCCTCTTCGCCGAAGTGGCCCGCGTGCTCGCCCCCGGCGGCACCTTCGCGCTGTTCGACGTGATGCGGCTCTCCGATGCGCCGCTGAACTTCCCCTTCCCGTGGGCGGAAACCTCGGGCGTTTCCTTCGTCGATCCGCCCGAAATCTACCGCGAGGCCGCCGAGAAGGCGGGGTTCGGACGGCTTGAGGAGCGCAACCGCCTCGACTTCGCGCTCGACTTCTTCAACCGGGTCTTCGCGCGCATGGAAAAGGCCGGCGGCCCGCCGCCGCTGGGCATCCACCTGCTGATGGGCGGCACCGCGAAGGAAAAGCTGCAGAACTACGTCACCCACATATCCGCCGGGGATATCGCCCCGGTCGAAATGATCTTCCGCGCGCCGAACTAGGGCGTGCAGGCAACAGGGAAAGGACCAGACAACATGGCCGATCTGACATCCAACTTCATCGGGATCAAATCCCCAAACCCGTTCTGGCTGGCCTCCGCCCCGCCGACCGACAAGGAATACAACGTCCGCCGCGCCTTCGAGGCCGGCTGGGGCGGCGTCGTGTGGAAGACGCTGGGCGAGGAAGGCCCGCCCATCGTCAACGTGAACGGCCCGCGCTACGGCGCCATCTGGGGCGCCGATCGGCGGCTTCTGGGGCTCAACAACATCGAACTGATCACCGACCGCCCGCTGCAGACCAACCTCGACGAAATGACGCGCGTCAAGAAGGACTACCCCGACCGCGCGATCATCGCCTCGCTGATGGTGCCGGTGGAAGAGGAGAGCTGGAAGGCCATCCTCGAGAAGGTGGCGGCCACGGGCTGTGACGGGGTCGAGCTGAACTTCGGCTGCCCCCACGGGATGAGCGAGCGCGGCATGGGCTCGGCCGTGGGGCAGGTGCCGGAATACGTCCAGCAGGTGGCCGAATGGTGCAAGAAGCACACCGACCTGCCGGTGATCGTCAAGCTCACGCCCAACATCACCGACATTCGCAAGCCCGCGCAGGCGGCCAAGGATGGCGGCGCCGACGCGGTCTCGCTGATCAACACGATCAACTCGATCACCGGGGTCGACCTCGACATCTTCGCCCCCGAGCCCACGATCGACGGCAAGGGCGCCCATGGCGGCTATTGCGGCCCGGCGGTGAAGCCCATCGCGCTCAACATGGTGGCCGAGATCGCCCGCACGCCCGACCTTCAGGGCCTGCCCATCTCGGGCATCGGCGGGGTGACGACGTGGAAGGACGCGGCCGAGTTCATGGCGCTTGGTGCCGGCAACGTGCAGGTCTGCACCGCCGCGATGACCTACGGTTTCAAGATCGTGCAGGAGATGATCTCGGGCCTCTCGCATTACATGGACGAGAAGGGCTTCACTTCGGTCGATCAGCTCGTGGGCCGGGCCGTGCCGAACCTCTCCGACTGGCAGCACCTCAACCTCAACTACGTCACCAAGGCCCGCATCGACCAGGACGCCTGCATCAATTGCGGCCGCTGCTACGCAGCCTGCGAGGATACCAGCCACCAGGCCATCTCGATGTCCGAAGACCGGGTGTTCGAGGTGATCGACGAAGAATGCGTGGCCTGCAACCTGTGTGTCAATGTCTGCCCGGTCGAGGATTGCATCACCATGGAGCGGCTCGCCCCGGGCGAGGTGGACAAGCGCACCGGCAAGGTCGTCGAGGAAGAGTACGCCAACTGGACGATGCACCCCAACAACCCCGGCGCCTGCGCGGCGGAGTGACCTGTCAGCCGAGGCGAGAAAGCAGAAAATCGGCGCGCGCCCGCACGCCGGTTTTCGGCAGAATGACGGCCTCGTAGCCCAGCGCTTCGTAGGCGGCGCACAGCCTTCGATACTCTGCTTCCGCCTCCGCCATGCCATGCCGCCGCTCTGCATCGGCGGCGTAAATCTCCGGCCACGGCGGGGTCAGGAACACCTGGCAGTGAAATCGGCGCAGATCGCCCAGCGTCTCCGCCACCGGCACCCCCGCCGCATGCTCCAGCGCCACCGCCGCGTCGATCTGCCCCCGGTCGAAAAACACCCAGCCCGTATGATGCGCGACTGTCGCCCGGTCCTGCGTCGCAAGGTCGAGGGCGCGGCGAGCGAATGCTTCCATGTCCACCCACGGCAACGCCCGGCCCTCGCCCCGGCTCTCCTCGGCCACGATGCGCCGGCCCGGCTCCGGCACGGTCGCAACCCCCCGCCGCGCCAGTTCATCGAGCAACGTGGATTTCCCGCCCCCGGAGCAGCCGGACAGGATGACGTGGTTGGAGTAATCGGGCATGGGAAGCTCCTTGACGGTCAGGCCCAAACATCAAGCTGCGACAGGAAATGGGCGGGCAAGCACAAACATGCCAGTTGCCCACACGCGCGGGATCAAGACCTGCACGAGCACACTTGGCCCTGCCCGCCCCGGGCTTGACCCGGGGCCTCTGTTTCTCGGCCAACAGGCCCCGGGTCAAGCCCGGGGCGCGACAATCTCATATTGCCCGCTACTCGCAAATCACCGCCACCCCACCTTGATCCCACCCCCAATCGGATCACTTCCCCCTTGATGAAACAGTTGATCCTCCTCTCCCTCCTCCTCCTCGCCGCCTGCGGGCGCGGCGTTCCCGATCAGGCCCGCATCGTCGTCGCCGGCGATTCCGTCATGGCCTGGAACCGCTCCGCCGGTGCCTCCGTCGCCGACCAGCTCCAGGCGCGTCTCGGCGAACCGGTGGGCGATGTCTCGCTCCCGCTGGCCAAGGTGGCGGGCGGCGCCGGCCCCCTCAACATCCCCAGCCAGCTCGAAGGTATCACCGTCAGCCACGTCGTCCTTAATGGCGGGGCCAATGACCTGACCAGCTGCGATTGCGGCCAGTGCGGCCCCGTGCTCGACCGGCTGATCTCCGAGGACGGCACGCAAGGCGCGATCCCCGCGCTGGTGGCCGATCTGCGCAGGCGCGGGTCACGGGTGATCTGGGCCGACTACTATACCTCCCCGAAATACGCAGGCACGGCCTGCGAGCCACGCTACAAGGTGCTGGAATCGCGCCTTGGCCGCATGGCCGCCCGCGATGATGGGGTGACGCTGGCCGATATGGATGACGCGTTGCGCCCCGACGACCTGACCCTCTTCGCTTCGGACAAGACGCACCCCTCGCAGAAGGGCTCGGCCCGCATCGCCGACCTCATCGCCCCCCTGCTGACTCGCCGATGACGATTTCTTGGCCATCGCCCCTTGACCCTCCAGTGACTGGAATCCTTATCTGGGGCATATGACCCAGACCCGCCCCTTCCGAATCGAGATCGACGAGATGTCCTGTGCCGGCTGTGCCGGGCGGGCAGAACGGGCGATTTCCTCCGTACCCGGCGTCTCGCAGGCCCAGGTAAACTTCGCCACCCGCACCGCCGAGGTCAGCGCCGCCCCCGGCACCGAGCCCGCCATCGTCGAGGCGCTCGACCAGGCCGGATACCCGGCCCGCACCGATATGGTCACGCTCGAGGTGTCGGACATGACCTGCGCCTCCTGCGCGTCCCGCGTCGAGAAAGCCCTGACGGCCCGGCCCGGCGTGGTCGACGCCGCGGTGAACTTCGCCGCCGGCACCGCGACCGTGCAGATCCTCACCGGCGCGGCCACGGCACAGGAACTGGCCCGCGCCGCCACCGATGCGGGCTACCCCACCGTCCCCGCCGAAGACGGCGCTCCGCGCGATGACCGGCAGGAGGACGAGGCCACCCCGGCCCTCCGCCGCACGCTCATCGCCGGCGCCCTCACCCTGCCGGTCTTCATCGTCGAGATGGGCGGCCACCTCGTCCCGGCCTTCCACCATTTCGTGCACCAGGCCATCGGGCAACAGGCATCGTGGCTCCTGCAATTCATGCTGGCAACTATCGTGCTTCTGTGGCCCGGCCGCGAATTCTTCGTGAAAGGCGTGCCCGCCCTCCTGCGCGGCGCGCCCGAGATGAATTCGCTGGTGGCCCTTGGCGCCTCCGCCGCCTGGGCCTTCTCGACCGTCGCGCTCTTCGTCCCGTCGCTCCTCCCCGAAGGCACCCGCGCCGTCTATTTCGAGGCCGCGGCGGTGATCGTGACCCTGATCCTCCTTGGCCGCTGGCTCGAGGCCCGCGCCCGCGGACAGGCAGGCGCCGCAATCCGCAAGCTCGTGGGCCTTCAGCCCAAGACCGCCCGGGTCGAACGGAACGGCAGCTACGAGGACATCCCCCTCGAAACCGTCCAGCCCGGCGACATCCTCCTCGTTCGTCCCGGCGAGAAGGTCGCGGTGGATGGCGAAGTAACCAGCGGCGAGGCTTACGTCGACGAAAGCATGATCTCGGGCGAGCCCGTCCCGGTCGCCAAGTCCCCCGGCGACCGCGTGATCGGCGGCACCGTCAACGGCGACAGCGCCCTCACCTTCCGCGCCACCCATGTGGGCCGTGACACCATGCTCTCGCAGATCGTGGCCGAGGTTCAGCGGGCGCAAGGCACCCGTCTGCCGATCCAGTCGCTCGCCGACCGCGTGGTCGCGGTCTTCGTGCCGGTGGTCATCGCCATCGCCGTGCTGACGGTGCTGGTGTGGCTGGCCGTCGGCCCCAGCCCCGCGCTCGGCCTCGCGCTGGTCGCGGGCGTCTCGGTGCTGATCATCGCCTGCCCCTGCGCCATGGGCCTCGCGACGCCCACCTCGATCATGGTCGGCACCGGCCGCGCGGCCGAACTGGGCGTTCTGTTCCGCAAGGGCGACGCCCTGCAGCGGCTCGACGAGGCGCGCGTCGTGGCGTTCGACAAGACCGGCACGCTGACCGAGGGGCGGCCCCGCCTGACCCGGCTGGAAACGGTCGCGGGGCAGGACGAGGAGACCGTGCTCCGCCTCGTCGCGGCGGCAGAGGCGCAATCCGAACACCCCATCGCCCGCGCCATCGTCGAGGCCGCCAGCGAGCGCGGCCTGACCCTGCCACAGGCCGAGCAGATGCGCGCCATCGGCGGGCATGGGCTCTCGGCACAGGTCGACGGGCATGACCTGCTGATCGGCACCGCCCGGCTGATGGAGCGCGAAGGCGTCGCGTTCGACACGCTGAACGAAACCGCCGAGGACATATCGGACAACGGCCAAAGCCCCGTCTTCATCGCCGTCGATGGCCGCCTCGCCGGCCTCATCGCCGTCGCCGACCGGGTCAAGCCCACCACCCGCGCCGCGCTCGACGCGCTGCGGCGGGAAGGCCTGAGGATCGCCATGATCACCGGCGACACCCCAGCCACCGCCAACGCCATCGCCGCCGACCTGGGCATCGACCATGTCGAGGCCGGCGTCCTGCCCACCGACAAGCGCCGCACGGTGCAGGCGCTGCGCGACACCCACGGCGCCGTAGCCTTCGTCGGCGACGGGATCAACGACGCCCCCGCCCTCGCCGAGGCCGATATCGGCATCGCCGTGGGCACCGGCACCGACGTCGCCATCGAATCCGCCGACGTGGTGCTGATGTCGGGCGACCTGACCGGCGTCGCCACCGCCCGCCACCTGTCGGACCGCACCATGCGCAACATCCGGCAGAACCTGTTCTGGGCCTTCGCCTACAACGCCGCGCTTATTCCCGTGGCGGCGGGCGTGCTCTACCCGCTGACCGGCACGCTGCTGTCGCCGATGCTGGCGGCAGGCGCCATGGCGCTCAGCTCGGTCTTCGTGGTCACCAACGCCCTGCGCCTGCGCCGGGTGGGCCGCGGCGTGACGAAACCAGCGACCAAGCCCGCCCCGGCCCTCCACCCGGCCGCGGCAGAATGACGGAGAGTGCGATGAATATCGGCGACGTATCGGAACGCACCGGCCTCCCGGCCAAGACCATCCGCTATTACGAGGATATCGGCCTTGTCCGCCCGGCGCGCGACACCAACGGCTACCGCGTCTTCCGCGACACCGACGCGCACAAGCTGGCCTTCCTCGGCCGCGCCCGCGCGCTGGGGTTCTCCATCGAGGATTGCCGCACCCTTCTGGCGCTTTACGAGGATGACGACCGCGCCAGCGCCGACGTCAAGGCCGTGGCGACGGAACACCTGCACCAGATCGAAGACAAGATCGCCCAGCTTCAGGCCATGCGCGACACGCTCAACGAGCTGGTCCATTGCTGCGCGGGCGACAACCGCCCCGACTGTCCGATCCTGAAAGACCTCGCCCGGCACTGACCGGCCATTACATCTCCCGCCCGGCCTTCATCTCGCCCCAGCGCATCACCGCGTTGGCCCCGAGATACGTCACCGGCCCCGGCGGCAGCCGCTTCGGCGGATCGAGCGCCAGCACCTCGGCCAGCAGCTCCGTTCGGTGACCCGCCGCCAGATCGGCCGTCACCATCCCCAGCATCGTGCCCTTCGCCGTGCCCAGCCCGTTCTGGCAGCAGGCGGAGTAAAGCCCGGTCTCGACCTCACCCGTCGCCGGCACGCCGTTCCAGCTCAGGCACAGCCGCCCGCCCCAGCGATAGTCCATCCCGACGCCCTTCAGCATCGGGAACCGCGCCGCGAAGGCCCTGTCGTGATCCCGCCCCACCCGCGCGATCCGCGCGGCGCTCACCTCCATCGAGGGGTCACAGGTGAACCGGTTGCGGATGATCAGCCGGTCGCCCCCGGTGCCCGATATCCGCCGTACCGTGGTGCCCATAGGATCGGCCGGCGTCACCCCCCAGCGCGGGCTGCCGCCAAGCTTCCGCACCTCCTCACCGGTCAAGGCCCGGGTCATCGAGGCATAGGTGAAGACATGCAGCAACTGGCGTTTGAAATACCCGAAACTGTTGGCGTGCCCGTTTACCGCCAAGATCACCTTCGGCGCCACCACCCGCCCCTTGGGTGTCACGGCACTCCACGCCCCGTTGCGCTTCAGCTCGGTCACCGGCGAGTTCTCGAAGATCCGCACCCGGTTCGACCGCAACCCCCGTGCCACGCCCCGCACGAAGAGCGCCGGCTGGATCATCGCCGCGCCGGGCGTGAACAGCCCGCTCCGGTAATACTCGCTGCCGGTCAGCTCCCGCATCTGCGCGGCATCCAGCATCTCGTGCGACTCGCCCATCGCCGTCAGGTGCTTCGCGTAATCGAGATTGTGCCGGTGCCCCTTGTCGCTCGCCGCCGCGTTGATCTTGCCCGACCGCGCGAACGCCTCCTCGCCCAGCCCGAACGCCTCGGCCATCGCCGCGGCAAACTCGATCCCCGCCCGGTTGGCGCGGGTCTGCGCGGTGTCGGCCTCCACCGCCCCGCCGTAATCATCCGAGGCGAGGTCATGCGGCAGGTCGATCATGAAGCCTGAATTGCGCCCCGCCGGCCCCTCGCCGATGCGCTTCGCCTCCAGCAGTACGATCCGCGCGTCGGGGTGCAACTGCGAAAGCCGCCGCGTCGCCGCCAGCCCGGCATATCCCCCGCCGATGACAAGGAAATCCGCCGTCGTCCGTTCCTCCAGCACCTCAGCCGCCTCCGGCGCGGGCAGGATCTCGTTCCAGCCGGACAGGCCGGGATCGACAGGCAGTCGCGTCACCTTCATGGCAGGCTCAACTGCGCGGTGCGGCCGCCATCAATCGTATAGACCTGCCCCGTCACGAAACTCGCCTCGTCCGATGCCAGCCAGCAGATCAGCCGCGCAACTTCCTCCGGCGCCCCGGTGCGGCGCAACGGGTGGATACGCCCGATCCCCTTGCGGAACGCCGCCGGGTCGCCAAGGCTCTCGATGAACGCCTCGTTGAGGGCCGTGTCGATCCAGCCCGGCGCCACGGCATTGCAGCGCACGCCGTACTGGCCCTCGTCCACCGCCACCGCCCGGGTCAGCCCGTGCAGCCCGGCCTTCGACGCGCCATAGGCCGGGTGGCGGGGGTTGTTGCCCAACCCCTCGATCGACCCGGTATTGATGATGGCGCCCCCAGCTTCCTTCAGAAGCGGCATCGCGGCGCGGATCATCAGGAAGGGAATGGTCAGGTTCAGGTGAAGCTGCGCGTCCCAATCTTCCTCGCTGGTCTCCTCCACCGTGCCCTCGCGCATCATGCCCGCGTTGTTCACAAGGATGTCGAGCCGCCCCGCCGCCTGCCGCACATGCTCCACCACCCGCGCCGGCGTCGCCCGGTCCGAGAAATCCGCCGCGATACTCTCATGCGCCGTGCCCCCGCGCTGCGCGGTAAACACCCGCGCGCCACCCTCGGCCAAAAGGTCCGCCGTCGCCGACCCCATGCCCGAGGACGCGCCGGTCACCAGCGCCACCTTGCCCGCGAACCGTGTCATATGACGGGCTTGCCTCCATGCACTTCCAAGAGCGCCCCGGTCATGTACCGCGCCGCATCCGAGGCCAGGAACAGGATCACGTCGGCAATCTCCTCCGGCTCGGCAATCCGGCCGATCGGCACGGTCGCGTTCAACTCGGCAACCGCCTTGTCGGGGTCGAACCCCCGCGCCGCGAACCCGCTGCGCAGCATCGCCGTGTTCACCTCGTTCGGACAGACGGCGTTGACCCGGATTCCCTCATGCGCGTGATCCCGGCCAAGGCATTGCGTCAGCGAGGCCAGCGCCGCCTTCGACATGACGTAAAGCGGATGGTTCGGCCCCGGCCGCAAGCCCCAGCAGGACGCGGTATTGACGATGGCACCGCCCCCCTGCCCCGCCATGATCGGGATCGCCGCCCGACACAGGCGAAAGGGCGCGGCCACGTTCACCGCCATGGTCAGCGCGTAATCGGCATCCGTCACCTGCGTGATCGGCCCCCGCGTGATCACGCCGGCATTGTTGCAAATCAGGTCGATACCCCCCAGCGTCTCCGCCACCCGCCCCGGCAAGGCATCGCAGAACGCGCCGTCGCACAGGTCCCCATCGAAATGCGCCTCGGCCTCCAGGTGCGCGGTCTGCCGGTCGGTCACCGCCACGCGCGCCCCCTCGGCCCGCAGCATCGCGACCACCGCCGCGCCGATGCCGCCGGCGGCCCCCGTCACCAGCGCCCGCTGCCCCTCGAACCGCATCAGTCGACCTCGTACCTGATGTGCAGCCGCCGGGCGCCCGTGTTGCCGCTGTCGGGAAGCCATTCCGGCGCCCCGTCATACTCCACCGTGGCAAAGGTCTGCCGCAGCGCATCCAGTGCACAGCCGGTATCGGTGCGGGCCACGAAATGCCCGATGCAATGATGCGCCCCGCCGCCGAACCCGAAATGCTTCCGCCGCTTGGCGGTGATGTCGAACGCCGGATCCTCGCAATACTCCGGGTCGCGGGCCGAGGCATGCACGAAAAGATGCAGGATCGTGCCCTTCGGGATCACCTGCCCGTTCATCTCCACATCCTCCACCGCCTCGCGCGTGGCCCATGTCGTCGTCGGCCGCGCACGGATGAATTCGTCCACCGCGGCAGGGATGAGCGAGGGGTCTTTCCGCAGCAACTGCCATTGCTCTGGGTGCTCGATGAACAGCGACAGGCCCAGCCCCAGCAACGCCCGGGTCGTATCGACCCCGCCGAAAATGGAAATCACGATGGTGTTCAGCAGCTCCTCATGGCTGCAATCGCCATTGGCGTCGAACTCGGCCACCATCCGCGCCACGTAGCTCTCGGAATCCTCCCCCCGCCGCACCCGCGACACCAGCTCGTCGGCAAGGTTGAAGAGGCGCGTACAGGCGGCATTGAACCGCTCTTCGTGCTGCGGCGCCTCGATCCCCATCGCCAACCCCAGATCGCTCGCGTCATGCGCCACCTCGGGCCACCGCTCCCGCGACAGGCCCAGAATCGTGGTGATCGCCTGCCCGGCAAACGGCTCGCAGAAGGCGCTCTGGAACTCGCAGCTCCGCGTCTGCCGCAGCCCGTCGCACAGGTCCCGCGCGATCTCGTCGAAGGCGGGCTTCAGGCCCAGCACGTACTCGTCCGACAACGCCGGCACCGCCAGCGCCCGCAGCTTGCGATGGTCATCCCCCTCCCGGCCAATCACCGAGTCGCGCCAGAAATCGGCGAACCGCCCCTCGATTCCCACCGTGTCGGGCCAGGCGTGGCTGCCCTGCCGGAACCGCCGGTCGCGCAGGATGCGCCCCACCTCCATGTAACGCAGCACTGCCAGCCCATAAGGCGTCTCGGCGCACCAATGCGCCTCCCGCGCCGCCATCACTTCCGGTCCACGGGTGGAAAACCCCGGATCGGTCAGGTCGAGATAGGGCAGCGCACACATGGATCAATACTCCTGGTTGAGCGCGTCGGCGGCCGGAATCTCCCTCTCGCGACGCGCGATGTAATCGAGCAGCGCCTCGTTGACGCCCGCGTCGAGTGTCGGCTCTTCATAGGCCTTCAGCAAGTCCCGCGCGTGGTTGACCGCGCGGATGTTCGTATCGATGCCGCCTTCGGCAACCCACTGTTCATATGCATTGTTATCGAACAGATCCGGCATGAAGAACGCACGCTGAAAGTTGGCGAGCGTATGCGCGTGGCCAAGGTAATGCCCCCCCGGCCCGATATCGGCGACAGCGGCGACCGCCTCGTCGAAATCGTCCCAGCGGACGCCCTCGGCCATCCGGTAGGCCATGGCGCATTGCTCGGCATCGACCACGAACTTTGCCATCGAACAATGCATCCCAGCTTCGTTCCAGCCCGCCGCGTGCCACATGTAATTCGTGCCCGCCATCTGCAGCGCCATCAGCGTGGTCGCACTCTCATACCCCGCCTGCGCGTCCAGCACCTTGGCCCCGCCAAGGTTGGTCGAAGACCGCCACGGCACCCCGTAGAACCGCGCCATCTGGCCGATCATCATGTTCATCAGGCTGATCTCCGGCGTCCCCGCCATCGGCGCCCCGGATTTCATGCTCACGGTCGACAGGTAATGCCCGTAGATCGCAGGGCAGCCCTTGCGAACGACCTGCGTATAGGCCAGCGCCGACAGCGCCTCTGCATTGAGCTGCGCCACCGACGGCGCCACCGACGCCGGCGTATTCGCCCCGCCCAGCACGAAGGGAGAGCACAGAACCGGCTGGTTCTTCCGGCAGAACGCCCGCATCGCCCCCAGCATCGTTTCGTCCCACACCAGGGGCGAGTTGCCGTTGCAATTGCCGGTGACGACCGGGTGATTCTCCATGAACGCTTCGCCAAAGAGGATCGCGCACATCTCCATCACGTCCTCGGCGTTTTTCGGGCTGGTGGTCATGCCCATGAACGTCTTGTCGGAATGCTTCATCGACGAATAGGTGATCCGCAGGTGCCGCTGGCTGATCGGGTGATCGTAAGGTTCCACGATATGATGCGCCGAGCTGTGCAGCGCCGGCAGCATATGCGACAGCTTGTGGAAGTTCGCGAGGTCCTCCAGCGTCGGGTTCCGCCGCACATCGTCGAGGTCGCGCAGGTAGGGCGCACCGGTCATCGGCACGAACATGGCATGATCGCGCCCGAACGGCAGGTTATTCACCGGGTTCCGCGCGTGATAGGTAAAGGTCTCCGGGATCGTCTTGATCAACTCCCGTACCAGTCCCCGGTCGAGGTAAACCGTCTCCCCCACCACCTTCGCCCCGGCGGCTTTCCAGTCGGCCAGCGCGATCTCGTCGCGGAACACCACGCCCACGTTTTCAAGGATATGCATCGAGGCATTGTCGATCCGCTCGACCTGCTCCCCATCCATTGGCTCGGTCAGCGGAATGCCCCGCTTCAGCGCGGGCAGCATCGTGAAATCCCGCTTCTGCCGCGCCGATGTCCGCGCCCCGCGGCCCCGCCGGGCCGCTCTCTTCTCTGCCACATCAGCCATGATGCGCCGTCCTTCTCGTAGGGTGGGTGCCAACCCACCGTTGCGCGCGTGGTGGGTTCACACCCACCCTACCCGACGTTGTCGCCGTCCTTCGGATCGGTCAGTTCGATCCAGATGGTCTTCATCTCGGTGAACTGGTCATGGGCGTGTATGGAATTGTCGCGCCCGCCGAAGCCCGATTGCTTGTATCCGCCGAAGGGGGTGGAGATATCGCCCTCGCCGTAGCAGTTCACCGTCACCGTGCCCGCCCGGATCTCCCGCGCGGCACGGATCGCCTTGCGCACATTGCCGGTGAAGACCGACGCCGCGAGGCCATACTCGGTGTCGTTGGCCAGCTGGATCGCCTCCTCGGTGCTGGCCACCTCGATGACCGACAGGACCGGCCCGAAGATCTCTTCGCGCGCCTTCGCGTCGCTCTTCTTCACCTCGTAAACCGTGGGCTCGACGAAATTCCCCTTGGGCTTGCCACCGCCCGCGACGGCCTTGCCCTTCAGGTACCTGGAAACCTTCTTGCAATGCTCGCCATCGATCAGCGCGCCCAGATGCATCGCCGGATCCAACGGATCGCCCGTCTTCCAGTCGCGCATCCGAGCCGCGATCCGCTCCAGCAGGGCCTCCTTCACCGCCTTGTGCACGATCAGCCGCGAGGTCGCCGAACAGTTCTCGCCCATGTTCCAGAAGGCCGCGTTGACCACGTGCTCTGCCACGTGATCGAGGTTCTCGGCATCTTCCAGCACCACCGCCGGGTTCTTGCCGCCGCATTCCAGCGTGACCTTCTTCATGTTGCTGTCGGCCGAATAGCGCAGGAACCGCTTGCCGGTCTCGGTCGAGCCGGTAAAGCTCACCATGTCGATGCCCATGTGCAGCCCCAGCGGCTCGCCCACGCCCGGCCCGTCGCCCGGCAGCACCTGCAGCACACCGCGCGGAATGCCCGCCATATGCGCCACCTCGGCCAGCCGCAGGGCGGTCAGGCTGGTCTGCTCGGCCGGTTTCACGATCACCGAGTTCCCGGCGGCCAGCGCCGGGCCGATCTTCCACGCCATCATCAGCATCGGGAAGTTCCACGGCAGCACGGCGGCCACCACGCCCAGGGGCTCGCGCACGATCATCGAAATCGCGTCATCGCCCGACGGCGCGGCCTGGTCATAGATCTTGTCGATCAGCTCGCCATGCCACTTGATCGTGTGAATGGTCTCCGGCACATCGATCGTCTCGCAATCCCGGATGGGCTTGCCGCTGTCGAGGCTCTCCATCACCGCCAGCTCGTGCCGCCGCCGGGTGATCAGCTTGCAGAACCGGATCAGCACGTCCTTCCGCTCCGACGGGTGCGCCCGCGACCACTCTCCCCGGTCGAACGCCTCCCGCGCCTTCTTCACGGCGAAATCCACGTCCTCGGCATTGGCGGTCGAGATTTTCTTCAGCACCTCGCCCGTCGCCGGGTTCACCGTCTCCATCACCGGGCCGTTCCCCTTGCGGAACTTCCCGTCGATGAACGGCGCGGCGGGCAGGTCGAGGTCGGCGGCGATGGCGGCGTATTCCTCGCGGGTCAGTAACTCGGTCATTTGGCCTCTCCCGTGATCGCGGCGATGGAGGTGTCGAGCGTGCGGATCACCTCTTCCAGCGCACGCTTGTCGTCCTTGTTGAGCGGTTGCAGCGGCTTGCGGGGCGGCCCGCACTCGATGCCGCGCATGGTGACGCCGTGCTTGATGCACTGGATGAACTTGCCGCCCTGTTCCAGCACGCTCATCAGCGGCATCATCGCCGACATGATCCTGCGGCCCTTGGTGAAATCGCCCTCGACCACGCAGGCCCTGTAGAGCGCCACATGCGCCTCAGGTGCGAAATTCGACCCGGCACAAACCCAGCCTTTCGCGCCCCAGGCAAAGAACTCCAGCGCCTGGTCATCCATCCCGCACAGCAGGCCCAGGTGCGGATACTCCCGCGCGATCATATGCAGCCGGTTGATATCCCCGCTGCTCTCCTTGATCCCGCAGAAATTGGGGCTCCGGCCAAGACGGTCGAGCGTCTCCTCGTCCATGTTCACGCCCATCCGGCCCGGGTAGTTGTAAAGCATCACCGGCATGTCGACCGCCCGGTCGATGGCGAGCGCATGCAGCGCGATCTCGCGCCCCGTCGGCACCGAATAGGGCGGCGTGGCGACAAGAATGGCCTCGGCCCCCACGTCCTTCGCCATCTTCGCAAATTCGATGCTGTCCTCCGTGCGCAGCGCGCCGGTGCCCACCACCAGCGGCACCCGCCCGCCGATCATCTCCTTCGTGATCTTGGCCAGCCGCGCCCGCTCCTCGAACGTCTGGGCGTAATATTCCCCCGTGGTCCCGGCCGAGATGATCCCGTTCACGCCACCGGCGATCAGGTACTCCACCACCTCGGCCAGCGCGGCCTCGTTGATCGAGAAATCGGCGTTCAGGGGCGTGACGATGGGCGTCCAGATCCCTTCAAACTGCATTGGCGCGGTCCTCTTTGGAAAGCACGTCAAGCGGGAGGGGGTCAGGGGTGACAAACCGCTCCAGCCGGTCGCGCGACAGGTTCCAGTGTTCGATGGTCAAATCGACGATCCCGTCGGCGTCATGCGCCTCGATGGCGGCGATCATCGCGTCGTGATGCTCGATGGCGGCCTTCACCCGCGCCGTCTCGTCCTCCGACGCCGGGCGATAGAAGGTCTGGCTCAACCGCGTATGGTCGATCAGCATCCGGTTGAGACTGGCCAGCAGGTACGGGTTATGCGCCATCTCGCCGATCTGCCGGTGAAACCGGTGATTGAGCAGCGCGGCGCTCCCCGCATCCCCCGCCTCGTTCGCCGCGCGAAATTCCTCCTGCGTGGCTTTCAGCGGCGCGATCTCGTCCGCACGCCGGTTCTCGGCCGCCAGCCGCGCCACGTTCGCATAGATCATCGGCGCGGTCTGGAAGAACATCCGCATCACCGGCAGGTCCATCGACGCCACCTTCGGCCCCCGGTTCTGGCCCTGCGTCAAGTACCCCTCGCCCGCCAGCCGCTGGAATATCTCCCGCACCGGCGTGCGCGACAGGCCGTACTCGGCACAAATCGCCGCCTCGTCCAGATCGGCGCCGGGCGCAATCTCCTGCCGCAGGATGCGCATCCGCAGGTCTTCGAGGCACTGGGTCTTCCGGTCGGGGGCCATGGCGAATCCTTTCTGAATACGCAATGTATACATTCTGTATTCACGTGTCGAGAAGATTCAAACGACGCGCCCGACCACAAGGCCAGACGCCTTCGGCGAGAGTATTTTCAGAAAAGTGAAAGCAAGGGGATTAAACCCCTGCTTCTTCTGGCTGAAAGTATCCCGGGGAGCCGGCATTGGTGCGCCATTGGTTCAAGCCCAATGGCGGCGGGGCTGGCCCCTCAAGGCCTGCGTGGCCCGAACGCAAACCAACCGGCCGCGCCGCAAGGCGCGCCTGTCAGGTCAGGCGATCTTCGGATCGGAAGTGCTGTTTTCCCAGTCCGGCTCGAAGCCCAGCACGACCGTGTCCCCCGGAATGCCGGGGTTGAACAGCCGGTTATGCGCCATCGTCGCCTTGTGCAGAAGGTTGTGCGGCGCCAGCCGCCAGACCTTGCAGTCAAGTTCGAACCGCTGGGAATAGGCCTCGAAGACCAGCGTACAGCGCCCGGCCTCGTGGATCTGTGCCGCGCCGGGCGAGTCCGGCGGGAAGGTGGCGGTCAGGATATCCGAGAACTCCGCCGCCTGCTGGTAATACCCCGCCGCGAGGAACCGGATCGCCTGATCGCGCCGCTGCGCCGGGTCGTTGGTCTTGGCTGCCATGTGCTCCAGCTCCGGCGTCACCGAGTAGCCCGGCGTCTTGCTCATAACCGTGATCACCGCGCCCAGCGGCTCGCTTTCCCCCGGCAGGAACACCTCAGGCATGATCGCGTCATCCGGCCGCCCGTCCTTGTCGCGCATCGCCATCTGCCGCACCCGGCATTGCCAGCGCAGGAACCCCATGCGCAGCGGGTGGTCGGAAAAGCTCTGCCCGAATTGAGAGGCCAGCGAACTCATGCAACGCTCCTGTGCGATGATCGGGAAAGGGTAAAGGGCCGGTCGTTCATCAGGCTGGGCACGCGCCCCTCCGCCTCGGCCACGGCGTCGAGGTCGATCCGCGCCTGCACCACGCCGGGGATCGTGCCACCATCACAGATCACCTCGCCCCAGGGGCTGATCACCAGCGAATGGCCATAACACTCGCCCCCGCCCGGCACCGGGCCGATGGCACAGGCGGAGATGACGAACCGCGTGGTCTCGATCGCCCGCGCCCGGTTCAGCACGTGCCAATGCGCCTCGCCGGACTTCTTCGTGAACGCGGCCGGGCAGATCAATATCTCCGCCCCCGCCTGCGCCAGCGTGCGGAACAGCTCCGGAAAGCGCAGGTCGTAACAGATCGTGTGGCCGATCCGGGCAAAGGGCGTGTCATGGATCACCGCCTTCGACCCGGGGCTCACCCTTGCGCTCTCGCGATAGACCTCGGTCTCCGACAACTGGATGTCGAACATGTTGATCTTGTCGTACCGCCCGCGGATCTCGCCCGCATCGTCCAGCATGAAACCGCGGTTGATGATCCGCCCGTCCGGCCCGTCCACGGCGATGGACCCGAGGTTGACCCACACCTTCCGGTCCCGCGCGAACCCCTGCATTTCCTGCAGGAACGGGTGTTTCTCCTCCGGCGCGGAGGGCGGCGCCACCGCCGCCCCCTCGGTCGCCAGCCCGCCGCAATATTCCGGCAGGAAAAGGATATCCGCGCCCGCCCGCGCCGCCGTGTCGGCCAGCGGCAAGGCCTCGTCCAGCGCCGAACGGAAATCGGGCCGGGGCCGTGTCTGCAGACAGGCGATATCAAGCGGGCGCGGCATGATGCTTCAGAACTTCATGTACGCCTTGCGCAGCGCCACCAGCGGGTGCCGGTCGGACATCTGGAACTTCAAAAGAAGCTCGCGTGCGATCATGTCACGGTCCTGCTGGTTGTCGGGCAGGTCGAGCGTGTCGGGCACCCGGATCCAGCCATTGTTGTTCCGGTCGAACACGGCAGGGGCGCCTTCCTCGTAGCCCATGTGCACGTCTTCCAGCCAGTTCAGATCGTCCCAGCCCATGACCTCCATGTATTTCTGAAGATAGGGCGTGATCCGGTCGTAATCCGGCACCAGGTTCACGTCGTAGCGATAGCCGATATGCTGGCCGATTTCCTTCTCACGCTCCGAGCCAAGCCCGTCGGCGTCCTTCAGGAACTGGTCGACATCGGTGATCTCCGAGCCGCGGTACTGTGTTCCAGCCATGTGTCTCTCTCCTTGTCGGAAAGGTGGGTCTTCCCACCCCACGGTCAACCCGTAGGGTGGGTGCGAACCCACCATTTAGAAGTGGTGATAATCCGCGATGCCCACGGTATGGTTGGTGCCCGCAAGCGGCACACCGGCCATGGCCGAGGCTTCCATCGTCAGCGCGGCAATATCCTCCGGCTCCAGCGAGTGGATGTAGGTCTTGCCACAGGCGCGGGCGAAAAGCTGCGCCTCGATGGTCAGCGTATGCAGGAAGTTGTAGACCCGCTCCGCCGCCGCATCCGGATCAAGCCGTTCGCGCAGCTTGGGGTCCTGCGTCGCCACGCCGACCGGGCAGCGGCCCGTGTGGCAGTGGTAGCAGTAGCCCGGCTCCGCGCCGATCTCTTCCGGGTAGTTGGCCTCGGGGATATCCTTGTTGCAGTTCAGCGCCATCATCGCCGAGTGGCCGATGGCGATGGCATCCGCGCCCAGCGCGATGGCCTTGGCCACGTCCGCGCCGTTCCGGATACCGCCCGCGTAAACCAGGCTGATCTCGCCCCGCTTGCCAAGGTCGTCGATCGCCTTCCGCGCCTGGCGGATGGCGGCCATGCCCGGTACGCCGGTATCCTCGGTGGCAAGGTGCGGGCCGGCTCCGGTGCCGCCTTCCATCCCGTCGATATAGATCGAATCCGGGTCGCACTTCACCGCCATGCGCACGTCGTCATAGACCCGCGCCGCCCCCAGCTTGAGCTGGATCGGGATCTGCCAGTCGGTCGCCTCGCGGATCTCCTGGATCTTGAGCGCAAGGTCGTCCGGGCCCAGCCAGTCGGGGTGACGCGCGGGCGAGCGTTGGTCGATCCCGGCAGGAAGCGAACGCATCTCGGCCACCTGGTCGGTCACCTTCTGACCCATCAGGTGCCCGCCAAGGCCCACCTTGCAGCCCTGCCCGATGAAGAACTCGCAGCCATCGGCCAGCACCAGGTGGTTCGGGTTGAACCCGTACCGCGACTGGATGCACTGGTAGAACCATTTCGAGCTGAAGCGCCGCTCGTCGGGGATCATCCCACCTTCGCCCGAACAGGTCGCCGTGCCCGCCATCGTGGCGCCCCGCGCCAGCGCGGTCTTGGCCTCATACGAAAGCGCGCCAAAGGACATGCCAGTGATGTAGACCGGGATATCCAGCTCAAGCGGCTTCTTGGCGCGCGGCCCGATCACCGTCTTGGTCTCGCATTTCTCGCGATAGCCCTCGATCACGAACCGCGTCAGCGTGCCGGGAAGGAAGGTCAGGTCATCCCAGTGCGGGATCTTCTTGAACAGCGAGAACCCCCGCATCCGGTAGCGGCCAAGCTCCGACTTGATGTGGATGTCGTCCATCACGTTGGGCGGGAAGATGAAGCTGTCGCCCAGCCGGTAATTGTCGCGGCCCAGGGGCTTTTTCTGTGGCAGATCGCCGTCAGCCATTGTCGTGTCTCCTTATCCGTGTGCGGCGGTTGGCGCCCCCGACCCTGCCGTAGGGTGGGTGCCAACCCACCATTTTACAGGATCAATTTCTTCTCGGTCGGTTCGAGGTTGTCGTAGTTCCACAGCTGCTTGCCGGCCACGACCTTGGTGAAGTGATCCACCCCCTTCTCGGGCATCAGCCCGTACTGGGTCAGCTTCCGCTTCAGCCACTTCTTGTCGAGATCGGTCAGCTCGGCGGTGACGGCGTCGACCCCCAGCGAGCGGATTTCACCACCCACGTAGATCGTCCCGTCATACATCGAGTCGCCGAGGTTCTTGCCGGCATTGCCACAGACAACCATCCGCCCGCGCTGCATCATGAAGCCCGACAGCGCCCCGGTGTCGCCACCGACGATGATCGTGCCGCCCTTCTGGTCGATCCCCGTGCGCGAACCCACCGAGCCCTTGCAGACAAGGTCGCCGCCCCGCATCGCCGCCCCGAAGGTGGACCCTGCGTTCTTCTCGATCACCACGGTGCCCGCCATCATGTTCTCGGCGCAGGACCAGCCGACCCGGCCGGTGATCCGCACGTTGGGCCCGTCGATCAGGCCGACACCGAAATATCCCGTCGACCCTTCGATGATCAGGTTCAGCTTGCTCAGGATCCCCACGCCAAGGCTGTGCTTGCCGCGCGGGTTCTGCAGCACGATCGTGCCATAGCCCTCGCGCATCAGCTCGCGGATGCGGCTGTTCACCTCGGTGGTGGTCATCTTGTCGGTATCAAGCTCGGTGCGCTTGTTGAAGTCGACATCCGGCGCCCAGGGGTAGGTGAACCGTTCCTCGGCATCGGGGTCGAACTCGACATACAGCGACTTGCCCGTCAGCTGTTCGGTGCGCATGCCCAGGGCGGTCACCCGCTCCTCCTGGGTCATCTGCTTGAGTTCTTCGTCGGTCACGCCTGCCATACCCGAACCTCCTCGTCATAAGGGTCTGTCGTATCGATTTCCTGCGGAAGGATCGCCCGGATCGCCACCTCTTCCGAGGCCATGGCGATCAGGTCGTCGGATTCGTAGAGAACCAGCGGTTTCGCCGCCATCGTGTCCTTGGCCATGCCAAGCTGGTCCTTGGTCGCCACGAGATAGGTGAACACCCCGTCGATCTCCTCGATCGACTGCCGCAGGCTGTCCTCCAGCGACACGCCGTTGGCCAGGTTGTGCGCGGTGTAGACCGCCAGCAGCTCGCTGTCGCAGTTCGACATGAACCGGTGGCCCTTGCGCTCCATCTGGCGGCGCATGATCCAGTAGTTGGTGATCTGGCCGTTATGCACCACGCTCACGTCGTTATAGGGGAAGGCCCAGTAGGGGTGCGCCGACTTGATGTCGACATCCGACTCGGTCGCCATCCGCGTGTGGCCGATCCCGTGCGTGCCCTTGAACTCGTTCAGGCCGTACTGGTTCGACACGACCGTGGCATCGCCCAGGTCCTTGATCAGTTCCAGCCCGTTGCCGAAGGACAGGATCTCGACGCCGTCGGTCTCCTCGATCCGCTCGGCCAGCTTGCCGGTGTCGTCGATATCGCTCAGCACGTAGCGCAGGGCGTACTCGGTCGCCGCGTCCTTCGATTTCACGGTGACATCGTGTTCCGCCAGGATCTCGTCGACCGAAGCGATCCGGTCCGCGATCAGCTTGTGAACGCTATGGCCGCGCGCCCGGTCCTCGGCCTCGGCGACCTTGAGGCGCATGATGAACTCGCCTTCCTTGGGCTCGCCATAGACCGCGTAACCGGTGCTGTCCGGGCCGCGATGTTTCAGGGCCTGCAACATCGCGGTCATTTCCGACCCGACGTTTGCGCTCTTGCCCTTGTGGATCAATCCAGCAATTCCGCACATCTGGATGCGCCTCCTTTGGTTGTCTGGGTGTCGCGTTGCTGTTCAAGAAAGGCGGCAGGCAAGAGGGTCACCCGCCGCCTTGAGAATGGAATGCCTCAGGGCAGACACTCCATGTACATTTCGTTGTCCCACTCGGTGACGGTCGACATGAAGCGGGCGAACTCGTCGCGCTTGTACTCGTCGTAGAGGCGGTACATCTCGCCCGGCAGGCCGCGCTGCACGACCTCGCTTGCCGCCAGCTTGTCGAGCGCCTCGCCAAGGCTCATCGGAAGCTTCTTCACTTCCTTGCCCTGCTCCATCGCCTCGTAGATGTTGCGCTCTTCCGGCTTGCCCGGGTCGAGGCTGTTCTCCAGCCCGTCATCCATCGCCGCCAGCAGGGTCGAGCCCATCAGGTAGGGGTTCACCATCGAGTCGACCGAGCGGTACTCGAACCGCCCCGGCGCCGAAACCCGCAGGCCCGTGGTCCGGTTCTGGAAGCCCCAGTCAGAGAAGACCGGCGCCCAGAAGCCCGTATCCCAAAGCCGCCGGTACGAGTTCACCGTCGAACAGCCGATCGCCGTCAGCGCCTGCAGGTGATGCACCACGCCGCCGATCGCCTTCAGCCCTTCCTTGCCCGGCATCTGCGGGTCATCCGTGTCGGGCATGAAGGTGTTCTCGCCGCCTTTCACGTACATGTAGTTCTCGGCCATCCCCGGCAGGTCGTCGGGATTGTTGCCGCACTTGACGAACTCGTCCTCGCCGCCATGCCACAGGCTCATGTTGTGGTGACAGCCGCTGGCCGAGACACCCATGAACGGCTTGGTCATGAAGCAGGCGAAAATCCCGTTCTCCCGCGCCACCTGGGCACAGATCTGGCGATAGGTGGTCAGACGGTCGGCATTGCGCAGCACGTCGTCGAACATCCAGTTCAGCTCGAGCTGCCCGGGCGCGTCCTCGTGGTCGCCCTGGATCATGTCGAGACCCATCTTGCGGGCGTACCGGATGACCTGGAGCGACACCGGGCGCAGGCTCTCGAACTGGTCGATGTGATAGCAATAGGGCTTGGAATAGCCGTCCTTCGGCTTGCCGTTCTCGTCGAACTTCAGCCACATCATCTCGGGCTCGGTGCCGATCCGCAGCTTGGTGCCGTGCTTCTTGGTGAACTCGTCATGCAGCCGGCGCAGGTTGCCGCGGCAATCCGAGGTCAGGTAACCGCCCGGATCCTTCTTTTCCTCGCGGTTGCGGAACAGCGTGCAGTAGAACCGCCCGATCTCCGGCGCCCAGGGCAGCTGCATGAAGGTTTCCGGCTCGGGGATGCCAACCAGCTCCGCCGCTTCCGGGCCGTAGCCGAGATAGTCGCCGCCCCGGTTCAGGAACAGGTTCATCGTCGCGCCGTAGACAAGCTGGAAGCCTTTCTTGGCCACCTGCTCCCAGTGATCGGCCGGAATCCCCTTGCCCATGATCTTGCCGGTGACCGAGACGAACTGCAGGTAGAGGTACTCGATCCCCAGCTCGTCGATCTTCTTCCGGACTTCCTTGATCTTCTCGTCGCGGCCCGGCGCTTCGACGAATTTTTCAATATCCATTTCAGCCACTGTCTTGCTCCCTGATGGTTGTGCCGCCTCTGGTCTGGTGCCGTTCGGCGGCGTTGGCCTTTAAGTTGCGTGAACCAATCCTGTCATGTCCGGTACATCTCCCGTCCCTTCCGGGAGGTGCGCAGCTTCCCTGCGGCACGCTTCGCGTGTAAACATGGGTTCATGACCCGTCCGATCGTTTGTTCCAGATGTGCCAACAAGGAGCACTCCCAAACAAAGGTGTTGCCGTCCGCGATACGTCCGGCGCGGAGGTTTACCGCGTGATCCGAGCTTTCCGCTGCGTCGGCCAAAAGTCAACCACTTTTGATCCAATAGGTAAGTTTCTGCTGGAAATTTCATCATTTTGGTATATTTTTGGACTATTCGAGGGAGGGCGCGCATGACCGCAACGCAAGATCAGAAACTCGGCGCCGCCGACATCGCGGCCCTAGTAAGGCGCGAGATTTCCAAGGGAAATCTGCAACTGCACGACCGCCTGCCGCCCGAGCGTGTGCTGGCAGAGACCTACGGCGCCGCCCGCGGCACCATCCGCAAGGCGCTCACCCGGCTCGAACAGGAGGGCTATGTCGAGATTCGCGCCGGTAGCGGTACATATGTGGCCCACAAGCCCGACCGAAGCACCACCGACGCAATCGAGAATGCCACCCCGCTCGAACTGATGGACACCCGATTCGCCCTCGAACCCCATGTCTGCCGCCTCGCCGTCCTCCACGGCCGCCACACCGATTTCGACCGCATGGAAGAGCTCTGCACCCGGATGGAGGCCTGCACCGAGGACCCGGTCGCCTTCTCGGAGGCCGATACCGAGTTCCACCGCGCCCTCGCCGATTCGACGCGCAACGGCCTGCTCATCTGGATCATCGACCAGATCGGCAATGTCCGGAGCGAGGATGACTGGACCCGGATGCGCCACCTGACGCTCGATGCCCAGACCATCCGCACCTACAACGTCCAGCACCGCCAGATCATGAACGCCATCCGCACCCGCGAACCCGAGCGCGCGGCGAACATCATGAAGGAACACCTCGAAACCGCCCGCCTGTCGCTGACCCGCGCCTCCGAGACCTGAGCGAGGCACGCCTGCAAGGGCGTGACGAGCGGACAGTTCGACAAATATCGAAATAATACTTGCCGGCGCGCAATTATTTCGATATTTCTAGAATCATGAAACATTCATCCGTCTCCGATCACGACCTCGCCCTCGCCGCCTCCACCTTCGCCGCGCTCGGCAGCGAACAGCGCCTCGCCGTCCTGCGCACCCTTGTCCGCGCCGGCACCGACGGGCTCACCATCGGCGAGCTGGGCCAACGCACCGGCGTCACCGGCTCCACCCTGACCCACCACATGAAAATCCTCGCCCAGTCCGGCCTCGTCACACAGGAAAAGCAGGGCCGCAGCATCATCTGCGCGGCTGTCGCCTATGACGAACTGCGCGCCCTTGCCGATTTCCTCCTGCGCGAATGCTGCGCCGACAGCCCCAACCCCGCGGATCACGCCCATGACTGACATCTCCCTCCCCGCCGCCCGCCTCTGGTGGCAGCGCACCGACAAGGCCTGGTTCGCCCTCGTCACCATCCTCGCGCTGACGGCCTTCTTCGACCCCGTGCAATTCCGCCCCACCGTCAGCTTCACCGCCACGGCCCTCTGGCACACCGCGCCCTTCATCGCCTTCGCCGTCCTCGCCGTCGCCTACATGAAGGCCACCGGCGCCGAGACCCTGCTGGCGCGCGCCTTCGAAGGCCGCCAGACCCGCATGATCGTCCTCGCCGCGCTCCTCGGCGGCCTCTCCCCCTTCTGCTCCTGCGAGGTCATCCCCTTCATCGCCGCCATGCTCGCCCTCGGCGCGCCCCTGGGCGCGGTCATGGCCTTCTGGCTCGCCTCGCCGATCATGGACCCGGCGATGTTCCTCATCACCTCCGGCACGCTCGGCTGGGATTTCGCCATCGCCAAGACCCTCGCCGCCGTCGGCCTCGGCCTCTTCGGCGGGTTCGTCACCATGGCCGCCGCCCGCTCCGCTGTCTTCGCCGATCCGCTGCGGGAAAAACCGCAGATCGGCGGCTGCTGCGGCGTCAGGAAACCCTTCCAGGGCAAACCCGTCTGGCGCTTCTGGCAGGAAACCGACCGCCGCGACACCTTCCGCGAGAACGCCCTCGAAAATGCCGTCTTCCTCGTGAAATGGCTCACGCTGGCCTATGTCATCGAAGCCCTGATGCTCCAATACGTCCCCGCCGACATGATCGCCCGCCTCCTCGGCGGCGACGGGCTCGGCGCCATCATCCTCGGCGCGCTCGTCGGCGCCCCCGCCTACCTCAACGGCTATGCCGCCGTGCCGCTGGTCGACGCGCTGCTGGCCCAGGGCATGAGCGACGGCGCCGCCATGAGCTTCGTCATCGCCGGCGGCGTCAGCTGCATCCCCGCCGCCATCGCCGTCTGGGCGCTGGTCAAACCCCGCGTCTTCGCCGCCTATCTCGGCCTCGCCATCACCGGCGCGATCCTCGCGGGCATCGCCTGGCAGGCCGTCGCCTGACACCGCTGGCGTCGCCTGACACCGCTGGCATAACCTTTCCGGAGCCCACGAGGGCTCCGGGCACCAGCCACAATCTTTCCGCAACGGAAACAAAACCCGGTGCACACCGGTCATTTTTGACGCATTATGACCCAAAATGGCCACGATTTATTGAAACATTCACCCGAATTCGGACATACTGAAACACGAGGTTGGCTTATCAGGCCTTAACGCAGCCCTGCCAAGAACAGGGCCGTCAGAGCAGCACCGGAGCTTTGGATGCTCGAATTCGAGAACGTGAGCAAGTCTTTCTGGACGGGAAGCCAGCGCAAGGTCATCCTCGACCGGGTGTCGTTCCGCGTCGAGCTTGGCCGCAGCCTCGGCATCCTCGCGCCCAACGGCACCGGCAAGACCACCCTGATCAAGATGATGGCCGGTTTGGAAAAACCCGACGAGGGCGAAATCCGCCGCGGCTGCCGCATCAGCTTCCCGCTGGGCTTCATGGGCGGCGTCATCACCAAGGTTTCGGCGATGGAAAACTCCCGCTACATCGCCCGCCTCTACGGGCTCGACCCCGACTATGTCGAGGCGTTCTGCCGCTGGCTCTGCGGCCTGGGCGAGTATTTCGACCAGCCGCTCGGCACCTACTCCTCGGGAATGCGCGCCCGCTTCACCTTTTCGCTGATGCTGGCGCTTGACTTCGATATGTACCTGATCGACGAAGGCATGCCGAGCTCGACCGATGTCGAGTTCAACCGCAAGGCCGGCGAAATCCTGAAAGAGCGGCTGGCAACGACGACCGTCGTGATCGTCTCGCACCAGCCGCAGACGCTCGAGAAATTCGCGCGCTCCGCCGCCGTCCTGAAGAACGGCAAGCTACACATGTTCGACACCTTGGAAGAGGCCAGACAGCTCTATGACTACGAAACCCAAGGCTAGGAAATTCCGCATCCGCCGCACCCCGGCCACACAGGCCGGGCCGGTGTCGGACACCGCCCGCACCCCGTCGGAGGGGGCGCAGGACCACGAGCGCGCGCAATACGAGCCGCCGGTCACCCCGCGGACCGACGCCCCCGACACCTCCGACTACCACGAGACGGCCGAATCCCCCTCCCGGGCCGGCATGGTCTCCAGCGCGTCCGAGATGAGCGCCTCGCAGGATATCGACGCCATCCGCAGCGAGGGCCTCACCGGGCGCCAGCTGCGCATGGCCCGCCGCATGGCCCAGAAACACGGCCTTGCGCCCACCTCCGATTTCGACGCCGTCCGCCTTCTGCGCGCCAAGGGCATCGACCCGTTCCAGCGCTCCAACATCCTCGAGCTGGTCACCTCGAACGGCCACCAGCCCGCCGAAAGCGGGGGCGAGCGCATCCAGCTCCCCCAGACGGTGCCCGCGCAACAGTTCCACCTCCCCTCGACCGAGGTCACACCGGCCGAACGCCGCGCCTCCGAGATCATGCAGATCCAGCGCGATATCGGCCGCCGCCGCCGCCGCAAGCTGGCGCTGCTCATGTCGCGCCTGCTGGCCTTCGTCTTCCTGCCGACCTTCATCGTCGGCTACTACTATTTCAACATCGCCACGCCGATGTATTCCACCAAGTCGGAATTCCTGATCCTGACGGCCGACGGCTCCGCCGGCTCCTCCCCCGCCTCCGGCCTCTTCAGCGGCACCGCCTTCGCCACCGGGCAGGATTCCATCGCCACCCAATCCTACCTGCAATCGAAGGACGCCATGCTGCGCCTCGACCAGGATGTCGGCTTCCGCGAGCATTTCAGCCAGCCCTGGATCGACCCGATCCAGCGGCTCGACCCCGGCGCCACGAACGAGGCCGCCTACGGCATCTACAAGAAATACGTGAAGCTCGGCTATGACCCGACCGAGGGCGTGATCCGGATGGAGCTGTCCACCGCCGACCCCGAGGTCAGCCAGCAATTCTCGCAGAAACTCATCGAGTATGCCGAGGAACGCGTCGACCACCTCAGTCAGGAAAAACGGCAGGACGCGGTGAAAACCGCCGTCGCCAGCCTCGAGGATGCCAAGGCCGAACGCCGCGCCGCCCAGGAACGGCTCGTCACCCTTCAGGAAGGCTCGATCCTCGACCCCGAGGGCGAGGTCGCCAATATCCGCGCGCTGATCCAGAACGTAGAACTGCAGCTTCAGGAAAAGCAGCTGGCCCTCAACACCCAGCTCAACAACTCCCGCCCCAACGCCGCCAAGGTCGAGGCGTTGCGCAGCCAGATCGAGGTGCTCGAACGCGAGCTGGCCAAGCAGAACGCCCGCCTGACCGATGCCACCGAAAGCTCCACCTCGCTCGCCTCGCAGGCCGCCGAGATCCAGATGGCGCAGGCCGACCTCGCCACCGCCGATCTCGTCCTGCAATCCGCGCTCGAGGCCAAGCGCGCCTCCGAGATCGAGGCGAACAAGCAGGTCCGCTACCTCACGGTCAGCGTCACGCCCGTCGCTTCGCAAGATCCCTCCTATCCGCGGGCCTTCGAGAACACGATCGTTGCGTTCCTGATTTTTGCCGGTATCTACCTGATGGTGTCGCTCACCGCGTCCATTCTGAGAGAGCAGGTATCGTCCTAACCCATGACGCATGTCGAAGTTTCCGACCTCACGATCGGCAATGACCGCCCCCTGACGGTCATCGCCGGTCCCTGTCAGCTTGAAAGCACCGATCACGCCCAGATGATCGCCGGCACCATGGCCGAGGCCTGCAAGGCGGCCGGGGCCCAGTTCATCTTCAAGGGCTCCTTCGACAAGGCCAACCGCTCCTCCATGTCGGGAAAGCGCGGCCTTGGCATCGACGAAGGGCTCAAGGTCATGCAATCGGTCAAGGACACGCTCGGCCTGCCGGTGCTGACCGACGTGCACCTGCCCGATCAATGCGCCCCCGTGGCCGGCGTGGTCGACGTCCTGCAGATCCCCGCCTTCCTCTGCCGCCAGACCGACCTGCTGCTCGCGGCCGGCGAAACCGGCGCGGCGATCAACGTCAAGAAGGGTCAGTTCCTCGCGCCGTGGGACATGGCCGGCGTCATCTCGAAGCTGGAAAGCACCGGCAATACCCGCCTGATGCTGACCGAACGCGGCACCACCTTCGGCTACAACGCCCTCGTTGCCGACATGCGCTCGCTCCCCCAGATGGCCCAAACCGGCTACCCGGTGGTGATGGACGCCACCCATTCCGTGCAGCAACCCGGCGGCCTCGGCGGCTCCTCCGGCGGACAGCGCGAATTCGCGCCGGTCATGGCAAGGGCCGCGGTTGCAATCGGGGTCGCCGCCGTGTTCATAGAAACCCACGAAGACCCCGACAATGCCCCCTCCGACGGGCCAAACATGATTCACCTCGCGCAGATGCCCGCGCTGATTTCCACGCTCATGCAATTCGACAGGCTGGCCAAGGAAAATCCCCTCGGCCTCTGACTTTCAGAAGGATCTCCCCCGTGACCAAACCGCTGCCCGACGTCACCCCCAATACGTGGTCTTTCCTGCGCGACCCCATGATCAAGCCCACCGGCTTCCGCGAATACGACGCGCGCTGGAAATACCCCGACGAGATCAACCTGCCCGGCATGACCGCCCTCGGCCTCGGCCTCGGCACCCAGATGCACAAGCGCGGCATCGCCCCCGTCATCGCGGTCGGCAACGACTACCGCGACTATTCGCTCTCCATCAAGAACGCCCTGATCGTCGGCCTCATGCAGGCCGGCATCCAGGTCAAGGATATCGGCCCGGCCCTCTCGCCCATGGCCTATTTCTCGCAGTTCCACCTCGACGTGCCGGCGGTCGCCATGGTCACGGCCAGCCACAACCCCAACGGCTGGACCGGCGTGAAAATGGGCTTCGACCGCCCGCTGACCCACGGGCCGGACGAAATGGGCGAACTGCGCGACATCGTCCTGAACGGCGAGGGCGAGAAACGCGACGGCGGTGCTTACGAATTCGTCGACGGCGTCCGCGAGGCCTATCTCGACGACCTGGTCGGCGATTTCCGCATGTCCCGGAAACTGAAAGTGGTCTGCGCCACCGGCAACGGCACCGCCTCGGCCATCGCGCCCGAACTCTTCGAACGCCTCGGCGTCGAGGTCGTGCCGCTCCATACCGAGCTCGATTACACCTTCCCCAACTACAACCCGAACCCCGAAGCCATGGAAATGCTGCACGACATGGCCGACGCCGTGCGCGCCTCGGGCGCCGATTTCGCGTTGGGCTTCGACGGCGACGGCGACCGCTGCGGCGTGGTCGATGACGAGGGCGAGGAGATCTTCGCCGACAAGGTCGGCGTCATCATGGCCCGCGACCTGTCGAAACTGCACCCCAATTCCATCTTCGTCGCCGACGTGAAATCCACCGGCCTCTTCGCCGCCGACCCCGAGCTGCAGAAGAACGGGGTCACCGCCGATTACTGGAAAACCGGCCACAGCCACATGAAGCGGCGGGTGAAGGAAATCGGCGCCCTCGCCGGCTTCGAGAAATCCGGCCACTACTTCCTCGCCGAACCCGTGGGCCGCGGCTACGATTGCGGGATGCGCGTCGCCGTCGAGATCTGCAAGCTGATGGACCGCAACCCCGACATGTCCATGTCCGACCTGCGCCGCGCCCTGCCGCAAACCTGGTCGACCCCGACAATGTCGCCCTACTGCGCCGACACCGAGAAATACGAGGTGCTCGACCGCATCGTCGAGAAACTCGTCACCAAGGCCGAGGATGGCGACAAGTTCGCCGGCCGCGACGTCAAGGAAGTGGTCACCGTCAACGGCGCCCGCGTGATCCTCGACAATGGAAGCTGGGGCCTCGTCCGCGCCAGCTCCAACACGCCCAACCTCGTGGTGGTCTGCGAAAGCGCCGAAAGCGACGCCGAGATGCGCGCCATCTTCGAAGAGCTCGACACCGTCATCCGCACCGAGCCCTCCGTCGGCGAATACGACCAGAAGATCTGACGCCCGCCCGGGGCCTCGCGCCTCACGCGACGCCCCGCCCCGGGCCCGACCCGGGGCCTCTCTCCCGCCCAAGGCCCCGCCCATGACCCTCCAGTTCCTCATCACCGCGCTCGTCGTCGTCATCGCCCCCGGCACCGGCGTCATCTATACGCTGGCCATCGGCCTCGGACAGGGCCGCCGCGCCTCCGCCTTCGCGGCTCTCGGCTGCACGCTGGGCATCGTCCCGCATATCCTCGCGGCCACGCTCGGCCTCGCCGCCGTCCTCCACGCCTCCGCGATCCTCTTCCAGATCGTGAAATTCGCGGGCGTCGCCTACCTGCTCTACCTTGCCTGGCAGGCGCTCAAATCCGACGGCGCCCTCTCCGTCCGCCCCGACGCGCGGGTCGAGCCGGGCCTGACCGTCGCCCGCCGCGGCGCGCTGATCAACATCCTCAACCCCAAGCTTTCGATCTTCTTCCTCGCCCTCCTGCCGCCCTTCCTGTCGGGCAACCCGGCCACGGCATCGGCCGAGATGCTGGGCCTCGGCGGCGTCTTCATGGCGCTTACCCTCGCGGTATTCCTGCTCTACGGCCTCTTCGCAGCCGCCGCCCGCGACCGGCTTCTCGCCTCGGAACGGATCATGCGCTGGCTCGGCCGCGGCTTCGCGGCGATCTTCGCCGCCCTCGCAGGCCGCCTCGCCCTCGAACGCGCCTGACCCCGCGCCCCCCGCCCCGGACTCGATCCGGGGCCTCTCGCCTCCCAAGCCTCGAACCCCACCCTTGAACCCGCCCCGCCCGGGCCTTACACCCGACCCACCACGCCACGGCCCGGATACCCCCTTGACCGAAATCCCCCGCACGCCCCTCCTGCTCGGCTTCGCCGGCCTCGCCCCCTTCGTCTGGAGCGTCCTCACCGTGCTCCAGCCGGGGCTCGCGGAATGGGGCGCGCGCACGCTCGGGCCGCGCTTCGCCGGTGCCTATGTCATGCTGTTCTACGGCGCCATCATCCTCGCCTTCATGTCCGGCGTGCTCTGGGGCTTCGCGACGCGGCTCGACGGAACCCGCGCCACAACCGGCTACATTCTCTCGGTCCTGCCCGCGCTCTGGGCCTTCTTCACCACCGGCGGCGGCGTCACCTCCGCCGGGCTCTCGCTCATCGCGGGCTTCATCGCCATCCTCGGCATCGACTGGTATTTCTGGCGGCTGGGCGCGGCGCCGGAATGGTGGATGCAACTCCGCCTGCTGCTCACCATCGTCGTCACCACCTGCCTCGCGATCGGAGTGATCTTCTCATGACAGCCGACAAGCAAACCCTCGACGTCTACGCCGCCAGGCGCGACGACTACGTCCGCACCATGGATGCGCAATCCGATGACCCCCGGCTCACCGCCTTCATCGCGGCCCTGCCCAGGGGCGCCCACGCGCTCGACCTCGGCTGCGGGCCGGGCTGGGCTGCGGCGCAGATGGCCGAAGCGGGGCTGACCGTCACCGCCACCGATGCCGCGCCGGAGATGGTCGAGCTCGCCAGCCAGATCGCCGGCGTCACCGCCCGGGTGGCCAGTTTCGACGACATCGCCGAAATCGACGCCTATGACGGCATCTGGGCCAACTTCTCCCTCCTCCACGCCCCGCGCGCCGACATGCCCCGCCACCTCGCCGCCCTGCGCCGCGCGCTGAAACCGGGCGGGCTCTTCCATATCGGCATGAAAACCGGCGAAGGCGCGCATCGCGACGCGCTCGGCCGCCACTACACCTACTACACCGCCGAGGAGCTGCACGCCCTGATCACCGACGCGGGCTTCACCCCCTTCTCCTCGCACACCGGCACCGACAAGGGCCTTGCCGGCACGATGGACCCCTGGATCACGATCGCCGCCCATGGCTGAGCTCTTCGCCTATACCGACGGGGCCTGCTCCGGCAATCCCGGCCCGGGCGGCTGGGGCGTGCTGCTTCAGGCGATGGACGGCGACACCGTCGTCAGGGAACGCGAATTGAAGGGCGGCGAGGCCGAGACCACCAACAACCGCATGGAACTCCTCGCCGCGATCCACGCGCTCGAGGCGCTGAAATCCCCCTCCCCCATCACCATCGTCACCGACTCGGCCTACGTGAAGAACGGCGTCACCGGCTGGATCTTCGGCTGGAAGAAGAACGGCTGGAAAACCGCCGCGAAAAAGCCCGTCAAGAACGCCGAGCTCTGGCAACGGCTCGACGCCGCCCAGGCCCGCCACAAGGTCACCTGGGAATGGGTCAAGGGCCACGCCGGCCACCCCGAAAACGAACGCGCCGACGAACTCGCCCGCGCAGGCATGAAACCCTTCAAGCCGGCCAGGGGCTGAGCACCCAAGCCTTTCATCTTTCTCCAAATACTCGAATCGCTTCGCTCAGACGCACGCGCAGCGCATTGAGTATTTTCGGAAAGATGAAACCGGGGCGGCGCGCCCGGCCTACCGCCGCCCCACCCAGTAGGTGCGGTAGATCCAGATCAGAAGCAGCGCCCCCAGCACCGCCCCGATCAGCCCGGCCAGGATGCCCAGCACCGCCAGCGCAAGCTGCAACACCAGCCCGCCGATCAACGCGCCCGCGATGCCGATGCCGATCGTGGGCAAAAGACCCGCCTCGACCCGCATGATCCGCGTCGCCAGGTACCCGGCGACCGCGCCGATGATGATGAGAAAGATGATGTTCATCGCCCCTTACCTTCCCTTGCGCCAATGCGTCGGCACGATGATCAGCGCGCCGATGGACGAGATGATCGCATCCACCCCCGGTGCGCCGAACCGCAGCCCGAACATGATGCGGACGAAATAGAACAGGAACGCCCCGCCCACGCAGATAATGATCGACGGCAGGTAACCGTTCCGCGTGAACCCCGATTTCTCGCTGACATAACCCACGATCCCCGCGATCACGACCGTCCCGAAAAGCTGCAAGAACATGCGCGCCGTCCTCTCTACAACCGCGTGCCGCGCGGAAGCTTCGTACCGCGCAGGAACTCTTCCGCATCCTGCGGCCCCCGGCCCGCCCGCTGCAAGCGCAAAACCTGCACCGCGCCCTCGCCACAGGCCACCGTCAGCGCCTCGTCCAGCACCTCGCCGGGCGCGCCGCGGCCCTCCGCAACCCGCGACCCCAGCAGCTTGATCCGCTGGCCCTCCACCTCGATCCAGGCGCCAGGAAAGGGCGACAGCCCCCTGATCTTGCCATCCACCTCCACCGCGGGCGCGGCCCAATCCACCCGCGCCTCGGACTTGTCGATCTTGTCGGCATAGGTCACGCCGTCCCCGGGCTGCGGCTCCGGCTCCAACTCGTCCAGCCGCGCCAGCGCCTCGACGATCAGCGCCGCACCCATCGCCGACAGCCGGTCATGAAGCGAGCCGGTCGTATCCTCCGGCGCGATCGGTGTCGCCTGCCTGAGCAACACCGGCCCGGTGTCGAGCCCCGCTTCCATCTGCATGATGCACACGCCGGTTTCGGCATCGCCCGCCATGATCGCCCGGTGAATGGGCGCCGCCCCCCGCCAGCGCGGCAGAAGCGAGGCGTGGATATTCAGGCACCCGTGCTTCGGCATGTCCAGCACCGCCTGCGGCAAGATCAGCCCATAGGCCACCACCACCGCCACATCGGCCTGCAATGCCGCGAACTCCGCCTGCTCGGCCTCACCCTTCAACCGCTCCGGATGCCGCACCTCCAGCCCCAGCGCCTCGGCCCTGGCATGCACCGGCGTCGGGCGATCCTTCTTGCCCCGGCCCGCAGGGCGCGGCGGCTGGCAATAGACGGCCGCCACCTCGTGCCCGGCCTCCACCAGCGCCTCCAGCACCGGCACCGAGAAGTCGGGCGTTCCCATGAAAACCACGCGCATCGGTATTCCCTTCCTTCGCCGTCAAACGGTTACGGCCCGTAGGGTGGGTGCCAACCCACCTCTCACCACCACCCGCCTTACCCGGCCTTCTTCGCCTTCCGCAAAAGCATGTCCCGCTTCACCTTGCCCAGCCGGTCGAAGTAAAGCCGCCCGTTCAGATGATCGATCTGGTGCTGCACCGAGGTGGCCCAGAGCCCGACGAAATCGCGCTCCTCCACCTCGCCGGCCTCGTTGAGAAACCGCACCGTCACCGCCCGGGGCCTTTTCACCTTGGCCGACACGCCCGGCAGGTTCGGGCTCGCCTCCTCGTGCTCGCGCAGCTCGATACTGGCATACAGCACTTCCGGGTTGGCCATCTTCACAGCCTTCCCCCGCTCGGCGCTCGCATCCACCACCGCCAGCCGCAGCATCACGCCGATCTGCGGCGCGGCCAGGCCCACGCCCGGCATCGCCTCCATCGTGTCGATCATGTCACCCCAGGTGGCGCGGATCTCGTCGGTAATCTCGTCGACCGGCTCGGCCTTGCGCCGCAACCGCCCGTCGGGCCAGGGCAGGCAGCGCCGAACGCTCACGCGCGCGCCTTTTCCCGCTTCAGCTTCTGCATCCGGCGGGTGATCATCTGCCGCTTCATCGGCCCGAGGTAATCGATGAACAGCTTGCCGTTCAAATGGTCGATCTCGTGCTGCACACAGGTCGCCCACAGCCCGTCGAACGTCTCCTGCTGCTCGGTCCCGTCAAGGTCGATCCAGCGCACGTCGACCACCTTGGGCCGCGTCACCTCGGCGAACTGCTCGGGGATCGACAGGCAGCCTTCCTCGTAGACGTTCTTTTCATCCGAACTGGCCACGATCTCGGGGTTGATCAGCACCATCGGCCGCGGCGTCTCGTGCTCTTCCTTCATGCAATCCATCACCAGCAGGCGGCTCATCACGCCCACCTGCGGCGCGGCCAGCCCGATGCCCGGCGCGTCATACATGGTTTCCAGCATGTCGTCCGCCAGCGCGCGCAGCTCGTCCGAGACGTCGCTCACGGGGTCGCACACCTTTTTCAGGCGCGGGTCGGGATGGATGAGAATAGGCCGTTTCATGCGTGTTCATTTAGGCGAAGCCCGCGCGAACCGCAACGCCCCTTGCGCTCGGGCTCCAGTGCGCTAGCTTGCCGCGCGAGCGAGCAACCGGAGGCGCCATGACTTTCGACGACCCCATCGACCGCCGTGGCACCAATGCCGCCAAGTGGGACCGGATGGAGGCCTATTCCGGCGTCTCCCCCGAGGACGGCATCGCCATGTGGGTGGCCGACATGGATTTCCGGGCCGCCGACGTGCTGCAGGAGGCGGTGCAGGGCCTGCTGGAAAAGGCCAATTACGGCTATTTCGCTTCCGACGCCAAGGCCATCCAGGCCGCCGCATGGTGGATGAAGGAACGCCACGGCTGGGCCGTCGACCCTGACTGGATGACCAGCACGCTGGGCCTCGGCCACGCCATCGCCCTGCTGCTGGAAACCTTCACCGATCCGGGCGACGAGGTGATCATCTTCACCCCCGTCTACCACGAGTTCACCAACAAGATCAAAAACGCCGGCCGGATGGTGCACGAGTCGCCGCTGGTCATCCGCGACGGCATCTACCACTTGGATCTCGACGCGCTCGAAGCCGGGCTGACGGGCAAGGAAAAAGCCGTCCTGATCTCCTCCCCCCACAACCCGGCGGGCCGCATCTGGACGGCGGAAGAGCTGCAACAGCTCGCCGCCTTCTGCGAGCGGCACGACCTGCTGATGATCTCCGACGAGATCCACCACGATCTCACCTTCCCCGGCAACAGCTACACCCCCTTCATGGTCGCCGCGCCCGACATGGCCCACCGCACCATCGTCCTCACCGCCGCGTCCAAGACCTTCAACATCGCCGGTGCGCGCAACGCCGCCGTGACCATCCCCGAGGCGGAAAAGCGCAAGCGCTTCCGCCACGCGCTGCTCGTCCACCAGACCCAGCCCAACCTGCTGGGCGTCGAACTCACCGCCGCCGCCTACACGCCGCGCGGCGCCGAATGGGTCGATGAACTGGTCCCCTACATCGCCGGCAATGCGCGGCTCTTCAACGACGGGGTCGACCAGATCCCCGGCGCCGTGCCGATGCCGATGCAATCCACCTACCTCGCCTGGGTCGACTTCGCCAATACCGGCCTGTCGATGGAGGATGTGCTGCATCGCGTCCACGACGACGCCCGCCTCGTGCCTTCCGTCGGCGGCTTCGGCACGGGGGGCGAAACCTTCCTGCGCTTCAACATCGGCACCCAGCGCGCGCGCGTGGAAGAGGCCGTCTCGCGCCTGCAAGACGCCTTCTCCGACCTGCAATGATCCGCTGGGCGCTGCGGGCGGCGGCGCTGGCCGCTCTCGTCGCCGGCGGCGTCATCCTCTGGCAGCGCTTCGCCCCGCCACCGCCTGCACCACCCCTGCCGCCGCTCACCGAACAGATCGACCGGATCGAGATCGACAAGGGCCAGCGCCTGCTGACGGTCTTCAAGGGCGGCGAGGCGCTCCGAACCTACCCCATCGGCCTCGGCCGCGACCCGGTCGGCGCCAAGACGCAACAGGGCGATGGCCGCACGCCCGAGGGCACCTTCCGCATCGACCGCCGCAACCCCAACAGCAAGTTCAACCTCTCCCTCGGCATCGACTACCCGCAGCCCGAACACATCGCCCGGGCCCGCGCCAACGGCGTCTCTCCCGGCGGTGATATCTTCATCCACGGCCAGCCCAACGCCGTCAAAGGCCTTCGCACCCTGCCGGGCGACTGGACAGCCGGCTGCATCGCCGTCGCCGATAATGTCATAGAGGAACTCTGGCGCATCGCGCCCATCGGCACAGAGGTGGTGATCCGCCCCTGACCCTCGCGGTCAGCCCTTCCCGATCAGCGCAACCGGCGCGTTCTCCGGCTTCTCGAAATCCACCGGCTGCTCGCCCGTCGCCTCGGTCATGCGCTTGTACTCGAACCGCATCCGGTCGCCGTCTTCCTCCGACGCCACGATCAGGCATTGCGACAACAGCCGCTCGCCATCGTAAAGGTCGACCATCCCCCGAAGGTGATCGGCCACCGCCAGTTCCAGCGCGAACCCCTCGTTCCACGCCTCCAGCACGCGGAAGGTCTCCTCCCCCGCCTGCACCCGCAGCCGCTGGCTCTTCTTCAGCGCCCGCTTGCGGGCCTCGTCGAGCCCCTGCTGAACCTCCGGCGGCAGATAGGTTGTCATGATGCACCCCAACGCAAAATTACCGAGTCACCATGTAAAACGTAAGCGCCGATTCTCAAAAGATATTTCGGCCCTCTCCGGGATTCTTCATCAAACTGTCGCTTTCGGGCGCAGCACATGCGGGATCGCCGGGTCGTACAACGCGCTGTCGGTAAAGTCCGATATCTCCCCCAGGACCGGCCCCACGAGGATCAGCGCCGTGCGCGTGATCTTCTCGTCCCGCACCTTCAGCCGGATATCCGACAGCGTCCCGCGAATGAACATCTGGTCGGGCCAGCCCACGCGATAGGCCACCACCACCGGGCAGTCGGCCCCGTAATAGGGCACCAGCACCCGCTCGATCTCCCGCAGCGCCCGAACGCCCAGATGGATTGCCAAGGTCGTCCGCGTCCGCGCGAAATTCTCCAGCGTCTCGCCCTCGGGCATCGACGTCGATTTCATGCTCACCCGCGTCAGTACGATCGACTGCCCCACTTCCGGCACCGTCAATTCCTGCCCCAGCGCGGCCGCCGCCGCCGCATAGGCCGGCACCCCCGGAATGATCTGGTAATCGATCCCGTCTTTCCGTAACCGCCTGATCTGCTCGGCAATCGCCCCGTAAAGCGACGGATCGCCCGAATGCACCCGCGCCACGTCCTCGCCCCGCTGATGCGCCGCCACGATCTCGGCATGGGTGTCGTCCAGCGTCATCGGCGCGGTATCCATCACCCGCGCCCCCTCCGGCGCACAGGCCACCACCTCCGCCGGCACCAGGCTGCCTGCATAAAGGCACACCGGGCATTCCCCGATCACCCGCTCCGCCTTCTTGGTCAGAAGCTCCGGGTCGCCCGGCCCGGCCCCGATGAAATAAACCGTCATTGTCCCAGAAGCCCCTTCAACTGATCGTTCAGATAGTAACAGATGCACACCTTGCCGCCGCCGCCATGCTCGCCCATGAACACCCCGTCCGCGTCCGAGACATAGGCGCAGATCGCCATGTAATCCTTCAGCCGCTCTTCCTCCGTCGGCCCGCCCCGCGTCAGCAATTCCTCGATCTGTTGCCGCTCGCCCAGCTGCTGCACCGCCCACGCCGCCTGCTGCATCGGCTCGACGACATCCGGATGCCCCCAGCCCCACATGAAGCTGCCATCGTCCGAATACGTCCCGATCACCTGCGCATCCGCCGCCACCTCCGGCGCATCGCCGAAGCTCCAGACAATCCGCCCCTTCTTCTGGTTCACCCGGAAATCACTGGCCTCGTCCAGCCGCTTCGCAAACTCCGATCCGGCCATCCGCGTCTCCAGGAAGAACCGTGCATTCACCGCCATCTGCCTGAACGTCTCGGGCAATTGCGTCGCCCCGGCATCCGACATGCGCCCGGCAAATTCCAGCAATATCCCGTTCATCCCGTGCCCTCCTTCTTCGCCAGGTCGCCGTCGATCTTCCGCGCATAGCCCCGCGGCGTGAACATCCTCGGCCCCTCGCCCAATTGCGCCAGCCGCGAATTGCTCGACCCCACCAGCACCACGGTCAGCATATCCACCTCGTCGACCTCAAGCTCGTCGAGCCGCCGATAGCGCACATGCTCCTCCGGCCGCCCCAGCGAGGTGGCCAGCATCACCGGCGTCTCCCCGGGCCGATGCTCGAGCAGGATATCCCTTGCCTCCGCCAGCAATGTCCGCCGTGTCTTGCTCACCGGGTTGTAGAAGGCGATCACGAAATCCCCCTCCGCCGCCGCGTGCAGCCTGCGAATGATGTCATCGCGCGGCGTGAGCAGATCGCTCAGGGAAATCGTGCAGAAATCATGCCCCAGCGGCGCCCCGGCCCGGGCCGCCGCCCCCTGCAACGCACTCACGCCGGGTGAGCACACCACCTCCACCCGCCGCGCCGCATCGCTCACACCCTGCGCGGCCGCGTCCCGATCCAGCAGCTCGAACACCAGCGCCCCCATCGCGTAAATCCCGGCATCGCCCGAGCAGACCAGCGCCACGTTCTTTCCCTGCCCCGCTTGTTCCAGAGCATAGCGGCACCGCGCCTCTTCCCCGCCCAGCGGGAAATCCGACCGCGCCTTGCCCGCCGCCAGCGGCCCCAGCAGGTCGATATACAACCCATAGCCCACCAGTTCATCCGCCTCGGCAATCAACTTGGAAACCTCCGGCGTCCGCCACGTCGCCTGCCCCGGCCCGATTCCCACGACCGACAGCCGCCCGCGCGCCCGCCCCGGTATCTCGGTCAGCGGCGCATCACACCGCCCCACCGCACAGGTCGCATTCGCCGTCTTCCGCTTCTCGACCACCAGCGCCCCGCCACAGGCCAGCGCCGCCCCTTCGGAAACGCCATGACAGCCCACCTCGGCAAACACCACCTCCGACGGATTGGCCAGCTTCTGCGTCTCCGCCTCCAGCTCCGCCGCCGTGAACAACCGGAGCGGCACACCCAACCGCCGCGCCACCTCGTTCATCGCCGGCTCATCGGCCTTCAGGTCGATCGTCGCCACGCAGGCCACCGCCCCCGGCGCGATCCCGCCCTCCGCCAACGTCTGTTGTACAAGCCCCCAAAGCTCCTTCGGATCGGCATTCCGCGCACAGCCCACGCCCACGACATGCCGCTGCGGATGATAAACCAGCCGCCGCTCGCTCCCCTCGACAGGCGCCTCGCTGACAACAAGCTCCACCGCGCCGCCGGTATCCTCGACGCCAAAGATGTTCTCACCGACAACAGACACACCCTCGCCCGACAACATCGCCGCCATTGCCGCCTTCGCATCGCCCGGATTGGCCAGCCGATACCCCTCGGGCGGCGCATCCAGCGCCACGCCCATCGCCACGTCCCCCGCCGTCGTCACCGCCGCGATACCGCCAAGCCCCTCGGCAATCTCCGCCGCCAGCCGGTTCGCCCCCCGGTGCCCACCCAACAGCGGCACCACGACACCCCCGTCATCCGACACGGAAACCACCGGCGGCTCCGCCCGCTTGTCCGACAACATCGGCGCCACCGCCCGGATCAGGATGCCACTGGCGCAAACCCCAACAACCGGCACCCCCGCGGCAAACAGATCCCGCGCATGATCCAGCGCATTGCCGAAAAACGCATCCGCCTTGCCAACACGCCCTTCGCGCCCATGCACCTGCGCGCCCAACAGCGCGGCCACCTTGTGCGCCACGTCCTCGCCCGACCGGCTCAGCGCCAGAACTACCGGTGTCACAGCCATGGATCGGCCCCTTTCGTCAGCAAAATCATCGAGAAATACGGCGCCTTCTCCGGCGCCTCCGCCAAGGGGCAAACCACCTCGCCCGGCAGGCTCGCGCGCTCCACGTAAACCGCCTGCCCGCCAAACCCGAGGCTCTCGATCACCCCCCGGATCTTCGGCAAATGCCGCCCCACCTTCATGATCACGACGCTCTCCGCGCCCTCGATCCGCGCCCTGAGCTCATCCTCGGGCAAGGGCCCCGGCAACACCGTCACCCGCTCGTTCCGTGCCGCCAGCGGCATACCCGCCCTTGCGGCACAGGCAGTGATCGACGTCACCCCCGGCACCACCTCCACCTCGAACCGCCCCGACAAGCGCGCGAACAGGTACATGAACGAGCCGTAAAAGAACGGGTCCCCCTCGCAGAGGCAAACCACGTCCTCCCCCGCCTCCAGCACAGCGGCAATCTCCCCGGCCCCGACATCATAGGCCGCCTGCGCCGGCCCGCGCTCGGTGGTCATCGGCACATCCATCACGATCTCCCGCACCCCGGGCGAAATCGCCCCCGCCGCGATCGACCGCGCAAAACTCTCCGCCCCCGCCAGCGCCGGATAAGCCACCACCTTGGCCCCCGAAATCAACCGATGCGCCCGCAAGGTCATCAACTCCGGATCCCCCGGCCCCAGCCCGACCCCGTACAAAACGCCGCTCAAGAGACACGCCCCCAAGCTTCTTCTGGCCCCAAATATCCCCGCCGGAGGCATCCCGCACTCTCGCCAATCGCCATCATTGGAAGAAAACGCGCAAACATCACCGCTTCACCAGGCTCCACTGCGTCACCGGCATCAACGGCCGCCATCCGGTCAGCCGCCCCACGGGCTCCGCCCTTGCCACGCTAATCTTCACCAGCTCCCCGCCAAACTCCTTGTGCAGCTCCAAAAGCAACGCCTCGCTCTCCAGCGTCACCGCGTTGCACACCAACCGCCCCAAGGGCCGCAACGCCGCCCAGGCCGCCTCGAACACCTCGCGGCTCAAGCCCCCGCCGATGAACACCGCATCCGGCGCCTCCAGCCCCTCCAGCGCCTCCGGGACCCGGCCGTCGATCAACTCGAGCTTCGGCACCCCCAGCGCCAGCGCATTCGCCGCCGCCATCGCCCGCCGGTCCGCCCTCGGCTCGATGCCGACAGCGCGCGCATACCTCGCCCCGCGCATCCACTCCACGGCGACAGACCCGCAGCCGGTCCCGATATCCCACAACAGCGCCCCCCGCATCGGCATCAGCTTCGACAGCGTCACCGACCGCACCTCCTGCTTGGTCATCGTCCCGTCATGCTCGAAGAGCGAGTCCGCCAGCCCCGGCACCCGCGGCAACAGCGCCGCGTCGGGCGCCGCCACGCAGTCCACCGCCAGCGTGTTGAAGGCCGGCACCTCATGCGCCCAGCTCTCCGCCACCCCGTCGAACCGCTTCTCGTCCTGCCCGCCCATCGCGGCCAGCACCGTCATCCGCGACTTCCCGAACCCCCGTTCGGTCAGGAACGCGGCAATCTTCGCCGGCGTCTCCGCCCCCGTGGTCAGGATCAGCAACCTCGCCTGCGGCTGGATGAACGCGATCATCTGCTCCACGGGCCGTCCATGCACCGTCAGCGTCTCCACATCCGCGACACTCCACCCCATCCGGGCCGAGGCCAGCTGAAACGCCGAGACCTGCGGATGATAGGTGATCTCCGCCGGGTCGATCGCCCGCCCGATCCGCGCGCCGACCGAGAACCACAGCGGATCGCCCGTCGCCAGCACCACCACCCGCCGCCCCTTGAAGGACATCAGCAGATCGATCAGCGCATCGAACGGGCTCGGCCAGGCCACCCGCTCCGCCGTCACCGCCTCCGACAGCCTGTGATGCCGGTCGCCCCCGACGATCACCTCCGCCGCCTCGACAACCGCCCGCGTCGCCGGAAGCAACCCGTCCATTCCGTCCTCGCCGATCCCGACGATATGCAGCCACGGCTCCGCCATGCTCACTCTCCCAATTCCACCGCGAGGCGCGCCTGCAAGGGCGCGACGAGCAGCGCCGCCATCACGCGCGCCCCTCCGGTATCCCCGCCGCCAGCGCATTCACCGCCGCCGAGGCCATCGCCGACCCGCCACGCCGCCCGCGCAACGCCACGAATTCACACCCCCGCGGATTGCCCGCCAGCTCCGCCTTCGACTCCGCGGCACCCACGAACCCCACCGGAAACCCGAGGATCACCGCCGGCTTCGGCGCCCCCTCGTCGATCAGCTCCAGCAGATGAAACAACGCCGTCGGCGCATTCCCGATGGCCACCACGGCGCCCTCGAGCCGCTCGGCCCACAGCTCCACTGCCGCCGCCGAGCGCGTATTCCCGATCCCCGCCGCGATCCCTGGCACTTTCGGATCGTTCAGCGTCACGATCACCTCGTTGTCGCGCGGCAGATACCGCCGGATGATCCCCGCCCCCACCATCTCGCAATCGCAGAGCACCGGCGCACCGGCCTGCAACGCCGCCTGCCCCGCCTCGTAGGCGCCCTCCGAAAACGCCAGCCGGTCCGCCACCTCGACCATGCCGCAGGCATGGATCAGACGGATCGCGAGCGCCTCCATCCCCGGCCCGAACCGGTCCAGCCGCGCCTCCTTGCGGACGGTCGCGAAGCTCTCGGCATAAATCGCCTGCGGGTTCTTCTCGTAAGGGCGCACTGGTCTGGCCTCGGCTCTCTGGAACGCCGGACACCGCTCCGGCAACGCATCTCTCGAACGAACGACCCGCCCGCCTCAGGCCTTCGCCTTCCGCGCACTCTCCGGCCCCAGCGGGTGGTCGGCATGCGGATAGGCGGCGTGGTGGTGATGGTGATGATCGTGGCCGTGATCGTGGTGATGGTCATGATCATGGTGGTGGTGCTCATGCCCATGGTCATGATGGTGATGATGGTGCCCGTGATCGTGATGATGATGGTGATGATGCCCCGCCATCTCCAGCCGGCACAGCCCGGTGCAGAACGTGCTGCACAGCTGGCAATCCTCCACGTTCGACCCCGGCGCCGACGCCCCCTGCCCCTCGACATGGTGGTGATGGCTCTCCTGAACCGCCCCCACCTCGGCCTCGAAGCCCAGAACGGCGGTGCGATACTTGCACATCACGCAGGTGGGCGGCGGCGTGTCGCTGAACGCCGGATGCCCCCGCCGCTCTTCCGCCGAAATCTCCACAACCTCTTCGCCTTCCAGCGCCAGAACCTGCGTCCTGTAGGGGCACGTCCCGCAATTGGGCGGCGGCACGGCCCCCACCTGCTCGACCACCCGCTCGGCAAAGGTCTCCAGCACCTGCGGATGATCGCCAAGGTAATCCGCCTTCACGAACTGCGTGCCGGGATACTCCCCCGCCACCTGGTCGGTGAAGCCATAGATCCGGTCGATCAGGATCCCCGAGAACAGGAAATACGGAAACACGACGACCCGCTTGTACCCAAGCTTCACCACGTGCTGCAGACACGGCTCCACCAGCGGGAAGGTGACGCCCGAATAGCCCACCTCGCACCAGCCGAACCCCATGCCTTCCTGCAACAGCCGCGCGATCTTCGACACGTTGGCATTGGCATCCGGGTCCGACGCGCCGCGCCCGATCACCACGAGGCAGGTGTCATGCCGGCTCACCGCGCCATGCTCGGCATCGGCGCGCTCCAGCGCCTCCCGCACCCTTGCCCCGGCGGCCGCCACCATCTTCGGGTCGACCCCAAGCTCCCGGCCATAGCTCACCGAGATCCCGTGCTTCGCCGCATAGGTGTTCAGAACCGTCGGAATGTCGTTCTTCGAATGCATCGCCGCGAACAGCATCCCCGGCACCGCCAGGATGCGCTCGCAGCCCTTCTCCCGCAGCCGGTCCAGCCCGTCGCGGATCACCGGGTTGGCGAACTCGAGATAGCCGTATTCCATCTCCCACTCCGCCGGCAGAAGCGGCGGCAGCTTCTCGGCCAGCGTCGCGAACTCGTCCACCGCCGACTGGCTGCGCGAGCCGTGGCCACAGATCATCACGCCGGTCTTGACCATCCGGCTCAGGCCTCCCGCGGCTCGGCGTCGGCCTCTTCGTCGCCGGCCTCGGGGTCTTCCTTCGCCTTCCGCCCCTTCAGCCCGGCCCAGAGCCCGATGGCAATCGCCGCCCCGATCGCGGCCGCGCCCAGCCAGTGGCCGTGCCCGGCCACCTCGGCCAGGTGTCCCGGATGCGCCTGCGCGGCGCCCGCTGCCATCATGGCGGCGACAAAAACGGCAAATTTCATGCGGCGTCTCCCTTGTCCAAACGTCACGTCCCGGCCCGGTCGAAAAGGAGAGCACTGACGACATGAAGCTAAGCCCCCGGATTGGGTCGGCCGCCCTTCACACACCTTTCCGGCCCGATCTCCGGGCATCGTCTTCCCGTACCTATAGGCGCCGGGCGCGGCCCTTGCAAACCGAGAATCGGCGGAATCCGCGCGGCAAGCGACATGTGCAGCCGCGCACGGCCCCTGCGCGCCCCTCACCCTGTCCCCGGAACCCCTCGCGGCCTAGCTCGTTGCCTAACCAAAGGAGGCTCCCATGGGTTTGCTCGTCGACGGCGAATGGAAAGACAAGGGCTACGACACCGAGAAGACGGGCGGCAAGTTCGTCCGCTCGGAGACCAAGTTCCGCAACTGGATCACCGCCGACGGCTCCGCCGGCCCCTCGGGCGAGGGCGGTTTCCCGGCCGCCTCGGGGCGCTACCACCTCTACGTCTCCTACGCCTGCCCCTGGGCCCACCGCGCGCTCGTCTTCCGGGCGCTGAAAGGCCTCGATGACCATATCGGCGTCTCCGTCGTCCACCCCGACATGCTCTCGGAAGGCTGGGAACTGCGCTCGGACTATCCCGGCGCCACGGGCGACAAGCTCTACGGGCTCGACTACCTGCGCGAGCTCTACCTCAAGGCCGACCCGCAGATCTCGGGCCGCGTCACCGTCCCGGTGCTCTGGGACACCGAGCGCGAGACCATCGTCTCGAACGAAAGCGCGGAAATCATCCGCATGTTCAATTCGGCCTTCAACGACATCACCGGCAACACCGACGATTACTGGCCCGAAGCGCTGCGCCACGAGATCCAGCCGGTCAACGACCGCATCTACGACACCGTCAACAACGGTGTCTACAAATCCGGTTTCGCCACCTCGCAGGAAGCCTATGACGACGCGGTCCACGCGCTTTTCGACAGCCTCGACTGGCTCGAAAACCGCCTGTCGCACAGCCGCTACCTGGTGGGCGAGACGATCACCGAGGCCGACTGGCGTCTCTTCACCACGCTGGTCCGCTTCGACCTCGTCTACCACACGCACTTCAAGTGCAACCGCAACCGGATCATGGATTACCCCAACCTCTGGGGCTACCTGCGCGAGCTCTACCAGTGGCCCGGCGTCCGCGAGACGGTCAATTTCGACCACATCGTGCGCCACTACCACATGAGCCACAAGACGATTAACCCCTACGGCATCATCCCGATCAACCCCAACCCCGACTTCGACGCGCCCCACGGCCGCGGCTGACCGCGCGGCCGCCGCCGGATCGGGTATCCGGGCCCGAGAAGACGCAGGACGACGCCCCTGCTTCTTCTGGCCGGTAATATTCCGGGGAGCCTTGAAACCCTGCAGGGTTTCAACGTGGGGCAGCGCCCCAAAATGAAACGGCCGGCCCCGCGAAGGCGCCGGCCGGCCAGGGGTCCGAACGTCCTCAGACCTCGGGGTTGTTGTCCGTCCCGTCTTCTTCCATTTCGGCCTCTTCCATGTCGGACGCGTCGTCCTCCATGCCCGGGTCTTCCGAGACGTCGGTCTCCGTCCCGTCCTCCCCGGCTTCGGCCACGGTATCCGAGTAGCCGCGCGTGCCTTCGCCCCAGCTGTCCTCGTCGCCGTTGGGCATTTCACCGGCGCGGCCGACATCCATGTCGTTGCCCGGGTTGCCAACGGTGCCATCGGCCCCCGGGGCGCCCTCCGCACTGGCCTGGCCGCCCGGCGCCTCGCCGGCGGCCCCGCCATTGCCGTTGTCGCTGCCATTGCCGTTGCCGGCGCCATTGCCATTGCCACTGCCGCCGGCCTGGGCCTCTGCCGCGCCGGGAGCACCGGCCACGACCACGCCCGCCATCGGGGCAGCCACGACACCGGCCAGGCTTGCGGTCATCAGAACTGTCTTGAGCATAGCTCGCATGGGTCTCTTTCCTTTCGCGGGGCGGTTCTTGCCCCGTCGACAGGACCTGTCCCCGCCGCCGCATCGTTTCAACGCCCGCGGCCCGGCCCGGCCACGGACCGGCCGTTCCCCGCTGAAACGCGTGCTGCGCACCGGCGGGAAACCGTCAACGGCACCGCTCAGGCAGGGGTCCGCGCATAATCCTCGTCGCTCACCTGCTCCAGCCAGTCGGCGACCTGCCCGTCTTCCGCCTCCTGGATGGCCAGGTGGCACATCATCGTGCCGGGCGCGGCACCGTGCCAGTGCTCCTCGCCCGGGGCGAACCACACCGTGTCGCCCGGCCGGATCACCCGCGGCGCCTGGCCGCGCAGGCCCACCAGCCCGACGCCCGACAGCACGTGCAGCGTCTGGCCCAGCGGATGGGTGTGCCACGCGGTCCGCGCGCCGGGCTCGAACGTCACCTTCAGCGCCCGCACCCGCGCGGGCTCCGGCGCCTCGATCACCGGGTCCTGCCAGACCCGGCCGGTGAAATACTCCGCGCTCGCCGCGCGGCTCTCCCGGTCGTCGGCCTTCATGATATCCATCTGCGTCTCCTTCCGATGCGCTTCGCCCCTCACCCTAGGCCCCCGGGCGGCACATTCAACTCCCCGCCGCGCACCGGCGAAATTCCCCGCCCGAATCCCTTGACGCCCCCCATCTTTGGCCGTAAAGACCGCAGACGGATTTCGGGGCGCCGCCATTGGTGGTGCCCGTTTGTATTGAACGGGGCCGCAACGCGCCCTGACCCAAGACGAGGATGACCCCATGTCGCGCGTGTGCGAACTGACCGGAAAGAAGCCGATGGTTGGCATGAACTCCAGCCACGCCAACAACAAGACCAAGCGCCGGTACCTGCCGAACCTGAACGATGTGACCCTGCAGTCCGAAACGCTGGGCCGCGGCATCAAGCTGCGGATCACGGCCTCGGCCCTGCGCAGCGTCGACCATCGCGGCGGCCTGGACGCGTTTCTTGCCAAGGCCAAGGACGACACGCTGTCGGCCACCGCGCTGAAGGTGAAGAAAGAGATCGCCAAGGCCCAGGCGGCCAACGCCTGAGGGGCATTCCCCCTCACGACGGCTCAAGCACGGCCCCGCCCAGCCCGGCGGGGTTTTTCTTTTGTCCATATGTCCGGTCTCGAAGCCGCGCGGGCGCCTGCCCGTGGGGTGGCGCTGCCTACGTTGGTGACTGGCACTTCATGGTGGCCAAGCACATCCGACATTCCAGCATGGCGTGAGATCCGCAAAAGCGCCAGCCCGTGGGGACGGCGTCGTCCATTGGGCTCGAACCAATGGCGCCTCAATGAACGACCGCTCGCGCGGCGGGCTTCGCCCTCTATTCCGCGCGCGTCAGATCCTCACCCCCGCAGCACTTCCTCCACCCAGGCCGGCACCACCTTGCTTGCCGGCCCGTGCCGCAACTCGCTGAAATCCTCCGACGCCGCCGACCGTTCCAGGTTCAGCTCCACCGTCCGCGCGCCATAGGCCCCCGCCAGCTGCCCGAAGGCCGCCGCCGGATAAACCTGCCCCGACGTACCGATCGCGGCAAAGATATCCGCCTCCGCCAGCTCCCGGTCGATCCGGTCCATGTGATAGGGCATCTCCCCGAACCACACCACGTCCGGCCGCACGGCCCTTGCCCCGCAGGCCTCGCATCCATCCTCCACCGCCATCGCCAGCGGCGCATCCCACCGGTGCCCGCACCCCCCGCACAACGCCCGGTCCAGCTGCCCGTGCATGTGCAGCACGTTGCGGCACCCGGCCTTCTCGTGCAGCCCGTCCACGTTCTGCGTCACGATCAGCACCTCGCCCTTGTGCTCCGCCTCCAACAGCGCCAGCGCCTTGTGCGCCGGGTTCGGCTCGGCCTCCGCCGCCTGCGCCCGTCGCGCATTGTAGAAATCATGTACCAGCACCGGGTCGCGGGCGAAGCCCTCGGGCGTCGCCACGTCCTCCAGCGCGTATTGCGTCCATATCCCGCCCTCGTCGCGGAACGTGCCCAGCCCGCTTTCGGCGGAAATGCCGGCCCCCGTCAGGATCACGATCTTTTCCATGCCCCCTGCTTGCCCTATCACTGACCCCATGACCACCCGGATTCTCTTCGTCTGCCTCGGCAATATCTGCCGCTCCCCCACCGCCGAGGGCGTGTTCCGCGCCCTCGCGCCCGAGGTCGAGACCGACAGCTGCGGCACCAGCGACTGGCACGTGGGCGAGCCGCCCTACGGCGAGATGCAGCGCGCCGCCCTCGCCCGTGGCTACGACCTGTCCGACCTCCGCGCCCGCCAGCTCTCGCCCGAGGATTTCACCCGCTTCGACCTCCTCGTCGCCATGGACGCCTCCAACATCGAGAGAATCGAGGCCCGCCGCCCCGCCGGCAACACCACGCCCCTCCGCCTCTTTACCGATTACGCCCCCGAGACCGGCATGGACCACGTCCCCGACCCCTACTACACCCGCGATTTCGACGGCACGCTCGACCTGATCGAAAAAGCGGCACGCGGGCTCAAAGCCAGCCTCTGAGCCCGGTTTCGCGCCGCTCTTTTCAGGAAACCCGAAACCCCGTTTCAGCCGCCGGAAAAACACCGCCTCCGAACGGCCAAGCCCCTTGCCCCGGCGCCATCCGCCACGCAACTGATGTGGGCAAGGAGACACGCGCATGGCCGAAATCCCCCTCAAATCCGCCCCCGGCGAACAGCCGCAGGCCACCCAGGCCATCTCCGACACCGTGCGCGAGATGCTCTCGACCCTGCGCAGCGGCGGCGCCCAGGCGGCGCAGGATTACGCGCGCCGTCTCGACGGCTGGGAGGGAGAGATCATCGTCTCGCCCGAGCGCATCGAACAGGCCATCGCCGAGACCCCGCAATCCCTCAAGGACAGCATTGGCTGGGCGCATGACAATATCTCCCGCTTCGCTGCCGCCCAGCGCGCCACCGCCCAGGACATGCAGGTCGAACTCCGCCCCGGCCTGATCGCCGGCCAGAAACAGATCCCCGTCCGCTCCGCCGGCTGCTACGTGCCCGGCGGGCGCTACAGCCACATCGCCTCGGCGCTGATGACCATCGCCACAGCGCGCGAGGCCGGCGTGCCCGACATCACCGCCTGCACGCCGCCCAACGCGGCCGCCGGCGGCATCCCGTCCCCCATGCTCTACGCCATGCAGCTCGCCGGCGCCTCCCGCATCCTCACCCTCGGCGGGGTGCAGGGCGTGGCGGCGCTGGCCTTCGGCCTCTTCGGCGGGCGCCCGGCGGATATCCTCGTGGGCCCCGGCAACGCCTACGTGGCCGAGGCCAAGCGCCAGCTCTTCGGCCCCGTCGGCATCGACATGTTCGCCGGCCCCACCGATATCCTCGTCCTCGCCGACGCCGCCGCCGACCCCGAAACCGTCGCCAACGACCTCGTGGGGCAGGCCGAGCACGGGCCGACCTCCCCCGCTTGGCTCGCCACCACCGACCGGGCCTTGGCCGAGACCGTCCTCACCCGCGTGCCCCAGCTCATCGCCACCCTGCCCCCGGCCAACCGCGAGGCCGCCACCGCCGCCTGGCGCGATTTCGGCGAGGTGGTGCTCTGCGCCGATGCCGAGGAGATGGCCGCCTACGCCGACCGCAAGGCCCCCGAACACCTCCACGTGCAGGCGGCCGACCTGCCCTGGTGGCGCGACCGCCTGCGCGCCTACGGCTCGCTCTTTCTCGGGGCCTCCACCACCGTGGCCTTCGGCGACAAGGCCGCCGGGCCCAACCACGTCCTGCCCACCTCCGGCGCGGCGCGCTATACCGGCGGGCTCTCGGTCCACAAGTTCCTGAAAACCGTCACCTGGCAGGAAGTCGGCGAAGACGCCCTCCCCGACCTCGCCACCGCCACCGCCGCCATCAGCCGCGCCGAAGGGATGGAGGCCCACGCCCGCACCGCCGACATCCGGCTTGCCGGGGCCGGCACCTCCGCGAAACAGGCGATGGGCGAAACCAGGTAACCGGTCCCGGCGCATGTCACGCGGAACAAGGGGCAAAGCCCGCCGCGCAAGGCCGCCTTCCGATAAAACCCTTGCCCCGCCGCCAGTCGCCCCTATTCTCCCCTGTCATCACGACGGTTGAAATCAACGTATATACATAGTATCGCCAAAAGCTATACCAACCAAGGCAAGGCAATCAACATGACCGACACCAAAGACGTAAAGGGCGTAGGCCCGGCCATGGCCCGCGAGCTCGCCTCGCGCGGCATCACCACGGCCAAGGATCTCGCCGAAACCCCGACGGCAACGCTCACCGACGTGCCCGGCATCGGCGCGGCCACGGCGCCCCGCATCGTCGAGAACGCCCGCCTCGCCATGGCGGCGGCCCGCGTCTCGCCCGCCAAACCGGCCGCGGCCAAGGCACCCGCCAAACCCGCTGCGGCCAAGGCCAGCCCCACCAAACCAGCCACCCGCTCGCGGGCCAAACCCGCACCGGGCAAGTCGCCCACCCGGACCGCCGGCGCAAGGTCGAAGGCCCCCACCGCGCCGCGCAGCCCGGCCAAGACCCGCACCAAGCCCGCCGCCTCCCCGGTCGACACCGCCCACAGCGCCGAAACCGCCGAGGCCGCGAAGCCCGCGCCCAAACCGGCCGCGAAGAAACCGACCAAGGCGAAGAAACCCGCCGCCAAGCCCAAGGCGGCCGAACCCAAGGCCGCCAAGGCGACCAAGGCGACCAAGGCGCCGAAACCCGCCAAGCCCGCCGACAAGACCCAGGTCAAGGCCAAGGACGCCAGGAAGGCCGAGAAGAAAGCCGAGAAGAAGGCAACCGACGCCCGCAAGGCCGAGAAGAAGGCCAAGGAGGCCCGCAAGAAGGCCGAAAGCAAGGTCGCCAAGGCCGCCGAAAAGGCGAAGAAGGCCGCCGACAAGGCCAAGAAAGCCGCCAGGAAGGCGGCGGAGAAAACCAAGCTGTCGAAGAAGAAAAAGAAGTAGCGCGCCCTACCCGGCGCGCCGCTCCAACTCGTTGCGCAGGCTCTCGGCCTCGTGCCGGGCCTCGCGCAACCCGTCCATCGTGGCCGACAGCTCGGCCTCGGTCTGGCTCAGCTGGTTGGTCAGCTCCGCCTCGCGCTGCTGAAGATAGGTGATCGCCTGGTCGCGGGTCTCCTCGGCCTCGTGCAGCTCCTGCGCCAGCCGTTCCAGCTCGCCCACGTCCGATTGCGACACCCGGATGAACTTGTGCACCAGCCAGTTGGCGAACCAGCCCAGCGCGAAAGCGACGAACAGAATGATGGCCGTCGCGATTATGAATTCAATCCTGTTCATCCGCCGTGTCTTCCTGCGTGTCGCCGTCCCCGGTATCGGCAGCGTCCGCAGCCCCCTCTTCCGCCTCGCCGGCGGCATCGTCAGCCTCGCCGTCGGTACCATCACTGTCCGACTGTTCTTCTGACGTTCCTTCCAGAGTTTCAAGCGTTGTTTGCTCTTCGACGATCTCGACGGGCAGGATCACCTTGAATTCGATCCGCCGGTTCGCCTCGCGGCCCTCTTCCGTGCCGTTGTCGGCGATGGGCTGGGCTTCCCCGTAACCCACGGCGGAAATCGACGCGGTCAGCACCCGGCGCATCCGCAGCTCGTTCAGAACCGTCTGCGCCCGCTCCTGGCTAAGCTGCTGGTTCATCACCTCGCGGCCCTGGCTGTCGGTATGGCCGCCGATCTCCATGGTGACCTCGCCACAGGTCTTCAGGATCTCGGCGATATCGTCCATGATATCCGACCCGGACGCATCGATATTGGCCGATCCCGGCTCGAAGCTGATCTTGCGCGTCTCCTGGATCGCGGCGATGCGTGCCTCGCATTCCTCGGGCGTCGGCAGGCTCGCCACCGGATCCAGCTCCTCGCGGTAATCCACGTCGATCGTGTACTGCGCCCCCTCGCCCAGCTTTTCCGAGAACATCCCCGAAATCGCCGAACCGGCCCCGGATTGCCCGGTCAGCCCGCTGATATGCATCTCGTCCGGCGAGACCCGTACCACCCCGTTGGTCAGGTAGGACAGCGCATCGAGCGCGGTCAGCACCCGGTACGTCCACCCCTCGGGAAGCCCCTCGGCCACCCGCGCGCTCATATGCACCCCGTCCGAGGTGAACCTGGCCCGCGCGAAACTGTCGACCAGCTTGCGCTCGGCGGCGGTGGCGATCCGGCCGCGCAGCTGCACCATGCCCTCGGGCGACAGCGTGGCGGTGAATTCCGGCGTCTCGGGCGTCGTCTCCTCCGGCGGGGCCGGCAGCACGGCATGCAGCGCGAACACCTCCGGCAGCGAGCTTTCCAGCGCGCCCACCACGTTGTCGAACTGCCCCTGCGGCGTGCCTTCCAGCGCCACCAGCGAAATATCGGCGTCCGAGAAGGTCACCACCCCGCCGCCAAGCTCGCCGACCGCGGCGATCGCCTGCTCGGCCGCCACGGCCCAGTTCGGCGAGGGCACGCCCATCCCCACGAGACAGTTCGCCTTGCCGGTCAGCCCGGCCTCGCGCGCCGCCGCGAGGATCCGCTCGCGCGCGGCCTCGGTATCGGCGGAACAGGCGTCGAACCGGGCCTCGCCCTCCTCGCTGACAAATCGCAGGGTAAAGGGCGTGATCACCGGCCGCGGCGCCGAGATGTTCAGCGCCAGCTTCAGCCCCTCGGGCACCCGCCGCGCCAACTTGTTTTCCATGTCCGCCTTGACCGCCGCGCTCTCGGTCATCGCCGTGACCGAGACCTGCCCGGCATCCAGCGAAATCTTGGTCCGCTTCAGGTCCTTCAGCGAGCGTAGCGCGTAATCCGTCGCCGCCTCCCAGGTCTCGGGCGCGGGATAGTCGGCGGATTCGAGGAAGTTCGCCACCGGCTCGCCCGCCACCGCCCCCTCGACGGCGCCCACGAACGCCTCCCGGTCCATCGCCGCGGGCACCAGCCCGATCAGCGACACGCCGCTGTCATTGCGCAGGATTTCCATGGAAAAGCGCGGCGCCGCGATCTGGCCGGTATCCTGCACCAGCATCTGGTCGATCACCCGCGCGGCATCCACCACCGAACCGGCAATCGACAGCGCCTTGAACCGCCGCGCCTCCGTCGGCGCCGTGCCGGCCAGGAAGACATGCAGCCCGTTGGCATCGACCTCCGTCCAGGTCATGCCGTTCTCGTCAAGCGTGTTGCGGACCGAGTTGCGCGACGTCTCCTCGACGACCGAGACGGCGAATCGCGCGCAGACAAGGCACAGGATGGCCGCTGTCAGGAACACGCCGCCGATAGCGAATACCGATGAAAGACGCATGGGCCTATACTGTTTATCCAATTCGTCGTGCGGTTTTAAGGCCAGCCGGGCGGAAGTTCAATCAAAGGAACAGCGCGACGGCGAAAAACGGCAGAGGCCACAGCCCCGCATCCCGGTTCGACCGGAACAGTTTCAACTGCCGCTCCCCGTCCTCCAGGTCGAACCGGCTGAGCTGCCAGTGCATGTGCCAGCCGAATGCCCACGTCCCCAGGAGCGCCACAAGCAGCGCGAAGGGCGCCGCCCCGATGGCCGCCCCGATCACCGCCAGCCCCTGCAATATCACCGCCAGCACAAGGAACCGCCGCAGCCACCGGGGGCTTTCGTTCCCGAACAGCCGCGCCGTCGATTTCACCCCGATCAGCGCGTCGTCCTCGGCATCCTGGTGGGCATAGATCGTGTCGTAGAACAGCGTCCAGCAGATCCCCGCGAGGTACAGCACCACCGCCGGCCACTCCAGCCGCCCGGTATGCGCCACCCACGCCAGCAGCGCCCCCCAGTTGAACGCCAGCCCCAGGAAAATCTGCGGCCACCACGTGAACCGCTTGGCGAACGGGTAGATGCACACCGGCACCAGCGAGATCACCCCCATCAGGATCGCCGCCCAGTTGAAGGTCAGCAGGATGAACAGCGCCACCAGCGCCTGCGCCACCAGCCACGCCAGTGCCTGTGTCACGCTCACCGCCCCCGACGGGATCGGCCGCGATGCCGTCCGGGCGACCGAACCGTCGATATGCCGGTCGGTGATGTCGTTCCACGTACACCCCGCCCCCCGCATCAGGAACGCGCCAATGCCGCAGCCCGCGAAGATCCACAGGTCGTGCCAACTCGCCCGCCCGTCATGCAACATCGCCAGCAGCAACCCCCACCAGCACGGCAACAGCAACAGCCACGTCCCGATCGGCCGGTCCGCCCGGGAAAGCCGCAGGTAGGGCCTTGTGCCCTCCGGCGCCAGCCGGTCCACCCAGTTGCCTTTCACCGCGTCGGCCACCGTGCCGCGCGGCTCTGGCGTCTCGTTCGTCGGGGTCATATATCTGCCCTCATGGCGATTGCGAAGATCAGGCTGTTTGTAGAGCACCCCCTGGGGGAAGGGCAAACCATTCCCCTCACCCGCGACCAGGCGCATTACCTCTTCGGCGTCATGCGGCTGGGGCCGGGCGACCCGGTCCTCCTCTTCAACGGCCATGACGGCGAATGGCGCGCCACCGTCGCCGAAGCCTCCAAGCGCGGCGGCCTGCTCACGGCCGACGAGCAGACATCCCCCCAGCGCAACCCGCCCGACCTCTGGCTCCTCTTCGCGCCCATCAAGAAGGCCCGCACCGACTTCATCGTCGAGAAGGCCGCCGAGATGGGCGCCGCCCGCATCCTGCCCGTCCAGACCGATTTCACCAATGCCGAGCGCATCCGCCAGGACCGCCTCCAGGCCCACGCCCTTGAGGCGGCCGAGCAATGCGGCGGCACCTACGTGCCGGAGGTCACCGCCCTCCACAAGCTCTCCGACCTCCTCGCCGACTGGCCCGCCGACCGCCACCTGATGTTCTGCGACGAGGCGCTCGCCGGCGCCGCCGCCACCCTGCCGCCCGACCTCTTCGGCCAGCCCTGGGCCATCCTCATCGGTCCCGAGGGCGGTTTCTCCGACCCAGAGCGCACCCGCCTCTCGGGCCACCCAACGGCCCACCCAATCGCCCTCGGCCCCCGCATCCTGCGCGCCGACACCGCCGCCGTCGCGGCCCTTACCGTCTGGCAACAGGCCCTCGGAGACTGGTCATGAGCTTCATCCGCCCCGAGGCCCGCGCCACCCTCCACCGCTTCCGCGAGGCGCTGATCGGCGCCGCCATCCTCCTCCTCGGCCTCTGGTGGCTCCTCGGCACCACCGGCCTCCTGCCCTACATCGGCGGGGCCCTGGCCATCGCCGGCGCCGCCCTCACCCTCGCCGGCCTGCAGCGCGCCCGCTTCCGCGGCGGCGCGGGCGGCCCGGGCGTGGTGACGGTCGACGAGGGCCAGATCGCCTATTTCGGCCCCCTCACCGGCGGCGCCGTGGCGCTGTCCGAAATCACCGCCCTCTCCCTCGACCCCACCGCCAAACCGCCCCACTGGGTGCTCTCCCAGCCCGGCCAGCCCGACCTCTTCATCCCGCTCACCGCCGAAGGCGCCGACACCCTGTTCGACGTCTTCGCCAGCCTCCCCGGCATCCGGACAGAGCGCATGCTGGCCCAGATGCGCGCGCCAGCCACCGCCCCGGTCACCGTCTGGCAGCGCCCCGACATGGCCCGCGCAAAGCTCGCCCGCCTGCATTGACACTCCCGGCGTTTGAAGCCACTTCTTCCATCTAACGACCGCACGCCGAAGCAGGAGCCTACCCCAAATGTCCATTCCCCAGTCCGGCGGCGGGCCGATCACATCCGAGAACCAGCTTGCCGAATACCTCGAATCCGGGTGCAAACCGCGCGAAGACTGGCGCATCGGCACCGAGCACGAGAAGTTCGGCTACTGCAAGGACAGCCTCAAGCCCCTCCCCTATGCCGGCGAACGCTCGATCCTCGCCGTGCTGGAAGGGCTGCGCGACCTGCACGGCTGGGCCCCCGTCGAGGAAAACGGCAAGCTCATCGGCCTGGAAAAGGACGGCGCCAATGTCAGCCTCGAACCGGGCGGGCAACTGGAACTTTCCGGCGCTCCGCTCGAGTCGATCCATGAAACCTGCGACGAGGTGAACGCCCACCTCGCCGACGTCAAATCCATCGCCGACAAGGTCGGCGTCGGCTTCATCGGCCTCGGGGCGGCGCCCGAATGGTCGTACGAGCAGATGCCGATGATGCCCAAGGGCCGCTACAAGCTGATGACTGAGTACATGGATCGCGTCGGCTCGATGGGCAAATCGATGATGTACCGCACCTGCACCGTGCAGGTGAATCTCGATTTCTCGTCCGAGGCCGACATGGTCCAGAAGCTCCGCGTGGCGCTGGCATTGCAGCCCGTCGCCACCGCGCTCTTCGCCAATTCGCCGTTCTTCGAGGGCAAGCCCAACGGCCACAAGTCCTGGCGCTCCCGCGTCTGGCGCGACCTCGACCCCGACCGCACCGGCATGCTCCCCTTTGTCTTCGACGAGGGCTTCGGGTTCGAGGCCTGGGCTCAATACGCGCTCGATGTGCCGATGTATTTCGTCTACCGCGACGGCAAGTATATCGACGCGTTGGGTCAGTCCTTCCGCGATTTCCTCAAGGGCGAACTGCCCGCCCTGCCCGGCGAAACCCCCACGCTCAGCGACTGGGCCGACCACCTCACCACCATCTTCCCCGAGGCGCGGATCAAGAAGTTCATGGAGATGCGCGGCGCCGATGGCGGCCCGTGGCGCCGCCTCTGCGCGCTGCCCGCCTTCTGGGTCGGGCTGATGTATGACCAAAGCTCGCTCGACGCGGCGTGGGACATGGTGAAAGACTGGGATGCCGAAACCCGCGACGCCCTGCGCGTAGCCGCCAGCGAACAGGCGCTTCAGGCAGAGGTGAACGGGCTGAAGATGCACGACCTCGCCCGCGAGGCCGTCGCCATCTCCGAGGCCGGCCTCAAGGCCCGCGCCCGCCCCGGCGCCGGCGGCATGATCGCCGACGAGACGCACTTCCTCAACGCCCTGAAGGAAAGCATCGAAACCGGACAGGTTCCGGCCGACGAGCTGCTGGCGAAATACCACGGCGAGTGGAACGAGACCCTCGCGCCCATCTACGCCGAATACAGCTACTAGGCGAGGGGGAAACCCCTCGCCGCCCCTGAACGCCGCCTTGTATGAGATCCAGACTTTAGTTATCAAGACCCAAGACTTTTGATAACCGCGCCGTTCCGGTATTCTCGATGACAATCACGATCAACCCACCCTTGAACGGCCGGCCCGTTGCGATCAACGCTGCCCGCTCGGATGTCTCGGCCTATCACAAGGCGGGCCCCGACCTGATCCTGGTCTTCAACGACGGCCAATCGATCATCATCACCGATTATTACCTGCGTCCCCTGGAAGATGGCAGCCAGTCGCTCGAGTTCTCCGACGGTGCCTACCCGGTCGCCGGAACACATGCCGGCGACGACAGCTTCGTCAACATGCTGGCCCTCACCGCCACCGGCCTCGTCGCCACGGGCGCCCTGACCGCGATCGTCTCGGAAGGGCGCTCGACACCGGACAGGCTGCCAAACCGCCCGCCCGAGGCAAGGGACGATTACGCCGAGGCCGGGTCTGGCGAGACGATCTATATCAACGTGCTGGCCAACGACACCGATCCCGACGGCGACCCGCTGACCATCACCTCCCTGTCGGACCCGTCCATCGGGGACGCCTCCATCGTGACCACGGAAGACGGCCAGCAACTCGTCAAGTACATGGCCCCGCAAGGCGGCATCTACGACGACTATTTCGAAATCTACATCTTCGATTACACCGTCACCGACGGCAACGGAGAGACGGCAAGCGCCGAGATCTCGGTCGCGCTCGATCCGTGGCAGCCAGGCGATCCCCCGGTCTATCCCTTCGGCCCGCCTCCCGGGCCCGAGGACCAGCCGCAGGCGACCGGCACGACCCTCTCCGCAAGCGCCATGTCCGGCGCCGACATGCCCTCCCCCGGAATCGAGTTGCATGACATGTTTCCGGCCGATCAAGGGCCGGGCGAGGCCTTCGGACAAGGCGGCCTCTTCGCCTCCGCGGATGCCGGGCCGTCGGGGATGACGGGCAACGATCTGGCTTTGGCATTCGACCCGGGGCCGGGCGTCAACCCGCTCGGCGACCCCGACCTGTTCCCCGCCGAACCCGTCCTCTGACCCCGGCGATCTGCCGCGCCGGAGCGGCAGATCCATCCCGCCCCGGCCCCCGAGCCGGGGCCTCGTAACAATTCCTCCTCGCAGGGCGGGTGCCACCCCACCACTCCCGACGTCAGACCTTGGTAAATTCCATCCGGTAAACCACCGTCTCGCCCGTCGCCGGGTCCACTCCCGGCGCGCCGCTGATCACAAGCCGATCGCCCTCCAGCGTGAACGGCCGCGACAGGTCTCCGCCCCAGTTCGGGTTCCATGATCCGTCGACATGATGCACCACCCGGTCCTCCTCCAGGTGGTACGAGGCGACATAGGCCAGCATGTCGTCGAAAAGCGCCGCTTTCTCGGCCTGCGTCCAGCCGCCGGGCTTCGGCGCGGGCCGGTCCCGCCGCAGCACCGTCGCCATCATCCGCCCGTCGGCGTGATAGGCGATATACCCGATCGGCGCAGGGCCCAGCGCGTCCGTTACCTCCCCCGTCTCGACAGAGGAGCGGGTCCACGCCTCCATCCGCCACGACCCGATCAGCGCGCTTGCATCCGCCATCTCCGTCTCCCTCGAACCGAAACCACCTGCCGACTTTGCCACCAACCTTCCGGCCGCGCCAGATGGCAGGAAGCCAACACACCATACCCCGCCCGGCGCGCCGTTGCGCCCGGCCCCACATCTCGTACCGCCCCGCACCGCGCGCCACATTGACGCCCGTCCTCACGGACGCCCGCACCGACGCGATACCGACGGAATACCGACGTGATACCGACGTCACGATCCCTTCAAAACAACGGCGTTAACCATCGAATCACGCCGCAGCGCGGAATCGCCGGCAAGAAGCTCAGGATTTCTGGCCGATCTTCGGCTCGGCCCCGTCCTTGATCCGGGCAATGTTCTCCCGGTGCCGCACGAAGACGAGGATCGTCAGGATCACCCCCAGCACGAACATCCGCGGATGCCCCAGAGCGAAAACCCACAGCGTCGACAGCGCCGCCGCCATCAGCGCGCCCATGGAAGAAGTCCTTGTGACAGCGACGGTTACGGCCCATGTCAGGCAGGCCGCGATCCCCACCGGCAAGGCCAGCGCCAGCAATATGCCCAGGAATGTCGCCACCCCCTTGCCGCCCCGGAATCCCAGCCAGACCGGGAAGCAATGCCCCAGGAAAGCCGCCAGGCCGGCAAGCTGCGCCGCATCCTCCCCGGTGATCCACCGCGCCAGCAGCACCGCCACCGCCCCCTTCGCGCCATCAAGGAGCAACGTCGCCGCCGCCGCCCGCTTGTCACCGGTCCGCAGAACATTGGTCGCCCCGATGTTCCCCGACCCGATCTCCCGCAGATTTCCCAATCCCAACCAACGGGTTAGCAGTATCCCGAACGGGATCGACCCCAGCAAGTAGCCGATCACGGCCCAAAGCAGGAGAAGCATGATCGGTGTGTCCATCAAGGGCATGTGAAAGCGCCTCTTCCGTGTTCAGTGATATCACTCGTCAGGCAGTAGATACGCCGCGCCGTTCTCCGGGACAACCATGACCGGCGAAACCATGTCACGCCCCCGGACAACCTCGAAAACAAGGCGAGATTGCGGGTGGCTCTCGGTGATGAAAAGCCGCACCACTTCGGCCATCATGTCCTCGGCGTATTCCAGCCGCGGATCGGTGAAAAAGACCCTCTCCCGACACGGATGCGCGACCCAGCCGCGCTCCATGCCGTTTCCGGCCATCATGTCCTGGAACAGCGTGTCATGTGCCAGAAGGGTGGGCGTCATCCACTCGTGCGACCCTTCGTAATAGAAGGCTGCCAGCCCCGCCTCGTTGACATCCTCCATACAGATCTCGCGTGCGATGCCTCGCTCGTTTTCCATCGCCCGTTCAAGGGCTTGCGGCCCGGTAAGCCCAAGCGCCCCGAGGTGCCTTCGCGTCACCGGGTGCACGGTGCCCGGCGTCTCCAGCGCGGCCATCCAGACAAGGTCGCCGGCAAAGGGCGCGGCCCAGACCCCGGGATGATCGGCCGGAAGATCTTCCCCGTTCTCGAAAAGCGGCCGCGCGATTTCCGCGTCCCGGCCCATGTAGTCGATGTGGCGGATCAGGGGCCGCAGCATGCCGGCCTCCACGGTGATGTTATCCGGGTCCTCCGCCACTGCGGCGGTGAACTCGCGCAGCAGGTCGTCCGTCTCCAGGCCATCTCCGAGCATGGCCCTGTATGTCTTCCACATGTTCGTCATGTCGATGGTCGTGGGGGCCTCCTGCTGCTCGGAATGCCATACATGCAGCCCGGCCTCCCCCTCGCTCGCGACCCTGGCTACACTGGCAGAGTCCTGTATCCGCGAGCCTATCTCGTCCCGGAACGCCTTCAGGGACATTCCCCGTCTTCGGCCAAACCAATTTCTGAGCATGAATTTTCCAAATAGATTTTCAGTTCCATTATTCGGCGAAAACGCATTCGCCACCCACGTAAGTCGCCAGCACACGCCCCTGCATGCGCTGGCCGTCAAAGGGCGTGTTCTTGGATTTCGACCGCAGGGTTTCGCGATCCATGATGAAGGGTTTGTCGGGGTCGAACAGCACCAGGTCGGCCGGCGCCCCCTTGCCCAGGCGCCCGCTTTCCAGCCCCAGCCGCTTGGCGGGGTTGAGCGCCAAGGCCTTGAAAAGCTGGGGCAAACTCAGGTCGCCGGAATGGTAGAGCCGCATCGCCGCCGGCAGCAATGTCTCCAGCGCCACCGCCCCGCTCGCCGCCTCCTCGAAGGGCAGGCGCTTGCTTTCCTCGTCCTGCGGCGTGTGCATCGAAGAGATCGTGTCGATCAGCCCCTCGCGCACCGCCTCGACCACCGCCATCCGGTCCTCCTCGGACCTCAGCGGCGGCTTGACCTTGAAGAAGGTCCGGTAATCGGCCACGTCCAGCTCGTTCAGCGTCAGGTGATGGATCGAGGTGCCGGCGGTTACGTCGAACCCGTTGTTCTTGGCCCGCTCCAGCGCTGGCAACGCCCGCGCCGCCGTGATCTGGTCGGCATGGTACCGCGCCCTCGTCATCTCGATCAGCGCGATGTCCCGGTCCAGCCCCATCCGTTCCGCCATCGGCGAGACGGCGGGCAACCCCTTGAGAGAAGAGAACTTTCCGCTAGTCGCCGACGCCCCCGCCGACAGCACCGGCTCCTGTGGATGCGCGATCACCAGCGCCCCAAGGCTGCGGGCATAGGTCAGCGCCCGGGTGAAAACCTTGGTATCGGTCACCACGTGGTCGCAGTCGGTAAAGGCCACGGCGCCAGCATCCATCAGGAAGCTGATCTCGGTCATCTCCCGGCCCTCGCGCCCCTTGGTCAGGGCGGCCATGGCCAGCACGGTCACATCCGCCGCCTCCTGCGCTCGCCGCGCCACGAATTCCAGCGTTTCCGGGCTGTCGATCGCGGGCAGCGTATCGGGCCGCGTCACCATCGTGGTGACCCCGCCCGCCGCAGCCGCCAGCCCGGCCGAGCGATAGCTCTCCTTGTGCCGCTCGCCGGGCTCACAGACCTTCACGCCGATATCGACAATCCCCGGCGCCAGGCACTTGCCCCCGCAATCGACGACCTTCTCGGCCTTGGGCGCTTCGCCGTTGCCCCGGTCCAGCACCTTCCCACCGCCGGCCAACAGCCAGCCCGGCGCGTCCGTGCCAGCTTCCGGATCGATCAGCCGGGCGTTGTGAAAAAGGGTTTTCAAACCGCCTGCCCCTTCTGAATGTCTCGCATCATCCGATACACCTCCGCCCCGTTCTCGATGCGTTCAAAGCCCACGTCAACGCGGTAATGCCCGTTCTTCTTCCGCCGCATTTCATGGTTGAACATGATCGAGGCCGGTTGGCCCCCGTCATAGTCGATCACCGTCGATTTCGTGATCGGATAGCTTTTCAGGCTGCGGCCCCGGAACGGCAGGTCGGTCGCGATGAAGGCCCGCCGGTCGGTCAGCGTGTACCACGTATGCCGCCGCCGCCACGCGCTCCAGAAGGTCGACCCGAAGGCGACCCCGAGCCCCACGAAGAAATGCAGCAGCCCGAACATCCAGAAGAACCCGCCCGCCTGCGAGGCCAGCACCATCCACACCAGGGCGAAGCCCGCGAAGAACAGCCCGAACAGGAACCCCATGATATTCTTCGCTTTTAACGTCACGCGCCCATCAGGCCGCCCCTGCCAGAGCACGGTTTCGTCGTCGTCGAGAATGCCCTTCCAGCTGTCGGCCTCGCTCATCCGCCCCTCCCCGCCCCGGCACGGCGCAGCCGGGCCAGCGTGGCGTCGCGGTCGGCCTGGTACTTCAGCAGGTGCTTGTCGCCAGACGTGGTCACCACCTGCACCGCCGAGCCGAGGCTGCGCACACGCTCGATCTCGCCCAGCCGAACCCTGCGCCCGTTCGGTCCCAGAAGCCGCTCCTCGGTCAGCACCCAGCGAACCGCCATCTCCTCGGATAACAGGTACCACGACCGCAGGCCCACCGCCGCCAGCCCGCCCACGGCGCCCGTCCAGACATGCGGGTTGCCGATGGCCCACAGAACCGCCATGCCGCCCGCCATGCCAAGCGCGGCCATCCACGCCTGGTCGCGCCAGTATGTCGCCCGGTCGGGCGCGAATTCCGCCAGTATCGCCTCGCCCTCGGCCGGTTCCGGCCGGGAAAGGGCGGCATCGCTCACCGGGCCACCAGCACGAGGGTCAGGATGATCGCCAGCGCGACCACCCCCGCCACGGCCCAGAGCCAGTTGCGCTGGCGCGGCGCCTCGGTTTCGCTGGCGCCACCCGACACCGTGCCCTGCGCCGATCCCGAGGGCAGCGTCTCGAACGAGACGGGCGGGCGGTCTTCCGAGAAGCTTCCGATCAGGCGCAGCGGCGCGCGCGGGATCAGCGTCTGCGCCTTGCCACCAAGGGCTTTCGACGTCACCACCATCACCCAACCCTGCTGCCCGTCAAGTCGGGCGCGCATGTCCTGAAGCTGATCGCGGGGAATGCCCATCCCTTCTTCGAGATAGCCGGCCAGGCCCACACCTTCGAGGTCGCTCGCCTGGAACACCTCCACATGTTCGGGGTCAAGCGTGTCCGCCCCCAGCGCCTTCTGCGCCGGCCATTCGCCGTTGCGGCGGTTGAAATTCGCGGCCTCGTCGCCTTCGAGGTCGACCGCGAAGACCCACACAAGGCCCCGGTCGCTTGCCTTCACGTTGATCTTGTCGCTCATACCATCACCTCTCTGGTTCGGTTGGCGCGCAGGTTTCGCGCCAGAAGGTCCATTGCCGCCATACGCACGGCGACCCCCATCTCCACCTGGTCCTGGATGACGCTGCGATTGATGTCGTCGGCGATCTCGCCGTCGATTTCGACCCCCCGGTTCATCGGACCCGGGTGCATGACGATGGCGTCGTCCTTCGCGTAGGCCAGCTTCTCTGCATCCAGCCCGTAACGGAAGTAGTATTCCCGCTCCGACGGGATGAAGCCGCCGTCCATCCGCTCCTTCTGAAGCCGCAGCATCATCACCACGTCGACGTCGCGCAGCCCTTCCTTCATGTCCTCGAACACCTCGACCCCGAAGTCGGAAATGCCCGACGGCATCAGCGTCGGCGGCCCGATCAGCCGTACGCGGTTCTCCATCTTGTGCAGCAGAAGTATGTTCGACCGCGCCACCCGCGAATGGGCGATATCGCCGCAGATCGCGATGCTGAGACGATGCAGCCGGCCCTTGGCGCGGCGGATGGTCAGCGCATCCAGCAGCGCCTGCGTGGGGTGCTCGTGCCGCCCGTCACCGGCGTTCAGCACGGCACAGTTCACCTTCTGCGCAAGCAGGTCCACCGCCCCTGAATGCGGGTGCCGCACGACCAGCAGGTCGGGATGCATCGCGTTCAGCGTCAGCGCCGTGTCGATCAGCGTCTCGCCCTTTTTGATCGAGCTTGCCTGCATCCCCATGTTCATCACGTCCGCCCCCAGCCGCTTGCCCGCCAACTCGAAACTGGCCTGCGTGCGGGTGGAATTCTCGAAGAACATGTTGATCTGGGTCAGACCTGCCAGCGCATCGCCGTGCTTCATGTTGGACCGGTTGAGGTACACATAGCGCTCGGACAGGTCGAGAATGGTGCTGATTTCCGGGGCCGCGAGGGGCTCGATCCCCAGGAGATGGGTTTGTGAAAAGCTCATCCGCCGCTCTCTCTTGTCTGGGCCGGGTTATAGGAACGCCGCGTTGCGGAGTCTAGCGCATCACGAAGTCGTTGGCTTGCGGGGTCCATGACGCGAACATATAGTGAACACCATGGCTGCGATGACCCTCGATCAGAAACTGGCGATTCTTTCCGATGCCGCGAAATACGATGCCTCCTGCGCATCGAGCGGCGGCGCGAAGCGTCACAGCCGCGATGGCAAGGGGCTGGGCTCGGTCACCGGGTCGGGCATCTGCCACGCCTATGCGCCCGATGGCCGCTGCATCAGCCTGCTCAAGATCCTGATGACGAATTTCTGCATCTACGACTGCGCCTATTGCATCAACCGGGTCAGTTCCAACGTCAAACGCGCCCGTTTCAGCCCCGAGGAGGTGGTGCATCTCACCCTCGAATTCTATCGCCGCAACTATATCGAGGGGCTGTTCCTCAGCTCCGGCATCATCCGCTCGCCCGACGACACGATGGCCGACATGGTGCGCATCGCCCGGACCCTGCGGACCGAGCACCGCTTTCGCGGGTACATCCACCTCAAGACCATCCCCGACGCCGACCCGAAATTGATCGAGGAGGCCGGGCTCTACGCCGACCGGCTGTCGATCAACGTGGAACTGCCCACCGACACTGCCGTGAAATCCTACGCGCCCGAGAAGTCGCCCGACCAGATCCGCAAGGCGATGGCCGATGTGCGCATCCTCAAGGAAGAGCGGAAGGAGAAAAGCTTCACCGGCAAGCGCCCGCCGCGCTTTGCCCCGGCGGGGCAGTCGACGCAGATGATCGTGGGGGCAGACGGGGCGAACGATGCTACCATCCTGAAAACCTCCACCCGGCTTTACAGTAGTTACCGGCTGAAACGCGTCTATTACTCGGCCTTCTCGCCCATCCCCGATGCTTCGTCCACGCTGCCGCTGATCAAGCCGCCTTTGATGCGCGAACACCGGCTCTACCAGGCCGACTGGCTGTTGCGGTTCTATGGGTTCGAACTGGGCGAGATCACGGGGGCCACTCAGGGCGGCAACCTAGATCTGGAGGTCGATCCGAAGCTCGCCTGGGCGCTGGCCAATCGGCATGCCTTCCCCGTCGACGTGAACCGGGCCGACCGGGAAACTCTGCTCCGCGTGCCGGGGTTTGGCACGAAAACGGTGACCCGCATCCTCGCCACCCGCCGCCATCGCGGCCTGCGTTACGAGGACCTGCAGCGCATGGGCGCCAACCTCAAGAACGCCCGCCCCTTCATCACCCTCCCCGGATGGAGCCCGCGCAACACGCTCGACGCCGCCGACCTGCGCGCGCGCTTCGCGCCGCCGCCGGAACAGCTGGCGCTGTTCTGATGCACCGGGTCGACCTGCCCACCGTCGGCACCTTCGAGGCATGGCGCGATGCGGCGCGGGGGCTGCTTTCCGCGGGCGTTGCACCGGAGCAGGTGCTGTGGCAGCATGGCGAGGGGGCGGGCGACCTCTTCGACGGCCCCGGCGCCCCTCTGCCCAAGGCTGATGCCACTGCCCGGATCACTGTTCCCAAAGGGTTTCTGGCCCTCACCCGCCTCGCCCTCTGGCACCGCGATCCGGAACGCTTCGCGCGGGCCTATGCCCTGCTCTGCGCGTTGCAGGACAATCCCCGACTGATCCACGACCGGGGCGACCCGCGTGTCGCCAAGCTCAACGCCATGGCCAAGGAAGTCGGCCGCGACAAGCACAAGATGACCGCCTTCGTCCGCTTCCGCGAGATCGGCGAGCCTGACGCCCCACGCCGCCGCTTCGCCGCGTGGTTCGAGCCGTCGCATTTCATCACCGAACCCACCGCGCCCTTCTTTGCCAAGCGCTTCGGCGACATGGACTGGACGATCTTCACCCCTGACCTGTCCGCGCATTTCGAAAATGGCACGCTCCGCTTCGCCCCCGGCGCGCCCAAGCCACCGCTGGCCGAGGATGACACCGAAACCCTCTGGCGCACCTATTTCCGGTCGATCTTCAACCCGGCCCGGGTGAAGCTGAAGGCGATGCAGGCCGAGATGCCCAAGAAATACTGGAAGAACCTGCCCGAGGCCGACCTGATCCCCGAAATGGTCGCCACCGCCCGCGCCCGCGCCGCCGGCATGGCCGAGGCTGCACCGACACTCGCCCCGGCCCGCGCGGGGCGCATCCTTCACCGCCTGCACAACGAGCGAGAGGACGTGCCGCCCATCGACAGCGAGGCCGAGTTCCGCGCAGCACTTCAGGGCTGCCGCCGCTGCCCGCTTTGGGAAAATGCCACCCAGCCCGTGCCGGGCGAAGGGCCGCTCGATGCCAAGCTGATGTTCGTGGGCGAGCAGCCGGGCGATCAGGAAGACCTGACCGGTGGGCCTTTCGTCGGCCCCGCCGGGCGGCTGTTCGACGAGGTTCTGGGCGAGGCCGGCATCGACCGGTCAAAGGCCTACGTCACCAATGCCGTCAAGCACTTCAAGTTCAAGCCCCGCGGCAAGCGCCGCCTGCACGAACCGCCCAATTCGCACGAGATCCAGCATTGCCGCTGGTGGCTGGATATCGAGCGCAAGCGTGTGCAGCCCGGCCTGATCGTGGCGCTGGGGGCGACGGCACTGGAAAGCCTGACCGGCAACCGCAAGGGCTTACTCAAGCGCCGCGGCAGTGTCGAAGCCGCAGACGATGGCACGCCCGTCTTCATCACTGTCCACCCCAGCTTCCTCCTGCGCCTGCCCGACCGGGCGCAACAGGCCGACGAACGTGCCCGCTTCCGCGACGACCTGCGCGCCGCCGCCGCGATGGTGGCCTGACCCGCTTTTCCGGGTTCAGACCGGCCCGGCCTTGAGATACGCTGCGACCGTGGAATCGGAGCTTTCATATCACGCCGCCCGCGCGCTGCTGGAATGGCACATCGAACTCGGCGCGACCGAGGCGATCGGCGACCTGCCGGTCAACCGCTATGAAATTCCGGCCGCCGCGCTTGCCCCCAAGCCGGCGCCCGTCGAAGCCCAATCCACCGCCGCGCCGCCAATTCCCCAGCCCATGCCAGAGGTCGACCCGGTCGACGTGGCCCGCGCCGCCGCCGCCGATGCACCCGACCTCAGGGCGTTGGAGGCGGCGATGGCGGACTACCCCCATTGCGACCTGAAGATGGGCGCCCGGAACCTTGTCTTCTTCGATGGCAACCCCGCCGCCCGCGTGATGATCATCGGCGAGGCCCCGGGTCGTGACGAGGATATGCAGGGCAAGCCCTTCGTCGGCCGCGCCGGGCAGTTGCTCGACCGGATGCTGGCGGCGATCGGCATGGCCCGCCATGCCGATGACCCGGCCCGCGCGGTCTACATCACCAACGTCCTGCCTTGGCGCCCGCCCCAGAACCGCGACCCGACTCCCGAGGAGATCGCGATGCTGCTGCCCTTCGTGCAGCGGCACGTGGAGCTGGTCGACCCCGAACTGGTCGTGCTGATGGGCAACACGAGCTGTCAGGCCGGGCTGGGCCGCCGCGGCATCACCCGGCTGCGCGGCACCTGGACCCAGGCCTATGGCCGGCCGGCCCTGCCGATGTTCCACCCGGCGGGCCTTTTGCGTAACCCGCACAACAAGCGGCACGCCTGGGCCGACCTGCTGGAGTTGCAGGCGCGGCTCGAGGGGGAAGCATGAAGGTACTGGCCTTTTCCGACCTGCACCTCGCCCGTGCCCGTGCCGCCGAGCTTGTCGAGGCCAGCCACGACGCCGACCTCGTGATCGGCGCGGGCGATTTCTGCAACATGCGGCAGGGGCTGTCCGAGGCGATGGAGCTTCTGGAGGGCATCACCGCCCCCTTCGTCGTGGTGCCCGGCAATGCTGAAAGCTTCGAGGAATTGCAGGCGGCGGCCAACCCGGGGATGCGCGTGCTGCACGGCACCGGGGTCGACGTGAACGGGCTGCACGTGTTCGGGCTGGGCTACGGCGTGCCGGTCACGCCATTCGGCGACTGGAGCTGCGATCTGTCCGAAGACCAGGCGGCGGAGATGCTGGGCGCGTGCGAGACGGCCGATATCCTCGTCCTGCACTCGCCGCCCAAGGGCGTTGCGGACGTGACATCGGGCGGTCAGTCGGTCGGCTCGACAGCGATCTTCGAAGCCATCGAGCGCATCCAGCCCAGGTTCGCCTTCTGCGGCCATATCCACGATAGCTGGGGGCACACGGGCCAGATCGGCGATACGCAGGTTGTCAATCTCGGTCCGCGCCACAACTGGTTCGATCTGTGATGGTCGATCTGCTGACGCTTCTCGCCTTCGTGCCCGCCGCCGTGGCGCTGAACCTCACGCCGGGGGCCGACATGATGTTCTGCCTTGGCCAGGGCCTGCGCGCCGGGCCGGTTCCGGCCATTGCCGCCAGTGCCGGTATCGTGGTTGGCGGCATGGTACATGTCACGCTGGCGGGGCTCGGCCTCGGCGCGGCCGTGGCCACCCTGCCATGGCTCTTCGACGTGATCCGATGGGTTGGCGTCGCCTACTTGCTCTGGCTGGCATGGCAGGCATTGCGGCACCCGCCGCAGGCCGGCGACGCCCCCAGGGTCCGCCCCGCCCGCGCCTTCCGCGACGGGATGGTCGTGAACCTTACCAACCCGAAGGTCATCCTCTTCGTGCTGGCCTTCCTGCCGCAATTCATCGACCCGGCGAAGGGCAGCGTTCTGGGGCAGTTCCTGATCCTTGGCGCGGTGATTGCCGCGGGCGGGTTCGTCGTCAATGCCGCCGTGGGCATCTTCGCCGGCGGCCTGGGGCGCAAGATGACGCAGTCCCCCGCCTTCTCGCGTGGAATAGGCTATGTCTGCGCCACCATATTCACGGGCCTCGCCCTGCGCCTTGCCCTGATCGAAAGGACCTGACCCGCCATGAGCCGCATAGACGACAGCAGGGAGTTCATCCCCGTCCGCATCTCCGTTCTGACCGTGAGCGACACGCGCGATGCCTCCGACGACAAGTCCGGCAACACGCTGGCCGACCGGATCGAGGCGGCGGGCCATATCCTGGCCGACCGGATGATCGTGCGCGACGAGCGCGACCAGATCGTCGAACAGTTGCGTGAATGGGTCAATGACGACCGTGTCGACGTGGTCATCTCTACCGGCGGCACCGGCCTGACGGGGCGCGACGTGACGGTCGAAGCGCATCGCGAGATCTACGAGAAGGAGATCGACGCCTTCGGCACGGTCTTCACCATCGTCTCGATGAAGAAGATCGGCACCAGCGCCGTTCAGTCGCGCGCCACCGGCGGCGTGGCGAACGGCACCTATCTCTTCGCGCTGCCGGGTAGCCCGGGCGCGTGCAAGGATGCGTGGGACGAGATTCTCGAACCGCAGTTCGATTATCGCCACCGGCCCTGCAATTTCGTGGAAATCATGCCGCGGCTTGATGAAAATCTGCGACGGAAGTAACGGCCTCGGCCGTAGAACCCCCGTGCACTTGGCTTTCACGCCATTCCGACTACTATCACCGGACGCCCCGAGGGGCCCGTTTCAGGGGTTCTACGAAGCCGTATGAGATTCCTCCGCCAAAGCCTGACCGGCCTGCTTTTGCTGTCGCTGACGCTGGGTCTGCTGGTCTATGCCGGCCAGATCGTGTTTTCCGCCGTGCAGGAACGGATGGCGGACGAGCCGCGCGTGCCCGAGCGGCGCGAACGCGTCTTCGCCGTCAACGTGGTCGAGGCGCGCGAACAGACGATCACGCCGGAACTGACCGCCTATGGCGAAATCCAAAGCCGCCGGACGCTGGAGATCCGCGCCAGGACGACCGGCACGCTGGTCACGCTGGCGGACAATTTCGAAGAGGGCGGCGTGGTCGAGGCGGGCCAGCTTCTGGCACAGGTCGACCCGGCCGATGCGGAGTTTGCCCTGAACCGCGCCGAGAGCGAACTGACCGACGCGCAGGCCGAGAAGAAGGAGGCCGTGCGCGGGCTGGAGCTGGCGCAGGACGAGCTGGAGGCGGCAGAGGAACAGGCCACGTTGCAGGAAAAGGCCTATCAGCGGCAGGTCGACCTGGAAGATCGCGGCGTCGGCACCTCGGCGGCGGTGGAAACCGCCGAGCTTGCGGCTGCGCAGGCCCGGCAGGCCGTCATCGCGCGCAGGCAGGCGCTGGCCGTGGCCGAGGCCCGCATCGACCAGGCCGATACCAGCCTTGCCCGCGCGCGCATCGCCTTCGACGAGGCCGAGCGGCAGCTGGCCGACACCCGCATCGTCGCCGGGTTCTCGGGCACGCTGAGCGATGTTTCGGTTGTCGAGGGCGGGCTCGTCTCGGCCAACGAACAGCTTGGCACGCTGGTCGACGGCAACGCGCTCGAGGTCTCCTTCCGCGTCTCCACCCCGCAATACGGCCGGCTTCTGGACGAGACCGGCAGCCTGCTCAAGGCGCCGGTCTCGGCCTATCTCAGCGCCTACGGGCTCGATCTGGAAGCCAGGGGCGTGATCAGCCGCGAAAGCGCCGCGGTGGGCGAAGGCACCACCGGGCGGCTGCTGTTCGCGCGGCTTTACGAGGCCCCGGCGATGAAACCCGGCGATTTCGTCACCGTCCGGATCGAGGAGCCGTCGCTCGAACGGCTGGTCCGCCTGCCCGCCTCTTCGCTGGGGCCGAGCGGCACGGTGCTGGTGCTCGACGAGGAGAACCGCCTGAAGACGCTCCAGGTCGAGGTGCTGCGACGGCAGGGCGACGATATCCTCGTGCGCGGCGAGGGCCTGCCAGGCGCCCGCGTGGTGGTCGAGCGCACGCCGCTGCTGGGCGAAGGCATCCGGGTACGTCCGCTGACCTCCGGCGTTCAGGAGGAGCCGGAGGCAGACCCAAGCACGCTGGAGCTGTCCGCCGCCCGCCGCGAGCGGCTGATGGAGTTCGTCGAGGCCAGCGCCGACATGAGCGACGAGGTCAAGCGCCGCCTGCTGGGCCAGCTTGAACAGGAGCGCGTGCCGGCACGGGTCGTCGAACGGCTTGAACGCCGGATGGGGGGCTGAGCCCTTGGCCCGCGCCCCCTCTCCGCGTGTTGCCGGCGTGCTGTCCTATTTCACGCGCCACCGCACCGCCGCCAACCTCCTGCTCGTCGTGCTGGTGGTCCTGGGCCTTGCCGCCCTTCCGAAGATGCGGGCGCAGTTCTTCCCCGACGTGGTGATCGACAGCATCAGCGTTTCGGTCACCTGGGAAGGGGCCAGCGCCGAAGACGTCGACAACGCCATCGTGCAAGTGCTCGAGCCGGTGCTGCTGGCGGTCGAGGGCGTCGAAAGCAGCGAGGCCGACAGCCGAGAGAACGCGGCCTCCATCGCGCTGGAATTCGAACCCGGCTGGGACATGAGCCGCGCCGCCGACGAGGTGCAGGGCGCAGTCGACACCGTGACCACCCTGCCCGACGATGCCGAGGAGCCCGAGGTCCGCCGCGGGGCGTGGCGCGACCGGGTAACCGACGTGGTGATCACCGGTCCGGTGGGCCCCGAACAGCTTGGCCTCTTCGCCGACGAGCTTGTCAGGCGCCTGTTCGACGCGGGCGTCACCCGCACCACGATCCGGGGCATCGCCGCGCCGGAAACCATCGTCGAGGTGCCCTCGACCAATCTCATCGCCTATGACATCACCATGGCCGAGATCGCCGCCGCCGTCGGCGCCGAGGTCGATGCCAACCCGGCCGGTGACGTCGAGGGATCCAACACCCGCGTGCGCACCGGCACCGAGAAACGCAACGCCGACCAGATCACCGATATCGTCCTGCGCTCGAACCGCGACGGCACCAAGCTGACCGTCGGCGACGTGGCCACCGTGCGGGTCGAGGGGGTGGACCGGAACCGGCAGTATTTCGTGGATCAGAACCCGGCCATGTCGGTGCGCGTCGACCGCTCGGCCCAGGGCGACGCGATCGCCATACAGGAAACGGTCGAGGAGGTATCGGCGAAGCTGCAGAACACCCTGCCGGAAGGGGTGGAACTGTCACTCATCCGCACGCGCGCCGAGGCAATTTCCGGCCGCCTGAGCCTGTTGCTCGACAACGGGCTGACCGGGCTGGCGCTTGTGGTCCTGCTGCTGTTCCTGTTCCTCAACGCGCGCACGGCCTTCTGGGTGGCGGCGGGTATTCCCGTGGCCCTGCTGGCGGCGGTGGCGATGATGTACCTGGGCGGGCTGACCTTCAACATGATCTCGCTTTTCGCGCTGATCATCACGCTGGGTATCGTGGTCGACGACGCCATCGTGGTGGGCGAACATGCCGATGCCCGCGTGCGCAAGCTGGGCGAGACCCCCGTCGAGGCCGCCGAGCGCGCGGCGCATCGCATGGCGCTTCCGGTTTTCTCGGCCACGCTGACCACGCTGATCGCCTTTTTCGGGCTGGTCGCCATCGGCGGGCGGTTCGGCGATCTGATCATCGACATCCCCTTCACGGTGATCGTGGTGCTGCTGGCCTCGCTGGTGGAATGCTTCCTGATCCTGCCCAACCACATGTCGCACGCCCTGGCCCATTCGGCCAAGGCGCACTGGTACGACATGCCCAGCCGGGTAGTGAACCGCGGCTTCGTGTGGGTTCGGGAAAAGCTGTTCCGGCCGTTCATCGGGCTGGTGATCCGGGCGCGCTACGTGGTTTGCGCGGCGATCATCGTCGTCCTTGCCACGCAGGCGGCGCTGTTTATCAAGGGCGACGTGACGTGGCGCTTCTTCAACTCGCCCGAGCAAAGCAGCGTCACCGGAAATTTCATGATGGCGCCCGGCGCCACGCGCGAGGACTCGGTCGAGATGATGCGCGAGATGCAGCGCGCGACCGAGGCGCTGGGGACCGAGTACGAGGAACGCTACGGCCGCAACCCGCTGGCCTTCGTGCTGGCGGAGATCGGCGGCAACAGCGGGCGCGGCCTGTCGGGCTCTGACACCAAGGACGAGGACCAGCTTGGCGGCATTTCCATCGAGCTGATCGACGCCGACCTGCGCCCCTATTCCAGCTTCGCCTTCGTGGGTGAACTGCAGGAGCGGGTGGAGATGCACCCGATGGCCGAAACCGTCAGCTTCCGCGGCTGGCGCTCGGGGCCGGGTGGCGACGCGCTCGATGTCGAGTTCTTCGGCGCCACCGCCGACACGCTGAAGGCGGCGTCCGAAGCGCTGAAAGCCGCGCTGGCACAGTTCCCCGAGGTTTCGGCGGTGGAGGACAACCTCGCCTATGACAAGGAAGAGCTGATCCTCGACCTGACCCCGCAGGGGCAGGCGCTTGGCTTTACCATCGACGAGCTGGGCCGCGTGCTGCGCAACCGGCTCACGGGCATAGAGGCCGCCACCTATCCCGACGGGCCGCGCAGTGCGGAGGTGCGCGTCGAGCTGCCCGAGGGCGAGCTGACGGCCGATTTCCTCGAACGGATGCAGATGCGCACCCCGTCGGGCACCTACGTGCCGCTGGCCGATATCGTCAGCGTCGACCGGCGCACCGGCTTTTCCACCGTCCGGCGCGAGAACGGGCTGCGGCTGATCAACGTGACCGGCGACATCTCGGAAGACGACGCCGCCCGCGCCTCGGAGATCATGGACGCGCTGGAGGAAGAGATCCTGCCCGAGATTGCCGCCACGCACCAGGTTGAATGGAGCCTTTCGGGATTGTCCGAGCAGGAGGACGAGTTCCTGAACGATGCCCGGCTGGGCCTGATCCTGACGCTGACCGGCATCTACCTCGTGCTGGCCTGGGTGTTTGCCAGCTGGACGCGGCCGATGGTGGTGATGGCGGTCATCCCCTTCGGCCTGATCGGCGCGGTCTACGGGCACTGGGCGTGGGACGTGCCCCTGTCGATGTTCACCGTGGTGGGCCTTCTGGGCATGACCGGGATCATCATCAACGACTCGATCGTGCTGGTGACCACCATCGACGAATACGCCAGCGAACGGGGCGTGATTCCATCGATCATCGACGGCGCGGCCGACCGGCTCAGGCCGGTGATGCTGACCACGCTGACGACGGTTCTGGGGCTGGCGCCGCTGCTGTTCGAGCGCTCGCAACAGGCGCAGTTCCTCAAGCCCACGGTGATCACGCTGGTCTACGGGCTGGGGTTCGGCATGGTGCTGGTCCTGCTGCTGGTGCCCTCGCTGATCGCCATCCAGCACGACATCACACGCCGTACCGGCGCGCTGCGGCGGGCCCTGGCGGCACCCGTGGCGTCGGTCCGGCTGGCCGTGGCGGGCGCATTGGCCGTGGTGGTGGCGTGGCTGGTGGCGACAATGGGCCTGACATGGGCGACGGGGCACCTGCCGCAGCCGTTTACCGAGGCGCTGCCGATGCTGGCCGGCGCCTCGCCAATGATGGCGGCGCTCGGCCTCTACCTTGCGGGTGCGCTGCTCATCGTGCTGATGGTGCTGGCGGGGGTCGGGCTCGCCTATCTCCTGCGGCGGCGTCAGCCGGCCGGGCAGCCCTGAATATCCACCGCGCGCGACTGGCCAACCACGGTGATCCGGATGCCCGAGCGGTTCAGGGCAAAAGACCGCCCCTCGACATGGTAAAGCTTCGTCTCGGCCACCAGCCGGCCACCCTGCCGCACGGTGCGGGCGGGCGCCACCCAGATGCGCGGGTCATCCACCTCGACGATCGCCGTCTCGCCGCCGCCGGTGCGGGGCATGTCGATCTCGGCCCGCAGGCCGATGCCGTCCTCGATTGGCGATATGCGGCACGCAACGCGGGCCACCTTCGCCTCCTTCGCGGTATAGGGCCGGCTGGCCAGCGCCGCGGCGATGCGCGGGTCGGGCTGGCGGCTGTTGCCGGGCAGCAGGCCCGAGACCTGCAGCTCGACCGGCACGCAGACATCCTTGCAGACGCCCATCTCGACCCGGCCGTTCAGTGCCACGTCACGCCCCGCCTGCCCCGGCGCCACGCGGATCGGCAGGATCACCGAGTCCTTGTACCCGATGGTCCGCAACCCGTCCTCGACGGTCACGCTGGGAGTGGGCCAGACGATCTCGACACCCGAAAGGTTGCCCGAGCGGCGCCAGTCGAACTGCGGCGGAATGCCCGAGTCGCCCGGCGCGCGCCAGTAGGTCTTCCATCCCGGCCGCATCCGGACCTCGAGCCCGGCCATGTGGACGCCACTCGCGGTGCGCCAGCCCGGCAGCACGCGCATCTCGACAAGGTCCGACCCCTGCTGCGCCTGCGCGGGGCCCAATGAAAGCGCCGCGCAAAAGGCGGCGGCGAAAAGGCGAAGAGATTTACGCATCATGAACCCGAAATGGGCGATAAGCGTTGAAATGCCAAGTCACTTTACGGCGAGACGCCCGCGGCAAACCCGCCGCGGCGGGGATCGCGTGCTTGCACTGCGGCAGGCCAACCCCCATCATTGGGATGTAGAAACACTTGCGGAGATACGGTTTGAGCGAGATCGACCTGAACGGAAAGCTGCTGATTGCCATGCCGGAAATGGGCGATCCGCGCTTTGCCTATTCGGTCATATTCCTGTGCGCCTATTCCGAGGAAGGCGCGATGGGGCTTGTGATCAACAAGCCGACGGACGATCTGCGCCTGACCAATCTGCTCGAGCAGCTTGAAATCACGCAGAGCGACGACGCGCGCGATATCGCTGTGCATTTCGGCGGGCCGGTCGAGCACGGGCGCGGCTTCGTGCTGCACGATTACGGCTATCACTCGTCGATCTCGACGCTGGACGTCTCGGAAGATTTCGCCATGACGGCGACGCTCGACATTCTCGAGGACCTCGCACAGGGCCGCGGGCCGGGCCACGCGATCATCACGCTGGGCTATGCCGGCTGGGGGCCCGGGCAGCTCGAGGGCGAGATTGCCCAGAACGCATGGCTGACCTGCGAGGCGGATACCAAGCTGGTGTTCGAAACCCCCGATGCGATGAAATGGGAGGCGGCGCTGAAGAAACTCGGCATCAGCGCCCTGACCCTGTCGGCGGAAGCGGGGCGCGCCTGACGCCCCGCACCATGGCTCAATTGGCGTAGTTCGAGCCTTCCTCGTCAAGGATCGCCATCAGTTCGGCGAGGTGACGGTTGGCCTGGCTGGGATAATCCTCGATTTCGCGCGCCGTCTTCTCGGCGATCTCGTCGGACAGGACCCGCAGCGGCTGGCCCGTCTGGAGTGCGCGGATATAGGTCTCGGCGGCGCGTTCGAAATAATACATCCGGTTGAACGTCTCGGCCACGGTGGCACCCATCACCAGAATGCCATGGTTGCCCATGATCATGACGGTCTTCTTCGGGTCCTGGAGTTGCGCGGCGCAGCGGTCGCCTTCCTCCTCGAAGGCCAGCCCGCCATAGCCATCGTCGACCACGTAGCGGTTGAAGAAGGTGGCGCAGTTCTGGTCGATCGGCGGCAGGGTGCTGTCGGCAAGGCTGGCCAGAACGGTGGCGTGGATGGAATGCACGTGCATGACACAGCGGTGATGCGGGCATTGCCGGTGAATCGCACCGTGCAGGCCCCATGCCGTGGGATCGGGCGCGCCGGGCAGGTTCAGCGTTTCGGGGTCGTTGGCATCTATCAGCAGAAGGTCGGAGGCCTTGATGCGGCTGAAATGAACCTGGTTGGGGTTCATCAGGAACTGCGTGCCATCCTCGTTCACGGCGAGGGAAAAGTGGTTGGCCACGGCCTCGTGCATGTTGAGCCGTTCGGTCCAGCGGAAGGCGGCGGTCAGTTCGACACGCTCCTGCCAGTACGAGATGTTGGGGGTGTGAGCGGTCTGTGCGGCGCTTGTCATACGGGTCTCCTGTTCCGGTCGCCGACAGGGTGCCAGCCCGGGGCGGGCTTTACAAACGATGGATTCGGCGGCATGCCATTAAGAAAATTAATGGATACGTCGTGCGTAATTCATGAGCAGTCGAACGCTTCCCCCGCTCACCTGGCTGCGCGCCTTCGACGCCGCGGCGCGGCACCTGTCGTTCACCCTTGCGGCACAGGAACTGAACCTGACCCAGTCGGCAGTCAGCCAGCATGTGCGCAATCTCGAGGATCACCTCGGGCGTGACCTGTTCGTCCGGCGGACCCGCGCCCTGCAACTGACCGAGTCGGGTGCGAACTACCTGCCCACGGTCCGCGAAGCCTTCGACGTGCTGGCGCGCGGAACGCGGTCCTTCATCGGCGGCGACTCGGAGAACACGCTGATCCTGCAGTGCAACATGGCGTTTTCGGTGTTCTGGCTGGCCCCGCGCCTGCACCGGCTATACGCCGCGCATCCGTGGCTGGTGCTGAACGTCGTCACCGCCCTGTGGGACCCGGACGCGCACGGGCGCGATGCGGCGATGAAGATCCGCTTCGGCCGGCCGGGCGACATGTCCGGCGACGCGACGCGCCTGACATCGGATGTCTGCCGCCCGGTCTGCCACCCGGAGTACATGGGCGGCGTGCCCGACCTTGCCCGCGCGCGGCTGTTCGATTGCGCGGGCATCATGGGAAACTGGGAAACGTGGTCGCGGCATAACGGACGACCGTTCGAAAACACGCGCGCGGTGAACCTCGCCACGACCTACGTGGTGGCGATCGAGGCGGCGCTTCACGGTGCGGGCATGGCCATGGGGCATGACACGCTGACCCATGACCTTGTCGCGGCGGGCCGGCTGATCGAACCGTTCGGCGACACCGGCCCGCTGCCCGAAGGCTATTTCCTGTTGCCTCCCGCGCATCACGAGCAGACACCGGCCACCCGGGCCTTTACCGACTGGCTGACCGAAGAAGTCGCGGCCTGCCCCTATGCCTTCACCGGCTGACCGGCCTCAGCCGATCAGCGCGTTCACGTGTGCCACCACACTTCGCGCCAGCGGCAAGGGCTCGTACCCGCCTTCCAGCATTGACAGGATACGGCCCTGTGCATGCCGGCCCGCGACGCCGACCAGTTCGGTGGTCAGCCAGCGGTAATCGTTCTCGGTCAGCGCCAGCCCCGACATGTCGTCGAGCAGGTGCGCGTCGAACCCGGCGGAGATGAACAGGAACTCGGGCGCGAACCGTTCAAGCGCCGGCAGCCAGTGTTCGCGGATCGCCTCGCGGAAGGCGTCACCACCGGTGCCCGCGGGCAGGGGCACGTCGACAAGGTTGGTCGCTTCGCTCTCGTGCCCGGTGAAGGGGTAGAACGGGTGCTGGAAGGCCGAGCAGAACAGGACGCGCGGGTCGGAATGGAAGATCTCCTCGGTGCCGTTGCCGTGGTGGACGTCGAAATCGAGGATGGCGACGCGCTTGAGGTCATAGGTCGCCAGCGCATGCGCCGCCGCGACGGCAATGTTGTTGAACAGGCAGAAGCCCATCGCGGTGTCGCGGGTCGCGTGGTGCCCCGGCGGGCGGATGGCGCAGAAGACCGGGTTGGCCTCGCCCCGCATGATCAGGTCGACGCCCAGTACACCCGCCCCGGCGGCGCGCAACGCCGCGGGCAGGGTGCCGGGTGACATCACCGTATCGCCGTCGATCTCGACCGTTTCCCCCGGCCCCGGCGCCGTATCGATGATGCGCGTGACGTAGGCCGGGTCATGGGCACGCCCGAGCTGATCACGCGTGACCTCGGGCGCCTCGTAATGCCGCAGCACGTAATCGAGCCCCGACATGATGAGCTGGTTGTTGATGGCATCCAGCCGCTCCGGTGTATCCGGGTGCATCGGTCCCGCGTCATGATCGCGGCAGGCCGGGTGGGAGATGAAGCCGAGCATCGCGCTTTCCTCAAAGCCAGCGTTCGACGATGACCACATCGCGGTCATCCGGGTCCGGCGAGACGGTAAAGCCGAGCTCTTCCATCAGGTGCAGCATCGAGACGTTTTCGCGTAGCACCGCCCCCTCGATCTTGTCGAGGTCATGGTCACGCGCCGCATCGAACAGCCCCTTCATCAGCCTTGTGCCAAGCCCCTGGCCCTGAAGCCTGTCCGAGACCGCGATGGCAAATTCGCAGCTCGTGTTGTCGGGGTTGATGACATAGCGGGCGACGCCGTGCTGTTCGCCGCTGCCATCCTCGCCCACCACCGCCACCAGCGCCATTTCGCGCCGGTAATCGATCTGGGTGAACCGCGCGAGCATCTCCTCCGATAGCTCGTTCACCGTGCCCATGAACCGGAAGCGCTTGGCCTCGGGCGACAGGTCGCGCACGAAGGCGGCTTCCGATTCCGCGTCCTCGGGCCGGATCGGGCGTATTGTCAGCGGCCGGCCATCGGGCAGGAAGTCGGTCTGCACGAGATGCCGGGGATAGGGGTGAATGGCGACGTGGTCGTAGGGCCCATCCTTGGCCGGCGGGCGGGCCAGCCGGATGCGGGCATCGACCGCCAGCACGCCGTCGGGGCCGGCGACCAGCGGGTTGATGTCCAGCTCGACGATCTGGGGCAGTTCGCAGACCATGTCGGACACCCGCAGCAACACGTCGATCACGGCAGACCGGTCGACCGGCGGCCGGTCGCGGAAGGCGTCGAGCAGACGGGCCACGCGGGTGCGGTTGATCAGCCGGTTGGCCAGAACCTCGTTCAGCGGCGGCAGCGAGACGGCGCTGTCGCGCAGGATCTCGACCATCGTGCCGCCCGCCCCGAACAGGATGGCCGGACCGAAGACCGGGTCGCGGCTGACGCCGACGACCAATTCGCGGGCGTCCTCGACATGGGCCATCGCCTCGATGGTGACGCCCTTGATCTTTGCATCGGGCCGCAATCTCTGGGCCGTCAGGGTGATGTCGCGGACCGCCTGCTTCACCTCGACAGCCGAGCCCACGCCAAGCCGCACGCCGCCCACGTCGGACTTGTGGGTGATCTGCGGCGAGTTGATCTTGACCGCGACCGGGTAGCCCACCGTTTCAGCGGCAATCAGGGCGTCGGCCGGGGTGGCCGCCTCGATGGTGATGTTGATGGGGATGTGGAACGCCCGCAGCAAGGCTTTCGATTCGATATCCGACAGCATGGTCCGGCCATCGGTCAGCGCGCCGTTGACGATCATCCGTGCGCCTTCGAGATCGGGCGGCTTGTCGTCGTGCAGCGGCCCCGGTACCTCGTTCGCGAGGCGCCGGTGATGGTGATGCTGCGCGAGGTAGGAGAACGCCTCGACCGCCTTTTCCGGCGTTGTGAAATCCGGGATACCGGAGGAGGACAGCAGCACGCGCCCCTCGGCGACCGAGGTCTCGCCCATCCAGCAGGCCAGCACCGGCTTGCGGCTGCCGGCCGGTATCGCGTCGAGCACCGCCTGCGCCGCCGCCGTCGCCTCGGTCATGGCCTGCGGCGTCAGCATGGCCAGCACGCCGTCGAAATTCGGGTCCGCCAGGGCGGCGCGGATGGCGGCGGTGAACTGCCCGGGCGTGGCGTCGCCCAGGATGTCGACCGGGTTGGCGCGTGACCAGTAGGGCGGCAACACGCCATCGAGCTGTTTCAGGGTCTCCTCCGACGGCGCGGGCAGTTCGACGCCCAGGTCCCCCGCCCGGTCGGCCGCCAGAACGCCGGCGCCGCCCCCGTTGGTTATGATCCCCAGCCGGTTGCCATGGGCCCGTTTGCCCGGCGACAGGATTTCCGCCGCCGCGAAAAGCTCTCCGAAGGTGCGGGTGCGCACCGCGCCCGCCCGGGCCAGCGCCGCGTCGAACACGGCGTCATCGCCGATCAGCGCACCGGTATGGGTATGCGCCGCGTTCGAGCTTTGCGTATGCCGCCCCGCCTTCAGCACGATCACCGGCTTTGTCCGGGCCGCGTTGCGCAGGGCCGAGATGAAGGATGGCGCGTCGTGAATGCCTTCGACGTAAAGCAGGATCGCCGAGGTGTGCGGGTCGGTCGCCAGGAAATGCAGCACGTCGCCGAAATCCACGTCGAGCGAATTGCCCAGAGATACCAGCGCCGAGAAGCCAAGGTGATGCGGCGCGGCCCAGTCGGAAATGGCCGAGATCAGTGCACCGGATTGCGAGACCAGCGCCAGCCTTCCCGGCGGCGTCTCGGATCGCAGGAAGGTGGCGTCGAGCTTCAGCCACGGCCGCACCAGCCCCACGCAGTTCGGCCCGAGATAGCGCACCCCGGCCTTGCGCGCCGCAGCCTCCAGCTTCCGGGCGTTGTTCTGTCCGGGCGTGCCGCCCTCGCCGAACCCCGCCGACAGGACGACCGCGTTGGTGGTGCCGGCAATGCCGCATTGCCGGATGATCTCGGGCACCACCGCCGCCGGCGTGGCGATCACCGCAAGGTCGACCGGCTTGTCGAGCCGCGACAGGTCGGGCACGCAATCCATGCCGTGTACGCTCTCGTATTTCGGGTTCACCGGGTAAAGCTCGCCCTCGTAGCCCGCCCGCAGGATGTTGGAGAAGACGCGCCCGCCGACGGACGTGGTGCTTTCCGAGGCCCCGAACACGGCGACGGAGGCCGGGTTGAACATCGGGCTGAGAGGGCTGCGATCCATCGGGCGGTCTCCGGTCAGGGGCGGGTTCGGCCCATTGAACCGCACGGGTTTGACAACCGTGCGACGGGCCGGACACGGGGGCCAGCCATCGCCCCAAAGACGGCGCGACGCCTTGACCTGTATCAAGCGGGGTCAGTGTCACACGAAAAACCCGGCGGACCAAGGCTGCCGCCCGTATGACGATTTGATCGGCAACTTGCATTGAGCCTCCCGCGAAAGCCTGTAGCTTGGCCGAAAGAATTCGGAGACAGGCAGGATGCAGGGAACTGGAACACATGAACAGGCCGAGCCAACCCCGGACCTGATCGTGATCGGGGCGGGGTTCGGCGGGATCGGCATGGCGGCGCAAGCGTTGCGTGCCGGGCTCCGGGTGTTGGTGCTGGAACGGGCCGGCGATGTCGGCGGCACGTGGCGCGACAACATCTACCCCGGCTGCGCCTGTGACACGCAATCGCACCATTACAGCTATTCCTTCGCCATGAACCCCGACTGGTCGCGCGTTTATGCCACCCAGCCGGAAATCCTGGCCTACCTGCGCCGCACGGCCGAAGAGACCGGCGTGACCGAGAACCTGCGCTGTGGCGCCGGGGTGCGCCATGCGCGCTGGGACGAGGACCAGGCGCGCTGGCATGTCACGACGGAGGATGGCGCGACGTTTTCCGCGCGGTTCCTCGTTTCGGCGGTGGGCCAGCTCAACCAGCCGATGATCCCCGAATTCGAGGGGCGCGAGACCTTCGGCGGCAAGCTGATGCACACGGCCGAATGGGACGCGGGCTATGATCTTACGGGCAAGCGCGTCGTGGTGATCGGCAACGCCGCCAGCGCCGTGCAGGCCATCCCGCAGATCGCCCGGGTGGCCCGCCACCTGACGGTACTGCAACGCTCGCCCAACTGGCTGGTGGCCAAGGGCGACCGGCCGTTCGAAGACCGCGAGAAGCGCCGGTTCCGGGCCTTTCCATTTCTGCAGCGGCTCTACCGATGGTCGATCTACTGGCAATGGGAGCGGAGCTGGCCCGAGTTCATCGATGGCTCGCGCCAGTCGCGGCGGCAGACCGAGGCGAACCGGCGCCACATCGCGGCGGAGGCGGGGGAGCTCGCGCCCGAGCTGACCCCCGATTACCCGCTGGGTTGTCGCCGCATCCTGCTGGCCGACGATTACTACCCGGCGCTCCGCCGCGACAACGTGAGCCTGGTAACCGACCAGGTCGACCGGCTGACGCCGGAGGGGCTGCTGACGAAGGGCGGGCAGCGGATCGAGGCAGATTGCATCGTGCTGGCCACCGGCTTTCACGCGCGGGATTTCCTGCCGGGGATGACGGTCGAGGGCCGTGATGGCCGCGCGCTCTCCGACACGTGGGAACGGGCCGATGGCCCCGAGGCCTATCTCGGCATCGCGGTGCCCTGTTTTCCGAATTTCTTCCTGCTCTACGGGCCGAACACCAATCTCGGCCACAACTCGATCATCTTCATGCTGGAATGCCAGGTCCACTACGTGCTGCGGGCCATCGCCCGGCTGCGCGGGCGCGGTGAAGACCGGATCGAGGTCACGCCGGACGCCCTGCAACGGCACCGCCGCGCGCAGGCGCGCGAACTGGCCCGCACGGCATGGGCCGGGCGGTGCACGAGCTGGTACAAGACCGCGACGGGCAAGATCATCAACAACTGGTCGGCGGGGACGGTGAAATACTGGTGGCTGACACGCCGGCCGAAGACACGCGACTTCACCACGCGGTGAGGCGTGGGGGTGATCGTTTAGACTGTCGTGGGGGTTGGTAGCGGAGGAGGGACTTGAACCCCCGACACATGGATTATGATTCCACTGCTCTAACCAACTGAGCTACTCCGCCGGACCGTGGCGCTAGGTAAGGCAGCCCGGCGGCCCCGTCAAGCCCGAATTGGCCGGGTTTTCGCCGGGTTCATCCGCGCGGCAGAAGTGCCTCGATCCGGCTGGTGATCTCGGGCGATTCCGGCACCGTGGCCGAGCCCCATGTGCCCGCGACCGTGCCGTCGGGCGCGATCAGCACCTTGTTGAAATTCCACGACGGCTGCCAGCCTTCGCTATCGGCCAGCCAGCGATAGAACGGGTGGGCGCCATCGCCCAGCACCGGGGTGATCGTGGTCATCGGCAGGTCTAGATCGAAGTTCAGGGCGCAGAAATCCTTGACCTGTTCGTCGCTGGCCAACTCCTGCTTGAAGTCCTGCGACGGCACGGCCAGCACGGCGAAACCGCGGTCGCGGTAGGTGTCGTAGAGCGCCTGCAGCCCGTCATATTGCGGCGTGAAGCCACAGCGCGAGGCGGTATTGACCACCAGCACCGGCTTTCCTGCCCAATCGTCGAGCGACAGCGTACCGCCGTCGATCGAGGCGAACTGCCAGTCGCGCTGTGCCGAAAACGCGGCCGAGGCGGTCAGCATCAGCGTGAACAGCAGGGCGAGGAGGGAACGCGGGGCAAGGGCGGCAGGCATGGCGATCTCCGAAGCGGGTCTGACGGGCAAGATAAGCCGGTTGCGGCGCCTGTCCACTCCCGGCTTGCCCTCGGCCGGGCTGTGACGCAGATTGCCGCCATGACAGAGCGCATTCTCCAAGACCTCGCCGCCATCACCGGCCCCAATCACGTTCTGACCGGCAAGGATGCCGCCCCCTGGTCGCAGGATTGGGCTGGCATGATCCGCTGGACCCCGCTGGCCGTGGTCAAGCCTGCCGACACCGCACAGGTCGCCGCCATCATAAGGCTGGCAAACGAGGCGGGGGTGCCGGTGGTGCCGGTCTCGGGCAATACCGGGCTGGTCAAGGGGACCACGGCCGAGGACGCGATCATGCTGTCGCTCGACCGGATGTCGGCCATCCGCGAGATCAACCCCGCGGGCCGCACCGCGACGGTCGAGGCGGGCGTGATCCTGTCGTCGCTGCACGAGGCGGTGGCGGAGCATGACCTGATCTTCCCGCTGACCTTCGGCGCACGCGGCTCGGCGATGATCGGGGGGGCGCTGTCGACCAATGCGGGCGGCTCGAACGTGGTGCGATACGGCAGCACGCGGGGGCTTTGCCTGGGCGTCGAGGCGGTGACGCCCACGGGCGAGGTGATGAACCTGATGAGCGCGCTGCACAAGGACAACTCGGGCTACGACCTGCGCGACCTGCTGATCGGGGCGGAGGGGACGCTGGGGGTGATCACCGCCGCCGTGGTGAAGCTCTTTCCGAAACCCCGCGCCTATGCCACGGCGATGGTCGCGGCGCCGGATGTTACGCGCGGGCTGGAGCTGCTGCATATCCTGCAGGCGGAAACGGGGGGCGCGGTGGAGGCGTTCGAATACATGCCCGGCGCCTATATCGAGGCGCATCTGAAGCGCTTCCCCGACGCCCGCCCGCCCTTCGAGGAACGGCACGAAGTCAATATCCTCGTTGAAGTCGGCGCGCTGGCCGCCCGCGATGCCGAACCGGGGCCGGATGGGGAGGTGCCGATCGCCGCGCACCTGGAGGAGGTGCTGGGGCGGCTCTACGAAAGCGGCGCGGTGCTCGACGCCGTGGTCGCCAAGTCGGATGCGCATCGGGCCGAAATGTGGGCGCGGCGCGAGGCGGCGGCGGAGGTGTCGCGCCTGCGCGACCCGATCGTCGACAACGACATCGCCGTGCCGCTGGACCGGATGCAGGAGCTTCTGGAGCGCACCAAGGCGCGGGCCAAGGCGCTCGACCCCGGGATCGGCTTCCTGCACGTGGCGCATATGGGCGACGGCAACCTGCATTTCGCGGCATGGCCCGAGACGATGGATACCGGCATTCACCGCGCCATCGGCGAGGCGGTGGAGGAGGAGACCATCGCGCTTGGCGGCTCGTTCTCGGCCGAGCACGGGATCGGGCTGTCGAAACTGCCGGCAATGGGGCGTTACAAGGACCCGGTGGCGATGGAGGTGATGCGCACGATCAAGCGGGCGCTCGACCCCAACGGGATCATGAACCCGGGCAAAGTGCTGCCCTGACGGGGCCGCTCATCCGCCTTTTCAGGCGGCCTCGCAAGGCGCGCCTGCAAAGGCGTGACGAGCGCTCACTCCCGCCAGTCGAAGAAGCCCGGCCCCGCCTGTTCCAGCAGCTTGCGCGCCATCTCGGCACCCAGCGCGGGGCCGTCCTCGATCGGGGCGGTGGCGTCGTCGGACAGGCATTCGCTGCCATCGGGGCGCAGGATCTCGCCGCGCAGGCGCAGCGTGCCGCCATCCAGCTCGGCCAGCCCCGCGATCGGCGTCTCGCAGGACCCGTCGAGCGTGGAGAGGAAGGCGCGTTCCGCCGCCAGCCGCTGGCCCGTCACCCCGTCATGGATCGCCGCCAGCATGTGGGCCACGCGGGTATCGTCGCTGCGCCGCTCGATGCCGATGGCGCCCTGGGCGACCGCCGGCAGCATCTCCTCGGGCGCCATGGCGGCGCGGGCGACATCGGCCCGGCCCAGCCGGTTGAGCCCGGCCATGGCCAGGAAGGTGCAGGCCGCCACGCCATCCTCGAGCTTCTTCAGCCTTGTCTGCACGTTGCCGCGGAACTGGACCACCTCGAGATGCGGATAGCGCACCAGAACCTGTGCCCGGCGGCGCAGCGACGAGGTGCCCACCTTGGCCCCTTCGGGCAGCTCCTTCAGCCCCGCCGCGCCGGGCGAGACGAAGGCGTCGCGCACGTCCTCGCGCGGCAAGTAAGTGTCGAGCACCAGACCGCCGGGCTGTTCGACGGGCATGTCCTTCATCGAATGCACGGCGATGTCGATCTCGCCCGACAGCAGCGCCTCTTCGATCTCGCGGGTGAAGAGGCCCTTGCCGCCCAGTTCCTTCAGCGGCGTGTCGGTGGCGATCAGTGCGCGGTTGTCGCCGGTGGTCTTGATGACCACGATCTCGAACGCCTCTGGCGCAAGGTCATGCGCCGCGGCCAGCCTGTCGCGCGTTTCATACGCCTGGGCCAGCGCCAGCGGCGAGCCGCGGGTGCCGAGTTTGAGCGGGCGGGTCGGAGAGGGCGGATCGAATGTCATGCCGCCGGGTCTAGACCCGCGTTGCCCCACTGGCAAGCGCCCCGGCGCTTGACATTGCCGCCGAGGGGAGAGAACCACGTGCCCGAAAGGGAGGGCCCCCCATGGCTGCGACGAAGACGATCCTGAAGGCGCTGGCGGGCGAGGCGCAGGAGGTGCCGCCGATCTGGATGATGCGGCAGGCCGGGCGCTACCTGCCCGAGTACCGCGCCACGCGGGCCGAGGCGGGGGATTTCCTGTCGCTGTGCTACAACAGCGACCTGGCGACCGAGGTGACGCTGCAGCCCATTCGCCGCTACGGCTTCGACGGGGCGATCCTGTTCGCCGATATCCTGCTGGTGCCACAGGCGCTGGGGGCCGATCTGTGGTTCGTCACGGGCGAAGGGCCGCGGCTTTCCACGATCACCCAGCAGGCGGAGTTCGACGCGCTGAAACCGGCCTCGGACATCCACGAGACGCTGGCGCCGATCTACCAGACGGTGCGCAACCTTTCCGGAGCCCTGCCGTCTGATACCACGCTGATCGGCTTTGCCGGGGCGCCCTGGACGGTGGCGACCTACATGATCGCCGGGCGCGGCACGCCTGACCAGGGGCCGGCGCATGCGCTCAAGGCCGAGAACCGGCCGCTTTTCGAGGCCATTCTCGACCGGCTGACCGAGGCCACGATCGAGTACCTTTCGGCCCAGGTCGAGGCCGGAGCGGAATGCGTGAAGCTGTTCGACAGCTGGGCGGGCTCGCTGTCGGGCGAGGATTTCGACAGGTACGCCACCGCGCCGGCCAAGCGCATCGTCACCGAGCTGAAGGCGCGGCATGGCGATGTTCCGGTCATCGCCTTCCCCCGGCAGGCGGGCGAGAAATACATCGGCTTCCACAAGGCCACCGGGGCCGATTGCGTGGCGGTCGACGATTCCGTGACGCCGGAATGGGCGGCCGAGAACGTGCAGGTTTCGGGCTGCGTGCAGGGGAACCTGAAATCCTCGCACATGGTGACCGGCGGCGAGGATCTCGTGCGCGAGACGCGGCAGATCGTGAAGGCGTTCCGGGGCGGGCCGCATATCTTCAACCTCGGGCACGGGATCACGCCGGATGCCGACCCCGACAACGTGCAGCTTATGATCGACACGGTGAGGGAAACCCGCCGCGACGACTGACCCGCGCCGCCGGCGGGCAGACTCAATCCGACATGTTTCGCGTCGCATTCAGTCGCGCGCATGTGACGATTTCCGGGAAAGGCTGGTCTCAGCAAGGAGGCCAGCCAGATGAACACCCATTACCGCGACGCCCGCAAGATCGACCCCAGCCGCGGCCCCGTTCTGGGCGACAACACCCCCAACGATGCCGACCGCATCGAGATCGGGCCGACGCAGCTTGCCTTCCGCGAATGGGAGAAGGCGGGGCTGCAGCTGCCCGACCTGCAGGCGATGCGCCGCTACCGGTGGGAACGGCTGACGCGGCATATCGTGGAACGTGGCTATGCCGGGCTGCTGGTCTTCGATCCGCTCAACATCCGCTACGCCACCGACTCGACCAACATGCAGCTCTGGAACACGCATAACCCCTTCCGGGCCCTGCTGCTGTGTGCCGACGGCTACATGGTGATCTGGGATTACAAGAACTCGCCCTTCCTCAGCACCTTCAACCCGCTGGTGCGGGAACAGCGCAGCGGGGCGGACCTGTTCTATTTCGACCGGGGCGACAAGGTGGACGTGGCCGCCGACATGTTCTCGAACGAGGTGCGCGTGCTGCTGGAAGAGCACGCGCCGGGCAACCGGCGGCTGGGCGTCGACAAGATCATGCTGCACGGGCTGCGCGCACTCGAGGCGCAGGGCTTCGAGATCATGGAGGGCGAGGAGCTGACCGAGAAGGCCCGCTCGGTGAAGGGGCCCGACGAGATCCTGGCGATGCGCTGTGCCAGCCATGCCTGCGAGGTCGCCGTCGCCTCGATGGAGGCCTATGCCCGCACCAACGTGCCCGCCGGGCAGACCTCGGAGGACGATATCTGGGCGGTGCTGCATGCCGAGAACATCCGGCGCGGCGGCGAGTGGATCGAGACCCGGCTGCTGGCCTCGGGTCCGCGGTCGAACCCGTGGTTCCAGGAATGCGGGCCCCGGCTGGCGCAGAACAACGAGATCATCTCGTTCGACACCGACCTCGTGGGCAGCTACGGCATCTGCATCGACATCTCGCGCAGCTGGTGGATCGGCACCGAGAAGCCGCGCGCTGACATGGTCTATGCCATGCAGCACGCGCACGAGCATATCATGACCAACATGGAGATGCTCAAACCCGGGGTCACCATTCCGGAGCTGACCGCGAACACCCACGTGCTCGACGAGAAGTTCCAGGCGCAGAAATACGGCTGCCTGATGCATGGCGTTGGGCTGTGCGACGAGTGGCCGCTGGTCTGTTACCCGGACAAGGCCGTCGAGGGGGCGTTCGACTATCCGCTGGAGCCTGGCATGACGCTGTGCGTCGAGGCGCTGGTGGGCGAGGTCGGCGGCGATTTCTCGATCAAGCTGGAAGACCAGGTCCTGATCACCGAGGACGGCTACGAGAACCTGACACGGTATCCGTTCGACCGGGCGCTGATGGGCGAGGCGTAAACCCGGCAGTCAAGCCTGGCAGACGCGGTTGCGCCCCTCGTCCTTGGCGGCATAGAGCGCCGCATCGGCCCGCGAGATCGCCGTGACAAGGTCGCGCGCGGTCCGGACCGCGGCCACGCCGAAGCTGGCGGTCACCGGCCTGTCCGTGCCATCGACGGGCACGGGCGTCACGCGCAGGCTTTGACAGAGGCGTTCGGCCACGCGCCCGCCCTCCTCCAGCGTGGTGCCGGGCAGAAGCATCAGGAATTCCTCTCCGCCGAAACGGGCGATCAGGTCGCCCTTGCGGCAATTGGCGCCCATCACCTCGACCACGTGGCGCAGGGCGGCGTCCCCGGCAAGGTGACCGTAGCAGTCGTTGAACGCCTTGAAATGGTCGATGTCGCAGATGATCAGCGTCGCCGGCGTGCCGGCCAGCCCCGCCGCGTGGCGGTGGAAGGCTGCGCGGGTCAGCGCGCCGGTCAGCGGGTCGTGATCGCGCGCGGCTTCCAGGCTGACGGTGAGTTGGTAGATGTCGCGCAGCCGCAGCCCGACGAAGAACGAGATCGGCAAGGCCAGCGCCACGGTGATGACACAACTGGCGAACCTGAGCCTGTCGACGAGATCGGCCGGGTAAAGCAGCGCCTGCAAGGCGAAATTCCCCGCCAGGGCCACCACCGTGATCGCGGCGGCGAACAGCCGCACGTCACGCATATGTTTCAAACGCAGTTGCACAGCGCACTCCACTTCGCCGGTCTCGGCAACAGTGTCACGGGCCAGTTAAGACAAGTAAAAAACCGGCCGCGGGATGGCGGGAAAACTGCCCCGCATTTTCCGAAGACTTTCGCGATGTGACGCGTCTCGTTGTGCGCCCCGTGACCGGCGGCCGGCCAGCCGCCCTAGTCCGTGAGGCGCACCCGGGCAAGGAGGCCGCGATGGTCACTACCCGACAGGCCGCGCACCTCGACGCGTCCGCCGGCGGGGGCGAAGACATGGTCGATCGGCAGGGGAAAGGGCCCGAGCTGGAAGGTCGGGCGCGACGGGCCGGCGCGCTCGAACCCGGCGGCATCGGCGATGTCATCCAGGGTTTCCGACCACGGCACCATGTTGAAATCACCGCCCATGATCGCCGGGCCCCCGCCCTGCCCCAGGTAGCGCGCAAGCCAAGCGGACTGTTTCGGCTGCCCGCCCGGAAAGGGCCATGCGAAATGCAGCGACATCGCGCGGACCGGGCCGCTGGCTGTCTCGACCTGCACCACGGCAAGGCCGATCTCCTCGCTGCAGAAGGGCGTGCCGGAGGTGGGCAGGCGGGTCAGCACGGCGATGCCGCTGCGCGACGTGTAGCGGCAGAGATGCTGGGTCGGGTAGGCCTCCCACAACAGGTCGAGCAACGCCTCGTTCTCGACCGATACTTCCTGCAACGTCACGATATCCGGCGCGGCCGCCAGGATATCCTCGGCCAGCCCGCCGATGTCGGAATTCCGGTGGAACATGTTCTTCTGGTAGACGCCCAGCGCCCCCGGCTCGGCCTGGGGCAGCTTGTGGCCCAGAACGCTGCCTGCCCCGGCAAGGCAGAGCGCCGCGCCCGCCAGCCGCCAGCCGCGTGGCAGGCCCGTGGCCAGCACGAGCAGGAGCGCCGGCACGGCAATCGCGAGGCGGAACACCGCAAGGCTGTCGCCCACCGGGTGCAGCGCGCCGGCAAAGCTCAGGCCAAGCGCCACCAGCGCCAGCGCTGCCATGATCCTCACGAGTGTTTTCACCATCTCACCTTGACGTGACAGCGCCGTTACATGTCTGGTGCCGGCCACGCGGGCTTCCTACCCTTTGAGCCTGTCCAAGGAAAGGAATGGCGATGCCGACCGAACGATTCACCTTCACCGGTCATTCGGGCGACGAGCTGGCGGCGCGGCTCGATCTGCCCGAGGGCCCGGTTCTGGCCACCGCGCTTTTCGCGCATTGTTTCACCTGTTCCAAGGACATTCCCGCCGCACGGCGCATTTCGGCCCGGCTGGCGGGCGCGGGGTTCGCCGTGCTGCGGTTCGATTTCACCGGGCTGGGCCATTCGGAGGGCGAGTTCGAGAACACCTCGTTCACGTCGAATGTCGAAGACCTCGTGCTGGCCGCCAAGGCGCTGGCGGGACGCGACATGGCGCCGTCGCTGCTGATCGGGCACAGCCTTGGCGGGGCGGCGATGCTGAAGGCGGCGCGGCAGATCGAAAGTTCCAAGGCGGTGGTGACGATCGGCGCGCCGTTCGACCCCGGCCACGTGACGCGGAATTTCGGCGGTGACCTGGAGAAGATCGAGGCAGAGGGCGCGGCAGAGGTGCATCTGGGCGGGCGGCCGGTTAGCATCGGCAAGAAGTTCGTCGAGGATGTGAAGGCCGAGAAGCTGGAGGGCGAGATTGCCCATCTCAAGCGGGCGCTTCTGGTGCTGCACGCCCCGCGCGACGCGGTGGTGGGGATCGGCAACGCCTCCGACATCTTCCTGGCCGCGAAACACCCGAAAAGCTTCGTCACGCTGGGCGAGGCCGACCACCTGATCACCAACCCCGAGGATGCCGAATACGCCGCCGAGGTGATCGCGGCATGGGCAGCCAGGTATCTCGACCTCAAGGCGCCCTGCCCCCCGCCCGGCGCGCCCGAGGGCGTGGTTCGGGTGACCGAGGCCGACCCCGACGGCTTCCTGCAGGACGTCAATGCCGGGCCGAAGCATCACCTTCTGGCCGACGAGCCGGAGGCCTATGGCGGCACCGACAAGGGGCTCACGCCCTACGGGTTCCTGTCGGCGGGGCTGGGCGCCTGCACGTCGATGACGATCCGGATGTATGCCCGCCGCAAGGGCTGGCCGCTGGAGGGGGTGAGCGTGGACATCTGCCATGACAAGGTGCACGCGCAGGATGCCGGCCAGCCCGGCGCCAAGCCCGACCGGTTTCGCCGGGTGATCCGGCTGGAAGGGGAGTTGAGCGAGGAGCAGCGCCAGAAGCTTCTGGAGATTGCCGACAAGTGCCCCGTGCACCGGACGTTGGAGCGCAGTTCCGAGGTGGTGACGCGGCTGGAATAGGCCGCTTTCGGATCATCCCGCACCGTGCGGTGCGCGGGAGTGTTTACAAAACGTTAAAGTTTCGTGGCATTCCGGGGTGTGCGGGTCTTGTGCGGGCGGATCAAATCCGGTTCAACACGCCCCGTAACGGGAAGGGATGAGGCGCATGACCACGTGGATCACCATCTGCGACACCTGCAAGCGCGACGACTGGAACGCCGAGACCCATGACCGCCCCCATGGCGAGGACATGGCCGAGCTGGTCGAGCACCACGCCGCGGGCCGCGCGGTGCGCACGCGCCGGGTGTCCTGCCTGATGGGCTGTGCCCATGGCTGCAACATCGCCATCCAGGCGCCGGGCAAGCTGGCCTATACGCTGGGCCGGTTCGAGCCGACCGAGGCGGCGGCCGAGGCCGTTGTGGCCTATGCCGAGATGCATGCCGAAAGCGAGACGGGCCGCGTGCCGTTCCGGGAATGGCCGCAAGAGGTTAAGGGACATTTTATCACCCGTCACCCGCCCCTGCCCGACGCCGATACCGACAGCGACAGGGGCGAGGGCTAGGCCATGACCGGGGCGCGCGGCCACGGCGGGCTCGACACGGCGATGGCGCGATATGGCGGGCGGCGCGAGGACTGGGTCGACCTGTCGACCGGCATCAACCCGGTGCCCTACCCCGTGCCCCTGCTCGACCCGAAGGCCTGCACCGCCCTGCCCGGCCGTGCGGCGCATGACACGCTGACCCAGGCGGCGCGGGAATTCTGGGGCATGCCGGACGACGCCGCCATCCTCGCCGCGCCGGGCACGGCGAGCCTGGTCGCGCATGTCCCCGGCCTTTTGAGAGCGGGCCGGGTGCATATCCCCGCCCCTGTCCGGACCCGCCACGCCAAGGCCTTCGCCGCCCATGGCTGGACCGAGGGCGAGGACAGCCCCGACGCCCGCGTGCTGGTGCATCCCGACGATCCCACGGGCGGCTGGTACTCCTCCGACGACCTTGGCGCGCCCTTCACGGTGATCGACGAGAGTTACGCCGATGTTTCGCCCTACCAGTCGCTGGTCAGCTTCGCGGACAGGGAGGGCACGCTGATCCTGAAGAGTCTCGGGCGGTTCTGGGGGCTGGCCGGGCTGCGGCTGGGCTTTGCCATCGGGCCGCAGGACGAGATCGACCGGCTTTCCGCACGGCTGGGGCCGCTGTCCGTCTCGGGCCCGGCGCTGGCCATCGGCACGCGGGCATTGAGTGACCGCGCTTGGGCCGCCGACACGCGCACGAGGCTGAACGAGGATGCCGCGCATCTCGATGCGCTGATGGTGCGGGCGGGGGCCGGCGTGGTGGGCGGCACCTCGCTCTTCCGGCTGTACCGGGTGGAGGATGCCGCCGCGTGGCAGGACCGGCTGGCGCAGGCGCGGGTGTGGAGCCGGAGCTATCCCGACAATCCGGGCTGGCTGCGCCTCGGCCTGCCCGCGCCGGGGAACTGGCCCCGGGTGGAGCAGGCGATATGAGCACCGCCGCCGTTCTGGCATTGGCCATGGCGCTCGACGCGCTGCTGGGCGAACCACGCTGGCTCTGGGACAGGCTGCCGCATCCGGCGGTGCTGATGGGCCGGGCGGTGGGCTGGTGCGACCGGCGGTTCAACGCGGGCACGGGGCGGCGGGCCAAGGGCGTGCTGGTGATGGCGGGGCTGGCGCTTGGCGCCATCCTGCTCGGTGCCGCGCTGGCCGAGCTGGGCTGGCTGGTCGAGGTCGTTATCGCCGCCATCTTCCTTGCACAGAAATCGCTGGCCCAGCATGTGGGCGCGGTGGCCGATGCGCTGCGCGTCTCGGTGGGCAACGGCCGCATGGCGGTGGCGCAGATCGTGGGCCGCGACACCGCCGCGATGGACGAGCCGGCGATTGCCCGCGCCGCCATCGAGTCGGCGTCGGAGAATTTCAGCGACGGGGTGATCGCGCCCGCGCTGTGGTTCCTGGTCTTCGGCCTGCCGGGGCTGCTGTTATACAAGATCACCAACACCGCCGACAGCATGATCGGCTATCGCAACGACCGCTACGAGGCGTTCGGCTGGGCGGCGGCGCGGTTCGACGACCTGCTGAACCTCGTGCCCGCGCGGCTGACGGCGGGGATGATCGCGGCGCTGCACGGGATACTTGGTGACTGGCCGGCCATCGCCCGGGAGGCAGGCCAGCACCGCTCGCCCAATGCCGGCTGGCCCGAGGCGGCGGCGGCCCGTGCGCTTGGCGTGGCCCTGTCGGGGCCGCGCGCCTATGACGGGCGGCTGCGCGAGTTTCCCTTCGTGCACGAGGCAGGCCGCAAGATGATCGGCGCGGACGAGATCGATGCCACCGTCCGCCTGCTCTGGCGGGTCTGGGCGGCGGGGCTCGCGCTGACCGTTGCAGCCGCGCTGTTGTTGGCCGGATAGCGCGCAAACAGGTTTGCAACGATGGGCCAATGGCCTAGGTTTGTCCGGCAATGACCATTGACCGAGGTACTCATGAAAACCTTTTTCCTGATCGCGGCCCTGACCCTGACGGCGGGCGGGGCTGCGTCACAGCCATGCGGCGGCTCCTTTGCCGGTTTCGTAGACGCCATGAAACAGGAAGCCATTTCACGCGGGCATGACCCGTCCACCGTCAACAGCTTTTTCGCCTCGGCCCGGCAGGACCAGTCGGTGATCAAGGCCGACCGGGCACAGGGGTTCTTCCAGAAACCGTTTACCGAGTTTGCCCGGCAGCTTATCAGCCAGAACCGCCTGAACACCGGGCGGTCGAAGGCGCAGCAATATTCGAATGTCTTCGACCGTGTGGAACGCGAGTTCGGCGTGAGCCGCGGCGTGCTCCTCGCCTTCTGGGCGTTCGAGACGGATTTCGGCGGGTTCCAGGGCAATTTCAACACGCTCAACGCGCTGGTGACGCTCAGCCATGACTGCCGCCGGCCCGAACTGTTCCGGCCGCAGGTCTATGCCGCGCTCGAGCTTTACGAGAAGGGCGACTTCGACCCGGCCACCACCACCGGCGCCTGGGCGGGCGAGATCGGCATGGTGCAGATGCTGCCCAAGGACATCATCGAGAACGGTGTCGATGGTGACGGCGACGGGCACGTGACCCTCAAGACCTCGGCGCCGGATGCGTTGATGTCGGGGGGCAAGATGCTGCAATCGCTGGGCTGGCGCGCCAACGAGCCGTGGCTGCAGGAGGTCGAGGTTCCGCAGGACATGGACTGGGCGCAATCGGGCCTGCGGACGCAGAAATCGGGGGCGGACTGGGCCAGCCTCGGCGTCACGCCGCGGCACGGACAGATCCAGCGGAACCTGCAGGCCAGCCTGATCCTGCCAGAGGGGCACAAGGGGCCCGCCTTCCTCGCCTACCCGAATTTCCGCGTCTATTTCGAATGGAACCAGTCCTTCACCTACGTGCTGACGGCGGCCTATTTCGCCAACCGGCTGGAAGGCGGGCCGGTCTTCGACGCGGGCAACCCCGAGCCGGGGCTGTCGGGCGGCCAGATGAAGGCGCTGCAACAGAAGCTGGCGGCGCGCGGCTATGACGTGGGCGAGATCGACGGCATCCTCGGCGCGGGCACCCGGTCGGCGGTGCAGGACGTGCAGCAGGAACTGGGGATGCCGGCGGATGCCTGGCCGACGCAGGCGCTGTTGAACCGGTTGTGAAGCTGGGGGCTCTGCCCGTCAGCACGCGAAACGCTCCACTGGAGCGTTTCCGGGCAGCGTGCTAACCCCCCGGGATACTTGACCCAAGAAGAAGCAGGGGCCGATGAGCGGAGACGCGTTCGAGATATTCCTGGCCGCGCCGCCGGGGCTGGAGCCCGTGCTGGCCGAGGAGGCGCGCGCGGCCGGGTTCGACGTGACCGGCGAGGTGCCGGGCGGCGTGACGGTGCAGGGCGGCTGGCCCGAGGTGTGGCGCGCCAACCTGGTGCTGCGGGGCGCGGGAAGGGTGCTGGCGCGGATCGGCGGGTTTCGGGCGATGCACCTGGCGCAGCTGGACAAGCGGGCGCGGAAGTTTCCGTGGGGCGACGTGCTTCGGCCGGACGTGCCGGTGAAGGTCGAGGCCACCTGCCACGGCTCGCGGATCTACCACGACAAGGCGGCGGGGCAGCGCGTGGAACGGGCGTTGGCGGAAGAGCTGGGCGTGCAGATCGATGCCAAGGCCGGGCTGCGGGTGATGGTGCGGATCGAGGATGATTTCTGCACCTTCTCGGTGGACACCTCCGGCGAGCCGCTGCACCGGCGCGGCCACAAGGAGGCGGTCGGCAAGGCGCCGATGCGCGAGACACTGGCGGCGCTGTTCCTGCGGCAGGGCGGGTATGACGGTGCGGAGCCGGTGGTGGACCCGATGTGCGGCTCGGGCACCTTCGTGATCGAGGCGGCGGAGATCGCGGCGGGCTTGTATCCGGGGCGGTCGCGGCGGTTCGCGTTCGAGGATTTGGCGGGGTTCGATGCGGACGCCTGGACCGAGATGAAGGGGGCGGCAAGCGGCGGAACGGACATGGTTTTCCATGGCAGCGACCGGGATGCCGGCGCGGTGAGATCGGCCATCGCGAACGCCGAACGGGCGGGGGTGGCGACACTCACCCGGTTCGAGCAGATGGCGGTGAGCGAACGGATGCGGCCGGAGGGGCCGCCGGGGCTGGTGATGGTCAATCCGCCCTATGGCGGGCGGATCGGCAACAAGAAGCTTTTGTATGCGCTTTACGGCGCGCTGGGGAAGACGCTGAAGGAGCGGTTTTCGGGCTGGCGCGTCGGGATCGTGACCTCGGAAGGCGGGCTGGCCAAGGCAACGGGGCTGCCGTTCAAGCCGGGCGGGCCGCCGGTGGCGCATGGGGGGCTGAAGGTGAAGCTGTACCAGACGGGGCCGCTGCCCTAGGGCGAATCAGGGTTAAGTGGCTGATTTTGCTCGAAACGCGATGTCGGTATCACGTCGGTATCTTGTCGGTATTACGTCGGTGTTTTCGCCGGCGGCGGCGCGGTTAAGGGCCCGGGCGTTGCGCCGGGGCGGGGTTAACCACGTTTGGCGCGGGCGTATTTACTTTTCGTAAGCATAATCACATTATCAAAGGGTATCGGAAATCGCTTTTCAGGTTCATCACCTAAGAGTCGACCCTGCGGAGGTGCTTCTCCGCAGGGTCTTTCCTTGTTTCGGGTCAGACCCCGATCCAAAGGCGGATGATGGTCACGATCAGCGTTGCCGCCGCGAGGATCACCATCCACTTTCGGAAATCATTTTCGCTCAGGTTCATCACCTCCAGACACTGCAAAGGGTTGCAGCGAAGCGGAGTGTGGGGGCGAGGCATGAAGGAAAGCCTAAAATTGCGTGCAAAACCGGAAGCCGAGGTGAGCCCATTCGCTCAAAGCGCGGATTAACCGTGGGCGGGGGCGCGTTGTTTACTTCCTGTTAGAAAAATCGCATCATAACGGAAGAACGAAAGTTGTTTCTTCGGTGGCTTCGCCCCTCGAAACCGACCCCGCAGAGTTGCCGCTCTGCGGGGTCTTTCCTTGGCCAAAGGTCAGACTCCCAGTCAAAGCCTGATGATCGTCGCCAGCAGCGTTCCCGCCGCCAGGATGACCATCCATTTCCGAAAGTATTCCTCGGTCAGTGGCTTCACCTCCTCTCACTGCAAAGGGGTGCAGCGAGAAATAGAGTTGCCGCCGAAGATGAAGGAACGCCTAAAACTGTTCGCAATTCGAGATGTGGAGCCTGCGCGGCGCTGAACCCGGTGCGGTTAACCGCCTTGGACATCGCCGAGTTTACTTTTTGTTAGAGAAGCCGCATCATAAGAAGGTATCGAAACCTATCATTCAGGTTCATCACCTAATGAGTGACCCTGCGGAGCTGCTACTCCGCAGGGTCTTTCCTTGTCACGGGTCAAGCAGCACGACCCACTCAGGCCACCATCTGCTCGGCCTTTTTGAGGTCGACGGAGACAAGCTGGCTTACGCCCTTCTCGCCCATGGTGACGCCGAAGAGGCGGTCCATCCGGCTCATCGTCACGGCGTGGTGGGTGATGATCAGGAAGCGGGTTTCGGTGCGGCGGCACATCTCGTCGAGCAGGTCGCAGAAGCGGCCCACGTTGGCGTCGTCGAGCGGCGCGTCGACCTCGTCGAGCACGCAGATCGGCGCCGGGTTGGCGAGGAAGACGGCGAAGATCAGCGCCAGCGCCGTCAGCGTCTGCTCGCCCCCCGAGAGGAGCGACAGGGTGGCCAGTTTCTTGCCCGGCGGCTGGCACATGATCTCGAGCCCGGCGTCGAGCGGGTCGTCGCTTTCGACCATCACGAGGTTGGCCTCGCCGCCGCCGAAGAGGTGCTGGAACAGCATGGTGAAGTTGGAATTCACCTGTTCGAAGGCGGTCAGCAGGCGCTCGCGCCCCTCGCGGTTCAGGGACGCGATGCCGCTGCGCAGGGTGCGAATCGCCTCCTCCAGATCGGCCTTCTCGGCGGTAAGGGAGTCGTGCTCCTCCTGCACCTCCTTGGCGTCTTCCTCGGCGCGCAGGTTCACGGCGCCCAGTGCGTCGCGCTGGCGCTTGAGGCGGTTGACGTCGGCCTCGATGGCGTCGGCGCCGGGCATGTTGTCGGGGTCGGCCTCGAGCCGGTCGAGCAGCTTGGCGGGGGTCGTCTCCTGCTCTTCCTCGATGCGCTCGGCGGCGTGATCGCGGGCCTCGACGGCGGCCTCGGCGCGGGCCTCGGCGCGGGCGCGGGCCTCGCGCGCGTCGGAGGCGGCGCGTTCGGCATCCCGCTCGGCGGCAACGGCCTCGCGCAGATTGCCCTCGGCGGTGGAGAGGGCGTCGGCGGCCTCGGCCTTGCGCTTCTCGGCGCTGGCGATCTGGCCGGAGAGGTCGTCACGCTGGGCCGAGAGTTCGGCGGGCTTGGCCTGCGCCTCGGAGAGTTCCTCCTCGGAGGCGGTCTTGCGCTCGGCCAGCTCGGCGCTGCGTTTCTCGGCGGTTTCCAGACGGTTGCGCCAGCCGGTGACTTCCTTGGCCACCTCCTGCGCCCGCTTGGCGCGGGCCTCGCCTTCGCGGCGGAGCTCGTCATGGGCCGAGCGCCTGGCCATCATGGTCATGCGCGCGGCTTCGACCGTCATCTTGACGTCGTCGACCCCGGCGCGGGCCTCGTCGAGGTCTTCCAGCGCGTTCTGCGCCGCCTCGGCCTCGTTGAGCGCCTTGCGGGCCGACAGCGCCTCCTCCTCGTGCCGGGTGACGGCGAGGCCCAGGGATTCCAGCCGCGACTGGGCGAGGTTGCGGTCGGCCTCGGCGCGGGAGAGGGCGCGGCTGGCGTCGTTGACGGCGGCATCGGCGGCGCGACGGGCCTCGCGGGCCTGCTTGTCGGCCTCGGTCAGGTCGGCGAGGCGCTTGCGCAGGGCCTCGTGCGCGCCGCTGGCGCCCTCGGCGCGGGCGGTGGCGTGGGCGAGCTGCTGCTTGAGTTCTTCCAGCCGGTTGAGCTGTTGCAGGCGGAGCGCGGCGGCCGAGGGCGCATCCTCGGCCCAGGCGCGGTAGCCGTCCCAGCGCCAGAGGTCGCCCTCGGTGCTGACGAGACGCTGGCCGGGCAGAAGCTCGGCCTGAAGGCGGGGGCCGTATTCGGGCTCGACAAGGCCGATCTGGCTGAGCCGGCGTTGCAGGACATCCGGCACGTTGACATGGTCGCACAGCGGCGCGACGCCATCGGGCAGCGGCTGTGCCTCGGGGTAGCCCGGCAGGCGGGTCCAGCCGGAGGGGCCGTCAGCCTCGACTTCCGGCGCGCGCAGGTCGTCGGCGAGCGCGGCGCCGAGGGCTTTCTCGTAACCCGGCGTGACGGTGAGCGCGTCGAGGATCTGGCCGCCCTCGGCGGTGTCGCGGTCGACGAGACGGGCGAGTGCCGAGACCTCGGCGGAGAGCGCGTTGACCTCGCCCTCGGCCTCGGAGCGTTCGGCGCGGGCGTCGGCCTCGCGCGATTGCGCCTCGGCGCGGGCTTCGTCGGCGAGTGTCAGGGTTTCCTCGGCCGACTCGGCGGTCTTGACGGCCTTCGCCTCTTCCTGCTGCGCGGTGTCGTAGTCGGTTTTCGCCTTGTCCAGCGCCTCGCGCGAGGTTTCGGCGGCGGTGCGGGCGCGGGCGGCTTCGGCTTCGCTTTTCTCGAGGGTTTTCCTGTAGTCCTCGACCGTCCGCTGGGCCGATTGGTGGCGGGCGGAGAGGCGGGCCACGTCCTCGGTCAGCTGGCTGAGGTCGGTTTCGCGCTCTTGCAGGATGGTGGCGGCGTCGTGGGATTCCTGCGCGGCCTCGGCGAGCCGGTCCTCGTGGCCTTCGGAGGCGTCTTCCAGTTCCTGCGCCTCCTCCTCGAGCCGGGCGATGGTTTCGCCGGCGTCGCGGTTGAGGCTGTCCTCGCGCTCGATATCGCGGGCAAGCTGGGTGATGCGGGATTCCAGCGTCTCGATGCGGGCGCGGGCGGTGGCCTCCTGCTCGTCGAGCGAATCGATGGCGACCTGCACGCGCTGCATGATGGCGGCGGCGATGGCCTCTTCCTCGCGCAGGGGCGGCAGGGCGGCCTCGGCGGCGGCACGGAGGCGGTCGGCCTCGCGCGCGGCGGCCTCGGCGCGGGAGGTGTCGGCGGTGCGCTCGCGCAGCTGCGCCTCGGCGGCGGCGCGGGCCTCGTCGGCCTCCTTCCAGCGGCGATAGAGGAGGAGACCCTCGGCATGGCGCAGTTCCTCGCCGATCTTGCGGTAGCGAGCGGCCTGCCGGGCCTGACGTTCCAGCTGGGCGAGCTGCGCGGCGAGCTGTTCGATGACGTCGTCGACCCGTGTGAGGTTCTGTTCGGCGCCGTTCAGCTTCAACTCGGCCTCGTGCCGGCGCTGGTAGAGGCCGGAGATGCCGGCGGCCTCCTCGAGGATGCGGCGGCGGGCCTTGGGCTTGGCATTGATCAGCTCGGAAATCTGGCCCTGGCGCACCAGCGCCGGCGAATGGGCGCCGGTCGAGGCGTCGGCGAAGAGCATCTGCACGTCGCGGGCGCGGACATCCTTGCCGTTGACCTTGTAGGCGGAGCCCACGTCGCGGGTGATGCGGCGGATGATTTCCAGGTGGTCGGATTCGTTGAAGCCGGCGGGCGCCAGACGGTCGGAATTGTCGATATGGATCGACACTTCGGCGAAGTTGCGGGCCGGGCGCGAGGCGGCACCGGCGAAGATCACGTCCTCCATCCCCGAGCCGCGCATCGAGGTGGGGCGGTTCTCGCCCATGACCCAGCGCAGCGCCTCCAGCAGGTTCGACTTGCCACAGCCGTTGGGGCCCACCACGCCGGTGAGGCCGTTCTGGATATAGAGGTCGGTCGGGTCGACGAAGCTCTTGAAGCCGGTCAGCCTGAGTTTTGAGAACTGCACTGTGCTTGCCCCTTGTGGCCGGTGACGCGCCGGTGATTCCGGTCTTGGGGACCAATGAGAGAGAGGCGAGGGCCACCTGTCAACGGGGTTTGCCCCGGATATGGGTTAATCTGTGCCGTTATCCACAAGATATTGCGCATTGCCGGGTGAAATTGGCGGGGTTTGGCGCATGGCGCGCGCCGCCTCCCTGCCCCGGCGCCTTGCCGCTGTCTTGCCGTCGGCCTGCGCCGGGATGTCGCAATCGGCCTTGACGCAACGGCGGTCGGGCCTCATACCGGAGGGTGCAAGGGTCCCCATATGGGTGCAAAGCACTCGGGGATAAATCGGGAATGACGTGACGGCGGACCCAATTCGGGAGCCCAGGCGTCAGCCGCCCCCGCGACTGTAAGCGGTGAGCCCCCTGCCACATGCCACCGGGCCGGAAACGGCCTTGGGAAGGCGGCAGGACAGGCTATGACCCGCGAGCCAGGAGACCAGCCTTTGCGTGATGCAATCCACGCCTCGGGTGAGAGGCAAGGAAGGAGTAAAGACTATGACCGCACTGGTTCAATCCGCTTCCAAATCGACCGTTCTGCCGGCTGTTGCCGCCCTGCTGCTGGGCTTCGGCATCCTGACGCTGGCCGGCCACGTGCAGGCCGCGGCGCTGCATGACGCCGCCCACGACGTGCGCCACGCCACCGGCTTTCCCTGCCACTGAGCCATGTTTCAGCGTATCCTGACCAGCGCGCTGTTCGCTGGGTTCTGCGCGGGGCTGATCGCCGCCGCGCTGCAGTTCGCGTTCGTCCAGCCGGTGCTTCTGCATGCGGAGCTGTACGAGGGCGGTGAGCTTGTCCATTTCGGCGCCGAGGCGGTGTCGGCCCATCCCGAGTTGCCGGGTTTCGACCCGGTGCGCGACGGGATGAGCGTGCTTTTCTCGGCGTTGATCTACGTGGGCTATGCCTTCATCCTCGTCGCCGGAATGGCGATGGCGGCCGAGCGCGGCGTGCGGATCGACGCCCGCACCGGGCTGATCTGGGGCATCGCGGGGTTCATCGCGTTCCACTTCGCGCCGGCCTTCTCGCTGCCGCCGGAAGTGCCCGGCGTAGCCGCGGCCGATCTGGCCGCGCGGCAGGTCTGGTGGTGGGGCACGGTGGCCGCCACCGGGATCGGCCTTGCCATGATCGGGCTGGGGCGCGGGCTGGCCGCGACGGGGGCGGGCATCGTGCTGATCCTCGCCCCGCACGTGATCGGCGCGCCGCATCCCGCCAGTTTCGCCGGGCCGGTGCCGCCGGAACTAGCCGCGCTGTTCGCCAGCCGGGCGCTCGGCACGGGCTTTGCCGTCTGGGCGGTGATGGGCTGCCTTGCCGGGTATTTCTGGCAGCGCGAGGCGGCGGGCGAGACCGCCACCGCCTGAGCGCGGAAACTGCTATCCTGTCCGGGCGGCCAACGCGCCGCCCGGCTGTACGACAGGGGGATACCGCATGCCGAAGACCTTCATATTCCTGATCATCGGCCTGTTCTTCGGAACCGGCGCGGGGTTCCTTCTGGCGGCCAGCACCGGCGCGCAGGTCGAAGGGCACGCGCACGGGGCCGATGTGCATGACCATTCCGCGCACGATCATGGCGAGGGAACGGAGGGGCACGACCATTCGCAACTGACCGAGGCGGAGGGCCCGGCGCCGGAGCTGTCGATCGCCTTTCACCCCGACGGGGCGCAGAGCCGCAACCTCGAGATCATCGTGCAGAACTTCACCTTCGACCCGCAGGCGGTGAACGGCGCGCACGTGCCGGGCCACGGCCACGCCCATGTCTACGTGAACGGCGTCAAGATCGCCCGCGCCTACGCGCCGTGGTTCCACCTCTCGGCGCTGCCGGTGGGCGAGCACGAAGTGCGGGTCACGCTCAACGCCAACGACCACACGCAACTGGCCGTCGAGGGGGAGCCGATCGAGGTGACCGAGACGCTGGTGATCGAATGATGGCGCTTGTGGCTGGCGTGGGTTTTGGGGGCGCTGCCCCCGACGTTGAAACCCCTTGGGTTTCAACGCCTCCCCCGGGATATTTCCGGCCAGAAGAAGCGCCGGTGGTGCGCCCTGTTTCAGGCCGGGACGCGGCCGATCAGGCAGAAGCGCAGGCGGCCCGCCGGGCGGGCGTCTTCGATCCAGCCGTCGGGCGTCTCGGCGTAGAGGGCGGCGAAGGCCAGCGTGTCGGCAAGGTCGGTCTCGGGCGCGATATCGCCGAAGAGATAGGTGGCCTTGCCCGGCGCGGTGAAGGCCACCGACAGGGGGCGGGCGCAGTTCGACAGGCAGTCATGCGCCTGCACCTCGAAATCCATTCCGCGCGAGGCGAGCGCCGCGCGCAAGGTGTCGGCAAAGCCCTTGCCGTCACTCCCCTCGCATGTTGAACAGACCACGATCCGGTGCATGGGGTTCGCCTAGGCGATCGCCGCACCGCTGACAAGCTTTTCGGAAGGAGCTTCACGAATGCCCGCCAAGATCCCCGCAACCGTGGTGACCGGTTTCCTCGGCGCCGGGAAGACCACGCTGATCCGGCACATGCTGGAAAACGCCAACGGCAAACGCATCGCGCTGATCATCAACGAGTTCGGGGACCTGGGCGTCGATGGCGGCATCCTGAAAGGCTGCGGCATCGAGAACTGCGCCGAGGATGACGTGATGGAGCTGTCGAACGGCTGCATCTGCTGCACTGTGGCCGAGGATTTCGTGCCGACGATGCAGAAGCTGCTCGACCGGGCGGATGCGCCCGATCATATCGTGATCGAGACCTCCGGGCTGGCGTTGCCCCAGCCCTTGGTGCGAGCCTTCAATTGGCCCGAGATTTCCACCCGCGTGACGGTGGATGGCGTGGTGACCGTGGTCGACGGCAAGGCCGTGGCCGAGGGGCGGTTCGCCCATGACGTGGCGGCGGTGGATGCGCAGCGGGCGCTGGACGAGAACCTCGACCACGAGACGCCCCTGTCGGAGCTGTTCGAGGACCAGATCGCCTGTGCCGACATGATCGTGGTGAACAAGGCCGACCTGCTGGGCGAGGAGGAGGCCGGCGCGCTGGTGGGCCGCCTGCGCTCGGACAGCCGCGAGGGCGTGCAGGTGGTCAAGGCCACGATGGGCGCGCTGCCGGTCGACGTGCTGCTGGGCCAGGGGATCGGCGCCGAGGCGGATATGGAGGCGCGGCACGAGGTGCACCACCACCATCACCACGACGATGACGAGGACGATCACGACCATCACCACGATCACGACCATGACGAGTTCGAAAGCTTCGTGGTGGCCCGTGACGAGATCGCCGACCCCGCGGCCTTTGCCGAGCAGGTGGCGGGCATCATCCGCCAGCACGACATCCTGCGGCTGAAGGGCTTCGCCGCCGTCACCGGCAAGCCGATGCGCCTGACGCTGCAGGCGGTGGGGCCGCGGATCGACACCTATTTCGACCGGCCCTTCGGCGCCGACGCCCGCGAGACGCGGCTGGTGGTGATCGGGCAGGCCGGGCTCGACCGGGCGGCGATCGAAGCCGCGCTGCAGGCCTGATGCTCATCGTCGAGCGGGCCGATCCGCTGGCGCCGGGGCCGAAAGCGCTGCTGGAGGCGAGCCATGCGTTGATGCGCGAGATGTTCGAGCCCGAGGAGAACTATTTCCTCGACTTCGAGGCGCTGCGCGGCGACGACGTGCGGTTCTTCGCGGCGCGCGAGGGCGGCGAGACGCTGGGCACGGGGGCGCTGGCGCTGAAGGACGGCTATGGCGAGGTGAAGAGCATGTTCACCGCCCCCGAGGCGCGCGGCCGGGGCGTCGCCGCCGCCATCCTGCGCGCGCTGGAGGACGAGGCGCGCGCCCTCGGCCTGCCCCTCCTGCGGCTGGAAACGGGCGACCCGCTGGCCAGCGCCGTGCGGCTTTACGAACGCGCCGGCTTCACCCGCTGTGGCATCTTCGGCGATTACCGCCCGAACGACAGCTCGGTCTACATGCAAAAGCCGCTGGCAGAGGCGTGATCCTCATGCTTCTTCTTGGCAAAAATACTCAAAATCCCCACGCCCGCCACCGGCGGAAAGGCCTGACCTGATGCACCTGCTCGCCGCCACCCCCGGCACGATCGACGATGGCAAGGAACCGGTCGACCTTGGCCAGAGCCCGTCGGACATCGTCTTCATCTCCGCCGCCGATACCGAGCTGGCGAGCCTCAGCGCGGCGCGCGCCGATATGGAGACGCCGCCGGGGTTGCGGCTGGCGAACCTGACGCATCTGCAGCATCCGATGTCGGTGGACCTGCACCTTGATAACTGCGCCACGAAATCGCGGCTGGTGGTGGCCCGGGTGCTGGGCGGCGTGGGCTACTGGAAATACGGGGCCGAGCAGTTTGCCGCGCGCTGTCACGAGGCGGGTGTGCCGCTGGCGCTGTTGCCCGGCGATGACAAGCCGGATGCGGAATTGCGGGAGTTGTCGACGGTGCCGGATGAGGAGTACGACGCGCTCTGGGCCTATCTCGTCGAGGGCGGGCCGGAGAACGCGGTGAATTTCCTCGACTATGCGAAGGCGATGCTGGAAGGCGGGGAGAAACCCGCCACCGCGGCGCCGCTGTTGCGGGCGGGCGTCTACTGGCCGGGCGCGGGCGTGGCCGACCTGGCCGCAGCGCAGGGTGCGTGGACCGAGGGCCAGCCGGTGGTGCCGCTGATCTTCTACCGGGCGCTGGTGCAGGGGGCCGGGCTGAACCCGGTCAACCGGCTGGTGAAGGCGCTTCTGCGGGCCGGGCTGAACCCACTGCCGGTCTTCGTGGCCTCGCTGAAGGACCCGGTGTCGGTGGCAACGCTGGAACATCTCTTCACCGCCGCGCCGCCTTCGGTGATCCTCAACGCCACCTCCTTCGCCGTGGGCTCGCCCCATGCCGGCGACCAGAGCCCCGACAATCCGCTGACCATGGCAGCAGCAAAGCAGGCGCCGGTGATGCAGGTGGTTCTGGCCGGCTCGTCCGAGGAGGCGTGGAAGGACGGGCTCACGGGCCTCTCCGCCCGCGATATCGCGATGAACGTGGCCTTGCCGGAGGTGGATGGCCGCGTGCTTTCCCGCGCCGTCAGCTTCAAGGGCGAGGCGTTCTTCGACGAGGCGACGGAATGCCCGATCGCCACCTACCGGGCGCAGGGTGACCGGATCGATTTCGTGGCTCAACTGGCGGCAAACTGGGCGCGGCTCAGACAAACGCCGGAGGCCGAGCGCAAGGTGGCGCTGGTGCTGGCGAACTACCCCAACAAGGACGGGCGGCTGGCCAATGGCGTGGGGCTCGATACGCCGGCCGGCACGGTACATGTGCTGAAGCTGCTGGAGCCGGCCGGGTACAAGGTGACCGGTGCGCCCGGGGACAGCGATGCGCTGATGCAGGCGGTGATGGCGGGGCCGACCAACTGGCTCACCGACCGGGCCGAGCGTGGCGGCGGGGTCGAGATGAGCCTCGCCGACTACATGATCGATTACGGGCAGTTGCCGTGGGAGCTGCGCGAGGCGATGGAGCGCCGCTGGGGCCCGCCCGAGCAGGACCCGTTCTTCACGCCCGGCGAGGTGGATTGCGGCCGGTTCAGCCTGTCGGTCCTGCAATTCGGCAACGTGGTCGTCGGCGTGCAGCCGGCACGCGGCTACAATATCGATCCGACCGATACCTACCATTCCCCTGACCTCGTGCCGCCGCATAATTACCTGGCCTTCTATTTCTGGCTCAGGCACCAGTTCCGGGCGCAGGCGATCGTGCATATGGGCAAGCATGGCAACCTTGAATGGCTGCCGGGCAAGGCCCTGGCGCTGAGCCAGGAGTGCTGGCCCGAGGCGGTCTTCGGCCCCACGCCGCATGTCTACCCGTTCATCGTCAACGACCCCGGCGAGGGCACGCAGGCCAAGCGGCGGGCGCAGGCGGTGATCATCGACCACCTGACGCCGCCGCTCACGCGGGCCGAGACCTACGGGCCGCTGAAGGATCTCGAGGCGCTGGTCGACGAGTATTACGAGGCGGCGGGCGTCGACCCCCGGCGGATCGACCATCTGCGGCGCGAGATCCTGACGCTGGCCTCGGCCACGGGGCTCGACCGCGATGTGGGCATGGGCGGCGCCGACGAGGAAACCGATCTGGCCAAGCTCGACGCCTATCTCTGCGAGTTGAAGGAGGCGCAGATCCGCGACGGGCTGCACATCTTCGGGCAGTCGCCAGAGGGGCGGCAGGCGCTCGACCTGACAATCGCGCTGACCCGTGTGCCGCGCGGCCAGGGCAAGGGCGGCGATGCCTCGATCATCCGGGCGCTGGCCGATGACCTGAAGCTCGGCTTCGACCCGCTCGATTGCGAGATGGCGGCGGCGTGGGAGGGCCCGAGGCCGGAAGCGCTGGCGCAGGTGTCGGACGATCCGTGGCGCAGCACCGGCGACACGGTGGAGCGGCTGGAACTGCTGGCCGTCGCGATGGTCGAGGGCGCCACCCCGCCCGGCCCCGCGTCGCAGGCGGTGATGGCGGAGATCGGCGGCACGATCCGCCCGACGCTGGCCCGGTGCGGGCCGGAGGAGGGACGCGGGTTGCTCGACGCGCTGGCGGGAAGGTTCGTGCCCCCTGCCCCGTCGGGCGCGCCGACGCGCGGGCGGCTCGACGTGCTGCCCACGGGGCGGAATTTCTTCTCGGTCGACAGCCGGGCGGTGCCGACGCCGACCGCCTGGGCGCTGGGGTGGAAATCGGCCAACCTGCTGATCGAGAAGCATTTGCAAACCCATGGCGACTGGCCGCGCACCATGCTTTTGACGGCCTGGGGCACCGCCAACATGCGCACCGGCGGCGACGATATCGCCCAGGCGATGGCGCTGATGGGGGTGAAACCGAAATGGGACGCGGCGAACCGGCGCGTCACCGGGTTCGAGGTGCTGCCGCAGGGGGTTCTGGGGCGGCCACGGGTCGACGTCACGCTCAGGATCTCGGGTTTCTTCCGCGATGCCTTCCCGCAGCTCATCGCGCTGTTCGACAGCGCCGCACGGGCGGTGCAAGCGATGGACGAGCCGGAGGATCTGAACCCGGCGGCTGCGCGGGCCAAGGCCGAGGGCGCGGGCGCGCGCATCTACGGGGCGAAGCCGGGGGCCTATGGCGCCGGGTTGCAGGCGCTGATCGACGAGAGGCTGTGGTCGGGCAAGGCGGACCTCGCCGAGGCCTATCTCACCTGGGGGAGCTATGCCTATGGCGCCAAGGACGAGGGCACGCCCGACCGGGCCGGGTTCGAGGCGCGGCTGAAGCAGACCGAGGCGATCGTACAGAACCAGGACAACCGCGAGCACGACATCCTCGACTCGGACGATTACTACCAGTTCGAGGGCGGTGCCGCGGCGGCGGTGGCGACCCTGCAAGGCAAGGACCGGCCGATCTACCACAACGACCATTCCCGCCCCGAACGCCCCGTCATCCGCACGCTGGAGGACGAGATCGGGCGCGTGGTGCGGTCCCGCGTGGTGAACCCCAAGTGGATCGACGGCGTCAAGCGCCACGGCTACAAGGGCGCGTTCGAGATCGCGGCGACGGTCGATTACCTCTTCGCCTTCTCGGCCACCACGGGCGCGGTCCGGGATCATCATTTCGACATGGTCGAGGCGGCTTTCCTGGAGGATGATGAGACGCGCGACTTCATCGCCGAGCACAACGCCCCCGCCCTGCGCGAGATGGCCGAGCGGTTGCAGGAAGCCATCGACCGGGGGCTCTGGGTGCCGCGCTCGAACTCGGCGCGGGCGCGGATCGAGGCGGCACGGCGCGGCAAGGCCGTGCCCTGAGGAAGGGAGACGGGAGCGATGACGGTGAAGGGACATTGCCTGTGCGGCGCGGTGCGGTTCGAACTCGACGGCCCGCCCAACTGGGTCGGGCATTGCCATTGCGACAGTTGCCGGCGGGCCACCGGGGCGCCGCTTGTCACCTTCGTGGGCCATCCCGACGGGCAGTGGCGCTGGACGGGGAAAGAGCCTTCGGTCTACGCCTCCTCGCCCGGCACCCGGCGCACCTTCTGCCCCACCTGCGGTGCGTCGGTCACCTATGCCACCGACAACACCCCCGGCGAGACGCATTTCCACGCCACGCTGCTTGACGATCCGGCGTCGGTGCAGCCCACCGAGATCGACCACGCCGACGAGCGCCTGCCCTGGATGCCGGCGGATTACCCCGGCTGCGGGAAGCTCTGATCGACGGGCACGCAGTAGAGGCTGCCGGTGTCGCCGTTTTCATGCAGGTCCATCTCGCAGAAGAGTTCGCCGCTGGGCGGGCGCGGCGGCGGCGGGCCCGACCCGCAATCGAGCCGCGCCTCGACCAGCGCCGCATCGCCCTTGAGGCGCGTCACCTCGCAACCGCTGACCTTCTCGATGGCCAGCACCGCCTTTTCCCCCACCGAGGACAGGCGCGGCGCCCATTCCATGTTGAGGCGGATCGCCTCGGCCCGCCGGCCCTTCACGCGGATGTCGAAGGTGCTGCCGCCCAGGTGCATCCGCACCGGCTCGCCCCCGTAGAAACCGGGGCTGGGCGTGTTGCAGGCGGTAAGCAACAGGAGGAGGAAGAACCAGCGCATGCCCCCGAGCGTGGCCGCGCGATGGTTAAGGGCGGGTTAACGGCCGCTCGGCTCAGCCATAGCTCTTGATCACGGCGACGCGGTTTGCCTTGGCGCTGGTGAACTCCAACACATGGGCAAAGCGCCGCGTCCGCCCGTCGGCCAGCGTCACCTCGCCGCTGGCGGCGCCCGTCCGGCCGTGGGAGATCGCGTGCTCGATCACCATCGCCACCGGGGCCATCAGGCTGTCGAGATGCGCCTGCACGGCCTCGATCCCCTCCAGCGGCTTCAGCGGCTCTGTCCCGGCGCCGTGCCAGACCACCGCGTCGCTGAAGGCCTCCGGCAGCGCCTCGCCCGTCTCGAGCGCGATCGCCACGGTTTGCACGAAGCTGTTCTTCGGCGAATTGCCGCAATCCCGGCTTTCCTCGATCTTTGTCATCTCTGCCCTTTCGCCCGTGGATCGGCGCCCTACCGGCCGTCGAGAAGGCTCACGGTATTGCCCTCGGGATCAGTGAATTCGGAAAAGCGCAGCGTGTCAAAGCCGTCGACCTTCACCGGCGCGGGCACGGCGATCCCGGCCGCGCCGAGCCGCGCGATCTCGGCATCGAGGTCGGCCACGTGCAGCGTCACCGTCGCGCCGCCATACCCGTTGGAGCTGTCGAGCACCTGGAACAGGATATCCCCGGTCAGCGACCATTCATGGCAGGATGGCATCGGCGCACGATCCCACTGGCGGCCGAGGAACCGGGCCCACCAGTCGGTCTGGGCGGCGAAATCTTTGGCGTGGATACTGAGGAAGACGTCGTACAGTCGCATGCTGCGGTCCTCGGGTCACTCCTGCCGACAACCCGCGCAGCTCGGGCCGGGTTCCCGCCGTCTGCAAACGGCAAGGGGCGAGGCCCGATGGCCCCGCCCCGCCCGGGCGTTCCGATACGCTGCTAACCCGTCAGAACGCCTTGGCCACGGTGAACTTGAAATTCCGCCCCGTCGCCCGGCGGCCGGGGCTCATCAGCGGTGTCCGGTAGTTCTGGTCGAAGAGGTTCTCGATCCCCACGCGCAGCTCCGTGCCCTCCCAGACCCCGCGCCCCGGCGCCAGGGTAGCGCGCAGGTTGTGCACGGCGTAGCTCGGCGTATAGCCGAAGCCGTTGGTGACCGACTCGTTCATCTCGGTCTCCCAGCTCAGGTCGAGCGCATCGCCGAACGACTTGCCGACCGTCAGCCGCAGGTTGTTGCCGGCGTTGAGCCCCCAGTCGGAGGTGACGAGAACCGCGTCGGTCTGCTCGGCCTCGGCGAAGGTGGCGTTCAGGTCGGCATAGAGCCCGTTCCGCATCGCGTAGGAGCCCTCGATCTCGATGCCCTGAACATGCACCCCGTCCAGCAGTTGCGAGCCCATCGGCGTGGTCGACACGTAGGAGGTCACGTCCCACAGCTCGGTGTCATAGGCATTCACCTTCAACGCCAGCCTGTCGCCCGCGCGGAACACGTCGCGCCCGTCATAGGCGCCGCCAACCTCGAAGGTGCGCGACTTCTCGGTCATCGACACGCGCACGAGGTTGTCGAGATCGTCGATCGGCGGCAGCACCTCGGTATAGGCGGCACTGCCGAAGACCGAAATGCCGTTGCCGAACGCATAGCGCGCCGACACGCCCCCCATCAGCGCATCGTGGCTGAACCGGCCGTTGTTCGGCGGGGTGTCTCCGTCGATCTTCGAGGTCTCGTAGCGCAGGGCGGGCGTCACCGTCCAGCCGCCGCCGAACGCCATCTCGTCAATCAGGAAGAGCGCCCAGCGGTTGTCCTTCCCGCCCGGCGCCGAGGAGGCGTTGAGCCGCTTGCGATGGATGTACTCCATCCCCGACACGAGCTCATGCGCCACCGGCCCGGTATCGAAACGCGCGCGGTTCTTCAGCGTCACGGTGGTGGTCTCGTACTTGTGGTCGGCATCCAGCAGCCCGGTCAGGAAGGGCGGCGTGCCCGGAACCGGGGTCTGCATGATCTCCTCGTTGGCATAGGAAAACTGCAGCGTCAGGTCGATCAGCTCGTTGCCCGCGGGGTTGTAGCCATAGCGCAGCATCGCCGTCTCGCTGCTGGTCTCCCGGTCGAAGAAGCCGAAGCCGGCGCCCAGCCCGAAGGCGTCGTAGGGCACGTTGTACTGGGTCGAGTCGGTGTTGGTATAGGAGGCCGTCAGCGAATGCGCGTCATCGGCACCGAAGGTCAGCTTGCCCTTGAACATGTAGGACGGGTCGTTGATGTCGCCGCCATCGGGGTTGATCGGGTTGCCGTCGCCATCCTCCTGGATGCCGAGCTGGCGGTTGGTGTAGTTGAGCAGGAATTCCAGCTTCTCGGTCGGCTGCCACGCCAGGATCGAGGAATTCGCGATCCCCTCGCCATTGGTCGAAAACTCCAGCATCTGGCGGAAGGCGAAACCGGGCTCGCCGCCGGTGAAATCCGACGCGTCCTTCGTCTCCAGCAGCACCGCGCCGCCGACCACGCCCGAGCCGTATTCGAACGAGCCCACCGTGCCGCGGATCACCTCGACCTGCTTGTAGAGCGCGGGGTCGGTGAAAAGCTGGTTGCCGATGCGGTACAGCTCCTCGCTGCCGCGCGTCACCCCGTCGACCTGGATCAGCACCTTCTGGTCGGTGCCATAGGTGCCGGTCGCGCCGAAGCCGCGGATGTTGATGCCCGAGCCCTGCGCCCGCGTGCCGTTCACGAGGTTCACGCCGGGCACCGAATCGATCAGCTCGGCCACCGTGCCGGCCTGCCGGTCCTTGATCTCGTCCTGGTCGATCTCGGTCACCGGGGTGGCGGTGTCGGTGCGCACCTCCCGCTTGCTTTCCTGAAGGGTGAGCGTGCCGAGGAAGCCGCCCGGCCCCGCCTGGCTGTCATCCCCGTTCTGCGCCTCTTCCTGTGCCAAGGCCGGCAGGGCCAGAAGCCATGCCACGCACAGCGCCGTCGTGCCCCGAAGGGCCCGCGAAATGTCCCGCGTCATTGTCCGTTTCCTTTCGTCCGCTATCCGGATTGTCTTGCCGAAGTCGCTCACGAAAGGCTGGCGCCCGTGGTATTTTGATTGATGTCCGACCGGTAACTTTGGTCTTGTCTGCCTCTAGTTATTCAGACTAAAAGAGTCAAGTTTTCAGGCGACGCCATCCGGCCCCGCCGCAGCCACGCCGCGCCACCTGTTGCGGCGAAGCCATGACACCCGAAATCGCAGCATCGAGGTCACCATGCCAGAACCCGCAGACCTGACGGCAGAGGACATCCGCGCCGCCCGCAAGGACAACCCAAAAACCCGCGAACGCGACCTCGCCGCCAAGCTCGGTATCACCGAGGCACGGCTTGTCGCCGCCGATTGCGGCGCGGGCGTGACCCGCATCGACGCCCATCCCGACAGCATCATCGGCGCCGCGCTGAAACTGGGCGAGGTCATGGCCCTGACCCGGAACGAGTCCTGCGTGCATGAAAAGGTGGGGGTCTACGACGATTACCACCCCGGCCCGCACGCCGCGATGACCCTGGCCGAGGATATCGACCTGCGGATGTTCCCCAAGCACTGGCAGCACGCCTTCATGGTCGAGAAGCCGGGCGAGAGCGGCCCCCGCCGCAGCCTGCAGGTGTTCGATGCCGCGGGCGACGCGGTGCACAAGATCTTCCTGCGCGACGCCTCGAACCACGACGCCTGGGAGGGGCTGAAGGCCGAGCTGGCGCTGGAGAACCAGTCGCCCGAGCAGCCGGTCGAACCCCGCCAGCCCGCCGAAACCCCGAAATCCGACCCGGCCAAGGCCGAGATCCTGCGCAAGGAATGGGCCCGGCTGACCGACACGCACCAGTTCCTGCGGCTCTGCTCGAAGCTGAAGATGAACCGCCTCGGCGCATACCGTATCGCGGGCGAGCCGCTGGCCCGGCTGGTCGAACCCGGCGCCGTCGACATGGCGCTTCAGAAGCTGGCGACGGACGGCACCGAGGTAATGATCTTCACGGGCAACCGCGGCTGCATCCAGATCCATACCGGCCCGGTGAAGACGCTCAAGGCGATGGGGCCGTGGCAGAACGTGCTCGACCCCGGCTTCAACCTGCACCTGCGCCTCGACCACATCGCCGAGGTCTGGGCGGTCGACAAGCCGACCCAGCGCGGCGCGGCCGTTTCGCTCGAGGCGTTCGACGCCGAAAGCGGGCTGATCCTGCAGATCTTCGGCGTCGGCAAGGAAGGCCGCGACAGCCGCCCGGCCTGGCGCGAGCTGGTCGCCGGCCTGCCCTCTGCCCGGGCCGAGGAGCAGGCCTGATGTTCGCCCCGAGATCCCGCGCCAGCGGCGCCCTGCTCGCCGCGCTTTCCGCCGCCCTGCTGGCCGTCATGGGCGCCATGACCCCGGCCCAGGGCGACGACACCGGCCAGCCCGGCGTCCTGTCCATCGGCGGCTCGGTGACCGAGATCGTCTATGCGCTGGGCGAGGGCGACCGCCTCGTCGCCCGCGACACCACCTCCACCTTCCCGGTCGAGGCCAGGGCCCTGCCCGACGTGGGCTACATGCGCGCGCTGTCGCCCGAGGGGGTGCTGTCGGTCTCGCCCGGGCTGATCCTTTCGGAAGACGGCGCCGGCCCGCCCGAAACGATGGAGGTGCTGAACGCCTCCGGGGTCGAGATCGTCACCATTCCCAGCGTCGAGACCGGCCCCGGCATCGCCGACAAGATCCGCCGCGTGGGCGATGCGCTGGACGTCGCCGACAAGGCCGACGCGCTGGCCGCCAATGTCGAGGCCGAGATCGCCGCCGCCCGGTCGCGGGCCGAGGACCTGGCGGGCGATGCGCCCAAGCGGGTGCTCTTCGTGCTGTCCATGCAGGGCGGGCGCGTGATGGCCTCGGGCACCGGCACCGCGGCGGCCTCGATCATCGAGCTGGCGGGCGGCGTCAACGCCGTGACCGAGTTCGAGGGCTACAAGCCCATGACCGACGAGGCCGTCAGCCGCGCCGAGCCCGACGTGATCCTGATGATGGACCGCGGCGGCGACCATGCCATCGCCAACGAGGTGCTGTTCGGCATGCCCGCCTTCCAGCCCACCCCGGCCGCCGAGACCGGCGCGATCGTGCGGATGGACGGGCTGTTCCTGCTGGGCTTCGGGCCGCGCACCGCGAAGGCCGTCACCGACCTCAGCCAGCACCTCTACGGGTCCTGATCCCCCATGTCGGCCGCGAGCGAGACGCAAGCCGCCGCCGGACCCGCCCGCGCCCGTGATCGGCGCGCGCTGGCCCGGCAGGCGCATGTCTGGCTGGCCCTGCTGCTGCTGGGCTCCTGCGTCGCCAGCCTTGCCATCGGCGCCTCGGGCGCCTCGCTCTGGACGGCGCTGTGGCACATGGCCTCGGGCGAGCCTCTGACCCAGCTCGAGCGGGTCGTGCTGTTCGACATCCGCCTGCCCCGCACCCTGCTGGGCCTGCTGGTGGGCGCGGCACTGGCCGTCTCGGGCACCGTGCTTCAGGGGCTCTTCCGCAACCCGCTGGCCGATCCGGGCATCGTCGGCGTCAGCGCCGGCGCGGGCCTCGGCGCGATCGGTGCTATCGTCCTCGGCGCCTCGCTACCCGCCGCGATCCGGGGGGTCGCGGGCATGTACCTCGTGCCCATCGCCGCCTTCGCCGGAAGCTGGCTCTCGGTCATGCTGCTTTACGGCGTCGCCACCCATCGCGGCCGCACCTCGGTGGCGACCATGCTGCTGGCGGGCCTCGCGCTGACGGCGCTGACCGGGGCGCTGGCGGGCATTCTCGTCTATGCCGCCGACGACCAGCAGCTGCGCGACCTGACATTCTGGCAGATGGGCTCGCTCGCCGGCGCCACGTGGTCTAAGATCGTCACCGCCGGCCCGCTAATCCTTCTGGCCCTGATCGGCGCCAGCACCCTTGGCCGCGCGCTCAACGGGCTGGCCATGGGCGAGGCCACGGCGATGCATCTCGGCATCCACGTGCAGAAGGCCAAGAACCTCGCCGTGCTGGCCGTTGCCGCCGCCACCGGCGCGGCGGTCGCCGTTTCGGGCGGGATCGGCTTCGTCGGCATCGTCGTGCCCCACCTGCTGCGGCTGGCCACCGGGCCGGATCACGGGCCGCTGCTGATCAACGCGGCCCTGCTGGGCGGCGCGCTGCTGATCTGGGCCGATGTCGCGGCCCGCGTCATCATCGCGCCCGCCGAACTGCCCATCGGCATCGTCACCGCCGTGCTTGGCGCGCCCGTCTTCCTGTGGATTCTCCTGCGCCGCCGCGGGGTGCTCGACCTGTGACGCTGCACGCCACCGATATCCGCCACGCCATCGGCCGCAAGATCATCCTCGACGGCATCGACCTCACCGCGCAGGCCGGCGCCGTGACCGCCATCGTCGGGCCCAACGGCTCGGGCAAGACCACCCTGCTGCGCATCCTCACGGGCGAGGAGCGGGCCTCTGGCACCGTCACCCTCAACGGCACGCCGGTCAGCACGGCCAACGCCCCACGTCTTGCCACGATGCGCGGTGTACTGCCCCAAGCCTCGCGCATCGCCTTTCCCTTCAAGGTGACGGAGGTGGTGCGCATCGGCCTGCACTCCGGCCCCCACGGGCGGCAGGACGCGCTGGCCGACCGCGCGCTCGAGGCGGTGGGGCTCGACGGCTTCGCCGACCGCTTCTACCAGGAACTTTCAGGCGGCGAGCAGCAGCGGGTGCAACTGGCCCGCGTGCTGGCGCAGGTCTGGCAGCCGGTGCTGAACGGCGCGCCCTGCTGGCTGTTCCTCGACGAGCCGGTTGCCAGCCTCGATATCGGCCACCAGCTCGGCATCATGCAGCTTGCGCGCGACTATGCCCTTCGCGGCGGCGGCGTGATCGCGGTGATGCACGACCTGAACCTGACGGCCATGTTCGCCGACCTGATCGCGGTGATGAAGGCCGGGCGCATCATCGCCCACGGCCCGCCCGAAACGGTGATGACCGACGCGGTGCTGTCCGACGCCTATGGCTGTCCGCTGCGCACCAGCACGCCGCCGCCCCGGGGCATGCGCTACGTCCTGCCCCAATCGGCCGGGCGGGCGCTCTGATGCAGAAAATTTCTGATTAATTTCCTTACGAAATCAATACCTTACATTTTTTTCCGAAAGAAGTTCATTTCACAGGAACCTTTTTCATATTCGGCGCGTTGTATTTTCGACGTCGGAATGGAGAAAACGTTTCGACAGGATGTCTGCCCATCATCCCCAAATCCCAGGCAGACATTCAGCACCCTTCCTGTCCCTCGGGTGCCTGCCCCCGCCTTTATTTAAGGCGGGGGCCGCTTGTTTCCGGGGGGGGGGTCCTCGCCGGGCGTGCTGTCCCGGCCCGCCACCCTCAGATCAGCGGCCGCCGTTTCACGTCCGAATCCGGGTCCCGATGCGCCAGGCCGGCCAGCGCCTCGTAATCCCGGATCTCCATGTCGCCGTTCTTCCAGTTCAGGATCCCCCGGTCGCGCAGCCCCTTCAGCGTCTTGTTGGTGTGCACCACCGACAGGCCCAGCGCGTCGGCCAGGTCCTTCTGCGTGTAGGGCAGCTTCATCCACGGCCCGCTCGACATGCCCAGTGCCACCGCCCGGTCATAAAGCCGCAACAGCCCCGTCGCCAGCCGCTGCTCGGCCGGCATGCGCCCTACCACGGCCAGCTGCTCGCCCAGGAAATGCTCCTCCAGCGCGGCGATCCATGTCAGGTCATAGGCCCGCTCCGGATGATCCTGGAACAGCCGCCACAGCGACCGGCGGTCGAAGACGCAGAGCTTCATCGAGGTGGTCGATTCGACCGAGTGCTGCATCTGGTCCATCACGCCCGCCTGAAGCCCGATGAAATCGCCGGGCATGACAAAGCTGATCACCTGCCGCTCGCCATCCTCGAGCGTCTTGTAACGCAGGCCCATACCGTCGAGCACGGTGAACAATTGCGGGCTGTTCGAGCCTTCCAGCATAAGGGTCGTGCCCGGGTCGACGTTCAGTTCCCCGGTCTTGAATTCCTGCATGAAATCAAGCTCGGCCTCGGTCATAGGCAGGAAGATGGGTCGCTTGCGCAACCAGCAGTTTCGGCAATCCGTAACCATCGGCGAATTTTCCCCTTTTCCTATGTCATAGTTTAATGCACCCAAAAATTTAAACGGTATTTTATCCTTATGTTTGGAGACGACCTCATGAATGAACGGCCCGATGATTCCCGGTGCTCAGCGCCGGATCAGTCGGCCCCCGTCTACCTTGTGCTTGAGCGCAATTCCCTGATTGCAGAGGATATTGCCGGCTCGCTCAGGGCAGCTGGCCCGTGCGAAATCATCCGCATCGCATCGACGGAAGAGATGTCCACCCGCCTTGCCGCGCACGAGAACATCTCGGCGGCGTTCCTTGAAATGAACTATGCCCAGGTGGTCGAGACCGGGCTGGCGGAGACGCTCAGAACCTGCGGCACGCAGATCGTCCTCACCGCCGGCGAGGACGATGAGGAGCGCGTGCGCAGCCTTGGCTGGAACATGCTGATCCGGCCCTTCACGGACGAGATGATCCGCCACGCCATCCGCCCGCGCAAAACCGGCGACTGAGACCGCTTAACTGAGACCGCTTACGGGTCGGGGTTCGGGTTCCGCGGCGCCCGTGCCGCGCGCCCGGCCTGCATTCCCATGGCGAACCCCTCGATGATCCCCACGATGGTCGAGGTATGGCCCGTCGCGCCCGCCGGCGCGACCGTGGCGGCAGCCGCCCTGCGCACGGGAACCCGCGAGCGGCTCAGCAGGAAGCAGATGCCGGCCAGCAGCACGAACAGGCCCCCGATCGCAGCGTTGGCAATGATCGCGCCGTGTTCGGCCTCGATCACAAGCCATAGGGCCGCGCCAAGAAATCCGCTTCCGACCAGAACGAGAATCATGCCCACGAGATTGAACGCGAAAGCGCGCGCCGCAGCGCGCGCCTGAATTTCGATCGTGGCGGGAATTCCAAACATCCCTTACCTCCGGCTCGTCAGCATTCCCAGCATGAAGCCCACACCCACGGCCACGGCCATCGACGTCGCCGGCTGCGCCCGCACCGTGTCGGCCGCGTACTGACCGGCCCGCTCGGCCTGGTCGCGCGCGGCGTTGAACTGTGCCTCGCCCGCGTCATAGGCCTCGTGCGCCTTGCGCCGCGCCCCGTTGATGGCGGCGTTCTTGGAGTTGACGCCAAGCTCGCCCAGCGTCTTGGTCAGCGCTGAGACATCCTTTTTCAGGGTCGCGATCTGCGCAGAGAGATCGTCGAGTTCGCTCTTGGGAGTGTCAGTCGTGTCAGCCCGTGCCATGTCGGCCTCCTTTTCCCGTGAATTGCGTGGTCCATTCCCCGCGTCAACGCGTGAGCGCGCCACAGGTTCCTGCCATTCCGAAGGGTGCGTCAATTTGGAACAACATACTGCCCCGGCGGAAATTTTTTTGGGAACCAATCGCCCGGCACGACGGTTGACCAGCCATCAACTGCAAGACGAACCAAGGTAACCAATTCAAAGGAGTTTTTCCGATGCTGTACTGGGCACTTGTATTTTTCGTCGTCGCAATCGTCGCCGCCGTCTTCGGCTTCGGCGGGATCGCATCCGCGTCGGCAGGGATCGCGCAGATCCTGTTCTTCGTGTTACTCGTGCTGTTCCTCGGCGCCCTCATCATGCGCGCCGTCCGCAGCTGACGGACCGGAACGAAAAAGACCTGCGCGCCGCATCCGGCGCGCAGGCCCCCAATCACGTCAGACGGCCCTTCCCTCAGGCCTGAAGCGTTTCCGTACTCGAGAAGAACATCGCCTGGCTCACGGCAGACTGAACCTGGTCTTCCGAATATGGCTTGGTGATCAGAAAAGCAGGTTCCGGCCGTTCGCCCGTCAGCAGGCGTTCGGGGAAGGCGGTGATGAACACCACGGGCACCTCGTCCATCTGCCCGAGGATATCGTTGACCGCGTCGATCCCCGAGGATTTGTCGGCAAGCTGGATATCGGCCAGGATCATGTCCGGCGGCGTCTGCTTGGCCAGCTTCACGGCCTGGTCGCGTGTCCGGGCGATGCCGGTCACCTCGTGGCCCATGCTTTCGACGATCGAGGAGATGTCCATCGCGATGATCGCCTCGTCCTCGATGACCATGATCCGCCCGCGCACCGCGTCAGACATCTCGCGGCGGGCGATCGACAGAAGCTCGGCCGCCTCGTCGGGGCTGACGTCGATGATGTCTGCGATCTGCTCGGTGCGGAACCCTTCGAGGCTTTGCAGAAGCAGCGCCTCGCGCGTGTTGCGGGTCAGGCCCGAAAGGCGCCACTGCGCCCGGCTCTCGGCGGAATCGAGGTTGCCGCCCTCGTCCACGGGGGCGCCGGAGGAGACCCAGATGTCGTGAAATGCCCGGAACAGCGCTGTCTTCGGCGCCCGGTCGTCGGTAAAGACTTCCTGATTCTCAAGCAGCGCCTCAAGCGTGGCGGCGGCGTAGTTGTCTCCGGTATTCTGACTGCCTGTCAGCGCCCTCGCGTATCGCCGGAGATACGGCAATTCCTGCGCAATGCGCGTTGTTACATCAGGATTGCTGTCCATCATCGATATTTCCCTCGGGTGTCCTCTAAAAAATGTGGTCGTTGCATGGAACCAAACGCATATCTTTAGGTTATGTTCCAGATCAGGTGCAAAAAAGCGCCTGAGGGCTTGTGCGGAAAATCGGGTACTATGGCGAAGACTAGCAGGATCGACAAAGTGGATCAGCAGATAGACGATAACTTGCGGCGTGTATACACGGAAGCGTTCGAGGAACCTGTTCCCGAACGCTTTACGAAGCTGCTCGACCAGCTTCGTGCCAAAGAGCAAGAGAGCAGTTCTACGCGGAATCGGGACACCAGAACCAAGACCGAGGATGACGCGTGACAACTCACAAAGACCCGAGGGAAGAGCTGATCGAGCATCTTCCCGCCATGCGTGCGTTCGCTTTCAGCCTGTCGCACAATGCATCGTCCGCCGACGACCTCGTACAGGACGCGGTCGTCAAGGCCTGGGATAACTTCGACAAGTTCCAGACCGGCACCAATCTCAGGGCGTGGCTTTTCACGATCCTGCGCAACACCTACTACTCCCAGCACCGCAAGCGCCGCCGCGAGGTCGAAGACCCCGAGGGCATCATGGCCGCGTCGATGTCGCAGAAGCCCGACCATGACGGCCGCCTTGCCATGACCGATTTCCGCGAGGCTTTCGCACAGCTCACCGCGGAACAGCGCGAGGTTTTGGTTCTTGTGGGCGCAGAGGGGTTTTCCTACGAGGAAGCTGCTGATATGTGCAACTGCGCGGTCGGCACCATCAAGAGCCGGGCGAACCGGGCGCGCAAGCGTCTGGCGGAATTGATGCACCTCGACGATGACAGTGAACTCGAAATGACGGATTCAGCAACATTGGCGGTGGTCAACGGAAAGCCATCCGTATGAGTGAGAAGCCGGCGGCGCGGCACCGGGGCTTGAAGCCGGGCCTCGCCTTCCGGCTTGCCATCGTTCTCAGCCTCGCCATGCTGCCGCTCGGCCTGATCTCCGTCTTCCAGACCCTCAAGGTGCTGGAAGAACGCCGCACCCTTTCCGAAACCGCCCTTCTCGAACAGACCCAGCAGGCCGTCTCCGAAACCCGCGAGGTGATCCGCTCGGCGGTCAGCTCGGCCCGCACGCTGGCCGTCGCGGTTGAGGCATTCTCCTCCACCGGCCAGAGCTGTGACCTGATCATGTCGCAGGTGGTCGACCGCTCCGACCTCTACAGCTTCGCCGGGTTCATCGATTCCGACATGCAGCTCGTCTGCGCCTCGAACGGCGAACGCCAGGACCTGGCCGATCTCGACATCATCCGCTCCGACCTCGAGAACCACGAGCCGGGCATGATCGTCCAGCCGCTCGAGTTCATCGGCCCGGGCTCGGCCGTGATCGTCACCGTGCCGGTGACCGACGCCAACGAACATCGCGGCACCGCCTGGATCGCCATCCCCCTGGGCAAGATCAACGGCGTGCTGGCCGCCGCCACCTCGGATGTCGATCTCGTCGTCTTCCAGCATGACGGCGACATCATCGCCACCGGCGATTTCGCCGACGACCGCCGCTCGGTCCTGCCCGCCGACAAGTCGCTGCCCGACCTGGTCGACGAGGGCCGCCAGACCTTTCGCGGCCTCAACCGCCAGGGCAGCCCGCGCCACTTCGCCGTCGTCCCGATCGTCGAAGGCAGCGTCTTCGCGCTCGGAAGCTGGCGCCCCCGCAGCCAGAGCTCCTTCCTGCCCGGCTACGAAGAGGCGATCTCGCTCTACGTGCCGCTGCTGATGTGGGTCATCGCCATCGCCGTGGCGTATATCGGCGTGCACCGCCTTGCCATTCGCCACGTCTGGCGCCTCAGATCGTGGATGCGGCTCTTCGCCGCCGGCCGCACCGATCTCGACACCGCCCGGCTCGACAACGCGCCCGAGGAATTCGAGGTGCTGGCCGACGCCTTCCGCGCCATGACCCGCCGGATCTCCGACCAGGAACGCCGCCGCGACGAGGACCTGAAGGAAAAGACTGTCCTGCTGCGCGAGATTCACCACCGGGTAAAGAACAACCTGCAACTGATCTCCTCGATCATGAACATGCAGATCCGCAATACCGAAAGCCCCGAGGCCCGCCACCTCCTCCGCCGGGTGCAGGACCGGGTGATGGCCCTTTCGGCCATCCACCGCTACCTCTACCTGGCCCGCAAATTGTCCAAGGTGCGCGCCGACTCGCTGCTCGAGGACATCATCCGCCAGCTCGTCACCATCGGCGCGCTCGACGAGATGGACCACCGCATCGACATCTCCACCAGCTTCGACCCGGTCGAGATCAACCCCGACCAGTCGGTGCCCCTGTCGCTTCTGGCGACCGAGGCGGCGATCAACGCGGTCAAGCATTGCGGCGTCGAGCGCGGCGCGCCCTGCTGGATCAACATCGCGTTGAAACAGACCGGCACCGACACGCTCTGCCTCAGCATCGTCAACTCCCGCTCCACCGACGAGGGGACCGAGGCCGACACCCGCGACACCGACGGCTCCGGCCTCGGCTCGCGGCTGATCCAGTCCTTCGTCTCGCAGCTCGACGGCACGCTCGACACCCATGTCACCGCCGACCGCTACGAGCTGCACGTCACCTTCCCGCTGTCCTGGCCGGAAGCCGAGGAAGACGACGCCCTTCCGGCGAAATGATGACGTTAATGATGACCTGCCGGGAACCAGCGTAAGGTTTCGGACGTTCCTGATTCAGAACAACAACACGGAGGTATATCATGAGACGGAAGCACTTCTCGATGATTTCCCTGTTCGCCCTCATTGCCGTGGCAGCCTGGGACTTCATGAAACGGATCAGCGAAAACATGGACGACGCACAACCGGTGCCCGCCGTCGCCAAGGTCAAGACCTGACACTGCCCGCGCGGTGCGAAGGTACCCGGTTTCGCGCCGCGCAAGGTTTCCCCGAACGATTTCCAAAGACGTTTTCCCGAACGACGCTTCGTTCAGATCGCCGCCGCGATCACCCCCACGGCCGCCGCCGCCCCCAACATTCCGAACAATACCAGCAGCCCGTCGGCCATGAACATGCCCGTCGCCACCACCGCCACGACCACCCCCACCACGGACGAGGTGAAGGGCACCAGTTCCAGCAACGGCATCATCAGCCCGCAGACCAGGCACAGCGCCTGCGGCATGATCGAGAACGGGGGATAAGTCAGCCATTGCACCCGGCGCCGCGTGACCCGGTCCAGCAGCCGCGCGGGCTTGCGCAGCCACCGCACCGCGTCATGCACCCGCTGCGCCGGCAGGCTCGCATTGCTCAGCCACCGGGGCAGCCAGAGCGACGGGCGCCGCATCATCTGCTGCACCGACACCGCCGCGATCAGGATGCCACAGGCCGCCGAGAACCCCGGCACGCCGCTCAGCGGAGAGATCACCATAAGCGCGGGCACCATAAGCAGCGGCGTGTAGCTTGCCCGCCCCAGCCGGTCGACCAGTTCGCGCACCGTCGAATGATCGCCCTCCAGCGCATGTTCCGTCTCGAGAACGATATCGACCGCGGCCATCGGCCGGCCCTTCACGCCTGCTGTCATCCCTGCCCTTTCCGCTCAACGCCATCTTGACCGGAAAACAACGTACCATGCCCAAACCGGTTCCCCGAAGGCTGCGCCAAGGCGCCGCCCCTGTCGTTTCACCTTTGTACGCGGGGAACCGTTTGGCCGCCGAAGCGTTAATGAAGCCTGAAAGCCAGTCTTTTACAAAGGACACTGTTATGAAACACCACGTTCTCAGCGCCGCTGCCGCCGTGCTGATGTTCACCGCCCCTGTCGCCGTCCAGGCACAGGACGTCACCCTGTCCCGGATCGAGGTCCAGACCGACCTGTCGGCCTACGAAGGCAGCAACGCCAGCGAGTTCTGGCCGTCCCTCGAGGCCGATCTCGGCCGCGCCATCGCCTCGGTCGTCACGGTCGACGAAACCGCGCCCGCGCCCGCAATCCGGGTCGAGATCAACAAGATCGCGATTTCCGGCAGCCCGATCCTGCCCGACACGGGCGAGTTCAACGAGATGGAAGGCACCGTCGCCGTGTTCCGCGGCCTCGAAGAGGACGTGACCTCCGGTTCGCAGGAAGACGCCACCCCGAACGAGATCGAGCGCAGCTTCCCGATCAAGGTCAGCGCCGTCACCGGCGAGGCGATCGTGCCGGAAGGCTACATCGCCATCCCGCCCTCGGACGGCGATTTCTACGCGGCCATGATCGGCGGCTTCGCCCTCGAAACCGTCGAACGGCTCGACGAGTAACACGCCCTCTGCCGCGCCCCGGCCCGTGCCGGGGCGTGCGCGCCATTCCGACCTGAAAGCCTAGAAAGACTGGGCCTTGGTCCGAAGCGGCACCCGGTTCTCCATGAAGGCCGACACCCTGCTGCAGAACAGCCGCGTATGCTTCTGGCTCACCTCGTCCAGCGCATCCCCGTCCCGCGCCGCGATCATGTCGATCATCTCGTCATGCTCGTTATAAATCCGCTCGTAGTAGGTATCCGGTTCCTGTGAGGTGCGGTCCTCGTTCTCGAACATCAGGTAGGTCAGGCGCAGGCTGAAATTCAGCACCGTTTCGTAGCCTTCCTTGATGAACTCGTTCCCCGCCATCAGCGCGATCTGCTTGTGAAACTCGTGGTTCCGCTCGGTCATCGCCTGGAAATCCCCGGCCTTCGCGGCGGCCTTGTACCCCTCGTTGATCTCGCGCAGCACCTTGATCTGGTCCTGCGTGTGCCGCCCCGCCGCCAGCCGCAGCACGGCGGCCTGGTAGAGATCCATCGCCTCGAAGATCCGCGGCACGTCGTTGAGGTTGATGACCTCGACGAAATGCCCCCGGTTTGCCGAGAACCGCACCAGCCGGTCGGCCTGCAGCCGGATCAGCGCCTCGCGGATGGGCGTGCGCGACACCCCGAACCGTTTCTCGAGCTGCGCCTCGTCCAGGTGGTCGCCGGGCTTCGCCACCAGCGTCAGGATCTCCTTGCGCAGCGCGTCATAGACCACCTGCGTGCCCTTGCCGCGCGGCCGCCCACGCTTGGCCCGTTTCTCGAAGGTCTCCACCTGTCCGCCGCCCAGTATGGCGCCATCTTCTTGCTTTTGTGCCATGACGTGCTCTCAGTCCTCCCAACGCGCAGGGTAAGTCAACCTGCCACTTTCTCCCGGATGTCCGCAACCAGAACCGGCTTGATGATCTTCTTCGTCGGCGTCATCGGCATCTCCGGGATCACCTCAAGCCGCTCGGGCCACCGCATCTTGGCCACCCCCTGCCCGTCGAGATAGGCACACAGATCGTCCAGCGTCAGCGAAGTGTCGGGCCTGAGCGCCACGTAAACACAGATCCGCTCGCCCAGCACCTCGTCGGGCATCGGCACCAGCGCCGACTGCACAATATCGGCGTGCCCGTCCAGGATACTCTCGATATCCGCCGGGTTTATCTTGATCCCGCCCCGGTTGATGATGTCCTTGCTGCGGCCGGTGATCATGATGTTCCCGTTCTCGTCGATCGAGGCCAGGTCGCCGGTGCGGAACCAGCCATCCCCGGTAAAGGAACTGGCATTGGCATCGGGGTTGTCGAGATACTCGGGCAGGATCGAATAGCCGCTCAGCTGCAACTCCCCCTCGCCGCCTTTCGTCACGTCCTCGCCCTCCAGCGTCATGATCCGCGCGGTCAGCCCCTCGGCCAGCTGCCCCACGGTCGCGTGCCGTATCTCAGGCGCGTCCGTCACCACCGTCTGCGTCGCCAGCAGCGCCTCGGTCATCCCGAAAAGACAGCCCACGCGGCCATTGGGCAACCTTGCCTCGAACTGCGCCGCCACCTCCGGCGGGCAGATCGAGCCGCCGACGATCACGTCGCGCACCGTCTCGGGCGGGCTCGCATCCATCACCCCGCTCTTCAGCGTCGCCGCAAGATGCGCGGGCGCCGAATAGACCACGGTCGGCCGCATCTCTGTCAGGTACTGCCCATAGGTCGGCGGCGTGAACATCGGGATCGGCACGATCGTCGCCCCCGACATCAGCGCATTGCCCGCGCACAGCAGCCCGAACACATGCGTCAGCGGCGGCGCGATCATCACCCGGTCGTCCTGCGTCATGCTCAGCATCTCGCCGAACCGCCGCGCATTCTGCGCCATCAGCGTCTGTTTCCGAATCACCCCCTTCGGCGCCGCCGAGGTGCCGGAGGTAAAACACAGCGCCACCTCCGCATCGGGCCCCGCGCCCTCGATCTCCGGCGCATCCAGATTGTCGGCCACCAGCGCGCCGAAATGATGCTGCCCGTCGATCTTCGGCCCGGTCACGCTGATCACGTGCTCCAGGCTCCCGATCTCGCCCTTCAGCGCCTCCATCACCTCCGGCCCGTCGTATTTCCCGACCTCCGCGGTCACCACCGCCTTCACCCCCGCGAACGCCATCAGCGGGTGCAGTTCCTCTTGCCGGTAAGGCATGTGCAGCGTCGTCAGGACACAGCCCGATATCGCGCAGGCCATGTAGGTCGTCACGAACTCCGGCGACGACGGCAGCTGGATCGCCACCCGGTCGCCCGTCTTCAGCCCCAGCGCCCCGAACGCCGCCGCCAGCGCATTGGCATTCCGCGCCAGCTCTGCATATGTCAGCTTGCCGTGGTCCGTCGTCTCCACCGCCAACTGCTCCGGCGTCTCCGCCGCCCAGTAGCGCATGCAGTCAAGGATCGTGCCCATCGCCCGGGCCTGTGTCAGCTTCTCTTGTGCCATTGTCTCATTCCCTCTGTTGGATGAAGGCGCCGTTCAGGCGGCGTTGTTTTCCGATTGGGCCGTGGCGAACCGCACGGCATGTTCCGCGCTGCGCTGCGGCCTCTGCATCTGCATCAGGTGTCCCCCGCCCTCGACCGCGGCGGTCTCGAACCCGAAACTCTGCGCCAGGAACGCCGCCGACCGGATCAGCACCGGAAGGTCGTGGCCCAGCGTGGTTCCCATCACCACCTGCACCGGCACGCGCACGTTCGCGATCCCGTCCCACCATTCCCGCGGCAGGCGGATGTCGAAGGTGTTGGCCTCCATGTCCGGGTCACAGACCAGCTCGTAAGGCGCCTCCGGGTCGTTACCCGCCCGGTAGAGCATCCCCTCCGCCAGCCGCTCAATCACCTCGTCCGGGATGCCCCCGAACGTGGGCGACCGCCGCAGCGACGTCACCAGCCGTTCCGCCCCCGAAAACCGCCGCCGCCGCGCCCTGGTTCGACGCGACAGGCCCCGGTGCGCCTCCTCGAACTCTTCCAGCAGCGCCTCGTCCGCCACCGGCGGCACCGGCGGCTCGTAAAGCGTCAGCGAGCGCCAGCCCCGCGGCTCCTGCGACTGCGCCATCAGCGTGGCGATCGAGCTCAGCGAATGGAACGCCCCGTGCATCGGCTTCTCGCCGAACGTCGCCTGGATCGAATCGTATATCTCCGGAATGTCCTTCACGAAGCGCGGCCAGGGGTTCTGCATCACCTCGCCCGGCCCGCTCTGCCCGTGGCTGCGCATGTCGAAGACCACGACCTCGAAATCGTCCATCAGGACATTGGCGAATTCGTAGAACCCGTCGATCGCCAACCCGTTGCCATGCGACATGACGATCCGCTCGGGCTTGCCCTCGCCCCAGCGGCGAATGGCCACCCGGCCCCCGTCACTCAGCGCGAGCATCTCTTTTTCTACCTTGAAATCAAATCCTTCGGTCATTCCCAGCCTTCCGGTTGCAGCCCTTCAACGAATTGCCGTCGCAAACGAGTTGACACGATCCAGCTTTATTATACAATAAGTATTTAATGAATTTCAAGCTCGCATGACGGGTATGGAGGACGATGTGTCAGAAATGCGCGAACCGCTGGTAGGGCAGAAGATCCTGCGCACCGAAGATCAGACCTTGCTGCGCGGCAAGGCGACCTTCATGGATGATATACCCATCGCGAAAGGCACGCTACACGCGGCGTTCCTGCGCTCCCCCCATGCCCATGCCCGCATCAGGGGCATCGACGCGACCGAGGCGCTCAAGCTCAAGGGCGTGCACGCCGTCATCACCGGCGAGGATATCAAGCCTTACACCAAGCCGCTGATCGTCGGCTTCGCCAACCCGCTCGACTATCGCGGCATCGCCATGGACAAGGTCCGCTACGTCGGCGAACCCGTCGCCATCGTCTGCGCCACCGACCGCTACCGCGCCGAAGACGCGCTCAAGCTCATCAAGGTCGATTACGAAGTGCTCGACGCCGTGGTCGACCCGGTCCGCGCCTGCGAGGAAAGCGCGCCCGTCCTGCACGAGGCCGCCGGCTCCAACCGCGTCTCCCACCGCGTCTTCAATCACGGCGAGGCCGACAAGGTGCTCGACGCCGCGAAGAACAAGACGCAGATCACCATCCGCTACCCGCGCAACTCGGTCACGCCGATGGAAACCTACGGCGTCGTCGCCGAATATAAACCCGACACCGGCGGCTACGACGTCACCTCGAACTTCCAGGGCCCCTTCTCGGTCCACACCGTGATGGCCATCGCGCTCAAGATCCCCTCAGCCAAGCTGCGCCACAAAAGCCCCGCAAACTCCGGCGGCAGCTTCGGCTCCAAGCTCACCCTCTTCCCCTATATCGTGGTGCTCTGCGTCGCCTCCCGCCTCGCCGGCCGCCCCCTGAAATGGATCGAGGACCGCCTCGAACACCACGCTTCCTCCTCCGTCGCGCCCAGCCGGGTGACCACGATCGAGGCCGCCTACGACGATGACGGCACCGTCAACGCGCTGCGGATGGAGCATTACGACGACCACGGCGCCCATCTCCGCGCGCCGATGCCGGCGCCGATCTACCGGATGCACGGGCTCTCGACCAACTGCTACACCATCCCCAACGTGAAGGTGACGAACAACATCGTCCTCACCAACAAATGCCCCACCGGCGCCGTGCGCGGCTTCGGCGGGCCGCAACTCTACTTCGCCATCGAACGCGTGATGAACAAGGTCGCGAAAGAACTCGGGATGGACCCGCTCGCGCTGATGGAAAAGAACCTCATCCCCGCCGGCTCCTTCCCCTACCGCGCCCCCGCGGGTGCCCTCATCGATTCCGGCGACTACCAGCAGGTGGTCAAGGACTCCGTCGAACAGGGCAAGCTCGACTGGCTGCGCGAGCGCCAGAAACAGGCCCGCGCCGAGGGCAAGCTCTACGGCATCGGCTTCGCCGCCGCCGTGGAACCCAGCCAGTCGAACATGGGCTACATCTCGACGCTCAAGACCAAGGAAGAACGCGAGAAAGCCGGCCCCAAGGACGGCGCCGTCGCCTCCTGCACCATCTCGGTCGATGCTCTCGGCTCGGTCAACGTGGTGGGCGACTCCACGCCCCAAGGCCAGGGCCACCAGACCGCGCTGGCCCAGATCGTCGCCGACGAACTTGGGCTGAAGTTCTCCGACATCACGGTGAACCTCGAAACCGACACCCAGAAAGACAACTGGTCCATCGCCGCCGGCAACTATTCCTGCCGCTTCTCGCCCGCCTCCACCTCGGCCGCGAAAACCGCCGCCGAACGGGTGCGCGTGAAGATGACCAAGGTCGCGGGCCGCTTCCTCAACGTGCCCGAGGACGACATCGAATTCGCCGACAGCATGATCCGCTCCAAGTCGAACCCCGACAACGGCCTCGAATTCCGCCGCGTCGGCGGGCTGGCCCACTGGTCGCCCTCCTCCCTGCCCGAAGGCATGGACCCCGGCATCAGGGAGGTCGCCTACTGGAACGCCCCAGAACTCACGCCGACCACCGCCAATGACGAAATCAACACGTCCCTCGCCTACGGCTTCGCCTTCGACTTCTGCGGCGTGGAAATCGACCCCGACACCGGCAACGTGAAGGTCGACCACTACGTCACCGCCCACGATTGCGGCACCATCCTCAACCCGGGGCTGGCCAAGGGTCAGATCCGCGGCTCCTTCGCCAACGCCATCGGCGCCTCCCTCTACGAGGAATTCGTCTACAAGGAAGACGGCACCTTCCTCTCCGGCACCATGGCCGACTACCTGATCCCCACCGCGGCCGAAGCCATCGACCCGGTGCTGGTCGACACCGTCGCCATCCCCTCGCCCTTCACGCGCCTCGGCGCCAAGGGCATCGCGGAAGGCAACCAGTACACCACCCCCGTCTGCCTCGCCAACGCCGTGGCCGACGCGCTGGACTATGAAGACGTGACCATGCCGCTCACCCCCTCCAAGGTGTTCGGCTGGATCAACAGCGGCGAGGAGATGGCGCCCCCGGCCGACGAGGAGAAAACCGAGGAACGCCTCTCCGTCGACTTCTCCGGCGACGCGCTGCGCGGCGAGGGCGAAACCTTCGTCCCCGCCCCCCGCGAAAAGGTCTGGGAGACGCTGCTGGATCCGAAGGAAATGGCCGCCCTCATCCCGGGCTGCAAGGAACTCGACAAGCACGCCGAGGATCACTTCACCGGCACGCTCAAGATGGGCGTCGGCGCCGTGCGCGGCACCTTCGAGGCCGATATCCGGCTGAAAAACATGCGCAAGCCCGAAAGCGTCGAAATCTCCGGCACGCTCGACGGCTCACTCGGCGTCTCCCGCGGCACCGGCTGGGTGGAACTCGACGAGGTCGAGGGCGGCACCAACGTCCGCTACCACTACGAAATCCACCTCTCGGGCACCATCGCCTCCGTCGGCGGCCGCCTCCTTTCCGGCGCGGCCCGCCTTCTCATTAACCAGTTCTTCCGCGCCCTCGTGGCCCGCGCGGCCCCCGACGCCGCACCGCGCAAGGGGCTCCTCGGCAAGATCCGCTCGAAATTCGGAGGCAATTCATGAAACCGGCCCCCTTCTCCATCCACATCCCCGACACGATCGACGAAGCCGTCGCCTGCCTTGCCGAACATGGCGAGGAGGCCCGTGTCATCGCCGGGGGACAGTCGCTGATGGCGATGCTCAACATGCGGCTGGCGGAGCCGTCGATCCTCGTCGACGTCTCCCGCCTTGCCGACCTGAAAAAGCTCGAGATCGGCCCCGACGGCCTCACCGTCGGCGCGGCGACCACGCAGGCCGAGGTCTTCCACCACCCCGACCTCGCCACCCACATGCCCCTTGTCCGTGAGGCGCTGACCCATGTGGGCCACATCCAGACCCGCAACCGCGGCACCGTCTGCGGCTCGCTCTGCCACGCCGACCCCTCGGCCGAAATGCCGCTCCTGCTCGCCACGCTGGGCGGCACGGTGACGCTGCAATCCTCGTCCGGCACCCGCACCCTCTCGGCCAGCGAGTTCCAGACCGGGCTTCTGGAAACGGCCAAGCAACAGGGCGAGCTCTGCATCTCCGCCCATTTCCCGTCGCTCCCGTCCTCCGCCAGGTGGGGCTTCCGCGAAATCGCCCGGCGCGACGGCGACTTCGCCATCGTCGCCATGGCCTGCATCGCCGACAAGGGCACCGTGCGCCTCGGCGTCGGCGGCGTCTCCGACGCGCCCACGGTCGAGGAATGGTCGGACCTGTCCACCGCCGACATCCCCGACGCCCTCAACCGCCTCGCGTGGAAGATGGGCGGCACCGACGACATCCACGCCTCCGCCCGCTACCGCCGCGAACTCGTCCGCCGCATCGGCCAGAAACTCATCGAGGAGACCCTGTCATGAAGGTCCTGCAACACGGCCAGAAACACTCGGTCGAATTCACCCTGAACGGCGAAGAGGTCGAAGGCTTCGCCGAGCCGCGCATGCTGCTCAGCGATTTCCTTCGCCACGAGATCGGCGCCACCGGCACCCATGTGGGCTGCGAACACGGCGTCTGCGGCGCCTGCACGGTGATGATGGACGGCAAGGCCGTCCGCTCCTGCCTGACGCTCGCGCATCAGGCCGAGGGCCGCGAGATCCGCACCATCGAGGGGCTGGAAACCCCCGACCACGAGTTCAACGACCTGCAACAGGCCTTCCACGAGAACTTCGCCCTGCAATGCGGCTACTGCACGCCGGGGATGCTGATGACCCTGTCGGAACTCGCCTCCACCGGCAAACGCTACACCGAGGCCGAGGTGCGCGACGCCCTCTCCGGCAACATCTGCCGCTGCACCGGCTACAAGGAAATCGTCGACGCGGCGATGGCCGTGCTGGGCGACAAGGGGCAGGTGGCGGCGGAGTAATCTTAACGCCTAAGCATGACACTATGCGCGGAATCCAGGCCGAAGGCCGCCGCGCATCGCCGGGCCGCCCCGACGGTCCGGCGATTTGGTGAGGCAAGCGCAACGTCGTGAGCGAGGAGGGACTTGGCTACCATAAAGCACCAAGCCACCCCCGTTGGTTCGCCGCCCCGCGGCCCGTCGAGGCGCGGCTTAACGCCAGGACGTCACCCCGCCTTCGACCCAACCTCCGACGGCAGTTCCACGTTGATCTCCAAACTCGACATCTGCTCGCCGCGCTCCATGCGCACCTCCACATCCGTCTCACCGATCGACACGTATTTCCTGATCGCCTCGACGATATCGCGCTGCAGCATCGGCAGGTAATCGGCCTCACCGCCGCGTCCCCCGCCGCTGCGCTCATGCGCCAGCAGGATCTGCAGCCGGTCCTTCGCGGTCTCCGCACTCCGCGCGCGGCGTTGCTTGCGGGCAAATCCGAACAGGTTCATGACGCCCGCCCGAACAGCCGGTGAAACAGCCCCGGCCGCCGCTCGCCCGCGATCCGCATCTCGACCTCCTCGCCGGTCAGCCGCCGCACCGCATCCTCATAGGCCTTCGACGCCGCCGAGGGCTGATCCAGCACCACCGGCGTCCCGATATTCGACGCGCGCAAGATCGCCTGGCTCTCCGGGATCACCCCCAGCAAAGGCACCGCCAGGATCTCCAGCACGTCCTCCACATTCATCATCTCGCCGCTCTCGACCCGCGCCGGGTCATGCCGCGTCAGCAGCACCTGCGCCTTCACCGCATCGGCACCCTCGCTCTCGGCCCGCTTGGTCTGGCTGCTCAACAGCCCCAGAACGCGGTCGCTGTCCCGCACCGACGACACCTCCGGATTGGTCACGACAACCGCCTCGTCGGCGAAATACATCGCCATCTGCGCGCCATGCTCGATCCCGGCGGGGCTGTCGCAGATGATGTAATCGAACTCCTGCTTCAGCTCGTCCAGAACCTTTTCGACGCCCTCCTTGGTCAGCGCATCCTTGTCCCGCGTCTGCGACGTCGGCAGGATCGACAGGTTCTCCAGCCGCTTGTCCCGGATCAGCGCCTGCTTCAACCGCGCATCCCCCTGGATCACGTTGATGAAATCGAACACCACGCGCCGCTCGCAGCCCATCGTCATGTCGAGGTTCCGCAGCCCCACGTCGAAGTCGATCACCACCGTGCGGTGCCCCTGCTTCGCCAGCCCCGCCGAGATCGCCGCGGCCGACGTGGTCTTGCCCACACCGCCCTTGCCCGACGTGATCACGATGACCCGGCCCAAGGCCGGTTTTTCCTTAAGATCGGCCGTCATCCGATCACCTCCATGCACAGTCTCTCGTTTTCCAGGTAGATATGCGTCGCGCGGTCGCGCACCGCGTCCTCCAGCGTCTCGCTGGTCTTGTAGAGCCCGGCAATCGCCAGCAGCTCGGCATCGAGGCTCCGGCAGAAGATCCGCGCACTCTCGTCGCCATGCACGCCCGCCATCGCCCGCCCGCGCAGACGCCCGTAAATGTGAATATTGCCGCCGGCCACCACTTCGGAGCCCGACGCGACCGACCCGATCACCGTCAGGTCGCCGCTCTCGCAAACCACCATCTGCCCCGAGCGCACAGGCGCTTTGACCAGCTTGTTCTCGACCCCACGCAGCGCCGCCCGGCGCCGCCGCTTGGTGCTCCGCGCATCCGGCAACGGCGCATCCTTGCCCGCCAGCACCGGAATGAGCCCCATTTCCTGCAAGGCTTCTTCAGACAGCGCGCCAGGGTTCTGCACCCCGAACACCCGCAGGTTCCGTTCGCGCAGCTTCGCCACCATCGCCCGCAACCGCTCGGGCTCTGCCATCCCCGGCACGTTGCCGAGGTCGATCACCATCGGCGCCTCGTCGAAGAACTGAGGCGACGTCTCGCGCTGCGCGTCGAGCCGTTCGTAGAACGCCGCGTCATCCGCCTCGACATCCACCCGCAGCGACAGCGCCATCAGGAACCGCCCGCGAATCTGGAAAGGAATAATCTCTCCCGGCATGCCCCCATGCCGGGTCTCGTCGTCTCTGGTGGACACGGTTTGCCACTGCTCCTGCTCTGGCGAATCGCGACTCAGGGCCGGCCCGCTCTTGGTTTGGCACCCAGTGTTCCCGATCCCGGCGGCGGACGAAAGCCGGTGCTCGGGCGTCAGCGGGAAAATGCCTGCGGGGTGGGAGGTAGGGTGCCGTAGGGTGGGTGCCAACCCACCTCTGGCCCCCCTTCACGAATACTCAGCCACAATTTTCATATATTTCACTTATTTCGTTTATTTCGTTTGAACTACGCTGTCCAATGCCCTACATGTTGACCACACTCGCCAAAGAACAGGAGTCACACGGCATGAGAGTCTCGTCCAACGTGACCTCGATGAACCTCAGCACGCCCCTCCCGACACCAGAGGAAATCGATAGCGCCGCCGACGCGCTGAAAGCCATCGAAAACATACTGAATGGCGACCGTAGCCTCGATATCGGCGATGCGACTCTCTCCGCCTCTCTCGTTGGCCTGATCACAGATGTACTAAGCATCGTCGCCCGCGGTGAGACGGTTACGTTCGCCCCATTGTCCCGGCGCATGACGACGCAGGAAGCGGCCGATTTCCTGAACGTGTCCCGCCCGCACCTGATCAAGCTGATCGACCAGAAACTGCTCCCCTGCGAGATGACGGGCACCCACCGCCGGCTCGCATTGAAGGACCTTCTGGTCTACAAGGCGAAACGCTCCGAGGGTCGCAAAGCCGCGCTGCAAGAAATGCAGGATATCGCAGAGGACCTCTGAAAACAGTGATCCCGGCAGCAAACCGTTACACGGTAACGCTCGACGCAAGCGTACTTTTCCCCAACATGAAACGCGATGTACTTTTGCGCTTCTTCGAGGCGGACCTGTATCGGGCTCAATGGACGGAACGCATCCAGCAGGAATGGCTGACAAACGCAATCAGGACATTTCCCGACAAGGAAGACCGCCTCCTCAGAACCGACAGCCTCATGCGCACGCATTTCGACAGCGCTTGGGTTGAAGAGACGGAATATGCCCATTTGATCGATTTGGTCACCCTGCCAGATGCCGACGACCGCCACGTCGTAGCCGCGGCAATAGCCGGGCGGTCCGACTACATCGTCACCGATAATCTGAAACACTTTCCGGAAGCGGAACTCTCGCGCTTCAGGCTGGAGGTCGGATCGGCCGACAAGTTCCTGTCCGGCACGCTCGAACACTATCCTCAGATCGCGCTCACGGTCCTTGCCGAGCACCGTCAAGGCCTTAGGTCAGCACCGAGCCCGGTTGAATACATCATGCTTCTCCGGCAACGTGGCCTGCCCCGTCTGGCGGCCCATGTCCACGCACATATCGGCCTGATCTAGGAACAAGCTCATTCGTCACCCAAACCCCCGTTGCGCCCCGCACAACATCTCGCCCCACCCCTCACCGAACGCCACATCAACCCGGCCAAACGCCGTCAATCACACCGACTCTATACCGACAAAATACCGACGTTATACCGACATGGCATTCCCGGCAAAATCAACGCCTTAACCCTGATTCGCCGCGCAATCACCGCCCCACCGGTTAACCCTTACAAACTGAGATGCCGCCGCGCCTCGGAGTCCGCATCCGCCAGAACCTCCGACGGCCCGGTCCACGCGATCTCGCCCTTGCGGATCACGTGATGACGGTCGCCCAGCTTGCACAGCGGCTTCAGGCTCTTGTCGATCACCAGGATCGTCAGGTTCCGGTCCTTCAGCCGCTTCAGCGCCCCCCAGATCTCGCGCCGCACGGCGGGCGCCAGCCCCTCCGTCGCCTCGTCGAGGATCAGGAACCGCGGCTGCGTCAGCAGCGCCCGGCCGATCGCCAGCATCTGCTGCTCGCCCCCCGACAGAAGGCTTCCGAACGAGCCCTTCCGCTCCGCCAATCTGGGAAACAAATCAAAGACTTCATCCAGCCCGTCCCGCCCGTTCCGGGCGGTCGCCAGCAGGTTCTCCATCACCGTCAGCGTCGGGAACACCTGCCGCCCCTCGGGCACCAGCGCCACGCCCCGCTTGGCAATCTCATGCGTCGGCACCCCGTTGATCCGGTCGCCTTCAAGGTAGATATCCCCACCGATCCGGTCGGTCAGGCCAAAGAGCGTGCGGATGGTCGTCGTCTTGCCCATGCCGTTCTTGCCCAGGAGCGTCGTCACCGACCCTTCCTCCACCTCGAAACTGAGGTCGAACAGGATCTGGCTGTCCTCGTAACTGGCGCAGACATCGCGGAATTGCAGCATCAGAAATCGTCCTCTTCCGACAGGTAGGCCGCCTGCACCTCGGCCGAGTTGCGCACCTCCTCCGGCGTCCCGGTCATCAGCACCCGGCCATCGACCAGCACAGTGATCTCGTCGGCCAGGTCGAACACCGCATCCATGTCATGTTCGATCAGCAATATCGGCACATCCCCCTTCAGACGCTTGCGAATAAGGGCCACCAGCTCCGCCGCATCCGAGGTCGACAAGCCCGCCAGCGGCTCGTCGAGCAGCAATATCGACGGGTTGGAAATGATTGCCATCGCCAGCTCCAGCCGCCGCCGATCGCCATGGCTCAGCGCCGAAGGCAGCGCATTCGCCTTCTCCTCCAGCCCGAAATCCTTCAGCACCTCGGCCAGCTCGGCCGCATAATGCCGCTCCGCATGGGCCCGCAGAAGCTGCATCACCGATACCTTGGGCGTATCCCGCGCCTTCAGGCTCAGCAGGATATTCTCCCACACTGCGATATGCTGGAAGAGCGCCGTGATCTGGTAGGTCCGCGTGAGCCCCAGCCGCGCCCGTTCATGGGTCGTGAGCCCATTCACGTTCCGCCTGTCGAAATGCACCGTGCCGCCATTGGGCTTCAACTCCCCTGACAGCACACTCACCAGCGTCGTCTTCCCCGCCCCGTTCGGCCCGATCAGCGCATGGATCGATCCGTGATCCAACTGCAGGTTCACCCCCTGCAAGGCATGGATCCCCCCGAAGCTGACAGAGATATCCTCAAGTTTCAGAATATGGCTCATCCCGCCCTCGCCCGGCCCGGGATCAGGCGGTCGACAAGCCCCGCCAACCCCTTGTGAAAGAACATCACGACACAGATCAGGAACGGCCCGAACAATATCGGCCAATGCGTCGTGTACCCGGCCAGAACGCTCTCCAGCAGGACGAAGGCGAACGCCCCGTAGACCGGCCCGAACCGCGTGCCCACGCCGCCAAGGATCACGATCACCAGCAACTCGCCCGACCGCTGCCAACTGGCATAGCCCGGCGTCGCGAACTCCGCCTGGTTTGCCAGCAGGAACCCGGCAATGCCACAGATCACACCGGCCAGCACGAACCCCACCAGCCGCACGGCAAACACGTTGAAGCCCAGCGCCGTCGCCCGCGTCGGGTTCTCCCGGCACGCCACCAGCCGCCGCCCGAAATCCGACCGCACGAGGTGGTTGACGAGCAGGATGCAAAGCACCGTGATCCCCGCCACGAAGAAGTAGAAATGCCAGCTGTCGAACGGGTCATAGCCCCACAGAAGCGTGGTGCGCTCGTAAATCACCATGCCGTCATCGCCCCCGAAATAGGACGAGCTGACCGCGAGGTAATAGAAGATCTGCGCCAGCGCGAGCGTGATCATGATGAAGTAGACACCGGAGGTCCGCAGCACGATCAGCCCGATGAACAGCGCCACCAGCGCCGAGGCCGCCATCACCACCGGCAACTGGATCCAGATCGGCAGGATATCGGCATTCGCCAATATCCCCGTCGCATAGCACCCGATCCCGAGGTAGACGGCATGGCCAAAGCTCACCATCCCCCCGAAGCCGAGGATCATGTTGAGGCTTGCCGCCGCCACCGCGTAGATCAGCGCCCGCTCGAACACCGCCAGCTGGTAGACATCGCCCGACAGCAGCGCCACGACCGGCCCCGCCGCCACCATCGCGGCCAGCACCACGACCCCTTCGATCATGCGATAGGAACCGGCCATCTCAATGCCTCCTTTGCAGGGGCAACAGCCCCTCGGGACGGAAGAACAGGATCAGCGCCATCAGGATGTAAACCAGCATCGAGGCCAACGCCGGCCCCGCCTCGCCCGCCACCTGTGGCGAGAAGAAAGCGCTCAGGATATCGCGCAGGAACGCCCGGCCCATCGTGTCGATCAGCCCCACGATCATTGCCGCCAGAAGCGCGCCCCTGATCGAGCCCAGCCCGCCGATCACCACCACAACGAACGAGAGGATCAGCACTGCCTCCCCCATTCCCGGCTGCACCGACAGGATCGGCCCGGCCATCGCCCCCGCCAGCCCCGCCAGCAGCGCGCCCAGCGCAAAGACCAAAGCATAGAGCAGCGAGATATTCACACCGAGGATCGACACCATCACCCGGTTCGTGGCCCCGGCCCTGACCAGCATGCCCACCCTCGTTTTCTGGATCAGAAGGAACAGCCCCAGCCCCACAAGGCCCCCCACCGCGATCACCAGCATCCGGTAGGCCGGGTAGTCGATCCCGAAAGGCAGCGGAATCTGCCCCGCCAGCGCCTCCGGCACACCCGAGAAGATCGGCACGCTCCCCCAGATCAGGATGACCGACTCGTTCGCGATCAGGATCAGACCATAGGTCACAAGCACATGGTCGAGGTGACTTCGCGCGTACAAATTGCGCACCAGCAGCACTTCCAGCAGCATCCCCAGCCCGAACACCGCGATCGCCGCCAGCCCCACCGACAGGAAGAAACTCCCCGTCAACGCCTGGAACAGAACCGAGAAATACGCCCCCAGCATGAACAGCGACCCGTGGCTGAGGTTGATGAAATCCATCACCCCGAAGATCAGCGTCAGCCCCGCCGCGATCAGGAACAGCAGGATCCCAAGCTGTATGCCGTTCAGAAGCTGTTCCGCGAAAAGGCTGGCCATCTGCCGGCGTCTCCTTGTCTGGCGCGCCCTCGGGCACGCGGGGTTTCGGGGGTCAGGTCCCCTTGTCGCCCAGCCGGGCGAATTGTGCGGTCGCATGGCCGCAAATCCTGTCGCCCTGCGTGGCGCGCGCGGTGCAGAACACCGTTCTCCGCCCCGCCCGCAGCGCCTCGGCTTCCATGTAAAGCGGCGCATCGGCGCGGATGGCCGACAGGAACTTCGTCTCCTGCGACACCGTCACCGCCTCGCCACCAGTCCTGGCGACCTCGTACATCGCCACGTCGAAAAGCGAGGCCAGCGCGCCGCCATGCAGAATGCCCAGCGGATTCAGCGCGCCCTCTTTCAGCCGCACCTGGAAACACACCGTGCCATTCGAACGCCGCACGCCGATCTCGCCGATGAACGCCAACAGGCTGTCATCGTCGCGGAACGGCACGAAGCCTTTCGCTCCAGCGTCAGAGGCGGCGGCGATGCTCATCCCGTGGTCACGTCCACGGCCAGCTTGCCCGCCACCTTGCGGTCAAGAATGTCCTGCAAGCCTTGCATCAACTGACCGAACGGCAGCACCTCGCTGACATTCGCCTTCACCTTGCCCTCGGCCAGCAGGCCCAGCCACCACTCGGTGCCCGCCCGCATCTCCTGAAGCGCGTGGTCGAAATGAATATCCAGCGGCGCGCCCATCACCGACAGGTTGTTGTACAGCAGGTAATTCGCCTTGGCCGACTCGATCGACCCGCTGGCAAAGCCCACCACCACCAGCCGCCCGGCAAAGCCAAGGCACCGCAGACCGGCGATGAACATCGCCCCGCCCACGGTATCGATCACCACGTCGGCGCCGGTGTCGTCGCCCCAATGGGTGCGCACCTTATCCTTGAAAATCTGCTTGAGCGGCTCTTCCTCGCGCTCGGTCACGATCAGCGCGTCGCCGCCGCCCTCGCGCACCAGCTTCGCCTTCTCCTCGGAGGAAACGACGCCCAGAACCTCGGCGCCCAGCGCATGCGCCAACTGCACGGCGGCAAGGCCGACACCCCCCGCAGCGCCGGTCACGACCACCCGGTCGCCCTTTTTCACACCCGCGCGGATCGACACGGCCACGTAAGCGGTGTTGAACACCGTGATCGCCCCCGCCGCATCGATGGCCGACACCGCCTCGGGCCGGTGGAACACGCGCGACAGCGGCGCAATCACCTGCTCCGAGAATGCGCCGGTAAACACCTGCGCCACCACCGGGTCGCCCGGCTTGAAATCGGTGACGCCCTCGCCCACCGCCTTGATAACACCGGCGCAATCGCGCCCCGGACCGAACGGTGGGTTAGGACGTTTCTGATACTTTCCCTGCACCATCAGAGCATCGGGGAAATTGAGTCCGATGGCGTGGTTCTCGATTAACACTTCGTTCACACCCGGACTCAAGTCGGGCAGGTCGTGTATCCGGTGAGACGTCGGCGCACCGTACTCTTCGATAAGAAAGCCGCGCATCGCGCTCTCCTTTTTATACGTTTAGTATTTTATTAAACGTGCCACGGCCCCCGGCATCCGTCAAGGAAAAATCCTACGGCGCTCCACCCTGCATTTTCACGGTTTACTATTTTTATACAACCTGTATATTTATATCCACCCACCGGCGCCCGCGCCGTGGGCATTCAGGAATAAAGACCGGAGAGTTCGATGATGTGGCAGTTCTGGGTCGACCGTGGCGGCACCTTCACCGATATCGTTGCCAAACGCCCCGACGGCACGCTTGAGACACGCAAGCTGCTGTCGGAAAACCCCGAGAACTACAAGGACGCCGCCGTTCAGGGCATCCGCGATTTCCTCGGCCTCGCGCCGGGCGAACCGATTCCCCAGGGCGTCATCGATTCGGTCAAGATGGGCACCACCGTCGCCACCAACGCCCTTCTCGAACGCAAGGGCGACCGCACCCTGCTGCTGATCACCAAGGGCTTCGGCGACCTCCTCCGCATCGGCTACCAGAACCGCCCGCGCATCTTCGACCTCGATATCCAGCTTCCCGAAATGCTCTTCGAGCGCAGCGTCGAGATCCCCGAACGGGTCGACGCGTCGGGCGAGATCCTTGAACCCCTCGACGAGGCCGCCGTGCGCACCGCCCTCCAGCAAGCCCATGACGACGGCATCCGCGCCGTCGCCATCGCCTTCATGCACGGCTACAAGACACCCGCGCACGAGAACCGCACCGCCGAGATCGCCGCCGACGTGGGCTTCACCCAGATCTCCACCAGCAACGGCACCTCGCCGCTGATGAAGCTGGTCAGCCGCGGCGACACCACCGTCGTCGACGCCTATCTCAGCCCGATCCTGCGCCGCTATGTCGAACAGGTCCGCGAGGCGCTCGACGCCGGCGCCGAAGGCAATGACCGCAAGCGCCTGCTCTTCATGCAATCCAGCGGCGGCCTCACCGACGCGGCGCTTTTCCAGGGGAAAGACGCCATCCTCTCCGGCCCCGCCGGCGGCGTCGTCGGCATGGTCAAAACCGCAGAACATGCCGGCCATGACAAGCTCATCGGCTTCGACATGGGCGGCACGTCGACGGACGTCTGCCACTATGCCGGCAGCTTCGAACGCAGCCTCGAGACGGAAGTCGCCGGCGTCCGCATGCGCGCGCCGATGATGAACATCCACACCGTGGCGGCGGGCGGCGGCTCGATCCTCTCCTTCCGCGACGGCCGCTTCCAGGTCGGCCCCGAAAGCGCCGGCGCCAACCCCGGCCCAGCCTGCTATCGCCGCGGCGGCCCCCTCACCGTGACCGACTGCAACGTCCTCCTGGGCAAGCTCCAGCCCGGCCACTTCCCCCGCGTCTTCGGCCCCGACGCCGACCAGCCGCTCGACACCGAAATCGTCCGCCAGAAATTCGACGCACTGGCCGACCAGATCGCCCAAGAGACCGGCAACCCGAAGATGCCGCTCGAAGACATCGCCGAGGGTTTCCTCCGCATCGCCGTGGAAAACATGGCCCGCGCCATCAAGAAAATCAGCGTCGAGCGCGGCTATGACGTGACCACCTACACCCTCAACTGCTTCGGCGGCGCGGGCGGGCAGCACGCCTGCCTCGTGGCGGACGCGCTCGGCATGTCCAAGGTCTTCCTGCACCCCTTCTCGGGCGTACTCTCGGCCTACGGCATGGGCCTGGCCGAGATCCGCGCCATGCGCCAAAGCCAGTTCGACAAACCGCTCTCAACCGACACCTGCACCGAGGCGCAAGCCCTCGCCGACCGCATGGCAACCGAGGCCGAGGCCGAGCTCACCGAACAGGGCAGCGCGAAAGACGACATCACCCGCGTCACCCGCGCCCTCCTCCGCTACGCGGGCTCCCACCAGACGCTCGAGGTCACCTTCGGTCCCGAGGCGGGGATGCGCGAGACCTTCGAGACCGCCCACCGCCAGCTCTACGGCTTCGCCGACGCCGAGCGCGAAGTGTATTTCGAGGCCCTCACCGTCGAAACCATCGGCGCCCAGCCCGCCCTGCCCGACTGCACCCCCCGCCCCGACCAGGGCACGCCAACCCCCATCGACACGGTCGACATGGTGGCCAACGGGCAGGCCGCCCAAACCCCGCTCTACGACCGGGAAACCCTCGACCGCGGCCAGTCCGTCGACGGCCCCGCCATCATCCGCGAACCCACCGGCACCGTCATCGTCGAACCCGGCTGGCGCGCCCATGTCGACGCCTTCGAAAACCTCGTCCTTGACCGCGCCATCCCCCGCAAGGGCATGGAAGACATCGGGAAAGAGGCCGACCCGGTCATGCTCGAGGTCTTCAACAACCTCTTCATGTCCATCGCCGAACAGATGGGCGCCACGCTCGCCAAGACCGCCTATTCCGTCAACATCAAGGAACGGCTCGACTTCTCCTGCGCCCTCTTCGACCCCGATGGCGGGCTCGTCGCCAACGCGCCCCACGTGCCCGTGCACCTGGGCTCCATGGGCGAATCCGTCCGCACCGTGATCCGCGAGAACGCCGGCAAGATGAAGGCGGGCGACGTCTTCGTCCTCAACGCCCCCTTCAACGGCGGCACCCACCTGCCCGACGTCACCGTGATCACTCCGGTCTTCGACGAGGCGGGCACCGAGATCCTCTTCTACGTCGGCTCCCGCGGGCACCACGCCGATATCGGCGGCCGCACCCCCGGCAGTGCGCCCCCCGACAGCACCCATATCGACGAGGAAGGCGTGCTGATCGACGACTTCAAGATGGTCGACCAGGGCCGCTTCCTCGAGGCCGAAACCCGCGACCTGCTCGCCTCCGGCCCCTATCCCTGCCGCAACGTCGACAACAACATCGCCGACCTCCTCGCCCAGATGGCTGCCAACGAAACCGGCGCCCGCGAAGTGCGCCGGATGCTCTCGCAATTCGGCACCGGCGTGGTGCAGGCCTACATGCGCCACGTGCAGGACAACGCCGAGGAAAGCGTGCGCCGCGTCATCGACCGCCTCCGCGACGGCCGCAACACCTACGAAATGGACAGCGGCGCGAAGATCGAGGTGCAGATCACCGTCGACCGCGACAACCGCACCGCCACCATCGACTTCACCGGCACCAGCGAACAGGACAAGGGCAACTACAACGCCCCCCTCTCGATCTGCCGCGCGGTCGCGCTCTACGTCTTCCGCACGCTCGTGGGCAGCGACATCCCCCTCAACGAGGGCTGCCTCAAACCCCTCAACCTGATCATCCCCGAGGGCACCTTCATCAACCCGGTCTACCCCGCCGCCGTCATCGCCGGGAACACCGAGGTCAGCCAGTCCATCGCCGATGCGCTCTACGGCGCGCTCGGGGTGATCGCGGGCTCGCAGGGCACGATGAACAACTTCGTCTGGGGCAACGATGCCTACCAGAACTACGAAACCATCTGCGGCGGCACCGGCGCGGGGCCCGGCTTCGACGGCGCCGACGCGGTGCATTCACACATGACTAACACTCGCATGACAGACCCCGAGGTGCTCGAATGGCGCTTCCCGGTCAGGATCGAGGAATTCTCGATCCGCCGCGGCTCCGGCGGCAAGGGGCAGCATCGCGGCGGCGACGGCATCCGGCGCGAGGTGCGGTTCCTCGAACCGATGACGACGACCGTGCTGACCTCGCACCGCAAGGTGCCGCCGCGCGGCGCCGAGGGCGGCGGGCATGGCGCCTGCGGACGCAACGCGATCCGCCGCGCGAATGGCACCGTCGAGGAACTAAGCGGTAACGATATGGTCAACGTAGGCCCGGGCGACGTCTTCCTCATGGAAACCCCGGGCGGCGGAGGCTTCGGAACGGCGGCCTGACCGGGCCGCCGCGCGCCCGCCGCATCGCAGCATTGCGCGCGCGGCATAATTAATATACTGTTTGAATAAAAATAACCAACCAAGGGAGTATGACACCATGAAGACCAAGTTCACGAAACTGCTGGCTGTCACGGCACTCGCCGCGACCAGCCTTGGCGCCCCCGCCCTTGCCGAGGAAGGCAAGATCAAGGTCGGGCTGATCCTGTCGCTCTCCGGCCCCGGTTCGGTGCTGGGGCAGGAAATGCAGAAGGGCGCCGACCTCGCCCTCGAAATGCTGGAAGGCAAGCTCGGCGGCAAGGCGGCCGAGTTCATCTACGAAGACGACCAGCGCAAGCCCGATGTCGGCAAGGAAGCCGCCGAAAAGCTGACCCGCTCGGAAGATGTCGACGTGGTCATCGGCTCGTCCTTCTCGAACGTGATGATGGCCATCCACCGCCCCATCACCCGCGCCGGCAAGATCGTCCTCAGCCCCAACCCGGCCCCCGCGCCGCTGGCGGGCGACAAGTGCGACCCCAACTATTTCGCCGTGCCCTTCCAGAACGACCAGCTGGCCGAGGCCATCGGCACCCACCTCTCGGCCGAGGGCGTCGGCTCCGCCTTCATCCTCGCCCCCAACTACCAGGCGGGCCGCGACCTTCTCGAAGGCTTCAAGCGCACCTATACCGGCGAGATCGTGGGCGAGATCTACACGCCGCTGGAACAGACCGACTTCTCCGCCGAACTGACCCAGGTGAAATCGACCGACCCAGACGCCGTCTTCGTCTTCTACCCCGGCGGGCTCGGCATCCAGTGGGTCAAGCAATACGCCCAGGCCGGCCTCAAGGACGACACGCCGCTCTACAGCGCCTTCACCTATTTCAACGGCGCCGCCCTCAACGCCATCGGCGAAGCCGGGCTGGGCCTGAAAAGCGCCGCCCAATGGACGATCGACCTGCCCAACGACGCCAACCAGGAATTCGTCGAGGCCTTCCGCGCCAAGTACGACTCGCCCCCGTCGGACTTCGCCGCCATGGCCTATGACGCCGTCCGCCTGATCGACAGCGCCGCGGCCAAGGTCGACGACGTCGACGATACCGACGCCTTCCGCGCCGCCCTCCGCGAGGCTGATTTTGCCTCCGTCCGCGGCGAGTTCAAATTCAACACCAACCAGCACCCGATCCAGGCGATGTACCTCGCCACGGTCGAGGCCGACGAGGACGGCAACTACATCGCCGTCTCCGAAAGCGTGATCGAGGAAGCCATGGAAGACAGCTACGCCAAGGACTGCTCGATGGAGTGAACCGTCTCACGACCTTGCATGTCACCGACGTTACCCTCGCAGGAAACTGCGGGGGTAATTTCGTTGAGCACGCTGCAACCTTAGCCGAGGCTCAAGTTCGATACAGAACCAACCCGTCCGTCTGCCTCTCCCAGCGCCCTTCCCGCTCTATTTCCATGGGCACCGAAAAGGTGGACGCCAGACCGAGAACGATTATCCTCCGCCACTGTGGAAAATGCTCCTCGATCCCCCAAACCACGCGGCACAGCGCACTTTCGACCGAACGATACTGGTCCAGCGAAAAAATCGCGCTGTCAGGATGAAGTTGACCCTTCGCCGCCGCAAACCACTCTCGGTTGGCGGCGCTTTCGACGATCCATGCCGCGTCGACCGGAGGACCGCAAAATGTCTCATCGAAGATAGCATGGATATCCATGTCTCATGGATGGCAGTTTCCGGTCAGGTGTCAACGTCCGCTTCACCCGGATAGCGCCACACCTTCGGCTAGGCCGGCCCTCAAAAATCCACGACCACAGCCCGCCCCTGCGCCTGCGCCAGTTCCACCACCCGAGACGCCACCGCCAGGTCCTGCAACCCCACGCCCGTGCCATCGAACAGCGTGATCTCCTCCGCATTCCGCCGCCCCGGATGCGCCCCGTTGATGACCGCCCCGAGCTGGTGAACATCCCCTTCGCCCATCAGGCCTTGCGCCACCGCATGCTGCGCCTCGCCGATCGACACCGCCTGCGCCACCTCGTCGGTAAATACGACAGCCCGGGCCAGCAACCCCGGCGCCACCTCCTGCTTGCCCTTCGTATCCGTCCCCATGCAGGCCACATGCGTGCCAGGCGCCACCTGGTCCGCCCCGAGGATCGCCTCGAAGGAAGAGGTGATCGAGATGATCACATCCGCCTCCCTCATGCCCCCCAACTCGACAGCCTCGAACGGCACCCCGGCCTCGTCCGCCACCTTCTGCAGGTTCGGCAACATCTCCGGATGCAGGTTCCACCCGATCACCTTCTCGAACGCCCTTTGCTCCAACGCCGCCCGCAGTTGAAACGCCGCCTGGTGCCCCGCGCCGATCATCCCCAGCACCCGCGCATCCTCCCTTGCCAGGTACCGGATCGACACCGCCGACGCCGCCGCCGTCCTCAACGCCGTCAACAGGTTGCCGCCAACCATCGCATGCGCCCGCCCCGTATCGGCATCGAACAAAAACACCGTCGACTGGTGATTGATCACCCCATGCGTCTCAAGGTTATGCGGCCAGTACCCCCCGGCCTTCAGCCCCAGCGTCAGCCCCGACCGGTCGAACCCGCCCTTGAAGCCATAGAGCGCATCCTCATGCCCGATCGCCTCACGCACGACGGGAAAGTTATACGCCTCCCCCGCCGCCATTGCCGCGAACACCCGCTCGACCGCCTCGAACGCGGCCTCCCGCGTCATCAGGTCGGCAATCTCCCGCTCCGGTACGATGATCATCCCCGGCCCCCGCTCAATACGCGAAACCGCGGGCCGAAACCGGCCAGACCACCTCGACCTTTCCGCCCCGCACGCCCACGTACCAATCATGCACGTTGCAGGTCGGGTCACAGTGCCCCGGCACCAGCTTCAGCTTGTCATTGACGGAAAGCACCCCGCCGGGGTCGGCCACCACCCCATGCTCGTCCGAGCATTTGACATACTCAACGTCATCCCGCCCGAAGACCACCGGCAAGCCGCTATCCACCGATTGCGCCTTCAGCCCGGCATCGACAATCGCCTTGTCGGGCTTGGCATGGCTCATCACGCTGGTCAGCAGGAACAGCGCATTCTCCCACTCCCCCCGGTCGATCCGCTCGCCTTTCTCGTCAAGGATCCGCCCGTAATCCGCATCCATGAACGCATACGACCCGCATTGCAGTTCGTTATACACCCCCGACGCGCTCTCGAAATAATACGAGCCCGTGCCGCCCCCGCCGACGATATCGCACTCCAGCCCCTCGGCCTTCAGCGCCTCCACCGCGTCTTTCACCATCGCCACGGCAACATCGATCTTGGCCTTCCGGTCGGCATATGCATCCAGATGCTGCATCGCCCCCTGGTACGCCTGTATCCCCGCAAACTTCAGCCCCGGCGCGGCATCAATCGCCCTGGCGATCTCCACCACCTCCGGCGTCGTCGTCACCCCACAGCGCCCGGCGCCACAGTCGATCTCGACAAGGCACTCGACCTCCGTCCCATGCCGCTCCGCCGCGGCCGACAGCTCGCCCACATTGGCCGGGTCGTCCACACAGCACAACACCCGCACGCCAAGCTTCGGCAACCGCGCCAGCCGGTCGATCTTGGCCGGCTCCCGCACCTGGTTCGACACCAGCACATCGCTGATGCCCCCACGCACGAAAACCTCCGCCTCGCTCACCTTCTGGCAACACACCCCACAGGCCCCGCCCAGCGCGATCTGCAGTTTCGCCACGTCCACCGACTTGTGCATCTTCCCGTGCACCCGGTGCCGCATCCCGTGCGCCTTGGCATAGTCGCCCATCTTGCGGATGTTCCGCTCCAGCGCGTCGAGGTCCAGCATAAGGCAGGGCGTCTGGATCTCCGCCTCGTCCATTCCCGGCTTGGCCGGAATGTCGAACCCCACGTCGAAATCGTCAAAATTGCTCACGTCTTTCATCGCATTTCTCCCTTCAGGCTGAAGCCCGGGCCAATGCCCCGGCCAGTCATCACATGTCCCGTAGGGCGGGCTTCAGCCCGCCATCCACGGCAGCTTGTCCAGATCCACGTTCCCGCCGGTCACGATCACGCCCACGCGCTTGCCGGCAAACCGCTCCCTGTTCTTCAGGATCGTCGCCAGCGGCACCGCGCTGCTGGGCTCCATCACGATCTTCATGCGCGTCCATGTCAGCTTCATCGCCGCCACGATCTCCTCCTCCGACGCGGTCAGGATGTCGCGCACATAGGTCGACACGAAATGCCATGTCAGGTCCTTCAGCGGCACTTTCAGCCCGTCCGCCACCGTCTCCGGCGCGTCATCGGCGATGATGTGCCCGGCCCGGAAACTGCGATACGCGTCATCCGCCTGCTCCGGCTCGGCGGCGATCACCTGCACATCCGGCGCCAGCTCCGACAGCGTCAGGCAGGTGCCCGAGATCATCCCGCCCCCGCCGATCGGCGCCACCACCATGTCCAGCCCACCGGTCTGCGCCATCAGCTCCCGCGCACAGGTCCCCTGCCCGGCAATGACGCGCGGGTCGTTATAGGGATGCACGAAATCGCCCCCCGTCCGCGCCTGTACCTCGGCAAACACCGCCTCGCGGCTGCTGGTCGAGGGCTCGCACTCGGTTATCGTCCCGCCATAGCCGCGCACGGCGTCCTTCTTGGCCTGCGGCGCCGTGCGCGGCATGACCACGTTGCACGGAATACCCCGCCGCCCCGCGGCATAGCTCAGTGACAGCGCGTGATTGCCCGAGGAATGGGTGCAGACACCCTTCTCCAGCATCTCCTCCGGCAACCCGAACACGGCATTCGTCGCACCCCGCACCTTGAACGCCCCGGCCTTCTGGAAATTCTCGCATTTGAAGAACAGCTCCGCCCCGGTCAGGTCGTTGAGGTAAGAAGATGTCAACACGGGCGTCCGATGGATATGCGGCGCGATCCGCTCATGCGCGGCCAGCATGTCGTCGAAGGTCGGGATTAACGTCTTGTTAACATCCTTCATCACGCGGCCTCCCTTTGCCTGGCGCCTGCGGAGGCCCGATACACCTCCTGCGCCGCCGCCACGCCCGAGCCCAGCCGGATATCCATCCCGATATCCGCCATGCACATCTCCGCCGTGGCAATCCCGCTCAGCGCCATCACGTCGGTCAGGCTCCCCAGGTGCCCGATCCGGAACACCTTGCCGGCAACCTCGCCCAACCCGGTGCCAAAGGCGGTGCCATAGACCTCGGCCGCCCGCGCCACGATATCGCTGGCATTCACCCCCTTCGGCGTCCGGATCGCGCTCACCGTGTCCGACCAAAGCTCCGGCCCCGCGGCACACAGCTCCAGCCCCCACGCCTGCACCGCCGCCCTGACCCCGTCGGCAATTCTCGCATGGCGGGCGAAGACCTGCGCCATCCCCTCCGCCAGCAGCATGTCGCACGCCAGGTTCAGCCCGTTGATCAGCCCAACCGGCGGCGTGTACGGATACCCGCCCTGCGCATATCCCTTCTCCATGTCGCGAACGTCGAAGAACGTCCGCGGCAGCCGCGCCTCTTCCACCGCCGCCAGCGCCTTGCGGCTGAATGCCGTGATGGCCAGCCCGGCCGGCAGCATGAACCCCTTCTGAGAGCCGGCCACGGCCACGTCGACACCCCAGTCATCGAACCGGAACTCCATCGACGCGATCGACGACACGCCATCGACGAACAGCATCGCCGGATGCCCCGCCTTGTCCATCGCCGACCGCAGCGCCCCGATATCCGAGCGCACCCCGGTCGCCGTCTCGTTATGCGTGGCCAGCACCGCCTTGATCCGTTGCCCCTGATCCGCCGCCAGAACCTCGCCCAGTCGCTCGGCCGGTATCCCCTCGCCCCACGGCACCTCGACCACGTGCACATCAAGCCCGTGGCGCTGGCACATGTCGATCCAGCGATGCGAGAACATCCCGTTCCTTGCCGCCAGCACCCGGTCGCCGGGCGACAGCGTGTTGGTCAGCGCCGTCTCCCACCCGCCCGTGCCGGTCGAGGGGAACAGGAACACCTCCGCGCTCTCGCTCTTCAAGATCTCCCGCACCTTGCCCCTGACCGGGTGCAGCATCTCGCCGAACACGGCCGAGCGATGGTCGATCGTCGGCATGTCGCACGCCTTGCGCAGCGCCTCGGGAATGTTCGTCGGACCGGGAATGAAAACCGGGTTCTGCAAGTTCATCATGGGCTCCTCCATCGCCTGACGTGGACGCTAGCAATGGACGAGCCGATTGGAAATTTTTTTGAAAACCGATTTCAGAAACGGTGGAAACGCTGAAATTCCCGGCTTATCAAATGGTTGACATTTTTCACCAAGCGAAGGCGTTTTTCATATGGCGCAGGAAACCGACAGCCCCAACCGCCGCGCCCGCGGCCGCCCCCGCGGCTGGGACGACAAGACCGAACAGAACACCATCAAGTCGCTCGACCGGGCGATGTTGGTTTTCGAGCATCTCAGCCGCTTCAAGGGCCGGATGCTCACTGAACTGGCCGACGATCTGACCCAGTCGCCCGCCACGGTCTACCGCGTGCTCGTCACGCTCGAAACCCGCGGCCTCGTCGAATTCGACCCTGCCGAACAGCTCTGGCATATCGGCCCGCAGGCCTTCGTGATCGGCGCCGGCTTCCTCCGCCGCACCAGCCTCGTCGAACGCGCCCGCCCGATCCTGCGCCGCCTGATGGAAGTCACCGGAGAGACCGCCAATCTCGGCCGCGAACAGGACGGACAGGTGCTGTTCCTCAGCCAGGTCGAGACCAACGCCACCATCCGCGCCTTCTTCCCGCCCGGCACGCTGGCCGAGATGCATTCCTCGGGCATCGGCAAGGTGCTGCTGGCCCAGATGCCGCCCGAAAGAGTGGCGCAGGTGCTGGCCAGCCACCCCCTGCAGGCCTTCACCGCCAACACCCTCACCGATCCGCCAAGCCTGGCCCGCGACCTCGCCACGATCCGCGAACAGGGCTTCGCCATCGACGCCGAGGAACGCAACGAAGGTATGCGCTGCATCGCGGCCCCGGTCTTCGACCACAGCCGCACCGCCGTTGCCGGCCTCTCCGTTTCCGGCCCGACAAGCCGCGTGTCCGAGGACAAGACCGAAGAGCTGAGCCGCGCCGTACTTCAGGCCGCGCAAGACCTCTCCTCCGCCCTCGGCGGCCTCCCCTGACGCCCTGCCTTCGGGCATGACAGGCCACGACCCGCGGTGATATACCTCTCCCGACCCGCCCCATCCCGAGACAAGAGGCTGACCCGATGCGCAATGTCACCGTCGCCGCCACCCAGATGGCCTGTACCGACATCACCGACGAGAACGTCGCCAACGGCGAAAAGCTGATCCGCGAGGCCGCCGGGCGCGGCGCGAACATCGTGCTTCTGCAGGAACTCTTCGAAGGCCCCTATTTCTGCCAGGACGAAACGCCCGACAACTTCCAGCGCGCCAGGCCCGCCGAAGGGCACCCGACGCTGGCGCATTTCCAGTCGCTGGCAAAGGAACTCGGCGTCGTCCTGCCCATTTCCTTCTACGAACACGCCGGCAATGCCCGCTTCAACTCCGTCGCCATCATCGACGCCGACGGCAGCCACCTGGGCCTCTACCGCAAATCCCACATTCCCCATGGTGGCGGCTACCAGGAGAAGTTCTATTTCTCCCCCGGCGATACCGGGTTCAAGGTATGGACCACCGCCTTCGGCCGCATCGGCGTGGGCATCTGCTGGGATCAGTGGTTCCCGGAATGCGCCCGCGCCATGGCATTGCAGGGGGCCGAGATGCTGTTCTACCCCACGGCCATCGGCTCCGAGGTCGGCAACGAGCTGTGGGATTCATCGGCGCATTGGCAACGGGCGCAACAGGGCCACGCGGCCGCCAACATCATGCCGCTCATCGCCTCCAACCGCATCGGCCCCGAGGCTGGCCGGAACGGCACAGAGATCAACTTCTACGGCTCCTCCTTCATTGCCGACCAGTTCGGCGAGAAGGTGGCCGAGGCCGACCGCGAGACGGAAACCGTCCTGACCCACAGCTTCGACCTCGACGAGGTGGCGATGCATCGCGACTACTGGTGCGTCTACCGCGACCGGCGCCCCGACCTCTACCGCCCGCTCATGAGCCTCGACGGCTCACAGTGAGGCCGCGGCCCGGCTCGCCTGATCATACTGCCCCGACAGCGACCTGAGCGTTCGCGCCAGGTCGCGCATCTGAGCCCCGGTCAGCTCCGAGCTGCCCGCATCCAGCAGGCATTGCCGCCGCACGTCACGATAGGCCTCGCACAGCTTTTCGCCCTTGGCCGAAGCGCGGTAGAACACTTCCTTCCCCCGCTTCTCGGAATCGATCAGTTCATGTTTCGTCAACTTCCGCAGCGAATAGTTGACGGTGTGATTGTCCTCGATATTCAGGAGGAAGGCGATATCGCTCAGCCGCTTGTCGCGCCCGCGATGGTTCACGTTATGGAGAATCAGGATGTCGAGCGGGTTCAGATCGCCCTGCCCCGCCGCCGACATGCAGCGCGTCATCCAGCGGGAAAATGCATTGAAGGCGATGATCAGCCCGAACTCGAATTCCGACATCTCCCATCCCTCGCCCTCGGCCAGGTGCCGGGACGAGACGATCCGCCGCCCAACGTTGCCTTCTTCAGACATGACCCTCCCTTTCCACTGAAAACGCTTACATTTTGTTAATGTTTTCACATCGTGCCGCCATTTTCAACTCCGGCCACGATCTTTCCTGAAAGCCCATGCCACCTCCCGCAGGCCCGTCCTCGCCACCGACCCGGCGGAGACGCCGACGCGCAACTAAATAACAAAACGTTGACAAATTACCAACGTTACGTCAGCTTTGCGCCATAATCAATCAGGGAGAAACAGAATGAAACTGACCAATCTACTCAGCGCCGCCGCCCTCGCGACGGCCGTGGCCCTTCCCGCCTCCGCCGAGACGTGGGACATGCCAACCCCCTACCCGGATGCGACCTTCCACACCGTCAACATCGCCGAATTCGCCTCCGACGTGTCCGAGGCCACCGATGGCGCACTGGAAATCACCGTCCATTCCGCCGGCTCGCTCTTCAAGCACCCCGAGATCAGCAAGGCCGTCCGCAGCGGCCAGGTGCCGATCGGCGAATTCTTCCTGTCGCTTCTGGCCAACGACGACGCCGTCTTCGGCGCCGACTCGCTGCCCTTCCTCGCCACCAGCTACGAGGATGCGCAAAAGCTCTGGGACGCGCAGAAAGACGTGATCACCAAGCTGCTCGACGAGCAGGGGCTGATGCCGCTCTACGCCGTGCCGTGGCCGCCGCAGGGGCTGTACACCACCAAGGAAATCAACTCCGTCGAAGACCTCGCCGGGCTGAAATTCCGCACCTACAACGCCACGCTGGAAGAGTTCGCCAACCTGGCCGGCGCCGCGCCCACGCAGGTCGAAGTGCCCGACATCCCGCAGGCCTTCAGCACCGGCCGGGTCGAGGCGATGATCACCTCGCCCTCCACCGGTGCCAACTCCCAGGCCTGGGATTTCCTGTCGCATTACACCGACATCCAGGCGTGGATCCCGAAGAACATCGTCGTCGTCAACAAGCGCAGCTTCCAGCGGCTTGACGAGGAAACCCAGCAGGCCGTGCTCGACGCCGCCGCCGCGGCCGAAACCCGCGGCTGGGAGATGAGCCAGAAGGAAACCGACGAACAGACCGCCGTGCTCGAGGAAAACGGCATCACCATCGTCGAACCTTCCGAAGAGCTGATGACCGGCCTGCGCGAGATCGGCGAGCAGATGCTGGCAAACTGGAAGGAAGAAGCCGGCGAAGACGGCGCAGCGCTTCTCGACGCCTACCAGCAGTAACGGCCACCGGCCTGCCGGGCGCCTCCCCGCGCCCGGCCACCCCCTGACAGGAGAATGCCCATGCGGAGCATCCTGAATACCCTGTACCGCGTGGCGGGCGGGCTGGCGGCCCTGTTCATCATGGCCATCGCCCTCCTGGTCTTCGCCCAGGTCGGCCTCAACCTCGCCGACAAGATTTCCGCCGCCATCACCGGCCGCGGCGTCGGACTGACCATCCCCTCCTACTCAGATTTCACCGGCTTCTTCCTCGCGGCCTCGACCTTCCTCGGCCTTGCCTACACGCTGCGCGAAGGCGGCCATATCCGGGTGACGCTCATCACCGGCCGCCTGCCCGACGGCGCGCGCCGCGGCACCGAGATCGCCGTGACAGCCATCGCCCTCGCGATGACGAGCTTCGCCACTTGGTACATGATCCAGCTCGTGCTGGAATCGCACGAGTTCGGCGACAAGAGCTCCGGCATGGTCTCCGTCCCCCTCTGGATTCCGCAGATCCCCGTCGCCCTCGGCCTCGCCATCCTGTCCATCGCGCTCCTCGACGACTTGGTCGATCTGCTGCGCGGCCGCCCGCCCTCGTGGGAGGGCAAGGGCGAAAACCTTCTCAACGAATAGGATCGCCCGGCCATGACCGTCACGCTTCTCTCCGTCATCCTGCTGATCCTGCTCTTCGCCTTCCTCGGCGCGGGCCTCTGGGTCGCGCTGTCCCTTCTCGGCGTCGGCATCGCGGCGATGGCGCTCTTCTCCAACGCGCCCCTCGGCCTCGTGATGGCCACCACCATGTGGGGACACAGCAACAACTGGGCCCTCGCCGCCCTGCCGCTCTTCATCTGGATGGGCGAGATCCTCTTCCGCTCCCGCCTGTCCGAGGACATGTTCGCCGGCCTCGCCCCGTGGATGAACCGCCTCCCCGGCCAGCTTCTGCACGTCAACGTCTTCGCCTGCGGGATCTTCGCCGCGGTCTCCGGCTCCTCGGCCGCCACGGCGGCCACCATCGGCAAGCTGTCGATCCCCGAACTCAAGGAACGCGGCTACCCCGAGAAGATGGTGATCGGCACGCTGGCGGGCTCGGCCACGCTGGGCCTGCTGATCCCGCCCTCGATCATCCTCATCGTCTATGGCGTCGCGACCGAGCAATCCATCGCCCGCCTCTTCGTGGCCGGTGTCCTGCCCGGGCTCATGCTGGTCGCCCTCTTCGTGGGCTTCCTCGCCGTCTGGTCGATGCTCAACCGCCATCGCCTTCCGGATGAATCCGAGAACGTGCCCTTCCGCGAGCGCCTGCGCCGCTCGCGCCGGCTGATCCCGGTGCTGCTCTTGATCCTCGGCGTCATCGGGTCGATCTATGCCGGCCTTGCCTCGCCCACCGACGCGGCGGCGGTCGGCGTGGTGCTCGCCCTCATCCTCTCGTGGAGCTCCGGCTCCCTCACCTTCCAGACCTTCAAGGACGGGCTGATGGGCGCGATGGTCACCTCCTGCATGATCGCCTTCATCCTCGCCGGGGCCTCCTTCCTGACCGTGGCGATGGGCTTCACCGGCATCCCCCGCACGCTGGCCGAATGGATCGGCGCGATGGAGCTGTCGACCTTCACCCTCCTCGCCGCGCTCACCATCTTCTTCGTCATCCTCGGCTGCTTCCTCGACGGCATCTCCGTCGTCGTCCTCACCGCTTCGGTGATCATGCCGATGGTGCTCGACGCCGGGATCGACCCGCTCTGGTTCGGCATCTTCCTCGTCATCGTGGTCGAGATGTCGCAGATCACCCCACCCGTGGGCTTCAACCTCTTCGTGCTGCAATCCCTCACCGGGCGCGACATCCTCAGCGTCGCGGTCGCAGCCCTGCCGTTCTTCTGCCTGATGATCGTGGCGATCGTGCTGATCATCGTCTTCCCGGAAATCGTCACATACCTGCCGGGGCGGATGTGACCGAGGGCGACGCAGATACCACGACGCAAACCCACCCCCGCATCCGCACCGCCGGGGTCGACGGGATGCTGGTCAGCTTCGGCGACAGCCTGAGCGAACCGGCCAACCGCGCCGCGCTGGCCTTCCGCGCCGAAATCGAGCGGCAGGGCTGGAACGGGGTCGAGGAAAGCACGACTTCGCTGGTCTCGGCCTACCTGCGCTTCGACCCGCTGCACCTTGGCCATGCCGAGCTGAAACAGAAGCTCGACACCCTGCTCTCCGACCGCGACTGGTACGAGGCGCCCCTCCCCTCCGGCCGCCGCCTCTGGCGCATCCCGGCGGTGTTCGGCACCGACCTCGGCCCGCAACTGGACCAGGCGGCAGAGGCGGCGGGCCTCACCCCCGAACAGGCCATCAAGGACTTCACCCAGACCCGCGCACGCGTCCAGACCATCGGCTTCGCCCCCGGCCAGCCCTACCTGGGCGAACTGCCGCAAGCCTGGGACATCCCCCGTCAAAGCGCCCTCACCAGCCGCATCCCCGAGGGCGCGCTCGCCGTCGCCATCCGGCAACTGGTGCTCTTCTCCGTCGCCACGCCCACCGGCTGGCAGCATATCGGCCAGACCGCCATGCGCCTCTTCCAGCCCGAGGCGGAAGAGCCCTTCCTGCTGCGCCCCGGCGACGAGGTGGAGTTCACCGAAACCGACGCCGAAACCCTGTCGAACATGCGATCTGACCCCCATGGGGGCGCCGACCGGTCCGATCTGCCATGACCGACTCCCTGACCATCCACCGCGCCGGGCCGGGCCTGACCCTGCAGGACATGGGCCGGCCCGGCTACCTCGCCCTCGGCCTGTCACGCGGCGGCGCGGCGGACCGGCTGGCGCTGGCAGAAGGCGCGGCGCTTCTGGGCCAATCGACCGACCTGACCGCAATCGAAATGACCGGCACGGGCGGCGAGTTCGAGGCCAGCCGCGACACCCGCATCGCCCTGACCGGCGCCCCCATGGCCGCCGCCATCGACGGCACCCGCATCGCTTGGAACGCCAGCCACACCCTGCCCGCCAAGGCCCGGCTGACCATCGGCTCCGCCAGTGAAGGCGTCTACGGCTACCTCCATGTCGGCGGTGGCTTTCATCCGCCCGAACGGCTCGGCGCCCATTCGGCTCATTTGGCCGCGGGCATCGGCGGCCCGCTCGAGGCCGGCGACAAGATCGACCTCGGCCCCGACGACCGCACCACCACCGGCCTGACGCTCCCCAAGGACAGCCGCTTCGCCGGCGGCACCATCCGCATCCTGCCCTCGATCCATACCGACGCCTTCCCGCAAGAGCTCTGCACCCGGTTCGAGGACACCGCCTTCACCCGCGACACCCGCGGCAACCGCATGGGCGTGCAACTGAAATGGGATGGCGACGGCTTCCTCCCCGAGATCGGCCGCAAGATCGTCTCGGAAGTCATCATGCCCGGCGACATCCAGATCATCGGCGACGGCACCCCCTACGTGCTGCTCAGCGAATGCCAGACGACCGGCGGCTACCCCCGTATCGCCACCGTCCTGCCCTGCGACCTGCCCTGCATCGCGCAGGCCCCGGCGGGCGCGCCGCTCCGGTTCCGCTTCGTCACCCTCGAAGAAGCCGTCGAAGCCGAACGCAGGGCCGCCCAAACCATCGCCGACCTGCCGAAACGCCGCCAACCCCTGATCCGCGATCCGGCCACCATCCCGAACCTGCTGTCCTACCAGCTTATTTCCGGCATGACGGCGGGCCGCGAGCTTGACCCTGAAGGAGCATGACAATGACGCGAACCGTCGATCTGAACGCCGATATGGGCGAAAGCTTTGGCCCCTGGATCATGGGCAACGATGCGGCGCTGCTGGATGTCGTGACCTCCGCCAACATCGCCTGTGGCCTGCACGCGGGCGACTGGGACACGATGGCGGAAACCATGAAACGGGCGGTGTCAAACGGCGTGGGCCTCGGCGCCCATCCGGGCTTCCCCGACCTGCAAGGCTTCGGCCGCCGCCGGATGCACATGCCCGCCACCTCGCTCGCCAACCTCGTCCGCTACCAGGTCGGTGCGGCAGAGGGGATGGCGCGCGCAGTGGGCGGTACCCTCCGGCACCTCAAGCTGCACGGGGCGATGGCCAACATGGCCTCGGAAGACGAGGCGATGGCCCGCACCTGTTACGAGGCCGCCCTGTCCGTCGCGCCGGACCTGATCGTCATGGTCCTGGCCGGCACGGCACAGGAAAAGGCAGCGCGCTCAATCGGTTGCCCCATCGCGCACGAGATTTTCGCCGACCGCGCCTATAACGACGACGCCACCCTCGTCGACCGCAGCCAGACCGGCGCGGTGATCCACGACGCGACCCTCGCCGGTCAGCGCATGGTCGAGATGGTCCGCGAGGGCGCCATCATTACCGAAAGCGGCAAGCGGATCGAGACCCGCATCGACACGATCTGCCTGCATGGCGACACCGCCGAAGCCGTCGAGATTGCCAAGTCGGTCCGGCAGGCGCTCGAGGATGCGGGCATCGGCCTGCGTCGCTTCCATGACGAGGCCGGCACTTGAGCGGTTGCGGCGCTGTGGTATCATGGGCCTGCATACAAGGTCTTTACGGAGGCATGAGATGCATTCGGACCTGCAAACCCGCCGCCGCGTGCTGCTTGTCACCTATCGCCGGTATCTCGAGGCCGAGCGCGCCCTGACGCTGGCCCGGCAGGAGATGAAGGGGTGGTTCCCCGCCGCCGCCCGGCCGGGGGAGACCGCCATCGGGCAGCCCGGCTCGCGCATCCGGCGCGTCTATGATCGGCGCGAGCGGGCGATCCTGCAACTTGCTGCGGCGAAAGAGAAATTGGAGATCGCGCGCGTCCGGCTGGCGGCCAGGAGGCCAGCGCCCTTGCAACTGATCTGGGTCCGGTAGCGGGCCCTTTTCAGCCGCCCACCTGGGTAACGAGCGCGTGCCCGACCATGCCGAGCGCGAAGCCGAAAAGCGCGGCGAGGGACGGGGCTTGCCGGTACTCCAGATGGGCCTTCACGGCGATGTCCTGGAAGGTCAGGAACAGGATGCCGCCCGCCGCCGTCATCATGATCGCGCCGGTCAGAAGCGGTTGATCCGCAAGGAAAAAATACCCCAGCAGAACCGCTGCCGGGCCCAGCAAAGACAGGGTCAGGAAGATGCGCATGATGCGGCGGCCGGGGTGGTTGCCGGCCTGCAACTCGCGCCAGGCATTGAAGGCCTCGGGGAGGTTCTGGGCGCCGATGAGGAAGGCGAGCAGGGCCGCCTCGGCGGTGCGGGCCGCCATCATGGCGCCGAGGGCGGCCGCTTCGGGGACGAAATCGGTCAGCATGGCGATGAACTGGGCGTTCTTCGAGGCGTTCTGTTTCTGGAGGTGTTCCAGCAGGGCGAACACCGCGCCGCCGGCGAAGAAGGTCAGAAGCGCCGCCCAAAGTGGAAGCATTTCAAGGGCTTGCGGGACAAGAACGAAGGCCACAGCCGAGACGAGGATGCCGCCGCCGAAGGCGATGACGCTGTGGCGGACCTCTTCTTCCAGCCAGTTGGGCTGGATGCGTTCGATACTGGCCAGATAGCCCCCGGCGGGGATCATCAGGCCGGCGAAAAGGCCGTAGAATATGGCGAGAAGCACGTCGGGCATGAGGACAGATTAGGGGTTTGGCGGCGCGCCGGAAAGCCGGATTTCCAACGTCGGTATAACGTCGGTATCTTGTCGGTATTACGTCGGTGCAACGGACCGACCCCCGCGTCAGCCCCTGGGCGGATCGGGGATCAGCAGGCAGGCCGACAGAACCCGGCGGGTGTCGTCGAAGATCGAGGGCCTCTCGCCCCGCCAGCGGCCGAAATGGCGGTGCGCGGGTAGCGGCCCGTCACCGGCGAGGCCCGCCATGGTCTCGCGCGTCTCCTCGGCGAAGTTGCGGTAGCGGGTGCGGAGGTTGTCGTGGAACGTGTCGCGGTGGCGCACCTCCATCCGGAGATGGAAGAGAGAGCTGCGCGCCCGGGGGCGGATTTCGACGGCGTCGATGAAGGCGCCGACCCCGGCCCATTCGGCCAGCGCGCGGCGGGCCTGTGCCTGTGCCTTGCGCGACCGGCCCTGCCGGGCGAAGAGCCGGGCCAAGGCTGCCGGCGCCGTGGCGCGGCGCGGGTCGCCCTTGCCAAAGCCCATCACCGCGATCCGGTCGGCCAGCACGAACAGCCAGCGCGCGCGACCCACGCGCCCCGCCTCCCACGCCCGGTTGCCGGCTTCCATCGCCCGCTCCCAGACCAGCTCGGACCGGCGCCAGCCGGCCTCTCGCGCCAGACGCATCTCGGTATCGCCGCGCTCAAATCCCCAGATATGCCGCGCGGACATGGTCGTTCTCATGTAGCTCACTTGCCGGTCCATTCAGGTTGCAGTTTCCGGTTTCCAGAACATAGGCGTGATCGGCCAGTTCGAGCGCCAGTTCGGCGTTCTGCTCGACCAGCACGACGGCCAGCCCCTGCTGCTGGTTGATCTCGCGGATGATCTCGGCGATCTCGTCGACGATGACGGGGGCCAGCCCCATCGACGGCTCGTCCATCAACAACAAGCGCGGCTTCGACATCAGCGCCCGGCCGATGGCCAGCATCTGCTGTTCGCCGCCCGACAGGGTCTGCGCCCGCTGGCCGCGCCGTTCCTGCAGGCGGGGGAATTTCCTGTAGACGGTCGCAAGATCGGTGGCGATCGCGTCCATGTCCTTGCGCAGGAAGGCGCCGGTGCGCAGGTTCTCCTCGACCGTCATGTCGGGGAAGATGCGCCGGCCTTCCGGCACATGCGCGATGCCGTGGGCCACGACCTTGCTGGCGGGCAGCCCGTCGATGCGTTTGCCCTCGAACGTGATCTCGCCCGCCGTCACGGGCAGCATCCCAGACATGGCACGCAGGGTGGTGGTCTTGCCCGCGCCGTTGCCGCCGATGATGGTGACGATCTGGCCCTGATCCACGGTCATCGAGATGTCGCGGATGGCGGTGATCTTGCCATAGGCGGCCGACACGCCCTTCAGCTCAAGCAACATTGCGCGACCCTCCGAGATAGGCCTCGATCACGTCGGGGTGGTTGCGGATCTCGTCCGGCCCGCCCTCGGCCAGGAACTTGCCGAAGCTCATGCAGGTGATGGTATCGCACAGCCCCATGATCGCCTGCATGTCATGCTCGACGATCAGGATGGTGATCCCCTCGTGGCTAAGCTTTTCCATCAGGTCCATCATGCGCCGGGTCTCTTCGGGGTTCATGCCGGTGAAGGGCTCATCCAGCAGCATCACGTCGGGGTGGCTGGCATAGGCCACGGCCAGCCCCAGCGCCCGCTGGTGGCCATGCGACAGGTCGCCGGCGCGTTCGTGCTTCAGGTGGTCGATGCCGAAGAACTCCAGCGCCTCCATCGCCCGCGCCTGTGCCCCGCGCCGGTCTTCCTTGTCCCAGCCGACGATGGCGGCGAAGATGTTGGGGCGGAAGGGCATGTGGGTGCCGACAAGGGCGTTTTCCATCACCGTCAGCTCGGCAAAAAGCGTCGAGTGCTGGAAGGTGCGCACCACGCCGCGGCGGGCGACCTCGTGCATCTTCAAACCGGATATATCCTCGCCCCGCAGCAGCACCTGCCCGCCACTGGGCTTGTAGAAGCCCGAGATCATGTTGAACGTGGTGGTCTTGCCCGCCCCGTTCGGCCCGATCAGCCCGTGAATTTCCCCGTGCTTGACCGTGAAACTCAGGTGGTCGACAGCGGTCAGCCCGCCGAAGCGCATGGTCAGGTCCTTGACTTCGAGCAGGTTGGTCATGACTTCGCCTCCTTCCGGGTGAGCCTTTGCACGATGCTTTCCAGCCCGTTGGGCAGGAACAGGATCGAGGCGATGAGGATGGCGCCGTAGATCAGCGGGCGAAGCTGTTCGAAGCCCATCTCGCGCAGCACGATCTCGTTCAGCACGGTCAGCAGCACGCAGCCGAGGATCGGCCCGTAGAAAGTGCCTGTGCCGCCGACGATGGCCCATGTGAGGACGAAGACCATCACCTCGACATCGAAGCTGTTGGGGTTGATGGTGCCCACGTAATGCGCCATCAGCGCGCCGCCGATCCCGGCAAAGCCGGAGGCGATGGCGAAGGCCAGCGTGCGGTAGGCGCGCAGGTTCACGCCCGAGGCCTCGGCCAGCTTGTCCTGCCAGTGGACGGCGTGGAAGGTCAGGCCCACCGGGCTTTTCTCGATCCGCCAGAGGACCCAGAGACAGAGGATCACGATGGTGCCGGCGAAGTAGTAATAGCTGATCGGTTCGAAGAAATCGAAATCGTAGATGCCGATCGAGAAGTCGGGCATCGGGTCGATCCCCTTGATGCCCTTGGGCCCGCCGAAGGGTTCGCGGAAGCGTTTCCAGAGAAGGCGGATTATCTCTCCCGCCGCGAAGCTGCCGATGAGGAAGTAGAACCCCTTCATCCGGAAAAGCGGGAAGCTGAGCAGGATGGCGATGAGGGCCGCCGTGATGCCACCCAGAAGCATCGAGACGGGCACGAACAGCCCGAACTCCTTGGTGTAGAGCGCGCTGGCATAGGCGCCGACGCCCATGATGACCACGTGGCCGAGCGACCATTCACCGGTGAGGGTGAGAAGGCGGTAGGTGCTGACCAGAAGCACGTTGATGGTCAGGAAGACGAGGATCTCCTGCTGCGAGAAGCTGAGCCCGTGGGGGAGCAGGAGGAGCGCGACAAGGGCGATGGGCCAGAGGAGGTATTTAAGCACGGTCCGCACTCCCGAACAGGCCGGTCGGCTTGACGATCAGCACCAGCAGCATGAGCGAGAGCCCGACGATGTCGGCGATCACCCCGTCGTAGAAGGTGGTGACGAAGGTGTGCACCACGGCATAGACGACCGAGGCCAGCACCGCGCCTTCGAGGCTGCCGACGCCGCCGACGATGATGACGATGAAGGCGGTGACGATGACCGAGTGGCCCATATGCGGGTTGACCGAGACGAGCGGCGCCGTGAGGGCGCCGGCGATGCCGGCGAGGCCGGCGCCGATGAACATGGCGATGCGGGCGGTCTGGTTGATCGAGATGCCCTGCAGTTCGGCGGCTTCGGGGTCTTGTGCCGAGGCGCGCAGGGCCCAGCCGAATTTCGTGCGCTTGAGGAAGTACCAGAGGGCGCCGAGAAGAACCACGGCGGCGATGATCACGAAGAGGCGCGAGAGGGGGAGGCGGACCTTGTCGGAGAAGACGATCACCTCCTGCGTCACCGGGGGGATGTGTTCCATCCGGACGCCGTAGCCGAGGACGGCCAGCGCCTGCAGGATCATCAGGAAGCCGATCGAGGCGACGAGGCCGCCCAGGGGGTTGTCTCGCAAAGGCCGGAAAAGGGCGCGTTCCATCAAAAGGCCAAGGCAACCCACGAAGACGAGGCCGAGGGCGACGGCCACGAGGAAGGGGAGGTGCAGGTCGGCGTAGAAGGTGACCACCGCGTAGGCGCCGGCCATGAACAGCTCGCCATGGGCGAAGTTGATCACGCCCATGACACCGAAGATCAGGACCAGCCCCACCGCCACCAGCGAGATGTAGCTCGCGGCATAGACGGCGTTCAGGCAGGTCTGCGCCAGTAATTCAATCATCAGGGTATGTCTTTCCGTGCAGGTAGAGAGCGGCCCGGCCTATGTGCCGGACCGCTACCGTGTGCCACGTGAGAAGGATCAGCCGCGCTGGTCCCACATCTGGTCATAGGCCTTCATGTGCTTGACCAGCAGGTCGCCGTGCTTGTCGTACCATTCGGGGATGTTCTTGAAGCCCTTGATGGTGGCCTTGCCGTCCTCGATCACCACGACGGGCCAGTCGCCGACGAGGGCGTTGTCGATGCCGAAAAGCTCGGTGCCCCACCAGTTGGCGTCGCCGAAGGCGTGCTTGCCGGTGCCGCCCTCCTTCATGGCGGCGATCACCGCCTCGGGGTCGGCCGAGCCGGCCTTCTCGGCGGCGGCTTTCCAGAGGTCCATGATCGAGGCGTATTCCCAGCTGACCGCGCCCCACTGGCCGGGGAAGCGTTCGGCGTATTCGGCGTAGAAGCCGTTGGGGTCCTCGAAATTGACCTGGTCGGAGTTGAGCGCCGGGTCGTCGAAATCGGGGAACTGGAAGATGAAGCCTTCCATGAATTCCTTCGATGTCTTCGAGATCATCTGATCGTAGAAATCCGCCGTGCAGCTGATGATCTGGCCTTCATACCCCTGCTGGAACAGCTGTTCGCAGATCGGGTGGACGTAATCGGCATAGCAGGTGTCGAGACAGACGATATCGGGGCTGTCGGCGATCAGCCGGGTCACCACGGGCGCGAAATCGGTGGTCGCCGGGTCGAAGAGGAGCGGTTCGCTCTGCATCTCGATGCCGGCGGCCTCGAACGCGGCGAGGTAGGTGGCGACGGAGGGCAGGCCAAGGGCGTCGTCCTGCGCGCACATCACCGCGGTCTTCAGGTCCGGCTTGTTCTCGGCCAGCCATTCGACGCCGGTGACGTTGTAGATCGGGTGCACCTCGGCGGGTGCGATCAGCGTGGTGGTATCAGGGCTGAGGTCCGACGGCAGCAGGGTCGAGAACAGCATGCCGGTCTTGTCGGCCACGGGCTGCACGCCCGGCCACGTGTCGCCGCCCAGCATCATGATGAAGCTGACGCCATCCTCGCGAATGAGCTTGGTCGCGCCGGTGCGGGCCTTGGCGGGGTCATACTCGTTGTCGTAGCTCACGAACTCGACCGGGTGGGCGCCGTCGGAAAGCTGGATGCCGCCTGCCTCGTTGATCCGCTCGGCCCAGATCTCGCAGCCGTCGAGACCGGGTTTGCCCCATGCCGCCACGGCCCCCGTCAGGGGGGCGAGGAAGCCGATCTTGATGGGCTCGCCCTGCGCCAGTGCGGCGCCGGGCAAACCCGCGCTGACCGCCGTGGCCGCCGTGGATTTCAGGAACGTACGGCGGGTGAGGCCGGACGAGAAGATTCTGGAAAACATCTTGACACTCCCATGTTGGCACCGCTGCTTTTCGCGGCTTATTGCGAAGCCGAATCCAACCGGGCAGAGGAAATCAGACGATTTCTGGACCACAACTGAACCAATTACCCAAAATGGTTCGATTTCGGATCAACCATAGCAGGCCAATATCGATTCCGGCAAAGGATTCTTTCGAATTTCTCCCCGACCGGCCCGGCGCAGCCCGTCACAAAGCCGCCCGCCAAGCGGGCTTTGGCGGGCGGCAACGCTGATTTTTTGTGCAATCGCAAGGCGCTGGCAGACGGCGCCGGCGCGGGGAAACCGGGCCGGAGCCTAGCCCGACATGCCCGGAGATTCCTCCGACGCTTCGGCGTAAACCGCGATCAGGCAGCCGGTTTCGGTGTGCGAGGTGTGCTCGGTTCCCGCCTCGAGCCAGACCACGTCGCCGGTTCGGTAGACCGTGCCGTCATTGTCGATCAGCTCGCCCTCGACGATCAGGAACTCCTCGGCCCCGCCGTGGCGGTGCGGGGTCGACCGCGCGCCCGGTTCCATGCGGTAGATATAGAATCCGGTGTCGCGTTCGGTATGCGGGTTGAGCTTGATGTAGGAGGTCCCCTCCTCCGGCCCGCCGGTGGTGGTGTAGGGGGTATAGGCCGCGTCGTCGCGGATATTCGCGGTCTTCCGTTCGCTGGGCTGGATCGGTTTCATCGGGCGTTCCTTTCCGGGGATGAGAAGGGGGTATCTGCGCCCGAGTGTAGCCAGAATTTGAGTGAGCGCTCAAGTTTTTCTACACTAGGCTGGGGCAGCTAATCTGGCAGAGTGAAAGAGAACCAATTCTTCGATCCAATTACAGTTAGGTCACTTTCTGGAACTCAACGAATACATGTCTTCGTTGATTAGAAATCATTCTTCTAGGAAGCCGCGGACGGGCACGCGCAAACAATTCACGCATTCCAAGAAGCGAATGTCCATCCGATGAAGTGTTATTCATTGCGATGGGAATCTCGGGCGGCCCTTGCGTCAAATTGCATTCAAATTGGGAGTCAGGTCGGAACCCCGAGACGTATCGACATAGCTTGTTCCGAAACCCAGAAAATTCTAGCAAGTTGCCCAATATCGTCGCCATATAGGCGTTGCATTTCCCGGACCCGGTTTCTTGGCATTAGAATGTCAGCGGCAAGGGCGTTTGCTTGCACCTCCTCTTGGTGCGGCAACCCGCTTCGATACAATGCATCATCGAAAATTCCATCTCCGATCTTCCGCTCATGTAGAACGTAATGAGCTATTTCATGGGCAATGGTGAACCGACGACGAACGGCTGGATGGTCAGCGTTCACAAAAATAGCGAACCCGCTGTCCCCGCCGCGCCTCGCATCTCTTTGAATCTTTCCAGAAATCTCGTTGGGCCATGGCGCCCTGTAGACTCGAACGCCAAGCCTATTTGCGAGCGGGGTGACCTCAATGGGGAGATCCTGCTCAGCAATGTAGCTGTTCAGAATACTAAGTTTCTCACGAACCGGTCTGATTTCCATCACCGTCATCGGTCTGCTCCTCTTCGGCTTTCGATAGGACATCGTCCTCGTCCACTCCAGCCGGTATATCTGGTTCCTCTATTTCGTCAGACGACTGCCGAGTAGCCTTTACCTCCTGAAATAGCGCACCTGCTTTCTCATCAAGATAAATGCGGGCTTCCCGCTTCGCCGAGGCCACAGCGGCGCCTCGTATGGCCCAAAATCCAAAAATAGCTACTACGCCTAACATAATAGCAAAAAGCGCAAGTACTATCTCTATAATCGTCAGGGACCATGTTATCGCGTCAGTGTTGCGCTCTGGGCCGGGAACCGCGTTCCATGTAAATATAGCTACAAATAGACTTACAATAGTAAGTACAACGAACGGAATAAGAATATGGTAAATTGCCTTGATATGAGCATCTCGCTCATTGTCACTTAGCGCCATAACGCCTCATCCATAATAATTCATGACAGAAAACCAGCACAAAGATCATCAGTCAACCGAAGCGAAGAATATGACTGGTCAATTAATTTATTGCCAACCACCGGAAAGTTACCCCCTGATGATACGCGCAATCGACCTGACCGACGCCGAAACCCACGCGCTGGACGCCGCACCACGGCAGATGACGATGAGCGGCCCCGACGTGGCCGCGCCGACCGAGTGGGAGAACCTCGTGGTCGACCGCCCCTCGCCCCATGTCCGGGCGGGCACTTGGAAATGCGAGCCCTACACGGACGAGATCACCGATTACGAGTTCGACGAGTTCATGTACCTGATCGAGGGGCATATCGAGCTGATCTACCCGGATGGCACGCGCGACAGCTTCGGGCCGGGGCAGGCGTTCCTGCTGCCCAAGGGCTTCACCGGCACGTGGCACCAGCCCGAAATGGTGATCAAGTATTTCGTCATGATCGGCCGGCAGGACAGATGAGCGATTACGACTACATCATCGTCGGGGCCGGGTCGGCCGGCTGCGTGCTGGCCAACCGGCTGGGCGAGGACCCGTCGCTGCGCATCCTCGTGCTGGAGGCCGGGGGCGACGACCGCTCGCTGATCGTGCGGATGCCCGCCGCGCTGTCGATGCCGATGAACACGAAGCGGTTCAACTGGGGCTTCCGGACAGAGCCCGAGCCGCATCTCGACGGGCGGCGAATGAACCTGCCGCGCGGCAAGGGGCTTGGCGGCTCGTCCTCGATCAACGGGATGTGCTGGGTCCGGGGCAACCCGATGGATTACGAGCTTTGGGTGGCGCGGGGGGCGACGGGCTGGGGCTGGAACAGCGTGCTGCCCTATTTCCAGCGGCTGGAGAATGCCGGTGACGCGGGCGACCTGCGCGGGCGGGGCGGGCCGATCGACGTGACGCGCGGGGCCGAGGCGAACCCGCTTTACGAGGCCTTCATCGAGGCCGGGGTGCAGGCCGGATACGCCCGCAGCGCCAACATGAACGACCGCCAGCACGAGGGCTTCGGCCCGATGGAGATGAACGTGGGCGGCGGCGTGCGCTGTTCGGCGGCAAGGGCTTCCCTCCGCCCGGCGATGGCGCGGGGGAACGTGCGGGTGAAGACCTATGCGCAGGCGACCCGCGTGATCCTCGACGGCGGGCGGGCGACCGGGGTGGAATACCGCCATAACGGCGAGGTCCGGACCGCCATGGCAGGGCGCGAGGTGATCGTCTCGTCTGGCTCGATCATGTCGCCGGTGCTGCTCAAGCGCTCGGGCATCGGGCCGGGGGAGGAGTTGCAGGCGGCCGGGGTGAAGGTTCGGCACGATCTGCCCGGCGTGGGCGAGAACCTGATGGATCACCTCGAGGTTTACGTGCAGCAGGCCTGTACCCGGCCGATCACGCTTTATTCCGCGCAAGGCATGCTGGCGAAGGCGCGGATCGGGCTGGAATGGCTGCTGACGCGCAAGGGACTGGGCGCGTCGAACCATTTCGAGGCGGGCGCGCATATCCGGAGCCGGGCGGGGGTCAGCTATCCCGACCTGCAGATGCATTTCCTGCCGATCGCGATTTCCTATGACGGCACGACCCTGGCCGAGGGGCACGGGTTCCAAGTGCATGTGGGGCCGAAACGGTCGAAGAGCCGGGGCTGGGTGCGGCTGGATGCCGAGAGGCCGGATGGGCCGCCGAAGGTGCGGTTCAATTACATGAGCCATCCCGAGGATTGGCAGGAGATGCGCGCCGGGATCAGGCTGACGCGGGAGGTGTTCGCGCAGGCGGCGTTCGACCCGTACCGGGGCGAGGAGCTTGCACCGGGGCCGGAGGCACAGTCGGACGAGGCGCTCGACGCGTTCATCAAGGCGAAGGTGGAGAGCGCCTATCACCCCTGCGGCACCTGCCGGATGGGCACGGATGCGCTGGCGGTGGTCGACCCGGAGTGCCGGGTGCGCGGGGTCGAGGGGCTGCGCGTGGTGGACAGCTCGATCATGCCGCAGGCGACGGCGGGGGATCTCAATGCGCCGACGCTGATGCTGGCCGAGCGGGCGGCGGATCTGATCCGGGGGCGGGCGCCTCTGGTGGTCGAGGACGCGCCGATCTTGGTGGATGCGGCGTGGCGCGAGCGTCAGCGGTCGGCGGAGGTTTCCCAGGCGCTGGCGGGGGCGGATGCGGGGTATTTCGACCTGGGTTAGCGGGCGTTTTCGAGGGCCGCGTCGATGAGGCCGGCGATTTCCGCCTCGGTGGCCTGGCGGGGGTTGGTGGTGGCGGCGACGTCCTGGATGGACTTGGCGGCGATGCGGGTGGCGCAATCATCGGCCACGCCGATTTCCGTGAGAGTTCGGGGGATGTTCAGGCCGTCGAGGATCGATTCGACATGGGCGGCGAAGGCGTCGGGCGAGAGCGCCCCCTGCCCCATCGCCTCGGCCATGCGGGTGGGCTTGTCGCCGAGAACGGGCAGGTTGAAGCGCAGGACGAGCGGCAGGATGACGGCGTTGGTGAGGCCGTGCTGGGTGTCGTACTCGGCGCCGACCATGTGCGAGATGGCGTGGACCAGCCCCAGCCCCTTGAGGAAGGCGATCCCGGCAAGGCAGGAGCCCGCCAGCATCCCGCCGCGGGCGACGAGGTTGTCGGGCTCGGCCACGGCGGTGGGGAGGTGTTTGCCGATGAGGGTGAGGGCCTGAAGGGCGAGCCCGTCGCAGAGCGGGTTGAAGCCGGGGACGGAATAGGCCTCGATCGCGTGGGTCAGGGCGTCGGCGCCGGTCCAAGCCGTGAGGGTCTGTGGCAGGCCGACGGTAAGCTCGGGGTCGAGCAGGGCAAGCGCGGGCTTGAGGGCGGGGTGCCAGACGCAGAGCTTCATGCCCCGGGCGACATGGGTGACCATGCCGGTGCTTTCCGTCTCGGCCCCGGTGCCGGCGGTGGTGGGGATGGTGATGAGCGTGGGGAAAGCGGGCTGGCCGGTCATGTCGGGCGGGGACTTGTCGAAGTCGAAATCCCACAGGTCGATGGCGTTGGCGGCGGTCAGGCAGACGGCCTTGCCGCCATCCATGGCGCTGCCCCCGCCGATGGCGATCACCGCGTCATGGCTACCCTCGCGGTACATCGCCCGGCCCGCGCCGATCTCGTCGTCGCGGGGGTTGGGGGATATGCCGGAGAAGACGTCGGAGGCGAGGCCCGCACCCGCCAGCACCTCTTGCAGACCGCCGATGAACGGCAGGTCGCGGCTGCCCCGGTCGGTGACGATCAGCGGGTTCTTGAGCCCCATCGCCGCGCAACGCGTGCCCATCTCCGACAGGCGGCCCGGGCCATAGGCGATGGGCACCGGAAAGGTCCAGTCCTGCGGGGCGAGCAGATCGTCTTCGATGGGCGACAGGGGCATTCGGGGTATCCTTGGTTGAAGGTCAGGCAGGTTCGGGCGGGCGGCGGTCGTGCCACGGCGCGGCCTCTTCCAGTTGCCGGGCAAGGCGGAGCATCAGGGCGTCGGCGCCCACATGCCCCACCATCTGCACCGCCAGCGGCAGGCCGTCGCGCTGGTAAAGCGGCACCGACATGGCAGGCTGGCCGGTGACGTTGAAAATCTCGGTATAGGGCGCGAAGCGGAAGGAGCGTTCGGCCCAGGCGTCGATATCGTCATTCACCAGATCGGTCAGCAGCCCGGTTTCCAGCGGCGGCTCGGTCAGCGCCGGCAGGAGCAGCAGGTCGAGCCCGGCCATGGCCGCAGCGATCTTGCGGCGGATCGCGGTCATGCGCATGCGGGCCTGCACCATGTCGACCGAGGACAGGCGCCGTGCCTGGTCGATCGACCAGTGAATGAGCGGCCCGAGCTCCCCTTCCTCCGGCGGGCGGCCGAGCGCGGCGGCGCGGGCGTCGATCACGGCGGTCAGCTCGCTGGCCCAGAAGGGCAGCGAGCAATCGAACGGGTCGACATCCTCGGGCCAGTGGAACTCTTCCGTCCGGTGGCCGAGGCTTTCGAGCAGTTTGCGGGCCTGTGCCACGGCGTCGCGCGTCGGCTGATCGGCCTCGTGCCCGGCGGGCGAGGTCAGAACCACGCCCACGCGCAGACCCTTGGGCGCCTCCGACAAAGCGGTCACCAGGTCCTCGGGCAAGGGCCGCCACGGCATCGGCTGGCCCGCTTCCGGGGCGGCGGTGGCGGCCAGCATCCCGGCGGAATCGCGCACCGTGCGGGTGACCACGTGGTCCACGTTGATCCCGCCCACCAGCGGCCCCATGGCCGAACCGCTGGCGATCACCCCGCCCGAGGGCTTGAACCCGAAGAGCCCGCAACAGGCCGCCGGCACCCGGATCGAGCCGCCGGAATCGCTGGCATGGGCCATGGGCACCATGCCCGAGGCCACGGCGGCGGCGGCCCCGCCGCTCGAACCGCCGGGCGTGCGGGTCAGGTCCCACGGGTTGGCGGTGGGGCCGAAAAGCTCGGGTTCGCAGCCGTAATCGGTGGCGAATTCCGGCGTGTTGGTGCGGCCCGGAATGACCAGCCCCGCCGCCCGCCAGCGGCGGACCAGCGCGCTGTCCTCCGCCGCCTCGGGCGCGTCGGCGAAATAGCGGCAGGCATGCGTGGTCCGGAACCCTGCCACGTCGACATTGATGTCCTTGGCAAGGAAAGGCACCCCGGCGAAGGGCGCGTCGGTGTCCACGCTCTCGGCCGCCTGCCGCGCGGCGGCGTCGTTCCGGGCGACCACGGCGTTCAGGGCCGGGTTCAGCCGGTCGATCTCGGCCAGTGCCGCGTCGAGCAGTTCACCCGCGCTGACCTCGCCCTTGCGCACCAGCGCGGCGAGGCCGGTCGCATCCTGACCGCGATAGTCGTCAATGCTCAGCATCTGTCACCTTCTCAATCCGAGGACAGCCCCAGCTCCTGCTGGCGCTTCTGGCTCCAGGCCTGTGTCATCCGGTCGGCGATCATCGCGATGATCGCCATGCCCAGCCCGGCCACGATACCGACGCCGAAATCGCCGTCGCCCAGCCCGATATAGACCCGCTGGCCCAGCCCGTTGGTGCCCACCAACGCGGCGATGACCAGCATGGCGATGCCGAACATGATGGTCTGGTTGAGGCCCAGCATCATCACCGGCAGCGCCAGCGGCAGCTTGACCCGCCACAAGAGTTGCCGCCGGGTGCAGCCGATCGCCGTCGCCGCCTCGATCACGTGGGCGGGGATGTTGCGCAGCCCGTGCTCGGCATAGCGGATGGCGGGCACGATGGCATAGGCCATGATCGCCAGCAGGGCCGTGAACTCGCCGATCTTGAAGATCATCAGGAAGGGGATGAGCAGCACGAAAAGCGGCATGGTCTGCAGCGTGTCGTTCACCGGGCGGAGGATGGCGGAAAGCCCGTCGAATTCCGAGGCGAGGATGCCGAGCGTGGCGCCGATGGCGAAGGAGAGAAGCACCGCCAGACCGCACAGGTAGATCGACAGAAGCGCCTGTGGCCAGACACCCGAGATGATGATGAACCCGAGCCCCAGGAAGGTGCCCAGCGCCAGTTTCGGGCCCGAGAGCTGCCAGCTCAGCAGGGTGGCCATCGCCAGCAGGGTGGGCCATGGCAGGCGGGTCAGGCCGAAGTACAGCAGCGTTGCGCAGAAGGCCACGAAGAGCGCCGCCATCATGCCGCGGCGCCATGCGGTCAGCCCGATCAGCGCGACGGCGGCCGCGGCATAGGCGAGCTTGAGCGTGGTGGTGAACTCGAACCCCCATGTGAAGGGCGAGATGGTCTCCTGCAGGCCGATCTTGACGGGCAGCATGACGAAGAAGAACGCCGCCGTCTTGATCATCGAGATGAGGTCGGCGAACTCGACCACGATATAGGTCACCGCGTCGTTGAGGTAGCGGGCCGGGAAGATCTCCCATGACCGGGGGTATTCGTTGAGGAAAGGCAGCACCTGCGCCAGCAGGGCGACGCCGATGCCCAGCCCGGCCGCGATCAGCCACATCCGGTGGCGCGAGGCGAAGCTCTCGTCGAGCACCGGCTCCTTCGGTTCGGCGGTGGCGGCGGCGGCGGTGATCCGGTCCATCACCATGGCCATCAGGGCGATGACGATGCCCGCCAGAAGGCTTTCGCCGAACTGCGCCTTGCGCATGGTCGACAGCACCTCCCAGCCGATATCGGCGGTGCCGCCGATGATCGAGGCGATGATGACCATGGAAAAGGCGGCCATGGTCGTCTGGTTCACGCCCAGCAGGATCTGGCGCATGGCGCTTGGCACGCGCACGCGCCAGAAAAGCTGGGGCGCGGTGGCGCCGGACATGAGGCCGGCCTCGATCACCTCTTGGGGCACGCGGCGCAGGCCGAGCATGGTGTTCCGCACGGTGGGCGGGAAGGCGTAGAGCACGCTGGCGATCAGGCCGACGACGGGGCCGAAGCCGAAGAGCAGGAGGATCGGCAGGAGGTAGGCGAAGGCGGGGACCGTCTGGAGGAGGTCCATCGTGGGCTTGATGGCGCGCTCGGCGCGGTCGGAATAGAAGGCGAGCGTGCCCAGCGCAAAGCCCACCAGCACCGCCAGCGGCACCGAGATGGCGACCAGCGCGAGCGAGTTCATCGACTCGTGCCAGTAGCCGATGACGACCATGTAAAGCACGGAAATGAATGAGAATATCGCAAGCTGCCAGCCCGACACGGCATAGGCCGCGAAGGTGACGAGGGTGAGCGTGACCGACCAGGGCAGCCAGTTGAGGAACTCGCGCACCGCCGACATGGGTATGCTGAGCGCAGAGGATATGGCGCGGAAGAACGGGCCGAACACGTCGACGCACCATTCCATGAAGCTGTTGAGCAGCGGCGTGATCGGCATGACCCAGCTTTCGGGGTATACCACAAGCCAGCCCGCCCAGCGCTGCAGCGCGAGGAAGGCGAGGGTGAGCGCGATGAGCAGGCACCATGCAAGGGTAAAGGGGCGGAGGTGGTTCACGCCGGAACCTCCGCGCCGCGATGGGTGTCCTGGTGCGCCAGCGCCGAGATGACGCTGCCGGCGGTGACCACGCCCATGACCGCGCCGTCACGCATGATGCGGATGCCGTCCTTGTGCGAGGCCAGCAGCGGCAGGAGCTGCTCGACGCTGCGCTCGCTGTCCTGCTCGGGCATGGTATCGGCGGGCTGTGCGTCGGGGTCGATGACGTTGCGGGCCTTGAGCACGCGGACCATCGGCACCTCCTCGGTGAACTCGGCCACGTAATCGTCAGCGGGGTTCACGATCAGCTCGGCCGGGGTGCCCATCTGCACCACCTGGCCGTCGCGCATGATCATCATCCGGTCGGCGATGCGCAGGGCCTCGAGGAAGTCGTGGGTGATGAAGACGATGGACTTCCGGAGCGAGCGCTGGATGCGCAGGAACTCGTCCTGCATCTGGCGGCGGATCAGCGGGTCGAGGGCCGAGAAGGGCTCGTCGAGGAACCAGATCTCGGGCTCGATGGCAAGCGACCGGGCGATGCCGACGCGCTGTTGCTGGCCGCCCGAAAGCTGCCGGGGATAGGCGGTCTCGCGGCCTTCGAGCCCCACCAGCTCGATCACCCGGCGGGCCTTCTCGATCTGCTCCTTCCGGGGCAGGCCCTGAAGCGACAGGGGAAACGCGATGTTGTCGAAGACGCTCAGGTGCGGCATCAGGCCGAAATTCTGGAACACCATCCCCATCTTGTGGCGGCGGATGTCGATCAGGTCCTTGTCGGATTTCTTCAGCAGGTCCTCGCCATCCAGCACCACCTCGCCATGGGTGGCCTCGATCAGGCGGGACAGGCAGCGCACCACGGTGGACTTGCCCGAGCCGGAAAGGCCCATGATCACGAAGATCTCGCCCACGTGGACATCGAAGTTCACGTCGGCCGCCGCCGGGATGGCGCCGTCTTCGCGCATCCGCTCGGACAGCTCCTTCACCCCGGTCTTGCCCACCTCGGACTTGAAATAGGGCGCGGCGGAAGACTTGTAGACCTTCCACAGGTTCCTGCAGGACAGTTTCACATCGTCTTTTGTCTCGCCCATGGCCCGTAATCTCCCCGTGCAGTTCTGTCCCGCGCGGCCTTGTCCGGTCCGCTTGTCACGCACATGGCCCGGCCCAAGGGCCGGGCCATGTTGTCAGGCCCCGCCGGTGGCGGGGCCGGTTCTAGAAAGATCGTTCAGCTCTTGGCCGCTTCCGCCGCCTCGACCCATGCCGACCACGTGTCTTCGTTGGCGTCGATCCATTCGGCGATCACCTCTTCGAGGTCGCGGCCCTTCTGGTCGATCTCGTTCATCAGGCTGTTCTGCGTGTCGTTGTCGATCGTGAACGCCTCGAACAGCGCCGCGGCGCCGGGCCACGTGCTGGCGAAATCCTTGTTGGCGACCTTGTCGATGCTGGCTTGCTGGAAGCCGCAGGCATTGCCCTTGCTCTGCCCGGATTCCTCGACGCATTCACCCTCGGCGGCATCCCATTCGACCCAGTTGAACTCGTTCTCGGCGAAAAGCCAGTGCGGCTGCCAGAACATCATCAGCATCGGCTTCTCCGCCGCGACGGCCGACTTGATCTCGGCGATCATGGCGCCCTCGCTGCCGCCGGCGACCGGCTCGAACGGGATCTCGATCTGGCCGACGACGTCCTTCGAACGGGTGCCCCAGTCAGCCGGGTAGGTGATCAGCCGGCCCTTGGGGAACGTGTCGGGCGAGGCAAAGGCCTGCGCACAATCGTAAAGCGCCTCGTAGCTGGGCAGGCCCGGGCATTGCTCTTCCATGTAGGGCGGGTAGATCCAGCCTTCCTGCGGCGTCAGGCCAAGCTGGCCCACCACGACGATATCGCCCGACTCGACGGCCTTGGGATAGATGTCGCCCACGTTGTTCGTCCAGACTTCCGGCTGAACGTGCAGGTCCCCCTGCGAGATGGCCGCGTATTGCGGCACCGCGCCGGCGGTGACGTATTCGACCGAATAGCCCGCCTTCTCGAACAGCGAGCCGAGGATATGGGCCGAGATATGCTGGCCCGTCCACTCGTTGATCGGAATCTTGATCGGATCGCTCGAGTCGGCATAGGCGCTGCCGGCCCCGGCCAGCGCAAGGCCGGCGGCTAGGATCAGTGATGTCATCTTCATGTCTTGATCTCCCTATCAGTCTGAAGCGTTTTGTTTTTGTTCTTGGCTGTGCTCATCTCTTATGGAACCACACATCCCGGAAGTATTCATCCTAAAAATCGTGGAAATTCAGGGGGGCGGGCATGCCGCGAGGGAAAGCGCCCGCGGATTGGGCCGAAGAGGGCAATCGCCCTGCATTACTTGCGCCGGGCGCCGCGGAAATCCGGGGGTGGCACCGGCGTTCTGCATCTTAAGGTGTTGCGCACGAGCGATTTTCCCGCCAACCGCGAAGCCTTGGCCGCGCCCGCCCGGCCCCGGCCCCGGATGATTCGCCCCCGGCCGCCTAAGTGGTGGCAGAGCCCCCCGCCCCGCGCTAGGCTTTCCCGGCACACAGGCCCGGCGGAAAGGATGATGGTCATGGCGCTCGAGGTTGCGAAAGACTGGTACGCGGTCGAAACGCTGGGCGACGGCGTCTCGCGCATTCACGAGATCCACGTGGCAAGCTGGCTGCGCTGCAACATCTGGCACGTCCGGGGCCGCGACCGCGACCTGATCATCGACACCGGCATGGGCCTGCGCCCGCTGGTCGAGGAGGTCGCCCGGCTGGGCGAGCGCCCGATCACCGCGATCATGACCCACAGCCATTTCGACCATTCCGCCGGGCTGCACCAGTTCCACGACCGCTGCGGCCACCCGGTCGAGGCCGATATCATCGCGCACCCGGATGCCGCCAACACCGTGGCCGATACCGGCTACGTGCGGGCCGAGACGTTCACCGCCCAGCCCTACGCGGGGTTCAGCCACGAACATTTCGAGGTGAAGCCCGCCCCCCTGACCCGCCTGCTGGACGAGGGCGACGTTGTCGACCTTGGCGACCGGGTGTTCCGGGTGTTCCACCTGCCCGGCCATTCGCCGGGCTCGATCGCGCTCTACGAGGAGGCGACGGGCCTCCTGTTCAGCGGCGACGTGGTCTATGACGGGGCCCTGATCGATGACCTGTATCATTCGCAGGCCGAGGTTCTGAAGGCGTCGCATGCGCGGCTCAGGGAATTGCCGGTGACGGCGGTGCATGCCGGGCATTTCCAGTCGTTCGGGCGGGAGAAGATGATCGAGATCATCGACGACTACCTCGCCGGCGGGCGACGCGTGGGCGACCCGGATGCATGGATCGCGGGCGAGATGGACAAGGAGGCAAGTGATGGGTGAGGCGAAACAGAGGGTGGCCGTGGTCACCGGCGGGCTGGCCGGGATCGGGCTGTCGATCGCGCGGAAACTGGCCGAGGACGGGCTCAAGGTGGCGATCGGCGCGCGGCGCGGCGACGATCCGGCGTTGCAGGAGATGGCGGCGAAAGAGGTTGGGCCGGAAACCTTCGTCGCAAGGCTCGACGTCTGCGACGAAGGCTCGGTCGAGGGGTTCTTCGCCGAGGTGGAAGACGCGCTCGGCCCCATCGACATTCTCGTGAATGCCGCCGGGATCACCATTCACCACACCGTCAGCGGCCACGGCCTGAAGGACTGGGAGCAGGTGATCGACACGAACCTGACCGGCCCGTTCCTGACCACCCGCGCCACCCTGCCCGGCATGATCGAACGCGGCTGGGGCCGGATCGTCAACATCGCCTCGACCGCCGCGAAATCGGCGGTGGCCGATCACCCGGCCTATTGCGCCTCGAAGGCCGGGTTGCTGGGGCTGACCCGGGCCGTGGCCCTCGAAGGCGCGCCGCACGGGGTAAGCTGCGTCTCGGTCAGCCCGACATGGGTGGAGACGGAGATGCTGCGCAGCAGTGCCGAGATCATGGCGAAGCAGGCCGGGCACAGCGTCGAGGACGAGATTGCCGCGCTGGCGAAGGCCAACCCGCAGAACCGGCTGGTTCAGCCCGAAGAGATCGCGGCGCTGGTGGCGTTCCTGTGTTCCGATGCCGCGCCCGCGCTGACGATGGAGGATATCTCGGTCAATGCGGGGGCGCATTGGTGAGATGGCGGGCATCGGCCTCAGCCCCCCATGTGCCGTGACAGGTGGGCGCCGCAGCGGGTGAGAGAGGCCGCCGCCTCGGGCAGTTCGTCGTAGAATTCGAAGACGTGCCAGAGGCCGTCATGCACATCCAGGTCGACGGCGATGCCGGCGTCGCGCATCCGGCGGGTGAGCTCGATGGAGGGGCTCATCAGCAGGTCGCGCGTGCCGGTGGTCACGAGGGTCGGCGGGAAGTCGGGCGTGAACTGGCCGAAGAGGGGCGAGATGCCGGGCGTGTCGCGGGGCGTGTCGGCGGCGTACATCCGGGCCGCCGCCTCGACGAAGGCGAGGTCGAGCGTGGGGTCGCGGCCGTCATTGGCCTGCAGGCTGTCGCCGCCATGGGTCAGATCGCACCAGGGCGAGAGGAGGACGGCGGCCACGGGCATGGGCAGGCCGTTCGCCTGGGCGCGCTGCATGAGGGCGAGGGCCATGTTGCCGCCGGCGGATTCGCCGGCGATGGCGAAGGGGGTGGCTTCGCGGGAAAGCACGTCGTAGACCGCCGCACCGTCGTCGATGGCCGCCGGATAGGGGTGTTCGGGGGCGAGCCGGTATTGCACCGCCACCACCCGCGCGCCGGAGTGGCGGGCGAGGCCCGCGCTGACGATCAGGTCTTCCCGCGCGCTGCCGGTGACGTAGCCGCCGCCGTAGCAGTAGAGGACCGTGCCGATGGGTTCTCCCCTGGGCAGGATCTCGAGGCAGGGCACGCCGCCGATCTCGACCTCCGCGACGGTCACGCCATGCGCCTGCACCGCCCGCTCGGCCCGGGGCAGGAATTCGTCCTTCGCCATCTTGCGGTAGGCCTCGATCGTCTCGGGCGAGAGCGGCCCGAGGTCTTCCGGCGCCGGCTGTTCCAGGAAGGCCCGCGCGGGTTTGCTCATGTAATCGCCGCTCATGCCGTTCTCTCCACCCTGGCGCGGCGGTCGCGCCATGTCATCATCACCGGTTCGATCAGCCCCGCCGAAACGATCAGCGGCAGCCCGATCACCTCGCGCATCCCGAACCGCTCGCCCGACCAGATCGCCGCCGATATCGCCGCGACGGCGACCTCGGTCATGAACAGGAACCCCACCACGCCGGGGTTGAGCCGGGTCGGCGCGAAGATCGTGGCGAACCCGCTTGGCAGGATCAGGAAAATCGCGACCGGCAGGAACCATATCAGCACCTGTCCCACGTCGCCCGGCGCGGGCGGGGTGGACCGGCCCTGCGTGGCCGAAAGAATGGCGATACCCGCCGACACGATGGCCGCGACGACGAGGAAGTTGACCGTGTGCGTTGCGGCCCGCACCCGGCCCTCGCCCGTCAGGATCACGGTACAGCCCAGCGCCCAGAACATGCCCGAGACCAGCCCGCACCAGTCGCCCGCGTTGCGCGGCCACGGAATGCCGGTATCCTGCGCGAAGATCACCGTCATGCCGACAAGGCCGAGCCCGATCGCCAGCCAGCGCGACACCGTCATCCGGTCGCCCAGCACCACCCAGCCCAGCAGGAAGCCCCAGATCGGCATGAGGTAGAAGAGCAGGATCGCGCGGACGACCTCGGTATAAAGCAGCGAGGCCGCGTAAAGGGCAAAGGCCACGCCGCCCAGGACCCCGCCCAAAAGCGCCGTCCCGCCCCGCACGTAGTCGATCCGAAGGAACCAGATGGCCGGCAGGCTCAGGATCGCGGGCACCGCCGTGAACAGCGCGATGGCCCAGGCGGCATCAAACCCGCCCTGTTCGACGAGTCGCAGCGGCAGCCAGTAGATACCCCAGCAAAGGCCCGCGAAAAGCCCCGCGAGCACTGCTATCCTGTCCGATCCGGTCGCTGCGCGCTTCATGCTTGCCGGCCTCCTGTCAGCCCGTGATCCGGCGGGTCACCGCCGCCCGCCCCAAGCTTTACGCCGCCCGGTCGGGGATATCCACCAGCTTGCCGCGCGGGATCTCGCAGGCCTTGTCGTAAAGCGGCGTCTCGGCCAGCGTGGCGGCATACATCCGGCCGTCGTTGCCCTCGACCATCACCTCGGTGCCCGGCCCGGCCTCGGCCGTGGCCATCAGGGCGTACCCGATCCCTTGGCCCAGGTAGGGCGAGGTCTCGCCCGCCGTGACACGCCCGGCGACCGCGCCGTTCCACTCCACCCGGCCATTGACGCGCGGTTCGCCATCCGGGCAGATGATCCCGTGCAGGCGCTGGCCCTTGTCGGCGGCCTCCAGCGCCGCCTTGCCGATGAAATCCGCCTTCTCCATGTCCACGAACCGGCCCAGCCCCACGTCATAGGGCGTGGTCGTCTCGTCGAAATCGGAATTGGCGTTCAGGATGCCCGCCTCGATCCGGCGAATGTTCATCGAGTCCAGCCCGAACATGCGCATCCCGTGGGGCGCACCGGCCCGTTCCAGGTGGGCCCACAGCGCGGCCGCGTCGTGATGCGGTTCGGTGTAGAACTCCCAGCCCAGCTCGTTGGTATAGCCGGTGCGCGTGATCAGAACCTTCTGACCGCCGAAATCCACCCGGGCGCTGCCGAAATAGCCGAAGGGTTCGGGGATGCCATCCCTGGCGGCCTCTTCGAGGATCTCCATCGACGCCGGCCCCTGGATCTGGCTGACATTCACCTCCGGGTCGATGATCTTCACGTCCATCCCCCTGGCATGGGCCCGGGCCCAGTTGACGAAATCGCCATCCGCCTGCGCGTACCAGAAGCGGTCCTGCTCCAGCCGCACGAAGACGCCGTCGACGATCAGGCCGCCATCGTCGTAACAGGCGATGCCATAGCCACAACGGCCCGGCTTCACCTTCGCGACGTTGTTGACGAAGAGGTAGTCCATCAGCTTCTCGGCATCCGGCCCGACGAACTCTATCGGCCATTCGCCGGTATGCAGGCAGGCCGCCTTCGTCCGTAGCAGCCAATAGCCGTCCTCGGTCGACAGATCGTCCATGTAGACGCACATGAAGCGGCGGTTATAGACCGTGTAATGCGGCCCGTGCTTTGCCTCGATGTCGTGGTAGACGTGCCGGCGCATGTTGAAATCCCACCCCGCACCGGGGCGCGACGTGACCAGGTCGCGGGTCTTGCCGTCGCTCGAATTCATCATTGGTCCGCATCCGGATCGAGGTTGGCGCCCAGCGCCTCGGCCACCAGCTTCTGGAAATGGTGGACGGCGTGTTCGCTGAGTTCCGTCTTGCCCGCATCCACGACGAAGCGGCCCTGGTTGTAGCCGGAAGATTTCAGCCCCTTCTGCACGCTCTCGCACAGGCCGATATCCTCGGGCTGCAGCACGTCGATCTGGTAGTTGATCGCATCGCGCAGCTGCTGGGTCACTTCGCCGTCCTTCACGAACCAGTCCTGGTATTCGACGCACTGGTCGGGGGCGGTGGGGTTCATCTGGAGGACCGACAGGTTCGCCTCGCCCGGGTAGGCCCAGATGGTGAAGTTGGGCCAGACATACCAGCCGGCATAGCCGAAATCGACATCGCCCGGCGTGAAGCTGAAGGCGCGGGAATTGACCGAGCGGGGCTTGCCCGCGCATTGGCTGGAATAGAGGCCGCAGGTGATGGTGCGGTAGCTGTCCATGTCGACGAGATCGACGAAATCCTTGTGCGCCGGGTGGCAGTGATAGCATTCGAGGAAATTGTCGATCATCACCTTCCAGTTGGCCTTGACGTCATAGCTGTCGCGCTGGGCGAATTGCAGGTCGTCGACCGAGGGCACGAAATGGCGGATTTCCTTTTCGAGGTCGCCCATCTGCTCGGCAAACGGCGTGGCCTCGGGGTCGAGGTTGACCAGCACGAGGCCGCAGAACACCTCGACCTGCACCGGGCGGAGCGAGAACTCCTCGCGCTTGAAGCCCTTCACCTCCTCGGTATTGCGCGCCGACTTGAGCGTGCCGTCGAAGTCGAACGCCCAGGCGTGGTAGGGGCAGGTGATGATGTTCTTCTTGCCCGTTCCCGACAGCAGTTCATGCCCCCGGTGCGGGCAGACATTGTAGAAGGCACGCAGCTCGCCCGTGCGGGTGCGGGCGACGAAGATGTTCTGCTCGTGAATGCGCACGGTCAGGAACTGGCCCGGCTCGGCGACCTGGCTGACATGGCCGGCATAGTTCCATGTCTTGTAGAAGATCGCCTGCTTCTCATGCGCCCAGATCTCGGGGTCGTGGTAGAAGCGCGCGGGCAGCGTGTAGGATTCCGCCGGGTCGGCGCGGAAGGGGGCATCGCCCGGCATCAGGTTCAGAAGGGGTAGGTTCATCGGTGGCTCCTGCTTCCTTGTCTGCTTGCATTAGACAGAATAAGCATGGATGCTGACAAACGCTGATTTCTACCGCTTTTGGGCAAGTTTTGCTAATGCTACGCCGCAACCTTCCCCCGCTCGACCTTCTGCTGCCGTTCGAGGCGTCGGCGCGGCTAGGCAGTTTCACCCGCGCGGCCGAGGAGTTGTCGGTCACCCAGTCGGCCGTCAGCCAGCGGGTGCGGAAGCTGGAAGAGCTGTTGGAAATCAGCCTGTTCGAGCGGCGGCACCGGGCGATCGAGCTGACGCCGGAGGGGCGGGAACTTCTCAACGGGGTCAAGGTGGCGCTGCAGCACCTGGCCTCGGCCACCCACAGCCTGCGCCAGCGCGAGGCGCGGCGGTTCCTCAAGCTCGCCTGCGACACGTCGATCGGGCAGCACTGGCTGCTGCCGCGGATCGGGGCATTTCTCGCACCCGATTCGCCCGTTGCCATCGACCTGACGGTCAGTGACAGCGAGGCGGAAGTGCTGGGCGCCGACGTGGCGGTGATGCATGGCGACGGGCAGTGGCCCGGCTTCGTGGCGCGGCGGCTGTTCGGTGACGTGGTGTTCCCGGTGTGCTCGCCCGGCTACCTGCAACAGCACCCGATCACCACGCCGCAGGATTTGCTGTCGGCCGAGCTGATCGACCTCGACTACATCCACTGGAACTGGATGAACTGGGGTATCTGGCTGACCGAGACCGGGGTCGATCCGGCGCCGGCGCGGATCCTGATGCGGACGAACTCCTATACCGCGCTGCTGGATGCGGCGAAGGCGGGGATGGGCGTGGCGCTGGGTTGGGGCAACCTGTGCGACGGGGCGCTGAACAGCGGCGCCCTGGTGCGGCCGGTGGCAGAGACCGTGGACACCGCCAATGGCTATTACGTGCTGCTGCGGCAGGGCGCCGGAGAGGATGCGCACCGGCTGTCGCAGCACCTCTTCCGCGGCGCCCGCAAGACGCGGCCGGAATGACACAGTGGGCGGGCCAGAGGGGCCGCCGGCAAGAATCGGCTTGCAAATTAGTTTGAGCGCTCATTATAATTTGTACATGCAGAACACCGTACAAGATCAATCCCCCCCGAAGAACTGGGACCGTTCGGGTCTACCCGGCTGGGCCTATTTCTCGGACGAGCTGCTTGAACTGGAAAAGGAAGAGCTTTTCCGCAAGCACTGGCAGCTGGCCTGTCACGTCTCGGACGTGCCCGAGCCCGGCAACTACATGACATTCGATGTGGGCGAGGAACGCGCCCTCATCGTGCGTGGCCGCGACAACGTGGTGCGCGCCTTCCACAACCTCTGCCGCCACCGCGGCAGCCGGGTGGTGGCCGACGAGCAGGGCATGTGCAAATCCGCCCTGATCTGCCCCTATCACGGCTGGGCCTACAATCTCGACGGCACGCTGCGCGGCGCGGCACAGCCGAAAAGCTTCCCGCCGCTCGACCCGGTGGAATTCGGCCTGAAATCGGTCGACATGGAAATCTGGCAGGGCTTCATCTTCGTCCGCTTCAAGGACAGCGATCAGCCCTCCGTGGCCGAGATCATGGGCCGGTTCGATGCCGAGCTGGAACCTTACGAGCTGGCCGACATGGTGCCCGCAGACACGCTGGTCTGGGCGGATGAAACCGCCGTCAACTGGAAGGCCATCCGCGATGTCGACAACGAGGGCTATCACGTGGCCATGGCCCACCCTGCCCTGCAGGACCTTTACGGCAAGGGCTATGTCGACGAACCGTTCGAGGGCGGCGCCGCGCGCTCCTATGCGCCGTTCAACAACGGGCCGGGCTCGCTCTGGTCGGTGAAGGCCTACAAGTCCACCCTGCCCGAGGCCGAATGGCTGCCGGAAAGCCACCGCAACGCGTGGCTCTATTACGGGATGTTCCCCAACACGGTGATCGGCGTCTACCCGGACTCGATGATCTTCTACCAGGAATTCCCCGACGGCACCGGCAAGAGCCGCCTGCGCGGGGCGTCCTACAAGTACCGCAACGAAAGCCGCGAGCTGCGGCTGGCGCGCTACCTGTCGGGGCGGATCGACCGGATCACCGCCGAGGAAGACCAGATGCTGACCATCTGGTCCTGCGAGGCGGCGCTGTCATCGGCCTTCGACGGGATCATCCTTTCGGACCTGGAATACGGCGTGAAGAGCTACCACGACCAGCTCCGCGACCTGTTCCCGGTGCTGACGCTGGAAGAACCGCCCGCACCGGGCACCCTGGCCGAGGTCAATGCCGAGATGCTGGCCGAGCGGGGGTGATACCGCGCTTGCGATGCAACCCCGCGCCCCGGGCTTGACCCGGGGCCTCTTGTGGCGCGACGTCCCGGCTCGGAGGCCGGGACGGGATTACTTCAGGTAACGGCGGCATGGTGGGTTCGCACCCACCCTACTGGCTGCCACACGCCCGGAGTCAAGCCGCGCCTTGGCGCGGCGCCGGGCGAGCGGTCGTTCATTGAGGCGCCATTGGTTCGAGCCCAATGGACGACGCCGTCCCCACGGGCAGGCGCTTTTGAGGTGTAGCGTGACGTTCTTAGGTAGAATGCGGGCTGCACCATAAATTGCCAGTCACCCCCGTTGCAGCGCCTCCCCACGGGCCGGCGCTCGCCCGGCGGGGCTAACCGATACCCGGCATGTGCAATCTCCCCGCCCCGGGCCTGACCCGGGGCCTCTTGCGGCACGAGGTCCCGGCTCGGAGGCCGGGACGGCTCGACCATCACTCCGAAACAGGCATCCGCCGGCTGGCCCGGCTCGCCGCCCCTTCGCTCTTCGGCGCCTCGCCAAGCTGTTCGCGCACCCATTGCTGGAACAGGAACACCTCGTATTCCTCCTGCATCAGCACGCCATGGTGGAAGGCGCTTGCCCGCATCCCGGCATGGTTCAGCTCGCACGCGCCGCCATCCTGCTCCATCACCATGATCCCGAAGCGGGTGATCTTGTCGACGTCGAAATCCGGCCGCGCCAGCGTGTCGGGATGGAACAGCCATTCCGCCGTCAGCTCCATCGTCTCGGGCCCGGTCGGCGTGATCTTCACGCTGCGGACGTAATCGGCGTGATGGGCGATGAAGACCGAGGGCGTCACCGTCACGTAGCGCTGGCCGGAGGCCACGTCGTCATCGGTCAGCCCCGGCAGGCGCCCCTGCGCCGCGCCGTCCATCGACCATGTCTCGGCCCCGGTCCTGAGCCCGCCCGACCGGTGCGGCGCCAGGTCCCCGGCATGTTCTTCCCAGTCCGGGTCATCCCGCCGCGCCATGATCGCCCGGCCATAGATCGGCACCAGCTCGCACAGCTCGGGGTGGATGTTGGGGCAGTGCAGGCACTCGTTGTAATTCTCCCAGAACGCTTTCCAGTTACAGTTCAGCGTCTTGGAAAAGAAATGCCCCACCTTCAGCTCTTCCAGCGGCCAGTTGGCGACATAGGCGGTCTCGGCCCCGTAGAGCTCTTCGAACGATGTCGCATCCGGGTCGAGGTTGACGAAGACGAACCCGCCCCACTCGGCCACGCTGACCCGGTGCAGCGGGTAATCCTCGCGGTTGAACCCCTCCACGCGCCGCATCGGCCCGGTCGCCCGCAGCCGCCCGGCCAGGTCATAGACCCACTGGTGATAGGGGCAGGCGATCATCGGCTTCTTCAGCGTGCCCGAGGCCTGCGGGCAGAGCATCGAGCCGCGGTGCCGGCAGGAGTTGAAGAACCCCTGCAACGCCCCGTCCTGGTCGCGCAGCAGCAGGATGGGCTGCCCCGCCACCTCGAAGGTGCGGAAGCTGCGCGGGCCGTCCAGCGTGTCGGCGCGGCACAGGTAGACCCAGTTGCGCCCCCATATCTGGCGCAGCTCGCGGTCGTAATGGGCCGGGTCCAGGTACCAGGATGCCGGAAGGGCCTCCTGCACCCGCGCGAGACCGTTGAAGCCCTCTTCCAGAACGGCATTGTCCTCCATCGGGCGACCTCCTTCTCAGGGTATGTGGGGTGAGTTTGCGCCGCGTCCGCGGCACGGTCTATAGCATTTCCGACTGAACCTGCTGCACCGCGGTCTCGAGGATGTCGAACATCCGGTCGACCTCGTCCGTGGTGATGATCAGCGGCGGCGAGAAGACGCACTGGTTGATCAGCGGGCGCACGATCAGGCCCATCTCCTCGCACTTGGCGTCGACGCGTTCGCCGAACTCGAGATCGATGGCCAGCCGCTTCGACTCGCTCATGTCCGGCGCCGCGACACCCTCGACACAGCCGATCAGCCCCACGCCGCGCGTGTCGCCGATGATCTCGTGCCGGCCCAGCGCGTTCAGCCGGTCCTGGAAATGCGGGGTGATCTCGCGCACGTGTTCGAGGATGCCCTCGCGCTCGAAAATCTCGATGTTCTTCAGCGCGGCGGCACAACAGACCGGGTGGCCCGAATAGGTGTAGCCGTTCGAGAACATGATATGTTCCCGGTCGTCCGAGGCGATGTCGTTCCACAGCCGGTCCGACAGCATCATCGCCCCCAGCGGCAAATAGCCCGAGGTCAGGCCCTTGGCGCAGGTGATGATGTCGGGGGTGATGCCGAACACCTCCTCGCTGGCGAACCAGTGGCCCAGCCGGCCGAAGCCGGTGACGACCTCGTCGGAGATATAGAGCACGTCATGCTTGCGGCAGACCTCCAGCGTGCGCTTGTGATAGCCCGGCGGCGGCACGATCACCCCGCCCGAGGCCAGCACCGGCTCGGCGATGAAGGCGGCCACGTTCTCGGGGCCGGCATCGAGGATGGCCTGTTCCAGCTCGTCGACCTTGGCGTCGCACCATTGCTCGACGCTCATCCCCTCGGGGCGGACATAGGGGTTCACGTTGCCGATGAGGCGCACCAGCCGTTCCTCGAAATCGAGGCGGGACTTGGTGCGTTCCTTGCCGGTGACAGAGGCCGCGAGGTAGGTCGAGCCGTGATAGCCCTTCTCCCGCCCGATGATCAGCTTCTTGTCGGGGCGGCCCTTCATGTTGTTGTAGAACTGCACGAAGCGGATCGCGCTGTCGACCGCCGAGGAGCCGCCGGTGGTGAAGAACACGCTGTTCAGGTCGCCCGGCGTCATCTCGGCGATTCGCTTGGCCAGCAGGGCCGAGGGCTCGGCCGCGAAGGCCCAGGGCGAGGTATAGGGCAGGCGCATGGTCTGCTCGGCGATGGCATCGGCCATTTCGCGCCGGCCATAGCCGATCTGGACACACCACATGCCGCCCGGCCCGTCGATGAACTTCTTGCCGTCGGGGTCGTACATGTAGATCCCCTCGGCCCGCGCGGCGATGGCGCGGTTGGCATCGCTGGTGCCGATGGTTTCCCACGGGTGCAGGAAATGGTCGTTATCCCATTCCTGTACGGCTTCTGCGGGGATGGCGGCGTTGTGGCCGGGATCTGCGGTCGGGGTGATCGTGTCGGTCATTGGAGTCCATTTCTAGCGGCCGGAGGCCGCGTTTTTCCGTCTGCCCGACTGTAACCCAATTATTTTGAGCGCTCAATCAAATTTTTTCGCCGTTTCCCCCTGCGCCGGGTTGCCGTGATGGCCTCTCCGCGCGATACTGTGCCGGGAAAGGAGACCCGCCATGGCAGTTCAGGAGGGCGCCACGCGCCCACGCAAGGAACGCAAGGAAAACGCCGACAAGCGGCGCGGGCAGATCATCGAGGCCACCTATCGCTCGATCGTCAGGAACGGGCTGTCCGGCACCACCCTGGCCAGCGTCTCGAACGAGGCGGGGCTGTCGCAGGGGGTTGCCGTCTTCTACTTCCAGAACAAGCAATCCCTGCTCGGCGCGGCGCTGCGCCACCAGTACGAGATCTACCAGGAAGGCTGGCAGAAGGCGATGTCCGACGCCGGGTCCGACCCGGCCGACCAGATCACCGCGCTGGTCAAGTCCGATTTCACGCCCGAGTCGTGCACCGAGGAAACGCTGATCATCTGGCACGCCTTCTGGGGCGAATCGAAGGCCCGGCCGCTTTACGGGGAAATTTCCAAGAGCTTCGAACAGGAACGCGCCCATGCCATGTGCAACGCCTGCGCGGCGCTCTTGCAGGCCGAGGGGCGCCCGGTCACCGGCGCGGACGACATCGCCGCCGGGATCGACGCGATGACCGACGGGCTGTGGCTGGGCATGTACCTGTCGGGCGACCCGGTGGATTTGAAACAGCCGATGCGGCTGGCGGCCATGTACCTCGCCGCCGCCTTCCCGGCCCATGCCGACCAGTTCCGCAAGGGGTTTGGCGTTACGCCGAAGGGTTGAGGAGTGGACGTAGCTGAGACTCGCCCCCTCGCAGTTTGCCACCCGCGCGGAGTCAAGCCGCGCCTTGGCGCGGCGCCGGGACAGGAGCCCCCCTACCAGAGCTGCGCCGGTCCCAGCGGCTTGGCCGTCAGGTTCAGCCGCCCCGCCACCCGCAGCCGGGCCTGGGCCGCCGCCGCCAGCGCCGTGCAGTCCTCGAGCCCCACGCGCAGGCAGCGATGGCTGAACTCGGTCATCACCCGTTCCGCCAGCCCCGTCTCGCCCGTCGCGATCAGCAGCTCCGCCGCCCGCAGCACCTCCGGCACCTCGGCGTTCACGCTGGCCTCCATCGCCCGCCAATGCGCCCAGACTTCGGGCAGCAGGGTATCCTCCGCCTGGAACGCCAGGTGCATCAGCCGCTTGTACTGGTAGACCGCCGACTCCGCCGTCTCGATCCCCTGCGGGATATGCGAGACGGTGTCGGCATTCTTCTCCTCCTTCCGGCGGTCGAGGAACCGGGCGCTTTCCCCGGTCGTCAGGTAGCGGTGCTGGCGATACGCCTCGGGCACCGACCCCTGCCCGAGGAACACCGGCAGCAGCGGCGCCGTCACCGGCCCGATGGGCGCGTGCCACATCATCCGCAGCGCGGCATCGGCCGGGTGCACCAGCGGCACCACCTGCCCGTACCCGGCGGTATCCCCCGTCAGCCGCTCGGTCTGGATCGACCAGAACACGTCCTCCAGCGTCACCTTCTCCGGCCGCGACGCCCGCGCTTTCATCTCGTCCTCGACCCAGGCCACGCCCTTCCAGCGCATCCGCCCGTCGCCGTAAATGTCGTTCACGTTGAACGGCCCCTCGCCGCGCGTGTACCACCCCAGCTCGACCGCCGTGTCGATGAAATGCTCCGGGAACAGGAAATCCTCGTTCGGCGCGTCCGGGATCTCGCCGATATAGCCCGGCCTTGACGCCCGGATGCAATCCGGCCCCAGGCGCTCGGCACACCAGAGCCCCTTGCCACCGGCGAACTCGATCACCACCCAGGCCTCTTCCGGGTCGGCGATCATGTGGGAATTGCCGCCATAGGTCGAATAGCCGTGCTTGCCGATCAGCTCGCCTATCAGTTCGACCCCCTCCCGCGCCGTGCGCGCACGGTCCACCACGATCCGGGCCAGGTCGGAATAGTTCGGCCCTTTCTGGTCCTTCGGCGTCATCGCGACCAGGTCCTTGCGCGTGGGCGACCAGATATCGCGCACCGCCACCCCGCATTCGTTCAGCCCGCCATTCGTGAGCGGTGCCGGCACGCCGAGGTAATAGCTATAGCTCACCCGCATGTTGCGCAGCGTCTCGGCGGCTTGCGGTATCTCGGTCAGCACCCCCGGCATGTCGGCCTGCGGCGTCACCCCCACGGTGATGGTGCTGCCCTCGGCATGCGCCTGCCTCGGGTTGATCTCGAGCCAGTGGCTCGACGGTTCGTCGCCATAGCCGGCCAGGTAGGCCACCCCGTCAGCGGTCAGATTGCGCCCGATATAGATGCCGTAGCTCATGACAGTATTCCTGCGGTATTTTGTTCTAGTGAAGGGGGAAGAAACAGGCGTGGCTGTGCCCGTCGGGGCGGGTCTCGTGCGCCGGCTTCTCGGCCCGGCACCTGTCCTGCGCATAAGGACAGCGCGTGGCGAAATCGCACCCCTTGGGCCGGTTGAGAAGGCTCGGCACCTCGCCCCGGACGGCGACATGGGTCAGCCGCTTGTCGGGGTCGGGCTGTGGCACGCCCTCGACCAGCGCCTGCGTATAAGGATGCAGCGGCTTCGAGAATATCTCCGACGCGCGGCCTTCCTCGACGATCCGACCAAGGTACATGATGGCGATCCGGTCACTGATATGCCGCACCACGGGCAGGTTGTGGGTGATGATCAGGTAACCCAGCCCATGCTCGGCCTGAAGGTCGGCCATCAGGTTGAGCACCTCGCCCTGCACCGAGACATCAAGCCCGGCGGTCGGCTCGTCCGCGATGATCAGCTTGGGGTTCAGCGCCAGCGCGCGGGCCACGCCCACCCGCCGTGCCTGCCCGCCCGACAGCTCGTGCGGATAGCGGGTCAGGAACGGCTTCGGCAGCCTTACCATGTCGGCCAGCCGCTCGGCCTCCTCGTCGAGGTTCATGCCGGTGACGCCATGCACCTGCAACGGTTCGGTGATCAGCGCCCGCACCGACTTGCGCGGCGAGAGAGAGCCGATCGGGTCCTGGAACATCATCGCCATGTCGCGGCGCAGCGGCTTGAACCGCGCCTCGGGCATGTTGCGGATCTCCTGCCCCTCGAACCGCACGCTGCCGCTGTCGGCGTGCTGCAGGTTCAGGATCGTCCGGCCCAGCGTCGTCTTGCCCGAGCCGCTTTCGCCCACCAGCCCCACCGTCTCGCCCGGGCGCACCCGGATGCTCACGTCGAGCACGGCATCGACGAACGGGTCCTCGACCCCCCGCAGCCGCGCCTTGACCGGGCCAAGCGTGCGGAAGCGGACGTTGAGGTTCTCCACCTCCAGCAGCGGGGTGCCCTCCGGCGCCTTTTTCTCGGCCACCGCGCTTTCGCCGCTCCGCACCGTCAGCACGTCCAGCGGCGGCGGCCAGTCGGGGTCTTCCAGCGGACCGGTCAGCAGGTGGCAATTGGCATAGCCGCCCGAGGGGCGCGTCGCCGTGGGCGGCTCGATGGTCCGGCATTCGGGCATCGCCCGCTGGCAGCGGCTGGCGAAGATGCACCCGGTCTGCGGCTTGGTCAGGTCGGGAATGTCGCCGGGAATGACCGGCAGCCTGCGCGACACGTCCGAAATTCGCGCCGGGTCGCATTCCAGCAGGGCGCGGGTATAGGGGTGTTGCGCGTTGTGGAAGATCTCGTGCACCGTGCCGACCTCGACCACCTCGCCGGCATACATCACCACCACGTCGTCGCACAGCTCGGCAATCAGGCCGAGATTGTGCGAGACCAGAACGATGGTCGCCTCCAGGTCGCTCTGCAACTCGCGCAGCAGGTTGATGATCTGCGCCTCCATCGTGACGTCAAGCGCCGTGGTCGGCTCATCCGCCAGCAACAGCTTCGGCCCGGTCAGCAGCGCCATGGCGATCCCCGCCCGCTGCCGCATCCCGCCCGAGAAATGGTGGGGGTACTGGTCGATCCGGCTGTCGGGGTCGGGGATGCCCACCTTGCGCATCATCTCGACCGCCGCCTTGCGCTTCTCGGCCTTGGTCATGTTCCGCCGGCGGTAGAGGATGTCGAACATCTGGCGGGCATAGTTCAGCACCGGGATCTGGCTGGTCATCGGGTCCTGGAACACGACCGAGATATCCTCGCCCCGCGTCGCCCGCATCGCCGCCTGCCCCTTGCGCAGCATGTCGTCGTCCTGGAACAGGATCTCGCCGCCCATCACCTCGGCATTGCCCGCCAGAAGGCCCAGGATCGACCACAGAACCGTGCTTTTCCCCGACCCGCTTTCGCCGACGATCCCCATGATCCGGCCCTTGCTGACCGGGAAGGTGATGTCGCGCAGCGCCTTGACCCGGCCCCGCGCGGTGCGGAAGTCGACCGACAGGTTGCGGATATCCAGAAGCGTTTCGGGGGCGGTGCCCATGTCCTTGGCCATGTTCAGCGTCCTTTGCCCATGCGGGGGTCGAAGACGTCGCGCAGCGCCTCGCCCAGGAAGGTGAAGCCCAGCGTTGTCAGGATCAGCGGAATGCCCCCGGCCACCACCATCCACGGCGTGTCGCGGATGACGAGATATCCCTCGTTCAGGATGGTGCCCCAGCTTGCCGTGGGCGGCAGCACGCCCAGTCCGATGAAACTCAGCCCCGCCTCGACCGTCACCACCACCGGCACGTCCATCGCGGCGAGGATCAGCAAGGGGCCCACCACGTTCGGCATGATGTGATGCATCAGGATACGCCCCGTCGAGGCGCCCAGCGACCGTTCCGCCATGATGAAATCGGTGTTGCGCAGCGTCATCGTCGCCGTCCTTGCCACGCGGGCATATTGGGGAATCGACGTCACGATCACGATGGTCAGCACGATCGCCAGGCTCGGGCCCGTCAGCGCCACCGTCGCCAGCGCCAGAACGATCGTCGGAAACGCCCTGACCGTGTCGAACATCAGGAGCAGGAAGTTATCCAGCCACCGCGGCCCGTATCCTGCAATCATGCCCAGGATCAGCCCCACCACCAGCGAGATCGACACGCCGATCGCCGCCACCTTCAGCGCCACGCGACCGCCATACAGGATGCGCGAATAGGTATCGCGGCCCAACTGGTCGGTCCCGGCGAAATGGTCCAGCGTCGGGTAGGACAGCCTTGCCGGGATATCCAGCGCGTTGGGGTCATGCGTGGCGAAGACCGGCGCGAAGATCGCGCTGGCGAAGAACATGATCACCAGAACCAGTCCGATCACCCCCTGCCAGTTGGTCAGGAACATCTTCAGCTTCTCGCGCCGCTCGCGCGAGGCGGATTCCCGCATCTCCTCGGCCGAGGCATGCTCGGGCAGGCCGGAGCTGTCGAGCGTCGGCTCGCCGACATCCTTGTCGGAGGGAGGTTCAGAGGGATTCACGGACACGGGGATCAAACCAGGCAATGAGAAGGTCGGACATCAGGACAATGCCGATATACATGGCCGTGGCCACCAGCACCGCGCCCTGCACGACGGGAAAGTTGCGCGCCATGACGGCGTCGTAGATCAGCTTGCCGATACCGGGCCGGGCAAAGATGATCTCGGCAAAGACCGCGGCCGAAATCAGCCCGCCAAAGCCCATGCCAATGAGCGTGATGGTGGGCAGGATCGCCACCCGCAGCGCGTAGCCATAGACGATCTTGCGCGGCCGCAGGCCGAACGCCCGGGCCGAGCGGATATACGGCTCCGCCATCACCTCCAGCATTGAGGCGCGCACCATCCGGGCCAGGTACCCCACCCAGCTCAGCCCCACGGCAAAGGCCGGCAGCACCAGGTGGCTCAGCTGGTCCATCGTATCCCCCGGCTCGCCCGCGCCGATGGCCGGAAGCCAGCGCAGCTCGACCGCGAAGATCAAGAGCGCCCAGATCGACACCAGGAAGGACGGCACCGCGATGGTGCCCACCGACAGCACCCCGGTGACCCGGTCCAGCCAGCTGTTGGGCCTCACCGCCGCAAGGCAGCCCAGCGGCAGCCCCAGCAGCACCGCCCAGCCCATCGAGGCACAGATCAGCGCGAGCGTGAACCCGATCCGGTCGCCCACCACGGCGGTCACGTTCCGGTCGGAAAACACGTCGACCCCAAGGTCGCCGGTCACCGCGTTGCCCACGTAGATCAGGAACTGCCGCCACACCGGCTCGTCCAGGTGCATCTTCGCTGCATAACGCGCGATGGCCTCGGGCGTCGCCCGCGGGCCCAGCGCGATGGTCGCCGGGTCGCCCGGAATGAGGTGCAGCAGCGAGAACAGCACCAGCACCACCAGGGCGATCACCAGCGCGGACAGGCCGAGCCGCTTGACGAGATAGAAAAGCACGGGAAATTCCCCCAGCCGGTCAGGCCCCGCGCCACACCGGGCGGCGCGGGGCCATTGCCGTTACATCTGTTCGAACCGGCGGTAGTTCAACTCGCCCGACGGCGCGGTGTTGATCTTGATATCCGCCCGGTGGAGATAGGCCTCGGGCTCGTGGTTGATCCAGACATAGGCGCCCGTCTCGTCCATGATCTCCTGCATGCGAAGGTAGATTTCCTCGCGCTTGGCGGTGTCGGTCTCGGCGATGCCTTCGTCGTAGAGCCGGTCGAACTCCTCGTCCGTCCAGCGTTCCCAGTTCCAGATGCCGACCTGGCTCGACACGAACCACTGGGTCGATTCATAGGGGTCGGGCGTGGTGGCATAGCGCATCAGCCACAGCTCCAGCTCCTGCCAGGTGTCGCCCTTGCTTTCCATGCCCATTTCCCAGAACGGGCCGCTGTCGACCGGAAGCACCTTCACGGTGATGCCCACGGCGGCCAGGTTGGCCTGGATGATCTGCGCGGTCAGCATCCGCTCCTGCTGGTTCAGCGTCCGCAGGGTCAGCTCCAGCCCGGAGACGCCCGCCTCCTCCAGAAGTGCCTTGGCCTTGGCCGGGTCATAGCTGTAATTGGTCTGCGAGCGCTGGCCCAGAAGGCCGGGGCAGACGATGCCGTTCGACTTGGTGGTGATGCCCGAATAGGCCCCCTGCAGGATCGACTCGACATCGACGGCGTGCTGGATCGCCTTCCGAACCTTGACGTCCTGCAGCTTGGGATGCTCTGTGTTCATGCCCATCCACAGGTACTGAAGCTCGCCCGCAGTGGTGATGCCGGCATCCTCGGGCATCTCTTTCTGGTAGCGCGCCAGCGTGTCCGGGCTCAGCTCGGTACAGTCCATTTCACCCGCGTCGAAGGCCAGCTCCGAGGCCTTGACCTCGGTGATGACATGCGCCTCGACCCGCTCGTAGCCCGGCGCCGGGCCGGTCCATTCGGGGTTCAGCTCGAACACCACCCGCTGGCCGGGCGTGGCGCTGTAGGTGTAGGGCCCGCAGACCGCCGGGAAGTCGATGGTGAACTTGCCGCCGGCATCCTTGACCGCCTGTTCGCAGACAATCGCCCCCGGCCCATGGCAGAGCGTGACCATGAAGAACGGCGCGAAGGGCTTGTTCAGCACGATCGTCCCGGTCAGGTCGCCGGTCACCTCGACATGGTCCATGGCATCGAAATAGCCGGCCCAGTCGCTGTCCTTCATCCGCTCGTAGGAGAACTTCACGTCCGACGCCTTCAGCGTGCCGTAGCCGTTCGACCATTGCAGCCCCTCGGCCAGCTCGAAGTCGATCCGCGTGGGCTCGCTCTGCTCAAGCTTGGTCACGTAATAGGTCGGCCGCCAGGTGAAGGTGTCGCCCTCCTGCACGTACTCGGCCAGGAACGGAAGGCACTGTTTCTGCGCCTCCACCTCGCTGCCGCCGACCATGAAGCCCGGGTCGAGCACGTTGTTGTCGCCGTCGATGCGCACGCGCAGCACCTTGCCCATCTCCGCCCGGCCCATGGTGGGCCAGCCGGTCGTCATCGTCGCCGCGCCGATGGCGGCCGTCGAGGCAAGGAAGCCCCGGCGCGAAAGTGTCGGTTTGGTCATGTCATACTCCCTGGTGTGTTCTCTTTTGTTTCCACAAGTCTAGTCGTTGCGCGGTTTCGCGATCCATTTCGCGTGATTTCGCGAAGTGACGCTATGTTCGCGCTAATTGGCGAAATTACTGGAAGTCCCGCGCGATCGTCTCTTCCCATGTCAGGTCCTCGATCAGCGTCTCGCCCTCCCAGGCCCGCATCCGGGCCGAGATGTGGAAATCATGGGCATCCGAGGTGAGCTTGGTCTTGGTCTCGGTCCGCACCGACCAGCCGTCGCGCGAGACCTCGAAATACCACTCGGTCTCGCCCGTCGTGGTATCCGGGTCGTCGCCCGTGACCGAGTACCGCTCATACCCCTGCTCATGAAGGGTCAGGTCGTTGTCGAGGTAGCGCAGCCGCCCGCTGCCGTCGCCCATCTGCATCTCGACCTTGCCGGTCGCGGCGTCCTCGAGGATGCGCTGGTATTCCTCCACCGGCTCCAGCTCCTCGATCGGCAGCGGCGGCGGCAGTTGGGCGGGCGCGAATTCGGCAAGCCTGTCATCTTCCGCCGAGGGCGTGCGCAGGGGCATTTCCAGGTAGCTGCCCTCGGTATGCACCGTCATCGTCACGGCCTCGGGCGCGGTCCAGATCATCGGGAAATAGCTGGTCGACAGGCCCAGCCGCAGGCGGTGCCCGACAGGGAAGTTCTGCGCCACGTGCTTCATCGGGATGGTGATCTCGTAGACCTTGCCGGGCTCCAGCATCTCCGGCGTCTCGTGGCTGTCGCGGTGGGTCAGGTTGAACACCCCGAAGCTGACACGCGTCGAGGCGCCGTCGGGCGCCACGTCGCAGATTCGCGCACCCAGTGTCGCCACCGGCCTGTCGACCGACACGCGCAGCACCACGTTGGCATCGCCCGCCATCTCCAGCGGTTCGGTCAGCGGCGCGGTCTCGAAACACAGGCTGCCGGCATCCTCGCGCCGCTGGTCGATCGGCGCATCCCCGGGCGAGGAATAGGCGCACCATTTCCCCGACCCCATGCCGACCCAGAGCGGCGAGTGATGCTCGAGCGTGCCCTTCGCCCCCGGTTCCCCGGGCGACAGCGCCCCGTCCGCCCCAAGATGGAACGGCGTCCGCGTGATGTTGGGCGAGGGCCAGGACGGTTCCGCCACCCAGCGGCCGGGGCGGCTTTCATACCACCCGGCGGGCGGCACGCTGTCCTGCATGTAAAGCCGCAAGGGCGGCTCGTCCATGATGCCGGTCGCCTCGCCCTTCAGCCAGTGATCCCACCAGCGCAGCTCCTCGCTCAGGAAATCCATCGCCGGGCCGGGCTGGCCGATATGCGGATACCGGTGCGCCCAGGGGCCCACCAGCCCCTTGGCCGGGCCGGGCAGGTTCTCGACCAGCCGGAACACCGACCGGCAATAGCCATCGGCCCAGCCCGAAACGGCATAGACCGGGATCTGCACCTTCGACCAATCCTCGCAGATCGAGCCGTGCTTCCAGAAATCGTCGCGCCGCTGATGCTCCAGCCAGGTCTTCAGCCACAGGCCACTGCCCCGCAGCCGCTCGCGCCACATCTCGCGCCACGCCTCGCCCACGTTCTCCGGGTCGGGCGGCAGGGTGTTGCGCCCGAACATGATCGACGCCCAGCCCAACTGCTCGGTCAGCATGCAGCCGCCCATGTAGTGGATATCGTCGGCATAGCGGTCATCGGTCGAGCACAGCGTGATGATCGTCTTCAGCGCCGGCGGCTGCATCGCGGCGATCTGCAGCCCGTTGAACCCGCCCCAGGAAATCCCGATCATGCCGACATTGCCGTCGCACCACGGCTGCTCGGCCAGCCAGGCGATGGCGTCGCAGCCGTCCTGCAACTCCTGCGGGGTGTATTCATCCACCATCAGCCCTTCCGAATCCCCCGCCCCGCGCAGGTCGAGCCGCACCACGGCATAGCCATGCGCCGCCAGGTGCGGCTGCATCGTCGCATCCCGTTTCGCGGTCAGGTCGTTCTTCCGATAGGGCAGGTATTCGAGGATCACCGGCACCGGCTGATCCACCGCCGTCACCGGCCGCCAGATCCGCGCCGCCAGCTTGCAGCCATCGGGCATCGGAACGGTGGTATGGGGGATGATTTCGATGTCCTGCGGATACTCGTTCTTCATCTCTGGGCACTCCCTGTCGCGCGCAAATCCCGGGCACTGCCGGCCCGTTTCCGGGCCCGAGCCTCGCCGAGATCGACCCGCATTCCAATTTCGCGGGGTTTCGTGACTTGACACTGTTCTGACTTCAGTATGCGATAGACACATGGCTACCGACTTCAGCGCCAACCTCAACCTCCTGTGCAGCTATCAACGCTCCATTGCCGAGGTCTGCCGCAAGCTCAAACTGAACCGGCAACAGTTCAACCGCTACCTCAACGGCCAGTCACGCCCGTCACGCCACAACATGAGGCGCATCTGCGATTATTTCGGCGTCACCGAATCCGAGATCCTGATGGAGCATGCCCAGTTCGAGCAGATGATCACCCTGCGCCGCCGCCCCGTCGAACGGACCGAACTGGAACGCCCCCTCACCCACCTGCAAACCCTCTATGGCCACTCGCAGGACCTGCAGAAATACACCGGCTTCTACTTCCGCTACTTCTATTCCTTCGGCAACAAGGGCATGGTCTTCCGTTCGCTTGCCACCATCTACCGCGAGGAGGGGCGCTATTACTGGAAGAACATCGAGATCCTGCGCGACCAGTCCACCGGCCGCACCACCGGGCTGAACAAGTACGAGGGGCTGGTCTTCTTCCTGGCCGACCGGATCTACATCATGGAATACGAAAGCCTCGAGGTGAATTCGATCACCCAGATGACGCTCTACCCCAGCTACCAGCACCGGCTCGACTGTCTCTACGGCATCCAGACCGGCGGGCCCACGCGCCGCGGCCGCAAACCCGGCGCCTCCCGCGTGGCGCTGGAATACCTCGGCCGCAACATCGACGTGAAACAGGCCCTGCGCCAGACCGGCCTCTTCGACCCCTCCACCGGCGCCATCCGCGACGACATCGCCAGCGCCATCGTCAACACCATCGAGCCGGGCGATTTCGTGCTGGAAATCGAGGCGCCCTAGGGGCGGCAGCCCGCCATCAGCCGGTAGACGATCTGCGCCGTGGTGAAATCCCACGCCGTGTTGCCGTCAGGCGCCAGTTCCACCACGTCGAACCCCACGCAGCGCCGCCCCTTCAGCGCGTGCTCCACCAGCTGCAGCGCCTGGTAATAGCCCAGCCCCCCCGGCACCGGCGTGCCCGTGGCGGGCATCAGCGAGGGGTCGAGCCCGTCCACGTCGAAGCTGACATAGACCAGCTCCGGGAAATCCTCCGGCAGGTCGACCGCGTGGATATTCCCCGTCACCAACTCCTCGGCATCGGCGAAGAACACCCCGTTCCGGTCGCGGCTCTCCACCTCCTGCTGACAGAGCGCCCGTACGCCGAACTGCGCCAGCCTGACCCCATCCTCGGCCAACAGATGCATCACCGAGGCGTGCGAATGTTTCTCCCCCTGGTAGGCGATCCGCAGATCCGCATGGGCGTCGATCTGCACCAGCCCCACCGGCTGGCCCAGCGCCCTTGCCACGCCACTTACCGCGCCATAGCTCAGCGAATGCTCGCCCCCCAGCGTCACCGGCATCCGGCCCGCTTTCACTGCCGCTTCCGTCCGCTTGGCCAGCCGCTCCATCACCTCCGGCAACGGCCCGTCGCAATCGACGGGCGCTTCGGTGAAAATCCCGTCCGCGCAAGGTTCCGCAGTCCCAACCAACCGCTCCAATTCGTTCGACGCCTCGATGATCGCCGCCGGCCCCTTGGCCGTCCCGGCCCCGTAAGACACCGTCCGCTCCAAGGGCACCGGGATCACGCGAAACCGCGCATCCTCGCCCCGCTCCGCCTCGGTCAATTCGCTGTCGAGAAACACGCTCATGACAACCGCCCCCTGAAATCCTCGTAGCCGAATTCGCGGATCATCCGCAGCTCGTCCGTCCGGCTGTCCCACAACGCAATCGCCGGCAGCGGCACGCCGTTGAACGTGTTGGTCTTGACCATCGAGTAATGCGCCTGGTCAAGGAAGGCGAACCGGTCGCCGATCTTCAGCGGATGTGCCCAGGTATATTCCCCGATCACGTCACCGGCCAGACAGGACGGCCCGCCCAGCCGATAGGTCTGCCCCGCTTCGGCCTCCCCCATCAGCGCGGGCCGATAGGGCGCCTCGATCACGTCGGGCATGTGGCAGGTGGCGGAGATATCGGTGATCGCCAGCGGCATCCCGTTCACCGGCAGGTCGAGCACTTCGCCCACCAGTATCCCGGCATCCAGCGCCACCGCCTCGCCCGGTTCAAGGTAGACGTCCACCCCATAGGTCTCGCGGATATACTTGATGAAATCGACCAAGGTATCCCGGTCGTAATCCCCGCGCGAAATATGGTGTCCGCCACCAAAGTTCAGCCATTTCAGATCGTTAAGCCACGGCTGCAACCGCGGCTCAACCGCCTCCCACGTGCGCAGCAAGGGCTCCACCCCCTGCTCGCAGAGCGTATGCATGTGCAGCCCGTCGACGCCCTCCAGCGCCTCGGCGTTCAACTGGCTCACCGGCGTCCCCAGCCGCGAACAGGGCGCGCAGGGGTCGTATTTCTCGACCTCGCCCTCGGAATGCTCGGGGTTGATGCGCAGGCCCACCTGCCGCCCGGCCTCTTGGCATTTGGCCAGAAACCGCGCCTTCTGCTCCGGGCTGTTGAAGATCACGTGATCCGACAGCGCAATGATCTCGTCGATCTCGCTGTCCTTGTAGCCGGCACAGAAGGTAGCAACCTCGCCGCCATATTCCTCGCGCCCCAGCCGTGCCTCGTAAATGCCGCTGGCACAGGTGCCGCCGAGATACTGCCGCACCATCGGCGCCAGCGCGAACATCGAGAACGCCTTCAAGGCCGACAGCACATGCGCCCCCGACCGCTCCGACACCTCGGCCAGAACCGACAGGTTCCTTTCCACCGCCGCCGCGTCCACCACGAAACAGGGGCTCGGCACGCGGCTCAGGTCGAAGTCGAGAAACGCCCCGGCCTCACCGGCCTGTGTCTGCATCATCCCGGCCATCTGTCGCTCCTTCCGTCAAAGGGCAAGGTCCCGGACAGTCAATCCGGGACCCCCAAGAAACACCCGCCCCGGGCCTGACCCGGGGCCTCTGGCCTCAGCCCCGGCGCCCTCAGAACTCCACCGGCCCGCCAAGCTCATGCACCTGCCACGGCAGGCCCTGCGTGTTCAGCATGTCCATGAAGTCATCCGGGTCGAGCTGCTCCATGTTCCAGACCCCCGGCTCGACCCAGTTGCCCTTCAGCACCTGCGCCGCCCCGATCATCGCCGGAACGCCGGTGGTATAACTCACCGCCTGGCTCCCGACCTCGCGGTAACACTCCTCGTGGTCGCAGATGTTGTAGATGTAATAGGTCTTCTCGCCGCCCTCGAGCGACTCGCCCGTCGCGATGTCACCGATGCAGGCCTTGCCCTTGGTCTGTTCGCCCAGATCGCCCGGATCGGGCAGCAGCGTCTTCAGGAACTGGATCGGGATGATCTCGACCCCGTTATGCATCACCGGGTCGATCCGGGTCATGCCGACATTCTCCAGCACCTTGGCATGCATGATGTAGGCATCGCCAAAGGTCATCCAGAACCGCGCCCGCTCGATCTCGGGGAAGTGCTTGGACAGGCTCTCCAGCTCCTCGTGATACATCAGGTACATGTTCTTCGGCCCGATGCCGGGAAAGTCGAACTCCACCTTGTGCGTCATCGCCGGCGTGAACTTCCACTCGCCGCCTTCCCAGTGCTTGGCCTCCTGCAGCACCTCGCGCAGGTTGATCTCGGGGTTGAAGTTGGTGGCGAACGCCTGGTCGTTCGAGCCGCCATTGGCGTCCAGAACGTCGATCTGCCGGATCGACTTCAACTTGTGCTTCTTGAGCCACGTGGCGAACACGCTCGTCACCCCCGGGTCGAACCCCGAGCCGAGGATCGCCACCAGGCCGGCTTCCTTGAACTTGTCCTGGTAGGCCCATTGCCACTTGTATTCGAACTTCGCCTCGTCCTCCGGCTCGTAGTTGGCCGTATCGAGGTAATGGCACCCGGCTTCGAGACAGGCATCCATCAGCTTCAGGTCCTGGTAAGGCAGCGCGAGGTTCACCAGAAGCTCGGCCCCCGTCTCCTTGATCAGCGCAACCGTCGCCGCCACGTCCATCGCGTCAAGCTGGGCGGTCTTGATCTCGACCCCCACCCGCTCCTTCACGCTCTTGGCAATCGCATCGCATTTCGCCTTCGTCCGGCTGGCCAGCGTGATATCCGTGAAGATATCGCTGTTCATCGCCATCTTGTGCACCGCGGCATGGCTGACGCCGCCGGCGCCCACAACTAGCGTCTTGCTCATGGGTCTTCTCCTCAGCCTGAATGTCTCTCGTAATAGGTATAGCCGTTGATCGAGTCGCGATAGGCATCCATCAACAGCTTGCGTTCGCTGGTCTTGACCGTGCCGGCCGATGTCGCCTCGTCCACCATCTTGCGGAAGGCGGCGACGCAATCGTTCGGGTCGAACTCCACCGCGGCCATCACCTCGGCAATCGTATCGCCCTCCTGCTCGTGCAACAGGTCGAACCCGCCATCGGGGCGCAGGTCGATCGTCACCACGTTGGTATCGCCGAAGAGGTTGTGCAGATCGCCCAGCGTCTCCTGGTAGGCGCCCACGAAGAACACGCCGAAGTAATAGGGCCTGTCCTCGGGCAGCGAATGCACCGGCAGCGAGGGCGCAATCCCGTCGCCCAGGATGAACCGGTCGATCTTGCCATCACTGTCACAGGTGATGTCCGACAGCACCGCCCGCCGATCGGGCGCCACGTCCAGCATCTGCAGCGGCACGATCGGGTGCAGCTGGTCGATCGCCCAGACATCCGGCAGCGACTGGAACAGCGAGAAGTTGCAGTGATACACATCCGCGATCTTCTGCATGTCCTCGCCCAGGTCGCTCTCCTCCCCCTGCGCCGCCACGATCCCCTTGATCCGCGACATCAGAGAAAGGTATATTCGCTCGCCCCGCGCCATCTGCCGCAGGTCGACCACGCCCCGCCGGAACAACGCCCGCAGCTCGTCGCGATAGTAAATGGCGTCGTTCCAGCATTCCTGAACCCTCTGCGGGCCAAGGTAGCCCGCCACCGCCGCAAGGTCGGACACGAGGTGATGGTCGTCCTCCTCCGGCTCCGGCGTGTCGGGCGCATCGTAGATCGTGCTCTCCATCGCCTCGAAGATCAGCATCGAAGACGTCGCCACCAACGCCCGCCCGCTTTCCGTCACCAGAACCGGATGGGTCAGCCCGGCCTCGTCCATCGCGTAGGTCACGGTCTCGACGATGTTGTGGCAATATTCCTCGACCGTGTAGTTGATCGAATTCTCGCTGGCCTTCTTCTCGCCGGTGTAATCGACACCCAGGCCACCGCCCAGGTCCAGGTGCGTCAGCGGCGCCCCCTCGGCCGTCAGCGCCACGAAATACCGGCACGCCTCGGCCACCGCCCGACGCACGTCGATCACGTCGGGCACCTGGCTGCCCAGGTGCGAATGCTGCAGCTTCAGGCAATGCAGCAAGCCTTCCTCGCGCAGCCGGTCCACGACCCGCAACAACTGGTCCGAATTCATCCCGAACGCCGACCGGTCGCCCGAGCTTTCCTGCCACTTGCCGCCGATCTTTTGGGTCAGCTTCACCCGCACGCCAAGTAACGGCTCCTCGCCCAGCTCGCGGCTCACCTCGATGACCGTCTCGGCCTCCTTCGGGCTTTCCAGCACGATCACCGTGTTGAACCCCAGCCGCCGCGACAGGATCGCCAGCCGCACGAACTCGGCATCCTTCACCCCGTTGCAGACGATCAGCGCCTCCTTCGACAGCCGATGCGCCAGCGCGATCACCAGCTCGGGCTTCGACCCGGCCTCCAGCCCGTACTGGTAGGGCTTGCCGAAATCGACGATCCGGTCGATCACCTGCGCCTGCTGGTTCACCTTGATCGGGAAGACGCCCCTGTAGGGCGCCTTGTAATTCATCCGCGCGATGGCATCGGCAAAGCTCTGGTTCAGGTGCTTGATCTCGGCCTCGAGGAACGAACTCACCCGCAACAGCAAAGGCGCGGCGATCCCCCGCTCGTCGAGGTCATGCAGGATACCGGGCAGCGGAATCGGCGGCGCGTCGGGATGCGCCGGGTCGCACAGCGCGATCTCGCCCTCGGCCGTCACGGTGATCAGCCCCCGGCTCCACCTCTCGACACCATAGATATCCTCGGGAACGGGACGCGACTGATCCATGAAAGCGGCCTTTCCTGCTATCGGCGGGGTCAGGGCGTGTGCCGCCCGGCGTCGCCCGGCTTATACGGATAACAGCTAGCCTTTCCAAGCGTCCAGTCACGCCGCGATGCATGGCGGCGAAAAGAAAAGCGGCGGCGGCCTGCTCATCGCAAGACCGCCGCCGTCGGTGTTTCAGTGCCGTTCGGGATCAGACGTCCATGTGGTCCAGTTCGTCGTCCATCTCCATCCGGGCATAGGTGCCGCCGGTGCCGTGCTCGGGCACCTCCTGGTTCATCAGCGCCTGAACGTCCTCGTCGGTCAGTTCGCCCATGTCGTCGTCATGCGGCGTGAAGGCAGGCAGGGACGTGCCGGCCTGGACATACTCGTCCCCCTTGGTGCCGCCAGTGCCCTTGGTCCCACCGGAACCTTTGGTGCCGCCGGACCCTTTGGTCCCGCCGGTGCCCTTGGTGCCGCCGGAGCCTTTGGTCCCACCGGACCCCTTGGTGCCGCCGGAGCCTTTGGTCCCACCAGAACCTTTGGTGCCATCGGAGCCTTTGGTCCCACCAGAACCTTTGGTCCCACCGGAACCCTTCGTTCCACCGGACCCCTTGGTCCCACCGGAACCTTTGGTGCCATCGGAGCCTTTGGTCCCACCAGAACCTTTGGTCCCACCGGAACCCTTCGTTCCACCGGACCCCTTGGTCCCACCGGAACCTTTGGTGCCACCGGAACCCTTCGTCCCGCCAGAGCCCTTGGTCCCACCGGAACCCTTCGTTCCACCGGACCCCTTAGTCCCACCGGAACCTTTCGTCCCACCTGAGCCCTTGGTGCCGCCGGAACCCTTCGTTCCACCGGACCCCTTGGTCCCACCGGAGCCTTTGGTGCCACCGGACCCCTTGGTCCCACCGGAGCCTTTGGTGCCACCGGAACCCTTCGTCCCACCAGAACCCTTGGTGCCGCCGGAACCCTTAGTCCCACCAGAACCCTTGGTGCCGCCGGAACCCTTGGTCCCGCCAGACCCCTTGGTGCCGCCGGAACCCTTGGTCCCGCCAGACCCCTTGGTCCCACCGGAGCCTTTGGTCCCACCGGAACCCTTGGTCCCACCAGAACCCTTGGTGCCGCCGGAACCCTTGGTCCCGCCAGACCCCTTGGTGCCACCGGAACCCTTGGTCCCGCCAGTGCCCTTGGTCCCACCGGAACCTTTCGTCCCACCTGAGCCCTTGGTTCCACCGGACCCTTTGGTGCCACCGGAACCTTTTGTGCCACCAGAACCTTTGGTGCCACCAGAGCCCTTGGTCCCACCGGTGCCCTTGGTCCCGCCAGAACCTTTCGTGCCGCCAGAGCCCTTCGTTCCACCGGAACCCTTGGTCCCACCGGACCCTTTGGTACCACCGGACCCTTTGGTCCCGCCGGACCCCTTCGTCCCGCCGGATCCATCCTTCCCGTCGTCTTCCCATTTGCCGTCGCGGAACTCGTCCTTCATGTGCGCGTCGTACCACTTGTGCAGCGAGTCTCCTTCGACGCCGCCGTTGTGATAGGACTTGGTCGAGCTCGCCTTCTCGCAGGCCGAGCTGCCGCGCGTGCCGCCGGAGCCGTGATGGCGGTGATGAGAGCCGCGGTAATCGTGTTCGCGGTGTGACCGGTAACCAAAGGACATAGCTTCTACTCCACTCGTACTCGAAACCGCGACTTCCGCGGCAGGTGCTGTCGCGGCCCGGAAAAACGGCGGGGCCACGGTTTCTCTTGATCGGCTGACGCTACGGCGTTGTCACAATTCCGCCAAACTTCCGGCGCAGAATCGGCACAGTCGCCCCGAAACCCCGCGATATCCGGAAACAGTCCGCGCCGATCCCGCGCCGATTCGATGAAACCGGGAACAATCGCCGCCGCCCTCCGGCCGGGCCACGACCGAATCACCTCGAATCGAATTGCCACGGGCTTTCCACAAAACCGCCCATTTGCGCCGCTACCCCTGCCACCCTGAGGCACAGACAGGCCGCCCCCACCGGCGGCCCCGATACGCGAGGGTGACGGACGCATGGCAAAGAAGACACGCAACAAGCGGATGACCCGGGTCATGGAAAGCGCCGAGAAGGTCTTCCGCGAGCCGGTCGAAAGCATCTCCGCCCCCGGCGGCGAGAACCGGTCGAGCTATCGCCTGCACCTGCCCGGCCGCTCTGTGGTGGCCACGCTGCGCCCCACCTTCCAGCGCACCCATCTCGAGGCCTACACCCTGCGCCGGCTGGCCCCCTTCTGCGACGACATCCCCGAATGCCTTGCCGTCGACGGGGTGATCCTGTTCCAGTCCGACGTGGGCTCCCGCCGCCTCAACCGCGAGATCATCGCCCGCGACCCCGAAGACCGCCTGTCGCTCGCCGCCGACTCCGTCGCCGCCATCTTCCGCATCCAGATGGCGGGCCAGAAGGCCGGCCTCCGCGATATCCTCCCCCATCTCGGCCAGAACGACGACTGGATCGAGAACCTCGTCCACTCCGCCGATTTCCTGGCCGAGCTTTCCGCCGGCCGCTCGCGCGAGATCGACAAGGCCCAGCTCTGCGCCCGCATCGCCACCCCGGCACGGCAGTTTCTCAAGTGGGACTGCCGCTCCGGCAATGCCGCGCTGGGCGACGACGACCGCCTGCGCTGGTTCGACTTCGAATATTCCGGCATCCGCCACGGCGCCGAGGACCTGGCCTGGCTGCTGGGTGACGAGGTCTGGCCGGTCTCCCCCGAGGACATGCTCGACATCATCACCGACGCCTACGACCCGGCCCTCGGCCACGGCCTCGACGCCTATCTGGACTACCTCGCGCTCTACACCACCTTCCACTGCATCCAGCGCCTGCAACTCGTGGTCCGCGAATCCGAGAAGCGCGGCTGGCAATCCATGCGCCGCATCCGCAAGTACGACGATGCCGGCGTCCACCCGCAATTCGCCGCCCATCTCTGCCGGGTCGGCGCGCTCTTCGCCCGGCGCAACACCCTGACCGCCCCCATCGCCAGGGATTTCGAGGAGGCCGAGCAGGTCTTCGTCACCCTCCTGCGCGACGGCATGAAACAGAAGATGCTCGAGAAGGCGTAACCATGCTGCAAGACAAGGCCCCCCGCCCCGCCACCGGCCTGCAGGTCGATATCGTCGACACGCCCGACGCCTTCGACGCCCTCGCCCCCGCCTGGCGGCGCCTGCAGGCGCGCGACATGGAATCCACCGTCTTCCTGACATGGGACTGGCTGGCGCTGGCCTTCCGCCAGAACCCCTGGCGGTGGAGCGTGCTGGTCGTCCGCGACCCCGTCGACAGCGACGAGGCGATCTGCATCGTCCCGCTCAAGTACCGCACCCACTGGAGCCGCAGCCAGCAGGAATTCCAGACCCAGCTCGAGGCCGGCGGCCGGCTTCTGTTCAGCGAGTATACCGGCTTCCTCTGCGACCCCTCGCAGGAGGAGGCCGGCCTCGCCGCCGCCGCCGACAAGCTGGCCGCGATGCCCTGGTCGCGCCTCTCCATGCGCTACGTCGCCCAAAGCCGCCGCGCCCGCATCTTCACCGACCGGCTGGCGGCGCGCGGGCTCACCGTGCGCTACCGCGACTACCGGATCAACAAGGGCGAGACCGACAACCTCGTCAGCCCCCAGGTCGACCTCCCCGAGGCGTTCGACAGCTACCTCAAGGCCCAGGTCAGCGCCAACACCCGCCAGCGGTTCAACAAGATGCGCCGCCGCCATCTCGATACCGGCGACTACCACGTCACCCATGCCGACGACGCCACGCTGAACGACGACATCACCGCGCTCCTCACCTTCTGGACGGCCAAGTGGGCCGAAACCAAGGGCCGCGAAACCGCCGAACAGGTCGCCGCGAACTACCGCAGCGTCCTGACGGCGGCGCACCAGTGCGGCGCGCTGTTCCTGCCGGTCCTGAAACGGGGCGAGCGCCGGCTCGGCGCGCTGGGCCACGTCATCGACCGCCAGAACGGCATCCTGCATTTCATCGTCGCCGGCCGCGACACGCAGGCCGAGGAAACCTTCATCGGCGACGCCCTGCATTTCCACGCCATCGAATGGGCCATCGGCCAGGGTTTCATCTGCTACGATTTCGGCCACGGCAACGAACGCTACAAGTACAGCTATGGCGCCGAAGACCTGCAAACCCTCTATTTCGATATCCGCCGGGCCGAGGCGGGCAGCGCCGGCATGCTCGACGTGCTCTGCCTCGGCGAGGCACTCAAGCGCATGGAAGGCTTCATCCGCGACGGCAAGACCGACCGCGCGGCCCGCGCCTGTGCCCAGCTTTCGGGCCTGCTGACCTGACCGCCGGGGCCTAGGCGCCCTCGTACCGGTCCGAGATCAGCCGCCCCGGCCGCCGCGCCCGCAGCCGCGCGGCCAGGTCCAGCAGGCGCCGCGCCTTGGCGGCATCCAGCCCGGCCAGGCTCAGCGCGTGCAACGCGTAGATATCGCCGTGATGCCGGGTCAGCCGGTCCGGAAACCGCACGAAACCAAGGAACGCCTGCATCAGGCGCTCGCCTCCCAGCGCCGCCACGATCTGGCCGGCGTCCCGCATCCCGCCCAGCTTGCGCATCCTGGAATTGCGCCGCACCCGCGGCTCGGCGAACCCCTCCTGGTAGGGAATGTCGGCCACCTCCGGATAAGCCCGGGCGATGGCGTCGTTGTGCAATTGCTGGTCCTTGGTCACGCCGTAGGGCAGCGAGATGCAGAACTCCACGAACTCCGGGTCGAGATAGGGGCAGAACACCTGCCGCGCCGGGCCCAGTATCGCCTGCGGCACGAAATTGATCTCGCGCCGCGTGCGGTGGAACATCCAGAACATCTGGTAGGGGTCGGGCGCATCGGCATATTGCGCGATCGCGGGGGCCACGTAATCGCGCACCTCCTCGTCCATCCCCGGCGAATAGATCGGCCCGGCCCCCTTGCCCCAATGGGCTTGCGAGACCACCTTGCCGTGCCCGTCGATCATCCCCTGCGCGATCCCCTTCCAGTCGCCCTTCTGCGACAGGCCCATGAACCAGTCGGCGGAATCGTCGGGGTTGGTCAGGATATCGCCGGCGATCCCGTCGAAGCTCACGGCATCCCGGCCGAGGAAGTAATCGTTGAGCGGCATCATCTGCGCGTGCTCGTCGGCGCAAAGGCTGGTCATCACCAGCGCCCGAAGCGCGTCGGCCAGCCGTGGCCGGCCAAAGCCCAGCATCTCGTGCGTCACGCCCAACCGTTCGCACAGGGCGCGCGCCGCCATCGCCTCGCGGTTGGGAACGGCGCCGTTGTGGTGAAAGGTCACGCAGGTCTCGGGCCGCCGCCCCTGGTGCAGCACTTCCAGCAGGATATGCCGGCTGTCCCGCCCGCCGCTCAGCGGCACGTGGAACGGGCCCGGATGCTCCTCCAGCGCCCGGCCGACGGCGCTGCGGAAATGGGTGATCATCCCCTCGACGGCACCGTCGCGGCTGATCTCCTGCGTGCCGGGCACCCGCGCGCCGCTCTCCACCCTGGCCGGCCCGGTGCCGTCCCATGTCAGCACACCGCCGGGCGGCAATGTCTTCACGTGTTTCAGCGGCGTGTCGTCGTTGACGAAAATCCCGATCCGGTGAAACACCGCCAGCGCGCGGGCGTCCTGCGTGGCGTCGCATCCCTCGGCCACCAGCTTCACCAGCGAGGGCGAGACCGCCACAACCCCGTCCTTCTCGTACCAGAACAGGTTGAAGAACCCGTAGCGGTCGACCTTCGCGGTCAACCGGCCATCGGCCCACGCCCACTCGGCCCAGACCGTCGCGGCCTTGCCATGCGGGCCCGAGGCCCAGCTCTCGGCCCCCTCCGCGACCACCCGATCCCCCTCGCGGCGCAGGATCAGGAACGGCGGGTCATCGGGCAATGCGGACACGTGGGGCCTCCTCTCCGGGAATTCGGCGGCATGGAACGCAAAACATGCCCACACGGCAAGAGCGCAATTTCCCACCCCTGCCCAAGCGATGCGCGATAGCCACCACCAAGACCGAATTTCGCCATTTTTCTGGCCCCTGGGCGTGGTTATCTGCGACAATCCGAGCAGGAAAGACCGATGACCAGGAACCGTCTTCTCCCCCGACCCGCCCCCCGGCGGGCCCACGTGCCGCTTGTCATGAGCGGCGCAGGGGTGTTTCCTGCGCGCGCAAACGGAGAGGCGGCATGATCGCATGGCGAATCAGTCGAAAAATCAGCGCGGCGCTGCACCAGCGGCGCCGGCGCGGCGCGTTCCGCAAACCGTTCAGCGGCACCTCGGCCAAGCGCCTGCTGCTGCTCAGCATCGGCGAGCGCATCCCGCAAAGCCAGATCTTCCCGTTCCACTACTACGCCCGCGATTTCCGCGATGCGCTCGACACCGAGATCCGCGAGGTCGAGATTTCCGATTACGTGGCCGGCCTGCCCGACGGGCCGCGCGATGCCACCACCGTCTGTTTCCAGACCCCGTTCGACATCTCCGATGACGAACTGGCCCGCACCATGGCCGCCATCCGCGAGAGGAACCCGCGGGCCCGCCTCGCCTATCTCGACTGGTTCGCGCCCACCGACCTGCGCATGGCCCACCGCCTGCCGGGGATCGACTACTACGTCACCAAGCACGTCCTGCGCGACCGCGACCGCTATGCCGAAACGCTCTACGGCGACACCACGCTGATGGATTACTACGGCCGCAAGTACGACCTGCCGCATGACGAAACCCGCTTCCCCATCCCCCCCGGCTTCCGCGACAAGCTGCATCTCGGCCCGTCCTTCGTCACCGCCGACTTCATGCTGCCCGCCTTCGCCGCCGGCCAGCGCCCCGACGGCCCCCGCCCGATCGACCTGCACGCCCGCATCGCGGTGGGCGGCTCGCCCTGGTACGAGGCGATGCGCGCTGAATCCCTCGCCGCCGCCGAATCCCTGCCCGACACCGAAACCGTCACCGGCACCGGCATCGGCCACCACCGCTTCATCTCCGAACTGCAGCAAAGCAAGATCTGCTTCAGCCCCTTCGGCTATGGCGAGGTCTGCTGGCGCGATTTCGAGGCCGTGCTCACCGGCGCCGTCCTGCTCAAGCAGGACATGCAGCATGTCGAGACCCAGCCGAACATCTTCGTGCCCAACGAAACCTACGTCCCCCTGCGCTGGGACCTGTCGGATTTCGAGGAAAAGGCGCGCTGGCTGATCGAGGATCCGGCCGCCCGCGACCGCATCGCCCGGCAGGCCTTCGAGCGGCTGCACGACTATGCCCGCTCCGGCCGCTTCGCCGCCCAGATGGCCCCGCTGGTGGGTTGAGGGCGCGGGCCAATGACCTCCGCCCACCCCCGCATCGCCGCGGTCGTCATCGGTCGTAACGAGGGCGCGCGCCTCCGCGCCTGCCTCGCCTCTCTCGAAGATGCCTCCCCCGTCATCTACGTCGATTCCGGCTCCACCGACGGCAGCGCCGAGCACGCCCGCAGCACCGGCGCCCGTGTCATCGACCTCGACACTTCCCAGCCCTTCACCGCCGCCCGCGCCCGCAACGCTGGCCTCGCCGCCCTCGACCGCGCCGAGACCGACCTCGTCCAGCTCGTCGACGGCGACTGCACCGTCGAGCCCGGCTGGCTCGCCACCGCTTCGGCCTACCTGAAGGCCCATCCTGACACCGCCATCGCCTGCGGCCGCCGGCGCGAGGATCACCCCGAGGCCTCGCTCTACAACCGGCTCTGCGATATCGAGTGGAACACGCCCCCCGGCGACACAAGCGCCTGCGGCGGCGACATCCTCGCCCGGCTCTCCGCGCTCGATGCCGTGGGGCTTTACCGCGACGACCTGATCGCAGGCGAGGAACCCGAGCTTTGCGTCCGCCTGCGCCAGCAGGGCTGGAAGATCCACCGCCTCGACGCCCCCATGACCCGGCACGACGCCCGCATGACACGGCTCGGCCAATGGTGGACACGCACCCGCCGCGCCGGTCACGCCTTTGCCGAGGGGGCCCACCTCCACGGCGCCCCGCCCGAACGCCACTGGGTCGCCGAGACGCGCCGCGCGCTGCTCTGGGGCGCCCTCCTGCCGCTCGCCATCCTGATTGCCGCGCTGGTCCACCCGGCGGCCCTGCTGCTGACGCTCATCTATCCGCTACAGGTCGCCCGCCTCGCCGCCCGCCGCGGCCTGGCCTCGCGCGCCGCATGGGAATGGGCCGCCTTCACGGTGCTGGGCAAATTCGCCGAGGCCCAGGGCGCCCTGCAATTCCACGCCTCCCGCCTCCTGCGCCGCCGCGCCACGCTGATCGAGTACCGCTAGTGCCCGCCGGTCGACATACGCAGGCGCAACGCCCCGATGGCCAGCCGCGGCAATATCGCGATGCAGCGGGCATAGCGCGGCCCCAGCCGCCGGATATCGCCCAGCGCGCGCCAGACCCATTCCATCGCCAGCCGCCTGACCCAGACGGGCGCCCGCTTCTGGCGGCCGGAAATGAAATCCAGCCCCGCCCCGATCGAGGCGAAGCCCACATGCGGCGCCAGCTCGCGTCCCCGGGCCGCGAAGCGCTCCTGCTTGGGCGCCCCCAGCGCGAGGAAACACAGGCCCACGCCCTCCGCCTCCAGCCGCCCGAGGATATCGGACGCCGCCGCGCCGTCGGGGTCGAATCCCATCGGCGGGGCATGGCGCAGCACCACGCGAAGCCCCGGCATATCCGCCTCCAGCCGGTCGCCCGCTTCCTGCAATGTCGCCTCGTCGCTGCCCACCATCGCCACCGGCACCCCGGCCTCCCCGGCCATCCGGCACAGCGGGCGGATCAGGTCGGACCCCGGCAACAGCTCCACCGGGCGCCCGGCCAATCGCGACAGCCACACGATCGGGTTGCCATCGGCCACCACCATGTCCTGCCGCGCATAGGCTTGGGCAAAGGCCCGATCGCTCCGCATCTTCACGAGGTGGTCGAGGTTGATCGTCGCCAGCGCGAACCCTTCGCGCGCGGCAAACCGTGCCCCGACCGCCTCCGCCAAATCGGCGAAGTCGCGCAGGTTCACCCGAACAACCTGATCCCGAACCGTAAACTGCAAGAAAGGATGACCCCGCTTTCGCCACATCTGACACCTGACCGGCCTGTCCACCTATACCGGGAATGCCGGTCCGGGCCACCGTCAAAAGCGCGCCTGCGGGCAATCCTCGCCTGATGCCCAACGCATTCGCATATCTCATGCTGATGATCTGGCCCGTCGCCTGCGTGGTGATGTTCCGCCGGATGGGCATCGAACGGGCGATCATCTGGGCGATCCTCGGCGGCTACCTCCTGCTGCCGCCCCGCGCGGTGTTCGACCTGCCGCTGGTGCCCGATTTCAACAAGACCTCGATTCCCAATCTCTGCGCGCTGGCCTGCTGCCTGTGGGTGGCCAAGCGCCGCGTGCCGATCTGGCCGGAAAGCCGGGTGATGAAGGTGCTGCTGTTCCTGTTCCTCGCCGGCACCATCCCCACAGTTCTCACCAATACCGACCCCATCCTGTTCTACTCGGTCTTCGATGCCGAACCGGTCTCCTTCGTCACCGGCGGCCTGCCGGGGCTGCGCATCATCGACGTTCTCTCTGTCGGCTCGCAACAGGCGATCACGCTCATTCCCTTCGTGCTGGGCCGCGCCTTCCTGTCCTCGCAGACGGGCCAGCGCGAGCTGCTTCTGGCGCTGCTGGTGGGCGGGCTGGTCTATTCCCTGCCGGCGCTGCTGGAAATCCGGCTCAGCCCGCAGATCAACATCTGGGTCTACGGCTTCTTTCAGCACGATTTCGGCCAGATGATGCGGCAGGGCGGCTTCCGGCCCATCGTCTTCCTGCCGCACGGGCTGTGGATGGCCTTCTTCTTCATGACCTCGGCCGCCGCCGCCGCGGTGCTCTTCCGCATGGCCGACCGCAAAAGCCGTCCGCGCCTGCTGGCGGCCACGGGCTATCTCTTCTGCGTGCTGATTCTCTGCAAGAGCCTCGGGCCGCTGGCCTACGGGATCGCCGTGGTGCCCGCCATCCTGCTCGCCGCGCCCAAGGTGCAGATCCGCATCGCGGTGGTCTTCGCCGGCATCGCGGTGCTCTACCCGGTGCTGCGCGACTATGGCCTCGTGCCGCTCGACCGCATCCTCGGCTGGGCCGAGGCGATCCACCCCGACCGCGCCCAGTCGCTCGGCTTCCGCTTCCAGAACGAGGAGCTGCTGCTGGAACGCGCGCACGAGAAATGGATGTTCGGCTGGGGCGGCTGGGGCCGCAACCTCGTGCACGACCTGACGACGGGCGAGATCATCTCGATCCCCGACGGCGAATGGATCATCGTCTTCGGCACTTTCGGCTGGCTCGGCTATCTCAGCAAGATGGGCCTTCTCGCGGTGCCGCTCTTCCTGCTCCTGCGCCACGCCCGGCACGACCGGCCGACCCGCACCGTGGCGGCGCTGGCCCTGATCCTCGCCATCACCCTGATCGACATGCTGGTGAACGCTATCCTCACCCCCTACACCTGGCTCATCGCCGGCGCGGTGCTCGGATACACCGAATCCGCCCGCCGGCAGGAGGCCAAGGACGACAGCCACCTGCGCCCAAAGGCGGGCCGGCCCGGCCTGGCGAAGCCGTTGATCGGGTGAGGGGGTTGGGGTGGTAGGCACCGCGCCCCACACCGACGTAATACCGACAGAATACCGACGTTATACCGACGTAGGATTTTCCGCCGAAAACCGCCCGCCCGGCGCGCGGTGGAAAGAATCGCCCCGCCCACCGGTCGGGCTCGCAGAATCGATTGTTGTGGTATAGAAAACAATTTGGAACCGAATAGGAAATTGTCGCATCCGGATTGATGTTCAGCCTCTGGTTGCTGAACTTTTTAATAAATCTTTTCAGATGTTTGGCGAAAAATGCGACATCATCATGAACATGAACGTGGGCGTGTGGCCGCGTTCGATGCAAAACCATTGCGGGGGCCGGAGTCACGACTTCGCGCAGGATGAGTATGATTGGTAAACGAGTGAATGCGAGTGGTAACGGAGACATAGCAATCGTCGGCATGGCACTGAAGGTGCCGGGCGCGCTAAATATCTCTGATTACTGGAAAAACCTGGTTTCCGGCACCGAGAGTATCGACTGGCTGGACCCGGAGTCCCTCAAGGCCGCCGGCGAACGCCCCGACCGCATCGCCGACCCCAACTACGTCCCCGCCACCGCCCGCCTCGACGACTACGACCAGTTCGACGCCGAGTTCTTCGGCTTCGGTCCCAAGGACGCCGCCATCCTCGACCCGCAGCACCGCAAGTTCCTCGAGGTGGCGTGGGAGGCGATGGAGCAATCGGGCCACTTCCCGGGCAGTAAAACAAGGGATATCGGCGTCTTCGCGGGCTGCGGCATGGGCAGCTATTTCTACTTCAACATCTGCTCGAACCCCGACCTCGTCGACGACGTGGGCATGTTCCTCCTGCGCCATACCGGCAACGACAAGGACTTCATGACCACCCGCGTCAGCCACGTCTTCGACCTCAAGGGGCCCAGCGTCAACATCCAGACCGCCTGCTCCACCTCGCTGGTCGCCGTCCACTACGCCTGCGAGGCCCTGCGCTCGGGCCAATGCGACATGGCGCTCGCCGGCGGCTCGACCATCGAGCTGCCCCAGGGCCGCGGTTACCTCTTCAGGGAAAACGAAATTCTCTCCCCCGACGGCCACTGCCACGCCTTCGACCACCGCGCCAAGGGCACCGTATTCGGCAGCGGCGCGGGCGTCGTGGCACTGCGCCGACTGGAGGATGCCATCGCCGATGGCGACCACATCTGGGCCGTGGTGAAGGGCTCCGCCATCAACAACGACGGCGCCGCCAAGGCCGGGTACCTCGCCCCCAGCGTCGACGGGCAGGCCGCCGCCGTCGCCCGCGCCATCGACACCGCCGGCGTCACCGCCGATTCCATCGGTTACGTCGAATGCCACGGCACCGGCACCTATCTCGGCGACCCGATCGAGGTGGCCGCGCTGACCGAGGCCTACCGGAAAACCACTGACAAATCAGGCTTCTGCCGCATCGGATCGGTGAAAACCAATATCGGCCATCTCGACACCGCGGCTGGTGTCGCCAGCCTCATCAAGACCAGCCTCGCGCTGCATCACAAGGCGATGCCGCCCAGCCTGAGCTTCGAGAAACCGAACCCGACCATCGATTTCGAAACCAGCCCCTTCCGCGTCAACGACCGGCTGACGCAATGGCCCGAAGGCCCCACCCCCCGCCGCGCCGGGGTCAACTCGCTGGGCGTCGGCGGCACCAACGCCCACGCCATTCTCGAGGAAGCGCCCGAACGCGCCGCCTCGGAAGAAGGCGACTGGCCCTTCCACGTGCTGTGCGTCTCGGGCAAGGGCAAGGCCGCGCTCGACGCCAACACGCAAGCCCTCGCCGCCCACCTTCGCGCCCATCCCGAACAGCCGCTGGAGGACGTGGCGCACACCCTGAAAACCGGCCGCCACGCCTTCGACGACCGCCGCGTCGTCGTCGCCGAAACCCACGAGGAAGCGGCCGCTCTTCTGGAAGAGGGCAACCCCCACCGCGTCTTCACCCACAAGAAGCTGGGCGAGACACCCGACACCGTCTTCATGTTCCCCGGCGGCGGCGCGCAATATGCCGGAATGGCCCGCGACCTCTACGAGACCGAGCCGGAATTCGCCGAGTGGATGGATCGCGGCCTCGACCACCTCGCGGCCAAGCTCGACTACGATATCCGCGCCATCTGGCTCCCCGAGCCGGGCGACATGGACACCGCGAACGAGACCCTCAAGAAACCTTCGGTCCAGCTCCCGCTGATCATGATCATCGAATTCGCTCTGGCGAAACTCTGGATCTCCTGGGGCATCAAGCCCGCGGCCCTGATCGGGCACTCCATGGGCGAGAACACCGCCGCCGCCCTGTCCGGCGTCATGAGCTTCGAGAACTGCATCGACCTCGTCCTCCTGCGCGGCCGCCTCTTCGACACCGTCGCCCCCGGAGGGATGCTCAGCGTCTCGCTGCCCGCAAGCGAGGTGCAGGAGATCATTGGCGACGCCCTCGACATCGCCAGCATCAACGCCCCCGACCTCTGCGCCGTGACCGGCCCGCAGGACCGGCTCGACCGGCTTCAGGCCGAGCTTGAAGCGAAAGACATCGACTGCCAGCGCATCAACATCGACATTGCGGCCCATTCCCGCATGCTCGACCCGATCCTGCCCGAGTTCCGCGCCTTCCTGCAGACGCTCGACCTGCAGGCGCCCGAGATCCCCTTCATCTCCAACCGCACCGGCGACTGGATCACCGAGGACGAGGCCACCGACCCCGACTACTGGGTTGGCCAGCTCCGCAACTGCGTCCACTTCGCCGACGGCATCACCACGCTCGCCGCCAAGCGCGACCGCGTGTTCTTCGAGGTCGGCCCCGGCCGCGCGCTCAGCTCGCTGTCGCAGATGTGCGACGCCGTGCAACCCGGCCAGGTGCTGTCCGCCCTGCGCCATCCCGACGACGCCATCGCCGACGACAAGTTCCTGCTCGGCGTGATCGGCCGCTTCTGGGCCACCGGTATCGAGGCCGATTGGAGCCAGATCTGGGGCGAGGCACGGCGCAACCACGTGATCCTGCCGACCTACGCCTTCCAGACCAGCCGCTATTTCATCGAACCCGGCAAGGCCCGGCTGGCCGATGCCGCGCCCGACCTGACCCGCAGCGAAGACATTGCGCAGTGGGGCTTCCGCCCCGTCTGGCAGCCCCGCTATGCCGACTGTGACGCCGAGACCCTGACCAATTGCGGCGCCGAAAACCCGCAAACATGGCTCGTCTTCGCCGATGACACGGGCCTCGCCGACAGCGCCGCCGCCCGGCTGGCCGCCGCCGGCCACACCGTCACCACGGTCCGCCCCGGCGACAGCTTCGCCCGCCTCGCCGACGACAGCTACCGCCTCGCCCCCGACCAGGGGCCCGACGGGTACGCCCAGCTTTTCCGCGCGCTCGCCGCCGAGGGCCGCCTGCCCGACCGCGTCGTCCATGCCTGGCTGGCCACCGAGAAGGAGAGCTTCCGCCCCGGCAGCAACTTCTTCACCCGCAACATGGAGCACGGCTTTCACAGCCTGATGCACCTCGCCCAGGCCATCGAAAGCGTTGACCGCCCGGATGAAATGCACCTCACCGTGCTCACCAGCGGCGCGGCACAGGTTCAGGACGAGCCGCTGCCCTACCCCGAGAAAGCCACCATCGCCGGGCCGGCAGGCGTGATCCCGAAGGAGCTTCCGGGCGTCACCGTGGCCACGCTCGACATCGCCCTGCCCGCGCCGGTCCCCTCGCGCCGCCGCAAGCCCGCGCCGGTCGCGTTCCCCACCGAGCAACTTCTCGAGGACCTCCTCGCCGAGCCCGCCAACAGCGTCGCCGCCATCCGCGATGGCCGCCGGTTCGAACAGGCGTGGAAAGCCGCGGACCTGCCCGCCACGCACGAGGACACCGCCTTCCGCGACGGCGGCACCTACCTGATCACCGGCGGCATGGGCGGCATCGGCCTGACCGTCGCCCGCGACCTCGCCCAAACCCACGGCGCCAATATCGTGCTGCTGAGCCGCAGCGCCCTGCCCCCGCGCCACCAGTGGCAGACGCTGATCGACACGATGCCCGCCAGCAACCCCGCCGTCGCCCGCATCACCGCGATCCGCGAGATCGAGGCGCTTGGCGGCGCCGTGCGGGTCGAGGTGGCCGATGTCTGCGATATCGAGCAGATGCGCGAGGCCGTGATGCGCACCAAAGCCGATTTCGGCGCGATCAACGGCGTCATCCACGCCGCCGGCCTGATCGACGACGCCCCGCTTCTGGGCAAGACCACCTTCGATGTCGAGCGCGTTCTGGCCCCGAAACTCCACGGCCTCCGCGTCCTCGACAGCCTGTTCGAGACAGACGAGCTCGACCTCATGGTCCTCTTCTCCTCGACCAGCACGATCACCAAACCGGAAGGCCAGATCGACTATATCGCCGCCAACGAGTTCCTGAACGCCTTCGCCAAGTCGCGACAGCGCGGCAAGACCCGCGTGCTCGCAGTCGACTGGGGCGTCTGGAACACCGTCGGCATGGCCGCCACCGCCGTGGCCGAGCGCAACGCCGAAGGCGCGGCACCCGAGTGGCAGCCCGCCCCCCAGCCGCTCCTGGCCGAAACCGCCCAGCACTCGGGCGACCGCCGCGCCCGCCTGACGCTCGACGCCAAGGCCGACTGGATCGTGAACGAACACCGCATGTCCACCGGCGCGGCCGTCCTGCCCGGCACCGGCTTCGTGGAACTGGCGATGGAATCCTACCTCGCCTCGGGCGGCGCCCTGCCGGTCGAACTGCGCGACCTCGTCTTCCTGCGCCCGCTCGACGTGCCCGACGCCGCGCCGCGCGGCGTGGAAACCTGCCTCACGCCCTCGGGCGCCGACATGTCCTTCGAAACCCGCAGCGCTTGCATCGCCGATGGCCGCGACGGCATGGTCCTGAACGCGCAAGGCACCATGGGCGCCATCAACGAGGTGCCCGCACGGATCGACCTTGTCGCCCTCTCGGCCCGCTGCACCAACGTCATGGCGCATCACGGCCCCGATGGCTTCGTCTCCCCGCAGGAGGCGCACCTGAATTTCGGCCCCCGCTGGCGCGTGGTGCAGGATGCCAAGACAGGCTCCGGCGAAGGGCTGGCCCGGCTGGTGCTGCCGCAAGCCGCCCGGGGCGACCTCGATCAGGGCTACACCCTTCACCCGGCCATGCTCGACCTCGCCACCGGCTGGGCCATCGAGCTGATCGACGGCTACGCCGGCAACCGCCTCTGGGTGCCCGTCTCCTACGGGTCGATCCGGGTCTTCCGCCCGATGCCGGCCGAGGTGTTCAGCTGGGTGCAGGTCAGCACCGAAAGCGACTGGGACACCGGCATGGCCGGGTTCGACGTGGTGATCTGCGACGCGCAAGGCGAGGTCATCGCCGAGATCACCGACTTCCAGATGCAGCGCCTCACCGGCGAGGCGACGCTCGGCGGCAACACCGTCACCGCCAAGGACGACGTCCGATTCCCCGAGGACCGCGCCGCGCGAGAGCTGTCGCCCTCCGAGGCGCAGATGCAGCGCATGGTGGCCCTCGGTATCCGCCCCGAGGAGGGCGCCGAGGCCCTGCGCCGCGCGCTCTCCCGCCCCGGGGCCCAGATCGCCATCTCGCCGGTCGACCTGACCACGCTGGTGCAACTGGCCGAGGCCCGCGACGAGGCGAAGGAAAAGCAATCCTTCGACCGGCCGGAACTGACCTCCGACTACGCGGCCCCCGAAACGGCCACCCAGATCAAGCTGGCGGAGACATGGGAACACCTGCTCGGCGTCAAGCAGATCGGGGTGGATGACAGCTTCTTCGACCTCGGCGGCCACTCGCTCCTCGCCGTCCGCCTCTTCGCGGCGGTCAAGCGCGACTTCGGCGTGCAGTTCCCCATCTCCGTGCTGTTCGAGGCGCCCACCATCGCCGGCCTCGCCGCCATGCTCGACGCGCGCACCGGCGGCACCACGGACACCGGCACAGCACCCGAGGCGGCAGCCCCCACCTCCTTCCGCTACGCGGTGCCCCTCAACGGCACGAAATCGTCGCGCATGCCCTTCTTCATCGTCGCCGGCATGTTCGGCAACGTCCTGAACCTCCGCCACCTTGCCCTGAGCATGGAAGACCGCCCGGTCTACGGCCTTCAGGCCCGCGGCCTGATCGGCGACGAGGCCCCGCATGACACGATCGAGGAGGCCGCCGCCGACTACATCGCCGAGATGCGCGCCATCCAGCCCGAGGGGCCTTACATGATCGGCGGCTTCTCGGGCGGCGGCATCACCGCCTACGAGATCGCCCGCCAGCTCGACACGGCCGGTCAGGACGTGGCGATGGTCGTGATGCTGGACACGCCCCTGCCGGTGCGCCCATCCCTCAAACCGGCCGACAAGGCGCTGATGAAGCTGCACGACATCCGCCGCAAGGGCCCGGCCTACCTGCTGGAATGGGCCCGCAACCGCTGGGCCTGGGAAAAGACCAAGCGCGCGCAGGCCGATAGCACCGCCCCCGCCCCCGACAGCGGCAATTTCAACAACCGCCAGATCGAGATGGCCTTCCGCGGCGCCGTGGCACGTTACGAGCTCGCCCCGTGGGACGGCCCGCTCACCCTCTTCCGCCCGCCGCTCGACCGGCACTGGAAGGTGACCGGCGGCAACTTTGTCAGCCGCGAGCGCGAATACGTCTTCGACGACAACCAGTGGACACCATGGGCCCCCGGCGTGAACGTCATCGAGGTGCCGGGCGACCATGACAGCATGGTGCTCATGCCCAATGTCAGCGTGCTGGCCAAGCACCTGAATGGCCTTGTCCGCGACATAGAACGCAACAAACCCCGCGCCCATGCCCCGGCGGCGCGCACGGCGGCGGAGTGAAGCCCATGACGGACCCGTCCGTTCTCACCATCATCCTCAATTTCCGCACGCCCGAACTGACGCTGAAGGCGCTCGACGCCGCCCTGCGTGAAATGGCGGGCATCCGCGGCGAGATCCTCGTGGTCGACAACGGCTCGGGCGACGATTCCTGCGAGGTGCTGACCCGAGGCATCGAGGGCCTCGCCAATCCGCCCGTCCCCGTCCGCTTCAAGGCCTCGGCCCGCAACGGCGGCTTCGGCGCGGGCAACAATTTCGGCATGCACGCCGGTCTCTCCGACGGCACGCAGCCGGATTTCTACTACATCCTCAACTCCGACGCTTTCCCGCAGAAAGGCGCGATCCGCAACCTGATCGCCCACATGCAGACGCACCGCCATTGCGGCATCGCCGGAAGCGCGATCCGCGGCGTCGACGGCGAACCGCACCAGACGGCCTTCCGCTTCCCCACCATCGCGGGCGAGTTCGAGGGCGCCATCCGCACCGGCATCTTCACCCGCCTGCTGCGCAATTCCGTCGTGCCCCTGCCGCTGCCCGACAGCACGATCCGCGTCGACTGGGTCGCCGGGGCCTCGGCCCTGCTGCGCCGCCGGATGCTCGACGAGATCGGCCTCTTCGACGAGACCTTCTTCCTCTATTTCGAGGAAACCGACCTTTGCCTGCGCGCCGCCCGCGCCGGGTGGGAAACCTGGTACGTGCGCAACAGCGAGGTGCTGCACGAAGGCTCCTCCTCGACCGGCATGAAACTGTGGAAACGGACGCCGACCTACTGGTTCGATTCCCGTCTGCATTATTTCACCAAGAACCACGGCCGCGCCTATGCCGCCGGGGCCACGCTGGCCCGGCTGACCGGCGCGCTGCTGTGGCGGACCCGCGCGATCCTGTCGCGCCGGTCGATCGGCGACCCGCCGCATTTCCTGCGCGATCTCGTCACCCATTTCGCCGGCAACATCCGCCGGCGGCCCGACCATGTCGCGGCCACCCCGATGACAAAACCTCTTGTGGAGGAGTCGAAATGACCCGGTTTACCAGTGCGCTTGTTGGCGAAGAAACCCTCCTGATCGGCTGTGGCGACCAGCTGCTCGACCACGGCCATGGCATCGCCGCCGTGATTACCACCAACCCGCAGGTGCGCGGCTGGGCGGCAGCCAAGGGCGTGCCGGTTCACGAAAGCGCGTCGGCCCTGCGCGACGGCACGGGCTTCGACTGGCTCTTCAGCATCGCCAACCTCTCGGTCATTCCCGATGACGTGCTGGCCCTGCCCGCCAAGGGCGCGATCAACTTCCACGACGGCCCCCTGCCGCGCATGGCCGGGCTCAACACGCCGGTCTGGGCGCTGCTGAACGGCGAAACGGAGCACGGCATAAGCTGGCACGTGATGGAGGCGGGCATCGACAAGGGCGACATCCTCGTCACCCGCGACTTCGCCATCGCCGAGGATGAGACCGCCCATTCGCTCAACTCGAAATGCTATGCCGCCGGGCTCGACAGCTTCGCCGAGCTGCTGGGCCAGATCGAAACCGGCACGCTGGCCCCCCGCCCGCAGGATTTCGCCACGCGCAGCTATTTCGCGGGCAACAAGCGGCCCGAGGCCGCCGGGGTTCTCGACTTCAATCAACCCGCCGCAACGCTCGCCCGTACCGTCCGCGCGCTCGATTTCGGCGGCTACTGGAATCCGCTCGCCCTGCCCCGCCTGCTGACGGCGAAAGGCACGCTCTTCGCCCGCAGCGCCACCACCCTTCCGGCCGATCCCGGCGCCCAACCCGGCCAGGTGCTCGAGGCCACTGCCGACAGCCTGACGATCACCACCGCCGACGGCGCCATCCGCCTTGCCTCGCTCCTCGACGCCGAGGGCAAGCCGGTCACGCCGAAGGCAATGTTCAACGCCGGTGACATCCTGCCCGCCCTCTCCCCGGAGACGGCAGAGCAGCTCACCGCCACCGCCGAGCGCCTCGCCAGGCACCAGCGCCACTGGCGCGCCCGCCTGACCGACATGACCCCGGTCCAGGTCTCGCTCGCCCGCGCCACCACCGGCCCGGCCGACTGGGCCGTCGAAGACGTGGCCCTGCCCGCAGACCTCGACCGCGCAACCGCGCTGACCGTCCTTGCCGCATGGGCCCTGCAGGGCGCTGGCCAGCGCGCGGGCGATATCGCCTACGCCCCCGCCAGCCTGAAGCACGACGCGCACACCCCCGCGATCACCACCCCGTGGATGCCGCTCCGCGTCGAGACCACCGAAGACACCACGCTGGCCGACCTCACCGCCGCCTTCACCGCGGAAATCGCCACCGCCGAAACCAGGCCGGGCTTTCCCGACGACCTCGCCCTGCGCGACCCGTCGATTGGCTCTCTCCAAGTGCCCGCCATCGCCATCACCGACGGCCCGGCCACCATCCCCGGTGCCGTCATCGTGGCCGCGCTCGATCATACCGGCACCTGCCACTTGCATATCGACCGCGCCCGCCTCGACGAGGACGCAACCCGCCTGCTGACCGCGCGCCTTTCGGCCATGCTCACCCGGGCCGCCAACAGCATGCCCGACACCTTCACCATGCAGGCCCTCTGCACCCTGCCCAAACCAGAACGCCTCCTCCAGCTCCACACCTGGAACGCCACGGACGCGGCCTATAACCCGGCCCTCACCATCCACCGCGCCTTCGAAAGGCAGGTCGAGGAAACCCCCGATGCCACGGCCCTCGTCTTCGAGGATACCGCGCTCACCTATGCCGAACTCAACGCCCGCGCCAACCGCGCCGCGCTGGCGCTTCAGGCCGCCGGCGTGAGCCGCGGCGTCAATGTCGGCCTCTGCCTGCGCCGCTCGCCCGACCTGCTGATCGGCGCGCTGGCCATCCTCAAGGCGGGCGGCGCCTATGTCCCGCTCGACCCTGACCACCCGGCCGACCGGCTGGCGCATATCATGGGCGACAGCGGCGCACCGGTGCTGCTGGCCCACGGGCCGACGCAAGCCAACCTGCCCGACACCGACGCGAAGCTGATCCTGCTCGACACCATCCCCCAGCAGGGCGACGCCGCCCCGGCCAATGTCGACGGCGGCAGCGGGGCCGACGACCTCGCCTACCTGATCTACACCTCCGGCTCGACGGGCAAGCCCAAGGGCGTGATGGTCGAACATCGCAACGTCGCCAACTTCTTCCGCGGCATGGACGATTGCGTCGACCGGAACGCCGGCTCCGTCTGGCTCGCCGTCACGTCGATTTCCTTCGACATCTCGGTGCTGGAACTGTTCTACACCCTCGCCCGCGGCTTCAAGGTCGTCGTCACCGGCTCGGAAAACCGCGCCGCCGTGTCGAACGGTCCGATCGCCGCCTCGGGCGAGCCGATGGATTTCTCGGTCTATTTCTGGGGCAACGATGACGGGCCCGGCCCTAAGAAATACCAGCTCCTGCTCGACGCCGCCCGCTTTGCCGACGCCAACGGCTTCGCCGCCGTCTGGACCCCCGAGCGCCACTTCCACGCCTTCGGCGGCCCCTACCCGAACCCGGCCGTCTCGGGCGCGGCCATCGCGGCGGTGACACAGAACATCTCGGTCCGCGCCGGCAGCATCGTCGCCCCCCTCCACCACCCGGCCCGGATCGCCGAGGACTGGGCGGTCATCGACAACCTCACCAACGGGCGCGCGGGCCTCGCCTTCGCCTCGGGCTGGCACCCGGACGATTTCGTCCTCCGCCCCGAGAACACGCCGCCCGCCAACAAGCCCGCCCTCTACGACGCGCTAGACAAGGCCCGCCGCCTCTGGCGCGGCGAAGCGGTCGACTTCCCTACCCAGTCGGGCGAAATGCTCCCGGTGAAAACCCTGCCCCGCCCGGTCTCGGCCGAGCTGGAATGCTGGGTCACCACCGCCGGCAACCCCCAGACATGGCGCGAGGCCGGTGAACGGGGCGCGCATATCCTGACCCACCTTCTCGGCCAGTCGATCGACGAGGTCGCCGAGAAAATCACCATCTACCACGACGCCCTGCGCGGCGCCGGCCACGACCCGGCCGACTTCAAGGTCACGGTGATGCTGCACAGCTTCATCTCCGACAGCCGCGAACACGCCCGCGAGATCGCCCGCGAGCCGATGAAGAACTACCTCCGCAGCGCCGCGGGCCTCATCAAGCAATACGCCTGGGCCTTCCCGGCCTTCAAGAAACCCGAAGGCGTGAACTCCCCCTTCGAGATGGACCTTGGCGCATTGGGCGAGGACGAGATGGAAGCCATCCTCGATTTCGCCTTCGAGCGGTATTTCGAGGACTCGGGCCTGTTCGGCACCGTGGCCGATGGCGTGGCCCGGGCCGAGCAGATGAAGCGCATCGGCGTCACGGAAATCGCCTGCCTGATCGACTATGGCATCGCGCCCGAGACGGTGCTGGAAGGCCTGGACCTCATCAAGCAGGTGATGGACGCCTCCAACGCGCCGGCGGAACTGGCCGACGACGACTTCTCGCTCGCCGCCCAGATCATCCGCCATGACGTCACCCACCTGCAATGCACGCCCAGCATGGCGCGCATCCTGACGCAGAATGACGAGGCGCGCATGGCCCTGCGCCATGTCCGCCAGCTCCTGATCGGGGGCGAGGCCTTCCCCGCCGACCTCGCCCGCGAGCTGCGCAGCGCCTCGAAGGCCCGGATCGACAACATGTACGGGCCCACCGAAACCACCGTCTGGTCCGCGCACCAACGGGTCGAGCCGAGCGCCCATGGCCACACCGTGCCCATCGGCACGCCCATCGCCAATACCCAGGTCTACATCCTCGATGACACCGGCAACCCGGCCCCCGTCGGCGTGGCGGGCGAGCTCTGCATCGGCGGCGACGGCGTCACCCGCGGCTACTGGCACCGTGACGAGTTGACCGCCGAGCGCTTCGTCCCCGACCCCTTCGCCGGCGGTACGGCCCGCATGTACCGCACCGGCGACCTTGCCCGCTGGACGGCTTCCGGCACGCTCGACTTCCTCGGCCGCGACGATTTCCAGGTGAAGATCCGCGGCCAGCGGATCGAGCTGGGCGAGATCGAGGACGCCATGAAACGCCTCCCCGGCATCACCGAGGCGGTCGTCGTGCCGCTCACCTCCGACACCGGCGACACGCGGCTTGCGGGTTACTTCACCGGCACCGCCCCCGAGGACAGCCTGCGCACCCACCTTCAGGCCCACCTGCCCGAGGCGATGGTGCCCGCCGACCTGGTGCAGCTCGACGCCATGCCGCTCACCCCCAACAAGAAGATCGACCGCAAATCCCTGCCCGCGCCGGTGCGCAAGGCAAGGGCCACCGCGCCGCGCGCCACGTCCGAGGCCACGGGGCTGGAAAGCCGCATCGCCGCGGTCTGGTCCACCGTTCTCGGCGTGCAGCAGATCGCGCCGGAGGACAATTTCTTCGACCTCGGCGGTCACTCCCTGCTGGCGGTGCAGGCGCATCGCGACATCCGCAAGGCGCTCGACACGCCCACGCTCTCGATCACCGACATCTTCCGCTTCCCGGTGCTGCGCGACCTCGCTCGCCACCTCGAAGGCGGCAGCGGCGGCGATCCCACCCCGCCCGAACGCGAGGAGACCAGCGAGGCCCGCGCCGCCACCATGTCGAAACGCCGTGCCATGCGCGCCGGGCGGGAGCGTCAGCTGTCATGAGCGTGCATCCCGGAACCCTCTCGACCGGCTGCCTGGAAGACGACCTCGCGGCCCTCTTCGCCCCCGCCGTCTCGGTCGTCGTCACCGACCCCTCGGCCGAGCACGATGCACCCTTCAACGACGAAAACGCCGCCGTGGCCCGGGCCAATGACAAGCGCCGCCGCGAATTCCGCGCCGGGCGCGCCGCCGCCCGCCAGGCGATGCAGGAGATGGGCCTGCCCGCCGTCGCGATCCCCGCGGGCGAAGACCGTGCGCCGGTCTGGCCCGACGACGTCACCGGCAGCATCACCCACAACGACACGCTCTGCATCGCCGTCATCGCCGAGCGCCGCAACGTGCCCGGCATCGGCGTCGATATCGAGGAGGCCACCCCGCTCGACCCCGACCTCTTCCCCGAGGTCTGCACCCTGCCGGAACGCGCCTGGCTGTCCCTGCAATCGGAAGAGACGCGCGGCCTGCTGGCCAAGCTGATCTTCAGCGCCAAGGAATGCGCCTACAAGTGCCAGTTCCCGCTCAGCGGCACCTTCCTCGAATTCCATGACCTCGAGATCACCGCCGACCTCGAAACCGGCCAGTTCGAGGCGACCTTTACCCGCCCGGTGCCGGGCTTCGACCGGGGTGCGCGGCTCTACGGCCGTTACGTTGTGGCCCAGGGGCAGATCATCACCGCGATCACCGCCGAACAGCACCCGACCCTCGCCGCACAGCGCCGGCGCGTGTCCTACTGGTAGGCAGGGCGGCAACCGGATACCGATGATGATCGACCGCACGACCATTCTCCTTGGGCTGGCCGTCGTGACCGCCGCCGCCGTGGCGCTCTGGGTGGTGCTGTCGCGGCCCGCGCTCTCGCCCGAGAAGCTGCGCGAAACCTATGCCGATCCCGCGCCGGAACCGCCCGGCCGGGGGCTGCATGTCTTCCACCTCGGCCACAGCCTCGTCGGGCGCGACATGCCCGCCATGCTGGCCCAGCTTGCCAATGACGGCCACCGCTACGAAAGCCAGCTCGGCTGGGGCACCTCGCTCAAGGAACATTACGAGCCCGGCGAAACCATCAACGGTTTCGAGGCCGAGAACGACCACCCCCGCTTCCGCCCGGCGCGCGAAGCCGTGGGCTCGGGCGAATACGACGCCATCGTCTTCACCGAGATGGTCGAGATCCGCGACGCCATCAGGTATCACCAGTCCGGCAAGTACCTCGCCCAATGGGCCGCCCTCGCACGCGACGCCAATCCCGAGACCCGCCTCTACCTCTACGAGAGCTGGCACAGGCTGGACGATCCCGACGGCTGGCTCGACCGGCTCGACCGCGACATCGACCGCTACTGGATCGGCGAGCTGCTGCAACAGGACCTGACCCGAAACACGCCCGAACGCCCGGTCTACCTGATCCCCGCCGGGCAGGTGATGGCCCGCTTCGTCCGCGAGGTCGAGGCGACGGGCGGCACCGGCGACATCACCTCGCGCGAGGACCTGTTCCAGCGCAAGGACGACGGCACGCTCGACCCGATCCACATCAACGACCTCGGCGCCTACCTCGTGGCCCTCACCCATTACGCCGTCCTGTATCAGACCTCTCCCGTGGGCATGCGCCACCAGCTCGACCGCGCCGACGGCACCGCGGCCGATGCCCCCTCCGAGGGCACCGCCCGCCTGATGCAGCAAATCGTCTGGGACGTGGTCACAAGCCGCCCGGAAACAGGAGTGCCGCAATGATCCGCATCCTCGCCTGCCTCGTCCTGCTTCTGGCCGGCGCCCCGGCCCTCGCCCAGTCCGGCGCCCAGTCCGGCTCCCGCGATTTCCCCCTCGCCATCAACCTCGCCGAGGTCAATGACTGGAGCGCCGAGCAACCCTTCATCGATGTCTTCAAGACCGCCCGCCGCTGGATCGGCCACAAGCCCGGCCAGTGGGGCGGAGTCGAGTTCGAGGAGCTGGAAGAGCGCGGCCTGCTCGACGCCCGGGGCTGGCCCACCTCCGTGCCGCACGACCTTGGCTCGATCGGCACGCTGATCCTCACCGACCTGCCCGCCGAGGCCGAGGTCTATGCCGGCCGCTACGTCCTCAGTTTCGACGGCGAAGGCATCGTCGAGGTCGGCGGCGCCGCCAGCAACGTCCGCTACGGCGAGGGCCGCGTCGCCTTCGACTTCACGCCCCAGATCGGCGGCATGGTCCTGGTCAAGATCCAGCGCTCCGACCCGATGAAGACGGGCGACTACGTGCGCAATATCACCGTCGTCCGCGAGGAACATCAGGAGGCATTCGCCAATGGCGCCGTCTTCAACCCGCTCTGGCTCGACCACATGCGGGGCTTCAAGGTCCTGCGCTTCATGGACTGGATGCACACCAACAATTCCGATCAGCAAAGCTGGGACACCCGGCCGAAGCCCGACGATTTCTCCTACACCCGCCACGGGGTGCCGCCCGAGGTCATGATCGCGCTCGCCAACGAGCTCGGCGCCGATCCGTGGTTCTGCATGCCGCATCTCGCCGACGACACCTACCAGCGCCGCTTCGCCGAGATGGCCCTCGCCCGGCTCGACCCCGGCCTGAAGGCTTACGTCGAATATTCCAACGAGGTCTGGAACTGGCAATTCTCCCAGGCCGAATGGACCGAGACCCAGGCACAGGAGCGCTGGGGCCAGCGCTACAAGGGACAGGACTATTACGGCATGAAGTTCGCCCGGATGGCGCAAACCTGGGCCGACGTCTTCTCCGATGCCCGCGACCGCCTCGTCACCGTCATCGCCACCCAGACCGGCTGGCTCGGGCTAGAACGACCCATCCTCGATGCCCCCCTCTGGGTGGCGGAGGGCAACGAGCCGCCCCATACCTTTGCCGACGCATATGCCATCACCGGCTATTTCGGCTCCTATCTCGGCCGCGACGAAATGCGCGACATCACGCTCGGCAAGATCGCCGAAAGCACGCAGGCCGCCGAGGCCGACGCCCGCCAGCAGGGCCTCACCGGCGAGGCGCTGGCCGCCCATGTCGCGGCGCACCGCTTCGACATGGCCACCGATTGGGCCGTCGATGCGCTGACAGATTCCCGCCAGTACGGTGACGAGTTCGACGGGCTCGACCGCGCCACCGGCACCTTCTTCCCCTACCAGGCCGATATCGCCCGGGAATACGGGCTCGACCTCATCGTCTACGAGGGCGGCACCCATATCGTCGGCGTCGGCGCGCAGGTGGGCGACGATACGCTCACCGCCTTCTTCACCCACTTGAACTACACGCCCGAGATCGCCTCCCTCTACCGCACCCTGTTCGAGAAATGGGCCGAGGTAAGCGACGGGCCCTTCACGCTTTTCAACGACGTGAACGTGCCGATGAAATGGGGAAGCTGGGGCCACCTCCGCCACCTCGGCGACGCGGACAATCCCCGCTGGCAGGTGGTGGAAGAGTTCAAGTAGAATGGCATCCGAACCCCCTTCCCCCCAAGGCACCCCGGCCCCGAAGGCCACGGTCATCATCCCGGCCAACAACGAGGAAGCCTATATCGGCGCCTGCCTCGACCGGCTCGCCGCCTCGGCCGGCGATACCCCGTTCGAAACCATCGTCGTCGCCAATGCCTGCTCCGACCGCACCGTCGAAATCGCGCGGCAGGTCGCGGACCTCTCGACCAACCCGGCCCGGCCCGTCCACATCATCGACACCGACAAGGGCGGCAAGCTCGGCGCCCTGCAACTGGGCGACGACGCGGCCCGCGCGCCGATCCGCATCTACCTCGATGCCGACGTCACCGTCAGCCCGGCCCTGATCCCGGCGCTGATCGCCACGCTCGACACCGGCGCGCCCCGCTACGCCAGCGGCACGCCCGAGATCGCCCCGGCCCAAAGCCCCGTCACCCGCGCCTATGCACGGTTCTGGCAAAAGCTCCCCTTCGTCACGACCGGCGTGCCGGGTTTCGGGATCTTCGCCGTCAACGGACCGGGCCGCGCCCGCTGGGAAACGTGGCCCGAGATCATCTCCGACGACACCTTCGCCAGACTGAACTTCTCGCCGGAAGAACGGGTCAGGCTGCCGCAAACCTACCGCTGGCCGATGATCGAGGGCCTCTCCGGCCTGATCCGCGTCCGCCGCCGGCAGGACCGCGGCGTGCGCGAGATCGGCGAGAAGTTTCCCCGGCTTTTAAAGAACGCCGACCCGTCGACCGCCTCCCGCACGGGCAAGCTGAACGCGATCCTGCGCGATCCGCTGGGTTTCCTCGTCTACGGCTTCATAGCCCTCTGTGTCCGCCTTCCCGGCGGGAAGGGCGACTGGGCGCGCGGGCGGTAGCCTCCACCGCCCGGAATCAAGGCGCGCCAAGGGCGCGCCGCCGGGCAGCGCCCGACGATACAAACGTCATCCGCCAAACTGTTCCTGGCCCACCGCCGCCCGGAAATACCCCGCCAGCTTCTCCGCCTCACGGTACATGTCATGCCGCTCCAGCACCCTCGCCCGTCCGGCCCGGCCCAGTTCGGCCCGCGCCTCTGCCGGCATTGCCGCCAGCGCCTCCACCGCCTCGGCCAGCGCCGCGTCATCCCCCGCCGGCACCAGCCAGCCGGTCACGCCCTGCTGCACCAGCTCCGGAATGCCCGCCACGTAGGTGGCAATCACCGGCCGCCCGGCCGCCATCGCCTCCATGATCACCATCGGCAGCCCCTCGGCGAAGCTCGGCAGCACCAGCGCATGACACCCCGCCAGCGCCGCCCGCACTTCCTCCTCGGTCTGCCACCCGACCAGCGTCACCTCGTCCCCAAGCCCGCGCGCCGAAATCTCCGCCTCCAGCGCCCCGCGCAGCTCGCCATCGCCGATCAGCGTCAGGTGCACATCCACCCCGTCCACCCGTTCCATCACCGGCATCAGGATCAACTGCCCCTTCTGCTCCGACAGCCGCCCGATATTCACCAGCCGCAGGCCCCCTTCCGGCATCGGCCCCGGCTCCGGAAACGCCTCCGGGTCGATCCCGCAATGCACCACCTTCACCCGGTCCCACGCGTCGTGCGGCAGCCACCGGCACAGCTGGCTCCGCCCGTAGGAACTGACCGCGACGGTAAACGCCGCCCGCTCCATCTTCCTTGCCAGCGACAGGGAATGCACCGCGTCGAACTCCTCCGGCCCGTGCACGGTGAAGCTGTACCCCGGCCCGCCCAGCATCCTGACCAGCATCGCCACGGCGGCGGCATTGGTGCCGAAATGGGCGTGCATGTGCTCCACCCCAGCCGCCGTCGCCAGCCTCAGCACATGGCAGGCCTCCACAAGGTAAACCAGGTGCCGCAACCGCCCCGCGGGCGACACCCGGCCCAACTCCAGCGCCCCCTTGAGCGCCGCGAAAAACGCCCCGGGCCGCCCCAGCATCGCCGCCAATAGCGACATCAGCAGCGCACCCTTGCCCGCCTCCAGCACGTATCGCGTCCGCCCCTGCTCCGCCCGGTCCTGCGGATCTTTCAACGGCACGTCCCCCCGCCGCATCGCGATCCGCTCCACCGACAGGCCCAGCCGCTCCAACCCCTTCAGCTCCCGCCGGATGAAACTTTGCGACGGCTGGGGATAGGTGTTCAGAATATAGGCAACTTTCACGGGCGACACCGGACAGGGAAGATTTCCACCTCACGCTACAACCGCCACGACCCCAAGAAAAGGTGCCACCTCAAGGACATAGGCCACGCCCGCGCATTCGTGTGCAATTGACCACGCTACCGCCTGCGCCTAGCGTAGTGACAGGCATCAATAGGCATCCGGTCACCCTACTCATGAAACGCCTCCTCCAAGAATTCCAGGGCGAGACCCTGACCGGCCGGATACTGCGCAGCACGTCATGGGTGATGGTGGGCTATGGCGGGGCACAGGCCATCCGCCTCGGCTCCAACCTGATCCTGACCCGCATCCTCTTCCCCGAGGCGTTCGGGATCATGGCGCTCGTGACCATGGTCACCGTCGGCCTGATGATGTTTTCCGACATGGGCATCGGCCCGGCCCTGGCCCGCAGCCCGCGCGGCGACGACCCGGCATTTCTCAACACGGCGTGGTCGCTCCAGCTGATGCGCGGCTTCGCCCTCTGGTTCGTCACGCTGGCCGTGGCCTACCCCTTCGCAGACCTCTACGGGTACGAGGAGCTGGCGCTCTACCTTCCCGTCGCCGGGCTCTCGCTCGTCCTCACCGGGTTCTTCCCCACCCGCATGGAACTCGCCCGCCGCCACCTGCAAATGGGCCGGGCCACCATGCTCGACCTCGTCAGCCAGCTTCTGGGCCTCGCGATCATGGTGCTGCTCGCGCTCTGGACCCGCTCGGTCTTCGCCCTCGTGGTGGGCAGCGTGCTGACCAACCTGATCAAGCTCCTCGTCATGTGGTACGGCCTGCCCGGCCGCCGCGACCGGTTCCAGATCGAGAAACCGGCCCTGACCGAGCTGGTCAGCTTCGGCAAGTGGATCTTCCTCGGCACCGCCTTCGCCTTCGTCAGCACCCAGGGTGACAAGGCGGTGCTGGGCAAGCTGCTCAGCCTCGAGATGCTGGGCATCTACAATATCGGCTTCTTCCTCGCCAGCTTTCCCATGGCGCTGGGGCAGTCGGTGGCGCAGGACCTGCTGATCCCGATCTACCGCAACAGGCCCCCGGCCGAATCCGAGGCGAACCGCCGGAAGCTCCAGCGGATGCGTGCCCTGCTCACCGGCGGGCTCTGCGCGCTGCTGCTGCTGATGGCCTATGTCGGCCCGCCGCTCGTCGATTTCCTCTACGACGACCGCTATATCGAGGCCGGGCCGATCATCGTCATCATGGCCTGCGGCTTCCTGCCCAAGGTCATCGGCATGAGCTACGACCAAGCCGCGCTGGCGGCAGGGGACTCGCGGCGCGTGTTCTTCCTGACCGGCACCCGCTCGACCCTGCAGATCGTGCTGCTGGTCCTCGGGCTCTATTGGTTCGGGCTGGTGGGCGGCGTCGCCTCCTTCGGCGTCGCCATGCTGCTCGCGCATCCGATGCTGATCGCCCTCGGCCTGCGCCACAAGGCATGGGACCCGTTGCACGACATCGTCAGCTTCCTTCTCGCCGGTCTGCTGGCGGCCGGCGCCATCTGGCTCCACTGGGACGCGCTCCAGCGCATCTCCTCGACGCCCGTAAGCTGACGCCTCAGACCGCCCGCCGGCGCCCGCGGAACGCCCGCATCAGGGCCGTCCGCCGCTTGCTGCGCGGCGCCTCGGGGATGACCGCCACCGGCGCGAAGCCAAGGTCGCGCTCCATCACCGCGGCACTGCGGATCACCGGGTTCATCAGGTCCAGCAGCAGCGCTATACCGAACGCCACCATCACGCTGGCAAAGGCCCCCAGCACGGCGAATTTCGTCCGCGACGGGGTCGACGGGTAATCCGGCCACGAGGCGGGCTCCAGCACGCTCAGGTGTTCCGACTGGCCCTCCGATTCAAGCTGAAAGCCGATCTCGGCGGCCTTGCGGCTTTCGCTCACGCTGGCCAGCTCTTCCTTCTTGGCCAACAGGGTGCGGGTCAGGCGGGTCAACTCCGCCTGCAACGCCGGGTCGATATCGCCCGCGGCCGACACGGCGGCAAGGCTTTCGGTCAGGTAATCGCGCTGCTCGGTCAGGTCGTTGAGCCGGGCGATATTCTCGTCCCGCTCCCGCTGTTCCAGCCGGGTCAGGTTGCCGTCGCCGGCCTCGCGCTCAAGCTGGCGTTCCAGCACGATCATCTGCCGTTCGACCGACAGGATCTCGGCCCTCAGCGCCTCGATCTCGCGCTCCTGCGAAGCGCGCGCGCCCTCCTCGGGCATGTCGTTGCGCTTGCGGAAATTGGCCAGCGTCTCCTCGAGGTCGGCCACCTCGGCCTCCAGCCGGCTCTGCCGCAGCGTGAAGAACGACAGCGTCTCCTCCGCCCGCTCCAGCCGCTTGTTCTGGCTCAGGGCCACCGTCCGGCGCGTGACTTCCTCGGCCAGCGCCTGCGCGGTCTCGCGGTCGCCCCATGTCGCCGTCACCCGCACCAGCGAAATCGCCCCGTCGCCCGTCGTGCCCGTGCGCGCGGCGGCCACCGCCGACACGCTCAGCGACCGGCGCAGGATCGACACCTTCTCGCTGTCGGGCAATCCGCCCATCTCGTCCAGCACGCCAACCTCGGCGGCGATGTCGAGGACCGCGTCATGCGACATCACCCGCTGCTCGACGATCTGCAACTGGCGCGCATCCGCCCCCGACACCGTCGGCGGGGCCAGCGCGTCGGCCACCTTGGCATCCTCGACCTGCAACACCGCCTGCGAGGTATATTCATGCTCCTGCGACAGCGCGTAGAGAAGCGCGGCCACGCACCCCAGAACCGTCAGCCGCACGATCAGCCAGAAGCGGCGCCGCACCATGTCGCGAAGTTCGTCAATCCAATCCGAAAGGCTCATCAGAAACGTCCTAACCTGTCACCAAGACACTTGTTACCAAACACCACCGGCGCACCAACCGCGCCGGGTGGCCCTATCGCCGCCGCGCTTTCTTGCGCGGCAGCCGCCCCCGGTTCAGCACAACGCCCAGCAACGGCACCCGGTCGTTCAGCATCTTCTGGCACTGGGCGATATCCTCGGCCACCGTCTTGGTACCGTCGACCACCAGAAGCACACCGTCGACCTGCGGCAGGAAGGCCATCACATCGTCGTATTCCAGAAGCGGCGGCATGTCGCACAGCATCACGTCGGGCGTCAGCCCGCCGGTGATCTCGTCCAGCACGTCGGCCGTGCTCTGGCTCTGCAACAGCTCCGAGGGATTCTCCGGCACGTCGGAATTCAGCCCGACGGCAAGGTTCTCTCCATAGCGCTCCAGGTAGTCGTAATACGGCACCTCGCCGCTCAAAAGCCCGGCCATGCTCTGCACCGGCTTGTGGCCCAGCGCCTCGCCCAGCCCGGGCTTGCGCTGGTTGAGATCCAGAAGCACCGTCGTCACGTCGGGTATCGCCGCCATGCTGAGTGCAAGGTTGAGCGTGGTATAGGTGGTGCCACAGCCCGAGGTCGGCGCGGTCACGGCCACGCGGCCGATCCCGTGCGACTTCATCGTCTGCAAAAGCTGGGTCCGCAGCGTATCGGTGGCCTGCTTGACGCCGTCCGACCGGCTCCGCAGCTTCATCGCGGCATTCTGGTGCCCGCGCCATGCGGGCTTCAGGATTTGCCACGAGCCAAGCTCGAGAAGGTCGGTTCCGGTTTCCGTCATCGGTTCGTCGTCATCCTCGACATCCTCGGCATCCCGCGCCGCCACGGCCACCAGCGCCCTGGCAGGGGAGCCCGGGCCCGGCGCAACGGCCGGCGCGCTGCCGGCCCCGACGGCCTCGGCACCCAGAAGAGAATGCTTCAGCTTGCGGTCAAACGGCAAGCCCGGTTCGGGCTCAGGGCCGGAACCGGTGTCCTGATCGTCTGTCGGGCCGCTGGATTTCACCCAGTCGAACGACACTTGATACCTCTCGAACATCTTTCATCCATTCCTTGCGGCCCGACCCCTCGGGCACGCCCCCACCCCCTTTTTATCTCAATGGCCGGTCCGCCTCAGGACCACGCCGATCGTCTGCCACAGCACCCTGGCGTCCTTCGGCAGCGACAGTTCCGCGTCATAGGCCTCGTCGTAGAAGGCCCGGTCGGCGAAAGAGCTTTCGTTGCGTCGATCGACCTGCCAGTAGCCGGTGATCCCCGGCCGCACCGCGAAGTAATGCCGCGGGTCGCCGTACAGCGAAAGCTGGTCCGGCATCATCGGCCGCGGGCCGACAAGGCTCATGTCGCCCTTCAGCACGTTCCAAAGCTGCGGCAGTTCGTCCATCGACGTCATCCGCAGCAGGGCGCCCACGCGGGTGATCCGCGGATCCTTCTTCAGCTTCTGCGACACGTCCCATTCGCGCTTCAGCGCCGGGTCGGTCGCCAGCAGGTCGTTCAGCTTCTTGTCCGCGTCGCGCACCATCGTCCGCAGCTTCAGGATCGAGAACCGCTCGCCGTTCAGCCCCAGCCGCGGCTGGCGATAGAACGGGTTGCCGCCCTCGATGAACAGCAGGCAGGCGGCGATACCGACCACCGGAAGGTAGATCGGCATGAAGGCCAGCACCAAAAGGATATCGAGCCCGCGCTTGCCCGCCCGGCGATAGACCGATCCCCGCCGCGGCAGGTCGACGGCCATCGACGAAGCGGCTGCGGGGGCCCGTGCCGCCGCGTCGAGACCACGTATCGCGGGGGGCGCAGTTACCCTGGACGGAGTAGAATGAAGATAAAGGTCAGCAGCCACGTGACACCCCAACTGATTACACAAACACCATCACAAGGACGCAGAACCGAAGCGGCAACCGGGCCGGCAGGGCCACGCATCCAGACACAAACTTCCACCACCCCGGCCCTGCAGATTCAGGCCGGTAGACTTATCGGACTTTGGCGGCGGTCCTCATTAAAGGCAGAATTTTGCCTTGAACTTGACACAATTGAACCTAGCGAAACCCCGAAAATCTTAAACTTTCTAAATGGAAACAGTTTGTTTCTTAATATCCTATCACTACCGGTACGTTATTGTAAATAAAGCATTTTTGGATCAACTACGGCAGCCAACCTGACGTAAATGCACACCTTTCACGCAGAAGTGGTGTTCTCGCAAGCGGGGATAAAAGGCAAAATTTGGCCAGATTGTGCATTCTGGCCCAAAAGTTGCCACATTTGGTTGCCCGATTCCTTTCCGCTACGGCAACCCAGACCCGATAATGTGACCGCCCCGCGGAACCCCCTTGCCCGCCCCCGCCCGCAGGAGGCCCCTTGCAGCCGGTGGCAAATGGCCACTAGAACCGGGGACAGCCAGTATCCGAAAGGGCGACAGCTTGACCTCCGACACCAACCGCAGCCTCTGGCGGACCACCGCGGCCGACCCCGTGCCCTCGACCCGGTTCGACGCCGACGCAGAGGCCGACCTCGCCGTGATCGGCGGCGGCTTCACCGGCTGCGCGGCCGCGCTCGACGCCGCGCGCCGCGGCGCCGCGGTCTCTGTCTTCGAGGCCGATACCGTGGGCCACGGCGGCTCGGGCCGGAATGTCGGGCTGGTCAATGCCGGGCTCTGGCTGCCCCCGGACGAGATCATCGCCCATGCCGGCGAAACCGACGGCATGCGCCTGATGACCGCGCTGGCCGAGGGCCCGTCGAAAGTCTTCGACATCATCGAACGCGAAGGCATCGAGTGCGAGGCCACCCGCGCCGGCACCCTGCATCTCGCCCACGCCCCCTCGGGCCTCGACGACCTGCGCGAACGCTTCCGGCAGGGCAACCGCCTCGGCGCCCCGATCCAGCTTCTCGACGCCGCGGAAACCGCCCGCCGCACCGGCTCTTCCAGGTTCCACGGCGCCTTGTGGGACCCCCGCGCCGGCACCATCCAGCCGCTCGCCTATTGCCGCGGCCTCGCCCGCGCCGCCATCGCCGCCGGCGCCCATATCCACGAGAACACCCCCGTCACCCGCATCAGCCGCGACAGCGACACCTGGGTGATCGAGGCCGCCGGTCACAGGCTCCGCGCCCGGCACCTCCTGCTGGCCACCAACGCCTATCACCGCGAGGTCAAGGGCGCCGCCGCCCCCGGCTTCGTGCCCGTCTGCTTCAGCCAGTTCGCCACCGCCCCCCTGCCCGAGAAGCTGCGCGAGACCATCCTGCCGGGTGGCGAGGGTTGCTGGGATACCGCGCTGGTGATGTCCTCCTTCCGGATGGACAAGGCCGGCCGCATGATCGTCGGCGGCATCGGCGACGCCACCGGCCCGGCCAGCCCGATCCACGCCGCATGGGCCCGCCGCAAGCTGCGCGAGGTCTACCCCGAGCTCGCCGACCAGCCCTTCGAGCATTCGTGGAGCGGCCGCATCGCCATGACCAGCGACCACATCCCCAAGATCGTCTCCTTCGGGCCCAACGCGCTGGCGGCCTTCGGCTATTCCGGCCGCGGCATCGCCCCCGGCACCGTTTTCGGCACTGCCGCGGCCAAGGCGCTCCTGACCGACGATCCCTCGCACCTGCCCCTGCCGGTGATCTCCGGCCATGCCGAGCGCTTCACCTCGATCCGTCAGGCCTATTACGAAACCGGCGCGGCCCTCACCCACCTGACCAAGCCGCTGCCCTTCACCTGAGCAGCCCTCCCGCCGGGCCGGAACGTCGGCTTCACAAGATCCCCCGCAACCAACCGGTAAACTTCTCCAGCGGCGGCCTTACCGCCGCCTCCGACGGCCAGACAAGATAATACCGCCCCTCCACAAGGCTCGCCTCCCCGAAGGGCACCACCAGCGTCTGCCGCTCCAGCTCCACCTGCGCCAGGTAGTCCGGCAACAGCGCCACCCCCATCTCGTGCACCGCCGCCTGCGTCATCGTCGCGAACTGGTCCACCAGCATCCCCGTCACGCTGCCCCCCTCGACCCCATGCGCGGCGAACCACTGCTCCCACGCCCCCGGCCGTGTCTCCAGCTGCAACAACGGCAAAGCCAGCAGCGCTTCCGCGCTCCCCAACGGCTCCGGCGCCAGCCGGGGCGAGCATACCGGCACCACCCGCTCCTCCCGGATCGGCAAATACTCCACATCCTGCCAATCCCGCTCCCCGAAATGGATCGCCGCATCGAAACTCTCCTGCCCGAAATCGAACGGCGCCAGCCGCGTCGACAGGTTCACCGTCACCTCCGGATGCGCCCGTGCGAAATCCTGCAGCCGCGGCGCCAGCCAGTGCATCCCGAAGGCCGGCAAGATCGCCAGGTTCAGCCCGCCCCCCGTCGGGTTCGCCTTCAGCTCAAGCGACGCATGCGCCAGGTCGCGCAGGTATTTCCGCACCTTCCGGCAATAATCCTCCGCCGCCGGCGTCAGCTGCAGCCGCGTCCCCCGCCGCTGCACCAGCGTCGTGCCCAACTGCCCCTCCAGCACCTTCAACTGCCGGCTCACTGCACTGTGCGTGAGCGACAGCTCCTCCGCCGCCGCGCTGGCACTCCCCAGCCGGTCCACCGCCTCCAATGCCAGAAGCGAACTGATCGAGGGCAGAAAGCGGCGCGGCGTCAGCATTGTGAGTTTTTCTCCAGGTTATGTCAGCTAGTTTCGCTTTTCCTTTCCCAAGATTCCACCCAAATTGCGCGCAAACGCGTCAAACAGGGCCCCACACCACCATGACGAAAGCGAACAGTTCCGCCACCCACCGCCCGGCCGACCGCCTGTCGGGCATCGCCCTGTCGGAAATCGTCCAGATCTCCGAACGCGCCCGCCAAATGCGCGCCGAGGGCCGCGATGTCATCGCGCTGAGCACCGGCGAGCCCGATTTCCCCACCCCGCCCGAGGTGATCGAGGCGGCCCACCAGGCCGCGCTCGCCGGCCAGACCCGTTACACCCCCACCGCCGGCACGCCCGAACTGCGCGCCGAAGTGGCCCGCCAGGCCGGCGCCGAGCCCGCCAACGTCATCATCTCCACCGGCGCCAAGCAGGTGCTGGCCAATGCCATGCTCGCCACGCTGAACCCCGGCGACGAGGTCATCATGCCCGCCCCCTTCTGGACCAGCTATGCCGACATGGTGCGCATGGCGGGCGGCACGCCGGTCGTCCTGCCCTGCCCGCTTTCGCAGAGCTTCAAGCTGACGCCCGAGCAACTCTCCGACGCCATCACGCCGCAAACCCGCTGGCTGATGCTCAACTCCCCCTCCAACCCCTCCGGCGCCATCTACACCGCCGGGGAATACGCCAAACTGGCCGAAACACTCGCCGCCCACCCCCAAGTCTGGGTCGTCGCCGACGAGATCTACCAACATCTCAGCTACACCCCCTTCACCAGCTTCACCGAAGCCGCCCCGTACCTCCGCGACCGCACCCTCATCGTCAACGGCGTATCGAAAGCCTGGTCCATGACCGGCTGGCGCATCGGCTGGGGCATCGGCCCGGCCGAACTGATCCGCGACATGATCTCCGTGCAGGGCCAGACAACCTCCGGCGCCCCCTCCGTCTCGCAGGCCGCCGCGCTCGCCGCCCTGCAATCCGACCGGCAACTCCTCGAAGACCGCCGCGCCACCTTCCTCGCCCGCCGCGACACCACGATCGAGGGGCTGAACGCCATCCCCGGCCTCACCTGCCCGGCCCCCGACGGCGCCTTCTACGCCTTCCCCGATTGCTCGGCCCTCATCGAAGGCAGGTTCGACAACGACGCCGCCCTCTGCCAATGGCTGCTCGAGGAAACCGGCGTCGCCCTCGTCCCCGGCCGCGCCTTCGGCATGCCGGGACACGTGCGCCTCTCCTTCGCCTATGCCGAATCCCAGATCCGCGAGGCGCTCTCCCGCATGAAAACCGCCATCGACCGGTTGACGTTCGCCCCCTCCACGGCCTTCGCTGGCCACACCGGCTAAACCGCAAGAGGCCCCCGATGGACAGAGCCCAGATCGTACATGACAACTTCCTGCGCCGCGTGGCCGCGGGCGACCTCCCCGCAGGCGCCCCCCCGGCCGACGGCCTGAGCCGCACCGAGGCCGTCTCCCTCTTCCGCTCGCAATGCCTCTCCCGCGCCCTCGACCGCCACAGCCGCGCCATGCAGAAGGCGGGCCAGGGCTACTACACCATCGGCTCCTCGGGCCACGAAGGCATGGCCGCCATCGCCGCCGCCACGCGCCCCACCGATCCGGCCTTCCTCCACTACCGCGACGCCGCCTTCCAGATCGCCCGCGGCGCACAGGTGCCGGGCCAGACCACCACTTGGGACATGCTCCTCTCCTTCGCCTGCTCCGCCGAAGACCCGATCTCCGGCGGCCGCCACAAGGTGCTGGGCTCCAAGGCCCTCAACATCCCCCCGCAAACCTCCACCATCGCCAGCCACCTGCCCAAGGCCGTGGGTGCCGCCTATGCCATCGGGCTGGCCAAACGCCGCCCGCCCGAACACCGCCACTATGCCGAGGACGCCATCGCCATCTGCTCCTTCGGCGACGCCTCGGCCAACCACTCCACGGCCCAGGGCGCCTTCAACACCGCCGGCTGGACCTCCTACCAGTCCATCCCCCTGCCCCTCCTCTTCGTCTGCGAAGACAACGGCATCGGCATCTCCGTCAAAACCCCCAAAGGCTGGATCGCCGCCAATTTCGCCCACCGCCCGGGCCTCAAGTATTTCTCCTGCGACGGTCTCGACATCTTCGACACCTACCGCGCGGCACAGGAAGCGGCCCACTACGTCCGCACCCGCCGCAAGCCCGCCTTCCTCCACGTCCGCACCGTCCGCCTCTACGGCCACGCCGGCGCCGACATGCCCACCACCTACATGCCCAAATCGGAAGTCGAGGCAGAGGAAGCCAACGACCCCCTCCTGCACTCCGTCCGCCTGCTCTCCCAGTCCGGCGCGCTGGAGCCGCAACAGGCGCTCGACATCTACAACGACACCTGCACCCGCGTCGAACGCGTGGCGGAGGAGGCCATCACCCGCCCCCGCCTGAAAACCGCCTCCGACGTCATGGCCAGCCTGATCCCCCCGGCCCGCCCCTGCAAACCCACCAACGGCCCCGACGCCGCCACGCGCGAAGCCGCCCTCGGCCCCGACCTCAAGGCGCAATCCGAGCCCCAGATCATGTCGCGCCTCATCAACTGGGCACTCACCGACCTGATGCTCGAACATGGCGAAATCGTCATGATGGGCGAGGATGTGGGCCGCAAGGGCGGCGTCTACGGCGTCACGCAAAAGCTCATCACCCGCTTCGGCCCCGACCGCGTGATCGACAGCCTGCTCGACGAGCAATCCATCCTCGGCCTCGCCATCGGCATGGCCCAGAACGGCTTCACCCCGATCCCGGAAATCCAGTTCCTCGCCTATCTCCACAACGCCGAAGACCAGATCCGGGGCGAGGCCGCCACCCTGCCCTTCTTCTCCAACGGCCAGTTCACCAACCCGATGGTCATCCGCATCGCCGGGCTCGGCTACCAGAAGGGCTTCGGCGGGCATTTCCACAACGACAACTCCGTCGCCGTGATCCGCGACATCCCCGGCGTGATCCTCGCCTGCCCCTCGAACGGCGCCGACGCCGCGAAAATGCTCCGCGAATGCGTCCGCCTCGCGCGCGAGGAACAGCGCGTCGTCGTCTTCCTCGAACCCATCGCTCTCTACCCCATGCGCGATCTGCATGACGAGAAGGACGGCGGCTGGATGACCACCTATCCCGAGCGTGGCGAAACGCTGCCTCTTGGCTCCGTCGGTCAATATGGCGAGGGCACCGACGTCGCCATCGTCAGCTTCGCCAACGGCCACTACCTCTCCCGCCAGGCCGCCAAGCGCCTCGAAGCCGACGGCATCAAAACCCGCACCATCGACCTCCGCTGGCTCTCCCCCCTGCCCGAAGAGGCGCTGCTCGACGCCCTCAAGGGCGCCAAGCGCGTCCTCATCGTGGACGAAACCCGCCGCACCGGCGGCATCGCCGAGGCCCTGATGGCCCTGATCTCGGAAAAAACCGACCTCCCCCACGCCCGGCTGACGGCCGAGGACAGCTTCATCGCCACCGGCCCAGCCTACGCGGCCACCATGCCCTCCGCCGACAGCATCGTCGACGCGGCCACGAACCTCGTGAGGGCCAAGAAATGAAAACAGCCGTCATCATCTGCCCCGGCCGCGGCACCTACAACAAACCCGAGCTCGGCTACCTCTCCCGCCACTTCCCCGACGCCGGCCTCCTCGCCAAGTTCGACGCCTTCCGCGAAAACGCCGACCAAAAACCGCTGACCACCCTCGACGGCGCCGCCCGTTTCTCGCCCTCCGAGTTCACCCGCGGCGACAACGCTGCCGGCCTGATCTACGCGGCCACGCTGGGCGACTTCCTCTCCATCGACGGTGAACAAATCCGCCCCGTCGCCGTCACCGGCAACTCGATGGGCTGGTACTCCGCGCTCGCCTGCGGCGGCGCCACCACGCCCGAGAACGGCATCGAGATCGCCAATACCATGGGCACCCTCATGCACGAGGCCCTGATCGGCGGCCAGCTCGTCTACCCCTTCCTCGGCGACGACTGGCGCCCCGACCCTGCCCGCAAAGCCGAGCTTCTCCAGCAGGTCGCCGACATAAACACCCGCGACGACCACACACTCGCCCTCTCCATCGACCTCGGCGGCATGCTCGTGCTGGCCGGCGACAGCAACGGCCTCAAGGCCTTCGAACAAGCCGTCCCGAAAATCGACGACCGCTTCCCGATGCGCCTCAAGGGCCACGCCGCCTTCCATACGCATCTGCAAAAGCCCGTCGCCGAAAAGGGCCGCGCCGCCCTGCCGCACTCCCTCTTCACCCAACCCGACCTGCCGCTCATCGACGGCCGCGGCACCATCTGGTGGCCCGGCGCCACCGACTCCGCCGCACTCCACGACTACACGCTCGGCCACCAGGTCACCGAACCCTACGACTTCACCCGCGCCATCACCGTCGCGGCCCGCGAATTCGCCCCCGACCTCTTCATCGTCACCGGCCCCGGCACCACCTTGGGCGGGGCGGTGGCGCAATCGCTGGTCCTCGCCAATTGGCGCGGGATCGGCAGCAAACAGGACTTCACCAAACACCAGAACGCCACGCCCCTTCTGGCCGGCATGGGCCATGCCGACCAGCGCGCGTGGGTCACGAAAGGAGACGCCAAATGAACCACCACGACGCCCTCACCGCCGCCGGTCTCACCGACGCCGAAATCACCGGCGGCACGCTCGCCGTCCGCTCCCCCATCGACGGGGCCGAGGTGGCGAAAATCCACGAAACCCCCGCCGACAAGATGCCCGAGGTGATCGACCGCGCCCAAAAGGCTTTCAAGCAATGGCGCACCGTCCCCGCCCCGCAACGCGGCGAACTTGTCCGCCTCCTCGGCGAAGAGCTTCGCAACGCCAAGGAAGAACTCGGCGCCATCGTCACGCTCGAGGCCGGCAAGATCACCTCCGAAGGCCTCGGCGAGGTGCAGGAAATGATCGACATCTGCGATTTCGCCGTCGGCCTCTCGCGCCAGCTTTACGGCCTCACCATCGCCTCCGAACGCCCCGGCCACCGCATGTCGGAAACCTGGCACCCGATGGGCCCCTGCGGCGTCATCACCGCCTTCAACTTCCCCGTCGCGCCGTGGTCATGGAACGCGGCCCTCGCGCTTGTCTGCGGCGACCCGGTCATCTGGAAACCCTCCGAGAAGACCCCGCTGACCGCCCTCGTCACCCAGCGCATCTTCGACCGGGCGCTGGCCCGCTTCGGCCCTGACGCCCCGGCCGACCTGCTGCAGGTCGTCATCGGCGGCGCCGACATCGGCGAGGCGCTGGTCAACAGCCGCGACGTGCCCGTCCTCTCGGCCACCGGCTCCACCCGCATGGGCGCCATCGTCGGGCCCAAGGTCCAGGCCCGCTTCGGCCGCCCGATCATGGAACTCGGCGGCAACAACGCCATGATCGTCGCCCCCTCCGCCGATCTCGACATGGCCGTGCGCGCCATCGTCTTCTCCGCCGTCGGCACCGCCGGCCAGCGCTGCACCTCGCTGCGCCGCCTGATCGTCCACCACTCGATCCGCGAGGAGCTGACCGAGAAGCTGAAACAGGCCTACGCCTCCCTCACCATCGGCGACCCCCGCACCGAGGGCACCCTCGTCGGCCCCCTGATCGACGAGACCGCCCGCAAGGAAATGGCCTCCGCCCTCAAATCGGCCGAGGCCGAGGGCGGCAAAGTCCATGGCGGCGGCGATGCCAAGGGCGTCGACGGCGGCGTCTACGTCTCCCCCGCGCTCGTTGAAATGCCCCGCCAGACCGAAACCGTGCAGACCGAGACCTTCGCCCCGATCCTCTACGTCATGGGCTACGACACGCTCGAGGAAGCCATCGAGCTGCAGAACGACGTGCCGCAGGGCCTCTCCTCCTGCATCTTCACCCTGAACGTGCGCGAGGCGGAAACCTTCCTCTCGGCCGTGGGCTCCGACTGCGGCATCGCCAACGTCAATATCGGCCCCTCCGGCGCCGAAATCGGCGGCGCGTTCGGCGGCGAAAAGGAAACCGGCGGCGGCCGCGAAAGCGGCTCGGACGCCTGGAAAGGCTACATGCGCCGCCAGACCTCGACCGTGAACTACTCCGCCGAGCTGCCGCTGGCGCAGGGCGTGAAGTTCGACATCTGAGGGGTGTGGATGGAACCGTGATCCATCCGTCAGAACCGCCAAACCATCTGATGAACCCCGGCCAAAGGTCGGGGTTCTTCAATTCTGGCCTTTAATATTCCCACCGTCCGAGAAGCCGCGCATCGCCGGGACGTGGTACGGCGAACCAACGGCAGTGGCCGCCACTTTATCCCCGCCAAACCCCTCTGCCCTAACGACGGAGCGCCTCCCTCACCAAATCGCCGTGCCGTCGGGACGGCCCGTCGATGCGCGGCGGGCTTCGCCCTCGACTCCGCGCAAGGCACCACGCCCCCCCCCAAAAAAAACCTCCCCCTGGACAAACCTGTCCAATCATGCTCTCACCATTGGACAGAACTGTATAGAACCCCTCCGCGAGTCGCTGCACCGCGGCGGAGCAGCACAGGGAGCGTGCCATGAAATCTCACTACCGCGTCGTTGTCATCGGCGGGGGCGTCGTCGGCGCCTCCGTGCTCTACCACCTCGCCCGCGAAGGCTGGTCCGATGTCTGCCTGATCGAACGCTCCGTCCTCACCGCCGGGTCAAGCTGGCACGCCGCCGGCGGCTTCCACGCCCTCAACGCCGACCCCAACATCGCCGGCCTCCAGGCCTACACCATCGACCTCCTCTCCGAGATCGAAAAAGAATCCGGCCAGTCCGTCGGCATGCACATGACTGGCGGCATGACGCTCGCGGGCACCCCCGACCGCTGGGAATGGCTGCAATCGGCCTACCGCACCTTCCAGTCGATCGGCATCGAAGACGTCCACCTGATCACGCCCGAAGAAGCCGGCGAGCTCTGCCCGATCATGTCCACCCACGGCATCCTCGGCGGCATGTGGGCCGAGCGCGAGGGCTATATCGACACCACCGGCACCGTCCACGCCTACGCGGGCGCGGCCAAGAAACGCGGCGCGCAGGTGATCGAGCACAACCGCGTCCTCGAACTCAACCAGACCGCCGAAGGCTGGGAAGTCGTCACCGAGAAGGGCACCATCACCTGCGAACACGTGGTCAACGCCGCCGGTCTCTGGGCCAAGCAGGTCGGCCGCATGGCGGGCATCGAACTCCCCGTCTCGCCGCTCAATCACCACTACCTCATCACCGACACCATCCCCGAGATCGCGGCGCTGGAAAAGGAAATGCCCCTCGTCGTCGACCTCGAAGGCTTCACCTACATGCGGCAGGATCAGAAGGGCCTGCTCCTCGGCATCTACGAGATCGACCACCAGCACTGGATGATGGACGGCGCCCCGTGGGAATACGGGTTCGAGCTGCAACAGGAAGACCCCGACCGCATCGAGAACGAACTCACCCTCGGCTTCCAGCGGTACCCTGTCCTGCAGGAGGCCGGCATCAAGTCCTGGGTCAACGGCGCCTTCACCTTCTCGCCCGACGGCAACCCCCTCGTCGGCCCCGTCCGCGGCAAGCCCGGCTACTGGTGCGCCTGCGCCGTCATGGCGGGTTTCCTGCAAGGCGGCGGCGTCGGCAAGTCGCTGGCCGAATGGATCGTCCACGGCGAACCCGAGGCGGATGTCTTCGGCATGGATGTCGCCCGCTACGGCGATTTCGCCGAGAACAAGGAATTCATCCGCCAGACCACGGGCCAGTTCTACACCCGCCGCTTCGTGATGACCTATCCCAACGAACAGCTCCCCGCCGGGCGCCCTCTGAAAATGGCCCCGGCCTATTCCGACATGACAGCCGCCGGCGCCCGCTGGGGCGCAAGCTGGGGGCTGGAACTCCCCCTCTACTTCGCCCCTTCGGAGGATTTCGAGGAAAAACCAACCCTCAAACGCTCCAACGCCTTCCCCATCGTCGCCGAGGAATGCAAGGCGGTGCGCGAAACCGCCGGCCTCCTCGACATCTCCGGCTTCTCCCGGTTCGAAATCACGGGCGACGGCGCCGAGGCGTGGCTCGACCACGTCCTCGCCTCCAAGCTCCCCGCCCCGGGCCGCGCCAAACTCGCCCCCATGCTGGCCCCCGACGGCCGCCTCAAGGGCGACCTCACCGTCTTCAACTGGGGCGAGGGCACGTGGTGGATCATGGGCTCCTACTACCTGCGCGAATGGCACATGCGCTGGTTCCACGATCACATGGGCGACGGCATCTCCGTCCGCGACATCTCCGACGCCACCGTGGGCTTCGGCGTCTCCGGCCCCAACGCTCGCAAGATCATCGAGAAACTCACCGACGGGCCCATCGCCGACCTCCCCTTCATGGGCTGCGGCACCTTCGACATCGGCCTCTACCGCTGCAAGGTGGGCCGCCTCTCCGTCGCCGGCGAGCTGGGCTACGAGATCCACTGCTCGGCGGCCGAACATATCGGCCTCCGCAAACTCCTGCTGCAAGCCGGCGCCGATCTCGGCCTCCGCGAGGTCGGCTTCAACGCCCTCCTCAGCCTCCGCCTCGAAAAATCCTTCGGAATCTGGAGCGCCGAATTCACCCAGGGCTACACCCCCGCCCAGACCGGCATGGACCGCTGGATCGCCTGGGACAAGGGTGACTTCATCGGCAAGGAAGCGGCCCAGTCCGAACGCGACAGCGGCGGCCCCTCCACCCACATCGTCACCCTCGAAATCGACGCCGACGACGCCGACGCCTCGGGCTTCGAACCCGTCTGGCAGAACGGCACCCGCGTGGGCTTCGTCACTTCCGGCGGATACGGCCACACCACCGGCAAATCCCTCGCCATGGCCATGCTCGACCGCACGGCCACCACCGAGGGCACCGAGCTCACCGTCCACATCGTGGGCGCCGAGCGCCCGGCACGCGTCATCGCCCCCTCGCCCTACGACCCCTCCGGCAGGGCCATGAGAACCTAGATGGAACAGGAATCCCGAGGCCGCACCTCCCGCCGCCGCCGCGCCCGTGACGGCGGCGGCGAGGCGCCCAGGCGTGACGTCAACTACCGCCAGCTCCGCAACCCCTTCCCGCAGGTGGCCGTCTTCTCCGACGACCAGGTCGCCGCGATGCACGACGCGGCCCTGCAAATGCTCGAAGAGCTCGGCATCAAGGTCCTCCTCCCCGAGGCCCGGAAAATCTTCGCCCGCGCCGGCGCCCGCGTCGACGAGACCACCGAGATGGTCTACCTCGGCCGCGATATCGTCGCCCAGGCCCTCTCCACCGCCCCCAAATCCATCACCGCCCGCGCCGCCACGCGCGAGCGCGACCTCCTGCTCGAACTGGGCTCCCTGACCTTCCAATGCGGCGCCGGCGCCCCCCACGCCACCGATCTCGAACGCGGCCGCCGCCCCGGCTCGGGCCGCGACTTCCGCGAATTCACCCGGATCGTGCAGCATTTCGACGTGCTCCACATGATGCCGCCCGTCGTCGAACCGCAGGACATCGCCACCAACGTCCGCCACTACTTCACGATGGAGGCGCAGCTTTCCCTCTCCGACAAGCTGCCCTTCGTCTTCTCCCGCGGCACGCCGCAAGTCACCGAAAGCTTCGAACTCCTCGCCAACTTCCGCGGCCTGACCGACGATGCCTTCCAAAAAGACCCCCACTGCTACACCATCATCAACACCAACAGCCCCCGTGTCCTCGACATTCCGATGGCGCAGGGCCTCATCGACTTTGCCAGGCACCGCCAGCTCGCCATCGTCACCCCCTTCACGCTGATGGGCGCCATGGCCCCGATCACCGTCGCGGGCGCGATCACCCTCTCCCACGCCGAGGCGCTGGCCGCCATCGCCCTCACGCAGATGACCAACCCCGGCGCGCCGGTCATGTACGGCACCTTCACCTCGAACGTCGACATGAAGTCCGGCGCCCCGGCCTTCGGCACGCCCGAGCATTTCAAGGCCTCACTCGCCGCCGGCCAGATGGCCCGCCTGGTCGGCCTTCCCTGGCGCTGCGCCGGGGGCTCGGCGGCCAACGTGAACGACGCGCAGGCCGCCAATGAAAGCCAGTTCGGCCTCTGGGGCTGCCTCATGGCCGGCGCCACCACGATCATCCATGCCGCGGGCTGGCTCGAAGGCGGGCTCACCGTCTCCTACGAAAAGATCATCACCGACCTCGAAACCCTCCAGATGGTGGCCGAGATGTGCGCCCCCACCGCCGCAGGCCCCGACGAGATCGCGCTAGATGCCCACCGCGAAGTCATGCCGTCGGGCCATTTCTTCGGCTGCGCCCACACCATGGCCCGCTACCAGACCGAGTTCTACCAGCCCCTCGTCGCCGACTGGTCGAACTACGGCTCATGGACGGAGAACGGCAGCCGCACCGCAAGCGAGCGCGCCACGGGTATCTGGAAAAAGATCCTTCAGGATGACGTGCGCCCGGCGGTGGACGAGGCTAAACTCGAGGCGATGCACCGCGACATCGCCAAACGCACCGCCGCCGGCGGCGCCCCGCCGGAGAGTTGAATGAGCAAGCGAGACCTTCCGATCCTCCACCGCGACGACCCCGAAAAGGAACCGCTTGTCGGCCATATCAAGGTCACCCGCGAAGACTGGCTCAACGTCGCCCGCGACGTGCTGGTCAGCGACGGCGTGGCCGAGGTCAAGGTGCTCGCCCTCGGCCAGCGGCTCGACGTCTCCCGCTCCAGCTTCTACTGGTATTTCAAAAGCCGCAAACACCTGCTCGAGGCCCTGCTCGACGATTGGGAAGCCCGCAACACCCGCACCATCGTCGCCCAATGCGCACTTCCCGCCGAAACCATCGGAGAGGCCGTCGGCAACTTCTTCAAATGCTTCCTCAACCCCGATCTCTTCGATCGCGGCCTCGATTTCGCCGTGCGCGAATGGTCCCGCCGCGACGGCGCCGTGCGCCAGCGCATCGATCAGGCCGACCGGGAACGCCTCGCCGCCGTGATACAGATGTTCGAGCGCCACGGGTTCACCCCCTACGAGGCCGACGTGCGCGCCCGAATCCTCTATTACATGCAGCTGGGCTACCACGCCCTCGACGTGCGCGAACCGATGCAGGCCCGCTGCGATCGGCTGGCGGGCTACCTCAAGGGCTTTACCGGGCAGGAGGCCTCCGACGAGGTCCTCGCCACCATGATCGCCTATGCCATGGAACAGGACGGCAAACAGTGACCCGCTACTCCGCCTTCACCCTCTTCCGCGAAGGCCTGCGCGGCCACAAGGGCTGGTCGAAGGCATGGCGCTCGCCCGAGCCGAAGCCCGAATACGACGCCATCGTCATCGGTGGGGGCGGGCACGGGCTGGCCACTGCCTATTACCTCGCGAAGAACCACAAGATCACCAACGTGGCCGTGCTCGAAAAAGGCTGGCTCGGCGGCGGCAACACCGGCCGCAACACCACCGTGATCCGCTCGAACTACTTCTACCCGGAAAGTGCGGCACTCTACGATTTCGGCGTGAAGCTCTACGAAGGCCTCTCGCGCGACCTCAACTACAACATCATGTTCTCGCAACGCGGCATGATCGTCACCGCCCATTCCGAGCACGACATGGAAATGGCCGCCCGCCAGACCAACGCCATGCGCCTCAACGGCGTCGACGCGGAACTCCTCGACCGCGACCAGGTGCTCAAGCGCATCCCGCTGGCCAACACCCGCCCCGACTGCCGCCACCCGATCCATGGCGGCGTCCTGCAACCCCGCGCCGGCACCGGACGCCACGACGCGGTCGCCTGGGGCCTCGCCCGCGCCGCCGACTCGCGCGGCGTCGACATCATCCAGAACTGCGAGGTGCAGGGCTTCATCACCGAGGCCGGCCGCTGCGTGGGCGTCGAGACCTCCCTCGGCCCGATCCGCGCGGGCGTGATCGGCGCCGCCACCGCCGGCCACTCCTCCGTCATCGCGCAGATGGCGGGCCTCCAGCTCCCCATCACCAGCTACGCATTGCAAGCCTTCGTCTCCGAACCCCTCAAACCGGTGATGGACACCGTCTGGCTCGCCCCGCCCTTCGCCACCTATTTCAGCCAGTCCGACAAGGGCGGCCTCGTCATCGGCGGCGGCCTCGACCGCGTCCCCTCCTACGGCCAGCGCGGCAACCTGCCCATGCAGGAAACCGTGCTCGCCGGCCTCGCCGAAATGGTCCCCGCGCTCGCCAAGGTCAAACTCCTGCGCCACTGGGCCGGCATCGTCGACGTCACCCCCGACAGCTCGCCCATCATCGGCCCCTCCGGTCTCGACGGGCTCTACCTCAACTGCGGCTGGGGCACCGGCGGCTTCAAATCCATCCCCGTCGGCGGCTGGCTCCTCGCCCACCTCATGGCCACCGGCCGGCACGACCCCCTCAGCCAGCCCTTCGACCTCACCCGCTTCCCCACGGGCCGCCTCATCGACGAAGGCGCCGCCTCGGGCATCGCGCATTAGGAAGGCCACCCCATGCAGATTTTCACCTGCCCCTTCTGCGGCCCCCGCGACGAGCGTGAATTCCACTTCGCCGCCGAGGCCGGCAAGACCCGCCCCGACACGACCCGACAGATCGACCCCGAAACCTGGGCCACCTACCTCCACGCCCAGCGCAACGACAAGGGCCGCACCCGCGAGGTCTGGATGCACCTCCCCTGCAGCGAACTCTTCCTCATGGAACGCGACAGCGTCACCATGGAGGTCTTCTCCACCCACCCCCTCCGGAAAGAGCCGCAATGACCCTCCGCCTCCCCACCGGCGGCCTCATCGACCGCTCCAAACCGCTCACCTTCACCTTCGACGGCAAGCCCCACACCGGCTACGCAGGCGACACAATCGCCTCCGCCCTCCTCGCCAGCGGCACCCGCATCCTCGGCCGCAGCTTCAAGTACCACCGCCCCCGCGGCCTCTGGGGCGCCTGGGTCGACGAACCCAACGCCATCATGAATGTCACCCTCGATGGCCACGAATTCCCCAACTGCCTCGCCACCACCACCTACCTGCAGGGCGGCATGGCAGCCCGCGCCGTCAACACCTGGCCCTCCGCCCGCTTCGATATGAAAGCCGGCCTCGACCTCTTCCACCGCTGGTTCGCGGCAGGCTTCTACTACAAGACCTTCATGTGGCCCGACTGGCACCTCTTCGAACCCCTCATCCGCCGCATGGCCGGTCTCGGCGCCGTCTCCCCCGACCATCTCGACACCTACACCTCCGACCAGACCCACGACCGCTGCGACACACTCGTCATCGGCGGCGGCCCGGCGGGCCTCGCCGCCGCAGAAGCCGCCGCGCAATCAGGCCAAGATACCCTCCTCATCGACGACCACGCCCAGCTCGGAGGCACCGCCCACCAACTCCCCCAGATCGACGCCACCCCCACCGCCGACTGGATCGCCCAACGCCAATCCGCCATCGAAGCGGCAGGCGGCCGCATCCTCACCCACACCACCGCCTTCGGCATCTACGACCACGGCCTCGTCGGCCTCGCCCAGAACGGCCCCTTCGGCACCGCCCCCCGCCTCATCCGCCTGCGCGCCGCCCGCATCATCCTCGCCACCGGCGCCATCGACCGCCCGCTCACCTTTGCCAACAACGACCGCCCCGGCATCATGGCCGTCGCCGCCGCCGCCGAGTACCTCGCCCGCTACGCCACCCTCCCCGGCCGCCAGATCGCCCTCCTCGCCAACACCCCGCAAGCCGACACGCTCGCCGCCCAACTCACCCAGGCCGGCGCCCAGGTCACCCACGTGGACCCCGCCCAATCCCCCCTCAGCGCCCGCGGCGGCAAACGCCTCAAGGCGCTCCAGGCCGGCGACCGAACCCACCCGGCCGACACCATCCTCGCCTCGGGCGGCCTCACCCCGCTCGTCCACCTCTGGCGCCACGCCGGCGGCTCGCTCGCCTGGTGCGACCGGCGCAACGCTTTCCTCCCCGGCACCCCACCCGACAACATGACAGCCACCGGCGCCGCCAACGGCAGTTTCGAAACCGACGAAGCCCTCGAACACGCCCGCGCCACAGGCCAAAACACCCCCGCCAAACGCCCCGACCCGAAACACCACATCACCCCCCACTGGCCCGCACCCGGCAGCAAAGGCCGCCAGTGGATCGACTTCCAGCACGACGTCACCCTCAAGGATGTCGAACTCGCCGCCCGCGAAAACTACACCTCCGTCGAACACCTGAAACGCTACACCACCCTCGGAATGGCCTCCGACCAGGGCAAGACCTCCAACATGCCCGGCCTCGCCGCCATGGCCGCCATCCAGGGCCGCCCCATCCCCGAGGTTGGCACAACGACCTTCCGCCCGCCCTTCGTCCCCGTGCCCATCGAGATGTACCACGGCGCCCACACCAAGCAGCTCTGGAACCCCCTGAAACGCCTCGCTCTCGAACCCCAACACCGCGCCGCCGGCGCCGCGCTTGGCGAGTACGGCGGCTGGCTCCGCCCCGGCTGGTACGGCAAAGGCGACCCCGTCCAACAAGCCCAAACCGAAGCCCTGATGGCCCGCCAAACCGCCGCCATCTTCGACGCCTCTCCCCTGGGCAAGATCGAGGTCATGGGCCCCGAAGCCGAGGCCTTCGTCAACTTCATCTACTACAACACCATCGCCACCCTGAAGCCGGGCAAAATCCGCTACGGCTTCATGCTCACCGAGGGCGGCGCCGTCTTCGACGACGGCGTCATCGCCCGCCTCGACGCGAACCGCTTCGTCATCTCCTGCTCCTCCAGCCATGTCGACTCTGTCCGCACCCATCTCGAAGCGTGGCGCCAGGACGGCAACGACCCCGACCGCATCTTCATCCACGACACGACCCAGCACTGGGCGACCCTCACCGTCACCGGCCCAAGGGCGCGCGCCATCCTCGACACGCTCGACCTCGACACCGACGACTTCCCGCACATGTCCCTGCGCGAGACATCGTGGCAAGACACCCCCCTCCGCCTCGCAAGGGTCAGCTTCACCGGCGACACCAGCTTCGAACTGTCAATCCGCGCCTCGAAGGCCCCCGCCCTCTGGTCTGCCCTGCTCGACGCCGCCAAACCGCTCGACGCCGGCCCCATCGGCGTCGAAGCCCTCTCCATCCTCCGCGCCGAGAAAGGCTTCCTCATGATCGGCAAGGACACCGACGGCGAAACCATGCCCCACGACCTCGGCTTCACGGCCCCGCGCCAGAAGAAATCCACCCCCTTCGTCGGCGACCGCAGCCTGCATACCGACAAAGCCAACGCCCCCGACCGCAAGCAACTCGTCGGCCTCACCGTCCCCGCCGGCGCACCCCCACTCCCCACCGGCGCTCACGTCGTGACAGACGACGAAATCCCGCGCTCCCTCGGCTACGTCACCTCCAGCTACCTCAGCCCTACGCTCGGCCGCCCCATCGCCCTCGCCCTCCTCGAAAACGGCACCGACCGCATGGGCGACACCATCACCGCCTGGCACCTCGGCGAAACCCGACAGGCCACCGTCACTGCCCCCTGCGCCCTCGACCCCGAAGGAGCCCGCCTCGATGCGTGACGACACCGCCCTCTGGGACGCCCCCCGCAACCCGGCCACGCCCATCTCCCTCGGCCCCGCCAGGCTGACCCCGGTGCACCTCACCCGCCAGACCCTCGTCTCCGGCCCGAACGTCCTGCAGCAAACCGACCTCCCCCTCGTCGACTGGCCCGGCGCGGCCCCGTCCGACGCCTACGCCGCCATCCTCCGCCGCGACCGCCTGCTGCTGGTCAATGCCCCCGAAACACCCGATGGCTGGAACGACACCACCCAACAGGCCACCTCCGACGTCACCGACGCCTACACCGTCTTCGACCTGACCGGCGACGCCCTCCCCCTCCTCGGACGCGGCGCGGAAATCACCCCCGACATCCCCTCCCGTTCCACGGCTCGCCAGCTCTTCGGCTTGGGCGTCTTCCTCTACCGCATGGAAGACGCCAAGACCTACCGCCTCCACGTCCCCCGCGCCCACGCCGAAGCCCTCGTCACACATTTCGAGAAAGCGGCCAGTCACGGCTGACCCCACCGCGCGCCACCCGCCAAGCCGGGCGAGCGCCGGCCCGTGGGGAGGCGCTGCTACGAGAATGGCCGCCACTTTATCGCGCCAAGTACATCCATCCTCTGAAACGTCACGCCCGGCCTCAAAAGCGCCTGCCCGGCGGGACGGGCCGGCGCTCGCCCGGCGGCCTGCGGCCTTGACTCCGGGCGCGTGCCAACCTCACCCGTAGGGTGGGTGAAACCCACCGCCGCGCCACCACGGAACGGGTGCCAACGCATCACAAATCGACCCGCCCCGGCCCCCGAGCCGGGGCCTCGCGCCGGTCTCCCCACCACGTTAACGATCTCGAACGCCCGCCCCCGCCGGTGCCCCGCACCGACGCAATACCGACAAAATACCGACGTTATACCGACGTCGAAATCCGGCCCATCCGCCCCGTTAACCTTCGCTCGCCGGACGCCCGTAGGGTGGGTGAAACCCACCACCCCCAACGCACTCAAATATCGAAGAACACCGTCTCCCCCTCGCCCTGCAGACGGATATCGAACCGGTAGACGACCTTCCCGTCCCGCTCCGCCCGCTGGGCCACGAGGGTCTGCCGCCGCACCTCCCATTCGATCAGCCCCATCACCGGGTCCGCGGCATTGGCCTCCGCCTCGTCCGAGAAGTAAACCCTTGTATTCAAACCCACATTCACCCCCCGCGCCACGATCCACAGGTTGATATGCGGCGCCATCATCTTGCCGATCCGGCCCATCACCGGCCCCGGCTTGACGGTATCGAACCCCCACTCCCCGGTGTCGAAATCCGTGATCACCCGGCCCCAGCCGCGAAACCCCTCCTCGACCTCGCCGGGATGCTCCGGATGCGCATAGACGCCCTCCGCATTCGCCTGCCACGCCTCCAGCAGCACATCCTTCACCGGGCTCCCGGTGCCGTCGATCACGACCCCCTCGACCCGGATCCGCTCCCCCCCGGCATTCGGCCCGGCAATGTCCCAGCCCAGCTCGCGCTCGTAGATATCGAACCCCGCCGCCCCCGGCGCCAGCCCGATATGAACGTAAGGCCCCGCCGTCTGCGACGCGGTTTCCTTAAGGTAATCAAGCTTTTGCGGCATCAGTTCCCCTCCAGCCGGTTTTCGAACAGGGTCGACCGCCGCCCGCGCAGCACGATGTCGAACTTGTAGGCGATGGTATCCAGCGGGATCGTCGCGTTCAGGTCGAGCGGCGCGATCAGCTGGTCGATCGCCGCCGGGTCGGGGATGGTCTGCACGATCGGGCATTTCGCGATCAGCGGGTCGCCCTCGAAATACATCTGCGTGATCAGCCTTTGCGAAAAGGAGCTGCCGAAGACCGAGATGTGAATATGCGCCGGCCGCCAGTTGTTCACCCAGTTCCGCCAGGGGTACGCGCCGGGCTTCACCGTGCGAAAGAAGTAATATCCGTTCTCGTCGCTCAACGTCCGTCCGCACCCCCCGAAGTTCGGGTCGATCGGGGCAAGGTACATGTCCTTCTTGTGCCGGTACCGCCCGCCCGCATTGGCCTGCCAGATCTCGACCAGCGTGTTCGGCACCGGCCGCGCGTTCTCGTCCAGAACCCGCCCGTGAACGATGATCCGCTCGCCGATCGGGCTTTCGCCCGCCTGCGCGTAATTGGTCAGCAGGTCATTGTCGCCCGGGTCGATATCATTGTGGCCGAACACCGGCCCGGTGATCTCGCTCGCCGACTGTTCAAGACTGATCAACGCATAGCTCGGCGAGCGGGCGACGGATGTCTTGTAGTCCCGCGCCAGCGCCGGCGGATGCCATTCCCGGTCGCGCTGGTAATATTCGGCTGGCTTGGTCATTGGCTCTCCTCCGCCTCCATCTCGGCAAATACGCTCTTGGCGATCTTCAGCGCGTGGTTCGCCTTGGGCACCCCGGCATAGACCGCCACGTGCTGAAACGCCTCCGCCACGTCGCGCGGGCTGGCCCCGGTGCGGGCGGTCGCGCGGATATGCATCGGGATCTCCTCGAAATTCCCCGTCGCCGCCAACAGCGCCAGCGTCAGCATCGAGCGTTCCCGCAGGCTGATCGCGTCGCTGGCCCAGACGGTGCCCCAGGCGCCCTCGGTCATCATCTCCTGGAACGGCGCGTCCAGCGGCGTCTTCGCCGCCTCGGCCCGGTCCACATGCGCCTCGCCCAGGACCCGGCGCCGTACCGCCATCCCGGCCTCGTGTTTTTCCGACATGCTCCCGCCTCCCGCGCTGATGGCCATGTTTCGCCCGCCACTATGACAGCGCGGCGGGAGACTTGAAAACGTCTTTCTCAGTGTCATCATTGCGGGGCCAACGGCATGCCCCTAAATTCCACTATGCAAAATTCATTTTCATATTTTGAAATTTCTGTCTGAGTGCGGTAAGACCCCGCCAACAGGATTCGAAAGGGAGAGGAACGGTGGACACCCCCGTAACCATCACGCGCGAGGCGAATATCGCCATCGTCGAAGTCAACAACCCTCCGGTCAACGCGGCGTCCCATGCCGTCCGGCTGGGTCTCCAGGACAAGGTGAAAGAGGCCGAGGTCGACCCGGCCGTCGAAGCCATCCTCATCTGCTGCGCCGGCCGCACCTTCATTGCCGGCGCCGATATCAAGGAATTCGGCAAACCCCCGCAGGAACCCGGCCTGCCCGACCTCGTCAACCAGATCGAAGCCTGCACCAAGCCGGTCGTCGTCGCCATTCACGGCACTGCCCTCGGCGGCGGGCTCGAGGTGGCGATGGGCGGGCATTACCGCGTGGCGCTCGCCTCGGCCAAGATGGGCCTGCCGGAGGTCAATCTCGGCATCCTCCCCGGCGCCGGCGGCACGCAACGCCTGCCCCGCCTGATCCCGGTAGCGAAAGCCGCCGAGATGATCACCTCCGCCGGCATGATCTCCGCGAAAGAAGGCCACGACCTCGGCCTGATCGACCGGCTTGACGAGGGCGACGACCCCCGCGCCGCCGGTCTCGCCTATGCGAAAGACCTGCTGGCCGAGGGCGCCGGCCCCCGCCGCACCTCCGACAATGCCGCGAAGGACGCCGACGCCGTCGATTTCGACGCCCTCCGCGCCAAGGTGAAGAAATCCGCCCGCGGCATCATCGCCCCGGTCACCGCCCTCGAAGCCGTCGAAGGGGCGACCACCATGCCCTTCGCCGAAGGCCTCAGGAACGAGCGCGACCTCTTCCTTGACCTGCTCAATTCCGACCAGCGTTCGGCCCTCATCCACGCCTTCTTCGCCGAACGCAGTGTCGCCAAGGTCAAGGACATCGAAGGCACCGACCCCCGCCCGACCGACAGGATCGGCGTCGTCGGCGGCGGCACCATGGGGGCGGGCATCGCCACCTCCGCCCTGCTGGCCGGCATCGACGTGACGCTCGCCGAGCGTGACGACGCCGCCGCCGCCAAGGCCCGCGCCACGGTCGAGAAGAACCTCGCCGGCGCCGTCAAACGCGGCAAGCTCGCGCAGGCCAAGCACGACGCCATCCTCGAAAACACCTTCCGCACCACCACCGACTATGCCGATTTCGGCGACCGCGACCTGGTGATCGAGGCCGTGTTCGAAAGCATGGAAGTCAAGCGCGAGGTCTTCGGCCAGCTCGACGCCGTCTGCAAGCCCGGCGCGGTTCTGGCCACAAACACCTCCTACCTCGACATCAACGAGATCGCGGCCGCCACCAAGCGCCCCGCCGACGTGCTGGGCCTGCACTTCTTCTCGCCCGCCCACGTGATGAAGCTGCTCGAAGTGGTCGTCGCCGACAAGACAGACCCGGCGGTCACCGCCACCGGTTTCGCCCTCGGCAAGAAGATGAAGAAGATCGCCGTGCGCGCCGGTGTCTGCGACGGGTTCATCGGCAACCGCATCCTGTCGCACTACCAGAAGGCCATGTTCGCCACCGTTCTGGCCGGGGCCAGCCCCTTCGACGTCGACCGGGCCCTGACCGGGTTCGGCCTTGCCATGGGGCCGTTTGCGGTCAGCGACCTGGCCGGGCTCGATATCGGCTGGGCCAACCGCAAGCGCCTTGCCGAAACCCGCGACCCGCGCGAAACCTACGCGGCATTCGCCGACAGGATCTGCGAACGCGGCGATTTCGGCCGCAAGACGGGCAAGGGCTTCTACATCTACGAAGAGGGCGAAAAACCCGTCCCCAACCCCGAGGTCGAGGAGATCGTCGCAGCCGAACGTGCCGAGAAGGGCATCACCCCACGCCAGATTTCCGACCAGGAAATCGTCGACCGCTACATGGCCGCCATGGTCAACGAGGCCGCCCGCGTGGTGGGCGACGGCATCGCCCAGCGCCCCTCCGATGTCGATGTCGTCCTGCTCAACGGCTACGGCTTCCCGCGCTGGCGCGGCGGCCCGATGCACTATGCCGACACCGTCGGTTTGCCCAAGATCCTCAACGACATCGGCATTCTCAAGCAAGAGGACGACTACCTCTGGCAACCCGCCCCCCTGCTGAAAGAACTCGTCGAGAGCGACCGGAATTTTGCCAGCCTGAACGGCTGAGAAGGAGAAACCCAATATGAAACAGGCCGTTATCGTATCGACCGCCCGCACCGGGCTCGCCAAGTCCTATCGCGGTGCCTTCAACGAAACCCATGGCGCCACCATGACGGGCCACGCCATCGAACATGCCGTGAAACGCGCGAAAGTCGATCCCGCGCTGATCGAGGACGCCTTTATCGGCTGCGGCTACCCCGAAGGCTGGACAGGCGCCAACATCGCCCGACAGTCGGTGATCCGCGCGGGCCTTCCCGTCACCGTCGCGGCGGCCACGGTCAACCGCTTCTGCTCCTCCGGCCTGCAAGCCGTGGCGATGGCCACCAACGCCATCACCCAGAACGGCGCCCCCGCGGCCATCGCCGGCGGCGTTGAAAGCATCAGCCAGATGCCGCCCTCCCGGCCGCCGCGGGCCCAGGAAAAATGGATCGAGGAACACAAGCCCGAGCTCTACCTCTCGATGATCCAGACCGCCGACATCGTCGCCCAGCGCTATAACATCAGCCGCGAGGCACAGGACGAGCTGGCGCTGGAAAGCCAGAAGCGCACCGCCGCCGCACAGGAGGCCGGGCGCCTCGATGACGAGATCGTGCCGATCACCGTGACCCAGGCTTTCAAGGACAAGGAAACCGGCGAGGTCACCCGCAAGGAAGTCACCTTCGGGATGGACGACTGCAACCGCCCCAACACCACGCTGGAAGGGCTGGCCAAGCTGCAACCGGTGCAGGGCGAGGGGCATTACGTGACCGCCGGCAACGCCTCGCAGCTCTCCGACGGTGCCTCTGCCCTCGTCGTGATGGATGCAGAACTGGCAGAGAAACAGGGGCTTGAACCCATGGGCGCCCTCAAGGGCTTCGTCACCGCCGGCTGCGAGCCCGAAGAGATGGGCATCGGCCCGGTCTTCGCCGTTCCCCGCCTGCTCGAACGCCACGGCCTCAAGGTCGAAGACATCGACCTGTGGGAACTGAACGAGGCCTTCGCCAGCCAGGCCCTCTACTGCCGCGACCGGCTCGGCATCGACCCCGAAATCTGCAACGTCAACGGCGGCTCCATCTCCATCGGCCACCCCTTCGGCATGACCGGGGCCCGCATGACAGGCCACCTGCTGATCGAGGGCAAGCGCCGCGGCGCCAAGCTTGGCGTCGTCACCATGTGCATCGGCGGCGGCATGGGCGCGGCGGGCCTCTTCGAGATCTACTGATCCGATGGACCTTGCCTTCACGCAGGCCGAACTGGATTTCCGGCAGGAGGTGCGCGAGTTCCTCGCCACCTCCCTGCCGCACGACCTGTCCGAAAAGGTCCGCCTGATCAAGCGGTTGGGCAAGGACGACTACCAGCGCTGGCACGCCATCCTGAACGACAAGGGCTGGCTCGCCCCGGGCTGGCCCCTCAAGCATGGCGGCGCGGGGTGGAGCCCGGTGCAGAAACACATCTTCGAGGAAGAAGCCTGCCTCGCCCACGCCCCGCGCACCGTGCCCTTCGGCATCACCATGCTCGCGCCCGTCCTCCTCGCCTTCGGGACAAAGGCACAGGTAAACCACCACCTCCCCCGCATTCTCAGCGGCGAAGACTGGTGGTGCCAGGGCTATTCCGAACCCGGCGCAGGCTCCGACCTCGCCTCGCTCAAGACCCGCGCCGTGCGCGATGGCGACCACTACATCGTCAACGGCCAGAAGACGTGGACGACCCTGGGACAATACGCCAACAAGATCTTCTGCCTCGTTCGCACCGACCCCGACGCCAAGAAACAGGAAGGCATCTCCTTCCTGCTGATCGACATGGACACCCCCGGCGTCACCCTCCGCCCCATCACCCTGATCGACGGACAGGCCGAGGTGAACGAGGTCTTCTTCGACGACGTGCGCGTGCCGGTCGAGAACCTCGTCGGCGAGGAGAACAAGGGCTGGACCTACGCCAAGTACCTCCTTACCCACGAGCGCACCAACATCGCGGGCGTGGGCTTCTCCAACGCCGCGCTCGCCACCGTCAAGCGCGTGGCCTCCGAGGTCACCTCGGGCGGCAAGCCGCTGGCACAGAACCCCTTCTTCGCCGCCCGTCTCGCGCAGGTGGAGATCGACCTGATGGCGATGGCCACCACCAACCTCCGCATCCTCGCCGCCGCCGAGGCGGGCCGCGCGCCGGGCCCCGAAAGCTCCATGCTCAAACTCAAGGGCACCGTCATCCGGCAGGAGCTGACCTCCCTCCTCCGCCGCGCGCTTGGCCCCCACGCCCTGCCGCACCAGCCCGATTTCCTCGACGGCGGAGACAATACCGAACCGCTGGGCCATGAACAGGCCCCCGGTGCCGCGCCCGCCTATTTCAACATGCGCAAGCTCTCGATCTTCGGCGGCTCGAACGAAATCCAGCGCACCATCGTCGCAAAATCCGTGTTGGGGGGCTGACGATGGATTTCACCCTCTCCGACGAACGCCGCATGCTGCAGGACAGCCTCTCGCGCTACCTTGCCGACAACCTCGACCACGAGCGCCGCCGCAAAACCCTCGACAGCGGCGCCCCCTACGACGCCGACCTTTTCAAGGGCCTCGCCGATCTCGGCACCCTCGCCGCCCTCTTCCCGGAAGAGGCGGGCGGCTTCGGCGGCACCGGCCCCGACATCGCCCTCGTCTTCGAAACCCTCGGCCGCGCCGGCACGCTGGAGCCATTCCTCCCCGCCGCCCTCGCCGCGCCATTGCTCACCGACCACGCAGGCCTTGTCGAACAGATCATCGCCGGCGACAGCATCGTCACCCTCGCCCATACCGAGCCCGACGCGCGCTACGACCTCGCCGACGTCTCCCTCTCGGCGAAACCAACCCTCACCGGCACCAAAACCAACGTCCTCTACGGCGCCCAGGCGACACACCTCATCGTCTCCGCCCGCGAAACCGGTGACCGGCTCGACCCCGAGGGCATTTCGCTTTTCCTGATCCCCACAGACGCCCCCGGCCTCACCATCACACCCATCACCAATGTCGACGGCACCGCTTCGGCCCAGGTCGCCTTCACCGACACCCAAGCCGACACCCGCATAGGCGAGCCGGGCCAGGGCCACGCCCTCCTCGAAACCGCCACCGCCCACGCCATCCTCGCGCTGTCCGCCGAAACCCTCGGCGCCATGGAGGCCGCCAAGGATCTCACCCTCGCCTACCTGCAGGAGCGCCAGCAATTCGGCCGCCCCATCGGCACATTCCAGGCCCTGCAGCACCGCATCGCCGACATGCTGACCGAGATCGAACAGGCCCGCTCCGCCGTACTCAACCTCGCCGGCCACCTCGACGCCCCGCGCGACACCCGCGAACGCCATGTCAGCGCCACCAAGAACCTTGTCGGCCGCGTCGCCGCGCTGGTGGCCGAGGAAGCCGTCCAGATGCATGGCGGCATCGGCATGACGCAAGAATACGAACTCTCCCACCACGCCCGCCGCCTCGTCATGGCCGACCACCTTTTCGGCGATGTCGACCATCACCTCGAACGCTTCATCCACCTCTCGGGCGGGTAACGCGATGACGGGCCGGGTGCATGATCTCCTCCTCGCCGCCGCCCGCGCCCGGCCCGACGCGCTGGCCATCCTCGAGAACGGCACGCGCCACGTCACCTGGGCCGACCTCGCGGAACACGCGGCCTGTGCCGCCGACCACCTCCACGACGCCGGTGCTGGCCCGGGCGACCGCATCCTGCTGGTCTCCGAGAACTCGGTCGAGGCCACCGCCTTCCTCTTCGCCGCCAGCCTGATCGGCGCCAGCGCAGTGCTCGCCAACGCCCGCCTCACCGAGCCGGAAATCGCCCGCATCACCGACCATTGCGAACCGCGCGTCACCATACTCACCACCGCCGCCTCCGACGACGCCGCCCGCCACGCCGCCACCCTCGGCGCGCGCGACATCACCGGAAGCTTCGGCCGCGCCGCCCTGCTCTCCCACCCCGGCGCCACGCCCGACGACCCGGCCCAGCAGACGGCCATGCTGCTCTACACCTCCGGCACCACCGGCACGCCCAAGGCCGCGATGATGACCCACGCCAACATGATCGCCGCCGGCAACGCCGCCGCCCATCAGCGCGACATGACCGCCGATGACGTGGTCTATCTCGTCCTGCCCACCAGCCATATCTTCGGCGCCGTCGTCCTGATGGCCGTGGCCTCTCGTCAATGCGCCTGCCGGCTCGAAACCCGCTTCTCGGCCGAACGCCTCTATGACGCGGTTCAACAGGATGTCACCGTCCTGCCCGCCGTGCCGCAGATGCACGCCCACCTGTTCCACTACACCGAAACCAACGACCTCCCCCGCCCCTCCGGCAACCGCCTCAAATACGTCTCCTCCGGCGGCGCGCCGCTCGACCCGGCCTGGAAACGCAAGGCCGAGACGTTCTACGGCACCGCCATGCAGAACGGCTATGGCCTGACCGAAACTGCCGCCGGAATCTGCGCCACGAAGAACCCCATCGGCGACGCCGACATCAGCGTCGGCCGCCCGATGCTGAACTGCCTCGTCAAGCTCGACATGACCGTCCCCGGCGCCACGCCGGACGAAGGGATCGGCGAAATCCTCGCCGGCGGCCCGCAGATCGCCAGCGGCTATTTCCGCGCCCCCGACCTCACCGCACAGGCCTTCACCGAAGGCGGCTTCTTCCGCACCGGCGACCTCGGCCGCTTCGACGACGAGGGCCGCCTCCACATCTCCGGCCGCAGCAAGGAACTCATCATCCGCTCCGGCTTCAACGTCTACCCGCCCGAGATCGAGGCCACCCTGACCGACCACCCCGACGTCATCATGGCCGGCGTCGTAGGTCGCCAGGTCGAGGGCAACGAGGAGGTGCTGGCCTTCGTCGCCATCCGCGAGCACGGCACCGTCACCGAGCCCGAGCTCATGGCCTTCGCCGAAACCCGCCTCGCCCCCTACAAGCGCCCGTCCCGCATCATCGTGGCCCACGACCTGCCCGCCGCCGCCACCGGCAAGATCCTCAAATCCAAGCTGATCGACAGCTTCGCCGACGCTCTCGCCACCCCGCCGGAGGCCCCGAAATGACCGACCCCTCCGACCGCCGCTTCGCCACGACCCTCGCCCGCGGCCTCAGCATCCTGCGCGCCTTCCGCCCCACCGACAGCGGCCTCGGCAACCAGGATATCTCCGAACGCACCGGCATCCCCCGGCCCACCGTCTCGCGGCTGACCTTCACGCTCTGCGCCCTGGGCTACCTCACCCATGGCCGCAAGCACGACAAGTACCGGCTCGGCCCAGCCGCCCTCGCCCTCGGCAACATCGCCGCCGCCTCCTTCTCCTTCGTGGAAACCGCCGGGCCCGAGATGCAGAAACTCGCCAACGACACCGGCACCCTCATCGGCATCGCCATTCATGACAGCGGGCGGATGCTTCTCACGAAGACATGGCGCCCGGTCGGCTCGGCCTCGATCTGGCTGGAGGTGGGGTACCGCCTGCCCGTGCCAACCTCCTCGACCGGGCGGGCCTATCTCAGCGCAGTCACGGACACCGAGTTCGACCAGCTTGCCGCCATCCTCGCCGAGCAGGGCGACATGTCCCCCGATACCCTGCGCGCGCGCCGGCAGGAAGCGATCGACGACGTCCAGGGGTCGGGCTTCGCCCATGTCCCCCGCGACCGGCATCACTCCAGCAACATCAACAGCATCGCCGTCCCCTACCGCCCGCATGAATTCGGCAGCCCGGTGGCGTTCTTCAGCGGCTCGACCTACGACAACGTGACGACCGAAGATTTCCGCACCATGATCGGCCCGGCCCTCGCAAGGGCGGTGGCCGACCTGCGCGACCGCGCCCTCTGACGGGCTCAGTTCCGGGGAAACGGCAGCTTCACGGTGATCGTCGTGCCCTTGCCGGGCACGGTCTCGGTCTCGATCTGCCCCTTCATCAGGTCGACCAGCCTTGCCACCACGGCCAGCCCGATCCCGGTGCCGCCATGCCGCCGCGTGCGGCTCTCGTCGGCCTGCGTGAAGGGCTGGAAGACCCGCTCCAGCTCTTCCTCGGTCATCCCCGCACCGGTATCCTCGACACTCAGCTCCAGCACCCCGTCCCGGCCAAGCGTCATCGTCACCGTCACCCGGCCTTTCTCGGTAAACTTGATCGCGTTGCCGATCAGGTGCTGACCGATCTGCACGATCCGCTTCGGATCGCCTTCGAGCTCCGTGTCGCCGCCCGCCGAAATGTACAGCTCGAAATCGAGCCCCTTGTCCTCGGCCTTCTCGGCGAACTGGGCATCCAGCCGCTCGGCCAGTTCGTTGGGGGTGAACACCTCGTGCGCCAGCCGCACCGCCTCGCCTTCCAGCTTGGCCATGTCCAGCATGTCGTCGAGGATACCCACCAACCCCTCACCCGAGTCCCGCAAAACCGCAAGGTGCCGGCGCTGTTCGTCGTTCAGGTCGGTATGGCCCAGCAGCTCGGCCATCCCCAGCACCCCGTTCAGCGGCGTCCGGATCTCGTGGCTCATGTTCGACAGGAACTGCGTCTTGGCCGCGTTCGCCGCCTCGGCCCGGTCGCGCGCCTGCCGCAGGAAATCGGCCGCCGCCTCCTGCGTGGTCACGTCGCTCACGCTGCACACCACCTGCCGCCCCTCCGGCCCCATCACCGGCACGGCATTGACCGAGATCACCCGCCGCTCGCCATCGGGCCGCACCAGGGCAAAGCGCATGTCCATGACCTTATCGCCTGTCCGCAGCACAACCGCCGCCGGCAGGTCTTCGCGCGCCAGCGGCCTGCCATCGACCGTGGTGACCTTCCAGTCGTCGTCGCGCACGTTCCGCGTGGTGATCTCGGTTACCGGCCGCCCGGTAATCATCTCTGCTTCGGGGTTGGCATAAACGATGCCGCCATTCTCATCGACAAGGAAGATGCCGATCGCGCTGTTCTCCATCAGCGATTGCAGCCGGTCGCGCTCGGCCTCCAGCCGCCGCGACAGGTCAAGCAGCTCGGTCGTGTCGCGCAGGCTCAGCACCCAGCCCATCGTCACCCGCCCGATATGCAGCGGCCGGAAGATCGGCACCAGCCGCGTGTCGAAGGCCCGGTCCTGAAGCCGGATGATCCTAGGCTCGGGCGTGGTTTCCCGCGACAGGTTCTCCTGCACGTAACCCCAGATCGGCTCCATCCCGCGCAGCGACGCCCCGTCCCGCGTCAGCTCGCGGCCCAGCAACTCCCGCGCCGGCTCGTTCGCGCCCCAGACGATGCCATCGGTATCCAGCACGATGATCCCGTCGGAACTCGACAGGAACAGCACTTCCTTGCCGATACTGTCGAGGTTGAGCACCCGGCTGACGATCAGCAGCCAGACGAACAGCGTTACCACCGCCGAGAACAGGAACGGCGTCGGATCGAAACCGAAGATCGTGATGTCGTAAAGCAGGTACCCCACGTTGCCCGCCACCGGCACGATCGTCACGATCAGCAACGCCCGGAAGAACGAGCGGTACATCCGCTTCGCCTGCAACGAGGCATAGGCCAGGATCCCCACCGCGGCGGCAAGGAACACGTACAGCACCAGCGCGGTCACGTAGAAAAGCGGCCCGTGATCGAACGTCGCGGACAGGCGGCCATTGACCGTCTCAAGCGCCGTACCCTCACCGTAGAAGGCCCCGTGCCACGGGTTGGTCAAGGTAATCGCCATCACCCCGACCAGCACCACCAGGATCAGCGCCTTCACCCTCGGGTCGCGGTCGCTGCGCACCAGGAAGGCGTAATTGTAGAGGAAGAAAAACCACGTCACCGGCACCGTGGCGATGGCGGGCCAGGCGGCGGTGGCCCAGAACAGCTTGCGCTCAAGCGTCGTCGACTGGATTTCCATCCCCGCGCTGACCAGCCACCAGAACATCGCCGCGCAGGTCAGCATCATGAACGGCTTGCCGTTGAAGAAGGTCCGCCCACCCAGGAACAGGATGCAGAAGATCATCAACGCCGCATTGATCACGACGATAAGCGTGGGCGCGTGCGCAAGATCGATCAAGTTTTGGCGGCCTTCTGGTGGTGCTGCCCGAGAAAATAACCCGAGGCTACTGCAATGCGAGACTTCGGCTGACCCATTTGATCAGGCCCGATGCATCGATCGGCTTGGGCATGTACAGGCTGGCCTCGGCCAGATGCAAGCTGCCTTCCCTGACGTGATCCAGTTCCGCCGTCGTCAGGATCATCGGCGACTCGCGGTTGGGGCTCGCGCCCGTGCGCAGGCAGCGGATGATGCGGTCGCCCTTGATCGGGTCCATGTTGCGGTCGAAGATCAGCAGGTCGAACTTCTGAGACAGCGCCGAGACCAGCGCCTGCCGGCCGTCCGGCACCATGGTGAACTCGACCCGAAGGACCGCGCTCAGCACGTCAGAGATGATGCTCCGCGCGATCTCGTCATCGTCGGCCAGCAGGACCTTCGCCGTGCTCTCGCCCGGCTTTGCCGGTTTGGACATGTCGTTCATGACTCCTCCGCCGGAATGAAGGCATCGAGAAGCTGAAGCAGCTCCCTCTGCCGGAATGGTTTCGAAAGATAGCTGTCGAAGCCGCCGACGATGTAGTCGGCGATCTGCTGCGGCATGGCATTGGCAGTCGCGGCGACGGCCGGCGCCGGCGGCAGCCCGGCCTCCCGCTCGAGCCGGCGGATCTCGTCCAGACAGGCCAGCCCGTCCATCTCGGGCATCGAGATGTCGATCATCAGCACATCGAACGGCGCCCCGCCACAGGCCTCCTGCGCCGCCTGCCACATCTCGACCGCCTCGCGCCCGTCCTTCGCTTCCTCGATCTCGATCCCGGTGCTGCCCAGCATTGTGGTGATCACCAGCCGGTTGGTCGAACTGTCATCGGCCACCAGCGCCCGGCGCCCCGGATAGGTGTCGCGCAGCGGCCGCGCGTCGGGCGAAGCAGCCTCGCCCGGTGCGGCGGCCACCGACAGCGCCGCCTCGGGCAGCGGAAGCACCACGCGGAAGGTCGTGCCCTCGCCCGGCGTACTGGTCACGCCGATCTCCCCGCCCATCAGCCGGGTCATGTCGCGCACCACCGCCAGGCCCAGCCCGGTGCCGCCGTAGCGCGCCGAGATATCGGCCCCGGCCTGCCGGAACGCCTGGAAGATGTTGCCAAGCTGCTCCTCGGTCATGCCGATCCCGGAATCCGTGACCTCGAAGACCAGCGGCTTGTTCTTCCGCGCCGACAGCTTCAGCGTCACCTCGCCGTCCGAGGTGAATTTCATCGCGTTGTTCAGCAGGTTGTGCAGCACCTGCTTCAGCCGGTGCTCGTCGCCGCGCCGCCCCTCGCCCGCGCCGGGGCTGACCAGCAGGCGGAACCCCACGCCCTTGCTCTCGGCCAGCGTGCTGTAGATCTCGGCCACTTCCTCGACCATCTCCAGCGGGCTGAACGGCGCCGACACGATCTCCAGCTCGCCCGCCTCGATCTTCGACATGTCGAGGATGTTGTTCAGGATCCGCAACAACAGCTCGCCCGAGTTGCGGATCGTGTCGATCATCTTGTGCTGCCGCTCGGTCTCCAGCGTCGGCGCCAGCAGGTCGGCAATCCCCAGGACACCGTTCAGAGGCGTCCGGATCTCGTGGCTCATGTTGGCCAGGAACATGCTCTTCGCATCGCTCGCCGCCAGCGCCTTGAGCCGCTCGTTGTAAAGTTCCGTCACGTCGGAACCGACACCGCGATACCCGCTGAACTCGCCGGTGATCAGGTCGTGGAACGGTGCGGCCGAAAGCCGGATCCAGATCTGCGAGCCATCGGTCTTGCGCGATGACAGGATATGGTTGCAAAACCCTTCCCCTGCCTCCAGCGCCGCCCGAACCGCCTTCCACGCCGCCACGTCCGACTCCGCCGGCCGGCCCCCCGGCAGCAGCGCCGAAAGGTCGCGCCCCTCAAGCTCGGCCGGATCCTGCCCGGTGATCGTCTGGAACGTGTCGGACAGGAAGCTGTGGTTCAGATCGGCATCCAGCTCAAAGAACCAGTCGCTCGAAATCGCCGCCACGTCGTAGAACCGCCGCACGGCGGTGTCGCGCTCCTGCAGCGCGCGCTTGAGGTCCTCGTTCGACTGGCGCAGCGCCTCCTCCGACGCCTTGCGCGCGGAAATGTCGATCAGCACGCCCGAAATCCGCAACGTGCGCCCCTCGGCATCGCGCGAGGTGATGCGCCCGCGCATCTCGACCCAGACATAGTGGCCCGCGGCATGTTTCATCCGGAACTCGCGCCGCACGTGGTTGCGCTGGCCGTGCAGCAGCATTTCGAAATGCTGAAGGACCTCGGCGCGCTGATCCGGGGCGACCATCTCGAAATGCGAAATCACCGTCGCGCTGGAGATCTCCTCGCGGTCATAACCAAGGATCCCGACATAACGGTCGTTGGTGATCACCTGGTCGATGCCGCGGCGCCATTCCCAGGTGCCCACCTGCGCGCCCTCGATGATCTCGGCCAGCCGCTCCTCGGCCCGCTTCAGCTCGGTGATGTCGATCCGCATCCCGACCCGCCCGCCATCCGGCGTCGGCTCTTCGAGAATGCGGATGCACCGCCCGCTGCTGAGGTTCTCCTCGATGTATTCCTTGGGCGTGCCGCGGCGCGCCAGCCGCTCGGCGACCCATTCCTCTTCCCGGCCGACGGCGTCGGCATACTCGCCCCGCTCGGCACCGTAGCGCAACAGCTCCTCGAACCGCACGCCCGGTATCATCGCCTCGGCCGAGCGCGGATAGAACTCGCGGTACTTGTCGTTGCAGATCACCAGCCGCTCGTCGCGGTCGTAATAGGCAAAGGCATCGGGCAGCGCCGAAAGCGCGTTCTCCAGAAGGCCGCGCGCCTGCTCGGCATCCTGCTCGGCGGTCTTCATCGCGGTGATGTCTGTCGCCACGTGCACGAGAATGCCATCGGCACCCTGCTCATCGATCTCGGCGCTGATGTTCAGATCGACCCAGTATTCCTCGCCGCTGCGGGTTTCGTTGAGGATCTCTCCCCGGAACGTGCGGCCCGCCTCGACCGCCTCGCCGATCTGGCGCGAGGTCTCCGGATCGGTATTCGCGCAGCGGGTGAAATCCAGAAGCGACCGGCCCATCATCTCGTCGACGGAATAGCCCGATTTCTCGACGAAGGCCCGGTTTGCCCAAAGCACGTTGCCCGGCCGGTCGGTGATGACGACGAGGTTCGTCATCAGTTCGGCCACCTTGCTCAGCCGTTCCAGCCGGTTGCGCGCGTGGGCGTCCTGCGTCACGTCCCGGATCACGGCGACGAAGCGGAAATCCGGGTCGCCCGGCCGGCCGCTGGCGGCCACCGTCGCCTCGTGCACCTGCGTCTCGCGGCCGACGATCCGGTCGAACCGGCGCGCTTTCGAGACGCCTGCGCTCTCGGCCTCGTCCATGCAGCTGTCGAGGATCTTCGCGATATACGCCGGCAGCACGTCCGCCGGTGTCTTGCCGGCGCGCCGCTCCATCGGCACGATCATCATGTCCGAAGGCCCGGCGAAAATGCCGGTATAGCGCCGCTCGGCATCCAGTTCGAAAAACAGCTCGGGCAGGGTGCGGAACAGCGCCTTGAACCGGTTCGTTGTCAGGCGCAGCGCCTCCTCGGCCCGCTCGCGGGCCTGCTCCGACTCGATCCGCCGGATGGTGACCCAGATGATGTCGGCCACGGCCTTCAGCAGGTCGATCGTCGGCTCTGCGAACGGCGTGGCGATCCGGGTGTTGTCGAAGCCGATGAAGCCGCCAAGCTCGCCGTCATGCATGAACGGCACCACCAGCAGCGCCTTGATCTCTTGGCTCCGCAGGATGTCGCGCAGGTCGCCATCGTCGTGCCAGTTCTCGACATCCGGAAGGTGGATGTGCCGCCCCTCGATCAGGTCGGGCATCCAGGGATCGATCAGCGACAGCGGCAGGTTCTGGTTCTGCTCGATCGCCGGCCGTGTGCCCTCGGCCACCCATTCATGCGTATTCGAAATCTCGAGGTCGTCGTTCAGCCGGAAGATATAGCACCGGTCGGCCCCGGCAATCGCTCCGACCCGCTCGATTCCCTGGTCGAGCAGCGCGTCAAGATCGTCCGGCGTGGCGCGCACCAGGTCCGCAAGGAGCCTCGTGACGAATGCCTGATCTTTCACTGCGCGCGAATGGGTCATATCCATTCGAAACTCTCCGGAAACCTCTGGGTGCCACGCACCATAGAAATACGGCATCTTTAAGGATGCTCTTGGTTTTAAATCAGATTTGCGCCCACCCCCGGCCGCTGCGTGCCATCTGATAGCATGTGTCCGGCCACGCCGTCGACCCACGGATTGCCTTGGCGTCAAGACCGTCGCGGAAAGGACTCACCCGGCTGTTCCGCTCCCGGTTTCGGCCCAGATCGCCCGCAGGTCGTCGGCCAGCGTCATCGGGTCGAACGGCTTGGGCAGCACGCGCACCGCGCCCAGCCCCATCAGCCGCTCCACTTCCTTGCCATGCACCTTCGCCGTCAGGAAGACGGCCGGCGCCGCCTCCAGCCCGTCCAACGACTTCAGCGCCGACATCGTCATCGGGCCATCCATGTCCGGCATCATCACGTCCAGCAGCAGGAGCTGCGGCGCAAATTCCTGTGCGGCCGAGACCGCCTCTTCCCCCGATGCGAAACCGCGCGCGGAAAGTCCTCCGACGGTTGACAGGGCCACGTCGATCAGATCGCGGATCGCCGGGTCGTCGTCAACGAACAAGACCTTCTCAAGCTCGCTCATGTCACTTCCTCTGATTTGCCGTCCGGCAATGTCCAGTATGGTACAAATATGCGTATCAGGCATGTTCAAAAGCTCCCGTTACGTCAACTCCCGTTTCACACAACGGAAATTCCACCCAAAACCGCGCACCTTCGCCCTCGTGAGAGACGAAGCCCACTCTTCCGCCCATCTGGCTTGCCAGTTCCTTCGATATTGCGAGACCGAGCCCCGAGCCCCCGCTCTTGCGGGTGTCCGACGCATCGGTCTGTGAAAACTTCTTGAAGATCGCCCCGTGAAACTTCTCGGGGATCCCCTGCCCACGGTCGGACACGACAACCCGCACCCCGCCGCGTGCCGACTCGACCGCCACGGTCACGGTCTGGCCCTTGGCCGAGAACTTGACCGCGTTCGATATGTAATTGCTCAGGATCTGCCCGGCGCGCATCTGGTCGACCGCCACCTCAAGCTCCGGCAGACGGCCCTCGATCGCCAGCAGCACCCCGAACCGGTCGGCATAGCCGTGGTTGATCTCGACCGATTGGCGCACCAGCGTATCGATCCGGCAGGGCGCGATATCGAGGGTCAGCTTGCCCGCCGTCAGCCGCTCGAGGTCGAGGATCTCGTCGATCAGCCCCGACAGCCGGTCGCTGTTGGCCATCGCCGCCCCCACGATCTTGTGCCCCTTATCGTCGAGCGTCCCCAGCACACCGCCCCGGATCAGCGACAGCGTCCCCTTGATCGAGGTCAGCGGCGTGCGCAGCTCGTGGCTGACCGTGGCAATGAACTCGGCCTGCATCCTCGCCACCCGGCGACTTTCGGTGATGTCCCGGATGATCGCGATGAACACCTTCTCGCCCCGCGTTTCGACCTCCGACACCGCCAGCGCCACCGGGAAAGCTTCCCCGTTCCGGCGCAGCGCCTCCATCTCGCGCACCTGCCCCAGAAGCTCGGGGGCCCGGTCCGACAGGTACTCGGCCATGAACCCGCCTTCCAGCCCGCCCGCATCCGACGGGAACAGCGTCTTGACGTCCCGCCCGGTCACGTCCTCGGCCGGATAGCCGAACATGCTTTCCGAGGCCCGGTTGAACGACAGGATCGCGCCCTTGCGGTCCAGCGTGATGATGCTGTCGGCCACGTTGTCCAGCACGGCGGCGTTGCGCTTGGCGGCATTGCCCAGCGCCTCCGCCGCGCGCCGGTCCTCGGTGACGTCGAGGTTCACCCCGGTCATCCGCACCGCCCGGCCCTGCTCGTCCCGCGACACCCTTGCCACCGAGCGGAAGACCCGCGCGCCCTTCTCCGGGTTGTAGACCCGGAATTCCGACTCGAACGGCGTCGCATCGTCGGCCAGCGCCGCTTCGACCTCCCTGGCCACCCGCGCCCTGTCGTCGGGGTTGAGAAGGTCCGGCCACGCGCCGATCGTCTCGTTGAACGACCGCGGCGACAGGCCGTAAAGCCGGAAATTGCCATCGCTCCATTCCACCTTCCCGGTCGCCGGGTCGTAGGCCCAGATACCGATCTGCGCCACCTCGGTCGCCAGCTGCACGCGCTCCAGCGAATCCTGCAACATCTGCGACGTCTTCCGCCGCTGGGTGATGTCGTTCATGATCGCGATGAACCCGGCATGCCGCCCGCCGGAATCCCAGATCGGGTTACAGCGCACCTCGGCCCAGAACGGCCGCTGGCCCATGTCGTACATCACGACCTCGACGTCGAACCCCTCGATCCGGTTCACCGCGTCTTGCATCTCGCCGATCACGTCCCTGTCCGACTCGGCCCCGAGGAACACCCGGCCGGGCATCTTGCCCACCACACCCTCGAGCGTGTAGCCGGTCATGTCGGTGAACGCCTCGTTGACCCACTCGATCCGGGCGTCGGTGTCCATGATCAGCACCGAGTTGGTCGTCTGCCGTGCCACCTGGGACATCCGGTCCAGCGCGCGGGTCCGGTCCTGCACCCGCTCCTCCAGCGTCTTCTGAACCGCCTTCTGCGACCGAAAGCTCTCGCCCAGCCGCGCCGACATGTCGCGTAGCGACGTCGACAGCGTCTCGTATTCGGCGATGTTGCTCGTGGGAAAGGTCACGCCGGCATCCTGCCCCGACATGATCGACCCGGTCAGCCCGTCGCTCAGCCGCGCCAGCCGGCCGAGCGGCGCGCCCAGCCATTCGCTCAGCACCTTCGACCCGATCATCGCCAGCCCGATCGCGATGGCCAGCATCGTCATGTTCCATCGCCCGCCGGCCTCCATCTGCGCCACCAGCGCCCCCGCAGACACCTCCACCAGAAGCTCGCGGCCCGCCGCGTCGCCCTCCAGCGGAGTGCGAAGCACATACCGGCCCTCGCGCGTGCGCGTCATCGCCGGCATGTCGCCGGCCGGCTCCCAAAGCATCAGCCCGTCGTCAAGCCGGGTGATCTCGCCGGCGCGCCACGGGCTGCTGACCGATCCGATCAGCGCCTCGCTCTCGCCGTCGGGGCCAGTCAGGGCCAGCCCGATTTCCGCCTGCTGCGGCTGGTCGTGGGCCATGTTCGCCATGAACAGGCCGATATCGCGCTCATAGGCCGCCTCGATCTCCGAAAGGTCCCGCCCGGCCGCCAGTTCCTGCCGCGTCCAGTCAGTCAGCAGGGAGACCAGCGCATCCACGTGTTCCACCGCCTGCCGGTATTCGTGCCGGCTTTCCAGCACGGTCATCCCGGCGGCCGAAACGCTCGCAACCAGCACCAGCACATAGAACACCAGCGAATGGAACGAGGCCCGCGTGCCCGCCCGGAACGACGGCGGCAGCCAGCGCCGCAGCGCGATCAGCAGCAGGCCGGCGACCACCGCGTTGAACACGCCGTTCGTGGCCTGTTTCAGCGCGATCAACCCGGCCGACACGCTGTCCATCTCCATCGCGCCGCCGTAGAAGACCAGCGCCAGCGGGCATCCCGCGAAGATCCAGAACAGCGCGTCCGCCATGGCAAGGTTGGACACCCGGCGCGACAGCACGTAGACCGCCGCCGCCTCTGCGGTGAAGATGATCAGCGCATAGGGATGGCCCCAGGCATAGACCGTGTAGCAGGATCCCATCAGCGCCACGACGCACCCGCCGGCCAGCCCGAACAGCCGCACGGCGATCAGCGCGAAGACCGACCCGAACACGAACGAGATCGGGGTGAACAGCGTCAGCGCCGCGGCATTGCCGGCATAAGCCAGCCCGGACAGCAGCAACAGCCCGGCCACACGCTCGATTACACTGGGTCCGGACGTCACGCGGGATACTCCGAGAGGTTACATTCGATAGCGATACCAGTGAGTTTGGTAACGCGGCTCATTGACATGCTCCGCGCCCGACTTCCAGAGGGGACCGGCCGAACTTGCATTTCAGCACCCGGGATGTTGCGCATATAAAACATTCACGCCTGAACAATGTGCCGGAAGAGACTCACACGCAAATGAGGATTGTTAAGGCGCGCTTAACACTTTTTGATTGTGCATTAAGGACACAGTTGTACCGGTCGCCAACGGATTTGTATCCCTCGGCACCGGCAAATTTCCGCACCCCCGGACCAACCGCCCGTTTCCTGCCGCATTTCGGCCAGAATGGACAAACAGAATACTCAAATCTGCCACACCCTAACCGAATTTTCGGTCCAGTTTTCGTCAAAAAACAACCAAAGGGTAACGAGCGAGGGCGCCGGTGCTACGTGTACTTAGTATTGAAGACGATCTGATCATGCAGGACATGATCGCTGCCACCCTTGAAACCAAGGGCGGCTACCGGGTCGACTTCGCCGATACCGGCGCGCAGGGGCTGACCATGCTGACCGAGGGGTTGCGCAAGTTCGACTGCCTGCTGATCGACGTCAACCTGCCCGACATGACCGGTATCGAGTTCACCGAGAGGGCCCGCGCCCTGCGCGGCTACGACGAGACCCCGATGATCGTGGTGACCAAGAGCGACGACGAGGCGACCATCGTCGATGCCTTCTGCGCCGGGGCCACCGACTTTCTCGCCAAGCCCTTCATCCCGTCCGAGCTGATCGCCCGGCTCAGCGTAGCCCAGCCGCAGGCCCGCTCGAAAACCGCCAACCTGCCCGCGCCGCGCCGCCAGACCCTGCCCGTTCTGGCCGGCGCCACCGGGCAGTCCTACCGCAGCAGCGAGGTCTTCCTGAACTTCCTGCACAGCCTCGATCCCGGCCAGGTGCGCAAGACGACCCTTCTTGCCGTCGACCATCTGGCCACCCGCGACATGGACGCGCCCGGGGGCGACCCCGAAAGCGTGCTTTCCGCGATCGTCAATGCCCTGGCCCGCGTCTTCGACCGCCAGCTCGTGATCTGTACCTCCATGACAGACCACCAGGTCGTGGCGGCGCTTTCCGCCCGGCCCGCCGAAACGCCCCTGGCCCTGACGCACCGGCTGGTCGAACAGATACAGGCCAGCCAGCGCAATGCCGGCGGCTGGACACCCGGTCTGATCGTCGGGAACCCGATCACGCCTTCGATGTTCTTTGCAGACGAACCCTTGCGACTTCTCGAGCGCGCGCTCCTCAGCGTCGAACGCCGCCGTCGGGATCTGAACGTGGGGCGGACGGATGACAATGTCCTGCCTCTTCCGTCGCGCATCCGGCGAATGAGACGCAGCCGGACAGCCGACGATTTTGCCTGACACCCGCCGTGGGATGCGTTCGTGATTGTAGTTGGTAAAAAAAATGGTATCGAGTATGTTCAATGACGTTACGTCAAAGAGATTGGCCGCGATACGCGGCGCAAGGCATAAGACGGTGAACAGCAGGCTGAAGGGCGAGCAGACCGGCACCGACGATGGCGCCATGGCGCATGAGGCGCTGAGACGGACCGATACGACCGGATCCGCGGCCCTTGTCGCGACCCATACGTCCGACGTCGCCCTCACCTCCGATCATACCGGCCGCATCATCTGGGCCAACGCCGCCTTCGAGCGGCTCACGGGCTACGAGGCCGACGAGTATATCGGCCAGAGACCCGGTGACCTGCTTCAGGGCCCCGAAACCGACCCCGCCACCGTGCGCCTCATCAGCCGCAAGCTCGCCAGTCACGAACCGGTCGACGTGGAAATCCTCAACTACGCGAAATCCGGCGAACGCTACTGGCTGAACATGCTGATCAACCCGGTCTTCGACGCCTCCGGCCGGCTGACCAACTTCATCTCGATCCAGCAGGACATCACCCGCCACAAGCAGACCGAGATCGACCTCCAGCGCAGCCGCGACCAGCTCCGCATGGCGCTCGACTACGGCGCCCTGCCCTTCTGGGACCTCGAGCTCAACACCGGCCATTGCGAGTTCTCCGACAACTTCGCCACCCTGCTCGGCAGCACCCCCGGCCGCGACGGGCAGTTCGATTTCGAATGGCTCACGCAACACGCCCACCCTTCCGAGCGGCGCTGGATGCACCGTGCCATGCTCCGCCACTACGCCGGCGAGGATCTCGACGTCACCTGCCGCTTCCGCCAGGAGGCCGGCACATGGATGTGGCTGCGCCTGCGCGGCCGCATCGTGCTTGATGAAACCGGCTTCCCCGTCCGCAGCCTCGGCGTCGTCAGCGACATCACCAAGATCCAGTCCGAGCGCGTCCAGGCCGAGGAGCGCGACCGCCGCAAATCCGAGGCTTTGGCTCACACAACCCACGAAATCCGCAACCTTCTCAACGGCATATCCGGCACCACCCAGGTTCTGCTCTGGTCCGACCTGTCCGAGGAGCACGCCAGTCTCGCCAACCGCATCCGCAAGAACTGCGAGATCCTGCACGAGCTGGTCAACCACACGCTCGACCTCTCCCGCATCGAGGCCGGGCTGCTCACCCTGCATGCCGAGCCCTTCGCCGTTGCCTCCCTCGTCGACGAGGTGCGCGACACCCTCGTCGACCAGGCCGAGAACAAGGGCCTGCGCCTCGTCACCCGGGTCGACCCCTCGGTGCCCCGCCGCGTCATGGGCGACCGTGGCCGCATCCGGCAGGTGCTGATCAACCTCACCGGCAACGCGGTCAAGTTCTCGTCGCATGGCGAGGTCTGCGTCTGCGCCGGCACCACCCCCGACGGCGACGTCGTCTTCAACGTCTGCGACGACGGCCCCGGCATCCCGCTGGCCGACCAACCGCACCTCTTCGAACGCTTCCGGCAGGTCGATGACGGCCGCAGCGGCGAGCGCGAGGGCTCGGGCCTCGGCCTGGCCATCTGCGCCGAGCTGGTGCGCCTGATGGGCGGCTCCATCTCGATCCACAGCGCCCCCGGCGCCGGCGCCACCTTCCGCATCGAGCTGCCCCTCGACCGGGTCGATGCCGAGGATGCGGCCGAGACCACCGCCGACACCGACCGCCCCGAGGAAATCCTCCAGCTCGCCATGGGCGACGCCCGCATCCTGCTGGCCGAGGATGACGAGATCTCGCGCGGGGTCATCACCGAGATGCTGGGCCTGATGGGCATCACCAACATGCGCGCCGTCGACAGCGGCGACGTGGCCGTCGGCGCCGCCGGCCAGGAACGCTACGACCTGATGATCTTCGACCAGAACCTGCTGGGCATGAACGGCGCCACCGCCGTCCATACCATCCGCGACGGGACCGGCCCCAACCGGCGCACCCCCGCACTGCTGATGTCCGGCAACGTGGGCGACCTGCCCGACCGCCTGCCCGAAAACGTGGCCGTGCTCTCCAAACCGCTGGAATGGCAGAAGCTCATCCGCCTCGTCAGCGACCTGGTCGCGGGCGGCACGCCGGCACAGGAACGGCGCGCCTGACAGGCGAATATTTGCCGTTCGCGCAACCCTGGCGGTGCAACGCCACGAAAACGCCCAAATTGCGCCCTCAATATGAGCGACAGACTTTTAATTACTTAAGGGATTGCCCCTGCTTACGAAATGGAACCACGATGATGAGAATTCTTGCCGTAGACGATGATCCCGTATTTCGCGAGATCCTCGAGTCCTACATGGACAGGCTGGGCTATCCCGACGTCACCTACGCGATGTCCGGGCCCGAGGCACTGAAATCCATTCAAGCGGCTCCGCAGCCGTTCGACTGCTTCCTCTGCGACATCGAGATGCCCGGCATGAACGGCATCGAGCTGGTCCGCAACATCCGCTCCACCGAAAGCGGCAAGCGTGCACCGGTGGTGATGATCACCTCGATGGGCGACCGCGACAGCGTCGACGGCGCCTTCCAGGCCGGGGCCATCGACTACCTGTCGAAACCGCTCGACATCAACCAGCTCCGCGGCCGCCTCAGCGCCGTCGAGCGGATCGTCCGCGAAAGCCGCCGCTTCGAATCGATGAAGGCGATGCTGCGCGACCACGACGCGATCGAGCAGGGCATGCGCGATTTCGACGAGCCCGTGGCGCTGAACGATGTCGACGGGGTCATGCATTACGTCGCGGTCAAGAACTATCTCGAAACTGTCGGCCGCCTGCGGATGATGAACCACGCCGCCATGTGCATCCACATCCGCAACGCCGAGAAGCTCTTCGGCCTGATGACCCGCACCGCCTTCATGGACATGCTGGGCGACGTGGCCGAAACCGCCCATGGCGAGCTGCAGACCATGCACCACATGTTCGCCTACGCGGGCTCGGGCGATTTCGTGGTCCTCCTCCCCCGCCTCGCGGCCATCGACCCGGGCGAGCTGGAGGCGCTGATCAACGTCGCGCTCGAACAGTTCTACGATCAGCTCGACGAGCCCGACGTGATGCGCCCGGTCGTCACCTGCGGCCCGGTCGTGCGCCCGGCGCTGCTGCAACTCGGCGACCCGGCGAGCATGCTGGAAAAAGCCCGCTCGCTGGCGCAGTTCCCCCTGCCGCACAAGACCCAGGCCAAATCGATCCTTCAAACCGCAAGAGCATAAACGGGAGCAGACATGACACAGGCACAGATGGAAGATCTTGATCAGATCATGGCCCAGAGGCTGGCCAAGACGCGCGATCTCTTCCTGAAGGTTCTGGCCGAACGCGATCGCGAAATCGTCGAGGCCCGCCGCAAGGTGGAACAGGACGAGGCCCCGATCGATCTCGGCATGGCCGAGATCCGCTCGGTCTACCACCGCATCGCCGGATCCGCCGGCTCGCTGGGCTTCGCCGACTTCGGCGACCTGGCCTCGACCTTCGAGGCGACGATCGACAGCCTGCGCGAAGCCCGCCGCACCGATCCCACCGGCTGGGCCGCCGTCGTGCGTGATTCCGAGATCTTCCGGGCGCGCATCGCACAGCTTCTGCAGAACCGCTGATCACCGGCGATTCACGCAGAATTGAGTAAATGGCAGCACTTCCGGCCCGCGTACTGCGCGGGTCGGGGTATTTTTTGCTATGAGATTTTACATAACCCGGCGTAAGCTGGCCCTCGGTTAATTTGTACGCATCGCGACTCCCGGGGAGGATGGCCTGCATGATGCGCGGCCTTCTGGTGTTTTTGATCTATGGCATTATCCTTGCCGCGCCCCAGCTCGCGGCGGCGGAGACACGTGCCCTGCTGATCGGCGTCTCCGACTATGACGATGCCGCCGGCGTGGCCGACCTCAAGGGCCCCGCCAACGACGTCCGCCTTCTCGGCACCACGCTCGAAACCCGCGGTATTGCCGACATCACCGTGCTCGCCGACGGGATCGAGGGCGCACCGCGCCCGACCCGCGCCGCCATTCTCGGCGCCTTCGCCGATCTCGCCGCCACGGCGCAGGATGGCGATTTCATCTACATCCACCTGTCCGGTCACGGCACCCGCCAGCCCGACCGCAACGGCGACGAGGCCGACGGGCTCGACGAGGTGTTCCTGCCCGCCGACACCGCCCGCGCCGAACCCGGCGCCGGGGCCATCCCCAACGCCATCACCGATGACGAGATCGGCGAAGCACTCCATGCCATCCGCATGACCGGCGCCGACGTCTGGTTCGTGCTCGACAGCTGCCATTCCGGCTCCGGCACCCGTGCCGCCACCCCCGGCACCGTCGCCCGCTTCGTCGACCCCGCCGCGCTCGGCGTTTCCGTCACGCCCGCGCACCAGGCCGAAGACGCCACCGAGTCTGCCCCCACCGGGGAAGAACCGCCCGGCGGGCTGCTCGCCTTCTACGCGGCGCAATCCACCGAACTGGCGCGCGAGGTCAACTTCGCCGAGGCCGAGGGCGGCGACGACTGGTACGGCTTCTTCACGTCCACGCTCGCCGCCCGGCTCCAGGACGATGCCGCGCTCTCCTTCCGCCAGCTCTTCCAGGCGGTGCTCTCCGACATGAACGCCTCCCACGTGCCCGGCGTCGCCAAGCTCCAGACGCCGCTCTGGGAGGGCGACCTGATCGACGCCGCCGTCTTCGGCGGGCGCGACACGGCGGGCGTACGCCGCTTCGCCGTCACCGATGACAGCGTCGCCGCCGGCATGGTCCACGGGCTGGCCGAGGGCACGCTGCTGGGGCTGGTGGCCGACGCGGCGGACGCGCCCGACGCGCTGATCGGCTTCGCCCAGGTCGAAGATCCCGACGCGGCCGAAGCCTTCCTACGACCGGTCTCCGCCGACTGCACCCCGCGCGCCGACACGCTCTGCGACATCGCCGGCACCCTCCCGCCCGAGGCCCGCTTCGCCCAGGTCATCGCCCACCCGGTCGACCTCACCATCGCGCTGGCCCATCCCCGCGACCTCGCCACCGGCGCCGCCCTGCCCGACGACCACCCGCTCGTCACCGCCCTGTCCGAGGCCGTCGCGGCCACGGCCGACGGCACAGGCCCCGCCGTCACCCTGTCGGCCACCGAGGCCGATATCGACGTGCTCCACACCGACGGCGCCCTCTGGTTCGGCCTGCCCGCGCAAGCCGGCGACAGCCCCGCCGGCCTCACCTGGACGCCAGAGAGCGACCTCGACCTGCCCGCCGCCCTCGCCCGCATCGCCCGCGCCGAAACCCTGGCCCGCATGCTCGACAACCTCTCCGCCTCCGGCTCGCTCCTGAACCCCAGCCCGGTCGATGTCGAAACCCAGCTCCAGCCCGTCCCGATCGAGGCGCTGGCCGACCTGGGAAGTGACACCTCCCCCCGCCGTGAATGCCGCGCCGCCTACCGTGCCGCCAGCAGCACCGCCCCCGTCCCCCTCGACCGCGGCGCCCGGCTCAAGCAATGCGACGGGCTCGCTTTCAGCGCCCAGGGCGCCACCGGCGGCACCTTCGACGTCAACCGCGTGCATGTCGACGCCCAGTTCTGCGTCCATGCCGAACACGAACGGATCACCGGCAACGCCAACGCGCTGCCCCTCGGCCCGGCCATGACCATCTGCTCCGACTGTCCCAGCGGCTATTCCGCCGGCACCGAGCGGCTGTTCGTCATCGTCACCGAAGCCCGCGACAACACCGAGGCACTCAATCTCGAAGGCCTGGTCGAAACCTGCGTCGATGGCCCCACACGGGGCACCGCAGCCGACCCGCGCGCCTTTCTCGAAGACCTGGCCCAGCGCGGCGACACGCGCGGTGCCTTCGGCGGGCTCGGCTCCGCCGGCATCTGGGTCGAGGCATGGACATGGCAGGTTCTGCCCCGCCGCGAAGCGTTCCTGCGCGCGGGCCGGGCGGTCGAGCCAACGGAATACCAGGGGAAGAAACAGGACTTTTAACGGGAGAAGACAAATGAAATTTCTGACCTCAAGCGCCACGGCATTGTCCGTGTTCTGCATGCTTGCGCAGCCTGCGCTGGCGCAGGACTCGAGCTTTTCCAAGGTCGCCGTACCCGCCCAGGGCACCGGCACCTCGGTCGCCAACTACGTGGTAAAGGAGCGCGCCAAGGCCGAGAACCTCACCGGCGAGACCGCCTCGCGCATCTATGGCGGCCGCGCCGCCCAGGATGGCGCCTGGCCGCACCAGGTGTCGCTGCACCTGACCGAACGACTCGACGGCACCGTCGAGGGGCTCTACGGCTCGCAATTCTGCGGCGGCTCGATCGTCGCCCGCCAATGGGTGCTCACCGCCGCCCACTGCATCGCCGATGACGAGGGCCGCGCCGTCCAGCCGGGCGAGGTGGCCGTCAAGTCCGGCGCCGCCGACCTCGGCGAGGGCGACCTGCGCGCCGTCGCCCAGGTGATCGTCCACGAGGATTACGATCCCCGCACCGGCGACGCCGATATCGGCCTGATCCAGCTCGCCGAGCCGATCAGCGACAGCTCCGGCCCGGTCGCCGCCATCCCGGTGCAGACCGGCTCGACCCAGCTGCCCGAGGGCCCGGCGGTCGTCATCGGCTGGGGCATGATGGAAGAGGCCAAGTTCCCCGTCGACCTGATGGAAACCGATATCGACATCGTCTCCAACGCCACCTGCAACAAGGGCATGGCCGAGGTGTCGCAACGCGATCTAGGGGCGTTCCTCCTCGCCATCGGCACCGAGAACCGGATCCCGATGACCAGCCTGGAAGAGGCCTACTCGATCATCCTCAACAACTGGGGCGACGCGCTGACCAACAACATGATCTGCGCCGGCGTACCCAGCGGCAAGCGCACCTCCTGCAACGGCGACAGCGGCGGCCCGCTCATGATCAAGGAAGCCGATGGCGACTGGCTTCAGGTCGGCATCGTCAGCTGGGGCCGCAAACCCCTCGGCTCGAACGAACCCTGCGGGCACGAGAACCTCTACTCGGTCTACACCCGCGTATCGAACTACTTCGACTGGATCGCAAGCCACGTGCGCGGCTGATCCGCGGGAAGGAGAGAACGTATGACCTTGATTGCACGCACCGCGACCGGCGCGGCGCTGGCGGCGCTCCTCAGCGTCCCGGCGCTCGCCGACGACGGCTTCGGCGGCAGCTTCGACGACGGCCAGCCCGCCGTCGAAGCCACGTCCGATGCAAAGGAACCCGAGCCGAATGCCGGCTCGGACACTGGCTCGGACACCGGGGCGCAAGCCGCCTCGGAACCGGCCACCGATGACGGCTTCGGCGGCAGTTTCGGACCGGGCACCGAAACCACGACCGACAGCGGCACCACCACCGGCGACACCGGCACCACCGGCACGACGGCGGAAACCGCGCCCGAGGATGGCAACTTCGATCCCGACTTCGCGATCACCGGCTCCGGTACCGGAACCGGCGACAGCACCGAAACCGCCATGCCGGAAACCCAGCCCGAGCCACAACCCGAGGCCCAGCCCGAAACCGATCAGGGCGGGCAGGCCCAGGCCCAGGCGATCACGGTCGATCCCCAGATCCTCTCCTTCGAAAGCCGTGACTACGGCGTGCCGCCCTCGGGCAACCTGCGCAATGGCGGCATGCACGCGCCCACTCCCACCATGGTGCCCGGCGCCTCGGTCGTCTCGACGGAAGGCCTCGCCAACGCCATGGCCAGCGGGCTCGAGATGATCATCATCGACGTGCTGGGCGGCGAATACGCCCTGCCCAGCGCCTACATGATCCCGGAAATGTCGTCTCCCGGCTCCTACCAGGACCGGATTCAACAACAAACCGGGCAGTTCCTCGGGCAGGTGACCGGCCAGATCGCCGATTACCCGATCATCCTCTACTGCTCCGACCCGCAATGCTGGCTCAGCTACAATGCCACGCTGCGGGTCGTCGCGGCCGGCTACACCAATGTCTACTGGTACCGGGGCGGCATCACGGCGTGGCAGATGGCGGGTTTCCCGGTCTATCCGTCCGGCTACTGACATGCGGCGGGCGGCCCTCGGCCTGATCGTGGCCCTGGGCCTCCTGCTGGCGCCTCCCGCGTCGGCACAACAGCCCGCAGCCGATCTCGGCGCCCTTAACGGGGCGACGATGGAAGCCCTCACGGCGGGCGACACTGCGCTCGCCCTCGAACGCGCCCGCGCCGCCGTCGATGCGGCGCGGGCGTTGCCCGACCCCGACCCCGACCCTGTCGCGGTCGCCTACGCCCTCAACAACCTCGGTTACGCCCTCTCGCTCGCGGCCGACCCGCAGGCCGCCGCCCTGCTCGACGAGGCCATCGCCTTCGCCGAACAATCCGGCCTCACCGGCACCGACCCGTGGTATCTGGCCGCCACCAACCGCGCCAACCTGCACGTCGCCTCGGGCGACATCGCCGCCGCCGAAGCCCTCGTCACCCGCATCCTCGACATCGGCCGCAACACCCCCTCCCACGGCCGCGCCGCGGGCATCGCCGCCTCGGTCCATTTCGCCGCCGGGCAATACGTCGCCTCGATCGAATTCCTCGAGGAACTGCTCGCGGTCGATCCGGAGATCCTCCGCCCGGTCTACGGCACGATCTACACCACCTACGCCCAGACGCAGGAGGCGATGGAGCAGGCCGGTCGCACCGACGACGCCATCGCCCTCATCACCGGGCGCATCGCCATCCTCCGCCGCTTCATGCCGGACGAGGTCGAGGGCATCCAGAACCTGCTGTCGCAGAAATTCTTCCAGCTTCACCAGGCCGAGCGCTACGGCCCCGCCGCCGATGCGTTGCGCGACTGGGCCGCCGCCGCGCCGCTCTCCGCCGACGAGCTCGCCTATGTCGACGAGATGGCGACCCTCACCCTGACCGCCACCCAATCCGCCAGCTACACCGAGCTGCGCGAGGTGCAGCTCGACTATGCCCAGCTCGCCGTCGCCTATGCCGAACTCACCGGGATCGAGAACGACCCCCGCCTCGGCCTCGCCCTGCGCGAGGTGGCGCATGCCCAGACCAATCTCGGCCTCCACGAACAGGCCGCCCAGACCCTCCGCCGCGCCGCCCGCGTGCTCGAGGCGACCGAGGAAGGCCGCAAGAGCCTGCACCTCATCCTCGACGACCTCGCCGCCAACGCGTGGCAGCGCAACGACCTGTCGCTCTCCGAACGGCTCTACGAGCAGGCGCAAGGCGCCTACCGTGTGGCGTTGTCAAACGGGGCCGAGCCGCTCACCCCCGTCGATCTCGCCATCGGCGCCACCAACCGCGCGCGGCTGATGACAGACATGGGCCGCCCGCAGGAGGCGCTCGACCTCACCGAAATTGCACTGACGCAATACCGACAAGATACCGACGTGATACCGACGTGGAATATCCGGGCCGAAATGGCCCGCATCCACGCCGCCGCGGCCACCGCCCTCGCCGACCTCGGCCAGCCCGAACAGGCCTTGGCCCGCCTCGATCTCGCCCTTTCCATCGCCCGAGAAAGCTACCCCGAAAACCACCCCGACCTTGCCACGGCCCTGGCCAACGCCGCCGACTTTCTCTTCGTTCAGGGCAATAAAACAAGGGCCTTGAGCCTGCTGGAAGAGGCCATCGCCATCAACACCGCCGCCCTTCCCGACACCATGCCCATGGCCGTCGACGCCCGCCTGAAACTGGCCCTCTTCCACCTCGCCGAGGGGCATCTCGATACCGCCCTCCCCCTTCTGCAAACCGTGGCCGATGCCCGCAAGGCCCCGGCCTACCGCTCACAACTCCCTGATTCCTTTCAGAATTTCGAGCTCCTCGCCTGGTCCCTCCTCTCCGGCACCGATCAACCCAGCCCCGCCCGCCTCGACGAAGCCCTCGCCGCCCTGCAATGGACCCAGGTCACCCGCTCCGCCGAGGCGCTCGCCATGATGGAAGCCCGCCTCGCCGCCGACGACCCCCTGCAAGCCGTCTGGCTCCGCCGCCGCCAGGACCTCCGCGAGGCCCACACCCGCGAAACCTCCGCCCTCCTCACGGCCTACGGTTCCGGCACCGACCCGAGCGCGATTCAGGCTTTGGATTCAAGGCTCAACAGGCTCGAGACAGAGCTGCGGACGGTCGAGAACACCCTCTCCGATCTGGGCCTCGACACCGCCGGCCTGACCGGCGTCGAGCCCCTTCATCTCTCCGAGATCCAGGCCCTGCTCGACCCCGGCGAGGTGCTCGTCACCTTCCTCCTGCCCGGCCTGCGCCCCGACATGGTCGCCGGTCTCGACGGCTCCTCGAACCGGACCATCGCCATCAGCCACGGCGCCGTCCGCGTCGCCCCCATTCCCGACGACAGTCGCCGCAGCCTCAACGACAGGATCACCGCCTTCCGCTGCCAGGTCGCCGTCAGCGACCCCAACTGCGCCACCTTCGCCACCGCCTCCACCCGCGGCGCCATGCTGGCGGAAGAGGACGGGGACGACCCAACCACCGGCTTCGACGCCGACGGCGCCTTCCACCTCTACCAGGACCTCTTCGGCGGCGTCAGCGGCATGCTGACCGAGGCCGACCACCTGATCATCTCTCCGCCCGCCGACCTGTTACGCCTGCCTTTTCAAGCCCTTGTCACCGATCCCGAGGGCGGTCCGAACGGCACGCCCGACTGGCTGATCCGCCACAATGCCGTCTCGGTCCTGCCCTCGATCACCAGCCTGCGGGGCCTGCGAAACCAGCCGTCGCGCAAAACCAGGGGGCTCGGCCGATACCTCGGCCTCGGCGACCCGGTGATCGGCAATAGCGGCCCCGTCGACTGTGCCACCGTCCGCATGGCCAACCTCCGCGCCGCGCCGCCCGAAACACCCGACCTGATGGATGGCGACACCGGCGCCGCCCTCGCCCGCCCTGCCGCGCTTCGCGCCCTTCCCCGCCTGCCCGACTCGGCCTGCGAGGTCGAGGCGATCGGCCGCGTCTTCGGCAATGCCGCCTCTCTCTTCACCGGGTCGCAAGCCACGGAAAGCAGGGTCAAATTCCTCGACGCCTCCGCCCAGCTGGCGCAGTACGACGTGATCGTATTCGCCACCCACGGCCTGACCGCAGGCGAGGCCGGCGCCCGCGCGCCCGGCCTTGTCCTGACCCCGCCCGACATTGCGACGGCGGAAGATGACGGCCTGCTCACCGCCGCCGAGATCGCCACGATGCATCTCAACGCCAGCCTCGTCGTCCTCTCCGCCTGCAACACCGCCGCGGGCGAGGATGCCAGCGCCGAGGGCCTGTCGGGCCTCGCCCGTGCCTTCTTCCACGCCGGCGGCTCCTCGCTCCTCGTCACCCACTGGTCGGTCTATTCCTCCGCCGCGGTCGAGGTCTCCACCGGCCTCTTCCGCACACTGCAGGACGAGCCCGAGCTCGGCCATGCCGAGGCCCTGCGCCGCTCGGTCCTCGCCATCCTCGACGACCCGGCACAGGACCCGCTGCGCACGCACCCCTCCTACTGGGCGCCCTTCGCCATCGTCGGCCTGCGCTAACCCGCCAGCCTTTGCTCGTCCACCGGCAGGCCCAGCCGCTTGCCGATCCACGCCCCGGTATCGAGCATCCGGTTCGAGAAGCCCCACTCGTTGTCATACCACGACAGCACCCGCACCATGCCGCCCCCCGTCACCCGCGTCTGACCGGGGCAGAAGACGGAGGAATGGGAATCGTGGTTAAAATCGCTCGACACCAGCGGCGCGTCGTTGACGGCAAGAATACCGTGCAAAGGCCCTGATCCGGCCGCCTTTCGGATCGCTTCGTTCACCTCGTCTGCCGTCGCCGAACGCCTTGGCATGAAGGTCAGATCGACCACCGAGACATTCGGCGTCGGCACCCGGATCGCCGCCCCGTCCAGCCGCCCGGCAAGGTGCGGCAGCACCAGGCCGACAGCCCGCGCCGCCCCGGTCGATGTCGGGATCATCGACAACGCCGCGCCCCGCGCCCGGTAGAGATCCTTGTGCGCCGCATCCAGCACCGGCTGATCGCCGGTATAGCTGTGCACCGTGGTCATGTAGCCGGTCTCGATCCCGAAGGCGTCGTCCAGCACCTTGGCAACCGGCGCAAGACAGTTCGTCGTGCAGGAGGCGTTGGAAATGACCGTGTCACCGGCGTTCAGGCTCTGGTGATTCACCCCGTAAACAATGGTCTTGTCCGCCCCCTCCGCCGGGGCCGAGACGAGAACCCGGCCAGACCCGTTCTGCAAATGCCGCGCCGCCTTGTCGCGGGCGGTGAAGACCCCGGTGCACTCCAGCGCCACGTCCACGTCGGACCACGGAAGATCCTCCGGCGCCCGCTCGGCCGTCACGCGGATGCGCCGGCCGCCCACGATCAGTTCGCCTCCCTCGATCGAGACCTCCTCGGCCAACCGGCCATGCACGCTGTCGTATTTCAGAAGATGCGCGTTGGTCTCGACCGGGGCGAGGTCGTTGATCGCGACGATATCGATATCGTCCCGTCCAGATTCCACCCACGCCCGCAGGACGCAGCGGCCGATCCGGCCGAACCCGTTGATGGCAAGCTTGGCAGTCATGTTGAAGGCTCCCTTTAGCTGATTTCGCGATTCATGGTAGCGCTAACATATTTTGAAACGAATAACCACTGACCCGGCCGCTTTTCCGGTCGCGCCAGTGGAAAATCCGTTCAGGAGGCCAGTTCGTCGACCCGTGAGAGATGCTCGAACAGACGCGCCACGGCCTCGGCGCCGGGGTCGTTATGCCCCGCAAGGCTCTCGGCCGAGACGTAGCTGGCCCTTCCCGCCCGTGCCCGTGTGATCTCCGCCGTGGCATCGGCGCCTTTCCTCGCCGCCTCCGCCGCCGCGGCCAAACCATCCGGCAACGCCTCCAGCGCCGGCAGCAGCGCGTCGATCATCGTCCGGTCGCCGGGGCTTGCCCCGCCCACCTGCTGCACCCGGTCGAGACCCGATTTCAACGCGCCAATGGCATCCTTCCCGCTGGCCGAGGCATCCCCCGCCGCCGCGAAGAAGATCGCCAGCAACACGCCCGATGACCCGCCCATCGTCTGGCTCAGTTCCAGCCCGATGGCCCGGTATAGCTGCGTCTGATCCGCCAAAGGCAATCGATCCAGCGACCCGATCAGCGCCCGCGACGCCGTGGCCAGCGTACTGCCCGTATCCCCGTCCCCCGACTTCGCATCCAGCGCGTTCAGCGCATCCTGCTCCCCGATCAGAAGGTTGCAGCACCGCTCTACAAAAGTCCGCGTCGCCTCGTGCGAGGACGGGATCGGCTTGATCGGCGTCAGCCCGTCCGGCAGGTCGAGCACCTCGACCTCGCCGATCATGTGACAGCCCGGCCAGGCCCACGGCGCCACCGGCGCCAAGAGCGCCGCCTCGTCGGCCTTCGACACCGGGTAGACCGAGATCGAGAACCCCCGCATATCCAGCGAGGTCATCATCGGCGCCGGCCCGATCAGCCAGCGCAGCTGATCCCCGATCCTTGAACGGGTCAATTCATGCGCCAGTACCCCCATCTCCAGCGGGGTCGTCCCCCCGAGATTGTTCAGCAACGCCACGTGCGGCCCGCTGCCCAGGTGCGGCGCCAGCCGGTCGATCACCATGGAAATCGCCTCGCGCGCCGTGGTGAAGGGCACCTGTTCGATCCCCGCCTCGCCGTGAATCCCCAGCCCCAGCTCGGCCTTGCCCGGCCCGATCCGGTCTTCCTTGGGCGAACCCGGGACGGTGCAGGTATCAAGCGACATGCCGATCGACACGGCCCCCGTGATCACCCGCTCCGCCGCCTCGGTCACGGCATCGAGGTCGGCGCCCTGTTCGGCCAGGGCGCCGGCAATCTTGTGGACGAACAGCGTCCCGGCCACCCCGCGCGCCTGCGGCAGGTCCGGAAGGGCCACGTCATCGTCGACGATCACCATGTTAACCTTCAACCCCTGCGCTCTTGCCCGCTCGGCCGCCAACCCGAAATTCAGCCGGTCGCCGGTATAATTCTTCACGATCAGCAGGCACCCCGCCTTGCCCGTCACCGACAGGATCCCCGCCAGCACCGCATCGACCGAGGGCGAGGCGAAGACCTCCCCGCACACTGCCGCGGTCAGCATCCCCTGCCCGACGAACCCCGCATGGCTCGGCTCGTGCCCCGAGCCGCCGCCCGACACCAGCGCCACTTTCGACCGGTCCCAGTCGGTGCGCACCACCACCTTGATATGCGGATACCCATCCAGCCGTGCCAGCCGCCCGCCCGCGATGCGCAGATTGCCGTCGATCGCTTCGGTGACGACCGTTTCCTTCTCGTTGATGAACTGCTTCATGGGTCAGTCTCCTTAAGCGATCCGCGCGCCAGAGGCGTCGAAGTAAAGGGCGTTGCGGGGTTGAATGGCCACGGTATCCCCGGCCTCGAGGTCGGTATGCGGGTCGGTGAGCGTCACGATGTCATGGCCGTCAAGCTGCAGGTGTAGGCGGGTCTGGTCCCCCAGCCGCTCCACCCGAGACACGGTCGAGGGCTTGCCGTCGCCATGCGCGATATGCTCGGGGCGCAAGCCGATGGTCTTCGCCTCCGACGGCGCCCCACCGAATATCCCCGCCGGTAGGGCGTTGATACGTGGGAGGCCCAGCCGCCCGGCCACGTACAAGCTCACCGGGTCTTCGTAAATCTCGCGCGGGCTGCCGAATTGCACCAGCCGGCCTTCATCGAGCACGCCCACATGCGTCGCCATCGTCATCGCCTCGATCTGGTCATGCGTTACGTAGAGCATCGTCGCCCCCAGGCTCGCCTGGATGCGCTTCAACTCGACCCGCAGATCGGCCCGCAGCTTGGCGTCGAGCGACGACAGCGGCTCGTCCATCAGGTAGATCGACGGGTCCCGCACCAGCGCCCGCCCGATCGACACCCGCTGCATCTCGCCCCCCGACAACTCCGTCGCCTTGTTGTCGAGCTTGTGGGGAATGCTCAGTACCTCCGCCACCTCGCGGATCTTCCGCTCGATCTCGTCTTCCGGCGTCTTCAGGATCGGCGAGCGCAAGGGAAAGGCGAGGTTTTCGCGCACGGTCATATGCGGGTAAAGCGAGTATTGCTGGAACACCATCGCCACGTCCCGCTGCGCCGGTGTCTCGTTCACTACCGACCGCCCGTCGATGCGGATATCCCCACTGTCGGGCCGTTCCAGCCCCGAAATCAGCCGCAAGGTCGTGGTCTTCCCCGCCCCGGTCGGGCCCAGCAGCACCACGAAAGCGCCATCGCTAACGGTCATGGTCAGGTTGTCCACCGCCAGCGTCGAGCCATAGCTCATCGATACGTTCTCAAGCAGCACGTCAGACATGCGACAGCACCCCCTCGTTCAGATCCGAGCGAATGGCCCGCCCCGCCTGCGTATCGAACAGCGTCACCGTCTGGCCGTTGAAATCGAGCCCCACGCTCTCGCCCACCCGGGCCGGCTGCTCCGACCCGATCCGCGCCTTCACCTCGCCGTTATGGGTTTTCATCGTCACGATCTGGGTCGTGCCCAGGTATTCCGTCGCGATCACCTCTCCGCGATAGCCCGAGGCATCGGACAGCCGCACATGCTCGGGCCGCACCCCATAGATCATGTCCCCGTCGAAGGGCTCCCGAAGCGCCGGAATATGCAGCGTCTCGTGATGCATCGTCACGCTCGTCGCCCCGACCTCGAGGCTGTCATGGAACTTCAGGAAATTCATCGAGGGCGACCCGATGAACTCCGCCACGAACCGGCTGGCGGGCTTGTCGTAGATATCTTGCGGCGTGCCGAACTGTTCGATCACCCCGTGGTTCATCACCACGATCTTGTCGCCCATCTGCATCGCTTCCAGCTGGTCATGGGTCACATAGACGGTGGTCGCCCCCATCCGGTCATGCAGGTTGCGCAGCTCCTCCGCCATATGCTCCCGAAACTCGGCGTCGAGCGCGCCAAGCGGCTCGTCCATCAGGAAGCACTTCGGGTTCCGGACGATCGCCCGGCCCAGCGCCACGCGCTGCCGGTCGCCGCCCGACAGGCCCCCCACCGGCCGGTCGAGGATACTCTCGATCCCGAGGATCCGCGCCGCCTCCGCCACCTTCTCGCGCACCTGCGCGCGCGGCATTCCCTGGCTCACCAGCGGATAGCTGATGTTCTTGCGCACGTTCATATGCGGATACAGCGCGAACATCTGGAAGACGAAGGCAATGTCCCGCTGGCTCGCCGGTTTCTGGCCCACCTCCTCGCCGTCGATGTAAATCTCGCCCGAGGTCGGCAACTCCAGCCCCGCGATCATCCGCAACGTCGTGGTTTTCCCGCACCCCGACGGGCCCAGCAGCATGAAGAACTCCCCATCCTCGATCCGGAAGGACGAGGATTTGACGGCGGTAAAATCACCGAAATCCTTGCGCACATTCTGAATGACGATCTCTGCCATATGCGCCTCCTATTCCGGGAAATGGCTGACGACGATGAACATCACCGTCCCTGTCAGCGTGATGATGAAGGAATAGGTGAACGCCCACAGAACGAAAGGCTGCATCAGCATCACCACACCCAGTGCAATTAGGCCCGAGGCCACCATCTCCCACGGGCCGCGCCGCAGCCGCAGAATGCCGTTGACGAAATCCCTCATTTCCGCACCGCTCCGAATGTGATCCCGCGCAGCAGGTGCTTGCGCAGCAGGATGGTGAAAACCATTACCGGCACCAGGAAGATCGTCGCGCCGGCCGCCACGGCGGGCCAGTCCTGCCCGCCAACCCCGATGATCGTGGGGATGAAAGGCGGCGACGTCTGCGCCGTGCCAGAAGTCAGCAGCACCGCGAAGGCATACTCGTTCCAAGAAAAGATCAGGCAGAAGATCGCGGTCGAGGCGATACCGGTCGCCGCCTGCGGCAGCACGACCTTGTAGAAGGCCTGGAACCGCGTGTACCCGTCGATCAGCGCGGCCTCCTCGTATTCCCGCGGGATCTCGTCGATGAACCCTTTCAGAAGCCAGACCGACAGCGACAGGTTCACCGCCGTGTAAAGCAGGATCATCCCGGCATGGGTGTCCGACAGGCCCAGCGTGCGGAACATCAGGAAGATCGGAATGGCAATCGCGATCGGCGGCATCATCCGCGTCGACAGGATGAAGAACAGAAGGTCATCCTTGAGCGGGATGCGGTAACGTGAAAACGCATAGGCCGCGAGCGTGCCGAGGAACACCGACAGGAAGGTCGAGCCGAACCCGATGATCACCGAGTTCATGAACCGCTCGCCAAACCGCGACGGCCCGGCGATCACCATCCCCTTGTCGTGCACGATCTCTTCGTACCACGTCTCCGGCGGGTTGGCCTCCAGATACTCCGCGCTCTGCCGCGTCTGCGTGGTAAACAGGTTCACGTAGCCTTCCAGCGACGGCTCGAACACCACTTTCGGCGGATAGGCAATCGAATCCGGCGAGCTCTTGAAGCCCGTCGCAAGGATCCACAACAAGGGCATCAGCGTGATCAGCGCGTAGCCGATGACAAGCACGCCCGCGACCCATTTCTGCCGGCCGGTGGCCTCGGTGATCGAATAGCTGCTCATCTTTCCTTCACCTTGTTCAGCGCCTTTACGTAGATCGAGGCCAGCCCGAACACCGTGACGAACAGGATGATCGCGTAGGCCGAGGAAAACCCGGTCCGCCACTTCTCGAACGCCTCGCGCTTGAGGTCGATCGAGGTCAGCGTCGTGGTATTGCCCGGCCCGCCCCCGGTCAGCTGCACCACGAGGTCGAACATCTTGAAGTTCTCGATCCCCCGGAACAGCACCGCCAGCATCAGGAACGGCAGCACCATCGGCACCGTGATCGTCCAGAACTGCCGCCATTTCGACGCCCGGTCACACTCCGCCGCCTCGTAGATCGTGTCGGGGATCGAGCGCAGCCCCGCCAGGCAGATCAGCATCACGAAGGGCGTCCACATCCAGGTGTCCACGATCACGATGGCCCAGGGCGCCAGCGCCACCTCGCCGATCATCGAGAAGCTCGCCGGGTCCGCCCCGGTGAAGAACGCCACCACGTAATTGAAAAGCCCGATCTGCGGCTGGTACAGGAACGTCCAGAAATTCCCCACCACCGCCGGCGACAGCATCATCGGAAACACGATGATCGTCGTCCAAAGGTCGTTTCCCTTGAACTTCCTGTTGATCAGCCACGCAAGCGCGAAGCCCAGGATCACCTGGAAAAAGATCGTCCAGAACAGGAAATGCGCCGTCGCCTGCATGGTCAGCCAGACATCGCTGTCGGTCAGGATACGCTGGTAATTCCGCAGCCCGATCCACTCAACCTCGCCATTCGGCCGGTTGGCGCGGAAATTAGTAAAGCTCAGGCGGATCGTCCAGATCAACGGGAAGATATTCACCGCCAGCAGCAGGAACACCGTGGGTGCCACGAAGATCCACGCGATGGTGCGGTCGGACAACCCCTTGATGCGGCGCGCAACTTTCGTGGGCGTGGCGCTTGCGGCCCGATCCATGACCGTCTCGGACATGAGACTTCCTTCCAGGTATTGCTTTGGCGTTGCGCGGGGCCGAAGCCGGCCGGACGGCCCCGCACGAGGGTGCCGCTGCCGCCAAACGAGTCAGGCGACAGGGCAGCCCGGATCAGATCTTGCCTTCGTCCTCGAAGACTTCCGTCCAATCCTCGACCAGCGCGTCAAGCGCCTCCTGCGCCGTGCCTTCGCCGGCGATCACGTAGCTGTGCACGTGGTCCTGCATGGCCAGCAGAAGCGAGGCATAGGCCGGCTCCGCCCAGAAATCCTTCACGATCGCCATCGAGTCGAGGAAGGTCTGCGCATAGGGCTGGCTGGTGGCGAACCCTGGGTCCTCGACCACGGCCTTCAGCGCCGAATACCCCCCAAGCTCCCACCATTTCGACTGGATCTCGGGCTGCGCGAACCACTTGATGTATTCAAGCGCCGCATCCTGGCTGTCGGAATAGGACACAACCGATATCCCCTGCCCGCCAAGCTGGGCGAAATGCCCGCCCGGGCCCTTCGGGTTGGGGAAATAGCCCGACTTGTCGCCGCCCACGTTCGGGTCGGCGTTCACGCCCGGCCAGATGAAGGCAAAGTTCATCTGCAACGCCACCTGCCCCGACTTGTAGGCGTCGATATTGGCCGACATGTACCAATCCGACGAACCCGGCGGCGTGCAGCAATCATACAGCGCCTTGTAATATTCCAGCCCTTCCGCCGCCTCGGGCGAGTTCACGAAGCCCTCCAGCTCGTAGGGGTTCTCCGGGTTGCCGTACTGGAACCCGTAATTGTAGAGCGCATTGGTCACACCCATGGTGATCCCTTCCGAGCCCCGCTCGGTATAGATCGCCGCGCCATAGACCGTCTTCCCGTCGATCTCGCGGTCCTGGAAGAACTCCGCGATATCCTTCAGCTCCGCCAGCGTTTCCGGCGCCTTCAGGTCACGGCCATAGGTCTCCTTGAACTCGGCCTGGTGCTCGGGCATCTCGAACCAGTCCTTGCGATAGGTCCAGCCCACCACGTCACCGAAGGCCGGCAGCGCCCAGTAATTCGGCGTCCCCTTCGGCCATTCCGAATAGCCCGTCACCGTCGCCGGGATGAAATCATCCATGCTGATCCCCTCGGCCTCGAAGAAATCGTTCAGCTTCACGTAATGGCCGGCCTCGGCGCCAAGGCCGATCCACTGGCTGTCGCCGATCATCAGGTCGCACAACTTCCCGCCCGAGTTCAGCTCGTTCAGCATCCGGTCTGCGAAGTTGGGCCACGGCACGAATTCGAAGCTCATCGAGTGGCCCGACTCGGCCTCGAAATCCTTCGACAGTTCGATCAGGGCGTTGGCCGGGTCCCACGCGGCCCAGCACAGCGTCAACTCGTCGGCCTGCGCGCCGCTTGCGGCAAAGCCGGTGGCCGCCGTCAGGGCAGCAGCCGACAGAAAATGCGTCGTCTTCATTGGTTGTCTCCTCCCGTTCAGTCGGCGCGCCATCCACGCACCGCGCCTCCGCGGTTGGATCGGGAGGCACACAAAGGGTAAATGAGGAACGTACCTCATGTCTAGGATTTTCTGAGGTACGTTCCTCTAACTGCCTGTTTTTCGGGCAAATACGCGCATTTCCCGGGCGACGCCCCATACGCTCAAAGATTCAACACGACCGGGAATCTCTGCCGAACTTCAGCACCTTACGTTACGGAACCCCGAGCCGGCCAACCACCCCAGGCTCAGCCGGACACAGGCCGATGACGGCTCAGTAAAGGTTCTCCCGCAGCACGATTTCGATTCGAATCCGCTCCTGCGCCTCGAAAATCGACTGCTCGTCACAGAACGCCCGCAGCACCCGCAAGGCGCTCCGCACAAGGTGTCCGACATTCTGCGTGATCACCGCCGCCAGCTCGTTCCGCTGCAATGCCTCGCGCGTCTTCGGCGTCAGCTCGTGGGCGATCACCACAAGGTCCCCAGCCCGCCCCGCCTCGCGCAGGGCGTCGAGAAGCGGCGCATTTCCCAGCCCCATGGAATAGAGCCCCACCACCCCCGGCCGGTTCTCCACCACGTCGGCGATCACGCTCGCCATGCGCGCCGGGTCGTCATAGGTCTCGATCGAGGGCAGCACGGTCATCGCCGGAAAGTCGCTTTTCATCACCTCGTCGAAGCCCAGCCGCCGCTCCAGGCTGTCGCGCGACCGCATCGAGTTGGTCACGACAAGCACCTCGCCCTGCCCCCCGGCGAACCGCCCCATCAGCAACCCCGCCGTCCGCCCGGCCGACAAGTTGTTGATACCAATGAAATAATCCCGCTTCGAGTTCGGCAAATCGGTCGCCACGGCAACCCCGGCCAGCCCCGCCTCCTTCAGCCGGGCAATCGCGTCGCGCACCTGCGGCGTCTCGGGTGCCATGATCGCCACGCCGTCCAGCCGATCGGTGTCCAGCGCCCGCAAGGCCCGCACGATGGCGTGCGGGTCGTTCGCCGGCACGCTCACCGTCCGAAGCACCACCCGGTCGGCAATCTGCGAGGCATAGGCCTCCTGCAGCGCCGCCCTCAGCGTCTCGGTAAACTGGCTCGGCCCCTCCGGCAGGACGAAGACGAAGCGATACTGCCGCTGCCGCGCAAGGTTCGCGGCATAGGTATCGCGCACGTAGCCCAGCCGCTCGACCGCGGCGTTCACCTTCGCGATGGTCTTCTCGCGCACCCCGGGCCGCGCGTTCAGCACGCGGTCGACGGTGGCAAGGCTGACGCCCGCCTCCTTGGCGATATCGTGGACCGTGGGCTTGTTCACCGGAGCCTCCATGACCGCCGACCGTAGCCAAGCCTTTGAGGTACGTCAATCAAGCGCAACCCGGCAAAGCCGGGCGCGCGCGATTTTTGATCAAATTTCCGATTTGCTTTCTCCGCCACTTCTGCCAGTGTTCCGCCGAACCCCCGAACTGCGGCCATTCAACACGGATCGTCTCATGACACTTGCTCCCAATTCCCCCGAAGCGCGCGACATCGCCTACCACTTCCACTCCTATACCGATGCCATGGCCCATGCCGAGAATGGCCCCCAGATCATCGAGCACGGGGAAGGCGTCTTCGTCTTCGACAACCACGGCAAGCGCTATGTCGAGGCGATGGCCGGCCTCTGGAGCGTCGCGGTCGGTTTCGGCGAAGACCGCCTGGTCAACGCGGCGACCGAGCAGATGAAGAAGCTGCCCTATTACCACAACTTCGCCCACCGCGCGCATCCGGCGGCCATCGACCTTGCCGAGAAACTTGTCTCCATCGCACCGGTGCCGATGTCCAAGGTGTTCTACACCAACTCCGGCTCCGAGGCGAACGACACCGTCATCAAGATGCTCTGGTACCGCTCCAACGCGCTCGGCAAGCCCGAGAAGAAGAAGATCATCTCGCGCAACCGCGGCTATCACGGCGTCACCATCGCCTCGGCCAGCCTGACCGGCCTGCCCAACAACCACCGCTCTTTCGACCTGCCCCTGCCCGGCATCCTGCACACCACCTGCCCGCATTACTGGAAGGAAGGCCGCGACGGCGAGAGCGAGGAAGAGTTCGCCACCCGCTGCGCCGAGGATCTCGACGCGATGATCCAGGCGGAAGGCCCCGACACCATCGCCGCCTTCATCGGCGAGCCGGTGATGGGCGCGGGCGGCGTGGTCGTGCCCCCGGCCACCTACTGGGAAAAGATCCAGGCGGTGCTCGCGAAATACGACATCCTGCTGATCGCCGACGAGGTCATCAACGGCTTCGGCCGCACCGGCAAGATGTTCGGCTGTGAAACCTACGGCATCCGGCCCGACGCCATCGTCATGTCGAAACAGATCACCTCCAGCTACGTGCCCTTCTCGGCCATCCTGCTGAACGACCGCTTCTACGAACCCATCGCCGAAGAAAGCGGCAGGATCGGCGTGCTGGGCCACGGCTATACAGGCGCGGGCCACCCGGTCGGCGCCGCCGTCGCGCTGGAAAACATCAAGATCATCGAGGAACGCGACCTCGTGACCAAGGCCGCCGAGACCGGCGCCTATTTCCGCGACAAGCTGGCCCAGTTCGCCCGTCACCCGATGGTGGGCGAGGTGCGCGGCGTGGGGCTCATCGCGGCGGTCGAACTGGTGCATCCCGACGGGGGTGCAGACCACAAGCCCGGCAAGCTGGGCGCGGCGATGAACAAGCTCCTGTTCGAACGCGGCGTGATCTCGCGGGCGATGATGGATGCCATGGCCTTCTGCCCGCCGATGATCATCGAGCGGGACGAGATCGACATCATCATCGACGCCTTCGCCGATGCGTTGAGCGAACTGGAACAGATGGACTTCGCCGCCTGACCACCGCCGGTCATAGCATAACCGGGCCGGGGCTACCCCTTCGGCCCGGAATAGCTCGCCTTCCAGAGCGGGCGGCGACGGCGCGGGGTCTTGCGCGAATAGTACCGCATCTCGCCGGCGATCTGCGCCCAGTGATCCAGCCGCGCCGCCGTCGCCACCGGGTCATGCTCGGCCACGGCCTGCGCCAGCAGCGACAACAGCGTCGCCAGCGGGCCGGTGGATTCGATCGTCAGGTCGGTCGAGATGCGCGCCGTCAGCACCAGGTCGGTATGCGCCTTCGCCCACTGGTTCAGCTCGTCGGTCAGGATCAGCACCTCGAAGCCCGATTTCCGCGCCAGCGCCGCCACCGTCTCGGCCTCGCGCCCGTAGGGCACGATATCGACAAGGATCAGCGCGCGCCGCCGCGCCCGCCCCTTCGGCGGGATCAGCTCGGACAGGCACCCGTCATGCGTGGCCGCATAGCGCACGTTGTCACGATAGGTCGACAGCCGCCGCGCGAAATCCTCCACGTGCCCGCGCAGCATCTGGAACCCGGCCACCACCACGTCATCGGCGCCGTGGATAACCTCGACCGCCTCGCTCCAGCGGTCCGAGGCCACCAGCTCCGCCAGCGCCAGCACCGCCTCGGCTTCGCGCTTGAGGAAATCGCCGATGGAGCCATCGAGCAGCCGCTCGTTGCGATCCTTCAGGTCGATCGCGTCCAGCGCCTCGTCCTCGCGCAGCGCCCGCTTGAGCGCTGCAACCCCTTGGAATCCCATCTTCTTGAGCAGCCGGCTGACGGTCATCTGGCTGACGCCCGCCTCCTGCGCCAGCGCGGCGCCGGTATCGAGCGACAGCAGGCTGCCTCGCGCCCGCATGCAGGCCGCGGCGCGGCGCTCGGCCGACGACAGGCTGTCCCACACATCTTCGATGCGTTTCTCCAGCGATGCCGCAGGTGCGAAAGTTGATGTTGCCGTGGGACCAGTCATGTTATTATCATAACAGTATCGCGATTCGATAAATAAATACCACAAACAATGTCGCGGCGACAAAAAACAGGGACAGGGAATGACCAGCGATACCGCAAAGGCCCCCGAAGACGGCACCACCCGACGCAGCATGATCTCGGCCCGCGAGCTGACGAAAACCTTCGGCCAGGGCGAGACGGCGGTGACCGCGCTCGACAATGTCGACATCGACATTCGCGAGAACGAGTTCTTCACGCTGCTGGGTCCCTCCGGCTGTGGCAAGACCACGCTTCTGCGGCTGATCGCCGGGTTCGAGCTTCCCACCAGCGGCCTGATCCAGCTTGACGGGCAGGACATCACCGCCCTGCCCCCGCATGTGCGGCCGGTGAACACCGTCTTCCAGAACTACGCGCTCTTCCCGCATATGACGGTGTCGGAAAACATCGGCTTCGGGCTCAAGATGCTGGGCAAATCCTCGGGCGAGATCGAGGCCCGCGTGAAACAGATGCTCTCGCTCGTCCAGCTCGAGGCGATGGCGAACCGCCGCACCGATCAGCTTTCCGGCGGCCAGCAGCAGCGCGTGGCGCTCGCCCGGGCGCTGGCCCCGGCGCCCAAGGTGCTTTTGCTCGACGAGCCACTGGCGGCGCTTGACCTCAAGCTGCGCAAGAACATGCAGATCGAGCTGAAAAGCCTTCAGGCCGAGACCGGGATCACCTTCATCTTCGTCACCCACGACCAGGAAGAAGCCCTCACCATGTCCGACCGAATCGCCGTCATGCGCGACGGCCAGATCCTCCAGATCGGCACGCCCAAGGAAATCTACGACAAGCCGACCCACCGCTTCGTGGCCGACTTCATCGGCGACATCAACATCCTCGAAGCGCAGGTCGAAGGCACCGAGGGCGACCAGACCCGCGTGCGCCTCAAGGACGGCACCACCATGCTGGCGCGATCGACCGGGGCCGACACGCAAGGCCACTGCGCCGTCGCGCTGCGACCCGAAAGCATCCGCGTCGCACAGGCCGGCGACACCCCCGCCCTCACCGGCCAGCTCGAGAACCTCGTCTACATGGGCTCGGCCCACAACCTGCATCTCCGGCTCGGCTCGGGCGAGGAACTGGTCGTCCGCCACGGCGGCTCGACCGAGGGGCTCGACCTGTCGCCGGGCGCGCAGATCGGCGTCGTCATCGCGCCGGGCGGCGCACGGGTGCTGGCATGACCGACACCAGCCTCACCCTTGCCGAACAGGAATCGCGCCGCCGACGCCGCCAGACCCGTCGGGCGCTTCTGGCCCCGGCACTGATCATCATCCTGGCGATCAGCATCATGCCGCTCGGCATCACCGCGCTCTATTCCTTCCTGACGCCCGGCACCTATGGCGGCGTGATCTGGGAATTCACCCCCGACGCCTATGTCCAGTTCCTGTTCGAACGCGACATATTCGACGGCACGCTGCAGTTCAACGACTCCTACCTCACGATCTACATGCGCTCGATCGGGCTGGCCTTCGGGGCCACCATCGGCGCGCTGCTGATCGGCTTTCCCACCGCCTATTTCATCGCCACCAAGCCGCGCGAACAGCGGAACTTCTGGCTGTTCCTGATCACCCTGCCGTTCTGGACCAACCTGCTGATCCGGACCTACGCGATGCTGCTGATCCTGCGCGACGAGGGGCTGATCAACCTCTCGCTCATGGGCGTCGGCGTGATCGAGCGGCCGCTGTCGATCCTCTATACAGACACGGCGGTCTTCATCGGGCTCATCTACACCTACCTGCCCTTCATGGTGCTGCCGCTCTATGCCAGCCTCGAAAAGCTCGATTTCCGGCTGGTCGAGGCGGGCTACGACCTCTACGCCAACCGCTTCCGCGTGCTGCGCCACATCATCGCGCCGATCGCCAAGCCCGGCATCATCGCCGGCTGCATCCTCGTCTTCATCCCCGGCCTCGGCGCCTACATCACGCCGGCCCTGCTGGGCGGCGGCAAGAAGCTGATGATCGGCAACATGATCGCCATCCAGTTCGGCTCGTCCCGCAACTGGCCTTTCGGCTCGGCGGCGGCGCTGATCCTGATGGCGCTCGTGGTGATCGCCCTGCTGATCTATGCCCGTTCGGTAAGCAAGGGAGCGCGCGCCCATGGCTGACACCCCCCCTCTCGCCGCGGGCGCCACCGCCCAGTCGACCCGCCGCAGGATGCGCTCGCGCGACCTCAAGGCCATGCCCGGCTTCAAGGCGGCCGGCTGGGCCTGCATCTTCGCGCTCTACCTGCCGCTGGTCGTGCTGGTCATCTTCTCCTTCAACGACAACCGCTCCGTGGTGAAATGGACCGAGTTTTCCCTGCGCTGGTACGAGGCCGCGATGGAGAACGAGGGCATCCGCAACGCCGCGTGGATGTCGGTCAAGGTGGCCCTCGTGGCCACCGTCTTCTCGACCATCGCCGCCACCATGGCGGCCCTGGCCACCACCCGCACGGCGGCCTTCCGTGGTCAGGGGCTGGCCTACGGCATCATCAACCAGCCGCTGATGATCCCCGAGATCGTCACCGCCATCTCGACCCTGTCGCTCTTCTCGCTGGTCAAGCAACTCACCGGCATCACCGGCGTGGGCTACCTGATGGCGGCGCATACCGCCTTCTGCATTCCCTTTGCCTACATGCCCATCCGCGCCCGGCTCGAGGACATGACGCTGACGCTCGAACAGGCCGGCGCCGACCTCTACGCCACGCCCTGGCAGACCTTCCGCCACATCACCCTGCCCCTGCTGATGCCCGGCATCCTGGCCGGGGCCATGCTGGCCTTCGTCGTCTCGCTCGACGACGTGATCATCACCCTGATGGTGGCGGGCCCGGGCGAAACCACCCTGCCCATCTACATCCTCGGCGCCCTGCGCCGCGGCATCACGCCCGAGATCAACGCGGTCTCCACCATCCTTGTCGGTGTGTCGGTCCTGCTCGTTCTCGTGCTCTTCCTCGTCCAGGGGAAAATGAAGAAGTAACCAAAAACCAGACCAACAGGAGGTAACAACCATGAAAACACAACTGAAGGCCGTAACGGCCGCCACCGCGCTGGCCCTTGCCGGCGGGGCGGCCCTCGCCGAGGGCGAGCTGAACATCTACAACTGGGGCAACTACACCAACCCCGAGTTGATCGAGAAGTTCGAACAGGAATACGACGTCACCGTCAACCTCGACAGCTACGACTCGAACGAAACCATGCTGGCCAAGGTCCAGGCCGGCAACACCGGCTACGACGTGGTCGTGCCCGGCGATTACATGGTCAAGGTCATGATCGGCGAAGGCCTGCTGGCCGAGGTCAAGCCCAACGAGATGGAGAACTTCGGGAATGTCGATCCGAAATGGGTCGATGTCTGGTGGGACGAGGGCCGCAACTACTCGATCCCCTACCAGTGGGGCACCACCGCCTTCACCGTCGACACGGCGGTGTATGACGGCGACATCAACACGCTCGCGCTGATGTTCGACCCGCCCGAAGTGCTTCAGGGCCGGATCAACATGCTCAACGACATGAACGACGTCATCAATGCCGGCCTGCGCTATCTCGGCTACGGCCGCTGCAACGGCAACGAGGACGAGATGCGCGAAGTGCTCGAGCTTCTGCTCGAGGCCAAGCAGCACTGGCGCACGATGGACTATTCCACCATCGAGAAGCTGACCTCGGGCGATGTCGACCTGTCGCAGAACTGGAACGGCGCCGCCATGCGCGCCCGCGCCCAGCGCCCGACGCTGCAATACGCCTATCCGAAGGAAGGCTTCACCGGCTGGATGGACAACGTGGCGGTCCTGGCCGACGCACCGAACATGGAGAACGCCAAGCTCTTCATCAACTTCATGATGGCCCCCGAGAACGCGGCGATGACCTCGAACTTCGCCCGCTATGCCAACGGCATCACCGGCTCCGAGGAATTCATGGATGAAGAGATGCTGAGCGCCCCCGAGATCGTCATGCCCGAAGACGCTCCGGCGCCCGACTTCGTGCAGCCCTGCCCGCAGGAAGTGGTCGATCTCTACAACAAGGTCTGGACGCGCCTGAAGCAGTAACGCACCCAAAGAGGCGCGCGGTTCGCCCGCGCGCCTCACCCCAGAAGACATTTCGAGGACAGATCATGACGGCCCGACCCACGCCCACCGCACCCGCAGGCGTGCCAGAAACGGCGCGTGCCCTCGGCATCATGCAAGGCTTCCCCCCGCCCGCCGACAAGCGCCCCTCCCTCGTGAACTGGGACCTGCCACCATACAACCGGTGGAGCTTCCAGAACATGCACCGCCTGTTCCCCACGGCCGACGTCTTCCGCGGCACCGGCCCGGAAAGCGACCTGCACGAGACACCCGCCGATCTCGACGCCCTCCCCGTCCCCACCGAGAACGGCGCCACGCCCGGCCTCTCTCATTTCCTGCAGACAGTCTATGCCGACGGCATCCTCGTCCTGCATCGCGGCCGCGCAGTCTATGAACGCTATTTCAACGACATGGCCCCCCACAGCCTGCACCTGTCGCAGTCCGTGGCGAAATCCGTGACCGGCCTGGTCGCCGGCGGCATGTGGGCCGACGGCCTGCTCGACCTCGATGCACCGCTGGCCGAGACCATCCCCGAGCTGAAAGACAGCGGCTATGCCGACGCCACCCTCGACCAGGTGCTCGACATGCGCTCCGGCGTCCGCTTCACCGAGGATTACAACACCCCCGGCAGCGACATGACCCGCATCGACATCGCCTCCGGCTGGCGTCCCGCCGACCCGACCGAGGGGCGCCCGACGATCCGCGAGGTCATCCTTTCCCTTCCGAAAATCCGCCCCCACGGCGGCGATTTCGACTACCGCTCGATCGAGACCGACATGGTCGCCTGGGTCATGGAGCGGGTCGCGGGCAGCGACCTCGCCACCCTGCTCGGCACCCGCATCTGGCAGCATATCGGCGCCAGCCGCGACGCCAATTTCACCGTCGATGCCGAGGCGACGGCGCTGGCAGATGGCGGCTTCAACGCCACGCTGCGCGACTATGCCCGCCTGGGTCAGCTTGTCGTCGACGGCGGCCGCACCGGCGATCTGCAGCTTGTCCCGCAGGCATGGATCGACCAGATGCGCACGGGCGACCCCTCCGTCTTCGGCCCGCCCTGGTCCGACAACTTCCCCAACGGCGCCTATCGCCGCTTCTGGTGGATCCGCGATGCCGACCGCGGCGATATCTGCGCCCGCGGCGTCTTCGGCCAGTTCATCTATGTCGACCCGGAAAGCGACCTCGTGATCGCCCTGGTCTCGAGCTGGCCCGACTACCTGATCGCCGAATACACCCGCAACACGATGCGCGCCTTCGACGCCATTCGCGACGCCCTCGGCGCCTGACGACAGACCATTTAGGGAGGCCACGACATGACAGCCGATCTCATCATCACCGGCGGCAGGATCCTCACGATGGAGGGCGACCGGCCCCGCGCCGAGGCCATCGCCATCAACAGCGGCTATATCGACGCCATCGGCGATGCCGCGGATGTCGAGGCGCTCGCCGGGCCCGACACCCGCTGGATCGACGCCAAGGGCGCCACCGTGCTGCCGGGCTTCATCGAAAGCCACATGCACCTCTTCATCGGCGGCTGCGAATTGCAGAACCTCCAGCTCGACGGCGCCAGCGACCCCGACGAGATCCGCAAGCATGTCCGCGCCTACGCGTCCCAGCACCCCGACTTGCCGCTCGTCATGGCGCAGGCCCCCGATTACGCCGTTTTCGCCGACACCTCCCCGCGCGAGGTGCTCGACGCCATGCTGCGCGACCGGCCGCTCGCGATGATGGCGCACGATCACCACACCGTCTGGGCCAACACGATCGCGCTGGAACAGGCCGGCCTCATCGACGGGCTGGAAACCTCTCCCGGCCACGAGGTGGTGATGGGCGCCGATGGCCGCGCCAACGGTGCCCTGCTGGAACCCGAGGCTTACGGCCCCGTCCTCCGCCTCGCCGGGCAGGAACGGGTCAGCCTCGGCCTCACCACCGGGCGCGACCCCGACCCGTGGCCAACGGAAGAAGAGCGCGAGGAAGACCTCAAGCACCTCAAGCGCGGCCTCGATCACGCCGCCCGCCACGGCATCACCTCGATCGTCAACATGGACGGCAACACCTACCTCCTCGAACTGCTCACCGAGCTTCGCGCCCGGCACGAGCTTCAGGTGCGCGTCCGCGTCCCCTTCCACTTCGTCCCCGAGATGGACGTGGCCGATCTCGACACCGCCAAGGCGATGCACGAAAGATGGAACGACGACTGGCTCGCCTCCGGCTTCGTCAAGTTCTTCATGGACGGCGTGATCGACAGCCGCACCGCCTTCATGAAGAACGACTATCCCGGCCAGCCCGGCTATCGCTCGCATGGCCGTTTCGACGCCGACCGCTTCGCCGACCTCGCCACGCGGGTCGACGCGATGGGCCTGCAGATCGCCGTGCATTCCATCGGCGACGCCGCCACCCAGCGCGTGCTCGACGGCTACGAAGCCGCCCGCATGGCCAATGGCGACACCGGCCCGCGCCACCGCATCGAACACCTCGAACTGGTCGCGCCCGAGGATTTCGAGCGCATCGGCGCCATGGGCATCACCGCCTCGATCCAGCCGCCCCACGCGCCGGGCACCTGCGGCCTGCCGCTCGACCCGACGCTCACCAATATCGGCCGCGACCGCTGGGAAGACGCCTTCGCCTGGCAGCGCCTCGCCAAGGCCGGCGCCCCCATCGCGCTCGCCTCCGACTGGCCGGTCTCCGACATCTCGATCATCCGCGGCCTGCACGCCGCCACCACGCGCGAAGCATGGGCCGATGACGTCCCGAACCACCGCTTCACCCTGAACGAGGCGCTGGCAGGCTACACCATCGGCGGTGCCTGGGCCGAGGGCACCGACACGAAGAAAGGCTCGCTCGCCAAGGGCAAGCTGGCCGATGTCGTCATCCTCGATCGAGATATCGAAAGCCAGCCGCTCGACCAGCTCGACCAGACACAAATCGCCGCGACAATCTGCGGCGGCATGGTCACCTATACCGCCGGCTGACGTCAGGAAACACAAGCACTCCAGCGACAGGCGCAGGCCCCCCTGGCCCGCGCCGCCCCCCCTGTTTCGGGTTGATCCCGGCGGGAACCTCTGGAAAACCGGACTCCGGGACCAATCTTTCGATTGGGGGGCTTTCATCACGGAATGACCCGTATATTGTCGGTCAGACCTATTGGGACAGGTGAAGATGTCGTTATTTCTGATTGTCGCACTGCCATTCCTGGGCGCGCTTCTGCCCGGGCTGATGATCCGCGCCGGGCGTCAGGCATGCGGCATGGTCACCTTCCTCGTGACGCTGACCGCCTTCCTCGGGTTGATGACCCATTTGCCCGCCGTGATGGCGGGCGAGACGGTGACGGCCCGGCTCGACTGGATGCCTTCGCTCGGGCTCAACTTCAACCTGTTCGTCGACGGGCTCGGCCTGTTCTTCGCGTCGCTGATCCTTGGCATTGGCCTGCTTATCATCACATATGCTCGCTTCTACCTCTCGCGCGAAGACAACATGGGAGAGTTCTACACCTACCTCCTGCTCTTCCAGGGCGCGATGGTGGGGATCGTCCTGTGTGACAACATCCTGATGTTGCTCATCTTCTGGGAACTGACCTCGCTCTCCTCCTTTCTGCTGATCGGCTACTGGAAACACCTCCCCGAAGGGCGGCAGGGCGCGCGCATGGCGCTGGCGGTCACCGGCGCAGGCGGGCTGGCGATGATCGGGGGCATGATGCTGCTGGGCAATATCGCCGGCAGCTACGACCTGACCGTGATCCTCCAGCACCGCGACGAGATCCAGGCCTCGCCCTACTACATGCCCGCGCTGATCCTGATCCTGCTGGGCTGTTTCACCAAGTCGGCCCAGTTCCCCTTCCACTTCTGGCTGCCGCACGCCATGGCGGCGCCCACACCGGTCTCGGCCTACCTGCACTCGGCCACCATGGTGAAGGCCGGCATCTTCCTGATGGCCCGCCTCTGGCCGGTGCTCTCGGGCACGGATGCGTGGTTCATCCTCGTCACCGGGGCGGGGCTGGTGACCATGGTGATCGGCGCCATCGTGGCGCTCTTCAAGAACGACCTGAAAGCCTTGCTGGCCTTCTCGACCGTCTCCCATCTCGGGCTCATCACCATGCTGCTGGGCACCGGCACGCCCTTCGGCGCGATGGCGGCGGTGTTCCACATCCTCAACCACGCCACCTTCAAGGCGGCGCTCTTCATGTCCGCCGGCATCATCGACCACGAGGCGGGCACCCGCGACATCACTCTCTTGGGCGGGCTGCGCCGGCTGATGCCGGTCACCTTCGTGATCGCCACCATCGCCTCGCTCTCGATGGCGGGCATCCCCTTCCTCAACGGCTTCCTGTCGAAGGAAATGATGCTCGAGGAAACCACCCACACCACCCTTTTCGGCAACCCGATGCTGGTGCCGGTGCTGGCGACCATCGGCGCGCTCTTCTCGGCGGCCTATTCCTTCCGCTACATCGTGCACACCTTCCTCGGGCCGGAACGCGACGACTACCCGGGCCACCCGCACGACCCGGGCGTCGGCATGTGGGGGCCGCCCGCCCTGCTGGTGATCCTCGTCATCGCCATCGGCATCGCCCCCTTCCTCGCCGAACCGCTGGTCAAGACCGTCACCGCCGCCGTCCTCGGCGGCACGGCCGAGCTGCCCGATGCCCACCTGAAAATCTGGCACGGCGTCACCCCGGCGCTGTGGATGTCGGTCATCGCCGTCGCGGGCGGCATCATCCTTCTGCTGATGTTCAAGCCGCTCTCCCGCGCGTGGGCTGCCGCCGGGCCGCCCTTCGCCAAGGCGATCTTTGACGCGATCATCGCCATGCTGGTCGCCATCGCCCAGGCCGTCACCGGCCGCCTGCACGACGGCTCGCTCACCCGCTACGCGGCGATCTTCACCGTCACCGTCTTCGCCGTCACCGCCCACGCGTGGTTCTCGGGCGGGGTCGGCCTGCCCAGCCGCGACGCGCTGCCGATCGAGCCGGTGCCGATGACCGCGTGGATCCTGCTTGTCACCGCCACCGCCGTGCTGCTGCGCTACCACCGCAACCGCTTCCTCGCGCTGATCCTGATGGGCGTGGTGGGCCTCGTCGTCTCGATGGCCTTCGCCTATCTCAGCGCACCCGACCTCGCCCTCACCCAGCTGTCGGTCGAGGTGGTCACCATCATCCTGCTCCTGCTGGCGCTCAACTTCCTGCCCCGCTACACGCCGGTCGAAAGCACCGCCGGGCGGCGCCTGCGCGACGGGGTGATCTCGATCGGCGCCGGCGTCGGCGCGGCGGCGCTGATCTACACCATGATGCTGCGCGACTTCGTCGAGCCGTCGATCTCCGCCTACCACCTCGAGAATTCCTACAAGGGCGGCGGCGGCACCAACGTGGTCAACGTGATCCTCGTCGACTTCCGCGGCTTCGACACGTTCGGCGAGATCATCGTGCTCGGCATCGCCGCGCTGATCATCTACGCCATCACCGAGGCGCTGCTATCGGGGCCGGTGCGCGCGCGCCTGCTCAACCGCCCGACCGAGGACGTGGCCGGCGACGCGCACCCGATGATGATGGTCGTCGTCACCCGCGTGATGATGCCCGTTGTGCTGATGGTCGGCGTCTACATCTTCCTGCGCGGCCACAACGAACCGGGCGGCGGCTTCATCGCGGGCCTCGTCGTGGCCATCGGCGTGGTGATGCAGTACATGGCGTCTGGCTATTCCTGGGCCTCCGCCCGCCAGCGCTACCCGTTCCACGGCATCATCGGCACAGGCGTGCTGGTGGCGGGGCTGACCGGCATCGGCGCCTGGTTCTTCGGGGCCGAGTTCCTGACCTCCTCCTTTGGCTATTTCCGCATCCCGCCCTTCGAGGAATTCGAACTGGCCACCGCCATGGGCTTCGACCTCGGCGTGTTCCTCTGCGTGGTGGGCGCGGTGATGCTGTCGCTGGAAAGCTTCTCGCGCCTCGCCCGCCGCAGCGATACCGAGGTCAACGAATACGCCATGGATATCGACCCGTCGCGCGACGACGCACCGCAACCCACCGGAAAGGAGGGCTGAGATGGAGCTTCTGCTTGCAAGCGCCGTCGGCGTTCTCACCGCAGCGGGGGTCTACCTCGTCCTGCGCCAGCGCACCTTCCCGGTGATCGTGGGCACCGCCTTCCTGTCCTACGCGGTGAACGTCTTCCTCTTCGCCTCCGGGCGCCTCGCGGTCCAGCAGCCGCCCGTCCTGAACGACGCGGCCGCCGCCTATACCGACCCGCTGCCACAGGCGCTGGTGCTGACGGCGATCGTCATCTCCTTCGGGATGACGGCGGTCGTGGTGATGGTGGCGCTCGGCGCCTATCTCAGCTCCGAGGACGACCATATCGACGACCGGCCCGAAACCGGTGACGAGGGGGCGCAATCATGAGCCACTGGATCATCCTGCCCATCGTCCTGCCCGCCATGATGGCGGCCTTCATCGTGCTCGTCGTCCGTCACCACGTGGTGTTGCAGCGGGTCTTCTCGCTGGCCGGCACCGTGGCACTGCTGGCCATCGCCGCCGGTCTCGTCATTGCCACGTGGGACGGCTCGATCATCCTCTACCAACTCGGCAACTGGGCCGCGCCCTTCGGCATCGTGCTGGTGGCCGACCGACTGTCGACGCTGTTCGTCTTCCTCACGTCCCTGCTGGCGATCTTCGTCCAACTCTACGCCATCGGCTCGAAATGGGACACGCGCGGCCGGCATTTCTACGCGCTTTTCCAGTTCCAGCTCATGGGCATCATCGGCGCCTTCCTGACGGGCGATGCCTTCAACCTCTTCGTCTTCTTCGAGGTGTTGCTCATCGCCTCCTACGGGCTGATGATCCATTCCGGCGGGCCCGAACGCTTCCGCGTCGGCGTGCAGTACGTGGTGTTCAACCTGCTCGGCTCGACCCTCTTCCTCTTCGCCCTCGGCACGATCTACGCCGAGACCGGCACGCTCAACATGGCCGACCTCGCCCAGCGCATCGCCGCCGCCCCGGCCGAGCACACCTCCGGCATCCGCGCTGCCTCGGTCATGCTGCTGATGGTCTTCGCGGTGAAGGCCGCGATCCTGCCGCTGCATTTCTGGCTGCCCTCGGCCTATGCCTGCGCGCCCGCCCCGGTGGCCGCGCTCTTCGCGATCATGACCAAGGTCGGCGCCTATGCCATTATCCGCTTCTACACGCTGATCTTCCCGCCCGACCTCGAAGCCACCCAGGGGCTCTTCGACACCTGGCTCCTGCCTGCCGCATTGCTGACCCTGATCCTCGGGATGCTGGGCGTGCTCGGCGCGCGCCGGCTCGACAGGCTGGTGGCCTTCGCGGTGATCGGCTCGATGGGGATGCTGATGGCAGCGGTCTCGGTATTCACGCCCCAGGGGATCGCCGCAGCGCTCTTCTACGCCATCCATTCCACGCTGGCGACGGCGGCGCTCTTCCTGCTGGTCGACGTGGTCCGCGACCGGCGCGAGCGCAACCTGCTGACCTTCGACCTCGCCCCGCCCATCGCCGGCGGCGCACTCGTGGCCGGGATGTTCTTCGCCGCGGCCATCGCCATGGCGGGCCTGCCGCCGCTCTCGGGCTTCATCGGCAAGCTGCTCATCCTCGACGCCGCCATGGCCGACGCGCGCATGGCCTGGGTCTGGGCCATCATCCTCGGCATGAGCCTGATCGCCGTCATCGGCTTCGCCCGCGCCGGAAGCACGATCTTCTGGCGCGCCCATGCCTCGGAAGCGGCCTATGACGAAGGCCCCCCGCCCGAGGACGAGGCCGCGCTGGCCCCCCTGCCCGCCCTGCCGATGGTGGCCATCGGCGGGATCCTCGCAACGCTCGTGGCCATCACGGTCTTCGCCGGGCCCCTGCAACGCCACCTCGCGGCCACCGCCGACCAGCTCTTCGCGCCGGAGCCCTACATCTCGACTGTGCTCGGCACGCCCGGCAAGGAGATCACCTACAAGGGCCACGCCGACGAAGATCACGACAAGGACAGCACGGCCCGCGACTCCCACGGCCCCGAGAACCCGGAGACGCCGCTAGAAGAGGAGGCGCACTGACATGGCCAGCCGCCTGACCCGACGCATCTTCCCGCACCCGCTCCTCACGCTGCTGCTCACCCTCGTCTGGTGCATGCTCATCAACACGCCCAGCACCGGCGCTGTGGCATTCGGCCTGATCCTCGGCATCCTGATCCCGATCCTGACGGCCGCCTACTGGCCCCAGCGCCCGCTCATGCGGCGGCCGTACCGGATGGTTTCCTACATCCTCATCGTCGTCTGGGACATCGTGCTCGCCAACGTGCAGGTCGCCCTGATCGTCCTCTTCAAGAGCAACGCCCGGATGAAGCCCAACTGGGTCTGCATCCCGCTCGATCTGCGCACGCCCGAGGCCATCGCCATCCTCGCCGGCACCATCACCCTGACCCCCGGCACCGTCTCGGCCGACCTTTCCGACGAAGGGCATTCCCTGTTGGTCCACGCGCTCGACGCGCCCGACCCGGACGCCGTGCGCGACGACATCAAGCACCGCTACGAACGCCGCCTGAAGGAGATTTTCGAATGATCATCTACGCCCTCTACTTCGCCTTCGCCGCGGTCGGCCTGTCGCAGGTCCTCGCCCTCTGGCGCCTGCTGATCGGCCCGGGCTCGGGCGACCGCGTGCTGGCGCTCGACACCATCTCCGTCAACGCTGTCGCGCTTATCGTGCTCTACGGCATCCTCACCCAGACACAGGTCTATTTCGAAGCCGCCCTGCTCATTGCCATGCTGGGTTTCGTGTCGACCGTGGCCTATGCCCGCTTCATCCTGCGCCGGGACGTGATCGAATGATGGAAGCCGCCGAAATCCTCGTCAGCGCGCTGATCGTGATCGGCGCTCTCTTCATCCTCGTGGGCTCCTACGGCCTGCTCAAGCTCGACAGCCCCATGTCCCGCCTGCATGCCCCGACCAAGTCCGGCACGCTGGGCGTCGGCAGCACGCTCGCGGCCTCGATGGTCTATGCCTTCGTCTGGGGCGTGGGCTCGGTGCACGAGCTCTTGATCATGGCCTTCCTGTTCGTGACGGCCCCGGTCTCGGCCATGTTCATCGCCAAGGTCGCCATTCACCGCCGCCGCGTCGCCGTCGAGCCGCCCTCGCCGCCCGAAGACAGCACATGGGCCACGAAAGCCGCCCCGGTGGCCGAGGAAAACGCCTGACTCCCCGGCTTCAGATGCTGGTCTGCATCCTGTAGCCGGGCCGGAAATACTGCCGCACCGAGGTGATCGAGCGGTCGTTGTCCCACGTCACCCGGTCGATCACGAAGATCGCCGCACCCGCCTCGCAGCGCAGCATACCGGCCACCTCCTCGCTCGCGTTCCCGGCGAAAAAAGCGATATCGCCCTCGGTATAGGGCGCATGGGTCAACAGCCATTCGTTCGCGCTCGTCTCTGCGAACCCCTGCTCCGCAGCTCCGGGCACGGTCGTCAGGTTGACCCAGCGATCCTCGAACACGAACGGCGCGCCATCCGCCGTCTGTACCGATTTCACCCGGACGAATTGGTCGTTCTCCCGCGCCTTCAACTGCCGCAACAGCGCCTCGGGCGGCGTGCCGCGCCGATAGAACAGCCGCTCGTAGCCATAACTCTGCCCCAGGTCCTCGATCTCCTTCCGGATCATCGGGATGCTCAGCGTCGCCTTCCGCACCGGGTGCAGCGCCACCCGTGTCCCCGCCTTGCGCCGCCGTTCCAGCAACCCGGCCTCAGACAGGTTCCTCAACGCCCGGTTCACCGTCGCCCGGGCACAGCCGAATTCCTCGGCCAGGTCCTGCTCGTTCGGGATCATCTCGCCCGGCGCCCAGATCCGCGCATGGATGCGGCGGCGCACTTCCTCCTGCACCGCCTGCCAGTTCTTGAATTCACCCGCCGTCACAGCGCCGCGCTCAGCTTGGCCATCGTCGCGGCGTACCGGTCGCGGATCTCGGCGTGCTTCACGTGCCGCCCGCCTTCGACCACGGGCCGCCCGGCCACCCACACGCCCGACACCATCCGGTCATCGCCCGCGAAGATATAGGCGTCGAGCACGGCATCCCCCTCGCGCCCCTGCAGGTCCACCGCCCGGCCATCCAGCGCCAGCAGATCGCCCCAGTTGCCCTCGGCAATCCCGCCAACACCCCGGCCCGCCGCCTGAGCACCGCCCGAGACCATCGCCTCGAACATCCGCCGCCCCGTCGACTGGCCAGCCGAGGCCAGCGCCGCCCGCGACCGGTCCCGCAGCCGCTGGGAATATTCCAGCGTCCGAAGCTCTTCGGTCAGCGAGATCCGGATGTTGCTGTCCGACCCGATGGCGATCCGGCCGCCCGCATCGAACCACCGCACCCCGTCGAAGATCCCGTCGCCAAGGCTGCTTTCGGTGATCGGGCACAACCCCGCCACGGCCCCGGTCGCGGCCAGCCCCTCGGTCTCGTGCGGCTCCATCTGCGTGCAGTGGATCATGCACCAGCGCTCGTCCACCTGTCCCGTTTCAAGCACCCACTCCACGGGCCGCTTGCCCCAGGCCGCTTCGACCTCCTCGACCTCGGCCATCTGCTCGGCCAGGTGCATGTGCACAGGCCCCTCGGCCAAGGCCGCCGTCGCCGCAAGATCATCCTTGCCCACCGCCCGCAAGCTGTGCGGCGCCACGCCCAGCACGGTATCGCCGGGCAGACCGGCCAACGCCTGCCCCGCCCCCTCGTGCAGCCGCGCAAACCGCTCCGCGTCATTCCCGAACCGGATCTGCCCCGGCCCCAGCTCACGCTGGTCACAGCCGCCATACTGGTAATGCACCGGCAACAGCGTCAGCCCGATACCCGTCTCCGCCGCCGCCGCCGCGATCCTCGCGCTGGTCTCGGCAAGATTGTCGTAAGGCACCCCGCCCGGCTGGTGATGCAGGTAATGGAACTCCACGTTCGTGGCATACCCGGCTTCCAGCATCTCCATCTGCACGAAGGCCGCGATCGCCTCGATATGCTCGGGAGTCAGCTGGTCCAGGAACCGGAACATCAACTGCCGCCACGTCCAGAAACTGTCGCTCCCGCTCGGCCCCCGTCGCTCGGTCATGCCGGCCATGGCCCGCTGGAAGGCGTGGCTGTGCGCGTTCACCGGCGCCGGCAGCAATATCTCCACCCGCTCGCCGCTCTCCGGCTGGCCCGCCCGGACGCTGGCGATACGCCCCGCCCCGTCAAGCTCCACCGCCACGTCCCGTTGCCAGCCTTCGGCCGTCAGCGCCTGTTTCGACCAGATTGTCGGCATATCGTCGGGTCCCTTCTGATAATATGTGCAGACATATTACCAGACAGGGCACCGTTGACAAGGGCCCGCGCCACTCACCCCGCCGGGTCTTCCTTCACGCCCTCGCCCTGCTGCACGATCCGCATCTTCCCGGCCGGATAGGGCCGCATCAGTTCCGCCGCCGCCTCCGGCGTGCCGGTCAGCCATGTCTCGTAATCCCCGGGCTCAAGGATCACCGGCATCCGGTCCGGATGCACCGGTTTCACCAGCTCGTTCGGCGTCGAGGTCACCATCGTATGCGTCTCGATATCCACCAGCTCGCCCCGATACTCGCCCCGAAACCCCCGCCACATCCCGGCAAAGGCAAAGGGCGGGCGCGCGTCGGGGTCCTCGCTCGCCATTCCGAACCAGTAGTATGTCGCCGGGTTGCGCCCCTTCGCCTCGCAAAAGGACGTGGCCGGGATCAGGCAGCGCCGCGCCTCGAAACTCGCCCGCCAGAAGCCGGAATGCCGCACCTTGTCGTCGCGCGCGTTGTTCACCGCCTTGGGCATGATCGGCTTGCCCGTCTTCTTCGACACTTGCGGCATCAGGAACCCCCAGTGCATCGACACCAGCTCGCGCTGGCCGCCCTCGCCAATCCGCACCACGGGCGCGCTGTACCGCGGAAAGATCGCCGGTAGCGGCGCGAAGTTGCCCAGCCCGTCGAACCCGGCGGCGACGTCGAACAATTGGCGCATCGCCTGTTGCGTGGTCATGTTGGAATGCAGGTTGCACATGGGCCGGATGCTAGCACCGGCACCCGCGCGGGCAAGCCCCGATGACGCCAACCCGCGACAGGCGTGACCGGTAAGAATTTTTGAACTTACCCGCCGCCTCCGCTAATCATTACGGCGCACGACCAAGGGGGGAAACGCGATGACGAAAGACGGCTCACGGATCACGCTGCGCCAGCTCGAGATCTTCCTCGCCGCCGTGGAAAACCGCAGCTTCGCCGCCGCGGCCGAGACCCTCTCCCTCTCCGCCCCTGCGGTCTCGATGCAGATGAGCAAGCTGGGCGAGGAGCTGGGCGCCGTCCTGTTCGAGAAGGAAGGCCGCTCGATCCAGCCGACCGAGATCGCCAATGCCCTCGTGCCCTACGCCCGCCAGATGACCACCACCCTGACCGACGCTGTCGAGATGGTGAAATCCATGCAGGGCGAGCTCGACAACCGGGTGCGCGTCGCCATGGTCTCCACCGCACGCAATTTCGGCCCCCAGCTCTTCCAGGAATTCCAGAAACACCACCCCCGGATCGACCTACAGATCACCATCGCCAACCGCCGCGGCGTGATCGAGGCGCTGGAAACCGGCCAGATCGACCTTGCCCTGATGGGCCGCCCGCCCCGCCGGATCGAGGTGACGGCGCACCAGTTCGCGCGCCACCCCTACGTGCTGATCAGCCACCCCGACCACCCGCTCGCCCGGTTCCGCCGCATCCGCCGCGCCGACCTCGCCGCGCACCGTTTCCTTGTGCGCGAACCCGGCTCCGGCACCCGCATGGTCCACGAGCACTACTTCCAGAGCGACGGCCTCTCCCTCCCGCAATCGCAGGAGATGGACAGCAACGCCAACATCAAGCAGGCGGTGATGGCCAACATGGGCCTTGCCTTCATCTCGGCCCACACCATCGCGCTGGAACACGAGGCCGGCAAGCTGACCATCCTCGACGCCGAGGACATGCCCGAGCTGCGCGACTGGTTCGTGCTCTACCCGAAAGAGGCCGTGCTCGGCGCCGCCGCCCGGCAGTTCCGCGATTTCATCAAGTCGAAGGGCCCGCGCTTCATGCGCGACTTCTTCGGCCCCACGCTCGCACCGGTCTAGTCGTAGGCCGCCACCGCCGGCGCCACGCCGAAGGCGCCCGCCCCGTACAGGTGCGCGCCGGGCCGGCGCATGTCGATATCGTCGCGCAGCTTCGCGGCGATGCGGGTGATGTTCGCACGCGCCGGAAACACCCGGTCGAATCCCTTGGCAAGAAACAGCGCCTCGGTCTCGTCCCAGCTTCCCTTCGCGGCAAGGAAGCGGCCGCCCAGGTACAGCAGCACGTCGCTCACCCCACTCGCCGCGCAGGTCTCCCGCAACGACTTGCACTCCGATTCCGCCAGCCCGTCGGCACAGGAAACGAGAATCGCATCCGCCCCCGTCTCGACCGCCGCCCTGACCAGCTCGGCGCGGCTGCCACAGCAGCCGACATTCTCAACTTCGAACCCGTGATCGGTCAAAACCTGCGCCATCACGCAATTCCCGACCGTTTGCTGCTCTGCCCCGATGACCCCGAGGACGATTTTGTAAGTCGATGGCATTCCTTGCCTGTCCATGTTGCCTGCAACCAGTTTCGACCCGTAGAAAACTCCCCCGTTACGGTCAACATGGCTTATTTCACTTTTTGCTTACTTCATGTTTTCTTATCATTCATTGGGCGATTTCCGGCTCATCCCCGCCCCGCCCGAAGGCCGCCGCCACCCGTCGCGCGGCCATCGCGGTGTTGTTCTCCTGCATGTTGGCCACCGCCTTCATGTCGCCCTGCTCCAGCCAGAACACCATTTCGCGAATCTCCCGCAAGAGCAGCGTGAACTCACGTTCCGGCGCCTCGGCGTAAAGCGCGAACCAGAAGGGCGCGACCTTGAAATAATAAAGGTCGTGCAGCCCCCGCAGCTCCCGATTCCCGATCAGCGCGTTGACGATCTCGTGCCGGTCCTCGTTGACCTGCCAGAACGCCCGAGCCCCGGGCGGGTCCGGCAGCGCCTCGGCCTGCGCCTGCAACGCCCGCATCGCGTCGGCCGATTCGCGCGGGCACGGCCCCGTCGCCAGCTCGCCGATCAGCCCGGCCAGCCGGATCCGCAATTCGTAGATATCGGCCAGCGTCTCCGGGTCGCCCGCCGTCACCAGCGTGCCCACACCGTTGCGCGTCTCCACCAGGCCGAACGCCGCAAGCTGGTGCAGCGCCTGCCGCACCGGCGTCCGGCTCACCCCGAACTCCCGCGCCAGCTCGACCTCGCGCAGCACCGCCCCGAACGGCAGCTCCAGCGTACAGATCCGCTCGCGCACCGCCCGGAAGATCGCCGCGGCGCCCTTGGTCTCCGCCCCGTCCCTCAATACTCGCGCAAAAGCCGGCCCAGCCCCTCCAGCCGGTCCTGCACCCCGGCCAGCCGAAGCACGTCCCACAACATCGCCTGGTTGGAACAGATCGCCGTCTTGCCCAGCGCCTGCTCGATCCGGTCGATGACCTCCATACTCCGCAGCGCGCCACAGCTCAGCAGCACCGTATCCGCCTCCGGATGGTCGATCGCCCGCGCGTAATCCATCAGGTACGCGGGCGACACCCGGATCATCTCGGTGTCGTAACTCAGCCCCATGCCATGCGCGCGCAGCACCTCGAACCCGGCCTCTTCCAGATACCGCACCATCCGCGCGTTCAGCTCCGGCACGTAAGGCGAGCCCAGCACGATCTTCCCCGCCCCCACCGCCGCCAGCGCCTTGCGCACCGCCCCCGCCAGCGTCGAGGCCACCGCCCCCTTGGCGCCCTTCTCCAGCTCGGCACAGGCCGCCGCCTCGCCCACCGCCACGGTCCCCGAGGTACAGCCCAGCGTCACCACGTCCAGCCCGTCATCCGGCAAGATCCGCCCCGCCGCCGCGGCCAGCGACTGCTTCAACTGCGCCAAGCTCTCCGAGGTGATATCCCGCGGCATCGGCGCCCGGCTGAAATACGCGCCCACCCCCGGCGGCATGTGGCGCAGCATCTCCTCCTCGATCGTCTGCTCGTTGGGGATCAGCACGAAGCCGATCTTCGCCCGCGCATTGCGCCCCTCGTCGAAACCCACCGCGTTCAGGATCGCCGCCCGCGCGGCTTCGGTCATCGGATCATTGGCGTTCATATGGGCAACTCCCTCCGGGATCTGTCGCATATGTATACACCAGCCGTCGATTCCGCACAAACCCGTTGCCGTGATGTCCGATAGCTTCCAACCTGTATACAGCTTGACCCGATTCCCTGAAGGAGCCCGCCATGCATTCGAACCCCTTCACCGATGCCGAACTCGCCCGCCGCCTCGCCGCCACCCGCACCGAGATGGCCAAACGGGGCCTCGACATGGCCCTCTTCAGCTCGCCCGAGAACATCTTCTACCTGATCGGCCTCGACCACTGGGGCTACTTCGCGCCCCACCTCCTCATCGTCCCGGCCGTGGGCGACCTCACCCTCATCACCCGCCAGATGGAACAGGTCGTCATCCGCAACCAGGTCCGCAACGCCACCTTCATCGGCCACACCGATTCCGAAACCGCCGCCGACGTTGCGGTGAAACACCTGAACGGCCAGTGCGGGGGCCTTACCCTCGGCCTCGAAAACTGGTCCTCCGGCCTCGCCTACGGCATGGGCCACCAACTCGCCAACCAGATCGACGCCGCCGCCTGGCAGGATATCACCGGCATGCTCGACCTCATGCGCCTCGTCAAATCGCCCGAGGAAATCACCTTCATGCGCGCCGCCGCCAAGGCCGCCGACGCGGGCACACAGGCCGCCATCGACGCCATCCACGACGGCGCCCGCGAAACCGATGTCGCGGCCGACTGCCTCGCCGCCATGACCCGCGCCGGCGGCACGCCCCCGGGCTTCGGGCCATTCATCCGCCCCGCCGCCCGCATGGCCGAGGAACACACAAGCTGGGGCGACGGCACCCACCACCAGACCGTTTTCCTCGAGGTCGCAGGCTGCGTCGCCCGCTACAACGCGCCCATGGGCCGCCTCGTCCATATCGGCTACATCTCCGAGGAAGACGCCGAGATGGCCGAGCTCAGCACCCGCGCCTTCCACGCCACGCTCGACGCCCTCAAACCCGGCGTCACCGCACGCGATGTCTACAACGGCTGGCAATCCGTGGTCGACGCGGCGGGCCTGCCCACCTACCGCCGCCACCATTGCGGCTACCTCGTCGGCATCGGCTTCCCGCCGTCATGGACAGGCGGCCCCCGCGTCACCGGCCTGCGCCACGACTCCGACCTCGAGATGAAGGTCGGCATGACCTTTCACCTCATGTCATGGTTCACCGAAACCGGCCGCGGCAACTACTTCGTCTCGAACACCGTCCTCCTCGGCCCGGAAGGCGCCGAGATCCTCAACAGCACCCCCTTCGGCCCGCACGTGAAATGAGCGCTGCCTTGACCTCCCCGTCGGGCCCGCCTTAACTGGCGCCCCGCCGGTCACCCAAGGACAAAGCCCTGCCCGCCGCCCCGATCCTCTTCGACACGGCCGACCAAGGCCTCTCCGCCGAGATGGCCATGCTCTCCGCCGTGGCCTCGGGCGACGCGCCGCGCTCCGCATTCCTCTGGTCGGTCGCCACCCCCTGCCTCGTCCTGCCCCGGCGCTACACCCTCACCGACACCTACCCGCAGGCCGCCCGCGCCTCCGCCGCCGAAGGCTGGCCCGTCACCCCCCGCCAGACCGGCGGCGGCATCACCCCGCAAGGGCCGGGCGTGCTCAACGTCGCGCTCGCCTTCACCGTTGCGCCGCCCCATGGCCGCGACATCCGCGGCAGCTATGCCGAGATCACCGACCCGCTCACCGACGCCTTCGCCACCCTCGGCATCGCCTCCACCGCCCAGCCCGTCGAGGGCAGCTTCTGCGACGGCGATTACAACCTCGCCGTCTCGGGCCGCAAGATCGTCGGCACGGCCCAGCGCTGGCGCGGCAACACCTGCCTCGCCCACGCCCTCATCCTCACCGATATCGACCTCGCCCCGGCCGTCGCCGCCGTCCAGCACCTCGCCACCGCCCTCGGCCACGACACGCATTTCAGCCTCGACGTCCACAGCCGCCTCGCCGACCTCGCGGCACACCCGCAAACCCTCACCGAAGACCTGAACGCCGCCCTGCACAAGGCCCTGACAACCCGCGGCTACGCCGACTGGACCCCCGCAAGCGCCTGACGCATCGCCAGTATCATCGCATCCCGCCGCGCGCTCAGCTCCTCCACCGACTGCCCGGCATTGGCCTCCTCCAACCCCTCGACCAGCAACGCAATCGTTTCCGCGTCCAGCACCGGCTCACCCATATCCTGCCACCACCCGTTGAACGTATCGGCAAAGTGGTCGCAGAACGCCTGCAACCCGCCCGCGCCGGCCCCCAGACCGAACAACGCCGTCGGCCCCATCGCCGCCCAGCGCAGCCCCGGCCCCGCACTCATCGCCTTGTCCACATCCGCAACGCTCGCCACGCCGCTCTGCACAAGGTGAATGGCCTCCCGCCACACCGCCGCCTGCAACCGGTTCGCCACGTGCCCCGGCACCTCGCGCTGCACCCGGATCGTCACCTTGCCGATATCCGCATAGAACGCCTCCGCCGCGTCCAGCACGCCATCCTCCGTCCGCCCGTTCGCCATCAGCTCCACCAGCGGAATCAGATGCGGCGGGTTGAACGGATGCCCGAGGATGAACCGCCCCGGCGATTGCCACCCCTCCTGCATCTGCCCCAGTGTCAGCCCCGAGGCAGAGCTCGCCACCACCGCCCCCGGCGCCAGCACCGGCTCGATCTCGGCAAATGTCGCGTGCTTGATCGCCACCCGCTCCGGCACGTTCTCCTGCACGAACCCGGCGCCCTCGACGGCCTCCGCCGCCGAGCCATGGAACGTCACCCGCCCCGGATTGCCCCGCTCCGTCAGCCCCAGCGCGTCCATCGTCGGCCACGCCCGCTCCACATAGGCCCGCACCGCCGCCTCGGCCCCCTCGACAGGGTCATAAACGGCCACCGACCGCCCCGACGCCAGGAACAACGCCGTCCAGCTCGCCCCGATCACTCCCGCGCCCAGCACGGCGCATTGCGTCACATCATTCATTCAGAACATCCCCGGATTGAGGGGGGACGCCGCGGTCATCCCCCCGTCGATTGTAAACAATTGCCCGCTCGCGAACCCCGCCTCATCCGAGGCCAGCCACACCGCCATCGCGGCAATATCGCCGGGCTCCCCGAACCGCCGCACCGGATGCCGCGCAATCGCGTCCCGCCGTGCCGCCGCCGGATCACCCGCAAGGTCGAACCCCGCCTCCAGCATGCCCGTGTTGATCCACCCCGGACAGATCGCGTTGCACCGGATCTTCGGCCCGTGATCCACCGCAATCGACCGCGTCAACCCATGCACGAAGGCCTTCGACGCATTGTAAAGCGCCATCGACGGGTCCGCGTTCTGACCGGAAATCGACCCGATATTCACGATCGCCCCGCCGTCCCGCATCACCGGGATCGCCGCGCGACAGACATTGAACACCCCCCGGCAATTCGCCCCGATCACCAGCTCCCAATCCGCGTCCGTGCTATCGACAACCGTCTTCTCCACCTGCACGCCCGCGTTGTTCACCAGCACGTCCAACGCCCCGCAGGCCTCCACCAGCGCCGCCGCCTGCGCCGGGTCCGACACGTCCGCCGTCACCCAGCCACAGCCCTCCGGCAAATCCCCCGAATCGCCCCCGCGCCCACAGGTCACCACCTCGGCGCCTTCGCGCAAGAACGCCTCGACGATCGCACGCCCGATTCCCTGCCGCCCGCCGGTCACCAGCGCCCGCTTTCCCTCAAGCCGCATCCCGCTCCCCCGACCGAACCTTCACCATTCCGAAAATACTCAAATCCTCATCTGCTGCACCTGCGCCGACAGCCCGCCATCCAGAACCCACAACTGCCCGCTCGCATACCTTGCCTCGTCACTGGCCAGCCAGGTCACGAGGTTGGCGATATCCTCCGGCGTGCCATAGGTCCGCAGCGGGTGCACATCGCGCACCGCCTGCTGCAACTCCCCGATGCTCTTGCCGCCCCCGCCCGATCCGTCTCCGGTAAAGAAACTCTGCAGCATCGGCGTGTCAATGTAACCGGGGCAAATCGCGTTCACGCGTATTCCCTCCGGTCCGTGATCGCAGGCCATCGCCCGGGTCAGCGCATGCACCGCCCCCTTGGTGGCGCAATAGGCGGCCAGCCCCGGATCGGCGATGAACCCGTCATAAGACCCGAAATTGATGATCCCCGAACTCACGCCATCCGCCGCCGCCTTCCGCAACAACGGCAACGCATGTTTCGAGGTCAGGAACGTGCCCGTCACGTTCACCGCGAAAGACCTGTTCCACTCCTCGAGGCTCGTCTCCTCGATCGTCTTCTCGATCTCGATCCCGGCGGCATTCACCAGCACGTCCAGCCGCCCCTGCTCCTCGGCGACCCTTGCCATCGCGGCCGTCACGCTCTCCTCATCCGACACATCCACCCGAACAAAGCGAGACGCGCCGTCAGGCGCGGCGAGCGACCCCGCCTCTGACAGATCCGCCGCATAAACCACCGCCCCCTCAGCCTCGAACCGCGCACAGATCGCCCGCCCGATCCCCCCGCGCCCGCCGGTCACCAGCGCCACCTTCCCCTCAAGCCGTCCCATCACACCCTCCCCGTCCCGGCCCCCGAGCCGGAACCTGTCACCACGCTCACCCGATCGCCCTTTCATACGCCTCCAGCATCAGCCCGTGGAAATGATGCACCGCATGCTCCGACTTCCCCGATCCGCTCGGGTCGTTCACGATCCGTCCTTGCGTGAAGGCCGGCGTGCTCATCCCCCGCTGCAAGCTCTCAACCAGCCCGATATCCTCCACCTGCAACACCTCGTCGAGATACCGGATCGCATCCAGCTCCATCGCGTCCGGCTCCGGCGTCTCGAGGAAGAAATCATAGGTCTCCAGGGTCCGATCCGGCCCCGCCGGAATGATGTTCAGCACGATCATGCTCGACCGCCCCGGATAGCGCATCAGGCAAGTGGTCGGCCAAAGCCACCACACCGCGTGCGTCCTGACCGTGGCGTTCGACACGTCATAGGCGCTGTTCGCCCCCTGCCCCGCATCCGCCATGTGGCTCGAATAGATCCCGTAGGTGGTCACCTTGTAGGTATCCATATCCACGAGATCGCAGAAATCCTTGTGCGCCGTCGGGCAGTGGTAGCACTCGAGGAAATTGTCGACCACGTTCTTCCAGTTCGACTTGATGTCATAGGTCAGACGGTGACCAAAGGTCAGATTCTCGATATCCGGCGCCCAATGCCGGATTTCCGTGCCAAGGCTCCCCGACTGCTCGTGCAGCGGCTTTGCCTGCGGGTCGAGATTGACGAAGACGAAGCCGCAGAATTCTTCCACCTGCACGGCGTCGAGGCAGATTTCCCCCGTCTCGAAATCCTCCAGGTGCTCCGTCTCCGGCGCCCGCACCAATTGCCCGTCCAGCTTGTAAACCCACGCATGGTAGGGGCACATGATCCGGCTGGTCTGCCCCTCGCCCCGCAGCAATTCATGCGCCCGGTGCTTGCACACGTTGTAAAAGGCCCGCAGCACCCCCTCCCGGTCCCGCACCACCGCAACCGGCCGCTCGGCAATGCTCACCGTGACGTAAGACCCGGGCTCCCGCAGCTTCTCGACATGGCACACCCACTGCCACGTCCTCGCGATCACCGCCTGCAAATCGGCCTTGTACCACCCCGCCTCCGTATAGGCATCGGCGTGCAGCGACAGCGACCGCCCCGACTCCTCGGAGTACCCCTGCCGGATCCTCTCGAAATCGGCGCGTTTCGGCATGTCGGTCATGGCTCGGCCCTCCTGCTGGCTGGCAGGCCACACGCGACTCGGCGGCCCGCCTCTCTTCCCCAGCATCACCCCCAATTCAAAGGCGCATTTACACCAAACCCGCCGCGAACTTGACCAAACCAGACATCACACCGTCTTCCGATGCATCGGCCACGCCCGGAACTCGAACGGCACCCGCCCCTCGATCCGGTCCTGCCGGGGCGGCAGCCCGAACCTTGCCCGATAGGCCCGCGAAAAATGCACCTGGCTCGCGAAGCCCGACGCCAGCGCCACCTGGCTCAGCGCCATCTCCGTCTGCGTCACCAGCCCCCTTGCCCGGTCCAACCTTATATCCCGATAATACGCCGCCGGCGCCTTCTTCACGTAACGACGAAACAGCCGGTCCAACTGCCGGTGCGAAATCTCCATCCGCTCGCAGATCCCGGCAATCGACAGCGGGTCTTCCAGGTGCTTCTCCATCAGCGCGATCGCCCGCCGCACGTTCCTCGGCGCGGTGTTCCCCAGCGGCTCCAGCGGGTCCGCATTCTGCTGGCTCCCCGCCGGCCTGACACTCTGATGAAAGAGGTACCGCGCCGCCCGGTTCGCCAGCGCATCCCCATGCGTCCCCCGCAGGATGTTCAGCGCGAAATCCGTCGCCGCACTCCCGCCGCTGCAACTGATCCGGTTGCCGTCATAAACGAACAGGTCCTCCGTCACTTCCGTGTCGGGATACATCTCGCCGAACGCATCGATATGCTCGTAATGCACCGTCGCCCGCCGCCCTTTCAGCAGCCCCGCCTCGGCAAGAATGAACGCGCCGGTATCCAGCGCCGCCATCGTCGCCCCGGCCCTGGCCCAGCGCCACAGCGCCGCCTGCAACTGCGCCGAGCGATGCGCCTCCGGCGTCCAGCTCGACGACACCGCCACGATATCCCGCCGCTGCCCCGCGATCTCCGCCAGGGCCCGCGTCCCGATCACCATCCCGTTGCTGGCCGCACACGCCCCGCCCGCCTCCGACACCACGTCCCAGCGGAACAGGATCTGCCCGTTCAGGTAATTCGCCACGCGAAACGGGTCGATGAACCCCACCGTCGCGGCAAGGTTGAAATGCGGCGTCACCAGAACGGCAAGCTGCACCGGGATGCGGGGCGCGGGCATGGGTCCACTTTCGGCCAGAACACGTCCAGCCATGTTAAATCGGGCAACGCGCCTAAAGCAATTCCCCGATCCGCCGGATCGCCTCGCGAATGTTCTCCGTGCTGTTGGCATAGGAGAACCGCAGATACCCCTCGCCGAACTTGCCAAAGGACGTCCCCGCAATCGCCGCCACCCCGGCTTCCTCCAGAAACCGGTCCTGCGCCTCGTGGCTGGTCATTCCCGTCCCCTCGATATTCGGAAACGCGTAGAAGGCCCCCGCCGCATCGGCACACCTGACCCCCGGCAACCCGTTCAGCGCCTCGACGATCACCTGCCGCCGGGCGTCGAACTCCGCCACCATTTCGCGCACCGCGTCCTGCGGCCCGTTCAGCGCGGCAATCCCCGCAAACTGCGTCGCCGCGTTCACACAGGAATGGTCGTTGATGCACAGCCGCGTCACGTGATCCACCGCCGCCTCGGGCCACACCGCATAGCCCAACCGCCAGCCGGTCATCGCGTAGGTCTTCGACCACCCGTCCAGCATGATCAGCCGGTCGCGGATCTCTGGATACAGCAACAGGCTCACATGTTCCCGCCCGCCATAAAGCATGTTGGAATAGATCTCGTCCGACATCACCGCCACCTGCGGATGCTCGGCCAGCCCCGCCACCAGCTTGTCGATCTCCTCCTTCGGCGTCACGCCGCCCGTGGGGTTCGCCGGGCTGTTGATGATGATCAGCCGCGTCTTCGGCGTGATCTGCCCCAGCACCGCCTCGGCGGAAAAGGCAAACCCGTTCTCCTCCTTCAACTCGATCGGCACCGGCGTCGCCCCGCTATACCGGATCACGCTCTCGTAGATCGGAAAGCCCGGGTTCGGATACATGATCTCCGCCCCCGGCTCGCCGAACATCAGCACGGCAAAGAACATCGTGGGCTTGCCGCCGGGCACCGCGACCACGTGATCGGGGTTCACCTCTACCCCGTGCCGCCGGTGCAGGTCCGCCGCCACCGCCTCGCGCAACTCCGGCAAGCCATTGGCCGGCGTGTACCCGTGATGCCCGTCGCGCAGCGCCTTGATCCCCGCCTCGACGATATGCTCCGGCGTCCGGAAATCCGGCTGCCCGATCCCGAGGTTGATGATATCGCGCCCCTCGGCCGCCATCTTCCCGGCCTTGGCCAGCACCGTGAAGGCCGATTCCGTCCCAAGGCGCGAAAGGTTCCCGGCAAACTGCAATTCCGTCATGGCCACTTCCCTGTTTTGAAACTCTCCCGCGTGCTAGCGCAAAATGCCCCCGATGAGAACGCCCGCCGCGCCGCGCCGTCACTGCCCGGAAATCGGGCACACCGCCCATCATTTGCGCAACCTCACCGGCCCTGCGCCGCGCACACCCCCCGAATCTTGCCGCCCCATCGCGCCCGTGATCCCATCCAACCAAGCACCACGCCATTCTCGGGGGGAGAACTGTCATCACGCTGCATCCGGCCCATGTTCTGCCGCCCGTCCTCCCACGGGCAAGGGGCGAGATCGCCCTCTCGACCAAGCCGGTCGGCGGGCGCAGCGTGCTCGACACCCTCCGCCAGTCCGGCGCCTTCAAGGCCCTCTTCCCCCGCCCCGAGCACGGCCTGCAGGCCATCCTCATCAACACCTCCGGCGGTGTCACCGGCGGCGACCGGTTCCACGTCACCGCCCATATCGGCACCGACACCCATACCACGCTCACGACGCAGGCCGCCGAACGCGCCTACCGCGCCAGCCCCGGCGAAACCGGCCACATGCGCTCGCGCCTTACGGTGGCGGAGAACGCCACCCTCCACTGGCTCCCGCAGGAACTCATCCTCTACAACGGCTGCGCCCTCGACCGCCGGCTCGAGATCGACCTCGCCCCCACCGCCCGCCTGCTGATGGCCGAACCCGTCCTCTTCGGCCGCACGGCCATGGGCGAAACCCTGACCGACGCCAGCTTCCGCGATCGCATCCGCATCACCCGCGCCGGCCAGCCCCTTTACCTCGACGGTGTCTCCCTCACCGGCGATCTCGCCGCCCGCCTTGCCCGCGCCTCCTCGGGCAACGGCGCGGCGGCGATGGTATCCCTCCTCTACGTCGCCCCCGACGCCGAGGCCCATCTCGCCCCCCTGCGCGCGCTACTGCCGCCTACCGGCGGCGCCTCCCTGCTCGCCCCCGACATGCTCACCCTGCGCCTCGTGGCCCCCGACGGCCACGCGCTCCGCACCCACCTCCTGCCCGCGCTCGACCGGCTCAGCGGCGGCGCCCTCCCCACGTCATGGAGACTGTGACCCGATGAACCTGACCCCCCGGGAAAAAGACAAGCTGCTGGTCGCCATGGCCGCCGAGATCGCCCGCAAACGGCTGGCGCGCGGCGTCCGGCTCAACCACCCCGAGGCCATCGCGCTGATCACCGACGCCGTCGTCGAAGGCGCCCGCGACGGCCGCTCCGTCGCCGACATGATGGAAGCGGGCGCCAAGGTCATCACCCGCGATCAATGCATGGAAGGCGTCCCCGAGATGATCCACGAGGTCCAGGTCGAGGCCACCTTCCCCGACGGCACCAAGCTCGTCACCGTTCACAACCCGATCCGCTGAAAGGCCCGCCCATGATCCCCGGAGAGCTCTTTCCCGCCGAAGGCACGCTGACGCTCAACGCCGACGCCAAACCGATCACCCTGATGGTCGCCAATACCGGCGACCGCCCCGTTCAGGTCGGCAGCCACTACCACTTCGCCGAGGCCAATTCGGCCCTCGACTTCGACCGCGACGCCGCCCGCGGCATGCGCCTCGACATCGCCGCCGGCACCGCCGTCCGCTTCGAGCCCGGCCAGCGCCGCGAGGTCAGCCTGATCCCCGTCTCCGGCGCCCGCCGCATCTTCGGCTTCAACCAGTCCGTGATGGGCGCGCTATGAAACACGGCATGATCCCCAACCCCTTCGCCCTGCTGCAACTCCAGACACAGGCGACCCTCATCGCGATGGAGGCGGGCGCCGTCATCTGGATGCGGATGATGGGCATGGCCGGCCTCTGGTCGGTCCTCCCCTCCGAGAATGCCCGCATGGTCACCGAGAAGCAGAAAGCCTTCGCCGAGGCCGGCACCCGCCTGATGCTGGGCACCATGAAAGGGCAGGACAGCCAGAAAACCCTGTCCCGCGCGCTCAAGCCGATCCGCCGCACCACGAAATCCAATGTCACCCGCCTGACAAGGCGCGGCCCGAAAAGGAACTAGCCGCCCATGCCCGCCACCATTTCCCGCGCCTCCTACGCCGCCATGTTCGGCCCCACCGTGGGCGACCGGCTGCGGCTGGCAGACACCGACCTCATCATCGAGGTCGAGCGTGACCTCATCGCCGAACGCGCCGGCGCGGCCGCCACCGGCGGCTCCGGCAACAATACGCTGACGTATGGTGAAGAGGTCAAGTTCGGCGGCGGCAAGGTCATCCGCGACGGCATGGGCCAGTCCCAGGCCACCCGCGCCGAGGGCGCCGTCGACACCGTCATCACCAACGCGCTCATCGTCGACCACACCGGCATCATCAAGGCCGACGTGGGCCTCAAGGACGGCCGCATCGCCGCCATCGGCAAGGCCGGCAACCCCGACACCCAGCCCGGCGTCGACATCATCGTCGGCCCCGGCACCGAGGCCATCGCGGGCGAGGGGCGCATCCTCACCGCCGGCGGTTTCGACAGCCACATCCACTTCATCTGCCCCCAGCAGATCGAGGACGCCCTGCACTCGGGCCTCACCACCATGCTCGGCGGCGGCACCGGCCCCGCCCACGGGACGCTCGCCACCACCTGCACGCCCGGCCCCTGGCATATCGGCCGCATGTTGCAGGCCGCCGACGCCTTCCCGATGAACCTCGCCTTCGCGGGCAAGGGCAACGCCTCCCTCCCCGCCGCGCTTGAGGAACAGGTCAACGCCGGCGCCTGCGCCCTCAAGCTGCACGAGGATTGGGGCACCACCCCCGGCGCCATCGACTGCTGCCTCTCCGTCGCCGACGCGCTCGACGTGCAGGTGATGATCCACACCGACACGCTCAACGAAAGCGGCTTCGTCGAGAACACCGTCAAGGCCATGAAGGGCCGCACCATCCACGCCTTCCACACCGAGGGCGCGGGCGGCGGCCACGCCCCCGACATCATCCGCATCTGCGGCGAGGAGCACGTGCTGCCCTCCTCCACCAACCCCACGCGCCCCTTCACCGTCAACACGCTGGAAGAGCATCTCGACATGCTCATGGTCTGTCACCACCTCGACAAATCCATCCCCGAGGACGTGGCCTTCGCCGAAAGCCGTATCCGCCGCGAGACCATCGCGGCCGAGGACATCCTCCACGACATGGGCGCCTTCTCGATCATCGCCTCCGACAGCCAGGCCATGGGCCGCGTGGGCGAGGTGATCATCCGCACCTGGCAGACCGCCGACAAGATGAAGAAACAGCGCGGCCGCCTCTCGGATGAAACCGGCGATAACGACAATTTCCGCGTCCGCCGCTACGTGGCGAAATACACCATCAACCCCGCCATCGCCCACGGCCTCTCGCACGAGATCGGCAGCATCGAGCCCGGCAAGCGCGCCGACCTCGTCCTCTGGAACCCCGCCTTCTTCGGCGTGAAACCCGAGATGGTCCTGATCGGCGGCACCATCGCCTGTGCCCAGATGGGCGACCCCAACGCGTCCATCCCCACGCCCCAGCCGGTCTATTCCCGGCCGATGTTCGGCGCCTATGGCCGCTCGGTCGAACGCTCCGCCGTCACCTTCGTCTCCGAAGCCGCGCAATCCGAAGGCATCGGCGCCGCCCTCGGCCTCGCCAAGGACACGCTCGCCGTCCGCAACACCCGCAACATCGGCAAGAAAGACCTCCTGCTCAACGACGCCACCCCGCATATCGAGGTGAACCCCGAAACCTACGAAGTCCGCGCCGACGGCGAGCTCCTCACCTGCGAGCCCGCCGAAACCCTGCCCATGGCCCAGCGCTACTTCCTGTTCTGAAGGAACACGACATGACCGACCTGCCCCTCGCCCAGACCGTCCGCCGCGCCGGGGAATGGCGCGGCGTGGCCGAGATCGTCACCCTCGATTACGACACCCGCTTCCTGCGCCGCAAACGCCTTGCCACAGACACCGGCCGCCCCTTCGTGATCGACCTCGAAAAGACCACCTCCCTCGAGGACGGCGACGCGCTGGAACTCGATGACGGCTCCCGCGTGGTCATCCGCGCCGCCGAGGAAGACGTGCTCGTCGTCACCGGCAAAAGCCTGCCGCGCCTCGCCTGGCATATCGGCAACCGCCACACCCCCTGCCAGGTCGACCCCGACCGCCTGCTCATCCAGCGCGACCCGGTGATCCGCCGGATGCTCGACCTGCTCGGCGCCACGGTCGAGGAAGCCCGCCACCCCTTCACGCCCGAGGGCGGCGCCTATGGCCACGGCCGCACCCATTCCCACGATCACGGCCACAGCCACAGCCCCGACCGCCACCAGGAACACGATCCCGAACACGACCACGACGAGACCGTCGATGCAGGCTGACCCCCGCCTTCTCACCCTCATGCAATGGCTCTCGCCCGCCTACCCGCTGGGCAGCTTCGCCTTCTCCCACGGGCTCGAAAGTGCCGTCCGCGCGGGCTGGGTCCATGACGCCGACACGCTGGAAGACTGGCTCGCCGACCTGCTGACAGACGGCTCCGGCCGCAATGACGCCATCCTCCTCCGCCTCGCCCACGCCGCCCCCACCCCAGAGGCCCTCGACGACATCGACGCCACCGCCCGCGCCCTCGCCCCCTCCGCCGAGCGCCTGCGCGAGGCCGAGCGCCAGGGCACAGCCTTCGCCCGCGTCACCGGCCCGGTCTGGTCCATCGACCTGCCCGACCTCCTCCTCCCCGTCGCCGTCGGCCGCGCCGCCGGCCTTCTCTCGCTCGATGCCGACATCACCACCATGCTCTACCTGCAGGGCTTCGCCTCCAACCTCACCTCCGCCGCCCAGCGCCTCATGCCGCTCGGCCAGACGCAAGCACAGCGCACGCTCTCCCGCCTTGCCCCCCTCTGCCAGCGCCTCGTCTCGGACACCGCCGGCGCCACCGCGGCCGACCTCCACAGCAACACCTTCCTCTCCGACATCGCCGCGATGACCCACGAAACCCTGCAACCAAGGCTCTTCCAGTCATGACACGCATGAACGGCCCCCTCCGCATCGGCATCGGCGGCCCCGTCGGCGCGGGCAAGACCACCCTCACCGCCCGCCTCGCCGAACTGATGAAAGACCATTACTCCATCGGCGTCATCACCAACGACATCTACACCCAGGAAGACGCCGAGGCGCTCATGCGGATGCAGATCCTCCCCTCCGACCGCGTCCTCGGCGTCGAAACCGGCGGCTGCCCCCACACGGCGATCCGCGAGGACGCCTCGATCAACCTCGCCGCCGTGGCCGAGATGCAGCAACGCCACCCCGACCTCGAGATCGTCCTCATCGAATCCGGCGGCGACAACCTGTCGGCCACCTTCAGCCCGGAACTCGCCGACCTCACCATCTACGTCATCGACGTCGCCGCGGGCGAGGAGATCCCCCGCAAGGGCGGCCCCGCCATCACCCGCTCCGACCTGCTGGTAATCAACAAGACCGACCTCGCCCCCCATGTCGGCGCCTCGCTCGACGTGATGGCCCGCGACGCCGCGAAAATGCGCGGCGCCCGCCCCGTCCTCTTCACCGCGCTGCGCCACCGCGAAGGCCAGCAGGCGGTGCTCGACGCCATCCGCGACTTGTCCGGCCTCTCCCCCGCCCCATCTCTGTCGCAAGGTCAGTCTTTCAACTGAAACGTAGCTGACGTACAAATGACCCTGGGAAAGGCACGGGCCGCAACCGTGCCGGGGCCAAGACGCGAACGGAAAACCACCGGGCTTCGGGGGACACTCATGCGACACATCCTGACCGCGCTGCTGCTGGCCGCGGCACTGCCGGGCGCTACCCACGCCCAGCAGGCAGAGCGCCTGCCGCTCGCCAAGCTGATCCCGGTCGAGGCCGGCGATGCCGCCGTCACCCGCAAGTTCTTCGGCCATGTCGCCGCGAAGGAAACCGTCGATCTGGCCTTCCAGGTCGGCGGTCAGGTCGTCAAACTCCCCGTGGTCGAGGGCAACCCGATCACCGAGGGCGACCTGATCGCCCAGCTTGACCTCGAACCGTTCGAGCTCTCCCTCGAACAGGCCCGCGTGGAAAAGGAACAGGCCGACCGCACCCTCGAACGCCTCCGCAAGCTCGAGGGCAACGCCGTCAGCCAGGTCTCCGTCGAGGATGCCGAGACCCAGTCCAACCTCGCCGGCATCGCCGTGCGCAACGCCGAACGCTCGCTCGAGGAAGCCACGCTCGAGGCGCCCTTCGACGGGCTCGTCGCCCGCCGCATGGTGGCCAACTTCACCTCCGTCGCCGCGGGCACCGCCATCGTCCGCCTGCATGACATGTCCGAGCTCCGGGTCGAGATCGACGTGCCCGAGGTGCTCTTCCAGCAGGCCGGCCGCGACCCGGATATCGAGCTTTTCGCCAGCTTCCCCGCCTCCGACGAACGCTTCCCCCTCACCGTGCGCGAGTTCAACGCCGAAACCTCCGATATCGGCCAGACCTTCCGCATCACGCTGGCCATGCCGCCGCCCGACGACCTGATCGTGCTGCCCGGCTCCTCGGTCGAGGTCACCGCCACCTTGCGCAAGCCCGGCGCCGCCATCACCATCCCCAAGACCGCCGTGGTCATGAGCAACGATGGCAGCCCCTACGTGATGCTCTTCACCCCCGACGACGAGAACGGCGCCGCCGGCACCGTCGCCCGCACACCCGTGACCGTCGAGCCCACAAATACCGGCCGCGTCCGCGTGACCGACGGGCTCGAGGAGGGGCAGGAAATCGTCGCGTCCGGCGCCGCCGGCCTGAAAGACGGCGACCGCGTCGCCCGTTTCGGCACCTTCCCGGAATGAGCCGGCGGCCATGAACATCGCCACCTTCTCCATCGCCCGGCCGATCTACGTCTGGATCCTCGTCCTGGTCTGCCTCCTGGGCGGCATCTGGGGCTTCGCCACCGTGGGCCGCCTCGAAGACCCTTCCTTCACCATCAAGAGCGCGGTGATCATCACCCGCTACCCCGGCGCCAGCGCCCTCCAGGTCTCGCGCGAGGTCTCCGAACCGCTGGAATCCGAGATCCAGAAGATGAGCGAGGTCGACGAGATCCGCTCGGTCAACCAGCCCGGCCTGTCCCGCATCACGGTGGACATGAAAGACACCTTTGCCGGCGACGAACTACCCGAGATCTGGACCAAGCTGCGCACCCGTGTCAGCGACGCCCAGCTTCCCGACGGCAGCAGCCAGCCCTTCGTCAACGACAGCTACGGCGACGTCTTCGGCATCTACTACGCCATCACCGCCCCGGGCTATTCCGACCGCGAACTCTACGAGCTCTCCCGCTTCCTCCGCCGGGAACTGCTCACCGTCGACGGCGTCGCCGATGTCGACGTCTCCGGCGTCCCGCAGGAGGTGGTCTACGTCGAACCCGACCTCGTGCAATCCACCAACCAGAACGTGCCCCCCGGCGCCATTCAGCAGGCCATCGCCAACGCCGACAGCGTCACCGAGGGCGGCACGCTGGAAACCGAGACCGGCCGCATCCTGATCCAGGGGCCGGAGGGCAGCGACACCGTCTCGGAAATCGCCGGCCTCACCGTGGGCGTGGGCGGCGAGGTGCTGAACCTCTTCGACTTCTCCGACGTCTACCGCGACCGCGAGGAAGACCCCGACATCCTGATCCGCCACAACGGGCAGGAGGCCTTCACCCTCGGCATCGCCGGCGTCAGCTCCGAGAACATCGTCGACGTGGGCAAGCGCGCCGACGCCAAGCTCGACGAGCTCGCGCCCCGCCTGCCGCTGGGCATCGCCATCCACCCGATCTACCAGCAGCACGAGGTGGTCGAGGAAGCCTCCAACGACTTCCTCACCAACCTCGCCATGTCGGTCAGTATCGTGGTGATCGTGCTGGCGCTCTTCATGGGCTGGCGCGCGGCGGCCGTGGTTGGCGTGACGCTCCTGCTCACCGTGGTCGGCACGCTCTTCTTCATGGGTCTCTTCTCGATCGAGATGGAACGCATCTCGCTCGGCGCGCTGATCATCGCCATGGGCATGCTGGTCGACAACGCCATCGTCGTGGCCGAGGGGATGCAGATGACCATGCTGCGCGGCAAGTCCTCCCACGATGCCGCGGAAGAGGCCGCCGGCCAGACCCAGGTCCCCCTCCTCGGCGCCACCGTCATCGGCATCATGGCCTTCGCCGGCATCGGCCTCAGCCCCGACGCCACGGGCGAATTCCTGTTCTCGCTCTTCGCGGTGATCGGCATCTCGCTGCTGCTCTCGTGGGTGCTGGCCCTGACCGTCACGCCACTGCTCGGGCATTACTTCTTCAAGCGCGGCTCCGGCGAAGAGGGCGGCAGCTACGACGGTGCGATCTTCCGCGCCTATGCCGGCCTCCTGCGTGCCTGCCTGCGGCTCTGGTGGCTGGTCATCCCCGGCCTCGTCGCCATCACCGTGGTCTGCTTCATGCTCTTCGGCCAGATCAAGCAACAGTTCTTCCCCGACAGCAACACGCCGCTCTTCTTCGTCCACTACAAGCTCGAACAGGGCGCCTCGATCCACCAGACCTCCGAAGACCTGCGCGTGCTCGAAGACTGGCTGATGCAGCAGGACGAGGTCGTCTCCACCACCTCCTATGCCGGGCAGGGCGCGATCCGCTTCATGCTCACCTACCAGGCGGAAGACCCCAACCCGTCCTACGGGCACATCATCGTCCGGACCGAGACGATCGACACCATCGCCTTCGTCATCAACCGGATGGAGGAATTCACCGCCCAGACCCTCCCCGAGGGCGAATTCCGCGCCAAGCGCCTCGCCTTCGGCCCCGGCGGCGGCAACCCGATCGAGGCGCGCTTCTCCGGCTCCGACCCGGCGGTCCTGCGCGAGCTCGCCGACCAGGCCGCCGAACGGCTTGAGGCCGCCTCCGACAACATCGTCGCCCCCCGCATCGACTGGCGCGAACAGGAACTGGTCCTGCGGCCCGTCTACGCCAACGACCGCGCCCAGGAGGCCGGCATCAACCGCGACGACGTCACCGGCATCCTGCGCTTCGCAACCGACGGCATCCAGGCCGGCGTCTACCGCGAGGGCGAGCGCCAGATCCCCATCATCCTGCGCGCCGACCCCGAAGACGACCTCGCCCTGACCGATTTCGTCATCTACTCCGAAAGCGCCCAGGCCTTCGTTCCCTTCGAACAGATGACCAACGGCCTGCGCTTCGACCCGCAGAACACGCTGCTCAAACGCCGCGACCGCGTGCTCACCATCACCGTCGGCGCCGACATCGCGCCCGGCCTCACCGCGGCCCAGGTGCAATCCGAAGTCACCCGGACCATCGAGGAGATGGAACTCCCCTCCGGTTACGACATGGAATGGGGCGGCGAGCTGGAAAGCTCCACCCAGGCCCAGCAAAGCCTCGGCCGCCAGCTTCCGCTCAGCCTGATCGTCATGGTCACCATCTCGGTGCTGCTCTTCAACGCCATCCGCCAGCCGCTGATCATCTGGCTGCTGGTGCCGATGTCCGTCAACGGCGTCAGCCTCGGGCTGCTCGGCACCGGCATGCCCTTCACCTTCACCGCGCTGCTCGGCCTCCTGTCGCTCTCGGGGATGCTGATCAAGAACGGCATCGTCCTGGTCGACCAGATCGACATCGAACGCCGCGACAAGCCGGCGCAACCGCTGAAAGATTCGATTGTCGCCGCCTCGGTGTCGCGCCTCCGCCCGGTGGTCCTGGCGGCCGCCACGACCATCCTCGGCATGATCCCGCTGATATGGGATGCGTTCTTCCAGTCGATGGCCGTCACCATCATGGGCGGGCTCGCCTTCGCCTCGATCCTGACGCTGATCGCGGCCCCGGTGTTTTATTACGTATTCTTCATCCGCGCCGACCGGAATGCGCCTGCCGCACAAAGCGAAACCGCTTCCCCGGCGTAATTCGCCCGCAGCCGGGAAAACGACACGGGATTTGTGGTCGTCAACCGCATTGTGTGGTCGATCCCGGCGGAACTTGCGATATATTGAAAGCGACAGTGGAGTTTCACCCTTGCGTTCGACCCGACAGATTGCACGCTGCTTTCTTTTCCTGGCACTTCTCGGCGTGGCCCGCCTCGCCGCCGCGGCCGAGGTCTTCATCCAGCTTCCCGCCGATGCGCAGGGCCTCAATGGCCAGCTGCGCGATGCCTCCCTCAGCGTCCAGACCGCCGGGGAAGAGGACGTCACCGCCCAGGATCTCATGGCCGCCGCCCGCGCCGATTATGCCCGCATGCTCGGCGCCCTCTACGAGGTCGGGCGCTATGGCGGCGTGGTCAGCGTCAAGGTCGACGGGCGCGAGGTGGCCGACATCTCGCCCCTCGCCACGCCGCGCCAGGTGCGCCAGATCGTCATCCAGGTCCAGCCCGGCCCGCTCTTCCGCTTCTCCACCACCCGCATCGCCCCCCTCGCCCCGGAAACCGAGCTGCCCGAGGGCTTCCGCCCCGGCGCCCCGGCCTATTCCGCCGTCATCGGCGAATCGATCGACATCGCCGGCGACACGTGGCGCAACCGTGGCCATGCCAAGGTCGCCATCGCCGACCAGCGCATCACCGCCAACCACCGCGGCGCCCGCCTCTCGGCCGAGGTCACCATCGCCCCCGGCCCCCGCCTCACCTTCGGCAACCTCGTCGTGACCCGCCGCGGTGCCGTCCGCCCCGAACGCATCCGCGCCATCGCCGGCCTTCCCACGGGCAAGGTCTACTCCCCCGAAGAGGTCCGCCAGGCCAGCCAGCGGCTCCGCCGCACCGGCGCCTTCTCCTCCGTCGTGCTGGAGGATGCCGAGACCATCGGCCCCGGCAACACGCTCGACATCCATGCCACGCTGGCCGACGCCAAGCCGCGCCGCTTCGGCTTCGGCGCCGAGATTTCCTCGCTCGAAGGGCTCACCCTCTCCAGCTTCTGGCTGCACCGCAACCTGTTCGGCGGCGCCGAACGCCTCCGGATCGAGGGTGAGGTCAGCGGCATCGGCGGCGATTCCGGCGGGATGGATTACATCTTCTCCACCCGCTTCGAGCGCCCCGCCACCTTCAACCCCGACACCGATTTCTTCCTCGCCGCCCGCGCACAGGAGCTGGACGAGCCCGACTTCCGCGAACGCAGCATCCGCGTCGGCGGCGGCTTCCTCCACCGCTTCTCGGACGAGCTGACCGGCGAAATCGGCATCGCCTACCAGTTCACCGACATCAACGACGATCTCGGCTCCCGCACGCTCGAGCATTTCCTGCTCCCCGCCAGCCTCGAATACGACACCCGCGACGAAGAGCTGAACGCCAAGAAGGGTGTCTACGCCAACCTCGAACTGACCCCCTTCATCGGCCTCGACAATGACAGCCTCGGCGCGCGCATGTATCTCGACGCCCGCAACTACCTGACCTTCGGCAAGAGCGACGGCCTCACCTTCGCCACCCGCGCCCAGCTCGGCTCGGTCAGCGGCGCCGCCATCGGCGAGGTGCCGCCCGACATGCTGTTCTACTCGGGCGGCGCGGGCACCGTGCGCGGCCAGTCCTACAAGTCGCTCGCGGTCAACCTCGGCCCCGGCCTGCGCATCGGGGGCCGCTCCTTCGCGGCGCTCTCCGCCGAACTGCGCGCCCGCGTCAAGGACAAGTGGTCCGTCGTGGGCTTCGCCGATGCGGGCTTCGTCGGCGCCGACAGCTGGTGGGACGACGGCTCGACCCATTACGGCGCCGGCTTCGGCGTGCGCTACGATACCGGCCTCGGCCCCATCCGCGTCGACATCGCCACCCCGCTCGGCAGCGACGCGGGCGACGACATCGAACTCTATATCGGGATAGGACAGGCATTCTGATGCGTCTTCTCCGCCTCATCGCGCTCGTCACCCTCACCGCCCTGCCCGCCGCCGCGCAGGAAGAGAACGAGGCCGACAAGACCTATCTCGAAGGCTGGATCGAGGACGCGCTCTCCGGCGCCGGCCGCGCGGTCACCATCACCGGTTTCCGCGGTGCGCTCTCCTCGAACGCCACGCTGGAACGGATGACCATTTCCGACGACGAGGGCATCTGGCTGACCATGGAGGACGCCACGCTCGTCTGGTCCCGTGCCGCCCTCCTGCGCGGCGAGGTCGACGTGACAGAGCTCTCCGCCGCCGTCATCGACATCGCCCGCCTCCCCGAGGGCGGCGAACAGGTCACCCCCGACGATGCCGAGGCCACGGCCTTCGCCCTGCCCGAACTGCCCGTCTCGGTCTCCATCGACGATCTCCGCGCCGACGAGGTCCGCCTCGGCCCCTCGATCCTCGGCGAAGCCGCCACCATGACGGTCGAGGCCACCGTGCAGCTCGCCGGCGGCGCGGGCGAGGCGCAGCTTGCCATCGAACGCACCGACCGGCCCGACCAGATCACCCTCGACGCCGCCTTCGACAATGAATCCCGCGTGCTCGCCATCGATCTCGACTTCGACGAGGCCGAGGGCGGCATGGTCTCCAAGGCCCTCAACATCCCCGGCGAACCCGCCATGCGCCTCCAGGTCCAGGGCGAGGCACCGCTCTCCGACTTCCAGGCGCAGGTGGCACTCTCCTCCGACGGCACACGCCGCTTCGGCGGCGCCATCAGCATCGCCGCCCTCGACGCCGACAACGAGGACGCGGGTTACGCCTTCTCAACCGACCTCTCCGGCGACCTCCGCCAGCTCTTCACCCCCGACCTGCACCCGTTCTTCGGCGAAAACGCCGCGCTGCGCGTCTCGGGCCAGACCTATGCCGACGGCCGCCTCACCCTCGATACGCTCGCCCTAGAAGCGGGCGGGATCGAGCTGACCGGCGACCTCGCCCTCGATGCCGACGGCTGGCCGAGCGAATTCAACCTCGACGGCCGCGTCGGCGGCGAGGGCCGCCTGCGCCTGCCCGTCTCCGAGCCGATCACCTCGATCGAGGCCGGCCGCATCACCGCGCGCTACAACGCCGCCGAGGGCGACGCCTGGAACGCGAACATCTCGGTCGACGGCCTCACCCGCGACGGGCTCGAGATCGACGGCGCCCGGGTCGAGGGCACCGGCACCATCACCCGCGGCGACAACGAAAGCTTCCTCGCCGACCTTACCTTCAGCACCCAGGGCGTCACCCACCGCGACGAGGCGCTTGCCCGCGCCATCGGCGGCGCGCCGAACGGCAAGCTCCGCCTCACCTACCAGCCCGAGCGCCCGACCCAGATCGAAACCCTCGAAGTGGCCAGCGGCGACGCCACCCTCACCGCGCAGGGCACCCTCGACGGGCTGGCCGACGGCTTCCCCGTCTCCGGCCGCGCCACCCTGAAAAGCGACGACCTGCGCCGCTTCGCCGGTGTCGCCCGGCGCGACCTTGCCGGCTCCGCCAACCTCACCGTGCTGGGCGAGGGCAACCTCCTCGGCGGCGCCTTCGACGTCGAGATCGAGGCCGCCACGCAGGATCTCGAAACCGGCACCGACCGGCTCGATCCCCTGCTCACCGGCCGCAGCACGCTGGAAATCGACGCCCGCCGCACCGAGGACGGCACCTTCATCGACCGACTCGTCATCGACAACGCCTCCGTCGACGCCACCGCCGAGGCCCGGCTGAACGCCGAAAGCGGCGCGCTCACCCTCCAGGGCCGGCTCGAGGACCTCTCGCTCGTCGAGCCCCGCATCGCCGGCCCGGCCACCATCGACACCGCCCTGGGCTGGCAGGCCGACGGTCAGGTCACGATCGACCGCCTCCTCGTCGAAGCGGTCGACACCACCCTCACCGCCGAAGGCTCGCTCAACACGCAGGCCCGTACCCTGCCCTTCAACGGCCGCCTCAACCTCCAGGCCGCCGACCTCTCGCGCCTCGCCGGCTTGGCCGACCGCCCGCTCGACGGTGCCATCGACCTCGACGTCACCGGCAACGGCACGATCCGCAAATCCGAAGAGACGGACGAACCCGAAACCCTGCCCGACGGCATCGATTCCATCGTCGCCCAGATCGAGAACCTCCTCGGCGACAGCTTCGAAATCGACCTCGCCGCCACCTCGCAGAACCTGCAAACCGGCATCGAGCGACTCGACCCGATCCTCCGCGGCAATGCCCGTATCGAGATCGAGACCAGCCGCACCGACGAGGGCACCGCCATCGAACGGCTGATGATCGACAGCGACGCCGTCACCGCCGAGGCCGACGCCCGGCTGACCTCGGAAACCGTCGCCCTCGCCCTCAAGGCCCGGCTCGACAACCTCGGCCGGGTCGAGCCAACGCTCTCCGGCCCCGCCGATATCGACACCGCCCTCACGTGGCGGGCCGAGGACGGGCAGGTCACCGTCTCCCGCCTGTCCCTCGACGCGCTCGACGCCAGCCTGAACACCGAGGGCACCATCGGCACCGGCGATCCCGACCTCCCCGTCAACGGCCAGCTCTCCCTCGACGCCGCCGACCTCTCCCGCCTCGCGGGCCTCGCCGGGCGGCCGCTCGCGGGCACCATCGACCTCGACCTCGCCGGCACGGGCAAGATCAACGGCCGTAGCGTCGACGCCGAGGTCTCGCTCGACGCCACCGGCTTCCGCTCCGGCATCGCCCAGGTCGACCGCATCTTCGGCTCCGACATCACCCTCGACACCAAGCTCGCCTACGGCGACAGCACCCCCTTCGTCGAAACCCTCGAACTCGCCGCCGCGCGCCTCTCCGCCTCGGCCTCCAGCGCGGCCCCGGGCGAGCCCATCACCATCTCCGCCAACCTCGCCGATCTCGGCCTGCTCGCCCCCGGCATCAACGGGCCCGCCACGCTGAACGGGCGCGTCACCATCCTCGACAGCCGCGGCGAAGACCTCGACGTCAACCTCAACTTCGACGGGCCCGGCGGCGTCGGCGCCCGCATCTCCGGGCGCATCAACGACCTCGGCCAGACCGTCGCGCTCGCCATCAACGGCAATGCGCCCCTCGCGCTGGCCAACAGCTTCATCCAGCCACGCTCGATCGAGGGGCCCGCCCGCTTCGACCTCCGCGTCGATGGCAAGCCCGGCCTCTCCGCCCTCTCCGGCCAGGCCTCGATCAACAACGCCCGCGTTTCGATCCCCGGCATCGCCACCGCCATCGAGGGGCTCACTGGTACCGTCAACCTCTCCGGCGGACAGGCCAATGCCGACATCACCGGCAACACCGGGACGGGGGGCAATTTCCGCATCACCGGCCCGATCACCCTCTCCGCGCCCTACAACGCCTCGCTCGAGGCCCGCCTCAACGCCCTCCGCGTGATCGACCCCTCGCTGTTCGAGACCATCGTCAACGGCCGCGTCACCGTCACCGGGCCGCTCACCGGCGGCGCCCGCATCGGCGGCGCGATCATGCTGGGCCGCACCGAGATCCAGGTGCCCTCCGGCGGAAGCTCCGCCCCCGGCACCATCCCCAACCTGCGCCACGTCAACGAACCCGCCGCCGTCCGCCGCACCCGCCAGCGCGCCGGCATGATCGAGACCGGCAAGCGCGGCGGCCCCGCCGCGGCCTTCCCCATCGACCTCGTGATCAACGCCCCCAACCAGGTCTTCGTGCGCGGCCGCGGTCTCGACGCCGAACTGGGCGGCGCCATCCGCCTTGGCGGCACCACCGCCGACGTCAACGCCAGCGGCACGTTCGAGCTGATCCGCGGCCGGATGGACATCCTCACCAAGCGCCTCGACCTGACCGAGGGGCTCATCGACCTGCGCGGCGCGCTCGACCCCTACCTGCGATTCGTCGCCCGCACCGAAACCGACGAGCTGACCATCGACATCATCCTCGAAGGCCTCGCCAGCGACCCCAACATCACCTTCACCTCCTCCCCCGACCTCCCGCAGGAGGAGATCCTCGCCCAACTCCTCTTCGGGCGCAGCTTCACCTCCATGTCGGCCTTCCAGGCGGCCCAGCTCGTCAGCGCCGTCGCCACCCTCTCGGGGCGGGGCTCGGGCGGCCTGACGGGGCGGCTCCGCGGCGCACTGGGGCTCAGCGATTTCGACGTCACCACATCCGAGTCCGGCGCCACCCAGTTCAGCGCGGGCGCCTACCTGTCCGAGAACATCTATTCCGAATTCACCGCCGACAGCGACGGCAACAACGAGATCAACCTGAACCTTGATCTCAGCTCCTCGGTCACGGTGAAAGGCAGCGCCAGCAGCGACGGCGACACCGGCCTCGGCATCTTCTACGAAAAGGATTACTGAGGCGCGCCGCCCCGCCCCCCGGCCGAACCCGGATCAGGCAACCCCGACCCGCTTCCGCTGCATCGTGTCGTAATCCCGCAGAAGCCGCGCCTCGTAGCGCTTCAGGCAATGCCGCGCCGTATCGCCCATGTGCCGCGGTGCGCTCCGTAGCTCCGGGAACAGCCCGAACAGCTCCTCCCGCGCCTCCTCGCAGATCGCGCTCAGGCCCACGTCCCCGGCATGGAAACTCTCCGTGGCGATGCCCTCGGCATAGATCACCTCGTGATGGTCGAACATCACGTGGATATAGGTCACCTCCGGCATCTCCCTGACCTTCACGTCGGCATCGTCGACAAGATGCTTGGCCGCCACCAGCACCTCGTCCTGCCCGAACAGCAGCTGCGCCTGGTAGCCCGCGAACAGGATCCGGTGCTGCGGCGACACCAGCAGCCCGGTGCGCGAGCCGTCCATCACGTTCGGCGCCACCATCACCGGGGCGAACCGGCCCCGCCCCGGCACCGTGCGCCGGCCGATCCACCGGATCGGCCGCAAGCCGCTGTCCCGCGTCACCACCCGGTCGCCGATCTTCAGGCTCTCGATCGGCCGCTCGCCGACCTCCGTCAGGATCATCGTGCCCGGCGTGAAACAGATGATGTTCTCGATCTCCGAGAACTCCACGAACGTCCCGTCGGCCATCGTGAAGTTGCCCGACAGCCCGGCCGCGTTGTCATCGGTGTTGGTGAAGGTGATGTCGTCATAGGTCACGTCCGGCGTCAGAACCAGCGTGTCGCCGCCCGTCTCGTCCCCCTCGCCGCCGGTGATGGAAATCGAATCGTTGCCCGTGCCCGTGGTATCAAGGTCGGCCAGCTCGAACCGGTCGTCGCCGTCGCCGCCCTCCACCGTGTCGCCCTGGTCGACGGTGATCGTGTCGTTCCCGGCCCCGCCAAGGACAAGGTCCGCCCCGTCGCCCCCGTCAAGGATATCGCCGCCCGTGTCGGTATCCGGGCCGCCGGCGATCCCCGTCACCGTGCCGCTCACGTTATCGACCAGAAGGTCGGTGCCCCCGGTATTGACGATCTCGATGGTGATCGGCTCGCCGTTCAGGCTCGGGTCGGAATACCCCTCGCTGCTGACCGTCACGGTCTGCAGCCCGTCGATATCCCCGGTCGTCCCGCTCTGCGTCCCGATCAGCGTGTCGCCGGCATAGATGTTGACCGTGTAGCTCACCGACCCGGCATAGGTCGCGTCACCGAGATCGACCTCGAACTCGTAGGTCTCGCCGTCGGTATACTCCTGCGTCAGCGTCTGGCTCAGCGTGTCGCCGTTGGCATACAGGAAGGCGACGTTGCTGCCGTCGATATCGCTTTCGTCGATCTGCCCCGAGGTCGGGTTGAAATCGCCCACCTCCGTGCCGCTCGTCTCCCAGCCGGGCGTGCCCTCCGACCAGCCGCCATCGCCGTGGCTCGTCTGCTCGAAACTGCTGTTGACGATATCGATCGGCGCCGAACCGGTGGTCAGCGTATCGTCCCCGCCAAGGATCGTGTCGTTCCCCGCCCCGCCGTGGATCTCGTCCGAACCGAGGTTGCCGACAAGGTAATCGTTCCCCTCGCCGCCCTCGATCGTGTCGTCGCCATCGCTCCGGCCCTGCGCGGTGAAATGCACGTCGGTGACCCAGATCACCTGCCCGCTGCCGCCAAGCTGGTCGTAATCCACCTCGACATAGGCCACCGGCCCCTCGATCTCGACCAGCAGCGAACCGTTGGCCCCGGTCGAGCTCTGCGACCCCTCGCCATCGACGAATGGCGACGTGCCCGTCTCGGTCACGCCCTGGTAGGTGACCGTCACGTCAAGCTCGTTGCCCTCCTCGTCATAGGCCCGAACGGTGATCCCGTCCTCCCAGCCGCCGCTGCTGCCCGACTGGTCGACATCGTTGATCCGGAAGCTGACATCGGTGACCTCGTCCTCGAAGCCCGACCCCTCGACCGCCGAGAAATCCATCCGCAGCGTCGCGGTATCCCCCGCCGTGCCACCCCCGCGCAGTTCGACCGAGGAATTGCCGTCGAACGGCTCGCCCGTGCCCACGTACTGGCCGGTCGTCGTCTCGACATTGGCGCTCTGGCCGTTGCCCTCGTCGGTATAGGTGACGGTCACGTCGATGCCGCCGGTATCCTGCGTGAAGCCGCTGCCGATGCTCTGGCCGTCACTGCCGGCCGCGCTCCAGTCGAGGAACAACTCGGTATCCTCGGCACTGACCCCGCCGGTGATCCGGTCGTCGCCCTCGCCGCCGATCAGGCTGTCGCCGCCGCCGCCGCCGCCGTCGATCGTGTCATTGCCGATGCCGCCGTCGATCGTGTCGGCGCCGTCCTCGCCATCCATCACGTCGCCCCGCGCGGTGCCGTCCAGCACGTCGCCGCCACCCCCGCCATAGGCCACCATGAAGTAATCGAGCTGCGTGCCGCCGCCGAGATTGGCATCCGTCCCGGTCACCCCGGCCTCGCCGACCGTGAAGCTGTCAGACCCGTCGCTGATGGTGATCACGCCGGTCGCGGCGTCGACATCCACCGAATACCCCGGCGGCAACGCCGAGAAATCCAGCCCGTGCCCGGCCGCGCCTTCGCTGATCCCCGACCAGAAAGCGGCGCTGTCCCAATTCTCTGTCGTGACCACGTAGACGGTCATGGCGGTCCTCGAATACGTCTGTACCACCCCGGCGCCGGTGTCCCGGCATCGGGCCGACGGGCAAAACCCGCCTGTTTCAAAGGCTCGGGGCTGCTCGCTCCTGCCTCGGTCCGGCGGCGTTCAAACGACAACGGGGCATGGCCCCGGCGCCGCGGTCCGGCCGGTTCTCTCCATCATCGGAACTAGAGACGAATTTGGGGTAGATTATGGATCAATCTGGGAGAAACTATGGTCCGCCGCCGCCTGTGCCTTTTTCTGCTCCTCCCCGGCCCGGCCAACCACCTCGGCGATCCGCTGCAATTGCGGCGCCAGCGGGCTCGACCGCCGCCAGATCATCCCCACCGTCCGCGACGGCTCCGGCTTGCCGAACCGCGCCACCGACACGTCGGCCGAGCGTGTCTCCACCGGCACCGCCATCTCGGGGATCAGCGTCACCCCGATGCCCGAGCCCACCATCTGCACCAGCGTCGACAGCGACGACCCGTCCAGCCCGTCTCCCGGCACCGCCGGCCGGATATTGCAGAACGACAGCGCCTGGTCGCGGAAACAATGCCCCTCCTCCAGCAGCAGAAGCCGCATACGCGCCAGGTCCTCGGCCCTCGGCACCGGCTGCCCCGCCTCGGCACCGGGCCGCACCAGCATGAACGCCTCGTCGAACAGCGCCACCTCCGCCAGCCCCGGCTCGGAAATCGGCAGCGCCACGATGGCGGTGTCCAGCCGCCCGTCCAGCAACTCCCTGATCAGCCGCTCGGTCAGCGTCTCGCGCACGTGGATGTCGATCCCCCGATGCGTCTCCGACAACGCCCTTATCACCCGCGGCAGCAGGTAGGGCGCGATCGTGGGAATCACCCCGATCCGCAGCCGCCCGATCAGCTTGTCCTCGCTCGCCCGCGCCAGGTCCTCCAGCTCGTCCACCGACCGCAGGATATCCTGCACCCGGTCCGCGAACCGCTCCCCCAGCCCCGTCAGCCGCACCTGTCGCGCCCCCCGCTCGAACAGCTGCGCGCCGATATCCTCCTCGAGATCGCGAATCTGCACCGACAATGCCGGCTGCGACACCGCGCAGGCCTCCGCCGCCCGCCCGAAATGCCCGTGCCGCGCCAGCGCCTCGAAATATTTCAACTGTCTCAGGGTGATGTTCGCCATAATAAAAAATTATCGCCATAATCCGAAAATTCAACTTAAATCAATCGAACGGATTTGTTAGAACCATTCCAGAATCTGGAGGGGAGGACCGATAACAGAGCCCCGGCAAAACCCTGCCGGCTGTCAGCATTCTGACACGAATCCCCTGTTATCTCCCGATCCCGACAGGCCAGATTTTCCCGGGCCGGGGCCTTGCCCCGGTCCCACGCGACAAAGCCACCAATGGAGAGAGCTATGGATGGAAATGACATGAAATCGACCGGCAAGTGCCCGGTCATGCACGGCGGGATGACCCATACGGGCGTCAGCGTCACGGATTGGTGGCCCAGTTCCCTCAACTTCGACATCCTGCACCAGCACGACACCAAGACCAACCCGATGGGCAAGGACTTCAACTACCGCGACGAGCTCAAGAAGCTCGACGTGCGTGCCCTGCGCAAGGACGTGGCCGACCTGATGACCGACAGCCAGGAATGGTGGCCGGCCGACTACGGCCATTACGGCGGGCTGATGATCCGCATGGCCTGGCACTCGGCCGGGTCCTACCGTCTCGCCGACGGCCGCGGCGGCGGCGGCGCCGGCAACCTGCGCTTCGCCCCCCTGAACTCCTGGCCCGACAACGGCAACCTCGACAAGGCCCGCCGCCTGCTGTGGCCGGTCAAGAAGAAATACGGCAACAAGGTCTCCTGGGCCGACCTGATCATCCTCGCCGGCACCATGGCCTATGAAACCATGGGCCTGAAGACCTTCGGCTTCGCCTTCGGCCGCGAGGACATCTGGCACCCCGAGAAAGACACCTACTGGGGCGCCGAGAAGGAATGGCTCGCCCCCTCCGACGAGCGTTACGACGATGTCGGCAAGCCCGACACCATGCAGAACCCGCTTGCCGCCGTGCAGATGGGCCTGATCTACGTGAACCCCGAAGGCGTCAACGGCCAGCCCGACCCGCTCAAGACGGCGGCCCAGGTCCGCGAAACCTTCGCCCGGATGGCCATGGATGACGAGGAAACCGCCGCGCTCACCGTCGGCGGCCACACCGTTGGCAAGTGCCACGGCGCGGGCGACGCGGCCACGCTGGGCGCCGAACCCGAAGGCGCCGATGTCGAGGCCCAGGGCTTCGGCTGGCTCAACCCCGCGCTCGGCGGCTCGGCCAACAAGGCCATCACCTCGGGCATCGAGGGCGCCTGGACGACCAACCCGACCGTGTTCGACGATGGCTACCTCAAGATGCTCTTCAACCACGAGTGGGAGCTCAAGAAGTCGCCCGCCGGCGCCAACCAGTGGGAACCGGTCGAGATCGCCGAAGAGGACAAGCCGGTCGACCCGACCGACCCCTCGGTCCGCCGCAACCCGATCATGACCGATGCCGACATGGCCATGAAGATGGACCCGACCTATCGCGCCATCTGCGAAAAGTTCATGTCCGATCCGGAATACTTCCGCGACACCTTCGCCCGGGCATGGTTCAAGCTGACCCACCGCGACATGGGCCCCAAGGCCTGCTACATCGGCCCCGACGTGCCGGCAGAAGACCTGATCTGGCAGGATCCGATCCCGGCCGGCCCGGTCAACTACGACATCGGCCACGTCAAGGCGAAGATCGCCGAAAGCGGCCTGTCGCTCTCCGACATGGTTTCGACGGCATGGGACAGCGCCCGCACCTATCGCGGTTCCGACAAGCGCGGCGGCGCCAACGGCGCGCGCATCCGGCTCGCCCCCCAGAAAGACTGGGAAGGCAACGAGCCAGAGCGCCTCGCCCGCGTCCTCTCGACCCTGCAGCCGATCGCGGACGAATTCGGCGCCTCGCTCGCCGACGTGATCGTGCTGGCCGGTAACGTGGGTGTCGAACAGGCGGCCAAGGCGGCGGGCTACACCGTCTCCGTGCCCTTCTCTCCGGGCCGCGGCGACGCCACCGCCGAGATGACCGATGCCGACAGCTTCGACGCGCTCGAACCGCTGGCCGACGGCTTCCGCAACTGGCTGAAGGCCGACTACTCGGTCAGCCCCGAGGAACTGCTGCTCGACCGCTCGCAGCTTCTCGGCCTCACCGCGCCGGAAATGACCGTCCTTCTCGGCGGCATGCGGGTCATGGGCACCAACCACGGCGGCAGCAAGCACGGCGTCTTCACCGACCGCGAAGGCGCGCTGACCACGGATTTCTTCGTCAACCTGACCGACATGGGCAACAAGTGGGTTGTCGTCGAGGGTGGCCCATACGAGATCCGCAACCGCCACACCGACGACCTGCTCTGGACGGCGACCCGCGTCGACCTCGTCTTCGGCTCGAACTCGATCCTGCGCTCCTACGCCGAGGTCTACGCCCAGGACGACAACGACGAGAAGTTCGTGCGCGACTTCATCGCCGCCTGGGTCAAGGTGATGGACGCCGACCGCTTCGACATCGCCTGATCCGTCACCGGATCGTCAGAAACAACAGGCGCGGCCGGGGAACCCCGGCCGCGTTTTTCGTTTGCCCGATGCAATCTTGGGATACCTGAGACCCATCCGTCCCGGCCCCCGCGCCGGGACCTCGCGCCACCAGAGGCCCCGGGTCAAGCCCGGGGCGGGCAGCCACACCCCGTGGGGTGGGTGCGAACCCACCTCGTACACCACCGCCACCATCGCGGCAGCCATTCCCGTAGGGTGGGTGCGAACCCACCTCCTCACACCGACGATACGCATACCCGCCCGGCGGTCACACCACCATCCGAAGGTCTTTTGCCGTCCACCCGGCCTCTCCGGCCAGGGCCTCGAAATCCTCGTGGTCCCCGTCCCTGGCCTGGACCAGGATGAAGCGGACCCGCTCTAGGAAATCCCGCTCCCGCCCCGGCTCGCACACGTCCACGGCACTCAACCTGTCGAATATCCCTCTCACCTCCGCCCACCTGCCGCGATCCAGAACCACGTCGACCTCCCGGATCAACGCCTCCAGCTCTCCCGCCTGCGCAAGCCTCGTCCCCTCGACGAATACAATCTCCTCGAGACTGTCCCCAAGTATCTCGAGGTCCTCATGAAAACAGCCAACGAGGCTTTTCAACCGCTCCATCCGTCCCGCCTTTCCCGTCAGAACCGCACCGGAACCAACTTTGCCCGCTCGCGTTACCCCTTCAACCCCCCGCCAAAGGAGCCACCCCATGCCCAACCCGAGCATCAAGGACGAAGACACGTACCAGGAACTCCGCGATCAGGGCTACTCCAAGGAAAAATCCGCCCGCATCGCCAACGCCCAGGCCAACGACAAGCAGAAACCCTCGAAGAAAGGCGGCAAGAACCCGCCCTACGAGGACTGGACCAAGGACGAGCTCTACGACAAGGCCCAGGAAATCGGCGTCGAGGGCCGCAGCGACATGACCAAGGACGAGCTTATTAAGGCCCTCCGCGGCTGACCCTCACCCGCGCCGGGGCCAGGGCCGGGGCGCGTCCGCGCCACCGCCCCCCGGTTTTATCTTTCTGGAAATACTCGATCTTTCGCCCGCCCAGTAGGGTGGGTGAAACCCACCACCGGGCCACCCGAAACCACCCGCCCCGGCCTCTCTACACCCGGGCGACAACCCCGGCTTTCATCTTTCCAAAAATACTCACTCGCGACGCCCGCCAAAAGCGCCACGCCCGACCCGTGGGGTGGGTGCAAACCCACCACCACCTACCCGATCCGCAGCGTGACCTTCCCCACCGCCTGCCCGCTCTCGAGCAAGCCATGCGCCTCCCCGGCCCGGTCCAGGTCGAACGTCTCGGCATGCTGAACCCGCAGCCTGCCATCGGCCACCAGCCCCAGCGCCTCCCGCACGATCCCCGCCTGCCGCCGCAGGGCCCCCTCCAGCCCCAGCCACATCGGCGTCAGCATCATCACGTTCAGGATATCGAGGTTCATGTTATAGGCGGCCACATCCGCATCATCCGGCGCCACCCCCATCAGCGTGACCACCCGGCCATAAGGCGCCATCGCCCCGTAGGTCCGCGTCATCACCTCTTCGCCCACGTTGTCCAGCGCCACGTTCACACCGCCCGACCAGTCCCGCGCGGCCGCCACGAAATCCGTCTCGCGGTAATTGATCGCCAGCTCCGCCCCCAACCCCTCGACAAGCTTCGCCTTCTCCGGCCCGCTCACCGTCGCCGCAACCTTCGCCCCGCGCAGCGCGGCCAGCTGCACCGCCATGTGCCCCGTGCCGCCCGCACCGGCATGGATCAGCACATGCTCGCCCTCGGCCAGCCTTGCCCGCTCATAAAGCGCTTCCGACCCGGTGATCGCCACCAGCGGCAGCGCGGCGGCGGTCAGGTCATCCACCCCCTCGGGCACCTTCGCCAACTGCCACTCCGGCACCACGGCGGCCTCCGCATAGGTCCCCGGCACGCCCCCGATCCCGCCATTGCAGAAACACACCCGGTCGCCCACGGCGAACTCCGTCACCTCCGGCCCGACCTCGGCCACAACGCCCATCCCGTCATGCCCCGGCACGAACGGCCCGGCGTCGATATACCCGCCCAGCTGCCGGAAAAACGTATCCGCCGGGTTCAGCGCCGCGGCCCTCAGCTCCACCAGCACATCCCGCGGCCCCCCGGGCCACGCCAGCGCCACGTCCTGCAATTTCATGACCTCCGGCCCGCCCTTGCCGGTGATGACGACAGCCTTGACCTTCATGACATTCACTCCGCCGGATGCGCGCCCGGCGGATGCTCGTTCGCCGGGTCGGGCCAGATCCCCTCGATCCGCACGTTGTTCCGCTCCAGCAGCGGCCGCATCTCGTCGAAGACCGGCTTGTAGCGGTAATACGGCACGCTCGGCGCCATGTGGTGGATCAGGTGGTAATTCTGGCCCTGCAACAACACATTGGCCCCGGGAAACAGCGAAACCCGCGTGTTCCGATACCGCCCCGTCTCCGAATGGTCATGATGCGGCGTCCAGGTGAAGAAGGTCAGCATAACCGTCTGCCCCACCCACCACGGCACGAACCACAGCAACAGCACCTCTTTCCAGTACCCGGCCACCACCGCCCCGATCAGCGCGGCACTGTAGATCGCGAAGGTCACGAAGGTATAGACCACCTCCCGCTCGGTACAGCCGAACCGCTTGCACTCCCGGTACTGCGCCACCGGGTTGAAATAGTTGATCAGCGCGGCGGGAAGCTTCACGAAGATCCACACCGGGAACGACCCCTTGGCATAAAGATCCGGATCGCTCGCCTCGTTCGTATGCGCATGATGCGCCATGTGCTGTCGCCGGTGCTGGTGATAGAACAGCCACAACGGCGCACAGGCCAGCGTCCCGGCCACCGTATCGACCCAGCGCAACCCCTTCCGGCGCGAGCTGATATTGGCATGCACCGCCTCGTGCGCCACCGTGTAGATCCCGTAGATAAACACGGTGTTCGCCACCATCCCGGCCCAAATCGGGATATGCCCGGCCAGCGTCAGCCACGTGGCGGCAATGGCAAAGGCGAACATCCCCGCCTCCAGCAACAAGGTCCGCCCGCCGAACTCCGGCGTGTGCTTGCGGGCAATCTCGAATTCCTCGCGTACGGTCGACATGCTCACCCTCCGATTGACGCGCCATCCTGCGTCCCCGGGGCCGCCTCCGCATTGATCGCGATCAAACCGCCCGCGCCGCGCGCCCGGTTCAGGTTATCCCAACCCCCGCCGCTCCTGTAAGGAAAAGTTTATTCACGCGCTCAAATAACGCAGGCAGGGTGGGTGCCAACCCACCACACGCCACCCCTCAAAACGGAATATCGTCCGCCCCGGTGACGAACTTGGCGACCACCTTCTTCACCCCCGCCTTCTCGAAATCGATCTCCAGCTTGTCGCCCTCGATCGCGATGATGGCCCCGTATCCGAACTTCTGGTGAAACACCCGCTCGCCCACCGTGTGGCTGCTCACCGCCTGCGCATCGATCACGCTCGCCTTCGATTCCCGCGGCTGGCTCAGCGGCCTCTGCCCGGCCCGCGCCTGCAACCTTCGCCAGCCGGGCGAGTTGTACCCGTCCGCCTCCGCCGCCCGCGTCTCGATCCCGCTGCCCCCCAGCCCGGCGGCGCCATAGCCCCCGCCATAAAGCCCCGGCGGCGTCAGTACGTCGACATGATCCTCCGGCAATTCGTCGATGAACCGCGACGGCATCTGGCTCTGCCACTGCCCATAGACCCGCCGGTTCCCGGCAAAGGAAATCGTGCACAACTCCTCGGCCCGCGTGATCCCCACATAGGCCAGCCGCCGCTCCTCCTCGACGCCCTTCAACCCGCTCTCGTCCATCGACCTTTGAGATGGAAACAGCCCGTCCTCCCAGCCCGGCAGGAACACGGCCGGAAACTCCAAACCCTTGGCGGCGTGCAGCGTCATGATCGACACCTTCTCGCCCTGCTCCTCGCTCTCGTTGTCCATGATGAGGCTGACATGCTCCAGGAACCCCTGCAGGTTCTCGAACCCCTCCAGCGCCTTCACCAGCTCCTTGAGGTTCTCCAGCCGCCCCGGCGCCTCCGGCGTCTTGTCGTTCTGCCACATCTCGGTATAGCCGCTCTCGTCCAGCACGACCTCGGCCAGCTCGATATGGCTCATGCTCGGGTCGCCCGCCATCCGGCCCCAGCGCCGCAAGCCCTCGATCAGTTTCGACAGCTCCGCCGCCCCCTTGCCGGAAATCCCCTTCTCCTCCAGCAGGATCGCCGCGCCCTCCACCAGCGACACGCCATTCTGCCGTGCCGTCACCTGGATCTTCTGCTGCGCCTTGTCGCCCAGCCCCCGCTTCGGCGTGTTCACCACCCGCTCGAAGGCCAGGTCATCCGCCGGGGAAACCACCAGCCGGAAATAGGCCATCGCATCGCGGATCTCCATCCGCTCGTAGAACCGCGGCCCCCCGATCACCCGGTAGGGCAACCCGATCGTCAGGAACCGGTCCTCGAACGCCCGCATCTGGTGGCTCGCCCGCACGAGAATCGCCATCTCATCGAGGGAAAACCCACGCATCCCCCGCGTCCCGCCCTGCATCGACTCGATCTCCTCGCCGATCCAGCGCGCCTCTTCCTCACCATCCCAGTGACCGATCAGCCGAACCTTCTCACCCTCGTCGACCTCGGTCCAAAGCTCCTTGCCAAGCCGCCCCTTGTTGCCGGAAATCACGCCCCCCGCGGCGGCCAGGATATGCGGCGTCGAGCGGTAATTCTGCTCCAGCCGCACCACGGTGGCACCGGGAAAATCCTTCTCGAAGCGCAGGATGTTGCCCACCTCGGCCCCGCGCCAGCCATAGATCGACTGGTCGTCATCGCCGACGCAGCAGATATTCTTGTGGCCCCCCGCCAACAGCCGCAGCCACAGGTACTGCGCCACGTTGGTATCCTGGTACTCGTCCACGAGAATATACCGGAACCACCGCTGGTACTGCTTCAGCACATCCTCGTGGGCCTGAAAGATCACCACCATGTGCAACAGCAGGTCGCCGAAATCGACCGCGTTCAGCTCGCGCAGCCGCTCCTGGTACTGCCGGTACAGCGCCACGCCCTTCCCGTCATAGGCCGAAGCCTCCCCGGCCGGCACCTTCTCCGGCGTCCACGCCCGGTTCTTCCAGTGGTCGATCACCCCGGCCAGCTGCCTTGCCGGCCAGCGCTTGTCATCGATCCCCGCCGCCTGCACCAGCTGCTTGAGCAGCCGCAGCTGGTCATCCGTATCGAGAATCGTGAAGTTCGACTTCAGGTCGACCAACTCGGCATGCCGCCGCAAAAGCTTCACGCAGATCGAGTGGAACGTGCCCAGCCACGGCATCCCCTCCACCGTCTCGCCCAGCAACCGGCCCACGCGCAGCTTCATCTCCCGCGCCGCCTTGTTGGTGAAGGTCACCGACAATATCTCGTTCGGCCGCGCCCGCCCGGTGTTCAACAGATGCACCAGCCGTGTCGTCAGCGCCTTGGTCTTCCCCGTCCCGGCGCCCGCCAGCATCAGCACCGGGCCATCCAGCGCCTCCACCGCTTCCCGCTGGGCAGGGTTCAGGTCATCCAGGTACGGCGCAGGCCGCGCCGCCATCGCCCGGGCGGCCAGCGAAGCGCCCTCGAAGGCGTCGGACTCGTCGAAACTGCTCATGACCTCAGAATAGCGTGCATTGCCACCAAGGGAAAGCCGATGTTCTCCAAGTGTTCCCCGCTCCGCCGATGATTTTTCCCGTCGCTGCACTAGCCCATAGAACAACCCAACGCCAACCTCTCCAACCCTCACTCCGCAACCGCTTCTTCTTGGCAACAATATCCAATCCTACGCCCACCAAATGCGCCACCCCGCCGGCATCCACCAACCTCCCGTTTTCCGCGCGGAAAACGGTATGGAAAATGCGCATTTTCCAGCCCCGGAATTTGCGCAAATTCCGCGCCACCCCACCTCTCCACCCGCGCCGGAAAATTCGAATTTTCCGACCCGGAATTTTCCAAAATCCCGCCCGCCCCCCGTTGCGCCCGACACAACATCTCGCATGTTGCGCCCGGAACGCCACATCAACCATCGCCCTCACAGCCCCCCGCACCGACGCGATACCGACAAGATACCGACGTCCCCTCCCCTTCAAAACAACGCCGTTAACCATGATTCGCGCCGCATCGCAGAATCCGCCGCCGTCACCATTCCCTCTTCCGCCCCCCGCCGCCGCTTGCTATCGCTCTCTCCCATGAGCCTCGACACCGCATATCCCGCCCTCTCCGACCTGCGCGCCCGCGCCCGCCGCCGCCTGCCGCATTTCGTCTGGGAATTCCTCGACAGCGGCACCGGAACCGAGGCCACGACCCGCCGCAACCGCACCGGCCTCGACGCGGTGCAGCTCATGCCCTCCATCCTCCATGGCGAGATCGAGTGCTCCACCGAAATCCCTTTCCTCGGAACCACTTACGGCCTCCCCGTCGGCATCTCACCGGTGGGCATGTCCGGCCTCGTCTGGCCCGATGCCGAACGCCACCTCGCCCGCGCCGCGGCCGCCGCGAACATCCCCTACGGCCTCTCCACCGTGGCCAGCCAGACCCCCGAGGATGTCCAACCGGTGCTGGGCGATCACGGCTGGTTCCAGATGTACCCGCCCCGCGACCCCGAGATCCGCACCGACATGCTCAAGCGGGCGAAAGCCGCCGGCTTCCGCACCCTTATCCTCACCGTCGACGTCCCCGTCGGCTCCCGCCGCGAACGCCAGGTCCGCTCCGGCCTGACCCAGCCGCCCCGCATCACCCCCCGCCTTCTGGCCCATATCGCCACCAGCCCCGCCTGGGCCCTCGGCATGGCCAAACGCGGTATGCCCCGGATGCGGATGATCGACGATTATGCCCCCAATACCAAGGGCTTGCCCTCGAACAAGCACGCGGGCTACCTGCTGCGCACCTCGCCTGACTGGGACTACCTGCGCTGGCTCCGCGATGCCTGGGATGGGCCTTTCCTCGTCAAGGGCGTGATGAACCCCGACGATGCCAAACGGCTCGAAAAGGAAGGCGCCGACGCGATCTGGATCTCGAACCACGCCGGCCGCCAGTTCGACGCGGCCCCGGCCACCATCGACGCGCTGCCCGCGATCCGCGCCGCCACCTCCCTGCCGATCATCTTCGACGGCGGCATCGAGGGCGGGCTCGACATCCTCCGCGCCATCGCGCTCGGGGCCGATTTCACCATGATGGGCCGCGGCTGGCACTACGCCCTCGCCGCCCTCGGGCCCGCCGGCCCCGGCCACCTCGCCCATATCCTCAAGGCCGATCTCGAAGCCAATATGGGCCAGCTCGGCATCCGCACCCTGACAGAGGTGCGCAACCGGGTAGTCCCCGCCACCCGCACCCCCCAAGGCACGCCCTATGGCGACCCGCCAACCCCCTGATATCGTGGCACTTCCCCGCCTCCAATCCGGGTAATCCCGCCTCCCCGATCGGGCAGAATCTCTCGCGAAAGGGTGAATCGGCCACCGCCGCCATTGCGCAAATCATTCACAAATCCTACAAGTTCCGCAGCAATGGCGCTGCACTGCGGCAATTCCGCGGTGTGACGCTTCAAGGACTGCATGTCAGGAGGGCGGGCCGGTGGCTGACTTCAAGAAAATCCTCATCGCCAACCGCGGCGAGATCGCCATTCGCGTCATGCGGGCGGCCAATGAAATGGGCAAGCGCACGGTCGCCGTCTTCGCCGAGGAAGACAAGCTCTCCCTCCACCGCTTCAAGGCCGACGAAGCCTATCGCATCGGCGAGGGAATGGGCCCGGTTCAGGCCTATCTCTCCATCGACGAGATCATCCGCGTCGCCAAGCTGTCGGGCGCCGACGCCATCCACCCGGGCTATGGCCTGCTGTCGGAAAACCCCGATTTCGTCGATGCCTGCGCCGCCAACGGCATCACCTTCATCGGCCCCCGCGCCGAGACCATGCGCGCTCTGGGCGACAAGGCCTCCGCCCGCCGCGTCGCGGTCGAGGCCGGCGTGCCCGTCATCCCCGCCACCGAGGTGCTGGGCGAGGACATGGACCTCATCCGCAAACAGGCCGACGAGATCGGCTACCCGATGATGCTCAAGGCCTCCTGGGGCGGCGGCGGCCGCGGCATGCGGCCCGTCACCAAGCCCGAAGAGCTTGAGGAAAAGGTGCTCGAAGGCCGCCGCGAGGCGCTCGCCGCCTTCGGCAACGGTGAGGGTTATCTCGAAAAGATGATCACCCGCGCCCGCCATGTCGAGGTGCAGATCCTCGGCGACAAGCACGGCCACATGTACCACCTGTTCGAGCGCGACTGCTCGGTCCAGCGCCGCAACCAGAAAGTCGTCGAACGCGCCCCCGCCCCCTATCTCACCGACCTCCAGCGCTCGGAAATCTGCGAGCTCGGCTACAAGATCTGCAAGCACGTCGATTACGAATGCGCCGGCACGGTCGAGTTCCTGATGGATATGGACACCAACCAGTTCTACTTCATCGAGGTGAACCCCCGCGTACAGGTCGAACACACCGTCACCGAAGAGGTGACCGGCATCGACATCGTGCAGGCCCAGATCATGATCGCCGAGGGCAAGACCCTGGCCGAGGCCACGCGCAAGAAGACGCAGGAAGACATCACCCTGAACGGCCACGCCCTTCAAACCCGGATCACCACCGAGGATCCGCTCAACAACTTCATCCCCGACTATGGCCGCATCACCGCCTATCGCTCGGCCACCGGCATGGGCATCCGTCTCGACGGCGGCACCGCCTATTCCGGCGGGGTCATCACCCGCTATTACGATTCGCTGCTCACCAAGGTCACGGCGCATGCCCAGACCCCCGAAGCCGCCATCGCAAGGATGGACCGTGCGTTGCGTGAATTCCGTATTAGGGGTGTGTCGACCAATATCGCCTTCGTCGAGAATCTGCTGAAGCACCCGACCTTCCTGTCGAACGAATACACCACCAAGTTCATCGACACGACACCGGAGCTTTTCCAGTTCGCCAAGCGGCGCGACCGGGGCACCAAGGTGCTGACCTACATCGCCGACATCACGGTGAACGGTCACCCGGAAACCCAGGGACGGGCCAAACCCAAGGCCGACGCGCCGGTGCCGAAAGCGCCGAAACTCGACGCCAAGGAACCGCCCGCCGGCACCAAGACCCTGCTCGAAGAGCAGGGCGCCAAGGCGGTCGCCGACTGGATGCTGGCGCAGGATCGCCTGCTGCTGACCGACACCACCATGCGTGACGGTCACCAATCGCTTCTGGCCACGCGGATGCGCTCGATCGACATGATCCGGGTGGCGCCCGCCTATGCCCATAACGTGCCGCAGCTCTTCTCGGTCGAATGCTGGGGCGGGGCGACCTTCGACGTGGCCTACCGCTTCCTGCAGGAATGCCCGTGGCAGCGCCTGCGCGAGTTGCGCGCCGCCATGCCCAACCTGCTGACCCAGATGCTGCTCCGCGCCTCCAACGGGGTGGGCTACACCAACTACCCCGACAACGTGGTGCAGGAATTCGTCCGGCAAGCCGCCGAAACCGGCGTCGACGTCTTCCGCGTCTTCGACAGCCTTAATTGGGTCGAGAACATGCGCGTCGCGATGGACGCCGTCATCGACACCGGCAAGATCTGCGAGGGCACGATCTGCTACACCGGCAACATCCTCGACCCCGACCGCGCCAAGTACGACCTCAAGTACTACGTCTCGATGGCGAAAGAGATGGAGAACGCCGGCGCCCACGTGCTGGGTCTCAAGGACATGGCGGGCCTCCTGAAACCCGCCGCCGCCCGTCAGCTCATCACCGCGCTGAAAAACGAGGTCTCGATCCCCATCCACTTCCACACCCATGACACCTCCGGCATCGCCGGCGGCACCATCCTCGCCGCCGCCAATGCCGGCGTCGATGCGGTCGATGCGGCGATGGATGCCTTCTCGGGCGGCACCTCCCAGCCCTGCCTCGGCTCCATCGTCGAGGCCATGGCCCATACCGAGCGCGACACCGGCCTCGACATCGCCCATGTAAGGGCTTTGTCGAACTACTGGGAACACGTCCGCGCCCAGTACGTGGCCTTCGAGGCCGGGCTTCAGGCCCCGGCATCGGAAGTCTACCTCCACGAAATGCCCGGCGGCCAGTTCACCAACCTCAAGGCCCAGGCCCGTTCGCTGGGGCTGGAAGAACGCTGGCACGAGGTCGCCCAGACCTATGCCGACGTGAACAAGATGTTCGGCGATATCGTCAAGGTCACGCCGTCCTCCAAGGTCGTCGGCGACATGGCCCTGATGATGGTCAGCCAGGGCCTCACCCGCGAGCAGGTCGAAGACCCCGACACCGACGTGGCCTTCCCCGATTCGGTCATCGACATGATGCGCGGCAATCTCGGCCAGCCCCCGGGCGGCTTCCCCGAAAAGATCGTCAACAAGGTCCTCAAGGGCGAGAAACCCAACACCGAACGCCCAGGCAAGCACCTCGAACCCGTCGATTTCGAGGAAACCCGCGACAAGCTGGTCAAGGAGCTGGAAGGCAAGTCCGTCGACAGCGAGGACCTCAACGGATACCTCATGTATCCCAAGGTCTTCCTCGATTACATGGGCCGCCACCGCACCTATGGCCCGGTCCGCACCCTGCCCACCAAGACCTTCTTCTACGGCATGGAACCGGGCGAGGAGATCAGCGTCGAGATCGACCCGGGCAAGACCATGGAAATCCTGCTCCAGGCCGTGGGCGAAACCAACGAAGACGGCGACGTGCGCGTCTTCTTCGAACTCAACGGCCAGCCCCGCGTCATCCGCGTGCCCAACCGCATGGTCAAGTCGCAGACCACCCAGCGCCCCAAGGCCGAGGCGGGCAACGCCAACCATGTCGGCGCACCGATGCCGGGCGTCGTGGCCTCAGTCTCGGTGCAGGTCGGCCAGAAGGTCAAGGATGGCGACCCGCTCCTGACCATCGAGGCGATGAAGATGGAAACCGGCATCTATGCCGAGCATGACGCGACGGTAAAGGCCATCCACGTCCAGCCCGGCAGCCAGATCGACGCCAAGGACCTGATGATCGAGCTGGAATAACCAAGCTCCGCTTGCACCTGCGCAGGGGCGCGCTACCCTCGGCCCGAAACCGAGACAGGAGACCGCGCCCTTGCCCCTCACCGCCACCCCCCTCTACGCCGGCCTCCTCGCCCTCCTGCTGGTCTTCCTCAGCTTCCGGGTCATCTTCTACCGCTTCTCCGCGCGCATCTCCCTCGGCGACGGCGAGGACAAGGCCCTCCAGAAACGCATCCGCGTGCAGGCCAACTGCGTCGAGTACGCGCCCTTCGGCGCCCTGCTCCTGCTGCTGGCCGAGCTTCAGGGCGCCCCTCTCTGGGCCCTGCACCTCCTCGGCCTCACCCTGCTCGCCGGCCGCCTCCTCCACGCCTACGGGCTGGGCGCCACGCCCCAGGTCCCGCGCCTGCGCCAGGCCGGCATGGTCCTCACCTTCACCATGTTCATGGCCACGGCCCTCGGCCTGATCGGCCACGCGCTCTTCTGAAGCCTGCCGCTTTCCGCCGAAAAATCCTGCACCCGGCTGCATTTTCCCCTTGCAGCGCCGCCCGAGTCTTTATATCTCACGCCTCACCCAAGGATGCGGGTGTAGCTCAGGGGTAGAGCGTTACCTTGCCAAGGTAAATGTCGTGAGTTCGAATCTCATCACCCGCTCCAATTCTTCTTCCCACAAATCAGACTAGCCCCACCGCGGCCCGTGTGCCGTGGGGTCGCTGCATTTCTCCCCACCTCCACCCTTGGCCTCTCCCCCCGCGATGATTAGCTTCACCGGGAACGGAGGCCCTCCCATGCAGAATTTCTCGCTCCTCGACCTCTCCCCCATCGCCGAGGGGAAAACCGCCGCCGACGCGCTGGCCGGAACGGTCGATCTCGCCCAGCACGCCGAGCGCTTCGGCTACCACCGCTACTGGCTGGCCGAGCATCACAACATGCCCGGCATCGCCAGCGCCGCCACCTCCCTCGTGATCGGCCACGTCGCCGCCGCCACCAGCACCATGCGCATCGGCGCGGGCGGCATCATGCTGCCCAACCACGCGCCGCTGGTGATCGCCGAGCAGTTCGGCACGCTCGCCACCCTCTATCCGGGCCGCATCGACCTCGGCCTCGGCCGCGCGCCGGGCACCGACATGGCCACCGCCCGGGCGCTCCGCCGTCACATGGCCCCCGAAGACAGCTTCCCGCAGGACGTACAGGAACTCATCGCCTATCTCGGCGACATGCCCGACGGCTCAGCGGTCCGCGCCATCCCCGGCACCGGCACCCATGTCCCGGTCTGGATCCTCGGCTCCAGCCTCTACGGCGCACAACTCGCGGCCTACCTGGGCCTGCCCTATGCCTTCGCCTCCCATTTCGCCCCCGCCATGCTGGAACAGGCGATCGAGACCTACCGCCAAACCTTCCGCCCCTCCGCGTTCCTCGACAAACCCCACGTGATGATGGCCGCTGGCGTCTGCGCCGCCGACACCGACGAGGAGGCGACCTTCCACCGCTCCTCGCAACTCCTCGCCTTCGCCCGCCTCAGAACCGGCAAGCCGGGCAAGCTGCCTTACCCGGTCGAGGACATCGAACAGGAAATCCCCGCCCCCGTCCTTGCCCAGGTACGCGAGGCGCTCGCCTGCTCCGCCACAGGCTCCCCCGACCGCGTGCGGCAACAGCTCGGCACCCTGGTCGACACCTTCCAGCCCGACGAGCTGATGATCACCGGCATGATCCACGATCACACCGCCCGCCTCCGCTCCTTCGAGATCGCCGCCGAGATCCTGACCGAGATGCGCAGCCAGGCCGCCGCCGCCTGACCTCCGCTGCCCGAACTCGCCCTTGGCCTGCGCCCCGCGCGCCCCTATAAGGGCGCGAAACCACTGACGGATTCAACGATGCGCACAAGCCAGATCACCCGGAAGACGGCGGAAACCGAGATCGACGTCACCGTCGATCTCGACGGCACCGGCCAGTATGACAACGAAACGGGCGTGGGCTTCTTCGACCACATGCTCGACCAGCTCGCGCGCCACTCGCTCATCGACATGAAGATCCGCTGCACCGGCGACCTGCATATCGATGACCACCACACCGTCGAGGACGTGGGAATTGCCCTCGGCCAGGCCCTGCGCGAGGCGGTGGGCGACAAGAAAGGCATCACCCGCTACGGCGCCTGCCTCCTGCCGATGGACGACGCCCTCGTGCGCGCCGCGCTCGACCTCTCGGGCCGGCCCTTCCTCGTCTGGAACGTCGACCTGCCCACGCCCAAGATCGGCACCTTCGACACGGAGCTCGTCCGCGAATTCTTCCAGGCACTCAGCACCCATGGCGGCATCACGCTGCATGTCGACGCGCTGCACGGCTTCAACAGTCACCACATCGCCGAGGCGGCCTTCAAGGCCGTCGCCCGTGCCCTGCGCGACGCGGTCGAGACCGACCCGCGCAAGGCCGACGCGATCCCCTCGACCAAGGGCGCGCTGTAGCCCCATGACCACCGTCATTGTCGATTACGAAAGCGGCAACCTGCACTCGGCCGAGAAGGCGTTCCAGCGCATGGCGACCGAGACCGGCGCAGGTGCGGTCGCCGTCACCTCCGACCCCGACACCGTGCGCCGCGCCTCCCGCGTGGTCCTGCCCGGCGATGGCGCCTTCCCGGCCTGCCAGAAGGAACTCTACGACCACCGCGGCCTGTTCGAAGCCATCGAGGAAGCCGTCATCAAGGGCGGTCGCCCCTTCATGGGCATCTGCATCGGGATGCAGATGATGGCGACGCGCGGGCTGGAATACACCGAGACCGCCGGCTTCGACTGGATCCCCGGCACCGTCGCCGCCATCGCGCCCTCGGACCCGTCGCTCAAGATCCCCCACATGGGCTGGAACGACCTCGTGATCGACCACCCCCACCCGATCTTCGAGGGCATCGACACCGGCCACCACGCCTATTTCGTCCACTCCTACCAGTTCGAGGTCACCGACCCGGCCCACCGCCTCGCCCATTGCGACTATGGCGGCGACGTCACCGCCGTCGTCGGCCGCGACAACATCGTCGGCACCCAGTTCCACCCCGAGAAAAGCCAGTCCACCGGCCTGCGCATGATCGCGAACTTCCTCCGCTGGGCCCCCTGACCGAGCTGTCGGGCCAAAAGAGACGAATGCCTCCGGCGGGAATATTTCCGGCAAGATGAAGCCGGGAGCCCGGCCCCGGCGTCTTCCCGGGCCAAATGCGCCCGGGGTCGACGTTGACCGTCGCGAAGGACGTCGGCGCCAGGCACAGCGCCCCATTCAACGCCGCCAAATGAAAACCCCCGCCGGAATGGGCGGGGGTTCTCTCGAGTCTCTGGCCTTGCGGATCAGGCGGTCTTCTTGCCCTTGATCGGCGCCCAGAGCCGCTTGTTCGTCAGGTACAGCAGCACCGACAGGACCGTCAGGAAGATCACCCCGGCCAGCCCGGCCTGCTTGCGCGCCATCATCTTGGGCTCGGCGGCCCATGTCAGGAAGGCGGCCACGTCCTCGGCCTCGTGGTGCAGCTCGTTGGAATGGTCGTCGTCGAACTCCACGTCCTCGCCGTAAAGCGGCGGCGCCATCGCGATCCAGCCGCCGGGGAAGGCCGTGTTCTCGTAAAGCGTGGTGCCCGCCTCTTCCTTGGTCTCGCCGGTATAGCCGGTCAGGATCGACACGATGTATTCCGGCCCGCCCATGCCCTTGAACAGCTGGTTCATGCCCGTCCCGTAGGGCCCGTGGAACCCGGCCCGCGCCTTGGCCATCAGGCTCAGGTCCGGCGCGTTTTCCAGGTTCGATTGGGGGAAGTGGTCAGTCGGCTTCGCGGTGCGGAAATCGTCGAGCTCGGGGTCGAAGACCTCGAAATTCGCCGTGTAGGCCCGCATCTGGTCCTCGGGCAGGTGCGGCCCGCCCTCGTCCGACAGCGTCCGGAACGGCACGTATTGCATGCCGTGGCAGGACGAGCAGACCTCGGTATAGACCTTGAGCCCGCGCTGAAGCTGGTTCTGGTCGAACGAGCCGAACGGCCCCTCGAACGAGAAGTCGACGTCATGCACGTGGCTTTCGCCCTCGGCCGCCAGCGCCCCCGAGCCCGAAAGGGCCAGGGCGGCAACTGCGGAGATCGCAATCTTTTTCAACATTGTCCCTTGTCCTCTCTTCACTCGGCCGGCGTTTCGGCTTTGCCGTAATGGGCCTTGAAATCGTCCTCGATGGTCTCGGGCTGCGCCTCTGGTTTCTCGACCACGCCAAGCAGCGGCAGGATCACGAGGAAATAGGCGAACCAGTAGGCCGACCCGATCAGCGAGATCGTCGAATAGGGCGGCTCTGCCGGCATGGCCCCGGCCCACATCAGCACGACGAAGTCGATCACCAGAAGCCAGAACCACCACTTGAACATCGGCCGGTAGCGGCCCGAGCGCACCGACGAGGTGTCGAGCCACGGCACTAGCGCCATCACCGCGATCGCACCGAACATCGCCAGCACGCCGAAGAACTTGGCGTTGACGATGCCGCCGGTGATCCAGCTTGCCAGCATCACCACCCACACGTCCGAGGTAAAGGCCCGCAGGATCGCGTAGAACGGCAGGAAGTACCATTCCGGCACGATATGCGCGGGCGTCACCAGCGCGTTGGCCTCGATATAGTTGTCGGGGTGGCCAAGGTAGTTCGGCATGAAGCCCACGATGGCGAAGAACACCACCATGATCACCGCCAGCGCGAAGACGTCCTTGATGACGAAATAGGGCCAGAACGGAACCGTGTCCTTCTCGGCCTCGGCCTTCGACCCGCGGCGCACGTCGACACCGGTGGGGTTGTTGTTGCCCGTGGTATGGAAGGCCCAGATGTGAACGGCGACCAGCGCGGCGATCACGAAGGGCAGCAGGTAGTGCAGGCTGAAGAAGCGGTTCAGCGTGGCGTTGTCCACCGCCGGTCCGCCCAGCAGCCAGGTCTGGATCGATTCGCCGATGAACGGGATCGCGCCAAAGAGGCCGGTGATCACCGTGGCGCCCCAGAACGACATCTGCCCCCAGGGCAGCACGTAGCCCATGAAGGCCGTGCCCATCATCGCCAGGTAGATCAGCATGCCGACGATCCACGTGATCTCGCGCGGGGCCTTGTACGAGCCGTAGTAGAGGCCGCGGAAGATGTGGATGTAGACGGCGAAGAAGAACAGCGAGGCGCCGTTCATGTGCAGGTAGCGGATCATGTAGCCGCCGTTCACGTTGCGCATGATGTGCTCGATCGAGGCGAAGGCCAGGTCGACATGCGGCGTGTAATGCATCACCAGGACGATGCCGGTGACGATCTGCAGCACCAGGCAGAAGGTCAGGACGATCCCCCAGATCCACATCCAGTTGAGATTCTTGGGCGTGGGGATCATCAGCGTGTCATACATCAGGCTGACGATGGGAAGCCGCTTGTGCAGCCACTTCTCGGCGCCCGATTTCGGTTCGTAGTGATCGTGCGGAATTCCGGACATGAGCGCGCTTCCTTATCCGAGTTGGATCGTGGTTTCGTCGACGAATTCCGCGATCGGAACCGGCAGGTTCTCGGGCGCGGGGCCTTTGCGGATGCGGCCGGCCGTGTCGTAGTGCGACCCGTGGCAGGGGCAGAACCAGCCGCCGAAATCGCCGGCATTGCCCAGCGGCACGCAACCGAGGTGCGTGCAGACGCCCATTTCCACCAGCCATTCGCCGGTCTCGCCGAACGAGCGGTTCTCGTCGGTCGCGGGGGCGTCGGGCGGCAGGTTGTCGTTGCGCGCCAGCCCGTCGGGCAGCGACGAGACGTCGGTCTCGCGGGCCGCGGTGATCTCTTCCTCGGTGCGGCGGCGAATGAAGACCGGCTTGCCCAGCCATTTCACCGTCAGCTGCGTCCCGGCCGAGACGCCGGAAACGTCCACCCGGATCGAGCTCAGCGCCTGGACGTCGGCAGACGGGTTCATCTGGTTCACCAGCGGCCAGACGACCGCCCCCGTCGTGACGATACCTGCGCCTGCGGTGGCATAGTAGAGGAAATCCCTACGGGTGCCTGCGTGATCTTCTTCGTGGGACACGAGGTTTACTCCATATCTCAAGCCGGAACCGGCCAAGTTCATCATCTCAATGACATGACCACGGCGCAAGAGCGCCGGGCACGTTTCCGATCCGCTGTTTAGCGGGGCTTTGGCGAGGCGTCCAGTGCACATTCGCCACGATTTGACCGGGGTGCTCATCTGTCGCGCTTGTGGCGCGGGGCGGTGGCGTGTAAGCAGAAACCGAAATCGCGCCCCGGAAAAAGAGTCCCCCTTCATGTTGCGTTACGCCAGATCCGCCCTCGCCGCCCTCGTCCTGCTGGCCAGCCCGGCCGCAGCGGAAATCGAGCTCAGCCTCTATCTCGGCTGGCAGGGCGTATCCGACAGCCGCGGCAGCGGCACCCTGCCCGGCGGCGCGGCGTTCAGCCGCAAGTTCAACTGGGACGGCAAGCCGTTCGAGGCGCCGATCTACTACGGCGGCCGCGCCATGTGGTGGAACACCAACAACATCGGCTTCGGCGTCGAGGGCACGCACACCAAGGCCTATGCCTCGGCCGGCGATCTCGCCGCGCTCGGTCTCGGCCGGTTCGAGCTGTCCGACGGGCACAACATCATCACCGCCAACGTGATGAAACGCTGGCCCGGCTTCTTCAAGGGCTCGAACTTCACGCCCTATCTGGGCGCGGGTGTCGGCCTTGCCATCCCGCATGTCGACGCGCAGGTGATCGGCGCCACCAACCGCACCTTCGATTACGAGCAGACCGGCATCGCGCTGCGCGGGATCGCGGGCATGAAATACGAGCTGAACGACCGCTGGGCGCTTTTCGGCGAGTACCAGATCACCTGGTCCGACAACGACATCACGCTCGACGCCGACCCGGCGGTGCCCGGCCAGCTTCCCGGCCGCCTCAGCACCGAGCTGACCACCCACGCCATCAACTTCGGCGTCAGCTACAGCTTCTGATCCGGGGCCCGGCCATGCACATGCAAGGGCCCAAGAAATGACAGGCGGCCGCCGGCACCGCCGGCGCCTGCGCCTTCCCGGGGCCTGTCTCGTCCTGCTTTTCGCCTTCTATGCCGGCCTCGCCCCCGGGACCATGCCCGCCTGGATGAACGGGGCGCTGACTCTGGTCCTGTGTACCGGCGGCGAAACCGTCACCGTCACGCTCGACGAGAACGGCAACCCGGTCGAGCGCACCCACCAGCGCTGCGACTGGTCGGTACAGCTCCTGGCCGCCGATACCGCCGCGCCGGCCCCCGCCCTGCCGCGCCCCGCCACGGCCCACCCGGCCGAGGCCGAGATCCGCGCCTTCGCCGCCCGCGTGGCACCCCCCTTCCTGCTGCAATCCCCGCGCGCCCCGCCGCGCCTCCTTTGATCCGAAGACACTTCCCTTCCCCTTCAGAGGACTATTCCCATGGTTTCGACCGACCTGACCGGCACGCCCGCGCGTGACCGCTCCGCCGCCGCGGCGGCCTCCCCGTTCTATCGCGCCGCCTGGCGCTGGCACTTCTACGCGGGGCTCTACATCATCCCCTTCTTCATCATGCTGGCGCTGACCGGCATGGCCATGCTCTGGATCGCCTGGATCGACGGGCGCGATGGCGAGCGCCTGCCCGTCACCCCGCAGGAGGCCCCGCTCGCCGTCTCGGTGCAGGCCGAGGCGGCGCTGACCGCCATACCCGGCAGCCACCTCGTGCAATACATCGCCCCCCGCGCCCCCGACCTCGCCGCCATCTTCCGCGTCGATCAGGGCGAGACCGCCACCATGGTCGCCCTCGCCCCCTACACCGCCGAAATACTCGCCACCTTCCCGCGCCGCAGCGGCTGGTACGACCTGATGGACAACATCCACGGCGACCTGCTGCTGGGCGTCACCGGCGACCGGATGATCGAGATCGCGGCCTCCCTCGGCATGGTGCTGATCGCCACCGGCCTCTACCTCTGGTGGCCGCGCGGCACCGGCTTTGCCCGGGCGCTCCTGCCCCGCATCGGCCGCGGCCGCGCGGGATGGCGAGCGCTGCACGGGGCCGTGGGCCTCTGGGTCTCGGTCATCCTGGTCTTCTTCCTCGTCTCGGGCCTGTCATGGTCCGGCGTCTGGGGCGAGAAGATCGTACAGGCCTGGAACCAGTTCCCGGCCGGCAAATGGGGCGTCGACGTGCCGCTTTCGGACAGCACCCATGCCAGCATGAACCACGGGCCCAAGGAAGTGCCCTGGGCGCTCGAACAGACCCCGATGCCCGCCTCTGGCAGCGACGCCGGCACCGAGGGGCTCGCCGCGCCGCTCACCGTCGATACCGTCGATGCCTTCGCCCGCCGGATCGGCTTCGACGGGCGCTACCAGATGAACGTGCCGCGGGGCGACACCGGCGTCTGGACGCTCAGCCGCGATTCGATGAACACCGACAGCACCGATCCCACGGCCGACCGCACCACCCATATCGACCGGTACACCGGCCGAATCCTCGCCGATGTGCGCTACGAGGATTACTCGCTGTTCGGCAAGGCCATGGCGGTGGGCATCGCCCTGCACATGGGCACGCTCGGTCTCTGGAGCGTCCTGGCCAACACCGCCTTCTGCCTGTCGGTGCTGTTCCTCTGCATCAGCGGCGTGATCATGTGGTGGAAACGCCGCCCGCGCGGCCAGCTTCGACTGTCGCCGCCGCCCCTTCCCGCCGACCTGCCGCTCTGGCGCGGCGCGGTGCTGACGGGGCTGGTCGTATCGCTGGCCTTCCCGCTGGCGGGGCTCACCCTGATCGCGGTGCTGCTCTTCGACCTCGTGCTGCTCTCGCGCCTGCCACGGCTGCGGGCCCGCCTCGCCTGACGGCCCTGCACCGCGCCGGTCACTCCGGCGCGGTCGCCTTCATGCTCTCGCGCGCGCTGAACACCGCGTACCAGTCATCCAGCGCCCCGGCCCCCTCGCGCCAGTTCCGGTCGGGGTGGCGGAAATCCAGGTACCCCAGCGCACAGCCGATGGCGACATGACTCATGTCCAGCGGCCCGTTCAGGTGGCTCATCCAGCGCCCGTTCACGGCCTCGACACAGCGCGCCACCTTGGCCCATTGCGCGTCGATCCAGCCATCGAATACCTTCTCGGGCGGGCGCACCCGGTGCTCGTAGACCATCAGCACCGCCGCCTCCATCATCGCGTCCGCCGTCGCCTCCAGCGTCAGCGTCTCCCACACCCGCGCCTGCGGGTAGAGCCCCGCGCCGAACCGGTCGTCGAGATAGCGGCAGATCACCCGGCTGTCATAGATCGCCGGCCCGTCCTCGCGCACCAGCGCCGGGATCTTGCCCACCGGGTTGGCGGCGGCGGCCTGCGCGTCGGTATTCATCGGCGTGGTCGAGATTTCCACCAGCTCGACCGCATCGGTCTGGCCGGTCTCGTGCAGAAGCACCCGCACCTTGCGGACGAAGGGCGAGGGCAATGCGGCGATCAGTTTCATGTTGGCGGGCCTCCCTTGAGCATTCGAGCGGCAGGCTAGGGCCGTGCCGCCGCCCTGTCCATCGCTATCCGTCCGGGGCACGCATATGGGCGGCCAGTGCCGCGGCCTCCTGCCCCGGCCCCTGCGCCTCCACCTCGCCGGCAGCCCGCAGGCGCACCTCCTCCGGCTTGTTCTGGTTCAGCTTCCACGTCCCCTGGATCTCCGCCACCGCCATGACGCAGGGCACGATCTGCCGCATCATCTTCTCCATCACCCCATCGCTCATCTTCCCGGAGGTCCATGGCCGCTTGGGCGCAAGCCTTTCCTCGTACACCGCCGACTGCCGGTCGAGCAGGTCGCGCAGGCGGTCCTGCGGCTGCAGGCTCACCTCGCCCACCAGGTGCACGGCGATGTAATTCCACGTCGGCACCTGGTCCTCGACCCCGTACCAGTCGGGCGAGACATAGGAATGCGGCCCCTGCACCGCGAGACGCGCCTGCAAGGGCGCGGCGAGCATGCGCGCGATCGGGTTTGACCGGACAAGGTGAAACTCCGCGCGCCTGCCATCCTCGGACAACAGGAAGGGGATATGGCTCACCAGCGGCGCGTCCCCGGTCCCCACGCAGAGCAGGCCGAACCCCTGCTCGCGGGCAAAACCGATATTGCGCGCCTCGGGCGTCTGACGAAAGGCCGGGTTCGGGTGCATGGGCAAGGTCCGTAGGGTGGGTGCCAACCCACCATAGCCTCCACGTCTACCGGCGCAACGGCGGGTTCACACGCGCCCTACGCCGCCGTCAGCCGTTGCCCTTCCACGCCCGTCACCGTCGCCTCGACGATGGCGCCTTCCTCCCGGTCCTCGCCGAACACCACCTCGGTGAACTGCTCGGTCCGGCCCATCCGCGCATTCTCCATCAACACCCGATGCGCCCGGCCCTGCTGTTCTTCAAGGTGCGCCGCCACGCGCGCCTCCCCCGCTGCCCGCAACCTTGCCGCCCGCGCCTTGATGTCCTTGCCGTTCACCTGCGGCATCCGCGCCGCCGGCGTGCCGGGCCTCGGGCTGTAGGGGAAGACATGCAACCAGGTCAGGTGGCACTCCTCCACCAGCTTCAGCGAGTTCTCGAAGGCCTCGGCACTCTCCGTCGGAAAGCCTGCAATAATATCGGCGCCAAACGTCATCTCCGGCCTGAGCCGCCTTGCCTCCTCGGCAAACCTTATCGCGTCGTCCCGCAAATGCCGCCGCTTCATCCGTTTCAGGATCAGGTCGTCGCCATGCTGCAACGACAGATGCAGATGCGGCATCAGCCGCGGCTCCGTCGCAATCGCCTGCATCAGGTTCTCGTCCACCTCGATCGAATCGATCGAGGAGATCCGCAACCGCGGCAGGTCCGGCACCAGCTTCAAAATCCGCATCACCAGGTCGCCCAGCTTCGGCGCCACCGGCAAATCGGCCCCCCAGCTCGTCAGGTCCACGCCGGTCAGCACGACCTCGTTGAACCCCTTGCCCACCAGCCGCTTGATCTGCTCCACCACGACGCCGGCGGGCACAGACCGCGAATTGCCCCGGCCATAGGGGATGATGCAGAAGGTGCAGCGATGATCGCACCCGTTCTGCACCTGCACGTAGGCGCGGCTCCGCGTCCCGAACCCGTCGATCAGGTGCCCGGCCGTCTCGGTCACCGACATGATGTCATCGACCTGCACGGCCTCCGTCTGCCCGATGAAATCGGCGGCCATCCCGCGCCACGTCTCGGGCTGCATCTTCTCGGTATTGCCGATGACCGCGTCGACCTCGTCCATCGCCGAAAACGTTTCCGGCTCCGTCTGCGCCGCACAGCCCGTCACGATCAGCCGCGCGCCCGGGTTCTCCCGCCGCAAGCGCCGGATCTCCTGCCGCGCCTTGCGCACCGCCTCGGCCGTCACCGCGCAGGTGTTCACCACCACCGCGTTATCGAGGCCCACCGACCCCGCCAGCTCCTTCATCGCCTCGGTCTCGTAGGCGTTCAGCCGGCAGCCCAGCGTGGAAAACACAGGCGCGCTCATGCCACGCCCCCAAGGAAATCCGCCGTGATCACCCCGTCACACACATGCGTGGTCGGCCCGGTCATCCAGACGCCGTCCTCGCGCCAGTCGATCCACAGCGTCCCGCCATCCAGGTCAACCTGCACCTTGCGCCCCGTCAGCCCCCGCCGTGCCGCCGCAACGGCCGCGGCGCAAGATGACGACCCCGACGCCAGCGTCAGCCCCGCACCCCGTTCCCACACCCGCATCCGCAGGTGATCGGGGCCGATGACACTCGCCACCTGCACATTGGTGCGCTCGGGGTACAACGGATGATGCTCATAGCGCGGCCCGAACTGCTCCAGCGGCACCGCCTCGGCGTTTTCCACGAAGAAAGTACAATGCGGGTTGCCCATGCCCGTGGCGGTCGGCCCCCCCTCGATCGGCAGTTCCAGCGTGTCCATCTCCTCGGCCAGCGGGATCTCCTGCCAGTCAAGCTGCGGCTGGCCCATGTTGACCGAGGTCAGCCCGTCGCCCGCATCGACCGCGTACAGATCCCCCCGCGCCGTCACCAGGTGCAGCCGGTCCCGCCCCGTCTCGTCCATCAGGAACCGCGCAATGCACCGCGTCGCATTGCCACACGCCGCCGACAATGACCCGTCCGCGTTCCAGAACGTCAGCCGCGCATCCGCCCCGCCCTCGCCCGTCTCGATCAACGCCAGCTGGTCGAACCCGATCCCCGTCCGCCGGTTCCCCAGCGCCACGGCCAGCCCCGCCGACACGGCAATCCCCCGCGCACGCCCGTCGAGCACGACAAAGTCGTTCCCCAACCCGTGCATCTTCATGAAGGGCAATCCGCTATGCTGATCCGTGCTCATGCGCCGGCATATAACGGCCCGCCCGCAACGAATCCAGCGGGCGCGTGAAATTCCCCAAATTATGGGTTGACCGCCCCCCCGCCACTTTCTAGATAGGCCGCCTAGTGGGCCGTTAGCTCAGTTGGTAGAGCAACTGACTTTTAATCAGTGGGTCGCAGGTTCGAATCCTGCACGGCTCACCACTGTTACCGACGCTTCAAGGCGTCTGCCGATCCCCCGTATCGCCACAACCGCGTCCAGGCCGGTCCGACTCGCCAGGCGACGGCGCCGGCAGGCCGCGTGACCTCGCCCCGCGGTTTTCTGTCTCCGAATCGCGCTTTCTCCCGTAGGACCCTCCCGAGCTTGCCGAGACCCGGCGGCCCGGATACGCCGACAGGAGGACCCCCATGCACCTGCAAGACAAGACCGTCATCGTCACCGGCGGGGCAAGCGGCATCGGCGCGGCGATGGCCCGGCGCTTCGCGGCCGAGGGTGCGCGCGTCGTCGTGGCCGATCTCGAGGGTGACGCCGCCCGCACCGTGGCCGCGACCTTCGGCGGCCTCGGCCTTGCCTGCGATGTCACGAGGGAGGCCGACATCCAGGACCTCGTCCGCGACACCGAAGCCGCATTCGGCCCGGTCGACCTGTTCTGTTCCAATGCCGGGCTGGCCCTGGGCGAGCCCACCCATGCCGCCTCGGCCAGCAACGCCGACTGGACCCGCGCCTGGGAGGTGCATGTCATGGCCCATGTCTATGCCGCCCGCGCGCTGCTCCCCGGCATGATCGACCGCGGCACGGGCTACCTGCTGCAGATGGCCTCCGCCGCGGGCCTGCTGAACCAGATCGGCGACGCCGCCTATTCCGCCACCAAGCACGCCGCTGTCAGCTTCGCCGAATCCCTCGCCATCACCCATGGCCGCGACGGCATCCGGGTCTCGGTCATCTGCCCGCAATACGTGGCGACGCCCCTGCTCGGCTACGAGGATGCGGAAGCCGCCGCCGATCAGCCGGGCCTGCTCTCGCCCGCCGCCGTGGCCGACGCCGTCGTCGAGGGCATCGCCAGGGAAAGCTTCCTGATCCTGCCCCATCCCGAGGTCGCCCGCTTCGTCGCCTTCAAATCCGCCGACCACGACAAGTGGCTCGAGGCGATGCGAAGCCTGCGCGGCCGGGTGCTGGACGAGCTCGGCACGACCGCGCTGGGAAAGATGCACACCCTCCTCTGACCGGCCCGCACCCGCGACAATCTGCCTGCCTTTTCAACACCTTGCCGGCCGGACGAGAATCACGGGCCTGCTTCGGCGCACGCCTTTGCCGCAGATCGGCACGGCCGCCGCATCGAGGACGAAGACCGGGCTTTCCCTGGCGTCCGGGCTCAGCCCCGCCGCGCCCGCTCCAGGAAGGCCTGCAACATCCGCCCGAACGCCTCCGGCCGCTCCAGCAGGCCGAGATGCTTCACCTCCGGCACGATCTCCAGAACCGACCCTGCGATCTCCCCCTGCATCGCACGCGCCATGCCCGGCGTGCTGCCGGTGTCGTTCTCCGACGTGGCGATCAGCGTCGGGCAGGTGATCGGCGGCTCCGGCGCGATCAGCTCCGTCACCCCCCGCGCCAGCACCGCCCGCGCCCCGGCATAGCTCTGCGGGTCGCAGGACAGCACCTGCGCCCGAACGGCCTCGACCACCTCGCCATGCGTCTCGCGGAATCCCTCGGTGAACCACCGCGCCAGCGCCGCGTCGATCGTCGCGCCCGGGCCACCCTGCGCGCTCTGGCCGGCGAAGGCCTCCATCTGCGCCTGCGCCTCCGGCGTCCGCTCATGCGGCGAATTCAGGATGGCCAGCGCCCGAACCCGCTCCGGCGCCGTCATCGCCAGCTTCCGGTTGATCATCCCGCCCAGCGAAAACCCGATCACCGTCGCGCTCTCGATCCTGGCGTGATCCATCAGCCCGCGAAGCTGCACCGCGTAGCGCTCCAGCGTCATTTCCTCCAGCGCCGGCCCGCTCTGCCCGTGGCCCGGCAGGTCGTATGACAGCACCCGGTGCTCCGCCGCCAGCAGGGGCAGGTATCCCGACCAGATCGCCCGGCTCAGCCCCAGCCCGTGGATCAGGACCACCGGCGCGCCATCCTCTGGCCCGTCAAGGTCGAACGCTATGCCACCATGTTCCATGTCGTCCCCGCCCCTTCACGCTCCCGCCGGCTCGCCTGCCTTACAACCCGGCCCGGCACCTGTCAAAAGGCCCGCCGTCACAAGACGGCGGGCCCTTGTTCGAACCTGGAAGACAAACGGGGCTACCCCTCGTTGGTCAGCCCCTCGACCAGCGCGCGCACGTTCATCATCGCGGCCTGCGTGCGGTCCCCGTCGATCTCCATCCGCGGGCCGATGGGCAGGGCGCTCATCCCGATCCGCGCCATCCAGCGCTGGAAGACCGCCGGCACGATGCCGATCACCTGCGTCGCCCCCACCTCGACGGCCGACCGCGCCATCGACAGAAGCAGCGTCTTCTGCAACAGCGACCGCCGGCTCGCCGGCTGCCCGTCCGACACGAAAAGCCGGGCGGCCTCCCATATCTTGTCCGACACCGGGGCGCGGTAATGCAGCACCGTCGCGGGAATATCCTTCAACAGCCCCCGCTGGGCATCCCGCAGCATGTAGCTGTAGATCCCGCACTGCGCCGTCGACGGCGTCAGCCTGATGCCCGCCAGCACCTCGCCGAACTCGTGCACCACGATCCAGCGGCTCAGCGGCGTGTCGTACTGGTCGAACTCCATACCCTCGGTCGAGGGCAGGTCCCACCCCTTGCCATCGATGAACACCCGCTTCCGGGCCTTCAGGAACTCGGCATACAACTCGCCATGCTGGTGGAAATTGCTCACCGACAGGGTCGTCGCCCGAAGCGTCGGCGGCTTGGCAAAATTGGCCCGCCCCGCCTGTTCCGAGACAGGGGGCGGTTCGGCATCGCTGTGCCATACCATTTGCCGGCCGCCAGCCGGCTCAAGCTCAGGGAAAACGCGTTTCGCGCGTCCCTGCAAATTGGTTACAGATTGATAGCCCACCTTATTACTGCCTCAGAGCTGCGAGATTTTCTTATTTTCGCCTACTTTAGGCCGTGAAGCCCGGATATTACCCTCCTGAAACCACACTCCCCGTCGATACAGCCAAAGTTGTGCCATTATTGCCCGTTAACGCTTTGGTTGCAACTGATTTGGCTAGGAAAAATGACCCCAGGACTTGAAGCGATACGATCCTCCATTGCAGGACCGGCGGACATCGTTTCCCTGAAGCGGCGCTTGCGGGATTATTCAGCCGTCGGCCGTCAGCTTTTTCTTCAGCGAATCATAATCTACAGTGCCGCGATTTTGCTAGCCGGGTATTATTACGACGCTTCGACAGCGTTGTTTTTCTACGCCATGGTCTGGCTTGGCGAGGCGTTCGATGGTCACGTGTTCAACCAGGTCCTGCGCTGGCGCGACCGCGACTGGGCCAAGGCCCGGCATTTCGTGCGGATGATCAATGTCGGCACGCTGTTCAGCGCCACGGTCATTGCCTTCTTCTCGATCTCGCTCGCCGCCCAGCAGGGGCATTCGATGCACTTCCTGGCGCTCTTCATGCTGTTCTCGGCATCGATCTTCGCCTGCATCAACAACCACCAGATCCTGTCGGCGCTGATGATACGGTTGTCGGTCTACTTCGTCGCGCTGCTCTACATCCCGATCCGCGACCTCGTGGCCGTCAAGCCCGAGCTGACCTCGCCGCTCTGGCTCCAGTTCTTCACCGTGCTCTTCGTGCTGTCCTTCATCATCGAATGCAGCCGGAACTTCCTCGTCGGCTACGTCAAGAACCTGCGCTACATCAACGCGCTGGTCGCCGAGCATGAAAAGACCAAGGCCGCCTACAACGCCAAGCAGGAATTCCTCGCCACCGTCAGCCACGAGCTGCGCACGCCGCTGACCGCCATCAAGGGCTCGCTCCAGCTGATCAACTCGGGCGCGCTCGGCACCGTGCCGCCGAAGATGCAGCACCTCTTCAACATGGCCAGCAGCAACAGCGAAAGCCTCGCCAACCTCGTCAACGACCTGCTCGACCTGCAGCGCGCCGAGACCGGCAAGCTCGAGCTTCACGTCGAACCGATCGAGCTCGGCGCCGTGGCCGCCGCCACGGTCGACCGCACCCGGCCCTATGCGGCACGCTTCGACGTGACCCTGCACATGGAGCCGCCCAAGCGCGAATACTGGGTCAACGCCGACCGCCATCGCCTCGAACAGGTGCTGGTCAACATGCTCTCCAACGCCGCCAAGTTCTCCGAAACCGGTGGCCGGGTCGAGATCAGCCTCTACGCCCATGACGACCAGATCAGCCTTGCCGTGAAGGATTACGGCATCGGCATCCCCAAGGACGCCTCCGACAAGGTCTTCGAACAGTTCAGCCAGGTGAACTCTTCCGACATCCGGCGCCATGGCGGCACCGGGCTCGGCATGAACATCTCGCGCCACATCATGCAGGCCCATGGCGGCCAGATCGACTTCGAAAGCGTCGAGGGCGTCGGCTCGACCTTCTACGTCACCCTCGCCGAGGACAAGACGATCCGGCCCCAGCCCATCCCCGACATGCGCAAATCCGCCTGACACGGGCATTGCATCGGCCCCCGGCATGCGCTCAGATACCCTGACCCGGCGCCGACCCCGCGCCGGTCAAGGGAGGACGCATGACACAACACCTGTTCCTGACAGAGGAACACGAAATGCTGCGCGACCAGCTGCGCCGCTTCGTGGCCGAGAAGGTGCAACCCCACGCCGACCAATGGGAGGTTGACGGCGCCGTCCCCCGCGACGTGCTCCGCGAAATGGGCGCGCTCGGCTTCCTCGGCATCCGCTACCCCGAGGAATACGGCGGCTCGGCGATGGACACCCGCGCCACCGCCGTCCTGGCCGAGGAACTCGGCCGCTCCACCTACGCCGGCTTCGCCATCACCGTGCTGGTCCATACCGACATGGCCTCCGTCCACCTCTTCAACGCGGGCTCCGACGCCCAGAAGGCCGCCCACATGCCGGGCATCATCTCGGGCGACACCATCACCGCCGTCGGCGTCACCGAACCCGACGCCGGCTCCGACGTGAAGGGCATCCGCACCACCGCCCGCCGCGACGGCGACGATTTCATCCTCAACGGCGCCAAGATGTTCATCACCAACGGCGTCCACGCCAACCTCTACTGCGTCGCCGCCAAGACCGATGCGCAAGGCCCCGCCAGCCAGTCGGTCACCATGTTCCTCGTCGAGAAAGGCACCCCCGGCTTCACCGTCTCCCGCGCCCTCGACAAGCATGGCTGGCGCTCCTCCGACACGGCGGAACTCGCCTTCGACAATTGCCGCATCCCCGCCGAGAATATGCTCGGCGAGGAAGGCCGCGGCTTCTACTCGATCATGAAGAATTTCCAGAACGAGCGTATCGTCCTCGGCGCCATGGCCATGGGCGAAGCCCAGGCCGCCCTCGACCTCACCCTCGACTACGTGAAGAACCGCAAGGCCTTCGGCGCCCCCCTCTGGGACAAGCAGGCCATCCGCCAGCGCCTCGCCATGCTCGCCGCCCGCGTCGCCGCCGCCCGCCAATTCGTCTACGCCACCGCCGCCCGTGACGCGAATGGCGAGGAGGTCACGCGCGAGGTCTCGATGATCAAGGCGTTGTGCGGTGAACTGGTCAACGAAGTGATGTATGATTGCCTGCAATTCCACGGCGGCTTCGGCTACATGCGCGAAGCCACCATAGAACGAATGACCCGCGACGCCCGCGTTCAGGCAATCGGCGGCGGCGCGACCGAAGTGATGCTCGAGGAAGTGGCCAAGCGGCTCTGACCGGTGCGGCCTGAACTGTTACAGGATTCTGCCGGAACGGCACAATCCGTAACATTTCCCTTGAAGCGAATCGATGATTGCCCTACTTCGACCGCACGGTCGGTTAATTCAGCGCGACGAACGGGAGGACCGAACTCATGTATGCACAGATGGTCAAGAGCACCGGCAAAGGCGTCACTCCGCGCGAGGAGATGTCGGACGAGGAACGCGCCTTCCAGGACCGCGTCGATGCCGACATCAAGATCGAACCCCGCGACTGGATGCCCGAGGGCTACCGCAAGACCCTGATCCGCCAGATCGGCCAGCACGCCCATTCCGAGATCGTCGGCCAATTGCCCGAGGGCAACTGGATCACCCGCGCCCCCACGCTGGAACGCAAGATGATCCTCCTGGCCAAGGTGCAGGACGAGGCCGGCCACGGCCTCTACCTCTACGCCGCCGCCGAAACACTCGGCATCACCCGCGACGACATGACCGAACAGCTCCTGTCGGGGAAGATGAAATACTCCTCGATCTTCAACTACCCCACCCTCACCTGGGCCGACATGGGCGCGGTGGGCTGGCTGGTCGACGGCGCCGCCATCATGAACCAGGTCCCGCTGCAGCGCACCTCCTACGGCCCCTATTCCCGCGCGATGATCCGCATCTGCAAGGAGGAAAGCTTCCACCAGCGGCAGGGCTACGACATCATGATGAAGATGGCGCAAGGCTCCGAGGCCCAAAAACGCATGGCCCAGGATGCGCTCAACCGCTTCTGGTACCCCTCGCTGATGATGTTCGGGCCCTCCGACGCTGAAAGCGTCCACTCGGCCCAGTCGATGGCGTGGAAGATCAAGATGAACACCAATGACGAGCTGCGCCAGAAATTCGTCGACCAGACCGTGCCACAGGCCGAATTCCTCGGCCTCACCGTTCCCGACGAGAACCTCAAGTGGAACGAGGATCGCGGCCATTACGACTTCTCCCAGCCCGACTGGGACGAGTTCTTCAACGTCCTCAAGGGCAACGGCCCCTGCAACGCCGAGCGCCTGTCCGCCCGCCAGAAAGCCTGGGACGAGGGGCAATGGGTCCGCGACGGCCTGCTCGCCCACGCCCGCAAATCCGCCGCCCGCAAGGTCGCAGCGGAATAGGAGACCACGCACATGAGTTCCGTCACCCCCGGCGAACTGCCCGACAGCGAGGGCAAAGGCAAATCCCCCCGCCACGAATGGCCCCTGTGGGAGGTGTTCATCCGCGGCCAGCACGGCCTGAACCACCGGCACGTGGGCTCCCTCCACGCGCCCGACGCCGAGATGGCCATCAAGAACGCCCGCGACGTCTATACCCGCCGCAACGAGGGCGTCTCGATCTGGGTCGTGGAAAGCCGCCACATCTCGGCCACCGCGCCGGGCGAGAAGGGCCCGCTCTTCGAGCCCTCCGAAAGCAAGATCTACCGCCACCCGACCTTCTACGACATTCCCGACGACGTGGGGCACATGTAATGGCCGATATCGACCAGACCGCGCTGCTGCAATTCCTGCTGCGGATGGGGGACAACACCCTCATCCTCGGCCACCGCGTGTCGGAATGGTGCGGCAAGGCCCCCGTGCTGGAAGAGGATATCGCGCTCGCCAACACCGCGCTCGACCTGATCGGCCAGACCCAGCTCTGGCTCGGCTACGCGGCCGAGGTGCAGGGGGAAGGCAAGTCGGCCGACGATCTCGCCTTCCTCCGCGACGCGTGGGATTTCCGCAATGTCCTGCTGGTCGAACTCCCCAACGGCGATTTCGGCCAGACCCTCATGCGGCAATTCTTCTTCGACGCGTGGTCGTCGATCCTCATGCCGCGCCTCGCCAACTCCGCCGATCCCCGCATCGCCGAGATCGCCGAGAAGGCCACCAAGGAGGTGGCCTACCACGTCGAACGCTCCGCCGACACGGTCGTGGGCCTCGGCGACGGCACCGAGGAAAGCCACACCCGCATGCAGGCCGCCCTCGACTACCTCTACCCTTACGTGGGCGAATTCTTCCTCTCGGATGAAGGCGACGCCGCCCTGGCCGCCGCCGGCATCGCCCCCGACCCGGCCAGCCTGCGCTCCGAATACGACACCTTCGTCGAGCGCGTCATGGCCCGCGCCACCCTCACCCTGCCCGAAGACCGCTTCGCCCATTCCGGCGGCCGCAACGGCCGGATGCATACCGAGCACCTGGGCCACATCCTGACCCAGATGCAGTGGCTCCAGCGCGCCTACCCGGGCAACACATGGTGACCGCCATGCAACGGCCAAGCACCGAACAGGTCTGGCACTGGCTGAATGAGATCCCCGACCCGGAGATCCCGGCGATCTCGCTCACCGACCTCGGCATCATCCGCGATGTCGCTTGGGCCGACGACACCCTCACCGTCACCGTCACGCCCACCTATTCCGGCTGCCCGGCCACCTCGCTTATCAACATGGAGATCGAGGCCGCCCTGCGCGCCCACGGCATCGACAAGCTGACCCTCAAGCGCCAGCTCAGCCCGGCCTGGACAACCGACTGGATGACCGAGGAAGGCCGCGCCAAGCTCGAAGCCTACGGCATCGCGCCCCCGCAACCGGCCGGCGGCCCCAAGGCCTGCCCCCGCTGCCAAAGCGACAACCTCGAACGGCTCAGCCAGTTCGGCTCCACCCCCTGCAAAGCCCAGTGGCGCTGCCGCGACTGCCTCGAACCCTTCGACTATTTCAAGTGCATCTGAGAAACGCCATGTCCCGGTTCCACGATCTCGAAGTCACCGATATCCGCAAGACCATCCGCGACGCCGTGGTGGTCACCCTCAGGCCCGTCAACGGCGCGGCCGAGCATTTCGACTTCACCCAGGGCCAGTACCTGACCTTCCGCCGCGATTTCGACGGCGAGGAACTGCGCCGCTCCTACTCGATCTGCGCCGGCAAGGAAGACGGCGTGCTTCAGGTCGGCATCAAGCGCGTCGACGGCGGCGCCTTCTCGACCTGGGCCAACGAAGACCTGCAACCGGGCGAGGTGCTGCAGGCCATGCCCCCGATGGGCGGCTTCTTCACCCAACTCGACCCCGCGAACCGCAACAACTACCTCGGCTTCGCCGGCGGCTCGGGCATCACGCCCGTCCTCTCGATCATCAAGACCACGCTGGCGCAGGAACCCAACTCCACCTTCACGCTGGTCTACGCCAACAAGGGCGTGAACACGATCATGTTCCGCGAGGAGCTCGACGACCTCAAGAACCTCCATCTCGGCCGCTTCAACGTCATCCACGTGCTGGAAACCGACGCGCAGGAAATCGACCTTTTCACCGGCCTCGTGACGGAAGAAAAATGCGCCCAGCTGTTCGACAGCGGCTGGATCGACGCCGCCTCCATCGACACCGCCTTCATCTGCGGGCCGGAGCCGATGATGCTCGGCATCGCCTCGGCGCTGCGCAAGGCGGGGCTCGACGACGCCAACATCAAGTTCGAGCTCTTCGCCTCCGCCCAGCCCGGCCGCCTCAAGCGCGCCACCCTGCCCAAATCCTCCGACAGCAAGGCCGACACCACCACCGTCGCCATCACGCTCGACGGCGCCACCCGCACCGTCACCGCCGACAAGGACCAGAGCATTCTCGAAGCCGCCCTCGCCAGCGACCTCGACGCCCCCTTCGCCTGCAAGGCCGGCGTCTGCTCCACCTGCCGCTGCCGGGTGATCGAGGGCGAGGTCGAAATGCTCACCAACCACGCGCTCGAGGATTACGAGGTCGAAAAGGGCTACGTGCTCTCCTGCCAGTCCTACGCCCTCACCGACCGCGTCACCGTCGACTACGACCAGTAGAGGAGGCCGCCCAAATGGCCGAGGACATGCCCCTTTCCGACTACCTCGCACAAGGCGGCAAGCTGACCAGCCCGGCCAACGTGCCCCCGCGCTACCGCGCCGAACTGCTCAAGATGATGGCCAGCTTCGTCGACAGCTCCCTCGCCGGTGCGGCGGGCTTCGCCGACCTCATCAACTCCGGCCCCGGCATCAAGGAACGCATCGCCGCCGCCCGGATCGTGCTGGAAAAGACCGACAACGCCGACCGCGTCCTGCGCATCATGGGCGAATTCGGCGCCGACACCGACCGCTACGCCAACCACCACCCCTGGACGGCCCGACTGGAACGCGACGCCGATATCGGCACCCGGCGGGGCGAGCACGACATGCGCCTTTCCGTCCTCAACTACCCGATCGACGGCTGGGCCGACGCCGTGGTGATGAACCTGCTGATGGGCCGTGCCGTCGTGGTGCAGTTGGGCGAGATGATCCACGTCTCCTACCAGCCCCTGTCGGAAGCCTTCCGCGCCATCCTGCCGGTCGAGGAGCACCACGCCGTCCTCGCCCGCGAAGGCATCGACCGCCTCCTCGAAACCGAGGACAAGGCCACCCTGCAAACCTCCGTCGATTACTGGTGGCCCCGCGTCGCCGCCTCCTTCGGCACCACGACATCACAGAAATTCGACGCGCTGAAAGCCATGGGCCTCCGCCACACCCCCAACGTCGAACTCCGCGCCAGGTGGGAAACAGAAACCGACCGCACCCTCAACAGCCTCGGCCTGGCAAGCCCCTAAACCGCCCCGCGCGCACCACCACCCGTCCCGGCCCCCGAGCCGGGACCTCGCGCCCCTCGCGAAACCCGTAGGGTGGGTGCCAACCCACCAAACCCCTCACATCGCCGCGCGATACAGCTCCGCCAGGTTCTCCTCGTTGAGTTCCACCGGGTTCCCCCCACAGCTCGGGTCGGTCACCGCGTCCTTCACCAGCGCCGGGATGCTCTCCTCCGTGACGCCAAGCGCCGCCAGCCCCTTCGGAATCCCCAGCCGGTCATTGAACCCGTCCACGAAGGCCCGGAACCCGTCGAACCCGCCCTCGATCCCGAGATACGGCGCCGCCCGGTCGAACCGCTCGGCAATCACCGGCCCGTTGAACGTCAGAACCGCCGGCATGCACACCGCATTCGTCGTCCCGTGATGCGTGCCGAAATGCGCCCCCACCGGGTGGCTCAGCGCATGGATCGCCCCCAGACCCTTCTGAAAGCCCACGGCCCCCATCGCGGCGGCGCTCATCATGTGCGCCCGCGCCTCGATATCCCCGCCATCGTCATAGGCCCGCGGCAGGTTCTCGATCACCAGCTTCATTCCCTCCAGCGCGATGCCCTGGCTCATCGGGTGGTAATGCGGGCTGCTGAACGCCTCGACGCAATGCGCGAACGCATCGAGCCCCGTGCCGGCCGTGATCGGCTTCGGCATCCCCACCGTCAGCTCCGGGTCGCAGATCACCACCGCCGGAAGCAGCTTCGGGTGGAAGATGATCTTCTTCACATGGGTGTCGGAATTCGTCAGCACCCCGGCCCGGCCCACTTCCGACCCGGTCCCGGCGGTCGTCGGCACCGCCACGATCGGCGCGATCTTTTCGGCATCGGCCCGCGTCCACCAGTCGCCGATATCCTCGAAATCCCACACCGGCCGCGTCTGGCCCGCCATGAACGCCACCAGCTTGCCAAGGTCGAGCCCCGAGCCGCCGCCGAACGCGATCACCCCGTCATGCCCGCCCTCGTGATAGGCCGCCACCCCGGCGGCAAGGTTCATCTCGTTGGGGTTCGGATCCACCTCCGAGAACATCGCCCGGCCCAGCCCGGCCGCCTCCATCCGCTCCAGCACGCCCTGCGTCACCGGCAGCCCGGCCAGCCCCCGGTCCGTCACCAGCAGCGGCCGTTTCATGCCGGCGGCGGCACAGGCCTCGCCCAGCTCCGCGATCCGCCCCGCCCCGAATTTCACCGCGGTCGGATACGACCAGTTGCCCACAAGACCCATGCCTGTCCCCTTGTCCCTTGCGGGGGCTTGCCGCCCCCGGCTTTCATCTTTCCAGAAACACTCAAATCCCGGCCCCGCCACCGGCGCCGTCGCCCGCCACTCTATCGGCGCCGCCGCTACATGCAACTGGGGCTAGCGCTTACGGGCCCAGTCATACTGCGCCGCCGTCTCCACTGCACAAGGTCTGACCGCCCTGAGCCGTTTCAGCGCCGGCCCCGGCTTCTCGCCACAGGCCACCATCAGCTTCAGCGCGGCGGTCCCCGACCGCCCGCAGCCGCCCATGCAATGGATCAGAACCCGGCCCCCGCCCCTCAGCGCGGCACAGGCGCGCTCGCTGGCGGCCTCCCACAGCGCCTCGGCCTCGCCCGTGGGCACGCCGAAATCATGGCACGGGATATGATGCCACCGTGCCCCGGAATTGAGCAGTTCCGAGCCAAGGTCGCCTGCCCCCGCCGCCACCATCTCGACCTCCGTCACCATCGAGATCACCAGCGCCGGCTTCCAGTCCTTCATGTGGGCGATATCCTCGGCATAATGCCCCCCGCGCCCCGGCATCGGCGCGATGGCAAGGATGCCACGCGCCACCGGCAGGCCGAAGATCACGAATCCCGACATCGCCTCCATCTCAGATCCGGTCCGCCCCGAACGTGTCGCAGGCCCCCGGATCGCCGTTCTCGTAGCCCCGCGCGAACCACCCCGCCCGCTGCTCCGACGTGCCGTGCGTAAAGGTATGCGGCTGCGGCACCCGGCCCGCGCGTTCCTGCAGGTAATCGTCGCCGATCCGCCGCGCGGCGTTCAGCGCCTCCTCCACGTCACCGGGTTCCAGCAGGCCATCGACGTTCCGCGCCCAGACGCCGGACAGGCAATCCGCCTGCAACTCCAGCCGAACGGTCAGCGCGTTGGCCTGCGCCTTGTCACTCGCCTGCCGCATCCGGTTCACCTCCGGCAGGATGCCAAGCTCGTTCTGCACGTGATGCGCCACCTCGTGGGCGATCACGTAGGCAGCGGCGAAATCTCCCTTCACCCCAAGCTGCCGGCCCAGCGTCTCGAAGAACGCGGTGTCCAGGTACGCCTTTTCATCCGCCGGGCAATAGAACGGCCCCGTCGCCCCGGACGCCCCGCCACAGGGGCTCTGCGTCACGCCGGAAAACAGCACCAGCACCGGCGGCACGTAGTCCCGCCCGAACGCGTCGGGAAAGACCTTCGTCCAGACCTCCTCGGTCGTGGCCAGCACCTGGCTCGCGAACTGCCCCGCCTCCTGCTCTTCGGCCGACAATTCCCTCGGCGCCTCGCCCTGCGAGAACGGGTCCTGCCCCTCCAGCAGCGGGGTGATGTCCACCCCCGCGAAATAGGCGATCGCCACCACCACCAGCAGGCCGACGCCGCCGATCCCGGCACCCGCCCGGCCCGACCGCCGCCGGTCCTCGACATTCCGGCTCCGCCGGATACCCCTCAGCCGCATGGTCTCTCCCCCCGGGGAAAATGGAACACGACCACCACTATAAGCAGCTTTGCGGCACCCGGAAAAGCCTGTTGCGTCGCCGCCTATCCCGGCCCGCCCACCACCTGCCCCGGCCGCGCCTCGGCCCAGCCCCGCAGGAACGCCGCTATGTCCTCGCGCCCGCATTGCCCGATCAGGGCCCTTGGCAGCGCCACCCCCTGCTCCAGCGCCAGCCGCGCACAGCCGATATGGTCCCGCTCGGCCCTGGCCGGGTTGTTTTCCGCCCCGTGCAGGATGGTCGACAACAGCGTGCCGCCATAGCCGTTCACATGGCCCAGGTCGGGCGACAGCGACAGGAACCACGCCAGCACCTCCGGCTTGCCCTCCCACCCGGCCGCATGGGTCGGCGTCACCTTCTCATGCGCATCCGCCGCGTCATAAGGCAGGCCCAGCGCCACCAGCCGCCGCATGTGATCCAGCCGGTCGGGCAAATGCACAAGCTCCCGCAAAAGCCCCCGGAACGCACGCGGCAACGTCTCGGGGTCGATATACTCCCCAGGGCTCTCACCCCCCTCCGCCGCACGCGCCAGCAGCGCCTCCTCCCGGCTCAACGCCCGGTCCACGCCCCGCGCCTCCAGCGCCTCCACCAGCGCCCTGTTCCCGTAAACCCGCGCCATCGCGTAGGCGCTCACCCCCTGCCAGCGCCGCGCCGTCCCGGCCCCGGCGTCCAGCAACAGCTCCACCATCCGCGCATCGTTCATCCGCCGCGCGGCATGGTGCAGCGCCGAAATCGCGCCCCCGGCTTCGCCCTCCTCCGCCTTCGCCCCATGCGCCAGCAACATCTCCACCGCCGCGTGATCGTGGAAATCCATCGCCCGGAACAGCGCGTTCGTCCCCTTCGGATCGGCCCCCGCCGCCAGCAGCATCCCCAGCGCCCGATGATGCCCCAGCTCCGTGGCGTGATAGAGCGACTCGCCGTCATCCGGATCGGCCCCCTGCGCCAGCAGCCACTCCGCCAGCACCATGTTGTCCGCATGCCCCACCGCGCCATAAAGCGCCGACAGAACCGGCCCCCCCGGCGCCTCGGCAAACCCGTCATTCACATCCGCCCCATGCTTGCGCAACGCCTCCGCCACGCCCAGCATGTCCGCCGCCAGCTCCGGCCGCGCATGAATCCACCGCGAGAACGCCAGGTGCAATATCGGCGTCCGCGGTCCCAGCTTCGCCACCGCCAGCCCCGGCTCCCTCGCCAGCGCCGCCTCGACGGCCTCCCGCCGGTAGAGCGCGCATTCCAACCCGAACTGCCCGTCCGCCAAATCCGGGAACCGCGCCAGCAACGCCTCCACCCGCGCCACCTGCCCCCGGAACAGCGCGACCTTCAGCTGCTGCAACGCCGCCGCCCGGTCCATCCCCATCGCCTCGGCGGCCGCCTTCAGCCGGGGCCAGCTCTCGAACCCCGCCTCCCGCGCCACCGCGTGCAGGAAATCGGCGCGCACCAGCGCCTCCGCCGGCTTGCCCGGCCCGTACTGTTTCAGCCGCTCCACGGCCCAGGCCTCGCCCGCCGCATGGGCGCGCTGCATACGTTTGGCCGCGAATCGCAGCCCGTTAAGGGAAAGATCATCCATGATCCGGGTTCCTCTCGATCAGGGGCCCGCGATCCGCCAGTCCGGGCAAGAGAAAACCGAAATATGTACCGGTCGTCCGTCGTAGGCAGGTGCGCACGCTTTCCGCGGATCAGGCGGCCCCCTGCAAAAGGCCGTGCCCTCATCTTACACCGCCAGCCACCCGGCGCATCCCCCAACTTTCACTTTTCCAGAAATACTCAAATCCCCACACCAGCCCCACGCACCGCCACCCGCCATTCATCCCCGTCCTGCCTTGCCGGGGCGGGGCGGGCGGGCGGGAGCCCCGGCAAGGCAGGACACCCTGCACCAATCCCCCGGTGGACGCCGGGCGCAACTCCCCTTACCTTGCCCCTCGAAGCCCAGAACAGGACCCCCATGACCGACGCCGACTCCCAAGCCGCCTACCAGGTTCTGGCCCGCAAGTACCGGCCCGAGACCTTCGCCGACCTCGTCGGTCAGGATGCCATGGTCCGCACCCTCAAGAACGCCTTCAAGGCCGACCGCATCGCCCAGGCCTTCATCATGACCGGCATCCGCGGCACCGGGAAGACCACCACCGCCCGGATCATCGCCAAGGGCATGAACTGCATCGGCCCCGACGGCCAGGGCGGCCCGACGACGGATCCCTGCGGCCAATGCGAACACTGCAAGGCGATCATGGAAGGCCGCCATGTCGACGTGCTGGAAATGGACGCGGCCTCCCGCACCGGCGTCGGCGACATCCGCGAGATCATCGACAGCGTCGCCTACCGCGCGGCCTCGGCCCGCTACAAGATCTACATCATCGACGAAGTTCACATGCTCTCGACCAGCGCCTTCAACGCGTTGCTCAAGACGCTCGAGGAACCCCCCGCCCACGTGAAGTTCATCTTCGCCACCACCGAGATCCGCAAGGTGCCGGTCACCGTGCTCTCCCGCTGCCAGCGCTTCGACCTGCGCCGCATCGACCCCGAGCAGATGATCGCCATGCTCCGCCGCATCGCCGATGCCGAGAAAGCCCAGATCGCCGACGACGCCCTCGCGCTGATCACCCGCGCCGCCGAAGGCTCGGCGCGCGACGCCACCTCGCTCCTCGATCAGGCCATCTCCCACGGCGCGGGCGAAACCACGGCGGAACAGGTCCGCGCCATGCTGGGGCTGGCCGACCGGGGCCGCGTGCTCGACCTCTTCGACCTGATCATGAAAGGCGATGCCGCCGGCGCGCTCGGAGAGCTCTCCGGCCAGTATGCCGAGGGCGCCGACCCGATGGCGGTCCTCCGCGACCTCGCCGAGATCGCCCACTGGGTCAGCGTCGTCAAGATCACCCCCGAGGCCGCCGAAGACCCCACCATCGGCCCCGACGAACGCGACCGCGGCCGCGCCATGGCCGAGGCCCTGCCGATGCGCGTCCTCACCCGCATGTGGCAGATGCTGCTGAAATCGCTGGAAGAGGTGGCCCAGGCGCCCAATTCGATGATGGCCGCCGAGATGGCCGTCATCCGCATGACCCATGTCGCCGAGCTTCCCGCGCCCGAAGACCTCGTTCGCCGGCTACAGGACGGCCCGCCGCCCCAGCCCCCCGCCGGCGGCCCGGCGCCCGGCGGCCCCGGCGGCGGCGGCCACGCCCCGGCCCCCACCGGCCACACATCCGCCTACAGCTCCGGCGTCTCCGCCCAGACCGGCGCCTCCGGCCCCTCCGGCCAGACCACCGCGCTCGCCGCCCAATCCGACACGGCGCTGGCGCATTACCCCACCTTCGACCACGTGGTCGAGCTGATCCGCGCCCACCGCGACGTGAAGCTCTTGGTCGAGGTCGAAACCTGCGTCCAGCTCGCCGCCTACCGCCCCGGCCGGATCGAGTTCTGCCCGACCGACGACGCCCCCGCCGACCTCTCGCAACGGCTCGGCGCCGCCCTGCAACGCTGGACAGGCAACCGCTGGGGCGTCTCGGTCGTCAGCGAGGGCGGCAAGCCCACCATCGCCGCCACCCGCGACGCCGCCCGTATCGCGCTCGAGGACGAGGCCAAGACCCACCCCATGGTACAGGCCGTCTTCTCCGCCTTCCCCGGCGCCAAGATCACCGGCATCCGCACCCCCGAGGAACAGCAGGCCGAGGCCCAGGCCGAAGCCCTGCCCGAAGTGGACGAAGAATGGGACCCCTTCGAGGAGGACTGATCGCCGCCCTCCTCCTGCCCGCGCCCGCCTGGGCGCAGGTCTGCGAGGAGATGCGCCCGGGATGGGACGGCACGCCCGTCTCGGCGTGGTCCGAGGCGCTGCTCCTCTTCACCTCCCCCGCCGCCCTGATCCTGCTCGCGGGCAGCCTTCTGGCCGTCCGTTACAATAGCCAGTGGGGCACGCTGGCCGCCTGCGTCGGCTGGAGCGCGCTGGTCTCCGTCTATGCCTTCCTCGACGGCGGCCGCACCGAGGCCATGGCGCAGGGCTGCATCGGCTCACCCGTGGTCTTCATCGCCACCGCCGCCGCCCTCTGCGTGGCCATGATCCTCTACATCGGCGTCCCCGCCAAGAAAGAGGACGGCGCCTGACACCGCCTGCCCCCGGCCGGCACCCCGCACACCCGCAACCCCGGTCCCCCGTAGGGTGGGTGAAACCCACCACCCACCCCGCCCGAAGTCTAGAAAAGACTTCGCCCCGATATCTTTTCAAGATATCGCCCCCTACCGCATCGCCCGCCACATTAACCCGGCCCGGCACCGACCCGCGCACCGACAAAATACCGACGTGATACCGACGCGATACCGACACCCGGTTTTCCCGCCATTTCAGCCTGTTAACCCCGATTCGACCACCCTCTCCCCATCCCGTCCTCCGCACCGCCCTTGTCCCGGCCCGCCGGCCCTCGTATCTATGGGTCAACACGAAACGAAACCCGAACTTCGGAGAGATCACATGTTCAAGGGACTGGGCCAGATGGGCGACATGGCCAAGATGATGAAGGCCGCGCAGGAGATGCAGCAGAAGATGGCCAGCCTTCAGGAAGAGATGCACAACATGACCGTCGAGGGCGAAAGCGGCGCCGGCCTCGTCAAGGCCACCTGCACCGTCAAGGGCGAGCTCAAGGGCCTCGATATCGACCCCTCGATCTTCAACCCCGACGACAAGGAAGCGGTCGAAGACCTCATCCTCGCCGCCATCAAGAACGCCCAGACCCGCGCCAACGACAAGGCGAAAGAGGAGATGGGCAAGATCACCGAGGGCATGGGCCTGCCCAAGGACATGGACCTGCCGTTCTGAAGCCGATGCGCTGGCTCGCCCTTGGCCTCTGCTGCCTGCTCGCCGCCCCGGCGGGCGCCCAGAGCTGGGCCACGCGCGCGCTGTGCCTCGAGCCGGAACCGAAGATCCACGCCGGGGCCTTCGCGCCGGCAACATACGAAGAAATTCAACAACTTGCGGTCGACATCCCCAACGGCACCGGCCGCTTCTGGCGGATCGAGGGGGACGACGGAACCGTCTCCCACCTGTGGGGCACGATGCATTCCAACCTGCCCCGCATCCTCGACCTGCCCGACGCCGTCTCTGCCGAAATCTCCGCCGCCCGCATGGTCGCGACAGAGAGTGACTACACCGGCCAGACCCGGCGCGACGTCTTTCGCCAGAATGCCACCGACCGCTACGTTCTGGACAACCTGACGATCGACACGGTCGATTTCGGTATCCCGCTCGACATGGAGAACTGGATCAGGACCCGCCTTGCCGGCCTTGGCTGGGGCTACAACGCCTACGCCACGCTGCGGCCCGCGGCCATCGCCGAAATCCTCCTGTTTCACCCCTGCAACGACTTCCACGACGGCAGCTTTCCCATCCAGGATTATCACATCCAGTTGCAGGGCGCCCTCGCCGGGGCAGGCCTGATCGGTCTCGAAGACCGCAACGCCTTCTACGACCGGCTCAACGACCCCGCAAACCTCGACCTCGCCGCCGCCATCATTGCCACCTACGGCGCCTATCTCGACCCTGAACAGACACAAGACGCCTACGCCACCACCGAGGCGCTCTACCTCTCCGGCCGCATCGCCGAGATGATGGCGTGGGAGACGGCCCTCTTCGACCACCGCTACCCCGACGGACAAGGCGCCGACTGGCTCGCGCGCACCGATGCCTACCTGCTGGCCGAGCGCAACGAGACCTTCCTTGCCGCCGCCCTTCCGGAACTGGAGAAAGGCAGCCTTTTCATCGCCATAGGCGCCTTCCATCTCCCCCGCGACACCGGCATGATCGCGCTCCTGCGCCGCGAGGGCTACACCGTCACCCGCATCCCCCTGTCCGGCGAAGCCCCATGAATTCCACCCGCGATATCGACGCCCTGATCGAGATGATGGCCAAGCTGCCCGGTCTCGGCCCCCGCTCGGCCCGGCGTGCAGTGCTGCATCTCATCCGCAAGCGAGAGCTTCTGCTGATGCCGCTCGCCGACCAGATGCAACGCGTCGCCGCCACCGCCCGCGAATGCGACAATTGCGGCAACGTGGGCACCACCGAGCTTTGCGATATCTGCACCGCCGAGAAACGCGCCAACGGCCAGATCTGCGTGGTCGAGGACGTGGCCGATCTCTGGGCGATGGAACGCGCGCAGGTCTTCAAGGGCCGCTACCACGTCCTCGGCGGCACCCTCTCCGCCCTCGACCAGATCGGCCCGGAACAGCTCCGCATCCCCAAGCTGATCGACCGCATCGACACCGAAAGCATCACCGAGGTCATCCTCGCCGTCGGCGCCACCGTCGACGGCCAGACCACCGCCCATTACATCGCCGACCAGCTTGAAGGCCGCGTCCGCCTCACCTCGCTGGCGCAGGGCGTGCCCATCGGCGGCGAGCTCGACTACCTCGACGACGGCACGATCACCGCCGCCCTCAATGCCCGCAAGGATATCTGAGCCTCACGCCCGCAGGTCATGCCGGGGCGAGGCCCCGAACTTCCGCGCGTATTCCCGGCTGAACTGCGTCGGGCTCTCGTAGCCCACCTCGAACGCCACCGCCGACACGCTCTGCCCGCCCGCCTGCAACCGCTCCCGCGCCTGCAACAGCCGCAACTCCTTCTGGTATTGCAGCGGCGTCGTCGCCGTCACCGTCCGGAAATGCTCGTGAAAACTCGACCGGCTCATGCCTGCCAGCCGCGCCAGCTCCTCGGTCGCCAGCGGGTCGGCCACATGGGCGCGCAGATGCGCGATCACCTGCCCGATCCGCCCGGCATGCCCGTCCGTCTGCAACAGCGCCCTGAGGTTCGCCCCCTGCGGTGACGTCAGCAGCCGGTAATGGATCTCCTTCTGCACCAGCGGCCCCAGCACCCCGGCCTCCCCGGGCCGCTCAACCAGCTCCAGCAACCGCCCGAACGCCTCCCGCAAAGGCGCCTCCGCCTCGTGCACCGAAAGCGCCCGGCTCACGGCGCCACCCCCGGCCCCGCCGATCTCTTCCTCGAGCCCCCGCAAAACCGACAGGTCCAGCGGCAGGATCAGCGCCAGGTAGGGCCGCTCGCGCGTCGCCTCGACGATGCGCGACACGATCGGAATGTCATGGCTCACCAGCAGCAAACGCCCCGCCGACGCCCTCACCGACCCGGCCTTAGTGCCGGTGTCCTTAGCCCCCTGCACCACGAAACACACCAGCGGCTCGTAGACCATCGCCTCCAGCGCCGACGGCTCCGGCCGCCGCGCGATCATCAGCCCGGCCACCCCGGTCTTCAGCGTCCCGTCCCGCACGCCCTCGACCGCACAGATCCGCTCCGCCGCCGCCACCAGCCTGTCATCCACCATCATCGCCTCCACGCACGCGTCCGGAGTTTTATGCCATGCCCGCGCCGCTCTGCCACGCCTTTCCCCGCCACTGCCGGAGGATCGGGCAAGTCTTCCGGACAATCCGGCAGGCACCGCGCCCCGCCCTCCGCCATATCCGGTCACAGGCAAACACCGCGAAAGGACATACCATGACCGACAAGATCACCTTCATCACCGGCGGCAGCCGTGGCCTCGGCCGCAGCATGGCGCTCAAACTGGCACAACAGGGCATCGGCGTCATCTTCACCTATGCCGGCAACGCCCGGGCTGCCGAGGAAACCCTGGCCGAAATCGCGGCGCAAAGCGGCGGCGCCGCCGCCCTCCAGCTCGACCAGACCGACCCGGCCCAGATCGCGTCGCTCCCCGACCGCCTCCGCACCACCCTGCGCGAGACCTTCGGCCGCGACACGATCGACCATATCGTCAACAACGCCGGCACCGGCCACTGGGCGCTCTTCGCCGACACCACCGGGGACCAGCTCGACGACCTCTACGCCGTCCACGTCAAGGGTCCGTTCCTGCTGACCCAGGCGCTCCTGCCGATGATCGAGGATGGCGGCAAGATCGTGATGATCTCCTCTGGCCTCGCCCGCTTCGCCCTGCCGGGTTACGCGGCCTACGCGGCGATGAAAGGCGCGGTCGAGGTGCTCACCCGCTACCTCGCCAGGGAACTGGGCGAACGCCGCATCTCGGTCAACACCGTGGCGCCGGGCGCCGTCGAGACCGATTTCGGCGGCGGCACCGTCCGCGACAACCCCGAGGTCAACCGTATGATCGCCGACGCCACCGCCCTAGGCCGCGCCGGCCTGCCCGACGACATCGGCGGCGCCGTGGCGGCGCTGCTGGCGGGCGAAACCCACTGGATCACCGCCCAGCGCATCGAGGTCTCGGGCGGGCAGAGCATCTGAGGCCGAGGCGCCGGGGCCACCGCCCCGTCCCGGCCCCCGAGCCGGGACCCCGAGCGACCAAGGGCCCCGGGTCAAGCCCGGGGCGGGGCAATCGCAACGTCCCGGATTTCCGTAGGGTGGGTGAAACCCACCTCAACCGCCTGAAAACAAAAGCGCCCGCCGAAATCCCCCGGCGGGCGCTCCCCAATTCTCACTTCACGAGAAAACCCTCAGCGGCGCGGATCGTCGCTGTCGTCCTCCTCGTCGTCATCGTCGTCCGAACTGTCCGGCAGGTTGAAGAAGCTGTCCGCGTCGTATTTCTTGTCCTCGTCGCTCTCGTCCTCGTCGTCGCCCGACAGGCTGAACGTCTCCAGCCCTTCGATGGCGGTGGGCATCTTCGGCTCCGGGTCCATCTCGAGGCTCTGCTCGGTGCTCAGCAGGCGGCGGCGCGCCTCGTCGTCCATCGGCTCGCCTTCCTTGGCCTTCTTGGCGGCGGCCTTCTGCACGGCGGCGTCCAGCTCCGACTGCTTGCACAGGCCCAGTGCCACCGGGTCGATCGGCTGCATGTTCGAGATGTTCCAGTGCGTCCGCTCGCGAATCGTCTGGATCGTCGGCTTCGTCGTGCCCACCAGCTTGGCGATCTGCGCATCGGCCAGCTCGGGGTGGAACTTCACCAGCCACAGGATGGCGTTCGGCCGGTCCTGCCGCTTCGACAGCGGCGTATAGCGCGGCCCGCGGCGCTTTTCCTCGCCCACGGCGGCCGGGTTGAACTTCAGCTTCAGCTTGTGCAGCGGGTCCTTCTCGGCCTTGTCGATCTCTTCCTGCGTCAGCTGGTTGTTGGCAATCGGGTCGAACCCCTTCACGCCGGCGGCCACGTCGCCATCGGCGATGCCCTGGATCTCGAGCTCGTGCATCCCCGTGAAATCGGCGATCTGCTTGAAGCTCATCGTCGTGTTGTCCACCAGCCAGACGGCGGTAGCCTTGGCCATAAGCGGTCCTGACATTTCCTTACGTCTCCTTCACGCATATCTTCCCCGTCGCCTGAAATGGCTGTCCCGCTGGGGGACGAGTTTCCGTTGTCGGGGAACTGACGGGCTATATAGTCCCCATGCGAATAAAATGAAAGTCCGAATAATGCGTGTGCTCCTCGTGCTCCTCCTCTGGGCCTCCACGGCCCTGGCCGACGGCGAAAAGGCGGGAAAGTTCGACTATTACGTCCTGGCGCTCAGCTGGTCGCCCACCTGGTGCGCGCTCGAGGGCGACGCGCGGAACTCCCCCCAATGCGACGCCTCGGCCGATTACGGCTGGGTCCTCCACGGGCTCTGGCCGCAATACCACCGCGGCTGGCCCGCCCATTGCCCCACCGCCGAACGCCCGCCCACGCGATCCATGACCGAAGCCATGACCGATATCATGGGCTCCTCCGGCCTCGCCTGGTACCAGTGGAAGAAACACGGGTCCTGCTCGGGCCTCTCGGCGCCCGCCTATTACGCGCTCGCCCGCGACGCCTACAGCAACCTCGCCCGGCCGGATGTCTTCCGCAAACTGAAAGACCCCGTCAAGCTCCCGGCCTCCGTCGTCGAGCAAGCCTTCCTCAAGGCCAACCCCGGCCTCGAGCCGGACATGCTCACCATCACCTGCCGCTCGGGCCGCATCCAGGAAGCCCGCCTCTGCCTCTCGAAATCCCTCGATCCGGTCCCCTGCGGCCGCGACGTGGTGAAGGACTGCCAGATGGAAAACGCCCTCTTCGCGCCAATAAAATAACGCGACCCCCAACTTTCACTTTTCCAGAAATACTCAAATCCGACGCCCGCCAAACCAGCCAGCGTCAGAAAATCCGCCCCACCAGCACCACCAGCGCCACCGGCCACATCACCACGTGCAGCACGTAATCGAACCAGTTGCTGCTGCCCCAGCCCATGACCCACGCCGCCTGCCCCAGCACCGCCACCAGCGGCAGGAACCAGTTGCCGGTCACGAACCCGTAGGCGCACACCGCCAGCACCATCACCGCCACCGGCACCGGCGCAAAGCCGAACCGGTAAAGGTCCACCGGCACCACTCCGAACGCCGCCGCCAGGAACACGGCGTAGAGCACCAGGAACCCCACCAGCTCCCACGTGCCGAACCCCGCCATCGGCACGCCGAGCGATACCGCCACGTGCCGGACAGCCAGCGCCGGCAGCATCACCCCGAACGGCGCCAGCAGCGCCACGGCGCCGCCCACCGCCAGGCTCTCCCGGAACATCGCCACGACCAGCACGCCGACAACCGCGCCGAGACCGGCCGAAAGGCCGGGCGAGGCCACCCAGCCCAGCAGGGCGAACACGACCCACCCCACCAGGACGGCCAACGCCGCCGACGCGCCCAGCCCGGTCATTGCGCCGCCACCCAGGCCTGGTTGAACACATGCGCTACCAGCCCCCGCTTTGTGCCCTTGGAATAGGCCAGCACGATCTCGCCGGATGTCAGCCGCCGCAGCATCGGATAACGCAACGCGCCCTCGCCCTCGAACGCCCGCAGCACCCGCCAGCTTTCGCCCTCGTCCTCGCTCAGCACCAGCCGAAGCACCTCCGGCCGGTCCCCGTCATCGTTCACCGCCAGCAATATCCGCCCCTCGCCCAACCCCAGCGCCGCCACCGGGGAGCTCGGGTTCTCCACCGCCATCGGCTCGACGCGCGACCAGCTCTGGCCGCCATCCTCCGTCCGGCTGACAAGCAATTTCCGGCTCGGGTCGAAATCCCGCAGGAACGCCACGGCGCGCGTTTCGCTCAGCGGCACCACCATCGGCTGGATCGGCTTGCCGAACCCGTCCATCCGCCGCGTGTCCCGGGCCCGGCCCTGTTTATCCAGCCGCACCAGAACCCCGAACGTGCTGCCCATCTCGAAATAGGCCGGCAGGCCATGACTCCCGTCCGCGTATTCCACCATCGGCGATTTCACCAGGTTCGACCGCCCGAAGACCGGCGACAGGTTCAGCTTCCGCCCGCGCACGGCCTGCCCCCCCGGCGCCCGCACATCGACGACCGAGGCCATCGCCCAGCCGCCCACCGACGCCACCGTCGCGTACAAGCCGTCCCGCACAGCCTCGTTCTCGATCGTGTTGCCCAGCGTCACCACGATCTGCCGCGGCTCCATCACGCGCGCCAGCCCGCCGCGCGTCACCAGCAGCCCGGTCGTGCCCCGAAGCCACCCCTCGGTGTCCCGCTCGAAGCCGGTATAGTGAATGTCCACATCCGCCTGCGCCTCTTCCGAACCCTCGAACCAGGTGATCGTGAACCCCTCCTCGCGCACGAGGATGCCGGGCGAATGCGCCTGCCCGGTCTCGGCGGTATAGTCAAACACCGTCTCGAAGACGGGCTCCCCCTCCGGCGCCACCGCCTCCGGCACCACGAACCGCCAGCTCAGGCCCGCATCCGCGCGGATCGCCCAGATACTCAGGCACAGGCTGACCAGCCCCAGCCCGAGTATCACCAGTTGAACCGCGCCCAAATCCCTACCCGACCTTGAGGACGATCTTGCCGATATGCCCGCTCGATTCCAGCCGCGCATGGGCCTTCGACGCGTCGGCCAGCGGGAACTCCGAATCCATCACCGGCGCGACCTTCCCGGCCTCCAGCAGCGGCCAGACATGTTCCCGCAGCCCCTCGGCGATCTTCGCCTTCGCCTCGTCGCTCTGCGGGCGCAGGGTGCTGCCGGTGATCGTCAGCCGCCGCACCATCACCTGCGCGAGGTTCATCTCCACCTTCGGCCCCTGCATGACGGCGATCTGCACCAGCCGGCCGTCATCGGCCAGGCATTTCAGGTTCCGCGGCAGGTAATCGCCCGCCACCATGTCGAGGATCAGGTTCGCCCCGCCCTCGGGCTTCAGCACCTCGACGAAATCCTCGTCCTTGTAATTGATCGCCCGCTCGGCGCCGAGGTCGAGGCAGGTCTGGCACTTCTCGTCCGACCCGGCTGTCGTGAACACCCTTGCCCCGAATTCCCGCGCCAACTGGATCGCCGTCGTCCCGATCCCGGAAGAGCCGCCATGCACCAGGAACCGCTCGCCGGCCTTGAGCCCGCCGCGCATGAACACGTTGGTCCACACGGTAAAGAACGTCTCCGGCAGACAGGCGGCTTCCTTCATGCCCATCCCCTCCGGAACGGGCAGGCAATGCGCGGCCGGGGTCGCCACGTACTCGGCATAGCCCCCGCCCGGCAGCAATGCGCAGACCTTGTCGCCAACCTTCACCCGGCTCACGCCGTCCCCGACCGACACCACCTCGCCCGAGGCTTCCAGCCCGGGCAGGTCGCTCGCCGTCTTCGGCGGCGGGTACGCGCCCGCCCGCTGCGAGGCATCCGGCCGGTTCACCCCGGCCCAGGCGACCTTGATGACCACCTCGCCATGGCGCGGCTCCGGCACTGGCCGGGTCGTCGGCTTCAATACGTCCGGCCCGCCGGCCTCGGTGATCTCAACGGCGTTCATCGTCCCGGTCATGCGCGCATCTCCTTCTTCGGCGGCCCTGTCTCGGCCCCCTGTTTCCCACCTGCCTCCTGCAATGGCAACAGCGCTCAGCCCGGCCCCGACCACCGCCCGGGCATCCCGGTCTGGTGCGGGCCGTTCGGCGGCTTGATCCTGTTCAGGAACGACAGCGGCCCGTTCATCAGCCCGCTCACGAACCGGTTCTCAGCGGCCTGCGCCTTGACCTTCTCGAACTGCATCACGTCGCCGATCCGGCGGTCGAGGAATTCCCACGTCCGCGCGTGGTCTTCGCTGTCATCGCCCAGCCAGTACAGGACGGTCGAGCCATACACCCCCGAAAGCGTCGCCCGCTTCGTGTACCAGTTCACGTCGTCCGAACTGTCGCCCAGCGCGGTCCAGATCCGGTCACAGGTCCGCCAGACCGCCTGCGCCCCGTCCATCGCGTGATGCGGCAGCGCGAACAGGGTCATCCCCCGCCGCACGAGCTCCTTGTCCTCGGCCGCCTCCAGCCGAAGCCGCACCGCCATGGCCACCTTGTCGCGAAACCGCATCTCGCTCATGTCGGTGTCCTCGATCCGGCGGATCATCTCCATGTCACCCGCCTCGTGATAGGCCAGCGCCATGTCGATCGCACCGCGCGGGAAGACCGCCCTTGCCAACCCCGGCGCCACCCCGGCCTCCTTCACCGCGGCGCGATAGGTCGCATCGCTCCAGCCATCGAAGGGCACATGGGGCTTCGCCGCCTCCAGCAGCCTTGTTTTCACGTCGTCGCCGTCACTCATCGGGCACCTCCGTTTTCGCCTGCGTCACCCTAGACAAACTAAATCGCCTTTGCTATACGGCCACCTCCTGCATTCTCATGCAACTCCAACTTAGAAAGGTGGTGACACCACATGCAGGTTAGTGTTCGCGACAACAACGTCGATCAGGCGCTCCGCGCCCTGAAGAAAAAGCTGCAGCGCGAAGGCGTGTTCCGTGAAATGAAGCTTCGGCAACATTTCGAGAAACCGTCCGAAAAGCGCGCACGCGAGAAGGCCGAGGCCATCCGCCGTGCTCGCAAGCTGGCGCGCAAGAAAGCCCAGCGCGAAGGTCTCCTCTAAGACCCGCACCGCAGCTCTTTGCGACACATCGAAGACGACCCCCGTGGCACCCGCCCGGGGGTTTGTCATTTCCGGCAGCCCCCCGCCAGCAGGAACCGGCAGGTTCCCCCGCTTCACGAAATCGTTTACGGCCCGTGAGGGCCCGAGCCCCTACCTTTCTCTCCAGGAAAGGTACGTAGATGTCAAACCCGACCCCCCGCCGCCGCTTCCTCCGCACTGCCCTTGGCCTTGCGGGCCTCGGCGTCCTTTCCCGGCCGGCGCAGGCCGCATTACTCACACCACGTCAGACCGAGGGGCCTTTCTACCCCACCGGCTCCATGCGTCGCGCCGACATCGACAACGACCTCGTCCGCATTGACGGTGCAGTGCGGCAGGCGGGGGGTCACATCATCCGCCTCACGGGCCGCGTGCTCGACCGGTCCGGCCGGCCGATCCCCGAGGCCCGTGTCGAAATCTGGCAATGCGACGCGTGGGGCAACTACATGCACACCCGCGACCGCGGCAGCGACATGCACGACCCCGCCTTCCAGGGCTTCGGCCACGACATCACCGATGCGCAGGGCCGCTACAGCTTCCGCACCATAAAACCCGTCCCCTACCCGGGCCGCACACCCCATATCCACGTCAAGGCCTTCGCCCAGGGCCGCGGGGTCACCACCCAGTTCTACCTCGCCAATGAGCCGGCAAACCAGCGCGACGGCATCTTCCGCCGCCTCTCGCAAGCCGAGCAGGACGCCGTTTCCATGCGCTTCACCGACACCGGCGGAGACCCGCAGGCGACCGTCGACATCACCCTCTGACCACCGATATCGCTTGATGCCGCCGGCCCGCTCGCCTATCCGGGGGCGAATACGCCACCTGCCGGACACCCCGCCCATGCCCAAAGACCTCCTGATCGACCGCACCCTGCTGGCCGCCATCGCCATCGTCTGCGTGATCTCCTTCGCCATCCACCTCTGGGACCCGGTCTATTTCGCCGCCGTCTACGCCTTCGAGGACAGGCTGGTGGAATACGGCACGGCGCTCTTCCTGCTGGTGGCCAGCGGCATCCTCGTCTCGAATGCCCTGTCGCTGAAGGCGAAAGGCCTGACGCTGGCGACCATCCTCACCGCCGTCTACGCCCTCCTCTTCTTCCTCGGCGCGGGCGAGGAGGTGTCCTGGGGCCAGCGCATCTTCGGCTGGGAATCGGGCGAGTTCTTCCAGGAAAACAACAAGCAGATGGAAACCAACTTCCACAACCTCGTGGTCGGCGGCACCCACCTGACCAAGACGATCTTCGGCACCGGGCTGACGGCGGTGATCCTGCTCTACCTGATCGGCCTGCCGCTGCTCTACCCGCGCGTCGGTGTCATCCGCCGGCTGGCCGACAGGCTGGCCATCCCGGTGCCGGGCCTGCGCCACACTCTCTTCGCCGTGGCCGCCAGCCTGGTGATCGTCGCGATGGGCGACCAGAACCGCAAGTGGGAAGTCTACGAACTGATCTTCAGCCTGCTGATGGTCTCGATCTTCCTGATGCCCCAGAACCGCCACGCCACCCGCTGACAATCCTCCGCCCCGGGCCTGACCCGGGGCCTCGCACCACACGCCAGCCCGCCCCGGCCCCCGAGCCGGGGCCTCGCACCGGCAAGCACCAGCCTCAGATAATCTCGTCCTCGTCGAACAGCGGCGCCGCCTCCATATGCGCGCTCACGCCCTCCGCCGCGTGGTCCGCCCGCGGCGTGTCCGCCACGTGGAACAGCGCATCGCCCTCGTAGACCGTCGGCATGTTCGACCGCCCGATCACGATGCCGTTCCGGTCGCAGACCACCTCGCTCTCGGCCTCTCCGAACGGGTCGGAAATCGCCCCCAGCACCGTGCCCGGCACCACCGCCGCCCCGATCGGCACGTAGCCGCGGAACACCCCGCCGGCGGGCGCCCGGTACCAGTGCGACTCGCTGGCCAGCACCGGCGCGTGGCGCACCTTGGGCACGCCCTTGCCGCCGATCATCTTCAGGTGCTGCATCACCCGCAGGATGCCGCTCACCCCGGCCCGTGCCGCCAGCTCGTCGAAGCGCAGCCCCTCGCCGCCCTCGTACAGCAGCACGTCGACACCGGCCGCCTCCGCCGCCATCCGAAGCGACCCCTCGCGCAGCTTCGACGGCAGCATCACCGGCGCCCCGAAGGCCCGCCCCAGCTCCGCCAGCCGCTTGTTGCCCGGCGTCAGCCGGATCTGCGGCAGGTTCAGCCGGTGAATGGCCGCAGAATGCAGGTCGATCCCCACATCCGCCCGCATCACCACTTCCTTCATGAAGATATGCGCCAGCCGCGAGGCCATCGACCCCTCGCTCACCCCCGGGAAACTCCGGTTCAGGTCGCGCCGGTCGGGCAGGTAGCGGGAGTGGTTGTGAAACCCGAACGTGTTGACGATCGGGATCGCCATCAGCGTGCCCGCCATCGATTTCAGCGCCTTGGCCCTCAGAAGCCGCCGCACGATCTCGACCCCGATCACCTCGTCGCCATGCACGGCGGCCGAGACGAACATCACCGGGCCCGGCTTCCGGCCGTGGATGACATGCACCGAAAGGTTCACCGGCGTATGATCCGACAGCGTGCTCACCGGCACGTCGACCGTCCGGCGGGTGCCCACCTCGATCACGTGCCCGTTCAGTTTGAATGCCTCGCGGCCGCTCATGCCCGTCGCCGTTCCGATCCTTTACCGGATGCCATAGGCAAAAACCGTACAACTGTCCATCACGCCCCGGCCCGGGGTCGCACACCGCGCTTCTTTCTGGTCGAAAATACCCATCCGACGCCAATTTCCGTGCAGAGGCCCAAGGGCACACGCCACACCCCCGCTTCTTCTGGCCAACAATATCCCGGGGGAGGCGTTGAAGCCCCTCGGGGCTTCAACGTCGGGGGCAGCGCCCCCTTGAACCGGCCGAACAATCACCCCGGCAGCTTTGTCTTCCGCAGATACGGCAACACCGCCTCGAACGACCCGAACCTGGCCTTCGCATCCTCGTCGTTCACGGCCGGCGGGATGATCACGTCCTCGCCCACCTGCCAGTCGGCGGGGGTGGCGACGCCCTTGCTCGTGCTGGTCTGCAACGCGTCGAGCGCGCGCATCACCTCGCCGAAATTGCGGCCCACGGTCATCGGGTAGGTCATCATCAGCTTGAGCTGCTTGTCCGGCCCGATGATGAAGACGCTGCGCACCGTGGCGCTGTCGGCGGGCGTGCGCCCGTCGGGCAGGTAGGCCTCGGCGGGCAGCATGTCGAAGGCCTTCGAGACCTCGAGGCCGATATCGGCGATGATCGGAAAGCCCGCCTTGGCGCCGCCGACCTTCTCGATGTCGCCCTTCCACTTCCTGTGGTCCTCGACCCCGTCCACCGACACGCCGATCACCTTGCAGCCGCGCTTCTCCCACTCGTCGGAAAGCTTGGCCACGGCGCCGAACTCGGTGGTGCAGACCGGCGTGAAATCCTTCGGATGCGAGAACAGGATCGCCCAGCTGTCGCCGATCCAGTCATGCAGCGAAAGCGGGCCCTGGTCGGTCTCGACCTTCAGGTCGGGGATGGTATCGTTGATGCGCAGTCCCATGGTGATCTCCTCTCGGGGGTCTGATATCTCCCCTGCAAGATACGCCCTGCCGGGCGAATTTGAAGCCCTCTCCCTTGCAGCCGCCATGCGCCGGTGACAATGTAACGCCGAATCCGGCCGGGGCGTGCCTGCTCCGGCCGTCCGCCATTCTGAAGGAACGGAGCCTGAGACCATGATCGAGAAACGCCAGTTCTACATCGACGGGGCCTGGGTCGACCCGAAAGACGGGAAAGACCACAACGTGATCGACCCCTCCACCGAGGATCCCTGCGCCATCATCAGCCTTGGCGGCCAGGCCGACACCGACGCCGCCGTCGCCGCCGCCAAGGCCGCCTTCCCCGCCTGGATGGCCACGCCGCCGGCCGAGCGTATCGCCTATGTCGAGAAGCTCTACCAGGCCTACAAGGCCCGGGCCGAGGACATGGCCAAGGCGATCAGCCTCGAGATGGGCGCCCCCATCGACCTCTCCCGCCAGCAGCAGGTCGGCGCCGGCATCGGCCACATCAAGGCCTTCCTCGAAACGGCGAAGAATTTCACCTTCGACGAACCGCTGGGCGACCACGCCCCCAATGACCGCATCATCCACGAGCCCATCGGCGTCGTCGGCATGATCACGCCGTGGAACTGGCCGATGAACCAGGTGACCCTCAAGGTCATCGCGGGCCTCATCGCCGGCTGCACCATGGTGCTGAAACCCTCCGAGGAATCCCCCCTCTCCTCGATGATCTTCGCCGAGATGATCGACGAGGCCGGCCTGCCCAAGGGCGTCTTCAACCTCGTCAACGGCGACGGCGCCGGCGTCGGCTCGCAACTCTCCGCGCACCCGGATGTCGACATGATCTCCTTTACCGGCTCCTCGCGCGCGGGCAAGCTGATCTCCAAGGCCGCCGCCGACACCCTCAAGCGCGTCAGCCTCGAGCTGGGCGGCAAAGGCGCCAACCTGATCTTCGCCGATGCCGACGAGAAGGCCGTCAAGCGCGGCGTGCTGCACTGCATGAACAACTCCGGCCAGTCGTGCAACGCGCCCACCCGAATGCTCGTCCAGCGCGAGGTCTACGATCAGGCCGTCGAAACCGCCGCCGAAGTCGCGGGCAAGATCACCGTCGGCTCCTCGCACGAGGAAGGCCGCCACATCGGCCCCGTCGTCAACGAGACCCAGTTCAACAAGATCCAGGATCTCATCCAGAAGGGCATCGACGAAGGCGCCCGCCTCGTCGCCGGCGGCACCGGCCGCCCCGACGGGCTCAACCGCGGCTTCTTCGTCCGCCCCACGGTCTTTGCCGACGTCAACAACGACATGACCATCGCGCGCGAGGAGATCTTCGGCCCCGTCCTGTCGATCATGCCCTTCGACAGCGAAGAAGACGGCATCCGCATCGCCAACGACACCCCCTATGGCCTCACCAACTACGTCCAGACCCAGGACAGCGCCCGCGCCAACCGCGTGGCCCGCGCCCTGCGCTCGGGCATGGTCGAGATGAACGGCCAGTCGCGCGGGATGGGCTCGCCCTTCGGCGGCATGAAACAGTCGGGCAACGGGCGCGAAGGCGGCAAGTGGGGCATCGAGGACTTCCTCGAGGTCAAGGCCGTCTCCGGGTGGACCCCGGACGCCTGAGCGCGGGCCCGATGCAGGCGCATGCCTTTGTCCTGCACCTGACCCGCGCGCGGAAACGGCGGGACAATGCGCATGCGCTCAAGGAAGAATGCGGCCTGCCCGGTGAACTCTGGGCAGCCGTCGACGGCGCGGCACTCGACGCGGCCGACCTCGCCGCCGAAACCGGCGCGCGCCTCTTCGACCCCGCCTACCCCTTCCCCCTCAAACCGGGCGAGATCGGCTGTTTCCTCAGCCACCGCCAGGTCTGGGCCGAGATCCTCCGCCGCGACCTCTCCCACGCCCTCATTCTCGAGGATGACGTGACCCTCGACCCCGAAACCTTCCCGCGCGCCCTGGCCCTCGCCACTGCCAATATCGACGCTTGCGGCTACATCCAGCTTCAGGACAGGCCCCCGCAATCCGGCCCCCGCCTGATCGACCAGTCCGGCCCGGCCCGCCTGACCCTCGCCGACATTCCCCAACTCCGCACCTCGGCCCAGCTCGTCAGCCGCGCCGCCGCCCGCCGCCTGCTCGACGCCTCCGAGGTCATCGACCGCCCGATCGACGCCTTCCTGCAATGCCACTGGCACACCGGCCTGCGCCCCGCCGCTATCCACCCGGCGGGCATCCGCACCATCGCCGACCAGCTCGACGGCTCCACCATCCAGGGCGGCCGCAAATCCCTCCCCGAGAAGCTCTGGCGCGAAGCCGCCCGCTTCCGCTATCGCCGCGCCCTCGCCCGCCACGCCCGAGCCAGCGCGGCCCCCCTGCCGGAGGGCACGGAATGATCGTCACCCGCCTCTTCGGCGGCGCCGGGAACCAGATGTTCCAATACGCCGCCGGCCGCGCGCTGGCCGACCATCTCGGCACCGACCTCGCCCTCGACCGCCGCTACATGGTCCTGTGGGACGACACCCGCGGCGACTGCTTCCCGCACTACCGGAACACCCGCTTCACCGAAGCCGCCAGCCTGCCCCCCACCAAGATGGAGAGCCTCCCGCGCTACGCCCTCTGGCGCTGGTTCGGCCGCAATCCCCGCTTCCACCGCGAGGGCGATCTCGGCTTCAACGAGGGTTTCTTCGACCTCCCCGACAACACCTACCTGCACGGCTACTGGCAATCGCCCCGCTATTTCGGCGCCTCCGCCGACCGGCTCCGCCACGACCTCACGCTCACCACGCCGCTCGACGCCGCCAATGCCGACATGGCCGACAGCATCGCCGCCGCCCCCGTCGCCGTCTCCGTCCATGTCCGCCGCGGCGACTACCTCGCCGATGGCGGCTTCGCGGCCTGCCCGCCGGAATATTACAGCGCCGCCGTCGAGCACCTGACGCAAAAGTTGGGCCAGCCCCTCACCTGTTTCGTCTTCTCGAACGACCCCGCCTGGGCGCGCGACAACCTCTCGCTCGGGCAGCAGACCGTCGTCGTCGACATCAATGACGAGACGAAAGGCCATTTCGACATGCACCTGCAATCGCTCTGCGATCACAACATCATCGCCAATTCGACCTTCTCGTGGTGGGGCGCGTGGCTCAACGACACCCCGGCCAAGATCGTCATCGCACCGAAGAACTGGTTCGCCCCCGGCAAACCCGGCAATGCCGACCTCTGCCCGCCCGACTGGGTCCGCCTCTGAGTACCCCCTGCCCTTTTCTGCACAGCACCCACATAAGGCGAGACAGCCCGCAAGGGCTGGCGAGCACGCTTTCCCACGCCGCCAAAAATCTCTAAACCCCCAGCATGAGCCCCGCCCCCGACATATCGCAGGCCCGCTTCCGGCCCGACACCGTGCACAAGCGCGATGTCTTCTCGGAAACCGTCTCGGGCACGCTCGACGGGGTCGAGGATTTCCCCGTCGTCCTGCGCAAGCTCGACGGCGTGCCGCTCTGGGCCAAACCCATCGCCTGGGCCCTCGCCCGCCGCGAAATTCGCGGACTCAAGGCCGTGCAGGGGATCGAGGGCTGCCCCGTCCTCGTCCGCGTCGACCGCACCGGGCTCCTGCGCAGCTGGACCAAGGGCACACCCCTCCACCTCGCCAAGCCCGCCGACGCCGCATGGTACCGCGATGCCAAGCGCCTCCTCCGCGAGATGCGTCGCGCGGGCGTCACCCATAACGACATCGCCAAACCCCAGAACTGGCTGATGACCCCCGAGGGCCGCGCCGCCGTCATCGACTTTCAGCTCGCCTCCGTCCACCGCCGCCGCGGCCGCCTCTTCCGCACCATGGCCCGCGAAGACCTCCGCCACCTGCTGAAACAGAAACGCGCCTACGCGCCCGACCTGCTGACACCCTCCGAGAAGGCCATGCTCGCCCAAAAGGCGCTCCCCTCCCGCATCTGGATGGCGACCGGCAAGAAGCTCTACAACTTCATCACCCGCCGCCTGATGAACTGGTCCGACGGCGAAGGCACCGAGGACCGGGTCGAGCGCGACGGCCCCGCCCTGCGCGCGGCCCTCCTTGCCCATGACCACGTGTCCGACGTGGCCCTCTGCACCTTCGCCCTCCCGGCCAAGGGCGTCGGCCTCTACGCCTTCGTCGAAACCGACCTGTCCGAACCCGACCTCCGCGCCCTCGCCCCCGATCCCAAGCCCGACCACATCCAGCCCGTCGCCGCCCTGCCGCGCCACCCCGACGGCACCCCGCGCATGGATGCCCTCAGCCTCGTCGCCACCAACCGGCTCGACGAACTCGAAGAGATGCAGAAACCCGACCCCGCCCTCGCGGCCAGCCTCAAACCCATCGTCGCCGCCCGCCTGAACCTCACCGACAGGTCACGCTGACGCACCGACGTAATACCGACAAGATACCGACGTAATACCGACGTTGATTTTTCAGCAAACAGAGGGCTTTTCAGAACGGCGCTTTCGACCGAAACGTCATCCCCGCGCCCCCGTCCGGGTGCCGCAGCCGAAGCTCCTCCGAATGCAGCATCAGCCGCGGAAAATCCCGCGCCGCCCCCTCCGCATAGAACGGATCGCCAAGGATCGGATGCCCCATCGCCAGCATATGCACCCGCAACTGATGGCTCCGCCCCGTCTTCGGCATCAGCCTCACCCGCGTCTCGCTCTCGCCATACCGCTGCACCCGCCAATCCGTCACCGCGGCCTTCCCCGTCTCGTGGCACACCATCTGCTTCGGCCGGTTCGGCCAGTCCACGATCAGCGGCAGGTCGACCGTCCCCTTCCGCGGCTCCAACCGCCCCCAAACCCTTGCCACATAGGTCTTTTTTGTCTGTCTCTTCTCGAACTGAAGACCCAGGTGCCGCTGCGCGTGGGGGCTCAGCGCGAAGATCATGACGCCTGATGTATCCCGGTCCAGCCGGTGCACCAGAAGCGCCATCGGATAGGCCTCCTGCACCCGGCTGAGCAGGCAATCCGCCAGGTGCTCACCCTTCCCCGGCACCGACAAAAGGCCCGACGGCTTGTCGACCACGACGATCTCGTGATCCTCGTGCAGCACCTTGATCGGCTCGGTCGGCGGGGCGTATTCATCCATGCCGCCCGCTTACACCAGCCATGCCCGCAGGGCCACACCACACCCGGAAATCGCTGGACCCTCCCGGCCCCATCCCTATGGTTCGCCCGAAAGGAAAGCCCATGCCCTCACCCGACGTTATCGTCATCGGCGCCGGCGCCGCCGGTCTCGCCGCCACGGAAGCCCTTGTTTCCCTTGGCAAAACCGTTACCTGCATCGAGGCGGGAAACCGCATCGGCGGGCGCGTTTTTACCGACACCGAGACCTTCGGCCTCCCCTTCGACCGCGGCGCGCACTGGCTCCACAATGGCGCCATCAATGCCTTCATCGACAAGGGCAAGGCCCTCGGGCTCGACGTCTACCCGGCGCCCAACCACACCCTGACGGCGGGCGACGACCCCCACGGCACCGCCCTCTGGGCCGAGGTCGACGCCATCAGCGACGCCATGCGCCGCGAGGCCGACGCCGGCAACGACACCGCTTTGTCCAGCCTTTTCAAACCCATGACAGACTGGTCCTTCACGGCGGCGATGATGCATGTCCTGCCCATGGGCCGGAACCTGCACGAGATCTCCACCAGGGATTTCGCCGATTACCAGGAAAGCCCCGACTGGTTCTGCCGCCAGGGTTACGGCACGCTCGTCGCGATGACCGCCGCAGACATTCCGGTCACCTTGAACACCAGCGCCCAGCAGGTCACCACCACGGCCGATGGCGTGGACGTCCATACAAACAAGGGCATCCTGACCGCGAAAGCCGTCATCATCACCGTCTCCCAAGGCATCCTCGCCGCCGGCGACATCCACTTCAACCCACCGCTCGAGAATGCCCATCTCGACGCCATCGGCGCCATTACCCTCGGCGCCTACAACCACGTCGCCCTGCAATTCCGGTCCGGGGCCCTTCCGGTTCAGGCTGACACCTGGGTCACCTACAAGGTCGAGCCGTCAGATGACGGCATCCTCCGCGGCGGCGGGGCGCTCTGCAACATCTCCGAGACCGGCCTCTGCGCCTTTGAAAACGCGGGGGATTTTGCCACCGAACTGGAGGAGGCCGGCCCCGAAGCGGCCATCGACTACGCCCTCACGCGCCTCACCGAGATCTTCGGCACCAACCTGAAATCCGCCTTCCACAAGGGCGCCGCCACCGCATGGGGCCGCGACCCGCTTTTCAAGGGATCCTATTCCGCCGCCATGCCCGGCCAGGCCCACAAACGGCCGTTGCTGCGCCAGCCCCATGCCGAGCGGGTCTTCTTCGCCGGCGAAGCCACCCACCATGCAGAGCCCGGCACCGTCTCCGGCGCGCACAAGGAGGGCCTGCGCGCCGCCGAGGAGATGGCGGCGCTGCTCGGCTGACCTAGGCCTTCACCCGCTCCGATTTCGGGTCGTACATCGGCTTCAGGCTGGCCTTCGCCTTCACCTTCGTACCCATCACGTCGATCTCGTAAGTGGACCCCAGCACATCCTGCGCGCTCTCGCCCTTGCAGGGCACGTAGCCCATGCCGACCGCCGCGCCGAGGTGGTGGCCATAGTTGCCCGAGCTGAGGTAGCCCACGTACTCACCCTCCCGGATCACCGGCTCGTTGTGGAACAAAAGCGGCTCGGGATCCTCCAGCAGGAACTGCACCATCCGGCTCTCCGGCCCGCTTTCCTTGCGCGCCGTCACCGCCGCCTTGCCGATGAAATCCTCCTTCGACAGGTCGACCGCGAAGCCCAGTCCCGCATCGACCACGTTATCCTCGCAGGTGATGTCATGTCCGAAATGCCGGAACGCCTTCTCGATGCGGCATGAATCCATCATGTGCATCCCGCAAAGCTTGAGCCCCACGTCCTCCCCGGCCTCCATCAGCGTCTCGAACACGTGCCCCGCCATGTCGGCCGAAACGTAGATCTCCCAGCCCAGCTCGCCCACGTAAGACACCCGGTGCGCCCGGGCGAGGCCCATGCCGAGCTCGATCTCCTGCGCCGTGCCGAACGGGTTGACGGCGTTGGAAAAATCGGCGGGCGACACCTTGCTGAGCAGCTCCCGCGATTTCGGCCCCATCACCGCCAGAACACCTTCGCCCGCCGTCACATCGGTAATCACGACCCGCCGGTCGCCCACATGCCGTCTTAGCCTCGTCTCATCCGCCAGCCGCGTCATCGCCGGGGTGACCACCAGGTACGCGGTTTCCGACAGCCGCGTCACCGTCACATCCGCCTCGATCCCGCCGCGGCTATTGAGAAACTGAGTATAGACGATCTTGCCCACCGGCACCGACATGTTCGCGCCGCAGACACGGTTCAGGAATGGTTCCGCATCGGGCCCCTCAACCCGAAGCTTGCCGAAGGAGGACATGTCGTACATGCCCACGTTCTCGCGCACCGCCTTGTGCTCGGCGGCGGCATTGTCGAACCAGTTCTGCCGCTTCCAGCTATACTCATACTCCGGCGTCTGCCCGTCCTTCGCGAACCAGTTCGCCCGCTCCCAGCCCCCGGCCTCGCCCATCACGGCCCCCTGCTCCAGCAGTTGCGCATGGAAGGGCGAGCGCCGCACACCCCGCGCCGTGGCCTTCTGGCGATAGGGGAAATGGTCGGCGTAGAGCAGGCCCAGCGTCTCTTTCGAGCGTTCGAACAGGTAATGCCGGTTGCCCTGGAACGGGTGCATCCGGCTGATGTCGACATCGCCGACATCATAGGGCTTCTCGCCATCCTCCATCCACTGCGCCAGCGTCACGCCCGCACCGCCCGCGCTCTGGATACCGATGGAATTGAACCCGGCGGCGACCCAGACATTGTCCATCTCGGGCGCAAGGCCAAGGTGATAGGCATCGTCGGGCGTAAAGCTCTCCGGCCCGTTGAAGAAGGTGTGAATCCCGGCCTCCGCCAGCATCGGCATCCGGTGACAGGCCGCCTCGAGGATCGGTTCGAAATGATCGAAATCTTCCGGAAGCTGGTCGAACTCGAAGCTCTCCGGGATGCCCTCCATCCCCCACGGCTTGGCATTGGGCTCGAAGGCGCCCAGCAGGATCTTCCCCGCATCCTCCTTGTAATAGGCGCACTCGTCCGGCACCCGCAGCACCGGCATCTGGCTCAATCCCTCGATGCCTTCGGTCACGATATAGAAGTGCTCGCAGGCATGCAGCGGCACGTTGACGCCGGCCATCCGGCCCACCTCGCTGCCCCACATGCCGGCACAGTTGACGATCATGTCACAGGCGATGTGCCCCTGCGCCTCACCGTCATCGCTGGCCCAGTCGACGCCAGTGATCCGCCGGCCATCGCGCGCCATGCCGGTAACCTTCACCCGCTCCTTCACCAGCGCGCCCCGCTGGCGTGCTCCCTTGGCCAAAGCCAAGGCGATATTCGCCGGGTCCGCCTGCCCGTCCGTGGGCAACCAGACACCACCGGTCATCCCGTCGAGGTTGATATGCTCGTAGCGCGCCTTCACCTCGTCGGGGCTCAGCTCCTCGACCGGCACGCCGAAGGCCCGCGCCATGGCGGCACTGCGATAGAGCTCCTCCAGCCGCTCTTTCGTCAGCGCGACCGAAACCGAGCCACCCTGCCGCATCCCCGTGGCGACGCCCGTTTCCTCTTCCAGCCCGAGGTAAAGCTCGGCCGAATACCGGGCCAGTTTGGTCATGTTGGCGGTCGCCCGCAACTGGCCGATCAGCCCGGCGGCGTGCCACGTCGTGCCGCTGGTCAGCTGCTTGCGCTCCAGCAGAACCACGTCTTTCCAGCCCAGCTTGGTCAGGTGATAGGCCACCGAACAGCCGATCACGCCACCGCCCACGATCACCACGCGGGCCTTGTCGGGAAGCTCCATCTTTCACTCTCCTTCGCGAGGCGGGCCGCAAGGCTCGACGAGCCGCGCCGCCTTTGTTCAATTCAAACGATCTCGTGCCCGGCCGACCGAAGCCGCCCTGCCAGTTCCGTGATGTGATCCGGCCCGACCTCGCAGCAGCCGCCGACGATAGTGGCCCCCTGGTCGACCCAGCCCATTGCGAACTCGGCATAGGCCGCGGGCGTCAGGTCGGTCCGCTGTTCCAACGCGTCGACCGTCGGGGCATCCTTCAGGAACCCCTCGCTGATCCGGGTGAACCCGTTGCCATAGGCGCCATAAGGCAGGCCGAACGTCCCGATGATCTCCAGCCCCGCCCCGATCACCTCCGGCGGCGAGCAATTGATCAGCACCGCCGCCGGCCCGTAGCGTTCCACCAGCGGCGCCAGCCGGTCCAGCGGTTCGCCCGACCGCAGGCGCGTCCCGTCATCATCCGACACCGTCACCGACAGCCAGACCGGTCGCCCGTTGCCATGCGTCGCCACGGCCTCCAACGCCCCCTCGGCCTGTTCCACCGACGCCATCGTCTCGATGAGCAGAAGGTCGACCCGCTCGCGCAGGTCCTTGAGCAATTCGGCATACAGCTCCACGGCCTCGGCCACCGACGGGTATACATCCACGCGGTAGGACGTGCCGAGCGGCCCGAGCGCCCCCGCGACCCGGCCCTTGCCGGCCCTCTCCTGCGCCGCTCTCGCGCTCGACACGGCGACGTCGGCAAGCCGGCCCACCTCGTCGTCCAGCCCGACCCGCTTCAGCCGGTGACGCAGCACGGGATAGGTGTTGGTTGTCGCCACCGTCGCGCCGGCCGTGAAATAGGTATCATGCACCTCTCTCACGACGTCCGGCTGTTCGATCATCACCCGCGCCGACCAGAGCGGCACCGACCGGTCGCCCAGCCGCCTCACCAGTTCCTGCCCGATAGAGCCGTCAAGTAACGTAATCTGCCTCATGCGTCCTTTTCTCCCGGCGGAATGAGCACCAGCTTGCCCGCCATCTGTTTCGTCTGGAACTCCGCCTGTGCCTGGCCGATCTCCGACAACGGGTAGGTTTTCGAAATCAGGGGCCGCACCAGCCCGGCCTTGACCATGTCGACCAGGCGCGCAAACACCTCCGGCGGCTGGTAGGTGCAGCCATGAACGGTAATGTCGCGAAGGTAGATGCGGCGCAGGTCGGCCTCGACAATGGGCCCGCCGATGGCACCGGCGACGGCATAATGGCCACCGGGCTTGAGCGCGTCGATCAGCGCCCCGAACACCTCGCCCGCGACCACGTCGATCACGGCATGAAACCTGTCCCCGGGCAACGGCGCACCGCGGTCGATCGTCTCCGCCGCGCCGGCCTCGCGCACCAGTTCCGCCTTGGAGGCCGAGCAGATGCCCGTGACCCGCGCGCCAAGCTTCTGCGCCAGTTGCACCGCGGCCAGCCCGACGCCGCCCGACGCGCCGGTGATCAGCACCTCCTGCCCCTCGCCGACGCCTGCGCGAAAGAGCAGCCCCGCCGCCGTGCCGAAGGCACAGGGGATGGCGGCGATCTCGACATCGCTCAGCGGCGCATCGGTCACGTCGTAGAGGTCACGCGCCTCGACAAGGCAGTACTCGGCAAAGGCCCCGTCATATTCCGACCCGAGCGCGACGAACCCCACAGGGTTTTCTTCCGTCGGGCGGGGCTGATTGATCGGGCACGTGACACGTGCACCGATGGCGAAGTCTTCCACCCCATCGCCCAAGGCGACAACCCGGCCGCACAGGTCACCGCCCTGGATCCGCGGAAACTGCAGCGCCCCGCCCCAGCCGCCCTCGGCCTTGTCACCCACGGCCACGTCTTCGCCGGTCGCCCCTGTCACCTCGGCCGCGTACCAACCGATGCGCGTGTTGATGTCGGTGTTGTTCACCCCCGCCGCCAGCACCCGCACCAGCACCTGCCCCGGGCCGGGCCGCGGCACCGGGATATCCTCGCGCCATTCCAGCGCCTCGGGCCCGCCGTGGCGGGTGAGGGTGACGCCGGACATTCTCTCGGGCAAGTCCATGGCCGTTACCGTTCCGCCGCCCGGTCGAGGACTTTCAGGCCCAGCAGCACCGCCGCCCCCAACATTAGCGCGCCGGAAACACGGTTGAGCCAGACACCCGTCAGTTGCTTCACCCGGCCCAGCGTATGCGTTGCCGCCCAGCCCCAGAGCAGCAGGATCAATCCGTCGACCGCGAGGTACGTCACCCCGAGGATCAGGAGTTGCGGCAAGACCGGCAGCGCCGGGTCGATGAACTGCGGGAAGAGCGCGCCGAAGAAGACCACCGCGTAGGGATTGGCCGAGGAGGTCACGAAACCCTGCCGGAACAGCCGCCCCTGCCGGGCTTCCGCCGGTGCATCCCCGCCGGGTTTCGACAGCATCAGCTTCAGACCGATCCACACGAGGTAGGCCACGCCAAGCCATTTCACGACCCAGAGCGCATCGGCCGAGGCAGCGATCACGGCGGTCAGCCCGAACGCCGCCAGCGTCATCTGCAACGCGTTGGCCGACAGGTCGCCCGCCACCGTCGCCATGCTCCGCCGCATCCCGTGGCGCAGGCTGTTGGAAATGATCAGCAACTGGCTTGTATCCGGCGGTGTGGCGAAGAACGCCGCCAAGACCCCGAGATAGAGCAGGTAGGTCTCGATACTCATGCCCGCAGCCTTTCGTTTTCAGGATCCCACATCGGGCCGTCCGGTTGCACCTCGGCCCGCCGGCGCTCGCCGTAGATCTCGACCTCCACCTCCGTGCCCGCCTCCGCCAGATCCGGCCGGACCATCGCCAGCGCCACGCTCGCGCCCACCCGGTAGCCCCAGGCGCCCGACGTGGTTTCCCCCACGATCTCACCGTCATGCCAGACGGTCGACATGTAGGGCGCATCCGCCTCCCCCGCGTCGACCTTCAGCGTCACGAAGGCCTTCTTCCGCCCCTGCTGCTTTTCCGCCAGAAGCGCCGCCTTGCCGGTGAAATCCTGCGCCTTGTAGAACTTCACGAACCTCTCCAGCCCGGCCTCGAGCATCGAGTAATCCGTCGACAAATCGCCCTTCCACGCGCGGTACCCTTTCTCGACCCGCAGGCTGTTCAGCGCGTACATCCCGAAGGGCGTCACCCCCTTCTCGATCAGCGCGTCATAGATCGCCGGGATGGCATCGAACTCGCCATGAATCTCCCAGCCCAGCTCGCCGGTAAAGCTCACCCGGATCAGGAACGCCTTCTGCCCGGCCACGGTGCAATGCTGGTGGCTCAGCCACGGCAGCGACAGGTCGCCATCGGTCAGCCCCTCCAGCACCTCGCGGCTCTTCGGCCCGGCCAGCAGCAGCGCGTCGCGCTCGGTCGTGGTCTCACGCACGCTCAGCCCCTCGGCCAGCGCGTTGCGCACCAGCTCGCCGTCATGCCACTGCGCTGTGGCGGCGGTGATCAGAACGAAGCTGTCCTCGGCCAGCCGGACACAGGAGAACTCGGTCACGATCCGTCCGCGCGTATCGGTCACGTAGACGAGGTTCATCCGCCCCACCCTGGGCAGCCCGCCGGTCACGAACCCGCGCAGCCAGTCATCGGCCCCCTCTCCCGACACCCAAAGCCGGGTGAACCCCGGCAGGTCGAGCACGCCGCAGCCATCACGCACCGCCTCGCACTCTTCCTTGATCCGCTGCTCCCACGGGCCCGCGCGGTTCCACGTCTGGGTGGCCTCTTCCGAGGTGTCGTCGCCCGGCTTGGCGAACCAGTTGGCCCGCTCCCAGCCGTTGTAGGCGCCCATCACGCCACCCAGAGCCTTCACCCGGTCATGCACCGGCGACAGCTTCCGGTCGCGCCCGGCAGGCCATTCGTGCCAGGGGAAATGCATGGCGTATTCGTGGCCATACACCTCCATCCCCTTGGCAATGCAGTAATCGCGGTCGGTGTAATCGGTGTAGCGCCGCGGGTCGACGGCCCACATGTCCCACTCGGTGGCCCCGTCCGTGATCCACTCGGCCAGCACCTTGCCCGCGCCACCCGCCTGCGCGATGCCGAAGGTAAAGACACAAGCCTCGAACGCGTTCGGCACCCCCGGCATCGGCCCCAGAAGCGGCAGGCCGTCGGGCGCATAGGGGATCGGGCCATTGATCACCTTGTTGACGCCCCCGGTGCCCAGCAGCGGCACCCGCGCCATGGCATCCTCGACATACCATTCCAGCCGCTCTAGATCGTCGGGGTAAAGCTGGAAGCTGAAATCCTCGGGCATCGGGTCGTCCGGCTGCACCCAATGCGCCTTGCAGTTCCGCTCGTAGGGCCCGAGGTTCAGGCCGAACTTCTCCTGCCGCAGGTAGTAGGAGCTGTCGACGTCCCGCAACAGCGGCAGCTTGTGCCCGGCCTCCTTGCTCCACGCCTCCAGCTCGGGGATCTCGTCGGTCAGCATGTACTGGTGGCTCATCACCATCATCGGCACGGTCCGCCCGCCATAGGGCCTGAACCACTCGCCCACGCGCTGCGCGTAATACCCGGCGGCGTTCACCACGTAGTCGCAGCGGATATCGCCCTTTTCCGTCTGCACGACCCACTCGTCACCCTCGCGGCTGACACCGGTGGCCGGGGTAAAGCGCAGCACACGCGCGCCCATGTCCCGCGCCCCCTTGGCCAGCGCCTGCGTCAGTTGCGCCGGGTCGATATCGCCATCGTTCGGATCATAGAGCGCGCCCTGCAGATCATGCGTCTCGATGAACGGATACCGGTCCTTGATCTCGTCCAGCCCGAGAATATCGAGGTCCATTCCCTGGTACCGCCCCATGCCCCTGGCGCGCTCGAATTCCTGCATCCGCTCCTTCGAATGCGCCAGCCGGATCGAGCCGGTCTGGTGATAGTTCATCGGATAATCGACCTCGGCCCCCAGCCGCGCGTAAAGCTCGGTCGAATAACGCTGCATGTTCATGATCGACCAACTGGTCGAGAAGGTCGGCACGTTGCCCGCCGCGTGCCACGTGCTGCCCGCCGTCAGCTCGTTCTTTTCGAGCAACACGCAATCCGACCAACCGGCCTTCGCCAGGTGATAGAGTACCGAGGCCCCCACCGCCCCGCCCCCGATGATGACCACCCGTGCCGTGTTCGGAAAATCCGCCATTCTAAGCTTCCCATCCCTGCTGTTGCGGCAACCCGTCCGCGATGTCAAAGAAGTCGCCCTTGTCGGCGACGAAGATATGCCCGGCCAGCCGCGCCCCGGTCGGCGCATCCATCACACCGGCCTCGAGGCTCAGGCCGCCATCCGCGTATTCGAACCACAGCTTGGTGCCGCACTTGCCGCAGAACACCCGCGTGCTCCCGCCCGGATGCGTGAACCGCGTCAAATGCCCCTGCCGGAGCCAGCGCATGTCTTTGGCGTCGTAGTCGATGCTGGCCGCATGAAAGCCCGAATAGCGCCTGCACTGCCCGCAATGGCAGGCGGTCGCCGGGCCGGGCCCGGCATCCAGCTCGAAGGCGTTCGCGCCGCAAAGACAGGCCCCGGTGATCATTTCTGCGGCAGCCCGTCCTTGATATCGTAATAGTCGCCCTTGTCGGCGGTGAAGATATGCCGCTCCAGCGTTATGCCCGTCGGCTCGTCCAGCGCGCCCAGGGCAAAGCTGATCGTGTCCTCGTCATGCGCCTTCCAGAACAGGAACGACCCGCATCGCGGACAGAACCCGCGCTTGGCGATGCCGCTGGCTTCGTACCAGTGCACCGGCCCGTCGATCGTGACCTCGGCCTCCGGCGCCTGCGCCGAGGCCCACAGGTGACCCGACTGCTTCCGGCACTGGCCGCAATGGCAGACAGAGGCGCCTGTTGGCGTCGCGCTGACCGTGAAGGTGATATCGCCGCAAAGGCAGCGTCCCGTCGTCATGTCTTCAATCCTTCGTGCAAGGGGAGGCCGTCGTCGATGTCGTAATAGTCCCCCATGAAATCCACCCAGAAATGGCCCGACAGCTTCAACCCGCCGGTCTCGTCAAGCGATCCCATTGCGACCATCACGTCCGGGCCCTCGTCGCCGCGCCAGAACAGCGTCGACCCGCATCGCCCGCAGAAGCCCCGCTCGGCGATCCCGGTGTGACGGTACCAGCGCAGCCCCTCGTCACGCTCGAAGCGCACCGCCGCCTTTGGCGCGGGGACGGCAGAGAAGAAATGCCCCGACACCTGGCGGCACTGTTTGCAATGACAGGCGATCGGGTCACGCAGGTCGGCCTCCACCCGAAACCGCACCGCCCCGCAGAGACACCCGCCGTTAACCATTGCCGCCCCTAATACACCGGCGGCGCGATCACCCAGATCGCAACCACCGGTTCATCGTATGGATTGGCCCAGGAATACGCCTCGCCGCGAAAGCGGAAACTGTCGCCGGGGCCAACGGTAAACTCCCGCCCGCCCAGCGTCAGGTCGAGCCTGCCGGAAACGATATAGCCCACCTCCTGCGTCGGGCGCTTGGCCGGGGTCTGCATGCGCGAGCGGGGACGGAACGTGGAATGGATGACCTCGAAATCGTCGGTCAGGTCGGGCGACAGCAACTCCTCGATCAGCCCTTCCTCGCCCGAGCCCATGGGCCGCCGCGCACCGGCCCGCACGACATAGCCCTGCTCGTCCGCCGGGGCGCTGGCATGGCCGAACAGAAGCGACATCGGCACCCCCAGCGCCTCGGCGATCTGGCGCAGGTCGGAAATGGACGGCTCCGAAAGGTCGCGCTCGACCTGGCTCAGCCAGCCGACCGAACGCCCCAACGTCTCGGCCAGGTCCGACAGCGTCCGCCCGCGCGCCTTGCGCAGGGCGCGCAGGTCGGCCCCGAGAGTGCGCAGGCGGCTGGGGTCGCTGTGATCCAAGGAAACACCCTTCGTGAAATATTTGTTAATAATTTCACGCTGCGGTGATTCCGTGAAAATTTCAACTCATTTTTCACGCTGCGGTGCAGCATCCCTGAGCGCCACGAAGTCCGGCCAGGCGTCCGGATCGTTCACCGTCTTGTCGCGGCAGGTGGCGTTGCAGAACCCGAAGACGCGGCCGTCGGTCTCCAGCAGGTGCGTCACCGGCTTGCCGGAATAGGGGCAAGCCTCGTTCTCCGGCTGCCACGCCTCGACCACCCGCGCCGGGCGTGGCGGCGGGCCGGGCCATGCCCCCTTCGGCAGGTCCATCTCGTAGGGCACCGGGTCATAGCTCTTGGTCAGCCCCAGCGCCCGCCACCGCCGGAACGCCCCCTCCTCCAGCGTCAGCTCGACATACTCCTGCGCCACCCGCCGCACCGGCAGACCATAGCCCGCGATCCGCGCCGCCACTGGCGCATAGAACACGTCCGCCAGCGAATACGCCCCGAACAGCCACGGCCCGCTCTTCCCGTGCAGGGTTCGGGCCCGTGACCAAAGCAGCTCGATCCGCGCCACGTCGGCCCGCACCGCCTCGGACGGCACGAAACCCTCGACCCGGTGCAGCAACTGCATCGGGCAATCCCCGCGCAACGCGCCGAAGCCCGAATGCATCTCCGCCACCATCCAGCGCGCCAGCGCCCGCGCCGCCGCGTCGGCCGGCCACAGCCCCGCCTCGGGGTGCCGCTCGGCCAGCGTTTCGGCCATGGCCAGCGTATCGCCCACCACCACGCCCTCCGCATCCCGCATCACCGGCACAAGCCGCGCGGGTGCCAGTTCGGACAGGTCGTCCTGCATCGTCCCGTCGTAAAGCCCCACCAGCTGCGTCCGCACCGGAAGGCCGAATTTCTCGAACATCAGCCAACCCCGCAGGGACCAGCTGGAAAAGGCGCGATCGCCGATGAAAAGGTCATATGTCATGGCGCCCACGCTATCCCGCGCCGGACCCGTCAAGAAACGCTATTTCGTGAGGCAGCGCATCACGGACAGTGATTGATCCTCACCGCCTCCCACCCGTCGCCCTGCCAGTGCAACTCGGTGACGGACAGGTTGTCGATCTTGTGCGCGAAGGTGTCATACCCCGACAGGCCAAGCGCCCGCTGCACCTGCGTCAGGATCGTCCCCATATGCGCCACCACGATCACGTCGCGCCCGGGATGGGCCTCCAGCACCCGGCCGATGGCCCGCTCGACCCGGGCCGACACCTGGTTCCAGCTTTCCCCGCCCGGCGGGCAGATATCCCCCGGCGTCTCCCAGAAGGCGCGCAGAAGGGGCTGATCCTCGACGCCGTCGAAGCCCTGCAACTCCCAGTCGCCGAAATGGATTTCCCGAAGCTCCGGATCGGGGTCGAGCCGAACGCGGTCTCCCGCGATCGCGTCCGCCGTCTGCACCGCCCGCAACAGGTCCGACGAGACAATCACCGCCTCCGCCGGCAAATGCCGCGACAGCCGGCGCACCCGCTCGGTATCGCTCAGGTCGGCGGGCAGGTCGGACCATCCCACCATGGCTTTCGCATGGGTCGGCCCGTGGCGCACCCAGTGCAGGCGGCTCACGGCAACTCGCCCTTAAGCACCTGCGGCAGGCCCGCCACCACGTTCACCACCAGCCCGGCCTTCGCCGCCAGCTTCTGGTTCAGCCGCCCCTGCTCCTCTCGGAACCGTCGGGCCAGCGCGTTCTCGGGCACCACCGACAGGCCCACCTCGTTCGACACGATCACCACCGGCGCGGCACAAAGCGACAGCCCGGCCATCAAACCCGCCTCGGCCTCTTCCAGGTCATTCTCCGCCAACAGGTGATTGCTCAGCCACATGGTGGCGCAATCCAGCAGGATCGCGGTATCCCCGCTCAGCCCGGCAAGCGTCCGGCCCACCTCCAGCGGTTCCTCGATCGTGCGCCAGCCGGAGCCCCGCAACCGCTGGTGCCGCTCGATCTTCGCGCGCATTTCATCGTCATGGGCGCGGGCCGTCGCGAAATAAATCAAACTCCGCCCCGTACCCCGCACAAGCCCCTCTGCGAAAAGGGATTTCCCCGAGGCGGCGCCCCCCAGAACAAGGCTCAATCCCGGAAGCATATTTTCCCTGCCCCTTTTTATTGATCCGACGCGATCTTATGTGCGTATCACCGGGTGAATGTCGACAAAAGAGCAGATCACCGAGGTCTGCCCTACAGGGGGAATATTATGCCGCTTGACGCAGACCAACCCACAGACATGTCACGGGCCGCGATGAAAGCAGAGTTGCTTGACGCGGAAACCGAGCTGAGCCTTGCCTATGCGTGGCGCGACCAGCGCGACGAGGCCGCGCTGCACCGTCTGATCACCGCCTACATGCGCCTCGCGATTTCGATGGCTGCCAAGTACCGCCGTTACGGCGCCTCGATGAACGACCTGATCCAGGAAGCCGGGCTGGGCCTGATGAAGGCGGCCGACAAGTTCGACCCCGATCGCGGCGTGCGGTTCTCCACCTATGCCGTATGGTGGATCAAGGCTTCCATCCAGGATTACGTCATGCGCAACTGGTCGATGGTGCGCACCGGCTCGACCAGCAGCCAGAAATCCCTGTTCTTCAACATGCGTCGGGTCCAGGCCCGGATCGAGCGCGAGGCTCTGGCCCGCGGCGAAGAGCTTGACGGCCACCAGCTGCGCGAGATGATCGCGCACGAGGTCGGCGTGCCGCTGCGTGATGTCGAGATGATGGAAGGCCGCCTGTCGGGCACCGATTTCTCGCTCAACGCCACCCAGTCGACCGAAGAGGAAGGCCGCGAGTGGATCGACACGATCGAGGATGACGGCGCCCGCGGCGACGAGCTGGTCGAGAAGGATCACGACAACGTCGCCCTGCGCCTGTGGCTCGGCGACGCGATGTCACGGCTCAATGATCGGGAACGCTTCATCGTCCGCGAGCGCAAGCTGCGCGACGACCCCCGCACCCTGGAAAGCCTCGGCACCGAGCTGAGCCTAAGCAAGGAGCGCGTCCGCCAGCTCGAGGCGGCGGCGTTCCAGAAAATGCGCAAGCACCTTGAACGTCATGGCTCGGAGGTGCAGAACCTTCTCGTATGAGAAGCCTTGCATTCGCGATATTTTCGACGCTGTCCTGTGCCGCATCGGCGCAGGACATTTCCGTTCTGGGCGAGGTGCACGACAACCCGGCCCACCACGCGGCCCAGGCCGAGCGGGTGGCCGCCATCGCCCCCGCCGCCCTTGTCTTCGAGATGCTGACGCCGGAACAGGCGGCGCGCGTCACGCCCGACCTTCGCGATGACCCGGAAGCGCTGGCCAGGGCGCTCGACTGGGACAACAGCGGCTGGCCCGATTTCGCGATGTACTACCCCATCTTCGCCGCCGCCCCCGCGGCCCGCGTCTACGGCGCCGGTGTCGGGCGGGACGAGGCGCGCGCCGCGATGGAGGGCGGCTTCGACGGCCCGATGGGCGGCGAGGCCGCGCGCTTCGGCCTCGACCAGCCCCTGCCCGAGCATCAGCAGGAGGCCCGTGAAGCCCTGCAGATGGAAGCCCATTGCAACGCCATCCCCGAGGAGATGCTGCCCGGCATGGTCCGCATCCAGAGGCTGCGCGACGCCATGCTCGCCCGCACCGCCCTTCTGGCGCACGAGGAGTCCGGCGGCCCGGTCGTGGTGATCACCGGCAACGGCCATGCCCGCCGCGACTGGGGCATGCCCGCCCTTCTGGCCCTCGCCGCGCCGGAGCTCGACCTGCACGTGGTCGGCCAGACCGAGAACGAGATGCCGCTGGTCGGCGGCTTCGACGAGGTGCTCTCGGCCCCGCCGGCCCAGCGCGACGACCCCTGCGCCGCCTTCCGATAGGGCGCTCTTGTATCGCCATGGGGCAGACCCTACTGTCGGGCTGACAGGAACACCGGGGGTTCGGATGCTTGCTGGAAAACGCATTCTGCTGATCATCGGCGGCGGCATCGCCGCCTACAAGGCGCTCGACCTGACCCGCCGCCTGCGCGAACGCGGCGCATCGGTCACCCCGGTGCTGACCCGCGCGGCCGAGGAATTCGTCACGCCCCTGTCGGTCTCCGCGCTGGCGGGCCGAAAGGTCTTCCGCGACCTCTTCGACCTCACCGACGAGGCCGAGATGGGCCATATCGAACTCAGCCGCAGCGCCGACCTGATCGTCGTGGCGCCCGCCACCGCCGACCTGATGGCGAAGATGGCGACGGGGCAGGCCGACGACCTTGCCTCGACCCTGCTTCTGGCCACCGATACCCCCGTGCTGGTGGCTCCAGCCATGAACGTACGCATGTGGGAACATGCCGCGACCCAGCGCAACATCGCCACGCTGAAGGGTGACGGCATCGCCTTTGTCGGCCCCAACGACGGCGACATGGCCTGTGGCGAATACGGGCCCGGTCGGATGGCCGAACCACTGGAGATCGTGTCGGCCGCGCAGGCCCGCCTTGGCGCCGGGCCGCTGGCGGGCAAGCGGGTGCTCGTCACCTCCGGCCCCACGCACGAGCCGATCGACCCGGTGCGCTACATCGCCAACCGCTCCTCGGGCGCCCAGGGCACCGCCATCGCCCGCGCGCTGTCCGGCCTCGGCGCCGAGGTGGTGTTCGTAACCGGCCCCGCCGACATTCCACCCCCCGAAGGCGTCGAGGTGGTGCGCGTGGGCTCCGCCCGCGAGATGCTCGAGGCGACACAGGCCGCCCTGCCCGCCGATGCCGCCGTCTTCGCCGCCGCCGTGGCCGACTGGCGCGTCAAGAGCGCCTCGGACAGGAAGCTGAAGAAGACAAAGGGCGGCATGCCCGCGCTCGAGTTCGAGGAGAACCCCGACATCCTCGCCACCGTCTCGGGCATGGAAAGCGGCCGCCCCGCGCTCGTGGTGGGCTTCGCCGCCGAAACCGACGACGTGATCGACAACGCCACCGCCAAGCGCCAGCGCAAGGGCTGCGACTGGATCCTCGCCAACGACGTGAGCCCCGCCACCGGCATCATGGGCGGGCAGGAGAACGCCGTGACGCTGATCACCGCCGACGGCGCGGAGGAATGGCCGCGCATGACCAAGGCACAGGTCGCCGACCGGCTGGCACAAAAGATCGCCGATGCGCTGGCCTGACCGGCAGGACGCCTCCGGCGGGAGTATTTTCGGAAAGATGAAAGAGCGGGCATGGTGACAGTCAGGTTTGTCTGGGAAGAAGGCGCGGACCAGTCGCTTGGCCTGCCGTCCTATGAAAGCGCCGGCGCCGCGGGGGCCGACCTGCGCGCCAACTTCCCCGAACGCGGCGCCGTCGACCTTGCCCCGGGCACGCGCGTGCTGGTGCCCACCGGGCTCCGGCTGGCGATCCCCGAAGGCTACGAGGTGCAGGTCCGCCCGCGCTCGGGGCTGGCGCTCAAGCACGGGATCACCCTGCCCAACAGCCCCGGCACCATCGACAGCGATTATCGTGGCCCGCTCGGCGTGATCGTGATGAACGCGGGGCAGGAGCCGTTCCGCATCGAGCACGGCATGCGCATCGCCCAGATGGTGGTGGCGCCCGTGGTGACGGCGGCATTCGAACTGGCCGACAGCCTCGACGACACCTCCCGCGGGGCGGGCGGGTTCGGCTCCACCGGGGCCGGCTGATGCTGCTGGTGCTGGTCATCGCGGCGGCGCTCTGGGGATTGGGCGCGATGCTCGGCACGCCGCACCGGCTGCGCTGGGGCATGATCCTGATGCTGTGGCTCGGGGTCATCCTGCTGCACCTGGTCCTGCCCGATGGTCACCCGCTTCGGCTGGCGACCGGGGAAAGCCCGGCGCTGTGGCTGCTGCTGGCCGGCTTCGTGGCGCTGGTGCTGGTCTATCGCAAGGGGCTGCGCGCCCTGCGGCAGAAGGCGGAAGGCACAGCCGAGCCCGAGCGCAAGGGCCTCTTCTCCGAGGCCGAGCTCGACCGTTACGCCCGCCATATCGTCCTGCGGGAAATCGGCGGGCCGGGGCAGAAGCGGCTCAAGGAGGCGCGCGTGCTGGTGATCGGCGCGGGCGGCCTCGGCTCCCCGGCGCTGCTCTACCTCGCCGCCGGGGGCGTCGGCACCATCGGGGTGATTGACGATGACCTCGTCGAGAATTCCAACCTCCAGCGGCAGGTGATCCACCGCGACGCCGATATCGGCCGGCCCAAGGCCCATTCCGCCGCCGACGCGATGCGCGCGCAGAACCCCAACGTGGTGGTGCGCCCCTATCACCGCAAGCTGACCCAAGACATCGCCGCCGGGCTCTTTGCCGAGTATGACCTGATCCTCGACGGCACCGACAATTTCGAAACCCGCTACCTGTCGAACGCCACGGCGCACGCCACCGGCAAGCCGCTGATCTCCGGCGCCCTGTCGCAATGGGAGGGTCAACTGAGCGTGTTCGACACGGCCAAAGGCACCCCCTGCTACCAGTGCATCTTCCCCGAGGCGCCCGCCGCCGAACTGGCCCCCAGCTGTGCCGAGGCCGGGGTGCTGGGGCCGCTGCCCGGCGTGCTGGGCACGATGATGGCGGCCGAGGCGATCAAGGTCATCACCGGCGCCGGCACGCCGCTGCGGGGCGAAATGCTGATCCACGACGCGCTCTTCGGCGAGACCCGCAAGATCGGCCTCTCCCGCCGTGCCGACTGCCCGGTCTGCGGCACCCCGGCGAAAGGCGCCTGACGCCCTCACTTCTGCGCCACGTGCCATTGCCGAACCGGGTCGAACTGCCTAGCTTCCCCTCAAAGGAGAGATGTCCCATGACGAATCCGTTGCTGGACGACTGGTCCACCCCCCACGAAATCGCCCCCTTCGACCGGATCGAGGACGCGCATTTCGCCCCCGCCTTCGAAACCGCCCTGACCGAGGCCCGGGCCGAGATCGCGGCGATCGCCGACAACCCCGCACAGCCCGACTTCGCCAACACGATCGAGGCGCTGGAACGGGCGGGCAAACCGCTCAGCCGGGTGCTCTCGGTGTTCTTCAGCGTGGCCGGGGCCGATACCAATCCCAAGCGGCAGGAATTGCAGCGCGCCTTCAGCCCCAGGCTCGCCGCCTATTCCTCCGAGGTCTACGCCAACAAGCCGCTCTTCCAGCGCATCGAGACCCTCTGGGACAAACGCGACACGCTCGACCTCACACCCGAGCAGGACCGCCTGCTCTACCTCACCCGCCGCCGGTTCATCCGCGCCGGCGCCGCGCTCGAAGGGGCCGAGGAAGCCCGCATGCGGGATATCATGTCGCGGCTGGCCGAGCTGGGCACCGCCTTCACGCAGAACCTGCTGGCCGACGAGGCGGGCTGGCACATGGTGCTGGCCGAGGACGAGCTTGAGGGCCTGCCCGATTTCCTGGTCCGCGCCGCCCGCGAGGCGGGCCAGGAGAAGGGCGAAGACGGGCCGGTGATCACCCTGTCACGCTCGCTGATCGTGCCGTTCCTGCAATTCTCGCCCCGCCGCGACCTGCGGGAAAAGGCGTTCCGCGCCTGGGAAGCCCGTGGCGCCAACGGGGGCGAGACCGACAACCGCGCCATCGCCGCCGAAATCCTGCAGCTGCGCGAGGAACGCGCCCGCCTGCTGGGCTATGACAGCTTCGCCGCCTACAAGCTCGAAACCGAGATGGCCAAGACGCCGGAGGCGGTGAAAACCCTGCTGAACGACGTCTGGACCCCGGCCAAGGCACAGGCCGAGGCCGATGCCGCCGTGCTGACCGACATGATGCAGCGCGACGGCGTGAACGGCCCGCTCGAGCCGTGGGACTGGCGCTACTACGCCGAGAAGCGGCGCAAGGCCGAGCATGATCTCGACGAGGCCGCGCTGAAACCCTACCTCCAGCTCGACCGGATGATCGAGGCGGCCTTCGCCTGCGCCAACCGCCTGTTCGGGCTGGAATTCGCGCGGCTCGACGTGCCGCTCTATCACCCCGACTGCCGGGCATGGGAGGTCACCCGCAACGGCCGCCACGTGGCGGTGTTCATCGGCGATTACTTCGCCCGCGCCTCCAAGCGCTCGGGCGCGTGGTGCAGCGCCATGCGCGGCCAGGCGAAGTTCCCCGAGGAGCAGGGCACCGTCGTCATCAACGTCTGCAACTTCGCCAAGGGCAACCCCGCGCTGCTGAGCTACGACGACGCCCGCACGCTGTTTCACGAGTTCGGCCACGCCCTCCACCAGATGCTCTCGAACGTGACCTACGAATCGCTCTCGGGCACCAACGTCGCCCGCGATTTCGTCGAACTGCCCAGCCAGCTTTACGAGCACTGGCTGGAGGTGCCCCGCGTGCTCGAGGAATTCGCCACCCATGCCGACACGGGCGAGGCGATGCCGAAGGAGATGCTCGACAAGGTGCTCGAGGCCGCGAATTTCGACATGGGCTTCCAGACGGTGGAATACGTGGCCTCCGCCATGGTCGACCTGGCATTCCATGAGGGCACAGCCCCCGCCGACCCGATGGCGAAACAGGCCGAGGTGCTGGCGGAGCTGGGGATGCCCCACGCCATCACCATGCGCCACGCCACGCCGCATTTCGCCCATGTCTTCGCCGGCGACGGCTATTCCAGCGGCTATTACAGCTACATGTGGTCCGAGGTGATGGATGCAGACGCGTTCGAGGCGTTCCGCGAGGCGGGCGACGCCTTCGATACCGAGACCGCGAAATCGCTGGAGGAGAACATCCTCTCGACCGGCGGCTCGCGCGAGGCCGAGGCGCTCTACACCTCCTTCCGGGGCCGGATGCCCGGCGTCGAAGCGCTGCTCAAGGGCCGGGGGCTCGCGGCATGAGTGAGGACACGAAAGACGACCTGCCCTATCGCCCCTGCGTCGGCGTGATGCTCGCCAACACCGCCGGAGAGGTCTTCGTCGGCCAGCGGATCGACAACGAAGGCCCCGCCTGGCAGATGCCCCAGGGCGGTGTCGATGAAGACGAGGACCCCCAGCGCGCCGCCCTGCGCGAGCTGTGGGAGGAGACCGGCGTCATGCCCTCGCTCGTCAAGGTCGAGGCGGAGACGAAGGACTGGATCTCCTACGACCTCCCGCCCGAGATCGCCGGGCGCATCTGGGGCGGCAAGTTCCGCGGCCAGTCGCAGAAATGGTTCCTCCTGCGCTTCCAGGGCAGCGACAGCGATATCAACATCGCCACGCAACACCCGGAGTTTTCCGAGTGGCGCTGGCTTCCGCCGGAAGAGCTGGTCGACGCGATCGTGCCCTTCAAGCGCGAGGTCTATCAAAAGGTTCTGAAAGAATTCGGAGACCGGCTATGACACTCCATCGCACCCTTGCCCCCGCCGCCCTCGCGGCACTGCTTGCCGGCCCCGCGCTGGCGCTGAGTTGCATGGCCCCCGACGCCGCCCGCAGCTACCAGCAGGCCGACGCGGCCGAGGAGCGCTACATCGTGGTCCATGGCACGCTGACCTTCGATGACACCAGGCTCCCCAAGACTGACCTGCAGGACCAGGGCTCGATCCCGGAAAGCACCCCCCTGCCGGCACAGCTCACCGGCATGTCCCTGTCGGCCGACGGTTTCACCACGCCCTTCGACAAGCCCCTCACGCTCGACGTGCGGTGCTTCGGCCCGTGGTGCGCCGGCGGCACCTCGGGGATCGAGGTGCTGGGTTTCGTCGAACTGCGCGAGAGCGGCCCGGTCCTGACACTCGACCCCTGTTCCAGCATGACCATCCCGGACCCGAGCGAGCAGATGCTGAACCAGGTGATCGGCTGCATGAAGGGCGAGGGCTGCGAGCCGGTGCAGTAGCCACGCGCGCCGATAATCTCTTGATACCGGGCCCCGATGCGGGGATAACCCGGCCCCAGCAAGGGACCACGGGATGAAGACACGAGAGATGAACCGCGACTGGATCGCCACCGCCAGAACCCTCAGCGAGGCGTTGCCCTACCTTCAGCGCTATGACGGCGCCATCGTCGTCATCAAGCTGGGCGGCCATGCCATGGGCAGCGACGAGGCCATGGAAACCTTTGCCCGCGACGTGGTGCTGATGCGTCAGGTGGGGGTGAACCCGGTGATCGTCCACGGCGGCGGGCCGATGATCAACGAGATGCTCGAGAAGCTCCAGATCAAGTCGGATTTCGTCAACGGCAAGCGGGTGACCGACGAGGCCACCATGGAAGTGGTCGAGATGGTCCTCTCGGGCCGCGTCAACAAGCGCATCGTGCAGGCCATCAATCGGCAGGGCGGCAAGGCCGTGGGCCTGTCGGGCAAGGATGCCAACCTGATCACCTGCGATCCGGCCGACCCGGCGCTGGGGCTGGTGGGCGACCCCACCGAGGTCGACCCCTCGATCCTGCGCACGCTCTTCGGCGACGACACGATCCCGGTGATCGCGCCGCTGGGCGGCGGCCGCAACGGCGAGACCTACAACATCAACGGCGACACCGCCGCCGGGGCCATCGCCGCCGCGCTCAAGGCCGACCGCCTGCTGCTGCTGACGGATGTGGACGGGGTGAAGGATACCGAGGGCAACGTGCTCACCGAACTCACCGCCAGCCAGATCCACGACATGATCCGCGAAGGCGTGATCGGCGGCGGCATGATCCCCAAGACGGAAACCGCGCTGAACGCCATCGAGGGCGGCGTACGGGCAGTGGTGATCATCGACGGGCGCGCGCCCAACGCCGTGCTGCTGGAGCTTTTCACCGAACACGGCGCCGGCTCTCTCATCCGCAAGGGCTGATCACGCGAATGCCATCCGGGGATGCTTGCCAGCGCCCGGATTTGGCTTAGGCTCCGGCCCATGGAAAACGAAACCCTCATCCGGCTGTCGGTGTTTCTCGGACTCTTCCTGCTCTTCGCGGGGATCGAGACGCTGGCACCCCGGCGCCCCCGGCTTCAGCCGCGCGGCACGCGCTGGCTGACCAACTGGGGCATCGTGATCCTCGACACGCTCGCGCTACGGGCCCTGGCGCTCGCCCTGCCGCTTCTTGCGGTAGGCGCCGCGCTCGATGCCGAGGCCCAGGGCTGGGGGCTGATGAACGGCGTCGGCTGGCCCTACTGGGTCAAGGTCGCCCTGACCGTGCTGATCTTCGACTTCGCCATCTGGGCCCAGCACCTGATCACCCACAAGGTGCCGGTGCTCTGGCGGTTTCACCGGGTCCACCATGCCGACCGCGATATCGACGTCAGCACCGCCATCCGCTTTCACCCGGTCGAGATCGCCCTCTCGATGCTGCTGAAGATCGGCCTCGTCTACCTGCTCGGCCCGCCCGCGCTGGGGGTGATCCTGTTCGAGATCGTGCTGAACGGCACCGCCATGTTCAACCATGCCAACATGCGCCTGCCGCTGGGGCTCGACGCGCTCCTGCGCAAGCTGATGGTCACGCCCGACATGCACCGCGTCCACCACTCCATCCACCGGCGCGAGCATGACGCTAATTACGGCTTCGCCCTGTCGGTCTGGGACAGGCTGTTCGGCACCTACATTGCACAGCCCGACAAGGGGCATGACGGGATGACCGTGGGGCTGGAATGGCAGGATGACCGGCCCTCGAAGCTGGGCTGGTCGCTCGGCCTGCCGTTTCAACGCAAATGAAGCTGGCCGAGATAGCATCCGCCGCCACGGAACGGCAACTCGGCGTGATGGGCGTGGTGCAGGACGACCTGCCCGAGGGCGTCGCATCGCTCGTGCTGCTCGGCCCGCTGGAGCCCGGCTTCTGGCCCGCCTTCACCGCGTCTCCGGAATATCTCGACGGCGCGCCCGACCCGCTCGACCGCTGGTCGCACCGGGTGATCACCGGCATGGCAGAGGCCCTGAACGCCACCCCCTTCTTCCCCTTCGGCGGCCCGCCCTACCAGCCCTTCATCGCCTGGGCCAAGGCCAGCGGCCGGGCGCATTCCTCGCCCGTGGGCCTGCTGGTCCATGACACGGCGGGGCTGATGATCTCCTATCGCGGCGCCCTCGGCTTCGCCGATCGCATCGACGCCCCCGCACCGCCCCCCAGCCCCTGCGAGAGCTGCGAGACCCGCCCCTGTCTCACCGCCTGCCCGGTCGACGCCTTCGCCAGCGGCAGCTATGACGTCGCCGCCTGCAAGGCCGACCTCGACCGCCCCGGAAATGACTGCATGACCCGTGGCTGCGCCGTCCGCCGCGCTTGCCCCGTCAGCCAGGGCCATGGCAGGCTCGAGGCGCAATCCGCCTTTCACATGAGGGCTTTCCGATGAAGCGGCTGATCCTGATGCGCCACGCCAAATCCAGCTGGGCCAACCCCGGCCAGGACGACCACGCGCGCCCGCTCAACTCCCGCGGCAAGGTCTCGGCGCGCGTGCTCGGCGACTGGCTGCGTCACAAGGACTACCTGCCGGATCAGACGCTCAGCTCCGATTCGGTCCGCACGCGGGAAACCTTCGCCCGGCTCAAGATCGCCTGCGATACCGAGTTCCTCGGCAAGCTCTACCACGCCGGGCCAGAGGACATGCTGCGCGTGCTGCGCAAGGCCACGGGCGACACCGTGCTGATGCTGGGCCACAATCCGGGCATCGGCTGGTTCGCCCAGACCCTCGTCGCCGTGCCGCCCCCGCATCCGCGCTTCTTCGACTATCCCACCTGCGCGACGCTGGTTGCCGAATTCGATATCGACCGCTGGGAGGAGGTCGGCACGGGCACCGGCAAGGCTGTGGATTTCGTCATCCCCCGCGAACTGACCGGCTGAGCCCCGAACGGCAAAAGCCCCGGCACATCGGCCGGGGCTTCGCATGGCATGTCGACGCCTTCAGTGCCCGAGGATCTGGCTGAGGAACAGCTTGGTCCGGTCGCTTTTCGGGTTGTTGAAGAACTCTTCCGGCTCGTTCTGTTCGACGATCTGGCCCTGGTCCATGAAGATCACGCGGTTCGCCACCTGCCGGGCAAAGCCCATCTCGTGCGTGACGCAAAGCATGGTCATCCCTTCCTGCGCCAGCTCGATCATGGTGTCGAGCACCTCCTTGATCATTTCCGGGTCGAGCGCCGAGGTCGGCTCGTCGAACAGCATGATCCGCGGCTTCATGCAGAGTGACCGGGCAATCGCCACCCGCTGCTGCTGACCGCCCGACAACTGGCCCGGATACTTGTTGGCCTGCTCGGGGATCTTCACCTTCTCGAGGAAGTGCATGGCGGTATCCACGGCTTCCTTCTTCGGCACCTTGCGCACCCAGATCGGCGCCAGCGTGCAGTTCTCGAGAATGGTAAGGTGCGGGAACAGGTTGAAGTGCTGGAACACCATCCCCACCTCGCGGCGGATCTTGTCGATGTTCTTGAGGTCGTTCGACAACACCGTGCCATCCACCACGATCTTGCCCTGCTGGTGCTCCTCCAGCGCGTTGATGCAGCGGATAAGCGTCGACTTGCCCGACCCCGACGGCCCGCAGATCACGATCCGCTCCCCCTGGTTGACGGTCAGGTCGATGTCGCGCAGCACGTGAAACGCGCCGTACCACTTGTTCATGTTGTTGATTTCGATGGCGACGTCGTCCGACACCGTCATTTGCGAGCGGTCGATTTCGGTATCTACGGCTAAGTCAGACATAGGCGTGATCCTTTCTTATCTGTGGCCGGTCTGAAGCTTGCGCTCCAGGTACATGGAATAGCGGGACATGCCGAAGCAGAAGATGAAGAACAGCAGCGCGATGAAGCCGTAAAGCTCCCACACGATACCGTTCCAGTCCGAGTCGGCCCGAATGGCATTCGACAGGCCCAGCGGGTCCAGAAGGCCGATGATCGACACGAGCACCGTGTCCTTGAACAGGCCGATGAAGGTGCTCACGATGCCCGGGATCGAGATCTTCAGCGCCTGCGGCATGATGATCAGCCGCTGCGCCTGCCAGTAGTCGAGGCCAAGGCTGTCGGCGCCCTCGTACTGGCCCTTGGGCAGCGCGGCCAGGCCGCCCCGGATCACCTCCGCCATGTAGGCCGAGGCGAACAGGGTGGCCATGATGATGACCCGCAGGATGATGTCGAAATTCGTGCCCGGCGGCATGAAGATGTTCAGAAGCGTCGAGGCCACGAACAGCAGCGTGATCAGCGGAACGCCCCGGATGAACTCGATGAAGCCCACGCACAGCGCCTTGACGATCAGCAGGTCCGACCGGCGACCAAGCGCCAGCACGATCCCCAGCGGCAGCGAGATGGCGATGGCCACCACGCCGATGGTGATCGACAGCATGAAGCCCCCGAAGTTGCGGCTGTCGACCGAGTTGAGCCCCGCGGGAATGATCGAGTGGATCAGCTCCGAAAGTGGCCCGACCAGGAAGATCCACCAGGCGAGCGCCGCGATCACCGCGGCGATGATCCCCGCCAGGTTGCCGGCAGCGGCCGCGACCACCCGGAACACGCCATAGCCGATGCCGAGCCCGGCAATGACCAGAAGCGGCGTCCAGACGGAACCGCCCCACAGCAGCCAGGGCATCAGGAACGGGTAGATCGCCGAGAACCAGATCAGCTTGCCGGGGAAGTAGTCGCTGAACAGCACCGGCCCCAGCGCCACGAAGAGCAGGATGAAGGCCAGGATCGGCCGCCAGTACAGCCCGCTCGGGTAGAACCCGAACAGAAGCTGCACCCACCGGTCGCGGATCACGCCCCAGCAGGCGCCGCCGAAATGCCCCTCGCGGCCCATCTCCGCAAGGATTTCCCGGCACTCGTTAAGCGACGTCGCTTCCCACGTGGGAGAGAAGAACCACGGCAGGAGCGCGGAAAGGATCCAGTAGATGAAGATCAGCGACAATATGGTCAGGACAGAGTTGAACCATCCCGAGAACAGGTTCTCCCTCAGCCAGCCGATGGCCCCCACCGAGGTGGCCGGGGGGTCCTGTTCGGGCAGCATGGTGTCGCGAACGTAGCCTACGGTTTCTGCATGCATCTCGCTCATATCACCGCTCCACCAGGCTGACGCGATTGTTGTACCAGTTCATCACCAGCGAAATGCACAGCGAGATCGTGAGATAGATCAGCATCCCGAGAAGCACGGTCTCGAGCTCGCGGCCCGTCTGGTTGAGCGTGACGCCCATCAGCGTGCCGGTGATGTCCATGTAACCCACCGCGATCGCCAGCGACGAGTTCTTGGTCAGGTTCAGGTATTGCGAGATCAGCGGCGGGATGATCACCCGAAGCGCCTGCGGCAGCACCACCAGCCCCATGATCCGCCGGGGCCGGAGGCCAAGCGCGGCGGCGGCCTCGGTCTGGCCATGGCTCACGGCCATGATCCCCGCGCGCACGATCTCGGCCACGAAGGCCGCGGTATAAAGCGACAGGGCCAGCCACAGCGCGATCAGCGAATTGCGCATATGCGTGCCGCCGCCGAAGTTGAAGCCCTTCAGCTCCGGGTATCCCAGGTGAAAGCCCAGGGCGACCAGCAGGATGATCAGCGGCACGAACACCACGCCCAGCCGCAGGTACCACGTGGTCGGGCGCACGCCCGTCCGGTTCTGGATGGCGTCCGCCCGGTCGCGGATGCGGCCCGACACGAACACGCCCGCGACCAGCACCGCGACGATGGCCAGCAGGTTCAGGCTGACATCGAAGTTCAGCGCCGACTGGCCGAACAGGTGCACATCGCCAAGGCTGCGCGAGAACAGCGGCTCGGGAACGTAGATGCCGCGATTGGTCAGCGCCACCGACTCGAACAGCTTCATGGTCGACTCGGGATCGTCGCCGCGGAAGGCGCTCGGCGCCGGAAGCGTCTCGATCAGCACCGCCATGAACAGCACGATCCACAGCAGCACGGGCACGTTCCGGAACATCTCGACATAGACCGTCATGATCTTGGAGACGAGCCAGTTCTTGCTCAGGCGAAGCACACCGATCAGCACGCCCAGCACCGTCGCCAGCGCACAGCCCATCACGGCGACCAGCAGCGTGTTCAGAAGCCCGACGAACGCCGCCCGAAGGTGCGAACTGCGCGAGGTGTACTCGATCAGCCGCTGGTTGATGTCATAGCCCGCCGGTTCGAACAGGAAGCGGAAGGACGGCTCCTTGCCGAGGTCCTGCAGGTTCTGCGCGGTGTTGGAAATGAGCCAGCCGATCAGGATCAGGAACCCGATGAGCGCGACCACCTGGATGGTGGTCGAACGATACCGGGTATCGTAAATCAGCATGGACAGTCGGAACGACTCCGTATGCGGGTCGGTCGTTGATGTCATCTGGAAGTCCCCGTTGTTCAGCCCGGTTTGTTTTTTGCGGCGGCTTTTTTGCGCCGTGGGCCGATGTTCTTATCCCGTAGGAAAGTGCTGAAAGGGCGCGGAGTGATCCGCGCCCTTTCGAAGGTCTGTCTTAGCGGAAGGGCGGAGCGTAGAGCAGGCCGCCGTCTTTCCACTGGGCGTTCAGCCCGCGGGCCAGCCCGATCGGGGTGCTCTCGCCGATGTGGCGCTCGAACAGCTCGCCGTAGTTGCCGCCGGCCGAAATCGCCTTGACGGCCCAGTCGGCCTCGAGGCCCAGCATCTCGCCGAGGTTGCCCTCGGTGCCGAGCAGGCGGTTGATTTCCGGGTTGTCACCGGCCGAGCTGGCCATGTCGGTGATGTTGGCGCTGGTCACGCCCAGTTCCTCTGCCACGATCAGCGCGTTCAGGGTCCAGCGGACAACGTCGCCCCATTCATGGTCGCCGTGACGCACCAGCGGGCCGAGCGGCTCTTTCGAGATGGTCTCGGGCAGGATGGTGTGATCACCCGGCGCCTCGAACGCGGCACGGGTGGCCGCAAGACCCGAACGGTCGGTGGTGTAGACGTCGCAGGCACCGGCAAGGTACTGCTGCTGCGCTTCGGCGTTGGTTTCGATCGGCACCGGCTCGTAGTTCATGTTGTTCGAGCGGAAGTAGTCCGCCAGGTTGAGCTCGGTGGTGGTGCCGGTCTGGATGCAGACCGTGGCGCCGTCGAGTTCCTTGGCCGAGCTGACGCCCAGGCCGGACGGAACCATGAAGCCCTGGCCGTCATAGTAGTTCACGCCGGTGAATTCGAACTTCAGGTCGACGTCGCGCGAGAAGGTCCAGGTCGTGTTCCGGGCCAGCATGTCGATCTCGCCCGAGGCAAGGGCGGTGAAGCGCGTCTTGCCGGTGGTCGGAACGAATTCGACGGCCGTGGAATCCCCCAGAACGGCCGCTGCAACGGCGCGACACACACCAACATCGAAACCTTCCCAGACGCCGTTGGCGTCAGGCGCCGCAAAACCGACGAGGCCGGTGGTGACGCCGCAGTTCAGCGTGCCGCGGGCCTTTACGTCGTCCAACGTGCCGGCAGCAGCAGCGCCAGCCGAAAGGCCGGCGACAGTCAGCGCACCAAGAAATACGGATTTTTTCATTTTTACCTCTTCCTGATTGTCCGCTCTATCCAGAACGGTTTAAACGGCCCCTCGGAGGCCGGAGCGATACTGTATTTGGGGAGAGTCCCCATCAGTGCCCGCAAGTTTGTGTGGATTCATCGACGCACGTCAAGCCCCGGATCACGAAAAACGATGGACATATCATGGAGTTTCCGACGCGTCACCCAATGGGTTGCGGTCACTCATGCGGCCTGCGCAAGATCATGAAACTGCTTTGCAGCGTAGAAATCACTTTCTTTCACCGCCGCCTGCGCCCGGGCCTCCTCGTCGATGCCCCACTGCTCTTCCTGCCAGGCCTCGTCGATGCGCGAAAGGCGCCACAGCTCGCCGATATCCCGCACCTCGCCGATCGCGGCAAGGCCGATGACCAGCGAGCCGGAGATTCCCACGAGGTCGTGAAAAGCGGTCAGCCGGAACGGCTCCATCGCGTGAACCGGCTGCGCCAGCTTGTCCAGCGCCTTCGGATTCTGCGGGGCATGCATGACCCCCTGCACCGGAATAAGCCGCGCGCCGAAGGTGGCGTCGGCCCAGTCCAGCAGCGGGTCCCACGCCTCGGCCTGCCGTGCAACCAGCTCCTGCGGGCTGTCGGCGCGATAGCACAGCAGGTCGCTGTCGCCATAGGCGGCCAGCATCTCGGCCACCTCCTCGCGCTGCACTGTCACCTTGTCGATCGCGGCATTGGCGGCGCGGGTGACCGGCATGCTCAGCGGCCGGATCTCGCCCTCCTGCGCATCCCATTCCTCCGCCACCGCCTCGGCCATGGCGCGCGACGGCAGGGTCATCGCCGATTTCAGCGGCGTCCGCACCGGCCGGCCATCCAGCTCGACGGCGAAGCCTTCCCCGGCCTCGACAACCTGCGCTTCCTTCCAGAACCGCTTGGCCTTCCACTCGCTCATGCCGCCGCTCCCCGCAACGTTGTCAGAACCTCGGGCAACTCGCGGAAATCCCGCAGGATCGCCGCCGCGCCGGTCAACGTCTCCGCCGCGTGATAGCCCCATGACACGCCGATGAACGGCACCCCGGCCGCCAGCGCCATGTCCCGATCATAGGTCGTGTCGCCGACCATGACGGCGTCCTTCGCCGCGACCCCGGTTTCCGCCAGCGCGGCCTGCAGCATCGCCGGGTGCGGCTTCGAGGGGTGATGATCGGCCACCTGCGACGTCACGAAGAACCGGCCCAGGTCATGCCCCTCGAACAGCTTGTCGAGCCCCCGGCGCGACTTGCCGGTCGCCACGCCCAGAAGCGTCTCGGGCTGCGCGTGCAGCGCGGCCAGCGTCTCCAGCGCATACGGGTAAAGCGGCGACGATGCCGCCGCCCCGGCCTGCGACCGCAACGCCACATAGGCCTCCTTGTACCACTCGACCATCGCGCCATGCGTCTCCGCCGGCAGCTCCGGCGCCAACCGCGGGAAGGCCGCATCGAGCGACAGGCCCACGATCCCCAGCGTCGCCTCCCGCGCCGGTGCCGGGTGCCCGGCCCGGTCGAAGGCATGGGCCATCGCCGCCACGATATCGCCCTGGCTGTCGACCAGCGTGCCGTCGACATCGAAGATCACCAGTTTCAACGACGCTGTCATGCAATCTCCTCGAACGGGTCTTCGGGCGCCTCGGAGGGCTGCCACTGGAACATCTCCCACGTCCTTGCCATGTGCTCCGGCAAGGGCGCCGTCAGGTGCAGCCGCGCCCCCGTCACCGGGTGGCTCAGCGTCAGCGACCGGGCATGCAGGTGCAGCTTGCGGCTCACCTCCCCGCCCAGCTGCGCGCCCCAGCCATCGCCCAGGTTCTCCTGCCCCGACCCGCCATACTTGCCGTCGCCGACGATCGGATGCCCCAGCTCGGCCATATGCGCCCGAAGCTGGTGCGTCCGCCCGGTGACCGGCACCAAGCCGACCCACGCGGTGCGCGTCCCGGCGGGCTCGATCACGATGTAATCGGTCGTGGCGTGCTTGGCGCCCTCCGTCCGCTCCACCTCGCCGGGGTGCAGGCAGAGCATCTTCTCCCCCTCGCCTCCCTTGCCGTGGCCCGGCGCCTTCACCAGCCCGAACTTGATCGTCCCGGCCCGTGGCGTCGGCACGCCGGCAATGGCGGCCCAGTAGATCTTGCGCGTATCGCGATGCCGGAACGCCTCCGTCAGGCTGGCCGCCACGGCCCGGGTCCGCGCCATGATCAGAACGCCCGACGTGTCCTTGTCCAGCCGGTGCACCAGCCGCGGCTTCTCCTCCAGCCCGAACCGCAGCGCCTCGGCCATCCCGTCGACATGCCGGGTCAGCTTGCTGCCCCCCTGCACCGGCAGGCCCGGCGGCTTGTTCAGCGCGATCACGTGATCGTCGCGATAGATCACCGCCGCGCGGATCATCTTGGCATCCGCCTCGGACACCGCGGGCTTCTCGGCCGCACGCGCCTCCCCCGGCTCCGGCAGCGGCGGGATGCGCACCTGCTGCCCCGCCTCCAGCCGGGTCGCGGCCTTGACCCGCCCGCCATCGACGCGCAGCTCGCCCTTGCGGCACATCTTCTCGATCCGGCCCTGCGGTACATGCGGAAACTGCCGCCGGAACCACCGGTCAAGCCGCTGCCCGGCATCGCCCTCGGCCACGGTCAGGGTCTGCACCCCGCTCATGTCCACACCGCGCGCATCAGCGCCATGCCCAGCACGATCGCCGCCAGCGACAGGATCACCGACCCCATCACGTAGGCCCCGGCCAGCGCCACCTGCCCGCGCTCGTACAGCGTCACCGCGTCCAGCGAGAAGGCCGAGAAGGTGGTGAACCCGCCCAGCAGCCCGGTCATCAGGAACGGCCCCGCCGCCCTGGTTCCGCCCTCGCGCGCCAGCACCACCACGATCACCCCCATCAGGAACGACCCCGCCACGTTGACGAACAGCGTCGCCCACGGAAACCCCGGCCCGATCAGCCGCATCGCCGCCACCGAGGTCAGGTAGCGGGCGGAGGCGCCGATCGCGCCGCCCAGGGCCACGTGCAGAAGGCTCGTCATCATGGCCGCGTCTGTCGCTTGCCACCCTGCAATTGTCAAGCTGGCGGAGGCCCCAACGCCGGCCGGGGCGCGCGCCCTGCCATTTCACCGTTCCGGAAATACTCCGGGGGTGAGGCCGCAGGCCGAGGGGGCAGCGCCCCCTTTTTGCCGAGACCGGCCCCCAACCTGTCGGCTTTGCGCTGTTAGCGCCACCGCCACCACGTTAGGGTGCGCCAACGCAAACCCGAGGAGACCCTGCCGATGCAAGACCCCCTCCCCTTCCTGCGCCGCCTGTTCGACCGGGCGGTCGAGGTGGCCGACCCGATGCAAAGCCTCGCCGCCTGCCTGCCGCCGAAGCCCGAAGGGCGGCTCGTGGTGGTCGGCGCCGGCAAGGCCAGCGCCCGGATGGCCGAGGCGGTCGAGGCGGTCTACGGCCCCTGCGAGGGTCTGGTCATCACCCGCTACGGCTATGCCCGCCCCTGCCAGGGGATCGAGATCGTCGAGGCCGCCCACCCGGTCCCCGACGAGTCCGGAACCCGCGCCACGCGCCGGATGCTCGACCTGCTCGACGGGCTGGGCGAAGGCGACACCGTGCTGGCGCTCATCTCCGGCGGCGGCTCGGCCCTGCTCAACGCCCCCGCCGGCGGCATCACGCTGGACGAGAAACGCCAGCTCACCGACGCGCTGCTCTCCAGCGGTGCGCCCATCGGCGACATCAACGGCATCCGCAAGCAGATTTCGGCGGTCAAGGGCGGCAAGCTCGCCGCCGCCGCCTACCCCGCCCGGATGCTGGCGCTGATGATCTCCGACGTGCCCGGCGACAACCCCGCCGACATCGCCAGCGGCCCGACCGTGGGCGACACCGGCGACGCCCGGCGCGCCCTCGACACGCTCGCCCGCTGGAAGGTCACGGCCCCCGCCTCGATCACCGCCTACCTCGAACAAGGGGGCAACCCGCTCGCGCCCGACGACGAGCGCCTCTCCCGCGTGGAAAACGTGATCTACGCGGCCCCCTCGCAATCGCTCGATGCCGCGGCAGACCTCGCCCGCGCCGAAGGCTGCGATGTGGAAATCCTCGGCGACGCCCTGGAAGGAGAGGCGCGCGACGTGGCCGCCGATCACGCCCGCAAGGCCCTCGACGAGCGGGCGAAGCTCTCCAAGAACGCCGCCCCGCGCCTCCTCCTCTCCGGCGGCGAACTCACCGTCACCCGCCGCGGCGACGGCGTGGGCGGCCCCAACGCCGAATACGCCCTCGCCCTGGCCCTCGCGCTCGACGGCGCCCCCGGCATCCATGCCATCGCCTGCGATACCGACGGGGTCGACGGCGCGGCCGAGGTCGCGGGCGCGCTGATCGGCCCCGACACTCTCACCAGGGGCCCCGACGCCGCCGAGGCGCTGAACCGCAACGACGCCCATGGATTCTTCGATCGGATCGGCGACCAGGTCGTCACCGGCCCCACCCTTACCAACGTGAACGACTTCCGCGCCATCCTGATCGCGCCGTCTGCCTGACAGGGCCCACAGGGCTTCTTCTGGCCGGAAATATCCTGGGGGAGACGTTGAAATCCTTCTGGATTTCAACGGCGGGGGCAACGCCCCCTACCCGATCTCCGCGACCAGTGCCGCCAAAGCGGCAAGATCGTCGATCGCCCGGAACCGCGCGGCGTCCTCCGGCGGCTCGTCATGCTCTATTTCCCAGGTCAGGTGATGGGGCACGTAAACGCCCCAGCCGCCCGCCTCGATCGCCGGTTTCACGTCCGAGCGCAGCGAATTGCCCACCATCATCGACGCCTCCGCGCCGTTGCCGTGGCGGGCGAAGATACCGGCATAGACCTCCGGCGTCTTGGCGCTGACGATCTCGACCCCGTCGAACAGCTCGCCCAGCCCCGACTGCGCCAGCTTGCGCTCCTGGTCCAGCAAATCGCCCTTGGTGATCAGCAGCACCCGGTGGCTTTCGGCGATCTCCGCCACCGCCTCCCGTGCATGGGGCAACAGCTCGATCGGATGCTGCAGCATCTCCTGGCCCGCCGCGATCAGTTCCGAGATGACGCTGGCCGGCACCTGACCGTCTGTCACCTCGATGGCGGTCTCGATCATCGACAGGGTGAACCCCTTGATGCCGAACCCGTAATGCCCCAGGTTCCGCCGCTCCGCCGCCAACAGCCTTTCCGCCAGGTGCTCGCCATCCACGTAGTCCTCCAGCAGCGCCGCGAATCTCTCCTGCGTCAGCCGGAAGAACCGCTCGTTCTGCCAAAGCGTATCGTCCGCGTCGAAGCCGATTGTCGTCAGATTCCGTGTCATCATGCCCCGTCTCTAGGGTTCCCCCTCTTTTCACTCCTGCCCCCAAGGCTATATACTGGACTCACGATCGGCCATGCCAAATGAGACCGGGCAGGATATGACGGACCCTATCTTCCAGATGTCGGGGCAGAAGAACGGCGATGATGACGGCGACTCGTCGGTCATCGTCGAGACACGCACCAAGACCAAGCGACCGCCGCTCTACAAGGTGCTGCTTCTGAACGACGACTACACGCCGATGGAATTCGTCGTGGCCGTTCTCGAGCGGTTCTTCGGCATGTCCCACGCACAGGCCTTCGAGATCATGCTGACGGTCCACAAGCGGGGCGTCGCCGTGGTCGGCGTCTTCAGCCACGAGATTGCCGAGACCAAGGTCGCGCAGGTGATGGATTTCGCCCGCCGCCACCAGCATCCGCTGCAATGCACGATGGAAAAGGAATAGCTTGAGCGCTCTGTCACGCCTGTCACTGGCGCTGGACTCGGGCGACGTCACGCTGCCCGAGGCCGGGCGCGTCGCCGTCTTCGCCCCCCGCGCGGGCATGGACCTGTCGGCGCTGCCGGCCGACCTGTGCCATGTCATCACCACCTTCAAGCCCGACCGCGACCATTTCGCCGGGCAGGGCTTCACCTGCGGGAAAGAGCCGGATGGCCGCTACGCCGCCTCCCTCGTCTGCCTGCCGCGCGCCAAGGCGCTGGGCCAGGCCCTGGTGGCCGAGGCCGCGTCCGTGACCGACGGCCCGGTGATCGTCGACGGTGCCAAGACCGACGGCGTCGAATCGATCCTCAAGGCCTGCCGCAAGCGCGCCGAGGTTTCGCCCGCGCTCTCCAAGGCCCATGGCAAGCTCTTCCATTTCCCCGCCTCCACCGCCTTCGCCGACTGGGCCCCAGGCGACCCGTCCGAGATCGAGGGCGGCTTCGTCACCGTGCCCGGCATTTTCTCGGCCGACGGGATCGACCCGGCCTCCGCCCTGCTGGCCGATCACCTGCCCGAGAAGCTGGGCGCGCGCGTCGCCGATCTCGGCGCCGGCTGGGGCTATCTCTCGGCCCGCGCCCTCACGCGGGAGAGCATCAGGGAAATGCACCTGGTCGAGGCCGATTTTGCCGCGCTCGACTGCGCCCGCCGCAACGTGCTCGACCCCCGCGCCCACCTGCACTGGGAAGACGCCACCCGCTGGCAGCCGGACGAGCCGCTCGACACCGTCATCACCAACCCGCCCTTCCACGCCGGGCGGAACCCGGACCCGGGGCTGGGGCTCGACTTCATCCGCGCCGCCGCCCGGCTGCTTTCACCACGGGGCCAGCTTTTTCTGGTCGCCAACCGCCATCTCCCCTATGAATCGGAGATGGCGCGCCAGTTCGGAGAGGTGAAGGAAATGGGCGGCGACAACCGGTTCAAGCTTCTGCACGGGATGCGCCCGGCGCGCCGGCCCGGCTGATCCCCGGCGATATCCCACAGGCACAAAAGGGTAGACCATGTCATTTTCCATTTCCGGAAAGACCGCGATCGTGACCGGCGGGGCGAACGGCATCGGCCTCGCCATCGGGCGGCATTTCGTCGACAAGGGCGCGAACGTGATGTTCGCCGATATCGACGAGAAGCAGCTCATCAAGCAGGTTGGCGAAAACGAGGAAGGCAGCAACAAGCGCTATTTCGCGGGCGACCTGCGCGAGAAGCTGACGCTCGCCAACCTGTTGTCGGCCACCATCGACGCCTTCGACCAGGTCGACATCCTTGTAAACGCCTCGCGCCAGATGCTGGTCTCCGACCCGCTCAACCCCGATGACGACGCGGTCGAGCAACTCCTCAGCCAGAACCTGCTGACCGCCCTGCGCACCAGCCAGCTTGTCGCCAAGCGGATGATCAAGCAGGCCGAGGCGCGCGAGGGCGGCCCGGTCGGCACCATCGTCAACCTCTCCTCGATCGCCGCGCGCCGCACCCATCCCGACCTGCTGGCGTTCTCCGTCTCCTCTGCCGCGCTCGACCAGATGACGCGCAGCCTTGCCGTGGCCCTCGCGCCCCACCGGATCCGGGTCAACGCCGTGGCCTTCGGCTCGGTGATGAGCGCCTCGCTCCAGGGCACCCTGCGCGAGAATCGCGATTTCCGCGCCGATATCGAGGATCACACCCCGCTCGGCCGGATCGCCTCCGCGACGGAGCTCGCCGAGGCGGTGCAATACCTCGCCTGCGACAGTTCCGGCTTCATGACCGGCCAGATCATGACGGTCGATGGCGGCCGCACCCTGCTCGATCCGGTGGCGGCGCCGGCACACTGAACGGGGGGCCAGATGACCGGAAACATGACCGGAGAGATGACGGCGGAAAAGGCCCGAGCGGCTGCCTGGTTCCGCGAGCTGCGCGACACGATCGTGGCCGCCTTCGAGGAGCTGGAGGAAAGCCACGCCGAAGGCCCCTTCGCCGCTGCCGAACCCGGCCGGTTCGAGGTCAGGGCAACCAGCCGCACCAGCGAGGACGGCTCCGATGCCGGCGGCGGCCTCATGAGCGTCATGCGCGGCGGGCGGGTGTTCGAGAAGGTCGGCGTCAACATCTCCGAGGTCTACGGCACGCTCAGCCAGGTGGCCCAGGCCTCGATGGCCGCCCGCGGCGTGCCCGGGATCGAGGAGAACCCCCGCTTCTGGGCCAGCGGCATCAGCCTCGTCGCCCACATGCAGAACCCGCACGTGCCGGCCGTCCACATGAACACCCGCATGTTCTGGACCCCGGGCGCCTGGTGGTTCGGCGGCGGCTCCGACCTGAACCCCTGCATTGAGTATGACGAGGACACCGGCCATTTCCACGCCACCCAGAAGGCCTGGCTCGACCCGCATGGCGCGGGGGAATACCCAAGGCTCAAGGCCTGGGCCGACGAGTATTTCTACATCCCCCACCGCCGCCGCGCCCGCGGCGTGGGCGGCATCTTCATGGATGACCAGAACTCCGGAAGCTGGGAGGCCGATTTCGCCCTGACCCGGGACATCGGCCGCGCCTTCCTGCCGGCCTTCGTGCCGCTGGTGGAAAAACGGCGTCGGATGCAATTCGGCGAGGCCGAGAAGGACGCCCAGCTCATCCACCGCGGCCTCTATGCCGAGTACAACCTCGTCTACGACCGCGGCACCAAGTTCGGCCTCGCCACCAGCCACGACCCCGAGGCGGTGCTGATGAGCCTCCCGCCCATGGCCAAGTGGGTCTAGCCAAGGGCGCTCCCCCATCACCGCAACCGGGGACCCGGACTCTTTAAAAGAGTCCGATCCGAATTCTTTTCAAGAATTCGCCACACGCCGCGCCGCCGTGCTAAACCCCGCTCCGGCCCCGCGTCCGGAACACCGACCAGATACCGACGTTTTACCGACGCGATACCGACGTCGAAAACCCGGCCTTACCCTACGCCTCCGTACGGTCCCCGGCCCACAGCGCCCACATCGCCAACATCGGCGCATCGCCCGTCCGCATGGCGTGGGAAATCCCCGGCTCGTTGTACAGCGAGCCGCCCACCCCCGGCGCGAACCAGCCGCTGTCGCCGTGCCGGAACTCGCCCTCGCTGAACACCAGGTAGGTTTCCTCCGGCGGGTGGTTGTGATCGGGATAGCGCACATGCGGCGCCAGCAGCGACACGCCCAGCCACACGTCCGACCTCCGCTCGATCCCGCCGGGGCCGACGATCCTCGCATTGGCATGGCCCTCGGCGATATTCTCGCTGGCGGTCGACATGTCGCCGCCCCTTATCTCCCAGGTCAGCCGCGGCTCTATATCGCCGAACGCCTTGATAACGCGGCGCAAATCCGGCGCCTCGAACCGCTCCGGCACCGCCACCTCGTCAAGCAGGGCACAGACCGGCAGCCGCCCGGCACCCTTCTCGGCCATCTCCCCGGGCTCGGCCAGCGCCGCCCGGATCTTCGCCAGCGAGGCCTGCGCCCGCGGATGATCCGCATGCGCCTCGAACGCATCCAGACTGGCATCTAGGAAGGTCTGCAATTCGTCCGGGCGGTCCGCCATGGCACTCTCCTGGGGGTTGGTGGAAACCCGTTCACCCTTCGTTGATTGGGCCCCGGCGTCAACCCCGCCTCAGACCCCGCGCACCCCGTTCAGGGTCAGGTCGGCGACCACCCGCGCGTAATCCTCCCTTGCCTCCGGCCCGGCGCCGCTGTTCCACATGAAGTACCAGTTCAGCATCCCGAACACCGACATCGTCACCGACCGCAGCCTCGCACTGTCCTGCCCCAGCGCCTCGGGCGCCACGCCCTTCAGAACCTCGCCCACGTAGACCACCATCTCGCGCTGGTAGCCCCGCAAGACCGTCTGCTGATCCGCCGGCAAACGCCCCACGCCGTTCACCTGCACCCGGTGCTCGTGGTCCGAGCCCTGGTAGGCCAGCAGCACCTCGCGCACCACGGCCCGCACCCGATCCTCCGGCCCGAGGCCCTCAAGCGAAATGCCGCACACCCGGTCCCGCAATTCCCGCAGGTACGTCTCGAGAATATCGTAAAGGATCGCTTCCTTGCCGTCGTAGTAGTGGTAGATATTCGCCTTCGAGATCCCGCAATCCCGCGCCAGCTGGGTCATCGACGCCCGGTCGAACCCCTCGGTCGCGAACACCTTCGCGGCCGAGGCCAGGATATGCGCCCGCTTCTCGTCGTGGTCCTTGGCGATCGTCCGGGCCAAGCCTTACTCCTTCGCCCTGTTGTCGACCACGCGCTGCGCCTTGCCCTGCGAGCGGGCCACGTCACCGGGCTCGCCCACGACCACCTCGGCCGACACGCCCACCACGTCCTTGATATGCTTGGTCAGCATCCTTGCGGCGGCGTTTTTGCTGGCCTCGTCGGCGGCCTTCGGATCGGCCTCCACGAACACCCGCATCGCATCCATCCGCCCGGCCTTGTAGAGCTCGATCTGGAAATGCGGCGCCAACCCACCGGTCGCCATCACCTGTTCCTCGATCTGCGTCGGGAAGACGTTGACGCCCCGCAGGATGATCATGTCGTCCGACCGACCCGTAATCTTCTCCATCCGCCGCAGGCTCCTTGCCGTGCCGGGCAACAACCGCGTCAGATCGCGCGTCCGGTAGCGGATCATCGGCAGGCCTTCCTTGGTCAGCGTGGTGAAGACCAGCTCGCCCATCTCGCCATCCTCGACCACCTCGCCGGTCTCGGGGTTGATGATCTCGGGAAAGAAATGATCCTCCCAGATATGCAGCCCGTCCTTGGTCTCGACGCATTCATTGGCCACGCCCGGCCCCATGATCTCGGACAGCCCGTAGATGTCGACGGCGTGCATGTCGAACGCCTCCTCCACCTCGGACCGCATCGCGTTCGTCCACGGCTCCGCCCCGAAGATCCCCACCTCCAGCGAGCTTTCCCGAGGGTCCAGCCCCGCCTTGTGGAACTGCTCGAGGATGTTGAGCATGTAGGACGGCGTCACCATGATCGTGGTCGGCTTGAAATCGTCGATCAGCGTCACCTGCCGCTCGGTCATCCCGCCCGAGACTGGCACCACCGTACAGCCCAGCCGCTCGGCCCCGTAATGCGCGCCAAGGCCCCCGGTGAACAGGCCGTACCCATAGGCCACGTGCACGATATCCCCGCGCCGTGTCCCGCTCGCCCGCATCGAGCGGGCCACCATGTCGGCCCACATGTCGATATCGTTCCGCGTATAGCCCACCACCGTCGGCTTGCCCGTGGTGCCCGACGACGCATGGACCCGCACGATCTTCTCCCGCGGCACGGCGAACAAGCCGAACGGGTAGTTGTCCCGCAGGTCGGCCTTGTTGGTGAACGGAAACTTCGCCAGGTCGCTCAACGACTTGAGGTCATCCGGATGCACCCCCGCCGCATCGAACCGCTCCCGGTACATCGGCACGTTCTCATAGGCATGCCGCAGCGACCATTTCAGCCGGTCCAATTGCAGGCTCCGGATCTCGTCGATCGAGGCCACCTCGATCGCATCGAGGCTCGATTTCTCCGGCGTCAGGTCCTTCATCGCGTCCTCCCTCGCGTCATTCGTCGAACAGGCTGCCGCTGATCGTCCGGGAAAAGCCCCGCAACTCGGCGATCTTGCGGCCATCCTGGTTGGTCACGGTCACGTCGTAGATGCCGCTGCGGCCCGACAGGTCGGTCTCTTCCGCGCGGGCCGTCAGCACGTCGCCCGCCATCCCCGGCGCGAGGTAGCTGATCACGTTGTGCTGGGCCACGGTCGACTGGTTGCGACTGTTGCAGGCAAAGGCAAAGGCGCTGTCGGCCAGCGTGAAGGTCACGCCGCCATGGCACATGCCGTGCCCGTTGCAATGCTCCGGCGCCACGGTCATCCGCATCACCGCGCGGCCCTCGTCGACCTCGACGATCTCCATACCGAACCACTGGCTCGCCCGGTCACCCTTCCACATCGCCTCGGCCGACTTCTCGGCCCGTTCCTTCGGCGTCATGCTCATTCCCCCTTGAAGACCGGCGCGCGCTTGCCAAGGAAGGCCGACACCCCCTCGGCATAATCGGCACTCTCGCCACAGCGTTTCATCGCGACCGCCTCGCGCTCGAGGTGCTCGTCCAGCGTGTTGGCCGCGGCCGCGTGAATACACGCCTTGGTCTCGGCAAAGCCCAGCGTCGGGCCCTCCGCGAACCGCCTGGCATAGCCCCGCGCTTCCTCCATCAGGCTCTCATCCGGCAGCGCCTTCCAGATCAGCCCCCAATCCTCGGCCTTCTGCGCGGTGATCGGCTCGGCGGTGAAGGCCAGCCCCTTCGCCCGCGCCTCGCCAACGAGGTGCGGCAGGTGCCAGCTTCCGCCGGTGTCGGGGATCAGCCCAACCTTGGCAAAGGACTGGATGAACTTGGCGCTTTCCGCCGCCAGCACGAAATCGCAGGCCAGCGTCAGGTTCGCCCCGGCGCCTGCCGCCACGCCGTTCACGGCACAGATGACCGGGCACTCCAGCGACCGGATCAGCCGCACCAGCGGCGCCCACAGCTCGCGCACCGTCTTGCCAAGGTCCGGCGGCCCGTCCATCTTCGACGGATCTCGGTCGCCAAGGTCCTGCCCCGCGCAGAAGCCACGGCCCGCCCCGGTCAGCAGCACCGCCCGCTTGCCGTCGTCCCGCGCCGCCTCCAGCGCGGCCCGAAGCGCCTTGTGCATCTCCTCGGTAAAGCTGTTCATCCGGTCCGGGCGGTTGAGCGTGATCTCCACCCAGGTCCCGTGATCCTCCACCAGAATCGTCTCGCTCATGCGTCTGCCTCCCCGCGCCTGATTCAAATCGCATCTTGCATAAACCGACCGGTTGGTCAATAAATAACCGACCGTCGATTCCGACGCCCCGCACCCGTATGGAAGGAGCGCCCAGATGACCCTCAAGAACGTCAAAAGCTACGCCGCCGGCGAATGGATCGCGCCCGACGATTCGGCGCGCGAGATCGAAAGCGCCATCACCGGACAGGTCATCGCCCGCGCCGGCACCAAGGGCATCGACACGCAGGCCATGCTCGACCACGCCCGCACCAGGGGCGGCCCCGCCCTGCGCAAGCTCACCTTCCACGACCGCGCCCGCATGCTCAAGGCGCTGGCCCAGCACCTGACCGAGCACAAGCAGGCACTCTACGACATCTCCTACGACACCGGCGCCACCAAGCGCGACCACGCCTTCGACATCGACGGCGGCATCGGCACCATGTTCGTCTTCGCCTCCAAGGGCCGCCGCGAAATGCCCGACGGGCACGTCCTTTCCGACGGCGATCTCGAACAGCTCTCCCGCTCCGGCAGCTTCCTCGGGCAGCATATCTGCACGCCACTGCTCGGCACCGCCGTGCATATCAACGCCTTCAACTTCCCCGTCTGGGGGATGCTGGAAAAGCTGGCGCCGACGCTCCTCGCCGGTATGCCCGCCATCGTCAAACCCGCCACCGCCACTTGCTACGTCACAGAGGCCTGCGTGCGCCTGATGCTCGAGGCCGACATCCTGCCCGAAGGTGCGCTACAGTTCGTCTCGGGCGGTATCGGCGACATGCTCGACCGGCTCGACTGCCAGGACGTGGTCGGCTTCACCGGCTCCGCCGCCACCGCCACCAAGCTGCGCGGCAATCCGAACCTCGTGCAGAACTCCACCCGCTTCATGGCCGAGCAGGACAGCCTCAACGCGTCCATCCTCGGCCCCGACGCCGAACCGGGCACGCCCGAGTTCGACCTTTTCATCAAGGAGGCGGTCAGCGAGATCACCACCAAGGCGGGCCAGAAATGCACCGCCACCCGCCGCATCCTCGCCCCCGAAGACCATGTAGACGCGGTGATCGAGGCGCTGTCCGCCAAGCTCTCCAAATCCGTCACCGGCGACCCGAGGCTCGACGACACCCGCATGGGCGCCCTCGTCTCGGCCGACCAGAAGCGTGACGTACTCGAAAAGCTCGATATCCTCGGCGCCGAGGCCAAGCGCGTCTTCGGCGACCCCGATGATTTCACCATCAACGGCGACGACGCCCAGACCGGGGCCTTCCTGCCCCCGATGCTCTACCACTGCACCGACCCCGACCGCGCCCGGCGCATCCACGACACCGAAGCCTTCGGGCCGGTCTCCACCATCATGGGCTATCGCGACATCGGCCATGCCGTGGACCTCGCCAATCGCGGCGGCGGCTCGCTCGTCACCTCGCTGATCACCCACGACCCCGCCACCGCGCGCGAGGTCACGCTGGGCACCGCCGCCTATCACGGCCGCCTCTACATCAACGACCGGACCTCGATGAAGGAGAGCACCGGCCACGGTTCGCCCATGCCGCACATGGTCCATGGCGGCCCCGGGCGTGCGGGGGGCGGCGAAGAGCTGGGCGGCATCCGCGGCGTGAAACACTACATGCAGCGCACCGCCATCCAGGGCTCGCCCGACATGCTCACCGCCATCACCGGCACGTGGATCCTCGGCTCCGAGGAAACCGAACGCCCGGCCCACCCCTTCACCCGCAAGTTCGCCGAGCTCGACATCGGCGACACTCTCCACACCCCGGCCCGCACCGTCACGCTGGAAGATATCGAGACCTTCGCCCACTTCACGGGCGACACCTTCTATGCCCACATGGATGACGAGGCGGCGAAGCGGAACCCGTTCTTCCCCGGCCGCGTGGCGCATGGCTACCTGCTCATCTCCTTTGCCGCCGGCCTGTTCGTCGAACCGAACGAGGGGCCGGTTCTAGCCAATACCGGGCTCGACAACCTGCGCTTCATGAAGCCGGTCGAAGCGGGCGATGCCATCAAGGTCCGCCTGATCGTCAAGGCCAGGACCCCGCGCACCCCTGATTACGGTGAGGTGCGCTGGCAGGTCACCCTGACCAACCAGGATGACGAGAAGGTCGCCGAATACGAACTTCTCACCATGAACGCCACTTGAGGACGTATCGGCGCCTGCCTATACTATGTATATGCAAGCGCCTGACACGGAACGGAAAATCCAGCAACTCGCCGAATGCGGCCCGCTCAAGGCGTGGTCGGTGATCGTTTCCGTGCTGGGCGACTTCTGTGTCGCCCGTCACGACAGCATCTCGGGTCGCGATCTCAACGCCCTGATCGAGCGCATCGGGCTCACGGCGCCCACCATGCGCGTGGCCCTCCACCGCCTGAAACGCGATGGCTGGATCCAGACCGAGAAGAAGGGGCGCGACGCCGCCTACCGCCTCTCGGCCATGGGCTGGCGCGAAACCCAGGCCGTGCGCGGCCGCATCTATGCCACCGGTCAGCCGCCCGTGGGCACGGCGCAGATGATCCTCGCCCCGCCCAGCGTCACCGCCGCCGATTTCACCTCCGCCCTGCCGAAAACCGCCGCCGCCCTCGCGCCGCGCACAGCCATCCTCGCCGGTCCGGCCACCGGCCTGCCCGCCGATTACTGGCTCACGCCGCTCGACCCCGGCACCGCGCCCGCATGGGTGGCCGACGCCGTCGCCGCCCCTGAACTCCGCCGGGATTACGCCCAGCTCACCGAGGCGGTCACCGACATCCTCACCGCCACCCCGCCGCAGGACAGCCTGTCGCTCAGCGCGGTCCGCGTGCTGACACTGCACCACTGGCGGCGCCTGCGCCTGCGCCATGACGACCTGCCCGACATCCTGCTCGGCGAAGACTGGGAAGGCGCCCGCGCCCGCCAGATCGTCATGACCGCGCTCGACCGCTTCCCCCGGCCCTCACCGGGCGACCTCGCAGCCTGAGCGACCCGCCCCGGGCCTGACCCGGGGCCTCGCGCCATCACACGAGCCGGTTCACGCCAAACTCGGCAGCCAAAGCACGATCCACGGGAACGCCACCAGCAACCCGATCGTCACCGCGTCGGCGATGAAGAACGGCGTCACACCCTTGAATACATCCTGCACGCTCAAATCGGGCCGCACGCCCGCCACCACGAAACAGTTCAACCCGATGGGCGGCGTGATCAGACAGAACTCGGCCATCTTCACCACCAGTATCCCGAACCAGATCGCGCACATCGTGCCGTTCATCCCGAACGTGCTGTCCGCCGCCGACACCATCTCGCCCCCGTTCAGCGCCATCACCGCCGGGTAGACCACCGGCAGCGTCAGCAGCAGCATCCCGATCGCGTCCATGAACATCCCCAGCACCGCATAGGCCAGCAGGATGCAGATCAGGATCAGCATCGGCGACATCTCGAGCGAGGTGATCCAGTCGGCGAACGCGCCGGGCAGGTCGGCAAAGCCAAGGAACCGCACGTAGATCAGCACGCCCCAGATGATGGTGAAGATCATCACCGTCAGCTTCGCGGTCTCGATCAGCGCAGATCTCAGCTCCTTCCACCGCATCCCGCGGTACAGCGCCATCAGGAAGACGATGAACGCCCCCACCGCGCCGCCCTCGGTCGGCGTACCCCAGGCATCGCCGAACGGGTTGTAGACGAAGAAGATGATGATCACGACCACCGCCACGATCGGAAGCGCCGGCGGCAGCGAGACGAACCGCTCCTTCCACGTATACCCCGTGACCGGCGGCCCGACCGACTTGAACACCACCGCGATGCCGACGATCAGCAGCGCATAGACCAGCGCCGAGAATGCCCCGGGAATGAACCCCGCCAGGAGAAGCTTGCCCACGTCCTGCTCGACGATGATGGCATAGATCACCAGGATCGCCGAGGGCGGGATAAGGCTCGCCAGCGTCCCGCCCGCGGCCACCACGCCCGCGGCAAAGGGCTTGTTGTACCCGATCTTCAGCATCTCCGGGATGGCGATCCTTGCGAACACCGCCGCCGTCGCCACCGACGCGCCAGACACCGCGGCGAACCCGGCCGTGGCGAACACCGTCGACACCGCCAGGCCGCCCGGCAGCCACGCGATCCACCGCTTCGCCGCCTCGAACATCGCCCGCGTCAGGCCCGCGTAATAGGCGAGATAGCCGATCAATATGAATGTCGGGATAAGGCTCAGCGCATGGGCCGACACCTTCGAATGCGGCACCTGGCCCGCGGTCTTCGTCGCCACCGTCAGCGCCCAGGTGAAATCCTCCCCGCCGAAATCCTTCTTCGACCAGAAGATCACCACCAGCCCGACGAACCCCGCCATCCCGGCGGCGAACGCCACGCGCATCCCAAGGACCACCATCACCAGCATGGCGCCCGTGATCCAGAGACCGATCTCTATGGAATCCATCAGTCGCGCCCCTCAAGCTGGTCGGCCTCTTGCGCCGCCTGTTCCGCCACCGTTTGGATCAGCGGCACCGAAACCGGCCTTTCCAGCCCCAGCACGAAGGCCCGCCCATAGGCCCATATCTGGATCAGCAGCCGCAGGCACAGCACCGAGAACGCCACCGGCACCAGTATCTTCGACGGCCAGACCGGCAGCCCGATATCAATCGTGCTGTCCCGGCTCCAGAGCGGGCGCGACATGTCGAAACTCCGGTCGAAATGCGCCCAGCTTCCCCAGATCAGCCCCACGATCAACAGCAGGATCAGCACCACCGACAACAGCTCAGCCGCCCACAGAACCCGGCCCTTCAACTGCCCGATCACGATATCCATCCGGATATGCCCGCCATCGCGCTGCACATAGGCGATCCCCATGAACGCAATGAGCGGCATCAGCATCTCGATCCAGTCGACATACCCCGCCATCGGCGAGCCGAAGAACTTCCGCCCGCCCACCGAGTAGGCCGCAAGGAACATCAGCGAGAACACCGCGATCCCGCTCAGAAGCGCGAAGAACCGTTCGAGTTTCAGAAGCTGCTTGTCCAGCCGGCTGAGCAGGCTGCCATCTTCCAGCACCGTTGAAGCACCGGCCATAGTCCTCTCCCCGTCCCGGTTGATCCGGAATCGTAAGGGCCGTCCGGGTCTCGCCCGGACGGCCCGTTATCATGCGATCAATTCGAGGCCTTCGCCTCTTCCAGCGTCGAGCTCACGAGGTCATACAGCTCCTGCCCCGGCAGGCCCTGCCCCTCCATGTCCTCGATCCACTGCTCGCGGATCGGGTCGGCGGCCTGCTCCCGGAAGGCCGACAGCTCTTCCTCAGAAATCGTCACCTTCTCGACCTCCTTCTCGGCCAGCACCTCGTCCCAGCGCTTCAGCAGCTCGGCGTAATTGGCCAGGTAATGGTCGATCGCTTCCGGAACCGAGCTGTCCAGCGCCTCGCGCTCGGCATCCGACAGCCCCTCGTACGCATCGATATTCACCACGACAGGGCAGTTCACCGTGCCGGGGTTGAGGTTCGCGGTCCACCAGTCGGCCTGGTTGATCGTGCCGAAGGACAGGTGCGCGTGCTGGGCAAACGCCACGGTATCGACCACGCCCGATTCCATCGCCTGGTAGGCCTCCGTCGCGGTCACCGAGGTCGGCACCGCGCCCACGGCCTTGAACGCTTCGCCAAGCCCGCCGGTGGCGCGCACCCGCATGCCCTCGAAATCCTCAAGCGAATCACGCACTTCGCCGGTGCCCACGATGTTGTATTGCGGCATGGGCGAGGTCATCAGCAGCTTGGCGTTCCACTGCGCCATCTCGTCCTGCACGGCGGGGTGGTCGTACACCGCATGGCTCACCGCCACTTCCTGGTCGAGGTTCTCGACGCCGAGGAACGGCAGCTCCAGCACGGTGATCAGGCGATTCTTGTCCGGGTGATAGCCTGCACAGAACTGCGCCATCTCGAAGGCGCCGATGGAAATCCCGTCAAGGTTCTCGCGGTTCTTCGACAGTCCGCCATAGCTCACGTTCATGGTGAACTCGCCATCGGTCTTCTCGGCCACCAACTCGGCCAGCTTCTCCACGTGCTCGGTAAAGGCGCGGCGCTTGCCCCAGACCGACACGTTCCATTCGGTCGCCACGGCTTCGCTCGCGAATACGAGCCCGAGCGCGGTGGTCAGACCAAGTCCGAAAATCTTCTGCATGGTGTCTCCTCCCAAAAGACGGATTTTATAGTTGTACCTGCCAGCATAAAGACCACAGGCCACATGCCAACCTGAAATTCGCGCCTGTCGGGTTCACCTCACATGCGCGGCAAACTCTACCCGCAGCCGGTCAAGCTTTGGGTCGATATACCGCGTGCAGAACGGGCCGCCCGCCTGCTTTACATGGTAGTTTTGAAACCGCTCCTCCGATGCCCGGAACGCCACAAGCGGCAGAACCCGCGTCACCAGCAGCCACTCGAACCCCGCCTGCAACCGGTCGAGGCTTTCGCGCACGGCCTCGCCCTGCGCCTCGCCCGTCACGTAGACGGCGCTGCGGTACTTCCCGCGCATGGAATGATCGGACATGCTGGCATGGGTCCGCAGGTGCACCTCGATCAGCACCTCGCGGTCAATCTCGGCCGGGTCGAACCCCAGCCTCACCGCCTCCGACCAGCCATCGTCGGGCGGCTCCGACCGGATGAAGCCCTGCTCCACCCGGCCGACACCTTTCAGCACGGCAAAGACGGCCTCGGTACACCAGTGGCACCCGCCGCCAAAGCCGATCGTCTCGATGGCCAGCGCCTACTCCGCCGCGGCGCGCCGCGGCAGCACCCAGTCGGGGCGCGGGAAATGGCAGGTATAGCCGTTGGGAATCCGCTCAAGGTAATCCTGGTGCTCGGGCTCGGCTTCCCAGAAGTCGCCCACCGGCTCGACCTCGGTCACCACCTTGCCGGGCCAGATGCCACTCGCCTCGACATCGGCGATGGTGTCAAGCGCCACCTGCTGCTGCATCGCGTCGACATAGTAGATCGCCGAGCGATACGACATGCCCACGTCATTGCCCTGCCGGTTCAGGGTGGTCGGGTCGTGGATCTGGAAGAAGAACTCCAGCAGTTCCCGATAGGTGATCGTCTCGGGATCGTAGATGATCTCGATCCCCTCGGCATGGGTGCCATGGTTGCGATAGGTGGCATTGGGCACGTCACCCCCGGTATATCCCACGCGGGTGCTCTTCACGCCCGGAAGCTTGCGGATCAGGTCCTGCATACCCCAGAAACAGCCACCTGCCAGAACGGCACGTTGATCAGACATCTATACGTCCTCCACTTGGTTCAGGTAATCGCCATAGCCCTCGGCCTCCATCTCGTCGCGATGGATGAACCGCAGGGCGGCGGAATTGATGCAATAGCGCAGCCCGCCCCGGTCGCGCGGCCCGTCGTTGAAGACGTGGCCCAAATGGCTGTCGCCATGTTTCGACCGCACCTCGGTGCGCACCATGCCAAGGCTCTCGTCCCGATGCTCGGTCACGTAGGCGGGTACGATCGGCTTGGTGAAGCTCGGCCACCCGCAGCCCGACTCGAACTTGTCAGACGAGGCGAACAGCGGCTCGCCCGAGACGATATCCACGTAGATCCCCGGCTGCTTGTTGTCGTTGTACTCGCCGGTGAACGGCCGTTCCGTCCCGGCCCTCTGGGTGATCCGGTACTGCTCCGGCGTCAGCTTCTCGATCGCTTCCTTCGACCTCTCGTATCCCATCCGGCGGTTCCCCTTTCACAATCTGCCTTGACGCATCAGATGGCGCCATTGGGGACAAATGCAAAGGCACGCTCACCAACTTGTCAAATCACGACTTGCAGCAGCCAGTGCAACACGGGCGCCAACGCCAAAAAACCCGGCGCCTGCAATAGGGCAGACGCCGGGCCGGGAGAAACGCCCCGAAGCGAACTCCGGGGGCGCCAGTCGCTCTCTCACATGTTCCCGCGCGACAGCTCGCCCGCGATGTGATCGGCCTGCCGGATCGCCAGCGCCACGATGGTCAGCGTCGGGTTCTCCGCCGCGCCGGTCGTGAACTGCGACCCGTCCGAGATGAACAGGTTGTCGATGTCATGCGTGCGGCCCCACTTGTTCACCACCCCGTCCCTCGGGTTCTCCGACATCCGGTTGGTGCCAAGGTTGTGGGTCGAGGGATAGGGCGGCGTCGGGAAAGTGCGCGTCGCGCCCACCGCCTCGTAAACCGCCTTGCCGCGTGCATACGCATGGTTGCGCATCGCCACGTCGTTCGGGTGGTCGTCGAAATGCACGTTCGCCACCGGCATTCCGAACTGGTCCGTCACGTCATGGTTCAGCGTCACGCGGTTCGTCTCCTGCGGCATGTCCTCGCCCACGATCCACATGCCGGCCATGTTCTCGTAGGAATCCAGCGCCGTGGTGAATTCGCGCCCCCACCCGCCGGGGTCGAGGAACGCCGCCATGAACGGCAGGCCCAGCGCCAGCGTCTCAAGCTCGTAACCGCCCACGAAACCGCGGCTCGGGTCGTGCTTCGCCTCGTCCTGGATGATCCCGGCCATGGTCGTCCCGCGCCACATCCTGACGGGCTCCTCGAAGGTGGCATAGACCGACCCGGTCATGTGCCGCATGTAGTTGCGCCCCACCTGCCCGGAACTGTTGGCCAGCCCGTCGGGATACATCGCGCTCGCCGAATTCAGCAGCACCCGCGGGCTCTCGAACGAGTTGCCGGCCAGGCAGACCGCCCGCGCCGCCTGCTTGTGCTCGTTCCCTTCCGCATCGGCATAGACCACGCCGTTCACCCGGCCATCCTTGCCATGCTCGATCCGCAGCACATGCGCCTTCTCGCGCACCTCCAGGTTGCCCGTCGCCTCGCCGCGCGGAATGTCCGTGTAGGCCGCCGACCACTTGGCGCCCCACTTGCAGCCCTGGAAACAGAAACCGGTCTGCTGACACGCCATCCGGCCGTCATACTCGGCGCTGTTGATCGCCATCCGCCCGGTATGCACCTCCGAGTAGCCCAGCGCCTTCGCCCCGGCCTCGAACACCTTGAAGTTGTTGTTCCCCGGCAGGCCCTCGCGGCCCCCGGTGCGGGTGACGCCAAGCTTGGCCTCGGCCTTCTCGTACCACGGCGCCATTTCCTCGCCGTCGATCGGCCAGTCGAGCAGGTTCGCGCCCTGCACCTCGCCGTAATTGGTCTTCGCCTTCCATTCGTGCTCCTGGAAGCGAAGCGAGGCGCCGGCCCAGTGGGTCGTCGTGCCGCCCACGGCCTTCACGATCCACGCTGGCAGGCCCGAGAAATCCTTCGCCACCCGCCAGTCGCCGCTGGTCGTCCGCGGATCGGTCCAGGCGAGCTGGCCAAAGCTCTCCCACTCGTCGTTGACGTAATCCTCGGGCAGGTAGCGCCCGCCCGCCTCCAGCGCCACGACAGGCACGCCGCGCTGGGCCAGCTCGTTCGCCAGAACCCCGCCGCCCGCGCCGGTGCCGATCACGACCACCACGTTGCTGTCCGTCTTGTCAAAAGGTGCAGCCATAGTCTTTCCTCCTCCGTATGCTATGGCTCAAAGCCAGGTAATGTCGTCGAAGCCGCGGTACAGGTACCCGCCCTCGGAATAGGACTCGCCCTCGTACCCGAAGAGCGGCCACACCGCCTTCTGGTTATAGAGACCGGTCACCAAACCGCCCCGCACCGTCTGGAAAAAGGCGCTGTCCTCGATCCCGCGCAGGATATCGACCCGGTCACGCTCCCACCCGACCGACAGGTAATCGGCAAAGCCCTTGCCCTGCGCCGCGGCGTTCAGCCCGGCGATCCCGGCCTCGATGGCCGGCGCGGCCTCCTCGCTGTCATAGGCCTTGACCGCGATGGCGTAGTATTCGTCGCCCACGTGGTCATGCGGATAGATATCGCGCGCCATCTGGATCAGCGTCGCCATCGTCTCCGGCTTCAGGGCGGCGGTTTCCATCGCCCATGCCGCGTCGGCGCTGGCCACATAGCCCCCGCCCACCACGAAGCTCGCGCCCGCGGCCATGCTGCGCGACAGAAGCTCGCGCCGCGTCAATCCGCGTTGCTGGCTGTTGTCTTTCATTGTCGTCTCCTCCCTACGTCGACGTCTTCTCTTGAATTACTTGAACCGCCCGCCTCTCTGCAGAACCTCGATCTCGTAGCCGTCCGGGTCGGCCACGAAGAAGAACTTCGCCACCACCTCGCCATCCGGCGCGAACTCCACCATCTTCCGGGGGTTGAGACCTTCCGCCTCGAACCGGGCATGCTCGGCCGCGAGGTCCTCCACCAGCACGGCCAGATGCCCGTATCCGTCGCCAAGGTCATAGGGCTCCGTCCGGCCCTTGTTGACCGTCAGCTCCACCTCGAACGGGCTTTCCCCGTTGCTCATGTAAACGAGGGTGAATTTCTCGAAATCCAGCCGATCCGCGACCTCGAGCCCGAAGGCCCGCCGGTAGAAATCAACCGAGCGTGCCTCGTCGAGCACCCGGATCATGCTGTGAATGGCCTTCGCCATGCCTGTCCTCCGAACTTGTGTCTTGTCCGGAACAGGGTATCAGGCCGCGATCGCGGCCGGGTAGTAAGGGGTTACTACACCGCCGCCGCGCTCATTCCGCGGCGATCCGCGCCCCCTCGGCCTTGGGCGGCATCTCGCGATAGACAAGGCAGGTACAGCGCAGCAGCGCGGTGAAATTCTTCGATTCCCCGTGCAGCTCCAGCACCTCGCCATGCAGCTTCGACACGAAGCCCGGCGTCGTCAGCCCCTCTCCCTCGGCGATCTCGTCGAGAATCGCCCAGAAGGAATGCTCCAGCCTGATGCTGGTGCTCTGGCCATTCAGCCGCATGCGGCGGGTTTCGAGCTGGTAACGTTCCGGGTCCTGCCCGGCGAATATCTGGCACATATCGACTCCTCCCTCTCGGCGCAGCGCGCGTAACGGGATCAGGATGCACAGCGCCGGGAACCGGGGCGGCAAACACGCCTCCCCTCCCGAAAGGATGGAAGGCATTGCCGGAATTTGCAAATCAATTCGCACCGGCCCGGCCGGGCCGGCCTCCGGCGCGGTGATCCGGCCGTTGCAGGCCCTCCGATCCACCGCCCGGTGCCTTAACCCGGCCGCCGGCGCCGGTTTTCGGCAAAAAACACCGACGCGATACCGACGCGATACCGACGTGATACCGACACGGTGTTTTCCTTGAAATCAACGCGTTAACCCTGATTCGCCCCAGAACGCTGTCGACAGCGCCCCGCGCACCGCCCGACCTTGCCCTTCGGGGCCCATGGTTGTACTCACGAAGGCAACCAACCCGAGGGGCGACATGGCACAGGACGATCCGAAAACCCTTGTTTCCACCGACTGGCTCGCGGCCCACATGAAGGACCCCGACCTGCGCATTCTCGACGGCACGATGTTCCTGCCCGGCACCGGCCGCGACGCCCGCGCCGAGTATGCCGAAACCCACATTCCCGGCGCGCGTTTCTTCGATATCGACGAGATTTCCGACAACCGCTCCGACCTGCCCCACATGGCCCCGCCCGTTGAAAAATTCATGTCCCGCCTGCGCGCCATGGGCGTCGGCGACGGGCACCAGGTGGTGGTCTACGACACCCATGGCCTGTTCTCGGCGGCGCGCGTCTGGTGGCTGTTCCGGCTGATGGGACAGTCGGATATCGCGGTGCTCGACGGGGGCCTGCCCAAGTGGGTCGCCGAGGGCCGCGAGACCGAGGATATGGAGCCCATCATCCGCGACCGTCACATGACCGTCCGCCGCCAGGCCCACATGGTCAAGGACGTGACGCAGGTCTCCTCCGCCTCCAAGCTGGGCGATTACGAGATCCTCGATGCCCGCTCCCCCGGCCGCTTCCGGGGCGAGGAACCCGAGCCCCGCGAGGGCCTGCGCAGCGGCCACGTACCCGGCTCGAAAAACGTGCATTATCGGGAGCTTATGAACGATGACGGCACGATGAAAGACGCCGACGGCCTGCGCGCCGTGCTGGAAAAAGCCGGCGTCGACCTGTCCCGCCCCGTCATCACCACCTGCGGCTCTGGCGTCACCGCCGCCATCATCAACCTCGCGCTGGAACGCATCGGCAAGACCGACCACGCGCTTTACGACGGGTCCTGGGCCGAATGGGGCGCCTTCGGCACCGTACCCGTCGCGACCGGAGACTGACCAGATGTTCGAAGCGCTGAAAGAACAGCCCGCCGACAAGATCCTCATGCTGATGCAGATGTATCGCGAGGACCCCCGCGAGCAGAAGATCGACCTCGGCGTCGGCGTCTACAAGAACGCCGAAGGCGTCACGCCCATCATGCGCGCCATCAAGGCCGCCGAGCAGAAATGGTGGGGCGAGGAGACGACCAAGGCCTATACCGGTCTCGCCGGCGACCCGGCCTTTTCCGACGCGATGATCGGCCTGGTCCTGGGCGATGCCGTGCCGCGCGAAAGCGTCGCTGCCGTGGCCACCCCGGGCGGCACCGGCGCCGTGCGCCAGGCCTTCGAGCTGGTGAAGATGGTCAACCCGAACGTGCGTGTCCACGTCTCCGACCCGACCTGGCCCAACCACCTGAGCATATTGAAACATCTCGGGATCGAGGCCGTCCCCTACCGCTATTTCGACGAGGCCACCTGCGCCGTTGATTTCGCCGGCATGATGGAAGGCCTCGAGAAGGTCGAAGCGGGCGATGTCGTCCTCCTCCACGGCTGCTGCCACAACCCCACCGGCGCCAACCTGAACCTGACCGAGTTTAAGGCGGTGATCGAGCTGATGAACGCCAAGGGCGCCCTGCCGATGATCGACATCGCCTACCAGGGCTTCGGCGACGGTCTCGACGTCGACGCGCTGGCCACGCGCGAGGTCGCGTCGTCCTGCCCGGAAACCCTGATCGCCGCAAGCTGTTCGAAGAATTTCGGCATCTACCGCGAGCGCACGGGACTGCTGATGGCGGTCTCTCAGGATGCCTCGAAGCAGAAAGCGGCTCAGGGCAACCTCGCCTATCTGAACCGCCAGAACTACTCCTTCCCGCCCGACCACGGCGCCCGGCTCGTGTCGATCGTTCTCAACGACGACGACCTGCGTGCCGACTGGAAAGCCGAGCTAGAAGAGGTGCGTGAAGGCATGCTGGGTCTGCGCGAACAGCTTGCCGGCGAGATGCAGCGCCTTACCGGGTCCGACCGATACGGCTTCATCGCCCAGCACCGCGGCATGTTCTCGCGCCTCGGGCTGTCGCCCGAGATCGTCGAGACCCTGCGCAAGGATCACGGCATCTACATGGTGGGCGACTCGCGGATCAACATCGCCGGGCTGAACAAGACCACGGTGCCGATCCTGGCCAAGGCCATCGTCGAGGCGGGCGGCTGACGCCCGCCCCCCCTCAGGCGCGGTAGCGGGCGAGGAACATCTCGACCGCGCCGTTGACCACGCGCTCGACATCCTGTTCGTTGAAGTCGTTGCACACCCCGCACAGGTTGCGCACGAAGAGATCCGCCTTGCACAGTTCGCCGAACTGGTTGGCGGCAAGGTCCATGTCATCGATCTTGAGCACGCCGCGTTCGACATAGGGCGTCAGCACCTTCGTCATCCGCTCACGCACCAGCTTGGGCCCGGATTCATAGAACCGCCGCCCCAACTCGGGAAAGCGGAAGGATTCCGATACGCAGATGCGAAACACCTGCCGGCCGAAATCGGACAGGAAGAACCGGACGATCCGGTTTGCGGCCTCGTGGAGCACCACCTCGATCGGTGCGCCCATGCCGATGACGTCGAGCGCCTCCTCGGCCTGGCGGTTGCACTCGATCCTTGCGACTTCGGAGAACAGCAGACGCTTGTCGGGGAAATAGCTGTAAAGCGTGGCCTTCGAGACCCCGGCGGCACGGGCGATCTCGTCGACACTGGCGCCCTCGAAGCCGTCGCGCAGGAAGATTTCCCGCGCCCCGTCGAGCACCTGGTCGAATTTCCGGCCTTTCTTGATTTCTGCGGCCATCGCCGTCATGCGCATCCTCCGCGAAGTCGCCCGTCCACCCTAGCCGGGGGGTCACCGGTCCCGCAAGCAAATCCGCATGTGCCGCGAGGGCATCCGCCCCTCGCGGCACCGTGCGACCGGGCTATCGGTTCAGCTCCGTCACCGTGCGGGTGGCAGGTTCGGGCGCGGGGGTTGGGTAGGTCAGTGTGGGGAACAGGCTGCCGACATCGACGCTTTGCGCCTGAACGGGCGCAGCGAGCGGCAGGAGGGACAATGCGAGGAGTGCGAGAGCGGGTTTCATGGGTTTCTCCTAACTGAACTGTTTCGTTCACTTTCGGATATCTAAACAGAGCGGTTTAGATTTTCAAGCAATAACTGAACTATCTGGTTCACTTTTCTTTGGTGAGCCATAAAATGTTGAATTGTAGTGATATATTAGGTTTTTGATGCCGAGCTCTGCGCCGTCGCCGGATCAGTCGAGCAGGTCCAGCGTGCTGTGGCAGCGTTTCCCGTCGTAGAACGAGTCGAGGATACGCGCGAACACCGCACCGCCCCCTGCCGCCTCGAAGAGGGTGGCGCAGGAGCGCAGTTTCAGCGCGTCGACCGGGCCCAGGATGGTCTCGGCCGCGATGTCGTCGTGGGTGAGCATGGCACGGGAAATCTCGACCAGCCGCGGCCCAAGGACGGGGTGGGCGAGATAGGCCTCCGCCTCGGCCCGGTCGGCGATGCCGTAGCGCAGCGCCGTGGCCGAGCGGCCCAGCCCCTTCAGTTGCGGAAAGACGAACCACATCCAGTGGCTGTCCTTCCGCCCCCGCCGGATTTCCTCCAGCGGTGCGGGCCAGACCCGCTCTTGTGCTTCGGTGAACCGCTCAAGGCTCATGCCGCCTCCACAGGGTACGCTACGGCGTATCCTGCCCCGCGGCGGGGATCACTTCAAGATGCCAGGCAACGTCAGCCCGTGCTCGCGCGCGCAGTCGATGGCGATGTCATATCCCGCATCGGCATGGCGCATCACGCCCGTCGCCGGGTCGTTCCACAACACGCGTTCGAGCCGCCGATCGGCATCCTCCGTGCCGTCACAGCAGATCACCATGCCGGAATGCTGCGAGAACCCCATGCCGACGCCGCCACCGTGATGCAGGCTGACCCAGGTCGCGCCGCTTGCGGTGTTGAGAAGGGCGTTGAGCAAAGGCCAGTCGCTGACCGCATCGGAGCCGTCCTTCATCGCCTCGGTTTCCCGGTTGGGCGACGCGACCGAGCCGCTGTCGAGGTGGTCGCGGCCGATCACCACGGGCGCCTTCAGCTCGCCATTGCGCACCATCTCGTTGAAGGCCAGCCCGGCCTTGTGCCGCTCTCCCAGCCCGATCCAGCAGATCCGCGCGGGCAGGCCCTGGAAGGCGATCCGCTCCTGCGCCATGTCGAGCCAGCGGTGCAGGTCGGCATGCTCGGGGAACAGATCCTTCATCTTGGCGTCGGTCTTGTAGATATCTTCCGGGTCGCCCGACAGGGCGCACCAGCGGAACGGCCCGATGCCCTTGCAGAAGAGCGGGCGGATATAGGCGGGCACGAAGCCGGGGAAGGCGAATGCATCTTCCAGCCCCTCCTCCAGCGCGACCTGACGGATGTTGTTGCCGTAGTCGAGCGTCGGTACGCCCATGTTCCAGAAATCGACCATCGCCTGCACATGCACCTTCATCGAGGCGCGGGCGGCCTTTTCCACCGCCTTGGGGTCGCTCTCCTGCCTGGCGCGCCATTCGCCCACGGTCCAGCCCTGCGGCAGGTAGCCATGCACCGGGTCATGCGCGCTGGTCTGGTCGGTGACGATATCAGGTTTCACGCCGCGCTTCACCAGCTCGGGGAATACATCCGCCGCGTTACCGATCAGCGCGACCGACTTGGCCTCGCCCGCCTTGGTCCAGCGGTCGATCATTTCGAGCGCCTCATCCAGCGAATGGGTGATCTCGTCGACATAGCGGGTCCGCTTGCGGAACTCGGCGCGGGTCTCGTCGCATTCCACGGCGAGACAGCACGCCCCGGCGAAGACCGCCGCCAGCGGCTGGGCCCCGCCCATGCCGCCAAGCCCGCCGGTCAGAATCCAGCGGCCCTTCAGGTCGCCGTCGTAATGCTGCCGGCCCGCCTCGGCGAAGGTCTCGTAGGTGCCCTGCACGATGCCCTGCGTGCCGATGTAGATCCACGACCCGGCCGTCATCTGGCCGTACATCATCAGGCCTTTCTTATCGAGCTCGCTGAAATGGTCCCAGTTGGCCCAATGCGGCACGAGGTTCGAGTTGGCAATCAGCACGCGCGGCGCATCCGAATGGGTCTTGAACACGCCCACCGGCTTACCCGACTGCACCAGCAGCGTCTCGTCTTCCTCGAGGCCCTTGAGCGTGCCGACGATGCGATCGAAATCCTCCCACGTGCGGGCGGCGCGGCCGATGCCACCATAGACCACCAGCTCATGCGGGTTCTCGGCCACGTCGGGGTGCAGGTTGTTCATCAGCATCCGCATCGGCGCCTCGGTCACCCAGCTCTTGGCGCTGATCTCGGTGCCTGTGTCGGGATAGATGTCACGGGTGTTGTGGCGGGGATTGGTCATGCAAGCTCTCCTTCGCGGGCAAGCCGGTCAATACGGGTTAGTATGGTTTTCAGGTGCGGGCGAATGCGCGCGGCCCGATCGGGGCGATAGGACCATGGCGGCGCCTCCTCCATGTAGGTGGATTGGGCCAGTTCCATCTGGATGGCGTGGCGGCCGGTGTCCGGCCGTCCATGGTGCCGGGTCGTCCATCCGCCCTTGAAACGGCCGTTGGTGACAGAGGTAAAGCCGTCGGCGGTTTCGCAATCCTCGGCCACCGCCTCGGCGATCTTGGCATCACAGGTGGTGCCGTTGTTGGTGCCGACGTTGAAATCCGGCAAGGTGCCCTCGAACAGGAACGGGATACGAGAGCGTATGGAATGGCAGTCGTAGAGCACCGCCACGCCGTGCGCCGCTTGCACGCGCTGCAATTCCGCTTCCAAAGCCGCATGATACGGCGCGTGGAAGGCGTGCTTGCGGGCGGCGATGTCGGCCTCGGTCGGCGGGGTGTCCCAGATGTCCTGCCCGTCGAAATCCGTGAGCGGGACGAGGCCCGTGGTGTTCTGCCCCGGGTAGAGCGAGGCGCCCGAGGGGTCGCGGTTGGCGTCGATCACGTAGCGGTGGAAGGTGGCACGCACCACGGTGGCACCGGCCAGCAGCCCGTCGTAGAGATCGTGAATATGCCAGTCGGTATCCGACAACCCGCGCCCGCGCTCGTTCAGGTTGCGCTTGATATCGGCGGGAACGTAGGTGCCGGTATGGGGCATGCCCAGAACGACGGGGCCGTCGCCCCGGATGACCTCGACAGGGTCCATCATGCGTCTCCCATGTCCAGTGCCAGCCCCGAGGCGCTGACCAGCGCGCCGTCGCGGATCAACTGCGCCGCGGCGGTCAGGTCGGGCGCAAGGTAGCGGTCTTCCTTTAGCGCGGGCACGGCCTCGCGCAGGCGGGCCATGGCGCGTTGGAGGGGTTCGCTGGTCTTGAGCGGCGCCCGGAAGTCGATGCCTTGCGCGGCACAGATGGCCTCGACCCCGAGGATGTTGCTCAGGTTGGCGTTCATCCGCAACAGCCGCCGGGCCGCGTGGGCCGCCATGCTCACGTGATCCTCCTGGTTGGCGGAGGTCGGCGTACTGTCGGTCGTGCAGGGGTTGGCGAGGTGCTTGTTCTCGCTCATCAGCGCGGCGGTCGTCACCTCGGCGATCATAAGGCCGGAGTTCAACCCCGGTTCCGGCGTCAGGAATGGCGGCAGGTCGAAGCTGAGGGTCGGATCCACCATCAGCGCCACGCGCCGCTGGGCGATGGCGCCCAGCTCGGCGATGGCCATGGCGATCTGGTCGGCGGCGAAGCCCACCGGCTCGGCATGGAAGTTGCCGCCGGAGACGATGCGCTCTTCTTCGACCAGCACCAGCGGGTTGTCGGTGACAGCATTGGCCTCGATCTCCAGCACCTCGCCCGCGCGGCGGAGCAGGTCGATCGCGGCGCCGCTCACCTGGGCCTGGCAGCGGATGCAATACGGGTCCTGCACGCGGCTGTCGCCCTCCCGGTGGCTTTCGCGGATCTCGCTGCCTTCCATGAGGTCGCGTTGGGCGCGGGCGACCATGATCTGGCCCTTGTGGCCGCGCAGCGTGTGGATGGCGTCGACCAGTGGGGCGGTGGAGCCCATGATGGCGTCGGTCGAGAGCGAGGCGGTGACGATGCAGCCTTCGGCATTGCGCCACGCCTGCCAGAGGCCGATCAGGGCGAGCGCCGTGGAGAATTGCGTGCCGTTGATCAGCGCGAGCCCTTCCTTGGGGCCGAGAACGATGGCGGCGAGGCCGGCCCTGTTCAGCGCCTCGCCGCCGGGCAGTCGCTGACCGTCGAACGTCGCCTCGCCCTCGCCAAGCATCACGGCGGCCATGTGGGCCAGCGGCGCAAGGTCGCCCGACGCCCCGACGGACCCCTGATCGGGCACGACCGGGGTGACGCCTTTCGCCAGCATCCCCTCGATCAGTTCGATGGTCTGCCATTTCACGCCCGATGCCCCGCGCCCGAGCGACATCAGCTTGAGCACCATCATCAGCCGGGTCGCGGACTCGTCCAGCGCCTCGCCCACGCCGCAGCAATGGCTGAGGATCAGGTTGCGTTGCAGCGCCTCGGTCTGCTCGGACGGGATCTTGACGCTGGCCAGCTTGCCGAAGCCGGTGTTCACGCCGTAGACGGCCTCCTGCCCTTCGGCAGCGCGGCGCACGAGGTCGGCGGCCGCTTCGACCGCGGGTTTTGCCGAGCGGTCGAGCATGGCCGCCCGCCCCTCGCGCCAGATCGCCTCGAGCGTGGGCAGGGTAACCGTGCCGGGTGTCAGAACCTCGCTCATCCTTCGCCTCCGAAGATCCGCCGGTTCAGCGGGTTGAAACCGATGCGGTAGGCCAGCTCGGCCGGTTGGGCCACGTTCCACACGGCAAGGTCGGCGCGTTTGCCCGGCGCGATCACGCCGGTGTCGTCGAGGCCGAGCGCCTGTGCCGCGTGGCGGGTGACGCCGGCCAGCGCCTCCTCGGGTGTCATGCGGAACAGGGTGCAACCCATGTTCATCGTCAGCAGCAGCGAGGCCAGCGGAGAGGAGCCGGGGTTGCAATCGGTCGCCAGCGCCATCGGCACGCCATGCTTGCGGAAGGCATCGACGGGCGGCACCTGTTTCTCGTGCAGGGTGTAGAACGCGCCGGGCAAGAGGACGGCCACGCTGCCCGACCCGGCCAGCGCCTTGGCGTCGCTTTCGTCGGCATATTCCACGTGATCGGCGGACAGTGCGCCGTACTTGGCGGCCAGCTTGGTGCCGCCAATATTGCTGAGCTGTTCGGCGTGTAGCTTGACGGGCAGGCCGAGCTCTTTCGCCCTGGCAAAGACCGGTTCGATCTCTTCGACGGAGAAGGCGATACCCTCGCAGAAACCGTCTACGGCGTCGGCCAGCCCCTCCTCGGCGGCCTGCTCAAGAGCGGGCAGGCAGACCTCGGAGATGTAGTCGGCGTTGCGGCCCTTGTACTCGGTCGGTACGGCATGGGCGCCGAGGAAGGAGGTTTTCACCCGCACATCGCGCGAGGCGGCGACCCGGCGGGCGACGCGCAGCATCTTGATCTCGGTGTCGATGTCGAGCCCGTAGCCCGACTTGATCTCGATGACCGAGACACCCTCGGCAATCAGCGCATCGGCGCGGGTCAGGGCATCGGTCAGCAAATCGTTCTCGGGCGTGTCGCGAGTGGCGGTGACGGTCGAGACGATCCCGCCGCCGGCGCGCGCCACCTCTTCGTAGCTGGCCCCGTTCAGGCGCATCTCGAACTCCCCGGCGCGGTTGCCGCCGAAGACGATATGGGTGTGACAATCTATCAGGGCGGGGGTGACCAAACGGCCCTCCATGTCCTCACCCCGTTCGGACAGGTCCGATGGCAGATCGGCCTCCGGCCCGACCCAGCGGACCTTTCCGTCGTCGTAAGAGATCGCGCCGTTCTCGATGAGGCCATAAGCCCCTTCGCCGGTCATCGTGGCAATGGTCGCGTTCCGTAGCAGCATGCGCGGTCTTCCCCTGATGTGAGCCGATGGCCCTTTATTATGTCTGCACATAATAATCGTCAAGGAAAGAATTCAAGGCACGGAAAACCGCCCCGGTCGAGGCAGCGTTCCGCGCAGGAATGCGTGTGGCTACTCGGCCGCGATCTTGATGACGGGTTCCATCCGGGCAAGGATGTCGTCGGCGAGGTGACACTTGACCTGGTGGCCCTCGGCCAGCATCCGAACCGGCGGCACCTCGGTTTCGCACAGGTTGCCGGGCACCTGCGATTTCCAGCGGCAGCGCGTCTGGAACGGGCAGCCGGGCGGCGGGTTCATGGCCGAGGGCACGTCGCCCTCGAGCACGATGTGCTTTTTCTCGACATGGGTGTCGGCGATGGGCACGGCAGAGAGCAGCGCCTCGGTATAGGGGTGGTAGGGGGGCGAGAAGACCTGTTCGGTGGTGCCCAGCTCGACCACGTGGCCGAGATACATGACCATCACCCTGTCGGAGAGATACCGCACGATCGACAAGTCGTGAGAGATGAACAGAAGGGTCGTCTTCTTCTCGCGCTGGATTTCCATGAGCAGGTCGGTCACAGCCGCCTGCACCGAGACGTCGAGCGCCGAGACGGGCTCGTCCGCCACCACGATCCGGGCGCCACCGGCGAAGGCACGGGCAATGCCGACGCGCTGTTTCTGGCCGCCGGACAATTGCCGCGGCATCCGGTCGGCGAACTCGCGCGGGAGCTTCACGAGGTCGAGCAGGCGCATCATTTCCTTGTGGCGATCGTCGTCGGACTTGCCGTGGCCGAAGATTTCCAGCGCCCGCATGATCTGGCGGCCCACGGTCATCGAGGGGTTCAGCGTGTCGAACGGGTTCTGGAACACCATCTGGATGTCGGCGACGGTCTTGGTGTCGCGGCTCTGGATCGGGATATGTTCGATGTTCTTGTTATCCAGCAGGATCTGCCCGTCGGTCGCGGTTTCCAGACCCATCAGCACCTTGGCGAAGGTCGACTTGCCACAGCCCGATTCGCCCACGATGGCGAGCGTCTCGCTCTCGCGGGCCTCGAAGGTGAGGGTTTCGTTGGCCTTGACCACCTTGGTCGCCCCGCTGGCACCGAACAGCGCGTTGGCCGCAACCTCGTAGTATTTCTTGAGGTTGTCCATCTTCAGGATGACGTCGCCCTTCTCGGTCGCCGCGGTCTGTTTCGCGGCCTTGATCGGCGCGTGCCAGTCGATTTCCTTGTAGCGCAGGCAGCGGGTGAAATGCCGGTCGTCGCCGGTGATCGGCTCCATCGGGATGGCGATATCCTGGTTGCAGCGGCCATCCTGGAAATAGTCGCAGCGCGGGCCGAAGTTGCAACCCGGCGGGCGCTCGTGCGGGAGGGGGAAGTTGCCGGGGATGGCCACCAGCGGACGGGCGTTCTTGTCAGCGCCGGGCAGCGGGATCGACCGGAAGAGCGCCTGTGTGTACGGGTGCTGCATCTTGTCGAAGACGTCCTTGATGCTGCCGGTCTCGACCGCCTCGCCGGAATACATCACGCAGATCCGGTCGCAGGTTTCCAGCACCAGCCCGAGGTTGTGGCTGATGAACAGCATCGACGTGCCGTACTTGCGGCCCAGTTCCTTGACCAGCTCGACGACCGCCGCCTCGACCGTCACGTCGAGCGCCGTAGTAGGCTCGTCGAGGATCAGCAGGCTGGGGTTGGCCATCAGCGCCATGGCGATGACGATCCGCTGCTGCTGGCCGCCGGAAAGCTGGTGCGGGAAGGATTTGAGAATACGCTCGGGGTCGGGCAGCTTCACGTCGCGCACCACTTCGAGGGCGCGTTGATAGGCCTCCTTTTCCGACACCTTCTCGTGGATCATCGGCACTTCCATGAGCTGCTTGCCGATCTTCATCGCCGGGTTCAGGCTCGCCATCGGCTCCTGGTAAATCATGGCGATCTCGTTGCCGCGGATGTCGCGCAGCTCCTCGGCGGACATCTTGCCGAGGTCGCGGCCCTTGAACTTGATCGAGCCGCCGACGATGCGGCCGTTGACGCCAAGGTCCTGCATCACGCCCAGCGCCACGGTCGACTTGCCACAGCCGCTTTCGCCGACGAGGCCCACCGCCTCGCCCGGCTGCACCTCGACCGAGAAGTCCATCACCGCCGGGATCTCCCGCAGCCGGGTGAAGAACGAGATCGACAGGCTGTCGATTTCAAGGATCGGGCCTTCATGGTCTGGTGTCTGCGACATCTCGTTGTCCTTTCCCGAAGCGGGCGGTTAATCCCTCAGGCTCTCTTCCCGCAGGCCATCCGCCAGGAAGTTCAGCCCCAGCACCAGCGTCAGCAGGGCGATGGCGGGCGGAATGGCGATATGCAGGATGTTGGCCGACAGCAGGCGTCGGCCGTCGATGATCATCTTGCCCCAGTCCGGGCTTTCGGATTCGAGCCCGAGGCCGAAGAAGCCCAGCGTCCCGAGAAGGATGGTGGTGTAGCCGATGCGCAGGCAAAAATCGACGAGCAGCGGCCCGCGCGCGTTGGGCAGGATCTCCCACAGCATGATGTACCACGGCCCCTCGCCCCGTGTCTGGGCGGCGGCGACGTAGTCGCGTGTCTTGATGTCGAGCACGAGGCCCCGCACGATCCGGAAGACGGTGGGCGAGTTGACGAAGACGACCGAGACGAAGACCACCAGCACGTTGGGCGGGAAGCGGATGAGGCCGAGCGGGTCGGCATCCCACGCGATGCCGAGATAGACCCAGATGCCGATCACCAGAGTGATCGCCAGGTAGACGTTCCGCTTCATCGGCTGGGTGTGATAGCGCGAGTTCCACAGGATCACGAGGAACACGAGCGGGAAGATGAACAGCACCGCGGCCATGTAGACGGGAATGCCGGTCTGCACGATTTCGGGCGTCACCAGAAGGTAGAAGAGCAGGATCACCGGAAAGGCGAGCACGAGGTTCGACAGGAAGGACAGCACCGTGTCGAACCGCCCGCCGTAATAGCCTGCCGGCAGGCCCAGCGTGATGCCGACCATGAAGGCGAAGACGGTGGCGAAGGGGGCGATCAGGATCACCTTGATCGACCCGGCGATCACCCGGCTGAACACGTCACGCCCGAGGTTGTCGCCGCCCAGAAGGTAATAGGCCCCGGCATTCGGGTCGGGCGTGCCGATCAGCTTGGAATAGGGCGTGCCGGGCAGGGCCTTCTTCATCAGCGCCGACTGGTCGAGCGGGTCGTGGGTGGCGACCATGTCGAACACGCCGGCGAAGAACGCCGTGAAAACCCAGAACAGCACCAGCGCGAGGCCGATCATGCCGACCGTGCTGTCGAACAGCTTGCCGTAAAGGCCCAGCCTGCGCTTGAAGGCCAGGGAAAGCGCGAAGGTGATCACCAGAAGGATCAGGACCGGCGCGAACTGGATGATCATCTGGCCGAAGATCGCGCCCCAGCTGAGTGCGTCTTTGTTCATCTCTGCGGCCCTTCCCTAGCTCACGCTGATCCGCGGGTTCAGGTAGACGTAACCGATATCCGATATCAGCTGCGTCACCAGAACCACGAAAACGGATATGACCGAGACCCCCAACAGAAGCTCGATGTCGTTGTTCCCGGCGGCCAGCACCAGCGTCCAGCCGAAGCCCTTGTAGTTGAACAGCGTCTCGACGATCACCACCCCGTTCAGCAGCCACGGAAACTGCAGCATGATCACTGTGAAGGGGGCGATCAGCGCGTTGCGGAGCGCGTGTTTCATGACGATGTTCGGGAAGCTCACCCCCTTGAGCCGCGCGGTGCGGATATACTGCGAGGTCATCACCTCGGCCATCGAGGCGCGGGTCATCCGGGCGATGTAGCCCATGCCGTAGGCCGCGATGGTCAGCACCGGCAGGAAGAAGTTCTCGAAGGTGACGTTGTCCATCGCGCTGGTGGCGGTGCCCTTGAACCATTTCAGGCCGACGGCGGAACTGGCGAAAATGGCGATGAAGAGGACGCCCGAGACGTATTCCGGGGTGGCCGTTGTACTGATCGAGAAGGTAGAGAGCGAGCGGTCGAGGCGAGAGCCCTCGCGCATCCCGGCCAGCACGCCGAGGATCAGCGCCGAGGGCACCATCAGCAGCATCACCCAGAACATGAGGATGCCGGTCAGCCCCAGCTTTTCGAGGATGATGCCGCCCACGTCCTCCTTGATGGTGGTGGAAAAGCCCCAGTTGCCCTGCAGAACGCCGCAAAAGCGGGGCGCCTCCTCGATCGGCTGGTTCGGGGCGGCGCAACGGGCGCGGACCTTGCCATCGGTGCCTTCGATCACGTAGCCCGGCAACACGCCCAGCCACTGGCCATACTTCGTGACCGTCGGCTGCAAGTACCCGCGATTGTTGAGAAAAGTCGCGACCTCCTCGTCGGACATGCGGAAGTTGCCCTGGGTCTTGGCGAATTTTTCAAGGTTGGGATACAGGTTGGTGAGGAAAAAGACGATGAAGGTCAGGCACAGCGCCGTCAGGATCATGACGCCGATCCGGCGCAGAATGAACTTCCCCATCAATGGCCCCCCGTTGGCTCTTGTTTTTTGCTCAGGAAGGAGTCCTGTCCACGAAAAATGCTAACCAACAAATCCCAATCGGTCCAGCCGTTCCGCATGTGTCGGGATGTTCTGACCGGTGATGCGCAAGAAATCTGCACACAGACCGGCATGCCGCGGGCGCAAAGCGACATGGCAGGCAGAGGGGCCGGGCGGGCCCGGCCCGCCCGCGGGGTCAGCCCTTGACGATCTTCTGGGGCGAGATCACGTCGATGCCGAGAGCCCGGCCGACCGCGTAATAGGTCAGTTGACCGGCATGCACGTTGAGCCCGTTCAGCAGGTGCGGATCGTCGGCGCAGGCCTGTTGCCAGCCCTTGTCGGCCAGCGCCAGCATGAAGGGCATGGTGGCGTTGCCCAGCGCGATGGTCGAGGTGCGCGCCACGGCGCCGGGCATGTTGGCCACGCAGTAATGCATGATCCCGTCGACATCGTAGATCGGGTCGGCATGGGTGGTGGGTTTCGAGGTCTCGAAACAACCACCCTGGTCGATGGCCACGTCGACCAGGGCGGCGCCCGGCTTCATGGTGGGGAACTGGTCGCGGCGGACGAGCTTGGGCGCTTCGGCCCCGGGAATGAGCACGGCACCGATCACCATGTCGGCGCGGGTCAGGTGCTCTTCCAGAAGGCCGGTCGAGGAATAGCCGGTCTTGAAGACGCCCGCGAAGACATCGTCGAGATAGCGCAGCCGGGGCAGCGAGCGGTCGAGCACCGTGACATCCGCGCCCATGCCGGCGGCGATGCGGGCCGCATGGGTGCCGACGACACCGCCGCCGATCACCAGCACGTTGGCCGGGCCCACGCCGGGCACGCCGCCCATCAGCACGCCGCGCCCGCCATTGGCCTTCTGCAGCGTCCAGGCGCCGACCTGAGGCGCCAGACGGCCGGCAACTTCGGACATCGGCGCCAACAGGGGAAGGCCGCCGCGATCATCGGTCACGGTCTCGTAGGCGATGGCGGTGCAGCCACTCTCCAGCAGGTCCTTGGTCTGGGCCGGATCGGGGGCGAGGTGAAGATAGGTAAACAGAAGCTGACCTTCGCGCAGCATCTTGCGTTCGGCGGCCTGCGGCTCCTTCACCTTCACGATCATGTCGGCGATGGCAAAGATCTCCTCGGCGGTATCGAGGATGTGGGCGCCGGCGGCCACATAGGCCGCGTCCTCGAACCCTGCGCCCTTGCCGGCGCCGGCCTGAATGATCACCTCGTGACCGTGGGCCACCGCTTCCTGTGCGGCGTTGGGCGTCATGCCGACGCGGAACTCCTGCGGCTTGATCTCTGCCGGGCAGCCGATTTTCATGGGTCGATCCTCCTCCTGATCTTGCCAGAATGTCGCAGATCGCGCGCAATTGGCTTGAAATCTTTGCCGCTCCCTTGACGCCGGAGTGAAGGTTCTTCGAATAAACGGCAGGTTAATCGAAAGGCCTTGCGCATATGTCCCTCGATGCAACAGACCGTCGCCTGCTTTCGGTGCTGCAGCGGCGCGGGCGCATCTCGAATGCCGACCTGGCCGAGGAGGTGAACCTCTCGGCCAGCGCCTGTCACCGGCGGGTCGGGCGGCTGGAGGCCGAGGGGTATATCCGGGGCTATGTCGCCCTGCTGGATGCGCGCAAGCTGGGCATGTCGGCGACGATCTTCGTCGAGATCACGCTGTCGACCCAGGCCGACGACGTGCTGGAGGCGTTCGAGAAGGCGGTGGGGCGTATTCCTGACGTGCTGGAATGCTACCACACGGCGGGGGCGGCGGATTACATCCTCAAGGTCGTGGCCGACAGCACCGAGGATTTTGCCCGCATTCACCGCCAGCACCTGGCCCGCTTGCCGGGCGTGGCGAAGATGCAGTCGAGTTTCACCCTTCGGACCGTGTCGAACACCACCGCCCTGCCCCTCTGACGCGGCTTGCCAAGGCGGCACGGTTTGCCCAAATTGCGCGCCATGGAATACGATTACATCATCGTCGGCGCCGGAAGCGCCGGTTGCGTTCTGGCGAACCGGCTGAGCCGCGCCGGCCACACCGTTCTCCTGCTCGAGGCCGGGGGGCGCGACAATTACCACTGGGTGCATATCCCGGTGGGCTACCTTTACTGCATCGGCAACCCGCGCACCGACTGGTGTTTCCGCACGGCCGAGGAGCCGGGGCTGAACGGCCGCTCGCTGCTGTATCCGCGCGGCAAGGTGCTGGGCGGGTGCAGCGCGATCAACGGCATGATCTACATGCGCGGACAGGCCGCCGACTATGACGGCTGGCGGCAGATGGGCAACCCGGGCTGGGGCTGGGACGACGTGCTGCCCTATTTCAAGCGGTCTCAGGATTACGTCGACGGCGCGTCGGAGCATCACGGCGCGGGCGGGGAATGGCGGGTCGAGAACATGCGCCTGCACTGGGACGTGCTCGACCACTGGCGCGACGCAGCGGTGGCGGCGGGAATTCCGGCGTCGGACGATTTCAACCGGGGCGACAATGAAGGCGTCGGTTATTTCAAGGTGAACCAGCGCAACGGCTGGCGGGTGACCAGCGCCAAGGCCTTCCTGCGGGCGGGCACCGGCAAGGGGCTGAAGGTCGAGACCGGGGCGCATACGCAAAAGGTCGTCCTCGAGGATGGGCGCGCGGTGGGTGTCGAGTATTTGCAGAACAATGAAAGGCAGGTTGCGCGGGCAAGGGCCGAGGTGATCCTGTCGGCGGGGGCAATCGGCAGCCCGCAATTGTTGCAGTTGTCGGGGCTGGGGCCGGGGGAGTTGCTGCGGGAACACGGGATCGAGGTGAAGCGCGATATCCCGGCCGTGGGCGGCAATTTGCAGGACCATCTGCAATTGCGCTGTGCGTGGCGGCTTACCGGGGCCGTGACGCTGAACACGATGGTCGGCTCGTTGTGGGGCAAGGCGAAGATCGCGCTGGAATACGCGCTGAAGCGGTCCGGCCCCATGGCGATGGCGCCCAGCCAGCTTGGCGCGTTCGCGCGGTCGCGGCCCGACCTTGCGACGCCCGACCTGGAGTATCACGTGCAGCCGCTGTCGCTCGATGCGTTCGGGGGCGACCTGCACGATTTCCCGGCCATCACCGCCAGCGTCTGCAACCTGCGGCCGGAGTCGCGCGGCACGGTCACCATCGCCTCGGCCGATGCCGCCGACGCGCCGGTGATTGCGCCACGCTACCTGTCGACCGAGGGGGACAGGCAGGTGGCGGCGGCATCGATCCGGCTGACCCGGCGGATCATGGAACAGGAGCCGATGCAGCGTTACGCGCCCGAGGAGTTCCGCCCGGGGATCGAGGTGCAGAGTGACGAGGCCCTGGCCAAGGCGGCAGGCGATATCGGCACGACGATCTTTCACCCGGTGGGCACCGTGCATATGGGGCCGGGCGAAGATGCGCCGCTGGACCCGGAGCTGCGCCTGCGCGGGGTCAAGGGGCTGCGGGTGGTCGACGCCTCGGTCATGCCGACGATCACCAGCGGCAACACCAATTCGCCGACGATCATGATCGCCGAGAAGGCGGCGGACATGATTTTGGAGGCGGCGCGGGGGTGACATACCCCCGTCCCGGGCCTGACCCGGGACCTCTGGCGGGGAGGCCCCGGATCAAGTCCGGGGCGGAGACATAAAAGACCCCGGTGTTTCCACCGGGGCCCCTGTGTTTTGGAATGGCCGAGGGGATCAGTCCTCTGCCTTTTCCTCTTTCTTGGCTTCTTCGCCGGTCTCCTGGTCGACGACCTTCATCGACAGGCGCACCTTGCCGCGGTCGTCGAAGCCCAGCAGCTTGACCCAGACTTCCTGACCTTCCTTCAGCACATCCGAGGGATGGTTCAGGCGGCGGTTCTCGATCTGGCTGACATGGACCAGCCCGTCGCGCTTGCCGAAGAAGTTCACGAAGGCGCCGAAGTCGACGATCTTGACGACGGTGCCCTTGTAGATGTGTCCTTCTTCCGGCTCGGCCACGATCGAGTGGATCATGTCGTAGGCTTTCTGGATGGCTTCACCGTTCGGCGAGGCGATCTTGATCACGCCATCGTCGTTGATGTCGACCTTGGCGCCAGACACCTCGACGATCTCGCGGATGACCTTGCCGCCCGAGCCGATCACTTCGCGGATCTTGTCGGTGGGGATGTGCATCGTCTCGATACGCGGGGCGTGGATCGAGAAATCGCCCGCTTCCGACAGGGCCTTGCCCATCTCGCCGAGGATGTGCATCCGGCCTTCCTTGGCCTGCGCCAGGGCGTCCTTCATGATCTCGGGCGTGATGCCCGCGACCTTGATATCCATCTGCAGCGAGGTGATGCCGTTCTCGGTGCCGGCGACCTTGAAGTCCATGTCGCCGAGGTGATCCTCGTCGCCGAGGATGTCGGTCAGGATGCCGTAGGAGCCGTCTTCTTCCAGCACGAGGCCCATGGCCACACCGGCCACGGCGGCCTTGAGCGGCACGCCCGCATCCATCATCGACAGCGAGCCGCCGCAGACGGAGGCCATCGAGGAGGAGCCGTTCGATTCCGTGATCTCGGACACGACGCGGATGGTGTAGGGGAAGTCGGTCGCCGCCGGCAGCACCGCCTGAAGCGCGCGCCATGCCAGCTTGCCGTGACCGATTTCACGACGGCCCGGAGGGCCGACGCGCCCGGCTTCACCGACCGAGTAGGGCGGGAAGTTGTAGTGCAGCAGGAAGTTCGAGCGGAAGTTCCCGTGCAGGGCGTCGATGATCTGCTCGTCATCGCCGGTGCCCAGCGTGGTGACCACGAGACCCTGCGTTTCACCGCGGGTGAAGAGCGCCGAGCCGTGGGTGCGGGGCAGGATGCCGGTTTCGGAGACGATCGGGCGCACCTCGTCGAGGGCGCGGCCGTCGATCCGCTTGCCGGATTTGACCACGTCGCCGCGCAGAACGCCGGCTTCGAGCTTCTTCATGGCCGAGCCGAGGTTGGCGTCTTCGAGTTGTTCCTCGGTCAGCTTTTCCTTGATCGCCTCGCGCGCGGCCGCGACGGCGGTGGTGCGCTCCTGCTTGTCGGTGATGGCGAAGGCCGAGCGCATCTGGTCTTCACCGGCGGCTTTCACGGCCTCGTAAAGCTCCGTGTAATCAGGCGGCTGGAAGTCGAACGGCTCTTTCGCGGCGTCTTCGGCGAGGTCGATGATCAGGTCGATCACCGGCTGGATCTGCTCATGCGCGAAGGTCACGGCGCCCAGCATTTCCTCTTCGGTCAGCTCGTAGGCTTCCGACTCGACCATCATCACCGCGTCCTTGGTGCCGGCGACGACCAGGTCGAGGCGCTGGTCGGGCTTGTTGCGCAGGTCGTGCATGTCCTCGACATCGGGGTTGAGGATGTATTCGCCATCCTCGTAGCCCACGCGGCAGCCGGCGATCGGGCCCATGAAGGGGGCGCCGGAGATCGTCAGGGCGGCCGACGCGGCGATCATCGCCACCATGTCGGGGTCGTTGACGAGGTCGTGCGAGAGCACGGTGCACATGACCAGGACTTCGTTCTTGAAGCCCGGGACAAAGAGCGGCCGGATCGGCCGGTCGATCAGGCGGGCGGTGAGCGTTTCCTTTTCGGTCGGCCGCGCCTCGCGCTTGAAGAAGCCGCCGGGCACCTTGCCCGCGGCGTAGTATTTTTCCTGGTAATGAACGGTCAGGGGGAAGAAATCCTGCCCTTCTTTCGGTTGCTTGGCGAAGGTCACGTTGGCCATGACCGAGGTTTCCCCAAGGGTGGCGATGACCGAGCCATCTGCCTGACGGGCAACCTTGCCCGTTTCCAGTGTGAGCGTTTCCTCGCCCCACTGCATCGTCTTCTTCACTTCGTTGAACATCTGTCGTTTTCCTGGTTGGAGGCGCTCTTGGGCGTATCCCAAGTCCTCCGTTTCAATGGCGGCCCCATTGCCGCCGACCCCATCTCTTCTTCATGCGCCCGGGGCCAAGGGCATCACGTCTCAGATGGCGGCGCTATAGAGGAGTTTAAGGAGGAATGAAAGCTTAGATCACGGGGAGGGGGCGCGAATCGGGGTTAATGCCAGCAAACACTGGGGTTTGGCACGTCGGTATAACGTCGGTATCTTGTCGGTATCGCGTCGGTGCGGCGGTCGGCGCGGGCCGGGTTAAGGGGCCGGGCGTTGCGAGGGAGAGGCCGAAAGAGCGTCGGATCGCGTCAGTTGCCCTCGACCGCCCGGATCGGGTCGGAGAGATGCAACGCATGGACCGTGTCGCCGACAAGGAGCGAGGCCGTTTCCCTTTGAGTGGCGATCGGCGCCGGGCTGTCCGGGTCAAGCTCCTTGCCGTCCGCCGTCAGGACGACCGCATCGCCGGTTCCACGGGACAGGTCGAGTAGGAAAACCCCGTTATCATCCTCATAGCTTCCGAAGAATGCGACGTGATTGCCGCCTGCAAGGATCGCGCGGGCGCCTTTGACCGGGCTTTCGTCGAGGGTCTTTGTCACCATCTCACCTGAAATCCTGGCGAGGCAGAGATCGGGATACGGATGGGCCCATACGGCCCCGGTCCGGTCAAGATGCATGGCATAGAGATCGAGCACCCACAGGCCGGAGGAGGCGCCCAAATCGAACGTGATCCGGCCATCGGCCGAGAACCGCAGCAGCCCTGCCGTCGTGTTTTCGTCGAAGTAGCCAACCCAGATATTGTCGTCCCGGTCGATGATGACCTGGTGGATCGCATCGCCCGCGTGGAACGCGTGCAAAGGTTCGAGTGACGGAGAGAGGATTTGACAGTTGAGATCGTCCTTCCGGCAGCGCGGGTCCGCCAACAGCCATCGGCCGTCTGAAAATCGTTGAACGACCGGGAAACGGGCCGGAGACCCTTTCAAGGCAATGGCCTCATGCATCGTTCCCACGCGCTCGATCAACAGCGGTCCGGTTCCATCGGCCCAGGAAAGCAGCAACTCTCCTCGTGCGTCGTAGAACATCGTCTAGACGTGATGATCGGAAGTGCGTCTGACGATTGGGCCGGGCGTCAGCGCGAATGAAATCGGGGGCATCGGGTTCCGCTGTTCTGTCGTCGGTCGAAGAATGGACTTTCCCTGTTTAGGAAAGTCTGCCCCCGATGAACAGCGCGGCTATCCCTCGCCATCCGAAAGCTGGAGGTCGCCGGAGCGGAGGAGGAGGTCGGCCTCGAAGCGGCGAAGGGAGGGCAGGCAGGTTTGTTGCAGGGAGGCATCGTGGCCGGCCAGCTCGGGGAATATCTCGAGCAGTTCGGCGCGGGTGGCGCCGGCCATGCCGGTGAGGGCCACGTCGCCAGGGTGCAGGCTTTCGGTCAGCACGCCGTTGGACCAGACGACCTCGTGGCTGTCGAGAAGGAAGTGCCAGTACTCGACCCGGCGCGCGGCGGTCTCGTGGCGGACGGTGCGGCCGTTGATCATGAACTTGGCAGGCAGCAGGACGTCGGCGGAGTCGAACCAGAGCTGGGCCCACGGGCTGCGGTGCATCACCCGGTGATTGGGCGAGACAAGAAGGTCGCGCGACGGCAGGCCCGGACCGAACGCGCCGCGTAGGATACGCACCGGGGCGAGGTGGCGGTTTGCGTGGCCCAGCGGGATGACGCGACGGGCGATCCAGCGGATCGGCCGGGGCGGGCCGTCCGGCACGCAGACCAGCGCGCCCACAGCGAGCGTTTCGACCGGCACGTCGCCCGTGGGCGTGCGGATCAGCGTGCCGCGGGCAAAGCAGATGGCCGAGGCATCGGGGTTGGCCTGTTCGATCGTGTCGACATTCAGCTCGCCATCGCCCCCCGGCAGCACGTCTTCGCCCTGTTTGAAGGAGGCGGTGTTGCCCGGTTCGAACCCGGCGAGATCGACTGCGAATTGCGACCCGCCGAACATGCCGAAAATGATGTAATCGTCACCGGCGCCGGTGTTGTTGAAGGCGTCGGGCGTCGCGAAGGTGGGGGGAATGACCATAGGGCCCGGTACAAGGTTGCCGTTGCCGTCATCGACCGCCTCGTAAACGGCGAAGTACTGGCCGTTGGTGACGGTGTCGCCGTCGCCCTGGGTGCGGACGAGGAAATAGCGGCTGTCGGCGTCGCCGAGAGTCGTCACTTGGTGCAGCTTTATCGTTGTCAGGCCACCAGGATAGCTGGTGTTCCACGACCCGTAGACCGCAATCTGGTTGCCGGACAGCAGATACCTTTCGCCTGCCACCTTACTGCTCCTCGCCGCGCGCCTTGCGCGGAACAAAACATTATCTGCTTGTTTTTTATGGGTGATCTATACGGTCGCGCCACATCTGCCAAGCGATTGATGTGATGCGCGACCCGCATAACCGCTGATTCCGGCAATTTTCAGACCATTCGCTTAAAAATGGCGAAAATTTCCGCATCCCGGGGAGGCGGTCGTCCGGGTTGATTTGACGTTACGTCAAGGTAAGCTGTCCCGGTCGGGCCGCATGGGGGACAACATGGCAGAGCCGATCCGATCCGTGACCATCGTCGGCGGGGGCACCGCCGGGTGGCTGGCCGCGCTTATCCTGAATTCCGGCCTCTCGCGGAGCACGGCACCCGAGCACGCGCTTGACGTCACGCTGATCGAGTCGCCCGATATTCCCACGGTGGGCGTGGGCGAGGCGACGGTGCCGAACATGCCGCGCACGCTGATCGATTGCGGGATATCGGAGGCGCAGTTCTTTCGCGCGTGCAACAGCTCGTTCAAGCTGGGGGTGCTGTTCGACAACTGGAACGTCGACCGCGAGGGTCGGCCGATCTGTTACCTCAACCCGTTCGACGAACCGCCGGTGATCGACGGGATGGACCTTGCCGCCTACATGCTGCGCTTCGGCGCCGGGGAGCTGGAGTTTGCCGAGCTGTGCGGACCGAACCTCGACCTGATCCACGAGAAACGGGGGCCGAGGGGGTTTCGCGCGCCGGCCTTCGCGCAGGAGGCGAGCTTTGCCTATCACCTCGATGCCGGGAAGTTCGCGGCGCTGTTGCGGGACGTGTGCACCGAACGGGGCGTGACGCACATCCTCGACAACCTTCGGGAGGTCGAGCAGGACGAGCGCGGTTATGTCACCGCGTTGCAGCTTGAAAAGACGGGGCGGCGGGAGGTGGAGCTGGTGCTCGACTGTACCGGTTTTCGCGGGCTGATCATCAACGAGGTGCTGGGCACGGAATTCGTGAGCTATGCCGATTGCCTTGCCAATGACCGGGCGATGGCGGTGCAGATCCCGCACCAGGGCGAGGCGCTGGAGCCCGGCACGCGGTCGACCGCGCTAGGCGCCGGGTGGAGCTGGCGGGTGCCTTTGTATAACCGGGTTGGAACGGGGTACGTGTTTTCCAGCGCGCACCGGACCGACGAGGAGGCGCGCGACGAGTTCATGGCGCATCTGGGCCCGGCGGCGGAGGGGCTGGAGCCACGGGTGATCCCGATGCGGGTGGGGCGGAACCGCGAGGCCTGGGTGAAGAACGTGATCGCGGTGGGGCTGTCGGGCGGCTTCATCGAGCCGCTGGAGTCGACGGCGATTCACATGGTGGACATGTCGATCCGGCACCTGATGCGGCTGTTTCCCGATGCGAGTTACCCGGAGCCGGTGCGGAAACGGTACAACCAGCGGATGGAGCGTTTGTACGACGAGGTGCGGGATTTCATCTGTTTGCATTACGCGCTGGGGAACCGGGTGGACACGCCATACTGGATCGACGCGCGGGAGGAACTTTCTGTGCCGGACAGTTTGGCGGAGAACCTCAAGCTTTGGCGGCATACGCTGCCCAGCTATCACGACATGCCGACCGCGACGCTGTTTTCCTATCGGACCTACCAGGCCGTGCTGATGGGCAAGCGGGTCTACGAGGCGGGGTATGCGGCGCAGGACATCACGGCCGCCTTCGCGCTCAACGAGGAGAAATGGTGGGCCTTCGTGGCCGAGCAGCGGGGCCGGATCGCAACGTTCTGCGAGCGGGCGCCGGACCATCGGCAGGTGCTGCGGGATATCCGGGGCGAACTGTCTTCGCGCGACCGGCGGCGGCTGGAACGGGGGGAAGTTCCGGAGCCGGTGGCGGTGACCGGGATGCAGGTGTCAGAGCACAGCTTGTTGTAGGGGGCCGGCCGCGGTGGAGCGCATCGCCGGGTCGTGGGGCGGCGATGCGCGTCTCCGCGCGGGCTTCCTTTACCGGTGCGGATCGAGCTTTTCGAACTCGCTCGACAGGCGCGAGCGGAGTTTCTTGGCCGCGCCCTTGAGGGCCGCGGGGATGTCAGGGCCGTCATGGTGGGCGGCCATGGGGCCCATGCCGCGCGGGCGGGCCTCGATCGTGCAGCGGATGTGATCGGGACCGTGCTTGTCGGCGTTCTGATCCTTCAGGTGAACCTCGACCCGTGTGAGGCGGTCTTCCATGTGGCCGAGATCGGTCTGGACGGCATTTTCGGCCACCTCCGTCAGGCGGTCGTCGCCATGGATGAAATTGTCTGTGTTCACCTGGATTTGCATGGGATTGGTCCTCGCTTTGACTGTTATGGATGTATGGAGCGGGGAGCGGGGCTGCAAGATTGGCGCGGGGCGACCGGCAGCAAAACGCCCGCCTCTTTCGAGACGGGCGCTGCAAGGTCGAACCGTGGACGGCCGGGCTTAGCGGCGGATGCCGAGGCGCTTGATGAGGTCGAGGTAACGGCCCTCGTCCTTGCCCTTGAGGTAGTCCAGCAGCTTGCGGCGCTGGGCCACCAGTTTCAGCAGGCCGCGACGGCCGTGGTTGTCCTTGGTGTGAGTCTTGAAGTGCTCGGTCAGGGTCGCGATGCGGGAGGTCAGGATGGCCACCTGAACCTCGGGCGAGCCGGTGTCGCCTTCCTTGGTCGCGAAGTCCTTGAGAATCTTGTGCTTTTCTTCAACCGTGATCGACATCGGGGTCTCCTTTCGAAGTGAGGGGTTGAGGGCGCGAGCCGGGATGTCGTCCAGCAAGGTCCTTTGGAGATATGCCGGGAGGCCCGGCAGATGGGCGCGTATAGCGGGAGTCCGGGCAAAAGAAAAGCCCGAATTCCCGGTGGTGCGCGGCGCGGGCTACACCGTGCCCGGCGGTACGAGGGCGATATCGGCCGGCTCGAGCCCGGCGGCGCTGTGGACGAGGGCCACCTCGGTGCCGTTCAGGGTGACGCGGAAGAAGCCGGTATCGGCGGTGTCCTGCGTGACCTCGAGCTGGGCCTCGCCGCTGTCGGGGTCGTACTCGATCAGCAGGCTGTCCTCGCCGGGGGTGAAATCCATGATTTCGGCCGCGCCCTCGGCCCCGGCTTGGCCGCCGAGGAAGATGGTATCGGCCCCCTCGCCGCCGGTGACGATGTCGGTGGCACCGGCGGTGATAAGGTCGTCGCCGTCGCCGCCGTTGAGGTAATCGGTCTCGCCGTCATCGGTGCCGTCGGGGCCGAGGCCGTTCACCGTGTCGTCGCCCCAGCCGCCGAAGAGCGTGTCTTCCCCTGCCCCGCCGTCGAGCGTGTCAGCACCGTGGTAGCCGTGGAGGGCGTCGTCGCCGTCGCCGCCCTCGAGGGAGTCGTTGCCGGTGCCGCCGGTGAGGCCGTCTTCCCCGGCCCCGCCTTCCAGCGTGTCGGCGCCGTCATGGCCGTAGAGGTCGTCATCGCCCAGCCCGCCGAGGAGCAGATCGTCGCCGGCCTCGCCATGGAGCGTGTCGGCACCGGTGTCGCCGTGCAGCGTGTCCTCGCCATCGCCGCCTTCGAGCTGGTCGGCGTCACCTTCGCCGGTGATCAGGTCGTCACCCGCATAGCCGAGAAGGAAATCGCTGCCATCGGTGCCGGTGACGGTATCGCCCGCCTCGCCGCCGGTCGAGATCGTCCAGTCGTCGCCGGTGTCATCCCCGGTGGCATCCCCGGCGGCCTGATCGGTTGCCTCATTGGTGCCGTCGCAGCCGTCAGTCTCGGCCGGCGCCTCCGGCATGCCGCCGTTCAGGAACGTCGCGATGTCGATCGTCGCGCCGCTCTCCTGCGTTTCTTCGGCTTCGGGCGCGTCATTCGCCTCCGGCTCCAAATGGTCGATTTCGCTATCCAGCCCGACGAAAGCCGCCGCCCCCACGGCCAGCATGCCGAGCATACCCGCAAACAGTAACATGACACATAATCCCAAACACCCCCGCGGTGATATGCCCGGAAAGGGACGACCGGTCAAAGAAAACAGGGGCAAATGGTTAACGCGTCAGGGGGCCGGGCGGCCGCGGGGGATGACCTCGTAGCCCTGTTCCTCGGGTTCGTCATCGGTCATTTCCGGCGGGAAGCCGGGGGCGGTGATGTCGAGGCCGGTGGCCTCTTCCAGCCGCTTGATGATGTTGGGCGACAGCTCTCGCGGGCCGAAGCGGGAGATGCCGTCCTGGAAGATCTTTATCATCAGCGGGTTCATCTCCAGCGGCACGCCGGCGCGGTCGGCGACCGACTGGAAGAGGCCGATATCCTTGGCGACGAGGTCCATGGTGAAGGAGATGTCGCGGCTGCCGTTGAGGATCACCTGACTTTCGGTTTCATGCACGAAGGAGGTGCCGGAGCTGATGGCGATGGCCTCGTAAGCGGTGGCGAGGTCCATGCCGGCGGCCTTGGCGGTGACCAGCGCCTCGCAGCAGGTGAGGAGGTTGGCGGTGGCGAGGTAATTGGTGATGACCTTGAGGATCGAGGCGGAGCCCAGGTCGCCGGTGTGCAGGATGCGGCGGCCCATGGTTTTCAGCAGCGGCAGGATTCGGTCGAAGGTGACCCGGTCGCAGCCGGCGAAGATGGAGATGTTGCCGGTGTCGGCCCGGTGGCAGCCGCCGGAGACGGGGCAGTCGACGGCGGCGCCGCCGCGGTCGATGACCTGCTGGCCGAGGCGCTTGACCTCGGCTTCGTCCGTGGTCGACATCTCCATCCAGATCTTGCCGGGGGTGACCTCTGGCAGCATCTCCTCCATCACCGCGGCGGAGGCGGCGGGGGATGGCAGGCAGGTGATGACGGCGTCGCAGGTGCGCATCATCTCGGCGGGGCTGCCGCCGGGTTTCGCGCCACGGGACACGAAGCTGTCGACCATGGCGGTGTTGAGGTCATGGACGCTGAGATCGACGCCGTTGCGCAGGAGCGAGCCACTTAGCTTGCCGCCGACATTGCCGAGACCGATGAAGCCTACTTTCATTGGAGCATCTCCCTGTTTCGTGGCCCATTTCGACAGGGGAAATCCGTTTGTAAATCGGTTTATGCGGTGGGGGCGTTTTCTTCGAAGAAAACGGGCCGGAAAATTGGAATTTTCCGGCGCGGCGGGCGACCGGGGGCGAGGGCAGAATTTTCTGCGCAGAAAATTCCCCGGAAAATATGCATTTTCCGGGACCGGAATTCGCGCGAATTCCGGCTACCGGCGGCGGAGGGTGTCGCCGTAGCTGATCTTGGGTTCGAGAACCACGCGCTCGGGCCGGCCGGCGTCGCCCTCTTCCACGCGGCGGGCGATGATCGAGGCGGCCTTGAAGCCGATCTCGTGGCGGCAGGCATCCATGGAGGCCAGTTCCCGCGGCAGGCCTTTCAGGAGGTTCAGCCCGTTGAACCCGGCGAGGCCGAAATCGGCCGGGATCTTTACCCCCTGTTCGAGCAGGTAGAGCAACCCGCCCGCGCCGATCAGGTCGTTGGAATAATAGATGAAATCGAGGTCGGGGGAGCGGTCGAGCACCTCTTTGGTCATCTCGCGCCCCTTCACCAGCGCCGAGCCGCCGGAGTAGAACTCGCGATCCTCGATCTCGACACCGGCCTTGGCGAGCGCCTCGGTGAAACCCTCGAACCGCTTCCGCGCCCGGTGGTCCTGCGCCATCTTGGTGCCGAGGAAGGCGATGTGTTCATAGCCGTCCTTGAGGATCGCCTGCGCCATCTGCTGGCCGGCGCGGCGGTGCGAGATGCCGACGACCGAATCGACCGGGGTGCCGTCGACATCCATGATCTCGACCACGGGAATACCCGAGGCGCGCAGCATGGCGCGGGAGGCGTCGGAATGCTCCAGCCCCGCGATGATCACGCCCGAGGGTCGCCAGGAGAGCATCTCGTAGAGCACCTTCTCCTCTTTCTCGGGAGAGTAGCCGGTGACGCCCACGACGGGCTGCAGCCCGGTTTCCTCGAGCGCCTCGCTGATGCCGGTCATCACCTCGGGGAAGACCATGTTCGACAGCGACGGGATGATCACGGCGACGAGGTTGACCCGCTGCGAGGCGAGCGCGCCGGCGATCTTGTTGGGCACGTAGCCCAGCTCCTTGGCGGCCTCGAGCACCCGTTGCCGGGTGGCGTCGGAGACGTCGCCGCGGTTGCGGAGCACCCGGCTGACGGTCATTTCCGAGACGCCCGACGCCTCGGACACGTCGCGCAGGGTCAGGGGGCGGTTGTCATTGGCGCTCACGGGCTCGGGTCCTCAATGTGTTGTTTTCCGAATGTTACCGCGAACGGCATTCTTCAGGCAAGCGTCGCGAAAAGGTGGATTGAGGCGATGACAAGCGCGGATCATGGCGCTAAAGAGGGCCCGCGCGGCCCCGTGGCTCAACAGGATAGAGCAGCCCCCTCCTAAGGGGCAGGTTGCAGGTTCGAATCCTGCCGGGGTCGCCAGCGTTTCCACAGCCATTGCAGGCGGCGTGCTGTCGGGCGGGCCGGTCATTCCGCCGGGTTGACGGCGGCGTCCGTGCCGGGCGTTGCACGGCGGCGGGTGCGGAGCCCGGCGGAGACCGCGAACCAGAGCGCCACCACCAGCGCCGAGGAGGCCAGCCCGTCGACCGCGTAGTGCCAGCCGAGGTGAAACGAGCCGATCCAGATCACCACGGTATAAGCGGTGCCGAGCGCGCCGAGCCACGGGTTGATGCGGGCGAAGAGCAGCGCCCACATGGCGGCGAGGGCGACATGCATCGACGGCATGGCGGAGATCCCGAGGCCGAGGCCGACCTGGCCCGCCTCGTGCCCGGCGAGGAGCATCTGCTGATAAGTTTGCGAGTCGAGGCCCCCGGCGGCCGCCGAGAGGGTGGCGAGGCGTGCGGCGAGGTCGTCGTAGAGCCCGCCGGCGCCGAAGAGCGCACCCTCGTAGACCGGGCCGGCGGAGGCGAAGGCCAGGGCCAGGACGCAGCCGATCAGCCCCCAGCTTGCCAGGTAGGTGGCGATGTAGCAGGCCCGCGCGTGGGCGCCGATCACCAGAAGGCTGCAGAACACGTAGGCCAGGATCATCGGGTAGAACCAGGCGTGGTAGATGCGGTCGATCAGCCAGGTGGCGGTGGGCGAGCCGAAAAGATCGTGCGACAGGCGCCAGGGATCGGTGCCGAGGAAGAGCTGGCGGTCGAGCGCGGCGAACGCCGCATCCCAGCCGGTGTCGAACCCGTGAAGCGGCAGGGCCACGGTCTTGTGAACGGTGAAGCTGGCCATGGTGACGACGAAGGCCAGCGCGGGGATGACGACATGGGCAAAGCGGCTTTCGGCCCGGTGATGCGCCACCCAGTCGCGGAGGAAGGCGAAGCGGCCGCGCGGGTCGGGCGGGCCGCTGGCCTGACGCAGAAGGGCGAGACAGACCAGGATCAGCCCGCCCGCGCCCCACATGGCGAGTGCCATCTGGACGTAGTCGAGCATGGGCCCGGCGAAATGGCCCAGCGTCACGCCGGCGCTCGACCATGTCCAGCCGAAGACCGCCAGGGCGATCAGAATGTAGAGATTGTTGGCGACCCGTTCCATTCGACCCTCGTCTCCCGTCCGGCCCGGTGTCGGCGATGGCCGGCACGATTTTAGGGCCGGAATGCGTCAAGAGGGTGGAAATCGGCCCGGTCGGGCGGACGGGGCCGATTCTCGGGATCAGTCGGCCTCGAGCGCCTCGAGCCGGGCGGTGAGCCGCGCGATCACCTGTTCCTGTGCGTCGATCCGGGCCGTTTCGTCTTCGAGCCGTTCGATCTTGCCGTGAAGGGTTTCGATATAGATATGGGCGTGTTCCAGTTCGTTCAGGATCGCGCCCATCTTCTCGGGGAGGTTCACCGGCGCGCCGGGCACAGTGGGGCCGATGGCGGGGAGGTGCCCCTTGTCCCACATCAGGGCGGCGTGTTCGGTGACCGAAAGGCGCTCGAAGGAGGGATCGAACACCGCGTCGCAGCCGCTGTCGCAGGCGGGCCCGCCAGTGGTGAGCGTGCCGTCGAGGGTCATGTCGCCATCGGCGTTCAGGCGCATCTCGGGGCCGTCGCCGTCGACGATGTTGTAACGGAACTCGCCGGTGCCGAGCGGGCCTTGGGTAAAGACGACGTCGACGGACCGGTTGATGGCGGCCTCGGTTGCGGTGAGGCGGAAGAAGCTGAAGCTTTCATCGTCGCTGACCTCGAGCGGGGCGTCGGGGGAGCGGGTTCCAAGCCCGGTATACCCGTTCGAGGCGATGTATAACGCGCCGTTCGGTGCGGCTGTCCGGATCTCGAAGGGGATGTTCATCGCCTGGGGGTCATAGACGTAGAAGCCGACCGAGTTGCCGTTCAGATCCCACGCATAGGGGGACATGTCGGTGTCCTCGAGCCGGATGCCGGCGGTGGAACCGCCGGAAATATGCAGGTTCTGCTGAGGCAAAGAGGTGCCAAGCCCGACCTGCCCGAGGTTGTCGAGGTAGATGGCGTTGTCGGGCGCATAGGGGGACAGGTACAGGAGATGTGCCGCGGTCTGGGGATTCCGGATCGCAAGGAAATCATCTGCCGACGCAAAGCTGCTTCCGGTTACGATTTCCCAGTCGACCGTGGGGAATCCGGCGGTCGAGGTATCTTCGAAATAGATGCCGGGCTGCGTCTGCTTGATGACAATCCCGTATTGGGGAGCGGGGTCTTCCGTGTCGGTACAGTCGGTGCCGACACAAAGCTGGCCGTCGATGCTGTGGTCGCCGGAGAGAAGGGTCTGGGCCTGCGGGGCGGTCGCGGCGAGCAGCAGCATGGTTGCGGCGGTGAGGGACAGGGATATGCAGGAAAGCGGTCGGGGCATGGCGGACTCCTTTGTTTACAATGTTGTTTGTTTACAATGTCGTTTGGCACGGGTCGGCGCGGGCGGCGCCGTTATGCGAAAGGGCTATCTTTTTAATTCAACAGGAAATGATCGTGCCCCCGCGTGTCAATGCCACCGGGAGGGGATATCGCGCAGGCAGTCGTCAGATCACCCGGATCACGTCCTTGTCGATGGCCAGCATGTAGCCGCGGCGGGCGATGTTCTTGACCAGCAGCTCCGAGATCATCTGGTTGCCCAGCGTGTCGCGCAGGCGCTTGATCCGGGTGGCGCCGGCGGCTTCCTCGCAGTCCTCCTTGGAGCGGCCGGAGATGACCGACTCGATCTCGGCCCCGGTCAGCACGTCGTCGTCCATCCTTGCCTCGGCCAGCACGGCGAGGGTTTCCATCGCCGCTTCGGTCAGCTTGAAGCCCATGTTGTTGAGGTAGACGGTGTTCTCGTCCCGGCTGATGAGGAGCGAGCTGACCTGGATGCCCGAGCGCTCGATCTGGGCCATGCGGCGGTTGAGCGCCACCAGCATGACGAGGAAGACGAGCGCCGCGATCAGCAGCGCCGTGGCGAAGACCAGCAGCACGAAGATGACAATGCGGTAACTGGTCAGCGTTTCGGAAAAGGCGGTGCCAGACAGGGCAAGGATTTCCAGCAGCTTGATCTCGGCCTCGGCCGTCAGCGCGTCGTTCTCGACGAAGATGCGCTCGACGCGGGCGTTGAAGGCATTGCCGTCGGGAAGGGTCAGGAACAGGAAGACGGCGGTCAGCGTCAGGATCAGCACGATGGCGATCACCCCGCCGAGGACCACACGGCTGCCAGAGCGGCGGGCGTCCGCGGCCAATCCTGTATCGTCTGTCACCACCGGCGCCCCTCCCTCGTCACCTCACGTCTACCCTTTACCGTCACTGCTGACGCACCGACAGAATCTTCAGAAGGGTCAGCCCCTTGCCGGCAAGGATTGGCCGAAGCTGGGCCTGGGCGGTTGCGGCATTGCATGGGCCGGGCACGACGGCTACCTCGTAGAAGAGTTCGAGCGGGTTATCGCGCTTCGCCTTGTACTCGACGGTGCAGGCGGCCTGGGCCGATGCGGCGGCAGACAGCGCGAGACCTGCGGCGAGCAGGATTATGGTGAATGTTCGTTTCATGGCGCCAACATGCGCCGAAGCTTGCGGCTATTCAATAACCGCCTGCGCGAGATGGGCTTTTCGGGCCCTGTTATCTGATAACAGCGTGGCGATATTGCCTGTCAGAGGGGCGTTGGCGCAGTCTTTCGGTATGACCGGTGTCACAGGATCCGCCCGATTGCCGGACATTATGGTAACCCCTGCCTGAAAGGAGGCCCCGATGCCCTTCAAACGCTTCATCACCTCGATCATGGCCGCCGCCATGGCGCTGACGGTGCTGTCATCCGCGCCGGCGCGCGCGGATAACGACACCGCCAAGATCATCGCCGGCGCCGCCGCGCTGGCGATCATCGGCATGGCGATCTCGGAGGCCAATGACAACGACAACTATTACGTCTCGCGTCACGGCTATAATCCGTACCGCGCCCAGCAATATCGGCAGCACAACCGCTGGGTCCAGCAGCAGCGCCTGCGCCAGCACAATCGCTGGGTCCAGCAGCAGCGGTACCAGCAGCACCAGTACCGCAAGCATCACCGGCACCATGGCCATACCCATCATGGCCACCGGCATAACGGTCATCGCAACTGGTGATTACGGTAACCAGTACTCACGTTGTCCCGTGAGCAGGTGGGAGGGGAGGGCTTCGGCCCTCCTCTTTCTTTCCGGGCCGCCAGCCTGGCCTGGACGCGCGAGACAGGCGGCCTTTGCATTTTTTGCGCCAACATGCTTTCTGCCGGTATGGACGGACCCGATTACACCATGGAGCTCGAGTTGCTGGGCCAGGGCGCGCTGCGCGTGGCCGGGGTCGACGAGGTGGGGCGCGGGCCGCTGGCGGGGCCGGTGACCGCCTGTGCCGTGGTGCTGGAGCGGGATTGCATTCCAGAGGGGCTCGACGATTCCAAGAAGCTGACCGCGCAACGGCGGGCCGAGCTGCACGACCAGATCATGGCCTGTGCCGAGGTGTCGGTGGCCCATGCCAGCGTCGAGGAGATCGACGAGATCAACATCCTGCGCGCCGCGCACCTGGCGATGGAGCGGGCGCTGGCGGGGCTGAGCAGGCCGGCCTGCATGGCGCTGATCGACGGCAACATGATTCCCCGAAACTGCGCCGGGCCGGCACGGGCAGTGATCAAGGGCGACAGCCTGTCTGCGTCGATCGCTGCCGCGTCGATTGTGGCGAAAATCAGGCGCGATCGCATCATGTGGGATTTGGCGCAACAGTTTCCGGGATACGGCTGGGAGACCAACGCGGGCTATGGCTCGAAAAGCCACATGGCCGCGCTTCAAAATCTCGGTGTGACCCCACACCATAGGCGTTCGTTCAAACCGGTACACAATATCTTGTATCAAGTTAAATCATTAACCTCCTGATTCAAAAAAGAAATTGACGGCGAATCGGGTTTGACTCATCTTCGGAGCCAACAAGTCAGAGCGCAGAAAGCGCCGGGACAGAGGCAGAATATGACGAAGATGACCAAGGTTGCGAGCGCGCCCGCGCTTCCGCTCAACACGATCCTTGCCGGCGATTGCATCGAGGTGATGAATGGCCTGCCGGAGGCCAGCGTCGACCTGATCTTTGCCGATCCCCCTTACAACCTGCAATTGCGGGGCGACCTGCATCGGCCGGACAACAGCCAGGTGGATGCGGTCGACGATGCATGGGACCAGTTCGCCAGCTTCGAGGTCTATGACAGGTTCACCCGCGAGTGGCTCGCCGCCGCGCGGCGGCTCTTGAAGCCCACCGGGGCGATCTGGGTGATCGGGTCGTATCACAACATCTTCCGGGTCGGCGCGGCGCTTCAGGATTCGGGCTTCTGGATCCTCAACGACGTGATCTGGCGCAAGGCCAACCCGATGCCGAATTTCCGCGGCAAGCGGTTCACCAATGCCCACGAGACGATGATCTGGGCCTCGAAGGAAGAGGGCGGGAAATACACCTTCAACTACGAGGCACTGAAGTCGCTCAACGACGGCATCCAGATGCGGTCGGACTGGGTTCTTCCGCTGTGCACGGGCCATGAGCGGCTGAAGGACGACAATGGCGACAAGGCCCACCCGACGCAAAAGCCCGAGGGGCTGTTGCACCGGGTGCTGGTGGGGGCGACGAACCCTGGCGATGTCGTGCTCGACCCGTTCTTCGGCACCGGCACGACCGGCGCCGTGGCCAAGATGCTGGGGCGCGACTACATCGGCATCGAGCGCGAGGAGAGCTATCGCAAGGTCGCCGAGAAGCGGCTGGCGAATATCCGGCGCTACGACCGTGCGGCTCTGGAGGTGACGGCCTCGAAACGCGCCGCGCCGCGCATTCCGTTCGGGCAGCTTATCGAGCGGGGCATGCTGCGCCCGGGCGAGGAACTGTACTCGATGAACAACCGCCACAAGGCCAAGGTGCGCGCGGACGGCACGCTTGTGGGCGACGACGTGAAAGGCTCGATTCACCAGGTGGGGGCCGCTCTGGAAGGCGCGCCAAGCTGCAACGGCTGGACCTACTGGTGCATCAAGCGTGACGGGAAGAAGGTGCCGATCGACATCTTCCGCCAGCAGATCAGGGCGGAGATGGGCGACCGGCCCAACTAGAGACCCCACCGAAATCAGAAGAACACCGCCGGTGCCTGTGGCCTGACATTGCAGGCACTCAACTGTGCCCCCGCCTTTGCTGGCGGGGGCTTTTTTCGGCGGTGCGATACCGCGGCGGGCAAGGGGCGCTTTCCGGCCCGGTGTTCCCCCAGCGACGCCACATGTCGGAAACGCGGGCGCAGGCCCGTGGCGCACCGTGACAAAGCGGGGGCATGAGACGCGCCCTGATCGACAACTGGGCCCTGTTCCTGGGCATGCTGTTCCTGATGGTGGGGAACGGGATGCTGGTGACGTTGCTGACCATCAGGGGCAGCCTGCTGGGGTTCACCGAACTCGAGATCTCGCTGATGCAGGCGTGCTATCCGCTGGGGGCGCTGGCGGGGACGATCCTGACGCCGCGGCTGATCGAGAAGGTGGGGCACATCCGGGTGTTCTCGGCGCTGGCCTCGATGGTGTCGGTGGCGGCGATCGCGCACCTGCTTACCAGTGATCCGGTGAGCTGGGGGCTGATGCGGCTTCTGGCGGGGGCGTGTTTTCCGGGGCTCTACGTGATCACCGAAAGCTGGCTGAACGCCAAGGCGGAGAACCGTATCCGGGCACAGGTGCTGTCGGTCTATTTCATCATCCAGTCGGCGGGCCCGGCGCTGGGCACCGCGATGGTCGCCCTGCCCGACCCGCGCGGCAACCTGCTCTTCGGCCTCTGTTCGATCCTCTTGTCGGTGGCGATCGTGCCGCTTCTGCTGTCGAACAACCGGGCGCCGGAATACACCGCCCCCGACCGGATGCCGGTCAGGCGGCTCTACAAGGTCTCGCCGATGGCGGTGCTGGGCATCGTCATCATGGGCGCGGGCGTGGTGGCGTGGTTCATCTCGCTGCCGCTCTACGCGCTCCAGAACGGGTTTTCCGAGGCGCAGGCCTCCTTCGCGCTGGTGGTGGCGATGGTGGCGGCGGCTGTGTCGCAATACCCGCTGGGCTGGATCTCGGACCAGACCGACCGGCGCTACGTTGTGATCGGCATGGCGGCCGTGTCGGTGGTGGCGGCGCTGTGGATGGCGCTGGACACCCGGCCGATGTCGATCCTGGTGGGTTTCGCGGTGATCGGGGCGGTGACCCTGCCGGTCTATTCCATCCTTGCCGCCCATGCCAACGATCAGCTCAGCCCCGGGCAGGTGGTGCCCGCCGCCGGGACGATGGCGTTCCTGCTGCAATTCGGGCAGGTGTTCGGGATGCTGATCGGGCCGAACACGCTGAAGCTGTTCGATGGGCGCGGGCTGCCCTTGATGCTGGCGGTGGTGGGCGTGGCCACGGTGCTGCTGGCGGTGACGCGGCGGGTGCGCTCCGACGCGCCCGAGGAGACCGGCGAGGTCAGGCCGACGGGCGTCATCGGCATTGCCCAGCCCGGCCTGTTGCAGGCCGAGGTCTATGCCGAGGAGGATGCGGCGCCGCAGCCGGAAAGCGATGAATCTTCGCACAGTTAGCCGATAGTTCGAACAATCTTGCGCTGATTCCCGGCTACGCTGCCGAATCAAAGAGGACATCGCGGCGGTCTCATAGGAAACTGCCGCAAAACTGATTCCCGCCGGGGCGCTGCCTGCCGCCGGCCGACAAGGAGATGCGCGATGATCGAGACCCCCTACCTGCTCTTCCTGGGCGATGCGCCCGACATGCTGGCCGCGAAGGTGGCGATCGGCATCCGCGACTGGCGCCCTGAGCACGCGGTTGGTCAGTTCCGGCTTGAGGGCTGCGGCGCCAACCTCGGCCTGACCGACATGACGCTGGCCGAGGCGAAGGACGCCGGCGCCAAGACGCTGGTGATCGGCGTGGCGAACCGCGGCGGGGTGATCTCGCAGGAGTGGAAGAAGGTGCTGGTCACCGCGCTCGAGGAAGGGTTCGACCTGGCCTCGGGGCTGCACAACCTGCTGCGTGACGAGCCCGACCTGGTGGCCGTGGCCGAGGCGACGGGGCGCAAGCTGCACGACGTGCGGGTGCCTTCGGTCAAGTACCCCATCGCCGACGGCAAGAAGCGCAGCGGCAAGCGTTGCCTCGCCGTGGGCACCGACTGTTCGGTGGGCAAGATGTACACGGCGATGGCGATGGAGCGCGACATGCAGGAGCGCGGCATGAAGGCCACGTTCCGCGCCACCGGGCAGACCGGTATCCTGATCACCGGCGACGGCGTGCCGCTCGATGCCGTGATCGCCGATTTCATGGCCGGTTCGGTCGAGTACCTGACACCGGACAATGACGACGACCACTGGGACCTGATCGAGGGCCAGGGCTCGCTGTTCCATGTCAGCTATTCCGGCGTGACCATGGCGCTTGTGCATGGCGGCCAGCCCGACGCGCTGATCCTGTGCCACGAGCCGACGCGGGCGCATATGCGCGGCCTGCCCGACTACCAGTTGCCGAGCCTGCAGCAGCTTCGCGATACCGCCCTGCCGCTGGCTCGGGTCGCCAATGCCGCCTGCCAGGTGGTGGGCGTGTCGGTGAACACCCAGCACATGGGCGAGGACGAGGCGAAGGCCTATCTCGCCAAGGTCGAGGAAGAGATGGGCCTTCCGGCGACCGACCCCTACCGTTTCGGGTCGGGCAAGCTGGTCGACGCGCTGGCGGCGATCTGAAACACATGCCACGCGCCCCGGGCCTGACCCGGGGCCTCTGGCCAGAAACGGGGAGGTCCCGGATCAAGTCCGGGACGGGATGACATGGAACTGACGGTAACGCGCGACGTATTCAAGCTGGCGCAGGTCTTCACCATCAGCCGTGGCTCGCGGACCGAGGCGCAGGTGCTGACGGTGCGGATCAGCCAGGACGGCGTGACGGGCTGGGGCGAATGCGTGCCCTACGCGCGCTACGACGAGACGCTCGACAGCGTGACGGCCGAGATCGAGGGGCTTCCGGCGGAGTTCGACCGCGAGGCGCTTTATGACCTGCTTTCGGCGGGGGCGGCGAGGAACGCGGTGGATTGCGCGCTTTGGGACCTCGAGGCGAAACAGGCCGGCGTACGGGCGTGGGAGTTGGCCGGGCTCGGCGCGCCGGGGCCGGAGGTGACGGCCTATACCCTGTCGCTCGACGAGCCCGAGAAGATGCGGGCGCAGGCCGCGAAACACGCGCACCGCCCGCTTCTGAAGATCAAGCTGGGCACCCCCGACGACATGGCGCGGCTGGAAGCCGTGCGCGCCGGTGCGCCCAAGTCGAAGATCATCGTCGACGCCAACGAGGGGTGGAGCGCCGAGGTCTATGCCGACCTCGCCCCGCACCTGGTGCGGCTGGGCGTGGCGCTGGTGGAACAACCGGTGCCGGCGTCGGAGGATGACGCCCTGCTGGGAATGGAGCGGCCCGTGCCGGTCTGTGCGGACGAGAGCTGTCACGACCGGGGAAGCCTGCCGGGGCTGAAGGGCAAGTATGACGTGGTCAACATCAAGCTGGACAAGACCGGCGGCCTGACCGAGGCGCTGGCACTGCGGCAGGCGGCGCGGGAAGTGGGCTATGACATCATGGTCGGCTGCATGATCGGATCGAGCCTTGCCATGGCGCCCGCCGTGCTGGTGGCGCAGGGGGCGGTGGTGACTGATCTCGACGGCCCGCTTCTGCTGGCGGAAGACCGGGAGGAACCGCTGACTTTCGACGAGGCGGGCGTGCATCCGCCGTCGGCGGCGCTCTGGGGCTGAGGCGGATACGGGGGCGCGCAGAGTTATGTCGGTTCTGCCTGCCATCCTTTTGCAGATCGTGGCGCCGCTGGCATTGATCCTTTGGCTTGTGCTGTGGCCGCCGAACAGCGTGGCGGGCTGGCTGGCGCGGTTGGTGGGCGTCGGTGCGGCCGTCTGGGCAATCGCGCGGATCGCGCAATGGGCAGTGACGGGCTGGTGGATGCCGCTGGTGCTGGGGGCGCTGTTCGTCGTAGCCGCGTTGGTGAGCCTTTGGCGCGGAGCGCTGAAGGGGCGGCCGGTGTGGCCCAGGGGAATTGCCGGGCGTGCCGGGTTGGGCGTTTCGCTTGTTCTGGTGGTGACGGGCGGCTGGGTTGCGGCGCAGCTGATGAACGCGCGGCAGGTGCCTGAGGGTTTGGAGGCCGCCGGGATTTCCAGCCCGTTCGGGCCGGGGCGCTACCTTGTGGCGCATGGCGGCCATGCCCCCCTGTTCAACGCCCATATGCGGACGCTCGACAAGAGCGTTCCGCGATATCGCGACTGGCGCGGGCAGTCCTACGCGGTGGATGTCTTCGGAATTGGCCCCGGCGGGCGGCGGGCCGATGGGCTTCGGCCGGAAGACCCGGCGCGTTATGCGATCTTCGGGGCGGCGCTGCGGGCGCCCTGCACCGGCGAGGTTCTGGCGGTCGAGAACGACAGGCCCGACCTGCCGGTGCCGGAGATGGACAGCGACAACAAGCTGGGCAATTACGTGATGCTGGCCTGTGACGGGGCGGTGATCGTGATGGCGCATTTGCGGCAGGGCAGCCTGCGCGTCGCGCCCGGCGACAGAATCGAATCCGGGGCGGCGCTGGCGGAGGTTGGCAACTCGGGCCAGACGATGGAGCCGCACCTCCATATTCACGCCCAGCGACCGGCAGCGCCCGGTTCGGCACCGATTTCCGGCGCGCCGTTGCCGCTACTGATCGGCGGCGCGGTGCGGATACGCGGAGACATGATAAAGGGCGGCGCATGACCGGTGGCGAGAGGCTTGACCCGGGATGCGGATCGTCGGAAGAGGCTATAAAACGAAAGGACCAGACCCCATGACCAGAACCGTTTACGTGAACGGAGAGTACCTGCCCGAAACCGAGGCCAAGGTGTCGGTCTTCGACCGGGCCTTCCTGATGGCCGACGGGGTCTACGAGGTGACCAGCGTGCTGGGCGGCAAGCTGATCGATTTCGACGGGCACCTGAAGCGGCTGGAGCGATCGCTCAACGAGCTGGACATGCGGAAGCCCGAGGCGTTCGACGACCTGCTCGAGATCCACCGCGAGCTGGTGCGGGTGAACGGAATCGAGGACGGGCTGGTTTACCTCCAGGTGACGCGGGGCGCCGCCGCCGACCGCGATTTCGCCTTTCCCGACCCCGACGAGGTGAAGCCGACGCTGGTGCTGTTCACGCAGGCCAAGCCGGGGCTGGCCGACAGCCCGGCAGCGAAGAAAGGCATGAAGGTCATCAGCATCGAGGACATCCGCTGGGGCCGGCGCGACATCAAGACGACGCAGCTTCTGTACCCTTCCATGGGCAAGATGATGGCCAAGAAGGCCGGTTGCGACGATGCCTGGATGATCGAGGACGGCAAGGTGACCGAGGGCACCAGCAACAACGCCTATATCGTGAAGGGCAACAAGATCATCACCCGCGAGCTGTCGAACGACATCCTGCACGGGATCACCCGCGCCGCCGTGCTGCGCTTCGCCCGCGAAGCGCAGATGGAGGTCGAGGAACGGTCGTTCACCATCGACGAGGCGAAGGCGGCCGACGAGGCGTTCATCACCTCGGCCAGCACCTTCGTCATGCCGGTTGTGGAGATCGACGGGACGAGCCTTGGGGACGGGACGCCGGGGCACGTGTCGAAGCGGCTGCGGGAGATTTACCTCGAGGAGAGCCTGAAGGCGGCGATCTGAGAGGACTGTCTTCCGACTGGCGGTAGTCCGTTTTCTGCGCAGAAAACGGGCCCGGAAAATGCGAATTTTCCGGGCCGGAATTTGCGCAAATTCCGGGCGCGCCACGCCCCCGACAGCGAAGACCTAGCCGCCGATGCTTTTCGCCGAGGCCATGCCCGGCGCGTCGGACGTGCCGCCGAGCTGATCGCGCACGCCTTTCTCGATCCGGTCGCCGACATCCTTGTCGATGTTGCGCCAGTATTCGAAGGCGCGTTGCAGCACCTTCTCGCTGACCCCGTCGCAGAGATGGCCCACGACGTTGCCGACCAGCCGTTCGCGCATGCCGTCATCCATCACCTCGCGGACGAGGATGCCCGCCTGGGTCCAGTCGTCATCGTCCTTGCGCAGGGTATAGGCCTGCCGGACCATGTCGCCATCGGCATACCACGTTCCCGCCTCGGCACTTGGCTGGGGGTCTGCCGCCGGGCCGCCATAGGAGTTGGGCGCATAGACCGGGTCGACCGCGTGCTTGGTGCGCATTTCGCCATCCTTGGAATAGGCGTGCGTCTCGGTCTTGGGTGCGTTCACCGGGATCTGCTTGTAGTTCACGCCAAGACGGGCCCGGTGGGCGTCGGCATAGGAAAACCCGCGTGCCAGCAGCATCTTGTCGGGCGAAAGCCCCACGCCCGGCACCATGTTGTTGGGCTCGAAGGCGACCTGTTCGATCTGGGTATGGAAATCGACCGGGTTGCGGTCGAGCGTCAGCTTGCCGACCTCCATCAGAGGATAGTCGTCATGCGGCCAAACCTTGGTGAGGTCGAAGGGGTTGATGCGATAGGTCTTGGCGTCCTCGTAGGGCATGATCTGCCATTTCAGCGTCCAGGAGGGCGGGTTGCCCTCGGCGATGGCGTTGAAGAGATCGCGGCGGTGGTAATCGCTGTCGGCACCAGCCAGCTCGTCGGCTTCCTCCTGGCTCAGGTAGGCGTTGCCATCGCCCAGGTCGGTGTGGAAGTGGAACTTGACCCAGAACTTCTCGCCTTCCGCATTGACCAGCGAATAGGTGTGCGAGGAATAGCCGTTCATCTCGCGCCAGGTCCGGGGAATGCCGCGATCGCCCATCAGGTAGGCGACCTGGTGGGCGCTTTCGGGCGAGAGCGTCCAGAAATCCCACTGCATGTCATGGTCGCGCAGGGCGTTGTCGGCGCGGCGTTTCTGGCTGCGGATGAAGTGTTGAAACTTCATCGGGTCGCGGACGAAGAAGATGGGCGTGTTGTTTCCGACCATGTCGAAATTGCCCTCTTCGGTGTACATCTTGACGGAAAAGCCGCGCGGGTCGCGCCAGGTGTCGGGGCTGCCGCGTTCGCCCGCCACGGTCGAGAAGCGGGCAACCACCTCGCATTTGGCGCCGGGCTGGAAGATGGCGGCCTTGGTGTATTTCGACACGTCCTGCGTCGTTTCGAACGTGCCGAAGGCGCCCGAGCCCTTGGCGTGGGGCTGGCGTTCCGGGATGCGCTCCCGGTTGAAGTTGGCCATCTGCTCAATGAGGTAGTGATCGTTCAGCACGATCGGGCCGTCGGGGCCCACGGTGAGCGAATGCTCGTCGCTCTGAACCTTGATACCTGCGTCCGTGGTTGTCGGGGGTGTCTTGTTGTCGTCGGTCATCCTCAGCCTCTCTCGTGTGTCACGAGACCAACGGATGCCGGGCAGGTCAGGTTCCTGCGGGGCCGCCTGCCCTCGCGTGAAGCGGCCCCGGGGGAAGGGCTCAGGAGGCGAGCCAGTCGTTCGCCTTGTCGAACTCCGATCCGTCGAAATGGCGGGCGTCGAAACCGAAGGCGCGCTTGCCGATGCCCACGGCCATTTCCTGCCAGCCGGCATTGCCGACGATCGCCGCCCGCTCCACGCGGGAGGCATGGCCGCGGACGAGGTCGAAATGGTCCTTCAGCGCGCCGAGGCCCTGCCAGCCGTCGAAATCGCGCAGGTCGATCAGCAGGCGCAGTTTTTCGTGCTGAGCCATGTAGCGGTTGAGGTCTTCGAGGTCGTTGGCATAGGCCTCGCCATCCAGCTTGCCCCGCAGGCTGAGATGGAGGATGCCGTCGCCGATCTCCTGCTGCTGGATGGTGCCGAGGCTTTCGCGCAGCCAGCGGCGGGCCTCTTCCAGCTCGGACATGGCGAACTTGCCCACCGGGCAGGGCAGGAAGACGGAAAAGGCGCCGACGGCGTTGCGCATGGCCGTGTTGTCGGTGACCAGCGCCGCCCGGTCGAAGCCGCGCCAGTGCTTGAGGCCGGTGCGGGCGTCCTTCAGCATGGCGCCGAGGGTGAAGTCGGAGAACCCGGCCTCGACGATGGCGAGGATGCGCACCCGTTCGTTCCGGGCGATGGCCGCGTCGATGGCGGGGATCAGGGTGTCGGTATAGTCGGCGTCGGTGACGGGCGGGGTCATGCGGATCTCGAGGATTCCGTGGTCGTCGGTGTGGTCTATCTCGATCATCGGGTCGATCTTTCCGGAAAGGGTGGGAACCCTACGGATATAGGGAGGCAAAGGGCGGTCCGGAAAGGGGGGGTGGCCGAAGGTGGCTGATCCTTGCGCGGGTCTGCGCCTTGAGGTCCGCGAAGGTGCCGCTGCCTAGCCGTTCCTGGGGCCGAACAGGGTGTACCGCCCCGGCCCCTGTGCCGCGAGGATCAGCAGGCCGCCGGCGATGGCGATGTTCTTGACCATGATCGTCACCTGCCACGGGTCGGCGCGGAGCTGCCAGTGAAAGTAGCTGGTGAAGATGCAGTAGGCGGCGAGGACCAGCGCCCAGCCGCGGACGTACGGCCCCAGAACGAGGCAGAGGCCGGCGGCGATATTGAACGCGGCAACCGGCCAAACCAGCCAGCCCGGCAGGCCGATGCCGGTGATCATCCCCATCACCTGCGAGGGGTCGCCCACCTTCTGAACCGCGCCGCCGAGGAACAGCAGCGCGATCAGCACGCGGCCGACGAGGTTGAGCGTGTCGGAGGCCGGCACCTCAGCCCTTGTCGCCCACGTTCTCGGCGAAGGCGGTCTTGAAGGCGTCCTGCTTCTCGGGCGAGGCATCGGTCTGGTAGTTGGCTTTCCACTCGTCCATCGTCATGCCGTAGAAGATCTCGCGCGCCTCTTCCTTGCCCATTTCTATGCCGCGCTCGTTGGCGGCCTCCTGGTACCAGCGGGACAGGCAATTCCGGCAGAACCCGGCGAGGTTCATCATGTCGATATTCTGCACGTCGGTGCGCTTTTCCATCAGGTGCTCGCGCAGGGTGCGGAAGGCGGCGGCCTCGAGCTCGATGCGGGTCTGGTCGTCCATGATGGTCTCCTTATCGGCGGTTCAGGTAGAAGGCGGCACGCGACCTTACCGAGGGAGATGTGTCTTCTGCAAGGTGTGCGGCAAGGGCGTCCATGTGGGATGTGGCCTTTTCCCGGTGGGCAATCAAGCCGTCGGCAGCCACTTCCCGGACCTTGGGAGAACGGTCATGGGCGGCCGCGGAGAGGAGCGCGGGGAGGTCGCGGGCGACGGTGAGGGAACGGGTGTCGTGGGTCGGGACAGGCTTGCGAAGGCCCATCGTCTTGTCCGTCCATTCGAAGCGGTGGCCGGTGAGCCAGCGGGCCTCGCCGGTGAGCAGCGCCGTCATGGCGACGCGGCGCACGCCCGGATGCGCGGCGTGATAGGCGAGGCGGTGCAGGCTGGTGTCTAGCGGCGGGTCGCGAAGCAGTTGTTGCAGGAGAAAGCCCTGGCGGCCGGTCAGGGCCGTTTCCAGTGTCTCGGCAAGAGCGGCCGCGACATCCGGGCGGGCAAGCGCGTGACGCATCAGGCCCTGCCCCCTGTCGGACCAGCGTTGCAGGTGCGGCTCCATCTCCAGCAGGAAGAGCGCGGCGCCGGCGATGACGTTCGGGTCGGTCTCGGGGAAGGCGCGGGCGGCATAGGCCTCTGCCGCGAGGCGGACGTTTTCGACCCAGTCGTTCAGGCGATAGCAGATGGCGGCGAATTCGAAGGGCGACCGCGGCGGGCCCGGGAGCGCTTCGAGCGCTTCCTGGCGGAGAAAGCCGTCACCGTGGAAGAGGAAGAGCCAGCCAAGGTCAGGGTACCGCGTGAGGCGATGGCGGTCACCTGAGCCGCCGCCACCGGGCCCGATGCGGTACCAAGGGGGCGCCTGGTTGGGAATTTCATCCACGGGACGAACCCAGGGTTCGTCCGGCTTGTAAAGCCGCCTGATCTCGTAGCCTCCGCGCGGCACAGCCGCGGGTGTGAGGTTGGCAAGGCCTTGTCTGTATGTGTCGATCTGCCCCGGCTCGACCCGGTCGCGGCGGCTGGCAGAGCCAAGCTCGTAGACCGCGCGTTGCACGGGTTCGGGAAGAACCGTCCAGCGGTGCTTGTGGAACACGTCGGGATATTGGCGCGGCGCTGACAAGGCGGGTTACAACATGCGCTTGAGGTAGGGCTGGTGAATGTCGCTTAGCCGGACGGTGAGGCTGCCGACGTCGGGGAGGTGTTTCTGCAGGTGGTCCATGGTGAGCTGTGCGAGGTCGGCGCGGGTGTCCTCGTCCCGGCCGGGGAGCAGGAGGAGGGTTGCGTGGGCGAAGGTCTGTGGTTCGACCCCGATGCGCGAGGCGGTGGCGGCGATGGTGCGGGTGCGGACGGTGTCGGGCGCGGTGACGGAGGGGTGGGCGGCGAAGGCCTCCCACAGGGTGTCGCAGAGGGCCTGGAGGTCGTGGCTGTCCTCGAGGCCCCTGGAATGTTCGATGGTGATATGGGGCATGGGCGGTCTCCTTCCTTGGGCGAGTAAAGGCGGGCGGGGGTGCGGGGTGCAACCGGAAACTTCGCCTGTGCCGGGCGGCGGCATGTGGTAGGATCCGGGTCAGTCGTACTGGGAGGCGTCGATGGCCGGGCACAAGATTTACAAGATGAGTTTCGCGAGCGTCTATCCGCATTACGTCGCCAAGGCCGAGCGGAAGGGGCGCACGAAGGCGGAGGTGGACGAGATCATCCGCTGGCTGACCGGGTATGATCAGGCGGGGTTGGAGGCGGTTCTGGCGGACGGGCGGGATTTCGAGGCGTTCTTTGCCGATGCGCCGGCGATGAACCCGGCGCGGGGGGAGATCAGGGGGGTGATCTGTGGCGTGCGGGTCGAGGAAATCGAAGAGCCGCTGATGCGCGAGATCCGGTATTTGGACAAGCTGGTGGACGAGCTGGCGAAGGGCAAGGCGATGGAGAAGATATTGCGCTCGGGCTGATCCCCGGAAACGGCCGGGACTGGCCGCGCGTTACGGTCGATCCGCCGTGGATTGCGGCCGGTCTTGATCCTGCGCCTCCCTCTCGCTTTCCGCCTGTTCGGCCGCCCAGGCCCCGGCGGCCTCGACCGCCACGGGCGAGGCCGTGGGCAACACGCCGAGATAGCTTTCGGTCTCCTCCGCGGGCGCCACAGCACGCTGGGTCATCCGGTAGAGGGCATAGAGTGCGATGGTGGCGAATGTGGCGCCGAGGACCAGCCAGAAAGCGGAGGGGGAAAACCGCCCCATCGCCCAGCCCGCCAGCAAAGGCCCGGCGATGGCGCCCAGCCCGAAGGTGAAGACCAGCCCGCCGGAGGCCGAGGGCATCTCCTCGGCCGAGAGGTAATCGTTGGTGTAGGCGAGGAAGAGCGCGTAGAGCGGCGTGGTCACGCCCCCGGCGAAGAAGGCCGCGGCCATCAGGAACCAAAGGTTGCCGCCCGCCATCCAGCCCAGGCCGCAGGAGATGCCGCCGAGGCAGGCAGCGCCGAAGATCAGCTTGCGCCGGTCCATCCGGTCGGACAGCCAGCCGATCGGGTATTGCAACAACAGCGCCCCGCCGAAGAGCATGGCAACCAGGAGCGCGATGGCGTCGGCCGACATGCCGATCTCGGTGCCGAACACGGCGGCCATGCCCGACTGCGTGGCATAGACCCCGCCCAGGAGGAAGATTCCCACCGTGCCCAGCGGCGAGCCTGTGAAGAGACGGCGCAGCGACATCGGCCGGGCGACCTTGGCCGCGGGCACCGGGGTGGCTGACAGGAGGATCGGCCCGAAGGAGATAGACACGAGGATCGAGGCGCCGATGAAGAGTGTCGCGGTGCCGGCGTCGCCGAGGGTCAGCAGCCCCTGCGCGCCGATGATCCCGAGGGTCTGGGCGATCATGTAGGCTGCCAGCACCGATCCGCGGGTTTCGTTGGTGGTGGAATCGTTGAGCCAGCTTTCGGCAGTGACGTAGACGCCCGACATGCAGAAGCCCACGAGCAGGCGCAAGACCGTCCAGGCGATGGGGTCGGTGACCAGCGGAAAGGCGATGAGGCCCGCGGACATGAAACTGCCCAGCGCGGCGAAAACGCGGACATGGCCAACCCGCTGGATCATCAGGGGCGTGAGCCGGGCGCCGGAGAGAAAGCCGAGGAAATAACCCGAGGTGACGATGGCAAGCTCGGTGGCGGAGAAGCCCTCGATCCCGCCGCGCAGGCCGATCAGTGTGAAATGCATGCCGTTGCCCAGCATGATGAACACGATCCCGAGCAGAAGCGCCCAGACGCCTGAGAGAAGCCGAACCATGAGCGGGAGCCTAGCACAATGGGTTGCGTTGTGGAGGTCTGGTAACGGCTTTCAGGGATGTGCCGTATCGCAGGCGCGCCGCCTGTGCCGGGTTTTGCGACCTTCGGCCCGGCGCGTGCCCGGAATTGGCACGGAAACCGTCTACACCCCCGCCGTCTCCGCCGCCTCTTCCAGCAGGGGCGCGAGCCGCCTGCCCCACGCGACCTGGTCGGCCTCTTGCTCGATCAGGTCGTTGCGGACTTCCAACAGGACGTTCGGCCGCTCGTAGGCGATGGCGTGCCGCGCGATGGCGTCGCCGGGGAGGTGCCCGCCATAGGGTTCGTTCTCGCCGATGCAGAGGTCGGGCTCTTCCCGCAGGCGGTTAGCCAGCGGGCGGCTGAGGCGTTCGTCGGCGGCGTAGAGCACGCCCACGTGCCACGGCCGGGGCGGGCGGCCCTGAAGCTGGCGGGTGAAACTGTGGACCGAGACGATGACGGTATCGGCCCGGCGCGCCGCCAGCTCCGCCAGCGCGGTGTGATAGGGCCGGTAGCAGCGGTTGAGGCGCAGCTCCAGCTCCTCGGGCCCGGCGTGGCGGTTGCCGGGGATGATCGTGCCGTCATAGAGCTTCATCAGCAGCGTCGGGTCATCCTCGCCCCGGTTGGGGTCGATCACGAGGCGGGAGAAATTGGTGGCGATGAAGGGCGCGTCGAGCTGTCGGGCCATTTCCCGCGCCATGCCCAATGCGCCCACATCATAGGCGATGTGGCGCATCATGTCGCCCTCGGCCAGCCCCAGCGTGCCGCCGTTGACGAAGGGCGGCACGGTATTGGCGGCATGGTCGCAGGTCACGAGCCAACGCGCAGGGCGGTCAGCCCCTTCGATCTCGAACGGGTGGTATGTCATCGGGGTGTCATGTCCTTTGCGCACGGTCTAGGACAGTTGCGCCGGGATGTGAATTGGGTAATAACCGGCTGTAAATCCGTTAGCGATAACAGCTTTACGTATACCCTGCCGTCATTCACGACAGGCCCATTGACACGCCACGCCACGCCATGATGATCGGGCGGACGAGCAGCCGGAGGACCACCCCGCCCATGAGACGCCACCGCAACGTCAAGATCGTCGCCACGCTCGGCCCGTCATCCGAGACCTACGAGATGATCCGCGCCCTGCATGAAGCCGGGGCCGACGTGTTCCGGCTGAACATGAGCCACGGCACCCATGAGAGCATCCGCGAGAAGCACCGGATCATCCGGCAGATCGAGGAGGAGCTGGACAGTCCGATCGGCATCCTCGCCGATTTGCAGGGGCCGAAGCTGCGGGTCGGGGAGTTCGCGAAGGGCGAGGAGGAGCTGCAGCCCGGCGCCGCCTTCCGGCTGGACCTCGACGAGGCGGAGGGGGATGCAAGCCGCGTCTGCCTGCCGCATCCGGAGATTTTCGAGGCGCTGGAGCCGGGCGCGACGCTGCTGGTCAATGACGGGAAGATCCGGCTGAAGGTGACCGAGTGCGGCAATGACTTCGCCGAGACCGAGGTGCTGGTCGGCGGCACGATTTCCAACCGCAAGGGGGTGAACGTGCCGGACGTGGTGCTGCCGCTGGCGGCGCTGTCGGAGAAGGACCGGGAAGACCTCGAGTTTGCCTGCGAGCTGGGCGTCGACTGGCTGGCGCTGAGCTTCGTGCAGCGGGCGGCGGATGTGGAGGAGGCGCGCGAGCTGGCGAAGGGCCGGGCCGCGATCCTGTCGAAGATCGAGAAACCCTCGGCGGTGGAGTGGTTCGACAACATCCTTGCCGTCTCTGACGGGATCATGGTGGCAAGGGGCGATCTTGGCGTCGAGCTGCCGGTGCAGAACGTGCCGCCGATCCAGAAGCGGCTGGTGCGCAAGTGCCGGGCGCAGGCCAAGCCGGTGATCGTGGCGACCCAGATGCTCGAATCGATGATCGAGAGCCCGATGCCCACCCGGGCCGAGGTGTCGGACGTGGCCGCCGCCATCTATGAAGGCACCGACGCGGTGATGCTGTCGGCGGAAAGCGCCGCGGGCAGCTACCCGGTGGAGGCGGTCACCACGATGGACAACGTGGCGCGCGAGGTCGAGGACGACCCGACTTATACCCAGATCATCGAATCTTCTCGCGTGATCAGCCGCACGAGCGTGGCCGACGGCATCGTCGCCGCCGCGCGCGAGATTGCCGAGGCCACGGATATCGTCGCCATCTGCTGTTTCAGCCAGTCGGGCACCACCGCCCTGCTGACCGCCCGCGAGCGGCCGCGCGTGCCGATCATCGCCATGACAAACCTTGTCGGTACCGCCCGGCGGCTGGCGCTGACATGGGGGGTGAACTGTGTCATGACCGGACAGCTCGACCGGTTCAAGCAGGCGGTTCTGAACGCCGCGCGGGCCGCGCGGGAGCAGGGCTATGCCCAGCCGCTCGACCAGATCGTGGTGACCGCCGGGGTGCCGTTCAACGTGCCTGGAACCACCAACATCCTGCGGGTGGCGCCCTGTCAGGAAAGTTTGATTTACGCCACCGATCCGGGGTAATCTGGCCCAAGGGCCGGTGGCGGCCCGAGAGAGGGAAGGACCGCGCGTGAACCCCGACCTGTTGCTTGCCATCGGTATCGTTCTGGCGGTCCTGTCGATCCCGTCGATGCTGGCCGCCTTTGCCGACCGGCGCACGCCACGGGTGGCGGCGCTCGTCGCCATCATCGCGGGCTGCATGATCGTCTGGGCGGTCCGCGAACAACCGGGCGGCTACACGATCGAGGAAATCCCCGAGGTCTTCGTGCGGGTGGTGGCGGAGTTCATCTGACGCCGTTCTAATGATCGGCGCCGTGCTCTGTCTTGCACATGTCGTGGTCCGACAGCGAGGCCAGCACGTAGCAATCCTGCGGCGCGCCCCTTCCCGAGCAGCCATCGACGATCCGGCCCAACTCCGTCTCCAGCGCCCTGAGGCGGGCGATCTTGTGGCGCACGTCGTCAAGCTGGGCCCGGGCGATATCCGAGGCTTCCTGGCAGGTGCGGTCGGGGTGGCGCTGCAACTCGATCAGCGAGGAGATGGCGCCGAGCGGAAAGCCGAGGTCGCGGGCGTGGCGGATGAAGCCCAGCTGTTCCAGCTCGTCGCGGCCATAACGCCGCTGGTTGCCGGATGTGCGCCCGGCGGCGGCGATCAGGCCCATCTCCTCGTAATAGCGGATTGTGGGCACCTTGACCCCGGTGCGGCGCGACAGCTCTCCGATGGAAAACATGAAAAGACCTCTTGAAGCTCTAGTTCCTAGAGAGATTAGGTTGGGCTCAACGTAATTTCAACGAGGACCACCATGGCAGGCTGTTGTGGACATGACGCGAAGTTCGACGGGGTGTCGGACTCCTATAAACGCAGGCTCTGGGCGGTGATCGCCATCAACGCGGCGATGTTCGCCGTCGAGATGGGCGCCGGGCAGATGGCGCAGTCGCAGGCGCTGAAGGCGGACGCGCTGGATTTCCTGGGCGATGCGCTGACCTACGGCATTTCGCTGGCGGTGATCGGTGCGTCGGTGCAGGTGCGCACGACGGCGGCGCTGGCCAAGGGCGTGAGCCTGTTGCTGATGGGGCTGTGGGTGATGGGTTCGACCATCTACCGGGTGTTCGTGGTGGGCGTGCCGGAGGCCGGGATCATGGGCGTCGTGGGGTTCATGGCGCTCGCCGCGAACGTGGCGAGCGTGCTGCTGCTGATGCAGTACAAGGACGGCGACGCCAACGTGCGCTCAGTGTGGCTGTGTTCGCGCAACGACGCGATCGGCAACGTGGCGGTGATGCTGGCCGCGCTGGGGGTCTGGGGCACGACGACCGGCTGGCCCGACCTGATCGTCGCCGGGATCATGGCGGGGCTGTTCCTGACCTCCTCGGTGCAGATCATCCGGCAGGCGCTGGAGGAGCGGCGGGAAGAGGCCGGGCACCTGCACGAGGCCGGCTGAGCGCCCGGATTCCCCCTTGCTTATCGGGCGGGAACTTCGTATATCGCCCGCTCATCAGCGCGGCCGGCCGGAGTGGCATGCCGAGTCGCGTAGAACAACCGACCGAATGAAGGAGCCGGAAATGCCCAAGATGAAGACCAAGTCGAGCTGCAAGAAGCGGTTCAAGATCAGCGGCACCGGAAAGGTGATCCGCGCCCAGGCTGGCAAGCAGCACGGGATGATCAAACGCACCAACAAGTTCATCCGCGACGCGCGTGGCACGACCACGCTGAGCAAGGCTGATGAGAAGATCATCAAGCCGATGATGCCCTATTCGCGCTAAGGAGAACTGATCAATGGCACGCGTTAAAGGTGGGACCGTTACCCACGCCCGTCACAAGAAAGTCACCAGCGCCGCGAAAGGCTATTACGGCCGCCGCAAGAACACCTTCAAGGTGGCGGCACAGGCTGTCGACAAGGCCAACCAGTACGCCACCCGCGACCGCAAGAACCGCAAGCGCAACTTCCGCGCGCTGTGGATCCAGCGGATCAACGCGGCAGTGCGCGCGCATGACGAAAGCCTGACCTATTCGCGCTTCGTCAACGGCCTGAGCCTGGCCGGGGTCGAGGTGGACCGCAAGGTTCTCGCCGACCTGGCCGTGCACGAGCCGGCGGCATTCGGCGCCATCGTCGAGCAGGCAAAAAGCGCATTGGCACGGTAAGCCAGTCGCACCGAGGGACATAAGGAAACGCCGCCGGGCAGGGATGCCGGCGGCGTTTTTTCTTGTGCGGGGGTGAGCCTGTTGTGGATGGCGCGCGCGTGGCGGGCCGCGGGATTTGAGTATTTTTGGAAAAGTGAAAGTAGGTGGCGGGTAACCCGGATCGAGTGACGCCCGGAACACGAAGCGGGCGTGGCACGTTTCCTACATGTGATGACAGATGCCACAGCCCACACCTCCGCCCCCGCCGATACCCGCACTGCCAGCCTTTACCGGATGGACATGCCGGACCATCTCTGCCCGTTCGGGCTGAAATCCCGCTGGCTGCTCAAGCGGTCGGGCTATGAGGTCGACGACCACCTGCTGACCAATCGCGACGAGGTGGACGCCTTCATGGAGCGTGAAGGGGTCGAGACCACGCCGCAGACCTATATCGGCGGCGAACGGGTCGGCGGCTACGAGGAGCTGCGCGAGCGGCTGGGATACTCCGTGGCAAAGGGGGACGAGACCTCCTACACCCCCGTGATCGCCATCTTCGCCATCTCCGCGCTGGTGGCGCTGGCAATCGCGTGGGCGTCGCTGGGCACGGTTCTGGCCATCCGCACGGTGGAATGGTTCGCCGCGACCGCGATGACCCTGCTGGCGGTGCAGAAGCTGCAGGACGTGGAGAGCTTTTCCACCATGTTCCTCAACTACGACCTGCTGGCCCGGCGCTGGGTGCCCTACGGCTATCTCTACCCGTTCGGCGAGGCGCTGGCGGGGATCCTGATGATCGCCGGGGCGCTGATCTGGCTGGCCGCGCCCGTGGCGCTGTTCATCGGTACGGTGGGCGCCGTGTCGGTCTTCAAGGCGGTCTATGTCGACAAGCGCGAACTGAAATGCGCCTGCGTCGGCGGCAATTCCAACGTACCGCTGGGCTTCGTGTCGCTGACCGAGAACCTGGTGATGATCGCGATGGGCGCTTGGATGCTGCTGAAGTAACGCGGCCCCTTTCGCGGGCCGGGCTTCGAGATTATCCTGCGCCCCATGGACCACAAGCAATTCACCGCCGCCCTTCCCCGCGAGGTGCTGGCCGACCTGAACGCGACCGAGGATGCCCCCGGCCTGCGCCACTTGGCGGGGCATTTCGGGCTGATCGGGCTGTTCGGGGTGTGGATCGCACAGGGCTGGTGGCTCTGGCCGATGGCGGTGGTGGCGCAGGGGATTGCGATCTGCTTCCTGTTCACGCTGGAGCACGAGGCGACGCACAAGACACCCTTCCGGACGCTCTGGGTCAACGAGTGGGTCGGTCGTATCTGCGGATTGCTGATCTGTCAGCCCTTCGAATGGTTCCGGTATTTCCACCTCGCCCATCACCGCTTTACCAACATCCCCGACAAGGACCCCGAGCTTGTCGCCGGCGGCAAGCCGGAGACCTGGGGGCAGTATGTCCGCCACGTCTCGGGCCTGCCCTTCTGGTGGGCGATGCTCGGGGTGACGGTGAACAATGCGCTGGGGCGCGACCTGGGGCCCTATATCCCGGCGCGCGCCCGTCCCCGCGTGGTGGCCGAGGCGCGGTGGATGCTGGCGATCTATGTTTTGGCGCTGGCGAGCCTTGTGATCACGCCGCTCCTTTTCTGGGTGTGGCTGTTGCCCTGTCTCGTAGGCCAGCCGTTCCTGCGGCTTTACCTGCTGGCCGAGCACGGGCGCTGCGCCTTTGTCGCCAACATGTTCGAGAACACGCGCACCACCTATACCAACCGGATCATCCGGTTCCTGGCGTGGAACATGCCCTACCATGTCGAGCATCACACCCTGCCCAACGTGCCCTTCCACCGCCTGCCGGAGCTGCACCGGCATATGGAAGGCCGCCACGCGGTGACGTCGGATGGATATGCGGCCTTTACCGCAGACTATGCCAAGGCGCTGCGATAGGGCGAAAGCCCCGCCACCGCTTGCATTCGGGCCCCCGCCCGGCTAGCAGGACAGCCGACAGCACAACCGAGGGCGCCCGGCGATGGACGATCTGCGCGACAAGTATATTTCCCTGATTTCCGGGGCCAAGGACGAGGCCGCGCTGGAGGACCTGCGCGTACAGGCCGTCGGCAAGAAGGGCGAGGTCAGCCTGAAGATGCGCGAGCTGGGCAAGATGACGCCCGAGGAGCGTCAGGAGGCCGGGCCGAAGCTGAACGCGCTGAAGGACGAGATCAACAGCGCGCTTGCGGCCAAGAAGGCGGCGCTGGCCGATGCGGCGCTCGATGAGCGGCTGAAGACCGAGTGGCTGGACGTCACCCTGCCCGGCCGGCCCCGGCGCAACGGCACGATCCACCCGGTCAGCCAGGTGACCGAAGAGGTCACGGCGATCTTCGCCGACATGGGCTTCTCTGTCGCCGAGGGGCCGCAGGTCGAGAGCGACTGGCATAATTTCGACGCGCTCAACATCCCCGGCCACCACCCGGCGCGGGCCGAGATGGACACGTTCTACATGTACCGGGCGGAGGGCGACGAGCGCCCGCCGCACGTGCTGCGCACCCATACCTCGCCGGTGCAGATTCGGTCGATGGAGCTGCAGGGCGCGCCGCTACGTGTGATCTGCCCGGGCCGCGTCTACCGCGCGGATTTCGACCAGACACATACGCCGATGTTCCACCAGGTCGAGGGGCTGGCGGTGGATACCGATATCTCGATGGCGAACCTGAAATGGTGCCTCGAGGAGTTCGTGAAGGCGTTCTTCGAGGTCGATGCGGTCGAGCTGCGCTTCCGCGCCTCGCACTTCCCCTTCACGGAACCCTCGGCCGAGGTGGATATCCGCTGCTCGTGGGAAGGCGGCACGCTGAAGATCGGCGAGGGCGACGACTGGATGGAGATCCTCGGGTCGGGCATGGTGCATCCCAAGGTGCTGCAGGCCGGCAATATCGACCCGGATCGCTGGCAGGGCTTCGCCTTCGGTATCGGCATCGACCGGCTGGCGATGCTGAAATACGGCATCCCGGATCTGCGCGCGTTCTTCGACTCCGACCTGCGGTGGCTCCGGCATTACGGGTTTGCGAGCCTGGATGTGCCGACGCTGCATGGCGGGTTGTCGCGGTAGACGCGGCCGGAGTGGTGGGTTTCACCCACCCTACGGGCAAGTGCCCGCCCCGGACATGATCCGGGGCCTCTGACGGGCCGAGGTCCCGGCTCGGGGGCCGGGACGGAGAGCCAAGGCCGCCGCCGGGTTGCGACACGGAACGGGGCGTTTATGGTATCCCGCGAACGTCCCGGAACCGGAGGTCGCCACATGCCCCTTTTCAGACATGAGAACCGGCAGCGAAGCGAGCGCAGCCGACGTCTGTATGCCGCCTACGAGATCGCCCATACGGTCGTCGATTTCAGCGCGGCGTTGAGTTTCCTGATAGGCTCGGTGCTGTTCTTCTGGAAGGAGACCGAGACGGCGGCGATCTGGTTCTTCGTGGTGGGCTCGGTCCTGTTCTGCGTCAAGCCGACGCTGCGGCTGGCGCGGGAAATCCACCTGCTTTCGCTGGGCCGGGTCGACGAGCTGGCGCGCCGGGGCGAGCAGCCCTGACATTAGCGCCGCTTGACTTGGCCCGCGCCACGCCCGACGCTGGCGCCCGGGACAGGCAGGCGGAGAGCGGCAGATGAGCCATCGGCGGGCGCGCTTGGGGCAGGTGACGGGATGCCTCCGGCGGGGATATTTGGGGCCAGAAGAAGCCGGGACGCACCTGCGCTTCTTCTTGGTTAAAATACTCAAATCCTCGCTTGCGCTTCTCGCTGCCGTTGCGGGTTTGGCGCTGTCGGCGGGGGCGGCGCTGGCGCATGCCTCGGAGCAGGGGTTCGTGCTGCTGCTTCCCACGGACGTCTATATCGCCGCCGGGGGCGCGAGTGTCGGGCTGACGGTGGTGTTGCTGGCGCTGTTGCCGCCGGGCGCGGCGGAGGCGGTGTTTCGCACGGTGCGGCTATGGCCCGCCAGCGCGCGGTTCCGGCATGTCACCTCCTGCCTGGCGGCGGTGTTGCTGGCCTTTCTTGTATGGCGGGGGTTCACCGGGTCGCGGGATCCGTCGGTGAACCCGATGCCGCTTTTCGTCTGGACGGTGTGGTGGATCGGGCTGGTCACGGTGCAGGGGCTGGTCGGCAATCACTGGCGCTGGACGAACCCGTGGACGGGGCCGGCGGCGGTGTTGGCGCGGCTGACCGGGGCCCGGGCGCCGTGGCGCTATCCGCGCTGGCTGGGGCATTGGCCGGCGGTGGTCATCTTCCTCGCCTTCGCCGGGTTCCTGCTGGCCGATCCGGCGCCAAGCGATCCGGCGCGGCTGGCGGCCTATGCCGGGGCCTACTGGTACGTGGCCCTGCTGGGGCTGGTGCTGTTCGGGCCGGCCTGGATGGTGCGGGCAGAGGGGATCACGGTGCTGATGCGAATCTATGCGCGGATGGCGGTGCTGGGTCGTGACAGGGGGCGGGTGGCGGCGGGGCTGCCGGGGTGGCAGGTGATCCGGCTGAAGGCGCCGCCGCTGGCGCTGGCGGTGTTCACGCTGGTGCTTTTGGGCACCGGCAGTTTCGACGGGCTGAACGAGACGTTTTGGTGGATGGGCGTGCTGGGGGTGAACCCGCTGGAATTTCCCGGCCGGTCGGCCGTGATCGTGCAGACGCTGGCGGGGCTTATCGCTTGCAACCTCGGCCTGATCGGGGCGTTTGCCGGTTGCCTGTGGCTGGGGGAGCGGCTGGCGGGCACGCAGCGGCCGCTGAAACAGGCCTTCTGTCTCTTCGCGCCGTCGATCCTGCCGATCGCGCTGGCCTATCACGTGGCCCATTACCTGACCGCGCTGCTGGTCGACGGGCAGTATGTGCTGAAGGCGCTGAACGACCCGCTGGGGAACGGCGCAAGCCTGCTGGGGCTGGCGGAGTTCTACGTGACCACGGGCTTTTTCAACACGCCCGGCACGGTCAAGCTGATCTGGCTGACGCAGGCCGGGGTGGTGGTGGCGGGGCACGTGATCGCCATCCTGCTGGCCCATGCGCTGGCGCTGAAGGACACCCCCGGCACCCGCCGCGCCGTGCTGGGGCAGGCGCCGCTGGCGGCGTTCATGGTTGCCTACACGGTGTTCGGGTTGTGGCTGCTGGCCTCGCCGCGGGGCCTCTGACCCCAGCAAGGCACTGGACAAACGGCCTGACCCTTCGCAGGATCGAGTCAATCCAAACAGGGAGAGCTTGCAATGACCAAACTCATCAAGGGCACGACGCGCCGCGGCGCGCTGAAGACACTGGCGGGGGGTGCCGCCGGCGCGGCGAGCCTGCCGCTCTGGGCGCGGTTCGCCGAGGCGCAGACATCCGAGCCGATCAAGGTGGGCTTCCAGGTGCACCGCACCGGCATCGGCGCCGCCTATGGCCGCTGGTACGACCGCACCACACAAGCCGCCGCCAAGCTGATCAACGAGAATGGCGGGATCAATGGCCGGATGATCGAGATCGTCGCCGAGGATGACGGCACCGACCCCAAGCGCGGCGCCGAGGTGGTGGAGAAATTCGCCAACCAGCATGGCTGTGACGTGGGATTCGGCACGCTGTTTTCGCACGTGGTGATCGGCTCGGCCCCGCGGGCGGGCGAGCTGAAGCTGCCCTACTTCGTGGTGTCCGAAGGGCATCACGTGGCCAGCGGCATGCTCAACCGCTACACGCTGCAGCCCGGCATCACGGACGTGAAAAGCCAGGTGCAGGCGATGGCGCCCTACGTGTCGGAGAACCTGGGCAAGAAGGTCACGATGGTCTTCCCCGACTTCGCCTTCGGCCACGATCACCGCGATTTCTTCACCGCCGCGATCGAGGAACAGGGCGGCGAGGTGCTGGAGCATATCGCCATCCCGCCGTCGGAGACGAGCTTCACCAAGTATTTCCCCAAGATCCCGCGCGAAACGGAAGTTCTGTACCACGTGATGGTGGGGCCCGCCGTGCTGACCTTCGTGAAGGAGCTGGGCGAGTTCTTCGGGCCGAGCCGGCCGGAGGTGTTCGGCTTCATCGACAGCCTCGAGGCGGTGGACATGGCGAGCCCCGGGCTGGAATATCTCGACGGCACCTATTTCTGGGAGGGCAACCCGCGCCACGCGCAGGAGGACCAGACCGAGTTCGACAAGTTCTTCCGCGAGAAGGTGGGCGTGGACGAGCGCGGCGCGTCGGTCAGCGATGCGAGCGACGTGTCGACCTATGCCCACATGTTCGGCTGCTGGGAGACGCTGCATATCCTGAAGGCCGGAATGGAAGCCGCCGATTACAAGGGGCCCGACGACCGGCCCGCGCTGATCGAGGCGGTGGAGGCGATGACCGACATGCCCGAATCGAACGAGCATCCGCAGGGGGCGAAACGGTTCAACGGCAAGACCCACCAAGTGTTCGGGCACCAGTATATCAGCCGGGTCGAGGATGGGTTCCTCAAGCGGGTGCACAGCACCTCGATCGAGGACACGCTGTACCCCGACGAGGTGGATTACACGACGCAGTCGTTCTGAGGCGGCGTTCGGTAACGGATCGGGGCGCGCCTTCGGGGGCGCCCTTTTCATTGGTTGAGGCGGGGGGAGCCGAAATCTTCAAATGATTTCGGTCCGCTTTCTTTTCAAGAAAGCGGTACCGGCGCCAAACGCATGGAAAAACTCAGGAAATCAGCCGCTTCAGCCAGCCCTTCTTCTCGGCCTCGGCCTCTTCATCCTCGTCCTTCGGACCCTCGATCACCTCTTCGAGACGGGTGAAGAACTGGTCGGCCATCTTCTTGGCGAAGCCGTCGACGATCCGGCTGCCGAGCTGGGCAAGCTTGCCGCCCACTTTCGCCTCGACATCGTAGGACAGAAGCGTGCCGCCCTCGTTCTCGGTCAGGCGCACTGCCGCGCTGCCCTTGGCGAAGCCCGCGGCCCCGCCCTTGCCCTCGCCCGTCAGGGTCAGCTTCTCGGGCTTCTCCATTTCCGAGAAGGTCACCGTGCCCTTGAAGGTCGCCTTCACCGGGCCGACCTTCTGGGTGACCGTCGCCTCGAACCCCTCCTCGGGCGAGCCGGTGACATCCTGGGCGCCGGGCACGCATTCCTTAAGCACGTCGGGGCTGGTCAGCGCGTTCCAGACGGTTTCGCGGTCGGCGCTGATCTGCTTTTCGTCACTCATCTTCATGGCGGCGGCTCCCTCCTGTCACGCTGTCGGGGGCGAGCGTAGCGCAGCGCCGGGGCGGGGCCAAGGGCGCGCCGCGCATCCATGTGGCGGAATGTCGCAATTGAGGATGGAGCGCCCTGCCCGCCCGTGCTACGGCATCTGGGAAAGGACATCTCATGTCAGGGACAGCACGGCTTCAAAACCCTTCGGCGGGCATCGGATTCATCTTGCTGGCGATTGTCGCGCTGTCCGGGAACGACGTGCTGATCAAGTTCCTCTCCGGCGGCTACCCGTTGCACCAGATGGTGTTCTGCCGCTCGGCCATCGGCATCGCCTTCAGCCTTGTCATCCTGCAGTTCGAGGGTGGCTGGACGCTTCTGCGCACCGCCACGCCGGGGCTGCATGCGCTGCGCTGCCTGATGATCATCTTCGCCAACATGACCTATTTCGCCGCGCTGGCCGTGCTGCCGCTGGCGGAGGCGACGGCGGTGTTCTTCGTGGCGCCGCTGATGATCACCCTGCTGTCGATCCCGCTTCTGGGCGAGAAGGTCGGGCCGCTCAGGATCGGCGCCGTGGTGGTGGGGCTGGTGGGCGTGATCATCATGACCCGGCCGTGGGAAAGCGATGCCTCGCGCGACGTGTCGCTGTGGGTCTACCTGCTGCCGATCATCGCGGCGCTGGCCTATGCGCTGAACCAGGTGCTGACGCGGAAGCTGGGGGTGAGTTCCAAGGCCTCGGCGATGGCGATCTATATCCAGGTGGGGTTCATCATCGTCAGCGGGCTGTTCTGGCTGGTGGCGGGGGACGGGCGTTTTGCCGCCGGGGTGGAGAACGGGAGCCTTGTTTTCCTGCTCAGGGCGTGGGTCTGGCCGGAAGGTCAGGACGTGTGGCTGTTCCTGGCGCTGGGGGTCAACTCGGCCATCGTGGGCTATTGCCTGAGCGCCGCCTACCGGATTGCCGATGCCGCGACGATTGCGCCGTTCGAGTATACGGGCCTGCCGCTGGCGATCCTGTGGGGCTGGCTGGTGTGGGGCGAGTTTCCCGGGCCGGTGGTGATGGCCGGGATCGCGCTGATCCTGGGCGCGGGGCTGTTCGTGTTCCTGCGGGAGCGGCAGAAGAAGCGGTACGTGGTGACGCGGAAGCGGCTGCACCGGCGGTTCTGACCGGGGCGGTTCGGCCTTGGCCCGCGAATCAGGGTTAATGCCTTGATTTCGCTGAAGAAGCCCAGGTCGGTATCTTGTCGGTATTACGTCGGTATTACGTCGGTGTTTTTCACGGTGCGAGGCCGGGTTTATGTGGCGTTCGATGGGGGGTGCCACGAGATGTTGCGTGGTGCGCAACGGGGGTGGCGGGGCATTGGTTGAAAGGGCATTCCCCCTTGCCCAGCCCTCCGCTACCCTCTGCCGGGAAAGTGGGAGGCGCACATGCTGGAAGGCGTTCGGATCGTGGAGGTCGAGGGGCTGGGCCCCGGCCCGTTTGCGGGGATGATGCTGGCCGACATGGGCGCGGAGGTGATCGTAATCCATCGCCCGGCCTCGACCAACCCCACGGGCAGCGGACCCTCCCTGCTCGACCGGGGCAAACGCTCCATCACGCTCGACCTGAAGGATGCGGCCGACCTGGAGACCGCCCGCGCGCTCATCACCTCGGCCGATGCGCTGATCGAAGGCTTCCGCCCCGGGGTGATGGAACGGCTGGGTCTCGGCCCCGAGACCTTCGCGGAGAGCAACCCGAAGCTTGTCTATGGTCGAATGACCGGCTGGGGCCAGAGCGGGCCGCGCGCGATGACTGCCGGGCATGACCTCAACTACATCGCCACCTCGGGCGCGCTGTGGTACGCGGGCGCGCCGGGCGATGCGCCGGTCACGCCGCCGACGCTGGTGGGGGACGTGGGCGGCGGGGCGCTCTACCTCGTGGCTGGGCTTCTGGCGGGGATCCTCAATGCCGGGCGCACCGGGCAGGGCACGGTGGTCGATGCCGCCATCGTCGACGGCTCGGCCCACATGATGGCGCTGCTGATGTCGATGGCGCCGTCGGGCAACACTGTCACCGAGCGGGGGCAGAGCCTGCTGGACGGGGCGCATTGGTGCCGGACCTATGCCTGTGCCGACGGCGAATGGCTCAGCGTGCAGTGCCTCGAGCCGAAATTCCATGCCGAGTTCCTGTCGCTGATGGGGCTGAAAGACGATCCGGCCTTCGCCGAGCAGTATGACCGTGCGCAATGGCCCGGCCAATGCGCCCGCCTTGCCGCGATCTTTGCCGAGAAACCCGTGGCCCACTGGGCCGCGCTTTTCGAGGGGTCCGACGCCTGTGTCGCGCCGGTCCTGTCGCCGGAGGCGGCGGCGCAGGATCCCCACATGCAGGCCCGCGCCACGTGGTCCGAGGCCGGAGGCACCCTGCAACCGGCCCCTGCCCCGCGCTTTGATGATGCCGTGCCCACCCCCGCCGCCCCGCCAGAGCGCGGCGCCGACAGCGACGCCATCCGCAAGGAGCTCGACGAGAGGGGGCTGATCTGATGGCGGGACATGGTCGGAGTGAGAGGATTCGAACCTCCGCCCCTGCCTTTCGAAGGCGCGTGCTCTAAAAGATCTTGCCTGGGTTCATGATCCCCAAGGGATCCAACGCGACCTTGATCGCCGACATATACTCGGTCGAGTCGCCGAGTTCGCGCCTAAGCGCATCTTGTTTTCCTTGGCCGATCCCGTGCTCTCCGGTGCATGTTCCATCCATGCTCATGGCGAGATTGGCCAACCAACTGGCAAAGTCGAGGCCCAACTTCTTCTCGGATGTGCTGTCGGGATCGAGCAATACCAGCATATGGAAATTGCCGTCCCCGACATGCCCGACTGTCGGGGCCAAGAGGCCAAGGCGCTGTGCCTCGGCCCCTGCAAGGCTGACACACTCGGAAAGTCTGGACAGCGGAACACAGACGTCTGTTGTATAGGCGAGACAACCGGGCCGCATTCGGAGGGCGGCCCACCATGCATCGTGGCGTGCCTGCCAAAGCTTGTTGCACTCCTCCGGCGCATCGACCGAAACAAGGTCGGTGGCGCCGTAGTCGGATACGATCTCTTCAAAGTTTTTCAGTTGCTCGGCGACGCTTGCGGGCGAACCGTGGAACTCGACCAGCAGAATCGGCTGCTCGGGCAGTCCGGTATCCGAGTAGGCGTTGATCGCGCCCACTGTCAGTGCATCCATCAATTCCATCCTGGCGAGCGGGAGGCCAAATTGGATTGACGCGATCGCAGCGTCGCAGGCTGCCTCGATACTCGGGAAATGGCATCTCGCAACGGCAATCGCTTCGGGAATGCCGTGCAGGCGCAAAGTCAGCTTCGTGATGATTCCAAGTGTCCCCTCTGCTCCGACCAACAGCCTGGTCAGATCATAGCCGGTTGCCGTCTTTCTCGCGCGGTTCGCGGTGCGGATGATCCGGCCATCCGGCATCACGGCTTCCAGGGCCAGCACGTTGTCCTTCATCGTACCGTACCTGACCGCGTTCGTGCCCGAGGCGCGGGTCGAGGCCATGCCACCGAGCGTCGCGTCCGCGCCCGGGTCGATCGGAAAGAAAAGTCCCTGATCACGAAGGGCGAGATTCAATGCCTTACGCGTGATTCCAGGTTCGACTGTACAGTCCAAATCGCGCGCGCCGATGCGCAGCACGCGGTTCATGCGCGTCATGTCCAGGCAAACGCCACCGAACGGGGCATTGACCTGCCCTTCGACCGACGTGCCGGCGCCAAACGGGATGATCGGGACCCCCAGTTCTCCGCAGACACTGACAACAAACGCAACCTCTTCGGCCGTTTCCGGAAAGATCACGAGATCAGGAGGTTCGGGCGGCACCCACGATGCCGTATTGGCATGCTGAGAGCGCAGGGTCGGGTTTGCGGAAAGCCGCTCCTTGAGGCGATCGCGCAAAGCGGCCGTCACTTGATCGATCTTTATTGGTCGTTGCACGGCAGCCTCCGGTCCCTTGCCGCGAGAGAACCGAACAAGGACCGGCACTGTATTGGCAAAAATTGGACCGCGCCCTCCTCACACCGATCAAGAAAATCCAATCCATGCCTCTGCTTGAAGTTTAGACCCGGAAGGACGCAACGATGGAGACCCTGGATGCTGCCGAACGAAGAACAGTTAGCTGTGCGGGACATGGCCTCGCGGTTTGCACGCGACGAGCTTGTCCCGAAGGCAGCAGATTGGGATCGCGACCGGGTTTTCCCGAAGGACGTGTTTCGTCAGATGGGCGCCCTTGGTTTCCTGGGGATGCTGGTCCCCGAGGAGCATGGCGGCGCAATAACCGACCATGTCGCCTATGCGCTCGCACTGGAAGAAGTCGCAGCCGGATGCGGCGCGGTGTCCACGGTGATGTCCGTGCACAATTCCGTCGCCTGCGTACCGGTCCTGCGCTACGGGACCGAAGCGCAGAAATCCGAATGGCTGGAGCCGATGGCCAGAGGCGAAGCACTTGGCGCCTTCTGCCTGACCGAACCGCATGCCGGATCCGACGCCTCGGCCCTGCGGACACGGGCGCGGCGGACCAATACGGGATGGGTCCTGGACGGGGTGAAACAGTTCATCACCTCGGGCGCCAATGCCGACGTCGCGATCGTCTTTGCCGTCACCGATCCCGATGCGGACAAGCGGGGCATTTCCGCGTTTATCGTTCCGACCTCGACGCCGGGATACCGGGTTGCCTCGGTCGAGCGGAAGCTGGGACAGCATCTTTCGGACACCGCGCAGATCGTGTTCGAAGGGATGGAGTTGCCGCAGGAGGCGTTGTTGGGCACTGAGGGCGAGGGGTACCGGATTGCGCTTTCGAACCTCGAAGGCGGGCGTATCGGGATCGGGGCGCAGGCGGTCGGCATGGCACGCGCGGCGCTGGGGGCCGCGCTGGCCTATTCGCAGGAACGGACCAGCATGGGATCAAAGCTGATCGACCATCAGGCCGTCGCGTTTCGCCTTGCCGACATGGCGACCGAGGTGGAGGCGGCTCGTCAACTGGTTCTTCATGCCGCCGACCTGCGGAATGCCGGGCAGCCGGCGTTGCAGGCGGCGTCGATGGCCAAACTGTTCGCGTCGGAAATGGCGGAACGGGTCACGTCGGCCGCGATCCAGTGCTTCGGCGGGTACGGCTACGTCGAGGATTACCCCGTCGGCCGAATCTGGCGCGATGTTCGGGTCTGCCAGATCTACGAGGGCACGAGCGATGTGCAGCGCATGGTCATCGCCCGCAGTCTGGCCGCCGGTTGACGCCTAGAGTTCGGGCAGCTGGATCGAGGCCGGGCTGACCGGCGCGGGCGGGTCGGGCATGTGCCTGACGATGCCGGGCCAGATGATGATCGCCGCGATCACCGCCATGTTGATCGCCACGAAGACAAGCGAGCCGCGATAGATTTCGGCGGTCGAGACACCCTCGCTGCCTGTCCTGGCCGGCGCGACCGAGCGCAGGAAGAACAGCGAAAAGCCGAAAGGCGGCGTCAGGAACGAGGTCTGCAGGTTCAGGCTGAGGATGATGCCGAACCAGATCGGGTCGATGCCGAGCGCCTTGGCGGGACCGACGAGCAAGGGCACGAGGATGAAGGCGATTTCGAAGAAGTCGAGGAAGCAGCCGAGGATAAAGACAAGAAGCGTGACGAAGATCAGGAAACCCGTGGTTTCCCCCGGCAGGGAGAGCAGCAGTTGTTCGATCCAGACGTTGCCGCCGATGCCGTAGAACGTCAGCCCGAAGACCCGCGCCCCGATCAGGATGAACATCACGAAGGCCGACAGGCGCGCCGTTGCGGTCAGCGCATGGCGCAGCAGGTTGAGCGTCAGCTTGCGCCGCAGCGCCGCGAGAAACAAAGCCCCCGTGGCCCCCATGGCGCCGCCTTCGGTCGGTGTCGCGATGCCGAGGAAGATGGTTCCGAGCACAAGAAAGATCAGTGTCAGCGGCGGGATCAGGACCTGGATCGCCTCGAACGCCAGGGGGGAGAGCCACGGACGCGCGAGTCTTCGATCGAAGGCAGCATAGACAAGCAGCGCGGCGACGGCGGCGGCCCCGGCGGTGACGAGGCGAAGCTCGGGTGTCATCGTGGCCGGCAGGACATGCCGCAGCCCGATGCCGAGCGCCGTTGCGGCGGCGAAGGCAAGGATCAGCGAGGTCAGGCCGCCGCGAAACCGGCGCGCCTCGGGCGGCAGGGCCGGAAGCCAGTGCGGGCGGATCAGTGAAACAGCCAGGATCACCAGGGCGTAGAGCGCGATCAGCAGCGCAGACGGCGCCAGCGCCCCGCGATACATCGCGCCCACGGACTGGCCCAGCTGGTCGGCCATCACGATCAGCACCAGCGACGGCGGCAGGATCTGCGCCAGCGTGCCAGACGCGGCGATGACCCCCGAGGCGAAGGCGGGCCGGTAGCCGTAGCGCAGCATCACCGGCAGGGAGATCAGCCCCATGGCGATGACCGAAGCAGCGACGATTCCGGTGGTCGCCGCCAGCAACGCCCCGACGAAAAGCACCGCATAGGCCACGCCGCCGCGCAGGGGGCCAAAGATCTGGCCCGCCGTTTCCAGCAGGTCTTCTGCCATGCCGGTGCGTTCGAGGATCATGCCGAGGAAAGTGAAGAACGGGATCGCCAGCAACGTCTCGTTCGACATGATGCCGAAGATCCGTTCGGGGTGGGACTGCAGGAGTATCCATGACAGGTGGATCTCGGGCGATATCTCGCCCAGCCCGACGCCGATGGCAAAGAAGATCAGCCCGCCCGCGGCCAGGGTCAGCGCCACGGGATAGCCCAGAAGCAGCGCGCCCATGACCGAAAGGAACATCACCGGGGCCAGATTGTGGGTCAGAAGCTCGATCATGTCCGCGCGGCTCCGGGGCGGGAGAGGACGGTGCGGACGAGCTCCGCCAGCGCCTGCAGGGTCAGCAGGGCGAAGCCGGCCAGGATCAGCATCTTGGCAGGCCACAGGGGCAGGCCGCCCGCGCTGGCGGACACCTCTCCGGACCGGAGCGAGCGGAGCGCCCAGGGTGCGCAGAGCCATAGCATCAGCAGACAGAAAGGCAGCAGCGCAATCAGGTGCCCGGCAAGGTCGATCCGCCACCGGGCGCGGTCCGAGAAGCGTCCGGCAAGGACGTCGATCCGGACATGTTCGCCACGCTGAAGCACCCATGGCGCGGCCAGCATGAAGACCGCTCCGAAAAGATACCATTGCAGTTCCAGCAGCCCGTTCGAGGCCCGCGGCAACGGCAGCCAGTCCGGCAGACCGTTGCCGAGGAAGCGCACAAGCGCGTTGTAGGCCGACACCAGTACGGCCAGCAGGACAAGCCAACTCACCGCCTCTCCGCAGGCGGCGGTCAGCCGGTCGACCGCGGTCACGGCGGCCCGTAACAGCCTCATCTCTCCCCCCTTTCGCCGCATCAGGACATCAGCCCGATCCGGATGCGCCGGTTCTGCCGACCCTTGTTTTCCACCTTCAGGACGCGCACCGGGCGGATCGCGCCGGTGTCGGTGACATGCGTTCCGCCGCAGGCCTGCCGGTCCAGCCCCGCGATCTCGATCACGCGGATCATGCCGTCCTCGGTCGGCGGCGGGGCCACGGATTTCGACCGGATCAGTCCCGGTTCCGCTTCAGCTTCGGCGCGGTCGACGTAGAGTGCGCGGACAGGTAGAGCCTGGCGCCGCACCTCTGCAATTGCGCCCTCCAGCGCGCGCAGGCGGTCGTTGTCGGCGCCCGGCAGGTCGAAGTCGAGCCGCGCCGTCCCGTCGCCTGCCAGCTGTGCGCCGGTCACCAGCGCCCCGTCGAAGTCGCGGAAGACCAGCGCGTTGAGGATATGGGTGGCGGTATGCAGCTCGCTCATCAGGCGACGGAAGTCCGGGTCGACGTCAAGCGTCACCTCGCGCTCTGCCCCAAGGTCTTCCGCCAGGGTCAGCCAGGGGCTATGGCCGATGCCGATCTCTGCGATCTCGGTGCTGCGCCCGCCGACGGTCGCGGTGCCCCGGTCGGCAGGCTGGCCGCCGCCGCCGGGATAGAACGGGCTGGATGCGACGCGAATGCGTGGGCCGTCGTATTCCAGAACCTCGGTGTCATGCGACAGATGCGCGGGGTTGTGATGATAGATCGGGAACATACCGTGTCCTCAGGCGCTGTCGACAAACAAGGGCAGGCGGGCAGACCATTCATTCTCGACCCGCGCCAGAGCCGCAGCCTTGACCGGACCGTAGCCGCGCACCTCGCCGCCGAGCCGGAGAAGCGCCACGGCCTCATCCGCCTTTTCTTCGGTGACCGTCGCGGCGAGCGCGGCGATGATCCCCTCGTACCGGGCGATCAGGTCACGCTCCGCGCGGCGTTCGTGGGTTCGCCCAAAGGGATCGAACGGGGTACCGCGCAGGGCCTTGCCGTGCCGCAGCAGGCGGAACCCGGTGGTCATCCAGGCCCCGAAGGCCCTCTTTTTCGGACGGCCCCGCGAGTCGGTTCCCGGCAGCATCGGCGGGGCGAGGTGATAGCGCAGACGCGTGGTTCCGCCGGTCTGTGCGGCGATCCGCGCGGGCAGGTCCGACGCGGCGTGCAGGCGGGCGACCTCGTATTCGTCCTTGTAGGCCATGATCCGGTAAAGCGCCTGTGCCGCCGTCGCCCGCAGGGCGGCGCGGGTGTCGGCCGCGACGGCGGCGCTGTCCAGGGGGGCAAGCGCGGCGCGGTATCGGGCGGCGTAGGCGGCGTTCTGGTACGCGGTCAGCCGAGTCGCATAGTCTTCGACCGTCAGCGGCGGTGCCGGGGTGTAGAGGCCGGCAGTGGCCCGCGTGGCCGCCGGATCGGCGGCGAAACGGCGGCCGATGCGGAAGGCGGCGAGGTTGAGATCCACCGCCGTGCCGACTGCGCGGATCGCAGCCTCGATGGTGTCGGGCGGCAGGGGCAGGGCGCCGGTCTGCACCGCGTGACCCAGCAGGATTGCATTCGCGCCGATCGTGTCGCCCAGCAGGGCATCGGCAAGGGCGGTCGCGGGCACGCGGGCGACATTGTCGCCGAACCGCGCGGCCAGGGTCCGGTCGATCTGGTCGGCCGGCAGCTCGTAATCCGGGTCACGCACGAAATCGGCCGAGGGGGCGACATCGGCCTCGACGCACGCGCGTGTGGCGGGACCGCACAGGCGCAGCACGTCGTCGCCCGCCGTCACAAGCGCGTCGGCCCCGATCAGCAGGTCGGCTTCCCCGGCGACGATGCGCATGGCGGTCACGTCCATGCCCTCGGGCGCCAGCCGGATCTGGCTGACCACCGGGCCGCCCTTCTGCGCGAGCCCAATCATGTCGAGTACGTTGACCTTGCGCCCCGCGAGCCCGGCCGCGCGTCCGATGACCGCGCCAAGCGACACGACCCCGGTGCCGCCGGTTCCGGCGATGACGAGGTCATGCGGGATCGAGGTGTCAGACGCCGGAGGCGGCGGGAGGTCCACTTCCGGCACCGCCCTCGCGGCGAACGTCGCGACCGGGTCGACCTCGACCGTCACGAAGCTGGGACAGAAACCTTTCAGGCATGAGTAGTCGAGATTGCAGGCCGACTGGTCGACCGTCCGTTTCGTGCCGAGCGGCGTGGCGAGCGGCCGGATCGCGACGCAGTTCGACTGCACGCCGCAGTCGCCACAACCCTCGCAGACATCCGGGTCTATGAAGACCCGCTGGCGGGGCGTCTCGATCAGTCCGCGCTTACGCTTGCGGCGCTTTTCGGTCGCGCAGCCCTGGTCGTAGACGATGACTGTCATGCCTTGCGTGGCGCGGAATTCCTTCTGGACGGTGTCGAGCGTGTCGCGGTGATGCAGGGTCGTGCCGGGGGTCAGCGTCACACCCCTATAACGCGCCAAGTCTTCGGTCACGACTGCGACCTTGCGGGCTTTTTCGGCCCAGACCTGCGCGACGATGGCAGGCACATCGAGCCCGCCCTCGTTCGTCTGCCCGCCGGTCATCGCGACGGCGTCGTTGAAGAGGATCTTGTAGGTGATGTTCACCCCGGCCGCCGCCGCCGCGCGGATGGCCAGCAGACCGGAGTGGTTGTAGGTGCCGTCGCCGAGATTGGCAAAAACGTGATCGGTACCGACAAAGGGCGCCTGTCCGATCCACCCCGTGCCTTCACCGCCCATCTGGGAATAGAAGCCGGTTTCACGATCCATCCACTGGGCCATGAAGTGGCACCCGATGCCGGCCAGCGCGCGGCTGCCATCCGGCACACGGGTCGAGGTGGAATGCGGGCAGCCGGCGCAGAAATAGGGCGTCCGGCGGGGCAGGGTCGAAATCTGGGGCACAGCGCGGCGGGCCGACAACCGCGCCGAGATCGCGGCGCCGTCAGGCAGGGCGCGGGCGGCGATAGCAGCGGCGATGATCAGGGCATCGAGGTCGCCGGTTTCGGGAAAAAGCTCTTGGTCGTGGCGGTCGCGGCGGCCTTCGACAGTCGGGCGGGCGGGGGCGTTGTAAAGCGCCGCGCGGACCTGGTCCTCGAGGATGGCGGCCTTCTCCTCGACCACGAGGATGGCGTCGAGCCCCTGAGCAAATTCACGGATCGCCTGCGCATCCAGCGGCCAGACCAGCCCGGCCTTGAAGATCCGCACTTCGGCCTCGGCGCCCTCGTCGGCGATCTCGGCAAGTGCCTGCCGGGTGTCGAGCCAGGATTTGCCCGCCGTCACGATGCCGAGCCGCGGCGCACGGCCGCGCGTTTCCACCCGGTTCAGGCCGTTGGCGCGGGCAAAGGATACGGCCGCCGGCAGACGGTGACGGATGAGCCGCGCCTCCTGCTCCTGTGGGGTGTCGGTGGCGCGGATCGACACGCCCTCCGCCGGAAGAACCACATCGTTGGGGGTCACCGGCGGCGGCATCGTGCCGCCGGCGATCACCGGGGCGGAGGCGTCCATCGTGTCGATCAGGCACTTGAGTCCGACCCAGACCCCGGCAAAGCGCGACATCCCGATCCCGGCAAGGCCGTAGTCGATCACCTCCTGCACCGTCGCGGGGAACAGCAGCGGCATGCCGACATGCCGCGCAATCAGGTCCGACCAGTTGGGCAGGGTCGAGGATTTGCAGGTGTGATCGTCGCCCAGCAGCGCCAGCACCCCGCCGCGCGGTGCGGTGCCCGCGTGGTTGGCATGGCGCAGCGCGTCGGTGGCCCGGTCGACACCCGGGGCCTTGGCGTACCAGTAGCCGGTGACGCCGTCGTAGTCGGTCGGATCGGCAAGGCCCACCTGCTGGCTGCCCCAGACGGCGGTCGCGGCCAGTTCTTCGTTCAGGCCGGGCTGAAACACGACGTCCTCGACCCCCTTGATCCGCTTGGTCAGCGTCCGGTCGAAGCCCGACAGCGGCGACCCCCGATAGCCTGAACAGAAGGCGCCGGTCCGGTGCCCGTCCGCATGATCGCGGGCGATCTGCAGGGGCGGCAGTTCGGCCAGTGCCTCGACGCCGTTCAGGTACCGGATCTCTTCGGCCCCCGGCATCGGGTCCTTCTCGCGCTGCATGGTTCTTCTTCCTCCGGTCGTTCTCTTGGGGATAGGGCGCATGCGCGTTCGGGTATTGGCGAAAAATTGGGCCTAGAACGTGGTGCGGCACAGACCGCCGTCGACCAGCAGGCTCTGGCCGGTGATAAAGCCCGACCGCTGGCCGCAGAGAAAGGTGCAGGCGGCGGCGAATTCTTCGGGGGTGCCGGCGCGGCCCATGGGCACCTGGGCGATCAGCATGTCCGCAACAGGGCCGAGTTCGGCGACACGTTCGGTCAGGATCGGCCCCGGCAGGACGCAGTTGAGCGTGACACCCTGCGCCGCCACCTTTCGCGCGACCCCGGCGATGTAACCGGTAAGCGCAAGCCGAGGCGCGGTCGAGAGATCGAGGTCCAGGACCGGCTGGCGCACGGCGACCGAGGTGATCGCGACCACCCGGCCCCAGCCTCGCGCGGCCATACCGGGGACAATGGCGCGGATCAGCGCCTCGGCCGAAAGGAAGGTCGTGGCGAAAGCGTTGTCCCAGTCATCCCGCGTCAGCGCCTCGTAGCCGCGCGACGGCGGACCGCCGGCGTTGGTGACCAGGATATCGGGGGCGGGACAGGCGTCCAGCGCGGCCTCGATCCCGTGGGGTGTGGCCAGGTCTGCGACGCAGGTCACGGGCCTGTGGCCGGTGTCCCCGCCGATCCGGTCCGCCGCCGCGTCCAGCGTATCGGCCGAGCGGGCGAGGAGCGTGATCTCCGCGCCCTCCCGCGCGAGGTCCAGCGCGCAGGCATAACCCAGCCCCCGCGAGCCGCCGCAGACCAGGGCACGGCGTCCAGCCAGGTTCAGATCCATGGCCGGTCCTCAGCCCGGCAGGGGCGGCGTGCCGCCGTCCCATCCCTCGACCACCACCAGGTCCGCCTCCGCGACCCCGCCAAGACGGTGCTGCAACGCCTCGCGGTATTCGTGCGAATTGTAGCAGGCAACGGCGGTGTCGAAATCGGGGAACTCCACCACCACATTGCGCGACCGGGCGGTGCCTTCCATAAGCTCGGACCGGCCGGCGCGGACAAGGAAGCGGGCACCGTATTTCTCGAACGCCTTCGCGTTGCCGAGGACGTAGTTCTTGTAAGCGTCGGAATCGTGGATATCGACCCGCGCAACCCAATAGGCCTTGGGCATGGCACTCTCCTTCTGGTCGGGGGCGGACCATGCGGCCCGCCCGGATGAGGCAGGTCAGCCCTTGTCGCGGCTGCGCTGATAGACGAAACGTTCAAACGGAACTTCGGCCACCTGGAACCAGAAGTTTTCCTTGGCCTGAAATGCTTTCCACTGGTCGTAGATCTTGCGGAACTCCGCATTGGCCTCTGCTGTCTCGGTCATCACCGCCTGCGTCGCCTCGTAACAGGCGCCCATGATTTCTTCGGAGAACCAGCGCAGTTGCGCGCCTTGCTGGATCAGCCGGGTGATCGCATCAGGGTTCAGAGCGTCGTATTTCGTTATCGTCCACAGGTCGGCTTCGGCCGCGGCCGTGGCGATCGCGGTCTTGAAGAACGGCGGAAGCGCATTCCAGGCATCGAGATTGATGAAGAGGTGGATGGTCGTCGACCCCTCCCACCAGCCGGGCGCATAGTAGTAGGGAGCGACCTTGGCAAAGCCAAGCTTCTCGTCATCATAGGGTCCAACCCATTCCGCAGCGTCGATCGTGCCACGTTCCAGCGCCGGGTAGACATCGCCGCCGGCAATCTGCTGGGGCACCGCTCCGAGCCGGGCAAACACCCGCCCGGCAAAGCCGCCGACGCGGAGCTTCAGCCCCTTGAGATCGTCGACCGTGTTGATTTCCCTGCGGAACCAGCCACCCATCTGGGCCCCGGTATTGCCGAACGGCAAGCCGATCAGATTGTAGCCCTTGTAGAAGTCGTTGCAGATGTCGATGCCGCCGCCCTGGTAGAGCCAGGCGTTCTGCTGGCGGGTGTTGAGGCCGAAGGGCACCGAGGTGCCGAACGCGAAGGCTTCGTTCTTGCCGACAAAATAGTAGCTGCCAGTATGCGCCATTTCGACCGTGCCTTCGGTTGCGGCGTCCAGGGCCTGAAGGCCGCCGACGATTTCGCCGGGGGCGAAGATCTCGATCTTCATTCGGCCTTCTGTCAGCTCTGCTATGCGGTCGCGGAAATGTTCGGAGGTGCCGAAGATGGTATCGAGTGCACGCGGGAAGCTCGATGTCATGCGCCAGACGTATTCCGGCTGGGTCTGCGCGAGCGCGGGGGCGGCCAGGGTTGCAGCGCCTCCGGTGAGTGCGGTCCGGCCAAAGGCGCGGCGGGTCATTCTTGTCATGTGATGTCCTCCCGTTCGGGCGCATTGGGCGCCGTCGGGACATACTCGGCAGCTGTGACCGGGTTGTATTGGAGGATTTTGAAGCCGTCAGTTCCGGACAGTATGATGCGACCGTGCCCAGGCGCGGGTGTACTGCAACGGCGTGATTGCAAAGGTCTTGCGGAACTGGTTGGTCATCGCAGCCTGGTCGTAAAAGCCGGTGGCAAAGCTCGTCTCGGCGATCGATGTCCCCTCGCGCAGCATCCGGCAGGCCGCGCGCAGGCGGATCTGCACGAGGTACGCGTGCGGGGTCAGGCCGGTGCAGCGCTTGAAGAGCGCGATCAACTGGAAGGCGGTCAGGCCGATCTCGGCCGCAAGATCGTCGAGCAGCAGTTTCTCGGAATAGCGTTCTTCCATCTGGGCCACCGCGCGCGAAAGCAGGGTACTGTCAGCCGGGACGTCTGCTTGCGGACGGCGCAGATCGCCGTGCCGCCGGAACAGGGTGCAGAAGGCGTTCAGGAAGCTTTCGCGGGTATGTCCCGGGTCCTCTCCGGTTTCCAGCACCCGGTGCATGTCGAGAAAGGCCGAACACAGCTCCTGATCGGCGATTCCGTTGGAGAGGAAGCGGGGAATGCGATCGAGGCCGAGGCTTTCGGCCACCAGGTCCGTCGCGGATTTGGAGATGTAGAGCGACCGGTAACGCCAGCGACCCGATCCGCCCAGCCAGCCTTCATGTGGCTCGTCCGGATTGAAGATCATCAGCATCCGGTCCTGCACCTCGAATTCGTCGCCCCGACTGCGGATGACCGACCCGCCTATTTCGGTCACGACGGCAACATAAGCGTCATGAGAATGCGGGCGGAAGTTCATGGTCCGGAAGTCCGCATGCAGCAAGCTGACGCCGGGCGTCGTCTTGTCAGACCAGTACGTGGTGCGGTTGGCGGGTTCTGGGCGGGTCATGGCAGGGCAAGTATATCGCGCGCGCCTCTGAACCGATATTGGAAAAAATTGAGCCTTCCGGTCGTCCACGCCGTCGACGAGAGCCCTGCAATTTCCGCCAAGATCGTCAGATGCGCCCGTGTCAGGCTGACGTCAGGCCCGCAGCCGGCCGACTGAACGGAGACCCGATAATGTTCCAGCACAGAAGCTTTGCCGACCACGAGCAGGTGGTCCATGTTTCGGACCCCGCCGTGGGGTTGCGCTGCATCATCGCAATGCACAGCACCCGGCTCGGTCCGGCCATCGGCGGCTGCCGTGTGCGGGAATACGGGTCGGAGGACGAGGCGCTGGACGATGTGCTGCGCCTGTCGCGCGGGATGACGATGAAGGCGGCGGTGGCGAACGTGCCGTTCGGCGGTGGCAAGATGGTCGTGCTGCTGGAACCCGGCCAGACCAAGACCCCCGCACTGATGCGCGGCGTCGGTCGCGCCATCGCGCGGCTCGGCGGGCACTACATCACAGGTGAGGACGTTGGGTCGACCGTGGCCGACATGGCCGAAATTCGTGAGGAGACCGACCATGTGCTTGGCCTGCCGCCCGAGGCCGGCGGCAGTGGCGATCCATCGCCCAGCACGGCGCTCGGGATTTTCGCCGGAATTGAAGCCGCGGTGCGTGCCAGGCTTCCAGGCCGTGGGCTGAGCGATATCGTCGTGGCCGTGCAGGGGCTGGGGAACGTCGGATTCAATCTTTGCCACCTGCTCCACCATGCCGGCGCGAAGCTGGTCGTGGCAGATGTCCGTCCCGAACTGGTCGCGCGGGCGGTGACGGCCTTCGGGGCCACGTCCTGCGAGGTGCAGAGCGTCCACGCGGCGCCGTCCGACGTGTTCTCTCCCTGTGCGCTTGGGGCGGGGCTGAACCCCGGAACCATCCCCGAAATCCGGGCCCGGATCATTGCGGGCGGGGCCAACAACCAGCTGGCCGACGAAACCCGCGACGGCGGTGCACTGATGGAGCGGGGCATCCTTTACGCGCCGGACTACGTCATCAACAGCGGCGGCATGATCCAGCTTGCGGCAGAGTTCCTGCCCGACGGCCAAGCCGATGTGCGCCGGCGCGTGCTGGGCATCGGCGACACGTTGTCAGCGATCTTCGACCGCTCTGAGCGCGATGCGATACCGACCCATGCCGCTGCGGCCGATCTGGCGGAGGCGCGGCTTTATTCGCCTGCGGCTCTGACGGCGGCGGCGCAGTGACTGTCGCGCTGGATCACCTCGACAGGCTGGTCGCTTTCGAGACCGTCTCCTCCCGGTCGAACCTGGACCTCGTTGACTGGGTGGCGCAGCGGCTGGCATCGGCGGGGGCACGGATCACGCGTGTTTCGAACGAGGCCGGCGAGAAAGAGTGCCTTGTCGCGACCATGGGTCCGGCGCGCGAAGGCGGGTTGATGCTGTCTGCCCACAGCGACGTCGTCCCGGTCGACGGCGAGGTCTGGACCTCCGATCCGTTCCGCCTGCGCCGCGACGGCGGCCGCGTGGTGGCGCGGGGTGCGGCCGACATGAAGGGCTTCCTCGCCTGTAGCCTTGCGGCGATGGAGCAGATCGACGCCGCCGCGTTGAAGCGGCCCGTCCATCTTGCGCTGTCTTACGACGAGGAGCTTGGCTGCACCGGGACCGACGATCTGGTTGATGTCCTGCGCGAAGCGATCCCGCTTCCGGGCATCGCCATCGTGGGCGAGCCGACGCTTCTGCGGATCGTTTCCGCGCACAAGGGCGCGCGGGTCTACGAGACCGAGTTCCACGGGCGTTCCGCCCATTCCAGCCAGAGCCACCGGGGCGTCAGCAGCAATGTCCATGCGGCCCGGTTCATCGCGATGCTCGACCGCCACTTCGATCGTCTGGGTGAGGTGCGCACGGCGGTTGCGGACCTCCAGCCGCCGCAGACGACGTTCAACGTCGGCCTGATGACCGGCGGCTGGGCTTTGAACATCATCCCTGATTTCACCCGGCTGGTCTGGGAGTTCCGCAACATACCCGAGGTCGACGCCGATCAGGTGGAAGCCGAAATTCTTGGCTGGATAGCCGCGACGGGATTGCCGGAGATGCAGGCGCAATGGTCCGGCGCCCGGATCGAGACGCGGCGGACGGCCAATGTGCCCGCGCTTGATCCCGCGATGAACCGCGCCGCGCGGGACGAGGTGCACCGCCGGACCGGCTGCAAGGGCGACGACGCCGTCCCCTTCGGAACCGAAGCCGGGTTTTTTCAGGGCATGGGAGTGCCGACCGTGGTTTGCGGGCCTGGTTCGATCGACGTGGCGCACAAGCCGGACGAATACGTCGAGATCGCCCAGATCGAACGGGCCGAAAGAATGCTTGGCGACATGATCGCCTGGACCGCGGACTGATACGAAAGACAAACGAAAACAGGGAGTAATGACAATGACATCGACAATTTCGCCGGCGCGGGTGCTGCGCCGGAGCGTTATGCTTGCGCTCGTCGCGCAGGGGGCGGCCACCGCCGCTCCGGCCGCAGATTTCCGGTTTGCCTTCCAGGGCACGCTTGGTGCGCTCGACCCCTACACGCTGAATGAAACCTTCACGTTGGGGATGTTGGGCAACGTCTACGAAGGCCTGACCCGGCGCGACAAGGACCTCGAGATCATCCCCGGTCTCGCGACAAGCTGGGAGCAGATTGACGACCTGACCTGGCGGTTCCACCTGCGCGAGGGCGTGACATTTGCCAATGGCAACGCCTTCGACGCCGACGATGTGCTGTTCTCGGCCGACCGTGTCCGGGCAGACGGGTCCAACCTGGCCGCACGGCTGCCGGCGGACGCGGAATTCGTGAAGGTCGATCCGTACACCGTCGACGTCAAGCTGACGACACCGAACCCGATCCTGAACTATGAATGGGATACTTGGTACATCATGGACAAGGAGTGGTCGGAGGCCAATGACATGGTCGCCCCCGTCTCGGCCAAGGACACCAGCCCGCGTCCCGCCGCCTTCACCGCCATGGGCACCGGCGCCTTCACCTTCGAAAGCCACGAACCGGGCGTGAAGACCGTTTTCGTGCCGAACCCCGGATGGTGGGACACGCCCGAACACAACCTCGACAGGGTCACCTACACCACCATCGCCGCCGACGGCACGCGGGTGGCGGCGTTGCTGTCGGGCGATGTCGACCTGATCGACCCGGTGCCGGTGCAGGACATCCCCCGGATCGAGCAGAATGCCGATACCGACGTTCTGACCGGGCCGGAGCTGCGCGTCGTCTACCTGGGCATGAACCAGATGCGCGCCGAACTTGCGACCTCGGACATCAAGGGCAGGAACCCGTTCCAGGACCCGAAGGTGCGCAAGGCGATGTACCAGGCGATCGACATCGAGGCGATCAAGAGCCGGGTCATGCGCGGCCTGTCGACGCCGACGGCACTTCTGATCGCACAGGAGCTGTTTTCACAGGCGTCGGACTTCCAGCGATGGCCTTACGATCCCGAGGCGGCCAAGGCCCTGCTGGCCGAGGCGGGATATCCCGACGGCTTTTCGGTGACGCTCGACTGTCCGAATGACCGGTACGTGAACGACGAGGCGATTTGCCAGGCGGCGGTGGCGATGCTGGCGAAGGTCGGCGTCAGGGTGACGCTGAATGCGCAGACGAAATCGCTCTGGGCCGCCAAGATCCTCGCGGCGGGCGGGTTCGACACCGATTTCTACCTGTTGGCGTGGACGCCCGGATCGCTCGACAGCTGGAACGTACTGGTCAACCTCGCGACGTGCCGGGACCGGACCGGCAAGGGCGGTCCGTTCAATGTCGGCGGCTACTGCAATCCGAAGGTGGACGACCTGGCGGCGCAGATCCTGGGCGAGACGGACGCCGCACGGCGCGATGACCTGATCGCCGAGGCGTACCGCATCCTGCATGAGGACACGGCCTATCTGCCGCTGCACCAGCAGAACCTCGTCTGGGGCAAGCGCGCCAACATCGAGATTGCGCAGCGGGCGGACAACCAGGTCCTGTTCTACTGGGCCCGTGTCAACTGAGCAGGCGCGCCGGGGCGCAAAGGCCCTCCCCCGGCGCATTTCGTCCCGCCGGGGGCCCACACGGCCCGACCACGGGCCCATTAAGGCAGACCCATGATATCCTTTCTTCTTTCGCGCGCCGTGCAGGCCATCGCAACCATGCTGATGGTCACCCTGATCGCCTTCGTGCTGTTCCGGTATGTCGGTGACCCGGTGAACCAGATGGTCGGAATCGAGACCTCGCTTGCGGATCGCGCGAAACTGCGCGAGGACCTTGGACTGAACGATCCGATGCCGGTGCAATATGCCCGGTTCCTGGTCCGCGCGGCGCGGTTCGACTTCGGCACCTCGTACCAGCAGAAAGAGTCGGTGGCGGTCCTGATCGGCGCCCGTCTTCCCGCCACGCTGGAGCTGTCCCTGATATCGGTGGTGTTTGCCATCGCGGCGGGCGTTCCGCTTGGCGTGCTGGCCGGGTTGCATCCCAGGTCGCTGGCCGCGCGGGCGTTCATGGCGCTCAGCCTGCTGGGCGTGTCGCTGCCCACCTTCCTGATCGGCATCCTGCTGATCTTCGTCTTTTCGGTTCATCTCGGCTGGCTGCCGTCGTTCGGCCGCGGCCAGACGGTGCAGATCGGCGGGTGGAGCACGGGTCTGCTGACCGCTTCGGGCTGGCGGTCAATCATCCTGCCCGCCATCACCCTTGGCCTGTTCCAGATGACGCTGATCATGCGGCTGGTGCGGGCCGAGATCATGGAGGTCCTGCGCACCGATTACATCAAGTTCGCGCGGGCCCGCGGCCTGCCCGACCGGATCGTGCATTTCGGCCACGCGCTGCGCAACACGCTGATCCCGGTGATCACCGTGACCGGGCTTCAGATCGGGTCGATCATCGCCTTTTCGATCATCACCGAGACGGTGTTCCAATGGCCCGGCATGGGGCTCTTGTTCCTGCAGGCGGTGCAGAATGCCGACGTGCCGGTAATGGCCGCCTATCTGATGCTGATCGCGGCGCTGTTCGTGACGATCAACCTGGCGGTCGACCTGCTGTACATGGCCGTCGATCCGCGCATCCGCATCGGGAGGGCGGCCGCATGACCCGTGTGACCCGTGCACTGGACAGCGACCTGATGTATTCCTTCCGCCGGACCCCCGGCGCGATGATCGCCGCCGCACTGTCGTGCGCGCTGATCCTCGGGGCCGTGCTGGCCCCGGTCATCGCTCCGCACGATCCTTTCGACCCCTCGGGACTGTCGATCCTCGACAACTTCCTGCCGCCGGCGTGGGACGCCGCAGGGGACCCGCGGTTCCTTCTGGGGACCGACGATCAGGGGCGCGATCTGCTGTCGGCCATGCTCTACGGATTGCGCGTTTCGCTCGCGGTCGGGTTCGCCAGCGTGATCTTTGCGCTGATCCTCGGCGTCACGCTCGGGCTGATCGCGGGCTATGCGGGGGGCTGGGCCGACAATCTGATCATGCGGGCGGCTGACATCCAGATGACCTTTCCCGCGATCCTTATCGCACTGCTTCTCGCCGGCATTTTCCGGGGGACCGCCGCGCAGGGGGCCTCGGGCGCCGGACCGCTCGCGCTGCTCGTGTTCTCCATAGGGCTGTCGTTCTGGGTCCAATACGCGCGTACCGTGAGGGGCTCGGTCCTGATCGAGGCGAACCGGGAATACGTGCTGGCCGCCCGGCTGATCGGGATATCGGCGCCGGCAATCCTGATCCGGCACATCCTGCCCAATGTCATGGGGCCGGTGCTGGTCATCGCCACGATCAACCTCGCGCTGGCCATCATCATAGAGGCGACGCTCAGCTTCCTCGGGGTGGGGGTGCCGCCGGGCAGCCCGTCGCTGGGAACGCTGATCCGGGTCGGCAACGACTACCTGTTTTCGGGCGAATGGTGGATCACGCTGTTTCCCGGCGCTGTTCTGGGGGTGCTGGCGCTGTCGGTGAACCTTTTCGGCGACTGGCTGCGCGACGCGCTGAACCCGAGGCTCGGATGACCGATCTGCTGACCCTGACCGACCTCGTGGTCGATATCCCGCATCGGCGTGGCACCCTGCGCGCCATCGACGGCGTGAGCCTGAGCATCGCGCGGGGCGAGGTGCTGGGGCTTGTCGGTGAAAGCGGTGCGGGCAAGTCCATGATCGGCAACGCGGTCATCGGACTGCTGGCCCGGCCCGCCCATGTCGCGGGCGGCGAGATTTGGCTGGGCGACCGGCGGATCGACAGGCTTGCGCCGCATCAGATGCGGCAGCTGCGCGGCCGGCGGATCGGGATGATCTTTCAGGACCCGCAGACCAGCCTCAACCCGCTGATGCGAATCGGAGACCAGTTGGTCGAGACGATCCGCCTGCACCGCCCCATGCCTGCCGCCAGTGCCCGGACCGAAGCCATCCGCCTGCTTGACGAGGTCGGCATTCCCGCGCCGGAGGAGCGCATGGCCTACTGGCCGCACCAGTTCTCGGGCGGTCAGCGGCAGCGCATCGTCATTGCACTGGCGCTGGCGGGGGAGCCAGAGCTGATCATCGCGGACGAACCGACAACGGCGCTCGACGTGTCGGTGCAGGCGCAGATCATCCGGCTTCTCAAGCGTCTCTGCGCCGATCGCGGGGTTGCGGTGATGCTGATCACGCATGACATGGGCGTCATCGCCGAAACCGCCGACCGGGTGTGCGTGCTTTATGCCGGTCGCGTGGCCGAGACGGGGCCGGTGACCGAGGTCCTGTCGCGCCCCCGGCACCCCTACACGGTCGGCCTGATGGATGCGATCCCGTCGCTCGATCCGGCGCGCGGGGAGCCGGGCGTGGCGACGCTGCGGCAGATCCCCGGCGCGATGCCGTCGATCGCGGCCCGCCCATCCGGCTGCGCCTTCCATCCGCGATGCGCCAGCGCCACGCCCGATTGCGCCCGTGTCAGACCGGACCCCCGGCCCGCAGGCCGGTCGGAGGTCGCCTGTCCGGTCTGCGCGCCGACACACGAGGATGCCGCGTCATGAAACATTCCACGCCGACCACCACCGTGGCGCCGGTCCTGAGCGTCGAAGGGCTGTCGCGGGATTTCAACATTCCGGTGCCCTTTCTCCGGCGCCTTGTTCCCGGCCGTCCGCGGCCGGTTTTCCGGGCGGTAACCGATGTCAGCTTCGAGATCCCGCGCGGTCAGACTTATGCGCTTGTCGGCGAATCCGGGTCGGGCAAGTCGACCATCGCCCGGATGGTGGTGGGGCTTACCCGACCGACTGCCGGCGTCGTGCGCATCGCCGGGCACGACCTGTTCGCCCCGGACGCCCGGGACACCCGCCAGGCCATGCGGCGGCGGATCCAGATGGTGTTTCAGGACCCGCAAGCCAGCCTGAACCCCCGCTGGCGGGTCGAGGCCATCGTGGGCGAGCCGATCCGGGCCTTTGGCCTGGCCTCCGGGCGTGCGCTTGCCGCGCGGGTTGCCGGGCACCTGGAAACCGTCGGGCTTTCCGCCGCCGACGCGCGGAAATATCCGCACGAATTCTCGGGCGGGCAGCGCCAGCGCATTGCCATTGCCCGCGCGCTTGCGTCCGAGCCCGAGTTCATCGTTTGCGACGAACCGACGTCGGCGCTTGATGTCTCGGTTCAGGCGCAGGTGCTCAACCTGTTGAGGACACTGCAATCCGACCTTGGCCTGACCTATCTCTTCATCAGCCACGATCTTGCCGTCGTTCGCCACATGGCGCAGCGCGTCGGCGTCCTGCAGCGTGGCATACTGGTGGAGGAGGCCGACACGAAGACATTCTTCGCAGGGCCGAAGGCCGAGTACTCACAGATGCTGTTGTCGGCCGTCCCGAAAATTCGCAAAGGAACAGACGAATGAAGCTCCAGAATCGTGTGTTTCTTGTCACTGGAGCAGCATCAGGTCTCGGGCTTGGCGTCGTTGATACAATCCTTCAAACAGGAGGAAAGGCCGTTCTCCTGGATCGGAGCGCCGACACGCTTCAGGCCGTCGCGGAAGGGCTAGGGACACATGCACTTGCCATTCCGACCGACGTCACGGACGGCGAGGCGGGACAAGCAGCGGTCGACAAGGCTATCAACCGGTTCGGGAGGATTGATGGATTGATAAATTGCGCCGGCATAGCCCCGGCTGCGCGCATCATTGGTCGTCACGAGCCCCATGACCTTGGCATGTTTTCAACGGTCGTGGCGGTCAACTTGGTTGGCACTTTCAACATGATGTGCCTCGCGGCATTTGCCATGGCGAAACAGGAACCCATCGAGGCCGGCGAACGCGGCGTGATAGTCAACACGGCCTCGATAGCGGCATTCGACGGTCAGATCGGTCAAGCTGCCTATGCGGCCTCAAAGGGAGGTGTCGCTGCATTGACGCTGCCTGCCGCGCGAGATCTTGCAAGACATGGTATCCGCGTCGTCGCTATCGCGCCGGGGATATTCGAAACCCCGATGATGAAGGGGTTGCCGACGGACGTGCAGTCCAGTCTCGCCGCGACAGTCCCGTTTCCCTCCAGGCTGGGGCAACCAGCCGACTTCGCTGCGCTGGTCAGACACATCATAGAGAACCCGATGCTCAATGGAGAGGTCATTCGCCTTGATGGCGCTCTTCGAATGCCGTTCCAGTGAGGGCAGGTAAAGTGTCAAAGCGCCTGACCTCATGGGGTGTGCCTTGCCTGCCGGACAAGGCGGAGCGCCGTGAGATCAGCCGCGAGCCCAGATCGTGACGATTTGAATTCGGGTGCTGCGGCAGGAAACGTACCGGACCAACCCGAAGCGCCCCAGACCTGATTTCGTCAAGAAGCCTTTGACTTGAGCCTTAAACGGCGGGGGCACGTTTTTCTGTCATGTGCTGCCCCGGTGCTACCCAATCGCGGAACAGAAAACGCGATATAAAATTGCGAAAGCATTAACAATTTGATTTTCACGGGAAAGAATGGTCGGAGTGAGAGGATTCGAACCTCCGGCCCCTGCCTCCCGAAGACAGTGCTCTACCAGGCTGAGCTACACTCCGACGCTGAGCCACGCGATTATACGCCTGTCCGGCGTTTTGCAAGTAGCGAAATCATGGAAATCGGTGCAAGGGTTGATATGTAATGACCGGCGACATGACGTATCACTTCAAACCCGACCTGCCGCTGACCGAGAATCTGCGGCGCGTGGCCGATGACCAGATCGGTGCGGCGCTCGAGTCGCTGACCGGCGAGGGCGAGCTGGAGCCGCGCGTGCATGACGTGCGCAAGCGGATGAAGAAGCTGCGCGGGCTGATCCGGCTGGTGCGCCCCGGCCTGGGCAAGCAGTACAAGGCCGAGAATACCGAGTTCCGCGATATCGCGCGTCTGTTCTCGGACCTGCGGGATGCGCAGGTTCTGACGCAGACGCTCGGAGGGCTGGCGGAAAAGGCGGGCGATGACAGCCTTGCCCCGCTGATCGCCTGGTCGACCGAGCGGCGCGATGCGATGCTGCACGAGCATGACCTGCCCGGCCGGATCGAGGAGGCGGCGACCCGGCTGGAGGATGCGCGCAAGCGGGCCTCTGCCTGGCCCGTCGAAGGCACGTCGCACGAGGTGATCGCGGGCGGGCTGAAGAAAACCTATGGCCGGGCGCGCAAGTGCTGGCGCAAGGCCGGGCGCGACCCCGGCGATGCCGAGCTGCTGCACGAATGGCGCAAGCGGGTGAAGTATCACTGGTATCACTGCCGCCTGTTGCGCGAGGCGTGGCCCGAGACGATGCACGCAAGGATCGACACGCTGGACGAGCTGTCGGGCGCGCTGGGCGACGATCATGACCTTGTGGTGCTTCGCGCGGCGCTCGACGAGGCGTCGGACGACCTGCCGAAGACGGCCCGCAAGCGGGCCGAAGAACTGGCCGCAGAAGAAAGTGGCGCGCTGCGCGAGCGGGCCTTCGGGCTGGCGGCGCAGATGCTGGGCGAGAAGAAGGGGCAGTTGGCCGACCGGCTGGCGGGCTACTGGATCTCGGCGCCTACGGCCGGCGACCGGAAGGCCGGGTAAGCCGGGCGCGGAAGTCGGCGAGCGTGTCCGCCGGAACGCGGTAGCTGAGCTTTTCGACCTGCGGCGCGCCGACGGCCTTGTAGAAGGCCTGCGCACCGGCGTTGTCGCCATCGGTCTGCCAGTCGAACCGCACGCAGCCCTCGGCCTTGGCGATCTCGACGAGCCCCGCCATCAGGTGCCGCCCCACGCCCTGCCCCCGCGCCTGCGGGTCGACGAACAGCTCCTTCATGAACAGCGCCGTGCCCCGCCCCGCCGGGAAGGTCAGCGCCCACGTGGCAAAACCCACGGGCCGGCCGCCGTCATGGGCGATCAGGCAGGACATGTGCCGGCCGTCATCCAACAGGGTGATCAGCCGCGCGGTCTCGGCCCCGTTCGGGGGGCCGAGGCGGTAGTGGTCAAGGTAGCCGTGGTAGAGCGTCTCGAACGCGGCCCCGTCGCCGGGGGCATAGGGCCGCGTTTCGATCACAGGCTGGCGTCGAGCGCCGCGACGATGGCATCGCCCATCTCGGCGGTCGAGACCGGGGTTACGCCCTCTTCGCCCAGCAGATCGGCGGTGCGCAGGCCATCGGCCAGCACGGTCTCGACTGCGCCTTCGAGGCGCGCGGCCTCGTCGCCCTTGTCGAAGGAGTAGCGCAGCGCCATGGCGAAGCTGAGGATGCAGGCGATCGGGTTGGCCTTGCCTTGGCCCGCGATATCCGGGGCCGAGCCGTGGACCGGCTCGTAGAGCGCCTTGGGCCGGCCGTTCGCCATCGGCGCGCCGAGGCTGGCCGAGGGCAGCATCCCGAGCGAGCCGGTCAGCATGGCCGCCGCGTCCGACAGCAGGTCGCCGAAGAGGTTGTCTGTCACGATCACGTCGAACTGCTTGGGCCAGCGGCAGAGCTGCATGGCGCCGGCGTCGGCGTACATGTGCGAGAGCTGGACATCGGCATAATCCTCGTCATGCACCTTCTGCACGACCTCGCGCCAGAGGATGCCGCTCTCCATCACGTTGGCCTTCTCCATCGAGCAGACCTTGTTGCCCCGCCGGCGCGCCAGTTCGAAGGCGGCGCGCGCGACGCGGTCGATCTCGGACTCGGTGTAGCGCTGGGTGTTGATGCCCACCCGCTCGTTGCCTTCTTCGAAGATGCCGCGCGGCTCGCCGAAATAGACGCCGCTGGTCAGTTCGCGGACGATCATGATGTCGAGCCCGGCGACCACGTCCTTCTTGAGAGAGGAGAAGTCGGCCAGCGCGTCGAAGCATTGCGCCGGGCGCAGGTTGGCAAACAGGTCCATCTCCTTGCGCAGGCGCAGGAGGCCGCGCTCGGGCTTCACGGAGAAGTCGAGATTGTCGTATTTCGGCCCGCCCACGGCGCCTAGCAGAACGGCATCGACCTTCTGCGCGCGGTCCATGGTGACGTCGGCAAGGGGGGTCCCGTGCTTGTCATAGGCGGCGCCGCCGACGAGGTCTTCGCTGACGTCGAATTTCAGGTCCCGCTTGTCGCCGTACCAGCCGATGATCTTGACGACTTCTGCCATCACTTCGGGGCCGATCCCGTCACCGGGGAGGATAAGAAGCGAAGGGTTGGTCATGGGGGCGGTCCTCTGTCTGGGAATGTCTCGCCATCGCCTAGCCCGAAGCCGGGGGAGGGTCAAGAAAGGGCGGGCTATGCCCCCTCTTCCCGGTCCCTCTCGTAGCTGGTTTCCAACGGAAACTCCGGCAGCCATGCCTCGCGGCGGATGCACCAGTTCTCGTAGGTGGGGGGGAGCTGGTCGGGGGCGTCGAGGGCGCCGAGATGCACCTCCCTTTCATCGCCGCTTTCGGCGAAGATGGAAGACCCGCAATCGGGGCAGAAGTGGCGGCCCTGATAGGCCTTCGTTTCGCCCTCGACGATCACCGCCGCCGCCGGGTAGATCGCCGCCGCGTAGAACAGCGCGCCGTGGTGCTTGCGGCAGTCGAGGCAATGGCAGAGGCCCACCCGGTCGGGCACCCCTTCCGCCGTGATCCGCACCTTGCCGCAGAGGCAGCCGCCCGTCACCTTGTCCATCGCACACGCTCCCGTTCAGACCAGGTGCGGCGCCATGCCCTCGGCCAGCGCGTCCCACACCATTGCAATCCTCGGACTATGCCTGAGCGCCTGGTGGGTGGCCAGCCAGACCGGCAGCACCGGCAGGTTCACGTCGATCGGGATCTCCTCGATCTCGGGGTCGGCCTGGGCCACGCCGGCCTGGCCGAAGCCGATGCCGCAGCCGGCGCGCACCAGTTCCCAGTTGACCGTGTGGCTGTCGCAGCGGAAGGCGAACCACTCGCGCGTCGCCGGGAAGCCGCGCGATTGCAGTTCACGGATGATCTCCTCGTTCCGGTCGTAGCCGATGATCGGATGATCGAAGAGGTCCAGCGCCGTTTCCGGCCGCCCCGCCCGGTCGAGATAGGCGCGCGAGGCGTAGATGCCCAGCCGGATGTCGCCCAGGTGCCGGGCCACCAGTTCAAGCTGTCGGGGGCGGTACATGCGGAGCGCGATATCGGCCTCGCGGAAGAGCAGGTTCTCGGTGCTGTCGCTGGGCACGAGGTCGATGGAGATACCCGGCGCCTCCAGCCGCAGCTTCGCAAGGATCGGCGGCAGGATCGAGAGCGACACCGATTCGCTTGCCGTGATCCGCACCGGGCCGGAGAGCCCGGTTTCGCGGCCCGCCGCCGTCAGCTCGATCTCGTGCATGGCGGCCTGCATCTTCTGCGCCCCGGGCAGGAGCGCGCGGCCATTCTCCGTCAGCGCGAGGCCCTTGGGGCGGCGGTGAAAGAGCGCCTGCCCGAGCGCGGTTTCAAGCTGCCGGATCTGGCGGCCCAGCGTCGGCTGGCTGCCGCCCAGCCGCCGCGCCGCGCCCGAGAGCGAGCCGGTATCGGCCACGGCGAGGAAGGCGCGCACCAGCGTCCAGTCGAGAGAGGAAAGCGATTTATCCATTCATCCATGAATACCAGCCCACGAAATTTTGACAATTTCCATTCGGACAGGAACAGGTATCGTCGCGTCACCCACTCGGACACACGGGAGCCGAAAGATGCAGAAATCCGTATTGATCCTCGGGGCGTCGGGCCGGTTCGGCCGCAACGCCGCCGATGCCTTCTGGAATGCCGGCTGGTCGATTCGCAGCTTCGACCGCCGCAGGGACGACCTGAACGAGGCGGCGCGGGGCGCCGACGTGATCGTCGCGGCGTGGAATCCGGCCTACCCCGACTGGGCCGCGGAGATACCTGCCCTGCACGCCCGCATCCAGGATGCCGCGCGCCTGTCGGGCGCGATGGTGCTGATCCCCGGCAATGTCTATGTCTACGGGGCCCAGACCCCCGCGCCGTGGCGCGAGGATACGCCGCACAACGCCACCAACCCGCTGGGCGAGCTGCGCATCGGCATGGAGCAGAGCTATCGCGACAGCGGCGTGCAGACCGTGATCCTGCGCGCCGGCGATTTCATCGATACCGAGGCCTCGGGCAACTGGCTCGACCGGATGATGCTGCCGTCGCTGCCGAAGGACAAGTTCACCTATCCGGGGCAACCGGACATTCCGCATGCCTGGGCCTACCTGCCCGACCTGACCCGCGCCGCGGCCGAGATCGCGGGGCAGAAGGAAAGCCTGCCGGGTTTCACCGATGTCACCTTCCCCGGCTACACGCTGACCGGGCTCGAGATGACCGACATGCTGACCGCGGTCACCGGGCGCAGTATCGCGTTGCGCCGGATGTCATGGCTGCCGCTGCACCTTGCGTCGCCGGTCTGGCCGCTGGGCCGCTCCCTGCTGGAGATGCGCTACCTGTGGGACACGCCGCACTGGCTGGAAAGCGACCGGTTCGACGAGCTTTGCCCGCGTTTCGCCGCCACCCCGCCGCAGGAGGCGCTGGCCATGGCGGCGGGGCCGTGGCTCAAACCGGCGCGGGGGCGTTGCCGCATTCACTCGATGCGCAGGTCGACCCAGACCACCCTGTGACGGCTGGCCGTGCGGGCGGCGTCGGCCAGCGGCGCGCCCTCGGCCGGCCAGAATACACCTGACGCCAGCACTTCGAGCTTGGCCGAGGGCAGCACGTAGCTCACCCGCAGGTGTCCCGGCACTGGTGCCGTCCACGCCACGGTGTCGAGCGCCGGGTCGCCCGCCTGGCCCTCGCCCTGTTCCGCCCCACCGTCGCGGCGCGGCGCGGGATCCTGTAATCGGGCATCTTCGAGCAGCCCGGCCATCGCGCCCTTCCGCCCGTCGCCATCGACCGGGTCGAGGTTGGCATTGCCCGCCAGCACAAACGCCCCCTCCGCCACCGGCCCGAGCGCCCCGTCGAGGTAGCGCTGCCACAACGTGATCTCGTCATGGTTCCGGCGTCCGTTCCGGTCTTCCGGCCCGTCGAAGACAGGCGGCGTGGCGTGGAAGGTCAGGAGGTTGAGGCGCCTGTCGCCCAGCTTCACCGGCACGACCCAATGGCCGACAGAGGAGAGCCGCTGCACCGCCGCGTTCATCCCGCCATCGGCAATCTCACCGGGCAGGTCGGCCCAGAGCATGTCGCTGAAATCCTGCACCTCCCCCTCCGCCACGGGGTAGCGCGAGAACACCGCCATGCCCCCCTCGCCCGCGAACCAGCCATAGCCCTGCGCATCTTCCGGCTCGCCCAGCCGCCCGTCGCCGTCGAGGTCATGCCCGCTGGCCATGCCGCTGTTGGGTTGCAGGGCGAAGATGTGCGGATATTCCGTCCCCGCCGCGCCGATCAGGTCACGCAGGGCGCGCAGGGTTTCCTGCCCGTGATCGTAATCCACCCCCTGCAGGATCAGCACGTCGGGCGCCACATGGGCCACCACCTCGGCCACCGCCCCGGCCTGCGGATCGCCCCTGAGGATATCGCGCAGCAGAAGGCCCGGCCCCTTGCGGGACAGCTCGGTGTGAAATGTCGCGATGCGCAGGGTTTCGGCCATCGCCGGCCCCGCCCAAAGCCAGGCCAGTAGGCCGAGGATCAGGCTTCCTGCAACCCGTTGGCGCCATCCTTGCCATAGACCCGGCGGCGCTTGGCCTCGATCAGTTCGGCCACGCGCGACAGGGCGATGCCCCGGATCAACATGCTTGCAGGAAGGAAGGCCCATGCCGTTATCGTCCAGATCAGCGTTTGCGGATTGGCGACCGACACCGGATCGATGATATCCGACGTCGCCTTGATCGCCGTCGGGATAATGAATGGCAGCAAAGCCCCTAACACAATGTTAACGCCGGCATCGCGCTTGAGCCGGTCAACCACGTCGCCGCCGCGGGTCGGGTCGAACAGCGGCAGGTTCACCCACACGTTGAACGACCCCTTGCGCATGGGCCAGTTCAGCATCCGCACGTAGGTGACGAAGACCAGCATCATCACCAGCGACACGGCATAGGAGATTCCCGCCGCGGTGCGCACGTCGCCGATCAGGCCCGGCCCGGCATCGGGCGGCAGCATCAGGATCACCAGCCGCACCGGGGAATAGGGGAAATCGATCACCCGGCCCAGCGCGTCGCCGGTCATGGCCAGCACCTCTGTCAGGCCGTTGGGATCGGTCTTGCCGCGCATGATCAGCGAGATGGTGATGATCGACACCGCCAGGGCGATGAACTTGATGCGGTTGAAGGGCGGGGCAAAGCGGAATTCGACGATGCTGGGATACTTGCCGTAGTATTCCATGAAGGTCAGCAGGGCGGCGAGAAGGGCGATGACGACAACGATCTGGGCGGTATCGGAGGCCACGGTCGGCAGCAGCAACGCCGGAAGCGCGACGAGAACCGCCACGCAATAGGCGCGAAAAAGCGCACTGACGATCTGCGAAACCACTGCCCGTTTCCCTTCAAACTGGCCAGGCCCGGTACGATGCCGCGCCTTTGTCCCAACTTGATCCCGCCCGTCCGGGCGGTTTGCCTCATTCTTGTCCAATTTTTGCCCCTTTTCCACCACGGGCTCAAGCTTGCCCGTTAAGGGACATGAATTTTCTGTCCAATTGATGATGCAAGTGGTGCGGGAATGCATCAATTTGAAATCGGAATTTTGACGTTCTTGTGTATATACACAAGATAATGTGGATTGGGGCAATCCCGCCACCAAACCTGAACGGGCTGCGCTAACTTTCGCTTAAGGGGTGTGGCGCCCGTCCGGCCCGCACGCAGGGCGTGCAGGCCGGAGCAGCGACCGAAACAAGGCAGGCTTGTGCCTCAGACCCAGGGCCGCTCGGCGGCGGCGCGGGTCTCGTAGGCGGCGATCGAGTCGGCCTTTTCCATCGTCAGGCCGATATCGTCGAGCCCTTCCAGAAGGCAGTGCTTCTTGAAGCTGTCGATCTCGAAGGGGATCACCTCGCCATCCGAGGTGGTCACGGTCTGCGCCTCGAGGTCGACCTCCATCCGCGCGTTCGAGCCCTTCTCGGCATCCTTCATCAGCACGTCCACCTGCTCCTGCGGCAGCGAGATCGGCAGGATGCCGTTCTTGAAGCAGTTGTTGTAGAAGATGTCGGCAAAGCTCGGCGCGATGACACAGCGGATGCCGAAATCCTTGATCGCCCAGGGCGCGTGCTCGCGGCTCGAGCCGCAGCCGAAATTGGCCCCGGCGACCAGCACCTCGGCCTCGCGGTATTGCGGCTTGTTCAGCACGAAGCTCTCGATCTCGCCACCGTCATCGTCGAAGCGCATCTCGTGGAACAGGTTCACCCCCAGCCCCGACCGCTTGATCGTCTTCAGGAACTGCTTGGGGATGATCATGTCGGTATCGACGTTGATCATCGGCATGGGCGCCGCGACCCCGGTGATTTTCGTGAATTTTTCCATCGTCTTATCCTCACTGGATATGTGCAACATCCTTGCACGTCATCAGGTTGTCCGCAGGCCCTCGCAGCCTGCGTCAGTGGCGTGTTTCAAACTCGGTACGGTGCCTCGTGATGAAGCTGTGGAGCCGGTCGCCCAGATGCTCGTCGAACTTCGAGTCGAGGATGTCCTGATCGATGTCGTCGAGCCATTCATCCGCCTTTTCCGCGTCGAGTTTATCACTCGCCTCCTCGTAAACTTCCCAGGTGAATACCTCTGGCAACCCAAACAGACCAAGCGCATCGCGGGACCGCGCGGCGACCTCGTCGAACCCGAGGGCCTCCATCGCGTCGATGCTCAGCTTCGTGAGCTCCGGCGTGTTCTGGAACACCCCGGTGATGCCCCCATCCATGACCAGCGTGTAATAGTTCACCGCGCCGGTCAGGACCCTTGGCCCCCGTGCCAGATCATACATCGCCTCCGGGTTGTCGTCGTCGAAGTATGGAATGGCGAAATGGGCCGCCACGGAATACGGATCGAGCCCGCTGTCGACCAGTTTCTCGAACTGGTCGACATAACGAATGGGCTCACCTTCGTACAAAGGGCGTTCACCCGCCGACATGGCTCACATCATCTGCCGCACGTCGGTCAGCTTGCCGGTCACCGCCGCCGCCGCGGCCATGGCCGGGCTCATCAGGTGGGTCCGGCCGCCGCGGCCCTGCCGGCCCTCGAAGTTGCGGTTCGAGGTGGCGGCACAGCGTTCGCCGGGCGAGAGCTGGTCGGGGTTCATGGCCAGGCACATGGAACAGCCCGCGAGCCGCCATTCGAAGCCCGCATCCTTGAAGATGTCGGCCAGCCCCTCTTCCTCGGCCTGCGCGCGGACGAGGCCGGAGCCGGGCACGACCATGGCGCGAAGACCTTCCTTGATCTTCTTGCCCTTCAGGATCGCGGCGGCGGCGCGCAGGTCCTCGATCCGGCCGTTGGTGCAGGAGCCGATGAAGACCGTGTCGATCTCGATCTCCGACAGCGGCGTGCCGGCGGTCAGCCCCATGTATTCCAGCGAGCGCTTGGCGGCTTCCACCTTGCCGCCCTGGAAATCTTCCGGAGCCGGCACGATGGCGTCGATCGGCAGCACGTCCTCGGGGCTGGTGCCCCAGGTGACGACGGGGGCGATATCCTCGCCCTTGATGGTGATCACCTTGTCCCAATGCGCGTCGTCATCGGAATAGAGCGTTTTCCACCATGCCAGCGCGGCCTCCCACTGGGCGCCTTTCGGGGTGTGGGGGCGGCCCTTGATGTATTCGAAGGTGGTCTCGTCCGGCGCGATCAGGCCGGCGCGGGCGCCGCCTTCGATCGCCATGTTGCAGACGGTCATCCGCCCTTCCATCGAGAGCGAGCGGATCGCCTCGCCGCAATATTCGATCACGTAGCCGGTGCCACCGGCGGTGCCGGTGCGGCCGATCACCGACAGGGTGATGTCCTTGGCGGTGACGCCGGGGCGCAGCTGGCCGGTGATCTCGACCTTCATGTTCTTCGACTTGGTCTGGATCAGCGTCTGGGTGGCCAGCACGTGCTCGACCTCCGACGTGCCGATCCCGTGGGCCAGCGCGCCGAAGGCACCATGCGTGGCCGTATGGCTGTCGCCGCAGACCACGGTCATGCCCGGCAGGGTCCAGCCCTGCTCTGGCCCGACGATGTGCACGATGCCCTGCCGGATGTCGTTGACCGGGTAGTAATGCACGCCGAAATCCTTGGCGTTCTTGTCCAGCGCCTCGACCTGGATGCGGCTTTCGGGGTTCTCGATCCCGTTCACCCGGTCGGCGGTGGTGGGCACGTTGTGGTCAGGCACGGCGATGGTCTTCTCCGGTGCCCGCACGGTGCGGCCCGCCATGCGCAGCCCTTCGAAGGCCTGCGGGCTGGTCACTTCGTGCACGAGGTGCCTGTCGATATAGAGAAGGGACGTGCCATCCTCGGCCTCGTGGGCGAGATGGGCATCCCAGATCTTGTCATAGAGTGTCTTGGGGGACATGGGTCCTCTCCGGTTCTTCAGATGGAGTTGTGGTGTGACAGGAATGGCCGCGCGCTCATAGGCGCGCCAGCACCGTCATCGTCGCGCCGTGGAAGCGCCAAGGCAGGCGCGCGCGGTCATCCATGTCGAAAATCCGTGTCATGGGGATGGAGATATAGCGAGTCAGGCCCCGTCGCAAGAGAAACGCAATCGGAGGCGCCCGCGGCCCCGGCGGGATCTTGAGTATTTTCGGAAAAGTGAAAGCGGGGCCTGTCTTTCATCTTTCCCCAAATACTCAATAGAGCTGTCAGCCGAACCGGGCGCGCCAGCACGGTTTCAAGTCCCCCGCCTCCGCCCGCGCCTCGTAGACCCCGCGGGCGATGGCGCGGGCCACGCAGATGGCGGCGGCATGGCCCAGCAGAAGCATGTCGGCCAGCGGGTCGTCGAGCGGCTTCTCCCCGGTGGCGGTGGCAAAGATCAGGTCGCCGTCGAGCGGCGTGTGCGCCGGCACAAGGGCACGCGCGAGCCCGTCATGGGCGGCGGTGGCCAACCGCGTGCATTGCGCTTGCGTCAACGCGGCGTCGGTGGCGACGATCCCGATGGTGGTGTTGCCGGGGTCGCGACCCTTGATGTGAGGGGCCAGCGGCGGCGCGGCGGGGGCCAGCCCGAGCCCGCCGAACTCGTCCCCGATCTCGAAGGGCGCCGCCCAGAATTGCGGACCTTTGCCGACGATGGCCGAGCCCAGCGCGTTCACCGCCACCAGCGCGCCGACGACATGCCCCGTGGGCAGCACCAGCGAGGCGGAGCCGATCCCGCCTTTCAGACCTGCCGTCATCGCCCCCGTTCCGGCCCCTTCCGTGCCCAGCGCGAAGTCGGGCGCGGCGGCCTCCAGCGCCTCGGCCCCCAGCCGCTTGTAGGGGTTCTCCGGCCAGTCCTTTGCGCCGCCATTCGCGAGATCGAACAGGATCGCCCCCGGCACGATCGGCACCGGCACGGGACCGATGGCAAAGCCACGCCCCGAGACGCGCAGCGTATCCGCCACGCCCGAGGCCGCATCGAGACCGAAGGCCGAGCCGCCCGAGAGCACCAGTGCATCGACCTCCTGCACCGTCTTGTCGGGCGCCAGCAAATCCGTCTCGCGCGTGCCCGGCGCGCCGCCCATCACCTGCACGCCGGCGGTGAAGGGCGTATCGCCCGTCAGCACGGTCGCCCCGGTCTTGATCCGCGCATCGGCCGCATGCCCCACGCGCAGGCCCGCGACATCGGTGATCAGGTTCCGTTTGCCCGGCTGATATGCTTCCGTCACGCACCACTCTCCTTCAGTCTCGAACAGTCTTGACCGGATCGCCCCGGATCGGCAAGAACACCCACAGGCCCGGGCGATGGCGTCGCCCTTTCACGGCCCTTCCCCACAGTCCTGAACGCCGGGACCTTTCTGATCAAGGAGGGTCTGAAAATGACTGCACGTCCTGAATTCTACCGCTTCCACAATGGCGAGAAGGCCCCGCTGCCCTTCGCCGTTTCCGAATACGAGGCGCGTCTCGCCGATCTGCGCGACACGATGGAGCAGATGGGCGCCAGCGCCTGCGTGCTGACCTCGATGCACAACGTGGCGTATTTCTCGGGGTTTCTTTATTGCGCCTTCGGGCGGCCCTATGCCTGTGTCGTCACCGAGACCGACTGCGTCACCATCTCCGCCGGGATCGACGCAGGCCAGCCGTGGCGCCGCTCGGTGGGCGACAACATCACCTATACCGACTGGCAGCGCGACAATTTCTGGCGCGCCGTGCGCGAGGTGACGGGCGAGCACGCGGTGATCGGGTACGAGGGGGATCACCTGACGCTGGCCGGTCGGGACAAGCTCGAAGATTTCCTCAGGCCGCTGACCATGCTGGATATCGCGCCTGCCACGATGCGCCAGCGGATGATGAAATCCGACGCCGAGATCGCCCTGATCCGCAAATGCACGGCCATCGCCGATGTGGGCGGTTACGCGATGCGCGAGGCAGTGCGCGAAGGGGTGCGCGAAATCGATGTCGCCATGGCGGGGCGCGACGCGATGGAGCTTGAGATCGCCCGCGTCTTCCCCGACGCCGAGTATCGTGACACCTGGGTCTGGTTCCAGTCGGGGCTGAACACCGACGGGGCCCACAACCCGGTCACGGCGCGGCCATTGCAGCGCGGGGATATCCTCAGCCTCAACACCTTCCCGATGGTCTCGGGCTATTACGTGGCTTTGGAACGGACGATGTTCCTGGGCGAGGTCGACGATGCCTCCCGCAGGATCTGGGAGGCCAACGTCGCCACCCATGAATACGGCATGTCGCTGCTGAAACCGGGGGTGAGCTGCGCCGAGGTGACGCAGAAGATCAACGCCTTCCTCGAAGAACGTGACCTGCTGCAATACCGCACCTTCGGCTATGGCCATTCCTTCGGCATCCTCAGCCACTATTACGGGCGCGAGGCGGGGCTGGAGCTGCGCGAGGATATCGACACGGTGCTGCAGCCCGGCATGGTCATCTCGATGGAGCCGATGCTGACCCTGCCCGAGGGGGAGCCCGGCGCCGGCGGCTATCGCGAACATGACGTGCTGGTGATCACCGAGGCGGGACACGAGAACATCACCGGGTATCCCTATGGGCCGGGGTTCAACGTGGTGGGGTGACACCTCCGCCCCGGCCTCCGAGCCGGGGGCTCTTGCTGTCCGAGAGGTCCCGGGGCAAGCCCGGGACGGGTATCATTTGCTTCCCCGCCCCGGCCTCCGCGCCGGGGCCTCTCCACCGCAGCGAGGTCCCGGGGCAAGCCCGCGATGGGTATCATTTGCTTCCCCGCCCCGGCCTCCGAGCCGGGGCCTCTCCACCGCAGCGAGGTCCCGGGGCAAGCCCGGGACGGGCTTCCCCCCTGCCATCGCCGAAATGACCCACCGTCACGCTTTGCTTTCCCGCGCCCTCTGGCATGCTGACCCCGACCCCAGCCGGAGACCCCGCCCATGACCCCGCTCGAAGACTTCGCCGCCGCCGTCAGTGCCCGCGCCAAGGGGCGTATCCGGGGCTCCGTCGCGCTCGACATGCCCGATCTCGGCCGTCTGTACGTGGACGAGACCGGCGCCACCGAAAGCAACCGCGAGGCCGACCTGACGCTGACGGCCACCTCACAGGTCTTCCGCAACATCGTCGAAGGCAGCCAGAACCCCACCACCGCCGTGATGACCGGCAAGCTCAAGGTCGACGGCAGCCCGATGCGCGCGCTGAAAGTGGGCGAGATCCTCAGCGCGGCGCCCTGACGCAATACCCGTCCCGGCCCCCGAGCCGCGCCCCATCACGGCAAGGAGATCCCGGATCGGGCCCGGGACGCTCCCCTCTCCCGCGTCACGTCATCGCGAAGATCCGCGCCGGCCCGCCGGAGCCGCCCTTGTGCTTGGGCGCGCCGACCACGATCGTCGCCCCGGTCGCCGGCAGCTTGTCGAGATTGGCGAGGCACTCGATCCCGAACCGGCCGGAGGGCAGCCAGGCGTAATGCGTCGCGAAATCGGGCGAGGGGCCGAAATCGAGCGACAGGGTGTCCACCGCGATCGACTGGGCCGCCGTCTCCTCGATCAGCATGTTGGCCGCATCGACATGGAAGCCGGGGAAATGCATCGCCCCCTCACCGTCGGCGTTGCGATAGCCGTCGCCCCCGACCTTGCCGCCCCAGCCCGAATGCATGGCGACGCAGGCGTTCTCGGGGATCTCGCCATTGGCGTCGATCCAGGCTTTCAGATCCTCCGGCGTCACCTGGGCATCCGGGTCCTCCTCGGCCTTGGCGGCGATATCCACCACGCAGAGCGGCGCCACCAGCGACGTCACCGGCAATTCGTCGACCGAGGCGCCATCGGCCGAGAAATGCATCGGCGCGTCGATATGGGTGCCGGTGTGTTCGTTGATGCTCAGGTTGAACAGGTTGAACCCGTGTTCGTCGAAATTGAACTCCTGCGTCATCTCGATGCCGGGGGCGCCGAAGAAGGTCGGGAAATCGGGGCCATAGGCGTGGGTCAGGTCCTCGACCGCGCCATGCCCGGCGGCCATGGCCGGCGGCGCCGCGATCGTGCTGCCCAGCACGGCAGCGGCACCGCTTGCGGCAGTGGCCGTAAAGAAACTCCGCCGCGACAGCATTTTTTCCTTCACGGCGTTCATTACGCAGATATCACACATGGATCGCACTCCCTGGTTCATGATTATCCCGCAAGTCTACCGCGACTCGGCCCTTTTCCCCAAAAGGAGTCTCCGCGCGCCGCGCCGAGGGCCCGGCCGCCGCCGCGAAATTCCGCACCTCGCGGCGCTCACGTCTGGCCCATGGCCGCACCATGCCTATATGCAAGACCTACAGGCAGGAATCGCGCAGCAACAGGAAAGGGGCCGGCATGGTCTACGTCAAATGGGTCTTCATCATCGCCTTCTGGCTTATCGTGGGCGCCTTCCTGCACTACACCCTGCCGCAGCACGATATCGCCCGGATCACCGACACCTACGAGAAACGGGTCGATTTCGGCGAGAACTCGATCTTCTGGGCGAACCAGGGCACCGGCGAGGCCGAGGGCACGGTGAACCGCGACGTGTTCTTCATCACCGCGGTGCGACCGAACGGCCGGGTGATCGTCTACCGGAACGAGGATACCGGCTGGGGCTGGCCGCCCTATTTCAAGTTCGACACCTCGAACCTGCAGGCCGAGGCGGCCGACCTGAAATCGACCTCCGAGACCCCCCGCTGGGTGTCGATCCGCCACTATGGCTGGCGCAACGAGTTCATCTCGATCTACCCCAACGCGGTCACCATCAAGCGGGTGGCGGGGCCCGACGTGCGGATCATCCCGTGGTTCAACATCATCGTGCTGGCGGTGCTGGCCGCGCTGTTCTGGGCGATCCGCGTGCGGTGGAAGCGGTTCCGGCGGAACCGGGTCGATCCGAAGGTCGATGAATGGACCGACGGGTGGGGGTGAGACCCGTCTCGAAAACGCTCCAGTGGAGCGTTTCAGGGTCGAACGGGCGGAGCCCCGGATGAGCCTGCGCCCGCTGAACCGTCGGATTTTGAGTATTTATCCCCAAGAAGAAGCCGGGGGCGAGGCAGCCCGCAAGGGCTGACGAGCGGCGGTCAGCGTTTGCCGTAGTAGAGGCCGACCACGTGCTCGGCTTCCGCGAAGAACAGCCAGCGCGACGCCGCCACGCCCGCAAGGTGGCTCAGCACCGCCACCAGCGCCAGCGCGTGCGAGAACGGCATGATCAGCAGCGAGAAGGGCAGCACGTAGCCCAGCAGCATGGCGATCGAGCGCAGCTTGGTGGCGTGCTTGCGGCCCACCTGGAAGGTGAATTCCCGCAGCAGGTAGTTGCTGCCGGTATGCGGATGCTCGAACGAGCGCACCTTGCCGGTGCCGCCCAGCCCGGTGGCCGTGGCCAGTGTCGTGCCGCTCTGCGCGAACGCGCCGTCGCCGCGCATCCACCACAGCACCTGCGCCGCCGCTGCCAGCGGCAGGAGCAGCATCGCGGCCTTCACCTGCCCCGCCAAGAGCGCGCCGCCGGCCACTGACAGCATCAGGTAAAGGAGCGGCGTCAGCGGTGTCTTCCAGCGCGGCACCGTGTCCATCTGGGCATAGATCATCGCCGTGCAGAATACCGTGCCCAGCGACAGCACCGCGCCGATCACGCCCAGGAGACGCCAGCTTTCGCCCCAGAAGACCAGCCCCGCGCCGTAGACCGCCATCACCAGAAGCGTGGCGACCGAGACCACGCCCTCGCGGCTGAGCCACGAGGTCCGCCACTGGGTGAAGGCCAGCAAAGCGCGTTCCGGGTGGCCGAGGTGGAAGGTCGAGGACACCAGCCCGCCCACCGCCAGCGCATAGGCGATGGCGAAGAAGGTGAAGGCGACCCAGCCGGTGACCTCCGGAAAACCGAGGCCCAGCCAGGCCAGAAGGCCGAAGCCCAACCCCGACAGGGTGGTGAAGATGATGACGGACGGCGCCGGATGCATGTCAGAGCTTCTCCAGTGTACGATCAAGCCAGCCGATGAACCCTTTCGGCTCCTCCGCCACCGGCTGAAGATAGGGCGCCAGCACGTCGACCTGGTCGAGCTCGTCCTTGGGCCGGGGCGGCAGGTACTTGTTGACGGGCTTGGTGCCCTGTTCCGGCATCAGGTCCATGCCGCCGCGTTCCTCGACCAGTTTCGAGACATCGCTCTCCGGGTCGCCCAGGTCGCCGAAATGCCGCGCCCCCGCCGGGCAGGTGCGCACGCAGGCGGGCACCCGGTCTTCCTCGGGCAGGTTCACGTTGTAGATCCGGTCGACGCAGAGCGTGCATTTCTTCATCACGCCTTCCGCCGCGTCCATCTCCCGCGCGCCATAGGGGCAGGCCCAGGCACAGAGGCCACAGCCGATGCAGGCGCTTTCGTTCACCAGCACGATACCGTCCTCGACCCGCTTGTAGCTGGCGCCGGTGGGGCAAACGGTCACGCAAGGCGCATCCTCGCAATGCAGGCAGCTTTTCGGGAAGTGGATCAGCTGCGCCGCTCCCTCCTCGGGCTGCACCTCGTAGGAATGCACCCGGTTGAGGAACGTGCCCGAGGGGTCGGCGCCGTACGGGTCCTGATCGGACAGGGGCGCGCCGTAATTCTCGGTGTTCCAGCCCTTGCAGCTGACCACGCAGGCGTGACAGCCGACACAGGTGTCGAGGTCGATCACCAGCCCCAGCTTGCGGTCGGTCTTCTCGGGCAGGGTTGTCATACCGCCTCCTTCCGTCTGGCACGGGTTTCGGTGAAGTCCGCGACATCCGCCGCGAACCGGTCGGGGTTTTCGAGGAAGGGCGCGTGGCCCGTTCCGTCATAGGGCAGGTAGCGGGCGTCTTGCATCAGCTTCGCCGCCGCTTCGCCCGTGGCGGCAGAGACCACCTCGTCCTGCACGCCGTGGATCACCAGCCCGGGGCAGGTCATCGCCGCGTAGACCGGGCGGAAATCCCATGTCGGCGCGAAAAGCGCCCGGCGCACATGCGGCGGGCAGAGCATGTTGGCGCCGACCAGCTCACCATACGCTTGCGTATCGAGCGGTTGCGCCGTGCACTCCCGCACGAACTTTGCCGTGGCGGCCAGCCGCCTTGGCAGGTCGCCGGTGTAGAGGTCGCGCTGCACGCCGGGGCTCGACGGCCCGACCATCCAGTCTTCCCGTGCCGCACCGATGGTCAGGATACCGCCCGCCAGCACGACACCGCCAAGCGCCCCATCGCCATGCACCGACAGGTAGGAGGCGATCACCCGGCTGCCATAGGACCAGCCCACGAGCACCGGCTTCTCCAGCCCATACCCTTCGATCACCGCTGTCACGTCATCGGCCCAGAGCGCCGTATCTGTATAGGGCCCCTCGCCCTCGGGCTTGTCCGACGCGCCGTGCCCGCGCAAATCCATCGCCACCACGCGGAAGCGATCCTTCAGACGGTCCATCACCGGCCGCCAGCACACCGATTGCTGCGCCCAGCCGTGGATGAACAGCAGCGCCGGCGCGCCCTCGGGGCCCTCCGCATACGTGGCCAGCCGCACGCCGTCGCGTCCCGTGATCTCCGGTGCGCTCATTCGCCCACCTTCCAGCGCAGCTCGTCCGGGCCCTTGCCCACGGGCGAGCGGATGGCGCTGAACTCGGGCTTCGCCTGGTCCGGCGCGGCGGTCTTCTCGATCTTCACCCGCAAGTCGAACCACGCCGCCTGCCCGGTGATCGGATCGGAATTCGACCAGCGCAGCCCGTCGCCCTTGGGCGGCAGCAACTCGTGAATAAGGTGATTCAGCAGGAACCCCCTTGTTGCCTCCGGCGCATCCTCGTCGAGCGCCCAGGCGCCCTTGCGCTTGCCGATGGCGTTCCATGTCCAGACCGTGTTCTCGTTCAGCGCCGCCATATGCGCCACCGGCACCACGATCTCGCCATGCGCCGAGGTCACGCGCGCCCAATCCCCCTCGGCAAAGCCCTCCTTCTCCCAGATCTTCGTCGGAACGTAGAGCGGGTTCTGCCCGTGGATCTGCCGCAGCCACGCGTTCTGCGTGCCCCAGCTATGGTACATCGCCATCGGCCGCTGGGTCAGGGCGTGGACCGGGTATTCCCCGGTGTCGATGCTGCCATCCTCGAAGGGCGGGTACCAGACCGGCAGCGGGTCGAGCGTCTGCTTGATCCGCTCACGCAGATGCGCGGGCGGCTGGCGCTCGCCATGGCCCTCGGCGGCCAGCTGGAACTGGCGCATCGTCTCGACATATAGGTCGAAGACATAGGGCTGCGGGCTGTCGTAGATGCCCATCCCCACGGCCCATTCCTGGTAGGCCATGTTCCACGGCTTCATATAGGCCGCCTCGTCGGGGATATGCTTGATGAAGAACCCGCCATTGGCGATGTAGCTTTTCAACTGCGACGGGTTCGGCGCGCCGCGCCCGTGGGTCAGGCCGGTCTTGCCGCTGCGCCACCCGGCGAGCGGGCCGATGCCCGGCTTGCGCTCGTGGTTGGTGATGTAATCGGCGTAGTCGGTGTATTTCGCCGCGCCGCCCTCATCGGTGAACCCCGGCAGCTTCAGCTTGTTCGCCAGCTGCACCAGCACCGTCTGGAAGCCGCGCACGTCGCGGTCGGGCTCCACCACCGGCCAGCGGATCGCGTCGGCCGCCGCGTCCGCCTCGCAGATCGGGCGGTCGAGCAGGCTGATACAGTCGTAGCGCTCGAGATAGGTGGTGTCCGGCAGGATCAGGTCGGCATAGGCGACCATCTCGGAACTATACGCATCCGAATAGATGATCCGGGGGATGACATACTCGCCGTTCTCGTCCTTGTCCGTCAGCATGTCGATCACGCCGCGCGTGTTCATGCTGGAGTTCCACGACATGTTGGCCATGTACATGAACAGCGTGTCGATCTTGTAGGGATCGCCGGCATGGGCGTTGCTGATGACCATGTGCATCAGGCCATGCGCGCTCATCGGGTTTTCCCAGGTGAACGCCTTGTCGATCCGGGCGGGCGTGCCGTCTTCCCTCAGCGCAAGGTCCTGCGGGCCGCGCACGAAGCCAAGGTGCGGGCCGTCGAGCGGCGCGTCGGGGGTGGCCTTGCAATGCGGTGTCGGGTGGGCGGTGACGGGCTTCGGGTAAGGCGGCTTGAACCGGAACCCGCCCGGCACCTCGACCGAGCCCAGCAGGATCTGCAGCATGTGCAGCGCCCGGCAGGTCTGGAACCCGTTGGAATGGGCCGAGATGCCGCGCATGGCGTGGAAGCTCACCGGGCGGCCCTTCATGACCGAATGCTTTTCGCCGCGGAAATCCGTCCATTCCCGCTCGAGCACGATTTCTTCCTCGAAGGCCACGCGTGCCAGCTCGTTGGCGATGGCCCTGATCTTGGCAGGCTTCACCCCGCATTGCTCGGCCACCGCCTCGGGCGCGTATTCCTTGGCAAGGTAGCGCGAGGCCATCATGTGCATGACCGGCTTGTGGGTGATCCCGCCCTGCCGGTAGCTGGCGGAAAGATCGGGCCGCACGCCCTTGCGGTCGAACGGCGCCAGCTTGCCGGTGTTGCGGTCGATCACCTGCGGCTTGCCGTCGGCATCGCGCAGGAACAGCCCGTATTCGGCCGAGGTGGAATCCCGGTTCACCAGATACGCGGCGTTGGTGTAGCGGGCGAGATAGTCGAGGTCGATCTTGCCGGCCTTCAGCAGGCAATGCACCAGCGACAGGATGAAGAGGCCGTCCGTGCCCGGCGTTATCCCGACCCAGTCATCGGCGACGGCATTGTAGCCCGAGCGGATCGGGTTCACCCCGATCACCTTGGCGCCGCGCGCCTTGATCTTGCCGATGCCCATCTTGATCGGGTTGCTGTCATGGTCCTCGGCCACGCCGAAGATCATGAACAACTTGGTGTGGTCCCAGTCGGGCTGGCCGAACTCCCAGAAGGCGCCGCCCATCGTGTAGATGCCCGCTGCCGCCATGTTGACCGAGCAGAACCCGCCATGCGCGGCATAGTTCGGCGTGCCAAAATTCTGCGCCCAGAAGCTGGTGAAGGACTGGCTCTGATCCCGCCCGGTGAAGAAGGCCAGCTTCGAGGGGTCTTCCTTGCGCAGCGGAGCAAGCCAGCCCGTGGCGATATCGAGCGCCTCGTCCCAACTGATCTCCTCGAACTCGCCCGAGCCGCGCGGGCCGACGCGCTTCAACGGCGCCCGCAGGCGCGACGGCGCGTTGACCTGCATGATCCCCGCGCTGCCCTTGGCGCAAAGCACGCCCTTGTTCACCGGATGGTCGCGGTTGCCCTCGATATAGGCGACCTTGCCGTCCTTCATGTGCACGTTGATCCCGCAGCGGCAGGCGCACATGTAGCACGTGGTCTTCCGCACCTCGTCCGACACCTTGGGCGAGGTATTGATTCGCGGCTGTTCAAAGCTCATCTGACAATTGTCTCCCGATCCAGCGGCACATTAGGACAGATTGATAGGGTCCGCGACCCTTTTCTGAGGTTCCGGCGGCACGGAAACCGTGTGTTCCGCCCACGCCCGGAATCCAGACGATTTTCCCGCAAGATCCAATCATCCGGCCCCCAGCAAGTCCAGCGCATCCGCCGCGATGCGGCGTTCTTCCTGCGCCTCGACGATCCAGCAGCCGATATCGGACCCCTCGACATGCAACATTGCACTCCCATTGTCATTGGCCGCACCGTCCAGTCTCAGGCCCAGCCACGCCAGCCCCTCGGCGATTCGCGCCCGCACCGGGCCGGCGTTCTCGCCGATGCCGCCGGTGAAGGCCACGGCGTCCAGCCCCTCCATCGCCGCGATCATCGAGCCCGCGTGCCGCACCGCCCAGTAGCAGAAATGCTCGACCGCGAAGCGGCTCCGCTCGCCGCCATCCTCCAGCAGCGCCCGCATGTCGGAAATGCCGCCCGACAGGCCCCAGAGCCCGCTTTCCTTGTTCAGCATCCGCAGCGTCGCATCCATCCCGTCCTCGCCCGCGAGGCGCAGCACGGCATTGCCGTCGATGCTGCCGGCCCGCGTGCCCATGGTCAGCCCCTCGAGCGGCGAATAGCCCATCGTTGTCGCCACCGATTGCCCGTCGCGGATGGCGCAGAGCGACGCGCCGTTGCCAAGGTGAAACGCCAGCAGCCGCTTGGGCAACGCCTCCCCCGTTACCTCCGGCATGGCCCGCACGAGCGAGGCATAGGACAGCCCGTGAAACCCGTACCGCCGGATTCCCCGCGCCTCGATATCCGCCGGCAGCGCGTAGCGCTTGGCCACCTCCGGGTTGGAGGCATGAAACCCGGTATCGAAACTGGCGCATTGCGGCAGGTCCGGCGCCAGCCGTGCCAGCGTCTCGATGGCGGCAAGGTTGTGCGGGTTGTGCAGCGGCGCCAGCGGCACGCAGCGCCGGATCCCGGCCAGCACGTGCACGTCGATCTTCGCCGGCGCCGTCAGCTCCATGCCGCCATGCACCACCCGGTGCGCCGCCGCGCGGAACCGGTCGGCCGAGAAGCCCTGCGCCGCCAGCCCCTCCAGCACCGCCGCCAGCGCGGCGGCATGGGTGCCGAAGGTGGCGGTCTGCCGGTCGCGCCCGACCCGCAGCGCGCCGTCGCCACCGATGCCGTCGGCCATCCCGGTCAGGCGTTCCTTCAGGTCGCCGCCGAACACCGCGAACTTGATCGAGGAGGACCCGGCATTGAGAACCAGTATCGCGTCCTCGCCGCCGGGCGCCGTCATCGGCTCAGACCACCTGCTCGCGCATGTCGGCCGGATCGATGCCCGCCACTTCCACCGGTTTCTTCATCGCGTCGCGGCGGAACGGCTCGCCCAACTCCTGGTTGATCATCGCCTCGATCAGCGTGGTGGTGCCATTCTCCATCTGGTCCTTGATCGCCTGGTTCAGCGCGTCGGTCAGCTCGTCCATCGTCCGCGCCACGACACCTTTCAGCCCGCAGGCATTGGCGATCCCGGCATAGCTGACGCCCTCGTCCAGCTCGGTGCCGACGAAATTGTCGTCGAACCACAGGGTCGAGTTCCGCTTCTCCGCGCCCCACTGGTAGTTGCGGAAGACGATCTGCGTCATCGCCGGCCATTCCTCGCGGCCGATCGCGGTCAGCTCGTTGACGGCAATGCCGAAGGCGCCGTCCCCGGCAAAGCCCACCACCGGCACATCCGGGCAGCCGATCTTCGCGCCCATCACCGAAGGAAGCCCGTAACCACACGGCCCGAACAGCCCCGGCGCCAGGTATTTCCGGCCTTCCTCGAAGGACGGGTAGGCGTTGCCGATGGCACAGTTGTTGCCGATATCCGACGAGATGATCGCCTCCTTCGGCAGCGCCTGCTGAATCGCCCGCCACGCCATGCGCGGGCTCATCCAGTCGGGCTTGTCCTTGCGCGCGCGCTCGTTCCACGTGGTGCCCGGGTCGTCATCCTCGTGGTCCATGCTGGAGAGCTGCTGCGCCCAGGCCGATTTCGTCTTGGCGATCAGCGCCTTGCGATCGTCGCGCCCGGCATCGCCCGCGGTATCCGACAGCCGCTCGAGGATACCCTCGGCCACCGCCTTGGCATCGCCCACGATCCCCACGCTGACCGGCTTGGTCAGGCCGATCCGGTCGGGGTTCAGGTCGACCTGGATGATCTTGGCGTCCTTGGGCCAGTAATCGATGCCATAGCCCGGCAGGGTCGAGAACGGGTTGAGCCGTGTGCCGAGGCACAGCACCACGTCCGCCTGCGAGATCAGCTCCATCCCCGCCTTCGACCCGTTATAGCCCAAGGGCCCCGCGAAAAGCGGGTGCGAGCCGGGGAAGGCATCGTTGTGCTGGTAGCCCACGCAGACCGGTGCATCAAGCCGCTCGGCCAGTTGCTTGCTGGCCTCGATCCCGCCGGCCAGAACCACGCCCGCGCCGTTCAGGATCACCGGGAATTTCGCCTCGTCCAGCAGCTTTGCCGCCCGGTCGAGCGATTCGGCCCCGCCCGTCGGCCGCTCGAACGCCACGATCTGCGGCAGCGCGATATCGACCACCTGCGTCCAGTAATCGCGGGGCACGTTGATCTGCGCCGGGGCGCTGGCCCGCTTCGCCTTCAGGATCACCCGGTTCAGCACCTCGGCAATCCGCGTCGGGTCGCGCACTTCCTCCTGGTAGGCGACCATGTCCTCGAACAGCTTCATCTGCTCGACTTCCTGGAAGCCGCCCTGCCCGATCGTCTTGTTCGCTGCCTGCGGCGTCACCAGCAGAAGCGGCGTGTGGTTCCAGTAGGCGGTTTTCACCGCGGTCACGAAGTTGGTGATGCCCGGTCCGTTCTGGGCGATCATCATGCTCATCTTGCCGGTCGCGCGGGTATAGCCATCGGCCATCATCCCGGCGCTGCCCTCGTGCGCGCAATCCCAGAAGGTGATCCCCGCCTTGGGGAAAATATCCGAAATCGGCATCATGGCGGACCCGATGATTCCGAAGGCGTGCTGGATGCCATGCATCTGCAGCGTCTTCACGAAAGCTTCTTCGGTCGTCATTTTCATGCGGGTGTCTCCTGAAATCCAAAGCCGGCCGCGCACCGGAGTTGCGGCAAACCTACGGCACGGGCCGGGGCATCGTTAGGGCCAGAATTGGCGCCCGACTAAAGCCAGTCAGCGCATCAGGGCCAGTTCAGTGGCCAGCCGCGCCACCCCTTCCGGGATGCGCTCGGAAGAAATCGAGGAATAGGCGAGCCGGTAGAAATTCCCCGGCGGCTCGGCCGCGTGGAAGAAGGGCCGCCCCGGCTCGATCAGCACGCCCTTGTCGCGCAGCCGCCGGTCAAGCTCGCCCGTGTCCACCGTCTCCGGCGCCCGCATCCAGATCGACGAGCCGCCGAACACGCCGCGGCCCGCCACGCCGAGGCCGTGATTCGCCAGCGCCTCCTCCATCACCTTGCGGCGGCGGGCGAAAACCTGCCCCATCCGCCGGATCAGGCTGTCGTAATGCCCGAGGCTCAGGAAATACGCCGCCGTCCGCTGGATATGCCCCGGCGGGTGGCGGTAGACGCTGGCCCGCAGCGCCCGCGCCTCGCGGATGAACGGCTCGGGCCCGACGAGGTAGCCCAGCCGCAGCCCCGGAAAGATCGACTTGGAAAAACTGCCCACGTAGATCACCCGCCCATCGGTATCGAGCGATTTCAGCGCCGGCAGCGGCGCCCGGAGGAAGGCCATCTCGAACTCGTAATCGTCCTCGACGATCAGCGCCTCCATCTCCCGCGCCCGTGCCATCAGCGCCTTGCGCCGCCCCATCGGCATGGTGGCATTGGTCGGCGACTGGTGGCTCGGCGTGGTGAAGATCACGTCGGCCGTTTCCGGCAGCGCCTCGGGCGGCAGCCCGTCCCGGTCCACCGCCACGGGGGCAAGGTGGCAGCGCGACTGCGTCAGGATATCGCGAAGCGCGTGGTAACACGGCTCCTCCGCCACCGCCGTCCGCCTCTGCGTCAACAGCACCTGCGCCGTCAGCCACAGCGCATTCTGCGCCCCCATCGTGACGAGAATCTCCTCCGGCCGCGCCAGGATTCCCCGCCGCGGCAGCGTATGCCGCGCGATGAACTCGATCAGCTGCGGGTCGTCATTGTCGTAGTAATCCGTGGTCAGCGCCTGGAAATCCTTCTGCCCCAGCGCCCGGAGCGCGCAATGCCGCCAGTTGGCATGATCGAAGAGCGACGGGTCGGTCTGGCCATAGACGAAGGGATAACGGAAGCTCCACCAGTCGCGCGGCTTGACCGGCGTTGCCCCGCCGGTAAACCGCCGGCCCAGCGCGCGCGACCAGTCGATGCTGTCCTGCCTCGGGTGCCGCGCGGCAAACTGCGGCGGCTCCGGCGCGTTCTGCGAGACGAAATAGCCCGAGCGGTCGCGCGATTCGAGGTAATCGGAGGCCTGCAGCTCGGTATAGGCGAGCGTCACCGTGATCCGGCTGACGCCGAGGTGCTTGGCCAGCTTGCGGGACGAAGGCAGCTTTTCCCCCTTCCGCAGCCTGCCCGACAGGATGCCCTGCGCGATCATCTGCTGGATCTGCGCCTGCAGCGTGCCCTGCGCTTCGGGATTGAGGAAAAAGGTCTCGACGGGGATCGGCATGACCCGAGGGTATACTGGCCTTATCGCCCCTGCAATCTGGTATTGCCCGGCAAAGACAAAACCACCCCCTGCTTTTTCTGGCCGAAAATATCCCGGGGGGGAGCGTTGAAATCCCGCAGGATTTCAACGTGGGGGGCTGGCCCCCCGGCGCTCTCCGTCGGAAACACCGCTTGCCCCCGAACACGACACCGCCGAAACTCGCCCGCGCACACCGGCCCGCGCACACCGAAAGGAGACAGCCAATGATCGCCATCATCTTCGAGGTTATCCCCGCCGAGGGCCGCAAGGACCACTACCTCGACATCGCCGCCGAAATGCGCCCGCTCGCCGAACAGATCGACGGCTTCATCTCGGTCGAACGGTTCCAGAGCCTGACGCATCCGGAAAAGCTACTCTCCCTCTCCTTCTGGGAAAGCGAGGAGGCGGTCGAGGAATGGCGCCGGCTCGCCGCCCACCGCCGGGCCCAGGCCAAGGGGCGGGCGGGCATGTTCGCCGACTACCGCCTCCGCGTCGCCCACGTCCTGCGCGATTACGGGCTGAACGAGCGCGCCGAGGCGCCGGAAGACAGCAAGGCCGAACACGGCGGCTGAGCCTTCGAGGCCGGCAAACGGAAGAGGACGCCATCGAACCAGGCGTGGCACCTCCCTCCGAACTTCGAACCCGTCAAGGGAACCTCGCGCGGAACAAGGGCGCGCCAAGGGCGCGCCGCCAAGGCTTGCCACCCCCGCCCCCCTTTGCTTTAACCGGTCCGGCAACCCGTCCGGGAGGAAACCAATGGTCGATATCGCGACCCGTGTCTGGAACCACAAATGGAAGATCGACCCGATCGTCCGCTCGCTCATCGACACGGATTTCTACAAGCTGCTGATGTGCCAGTCGGTGTTCCGCAACCGGCCCGACACGCAGGTGACCTTCTCCCTCATCAACCGCTCGACCGACGTGAAGCTGGCCGAGCTGGTGGACGAGGGCGAACTCCGCGAACAGCTCGACCATATCCGCTCGCTTTCCCTGACCCGGGGCGAAAGCACTTGGCTGCGCGGCAACACCTTCTATGGCAAGCGCCAGATGTTCACGCCGGCCTTCATGGAATGGTTCGAGAACCTGAAGCTGCCCCCCTACCAGCTCGAAAAGCGTGACGGGCAATACGAGCTCACCTTCGAAGGCTCCTGGCCCGAGGTGATGCTCTGGGAAATCCCGGCGCTCGCCGTGCTGATGGAACTGCGTGGCCGCGCCGTCCTGCACGACATGCGCCGCTTCGAGCTCCAGGTGCTCTATGCCCGCGCCATGACCAAGCTGTGGGAGAAGGTCGAGCGCCTCCGCGACGTGCCCGGCCTGCGCATCGCCGATTTCGGCACCCGCCGCCGCCACTCCTTCCTCTGGCAGGACTGGTGCGTGCGCGCCATGTGCGAGGGGCTGGGCGAGAAATTCGTCGGCACCTCCAACTGCCTCATCGCCAAGAACCGCGATCTCGAGGCGATCGGCACCAACGCCCATGAACTGCCGATGGTCTACGCCGCGCTCGCCGACACCGACGACGACCTCGCCCGCGCGCCCTATGACGTGCTCTCCGACTGGCACGAGGAACACGATGGCAACCTGCGGATCATCCTGCCCGACACCTACGGCACCAAGGGCTTCCTCGACCGTGCGCCCGACTGGCTGGCGGGCTGGACGGGCATCCGCGTCGACAGCGGCGACCCGGCCGAGGGCGCCGAGATCGCCATCGACTGGTGGAAATCCCGCGGCGAGGACCCGACGAAGAAGCTCATCATCTTCTCCGACGGGCTCGACACCGACAAGATCATCGACCTGCACACCCGCTTCGCCGGCCGCTGCCGCCCGTCCTTCGGCTGGGGCACCCTGCTCACCAACGACTTCCGCGGCCTGACCCCGGATGACCGGCTCGCCCCCTTCTCTCTGGTCTGCAAGGCTGTCTCGGCCAATGGCCGGCCCACGGTGAAGCTTTCCGACAACCCCAACAAGGCGATGGGCCCCGAAAGCGAGATCGCCCGCTACAAGCGCGTCTTCGGCGTGGGCAAGCAGGAGGCGCTGGAGGTGGTGGTGTGACAGGCTTTGTCTGCCTCACCTTCGACGACCTCTTCGCCGGAAGCTGGCACGCCGCCCGGCCGATCTTCGACGAGTTCGGCGCGCGGGCGACCTTCTGCGTCTGCAACCTGCACAACGCCAAGCCCCGGCAGGTGAAGAAGCTCCGCGCCCTGCAGGAGGACGGTCACGAGATCGCCTTCCACTCCCGCACCCACCCGAAACTCGGCCCCTACCTGCGAAAGCACGGCCTCCCCCACTGGCTGGAACATGAAATCGACGCCGGGGTGGCCGAACACCGCGCCCTTGGCTTCCCCGCCAAAAGCTTCGCCAGCCCCTTCCACGCCTTCACCGACGAAACCCTCGCCGAAACCGCCAAACGCTTCCCCGTCACCCGCGCCGCGGGACCGAAGAACCTGTCTGAAGCCGACATCCCCGCGCGCATCTACCACGCCCCCGGCCCCCACAACGCGGTCGATTGCGTCGGCTTCTGCGACTTCCAGCACAGCGCCTTCCCGGGATGGGAGTGGCAATCCCGCCTCCTCGACCGGATCGCGGAGGCGGGCGGCACGGGGGTCTTCGCCGGCCACGACATCAGGCCGCCGGGCAAGGGCTCGCAGTTCTTCTCGACGCCGGAGGACCTGCGCCGTTTCCTTGGCGCCGCGGCCGAGCGGGGGCTGGAGTTCGTGACCTTGGCGGAGGTGGGCCAGCCCGCCTAGGCGGCGCTTCGCGGCACCGGCACACGCGCCACCTTGCGCGCCGCCCCCTCCCCGTGCACAACTCTGCCGGAGAACGACGCGACCCATACCGGGGCGCCGGGCCGACCCACATCAAAGGAGCCATACCCGTGACCCGCACCCTGACCGCCCTTGCCCTGACCCTTGCCGCCACCCCGGCCTTCGCCCACCTGCCCCCGGGCGAGTACGGTTCCTTCCTTGCCGGTGTCACCCACCCGATCTTCGGCCTCGACCACGTGCTCGCCATGGTCGCCGTCGGCCTCTGGGCGGCGCAGATCGGCGGCCGTTCCGTCTGGGGCGTGCCCACTGCCTTCGTCGCCACCATGATCGCGGGCTTCCTGCTGGCCCTCGCCGGCCTGCCGCTGCCCTTCGTGGAACCGGCCATCCTGACATCGATCGTGGTGCTGGGGCTCGTCGTGGCCCTCGCCCTGCGCCCCGACCCGCGCCTCGCCATGGCCCTTGTCGGCGCCTTCGCCCTGTTCCACGGTCACGCCCATGGCGGCGAACTTGGCGGCGCCAGCGCCCTGCAATTCGGGGCGGGCTTCGCCATTGCCACGGCGCTGCTCCACGCCGCCGGCCTCGGCGTCGCCGTCGCGGCCTCGCGTCTCACCACCGGCAACGCCCCGGCCCTGCGCCTTCTCGGCGGGCTCACCTCGGCGGCCGGGCTCTACTTCATCTTCGGCTAGGCCGGCCAGACCACCGGGAACCAGTCCTCTCGCAACCGCTCCCCGGGCACCATCCCGTGCCCGGGAAAGGGCGGCGAGGTCGGCCCCGGCCGCTCGACATACCGCGCATCATCCCCCACCAGCCTGAGCGAGAACGCCCGCCGCCGCCGCGCGGTCTCGTTCCCGCGCGCCCCGTGCAGGATGCCGTAGTGAAACGCCACCGCGTCGCCGGGCTTCATCGCCCATTCCACCACCCGCATCCCCTCGGCATCCGGGTCCGGCACCGGCATATAGGCCTCCGGATCGGCATAGAAGCTCTCCTCCGACAGCCACCGCCGGGGCAGCACCGGCTTCTCCCACAGGTGAGAGCCCGCCACGCAACGCAACGACGCCTCCTCCACCGGGTCCAGCGGCGACCAGAAGCTGACCGTCTGCCGCCCCTCGACGAAGTAATAGGGCCCGTCCTGGTGCCACGGAGTCGGCTTCGACGTGCCCGGCTCCTTCACCAGCACGTGGTCGTGGAAGACCTGCGCCGTCTCCGACCGCATCAGCTCCGCCGCCACCTGCGCCACGGGCGAGTCTGCAATCACCTCCCGGAACTCCGGAATGCGCTGCCAGTTGCAGTAATCGTCGAAGAACCGCCCGGCCTCCCCCTCCTTCAGGTTCTCCGCCGCGTAGGGCCCCGGCTCCGCCATGTTCCGCGCCACGCCCCCGCGCAGCGCCTCGACATGATCCGCGAACAACCCCTCGATCAGCACGACCCCGTCGCGCTGATACGCCTCGACATGCTCTTCGGTAATCAACGGATGCATCCCGCGCCCTCCTCCGCCGGCGCACGCGGCCCCGGCTTCATCTTGCCAAAAATATTCCCGCCGGAGGCACCCGGACCCGTCCACGCGCGCCACCGCCCGCGTCGGCCCGTCACGTCGGCCACACCCCCGAGACGGCGCCCAAGGGGCGACGGCGAGACAGGCGGCGCGCCCGCACGGGCGCACATCGGCCTTCAGACCTTGCCTTCGAAATCCTTGTGGATCAGCTTGGCATCGCAATAGGGGCATTCCACCCAGCCAAGCTCCTGCGGGATCATCAGCCAGACACGCGGATGGCCCAGCGCCTCTCCGCCGCCGTCGCAGGCAATCCGGTAGCTGTCGACGATCCGGGTTTCTGGGGCCTGTGTCACCATCTGGCAGTTTCCTTTTCCGCTCGGTTGAACTAGGTCCGAATATGGAAGATCGAAAAGCCGGGGGCAAGAGCAGCGATGGGCGGGAATGCCATTGAAATCCGGGGCCTGACCAAGACCTACCCGCCGCACAAGGGCGAGCCGGAAAAGCGGGCCCTCAAGGGCGTCGATCTCGACATCCCGTCGGGCTGCGTCTTCGGCCTCCTGGGCCCCAACGGCGCGGGCAAGTCGACGCTGATCAACATCCTCGCCGGTCTGGTCGTCAAGACCGCCGGGAAGGTCACCATCTGGGGCTTCGACCAGGACGTGAACCCCCGCCAGAGCCGCGCCGCCATCGGCGTCATGCCGCAGGAGCTGAACCTCGACCCGTTCTTCACCCCCCGTGGCGCGCTCGAGGTGCAGGCCGGGCTCTATGGCGTGCCGAAATCCCAGCGCCGCAGCGACGAGATCCTCCGCCTCGTCGGGCTCGAGGACAAGGCCCACGCCTATGCCCGCACCCTCTCGGGCGGGATGCGCCGCCGCCTGCTGCTGGCCAAGGCGCTGGTGCATCACCCCGCCGTGCTGGTCCTCGACGAACCCACCGCCGGGGTCGATATCGAGCTGCGCCGCATGCTGTGGGACAATGTCCGCCGCCTGAACGAGGAGGGGATGACCATCATCCTCACCACCCACTACCTCGAAGAGGCCGAGCAGATGTGCGACGAGATCGCCATCATCAACCACGGCGAGCTGGTGGCCCGCGACACCACCGGCAACCTCCTGGGCCGGCTCGACGCCAAGACGCTGGTGATCCGCCCCGACGCGCCGGTCACCCACCTGCCACAGGCCGAGGGGATCGAGGTGGAAACCCGCCCCCATGGCGAGCTGGCAATCACCTACCAGTCGGGCCGCACCAGCGCCGAGCAGGTGCTCGAGGCGGTCCGCGGCGCCGGCATCCGCATCTCGGACGTCCGCACCGAGCAGGCCGATCTCGAGGATGTCTTCCTCGACCTCACCCGCAGCACCTGAGGGCGGCTACTTCCCGCGGCTTTCCAGCATCCGCTCGATCCGCTCCAGCCGCGCGACCACCTCGTCGCGGTAATTGCCGGTCTTCTCGGTCTCTTCCTCGTGATGGGCATCCTGCATCGAGTTCACGATCAGGCCGACGACAAGGTTCACCACCGCGAAGGTCGTCACAAGGATGAACGGCACGAAGAAGGCCCAGGCCTGCGGATAGATCTCCATCACCGGCCGCACGATCCCCATCGACCAGCTTTCCAGCGTCATGATCTGGAACAGCGAATAGGCGGACCGCCCCAGCGTTCCGAACCACTCGGGGAAGTTCTCGCCGAAGAGTTTCGTCGCCATGACCGAGCCGATGTAGAAGATGATCCCCATCAGCAGGAAGACCGAGCCCATCCCCGGCAGCGCGCTCATCAGTCCTTCCACCACCCGGCGCAGCGATGGCGTCACCGACAGCACCCGGAGAAGCCGCAGGATCCGCAGCGCGCGCAGCACCGAAAGCCCCTGCGCCGCCGGGATGAGCGAGATCGCCACGATCACGAAATCGAAGATGTTCCAGCCGTCGCGAAAGAACCGCCCGCCGCGCGCGAACAGCTTGAGGCCGATCTCGATCACGAAGATCGCCAGGCAGATACCGTCCAGCGTGACGATCAGCGCCCCGGCCCGCGCCATCGCGATATCCGAGGTTTCAAGCCCCAGGATGGCCGCGTTGAACAGGATCACGCCGAGTATGAAGTTTCTGACGAGAGGCCGGTCGATGAACGCACCGGCGCGGTCGCGAAGGGTCATGGGGGCGAAATCCGTCTGTTTCCTGTCCTCTGCCTGCATATGGGGAGTAAGCCCCAAACGGCAAGATCGAAACCCGCCCGCGGCACGCCACACTCGACGGATCGCCCAAACTGTGGTCTAATTTCAGGGTATTAGGGGAACAAACGCTATTTATTTGGGGACCATCATGAAAAACCGCATTCCTTCTGTCCTGCTGGCCGGGGCGCTTCTTGCCTTCGGCTCCGCGGCCACGGCCTGCAATGTCGAAGTGGGCCACTGCCCCGAGCCGAAGCCCGTTGCGGCGGACCCGGTCGCCCTCTCCCTCGTGCCCAGCGTCACCTGGCTCGACCCGGGCACGCTGGAGGCGGCGCCAAGGCGCGCGGGCTACGGGCGGCTCTCCTTCCGCCTGCTCAACCCCAGGGACAACACGCCCCTCGGCGCCGAGCTGACCCCCGACACCCGCGAATTCGCCGACCGCTCCTTCCTCGGCTGGCTCGGCAGCTACTTCAACGACACCGAACAGACCTACATGCTGTCGGTGGAAGTGGTCGAGTTCGCCGACGGCGAGGTCAAGGTGCTGCACCGCCGCCCGGTCTATGCCTATACCAGCCGCGAAACCTTCTCCTCGATCTCCGACAACCAGATGATCGATTTCGGCGGCGAGATCGGCTTCTTCTTCAAGAACGACGAATCCCGCCGCGTCCGGCTGGTGCTGCACCAGACCGCCACCACCGACACCGTGACCCGCAACGTCGCCAGGCTCTTCGCGCTCGGCAATGAGGGCAGCGAGACGTTCAAGAACGGTGCCGATGGCAACACGGTCAGCCTTGCCAGCCTCAACAGCCTGGTGCTGGGGTCGAACGCCGGCCGCGTCGGCGCCGCGATCGACTTCGTCGACACCCTCCTCGAGCCGTTCGAACAGGTCGAAACCATCACCGCCAGCCGCACGCTGCGCCACGCCTCGGCCGGAAGCACCTACCGCATCCAGGCCGATTTCTACCCGCGCAACGCGCGCAGCATGGAAGACCGCGACAAGCACCTGCGCCTCGAGGTGTCGCTCGACTACCAGCCGTCGATCCTGCTCACCAGCGCCGATCCCACCTTCAACGACATCCGCGACAGCAAGATCCACGTCGACAACGACATCGTTCAGCCGCTCGACTATTTCGTCCAGACCAACCCGGCCACCAAGGCCGCCTGGGGCGATGTCGGCTCCGACCGGCACGACACCAAGCGCGTCTGCGACAGCATCGCCGACGCCCTGAACGGCCGGCTCGTGGGCGCCGACGTGCCCATCGCCATCAGCGCGATGCTCTACTCGAAACAGGCCGACTTCTCCGAGGGCTGGAACGAGGATGCCTGCTTCGGCCCCGACAAGGCGGTGTTCGACGAGGAGGCATTCCGGAAATACCGTTTCACCCCGCTGCAAACCGAAATCGACCTGACGGATGACCGCCTGCGCGACGATCAGATGGTGGTGCTGCCCGCCGGGCTCAGTGGCATCCTGAAGATCCCGGCGCTGCGCGACACCGTCCACGAGACCGGCAGCCCCTACCGCTCGGCCCTGCGCGGCGTCACCGACAACGGAACCCGGCGCGTCACCCTCTGCGACGAAACCGGCCTGTTCGATGCCGTCCCCTGCAACGGCGGTGCCAACGCCACGCCCTACACCGCCGACGCGCTGCTGCACCGTCTCGCCCGCGATGTCGACCTGCTTGAGGTCGACGGCGCCCGGGTCGGCCTCGGCTGCTTCACCTACCCCGCCGACGAAGGCGGCGAGGCCGGCGTGAACGACCTCGGCTCGCTCGCCGTCATCGGCAACCGCACGGTCGAATTCCTCTGGCATTTCAAGAACCGTGACGGCGCGCCGGTGCTCGACGGGCTGACCATCTCGCACCCCTCGGCCCGGCGCAGCGCGATCTACGAGGCCAATGCCGGCGGCACCTGCGGTGCCACGGCGGTGCAGAATCGCATCTGGGCCTTCAACGGCGAAACCGAGGGCGCCTGAACGCGGCCGGGCGGCCGCGCGCCGGCCGCCCTCAATCCTTCGACAGCATCCGCCCCATATGCCGCCCGCCGAGGATATGCAGGTGGTAATGCGGCACCTCCTGCACGCCATGCGCCCCGGCATTGGCGATCGAGCGGAACCCCTCGCCCCCCTCGCCCAGCGTCACGCCGGTCTTGCGGCACACCTCCGCCGTGGCGCGGGTGAAATCGACGATCTCGGCATCCGACGCCTCCGTCGCGAAATGGTCATGGCTCACGTAAGCCCCCTTGGGGATGATCAGCACATGCACCGGCGCCTGTGGCTGGATGTCGTTGAAGGCCAGCGTGTGCTCGGTCTCGAGCACCGTGTCGTTGGGAATCTCGCCGCGCAGAATCTTGGCGAAAATATTCTGGTCGTCATAGGCGAAGGGCATGGCGGTCACATCCTAGTCAGCGAAAAGACGGGGCGTCTCGGCAATCTCTAGCGCCTTCTCGGGCGGGATATCAAGAAAACGCGCGATCGGCGGCGCGTTCTCGTCCGGCTCGGCGGTTTCCCGGATCACCCCGTGATGCTCGAACCCGGCATCCCGGATCCGGTCGCTCTCGTAGGTCATGTCGCCCCGGATCGTCGGCAACAGCCGCTCCAGCGTCTGGGGCGAGGTCTGTTCACCCGCCAAGCCCACCCGCTTGGCATGGCCGATCAGGTAGTCGTCGGTGAACTCGCACTGGATTTCCAGCATCTTGGTGGTCGACCGGTCGCCCGCGAAATCATGCAACAGGTCAAGGTTCGACGGGTCCATGCACACGATCAGCCGGTCGGTGTCGAAATAATCGAACAGCATCCGCATCAGCGCCCGCCGGTGCCGCGTCCTCTTCCCAAGCGTCGCCTGGATCCCGCCAAGGTCGGGCAGCGGCGTGTCCTCCTCGTTGAAGAGGTAGTCGATCGTCGGCACGTTCGCCACCTGCCGGATGCGCTGGATCACCCGCTTGGCCACGTGCCATTTCTTGCAGATCACGATCATCAGCTCGCGCTGCCGGCCGAGCGAGCTTTCCGTCTCCCAGAACCGGCTGGCGAACCGCCGCCCGATCCGGCCCCGCCCAGTCAGGAACTTGTAAAGGTTCCGCCCCTCGTCGGAGATCTGGAACGTGGCATCCTCGTTGGCGTAAAGCGCGCCCAGCCGCGCCTTCAGCTCCGTCGCCTCCGGGCTGATCTTCCGCGCGAACAGCGCATCCTGCGACAACAGCAGGTCGTAGTGATCGTTGTAGAAGGTCACCGGCATCCCGTAATCGGTGAACATCAGGAAGGTCAGCGTCCGCGTCCGGATCTCCTTCTCGGGCACCACGTGCCGCACCAGCGTCTGGAAGAACGTCTCGTCCGGAATCCACGTCGTGGCGAAAAACCGCATCACGTCGCGCCTCTTGCGGGTGAAATCGAGGATCCACTCGATCGTCCGCCGCCGCAGGCACCACCACTGGCTCCCGATCTGGATCTGCAGATCGGCGGGAATGGGCCGCGTCAGCCCCAGCTTCTTCTGCAGGTTGTACGAGGTGTAGAACCGCCATTTCTGCACCCGCTCGTTAAAATAATGCCGGTAGATCAGCCGGTCTTCCTTCATCCCGGTCTTGATCCAGTCGCTCTCGAAGAAATCGAAGCTCTCGATGTAATCGGCATCGTCATTGTCGAGGAACTCGTGCGCGAAGGCGGCCGATTTCACCGCCATGCAATCGCCCGACAGCATGTAGAAATGCGTGGCCCTCGGAAACGCCTCCACCGCCGCCTCGACGGCATGGAGCGAGGCCTGCACCAGCGACCACTCCCCCCAGCCGCACCTGATCCGCTTGCGCGCGAAGGTCACGTTCGGGTTGTCCGCCAGCGCCGAGCGGATCTTGCGGTAATGCTCCACCCTGGCCCGCGCATCGAAATGGATCGCCATGTAATCGCCCACCGCCGTCAGCATCTCGGCCTGACGGATGATGGCGTCTGGGTCTTTATGGCACAGAAGGATGAAGGCAATTCTTGCCATGACGTGAACGCTCTACCCGATATTATCTTTCTTGCGTACAGTGATAGACATGAAGACGCCTTGAAGAAACGCCCTTTCGGGGGGATTTTCCTCAGGGTACAAAGCTGAAGTCGCAAAAAAAAAGGCGGCGCGGGAAGGTGGAGGCAGAAATATGGGGTTTCCGGGCACGTGGATGACCGAAAGCGAGAGCGTCGTCTATCGCGTGGTGCCGAAATGCGCCTGCTCGACGATCGGCCAGATCATGTACTACTCCGATCACGGCGAATTCTTCGACGGTGACATTCACGACGCGGTCGAGGGGCTGCACAAATGGGCGCGCGACGACAGCCAGCCGCTGATCCGCGACAACGTCACGGCGCACCGGTCCTACGCCTTCACCTGCGTGCGCAACCCGTATACCCGCATCCTCTCCAGCTTCTTCGACAAGATCTGCGGCATCCAGCGCAACGGCAAGCGCTACCGCGGCAAGCTGGTGCCGCTGCTCGTCCAGAAATACGGGGTCGAGGTCGGCGGCGAGGACGGCAAGGAAGAGTTCGACCAGGTCAAGAGCTTCCGTCGCTTCCTGCTCTTCGCCCGCGACACCATCCGCTGGAAACGCCCGATGGAGCCGGACATCCACTGGTCGGCCATGTCCGGCCACGTGTCGACCTTCATCGTCAGCGGCGGCCGCTACGACCGCATCTTCTGGACCGAGGCGTTCAACGACGGCATGGCCGACGTGCTGAGTTCCATCGAGACACCCCACGAGGTCGACCTGAAGACCATCCCCCGCTTCAACGAAAGCGAGGGCCACGGGCCCAAACGCGCCCACCCGGTCGAAGACTATTTCGACGACCTCTCCATGCACCTCGTCTACGAGATCTACAAACGCGATTTCGAGCTCTTCAAATACGACTTCCACGACCCGTCGAACAAGATGCCCACGGGCGAGATCGACCTCGACGAAGTCCACGCCAAGCTGGGCGACTGAGCCGGACCCGCCCCCATGATCGTGCTCGAACAGCCCTCGGCACTGCGGCTCTTCTTCGTGATGCAGGGCTCCATCGTGCCCCGCATCCTGCGCAACATCCTCGCGGTGGCGGCGCTCTCGGCGGCAATCCTCTCGATCGACCGGCTCGCCCTGCCCCTGCCGCATGTCTCGGTCTCGGCCATCGGCGTCTTCGGCATCGCGCTCTCGCTCTTCCTCGGCTTCCGCAACAACGCCGCCTATGACCGCTGGTGGGAGGCGCGCGGCCTCTGGGGCCAGCTCATCGCCGAGGTGCGCAACCTCGGCCGGCAGGTCACGCTCTTCTCCCCCGACCCCGCGCTGCATGCCCGCGTCATGACGAACGCGGTGGCCTTCGCCCATCTCCACCGCGGCGCCCTGCGCGGCGAGGACGCCCGCGCCGAGATCCTGCCCTGGCTTGACGAGGCCGAGACCGACGCGCTGCTGGCCCAGGCCAACCCCGCCAACGCCGCCCTCTCGCGCATCAACGCGGCGCTGGCCGGGGCCGAGCTCGACGGCTACGCCCGCATGACCCTCTCCGGCACGCTCTCGGCCATGGGCCTGGCGCAGGCCGGGGGCGAGCGCATCGCCACCACGCCGCTGCCCTTCGTCTATTCCCTGCTCGTGCGGCGCACGACCTACCTCTACTGCTTCCTGCTGCCCTTCGCCCTGGCCGACCAGGCGGGCTGGTTCACGCCGCTTCTCGCCGCCATCGTGGCCTATGTCTTCTTCGGGCTGCAGGCGGTCACCCGCGAGCTCGAACACCCGTTCCAGAATGTCGAGAACGGCCTGCCGCTCCACACCATGTGCCGGGTGATCGAGATTTCCGCCTCCGAGGCGCTCGGCCGCCCCGCCCCGCCACCGCTGGCGCCGGTCAAGGGCGTGCTGACCTGACGCGCCGCTAGGCAGACGGCGCGGTCCGGGCTATCATCCCCCATCCCGCCGGAGGCCACAGCCCATGCCGACACGCACCCTAATCACCGCCCTCGCCCTCTGCTGGCTCGCCGGCCTCGCCCACGCCCAGGCCGCCAGGTTCGCCGGCTCCTGGTACTGCCGCTACGCCATGGAACCGTTCAGCGGCCAGCCCCTCGACCTGCATTACTGGGAATACCGCCTCTACGCCCAGCCCGACACCAGCTTCACGGCGGAAGGCTTCTACGAGAACCCAGTGGTCGGCCGCGTCCCCGTGCAGATGCAGGGGCAATACGGCCCCCAACCCGGCTACGGCAATGCCGAGGTGGTCTTCCTCGGCACCATGTACCGCGCCGGCAGCGGCCAGCAGCCCTTCCAGATGCCCGCCATCATGTCCGACCCGAACACGATGTATTTCCAGTTCCGCGGCAACACCCACATGACCAACATCACCTGCTCGCGCTGAGAGGCGGGTGAAGAAGGGGCGCTGCCCCTCTTGGCCCCTTGGGCCAATTCACCCCGGGATATTTTCCCCAAGAAGAAGCAACGGTTTCTTAACCATGGGATGATTAACTCACGGATGCGGTACAGGCTGGGAAGCCGATGACCGCCCAAGGAGAAGTCGCGCCCGGCTTTCCAGCCCGCCGCCGGGGGCCGGGCGCGCAACCTGTGCTTCTTCTTGGTACAAATATCCGAATCCGACGCCCGCCACGCAACGCGTCGCCGCGATCAAGCCACCGTCAGATCAACCCTTCCGCGGCAAACAGCGCCTTCACGTCCTTCTCGGGCCGCGCACCGTAATGGCCGATCACCTCCGCCGCCGCGATGCAGCCCATCCGCCCCGAGACCGCAAGCGGCTTGCCCGTGGCGACACCGTAAAGGAACCCGGCGGCGAACTGGTCGCCCGCCCCGGTGGCATCGACCGGCGTGACCCGGTCGACCGGCGCGGTCACCGTCTCGTCGCCCTCGACCAGCACCACGTCCTTGCCCGACCGCGTGCAGACGATCAGCCCGCTGTCGGCCGCCGCCTGTTCCAGCGCCGCGCCCAGGTCCTCGGTCTCGTACAAGGCCAGCCATTCGTGCTCGTTGCCGATCACGTAATCCAGCTCCGTCACCAGCTTGCGGAAATCGTCGCGGTGCCGGTTCACGCAGAACGGGTCCGACAGGGCGATCCCCGCGCGCCCGCCCCCGGCCCGGCAGGCCCGCGCAGCAGCGAGGAACGCCTCCTTGCCCTTGTCCTTGTCGAAGAGATACCCCTCGAGGAACAGAAGGCCCGCCTGCCCCGCCACGTCGTCATCCACGTCGTCGGGCCCCAGCTCGGTGGAAATGCCGAGATAGGTGTTCATCGACCGCTCGCCATCCGGCGTCACGAAGATCATCGAGCGCGAGGTCGGCAGCTCGCCCCCCGCCACCGGCGTGTTCACGAAATCGGTGCCCACCTCGGCCATCTCGCTGGCATAGAACCGGCCCAGCTCGTCATCCTTCACCCGGCCGATGAAACCGGTCTTCAGCCCCAGCGCGCCCAGCCCCGCGATCGTGTTGGCGACCGAGCCGCCCGACATCTGCGTGCGGTTCTGCATCTCGCCATAGAGCAGCTCGCCCCGGTCCTGCTCGATCAGCTGCATGATCCCCTTCTCGATACCCATCGTCGAAAGGAACCGGTCGTCGCATTGCGAAATGACATCGACGACGGCGTTGCCGATGCCGACGGCCTGGTACTTGGTCATATGGTCTTTTCCTCGAATTGACAGAGGTCCCGGATCAGACAGGCGGGACAGTTGGGTTTGCGGGCCTTGCAGGTATAGCGCCCGTGCAGGATCAGCCAGTGATGCGCATGGCGCTGGAAATCGACCGGCACGTTGTCCTCGATGGCGCGCTCGACGGCGTTGACGTCCTTGCCCGGGCAGATGCCGGTGCGGTTGCCGACGCGGAAGATATGGGTATCCACCGCCTGCGCCGGGTAATGCCACCACATGTTGAGCACCACGTTCGCCGTCTTGCGCCCCACGCCCGGCAGCGATTGCAGCGCGGCGCGCGAATTGGGCACCTCGCCGCCATACTCCTCGGCAAGGATGCGCGACAGCTTCATGACGTTCTTCGCCTTGTTGCGGTAAAGCCCGATCGTCTTGATATGGCCGATCAGACCCTCCTCGCCCAGTGCCAGCATCTTCTCTGGCGTATCGGCCACCTTGAACAGCTCGGCGGTGGCCCTGTTCACCCCCGCATCCGTCGCCTGCGCCGACAGCGCCACCGCCACCACCAGCGTGAAGGCGTTGACGTGATGCAATTCGCCCTGGGGCTCCGGCTCCGCCTCGTGGAACCGGGTGAAGATCTCGCGCATCGTGTGGTAATCGAGCTGGGCGGCCATGCCCCCCTCATGCCCGCATTCCCGGCAATGCGCAATATTCGGGTCGCATGGCACGGGGCCAGGGGATAGATTTCCTGCCACAAGCCCAAGGATTGCCCCGATGAACGCCGAGCCCCAGCAAAGCTACCACTACCACGTCATGCGCCGCGCGATCGACCTGATCGACACCGCGGAAGGCCAGCTTTCGCTGGGCGAGCTCGCGTCGGAAATGAACATGAGCCCCGCCCACTTCCAGCGGCTCTTCACCCAGTGGGCGGGCGTCTCGCCCAAGCGCTACCAGCAATACCTGGCGCTGGGGCAGGCCAAGGCGCTGCTGGCCCAACGCTTCACCACCCTGGAAACCGCGCACGAGCTGGGCCTCTCGGGCTCGGGCCGCCTGCACGATCTCTTCCTGCGCTGGGAATGCATGAGCCCGGGCGATTTCGCCCGCCGGGGCGAGGGGCTCACCATCTTCTGGGGCTGGTTCGACAGCCCCTTCGGCCTCGCCCTCGTCATGGGCACCGAGAAGGGCATCTGCGGCGTGGGCTTCGCCAGCGAAACCGGCGAGGCCGCGGCCATGGAGGACATGATATCGCGCTGGCCCGGCGCCCGGTTCGTGGAAGACCCGATGATGCTCCGCCCCTGGGCGCTCGCCGCCTTCGGCGCGAACGGGCAGGAACGCGAGGTGGCGCCCCTCTACCTGATCGGCGCCCCCTTCCAGATCAAGGTGTGGGAGGCGCTTCTGCAGGTCCCCTCGGGCCACGTCACCACCTATTCCGAGATCGCCCAGGCCATCGGCAAGCCCCGCGCCGTGCGCGCCGTCGGCACCGCCGTGGGCCGCAACCCGATCAGCTTCCTGATCCCCTGCCACCGGGCGCTGCGAAAATCCGGCGGGCTTGGCGGCTATCACTGGGGCCTGCCCGTCAAGCGCGCCATCCTCGCCTGGGAATCCGCCCGCGCCGAGGCGGGCTGACAGGGGCACGCCCGCCGCCGCGCAAGAGGGGCGGCACATCGTGCGCGGGTTGTCGCCGAAATTTGCCGGAAACCGGTTGGGAACCGGCGTGTTATTGCATATCATTGCCGCAAATCCGATCTAGCGGATGATCACAAATAGTCGAGGCGAGCACATGAGCTGCACAACCAAACCCATCCTTTTCCTCTCCGCCGTTTCGCTGCTGGCCGTGACGGCCTGTACCGACCCCGGCGCCATGGGCCCGAACGATCCCAACCGGCAAACCAAGCAGGGCGCCCTGCTGGGCGGCATCCTCGGCGCCGGCGTGGGCGCGCTGACCGCCGACGACAAGGGCAAGGGCGCCGTCATCGGCGGGCTTGCCGGCGCCGCCACCGGCGCCATCGCCGGCAGCTTCCTCGACCAGCAGGAAGCCGACCTCCGCCGCCAGCTCGAGAATGACCGCATCGGCATTCGCAACACCGGCGACCGTCTGATCGTGACCATGCCGCAGGACATCCTGTTCGCCGTCGACAGCGCGACCGTGAACAGCTCGCTCCGCGGCGACCTGCTCACCGTGGCGAACAGCCTGCGCGAGTATCCGCGCTCGCGCGTGCAGGTGGTGGGCCACACCGACAACACCGGCAGCGCCGCCTACAACCAGGGGCTCTCCGAACGCCGCGCCAATTCCGTGGCCGACGTGCTGACATCGGGTGGCGTCTCCTACGACCGGATCCAGGCCTTCGGCCGCGGCGAGGATCAGCCGGTCGCCTCCAACCTCACCACCGAGGGCCGCGCCCAGAACCGCCGGGTCGAGATCGTCATCCTCCCGACCTCGTGACGGCTCACCCGCACCCATCGACGGCCTCGGAAAACAGGGTTTTCCGGGGCCGTTTTCTCGTGGGAAGAAAACGGGGCGCCCGTGGGGCCGGCAGCTTAAGGGCCGAGACCTTGGCGCTTGCGGCGAATGCGGGAGCCTCCGGCGAGGAGTTCGCGGGCGTCCCGGAAACGCTCCAGTGGAGCGTTTTGCCCGCGAACGGGCGGAGCCCTTTGGCAAGATGAAGGTTGTTCACGGCCTGTTAACCGGGATCTGGTCTAGTGATCCCGCGTCACAGGCTGGAAAGCCGATGGGCGTCCAAGGTGAAGCCCCGTTTCCCGTGCCCGTGGCAGCCAATCAACCTGGCCGGGGAACGGGGTGATCCGCGCCATGCGTCTTCTTGGCCCAAATACTCCCGGGGGGAGCGTTGAAACCTGCAGGGTTTCATCGCGGGGGGCAGCGCCCCCGAACGCCGCGTCCCCGGCCGCATCGGCCGCGGCCCCATGCGCCTGATCCGCAACATCCTCCTTGCCCTCGTGGCGCTCGTCGCCGCCTACCTGCTGGCCGCCGTCGCCGGCGCGCTGATCCCCGGCCCGCTGCAGGACGCGCCGGAGACCGCCGGCCCGCCCGTCACCATCCGCCTCGTCTCCGGCCCGATCCACTATGACTTTCTCCTCCCCCTCACGCCCGAAACCCGCGCCGCCTTTGCCCCCCTGGCCCGCCACGGCCTGCCGCTGGACGCGCCCGGCGCCGCGTGGCTGATCGTCGGCTGGGGCGCGCGGGAGTTCTACACCACCACCGGCAGCTATGCCGACCTCTCCGCCGCCGCCATCTGGCGCAGCTTCACCGGCGATGCCTCCGTTCTGCGGGTTGACGTGGCCGGCCCGCTGCGCGCGGGGCTCGACCTGCCCGCCCTGGCCCTCACCGCCGGGCAGTACTCCCAACTCCTCGCCGCCATCTCCGGCAGCTTCCGCCACGACGAGACCGGCGCGCCGATCCCGCTCGCCACCCCCGGCTTCGGCCCGACCGACCGGTTCTTCGCCGCCCATGGCCGGTTCGACATCCTGCGCACCTGCAACACCTGGGTCGCCGCCATGCTGCGCGCCGCCGGCCTGCGCTTCGGCGCCTGGACACCCACGCCCTACGCCGTCACCCTCTCGCTCGCCCGCTTCGCCCCCGACACACCCCGCTGACGGTCCCTGCGACCGGTCACCGTCCCACCAACCGGGCCTTCACAGTCCATGGCCGCGTCAACCTCCCGCGCAGATACACCACCTGGATCGCCGCCATGCCCCGCGCCGCCGGCCTGCGCTTCGGCGCCTGGATCCCCACGCCCTACGCCGTCACCCTCTCGCCCGCTTCGCCCCCGCCGCGACCGGCGGACACCGCCCGTCCCGCGCCGCGCCACAGGTTTCCGTGCAACACCACCGCCCGGCCCCGGGCCTTCAAGACATTCCGGGATTCAGTATTTCTCCCGAACGCTCTAGCCTGCCGCCACATCGCGCAGTCACCAAAAGGACAGGCATGGAAAAGAAGAAGCTCAGCGGCCTGCCGCGCCTCGCCGCCGCCTCGCGCAATTCGCTGGCCGGCTTCCGCGACGCCTGGCGCGGGGAAGAGGCGTTCCGTATCGAGTTCACCCTCTTCCTGCTCTCGATTCCCGCCGCCATCTGGATCGCCCGCGACGCGCTGCATGTCGCCCTGCTGATCGGCTCGGTCCTGCTGATCCTGATCGTCGAGGTGCTCAACACCGCCATCGAGGCCGCGATCGACCGGATCGGCCCGGAACGGCACGAGCTGTCGCGCATGGCCAAGGACATGGGCTCGCTCGCCGTGGCGCTTTCGGCGCTGGTGCCCGGCCTGCTCTGGCTGGCCGCGCTCTACGAGAAATTCCTCGCCTGACCGCGCAACGCGCCCGGCCTATCCGCCCCTGAACCGCCGCTCGATCATCGCCCGCAGCCGGATCAGGTCGGACACGCAGGCGCCGATATCCACCATGACGTCCACGTCCGCCTCCCGCCAGGTCCGCCGCACCGTGTCGATGGCGCAAAGCGCCCCCACCGGCCGCGCCCCCGGCCCGTGGATCGGCACGCCAAGATAGGCCCGCACCCCAAGCTCCGGCACCGCGTGGTTGTCGCAGACCCGCGCATCGCTCGGCGCATGTTCCACCACCAGCGGACGGTTGCCGCCCGTCACCAGCCGGCAGAAGAAATGCGACAGCGGCGTCTCGCGCCGCTCGGCATAGGCCCCGGTCAGGCCCAGCGCACTCTTGAAGAACTGCCGCCCCTGCGCCTCGTCCACGATCGAGACCAGCGACACCGGCACCGCCAGCACCCGCGCCACCAGCCGGGTGAACTTGTCGAACACCTCCTCGGGCGGGCTGTCCACCAGCTCCAGCGCGTGCAGTGTTTCGGCGAAATCGCGGAAGTACCTCTCGCCGCGTGTGTCCCAGTCGGCGCCGTCCATCATCGTGTTCTCGGCCATGGTCTTTCTTCCTTTCCGGCTTGGGTCTTGTGCCCGACCATGCCCCGCCAAGGTGAACCAAAGGTAAATTCCCACGCTGACACCCCCTGTCAGCACCCCCGGCCCCGCCCGATTGCCCACTGGCCCCCGGCCCGCACCCGTGGCATATCTGCGAAGCAATCAAATCCCCGACCACGGAGCGCGCGCATGACATTCGGCAAAGGCTGCCACCTGCACCTGATCGACGGCTCGGCCTTCATCTTCCGCGCCTACCACGCCCTGCCGCCGCTCACCCGCAAGTCCGACGGCCTGCCCATCGGCGCGGTCTCGGGCTTCTGCAACATGCTCTTCCGCTACGTCTCCGACGATCACGGCGCCGATGCGCCCACCCATGTGGCGGTGATCTTCGACAAGGGTTCGCACACCTTCCGCAACGACATGTATGACCTCTACAAGGCCAACCGTGACGAGATGCCGGAAGATCTGCGCCCGCAGATCCCGCTGACCCGCGACGCCACCCGCGCCTTCAACATCGCCTGCGAGGAGATGGAAGGGTTTGAGGCCGACGACATCATCGCCACCCTCGCCTGCCAGGCGCGCGACCTGGGCGGGCGGGTCACCATCGTTTCCTCCGACAAGGACCTGATGCAGCTCGTGGGCGACGGGGTCGAAATGCTCGACGCCATGAAGAACCGCCGCATCGACGTGGAAGGAGTCGAGGAGAAGTTCGGCGTCAGGCCCGACCGCGTGGTCGACGTGCAGGCGCTCGCCGGCGACAGCGTAGACAACGTGCCCGGCGCCCCCGGCATCGGCATCAAGACCGCCGCTTTGCTCATCAACGAGTTCGGCTCGCTGGAAGAGCTTCTCGACCGCGCCGAAGAGATCAAGCAGCCCAAGCGCCGCGAAACCCTGATCGAGAAGCGCGAGCAGATCGAGCTGTCGAAACGCCTCGTCCAGCTCGACTGCAACACGCCGCTCACCTTCACCCTCGACGACCTCGAGATCAAAGAACCCGACCCCGAAACCCTGATGGATTTCCTCACCCAGATGGAGTTCCGCACGCTGACCAAGCGCATCGCCGACACGCTGAATGTCGAGGCCCCGGTCATCCCCGACACCAACCCCGCCGGCGCCAACCCGGCCGACGAAGCCCCCGACTGGCCCGCCATCGACCCCTCCACCTACGAGCACGTCCAGACGATGGAGGCGCTGCAGGTCTGGATCGACCGGATCACCGCCCGCGGCTACGTCGCCATCGACACGGAAACCACGTCTCTCAACGAAATGCAGGCGGCCCTCGTCGGCATCTCCCTCGCCGTCACCCCGGGCGAGGCCTGCTACATCCCGCTGCGCCATACCGAGGGCGGCTCCGGCGGCGCCGATGACCTCTTCAACTCCGAGACCCGCGCCGAGGGCCAGCTTGACCCCGACACCGTGCTCGCCGCCCTCAAACCGATCCTCGAGGATGACGCCATCCTCAAGATCGGCCAGAACATGAAGTACGACGCCAAGATCTTTGCCCAGAACGGCGTGCGCATCGCCCCCATCGACGACACGATGCTGATGTCCTACGCGCTCAATTCCGGCATCCACAACCACGGGATGGACACGCTCTCCGAACGCTACCTCTCCCACGTGCCGATCCCCATCAAGGAGCTGCTGGGCACCGGCAAATCCGCCATCACCTTCGACAAGGTCGCCATCGACAAGGCCGTGGGCTACGCCGCCGAGGATGCCGATATCACCCTCCGCCTCTGGCACATCTTCAAGCCGCAGCTGCACACCGCCCGCGTCACCACCGTCTACGAAACCCTCGAACGGCCCCTCGTGCCGGTGCTGGCCCAGATGGAACGCCACGGCATCCAGGTCGACCGCGACACGCTCTCGCGCATGTCCGGCAAGTTCGCCCAGAAGATGGCCCAGCTCGAGGAGGAGATCCACACGCTGGCGGGGCGCAAATTCAACGTCGGAAGCCCCAAGCAGCTCGGCGAAATCCTCTTCGACGAGATGTCCCTCGAAGGCGGCAAGAAGGGCAAGACCGGCGCCTATGCCACCGGCGCCGATGTGCTCGAAGACCTCGCCACCATGCACGAGCTGCCCGCCCGCATCCTCGACTGGCGCCAGCTCTCCAAGCTGAAATCCACCTATACCGACGCACTGCAGGATCATATCGACCCCGACACCGGCCGCGTCCACACCTCCTATGTCCAGACCGGCGCCAGCACCGGCCGCCTCGCCTCGACCGATCCGAACCTGCAAAACATCCCCGTCCGCACCGAGGAAGGCCGCCGCATCCGCGAGGCCTTCGTCGCCCCCGAGGGCAAGACGCTCCTCTCCCTCGACTACTCCCAGATCGAGCTGCGCATCCTCGCCCATATCGCCGATATCGGGCAACTGAAGCAGGCCTTCGCCGACGGGCTCGACATCCACGCCATGACCGCCTCGGAAATGTTCGACGTGCCGCTGGCCGAGATGACCCCGGAAATCCGCCGCCGCGCCAAGGCGATCAATTTCGGCGTGATCTACGGCATCTCCGGATTCGGCCTCGCCCGCCAGCTCCGCATCCCCCGCGGCGACGCGCAGGATTTCATCAACCGCTATTTCGAGCGCTTCCCGGGCATCAAGACCTACATGGACGACACGGTGTCTTTCGCCAAGGAACACGGCTTCGTGCAAACCCTCTTCGGCCGCAAGATCCACACGCCGGAAATCTCCGCCAAGGGCCCCCGCGCCGGCTTCGCCCGCCGCGCCGCCATCAACGCGCCGATACAAGGAACAGCCGCCGACATCATCCGCCGCGCCATGATCCGCATGCCCGCGGCGATAGAGGGGCTGCCCTGCAAGATGCTCCTGCAGGTCCACGACGAACTTCTCTTCGAGGTCGACTCCGGCGCCGCCGACCAGGTCATCACCGCCGCCCGGGAGATCATGGAAGGGGCGGCCAAACCTGCGGTTCACCTCGACGTGCCGCTCGTGGTCGATGCCGGCCAGGGCATGAACTGGGCCGAGGCCCACTGAGCCCGCCCCGCCGACCTCGCGCGCCCTCCCCGCCCCGGGCCTGACCCGGGGCCTCGCCTCCTCCTCCCCGCCCCGGGCTCGACCCGGGACCTCGCGCCATCGCCTCCCCGCCGGGCGAGCGCCGGCCCGTGGGTAGGCGCTACAACGGTAACGGCCCACGCTTTATCGCGCCGAATACATCTTCCCTCTCAACGTCACGAAACACCCGCCAAATCGCCTGCCCGCCCTTACAGGCCGGCGCTCGCCCGGCGGCCTCCGGCCTTGTTCCGGGCGTGTGCCAGCCCACGATCACACAAACAAAAATTCCCCACAATATCATTGCGCCACCGCCCCCATCCATGCTTTCCTCAACCCGTTTCCGTAACGAAAACATGGGTATAAAAATGTTTAAAGCCAATCTATTGAAACTCACCTTCGGCCTCGCCGTCCTTATCACCGCAACCGCCGCCCCGGCACAGGACCGCTACTGGCAAAAGACCCGCTCGCCCGACGGCTCGGGCGCGTTCTACGAATATGTCTCCCCGGGCCTGTTCGAGGGCGAATACGCCCACCTCTTCCTGCCCATCACCGGCGAACCCTACCGACAGGCCCTCTACCTCCACGAACTCAGCAAAAGCGAACGGCAATCCCGCAAGGCCCGCGAGGTCGAAGGGCGGCTCGTCGAAACCCTCGTCAAAGCCCACCGCCGCGACAAGTCCAGCCGCCTCGGCCGCGTCTACGCAACCTGCGCCAAGGAAGACCGCGACCTCGACCGCATGGCGGACATGATCTTCACCGACGACAACCCCTACACCCCCGAAAACTACGATCCCGACGCCGAACTCACCATGCCGGTCAACTGTCTGGTCAGACGGATGATGAAGTGGTCCACCGCTCGCCTGCGCGTGGCGCTCCGCACGGATTTTTATGCCCGGAAACACGACGTTGACCTTCCCAGCACAGCGCGGGTCAAACTCTTCGACAGCGATTACGGCGCAGTGCAATTGCCCAAGCAAGACGCCAACGCCTACATGTATGAATCCTGGTATCGGGGCAGCAAATCCGAATGTTTCAAAACCCTGGAAGAGACCCGGGACTATTCCGAGGTTCTTCTCGACCCCAAGCGCAAGCCCGAACACCGTGCCGAGTTCGATGCCGAGCAATTGTGCCGCATCTCCAGGCAAAAGGGGATCGTCTTCGCCATCGGCACCTTGTGGCTCCGCGCCGATCACCTAAAGCGCGAACTGAACCGCACGAACTCGCCGTTCCATGGTGTGGGTGTGACTTTCTATTATAAAGATATCAATGACAACAGGGTCCGCGTCCCCTTCCATAACCTCGGCAGCCTGATCCGCAAGGAACTCTGACCGGCCCGGGGCCTCGGCGTAGGGTGGGTGAAACCCACCTCCCCCACGTCCCGCAATACCATGCAACCCGCCCCGGCCCCCGAGCCGGGGCCTCTCTCCCACCCCCTACTCCTCCCTATCCACCCGGCCGCGCAGGGCCTTCACCTCGCCGCGCTCCTTCTTCGCCTTCAACCGCCGCTTCTTCGACCCCAGCGACGGCCGCGTCGGGATGCGCCGTTTCGGCTTTTCGCAAGCCTTCTTGACCAGCTCCGCCAGCCGCTCCCGCGCGATCTCGCGGTTCCGCGCCTGGCTGCGGGTCTCCTCCACCTGGATCAGCACCGCCCCGTCCTTCGTCCAGCGCCGCCCGGCCAGCCGCTTCAGCCGCCGCTTCACCGGCTCCGGCAGGTTGGGCGAGCGTTCCGCCTCGAAGCGCAGCCCGACCGCCGTCGACACCTTGTTGACGTTCTGCCCGCCGGGCCCGCCCGAGCGGGTGAACTGCTCGGTCAGCTCCCAGTCCTCGATGGTGATCTGGCTCGTGATGCGCAGCATGGAATTCCTCTCGGGCAAAGTCTCGGGCGCGGTGGAAACACCGACGCGATACCGACAAGATACCGACGTTATACCGACGTTGAAAACCGGCAAATCAAAAGGGCCGCCCCGGCAAGGAAGCGGCCCTCTAGAGTTGTAGGAGGCGGTGCGGTTAGGCGCACCAATCCGGGGGCGTCACACGCCCAGGGGCTGCCCTAGACGAGACCCTCCCGAACTGTTCCGTCACCTCTCTCCAATACCTCTATAGACACTGGATCACCTCCTTTCAAAATGTTGCCGTTATCCACAGCCTGACACAGAATTTCGCTTTGTCAAAACAAAATCATGTGGCGCGGTTCGTCAGTGACCTCACGATGATGCGAAACGGCACTAAAGTAAGCAGGGCCAGTCCCAGCTTGACCATCCAGTCCGCCACCGCCAGCGAGATCCACAGCGGCACGACCGGCCCGACCCCCAGAAGCGGCAGCGCCTCGTTGGCCCAGCCCACGTCGTTGCCGGGCTCCAGCATGACAAGGCTCGCGGAAAAGGCGATGGTGAAGAACAGCGCCGTGTCCACCGTGCTGCCGATCAGCGACGACACCATCGGCGCCCGCCACCACGCCCCGTCGCGCAGCCGGTCGAAGACCGCGATATCAAGCAGCTGCGCCGCCAGGAATGCCACGGCCGAGCCAAGCGCGATGCGAAGGGTCACCAGCGGCCCGAACTCGCCCGAGATCTGCGTGCCGACGAAGGAACAGGCCAGCCCGACAACGAAGCCCGCGAACACCACCCGCCGCGCGGCGTCGCGCCCGTAGACCCAGTTCATCACGTCGGTCACCAGGAAGGCCAGCGGATAGGTGAACGCCCCCCATGTCAGCCACTGGCCGAACAGGAACTGCACCAGGATGTTCGAGGCCACGACGATCGCGGCCATGGCCAGGATGCCGGGAAGCAGGTGGTGTTTCATGACGTCGGACGATCCTTGCACAACTCCCCCACCGGGGGGCTGGCCGCCCTTACAGCCTGTCCTGCCGCGTGGCAAGGCCCGTGCCTATTCTGAGGTCAGCACCGACACGCATTGCCCCGGCAGGTCGGCCATGGTCAGCTCGCGCCGCGGGTTGGGGCGCGGGGCGTTGGGGTCGGGCGGCGGCGGGTTGATGATGTTGTTCACCCATTCCTGCGCGTCGTCACAGCCATCGCCCGCCGGCGGCGCCGCCTGGTTCTCGCAGTTCTTGGCGCCCCGCGGACAGCTCAGCCTGACATGGAAATGGTAATGGTGGCCGTACCACGGCCGGATCTTGCGCAGGTAGGAGCGGTCGCCCATCTCCTCCTTGCACATCCGCACCTTGGCGCCGGGGAAGACGAAGATCCGCGCGGTGCGCGGGTCCTGCGCGGCGGCCTTGATGACCTCGTGATGCTGGCGCGTCCAGTTGTCATTGGTATAGGCCCCGTTCGCCCTGCGCAGCGAGATCGACGAAAGGTTCTCGCGCTCTGCCCGCGAAAGGTTCAGCCGGTTCGGCGGCAGCATCCAGATATCCACGTCGAGGCCGATCTGGTGGCTCCGGTGCCCGGTCAGCATTGGCCCGCCGCGCGGCTGGCTGATATCGCCGACATATAGGCCCGCCCAGCCCGGCTGCTGCGCCGCCTTGGCCGAGAGTTTCTTGATGAAATCGATGGTCTCGGGGTGGCCCCAGTTGCGGTTCCGCGACAGCCGCATCGCCTGCCATGTCGGCCCCGTCTCGGGCAATTGCACGCTGCCCGCCGCACAGCCCTTGGCATAGCTGCCGAACGGCGTGGGCGCCTGTTGCGAGCCCTGCGGCTTGGCCCCGAAGAGTTGTTTCGCCTCGACGCCCTGCATCGAGGCGGGAATGCTCTGGGTCGAGAGGATCGGCTCACTCGCCGCATACTCCTGCGGCCCCGAGCCGCCACAGCCCGCAAGGCCGATGATGAGCGCGATCAGTTTGACGTGACGGACCATGTGTCGCTGTCCCCTTCTGCTTTCACCCAGCGTAGCAGGACGAGGCCGATCAGGAAAAGAAGAATTACCGGCGAGACGCCGATCCGCGCACTGCCGCTGAGCGTGGTGACCAGCCCGATCAGCGCCGGCGCCATGAAGGCCGTCGCCCGCCCCGAAAGGCCGTAGAGACCGAAACTTTCGGTCGGTGCCGCCGGGTCGGTATGGCGCACCATCAGCGTCCGGCTCGACGCCTGCAACACGCCGCCCAGACCCCCGATCAGCGCGCCACAGCCGAAGAACACCATGTCCGGCAGGGCCGAGCCCTCTTCCAGCGGGATGCCGAAGAACTGGTCCCGGTCCATCCCCACCACGGTGAAGCAGACCAGCATCAGCCCGAGGATCGACACGATGATCACCGGCTTCGGCCCGAAGGCCCGGTCGAACCGCCCCCCGACCCAGCTGAACGCCGCCGCCGAGATCGCGCCGACGATGCCGAAAATGCCGACCGAGATGATGGTCCAGTTCAGCACCAGCACCGCGTAGGTGCCCCCGAACCCGTAAAGCCCGTTCACCGCGTCGCGGTAGAACATCGACGAGCCAAGGTAGACCGAAAGGCTCACCCGGCGTTTCAGCGCCACGATCGACTTCTTCAGAAGCCGCAGCGCGTCACCCACCCCGCGCCCCTTCCGCGCCGGGCCAGTATCGCGCACCCACAGGAAATAGGGGATCATGAACACCGCGTACCAGGCCGCCGTGAACGGCCCGACAAAACGCGTGCCCTCCCGCGCCTCCGCATCGAGGCCCAGCGCCGGGTCGAGCCCGATCAGCGTCTTGCCGCCATCGTCGAAGAACAGCGTCAGCATGATCGCCAGAGAAACGATCCCGCCGACATAGCCGAAGGCGAAGCCAGAGCCCGAAACCGCGCCGGCCTCCTCCTTGGGCGCGAGCGAGGGAAGCTGCGAGTTGACGAAGATCAGCGCGTATTCCGCCCCGATGAACCCGATCCCGAAGCACGACAGCGCCCACAGCATGTTCGACCCGTCCGGCTGGGTCCACCAGATGCCGGTGGCGCCGACCACGTACATGACCGAGAAGGCCACGATCCACGGCAGCCGCCGCCCGGCGGTATCGGCCAGCGCGCCGATGAACGGCGCCCCGAACCCGATGATCAGCCCCGTCACCGTCAGGCACATCGACCACAGGCTCTGCGCCCGCGCATCCGCCGCTTCCTCTGCCAGCCCGGCATTCATGAAATATTCCGACGCCACCGAGGCGAAGAACGGCCCGAAGACGAAGGTGACCAGCAACGTGTGATAGGGCTGGCTGGCCCAGTCGAAAAAGTACCAGCCCCAGATGCGCTTGCGCCGCGACGGTTCCGCCATACTGTCCCCCCAAGCCTTGCCCGCGATAAGACAGGCTCAGAGCACGGCTTTCAAGTCAATCCTGCATCGGCGGCCACGGGCGCACATCGTCGGCCTCGATCCACGCCTTGACCCACTCCGGCGCCGGCGGCGACACCTCGTCGACCCCCAGTTCGCGGATCACCTCGCCCGGCGGCACGATCCCGTTCTTGCCCGTCACGGCCGAGCGATAGACGATGTGGTTCGCGCATTCGCCGTTCTTCTTCCACATCGACTGTTCGATATAGAAGAACCGCTCGTCCCAGGACGCCAGCCGCGAGCGCATGTCGACCGTCTCGAACGCTTTCACCCGGCGCCGGTAGCGCACGCTCGCCCCGGCCATGGTCAGCCCCCAGCGCTTGCGCCTGAGTACCTCGACCAACCCCACGCGATAGGCCATCGGGATGCGGCCGAGGTCATACAGCATCAGCGTCCGACCGTTGTTCAGCTCCATCCACATGTCGATATCCCACGGCAGGCAGACATGCCGCGACACATGCGTGTCGAACACCGAAAGCGGCGGCGCCTTGCGGTATTTCCACACCTGCCAGAACATCCGGATGAACGGGTACATCGGGCGTTGCCTCCTTCGCTTTGCCCCTGACCTCTGCCCGCCCGTCCGCGACGTCAACCGAAACCCTGCGTCAGACTTGCGATTCCGGACCCGCCCGCTTAGGTGTTGACCGGTCGCAGTTCGAGGAAGGTGCCGATGACGTCGATTTTACAGATCCTGTTTCTTCTGCTGGATATCCTGTGGTTCTTCATCATTGCCCACGTGATCATGAGCTGGCTGATCAATTTCCAGGTGCTGAACCTGCATCAGCCGCTCGTCGCGCAGATCTGGGACATGCTCAACCGCATCCTCGAACCGATTTACCGGCCGATCCGCAAGATCCTTCCGCCGATGTCCGGCATCGACCTCGCGCCGCTGGTGGCCCTGATCGGGGTCTACGCGATCCGGATCATCCTGGCCAACAACGCGGCGGCGTTTTACTGAGCCGGGTCTTGTTTACCGAATCTTAGTGTGAAAAGGTTCTGCGTAAGAGCAGACAGATAAAATTCTACGGGCCTTTTCATGCACAGCGCTGCCACGCTTCTGCACGATGTCTTCGGATTCCAGACCTTCCGGCCGGGGCAGGAAGAGATCGTTCACACCGTCGCCGAGGGCCAGAACACGCTGGCCATCATGCCCACGGGCGGCGGCAAATCCCTCTGCTACCAGCTGCCCGCGCTTCTGCGCGAGGGCGTGACCGTCGTGATCTCCCCCCTCATCGCGCTGATGCGCGACCAGGTGCGTGCCCTGCGCGCCGCCGGGGTCGAGGCCGGCGCGCTGACCTCCGGCAATACCGAGGAGGAGACCCGCGCGGTGTGGGAGGCGCTGGAAGAGGGCCGGCTGAAGCTTCTCTACATCGCCCCCGAACGCCTCGCCGCCGGCTCCTCGATGGGGATGCTCCGCCGCATCGGCGTTTCCCTCATCGCGGTCGACGAAGCCCATTGCGTCTCGCAATGGGGCCACGATTTCCGCCCCGATTACCTGCGCATCGGTGAACTCCGGCGCGCCCTCGACGTCCCGCTCGCCGCCTTCACCGCCACCGCCGATGCCGAGACGCAGGACGAGATCGTCCAGAAGCTCTTCGACGGCCAGACGCCCCAGACCTTCCTGCGCGGCTTCGACCGGCCCAACATCCACCTCGCCTTCGCCGAGAAGGACCGCCCGCGCCATCAGGTCACCGCCTTCGTCGCCGCCCGCAAGGGGCAGTCGGGCATCGTCTATTGCGGCACCCGCGCCAAGACCGAGACGCTGGCCAAGGCCCTGCGCGACGATGGCCACAACGCCTGCCACTACCACGGCGGGATGGAGGCCGACGACCGCCGCCATGTCGAACACCGGTTCAGCACCGAGGACGGGCTGATCGTCGTCGCCACCGTCGCCTTCGGCATGGGGGTCGACAAGCCGGATATCCGCTGGGTCGCCCATGCCGACCTGCCCAAGTCGATCGAGGCCTATTACCAGGAAATCGGCCGCGCCGGCCGCGATGGCGCGCCGGCCGAAACCCTCACCCTCTTCGGCGCCGACGACATCCGCCTCCGTCGCTCCCAGATCGACGAGGGCCTCGCCCCGCCCGAACGCCGCCTCGCCGACCACGCCCGCCTCAACGCGCTGCTTGGGCTGGCCGAAGCGCTGGAATGCCGCCGCACCACCCTCCTGCGCTATTTCGGGGAGGAAGCGCAGGGCTGCGGCAATTGCGACCTCTGCGACCGCCCGCCCGAAACCTTCGACGCCACCGAAGCCGTGCAAAAGGCCCTCTCCGCCGCGCTGCGCACCGGCGAATACTTCGGCGCCGGCCACCTGATCGACGTGCTCACCGGCAACGAAACCGAGAAGGTCCGCGCGCGCGGCCATGACGACCTGCCCACCTTCGGCGTCGGCCGCGACATCGACCGCCGCGGCTGGCAGGCGATCTTCCGTCAGATGATGGGCCACGACCTTGTCCGCCCCGACCCCGAACGCCACGGCGCCCTGCGCATCACCGAGGCCGCGCATCCCGTGCTGCGCGGCGAACAGGCCATCACGCTGCGCCGCGACACGATGCAGAAGACCCCCCGCCGCCCCGCCGCCAAGGCCCTGGTATCCGAGGAGGACGCGCCGCTTCTTTCCGCCCTCAAGGCCAAGCGCCGCGCATTGGCCGAGGCCGCGAAGATGCCCGCCTATATCGTCTTCAACGACCGCACGCTCATCGAGATGGCCGAACGCCGCCCGCAGTCGCTTGACGACATGGCCCGCATCAGCGGCGTCGGCGCCAAGAAGCTGGAACAATATGGCGCCGCCTTTCTCGAGGTCATCCGGGGCGAGGCCGAGGCCATGCACCCCACCCGCCGCAAACTCGCCGGGCGCGAGGCGGGCGAGCTTTACGACCGCCTCCTCGCCGTGCAGGCCGATCTCGCCCGTGGCGAAACCGGCACCGACAAGCCGCTCAGCTGCTCCTCCTCGCTTCTGGCACGCGTCGCCTCGGCCCGGCCGGGCACGCTACAGGACATGGCCCGCCTTCTGGGCGAGAAACGATCCGACCGGTTCGGCGCGGCGTTTCTGGACGTTCTGCAGATGGCGGATTAAGTCACCGGCAACGGATACCGAATTGGGGGATCAATCAATGCTGGTGGTGCTCTCGCCCGCGAAGAAACTCGACATGTCTGCGGTGGACATTCCCGCCACCGACCCGCATTTCGCGGACGACGCCAGGGCCCTTGCCAAGACCGCCCGCGGCCTCACGCGGAAAGACCTGCAAAAGCTCATGGGCATCAGCGAGACGCTCGCCAAGCTCAACGCCGACCGGTTCAAGGCCTTCGGCACGATGGAGACCAAGCCCGCCGCCCTCGCCTTCGCCGGTGACACATATACCGGGCTCGAGGCCGCCTCGCTCGACCCCGACGAACTCGACTACGCCCAGGATCACCTGCGCATCCTGTCGGGCCTCTACGGCCTGCTGCGCCCCCGCGACGCGATCGAGCCCTACCGCCTCGAAATGGGCAGCCGCCTGAAAACCCGGCGCGGCAAGTCGCTCTACGACTACTGGGGCGACCGCATCGCCAAGGCGCTCAACGACCAGGCCGAAACCCTCGGCACCGACACGCTGGTCAACTGCGCCAGCCAGGAATATTTCGGCGCCGTCAAACCCGGCGCGCTGAACCTCCGCGTCGTCACGCCGGTCTTCATGGAGGAAAAGCCCGACGGCCCCAAGATCGTCAGCTTCTTCGCCAAGCAGGCGCGCGGGGCGATGGCCCGCTTCATCCTCCAGCGCCGCCTGACCGACCCCGACAGCCTGACCGGGTTCGACAGCGGCGGCTACCGCCACCGCCCCGACCTGTCGGAGCCCGGCAAACCCGTTTTCGTCCGCCCTCAACAGGCCGCCTGAACCCCGGCCCCCGGCGGGCGCGCCCCCGCCGGACAGGCCGCCGCGATCTCGGCGGTGATCGCCGCCTTGCTCAGCGGCTTGGTCATGTACCGGTCAAGCCCGGCGGCCAGGATCTCCGCCTCGTCCCCGCCCATCGCGTGCGCCGTCATCGCCACGATGGGCACGTGCCGCCCGGTGCCCGCCTCGGCTTCGCGGATACAACGCGTGGCGGCCTTCCCGTCCATTTCCGGCATGGAAATGTCCATGAAGATCAAGTCGGGCGCGAAGTCCCGGTGCCCCTCCACCGCCTCCACCCCGTTCCCGGCGAAGCGCAGCTCGATATCCAGCGCCGCCACCATCTTTGAAAACACCAGCCGGTTGGTCCGGTTGTCCTCCGCCGCCAGTACCCGCATCGCCCGGCCCCCGCCCTCCGGCACACCCGGCGCAAACGCCCCTTCCAGCCCGCGCAACGCCGCGAAAACATCGCTCCGCTGCAACGGCCGGGCCAGCACCCCCTGCACATGCCCCCGCGCCGGGTCCCGCTCCGCCACCGAAGGCTCGGCGCTCAGCACCAGCACCGGCATGCCATACCCCTCCGCCCGCATCGCCTCGGCCAGTTCCATCCCGTCCATCTCGGCCATGGAATGCGCCGTCAGCACAAGGTCCACCGCCCCCGGCAGCGCCGCCAGCGCCGCCGCCCCGCTCTCCACGCTCACCACCGCCAGCCCCAGCGCGCCCATCTGCCGTTCCAGCACCGCCCGCCGCGCCGCCTGCGGGTCGACGACCAGCACCGTGCGCAACCCCTCGGGCAGGTGCACATCCTCCGCCTCCAGAACCTCGGCCACCGGCAGGGTCAGCGTGAACCCGAAGGTCGAGCCCACGCCCTCCTCCGACTCCACCCAGATCCGCCCGCCCATCATCCCGATCAGCTGCTGCGAAATCGCCAGCCCCAGCCCCGACCCCTCGAACTTGCGGTTCCGCGCCTCGTCGACCTGGTTGAACTCACCGAAGATATGCTTCGCCTTGTCCGCCGGTATCCCGATCCCGGTATCCTCGATGCTGACATGCAGCTCGGTCATGCCGTCCGCCCCCGGCACCCCGGTCGCCCGCACGATCACGTGGCCCGCCTCAGTGAACTTCACCGCGTTCCCGATCAGGTTGGTCAGCACCTGCCTGATCCGCCCCGGATCCCCCGTGAACCGCCCCGGCAGGAACATGTCATATTCCACCGACAGCTCGACCCCCTTGTCGCGGCTGCTGGCCTGCATCAGCGTGACCAGCTCGTAGATACAGCGCTCCAGGTCGAAATCCTCCTCGTGCAGGTCCAGCTTCCCGGCCTCGATCTTCGAGTAATCCAGCACGTCGTTGATGATCACCAGGAGCGCCTCGCCCGAGCTCTTGATCGTGTCCGCGAACAGCCGCTGCTCCTCGTTCAGCACCGTGTCCATCAACAGCTCCGACATGCCGACGATCCCGTTCATCGGCGTCCGGATCTCGTGGCTCATGTTGGCAAGGAACGAGGATTTCGCCTTGCTCGCCGCCTCCGCCTGCCGCCGCGCGTCCTTCAGCTGTTCCTCGTAACGCACCGTGTCGGTGATATTGAGCGCAAGGCTCACCACGTCGCCGCCATGCCCGCGCTGATCGATCAGCTTGACGTATTCCCCGTTCCACAGCCGGATCACCTCGGCCTCGGGCCCGGGGCTCTGCCAGCGGTCCAGCATCGCCTCGCGCCACGCCGCCGGGTCCTGCCCGCCGATATCCACGATCCCCTCCTCGGTGGCGATCTGCAATATCTCGACATAGGCGATCCCCGGCTTCACCTCCTCCAGCCCGTCGAACACCGACAGCCAGGCCTTGTTGGCGGCGATCATCCGGCCATCGGCGTCGAAAAAGGCGAACCCGTCCTGGATCGTCTCGATCGAATGCCACAGCCGCCGCTCGGCGATCCGGATCTTCCGGTTCGCATCGCTCAGGTCCGAGCGGAAGCGCGCGTTCTCGTCGCGCACCACCTGCACCTCGGCGCGGGTCTCGACGATCTCCTCCGACAACGCCATCGCGTGCCGGCCCAGCTTGCGGTTCGCGGCATGCAGTTCCGCCTGTTTCTGCTCCAGCAGCCGCTCCGCCGCCAGCCGCGCGCGGCGCTCTTCGGCCAGTTTGTTGGCAAGGCTCATCGCCCGGTCTCCGCACAACCCCCGGATAAGGCCGCCACCTTCCGTCAGGAAAATGAACAAGGCGTTAACCTTTCACCTCCCGCGTTGGAATCGTTGTGCAACGCCGTGGCGCGTGGCAAAATGAGACGTCTTTTGACCGGGAGGGTCCCATGCTCCGTTTTATTGCTTCAGTTGTTTTCTTCGCCATCACCGCCACGATTTCCACGGCCCAGCAGGGCGCGGTTCCCGAACGGCGCGAGGTCATCACCCTCGACACCGATTTCTACGGCGCCGACCTGCAACCGCTTTTCGACACCACGCGCACCGCCTGCCGCACGGCCTGTTTCGCCGATGCGAATTGCCGGGCCTACACGTTCAACTCCCGCTCCAACGCCTGTTTCCCGAAAAGCGCCGTGCAGGATTCGCAGGCCTACGAGGGCGCCGTCTCGGCCCGTGTCCTGAACACCGAGGCCGGCATCCTGTCACAGGCCGGCGCCCGCGCCGCCGATCTCGACTTCCTCTCGCCCGGCGACCTGAACAACGCCCGCTCGCAGGCCATCGACATCTCCTGGCGCCACCCCGGCGGCCAGTACGAGCCCGCCGCCATGATCTCGGCCGCGCAGCAGCAGATTTCGCAGAAGGATTTCCTCAACGCCATGCGCTGGACAGGCGCCATCGTCGCCGCCACCGACGCGGCCGACCAGTGGGTCGAATATGCCCGCCTCTCGATGCTGATCGACACCGACAAGCATTCCGAGAAACGCCAGAACGCCACCCGCGCGGTCGAGGCCGCCACCAACGCCTATCTCCGCGCCGGCTCCGACCCGGTGCGCATCAACGCGCTGCTCACCATGGCCCCGGCACTGGAACGGCTCGACCGCGGGCGCGACATGGTCCATGCCCTGCGCCTTGCCGAAAGCATCCAGCCGCGCGACGACGTGCTGTCAGAGCTTGAAAGCGCCGTCGCCAAGTACGGCTTCCGCATCACCGAACACCGCTCCGACAACGAAAGCGCCAGCCCCCGCATCTGTGCCGAGTTCTCCGAGGACCTGGTCCAGGCCGGCACCGATTACACGCCGTACGTCCGCCTCCCCGATGCCGGGCTGGTGGTCCAGGCCGACGAGCGCCAGCTCTGCATCGACGGCGTCCAGCATGGCGAGCGCTACCGCGTCACCTTCCGCAAGGGCCTGCCCGCCGCCACCGGCGAGACGCTCCTCAAGGATGTCGAGATCACCCTCTACGTCCGCGACCGCTCGCCCAAGGTCGCCTTCCCGGGCCGCAACTACGTCCTCCCGAAGGCGGCTGACACCGCCCTGCCGCTTGAAACCGTCAACCTCGAGGAGGTCGACCTGGTCCTCCGCCGGGTGAGTGACCGCAACCTCCTCCGCGCCATCCAGGACGATTATTTCGCCCGCCCGCTCAGCTACTACGATGACGCCCGCTTCTCCGACGACATCGCCGAGGATATCTGGCAGGGCAAGGGCGAGGTGCAGAACGAACTGAACCAGACCATGACCACCCGCCTGCCGCTGGGCGACGTGCTGGCCGACCAGCCGCCGGGCATCTATACGCTGACCGCCCGCGTGCCGGGCGTTGACCTCTACGACGATGCCGGCGCCACCCAGTGGTTCGTGCTGACCGATCTCGGGCTGACCACGCTCAAGGGCACCGACGGCCTGCACGTCTTCGTCCGCGGCCTCAGCGACGCGGCGGCACAGGAGGGCGTGACGCTGACCCTGCTGTCCCGCAGCAACCGGGAACTCGGCCAGTTGCAAACCGATGCCGACGGCCACGCCCTCTTCGCCCCCGGCCTGACGCGGGGCACCGACGGCGCGGCCCCCGCCATGGTGCTGGCGAAACGGGGCGACGAGGATATCGCCTTCCTCTCCCTCACCGACCCGGCCTTCGACCTCTCCGACCGTGGCGTCGAGGGGCGTCAGCCCGCCCCGCCGGTCGACGTGTTCCTTGCCACCGATCGCGGCGCCTACCGCGCGGGCGAGGTGATCCATGCCACGGCGCTGGCCCGCGACAGCGGCGCCGAGGCCGTGCAGGGCCTGCCGCTCACCGCCATCCTCAAGCGCCCCGATGGCGTGGAGTACTCCCGCCACCTCTCGGCCGAGGATTCCGCCGGCGGGCATGTCTTCACCCTGCCCGTCGCCGCCACCGCCCCGCGCGGCGCGTGGACGCTGGACATCAAGGCCGACCCCGACGCCGAGACGCTGGCCAGCCAGACCCTCCTCGTCGAGGATTTCCTGCCCGAGCGCATCGACTTCACCCTCTCCCTCCCCGAGGGCGAGATCCGCCCCGGCGACGAACCCCCGCTCACCGTCGACGCCAAGTACCTCTTCGGCGCCCCCGGTGCCGGCCTCAAGGCCAACGGCACCGTCACCCTGCGCCCCAAACGCGCGCTCGACGCCTTCCCCGGCTACCAGTTCGGCCGCCATGACGAACAGGTCAACGCCCGCTCCGGCTATATCGACGGCGGCACCACCGGCCCCGACGGTATCCTCGTCACCCCCGTCGAGATGCCCGAAACCACCGTCACCGACCGTCCGTTCGAGGCGACGGTCACCATGTCGGTCCGCGAAGGCTCCGGCCGCCCGGTCGAGCGCCAGACGAAACGGATGCTGGCCCCCGCCGGCCCGATGATCGGCCTGAAACCCTCTTTCGACGGCGTCGTCGCCGAAGGCACCGATGCCACCTTCCAGGTCATCTCCCTCGGCACCGACCTCTCGCCGACACCCATGCAGGTGACATGGACGATGAACCGCGTCGAAACCCGCTACCAGTGGTACCAGGATTACGGCTCGTGGAACTGGGAACCCGTCACCACCCGCAGCCGCGTCGCCACCGGCGAGGCCACGCTGGGCGGCGACCCGGTCACCGTCTCCGCCCCCGTCGAATGGGGCCAGTACGAACTGGTCGTCGAACGAACAGACGGCACCTACGTCGCCGCCTCCTCCGACTTCTACGCCGGCTGGTACGCCCCCGCCGACGCCTCCAGCACGCCCGACACGCTGGAACTGTCGCTCGACAAGCCCGGCTACCGCTCGGGTGACACGGCCCAACTCCGCATCGTGCCCCGCTACGCCGGCACGGCGCTCATCACCGTCATGTCCAACCACGTGATCGACATGCAGGCGGTCGAAGTCACCGAGGGCGAGAACACCATCCCCCTTCCCGTCACCGACGAGTGGGGCGCCGGCGCCTATGTCACGGCCCAGGTCATCCGCCCGATGAACGTCGCCTCCGGCCACAACCCGGCCCGCTCCCTCGGCCTCTCCTACGCGAAAATCGAGCCCGGCGACCGCCAGCTTGACGTCGCCATCGACGCCCCCGACATGTCCGACCCGCGCGGCCCGCTCGATGTCACCGTCAATGTCGACGGCATCGGCGACGACGACACCGCCTATGTCACCCTCGCGGCGGTCGACCTCGGCATCCTCAACCTCACCGGCTTCGAAAGCCCCGACCCCTCCGGTCATTACTTCGGCCAGCGCCGCCTCGGCGTCGAAATCCGCGACCTCTACGGCCGCCTGATCGACGGCATGAACGGCGCCCAGGGGCAGGTCCGCTCCGGCGGCGACGCCTCGAACACCCAGTTCGACTCGCCCCCGCCGCAGGACGAGCTTGTCGCCTATTTCTCCGGCCCCCTCACCATCGGCCCCGATGGCTCGGCGCAGGCCAGCTTCGACATCCCCGATTTCAACGGCACCGTCCGCCTGATGGCCATCGCGTGGTCCCCCCGCGCCGTGGGGCAGGCCGAGCGTGACGTCATCGTCCGCGACCCGGTCGTCGTCACCGCCTCGCTGCCCCGCTTCCTCGCACCCGGCGACCAAAGCCGCCTGCTGCTGGAGATCGTCCACGCCGACGGGCCCGCGGGCCGCATGGGCCTCGACGTCACCGCCGAGGGGCTGACGCTGGGCGATGCCATCCCCTCCGGCTTCGACCTCGCCGAAGGCGAAAAAGCCACCTTCCGCCTGCCCGTCACGGCAGGCGAGGTGGGCGATTACGACCTTCGCGTCGCCCTCACCACGCCGGACGGCCAGCAACTGACCAAGAACCTCAAACTCGGCGTCCGCTCCAACGACCCGGAAGTCGCCGAAACCCGCCGCTTCTCCCTCGGCACGGGCGACAACTTCACCCTTGGCGCCGATGTCTTCGCCGACCTCAAACCCGGCACCGGAAGCGCCATCCTCTCCGCCGGCCCGCTGGCCAAGATGAACGCCCCCCAACTCCTGACCGCGCTCGACCGCTACCCCTACGGCTGCACCGAGCAGGTCACGTCACAGGCCATGCCGCTCCTCTACTTCAACGCTGTGGCCGAGGCGCTGGGGCTGGGCGAGCAGGACCGCATCGACACCCGCATCGAGCAATCCGTCACCCGCGTCCTTGCCCGCCAATCCACCGGCGGCGGCTTCGGCCTCTGGTACCCGGATTCGGGCGATTTCTGGCTCGACGCCTATGTCACCGACTTCCTCTCGCGCGCCAAAGCCAAGGGGCATGACGTCCCGCAACAGGCCTTCGCCATGGCGATGGACAACCTGCGCAACCGCGTCAACTATGCTCCCGATTTCGACGAGGGCGGCGAAGACGTGGCCTATGCGCTCATGGTCCTCGCCCGCGAAGGCGCGGCCCGCATGGGCGATTTGCGCTACTACGCCGACGTGAAGGCCGAGGCGTTCTCGACCCCCCTCGCACTGGCCCAGCTCGGCTCGGCGCTGGCCTCCTACGGCGACCAGACCCGCGCCGACCGGATGTTCGCGCTGGCCGTGCGCCGCGTCGTCGGCCAGTCTGGCGACGAAGGCCATGTCTGGCGCGCCGATTACGGCACCCGGCTGCGCGACCGCGCTGGCCTTCTGGCGCTGGCGGTCGAGGCAGGCAGCAACGTAGTCGACGCCTCGACCCTGGCCGACACCCTGTCCAACGTCGGCCCCAACATGTCGACCCAGGAACAGGCCTGGACCCTGCTGGCCACGCAGGCGCTGATCGACGATCCCTCGCTCGCCGGCCTCACCCTCAACGGCGAACCGGTCTCGGGCCCGCTGGTGCAGAAGGTGAGCGCCGAGATGTTCACCGACCAGACCATCGCCAATACCGGCGACCGCCCCGTCGACATCACGCTCACCACCATCGGCGTGCCCACCGTCGCACCCGACGCCGGCGGCTATGGCTACGCCATCGAGCGCAGCTACTACGACCTCGACGGCGCCCCCGTCACCCTCGACAGCGTGGAAACCGGCACCCGCCTCGTGACCGTCATCAAGGTCACCCCCTTCGAGAAGGGCGAGGCGCGGCTGATGGTCGACGACCCGCTGCCCGCCGGCCTCGAGATCGACAACCCCAACCTCCTGCGCTCCGGCGATATCCGCGCGCTCGACTGGCTCGAGCCCGCCGATGCCCGCCATACCGAGTTCCGCGCCGACCGGTTTCTTGCCGCCGTCGACTGGCTCTCCGACCGGCCGTTCGAGCTGGCCTACATCGTCCGCGCCGTCTCGCCGGGGGAATACCACCACCCGGCGGTCTCGGTCGAGGACATGTACCGCCCACAATACCGGGCGCATTCGGCCACCGGGCGGATGCGCGTGACCGAGTGACGGAGCTTGTCGTCGCCACCGCCCACTGGCGCGCGCTCGACCGCGAGGGCGAGGACAAGTGCCGCCTCAGCCCCACCGCCAATGGCTGGCTACTGGTCGGCCACGCGCGGTTCCGTGACGAGGGCGGCTTCGCGGCGCTCGACTACGTGGTGCGCTGCGACGAGGCGTGGCACACGCTCAGCGCCGACATCGCCGGCATCCATGACGACCGCGAGGTGCGCCTCCACATCCAGCGCGACAACGGCGCGTGGCTCCTGAACGAGGCCGAGCAACCCGGCCTCGACGGCGTGCCGGATATCGACCTCTCCTTCACCCCCGCCACCAACCTCATGCCCCTCCGCCGCCTGCTCGAGGGGCGCGAAACCTCGCTCCAGTCTTCCGCCGCGTGGCTGCACTACCCCGAGCCTGCCCTGCAACGGCTCGACCAGACCTACGCCCGCACCGGCCAGCCCGACGTCATGTCCTACATGGCCGATCAGACCGGCTACGCCACCCAGCTCACCTTCGACCGGGCCGGCTTCGTCACCCTCTACCCCGAGCTCTGGGAAGGCGAGGTCACCCATGCGGGCTGACCGCCTCCTCCTCGCGCTCACCGTCGCGCTCTTCACCGCCGCCCTTGGCCGCGACGCGTTCGATCGCTGGGTCGACGCCACCCAGCTGCCCGTGCTCGCGTCTGAGACCTCCACCGAGATGCGCGACCGGAACGGCGACCTCCTCCGCCTCTACACCGTCGAAGACGGCCGCTGGCGCCTCTCGGTCAGCCCCGACGCCGTCGACCGCCGCTATCTCGACATGCTCATCGGCTACGAGGACAAGCGCTTCTACCGCCACGCCGGCGTCGACCCCCGCGCCATGCTCCGCGCGGTCGGCCAGGCACTCTGGCACGGCGAGGTTGTCTCCGGCGGCTCCACCCTGACCATGCAGGCCGCCCGCCTTCTCGAAGACAGCGGCACCGGCCAGCTCTCCGGCAAGCTCCGCCAGATACGCGTGGCCCTCGCCCTCGAACGCCGCCTGTCCAAGGACCGCATTCTTCAACTCTACCTCGCCCGCGCGCCCTTCGGCGGCAACCTCGAAGGCGTCCGCGCGGCGACACTCGCCTATTTCGGCAAGGAACCGAAACGCCTGACCGCGGCCGAGGCCGCCCTCCTCGTGGCCCTCCCCCAATCACCCGAGGCCCGCCGCCCCGACCGCAACCGCCAAGCCGCCGGCGACGCCCGCGACCGCGTTCTCGAACGGCTCGGCCGCGCCAATCTCCTCAGCCAAAGCGAGATTACCGCCGCCTACTCCGAACCCGTCCCCTTCGCCCGCAAACCCTTCCCGGCCCTCGCCCCCCACCTCACCGACCTTGCGCTCGCGGAAAACCCCGTCGCCCCGCGCCACACGCTCACCCTCGACCGCCCCCTGCAGCAAAGCGTGGAATCGCTCGCCCGCGACAGCCTCCGCACCCTGCCCGATGGCGTCTCCGTCGCCCTCGTCATCGCCGACCACCGGACGGGCGAGATCCTCGCCTCCGTCGGCTCCGCCAGCTACGCCACGGGCGACGGCCGGCAGGGCTATGTCGACATGACCCGCGCCCTGCGGTCCCCCGGCTCGACCCTGAAACCGCTGGTCTACGCCATGGGCTTCGACCGCGGCCTCGCCCACCCCCAGACGCTCATCAACGACCGCCCCGTCGCCTTCGGCAGCTACGCCCCGCAGAACTTCGACGGCGCCTTCCGGGGCGAGCTTTCCGTCACCGACGCCCTGCGCCAGTCGCTCAACATCCCCGTCATCCTGCTTTTGAACGAGATCGGGCCGGCCCACCTGATGGACGCCCTGCGCAAATCCGGCCTCTCCCCCGAGCTTCCCGGCGACCAGCCAGGCCTCGCCGTCGCCCTGGGCGGCGTCGGCATCACCCTCACAGACCTCGTGCAGCTCTACGCCATGCTCGCCAACGAGGGCCGCACCCGCCCCCTCCACTGGCAGGAAACACCGTCTACAACCCCCATCCACAACGTCATCAGCCGTTCCGCCGCGTGGCAGGTCGGCGACATCCTCGCCGGCCTCACCCCGCCCCCCGGCGCGCCGCGCGGGCGCATCGCCTACAAGACCGGCACCTCCTACGGCCACCGCGACGCCTGGGCGGTGGGCTTCGACGGGTCACACGTCGCCGGGGTCTGGATCGGCCGCGCCGACGGCACGCCGGTGCCCGGCGCCTTCGGCGGCGACCTCGCGGCGCCCATTCTCTTCGAAGCCTTCCAGCGCCTCAAGCCCGAGGCCGACCCCCTGCCGCCGCCCCCGCCCGAAACGCTCATCGTCTCGACCGCCGAGCTGCCCCAGCCCCTCAAGCGCTTCACCGGGCGCGAGGCCGTCTTCCGCCCTGACGAGGACGCCCCCAAGCTGGTCTTCCCCCCCTCCGGCGCCCGCCTGCCGGTCGACGGCATCGGCCTCGCCGTCAAACTCCGCGACGGCACGCCGCCCTTTACCTGGATGGCCAACGGGGCCGCCGTCCTCACCGGCATCCACCGCCGCGACACCGTGCTGAACGGCCTGTCGCGCGGCTACTCCACCCTCTCGGTGATCGACGCCGAGGGCCGGGCGGACCGGGTCACCGTCTGGATCGACTAGGGACACGTCTCGGAGCCGCGCATCGGCGGGCCGTGGTGCGGCGTTCCGACGATAGTGGCGGCCACTTTATCCCCGCCAAACACATCCAAGCTCACGACGTCGCGCCTACCTCACCAAATCGCCGTGCCGGGGGGCGGCCCACCTCTCGGCGATTGCAGGCAATCGCCTGCCGGCCAGCGGTCGATGCGCGGCGGCCTTCGGCCTCGATTCCGCGCTTGGCAATCCCCTTCATCCCACGAAAAACGGCCCCGGAAACCCATCCGAGGCCGCCTGTCCAGAAATCTCTCTCCACCCGTCCCGGGCTCGGCCCGGGACCTCGGCGACAAGAGTAAGGCCCCGGGTCAGGCCCGCGGCGCGAAACCCTTAAAGCCGCTCGATCGCCAGCGCGATCCCCTGGCCACCGCCGATGCACATGGTAATGAGCGCCGTCTTCCCGCCAATCCGCTCCAGCTCGTACAACGCCTTCACCGTCAGGATTGCCCCCGTCGCCCCGACAGGGTGCCCCAGCGCAATCGCCCCGCCATTCGGGTTCACCTTGGCCGGGTCCAGCCCCAGCCCCTTGTTCACGGCAATCGCCTGCGCGGCGAAGGCCTCGTTCGATTCCACCACGTCGAAATCGCCCGCCTTCAGCCCCGTCTTCTCCATCAGCTTCTCGACCGCCGGTACCGGGCCGATGCCCATCACCTCGGGCCGCACGCCCGCCACGGCATAGCCCAGCACGCGCGCCTTGGGCTTCAGCCCGGCCTTCTCGGCCGCCTCCGCCCGCGCCAGCACCACGGCCGCCGCGCCATCGTTGATGCCGCTGGCGTTGCCCGCCGTCACGCTGCCATCCTTCTGGAACGCCGGCCGCAGCCCGGCCAGCCCCTCGGCGGTGGTCGGCTTGGGGTGCTCATCCGTCTCGAACGGCACCATGTCGCGCTTCACCTTTACCTCGATCGGCGCGATCTGCGACTTGAAATAGCCCTCCTCGATGGCCTTCGCCGCCCGGTTCTGGCTTTCCAGCGCGAACGCATCCTGGTCCTCGCGGCTCACGTCATGCTCGCCCGCCACGTTCTCTGCGGTCACCCCCATGTGCCCCGTCCCGAACGGACAGTTCAGCGCGCCCAGCATCATGTCGAGCGTGCGCACATCACCCATCTTCGCGCCCCAGCGCTGATCGGGGATGATGAAGGGCGACCGGCTCATGTTCTCGGCCCCGCCGGCCAGCCCGAACTCGGCATCGCCCAGCATCAGCGCCTGAACCACCGACACGATGGCCTGCGCGCCCGACCCGCACAGCCGGTTGACGTTCATCGCGGGCGTGGTGTCGGGAATACCCGCCTCGATCATCGCCACCCGCGACAGGTACATGTCGCGCGGTTCGGTATTGATGACATTGCCGTAAACCACGTGCCCGATCTGCCCCGGCTCGACGCCCGAACGCTCCATCGCGGCCTTGGCCACATGCGCGCCCAGCGCGGTCGGCGGCGTGCCGGCCAGCGATCCGCCGAAAGTGCCGATGGCGGTACGCGCGCCGTCGAGAAGAACGATGTCGGTCATGGGAATCTCCTGCAGGATTCGATGTTGTTGCCCACGGTATACTGCAGGATGCCGGACGCAAACAGACCCTCGCGTCGCACCCCGGTCAGGGCGTAAGCGGCACCCGTCCCTCCGCCGTCAGCAGCCAGGCCTCGCGCCCCTCGATCTCGGCCACGTTGAGCGGCCGCCCGAACCCCGCCCCGGCATCGAGGTTGATCCGGTTGCCGTAATGCGCGGGCCGCTCGACGGGCGTGTGGCCATGCACGATCAGCTTGCCATGGTCACGCGTGTCGCCGTGAAACTCCTGCCGGATCCACAGCAGGTCGTCGATCTCCTGCACGTCCAGCGGCACGCCGGGGCGGATGCCCGCATGCACGAAGAACTGCGCCTCCGTCTCGTGGCTGAAGGGCAGCCCGGCCAGGAACTCGCGGTGGGCCCTCGGCACGCAATCCGCCGCCGCCAGCCAGTCACCCGCCGCCATCGCCTCGGCCGCACCGTAGGAGCGCAGCGTCTCCGACCCGCCGATATTCCCGTTCAGCCACCGCGCCCCCGGCCCCGGACCACGCAGGAAATCGAGGAACATCTGGTCATGGTTGCCGCGCAGCACGACCCAGTCGCGCCCCGCCTCCAGCCCTTCGATCAGCCGGTCAATCACCCCCCGGCTGTCCGGCCCCCGGTCGGTCAGGTCGCCGAGAAAGACGATCCTGGCCTCCGCGCCGCACTGCGCGTCGGCCAGCGCCAGCACGCGGTCAAGCTCGGACCGGTAGCCGTGGATATCGGGGATGGCGAGTATGCTCATGCGCCATTGGTGGCCGGTCTCGCAGCGCGGCGCAACCCGGTTCGGCGCACGGCCCCCTCATCGAAAGGGTATGGCATGGCGGTCGCACTTCCCGGCAACCCGCCCCTCACGGGTTTCCTTACGTCGCGTTATGTCGCAGTCTGCCGCGCGGGGGAAGACACGGAGATAGCAGAAAAATGAACGGACTGGCGCTCTGGTTCATGGTGCTCGGCCTCGTCGCGGCGCTCGCGGGGATGAGCTGGGGCCTCTACATGTCGGGGATCGAGGATCACTCGCTCTCCCCCGCCCACGGCCATCTCAACCTGCTGGGGTTCGTGGCCTTCTCGGTTTTTGCCTTCTACTACCACGCGGTGCCGGGCGCCGATGTGGGGCTCCTGCCCCGGCTGCATTTCCTGTTGTCGGTCGCGGGGCTCGCCCTGATGGTCCCCGGCATCGCGCTGGCCATCCAGGGCGGCACCCCCGCCTTCGCCATCGCCGGCTCGATCACCTCGGCGCTGGGGATGCTGTCGTTTCTCGTGGTCGTCCTGCGCGGGGCGCACGCGGGGTAGGAGAGGCACGGGGTGCCCGAAGAGCCGCGCAGGGCCCGCCCCTTCACCGACAAGAAAACGCCGCCCCGAAAGGCGGCGTTTCCCTCGTCCAATGACGAAACCCCGTCAGGCCACGTCGAACTGCAACGGCGCGATCTGCTGGAACTTGCCCGTCTCGTGCAGCTTGGCGATCACGTCCTTGCCCACCGGCGCATCCACGTAAAGAAGCGCAATCGCCTCGCCCCCTGCCGCCGACCGGCCCAGCGTGAAGTTGGCGATGTTCACGCCGTTCTCGCCCATGGTGTTGCCCAGCGTGCCGATGATCCCCGGCTCGTCCTTGTTGGTGGTGTAGAGCATGTGCGCCCCGATCTCGGCATCGATGTTGATCCCCTTGATCTGGATGAACCGCGGCTTCCCGTCCGAGAACACCGTGCCCCCGATCGACCGCTCCCGCTTGTCGGTCACCACCGTCAGCTTGATATACCCCTCGAAGGCGCCCGACTTGTCCTGCCTTGTGGTCGAGATCTTCACGCCCTTCTCCTTCGCCATCAAGGGCGCGGAGACCATGTTCACCTCGGGGTTCACCGATTTCATGATCCCCGCCACCGCCGAACAGGTCAGCGCCTCGAGGTTCATGTCGGCCACCACACCGTCATACAGGATGTTGATCGCCTTGATCGGCTCGTCCGTCATCTGCCCGATGAACCCGCCCAGGTGATCCGACAGCTTGATCCACGGGCCCATCACCTTGGCTTCCTCGGCGGTCACCGACGGCATGTTGAGCGCGTTGCTCACGGCGCCCGTCAGAAGGTAATCCGACATCTGCTCGGCCACCTGCAGCGCCACGTTCTCCTGCGCCTCGGTCGTCGCGGCGCCTAGGTGCGGCGTGCAAACCACGTTGGGCAGGCCGAAGAGCGGGTTCTCCGTCGCCGGCTCCACCGTGAACACGTCGAAGGCGGCAGCGCCGATATGGCCCGACTTGATGAGATCGGCCAGCGCCTCCTCGTCGACCAGCCCGCCACGGGCACAGTTGATGACGCGCGCGCCCTTCTTCATCTTCTCCATGTTCTCGCGGGACAGGATATTCCTGGTCTGATCCGTCAGCGGCACGTGCAGCGTGACGAAATCCGCCCGCTTCAGCAGCTCGTCCAGCTCGGCCTTCTCGACGCCCATCTTGTCGGCCTTCTCCTGGCTCAGGAACGGGTCATAGGCCACCACCTTCATCTTCAGCCCGCGCGCCCGGTCGCACACGATGCCACCGATATTCCCGGCACCGATCACGCCCAGCGTCTTGCCGGTCAGCTCGACGCCCATGAACTTCGACTTCTCCCATTTCCCGGCCTGGGTCGAGGCGCTCGCCTCGGGGATCTGGCGGGCAACCGAGAACATCATCGCGATGGCGTGCTCGGCCGTGGTGATCATGTTGCCGTAGGGCGTGTTCATCACGATGATGCCCTTTTTCGACGCGGCCTCCTTGTCGACATTGTCGGTGCCGATCCCGGCCCGGCCGATCACCTTCAGGTTCGTGGCGTTCTCGAGAAGCTTCGCCGTCACCTTGGTGGCCGAGCGGATGGCAAGGCCGTCATAGTCGCCGATCACCTCGGCCAGCTTGTCCTTGTCCTTGCCCAGGTCGGGCATGAAGTCGACATCGATCCCCCGGTCGCGGAAGATCTGAACTGCGGTGTCCGACAGCTTGTCGGAAACAAGTACCTTGGGAGCCATTTTTCCTGGTCCTTTAGATTGAGAATGTATTGAGCAATTGGGGGGGCAGGCCCCACCCTACGCCGCCGTAGGGTGGGTGAAAACCCACTATCACGCCGTCTCTGACAACGCCTCGATCTCGGCCTCGAAGGCCCACTTGATCCACGGCATCAACGCGACGACATCCGATGTCTCCACCGTGCCACCGCACCAGATGCGCAGGCCGGCCGGCGCATCGCGGTACGACCCGATGTCGAACGCCACCTCTTCCGCCTCCAGCCGCTTGGCCACGGCCTTGGCGAAGCCGGCACCGTCCTTGATCCGGTCGTCGGTGAACTTCAGGCAGACCGACGTGTTCGACCGGATCGCCGGGTCCTTCGCAAGGAACGCGATCCAGTCATTCTCGGCCACGAAGCTCTGCACCGCGGCAAGGTTGGCATAGGCCCGCTCGCGCAGCCCCTCCATGCCACCCACGTCCCGCGCCCAGTCGAGCGCCAGCAGGTAATCCTCGACCGCCAGCATCGACGGCGTGTTGATCGTCGCGCCCTCGAAGATGCCGTCGATCAGCTTGCCGCCCTTGGTCAGCCGGAAGATCTTCGGCAGCGGCCAGGCCGGGGTGTAGCTTTCCAGCCGCTCCACCGCCCGCGGGCTCAGGATCAGCATGCCATGCGCGGCCTCGCCGCCCAGGACCTTCTGCCAGCTGAACGTGGTCACATCCAGCTTGTCCCAGGGCAGGTGCTGCGCAAACGCCGCCGAAGTAGCGTCGCAAATCGTTAGCCCGGCGCGATCTTCCTTGATCCAGTCGCCATTCGGCACCCGAACGCCGCTCGTCGTGCCGTTCCAGGTGAACACCACGTCATTGTCGGTATCGACACTGTCGAGGTCGACGATCTCGCCATACTCGGCGGTCTTCACCTCGGCATCGAGTTTCAGCTGCTTGACCACGTCCGTGACCCAGCCCGAGCCGAAGCTTTCCCAGGCCAGCATCTCGACCTTGCGCTCGCCCAGCAGGTTCCACATCGCCATTTCCACCGCGCCGGTATCCGACGCCGGCACGATGCCGATCTTGTAGTCTTCCGGAATGCCCAGAACCTCGCGCGTGCCTTCGATGGCGGCCTTCAGCTTGGCCTTGCCCACACCGGCACGGTGAGAGCGGCCCAGCGGCGCGTCCTTCAGGTTCTCGAGCTTGAAAACGGGGGGTTTGGCACAGGGGCCAGAGGAGAAACGCGGATTACCCGGCCGCGTTGCCGGTTGCGAAATAGCCATTTTTGCTACCCTTCCAGATAAGCGCCCCTCGTTGGGGAGGGGTGTCCCACGGCAAGGGGTAAGACCCTTCGCGCGCCTTTGCAAGCGCAGAAATCGCCCCCCAGCGCCGGTTTGATGTCGATTTGCGACGCTTTCGGTTCCGATCGGAAACCGCCGCGTCGCAATCCGGCCAGAGCACGGGTGCCGACCTGCTAGGCTGCCGCCACGTCAACGCAACGTCCGCCCGCCCCGACTCGTGAAAGGAAAACCGGGGCCCGGACCATCAGGATCAGCCAGATGCGTCTTTCCGCGCTCATTGCCACGCTTGCCCTTTCCACCTGTCCCCTCGCCGTCACCGCCGAAACCCCCGAGGAACGCGGCGCCTACCTCGTCGAAGGCCCCGCCGGCTGCGGCAACTGCCACTCGCCCATCGACCAGGCGGGCCAGCCCCTGCCGGGCCAGGCCCTCGCCGGCCGCCTCGTCATCGAGCTGCCCGAGTTCACCGCCCGCGCGCCCAACATCACCCCCGGCGGTCCCGTCGCCGGGTGGAGCGATGCCGAGCTCGCCCGCGCCATCCGCGAGGGCCTGCGCCCCGACGGCTCGCTGATCGGCCCGCCGATGCCGTTCGAGATGTACCGCGACCTCTCCGATACCGACCTCGCCGCCATCGTCGCCTATCTCCGCACCGTACCGGCGGTCGAGAACACCATGGCCGCCTCCGAATACCGCATCCCCCTGCCGCCGGCCTGGGGCCCGCCGGTCGAGTCCGTCGCCGACATCCCCCGCGGCGTGACGGCCGAATACGGCGCCTACCTCGCCAGCGCGGTGGCCCATTGCGTCGACTGCCACACCCCGCGCGGGCCGCAAGGGGCACTGCTGCATGACGAGCTCGGCCGCGGCGGCTTTGCCTTCGAGGGGCCGTGGGGCATCTCCGTCGCGCCCAACCTCACCAGCCATGCCGACGGGCTGGCCGAGTATTCCGACGCCGATCTCGCCGGCATGATCACCAGGGGCCAGCGCCCCGACGGCGCGCCGATGATGCCGCCCATGCCCTACCGCTACCTCGCGAAGATGACCGGGGACGATCTGTCCGCCCTCATCCTCTACCTGCGCACCCTGCCGCCCCTGCCCGACGCCGAAACGGGCGGCAGCTAAAACCCGCTGGCCCTCCGCCGGTGCCTGTGGTCTATCCCGCACCGACACCTGAACCGACGGAGGGCCGCCCAATGTACATCGCCACCCTGATCGCCCCGCGCGGCACGCTGCAGCCCGCGCTCGTCGACAGCCTGCGCAACGCGTGGGGCGGCGGCAACGCGCAGTGGCTTTCCCCCGACGAGGCCGCCGAATTCCCGATGGAGGCGCTCCCCGGCAACCGCTGGGAAGTGTGGGACGACCTCCAGAAGGGCGCGACCGACCTCGTCATTCAACCGGCCGAAAACCGCGCCAAGAAGATGCTGCTGGCCGACATGGACAGCACCATGATCCAGCAGGAATGCATCGACGAGCTGGCCGAGGAAGCCGGCGTCGGCCCCCATGTCCGCGACATCACCGCCCGCGCCATGAACGGCGAGCTGGACTTCGAAGGCGCGCTGACCGAGCGCGTCGCCCTGCTCAAGGGCCTGCCCGAGACCGTCATCGCCGAGGTGCTCGCCTCCCGCATCACCTACATGCCCGGCGGGCGCGAACTGCTCTCGACCATGAAGGCCCACGGCGCCCATGCCGCGCTGGTCTCCGGCGGCTTCACCAACTTCACCGCGAAAGTGGCCGAGGAGCTCGGCTTTCACGAGAACCGTGCCAACACTCTCCTGATCGAGAACGGCACGCTGACGGGCCACGTCGCCCAGCCCATCCTCGGCCGCGACGCCAAGGTGCAGGCGCTCCACGACATCACCGCCCGCCTCGGGATCACGCCGGCGGACGTCATCGCCGTGGGCGACGGCGCCAACGACCTCGGGATGCTCGAGCTGGCCGGCACCGGCGTCGCCCTCCACGCCAAACCCTCCGTCGCCGCCCAATGCGACGTGCGCATCAACCACGGCGACCTGACGGCGCTCCTGTTCCTGCAAGGCTACGCGCGCAGCGACTTCGCCTGACCCGTCGGGCGCGCCAGCCCGTTTTCTTCGAAGAAAACGGGCCGGAAAATTCCAATTTTCCGCCCCCCACCCCGCCCGACCGCCGACCATACCCGCCCCGGGCCTGACCCGGGGCCCCTGACCGGCCGAGGTCCCGGCTCGGAGGCCGGGACGGGCCGGCGCCGCCCTCCACACCAAACCCTCGGTCGCCGCCAAATATGACGTGTATTGCCACGAAGACCGGAAGGCACTCCAGTTCCTGCAGGACCACGCGCGGACAGAGTTCGCCTGGCGAACCGGGCGCACGAGCCCGTTTTCTTCGAAGAAAACGGGCCGGAAAATTCCAATTTTCCGCCCCCCACCCCGCCCGACCGCCGACCATACCCGCCCCGGGCCTGACCCGGGGCCCCTGACCGGCCGAGGCCCCGGCTCGGAGGCCGGGACGGGCCGGCAGAATCATGCTATCCTTGCCGTCTGGCACACGCCCGGAACAGAGCCACGCCTCCCCGCGAACCGGCACTCGCCCCGCCTATTGCGGTCCCACCGAAGCCAACCCCAAAAGACCGCGCCTACCCCACCCCCAGTACCCGGCCCATACCGTCATCGACCCGCGCCGCCGTCTCCCGCCGGGTCAGCAGCGGCCGCGCCGCCCTTTCCGGCCCGGCACCCTCGCGCGACAATCCCCAAAGCGCCAGCACCTCCGCCCGGTCCTCCGCCCCCAGCAGCCGCAGCGCCATCCGCCCCGGAAAGAAACTCTCGCAGACCAGCCCGTCGGCCCACAACAACTCGTGCCGCGCCAGCAGCAGGTGCACGTAGGTCAGCTTTTGCCGCCCCCGCACCCGCGACACCCCCGGCAACCGCATCAGGCCCAGCGCCGGGCCCAGCGCACCGCTCCCAGTGCGGCAACCCTCCCCGACCAGCACCCGGTGCTGGGGCGAGACCAGGACATCGCGCCCCGGCTGCCCCTCGCCCAGCGCCCCGGCCCCGATCCTGACCGGGCGCCGCCGGTCGTCGGGGCCGGAAAACACCACTTCCCGCCGGCCGGTCCAGATCAACGCCTGCGGCCCGTGATCCACCGTCAGCACCATGTCTCCCGCGCGCAACGCCCCGGCCCGCACGTCACCTCCCGGCGTGGCAATCCGCACCCCGGCGCCGAAGCAGATGACATTGTTGTACGCCTCCTCGTTCGTGCCCCCGTCACCGCTGTTCTCGGCCAGCCCGTCGCGGCTTGCGGTGGGGCTGAACTGCGCCCCCGGAAACGGCTCAGGCAGGTCCGAGGCCGGCACGAAACCGATATTGTCGTCCCCCAGCCGCAGCACGTAGACCTCGATGAACCCGTCCTGGATCAGCGCGAACTCGTTCTCCACCGGCGTGCCCGCGGGGTAGGTCACACCGTTCACCGTCACCGGTTCCATCAGCACCTGGCCCGCCCCGGTATCGTTCATACCGTCATCGAAACTGCCGTCATCGTCGGAGACGACGATCTGCACGGGCGGCGCGCCGGTATAGGTATAGGTCACCCCGGTCCAGCTCGTCCGGCCCGGGTCGTAATTCTCCGAGGCCGGGTCGTTGGCATGGTCGTCACTCGTGAGCTGTTCGGCGGTCAGCGCCCCGTCATGGCTCACCACGCTCCAGTCGTAGACGGCAATCGTCGGCATATCGCGCTCCCGGTCCTGCAAACACGGGGAAGACCTACCCTTGCCGGTTTAAGATGCGCCTAATTGCCCAAATCACCGCCACCGGTGCATTAACCGCCCTCCGCGCAACGGGTTTCTCTGAGACCGTTTAGGATGTACACTTTGATGAATTGTTCCTCGATGGCGGGAAATACGGTGGCGAACCAAGCACATGACGGAGGGTCGATCCATGGCTTCCACGCCATCGACCCGCCTCGTCTCGGCCTCTTCCTCGCGACCGTGGCCGCGCTCGGTGCGGCGCTGGTGCTGGTCTTCGGCTGGGGGTTCGAGGTCGACTGGCTCCGCCGCATCGCGCCGGGCCTGCCGGCCATGGTCCCCGCCACCGCCCTTACCCTGCTGGCCGGCGGGCTCGGCGCGGCGGCCCTGCTGATCGGCGCGCCGGCGCTGCTGGCCCTGCTGGCGGCGGCGGCGATCTTCGCTTTCATCCTTCTCGAACAGACCATCGGCCTCACCCCCGACCCGCACCGCGGGTTCGACGGCATGTCACTGGCCAGCGCCCTCTGCGCCACGCTGCTGGGGCTCAGCCTGCTGTTGCGCGCCCTGCGCATCGGCACGGCCTCGGTCGTGGTCGACACCACCGGGCTGGTCGTCGCCTTCATCCCGCTGATCGGCTACGTCTTCGGCGCGCAGACCCTGTTCCACAACCCGCTCTACACCATGATGGCGCTGCACACGGCGCTGGGGCATGTGCTGCTCTTCATCGCGCTCCTGCTCACCGAGCCCGGCCGCGGCTGGATCGAGGTGCTGCTCTCGCAGGAGCCGGGCAGCCGCATGGCCCGCCGCGTCCTGCCCGTGGCGATCATCGTGCCGCTCTTCTTCGCCCTCGTCGTGGCCGAGGCGGTCGAGCGCAACATCATGACGATCGAGTTCCGCCTCGCCATGCTCACCTTCATGATCATCTTCTGCACGGTCTCCGCGGTGATCGGCTTCGCCCACCTCACCAACCGCGCCGAACGCCGCAGCACCGAGGCCGAGGCCGCCTATCTCCGAAGCGAGATGCAGCGCCAGCAGACCGAGCTCGCCGCCGCCCGCTCGGAAAAGGTCGCCGCGCTGGGCAAGCTGGTGGGCGGCGTGGCGCATGACTTCAACAACACGCTCAACGTCATCCTCGGCAACCTCGAACTGCTCGACGAGGACCCCGACAGGAAGATGCACCGCACCTACCTGTCCGAGGCGATCGGCGCCTCCAACCGCGCCGCCGACCTGACCCGCCAGCTCCTCGCCTATGGCCGCAAGTCACAGCTTCGCCCGGTCCTCACCGACCTCGAAACCGAGGTCGAGACCGCCATTGCCATGTTCCGCCGGGTCTGCCCGGCCAACATCACCATCACGCGGGCGTTCGACACCCCCGGCCTCTCCGCCCGGCTCGACCCGGCGGCGCTGCAGCAGGCGGTGCTCAACGTCCTGATCAACGCCCGCGACGCCCTCCCCGAGGGCGGCGAGATCCGCGTTTCCGGCCGGCGCGAACATCTCGAGGGCGCCGCGGTCACCGGCTTCCACGGCAGCGAAACCCTGCCCTCCGGCACCTACGCCACCCTCGCCATCGAGGATACCGGCACCGGCATGACCCCGGAAGTGGCGGAACTGGCCACCGAGCCGTTCTTCACCACCAAGAAGGTGGGCGAGGGCACGGGGCTGGGCCTGTCCACCGTCGCCGGCTTCTGCCGCCAATCCGGGGGCGGGCTGCGGATCGACTCGGCGCCGGGAAGCGGCACGCTGGTCGCCATGGCCTTCCCCGCCGCCACGGCCACGACCTGCCCCGCGCCCGCCCGGGGCGCGGCCGAACCCGCCGACACCGCCGAGACCACGACGCTCACCACCACGCCCCGCGGCGTGCTGATCGTCGACGACGACGAGGCGCTCACCCGCGTCATGGCCACCCAGCTCGAACGCGCCGGCCACACCGTGCGGGTGGCCCTGAACGCGGCCAGGGCGCTCGAAACGCTCGAGGCCGGCCCGCTCCCCGAGGTCGTGCTGACCGATATCGTCATGCCGGGCGAGATGCAGGGCCACCACCTCGCCGCCCGCATCCGCCAGCGCTACCCGGATATCGAGGTGATCCTGATGTCCGGCTTCGCCTCCGCCACCCAGCGCGAGGAGATCGCTGCGCTGGCCGGCCTGCCCTTCCTGCAGAAACCGATCGACGTCCGCACCCTGCGCACCATCGTCGGCCGCTCGTCCGCCCCGGCGCCCGACCCGGAAAACGGCACCGAAAGCTGAGACCGCCCGACAAGTTGCACACCCCGCCCCGGGCCTGACCCGGGGCCTCCGCCGGCCCAAGGTCCCGGCTCGAAGGCCGGGACGGATCGAGTGCATCGGCTCGGCATACCACACGCCCGGAATCGAGGCCGAAGGCCGCCGGGCGAGCGCCGGCCCGTCCGGGCGGGCAGGCGCTTTGGCAAGCGTCGAGCGCCGTTGTCAGGTAGGAAGTACGCGGCACCATAAACTGCCATCCCCCCCGTTGCAGCGCCTCCCCACGGGCCGGCGCTCACCCGGCGGGGCGACGTCGAGAATGGCTCGGGGCCGACACCGGACCACCACCCCCCGTTGCGCCCCCCACAAGATCCAGCGTGTTGCGCACCGCCCGCCACATCAACCAACGCCTTCACAGACCCCCGCACCGACGCGATACCGACAGAATACCGACGTGATACCGACGTCCATTCCCCAGCAAAATATGGCCGTTAACCCCTTCTTCCGGCCGCTGCCCTGAATCTCCGCCCCCCGCCGTGGTATCCTGCCCCCTCGAACCGCAAGAGGAGGAGCACGATATGCCGAAATACATTTTCGCCTATCACGGCGGAAACGCTGCAGAATCCGGGATTTCCGAGCAGGAGGAACAGGCCCGCTGGCAGGACTGGCGCAACGTCATGGGGCAGGCCTGCCTCGACGAGGGCGGCCCCGTCGGCTGGTCCAAGACCGTCCGCGCCGCCGGCATCGCCCACAATGGCGGCACGAATCCGCTCGCCGGCTACACCATCGTCGAGGCCGAGGATATCGAGACCGCCTGCGAGATCGCCAAGGGCTGCCCGATCCTCGCCAACGGCGGCTCGGTCGAGGTCGCGCCCATCGGCGAGTCGTCCGAGACGCCCGCCACCGCCGCCTGATCCGCAAACCCGGCCCCCGATCACTGGCCCCGAACATTGGCCAGTGGCGCCCCGGCGCCCCTGGCCCCCCTTGCCTTCCCCCTCCGCTGGCCCTAGTTTCCAGCCTACCTCGGGGTGCCCGTGGGCCAATGGCCCATGGGCTGAGATGCCACCGGCAAACCCGTTGAACCTGAACCGGCTAGAACCGGCGGAGGGAAGGTAAAGGTCGCATCCGCCCTTGCCCTCGCGCCGCAAAGGAGGATGACATGAAGCATCTTGCATTTGCAGCGGCAATTCTGAGTGCCACGGCCGCCACGGCCCAGACACCGGAACTGACCGTCTATACCTATGACAGTTTCGTCGCCGAATGGGGCCCCGGCCCCAAGGTCGAGGCGGCGTTCGAGGAGGTCTGTGACTGCGACCTCAAGCTCGTCGGCGTCGAGGATGGCGCGGCGCTCCTCGCCCGCGTCCGCCTCGAGGGCGAACGCTCCGACGCCGACATCGTGCTCGGCCTCGACACCAACCTGACCGCCGCCGCCAAGGAAACCGGCCTCTTCGCCGAACACTCGGTCGACGCCACCTACGACATGCCCGTCACGTGGGACGACCCGGTCTTCGTCCCCTACGACTGGGGCTATTTCGCCTTCATCCACGAGGCCGGCACCGACGCGCCGAAAAGCTTCCGCGAACTGGCCGACAGCGACCAGACCATCCTGATACAGGATCCCCGCTCCTCCACCCCCGGCCTCGGCCTGCTCTTGTGGGTTAAATCCGCCTATGGCGACGAGGCGCCCGAGATCTGGGAGGGCCTCTCCGACAACATCGTCACCGTGACGAAAGGCTGGTCCGAAGCCTACGGCCTCTTCATGGAAGGCGAGGCCGACATGGTGCTTTCCTACACCACCTCCCCCGCCTATCACCTGATCGCGGAAGAGGATGACACCAAGGCCGCCGCCCCCTTCGACGAGGGCCATTACATGCAGGTCGAAGTGGCCGCCAAGCTGGCCGGCACAGACCAGCCCGAGCTCGCCGACCAGTTCCTGCAATTCATGGTCTCCGACGCCTTCCAGTCGATCATCCCCACGACCAACTGGATGTACCCCGCCGTCATGCCGGAGGACGGGCTGGCAGACGGCTTCGACACCCTGATCACGCCGGAGAAATCGCTCCTCATGTCCTCCGAGGACGCCGCCGCCATCCGTGACGAGGCGCTGTCCGAGTGGCAGACCGCGCTCAGCCAGTAAGCGCGCGCCCCGGCATCGGCGCGGCGGCCTGCATCGCCGCGCTGGTCCTCGGCACGCTGGCCGCCGTGGCATGGCGGGCCGAACCCGGCGGCGGCCTCTCCGCCGCCGACTGGGCGGCGGTGCGCTTCACCCTGCTGCAGGCCACCCTCTCGGCCCTCTTCAGCGTGGGCCTCGCCATCCCCGTGGCCCGCGCCCTCGCACGCCGCCGCTTCGCCGGGCGCTCGGCCCTCATCGCCCTTCTCGGCGTGCCCTTCATCCTGCCGGTGATCGTCGCCATCCTCGGCCTGCTCGAGGTCTTCGGCCGCGCCGGCCTGATCAGCCAGCTTCTCGGCCTCTTCGGCCTCGACCCGATCCGCATCTACGGGCTGCACGGGGTCGTGCTCGCCCATGTCTTCCTCAACCTGCCGCTGGCCACCCGCCTGATCCTCCAGGGGTGGCAGGAGGTGCCCGCCGAACGCTTCCGCCTCGCCGCCCAGCTTGGCTTCGACGCGCCCGCCATGTTCCGCCTTATCGAATGGCCCCTCCTGCGCCAGGTCATCCCCGGCGCGCTGGCCGTGGTCTTCGCCATCTGCCTCACCAGCTTCGCGGTCGCCCTCACCCTCGGCGGCGGGCCGAAAGCGACCACCATAGAACTCGGCATTTACCAGGCCTTCAGGTTTGAATTCGACCTTGGCCGCGCGGCATTGCTGTCGGGTCTGCAGATCCTGCTCGCCACGGGCGCCGCGATGGTGGCGATTCGACTGGCGCAAGGCACCGGATTCGGCACCGGCCTTGACCGTTCGTTAAGACGTTGGGACGGGCGCACGACCTTGGCGAGAACGACCGACGCGGTCTGGATCGCCCTCGCAGCAGCCTTCCTGCTGCTCCCGCTCGGGGCCATCGTCGCCTCGGGCGTGCCCGGCTTTGCGGGCCTGCCCTTCGTCGTCTGGAAGGCCGCCGGCGTCTCCCTCCTCGTCGCCACCGCCTCCACCGCGCTCCTCCTCCTCGCCGCCCTGCCCATGTCCGCCGCCATCGCCACCGGCCGCCATACCGCCATCGAACTCGCGGGCCTCCTCGGCCTCGCCGCCTCCCCCCTCGTCATCGGCACCGGGCTCTTCATCCTGATCCGCCCCATCGCCGACCCGTTCCTGCTGGCCCTGCCCGTCACCGCCCTGGTCAACGCCCTGATGTCGCTGCCCTTCGCCATGCGCATCCTCGTCCCCCGCGCCCGCGACATCGTCGAGCGCTATGGCAAGCTCGGCCTATCGCTGAACATGGCGCACGGCCCCTTCCTCTGGCGGGTCTTCCTGCCCCGGATGCGGGCGCAGATCGGCTTCGCCGCCGGGCTCGGCATGGCCCTTTCCATCGGCGATCTCGGCGTCATCACCCTCTTCGCCGACCCCGACATCGCCACCCTCCCCCTCCAGATCTACCGCCTCATGGGCTCCTACCAGATGGAGGCGGCGGCGGGCGGCGCGCTCTTGCTTCTCCTCCTCTCGGTCGGCACCTTCTGGCTTCTCGACAAGGGAGGCCGCCACCATGCTGAAATTTGACGATTGCACCATCGACAATGGCGGTTTCCACCTCGCCGCCGATCTCTCGGTCTATACCGGGCGGATCGTCGCGGTGATCGGCCCCTCCGGCGGCGGCAAGACCACCCTGCTCGAAGGCGTCGCCGGCTTCCTGCCCCTGACCTCGGGCGAAATCTACTGGAACGCTAACCCCTTGTCCGACACCGAGCCCGGCAAGCGCCCCGTCGCCATGCTCTTTCAGGACGGCAACCTCTTCCCCCACCTGACCGCCGCCCAGAACGTCGGCCTCGGCATCGACCCCCGCCTCCGCCTCTCGACCGAAGACAAGACCCGCATCGACGCCGCCCTTACCCGCGTCGGCCTCGAGGGGCTCGGCCCCCGCAAGCCCGGCGCCCTTTCCGGCGGCCAGCGGGCGCGCGTGGCCCTGGCCCGCCTCATGGTGCAGCACCGCGAGATTTTCCTGCTCGACGAACCCTTCGCCGCCCTCGGCCCGGCGCTGAAGGCCGAGATGCTCGACCTCGTGGCGGAGCTGGCCCGCGAATCCGGCGCCACCGTACTGATGGTCAGCCACGAGCCCGACGACGCCCGCCGCGTCGCCGATGAGGTGATCCTGGTGACAGACGGCAAGGCCCACCCCCCGGCGGCAACGGACCGGCTCTTCGCCGATCCGCCCGAGGCCTTGCGCGCCTACCTGGGTGACGCCTAGGCCGCCGCGCTCAACCCCTCGCGGGTCTTGCCGATCATCAGCGCGGCCCTCGCCGCCTCCCGCCCCTTCTCGACGAAATGCGCCTTGAAAATAGCGGTGTGATGCTCGGTCTCCTGGTACTGGTGCGGCGTCAGCGACACCGACAATACCGGCACGTCGCTGTCCATCCCCGCCCGCATCAGCCCGTCCACCACGGCCTGCGCCACGAAGTCATGCCGGTATATCCCGCCATCCACCACGAAGGCCGCCGCCGCCACGGCGGCATAGCGCCCCGTCCGGGCCAGGTCGCGTGCCAGAAGCGGCATCTCGAACGCGCCGGGCACGTCGAAGACATCCACCTCGCTTTCGGGGATAAGCTCACAGAAACCGGCCAGCGCCTGATCGACGATCTCGGCGTGCCAGTTGGCCTTGATAAAGGCGTATCGGGTGCGTGTCATGGGGTGCTCCTTTCCATCATCGACACTTCTCACCCAAGGCGCAGGACGACGGGAAAGGCAGGGGCAGACCCCTGAAACCCGGCGTTCTCTTCCATCCGGACTGTCACCGTCGGCTCCGGAATCGCACCGGATCTGCTTGACCACCGAAGCCATGAAGCCCCGGTGCGCTCGCGGGCTTGGGGCAGGCGCCCCTTACCGCCGGTGGGGAATTGCACCCCGCCCTGAGAACGTGGTCGATGATGTTGGAAAACCGCCCTTGCGGCAAGCCCCGAAATAAGATGCCGCGCCGCCAGTGGCGACGCGGCATCCGACCCGGAGTGGAGCGCTGTCAAACCAGATGTAGCTGCACAGACGCTGGCTGGTTATTGCCAATCGCCGGTCGGGATTTGGGGGTGTCCTTGACCGGCCTCAGGGCTAGGCGCGCCTGCAAGCATGACCGCACACCCTCTCCGGGAACTCGGGAGGAGGAACGAAGTGACCCTAGCCCCGAGAAGACATGTCCGGCAGCACACCCGCTTCGGTCGCCGCCGAGATTTCCTCTTCGCTCAAGGCACCGTTCGCGTCGGCATCGATTTCAGCGAAGACTTCCGTGCCCGCATCGGGCATCGCCTCGTTGAATTCCGACATGGTCACGGCGCCGTCGCCGTCGGCATCCATCGACGCTTCGGCTTCCTCCGCAAGTACTGCGGTCGGTGCCACCAAGGCGAGGATGAGGCCTGCAGATGTCAGTTTCTTGAACATGAAATCGTTCCTTTTCGGTTTCTGCGTTCCGAGAGTGGTGCTCTCGTCCACAGAACATGGTGACCCGAAAGCCACTTGTCTGCGGCGATCACGAAACCGGCCCCGAACCTGCGGGAAAGAGCCCAAACCGGTCTGTCATGTCAGCGGGAGATTGCCACGGGCCCCTTTACGGCAACTGGACGGCGGGAACCTGCGGATGCGGCGTGCCTTAATGGGCGGAAACCGTCGGCCGCACCGGACAAGGCGCGAAACAACCGCCCTTAGGGTTGAAATTGGCACACGCCCGGCGGCTTCCCTCGACAGGTCAAAGCAACCCCTCAACCGGTCTGATCCGCCCGGTCTCGATCCCCCGGCGGTTGTAGATCGGCGCGTTCAGGTACCGCCGCGCCGCCGGGTGCAGCGGGTCGAGCACGCCCAGCCGCACCAGCAGCGCCGCGATCGTGCACTCGGCCGCCCGCGTCGCCCCGTCGGCCACCTTCAGGGCAATCCCCATCTCCCGGCTCGGCAGGATGGCGACGAAGAATCCCTCCGCCCCTGTCTTGAGTGCCACCGGCTCGGTACAGGCCCGCATCAACCCGGTACAGGCCCGCCCCTCGCCCGCCACAAGCTCCGGATGCGCCACCATCGCCTGCCACAGCCGGTGCTGCGCGCTCTGCCGCGCATCCGCCCCCTCTTGGGCACAGGCAAACCGCGCCATCGCCCGGGCCATGCCATGCACCGTGGTGATGAAGTTCGGCGCCGAACACCCGTCGATCCCGTAGCCGGGGCTGGCCTCGCCCGTCACCTCCTCGAAGGCGGCGAGACAGGCCCTCTGCACCGGGTGATCCGCCTCGACATACTCCGGCCCGGCGCCCATGTGCCGTGCCAGCGTCAGGAACCCGGCATGCTTGCCGGAACAGTTGTTATGCACCTGGCAGGGCTGCTCATGTGCCCGGATCAACCCGTACCGCGCCTCCTCGTCATCCGGCATCTGCGGCCCGCAGCGGAAATCATCGTCCGACAATCCCAGCTCGGCCAGCCAAGCGTTCACCCGCTCCGTATGCATGAACGCCCCGTTATGCGAGGCACAGGCCAGCGCCAGCCGCTCGGCATTCAGCCCGTGCTTCGCCGCCGCCCCGCTCTCCACCAGCGGCAGCGCCTGGATCATCTTGGCGGAACTGCGCGGCAGAACCGGCTCCTCCGGATTGCCCCACGCCTCCACGATCTCGCCCTTGCCGTCGCAGATCACCGCGTGGCCAAGATGCCGGCTTTCCGCCAGCGGACCGCGCCAGATTTCGGTCAGGGGGGTCGCACCGCTCATGTCATGCCTTTCCGGCAAGGGTTCACACCCTCGCGAGGGCGCGCGAAAACTTGCCAATTGATCCTTTCATATCTCGCCACTTTCAGGCTAATATTGCAATGTCGAGGGAAAACGGCCGACCCGCAAGATAAATCCGGTAAGCGGCAAGGGCGGCTGAAGAATTTGAGGCCAAGGACAGCTTTGGAGGCTGGATAGAATGGGATCACCGATGGGACGTCTGACTGCCCTGCGCCTTTTGGCGGGCGCCCTGCTGGCAGCTACTGCAACCGGCGTGGCTGCGCAGGAAGAAAGCACCAACCAGGTCGCCGCGAACACGGCATGGAGCGTGTTCGAGGATAACGATCCGCGCGAATGCTGGGCCGTGTCCTCGCCGACCGAAACGGTCAATACCAAGGATGGCCGCGTCGTCGCGGTGCGGCGGGGCGACATCCTGATGATGACGTTCTACCGTCCCGATGCCGGCGTCGATGGCCAGCTCACCTTCACCGGCGGCTATCCCTTCGCCTCCGGCTCCACCGTCAACCTTAATGTCGGCGGCACCGAGTTCGAGCTCTTTACCGAGGGCGAATGGGCGTGGCCGGCCAGCACGGCGGACGATGCCAAGATCATCGCGGCCCTCAAGCGCGGCACCGACGCGGTGCTCACCGCGCGGTCCAGCCGGGGCACCACCACGAAAGATACCTTCTCGCTGCTGGGCTTCACCGCGGCGGTCGAAGAGGCCGAGAAACGCTGCCAGTGACGGCCTGACGGGCTTCACTAGCACAACCCCACAAGGGCGCGCACCCCTCCGGTGACGCGCCCTTTCTAATCCCGCGGCGCGGCGGCCCGGCGCAGCCGGTCATTGATCGCCCGGCCCAACCCCCGCTCGGGAATAGGCGACACCGCGATCGGCTTGCCCGTTTCATCCAGCGCGTGCAGATGCGCAAAAAGGTTCGCCGCCGCCTCGGTCAGGTCGCCCGACGCCGACAGGTTCAGGTCGCAATCCACCCGGCCGAAGCCCAGCAACACCTCCCCCGGCTCCCGCCTCTCGGCCTCAAGCCGCACCATCGCGCCGGGCGCATAATGCGAGGCCAGCTGCCCCGGCGCTGTCACCGGCTCACCCTCGCCTTGCCGCGCCAGCGCCTCGCCCAGCGCCTGCTCCACCGCCTCTGCCGGCAACCCGCCGGGGCGCAACAGGATTGGCCCGTCGGTCAGCCCGACGATGGTCGATTCCACCCCCACGTCACAGGCCCCGCCATCAAGCACCGCCGCGATCCGCCCGGCCAGCCCGGCCTCCACATGCGCCGCCGTCGTCGGGCTGATCCGGCCCGATGGGTTGGCCGACGGCGCCGCCACCGGCCCGCCGAAAGCCTTCAGCAATTCCCGCGCCACCGGGTTCGCCGGCACCCTGACCGCCAGCGAGGGCAGCCCTGCCGTCACCAGCCCCGAAATCCCCGTCCCCGGCCTGATCGGCAGCACCAATGTCAGCGGGCCGGGCCAGAACGCGCTCGCCAGAACTTCCGCCGCGTGCGACCACTCGACGTAGTCCCGCACCGTCTCGATCCGGTCCACATGCACGATCAGCGGGTTGAACCGCGGCCGCCCCTTCGCCTCGAAGATCCGCGCCACCGCCATGTCGTTCGTCGCATCGCCCCCCAGCCCGTAAACCGTCTCCGTCGGGAAGGCGACAAGCTCTCCGCCCCGCAACAACTCGGCGGCGCGGGCGTACCCGTTCGGGTCGGCGGTCAGAAGGGCGGTCTCTTGGTTCATGATCGGTCTGACGCGGCGTTTTGATTGATGGAAGTCCGTCACCCGCTAGGCTATGCCTTGGCCGACTGCATAAAGGCCACGGCGCGCGAAGCCAAGCCGCCGCGCCGCCGCAACTGACAAGATCAGGAGATTTCCGATGCCCTATCGCGCCCCTGTCGAGGAATTCAATTTTCTGTTTTCCCACGTCGTGAAACTCGAAGACGTCGCCGCCACCGAACGCTTCGCCGACGCCACCCCCGACATGGTCACCGCCATCCTCACGGAGGCCGGCCGCATGTGCGAGGCGGTGCTCGCCCCCCTGCAACGCAACGGCGACCTGCACCCCGCCCGGCTCGAAAACGGCGTCGTCCGCACCAGCCCCGGCTTCGACGAAGGGTACAAGGCCATCGCCGAGGGCGGCTGGGTCTCGATCTCCGCCTCTCAGGAGAACGGCGGCATGGGCCTGCCCATGGCCGTCACCACCGCCGTGAACGAGATGATGAGCGGCGCCTGCCTCAGCCTGCAACTCAACCCGCTGATGACCCAAGGCCAGATCGAGGCACTGGAAAACCACGCCAGCGACGCGATTCGCGAAACCTACCTGCCCAAGCTCATCTCCGGCGAATGGTCCGGCACAATGAACCTGACCGAGGCGCAGGCCGGCAGCGACGTGGGCGCGCTCCGCACCCGGGCCGAGCCCAACGATGACGGCTCCTACGCCATCACCGGGCAGAAGATCTACATCAGCTGGGGCGACAACGACTTCACCGAGAACGTCTGCCACCTCGTCCTCGCCCGTCTGCCCGACGGTGTGCCCGGCACCAAGGGGATCAGCCTGTTCCTCGTGCCCAAGTACATCCCCGACGAAAACGGCGCTCCCGGCAAGGCCAACGATCTCAAGGTCGTCAGCCTCGAACACAAGATGGGCCTGCATGGCAGCCCGACCGCCGTCATGCAGTATGACGGCGCCAGGGGCTGGCTCATCGGCAAGGAACATGACGGCATGCGCTGCATGTTCACCATGATGAACAACGCCCGCCTCGGCGTCGGCGTCCAGGGCATCGGCGCGGCCGAGGGCGCGCTGCAACACGCCATGGCCTACGCCCAGGAGCGCAGCCAGGGCAAGACGCCCGTCGAGAACGGCGCCGGCACCATCATCGACCACGCCGACGTGCGCCGGATGCTGACCACCATGAAGGCCGAAACCGCCGCCGCCCGCGCCATCGCGCTGGCCAATGCCGTGGCGATCGACATGGCCCACGCCACCGGCAAGCCCGACTGGGCCGCCCGCGCCGCCTTCCTCACGCCCATCACCAAGGCCTTCGGCACCGACACCGGCATCGCGGTCAGTGATCTCGGCATCCAGGTGCATGGCGGCATGGGTTACATCGAGGAAACCGGCGCCGCCCAGTATGCCCGCGACGTCCGCGTCACCGCCATCTACGAGGGCACCAACGGCATCCAGTCGATGGACCTTGCCGGCCGCAAGCTGATGGACGGGGGCGAGGCCGCCTATGCCCTCCTCGACGAGATCGAGCGCCACGCCGAAAGCGCGCGGAGCACCCTGCCCGAGCTGGCCGAGCCGGTGTGGAACGCCACCGAATCCCTCCGCGAGGCGACCGAGTGGATGGTGTCGCAAAAGAACATGACCGACCGCTTTGCCGGCTCCGTCCCCTTCCTGCGGGCCTGGGCGCGGGTGCTCGGCGGCCATTTCCACCTCTGCGCCGCCCAGGCCGAGGGCGGCGAGGGCAAGCGCACGCGGCTCGCGCGGTTCTACATCAAGCGCCTCCTGCCAGAGCACGCGGGCCACATCGCCCATGCCACCGCCGGGGCCGACGACCTCTACGCGCTGACACCGGACGACCTCGTCGCATGACGGACGGCCCGAACCAGACCCTGCGCTACCCCTTTCCGGATCCGCCAGAGAACGGTGCCGCCCTCGAGGTGGCGCCGGGCGTGCTCTGGATCCGGCTGCCCCTGCCGATGGCGCTCGACCACGTCAACGTCTACGCGCTCGACGACGGCGACAGCTGGACGCTCGTCGATACGGGCATGAAGACCGACCACAGCGTCGCCTTGTGGGAGGGCCTGCTCACCGGGCCGCTCAGGGGCAAACCCGTCTCGCGCATCATCCTCACCCACCACCACCCCGATCACGTCGGCATGGTGGGCTGGCTGATGGAGCGTTTCGGGGCCGAGCTGATCACCACCCGCACCGCCTGGCTCTTCTCCCGGATGCTGATCCTCGACACCGAGGAAAAGCCTACCCCGCAGGCGCTCGACTTCTGGCGCGCCGCCGGCATGGACCCCGAGATCTACGAGACCCGCAAGGCCGAACGCCCTTTCAACTTCGCCGATGTCTGCCACCCCCTGCCGGTGGGCTACACCCGCGTCAAGGAAGGCGACACGCTCCGCGCCGGCGGCCGCAAGTGGGACATCCATATCGGCAACGGCCACGCCCCCGAACACCTCACGCTTTGGAGCCGCGACGACAATCTCGTCATCGCCGGCGACCAGATCATCTCCTCCATCAGCCCCAATATCGGCGTCCATCCTACCGAGCCCGAGGCCGACCCCGTCGCCGACTGGCTGGAAGCCTGCGGCCGCTTCCGCTCGCTCGCCCGTGAACATCACCTCGTCCTCAGCGGGCACAAGCGGCCCTTCCTCGGCCTGCCCATGCGGATGCGCCAGCTCATCGAGAACCACCACGGCGCGCTCGACCGCCTCCGCGCCCACCTGGCCGAGCCCCGCACCGCCGCCGAATGCTTCCCCCCGCTCTTCAAGCGCCCGATCGACGCGGGCATCTACGGGCTTGCATTGGTCGAGACGGTTGCACATCTCAATCATCTCCACCACGCTGGCGAAATCACGCGCCGCCGCCGCGACGATGGCGCCTGGCTTTGGCAGAGCAGCCCGGAGTGAGCAGACACATGGACGACGAGATCAGAACCGCGGCCGAAGCCGCCGAAGACGCCGCCATCCCGCGCTGTCACGAGGTCCATGCCGACCCCGAAACCTGCAAGGGCGGGCGCGACGTGACCGAGGGCGTCCGGCTCACCCCCGTCAAGGAAAAAAGCGAGGCGCAGTGGGCCTATGAACGGCTGATCCTCTACATCCAGAACTTCGAGAAGACCCTCGACAACGAGCACGAGATCGCCATCGGCTTCGCCGGCGGCGACACCGGCGTCATCCGGATCGAGGGGATGGGCTTTTTCGACCCCGACATCGTCACCTTCTACGGCAGCGACGCGGGCGGCGTGAAAACCCAGCTCATCCAGCACGTCACCCAGCTCAGCGTCATGCTGCGGGCCCTGCCGAAGAAGATCGACCACGTCGAACCCAACCGCATCGGCTTCCGCCTGGTGGAAGACCTCGAAACCGCCTGAGCCCCGCGCCTTGCGACATTTCGGGCCACAGGGCGCACAGGGTGGTGACAGCCCCCCGCAAATGCGCTATCCACACCTCCGACCGCGTAATTTCCAAGCAGGGAACGACCCCAGATGGCTGACCACAAACATGGCGAAATGGATATCGAAACCCACGAGAAGACCTTCGAGGGCTTCATCCGTTTCACGGCCTGGAACTGCGTTCTGATCGTCGTCGTGCTGATCTTCATGGCGCTGGTCAACGCCTGAGGCGCCACCGGCCCTTTCCTGAAAGTCCTGCCCGCGGCCCGCAATCCGCCGTGACTTGACCTCGCTCCCGCGCTATACTCGGCCAAACGGCGCCGCGAAGAGCGTGAAGAGGCACAAAGGCATGGCAACAGCGGAAAAGCTGACCGCGCGCTGGACGCGGTTCCAGAACCGGGTCGCCGCCCGACGGGCGGTGCTGGGCCGGCCCGCCACGGCCTTCGTCTCGCGCCCCGAACCCCGCACCATCGGCAGCTATGCCCGCGGGCGCCAGCTGGCCGCCGGCAATTTCCTCTTCGCCGGCCACCTGCTCCAGCAGCCCGAGACCGACATGTGGGAACTCACCCCGCCCGACCACGCCTTCGCCGAGGCGCTGCACGGTTTCGGCTGGCTCGACGATCTCGTCGCCGCCGGCGACGCCACGGCCCGCGCCCGTGCCCAGGAGTGGCTCCGCGGCTGGATCGAGCTCTACGGCCGTGGCCGCGGCCCGGGCTGGACACCGAACCTCACCGGCCGCCGCCTGATCCGCTGGATCAGCCACGCCTTCTTCCTGCTCAACGGGCTGGACAGCGAACACTCCCACGCCTTCTACCGCTCGATGGCGGCGCAGACCGTCTTCCTCGGCCGCCGCTGGTCCGCCACCTCCCCCGGCCTGCCGCGCTTCGAAGCGCTGACCGGGCTGATCTATGCCGGCATCTCGCTGGAAGGCATGGAAGACCAGGTCGACTCCGCCGTCACCGCTTTGGGCCGCGAATGCACCGAGCAGATCGATGCCCAGGGCGGCCTGCCCACCCGCAACCCCGAGGAACTGCTCGACGTCTTCACCCTTCTGACATGGGCCGCCGTCGCGCTCGGCGAATCCGGCAAGGGCGTCAGCAACGCCCACTGGTCGGCCATCGAACGCATCGCTCCCACCCTGCGCACCCTGCGCCACGCCGATGGCGGGCTCGCCCGGTTCCACGGCGGCGGCAAGGGGCTGGAAGGGCGGCTCGACCACGCGCTCGCCAACAGCGGCGTGAAAAGCCGCGCGGCGAACGGCCTCTCCATGGGGTTCCTGCGGCTCAGCGCCGGCCGCACCAGCGTCATCGTCGATGCCGCCCCGCCGCCCCAGGGCAAGGCCTCGGCCGAGGCCCACGCCTCCACCCTCGCCTTCGAGCTGACCTCGGGCCGCCGCCCGCTGATCGTCAACTGCGGCTCGGGCGTGAATTTCGGGCAGGAATGGCGCCGCGCCGGCCGCGCCACCCCCTCGCATTCCACCCTCGTCCTCAACGAACAGTCCAGCGCCCGGCTCGGCGCCCCCCGCGACGGGTTCGACTACCTCGTCAGCGCCCCCCGCCGCGTGCCCATCGAGATCAGCCACGCCTCCGACGGGCTGCGCTTCGAGGGCGGGCATGACGGCTATGTCCGCGATTACGGCCTGACCCACGTCCGCAAGCTGGAACTCACCTTCGACGGGCGCGGGCTGGCGGGCGAGGACATGCTGGTCACGCTCGACGACGGCGACAAGGAACATTTCGACAAGGCACTCGACGCCTCCGGGCTCGAGGGCATCCCATTCGACATCCGCTTTCACCTTCATCCGGATGTCGACGTCTCGCTCGACATGGGCGGCACCGCGGCGTCTATGGCGCTGATGAGCGGCGAAATCTGGGTCATGCGGGTCGACGGCAACGTCGAAATGTCCATAGAAGGCAGCGTTTACCTGCAAAAAACGCGGCTCAAGCCCCGTGCGACCAAACAGATTGTTCTCTCCGGCCGCATGATGGAGTATGCGACCCGCGTGAGATGGTCACTGGCCAAGCCGCAGGACTCGCCGATAGGCATCCGCGATCTGGCGCGCGACGGGCTCGACCCGGTGACCGAATACTGACCTGAACCGACCAAGGACATGCTGCCGATGACCGATCTTGCGCCCCTTCGCCGCGCCCTGCTTTCCGTTTCCGACAAGACCGGGCTGGTCCGGCTGGGCAAGGCCCTGTCCGAACGCGGCGTCGAGCTGCTCTCGACCGGCGGCAGCGCGAAAACCCTCCGCGAAGCCGGGCTCGAGGTGCGCGACGTGGCCGATGTGACAGGCTTCCCCGAGATGATGGATGGCCGCGTGAAAACCCTGCACCCGATGGTCCATGGCGGCCTGCTGGCGCTCCGCGACAACGCCGATCACGTGGCGGCCATGGAACAGCACGGCATCGGCCCGATCGACCTTCTGGTCGTCAACCTCTACCCGTTCGAGGAAACGGTCGCCAAGGGTGCCGACTACGACACCTGCATCGAGAACATCGATATTGGCGGCCCGGCCATGATCCGCGCGGCGGCCAAGAACCACGCCTTCGTCTCCGTCGTCGTCGATGTCGAGGATTACCAGCCACTTCTGGACGAGCTCGACGCCAATGACGGCCAGACCACCTACGAATTCCGCCAGCGCCTTGCCCTGACCGCCTATGCCCGCACCGGTGCCTACGACGCCGCCGTCTCAAGCTGGATGGCACAGGCGCTGGGCGACAAGACCCCCCGCCGCCGCGCCTTCGGCGGCACGCTCGCGCAAACCCTCCGCTACGGCGAGAACCCGCACCAGTCCGCCGCCTTCTACAAGGACGGCTCCGCCCGGCCCGGCGTGGCCACCGCCACCCAGCACCAGGGCAAGGAACTCAGCTACAACAACATCAACGACACCGACGCCGCCTTCGAGCTGGTCAGCGAATACCCCACCGACGAGGGCCCTGCCTGCGCCATCATCAAGCACGCCAACCCCTGCGGCGTGGCCCAGGGGCCGACATTGCGCGACGCCTACAGGCGCGCCTTCGACTGCGACCGCACCAGCGCCTTCGGCGGCATCATCGCACTGAACCAGCCCCTCGACGGCGAAACCGCCGAGGAGATCGCCAAGATCTTCACCGAGGTGGTCATCGCCCCCGGCGCCGATGACGACGCCAAGGCGATCTTCGCCGCCAAGAAGAACCTCCGCCTGCTGACCACCGACAAGCTCGCCAGCCCCACGGCCTCGCTGCTGGCCATCAAGCAGGTCTCCGGCGGCTTCCTCGTGCAGGACAAGGACACCGGCCAGGTCGACGTGACCGACCTTCGCGTCGTCACCAAGCGCGCGCCCTCGGACCGCGAGATGACCGACATGCTGTTCGCATGGAAAGTGGCGAAACACGTCAAGTCCAACGCCATCGTCTACGTCCAGGACGGCGCCACCGTCGGTATCGGCGCGGGCCAGATGAGCCGCGTCGACAGCTGCCGCATCGCCGCCCGCAAATCGCAGGACATGGCCAGGGAACTCGGCCTCGACGCCGCCCTCACCCAGGGCAGCGTCGTCGCCTCCGATGCCTTCTTCCCCTTCGCCGACGGCCTGCTCACCGCGGCCGAGGCCGGGGCGACCGCCGTCATCCAGCCCGGCGGCTCGATGCGCGACGACGATGTGATCGCCGCCGCCGACGAGGCCGGGCTCGCCATGGTCCTCACCGGCATGCGCCACTTCCGCCACTGACACCGGCGCCACGCGGCAAGGAGAGCCCCATGCGCACGCTCATCATCGCAGGCATCCTGACCTTCCTGATCGACCAGGTGTCGAAATACTGGGTTGTCCACATCCTCGAGCTCGACCGCGTGCGCGAGATCGACATATTGCCGCCCTTCCTCAACTTCCGGATGGCGTGGAACTACGGCATCAATTTCGGCCTGTTCCAGGGCGACACCGACACCACCCGCTGGATCCTCATCGCCATCGCGGTGGTGATCTCGGGCGTCGTGCTGTGGTGGATCCGCCGCGAACCCGGCGGCCTCTGGCAGCACATCTCCGCCGGCCTGCTGATCGGCGGGGCGATGGGCAACGTGGTCGACCGGCTGGTCTACGGGGCGGTCGCCGACTTCCTCAACATGGCCTGCTGCGGCATCGACAACCCCTACGCGTTCAACGTGGCCGATATCGCGGTTTTCGCCGGTGCCCTCGGTATGGTATTATTCACGGGCGAGAAAAAGGCCGCGTGACCTTTGCCGCGTGATGCGTTAGACACGGCGCGACGAGTGTGGGAGATTGGCAAGATGATGTTGCCGAGAAAGATCATGATGGTTGGGCTGGTGCTTGTGGTGGCCGCGTGTTCGCGCGACCGCGATATCACGCTGACCCGGTTCAAGAACACCGGCAACGGGCCGGACGAGTTCGCGATCGCCCCCGGCAAACCGCTCGAGGCCCCCGAAAGCTATTCCGCCCTGCCCACGCCGCAACCCGGCGCCGGCAACCGCACCGATCACAACACCAAGGCCGACGGCATCGCCGCACTCGGCGGCAACCCGGCCGCCACGGCCGATACCGGCGTGGCCCCGGGTGACGCGGGCCTCGTCCGCCACGCCGGCCGCTACGGCACCGACCCGGCGATTCGCCAGCGTCTCAGCGTCGAAGACCAGCAGATCCGCCGCAACTACGGCCGCCGCAACATCCTGCGCATCGGGCCGCGCGACAACTACACCGACGCCTACAAGCGGCAGTGGCTCGATTCGGAAGCCGAACAGCGCCGCATGCGCAACGCCGGTGTCATCACCCCCACCGCGCCGCCGCCCTCGCGCTAGGCTGGCGCGGCCATTCACAACCCGTTCAGATGGATTGAATTGCGATGGTACGCCCGTATCTTCGCTAGTATAGCCATGGGGCAAAGGAATTTGATGGCAGGGAGGCAGGCCATGACGAGATTTCTGGCCATGCTCGCCGTGGTTCTCACGGCAGCGGGCGCGGCACGGGCCGACGAACAGGTAACGTCCTACATGCTCGACAACGGGATGGAGGTCGTCGTGGTCGAGGATCACCGCGCCCCCGTCGTCGTGCACATGGTCTGGTATAAGGCCGGCTCGGCCGATGAAGAGCCCGGCGTCTCCGGCGTGGCGCATTTCCTCGAACACCTGCTCTTCAAGGGCACCAAAACGGTGGCCGACGGGGAATTCTCCGCCACCGTGGCCCGCAACGGCGGGCGCGACAACGCCTTCACCAGCTACGACTACACCGCCTACTTCCAGCGCGTCGCCGCCGACCGTCTCGAACTGATGATGAAGATGGAGAGCGACCGCATGGTCAACCTCCAGCTCGACGAGTCGGTCATCGCCACCGAACGCGACGTGATCATCGAGGAACGCAACATGCGGGTCGAGAACAACCCGGGCGCCCTCTTCCGCGAACAGGCCACCGCCGCGCAGTATCTCAACCACCGCTACGGCGTGCCCATCATCGGCTGGCAGCACGAGATGCGCGACCTCGACCTTCAGGATGCGCTGGCCTACTACCAGACCTATTACGCCCCCAACAACGCCGTGCTGATCGTCGCCGGCGACGTTCAGCCGGACGAGGTCAAGGCGCTGGCCGAGCAGTATTACGGCGCCCTGCCCCGCAACCCCAACCTGCCCGAACGCGCCCGCCCGCAGGAACCCCGCCAGATGGCCGAGCGCCGGCTGATCTACGAAGACCCCCGCGTCGGCCAGCCTTACGTGATGCGCAGCTACCTCGCCCCCGAGCGCGACAGCGGCGACCAGGACGAGGCCGCCGCCCTCACCGTGCTGGCCGAGATCCTCGGCGGCGGGATCACCTCGCTCCTCTCCGAGAAGCTCCAGTTCGACGAAAGCAAGGCGGTCTACACCTCGGCCTATTACAGCGGCAAGTCGCTCGACGACACCACCTTCGACCTGATCGTCGCGCCGGCCGCCGGCGTGACCCTGCAGGAGATCGAGGACGCCATGGACGAGGTCATCGCCACCTTCCTCGAAGAGGGCATCAACGAGGAACAGCTCGAGCGCATCAAGATGCAGCTCAGGGCCGACGAGATCTATGGCCGCGACGACGTCAACCAGGTCGCCAACCGCTATGGCCGGGCGCTGACACAGGGATTGACGGTCGAGGACGTGCAGGCCTGGCCCGGCGTGCTCCAGGCGGTCACCGCAGATGACGTGCTCGCCGCAGCCCGCAAGGTATTCAACCGCGACAAGGCCGTCACAGGCTGGATGAAGGCGCCGGAGGTGACCCAATGAGCTTTGCAAGAACCCTTTTCGCCCCCGTGATGCTGGTGGCGCTCATGGTCGCCGCCCTGCCCGCGCGGGCCGATGTCGACATCCAGGAAATCACCACCCCCGGCGGCATCGAGGTCTGGCTGGTCGAGGAGCATTCCCTCCCCTTCGTCGCGCTGGAACTGCGCTTCCGCGGCGGCACCTCGCTTGACGCCGAGGGCAAGGACGGCGCGGTCAGCCTGATGACGTCCCTGCTGGAAGAGGGCAGCGGCGACATGGATTCCCGCGCCTTCGCCCGCGCCGCCGAACAGATCGCGGCCGAGTTCTCCTACCGGGCCGGCGACGACGCGGTCAGCGTCTCCGCCCGCTTCCTGACCGACACACGCGACGAGGCCGCCGACCTCCTGCGCGCCAGCATCGTCGAGCCCGCCTTCAACCCGCCGGCCCTCGAACGGGTCCGCGCCCAGATGGTCTCGATCCTGCAATCCAGCCTCAAGGACCCGGACGAGATCGTACGCAACGCCTTCTCCGAGCTGGTCTTCGGCGATCACCCCTATGGCGGCCCCGAAGACGGCACCATCGAATCCGTCAGCAGCCTCACGCGCGAGGATATCCAGGCCGCCCACAAGGCCGTCTTCGCCCGCGACCGGGTCTTTGTCAGCGCCGTGGGCGACATCACCGCCGACGAAATCTCGACCCTCGTCGACGACCTGCTCGGCGACCTGCCCGCCACCGGCGCGCCCCTGCCGCGACCGGCCGACACCAACATGCCCGGCGGCGTCAAGGTGATCGACTACGAGACCCCGCAATCCGCCGTGATCTTCGGCCAGCCCGGCATAGAGCGGGACGACCCCGACTTCTTCGCCGCCTACGTCCTCAACCACATCATCGGCGGCGGCGGCTTCTCGTCCCGGCTGATGACCGAGGTGCGCCAGAAACGCGGCCTGACCTACGGCGTCTATTCCTACCTCTCCCTCAAGGACAACGCGCAAACCTGGATCGGCTCGGTTTCTTCAGCCAACGACCGCGTGGCCGAGGCCATCGAGGTGATCCGCGACCAGTGGACCCGCATCAAGGAAGAGGGCGTGACCGCCGAGGAACTGGAAGACGCCAAGACCTACATCACCGGCGCCTACCCCCTCCGCTTCGACGGCAACGGCCCCATCGCCGACATCGCGGTCGGCATGCAGGTCGACGGCCTGCCCCGCGACTACATCGCCACGCGCAACGACAAGATGAACGCCGTGACCCTGGAAGACGTGAACCGCGTCGCCCGCGAATGGCTCGACCCCGCGAAGCTCACCTTCGTGGTCGTGGGCCAGCCTGAAGGGCTCGACTCGACGATCAACTGACCGGTTGCGGGGGTCGTTTTCCGCGCGGAAAACGGGGTAGAAAATTCGAATTTTCTACCCCGGAATTTTCCAAAATTCCGGCGCGCCCCTCAAAGCGTCCCCGCCAGCCTCTCCCCCAACGCCGGGTCCGCATTCTCCAGCGGCGGCCGCAGGGTCAGCCAGCGCGCATCCCCCGACTGGTACGCCTTCAACGCCTTCAGCGCCGGGATCAGCCCGCCATCCTGCACCGCCTTGCGATGCAGGTTCACGGGCTCCAGCGCCGCCTCGGCCGCCTCCCACTTCCCGGCCACCACGAGGTCATACACCCCCCGGATCGCCGCCACGTTCGAATTGCAACTGGCCGAGATGCACCCGCCCCCGCCCAGCTTGCCCGCGTCCACCAGGAAACTCTCCGACCCCGGGAACACCGAGATCCCCGGCGCCGCCTCGATCACCGCCTTCGTGTTCTCCCAGTTGCCGGAACTGTCCTTGTAGGCCACCACCACCTCCGGAAATGCCTCGTTCAGCCGGGCGGCCAGCGCGGGCGATATCCCGATCCCCGCCATCTGCGGAATATGGTACAGACACACCTTCAACTGGTCCGACCCCACCCGCTCGATCAGCCCGCTGAAATACCGGTAAAGCCCCTCGTCCCCGGCATTGACGAAGAAGAACGGCGGCAGCACCATCACCGCCGCACAGCCCAGCTCCACCGCATGCCGGCACAGCGTCGCCGTCTCCTCCATGTTGCACAGCCCCGTGCCCGGCATCATCTGACCCGGCCTTGCCGTGCCGGAGCTCGCCAGCCGCTCCACCATCGCCATCCGCTCCCGCATCGACTGGCTCAGCGCCTCCGACGTGGTGCCGAACGGCGAGATGTAATGCGCCCCGCCCTCGAGGCAGGCGCCGGCATGCTCAAGGTATAGATCCTCGGCTATGCTGAAATCGTCGTTATAGGGCGTCAGGATCGGCGTGATCACGCCGCGAAACCGCTCTGACATGGGCCTGCCTCCTCAGTATCCGCGCCCGGGGTCGACCACGTTCCTCAATCCCTCGCCCCGCTGCCACCGCTTCAAATTCTCGATGAACATGTCGAGGGAATTCAGATCCCACCCCTCGTAAACGCCCGAGCTGTGCGGCGACAGGATGATGTTGTCGAGATCCCAGAACGGGCTCTCCTCCGGCAACGGCTCCTCGGCGAACACGTCGAGCCCCGCCCCGGCGATCCGGCCCTCCTGCAACGCCTCCAGCAGCGCCGCACCGTCGATCACGCCGCCGCGCGACACATCCACCAGCACGGCCGAGCGCTTCATCGCCGCAAAATCCTCCGCCCCGATCATGCCCCGCGTCGACGGCAGCAGCGGCACGGCGACCACGATCATGTCCGCCCGCCCCCAAAGCTTAGGCAACTCGTCCGCCGCATGCACCTCGTCGAGATGCTCCATCGGCTCCGGCCGCGCCCGCGTGCCGATCACGTGCATCCCGAAGGCCTGCGCCCGCGCGGCCACTGCCTGCCCGGTCTGGCCCAGCCCCACGATCAGCAGCGTCTTCCCCTTCAGCGGCACCATCATCCGCGACCCGCGCCAATGCCTGTCCGCCTTGTCCCGCGCCAAGCCCTCGATATCGAGCGAGAAATGCAACGCGCACCCAAAGGCATATTCCGCCATCATATGCGCCGCCACGCCCGCGGAATTCGTCACCGTCACCCGCCCCGCATCCCATGTCCCGAGGTGATCGCACCCCGACCCCCCGACAGAAATCCAGCCCGGCCCCTCCGGCCCGAACAGCGCCTCCACCGGAAACCCCTCGTTCCCGGCGAACTTGATCGAATACACCACGTCCGGCCGAAATTCCGCCAAGAGCGCTTCGGTCTCCTCGTACCGCGTCAGCTCGGCCACCTCCGCCTCCGGGAGGGCCTCGCGCAGCCGCGCCACCATCGGCCCGGCAGTGTCGTTCATGATGATGACTCTCGGGGCGTCCTTGGTCATGCGTCTCCTTCCGGGGTGACCAACCGAGCCAGCTCGGCCAGCGTCACCGTCTCGTCCAACATCGCGTCCCGCATCGCCCAGATGGCCCGGATGCGGGCCGGGGAGAGCACGCCCTCGCAGAAATCGTGGAACTTCGCCTCGACCTCGGCATCGGTGCGCCACGCGCCGGGGCCGCCACTGGCGGGCACATCGCCCGAGTGCAGCTTGCGCCCATCCCTCAGCGTCACCTCGATATCCGACCAGCGCGCCGCGGGAAAGCGGGCATTGTGCTTGTCCGTCGCCACGGCTGTGATCCGGGGGATGATCGCGGCCACGTCCGGGTCATCCAACCCCTCGTCCGCCACGTGCCGGGGCGCCAGCGTGCCATGCTGCAACATCACCGCCACCACGTAATGCAGCGAATACTGCGCCTGCGTCGTCGTCTCCGGCATCCCCGAATAGAGCCGCGCCGCCTCGTCAAACGTCCGCACCTCGACCGCCGCAACCTGATCGGCCGTCAGCCCGTGCTCTTCCCGCAATTTCCGCATCGCATCCACCGCCGGATGGCCCCAGCGACAGCTCGGATAGGGCTTGATGTAATTCTCCGCCACCGTCCACTCGGCCCCGAGGTCGTCCCAGTACACCGCAACCTCCGGCGCCTCGGCGGTAATCGCCGGCGCCCCGGTAAAGCCCCGCATCGCCAGAAGCGCCGCGTTCACCCCCACCAGCGCCCCCATGCCCGAGCCATCATGCAGCATCGTGGGGTTGTCGATCTCCCGCATCATCTGGCTGCGCGGCCCGTGATACTCCGCAATCCCCAGCGCGTGCCGCAGCACCTCTGTCCCGGCATTCTCCAGGTGACAGCCCAGCGCCGCCACCCCCAGCCCGTTCCACGCGCCCGACGTATGGTAATCGCTCACCGTCCCGTGCAGCGCCACCGCCGCCCGCGTCGCCACCTCGTAGGCCATCACCATCGCCCTCAACGCCTGTGGCCCGGTCAGCTCGGGGTGCCGCTCGGCATAGGCGAACAGCGCCGGCACCACGGCACAGCCGATATGCCCCTTGGTCGGGTAATACCCGTCATGCCCATCAAGGTTGTCGATCTGCGTCGCCAGTGCCCAGGCGGCCCCCGGCATACTCACCACCCGCCCGTCGAACAGCATCGGCGCGGCATACCGGCCCGCACCCGCCCCGTGGAAATCCACCGCGAAATCCCGCGCGATCCGCCCCACCTTCAGCCGCGTCGCACCCGCCGCCACGCCCAGCGTGTCGATCAGCAACGTCGCGGCATGGCGCATCACCGGCTCCGGCACGGCCAACTCACGATCCAGCGCGAATCCCGCGATCCGCGCGATCTGTTCCGCCCCGGGCCGGGCAATCGGGCTGAGGGGGCGGTTCATGGCATTGGCCTTTCAATAGAGGAGAGGGAGGAGACGATATGGAACACAGGGGCATCTGTCATGGCAGGCCCTCCTTTCCCCCCGATCCTTCCGGAGCGCGCGCCGCAAATCCATGTCATTTGCGACACCCGCCGTCGCCCGCGGGCCAGCTTCAGACTCCTCGGCGGAATTCACGCCGCCGTCACGCCCGCAGCGGCAACGATGTCAGCCTGTCGCCTAATGCTGCACCAGAAAGCGGAAGCCGCGCAATCCGGGATTCGGCCGTCACGACCTCCCGATCGCCGTCTCGCTCACCAGCCGCATGCCAAGATGCGCCGGGGGCGAGCCGACAGCGCATCCACCCCGCGCCGGGTCGCGGATAAGGTAGGACATCGCGGCGACATGCTCGCCGCCAACGAAAAACGCCGGACACCGCGCCGGATCGACCGGACCGGACGCGCCGGAATAACACTCCTGCGTCCATTCCCAGACGCTGCCGTCAAGATCCGCAATGCCCTCGGGAGAGGTCGAGAAACTGCCCCGCGGCTTCAGCGCCCGCGGCGTCGAACCCTCGGTCAGGTAGGCCGACGCCCAGGTGAGCGACGGGTCGGTGAAAATCGGGTCGGCCTTTTCCGGCAGAACGGCGGCCGCCATCTCGCTCCACTCGCCCGCCGTGGGCAGGCGGAAGGCGGCGCCGGTCGCCTGGTTGATCCATCGAAGGTATTCGCCCACATCGACATGGCTCAGGCCCGTGGCCGGCGTCGCCCCGGCCGCCTGCCCGGGCCGCACCCGCAGGCGAAGGCTGCAACCGCCCCTGTCGTGACAGGTGTTCCACTCGGCCACCGTCACCTCGTATTTCTGCACGTACAGCAGCGCGCCGGTCGACAGGGTCACGGGGCTCGGCGCCATTTCCGGCAGAAGCGCCGGGTCGTGCCCGGCGCCGCGCCCGTTCAGCGCGGCGCCGAGAAGAACCGCCGCAAGGACCGTCAGCGCAACCAGAAGAAGGGACGCCTTCAGGCCGGGCTTGGGGATCCTTGCGGCGGTCATGTCAACGCTCCCGTCGCTCAGCTTTCGAAGGGTCGCGGTTCAACCACCTGTTCCATCAGGGTGTTGTTCCACTCGCCCTCGACGACGAAATGCGCCGTCCCGCCCAGCATCGCGCCGATGATCAGGTTGTGGTTCACGTAGGCATAGACGCCCGGCTGCTCGAAGGTATACATCGCCGCCGCCGCGCCACCGCCGCGCACGAACCATGTTTCCATCCCCGTCAGCGGCGGATCGGTGAACGAGCTTTCCCAGACATAGTTGCCATGCCCGCCGATCAGGTGCGGGCGACTGTCCACGTTGCACGAGTTGTGGACCATCAGGACCGTCTCGCCGACCTTGGCCTTGAGCGCGTGTTCCCCGGTCAGCGCACCGACCGCGCCGTTGAACACCTGGTGCGTCGGCACGAGCGACCGCATCGCCTCCAGGCTGTCGGCATAGTCGTCGCCGGCGGCGTCATAGCTCTTGTAATCGCCGCTTTCGTCCATCGGCAGGTAGTAATCCTGCTCACCGATATAGGCGATGCTGTCATAGCGCAGCGGATTGCCCTGCGCGTCCTTCAGCCCGTCGCGCGGCAGCACCATGATGGCGCCGTTCATGCCGTGGGTCACGTGGTAGGGGATCATCGCGCCGCCCGGGGCACAGTGATAGGTGAAGCAGCCGGGCTTCGTCGCCTTCCAGCGAAGCACGCATTCCTCGCCGGGGTAGACATGGGTCAGGCCACCGCCGCCCAGCGCGCCGGTCGAGGCGTGGAAGTCGATGTTGTGCTCCATCATGCTGTCGGCCGGGTTGCGCAGCGTCAGCTCGACCATGTCGCCCTCGTGGACGATGATCAGCGGGCCGGGCACCGAGCCGTTATAGGTCAGGGCCCAGACACTGGCGCCGGTATCCTCGTCGACGACCATCAGCCGTTCCTGGGTTTCCATGGTGATCTCGACGATCTTCGGGCCGCCGGTGGCCACCTGCTCGTGCTCGGGCGCGAACGGGGGCGCGACAAGCTCCTGTTTCACGCGGGTGTAGCCGGACAGGTCGGCGGGTTTCGCCTTGGCTTTCGCCTCCGCCTCGGCCTTGATCACGTCGGCGCCGGGCTGGCGCGGCGTCGGCACGGGGGCGCGGCGCGGGGTGGCAAAGGCAGCGGCCCCGCCCATGGCGGCGGCACCGGCAAGCATCGAGCCGCGCAGCACGTTGCGGCGGCTGACCTGTTTGAGGCCGGGATTGAGTAACTTGGTCATTATGTCCTCCATCGGGTCTGGTCCCTGGAACCCGCCCCAGCGGGGCGGGCCGGGACAGGTTGGGTCAAAGGTTGGAAAGCTGTTCCTCGAGGCGTTCCTTGGCTTTCTTCGGAACGCGGCCTTCGAGGAAGCCGTCGGGCGCGGTCTCGACATCGCCGACAGCGATGGTCATCACCATGCCCATGGCGTAGTGCGGCTTGCACATGACGGCGTAGAGGCCCTCGGTCTCGAGGGTGACCTCGATCTCCTCGTTGATCTTGCCGGCGAAGCCTTCGGCACCATCCGGGATCATGCCCTTGACGGTTTCGGCGTTGTGGCCCTTGCTGGCGGCCACGAACTTGATCGTGTCGCCGGGGGCGGCGGCCACGAAGGCCGGCTCGAACACCATACGGCCGTTTTCGCCCTTGTTGAGCATCTGCACTTCGTGGGTTTCGGCGAGCGCGGCGCTGCCCATGAGGGCGGCGAGGGCGAGGCCAGTTGCCAGTGTGCGGAACATCGTCTTGTCCTTTCAGGTTTTCCGTTGTCGTCTGGGGAGTGTTCTAGCGATTTTCGCCGGGCGGACTTTGCGCTGGCGCAAACTGCCTGCGCTTCCGTGACGTCCTCCGAAATCGCGTGAACTTCGGCCGATTCACCGGTAGACTCGAAGGCCAGATGACGGATAACGCGCCCCGGAAAACCCTCCCCCGTCTCGACGAAAGCCTGCTGACGCACATGCCCCCCTTCTCGCGGCTGGAGCGGCGGCAGATTCGCGAGATCCTCGACCAGGCCAGCTCGCGCCGGTACGACGCGGGCGTCGCCGTGTTCGACGAGGGCGCGCCGGCCGAGCGGTTCTTCATGCTGCTCGATGGCTATATTCGCGTCGTCAGGGTGACGGCGACGGGCGAACAGGTGATCGCGCTGCACATTCCCGCCGGTCAGCTGTTCGGCATCGCCAGGGCCCTCGGGCGCGACACCTACCCGGCCACGGCGGTGACGGCGGCGGAATCCATCGCGCTGAGCTGGCCCATGCGTCTTTGGGACGAGTTCGTCCGGCAATACGACGGGTTCGCCACCGAGACCTACAAGACGGTCGGCCAGCGCATCGGCGAGATGAACACCCGCATCGTCGAGATGGCGACCCAGCAGGTCGAGCAGCGGGTGGCCAACGCGCTCCTCCGCCTGATCAACCAGACCGGCCGCAAGGTGCCCGAGGGAATCGAGATCGACTTCCCGATCACCCGCCAGGACCTGTCGGAACTGACCGGCACGACGCTGCATACCGTCAGCCGGCTGTTGAGCGGCTGGGAAAAGCAGGGGCTGGTCAAAAGCGGGCGCAAGCGGATCGTGGTATGCGACGCGCACCGGCTCGTGGTGATCAGCGGGGCGCAACTGCCCTGATCGCGTCGAGGATTTCCTGAAAGAAGACGTCTTCGTCGAGCCCGTATTCGGCGCAGGCATCCATCACCGTGTGGAACGGGTTCACCAGGCAGCCCACGCACAGCATCCTGTGGCGCAGGAAGACGGGGATCGTCTCTGGCCAGTGGTCCATCAGTTCGCCCAGGGGCAGGTCGGGGTCGTCGGGGCGGGGGTCGCGCATGGGCTATTCCTTTCGCCGTCGACGATAGGCGGGCGACCTGTTGCGAACGTTGCGCTGGCGCAAACTTCCCCCTCACCGATCCGGTTAACCCTTCGGGCATCGTGAACCCAAGGGAGGCCGAGACATGGCTGAAATCCTGACAAAGTCGCGGGCGCGGAACGTGTTCTACGGAGGATCGCTGTTCTTCGTGGCCGTGTTCGTCGTCCTGACCATCCACAGCCACAGATACGTGGTGAACGCATCAACCGCCGGCATGCCGCTGACCGAGGAGGTCGCGCTGGGCAAGCATGTCTGGGAAAGGCATTCCTGCATCAACTGTCACAGCCTGCATGGCGAGGGCGCCTATTTCGCCCCGGAAGTGGGCAACGTGATGACCCGCTGGGGCGTCGCCGACGACCCGGAAGGCGCCTACGAAATCCTCGACGGCTGGATGAACGCCCAGCCCAGCGGGATCGAGGGGCGGCGCCAGATGCCGCATTTCGAACTGACCGAGGAAGAGATGCGCGGGCTGGCCGAGTTCCTGCGCTGGGCCGACCAGACCGACACCCAGGGCTGGCCGCCCAATGACGCCGGCTGAACCCGGGACAAGGAGAAAAACCATGAAATATCAATCGCAAAAGGTGGCGCTGGCGTATTTCGTCTGTGCGATCGCCCTGTTCGGCATCCAGGTTCTTGGCGGGCTGCTGGCCGGGTGGGTCTATGTCTCGCCCAACTTCCTGTCGGAACTTCTGCCGTTCAACATCATCCGGATGATCCACACCAACGCGCTCATCGTCTGGCTGTTGCTGGGCTTCTTCGGGGCGGCCTATTTCCTCGTTCCGGAAGAATCCGAGCGCGAGATCTTCTCGGTCAAGCTGGCCTATATCCAGCTGGCGATTCTCGTCATCGGCACGCTTGGCGCGGTGGGCAGCTACCTTGTCGGCATCCACGGCGGGCGCGAGTTCCTCGAACAGCCGCTCTGGGTCAAGTTCGGCATCCTCGTGGCGGCGGTGATCTTCCTCGTGAACATCTCGCTGACCGTGCTGGCGGGGCGCAAGACGGCGATCACAAACGTGCTGCTGATGGGGCTGTGGCTTCTGTCGCTCCTGTGGGTCTTCGCCTTCATCAACCCCGAGAACCTGAGCCTCGACAAGATGTACTGGTGGTTCGTCGTGCACCTGTGGGTCGAGGCGACGTGGGAACTGGTGATGGCCGCGATCCTCGCCTTCCTGCTGCTGAAACTGACCGGTGTCGACCGCGAGGTTGTCGAGAAATGGCTCTATGTCATCGTCGCCACCGCGCTCTTCTCGGGCATCCTCGGCACCGGGCACCACTTCTACTGGATCGGCCTGCCGGGCTACTGGCAGTGGATCGGCTCGATCTTCTCGACCTTCGAGGTGATCCCGTTCTTCCTGATGATGTCGTTCGCCTTCGTCATGGTCTGGAAGGGGCGCAAGAACCACCCCAACAAGGCGGCGCTCCTGTGGTCGCTGGGGTCTTCGACCGTGGCCTTCTTCGGGGCCGGTGTCTGGGGCTTCCTGCACACGCTGCACGGGGTGAACTTCTATTCCCACGGCACCCAGATCACGGCGGCGCATGGGCACCTTGCCTTCTACGGGGCCTACGTGGCGCTCAACCTCGCGATCTTCACCTACGCGATGCCGATCCTGCGGAACCGCGAACCGTACAACCAGGTGCTGAACATGGGGTCATTCTGGCTGATGACGGGGGGGATGGCCTTCATGACCTTCGTGCTCACCTTCGCCGGCACCATCCAGACTCATATGCAGCGCGTGGTGGGTGACTATTACATGGACGTGCAGGACAGCCTGTCGGTCTTCTACCTGATGCGCTTCGGCGCGGGGGCGGCGGTCGTGCTTGGCGCGCTCCTGTTCATCTACTCGATGCTGGTCGTACGGCGGCGCGAGGTGATCGCGCCGGGCCCCGCCAACCCTGTTCCCGGAGAATGAGCGATGAATATGGAAACCAAACTCACCCTGCCGTTCTATCAGCCCACGGGCCGCGAATGCGACCTGTTCGAGACGGCCCATGACAACGGTTTGCCCCTTCTTCTGAAGGGGCCGACCGGTTGCGGCAAGACCCGCTTCGTCGAGCATATGGCGGCCCGGCTGGCCAAGCCGCTCCATACCGTGGCCTGCCATGACGACCTCTCGGCAGCCGACCTGATCGGGCGCTACCTGCTCAAGGGCGGCGAAACGGTCTGGGTCGACGGCCCGCTCACCCGCGCCGTGCGTGAAGGCGGCATTTGTTACCTCGACGAGGTGGTAGAGGCCCGCAAGGATGTCACCGTGGTGTTGCACCCGCTGACCGACACCCGCCGCACCCTGATGATCGACCGGACGGGCGAGGAACTGGTGGCGCCGACGGGGTTCATGCTCGTGGCCTCCTACAACCCCGGCTACCAGAACGTGCTCAAGCGGCTGAAACCCTCCACCCGGCAACGGTTCCTCTCGATCTCCTTCGACTTCCCCGATCCGGAAACCGAGATCGCCGTGGTCGCCGCCGAAAGCCGGCTGGAACCGGGGCGCGTCGCGCCGCTGGTGCGGCTGGCCGGGCATATCCGGCGGCTGTCCGGCATGGACCTCGAGGAAGGCGTCTCGACCCGCCTGCTGATCTACGCCGCGACCCTGATCGCGGGCGGCATGGGGGTCATCCCGGCGCTGGAGGCCGCCATCATCGAACCGCTCAGCGACGAACCGGACGTGCAGCAGGCGCTGCGCGACCTGGTCGAGACGATCTACGGGTAAGCCCCATGCACCTTCTCGATCTCATGGAACCGGAAGAGACCGTCGGCAACCTCTGGCACGACATGGCCAGCCGGATCGGCGCCGAGGTCACATACCCGCAGGCGAGCGTCGCGCTCGCCTCGGTCCGCCCCAGCCTCGCGGTGCTGTTCCGCTCGCTGGGCGGCGCGCCGGGGGTGGAGCTGTCCGAGGCCGCGGCCACGCTGGTGCGTCACCGGCGGCCCTTGCGGCACAAGCTGGGCGCCGAGCGCGATCACGAATGGGTCGCCCGGTTCGACGGCGAACGCCTGGCCCTGCCCCCCTTCATCGCCGCCTTCCCCGAACGCGGGCTGAACCGCGCCGCCTATTTCTGGCTGACGGCGCTGGCGGCCGGCTCGGACATCGCGGCCTTCGATTTCGCGGTGGATGGCCCCGCCCTCGACTGCGCCCAGATCCGCGCCAACATCGCGGCGGCCGACACGGCCTATGCCGCCTGTCCCGGCCTGCGGCAACCCTACGAACAGATGGCCCGGCTCTGCTGCGAGGCGCGCCCGGCGCTCCTGCGCCCCGCGCCGGAGGCGGCCATGGAAAACGCCATCCTCGACCAGCTCGGCGGCACCGCGCCGGCGCTCGCGCCCGCGCCCGCCGCGCGCCGTTACATGCCCGCCGCCCCCGTCCCGATCTGGCTGCGCTTCGCCACCCCGGGCGCCGGCGCCGCGGCGGCCGACGAACAGGCCGATCCGGCCGCGCCCCCGCCCACCGCCGCCCATACCAGCCGCAAACCCGGCCAGCGCAAGGACCAGGATCAGCAGAACCGCAAGGACAGCTTCATCATCCACCGCTTCGAATCGATCCTGTCCTGGGTCGAGTCGATGAACATCAACCGAAGCGTCGACGATGACGACGAGGACAACGCCCGGAAGGCGGCCGACGACCAGGACCAGGTCACCCTGTCGAAACAGGACCGCAAGACAGCGACCCGCCTGCGCCTCCATCTCGATCTCTCGCCCGCCGATGCCGAACACGAGGCGCTGGCGGGCGCCTACACCTATCCCGAATGGAACCACCGCAGCCGCAGCTACATGCCCGGTCACTGCCGCGTGCTCGACGCGCCCGCTCGCCCGTCCGGCACGCCCTTCCGGCCCGACACCCGCCGCATGCGCGAGGTCCGCCGCCAGTTCGAGGCGCTGCGCCCGCGGCGGATCCTGCAACCGCGCCAGGTGGACGGCTCCGAGCTCGACCTCGACGCCCTGCTGACCGCCCGCGCCGACCTGGCCGCCACCGGGCGCGGCTCCGACCGCATCTGGCAATCCGCCCGCCAGACCGAGCGCGACCTCTCCGTGGCCTTCCTGATCGACACCTCCCGCTCCACCGAGGCCGCGATCGGCGACACCTCGGTGATCGAGGTCGCGCGCGAGGCGATGGCGGCGTTGGCCGGCGGCATCGACGCGGCGGGCGACCGGCTGGGCATCTGGGGCTTTTCCTCGCTGCGCCGCGACCGCGTGTTCCTGGCCCGCTGCAAGGGGTTCGACGCGCCCATGTCGCCCGAGATCACAGCCAATATCGGCGCCCTGACCCCCGGCCACTACACCCGCCTCGGTGCCGCGATCCGCCATGTCAGCGCCCAGCTCGCCGACCAGCAGAGCGCCCGCAAGCTGCTGATCGTGCTGACCGACGGCAAGCCAAACGACCTCGACCATTACGAGGGCCAGCACGGCATCGAGGACAGCCACATGGCCGTGCGCGAGGCCCGCAACGCCGGGCAAAGCCTGCACGGCATCGTCATCGACGAGGACGGGCAGGACTGGTTCGCCCGCATCTTCGGCCGCGGCGGCTTCACCCTTATGCCCGATCCCGAACGCCTGACCCGGGCCCTGCCCGACATCTACCGCACCCAGACACAGGAGACCTGACATGCGCAGCCTGATCCTTCCCCTCGCCACGCTCTTCGCCTCGCCCGCCGTTGCCAAGAGCTTCGACCGCCCCATCCCCCAGGCCCAGTCGGCCACCGCCGAATTCTGGTACGCCATGGCCTGCATCGCGCTGATCGCCGCCATGATCGCGGTGCAGCAACTGGTCTCGCGGCGATGACCCGGCAGGGGTGGCCCACCCGGCGCATCGCGCTGGCGCTCTACCCGTTCGGGGCCGGCGCCGCGGCGGTGAACGTCTTCTTCGCCTCGCTGATCTTCAGCTGGGTCGGCGGGCCGGTCGCCTCGACCGCATGGTCGCTGGGGCTGGGCTGTGCTATCGGGGCCCCCGCCACGTGGTATTTCGCCCGGCACATCCGTCACCTGATGGACATGGCCGACGAAAAGGAGGCGTCATGAAGATCGACATGCAATCCGGCAACCCGGCAATCGACGCGGCCGACCTGGCTGAACTGCTGGGCCTGACCCCGGACCAAGTGAAGGAGCGGATGCGCGACGGCCGCATCACCAGCCGGCTGGAGCACGGCGAGGACGAGGACGCCGGGAAGATGCGGCTCACCTTCTTTCACGATGACACGCGCGTCCGGCTGACCTGTTCCGAGGACGGGACCGTCCTCAAGACCATGCGCACCAGGACAGGGGTACGATGATGGCAAGAACATCGGCAGACCAGGTGCGGGCGTGGCAGGGGCCGGCGCTTTTCAGCTTCGGGTTCCGGCCCTTTTTCCTGTTCGGCGCGCTCTGGGCCGTCGTGGCAATGCTCCTGTGGCTGCCCGCCCTGTCCGGGGCGATCACCCTGCCCACGCGGTTCGGCGCCGTCACCTGGCACGCGCATGAATTCCTCTTCGGGTATCTCGGCGCCGTGCTGGCCGGGTTCCTGCTGACGGCCGTACCCAACTGGACCGGCCGCCTGCCGATGGTGGGCTGGCGGCTGGCGGCGCTCTTCGCCCTATGGCTCGCCGGTCGCGTGGCGGTGCTGGTCTCCGGCCTCCTGCCTCCGGCGGCGGCCCCGGTCATCGACCTCGCCTTTCCGCTGGTGCTGGGGGGCCTGATCCTGCGCGAGATCCTGGCCGGCCGCAATTGGCGCAACTTGGTCGTGCTGGCCCTGCTGGCCGCCTTCACGCTCGCCAACGGGCTTTTCCACGCCGAGGCGCTCTCCGGCACCTACGCCCCCCAGGGGATCGGGCTGCGCCTCGGCCTTGCCACCGCCATCATGATGATCGCCGTCATCGGCGGGCGCATCATCCCCTCCTTCACCCGGAACTGGCTGGCGAAACAGGGCAACCCCGCGCGCCCCGCCCCGCTGATGCAGCGCTTCGACAAGCTGGTCCTGCTGGCCAGTATCGCCATCCTGGCACTCTGGGTCGCGCGGCCCTTCGAAACCGGGACCGGTGCGGCGCTCCTCGCGTTCGGCGGGTTGCACCTTGCGCGGCAGGCCCGCTGGCAGCCACACCATACGCTGCAGGAGCCGTTGCTGTGGGTGCTCCACGCCGCCTACCTCTTCCTTCCGCTGGGCGCGCTGGCTCTCGGGCTCGATCAGGTCATGGGCCAGCCGGGCACCGCCGGGGCCCAGCACCTGTGGATGGCCGGGGCCATTGGCGGGATGACCCTTGCGGTGATGACCCGCGCCAGCCTCGGACATACCGGCCAGGCCCTCACCGCGAACCGGGCGACGCTAGCGATCTACCTCTGCCTCTTCGCCTCGGTCCTGACGCGGTTCGGGGCGTCGGTCCACCTCGGGCTGATGCATCTGTCCGGGGCGCTCTGGCTTGCGGCCTTCGCCGGGTTCGTACTGGGCTACGGCCCGTCGCTCCTGCGCCCGAAACCGGGGAAATGACATGGGATGGACCGGGTTCGCCACCGTCTTCGCGGCCTTCTTCCTCACGCACTCGATCCCGGTGCGCCCGGCCGTGAAATCCCGCCTCGTGGCCGTGATCGGCACGCGCGGCTTCGGGCTGGCCTACTCGCTCCTCTCGGTCGCCATGCTCGCCCTCCTGGTCCGGTCCGCCGGCCAGGCCCCCTACGTCCAGCTCTGGCCACAGATGGAATGGCACCGCCATGCCGCCCACCTCGGCATGCTGGCGGTTTGCCTGATCCTCGCGCTCGCCGTCGCGCGGCCGAACCCGTTCTCCTTCGGCGGGGCGCGGAACGACAGCTTCGACCCCGCCCGCCCGGGCATCGTGCGCTGGACGCGGCACCCGATCCTGCTGGCGCTGGCGCTCTGGGCGGGTGTCCACCTGTTGCCCAACGGCGACCTCGCCCATGTCATCCTGTTCGGCGTGCTGGGCGGTTTCGCGCTGGCCGGCCGGGCACTGATCGACCGGCGCAAGCGGCACCGCCTCGGCACGCCCCGCTGGGAGGCGCTCGAGACCGCCCGCAAGGCCGCGCCGCTATGCCACGCACCGCGCTCCCCGATCGCCCTGCTCGTCCGGCTGCTCTTCGGCCTGGCGGCGTTCGCGGCCCTGCTGCTGGCCCACCCCCACGTGATCGGGGTGCCTGCCCTGTAACCCTGCCGAGTCGGAAATGTGCGCTCCTTGAGTGCCCCGGGCCCCGCTGTCGACCAATCCCGTTGATGCAATATCGCTTATTGGTCTAATAAAAAGGGTATCAATTTTACGTTGAGCCTACCGCGACCGTCCTAAATCAGGCAATGTCACGAGTGTCAGAACCCTCCGGGCGCAATCGAGTTCCACGTGAATTAATGCAAGGATTCCGACCGGTTGGACCGTATCACCCGCAGAAAACGGTAACGTTTTCACCCGTTCCGGCCCGGTTGGCCAATCCCCGCTCTGGCATCGCCGGAGTTTGTCCTGATGTCTGACTTGACAATATGAATTAATTGATGCAACAAATATCGTTACATTTTGCGCTGAGTGCTACGCACTTTCGGGGCGAATGTAAGAAGAGACGCCCGGCGACCCCCGAGTAAATCGGATGCGCCGATTGAAGGGCGCCCTCTTCACAAGGGAGGATCTGGTTTGACCGAATTGGCTTGCAGCTGGGCAGGCGGAGTGCACTTGCGAACGGCTTTCTTGCCCCGTGACGTGGCGCGCCCCGCAACGCCCTGCCCCGGAACCGCATGCACCGCAAGGCTCGCGAGCCGTCCGTCATGACCCGGTTCATCTTCTTCCGGACGCAGCAGGCGCTGGTGACCGTCTTCCTCGTCACGGCGATCATCTTCGTCATCATACGCCTCGTCGGCGACCCGACGCACCTCATGCTGCCGCCCGAGGCGACAGAGGCCGACCGCGCGCTCCTGCGGGATGAAATGGGCCTGTCCGACCCGATACCGATCCAGTACCTGCGCTTCGTCGGCGACCTCGTGCAGGGCGACATGGGCACCTCCTACCGCTTCCGCCGGCCCGCGCTGGATGTGGTGATGGAGCGCCTCGGCGCGACCCTCCTGCTCACCAGCCTGTCCCTCGGCGTCGGCACGCTTGTCGGCATTCCGCTCGGCGTGGCCTCGGCCGTCCGGCGCGACACCGTCGTCGACATTCTCGCCAAGGGCGTCGCGATCTTCGGCCAGGCGGCCCCGCCCTTCCTGCTGGCGCTGCTGCTCGTCCGGCTGTTCTCGGTCGAGCTGCGATGGCTTCCCACCAGCGGGTATGGCAGCTTCAGCAACCTCATCCTGCCGGCGCTTGCGCTCGGGTGGTACTCCGCCGCCGGCATCCTGCGCCTGACCCGTTCCAGCATGCTCGAGGTGTTGGGCTCGGAATACGTCAAGATGGCACGCATCAAGGGCCTTCCGGCGCATGTCGTCATCTACAAGCACGCCCTGAAGAATGCCTCCCTGCCGGTCCTCACCTTCATGGCGCTCCAGTTCGGCATCCTCATGGGTGGCGCCGTCGCGATCGAGGCGATCTTCGCCTGGCCCGGCGTGGGCAAGCTCATCCTCGATTCGATTTCCAACCTCGACTACGCCGTCGTCCAGGCCGCCGTGACCGTCTCGGCGCTGATCTTCGTCGGCCTCAACCTCGCAGTGGATATCCTCTATGCAATCATCGACCCGAGAATCCGCCTTGGTTGACGAAACCGGGGAACGGCCACGGCACGTCGACGTTCCGGTTGCAACCGGGGTGACCGACACGAGTGTCGCCGTGAAGGCGGGCCAGCGCTCCACGTTCTGGCTGAAGAAGCTGCAGGTCGGCTTCGCGCTGTGCGTCGTCCTCGTGGTGATCGTCGCCTGCGCGCTCAGCGATGTTCTCGCGCCCTACGACCCCATCGCCATCTCCTTGGGCGCCACCCTCCAGCCGCCCTCGGCCGAGCACTGGCTGGGCACCGATCAGCTGGGCCGCGATATCCTGTCGCGCATCATGAAGGGCGGGCAGGTCTCGCTCCTGGTCGCCTTCACGGCGGTCTTCCTCGCCGGCGTGATCGGCGGGCTGGTCGGGGTCATCGCGGGCTATGTCGGCGGGGTGTTCGACGCGGTGGCCATGCGCCTCGCCGACGTGCAGTTCGCCCTGCCGGCGGTCATCCTCGCCCTCGTCCTCGTGGGCGCGGTGGGCTCGAGCCTGTTCAACCTGGTGATCGTCCTCAGCCTCGCCAACTGGGCCCGCTTCGCCCGCGTGCTGAGAAGCGAAACCCTCTCCCTGCGCGAACGCGGCTTCGTCGAGCTGGCCAAGCTCAGCGACGCCTCGACCACGCGCATCGTGCTCCGCCACATCCTGCCCAACGTCATGAGCACCTTCATCGTGCTCGCCACGCTCGATATCGGGATCATCATCATCCTCGAGGCAACCCTCAGCTTCCTCGGGCTGGGCGTTCAGCCGCCCTACCCCTCCTGGGGCACGATGATCGCCGATGGCCGCGCCTTCCTCGAACAGGCGTGGTGGATCTCGATCTTCCCGGGCGTCGTGCTGATCCTGACGGTCCTATCGGGCAACATCCTCGGCGACGCGGCGCGCGACCGCCTTTCACCGACACTTTCCACGAAATGGTGATGCCATGAGCCCGCTTCTCAACGTCGAAAACCTCGTCACCTGGATCGCCTCGCCCAAGGGCGTGATCTCGGCGGTCGACGACGTATCCTTTTCCGTCGACTCCGGCCGTACGCTCGCGCTGGTGGGCGAATCCGGCTCTGGCAAGAGCATGACCTGCCTGTCGGTCATGGGCCTCTTGCCGGAAAGCGGCAAGATCGGCGCCGGGCGGATCGAGTTCAAGGGCGAGAACCTCCTGGCCAAGACCCCGCGCGAGATGGAGCGCATCCGCGGTTCCCAGATCGGCATGATCCTTCAGGATCCGATGACGGCGCTCAACCCGCTCTTCACCATCGGCGACCAGGTCGCCGAGGCGTTCCGGCGGGAGAAACTGAGCAAGGCGGAAATCCGCGACCGCGTCATCGACGTGCTGCGCAAGGTCCGCATCCCGGCCCCCGACAAGCGGCTCGGGGCCTATCCCCACCAGTTCAGCGGCGGCATGCGCCAGCGCGTGGCCATTGCCATCAACCTGGCCTCGTCCCCCCGCCTGCTGATCGCCGACGAACCGACGACGGCGCTCGACGTGACGGTCCAGCTCCAGATCCTCGAACTGCTCAGGCAGATCCAGGGCGACACCGGCATGGGCATGATCCTCGTCACCCACGACCTGCATCTCGTCTCGCGCTTCTGCGACGATGTCGCGATCATGTACGCCGGCCGCATCGTCGAGGCCGGCCCCGTGAGCAAGGTCTTCAACGCCCCCGAACATCCCTACACCCAGGGTTTGCTCGACGCCGTGCCGACCCTCGACCAGGACGCCGAACGCCTGGCGCTGATCCCCGGCAACCCGCCCACCATGCACAACCTGCCCGGTGGCTGCCGGTTCGAGCCCCGCTGCCCGGTCAGCCTCGGGCAATGCGCCTCGGAATATCCTGAATGGTACCGCCTCGGACAGGACCGCCGCGTCGCCTGCTGGCAGATGAAACAGAGGATCGCATGACACACGCCTTCGTATCCGTCCGCGAACTCACCAAGGAATACCCGGTCGTCACGGGCTTCCTCGGCAAGAAGGCGACCCTGACCGCGGTGTCCGACATTTCCTTCGACATCGGCGAGGGCAAGACCTTCGGCCTCGTCGGCGAATCCGGCTCGGGCAAGACCACGACCGCCCGCATGATCCTCGGCGCCGAGCCCGCGACCAGCGGCTCGGTCAAGATCGATGGCAAGCCGCTGATGAACGAAAAGGGCCGCGTCGACCCGGTCCTGCGCCGCATGATGCAGCCGGTGCTGCAGGATCCCTACACCTCGCTCAGCCCGCGGATGTGCGTGGGCCATATCATCGACGAGCCGCTCAGAACCCAGAAACTGCTCAGCGGAGAACGCGCCCTGGCACAGCGCGTCAGCGAATTGCTCGACATGGTCGGCCTGCCGCAGGACGCCGCCCGCCGCTACCCGAACGAGCTCAGCGGCGGCCAGCGCCAAAGGGTGGCCATCGCCCGCGCCATCGCCCCGAAACCGCGCTTCCTCGTCCTCGACGAGCCGGTCTCGGCGCTCGACGTCTCGATCCAGGCCCAGATCCTGAACCTGCTGAAGGACCTGCAAAGCGAGTTCAAGCTGACCTACCTGCTGATCTCGCACGATCTCAGCGTGGTCTCCTTCATGAGCGACGCCATCGGCGTCATGTATCTCGGCCGCTTCATGGAAATCGGCCCGAAAGACGAGGTCCTGCGCCGAAGTTCCCACCCCTACACGATGATCCTGAAAAGCGCCGCCTCCACAGACGAGGGCGCCGCGCTTCCGATTTCGGGGGAAATCCCCTCTCCGCTCAGCCCGCCATCCGGCTGCCCGTTCCACACGCGCTGCCCGTTCAGCCAGCAGATTTGCGCAACCACGCAGCCCGAGCTCGAGGCCGGCCCCGCCGGCCAGTTCAGCGCCTGCCATTTCGCAAAGGACATCCGTGCCGGGAAACCGGCCGGCACCTGCGCCACCCTCGCGACCGGGGCGATGGGCAGATGACAGTTCCAAAAAGGAGGAGGAGAAAACAATGAACATTCTGAAAAACAAGGGGCTGAGGGCCCTCAAATCGGCGGCCACGGGCCTGCTGGCGTCGGTGGCGCTTGCAGGTGTGGTTCATGCCACCGAACCGGCCGTCGACAAGGACACGATCGTCTTCGCCACCGACCGCAACATCGCGATCCTCGATGCGCAGGTCGACAATACCGGCAACTCGGATCGCTACCACTGGCAGCTCTTCGACAACCTCTACACCTTCGACCAGGACGGCCGCCTGACCCCGCAGATCGCCGAAAGCTTCGAGCGTTCCGACGATGGCCTCACCTACACGTTCAAGATCCGCGACGACGTGATCTTTCACAACGGCGCGGCCCTGACGGCGGAAGACGTGAAATACTCGATCGAGCGCATCCTCGACCCCGAGGTCCAGAGCACGCGCCGCCCCTACTTCGCCACCACGATCGACAGCGTCGAGGTCACCGACCCGTCGACCGTCGTCGTGAACATGGCCAAGCCCGATGCCGTCTTCATGAACAAGGCCGCGGCCTTCATCGCCATCGTGCCCAAGGAATACACGGAATCGCTTGACTCTCCCGACGAGTTCGCCCGCAACCCCGTCGGCGCAGGGCCCTACAAGTTCGTCGAGCTCAATGTCGGCCAGTCGCTGACGCTGGAACGGTTCGACGACTATTACGGTGAAAAACCCGGCATCAAGACGCTGGTCTTCAAGTTCATCTCCGACAGCAGCACCCGCGTCAACGCCCTGCTCACCGGCGAGGTGGACATGGCCGACAAGATCGACGCGGCCGATGTGAAACGGCTGGAAACCACCGATGGCATCGACGTGCTGCCCGTGCCCACAGGCAGCCCCCTGCACGTGCGGCTCTACGCCAACGATCCCGACTCCCCGATCAGCGATCCCAAGGTCCGGCTCGCGCTCAACTACGCGGTCGACGAGAACGCGATCATCGAAAGCGTCATGCATGGCGTGGGCGAACCGCTGTCGTCCTTCATCTCGAAATACTACCCGGTCGGCGTCGACCCCGAGCTCGAACCCTATGGCTACGACCCGGAAAAGGCCCGCCAGCTCCTGGCCGAAGCCGGCTACCCCAACGGGTTCGACACCAAGCTTCTGTGCCCGACCTCCTATTCCAAGGACGTCGCACAGGCCGTCGTCGCCTTCTGGTCGGCCGTCGGCATCAACGCCGAACTGCAGATCATGGACTACTCGGCCTGGGCGCGCCTGAACAACACCCACAAGTCGGGCCCGATGACGATCATGCAGTATTCCAACGCCATCAACGACCCGATCACCCCCATCTTCGGAACGGCCAGCAAGGCCGGCACGTGGTCGGATTACGAAAATGACGAGGTCGAGGCCCTGATCGAGAAGACCAACGCCGCGTCCGACCCCGAAGAGCGCGACAAGCTGTTCCGCGAAATCGGGAAGATCCTTCGTGAGACCGGTCACTCGGTTCTCATCTCCGAGATGTTCTATGTCTTCGGTAAGAATGCCGGGATCGAATGGGAGCCGCAGCGCGGCTACGCATTCTACAATCTCCGGACAGTTTCATGGAAATGAGCAAACCAAGGAGGTGACGGAAAATGTCACAGCAAGACACCATGGATGACGTCAATACCAGCTTCGAGGTCAAGCAGGGGCCAATTCCCCTCGGCACGGAAATCACGGGCATCGACCTGTCGAAGAAAGTGTCGGACGACTGCTTTGCCGAGATCGAGAAGCTGTTCAACGAGTGCTCGGTGATCGTGTTCCGCGATCAGGACATCTCGCCCGAGGATCACATCGAGTTCAGCCGCCGCTTCGGCGGGCTCGAGGTCCACGTGATGGAGCAGTACCTCCTGCCCGGGTATCCCGAGATCTTCCGGGTCTCCAACATCGTCGAGAACGGCAAGCGGATCGGCGGCAGCGGCGAGTTCTGGCACACCGACCTGTCCTACGTGAAGCAGCCCAGCCGTGGCTCGCTGCTCTACGCGGTCGAAGTGCCCCGGGAAAACGGCAAGCCGCTTGGCGACACGATGTTCGCCTCGATGACCGACGCCTACGATGCGCTGTCCGACGAGATGAAGGAGCGCATCGAGAACCTTCAGGCGGTGCACCGCTACGGCATGGCCTACGAGAAGGTCCGCAAGGAACGCGGCGGAACCAGCGAACTGAACGACGACCAGAAGTCAAAGGTCCCCGACGTGGTTCACCCGGTCGTCCACGTGCACCCGGTGACCAGGCGCAAGAGCATCTTCGTCAACGAAGGCTTCACCTCGCATATCGTCGACATGCCGGAAGAGGAAAGCCGCGCCCTGCTCGACGAGCTGTTCGAGCATTGCAAGCGCCCCGACTTCCAGTATCGCCATGTCTGGAACGAGGGCGACCTGGTGATGTGGGACAACTGGGCCACCCAGCACCGCGGCACCGGCGGCTATTCGTCCGAGCATCGCCGGATGATGCACCGCACCACCCTGACGCCGACCGAGGCGTTCTGAAACCTTCGCGGCGGCGCGGCCGGCCCCCGGCCCGCGCCGCCGCACCTCGGCCAGCCAGCTTTGCCGGCAGGCGCCCGGGCCGCAACGGCCCTGCCCCTCTCAACCGTGTGACAGCAGGCCGTTCAGCACCGTAAGCTGCTTGACGAGCTCCTCGTCGGATTGCGGGCCGGTCAGGGAAATCCTGATACCCTCCTGCGCATGATTTGCGCCCTTCAGCGTGAACTCCCGCGAACCGCCCACCTCGATCCCCGCCTGGCGCGCCGCCGTGGTGAAGGATTCCGGGTGCCACCCGTCCGGAAGGCTGAGCCAGCCATAATGCGACAGCGGTCCGGGGCGGAACAGCTCCGGCCCGAATATGCTCCGGGCGATCTGCCCGCGCCGGTTCACCACCTCGGCATTGTCGGCCCAGATATCCTTGACGACATCGTCCTTCAGCAACCGTTCCACGACGGCGTAATTGAGCACGGACGGATAGAAGTGATGCATCCGCATCGAGGTGACAAGCTGGCTCGCCCATCCGGGCGGGGCCCGGACGATGCCAAGCGGCGCCGATGGCGTCAGGCTCTTGGAGGTACTCGAAATCAGGAAGGTGCGCTCGGGAATGAGCTCGGCAATGATCGGCCCGTCATTGGCCGGCGCGACAAGCGCCGCGTTGTCCTCGATCACGATCAGGTCGAAGCGCCTCGCGATGGCCGCGATCTCCTCGCGCCGATGGGGCGGGGTGACCACGCTCAGCGGGTTGTGAACCGCGGTCTGCACGAACAGCATCTTGCCCATCCCGCGCCGGCAGGCACCCTCGAGCGCGGCCGGGACGATGCCTTCGTCGTCATGCTCGATATCGATCATCTGCCGTCCGTTGATCGACTGAAGGTGCCGCATGCCGCCATAGGTCACGGCCGACATGAGGATCGGCAGCGTCTGCAGGTTCTGGAACGTCAGGATCAGGAAGATCCCGATATGGGCCCCGCCGGTCAGCATCACGTCTTCCGCGTTGGCCTGGAAACCCATCTGCCGAAGCCACTCGGCGCCGATACCGCAATGGCGCGGAGAGAAATCGGTCAGGTATTGCCGGTAATCCGGCGACGGCGCGGCCGCTTCGGGGGCAATCGCCGCGATGCTCTCGCTCAGGAGGCGCTGCAGGCGGTCCGACGGCGCGCGGGGAAGCGCGAGATTTGCCAGCACGCCCTCCTCGAGGTGGCGATTGGCATAGAGCGAGGGCCGGTTGACGTCGACGGAGAGCTTCGGGGCAAGCTCTTTCTGGAAAAGCCGCGGATAGGTCGCTTCCTTCCTGACATGCGTTCCGCGCCCGGTTTCCCCCGAGATCAGGCCGCGTTTCGATGCAATCGCATAAGCCCGTGCGGTCGTGCCCGGTGTCACCCCGATCAGCTTGGCCAGTTCCCGCTGCGGCGGGACGCGATCCCCAGCGCAAAGGCGGCCGGTCTGGATTGCCTCGGAAAGTGCCTCCACGATGGCGACATACCGGGGGCCGGAGCGGTCCGCGATTGAATCGTACCAGTGTTCCTGCTGCCCCATGTACTCGGCTATCCCTGCTTCTGAAATACAGTCATAAGCTACAACGCCATATTGGAGCAACCGCATCGCTTGTGCGTCGGGCGACCGATTTGCCCTTGTGCCGACCCGGCAATCCGATTAAATTGCACTAAATGCACCAATTGCAGTGACCCAATTGCCTTGCAATCCTCGCTGCCGGTTGGATCGGGACCGTGCCATCGGCGCGACCCGGGAGGGGAAAGGCGGCTTGCCGAGGAGGAGCGCATGTCTGCACCGTATCGTCCCGCGTACCTGGAGGTCGCGCAGCAATGCGCGGCGAAGCTGCGCGAACGGGCGGCCGAGGTGGACCGGGCGGGCACCTACCCCCGCGCCTCTATGGACATCGTGCGCGACCATGGCCTGCTGCACGCCGTGGCCCCGACGTATATGGGCGGGCTCGACCTGGGCCCCAACGGCGACATGTGGGGCTATTTCCGGGTTTTGGAAACACTGGCCAGCGGCTGCAGCTCCACCGCGCAGATCGTCGCCGTCCATTACGCCGCGATGGCGACGATCAAGGCGATAGGGCACAAGGATCAGCTGGAGAAGTTCGCCCACGAGGCGGCGACGGACGGCGCGACCTTCTGCTACCTCGGCAGCGAACCGTCACAACGCTTCACCGATGCGGGCGGGCGTCCGAAATACGATTCCGTCGCCACGCCGGTCGACGGGGGCTGGTCGGTCACGGCGGACAAGTTCTTTGCCACCGGCTCGATGGGCTGCACCTACATCATTCCCCTGTGCATGGCGCAGGGGTCGGACGACATGAGCGGCCTGCTGGTGCCCGTGGTCCCGGCAGAGGCACCCGGTGTCGAGATCATCGACAGCTGGGACAACATGGGCCAGCGGGCCACCTCCAGCGGCGTCTGCAAGATCAAGGACGCCTTCGTGCCGCATGACATGACCATCGGCGCGCCGGGCGACTTCCTGAAGCCGGGCACGATCGGCCAGCTGTTCCAGCTGACCTTCGCCGCGCTCTTCAACGGCATCGGCCAGTCCGCGCTGGATTTCACCATCGATTACCTGAAGACCTGCGCCAAGCCGGTGATCGGCGTCGAGCGGGCCGTCGACGAGCCCCACGTGGCGATCCTGATCGGCGACATGAGCGTGAAGCTCGAGGCGGGCAAGGCGCTTGTCCGCCGCGCGGCCGAGGCGCTCTCCGCGGTCGAGTCCGGGGCGGCCTCCTCCGAAGAGGCCTCCCGCGCGGTGTACCAGGCGAAGTGCCACTGCTCGCAGGCCAGCGTGGAGCTCGGGTCGATGCTGTTCCGCCTCTGCGGCGCCCGCGCAACCAGCCGCGACTTCAATGCCGACAGGTTCTGGCGCAATGCCAGGACGCTGACCCTGCACGACAACCTGGATCGGCAGCTGACCGCGACCGGACGATCCGTCCTCGGGATCGCCGATCTCAAGACAATGACACGGTAAGCCATGGTCCACGGCGTCACTTCCGGGCCACGCCGCGGCCGGGGCGGTTACCGGGAAACCATGACTCGGGAAGTTCCCGATTTTTTCGATGGGAGGAACCATGACCAACACCACCAAGCCACAGCCCAAGACCACCCGAGCGTCCTCGACCCCCGGCATCGAGGTGCGTCCCGTCACGACGGCCATCGGCGCCGAGATCCACGGGATCGACCTGTCGCGCCCCGTCGATGACGCGGCCTTCAAGGTCATCCACGATGCCCTGATGGAGCACGAGGTCGTCTTCTTCCGCGACCAGGACATGACCCCCGAGGGCCATCTCGAACTGGCGAAACGGTTCGGCACCCCGGACATCTCGAAGAAGCTGAAACGCTACGAGGGGTACGAGGTCATGTCCCTGCTCGAGAATGACGGCTCGAAAAAGGCGGTCGGCGGCATGTGGCACGCCGACAATACCGACTACGCCAATCCCCCCATGGGCTCGCTGCTCTATGCCGAGGTCGCGCCGAGAACCGGCGGCGACACGATGTTCTCGAGCATGACGGCCGCCTTCGATGCCCTGTCCTCGGGCCTCAAGCGCTACCTGATGGACCTGACCGCGCTGCACGACAACTCGACCGTCCGCCGGACCTACGCCGCCGAAGGCAGCCTGCGGGACGAGGGAACCGTGGTGGACGCGGCGGTGGAACACCCCGTCGTCCGGATGCACCCGGTAACGAAGAAGCCGGTGCTTTTCGTCAACTCGACCTACACGCAGCGGATCGTCGGCGTCGACGACAACGAAAGCAAGCACATCCTGTCGCTGCTGTTCGAACATGTCATGAAACCCGAGTTCCAGGTCCGCTTCCGCTGGCAGGCGGGGTCGATGGCGATCTGGGACAACCGCGCCACCCAGCACTACGCGCTCGACGACTACAACGAACTGCGCCGGATGCGCCGGGTCCAGATCATCGGCGACACCCCGGTCCGGGTCGAGAAGTAAGGCTTCGGCAAACATGAGTGACGACCAGCAACACCCGACCGGTGACCCATGCGACGCAAGCCGGGAGGACCTGTCGGCACACCGCTACCGGTTGACGGTCGATGCGCTCTTCCGGCGTGCCGTGAAGCACTGGCCGGACAGCCCCTTCGTCATCGACACCGAGGAGATCAGCTATCGGCAGATGGACTCGGCCGTCGACCAGGTGGCAAGGGGGCTGGTCGCGCTCGGGGTCCGGCCCGGCGACAGGGTGGCGCTCTGGATGTCGAACATCCCCGAATGGATCGCGGTGCAGTTCGCCGTGACCCGGATCGGCGCCGTCCTGGCGCCGATCAACACCCGCCTGCGGGCGGCCGACCTGGCCCAGCTTCTGGCCGATTCCGGCGCCAGGGTCGTCGTCACGCAGGCCGGCTCCGGCGATGTCTCCTACGAGCGCATCCTTCAGGAAGTGCTCGCGGCCGGCGACGGCCTGCCTGCGCTGGAACACGTGGTGCTGGCAAGGTCGGAGGCGCCCGGCCCGGCGCCCTTCCTCGACTGGTCCGCCTTCCTCGCCGGCGGCCGGAACGTTGCCCTGCCCCCCGTCGCGGCGGCACCGGATGACTTGGCCTATATCCTCTATACCTCGGGCTCCACCTCGCGGCCGAAAGGGGTCATGCTCAGCCATGCCAGCCTGAACAACGCGCTCAACATCGCCATCGACTACGTCCAGGGCGACCGCATCTTCCTGGCCTACCCGCTGTTCGCCGTCACCGGCTGCCAGAACGCCGTGCTGGTCGCGGTCGCGGTGGGCGGGTGCCTCGTGCTGCAGACCCGCTTCGACCCGGAGGAGGCGCTCGACCTGATCGAGTCCCGCGCCTGCACGGTAATTGCCGGCATCACCCAGATCCTGAAGGAAATCGCCGCCTCCGCTGCATTCTCGCCCGACCGGGTCGCCTCCGTCCGGATGGCCGCCATATTTCCCCGCCGCAAGGAACATACCGAGCTGCTGGCGCGCTTCGGCGTAAGCAAGGCCACGACGGGCTACGGCATGACCGAGACAAGCGGCCCGGTCACGCATTCCGCCGCGCTGGACGAGATCGGGCTGGAAGGCCGTGAATTCCCCGGTGACCGCATCCGGCTGGTGGCCGAGACCGGCGGCTGCCCGCCCCCCGGAGAGCCCGGCGCGATTCACGTCAGGACGCCGCATATCATGCTGGGATATTTCGGCGACCCCGAGGCGACCGCCGCCCAGTTCGACGCGGACGGCTGGTTCGACACCGGCGACATCGGCTGCAAGGACGCGCAGGGCCGGCTGCAATGGCTGGGCCGGGGATCGGAAATCATCAAGTCCTCCGGCTTCAACTACGCGGCGCAGGAGGTCGAGATGTTCCTGGCGCATCACGCGGATGTCGCGGACCTTGCGCTGATCGGCGTGCCCGACCCCGACCGGGGCGAGGTGGGCGCCGTCTTCGTCGTGTCCCGCGACGGCGCCGCCTTCACCCGCGAGGATCTTCAGCAAATCTGCCGGAACCGCATCGCCTCCTACAAGATCCCGCACCACGTCATCATGGTCGACCGCCTGCCGAAGACCGCCTCCGGCAAGGTGCGCAAGGGCGAGCTGCGCGAATGGTACGAGGAAATGGGAGGGCCGTTGCATGTCGTCTGACCGGGAACGCCCCGCCGACACCCCGTCCGAGGTTCGGGCCCGGCGTTCGAAAGTGCTCGAAATGGGCGGCGCGGATAAGCTGGAAAAGCTGCGCGCCCAGTCGAAGCTTTCGGTACGCGAACGGCTCGGGGTCCTGCTCGACCCCGACAGCTTCCACGAGATCGGCATGCACGCCCGCAGCCGCCATCCCGAGCTGGCCGAGAGAACCCCGGCCGACGGGCTGGTGACGGGCAGCGGCCTGATCGACGGGCGGCCAGTCTTCGTCGCGGCTGACGACCCTACCGTGCTGGTCGGCACGCGCGGGCAGGTGGCCGAGAAGAAACTGACGCGCCTGCGCGAGATGGCCATCCGCGAGCGGCGCCCCTTCATCATGCTGAGCGAGGCGGGCGCGGCGCGCCTCCAGGAAAGCCGCGGGGCCGTTTCCTCGGCCCTCGGCGGCGGCCTCGAACAGCACTTCCGGATGAGCGGCCACGTGCCCCAGGTCGCGGTCATCATGGGGCATTCCTTCGGCGGCCCGTCCTTCACGGCCGCGATGGGCGATTTCACCATCAAGGTATCCGGGACCGGCTACATGGGCATGTCGGGCCCGCCGCTGGTCAAGGCCGGTCTCGGCCAGACCGTGACCGCGGACGAGATCGGCGGCGACACCATGGCGATGCAGACCACCGGACAGGCCGATCTCGTGGCGGCGGACGACCGCGAGGCGCTGTTGCTGGTGCGCCGCTACCTGTCGTTCTTCCCGTCCAGCAGCGGCCAATTGCCCCCCGTCGCCCCGCCCCGGCCCGCGCCGTGCGACAACGAGGCAGGGCGCGAGCGCCTTCTCGGGCATGTCCCCGAGAACCAGCGGCGTGCCTATGACATGCGGGCCCTGGTCGAGATGATCGTCGACGGAGACAGCCTGTTCGTCGTCCGGCCGGATTACGGGCCCGGCCTGCTCACGGCCTTCGCGCGGATGGACGGGCAACCCGTCGGCCTGATCGCCAACAACCCCATGCATCTTGGCGGCGCGATCGACGAAAAGGGCGCCCGGAAGGCGCGGAAGCTCATCGACCTGTGCGACGCCTTTCACATTCCCCTGGTGTTCTTCACCGACGTGCCCGGCTTCATGGTCGGCCCGGACATCGAGAAGCACCGGATGGTGACACACTGCGCGCGGTTGGTGAACGCCCTGTACCGCACCACCGTGCCCAAGGTCACCGTCGTCCTGCGCAAGGCGGTCGGCATGGCCTATATCGCGATGTGCGGCCGCGCCTGCAAGCCGGACACGCTGGTGGCCTGGCCCCGCGCCTTCTTCGACGTGATGGGCCCGGAAGCCGGGGTTCTGATCATCCACGGCAAGGAGATCGAGGCCGCCGCCGACCCCGCGGCGCGCAAGGCCGAACTGCTCGAACAGCTCGCCCGGGCCGCCAGCGCCTTCAAGGCCGCCGAGCTCGGCATCATCGACGATGTCATCGAGCCCGACGAAACGCGCCAGGTCATCCTGCACGCCCTCCGCCGTCCGGACCGCTCCGGAACCGTGGGGTTCAAACACGCGATCGAACCCTGAACCATGGCACGAGAGGAACGCCCGACATGACCGCAACGCCGGACACCGGGCCACCGGCCGATGCGCCCGTCCTCGTCGACCATACGTCAGCGTATGTGAAAGAGCTGACACTGAACCGCCCCGGACAGGCCAACGCGCTGTCCGCCGGGATGGTCGCGGCCCTGGTGCACGAGGTCTCGGGCGCCTATGCCGATGACACCCGCCTTCTCGTGCTCAGGGGCGAGGGAAAGCACTTTTGCGCCGGCCTGTACCGCGACCCGAAGGCAGAGCCGGAGCCCGCCGACCGCATCGCCACCGCCGTTAGTATCGAGACGCTTCTGCAGTTGCTGTGGAATGCACCCTTCGTGACCATGGCGCAGATCGGCGGCGGGGCCTTCGGCGCCGGCGCCGAGATCGCCGTGGCCTGCGACTACAGGGTTGCCGACGGGACGGCCAGGTTCGCCTTTCCGGGCTTTCGCCTGATGGGGGTAAGCATGGGAACGCGCCGGTTTGCACAGCTGGTCGGGCGCGAAACCGCCTTCGATATCGTCCTGAACAACCGGCGCCTCGACCGGGCGGCGGCGCTGGAGATCGGCCTCGTGACGCATGCCCTCGACGCCGACCAGGCGGCGGCACTGCAGGCGGAGGTGGCCGCATCCGCCGCCGAGGTCGAGAAACCGGCCATCGCCCACCTGCGGGACGCCCTCAGGTCAGCCGACGGCGGCGCGGACCTGAGCCGCGTGGCCGCATCGCTCGGGGCGGCGCACCGCGGTCGCGGGGGGCAAGCCGGATGAGCGCACCGGCGATCTTGAAGCAAATCCCGGGTCCGTGGGCCAATTTGCATCAAATGCATCATTTTTCTTGCTATAATGCGCACAGCATGATCTAATATCCTGCAATGCATCGGCCCGCGCAAGCGCGGGCCGACCGCAGAGGGAGGGCCACGACATGACCGGAACGTCGCAACCGCGGTGTTGCATTCCTGATCCGTCCGAAACCGCGGCGCTGCCAGACCGTGCGCGGCCGTCGGCACGGCCCGCCCCATGGCGCGGCGCGCGTGCGGAATGACCCTGTCCGATCCCTCTGCCCAGCCCGTGCTGGAATGCCGCGCCCTGTCGAAGAGCTTCAAGGGGTTCTACGCGGTCCGCGACGTCTCCGTCGCGATCGCCGACAAGTCGGTGCATGCCGTGATCGGGCCGAACGGCGCCGGAAAAACCACGTTTTTCAACCTTTTGACCAAGTTTCTGACCCCCTCCTCCGGCGCCATCTTCTACGAGGGCCGGGACATCACCCGCGAAAGCCCCTGGAGCATTCCCAACATGGGAATCATCCGCTCGTTCCAGATCTCCGCGGTCTTTCCCGACCTGACGGTCCTCGAGAACGTCCGCGTCAGCTACCAGAGGTCGCAGGGCTACGATTACCAGTTCTGGGTGTCCAACCGGAAGCTCGACGATTTCGACGATCGCTGCATGGCGTTCCTGAAACAGGTCGGCCTGGAACGCGACGCGATGCTGCATGCCGGAAGCCTGCCCTACGGCCGCAAACGGGCGCTTGAAATTGCTACAACCCTGGCGCTCTCGCCGCGGGTCATGCTGCTCGATGAACCGACCGCCGGCATGGGCCATGAAAGCATCGGGCTGGTCACCGAGCTGATCCAGGAGGCGCGCCGCGACAGGACCATCGTCCTGGTCGAGCACAATCTCGACGTGGTCAAGGACCTCTCCGACCGCATCACCGTCATGCAGCGCGGGCAGGTGCTCGTGGAAGGAAGCTACGACGCCGTGTCCAACGATCCGCGGGTGATCGAGGCCTATATCGGCGGCGACCTGATGGAAGACGTCGGCCGTGTCTGAAAAAGTCATAGATATCAGCAACCTGAATGCGTTCTATGGAGAGCTGCACATCCTCCAGAACGTCTCGCTTCACGCCTGCAAGGGCGAGGTCGTTTCCCTTTTGGGGCGCAACGGCGCGGGCAAGACCACGCTGCTGAAATCGGTGTTCGGCATCGGCCCCAGGCGGAAGGGCTCGATCCGGATCAACGGCACCGAGACAACCCGCCTTCCCCCCCACAAGATCGCCAAGCTCGGGCTCGCCTACTGCCCGGAAGAGCGCGGCATCTTCGCCGACCTGACCGTGGCCGAGAACATGTACCTGCCCCCCGCGCTGCGCCAGGGCGGGCTCGGGCCGGACGAGATCGACCAGATGTTCCCGAACCTGCGCGAACGCTGGAAGACCGGCGGGGCCAAGCTGTCGGGCGGCGAGCAACAGATGCTCTCAATCGCGCGAATCCTCCGGGCCGGCGCCGATATCCTGCTTCTCGACGAGCCGTCCGAAGGGCTGGCACCCGCCATCATCAAGCAGATCGCACAGCTGGTGGTCCGGCTGAAGGCGCGGGGGATGACCATTCTGCTGGTCGAACAGAACCTCAGCTTCGCCAAGGTCATGAGCGACCGCTACTACGTCATCGACAGCGGCATCATCCGGAACGAATTCGACCGGGCGCAAGTGCTCGACGATCCGGGTGTGGTCCAGCGATATCTGTCCCTCTAACGGGACTTCCAAGGGAGGAAACCACAATGAAAAAACTCAAGACACTTCTCATGGCGTCCGCCGCGATCGGCCTCGCGGGCACGGCGCAGGCAGACATCAAGATCGGCCTTGCGGGCGACATGTCCGGCAAGCAATCGGCCCTGGCCGGGCCCGGGTCGCAGGTGGCCGTCGAAATGGCGATCGAGGACATGGGCGGCGAGGTTCTGGGAGAGCCGATCACGCTGGTAATCGGCGACAACCAGCACAAGGCCGAGCTGGAAGCCTCGATCGCGCGCCGCTGGTACGAGGATGAAGACGTCGACGCCATCGTGGGCATCAACCTGTCCTCGGGCGCCATCGAAACCGTTCACCTGGCCGAGCGGTTCGACAAGGTCGCCATGGTCTCCGATGCCGGCTCGAGCCGCCTGGTACAGGAGGATTGCACGCCCAACCACGTCCACTGGGGCTGGAACACCTATTCCTTCTCCGCCGTCGTGCCGAAGGCCATGGTCGAGAAGGGCAACGACAAGTTCTTCTTCCTGACCGTCGATTACACGTTCGGGCACGACATGATGGCCGACGCCACCACCAACATCGAGGCCGCGGGCGGGTCCGTCGTCGGCAGCGTCCTGCACCCGCTCGGCGCGAACGACTTCTCCGCCTATATCCTTCAGGCCCAGGCATCCGGCGCCTCGGTCGTGCCGGTCATCAACTCGGGGGCCGACACCGTGGCAACGATCAAGCAGGCCGGTGAATTCGGCGTGCTCGACGCGGGAACGCCGGTGATCGTGCCGATGATCTTCACGCTCGCCGATGTCGAGGCGCTGGGGCTGGAGGCCACCAAGAACCTTCGCGCGCCGTCCTCCTTCTACTGGGGCCGCGACGATGAAAGCCGCGCGTGGTCGGAGAAGTTCAAGGAACGCTTCGGCAAGATGCCCACCTTCTTCCAGGCCCAGGCCTACTCGGCCACCTACCACTACCTCAAGGCGGTGGAGAAAGCCGGAACCAAGGACGCGAAGACCGTGATCAAGACGCTCAAGTCCATGGAAATCGACGATTTCTTCGCCAAGAACGCTTACGTGCGTGAAGACGGTCAACTGGTGCACGACATGTACCTCGTCCGGGTGAAGACGCCGGAGGAATCCGAGGGCGAGTTCGATTTCTTCGAGGTCGAGGCGACCATCTCGGGCGACGACGCCTACCAGCCGATGGATCCCGAGGCCTGCAAGCTGCTTCAGGACTGAGCCCGCTACGACGCGCACACACGCGCGCGCCCCGCGTACCCTGCGCGGGGCCGCCATGCGCAGCCAGGGCCGGCCAATTCCCGCCCCTTCAAGAAAAGGAACAGCGACGTGGAGATTTTCGGTGTGCCGTTGAACCTGCTGCTGAGCCAGGTGATGCTCGGCCTGATCAACGGGTCATTCTACGCCATGCTGAGCCTGGGTCTCTGCATCATCTTCGGCATGCTCGACATCGTGAACTTCGCGCACGGGGCGATGTACATGATGGGGGCGTTCTTCACCTGGATGCTCGGCCACTATCTCGGGATCGGCTACTGGCCCTCGCTGATCCTGGCGCCGCTTCTCGTCGGGGTGATCGCCATCGTCATCGAGCGGGTGCTGGTCCGGCATCTTTACGACCTGCACCACATCTACGGGCTGTTGCTGACATTCGGCCTCGTGCTGGTGATCGTCGGCATCTTCCGCGGGTTCTACTCGGTGTCCGGAAAACCCTACCCGATCCCCGAGGCGCTGACGGGGGTGACCAATATCGGTTTCATGTACATGCCCACCTACCGGCTCTGGGTGCTGGGCGCGAGCATCGTCGTGTGTTTCGGCACGTGGCTGCTGATCGAGCGCACGCGGCTCGGCGCCACCCTGCGCGCGGCCATCGAACGGCCCGACCTTGTGGCCACCTTCGGCATCAACGTGCCCCGCATGATCACGCTGACCTTCGCCTTCGGCTCGGCCTTGGCGGCGCTCAGCGGGGTGCTGGCCGCGCCGATCTACCCGGTGAACCCGTTGATGGGTGAATCGATCATCGTGGTGGTCTTCGCGGTCGTCGTCATCGGCGGTCTGGGCTCGATCATCGGGTCGATCATCGGGGGCTTCGTGCTGGGAACGCTCGAGGGGCTGACCAAGGTCTACTACCCCGAGGCCTCGCATATCAGCATTTTCATCGTGATGATGATCGTTCTGCTCGTCACCCGGTCGGGCATCGCAGGCAAGTAAGGAAATATCGAGACATGATACTCCCCGAAAAATCCCGCGCCACGCTCTACCTGTATGCCGCGCTGTTCCTGCTGGGCGTTCTCGCGCCGTTCGTCGTCTACCCGATGTTCGTGATGAAGATCTACGTCTACGGCCTGTTCGCGGTCGCCTTCAACCTGCTCTTCGGCTTCGCGGGGCTGCTGTCCTTCGGCCATGGCGCCTTCTTCGGAACGGCGGCCTACGCGACGGGCCACGCGATCAAGGTTTGGGGCCTCACGCCGGACGTCGGCATCCTCTTCGGCGTGCTGCTCGGCACCGGGCTGGCCGGCGTGGTCGGCGCCTTCGCCATCCAGCGGGCCGGTATCTATTTCGCCATGATCACCTTCGCGCTGGCGGAAGTGGTTCATTTCATCGCGATGAAGATGCCGCTGACCGGCGGCGAGAACGGGCTCACCCAGGTCCGGCGCGGCATGTTCCTCGGGGTCTTCGACCTTTCGGTGCCGCTGGTGATGTATTTCGTGTGTTTCGGGATATTCATCCTCGCCTTCCTGTTCTTCCTGCGGATCATCCATTCGCCCTTCGGCCTGGCGCTCAGGGCAATGAAGGATGGCGAGGACCGGGCGATCTCGCTGGGATACTCGCCGCCGCGCCTCAAGTTCCAGGCCTTCATCCTGTCGGGGATGCTGGCGGCGCTGGCCGGCTCGCTCAAGGTCGTGGTCTTCGAATTCGCCTCGCTCTCGGACGTGCACTGGATGACAAGCGGCCACGTCATCCTGATGACGCTGCTGGGCGGCGTGGGAACCTATATCGGGCCCGTGTTCGGCTCGCTCGTGGTGACCTTCCTCGAGGATTACCTGTCCTTCCTCGGCCAGTGGGTCACCATCATCACGGGCTGCATCTTCATCGTCTGCGTCATCGGCTTCCGGCGGGGGGTCTGCGGCGAGATCAACGTGCTCTACGACAAGCTTCGGCGCGGCCGAGCGGCCCGGCAGGGCGACCCCGACACCACCCGAGCGGAACAGGCCGGCGAATAGGCGAAAGCCCGGCGCGGCAAAGCCGCCGGCACCTGTCCCGGGGCACGCGCGCCGGGCCCATCACACACGGAGGCGGAGATGATCGAAGACGAGGAGATGCGCGGCTTCCGCGACACGTGCCGGCGGTTCGCGGAGAAGGAAATCGGCCCGCTGGTGGACAGCGCCGAAGCCTCGGGGACCTACCCGAGGGAACTGATCGCGAAGGCGGCCGAGAACGGGTTTCTCGGCCTGACGGTCGCCGAGGAATTCGGCGGGGCCGGCGGCTCGCTGCTGCACGCCTGCGTCATGATCGAGGAATTCTCCCGGGTCTGCGCCGGGCTCGGCACGCCCATGCTGGGCCTCGGCCAGCGGCTGATCCCGGCCTACGGAACGCCCGAGCAGGTCGACCGCTACCTCGCCCCGATCATCAGCGGCGAAAAGCTGACGGCTTTCGCCATGACCGAACCGGGCGCGGGCTCGGACGTGCTGGCGATGCGGGGCACCGCGACGCGCACCGCCTCGGGCTGGCACATCAAGGCCAACAAGATCTACGCCACCGGCGCGCCGATTTCGGATTTCATGCTGGTCGTGGTCTACACCGATCGCGACAAGCGGCGCGACGGGCTGAGCATCTTCCTCGTCGACAGCCACCTGCCGGGGATCGAGATCCACAAGATGGACAAGCTCGGCCACAGCTCGATGGAAACCGGCATCGTCTACTTCGATTGCGAGGTGCCGGAAGACGCGCTTCTCGGGGAAGAGGGGCGCGGCATGGCCTACGTGATGTCGGCGCTCGAGGAGGGCCGGATCACCCATGCGGCCCGCAGCCTGGGTGTGGCCCGGGCGGCCTACGAGGCGTCGGTCGAGTATGCCGGCCAGCGAGAGGTCTTCGGCAAGACGATCAACCAGAACCAGGTGGTCCAGGGCAAGCTCTCGCAGATGCTCATCGACCTGACCAGTGCCCGCCTGCATGTCTATTCCGCGGCAGAGCTCTTCGAAAGCGGCGCGCCCGCGCTGGTCGAGGCATCGATGGCCAAGGTGGTGGCAAGCGAGGCCGCGGTCGGCATCACCGATCAGGCCATGCGCATCTTCGCGGGCGTGGGCTACATCAACGACGCGCCGGTGCAGCGGTATTTCCGGGATGCGCGGCTTTACCCGATCTCGGAAGGCACCAATGAAATCCAGCACCGCACCATCGCGCGAGCGGCCGGCCTGGCCGGGCGTGGATAGGGGCGGACGCAGATGCGCGAGACGGACGTAGAGCGATGGGATGCCGAAACCGACGTGATCGTCGTGGGCTTCGGCGCCGCCGGCGGCGTCGCCGCCATCGAGGCGCATGACGCGGGCGCCGAGGTCATCCTGCTCGAGAAGATGCCCTTCCCCGGCGGCCTCTCGGCCATTTCCGCGGGCGGGATCCGGATCGCCGAGAACGCCGGCGATGCGTTCACCTACCTGCAGGCGACCTGCGGCAACCGGACCCCGGACGACCTGCTGCACGACCTGGCGCAGGGCATGGTCGACATCCCGGAATATGTCCGCGGCCTCGCCCGCATTAGCGACGCGCAGGTGGGTGTCACCGGGGCGGTGGGCAACTACCCGTTCCCCGGCTGCATGTCGCTCGGCTATTGCGAGGTTACCGACGTGCCCGCGCTTGCGGCCGGGCAGCGGTACTCGGCCACCAGCGCGACCACGAATGGCGGCCGGCTGATAAAGGTGCTCGAGGACAACATCACCCACCGCGGCATCGACCTGCGGTACGAGACAGCCGCCGGCGAACTGGTCATCGGCAACGACGGCCAGGTCTGCGGCCTGATCGCCCGGCAGGCGGGCCGGGCCGTGGCCCTCCGTGCCGCGAAGGCCGTGATCCTCACCTGCGGCGGGTTCGAGAACAACCCGGACATGCAGGACCAGTATTTCCAGGCCGGGGCGATCCGGCCCACCTCCTTTCGCGGCAACACCGGCGACGGCATCGCCATGGCCCAGGCCGCGGGGGCCGATCTCTGGCACATGTGGCACGTGCACGGGCCCTACGCGCTCAGCGACCCGACCGGCAAATACCCGTTCGCCCTGTTCCACAAGGGAATCCCGATGTGGACACCCGGCGTTCCCGGGTCGGCCTCCGATCTCGGCATCGAACCGGATGAGGCGCCCAACGCGTCACGCAAGCCGCTGGCACGGCTGGCATGGATCCTCGTCGATCGCGACGGGCGCCGCTTCATGAACGAATACCCGCCCTATCCGGGCGATACGGGCATGCGCCCCTTCGACCAGTTCGATCCCCTGCGACAGGAATTCGCGCGCATGCCCGCCTACATGATCTTCGATGAGGCCGGGCGGCAGATGTACCCGATGGGCTACGCCGCGTACAACGATGCCGAGGTGTCGTTCGAGTGGAGCCGCGACAACCTTCAGGAGGTCGAACGCGGCATCTTTCACCGGGCGGACAGCCTGGCGGCACTGGCCGAGGGCATCGGCGTGCCCGGGAACCGCATGCGCGAGACGCTCGATGCCTGGAACGCGGCGGTCTCCCACGGGCAGGACACGGTCTTCGGCCGGCCGGAAGAAACCATGCTACGCATAGACACCCCGCCCTTCTATTACGGCGAGGTGCGCCCCGCCGTGATCAACACGCAGGGCGGCCCACGCCACAACGTCCGGCAGGAGGTCGTGACCCCGTTCGGCCGCCCCATCCCCCGGCTCTACGCCGCCGGAGAGCTGGGCAGCGTGTTCGGCCACCTTTACATGAGCGGCGGCAATCTCGCCGAATGCATCGTCGGCGGCAGGCGCGCAGGGCGCGAGGCCGCCTCCCTCGCCCGGCAGGTATCGCCGCCGGCGCCCCACGGCCGGGCCCGGCACCTGGCAGGCCCAAATCAGGAAGGAACGATCAATGGCTAGGGAAGAGATCCGCGCGCCCGCAATGGGCTCGGTCTGGTCCGTGAACAAGGCGGTCGGCGACACGGCGGTCGCGAACGAGGATATCCTGGTTCTGGAATCGATGAAGATGGAGATCGGCGTTCAATCCGCCTCGGGCGGCTCGGTCGTCGCGATCCACGTCGCCGAGGGTGACGTGGTGGAAGAGAACCAGGTCGTCGCCGTGATCGAAACACCCTGACGACCTCCGGTCGCCGCCCGTTTCCCCCGCCGGATCATGCCGTCCGGCGGGGGAAACCGCGTGCCTTACGGACTCCCTCAGAAATCCAGGTTCTCGACGTTCAGCGCGTTCTGCTGGATGAACTCCCGCCGCGGCTCCACCACGTCGCCCATCAGCTTGGTGAACAGGTCGTCCGCCTCGGCCACGTCGTCGATCTTCACCTGCAACAACGTCCGCGCCTCGGGGTCCAGCGTCGTCTCCCACAGCTGGTCCGGGTTCATTTCGCCGAGACCCTTGTAGCGTTGCAGCGCCAGCCCCTTCTCGCCTTCCTTCAGGATCGCGTCCAGCAGGTCCAGCGGGCCATAGATCCCCTGCCCCCGCTCCTTGCGGTACAGCTTCGCCGGCTGCGTATAGACCTCGCGCAGCGCCTGCGTCAGCTGCGCCAGCCGCTTCGCCTCGCCAGACCGCAGGACCGGCCCGTCCAACGTCCGCACCTCCTCGACACCCCTGACCATCCGGGTCAGACGAATGCCGTGGTCCTGCGTCTGCCGGCCCTGCCAGCCGCGCTCGTACTCCACCGCGATCAGGTCCAGCCGCTTCGCCACCGCGTCGGCCACGGCCTGCAGATCCGCATCCGCCCGACCGGGCAGGAACGCCTCGGCAATCGCCGCCTGTTCGAGGATATGCCGCGGGTAATGCGTCGGGAACGTCTCGAGGATCCGCTTCGCCTGCCGCGCCTCCTCGACCACGCGCACCAGGTCCTGCCCGACGATCTCCTCGCCCGAACCAAGCCGCAGCACCGCGTCCTCCGTCCCCTGCTGGATCAGGTAATCCTCCAGCGCCGGCACGTCCTTCAGGTACACCTCCGACTTGCCCCGCGACACCTTGTAGAGCGGCGGCTGCGCGATATAGAGATACCCGCCCTCGATCAGCTCCGGCATCTGCCGGTAGAAGAACGTCAGCAGCAGCGTCCGGATATGCGCGCCATCCACGTCGGCATCGGTCATGATGATGATCTTGTGGTACCGCAGCTTCGAGATATCGAACTCGTCCCGCCCGATCCCCGTGCCCAGCGCCATCACCAGGTTGCCGATTTCCTGGCTCCCCAGCATCCGGTCGAACCTTGCCCGCTCCACGTTCAGGATCTTGCCGCGCAGCGGCAGCACCGCCTGCGTGCCCCGGGCCCGCCCCGTCTGGGCCGAGCCCCCGGCGCTGTCACCCTCCACCAGGAACAGCTCGGTCTTCGACGGGTCCTTCTCGGAACAGTCCTTCAGCTTCCCGGCAAGGTAATTCACGTCCATCGCCGTCTTCCGCCGGGTCAGCTCGCGCGCCTTCCTTGCCGCCTCCCGCGCCAGCGCGGCCTCCATGATCTTGCCGACGATCTGCCGCGCCTCGTTGGGGTTCTCCTCGAACCACTCCGACAGCTTCTCGTTCATCAAGCCCTCGACCGCCGGCCGCACCTCCGAACTCACCAGCTTGTCTTTCGTCTGGCTGGAAAACTTCGGGTCCGGCACCTTCACCGACAGCACACAGGTCAGCCCCTCGCGCGCATCGTCCCCGGTGAACGTCACCTTCTCCTTCTTGGCGATCCCGCTTTCGGCGGCATATTTCTGCATCACCCGCGTCAGCGCCCCGCGGAACCCCGCAAGGTGCGTGCCGCCATCCCGCTGCGGGATGTTGTTGGTGAAGGGCAGCACCGTCTCGTGATAGCTGTCGTTCCACCACATCGCCACTTCCACGGCGATATCGTCCCGCTCCCCGGTGATGAAGATCGGCTCGGGCAGCATGGGCGACTTGTGGCGGTCGAGATACTTGACGAACTCCTTCACGCCGCCGTCGTAATGCAGCTCCGATTCCAGCGCCTCTTCCGGCCGCTCATCCCGCAGCCGGATCCGCACGCCGGAGTTCAGGAACGCCAGCTCGCGCAGCCGCTTCTCCAGCGTCTCGAAACTGTACTCGAGGTTCGAGAACGTGTCGGTCGAGGCCAGGAACCGCACCTCGGTGCCGCGCTTGCCTTCGGCATCGCCCACCACCTTCAGGTGCTCGACCGTCTCGCCGCCCTCGAACCGGGCGACATGCTCCTTGCCGCTCCGCCAGATGCGCAGCTCCAGCCAGTCCGACAGCGCGTTCACCACCGACACACCGACGCCATGCAGACCGCCCGACACCTTGTAGGAATTGCTGTCGAACTTACCCCCGGCATGAAGCTGCGTCATGATGACCTCGGCCGCCGAAACGCCCTCTTCCTCGTGCATCTCCACCGGAATCCCGCGGCCGTTATCGCTCACAGACACGCTTGAATCGCCGTGAATCGTCACCGTCACGACATCCGCATGGCCCGCCAGCGCCTCGTCGATCCCGTTATCGACGACCTCGTAGACCATGTGATGCAGGCCCGAGCCGTCATCGGTATCGCCGATATACATGCCCGGCCGTTTGCGCACGGCCTCCAACCCCTTGAGAACCTTGATGGAATCGGCGCCATATTCTTCCCGCGCCGGTACTGCTTCTGCCATGCAAGCTATCCTTTTTAACTTTCCGATTTTATACGATTTTCCGGGGGGAATGTCACGCAATCGGCGGCAGTTTTCGCGGGTGTCCGCACGGCATATCTCCGCGCGGTCCCGACCCGGAATCCGGCATTCAGGGATGCGGCCCTCGCTCGGCGGCCCACCGGGCCCGCCAGACCTCAGCCACCCGCCTCGTAGGCACCGAGCAGCGCCCGCAAGTCCCGCCCCATGGCGGCGGTCTTCGGATTGTCCTCCAGGCCATCGACGCACTCTTTCACGAGGTAGAACTCCGTGTCGTTCCGGATCTTCCCCCGCTTCACGATCGCCTTCAACTTGCCTGTCGGTGGCGGAAAATCCGACAGCAACTCCCGGCCGGTCCGCTCGCGGTAATACGCGCGGAGTCCGGTCGCATACGCCACCGAATCCGGCGCCGTATCGGCAAACGCGGACATATGATCGTTCACCGCCTGCTCGAATCCACTCAACACTTCCGACAGGGTGGCGCCGTTCTTCAGACATCTCGCAACAAAGGCATCCTTGTCCGGCACGCCTTCTAACGCTTCGCGCAACGCCGCTTCCTCGGGAAAGAACACCTTCCCGAAATCCTCGGCGATCCGCAGGAACGCGGCACACCGGTCGATCTCCGCCCTGATCTCTTCACTCGTGCGCCGCGCCATCCGTCTCACCTCGGCATCCGTTCCGGCCCCGATATTCCCACGCGAATGACGTCGCGCAACAAGACCGTGCCGATAACCCGCTCACGTCACCGCAATCACCACCGCCACGACGATCAGCAGCGCCCCTGCCGCCTGGTTCGTCCGCCTGAGCGCGGTCGGAGAGGTCATCAGCCGCCGCACCCGGCCCAGGAACAGCGCCAGCCCCATGTTGCCCACGAAGGGCACGATGGCCGACAAAAGGGCAATCACGGCGATATCCGCCGGCGTCACCCGGCCAAGGTCGAAGAACCCCGGCAGGACGCCCATGTAGAACAATATGGCCTTGGGGTTCCCGAGGATCGCCGCCAGCCCCGCCATGAACCCGGCCAGCGCCCCGGGCCGGGTCAGCCGGCTGTCGGCCACGATGCTCCGCCCGGCATGGCGGATCAGCAGCACCCCCATCCCGGCGAAGGTCACCACCGCCACCAGCTTCAGCGCCGTCATGAAACCGCCATAGGCGCTCACGATCCACGACACCCCCAGCACCGCCAGAAGCGACCACAGCACGTCCCCCACCACCACGCCCATCGCCAGCGGCAGCACCGCCGGCGCCCCGCCCGTCAACGACCGCGCCAGCACCGCCAGCCAGACCGGGCCGGGCGTGATGAACAGGATGAACAGCGCCCCGGCATACAGCGCCACGTCCCACAGGCCCAACGTCATCGGCGCTCTTCCACCAGTTTCGCGATGGCCATGACCGTGCGCCAGTTCCGCGCCGTGGCGGGCACGCCCAGCGCCTTTTCCAGCGTCGCGGCCAGCCTCGATCGCCCGATCCCTTCGGGGGCATGCAGGAAGGCGGCCGTGTCCGTCACCTCGACCCGCTCGGTCTTGGTTGCAAGCGCCAGCGTATCGTCCTCCAGCGCCTTTGGCGCGGCATCGAAAAACCAGGCATGCACCGATTTGCCATCCGCCTCCCCTTCCTTGCTGAAGGGGTTGGACGCCATGACCTTCTCCAGCCGCTCGCAGGACATCACCAGCGCCTGCGGCCGAAAGCCCTTCGCCGCCTCGATCCCGTCCGCGATGGCCTCCGCCGAAACCTCCCCGCGAAACACCGCGTTGCCGCTCTGGATATAGGTCGCCACGTCCTCCGCCCCCAGCCCCTCCAGGATGGCCCGCAGCTCCGCCATCGGCAGCGCATTCCGCCCGCCCACGTTGATCCCGCGCAGCAGCAGCACCGAAACACTCATCTCACGCCCTCCGCCCCGCGGCCTTGGTGTTGCGCCCCATCCCACATCTCGTAGCACCCCGCACCGAACGCCACATCAATCAATCGCTCCACGGTGCATTGCACCGACGCGATACCGACGAAATACCGACGTGATACCGACGTTGAAACCCCAGCAAATGAAGGCCGTTAAACCTTCCTGTCGGCAATCCCGCGAAAAACGCCCTCGACGCCCCGTCTCAACGATCCGTTTACCCTGCCCCCGGCAAGGTCAAACTCCCGTCCTCCGCCAGCGGCCAGAACGGGTTCATCGCCACTTCCCAGGCATGCCCGTCCGGATCGGCATAGTATCCCGAATACCCGCCCCAGAACACTTTTTCCGGCCGTTTCAACGCTTTGGCCCCCGCCGCCACGGCTTTGTCGAACGCCTCATCCACCTCCGCCTCCGTCGCGAAGTTCTGCGCCAGCGTCATCGCCCCGGTGCCAAGCTCGGCGCCGTCCCTTCCCTGGTCCTCCGCCAGTGCCGCTTTTCCGAACAATCCCAGGACCATACCGTGCAACTGGTAGAAGATGACCCCCTCCTGCTCCTCCGCCGGAATCCACCCCAAAGCCCCATAGAACGCCTTGGATCTGGCCAGATCAGCCACGCCAAGAGTGATGAGAGTCACACGTTGCGGGTTGGTCATGCCATGCCTTTCCCACTGATTTTGCTGATGTTTTCGTCCTCGGTCACCTCGATCAACTGGGCCCTCTCCCCCAGCTCCTCGAACAGCTCCGCCCCCGTCCCGGTCATCCAAGCCTGCGCCCCCAACGCACAAACCTCGTCGTAAAGCGCCGCCCTCCGGCCTGCATCCAGATGCGCCGCCACCTCGTCCAAGAGCAGGATCGGCGGCGCCCCGAACTCCCGTGCCAGCGCCCGTCCATTGGCCAGGATCAGCGAGATCAGAAGCGCCTTCTGCTCCCCCGTCGAACAGTCCTTCGCCGGCACCCCCTTGGCGGCGAAAACCCCATATAAATCAGCCCTGTGCGGCCCCACCAGCGTCCGCCCGGCGGCAAGATCCCGGAACCGGCTTTCATGCAGCGCCTCGCGGAAGTCCGCCTCCGTTTCCGGCATCTCCCCCTCCGACATGGTCAGCTCCAGCTCCGCCGTCGGAAAGGCCGTCTCCGCTGCCTCCTGCGCCGCCCGCAACTCCTCAAGCGCCGTCTGCCGGTTGCGGTGAATGGCCACCCCCGCCTCGGCCATCTGCCTCTCCAGCGCCACGTACCAATGCCCGTCGCGCACCTGGTCCTTCAGCAGCCGGTTCCGCTCCCGCATCGCCTTCTCATAGGCCAGTGAAACATCTGCATGAGTTGGCTCGAAACTCATCGTCATCCGGTCCAGGAACCGCCGCCGCCCCTCGGCCCCCTCGATCCAAAGCCTATCCATCGACGGGATCAGCCACAGCACCCGCGCAATCCGCCCCAGCGCCACCTGGCTCGCCGCCTTGCCATCGATCTTCACCTGCCGCGACTGGCCCTCCTCCGACCAGATCTCGACCTCGTGGATCTGATGCAAGGAATGCAAATGCCCGGTCACCTTCCACCCAAGGCTTTCCGGCCGTCGCGCCATGTCCTGCGCCGCCGCCCGCCGCAAACCGCGGCCCGGCGAGAACAGCGAAACTGCCTCCAGAAGGTTGGTCTTCCCCGCCCCGTTCGGCCCGTAAATCGCCACCGGCCGCGCATCCAGCGCCAGCGCCGCCCCCTTGTGCGAGCGGTAGTGCGACAGGGTCAGGCGGGAAAGGTAGAGCCCGGGCATACAAGCCCTTTCATCTTTCCGGAAATACTCTCGCCGAAGGCATCGGCGAAGCCGATCACACCCGCATCGGCATCACGACATAGACCGCGCTGGTGTCGTTCCCCTCGCGCATCAGCGTCGGGTCGCCCGAGGAGTTGAACAGGAAAACCGCATTCTCGCGGTCGACCTGGCTGGCAATCTCCAGCAGGTACTTGGCGTTGAAGCCAATCTCGAGATGCTCGTCGCCATAGGCCACGGCCAGCTCTTCCTCGGCATTGCCACTGTCCGGCGCGTTGACCGACAGGATCAGACGGTCTTCGTCCAGCGCCAGCTTCACCGCCCGAGAGCGTTCCGAGCTGACGGTGGCGACCCGATCGACGGCCTGTGCGAACTCGCTGGCGTCGACCTCCAGCCGGCGGGTGTTGCCGGTGGGAATGACGCGGGTGTAGTCGGGAAAGGTGCCGTCGATCACCTTCGAGGTCAGGGTGATGTCCGGCGTGGCGAACCGCACCTTGGTCTCCGAGACCGAGACGGCGATCTTGGCTTCGTCGTCGTCCAGCAGCTTGCGCAGCTCACCCACGGTCTTGCGGGGCACGATCACGCCGGGCATGTCGGCGGCACCCTCGGGCAGGTCCGCGTCGATCCGCGCCAGCCTGTGGCCATCGGTGGCCACGCAGCGCAGCATCTGGCCGCCCTCGCCATCGGCGATATGCATGTAGACGCCGTTCAGGTAATACCGCGTCTCCTCGGTCGAGATGGCGAATTTCGACTTGTCGAACAACCGTCGCAGCACCGGCGCGTCGGCGCTGAAATTGCAGGAATATTCCGACGAGGCCATCACCGGGAAATCCTCGCGCGGCAGGGTCGCCAGCGAGAAGTTCGACCGCCCCGCCTCGACCGACATGCGCCCCGAGGCGCCATCGTCGGTCAGCGTCACCAGAGCGCCATCCGGCAGCTTCCGCACGATCTCGTGCAGCGTGACCGCCGACACCGTCGTCGCCCCGGCCCGTTCGACCTTGGCCGGCGCCTTGTCGACCACTTCAATGTCGAGATCCGTGGCGCGGAACTGCACCGTGTCGCCCTCGGCCTCGATCAGCACGTTGGCCAGAATCGGGATCGTGTTGCGGCGTTCGACCACGGATTGGGCCTGTGACACTGCCTTGAGCAGCGTGCCGCGTTCGATGCTGAGTTTCATGCCCTCGCTCCCTGATCTGCGTGCCGGGAAGCGCACCGTAGCAAACTCCCCTTAACGCTCAAGCCTTTTCGTGCTGTTTTCGGCGCATTCCGGGGCAGGGTCAAGGCCGGCCCAGCCAAAGGCAGGGCCGGTTGCATTTTCGGGACAGGCGGCGATTACCCTTCGAGCGTCCGGCGCAGGATCTCGAGGTCCTCTGCCATCTGCGCATCCTGGACACGCAGTTCCTCGATCCGCTTAACGCCATGCATCACCGTGGTATGATCCCGGCCCCCGAAGCGGCGGCCGATCTCGGGAAGCGACCGGCTGGTCATCTGCTTGCACAGGAACATCGCCACCTGCCGGGGCCGCGCGAAGCTACGCACCCGCTTTGGGCCGATCATGTCCGACAGGCGGATATTGTAATGCTCCGACACCTGCCGCTGGATCTCCTCGATCGAGATCTTCCGTTCGGAAGCGCGAAGGATGTCGGCCAGGCAGTCCTGAGCCAGTTCCAGCGTGATTTCGTGGCCCACCAGTGAAGCGAAGGCATAAAGCCGTGTCAGCGCGCCTTCAAGCACACGGACATTGGTGCTGATCCGGTGCGCCAGGAACTCCAGCACGCCATCGGCCATCTTCAGGCCGGGATAGTCGTTGCGGAACCGGTCGACCTTCGATTGCAGGATGCCGAGCCGCAGCTCGTAATCGGTCGGGTGCAGGTCAACCACCAGGCCGCATTGCAGGCGCGACTTGATCCGGTCCTCGAGGTTCTCGATCTCGCCGGGCGCGCGATCTCCCGAGATGACGATCTGCTTGTTCTGGTCCACCAGCGCGTTGAACGTGTGGAAGAACTCCTCCTGCGTGCTGTCCTTGCCGCCGATGAACTGGACATCATCGACCATCAGCACGTCGACCGAGCGGAACATCTCCTTGAAATCCATCATCTTGCGATCGCGCAGAGCCTGCACGAAGCGGTACATGAACTGTTCTGCGGACAGGTAGACGACGTTGAGGTCGGGCCGCTTGCTTTGCAGCTCCCACGCGATGGCGTGCATCAGGTGCGTCTTGCCAAGGCCGACGCCACCGTAAAGGAACAGCGGGTTGAAGGTCACCGGCCCGCCCTCGGCCACGCGGCGCGCGGCGGCATGGGCCAGCTCGTTCGGCTTGCCCACGACGAAGTTGTCGAAGGTGAACCGGTCGTCGAGCGGGGCCGCCGGCACCTGGCTCTCGCCGGACGGGGTGGCGGCCTGTGCGGCGGGGCGCGCGGGCTTGGGCCTGGGGGCGGCTGGTTCGGGCCGTGCCGTGGCGTTGGCCGGCACGCGGAAATGCACACGGCGAATATCCGGCGAGACAGTATTTACCTGGAAAAGGATGAGATCCCCGAAATTGCGCGACACGTAGTTGCCCGTAAAGGTGGTCGGCACGTTGAACGTGGCCACGCCATCACTGACATCCGAAAGTTCCAGCGGCTCGATCCAGTTGGCGAAGTTGTGCTTCCCGACGGTCCCCAGAAGTTCCTGTTTCAGCTGGCCCCATTGCTCTTTAGTCATCTGTCCCCATTTCCGCGACTATTGCTCTTGAAAATCGCCGGCGCACCGCTCTGCACGCCGTCGGCAATCACGCCAGGGGGTCAATGCGGAAGCACTTCGCCCGTACCGTTGCGAAGGGCAACGGGCGGAAGTGTCCACCTTCGGACCTGTCTTGTGCCGCCTCTCCATGATGCCTTTGGCCGCGCGCTATGTCCCCCATACGCGGGTCAGTCAGTTCATGTCGCGTGCACGCACTCTCGGGTTTCGGCCAGTCGTCGATGACGACGGTTTTGCTCCTGTGGCGTAAGCAGTTAAGCCTGTCGGAGCAGCTGTGGCAGCCTTTCCCCCCTAGCGGAATCGCCCTGCAAAATTAGCAACAGCCTCACAGGGGCGGCAACTTATCTTCGCGCTTGACAGGTTCTTTGGCTGAAAAGAATCTGTCACATTCCGTGACGGCCGGAAATGCGAAAGGCGCCCGTCATTCCGGGCGCCTTTAAGAGTCAACGGCTTAGGGTTTGGATCGTCAGCCCAGCGACTTCACCCGGGACGACAGGCGCGACATTTTCCGCGCAGCGGTGTTCTTGTGGAAGACGCCCTTGGTGACGCCGCGCATCAGTTCGGGCTGGGCGGCGCGCAGCGCGGCCATTGCGGCGTCCTTGTCGCCCGAGGCGATGGCTTCTTCGACTTTGCGGAGATAGGTGCGGATGCGCGACCGGCGCGCCTTGTTGACGGCCAGGCGGCTCGTGTTCTGGCGGGCGCGCTTCTTGGATTGAGGTGTATTTGCCATGTTTTTCAGACCTTTTTCGGGTTTTCAGTGTTTCGATAGCACGTCGGCAAACCCGAACCGGCAGGTCAACAACCGGGATGATTCTGGCCAGAGCGGGCCGCACGCGCATGTATGACGGGGGCGTATAGACGAAATCGGCGGAAATGCAAACCGGTAACTTGCTCGCGCCAAGGGCGATTCCCCGCCCTTGGCTTCCCCCGTATGATCGGGATGCGGGCCGGGCTGATTTTCATGAACCTGTTACGCAATGGACACAAACGCACGACTCACCGGAACGTGCCTGCCATCCCTCGCGGCGCGATCGGGAATCGCGTGAAACCGGGCGGTCATCGTCGGGGAAAAACCGCGTGCCGGCCCGCGCCGGGACACCGGAGGGCACCACCACGGCACCGCGACCCGACAGGGTCACGGTCGCAGGGCGGCCCCGGCTGCCGGATGGTCACTTGTCGCGGAACTGCGCCTCGCGCTTCTCCATGAAGGCCGACATGCCTTCCTTCTGGTCTTCCGTCGCGAACAGCGAGTGGAACACCCGGCGCTCGAACAGCAGGCCTTCGCGCAGCGGCACCTCGTAGGAGCGGTTGACCGACTCCTTCACCGCCATCACGGCGATCTGCGATTTCTCGGCGATCTTGGTTGCGGCGGCCAGCGCCTCTTCCTTGAGCTTCTTGGCCGGCACCACGCGCGACACCAGGCCAGAGCGCTCGGCCTCGTCGGCATCCATGAAGCGGCCGGTCAGGTTCATGTCCATCGCCTTCGACTTGCCGATGAACCGGGTCAGCCGCTGCGACCCGCCAAGCCCCGCCATGACACCGAGGTTGATCTCGGGCTGGCCGAACTTGGCCGTGTCCGCCGCGATGATGAAATCGCACATCATGGCCAGCTCGCACCCGCCGCCAAGGGCATAACCGCCCACCGCCGCGATGACCGGCTTGCGCACGCTCTGGAACACCTCCGGTTCCGGGCCGAAGAGATCCTCGGTGAACACGTCGGTGAAGGATTTCTCGCTCATCATCTTGATGTCGGCCCCGGCGGCAAACGCCTTGTCCGAGCCGGTGAGGACGATACAGCGCACCTTGTCGTTCTTCTGGCACTCCTTCAGCGCCTGCGACAGCTCCTTCAGAAGCTGGTCATTCAGGGCGTTCAGGGCATCCGGGCGATTGAGGGTGATAAGGGCGACGTGGTCTTCTACTTCGACGATGATCGTCTCATAGGCCATGAAATCTGCTTTCGCTTGTTTCGGTCAAAGACGATTCCTTAACAATTTGACGCGCCGGTTCAACCTATCTTTGGCATTGCGCGCAATAGAAGGAGGAGCGGCCCGATTGTACGATACGGCGCACGTGCCCTTCGCATCCCGGGGTGCGGCAAGGCTGCCCTTCGCGGTCGTACACGTCGAAACTGTGTTGAAAATAACCGAGTTCGCCATCTGCCCGCCGGTAATCGCGAAGGGAGGAGCCGCCGGCGGCGATGGCGTCGTTCAGCACCTCCCGGATGACCGGCACCAGCCCCGCGACCCGCGCGGCAGAGATCGCCCCGGCCCGGCGTTTCGGCGATATCCGCGCCCGGTAAAGCGCCTCGCAGACGTATATGTTCCCCAGCCCCGCCACGATTCGCTGATCCAGCAGCGCCGCCTTGATCGGTGTATTCCGCCCCTTCAGCGCGGCCACCAGGTGCCCCTCGTTAAAGGCATTGCCCAGCGGCTCGGGCCCGAGCTTCTGCAATAGCGGATGCTGGTCGGCGATCGGCGTGGCGATCAGGTCCATCGCACCGAACCGGCGCGGGTCGTTGAAGGTGATCCGCGCGCCGTTCTCCATGTGAAACACCACGTGGTCATGCTTCTCCGGCGCCGGATGGTCATGCACGAACTGCCCCAGCGGATCGCCCGAGATCAGGATGCGCCCCGACATGCCGAGATGGATCAGCAAGGTCTCGTCCGAAGACAGGTCGGCCAGGATGTATTTCGACCGCCTGCGCAGGTTCAGAACCCGCTGCCCCGACAGCCGCTCGGCCATCCGGTCCGGAAACGGCCAGCGCAGGTCGGGCCGGTTCACCTCGGCCCGGGCGATCACCGCCCCCTCCATCGCGGGCAACAGCCCGCGGCGAACGGTCTCAACCTCCGGCAATTCGGGCATGTTTCCCCCTCGGTATCAACGGGGCGGATTGTAACCCGCCCCGGGCGCCCTATAAGAAGGGCGGTGACCCAGAACGGCAAGGGCCGGAAAGCCAAGATGACCGAGAAAACCACCCATTTCGGGTTTCAGGACATCCCCGAGGACGAGAAAGCCGGCCGCGTGCGGGGCGTCTTCGGCTCGGTCGCGTCGAAATACGACGTGATGAACGACGCGATGAGCTTCGGCATCCACCGCGTCTGGAAAGACGCGATGATGGACTGGCTGGCGCCGCGGCCCGGCCAGCGGCTGCTCGACGTGGCAGGCGGTACCGGCGACATCTCCTTCCGTTTCCTCAAGCGCGCGGGGCATGGGCATGCCACCGTGCTGGACCTGACCGAACCGATGCTGGTCGAAGGCCGGAAACGGGCCGAGGCGGAAAGCCTTGGCGACAGCCTCGACTGGGTGGTGGGCGACGCGATGGCACTGCCCTTCGCCGACAACACGTTCGACGTCTACACGATTAGCTTCGGCATCAGGAACGTCACCCGACCGCAGGAAGCCCTGAACGAGGCGTTCCGCGTGCTCAAACCCGGCGGCCGGCTGATGGTGCTGGAGTTCAGCCAGATCCCCAACGACCTGATGCAGAAGGTCTATGACCTCTATTCCTTCAACATCATCCCGCGCATGGGCCAGGCCATCGCCAACGATCGCGACAGCTATCAATACCTCGTCGAGTCCATCCGTCGCTTCCCGGACCAGGAAACCTTCCTGCAAATGGTGCGGCAGGCCGGGTTCGAAAACGCCAAGTACCGCAACCTGACGATGGGCGTGGCCTGTCTCCATTCGGGCTGGAAGATCTAGCCGATGCGCGGGCCGCACAACCTTCTGCGCCTGATCCGCACCGGCGCCACGCTGGAACGCACCGGCGCGATGGGCCTGATCATGGATGCGATGGATGCACCGCCGCTGGTGCGGGGCACGATGCGCTTTCTCGCCTGGCCGTTCCAGTGGCTGGGCTACCGCGGCGACCCGAACATGCCGCCCGCGCTGCGCGCCCTAACGGCGCTTGGCCCCGCCTATATCAAGTTCGGGCAGGTCTTCTCGACCCGGCCCGATATCGTCGGCGACGACCTCGCCAACGAGCTGCGCATCCTGCAGGACAAGCTGCCGCCTTTCCCGGTCACCGTCGCCAAGCAGAGCGTCGAGCGGGAACTGGGCCACCCCGTCGACGAGATATTCATGGAGTTCAGCGAGCCGGTGGCCGCCGCCTCCATCGCGCAGGTCCACAAGGCCCGGCTGAAAGGCAGCGGCGAAGAGGTGGCGGTCAAGGTGCTCCGCCCCCGGATCGAGCGGGCATTCCGCAAGGATATCGACGCCTTCTATTTCGCCGCCCGGATGATCGAGGTCCTCTCCCCCGCGTCCCGCCGCCTGCGCCCGACCGAGGTGATCGCGCATTTCGAGGGCGTGGTCCTGGGCGAGCTGGACCTGCGCCTTGAATCCTCCTCCGCCTCGGAATTCAGGGCCAACACGGCAGACGACCCCGGGTTCGAACTGCCCGAGATCAAGTGGGACCTGTCGAGCCGCCGGGTCATGACCATGGGCTGGGCCGCCGGCATACCGCTGGGCGACAACGCGGCGCTTGATGCGGCGGGGCATGACCGTGTGGTTCTGGGCGAGCGCGTGCTGCAGCTTTTCCTGAACCACGCCCTTCGCGACGGTTTCTTCCACGGCGACATGCACCAGGGCAACCTCAAGGTGGCGCCGAACGGCGACATCATCGCCTTCGATTTCGGGATCATGGGCCATATCGACGAGTATACCCGCAAGGTCTATGCGGAAATTCTGTATGGCTTCATCCGCCGCGATTACCAGCGCGTCGCCGAGGTGCATTTCGAGGCCGGCTACGTGCCCTCTGACCGGGACGTGACGGAATTTGCCCGCGCCCTGCGCGCCGTGGGTGAGCCGATCTTCGGGATGGACGCCAGCAAGATGTCGATGGGCGGGATCCTGAGCTATCTCTTCGAGGTCACCGAGCGGTTCGGGATGGAAACAAGGACCGAGCTTATCCTGCTCCAGCGCACGATGGTGGTGGTCGAGGGCGTGGCGCGCTCGCTCAACCCGCAGATCAACATCTGGCAGGTCGCCCGCCCCGTGGTCGAAAACTACATCCGCAAGAACGTGGGCCCCCGCGCCGCCCTGCGCGACCTTTCCCGGACCCTTGCGGTGCTCAGCCGGTACGGGCCACGCCTGCCCCAGATCGTGGAAAGCGCGCTCGTGCGGCAATCCCAGCCGCCGCACCCGCCGCCACGGCCCTCGCGACTTGTCTACGCGGCATGGGCCATCGCCGGCTTCGCCGCGGGCGCCGCGACAGTTATCGCCACCGTGGAATTGCTGTGAGTGTCCTTCTCGCCGCAAATGGGCGCAACATTCTGCTTCGGTCGCAAAAATGCCGATTGTTTCATTGTTGCCCGCAATACGTTTCGTTAGAGTGATCCGGAATGAACACGATATCTTGTTGGGGAAGCTGAGCGTGATCCGGAAACACTTTCTTTCTGCGACCATGTTGGCGGCTTTGATAATGCCCGGCGCAAGCCAGGCTGACAGCCTTACCACCACCAAAACCAACAATTACGGCGTCCCCAGCGGCCTGATCGACATGCCGACCGCCGAAATGGCGCCGGATTCCGAATTCTCGCTGACCGTGTCGCACTTTCCCGGCTACACCAAGAGCACGGCGACCTTCCAGATCCTGCCATGGCTCTCGGGAAGCTTCCGCTACTCTGGCATCGACGGCCTGTCACCGGCGTTCCGCATCTACTACGACCGCAGCTTCGACGTGCGGATCCGCCTGCTCGAGGAAACCGACTACCTGCCCGCCGTCGCCGTGGGCCTGCAGGATTTCCTCGGCACCGGCGTTCTTTCGGGCGAATACATCGTCGCCACGAAACAGATCAACAACCGCCTGCGCGTGACCGGCGGCATCGGCTGGGGCCGGCTGGGCAGCTACAACAGCTTTGCGAGCTGGCGCAACCGGCAGCCCTTTACCTTCGCCGGCGTCGGCACGGGCGGCAACTTCCGTTTTTCCGACTACTTCAGCGGCCGGATGGCGTTCTTCGGTGGCCTGACTTACGACATCACCGACAAGATCAGCGTCTCGGCCGAGTATTCCTCCGACGCCTACGAGTTCGAAGAGCGGCAGACGGCCAACCCGGCGGCTGCGATCAGCTTCAACCACAAGTCGCCCTGGAACTTCGGCCTGACCTATCGCGCCGCCGAAGGTGTCGACGTGCGCCTGTTCTCCCTTGCCGGGTCGGAGATCGGCGCAAGCGTGTCGCTGTCCCTCAACGTGAAGAAACCCGCCACGGCCAGCCTCGAACAGGCGCCTCTCCCGGTCGGCCTGCGGGATCCCGGCGCCTTCAAGGATCTCGGTTGGACGCTCGACAAGAACGCCCAGGCCAAGAGCGTTCGCGATTTCAGCACTCTCCTGGCGCAGGAGCAGATCGAGCTCATCGGCCTGGACATCACCGAGCGCAGCGCGCACGCGCTGATCGAGAACAACATCTACATTGCCGACGCCCAGGCGCTGGGCCGGACCTTCCGCGTTCTCAGCCGGACGATGCCCGCCTCGATCGAGACGTTCCATATCACCGTGTCCCGGAACGGCATGCCGCTCAGCACCACGACCTTCCGCCGCAGTGACCTCGAACGCCTCGAGAACGCGCCTGCGCGCGATGCGCTGGCGGCCGCCGTGATCACCGACAGCCTGCGTTTCGGTGATGTGCCGGCCCCGCTGCCCGGATACTATCCCAAGCTGGAATGGAAGATCGCGCCCTTCGCCCGCACGTATACCTTCGACCCCGATCAGCCGTTCCGCGCCGACGTCCGGCTTCGGGCCCGCGCCGACTGGCATCTTGGCAAGGGCTGGATCGTGACCGGGGCGAGTTCCGTCAAGCTGTTCGGGAACCTCGACCACGTGACGCGGCCCAGCAACTCGATCATGCCCCATGTCCGGTCGAACGCGGCGCTCTACAACCCCGAGGCAGGGCCGACGATCGACCAGCTGACGATCGCGAAATACTCTCGCCACGGGCCTAATCTCTACAGCCGCGTCACCGCCGGGTATCTCGAGATGATGTATGCCGGCGTGTCGGGCGAGGTGCTCTGGAAGCCGGTCGACAGCCGGCTTGCCTTCGGCGCCGAGGTCAATTTCGTCCATCCGCGCGACTATGACCAGCTCTTCGGTCTGCGCAGCCGGCAGACCCCCGGTGGCGTGATTCCCCAGTGGAACGGGCACGTCTCGGCCTATTACGACTTCCAGAACGGGTTCGACGCCACCGTTCACGCCGGCCGATATCTCGCCGGCGACTGGGGCGCCACGCTGGAAGTGGCCCGCAGCTTCTCGAACGGCTGGCGGTTCGGGGCCTTCGCAACCAAGACGAACGTGTCCGCGGCCACCTTCGGCGAAGGGTCATTCGACAAGGGCATCTTCTTCTCGGTGCCGCTCACATGGCTCGTCGGCCAGCCGACACGCCAGACCTACAGCGACACGATCCGCCCGCTGCAACGGGACGGCGGCCAGCGCCTGAACGTGGAGGGTCGCCTGTACGACGTCGTCAACGATGCGCACCGGCCGAGCGTCGCCGAAAGCTGGGGGAAATTCTGGAGATGATCTTTACCCGGCTCCTGGTCGGCCTCGCCGTCATTGCAACGCTCGCACTTCCAGGCTGCACCAGCCGGAAATCCGACCTGACAGTGGTCACGGCCGGCAAGCTTGTCAAAACGGCGATCCGGCCTCCCAAGCTGAAACTCGACCCGGTCAAGCTGTCTCGCACGGCACAGAAGGCACTCGCCAGCACCGGGCCCGACGAGCCGCTCGCGACAATCCAGTTTCCCTCGGTCAAGGGGCAGAGTGTGCTGCGCGTGATCGAGACAAATGGCCCCTACAGTACCTGGGCGGCCTGGGGAACGAGCGATCGTCGCACGATCACGACCAAGAACGGGATCATCACCGCCACCCGCGCCATTCCGCCCGACCTGATGTCGGCCGATGTTGATGGCGTCCTGGCACTCGTGTCCCGGCGCGAGGAGGGGACCGTCCTCTATACCCAGCGGTATCTCGATGGCAATCACCAGGAGATCGAGGCCAAGACGAGCTGTGTCGTCAGCCGGGGGTATGAGCAGTTCGTCGAATACGGCCAGATCAGCCAGCCGGCGCTTCAGATGTTTTCAAGCTGTGTTGCCAAGGGCCGCCAGTTCGTCGACCTCTACCTGGTCAGCGGCAGCGGTCGCATCCTTCAATCGCGGCAATGGGTAGGCCCGGAACTGGGTTTCGCCACGTTCCAGCTTCTCAGGTAAGAACTGGGTCTCAGGCGTACCGACACGTGACAACGAAAAAAGCGGGCCAATTCGGCCCGCTTTTTTTAAGACTATCCTGTTCCGATCGAGGCTTAGTTGCCTATGGTCGGAAGGGCACCGCCCGAGCTCGAGCTCGAGGACGACGAGCTGTCGTCGTTCAGAATGATGACAGCACCAGCCAAGCCGGCCGCGCCAAGAGCAATGGCACCTTCGGTGGTAATGGTGTTGTCTTCACCGCTTTGCGACGACACAAACGGATCATTCGCAAAGGCGGGCATCGCGGTCGCGCCAGCAAGGGCTGCACCTGCGATCAGGGTCATGAATTTCGTCATAGCCATCTCCAAAACGTTTTCGAGGCATTGCCGCCTCATGAGTAAACTTACGCTCAGCACATCATTACTTCAAGTGCGCGCGCCGATAAAGACCCTTCTCCGGTCATCGGCAACGTAATGCACAAATACAACGCTCGCGGGGTCCGGCAAGGGTCGTTTGACCGGATTTTGCGCAGTCCGCGGCGTTATTGGGCCTGCCTGAGACCGACGATATCCCCGCTTTCGACCTCCTGTCCGCTGTCCATGACAAGGATCGGCAGGCCATCTTCGTTGCGTGCCTCGACGATTCGGGCGTGCACGTAGACCGCGTCGGTGGATGTCAGTTCGTCGGCCGCGTAGGACTCGACGGTCAGGTGATATACGCCTGCGGGCAACGGCGCACCGCTGGCCGACACGCCGGCCCATTCCAGCTCCTGTCGGCCCGTCTCGACAGGCAAACGCTGGATTTCCTTGCCTTCCCGGTTCCGCACGACAAGTTCGGCCCTGTCGGCAAGACCAACGTCGCGCGTGCTGATGGTGACCGGCTCACCGTCGAAATGCACCGGCATCTCGGCCCGGGCGGTCATCCCGACCCAGCCGGAAAGCTGGGACACGCTCAGCGCGCCCATCTGCGCCCCCAAGGCCGTCAGCAGCTCGTTGGTGCGCACCTGCTGCTCCACGCTGGAAAACGTGGCAAGCTGGGTCGCGAACTGCGTCGAATCGACCGGGTTCAAAGGGTCCTGATGCTTCATCTGGGCCGTCAGCATTTTCAGGAACGTCTCGAAGTCCGAACCGATGAGCGCGCCGTCCGAAGACGGCCGGCCGGCGGCGGCGAACCCACCTGACTGCCCCGATACCGGATTGCCTGAAGCGATTTCCATGGAGAGCTCCTTTCTACAAGCGCAGGTCTACACGGCCGGTCGCCGCCGGCTGCGCAGCTGGCCTTGGCATCCCGGCGTCCCGATCGACCGCCTCCACCCCGCCTTCGGGCTCCGAACGGTCGGGCTGTCGCAGATGCCCGCCTGCTCCGGCCTCGTCCTGCCCTCCGGCGCCGAACGAAAACGCCGTGTTCTCATACCCGAGTTCCCGGAAATCCTGCTCCAGCTGATCGGCGTGACGCCGCAACAGGTCCAGCGTCTCCGGCCGGTCCGCCAGAACGTTGACCAGTATACCGTTGTCGAACGGGGTCAGGGATATTCGGACCTTGCCAAGTTCGGCGGGACTGAGATGGATATCGAAAATCGCGTCGCTGCTGCTGCGTATCGCGGCAGAAACCTGCAGAACCTGCGGCGGGGCGGCTTGTGCGGCGGCAAGTGTCGTCGGTCCGGCGGGGGCGCCTGTTCCGGGACGTGTCGCGGTGTGTACCTCTCCGTGAACCGGCGCGATCGGGTCAACAGGTTGATCCGCGGTCTGAACGTCTGCCAGCCCGGGCATTGCCGCCTGTCCGGTCGCGATGCCGGTGTTACCGTACATTCTGGCATGTTGGTGCGGCTGTCCGCCCGTTGGCAGAGCTGACGCCTCCGCTCCCGGAGCGTTCCGGTCCTGACGGAGGGTCATGAAACGATGCATATCAGTATCCTGAGCCCACCGCTCCCGATCAACCGGAGCGCCAACGCTCGGGTGCGGCATTGCCCTCCCGTCGGCTTGCACCGCAACTCGTCCAGGCGCGTGCCATCCGGGGCCAGCCATCCCCGGCATTGCCTTCGGCTCAAGACCTGCCGGCCCCGTTGCCTGGGCAGCATCTGCAACCGGCCTGCGCACAGCCGGTCCGTCAATCGCATCTAACGATCCTGCCCTGCCACCGTCGCCGGAACCGACAAGCGGCAGCGAACCATCGGGCCGGGGGGTCGAATTCACCCCGGTCCGCGCACCATCCGGATTGGGATCATGTCGCAACTGCCCCTCGGCCCGATGGACAAGATTTACCGCATCGCGTTCCGGCAGCGCCAATGAGTGCGGTTGCAACCCGGCTTGCTTGAGACCCTGGCCCGCCGCACCGGCCTCTCCCGCTTCCCCCCCACCTCTGCGATTGAGCGGCACGTGATCGGTAGAGACAACGTTATCCCGCCGGCCGGCGCCCCCGAGAACAGCTTCCGCCGGTGCCTGACCGCTTCTGTCACGGGTATCGCGCGGCGCTCCACCGCGCGGCCCGATCCCGGCGAGACGTACACTGTTCGTAGCGGGACGGTCCCCCACCGAAACAGTTGCCGTGGGCCGGGTTGGTTCGACGTGAGGCATGGCCGCCGCAGCCTGTCGTGAACGCACTCCCGGCTCTGCACGTCCGTTCTTCAAGAGCGGCTCCGGCATCGGCACGTCTGGCACGGGCTGCTTGTCCACCCCCCATCTGCCAGTTGTCTCCTGCCGGACTCCAACGTTGGCGGTCGGCACGTCCTTCATCGCGGAGCGTTCCGGCGCCCTTGCGCGAACGGCCGCCCTCTCTCGTATCGACCCGGGAGGCGGCCCGAACGAATCGGTGGCCCGCTCCCTGACCACCGGTGCGACCAACCCTCTGCCCTCTGTCGGCCAAACCTCGGCCCCGGGCGACGGACGCGATGCCACCACCTCCCTGTCAATTCTCGAAACGGGCGCTTCCCCGGCCACCGTCCGGCCAAACCGTTCCGAGACGCCGGGCACGGCCTGCCATTTCGGATCGGCCTCCCGCCTCGCCACGCGGGTTTCCCCGGCAGGTTGCGCCGGATTTGTCTCAGGACCACGTGCCGCGCCATCGACCTGTCCGGCGTTCACCGGCTCTTCCCGCAGAGCCGCGACAGGGTCTGCCTCTGCGGCGCCGGGAGCCGGCCGCCGGGGCTGGCCGCCCGGTACACCTTCAGGCTCCAAAAGGCCCTCGCCGTCACCGGAGTCGCCTTGCGCCCGCGCTGATTGCGCCACAGGGTCATCTGGTTTCGCGATCTGTCGGGCCGGAGATTCCTCCGGCGAAGCGTTGACAGTTTGCCCGGACGCGACATCGTCTACGTCCCCGCCTTGCACCGCTGGCTCGGGGAAATCGTCACGATCCGGATCCGCGGTATCACGGGACAAAGGGACATTCCTCTCCTCCACGTGATGACCTTCACCCTCCCCGTCGCGACCCGCACCGGCATGCGCGGCATCGTCCGCGTCCAGATCACGCGGGTCGCGATGTGCCACGTCGCCCTGCTCACCCGATCCTTGCGATGCCGCACCCTGGCGCCCCGCGGCAAGCAGGACACCTGAAAGGACGTCGCGAAAATCCTGTTCTGCCGAGGTTGCGCGCGTCAGCCCCGCAGGTCCGGCGGGTGCCGGCTCCGGCCTCGGAAAAGGAAAAGCCGGTATCGAACCGGTAAGAGAGATCATCTTTCATTCGCTCCGGGATTCTTCCGCGTTCTGGAGAACATGACAGATGCCGGTTACCGAATGTTTACTGCTTTCCCTCCAAAGTGACCCCGAGTTGCATTGAATTGGAGTCGTTCGAGTGACGGAAATTTCATCAATTACCCCAGCCCACCCCGGTTCGGGTGGTGAGTCTCCCACACGCGAATCCCGTGCGAAGAAGGCCGCCCTGGCGCTTGAGGCAAGCTTTCTGTCGGAAATGCTGAAATCCGCCGGATTCGGATCGCAGGTCAGCACGTTCTCGGGCGGCGCGGGAGAGGATCAGTTCGCTTCGTTCCACCGCGAGGCAATCGCCGAACGCATGGTTCGCGCCGGCGGGATCGGGCTGGCGGAACATTTCTTCAAGGCAATGATGGAGGCGAAGGATGGCACCTGAAACGGCAACGGACATCTTGCAGGCGCTCGACGACCTGCTCGAGCAGGAGCGCTGCGCCCTGCTGACAGGCGATCTTGACCAGATGGCGCTACTGCTTGAACGCAAGACCGACCTGATCGATGCGCTGAACGCCCTCGAACCCGAGCAGCAGCCCGACCTCGAGAACATCCGCGGCAAGGTCATGCGCAACCAGACCCTGCTCGACGGCGCACTTCAGGGTATCCGGCAGGTGGCCGGCCGGATGGCCGCTCTGCGCCAGCTTCGCCATTCCTTCGACACCTACGACGAATCCGGCCGTAGACACACGATCGAGGGCGCCGTGGTGCGGCAGGTTGAGAAACGGGCGTGACGGGATTTGTGTCAAATCCGCCGGACATCTCCGGCGGGGCTTAGCACTCCATTAGCACCTCGGCGCCATGTTGCCCCTGCATTCCAGTGTGGGTGGCGCGGCAGGCCGGAACGCCTGCGGCACATGTCAGAACGACAGCTTGAGGCCGTCTCCCGCGGGGGGCGGGACGTTTCACAGGCGCAAAGCGCCGAAGGCTAAAGGAAAATGCTATCGCCACCTTCCAGGCCCCACCATGGTGCCCGTCGCCCTTGACGATCTTTTTCCGTTTGATGATGACCGGCGCGGCGTTATTGCCAGACGCACTCATCTTCACCACCTTTTATCTCACCCGGCGAAAGACATAGCCGACGGCCTGTTACCGGCGGCTTAACGGATAAAGTTTTGGCGATTAACCCCCGGCCCGGAACGCCCGCGAACACCCACGGATTTGAAATGGATTCTAGGCACTTGCCGTTTGCCTTCGCGCCCCGGATTGGCCTATGGTCCAGTCAAAGGCCAGGATGGCCGCGACCTTTCCAGATACGCGTACGGTGCTGTGGGAGCACTGGGGTGACGGGGGGTGCCGCGCGATCCGGCCGGTACCCTCCGTAAAACTCTACGCGAGCCTTTCAGACCAGTGTCAGAACCACGCCGATGATCGCGCTGCCGATCGTCGCATAACCGCCATCGATCAGCGTCAGGCGGTAGGGTCGACCCCCGAAACTGTAGCAGGTCAAAAGCCACGGGCTGGCCAGGAAAAGCCCGATCCCCAGCCCCGAAACCAGGCCCTTTTCCACCGTATCTATGCCGCTCAGCGCAAAGATGTGCCGCATCATCCCCGCCACCAGCACGGCCGACCCGAACGCCACGACATACGGCACCGGGTTCGACCCACCGGCCGGTTTGCCGTTCTCGTCGGTCTCGATCCCCGCCGCCCTGACCCACGGCTTCGCCAGCACCATGTACCACACCGCCCCGAAGGCATAGGCGGCCACCGCCGCCACCAGTACGCCCAGGTATCCCATCCGATCCTCCCCGGATATGTGATCACATCAGGCCTTTACCCCGGCCAGTTCACACACGATCTTCCACTCCGTTTCCGTCACCGGCTGCACCGACAGGCGCGAGTTCTTCACCAGCACCATCTCTCCCAGCCGCGGATCCTCCTTGATCATGTCCAGCGTCACCGGCCGTTCCACCGGCGCCACCGCCTTGATATCCACGCATTCCCAGCGCTCGTCATCGGTCGTGCTGTCGGGATGCGCCGCGTTCATCACCTCGACGATGCCCACCACCGCCTTCTCTGTCTGGCTGTGATAGTAGAATCCACGGTCGCCCACCTCCATCTCGCGCATGAAGTTCCGCGCCTGGTAGTTCCGCACGCCGTCCCATTCCTCGCCCTTGTCGCCCTTCTTCACCTGGTCATCCCAGCTCCAGGTCGACGGTTCGGACTTGAAAAGCCAATAGCGCATGGCTCAGATCACCTTCTTCCACGGGATCAGCTCGACACTCTCGAAGAGGCCGGCCTTGGCATAAGGGTCGTTCTCGGCCCAGCCTTCGGCCGCCGCCATATCCTCGACCTCGAGAATCACCAGCGAGCCGCACATCTCCCCGCCCTCATCCAGCAGCGGCCCGGCCTGGCTGACCACGCCGGTCTCCCTGATATAGTCGAGGTGTTTCTCGCGGTTGTCGGTCCGGGTGTGCAAGGCGCCGGGCTTGTCGCGGGCAATCAGGGCAATCAACATTCATTCTTCCTTCAGCGGTCTCGACAACAGCATATCCATTGCCTGTTCCACCCGCAATTGGCCGGTGACCAGCAACATGATCGCCCGCATCACCGGCAGGTCGAGCCCCGCCTTCTCGGCGTGGGTGCACACGGCCTCGGCCGTTGCGGCGCCTTCCACCGTCACGCCCGGCTCGAAATCCTCGCCCTTGCCAAGGCTCACCCCGAACCGGTAGTTCCGTGACTGGCCCGAAGTGCAGGTGAGCACCAGGTCACCGAACCCTGACAGCCCCGAAAGCGTCTCTCTTTCGGCCCCCATCTCCACCGCCGCGCGCTTCATCTCGGCAAAGGCCCGCGTCAGCAACGCTGCCCGCGCACTCTCCCCCAGCCCGGCACCCATCGCCGCGCCACAGCCGATGGCGACCACGTTCTTCAGCGCGCCGCCCAACTCGGCCCCGGTCACATCCGTGCTGCGATAGAGCCGCAAGTTCGGCGTCGTCAGCCGCTCCTGGAGCGCCGCGCCCGTCGCCTCCCCCTCGCAGGCCAGCGTCAGCGCGGTCGGCAGCCCCCTGGCGATGTCATCCGCGAAAGACGGCCCCGTCAGGATCGCACAGATCGCCCCGGGCAGCACATCCTCGATCACCTCCGTCGGCCGCTTGCCTGTCGAAAGCTCGATCCCCTTGCAGCACGCCACCAGCGGCCCGCCCGACCCCAGAAGCCTCTGGTTTTCCTCGCAGAACGCCCGCAGCTTCTGCGTCGGCACAGACAACAGCGTCGCATCCACATCCGTTGCCGGTAAATCGCCCGTGGCAATCGAGATCTCCTCGGGCAAGGCCACCCCCGGCAAGCGTCGCGCGTTCTCACGTTCTTTACGCATCTCCCGCGCATGCTCGGCATCCCGGCACCAAAGCGTCACCGGCCCGGTCTTCGCCAGCGACACCGCCAGCGCCGTGCCGAACGCCCCGGCTCCCATCACCCGGATCATGCCTTCGCTCCCTTTTTGCCGCTCCCCAGCATCGCCGGGCTCGCGCCATCCAGCGGCCAGCGCGGCCGCGCGGCCAGGGTCATGTCATCCCGAACTCCGGCGAAAAACAGTTCTGCGCCCGCATAGGCAATCATCGCCGCGTTATCGGTACACAACCTCAACGGCGGAGCCACGAAATTGGTTTCAGACGCCGCTGAAACAGTCTCTAACTTGCCGCGGATCGCCTCGTTCGCCGCCACGCCCCCGGCCACGGCCAGCACCGGCACCGCCCCGGCCTCTTCCGCGTAAACCTCCAGCGCCCGCCGCGTCTTCTCGGAAAGCACGTCCGCCACCGCCGCCTGGAACCCGGCGCACAGATCCGCCCGGTCGGCCCGGGTCAGCCCGCCTTTCTCCGCCACAACCTGGTCCCTGGCCCGAAGCACGGCGGTCTTCAAACCGGAAAATGACATGTCGCACCCCGGCCGATCCAACAAAGGCCGCGGAAACCGGAACCGCCCGGCATCCCCCGTCGCCGCTTCCCGCTCCACCGCCGGCCCGCCCGGCTGTGGCAGGCCCAGAAGCCGCGCCACCTTGTCGAACGCCTCGCCCGGCGCATCGTCGATCGTCCCGCCCAGCCGCGAGAAATCCTGCGGCCCCCGCACGATCAACAACTGGCAATGCCCGCCCGACACCAGCAGCATCAGGTAGGGATACGCGACCCGGTCCGTCAGCCGCGGCGTCAGCGCATGCCCCGCCAGGTGGTTCACGCCCACCAGCGGAAGCCCCGCCCCGGCGGCCAGCCCCTTGGCGCACATGACGCCGGACAGCACCCCGCCGATCAGCCCCGGCCCCGCGGTCACGGCAATCGCGTCCACGTTCAATAGCCGCGTATTCGCCTGCTTTAGAGCCTGTTCCACCGAGATATCCAGCTTCTCCGCATGGGCCCGCGCCGCGATCTCCGGCACCACACCGCCAAAGGCCGAATGCAGCTCCGCCTGCCCGAACACCACCGATGACAGGATCTCCGCCTCCCCCGGCCGCTCCACCCGCAGCACCGCCGCCGCGGTATCGTCACAGCTGCTTTCCAGCCCCAGAATTGTCAGAGGTTCATCCATCGGCCGGCCCGTTGCGCGTTGATCCATCGGCGGTTAACACCAGTATGGAGCGCAAACAACTCCGGGCAAGGCATGGCGAACACGATTCTGATCACCCGGCCCGAACCCTCCGCCAGCGGATTCGCGGCCAAACTGCGCGACAGGCTGGGCGCACGGGCCGAGATTCTCCTCTCCCCCATCCTCCGGATCGACCATATCCCTCCCGCTCCGGGACAGATCAGCGCATCCGACGTGCTGATCCTCACCTCTGCCCATGCCCTTCCGGCGCTCGTTCATCACGCCAGCGGCCAGGCCTGCTATTGCGTCGGCCCCGGCACCGCCGCGGCGGCACAACGTGCCGGGCTTCGCGCCATCGACGGCGGCGGCAGCGCAAAGCATCTCCTGCAGCGGCTGATCGCCGACCGCCCCGGCGGAAAACTGCTCTATCTCCGGGGCGAGCACGTGGCCGCCGATCTGGCGAAATCCCTCTCTGAGGCCGGAATAGAGACGGATGAACTGATCACCTACCGCCAGCTTGCCACCCCCCTCACCGATGCCGCTCAAACCCTGCTTTCCTCCGATACCCCCGTGATTGCCCCGCTCTTTTCCGCCCGCAGCGCCCGCCTCTTCCTCGACGCCGCCCCGGCAACAGCCCGGCTGAAGATCGCCGCCATCAGCCCCGCCGTGGCGGAAACCGTCCCGTCCCACCGCGCCCGGCAAATCGCCATCGCCGCCGCCCCCACCGCCGACGCGATGCTCGACACCGTCGAAGCCCTTGCGTAAGCCCCCTACCGGGTTGAGAGTGGAAATCCGGCAAAGTAAGGTCACATCAAGACCGGGCACACCGGACAATCGACAGGGGTGAGACAGGTGGCGAGAAAGACAACGTCAAAGACATCGTCTTCGAAACGCAAGACGGCCGACAAGGACGAGGCGAGCGAAGCGACCGCGGCACCGGAGGTGACGGAGGAGTCGTCCGATACCGAAACCGAGGCCGGCACCGACACCTCCGAAGGGTCGGCGGCCCTCTCCGCATCCGTCGACGGCGCCGAGGCGCCGAAGGACGACGAGCCGGCCGACACCCCCGCCACGCCCGAACCCAAACCCCTCGGCGGCGCCAAGATCGCAACGCCCGACCCGGCCACCCCGGGTGACCCCCAAGCCGAGACCCAGTCCGACGACAGCGGCCCCTGGGGCGAGGATACCGCCGCCATGGCCCCCGCCGGCGACACCGGCGCAGCGCCCACCGGGACCAAGCCTGAATCGCACACCAAACCCGCCCCCGCCGAACAGGTCGTCGTCCGCAAGGGCGGCTTCCTCCCCATGCTCCTCGGCGGCGTCGCCGCCGGCGCCATCGGCTTCGGCGCGGCCTACTACCTCTTCGGCCAACCCGCCGACACCTCCGCCTTCGACACCTACCGCAGCGAAACCGACGAGTCCCTGCAAGCCCAGTCCGACCGCCTCGACGCGCTTGCCGGACAGCTCGAGAACGGCCCCGACCTCTCTGCCCTCGAACAGGGCCAGGCCGAACTGCAGGATACGCTCTCCACCCTCTCCGACCAGCTCACCGAGACCCGCGAGACCGTCGCCGCCCTCTCCGCCCGCCTCGACGAGGTCGAATCCCGCCCCCTCACCGAAGGCGCCTCCGAAGCGGCCGCCGCCGCCTACGAGGCCGAGCTGAAGAAACTGCAAGACGCCATGGCCGCCCAGCGCGCCGAGATCGAGCAAATGGTCTCCCGCGCCGAGGACCTGGAAACCGAGGCTGAAACCACCGCCCAGGCCACCCTGCGCCGCGCCGCCCTCTCCCGCATCCTGACGGCGCTCGATGCCGGCGGCGGCTATGCCGACGCGCTGGCCGACCTGCAGGAAACCGGCATGGAGGTGCCAGAGCCCCTCACCCGTGCCGCCGACAGCGGCGTCGCCACCCTGCCCGAGCTTCAGGAAGGTTTCCCGGATGCCGCCCGCGCCGCGCTGGCCGCGGCCCGCAACGCCTCCGCCGAGGCCGGCGAATCCGGCGGCCTCTCGGCCTTCATCCGCACCCAGCTCGGCGCCCGCTCGCTCGAACCGCGCGAGGGCGACGACCCCGATGCCATCCTCTCCCGCGCCGAGGCCGCCACCAATGCCGGCCGCCTCACCGACGCGCTGGCCGAGATCGAGGCGCTGCCGGAAGTGGCCCGTGCGGAACTCTCCGACTGGGCCGGCCAGGCCGCCCGCCGCCTCGAGGCCGTCGCGGCGGCACAGCAACTGAGCGAAGAACTGAACTGACACCGAAAGGGCGCGTGCCAATGCTATGGTCCATCATCAAGATCGCGGTTTTCGTCGCCCTCGTCGCGGGCGCCAGCTTCGCCGCGATCTACCTCCTCGAACTCGAGGGCGGCGTCCGCATCGTCATGGCCGGGCAGGAATTCAATCTCACGCCCCTGACGGCGGTGATTGCCCTGATCCTGCTGATGCTGGCGATCTGGCTGCTGCTCAAGCTCGCCTCGCTGCTCATCGCCGTCCTGCGCTTCATCAACGGCGATGAAACCGCGATTTCCCGCTATTTCGACAGGAACCGGCAGGAGAAAGGCTACCGCGCGCTTTCCGAGGGGCTGATGGCGCTCGCCTCGGGCGAGGGCAACGTGGCGATGGCCAAGGCCAACCGCGCCGAACGCTACCTCCGCAAGCCGGCGCTCACCAACCTGATCACCGCCCAGGCCGCCGAGATGGCAGGCGATCGCCGCAAGGCCGAGGAGGTCTACAAGCGACTGCTCGCCAACGAGAAGACCCGCTTCGTCGGCGTCCGCGGCATCATGCGCCAGAAGCTCTCCGACGGTGACACCGACACCGCGCTGAAACTGGCCCAGACCGCCTTCGCCCTCAAACCCCGCCACGAGGAGGTGCAGGATACACTGCTCAAGCTGCAGGCCCAGAAACACGACTGGTCCGGCGCCCGCGACACCCTCCGCGCCAAGCTGAAATACGGCTCCCTCCCGCGCGACGTCCACAAGCGCCGCGATGCCGTCCTCGCCCTCTCCGAGGCCCAGGACATCCTCGACGAGGGCAAGGATATCGACGCCAAGGAACAGGCGATCGAGGCCAACCGCCTCTCGCCAGACCTGATCCCCGCCGCCGTGATGGCCGCCCGCAGCTACATCCGCGCCGATTCCAAGCGCTACGCCTCCCGCGTGATCCGCAAGGCATGGGAGGCCCAGCCCCACCCCGACCTCGCCGCCGCCTTCGCCGAGATCGAGCCGGGCGAAACCCCGCAGGACCGGCTCAAGCGCTTCGCCAAGCTGCTCAAGATCAACCCCGAGCACCGCGAAACCAGGCTGGTCGAGGCAGAGCTCCACATCGCGGCCGAGGATTTCCCCGCCGCCCGCCGCGCTCTGGGCACCCTTGCCGAGGATGACCCGGATGCCCGCACCCTCACCCTGATGGCCGCCATCGAACGCGGCGAAGGGTCCTCCGACGCCGTGGTCAAGGGATGGCTCACCCGCGCGCTTGCCGCGCCTCGCGGCCCGCAATGGGTCTGCGACAACTGCCACCACATCCACGCGCAATGGGTACCCGCCTGCGAAAACTGCCAGTCCTTCGACACGCTGACATGGCGCTCACCCCCCGCCGCGACCGTCTCCAGCTCCACCGGGGTCGAGATGCTGCCCCTCATCGTCGGCTCCCTCGACGACCGCTCGCGCGAGGGCACCGACCCCGCCCCGCCCGACGCCACCGGCACGCCCTCGGACACCGAGATCGCCGACGCCGAAATCGTCGAGGATCCCACCCCGGAAGAGGACCGCAAAGCCGCAAATTAGGGCTTCCCCCGCCCCCGTCCCGGTGCTATAGCCCCGCCCCACGGGGCCGCTGTAGCTCAGCTGGTAGAGCACGTCATTCGTAATGATGGGGTCGTAGGTTCGAGTCCTATCAGCGGCACCACTTTTTCAGAAAAAATCGTTATTTAACAACAGACTAGGCGATATTGCCGAAAGTCAATCCACCCTTCTGTCCACCCAACGGCCTGCCTGTCGAGGCTTATTCAGATGCGATTGGCAGTATGTAACCCGTCGTCGACCGGGCTGCCTAAAACCTAGGTATCGAATTCTTCAGCGTCTTCTCCAAGCGCTTCGGTCGATACATCTTCTCCGGTGCTGCGGTCTGGCGTGACCTGCGATGCTTTCTTCTCCCAATCGACGAGGCTCGAGCCTCCAAATGGCGGCCGTATGGTGGACATATCTGTTATTATTCGGGTTTATCAAAGATCCGCGGCTATTTCGCAGTTTGTGATCGGCAGATCATCAGCTCGTTCTTTATTTAGGAATTCGGACCAGCACTCATCAGCTAGTAGTTCCAATAGAGCTTCTTCGGGAGACTCTAGTCCGTGAACTCCAGCATGAGCTGGATTGTCTGCCTCCGGATAGAAGATGAAAGATGGATTCCGGCCAAACCGCTCTGCTGCTTCTCTAATAGCATCGGTATTAGCAACACAGAAACAAGCCTTACCTCCTACATGCATGTCGCTGTCCCTGATTGCCTCAATGGCACACCGCAATTTTTCGGACGCGCTACCGGCGAAATACTGGCACCATGTTACCGACAAATAATCTTCATCGGGCCTCAGCGAAAATGCGGCAACCGACGGTCCAAGCACGATATTGAACTGGCCCCATTTTCGACCGGACACCTGGGCCTGAACCAGGAGGCTTAGGC
>NZ_JAUCYU010000007.1 GCF_030373445.1 Roseovarius sp.
GCAGAGTGACACTTCTGCTTTGCTCATGGGTGACATTTTAGCTTTGCGCGTACATCAATTTGGCGCATAATATATATTATGTTAAATCTAATGATGCCCGGAAGAAGGCATATTACCAATATCTGCAATACCTTACGCCCCGAAGCTCCGATTGCACAGCACATTCCCCCCTGCATCCGCAACGTTTCCACCGCCCACGGCCCGGCGTTTACCAGCACCCGAGCGGGCAACTTCGCCACACCTGCCGCGCGTCCTGTCATCTACCGCACGTGATCCCTCGACAGCTTCCCTGACATCCGTTTTAAATGCCCCGCAATAAGGGCGCATAATCAATGACTTCGATACTCGTACTCAACGGTCCGAACCTCAACCTGCTGGGTCAGCGCCAGCCGGAGGTCTATGGCGCCACCACGCTGGCCGAGATCGAGGCAACCTGCCGCGCCAAGGCCCGTGACATCGGGATCGGCCTCGACTTCATGCAAAGCAATTCCGAGGGCGCGCTGGTCGACGCGATCCATGCCGCCAAGGGCACGCATGACGGCCTCATCCTCAACGCCGGCGCCTATACCCACACCTCCATCGCCCTGATGGACGCGATCAGCTCGGTCGAGCTGCCCGCCATCGAGCTGCACCTCTCCAACGTCCATGCCCGCGAGGATTTCCGCCACGTCTCCTATATCGCCCGCGTCGCCGTCGGCGTGATCTGCGGCTTCGGCCCGGCCGGCTACGAGCTCGCCATCGACGCCATGCGCCGCCACCTGGAGGCGCCAAAGTGATCCCCGCGGAGGAGCTCAACGCGCTGATCACGGCGCCCAGCATCGAGCTCCTCTGGGACATGCACACCCGCCACATGGGCCGCTACGGCTTCGACCGGCTGATCTACGGCTTCACCCGTTATCTCACGCGCCATTCCCTCGGCGACCCCGACGATTTCGTCCTGCTCAGCAACCACGACAGCGCCTATACCGACCGCTTCATCGGCGACGGCCTCTATTTCAACGCCCCCATGGTCCGCTGGGCGCTCGAGAACGACGGCGCGCGCTCCTGGTCGCTCCTGCAGGACATGATCGAGATCGGCGCCCTGACCGAGGACGAGCGCAAGGTGGTCGAGTTCAACCGCTCGATGGACGTGGTCGCCGGCTACTCGATCAGCTTCAAGTCGGTCTCCAGCCGCGCCAAGGGTGCCATCGCGCTCACCGCCCGCGCCGGCATGACCCAGGCCGAGGTCGACGAGGTCTGGGCGGACCACGGCGAAGACATCCTGCTGCTCAACAACCTCACCCACCTGCGCATCATGACCCTGCCCTATACCGGCCCGGCCCGCGCGCTCACCGACCGCCAGCGCGAGGTGCTGGAATGGGTCGGCGACGGCAAGACGGTTCAGGATATCGCGCTGCTCATGGGGCTGACGCCGCCCACGGTGGAAAAGCACCTGCGCCTGGCCCGCAAGGCCCTCAGCGTCGAGACCACGGCCCAGGCCGTTCTCAAGGCCGCGTTCCAGAACCAGATCTTCGTCGTCGAACGATAGAATTGTACGCTGGAATACAAATTTTTACCGGATGGTAAGGAAATCCCTACTTTCCTGACGCCACGTAACGTCGCATTCTGGCCACGTTCCGTGAGTGGTGGCTTAAAGCCTGGAACAGGGATCGGGAACCCCTTGCGATTTCAGGGCTCTTCGATCCCCCGGCATGTGCCGGATGCCGGCTGTGGCGCTTTATTTGTTCGGGCGTCCAGCCGGCGCTTTCCCTCCGTCAGTTCATCCCCATGATGCGGGCGGCGGGGTCTGAGCGGTACTGCGCCCTCCCCATGGGCCAGTGCCGCTTTTGATTCCAAGTGGCCCCCTGCCCTCCATCCTCACATGAAAAGGGCGCCCCAAGGCGCCCTGATCAAACGATTTTTCCGGTTTGGACAGCTCAGCCGCCGGCGGCAGTCTTCGCGACTTCCGCGGCGAAATCCTCGTCTTTCTTCTCGATCCCCTCGCCCACTTCCAGGCGCACGTAACCGGCGATCTCGGCACCCGCTTCCTTGGCGGCCTCGGCCACCGTCTGGTCGGGGTTGATCACGAAGGCCTGACCCAGAAGCGTGACCTCGGCCATGAACTTGCGCATCCGGCCTTCGATCATCTTCTCGATCACCTGCTCCGGCTTGCCGGATTCGCGGGCGATGTCGATCTGGATCTGGCGTTCCTTCTCGACGATCTCGGGGTCGAGCGACGCCTCGTTCAGCGCCGCCGGGTTGGTGGCGGCGATATGCATCGCGACCTGCCGGCCGAACGCCTCGTCACCGCCGTTCAGCGCGACCAGCACGCCGATCTTGCCCATGCCGTCGGCCGCGGCGTTGTGGATGTACGAGACAACGGTCTGCCCCTCGACCTTGGCCATCCGGCGCACCGACATGTTCTCGCCGATCGTGGCCACCTTGTCGGTGATCACGTCGTTGACGCTCTTGCCGCCCATGTCGGCCGCCTTCAGCGCCTCCACGTCCGACACGCCAAGGGCAACGCCGGCGATATCCGACACCATCTTCTGGAAATCGGCGTTCTTGGCGACGAAATCGGTCTCCGAGTTCACCTCGACAGCCACGCCCTGGCCGCCCTCGACCTGGACGGCGACGAGACCCTCGGCCGCGGTCCGGCCCGATTTCTTGGCGGCCTTGGCCAGCCCCTTGGTGCGCAGCCAGTCGACGGCGGCATTCATGTCGCCATCGTTCTCGGTCAGCGCCTTTTTCGCGTCCATCATGCCTGCGCCCGTCGAATCGCGCAGTTCCTTCACCATCGCAGCAGTGATCGCCATCTCGGCTCTCCTCAAATCTTCAGGATCGTGTGGCGGCGGACTACCCCGCCGCCCGTGTCAGTTTCGTGAAAGCGGCTCAGCTTTCGGCCTTCTCCTCGGCCTCTTTCTTGACCTCTTCGGCCGATTCGAGGTCGTAGGGCGCGTCCTTGGCCACGGTATCGTCATGCGCGGTCTCTTCGCTCACGTCGCCGGTCTCGACGCCGGTCGATTCGGCGGCGGCCTCTTCGACCGGGGCCTCTTCCATGGCGCCGATATCGACACCCGCGGCGCCCATCTGCGCCGACATGCCGTCAAGCGCCGAGCGCGAAACCAGGTCGCAGTAGAGCGAGATCGCCCGCGCGGCGTCGTCGTTGCCGGGGATGATGTAATCGACCCCGTCGGGCGAGCAGTTGGTATCGACCACGGCCACCACCGGGATGCCCAGCTTCTTCGCCTCGGCAATCGCCAGCGCTTCCTTCTTCACGTCGATGACGAACAGCAGGTCCGGCAGGCCGCCCATCTCGCGGATACCGCCAAGGCTCGCCTGCAGCTTCTCCTGCTCGCGCTCCATGCCCAGGCGTTCCTTCTTGGTCATGCCCTCGGCACCACCGCCCAGAACTTCGTCGATATGCGCAAGCCGTTGAATCGACTTGGAAACCGTCTGCCAGTTGGTCAGCGTACCGCCCAGCCAGCGGTGGTTCATGTAGTATTGCGCGCATTTCTCGGCGGCTTCCGCCACCGGGGCGCTGGCCTGCCGCTTGGTGCCCACGAACAGCACCCGGCCGTTCTTGGCCACGGTCTCGCGGATCACGTTCAGCGCCGCGTCGAGCATCGGCACGGTCTGGGTCAGGTCGATGATGTGGATGCCGTTGCGCGCGCCATAGATGAACTCGCCCATGCGGGGGTTCCAGCGCTGCGTCTGGTGGCCGAAGTGAACGCCGGCTTCCAGAAGCTGACGCAGATTGAACTCGGGAAGAGCCATGGTGTATTTCCTTTCCGGTTTACGCCTCGGCACGGGGAGAGAAGCGGGATGCTTCAACCGGTGGACCGCCGGGGATGTCTCCCCCGATCAGCCCGCCCATGCCTGCGGGATTGAATGGCGCGCATATAAACGCAGCAGCTCCCCGGCGCAAGCCCCCTGGCGCGATCCGTGCTATACTGTCCCGGCCAGAGGAGGAACCGCCATGGTCCGTCGCACCGAAGAGGAACAGTTCGCCTATCTCAAACGCGTCATGCCGATCGCCGCAGTGTGTCTGACCGTCGCCACCTTCATCATCATACGGCTCGCCGGCCACCCCGTCGACAAGGCACTGCTGATCGCCGGCATCATGCTGGGTTTCGTGCTGCTCAACTGGCTGATGCGGGTGCTGCTGGGGCCGCAGGGCTACATCGTCGCCATCGCCGCGCTGGGCCTGCTCGGCTGGCGCCTGCAACATTCCGGCCTGCTCTGACCCGGATATGTCGAAATCTTTAAGAGAATTCGACCCGCATTCTTTCAAAGAAAGCGCCCCCCACCCCGCCTCAACCATTGCGCGACCCTCACCCCATGTTACCCTGACCCGGAAGAACCCGCGTGGCCGCGCCGCGCCAACATGAAGTCCCGCCGATGACCCGGTTTGCCCTGCCCGCCCAATTCGCCGACATGCTGGCCCGCAATGGCCCTGCCCCTGCCGCTGAACCGGCCTCCCTTTCCGCCCCGCACCCGGCCCTTTTCTTCGACTGGCTCGCCCCCGCCGCCACGCGCGCGGCCTCGAACGGCCCCGCCCACCTCTTCTCCGAGGACGCGGTCGACACGTTCGATTTCGTCACCACCGCCGAGGGCGACGGCCGCCTCCTTCCCGACCCCGAGCCCTCCGCCCTCGCCGAGGACGCCGACCCGGACCCGGCCCCGCCGCCCCAGCCGTCCGAGCCCGCCCCCGACCCCCCGCAGGAGAACGGCCGCCCCGCCGGGGCCCAGCCCGGCACGCCCACTTCCTCGCCGCCCGCGCCGCCACCGCCCGACGACAACGCCGCCTTCGGCCGCCCGCCCGGGGCCGAGCCCACGCTCCCGACCGGCCCGGTCAGCACCTACACCAGCCCCGGCCCCGCCGGCAGCAGCTACAACGTCACCATCGAGTTCGAGGGCAACTGGACGGTCGAGCTGCAACAGGCCTTCATCGAGGCCGCCGATTACCTCGGCAGCGTCATCCTCGAGGACATCCCCGACGTCTACGTCGATGGCGAACTGATCGACGACATCGTCATCACCGCCACGCTCGACACGATCGACGGCACCGGCGGCATCCTCGGCAGCGCCGGCCCCCGCGTGCTCCGGGACGACGGCACCTACCTGCCTGCCACCGGCGCCATGACCTTCGACGTCGCCGATGCCGAGGCGCTCTACGACAACGGCAACTGGGGCGCCGTCGTGCTGCACGAGATGCTCCACGCCCTCGGCTTCGGCTCGCTCTGGTCGCTCATGGACCTGCTCAGCGGCTCGGTCGCCGCCGGCGACCTGCGCTTCACCGGCCCGAACGCCACCGACACCTACAATACCGAGTTTCCGGGCATCGCCGGCGCCGATGCCGGGTCGCTTTCCGGCGTGCCGGTGGAAACCGACGGCAGCTCCGGCACCGCCGGCGGCCACTGGGACGAGGCGCTCTTCGATGAAGAATTGATGACCGGCTATATCGACGATGGCAGCTACGTCTCGGTCATGACCATCGCCACGCTCGAGGACATGGGCTACGACACGGTCTTCGACGATCCCTACGACCCCGACGACCAGTTCGGCCCGATCCCCGCCGCCCCGGTGAACGACGACCTCATCGCCTGACCCGGCCTCAGCATCGCGCCACGCCCTCCGGCGCGACCCCCGCCAGCTCCGGCACCGCCTCGGCCAGCAGCCCGTTCAACTCGCCACTCCCGACCGGCGCGTAGAACCACGTGCCCTCGTCCCAGAACAGAAGCCACATGCCGCAGCCGCCCAACGCGACCCCGGGCTTTGCCACCTCGTCCTCTCGCTCGGCCACGACCAGCCCCCAGCGCCACGGCCCCTCGGCGCCGTGCTCGATATCCTCCACGTGGCCGAAATCGTGGCCCGATATCTCGAACGGGTCCGCCCTGTCCGGATCGGTCAGCACCGCCCGCAATTCCGCCTCCGTCAGCCCCGTCTCCGACGCGTATTCCGCCAGCAGCGCCCCCGGCACATGCGCCAGCCGCTCTTCCCGCCGCTCCCGCAATTGCCGCGCCTGCACCAGCCAGTCCATCCGCACGCCGGACAGCCCGCCCGCGCCGGGATCGACCGACAGGTTCAGGAAGTCCGAGATCACCTCGCTCCGCCGTGCCGCCTCGTCCTGCCCGATCAGCCAGGCCTGCGGCAGGTTCGCCGCCAGCCCCGCCGCCACCAGCAGGCCCAGAAGGTAGTACCGGTACTTTCGCAGAAGCTGCTTCACGCCCATCGCCCTCGTTCCCTGCCCCGGTATCCCCCAGCCGCTCGCCCGCCTCAAGCCCCGAACCGCACCGCGCGCCGCGTTAACCGGGCGCGACACCGCCGCGAACACCGACGCAATACCGACGTCATACCGACGCGATGCCGACCCCGCTTTTCTCCCCCGAACCAACTCGTTAACCCCGATTCGCGCCCCCTGCCCCGGAATCCGCCTTGCACCCGGCCGACCGACACGCAACATGGGACCCATGACAGATATCCTCTGCATCGGCTCCGTCCTGTGGGACGTGATCGGCCGCTCGGCCAGCGTCATGCGGCAGGGCTCCGACGTGCCGGGCCGGATCACCCGTATCCCCGGCGGCGTCGCCCTCAACATCGCCATGACCCTCCTGCGCTTCGGCCTCCGCCCCGTCCTGCTCAGCGCCGTCGGCCGCGACCGCCAGGGCGAGGAACTCCTCGCCCGCTGCACGGCCATGGGGATGGACACCGCCCATGTCTACCGCTCCGACGACCTGCCCACCGATCGCTACATGGCCGTCGAGGGCGCCAACGGCCTCATCGCCGCCATCGCCGACGCCCACACGCTCGAAGCCGCCGGCCCCCGCATCCTCGACCCCCTCCGCGACGGGCGGTTGGCCCAGGAAACCAAGCCCTTCGACGGCCCCGTGGCGCTTGACGGCAACCTCACCGCCGAGCTCCTCTCCGAGATCGCCCGAAGCCCCCTCTTCGCCACGGCCGACCTCCGCGTCGCCCCCGCCTCGCCGGGCAAGGCCGAGCGCCTCCTGCCATTCCTGCAACACGCGCGCGGCACCCTCTACGTCAACCTCGAAGAGGCCGGCCTCCTCTGCCAGCAGCCCTTCGCCACCGCCCCCGAGGCCGCCCACGGCCTGCTCAAACGCGGCGCCCGCCGGGCCATCGTCACCGATGGCGGCAACCCCGCCGCCGACGGGCTGGGCGACAGCGTGCTCACCGGCCAGCCACCCCAGGTGCTCGTCACCCGCGTCACCGGCGCGGGCGACACGTTCATGGCCGCCCATATCGCCGCCGAAACCGCAGGCGCCGACCGCCCCGCCGCCCTCACCCGCGCCCTCGAGGCCGCCGCCCACCACGTTTCCGGAGATACAAGTCTTTGACCGACATCACCTTTTCCCCCGAGGTCTCGACCGCCCTTGCCGAGGGCGCCCCGCTCGTGGCCCTCGAAAGCACCATCATCACCCACGGCATGCCCTGGCCCGACAACCTCTCGACCGCCCGCAAGGTCGAGGCGACGGTGCGCAAGGCCGGCGCCATCCCGGCCACCATCGCGGTGCTCAACGGCACGCTCCACGTGGGCCTCAGCGAAACCGAACTCGAAGCCCTGGCAAAGGCGAAAGACGTGGCCAAGCTCTCCCGCGCCGACTTGGCCGTCTGCATGGCCCGCGGCGGCACCGGCGCCACCACCGTCGCCGCCACCATGATCGCGGCCCGCCTCGCCGGCATCGCGACCTTCGCCACCGGCGGCATCGGCGGCGTCCACCGCGGCGCGGAACACAGCTTCGACATCTCCGCCGATCTCCACGAACTGGCGCAAACCCCCGTCACCGTCGTCTGCGCCGGCGCCAAGGCCATCCTCGACCTGCCGAAAACGCTGGAAGTGCTCGAAACCCTCGGCGTTCCCGTCATCGCCTACGGGCAGGACAGCTTCCCCGCCTTCTGGTCGCGCACCTCCCCCCTGCCCGCGCCCCTGCGCCTCGACACCCCCGCCGCGATCGCGCAGGCCCACCTCGCCCGCACAGCACTCGCCCTCCCCGGCGGCCAGCTCGTCGCCAACCCCATCCCCGCCACGGCCGAGATCCCGCCCGAGGAGATCGACCCCATCATCGCCCAAGCCACGGCCGAAGCCGCCGAAAAGAACATCACCGGCAAGGCCGTCACCCCCTTCCTGCTCGACCGCCTCTTCGACCTGACCGGCGGCCGCTCCCTGACCGCCAATATCGCGCTGGTGCTCAATAATGCGGCCCTGGCCAGCGCCATCGCCACCGAAATCGCCAAACGCCAGCCCGCCCGGGCGTGACAGGAAAAGCCATTGTGGCCCAACGCAGAAGGCCTTAATTAACCTCTGTCCAGCTGTGGCAGAATATATGCAATGAATACGCCTTTCGACGACGATACCCCCAAGCGCCCCGGCCTCTTCGCCGGGCTGCGGGCCAGCTTCCTGACCGGTATCGTCGTGATCGCGCCGGTGGGCCTGACCATCTGGCTGATCTGGACGCTGATGGGCTGGGTCGACAGCTTCGTCCTGCCCCTCGTGCCCTACAACATGCGCCCCGAGAACTACATCGGGATCAACCTGCGCGGCGTCGGCGTCATCATCTTCCTGCTCTTCACAATCATCGTCGGCTGGATTGCCAAGGGCCTGATCGGCAAGTCCATGATTCGGTTCGCGGAATCCCTGGTCGACCGGATGCCGGTGGTCCGCTCGATCTACTCGGGCGTGAAACAGATCGCCGAAACCGTCTTCGCCCAGACCGAGCGCAGCTTCGAAAAGGCCTGCCTGATCCAGTACCCGCGCAAGGGCATCTGGGCCATCGGCTTCATCTCGACCGCCGCCAAGGGCGAGATCACCGAGAAGGCCGAGACCGGGGGCGAGCTGCTGTCGGTCTTCGTGCCGACCACGCCCAACCCGACCTCGGGCTTCCTGCTGTATTTCCCGAAAGAGGACGTGATCGAACTCGACATGTCGATCGAGGATGCGGCCAAGCTGGTGATCTCGGCGGGGCTTGTCTACCCCAACATGCCCGCCCCGGGCGAAGGCACGCCCGCCAAGCGCGACCGCGCCGCTTGAGCCTCAGGAATAGGCATCCGCCAGGTCGACCGTGCCGCGCTCTCCAAGGTCGTCGCGGTGCTGCTCCAGGAACCCCTCCGCCGCCCGGCGCCCGGCCGCCTTCAACCGGCTCAGCGTCAGCGGCGTCGGCATCAGCTTGGTCGCCACCGACATGTCCCGCATCAGCCGGTCGTCCGAGATCATGTGCACGAACAGCCGCTTCATCGCGCCCTCGTTGATGATGTCCTGCTCCAGCAGGCGCTGCGCGAAGTTGATCGCCCGCAACTCCCGCAGAAGCGAGCTGTTGAAGCTGATCTCGTTGATCCGGTTCTGGATTTCCTGCGGCGACCGCGGCACTTCCGGCCGGTCCAGCGGGTTGATGTTGACGATCACGATATCCGCCGGCAACTCCGCCCGGAACAGCGGGAACAGCGCCGGGTTGCCGGTATAGCCGCCATCCCAGTAATGCGCCCCGTCGATCTCGACCGCCTGGAACAGCGTCGGCAGACAGGCCGAGGCCAGAAGGCTCTCGGGGCTGATATCGTCGCCCGAGAACACCCGGATCTTGCCCGAATGCACGTTGGTCGCGCTGACGTACAGGCTCGGCCCCTCCAGGGCGCAAACCTTCTCGAACGAGAACTCCCGCGCGATCCGCTCCAGCGGATTGACGTAGAACGGCCCATAGGCATAGGGCGAGATCACCCGCGTCATCGCGTCGGCCACCAGGAACTGCGGCGAGGCCTCCAGCGCCGTCGCCACCTGCCCCGGGATCAGCGGGTTGCCCGCCATCCACCCCGGCAGCCGCAGGTCATTGAGCGCCCCCATCTGCCGCCACAGCCAGTCGAGGCTCGCCCGCGCCCCTTCTCGCCCGCCGTCCAGCCAGCCCGACTTGTAGGCCGCCCCGTTCAGCGCGCCCGCCGAGGTGCCGGTGATCGCCGCCACCTCGATATCCTGCTCGTCAAGCAGCCGGTCCAGCACGCCCCAAGTGAAGGCGCCATGCGCGCCCCCGCCCTGAAGGGCAAGGTTGATCCGCTTGGTCATGCGTCACCCCCGGTCGGCAAGATGCCGGCGCGCCCTTACAGCGCGGTCCAGCCGCCATCCACGCTGATCGTCGTGCCCGTCACCTGCGCCGCGGCGTCCGAACACAGGTACAGCGCCGTGCCACCGATCTGCTCGACCGTGGCGAACTCCTTCGAGGGCTGGCGTTGCAGCATCACGTTCTTGATCACCTCTTCCCGGCCCATGTCGTATTCCTTCATCGTGTCGGGTATCTGCGCCTCCACCAGCGGCGTCAGCACGTAACCGGGGCAGATCGCGTTGGCCGTGATCGGCTCCTCCGCCGTCTCCAGCGCCGTGACCTTGGTCAGCCCCACGACCCCGTGCTTGGCCGCCACGTAGGCCGACTTGTAGGGGCTCGCCGTCAATCCATGCGCCGAGGCGATGTTGACCACCCGGCCCCACCCGGCCTTGCGCATCATCGGCAGCGCGGCGGCCGTGGTATGAAAGGCCGAGCTCAGGTTGATCGCGATGATCGCGTTCCACTTCTCCACCGGGAACTCCGGGATCGGCGCCACGTGCTGGATGCCGGCGTTGTTCACCAGGATGTCGCAGCGCCCGGCCTCTTCCACCAGCCTGCGGCAGGCGTCCGGGTCCGACATGTCCGCCTGGATATAGCGCACCTTGACGCCGAACTCCTCGCCGATGTCACGGGCCAGCTTGTGGTCTTCCTCGTTATCCGTGAACGAGTTGATCACCACCTCCGCCCCGGCCTTCGCCAGTTCCCGCGCGACGCCAAGCCCGATCCCCGAATTCGACCCCGTGACGATTGCTGTCTTGCCCGAAACTGACATGATCTTCCCTCCGCAAGCGGTTTCAATTGGTCTGAGGGCCCACATAAGCCCTCCGCCCGGAGCCTGCCATGCTGCGCCTGCAAAATAAACGCGATAATCCCGCGCCCCGCCGCGATTTCACAGTTTTGTTGATTTCACCGTGTTTAAACGTCAGGACAAACCGCAGACGACCGGGAAAGATGACGCGATGAACCACTTTGATCACGAAGACGGCCCCTCCGACTGGCTCGCCGCCGAACTCGCCGACACGCTCGACGAGGATTTCGAACTCGAGATGTCCGAACCCGCCCTGTCGATGGAAATCCGCCGGATCTACCGCGAGGCACACCCGCCCTCGCTCGAGCGCAAGGATTACTTCGTCAAGCTGCTCACCCTGCAATCCGAACTCATCAAGCTGCAGGACTGGGTCCAGGCCACCGGCGAAAAGATCGTCGTCATCTTCGAGGGCCGCGACAGCGCCGGCAAGGGCGGCGTCATCAAGCGCATCACCCAGCGCCTCAACCCCCGCATCGTCCGCGTCGTGGCGCTCCCCGCGCCTTCCGACCGGGAAAAGACGCAATGGTACTTCCAGCGCTATGTCCCCCACCTGCCCGGCGCCGGCGAGATCGTGCTCTTCGACCGCTCCTGGTACAACCGCGCCGGCGTCGAGCGCGTCATGGGCTTCGCCTCCGAGGGCCAGGTCGAGGATTTCTTCCACGACGTCCCCGAATTCGAGCGCATGCTCGTCCGCTCCGGCATAAGGCTGGTGAAATACTGGTTCTCCATCACCGACGAGGAACAGCAGCTCCGCTTCCTCATGCGCATCCACGACCCGATGAAACAGTGGAAGCTCTCGCCAATGGACCTGCAAAGCCGCGTCAAGTGGGAGGCCTACACCAAGGCCAAGGAAGAGATGCTCGAGCGCACCAACATCCCCGAGGCGCCCTGGTACATCGTCCAGGGCAACGACAAGAAGCGCGCCCGCCTCAACTGCATCGACCACCTCCTCGGCCTCGTCCCCTACGAGCCCGTCGAACACGAGGATGTGACCCTGCCGGACCGCGTCTACAATTCCGATTACGAACGCCGCGTGCTACCCGACGACCTGTACGTTCCACAGAAATACTGACCGGCCCGCCAGCGGCCGCGATGCAGGGGGGCGCTTCGGCGCCCTTCTCGTTGAGGGGGAAGCCCGATGACCCAGGCCGCGAACCAGAAAGCCGCGAACAAAAAAAACGCCGGCACGAAGCCGGCGTTAAGTTATTGAGGCAGGTTTCATACAGGCAAGAAACCTATCGAGCAGTAACCCCTTTATAAGCAATCTGGCGCCGCGATCCAAGCTAAAAGTTTGAAAAGACGAGAATCCGTCTTTACGGTCCCGGCCAGCCATACAAAGACGTGACGGGATTGTTGCCGAAATGAGATCAGAATTTTTCAGGCGCGCCCGGCTCTGCGTCGCCTCCGCCGCCCTCGTCCTCACCGCCCCCGCAACCCTCGCGGACCCCGCCCATGGCATAGCTATGTATGGCGATCCCGCCCTCCCCCCGGATTTTGTGTCCCTGCCCTACGCCAACCCCGACGCCCCCCGCGGCGGCGCCGTCGTCACCGGCAATGTCGGCAGCTTCGACACCCTCAATCCGTTCACCCTGAAGGGCGAGGCGCCCTGGCAATTATCCTACCTCACGCACGAGTCCCTGATGGGCCGCTCCTACGACGAACCCTTCACGCTCTACGGCCTCCTGGCCGAATCGGTCGAGACCGGCCCGAATCGCGAGTGGGTCGAATTCACCCTCCGCGAAGACGCCCGCTTCTCCGACGGCTCCCCCGTCACGGTCGAGGACGTGATCTGGTCCTACCGCACCATCGGCGAGGAAGGGCACCCGAAATACCGCGCCTTCTGGAACCAGGTGGGCGAGATCACCGCCACCGGCCCCCGCTCCGTCCGCCTCACATTCACCACCGAGGACCGTGAACTGGCCCTCCTCGCCGGCATGCGCCCCATCCTCAAGAAATCCCAGTGGGACGAGCTCGATTTCGCCGCCTCCCGGCTCGAGGATATCCCAATCGGAACAGGCCCCTACACGGTCGAGAATTACGAGATCGGGCGCCACGTCACCCTCCGCCGCAACCCCGATTACTGGGGCAATGACCTCCCCTTCCGCCGCGGCACGATGAATTTCGACGAGATCCGCATCGAGTTCTACGGCGACAACACCGTCCTGCAGGAGGCCTTCAAGGCCCAGGCCGTCTCCTACCTGCGCGAATTCAACGCCGAACGCTGGGCGACGCAGTACGATTTCCCCGCCGTCGAACGCGGCGACATCGTCCTGACCGAGATCCCCCACAACAAACCCTCCGGCATCACCGGCTTCGTCTTCAACACCCGCCGCCCCCCGCTCGACGACTGGCGCGTGCGCGAAGCCCTGATCCGCGCCTTCAACTTCGAGTATGTCAACGACACGCTCACCGGCGGACGCCAGCCGCGCATCACCTCCTATTTCTCCAATTCCGACCTAGCCCTGCAGCCCGGCCCCGCCAAGGGCCGCGTCCGCGAACTGCTGGAGCCCTTCGCCGACACCCTGCCCCCCGGCACGATCGAGGGCTACCAACTGCCCGAGGGCGACGGCACCAAGCGCAACCGCGGCAATATCCGCGCCGCCATGAAACTCCTCAACGAGGCCGGCTGGAGCGTCGAGAACGGCGTGCTGACCAACCCCGAGGGCCGCCCGCTGGTCCTGAGCGTGCTTCTCCGCCAGGACGCGCTCCTCAGCCAGGTCACCACCTACATGGAGATCTACAAGCAGGCGCTGGAACGGCTCGGCATCGACCTGCGGATCGAGACCATCGACAACGCCCAGTACCTCGCCCGCGAGGCGGAATACGATTTCGACATCACCTTCATGCGCCGCGACCTGTCGCTCTCGCCCGGCAACGAGCAACGCCTCTACTGGGGCGCCGAGGCCGCGGACCAGCCCGGCGGGCGCAACCTGATGGGCATGAAATCCGACGCGGCCGACGCGATGATCGACGAAATGCTCTCCGCCCGCACGCGAGAAGACTTCCTCGCCGCCGTCCGGGCGCTCGACCGGGTGTTGATTTCCGGCCGCTATGTCATTCCGATTCATCAATATTCCGAGGGCCGGATTGCGCATGTGAAGGAATTGAGTTATCCACAGGATCATCTGCCGGTCTACGGGGATGGCGTTTGGTTCCTCCCGCAGGTCTGGTGGTATGAGGCAGAAGACCGATAACAGGCATAACAAGAAACCACGAGGGTGGACCCATGAAGAGGCTGATTGCTTTGGCGCTGATCGCTGTGGCCGTATCCGGTTGTGCAACGATCGACGGCGTTGGCCGGGATATCTCGGGCGCGGCACGCGGCGTTCAAAGCTGGTTCTAAAACCAGCGTCATCTGATTGTCACATGCTTCCGCTAGGGCGCGAGGCATGAATATTCTCGTCCTGTGCACCGGCAATTCCGCCCGGTCGATCCTGCTCGAATCCATCCTGAACACCGAAAGCGTCGGCCGCGTCCGCGCGTTCTCCGCCGGCTCGCAACCGTCGGGCCGGGTGCATCCGCAGTCGCTGAAGCTGCTCGAGGAGAAGGGCCACGACACCACCCATGCCCGCTCCAAAAGCTGGGACGAGTTCGCCGCCGACGACGCGCCCCTGATGGACATGGTGATCACCGTCTGCGGCTCGGCGGCGGGCGAAACCTGTCCCGTCTGGCCCGGCGCCCCGGTGCGCTCGCATTGGGGCGTGGACGACCCGGCCGCCGCCCCCGAGGCGGAATGGGACACGGCCTTCACCACCGCCTATGACAGGCTGGAGGCCCGCGCGCTGGCGCTGCTCGACATGAACTTCGAGACCATGGAACAGGGCGAGTTGAAAGCGACGCTGGATCGCATCGGTCAGCAGGGCTGACCAACCCGCGAAGCCGCCCTGTTGCGCGGCACACAAGATCTTGCCTGTTGCGCCCGGTACGGCGCATCAACACCCCGCGAAACTGACCGGAACACCGACGTGTTACCGACGTATTACCGACGCGATACCGACATCGCGTCCCCAGCAAAGTAACGCCGTTAACCCGATTCGCCCGGAAACCCTGTCGACAGCCGCGAAATCACCGCGGCGTCACCCGCAGCCAGATCCCGTCCTTCCCCCGCACCGTCAGGTGCGCCACCGGCATCGCCGGCCGTTCCGGAACGGCCTCGAACCGGCATTCCCTGACCAGGAGCGACAGGATCAGCGGCCCCTCGATCATCGCGAACCCCGCCCCGGTACACACCCTTTGCCCGGCCGAAAACGGCATATAGGCATGGCGCAAACACTCTTTCCCGTTCTCCGTCGCGAACCGCGCCGGGTCGAACTCATCCGGCCTTTCCCAAAGCCTCTCGTGCCGCTGCAAATGCCATGGGCTCAGCACGATCTGGCTGCCTTTCGGCACCTCCCTGTCGCGGAACCTCTCCGGGCACGCGGCCTCCCGCACCATCATCGGCACCGGCGGGTAAAGCCTTAGAGTCTCACGGAAAATATCTCTCGCCACCCGCAGCTTGCCCATGTCGGAAAAGCCCGGAACCCCCGCGCCATAGACCTCCTCCGCCTCCGCCGCCAGCCGCTCCTGCCACTCCGGATAAAGCGCCAGCAGATACAGCGCCCAGGCCAGCGCCGAGGCGCTCGTCTCATGCCCCGCCAGGAAGAAGATCGCCACCTGGTCGACCATCTCCTCCGTGTCGAACCGCTCCCCCGTCTGCGGGTCCGCCGTGGTCATGATCTTGGTCGCCAGATCGTCCGGCGCCTGCCCCTGCTCGATTTCCGCCATCCGCTCTGCCGTCAGCTGCGTGATCAGCCGCCGGATCGTCGCCGCCGTGGCCTTCGTCTTCCTCCGGTGAAAGCGCGGAAACCAACGTGGCAAGGGGATCAGCGCCCCCAGGTTCAGTACCGGCTGGCTCCGCTGATGCTCCTTGAACTCCGCAAAGACCTCCCGCGCCACCGCATGTTCAATGGGGATCGAGAACAGCGTGCGAAAGATCACGTCGGCCGCGGCGTGGCTGGTTTCCTCTTCTATTTCAAGGGGTTCTCCATCGGCCCTCGCCCTCACGCGCGCCACCGCCCCCTGCCCGGCCTCCAGCATCGCGGGGAAGGTATCGCGCAGCCGCCCGCCCTCGAAAGACGGGTCGATGATCCGCCGCTGCCGCTTCCACACCTCGCCATTCGTCACGAACACCGAGTTCCCCAGAAGCGGCCGCAACCCCTCGCGAATACGGTCCGATTTCGGAAAATCGTCGGGCCGTTCCTTCAGGATCAGGTCGACCAGTTCCGGCTGGTTGCAAAGGAAAGACCGAAAGAACGGTGTCCGGTATTCCGCCATCCACGCCCGGTACAACCTTGCCGGCTGGGCCGATAGAATATCCTGCCGAAACAACCGCATATACCGCCGCAGCGATACCGCACCCTCCCGCGCGGGGGGCTTGGGCGGCAGGGTCATGCCGCCGTGCTCGTGTATTTCGAGGCGGCGATTTCGATCCGGCTGGGCGATGGCGGGCGATCCTCGAACCGCTCCGACAGGGTCATCGGCCCGGCGGTGATCCGGAAATAGTCATAGTCCCCCGGCAGGTCGAAGGCGCAAAGGTATTGAAAATGCAGCCGAAAAAACCGCCAGCGCAGCGCCTTCCACCGCTCGGGGCTCAGCGTCTGCGTGAACGCCGCCGACAGGATCAGCGGCCAGCGCTTGCCCTCCTCCGGCGCCACGCCCGACACCGCCACCGGGTCGCACAGCGCAAAGGCACAGCCATCGCCGGGCGCCGTCACGTCGACCCAGGTCAGTTCGCTGCGGGTACACAGGAACGCAAGATCACGCCGTAACCTCTTGGCATCCGGGAGAAAAGACACCATCGGCACCACCTGCCCCAGCGACAGGAACGACAGCGTCGGCCCGTTCGCGGGCACGTATCCCAGCCGGATCAGGTCGGCCAGCACCGACACCGCCAGATGCGCCCCCGAGGAATGCCCGACGATCAGCACCTCGTCCACATCCGACCTCATCGCGTCGGCAATCTCGGCCGTGAACCGCGCCATCCGCGTCTCCAGCTCCGGCGGTTCGGCCCCGCGATGCCGTGCAGAATAGGCATAGTCATGCATCAGGTAATACGCGAAGAACTTGTTGTCTTTCCTGCGAAACCACTCCAGCGCAAAGGGCACCACCACCAGCCCCGCCCAGAACAGCCAGGGATGCACATACGCCGCCAGAAGGCTCCCCAGCCCCCAGGCCAGCAACAGCGCGATCACCAGCTGCACCAGCAGGAACCCCACCGGGTAAAGTGCTGCGATCACCGGCCCCTTGCGCAGCCGCATCAGTCGGAACAGCGCCCCCGAGGCGATATAAATCCACGCCGTGCGGATCATCAGCAAGTACGTCCCCACGATTCCCCGCTCCATGCTGTCCCGCACGATGTCCGACCAGACCAGCACGTCGAACTCGGCATCCACCGTCGCGCCGTCCATCTTGCCACGCACGCTCCAGCCATAGCGCTTCTTGCCGCGCTTGGCCTGCAGGTCGATGGCATAGCCCGAAATCTCCGCCTGCTCCGCGCCCTCTTTCCGATAGAGCTCGCGATAGCGGCGGGGATGGATCGGGTCATAGCCCGGGATGTAGAAAACGCGCCGGCGGCGCACGGTTTGCTGGGGCAAGCTGCTCATACCTCACCTCTGTTGGGCGATAGCCTAGCGCAGCTTTTTGGCAAGAGTAAGACCTAACCGAGGGTGGCAAGTGCCGGGAATGTCTCGAGAAGCCAGAAGGAAAAGGCGGAAAAGCCCCCCGTGAGCATCAGCAGCCCGATCGTCCAGAGCAGCAGGCCCATGACCCGCTCGATCTGTTCCATGTGCCGTTTCATCCACGCCATCAGCCTGCCCAGCCGGGGCAGGAAGGCCGCGACCAGAAGGAACGGCACGCCCAGCCCCACCGCGTAGACCGCCAGCAGTGCGGTTCCGCGCGTGACAGAGCCTTCCGACGCCGCCAGCGACAGGATCGCCCCAAGCTGCGGCCCGATGCAGGGCGTCCAGCCGAAGGCGAAGGCCAGCCCCAGAACATAGGCCCCGAAAGACGATCCACCCCGGTCGCCCACATCCATCCGCGCCTCGCGGTCGAGAAAGCCGATCCGGTAGACGCCCACGAAATGCGCTCCGAAGACCATGACAACTATGCCCGCCAAGGTATTGAAATACCCCTGGTATTGCAGGAACACCATGCCCGCAGCCGAGGCCGCGAAGCCAAGCAGGAGGAACACCGTCGACAGCCCCAGCACAAAGAACAGCGCCGGCAGAACGGCCCGGGATCGCGGCTGTCCGGAGGCTGAAAGGTCCCCCACGGTGATCCCGCTCATATAGGCCAGGTAAGGTGGCACCACGGGCAGCACGCAGGGGCTGAGAAACGAAATGATCCCCGCGACAAGGGCCACGGCCATGGCCGGAAGAAGGGCCGCGTCGATGATTTCGATTCCGAACATGGCGCTCACATAGACCATTCGCGGGGCCGGGTCACGAGGCCATCTGTCACAACCCTGTAGACTTGCCGTGATGCGTGGATTATCCCGCGCACATGGAAGCCGATCTTACCCTCGATGCCCGCGGATTGCTCTGCCCCCTGCCGGTGCTGAAACTGCGCAAGCGCCTGAAGTCGCTGGAGATTGGCGCGGTGCTCGAGCTGTGGGCCGACGATCCGGCGGCGGTGATCGACGTGCAGCATTACTGCAGCGAATCCGGCCATGATTTCCTCGGGATGGACGAGCAGGACGACTACACCGCCTACCGCGTCCGCAAGTCCGGCTGAGGCGTCCGACATGAAAATCCCGGCCGCGAGGGGCCGGGATCATTCGTTTCTTTGACCGGATCTACCGCCCGATCGACCACCAGCCGCGGCGTTTCGGCTTGTCGTCTTCCTCGGCCGGTTCCGCCGATGCGTTGGCGGGTTCCGGCTGACGCTCCGGTTCGGGTTCCGGCGCGCTTTCAGGCTCAGCCGGTGCCGGCTCCGAGGCCGCTTCAGGTGCGGCTTCGGGCTCGGGCTCCGGTGCCGGTTCAGGCGCCGGCTCGGCCTTCTTCGAGCGCGACCGGGTGGTCTTTTTCGGCGCCGGTTTCTTGGCGGTCTCTTCCTCTGCCACCTCCGGTGCCTCCGGCGCCTCGACCGTTTCCGCTTCGGGCTTGGCTTCGACGGCCTCCGCCTCGGGTTTGGCGTCCGCGGCTTCCGCGGCCTCCGGCGTGGCCTCGGCCTCCTCGGCCTTGGCCTTGGACTTCGACGAGCTGCGCGGCTTGCGTGTCACCTTGCGTTTCGTCGCGGGTTCAGCCTCTTCGGCTTTCGCCTCTGCGGTCTCGGTCTTGTCGGATTGGTCGTCAGCGGCTGTCTCGTCCTCCGCCTCGGGCTTGGCCTCAGGTTCGGAGCCCCCCTCTTCCGTGGAGCTGTTGTCGTCCGACGCGTCCTCGGTCCTCTGATCCTCGCCATTGCCCGAGCGGGATTTCGACCGGCGACGACGACGGCGGCGGCGCTTCTTCGGCTTGCCGTCATCCTCGCCATTGCCCGGCGCCGGAGCCTCCTCGGCCTGCTGGGCCTGATCCTCTTCGGTGCTTTCGTCCTCGTCGACATCGTCCATCAGCGAGCTGTCGACCGACACCACCGGCGCGGCCTCGGGCACGTGGCGGGTGGCGGTCTTGAACTTGTCGATGCTGAAATCGGGGCTGATCAGAACCGGGTCACCCTCGATCCGCACGGACAGGCCGTAGCGCATCTCGATCTGGGCGACATGCTCGCGCTTCTGGTTCATCAGGAAGTTGGCGATGCCCACCGGGCATTTCACCAGCACCTCGCGCGAGCGGCGGCGCACGCCTTCCTCCTCGATCTGGCGCAGGATCGACAGGGCCAGGTTGTCGTCCGACCGGATCAGGCCGGTGCCGTGACAGGCCGGGCAGGCCTGCGTGGTCGCCTCGATCATGCCGGGGCGCAAACGCTGGCGGCTCATCTCCAGCAGGCCGAAGCCCGAGATGCGGCCGACCTGGATGCGCGCGCGGTCGGATTTCAGCTTGTCCTTCAGCTTCTTCTCAACGGCGTTGTTGTTCTTGCGCTCGTCCATGTCGATGAAGTCGATCACGATCAGGCCGGCAAGGTCGCGCAACCGAAGCTGGCGGGCCACTTCCTCGGCGGCCTCGAGGTTGGTCTTGAGCGCCGTTTCCTCGATCGAGCCTTCCTTGGTGGCCCGGCCGGAGTTGACGTCGATCGCCACCAGCGCCTCGGTCACGCCGATCACGATGTAGCCGCCCGACTTGAGCTGAACCGTCGGGTTGAACATCGAGCTGAGGTAGCTTTCCACCTGGTAGCGGGCGAAGAGCGGCATCTGGTCGGCGTAGTGCTTCACGTTCTTGGCGTGGGACGGCATGATCATCTTCATGAAGTCCTTGGCCACGCGATAGCCGGCCTCGCCCTCGACATGCACCTCGTCGATGTCGCGGTTGTAGAGGTCGCGGATCGAACGCTTGATCAGGTTGCCTTCCTCGTAGATCTTCGCGGGCGCGATGGATTTCAGCGTCAGCTCGCGGATCTGCTCCCACAGGCGCTGCAGGTATTCGTAGTCGCGCTTGATCTCGGACTTGGTGCGCTTGGCCCCTGCGGTGCGCACGATCAGGCCGGCGCCCTTGGGCACGTCGATCTCGGACGCGATTTCCTTCAGCTTCTTGCGGTCGGCGGCGTTGGTGATCTTGCGGGAGATGCCGCCGCCGCGCGCGGTGTTGGGCATCAGCACGCAGTACCGGCCGGCCAGCGACAGGTAGGTGGTCAGCGCGGCGCCCTTGTTGCCGCGCTCTTCCTTGACGACCTGCACCAGCAGGATCTGGCGGACCTTGATAACTTCCTGGATCTTGTAGCGGCGCGGGCGCGGTTTGCGCGGCGGACGGATGTCATCGGTATCGTCGTCATCGGCGACCGACTCGATCGTGTCGTCCTTCGACGCGGCGTCGGACCGCTTCGACGAGGACCGGCCCTTGGACGAGCCGTTGCCGTTATCGTTGTCGTCGTGAGAATGATCATGGTTGTGATCATCCTCGCCGGACTTTGCATCCTTGTCCGCGGATTTGCCTTCGCTTTCCGCAGCTTCCGTGCCGGCGCTGTCCTCTTCGGGTTCCTCGACCGGGGTTTCCGCCACGGTTTCCATCGGCGAGAGGCCTTCCTCGTCCCCTGCCCCGGCGCCCTCGTCGAGCTCGATTGTTTCCATGCCCGAGATTTCCTCGGACGAGGTCACGGCATCGTCGGTCTTCGCCTTGGCGGCCTTCGAGCGCGACGACGAGCGGCGCGAGGAGGATTTCTTGGGCTTCTCGTCGTCATCCTCGCGGGCGCGCTGCTGCTCGGCATAGGCGCGCTCTTCCTCGAGCAACGCCTCGCGGTCGGCCACGGGGATCTGGTAGTAATCCGGGTGGATTTCCGAGAAGGCGAGGAAGCCGTGCCGGTTTCCGCCGTAATCGACGAAGGCCGCCTGAAGCGACGGTTCGACGCGCGTTACCTTTGCGAGGTAGATATTTCCGGCGAGCTGCCGTTTGTTCTCGGATTCAAAATCGAATTCCTCGACCTTGTTTCCGTCGACCACCACGACGCGGGTCTCTTCCGCGTGGGTGGCATCGATAAGCATCTTCTTAGCCATTTATGTCCGTTGCACGACAAGGACCGCCTGCACCCCGGGGGTGCGAGCGGGCGTTGGTCATGTCTTTCTGGAGCGATTTGCAACGCGCGGAAGGCCCGACCGGATCGGGTCTTTCTGTGGAACGTCGATGTTCTCGCGCGCGTCATCGCGGTTCTTCTCCAGGGCTGCGGGACCTCGGCCCCCGCCCCCGTTCATGTGCCGCATCATCATTCGGGATGTGTCGGCGTCTCGTGGTCCATCAAAGGACCCAATCGGTTGCCTCGCGATCCGTTTTTCGGGCCGAGGCAGCGAAACTCTGGAATGGTCCACAACCGGTGGACGCTATCTCCTAAATAACGGGGGACGGTGGCAAAACACAATGGGTAATCGTGACTGCGCGGCAAATCGCGAAGGCGCGGCCTGGCCGGCCGAGCGTGAAATTCGCGGAGACGTTTCACCCGCGCGGCCCGTAACCGCGCGGGTGTTGGCCCCTCAGGCCGAGAAGTTGGGCTGGCCGTTCGACGCCATGAGGCCGCCATCGACAGGCAGGACCACGCCGTTGACGAAGCGCGCGTCGGAAGAGGCAAGAAACGCGATCACGTCGGCCACCTCTTCCGGTTGGGCACCGCGGCCCATTGGAATGCGGTCCTTGAACCGTTTCATAAGGGCGTCATCCTCGCGGATCCCTTCGGACATGGCCGTTTCGGTCATCGTCGGAGCCACGGCGTTGACGCGGATATCCGGCGCAAGGTCCAGGGCCATGGCGCGGGTCATGTTGCTGACCGCACCCTTCGACGCGTTGTAGCCGAACATTGTCCAGTCGCCGCCTTCGCCCGATACCGAGGAGGTGTTGACGACAGAGGAACCGTCCGCCTTTTCAAGATGCGGAAGCGCGGCTGTCACGCAGTTGAAGACGCCGCCGACATTGGTGCGCATGATGTCCTCGAAATCGCCATGGGACAGCTCGCCCGGGGCGCCCCCGCGGGCAATGCCGGCATTGTTGACCAGACAGGTGAGGCCGCCGAAGGTTGCGACCGTTTCCTCGACCAGCTTTTCGGCGTCCTCGCGAGACGACACGTCTCCCGAGACGATGTGACGCTGCATCTCGGGCAGGTCCTTGGCAACGTTCTGGAGCTTTTCCTTCGTCCGGCCGTTGAGGACGACGTTCCAGCCGTCCTCGGCAAAACGCCGGGCCGTGGCGGCGCCGATACCTGAACCGGCGCCGGTGATGATGACGGTGCGGGTCATGCTGCTTTCTCCTACTCGTGTTGAAGGAGAAACGCGTGGTCCGCGGGCTGGTTCCGGCGCGCTAGAGGTAGTCGGAACGCTGCAGGCCGTACTTGGCCATCTTCTCGTTCAACGTCCGTCGCGGCAGGCACAGCTCGTCCATCACCGAGGCGATCGAGCCCTTGTGCCGGCGCATCGTGTTGTCGATGAGCATCCGCTCGAACGCCTCGACATATTCCTTGAGCGGCTTGCCCTCGGTCGTCATCACCGGCTGCATGTCTTGGTGATCCGACATCAGGAGCGAGGCGATGGTGCCGCTGCCGCGCCGGGCCTGAAGCACGGCGCGCTCGGCCACGTTGATGAGCTGGCGGACGTTACCGGGCCACGGCGCCTGCAGCAGTTGCGCGGCTTCCTGTGCCGAGACCTGCGGCGCGTCGCAGCCGTAATCCTCGGCGAACTGGTCGGAGAAGCGGGTGAAGAGCGTCAGGATGTCCTCGCCCCGCTGGCGCAGCGGCGGCACGGTGATGCGCAGGCTGGCCAGCCGGTAGAACAGGTCGGGGCGCAGCGCGTCTTCGCAGGTGCGGTCCTGTTCCTGCAGGTTGCAGATGGCCACGATCCGGGTTTCCGGCGGCGCACCCTCATCGTTGATGAAGGTCAGCAGCTTGGCCTGCGCCGCGTCGCTGAGCGACTCGATGTCTTCCAGCACCAGCGTGCCGCCTCGGGCCTCTTCCACGGCAGGAAGCTGGTTGTCCTCGGGGTTCATCGGTCCGAGAAGGCGCTTGACCAGCACGTCCTGTTCCAGCGCGGCACAGGAGATCAGAACGAATTTCTTGCCGGCCCGGGCGCCCACGGCATGCAGGGCATGGGCCACCAGCGTCTTGCCGGTGCCGGTCTCGCCCTCGATCAGCACGTGGTTGTCGGCCTGCCCGAGGTCGAGGATATCCTCTTTCAGGCGCTCCATCACCGGGCTCTGGCCGATCAGCTTCTTCATGAGCTGGCCGCCATCCGACAGCTCGCGCCGCAGCGCGCGGGAGTCGAGCGTCATCCGGCGGGCATTGGCGGCCTTCTTGGCCAGCTCGTTCATCCGGTCGGGGTTGAACGGCTTCTCGAGGAAGTCGAACGCCCCCATCCGCATCGCCTCGACCGCCATTGGCACGTCACCATGGCCGGTGATCATGATCACCGGCAGGCTCGAGTCGGTGCCCATCAGCTTTTTCAGGAACTGCATCCCGTCCATGCCGGGCATCTTGATGTCGGTGACGACGATGCCGGGGTAATCCGGGCCCAGCACCTTCAGCGCCTCCTCGGCCGATGGGAAGGCCTCGGTGTCGTAACCGGACAGGGCCAGCCACTGGCTGATCGACTGGCGCATATCCTTTTCGTCGTCGATGATCGCGATCTTCATGGCGCTTGGCATCTTGTTCTTCTCCGCTGCCGATTATTCTGCGGCCGGCCGTTTGGCCGTCTGCGTGTCTTCCGGTAAGATAGGTAGCTGCATTTCAAATACAGCCCCGCCCGATGCGGCGTTGCGTGCCGTCAGGCGCCCGCCCAAGTCGTTCACGATGCCCGAGGAAATGGCAAGGCCCAGCCCCACCCCCTCGCCCGGCTGCTTGGTCGTGTAGAACGGCTCGAACAGGTTCTCGATGTTCTCGATGCCGATGCCGTTGTCGCGGACGGTCAGCACGGCGGTCTCGCCGGCGGCGAGGATGATGTCGATGGTGGCGTCGGGCAAGGTGCTCGTGGCGTCGAGCGCGTTGCGCAGCAGGTTGATCATCACCTGCTCGATGCGCACCCGGTCGCCCATCACCATGACCGGCCCGTCGGGCAGCGTGCGGGTGATCTTGACCTGCCGCTGGCGCAGTTGCGGCTCCATCATGGCAAGGGCGGAATTGAGCGCATCGGCCATGTTTACAGGGGCAAGCTCGTCGCCGCTCTGGCGGGCGTAGGACTTGAGCTGCCGGGTGATCGCGCCCATCCGCTCGATCAGGTCGTCGATCCGCTGGAAGGAGGAAACGGCCTCTTCCGGGCGGTTGCGGTTGAGCAGCAGGCGGGCCCCCGCGAGATAGGTTTTCATCGCCGCCAGGGGCTGGTTCAGCTCGTGACTGACGGCCGCCGACATCTCGCCCAACGCGGCCAGTTTGGAGCTCTGCGCCAGCGTCTGTTCCGCCACCGCGAGGTTTTCCTGAACCCTCTGTCTTTCGGCGATTTCCCGCTGCAACCTCATGTTCAGTGCGCGAAGCTCCGCCGACTCGCGCTGGAAGAGCGCCATCCGCACGGTGGCCTTGCGGTTGAGGAAATAGAAGGCCAGCGCCAGCAGGATGGCGAAGCACATGATCTCGAGCGCGAGGAAGCCGTTCACCTTTTCCCGCACGCTGGCATAGGTGGTGAAGCTGGCGATGCGCCACCCGCGGAAGGCCACCCGGCCGCCCACCCGCATCACCGCCTCGCCCTGGACATAGGCGTCGGGCGGCAGGGTGTTCCAGTCGGCGGTGGCCTGAAGGGCGCGCTGGATGGCGCTGGAGGGCGGCTCCTTGGCGAGCGCCTCTTCCTCGGTCAGGCCACGCCAGCGGGGTTCGGTGGCAAGGATGATCCGCCCCTCGCTGTCGGTGACGAGCACGGCGTCGGAGATGCCGGCCCAGGCGCGTTCGTACTTGCCCAGCCCCACCTCGACGAGGATCACGCCCGCCAGCCCCGCCTGTGTCTCGACCCGGCGGGAATAGAAGAACCGGAAGCGGCCGGCATCGTCGCGCAGGATGTTGAAAATGTTGTCTTTCGAGCGCGTCGCCTCGATGAACACGGGCGACTCGCGGTAGGACTGGCCGATCGATTCCCGGTCGGTCGAGGCCACCACCCGGCCGTCATTGCCCAGAAGCGTGAGCGAGGCCGCCGAGATCTCCTCGTTGAACGAGATAAGCCGTTGCGAGGATTGTGAGAAATCCGAGGTGGCCAGCGCCGAGATCAGCGTCGGGTCGCGCGACAGAAGCTGCGGAACGATGGCGTTCTGGCGCAGTTCGCTCAGAAGGTTGCCGCTGTAGAGGACCAGCCGCAGCTCGGCCCGGTTGCGCGTCGTCTCGGTGAAGCGGTCGGTCAGCAGGCTGTTGGTCACCGCCACGGTCGAGACCGCCAGCACCACGAGGATTGCAAGCGCCAGCCGCGCCCGCCAGCTCAGCGTGCGCGGGCGCCTGCGCGGGCCGCCCGAAGGATCTTTGTCCGACGACGTTGCCATGCGGGTCAGGATACGCCGCCGCAGGCGTTGCAACAAGGGCTCACGCGGTCTGCAGCTGGTCGACGAGGCTGTTGAAGAGGATGCGCCCCTCGGTATTGCCGTGCAGCGGGTCGGCCATCCGCTCGGGGTGGGGCATCATGCCCAGCACGCGGCGGTTTTCCGACAGGATACCGGCGATGTCCTGCAGCGAGCCATTGGGATTCTGCACGTAGCGGAAGGCGACGCGGTTCTCGTCGTTGAGCCGCTTGAGCGTGTCCTCGTCGGCGTAATAGTTGCCATCATGGTGGGCGATCGGGATGGTGATCCTGTCACCTTCCGAGTAGCCCGATGTATAGGCGCTGTCGGCGGTTTCCACTTTCAGGTCAACGGCCTTGCAGACATATTTCAGCCCGCCATTGCGCAGCAGCACCCCCGGCAGAAGCCCGGTCTCCGTCAGAACCTGGAAGCCGTTGCAGATGCCAAGGACGTAGCCGCCCTTCTCGGCATGGGCTATGACCGACTGGCAGATCGGCGAGTTCGCCGCGATCGCCCCGCAGCGCAGGTAGTCGCCGAAGGAAAACCCGCCCGGCACGCCGATCACGTCGATGCCCGAGGGCATCTGCGTGTCCTTGTGCCAGACCATCGTCACGTCGGCCCCGGCGTTCTCGAAAGCCACTTTCAGGTCCCGGTCGCAATTCGAACCGGGAAAGACCACCACTGCCGCTTTCATGTCGTGTCCTTTCTGAAGAAGATCCTGTCGGTGACGAGCCAGAGCAGACCGGCGACGGACCAGCCGACAAGACTGATGAGCCCAAGGATAACGGGCATAAACCACAAGCCCTGCCAGGTGTCGAGCCGCACGTTGCCTCGGGAGGCGGGAATCGCGCGGATCGCGGCGGTCTCGCCCACCCCGATGTCGAAGGAGGCATGCGCGCTGCCGACGCTGGCGCGGCGCGGGACGCCGTCGATCTCGTAGGTGAAGACCGGTTCGTAGTTCACCGTGCCACGGTCGAAGATCGTCTCGCCCGGCCATTCGTAGCGTTCCACCACCGTGCCGATGACGCGCTCCGATCGGGCGACATAGACAGCGCTTTCTAGGCCATAGAGCATTGCCGCGAGAAGTGTCAGGACGGGAAAGACGAACAGGACCACGGCCACCCGCTGGCGCAGCGTCATCCGCGCGAGCGGCCCCCAGAGGGCCCACGCCACGATTGCCCCGGTAGAGCCCCGGGGCCGGTCCATCAGGCGATCTCGACCGTGTAGCTTTCGATCACCGTGTTGGCGAGCAGCTTCTCGCACATCTGTTTGACGGCTTCCTCGGCCTTGGCCTTGTCCGTCTCGGCCAGGTCGATCTCGATCACCTTGCCCTGGCGCACGCCCTCGACGCCATCGAAGCCCAGCGACCCCAGCGCGTGGCGCACTGCCTCGCCCTGCGGGTCGAGCACCCCGGTTTTCAGCATGACTTGCACGCGTGCCTTCATCGGTCCTGCCCCTCTTCTGCTCAGTTGATCAGGTGCGGCTTGGTCATCGGGGTCGATGCCTTGGGCATGACGCCCAGCCGCTTGGCCACTTCCGAATAGGCATCCGTCAGGCTGCCGAGGTCGCGGCGGAACACGTCCTTGTCGAGCTTCTGGCCGGTCTCGATATCCCACAACCGGCAGCTGTCGGGAGAGATCTCGTCGGCCACGATCAGGCGCATGAAATCACCCTCGTAGACGCGGCCGATCTCGATCTTGAAGTCGATGAGCTTGATGCCGACGCCGTACATGACGCCCGCGAGGAAATCGTTGACCCGCAGCGCGAGGCTCAGGATGTCGTCCATGTCCTGCTGGGTGGCCCAGCCGAAGGCGGCGATATGTTCCTCGGTGACCAGCGGATCGCCCAGCTTGTCGTTCTTGAGGCAGTACTCGACGATCGGGCGCGGCAATTGCGTGCCCTCGTCCATGCCCAGCCGCTTGGCCATCGACCCGGCGGCATAGTTGCGCACGATCACCTCGAGCGGAATGATTTCGCAGGCGCGGACGAGCTGTTCGCGCATGTTGAGCCGTTTCAGGAAGTGGTTCGGGATGCCCACGTTGGTCAGCCCGGTCATGAAATACTCGCTCAGCATGTTGTTGAGCACGCCCTTGCCTTCGATCACGTCCTTCTTCTCGGCATTGAAGGCGGTGGCGTCGTCCTTGAAATACTGCACGATGGTGCCCGGTTCCGGCCCCTCGTACAGGGTTTTCGCCTTGCCTTCGTAGATTTTCTTGCGACGCGCCATGCTGACTCCAGATATCGCAGGTGCCGGGCGACTCCCCGTCCTGCCTTTGCGCTCTCCATAAGGCATGGGACCCTCTGCCGCAAGACACCGGGGGCATGGGCCCCGCGGCGCCCTGCCCCCTTGCGGATTGCGGCCCCTGAGGGCATACCCAAGGAGAAACCGAAACGCTTTGCCTGGGAGCGGAGACATGACCACATTCGACGATCGCGAAAACGCCTTCGAAAACAAGTACGCCCATGACGAGGAGATGAAGTTCAAGGCCGAGATGCGCCGGAACAAGCTGCTGGGTCTCTGGGCGGCGGAGCTGATGGGCAAGACCGGCGAGGATGCCAATGCCTATGCCGTCGAGGTGGTGAAATCGGATTTCGAGGAAGCCGGTCACGAGGACGTGGTGCGCAAGGTCGCGGGCGACCTGGGCGACCTGGCCGATGCCGACACGATCCGAGGCAAGATGGACGAGCTTCTGAAAATCGCCAAGGACCAGGTGATGAAAGAGGCGTAAGCCCCTGGATCAAGACCTTTTGGGGGCGTTTCCGTTGCTTCGGGGACGCCCTTTTTCGTTTCCTTGGCCCGTCACCCGCAAGGGCGATTTGTATTTGCGCGCGGCCCGGGAACGTGACAGATAAAACCGCAGTCTTTTGACAGGATACCCGATGACCAACGCCCTCTCCCGCATGATGGAAACCCGCGACTGGATCCTGGCCGACGGCGCCACGGGCACCAACCTCTTCAACATGGGGCTGAGCTCGGGCGACGCGCCCGAGATGTGGAACGAGGAGCATCCCGACCGGATCGAGAAGCTTTATTCCATGGCCGTCGATGCGGGCAGCGACCTGTTCCTGACCAACTCCTTCGGCGGCAATGCCGCGCGGCTGAAGCTGCACGGGGCGGAAAAGCGGGCGCGCGAATTGTCACGCATCTCGGCCGAGATCGGGCGCGAAGTGGCCGACCGGCGGGATCGCCCGGTGATCGTGGCAGGTTCGGTCGGCCCAACGGGCGAGATCATGGCGCCGATGGGCAAGCTCACCCACGAGCTGGCGGTGGAGATCTTCCACGAACAGGCCGACGGGCTGAAGGAAGGCGGGGCCGACGTGCTGTGGCTCGAGACCATCTCGGCGCCCGAGGAATACCAGGCCGCGGCCGAGGCGTTCCGGCTGGCCGGGATGCCGTGGTGCGGCACGATGAGCTTCGACACCGCGGGCCGGACGATGATGGGCCTGACCTCGGCCGGGATGGCGGACATGGTGGAAAAGCTCGACACGCCGCCGCTGGCCTATGGCGCCAATTGCGGGGTCGGCGCGTCGGACCTGATGCGCACGGTGCTGGGCTTCGTGGCGCAGGGCACCGGGCGGCCGATCATCGCCAAGGGCAACGCGGGCATTCCCAAATACGTGGACGGGCACATTCACTATGACGGCACGCCGGAGCTGATGGCGGAATATGCCGTGCTTGCCCGTGACGCGGGCGCCACGATCATCGGCGGCTGCTGTGGCACGATGCCCGAGCACCTGTCGAAGATGCGCGACGCGCTGGAGACGCGGGAGCGCGGCGAGCGTCCGACGCTCGACCGGATCACCGAGGCGCTGGGGCCGTTTTCGTCGGCCGTGGACGGCACGGAAGAGGACAGCGACCCGCAATCGGCCCGCCGGGGCCGTGGCGGGCGCCGCCGCCGCGGCTGACGCGGTCAGAGGCCGAAAAGTTCTGACATCACGCGGCGATCTGCCTGCGCCCTGTCCACGACCCAATCGCGAAATCCGCGCTGGACCGGCCCGAAGCGCCGGCCATCGACCCAGATGAGCTTGTGCTCGTAAGACGCGGGGAAAACGGAGACTTGTCCGAACGGCATGATCAAGGTGCCCTGCGCGACAGAGGCAAAGATCTCGGACAGGCCGCCCAGAACCAGCCCGACGCCGGAATGCGCCAGGCGCACGCCGCTGCCCGTCAGCGCATAGCGCGGCTGCGCGGACTGCGCCTCGTCGATCGGCACGCCCATCTCACGCCCCCAGCGCCCCCAGTCGGCCCAGTCGGGGTCGGTGGTGGGCACGTCGATATGCACCAGCGGCACGCCACTGACATCCATCGCCCCTTCCTCCAGACCATAGCGCGCGGCAAACTCCGGCGTGCAGACCGGCACCACCCCGCTCGGCAACAGGGGAAGACCGGCCAGGTCTTCGCCGATCTCGCCCATGTAGCGGATCGCGAAATGCAGATCCGCCCCGTGCAGGTCGACCACGTCCCATGTCGTGTTCAGGTTCAGGTCGATCGGCCCCAGCCGCGAGAAGAGACCGGGCAGATGCCGGGGCAGCCAGGTCTCGGCAAAGGTCTGGGTCACGGACACGGCCACGCGGTTGCCTGCCGGTTCGGCGGTCAGCACCTCCTGCGCGCGGGACAGGGCCGTCATCGCCCCGGTCAGCCGCCCCGCGACCGCCCCCAGTTCCGCCGTGGGGGCCAGCCCGCCGGGCGTTCTGGTGAAAAGCGGCCGGCCAAGCCGCTCTTCCAGCCCGCGCACCTGCGCGGTGACGGCGGCCCGCGTCACGCCCAGTTCCTCGGCCGCCTCGGCGATGGTGCCAAGGCGATGCACCGCCTCGACCGCCCGCCACCCGTTGAGATGCGACAGCTGCATCAAGCCTCCTGACAAGCTTTCCTTGCCAGGATAGCAGAAAGACTGACGTGATTTGCAGAATAATCGGGTGTTCACTGAGGGGGCGACTAGAATTCCTGAAGGAGGAGCATCCCATGAAAGCCTATATGATCGAACGCGACATTCCCGGCGTCGGCGCCATGACCGGCGATGAGCTCTGCGGCGCCGCCGCCACATCCTGCAAGGCGCTCGCGCAACTGGCGCCCAAGGTGCAGTGGCAGCATTCCTACGTGACCGGCGACAAGACATTCTGCATCTACCTCGCCGATGACGAGAGCGCGATCCATGAACACGCGAGACTCAGCGGGTTCCCGGCCACCAAGGTCACGCCGATCGCCGGCCAGATCGACCCGACGACGGGCGATGCCCACGCCGGCTGACGCCCTTGCCCGGCGCCGCGTCAGAACAGGTCCAGCTGCTCGGCGCGGCCCGGCACGCGGAACAGGTCGGTCCGCAATGGCGGCAGGCGCTTGTTCAGCCCCAGCCGCCGCGCCGCCACGCGGAAGCGGGCCGCGATCAACTCGGCATGGGCCCCCTCGCCCCGCATCCGGCGGCCCCATTCGGGGTCGTAATCCTTGCCGCCATGCATGCCCCGCACCAGCCCCATGACCCGCGCGGCCCGGTCCGGGAAATGCGTCTCCAGCCATTCGCGGAACAGCGGCGACACCTCGAGCGGCAGGCGCAGCATGACCCAGCTGGCCCCTTCGGCGCCGGCGTCCCTGCCGGCCTTGAGCAGCGCCTCGACCTCGTGATCGTTGATCGCGGGAATAATGGGCGAGGTCATGATCCTGACCGAGATGCCGGCCGAGCTGAGCCGTTCGATCGTCTGCAGGCGGCGCGCGGGTGACGGTGCGCGGGGCTCCATCTTGCGGGAGAGATCGGCGTCGAGCGTGGTGACCGAGAGGCCCACGCGCACCAGCCCGCGTGCGGCCATGTCCGACAGGATGTCGATGTCGCGCTCGATCAGAGTGCCCTTGGTGACGATGCCGACCGGATGGTTGAAATCGCTCAGCACCTTCAGGCAGGCGCGCATGATTTCATGCGTCTTCTCAATCGGTTGATACGGGTCGGTGTTGGTGCCGATGGCGATGGTCTCGGGCCGGTAGTTTCCGTTCGACAGCTCGCGCGCCAGCACCTCGGGCGCGGCGGGGCGGGCCACCAGCCGGGTTTCGAAATCGAGCCCCGCCGACAGGCCGAGCCAGGCATGGCTGGGCCGGGCGAAGCAGTAGATGCAGCCATGCTCGCACCCCCGGTAGGGGTTGATAGAGCGGTCGAACGGCAGGTCGGGCGAGCGGTTGTAGGTGATCATCCGGCGCGGCACCTCGACGCTGACCTGCGTGCGCAGCGGCGCCTCGTCGTCGGGGGCGCTGTTCCAGCCGTCATCCTCGTAGACGCGGCCATGCCGCTCGTACCGCCCGGCGGCATTGCTTCGGGCACCGCGGGCGCGGCGCCTGAGTCTCGGGTCGACGGTTTCCGACATGTTCCGTTCCATACCGCATTCATGGAACATTAAGGGAACATTTGCAATAACCCCATGGATCAAGGCCCGTTGGCTTCCCCCGCCCCGTCGCGAAATCGCGCGAGACGTCGGAAGCGATGCGGCCAGTGTCGTAATTCGGAAAGTGCGCCTGCGACAAATTGACGATAGCTTCGGCTGAAACACACGCGCGCGGCGCCAGCGATTGCAAGGAACGGCTTATGTCCGACGAAGAAGACGACATCATCCTGTCGGAACTGGACGACGAGGAACTTGTCCAGCAGATGTTCGACGACCTCTACGATGGTCTCAAGGAAGAGATCGAGGAAGGCGTAAACATTCTTCTCGAGCGTGGCTGGCAACCTTACCAGATCCTGACCGAGGCGCTGGTCGGCGGCATGACCATCGTCGGAAAGGATTTCCGCGACGGGATCCTGTTCGTACCCGAGGTGCTTCTGGCGGCCAACGCGATGAAGGGCGGCATGGCCATCCTCAAGCCGCTGCTGGCCGAAACCGGCGCGCCCCGCGTGGGCAAGATGGTGATCGGCACGGTCAAGGGCGACATCCACGACATCGGCAAGAACCTCGTCTCGATGATGATGGAAGGGGCCGGGTTCGAGGTGGTCGACCTCGGGATCAACAACCCGGTCGAAAACTATCTCGAGGCGCTGGAAACCGAACAGCCCGACATCCTGGGCATGTCGGCCCTGCTGACCACGACGATGCCCTACATGAAGGTCGTGATCGACACGATGGTGGAACAGGGCGTGCGCGATGATTACATCGTTCTGGTGGGCGGTGCGCCGCTGAACGAGGAATTCGGCAAGGCGATCGGCGCCGACGCCTATTGCCGCGACGCGGCCGTGGCGGTGGAAACCGCCAAGACCTTCGTCAGCCGCAAGCACAACCAGGGCGCCACGGGCTGAACCGCCGCCTGATCGGTATTCGGAACGGCCCGCCCGACTGTGCGGGCCGTTTCTTTTCGGGGTGAGATGATGACCGAGCTGCCAAGCGACACGACCCTGACCGAGGACGGCTTTGCCGAGCCGGCGCGGGGTCGCATCATGCTCATCGCCTGCGGGGCGCTGGCGCGCGAGATCCTGGCGCTCAAGCGCGCCAATGGCTGGGATCACATGGTGCTGCAATGCCTGCCGGCGAAGTACCACCTCTACCCCGAGAAGATCACGCGGGCCGTCGAGGAGACGGTGCACGAGAACCGCGGCGCCTATGACGAGATCTTCGTGGTCTACGCCGATTGCGGCACCGGCGGGCTGCTGCAGGCGAAATGCGCCGAGCTGGGCGTCGAGATGGTGGCGGGCCCGCATTGCTATTCCTTCTTCGAGGGCAACGGCGCCTTCGCCGCCCGCGACGAGATCACCGCCTTCTACCTGACCGATTTCCTGGTGAAGCAGTTCGACGCCTTCGTGTGGAAGCCCATGGGCCTCGACCGGCATCCCGAGCTGCGCGACATGATCTTCGGCAATTACACCAAGCTGGTTTATCAAGCGCAGGTTAACGACCCGGCGCTTGAAGCGAAGGCGCGGGACTGCGCCGCGCGACTCGGGCTGGACTACGAGTATCGCTTCACCGGTTACGGAGACCTTAAGACCGCGCTCGCCGCCCGCGCCTGACCTGCCGCTTCTTCTGGCCGGAAACATCCCGGGGGTGAGTGGGCTTCTCGGGACCTTTCCGGTGGAGAGGTCCGCCCACGAACGGGCGGAGCCCAGGGAATTGGCCCGCAGGGCCAAGAGGGGCAGCGCCCCTCCCCCTGCTCAGGCGGCCTCGGCCGCGACGCTGCGGATGCGTTCGACCATCGCGCGCAGGCCGTTGGAACGCTGCGAGGACAGGTGATCGTTCAGCCCCAGCCGGGCCAGTTCGCCATGGGCGTCGACCTTGGGCACCTCGGCCACGGGCCGGCCGTTGTAGAGCGCCTTCAACACCGCGATCAGCCCGCGCACGATCATCGCGTCGCTTTCGCCCTCGAAACTGAAGGTGTCGTTCTCGATCCTGGGGTGCAGCCAGACCTGGCTGGCGCAGCCGTCGACCTTGGTGGCCGGCACCTTCAGGGCGTCGTCGAGCGGCTCCATCGCCTTGCCGCGATCGATCACGTAGCGATAGCGGTCTTCCCAGTCCTCGAGTAACTCGAAATCCTCGACGATCTCCTCAAATGCCTCTGTGGCCAAAGGTCCGGTCCCTTTTCCTTGCGTCCCCAGACACCTAGGCGCGCATTTGCGGCACGTCCAGCCCCAAGGGCGCTTTTCAAGTCACGCCAATTGCGGTAACAGGCGGAAAGCCAAGGAAAGGTCTTCGCGCATGCGCTTCACTGTTGTCGCCCTCATCCTTTCGACTTTGCTGCTGTCGGCCTGCGGCGGGGGCCTGCGAGAGTCGCGGCTGAACCCGGCCAACTGGTTCGGGCGCAGCACGTCGGTCGAGACGGAACCGGCCACGGTGCGCACCTCGGACGGGCGCGTGCAGGAAGTGAACCCGCTGATCGGCGAACGGGGGCAGTCGCAGCTCATCGCGGCCAACCGCAAGGTGACGACCGAGCGTACGGGCCTCTTCGGGCGCAAGAAGGAGGTCATCTACCAGGGCACGCTGATCAGCCAGGTGACCGATCTCACGATCGAGCCGACCGCCACGGGGGCCATCGTGCGTGCCGTGGGCGTGACCTCGCGGCAGGGCGCCTATGACGTGCGGCTGCTGCCGCTGTTCGATGGCGAGCCCCGAGATGGCGTGCTGACCTACGAGTTTCTGGCGCTTCAGCCGATCAACACGCCGCAGGGCCCCGAGCATACCCGCCGCATCCAGGCCGCGCAGCCGCTGAGCCATGGCGACCTGGCAGAGATCCGGACGATCCGGGTGATCGCCAAGCGCAACACCCGCCAGAGCGCCCGGCGCTAGTTCATTCGAGACATCTGGCAAAGGCGAAACGCAGGCCCCGTTCAAGCGTCGCGCGCGTGTCGCTCAGGGCCGTGGCCCGAGTTTTTCCCGAAACGCCTCAGAGGTCGACCGCCACGATCGACTTGCCCTTGGCGGCCAGCGCCACCTTGCCCTGGCAGAGCCGCATCGCGTCGCGGCCGAAGACCTCGTTGCGCCAGCCCTTGAGCGCCGGCACGTCGCGTTCGCCGGCGGAGATGGCATCGAGATCGGCGGCGCTGGCGATGAGCTTGGAGGCAACACCGAATTCCTCGGTCTTGGCTTTCAGCAGCACGCGCAGCAGGTCTGCGAGCGCCGGGTTGACCTGCAGCTTCTCGCGCGAGCGGTCGGGCTTGGGCACATCGTCATTGGGCGTCTCGAGCCCCGCCTTCACCGCCGCGAGGATGCCGTCGGCGATCTCGCCCTTGCGGGCCTCGCGCAGCAACAGGCGGGAGCGGCCCAGCTCGTTGAGCGAGCCGGGCTTGGTCGAGGCCAGCTCGACCAGCGCGTCGTCCTTGTAGACCCGGCTGCGGGGCACGTTGCGGGTCTGGGCGTAGTCCTCACGGAAGCGGGCCAGCTCGCGCACGATGGCGAGGAAGCGGCCCGAGGCGTTGCGGGTCTTGACCCGTTTCCACGCGTCTTCTGGCCGGATGATGTAGGTTTCCGGGTCCTTGAGGATTTCCATTTCCTCAGCCACCCATTTCTCGCGCCCGGTCTCGGCCAGCTTGTCGGCGAGGTATTCGTAGATGTCGCGGAGGTGGGTCACGTCGGCCAGCGCATAGGTCATCTGCGCCTCGGTCAGGGGGCGGCGCGACCAGTCGGTGAAGCGCGAGGTCTTGTCGAGCGACTGCCGGGCGATGCGGCGGACGAGGGTTTCGTAGCCCACCTGCTCGCCGAAGCCGCAGACCATGGCTGCGACCTGCGTATCGAACAGCGGCTCGGGGATGACCCCGGCATCAACGTGGAATATCTCGAGGTCCTGCCGCGCCGCGTGGAAGACCTTGACGACAGAGGTGTCGCGGAACAGGTCGTAGAGCGGCTCGAGCGACAGGTCGCCGGCGATCGGGTCGACCAGGACGGCATCGTCCTCGCCCCGTGTCGGGAGGGCAAGCTGCACGAGGCAGAGCTTGGAATAGTAGCTGCGCTCGCGCAGGAACTCGGTATCGACGGTCACGTAATCGCAGTCGGCCGCGCGGGCGCAGAATTCCGCCAGCGCCTCTGTCGTGGTGATGGTGGTGATCCGCGAACGGGTTTTTTCCTTGGTCATTCTGCCTCTTCGTCCCCAGTTCGGCACGGTATATGACAGCAGATCGGCAAAGAAAAGGCGATGGTTGAATTCTCCGGCGCAGGGGTCGCGGGACGCGGGTGCCGGTTATTTGGGCGTGTCGCGGGCGTCGATGATGAGCGGGGCGCGGTCGCCCATTGCGAACCGGTGCAGGACGGCCGGGTAGAGGATATGTTCCTGGGCGAGGACGCGGGCGGCGAGCGTGTCGGGCGTGTCGCCGGGGCGGATGGAAACGGTGGCCTGCCCCAATATCGGGCCTGCGTCGAGGTCGGGAATGACCTTGTGCACGGTGCAGCCGGCCTGGGTGTCACCGGCGTCGAGGGCGCGGGCGTGGGTGTTGAGACCGGGGTATTTCGGCAGGAGCGACGGGTGGATGTTGAGCATGCGCCCCTGCCAACGGCGGACGAAGCCCTCGGTCAGGATACGCATGAAACCGGCGAGGCAGAGAATGTCGGCGCCGGCCTTGTCCAGCTCGGCCTGGAGGGCGGTCTCGAAGGCCGGGCGGTCGCCCTTGTAAGGCCGGTGATCGACCACGGCGGTGGGCACGCCGCGTTCGGCCGCCTTGGCGAGCCCGCCTGCGTCGGCTGAGTTGGCCAGCACCAGGCACGGCCGCGCCGGGTGATCGCCGGTCATGCTGTCGACGAGCGCCACCATGTTCGAGCCGCCGCCGGAGATCAGGATGGCGACCCGCCTGGTCAAACGAGAGTGCCGGTGTAGGAAACGCCCTGCCCTTCGGTCACGTGGCCGAGGGTATGGACGGTCTCGCCCGCGTCCTGAAGCAGCGAGGTGAGCGCGTCGGCCCGGTCGGCCGAGACCACGAGGATCATGCCGATGCCGCAGTTGAAGGTCTTCAGCATCTCGGCTTCGGCCATGCCGCCCGTCTCGGACAACCACTTGAAAACGCCCGGCAACTCCCAGGCATCAAGGTCGATTTCAGCACCCAGCTCGTCAGGCAGGACGCGGGGCAGGTTCTCGGTCAGACCGCCGCCGGTGATGTGGGCCAGCGCGTGAACGCCGCCGGCGCGAACGGCCTCGAGAGCCTGGCGGACATAGAGGCGCGTGGGGGCGAGAAGGGCCGCGCCAAGCGTGCCGTCGGACCAGGGGCAGTCGGCCTCCCAGCCGAGGCCGGAAAGCTCGACCAGCTTGCGGACGAGGCTGTAGCCGTTGGAATGGACGCCGCTGCTGCCGAGGCCGAGGAGGACGTCGCCCGCCTGCACGCCCGCCGGCAGGTCGGTGCCGCGTTCCATGGCGCCCACAGCGAAGCCCGCGAGGTCGAAATCGCCGGCCTCGTACATGCCGGGCATCTCGGCCGTCTCACCGCCGATGAGGGCGCAGCCGGATTGCGCGCAGCCCTCGGCGATGCCTTCGATGATCCGCGCGGCGGTTTCGGTCTCGAGCTTGCCGGTGGCGAAATAGTCGAGGAAAAACAGGGGCTCGGCGCCCTGGCAGACAAGGTCGTTCACGCACATGGCGACAAGGTCGATGCCGATGGTCTCGACATTCCCGGTGTCGATGGCGATGCGCAGCTTGGTGCCGACGCCGTCGGTGGCGGCGACGAGAATGGGGTCTTCGTAACCTGCCCCCTTGAGGTCGAACAGCGCGCCGAAGCCGCCGAGGCCCGCCATCACGCCGGGGCGCGCGGTGCGCTTGGCGGCGGGCTTGATCCGCTCGACAAGGGCGTTGCCCGCGTCGATATCCACGCCTGCCTCGGCATAGGTGATGCCGTTCCTGCCCTTGCTCATCGTCAGACCTCTCGCCGCTCGGTGGCGCCGGGTTAGCTTATGCGTAACGTGAAGGGAAGTACCTTGCGGGGTACGGCGCGGAGAATCAGGGTTAACCTGCTGAAACGGCGGGAAAACCGGATGTCGGTATCACGTCGGTATAACGTCGGTATTTTGTCGGTGCTTTTTTCGGTGGCGGGACGGGGTTAACGGGGCGTGCGGTGGCGTTGCGCCCTGCCCTGCGCCAGATGCCCCCCGCCAAGGCTTGACAACCCCTGCCAAGGCTTGACGACCCCCGGCCCCTTGCCTACCAGTGCTTCCAGGTCGGGCCTGTAGCTCAATTGGTTAGAGCAGAGCGCTCATAACGCTTTGGTTGGGGGTTCGAGTCCCTCCGGGCCTACCAGACTATCCCTTTGAAATCACACAAAACCCTTGCCATGCAGGGGCTTTGTCCGTTCTATGGTTACAACTTTGGTTACAAAACGGGGAGGATCATGGCCGGGAAAGTCAGGCATTTAGTCAATCGCAGTGGCCGATATCACGCGCGTCTCGTGGTGCCGAAAGACCTGCGCCGGATCGTGGGTAAGACGGAATTGCGCGCCCCGCTAGGCGGCGACTACCGCCACGCCCTCAGGCTGTTGCCCGGCGCGGTCGCCGAGCTACAGCACCAAATCGCCCTTGCCGAGCGGAAGGCCAGCACCAAGCGCAGCATTGGGGCGCCGCGGTATCCGCTGGCGCCGGACCAGATCGCGCACAGTCACTACATGCAGCGCCTCGAATTCGACGACGAGCTGCGCAATGATCCACGCTACGCCTCAGTCCCGGTTGACGAGCTTCTGGTATCCCGGCTGCGCGAGGCCATCGCCGGCCGCGCCAGTGACGACGAGCTGCGCGAGCTGGTCGGCTACCAGATCGAGCAATTCCGCAAAGCTGGCAACATGTCGGCCACGCCGGGTTCAGACGAATGGCGGATCGTGGCCCGTGCCTTGTGCAGCGCCGAGCTAGAGGCGCTGGCAAGGGCCGCAGAGCGCGACGAAGGTGACTTCGCCGGCCAACCCTCAGACCCGCTCATAAAGAACGCCCAGCCGCCCGAGGATGCCCCTGCGCCGGTCAACCTCGCCCTGCTTTGGAGCGACTACAAGGCGAGCCGCAAGCAAGCCGGCTTCATGAAGGACGATGGACGCCGCCAGAACCCGGTGATTGAAAACCTGCGCCAGCATCTTGGCCATAGCGATGCGGCGCGGATCACCAAGAAAGACCTTTTGGCGTGGCGCGACAAACTTTTGGAGACACGAGGCCCCAAGACGGTGAGTGATATCTATCTTTCGACGGTCAGGTCGCTCTTAGGGTGGGCCGAGGAAAACGAACGTCTGCCGGCCAACGTGGCCGCGACCGTGAGACAGCCAAGACCGCGCCGCCAGCACGGCCGCGAACGAGGATACACCGACGCGGAGGCCCTAGCGGTGTTCAACGCCGCCCTTACCTACAAGCGGAAGATCAACGAGGTTGGCCGCAGTGAGACGCCGCACCAAGCGGCCGCGAAGAAATGGTGCCCGATCATCTGCGCTTTCACCGGCGCCCGGATTTCGGAGATTACCCAATTGCGGAAAGAGGACGTGCGCCAAAAGGGTGACTGGTGGATCATCCGCATCACGCCGGACGCCGGCTCACTGAAGGCGGGTAACTACCGCGACGTGCCGCTGCACCCCCAGGTAATCGAGCTGGGCTTCGTGGACTTCGTCAAAGCCGCCTCGCCCGGCCCCTTGTTTCATGCTGGCAAGGATCCCGAGAAATACGCCACGGCGGCGAGTAGCGTATCAGATCAGGTTGCCAAATGGCTGCGCAATTCCGGCCTGATACCCGAGGGTGTTTGGCCTAACCATGCGTGGCGGCACCGGTTCAAAACGGTCGCACGTGAGATTGGCGCGTCGGATCGCGTCACGGATGCGATTTGCGGTCATGCTGGCAGGACGGCCGGCGACAACTACGGCGACGTGACGTTGAAGGCGAAAGAGAGGTTGATCGATAGTTTGCCTCGGTTTTCGACAAACTAATACATTCGTCTATTTGATCGTGAAGTTGTCTCTATGGTCATCCATTTCCGCCCACACGTCATCGGGTATTATATACGGCCACCTCAGCCTATTATGCGTGCCGGGAACGATCTCCACCAAACCTAATGCCAGAAGAGGTTCAAGCTCTGGCTGGTTAAACTTTGCTGTGAATGATTGTTTGTTTTGCTCGAAATGGTGCGCCATGACCCGATGCTGTTCTTCAGGCAGTCTGTGGAGCTTTTCGACAACTTTCTTGCGAGCCGATCGATATTTGGACCGTTTAATCGCCAATTGGATTGAGCTTGCGACTTTACCCACCAGATTAGCTAACACGATGGACCAACTGAAGATCGCAACGATAAAGAAAATCAGCGCAACCCAACTAGGGAGGTCTTTCAGCAAAGGCCATCGGTAAATACTTCCCGCGGTCGTAAGTGACGAGGCAAATCCGGCGGCTAAAGCTGAGCGCCAGTTCGCCGACATCGCCTCTGTAAATTCTTTGAGGGTTGGTAACTGCATGCCATTTCTCAAATAAGTCTTACGCAACCAAATTATCTTCAATTTTTCAGACCCTGCAATTGGAGAAATCGTTACTTACACGATGTGTAATGATATAACATTTTTCTTTATCCACGTTTCCGAGTGTGTTATTTGTGCAACACACAAACACGGACGCGGATTGCATGGCATTCGAAAAATTCAAGAAAAAGCTGGGCTTTGTAGCCGATGAAAAGGCCTACACGCTCACCGATCCCGAGGCGCTCGCCTTCTTCGGTGCCATCCCTACCACGTCCGGCCTGTCGGTTGGCCCCGGCAACGCAATGCGCGTCCCGGCCGTGGCTTGCGCCACCGCTCTCATTTCCGAAACCATCGGCTCCCTGCCGGCCAAGCTTTACGACAGCGCCGACAAGAGCGCCCTGACTGATCACGCCGCCTACCGCCTGATCCACAGTGAGGCGAACGAGTGGACCAGTGCCGGAGAGCTGCGCGAAGCCCTTACCCTTGATGCCCTGCTGCATGGCGCCGGCCACGCCTACGTCACACGCCTCAGCGACGGCACCCCCTATGAGCTGCACCGGATTGAACCGGGGAAGGTGCAACGCGACTTCGAGCCGGACGGCGAACCCTTCTATCGCGTCACCACTGCGAACGACCAAGTCCGCATGTCCTACCGCGACGTGCTGCGCATCGAAGCCCTTGGCGGCGTATCCCCGATCACCCTTGGCCGTGATGCTATTGCGTTGGCCTTGGCCTTTGAAAACCATATCAGCACGTTCTTCAAAAATGGCGGCCGTCCTTCTGGGATCATCAAGGTGAAAAAGTCCATGGCGCCTGAGGCCAAGCGAGCCTTGGCTGAAAGCTTCTTCAGGACGCATAGCGGCCAAAATGCCGGCACCGTCGCGATCTTTGATGAGGATATGGATTACATTCCACTCACCGTTTCCCCTGCCGACGCGCAGTTTTCCGAAAACCGGCTTGAGCAAATCCGCGAGATCGCCCGTGTGTTCCGCGTCCCGCCGACGATGCTCTTTGAGCTTAGCCGCGGCACGTGGAGCAACACCGAAGAAATGGCCCGCCAGTTCCACGCGATCACGCTCAAGCCGTGGCTGACAGCGTGGGCGTGGTCCTATGCCCAGTGTCTGCTTACGCCTGAGGAACGCACCGGCGCCTATGTCGAATTCATCACCGACGACCTGCTGACCACCGACGCGGCCGCCCGTGCGACCGCCTATGGCCAGTATCGCAGCATGGGCGCGCTCACTGCCAACGAGGTGCGCGCCGGGCTCAACCTGCCCCCGCAGGCCGGCGGCGACAAACTTCAGAATCCTTACACCACCACCGGCAAGGAACCCGTCGAATGAAGCACACCGCATTCTTCGGTGACGCTGAACACACGTTCGCGCTCACCGACCCCATGATCACCGAGCTTGAGCGCATCACTGATCTTGGTATCGGCGCGCTCTACCTGCGCGCCGTCAACATGCAGTTCAAGCTTACCGATCTGGTCGAGATCATCCGGCTTGGCCTGATCGGCGGCGGGGCCAACCCCGAACAGGCCATGCAGCTCACCGACACCTACGGCCGCAACCGGCCGATTGATGAGCTCTATCCCCTCGCCATGGATATCCTTGATGCCCGTTGGGGTGGCGACACGGCCGACAGCGAGGCCGACAAATGACCGAGCGCCTCGAAGTCAAAGCCAACCTCGAAGTGACCGACGAAGGCACGATCACCGGTATTGCGTGGCCCTTCGCCTCGCCCGACCGCGTAGGCGACACCATCACCAAGGGCGCGCTCACCACGCCCGACACCCTGCCTATGCTCTTTGCCCATGACCAAGGCCAAGTCGTCGGTGTCTGGGATGCGATTGCCGAAACCGACGAAGGCCTGACCGTCAAGGGCCGCTTGCTGGTCGAGGACGTGGAGCGCGCCCGCGAGGTCCGCGCCATGATCCGCAACAAGGCGGTATCCGGCCTGTCCATCGGCTTCGTCACCAAGCAGGCCAAGCGCCATGCCAAAGGCCGCAACATCACGGCCGCCGACCTTCACGAAATCTCAGTTGTTGCCGTCCCGTGCCATCCGGGCGCGCAGATCACATCCATCAAATCCGATGGCACCCCCCTGCCCCATATGGAGACCCCGAACATGGAAAACGAAGAATCCGAAATCGAACAGAAACACGAGGCACAGACGCCGGCCAACGACACGCCCCAAGTGCCCCAGGTCGACACCAAAGCCTTCAACGAGATCAAGGCGCGGCTCGACAAGCTGGAAGCCAAGGGCAACCGCCCGCTGATCACCGGCTCGGGCAATCCGGCCATGGGCGCCGAGGAAGTGAAGGATTTCACGCACTACCTCTCCACCGGCGAGAAGAAATCGCTGACCACCGCCAGCGATACCGCGAACCATATCCTTGCCCCCGAGGACGTCAGTTCCGAATTCATCCGCAATCTGGTCGAGTTCAGCCCCGTGCGCGCTATCGCAGACGTGCGCAGCACCACGGCCGCCACGGTGATCCTGCCGAAGCGCACCGGCGTGACCAATGCCGCATGGGTTGGTGAGACCGACGCGCGCACCGGCAGTGAACCAGCGTTCGATCAGGCCGAGCTGAACATCAAGGAAATCGCCACTTACGTGGATATGTCGCTTCAGCTCGCCGAGGACAGCGCCAACGTGCTTAGCGAAGTCAATCTCGCGCTCGCCGAGGATTTCGGCCAGAAAGAGAGCCTTTCGTTTGTCAGCGGCAGCACCACCCTTGAGCCGGCTGGCTTCATGGCCAACGCCAACATCGCCGCTACCAATGCGACCGGCGCCGCGGCTATCGACCCCGACGAGCTGATCGCAATGATGTATGCCCTGCCCGGCACCTACCGCAACGCAGGCACTTGGGTGATGAACGGCGCCACGCTGGCAGCCATCCGCAGCCTGAAGGACGGGAACGGCAACTACCTTTGGCAGCCGTCCTATCAAGCAGGCCAGCCCGAGACGATCCTTGGCCGGCCGGTGATCGAAGCCGTCGACATGGCGAATATCGAGGCCGAAGCCGAACCGATCATCTTCGGCGACTTCAAGCGCGGCTATCGTATCTATGACCGCCTGTCGCTGGCGGTGCTGGCGGACCCCTACACGCAACGCGCCAATGGTCTGATGCGCTACCACGCCCGGCGCCGTGTCGGTGCTGGCGTTGTGCGCCCTGACGCCTTCCGCAAGCTCAAACTGGCCGCAGCCTAAGCCGGTCATGCCTAAGCTGTCCGCATATGAAGGGGTGGCGCTGGAATACGGCGGCAATGTCGTGTTCCTGCGCCCCTCTTTGCGGGCAGCAACCCACCTTGAGCGCCTGCACGGCGGCTTCCCTGCCCTGTTGCGCAAGATCGAGGAATTCGACACGCGCACCGTGCGCGCCGCTATTACCTACAGCGCCGACAGGGACGCCGCCGAGCGCCTTATGGCTTACGCAGGCACTCAGCCCCTCTCCGGTTTCATGCTGGCCGCACAACGGCCGCTCTTTGAGCTGGTGCAGGCCCTTCTGCCCGAGGCACCTGACGACCAGCACAAGGACAAGTCCACCGGCGACCCGATGCCATGGGCCGAGGTCTACCGTGAACTGTTCGGCCTCGCGACCGGTTGGCTTGGCTGGACCCCTGAGACAGCTTGGAGCGCCACGCCCCAAGAGATCACCGACGCCTTCAACGCGCACCTGGCCAAGCTGAAGGCCATCCACGGCGCTGGCGAGGATGATGACGACCAGACCCCCGAAACCTACACGCCCGGACAACTGGCGCAGATCGAATCCCAAGGCCACGATCCGGCCTTCGACCGCGCCGGCCTGCAAGGGCTGAAGGCCAAGGGGAAAGCCTGATGCCCCGCCCGCCCCATATCTGCACGTGTGGCCGCACCGTGGCGCATGGTGACGTCTGCCCCTGTAAGCAGGCAGCCAAGCGCGCCCGTGATCGGCGCCATGATGCAAACCGGCCACGTGCCTCAGAACGTGGATACGGCCACAAGTGGCGTGTCGCTCGTGACCAGTTCCTTGCCATCAATGATAGCTGCGCATGGCCCGGCTGCTGCGCCCCTGCCACCGTTGTGGATCACCGCATTCCGCACCGTGGCGACATGACCCTGTTTTGGGATCGCACCAATTGGCAGCCGCTATGCGCGCGCCATCACAATCGGCACAAGCAACGGCAGGAGCGCAGCCAATGACTACCTCTTACGCCGGGCGTGTCATCCGCCGAATGTTTCTTCCTTCTTCGGTCGCGGTAAGAGCACCGTTGTCCGTTTCGACCGCAAGGCCGCGTGCGATCAAGACTTCTGCAACCGTTTCGTCGAAGTGCCGAACATCACCGTGCTTAAGCCGCATCATCAATTGGTATTGTTCGCCAGAAAGGCGGTCGCCAAATATCTCCATTGTTCGTCTCCGTTTTCGTGGAGCTCGAGATTCTTCGAATTGCGAAGGCCAATCAAGAGTCAAAAAAGCAACAGGTCTTGGAGCGCGCTTTCAAGTGGAAGAACTCCAATGAGCTACGATGGCGACCGCGCGCTCTGGTGCGAAGTGCTCGCACTGGCAATCTCTGATGCGCTTGATGGCATTCGAGGCGTCCACCGTGACCGCCTTTTGAAGGTGCGCGCAATCGAGGCTGCGCGCCGATACATCATCGAACCGAACCACGACTTCAACTTCGTCTGCACCAATGCCGGTCTTGAACCTGAGGTAGTGCGCGCCCGGTTGGCCAAGCAGATCGCAGATGCGCCGACCCCCGAACAGATTGTCGAGCAGAACGGAAGGCCAGCAACGAACAAGTTCAGTGTGCGCCGTGAACGGAAGCACAAGCAGAAGCACCGCGCCCAAGGGCCGGGGGTGGTCTCCGATTTTGCGAGGGATTCAGGGACCGGCGCGGGGAGGTCCGCACAAGACAGCCCGAATATAAGTTTTTCAAAGGAGTGCGCATAATGGCCGCACAAACTGCCCTGACCCTGCTTAAGTCGCAGCTCAATCTCGACCACAATCTTGATGACGTGCTGTTGACCCACAAGCTCGAAGCTGCCGAGCTTTGGATTGCCAATTACACCGGCGTGGAGTTCGACGCCGGCAACCCAGCTATGACCGAAGCGGCGTTGCAGCTCGCCGCCTACTGGTATGAGCAACGCGAGGCCGCATCCTTTGGCTTGACCACAGCGCCGGTGCCCTTCGGCGTCCGCGACTTGCTTTCCCCCTATCGCAATCAGGTGACCGGCCATGTCGCTGACTAAGCAATCGAAGGCGCTCGAAGCCCGCCTGAAGGCCATCCCGCGCGAGGTGCTGCGCGAGGTCCACCCTGCCCTTGTCAAAGGCGCCGAGGAAACCGCCGACGCGATGCGCGCCCTTGTTCCGGTTGCCGAGGGCGACTTGCAGGCGTCCATCACCGTGACCGCACCGGGCGAGACCACCCCGGCATATGCGGAAGGCGGCGGGCGCCGGACGGCCGAAGACAATCAGGCACTTGTGACGGTTGGCAACGAGAAGGTGCGGCACGGCCACCTGCAAGAGTTCGGCACGGTGAAACAAGAGGCGCAGCCCTTCTTTCGCCCCGGTGCCCGGCTGGCCCGGCCCAAGGCCATGCGCCGGATTCAGCGCGCCATCGGCAAGGCCATCAGGAATGCAGGGGGCAAGACATGATCGAACCTAGCATCGCCCTGCAAACGGCGCTCAGGGGCGCGCTCATTGGCAACTCGGCCGTGATGAACCTTGTGGCCGCGGATAACGTGCGCGCCGGCTCGACGCGACCGGACAACCTGCCGTGCATCATCTTGGCCAATCCGCAGACCGTTCACCTGGGCCGCGCCAGTGGTGGTGCCTACCTGACGCGCGTGTTTCTCGACTTGCACGTCTGGGCGGTCGAGGATGGCGCGGACATGGCTAGGCAGATCGGGGGTGCCGTATCGGTAGCGCTTTGGGATCGACCGGCCGCCGATGGCATTGCCATTGATGCCTATGATCGCCCCAGCTTCGTCTACATGCGCGACCCCGACCCCGAACGCGCATACTGCCATGGTGTCGGCACGGTCGAAGCTGTCGTGCAGTGGAGGGCGTGACCATGCTGCGCGCCGGGAAGCTTGACCGCGAAATCACGATTGAGCGCGAGACTGAGACTGTTGCCGCGAGCGGCGCGGTGTCGAAGACATGGGCGCCAGTGGCAACCGTGCGCGCTGAGCTGGTGCAGCAATCGGCCGAAGAATATCTCGCAGGCTTTGGCGAAGCTGAGGGCGGCAACGTGGTGTTCCGTATCCGCTACCTCGCAGGGATCACCACGGCCGACCGTGTGAGCTACGCCGGTGCCGCCTACGATATCGACGGGATCAAGGAAGTGGGCCGGCGCCGAGCGCTAGAGCTGAAGTGTGTGATTGGCAAATGAGGGTAGACCTAGCAACCACGCGAGGCGGGCGCGGTGTGTTCATCGCTTCGGTGGAGCTCGCTATGAGCCTGAGAAAACGCGCGGCACTCGTCGGAGCGCGTAATCAGAGAGAAGACAACCGCGAGAGGCAAGATAACCACAAGAATTTTGGTCAGGGCAGCATCGGGATTCATGGCAGTCTCCAGCCGAAGTTCGCGCCTCCATCGCGATCGAAAAATTTTGACCATTTGGTCAACTATGAAGAATTTTGGGGCGCCGTATGACTGTTCATTCCCGTGGAGTCAAGCCACCCCTCTCACCCGATACTGACGCGCTCACAAAGGCGCCGCCGGTGCCCCGTTACTTGGCCCCGCAGGCCAAGGCCGAATGGAAGCGGATCATGCCGCAGCTCATTGCGCGCCGGGTGATCACCAAGGCCGATCTGGCTGGCGTGGAGAATTACTGCATCTGCATTGGGACCGTGCGCCAGATCGAAGAAGACCGCGCCGGCGGTCAGATCGACGTGAAGCTCTTTGGCGTGATGAACCGGGCGGCACAAACTGCGCGCCAGCTCGCGGCCGAGTATGGCCTGACGCCTACAAGTCGCGCCCGTATTGGCGCCGTCCAGTCGAGCGATGACGACGACGACAACCCGCTCGCGGTGTAACGATGAGCGCGACCAGCATAGAAGCCAAATGCGAAACCGTTTCGCATTCTCCTAGCACCTATCCGGGCTGGATCTTCGACGGCAGCCCTATTCCTGACCCGCTAGGCCACGGCGAGCGCGCCGTGAAGTTCCTGCGCCGGCTGCGCCATCCCGCCAGCACCGAGCCGAAGCAGCGCTTCCAGCTCTATGCGTTCCAAGAGCGTATCGTGCGCCGCATCTACGGGCCGCGCCACAAGGATGGCAGCCGGATCGTCAAAACGGTCTTCCTGATGCTCCCAAGGGGCAACCGCAAAACCAGCTTGGCGGCGGCGCTGTCGCATCTCCACGTGATCGGCCCCGAGAAGCGGCCGGCCGGTCAGGTGATCTTCGCGGCGTCGGATCGTGAACAAGCCGGGATTGGCTTCCGCGAAGCCGCCGACATCATCCGGTGCGACAAGCGGCTTGTGGAAGCGACGCGCATTCATGACGCCTTCAACAGCGCGAAGCAGATCACCGACAAGGCCAGCGGCGCCCGCCTGCGCGCCGTGTCGAGCGACGGCCGCGCCCAGCACGGCACGACGCCGGCCTTCGTGCTGGCCGACGAGATTCACGCTTGGAAGGGCCGCGAGCTTTGGGAGGCGCTCAAGTCCGGCCTCGCCAAGACCGACGATAGCTTGCTCGTGATCGCCACCACGGCCGGGCGTGGCCATGAGAGCTTGGCCGCAGAGCAATTCCAGTATGCCCGGCGGGTTGCCCTGGGCGAAATCAACAACCCCGAATTCCTGCCGATCATCTTCGCCGCCGAGGCCGACGACAATTGGCAGGATGAGAAGGTTTGGCACAAGGTGAACCCCGGCCTGCAACATGGCTTCCCGTCCCTGCCCGGCTTGCGCTCACTGGCGAAGGAAGCGCAGGATCACCCGGCCGAGCGCTACAGCTTCCAGCAATACAACCTGAACGTCTGGCACGGGAACAGCCGCGACCCGCTGTTCAGCATGTCCACATATGACGCCCGGCGCTTCGATGACGATGAAACCGACCTAGAGGCCCTGCCCTGCTGGATCGGCGTGGACATGGCGCGCAACGGCGACACGGCGGCCGTGGTCGCGGCATGGCTGCACGATGACAGCCAGATCACGGTCAAGCCGTGGTTCTTTGTGCCGGGCGACGACCTGAAAGAGCGCAGCGACCGTGACGGCGTTCCCTATGAGCGCTGGCGCGACGAAGGGCTGATCACGGCCACGCCCGGCCCAATCATCGACCCGGATATCGTCGAGGATCACGTGCGCGAGCTGGCGGCGCGCCATGACGTGCAAGAGATCGCCTTCGACCCCCACCTCGCCCGGCAGATCATGCAGCACTTGCACGATGATGGCCTGCCCGTGGTGGAGCTGCGACAGGCGCCCCTGAGCATGGGCGTAGCGACTGGCGACCTAGAGCGCACCGTCAACGGCCGCATGATCCGTCACGATGGGCACCCGGTGTTACGACATCACTTCGACAGTGTGGTTGTCAGCCGAAATGAGACGACCGGGCTTGTCCGGATGCACAAAGACAAGAAGGTCGACCGGATCGACGGCGCGGTCGCGGCCGCGATGGCGGTTCACCGGACGGTAGCAGGCGAAACCAGCCGCTCACAATACACCGGCGAAGACGCCGAGATTTTCACTTTCTGAGGTATGAGCAAATGAATGACGCAACCCTTCCCGGCTTGGTAGTCAACGTCGAAGCGCGGATCACGAAACTTGAGAAAGGCCTTGAGCGCGCCAACCGGGCGCAGCGCCGCGCCAGTCAACAAATGGAGCGCCGCGCCCGCCAGAGCGCCGACAGGATGAGCGCCAGCTATGCACGGGCAGGCAGTGCCGCCGCCGGGGCGTTCAAGCGTGTGGGTGTCGGTGCGCTGGCCGGTTTGGCGTCCGTTCAGACCGTCCGGCAGATCGGCAACGTGACGCGCGGTGTCGCTCAGTTGGGCGACGAGGCCGAGCGCGCCGGACTGGCCGTCGAGCCGTTCCAGGAATGGAAGTATGTTGCCGAGCAGAACCGCATCGGCCTCGACGCGATGGTTGACGGCTTCAAAGAGCTGAATCTGCGCGCCGATGAATTCATTACCACCGGCAAGGGACCGGCAGCCGAGGCATTCCAGCGCATGGGCTACGGTGCCGATGAGCTGCGCGAGAAACTGAAAAACCCGTCCGACCTTATGCTTGAGCTGGTCGACCGGATGCGCCGCTTCGACACCGCCGCGCAAATCCGGCTCACCGATGAGATTTTCGGCGGCACCGCCGGGGAACGTTTTGTTGAACTGGTTGATCATGGTGGCGCGGGGCTGCGTGCCACCATGGATGAGGCGCGTGAGCTTGGGCTTGTGCTTGACGAGGATGTTGTGCGCCGCGCCGATGAGTTGAATCGCAAATTCGACCAGTTGGCGGCCAAGGTTAGCGCGTTCGGCAAGCGGCTGGCGGTCGGGATCGCGGAAGGTGCCGCCGAGATCGCCGGTTTGCGTCAGGAGCTGACCGACCTGTTCGAGAACGAGGCGCATGCCCGTGCGGTTTTGGGAAATGAGGTGTTCGACAATCTCGACCAGAACGGCGGCGCACTTGAGAAGCACAAGGCCGAAGTGGTCGATCTGCGCGAGACCTACGCCGAGCTTTTCCGCGAAGTGAACCGCCTGTCCGGCCCGGATGGAATTCGCGTCTTTGAGATCGACGACGAAGAAGTGAAATTCGCGCTGGCCGGGATCGTCACAGAAATCAACGACCTGACCCGCCAGCTCGAAAACGGACAAGTCAGCGCCGACGACTTCACGAATGAGATGAGCGACTTGGCCGGCGAAGCTGACGCACTGCTTCAAGAATTGGAGAATATAGACGGTGCCGGTTTCTCAAATGTGATCGAAGGTATTGGCAGCCTCACATCTGCCATTCGTGAGGCCATCGGCGAGGCGTCGAAACTGCGCAGCGAATTGCCCGGCGGCTATGTCGCATCTGGTCGCGGTGACGGCCGCAACGAGGCTGACCGGCGCAGGCGCGAGGATAACGGCCGCGCGACCCCACAGGCGCCGACAACCTCACTGCGCCCGAGGGCTGCGCCGGCTATGGTTCATGACAACGTGCGGACCGATACGCGCGACACTGGCGGCGGCCGCAGCGCCAACGAATACCGCGAGGCGGCCGAGGCCATCCGCGAGGAAACGCGCGCACTTGAGCTTGAGGCGGCTGCACTCGCGGCCGTGGCGCTCGCCGGTGATGATCTGGCGCCGGCCGTCGAAGCCGCGCGGCGCGAGGCCGAGTTGCTCAACGAGGCGCAGCGCCAAGGGCTGGCGATCACGCCCCAGCTTCGGCAGGAGATCAGGCAGACGGCCGCAGCCTATGCGCAGGCCGATCAGGCGGTCGCGCAGGCCGAGGAACGTATCGACGATTTCGAGGCCGCTAAGGATCGGCTCAAAGGGACCGCCGAGAGTGCCTTCACCGGCTTGATCACCGGCGCCCATAGCTTCCATGACGCGCTGTTGATGATCATCAACGATCTGGCGCGCATGGCCGCGTCCCGCCTGTTTCAGTCGTTGTTCTTTGGCGGCAGCTCGACCGGCGGCGGGCTTTTGGGCGGTCTCTTTGGATTCGCTAGTGGCGGCTACACCGGCGATGGCGGCAAGTTCGAACCGGCCGGGATCGTGCACAAGGGCGAATTCGTCATGTCGAAAGAGGCGACCAGCCGCATTGGTGCCGATAAGCTCGCAGGACTCCACAGGGCCGCGCTGGCGGGCTTTAGCTCTGGCGGGCTGGTAGGAGGCCCGAAAACCCTTAAGAGCGGCTCACGGGCGCGCTCTGAGTCTCTGGCGGGTATGAACGTGACGATCAATGCCCCTGTGCATGTCGAGGGCAGCGCCGGAACGCCGGAACAGAATGACGACCTCGCCAAGCGCATGGCACGGCAATTTGAGGCTACCATGAGAGGCACCGTGGTGTCGGAAATCCAAAAGCAGATGCGGCCGGGCAACATGCTGGCGCAGAAGGGTGGCCGGTGATGGCACTCCAAACCTTCGAGCCGCCTGTCGCGCCCTCACCCGGCACCACGTTCAAGCCGAAGGTAACGCTCAACCGCGCAGACTTCGGCGACGGGTATGTGCAGGCGTCACCGCGTGGGCTCAACCACATCCGCGAGAATGTGGAGCTGAGTTGGCACGGTCTCACGGAACCGCAGATGATCCTGATCCGCGCCTTCTTCGAGGCGCATGGCGGATACACCCCTTTCTGGTATCAGCCGCGTGGGCGCACGGAAGCCCTCTTGTGGACGTGTGAGGCGTGGACGGTCTCAGACGCGGCACCTTGGAGGGTGACCGGCACGCTCGTGCAATGGTTTGGGCCGGGAGAGTGAGAGGGTGAGACCGCGACCGGGATGGGCTTGAATAATCCCTACCCTCTTCCGGTCGCGGTATGAGAGTGGGCGCCGGGCGCCAGCCCGGCGGCAAGGCCGAAGGCCGCGCAGGGGCGGCGCAGCCGCCCAATGAGGGTGACCGGGTGAGAACTCAAAAGGTAATGGTTTGCACGTAATCTCATATTCTTCTTGTATGAGTATATAGGTGTATAGGTGGTAGAGTTATAAAAATACGTGCAAACCATTACCTATCTCTCCTTCCATGGAGCTCGCACCCTCACCCGGCTAACGAGAGCAATAAACGCTATAGCATTTCCTGCGCACTTATGCTATAGTGTTGGCAATGTGTCAACTACACCCGGACGAGAACATGACGAGAAAGCAAAACCCCACAATCCAACTTCCCCGCGAGCGCATCGAACAATTGCGCCAATTCGGTCAGGCCACGTCCACCTCAACCATGAGTGAGATTGTCGGCTCCCTGCTTAAGCTGGCACGTCAGCAGGGTCTCGTGGAACACGGCATCCCAGGTATCAACGTCAAAGTGAACGTGCTCGCGGATGGCCTCGCAATCCGCTTCCCCAACAGCCCGACTGCCGGATTCAGTTTCGACGCCGCCTCGAAGATCGCCGACACGATCCGCGAATATCTCGACGGCCAACACGCTGGCGAGAAGAACGCGCACCTGACCGACCCCGACACCCACGCCAACAGCTTTGCTATCTGGCGCCGCGGCAATTCCATCAAGATCGCCATTCCAATGAATGCACCTGAGAAGAACTTCACGCACGATTTGGCGGAGGAATTCGCAGACCTCTTGGACAACGCGGTCGCCCGGTCGAAGATCGCCCACTAGCACAAGAAAGGGCCGGTGCGGCAACACCGGCCCCTTACTGTATACGTGGCTACTTTTGGAGGAACATCACGTATGAAAGAACATAGCGCATCGCCAACCAGACCGCACGAGGAAAATGACCGCGAGGACGAAAAACGTGAAGGCTTCGAGGCATTTTTCGCTGGTGCGCCAACGGTCAATGCACTTAGTCTTGGGCCTAGCGACGAAGAAATCGCGGCACATGACGAGGCTATGCTTGCCGAGTTCGACCGCGAGTTCGACCGCCTGTTCGACGACGCCGAAGCTGATCAACCGCGCGTAGACCCCTGCTCGGCACCGTCCGAGGAAGGTGAAGTCGAGATCATTCAACATGAGCCAAGCACGACTACGCCCTACGACAAAGCCTTCGTCGAGGTTCGGCGGCTTGAAGCCGAGCCAGACAGTCTAGAGCGCGGGAGTGACGAGTATCACCGCGTCATGAGTGATCTGGCAAAAGCTCGTGGTCGCCTCAAATTGGAGACTGACCGGGGCAAGAGCGATAGTTGGCGGTGGCGCCGGAAGGTCGATGAATGGCGCAAGGACGAAGGTCACGAGAAATACAATGCTTCGCGTCGCACACGCGGCAAGCCCAACCATATGACCCCCAAGAAAGTTCTGGACGCTATGACGCCAGAGGAACGCGCGCAGCACGACAAGGACAGGAACGCGGATCGCGTCAATCGCTCCAAGTATATGAAGAAGTTCGGCACGGATGGATTGGGCTTGTCCGGTGACGAGCTCAAGGAAGCTGTCGAAAAAGAGGTCGTGCGTGCCCGGCGCAAGCGACTGGCAAAAAGAACTGGCGCCTGAGTGTATTATGTTATATCATAACACACAGAGGGCTCATTCCCCGCCCTCTCACACCACCGTCCCGGCTCCCTTTGAAATCAATCGGATGTAAGTCAGCATTCGCCGGGGCGGTGGTTAAGTCACAACTTACTTACAATAAAAACAATAACTTACGCGACACTTTTCGCTTGATCAGTGGATTCCGCGTGTGCAATTGATCTGGATATTCACGCTACCAGAGAGAAGGACACACGAACATGAACGCACCTATCGAGCGCACCGAAATCTACCTAAGCGACACCATCTATGCGCGGCTCAAAGCGGCGCTCACCCAATTGGTCGCGGAGCCCTTCGAGCGCGAGGGCACCGACGCCGAGACTGAAGTCGTGCGCACTCTGGGCGAGATTGGCGGCGTGTGGCCGGAATTCGTGCGGGATGATGTAGAAAGTCGTTGACGTGATGCGTGACCGTGACTACATAAAGGTCACGGTCACGCAGGAGATTAGACAATGGCTTTGACGCCGACTGAACGTAAGAGACGCCAGCGCCAAAGGGAAAAGGAGCTGGCAAAAGAAGAAGCCCGGAAAGGCGGCGACGCTATCGCCTCCTTTGTTCGCACCCCCTATTCCGAATGGGCGAAGAATGATCCGAACCTTGACGACCTTAACCAGATTGCCGGTATCGCAGGATTCCAAATTCCAGACTTCGACAACGAGCGCGACCCGGAAGAATTTGTCGTAGATAGAGACGCATACGGGGACGTTGATCTATTTGGTGAGGCAAAGGGTGCGCTTGGTCGCGCAGAAGCGACGATCGGGATTTTGCAAGACCTCACTCAACTGATCGCTAAGTCGGTGAATGAATACAAGCAGAGTGAAATCAAAGCCCGCCTCGCCGAGCTTGAAATCTCAGACACGACAGACAGGGCCACGGCCATCAACGAGGCCGTGAAACTCAACAAGATGCTCGACCTGCTAAAAAAGCGGGTCCGCAAGGACTTCCCACAGTGGAAGGTAACGGGCGTTTAGCCCACGAGTCGCGGCCGGCTGGCAACCAAATTCTCACACTCGACGCCAGACCGAACCGCTTAATTGAGACGCCAATTACGAAAGGATCTGAAAATGGCACTCAACCCAAGACTCCGCGCAATGGTCGCCAAGTCTAAGCATGACCATATCATGAACAAATTCATGTTCGCAACGATGACTGAGAAGGAACTTTTCGAACGATTTCTTGACGCGCCGTTGCGTGCTGGTCCGACTTCGACACTGTTTGAGGGAAAAGAAGTAGGAGAGACACCGGGGGAAATTCTTGGCGAACCTATCTATGATGCAGACTGCATCCCGGAGGATATGGGGATTTGCATGCTCGATAGACTGAGTGAATCCGATGATCCGGCCGGCGATATGGAGTTTGCCATTGATGAGCTTTGTGCGCTTGTTGAGAGGCTCAAGATTATCTCGCGGGAGTTCAATTCCTTATGGGACGCTACGCAGGCTTTAATGCCTGATGACGCCGAACTCGATATCATTTTCAACGAAGCGGAAAAGAACTCCCGGTCGCCCGATGCGGACGATGCCGCCCCTTTCACCAAACAGAAACCCAATTGTAAGGAGTCTCTTATGACTACCGAGACTAGCACTACCGATAAGCCGGCCGCAACTCTGACAGAGAAGGAGCTTTTCAAGCGCTTCCTTGATGCGCCTTTTTTCAAGGTTAGTGCAACCTCTACTTTGGCCGGACCACGGCACATTAGTGAGGAAACCATCGGCGATTATGTCGCGGACGGTTTCTTCGAGGCTAGTAGTTGGCCGGCAGATGTGCGGGAGTTTGTGTTCGAGCGTTTGCGCGAATGTGACGATCCGTCTACCGAGTTGCATTGGCTCAAAAACGATATCCTCGGGCTGCAGAGTGATGTTGAAATGTTGGAGCGGGGTTTTGAAGAACTGGCCGAAGCTACCTGCATCAACAATGAAGCGGACGCAGGGGAACGTCAGTATCGGCTGCCCACTTCGAAAGAGGGTGGAAAATGAACAAGAAACAGGATCGCTTTTGCGAGGCGCTCGACTACTACATTCAGTTTCCCGGTCCCAAGACTGCATCTGAACTGCATGCGGCTTGTGGCGGAGTTTGGAATGACAAGTCACAGATGCAGATCAACGCGCGCAATGACGTAGGTGATGCGATTGGCAGTTTTGTAGAGTTCGGCCAGTGGGAAGAGACTGGTCGCACCTACGCAGGCGCAGCCCGTCGAATTCGCCCCAGGCTGAAAGCAGAATTCAATCTGTCATAGTCGTTCCAACAGATGAATCGTAATAGCCCGCCAGCCAATGCTGGCGGGTTTTCACTTGAGTTCATTTCTGGTGCTCTGTCCGCGCAGCCAAGGGCTGAAGCTCCAATGCAAAAGATCCAAATATTACCCAAGAATGTATTATTAAGTTGATACAACCCTTGATAGATTTCCCTCTCAACCGATCTGCCACGAGGGAGGATAGTTCGTGAATTACCATACCAAAGTCAGCCGACTAGTCGCGATTGTCGCGGCCGCATGCTCACCCACATTGTCTTTGGCCCATTCGGGCGGTCTTGATGCAAACGGGTGCCATGCTGGATCACAACCTTATCATTGTCACCGCTCAGCCTCACAATCCAGCAATTCCAGTTCGGATTGCCACCCCAGCTATCGGGGAGCCTGCGTCCCAATTGCGAGTGACGTTGATTGTGCCGGCGGTTCAGGTAATGGCCCGGCTTATGTCCGCGGACCAGTCCAAGTTGTTGGCAGAGATGTATACGGACTTGATCGCGATGGCGACGGAATCGCATGTGAGTAGAGAGCAATCGCGGCCCATTTTTCGGCCGGTTACATGGTTACAAAACGTCTCGCAAGTCATTGATTTTGTTTGGCGAATGCAGAATTCGAGTCCCTCCGGGCCTACCAGTTCCAAAACCGTTCTGGTCCGGATTCCCGGCGGGCATGTCTTTACAATGCCGGTCGGCGCGCTACTTCTACGGACATCCCTGCGCCGCCGCGGATTTCGGTGGCGTTCCTGCGGCACGTGCCGCGTTGGACGGAAGTGGACTTGAAAATGCGAAATTTGCTCACACCTTGCCTGCTGGCCTGTGCCGCCGCCCTGCCCTTTCAACCGGCCCATGCGGATACCGCCGCCAGGCATATCCCGGCGACCGTGCAGCACCAGGCGATCATCGACTGCCAGTACGAGCTTGGCCTGCGCGGGGCGCCGAAGATACAGGCGACCTACGTGGCCTATGCGTGGGGCGGCGATACCGTGCTGCGTATCCTGCCGCACGGGAGTGTCGGCGCCGGCGAGGCCGCGTGGATCAATGCCTGCGCCGATGCGCGGCTGGGTCGGGGGACTGCCACCACCACCACCACCACGGTCGTGACGGTCAAGCGGGTGCGCAAGGTCGACAGTCTCTGCCCGCCCTGGGCATCGGTGCTGTATCGCGGGTCGACCTATTGCGTTGGGAATTGAGGTAGGGAGGCTCGGTGCGCTCCGGGGCCCTGTTTGAATGGAAGACCTCGAGAAGCTTTTCAGGCGCTACGCTCGACGGAAGGCCGCGCGGTGGTGGGTCGGCGAAAGGCCGGTTGGCCGGGATGGTGCGCCGGGTCGGAGTATCGCGAGCCGGTTGGGGTATCCGACCGGTGACCTGGACCCGTTCGCAACGGACAGGATGGTGCGCCTGACGCGGGACCAGGCGGCCCATGTGCTGGCCGTGGCCGGCACGCTCAGCCTGGTCATGGACACGTATGCGCCCAGGCAAGGCCGACTTGAGGAAGCCCGGGCCGCGCTTGCCGGTTTGAAGGCCGATGCGACCTTCCTGAGCAACGGGTACTGGGGCCTGAACGAAGATACGGGGTGGATTCCCCTGACAAAAGCCACATTCGATTCCGGAGTGATCGGTTACGATGCCGATCGAGCCTTCATATTCTGGGTGGAGGAAGAGGATTAGCGCGGACGGTCCCCGGACTGGCGGTGAGATGTCGTTGATGCGCTCAATGCGCCGGCGAATGGGGCCGGAAGTGGCGCCTCCTTCCACAGTCGTACGGTAACGTACCCCTCGCCACTGGACACCGCCCACCGCTTTCCGCTATCGCATCCGGCAATAGGTCTGCGCCGGTCCGGCGCCATTTTCAAAAGCGGATTTCCGGGTGAAATACAGGTCTGAGATCGATGGCTTGCGGGCGGTGGCCGTGGTGCCGGTCATCCTGTTTCATGCCGGGCTTTCCGTGCTGCCGGGCGGGTTCGTGGGCGTCGACGTGTTCTTCGTCATCTCCGGCTACCTGATCACCACCATCCTGATCGAGGATCGCCGGAAGGGCAGCTATTCGCTGGCGAAGTTCTACGAGCGGCGGGCGAGGCGCATTCTGCCGGCGCTGTTCCTGGTCATGGCGGCCTGCATTCCCTTCGCGCTTCTGTGGATGCCGCCCTACGAGTTGCAGACATTCGCGCGCAGCATGGCGTTCGCGTCGTTCTTCGTGTCGAACTTTCATTTCCTCGAGAACGTGCGGGGCTATTTCACCGCTGCCAACGAGTATCAGCCGCTGCTGCATACGTGGTCTCTGGGGGTGGAGGAGCAGTTCTACCTGGTCTTTCCGCTGCTTCTGGGGCTGGTGCTGAAGGGCGGAAAGCGGGTGGCGTTCGGCGCCATAGCGGTGCTGGCGGTTCTGTCGCTGGCGGTGGCGGAATGGGGGTGGCGGAACCACCCGGCGGCGAATTTCTACTTCACCCCGTCAAGGTTCTGGGAGCTGATGGCGGGGGCGCTTTGTGCGCTGTGGCTTATCGACCGAAAGGTAGAGGGGCGCGAGATTCCCGCCGCGCTGGGGCTGGTGATGATCGGGGCGGCGGCAGTGGTCTATGGCGCGGGCACGCCCTTCCCGTCGGTCTACACGCTGTTGCCGGTCGGTGGCACGGTGCTGGTGATCCTGTTCGCCGGACCGGGCACGGTGGCGGGGCGGCTTTTGTCGCTGGGGCCGGTGGTGGGCATCGGGCTGGTGAGCTACTCCGCCTACCTGTGGCACCAGCCGCTCTTCGCCTTTGCCCGCATCCGCAGCTTCGACCCGCCGTCGGACGCGCTGATGATCGTGCTGGCGGGGCTCAGCTTCGTGCTGGCGGCGCTGACCTGGCGGTTCGTGGAGCGGCCCTTCCGGCAGCGGCCGGCGGCGATCCTGCCCGGGCGGGCGCGGCTGCTGTGGGCGAGCGGCGGGGTGACGGTGCTGTTCTTCGCCATCGGCATGGCGGGTTTCATGGGCAGCGGGTTCCCGGCGCGGCTGGATCTGCGGGGGGATTCCCCGCTGCGGGCGGCGCTGGCCTCGCTCGAGGAGCGGCCGGAGTACCAGACCTGTTCCGAGCTGGCCCAGACCGTTCGGCCGGAGGACGTGTTCTGCACCGCCTTCGCCCCGGAGGGGGCGGAGGAGGCCATCGCGGTGATCGGCGACAGCTACGCGATCTCGCTGCTGCCGGCCTTCGAGACGGTGGCGGCGGAGCGGCCGGTGCGGGTGCTGGCCGGAACGCATCCGGGCTGTCCGCCGATCCTTGGGGTCTATACGTCGCGCAGCCGGAAGGACGAGCTGTCCTGCCATGGCTACACCGAGCGGCTGGCCGAGGCGTTGAGGGCCGAGGGGGTGGCGGCGGTGTTTCTGGTGGGGCGGTGGACGCTTTACACCGGGCCGGTCTATGCGGGGGCGAACCCGCGCTATTTCCTGGCCGAGGAGCTGAACGGGAACCGGGGCGACATGGCGCAGTCGCGTGCCGTGTTCGAGGCGGCCGTCGACCGGACCATCGAATTCTACCGGGACGCCGGGATCGCGGTGTTCCTGGTGACGGAAGTGCCCGAGCAGAAGGTGACGCCGAAGCTTCTGCTGGAGAAGCTGATCCTGACAGGGCACGGGGCGGATGCGGAGGTGGACACGCTGATTGCCAACACCTTCGTCAACGTGCCGGACAATGATGCCATCCAGCAATACGTGCTGGACGTGTTCACCGCGCGGCAGGCGGAGGGTGTGCACGTGGTGGAACTCCCCCTGCCCTTCATGGTCGAGGGGCGGTATATCTGGTATCTCGACGGGCGGCCGCTTTACCACGACAGCGGGCATATCTCGCTCGAGGGGGCGCGGGGCCTGCGGGGGTATATCCGCGACACGGTCGAGGCGGAGTTGCCGGGGCCGGGCGGCTAAGCGGGCCAAACTGTTCGGAATTTTTCGCGACGAACGGTTGATCGGGCGGCGATTGGCCTGCTACGATCTGCTTCATTATTGGTTTTCAAATGGATTTCAGCACAAGGGTATTCGTCATGAGTCAGACTATTTTTCCGGGGACCGCCCGCCTTCTTTCCGCGACGATCTTCGGCCTGGTTGCATTCGATGCGACGGGTGTGACGGCGGAGCCGCTGGCCAGCCCGTGGCAGAGCATGCGGACCGAGGGACGTGCGAGGATGGAGCGGGCCTGTGACGGGGACGAGGCCGCGCGGCGGGAGATCGTCGAGGGAGTCGAGGCGGGCACAGACTTCTATTCGATGACCAGTATCGGCTATATGCGCCGACATTGCGGGCTGTTTCGCAAGTATGACAACGCGGCGATCGACGCAAAACTGGGCGCAGCGGCGGAGGCCGGTTATCCAGGCGCGCAGTATTACTGGGGTATCAACATGATTGATGGGACCTCGACGCGTATCCCGCATGACCCCGAGGGTGGGGCGGTGATGCTGGACCGTGCCGCGCGGTCGGGCCATGGCACGAGCGCGCAGAAGCTGGCCTTCTGGTACGCATTGGGCACGCTGCTGCCGCGTGACCTGGTGAAGGCGCAGGAATACCTTGCCATCGCCGAGGCGGAGGGGGTGAACGCGAACACCGTCGCCTTTACGCGTGGCAAGATCGAGATGGCGGCGGCGCAGGACGGTGTGCCCGTGCCGGAGGCGCCGGAGATACCGGAGGCCACGGCGAAGCGCGAGGCGCGCGCGGCGGAGGCGGTGTTCGCGGAGCTGAGGGAGCAGTTCGGCGAGGGGTTCGGGGCCGAAACCGGCTATTTGGAAAAGGCCGGGGTGTATTACTTCCACCATTGCAGCGCGACCTCCTTCGGGAAGCTGGCGGTGTTCCGGTTGCAGGACGATGGGGAGGCGCAGGTCTGGAGCGACGAGAAGGGTTGCGTCAACGGGGTGGACGAGACCGACCTGAACGGCGACGGCGAGCCCGAGATCCGGTATTACACGCAGGGCGGCGGATCCGGCACCTATGCCGCGTCGGTGAACTTCCTGCACTGGCCCGAGGGCGAACCGGAGCCGAAGAAGGGGCTGAAGTACACCACCTACTCCTATTCCTGGTGGGACGGGCTTTATTCGAAATACGGCTATGACGCCGGGGTGGCGAGCCTTCTGGTCACCACCACCGGGGAGTTGGTCGAGGGGCCGAGCTGCAAATGGGGCGAATACTGCCCGAGCTGGCCGCAGGACGCGGAGTGCCGGGCGGCCATACGGTGCCCGATGGTGGTTGAGAAATCGCTCTACGTGGGCGGCGAGGACGAGCCCTACCCCGACGAGCTGCGCGGCGACCGGGCGTGGGAGCGGTTCGTGCAGGACGTCTATGAAGGCACCGGCTACCGGCTGGCCAACGAGGGGGCGCCGGAGGGGATCGTGAGCGCCTCGCTCAGCCCGCTGGAGAAGGTGCTGGACGCCGCCGAGGGCGAGATGCCCGGTGAGGTGTCGGAGGCACGCAAGGACCTGATCAGCGACTGGCTGAACTGATGGGCGCGGCGATGATGCGGGCGGCCCTGTGTGCGCTGATGGTGCTTGTCACGGGTCCCGCCCCTGCCGAGACCTACAAGATCGAGAATATCGGCTCGGGCAACCCGCGCGGCGCGACCGATGGGTTGAGTTTCACCTACGATGTGCATCTGCGGCTGGAGCTTTTGTTGGGCGAGCCTGTTGTGGGCACGCGGTTCCGCTGGCAGCTCAACCCGAATTTCAGCGAGGTCGAAGTCTCGGAACTGGTGACGGATGCGCGGCGGCGGGTGAAACTGCTGAACCTGCCGCGCGAGGCGCAGCTGAAGGCGCGGATCTACGACGTGGATATCGAGTTCGAGATGTCGGGGGCGACGGGCGTGTATTACCTGCTGGCCGATGGCGGCGACCCCGGCCCCGGCGATGGCGAGACGTGGAGCTTCAACGTGCCCGGCTCGCCCGACTGGAGCGAGATGTTCTACCGCACCCCGCTCGACGGGCCGGACGACCGGGCCGATTACGTCTCGGAGAAGGAGGCGAAGCGGATCTGGAAGGAGGGGCTACGCCTGCATACCGCGCGGCTGGTGGATGTGAAGGTTTCGACCCATGACCTCGTGCGCTGGTACGTGCAGCAGAGCAAGGCGCCGGAGGTGGCGGTGACGCAGAAGGCGATCCGCAACCTGGCCGAGGGGATCAGGGAAGGGTTCGGCTACGATCTCGACGCGGAAGAGTTCGCCGAGGTCACGCCGGAGGACCGCTGGGACACCGAGGGGATGAGCGGCCTGCCCGAGGAAGAGGGGCTGCGGTCGTCCGAGATCGACTACCGGATCCTGAGCGAGCGGCTGGGCAAGCTTCTGGCGATGCCGAAGAAGTTCGAGCCGACGGGCGAGCTGATCCTGTTCGACGCAGCGGTGGCGGAGCTGCGCTCGGACATCGCGGCGCTGGCGGAGCAGCGCACCGAGCGGGGGTTGAAGGACTATCCGCTCAAGCTGGGGCTGTCGCCGCGGGAGTTCGAGGAAGGGCATGACGTGCGGGCCGCGGCCAACAGCTATGAGCTGGTCGAAGAGGACGGGGCTTTCTGGGTTACGGACCTGTCCGGGGAGGAGGTCTACTATCTGGAATATGGGGAGATTCTCTTCGCGCGGTCAGTTGTCGCAAGATGGGATGATTGCCTGTTGGAGCTTTTCGACCCGAAAAGCGAAGAGGTCGTGTTCGAACACGCGTTCGGCTGCAACAGCTGGATCCACTTCGTTGACGTTGACAAGGAGGCCCCGCCGGCGGCGGAGAGGCTGAGGATCGCGGTGCACACCGGGCGGAAGCAGATCGTCAAGCGCTACCGCGCCGGGGATTGCGGTGACTGGGGCCAGAGCGAGGTTACGGCCTTCGCCGTGGAACTCTTCGAGCTCGGGAACGATCTGGAAATTAAGCGGGTCGGGTCGGACCGGCACCGACACACAACGAGAACCGCGTCTGCACAGTTTTGCCTGTCGACGCAGTAACCCCCCTGCCCGCCTCAGCGCCCGATCACCAGCTCGGCGCGCAAGCCGCCCAGACGTTCGCTTTCGCCCAGCCGCAGCATGCCGCCATGGGCGCGGGCGATGTCGGTGGCGATCGAGAGGCCCAAGCCCACGCCCGAGCCGAGGTTCTGGTTGCGCGCGGTGTCGAGCCGCACGAAGGGTTTGACCGCCTCTTCGCGCCGCTCCTTCGGAATGCCGGGGCCGTCATCCTCGACCCGGATGCGCAGGGACTTGTCGGTCAGAAGCACCGAGACCTCGGCCCTGGTGCCATAGCGGACCGCGTTGTTGACCAGGTTCTCGACCGCCCGGCGGATGCCGGCACTGCGGAGCGCCACGGTGCCCTCGCCCTCGGCGAGGTAAAGCGTCACGTCGCGCTCGGCCCGGCGCATATCCTCGACGATCTGGGCCACCAGTGCGACGGGGTCGACGGGTTTCGCCTCGCCCTCGCTGGCGCCGCGGGCGAAATCGAGGAACTCGTCGATCAGGCGTTCCATGTCGGTCACGTCCTGTTCCATCGCCTCGCGGTCCTCGTCATCCAGCATCGACAGGCCGAGCTTGAGCCGGGTGAGCGGTGTGCGCAGGTCGTGACTGACGCCGGAGAGCATGAGCGTGCGCTGTTCGATCTGCCGCTCGATCCGGGCGCGCATGTCGAGAAAGGCATTGCCGGCGGCGCGGACCTCGACCGCGCCGGCGGGGCGGTACTCGAGGTGGCGGCCCCGTCCGAACGCCTCGGCCGCGCGGGCGAGCCTCGTGATGGGGCGCAGCTGGTTGCGCAGGTAGAAATAGGCGATCACGGTCATGATCGCGGCAAAGCCCACCATGTTGACCAAAAGCTGGTGCGGGTTCGAGGCCGAGACGCGCCGGCGGTCGAAGGTCATGCGAATCGGACCGTCATCGCTTTCGAAGAAGAGCGAGACGCGCTGGTCGTCCGGCAGGTCGACCGCCAGCAGGTCGGGCAGCCGGGCGGTGAACTCGCGGATCACGGTGGCGCCGGTGAAATCGTACCAGCGGCGGTAGCTCTGCTCCGGCACCACGCTCTGGGGCACCGGGTCGACCCGGATCAGAAGGGTGCGGGCGAGCGCCGAGTCGGAGACCTCCTCGGCCGTCATGCCGCTGTCGAGCATGAGCCGGACCTCGCGGCTGACCGAGTTGGTCATCTGGATGGTGACGCCCTCGAAATGGCGCTGGATGAAGACCACCGAGACCACCAGCATCAGCGTCACCACCGGCAGGAGGAGGATCAGGATGGCGCGGCCATAGAGGCTGCGGGGCATGTAGGGTTTGAGCCAGCGAAAGGACATGCTTGAACCTAGCCAAGGAAATGTGCGTAAGAAAGGGCCATGAACGAGAGCGATTTCAACCCGGAACCGGGCGTGGCGGAAGATCTGGGCGGCGGGGTGCGCCGGGTGCTGGCGCCGAACCCGTCGCCGATGACGTACCGGGGGACGAACACCTACCTGCTGGGGGCGCGGCAGGTGGCGGTGATCGACCCCGGCCCGGAAAGCGAGGCGCACCTGGCCGCCATCTTCGGCGCGCTGGGGCCCGGGCAGCAGGTGACCCATGTGATCGTGACCCATTCGCATGCCGACCATTCGCCGCTCGCCGCACGGCTGGCGCGGGAGACGGGCGCGCAGGTGCTGGGGTTCGGGCCGTCGGGGTCGGGCCGCAGCGCGGTGATGCAGGAGATGGCGGCGCAGGGGCTGGAGGAGGCCGGCGAAGGCATCGACACGGGGTTCGTTCCCGATGTGGAGCTGGCGGATGGCGAGACGGTCACGGGCGAGGACTGGGCGCTCACCGCGCTCTGGACGCCGGGGCACCTTGGCAACCACCTGTGCCTTGCGATGGGGGAGACGGTTTTTACCGGCGACCTGGTGATGGGCTGGGCCAGTTCGCTCGTCTCGCCCCCCGATGGCGATTTGACCGATTTCATGGCGTCGTGCCGGCGGTTGCGGGAGATGGGGGCGGAGGTCTTCCATTCCGGCCACGGCGCGCCGATCAGGGCGCCGATGGCGCGGCTCGACTGGCTGATCGCCCACCGCGAGGGGCGCGAGGCGTCGATCCTGCAGGCGCTGGAGGCGGGCGCGGCGGACGCCGCCGCGCTGACGGCGGCGGTCTACACCGATATCCCGCCACAGATGTGGCCCGCCGCCGAACGCAACGCGCTCGCGCATCTCATTGATCTTTATCAAAAAAACCGTGTCGAGCCGGTGGGAGCGCTTTCCCAGCACGCCACGTTCCGGCGCGTGTGACCCGCCCTGCCCGGATCGGTGAAATTTTTGTCACAAACCCACTGGACGCCACCGGAGGCTATTGCTATATCGCGCCTCGTGTTCCGGCGTAGCTCAGCGGTAGAGCAGTTGACTGTTAATCAATTGGTCGTAGGTTCGATCCCTACCGCCGGAGCCAAAAAAATCCAAAAACTCAGTTACTTAACAGAATCCCTTGACGGGATTTTCGTCAATTCTGCGCAGGGGTAACGTGTGGGGTAACGCCTTTTTGGTGATTCAGAAATCGAAATACGATGTGATATTGCGGCCAGTGGTCACATGCCTCTAAGATTGATGCATTGAGGAGGGTCTGATGCTTGGTTGGTTCAAAAAGCGATTTTGGAAAGAGCATGTTAAGCTAGCTACGCAGAACAAACTTGCCGCAGAGTACCTCCTGGAGTTCGAGCAACTGATGGAGGGAATGGGCTCTTTCGAAGTAACGCGCCCCTCTGTGTTGCAGCTCAATTTGGATTCGTCTGAGGCTCATCTGGATGATCTTCGTGACGGCCAGGCTCTACCCCCGATTCTGGCCAACGATGCATTCGGCATGAACAAAGATCTTCGCCGTCTGTACGATGATATGCTTTCTGGTCGACGAGCCTTCGCCTCACAGTTTGGCAGTGCAAGCGAACCGCTTTTGCCATTCGATCAGAAGTTCACACCGAACGAAGGCTGGTCGATCTATTTGGACCACTTCGGTCGAAAATTAACTTGACGATGTGGCGACATGCCGGCCGCGCGAGCCGCGTCGGTGCGGGTTAATTGAAGTTGGGCGCCTGCCTCTAATTCTGGCTTCGGTCCAGTCTTTCCCGGCTCGATCTGCTACATCAACTCGGCATAGCGTCGGAAGGATGTTCTGCTCTGGAACATCCCTCTTGCTATGGCGACCTTAATTCAGTCGAGCAGCAATGTCTCCCGCCGCCGATACGCGACAAGTGGGGCAAACACCCAATTTAGGTTCAGGCGTGGGCAGATTTTCATCACGATCCTGGCTGTTGCGAACATGAGTTTCGCGACGAATTGGCTGTTTTCGAACTTGTTGAGCATTTTCATTCCTCCGATGTTGCGATAATACCTTTGGTATCAAATGCAGGGGCAGGCAGTGTCAATACCAAAAGTATCAACAGAACAGGTGAAGGCCGCTCGCGCATTGCTTCGCTGGTCGCAGAACGATCTTGCGGTAGCCTCGGGCGTGTCTGTGCCCACTATCAAACGTCTCGAGGCGCAGATCGGCCTGATCGGTGGTCGCACTGAAACCTCCGTCGCCATTTGTTCCGCCTTAGAAGCCGCCGGTGTTAATTTCATCGAGGAAAACGGAGGCGGTGTGGGTGTCCGTTTGAGGAAGGTCAAGAATGAAGAAGGTAGCAAACAAAGAAGCTGCGGACGCGGTTAAGGATATGCACCGCGGTCTGCACATCGCAATGGATCATCTTTTGAATCGGAACGACCCGCAAAAGGCAGAAGAAGTCCTGCGGGAGTTGGATTTTCACATGGCGAATTGGCTCAACCAAACCAAGATTGAGAAGTGATCTGCGCCGACCTCGAAGCCACCGAAGTCGAGGTCATCGAGAAGAACGGCGGTCGTCATCGTCGCTTCGTCCTCGGCCTGATACCGGTCCTGGCTTGCATGGGGCCATCGAGCCGGCCGCGCGACATTGCGTCGCCGACCGTCACGATCACCGCTTCCTCCGCGTTCGGCCCTTGGCGCCGACGCTCTGCCGTTGCAGGTTCGCCGGAATAGTTGTGGACAATCACCGGCCCGCTGCCGCCACCCTCGCTCCCGCTGGCAATCACGCCCAAGCGCCCGGCACGGTCGCGCTTCAAGGGAAAGACGCCTTCAGTTCCTGCCTCGCCCATTTCGCCCATCGCATTCTGCAATGGGAACACCGTCCGACGACTGACGACCCCGCCTTTCCGGAAAGGAACGACGTTACCGCCTTCGAACACGTTGCCTTTGGCGCTCGAAACGAGGGGCATCACGCCGCTGGCTCCGAAGATCGACGGCATCGCCTGCGCGAGAAGCTGGAACAACTGCATCTTGAGCATGAGCGACAAGAGGCTGCGCCCGAGATCCTCGAGCGCGGTGACACCCTGACCGCTACCATCAACCATCCCGTCGATCAGGCTCGAGAACGAGCTCTTGAGCGTCGAGGCATAGCGGGACGACGATTCCCCGGCCTCGTCGAAACCTTGCTTCAATTCCTTGAGCGCACGGTCACGCACCTCTTCGGTCACGATCTCCGGGAATTGCGCGTGAAGCTCGTTGATGCGCGCGACTGCGGCCGCGTATTGTTCGGCCGAAGTGCGCGTCTCTTCATAGAGCCGCTGCGCCTCCCTGAGCCCGTCTTGCACGCCCGCACTGGCTCCGGATGTGCCGCCAGGCGTTTTCGGGACATCAGGCTGGTTGCCTGCCGCCCGTACCGCGCTCTCCCAAGTCGCCGAAAGCGTGTTGCCGATCCTGGACAGGTTCTGCCCGAGCGCCGACATGCCCTCCGAATTGAGGAAGCTGGACCCGAGCGTCGAAACGCCTTCGGCAATCGACGAGGCCATCTTGCCGAGGTTGCCAAAGCCAGCCGACACACCTGGCAGCATGTTCATGATCCTCGAGATCACCTCGGCCAACTGGCCCGCGACCGAAACGACCCCGCTGATGGCCTGCCCGAACAGCGACATGGCCTGCGACCCGCCCTCGATCGAGCCAGCCAGGCCTGCGAAAATCTCGTCGATGCGCTGGCTCCATTGCACCGAGTAGTCACCCTCGGCGTTGTACTGCTGCATAAGGCCTTCCAGCGCTGCGATATTCTCTTCGACCTGCGCCAGCGCGGCCGATTCTTCTTCTGTCAGGGCAATCCCTTCACGCACCGTATCCAGAAACCGCTGTTGCTCCCCGATCAGGTCGACAAGCCGTTGTTGTGCCTGCTCGTAGGCGTCCCGCAACTGACGCGGCACTTCGGTCAAGTCAGTTCCTTCCGGGGCAATGGCGGTCAGGGCCGAGCGCGCATTGGCGATGTCGCGAAGAATGCGCAGGTACTCATCCTTGCTCAGGGCTTCCGCGATACGCTGTTCCTCCAGAAGCCGGATCTGCTCTCGACGCGCCCGAGCCTCTTCGATCTGCGCCTTGACCGCGCGGATCGTCGCAAGTTCGCCATGCTGGATTTGGCGGGCCAGATCGCGCGAAGCGTTTATATAGTCGCCCGTCGCAATGGTCGTGTTGTCGATGGCCCGCTCCATCGCCAGTTGCGCTCGCTCGGCCGTCGACAGACCGTTGAACCATGCGAAGAATGCCTCAGCACCCCCGGAAATGAACTCGACAAAGGAGGACGTGGCCTGCACCGCAGACGTGATCACGCCGATGAAACCGCGGATTACCCCGGTCACGCCGGCCTCACCGATGGCGATGGCAAGACCCTGGAACGCCGACCACATCTCCTTGATGCTGCCGCCGACGTTGTCGCGCATCGTGGTCGCCATGCGGTTGGCTTCCCCTTCGACGTCCTGCATCCGCGCCGTGAGGTCGCGCAGACGGTCGTTGTTGTTGACCAGTGCCAGGATGGCCGGGCCGCCGCGATCCCCGAAGATCGTCAGCGCGTCGGCAGCGGAAAGCCCGGTCGCCGCCAGTTTGTCGACGATCTCGGTCAATTCGGTCGTGGCCGGGTTCAGCTCTTCCACCGTCAGTCCAAGCGCCTCGATCGCCGCCGTGGCCTGCGGGGTGGCATTTGCCAGCGACGAGAACACCCGGCGCAGGCCAGTGCCGGCCATCGACCCCTGTAGGCCGTTGTCGGAAAGAACACCGATGGCCGCGGCCGCCTTGTTCATCTCGACCCCGAGGGCCGAGGCCACCGGGCCGACGAAAGCCATCGCCGTGCCCAGTTGCTCGACGTCGGTATTTGCGCGCGACGCAATCGAGGCCAGAACGTCGGCGACCGAACCGGCGTTTTCCGCCTCGATCGAGAAGGCCGACATGATGTTTGACGAGATATCGGCCGCGCGTCCGAGATCCATCGCCGCCGCCGTGGCAAGATCGAGCACCGCCGGGATGGCGGCAATGCTTTCGCTGGCCTCGAACCCTGCCATGCTGAGGAACTTGAGGCCGTCAGCCGCCTGGGAGGCGGTGAACTCGGTCGTCGAACCCAGCTCCTTGGCAATATCGCGCATCGCAGAGAGCTCTTCGCCGGTCGCCCGGCTGATGGCGGCCACCTGCGACATCGACTCGTCGAACTCGCGGATCGTCGAGATCGCGCCGCCGAGGGCGAACATGGCCGATGTCGCAACGGCGATACCCGCCCCGATGACCGCGAACTTCTTCGAGATCCCCGCCGATGCGCGATCCGTGCGGCGCTCGGTGCGCTCGGCCGTGTCGCCGAGATTGCGCAGTCTCCGCCCGGCCCCCTCGAGGGAGCGCGAATCCACCAAGAAGCCCAAACGAGCTACGTCCATCAGTCGTCCTCCTCGTCAACGATCGGGCGGTTCACTGCATCTTCTGCGGCCCGCGCCGCTTGTTCCAGCGCATCGACCCCGGCATCACGAAGCCCCGTGACCTCGGCAAAGTATATTTCCCATCCTGTCTCAAGCTGTTCGGCGGCCCGTTCCAAACGCGCCCGCCGCTCAATCTGTTCGCCGTGCAGGGCCTGTTCGTATTGCGTCCGAAGCTTGACGCGCTCAGCCTTCGACATGCCGCTCACGACCGCCGATGGATGCGCGAGCGCGGCTGCAATCGGCGAGAAGTCACCGGATTTCATGGCCTCCGTGAAATACGCACTGCGCTTTTGTGGGGTCATCGTCCGAAGCGTTTGCCGCAGCTCTGCCGCGTCCTCGCGAGACATCTGATTTCTGAACGATCGCTCGACTTCCCTGTCGATTTCCTCGATCGACGCGCGAAGCGCGCCACGTGCCGCCTCGACCCCATCGCTTGGCGCCGTCAGGTGCTTGTCGACCATTTGGGCCACACGGAGATTGTGCGCCTCCCGCGTTTTCGAGCGATCGGCCCTGATCGCGCGCTCCCGCTTGTGCAAATCTTCTAGCACCCGCCCCATGCCGTTGAAGGCCCGGTGAGCGTGTTCGATCACGGGGTCGCCGTGGTCAGGCTTCACGCCCACCCGGTGCGTAAAGGTGGCAGACGCCAAAGCCCCCGGGACGCGGCGCTTGGGCAAGCCGTCAGCGTTGATGAAATCTCGTACGGGGCGGGCCCCGGCGGCTCGATTTGCTCGCTTGCCGTGAAGATCGGATGCGGTACTCATGTTAAAATCCTTTCAAAACCCTCTGAGACGTTTTACCCGGACCATCGCAGGGCCGCGGTTTGCCAATGCGTCCGCCACGAGGCCCGCGACCGCGTTAGCGCGGTCGTCGTTCCCGCCGGGCGGGTGATCGATCAAATCTCGACCAGAACGGCTCGTGCGCCTCTCCAGAGCTCCCAATTGCCGAGCGGTCTTTTTACAGCAAGGCAGCTCCACCCTACCGCTGTTCATCGCCGCAAGCAGCTCGAGGTAGAGCCCTGACCGGTCAAGTTCCGAGACCTGATACTCGATCGAATGCTTCTGGAATTCATCACGCGGCCACCGTCCGGCATAGCGGTCGCCGGTCACGCGGCGAATACCGTATTTCTTGAGAACAGCAGCGAACTCCTCAACGATCTGCGCCGGGCTTCCCCGCAATCCCCGAACGAGATCCACGACCACGGCGGCCTCTTCCTTGTGACCGATCGCCATCGTGAATTCATCGCTCCCGCCGCCGGCGGGATCCGTGAACGCGATATATTCAAGCCCGTTTGCAGGTGGTATCTCCAACGGCTTCGGCCGCATTGCGTTCTCGATCAGTTCTGGCGCGAGCAGTGTGGCAATGTCGCTCCGGAAATGGGCCAGGTATTCTGCAGAAGCCCGCGCCGCGTCATCCTTCATTGCATCGTCGACGACACGCTCCGGTAGCGTCGGGTTCATCGTCCGACTTGCCGCCTGTGCCACGAGTACAGAACTTTCACCCTCACCGTAGTGACGGCGGTACTGGTTCCAGAGCACCCCTCGCTTCGCGTAGGGAGAAGAAAGCGCGATCAGAGGTGCACCGAGGGTCGCAAGAGCCGGGCGCAGGGCTGCGATGATCTCGGCGTCAGGGTTCGCGCCATCGACGTGCCAAAAGGCCACCTCATCGGCAATCACGGCCGCAAGAGTATACCCCCGCACCGCCCGGAAACTCGCCGTATGAACCTCGATCGTACAGCGGTTGTTGAACTCGATCTCTTCGGTGGTCTCGCGCTTCACCATCCGGCGCAGCATCGGGTTGTCGTTTACCAGACCTGAGATGTACCGCATCGCCGTCCGAGCCTGGCGCCGATCGGCTGCGATCACCATCACGGTTGCGACCTCGCCCGATGACAGCTTGTCCCGGTGGTCGCGCAGACAGGCTTCATAGAGGGCAAGCACAGCACCGGCTTGCGTCTTGCCGCCACGTCGGCCGATCGCCAGCCACAATTCGCCATGTGGCCTCGTGGGCGCCTCAGAGCGTCCGGTGAGTGCCTTGAAGGTCTCCGCCTCGTCCTCGTCCATCGGCAGGCCGTAGAAGCCGCCCAGAAGCGCGCGCCACGCCGCGAAGCTCTCACCGCCGAAGGTGGGCCCGAACAGCATCGGATCGGTCATCGCATCGACGATGGAAACCGCGGGCTCAGTCATTGGCCTGCTTGCTCTTGAGGTAGTCTGAAAGTTGAGGCGTAATATCCCTTGCCCGGCGCTCAAGCCCCAGGTCGGCGAGCAGGCGCCGTAGACAGTTGGCGATTGTCGCATACTGGCCGGCGTCGAAGGTCTCGCCCCGTGCCAGCTCCGTCTCCCGGTCTTCGCACCACACCGCCAACGTCGCAGCACGGGCAATGACCTGGCGCTGAGCCTCGGTCAGATCCCCGCCCAGATCATCCTCGAAGCCGGTAACGATCTCACGGAATCGCCGAGCCATCATGCTGCGCCCGTCGACACCCGCCAGCACGATTGCACCGCTACCTCGGCGGGTGCTAAATTCAGGAGGTGGCGGTGCTTTTGCCATGCTTTGAGCGGCCTTTGTTACCCCAGCGTTACCCAAGCATGTGGATTCCGAGACAGGATTAAGTCAAGTAATTAAGATTACATGTTATTTTGCGTTATGGATTGTGAGTACAAATCAATTGGTCTGACGATTGACCCAGAAAAGAGTGTGGACCGGACGTAGATTTTCGCCCATCTCTCTCCCCTCTTTCTCCGCGGGGGAGATGGCATACTAGATATGTACCCTAACCGGGCACAGTCGATCGCGCCAAAACCCCGAAAAGTGTGTCCTAATCGGGCACAGTTCACGACTTTTCAGCCTTCAAGTGTGCCCGACTCGGGCACAGTGGTGTGCCCGAATGGGGGGGTGGGTTCTGAATTTTCAGGTTGGCCCGTTTTACCCCTCGAGGCTTCGGCCGATAGTTTTCGTAGACCGTCACAGGGAAGTCATTGCCGTCTTGCCATCTTGTGGGCTCCTGTGTCGCCGGCGCGTTCGGCATCGGCAACATGCTCAGCTTGAAGGTTGCCGCCCTGCCCTTCCCATCGACACCGCGCTGCCATGGCTCCGTCGCCACGATCCAGCCTTTTGCCTGAAGGTCTGCCAATGCCGCGCCGGCGGTCTTCACACTGCACCCCATATCGGAGGCCAGTTTGCGGAGGGACCGAAACACTTCGCCATTATTGTTCCGCTTCGACTTCGCTTCGGCAAAGCACCTTACGCGGAGATGAAAGTAAGCTTCCCGCGCTGGGAAACTCAGTGCCTTCCAGGCAGGAAGCTCACGTTCCCGTAGGATCCATCTGGTCCACTGAGGCTCATGCCTCTCATCACGCTTATCACGCCCCATCGTGACGGGCTCCGACAGCCAAGGTTGCACTCTTGATCGCCCGCAGATACTTTCGAGTAGAGACGGTCTCTTGAGTGGCCCCGGTCGCGCCCGCCAGCGCGCCGGGGTTTGTCATTTCCACCATCAGGCCACCTCACGAGATTCCAGCCATTCGATGATTTCGGTTTCACGCCAGTAACGTCGATTGCCGATGTAGATCGGTCGGGGGAAATCCAGATCCGGATTGTGCAGCCAGCGGTGCAGCGTCATCGAAGAGATGCCGCCGCAAAGCTGCTGTACGGTACTCGCGGGGATCCGTTGGTTCGGGTTGCAGTTTTCGGATTTTGCCATGATGCGCTCCTATGATGTTACAACATGGCGCAACATTGGCTCACGCTGTACACTGCCGTCTGCGTTTTTAGTGAACCGAATTCAGCGGATTAAATACTCAATCTATGCGGGCCCGCACGACCTCAAGTCGCCCCTTCACGGCCGACCGCACCTGACCGTCGACGCTCTCATCGCTGCCAGTGACAGCGGAGTGAAATGCAAAAGCGAATTGACCGAAGTCGCCGCTTGGCGTGCCCGATGGCGTTCCGTCAACGAACCGAACAAAAAACGCCAAAGCCGCATCGATGATAGCTTGCTTGCGATGCTTCGGCGGCTGTCCTCGCGTATTCCATTGGCCTTCTGCCGCGGCCGCCTGGATCGCCGATAAGGTCGCCAGAACCTCGGGCCGCTCGAGGTTGCCGGCCGCGATTGGTCCAAGTCCAGGGTGAGCCCAGAAATCAGAATGCGCGCGGCTTAACTCCTTTGCGCGAAGGCGGCGCAATCGCTTCTGCATCTGAGCGGCGAGCTGTTCGATTTCCGACAGAATTTCATCATGCGCCTTTGGCCCCACCTGATTGAAAGCTTCATCCCGCAGCGTCAATCCGTCGAGGGCGATTGAAAGCCAGCGGCGCGCCTCCTTGTCATCAGACAAGTCGACCATCTTCAACAAGCTGTCGACGTGGTCCATCAGCGGGCCTCACCGATCCGAACAACGTTGTCCGCCTTGCCCTCGACCAGATCGGCCACCAGCCGCGCCCATGCGTCCAATGCCGCGCGCTTTTCGTCGGCATAGTCATGTCGCTGATACACGGCCACAATCCCGCCACCCGTGCCGCTTACGTGGTTCAGAACTGCCTCTGTGACACGCACAGGAATGCCAAGCCGCGCCATGCCCGTCGCGGCCGTACGGCGCAAATCGTGAAATGTCCAACGCTCGAGCTCCACCGGCTCTCCGGCTTCCTCGCTGGCAAGCTCCGCCATATGTTCGGCAATGTGATTGCGGCCCTTGTGGAAGCCGCTGAGGGGGCTTCGGCCTGTCGTGGTATAGATTAGCCCGGCGCGACCCTCGACGCGCTCCACCGCTGCGAGCACAGAGCGCACGGTATCGGAAAGCGGTACGGTATGGGGTCGCCCGTTTTTGGTGCGATCCCCAGACAGGTGCCACGTATCGCCCTCAATCTCGGCGTCTGCGATTCCGGCGACCTCTCCGAGCCGCTGGGCGGTCAGCAGCAAAGTTTTGCCAAACGGCCCCCAAGGAAAGCCCAGTTCATCGCAGGCGCGCCAGAACCAGCGGATCTCATCATCGCTCAGAACACGGTCGCGGGCCTTTTCCTTCGCTACAGGCTTCACGCCCTGCGCGGGTGACGCGGAGATGATATCGCGATCCACCGCCCAATTGAAAAACGTGCCGATATAGCTACGAACGCGGTTTGCGCTCACCACCCGGCCGCTGTCTGCTATCCGATCCAAAAGGTCGATCACGTCGCGGCGGGTAATGTCTTGAATGTCCCGCTCTCCCCAAGCGGCAACTACGTGCCGCTCGAGTTCGCGCCTCACGGTGGCGCCGGATTTCAGGCCCGAAAGGTGCCGCTTTGCGTACTGCTCGATGAGCGTCTTGATCTTGTCACGCTCGGACAATTGCGCTTCGATCCGAGCGGCCTTGGCGCTCTTCTTTGCTGCGCTCGGGTCGTCACCCCGCTCGACAGCTTCGATCGCCTCTGACGCGGCGGCGCGTGCATCCGCGACCCCCATGATCGGCCACTTGCCCAAGGTCAGCTTTTTCGGCTTGCCGGCGTATCGGTAACGCACAGCCCAGGATTTCGCGCCGGAAGGCTGAACCACGAGGTACAAACCGGTCAGCGCAGGATCCGGAATTTCGCGTCTGGTTTGCGTCGGCTTAAGAGCTTCCACCCACTTGGTCGTCAACGCTTTCGCCATGGTCAAATCGCCTCTCTGCTACCCGGGAAGGCGACCATGTTTTGTTTCGTCAAATGGTCGATCGGCCCGTTTTTCGCCCGTCACCCCTGATCCCGGGGTAACGCTGGGGTAACGGATTTTGGTGTTTTACAGTGTTACCCCACGTTAGTAACTTTCCATAACAATATACATCTTGTCCAGAAAAATAAGCCATTTTAGAGCAGCGATAGTTTTACATAGTTAGGGGAAGTTTGCCCCTCAAACCCGACTGTTAATCAATTGGTCGTAGGTTCGATCCCTACCGCCGGAGCCAAAAATCCCTAAGCTACTGATTTCACTGGATGTGCCCCGGTCGCGGTCGGTGCCACCCGCGCAGGCTGACGCTTCGCGGCGGCCTTGTTGGCCGCTTGTGTCCCCGGAGCCTCGGCGTGCCGTGAGGCATGAGACGTCGGGGCTGCCTTCCGCGCGAGGTCCGGAGGCGTGTGGTTCATGGCTGCAAACGCAGATCGGCTAGCTTTTCGAACCGGGCCCGAGGAGGCCTTGCGCCGCCTGGGTCATCTCCTCGATCCCGCGCGAGGCGTCGATGCGGTGCCAGTCGACCGGGCCGGTTTCCTTTTCCGTCTGCGCGCGCACGACCTCGGCGTCGGCATCCGAGGCATCGCCCCGCCGTGCGGTGACGCGGCGGGTCAGGGTGTCGAGCGGCGCATCGAGCCAGAGGCCGGTGAACGGCACGGATAGGTCTTGCGCCAGCCGCGCTGCCCCGTGCCGTTCGTCGGGCGACAGGAAGGTGGCGTCGAGCAGCACCGACTGGCCCGTGGCGAGCAGGTAGCGGGCGCGGTCGGACAGGCGGGTGTAGACGGCGCGGGCGGCGGCCCCGGTGTAGCTGTCCTTCGGCAGGGGATCGGATGGCGCCACGCCGGCCAGCGCCTTGCGTTCGAGATCGCTGCGCAGGTGCACCGCGCCGGGCGGGCGCCCGATGCCGGGGGCCAGCTGGCGTGCGAGGGTGGATTTCCCGGTGCCAGACAGCCCGCCCACCGCGACGAGCCGGGGGCCGGTTTCCTGCAGGGCTTGCAGGGCGGTGTCGAGGTAGCCCTGCGCCTCGTCCCGGACCCGTTGGGCGTCGCCCCCGCCGGCCTGGACCGTGACCATGGCGCGGATGCCCGCCCGCAGGGCAAGGAAGAGCGGTAGCGCCGCCAGACCCGCGTCCTGCCGCCCTTCATGGGCATAGAGCCAGGCGTTCAGCACGATGTTCGCAGGGCGTGAGAGGCCCCTGTTCAGCAGGTCCATCACCAGGAAGGCAAGGTCGTAGAGCACGTCGCAGGTGCCCAGCTCCTCGTCGAATTCCAGCGCGTCGAAAAGGACCGGCCTGCCATCGATCAGCACGAGGTTGCGCAGGTGCAGGTCGCCGTGGCAGCGCCGGAGTTGGCCGTCGGTGGCGCGGGTGTCGAGCAGCGGCGCGGCACGGTCGAAGGCGGCGCGGGCGCGGCGTGAGAACGCGGCGGGCCGGTCGGGGCCGAGCGCGCCCTGCATTTCGGCGAAGGCGGTGTCGAGCTCGTCGAGGATGGCCTCGATCCGGGCGGCCCCGTTGCCCTCGCGCCGCGGGGCGGTGTCGTGATAGGCGGCGATCTCGTGGCCGAGGCTGTCGGCCAGGTCGTCGGTCAGCGCGCCACGCGCCGCCAGTTCCGAAAGCTCGTTCTCCTTCGGGAAGCGCTGCATCCGCAGCACCCATTCCACCGGCTCGCCGTCCCCGTCGAGGACGAGATCGTCGCCGTCGCGGGTGACGGGAACGACATCGCGGTAGATCTGCGGCGCGGCGGGCCTGTTGAGCTCCAGTTCGCGGCGCAGCATGGTCTCGCGGGTCTCGAGCCCGGTGTAGTCGAGATAGTCGAAATGCACCGCCTTCTTGACCTTCAGCGCGGTATCGCCGGCCAGGAAGACATGGGCGCCATGGGTTTCGACATGATCGGGCTCGGCGCCGCCATGGGGGGCCGGGCTGCCCAGGAAGGTAATCACCTCGTCCTGCCTGTTGCCGCTCATGGTTCCTGCCTCTTACCGGCCTGGTGCGTCGATCGCATGCGGGCCTCAGGTCGCGCGCCCGTCAGGCACCTCGGGGTCCTGGAGGGTCGCGGCGGTTTCGCCCGGCAGGTCGAGCCCCTGAAGGCCCTTGCCCAGCACGAGCAATTCCACCGACCGCATGACGCAAGTATCGCTGAACGGTTTCACGATGACATCGTAGTCCCGCATGGCGTCGGGCAGGTCGTTCAGCGGGTTGGCGCCATCGGTCAGGAACAGCACCGGGCGGGCATGCCCGGCGAGGCGCACCGCGGTGTCGAGCCGCTTGCTGCGTTCCCGGCGCCCGAGATCGACGATGCCGATATCCGGCAGGGCAAGGTCGATGGCGCGGTTGGCGCCCTCGGCGGAGTTGCAGACGATGACGGGGTGGTATCCCCTGTCTTCGAGCATCGAGGCCACGTCGAGCGCGACCACGTTCTGGTCTTCCAGGATAAGCACCCTTCGGGCGGACATGGGATTACCTTTCTCGAGGTTCCGTCTTACCCCGATATCTGGTTTTCGACCGGCCGGCGCAACCGGGCAGGCTGTTTCCCGCGGGGAAGCGGGAGGCCCGCGCCCGCCATGCGGGGCCTGGCGCGATACTCACGATTTCGTGCGACCCAATGCCTGAAGGATATGTAGCATACGTTCCCCCTCGGGCGAGGTCTGAGCGGCATCCTTCCTACGGGCCGGCGGAAACCGGCCTGAGGGAACGGGGTGGCCGTGGTTGAGACAGGAACATTCGCGGCGGGGTGGCTGTTGGCTGGTCAGGAGGAAAACCATGTCACACGCTCCGGATATCACGAAGTTCCGCACCCGCGAGGGCGGGTTCATCGGGCCAGAGGAATTGCACGAGTTGCTGCTCGACGAAGGCTACTCGGCTGGCAATCGCGAGCAGTATCTCAAGTCGGTCCTGACCGGGCTGTCCCAGGCCGAGGCCGCGCACGAGCATCACCGCGAGGGGCGCGATGCCCTGATGCGCGAGGTGCACGAGATTCTTTCACAGGAACAGGACAAGCAGGGCAACGACCCGATCTCGGACGACGTCTGAGGCGGCTGCCGTCACACTGCCCGGATGAAGCGGCCGGGCGTCCGGCCCGGCCGCTTTTACGTCACTCGATCTCGGCGCAGGCGATCCGTTCGCCCGCGTCGCCGGAGGACTGGCTTTCGTAATCGTCCGATCCGCCATGCACGACAAGCGCGCGGCCCGCGACGTCACCCTCTTCACCGCCGAGCGAGGCGAAGGTGTTCAGCACCTGTGCCTTCAGCGTGCCGTCGGCCGAGACATACTGGTTCGGCATGTCGCCGGTATGCGGGCCGACTTCGAGGTACAAGCCGTGCTGCGTATCGCCGGCATTGTAGTGGCCGCCGGCTGATTTGAACCCGTCCTCGGGGTCGCAGCTGCCCTCTTCGTGGATGTGGAACCCGTGCCAGCTTTCGGGCGGCAGGTTCTGCAGGTCGAGCTCGATCAGCAGGCCGTGCGGCGTGCCGGTCAGCGTGGCCGTGCCGGTTTCCTCGCCCTCGGGCGACAGGAAGGTGACCTCCTGCGTCGGCATCTCGCTTTCGCCGTCCTGCGCGACGGCCGCCGGGGCAAGCCCGAGGCAGAGCGCTGCGGCAGCCGCGCCGCAGAGTGCGCGCGGGGTGCGTGACAGTGACAGGGGGAAATGGGTCATGGTGGAGTGTCCTTTCTCGGATGGGCAGACCTCGCGGTCCTCGCCGGGCGATTTCGCGGGCTGCACATGGGAAAAACCGTCAGGCGGCGGTGCTTGTTCCCGGGACAATCGCACGCAGGGTGTCATGCGCGGGCCCCTGCCCGATCAGCCTGCCGAACGGCTCAGGACGGCTGCGCAGACCAGTCCGCAGGCGCTGGCGATGCCGGTCAGGTCGTCGCCGTCGCGGTGGGCTTGGGGGAACAGCTCGGTAACCAGCGACGCGACGACGGCGCCGGCCGCGACCGCCCGGATCAGGCCCAGCGGGCTGTCGCCCGCGTCCTGGAGCAGGAGATTGCCGCCGATGGTCACGCCGGACAGGACCAGCGCCGCAATACCCCAGAGCGCCGCCACCCGGCGGGCGGACCAGCCGTTGTTGCGCATGTTGCGGGCGCCGGCAGCGGCTTCGGGCAGGTTCGACAGCATGATCGCCACGGCGAAGGCCGAAACCTCGCGGGCGCCGGCCCCGATCAGGTCGACCCCCAGCGCCAGGTTCTCGGGCACGCCGTCGAGCGAGATGGCGGCCAGCAGGCTCAGGCCGCTGCGCCCGCCCCAGACCTCGTCGACCCAGTGGTCGACGATGGCGAACCCCGCCGCACCGGCGAGCAACGCCAGCGACGCGGGGCCGGCGCCGGCGGTCTCCATCGCGGGCAGGAAGAGTTCCAGCACCAGCGAACTCAGCAGGGCCCCGCCGCCGAAGGCCAGCAGGTTGCCCTCCACCCGCTCGGGCAGCGGCAGGGTATACCCCCAGGCCGCCCCGATCAAAAGGGAGGCGGCAACGGCGGCGACGAGAAGGGTCAGGACCATCGGAAGGTCATTGCAGCAGGTCGGCCTCCCAGTATTCGGTGCCGCCGGTGTGCCGGCCCGAGATCAGGGCCGCCACCGTCCTGATGGCGGCGCGGGCACTGCCGATGGGCAGGCCGAAGCGCGACCAGTTGTCGTGCCCCTCGCCGTCATGCAGCGGGACGACCGCGTCGTAGCGCCATGCCTCGCGCAGTTCGCCATAGGCGCTGGTGGCGCGGGTCTCGATATCGTAGAGATCGGGGCGCGAGAGCATGCCTTCCTGCCGCGTGGTCCGGTGCAGGAGCTTGCGGCGCTGGATGTCGGTGACGAGCGCCTCGGGGTCGAGCCCGGCCTCCTGAACCGCGCGCAACTCTTCGCGAGAGAGCGGCGAGAGGAAGATCGAGAGCGTGTCGTAGCGGTCGAGCACGCCCGCCTCGCGCAGCGCGGCGGGAAGCCGCGGGTTCCCCTCGTAGAGCGCGTGGCGGCCGGTGGCGTGGATACGGTCGATGGCGGCCAGTTCCAGCGCGTGCAAGTCGCCGCGGTTGTCGACAACCACGTGGCCCTTGGCCTTCCGCAGTTTCTCGAGCTCGGCCCGCGTGCGGAAATGGTAGGCCTTGCCGTCTTCCTCGCCGGGGCGGCGGGCGCGGTCGGTGGAGAGGACCAGCGGTTCGAACAGGCTGGCCACCTTCGGGCAGACCGTGCCGATCCCCTTCACCAGCGGGCTTTTCCCTATGCAGGACGGGCCGGAGATCAGGATCAGCTTGGGCATGGTTTTCGTCCCTAGTCCGCCGTGGGCGCGCCGCCGTCGGGGTGCAGCACGTGGCCGGTCATGAAGGAACTGTCCTCGCAGGCGAGGAACAGGAGGGAGGGCGCGACCTCGTTGGGCTGGCCGGGGCGGCCCATCGGGCTGCCCTCGCCGAAGCCGTCGACCTTCTTCGGCGGGAAGGAGGCGGGGATCAGCGGGGTCCAGATCGGCCCCGGGGCCACGCCGTTCACCCTTATGCCGCGCGGCGCCAGCTTGTGTGCGAGCGCCCGGGTAAAGGACAGGATCGCCCCCTTGGTGGCCGAATAGTCGATCAGCAGATCCTCGCCGCGGTAGGCGGTGACGGAGGTGGTGGCGATGATCGCCGCGCCGTCATCGAGATGCGGCAGCGCGGCCTGCACCATGAACATCTGGCCAAAGATATTGGTGCGGAAGGTGGCCTCGATCTGCTCTTCCGAGACGTCCTCGAACTCTTCCTGTCCGTGCTGTTCGGCGGCATTGTTGACCAGGACGTCAAGACGGCCCCATTCGCCCGCCACCTGCGCCACGGCGTCGAAGCAGAAGCGCCGGTCGCCCACGTCGCCGCGGATTGCCATGCCCTCGACCCCTTCGGCACGGATGGCGTCGAGCGTGTCCTCGGCATCGCGGTCCTCGTCGAGGTAGAGGATGGCGACCCTGGCCCCTTCGCGCGCGAAAAGCACGGCGGTGGCCCGCCCGATGCCGGAATCGCCCCCGGTGATCAGGGCCACCTTGCCCTTGAGCCGGCCGGAGCCGGGATAGCGCGGCATGTAATCGGGCGCCGGGGACATGTCGTGTTCCAGGCCCGGCTGGCGGTCCTGCACCCGGTTGTCGGAATACTGCGTCATGACGTGCCTCCGAAGGCTATGAGTACGGCGATGATGGCCACCGCGCCGGCAACCAGCGCCAGCAACAGGCCCGGCCGCAGCCGCGCGCCCTGAAGCTCGGCCGGGCCGCGTTTGCGGTCGGCGGGCGGGGCGCGGTGGGCCTCCGCCTTCTCGGCCACGGCAACCTCCTCGCGCGTGGGGGGCGTGCCGGCGGCCTCGGCATCGGTGCCGAGCGGCGCGGCGGCGGGATCGGACGCGGCGGCCTTGTCGGCGGCGCCACCCCGGTCGATGTGGTCGCGCAGGCGCGTGGCGGCCGCGGCGCCGTTTCCTTCGGCGGCGTCGGGGCCGGGTTGGTTCGGTTTCCGGGTGTCCTGCGTCATGTGATCCCAACAAGCCGCTCGCGCGGAAGTTCCGGGGCCGTCCGCGTTTTGCCGGAAATCTGCCAAGGCAGGACGTCGGCGATCGGGGCGCAGCCGGGAACATCGGGGCCGACGGGAACGTTGGCTTTAAGGGCGGGCATGCCCGCTGCCTTTTCCACGGCGCTTACAGGAGTATGGCTTGAGCACCAGCACACGCCCGACAGTCGTCATCACCGGAGCGATGGGCCGGATCGGCCAGCAACTGCGCGCCCGACTTTCGCGACAATACAACGTCGTCGGGCTCGACCTGCCGGATGCCGCGGAAGGCAAGTGCATCGGCTGCGACCTGACGGACCCCGCGTCAGTCGAGCTGGCATTCCGCACGCTGGCCGAGGAGCACGGGCGCAGCATCGCCTCGGTCATTCACCTCGCCGCCTATTTCGACTTCTCGGGTCGCGAGAGCCCGCTTTACGAGAAGGTCAATGTCGGCGGCACGCGCAACCTGGTCCGGGGCCTGCAGGATTTCGAGGTCGAGCAGTTCGTCTATTCCGGCACGATGCTGGTGCACGCCCCTGCCCGCCCTGGCGAGCTGATCGACGAAACCGCGCCCATGGGTCCCCGCTGGGCCTATCCGCAATCCAAGGCCGAGACCGAGGCGGTGCTGCGCGAGGAGGCGGGCGATATTCCCGTGCTCTTCCTGCGGCTGGCTGGGCTTTACGACGACACCACGGCGGTGCCGACCCTGTCGCACCAGATCGCCCGGATCTACGAGCGCGACATGGAATCGCATGTCTATGCCGGCGACACCTCCGCCGGGCAGGCCTTCCTGCACCAGGAGGACATGCTGGACCTGTTCGAGCGGGCGGTCGACCGGCGGGGTGAACTGGAACCGGGGCTGGAGGTGCTGGCGGGCGAGCCGGAGGTGATGAATTACGACGCGCTGCAGCACCGGATCGGCGGGCTGATCCATGGCGAGGAGGACTGGCAGACGCTGTCGCTGCCGCCCTCCGTCGCGCGGCTTGGCGCAAAGCTGCAGGTGCGGGCCGAGCCGGTGGTGCCCGACGCGTTCGACGAGGGCGAAACGCCGTTCATCCGGCCCTTCATGATCGACATGGCCTCGGACCATTATGCGCTGGACATCACGAGGGCCCGCGAGCGGCTGGGCTGGTCGCCGGACCACCGCATTCACGACGGGCTGGAGGCGCTGGTCGCCTCGCTCAAGGACGACCCGGCGGGCTGGTACCGCGCCAACGGGATCAAGCCGCCGGCCTGGCTGCGCTCGGCCGACGAGCGGAGTGAGGATGCCGAGGCGCTGCGCGTCCGGCACGAGCGGCGTTACCGCGAGGCGCATCGCGACGGGCTCTGGGCGCATTGGGTCAATGCCGGGCTCGGCGCATGGCTGATGAGCGCGCCGGCGCTGCTGGGCTACGAGGATACGTGGATGACCGTCAGCGACGTGGTCGCGGGGGCGCTGGTCATCGTCTTTGCCTTCCTGTCGATGTCCTGGCGGCTCTGGCCCGCGCGGTGGGTGACGGCAGGCCTGGGCGTCTGGGTGATGGCGGCGCCGCTGCTGTTCTGGGCGCCGACGGCCGCGGCCTACGCCAATGGCACGCTGGTGGGGATGCTGATCGCGGGCTTCGCCGTGGCGATCCGCCCGCCGCCGGGCGTGTCTGCCGCAGCCGCCCAATCCGGGCCGGTGGTGCCGCCGGGGTGGAGCTATTCGCCCTCGGACTGGTTCCAGCGGCTGCCGGTGATCCTTCTGGCGGTCGTCGGCCTGATCATCTCGCGCTACCTGACCGGCTACCAGCTCGAAAGCCTGCCGGGGATATGGGATCCGTTCTTCGACGGGACGGTGCCGGGCAAGAACGGCTCGGAACAGATCACCACCTCGGACGTATCGGAGGCGTGGCCGGTGCCTGACGCGGGCGTGGGGGCGCTGACCTACGGGCTCGAGATCCTGGTGGGCGCCATCGGCTCGGCCTCGCGCTGGCGGACGATGCCGTGGCTGACGGTGCTGTTCGGGATCATGATCGTGCCGCTGGGCGCGGTGTCGATCTTCTTCATCGTGATCCAGCCGATCCTGATCGGCACCTATTGCACGCTCTGCCTGATCGCGGCGGCGGCGATGGTGCTGCAGATCCCGTTCTCGGTCGACGAGATGGTCGCGACCTACCAGTTCCTGCGCCGCCGCCACAAGGCCGGGCAGCCGTGGCTGAAGGTGTTCTTCACCGGCGATACGGATGAAGGTCCGACCCGCTTCCCGGCGGAGGATTTCGAGCGCGGCCCGCGCGAGATCATCCGCGACATGCTGGTCGGCGGCATGACTCTGCCCTGGACGCTGGCGGCGAGTGCGGCGCTGGGGGTGGGCTTGATGCTGCTGCCGCTCTTCGTCACGTGGGAGAGCCCGATGGCCGGCACCTTCCACGTGGCCGGGGCGCTGGCGATCACCACGGCGGCGACGGCGCTGGCGCCGGTCGCGCGGCTGGCGCGGGTGTTCAACATGGTCATCGGGGTGGCGCTGCTCTTCGCACCGTTCGTGGTCGAAGCCAGCTGGGGCGTCTTCGCCATTTCGGCCCTTGCGGGGCTGGCGCTCATCGCGCTCAGCATTCCGCGCGGGGCCGTCAACGACAGCTATGGCGACTGGGACAGGCTGATCCGCTGAACCGCCCTGCCCCCGACTCCTATTCCGGCTCGGGCGGGGTCTCGTCGGGCCAGCGGGGCGTCTCGCGGGGCTCGTTCGGCACTTCGCGGGGCTCGTTCGGCACCTCGTCGGGCTGGCCGGGCAATTCGTCAGGGCTTGGTGCGGGCACCTCGTTGGGCTGACGCCCGGCGTTCACGGTGTAAGGGGTTGGTTCCAACATTGTAACTCTCCTATGAATGGGCGCTCAGTCGGCGGCGGCCCAGTCCTCGGCCTTGTCCACCTGGTCGCGCAGGAAAAACTCGACCTCGGCGCTGGTCAGCGCCCCGGCGGCCTTGGCGCTCAGCTTCTCGCCGCTCGTCCCGCCGACCACGGCGATGCGGCGGAAATCGTCGAAATGACGGGCATCGAACGTCAGGTCCTTCCAAACCGTCGCGATATCCCAGCCGCGCATGTCGTCCAGCTCGACCACGGCGTTGAGCCTGCCGCCCGACTGTTGGATCGCCTGTTCGATCTCGGGCACGGCGGTGTCGTATTCCTTCGATGTCAGCTTGCCGCTCACGCGGATGGTGACGAGCCTTTTCGCGGGGGTATGGCCGATCTCGATCATCTGCTTTCTCCTTTTCGTCGGCTGCGGTCACGGGGAAAACGCGCGGGCCGATCCCGGCGTTCCGGATGGTGCGCGCGGGCATCGGCGAATTGCCGCCCCTGCCCCATGCGCCTGCCCGGTAGAATTTTCGTGGGTCCGGCCGGGAACCCGGCCGGATCAAGAGTGTTGACACTGTAGCCCCCAGACGATCCGGAGTGACGGCCATGGCCCAGACCACCGATCCGACCAGCCCCTCCGACCCGACAGACGCGACCGATACCAAGCTCAAGCGCGCCATCGGTCCGGGCCTGCTTCTGCTCTTCATCGTGGGCGACGTGCTGGGCACCGGCATCTACGCGCTGACCGGCAAGGTGGCCGAGGAAGTCGGCGGCATGGTCTGGGTGCCGTTCCTCGTGGCCTTTGCCGTGGCCACGCTGACCGCCTGCAGCTATCTCGAACTGGTCACCAAGTACCCCAAGGCGGCGGGCGCGGCGCTTTACACGCAGAAAGCCTTCGGCATCCATTTCGTGACCTTCCTCGTGGCCTTCGCGGTGATGTCGTCGGGCCTCACCTCCTCGGCCACGGCGGCGCGGGCCTTTGCCGAGAATTTCTCGACCGGCTTCGCCTTCGAATTCGGGCCGGTCGCGGTGACGGTGATCGGGCTGGCCTTCATCGGGGCCATCGCGCTCATCAACCTGCGCGGGGTGAGCGAGGGGGTGCTGCTCAACGCGGTCTTCACCTGTATCGAGCTGACCGGCCTGATCATCATCATCGGCATCGGCGTCATGGTCTTCGGCGCGGGCGAGGCGGATATCGGCAAGGCGTTCGAGTTCGAAAGTTCCGACGGGATATTCTGGCCGGTGATCGCGGGCACCACGCTGGCCTTCTTCGCCATGGTGGGGTTCGAGGATTCGGTGAACATGGCCGAGGAGACGAAGCGGCCGTCGCGCACCTTTCCCAAGGTGCTGTTCGCCGGGCTGGCAATTGCGGCGTTGCTGTATCTCGTGGTCTCGATCGTGGCGATTTCCATCGTGCCGGTCGAGGAGCTGGCCGAGGGCGACACGCCGCTTCTGAAGGTGGTCGAGACCGGTGCGCCGGCCTTTCCGCCGTGGGTCTTCGGGTTGATTACCATGATCGCGGTGGGCAACTCGGCGCTGATCAACCTGCTGATGGCCAGCCGCCTCGTCTATGGCATGAGCGAGGAAGGCGTGTTGCCGAGGGTGCTGGGCCGGGTGAACAGCTCCCGCCAGACCCCGGCGACCGCGATCCTCTTCACCTCGCTGCTGGCGGCGGGGCTGGTGACCTTCGTGGGCGCGGTGCCGGAGCTGGGCGGGACGACCGCGCTGCTGCTGCTGGCGGTGTTCACCGTGGTCAACGTGGCCGTGCTGGTGCTGCGGCGCGACAAGGTCGAGCATGAGCATTTCAAGAGCCCGACCGCCGTGTCGGTGGCGGGCGCGCTGAGCTGTGCCTTCCTCGTCGGCCCGTGGACGGGGCGCGACCCGGCGCAATACGCGATCTCGGCGGTGCTGATCGGGATCGGCGTGGCGCTATGGCTGGTCACGCGACTGTGGATGCGGCGTTCGGAGTAGGCGCCTCAGCGCGAGACCACCACCGGCCGCCCCTCGTGGTCGAGCACGTCGAAGCGGGTCTCGTAAAGCTCTCCCAGTACGCCCGGCGCCAGAATCTCGGCGCTCTCTCCGCTGGCGTGAATGCGCCCGTCCTTCATCGCGACCACCCGGTCGGCCCATGTCGCGGCCGCGTTGATGTCATGCAGCACCACCACCACCGAGCGCGCCTCGGGTCCGGGCCGGGTCAGCTCGTGCAGGCGGTGCATCAGGTCACGGGCGTATTTCGGGTCGAGCGCGTTGAGCGGTTCGTCAAGCAGCAGCCACGGCGTCGACTGGGCCCAGACCATCGCCACCTGCGCCCGCTGCCGCTGTCCGCCCGAGAGGGTTTCTAGCGGGCGGTCGGCCATTTGGTCCAGTTCGAACGTCTCGAGGGCGGCCTGCGTCAGCCGCGCATCCTCTGGCCCCGGCCGGCCCTGGTGATGGGGCCAGCGGCCGAACCCCACCAGCTCGCGCACCGTCAGGCGGTTGACGATGGTCTGCGATTGCTGAAGCAGCGCGACGGCGCGGGCCCGGTCGCGATCGGCCAGCAACAGGACCGGCGCATCGTCGATATACACCGCGCCCGCCGCCGGGCGGATCAGCCCGGCAAGGCAGTGCAGCAGCGTGGATTTTCCCGCGCCGTTCGGCCCGATCAGCGCGGTGATGCCGCCCGAGGGGATCTCGACCGAGACATCGGAGAGGATGCGGGCGCCGCCCGCCTCGTGGCTGAGATTGGAAACCGTGATCAAAGGCGCCTCCGGCCGAAAACGAGTGCGAGGAACAGGAGCCCGCCGAGGAACTCGACCACCACACCGAGCGCCCCCTGCTGGCCCAGCAGCCGCTCGAACAGGAACTGCCCGGCAACAAGGGTGATGGCGCCGATGACCGCGGCGGCGGGCAGGAGCAGCGCGTGGCGGCTTTCCGGCACCACCTCGCGCGCAAGGCTGGCGGCGATGAGCCCGAGGAAGGTCATGGGACCCACCAGCGCGGTCGCCGCCGAGACCAGCACCGCGACCAGCGCCAGCGCCTGCATCACCACCCGGTCATAGCCCAGCCCCAGCCCCCGCGCGACGGGCCGGCCAAGCGCCGCCACGTCGAGCGACGGCGCCAGCCGCAGCGCGCCCAGCATGGCCAGCGCGATCAGCCCACCGGCGACGCCAAGGTTGGCGGTCTCGACGCTGTTGAAACTGGCGAAGGTGACGAATTGCAGGATCGAGAATTCCGACGGATCCAGAAGCCGTTGCGCGAAATCCGACAACCCGCGCAGGAGCAGGCCCAGCACGATGCCGGTCAGCACCATGCGGGCGATGTCCTCGGCCCCGCGCCGCAGCAGGACGTGGAACAGCAAGAGCGCCGCGCCGGTCATCAGCGCCGTCTCGCCAAGGAAGGTGAGGTTGGGGTGAAGCTGGGTGAACCCCACCCCACCCAGCACCAGCACCAGCATCGTCTGCAGGAAGATGAAGAGCGCGTCGAACCCGACGATGCCGGGCGTCAGCAGCCGGTTGCCGACGATGGTCTGGAACAGCACCGTCGCCGACCCGGTGGCCGCGCCAACCAGGATCAGCGCCGCCAGTTTCCCCGCCCTGAGCGACAGGATGAAGCCCATCGGCTCGCGCAGGTGCCACGTCAGGAACAGCAGCGCGGCGGCGAGCAGCACGCCGGTCAGCATCAGCACGCGCCGGTCAGCCATGGGCGCGCCGTGCCGGCCGGGCATTGAGCATCCACAGGAAGACGCAGGCGCCGAAGACCGCGAAGATCGTGCCCGCCGGAATCTCGTAGGGCGGGCGCAGGACCCGGCCGAGGATATCCGCCGAAAGCACCGACGCCGCCCCGAATGCCGCCACCACAGGCAGGTTGGCCCGCAGGTTGTCGCCGCGCCAGCGCGAAACGATATTGGGTGCCAGAAGCCCCACGAACGGCAGGTAGCCCACCGTCACCACGATCACCGCAGTGATCACCGCCACCGCCGCCAGCCCGATGCCCCGCGTCTGGGCATAGTTCAGCCCCAGGCTGCGCGCCTGCGCCTCGCCGAAGCCTAGGAGCGTGATCCGGTCGGCGATGGCATAGAGCAGCACGGCGACGATCGCCACGATCCAGAGCATTTCGTACCGGCCCTGCATCACGCCCGAGAACTCACCCAGCCGCCAGGTGCCGAGATACTGCATCAGGTCGGTCGTCCAGGCGATCCAGATCGACGAGGAAAACAGGATGCCGCCATAGATCAGCCCGATGATCGGCAGCAGCATCGGGTCGTGCCGCGGGATGGCGCGGGCGACAGCCAAGAACACCCCCATGCCCAGAAGCGCCGCGACCGCCGCCACCGACATCTTGGTGACGATCGCCGCGCCGGGTGCCAGAAGGGTGATCGCCAGCAGCCCCAGCATCGCCGCCTCGGGCGTGCCGATCAGCGACGGCTCGACCATGCGGTTCTGCACCGATTGCTGCACCACGACGCCCGCCAGCGCCAGCCCGACGCCGGTCAGCAGCGCGGCGGCGGTGCGGGGAAAGCGGCTGATCGCCAGGATCCAGCCCGCGTCAAGCTCTCCGGTGAAGATCGAGGTGGCGCCGACGCAGAGACTGACCGCCGACAGTGCCCCCAGCAGCAGCGCCCAGGCGACCCATGGCCTCAAGAATCGGACCCTTCGCCATCGAAGGCCGCGATCAGCTCGTCCAGCGTGCCCAGCATCGACTGGATGCCGCCACCGGCGATGTAGAGCGGGCCGGACTCGAGGTAGAGGATGCGCCCCTGCTTCGCCGCCGTGGTGCCCTTGACCAGCGGGTTGTCGAGTGTCGCGGCGGCGGCGTTCCCGGCATTCGCCGCATCGCCGATGGCCGCGCCCCGGTCGATCACCAGAAGCCAGTCGGGGTCGATCTCGGCCAGGAACTCGAACGAGACCGCCTCGCCGTGGGTTTCCGCCGAGACGCCCGGATAGGCCTCCGGCAGGCCCGTCGCCGTGTGCAGCCAGCCATAGCGGCTGTCATCGCCATAGGCGGAAATCTTGCCGCCATTGGTCAGAAGGATCAGCCCGTTGCCCTTGCCCTCGATCGCCTTCCGCGCCTCGGCCAGCTTCGCGTCGAACTGCGCCAGAAGCGCGTCGGCCTCGGCCGTCTTGCCGAAGAGCTTGCCATACGAGTTCAGCCGCGCCTTGGCTTGCCCCACCATGTCGGCGCCCCAGATCGTCATGTCGATGGTGGGCGCGATGCGCGACAGCCCCTCCACCTGCGGCGATGACCGACCGCCGGCAACAATCAGGTCGGGTCCCATCACCGCCAGCGCCTCGAAATCCGGCTCGAACAGCGTGCCCACGGGCGTGGTGTCTCCTGCTGCCGCCTCGATGTATGGCAGGTAGAGCGGCCGCGGCGCGCCGTCCACCGGCACCCCGAGCGCCGCCAGCGTGTCGAGCGCCGCGATGTCAAAGACGGCCACGCTTTCCGGCCCGGATTGCAGCGCGACGTCGCCGCGCGCGGTTTCCACCGTCACCTCTTCGGCCCATGCCGGGCCCGAGGCGCAAAGGAACGCGGCCAGCCCGGCCGCCACAAGGGATTTCATCGCAGGACGCTCCTGATCAACGGGGTGCGCGTGGCTTGCGGATCGCTGGCGGCGCGGGTTGCGCACTGGATACGCTCTTGCCAGCAAGCGGTGCAAGGCTTAATTCTTTCCAAAACAGTCAGGATTTTGCACATGACCGAAGAACTCAAGACCGAAACCGGCGTCTTTCCCACGCAGAACGCCAGCAAGTACCTGCAACAGCTCTGCAAGCACTTTGCCCACAAGATCGACGTCGAGTATGACGACACGTCCGCCTCGGCCGCCCTGCCCCCCGGCCCGGCGGAAATGCACGCCACGGAAAATGACCTGACCGTGCGGATCACGGGCAAGGATGAAGAAGCCCTGAAAGTGGCGCGCTACATCATCGATTCCCATCTCGAACGCTTCGCCTTCCGCGAGAATTTCGAGACGATGGACTGGCAGGCGGCCTGATCGGGGCTTCAAGTCGGGCAAGGGTGGCGCTCAACCGATGCCGCAATGAAAAAGGGGCGCGAAACCCGCGCCCCTTCTTCGTGTCTCCGAAGGAAACCCCTCAGAACTTCACTCGTGCCGTCAGTTCGAACGTCCGGCCCGGCTCGTTCAGCGGCACCACGTTGCCGAGGCCCACGCCGTCCGAGCTGCGCGAGGCATATGTCTCGTCGAGCACGTTGCGCACATCCAGACGGATCTCGACATTCGGTGCCGCCTTGGGCGTGTAGGCGGCGTAGAGATCGAGCGCCTCGTAGCCCGACAGCTTGACCGGCGTGTCGTTGTTGTCGAAGGCGATCTCGGCCGTGCCGCCGAGGCGCCATTGCTGGCTGACGTCATAGGCCGCTTCCAGCCCGACGATGCTGCCCATCGGGCGGCCGAAGTAATAGGCGGTCGACCCGATGGCAGCGTTGTTCAGCTCGACATCGGCATAGGTGTAGTTCGCGCGGAAGAAGCCCCGGCTGCCGTAATAGCCGAACGACCCGTCGAAGCCGCGCGACACGAGGTCGGAGACCGCGCCGCGGTTGCCGCCGGTGGGCAGCACGGCGTTGATGTCGTTCACCTCGGTGTAGAACAGCGCACCGCTCGCCTCCCACGGGCCGCTGGCATAGCGCAGGCCGATCCGCGCGGCGTTGGCGCGCGAGGTGGTGATGCCCGCGTAGGTCCACGCGCCGCCGAAGTTGATCAGCGCGGCCTCGCCCAGCTCGTAGCCGCCCCAGCTCGAGGCGAGGCCGGCGTTGAGCGTCCATTGGTCGCTGAGGATCACGTCGACCGCGGCATTGGCGCTGACGCCGGTATCGTCGAAGGTCTGGCCAGTCGCCGCGGTGAATTCCTGCGTGTCGATCCGCGCGCCGTAGGAGACCGAGACACGCTCGCTGACATCCTGCCGGGCCTGCGCGTAGAGGCCCACGTTGGTCAGCTCTTCCTTGCCGGAACTGCCGAACGGGCCCGGCCCGCGGCCCCGCCCGGTGGCGGTTTCGTGAAAGAAGTCCAGGCCAGCGGTCAGCGTGCCGTTGCCGATATCCCATTCGTTCTGGACGATGCCGCTCAGGCTGTCATTCACGCCCCAGACGCCCGAGGCGTCGATTTCCTGCTCGTTGTAGCTGAGCTGGATCAGCGGGTCGAACCAGCCCTCGGGCTGCTCGTCGGTATAGGTCAGCGTATAGGAGGTGCGGCGCGACAGGGCGTCGACGAAGACGCTGGGCCGGCCCACCACGGCGGCAAAGTCGGGCCGGGTGAACAGGATGCCGCCCGGGCCCGCCTGGGCCGAGCGGGTGCCGGTGTCCTCGGTCTGCGAGGCCGAGAATTCCAGCCGCTCGCCGCCCTGGCTTTCATAGGCGAGCTTGAGGATGTAGTCGGTCAGGTCCGCCTCGGTGCCCGGTACGCGGTTGCCCGAGCCGTCGTCGTAATCGCCGCTCTTGTGGCGGGTGGCGCTCAGCAGCCATTCGAACCCGCCCTGCCGGCCGAAGAGGGTCAGCGTGCCGCGCCCGCTCTCCTCGTTCGAGCCGATGGTGGCCGAGGCCATGCCGCCGAAATTGTCGCCCTCTTCCAGAAGGTCCTTGGCATCCTTGGTCTCGTAGGCGATGCGCCCCGCCAGCGCACCGGGGCCGGCATCGGCCGGCGCGATCCCCTCGCTCACCTCGACGCGCTTCAGAAGCGCGGGGTCGAGCAGCACGTTGCCGGTATGGTGGAAGGCCGACTTGTTCTGCCGCGCGCCGTCGATGGTGATCGACAAGAGGCTTTCCTCGATCCCGTTGACGAAGACCTTCTGGGCAATCGCCGCCCCGCCGCTGGCCACGATCGAGGACTCGCCCGCGAAGACGTCCTTGGTGGTCGAGGCGTTGCGGTTCTCGAGGTCCTCCTCGTCGATTTCCTCGTTGCCCAGCAGCGCCTGCGCCTTGCTCGATTCGATCCGCAGCGTGCCCAGGAAATACGGGTCCGCCTCCTGTGCGTGCACCTGCGCGGTTCCAAGCGCCGCGACCGCGCTGGAAAGAAGCCATCCGTAGTATTTCATTGTTACCCTCGTGTTCGTCGTGTTTCCCGATTGGCTGAAACGCGACGAAAGAGGGCGTTCTGGCTGACTGAGACTGCTTGGTGCAGTTTCACGCCTGATACCCGACTATTTTTCTATGTCAATACGGCGGGCGGGACAAACCCGGGCTGTGTCCTGTCGGTGTCGTCCGGCATCTGGCAGCGCCGCATTAAGAGGCAGTCTTCCCGCCCGCCGTTGCCAGCCAGTGGCAGGCGCCCTCCAGCACGGCGTCATATACGGCACGGCCCACGGCCTCGCCGATCCCGGTGTGCAGCCCGGCATAGCGATGCGCGCCCGGCGGGGCGGCCACGGCCACGCAATCGGTGCCGGTCCCGGTGGCCGGACCCGTGCCGAGCGTCATGTCGGCCTCGATCACCGCCGCGGTGCGGGCCTCGACGGCGATGCTCATCGCCTCGAACAGCGCCGTTTCGGTCAGGCCCTGGTTCAGCCGCAGCGCCACGTTGATCGTGCCCCAGTCGCGGCCCGTGTAGTCTATTCGGTGCCCCACCCGTTCGGCGTTCGACAGGCCCACGGTCGCCACCGCCTGCGCCTCGATCTCGCCGATGGTGGCGGCGGCGCGGGTGACATGCCGGATATCGCGGGAGGTCAGGAAGGTGACGGCATCCGGCGCGCCCCGCGCGGCCAGTTCGCCCTGAAGCCACGTCTCGACGTCCAGTTCTTCCGGCAGGTCGGCATTGCGCACCTCGCGCCACAGAATGCGCCGCGCCCGCACCAGGCCGGGGCGGTGGACGGCCCAGCTCAGCACCTGCATCTCGCGGCCCAGGTCGAACTCCAGCCACGGGCGGTCAACCGTGACGGCACTCACCGGATCACCTCCAGCGGCTGGTAGATCGGCCCGTCCTCGGTATCGCGGAACCACGCGGTGATGTGGAAGACATGCGCCAGCCGCTCGGGCGTGAGCACCTCTGCCGGGGCACCGTCGGCCACCACCCTGCCCTCGCCCAGCATGATGATCCGGGTGCAGTGGCGGGCCGCAAGGCTGAGATCGTGCAGCGAGACCAGCACCGACTTGCCCACCTGCGCCAGGCTGCCGAAGGTCTGCATGGTCGTGATCTGGTGCGCCGGGTCGAGCCCGGCCACCGGCTCGTCGGCCATCAGCAGCGGCGTATCCTGCGCCAGCGCCCGGGCGATCAGAACGCGGGCCTGCTCGCCCCCCGAGAGGCGCGTGGCGGCGCGGTGGCGCATGCCGCTCAGTTCCATCCAGTCCAGCGCTGCCTCGGTGCGGGCGCGGTCGGCCTCCGACGGGCGGCGCCCGGTCATGTGCGGCATCCGCCCCAGCATCACCACGTCCTCGACGCTCACCGGCCAGGCGATCTCGCGCGATTGCGGCATCCAGGCCACCTGGCGGGCCCGCTCGGCGGGGGACAACCCGGCCAGCGAGCTTCTTCCGATGCAAGGCAACAGCCCGAGCGCGGCGCGCATCAGCGTCGTCTTGCCCGCGCCGTTGGGCCCGATCAGCCCCACCAGTTCGCCCTCGCCGATGGACAGCGAGACATCGCGGAACACGTCCCGCCCGCGCAGGGAGACCGAGAGATCGGAGAGGGTCAGCAGGCTCATATCCGCTCCCGCCGCAGCTTGAGGATCAGGTGCAGGAAAAGCGGCGCGCCGACCAGCGCGGTCAACACGCCAAGCTTCAGGTCACGCTCGGGCAGGACCACCCGCACCGCGATATCCGCCGCCAGCATCATCGCCGCCCCGCCCATGGCCGAGGCCCACAGGAGGCGCGAGGGCCGCGCGCCGACCAGCGGGCGCAGGATATGCGGCACCACCAGCCCGACGAAGCCGATGGCACCCGCCACTGCCGTGCCCGCCCCCACGACGCAGGCCGTGCCCAGCACAAGCTGCAGCCGCAGCCGCTTGAGCCGCACGCCCATCGCCTCGGCCGCGTCCTCGCCCAGCGTCAGCGCGTCGAGCCCCCGGCCCAGCGAGGCCAGGATCGCCACGCCCACCGCCATGAAGGGCAGCGCCAGCCACACATGGGTCATCGAGCGGTCGGCCAGCGAGCCCATCATCCAGATGACGATCTCGTTGGCCGCGAACGGGTTGGGCGACAGGTTCAGCACCAGCGAGGTCAGCGCGCCGGCCAGCGCCGACACCGCGATGCCCGCAAGGATCAGCGTCAGCGACCCGCCGCGCGGCCCCGCCAGCAGCATCACCAGCGTCACGCCCCCCAGCGCCCCGGCCAACGCCATCAGCGGCAGGCCGAGGGCGAAGACGCCCGCAAGCCCCGTCTGAAGCGCCAGCACCGCCCCCAGCGCGGCGGAGCCCGAGACCCCGATCAGCCCCGGCTCGGCCAGCGGGTTGCGCAGGTAGCCCTGCAGTGCCGCCCCGGCCAGCCCCAGCGAGCCGCCGATCATCACCGCCAGGATCATCCTCGGCAACCGGATCTCGCGCATGATCAGCGTCATGGGCCCGCCATCCCCCGCCACCAGCGCCGAAAGGCTTTCGCCCACGCCCAGCCCCGCCGGCCCGATCAGCAGCGAGGCCAGCATCAGCGCCGCCACCAGCAGCCCGAGGGGGAGCATCACCCGGCTCAATCCGCCGCCCCGGTGATCTGGCGCCGTGCGGCGCCCAGCCTTTCGATGGCGCGGAGCACGAAGGGCGTGCCGCAGACCCAGTCCTGATCGGTCATTGCCGCCCCGCCCGGCGCGCGGAACGCCTTCACGGCCGGGTGGTCCATCACCTCTTCCGAGCGCGACGCGCCGGGATAGGCCCGCGCCGTGATCACCGTGTCGGGGGCGGCCATCGCCAGCACCTCCAGCGGCAGCTTGCTGCCCGCGCCGTAGCCGGCCCCGACCGCCGCGTTCCCGAAGCCCGCCGCCGAAAGGATCTGCCCGGCCAGCGTGTTCTCGCCCGAGCTATAGCCGTTGGCATAGTAGAGCACCGCCGACGGCCGTTCCTCCACCTCCGACCGCAGGGCCGCCAGCCGCGCGTCGTAATCCGCGACCATGCGCGCGGCGGCCTTGTCCCGGTGCAGCACCTCGCCCACCCGGATGATCCGCTCGCGCACATCCTCGAGCGAGGACGCGGCGGGAATGACCGCAACCGCCAGCCCCAGCCGATCCAGCATGGCAAGGGTCGCCGGGGGCGAGAACTCGCCCGCCAGCACCAGGTCGGGCCGCATCAGGAAGATCTCCTCGGCGCGACCGTGATTGGCAATATAGGCTGCCGCCGCGTCGGACATGGGCGATACGCGGGCGTCCGTCGACACGTGACTGACCGAATGCAACTGCCCCTCGCCCGCCAGCATCATCGCAAGCTGATCGGTGCAGAGGTTCATCGACACGACGCGGGCCGGCGCCCCGGTTTGCGCCTCGGTCTGTGCCGCCCCGGCCCCGGCGGCGATCGCCGCCAGCGCAAGGGCGGCAAGACGGCATATCCAGCCCGCGCCCGTCACCTCAGAACCGGCTCGTCGCGCCGAAGAACACGGTTCGCCCCTGCGTCGCATAGCCATCCAGTTCCTCGTACCGCGCATCCGTCAGGTTGTGTATCCCGGCCGTCAGCCGGGTGCTGTCGGTGATATCATGGCTGAGGCGCAGGTTCACCAGCGTGTAATCCGAGAGGCGCACGGTGCGCGCCCCGAATGCCGGCGAGGTGAAATCGCTGTCGTGATTGCCCGCCACGTGGCGCAGGTCGAGGTTGATCCGCGTACGGTCGTTCGGCATCCGGTAACCCAGCTGCAAGAGCGCCTCGTGCTCGGGCCGGCGCACCTCGACCGTGCCGTCGGGGTTCGAGGCATCCAGCCAGGTATAGCTCAGGCCGACGTCGAACCGGTCGGTCACCGCCAGGTCGGCCGACACCTCCACCCCTTTCCGGTCGCTCCTGCCGACCTGGTTGACCGGCGTCGAAATACCGGTGGCGGGGTCGAAGACCGAAGTGATCTCGTCGGTCAGTTCGTCGTCGAAATAGGTCACGTCGACCACGCCGCGCCCGCCGAGGAATTGCTGCTCGATCCCGATATCCCAGCCCTTGCTCTGTTCCGGTTCGAGGGCCGGATTGCCGCGGAAGTTGGCGAAGAAGCCGAACTGCTCGATCAGCGTCGGGTTCTGCACCCCGGTGCCATAGGAGGCGTGAACCCGCGTCGCCCCGTTCGGCAACGTGTAGGAGGCACCGACCGCGTAGGTGGTGAAATCCTCGAACCTGTCGTTGAAATCATGCCGGAGGCTGCCCTGCAGGTCGAACCCGTTGCCGAGGCTGCCCTGGTACTCGACCACAAGCGCCGCCTGCTCGCGCGTCCGCTTGACCAGCTCGCCGGGGCCGAAAAACGCCTGGTTGCCCTTGTAGGTCAGGTATTCCCACTCGGCCGCGAAGGTCAGGGTGTGATCGGCACTGTCCACGTCGCCGGAATCGAGCGCCACGGTGCCCTTGTAGCTGAGCTTGGCACGGGTGCCGGTGTTGTCCTGGTCCTGCACGCCCGCGCCGTTGCGGCCCTGCCGGTCGATATGGGCGAAGGACAGGTCGAGGCGGTTCTGCAGACGCCCGCCGAACGCCTCCAGCTCGGCGAAGAGCGAGCCGAAGCTCTCCTGCAGCTCGGCGTTCGAGGCGTCGTCGACCACAAGCCCGGCGCTGTTGGGCGCGCCGAAGGCGAAGCCGTCGGTGTCGGAGACCCGGTCGGTGTGGCGAAAGGTGCCGCCAAGCGTCAGCCGGTCATTGACGAAAAACCGCCCCGTCAGGTTGTAGGTGCGGTTCAGGTCGCCGTCGTCTTCGCCGCCGGGAGTGCCGGAGATGTCGAAGCCGCCGGTCTCGCGCCGGGCGGCCGAGAAGCTGATCTCGCCCCGGTCGGAGCGCTGGCGCACGGCCACCCGCCCCTCGTAGGTGCCGTCCGATCCCACCTCGAACCCCACTTCGCCGCTGATGCCGGCCTCGGTCGGGCGCTTGGTGGTGATCGAGATCACCCCGCCGATGGCGTTCGAGCCGTAGAGCGCCGATTGCGGCCCGCGGATCACCTCGATGCGCGCGATATCCGCGGCCAGCAGCCCGCCGAAATCGTATTCGCCCACGTCCGGCGCCGCCACTTCGACCCCGTCGATCAGCACCAGCGTATGGTTGCTTTCATGCCCGCGCAGCCGCACCTGCGTGCGCCCGCCGAACCCGCCGGTGCGCGACACCGCCACGCCGGGAAGCGCGCGCAGCACGTCGGCCACGTATTGCGCCCCGCTCTCCTCGATCTCTTCCCCGGTCAGCACCGATGCGGCGCGGCCGTACTCCCGTGCCTCGACAGGGGTCAGCCCGCCGGAGATGACCAGCGTGCCGAGGTCATAGGCGTCCTCGGCCATGGCAGGTGTTGCAAGAATGGTGGTGGCCAGCAGGCCAAGACGCGCGTGGCGTATCATGTCGGTCCCTCCGTATTGCCCCGGCTCGGCGGTGCAAATCAGCTTGATTGGTCTCGGAGGACGTGCCCCCGCAGACGGTGAAACAACACCTCTACGGAAAGCTCCGTTGCCCATGCGCGCCCCGCGCCCGGACAGGGTGATCGCCGCGGCAGGTCTCCTGACTTGCGGGTCGTCGCTTGGCCGGGTCTTCCCACCGCGCTTGCGCGCGGCAGTGACATGGTCCGGCTTCGCTCTCCGCCTACAGTTGCGGGGGCAGTCACGGAATTGGCGCCTGATGGCTACACCTCACCGTGTTCCCTTTTCACCGGGCAGCGCACCGCCCGGACCGAAGCAGCGCTCTGGTAGCGCGGATCGCGGCCCGGGGAAAGGGGGAAATGTCACCGGCGGCGGGAGGGGCCGCTTGGCCTCCCGCACGGCCTTGAACCGGCCCGGCGCGGGCGGTAAGGTGCCGCCCAATTGGTGACGACTAGGCATCTGGTTCACTCCCGAAACCCCGCTGCACCTTTTCCGACCGCGTTGGCGTAACCCGCGCCACCGAACCGAAAAATCACAGCGTTGCCGATCGTCCGAATGCCATGACCACCCCTTCCCGTACCCGCGCCCGCGTTGCATCGGCCCGAACCCGGCGGCAGGTTCTGACCGCGGGCGGCTGCGCCCTGCTGGCCACGCCGTCATTGCTGCGCGCGGCCGAGACGCTGCGCTTTGCCGGGCCGTGGGGCGAGGCGGTGCTCGACCGCCCCGCGCGGCGCGTCGTGTCGCTGGGCTATACCACGCAGGACCCGCTGCTGGCGCTGGGGGTGGCGCCGCTGGCGGTGCGCGAATGGTTCGGCGGGCGGCCCCATGCCGCCTGGCCCTGGGCCAAGGAGAGGCTCGGTGGTGCTGCGCCACAGGTCCTGACAGGCGAGGTCTCGATGGAACTTGTTGCGGGCCTCGCGCCCGACCTGATCGTCGGGATCGGCTCGGGCATCTCGCGGGCGGAATACGAGCTACTGTCGCGGATTGCGCCCGTGCTGATGCAAGCGCCCGGACAGCCCGCCTTCGGCACGCCGTGGCAGGCCGACACCCGGCGCATCGCCCGCGCCACCGGCCAGTCAGACCGGGCCGAACACCTCATCGCCGGGGTCGAGGAGCGTTTCGCCGCCGCGCGGGCCCGACATCCCGGCTGGCAAGGCGCCACGGCCGTCGCGGCCTGGCAGAACGGCGGCCAGACCGGCGCCTTCATGCCCGGTGACAGCCGGGCCCAGTTCTTCGCCGGGTTGGGTTTCGGCCTCCCGCCGGCCCTGCAGGAACTGGCGGCGGTCGACGGGTTCTATACCACGCTCTCGCCCGAGGATCTCTCGCCGCTCGACGCCGACCTGCTCGTGTGGATCTCCTCCTTCAGCGGCGCGAAGGCCATCGCCGGCCTGCCGATGCGCCGCACGCTTCAGGCGCATCTCGAAGGCCGCGAGGTCTTTGCCGACGAGGTGACCGCCGCCGCCCTCTCCTTCGGCAGCGTCCTCTCCCTGCCCTTCGCCCTCGACCGGCTGGAGGCCGAGATCACCGCCGCGCTCGACGGCGACCCGCAAACCGTGGTGCCCTCCGCCCGGGCCGCGGGGCTTCTGCCATGAGGCGGGCCGCCCTCCTCGCCCTGCTGCTGGCTCTGGCCGCCGCGCTGTCGCTGACCACCGGGCCACGGGCGCTCGGCCTGCCCGACTTCCTCGCCGCCCTCACCGCCTATGACCCGCATGACCCGGCGCATGTGACCCTGATGGCAATCCGCCTGCCCCGGCTGGTGGCCGGACTGATCGCCGGGGCCGCGCTGGGGGTGGCGGGCACGGTGATGCAGACCCTCACCCGCAACCCGCTGGCCGATCCGGGCATCCTCGGCATCAACGCGGGCGCGGCCTTTGCCCTGCTTTTGGGCGCGGCGGTCTTCGGGCGCTCCGACCAGGCCGCCATCGCGCTCCTCGCCTTTCCCGGCGCGGCGCTGGCCTCGGTCGCGGTCTTCGCGCTTGGCGGCGGGCTGCGGGGCGATGCCGGACCGGTGCGGCTGACGCTGGCGGGGGCGGCGCTGAACGCGCTGCTGCTGTCGATGGTCACGGCGATAGTGCTGGTGCGGCAGGACTCGCTCGATATCCTGCGCTTCTGGGTGGCCGGGTCGCTGACCGAGGCGGTCTATCGCCCGGTCGCGGAGATGGCCCTTCTCGCCCTTGCCGGCGCGGCGCTGGCGCTGCTCATCGCGCCGCTGATCGAGGCGCTGTCGATGGGCGCCGACGTGGCGCGCGGCCTGGGCACGCGGCCCGCGCGGGTGCAAGCGGGCGGGCTTTTGGCGGTGACCCTGACCACCGGCGCGGCGGTGGCCATTGCCGGGCCGATCGCCTTTCTCGGGCTGATGGCGCCGCACCTTGCGCGGCCCCTCGCCGGCGCGTCGCTCAGGGCGCAGCTTGGCACCTCCGCCGCGCTTGGCGCGCTGATCCTGACGCTGGCCGACGTGGCGGGCCGGATCATCCTTGCACCGGGCGAGGTGCGGGCGGGCATCATGGTGGCGCTCCTGGGCGGGCCGGTCTTCGTCTGGATCGCGCGGCGCCTGCGGCCGGGGGCGATGGCATGAGGGGGGCGGTGTTGCTGGCCCTGTTGCTGGTGCTGGCCAGCGTGGCGGCGCTGTTGCACGGGCAGATCGACGCCTCGCCTTCGGTCCTCTGGCAGGGGCTGCTGACCGGCGAGGGCCCCGGCGCGCTGATCCTCGACACGATCCGCGGGCCGCGCGTGGCGACGGCCCTGGGCGCAGGCGCGGTACTGGGCCTGTCGGGCACGATCTTCCAGACGCTGTTCCGTAACCCCTTGGCCGCGCCCGATCTTCTGGGCTTCAACGCCGGCGCGGGCCTTGCCATCATCGCCGGCATCGCCTTCGGCATCGCCCTGCCTGCGCCGGTGCTCGCCGCGATTGGCGGGCTGGCGGTGGCCGGGGTCGTGGGCGCGCTGGCCTGGCGCCGGGGCAGCGGGACGCCGGCGCTGACCATCATCCTCGTGGGGCTCGGCACCGGATTCACCGCGACGGCGCTGGCCACTTTCCTGATGACGCTCCTGCCCGGCACCGCGGCGGCGGAGGCGCAGCGCTGGCTGACCGGGTCGCTCGCCGCCCGAAACTGGGGGCACGCGGCACAGGTCTGGGGGGCTGGTATTGCCCTGTCTTTACTGGCTTTTTCGCAGGCGCGGCCCCTGATGGCGATGGAGCTGGGGGGCGAGCTGGCAACCGGGCTTGGCGTGCGGGCAGAGCCGGCGCGGTGGCGGATATCCGGCATTGCCGTACTGCTGGCCGCGACGGGGGTGGCGGTGGCGGGGCCGGTGCCCTTCGTGGCGCTGATGGCGGGGCCGTTCGGGGCGCGGATGACCGGGGCGCGGAGCCCGGCGGCGCGGATGGCCGCGGGCGCGGCGGCCGGGGCGCTGATCGTGATGCTCGCGGACCTGCTGGCGCGGGCCTCGCTGCCCGGTTTGCAACTGCCGGTGGGGGTGGCGACGGGGCTACTGGGTGCGCCCTACCTGCTCTGGCGCCTGTCGCGCGAAATGGACAAGGGGGACCTGTGATGCTGGAGGCAAGCAGCCTGACGCTGGCCTATGATGGAGGGCCCGTGATCGAGGCGCTCGACCTGTCGCTTCCGGGCGACAAGGTCACCGCGATCATCGGGCCCAATGGATGCGGGAAATCCACGCTTCTCAAGGCATTGGCGCGCATTCTTCCAGCTCATTCTGGCCGGGTCACGCTGGATGGCGAGGATATGGGCCACATGACCCCGCGGGCGCTGGCACGGCGGCTGGCGATCCTGCCGCAGGCGCCGCGGGCGCCCGAAGGGATCCGCGTGGCCGACCTTGTGCGGCGGGGGCGCCTGCCGTGGCGCGGGTTGCTGAGCCCGTGGCGCGAGGAGGATCGGGCGGCCTGTGACGGGGCGCTGGCGGCGGTGGGGATGACGGAGCTTGCCCATCGCGACCTGGCGGAGCTGTCGGGCGGACAGCGGCAGCGGGCGTGGCTGGCGCTTGTGCTGGCGCAGGGCACGCCGTGGCTGCTGCTGGACGAACCCACGACCTATCTCGACCTCACCCACCAGATGGAGGTGCTGGGGCTCTTGCGACGGCTCAACCGGCAATCCGGGACGGCGGTGGTGAGCGTCCTGCACGACCTCAACCTGGCGGCGCGTTACTCGGATCACCTTGTTCTGCTTGGGAAAAACGGGCTGATCGCCGCAGGTGCGCCCGAGACCGTGCTGACGCCGGAGCATCTCGGCGCGGCTTTCGGGCTGCGGGCGCGGGTGATGCCGGACCCGGTGACGGGCACCCCGATGGTGGTGCCCCTCGATATCCCTGAAACGGAGGTTTCCGCATGAGTGACACGCATCGCAGCACCGCCCGGTTCGACGGCGCCCCGCCCGAGGGTCTGCTTCGCCAGACGGCGGGGTACCTGCGCGCCTACGACCTGCCGCTCGAGCTGGGCGATACGGCACTTACTGCAACGTTTTCAGAGGCTTGCGTCAGGCTGCAACTCGACGGCGCGGGCTTCTCGCTCGACATCCGGGCGGGCAATTCCGCGCAGCTTCACCAGGCCCGCGAGGGGGTGCTGGTGGTGCTCGACCAAATCAGCCCGGAGACCTGCGCGGGGCTGGAATGGACGGGGGAAGTGGCGCGGAATGTCAGGCCGCCGAATTTCCACCTTGGCACGGTGCTGGAGGTGCGGCGGGTGTCGGCACATTTCCTAAGGGTGACAATGGGTTGCGAGGGGGTGTTACACCTTCTGACCGGGGGGATGCACTTCTCGCTATTACTGCCGCCGGGGCCGGAGCCGCGCTGGCCGGAGGTCAACGAGAAAGGCCGCACGGTCTGGCCCACGGGGGAGGAGGCACTGCACCGGGCGGCCTATACCTTCGTCGAGCTGGATGCGGCGGAGGGGTGGTTCAGCTTCGATGTATTCGAGCATGAGGGCGGTCTGGCGACGGGCTGGGCAAGGTCCGCGAAACCGGGTGACGTGGTCGGCGTGATGGGGCCCGGCGGAGGTGATTTTCCCGAGTCAGATCATATGGTTATGGGCGGAGATGAAACCGCCCTTCCGGCGATCCGGCGAATCCTGGAACACGCGCCAAAGGACCGGAGGGGCGAGGTGTTCATCGAGCTTGCCGACCCCGCCGACCGCTGCCCGCTGGCCCTGCCGGAGGGGATGCGGCTGACATGGCTGACGCGGGGCGAGGATGCGCCGCTCAAGGCGCATATGCTGGCCGCAGAGCTGCCGGGGCCGGAGGAGAGCCGGTTCGTGTGGTTCGCGGCCGAGGCCGGGGTGGTGCGGGCCGCGCGGCAGTATTTCCGGGAGGCGGCCGGGCTGGGAAGGCAGGAGATGTACCTGTCGGCCTACTGGACGGCGTGATCGGCGATTCGATGGTTAACGGCGTTGTTTTGCAGGGATTTCGACGTCGGTATCACGTCGGTATTCCGTCGGTATCGCGTCGGTTTCCGGGTCTGTGAGGCGGGGTGTTAATGCGGCGGTCCGGGTGCAACAGGCGAGATGTTGTGTCGGGCGCAACGGGGGGTTCCCCGACGTCGCGGAGCCGCGCATTGTTGGGCCGTGGTGCGGCGAGCCGACGGTCGTGGCCTGATGCTTTATGGTCGCCGAGTGCCTCTGACATGCGCGAGGTTGCACTCCATCGTCCAAATCGCCGTGCCGTCCGGACGGCCCAGCGATGCGCGGCGGGCTTCGCCCTGGATTCCGCGCGGGTGCTTCGTGGAGAGGTTTCAAAACCGAAAAAGGCGCGGCCCTTTCGGAACCGCGCCCCCGTTTTTCCGTCGCGTGGAACCCCTCAGAACCGCGAGGTCACCGAGAAGTTGAACTCGCGCCCCGAGCCGTAGGAGCAGACATAGGCGGTCTGGCAGCCGGTGACGTAGCGCTCGTCGGCGACGTTGGTGACCGACAGGTTGGCCTCGAGACCGTTCTTGAAGGCGTAGCTGGCATAGAGGTCGTAAATCGTGGAATCCGGTACCGTCAGCGTGTTGGCCGCGTTGGCGAAGCTTTCGCCGCGATGGCGGACGCCTGCGCCCAGTTCCAGCCCCTGCAAGCTTCCGGAGAAGGCGTAGGTGCCCAAGAGCGACAGCTCGGTTTCCGGGATGAGCGTGGGCGTCGTGCCGATCAGCGCGGCGTTGCTGTCGCGGCGCACCTCGGCGTCGAGCCAGGTGGCGGCGGCCTGCACGTAGAAGCCGTTGCCGAAATCGTATTCGCCCTCAAGCTCCACCCCGCGCGAGCGGACCTCGCCCAGCTGGCTGAAGACCGGGAAGACGCCGACGACCACGTTCTCGCGGTTGATCTCGAAGGCCGAGCCGGTGAGCGAGAAATTCCCGCCCTCGGGCGCCCATTTGAAGCCCAGTTCGACCTGGTCGCCGGTTTCGGGCTTCGTCACGCCGTTGGCGGGCGAGGTGATGAGCGGGTTGAAGAAGGTGGAATAGGAGAGATAGGGCGTGAAACCCGAGGCCGTTTCATAGGCCAGCGCCGCACGCCAGGAGGTTTCGCTGTCGTCGCGGCTGAAGGCGCCGGTGCCGTCCTGGCTGGTCTTGACGATATCGTGGCGCAGGTTGAGCGTGGCGATCCAGCCGCTGCCCCAGCGCATCTGGTCCTGGACGTAGAGGCCGACCTGGCGCTGCTTGGTGGTGGCGTCCTGGTAGGGCGCGCCGATGGCCGGGGTGCCCGGCGGGGTGGGCCCGACGACCTGGTTGGAGCCGAAGCCCGAGGCCTGGGTCTCGTCGATCTCGTAGTACCGCGCGTCGAGGCCGAAGAGCAGGTCGTGCTCGACCGCGCCGGTCGAGACGGTGCCGTAGTAGCGCAGGTCGGTCTGGGCGGTGGCGACCTGGGTGTCGTGCTCGAAGGCGATGAGGCTGAGCGTGCCCTGTGGGTCGGTCGGCGTGGGCGAGAAGCCGGCATAGCCGAACGGGTAGTAGTAGCGTTCGTGCACGTCGGCATAGCCGAGGCGGCCGATGCCGGTGAAGGTGAAGCCGTTGGAGAACTCGTGCTCGACGATGGCCGAGACCGAGGCCTGCCGGCGCTCGTACTTGTCCCAGTTCGGGTCGGAAAAGTTGGCGTCGGGGTCGATATAGCCGAACTGCGCGGTCGGCACGACGGTGCCCGCGTAGGGCAGGAAGGTGCTGCCGTTGTGCTTCTCGTCGGCGACGTGGATGTTGGCCAGCAGCGTGACCTCGGTACCGCCGTCGGTGGTAAAGCGGTAGGAGGGCGCGAAGGTGCCGCGCAGGCCTTCGTTGAGGGCATCGTACTTGTCGCCGCCTTCGAGGCGGCCGGTCAGCCGGTAGGAGCGGCTGTCGCCGATATCGTCGCCATAGTCGAATTCGAGGTAGGCGCCGGTGGCGTCGTTGACGCCGAGTGTGTATTCGCGGATCCGGCCGCCGGGGCGTTTCGAGACGTAGTTGACGATGCCGCCCGGGTTCGACCCGCCATAGAGCGCCGAGGAGGGCCCGCGCAGCACCTCGATCCGCTCGATCGTGTAGGGGTCGATGAAGAAGGAGCCGAAGGCGAAGGAGAGGTTCTGGGCGTTGTCGAGGTAGATGCCGGTCTGGTCGGCCTGGAAGCCGCGGATTCGGAGCCAGTCGTAATCGTTGTCGTCGCCGAACACGTCGGAGGTGACGCCGGCGGTGTAGCGCAGGGCCTCGCTGACGCGGTTGGCGCCGAAGCGCTCGATCTTCTCGCGGCCGAGGACCGAGACGGATTGCGGCACCTCGTTGACGGTGACGGGGGCCTTGGTGCCGGTCACGGTGGGCGGGTTCTTGTCGGCGCCGACGGGGCCCGTCGTGTCTTCCTGGTTGCGCAGGGTGAGCGTGCCGAGGTCGAAATTCTCGTCTTCGGCTTGGGCGTGGGCGGTCGTGGCCGCGGTGGCGGTGGTGAGCAGCAGGAGCCCGAGAGCGCCCAGTCGGGCGGCTCCGCGGGTGCGGGTGGTGGTGTTGGCCATATCGGCGTCCCTCTGAAAGTCATTTCGCGGCTGGCCCCGACCGGAAAGGGAGGGTCTGACAGCTGGCGATCCGAGTTCCTGATAAAAACTATCGGGATGGATTGTCTTGAACAATCGGACCATTCGGCCCCGCCGCCTGTGCGCGGGCCCAATGGGCGGGCGCGGCGCCGGTTTCCGCCCGGAAACTGCGCGAGAAATGGGCCTGGTCGGCAAAGCCCGTGACCTGGGCCACCTCGGCGCAGGGCACGCCGTGGACCAGAAGGCGTTTGGCATAGCCCAGCTTCAGCCCCAGCACCCAGCGATAGGGCGATTGCCCGGTGGCGCGGCGGAAGGTGCGGTTGAAATGGGTGCGCGAGAGGCCGGCGGCGCGGGCGAGATCGTCGATGGCGATGCGGTGGGCCATGCGGTCGAGCACGTGGGCGCGGAGCGTGTCGAGCCATGTCTCGCCGTGCCCGAGCTGGCCGGCGCGGCCGAGGTGGAACATCTCGGTCACCGCCGCGCGGGCCAGCGCCTCGCCGCGTTGGCCGGAGGGTTTCGCCGCCGTGCATTCGTCGCGCAGGAGGCCCGCCAGCGGGGCCAGCGGGCCGAGATCGGGCAGGATCACCGGGCGGTCGAGCGGTGTGCCGGGGTCCGTCAGTTCCCGAAGGCGGGCGAGCGGCAGGTGGATGTCGACATGGCGCAATTTGCCGGCCTCGGGCAGCGTGCCCCAGATTTCCAGCCCGGCGGGGATGTAGCAGCCCGCCGCCGGTTCCGCCGCCCCGCCGCGCGCGCGGGAAAGCGACAGGCGGCGGTCGTCGAGGATCAGCACGAAGCGGGGATGAAGCGAGGCATAGCGCCCCCCTGCCCCGGCGCGGCCCCGCACGCGCCAGTAATCCACGACCATCCGGTCGAGCGACAGGCTTTTCAGCTCGCCCAGCGGCTGGAAGCCCTGAACGGCGGCGTACATCCTGGGGTGAAAACTCATGCGCCTCGCCTCTGCATCCGGGATGGCTGGGCGAAATCGCTGGCTGGGGGCTGTTGTACCGCGTGGCGGGCGGGTGTCAACCAAAGGGGCCGATCCTTCAAGCGGCGGGGATTGCCCAACGCGCCGCCAGCGATTATCACCCCGCTCAGCCAGCCGGCCCGCGCCAGACGCGGACGCCAGCCAAATCACGACCCAACAGCGCGGGCCACCGACGGATGCTCAGACATTTCCTGTCCTATTACCGCCCGTGGCGGGGTCTGTTCCTGCTGGATTTCGGCTGTGCCATCGCCTCCGGCCTGCTGGAGCTGGCCTTTCCCATCGCCATCAAGTTCTACATCGACCGGCTGTTGCCGAGCGGCGACCTGCCGCTGATCATCCTGGCGGCGGCCGGGCTGCTGGTGGTGTACCTGTTCAATGCCGGGCTGATGGCCGTGGTGACCTACTGGGGCCACATGCTGGGCATCAATATCGAGACGGAGATGCGGCGCAAGGCGTTCGACCAGTTGCAGCGGCTGTCCTTCGCCTTCTTCGACCGGCAGCGCACCGGCACGCTGGTGGCGCGGGTGACGCGCGACCTCGAGGAGATCGGCGAGGTGGCGCATCATGGGCCGGAAGACCTGTTCGTGGCGCTGATGACCTTTGTCGGTGCCTTTATCCTGATGGTGTTCATCAATGTCGAACTGGGGCTGATCACGGCGGTGATCTTCCCGGCGGTGGTGGTGCTGGTGGCGGTCTATGGCCGCAGGCTGACGCAGACATGGCAGCAGATCTACCGCAGCGTGGCGAATTTCAACGTGCGGCTGGAGGAGAACGTGGGCGGCATCCGGGTGGTGCAGTCCTTCGCCAACGAGGCGCATGAAAAGGACCTGTTCGCGCAGGACAATGCCAATTACCGGCGCACCAAGCTCGATGCCTACCGGCTGATGGCGGCGTCGACCACGCTGAACTACATGGGGATGCGGCTGGTGCAGGTGGCGATCCTGGTGGCGGGGGCGCTGTTCGTGGCGCGGGGCAGCCTGTCGATCGGCGGCTTCGTGGCCTTCCTGTTGCTGGTGGGCGTGTTCTTCCGCCCGCTTGACAAGATCGCGGCGGTGATGGAGCTTTATCCGCGCGGGCTTGCGGGGTTCAAACGCTACCGCGAGCTGATGGCGCTGGAGCCGGACGTGGCCGAGAAGCCGGGCGCGCAGGAGGCGCCGGCCTTTCGCGGCGATATCACCATCGAGAACGTCTCGTTCAGCTATGACCCGGCGATGCCGGTGCTGGAGGATATCTCGATCTCCGTGAAGGCCGGCGAGACCGTCGCCATCATCGGCCAGTCGGGCGCGGGCAAGTCGACGCTGGTGTCGCTGGTGCCGCGGTTCTACGACCCGCAGGGCGGGCGCATCCTGATCGACGGGGTGGATATCCGCGAGTTCACGCTGACCAGCCTGCGCCGCCAGATCGGCGTGGTCAGCCAGGACGTGTTCCTGTTCGGCGGCACGCTGCGCGAGAACGTGGCCTATGGCCGGTTGGGCGCGAGCGAAGAGGAAATCCTCGAGGCGCTGGCGCAGGCGCAGTTGAGCGAGCTTGTCGCCAACCTGCCGCAGGGGCTCGATACCGTGGTGGGCGAACGCGGCGTGGCATTGTCGGGCGGGCAGAAGCAGCGGGTGGCGATTGCGCGGACCTTCCTGAAGGATCCGCCGATCCTGATCCTGGACGAGGCGACGTCGGCACTGGACCTGGAGACGGAAAAGCGCATCCAGAAAGCGCTGAACCGGCTGTCGGAGGGGCGCACCTCGCTGGTGATCGCGCACCGGCCGCAGACGATCAGCGATGCCGACCGGGTGCTGCGGGTCGAGGGCGGCCAGCTCGTCGCGGCCTGACCGCCCCCGGAAAGCCTAGGCCGCCATGTAGAGCGACTTGGCGTTCACGAACTCCTTCATGCCGAAGCCGCCATGCTCGCGGCCATAGCCGGAATCCTTGACGCCGCCGAAGGGCATGTTGGGCAGGGCCACGTTGTACTTGTTGATACAGACCATGCCGGTGTCGAAATGCTGCGCCGCCAGCTTGCGGGCGCGCTTGGTGTCCTTCGAGAAGATGCCGCCGCCGAGGCCATAGCGGCTGTCATTGGCGATGCGCATGGCGTCCTCGTCATCCCTGGCCTTGATGATCGAGGCGACGGGGCCGAAGAGCTCGTCATCGTAAGCCGGTTGGCCGGGTTTGACGTCGACCAGCACGGTGGCGGGGTAATAGGCCCCCTTGCCCGCCGGCACCTCGCCGCCGCAGAGGACGCGGGCGCCCTTGGCGACGCTCTCCTCTACCTGCTCGGCCAGGGTGTCGCGCAGGTCGGTCCGCGCCATCGGGCCGAGCCTGGTGTTCTCGTCGGTGGGGGCGCCGGTGGCGATGGCCTTCATCTTCTCGGTGAAGCGCTCGACGAAGGCGTCGTAGTTCTTCTCGGTCACGATGAAGCGCTTGGCGGCGACGCAGGTTTCGCCGTTGTTGTAAATCCGGCCCGCGACGCAGGTCTTCACCGCGAGGTCGAGATCGGCATCGTCGAGCACCACGTAGGCGTCGTTCGAGCCCAGCTCCAGCACCGTTTTCTTGAGGTGTTTCGCGGCCTGTTCGGCCACGATCCGGCCGGCGCCGTCGCTGCCCGTCAGGGTGACGCCGCGCACATGGCGGTGGGCGATGACCTTGTCCGACTGGTCATGGTCGATCAGCAGGATGGTGAAGAGATGCTCGGGCAGGCCCGCCTGTTTCATCACGTCGCGCAGGAACAGGCCGCTGCCGGTGCAGCTTTCGGCGTGTTTCAGCATCACGCCATTGCCCGCCATCAGGTTGGCGACGGTATAGCGCACGGCCTGGTAGCAGGGAAAGTTCCACGGCTGGATGCCATAGATCACGCCCACGGGCGCATAGGTCACGACGCCGGTGCCGCCGGGGATGTCGCGCTCCTCGTCGGCCAGCTCCTTGGGGCCGGTCTCGGCGGTGAAGTCGCAGATCGCGGCGCAGAGCTCGATCTCGTCGCGGCTGTCGTTGATCAGCTTGCCGACCTCGCGGGTCATGAGCTGGGCGAAGTCTTCCTTGTTGTCGCGCAGGGCCTGGCCGATGGCCTTGATGACCCTGGCCCGCTCCTCGAGCGAGACCAGTTTCCATTCCTCGAAGGCGCCATGGCAGAGGTCGATGGCGGCGCGCATCTCCTCGTCGCTCATGGTCTCGTAGCTCTTGATCGTCTCGTCCGTGGCGGGGTTGATCGTCTTCAGCGTGCTGGTCACGGGTGTCTCCCTCACTTTTGCATGTGTCAGGGAAGACAACGCGCGCCGCGCCGCTTGTTTCCATCACCTCCGGGTGAGCCGACGCGACGTCAATACCCCCGGTCCATCCGGACAGGCTCGTCCCGGTTGGCGGGGATGTAGACCAGGTCATCCGCGTCGAGCTCCAGGATGATCCAGCACAGAAGCTGCACATCCGGGTATTTCACCAGCATGACCGGCCCTGCCCCGTCGGCCCCGTCACAGGTCGGGGCCAGCTCGAACGTCGCCTCCCCGGCCTTGATGCCGGCATAGCGGTCCTCGATGCGTGTGTCGCGGATGATCATGGTGAAGGCGTCGTCGCCCAGGTCGTGCCACTCGCCCTGGAGAAGCTGCAGGACCGCCCCGAGATCGACCCCCTCCTCTGCCGGCCGCGGTTTCGGCCCGGGCGCGGGCGCCGCAACCGGGGCCGGCGCCGCCGCGCCGGTCATCCGCACCGTCACGTCACGGGCCCCGCCGACCACGATCTCGCTGAACGCCACGCGCTCGTACCCGCGCGCCTCGCAATTGGTGTCGCCGACGATGGTGAACACCTCGTCAGTGGCGCAGAAATAGTAATCCTGCGCCGGGAAATCCTCGTCCCCCGTGGTCGCCCGCCAATAGTAGTGGGTCAGCGGCAGCTCCCCTCCGATGACCGTGGAACACTCGGCCGGCAGCACCTCCCACCAGCCTTCCGAGGTCCAGCCCTCGGCCCCCTTGTAGCCGATCGCCACGGTCGCCCGCGCGGCGCTGTCGTTGCAGAAGATCAGGTCGGCCCGGGCCGGCGCGGCGAACCACAGCACGGCACAGCAGGCGATCAGGAAAAGGCGCATGACAATCCCCCCAAAAGAATACCCCTTCCGGCGAGCCTAGCACAGTTTCGCGCGCCGACAGCGTCAATTCGTGCCGGGTAGCGCGGGGCGCACCCTGCCCTTTCATCTTTCCAAAAATACTCAAATCCCCGGCCCGCCCCGCGCGCCGCCGCCCGAGGGGGTCAGTAATTCCCCGCCACGTACTTGGCGATGGCTGCCCCGCGGGAATTGACGTCTAGCTTCTGGTAGATCGCCTTGAGGTAATATTTCACCGTGTTCTCCGACAGGCCCAGCCGGGCGGAGATCTGGAAATTGGTCAGCCCGTCCACCAGCAGCGCCAGGATCTCGTGCTCGCGCCGCGACAGGCTGTCGGCGTTTTCCGAGGTCAGCTTGCGCAGGATATCTGTGGGGACGATGGAATGCCCCTCGACCAGCTTGCCGAGGATGCGCGGCAGGCTGGTCAGGATCTGGCCCATCATGCAGACCGAGTTGGCGCCCGACTTGATGGCGGTGCGGATGAAGGCGAACTCGGTATCCTCGGCCACGACCACGATCATCACCTGCGGGTAGGATTTGCGCACCGTGTCCAGCACCGAGGTCAGGTCGCCATCCGAGAGCCGCACGCCGAGGATCAGGATCGCGGGGCCTTCGGTCTTCGACAGGAGCTGCTTGAGCCCCGCCTTGTCGGTGGCGAAGGGCCCCAGCCGCACCTCGGGGATCTGCGCCACGAGCGAGCCGATGCCCTGGCAGACGATGAGCTGCCGGTCGGCGACGATCACCTGCGGGCGCTCTGCCATGGTCTCGGCTGTCATTTCTGCGTGGTCCTGCGCGTGTGTCATCGGTCGAGCATACACCATACCGGGCGTGCCCGGTGGGAATGGTTTGCGACACTTCGACGCCGGAAACCGATGAAATCAAACGAAAAATCGGTATGCAAGCGCATGCCGTGGTGTTCCGTAGGCCGGCCTCACCCGAAAGGGTGGGCCGTGGCTACCCGTTCGGTGGCGCCCCTCCGCCACCGGCGGGCACGGGGTATCCCCTTGGGCGTTACGCCGCCGGGAGCAAGCGCCGATACATGGGCCAATCGAGACGAGGAGACCCCAGATGAACGGCTACCAGCACCTTTTCATTCCCGGCCCCACCAACGTGCCGGAGCCCGTGCGGCAGGCGATGAACCTGCCCATGGAGGACATGCGCGCCCCCGATTTCCCCGGCTTCGTCAGCGGGCTGCTGGCGGACCTGAAGAAGGTCTACCGGATGGAGGGCGGCCGGGTGTTCGTGTTCCCCTCGTCCGGAACGGGCGCGTGGGAAAGCGCCATCCAGAACACGCTGCGCCCCGGCGACAAGGTTCTGATGTCGCGCTTCGGGCAGTTCTCGCTTCTGTGGGTGGACATGGCCGAGCGGCTGGGCCTCGAGGTAGAGCTGTGCGAGGTCGAATGGGGCAAGGGCGTGCCGGTGGAGGCCTATGCCCGCATCCTCGAGGCCGACAAGACCCACCAGATCAAGGCGGTCTTCGCCACCCAGAACGAAACGGCGACCGGTGTGACCTCCGACATCGAAGGCGTGCGCCGCGCGCTCGATGCCTGTGGTCATCCGGCGATGCTTTATGTCGACGGGGTGAGTTCCATCGCGTCGATCGAGTTCGAGATGGAGAAATGGGGCGTCGACCTGGCGGTCTCGGGCTCGCAGAAAGGGTTCATGCTGCCCGCCGGGCTGGGCATCCTCGGCGTCTCGGAGAAGGCGCTGGAGGCGAACCGGGCGCTGGCGGGCGACGGCATGGCGCGGTGCTATTTCAGCTTCGAGGACATGATCAAGCTGAACGATACCGGCTATTTCCCCTACACGCCGGCGACCCAGCTGCTGCGGGGCCTGCGCTGTTCGCTCGACCTGCTGCTGGAGGCCGGGATGGAAAGCGTCTGGGCGCGGCATAACCGGCTGGCGGGTGGCGTGCGCGCCGCCGTGGCGGCCTGGGACGGGTGTGCGCTGGTGGCGGCCGGGCCGGAATGGCAGTCCGACACGGTGTCGGCGATCTTCGCGCCCGAGGGGGTCGATGCGCGCGACGTGATCTCGGGGGCCTATTACAAGTACCAGACCTCGCTGGGCTCCGGGCTCAACAAGCTGATGGGCCGCGCGTTCCGCATCGGGCACCTGGGGTCGCTGAACCCGGTGATGCTCTGCGGGGCGATCTCTGCCGCCGAGATGGCGCTGGTGGATGCGGGCGCGCAGATCGTCCCGGGTTCGGGCGTGGCCGCCGCGCAGGCGCATTTCCGCGAGTCTACCCCGGCGGCGGTGGCCCTGCCCGCCAAGGCCGCCTGAGCCATGGCGGAGCGGCAAATCCTTGTCACCCGCGCCTGGCCGAAGGCGGCGGAGGAGCGGCTGGTGGCGGAAGGGCTGGGCACCGTCAGCCTGCGCCATCCGGATACGGCCCTGAGCCACGAGGAATGGATGGCGGCGGCGGAAAGCTATGACGCCATCCTGCCCACCGTGTCGGACCGGATCCCGGCGGAGTTCTACGGGGCCGCGAAGGGCAAGGTTCGGGTGATGGCCAATTACGGCGTGGGGTTCAACCATATCGACATCGAGGCCGCGCGGGCCAATGGCATCGCAGTGACCAACACGCCCGACGTCCTGACCGACTGCACCGCCGACCTGGCGATGGGCCTGCTGCTCGCCGCCGCCCGCCGCATCGGCGAGGGCGAGCGCGAGACGCGGGCCGGCGGCTGGGAGGGCTGGCGGCCCACCCACATGATCGGCAAGAAGGTCTCGGGCGCCACACTCGGGATCGTCGGTTTCGGCCGGATCGGCCAGGCGATGGCGCGGCGGGCCCATGGCGGGTTCGGCATGCGCGTGGTGTTTCAGGATGCCTGGGACGTGCCGGAAGACATCAGGGCGGCGAATGGCAAGGCGGAACAGCTCGGGTCGATTGCCGAGGTGGCGGCGGAGGCGGATTTCCTGTCGCTCCACTGTCCCGGCGGGGCGGAGACGTTCAAGCTGATCGGCGCGCAGGTGTTCGAGGCGATGAAGCCCGGGGCGATCCTCGTGAACACGGCGCGCGGCGACGTGGTGGACGAGGACGCGCTGTTCGCGGCGCTCGAGTCAGGGAAGCTGGCGGCGGCGGGGCTCGACGTCTACATGGGCGAACCGGCACTCGATGCGCGGTTTCTCGGGCATGAGAACATCGTGCTGGCGCCGCACCTGGGCTCTGCCACCGAGGCGACGCGCGTTGCCATGGGGCATCGGGCGATCGACAATCTGCGAGCGTTCCTGGCGGGTGAGACGCCGGGCGACCTGGTGACGTAAACCGGACATTAACCACGGATGGGGAAGGATCGGGGCATGAGAGATCATGGTCCGATCACGCCCGAGCAATGGCTGGGCAAGCTGTTCTCCTCACGCGCAGCGCGCGAGGGGCGCGTCATCCGCCGGCAATTGCGCGACATCGACCGCTATATCGGCCGCAACCGGTTCGAGGCCGAACTGGCCCGGCGCGGCTATCATGCGGTCGAGAATGCCGGGCAGATGGTCATCTTCTGCAACCAGGAACCGATCCGCGTGATCCTGTAGGTACTTTCCGCGCGGAAAGTACCCTCGGGAAATGCGCATTTCCCGAGCCCGGAATTTGCGCAAATTCCGGGTTTTCGCCGCTGGCGCCGCGACGAAAGTTTCCGATCGTAAACCCCTGTAATCCATACACTTCTCTGCGCCGCAGCGAGTGCATCCCACCGCATCCCGCAGGCCCCGCTCCGGGTAGTCGCCCCCTACCCGTTCGTCGCCCGCGCCCCTCCCCGCGCGGGCATTCTTACCCGCAGGGAAGTATCGCCCCGGCCCGCCCGGCGCGACACTGGCGCCAACACGCAACAAGGGATCACGGACATGAGCTACACCCTCCACCCGCTCAAGAAGCAGCGCCTGCAACGGTCGGAACTGGCCGTGCCGGGCTCGAACCCGTCGATGATCGACAAGGCGGCCGCATCGGAGGTCGACTACATCTTCCTCGACCTCGAGGATGCGGTGGCGCCCCCCGACAAGGTGCAGGCCCGCGCCAACATCATCCAGGCGCTCAACGACATCGACTGGAAGGCCAAGGGCAAGACCATGTCGATCCGGATCAACGGGCTCGACACCCATTACATGTACCGCGACGTGGTCGAGATCGTCGAACAGGCGGGCCAGCATCTCGACACCGTGCTGGTGCCCAAGGTGGGCGTGCCGGCCGACCTTTACACGGTCGAAACCCTGCTCTCCCAGATCGAGGAGGCCAAGGGGTTCTCGCACAAGATCGGCCTCGAGGCGCTCATTGAAACCTCGCTGGGCATGGCCAACGTGGAGGCCATCGCCGCCGCCCCCGGCCGGCTGGAGGCGATGCATTTCGGCGTGGCCGATTATGCCGCCTCGACCCGCGCCCGCACCGTGGTGATCGGCGGGCTGAACCCCGACTACCCCGGCGACCAGTGGCATTTCGCCCTGTCGCGCATGACCGTGGCCTGCCGGGCCTATGGGTTGCGCGCCATCGACGGGCCGTTCGGCGATTTCTCGGACCCCGAGGCCTATATCGCCTCGGCGAAACGCGCCGCGGCGCTCGGGATCGAGGGGAAATGGGCCATCCACCCCAGCCAGGTGAAGCTTGCCAACGATGTCTTCTCGCCCCCCGAGGGCGAGGTCACCAAGGCGCGGCGCATCATCGAGGAACTGAAGGCCGCCGCCGCCCAGGGCAAGGGCGCCGCCGCGCTGGACGGCAAGATGATCGACGCCGCCAGCGAGCGGATGGCCAACAACGTCATCACCGTCGCCGACGCCATCGCGGCCAAGGGATAACAAGGAGGTCACCCCATGGACATTCACGAATACCAGGCCAAGGAGATGCTGCGCCGCTTCGGTGTCAGCACCCCGCGCGGCGGCATCGCCTATTCGCCGGAACAGGCCGTCTATCGCTGCTCGGAGCTTTCCGGCGACAAGTGGGTCGTCAAGGCGCAGATCCATTCCGGCGCGCGCGGCAAAGCGGGCGGGGTGCGCATCTGCGCGAGCGAAGAGGAGGTGGCCGACGCCGCCCAGTGGATGCTGGGCCGCCGCCTCGTCACCCACCAGACCGGGCCGCAGGGCAAGCTGGTGAACCGGCTTTATGTCGAGGAAGCCACCAACATCGCGCAGGAAATCTACCTGGGCTTCGTGATGGACCGCAAGCTCGAGCGCGTGGTCGTCGTGGCCTCGGCGCAGGGCGGGATGGAGATCGAGGAAATCTCGGCCAACGAGCCCGACTCGCTGATCCGCAGCGTGGTCGACCCCGCGGTGGGCATGCAGAACTTCCAGGCGCGCGAGATCGCCTTCCAGCTGGGGCTCGACCCCGCGCTCATTCCGGCGGCGGTCAAGACGATCATCGGCTGCTACCGCCTGATGAGCGAGACCGATGCCAACATGGTCGAGATCAACCCGCTGGTGGTGACGCAGGGCAACGAGATCGTGGCGCTGGACGCCAAGCTCGCCTTCGACGACAACGCGCTTTTCCGGCACCCGGATATCTCGGAGCTGCGCGACAAGAGCCAGGAAGACCCGCGCGAGACCTACGCGGGCGACCGCGGCCTGAACTATATCGGCCTCGACGGCCGGATCGGCTGTATCGTCAACGGTGCCGGGCTCGCCATGGCCACGCTCGACATGATCAAGATGGCGGGCGGCGAGCCTGCCAACTTCCTCGACGTGGGCGGCGGGGCCAGTCCGGAACGCGTGCTCATGTCCTTCAAGGCCGTGCTCAACGACCGCAATGTCGAAGGCATCCTCGTCAACATCTTCGCCGGCATCAACCGCTGCGACTGGATCGCCGAGGGGGTGATCCGGGCGGTGAAGGAGCTTGACCTGCAAATGCCGCTCGTCGTGCGGCTCTCGGGCACCAATGTCGCGGAAGGCCGCAAGCTTATCGCAGACAGCGGCCTCGACATCATCACCGCCAGCACCCTGGCCGAGGCGGCCGAGAAGGTCGTCGGCGCCTGGAAGACGGCCCATATGAAGGAGGCCTCGTGATGGCCATTCTGATCGACAGCACCACCCGCGTTCTCGTGACCGGCATCACCGGGCGGATCGGCAGTTTCCACGCGCAGGACATGATCAAGCACGGCACCAACGTCGTGGGCGGCGTGACGCCCGGCAAGGGCGGCACCACGCATCTCGACCTGCCGGTCTTCAACACGGTGAAGGGCGCGGTGGCCGAAACCGGCGCCGACCTGGTGGTCAGCTTCGTGCCGCCGCCCTTTGCCGCGGATTCGATCATGGAGGCGGCGGATGCGGGGATAAAGACCTGCGTCTGCATCGCCGACGGCATCCCGGCGCAGGACATGATCCAGGTGAAACGCTACATGCGCCGCTACAAGGAAGACCGGCGGATGCGCCTGATCGGGCCGAACTGCGCGGGCATCATCACGCCCGGACAGGCCTTTGCCGGGCTCATGCCGCCCTCGATCTACAAGCCGGGGCGCGTGGGCATCGTCGGCCGCTCGGGCACGCTGGGCTACGAGGCGGCGAGCCAGATGTCGGAGCGGGGCATCGGCGTCTCCTCCTCGATCGGGATCGGGGGCGATCCGATCAACGGGTCGAGCTTCAAGGACATCCTCGAACTCTTTGAAAACGATGTGGAAACCGATGCCGTGGTCCTCGTCGGCGAGATCGGCGGCCCGCAGGAGGCCGAGGCCGCGGAATACATCCGCGACCACATGTCGAAGCCGGTCGCGGCCTATATCGCCGGGCTCTCGGCCCCCAAGGGGCGGCGGATGGGCCATGCCGGCGCCATCGTCTCGGCCTTCGGCGAATCGGCGCAGGAAAAGGTCGACATCCTCAAGGAGGCGGGCGTGACCATTGTCCCCACGCCGTCCTCCTTCGGCGAGGTTGTCGCGAAAATGGTGGCCTGACCCCTCCCTTCCCCTCGTTCAGCCACCATGCCCCGCCCCGGCGCGATCCCCCGCGCCGGGGCATCGCGTTTCGGCACGCGCTCCTGGTGCCCAAGGGCTTTTCAGCGGCAAGGCGCTCGCTTAAGAGGCGTGCGGTAAAGGAGAGTGCCCATGCCGACAGAGACCCCGCAGCCCGCCTTCGTGCTGGTCCGCCCGCAGATGGGCGAGAATATCGGCGCCGCCGCGCGGGCGATGTGGAATTTCGGGCTGGACCGGATGCGGATCGTGGCGCCGCGCGACGGCTGGCCCAACTCCAAGGCCGCGGCGATGGCGAGCGGCGCGGGGCGGTTGCTGGACGAGGCGGTATTGGCCGACGACCTGCCCGAGGCGCTGGCGGATTGCTCCTACGTGTTCGCCACGACCGCGCGGGTGCGGGGGCTGACCAAGCCGGTCTTCGCGCCGGAGCGGGCGATGCAGCTGGCGGCCGAGAAGATTGCCGCCGGCGAGAAGGTGGCGGTGCTGTTCGGGCCGGAGCGGGCCGGACTGGAGAACGAGGACGTGACGCGGGCCAATGCCATCATCAGCGTGCCGGTGAACCCGGAGTTTGCCAGCCTGAACCTTGCGCAATGCGTGCTGCTGACGGCTTACGAGTGGCGGCGGGCGAGCGGTGAGGTCGAGATGGAGCGGACCGACATGGCCGGCGCCGACTGGGCCACCCAGACCGAGGTGGAGAAGCTGGCGGATCATTACGAAGAGCGCATGGAAGAGGCCGGCTTCTTCTTCCCCGAGCACAAGCGCGAGGGCATGAAGATCAACCTGCGCAACATGTGGAGCCGGATGCCCCTGACGGGCGCCGATGTGCGGATGCTGCACGGGGTGCTGCGTCAGATGGTCCGCTGGAAGGACCGGGCCGAGTGAGCTTGAAGCGGGCGCGTGGCGGCACTACCCTCCGCCGGAACAAGGGAAAGGGTCGGGGATGAGCGGCAAGCGCAGCATTTTCGAAGAGGTGGGCGAGGAGACGCCCCGGCGCGAGGCGCCGAAGGGCGGCATGATCGACAAGGGCCGGCGCGGCGCGCGTGGCGCGGTGCGGGCGTGGCTGCTGGTGCTTTTCGCGCTGGTGGTGGTGATGATCGCCGTGGGCGGGCTGACCAGGCTGACCGATAGCGGGCTCTCGATCACCGAGTGGAACGTGGTCAAGGGCGCCCTGCCCCCGACCGACCAGGCCGCGTGGGAGGCCGAGTTCGAGAAATACCAGGCCATTCCCGAGTACCAGTTGCAGAACAAGGGCATGAGCCTCGAGGAATTCAAGACGATCTACTGGTGGGAATGGGGCCACCGGCAGCTTGGCCGGGTGATCGGCCTTGTCTGGGCGCTGGGGTTCCTCGGCTTCCTGCTGACGCGGACCATCCCGCCGGGCTGGACCGGGCGGCTTCTGGGCCTTGGCGTGCTGGGCGGGGCGCAGGGGGCGATCGGCTGGTGGATGGTGTCCTCCGGTTTGACGGGCCAGATGCTCGACGTGGCGAGCTACCGGCTGGCGGTGCATCTGGGACTGGCCTTCGTCATCCTCGGGTTGATCGCGTGGTATGTCTTCAGCTTGGGCCGCGAGGAGCGGGAGCTGATGCAGGCCCGCCGGGGCCGCGAGCCGAAGCTCTTCAGCCTGTCGACGGGATGGATGCATTTCGCCTTCCTGCAGATCCTGATCGGCGCGCTGGTCGCCGGCATCGACGCGGGCCGCACCTTCACCGACTGGCCGCTGATGGCGGGGGGGTTCCTGCCGGTGGATTTCTGGATGAGCGACCTTGGCTGGCGCAACCTGTTCGAGAACCCCGGCTTCGTGCAGTTCACCCACCGGATGGCGGGCTACCTGCTCCTGGCCTTCTCGGTCATGGTCTGGCTGAAGGGCCGGCGCAGCGCCAACACTGCCACCCGCGCGGCCTTTACCGGCGCCTTCATCGCGCTTTGCGCACAGGTGGTGATGGGCATCGCCACCGTGCTTTACGCGGCACCCTGGCAGGTGGCGATCGTGCACCAGCTTCTGGCGGTGGCGGTCTGGGTGCTTATCATCCGAGCGCGGTTCCACAGCCAGTATCCGCTGGCGCAATCGGTCAGGGGGTAAGACCATGGCGGCCTATGACGAGCTGATGGCGCATGAGCGCGAGACACAGGCGCTGGCCCAGGTGGCCGGGCGGCTGAGCTGGGACCAGGAGACGGTGATGCCGCGCGGCGCGGCCGAGCAGCGCTCGGAGGAATCCGGCGCGATGGAGGCGGTGCTGCATGCCCGCCGCACCGATCCGCGCGTGGGCGACTGGCTGGCGGCGGCCGAGGCGCCGGATGACGTGGGCGAGGCGCAGCTTCGGCAGATCCGCCGGGCGCATGACCGGGCGCGGAAGGTGCCGGCCAGCCTTGCCACGGCGCTCGCCCGGCTCACCAGCCGGTCACAGGGCATCTGGGCCGCGGCGCGGGCCGCGGATGACTTTGCCGCCTTCGCCCCCACGCTGGAGGAGGTCGTCCGCCTCAAGCGCGAGGAGGCGGCGGCGCTGGCCGAGACCGGCACGCTCTACGACGCGCTGCTCGACGATTTCGAGCCGGGCGCCACGGCGGCCATGCTGGAAGCCATGTTCGAGGACATGCGCCCCGGCCTCGTCCAGCTTCGCAAGCGCGCGCTCGAGGGGGCGGCGGCGGAGGGCGTCAGCGGCACATACCCCGCCGATACCCAGCTTGCCTTCGCCCGCGACCTTGCCGCGCGGTTCGGCTATGACGGCACGCGCGGGCGGCTGGACCTTGCGGTGCATCCGTTCTCCTCGGGCTCCGGCGACGACGTGCGGATCACCACGCGGACGGCGGCCGACGACCCGTTCAACTGCATCTATTCCACGATCCACGAGACCGGGCATGCCTGTTACGAGCAGGGCGTCGACCCGGCCTTCCGCCTGACCCCGCTGGGCCAGGGCGTGTCGATGGGCGTGCATGAGAGCCAAAGCCGGATCTACGAGAACCAGCTCGGCCGCTCGCCCGCCTTCTGCCACTGGCTTTTCGGCGAGATGCGGGACCGCTTCGGTGATCTCGGGGTGGCGGACGAGGCGGCCTTCTACCGCGCCGTCAACCGCGTGCATCGCGGCTATATCCGGACAGAGGCGGACGAGGTGCAGTACAACCTGCATATCATGCTGCGCTTCGACCTCGAGAAGGCGCTGGTCTCGGGCGACCTCGCGGTGCGCGATCTCGAGGCGGCGTGGAACGACCGGTTCGAGACGGATTTCGGCTACAAGGTGGACCGCGCGGCCAACGGCGTCCTGCAGGACGTGCACTGGTCGGTGGGGCTCTTCGGCTATTTCCCCACCTACAGCCTCGGCAATGTCTATGCCGGCTGTCTCTACAAGGCGCTGCGGAACGCGGTGCCGGATATCGACGGCCACCTCCAGCGCGGCGATCCGACACCGGCCACCCGCTGGCTGCACGAGAACTTGCAGCGCCATGGCGGGCGCTATCGCCCGCGCGAGGTGATCACCCGCGCCTGTGGCGGAGAGGAGCCGTCGGCGGGGCCGCTGATGAGCTACCTCGCCGACAAGTTCTGCGCCCTCTACCCGGGCTGAGGCCGCCCTGCCCTAGCGCGCCGCGCAGACCGTGGCGCGGGCGTTCGACCAGCAGCCGCCGCTGCCGAGGCGGAAATCGTCGCCCAGCGGGGATTGCGCGTGAAGCGCGCCGGGGATTTCGTTCCACCACGCCCCGGCGCGGCCGGTGCCGTCGGGCTGCACCTCGGCGAAGTAATCGCCCAGCCCGTCCGTCCGGTTGGTGTTGATCCAGAAGCCGCCCGACCCGTCATTGGCCAGCCAGATCGGACAGCCCGAGGGCTTGTCGACAAAGACCTGCCCGTCGACCACCAGCCGGCAGCTTCCGGAGATCACCTGCGGCCCGGCCGAGGCCTGGCTCGCCGTGCCCGCCGCCGCACTGCCGGCCTCCTGCACGCAGGCATAGGTGTCCTTCGTCGCCCGGTTCGAGCCGGTCAGCGGAAAGGCCATCTCGGTCGGCCCATCGCCGGAGTCGTAGCCGAAATGCACCGTGTCGGCATTGGCAAAGGCGTCCAGTTCCCCCCACGGCTCGCTGTTGGGCAGCCTGAGCGCGCGCCAGGTGAAGCCGTTGTGGTCGGTCACGGGCTCCATCGCATAGGTCTCTGCCGTCGCGCGATCGCCGTCGAACCACATCTGCACGTCGATCGCGAAGGGCGAGGCCGCCGAGGCGTAGCCCGAGAACCCGATCATGGTCTCGGCCGCGTCGTGGCGGAAGAACAGCCCCTCCTCCGACCCGGTGAGGCGCATCGCCTCGCAGGCCACGACCTGGCCGCCGTTGCTCAGTTGGGTGATCTCCCAGCCATTGGCGCCACCAAAGGCCACCGCCTCCTGTGCTTTGGCCGGAAGGGTGGCCAGCCCGAGGCCACAGGCCAGGCAGGCCGCGCGCGCGGCCCATTGCATGAAACGCATTGAAATGTCTCCGGATGTCTCGAAATGTCAGGGTCCCGATGCCGGCCTTCGGCGGAAATGTCCGAATTGCCCCACCGGCCCGTTCACCCTTGCGCGGCGCCGGTGTCCGGATCAAGAACTTCCCGCATTGCGAACAGGCGATTCCGCACGCCCCCCCCGCTTGACACGCTCCGCCCCCGCTTCTTCTTGGCAAAGGGCTCCGCCCGTTCGCGGGCGAAACGCTCCGCCGGAGCGTTTCCGGGAGGCCCGCTCACCCCCCGCCGGGGGCGTCCCGCCCCCGCCGTCAGCGCCACGCCAACTGGCATGGACGCAGGGTTTTTTCCAAGTTATAGCACCCCGGATAAACACAAGGAGCGCCCGGATGGCCGAGCCCGAGCAGCCGCAGATCTATCTCATCACCCCGCCCGAGATCGAGCTCAGCCGGTTTCCCGACACGCTCGCCCGCGTGCTCGACGCGCAGGAGGTGGCATGTATCCGCCTCGCCCTCTCGACCCATGACGAGACCCAGCTTTCCCACGCCGCCGATGCCTGCCGCGAGGTGGCGCATGCCCGGGATATCGCCATCGTCATCAACACCCATTTCATCCTGGCCGAGCGGCTGGGTCTCGACGGGGTGCACCTGACCGATGGCGCGCGCCAGATCCGCACCGCCCGCAAGGCGCTGGGCGCCGACGCGGTGGTGGGTGCCTTCTGCGGCACCTCGCGCCATGACGGGATGACCGCGGGCGAAGCGGGTGCCGATTACGTCAGCTTCGGCCCGGCGGGCGATACCGTGCTGGGCGACGGGTCGCGGGCGGAATTCGAAGTGTTCGAATGGTGGTCGCAGATGATCGAGGTGCCGGTGGTGGCCGAAGGGGCGCTCGACGAGGATCTGATCCGCCGCCTCGCCCCGGTGACCGACTTCTTCGGCATCGGCACCGAAATCTGGGGCGCCGAGGACCCGGCCGCCGAACTGGGCCGGCTGGTCGCGGCGATGGGCGACGTGTGACGGTCGCTGGCACCGACGTTATACCGACAAAATACCGACGTGATACCGACGTTGCGTTTGCAGCGTTTTCAAGGGGTTGGCCGCGCCTCACCGCCCGCCACCTGCCGCTCTGTCGGCATGCCGGAGCGAACGACCCCCTCCACATGCGCCGCCAGCGCCTTGCGGCTGGCAAAATCGGCAACCTTTACAGGGGTATGGTAGACGACCTTCACCCTGCCATTCCGCCGTGCCGCCAGCAGTTTCAGCGCGTGAGAGCCGAAATCCATATCCCCCCACCAGCCGTAAAAGCGCGGGTCTTCCCCCCCGGGCGCATGATAGATCACCGTCACCGGCTGGATATGCAGTTCGTCGCGCAGATTCTCATTGAAGAACGCCTGGAACAGCGTTGATTTGAAAGGCAGAACCCGGAACCCGTCGGTTGACGTGCCTTCCGGGAAAAACAGCAGCTTGTGCCCCGCCAGAAGCCGTTCCTCGAACACCTGCTGCTGCGCCTTCGCAGCCCGCGGATCGCGGGTGATGAACACCGTCCCGGTGATCTTCGCCAGGAACCCGATGCCCGGCCAGCCCGCCACCTCGGCCTTCGACACGAAGTAGACCCGCTTCCGCGCATTGAGCGAGAAAATATCGAGCCATGACGCATGGTTGGCCACCACCGCGCCGCGCTCCGCCATCCGCTCGCCCACCGCCTCGTGCCGCATGCCCAGCACGAAAAACGCCGTCCGGCAGACCGCCTGCGTGATGAACGGCGTCCACGGCCGGTGCAGCCCGTAAAGCGGCCGCTCGACCAGACGCAGCGCCATCATCGCCACCACGCCCAGCAGCAGCACCGCCACCAGCACCACCCCGCGCAGCCCGGCCCGAAGCCACCCCATTGCCGTGATCCTGTGGGGCGGCGCGGGCTCCTCGGGCGACCAGGTGAAGCTCACGCCGTAATGCCCTTGGAGTAAATGTTTTTCTGCGTTTGGCTCAACCGCTCGGTATCCATCACCAGGCAGATATCGGTGGTGTTGAACGCGTGGTCGATGAACGCCCCGTCGCCCACGTAGCCCCCCAGCCGCAGGTAGGCCTTGATCAGCGCCGGCACCTGCAGCATCGCCGCGCGCCGGTCGATCCGGTCCTCGGGCAGCAGGTTCATGGCCTGATAATGCGCCGCCTGTGTCCGGACGCGCAGCGCCTCGGGCGCGAGGTGGCGGTGATGGAGCATCGACAGCGGCTGGGACAGCGCCTCGATGTCGGTGCCATGGAAACTGGCCACACCGAAGAGGATTTCTATCTCGTTTTCCGTGACATAGCGCGCCAGCCCGTTCCAGAGGTGATACATCGCGGCCCCCCCGCGATAGGACGGCGCCAGGCAGGAGCGGCCCAGCTCCATCAGCCGCCGGCCGCTCTGTTTCAAGGGCGTCAGGTCATATTCGTCCTCGGAATAGAACTGCCCCACGGCGCGCGCCTGGTCGTCGCGCAGCACGCGGTAGACGCCCACCACGTCGCCGCCGCGGGTGTCGTCGGTCAGGATGATATGGTCGAAATAGGGGTCGAAGCGGTCCCGCTCCAGCCGCGCGTCATGGTCGACCAGCGGCCCATCGCCGCCCAGCTCCTCGACGAACACCTCGTAGCGCAGGCGCTGCGCGGCCCTCAGATCCTCCTCCGAGCCCGCCAGCCTGACGCTGAACTGTTCCTGGCTCACGCCCATTGCTGCCCTCGCGCCAATGTTTGCCGCGGTTTTATGGCGCGACGGCCACGAAAGCAACGGCACTTGGCACATGCGCGCCCATGACCACTTCCGGGTGCCTTAACTTTTCCGTAACCTCTTTCATGTTTTGATCACCGGGATCAATTCGACACGGGAGCCATCGATCACGACCTTGCCAACTTCCTGGAAATTCACGGTGATGCGGCCGCCGATATTCGACTGCACCTGCCCGGTGCCCCAGTCGGGTTGATGCGGATGTTCGACCAACATGCCCGGTTCCAGGAAACTGTTAAGATCTGACATGCGATTTCCAGCCATTTCGGAGGAGCCAATTGCCCCATCCTAGCGACAAGATCGCCTCTCTCATAGGGTCTCGCATCTGCCACGACCTGATCAGCCCGGTGGGTGCCGTGGCCAACGGGCTGGAACTGCTCGAACTCTCCGGCCTGCCGAAAAGCCCGGAATTCTCCCTGGTTGCGGAGAGCGCCGGCCATGCCTCGGCCCGGATCCAGTATTTCCGGCTGGCCTTCGGCGATGCCGAGCCGGGACAGGTGGTTTCGGGGCACGCCGTGGCGGAGATCCTTGGCGCCGTGTACGAGGCGGGACGGGTCGTGATCGACTGGCAGGCGCGCGGCGATTTCGCCCGGCCCGACATCAAGGCGGTGCTGCTGGCGCTGATGTGCGTGGAACAGGCGCTGGTGGCCGGCGGGCGGATCGTGGTTGCCCGCGACGGCCCACGCTGGCACATCCGGGCCGAGGCGGACCGGCTTTCGCCCGACCCGGCGCTATGGGACCTGTTGCGCGGCGCGCCGGGCCCGGAGGCGATTCCGCCGGCAGCCGTGCAGTTCCTGCTGCTGCCGCATGTCCTGGGCGAAAGAAACGCGAGGATCGACTTCCAAGCCACGCATTTCAATGTAGAAATCCGCTTCTAGGCCCGGGTCGCGCCGTCGCCCTCGACCAGGTACTTGAAGCTGGTGAGCTGGGCCGCACCCACCGGGCCACGGGCATGCATCTTGCCGGTGGCGATGCCGATCTCGGCGCCCATCCCGAACTCTCCGCCATCGGCGAACTGCGTCGAGGCGTTGCGCATCAGGATGGCGCTGTCGAGCTCGGCGAAGAACTTTTCGGCGGCTTTGTCATCCTCGGTGATGATGCAGTCGGTGTGCTGGGAATGGTACTGCCGGATATGGGCGATGGCGCCGTCGATATCCTCGACCATCTTCGCGGCAATGATGCTGTCGAGGTACTCGCGGCCCCAATCCTCGTCACTGGCCGCCTGGGTGCCGGCAATGACCTGCAGCGCGGCATCGGCCCGCACCTCGACACCGGCGTCTATCAGCGCCCGGACCAGGCCCTGCCCGATCGTGTCGGCCACCTTGCGGTGGATGAGCAGGCACTCGGCCGCACCGCAGATGCCGGTGCGGCGGGTCTTGGCGTTCATCACCACGCGCAGCGCCTTCTCGGGGTCGGCGTCCTTGTCGATATAGATATGCACGATGCCCTCGAGATGGGCGAAGACCGGCACGCGCGCCTCGCGCTGGACGAGGCCGACAAGGCCCTTGCCGCCGCGCGGGACGATCACGTCGATCGTGCCGGTCATGGTCAGCATCTCCTTCACCGCCGCCCGGTCGCGGGTGGGGACAAGCTGGATCGCGTCCTCGGGCAGGCCCGCCGCGCGCAAGCCTTCCACCAGCGCCGCGTGGATCGCCGCCGAGGAGTGGAAGCTTTCCGACCCGCCCCGCAGGATCACGGCATTGCCCGACTTCAGGCAGAGCGCCCCGGCATCGGCGGTGACATTGGGCCGGCTCTCGTAGATCACCCCGATCACCCCCAGCGGCGTGCGCACCCGGCGGATATGCAGGCCCGAGGGCATGTCCCATTCCGCCAGCACCTCGCCGACCGGATCGTCCTGCGCGGCCACGGCGCGCAGGCCGTCGCACATGGATTTCACCCGGTCCTCGTTGAGCAGGAGCCGGTCCATCATCGCGTCTGACAGGCCCTTTTCGCGGCCATAGTCGAGGTCCTTGCCGTTGGCGGCGATCACGTCGGCACGGGCGGCCCAGAGCGCATCGGCGGCGGCTTCGAGCGCCTTTCGCTTGGTCCCGGGTTTCGCGGTGGCCAGTTGCGCCGCGGCGGCCTTGGCACGGTCGCCGATCTCGGCCATCAGGGCGGGGATGTTGTCGAGGTCTTTCATGGTCAGCGGTCCTTCGCGGGTCGGCGGGAGCGTAGCATCAAAGGCGGTCAGAACGCCATATCGTCGCGGTGGATGAGCGGCCCGCGCGCCGGGTAGCCGAGTTTTGGCTCGATATCCTGTGTTTTCAGGCCCTTGATCAACGCGGTATCGCGCGCATCGTAGCGGGTAAGTCCCTGGCCCAGTTTGCGGCCGGTGGTGTCGGCCACCTCGACAGGGTCGCCGCGCCCGAAACGGCCGGTGACGGCGGTGACGCCGGCGGGCAGAAGGCTGCTGCCGCCCTGAAGCGCACGGGCCGCGCCGTCATCGACGGTGATGCGGCCCTTGGGTTTCATCGCGGCGATCCACGCCTTGCGCTTTTGCTGCGGGTCACCCTGGGCGGTGAACCAGGTGGCAGGGGCGCCTTTTTCCAGCGCGGACAAGGGGTTGAGGACCGATCCCTCGGTGATCGCCATGTCGCAGCCGGCCGCTGTCGCGGTGCGGGCGGCCATAAGCTTGGTCTTCATGCCGCCCTTCGAGAGGCCCGAGCCGGCATCGCCCGCCATCGCCTCGATCTCGGGCGTGATCTCGGAGATGACGTCGAAACGCTTGGCCGCCGGGTCTTGCGTGGGATTGCCGGAATAGAACCCGTCGACGTCGCTGAGCAGGATGAGCTGATCGGCGCCTGCCGTCACCGCCACCTGGGCGGCCATGCGGTCATTGTCGCCATAGCGTATCTCGTCGGTGGCGACGGTGTCGTTCTCGTTGACGATGGGCACGGCGCCCAGCTTGAGGAGCTGTTCCAGCGTGGCGCGGGAGTTGAGGTAGCGGCGGCGGTCGGCGCTGTCCTCCAGCGTCACCAGCACCTGCGCGGCGCGCAGGCCGTGTTCGGAGAGCGCCCGGTCATAGGCATGGGCGAGCTGGATCTGGCCCACGGCGGCGGCAGCCTGGGATTGTTCCAGCGTGAGTTCCGTCATCGGCAGGCCCAGGGCGCCCCGCCCCAGCGCGATGGAGCCGGAAGAGACGAGGATCACGTCCGTCCCGCGCGCCCGGATGCGGGCGACGTCGGCCACCAGTGCCTTGAGCCACTCGGCGCGCAACTGCCCACTGCCACGGTCCACCAGCAGGGCCGAGCCGATCTTGACGACGATGCGCCTGGCGTCGCTCAGGGTTGCCACGGCTCGGGCTCTTCGTCCTTGGCCTTCTCGCGCAGGCGGCCATCGTCGATCTGGGCCCGGAGCGCGCGGAGCACCTCCGTCACCCCTTCGCGCGAGACGCCCGACATCAGCATGACGTTTTCCGCGCCCGCGGCCTGCACCTCGTCGCGCAGGAAGGCGCGTTCCTCGTCGTCGAGCGCGTCGATCTTGTTGAGCACCGTCACCCGCGGCTTGTCGGCCAGCGCCTCGCCGTAGGCCTCCAACTCGTTGATGATGGTGTGATAATCCTCGACCAGCGTGCCCGAGGTGCCGTCGACCAGGTGGAGCAGCACGGCGCAGCGCTCGACATGGCCGAGGAACAGGTCGCCCAGGCCGCGGCCCTCGTGCGCGCCGTCGATCAGGCCGGGGATGTCGGCCACCACGAATTCGACCCCGTCCACCTCGACCACGCCGAGATTGGGGTGCAGCGTGGTGAAGGGGTAATCGGCGATCTTGGGCCGGGCGTTGGAGGTCGCTGCGAGGAAGGTCGACTTGCCCGCGTTGGGCAGGCCTACGAGGCCCACGTCGGCAATCAGCTTCAGCCGCAGCCAGAGCGTGCGCTCGACCCCGTCCTGCCCCGGGTTCGAGCGGCGCGGCGCCTGGTTGGTGGAGGTCTTGAAGCGCAGGTTGCCCCAGCCGCCATTGCCGCCATGCGCGAGCTCGATCCGCTGGCCCACGTCGGTCAGGTCGGCGATCACGGTCTCCTGGTCCTCGTCGAGGATCTCGGTGCCGACGGGGACGCGCAGCACGATATCCTCGCCATCCTTGCCGGTGCGCTGGCGGCCCATGCCGGGCTGGCCGTTATCGGCAAAGAAATGCTGCTGGTAGCGGAAGTCGATCAGCGTGTTCAGCCCGTCGACCGCCTCGGCATAGACCGAGCCGCCCTTGCCGCCATCGCCGCCATCGGGCCCGCCATATTCGACGAACTTCTCCCGCCGGAAGCTGATACAGCCGCCGCCGCCCGAACCGGACCGGATATAGACCTTTGCGAGATCGAGGAATTTCATGCTGTCATCCTTTAGGCAAAGGTCCGGTTTGGCTCAATCCATTTTCCGGCTGTAGGTCCAGGTGGGGACCTTGGCGTTTCGGGCCACCGAGAAGGTTTCGGCATCGCCCAGGTAGCTGAAGCCGTGGTTGGTGACCACGCGGGCGGAGACCGGGTTGTCCTGGAAGACCGAGGCGAAGATGGTGCGGCATTGGCAAGGGTTGGCGGCGACAAGCGCGCCCACCGCTTCGGAGGCGACACCGGTGTTCCAGAAGGCATGCGCCACCCAGTAGCCGATCTCGCACTGGCCCTCGTCGACGCGCTTCATGCCGATGGCGCCCATCACTTCCGAGCCGCCGTCGCGCGAGCCGTCAATGACCCAGACCGTTTCGGTCCGGTCGGGGGCGGTGACGCGGGTCAGGAATGCCTCGACCGTGCCGGGCGGCAGCGGGTGCGGAATGCTCGACGTGTTGCGCGCCACGCGCTCGTCGCCGGCGTAATGCGCCAGAAGCCCCGCATCCGAGGCGCGCGGCGGACGCAGGTCGAACCGGCCGGCCGCGATGGTGGGTTGGGTGTCGATCGTCTCCAGTTTCATTGCGTTTTCCTCCCAAACGCGGGGCCCGTTGCCGGGCCCGAACCGGGGATTGGCGGGCTGTGGGCTGCAATCCTCGAACGAGAAAGGGGACCGGCCCTTGCCGATCCCCCGATGTTCTCATTACACCTATTCGGTCGGCTTACTCTGCGGCCTCCGCCACTGGCGTGACCGAAATGAAGGTGCGGCCCTTGAGGCCCTTGTGGAACGTCACCGAGCCTTCGACGGTGGCGAAGAGGGTGTGATCCTTGCCCTGCCCCACGCCGTCGCCCGGCCAGAACTTGTTGCCGCGCTGACGCACGATGATGTTGCCGGGAATGACGGCTTCGCCGCCGTATTTCTTCACGCCAAGGCGGCGGCCGACGGAATCGCGACCGTTACGTGATGAACCGCCTGCTTTCTTGTGTGCCATCTCGTTGTCTCCTATCTCGCCGGGTTACTTAGCCAGTTCCTTGGCTTGTTCAACCCATTCGGGTTTGACCTTGACGGCCTCGAAATTGTCCGCGTCCACCTTGGCCAGCTCGGCGTAGGTGGTGATGCCGGCCTCGTTCAGCTTCTTCGCCGCCGCCGGGCCGATGCCCGTGATGGCGGTGAGGTCGTCCGCGGCAGCCGGGGCCTCTTTCTTGGGCTCGGCTTTCTTCTCGGCCTTCGGTTCGGCCTTTTTCTCGGCCGGCTTGTCGGCTTTCTTGTCAGCCTTCTTGGCGACGCTCTTCTCGCCGGCTTCCTTGTTCTTCACGCGCTTGGCCATCTCGGCCTGGTCGGTCGCGTTGTCGGCATAGCGTTCCTTGCCCATGCCGGCAGCCAGGGCACCTGCGCCCACGGCGGCCTTGATGCCCGACTTGTCCGCGCCCTTCTCGAGGATCTCGGTCACGCGCAGCAGGGTCAGCTGCTGGCGGTGGCCCTTCGTGCGCTGCGAGCCGTGCTTGCGGCGGCGCTTGACGAAGTGGATGACCTTGTCGCCCTTGACCTGATCGACGACCTCGGCCTGAACGGCCGCGCCATCGACGAGCGGAGACCCGATCACGGGCGTGTCGCCGCCCAGCATCAGGATCTCGTTGAACTGCACCTTTTCACCGGCGTCGGCTGCAAGCTTTTCCACGCGGAGCATATCGCCCGACTGGACCTTGTATTGCTTGCCACCGGTCTTGAGGACCGCAAACATGTTCGTCTTCCTTTTCAACTTCCGCGTCCTGTGGCCCCCGGTTCCGGGTGTTGCGTGGGGGTCTCTCCCCCGCCTCGGACGGCGCGCCCCATGTCGTGGGCGTAATTCCATCAACCCCGCGCGGGTCACAGACCTGCCGGGATGGGCGCTTATCGGGGGATGAGGGGGCAAAGTCAAGGGGGAAATCCGGGGTTTCCGCCCCGGATGATTCAGTGTTGCGGGATCATGAAGCGGGCGAAGAAGGCGGTCAAGCCGGCATGGTCCCCGAGCGGCAGGATGGCGGCGGTGAACTGGTCGGGGCGGAGGACGATCAGGGCGCCGCGCTCGCGGTCGATGCCGCGCCGGTCGAAGATGTCGGGGCCGGTTTTCAGGTCGGGGCAGAAGGCCTTTTCGTAATCGGTGAGGCCGAAGCGGCCCCTGGGCGGGGCCAGGAGACGGGGAAGCGCGGAGAGGTCCATGTCGCGGTGATGGGGCTGGAACACGGCGCGCAGGTCGATGACCGAGTCGATATCCGCACCGTCGGGCGTATAGCGGCGCAGGGGGCTGTCGGGCGCGGTATCGAGCGCCTCGCAGATCCGGGCGATGGCGCCGCCCGGCATGCCCATGTCGCCGCGCGGGGAAAAGGCCACCAGCCGCCAGCGGCCGTCGGCCAGCATGGCATGGCCAAGCTGCATGGGTTTCGCGTCGGCCAGCCGGATGACGGGCGCGGAGTGGAACCGCATGCCGATGGGCAGGCCGGTGGCGAGGGCCTGGTGGCCGGCCTGCACGATCAATGAGGGGTCGTAACGCGCCTCGACCCCGGCGGTATAGCGGCCGTGCTTCTGGAAATACTGCTGGAACCGGGCCGAGGCGTCGGGGTCGGAGGAGCGGGAACTGAAGAGCCGGGCCATGTCGCGGTCGAACTCGATCAGTTCCTGCGCCTTGGCGCGGCGCTCGCCGGAATAGGTATGCAGCAGGTCGGGCACGGCCTGTCCGCGCAGCACCGCCGCCAGCTTCCAGCCGAGGTTGAACGTGTCGGCCATCGACACGTTCATCCCCTGCCCCGCCTTGGGGCTGTGGGTGTGGCAGGCGTCGCCGGCAATGAAGATGCGCGGGGTGTGCCCGTCGCGCGCACCGGTGCCGAGGTCGTCGAAACTGTCGCAGACCCGCTGGCCGATCTCGTAGGCCGAGCACCAGGCCACGTCGCGCACATCGAGCGTATAGGGCGACAGGATCGCCTGCGCCTTGTCGATCAGCATGTCGGCGGTGACGTTGCGGTCGGCGGCGCGTTCGGTCTCGTGCAGCTCGTCGAGTTCCACGTACATGCGCACCATCGCCCCGCCCTCGCGCGGGATGATCAGCAGGCTGCCGCTGTGGGCCGAGCGGATCGCGGCCTTGAGGCGGATATCGGGGAAGTCGGTGACGGCGAGGATATCCATCACCCCCCAGAGCTGCCGCGCGGCATCGCCCTTGAGCGTCAGCCCGAGCGACGCGCGCACCGCGCTGCGGGCGCCGTCGCAGCCGACCAAGTATTTGGCGCGGATGGTTTCGGTGACGTTATCCGGGGCTTCGAAGGTGGCGGTGACGGGGTAGTCCGGGTCGTCGGTTCGCGTGAGGCCCCTAAGGTGAAGGCCGTAATCGGGGGTCAGCCGGCGGGGCGATTTGCGCATGATATCGAGGTAGAAATCATGCACCCTTGCCTGGCTGAGGATGGTGTGGGGCATCTCGGACAGGTCGTCGGCCACGTCGTCGATCCGGTCGGTGCGGATGAGGCCCGCCCCGCCCTCTCCCGGGGCCCAGAACACGGTTTCGTTGACCCAGTAGGCCTCCTCCATCACGCGGGTGGCGAAGCCGAAGGCCTGGAACATCTCCATCGAGCGGCAGGCGATGCCGTCGGCCTGCCCCATCTTCAGCGGACCCGGTTTGCGCTCGGCGAGGCGGGTCACGATGTCGGGGAAGACCGAAAGCTGGGCCGCGAGCGTCAGCCCGGCGGGGCCGCAACCGACGATAAGCACGTCGACGTCGGAAGGGCGTTCGCCCGCGCCATCGGCCTCGGGCCGGACGCGCGGATCACCGGGGGTAAAGCCGTCGAAATGGTATTGCATCGCGCCCTCCCCCGGGCCGGTGCCCGCTGACCCTACAGCTCCTGGCTGCGCATGTGCTGGGCCACGGCCTGGCCGACGAGGTAGGACAGTTCCTCGTACATCCGGTCGAAGGTGGCAAAGAGCGCGGTGTTGAGCGCCTGCCCCTCGTCGCTGCGCCACAGGTCGATATATTCCTGCACCTCGTCATCCTCGAGCGGCTGGTAGGCGGTCAGCAGGTAGGCCCCGATCCATGCCGTGCTGTCCTCGCGCACGCCGTCTTCCTGCGACCAGACGTCGAGCAGCATGTCCTCTTCCGACATGTCATAGGCCCCGCCATCGGCCAGCCCGCGATAGAGCATCAGGTTGGAATTCAGGATGCCCATCACGTTATGCTCGATCAGGTCGCTGTCGGCGACCAGCGTGTCGATCTGGTCGACGATCAGCGCGCCCTCGCGGGCGAGCTTCTCGTATTGCTCCTTGGCGGCGTCCTCGACCTCGGGGTCGAGGAAGGCCTCGCGCGCGGACAGTTCCAGCTCGATGACTTCCGCGCCAAGCTCGGAGGTGAAGAAGGCGTTGAGCGGGGCAAGGTCCACGCCTTCCAGCCCGCGCGCCATGCGTTCCTCGACAAGGCGGCGCATCTTGCCGGTGTCGTAGATGCGTTCGACCGTGGCCTGCCAGCCGGACGGGTCGGCCTCGGGCATCATGTCCTGAGCGAGGCTTTCGGCATAGGCCAGCCCTTCCTGCCGCATGATGTCGACGGTGTCGCCCACCCGGAGCGCTTCAAGCAGCACGTCAAGGTCGGCGCGGGCCTCGGACTGTGCGGGCATCGCCCAGATTACGGCCGCGGTAAGGGCCCCGGCGGCGGCACGGATCGGCCCCATGCTCACAGCTCCTCGCCGGGGTGCATCTCGGCCATGCGGGCCGCCAGCACCTCGAAGCGGTTGGCCATGATCTCGTACTGGATGGCGTTCATCAGCTCGTAGACCTCCTGCATTTGCGGGGCTTCCAGCGCCTCGGTATAGGTCTCGATCTCCTCGAGCGTCAGGTCGCGATAGGTATAGGCGGCGTTGGCGAGCCCGGCCTCGGTCATGTCGGCGCGCATCTCGTCTTCCTGGTTGCGGATGACGGCGCGCAGGGCGCCCTCGTCGATCTCGTAATCCAGCACCCCGGCATAGGAGGCGGCCATCAGGAAGCGCACCATGATCTCCTGCACGGCGCGCACCGACTGGTCCTCGGTGTCGATGGCGTCGGCCATCCGTTCGAACATCTCGGCGCGGCCGTTGCCGGCGGCGCGCGCCTCGGCCAGAAGCTCGGCCCCTTCGGCGCGGTGCGCGGCGCTGTCCTCGGCCATGTGGGCGGCGTTTTCGAGCTGCACCAGCTTCTGGCCGAGCGGCGAGGCGTAAAACCCCGCGGCATGGCCGAGAAGCTCGTCGCTCAGGGTTTCGGACAGGATCTCGATGGCCATGTCGTGCATGGTGTCGGTGTCGAAGACCTGTTTCGTGACGCGGGCCCAGTCATGGCCGAAATCATTGGGCGACATGCCCAGCATCTCGGGCGCGTCCGAGGCCGACTGCTTGATCGATTCGAGCGCGACGTCGAAGCCGGTGACCTCGAGGAACGCCTCGAGGTTGGCACGGTCGGCGGCGCGGGCCTGCGGCGGGGCCAGCAGCGCGATGACGGCGAGTATGGCGATGAACGGGGCTTGGATCAGGGACCGTTGCGACAAGGGGGCACTCCTTCGGCCGAATTGCTCAGGTTTGAATCTAGGCAAATTCTGGCGGCAAACAATGCAAAACCCCCTTGTCCCTCGCTGGAAAGGCGATTAAACGCAGCCTCCAGACCCCCGCGGAGAGGTGCCGGAGTGGTCGAACGGGGCGGTCTCGAAAACCGTTGACCCTTCACGGGGTCCCAGGGTTCGAATCCCTGTCTCTCCGCCATTTATTCCCTGATGATGACGATGTGGTGAAACCCGGTGCCCCGGGCGCCGGTTCTCGTGGCTTCGGCGGCGTGGCGCGATGCTGTTCGCGTGGCGTCCGACAAAAAATCGCGCCCCGGAGGGCGCGATCGGACAGGTCGGTTTCAGGCTCAGCCTGGCGCGAACCAGGCTTAGCTTCGCCAGCTAACCCCTTGATTACCCGATGCGATAATTCGGGCTCTCGCGGGTGATCTGGACGTCGTGCACATGGCTTTCCTTCAGCCCCGCGCCGGTGATGCGGACGAAGGTGCAATTGTTGCGCATCTCCTCGACCGTGGCGCAGCCGGTATAGCCCATCGCCGCGCGCAGCCCGCCGACGAGCTGGTGAACGACGGCATTCGCAGTGCCCTTGTAGGGCACCTGCCCCTCGATCCCCTCGGGGACCAGCTTGTCGCTGGCGGCGTCCTTCTGGAAGTAGCGGTCGGCGCTGCCGCGGGCCATGGCGCCGAGGCTGCCCATGCCGCGATAGGCCTTGAAGGTGCGGCCCTGGTAGAGGATCACCTCGCCCGGGCTTTCATCGGTGCCCGCCAGCATCGAGCCCACCATGGCGCAGGAGGCGCCGGCGGCGATGGCCTTGGCGAAATCGCCCGAGAACTTGATGCCGCCATCGGCGATGATCGGCGTGCCGTCGGCAGCCTCGACGCAATCCATGATGGCGGTCAGCTGGGGCACGCCCACGCCCGCGACCATCCGCGTGGTGCAGATGCTGCCCGGCCCGATGCCCACCTTGATGGCATCGGCCCCGGCGCCGATCAGGGCGCGCGTGGCCTCGCCCGTCGCCACGTTGCCGGCGACGATCTGCACCTCGTTCGACAGGCCCTTGGCCCGCTCGACCGCCTTGGCGACGCCCTCGGAATGGCCGTGCGCGGTGTCGATCACGATCATGTCGACCCCGGCATCGACCAGCGCCGCCGAGCGTTCGAAGCCCGCATCGCCCACGGTCGAGGCCGCGGCACAGCGCAGGCGGCCGAGGTCATCCTTGCAGGCGGTGGGGTTCAGCACGGCCTGTTCGGTGTCCTTGAGCGTCAGGAGGCCGGTCAGCTTGCCATCCTTGTCGGTGACCAGCAGCTTCTCGATCCGGCGGGCGCGCATCAGGTTCTTGGCCTCTTCCCGGTCGGCCGGCTCGCGCAGGATGGCGAGATCGTTCGAGGTCATCATCACGTGTACCGGCGTCTCGTCGGAGGTGGCGAAGCGCATGTCGCGGTTGGTGACGATGCCTACGACGCGGCGTTTCTCGTCGACCACCGGGAAGCCGGTGAAGCCGTAGCGCTCGGTCAGGGCCTTGGCGTCGGCCAGCGTCTGGTTCGGGGTCAGCGTCACCGGGTTGTAGACGATGCCGGATTCGAAGCGCTTCACCCGGCGCACCTCGCGCGATTGTTCCTCGACGGTCAGGTTGCGGTGGATCACCCCGATGCCGCCGGCCTGGGCCATGGTGATCGCCATGCGCGATTCGGTCACCGTGTCCATGGCCGAGCTCAGAAGCGGGATGTTGAGATTGATCGACCTGGTGACGCGCGTCCGCGTGTCGGCGGTGTTGGGCAGCACGCTCGACTTGGCGGGTACGAGCAGAACGTCATCGAAGGTCAGCGCCTCACGAATCTCCATTGGGGGTCTCCATGGCAGGGATCGTTTGGCGCTTCCCTATTACATGGATCGGGGGCGGGTGAAAGGCCAATTCGTTGGCGTGGGGGCATGGCGGGGTTGCAGGCGGCGCCGGGTCTGGCCCCTTGCCGGGCGCGGGAAATCCGGCCACCGTGGCGCCGAGCGTTGCGGGACGGGAGGATGCGGCATGACGAAACACGGCTACGAGGCGGGGCGGCTCGACCTGCCCTTCGTGGGAATCTCCACCTTCGGCAAGCGGCCTTACGTGGCCGACTGGGCGGCGATCGAGGCGGATGCCGCGATCCTCGGCGCGCCGTTCGATTTCGGCACCCAGTGGCGGGCGGGCGCGCGGTTCGGGCCGCGCGGGGTGCGCGAGGCCTCGACGCTGTTCAGCTTCGGCCATGCCGGGGCCTACGATCACGAGGATGACGTGACCTATCTTCCGGGCGACGTGAAGATCGTCGACCTGGGCGACGCCGATATCGTGCATACCGACACGGTGAAGAGCCACGCCAATATCGAGGCGGGCGTGCGGGCGATCCTGAAGGCGGGCGCCCTGCCGGTGGTGATCGGCGGGGACCATTCGGTGAATATCCCCTGCATCAACGCCTTCGACGACCAGGGCGACATTCACATCCTGCAGATCGACGCCCATCTCGATTTCGTCGACGAGCGCCACGGCGTGCGGTTCGGCCATGGCAACCCGATGCGCCGGGCGGCGGAGAAGCCCTACGTGACGGGGCTCACCCAGATCGGCATCCGCAATGTCAGCTCCACCGCCAAGGAAGGCTATGACGACGCGCGCGCCATGGGCTCGGACATCCTGTCGGTGCGGCAGGTGCGCAAGCTGGGGGCGGAGGCCACGGCGGCGCGCATTCCGGAGGGCGCGCGGGTCTACATCACGCTAGACATCGACGCCTTCTGCCCCTCGATCGCGCCGGGCACCGGCACGCCCAGCCATGGCGGGTTCCTCTATTACGACGTGCTGGAGATCCTGCAGCTTGTGGCGCGGAACCACGAGGTGGTGGGCATCGACCTTGTGGAGGTGGCGCCGGATTACGACCCGACGGGCGGCACGTCGATCCTGGCGGCGCAGGTGCTGCTGAACCTGCTGGGGTTCGTGTTTCACGCGCAGCGGGCGGGGTGAGGGCGTTTTCTTCGAATACGGGTCGGAAAATTGGAATTTTCCGGCGGCGATACATTAGCTGCGTTGCGCAACATGCCGTTTTCTTTAAAAGAAAACGGTCCGAGTTCTTTTAAAGAATTCGGGTCTTTCGCTCCGGCACCGGGTCATGGCCGCACTTGCCCCACGGGTTGCACCGCGCGATCCGGCGCAGCGCCAGCCAGCCGCCTTTCAGCGCGCCGTGCCGCTCCAACGCCTCAAGCGCATAGGCGCTGCAGGTCGGTTGATACCGGCAATGCCAGCCCACCCAAGGGGAAAACACCAGCCGGTACGCCTTGACCGGCAACGAGAGGATATGGGCCAGCGGGCTCATGCGCCGTGCAGCTTGCGCAGGGCGTAGAGGAAATCGCGCTGCAGGTCCTGGAAATCGCGCGCCGCCGTCACCTCGGGCCGGCCGATCAGGGCGTAATCCCAGCCCGCGCGACCATGCTCGGGCAGAAGCAGCCTTGCCACCTCGCGCAGGCGGCGCTTGGCGCGGTTGCGGGCCACGGCATTGCCGACCTTCTTGGAACACGTGAAGCCCACGCGCACCGTCGCGTCGCCATCGCCCCGGTCACGCCCCTGCACCAGCATCGAGCCGGTGCCCTGCCGCTGCGCGCGGTTGAGCGCCAGGAAATCCGGCCGCTTGCGCAGGCGCTGGACGCAAAGAGACACCGCCGGGGGCGTATTCCCCGCTTTGTCGACGGGGGCCTCCGGCGGTGCCGTAATCATGGTAGAACCTTGAAGTCCGAGGCTTACGCGCTCAGCGACTTGCGGCCACGGGCGCGGCGCGCGTTCAGGATCTTGCGGCCCGCCTTGGTGGCCATGCGCGCACGGAAGCCGTGCCGGCGCTTGCGAACCAGGTTCGAGGGTTGAAAGGTGCGTTTCATCGCTCCGGTCTCCGGTCTTGCGGGGCCGTCTGCCGGAATCGGCGCAGCCCGGGGAATGCTTCGAAGCCCGGTCTATAATCGCGCGGCGGGCCCAAGTCAAACCCGCCCGCGCGGTTTTGCAACAAAAACCGCGCAGGCCCCGGTTCTTCTGTTACAAAACCCGGGAATCTCCGTCTTTTACCCTGTCCGGGGCCGCATTCGCCTCACCCCTCATCACCGCCGCGTGAGGCCTCTTTCCCCGGCGCGCGGCATGGCGCATCTAGGACAGGAACAAAGGGTTACGGCCATAGAACCGGACGAGGACATGGACCAGGCGAGACACGGGGGCAGACACCCCCTGGCACGGCATATACCGCTTGCCGTCATCGTGACGGCGGCCATCATCGGTTTCTTCACCCTCGGCGACCTGCTGAGTTTCGAGACACTGCGCGCCCATCGCGAGACGCTGATCGCTTTCCGCGACGCAAATTTCACAGGGCTGGCGCTGGCCTTCATCGGTATCTACGTGGTGATCGTCGCGTTTTCCCTGCCCGGTGCCGCGGTGGCCTCGGTCACCGGCGGGTTCCTGTTCGGGCTGGCGCTTGGCACGCTCTTCAACGTGATCGCCGCTTCGCTCGGGGCCATTGCCATCTTCCTGGCCGCCCGCTGGGGGCTGGGCCGGGTGCTGGCCGAGAGGATCGAAACCTCCGAGGGCACGTTGAAGAAGATCAAGGCGGGGCTCAACGAGAACGAGGTCAGCGTACTGTTCCTCATGCGGCTTGTCCCGGTGGTGCCATTCTTCGTGGCGAACCTCCTGCCCGCCCTTGTCGGCGTGCGCTTCGTGAATTTCGCGCTGACCACCGTGCTGGGCATTATTCCCGGGGCGCTGGTCTTCACCTGGATCGGCGTGGGGCTGGGCGAGGTGTTCGACCGTGGCGAAAGCCCCGACCTGTCGCTTCTGTGGGAACCGCAGGTGATCGGGCCGATCCTGGGGCTTTGCGTCCTGGCGGCGCTGCCCATTCTCATCAAGCAGCTGAAAGGCCGGAAAGATGGCTGAACCCGAGCGCCTTACCCCTGATATCCTTGTCATCGGCGCCGGCTCCGGCGGGTTGTCGGTGGCCTCGGGCGCAGTGCAGATGGGCGCCTCGGTGGTGCTGTTGGAAGGACACCGGATGGGTGGCGACTGCCTGAATTTCGGCTGCGTCCCGTCAAAGGCGTTGATCGCCAGTGCAAAGGCGGCGCACGGCCAGGCCCATTCCGCGCCTTTCGGCGTGGCGAGTGTCACGCCGCAGGTCGATTACGCCGCCGCGATGGAGCATGTGGCCCAAGCCATCGCCACGATCGAGCCGCATGACAGCCAGGAGCGGTTCGAGACACTTGGCGTCACGGTCATCCGGGAGTACGGCGAATTCATCTCGCCCAGGGAGGTGAAGGCCGGCGACACAATCATCAAGCCCCGCCGAATCGTCATCGCCACCGGCTCCTCGCCGCTCGTGCCGCCGATCCCGGGTCTCGACAGCGTGCCGTATGACACCAACGAGACCCTCTTCGACCGGCGGGAAAAACCTGATCACCTGCTGATCATCGGCGGCGGGCCTATCGGGGTGGAAATGGCGCAGGCGCATGTGCGGCTGGGTTGCAAGGTCACGGTGATCGAGGGCGCGAAGGCCCTGGGTCAGGACGACCCGGAGCTTGCGGCCATCGTGCTCGACCGGCTGCGCGAGGAAGGCGTCGAGATTGCCGAGGGCGCGCAAGCGTCGGAGATCGGCGGCACGGCCGGCGCCATCGAGGTGACGACCGGGAACGGGCGCCGCTTCACCGGCACGCACCTGCTTGTCGCCGTGGGGCGCAAACCCAATATCGACCGGCTCGCCCTCGACAAGGCCGGGATCGAGACCACCAAGCGTGGCATCAAGACCGACAGCGGCCTCCGGACCACCAACCGCCGCGCCTATGCCATCGGCGACGTGGCGGGGGGGCTGCAATTCACCCACGTGGCCAGCTATCACGCGGGCATCGTTATCCGCTCGGCCGTGCTGGGCCTGCCCGCGAAGACGAAATCGGCCCATATCCCGCACGTTACCTATACCGATCCGGAACTGGCGCAGGTCGGCCTGACCGAGGCGCAGGCGCGAGAGACCCATGGCGGCAATCTCGAGGTCATCCGCATCGACTATGCCGGCAACGACCGCGCCATCGCCGAGCGCCGGACCACCGGATTTCTCAAGGTGATGGTGGTGCGTGGCCGGCCCGTCGGCGCCTCGATGGTGGGCGCGCAGGCGGGCGAGCAGATCAGCCTCTGGGCGCTCGCCATTGCCAACAACCTGAAAATGAGCCAGATCGCGGGGATGGTCGCGCCCTACCCCACGTTGGGCGAGATCAACAAAGCGGCCGCCGGGGCCTATTTCTCTCCGCGACTGTTTGATAATCCTTTGGTGAAGAAAGTCGTGGGGCTGGTGCAACGCTGGCTCCCCTGATCCGGGCGGCATATGCGGTTTTTCAAAACTCTTTCCGGGCGTTTCCTCGTTCTGACCGCGATCTTCGTCATGCTGGCGGAGGTGCTGATCTTCGTGCCCTCCGTCGCCCGGTTCCGCGAGGATTTCCTGATGTCCCGGCTGGAGCGGGCGCAGATCGCCTCGCTGGCGCTTCTGGCCAACGAGGACATCACCGACGAGCTGCAGGAGGAGCTGCTGCTCAACGCGGGCGTCTTCAACGTGGTGCTGAGGCGCGACGCGGCCCGGCAGCTGGTGCTGAGCTCGCCCATCCCCTCGCCCATCCACGCCACCTACGATTTCCGCAATCCCGCCCCGTTGGAACTGATCGGCGACGCGCTGGCGGCACTGGCCGACCCGACGCCGCGGGTGATCCGGGTGATCGGCGAGCCGGCGCAGATGGCCGGGCTGCTGATCGAGGTGACGCTGGAATCGGCGCCGCTGCGCAGTGCGATGATCGACTATGGCCTGCGCATTCTTCTTCTGTCTGCGGTGATCTCGGTCTTCACCGCGGTGCTTCTGTTCCTTGCGGTGCGGGGGCTGCTGGTCAAACCGATCCGCCGGGTGGTGGGGCACATGCAATCCTACGCCGCCGCGCCCGAGGATGCGCGGCAGGTGATCACCCCCTCCGCCGGCGTGACCGAGCTGCGCGAGGCCGAGGAGGCGCTGAAGACCCTGCAGACCCAGCTCACCCACGCGCTGAAACAGCGGGAGCGGCTGGCGCAGCTTGGCGGCGCGGTGGCCAAGGTCAGCCACGACCTGCGCAATATCCTGACCTCGGCGCAGCTTTTCACCGACCGGATCGAGATGAGCGAGGATCCGCAGGTCAAGCGCATGGCGCCGAAGCTGGTGAACTCGATCACCCGCGCGGTGCGGCTCTGCGAGGCGACGCTGGCCTATGGCCGGGCCGAGGAGCCGGCGCCGCAGATCGAGGATATCAACCTCGACAACCTCGTCGACGACGTCATCGAGAGCGAACGGCTGGCCGTGGGCGAGGCCGGTATCAGCTTTTCCACCGACGTGCCCTCGCGCCTCACCGCGCGGGCCGACGGCGAACAGTTGCACCGGGTGCTGTCGAACCTGGTGCGCAATGCCCGGCAGGCGATCATCGGCACCGGGCGCGAGGGCGAGATCGGCATCGCCGCCTATGACGAGTCCGACGATTGCATCATCACCGTCACCGATACCGGCCCCGGCCTGCCCCCCAAGGCGCGCGAGCACTTGTTCCAGCCGTTCCATGGCGGCGCCACCAAGGGCGGCACGGGGCTCGGCCTGTCGATCGCGCAGGAACTGGTGCGCGGGCATGGCGGCGACCTGACGCTGGCGCGCACCGACGAGACCGGCACGACGTTCGAGATCCGCCTGCCCCACGCCCCGAAACCGGGCTGACAATTTTGTCCCGCACCCCCTTGCAATGACTTGCCGCACCGTCTAGATGCTCGTCTCCACGGACCGATAGCTCAGCTGGATAGAGTACCTGACTACGAATCAGGGGGTCGGGGGTTCGAATCCTCCTCGGTCCGCCACTTCCCTCCAAGGAACACGTTGCGGGACACGCCGCCGCCTCGCCGAGGGGGCGAAGACCGGCGGGTTTTGGCGCGGCGGGTTCGTAGCTATGGCGGCGCAGATGACACCCTTCCAGCCCGAGCGCGACCGTCATGACTGACCCGGCCGATCCCGCAGACCTGCTGACACGGGTGCTGTGCCAGTTGCGCGCCAGCCATCCCGACCTCGTGCAACGGCTCGCCCCGGGGCACTGGCAGGTCACGCCGGCGGGTTTTGCCCCTGCCCCCGCCTGCGCGCACCTGCCCGAGGCCGTGGCTCACTGTCCCGAGACCGGACCAATGGCCGACACGGCCCGCCGCCTCGCCGCCCTCGTCCATCACCTGCCTTGGACCGCCGATTACCCGGATCACCCGGTGCTGAAGGAGGCCTTCGCCCATGCCGTCATCGCCCGCAGCGAGGGCGCGCTGCTGGGGTGCAACCTGCTGGCCCCGCACACGGCCTACCCGGCCCATGCCCATCTCGCCTGCGAAATCTACCTTCCCGTCAACGACAGCGGTGCGCTGTTCTGGCAGGCCACCACGGGCGCCGACACGCCCGCCATCCCCGGCCAGCCTGTCATCCACGGCCCGTCGGAACCCCATGCCCTGACCACCCGCGACCGCCCTGCCCTCAACCTCTGGCTTCAGCATGGCGAGGCGCCGGGCGGGCCCACATGGTTCACCTGATCCGCCCTATCGCCTCGACACCGGCGGGCGGACCTGCTCCACTGCGGCAAACCGAAGGGGGACACGCCATGACCGATAAGCCAGCCGCGCCCGACTATTCCTTCGCCCCGGCGCTTCGCCGCGACATGGAGGCCCGGCTGTCCCGCTTCACCGCCGCCAGCGCCCGCACCGGCGAACTGCGGCTGGCCGCCGTCGCCATCCTCGTCGCCCCGCGAAAGGACAGCCACGACGCCGGCGTGCTGATCACGCTGCGGCCCACCCGCATCAACCGGCACAGTGGGCAATACGCCCTGCCTGGCGGCCGGCTGGACGAAGGCGAAACCCCGCTTCAGGCCGCCATCCGCGAAACGCGGGAAGAGCTGGGCCTGACCCTGACCGAGGCCGACCTGATCGGCACGCTCGACGATTATCCCACCCGGTCGGGCTTCGCGATGATCCCTCATGTGTTCTGGTGTGCTGATACCTCCGCCATGCAGCCCGACCCGTCGGAGGTGGCGCAGGTGCATTCCCTGCCCCTCTCGGAACTGGACAGCGACGATATCCCGCTGCTCGACCTGAAACCGCATAGCGAGCACCCGGTCCTGTCGGCCTTCTTCCCGACGCTCGGCCATACCGTTTACGCCCCCACCGCCGCCGTGCTCTACCAGTTTCGCGAGGTGGCGGTGCGCGGGCTCGACACGCGCGTGGCGCATTACGATCAGCCGGAATTCGCGTGGAAATGAGCGGGCCCGACCTGGAAGAAGCGCTCGAGACCGCGCATCTGCTGGCCGACGCGGCGGGAGAGATCGCCCGCGCGCACTGGTTCGCCGCCTCCGAGACCGGGTTGAAGCCCGACGGCACTGCCGTGACCGAGGCCGACACGCAGGTCGAGGCCCGCCTGCGCGAGATCATCGCGGACCGGCACCCGGACCATGGCATCCTTGGCGAGGAACAGGGCGCCACCGGCATGGACCGCGCGTTCGTCTGGGTTGTCGACCCGATCGACGGCACGCGGCAATTCGCGGCGCGGCTGATGAATTTCGGCGTGCTGATCGCGCTCTGCCACGACGGGCGGCCGGTGCTCGGGATCATTGACCAGCCGCTGGCCCGCGCGCGGTATTCGGCGGCCGAGGGACATGGCGCCACGCTCAACGGGGTGGCTATCTCGGCCAGCGGCACCCGCGCCCTTTCGCAGGCGGTGGTGGCCGTCGCCAATCCCGCGTCCTTCCCCGAGGAGATGCGCGAACCGGTGGACGCCATCGCCGAGGCCGCGCGGCTGACCGTCCATGACGGCGGGTGCCTTGCCTATGGCGCGCTGGCCCGCGGGCAGGTCGACCTCTGTCTCAACGGCCCCGACCTCGATGCCTACGACATCTGCGCGCTGGTGCCGGTCGTCACGCAGGCGGGCGGGGTCATCACGGATTGGCAGAACCGGCCGCTCACCCTTGCCTCCGACGGGGCGATCCTTGCCGCCGCCTCGCCCGCGCTGCATGCGCAGGCGCTCGACCGGCTGACCCGGCACGATCCGGTCTGGATTCCCTGACGCGGGCCGCACCGGCTTGCACCTCCCCCGTTCCGGTGGTTCATAGGCGGCATGGCAAACATCCTTGTCACCTTCGGCCTCATCTGTCTTGGCGCGCTGACCGGCTGGGGGGCTTCGCTCCTCGGGCTGCCGCTGCCCTTCCTGATCGGGCCGCTGCTGATCTGCGCGGCAATCGCCACGGCCCTGCCGCACCGCCTGCCCGAGGGCTATCGCTTCTCGCACCGGCTTCGGACGGTCTTCATCGGCGTGATCGGACTGATGATCGGGGCGCAGGTCACACCCGAGCTGTTCGCCTCGGCCCCGGAATTCGTAGTCACCTTCACGGCGCTGACGCTGTTCGTGGGCGTCTGCCTTGCCTTCAATTTCTGGGTCTTCCGCAGGCTCGGCGGCTATGACCGGGTCACCGCCTTCTATTCCAGCACGCCCGGCGGGCTGTATGAATCGCTGGCCCTGGGCGAGGCGGCGGGGGGCGACGTGGCGCGCCTGACACTGCAGCAATTCCTGCGGGTCATCGTGGTGGTGACCGCACTGCCCGTTGGCCTGTCGCTCTGGCTGGGGGAGCCGGTGGGCAGCTCGGGCGGCGTGACGCTGGCGCGCGATGACGTGCCATGGACGGACCTGCCCTATATCGTGCTGGCCGGGGCGGCGGGATATTTCGGCGGCAAGCTGCTGCGCTTGCCGGCGGCGCAGTTGACCGGGCCGATGGCGGCGGCGGCGATCATGTCGGTCACCGGACTTTTCCACGTGGATATCCCCATCTGGCTGGTGAACATCGCCCAGATCATCGTCGGCTGCGCGTTGGGCATGCGCTTTACCGGCCTGTCGCGCGGGCTGATCCTGCGCGGCGCGGGGCTGTCGCTCCTGTCGGTGGGCGGCATGCTGGTGCTGGCGCTGGTCTTCGCGTTTGCGGTCGTGCCCTTCGTGGCGGAACCGATCGACGTGCTGCTGATCAGCTTCGCCCCCGGCGGCGTGACCGAGATGTCGCTGGTGGCGCTCAGCCTGCAGGCCAACCCTGCCTTCGTCACCCTGCACCACATCTTCCGCATCCTGATCACCGTGGTCTGGCTGATGGCCTCGGCCCCGTGGGTGCGGCGCAATTTCTGACACTTTGACAGGGGCGGCCCCAAAGGCTACCTGAACGCATGTTCAATTCCTGACGGGAGAGCCGCCCATGCGTATCGAAAACACCGCTGCCATCATCACCGGGGGCGCCTCGGGCCTCGGCGAGGCCACTGCCCGCCATTTCCGCGCGCGCGGCGCACAGGTGACCCTGCTCGACCGCGACGAGGAGCGCGGCACCGCCGTGGCGAACGAGATCGGCGCCGGTTTCGTCAAGACCGACGTGACCGACGAGGCCTCGGTCCAGGCCGCCATTGCAGCCGCGTCCGAGGCGATGGGCAAGATCACCTGCGCGGTCAACTGCGCCGGCATCGCGCCGGCGGCCAAGACGCTGGGCAAGGAGGGGCCGCACGATCTCGGCACGTTCCAGCAGACGATCAACATCAACCTCGTCGGCAGTTTCAACGTCGCGCGGCTTGCCGCGGCCGAGATGGCGAAGGCCGAACCCGGCGACGACGGCCTGCGGGGGGTGATCATCAACACCGCCTCCGTCGCCGCCTTCGAGGGGCAGAAGGGACAGGCGGCCTATGCCGCGTCGAAGGGCGGGGTCGTGGGACTGTCGCTGCCGATGGCGCGCGACCTTGCGCGCGAAGGCATCCGGGTCATGGCCATCGCGCCGGGCCTGATGCTGACGCCGATGCTTCTGGGCCTGCCGCAGGAGGTGCAGGACCAGCTGGCCGCCGACGTCACCTGTCCGCGCCGGCTGGGCGACCCGGACGAATACGCGAGCCTCGCCCGCTTCATCGTGGAATGCGATTACCTGAACGGCGAGGTGATCCGCATCGACGGCGCGCTGCGCATGCAATAGCGCGCGCGCCGCCGGCACGGCGGATCAGGCGTTTTCCTCTTCCGCCTGCCGGTCACCGGCGCCGCTGTCGACCTGGTCGGCCAGCGCCTCGGCGCGCGCGGCCAGCTCGGCCATCGCATCCATGACGTCATCGGGCAGCACCGGCACCTCGATCCGCTCCGGCTGGGGCTGGGCGTTGCGCAACTGGTCGAGCTCGGCCTCCTTCTCCTGAAGCTTGTCCTCGGCCTCGCGCAGCTTGTCCTGCATCCCGGCGGTCTTGTCGGCCAGCATCAGCCCGGCCATCAGCAACATCCGCGCCTCGGGGATACGGCCGATCTGCGAGGCCAGGACCGAGGCTTCCTCGTCCAGCATCTTGGCGGCGAACTTGAGGTAGTGTTCTTCGCCCTCCTGGCAGGCGACCTCGAAGGTCCGGCCGCCGATTTCAATCTCGATCTCGGGCATGCTCATGTCTCCGCCTGTTTCGCGGCCCGCAGGTTCTCGACCGCCTCGTTCAGCTCCGTGTAGATGATCGTGGTCTCGGCCCGGTCGGCGGCACGCACCGCGCGCAGCCCTTCCAGCTCGACCTCCATCGCCGTGTTGATCAGCTCCGCGTCGCCGACGCCGGCCCCGTTGGCCTCGCGCAGGAGACCGTTGATCTCGCGCAGCTTCTCGTTCGCGGCGCGCAGGCCCTGCAGTTCGCCATCGAATTTCTTCAGGCTGCCGGCGACATCGTCCCGCGCCGACTGAAGCTCTTCCTCCAGCCTCTGGCGGCGGACCTGAAGTTTCTTGACGCGCTCGCGCAGCTGTTCGTTGGCCACCTTCTCGTCCTCAAGCTCCTGCCGGAGCGCCTCGATCTCGGCGGGCTCCGTCGCGGCGGGGGCGGCGCCCTCCGTGCCGCCGGCCTCTCCCATGCGGTCGATCCCCTGTCCGATCCGGTCGAGCGCGGCGGCGATCCGGCCCTGTAGGTCCTCTATCTGGCTCATATCCCCAGTCCTTCATCTGCTTTTCTTGGTCCTGCCGCGAATCGGCGGCCGAACGTTCTCAGCCAACTCTACAAAATCGCAGGGAAAAGTTCGCCCCCTCAAAATCGCCCGGCCAAGTACGCTTGAACTTTGGCCCGTGGCTGGTATTCAGCCGTCAACCGGTTTTCATATCAAGGATGCCAGACCCGTGGATATCGCCGCCCTTCGCACTGCCAATCCCGACCACTGGAACAAGGCCGCGGCGATCCGCGCGCTGACGCTCGACGCCGTGCACGCGGCCAATTCCGGCCATTCCGGCATGCCGATGGGCATGGCCGACGTGGCGACGGTGCTGTTCGAGAAACACCTGAAATTCGATGCGGCCGATCCCAACTGGCCCGATCGCGACCGGTTCATCCTGTCGGCGGGCCACGGCTCGATGCTGCTCTACTCGCTGCTCTATCTCACCGGCTACGAGGGGATGACGCTCGACCAGATCCGCAATTTCCGCCAATGGGGCGCGATCACGGCCGGCCATCCGGAAAACTTCCTGCACGATGCGATCGAGACCACGACCGGCCCGCTGGGCCAGGGCATCGCCAATTCCGTGGGCTTCGCCATCGCCGAGGAGGCGCTGCGCGCCCGCTTCGGCCGCAAGCTGGTCGATCATTACACCTATGTCATCGCCGGCGATGGCTGCCTGATGGAGGGCGTGAGCCAGGAGGCGATCACGCTGGCGGGGCGCCAGGCGCTGGGCAAGCTGATCGTGCTGTGGGACAACAACAACATCACCATCGACGGCGAGGTGGGCCTCGCCGACCGCACCGACCAGCCCAAGCGCTTCGCCTCGGCCGGGTGGCAGGTGATCGAGATCGACGGCCATGACCCCGACGAGATCGACGCGGCGCTGACCAAGGCGAAAACATCCCGCCGCCCCACGATGATCGCCTGCAAGACCCATATCGCCCTAGGCCACGCGGCGCAGGACACCTCGAAGGGTCACGGCGCGCTCACCGACGAGGGTCAGCTCCAGGCCGCGAAAGAGGCCTATGGATGGACAGGTGGCCCGTTCGAGGTGCCTGCAGACATCAAGTCGGCCTGGGAAGAGATCGGCCGCCGCGGCGCCGAGGAGCACGCCGCATGGAACGCCCGGTTGTCCGAGACCTCCGAGCGCCGCCAGAAGGAATTCGCGCGGATCATGGCCGGCGAGGCGCCGAAGAAGCTGTCGGCCCGGATCACGGCACTGAAACAGCAGATCAGCGCCGAGGCGCCCAAGGTCGCCACCCGCAAATCGAGCGAGATGGTGCTCGAGGTGATCAACCCGATCATGCCCGAGACCATCGGCGGCTCGGCCGACCTGTCGGGCTCCAACAACACCCGCACCGGCGACATGAGCGTGTTCGACACCGGCAACCGCAAGGGCCGCTATATCCATTACGGCATCCGCGAACACGCCATGGCGGCGGCGATGAACGGCATGGCGCTGCATGGCGGCGTGCGCCCCTATGGCGGCACGTTCATGTGCTTCACCGACTATGCCCGCCCCTCGATGCGGCTGGCCGCGCTGATGAAGGTGCCCTCGGTCTTCGTCATGACCCATGACAGCATCGGCCTTGGCGAAGACGGGCCGACGCACCAGCCGGTCGAGCATCTCGCGATCAGCCGGGCCACGCCCAATACCTATGTCTTCCGCCCCTGCGACACGGTCGAGACGGCGGAAGCCTGGGAACTGGCGCTGCGATCCACCTCGACGCCGTCGGTCCTGTCGCTGACCCGCCAGGGCGTGCCGACGCTGCGGACCGAGCACAAGCGCCGCAACATGACCGCGCTCGGCGCCTACGTTCTGGCCGAGGCCGGGGCGAGCCGCAAAGCCATCCTGATGGCCACCGGTTCGGAAGTTCACGTGGCGCTCGCGGCCCGCGACCTGCTCGAGGCCGAGGGTATCGGCACCCGCGTCGTCTCGATGCCCTGCTGGGAGTTGTTCGCCGAACAGGACGAAGGCTACCGCAAGCGCATCCTGCCCGGCGGCGACATCGTCCGCGTGGCGGTCGAGGCGGGCGTGCAACAGGGCTGGGACCGCTGGCTTTACGGAGAACGCGGCCGGGCGAAGAAGGCCGGGTTCGTGGGCATGGACAGCTTCGGCGCGTCGGCCCCGGCCGAGGTGCTGTTCGAGAAGTTCGGCATCACGGCGGAGGCGGTGGCCGAGAAGGTCCGCTCGCTGCTCTGAGGCGGCTGGCCGGGGCGCCCGGAACCTGAGCGAGATTCCGGGCGCGGCCGTTCCCTGACCGCCCGCCGCCCTAAAGCGCCGTCGCCGTGATCGACCGGTCCACCACCCGGATGTCCGAGGCCGTCAGCGACTGCCCGCCCATCACGTTGGCGATGACGATCCCGTCGACCACGATATCCGCGCCCTGCCCGTCATCCCAGACCGCGACGGAGAGGTCGTCGGCCTCCTGATCCGGCGCCAGCGCCACGACGATCAGGTCCTCGCCTGCGTCGAAATCCGTCACCTGCGTGGCGGGCAGCGGCTCCACCCCCTCGGGCGTGGCGTCATGGTCGATGCCGAACGTGTCCGCGCCCGGGCCGCCGGTCAGAACCGCGCCGTCCTTCGAGACCAGCACGTCGTCGCCCGCGCCGCCGATCAGCGTGTCGGTCTCGATCGTCCGGTAATATTCCACCCCGCCCGGGCCTTCGTCATCATCGTCGAAGCCTTCCAGCATCCCGCCCGAGCCGGTCAGCGAGTCGTTGCCCGCCCCGCCATCGACGAAATCCGCCCCGGCGCCGCGTTCGGCCCGAACGACGTCGTCGCCGCCGCCGGCCTCGATGGTGTTGGGCAGCGCATTTCCCGAGATCCAGTCGTCGCCATCGCCGGCCGCAAAGCTCTCGGTCTCCTCTTCCAGCTCGATGAAGACGTCTGTATCCGCGAGGTCGAGATCCTGCCCGCCCGCGATCTCGGCGATCAGGTCGTCGCCATAGTAGAGGTCGGCGCCCGTGCCGTCCTCCCACGGCTCCAGCGTCAACGCGCCGCCGCTGGTCTCGTTCACGCCGAGGCTCAGTTGCAGACGGTCGACCTCCGGGTCGAAATCGGTGATCCGCGTCACGTTGTCGTCGAACAGATCATCCAGCAGCAGGAAATTATCGGCCCCCTCGCCGCCCGTCACCGTGCTGCCGCCCTCGAAGACCAGTTCGTCGTCGCCCGGCCCGCCGTCCATGACGCTCCAGCCGGGGCCGTCGTCGCGAGGGATGTCGGCGTCGACCAGCCGGTCGTCGCCCGCGCCCCCCAGAAGCGTATCGATCCCCGGCCCGCCTTCCAGCCGGTCATCGCCCGCGCCTCCGTCGACAAGATCGTCGCCACTGTCGCCGCTCATCGTGTCGTCGCCGCCGCCGCCGCGCAGAGCGTCGTCGCCCGCCCCGCCATCGAGGCGGTCACCCTCGCCATTGCCTTCGATCGAGTCGTCGCCCGCGCCACCGAAGATCGAATCCGTCCCCGGGCCGCCCGTCATCGTATCCTCGCCCTCGTCACCGATAATCCGGTCATCCCCGCCATGGCCGTCGATCACATCGTCGCCGGCGTAGCCGCGCAGTTGGTCACTGGCGTTCCCGCCCTCGATCGTGTCGTCGCCGGCGTAAAGCGCGCGCAGCTCTTCGTAGGTCAGCTCGTCTTCGGGGTCGTCTTCCGGCTCGTCTTCGGGGTCATCTTCGCCGGGCTCCTCGTCCTCGACCGGCGGCCCGTCGCCCCGGCCCAGCAGCTCGTCGAGGTCCGTATCCTCGCCCGACGCTGCAACGGCGTCATCGTCGTCATCCCCGATCCAGTCGACCAGGAACGCCCCCGCCACGACCAGCGGCAACAGCAGCAAAAGTTCCAAAACAACACCCCCCGGCACGAATACAACCGTAACGTTACCTGCATCGGGGCGCATTTCAAGGCGTCAGTCTGTTTCCGGAACCGGAACGCCCGGTCACACGAACGGGTTGAGCCGTGCCACCCGCTGCCACACCGGGGTAATCAGCTTCGTTCCCACCGGCACCAGCAGCAAACCCAGAGCCAGGCCGAACACCCCGTCCAAAGCCGCGACGATCACCCATGTCACCGCCCCGCTGGCCTCGCCCGCCTCGTGGCCGATATCCTCGGCGAAATGGTGGATCCCGTCATAGATCACCGGCCAGCCCAGCGTGTCGAGCCCGTGGATGATGATCGACCCGCCGACCCAGAGCATCGCCGCCGTGCCCACCACCGTCAGAAGCCACATGAACCGCGGCATCGCCCGCACGATCCCGCGCCCCAGAGCCCGGGTCAGCCCCAGCATCCCGTTCTTCGAAATGTAAAGCCCGACGTCATCGGCCTTCACGATCAGCGCCACCGCGCCGTAGACCGCCGCCGTGATCCCCACGGCCACGATGGCCAGCGTCGCCCCCTCCATCCAGATGTTGCTGGGCGGAATGGCGGCGAGCGCGATGGTCATGATCTCGGCCGACAGGATGAAGTCGGTCTTGATCGCGCCCTTGACCTTTTCCTCCTCCAGGTGGGCCGGGTCGGCGATCTTGTGGCTGCCGTCCGGGCCGCCATGCTCGTGCCCGAACCCCAGGGCATGGGCCACCTTCTCGGCCCCTTCGAAACACAGGTAGGCCCCGCCCAGCATCAGCAGCGGCGAAATCAGCCACGGCGCGAAGGCCGACAGCGCCAGCCCGGCGGGCAGCAGGAACACCAACTTGTTGATCAGCGATCCCCGCGCAATCCGCCAGACGATGGGCAATTCCCGCTTGGGCGCGAAGCCCTGCAGGTATTTCGGCGTCACTGCCGCGTCGTCGATCACCGCGCCCGCGGCCTTGGCGCCGGCCTTGGCCGCCTGCCCCGCCACGTCGTCGACCGAGGCCGCCGCAACCTTCGCCAATGCCGCCACGTCGTCCAGTAATGCCAGAAGTCCGCTCATACCCTATGTCCCTGACCAAATCGTTGCCTTGAAATAACCTAAGCGTCTCCGCCCCGGATCCGTTCCATCCGGTCGCGCATTTCCGCCTCCCATACGCCCCGACGCGAGCGGACAAGCTCCACATAAGCCGTGTTCTCGTGCAACGGAACGCCGCTGTCATAGGCCTCCGCCGCCTCCAGCATCGCAGCCTGGTCGGTCTCGACGAAAGCGTCGATCATCTTCTGGGCGACATCCCGCTCGATCCCCAGCGCCTCGAAGACCGAGCGGCTCATCCGCATGGAGCTGTCGAAGGTCTCGCGGATGATATCGCGGCAGCCCAGGGTCCACAGCTCGTAGACGTGATCCCGGTCGACGGCGCGCGCCACGATATGCACCTGCGGATAGGTATGCGTGACATGCCTGACGATCTCGTTGATCTGCGCGCGGTCGTCGATGGCGACGATCAGCATCTTCGCGGCGCCGATGCCCGCCGCGTGCAGCAGGTCGGGGCGCGAGGCGTCGCCGTAATAGTGCCGCGTGCCGAACCGCTCGAGGATATCGAGCCGCCGCGCGTTGTAGTCGATCACCGTCGTTCTCAGCCCCGCCGCCTTTATCACCCGATCGATCAGCCCGCCCATCCGGCCGGCACCGGCGATGATGACCTGCGTGTCGCTCGGCATCTCGTCGGCCTCGCGCTCCTGCACGGTGGAAAAGCGCGGGGCGATCACCCGGTCGTAGAGGATGAAGAGGCCCGGTGTCAGGAGCATCGACAGCGCCACCACCAGCAGAAGCTGATCCGCGAGCCCTGTCGGAATGACCCCGTTGGCCACGGTGAAGGACAAAAGGACGAAGCCGAACTCCCCCGCCTGCGCCAGCCCCAGCGCGAACAGCCACCGGTCGGCCCCCCGTATCCGGAACACCACCGCCAGCACCAGCAGCACCGCCACCTTCGCCCCCATCAGGCCGATGGTCATGGCGAGGATGCCGAACAGGTTCTCGAACAGCAGCGCGAAGTTGATCGAGGCGCCCACCGTCATGAAGAACAACCCCAGCAGCAGCCCCCGGAAGGGGTCGATATCGCTTTCGAGCTCGTGCCGGTAGGGCGAGTTGGCCAGCACCACGCCGGCCAGGAACGTCCCCAGCGCCGGCGACAACCCCACCACCAGCATCAGCAGCGCGATGCCCACCACCATCAGGAGGGCCGTCGCGGTGAACAGCTCGCGCAGACCGGCCGCCGCGATGAAGCGGAAAACCGGGGTGGTCAGGTACGACCCCCCGATCACCACCGCCGCCACCGCCGCGAAGGTCACCAGCGCCGTCTGCCAGCCGGAAAGCCCGTCGACGAGGTTGATCGCCGGGCCGTGATCGCCGTCCTCCGCCGCCCCGTTCGCGGCCCCGTGCGCCGCCTCTTCCGCGCCATGGGCCACCGCCGCCGCGTGATCCGCCAGTTCCGGCATCGCCAGGAGCGGCAGGAAGGCCAGCATCGGAATCACCGCGATATCCTGCGTCAGCAGCACCGCGAAGGAAGACTGCCCGCCATCGGATTTCATCAGCCCCTTCTCGCCCAGCGTCTGCAGCACGATGGCGGTCGAGGACAGCGCGAACACCAGCCCCACCGCCAGCGCCACCGACCAGTCGAGCCCCAGCACGATCCCCGCGCCCGCCACGAGCGCGGTGGTCAGCCCGACCTGCCCGCCGCCCAGCCCCATCAGCCGCCCGCGCATCGACCACAGGTGCTTCGGCTCAAGCTCCAGCCCGACGAGGAACAGCATCATCACCACGCCGAACTCGGCGAAATGCTGGATCGAGACCACGTCGACCCGCAGAAGCGCCAGCACCGGGCTGATCACGATCCCCGCGATCAGGTAGCCCAGCACCGAGCCCAGCCCCAGCCGCGTCGCAATCGGCACAGAGATCACGCCCGCCACGAGGAAGATGAACGCCAGCAGCAGAAAATCGGTCATGTCCTGTCCCCCGTCCTGTCCGGGCACACACCCCCCGCACGCCTAGGATTAGCCGCCCTGCCCCCTGCCGCAAGGCAGAAATCCCCGGAACATGGCCGCCGGGGGTTTGGTTGGGCGGACAGGAGAAGGAAAACGGAGGACCCCAGATGAAACGCACAGCACCCCGCGCCACCCTCGTGGCTGCGGCCCTTGCCGCCGGGGCCGGCATGGCAAGCGCACAAAGCGCCTGCGGCACGTCCTACGCGATCGAGCCGGGCGACACGCTCTACCAGGTCTCGCAGCGCTGCGACGTGGGCCTGACCCGGATCATGACGCTCAACCCGAACATCAACGCGCGGGACCTTTCGGTCGGCCAGAGCATCCGCCTGACCGGCGGCACAAGCGCCGGGGGCGAGACCAGCAACAGCGACGGCACCCGCCGGGGCGCCGAGACCTACCGCGTGGGCCAGGGCGAAACCCTCTATTCCATCGCCCAGGCGGTCGGCGTGTCGATCATCGAACTGCTCAATGCCAACGGCGATATCGACCCTGCCGACCTGCGCGTGGGCGAGATCATCGACATTCCCACCGAGGACCCTTCGGCCGCCGTGCGGATCACCCCCGACAGCGGCCCGCCCGAGACGCAGGTGACCCTGCGCGCCCGCAACCTGCGGCCCGATGACTGGGTCACGATCGGCGTCGGCCGGGTCTCGTCGGAATGGCGCGCCGTGGGCCAGGCCCGCGCCAATGGCGAGGGCAACCTCTCGGCGCAAGTCGGCCTGCCCGACTGGGCCGACCCGGGAGACGACCTGATCTACGTGCTGGATACTGACCGAGGCATGTCCCTCAAGTCCGGCCGCTTCGACGTGACCGGGCGCGACCGCGAGCGCGACACCGGCGGCGACGGGCGCATCACGCTGGAAGGTCGCGTACGCCAGGGCGCCGAATGTGCCACGCTGACCACGGTCGACGGCGACACCTGGTCGCTCACCAGCGCCGATATCGACTTCACCTCCGGCGAATATGTCCGCGTCTCGGGCACCCGCGCCGACATGTCCTTTTGCCAGCAGGGCATCGGCACGGTCGAGGTCGCCCGCCTGAACGAGATCGCGCCGGGCGGCGATGACGGTCGCGACCGCGAGGAAGACGACGGGCGCGACACCGACATGCTCACCCTCGAAGGCCGCGTCGGCGAGGGCGCCGAATGCGCCACGCTGACCACGTCGGACGGCGACGTGTGGTCCCTCACCAGCGCCGATGTCGATTTCACCGCCGACGAATACGTCCGCGTGCGCGGTGCCCGCAAGGCCGCCGCCTTCTGCCAGCAGGGGCTGGGCACCGTCGACGTCATCCGCCTGACCGAGATCGACCGCGACGGCGGCGGCGGGGAGGCCCCCCGTAACGACCGCGTCACGCTGGAAGGCCGCGTTAGCCAAGGCGTCGAATGCATGGTCCTGCGCACCAGCGACGGCGACACATGGTCCCTGACCAGCGACGACGTCCGCTTCACCGAAGGCGAATACGTCGAGGTGAGCGGCACCCGCGCCGACATGTCATTCTGCCAGCAGGGCACCGGCACGGTCGACGTCAACCGCATCAGAGAAGTGCCCAGCTAAGGGCGCCGATTTGAAACCTCACAGGGCCGGTCATCGCGACCGGCCCTTTTTTTGCGGGTCAGACGCCAGCTAGGAACCTTTCGCAGACATCGCCACGAAGCGCCTGCGCGGAATCCAGGGCTTTAGCCCGCCGCGCATCGACGGGCCGTCCCGACGGCACGGCGATTTGGCAATTGAATTGCCACGCACGAAGGATGGAGGCACTTGGCAGACATAAACTGCCCCTCACTATCGTCGGTTCGCCGTACCACGGCCCGTCGATGCGCGGCTCCTCACCGTTGAGCGAAACGCCCGCGCTGGGCGCTCCCCTTAAACTCAGCCCCCCACCACGTTAGCGCCACCATAAGCGCATCCCCGCCACACCCCGGCTACGTTATCGCTATCACTTTGATAAAGGCCGATTTTCACCTTTCTCTGCGCCCGCCCCGCGTCTATATCGCGGCCAACATCCACGCACCGGGAGTCTGCCTCATGACCATCACCGTCGGCATCAACGGGTTCGGCCGGATCGGCCGCTGCACCCTCGCCCATATCGCCACCAGCACGCGCAACGACATCAAGGTCGTGAAGGTCAACGCCACCGGCCCGCTGGACACCGCCGCGCACCTGATCAAGTATGATAGCGTCCACGGCCGCTTCCCCAACGAGATCACGCTGGGCGACGGCACCATGGACCTGGGCCGCGGCCCGATGGAGATGTTCTCGACCTACGAGATGGACGAGCTCGACTGGTCCGGCGTCGACGTGGTGCTCGAATGCACAGGAAAGTTCAACGACGGTGAAAAGGCCAAGGCCCACCTGGAACGCGGCGCCGGCAAGGTGCTGCTCTCGGCCCCCGGCAAGAATGTGGACCGCACCGTGGTCTACGGCGTCAACCACGAGGACCTGGCCGCCGGCGAGAAGATGATCTCGAACGGGTCCTGCACCACCAACTGCCTCGCGCCCGTCGCCAAGGTCCTGCACGAGGGGATCGGCATCGAAAGCGGGATCATGACCACGATCCATGCCTATACCGGTGACCAGCCGACGCTCGACCGCCGGCACAAGGATCTCTACCGCGCCCGCGCGGCGGCGATGTCGATGATCCCCACCTCCACCGGTGCCGCCAAGGCGCTGGGCGAGGTGCTGCCCGACCTCAAGGGCAAGCTCGACGGCTCGGCCATCCGCGTGCCGACGCCCAACGTCTCGGCCGTCGACCTGACCTTCATCGCCAAGAAGGACGTGACCGAGGCCGACGTGAACGAAGTCGTCGCCGAAGCGGCAGCGGGCCGGATGAAGGGCGTTCTGGGCTATGACCCCGAGCCCAAGGTCTCGATCGACTTCAACCATACCGAGGAAAGCTCGATTTTCGCCCCCGACCAGACCAAGGTCACCGGCGGCCGCCTTGTCCGCGTGCTGGCCTGGTACGACAACGAATGGGGCTTCTCCTGCCGCATGGCCGACGTGGCCGTCGCCATGGGCCGGCTGTCCTGAGCTGACGGGCGACCGACAGCCGCAAGAATTGTGACGCCCTCGCAAACCACCGCGGGGGCGTTTTCCGTTCCCCCGTTGCCCGCCGCTCAACCCTTGCACGCCAGCCCCGCCTCGGGCATATCCGGCAGACACGTGCCAGGCGGGCCCGGGGGCAAGTACATGAACAACCAAGTCGCATTGTTTCTGGGTGTGCTGATCCTGATCGGGCTCGGCGTCGATTACATGTATTACGACTGGTCCGGCACGATCTTCCTGGCCCGCAAGCTCGCCGACCTGATCGAGTGGCTGGCCTTCTGGCGATAGGCGTCGGTCAAAAGTCTTCGGAGTGGTCATACCCGATGTAATGCCTCACGGCATTCACGGTCACCTCTTCCGGGACCAGGCTCAGCATCCAGACTTCCAGCTGCTTTTGGCGCTCCGAAAGGAAGGCCCCGGAAATGACGTCCTCTTTCGGGGGCGGAAACCAGTGCACAAGGACCGTGGTCAGGCTGACGCCATACTCCCCGTTCTGACCATACCCCACCTTCATCTCGAGCGACGGGTTTCCCGAGGCTTCTCCAACCGAGCAGCTATGGTATCTTCGCTCCGCGTTCACGAGCTCGCACGTCCCGGAAAGCACCTCGGCCTTGGCGTAAACGGCCGCAACCAGAGCGGCCTCGGTCTCCTTCGTCAGGTAAGCCGCATCGACAGTCACGCTCGAGGAGGTCATTGTCTGCGCGCATCCGCCGAGCGCCAACAGCGCCGTCAGGAGCAAGACACGTTTCCGGCTGTCGGCAGACCCAATCACCGGCCCCGCGCCCGCCTATTTCGCCGCGAACTTCGCCTTCAGCGCCTCGTTCACCGGTGGCGTCACGAACTTGCCCACGTCGCCGTTCAGCCGGGCGATCTCCTTCACCAGCTTCGAGGCAATCGCCTGGTGATGCGCGTCGGCCATCAGGAAGACCGTCTCGACCGAACTGTCCAGCACCCGGTTCATGCCCACCATCTGGAACTCGTACTCGAAATCCGCCACCGCCCGCAGGCCCCGGATGATCAGCGTCGCGTTCACATCATGGGCGCAATCGATCAACAGGTTCTCGAACGGGTGCGCGACGATCTCGGTGCCGGTCTGCTTGCTCAGCTTCTCGCATTCCGCCTCGATCATCTCGACGCGTTCTTCCAGCGTGAAGAGCGGGCCCTTGTCCCGGTTGATCGCCACCCCCAGCACCAGGCGGTCGACCAGGAACGAGGCCCGGCGGATAATGTCGATATGACCAAGCGTGATGGGGTCGAACGTCCCCGGGTAAAGTCCGATACGCATGGCCAGCTCCTCCATTCAGTCCGGGCGCTCTGTCGCGGGCACAAGCAACAATACTGCGCCGGGGAATGCAAGGCCGAAACAGTCGGAAAACCCGCCCCGTGGCGCCCCGGCCCGCGCGGCCTTCTCAGAGGTCCGCGTGATACTCGTCGACCAGGTGCCGCACCACCGCCTGAAGCGCCCGGGCGGGGTCCTCGCCCGCCTCCAAGGCGTCGACGTAAACCCGGCGCTGCCGCGTCGCACTGGTGCCGCCCTGCACGATCTCCTGCGCGCGTTCCACCTTTTCCAGCGCGCCGAAATGCTGCGCGTCCTCGAAGATCAGCTCGACGATCTCCTCGACCAGCTCGGCCATCGGCACGATCTCTCCCCGGCCGAGGTCAATGAGCCCCTCGCGGCTTCCATAGCGCTGCGCCCGCCAGCGATTTTCCGACACCAGGAACGGGTCGTAGATCCGCCAGCGCTGGTTCCGCGTCGCCAGCCGCCAAAGCATCCGCGTCAGCGCCTGGGTCAGCGCCGCCAGCGTCAGCGTATGCTCGAGCCGGGGCTGCACGTCGCAGATGCGCGACTCGATGGTCGGGAACTTCGAAGACGGCCGAAGATCCCACCAGATCTTCGAGGCATCCTCGATCACGCCAAGATCGGTCAGTATCTGCACCGAGCGCTCGAATTCGCCGAAACTGGCCATTCGGGGCGGCAGCCCGGTGCGCGGCAGGTTGTCGAACACGGTCAGCCGGTAACTGTCCAGCCCGGTATCCCGCCCCTGCCAGAAGGGCGAGGAACAGGACAGCGCCAGCAGGTGCGGCAGGAAATAGGCCAGCTGGTTCATCAGGTCGACCCGCCGGTCGGGCTCGGCGATGCCCACATGCACGTGCATCCCGCAAATGAGCATCCGCCGCACCACACCGGCGAGGTCGTCATGCAGCTCGTTGTAGCGTTCCTTGTCGGTATGATGCTGCTCGCGCCAGTCGGAGAAGGGGTGGCACGAGGCGGCAATCGGCACGAGGTTGTGTTTGGCCGCCTGCTCCGACACGCAGGAGCGCAGCCGCTTCAGGTCTTCCCTTGCCTCGGCCACGGTGCGGCAGACCTTGGTGCCGATCTCGATCTGGCATTTCAGGAATTCCGGCGCCACCTGGTCCTGCAACTCGGTCTTGCAGGCCTCCATCAAGCCCTCCGGCGCCTCGGCCAGGTCAAGGCTGTCGCGATCGACGAGCAGGTATTCCTCCTCGATCCCGATGGTGAATTCCGGTTCCGTGATCGCCATGACCTGCCCTCCCGCCTGATCACTTCCGACTGTCGCCGGGCGGGCCGGGAAAAATCAAGCCGTCAGGGTCGGATCGTCGGATTTTTCACGCGAGCGCCCGCCGCGCGCCCTCGACCAGCGCTGCCAGCCGCGCGCCGGTATCGCCGCCGGGCGCCAGCCGCGCGCTCTGACCGTAGAGCGAGAAACGGTGCTTCTCCGCCTCTGCCGCTTGCAGCCCTGCGGTGTAGTGGTACATCAGCGGGAAAGGCGCCGTGCCAACCTTGGTCATCGCGTCCAGCCAGGGCGTCCGGTGTGCCCGCGCCGGGCGGCCGGAGCCGGCGAGGCTGATCCGCGTACTGTCATCGGCGCCCGCGGCCACCGCCTCGTCATGCAGGGGCTTGTGCGCGGCCTCGTCGGCGCTGATGAATGCGGTCCCGATCTGCACGCCGGACGCGCCCAGCTTGAAGGCGGCGGCAATGCCCCGACCGTCGGCAATGCCGCCCGCGGCAATCACCGGCACCTTCACCGCGTCCGCCACCTGCGGCAGCAGCGAGAACAGCCCCACCTGCGCGTCGTTCTCGGGCTCGAGGAACACGCCCCGGTGCCCGCCCGATTCCCAGCCCTGCGCGATCACCGCATCGACGCCGCGCGCCTCCAGCCAGCGCGCCTCGGCCACCGTGGTGGCCGAGCTGAACACCAGGCAGCCGCGCTTTTTCAGCGCCTTCACCGCGTCGCCATCCGGCAAGCCGAAATGGAAACTCACCACCGCCGGCGGATGCGCCAGCAGCGCCTCCAGGTGCGCCTGCCCGAAGGGGGCATAGGGCGCTTTCGGCACGCCCTCGGGCGGCGTGACCCCGGCCGCGGCATAGAACGGCGCCAGCGCCTCCAGCACCGCCTCGTGCTGGGCGCGGGTGATCTCGGGCGGCGAGTGGCAGAAGAAATTCAGGTTGACCGGCCGGTTCGTCGACCGCGCCAGAACCTCCACGTCCCGCTCCAGCCGGTCGAGCGGCATGGTCGCACAGCCATGCGAGCCAAGGCCCCCGCCGTTCGACACCGCCGCCACCATCTCGGGCGTGGTCGTCCCCGCCATCGGCGCCAGGATGATCGGGTGCTCGACCCCCAGCAATCTGCAAAGCCGCGTGTCAGGCCACATCGCCACGTCCTCCCCAAAACGAAACCGGGCCGCGGCAGGATGCGCGCGGCCCGGACAGTATGCTTATCTCGGCAAGGTCAGTCCATCGCCTTGAAGTTGAACTCGCCGCCTTCCTTGATCCCCGACGGCCAGCGCGCCGTCACGGTCTTGGTGCGGGTGTAGAACTTGAAGGCATCCGGCCCGTGCTGGTTCAGGTCGCCGAAGGCCGATTTCTTCCAGCCGCCGAAGGTGTGGTAGGCCAGCGGCACCGGGATCGGCACGTTCACACCGATCATCCCCACGTTGACCCGGTTGGCGAAGTCGCGCGCGGCGTCGCCGTCACGGGTGAAGATCGCCGTGCCGTTGCCATACTCGTGGTCCATCGCCAGTTGCAGCGCCTCCTCGTAGGAGCCCGCCCGCACGGTCGACAGCACCGGGCCGAAGATCTCCTGCGTGTAGATGTCCATGTCCGGCGTCACCTTGTCGAACAGGTGCGGCCCGACGAAGAACCCGTCCTCGTAGCCCTGGAGCGAGAAATCCCGCCCGTCGACCACCAGCTCGGCGCCCTGCTCGATCCCTTTCTCGACAAGGCCGAGGATCTTCTTCTTCGCCTCGCCCGTCACCACGGGGCCGTAATCCACGTCGTCGCCCGCGGTATAGGGCCCGACCTTCAGCTTCTCGATCCGCGGCACCAGCTTCTCGATCAGTTTGTCGGCGGTGTCGTCGCCCACGGGAACAGCCACCGAGATCGCCATGCAGCGCTCGCCCGCCGCGCCATAGCCCGACCCGATCAGCGCATCCGCCGCCTGGTCCATGTCGGCATCCGGCATGATGATCATGTGGTTCTTGGCACCGCCGAAGCACTGCACCCGCTTGCCGTTGGAACAGCCGCGGCCATAGATGTACTCGGCAATCGGCGTGGAGCCCACGAAGCCGATCGACTGAACGACCGGGTGGTCAAGCATCGCGTCGACCGATTCCTTGTCGCCGTTTACCACCTGCAAGATCCCCTTGGGCAGCCCGGCCTCTTCCATCAGCTCGGCCAGCATCAGCGGCACCGAGGGGTCACGTTCGGACGGCTTGAGGATGAAGGCGTTGCCGCAGGCAATCGCCGGCGCGAACATCCACATCGGGATCATCGCCGGGAAGTTGAACGGGGTGATCCCGCCGGTCACGCCCAGCGGCTGGCGCATGGAATACATGTCGATCCCCGGCCCCGCGCTGTCGGTGAACTCGCCCTTCAGAAGCTGCGGCGCGCCGATGCAGTATTCCACCACTTCGAGGCCCCGCTGCACGTCGCCCTTGGCATCCGGCACCGTCTTGCCGTGCTCCGACGACAGCGCCTCGGCCAGCTTGTCCATGTCGCGGTTCAGCAGGCGCACGAATTCCATCAGCACACGCGCGCGGCGCTGCGGGTTGGTCGCGCCCCAGGCGGGCTGTGCCTTCTCGGCGATGTCCACGGCCTTGCCGAATTCCTCGGTCGAGGCCAGCGGGCATTTCGCCTGAACCTCGCCCGTCGCCGGGTTGTAGACATCGGAAAACCGGCCCGACGTGCCTTTGACATGCTCGCCGCCGATATAATGGGTCAGTTCTTTCATGACGCTCCTCCATGAGAATTTGGCGCGACCCTACCGTTGCAAAAATAGATGGAAAAGGGGCAATGTCTCAAAAACGTCTTGCATAAATGCAAAGGGTGACGCGATGCAGGTGCAATGGGATGATTTGAAAGTGTTTCTCGCCGTGGCCCGTGCCGAAAGCCTGTCGCGCGCCGGTCGCTTGCTGAAACTCGACCCCGCCACAGTCGGCCGCCGCGTTGCCCGGCTCGAGGCGGGCTACGGCGCCCCGCTCTTCGCCAAGTCGCCCACGGGCTATGCGCTCACCGACGCGGGCCAGCGCCTGATGACCCACGCCACCCGCGCCGAACAGGCGGTGGAAGACGCGGCCGACGACATGGCGGGACAGGCCGCCGGCATCTCCGGCCAGATCCGCATCGGCGCGCCCGACGGCTCGGCCAATTTCCTCCTGCCGCAGGTCTGCGACCGGATCGGCCGCGCCAATCCCGGGCTCGAGATTCAGATCGTGGCCCTCCCCCGCCTCTTCAACCTCACCCGGCGCGAGGCCGACATGGTCGTCGCCGTCTCGCCCCCCACCGCGGGGCGGCTGACGGTGCAGAAGATCGCCGATTACCGCCTCCACCTCGCCGCCTCCGAGGATTACCTGCGCGACGCCCCGCCGATCGCCTCGCTCGACGACCTGAACCACCACCGCATCATCGGCTACATCCAGGACATGATCTTCGACAAGGAGCTCGACTATCTCGGCGAGGCCGGGCTCACCCGGGTCGATCTCGCCTCCAACTCCGTCGCGGTCCAGATGGGCTGGATCCGGCAGGGCGCGGGCGTCGGCATCATGCATGATTTCGCCATGCCTTTCTTCCCCGGCACCCGCAAGCTGTTGACCGATCAGCTCAGCCTCACCCGCGCCTTCTACCTCGTCCGCCCCGCCGACGACCGCCGCCTCGACCGGCTCAACCGCTTCGCCCAATCCTTCTGCGAGGCAATCCGCGCAGAGGTGGCCCGGCTCGAGGCCGAGGCTTGACAGAAACAATCGAATAGCAGACCCTTGAATTGACGGAATAATATTGCGGGGTAACCGGCCATGCTCGTCCAGCAGATCCTGAAATCCAAGGACAATGACGGTGTCATCACCATAAAACCCGGTACGCGCGTCTCGGACGCGGCGCAGATTCTCTCCGACAAGCGCATCGGCGGTCTGGTGGTCTCTTCGGATGGCGAGGCGGCCGAGGGCATCCTGTCAGAGCGCGACATCGTCCGCTCGCTGGCCGCCCGCGGCGCCAAGTGCCTGCAGGAGACCGTCGACCAGATGATGACCCCGGACCCGGTCTGCTGCTCCAAGCAGGACAGTTCCGACGCCGTGCTCACCCGCATGACCGAAGGCCGCTTCCGGCACATGCCCGTTGTCGAGGATGGCAAGCTGGTCGGAATCGTCACCATCGGTGACGTGGTCAAGGCCCGGCTTCAGGAGCTTTCGATGGAGAAATCCGCCCTCGAAGGCATGATCATGGGCCACTGACGGCGGCTGACGGCGCTGGCCCTCACGGCTTCCGCCGCTTCGGCACGGCGCTGCCACCCTTCCCACGCACCCCGCCCCGGGGCTTGGCCGGCTTGCCCGGTTTCCCCGGCGGCGTGAACCGTTTCGAGGTATCCGAGGCATTGACCCTGGGCTTCGGCTTGCCCGCACCGACCTTCGCGTCAGGCTTCCCCACAGGCTTCCCTGCCGGCTTACCGGCCTTCGGCCCCTTGCTGCGCGGCTTGCGCGTATCCTGCGGCGCCGGTGCCCCGGCCTCCGCAGCCGGTTTCGGCCTGCGCGGCTCGTAGGGTTTCTTTGGCTTGCCGCCCGGCGCAGCCCTCTCGAACGCCTTCCCCGGTTTCTCCCTCGGCGCTTCCGCCTTCCGCTCAGGCCGGGGCCCACGCTCCGCCCGCTCCGCCGTCTCGCGCCGCTCGGGCTTCGGCCCCCTCGGCCGCGTATCCTTCTTCTCCTGCCACGGCTTGCCCCCGCCGCGCTTCGGCGCGCCGCCCGCCGGACGCGCCGGACGCTCGGACTGCTCGGGCCGCCCGAACTCCGGCACACCCTCGACGGCCCGCACGCTCACGCCCTTCTCCAGCACGCCGCCCTGCTCCAGCGACGCCATGAAATTCTCCGCCGCCCCTTCCGCGATTTCCACGAAGGTCTCCGTATCCTGCACCCGGATCGCGCCCACATCGGCCTTCTCCAGCGCCCCCGCCCGCAGCATCAGCGGCAACAGCCAGCGCGGCTCCGCCCCCTTGTCGCGCCCCACCGACAGCGAGACCCAGACGCTCGGCCCGAACTCCGGCCGCGGCTTGGGCTCCGGCCGCGACGCCACGTCCGACAGCTCCTCCGGCACCGAATGTCGCGCCCGGAAGAGGCGCAGATAGGCCGCCGCCACCGCCTCGGGCGACTGCTCCGCCAGAAGCCGCGCGGCAAACTCCGCCTCCGCCTCGCTGGCCGCCTCGCCCCACACCGGATCGGCCAGCAGCCGCTCCTCGTCGCGGCGCAGGATCTCCTCGGCGCCCGGCGGCACTGTCCACTCGGCCTGCACTTTCGCGCCCTTCAACAGCCGCTCGGCCTTCTTGCCCACTTTGGGCGGCACGATCAGCGCGGAAATCCCCTTCCGCCCCGCGCGCCCCGTCCGCCCCGACCGGTGCAGCAAGGTCTCCGAATTCGACGGCAGCTCGGCATGCACCACCAGCTCGAGGTTCGGCAGGTCGATCCCCCGCGCCGCCACGTCCGTCGCCACGCATACCCTTGCCCGCCCGTCGCGCATCGCCTGCAGCGCGTGGCTCCGCTCCGCCTGGCTCAGCTCGCCCGACAGGCACACGACCGAGAACCCCCGGTTCGCGAACCGTGCCGTCAGCCGGTTCACCGTCGCCCGCGTGTTGGCAAAGACGATGGCGTTCTGCGCCTCGTGGAACCGCAGCACGTTGATGATCGCGTTCTCGGCATCCTGCGGCGCCACGCGCAGCGCCTGGTAGGTAATATCCGCGTGCGGGCTCTTGTCCGACAGGGTCGTCACCCGCACGGCATCCCGCTGGTAATGCTTGGCCAGCGTCACGATCATCGGCGGCACCGTGGCCGAGAACAACAGCGTCCGCCGCTCTTCCGGCGCCTCGCCCAGCATGAACTCGAGGTCCTCGCGAAAGCCGAGGTCCAGCATCTCGTCCGCCTCGTCCAGCACCACCGCGCGCAACGCGCTCATGTCGAGCGACCCGCGCCGGATGTGATCGCTCAGCCGCCCCGGCGTGCCCACCACAATATGTGCGCCCCGCTCCAGCGCCCGGCGCTCGTCGCGCATGTCCATGCCGCCCACGCAGGAGGCGATCCGCGCGCCCGCCTTGGCATAAAGCCAGCCCAGCTCCCGCGTCACCTGCAAGGCCAGCTCCCGCGTCGGCGCGATGATCAGCCCCAGCGGCGCCGCTGCCGGCCCGAAGACGCCCGCCTCGTCCAGCAGCGTCGGCCCGATCGCTAGCCCGAACCCCACCGTCTTGCCCGAACCCGTCTGCGCCGAGACCAGCAGGTCGGCCCCCGCCAGCTCCGGCGCCGTCACCGCCTCCTGCACGGGGGTCAGAATGTCGTAACCGCGCTCGGCGAGCGCATCGGAGAGGGACTGGATCATCAGGAAAACCGTTCTGTTTGAGCACGCGGCGCCACCGGCACCGCCCCCTGTCGCGCGACAGGTCTGGAAGGCGCCCTCCTACCCTGCCTTGCGCGCCCTGTACACGGGAAAAAACACCGCTGCGGCCGTCGTGCAACCCCTGCTTCTTCTTGGTCACAAATATCCCTGCACCGCGCCCTCCGCCCGCGCAACGCCCCCGGCGGAACACCGAGCCTGCAAGACGCGTTAATCATGGCGCTTGTTCAATCGGTTAACCCCCGTATCATACCCTCCGGTCCCCAAGACAAAGGATGTCACCCCACGTGCCGCCAGAAGACTTCTTCGCGTTCAGCTCCTACCACATCGCCCTCGCCGTCGTCGGCGCCATCGTCATCCTCGCCCAGTGGCTGCCCCGGCTCGTGTCCGACCGCGAACCCGCCTCGGCGCCGCTGATGATCCTGTTCGGCGCAGGCGCGGCGCTGCTGGTGCCGAACCTGCCCACCCTGCCCGACCCGCGCGAGGCGCCGCGCATCTGGGAACTGGTCAGCGAACTGACGGTAATCATCGCGCTCTTCGGCACCGGCATGCGGATCGACGCGCTGCGCCCCTGGCGCCGCTGGACGCCGACTTTCCGCATGCTCGGCATTGCCATGCCGCTGACCATCCTCGCCGTGGCGCTGCTGGGCATCGGGCTCGAGGGGCTCACGGTCGCCGGGGCCATCCTGCTGGGCGCGGTGCTTGCGCCCACTGACCCGGTGCTCGCCGCCGACGTGCAGGTGGGGCCGCCACAGGAAGGCGTCGAGCATCCCGTCCGCTTCACGCTGACGACAGAGGCCGGGCTCAATGACGGGCTGGCCTTTCCCTTCGTCTATCTGGGCCTGCTCGCCGCCGCCGGCGGGCTGACGGCGGGCGAGTTGCTGATGGAATGGGTGCTGTTCGACGTAATGTATCGCATCGCCGTGGGCGCGGCGATGGGCTGGGCCGGGGCGCGGGTTCTGGGCTACGTCCTCTTCTCCGTCCCCAAAAGTGCGATCCTTGCCGAAACCGGCTCCGGCGTGGTGGCACTGGCAGGGGTCTTGCTCTGCTATGGCTCGACCGAGCTGGTCGAGGGCTACGGCTTCATTGCCGTCGCCGTCATGGGCCTTACCCTGCGCCGGGTCGAGCAGGACCACCATTTCCATCGCCGCCTGCACGATTTCTCGGAATCCATCGAACACGCCCTGACCGCGGTGCTTCTGGTCGGGCTTGGCACCGTGCTGCCGCTATTGCTGACCGATCTCAACTGGGTTCACGTGCTCTTCGCGCTGCTGCTGATCGTCGTGGTGCGGCCCCTGTCCGGCTGGATCGGCCTGCTGGGCAGTTCCATGCCATACCGCGACCGGGCCGTCGTATCGGTCTACGGCGTGCGCGGCATCGGCTCGATCTACTATCTGTGCTACGCCGGCAGCCACATGGAATTCACCAACGAAAGCCAGCTCTGGACGCTCGTGGGCCTCGTTATCCTGCTGTCCACCATCCTGCACGGGTTCAGCGTCGGCTGGGCGATGGAGCGGATCAAGGACGACTGAGCCGGGCCCGGCCTAGCCCCTCAGCGCCCGGTCGAGATCGTCCAGCAGGTCGCCCGCGTCCTCGATCCCGACCGACAGCCGCAGCAGGTTGCCGGGAATGCCCGTATGCGGCTCGATCGTCGCGCGATGCTCCACAAGGCTCTCGACCCCGCCGAGCGACGTCGCCCGGTGGATGAGCCGCAGCCGCCCGGCGACCGCCAGCGCCTCCTCGGTGCCGCCCCGGACCAGCACCGACATCAGGTAGCCGAAGCCGCCCGTCATCTGGGCCCTGGCCAGCGAATGCGCCGGATGCTCCAGCAGGCCCGGGTAGAGGACGCCCTCGACGCGCTCATGCGCGTCCAGCGCCTCGGCCAGCACCTGCGCGCTGCGGCACATCCGCTCCATCCTGAGCGGCAGCGTGCGCATCCCCCGCAGCAGAAGCCATGCCTCGAACGCTCCCAGGATCGCGCCTGCCTCCATGCGGTCGGCGCAGATCGCCTGCCAGACATCGCTGTCGGCATCCCGGCACGACAGCACCCCGGCCAGAACATCCGTGTGCCCGTTGATCGCCTTCGTCGCCGAGTGCATCGAGATATCCGCGCCGAGATCCAGCGCCTTCGTCAGCACCGGTGTCGCCGCCGTCCCGTCGACCGCCAGCAACCCGCCGCTGTCATGGGTCAGCTTGGCAATCGCCCCGATATCGGCCACCTTCAGCCAGGGGTTCGACGGCACCTCGATCCAGACAAGGTCCACCTTCTCCACCAGCGCCTTGCGGATGGCCAGCGGGTCGGCGGCGTCGATCTCCTCCAGGCGGATGTTGCGCCGCGCGCAGAACTTCCGCACCCAGGCCAGCACGCCCCAGTAGATACCCGACTGCATGACCACGCGCGCGCCGTCCGGCAGGGTCCGGAACAGCGCCGCCACCGCCGCCATGCCCGAGGGGAACAACCGCGTCTGCGCCGCGCCTTCCAGCTGGCGCAGCACCTCTTCGGCCTGTGCCACGTTGGCATTGTGGTCCCGGCCATAGCTGCCGCCCGACTGCAGCGCATAGCTTTCATCCCGCCGGAAGGTCGTGGTCGGCTGCACGCCGGGCACCACGCCGCCGTGCGCATCATCCACGGCCCCCGCCGCCCGTGCGGCGATCGTCGCGGGGTCGAGAGGTTTCTCTGCACTCATGGCTGGTCCTCCTTGTCTAGCGCCGCATCCACGGCCTGCAACAACAGCGCGTTGCCCCGCGGCCCCAGATGTACGTTGTCGATGAAAAGCGGCACGCCGCCCTGCGCATGATGACAGGTCTTGTCGTCGCAGAAAAGCTCCGCCGGTGCGACATGCACCGCGCCATTTTCCTCCGCCGCCGCACGCACGGCCTCCACCGTCCGGCCCGTCCGCGCCTCGAACTGCGCCACCGTCAGGTTGAGCGGCGCCGACCCGAACCGCATCGTCCTCAGCATCGACTTCGGCACCGAGCTGGAGAATTCCGGCACGTGGTTGATCACGACCACCCGGTGTTTCTCCGCCAGCTTCGCCACCGCCGCCCCAAGGCTGTCGGCAAACAGCGGGAAGTTCTCCTCCGCCGCTGTCCCGTCGGGCGCCAGCAGGGCCACCTGCCCCGGCCTGTCGCCCCGGTGGCCATAGCCTTCCGCATAGAAAGACCACCGGGCGAACAGGAACACGTCCATCGGCGGTGCGCCGGCGAGATACTCGAAAATCCTGTCATTGAAGGCGATGCAATCAGGCTTGGTCCCGGCGCCCATAAGCGGGGCGCAGGCTGCCTTGGTGATCATGTAACCGGCTTCGCCCCGGTCCTTGCCATATTGATCGAACGCCTCGAAAGCCGAATTCGCCATGCTGTCGCCCCAGAGCACGTAAGCAGGCTCTTCGGCCTCAACCCCCAGCTTGCAGAACGTCTCGGGGCTGTCCTGCCCCCAGCACGCATCCCACCCCGGGTGCACGTTCATCACCTCGGCCTTCAGCGCCTCCAGCCGCGCATCCTCGCCCGCGCCCGCCTTGCCGGGCTGGTACAACAGGTAGACGGCGAGCCCGAGCAGCACCAGCGCCTGCCCCGCAAACAGCATGTAAAGCCGCCGCTTCCCCTCGCCCCGCACGGAGATCCGCCGTACCGGCATCTCGACGAGATGATAGGACAGCGCCCCGAGGCCCAGCGACACCAGCACCAGCACCGCCCGGATCTCGTCGGTCAGGGTCACGCCGTAATAGAGCGCCCCGACGATCACCGGCCAATGCCACAGGTAGGTGCCATAGGAAATCCGCCCGATATAGGCCATGGGCCTGACCGCCAGCGCCTTTGCCACCCAACTATGCCCCGGTGCGGCAAACGCGATCAGGATCACCGTGCCCAGCACCGGCAGCACCGTCGCCCAGCCGGGATAGAGGTAACTGGCATCGAGCACTCCCACTGGCACGATCACCAGCGCCAGCCCCACCAGCGGCGCCAACGGCAATTTCGCCGGAATGAGCCGGTGATAGGTTACCAGGAAGATCAAGCCGCCCGCCGCCAACTCCCACACCCGGAAGCTCGACGCGAAGAACCGCTGCTCCCGGTCATAGATCAGGTCGCCCGAAAACAGCGTCAGCCCCAGCGACACCACGAACAACATCCCCAGCAGCCACGCGAACACCGCCCGGTTGCGCCGCGTGAGAAGGATGAGCATCGGCAGCACGATGTAGAACTGCTCCTCGATCGACAGCGACCAGGTGTGCAGGAACGGGTTTTCGTGCGCAGGGGTTGAGAAATAGCCTACCGAATTCAAAAGGTTGTAGTTGTTCGCGAAGGTGATCGAGCCCAAGAACCCATCCGCCACCACGGCCATCTCGGATCTCAGGAAGAACGCATTCGCCAGAAGCGCGGTCACGAGGAAACACAAGGCATAGGCCGTCGACAGCCGCCTGATCCGCCGCGCAAAGAACTCGGTCACCGAATAGGTGCCCTGCTCCAGCCGCATATAGGTCTGCCCACAGATCAGGTAGCCGGACAGCACGAAGAAGATGTCGACGCCGACATAGCCGCCCGTCATGTCCGGATACCCGACATGGAACAGCACCACGCTCAGCACGGCAATGGCGCGCACGCCGTCGAGTTCCCTGCGGTAGGCGAGATCGCTCATCCCGGTAATCTCACGCAGCTTCGCGGCCAAAGAGCCGCCCCGGCCCCCAGCCCACCGCCGGCTGCCCCGCCAGCGTCAATAGCCGCCACATCAGCGCGGAATTCGAGCTGATCACCGGAATGCCCAGCTCCGCCTCCGCCGCACCGAGTATCCCGAAGGTCCGCAGATTGGTGCAGCTGGTGAACACCGCCTCGACGCCAGGCTTCCGCGCCGCCTCGACAATCGCCCGCCGCGTACTCGCCTCGGTGATCCGCGCCACCGTCCGGTCTTCTTTCTGGCCGAAGCTGAATTCGCTCACCGTCTCGACACCATGCGCCGCCAGCGCCGCGCGCATCGGCCCGGTCACCTCTTCCACGTAGGGCGTCACCATCGCGATCCGGCTCATTCCCAATTCACCCAACGCGGCCACCACTGCGCTCAGCGGATTGGTCACCGGCACACCCGGATGCGCCATCTGCACCAGCGCTTCGACCCTGTCCGGCCCGATGATCGTGGCCCCCGACGTACAGGCATAGGCCACCCCGTCCAGCCCTTGCGGCAACAGCGCGGCTGTCGCCGTCATCTCGCCCGCCATGGTCGCCAGGTCCTCGGGCGTCACATCCGCCCGCGCCGGAATGCGCGTGTGCAGAAGGTTCACCTCCCGCCCGGCAAGCACCTGCCGCGCCTCGTATTCCAGCGTCTCGTCCGTGCTCAGCAGGATCAGCCCCAGCCGCAGCCCCGCCCCGGCCCCCTGGTCAAGCTCATACGTCATCCCATCCCCTTCGACCGGCTAATTCGTGCCCTCCGGCCGGCTGATCGTGCCGCCGCACACCGCCGCGCGCACCCCCGTCGTGCCCGGGCCCGAGGTCGGCCGCCCCCGCGCCACGCGCACCGCGAGATAGGCAAACGCCTGCGCCTCCAGCATGTCGCCGTCCAGCCCGGCCGCCTCGACCGGCTCCACCGGGCAATCGAGCGCCACCCGCAACATTTCCATTAGCACCGGATTATGCCGCCCGCCACCCGTGACAAGCAAGCGCTCGGGCGGCTCCGGGCAATGCTCCATCCCCCGTAGCACCGCCGCGGCACTCATCCCCGTGAGCGTTGCCACCGCATCGGCATCGCTCAACTCGTTGACCAAACCGATCATGTCGGAAAACTCGTTCCGGTCCAAAGACTTGGGCGGCATTCTCGAGAAATAGGCGTCGTCAAGGAACAGCTCCAGCGCACCGTCCTCGACCTGCCCCCGCCGCGCCAACGCGCCATCCTTGTCATAGGGCAGCCCAAGCCGCCGCATCATCACGTCATTGATCGGCGCATTCGCGGGACCGGTATCGAAGGCCAGCAAGGCCCCCTCTGCCTCAGGCCTGTCTTTGCGCGGGTCCACCCATGTCAGGTTCCCCACGCCCCCGAGGTTCAGGAAACACAAGGGCCTCTCCGCCCCGATCCACTTCGCACAGGCGAAATGGAAAAACGGCGCCAGCGGCGCCCCCTCGCCGCCCAGCTCCACATCGGCCGACCGGAAATCCCACACCACCGGCACGCCCAACGCCTCCGCCAAGGCCGCGCCATCACCGATCTGGTAGGTCCCCCGCCCCCGCGGCTCATGCGCCAGCGTCTGCCCGTGAAAGCCCACCAACTGCGCCCCCTCGAACCGCGACAGCAACTCGGCATGGGCCATCTGCACCACCGCCTCGGCCTCGGCCACGTCGTCTCCCGGCCACTTGCCCAACGCACCCGCCAGAACCGCCTGCTCGCCCTCCGAATATCCCCGGTAATCCGACGCCCCGAAGGCGAATATCTCCTCGCCATCGGTCTCGACCATCGCCGCGTCGACCCCGTCAAGCGACGTTCCCGACATCGCCCCGAGCGCCCATATGCGCCCCGCCTTCAACATGCTCTTTTCCTTCGCCCGAACCATGCCTATACATGCCGCGCGAAAAACCCGGGAACAAGCGATATGACCTACCACCCCAAATCGGACTTCATGACCGTCATGATCGAGCGCGGCTTCCTCGCCGACTGCACCGATTACCAGGGCCTCGACGAGGCGCTGAGCACGGGCGTGGTTCCGGCCTATATCGGGTTTGACGCGACCGCGCGCTCGCTCCACGTGGGCTCGCTCATCCAGATCATGATGCTGCGCTGGCTGCAGAAGACCGGCCACAAGCCGCTCACGCTGATGGGCGGCGGCACCACGAAGGTGGGCGACCCCTCCTTCCGCGCCGACGAACGCCCGCTGCTCGACGATGCCGCCATCCAGGCCAATATCGACGGTATCCAGCAGGTCTTCGCCGCCTATGTCGACTACAACGACAGCCCCACCGGCGCGCTGATGCTCAACAACGACGAATGGCTCAGCGGCCTGCAATACATCACCTTCCTGCGGGATATCGGGCGGCATTTCTCGGTCAACCGGATGCTCAGCTTCGAATCGGTGAAATCCCGGCTCGACCGCGAACAGTCGCTCAGCTTCCTCGAATTCAACTACATGATCCTGCAGGCCTACGACTTCCTCGAGCTGAACCGCCGCTACGGCTGTCTGCTGCAGATGGGCGGTTCCGATCAGTGGGGCAACATCGTCAACGGCATCGACCTCACCCGCCGGGTGATCGACACCGAGGTCTTTGGCCTCACCTCGCCGCTCCTGACCACGGCCGACGGCCGCAAGATGGGCAAAAGCGCCGATGGCGCGATCTGGCTCAATGCCGAGATGTGCTCGCCCTACCAGTTCTGGCAGTTCTGGCGGAACACGATGGATGCCGACGTGGGCCGCTTCCTCAAGCTCTACACCGAGCTGCCGATCGAGGAATGCGACCGCCTCGGCGCGCTGGCGGGGTCCGAGATCAACGACGCCAAAATCATCCTCGCCAACGAGGTGACGACCCTGCTGCACGGGCGCGAGGCCGCGCAGGCCGCAGAGGCCACCTCGCGCGAGGTGTTCGAAAAGGGCGGCGTGGGTGACGACCTGCCCACCGTGACGCTCACCGCTGCCGATATCGGCGAGGGCATCGCCAACACGGCGCTCTTCGTGAAGGCCGGGCTCAGCCCGTCCGGCAAGGAAGCCAAGCGCCTCTTCGCCAGCGGCGGCGCCAGCATCAATGACGAGGTGGTGAAGGAGCCGCGCCTGATGACACCCGACGAGTTTGCGGGAGACCTCAAGCTTTCCGCCGGCAAGAAGCGCCACGCCTTGGTGAAGATCGCCGGCTAACCAACGGCATTGCCCCGGAAAATTCGAATTTTCCGGGGCGTTTTCTTCCAAGAAAACGTCTGCCTTACCAATGAGGCCCCTGCGGAATTTTCGAAAATTCCGAGCCGGATAATTCCAATTTTCCGCACGTCAACTTCCCCGTTGACTCCTTCTCTATATATCAATATTTCACGATATATGGATAAGACTCACGCCCTCACCGCCTTCTCGGCCCTGTCACAGCCCACACGGCTCGACGTCTTCCGCCTGCTCCTGAAGGCCGGCGAGACCGGCATGGCCGCCGGTGAAATCTCCGACGCGCTGAACGTCCGCCAGAACACCATGTCCGCCAACCTTTCCGTCCTCCACCAGGCCGGCCTCGTCCGGAATGAACGGCAAGGCCGCTCCATCCGCTACTTCGCCGATCTCGACGGCACCAGCGGTCTGCTCGCCTTCCTGATGGAGGATTGCTGCGGCGGAAACCCCGACCTCTGCCAGCCCCTGATCTCGAAACTCGCCTGCGCCTGCTAAAGGAGGCCCCTCCCATGCCCGACGACCGCAAGAACGTTCTCTTCCTCTGCACCGGCAACTCCGCCCGGTCGCTCATGGCCGAAGCCATCATCGAACGCGAAGGTCTCGGCAAGTTCCGCGGCTTCTCCGCCGGCTCCCAGCCCAAGGACGCGCCCCACCCGCGCACCTTGGAGCTTCTCAAGCACCTCAACCACGACACGTCGCAGATCCGCTCCAAAAGCTGGGAAGAATTCGCAGGCCCCGACGCCCCGCAAATGGATTTCGTCTTCACCGTCTGCGATCAGGCCGCATCCGAGCCCTGCCCCATCTGGCCCGGCCAGCCGATGAGCGCCCATTGGGGCGTCCCCGACCCGGCCGCCGCCACCGGCACCGAGGCCGAGATTGCCTTCGCCTTTTCAGATGCCTACCGGATGCTCCGCAACCGCATCTCGATCTTCGTCAACCTGCCCATGGCCCAGCTCGACCGGCTCTCCCTCCAGAAAGAGCTCGACCGCATCGGCCAGACCCAGAACGACACAACCCCCGCCTGATCCACCCCGCCTGACCCGCAAGGACACGACATGACCGACACGAACCTCTCCGCCAAGGACAGCGGCCTTGGCGTCTTCGAACGCTACCTCTCCGTCTGGATCGCGCTCGCCATCGTGCTGGGCATCGGCATCGGCGCCATCGCCCCCGGCCTTGTCGAGGCCGTCGCGGCGGCCGAGGTCGCTTCGGTCAACCTCGTCGTCGCCGTCCTGATCTGGGCGATGATCTATCCGATGATGGTCGGAGTCGATTTTTCCACCATCTCGGGCGTCGCCAGACAGCCCAGGGGCCTGATCGTCACGCTCATCGTCAACTGGCTGATCAAACCCTTCACCATGGCCTTCCTCGCCGTGCTCTTCTTCGAGTACATCTTCGCGCCCTGGATCTCTCCCGAAGACGCCGCGCAATACACCGCCGGCCTCATCCTGCTGGGCGCCGCCCCCTGTACGGCGATGGTCTTCGTCTGGTCGCAGCTCACCCGCGGCGACGCCACCTACACCCTCATCCAGGTCTCGGTGAACGACATCATCATGGTCTTCGCCTTCGCCCCCATCGTGGCCTTCCTTCTCGGCGTCACCGACATCACCGTGCCGTGGCAGACGCTCGTTACCGCCACCATCCTCTACGTGGTCCTGCCGCTCGCCGCGGGCCTCCTCACCCGCCGCGCCCTCGGCTCCAAGCAGGCCATCGACGCCTTCACCGCCCGCGTCAAACCGTGGTCGATCATCGGCCTCATCGCCACCGTGGTCATCCTCTTCGGGCTCCAGGGCGAGCTGATCCTCGCCAACCCCTTCGTCATCGCGCTCATCGCCGTGCCCATCCTGATCCAGAGCTACGGCATCTTCGCGCTGGCCTATGGCGCGGCCTACGCCATGCGCGTGCCCCACCGCATCGCCGCGCCCTGCGCGATGATCGGCACGTCGAACTTCTTCGAACTGGCCGTCGCGGTGGCCATCAGCCTCTTCGGTCTCAACTCCGGCGCCGCGCTCGCCACCGTAGTCGGCGTGCTGGTCGAGGTACCGGTGATGCTCTCGCTCGTGGCCTTCGCCAACCGCACGCGTGCGAAGTTCGCCTGACCGCCATGGCCGTCGTCATCCACCACAACCCCGCCTGCGGGACGTCGCGCAATGTCCTGCAGATCATCCGCGACGCAGGTTACCAGCCCACCGTGATCGACTATCTCGAGACCGGCTGGACCCGCCCACAGCTCCTCGCCCTCTTCGCGGCAGCAGACCTCACCCCGCGCACCGCGCTGCGCACCACCAAGTCCCCGGCCGAGGAACTCGGCCTCCTCGACCCCTTCACCAGCGACGAGACCCTCCTCGACGCCATGCTCACCCACCCGGTACTGGTCAACCGCCCCATCGTCTGCACGCCCAGGGGCGTCCGCCTCTGCCGCCCCTCGGAAACCGTGCTCGACCTGCTGGAAACCTGGCCGCAGGGCCCCTACACCAAGGAAGACGGAGAGCTCATCCTGACCACCAAAGGAACCCGCGTTGCCTGACACTACCACCCCGAACCTCGTGAACTCCGCCTTCGAACCCATTGACGAGAATAAACTCTTCCCAACCGATCACCCCACCCATGCGCCCCGTATCCTGCTCCTTTACGGCTCCCTGCGCAAACACTCCTACTCCCGCTTCGCCGCCGAGGAAGCCGCCCGTATCCTCACCCGCCTCGGCGCCGAGTGCCGCACCTTCAACCCTTCCGGCCTGCCGCTGCCCGACGACGCCGACACCACCCACGCCAAGGTGGCCGAGCTGCGCGATCTCGTGATGTGGTCCGAGGGCATGGTCTGGTCCACCCCCGAACGCCACGGCGCCATGACCGGCATCATGAAAACGCAAGTCGACTGGATCCCGCTCGCCCCCATCGGCGGCATCCGCCCCACTCAAGGTAAAACGCTGGCGGTGATGCAGGTCTCCGGCGGCTCGCAAAGCTTCAACGCGGTCAACCAGTTGCGCATCCTCGGCCGCTGGATGCGCCTTCTCACAATCCCCAACCAATCCTCGGTCGCGAAAGCCTGGGACGAGTTCGACGAAAACGGCCGCATGAAACCCGGGCCTTTCTACAACCGCCTCGTCGACGTGATGGAAGAACTGATGAAATTCACCCTGCTGACACGCGGGCAAAGCGCCTATCTCACCGACCGCTATTCCGAACGGGTGGAAAGCCTCGAAGAGCTCTCGAAACGGGTTAACATGCCCAAGGCAACCGGCGGCTAGCGCGCGTCCAACACCTCCTGCAGCAGCCCGCGCACCATGTCGCGGTCCACATCCGAAGTCACGAACGCCTCGCCGATCCCGCGCGCCAGGATGAACCGCAGCTTGCCGTCCACCACCTTCTTGTCCTGCGCCATCAGGTCGAGCAATCCATCCGCATCCGGCAATTCCCCCGGAATATCAGACAGATCGACCTTCATCTTCATGTCGCGCAAATGCGCACGAACCCGGCTCGGCTCCTCCTGCGAACACAGCCCAATCCGCGCCGACAGCTCGAACGCCAGCGCACAGCCAATCACCACGCCCTCGCCATGCAGCAAGCTATCGGAATACCCCGTAGCCGCCTCCAGCGCGTGACAGAACGTATGGCCGAGGTTCAACAAAGCCCGGTCGCCCTGTTCCGTCTCGTCCCGCACGACAATCTCGGCCTTCATCTCGACCGACCGCCGCACCGCGTGAATCCGCGCCGCCTGGTCCCCTCCGGCAGCAGATGAACCCTGCGCCTCAAGCCATTGAAAGAACTCCGAATCCCCCAACAGCCCGTATTTTACCACCTCGCCGTACCCGGCCAGGTAATCCCGCTCCGTCAGGGTCGACAGCACATCCGTATCCGCCAGAACCAACGATGGCTGGTGAAACGCCCCGATCAGGTTCTTGCCCTGCGGCGCATTGATCCCGGTCTTGCCGCCGACCGAGCTGTCGACCTGCGCCAGCAGGCTCGTCGGCACCTGCACGAACCGCACCCCCCGGCGCAGCACGGCGGCCGCAAAGCCAACCAAATCGCCGATCACCCCGCCGCCCAATGCAACGACCACGTCGCGCCGCTCGACCTTCTGCTCCAGCAGCCATTCCACCGTCCTCTCGAACTGTGGCCAGCCCTTCGTGCTCTCCCCGGCCGGCAATGTCAGCGAAACGGCGGAAATCCCCTCCGCCGCCAGACCGGATTCCAGCGCCTTCAAATGCAGCGGCCCCACGTTCTCATCCGTGACGATCGCCACCCGCTTCCGCGCCAGCAAGGGCGCCACCATGGCCCCCGACCGCGCCAGCAGCCCGCTCCCGATGTGAACGTCATAGGCCCGCTCGCCCAGGGGCACATGCACGGTCTCGCTCATTCGCTCTCCTCCAGCACGTCCGGCCGTGTCAGCAGCGTCTCGATCACCTTTTCCGCCATGGTCTCGATCGCGTAATCCGACTGCGCCTTCACCGACAGATCCGCCGTCGCATAAACCGGCACCCGCGCCTCGTAGAGCGCCTTCAGCGTCGCATGAGGTTTATCCGTGCGCAGTAACGGCCTGGTATCCTTGTGTTTTACCCGGTTCCAAAGGATCGACAGCTCTGCATCCAGCCACACCGAAACCCCCTTCCGCGAAATCAGCTCCCGGTTGCGCTCGGCCAGGAACGCCCCGCCGCCGGTCGACAGCACCCCGCGCTTGTTCTCCAGCAGACGGTTGATCACCTGCGTTTCGCGGTCGCGAAAGAACGCCTCTCCGTCGCGGGCGAAAATCTCGGCGATCGACATGTTCGCCGCCTGCTCGATCTCCGCATCCGAATCGAGAAACGGCACCCCGAGCCGCGCCGCAAGCGCTTTTCCCACGGCGGTCTTGCCAGCCCCCATCATGCCCACCAGAACCACGGTCTTGTGTAGTTTCCAATGCCTTACGGCGGCCAATGTTCGGCGCTCCCATGCCAATTGCCAAATCGTTTGCACTGAATGACGTGATCTTGTTCAAAAGGCCAGCTATAAAGTCGGTAACGAACAAACCTACGAGCAAGAGGCAATATGGCGCGCCTGATCAAGTGGCTTTTCTACCTGGCCGTGTTGGCCTTCCTGGCTCTCGTGGCCTATGCCTATGTCGGGCCGTTCTTCGGCGCGGATTTCTCCCCGCCCGAGGAAGAGATTCGGCAGGATATCCTTCTTGAGACCGAATAGGCTCTCCCTCGCCGCCCTGCTGGTGCCGGGCATGGCCTTCGCCGAGGAACCGCTGTCGGCCATCGACTGGCTCAACCAGCCTGCCCCCGTCAGCGTGGCCCAGCCGCTGGTCCAGCCACTGGCCAACCCGCCGGTGACCGAAGGGGTAACCGTACCCTCCGTCACGGTCATGCCGCTCGACGACGTGCGGCCCGACGCGGTGGGCCTGCTGCCGTCGTCGACCACCGGCCTGCCCCGCTCGCTCTGGTCGGCCAGCGAGACCGACACGCTGGTGGCCCAGCTCTCGCGCCTCGGCGACGCGCCCCTGCCGGCGATCCAGGCGCTCTATTACACGCTGCTCCTGGCCGAGGCCGACCCGCCCTCCGACGCCGCCGACAATGCCCGCTTCCTGCGCGCCCGGGTCGATGTCCTGCGCCGCTACGGCGCGGTCGACGCGGCGCTGGCGCTGCTCGAACGCGCGGGCGCCGGCACGCCGCTCCTCTTCGACGAATGGCTCGACCTCGCCCTGCTCAAGGGCACCGAGGACGACCCCTGCCAGGCCCTGGCCGACACGCCCGACCTGTCGGAAAGCTACGCCGCACGCATCTTCTGCATCGCCCGCGCCGGCGACTGGTCGACCGCGGCACTGACCTATGACACCGCCAACGCCCTGGGCTCGCTCGACGCCCATGAATCGCAGCTTCTGGCCCGCTTCCTCGACCCCGAAACCGCCGACGGGGCCGACCTGCCCCCGCCGCGGCACATGACCCCGCTGATCTTCCGCCTGTTCGAGGCGAACGGCATGCCCCTGCCCACCCGCAACCTGCCGCGCGAATACGCCGTGGCGGACCTGCGCGGCACCATGGGCTGGAAGGCCGAGGTCGAGGCCGCCGAACGCCTCGCCCGCACAGGCGCCCTGCCCGCCAACCGCCTGCTCGGCCTCTATACAGACCGTGAACCGGCCGCTTCAGGCGGCGTCTGGGAACGGGTCCGCGCGGTGCAGGCCTTCGAGGCCGCCCTCGCCTCGGGCGACGACGATGCCATCGCCCGCGCCCTCCGCGACGCCTGGCAACTGATGCGCGAGAACGGCCTCGCCGTGGCCTTCGCTGCCCTCTACGGCGCCGATCTTGCGGAACTCGACGACCCGTCCGGTCTGGCCCACGAAGTGGCGCTCCTCTCGCCCGTCTACGAAAGCGCCGCCAGGGCCCCCGGCGAACAGACCCGCCGCCTGAACTTCCTCGAAGGGCTGGCAAGGGGCGCACCCGAAGCCTCGCTCGCCGCGAATGCCACGGAATCCGCCATCGCCCGCGCCTTCGCCGCCCGCAAGGTGCCGCCGGACCATGCCGGCCCCCTGAACGAAGGCCGGCTGGGCCAGGGCATCCTCGCGGCGGGAATGCAGCTTCAGGGCGCCACCCCCGGCCAGACCCGCGATCTCGAAGCGGCGCTCGCCACCCTGCGGGTCGTCGGGCTGGAAGACGTGGCCCGCCAGGCCGCGCTCCAGATCCTCCTGCTGGCGGAGGCGGAATGACCCCCGGCCGCGGCTGGATCGAGCCCTTTCTCGAGGCCCGCGCGGCGGAACTGGGGGCGGCGGCCAACACGCTCGCTGCCTATCGCCGCGACCTCGACGATTACGCCGGCTGGCTCGACGGCAAGGCGCTCTCCCTCGACGGCGCCACCCAGGCCGATATCGAGGCCTACCTCGTCGACCTCGATGCGCAAGGGCTGGCCACCGCCACCCGGGCCCGGCGCCTTTCGGCGATCCGACAGCTTTACGTCTTCGCCTTCGAGGAACGCCTGCGCGACGACAACCCCGCCGCCCGCATCCGCGGCCCGGGCCGCACCAAGCGCCTGCCCAAGACCCTGTCGGAGGCGGATGTCGACCGCCTGCTCGCCGCCGCCCGCGATGTCGGCCGCAATGCCGCCGACCGCGGCCGCAACACCTGCCTGATGGAACTGCTCTATGCCACTGGCATGCGCGTCAGCGAACTGGTCACGCTGCCGGTCGCGGCCGCCCGCGGCAAGCCCGAGATGCTGCTCGTCCGCGGCAAGGGCGGCAAGGAACGCATGGTCCCGCTCTCCACCCCCGCCCGCGCGGCGCTGGCCGACTGGCTCGCACTGCGCGACCGCGCCGAGGAGGCCGGGCGCGCCGAGGGCAAGCCGCCCTCGCCCTTCCTCTTCCCCTCGCGCGGCAAGCTGGGCCACCTGACCCGCAACCGCTTCTACCTGCTGGTCAAGGAAATGGCCGTTGCCGCCGGCGTCTCGCCGGCAAGCGTCACGCCCCACACGCTGCGCCATGCCTTCGCCACGCACCTGCTGGCCCACGGCGCCGACCTGCGCGCCATCCAGGTGCTGCTGGGTCATGCCGATGTCGCCACGACCGAGATCTACACCCACGTGCTCGACGAACGCCTGCGCGCACTGGTCGAAGATCATCACCCGCTGGCGCGCGCCGCCGCGGCCCGCGGCACACCCGGCGCCTCGGGCGAGGACTGACCGCACCATACCGCACATTCCGCGCCGATGATCCCTTGATCGCCGCCCCCCGAGACCCCATAACCCGAGGGGCTGAAAGGATAACGACCTGAATGGAACCCTCATCTTCGCTGCTCGACGCCGCCTTCTGGATCACGGGCGGTGCCATCCTCCTGCTTCTCGTGCTCTCGGCCTTCTTCTCGGGCAGTGAAACCGCGCTCACCGCCGCCTCCCGCGGCAAGCTCCGCGCCCGCGCCGACAAGGGCGAAAAGGGCGCCGCCAAGGCGCTCGAGATCACCGAGGACAACGAGCGCCTGATCGGCTCCGTCCTTCTGGGCAACAACCTCGTCAACATCCTCGCGGCGTCGCTTGCCACGGCTCTCTTCACCCGCATCTTCGGCGAAAGCGGCGTGGCGCTCGCGACCCTGGTGATGACCCTCCTCGTGCTGATCTTCGCCGAGGTGCTGCCCAAGACCTACGCCATCACCAATGCCGAGGCCGCCGCAGCCCGCACCGCGCCGCTGATCACGCTGGTGATCAGCATATTCTCTCCCGTCGTGTCGGCAGTGCGCGTCTTCGTGCGGATGGTGCTGCGCCTCTTCGGCGTCCGGATCGACCCCGACAGCCATATCCTCGCCGTGCGCGAGGAAATCGCTGGTGCGCTCTATCTCGGCCATTCCGAGGGCGTCGTCGAAAAGGAGGACCGGGACCGGATCCTCGGCGCGCTCGACCTCGGCGACCGCGCGGTCGAGGAGATCATGCTCCACCGCTCCGGCATCGAGATGATCGACGCCGAGCTGGAACCCCAGGCGATCCTCGACCAGTGCCTCAAGAGCAGCCACACCCGCCTGCCCGTCTACCGCGACGACCCCGACAACATCATCGGCGTGGTCCACGCCAAGGACCTGCTGCGCGCCATGTACAAGCTGGTCAGCGAAGGCGGGCTCTCCGACGAGGTGCTGAAGAATTTCGACATCGCCGACGTGGCAATGAAGCCCTATTTCGTGCCCGAGACCACCACGCTCGACGACCAGATGCGCCAGTTCCTGCGCCTGCGCACCCATTTCGCGCTGGTGGTCGACGAATACGGCGTTCTGCAGGGGCTGATCACGCTCGAGGACATCCTCGAGGAAATCGTGGGCGAGATCGCCGACGAGTTCGACCCCGACGCCGACCACCCGATCCGCCGCAGCGACGACAACCAGTTCCTCGTCGACGGCGCCATGACCCTGCGCGACCTCAACCGCGCCACCGACTGGAACCTCCCCGACGACGAGGCCAACACCGTCGCGGGGCTCGTCATCCACGAGGCCCAGATCATCCCCGAGGTGAACCAGGTCTTCAACCTCCATGGCTTCCGCTTCGAGGTCATGGCGAAAGACGGCAACCGCATCACCAAGCTGAAGATCCGGAAGTTGTAGGCCCGCGTAGGCCGGGCTTCAGCCCGGCATCCGTCGATCATCGCTTGTTGGCCGAAAAGCGATTGCCAGCGTTCTCGCGTCGCTTCGCCTTTGAGCGCGAAAAAAGGGTCATAGCCCCCGAAACCTCTATGCCGTCAACGTCTTGCAAGGGGTATGGGGGCCATGTGGGGAATGGCGGAGGGGATGGGTCTCAGATCCAACCTTCTCTGCCCTAAGATATTGCATAGATTGATACTGAGTCGCGGCAATCGAGCCGTTCGCCACGCATCTCATAGATCACCGAGGAGCGGACGAACCTTTAGCACCTTGCTGAGGGCACTGCGCATCGCCCGACTGCTGCTCGTATTCCTATGTGCACTCATGACGTCTCGGCCGCACCTACCCTTAGGCCCGAACCGGGGAGCGGCCACACCCGGCCCTCCCCCGTCTTTGCTTTTCTTTACATCGCTTAACTCGCCGTGCGGATCGAAGTGGGTCATCCTTCCCTAAGGTCACCACTTGCCCCGATGGCACAGGAAAATCCGATGTCTGAGAGCACATTCCCATCTCCCCTGCACGCCTCGCGGCGCGAAGTCCTCATGGCCGGAGGCCTGGGCTTTGCCGCGCTGACGTTGCCGACCCGCCCGTTTGCTTCCACCGATCTTTCCAACAACCCCGAAGGACGCCGCATCATGTCATTTGTCGAAACTCAGGACGGTACCCTCATCTTCTTCAAGGACTGGGGACCGCGCAATGCGCAGCCCATCGTCTTCCACCACGGCTGGCCGCTCTCGGCCGACGACTGGGATGCCCAGATGATGTTCTTCCTCGATCAGGGCTTTCGCGTGATCGCTCACGACCGGCGCGGTCACGGTCGCTCGACCCAGACTTGGGAGGGCAACGAGATGGACACTTACGCCGCCGATGTCGCCGCGCTGACCGACCATCTCGACCTCCGGGACGCAATCCATGTCGGGCATTCGACCGGTGGCGGAGAGGTGGCGCACTACGTGGCGCGAGCAAAGTCCGGCCGCGTCGCCAAGGCGGTGCTGATCGGGGCTGTGCCGCCGATCATGGTGAAAAGCGACAGCAACCCCGGCGGCCTGCCCATAGAAGTCTTTGACAGCTTCCGGGCCGCGCTTGTCGCCAACCGAGCGCAGTTCTTTCTAGACGTTCCTACCGGCCCGTTCTACGGGTTCAACCGGCCCGGCGTGACGGCAAGCAAAGGCGTGATCCAGAACTGGTGGCGCCAGGGAATGGCCGGCGGGGCCAAGGCACATTACGACTGCATCAAGGCCTTCTCGGAAACCGATTTCACCGAGGATTTGCAGTCCATCGCCCAACCGACGCTGGTGATGCATGGCGACGACGACCAGATCGTGCCCTATGCCGACTCCGCGCCGTTGTCGGTGGAGCTTCTGCAGAATGGGTTTCTAAAGACCTACAAGGGCCTGCCGCACGGCCTGTGCACGACGCATCCCGAGATCGTCAACGCCGACCTCCTCGACTTCATCCGAGGTTGACCTTCCCAGGGCGGCGTTTGCGCCCCGCTTCTTCCGGCGGCATCGAACCACTTGAACCGAGGGCACTTTCCCATGCCCAAGACGCATCTGCCCTACGCGAACGGCACGCCCGTTGCCGACAGACTGAACATCCAGACCCCAGGTCCGCACGGTCCAGGGTCTCGCAAACCCCGCCAAAACGGAACGCCAACAACTTCACCCAAGCAAAGGAAATAGCCATGCTGAAGACGCTCAACCGGCCCGACGCCCTGAATGCGACGACGCAGTTCGTCGAAACCAAAGGCCGCACGCTGGCCTATCGCTCCATCGGCGAAGGCATCCCGATCCTGCTCTGCACCCGATTCCGGGCAACGCTCGACGACTGGGATCCGGCCTTTCTGGACGCGCTTGCACAGAACGGTTTTCGCGTGATCACCTTCGACTACTCCGGGCTGGGCAGGTCCACAGGCACCATGAGCTACGACCCGGCTGCGATGCTCTCCGATCCGCTTGATCTGATCCGTGCGCTTGACCTTGAGGACGTGGTCCTCGGCGGATGGTCAATCGGCGGTATGGCCACGCAACTGTTGCTGACCCTCCATCCCGAGCGGATCCGGGCCATGATCCTGATCGGAACCACACCGCCAGGCGATCTGGTCAAAATGGCGGAGCAACTCTTCTACGACCTCGCTGGCCGGGAGAGTTACAGTCTCGAGGATACGGCCGCGCTCTTCTTCGAACCGGCTTCCGAGGCCAGTCGTGCCGCCGCGGCCCGGTCGCAGTCCCGGATCAACGCCCGCACCAGTGACAAAAGCCCGCCGGTGCCGATCGAGTTTGCCCGCGCCCGCCTCGTCGGCGGGCCAGTCAACCCGGTCTTTCCGGCGCCGAACGTCATGGAGATGCTGATGTCGACGCCTGTGCCGATCCTGCACATCGGTGGAGATCACGACATCATCTTTCCGGTGGAGAACTGGTACGCGCTGAACGGGCTACTGCCGACGACAACACTGGTGACCTTCCCGGCCGCGGGTCACGGCCCCCAGCACCAGCATCCCGAACTCTCGGCGGCGATCATTGCGGGTTTTGTCGCGGACCACTGATCCCGGTTTCCCAACAGATCGGCGCGCCTTCCCCCAGACCGGGCCGATCTTCGGCGGCGCGCGCTTCCCGGCGCGCCGCCCCCACTCAAACCAAGGACGCACCCAATGACGCAGAACCTGTCCCATACCTACCTGGAAGATCGCTACCGCCGGTCCGACGGCGCGCGGATCTTCTACCGGTCGTGGCGCCCCACGGCGGCCATTCGGGCAACCGTGGTTATCTGTCACGGGTTCAACTCCCACAGCGGTCAATACGGTGAGACCGCCGAGGCGCTCGTCGGCGCCGGTTTCCAGGTCTACGCGCTCGACCTGCGCGGCCGCGGTCGGTCGGAAGGCCCGCGTTTTCGGGTCCGGGACGTGGCCGAATATGTCGGCGATCTGGACGGTGTCATCGCCATCGCCCGGTCACGCGATCCCGCCCTGCCAGTCTTCCTGCTCGGCCACAGTGCGGGCGGCGTGGTCTCGACCAGCTACGCGCTGGATCACGGGCAGGTGCTTGCCGGTCTGATCTGCGAAAGCTTCGCCTTCCGCGTCCCCGCGCCCAGGGTCGCGCTTGCACTGATCCGGGTCATCGCCCGCGTGTTCCCGTCCCTGCCGGCCGTGAAGCTGAGGAACCGCGATTTCACGCGCGATGCCCAGGCGCTTGCCCGGCTTGATGCCGACCCGATGATCCGGAACGAGACCCAACCAGCAATCACCGTTGCCGCCATGCTTCGTGCGAACGACCGGCTGGAGCGCGATTTCGGCAGCATCACCCTGCCCGTGTTGATCCTGCATGGGACTGCAGACAAGGCGACTCTTCCCGCCGGCAGCGAGTTCTTCGACCGGCACGCCGGATCCTCCGACAGGACCCTGAAACTCTACGACCGCCACTACCACGACCTTCTGGCCGACCTCGGAAAGGAGGCGGTGCTGAAGGACATCATCGACTGGATCAACCCACGCATTCCCACTGATCCCACATCCCGAAGGAGCCCAACATGAGACTACCCCTTAAGTTCGCCCGCCTTGTCGGCGTCACGTTCCTGTTTGCCCTGCCGTTCCAGACACTCTCCGCCGCGGAGACGTCCAAGACCAGCGTCTTGCCCACCGGCGGCGGACAGGCCCTTTTTGATCCCTCCGACGCGGTCATCCTGCTGCTTGATCATCAGACCGGCCTGTTCCAGACCGTGCAGGACATCGACGTGGACGATCTGCGCCGCAATGTCGTGATGCTGACAAAGCTGGCAACGCTGCTCGACATCCCGGTGATCACGACAGCGTCGGAACCAAACGGGCCAAACGGTCCGCTCATGGCCGAGATCGACGCCAATGCTCCGCAGGCACAGTACGTGCCGCGTCAGGGAGAGGTAAATGCCTGGGACAATGCCGATTTCGTGGCCGCCGTCGAGGCCACGGGACGGAAGACCCTGATCATGGCCGGCGTCTGGACCAGCGTCTGCGTGATGTTCCCGGCGCTCGACGCCAAGGCCGCTGGATACGAGGTCTATGCCGTGCTCGACGCGTCTGGCGATCCCAGCGAAATGGCCTCCCGCGTCTCGGTAGCCCGCTTCGCCCAGGCGGGCGTGGTTCCGACAACCACCAATGCGGTTCTCTCAGAAGCGCACCGAACCTGGAACCGCCCCGAAGCGGCCGATCTGGCCCAGCTCTACGGATTGGTCGCACCCAACTACGCAGCCGTGATGGAAAGCTACGTCCGCGCGCAAGCTTCTGTCACGGTGGACTGATCGCCCGGTTGAAATGAAGACCCGGCGGCCGATGCGGTTGCCGGGCGCACGCCTCCGGAAGCTGGATTGTCGGAGGGTTTCAAACGGTCCGCGCGCGTGATTTGAGCAGAACCCGCGCCTCCTCGATATCCGGATCGTCAAGACCCTCGGTCAGGCGGCCAAGGGTTCTTTTCAGCCAGTCGGCCGCCTCCGCCTGCGTAATGTCGAGGGCAAGGCATGCGGCCGCGGCGCGGAGTTCAAGGATCAGGGAGGACTGGCTGCTTGCCAGAGACCGCGCGTCCTGCAGGAGCGACAGCGCCTCGGAAGACCTGGGAATCTTCTGGGCCATCGTCTCGCCCTTGCAGCGCAACAGTTCGGGCAGCCACCATGCATCGCCGGATTGCCGTGCCCTGCCGATTGCAAGGTCAAGGACGGCGAGCGCCTCGTCCTCTCTGTCAGATCGGGCGAGGCCCATGGCCAGCACCCAGTCGTACCAGGACATCAGCGACAGAAACCGGGCCGCCCTGAGTTGGCGAAGAGATGCCTCGAAAGCGCCGATGCGTCCGTCACCCTTCAGGATTTCGATCGCCATCGTCGCGCATTCAGCCGAACTGCGCCGGATGGCCATGGCCTGCCGTCCCGATGCCTCGACAAGCTCCGCAGCCACCGCAAATGCGCGATCCCACTGCCGGCGCTGACACAGCATGGGTATCATCACCTCGTTCAGGCAATAGCAGTGATAGAGCCCATGCTCAGGCGTCTTCAGGGCGGGCTCGATCTCGTCGAACAGTTTCCCGGCCTGGTCGGGAAGCCCGAGCATCCACAGGGTCTTTATTGCGAAGACGCGCGAGAATATGCCTGGATCGCTGCCAATTCGCATGTATCGCCCGGTATCGACCAGCGGTTGACGGCGTTCCACATCGCGCAGCAGACGCGACGACTGGGCCTGATCGCCGATGAAAGTGCTGGCGGATGCAATGCAATTGGCGGCGATCAGATCGCCACTCGGGTCCGCGGCATCGATGCCGGTGGTTTCCAGTTGCCGTGCGATCGAGACGGCTTCGACCGGTTCACCGCGATAGACATAGAGCCAGAACAAGGCGGAGCGCGCCAGCCGGATGAAGGCGGCCTCGCCGAGATTCTGCGCGGCCTCATGTGCCTCCTCCATGGCGCGCCGAGACGCCTCGACCGGGCCGCACGTCCCGAGCATGGCCGCGCCGCGATAGGCGAGAAGCTTCGTGCGTTCGGCATAGTAGGTACTTTCCTTGCCCTCGATCCGTGCAAGCCCGGCAGAGGCCCAGAACTCGCTTTCGGCCAGAAGCGAAAGCTGCATGAAAAGTGGAACCGACGCCGTTGCGAGAGCGACCGCATGCGAGACCTCGGCATCGTCCCCGAACGCCCACCGCAGCGCGCTGCGCAGGTTGGGCAGATTGGGCGCAACCGGCCCGAACCAGGAGACCGCTGCGGGAGCCTCGCCCTCGATGCGCGAACTGGCCGCCCGGTCGCACATGTACCGCACAAGGCGTCCCTGGAACTCCGGTTTCATCCCGCTTTCGGAAAGCCGCTCGCGGGCGAAGGCCCGCGTCGTGTCGAGCAGACGAAACCCGTTGCGTTCATCGGCACGTTCGATCTTCAGCAGGGATTTGCGGTGCAGCGCGGCCAGCAGGACGATGATTTCGGACTCGGGCAAGTCCGTGTGACGCGTCACGTTCAGGATGGCGTCGAGCGATGCAGCTCCTTCGAAGACGGAAAGCCGCTCAATCATAGCTTTCTCCCGATTGGACAATCGGTCGTAGCTCCACGCCAGCATGTCGTGAAGCGTGGCATGACGCGGGGTGGCCCTGCGATTGGGGTCCGGCGCCAGAGGCAGATGCGCCGACAGAGCCATTTCCAGGTCCGAAAGCCCCAGAACACTGGTCTGCGCGGCCGCCAGTTCGATGGCGAGCGGGATGCCGTCCAGCTTGGCACAGATCCTCGATACGGTCGCAACGTTGGTCTCCGTCAGGACAAGATCGCTGACCTCGGCACCTCTGTTGACGAAGAGTTCAATGGCGGGAAAATCTAGGGCGGTTTCGAGCGTGATGCGTTTTGAAGAGGCGCCCATATCCAGCGGAGGAAGTTCGAAGATCTGCTCCCCGCGAGCGCCAATGACTTCGCGGCTTGTGGTGAGTATCGCGATCGTCGGAACCGCCTCAAGGAGTCGGTCAACGATGTTGCGCACTGACTCCACGACCGGTTCGCAGCAGTCGAGAATGAGAACGGCATCCTTTCCGCCAAGCCATGTCGCGATCTCCGCGACCGGATCGGAAGTGGCAAGGGTCCGCCCGAGCGCCGCCGAGATCTGCGCTACGGTGCCTTTAAAGTCCGCCGCGGCCGTCAAGTCGATCCAGACCGTTTCGCTGGTCCAGTCGTCCTCGACAATGGAGGCAAGCTCCCGCGCAACGGTCGTCTTCCCCATTCCGCCCGTTGCGACAATGCTTACAAGCCGGCCGGGGGCCAGCATTTCCGTGAGCTCCCGAAGTACGACGTCTCGCCCGAAGACCACCGCTCCACTTCCGCTGCCTCGGCTGCGGGATACGTCCATCTTGCGTTGCCTTGACAGGTGGACAGCACAAGTAAGGACGTAACCCCTACCGGCGACGTTCTTGACGAGCGAGTTCCCAGGTTTTCTATCGCCCAGAACCTTCCGAAGCTCCGCAATATGGACTCTCAAGCTGGCGTCGCCAACGTGGACGGCGGGCCAGACTCGATCCATCAATTCGGCGGTCGAGACGATCTGACCGTGATGCTGGAGCAGTACGAACAGGATATCGAACGCTCGGGCACCTATGCGAAGATCAATCCCGTTCCGAGCCAATCGGCGTTCATTTGGCATCATTTCGAAGTCGGAAAACCGAATAGTACCGATCGATAGTTGCACCCCAGAGGTCGAGTGATCACCCATTCCAGTTGCACGGCGTCAAGCAGATTTTTCCCTCGACATCTTTACGCCTGCTTGAGAGCAACACCAAAGGCTTTTTGAAGTCGAGCGGCGACGGGCCGCATGACCGGCCTCTGGTCCATCTGGTCGATACTTTCCGGTGCAAGTGGCGGAGAGACAGGGATTCGAACCCTGGAGACGGTTTCCCGCCTACACGCGTTCCAGGCGTGCGCCTTCGACCACTCGGCCACCTCTCCGTGCGGCTCTCTTTAGCCGCGGGGGCGCAGGCAGTTCAAGGGAATTCTTGGGGTTGGCGCGCCCGGGCGTCAGTCTTGCAGGTGCAGGCTCACCCGGCGGTTCTGGCGGCCCTTCTTCTCGATCTTGCCAAGGCGCACCCGGCCGATCTCACCCGTCCGGGCGACATGGGTGCCGCCGCAGGGTTGCAGGTCGACCTGGTCGGCGCCCTCGCCGATACGGACGAGGCGGATCTGCCCGGCCCCGCGCGGCGGTTGAACCGACATGGTCTTGACCAGTTCAGGCCGTGCGTCGAGCTCCGCCTCGGTGATCCAGTCCTGGCTTACCGCCAGGTCGCGGGCGATCAGCGTGTTCAACGCCTCTTCCAGCTCCGCCTTGTCCCCGGGTGCGTCGGGCATGTCGAAATCGAGCCGGCCCTTGACCTCGGTAATCGATCCGCCCGTCACCGGGCGCGGTATGACGACCGACAGCAGGTGCAGCGCGGTGTGCATGCGCATATGCGCATGGCGCCGGTCCCAGTCGAGCACCTGTTCGACCCGCGCGCCCACCGGCGGCAGCGTGACCTCCTCGGCGGGCACGAGCGCGATGTCGCCGTCCCCGGCCTTCACCGCGGTCGCGATATGAGCATGGCCGCCCTCCCACGAAATGCGGCCGCCGTCCCCCGGCTGTCCGCCCCCGGTGGCATAGAAGACCGAGGCGTCGAGCACGATCCCGCCTTCGGGCGTGTGGCCGGTCACGGTGGCCTCCGCCTCGGTCCGGTAGGCATCCTTGAGGAAGAGAGGTTCAGTCATCGCGCGTCCGCGTCCCCGTCGGACCCGTCAGCCTCGCCGTCGGTCTCGCCGGTGCGGGCGTCCTCGATATCCTTACCGGTCAGGTGTGCGCGCGCATCCTCGACATCGCCGGTCGTGCTTGGCGCGCCGGGTTCGGATTCGGGCGGGGATTCGCCGCGCAGCACCTCGGGGTTGCGCAGCCAGACGTCGCGCTGGGCGAAGGGGATCTCGATCCCCTCCTCGGTGAAGCGCCGGGCGATCTCGTGGTTCATGTCGGAATGCACGGCCAGCACCCAGTTCACGTCACGCAGGATGGCGCGGATCTCGAAATCGAGCGAATCCGCCCCGAAGCCCCTGAAGACGATGAAGGGCGGGGTCGACATCAGCACCATCGGGTGCGCCTCGGCCACCTCCTTCAGGATGCCCTCGACCTTGCGCGTGTCGGTGCCATAGGCCACGCCCACCGGCACGATCACCCGGCCCACGGTGTTGCCGCGGGTATAGTTGGTGACGGTGCCGCTGATCAGGTCCGAATTGGGCACGATCACGTCGGAGCGGTCGAAGGTCTCGATCACCGTCGAGCGCACCGAGATGTCGCGCACCACGCCGTGCGTGCCGCCCACCTCGATCCAGTCGCCCTCGGAGATCGGCCGCTCGATCAGCAGGATGATGCCCGACACGAAGTTGGACACCACGTTCTGCAGGCCGAAACCGATGCCGACCGACAGTGCGCCCGCGACATAGCCAAGCGCGGTCAGGTCGATACCGGCGCTGGTGATGGCGATGATCGCGGCCAGGAAGATCCCAACGTAGCCGATGCCCGAGACGATGGCGTTCTGACCGCCCTGGTCGAGCTTCGTCTTGGGCAGCACGGTGTTCTTGAGCGTCCCCTGCAGCAGCCGGGTCGCCATGTAGCCGATCACGAAGACGATCACGAGCGTGAGGAAGATCGCCGGCGAAATCTGCGTGCCGCCGATGTCGAACCCCTGCAGGAGCCGGGAATAGATTTCCTTGAGGTCCGCCACCCGCGCGCCCCAGGCCAGCGCGAAGAACGGGATCGACATCAGCACCAGCACGAAACCGATCAGGATCGGGATCAGCGATTCCGCTGCGCCGTCCCGGTTGCCGGTCACCAGCACGTAGACCTCGGTCACCAGCCTTTGCAGGATCAGCAGGATCGCCAGAAGCTCGAGCGAGGCCAGCGACGGGAACATCAGGAAATGCGCCAGCGTGAAATACCCCACCGACGCGAGAACCGGCGAGATCAGCGACAGCAGGTTGAGCGCCAGCACGAGGAACCGGGTCAGCCGCGTGCGGTAGTTCTCGCTGCCTTCCAGTTCGACCTGGTTGCGCGTATGGGCCCGCAGCAGCCGCGCCAGCCGCAGCACCAGCAGCCCGGTCAGCACCAGCAGCGGGAAGAGCAGCGTGTTGGTCGTGGCCTCGCTCCAGCGTGACAGCTCGGCGGTGTTCCGCACCAGCGCATAGGCCGCCACGACAAGGCCGAGCGCCGCCCCGGTCCAGCGCCCGCTGAAGCGCTGCGCGTCGTCCAGCACCAGCGGCAGGGTCCGTGCCTCCTTGGCAGGGAAGATTCGCGTGGCCAGCCAGCGCGCCATAAGGAAGACGAAGGCCGAGGGCAGCAGTGCCTCGACGAATTGCTCGGCCCGCAGGCCCAGGAGGCCGGTCTTGCTGACCGCCTCGATCAGCAGCGCGACGCCGATGAAGGGGAGGATCAGGCTGCCCAGCGACAGCGCGAACCCTGCAAGCCAGCGCCCCGCGCCCGGATGATCGCCCAGCACCCACGCCGTCAGGCCGCGCGACCATCTCCGCCCGCGCACCACCAGCACGATCCCCAGTACGAGAAAAACAAGGACAGCCGGCAGGTTGTCGCGGGTTTCATCCTGCCGGACCGGGTTGTTCCACCCGTTCCGCACCTCGCCGACCAGTTGCGTGGCGGTGGTGCCGACCGCCTGCAAGGCCGGCAGCCAATGGACCGGGTTCAGCGGCGAGGGCCCGAATTCCAGCAGTTCCTCGGCCTGCCTGTCACGGATGATCCGGTCGACGCCGCGAATGAGCCCGTCGGCGCGGCTATAGGCCAGCTCGGCCCGTTTCACCGGTGCCTGCAACTCGGCCAGACGGGCAGTCAGTGCCTGCCTCTGGGCCGCGATATCTTCCGACTCCGTGCCGTCTTCCGGTGCGTCGCCGAGCGCGGCGAGCTGTTGGCGCACCGTCGCGATGGTGCTGGCATTCTCGGATTGCGCGGCCAGGAAACGGTCGCGCCATTCCGCGAGATCCTCGCGCAGCGCCTCCAGCGCGGGGGTCGAGGCCCGGTTGTTCTCGACCGCCTCCTCCGCCCGGTCCGCGGTGCGCTCCCATGCCTCGTAGTCGACCGCCTGCCCGGCCGCCTGGGCCACGGCCTGCGGGACGATGACAAGCCCCGCCCCGGCACCGCCCACCAGCAGCGCCAGGAGAAGGCAAAGCGCCCGCAGAAGCCCCGTCACTCGACGAAGACCCCGGGAATGCTGCGCGGCGAGCCGTCAAGCCACCCGGGCACCGGCAGGTTCTTCTCGCGCAGGAATTGCGGGTTGAACAGTTTCGACTGGTAGCGGTTGCCGTAATCGCAGAGCACCGTCACGATGGTGTGCCCCGGCCCCATCTCCTTGGCCATGCGGATCGCGCCCGCCACGTTGATGCCGGACGAGCCGCCAAGGCAGAGCCCCTCGTGCTCGAGCAGGTCGAACACCACCGGAAGCGCCTCCTCGTCGGGGACCTGGTAGAGCATGTCGGGCGTGAAGCCTTCGAGGTTGGCGGTGATCCGCCCCTGCCCGATCCCCTCGGTGATCGAGTTGCCGGTCGCGTTGGCCTCGCCGTCCTTGTAGAGCGTGTACATCCCCGACCCCATCGGATCGGCCAGCGCCACCTTCACGCCCTTGGGCTGGAGCGCCTCGCCGACGCCGGCCAGCGTGCCGCCCGATCCCACGGCGCAGACGAAGCCGTCGACCTTGCCGCCGGTCTGTTCCCATATCTCGGGTCCGGTCGTCTCGACATGGGCCTGCCGGTTGGCGACGTTGTCGAACTGGTTGGCCCAGATCGCACCCTCGTTCGAATGCCGCGCCATCTCCTCGGCCAGACGGCCGGAGTAGCGCACGTAGTTGTTCGGGTTCTTGTAGGGCGCCGCGGGTACCTGCACCAGGTCGGCCCCGGCCAGGCGGATGAAATCCTTCTTCTCCTGGCTTTGCGTCTCGGGGATGACGATCACCGTCTTGAACCCCATCGACGCCCCCACCAGCGCCAGCCCGATGCCGGTATTGCCCGCCGTTCCCTCGACGATGGTGCCGCCGGGCAGAAGCGCGCCCCGTTTCACCGCATCGCGAATGATGTAGAGCGCCGCCCGGTCCTTGACCGACTGGCCGGGATTGAGGAACTCGGCCTTGCCGTAAATGTCACAGCCGGTGTCCTCGCTGGCCTTGCGCAACCGGATAAGCGGCGTGTTTCCAACGGCCTCGGCCAGATCCTTCGCGACGCGCATGCCCTGCTCCCTCATCTTGCATTGCCCCGAAAGGATTAGAACCTGTGCCCCGGAAACTCAAGAAGCAGAACGCAGGCGCGGCCGTTCCCGCTGAAGCCAGAGCAGCATCAGCACCAGCGGGCCGACATTGGCCTCGCCGCTTTCGACAAGCGCCATCGCCTGATCGAAACCCAGCACATGGGTGCGGATATCCTCGTTCTCGGTCTCCAGCCCACCCCGGCCCCGAGTCATCTCGGGCAGGTCGGCCAGGCCGAGATAACAGTGGTAGAACTCGGTCGAACAGCCGGGCGAGCAGTAGTGGCTGGTCATGTGCTCCAATCCGTGAAGCGTAAGCCCCGCCTCCTCCCACGCCTCGCGGTGGGCGGTGGTTTCGGGTGTCTCGCCGGCATCGACGCGGCCCGCCACCGGCTCCAGCACGAAGGGACGCGGGTCACCCCGGCCAAAGGGCCCCATGCGGAACTGTTCGACCAGCAGAAGCCGGTCGCGCACCGGGTCGTAGGGCAGCACGATCGCCGCGTCGGTCGCTACGAACACCTCGCGCCGCAGGACCGGGCTTTCATGCCCGTCGAAGGCGGGGTGCCGAAGCTCGTAGGTATGTGTCAGGAAGAACCCGGCATGGGTGGCCTCGCGACCGGTGACGTCGACCTGCGACGCCGGCGTGCCGCTGCGCAGGGTCGCGGGCGGGGCGTTTGCCGCGCTCACGCGCGAGGCGGCGCGGGCGAGCAGCATCTGCAGATGCGCCGCCACGTCCCGCGCCGGCTTGCGGCCGAAATAACCCGCGATCTCGGCGGCCGCGGCCAGGGCGATGCCCCCCCAGCGCCCGGCCCAGGCGGCCTCGTCCCAAGGCGCTCCGGCCTTGGCCTCTCCGTCGCCGAGAAAGGCGATGGCGGCCCGCGCCTCGCCGTCCACCTCGATATGCTTGGGCACCGGCGTACAGCCCAGCACCGCGGCCACATACTCGATCCGGTCGAAGAGCAGCCGGTCCGGCAGGTCGACCAGCACGCCATCGGCCGCGCCGTCCTCGGCGGGGACAAGCATCGGAAAACAGGTATCACCGCCGACGTCGAGCGCCGCACCGGTCAGCCGCGCCGCGCGGGGCCGCCCGTCAAGCGGCTTGCCCGCCACGATCTCCAGCAGTGGCGGCCACGCCAGCGGCCCGGTGACGAAAACCTCCTGCATGGGCTCAGCGCAACCTGCGGGTAAGAAACTCGGCGATCAGGCCGATCCCCATCGCGCCCAGCACGAGGAACCAGATCAGCGGCCAGTAATAGATGTTCTGCGCATACTCGAAGGCGATCTCGAACATGCCCTGGATCGCCTCGACGGGCCCGTCATACCGCAGGTCGAGCGAGCGCTGGATCATGTCGTAGAAGGACAGCAGCAGGAATTCCCAGAACAGGTAGGCGCCCAGACCGGTCAGCCCGGCGCCCAGCGCCGCCATGTAGCCCCGCCCGATCCGCCGGCCCATGACCCACCAGCCCACCAGCAGCCCGAGAAGCGCCGTGAACAGGCTGAAATGGCCGAAGCTTTCCTCGATGGGCCAGATCGCCTTGACGGTCTGCGTGGCCTGCCAGCCCAGCGCCGCCAGCCCGAAGGCAGAAATCAGCTTGCCGACGGTGGGCATCCGGTCTGTTGGGCGCATGTGTTATCCGGGCCTTGCGATGGTGATCTGCGTCACGTCGCAGTTTCCCCCACGGAACGCCCCGGCACAAGAGGTCAGGTAGAAATTCCACATCCGGCGGAAGCGGTCGTCGAAACCCATGCGCGCGACCTCCTCCCACTTCTCGTTGAAGGTGTCGTGCCAGCGGCGAAGGGTCTGGCTGTAGCTTTCCCCGAACTCGATCGAGCGCAGCACCTGGAGGCCTGCCCGTTCCACCTCGGCCCGCAGTACCGAGGGGCTGGGAAGCATGCCGCCGGGGAAGATGTATTTCTGGATGAAGTCGACCGTGTTGCGATAGGCCTCGAAGCGGTGGTCTTCGACGGTGATGACCTGCAGCGTCGCCCGCCCGCCGGGGTTCAGCCGGTCGCGCACCGTGCCGAAATAGGTGGGCCAGTACTGCTCGCCCACCGCCTCGAACATCTCGATACTGGCGATCCCGTCATAGGAGCCGCGCTCGTCGCGGTAATCCTGCAGCTTGAAGGTCACCTGCTCCTGCAGGCCGGCCCGGGCGATCCGCTCCTGCGCGAAAGCGAACTGCTCCCGGCTGATGGTGAGGCCGGTCACCCTGAGCCCCCGCTCCTTCGCGGCATATTCGGCGAACCCGCCCCAGCCACAGCCGATCTCAAGCACATGGTCGCCGGGCTTCGCGCCCAGCTGATCCACCATGCTGGCATATTTCTGCGTCTGGGCGGCTTCCAAGCTCTCCTGCCCCGTCCGGAACAGCGCGCTGGAATAAGTCATCGTGTCGTCGAGCCACAGGCGGTAGAACTCGTTGCCGAGGTCGTAATGGTGGCTGATGTTCCGCTTGGCCTGCGACCGCGAATTCCGCTTGAGCCAGTGGCGCAGCCGTTCGTACATCCGCACCAGCCCCATGCCGGGAAAACCGTCATAGACGTCCCAGTTGTCCTCGTGCACGAAATCCATCAGCGCCTGCAGGTCCGGCGTGCTCCACCAGCCTTCGAGATAAGCATCGCAGAAGCCGAGGTCGCCCTCGCGGATGAGCCGCGCGAAACAGTCGGGGTTGTGGATGTCGAGTTCCGCCACGGGCCCGGGCGTCCTGCCCTCCACGCGAAAGCACCGCCCGTCTGGCAGCACGAAGTCGAGCCGCCCGCAGTTGATCTTCTGCACCGTCTCGAAGGCCTGCGCGAAATAGCGCGGCAGGTCCCTCTGGCCGGTCGTATCGGTCAGGATCATCCGGTTCCCCCAAGTTTGCACCCCGAGGCTAGGCCGCTGTTGCGGCCGGCAGCAAGGGGTTTTGCCAATGTTTTCAAAAGTCCCGCGCCTCGTAGGCCTCCAGCGCCTTCTTTCTGCCCTCTTTCATGCCCACCACCGGCTCCTCCGGATAGGCATCGTCGGGCGACAGGTTCCAGCTTCGCGGGATGGCGTCGAAATAGGATAGCGCCGTCTTGGTGGGCCGCGATTGCCCCTCGGCGATCCAGCGGCGGCGATAGGTGCCGTCGCGGTCGAACTTCTCGGCCTGCGTCTCGGGGTTGAACACGCGGAAATAGGGTGCCGCATCCGGGCCGCTTCCGGCCGTCCACTGCCAGCCCAGCGCGTTCGACGCCGGGTCCCAGTCGGTCAGGCACTCCTCGAACCAGCGCTTGCCGATGTCCCAATGGGTCATCATGTGCTTGGTCAGGTAGCTCGCCACGATCATCCGGGCGCGGTTGTGCATCTTGCCGGTCACGTACATCTCGCGCATGGCGGCATCGACGAAGGGCACACCGGTGCGCCCCTGCTTCCAGCGCAGCACGCTCTTGCGGTCTTCCTTCTCCTCCCACGGGAAGCGATCCCACCCTTCGCGCCAGTTGCGTTCGGTGATCCGCGGCGTGTGGTACATGAGGTGATAGGCGAACTCGCGCCAGACCAGCTCCTTCACCCATGTCTCTGCCCCCTCGGCGCCCTGCTTCACGGCCCGCCAGCCGGCGTGCCAGCACTGGCGGGGGGAAATCTCGCCATAGGTCAGGTTCTCCGACATGCCGGAACAGCCTTCCTCGGCCACCATGTTGCGGCCCGTCTTGTAATCGCCGATGGCATGGCCCGCGAACCAGCCCAGCCGGCCCTGTGCCGCCTCCTCGCCCACGCGCTGGTGCGGCAGGCACACGGCGGCACCCCGGTTCATCGCGGCGCCAAGCGTCCAGTCGTCCAGCTTATCCGACTTGGGCCATTTTTCCGGCGCAGGTATCTTCGACGGCGTCGGCAGCGCCTCGGGCACCTCGCGATCCTTCACCGCGCGCCACATCGGCGAATAGACCTTGTAGTAGCTTCCCTCCCCTGTCTCGACTGTCCACGGCTCGAACAGCACATGCCCCTCGAAGCTTTCGGCCTCGACGCCGTCATCCTTGAGCAGCGATTTCACGTCCGAATCCCGCTCGATCGCCTCTGGATCGTAAAGCCTTGACCAGTAGACGGCCACTGCCCCGGTCTCCTTCACCAGATCCCGCAGAACCTCCCTTGCGGGCCCGGCGCGAAAGATCAGCCGGCTGCCCTTGTCCTTCAGCCGCTGCGCCAGGTCCTCCAGCGACAGGCCCAGCCGCCAGCGCGGCGCGGCGCCCAGCCGGTCGATGCTGGCATCGCGGATGAAGATCGGGATGACCGGCCCGCCCCGCTTCACCGCCGCGGTCAGCGCCGGGTGGTCGCTCAGCCGCAGGTCACGCCGCAGCCACAGGATCGTCGGTCTGGTGTCGCTCATGCCCGCCTCTTGCCGTTGTACTCTTTACGCAAGAGGCGACGTAGCGGATCAGATCACGTCGTCCAGCGCGGTCAGCAACTGGTCGATCTCGGCCTTGGTGGTGTAATGCACGAAGCTCAGCCGCAGCACGCCCTTCTTCAGGTCCACCCCCATCGCCTGCAACGGGCGCGAGCCGTAGAAATCGCCGCCACCGGCCATGATGCCATGCTCGGCCAGCTTCGCCGCCGCCTCCGCCCCCGGCCCGGGCAGTTCCACCGCCACGGTCGGCGCCTTCGCCGCGGCCTCGCGCGGGCCGATCAGCCGGACGGAATTGCGGTCCGACAGGAAGTCGAGCACCGGCTGCAACAGTTCGGTTTCATGCGCCCGGAAAAGGTCATGCACCCCGCTGGTCCGCGCCGCCGCATCGCCGCCTAGCCCATGATGCCCGGCCAGGGCATCGTAGTAATCCGCCATCCCCGCGCTCGCGGCCACCTGTGCATGGTCCGGCCCCGCCGGCGTGAACCGCTTGTAAAGCGTGTCGGCGTTGAACCAGTGCGCCTGGTTGGGCAGCAGCCGCCCCAGCTCCTCGCGGATCACCATCACCCCCTGGTGCGGCCCGAAGGTCTTGTAGGCAGAGAAGAGGTAAATATCCGGGCGCATCTCGCCCACGTTCGGAAAGCCGTGCGGCGCGTAGCTGACCCCGTCGACACAGACGAAGGCGCCAGAGGCATGGGCGGCCGCGGTGATCTCGGCCACCGGGTTCACGGCGCCCACGATGTTCGAGCAATGCGGGAAACAGACCAGCCGCACCTTGTCGTCCAGCAGGGTCTCGAGGTCATCGAGCCGCAAAAGCCCGGTTTCCCGGTCGATCCGCCACTCCCGCACCTCGATCCCCGCATCGGCCAGCCGGCGCCAGGGGCCGGAATTGGCCTCGTGATCCTGGTCGGTCACCACGATCGCGTCGCCCTCGTTCAGCCATTCGCGGAAGGCCTGTGCCAGCACGTAGGTGTTCTGCGTGGTCGAAGGCCCGAAGCTCAGCTCCTGCGTCTCGACCCCCAGCATCGCGGCCAGCCGGGTGCGGGCCTCGTCCATTTCCTCGCCCGCAAGGCGGCTGGCCTCGTAGGGCGCATAGGGCTGCACCTTGCGCTGGCGGTAATAACGCTCCAGCCGGTCGATCACCGGCCCGCAGGTATAGGAGCCCCCGGCATTCTCGAAAAACGCCTGTCCCTTCAGGCTTTCCTCGGTAAAGGCGGGAAACTGCGCCCGCACGAAATCGATATCCAGTGTCGTTGGCATGTCGCCCCCCATGTCGCCCAACTCACCGGCAAGAAACAACAAAGCCCCCCGGGCTGCAACACCCGGGAGGCTTCCTTGTCTGAAAACGTCGCGTGATCAGGTCAGGCGCGTTTCTCGCTCATCAGGCCCTTGGTGATGCCGATGCAGAGCACGATCAGGATGATGGTGAACGGCAGGCCGGTGGAGATCACCATCGCCTGCAGCGCCCCCAGTCCGCCGCCGACCAGCAGCGCGATCGCGACGAGACCCTCGAAGGTGCACCAGAACACCCGCTGGGGCACCGGCGCGTCGACCTTGCCGCCTGCCGTGATCGTGTCGATCACCAGCGAGCCCGAGTCCGACGACGTCACGAAGAACACGATCACGAGGATGACCCCGATGGTCGAGGTGATCGCCGTCAGCGGAAGGCTTTCAAGCATCGCGAAGAGCGAAAGCTCGGGCGCGTAGCTGTCGATCACGTTCGCCTTGACCGCCGACGCATCGGGGTTCGCGATCATGTCGTTGATCGCCGAGCCGCCGAAGACCGCCATCCAGAAGATGCAGACCAGCGACGGGATGATCAGCACGCAGGTGATGAACTCCCGCACGGTGCGGCCGCGGCTGACGCGGGCGATGAACATGCCCACGAACGGTGACCAGGAAATCCACCAGGCCCAGTAGAACGCCGTCCAGCCCTGCATGTAGCCGGTATCTTCACGCCCATGCGGGTTCGACAGCGGTATGACCTCCTGCACGTATGCGCCCAGCGTCGAGATGAAGTCGGTGAAGATCCCGACCGCCCCTGCGGTGAACAGCACGAAGAGCAGCAGAACCATGGCGACGACCATGTTGATCTCCGACAGCACTTTCACGCCACCGTCGAGCCCGCGCAGCACCGAGACCAGCGCCACCGCGGTGATCCCGCAGATCAGCAGCACCTGGACGGTCATGTTGTTGGGCACGCCGTAGACGTAGTTGATGCCGGCATTGGCCTGTTGCGCGCCGATCCCGAGCGAGGTGGCCAGGCCGAACAGCGTGGCGAACACCGCCAGCGTATCGATGATATGGCCGGTCCAGCCCCAGACCCGTTCGCCGAAAATCGGGTAGAAGGCCGAGCGGATCGAAAGCGGCAGACCCTTGTTGTAGGAAAACAGCGCCAGCGCGAGTGCCACCACGGCGTAGATCGCCCAGGGGTGAAGCGCCCAGTGGAACGAGGTCGCGGCAAGCGCCATCCGCCGGGCCTCTGCCACGTTCTCCTGGATCAGCGCACCGTTGTCGTCGAACGGCCGGACCGTGCCAAGCGGGGCATCCCCCCAGGGTGTGCCGAAGTAATAGGCCGGTTCCAGCACGCCGAAGAACATCAGGCCGATGCCCATGCCGGCCGCGAACAGCATCGCGAACCAACCCGGATAGCCGTAGTCCGGCGTCGCCTCGGTTCCGCCCAGCTTGACCGAGCCCCACGGGCTGACGATGAGGAACAGGCAGAAGACGACGAAGATGTTGGCGCCCCAGAGGAAGAACCAGTCGAAGGTCTGGGTCAGGTATTTCCGCAGGCCGAGCGCACAGAAGTTCCCGGCTTCGCATCCCTCGACATCTTCCGGGTTCACGCCGTTGAAAAGCGCGTTCGCCGTGTCGGCCGCGAACAGCGCAAATGCGACGAAGGCAATGATCACGAGGCCCGAGATCACGAAAACCGGGTTGTGGATGTCGAGGCCGAACGGCCCCACCTTCGTCTGGATGTTGTCCTGTCCGATCTCGTAATCGGTCTGAATGAGATCGGCCGAGCCTTCCGGCGCCGGTATCCCCTGATCTACTGATTCATCGGCCATGCAAGGCTCCCTGTTGTGTGTTGTTCCGTCCTGTCCCGTCCGTACGAAGCCTAGCTCCGCACCACCATCACGCTGCAATCGACATGCTCGGCCACGCTGCCGCCGTTCGACGGCCAGATGATGTCGAGCACGCTGGGCACGTGGCTGGCCATGATCACAAGGTCGGCGCCGGTGTCCTTGGCGGCCTTGATGATCGCGTCGTCCACGTCCGTCGAGGGGTCGTGGCAGACCTGTGTCTTCGAGGAAACCTTGATGCCGTTCTCGCTGCCCTGCGCCTCGGCGAAGGCCTTGAGCTTGGCGTCGAATTCCTCGGGGTTGTGGGCGGTCGAACTCGGTGCGGCGGCGGTGACGCCGACATAGACGACTTCCGCGCCGTAGTGCTTGGCCAGGTCGGCCGCGCAGGCCAGCGCTTTCTGAAGATCGCCCTTATGCGCCAGGTCGACCGGCGTCATGATCTTGTTGAACACGAATTCCCTCCTGATTGGACACTTGGGAACCGGCGGGCAGTCCGCCGCGGCGCCAAGGTGCCTCGTTTTGCCCGTTTTTTCAGCATCGGCGTGAAAATGCCCACGCTTGGGGGGCAAGGCTAACCCGATTCCGAGGCATTTTACAAATGCCGGCGACGGTTTTTGTACGTTACGCGACACGAAGCGGTTGCAACCGGGGGGTGAAATGCCTTCGGTTCAAGGAAATCCGCGCCGGACGGATTTCTCGGATTCGCGCCATCTCGCCCCTTTCAAAAGGCCGCGCAACCGCCTATGTTCATGATGTTCCTTCGGGAACTATGGGCATAAACGCGCTCGTAATAAGCGGATCGGACCCGGGGGCGGTACCCGGCGGCTCCACCAAATACCTTTCGTTGGAGGGATCTGGGGCCGAAACAGGATCGACGAACGTGTAAAGGAGTGGCTTTGTCCCGGTGAGGTACCACCGTTATCGGTCCGAACAAGCATAATTGCCAACGACAATAATGCTCCGGTTGCAGTTGCCGCGTAAGCGGTAACAAGACCGAAATTGAAGCCCTTGCCTCTAGCAAGGTAAGGCGGGGTTCGCAGGCACCTGGCAACAGAAGCCTGCACTCTATTTTCCGAGTGTTAAGCGCCTGTATTCCCATCATTTCTGCTTTCCATTTTTCAGCGGTTTTACAATTTCGTCTGCGTTTCGTTCCTGCAGCTCCCTCAAAACAGCCTGCCCGCTGGCCTTCCTGTCAGCATGTCGGCAGTAGTGCTCGACCATCTCCACGGACATTCCCACCATGTCGGAAATCTGCAGCGCGGAGTAACCTGCACCCCTCAGCCGTATGACCGCGTTTGCCCGCAGGCCATGCGGAACTGCGCCGTCCAGGATCGCGTGTTTCCGGCGTTCCCGATCAAAGGCCTTCCACATTTGATTCGGACTGAACGGCTTGCCGGTGCTCTTCCCTTCTTCCTGCAACAGGTACGGACCGGGGCGGCGCTCCCATGTCGCCATCTCTGCCTCGAGCTCAGGAAAAATCGGGCACCATGGTCTCACGCCGGTCTTCTTCTGCGGCAGGCTGAAACCGCCCTCATCCTCGTCGTTGGGATTTAGGCGCACCACGTCGCTTATCCGCTGACCGGTGTAGCGGCTCAGGAAGTAGAAACGCCGTAGCATGCCCGTAAAGGTCTGCTCCGCAAACGCCAGTTGCTCGGGCGACCAGGGCCGGTGCCCCTCCCCCTTCGCGAAACGCTCGACGCCCTTTGTCGGATCGTGCTGCAAGAGCTCAACCGGACCATTGGCCCAGGTCACCATCGCCTTGAGCGCGTCCAGAACATTGTTCGCCGCGCCGGGTTTCTCGGCGCCGATCTTGCGAATGAGCGCATCGACATGACGCGGTCGAAGCTCCCTCGCCGGCAGGTCGCCCCAAGCCTTGCGTGCAGGCTTGAGGTTGCGCCTGTACTGGTCCTGTGTCCCTTTGCTCATCTTGCGCTGGCGAGTTGCCCAGGACAGCTCGAAAGCGTCTATGAGAGCGCCCACCGTGTCGGTTGGCGTCGGTCCGAATGTGCCTTGCGCCTGTCTGACAGCGTTCCAGAATTCCGGGGTTTGAGGGTCGTCAGGAAGGCGGATGCGCTCGCCTGCATGGGGCGTTCCCCTGCCCTCCTGATAGTAGAAGTATTCTCGGCCGCGGGACAGCACACGATGGACATGGCGCGGCAGAGACACCTTAGACATTGCTCACTCCAGCCATGAACGGATCTTCTCCGCTGGATGCCTGAGAGCTCAGGGCGCTGGACACATCGGCCCAGCTCCATCGCACCGAGCCACCCACTCGAATTGGCTTCGGCAGAAGGCCGCGCTGCACGTAGGAGTCGACCGTGCTTTCGCTCATGTCGAGTTCTGCAGCCAGCGTGGCTTTCGACATGAACGAAGGCGGGCGATCCCCTACTATGGCGCGGCGGGCTGTCATCAGTCCTGCGGGCTCCCTTCTGTTCCGCGATCCATGATCGAGAGCGTACGCAGAGCCCATTTCGCAACCAGCGCGCCAAGCGGAAAAATCACGATGCTGCCCTGCTTCATATCACGCTCAGCAACTTCCCTCAGCGTGCTATGAGACAAAAACCCATCGGTATCGTCATATTCTCGAACTGAGCTGTGATCACCTACGGAAGTCCTCACCCTAATCAGGCCGGTCCTCGTTGAAAAAGCGACTTCGTCCAAAAACCTCAGTTCGGTGTCTTCCTTCAGATCCATGATCCAGTTGATGCGGCCTGAAACCAATTCAGCGGCCTTTTTAGGGCCGAAGTGCCAGGCAAATTCCGTCATCATCCCAGCCGCGATTACGCCAGAGCCGGTATACATGAGGCGGCCATTTTTCTCCCAACCACCTCCCCACAGGACACCGTCTTTTCTCCAAGTGTTCAACGATGTCTGCTTTTCGTTGATCGCCTCAGCGACAACTGGCTGAGGATACTTGTAGGACTGATCGTCATCGAGGAAGTCCCTCACCCATTTCTTTACTTCCGGTGTCATCACATTCTCCAAATATGGATTTCCATATACCGAAATAAATATGGAAATCCATATTGTGTCAACCCTGTTGCTGCTTACCCCTCCACTCGATGCCACCTAGTCCGCCAGCTTCTCCACAAATCTCTCGAGATCGGACACGCGCCAAACGGTCGATCCATCCCATTGCACCGGCTTCGGTGCGTTCCCCTTGGTCACACGCGCGTAAAGCGTGCTGCGGCTGATACCGAGCATTCTGGCGGCTTCTGGGGCGCGAACGAGAAGGGGGCGGATACTGGTCATGATGCACCTCTGCGATCTTCGAGCTTCTCGAGTTCGTTTGCGATGGCCTCGGCGCGAAGACGCATGTCTTCAAAGATCGCCGGCATCGCGTTTTGCGCCAACTTGGCCAGCGGGTCATCATCCGCACCATGCCTCGCCTTTTCGAACAGCACCTCTCCCCCTCCGATCAGGCCGGCCAGGAAAACTGCATCAAGCTGCAGGTCGCTTATTGTCTTGGTCATGCTGCACCGCCTTTCATTTTCCAGCCGTCACCGGTGTGGCTGTAATCGGCATAAGGCTGGCCAGGCTTGTAGCCCGGCGGTAAGGCCACGGCGCCAACCCCGCCTTTGACGATGAAAGCTTGGTCGAAGGCTTTCATCCCCTCGGGCTTTGTCTTGTTGAGCAGGAAAATGATCTCCTTGGCGTAGTGAGCAATTTTCTCGTCGTCGTTCTTGGGCTCGACCTCGCCAACGGCCTCGTACAGCGCTTCCAACTGCTCTTTCCTCACCACCGAATAGCGGTCCGCGGCGCCGAGGTACGGTGTCGCGTTGGCCCGAAGGTCGTTGATCAGGTCTTTCAGGTGCGACGGCACCTCGATCGTCGCTTCGGTGACGGGTGCCTGGTGGGCCAGTGCAGCTGCGGGGATTGCTGCGGTTGCAGCGGTGAGAGATGCGGACTTGATAAATCCGCGACGTGTGGTAACGTCCATGACTGAACCTTTCGTATCATGGTTAGTTTCAGGTAAGGCCGGTTGGAGTGGCTTCTCCGCCGGCCTTCACTTTTGGTAAGGGATCAGCCCCCGGTGTGTTCTCTGATGAAGTCGTGAACAAACGCCTCCGCCGATTTCGGGAAATAGCTAAAACCGACTGAGCGCATCATTTCAGACCACGACTCCGGGATTTCGAGACTATCCTCCTCGAATAGCTCTCTTGCGCATTCCATCACCTCTGGCGGAACCTCCAACGCAGATACGGCCAAGTTTGTGTGCATCTGAGCTGCTTCAATATTGCGTTGATCGTCCGGATGGTCCTCGGCCTTCTCGCGCCGCCATTCGGCCTGTCGAATGAACTCGTCGTGCAGATCGTTTCGGTCCATGTTCCGATACTCCGTCTACTATTGTCTATTTAGATATTTTTGAGCTATAAGTATCATCAGTAGCTCAGTCAAGCTAAAAGGCTCAAAATGGTCCGAATAGACTACATCGATGGAAGAGTAATTGCCGCCGCTCGTGCATTGACCGGCATGTCACAGAAGAGCTTGGCTGATGCCGCGAATATTTCCGTTTCTACGTTGAAGCGAATGGAGAGCACTGGCGCTCTTGGCTTTCCTGGGAATCTTCCAAACAACGTCAACGCCGTGCTTTCGGTTTTAGAAAAGGCCGGCATTGAGTTCATAGAGGAAAATGGCAACGGGCAAGGTTTAAGACTGAGGAAATAGAATGAAACCTGAGACAAGAACAGTAGTTGCTGCTATTGGAGCAGCGATACTAAATCAGCAAAAAGTCACTTCGATATACAGTCACTCGGAGCGTGGATACGTCAGCATTGATGCCGAGTTGATCGACAATAGGGTTAAAGCCTACGATCATTCACGGGGCTGCTTTATCGAGGGTGATCTACCCTCGAGCGTCTATCACTACGGAGATGGTAGCTATTTGGAGTTCAAATTGATCGATCAGAAGATCGACGGCTACGACTATGAAACCGGATCATTCTTTGAGATTAAGGTCCAAGGGAAAAATGTAGAGGTCTATGACTTTGGCGATGGAGGGTATCACAGCTACTCTGTATAGCCGTGAAACTAGCCGCTCACCCCACCGCCAGATCGAACAGCTTCGGCGTGATCGCCTGATCTGATCGCGGCGGCAGGGCCTTCGCGCCCTCCGGCACCCGCCCTCTGTCATAGGTGTGCTGCATCCAGATACGGTCCATCTCGACCAGGATCGCCACGTGGCGGGGTTCCAGCGGCAGGCGCATCAGCCGCATCCAGCATTCGATCTCTGAGGGCTGTATCGGGTTCGGCCCCGCCTGCCCTATGGTCCGGGTCCGCGACAGGCTGGTGAAGACGCTCCAGAGTACCGAACTCCCCTCCGGCAGGCGCAGAGGTTCCCCGTCAAGGTGCGCTTCCAAGGCGCGTGTGAGCTGTTTGCGCAGGCGTTCGGTCATGTCGCAAATCCGAGGATCTTGGTGGTGGTGCCCGGCGCGCTGGCCGGAATGTCGGTCGCCTCGAGCTCCTCGAGCGCCTCGGTGATCGCCGTGGTGGTGGTCCGCTGCACCCAATAGGTGCCGGCAATGGACGGCAGGGCCGAGGCGGCGACGGTCTTGCCGTTGATGCCAAAGACCCCGCCTTCATAGTCAGCGACGAAGTAAGGCGCACGGCACACGCCAGCAGGGATATAATCCGCGAACCAAGGCTTTCCGGGGATCAGCATCATCTTTGCTGACAGGCTGACATACTGCTCGCCCGACGCATTGGCCTGATAAGGCGGGCTGCCCTTCAGTATCTTGAACCAGACCGGCTCCTGGGTCAGAGGGTCGCGGAAGATAAACCGATTGATCCCATGATTGAGGTCCGTCTTGTACCACTCCTTGAAGATCGCGTACTGCTCCCGGGTCAGCACCCGAAAGGAAACGTCGAACACCTCCGGCACGCCCGTTGTCAGCGGCCTTTCCATCGGCGCGCCTATGTCACCTTGGAACGATGCCCGGTTGTCCATGAACCCGCCGGAGTAGCTGGTGAGTGGTTTCTGGGGGAGTGATGTAGGCCAGTATGCTAGGCTCATCTTGCGACCTTTCTCGATTTTGCGCCGTATCGGCTGCCAAAGGAACTGTCCATCTCGCCGCGCGAGACCGCGGAATTGACCTCGGCAATCAGGATTTCGCGTCCATCCGGGCCACGCTCTCGGCGCTGCTCCACCGAAGTATCCGTGCCCCGGTTATTGACCACCCGGAACTCGATGGAAGGGCCGTCGCCCGAACCCTGAGCCCCGTTCGGAATGACTCGTTCCCCGCGTTCCAGGATGGCAGGAACCTCGTTCGCCCTCAGGCCGGCGCCCATTGTTCCATTGTGGTATCGAGGCGCACCGGCGAACACCGAAGGTGAAACTGTGCGTCGGTGACCACCATGACCGACAATTCCACCCTCGTGGTGGATCGCTGCCGCGATGCCCCCGCCCCCACCGCCTCTTGCGCCACCGAACAGACTGCCACCAAACGAGCCGAACAGATTACCAAAGAGGCCGCTGAGAGCCGCTTCCAGCGCAAGGTCTGCGAGCCTTGCGATCAGTCGACTGATGGCTTCCTCGGCGCTTGCCGCGCCGGTGATGAAGTCCGCGAAGGCACTCTGGGCCGCGTCCCGGAATTCCTCCTGCATGTCCTCGGCCTCTTGCATCCGGTCCCTGATGGCATCAACGCCATTCGCGGCATCCACATATTCCGCGGCGAGGGCCTCGATCTGGGCAACCAACTCCGGCGTGATCTCGATCCCGGCCAATTGGGCTTCGTGCAGCAGCTCCGCCTTCTTCGCGGCATAGTCCATCGCATCACCCACGTTGCGCCCGCTCTCGGCCACGGACGCCAGGGCTAGGGCCTCCTGCTCCAATGCTGCTATATCCGCACGTGTCTCCTGAATCTCCTTCTGGAAATCGTCGAGGGTCTGCGAGCCGCCGCCGGTAGTCGCACCGGGAACCCCGAAGCTGGCATCCACACTCGGCAGCCGCGGGCGCAGCGAGGTCTTCGGCGCGTAGGGGTTCGGCGGCCTGTTGTTCGGACGGCCGTTGCGAGGGCCGTATTCGACGCCGGTTTCGGTGTCGCCCTCGGGCAGGTTTGCGCGAAGCGCCGCGGCGTTCTGGGCGGCCGTCCGGAGGGCCTCGGCAATCCCGCCAATAGCTCCGATCACGTTGCCGAAACGCTGGGCATCCACGTCGCTCAGGCCCTGCACGAGTTCTTCGGATTCCTCCACCAGGTCGGCCACCGCGCCCTCGAAGTCGCCGGCGCTCGTGGCCCCGTTCTGGAAGGCGCGCATTTCCGCATCGATCTCTTGCAGAATCGCGGCCAGCTCGTGCGCCTCGTCGATATCGGCCACGTCCATCAGACGGATACCATCCGGCCCGGTGGCCCTGTTGATGGCCCGGTACAGCTCTTCGTAGGTGTCCACGAGGTCTTCGACGCCGGCCTTCTGATCTTCGGTCAGTGCGGCCGCATCCTTCAGGGCGCGGTAATTGGCCTCGCCCATCATCGCGATAGCGCGCTCGGCCGATCCGAATATGTCGTCGACGTCGAAGCTGAAGGCTTCTTCCAGCGCGCCCGCGAGGTTCACCACGACGGTCTTCGAGAGTGTTGCCACCCGCGCCTGAACTTCGGCGAACTTGCGATCCAGCTCGGCGGCGCGTTCCACCGCCTCTTCATCGATCACGATGCCCAGTTCGTTAGCTCTCGCCGTGAGCTGGCGGATACCCCGTTCGCCCTGGTCGAGCAGCTCCACGAACCGCTCGCCCGCCGTACCGCCGAACACCTCGTCGGCCACGCGGATTTGCGCGGCACTGTCGAGATCCTCCATCCGCCCGATGATATCGGCGAAGAGTTCCTCCGGCTCCTCCAGGCGGCGCTTCAGGTCGCTGGCGCCGTAACCCAGGCGTCGGAACGCCTCGGCCGCCGGTCCCTGGCCGGTGACGATGAATTCATCGGCGCGTAGTTGCAGCTCCTTCAGCCCGTCGATCAGGGCGTCCACCTCGATCCGATTTTGCTCGCCGACAAATTTCAATTCCTGAAAGGCCGTGATGCTCATCCCGGATCGCTCGGCTTGTCGGCCGAGTTCGGCCAAGCTGCGAACCGCATCGGTGGAAGCTTTCGTGATCGCGGCCATGCCGGCAGCGATAGCCGTCGCCGCAAACGCCTTGCCGAACGATCCGATGCGCGTCGATGTGGAGGCCAGAGCCTGGTTGATCCGGTTTGTGGAGGTGAGCATGTCACGCTCCATCGCGTTGGTCGTGACCTTCGACCCGCGGCGCAGGGCATTGTAGGAATTCGTGCCCCGCTTCTCGGCCTTGAGCATGTTCTTCTCGAAATCCCGGATGCGGGCTTCGAGGGCAACGATTAGGCGCTCTTCGTCCATACCAATCTCCTTTACGCGGTCCACATGTCGTCAGTGAACCAGCCCGCCGAGGTTACGAGCCCGCCCTCATCCGCAGCACAACGCGACACCGCCATTGCCGCGGCCACGGCCCCGTCGATCGACAGCCACTTCTGCGATTTGGTGAACTTGGCGACATGCCCGTGATCGTTCCGCTTCACTGCCACGTTCGCGAAGCAGTGGCGCAACACCGGGTGCGCGCCGTGATGGAGCTCCCCGCCGAGGATGGCCCGTTCCAGTTCCTGGTAGGCCGGCATCATCAGCGACGGCACCTGGCGCATGTCGATGGCAGGAAGTCCCTTGTCGAGGATACGCGGCTGGACCTGCCGGGCCATGTGCGGATCGAAGGCGATCTCGCGCACGTTGAAGCGTTCGCACAGCTCGACAATTTGGCTCTCGATTTCGAGGTAATCGATCACGTTGCCTTCGGTGGCGGTGATCAATCCCTGCTCATGCCATTCCACGTAATTCGCGCCAGAGGCATCCTCACGGGCGCGTAGCGTGTCCTCGGGGCAGAAGAACCACGGGTGCAGGAAATACCCCTCCGCCACACGCCAGCACGCCACGATAACGCTAAGGTCGATCGTCGACGAAAGGTCCACCGCCAGCCAGCAATCCGCCTCCTCGAGCGTATCGAGTTCGAAGCCCTTTCGCCCGGCGTCGTAGATTTCCATGTCCACGAACGGGTCGGTTGCCGTGTCGAGCCAGATGTTCAGCTTCAACTGCTTCAGGGATTGCCGTTCACCGATGCTGCGCTCCGCACGCTGGGCATGGCGCCGGAACCCGGCAAGGCTCGGATAGCCGTGGCGCAGACCCGGATTGACGCGGTGCCAGAAGTCTTCATCACGCCAGTCCACGTCCCGCGCGGCCTCGAAGAGAATGGGCAAAATCGACGGGTCTTCGACCTCGCCACGCGCCACGCGCCGGGCATCCTCGATCACCTCGTGTGCGAGGTTGTCGTTCCCTCGCCCGGCTGTCGTCGCGACCACGAGCAGCGAGTCGTCAACCTTGTCGAGGCCGGTTGTCAGTGCCTCCCATAGGTAGCGGTTCGGCCATAGGTGGATCTCGTCGGCCAAAACGAAATTCGGGGTCGAGCCGTGCTGCGGTCCAGCATCGCCGCTGACCACCTGCATGGCCGCGCCGTCCTTCCGGTAAATCACCTTCTTCGGGGCATTGTGCGCGTCATACGCTTTGACGGCAGCCTCGATGCGCTTGTCTTCCCGGATGATACCCATCGCCTCTCGGAAGGCGATGCCCGCCTGTGTGCGGTCGAGAGCGGCGAAAATGGCCTCTCCCGAGGGCACCCGTTCTGGCCCGATTGTGTGCAGAAGGGCCAGCGCCGCGGACAGGCTGGTCTTTCTGTTCCCACGCGGCAGGAGAAGAACGGCAGTCGTGACGATCCGCCGGCCGTGTTCATCGCGTGGCCCATAGATGCGCCGCACGATCCGCTCCTGCCAGGGATCGAGCTGAAAAGCCCGGCGGGGCAGCTTGGATTTCGGGTGTCGCAACGCCCGCAGAAACTTCACCGCCCGCTCGCCGTAGCCGAACGGGTCAGGGATTTCGGTGTCGTCGTAGATCCAATGTGGGAAAGTATCAGGCGACTTCGAGCGGATTGTCATCGTCGTCCTCCGGGTCGTCGTCGCGGATGGCCGGACGCGATCGCGAGACGGGCGTCAGGCCCAGCTCGGCGGCTAGAAGGCGGGCACGGGTCATCGCGTCCGACTGGATACCCACGGCCGGGTTGCGCTTCATTTTCCCTTCAAGGTCCACGATCACGCGGCCATGCGTCTGCAGATGCTCTTCCATCTCGCGCACCGTGCCGATCGCGACACAGTAATTCTCCAGGCTTCCAAGGTCAGCGTCGGTCAGGATGCGCCGTTCAGTCAGGATCGGCATGACTCGCCGCCATTCCTTCGCGGACTCCTCGGCCAGCCAATCGGGCGCTGGCACATCCGCGATCGCGTCCGGGTCGGTGATCAGGTGCGGTTTCGTGCCTCTCATGGCATCACCTCCCGACAACGAAACTCCAAGCCCTTCCGGCGGCCGATGCGCGTGATCTCTTCAATATCGTACGCCGCGCCGTCGAAACTCACGCGGTCCTCATCGGTCACCCCGTCGAGGTGTCGCGTGCGAAACACGACAGTTGTCTCGCTGGTCTCCCCCGCATTGCGGAGGAATTCCTCGGTCGAGCGCTCCACCAGCTCGGCACGCAGGGTCGCAACCTTCCCCCAGGTCGAGGATGGCGTGCCGGCATCGTTCACCGTCACGCTGGCGCGCTGGATCTCGATGACGTGCACAAGTTTGCCGGATCTCATGGCGCCACCTCTTCGACAAGGCAGTCGATGGTCATCACGCCGTGCGAGCTTTCCCCGTCCGGGTCGGACAGCGCGCGCATGCTCGAAACGCGCCAGTCGGCGCAGTGGTAGCCGGGGCCGAGGTCGAGCCGTCCTGTGCGGATCGCGGCGCGGATCGCCGCCATGATCTCTTTCACGCCCTCGCGCGAGGGCTCGGTCTTCCACACATGAACCGTGTGATAGACGCGGCTGCGGGTGCGCGCGATGCTTCGGCCCTCGTCGATCACTTGCGCATCGCCGATGACAATGCCGGGCCGTGGCGCCGGCCGGGCGTTCCGGTCGAGGATGGAGCTTGCAGGCACGAGGTCCGTGACCGCTGGCGTGGCCACGAGACGCGCCCGGATGGCTTTCTGTACTGCAAGATCAACGCTCATTTCGCCTCCCTGATGGCCTTGGCGAGCGCGCGCTTGATGCGCCGTTCCGCCCGCGGCTTGGCCAGACGAAAGCCCGGCCAGAAGAACGGCTGCGCCGGATGATGCTTGGTGCCGTATTCCTGCAGGTGCGGGTAGCGCACATCGGCGTTGCCGGCCGTGATGGCCACCTGGTTCTCCGGCACAACATGCGAGCCGCCCGGTTGCGAGTAAGGCGGCGTGGCATGTCCGGAGAGGGTCACCGCGATGGAGCCGATCAGATCGCCTTCATCCTCTGGCGCCAGGCTCTCCATCGCCTCTGCAATCTCGTAACCGCCCTGGGCAAGCGCGGGCTCCGCACCGACCTTGCCGGCCTGGATCATGGCCCGAATGCGCCTCTGGAACTTGGAAAGGCCACCGTCATCTGCCATTAGAAGGAAAACTCCCGATACGCGGTCACCAGCTCTTGCACGCCATAAGGAACCTCGGCGACGCTCGTGCCGGTCAGGGCCGTCTCGCGCTGTTCATACCACCAGGCCGCAAGCTGCAGCACGGCCTCGATCAGGGCCGGCGGGATCGGTTCCTGGTCTTCACCGCCGAAGCATTCCTCGATCTGGAACCCCAGCATGCGCTCGATGTGGTTGTGAGCCGCGTCGAGCTTCTGCTGGAGAAGGCCATCATCCTCCGGACCGATATCATCGGTGAAGGAAAGCTGGGCCTTCAGGTCATCGAGTTCCGCGATCGCCATGGGCCACCTTACGCCTCGGCTGCGTCAACGCGCACGACGTTGGAGTTCACCCAAAGCGTGGCGTTCAATTTCATGACGTTGTTCGCGCTATCGAACTGTTCCGAGGCGCCGCCCACGATGGCCGCGAACATGCGTTCGGAGGCGGTGCCGCCCTCGGGGGCATCATCGAAGACCAGCCGGAATGCGTAGTTGTCGTCGGTCTTTTCAGCGGTATGAACCGCGATCTGCCCCGCGTCGGCGTAATCTATGCCGCAGACGACTTCCATCGTGCCGGCGCTGCGCTGACCCTTGAGCCGTTTCGTGCGGCGGGTGCCGATGGCATCAAAGGCGATTTCCTGGGCCGTGTCGCCGAGCGAACCCAGCGATTCCAGTTCCTTGATCTCGACCCACGTTTCGCCGGAGAAGTCGGTATCCTCCAGGTCGTCGTCGGCCAGGCTGATGGCACCGCCGATGTAGAGCTTGGCGCCTGCGGTTGCGAAGATAGGCATGATCAGTTCTTCCTTAAGCTGCGGCGCTCTTCACGTTGCTTTGCGCCTGAATGACAGGGGGTGCAGAGGGGTTGCCAATTGGCCTGATCCCAGAACAGTGTCTGGTCACCCCTGTGCGGTGTGATGTGGTCCACCACGGTGGCCTTCGCCCCGCAGCGGGCGCAGCGCGGCTTGCGCCTGAGAAACGCCTTGCGGGCTTTCTCCCATGCGCCAGTGTAGCCGCGCTGGCTGGAATTCGGCCGGGTCTTGTCGAACCGGGCTTTCCGCTCGGCATCCCGTTTTTGCTGACAGGGGCAGCGAACGCCATGAGCAACGCGACGTCCGCATGAACACAAAGAAGGAGGACTTTGCGGCATGGTGCTGCCCCTGCCGTCACGGTCAGGTCACCGGCGCGTCGGCGGGGTGGCCCTTCACGATCGTCACCCCGGCGGCGATGGATGTGCCGCTGTTCTTGGTGAGGACCATGCGGACGTACCGCCGATAACCGATGTACCCGACCTTGACCGTGGCGTTGGCTTCGAGGCTGGCGGGGAAGCTCCCGGACAAGTGTGCCGCGGCAACGTCCGCCCAGCCGGTCGATCCGTCCTCGCTCTCCTGCAGCTTCGCGGTGAAGTCGCCGGAAGAGACTATGGCCCCGGTGTTGATGACCACCGTCGCCGCGTTGAACCCGATCAGGTCGATCGGGTCAGCGGTGTTGGTGGCGGAGAGGACGGCAGGCGCAACCGCTTGAACCACCCCGATATTCGATGCTTGATCTCGCATTGTTAAGTCTCCTCAGCTCGTGGCCATTTTCAATTTCCGGAACCGCGCGGCCTGCAAGACGCGACCACCGACACGGCGGGTGGCGTGAATGCGGGTGACGCCTTTGCGGGCCTGTGTGTACGGATCGGACAGGATCGACATGGCGAGGCGGTCCACGATCCGATACGCGCTGAAATCGCCGTAGAGGATCGGGAAGGCATCGGCTTCAAGATCGGGCATGTCCACCGCCTCGACCACCGGGCGGCCAAGGATCGTCTCGGGCTGGCCGGCTTGGTAGGACGGTTGCCAGAGGAACCGGCCATCGCCATCCTTCAGGGTGCGCACGATGCCCAGCGTGGTGCCGTTCATCATCCAGGTACCGTTGTTCCGGTATGCGGCCGGCAGGTCATACATCAGCTTGACCAGCTGATCCGCGGAGAGGTTCGTGGCGTGGCCGTTGAGCCATTCCCCGATGCCGGCATGGGTCATCAGGCCCTCGGGCTGTCCAGCGCCGGTGCCGTTGACGAAGGCAACGCCCTCCTTTTGACCGAAGTCCTCGGCCAGAGCCATGCGCACTTCCGCCTCGGCGGTGCCGCCACTGTCGGAGAGAAGCTCGTTGCTGATGTCGACGAACGTGGTCAGCTTGTGCGGCACAACTTCGAGCTGGCCGAAAGTGACCGTCGATTCTTCGGCCTCCTCGGTCTCGCCTTCCCACTGCGCGTTGGTAATGCCGGCTCTCTTGGGATACTTGATCGAAGGTCCGGTGATGCCGCGAACGCTGGCCACAGACCGGATCGGCGAAAACTCCACGAGGTCGCGCACGAACTCCGTCGACATTTCGGCCGGCGCCAGGTAGCCCGCCTGCGGGTCGCTCGAAACGGTGAGCGCCTTGACCTCTTCATCCGGCGTCTCACGGCCCCGGCTCAGGTAAACCGCGAACGCCTTGCGCTCGATTTCCGCCTGCTCGTCGGGGTCGTCGTCACCGCCCTTGGCGCGGTTTGACTTCGCCTCTATCTTGTCGAGCCGCTCCTCGATCCTGGTCGTGTCGGTCTTCTTCTCGATCTCCTCGAGCCGCTTGTTCACGGTCTCGGTCAGATCGCCGATGGCCTTCGTGACGATATCGTTCGGATCGTCCTCGCCGCCATCCTTGAGGGTGAGCACCGTGCTGCCCAGCAGCTCGGCCTTTTTCAGATGTCGCATGTCAGTTTCCTTTTGCGAGCTGCGCCGCGGCGCGTTGAAGGGATGCCGCCAGCGTCAGCGCGCGGACGGCGGTTTTTGCAGAGGTCACCCGTGCGCCGGGGTGCATCGGGATCGTGACCAGCGAAGCTTCCATGAGTTCCAGCTCGTTGATCGTCCGGCCGCCGCGGGCGCGGGGCGTGGCCTTCTTTGTTCGGAAGCCGATCGAGATACCTCGTACGGCGCCGGCGCGGACCAGGGCACGCACTTCGCGGGCACGCGCTACGTCATCGATGAGCAAGCGCCCCTTCAGGCGCAGCCCCTCGGCATCGTCTTCAGCGGTGTCCCACGTGCCCACTGGGTCATTCTGGTCATGGCCGAAGAGCATCGGCAGGGGCAGCGAGGTGCCGGAGAATGCACCCTTCTGGATTATGTCGCCGATCCGGTCGGCCTCGGCATACTTCCAGGCCAGCCCCTCGATGGTACCGTCATCCGTCGCGTCGAGCTTGGTTTCGAGGTACACACGTTCCATCAGTTGGCGTCCTTCCGGAAATGCACTCGGGAAGAGGCGAAGGCGTCGACTTCGGCCTGAAGCCAGTTCGAAGCCCTGAGGACGCGCACCGCATTGGCGTGCGTCAGGGGCAGCGGTTCATCACCCTCCGAGATCTCCCAGTCGAGAATGCAGCGGGCGAGGCTGTCGAGACGGGCGCGTTCCCGCGCCTCGGCAGACACCCGGCCTTCGGCATCGGCCACCTCCGACAGGTCGTCGGCGAGGCGGAGGCGGGCACGGTTCTGCGTTTCACTGTCAGGCCCGGCCAGCTTGAAGCGAATACCCGTCGACCGGCCGGTCACGGGGTCGAGAAGATCGAGCCAGGCGCCGCGCTCCTGGTCGGCCGAGAAGGCGCGGATATCGTCAAGCTGCATCGGGTGTCTCCTCGTCCTCGGCATCCGCGTCGTCGCTCTTGGAAGCGGCTGCCGTGATGTTCGGGTTCATGAACTGGTCACCGCCCTCGCGCGGCGGCAAGCCCAGCCACTGCCGGCCCTCATTGGGGTTGATCACCTGCGACGAAATCAGCGAGTTGATCACGGTCGAGCGTGTGTCGAGATCGGCGCGGGTGAGATCATCGCGATCAAACCGGATGACGTACTGGCCGCGCCGCTCGTCGGTGAAGAGCGCGCGGCGCAGCGCGCCCTCGGTGGCCCTCAGCCACGGCTCCAAGGTGTAGCTCAGGAACTCGCGCCCCTGCTGCTCCCCGTTGCTCCACGTCGCGCGCTCAAGGTCGAACAGCATCGGCGGAGGCACGCGAAAGCACCGGGCGATTTCGAGGATCTGGAACTTGCGGTTTTCGAGGAACTGCGCGTCCGTCGAGTTGAAGGTGAAGGGCTCGAACTCCACGCCATCGTAGAGGATGGCAGTCTCCCCCTGGCCGTCATTGCTTTCGTGCGTGGCGCGCCACGCAGCGCGGGCTTTCCTCACAGATTCTTCAGGCATAGCCTTCGGGAACTTCAGAGCACCTGAGGGGCGGGCACCGCGCCCGAACAGCTTTGCCGCGTGGTGGTCGAGAGCAATGGCCGTGCCGATGGCCTCGCGGGCCAGCGACAGCGGCGCACGTCCGAACGGGCTCCGGAGGTGGATAAGGTTGGCAGCAGGCACCGGCCGAGCGTCGATCTTGTAGCTGGGCTCGCCGGTCGTCTGATCGAACTGGACGTCAATGACGCCGCGGCGATACCGGATAATCTCGGCAATGCGGCCGTCGCCCAGGCGATTGACGTAGGCCGTGCCGCCCCGGTCGTCGGAGAGCGCGTCAATCACGAGGTCGCGCAGGAGCTCAAAGCCGGAGGTCCAGTCATTGGCGCTGTCGCGAAGGAAGGCCAGGGCCGGATGGTTCGGCTCTGAGACCTCGGTGCCATCCTCCTCGATGCGCTTCACGGACACATCGAGCGTGGCCACGGCCTCCGAAATGACGCGGATTGCAGAGCCAACCGCCGGCACCCGCAGTGCCGCATCCGGCGTGACAGCCACGTTCCCCGTCGAGGTCGGAGTGATACCGAAGATCGCAAAGAGGTCATCGCCGGGTTCGGCGAGCCCCTTTGTTTCGGTCGAAGGCTGAGATTTGCGCGAGGTGAATGGCCACATAAAGCCAAGTTCGCAGGAAAGTATTCGGCCCGGCAGATTGCAAATGTTGGGTTTTGACAGGTTCTAGTGGGTATCGTGCGTGGGCAAAAAATCTATTTCGGGCCGATCTTGTCCGCTACTCCCCGCGCCGGTCCCCAGGGTGGCCCGAAAGTCCGGAACCACCCCCCCAGCCGGTGACCGTCATCCGTCCAGAATGTCCATGCTGTCCAAAGCGCTCCGCACCTGCTCCATCGCGGCTTCGATGATGATCGGCTTGGCACTTCCAAGGAAGCGCAGTTCGGGCGTCATCGTCCAAAGTTTTATCTCACCACCTTGTCGAACCAGTCGGAGGTTCTTGGCACACAAGGGCCACATCAGCAGCGTGAAGGTTGCGAGCAACTCGGTGTCCGACCGCAGCTTCTTGGGTGGAATGGACATTGCCACATCGGTGATCTTCGGGGGTTTCTGTTCTATATCCTGCATCTTCATTTCCCTTTCGTCTTCAGCCACGCCATCAGCTCGGAACGGAAGGCGAAGAAACTGCCGTCCGGTTCGGGTCGATAGATCGGGCAATCATCAAGCCGGGACAGCCGCCGTGCCTTGTCCGTGCTCACCCCGAGTGCGCTGGCAATATTGGTCAGGCCCCAGATCTTCTCTGTGCTGGTGAGAGTGTCGAACCGCACCGGGTTCAGTTGTGGTTGTTGGTTGCTGCTCATTAGATTTCCTTTCTCTTCAGTTTCTGTGAACCAACGCACCGAACGCCCGAACGCCCCTATAGGGGCGCGTTCGGTTCGTTCGCTCGGGATGCGTCCGAACGCACATGAACGCGACCGAACGCGTTCGCTTCCGTTCGCCTCAGTCATCGGTCATCCTCCATGCGTACTCGCCCTGCACGCCCACCACGCCTGCACTTTCCAGCTTACTCTTGGCTCTGTTGAATGCGCTGCGCTTGGCATCTGCATTTCCCTCAGAAAGCTGGCGTAGGTCGCACTCAGCACGCCACGAGGTGATCCGAATGCCGGGTCGGTCGGGCGGCAAAAGGTTGCCCAGCATCGGCTCCCCCTCCCTGTCCAACAGGGTATCCAATGCAGCCAGCGCTATGCCTGCTGCACCCGTAATCCTGGACGTGTCACGGCGCACCTCTGCAGGCTCGATCACTGCAGAGGTCACGGCCTCGCCATCCTCGTCATGGCCCAATTGGACCTTCTCGAGCGTGTATGCGAACGCATCCCCCAAGGGCATGTCACGCTGCTTTCGCTGCGCTGCGGTCACCACACCCCAATCGCGTGTCAGCTCGATCTCGGTATCGACCGCCGCACGCAACGCCACGCTGCCTCGCGCGCCTTTGGTCGTGTCCTTGCCGCTGTGGTGGATGATCATCACATGGGCGCTCAGGACGTCCCGCAGGGCGTCCACGTTGGCCACGTATGCCCCCATGTCTTTAGTGGCGTTCTCGTCGCCCGCACCCATTGTCCGTGCCAGCGTGTCGAGCACGATCAGCCGCGGCGTGATCCCATGCCGCCGGCACATCTCAATCAGCGCCGCCGCATCGGCATGGCCGAAGAAATCGAGGGCCGTTGGTAGAAGGAAAAGTTGCGGTGTGTCTAGCTCGGGCCGTTGCAACTTCATCGCCTGAAAGCGATTGCGAATGCCGTGCCCGCCCTCGGCCGCCACGTAGATAACGGCCTCGCAATCATCGTTCGGGGTCACTGTATGCCCGTGCCAATCCAACCCGGCAGCAATGTGCCCGCAAATATCGACAGCGAAGAATGTCTTCCCGACGTTGCTCTCGCCGTAGATCACGGATGCTGCGCCGCGATCGAACCAGCCCTTCAGGAGATATCGATTTTCAAGGCTGGCCTCGATCTGGCTCATGGGCGTCAAAAGCTCGAAAAGCTTGTCGGCCCGGTCCAACGGTTTTTCAGCCCGCTCCAACTCCTCGGGTTCACCCGCAATGAACTCCCATGCTTTCTCGTGATCCCAATCGCCCTCTGGCGTTTGATAACCCATTGCCAAGGCCACGAAATCAAGCGGCGTCCAGATCTGCTGCTCCATGCCGGTGCAGAGAATATCGCCAGCGAAGTCGACAGTGACGTAATGCGGAACGGTCGGGAAAATCGTTACCCAGGTATCGGGCTCTTCTTCGCTCTTGGGAAGGAGGCGGTCACCCGGCCAAGTTGCCGTTGCGCGCCACATGCCCGGCCCGTTCTGCTGTGGATCGTGCAGCCCCAGCCTTGGGAACCAATCATCGATCGCCTCGGGCTTGCGGGCGGCGAAATTGCGGGCGATCTCGCGCGTACCCGCGTCATCGGCATCGCGGAATGATTTGTTGTCGAAGGCCATTTTCACCGGCCTGCCCCTGCGCTACAATTGGCGCAGAATTGTTCACTGATATGTGCGTGGACGGTTTGGCAGATCGCCCCGGTTGCAGTTGCCGCTGCGCCGGGGTTTTCTCTTTCAGCAATCAGCTGAAGCGTTTTACAAGATGCCGATTCGTTTACGGCACGTTCGCGGATGTTCAGTGCACCGTTGGAAAACGCATAGGCTTGATATTCGCCAATAAAGTGCGTTTCCAGCAGAAGCCTGCACTTTCCCCAGCATCAGACGCCCCGCGCCCGGAATTTGCGCACGTTCCGCGGAAAGAATGCCTGTTTTCCGTTCGGTTTTCCGCGCGGCGACGGCCCCGCCCCCCGTGACAGTTTCACGACAGGCCCTCTCCCCGCTTGCATCGCCCCGCAGGCGGGATACACCCGGTCCCCATGACCACGCCGCTCTCCCAGCTTGTCGCCACCTTCGCCCGCATCGGCGTGCTGTCCTTCGGCGGGCCGGCGGCGCAGATCTCGCTGATGCATGCCGAGCTGGTCGAGCGGCACAAATGGCTTTCCGAGAAACAGTTCCTGCAGGCGCTCTCGTTCTGCATGCTGCTGCCCGGGCCGGAGGCGATGCAGCTGGCCACCTATGCCGGCTGGAAGCTGCGCGGTGTGCCGGGCGGGCTGATCGCGGGCCTGCTCTTCGTGCTGCCCGGTGCGGCGGTGATCATGGGGCTGGCCTTCGGCTATGCCCATTACGGCGATATGCCGCTGGTGCAGTCGCTTTTCGCGGGCATCAAGGCGGCGGTCGTCGTGGTCGTGCTACAGGCCCTCTGGCGGCTGTCGCGCAAGGCACTTGGCGGGCCGTCGAGCTGGGCGCTGGCGGGGCTGGCCTTTGCGGCGCTCTTCTTCCTGTCGATCCCCTTCCCGCTCATCATCGCCGCCGCCGCGCTCTGGGGCTACCTCACCACGACCCACGCGGCGGCCGAGCCCGCGCCCCCGCCCCACCGGCCCGACACCCTGCGCACGATCGCCACCTGGGGCACGCTCTGGCTCGCGCCCGTGGCCCTCCTGTGGCTGACCGGGGCCGAGTTCCTCACCGAGCTCGCGCTCTTCTTCTCGCAACTGGCCGTGGTCACCTTCGGCGGCGCCTACGCGGTGCTGGCCTACATGACGCAGGCCGTGGTCGAGACCCATGGCTGGCTGACGACACCGGAAATGATCGACGCGCTGGGGCTGGCCGAGACCACCCCCGGCCCGCTGATCCTCGTCACCCAGTTCGTGGGCTTCCTCGCCGGCTTTGCCGAGGGCGGGCCGTGGCTGGCGCTCCTTGCCGCCACGCTTACCCTCTGGGTCACCTTCACGCCCTGTTTCCTGTGGATCTTCGCCGGCGCGCCATATGTCGAGACCCTGCTCGCCCGCCCCCGGCTGCGCGGCGCGCTCGATGCGATCTCGGCCGGCGTGGTGGGCGTGATCCTCAACCTTTCGGTCTGGTTCGCGCTGCACGTGATCTTCGCAGATGTCTCGCCGGGCCGCCTCGGCCCACGCGTCGACCCCGCCAGCCTGATCCCGGAAAACCTTGTTTACATGGGGATCGCCATTCTCCTTCTCCTCGGCCTGCGCCTGCCGCTGATCCTCTGCCTCGGGCTGATGGCGGCCATCTCGGGGGCTGCGGAACTTTTAGTTTGACGCCAGCCCGCCATGGGTCTTTGTTAGAGGGAGAATCCCTCCAACAACGGGCGCGACCCGGGGACATCATGGCGCGAGAGATCGACTACGGAAAACTCATGCACAGCGCAATGCGCGGCCTCATCCAGGAGGTTCTGACGGATGTGCGTGACAAGGGGCTGCCCGGCGCCCACCATTTCTTCATCACCTTCGACACCACTCACCCGGAGGCCCGCCTCGCGGCGTGGCTGCGTGACCGCTACCCGACCGAGATGACCGTGGTGATGCAGCACTGGTTCGACAATCTCGAGGTGAATGACGACGGCTTCGGCGTGACGCTCAACTTCGGGGACGAGCCGGAAAGCCTCTATATCCCCTACGATGCCATCCAGACCTTCGTCGACCCCTCGGTCGAGTTCGGCCTGCGCTTCGAAAGCCATGACGAGGATGACGACGAGGACGACGCACCGGAGGAGCCCGAACAGGCCGGGTTCGCCGAGGATGTCGAGGAAGAGCCCGAGCAGAAAGACGCCGAGGTGGTGAGCCTCGACAGCTTCCGCAAGTAACGGCCAGGCGCCCCGCCCGGGCGCGGCCGCCAGGGTTATCCCATGAAGTTTTCATGAAGTTTCGCGGGCCCCGCTTGTTCCGGCCCGCGGCTTTGCTATCTCGCCTCTGACCCCACCGCAGAGGATGCGAACATGGCAAACGATATGGGCCTTTTCTTCGGCGAGATGCTGCGCCACCCGGCCGAGGTTTCGGCGCTTCTCCCCTCCTCCAGCGCCGTGGCATGGCGGATGACCGAAGGGGTCGATCGCCATACCGGCCCGGTGGTCGAGATCGGCCCCGGCACTGGCAGCTTCACCAAGGCCATCCTCGCCCGCGGCGTGGCCCCCGAACAGCTCACCCTGCTGGAGATGAACGCGCGGTTCTGCGAGATCCTGCGCGCCCGCTTCCCCGGCGTGCGCGTCCTCAACCGCCCGGCGCAGGATATCGAGCAGCTGGGCCTTTCGGAGATCGGCGCCGTCATCTCGGGCGTTCCCGTGCTTGCCCGCCCGAAGATCCAGCGCGAGGTGGTGGGCCCCGCTTTCCGCCTGATGAAACCCGAGGGGTTCTTCACCCAGATCACCTACAGCCCCAACCCGCCCATCTCGGCCGAGATGCAGCGCGAGCTGGGCCTGTCGGTGGAAAAGCGCGGCACCGTCTGGGTCAACCTGCCGCCCGCGCGGGTTTTCGTCTTCCGCCGGCGCACGCATTGAACTTTCCCGCGACTTGGGTATGACGGGGGCGAACCGTTTTCAGGAGAGCCCCCGATGACCGACACCCGCACCGAAACCGACAGCTTCGGCCCTCTCGAGGTGCCCGCCGACAAGTACTGGGGCGCGCAGACGCAACGCTCGATCATGAACTTCCCCATCGGCTGGGAGAAACAGCCGGTGGCGGTGGTCCGCGCGCTGGGGGTCATCAAGAAGGCCTGCGCCATGGCCAACAAGGCGCAGGGCACGCTCGACGCCAAACTGGCCGACGCCATCATCGAGGCGGCGGGCGAGGTGATCGACGGCAAGCTCGACGACAACTTCCCGCTGGTGGTCTGGCAGACCGGTTCGGGCACGCAATCCAACATGAACGCCAACGAGGTGATCGCCAACCGCGCGATCGAGATCCTCGGCGGCACCATGGGCAGCAAGGACCCCGTCCACCCCAACGATCACTGCAACATGGGGCAGTCCTCGAACGACACCTTCCCGACGGCGATGCATATCTCGGCGGCCACCACGGCGCATAACGTGCTGCTGCCGGGGCTGGCCAAGCTGCAGGTGGCGCTGGAACAGAAGGTGGTGCAGTTCGACGGCATCATCAAGATCGGCCGCACCCACACGCAGGATGCCACGCCGCTCACGCTCAGCCAGGAATTCTCGGGCTACGCCCACCAGGTCGCCATGGGGATCGAGCGGGTCCGCGGCGCGCTGACCCGCATCTACGAGCTGGCGCAGGGCGGCACCGCCGTCGGCACCGGGCTCAACACGCGCAAGGGCTGGGACGAGACCGTCGCCGCCAACATGGCCGAGATCACCGGCCTGCCCTTCGTCACCGCGCCCAACAAGTTCGAGGCGCTGGCCGCGCATGACGCCATGGTCGAGATTTCGGGCGCGCTGAAGACCGTGGCGGCGAGCCTCTTCAAGATCGCCAACGACATCCGTTTCCTCGGCTCCGGCCCCCGCTGCGGGCTGGGCGAGCTGATCCTGCCGGAGAACGAGCCGGGCTCCTCGATCATGCCGGGCAAGGTGAACCCCACCCAGTGCGAGGCGCTGACGCAGGTCTGCGCGCATGTGATGGGCAACGACGCCGCCGTGGGCTTTGCCGGCAGCCAGGGCCATTTCGAGCTCAACGTCTACAAGCCGATGATGGCCTATAACGTGCTGCAATCCATGCAGCTCCTGGGCGATGCGGCCTCGGCCTTCACCGACAACCTGATCGACGGGCTGGATGCCAACCGCGAGCGGATCGAGAAGCTGATGCGCGAGTCGCTGATGCTGGTCACGGCGCTGGCGCCCGAGATCGGCTACGACAACGCCACCAAGGTCGCCAAGACCGCGCACAAGAACGGCACCACGCTGAAGGAAGAAGCCATCGCGCTGGGCTTCGTCGACGAAGAAACCTTCGACCGCGTGGTCCGGCCCGAACAGATGATCGGGCCGAAATGAGCGGCAAGCCGGTCAACCTGAACCGGGTCCGCAAGGACAAGGCCCGGGCGGAAAAACGCGCCCGGGCCGACGAGAACGCGGTGAAATTCGGCCGGACGAAGACCGAGAAGGCCCGCGACGGCGCCGCCGCCGGCAAGGCGGACAAACATCTCGACGACCACAAGCGCGAGACATGAGCCACCGCCCCGTCAAGCGCTCGCTCACCCTGCGCGGGCACCGCACAAGCGTGTCGCTCGAGACCGAGTTCTGGGACGCGTTCCGCGCCATCGCCGCCGAACGCGGCCAGCCGATCAACGCGCTGGCCGCCGAGATCGACGAGGCACGCGGCACCGAGATGGGCCTCGCCTCGGCCATCCGGCTCTACGTGCTGCGGCATTACCGGGACCGGGGCACCTGACTTGCGGCCAAGGAGGCAAGACGCCCTTTGGGGAGCCTCCGGCGGGGATATTTGGGGCCAGAAGAAGCCTGTTGTTACGCCCCTGTTTCTTCTGGCTGGAAATATCCCGGGGAGTCGCGCCGAAGGCGCGGCGGGGCAGCGCCCCTCTTTTCGCCGCGCTCTCAACCGGCACCGCCGGTCGGAGGAGTGAACATTCGTTACCGAAAAGTAAACAGGCCTGCGGTTTCAGATCGCCTCGAACTGGGCCGCCTGGCGCGCGTTCCAGCGCACCGTCAGGTGATAGCCGTCCTCGTCCTGGGCCTCGTCCTCGACCAGGCCCTTGTCGAAAAGCCATGCGCGGCGGCGGCCGTCGTCGAAGCCCAGGTGCAGGGTCTCGACCGTGGTCACGCCGGCGATCTGGTCCTTGATCGCCTCGACCACGTCGCCGATCCCCTCGCCGGTGACTGCCGACATGAGGTAAACATTGTCTGAACGGGCGGCGCGGTTCTCGAGCACCGGGCGGGCCTCCGCATCGACCCGGTCGACCTTGTTCCAGAGCTCGAGCTGCGGCACCTCCTTCTGCACGCCGAGGCTGTCGAGGATGGCGGCGACGTCGGCCGCCTGCTCCTCGCTCTCGGGGTGCGAGATGTCGCGCACGTGCACGATCAGGTCCGCCGCCGTCACCTCCTCGAGCGTGGCGCGGAAGGCCGCGACCAGCTCGGTCGGCAGGTTCGAGATGAAGCCCACGGTGTCGGACAGGATCACTTCCGGTCCGTTACCGGGCAGTTCGATCTTGCGCATCGTCGGGTCGAGCGTGGCAAAGAGCATGTCCTTGGCCATCACGTCGGCCCCGGTCATCCGGTTAAACAGCGTCGACTTGCCGGCGTTGGTATAGCCCACCAGTGCGACAATCGGGAACGGCACCTTGGCGCGGGCGGCGCGGTGCAGGCTGCGGGTTTTCACCACCTTCTCGAGCTGGCGTTTCAGGCGCACGAGCTGTTCGTCGATGGCGCGGCGGTCGGCCTCGATCTGGGTTTCGCCGGGGCCGCCGACGAAGCCCAACCCGCCGCGCTGGCGTTCGAGGTGGGTCCAGGCGCGGACGAGCCGGGTGCGCTGGTAGGAGAGCGCCGCCATCTCGACCTGCAGCACACCCTCTCGCGTGGCGGCGCGGTCGCTGAAGATCTCGAGGATTAGGCCGGTCCGGTCGAGCAGCTTCACCTTCAGGTCGTTCTCGAGGTTGCGCTGCTGCACCGGCGTGACCGGCCCGTCGACCAGCAGCAGCTCGACCTCCTCGGCCTGGATCAGCGTGCGCAGCTCTTCCAGCTTGCCCTTGGAAAACAGCGTGCCCGGATGCGGCTGGCGCAGCCGCACCACGTTCGAGCCGCAGACATCCAGCCCCGGCAGCGCATGGGCCAGCGCCACGGCTTCGTCAAGCGCGTAGGCCGGGTCACGCGCGTCGGCGTCCCCGGGAATGTCGGGATGCACCACCCAGGCGCGGGTGGCGTCGGTCTCGGTCTGGGTCACTCAGCCCCCGTATCGGGCGCTGTCGTCAGGCCCCGTCTCAGGACGACGCGTCATCGCCGTCATACAGGTTCACCGGCTGCGACGGCATGATGGTCGAAACCGCATGCTTGTAGACAAGCTGCGACTGACCGTCCCGGCGCAGGAGGATGCAGAAATTGTCGAACCAGGTGATCACGCCCTGAAGCTTGACCCCGTTGATCAGGAAAACGGTTACCGGAATCTTCGTCTTGCGGACCTGATTCAGAAATGCGTCCTGCAGATTTTGTCGATCTGTCGCCATCGTTATATTGCCTTTGTTCTTGCGACGCCGCGGATCGGCGCGTCCCTCTCCCTCGGCCAAGTATGAAGTGGCACGGTCCGAGTTTCCACCCTAAAATTCAACCCGTTGCAAGGGGCAATCGTGTACCCGTATCAATAGCGCCACAGCGAGGGATTGAAGAGCGCGATGATGGCCAGCGTTTCAAGCCGCCCCAGCGCCATGGCGGCGGCGAAGACAAGCTTGGCGGGCGCCCCGAGCTGGAGCAGGCTGATCGGCGTCTCGGCGGCGATCTGCGTCAGCGGCCCGGTGGTCGAGAGCGAGGCGATGGCCATCACGGTGGCAGATTCGAAGTCGAGCCCCAGCGCCGCGAAGATCACCGTGATCGAGGACAGCGACAGCGCGAAGAGCATGAAGAAGATCCAGGCGATGAAGGCCCCCTCGCGCCGGATGCGGCGGCTGGCCTGCCCCGCCCCGCTGATCGAGGAAGGATGGACCAGCTTCTCCATCTCGCGCCGCCCGCTGAGGTAGAGCGCGTAGACCCGCAACAGCTTGACCCCGCCCGCCGTGGTGGCGACGCCGCCGCCCACCACCGACAGCCCCATCAGGATCAGCCCCGGCGTGCCCAGCCCCGACCAGCCGCGCGCCTGTTCCCAGGCGGCGCTTTCGAAGCCCGTGGTCGTCAGGAAGGACAGTACCGTGAACATGCCCCCCCAGAGGGCCGAGGCAGCTTCGGAGAAGTTCTCGATCTCGTCGACGTCGAAGGCCGCCGCCCAGTGCCGCAGGAACAGGATCACCGGCACGCCCAGCACCAGCGCGATGCCGATGCGGAATTCCGGGTCGCCCCACAGCCCCCGCTCGGACGAGCCCATCGTGTCGGAGGAAAAGGTCAGCCGCGACAGGCCGAACAGCATGAAGAGGAAGATGATCGCCTCGCCGGCGATTCCGCTCTGCGCCTCGGGCACGCCCACCAGCGGGGTGATGCCGCTTGTCGCCATGGTCGACATGGCGTGCATCGTGGCCACCAGCGGCCGGTCGCCGGCGATCAGCAGCAGCAGCCAGATCGCCGCCGTCAGCCCAGTGTAGACCGGGAAGAGATGCGCCGTGAACTGGGCGATGCGGCGGGCCGAGCTGGCCCGGCGGAACCGGTCGAGGCGCTGCACGTCCTGCCCCGGCTCGGCCCGCGCCGTCACCTCGAACCCGCCAAGGTGCAAGGGCGCCAGCACCGCCGCCGCCGAGATCCAAACCAGCAGACCGCCCATCCAGCCCACCAGCCCGCGCCACAGGTGCAGGCTGCCGGTCAGCCGCCCCGGTTCGGAAAACAGCGTCGCCCCGGTGGTGGTCAGCGACGAGACCATCTCGACATAGGCGTTGAGATAGGAGGTGGTGCCCAGCCCCTCGTAGAACGGCAGGGCCAGGAAGACCGGCAGCAGCGTGTAGCTCAGGAACAGCGACAGCAGGTTCTGCAGGTCCGAGCTGTCGCGCCGGGCCTGGCCGGTCATCGCCAGCCCGATCACGAAGATCAGCGTCAGCCCCAGCAGGCCGGAATAGAAGAAGGACCGGGCGATGGTGTGATCCTCCTGCACCAGCGCGTGCAGGGCGGGGACGAACATCGCGATCGAGAAGATCCCCGTCAGCAGGAGGATCAGCGGTAGGCTCAGGATGCGCTCGCCCGGGGTCATCGCCATCTAGAAGAAATCGATCGAGACCTGCAGCAGCTGCTCGACCCTTGCCACGTCGGCGGCCAGCGCGAACATCACCACCACGTCGCCCGCCTCGATCCGCATGCCGCCGGTGGGTTTGACGATCTCGCCGTCCTTCAGCACCCCGCCCACCAGCACGCCCTCGGGGAAATCGATATCGCGGATGGCGGCGCCGGCGATGTTGGAGGTCGACATGACCTCGGCTTCGATCACCTCGGCCTCGGCATCACCGATGGAATAGACCGCGTGCACCCGGCCGTGCCGGATATGGCGCAGGATCGAGCTGACGGTGGTGGCGCGGGGGTTGATATAGGCGTCGATCCCCAGCGGCTCCATCAGAGGCAGGAGCGTCGGGTCGTTGATCAGCGCGATGGCATAGTCGCAGCCCTCGGCCTTGGCCCGGACCGAGGCCAGCATGTTGGTCTTGTCGTCGTCGGTCACCGCGAGGATGGCGTCGGCGCGCGAGACGCCCGCCTCGGCCAGCAGGGTGGAATCGAGCCCGTCGCCGTTTAGCACAATGGTGCGTTCCAGCGCGTCCGCCGCGCGCTCGGCGCTGCGGCGGTCACGCTCGATCATCTTGGTGCGGGCCTTGCGGCCGCGCTTTTCCAGCGATTGCGCCACGGCAAGGCCGATATTGCCGCCGCCGACGATGACCAGCCGCTCCTGCTTGTGGTCGGACTTGCCGAAGACCTCGAGCGTGCGGGGGATATCCTCGACCGGGGCGAAGACATAGGCCTCGTCATGGGCGAAAAGCTGGTCGCCCGCTTCCGGCGCGAAAAGCCGCCCGTCGCGGCGGATGCCGATCACCACCACCCGCAGGGTCGAGAAGAGGTCGTTCAACTGCCTGAGCGGCGTGTTGAGCACCGGGCAATCCTCTTCCAGCCGGAGCCCCATGAGCTGGGCCTTGTTGTTCAGGAACATCTCGGTGTCGAAGGCGGCGGGCGCGGCCAGCCGCTGCAGGGCGGCGTCGGCCACCTCGCGCTCGGGGCTGATCACCACGTCGATCGGCATGTGGTCGCGGCGGTAGAGGTCGGAATAGATGGCGTCGAGATAGGACTGGCTGCGCAGGCGGGCGATCTTGCGCTGGATGGCGAAGACCGAGTGCGCCACCTGGCAGGTGACCATGTTCACCTCGTCCGAATAGGTGGCGGCGATGATCATGTCGGCATCGCGCGCGCCGGCGCGGTCAAGCACGTCCGGATAGCTGGCGAAGCCGTTGATTCCCTGCACGTCCAGCGTCTCGGCGGCCCGGCGCACGAGGTCGGCGTTGTTGTCCACCACCGTCACGTCGTTCTTCTCGCCGCTCAGATGGCGGGCGATCTGCCAGCCCACCTGGCCGGCCCCGCAGATGATGACCTTCATGGACGCACCTTGAGCTGTCGTCGGGGTTTTTGAATGACAGAAGGGGGGATGGGGGTCAATTGCCTTTGGCGCCCGGCCCCGGCCTCCGGGCGCGGTGCGGATTTCCGGTTGATCCGTGGCGGTCGGCTGCGCTCTAGTGATGCCAGAGCGAAATGGTCGGGGAAGGACATTGCCGATGACACGCCTGTTGATCGCCGCCGCCGGCGCGGCCCTGTGCCTGGCGGCCCTGCCCCCGGCGGCGCAGGAGGAGGGAAGCGGGCCGTTGGGCCTGCCGAACAAGGCCGGGGCGTCGGTGCTGATGACCGAGCTGAATGCCATCGAGGCCGCGAACATCATCCGCCGGGGCCGCGTGATCCCGCTTGGCCGGGAATACCGGCCCGAGATGCCGCTGGGGCCGGGGCAGGATTACGCGCTCAGCCGGACCACCAGCCGTGGCGACACGTCCACCCGGGTCGAGACCACGCTCAGCGCTCCGTTGACCGCCGGCACCTATCTTGAAGGGCTGGGCCATACCGGCACCGGCGGCGAAGACCCCCGCTTTTTCAATGGCTTCACCCCCGACGAGGTGGCCCCCGAAGACGGCCCCGGGGCGGCCGGGGTGGAGCACCTGAAGCCCATCTTCACCCGCGGCATCCTGATCGACATGGTCACCGTGAACGGCGGGCCGATGGACGCGGGACAGGAGATCACCGTGGCCGATATCGAGAAAGCGCTCGACTGGTTCGGGGTGAACGAGCCCGGCAACGGCGACGCGGTGGTGTTCCATACCGGCTGGGGGCGGCACTGGATCGCGGACAATGACACCTACCTGTCCGGCGCGCCGGGCATCGGGCTGGAGGTGGCGGAATGGCTGATCGAGCGCGAGGTGGCGCTGGTGGCCACGGACGCCTGGACGGTGGGGGTTCAGCCCGTGAAAGAAGGGCCCGAGCGGGATTTCCCGGTGTCGCTGGCGCTGACCCAGAAGCATGGGATCCTGCTGCATGACAACGTGGAAAGCGAGCGGCTGATCGACGCCGAAATCTCGGAGTTTGCCTATATTTTCGCACCGGTGCCAATCAGGGGGGCGACGGGCTCTCCCGGGGCGCCGCTGGCGGTGTATTGACGGGCTGTCACCGCCGGATGGCGGCGAATCGGGGTTAATGGACTGATTTTGCTGAATTTCCGATGTCGGTATCACGTCGGTATTTCGTCGGTATCGCGTCGGTGCGAATGACCGCCCGCGCCTTGGTTGATGTGGCGTGCGGTGCGGGGGCACGCCAGATGTGGTGAGGGGCGCAACGGCCACCCTGCCCCCGAACCCCGTCGAATTGTCGCCATTCTCCCCCGGTTTGCCACGATCCCCGCCCGGACAGGGCCACCTGCCCCGGTATGGCTTCGGTTCCGACACCGAACCATCCGAAGGGCCACGCATGGGCGCGAACAACACACCGATCCCCGACCTGATCGAGATCTCCGGCATCACCGGGCATACGACCTTCACGACCGGCGGCGCCGGCGGCGGCACGATCCACGGCGTGGTCGACGACGCCACCTATACCGATGACGAGACCGGCAACAGCTCCACCCATATCGAGGAGCTGAACGAAACCCACGATATCGACAACGGCGTGCTGACCATCGACGGGGTCGAGTACAGCATCGAGCTTGTCACGCCGACGGGAAGCTCGGGCGGCAATGTCACCTACACACTCTCGGACGGCAGCACCGGCACGATCGCGGGCAACGGCGATGACAGCGATATCGTCTTCATCGTGGCCTCGCCCACCGGCGGCGGCGAGACGCGCTATTTCGCCCTGCTGGATGACAGCCTCGGCGACGTGGCGGGGATCACGTCGCTGACGACCGGTGACCTCGATTACGACCCGGCGGGCGACGACGTGATGATCGATGTCGAGCAGAACAACGTGCAGACCGTGGTCTGTTTCTGTGCCGGCACGCTGATCGACACGCCCGAGGGCGCGCGCGCCGTCGAGACCCTGCGGCCCAACGACCGGGTCGCCACCATGGACCGGGGGGCGCAGGCCATCCTGTGGACCAGTGCGCGCACCCTTGCGCCCGAGGCGCTGGCAGCCGACCCGCGGCAGCGGCCGGTGCGGATCGGCCGGGGCGCGCTCGGGCCCGGACGGCCGGCGCGGGATCTGTATGTCTCGCCCCAGCACCGGATCTGGCTGCGCTCGAAGATCGCCGCGCGGATGTTCGGCACGGCCGAGGTGCTGGTGCCGGCGATCAAGCTGACCGGCCTGCCCGGCGTGGCGCAGGTGAACACGGAGGGGCCGGTGCAGTACTATCACCTGCTCTGCCACCGTCACGAGATCGTCTATGCCGAGGGTTTGCCATGCGAGACGCTGTTGCGCGCCGAACGCTCGGTCCTGTCGCTGTCGGGCCGGGGCCGGACAGCCTGGGCCCTGCTGCGCGGCGCCGGGCGCGGGCCGGCCCGGCCGATCCGGGCGAAGGGGGCCACCATCGACCGGCTGGTCGCGCGGCACGTGAAGAACCGCAAGCCGCTGATCCTGGTCTAGCGGTGCGGGCGGAGGGGGCTGGCCGGCGGCGGGCCCCTACCCCGCTTCCTGCTCCTCGGAGTGTTTCACGCCCTTGTTGCCGGTCACGACGCCAAGGCTCTTCAGCTTGCGGTGCAGGGCGCTGCGTTCCATGCCGACGAATTCGGCGGTGCGGCTGATATTGCCGCCGAAGCGGTTGATCTGCGTCAGCAGGTATTCCCGCTCGAACGCCTCGCGCGCCTCGCGGAGCGGCATGGTGGCCACGGTGCCCGACAGCACCACGCGCCCCTCGTCGACCGGGCCCTGGGATTCGCCGGGCAGTTCCTTGGCGCCGATCTCGCCGGTGCTGTCGCCGAGGATCAGCACCCGCTCGATCACGTTGCGCAGCTGGCGGACATTGCCGGGCCAGCTCATCGTTTGCAGAAGCGCGCTCGCCTCGCCGCTGATCTTGCGCAGGGGCAGGCCCTGCTCGCGGTTCAGCACCTCGATGAAGTGGCTGGCGAGGTCGGGCACGTCCTCGCGCCGTTCCTCGAGGCTGGGCACCGAGATCGGCACCACGTTCAGCCGGTGATACAGCTCGCGGCGGAAGCGGTCGGCCTCGATCTGGGCCTCGAGGTTGCGGGAGGTCGAGGAGATGACGCGCAGGTCGACCTGCACCTTGTCCGAGCCGCCGACGCGCAGGAAGGTCTGGTCGACCAGCACGCGGAGGATCTTCGACTGGGTGCCGAGCGGCATGTCGGCCACCTCGTCGAAATAGATGACGCCGCCATTGGCCTCTTCCAGCAGGCCCGGCTCGACGCCGCGTTCGTCGCTTTCGCGGCCGAACAGCACCTCTTCCATCCGCTCGGGCTCAATCGAGGCGCAGCTGACCGAGACGAACGGCCCGTCGGCGCGGTTGGAATGGGCGTGGATGTAGCGCGCGGCCAGCTCCTTGCCCGAGCCCGCGGGCCCGGTCAGCATCACCCGCCCGTTCGACTTGGTCACCTTGTCGAGCTGGCTGACCAGCGTGCGGAAGGCGGGGCTTTGGCCGAGCATCTCCGAGGGTTCGGCCCCGCGGCGCTTGAGCGCGATGTTCTCGCGGCGCAGGCGGCTGGTTTCCATGCCGCGGCGGATGACGACCAGAAGCTGGTCGATGTTGAACGGTTTCTCGATGAAGTCGTAGGCGCCCTGCTTGATGGCGGCGACGGCGATCTCGATATTCCCGTGACCGGAGATGATGACGACGGGCACGTCCGGATAGTCGCGCTTGACGGTCTTGAGGATGTCGATCCCGTCCATGTTGCTGTCTTTCAGCCAGATATCGAGGATCAGCAGCGCCGGCGGCTCCTGCCCGATCGAGGCCATCGCCTCGTCGGAATTGCCGGCGAGGCGGGTGGTGAAGCCCTCGTCCTCGAGGATATCGGAGATCAGTTCCCGGATGTCTCTTTCGTCGTCAACGATCAGAATATCGCTCATTTGAACCTCATACCGCTTGTCTGTTCTGTTCGGTGGCCTGTGCCGTGGCAATGACCGGCAGCCGGATGACCGCCATCGCCCCGGCATGGGCGCCCTCCTCGAACGCCGGGGCGTCTTCCAGCGACAGGATGCCGCCATGTTCCTCGATGATCTTCTTGACGATGGGCAGCCCGAGGCCGGTGCCCTTCTCGCGCGTGGTGACGTAAGGCTCGAACAGGCGCGAGCGGTCCTCCGGCAGGCCGATGCCGTTGTCGGCGATGCGGATCACCGCCTCCTCGCCGGTCATCTCGCCGCTGATGCGGATGGTTGGCCTGTGCCCGTCTGGCGCGCCTTTTTCCTGAAGGCTTTCAATTGCTTCGCCGGCATTCTTGATCAGGTTGGTCAGGGCCTGGCTGATCATCGTAGCATCCAGATCGGCCCAGACCGCGCCCTCGGGCATGTCGGTCTCGAACCGCACGTCGGGCTGGCCCGCCTCCTGCAGCAGCACCGCCTCGCGCAGAAGGCTCATCAGGTCTTCCTGCCGTGTCTGCGGTTCGGGCATGCGGGCGAATTTCGAGAACTCGTCGACGATGCGGCGCAGATCGTCGGTCTGCCGGATCACCACGCCGGTCAGCTGTTCGAGGCTGTCCTTCTGGTCATCGGTCAGCACCTTGCCGAACTTGCGGTTGATCCGTTCCGCCGACAGCTTGATGGGCGTCAGCGGGTTCTTGATCTCGTGCGCGATGCGGCGGGCCACGTCGCCCCAGGCCGCCATCCGTTGGGCGGCGACAAGGTCGGTGACGTCGTCGAAGGCCACCACGTAGCCCTCGCGCTTGCCCTGCTCGGTGCGCCGCGTCGACATGCGTACCAGCAGGTTTTCCATCCGCCCGCCCCGGCTGACCTTGATCTCTTCCTGCACGAAGCCCGAGGCGCTGCCCTTGAGGCGTTCGAAAAGCGCGCCGAACTCGGGCACGGCATAGCTCAGCTCCAGCGATTGCTGGTCGTCGTGCCAGTCGAGCAGCCGCTCGGCGGCGCGGTTGACGAAGGCGACGCGCCCCTTGGCATCGAGCCCCACCACGCCGGACGACACCGAGCCCAGCACCGAGTCGAAGAGCCGCCGGCGGCGTTCGATCTGCTGGGTGTTGGCCAGCAGCCGCTCGCGCTGGCCCTTCAGCTGGCGGGTCATCTGGTTGAAATAGGTCGACAGCATGGCAATCTCGTCGCCGCCGCCCTCCTCACGCACGCGAATGTCGAGATCGCCCTCGCCCACCCGCTGCGCGGCGCTGGTCAGCCGGCCCACGGGGCGCGACAGGCGCTCGGCGAACCACATGCCCAGCCAGATCGCGGCAAGGATCAGGATCACGGCAAAGCCGAGGTAGAGCAGCCCGAACTCGAACAGCACCCGCCCCCGCTCGCTTTCGCGCTGTTCGTAGAAGCGGGCGGTTTCCTTGGTGTCGTCCAGCAGGTTGAGGATGGCGCCGTCGACATTGCGGCTGACATAGAGATAGCGGTCGGGGATTTCCTCGAGCGGCATCAGCGCGCGGAACTCGTTGTTGTCCCAGTCCTGGATCACCAGCACGCCGGTGGCGTCGGCCTCGGCAATCTGTTCGCGGCTGGGCTGTTCGTAGTCGAACAGGTAGGAGCGTTCGCCGCGCGCCCGGATCTCGCCCGTGCCGTCGATCACGAAGGCCTCGCGCAGGCCGCGCTGGATCTCCCGCTGGCCGCGCGACAGGACCTGCCGGATCTGGCCGTCGTCGATGAAGACCGCCGCGCGCTTGGTGGCGTTGATGACCGAGGCCAGCGCCTGGGCGTCGGTGACGAGGTCGCGGCGGTGCTCGTCCTCGTAGGCCTGGGCGGCGGCGACCGAGTTGTCGACCACCCGGCCCACCCGGTCGGAGAACCACGCCTCCAACCCCATGTTGACCGAGAGCGTGGCAAAGACCGCCACGGTGATCGTCGGCGCCAGCGCCATGATGGCGAAGACGCCGGTCAGCCGCAGGTGCAGGCGCGAGCCGGCCGAGCGCCGGCGCCGCGCGGCGATCATCTGCATGAGCTGCTGCATCACCAGCGCCGCGATCATGATCACGTAGACCAGGTCGCTCAGCAGCACGATGCGCAGGATGTTGGACGAGGCGCCCTGGTCGAGCGGGCCCATCACCAGGTAGGTCACCAGTGCCAGGACCGGCCCCAGGACCACGAGGCCGAAGGTCGCGGCAGTCTGCACGCGGCGCAGGCGCCGAAGGCGGCTGACCGTGTCCCACGAGAATCTGCGTGTCCGGGTCGCCACGGACCTCCCCCATCAGGTTGTTTCGATGCTGCGGCGCCCCCCAATATCTGGGGCTTATCCGGGCGCCGTCAGCCCAGTGGCCCCAATCGGCCACACCAGATGTTGCAGTTTTACATCAACTTGCGGCGGCGTGTCACGCGAATATCAAGGTCGGTAATCTTCTTGCGCAAAGTATTGCGGTTGATGCCGAGCAGGTCGGCACATTTCGCCTGGTTGCCGCTGGTGGCGTCCAGCGCGATCTCGATCAGCGGAAGCTCCAGTTCCTTCAGGATACGGGCGTAAAGGCCCGGCGGCGGAAGCTGGGTGCCGTGCAGGTCGAAATAGCGGCGCAGGTGGCGCGCGACGGAATCCGACAGGCTTTCACCGCCGCCGGTGCCGACGACCGGCGCTGCCTCCGGTTGATTGCCGATCACTGCCTCGACCTCCCCGCGGGTGATCTCGACGCCGCGGGCGGTCAGCCCGATTCGCTGCACCATGTTTTCCAGCTGGCGGACGTTGCCGGGCCAGCTATAGGCGCGCATCAGCTCCATCGCGTCGTCCGACAGGTGGCGGGCGGGCTGGCCGTCGCGCTCGGCGCGGGCCATGAAATGCTCGATCAGCAGCGGGATGTCATCGACCCGCGAGCGCAGCGCCGGCACCTCGACCACGGCGCCCGAGAGGCGATAGTAGAGATCCTCGCGCAGCTCGCCCGCCTCCAGCCGGTCGGCCAGCCGCCCCAGCGAGGTGGCCATGAAGCGCGGCACGTGATCGCCCGGCGCATCCATCATCCGCACCACGCGGGCCTGCGCGGCGGTATCGAGGTCGCCCACCTCGTCCAGCACCACCGTGCCCCCCTTGGCCCGCGCCATCACCTTCGACGGGCCTTCCAGGTCGGCGAGGTCGGCGGGCGTCACTGTCACGAATGGCAGCGTGCGCCGGTCGGAGAAGTCGTGGATCGCCCGGGCGATGAGCGACTTGCCGGTGCCCGACTCGCCGGTGATCAGCACCGGCAGGTCGGTATTCATCAGACGGGCGACCACCCGGTAGAGCCCCTGCATCGCCGCCGTGCGGCCTATGAGCGGCAATTCGTCGGGCTTGTCCTCGACCTCGGCCTGCTGGGCGGCGCGGGTCCGTGAATCGAGCGCGCGCGCCGTGCGCTTCATCAGGTCCGGCAGGTCGAAGGGCTTGGGCAGGTAGTCGTAGGCATCCGCCTCTTCCGCCTGGATCGCCGTCATGATCGTGTTCTGCGCCGAGATCACGATCACCGGCAGGCCGGGCCGGTCCTGCGAGATCTTGGGCAGCATTTCCAGCCCGTTCCCGTCGGGCATCATCACGTCGGTGATCACCGCGTCGCCCTTGCCCTCGCCCACCCAGCGCATCAGCGTGGTCAGCGAGCTTGTCGCGTGCACCTTGCATCCGGCGCGTGTCAGCGCCTGCGTCAGAACGGTTCGGATCGTGCGGTCGTCATCGGCAACCAGTACAGTACCATCCATCAGTCTTCCTCCATCTCCTTGGGCGCCAGCGGCAGCGATATGCGGAACACCGTCCGCCCGGGTACGGACGAGACGGAAATCCAGCCGTCATGGTCCGAAATGATCTTGGCCGCCAGCGCGAGCCCCAGCCCGGTGCCGTTCTCCCGGCCCGACACGAAGGGTTCGAACACCTCCGCCGCGATCTCGGGCGGCAGGCCCGGGCCGTCATCTATGATTTCCACCTGCAGGGGCAGCGTCTTGCCCGCCCCCTCGCCGCGGCGGACCCGCAGCGACTGTTCGTAATAGGAATGCAGCCGGATCGTGCCGCCCGACTTGCCCGCGGCCTCGGACGCGTTCTTGATCAGGTTCAGGATCACCTGCAGAAGCTGGTCCGGATCGCCAAGCGCGAGGGGCAGCGAGGGGTCGTAATCCTCGATCACGGTCATGTCGGCGGCAAAGCCCACGATGGCCGAGCGGCGCGCCCGGTCGAGCACGTCGTGGATGTTGACCGCCTGAAGCTTGGGGGCCGAGACGTTGCCGAACTGCTCGACCTGTTCCAGCAGCGCCACGATGCGGCGGCTTTCGCTGACGATCAGGTCGGTGAGTTCGAGGTCGTCCTTGCTGAGGTTCATCGACAGAAGCTGGGCCGCGCCGGTGATCCCCGCCAGCGGGTTCTTGATCTCGTGCGCCAGCATTTCCGCCATGCCGATGGCCGAGCGGGCGGCGGACTTGACCGACTGGCCCTGGCTCACCCGGCCGGCCAGCTCGCGCGGGGAAATCAGCAGCACCATGTGCCCCGCCTCGCCCGAAAGCGGCGCGATCTGGAGGTTGCATTGCAGCGGCGCGCGGTCGCCGGTGCCCACGTCGACATCGTTGACGAAAAGCGGCGAGCCGTCGCGGCGGGCGCGTTCCAGCGCCTCCTCGAGCGGCGCGTCGACCGCCAGCTTGTCCCAGACCGGCTGGCCGGTGACGGCGCGGGCCGAGCTCATCAGGAAGCCCTCGGCCGCCGGGTTGATCCTGGCGATCCGGTCATTCGGGTCGAGCACCAGCGCGGGCACCGGCAGCGAGGTCCAGATGGCGTCGTCGGAGGGGCTCATGCGGCGATCCTTTCGCCGTCGGCCAGCGCATCGGGGATAAGGCGCAGCACCTCGCCGGCATCGCGGCTGGTCAGCACCCGCTTGCGCAGCTCGGGCCCGGTGCCGGCGCCATCCATGTACCAGCCCAGGTGCTTGCGCGCGACGCGGGTGCCAAGCTCTGTTCCGTAGAAATTCAGCATGTCTTCGTATTGGGTTGCGACCATGTCTTCGCGTTCTTTTCCGTCTGGAATCTTCGGCGCCGGGCCGGTGCCCAGCTCGTGCGCGACCTGTGCCAGCAGCCACGGGCGCCCCTGCGCCCCGCGCCCGATCATCACGCCATCGGCGCCCGACAGGCGCAGCGCTTCTTCCGCGTCCCCGGTGCCCATGATGTCGCCATTGGCGATGACCGGCACGCGGACCGCCTCCTTGACGGCCCGGATCGCGGCCCAGTCGGCGCGGCCCTTGTAGAACTGGCAGCGCGTCCTGCCGTGGATGGTGATCATCTGCACGCCCGCGGCCTCGGCCCGTTTCGCAAGCTCCGGCGCGTTGAGCATATTGTCATCCCAGCCCAGCCGGGTTTTCAGCGTCACCGGCACCGAAACGGCGCCGACCACCGCCTCGATTAGCGACAGCGCGTGGTCGAGATCCTTCATCAGCGCCGAGCCGCTGGCGCCCGTGCCGCTGGCCGAGGTCACCTTCTTCGCCGGGCAGCCCATGTTGATGTCGATGATCTGCGCGCCGTTGCCCTCGACCTGTTTCGCGGCCTCGGCCATCCAGTGCGCCTCGCGCCCCGCCAACTGCACCGCCGTGTCGGCCTGGCCCAGCCCCAGCTCGGCCTTCTCGCGCACGCCGGGCTTGGCCTGTACCATCTCCTGGCTGGCGACCATCTCGCTCACCACGAGGCCCGCGCCGAATCGCGCCACCAGCTTGCGGTATGGCAGGTCGGTGATCCCGGCCATGGGGGCGAGGAACACCTTGGGGGACAGCGCCTTGTCAGACAGACGGATGGTCACGTGCTTAATCCTTGTGCAGTCCCCTCTATTTACGGTCGGCTTGCGGGAGGGACAATATTTCAAGGGCATAAAAGCCGATCACCAAATCGTATTGCACAATAAATAGGCATAATTCCGGGATAACCCAGCGTAAACTCCCCTTCCGGCTGAGCCGCCCTGCGATCCTGCGCGCGGGCCCGGGCCGGACGACTGCACCCGGCACGCCACGGGGTCTGTTGCAACCGCCGCCACCCGCACGCTATCAGGGCACATGACAACCGCCGCCATCATCGTCGCCGCCGGTCGCGGCACCCGCGCCGGGGGGGACCTGCCGAAGCAATGGCAGGGCCTCGGGCAGAAGCGCGTGATCGACTGGACGCTGGCGGCGTTCGAGGCGGTGCCGGATGTTGGCCACGTGGTCGTGGTGCTGCATCCCGACGAATTGGACCGGATCGCGCCGCGGGCGGGCCTGAGCGTCGTGGCGGGTGGCGACACAAGGTCAGCTTCGGTGCGCAACGGATTGGAATCTCTGGCGGAAATCGGGATCGACACCGTCCTGATCCACGACGCCGCGCGCTGTTGTGTCCGCCCCGTCCTGATCGCCCGCGTGCTCTCGGCACTGGAGGGCGGCGCGCTGGCCGCCGCCCCGGCGCTGGCCGTGACCGACGCGCTCTGGCAGGGCGCCGGGGGCAACGTGACCGGCACGCAGGACCGCACCGGCCTCTACCGCGCGCAGACCCCGCAGGGCTTTGCCTTCGACACCATCCTCGCCGCCCACCGGGCGCATCCCGGCGATGCCGCCGACGATGTCGAGGTGGCGCGCGCCGCCGGTATCGCGGTAGAGATCGTCGAGGGGGACGAGAGCAACCTCAAGATCACCAACGCGGGCGATTTCGCCCGGGCAGAACGGATAGTGCGAGACATGGACATACGGATCGGCACCGGCTTCGACGTGCACCGCTTCGGCGCGGGGGAGCACGTGATGCTTTGCGGCGTCGCGGTGCCCCACGGCCGGGGCCTTCAGGGGCATTCCGATGCCGATGTGGGGATGCACGCGCTGACCGACGCAATCTACGGCGCGCTGGCGGAGGGGGATATCGGCCGGCATTTCCCGCCCTCCGACCCGCAATGGAAAGGGGCGGAAAGCCATGTCTTCCTGTCTCACGCCGTCACGCTTGCCGGGGAAAAAGGCTACAGGATCAACAATATGGACGTCACCCTTGTCTGCGAACGGCCCAAGGTCACGCCGCACGCGCCCGCCATGCAGGCGGCGCTGGCCGCGATAACCGGCGTGGCGCCCGACCGGATCTCGGTCAAGGCCACCACCTCGGAGCGGTTGGGCTTCACCGGCCGCGAGGAAGGCATCGCCGCGCAGGCGGCGGTGACGCTGGTGCCGAAATGAGGCTGAGCCACCTGATCGCCACCGTCTGTTACGTGGGCCATATGCGCCCCGCCTCGGGCACCTGGGGCTCGCTGGTGGCGCTGCCGCTGGCCTGGGGGCTTCACCTTCTGGCCGGGCCGTGGCTTCTGATCGTCGGGATCATCGCCTTCTATGTCCTGGGCTTCTGGGCCACGCGCGAAGAAACCCGCGGCAGCGCCGATCACGACCCCTCGGAGATCGTCGTCGACGAGCTGGTGGGCCAGTGGATCGCCTTCCTGCCCGTCTCGATCGGCGCCGCGCATGTGGGGGCGGACCTGACCGCGCTCTGGCCCGGCTGGATCGCGGCCTTCCTGCTGTTCCGCCTGTTCGACATCTGGAAACCCGGCCCCATCGGCTGGGCCGACCAGAAGGGCGACGCCACGGGGGTCATGCTCGACGACGTGATCGCCGGGGTTTTCGCCGCCATCGGCGTGGTGATCCTGGCCGCGATATCGCACGGGGTGATGGCATGAATGTGAGCGCATTGCTGGAAAAGGCCCGGGCGAAGGGCGTGAAGATCGTCACCGCCGAAAGCTGCACCGGCGGGATGGTGGCGGCCGCGCTGACCGACATTCCCGGATCGTCCGACGTGGTTGAACGGGGGCTTGTAACCTATTCGAACGAGGCGAAAATCGAGCTTCTCGACATCTCGCCCCGCACCCTGTCCGAGTTCGGCGCGGTCTCGGAGGAGATCGCCCGGGAAATGGCGGACGGCGCATTGAAGAACTCCTATGCGCAGCTTGCCGTCTCGATCACCGGCATCGCCGGCCCCGGCGGGTCGGAGCACAAGCCCGAGGGGCGCGTCTGTTTCGGCGTGGCGATGGCGGGCCAGCCCACCCGCACGGAAACGCAGGAATTCGGCGCGCAGGGGCGTGACAAGGTCCGCACCCTCGCCCGCGACCACGCGCTGGCCCTGCTCGACACGGCGCTGTCGTAAGGCTCAGCCCGCGATCAGCGCCGCGAATTCCTCCGGCGAGGCCGCCCGGTCGATCACGTCGCGGATCGCCTCGGCCTTTTCGCCGCCGATCAGCCGCGCGGCCTTGTCCTGCACCTTCTGCCGGCGCACGCTCAGCCCCGGGTCGGCGTCGAGATCGTGGTAAAGCTCCCGCACGTTGCCATCGGCCAGCGTCACGATCACCCGCGCCTGCATCTCGCTCAGGCTCTCGTCCGCCTCCACCCCGATCCGGCGGCGCATCTCCTCGACCTCGGAATTGGCGCAGGTCTCGGCGCTGAAACTGTCGAGCCGCGCGGTATCCTGCCCGCAGAGCGCCATCGACAGCGCCACGCGATAGCTGAACTTTGCCTCGAGCCCGGTTTCCGGCGCCTCGATATTGCACACGCTCAGCCAGCGCGGATGTGTGTGCACGGTGATCGCCTCGATCGGGTCGGGCGTGTCGGGGAGTGTGCCGATCGCCTCGAGCGCGGCATGCAGCCCGTGACAGCAGGCGTGGAACTTGTGATGCACGCCGGGGAAGAGCCACGCGGTGCCCAGCTCCTCGAGCCCCGCCGCATCGGCCATGCCGTGATGGGTGGGGCCGAAGCCCTGCGGCCCGTCAATGGCGTCGGGGTTGCTGATGAACCCCCGCCGCGCCAGAAGCGCCGCTTCCAGCCCGTTCTGCGCGGCGATGCCGGCATTCATCGGCTTGCCCATCGTGCCGAATTGCGACTTCAGGCCGGAGGCGCGGGTCGAGACCAGCCCCAGCGCCATCCGCATCTGCCCCGCGTCGAGCCCCAGGAGCCGGCCCGCCGCCACCGCCGCGCCGAAGGCGCCTGCCGTGCCGGTCTGGTGAAAGCCCGCCTGGTAATGGTCGCGGCCCAGCCAGACACCGATGCGCACCGAGGCCTCGGCCCCGATCAGCGCGGCCTGCTGGAACGCCATGCCGCCCGCCCCGGCGATCTGCGCCGCGGCCAGCGCGGCGGGCACCACGGCCACGGAAGGATGGCCGATATGGGCGAAATGCGTGTCGTCATAGTCGAGCGCGTGGCTGACGGTGCCGTTGACCAGCGCGGCCATCCGCCCCGGCACGCGGGTGGCGCTGCCGAAGATCGCGGCCTCCTCGGCGCCGCCCTCGGCCTCGGCCTGGTCTCGCAGCAGCACCGACACCGGCTCGTCCCGCCCGGCGATCCCCACCGCCGCCCAGTCGAGCAGCGACAGGCGCATCACCTGGAGCGCCCCGTCGTCCGGTTGCCCGTTCAGGGCGAAATCGGCGAAACGCCCTGCCAGATCAGCCATGCCCGTAAAGCTCCTCCGCCCGCGTCTCGAACGCCTTCACGATGCGTTTCATCGCCTCGTAGAAGAACAGCTCCGAGGCCGATTGCAACAGCCGGTTGCGCAGTTCGAAATCCACGTCGAAATGCACCTTGCAGCCACCCTCGGCCTCTTCGAATTTCCAGTTGGATTTCATGTGTTTGAACGGCCCGTCGAGGTATTCCGTCTCGATCAGCTTCTTCTCGTCCCACAGCGTCACCTTGCTGCCGAACTTCTCGCGGAAGACCTTGAAGCTGATCACGAGATCGGCCTCCATCACCCGGGCGCCATCGTCGCGCGGCGTGACCTTGCGGATGCGGGCGGCGGCCGTCCAGGGCAGGAACTCGGGGTAGGACTCGACATCCGCCACGAGGTCGTACATCTGCTGGGCGGTGTACGGCATCGACCGGGTCTCGGAATGGGATGGCATAAGCTGGCTGGCCCCGTTTTCGCGTGACAGTGGGCCGCTGTTTCGTAGACTGCGACCGGAAAATCAAGGGGATACCATGACAGAGCGGCCATATGTCATCGACCGCATGATCTCGGCCAAGGAAATCGCCGCCCGGATCGAACAACTCGCCGGCGAGATCAAGGCCGAGTTCGCCACCTCCGAGAAGCTGGTGGTGGTTGGCCTGTTGCGCGGCTCCTTCGTGTTCATCGCCGATCTCGCGCGCGAGCTCGACATGAATGTCGAGGTCGATTTCATCGAGACATCGTCTTATGGCAACGCCACCGAATCGAGCCGGGAAGTGCGTATTCTCAAGGACTTGCGGGGCGACATTGAAGGGCGTGACGTGCTGGTGGTCGAGGATATCGTCGACACCGGCCACACGCTGTCTGCCGTGCTGTCGCTTTTGAGGAGCCGCAAGCCGCGCAAGCTGCGGACCATCGCGCTGCTCGACAAGCCCTCGCGCCGCGAGGCGGAAATCACCGCCGACTGGATCGGCTTCGAGATCCCCGACGAGTTCGTCGTGGGCTACGGCATCGACTATGCCCAGCGGAACCGCAACCTGCCCTATATCGGCAAGGTCCGGTTCACCGGATGAACCCCCGCTGGCTGTTCCGCATGGCCAAATGGGCCCACCGCCCGCCAAGCGAGAAGCGGGTCATGCTGGTGCTTGGGATCGTCGTGGTCTGCCTTGCGGTTTTCGCGATAGAATACTTCATCGGCTGGCCCGACTGGATGACGCTGGACCCGGCCGGCCGGCGCGGCTGGCGGCCCTGACGCGTTGACGGGGCGCGGCCCGCACCGGCGACAGGAGGAGGCCCCCGAATGACGGCAGAGACCATACCCACGATCACCGCCTTCGCCGCCTCGCCCGACCGGGGCGCGGGGCTCGCCCGCGACATGCGGCTGCGATGGGCCTTCGAGGAGCTCGGCCAGCCCTATGACGTGCGCCTCGTGTCCTTTTCCGAGATGAAGGCGCCCGCGCACATGGCGCTGCACCCGTTCGGGCAGATCCCCACCTACGAGGAAGGCGACCTGGCGCTGTTCGAGACCGGGGCGATTCTCCTCCACCTCGCCGGCCGCCACCCGGGCCTGCTGCCCGATGACCCGGGCGCGCGCAGCCGGGCCGTCACCTGGCTCTTCGCCGCGCTCAACACGGTCGAACCGCCGATCGTCGAGCTGGAGCAATCGCGCTACATCGTCGGCGACCGGCCCTGGTATGGCGAGCTGCGCGAGGTGCTGGAGGGGCGCGTGCGGGCCCGGCTCGACCAGTTGGCCGCCCGGCTGGGCGAGGGCTCGTGGCTCGACGGCGCCTTCAGCGTCGGCGACCTGATGATGGTGCTGGTGCTGCGGCGGCTGGAGGGGGCCGGCATACTGGACGCCTATCCCGCCCTCGCCGCCTATATCGCGCGGGGTCAGGCGCGGCCCGCCTATCGCCGCGCCTTCGCCGCGCAGCTCGCGGTGTTCGAGGACGGGCCGGCAAAGGGATGACCTCGCACAAGGAAAACGGCCGCCCGGGGGGGCGGCCGCTTCCGGCATTGCCATTCGAAACGGCGTCAGCCGTCCGTCGCGGTGGCCGCGGCCTGGGCGTTGATCGCCGCGATGAGCGACTGCTCGCTCATGTTGACGACAAGCCCGTCATTGCCCACGGACATGTTGTTCTTGCTGACGGCCACGTGTTCGGTCGAACCGTCGACGGAGGTTTCCATCTGCGTGTCGAGATCGACAAGCACCATGTCATCGGCCAGGTCGGCCTTGTTGACGGTGCCGACAAGCTCGCCATCGCTGGTGCGCACCTTCGCGTCCTGCGTCAGGGCGGCGTCGAGCTGTGCGCCCGCGTCGCTGGCGGCGTCATAGCCGGCTTCGGCCGTGGCCGACGCGGCGTCGACGCCAAGCTTCACGGTGTTCTTCATGAAGTCACCGGCTTCCTTGGCGGTCTGCCCCAGCTCTTCACCGACACTGGCCGACCCTTCGGCCTGCGTTTCCATCTCGACCTCGGTCTCCGTCTGCTCGGCCGACAGGGGCGCGGCAGCGATCAGGGCCAGGGCGGCGGTGGTGGCGGCGATACTCTTGCGGAAAGTCATGGGGGATATCCTCCTTTGGGTTGCAGAGTGCGTCTTCGGGAGTGTCAACGAGAGGGGGGTGGAGGTTGTTCCATGCCGGTTTCGGAAAGCGGCGACAGGTTGCCGGCGGGCCCTGGGTCGCCTTGCTCCGCAAAGGTCATGGCACCGTCCGGCGCCACCGGTGACTCGGTGGGAAAGCCAGGTGGGCAATACGGCACCGAAACTCCTAAAGAAATGGCGTGACACCCGCATAGCTTGTTGAAAGTCTGTCAGCTATTAGAATCGAAGGAAAAGAGGTGGACGCCGTGCGCTACTGGTTCTGATCACGGATCAGCGCGGCGTTAGATTTGATATGCTTCAGCGCCGCTTAGTAATAGACACCACATCTGGATTGGTAATTGTTGTATTCTTAGGTCTTTTGTTTTGGGCGGCGGTTTCGATCACAAACCTAAACGCCGCATACCGCGTATCCGAACATTATCGCGTCGATAGCAAAGAAAATAATTCCGATGACGCGATTTTGGCATTCTGCAGTCGGCTTCCGGACCTGAATCGGATTCAGTGCGCGATAAACGAAGCACGGGCTCGCCAAAATCGCACCAACGAAGCCGAAGGCTTGCAAGCCCAAAAAAGAATTGCGCTTTGGTCCAAGTTCATGTTCTTCACCTCTCTCTTTGCATCCGCGGCGGCCGTCTTCGGCTTAGTATGGCTCCGCGCCACTTGGGCGGAAACTAAGCGCACGGCCGATGTGGCCCGCGACATTGGTGAAAAGCAAGTAAGGGCATATCTCTCGGTTAAGAGTATCTCCATTGACGACAAACTGTCTACGACTGGCCGTGTCGTGGCCCACATGACTTATGAAAACACGGGCCAAAGCCCGGCTCGGAATGTTCACCATGAGCTTCAGGTCGGGTGTGCGATAGCAATCGGCAAACCAAACATTCTGTTCGAAGATATTGTCAGTGAACTTACAGAAGTTCGCAAACAGCAAGGAAGCAGTACTGGCGAAATAGGATCTCGCGGCACTGGAATCTGCAAAGTACAATCCGACGATCCCGTGCCACCAAATTTCTTTAATTTGGTCTCTTCTGGCAAAGCGATCATTTTCGTCAGAGGCTGGGTAATTTACTCTGATGTTTTCGGCGCTCGACATCAAGTGATGTTCTGCTGGCATCGAGATGCCGAAACTGCTCGGCAGGGATTTAACTTGAGCCTCAGTCCATCCGGTAATAGCGCGGACTAACAGAATTGCGAGCGCGCACGCCCCAACAAAAACTCGGCCGTCTAAGTCCGCGTTCCCGCTCACTCAAGCGCGGGTGGCATAGGGTAATCGCGTTGGCCATGTATCGGGCAAGACCGGGAAAAGCCGCCTGCCGCGCCGATGCGAACCGACTTTACCGTTGCAAGCACTCCTCCGAATCGTGCCATACTCAGGTGATTTCATGCTCTTTACCGAAAGTTGCCCTTCCATGACCGACCGTCGCGCGAACCCATATGCGGACCTTCCGAAAGATCGTTTCTGGAAGAGAGCCGTTGAGGAAACGAGTCCGCTGGATGATCTTGCCCCCATTTCACCGGACACTCAGGCGGTTGCGTTTTGAGCTGCAAT
>NZ_JAUCYU010000018.1 GCF_030373445.1 Roseovarius sp.
CGATTGCTGGGACAGCCTCGAGAAGAAATTCGACGGCACACCGGGCCGCAAATGACGCGCAGTTGAGTATTTCCGGAACAATGAAAGCCCCGGACAGTGCCCCCATGGACAGCGTGACGATCCTCGGCAGCAAGGGCGGCCCGGCGATCCGGCCGGGCTCGGCCATGCCCACGTCGATCCTCGTGCGGATGGACGGGAAAACCGTGCTGGTCGACGCAGGGCTGGGGGCGGCGGCCGGCGTCTGCCGCGCAGGCGTGGCCCTGACCGAGATCGACGCGATCCTGATCACCCACCTGCATTCCGACCACTATCTCGAGCTGGGTCCCCTCCTCCACACCGCCTGGACAGCCGGCCTCAAGCGCGAGGTGCCCATCTACGCCCCCTCCGGCCTGCCCACCTACTGGCAGGGCTTCCGCGCCTCGATGGCCTACGACATCGACACCAGAACCGAAGACGAAGGCCGCCCCGATTTCGATACGCTCTTCCCCATTCACCTGCTCGACGACCACCTCGACCTGGCCCTCGGCAGCCTGCGCATAACCGCGCTCCCCAATCACCACCCGCCCGTCACCGAAAGCTACGCCCTCCGCTTCGACGGCACGTCAAGCAGCGCCGTCCTCTCCGGCGACACCGCTCCCATCCCCGCCATGGTCGACTTCGCCAAAGACGCCGACCTCCTCGTCCACGAGGCCATGCTCACCGACCACGTCACCGCCCTCGTCAACCGCATGGGCTATGCCGACGACCGCCTGCTCAAGCACATCCTGCGCAGCCACACCGCCGCCCATGACGCCGCCCAACTGGCCGAACGCGCGGGCGTCTCACAGCTCGCCCTCAACCACCTCATCCCCTCCGGCGACCCGGACGTCACCGAAGACACATGGCGCGCCGAGGCCGCACCCCACTTCTCCGGCACGCTCCACATCGCCCATGACGGGCTGACCCTCCCCCTGAAAGCCACGCCATGAAGTACGCCACCCTCGAAAACGGCACCCCCGACGGCCAGCTTGCCATCCTTTCCGATGACGGCCAGGCCTGCCGCCTGCCCGAAGGCGCCACGCTGCAATCCCTCCTCGACGGGGCCGAGCCGTCCCCGCAAGGGGCGGAGAGGCCCTTCGACGCAACAACCTGCCTCTCCCCCCTCCCCCGCGCCTACCAGTTCCTCGACGGCTCGGCCTACGTGAACCATGTCGACCTCGTCCGCCGCGCCCGCGGCGCCGAGATGCCCGACCGCTTCTGGCACGACCCGCTCATGTACCAGGGCGGCTCCGACAGTTTCCTCGCCCCCACCGCGCCCATCCCCGGCGACCCGTCATGGGGCATCGATTTCGAGGCAGAGGTCGCCGTCATCACCGGCCCCGTCCCCATGGGCGCCACCCGCGACCAGGCCCGCGCCGCCATCCGCCTTGTCCTGCTCTGCAACGACATCTCGCTTCGCGCCCTCATCCCCGACGAGCTGTCCAAGGGCTTCGGCTTCGTCCAGTCGAAACCCGCCTGCGCCTTCTCACCCCTCGCCATCACCCCCGACGCCCTGCCCGGCTGGGACGGCGACAAGCTGCACGGCACCATGCATGTGGAGCTGAACGGGAAACCCTTCGGCCGCGCCAATGCGGGCGAAGACATGACCTTCGACTTCCCCACCCTCATCGCCCACGCCGCCAAAACCCGCCACCTCGCCGCCGGCACAATCGTCGGCTCCGGCACCGTTTCCAATCGAGACCCCGACGGCGGCCCCGGCAAACCGGTCAGCGCCGGCGGCCGCGGCTATTCCTGCATCGCCGAACAGCGCATGGTCGAAACCTTGCAGGAAGGCGCACCCAAAACCCCCTTCCTGCAACCCGGCGACCGCGTCAGGATCTGGATGGAAGACGAGGCCGGAAACGCCCTCTTCGGCACCATCGACCAGACGGTCGCCTCATGACCTCAGCCGCCCTGCCATTCCTTCACCGCCTCCAGCGGCCACAGCAGCATCAGGATGTTGAGCGCCAGCCCGTCGCGGATCACGATCGCGGTCAGCACCTCGAACCCGATCACCACGAGCACACTCACCCACACCGGCACGAAACGCGCCAGCGCAAACCCCACCCACATCGCCACGATGTCGGACACCGAGTTCAACACGCTGTCGCCCACGTAATCCGCCGACACCGTCGTATCGCGATAGCGCTGGATCATCGCATCGGTGTTCTCAACGATCTCCCACGCGCATTCCACCACCGTCGCGATCACCAGCCGCCAGCCAATCGCCATCCTTGGCACCACCAGCCACAGCGCGGCATAGAACAGCAACCCGTGCAACAGATGGCTCGGCGCGTACCAGTCCAGAACCTGCTGGTTCGCCTCCTCCGTGCCGACCGTGCCCCACAGGTCCACATAGCCACAGGGGCACACCCCCGCCCGGCCCATCGCCAACAGGGCAACACCCGTCGCAACGGTGATCAGGAACGTCAGAACATAGGGCAACCGGCTCTGCATCATGGGAAAAACCCAAGCACAGCCCCCCGCCCCTGTCCATCTCAGAAAGGAGCCCCCCATGTCCAAGGCCTTCGCCTCTCAAGGTGACCTCACCGAGAAAACCATCAGCTTCACCGAGGTCGGCAACGGCCTCTGGGCCTTCACCGCCGAGGGCGACCCCAACTCCGGCGTCATCATCGGCGACGACAGCGTCATGATCATCGAGGCCCAGGCCACGCCCCGGCTCGCGGGCAAGGTCATCGAGAAGGTCCGCGAGGTCACCGACAAGCCGATCACCCACCTTGTCATGACCCATTACCACGCCGTCCGCGTCCTCGGGGCCTCGGCCTACGGCGCGCCGCAGATCATCATGGGCGACACGGCCCGCGCCATGGTCGCCGAACGCGGGCAGGAAGACTGGGACAGCGAATTCCAACGCTTCCCCCGCCTCTTCGAAGGGCATGAATCGATCCCCGGCCTCACCTGGCCCACCACCACCTTCTCCGACAGCATGACCGTCTATCTCGGCAACCGCCGGGTCGACCTCATGCATCTCGGCCGCGCCCATACCGCGGGCGATATCGTCATCCACGTGCCGGACGAAAACGTCATGTTCACCGGCGATATCGTCGAATACCACTCCGCCTGCTACTGCGGCGACGGGCATTTCTCCGACTGGGGCGACACGCTTGACGAGATCAAGTGGTTCGACGTCGACGCCATCGCGCCGGGCCGGGGCGACGCGCTGATGGGCCGCGAAATGGTCAACGCCGCCATCGAGAACACCCGCGATTTCGTGGAAAGCACCTACCGCCCGGCCGCCCGCGTCGCCGCCCGGGGCGGCACGCTGAAAGAAGCCTGGGACGCGGTGCGCGCCGCCTGCGACCCGAAGTTCTCCGACTACGCGATCTACGAGCACTGCCTGCCCTTCAACGTCGCCCGCGCCTACGACGAGGCCCGCGGCATCGACACCCCCCGCATCTGGACGGCCGAACGCGACGTTGAAATGTGGGAACAGTTGCAGGGCTGAGGATGCACAGGCACGTCAGCCCCGCCATGCCGGCATTACAGCGTCAGCCGCGCCTCCGGCTTGCACACCTCCTGCTTGAGCGCCACGGCGCCGGGCAGGTTGGCGGGCTTCGGCATGTGCCACGCCGCGGGGCGGATCACCTCGGCCTTGGGCCGGTCCTCGACCTCCGCCGCAGGCGCATCGTCCGCGGCCTCGTCGACGGGCCCGAGAAGGTAGACCGCGGCCAGCGTCGCGAAGACACCCAGCGTCGTCAGCGTCAGCAGGATCAGGCCCGCCAGCGGATTGATCAGGAAGGACACCGCGAAGACGACCAGCAGGAAGCCACCTGCCACGCCCGCGCCGCGGTAAAACGGATCGGCGCGGCGCAGAACCGCCCCCATCGCCGCCATCAGCAGCCCGGCCCCGGCCAAACCCGTCATTGCAAGGTTGACGGGGGCAAGGTTGATCGGCCGCAGGCTCTCGCCCACCACGGGCACCACGGCGACCGCAAGGCCGCCCAGAACGCCGACTCCCGCCAGCCCGACAAGGCCAAGCCCGGCGGCGCGGTTCTGTTTCTCGTTTTCACTCACATCGGCGGCAGACACGTTTGCACTCCCCAGGTCTATCTTTTCTGGATCACCAACACCGCTGGCGCCCGCCCTGTTCCGAAAATTCCGCTCCACCCCATCACCCGTTGCCCCCGCGCCACACAATGCGCCTGTGAGGCCCGCCCATGACTCGCCTTTTCGACACTCCGCTCTACCCCTACGCGCGACACCCCGATCAGGATGCCGCGACACCCGTCCGCCACCCGGTCATCGTCATTGGCGCGGGCCCCGTCGGCCTCGCCGCCGCGCTCGATCTCGGCCAGCAGGGCGTGCCCGTCCTGGTGCTCGACGAGAATGACAAGGTCTCCCACGGCTCCCGCGCCATCTGCTTCTCCAAGCGCACGCTCGAGATCGCCGACCGCCTCGGTTGCGGCGACCCGCTGACAGATCGCGGCGTGCGCTGGAACCTCGGCAAGGTCTTCTTCGGCGACCGCAAGGTCTACGAGTTCAACCTCCTCCCCGAGGACGGCCACCGCCGCCCCGCCTTCGTCAACCTCCAGCAATACCACCTCGAGAACGACATGGTCGCCCGCCTCCGCACCCTGCAGGAGGGCCGCGCCCCCGTCGACCTTCGCGGCAACAGCCGCGTCACCGCCATTGCCGCCCGTCCCGATCACGTCGCCCTCACCGTCGACACGCCCGAGGGCCCCTACGGCCTCGAAGCGGAGTACGTCATCGCCTGCGACGGCGCCGGCTCCCCCACCCGCGACAGGCTCGGCCTCGGCTTCACCGGCCGCGTTTTCGAGGACAACTTCCTCATCGCCGACGTCACCATGCAGGCCGATTTCCCCACCGAGCGCTGGTTCTGGTTCGACCCGCCCTTCAACCCCGGCCAGTCGGCGCTCCTCCACAAACAGCCCGACGGCGTATGGCGCATCGACCTGCAGCTCGGCTGGGACATCGACCGCGAGAAGGAGAAAGAGCCCGAGCGCGTCCGCGCCCGCGTCCGCCAGATGCTGGGCGACGACGTGGCGTTCGACCTCGAATGGGTCTCGATCTACACCTTCCAGTGCCGCCGCATGGAACGCTTTCGCCACGGCCGCGTCCTCTTCGCCGGCGACGCCGCGCACCAGGTCTCGCCCTTCGGTGCCCGCGGCGCCAATTCCGGCCTGCAGGACACCGACAACCTCTGCTGGAAGCTCCGCCTCGTGCTGGCGGGCGAGGCGCCCGACACTCTTCTCGACAGTTACGACACCGAGCGTGTCGAGGCGGCCGACGAGAACATCTTCAACTCCTCCCGCTCCACCGATTTCATCACGCCCAAGTCGAAAACCAGCCGCCTCTTCCGCGACGCCGTGCTCGACCTCTCCGAACACCACGCCTTCGCCCGCCCGCTGGTGAATTCCGGCCGCCTCTCCGTGCCCTGCACCCATGCGGGATCGCCGCTCAGCACCCCCGACGCCCTGCCCGGCGGCCCGGCCCGGACCCGCCCCGGCGCCCCCTGCCCCGACGCGCCGCTCGGCAATGGCTACCTGCTCGACCATTTGCGAAACGGCTTCACCCTCCTTGCCCTCGGCCGCGAGGCGCCCGCCATCCCCGGCACCACCCCCCTCTCGCTGACCGAGATCACCGAGGCCCTGCGCAGCCGCTACCTCGGGACGGCGCCCAGCGCCCTCTACCTCCTCCGCCCCGACCAGCACGTCGCCGCCCGCTGGGCCGACGCCACGCCGGCAGAGATCGAAACCGCCCTCACCCGCGCCAAGGGAGGCCACGCATGACCCTCACCCTCACCCCCAATATCGACGCCCCCGACGACCTCTACGCCGACCTCCTCGCCGCCCACGAGGGGCTGACGGACGACGAAAGCGCCGCCCTCAACGCCCGCCTCATCCTGATCCTCACCAACCACATCGGCGACCGCGACACCTTCCGCGAAGCCCTCGAGGCCGCCGCCCCGAAACCCTGACCCCCCACTTTCATCTTTCCAGAAATACTCGATCACCACGGCCGCCTCCCTCGCCTCGGCCGCGGCCACCCTCCGCATTTTCATTGTTCCAAAAATACTCAAACCCTCCCGCCACAACCCACCGGCCCCCGCCCTCAAGCCAACCGAACCTCTCCACCGCGACACCGAATTCTTCAAATGAATTCGACCCGATATCTTTTCAAGATATCGCCACCCCCGCACCCCTCCCGCAAAAACACCGACGCGATACCGACCTCCGTTCCCCTCGGAAAACCAGGGTCGCAACCCCCCGTAGGGTGGGTGCCAACCCACCTTCCCGAGCCACCTTCCCATCTCCCCTTCCCACCACTTCCTGTAGACCCCCGCACCCCATCCCGCGTAGGGTGCGCCAAGACCAGAACGAGGAAAGGCCAAACGCCATGTCAGCCCCGGAAAACACCTTCAAGACCGCCCTCAATCGGGGCGACCAGCTCTATGGCTGCTGGGCCGGCTTCGCCGATCCCTACCCGACCGAGGTGCTCGCCACCGCCGGGTTCGACTGGCTCGTCCTCGACGCCGAGCACGCCCCCAACGACCTGCGCACCATCATGGCCCAGCTCCAGGTGCTCGAGGGCAAGCCCTGCCAGCCCGTGGTCCGCCTTCCGATGGGAGAACCCTGGCTCATCAAGCAGGTACTCGACGCCGGCGCCCAGACCCTTCTGATTCCCATGGTCGACAGCGCCGCCCAGGCCCGCGACCTCGTCCGCGCCATGCGCTACCCGCCGCAAGGCATCCGCGGCTCCGGCGCCGCGCTGGCCCGCGCCTCGCAATTCTCGTCGGTGCCGAACTACATCACCACCGCCAACGACCAGATGTGCCTGCTGGTGCAGATCGAAAGCCGCGCCGCGGTCGAGGCGCTCGACGATATCCTCGCGGTCGAGGGTGTCGACGGCATCTTCATCGGCCCTTCCGACCTCGCCAACGACATGGGCCATCTCGGTGACAGCAACGCGCCAGAGGTCCGCGACACGATCAAGGATGTCCTCGCCCGCGCCGCTGCCTCCGACACGGCCGCCTGCATCCTCGCCACCGACCACGACACCGCGCTCACCTACCGCGACTGGGGGGCCCAGGTCATGGCGGTGGGCATCGACGTGCTGATGCTGGCCCAGACCGCCCGCGCGGTCGCGCAGAAATGGCGCAATGGCTAGGCGGCACCTGCTGGCCGATCTCGGCGGCACCAACACCCGGTTGGCGCTGGCCGAAGACGGCCGGCTCCTTCCGGAGACCCTCCGCCGCTACCGCAACGACGAGTTCGCCAGCTTCGAGAGCGTGGTCGCCGCCTTCCTCGCCGAGCGCTCCCCCGGCCCGGTCGAGGCCCTATGCGCCGGCGTCGCCGGCCCCGTGCTGGGCGAGACGGCACAGCTCACCAATCACCACTGGCACGTCGACGCCGCCCGCCTCCGCGACGTCACCGGCGCCGACGCGATCCACCTGATGAACGATCTTCAGGCCCAGGGCTTCGGGCTCGACGACCTGCCCGCCGACACGATCCAGATCATCTTCCCGGGCCGCCCCGCCGCGCAAGGTGCTCCCCGTCTCGTCCTCAACCTCGGCACCGGCTGCAACGTCGCGGTGATCCATACCCGCCCCGACGGCCTCTTCGTCCCGCCCGCCGAATCCGGCCATTCCGCCCTGCCCCACGCCACCGGCCGCCTCGGCGCGCTCTTCGACCACCTGCGCGGCGTGCAATTCCACATGCCCATGGAAACCGCCATCTCCGGGCCGGGCCTCACCAACATCCATGCCTTCCTCACCGGCGCCGACCTCTCCCCCACCGCCATCGCCACCGCCGCGGCGCAGGGCGACCCCGCCGCGCTCGACACGCTCGCCCTCTTCGCCGAAGCCCTCGGCCTCATCGCCGGCAATTTCGCCCTGCATCACCTGCCCGCCGGCGGCCTCCACCTCACCGGCAGCCTCGCCCCCGTCATCGCCCCGCACCTGCCCGCCTCGGCCTTCCACGCCCGCTTCACCTCCCGCGGGCCCTATACCGACATCGTCCGCGCCATCCCCGTGCTGCTCGTCACCTGCGACACCCTCCCGCTCTTGGGCTGCGCGCGATATCTCGAGCAGGTCTTGAATGAATAGGCACTCCAGTATACATTCAACTACACATCAAAACGGACACCCAGCCATGAAACGCCTGCACACCAACCAGATCTGCACCATGACCGAACTGCGCGAACCGCAGAAGGTCTTCGACCACGCAGGCGGCAAGCCCGTGGCGATCATGAAGAATTCCAAATGCATCGGCTACCTCGTTCCCGAGGAAGCCACCCTTCAGGACGCTCCCCGTTATGCCACGATGGACGAGGTGATGGCCGCCTTCGAGGAGACGAAAGATCAGGCCCAACCGGTCCTCGACTACCTCAAGGATAAATGAGCTTCCGCCTCCTCACCCCCGCGCAAGTCGAAACCCTCCATGACCTGATCCTGAACCCCGGCGAGCCGCCGGGCCGGGCGCAGGACAAGTCCCTCGACGGGGCGCTCGCCCGCGTCGACAACCGCCTTGTCTACGGGATGATCGAGGACGTCTTCGACCTTGCGGCGGCCTATGCCGCGGCGATCTCGCAGGGCCATTGCTTCAACGACGGCAACAAGCGCACTGCCTACCGGTCGATGCTCATCTGCCTCAAGCTGAACGGCGTGACGATCACCCACGAGACCGAAGAAATCGGCCAACAGATCATCAGCCTTGCCCAGGGCCTGATCGAGGAAGACGCCATGGCCCAATGGCTCCGCACAAAGTCTGGTGAATCCGGCCCCGCCTGACCACAACCTCTTCCCCCGTCCCGCCCGCTCTGTCATACTATCTTCAACAAACAAACCAAAGAGCAGCAGCATGGCCGACGACCTTCTCACCGCCACGGAGTCCTCCGACTACAACGCCGCCTCCATCGAGGTGCTCGAGGGGCTCGAGCCCGTCCGCAAGCGCCCCGGCATGTATATCGGCGGCACCGACGACCGGGCGCTGCACCACCTCGTGGCCGAGATTCTCGACAACTCGATGGACGAGGCCGTCGCCGGCCACGCCTCCCGCATCGAGGTCACGCTGCACGAAGACCATTCCGTCACCACCACCGACAACGGCCGCGGCATGCCGGTCGACGAGCACCCGAAATTCCCCGGCAAATCCGCGCTCGAGGTGATCCTCTGCACGCTGCACGCCGGCGGCAAGTTCTCGGGCAAGGCTTACCAGACCTCCGGCGGCCTCCACGGCGTCGGCGCTTCCGTGGTCAACGCCCTCTCCGACCTGATGATCGTCCAGGTCGCCCGCAACAAGGTGCTCTACGAACAGCGCTTCTCGCGCGGCAAGCCCCAGGGCAAGCTGGAACAGATAGGCCAGGCCCCCAACCGCCGCGGCACCACCGTCACCTTCCACGCGGACGAGGAGATCTTCGGCTCCCACCGCTTCAAGCCGCACCGCCTCTTCCACTCCATCCGCTCCAAGGCCTATCTCTTCTCGGGCGTCGAAATCCGCTGGAAATCCGCCATCCCCGATGGCGACACCCCGATGGAGGCCACCTTCCACTTCCCCGGCGGCCTGTCGGACTTCCTCCGCGAAACCCTTGGCACCGCCTCCACCTATGCCGAACGCCCCTTCGCCGGCACCGTCGACTTCCAGGAACGCTTCGGCACCCCCGGCAAGGTCGAATGGGCCATCAACTGGACCCCCTCGCGCGACGGCTTCCTGCAATCCTACTGCAACACCGTCCCCACGCCCGAGGGCGGCACCCATGTCGCCGGCTTCTGGGCCGCGATCCTCAAGGGCATCAAGGGCTATGGCGAGCTGGTGAACAACAAGAAGGCCGCCAACATCACCCGCGAAGACCTGATGACAGGCGGCTGCGCCCTCGTCTCCTGCTTCATCCGCGAACCCGAATTCGTCGGCCAGACCAAGGACCGCCTCGCCACCACCGAGGCCCAGCGCCTCGTGGAAAACGCCGTCCGCGACCATTTCGACAACTGGCTGGCCAGTGACACCAAATCCGCCGGCGCCATCCTCGATTTCCTCGTCCTCCGGGCCGAGGAACGCCTCCGCCGCCGGCAGGAGAAGGAGACCCAGCGCAAGTCGGCCACCAAGAAGCTCCGCCTGCCCGGCAAGCTGGTCGACTGCACCTCCAACGCCCGCGAAGGCACCGAGCTTTTCATCGTCGAGGGCGACTCGGCCGGCGGCTCCGCCAAGATGGCCCGTTTCCGCCAGACCCAGGCGCTCCTCCCCCTGCGCGGCAAGATCCTCAACGTCCTCGGCGCAGCCAGCTCGAAACTGGGCTCAAACGCCGAGATCAACGATCTGACCCAGGCGCTCGGCGTGGGCCTCGGCTCCCGCTTCCGCATCGACGACCTGCGCTACGACAAGATCATCATCATGACGGATGCGGATGTCGACGGCGCCCACATCGCCTCGCTGCTGATGACCTTCTTCTTCACCCAGATGCGGCCGCTCATCGACAACGGCCACCTCTACCTCGCCTGCCCGCCGCTCTACCGGCTGACCCAGGGCGCCAAACGCGTCTACTGCCTCGACCAGGCCGAGCGCGACGAATGGCTCGCCAAGGGCCTCGGCGGCAAGGGCAAGATCGACGTCTCCCGCTTCAAGGGCCTCGGCGAAATGGACGCCAAGGACCTGAAAGAAACCACGATGGACCCCGCCACCCGCAAACTCATCCGCGTCACCATCGACGAGGACGAACCGGGCGAAACCGGGGATCTGGTGGAGCGGCTGATGGGCAAGAAGCCGGAACTGCGGTTCCAGTACATCCAGGAAAATGCGCGTTTCGTGGAGGAACTCGACGTCTGAGCCCGTACCGGGGCCGCGCCACAACCATCCCCCGTAGGCCGGGCTTCAGCCCGGCATCCCTCGCAACCAAACGCACCCGGCCGTAACCCACGCTGCCCTCTCCCCACCCCGCGCGGAATCAAGCCGCGCCAAGGGCGCGGCGCCGCGCGATCGCCCGCTGCCCGGCAGGCGATTGCCTGCAATCGCCGAGAGGGAGACCGCCCCCGGGCTGGCGATTGATCACCGCAGGCACTCAGCTCGAATGTCCTCCTGACGCCGCACCATAAACTGCCCCCAACACCCGTCGGCTCGCCACCCCGCGGTCTGGCCATCGCGCGGGAGTGCATGTGGTTGCTAAAGGGCCAACTTCTTTGCCATTATTCCAGAAGCTATTGCAAGTTGGCCACGTGTAACAATTGTGTCTTTCACAAAATGGAGCAAGGGAATGAACTCAAGGCTACCAATTCAATTTCGCTCCAAAGAAGAACAACTTAAAGCGAAGACACAAGAAACTAGCGATCTTCCAGAATTTGACCCAACGGAGTTCGTTTTTGAGGTGCCGACTTACGATCAAAGAAAAATTCACAATACAGAATTCATGGGGATGTTCCGTGCTGGGCATACCAGAATTGACGGATTTTGCACGGAATGCAATGGAATGTCTGTGTTTCACTCGGCGACAAATCGCACATCGGAAAACCCCGAAGAATACAATGGTATTTCTCAAATTTGGTTTTCTTGTCAACGCGATGACACGCATCGGCTGTGCTTAGTAGTAATGGTTGATTGTGTGGGATATTGTGCACCTTTGCCTGGTAGGCGGACAAAAATTGCCGTTGCGGGACAAATACAAAAGATTGGCCAATTCCCTTCACACGCGGATATCGCCAACGGCGTCCTCAAGCAATTTACCAAGGTACTCGACCCACAAGATCGCCGGGAATTCATTCGCGCCAATGGCTTGGCATCGCATGGCGTTAACATCGGAGCATTCGTCTATTTGAGACGTGTGTTCGAAAGGCTTTTGGCGCGCGCTCGAAAACGAGCAGGAGAAGCAATAGATGGCGAGGCGTTTAAACAGGGCAGAGTAGGTGAGAAAATCGACATGTTGTCCGATTATCTCCCACCTTTCATGTTGAAGCACAAAAAGGTCTATGGGTTACTTAGCCTGGGGATACATGAACTGAACGAAGAAACGTGTGGTACCTTGTATGAGATACTTAAGCAAAGCTGCCTCCTGATGTTAGAACAGGAAAAAGAGCTTGCGGAGAAAGAAGCCCTAGAAAAAGAACTTGCGAAGGCTATCTCCCAAATATCCACGATGGAGGAGAAATAAGTCGATCTGTAAATCCATGCCCCTCCTCAAACCCCTCCTCCTCCTCGCCGCCCTCGCCCTCACCGCCTGCACCCCCCTGCAGAACTGCACCTACAGCGCCACGCGCGATTTCCGCGCCCTCGAGCACAACATCCGCGAAACCGAGGAAGCCCTCGCCCGCGGCTACCGCACCGAGCGGCGTACTGTCCCCCGCACCATCTTCACCACCTGCTACCGCCGCGATCCGGCCACGCAGAAGCCCATCGCCTTCCCCTGCCGCGACACCGTCTTCCGGACGGAAACCATCCGCATCCCCATCAACCGCGCCCGCGAGGCCCGCAAGCTGGCCGAATACCGCGCCGCGCTCCCCGCCGCACAGGCCCGGGCCAGCGCCGGCGTCCGCCAATGCCAGGCCACCTATCCCGAGGATGCCTGACCCGCGCCCCGTTGCGCCCCGCACGGCCCGTTAACCCCACCTCCGCCGGTGAAAAACACCGACAAAATACCGACGTTATACCGACGCGATACCGACATGGCGTTTCGCCCTGGAATCAGCCCGTTAACCCCGATTCGCCCCTTCGCAACGCACCACGGCTGAATCTTCCCTCTACCCGCCCCGTTAAACCCTTGCTAACGTCCCGGACATGCGCTGGTTCATCCTCCTCTCCTGCCTGCTTCTCCTCTCCTGCGGCCGCCCCCTGACGCCCGCGGAAAAGAGCTTTGCCAAGCAGATGCACGGCGACACGATCAACGTCTCCCGCATCCGCCTCAACAACGGCGCCCTGATCGGAGAGACCACCTATCTCCGCCAGGCCCGCCCCCGCCTCGCCTGCCGCGAACGCATCCTGCCCGAGCCCACGACCCGCACGGTCACCGTCTCCCCCGCGGCTTTCGTGTTCAATAACAACATCTTCTTCGCCCGCGACTGGTACCAGCGCGACTACCTGCCCGAGTATCCCGAGAAGATCGACCTCGTCAGCGCCATGCTCTTCGCCCATGAAATCGTGCATGTCTGGCAATGGCAGAACCGGGCGAAAACCGGCTATTCGCCGCTCCGCTCCGCCGCCGAGCATTCCCGCTCCGACGACCCCTACCTGTTCGACATCACCACGAACGCGAACTTCCTCGATTACGGCTACGAACAGCAGGCCTCGATCGTCGAGGAATACATCTGCTGCGCCACGCTCGACCCCGACGCGCCACGCACCAAGCGCATCGCCAACATGCTCCGCGGCGCCTTCCCGATGAGCCGCCTGCACATCCCCGAAAAGGTGCTGATTCCCTGGAAAGACGCGGAAATCGAGGGGATCTGCCGCTAGGCCCTAGCCCTCGGCCTGGATGCTCTCGAGATACACCATCAGCGCCGCCAGCGGCCGCGGCGTCGGCGTCAGAACCCCGTCGCCCGTGTCCACCGGCACCGTCTCGCCCTCCAGAAGAAGGCCGAATTCCGGCATCTCCTGCCCCGGCTGCCCGGCGCGCTCATACCCGTCGATCACGCTCAGCACGTGCGCCACGGGGAACTCCCCGCCCCGCTCCAGCCGCGTCAGGTCCGCCGGCCGCGGGTCGTAGGAGCTGGCCCACGGCCCGTCTCCCTTGCCCGACACACCGTGGCACTGCACGCAGTTCTCCATGTAGATCGCCTGCCCTTCCGACGGCTGCGGCATCGACGGCGCGGCACAGGCCACGGCCACGCCCCCCAACAGCCCAAGGATAATCCAACGTGTCATGCCTGCCTCCTCGCTCCGGTTCCTGCCGGGTATTGTCAGTTGCTCCTGTTCTAGTCCGGCGGCAAACTCCACGTCAACGAGGGGAGAAAGCCCATGCGCAGCTTCGACCAGATTTTCGACATCGCCGCCGAGCGGAAAGGCGGCCCCGACGCGCTCGAAGCACAGCTCTCCAAGCCGAAATCCCCCGCCGACCTCGCCGCCATCCCCGACGACCGCTGGCTCGCCCAGATGTCGAAATCCATCTTCCAGGCGGGCTTCAACTGGAAGGTCATCGAGACCAAGTGGGAGGGCTTCGAAACCGCCTTCGACGGGTTCGACGTGGGCCGCTGCGCCTTCATGGACGACGATAAATTCGACGCGCTCGTCGCCGACAAAAGCATCGTCCGCAACCCCATCAAGATCGCCACGGTCCGCGACAATGCCGCCTTCCTGCTGGAACTGCGCGACGAGGGCGGGGCGGGCCAGGTGCTGGGCGGCTGGCCCTCGGAAGACTACGCGGCACTGCTCGACATGCTGAAGAAACGCGGCGCCCATCTCGGCGGCAATGCCGGCCAGTACGCCATGCGCTTCATGGGCCGCGACAGCTATATCATGTCCCGCGACGTGGTCGCCCGCCTTGTCGCCGAAGGCGTGATCGACAAGCAGCCCACCTCGAAAACCGCGATGAAATCGGTGCAATCCGCCTTCAACACCTGGATGGACCAATCCGGCCGTTCCCTCACCGAGATCAGCCGCGTGCTCGCCATGTCGGTCTGATTGGGGGCCAGCCCCAAGACCCAGGCGCACCCCCGCCCTTCATCTTGCCAGAAATATTCCCGCCGGAGGCATCCGACAGCACGGCCGGACGCCTCCGCCGAAGGTATCAGGCCAGCTTTCCCGCCAGCGCGTCGTCGATCAGTTTCACGGTTTCATCCACGCCGTAAAGTGCGATGAACCCGCCGAAGCGCGGGCCTTGGCTTGCCCCAAGAAGCACCTCGTAGAGCGCCTTGAACCAGTCGCGCAGCGGGTCGAACCGGTCGCGCCCCACGGCATAGACCACCGATTGCAGCGCCTCGTCCTCGACCGGCCCGTCATAGGCGGCCAGCTGGTCGCGCAGCTCGGTGAGCGCCTCGCGCTCGGCCTCCGTCGGCGCGCGGTAGGTCTTCGCCGGCGCCACGAAATCCTCGTAATACTTTACCGCGAACCCGGCCGCCGCATCGAGGTCCGGGTGCGTCTCGGGGCTGGCATCGGGCGCGTAACGGCGAATGAAACCCCAGAGCTGGTCCTTGTCATTCGCATGCGCGACCGAGGCGAGGTTCAGCAGCATCGCGAACGGCACCACCATCCGGCTTTCCGGCACGTCGCCGTTGTGGATGTGGTAGACGGGGTTCGCCACCTGCTGCGCCGCGTCCTGCCCGGGATAGGCCCGAAGCTGCTGGTGATACTCGTCCACCGCCCGCGGGATCACGTCGAAATAAAGCCGCTTCGCCGTCTTCGGCTTCTGGTACATGAAATACGACAGGCTCTCGGTCGAGGCATAGCTCAGCCATTCGTCGATCGAGATGCCGTTGCCCGACGACTTGGAGATCTTCTGCCCGTTATCGTCGAGGAACAGCTCGTAGGTGAAATGCTCCGGCGCCTTCCAGCCAAGGATCTGACAGATCCGGTCATAGATCGGCGTGTTGGTCGAATGGTCCTTGCCATACATCTCGAAATCGACCCCCAGCGCCGCCCAGCGCGCGCCGAAATCCGGCTTCCACTGCAGCTTCACGTTGCCGCCGGTCACCGGCAGGGTCCACTCCTTGCCATCCTCGTCGTCGAAGGTGATCGTGCCGTCCTTGGCGTTCACCTCCTTCATGGGCACGTAAAGCACGCGGCCGGTCTCGGGATGCAGCGGCAGGAAGATCGAATAGGTCTGCTGCCGCTCCTCGCGCAGGCTCTTCAGCATCACCTTCATCACGTCGTCATACCGCTCGGCGGCGCGCAAGAGCACCTCGTCGAACTGGCCGGTATTGTAGAACTCGGTGGCCGAGATGAATTCGTACTCGAACCCGAACGTATCGAGGAACCGGCGCAGCATGGCGTTGTTGTGATCGCCGAAACTGTCATGCGTCCCGAACGGGTCGGGCACCGAGGTGAGCGGCTTCTGAAGGTGCTCCTTCAGCATCTCCTGGTTCGGCACGTTGCCCGGCACCTTGCGCATCCCGTCAAGGTCGTCGGAGAAACAGATCAGCCGGGTCGGAATGTCCGAGATCAGCTCGAACGCCCGCCGGATCATCGTCGTGCGCAGCACCTCGCCGAACGTGCCGATATGCGGCAGCCCGCTCGGGCCATAGCCCGTCTCGAACAGCACGTACCCCTTCTCGGGCGGCGCCTTCTCGTACCGTTTGAGAACGCGGCGCGCTTCTTCAAAAGGCCAGGCTTTCGATGAGAGGGCGGCGTCGCGCAACTCTGACATTGGGGTATCTCCGGTTCATAAGCGTCGCGTATGCCTATACGCGAACGTCGCTCGGCTTCCTATTGCCGCCGGGCGGGACAGTCAATATTCTGCGCTGCAACAAGACCCCGGAAAGGACAACCCGTGTCAGAGCAAATCCCCCATCCCCTCACCCCGCAGGATTGTCTGGTCGCGGTGATGATCGCGGTCTCGGCCTCCGACGAGTCGATCCGCACGGCCGAGCTTCTGACGATCGAAAGCCTCGTCAACAACCTGCCGATCTTCGCCACCTACGATCTCGACCGGATGAAGGTCATGTCGCAGATGGTGTTCGAACTGTTCTCCGAGGAGGACGGGCTCGACGCGCTGTTCGGGCTGATCCGCGAGAACCTGCCCGAGCGGCTGTTCGAGACTGCCTATGCGCTCTCCTGCGACGTGGCCGCCGCCGACGGGGCGCTAACGGAGAGCGAACTGCGCCTGCTCGAGGAAATCCGCTTCGAGCTCGATCTCGACCGCCTGCACGCCGCCGCCATCGAGCGCGGGGCGCGCGCCCGGCACATGACGATCTGAGTCTGCCGGGTTTCCTTACCGGCATTTCGCGTTTAACTGTGACAGACAGGCAACCGGAGGTGATCCCATGCGCTGCGTCTTCGTGAACATCCGCTGCAAGCCGGGCACGTCCTACCGCGTGGCCGAGGAAATCGCCCTGCGCGAGATCCATTCCGAGCTCTATTCGACTTCCGGCCCCTTCGACCTGCTGCTCAAGCTCTACGTTCCGGAACCAGAGGACGTGGGTCATTACATCAACGAGCACCTGCTCGACATCGAAGGCATCGAACGGACCGAGACGACCCTGACCTTCAAGGCGTTCTGAAGCCGCCCGGTTGGTGGGTTCGCACCCACCCTACGGGGGACCGGCGCGATTGTGACCTCACGCCCCGGACCTGACCCGGGGCCTCTGGTGGTACAGGACGGGTGAGTGCCGCCGGCGTTGCGTAGGGTGGGTGCCAACCCACCACACCGGCCCGCCGCATTAACCCGCTCGACACCCTTTGCCCCGATACCCGCCTACGCGATGATCTCGAACTTCGTCACGTCGACCATCCCCCGGTCGGTGATCTTCAACGCCGGAATCACCGGCAGCGCCAGGAACGCAAGCTGCAGGAAAGGTTCCGTTAACTCCACGCCCAGCCCCTTCGCCGCATCGCGCAGCTCGACCAGCCGGTCGCGAACCACCTCGAACGGCTCGAGGCTCATCAGCCCCGCCACCGGCAGCGCCAGCTCCGCCAGCACCTCGCCGCCCCGCGTCACCACGAACCCGCCTTCCAGCTCGCTCAACCGGTTCGCAGCCAGCGCCATGTCCTCGTAATCCTGCCCCACGCAGACGATGTTGTGGTGGTCGTGACAGACGGTCGAGGCAATCGCCCCCGCCGTCATCCCGAACCCCCGCACAAAGCCGGTGGCGATGTTGCCGTTCTTCCTGTGCCGCTCCACCACGGCAATCCGCGCCAGGTCGCGCGCCACGTCCGGCCGCTTGTCGCCATCGGCGATGGCAATCTCCTCGCGCAAATGCTCGGTGATGATCTTCCCTTCAAGGATCCCGATCACATCCGTCTCTTCCCGGTTGCCCGTCGCGCGGAAATCCTCGGCCTTCACCTTCGGCGCATTGACCGAGCCACGCCCCACCGGCGCAATCTCCTCCCTTGCCACGAAGGCCGCGTCATCCGCCACCACGCCCCCGCACAGCACCAGCCTCGCATCGCAGGCCTCGAGCGAGCCCACTGCCACGATATCCGCCCGATACCCCGGCGCCACCAGCCCCCGGTCCTTCAGCCCGAACGCCTCCGCCCCGGAAAGCGACGCCGCCCGGTAGGCCGCCAGCGGCGAACAGCCCAGCCGGATCAGCTCGCGGATCATGTAATCGAGATGCCCGTGCTCGGCGATGTCGAGCGGGTTCCGGTCATCGGTGCACAGGCACATGTAAGGCGCCGTCACGTCGCTCAGCACCGGCTGCAACGCCTCCAGATCCTTGCTGACCGACCCTTCCCGGATCAGCACCCGCATCCCCTTGCGCAGCTTCTCCAGCGCCTCTCCCGCACTGGTCGCCTCGTGCTCCGTCCGGATGCCGGCGGCGCAATAGGCGTTCAGGTCCTTGCCCGACAACAACGGGCAATGCCCGTCCACATGCCCGCCCTCGAAGAGGCGCAGCTTGGCCATCGCCCCCGGATCACGATGAATGACCCCGGGATAATTCATGAACTCCGCCAGCCCGATCCCCGAGGCATGCCCCCGCAGCGGCGCCAGATCTTCCGCCTCGATCCGCGCGCCGGCGGTCTCCATATCCGTCGACGGCACGCAGGACGACAACTGAACCCGGATATCCATCACCGTCCGCTCGCTCGCCTCCTGGAAATACCGGATCCCCTCCACCCCGATCACGTTGGCAATCTCGTGCGGGTCGCAGATCGCCGTGGTCACCCCCCGCGGCGCGACACAGCGGTCGAACTCGAACGGCGTCACCAGCGAGCTTTCGATATGCAGGTGCGTGTCGATGAACCCCGGCACCAGCACCAGCCCGCTGACATCGACCACCTCGCGCCCCTCGTAATCCTCGCCGACCCCGACGATCCGGTCACCGCAGATCGCCACGTCCCCCGTCACGCGCGCCCCGGTCACGAGGTCGAACACCTCGCCCCCGCGCAGAACCTTGTCCGCCGGTTCGTCCCCGCGCCCCTGCGCGATGCGTGTCTCCAGATCGGCCATGTCCACTGCTCCTTCTTGGTCCCGCGATGTTGCCTGTTTCGTCCCGCCCCGCCAATGCCGCATTTTTCCAACGGTCAACCCCTTTGAGCCCTCTCGCGCCTTCCTTGGCAAGAACCCGCGTGCTAAGGTCCGGTAAAACAAGACGATGCGGGCAGACAATCGGGATGACAGCCAAAGACAGGCGGGACGAGATGCCGGTCCTCGTGGTGGACCTCGACGGAACCCTGATCCGGTCCGACTCGCTCTATGAAACCTTCTGGGCGGGCATGGCCGAGGACTGGGGTACCGCCCTGGCCGCCCTCCGCGCCCTGACCAGCGGGCGCGCGGCGCTGAAGAAATCCATGGCCGGCCGCACCGTGCTCGAGCCCGAGCACCTGCCCTACAACACCGTCGTGCTCGACTACATCCGCGACTGGCGCGCCAATGGCGGGCGCGCGGTTCTGGTCACCGCCGCCGATGGCAGCATCGCCAGCGCGATCTCCGATCACCTCGGCCTGTTTGACGAGGCGCATGGCTCGGATGGCCAGCACAACCTCAAGGGCGCGGCCAAGGCCCGCTTCCTCGAAGAGCGCTACGGCGCCGGCGGCTTTGCCTATATCGGCGACAGCGCGGCCGACCTGCCGGTGTGGGATGCCTCGGCCAAGTCGGTCTCGGTCGATGCCTCGCCCGCCCTGCAACGACAGGTCGCGGCACAGGGCGGCGACAGCGAACACCTGCAAAGCGGCACGAAATCCGGCTACCTCGCCGCGCTGCGCCCGCACCAGTGGCTCAAGAACGTGCTGGTCTTCGTACCCCTCGTCGCGGCGCAGTCCTTCACCGGGCTGCACATCCTCAACACCATCCTCGCCTTCGTGGCCTTCAGCCTCGTCAGTTCCAGCGGCTATCTCCTCAACGACCTGATGGACCTGCGCGCCGACCGCGCCCACCCGCGCAAATGCAAGCGCCCGCTGGCCGCGGGCCGGGTGCCCATCGCCCACGGCACGGCGATGATGCCGCTGCTGCTGCTGGCCGGGCTGCTGACGGCGTTCATCGCCGGGCCGAACCTGCTGGGCGTGATCTTCGGGTATTTCGTGCTGACCACGGTTTACTCCACCTGGCTCAAGCAGCGCGCCGTGGCCGATATCGGCACGCTCGCAGGGCTCTACACCCTGCGCATCATCGCCGGCGGCGTGGCCACCGGCCTCGGCCTCTCGGTCTGGCTGCTCGCCTTCTCTATGTTCTTCTTCTTCGCGCTGGCGGCGGTCAAGCGGCTGGCCGAGCTGGTCGACCTCGAGAAACGCGGCATCCGCACCGCCAAGCGCCGCGGCTACCACGTCGAGGACGCGCCGCTCATCTCGCAGATGACCACGGCCTCGGGCTACATCTCGGTGCTGGTCCTCGCGCTCTACGTGAATACGAACGCGGTGCAGCAGCTTTACACCGCGCCCTGGCTGCTCTGGGGCATCTGCCTCGTGCTGATGTACTGGATCAGCCGCGTCGTGCTGGTCACGCATCGCGGCAAGATGGATGACGACCCGATCGTCTATGCCCTGCGCGACCGCACCAGCCTGTTCTGCATCCTTTTGGTCGGGGTCTTCGCCGGCGGAGCCTCGGTGCTGTGAGCCGCGGCACACTCATCCTGCGCTATGCCGGTTTCGCGGTGATCGCGGTGCTGGTCAACCTCGCGACCCAGCGGCTGGTGCTCGCCATCGGCTGGCCCGGCCCGGGCATCGGGCTGGCCGCCGCCATCGCGGCAGGCACGGCCACCGGGCTCGTGGTCAAGTACCTGCTCGACAAGCGCTGGATCTTCTACGACACCCAAGGCGGGCTCGCCAATCACGGCCGGAAATTCGCGCTCTACACCACCATGGGGCTGATCACCACGGCGGTCTTCTGGGGCACGGAAACCCTGTTCTGGCTGCTCTGGAAAACCCACGCCATGCGCGAGGCGGGCGCCGTCATCGGCCTCGCCATCGGCTATATCACCAAGTACCAGCTCGACCGCCGCTTCGTCTTCGCGCCCGGCGCCCGTGCGGAGGCGGCGGAATGAAGCTCTCGGGCTGGGGCCGCTACCCCGTGGCCGATTGCACGGTGACCGCCCCCCGCACGCCCGAAGCGCTGTCCGAGGCACGCAAGAGCGGCCCGCTCATTGCCCGCGGCAATGGCCGCGCCTATGGCGACAGCGCCATGAACGAGGACAGCACCGTCTCGATGCGCCATTTCAACCGGTTCATCGCCTTCGATCACACCACCGGCCAGCTCACCGCCGAGGCGGGCGTCCTGCTGGGCGACGTGATCGACGCATTCCTGCCGCGCGGCTGGTTCCCGGCGGTCACACCCGGCACCAAGTTCGTCACGCTGGGCGGCATGGCAGCGGCGGATGTGCACGGCAAGAACCACCATCTCGACGGCGGCTTCGGCAACACCATCGACTGGCTGGACATCATGGGCCCCGACGGCACCGTCACCCGCTGCTCGCGCGAGGAAAACGCCGAGCTCTTCGACTGGACGATCGGTGGCATGGGCCTGACCGGCGTGATCCTCCGGATGGCGATCCGCCTGCGCCGCGTCGAAACCGGCTGGATCCTCCAGCACGCGCACCCCGCCCCAAACCTCGCCGCCGCGATGGAAGCGTTCGAAGCGGCCCCTGACGCCCCCTATTCCGTCGCCTGGATCGACTGCCTCAGCACGGGCGAGCATCTCGGCCGCTTCATCGTCATGCTGGGCGAGCATGCCCCCCTCGACCGCCTGCCCAACCGCTTCCGCCAGGTCCCCTTCGGCCCTCCGCCCGGCCGCAACCGCACCGTGCCCTTCAACCTCCCCGGCTTCGCCCTCAACCGCTGGACGGTGCGCGCCTTCAACGCCGCCTATTACCGCATGGGCCTCCGCAACGCCGGCACAAGCTACGTGCCGTGGGACACCTACTTCTACCCGCTCGACGGCATCCTCGGATGGAACCGCATCTATGGCCGCCGCGGCTTTCTCCAGTTCCAGTGCGTCCTGCCCGACGACACCGCCCGCGCCGGGCTCAAAGCCCTGCTCACAACCATCGCCGAGACAGGCCAGGGCTCCTTCCTCGCCGTCCTCAAGAAGATGGGCCCCGAGGGCGGCCGCTTCTCCTTTCCCATGCCCGGCTACACGCTGGCGCTCGACTTCCCCGTTTCCGACAAGGTGCTTGAACTCATGGAACAACTCGACCGGATCACCCTCGATCACGGCGGCCGCTTCTACCTCGCCAAGGATGCGCGCCTCACCGCCCACATGCTCCACGCCACCGACCCCCGCGCCGGCGCCTTCGCCGCAATGCGCCGCGAGACCGGCGCCGATACCGGCTTCGCCTCGATGCAATCCGAAAGGCTGGGGCTATGAGCGCCGGCCCGGTCCTGATCCTCGGCGCCCGCTCCGACATCGGCATGGCCATCGCCCGCGCCTACGCCGCCGACGGCCACGCCATCCAGCTCGCCGCCCGCAACGCCGACACGCTCGAGCCAGAGCGCAACGACATCGCGCTCCGCCACGGCACCGACGTCACCCTGCACGAGCTCGACGCGCTCGACTATGACAGCCACGATGCCTTCCTTGACAGCCTCCCCGCCCTGCCCGACATCGCGGTCTGCACCGTGGGCTACATGGGCGAACAGTCGGAGAACGAGGCCGACATGCAAGCCGCCCGCCTCGTCATGCGCTCCAACTTCGAGGGCCCCACCAATCTCCTCGCCCTCCTCGCCAACCGGTTCGAGACCCGCGGCAGCGGCACGCTCATCGGCATCAGCTCCGTCGCCGGCGACCGCGGCCGGGCCACCAACTACGTCTACGGCTCCGCCAAGGCGGGCTTCACGGCGTTCCTCTCGGGCCTGCGCAACCGGCTGGCAAAGAAGGGCGTCCACGTCATGACCGTCAAGCCCGGCTTTGTCGCCACCAAGATGACCGACGGCATGGACCTCCCCGAGAAGCTGACCGCCGACCCCGACAAGCTCGCCTGTTCCGTCCTGCGCGCCGCGAAAAGGCGGCGCAACATCATCTACGTCAAACCGGTCTGGTGGCTGGTGATGCTGATCATCCGCAACATCCCCGAGGCGATCTTCAAGAAGCTCAGTATCTGACGGCTACTGCTGCGCCAGCTGCGCTGCGGCACCCAGCGTGCCCCGCCCGATCATCGCATCGAGCGCCCCGGTATACAGCCCGCGCTCCTGCAGGATCGTCTGGAAGTTCAGCGCCGTCTCCCGGTCCCAGCGCGGCGTGTACCCGTTCACCGTGCCGCGCAGCTCGTCCACCCGCAGGTCGCCCGTCTCCAGCGCCGCGATATACAGCTCCGCCGCCCGCACCGGATCGTAGTCCACCCCGTCGCCCTGTTCGTACATGAAGCCCAGCTCGTTCATCGCCTGCGCATCGCCCTTCTCGGCGGCGCTCTGCACCCATTTCAGCCGCACTTCCGGGTCGTCGAACACGCCGTCGCCCTCGTAGAACGCCTTCAGCGCCGCCTCGGCCTCTGCACTGCCCTGCGCGGCGGCCTTCTCGTACAACTCCGCCGCCTTGATCGGGTCGGGCAGGTCAAGCTTCCGCGCCAGCCGGCCCGGAACGCTGCGCGGGTTCATGTAAAGCTCGGCCAGCCGGAACTGCGAGAAGTGATAGCCCGCATCGGCCGAGTCCGTCAGCAATTCGAGCATCCGGTCGAAATCCTGCCGCACGCCCCGGCCAAGCTGGTACATGATCGCCAGCGTCGACATCGCCGGTATATCGCCGCCATCGACGGCCTTCTGGTACTCGGCCACCGCGCGCTTGTGATCCTCCCGCACCGGGCCGATCCCGAAATTGTAATAGTCGCCCAGCTTGGTATGCGCGGCCGCGACACCTGCCTCGCCTGCCATCCCGAACACCTCGAGCGCCCGCTCGTGCACGCCCTCGCGCTGCATGATCACGGCAAGGTGGAACATCGCATCGGCATCCGGCTCGGCCCCGATCACGGCGGCCTCGCAATGCGGGCGGGCGGTGCCCAGCGTGCTGAAATACGTGTTCAGCGCCTCGCGGCTGACCGGCGCGCCGGCATCCGGTGTCCCGGCAATTTCGGCACAGGCCTCCGCCGCGGATTGCGCGAAACCGCCGTCCGGAACCGTCGCCGCCCCCAGCATCGCCGTCGCTGCCGCAATCCCCAGTGTCACACGCCGCATGTCAAATCCCTTTTCAAAACATGACCGAACAAATTCATCAGGGCCAAGGCCCTCTGCCATATACCGATCAAATTGCCAGCCCTTCCGGCAAAAAGCTACTGGTCATTGCAGCGCAGATTGTCGTCACGACCGAAACAATGCCGCCGGCCTGCCCCGGCTTTCCCCGCGATCCGGCACAGTGCCGGCAAATGGCCGCGAAGCCTTGCCATTATGGGCGGGTTCCTGCCGTTTGACGTGGCGTCGAGACACCAACGTTGACCGGTTTATTGAAGCGTCAATTAATCGCTTCTAAGGGACAGTGCATGACAACCGAATCTGCAAACCAGCCGGAAACCTCGATGCCGCGCGATTTGCCCCGTCGTGCTGCGCCGAAAGGCGCGGCGATCGTCGGGGTCTATCTGCTGGGCATGACCGCCATCGCGGCCAGCGCCTACACGCTGCGCGACCAGGTTTTCACTGCACCCGCCATCGTCTCCGAAATCACCGACAGCCTGCCCCTGCCCGATGACCTCGCCGACCTCGATGTCGCGCCCCATCTCGGGCTCCTGTCCCGCCCGGCCGGCACGTCCGAGGCACCGAAAATGGCCTCGCTCAGCGCGCCCGACGCGCGCCTGACCGATGATCTCTTCTCGCCGCTGTCGCGCATTTTCGCGGGCAAGCCCTCGGTCACCCCGCCCGATCGGCCCGCCTTCGGACAGGAACCCTCGCTCGAAATCCTGCCCGACGGGACCGAGATCGCCGAACCGCTCGAGCTTGACGCGCTCACGCCGGCGGAACCGGGCATCGTCACCGCCTCCCTGCGCCCGCGCCTGCGCCCGCAGACGCTCGAGACCGGGCCGGCCGACACCCCCTCCGACCTCCGACTGGCCAGCCTGTCGCCCGCCCAGATGAAGGCGCTTCTGGCACCGGAAACTTCGGCCGAGCCCCCCGCGACCCCGCGCATCGCCAACAGCTCCGGCAAATGCCCCAGCCAACTGGCACGCGACATCCCCCGCCGCTCGGGCAGCGCCCGAGGCGCCCAGGCCGTGCTTGCCAGCGTCGCCAACGTCGATGGCGTCAAGCGTGACCAGACCGTGCTGCGTGAAATCCTCGGCGGCAACATGCCCGGCTTCATCCGCAACCTCGCGCCGGTCAACATCGGCGGCCGCGCCGCCGATGGCAGCAATGTCAGCATCACGCTCTGCGTAACGCCCGACTACCTCGCCCTGGGAAGCGACCGCGACTACGTGCGCGTACCACTCGGCCTGCGCGCCGCCACCCGCATCGGCGAGCAGTTCAACATGATCCTGCCCACCCCGCGCATGGTCGACACGATCTACCGCCAGGCCGACCTGCGCCTCTCGCCCCGCCCGATGACACCGGGGCCGCAGATGACCTCGACCAACTATTTCATGCGCCACAACGCCACGGTCGAGGCCCAGCGCCAGTCGGCCGGCGCCGCGCCGGGCACGCTGATTTCGGGGCACAAGAAAGACGTGGTACTGACGACGCGGCTGGCGTCCAACCGGGGCCGCGTGGCGATCTACGGCTGGCACCAGCGCAACGGCCAGCCGATCCAGCCGCTCAGCACGGTCCACGGCGCGGGCTATGCCGATTACAGCCACGGCGTCCGGCTGGTCAGCCGCACGGCCTTCCTGAATGGCAAGTCGATCGACCTGCGCACGCTGATGGCCGACCCGCGCTATGCCGGCCTGCTCAGCAGCGAAGGGCCGATCTCGGGGCCGAACCTGCGGATGGCGGCGCTCGCCTCCAACTGAGGCAAAATGCTGGTCTGACACGAAAAAGGCGCCCACATGGGCGCCTTTACTTTTCGTTAACCGGTTAACGAAACCTTACTTCACGTCCTTGAAGCAGCGGAAGCCCAAGTGGTAATTCCGGTGGCTGTTCGACGCCATCACCCGCCCGCCGTGCCAATAAGGCGCGCGCCAGCGGCTCCAGTGGGTATGCGCCCGCACCGTGTCCCAGATGAACCAGCTCCCCTTCATCTCGGTCACGCCCAGCTTGCGGCTGCCCCGGCTCGACATCTCGTCCGGCGACAGCGGCAGGTTCATGTGCTCGGCGGCATTGCCGTCGATATCGTAGACCCCCAGCGGGCTCTTGCAGGCCGGAAAGCTGCCCGCCGGATAGGTGTTGGACCCGCAGCCGGTGAAGCTCCCGCCATTGCAGCCGCCATTCTTGAAGCTGCCGGTGGCACAGACCCCGGCCTTCCACTGCGGCCCGATGGAATACCGCGCCGACGCCTGGTACTTGGCGTTATGCGCCGCCCGCGCCGCCTGCACGCTCCGCCCGAAGAAGTAATCCGGCGGCGTCAGCGCCCCGTGCGAAGCGCCTTCCCATTCATGCGCATCGCCGATCCGCTTGCCCTCGGCCCAGCACAGCTCGGCCGCCTCGTTCGCCTGCACCCATGTCACCGGGTACATCCCCGGCACGTTCGGATACTCGAACATGTCGGCGCACACCTTCGCGTCCCCCGGGCTCTCCGACGCCGGATCGTAGAGCGGCGCCATATAGGGCTCGCCACAGATCCGCTCGAACTCGGCATTGCGGTAATAGCTCTTCGGATCCTGCCCCAGCTTCGCCGCCAGCTGCTGCGGCGACAGCGGGTGGCGCGTCACCGCCGGGTTGCCCTGCCCCATGTAGCGCGACCCGGCAAAGATCGACCGGATCCGCTGCATCTCCGCCCCGCTCAGGCCCCGCGCGGCCTGCATTTCGCGGAACATCCTCTCGTTGTTGTCCTGAAGCGTCTGCGACTGTCCGGGCAGCCCCCCGATCATCACCAGAAGCCCCGCCGCAAGAACGGCCCTCGAACGTTTCAGCATGCGCTTTCCCCGATTTCTACTTTCTGAGCAGGTAAACAAAGTCACGATTGTCGGAGAAGCCGACGAAACGGGCGATCGGATGGCCGTCATTGCCCTGCGCATCCACCGCCGACATCCCGTTCACAAGGTGATGCGGCACCACGCGCCCCTCCTCGTTGGTATAGAGCGCCATGTAGGTGTGCTCCTGCGAGTTCATGTCGAGCAGCATGGCATGGTCACAGCCATAGGCCTGGAACGTTCTTGCCTGCGCCGAGGGCGTGGCCGAGGAGAAATAGGCGTAGATCAGGAACTTGCGGCCATTGACCTCCTTCATGCAGGCCCCGCCGCGCAACGTCCGCAGATCGGCCTCGGCCGAGCCGGACCAGTTGCCGCCAAGCCAGCTTGTCACCTGGTCGCCCGGCACGCCGTTCTCGATCAGCGGCACCCCGTTCTGGCGCGCGAAACGCACCCGCGGCAGCAGCTCGCGATCCGCCTCGGTCCAGGTCCGCATATGGATCGAACCGTCATCCAGCACGAAGATCGTCGACAGGCCCGGATGCAGCTTGCTGAAGATCACCCCGTTGGCCAGAAAGCCGTAATGGTGGCCGTAATTGGTGAACGCCTTGTCCCCGGCGCGCCACGCCCCGTGGTCCCGCTTGAACCCGCCGGCGAATGTCGCCGCCACCCGGTCGGTCAGCGCCGGGCTCAGCATCCCGGTCCGCACCACCGGGTCGGCCTGGTTGAACCCGTCCGGCCCCGGCAATTGCCAGTTCTTGCCCGCCCCGCTCGGCCGCGGCGACCAGCCAAGGCGCGGGTGATCGGTGCCCACCTCGTAGCCCAGCTCGAACTGCGACAGGTCGAACGCCACGAGATACACGTCGGCGCGGTTCTCCACGCCATCCAGCCAATGGGTCTCACCCTTGCGGTTCAGGATATCGGGGTGGATCATGCCGGGCTGCATCGCGCTGGCATAGATGCCGGGCGCGTCCTTCACGGCATACCAGCTTCCGGCCTGCATCCCGCCCTCGGCGCCGTCCAGCTCGAAGCCGAAATAGGCCCGGAAGACCGGATGCTGCGACAGGTTGGCCTTGCCGAGCGAGGCCGCCACCTCGCCGGAATCGCCCCCCGCGACCACTTCGCCCGACACCATGTAGGCGTCTTCATAAAACGATCCCTTGATGATCCCGACGATGCTCTCGCCGAAGATCACGTTGTCGCGCAGGAACTCCGCCACCGCCTCGCGGTTGCTCCGCGAGCCGCGCACATGGTTGCGCACGAATACCCGGTCATCGCAGATCGGCGCATAGGGCAGGCCCGAATTGACTGCCTTGTCCAGCTCCGAATTCCGCCCGTTCCACGGCGTGCAGCGTTCGACCAGCCCGTTATTCTCGAAGATCAGCGCCGGGCTGTCCGTCGTCCGAAGCGAGACGGTCGTCTCCTCCGGGTCGGTCAGTTCGAGGTGATAGGTCACCGTCTTGGTATGCCGGGCGACGGTGGTGACATCGAGCAGGAACCACGTATTGAACGCCGGGTTGAGCGAGGTCAGGGTGAATTCCGTCCCGTCCGCATCCTGCGTGGTGGCGGACCGCCGGAAAGGCTGAACCTCCCGGATCGACTTCGGCCTGTCGGCCTCGTACTCCGCCCATTGCTTTTCGAGAAGTGCTCCATCGGCCGATTCAAGATCCGTGGCCTCCGCGTGCGGCGCCGATCCCAAGGCAGCCGCAACAACCGCGGCGCCCGCGACCGTTTTCCAAAAATTCCTGATTTTAAACACCGAATCATCCCTTGCAATTGCCTGAAATACAGGCGTTTGCGTTTCCCCTGAAGGGTCCCCGAAAATGCAGGTGACGCCCCCCAAGCACACCGAACGGGATCATGCTATTGCGAGAGCGTTGTTTTCTCAAGATGTTGATCACCGCCCCGGTAAAAGCCACGGCGGCTGTTGCCGGGCTGCTTCGGGGCGAAGGGCGGCATCACCCGGGGAAATGCCCACCCTCCGACGCCCGGGCGAGACGGTCAGGCCGTTGGCACCGTGACTGTCACGAATTCCGTCGTCACTGAAATGCGGGCCCTCGGCCAGGCGCGGCGGGCGGGGAAACGCCGCTGGAGCTCCAGAGCGCAAGATTCTCTCGCAATTTCAACCTTTAATGATAGCTTGCCATTGAAGCGGAGACAGTGACCAATTGATCATCGATGACTGATGGTGAAGCGACGGAAAAGGCGTTTGGGAGACAGCTGGCGCTCTTTCGGAAAGATCGGCACGTCTCTCAACTATCCTTGTCGCTGGAAGCCGATGTCTCGACACGGCACATAAGCTTCCTCGAGACTGGTCGCTCTGCACCCACTCGCGAGATGATCGCGCGGCTGTCCGCGGCCCTTGGCCTCTGCCGGGTGGAACGCCTGAGTTTGATGCGTGCGGCCGGCTTTTGGGAACGGCCCGACACGCCGGGTGAAACCGCAGCATCACTGATCGGACATTCCGGTAACGACCTCGATGCGATGATCGCCATAGAATCTTCGGACGACACGTGCGATGCCATAGCGGTTGCGGCCGATGTGCTGGCGCGCATCGGGTTGGATCAGTTCTTTACGGGAACGATGCAGGCCGGCGGGGATGGCAGTACGGCGATCATCACCCATCATCACGTCACCCATGCGCCACTTGGGTGGATGCTGCACTACCGCGACCGTAACTATGTATCCATCGACCCCTTGGTGCGCACGACGGGCATGTGGCATTTGCCATTCTTCTGGAGCGACCTTCGCGGATCGAAAGAGATGAACGCACCGAAGGTCGGCCGGATGTTCAACGAGGGGCGCGAGTTCCGCATTTCGAATGGCTTCGTCATGCCCGTTCATCGTGCGGATGGCAGCGTACATGCACTTTCGGCGATGGCAGAAAAGATCGATGTCGCCGATCCCAAGGTGCGCTCGACTGCCAAGTCAGTCTCGATTGCCCTTCTGCACCGGCTCGATGAGCTGGGCCTTCCAGCGAGCGGAACACCTTTGTGCCTCGCCGATCAGGAACGCGACCTTCTCCTTTATGTTCTGGAAGGCAGATCACGGAGCGACATTGCCAGCCGGCTGCAATCCTCGGAGGAGAGCCATGACAGGTCCCTTGCTCAGGCTTGTGCGCGGTTCGGAACGAAAGAGCCCTTGGAGGCCGCGCTGCGCGCAAGACGTGCCGGACTACTCGTGGCCTGATCCAACTTGTCCGGGCAAGTTCCGGCACTGCTCACGATCGTGACGTTGGCACTTGTTCCAACGCGACGTTTCGATACCTGCCTACTTCGTCATGTACTGGTCCCAATATCCCGCCTTGGGTTCGATCTGCTGGACGATGTCGACCAACACACCGGCCGGGTCGCGGGTCATGAAGCGTCGCTGACCCCACTCTTCATCCGTCAACGGATAAACGATGGGGGCATCCGCCGCGATGAACCGTTCAAAGACTTCCGCAGCGTTTGAAACTTCGACGGTCAGGATCATACCCTTGCCGCCAAAACTTTCCGGGCCGGGCGGGTTCGACGGATGATCGGGGTGCATGAAGGCGAGCGTCGCGCCGCGGCTGCCCTCTTCTCCGGGACCAACCAGGTAGACGAACCAGCTTGCTTCGAACGCGACCTCGAAATCGAAATTTCTGACATAGAAATCGCGTGTTTCCTCTAACTGCGGCGTCGTGACGAGAGGGTAGAGATCGCGAACTTGCATGGCGGGTTTTCCTTGTGCGTGGGCGTGATTCAGCAAGCCGATGACGAGAAGAATCGCCGGAACGATGATGGAGAGAGCCTGACCCGGCCTCGCGGCAATCTTGCCAATGAACGTCATTCGGTTTCCTTCCTGAAGTGACGAGTGATCCTTGTTTGCCGGCAAACAATCAGGTGAGTTACCCCCGCTCAATTACGTTTCAGGTAATGCCTTCATCGCGTCATAGCTCGCGACCTTACGAAGGCCGCTGAGCAACGCGATCAGGAAGGACACGCTGAAAAGTCCTGTCACAACCCAAATCCCGGCTTCGGATGACCAGTGGCCGACGATGAGGCCGCCGCTCAAGGCACCCAGGGGCCGCACACCGTAGATGGCCGTCTGGATGACGGCATTGACCCGGCCCAACATCTCCTCGGGCGTTGCTACCTGGCGGACGGTGTTTTGGACAACGAGCCACATGGACGGGCCAAAACCGAGGAAGAAGAAGGCCGGATAGAGCACGATTTCAGGAGTCCGAACCGGTACCACAAGCAGCAGGAAGGATGCGGCAGCGGAACTTGCCGGACCGGCAATGAGAATGACATTCGGCGGCACCAAGGGTGCAATTCGCCCGATCACCCAAACGCCGGCAATGGCTGCGATGCCGAATGCCGCCATCGCGCCGGCAAAGAGAGAGGGGTCGCCCGCATAGAGCTCGATGATGGCGGGAACAAGCACAACCAGCAGGACGGCGAAAGCCAGGTTCCAGAATATGGCGCAGAGAGAGATCGGCCTGAGCAAGCCATGCCGAAGAACATACCTTCCGCCTGTCGCCAATCGCCCGAGGATCGCCCGCGCGGGAGATTTCGTGCGGGACATGTCAGGCAGTCTTCTGACGACCATCAACGCAACACAGGCCCCGGCCGCGGCGATCCAGAACGTAACGGCCGCAGTCGCGGCCGAAAGCACAAGGCTCATCACCATCGGCACGAGGAAGGACGCAAGCGCTCTCGGCAAGGACACGCGCGCATTGGCGGCCCCCAGTTTACCAACCTCGACAAGCTTCGGAATGGCGGAGAACGTCGCCAGTTCGTACAGGACGATCCCCAGTCCGGCCACGGCAATGGCCACTCCGAACAGGGGTACCTGTCCCGACGTCAAGGCCAGGCCAGCGGCACTGAAGCCCGCCAGCGCCAACAAGGTCGATGCGATGACGATCGATCTGAGTTGGAACTGGTCGATAACCAAACCGAACGGGATCGTCCCGATCAGGTAGGCGGATGACTGGCACGCGACGAGAATTCCGATGAGAGTCGGTTCGGCATCGAAAACAACCACTGCGACAATCGGCGCGGCCACCAGGGCGATTTGATCCGCGGCGTACATGAAACGTGCGGACATCACGAGACGGGACAAGGGCGTCATTCAACGGGGCTCCAGGCAGTTTCCCCGGAAACTACGAGTTCCGGGATTTCAAGCGACCCGTTTCTTGCTCGATAACGTAACAGGTTGCCGAAAAACGTTTTTTTGAAAATTGGTCGCTGCTATTTTTCGAGAGCACTTACCGAAAGGGTAATCATAGCTATTCCCCTTCACCGTGAACCTTTCGCTTTGAAGATGACGTGGTGAAAACGGGGCGCCGGTAGCGCTACGCAAAGCGTGGCAGCGATTACCTTGCGCGTAATCGACTCCCGTATCGAGAACCGCCAGATTCGAGCCCGATCAACTTGACCTTCGCGAGGGCGCCATGCCGCTCGGGTACACCAAATGACCGCAGAAACGTTCTTCGCGAAAATTCGCACATACGTGGACCTGCCAGCAAAGGCAGAACAAGCTTGGGCATCCCTTCTGAAGGAGAAGCGCTATGGCAAGGATGAGCCCTTCATCCGCGCCGGCGATGTGCCCACAACGTTTGCCTTCGTCGTCGACGGCTTGTTGTGCCAGCACTATGTTGGTCGCGAAGGCGAGATCGTCATCAAGTACTTCTTTCCCGAAAACCGCATCGCAGCCTCGGTCAGTGCTACGCTCCTGGGCGAGCCAAGCCTGTTCACGATCACGGCCATCGAAGATAGCAGCGTTCTTGAGTATGATTTTGCCGCCTTCAAGTCGCTTGTCAGCGAATATCCGGCCATTGCCGCATTCTATATCGAGTACATGGAACGGCACTGGATCATCGAGAAGGAACCGCTCGAGGTCTCGTTCCGCAAGGACAACGCGCTGCGGCGCTATCTCGATTTCGTTCGCAGGGAGCCGAACCTGCACAAGCGCCTCAAGCAGCATCACATCGCCGCCTGGCTAGGAATCACGCCGGAGAGTCTGAGCCGTCTCCGTCGGGCGATCGCCTACGCGCCGCCTGGAAAGAGAAGCTGACCGACAGATGTCACCGGGATGTCTTACCAAAGATCAATTCTTTTCCACCGAGCCGACCGTAAATCTCCGTGTCAGGCGATTGCCATGATGGTCATGGCGGTGCCTTCAGAACGCATATCCCCGTTTTCGATTCACGCAACAAAAGGAACTCCCAAGTGACCAAGATGATTTTTGTAAACCTGCCGGTGAAAGACCTTGCCGCTTCGACACGCTTCTACGCGGCTCTCGGGTGCGAGAAGAACGAACAATTCAGCGATGAATCGGCATCCAGCATGGTCTGGTCCGATACGATCACCCTGCAACTGCTCCAGGATGACTATTATTCCACCTTCACGTCGAAGAAGATCGCTGACGCGAAGGAGACCAGCGAGGTCCTCATCGCCCTGACGCGTGACAGCCGGGACGATGTGAACACGACTGTCGAAGCGGGCGCGGCTGCAGGCGGAACAGCCGATACTCGGGCGCCATTGGACATGGGCTTCATGTTCAACCGCGTTGTCGAAGATCCTGACGGCCATGTCCTCGAATTCGTATGGATGGACATGGCCGCCGCCGGTGACCTGTCCGAGGAAGCCCCGGACCACTCGGCTCAGTAATCAGGAGACAAGCACATGCCACGTTCTATTGTCATCGCACTGGCCCTCTTCGTCTGCTGTCCGGCAGCGGCCGAAGCGCAATCGACGGGCGAGCGCGTCGACGTCAACGGTATGGAGATGTACTATGAGGTCTCTGGTGAAGGCGAGCCGCTGATTGTCCTGCACGGTGCCTACATGAACATCCAGACAATGGGTGAAATCATTCCACGGCTCGCCGAGACCCACCGCGTATACGCATTGGAGTTTCAGGGGCACGGGCGGACGAACGACATCGACCGGCGGATCACCTATCAGAATCTCGCGGACGATGTGGCGGGGTTCATGGATGCCGTCGGTCTCGAGCGGGCGGATGTCTTCGGCTACTCGCTGGGCGGCACAGCCGGGTTGCAACTGGCGATCCGGCATCCGGAACGCGTGGAACGATTGGTCGCGGCGTCGGTGGCGTATGACATGCAGGGGATGCAACCCGACTATATCGCCTTTCTGCCGCAGCTTGCACCGGAGATGTTTGTTGGAACCCCGTTCGAAGAGGAATGGCGGCGCCTGGCTCCGGCCCCCGAAGGCTATCGCGCGCACGTGGAAAAGCTGATCGCGCTTGAGTTCGAGCCAATGGCATGGGCGGATGACGTTTCCGCCATCGAAACGCCAGTCCTGATTATTGCAGGTGACGCCGACATTGCGACACTTGAACATACCGTTGCCCTGTTCGGCCTGCTGGGCGGCGGGGTGATGGGGGACATGGGAAAACCGCTCCCGGCCTCGCGCCTGGCGGTTCTTCCTGCAACGTCCCATACCGCTGTAATCGGGCAAACCGATCTGCTGCACGCTATCATCGAACCATTCCTTCAGGATCAAACGCCCAGAGGTATGTTCGAATAGATCTCTTGCGCGTAAGCGCCCCAGTAAGCCCAATGAAAGAAGAAGAGCAAGAATGTCCCACCCTGCCAAAGTCTTCACGCAAGCATACTTTCATGGCACCAAGGCCAATCTGCGGCCGGGAGACCTGATCTCGGTTGGATATGGATCGAATTTCAGGGTCGAGGCACTTGCATGGGTGTACTTTACGTCGACCATGGATACGGCCATCTGGGGCGCCGAACTTGCACGCGGCAACACAGCTGAACGGATTTACGTGGTGGAAGCCTTGGGCGAAGTCGTCGATGATCCCAATTTGACGGACAAGAAGTTCCCCGGAAATCCGTCCTTGTCCTATCGCTCGCGCCAGCCGTTGCGCGTGATCGCGGAAGTCGTGGGATGGCAAGGGCACACCGAAGAACAGGTCCGGCAAATGAGGGAGGGACTCGCCCGGCTTGCTGCGGAGGGAAAAGACCACATCATAGATTAGGCGGGCGTATCATGTAGAAGATTGTTGGAATTTTTCCGGTGATCTTCCAGCACGGCAACGTAGAGGCGCACATGGTCCTGGGGCTTCTCCACCACGTTCGGGGCTCGGGGGTAACTGTTTCCGAACTCCACGCGGATGACGTGTTCTAAGGTGATCGGCGCTTCCGCCAAACCAAATCGAGTTAGTCGATTTGAATGGAAAGTCTGACGAATGCAGGAAACAGCCGATCTTCGCGCCGCAGGGCGATCCCGTCCTTGGAATTCTTCGGCTTTCCATACAAACGAACAACCCCGCCGGGTCAGGCGGGGTTATCGCAAGTAGATTTGGTTGCGGGAGCAGGATTTGAACCTGCGACCTTCAGGTTATGAGCCTGACGAGCTACCAGACTGCTCCATCCCGCGCCATTGCGTTGGACCGCCTCGAATTGTCTGGAATGTGAGGCGGCATCGTAAGAGAGATACCAATCAAGGGTCTTGCTAGGTTTGGCGGCGACCTACTCTCCCACGTCTTGAGACGCAGTACCATTGGCGCTAAGGCACTTAACGGCCGGGTTCGGGATGGGACCGGGTGTTTTGCTCTTGCTATGACCACCAAACCAAGAAAAACCCTTGAATTCCAAGTCAGTACACTTCGGTGTATGCTTTTGGTCCAGCCAAAGTCTGGCTTTTACTGGATCAAATCAAGCCTATTGGACAATTAGTACCGGTCAACTGAACGCGTTGCCGCGCTTACATCTCCGGCCTATCGACGTGGTCGTCTACCACGGTCCTCAGGGATACCTTGTTTTGAGGGGGGCTTCCCGCTTAGATGCCTTCAGCGGTT
>NZ_JAUCYU010000008.1 GCF_030373445.1 Roseovarius sp.
GCCTCCCGTAGGAGTCTGGGCCGTGTCTCAGTCCCAGTGTGGCTGATCATCCTCTAAAACCAGCTATAGATCGTAGGCTTGGTAGGCCATTACCCCACCAACTACCTAATCTAACGCGGGCCAATCCTTCACCGAAATTCTTTCCCCCGAAGGGCGTATACGGTATTAAACCCAGTTTCCCGGGACTATTCCGTAGTGAAGGGCATGTTCCCACGCGTTACTCACCCGTCCGCCACTAGATCCGAAGATCTCGTTCGACTTGCATGTGTTAAGCCTGCCGCCAGCGTTCGTTCTGAGCCAGAATCAAACTCTCAAGTTGAAAGGCTGTTGCCAGCCTATCCTTAACGTTCGACCCTTGCACATCGTGTCTCACCCGGCAGGGTGAGACCCGTCTCTGTCTGTTGTGCATGGTCCTTGCGGACGATGCCGAACAAACAGTGAAGCTGACTATCCATCATCGGGCCGAAGCCCTAGGTAGTTGATATGCAAGAGTGTTCCGTCGTCTAGGACCAAACCGCCCGCATATCTCTTCAGATACCATCGATTTCAAAGAGCGTGAGAGACAAAATCGACTGGATGCGCCCTAACTTCCTTGGCGCGCCCCGCCTCATCGATCTCTCGTTTTGTTGTCCGCCTCGTTGCCGTGTGGCCCGTCTGGCGTTCCGTTGTGCGCCTCAGCGCCGCCGGTGAGGGGGTATTTACGGATTGCGGCTCACACTCGCAAGCCCTTTTTTCCGGAAACGTCATGTTTTTTTCAAAAAACTCGATTTTCTAATAAAAACAAAGGGTTCTGTTCCTGAAATTTCGCGCACGCCCGCATTGGCGCAAGATTTTTTCGACCTCTCAGCGCACAAATGCCGGGGATTTCGGGTTATCCACAGGGAATCCCGCGCGAATTGGCCGGACTCGCCCCCGGATTCCCCCGGAATCGGCGCCGAGTCAGCCAGGCGACTCGTGAATCGCGCCCGATTCACTCCCAAATGAATCGCGCATTCGTCCGCGAGTCGCCTTTTTTCTGGAAAGAATCTCTGAATCGGCCTCGAATCCGGGCATCGCGAGGAGTTCGGAGAGCGATTCCGCAGGAATCGCTTTGCGGCTCGGTCAGGCCCGGCTCTGCGCACCGCCCGCTGCCCGTGCCCGGCGCGGCTTTGCGATCCCGGGAAGACGAAGGGCAAGAAGGACCAGGATGATCCCCAGCATCACCAGCGGCTTCACCTGCCATCCCTTCACCAGCATCACGTAATGAACAGCGCCCAGCACGGCCGCCGGATAGGCCAGCCTGTGCAGCTGCCGCCATTTCGGCCCCAGCCGCCGAACCGACACATTGTTCGACGTCACCGCCAGCGGAAGCAGCAAAACGAAGGCCGCCATGCCGACAGTTATATAGGGGCGCTTCACGATATCGGCCCAGACCCGGTCGAGTGCCTGAACATCGAGCACCGCCCAGGTGAGCAGATGAGCCGTCACGAAGAAAAAGCACGCCAGCCCGATCGCGCGTCGGAACTTCAGCAGGTTCACCTTGGCGAACCGGCGCAGCGGCGTCACCGCCAGTCCGGCAATGAGCAGGTAAAGCGCCGCCTCGCCATAGGCATGCTCGATCGCCTCCACCGGGTTCGGGCCCAGCGCGCCGGTCGCGCCCTGGAAGAATACCCAGCCGGCATAAGCCACGCTGCCCACGTAAACCGTCCAGGCCGGCAGGCGGCGCACGGCCGAATTGAAGCGATCGACAAATGCCATCAGTGGTACTTCACCAGGTCCATGCCTTCGTAAAGGCCGGCCACCTCTTCCTCGTAGCCGTTGAACATCCGGGTCGGGGTTTTCTTGGCGAAAAGCCCCTGCCCGATCAGCTGTTCATATTCCTGGCTCCAGCGGGGGTGATCCACCTGCGGGTTCACGTTGCTATAGAAGCCGTATTCGTTCGCACTGTACTTGTTCCAGGCTGTCGGCGGCTGCGTGTCGGTCAGGGTGATCCGCACGATCGACTTGATCGACTTGTAGCCATACTTCCACGGCACGACCAAACGCAGCGGCGCGCCGTTCTGGTTCGGAATGTCCCGGCCATAGATTCCGGTCGCGATCATCGTCAGCGGATGCATCGCCTCGTCCAGCCGCAGCCCCTCGACATAGGGCCACTCGATCACCGGCCGGCTGACCCCCGGCATCTCGTCGGGGCGCAGCGCGGTCTCGAACGCCACGAACTTCGCCGAAGACTGCACCCCCGCCATCTCCAGCAGGTCGGCCAGCTCGAACCCGTTCCACGGCACGACCATCGCCCAGCGTTCGACACAGCGGAAGCGATAGATCCGCTCCTCGACTGTCATCTTCTTCATGATGTCCTCGAAGGCATAGTCGCCGGGGCGGTCGACCATCCCGTCAATCTTCACGCTCCACGGCTCGGTGGTCAGCATGTGGGCATGTTTCGCCGGATCGCCCTTGCCGGTGCCGAATTCGTAGAAGTTGTTGTAGCTGGTGATGTCGTCCCACTCGTTGGGCTCCAGCGTCTCGGCCCGCGCCGAGGCGCCAATGCCGGTCAGCGCCAGCCCGGCGGCCGCCGCCCCGATCACCTGCCGCCGGTTCAGGAACAGGTGCTCCGGTGTCACGTCATTGTCGGTCAGGGTGTTCTTCCAGCGAAAGGCCATGCGTCAGGTCTCCGGTATTGCGCTACATCTGCGCCACAGATGTAGAGGGCCACGGCCTGCCCGGCAAAACAAGCCGACTCACAAACACGTTGCCCTACCGTAACATTCGGCAGCCCTCGCGCGCGCACGCGCGCGCGTAGTACTAAGGCCCGCCTACTCCGCTGCCTTTGCAGGATCATAGCTCGGCAGGATCCGGTTGAACGGAACGCTCGTCCCGTCCGCCTGCACGATCCGCACATGCCGTCGCCGCATCTGCCGCGGTTCGGCCACGCCGACCGAGTGGGCGATGGTCTCGACCTCCTTGATTACCGCCTGCGCATAATGCGCCACCTTGTCGATCTTGGTCTCCACCACCAGCCCCTTCTGATACCTCGGGTTGTGCGTGGTGATACCGGTGGGGCAGGTGTTGCGGTTGCACTTCAGCGCCTGGATACAGCCGAGCGAGAACATGAACCCCCGCGCCGAGGTCACGAAATCCGCCCCGGCACAGATCGCCCAGGCCACGTCGCCCGGGTTCACCAGCTTGCCGCTGGCAATGATGCGGATCCGGTCCTTCAGCCCGTGCCGGTCGCGCATGTCCACCACCCGCGGCAGCGCCTCGCGCACCGGCATGCCGACAAGGTCGATCAGCGGCATCGGCGCGGCCCCCGTACCGCCTTCTCCCCCGTCGATGGCGATGAAGTCGGGCGCGTGCTCGGCCCCGCGCGCGTCGATTGCCTCGAACAGCGGCTCCATCCCGTCGACCGAGCCCACCGCCGTCTTGATCCCCACGGGCTTGCCGGTCACCTCGCGGATATGTCCGATCATGTCGAGCAACTCGTCATAGGTGCCGGCCTCCGGGTGCCGGTTGGGCGAAATGCTGTCCTGCCCCACCGGAATGCCACGGATCATCGAAATCTCCGGCGTCACCTTCGCCCCCGGAAGGATGCCGCCCTTGCCGGGCTTCGCCCCCTGGCTCAGCTTCAACTCGAACATCCGCACCGTCTCGTGCGCGGCGATCTCCTTCAGCTTCTCGTCGCTCAGCCCGCCCGTCTCGGTCCGCACCCCGTACTTGGCCGTGCCGATCTGGAAGACCAGGTCGCACCCGCCCTCGAGGTGATAGGGCGAAAGCCCCCCCTCCCCGGTATTCATCCAGATCCCCGCCGCTTTCGCCCCCTTGCTCAGCGCCCTGACGGCAGGCTTGGAAATCGCCCCGTAACTCATCCCCGAGATGTTGAAAATCGACGGCGCCGCGAAGGGCTTCCGCGCATGCGGCCCGATCTCCAGCGGCTCGGTCCTGGCATACATGTCATTCAGCGGCGGAAAGGCCGAGTTCGCGAAGATCGGCGTGCCCGGCACGCTGATATTCCGGGTCGACCCGAAGGCCACCGTGTTCCCCACGCCCTTCGACGCCCGCCCGACCCAGTCGCGCTGCGCCCGGTTGAACGGCAGCTCCTCCCGGTCCATCGCGAAGAAATACTGCCGGAAGAACTCTCCCAGTTCCGAGAACAGGTGCCGGAACCGCCCGATCACCGGGTAATTCCGCCGGATCGCATCGCCCCGCTGAGACCGGTCGATCACGAACAGGATCACCCCCGCCAATGCCAGCAGACCCAGCACCGCGATGAAGGCGATCGCCAGGATCTCGACGGCCCTCAGCGCAAATCCCATGTCCAGTTCCATCGTCACCCTCCTTGCCCGCACCGGCCCGAACGGCCGCCGCCCCTACAGACTTCTGCGCGACGCCCAAGACTTCAAGCCTCGAAATGTGCCCCGGATCACCCGTGTCGCACCACTTTGTGCTCACACCGTGCTGACCTTTCCTGACAAATCTTTGACTTGATCACGCGACCCCCCCGGGCTTAGCCGGCAGGCCGCGAAAGTCCAGTCGTCCCGGCACGATTTCCCGGTGAACCGCTTCGCCCCTCCCCCCGTAATCCTCGTCGAATGCTCACTGGGCATTCTCACACTCAAACACGCAAACAAAGGAGAAGACTCACATGCTTCGCAGAACCTACCTCGCCCTCACCGCCGCCACCCTTCTGTCGGCCACAGCCGCGCCGGCACTCGCGGACAATCATTCGATGGACATCGTCGACACGGCGGTCAACGCCGAAGGCTTCGAAACCCTCGTCGCCGCGGTCGAGGCCGCAGGCCTGGTCGAAACGCTGAAGGGTGAAGGCCCCTTCACCGTCTTCGCCCCCACCGACGAGGCGTTTGCCGCCCTGCCCGAGGGCACCGTCGAAGACCTGCTCCTGCCCGAGAACAAGGATCAGCTGACCGCGATCCTCACCTACCACGTGGTGCCCGGCAAGGTGATGTCCGGCGACCTGACCGACGGCATGACCGCGGCCACCGTCGAGGGCAGCGATGTCACCATCATGACCGAGGGTGGCGTCATGGTGAATGACGCCTCTGTCGTGCAGCCCGATATCGAGGCGTCGAACGGCGTCATCCACGTCATCGACAAGGTGATCATGCCCGACATGTAAGCCTGTCTTCGTGACGGCTTCCCAGACGGGGCGGCATTGCCGCCCCGTCCTCGTTCCACGATTCGCGCGCCCATGGCCCCAAGCTTCGGTGTCCCCCCGTTTTATCCCGGAATCGGCAACGCCATGGCCAATTCGCAATCATTGTCGCCCGAACCGGCCGCAAATCGCCGCCTCCCGACATATTATCACCACATCTCGCCTTGTTTCTGACATACTCGGACCACAGAAAAAACGTGGTTCCGGTCGTCAGGCCGGGCCCTGCGTGGGGGCGCAGGTATTAGGTTTGTGAGTGCTGCCATGAAGTCATCTCCCGTATTATCTCCGTCGTCCGGTGACATCTCCAATTCGGGCGCCGGCGCGAATCCATACGTGAAACAGCCCAGCCGCGCCTTCTGGCGCTCGGCCGTCTCCGACCTGTCCCCCATCGAGATGGATGGCATCTACGAGCCCCGCTTCCCGATCTCGCGCGAGACACGCATCTCCGCCGCCGGAAGCTGCTTCGCCCAGCACATCGCGCGACAGTTCAAGGCACGCAACTACCGCTTCACCGATGTCGAGCCCGCCCCGCCCTTCCTCGACGCCGAAACCGCCGAGGATTTCGGCTACGGCCAGTACTCCGCCCGCTACGGCAACGTCTACTCGATCCGCCAGCTGCTCCAGCTCTTCGCCCGCGCCGAAGGCGCGATGGACCCGGACGATCACGTCTGGCTGAAAGACGGCCGCGCCTATGACCCGTTCCGCCCCACCATCCAGCCCGACGGCTTCGCCTCGCTGGCCGAGATGGAGGCCGACCGCGAATACCACCTCGACCAGGTCCAGACCCTTCTGGGCCAAACCGACCTGTTCGTCTTCACTTTTGGCCTGACCGAGGCCTGGGTGAACAAGCGCGACGGCGCGGTGCTGCCCTCCTGCCCCGGCACCCATGCCGGCACGTTCGACCCGGAGACCTACGCCTTCCGCAACTTCCGCTTCAACGAGGTGCTGCAGGATGCCGAGGCCTTCATAGCCCTCGCCCGCCAGCACAACCCGGACATGCGCTTCCTCTTCACCGTTTCGCCCGTGCCCCTGACGGCCACCGCCACCGATCAGCACGTGCTGGCCGCCACGACCTATTCCAAGTCGGTCCTCCGCGCGGTCTGCGGCGAACTGGCCATGGCGCATAACTTTGTCGATTATTTCCCCTCCTACGAACTGGTCGCATCGCACCCCATGCGCGGCATCTATTACCGCCCCAACATGCGCAACGTCGCAGCCCAGGGCGTGGCCCGGGTGATGGACATCTTCTTCGCCGCCCACGGCGACACCGGCACCCCCGAGCCGCAGCAAAGCGAGACACCTGCCGTGCCCACCTCCGACCCGGCCTGCGACGAGGAAATCCTGGAGTTCTTCGAGACATGACCCTGAACATCTGCGGCAACTCCCACACCCGTGCCCTTCGCGCCGGAATGCAGATCCTCGAAGACAGCGTCGCCGAAGAGGTCGTGGTCTTCCCCCTCGGCACCGCCGACAACGAGGCCGAGCCTTTCAGCACCATCGAGAACGGCCGCGTCGTCCTGACCAACGACCGCTTCCGCACCAAGCTGCAGAAGAATTTCGGCTTCTCCAGCTTCGGCCCGGCCGACCGCTGGGGCATCTGTCTCGGCACCCACAACTACCGCCTGATGCGCTCCGAGGCATGGCTCCGCGCCGCCCCGGCGTGGCTCGGCATCCCCGGCATGCAGCCGGTGCCCGAAGCCGCCTTCGCCCAGATGGTCGCCGCCGATCAGCGCCACATCCGCGCGTTCTTCGACCAGCTTCTGCAAACCGGCGTCCGCCCCTTCGTCATCTCGGCGCCGTGGCCCGTGCGCAGCCACCCGATCATGACCGAAACGGGCGTCCGCCCCGAGATCATCAAGGCGATCGACGTCAAGGCCCGTGCCCTCTTCGCCGCATGGCTGGCCGAGCGGCGCATCGACCTGATCCTGCCCCCGAAAGAAGCCGCCGACGAACAGGGCTTCCTCCGCCCCCGCTTTGCCAAGGGCGGCGACGACCACTACCACGGCAACCCGCGCTATGGCCGTCTGATGTTGAAGAAGGTGCTGGAAAGCCAGCGCGTGGCCGTCGCCGCCTAGGCCATCGACAGCCAGATGGCGTAACCGAACAGGACCACGTTAAGGTAGGACGTCCCCGCCATGCCGAAGGCGCGATAGAGCGGATGGATGCGATACCCGATCCAGAACGCGAACCGCATCACCACGAAGATGATCGCCGCCGCCGCGACGACGCTCACCTTTTCACCGGTCGCACAGGCCGCCACCGCCAGCGAGGCGACCACGAAAAGCACGTATTGCTGAAGGGTATTCTCGGCGACGCGGCCGTTGATCTTGATCGCATCGGTTTCCTTTCCCAGGGTCGGGTCGATCGCGTCGCTGGTAAAGCGCGCGTTTCCCACGAACAGAAGCACCAGGAACAACGGCAATGCCGCAATCGCGATCCATCCCGCAGCATAGGCAAGCCGTTCGCCCGGCAACGCCTCGGGCGGCAGCCCCGTCAGCAAGAGCGACAGCGCGACAAGGGCCCCCAGCATCGTGAGAACGCCGCTCGCCGCTCCGACTGCAACAACCTTCTGATCTCCCGTCATCGGCCTATCCGTCTTGCGTGGAGCCCGCGGGCCAACCGGCGGTTGATTCGGCCAGCCAGGCCGGCCCGAGTGTGGCCGTCCGCGCGCCCGGCATCTACCGTTTTTCCCCTTCAGCCCGTGAAGAGTCCGTGACGCTAAACCAGTTCTCGGCTCGACCGCCGGCGAAACTCCAGCTCTCCGCCCAACGCCCGGCGCAGCGCGACGGGCCTCACCCCGATGGCGCATTCCGTCACCCGGTTGATCAGCCCCGCCGATTTCAGCCGCTTGCCCACGCCATGCCCGACCTTGCCGATGATGTAATGATGCAGGTTCGGACACACCGGAAAGCGCGACCAGTGCGGCCGCTCCACCTTGCCACCGCCATGCAGCACGAAATAGGTGCAACCCGGCTCCAGCGTGTCCGACAATGGCGGTCGGGTGAACCGCCCGATCCGCTCGCGATAGGTCGCCCACCGCACCTCTTCCGGTACCACAGCCGGGTCCGCCGAATACTGCGCCGAGATCGCAAGGCAGCTCTTCGCCCGCAGTGCCCCTGCAAAGATCACCGCACCATAGCCGCCCATCGAATTGCCGAAGGTCACCGTCTCGGTGATCCCGTGATCCTCCCGGTACCGGACGACCACGTCGAGGATCTCCTCGAAGATCCCCGGGTCGTTATACCAGCTCCGCAAGGTGTCCGACACGAACAGCACGTGGTTGCGCCCGTCCTGCCGGCTGCTCTTCACGAATTCCTCGGTCTGGTGTCGCGCCTCGGGCTTGCCGACCCCGGTGAACGACACCACCAGCCGCGGCTCTCGCCCCGCCAGGCTCGTGGCCTTCACCCGGTCGGACTGGTGGAACACCGCAAGCGGTGCGGTCGCCAAGCCGGTCATCTACTCGACCACCGACCTGTCCTTCTGATCGGCCACCGGCGCCGCGCCGGCCTCGATCCCGTGCTTTTCCAGCAGCGACGCCAGGTAACTGCCCTCGGGCGGCACCCCGTCATGGCGGCGCGCGCAGAACCGCTTGATCGGCGCCCAGATATGGATGCAGCGCGTGTTGTCCGTCAGCTTACGCTTCACCGCCATGGGCCGCTTGGCAAAGGCCCGGCGATTGGCGAAATGCACCGGGTAGTAATAGTCGGTCGGCCGCGCGTGCTTGTCCTCGCCCGTCTCCTGCAGGAACGCGGTCACGCCCAGCGGCCCCCACACGCCCCACGGCATCTCCGACACGTGCATCGGGTCGCCCGCCTCGGCCCTTGCCTTGATCTCGTTCAGGAACCGCGGCGGAAGCCATTCCGGCACCGGGTACTCGTCCTTGGTAAACTCCAGCAGCCCGTTCAGCGCCGGCGAATCCTGCGGTAGCCGCAGGATGGCACCGTTGATCTGGCCCTTCTGCTTCTCCTCCGACCAGAACTCGTAGCCGTAGACATGGCTTTCCCCGCCCGGCAACGGCTTCACCGAATAGACATCGGTGTCGATATATATGATCTCCGGATCCTTCGCGATCATGTGAAAGCGGAACAGGTCCGAGAACAGCGCCACGCTGCCGGTGCGGGCATGGATGTGGAAATCGTCCGTGTCCAGAACCTCCCGCCCGTCGCGCACCTCGACGCCCTCGGGGACGCCGCCAACCTCGCCATATGTGTAAAGGATCGTCCGGTGCCCCTGATCGAAGAAAGACTTCAGGCACAGTTGCTCGAGCCACGTCAGCGACCCGCCAATCCACAACGCGCCCACCGGGGGAAGTTCTGCCATTCCATTGCCTCGGGTTATCTTTATTGGTTGCCCCAACTTCTACCCCACCCCCCGAATCGCATCAAGCGCGGCCTGACGCGTCGTCACGCCAAGTTTCCTCAAATCCACAGCACCGGCGCAGCCATTGCCGCATTGCGCCGCGCGCCCGCTCTGGTACTTCTAGGGATCATGGGCAACCGCCCCGCCAAGCAAGGAGCCGCCGCATGACAGATCGCCAGCCGAGAACCCTGCTCGGAACGGTCAAGGACGAAGGCCCCTACCTGCTGGAATGGATCTGTTACTACAAGCTAATCGGCTTCGACCGCATCGTCGTCGCCTCCAACGATTGCGAGGACGGCACCCGCCAGATGCTCGACTACCTCGACACCGTGGGCGAAATCACCCACCTCGAGAACAGCGGCCAGCGCGACGGCGAACATGCCGACCCCCAGAACCGCGCCTATGACAGGTTCTGGACCGACGAGACCATCAAGACGTCCGAATGGGTCCTGGTGGCCGATGCCGACGAATTCCTCAATATCCACGCGGGCGACGGCACCCTCGATGCCCTGATCGAGGCCGTCGAGGCCCGCGCCGGCAAGCGGGTCGACATCATCTCGGCCACCTGGCGCGTGTTCGGCAATGCCGGCATCGTGCCCTTCGAGGATGAACCGGTCATCGCACAGTTCACCCGCTCCGCCCCTCCGGGCACGAACAAGGTCCAGCGTTACACCGCCTTCAAGTCCATGTTCCGCCCCCACCCAGTGCGCAAGCTCGGCATCCACCGCCCCCGCCTCTCGCCCCGCTACCAGGAAGGGCGCGTATCGCTCACATGGGTCAACGGCTCGGGCGACGAAATGCCGGAGCGCTTCCTTCAACAGGGCTGGCGCTCCTTCGAGGACAGCTATGGCGACGCGCTGGTCACCATGAACCACTACATGATCAAGTCGTCAGAAGCCTTCCTGATGAAACGCTACCGCGGCACCGCCAACAGCAACGACGACGAGCGCATTAATTTCCGCTATTTCGAGACCTTCAATGCCAACGATGTCGAGGACACCACCATCACCCGCCACGTCCCGGCGCTGAAGTCCGCCATCGCGCGGCTCAAGGCCGACCACCCGCACCTTGCCCTGCTCCACGACCAGAGCCTTGCCTACCACCGGGCCAAGCTCGAAACCGCGCGGCAGGAACTTACCGCCAGCCGCCCGGATATCGCGGCAAGGCTTGGCCTTACCGCCTGAAGCTCCCACAAAGTCGGCGTTTTGCAAAAGACACGCCCAAGAATCGCCTTATAAATGCTTGTTGCCTGCTTTAGCGAGAGGTGGGACACTCCTGCCCGAGGCAGACGAAAGAACAGGTATCATGGCCTCCGATCGAAAAGAACGCTTCCTGATCGTCACCACGATGAAGAACGAAGCGCCCTTCATGCTGGAATGGATCGCGTATAACCGTGCCATCGGGTACGACGATTTCCTCATCTACACCAACGACTGCACCGACGGCACCGACGCCATCGCGAAGCGGCTCGAGGAAATGGGCCTCGCCGCCCATATCGACAACAACAACCGCCAGATCGGCCGCAAGGGGGCAGAGCTGTCGCCGCAACGCGCCGCCCTCCGGCTCGCGACCGACCACCCGCGCTACAAGGCCGCCGACTGGGTCATCTGCTCGGATGCCGACGAGTTCATGAATGTCCGCTCGGGCAGCACCCTGTCCGACCTCGTCGCCGCCTGCGGCCCGGCCGATGCCATCTCGGTCTGCTGGAAGCTCTTCGGCAACGGTCTGCACCGGCATTACGAAGACATCCCCCTCACCGAACAGTTCTTCTCCTGCGCGCCCGAAGACGGCTTCACCAATTTCCGCGGCGCCGGCATCAAGACGCTTTTCCGCAACAACGGCGCCTTTCACCGGATGGGCGTGCACCGGCCCAAGGTCAACGCCCCCCGCGCCCCCGACCCGGAAAAACCCTACGCCCACGTCACCTGGCGCGACGCGGGCGGCCAGCAGGTCGATGCCGACACGATCACCTGGCGCACATGGGCGGGCTTCTCCCACACCCACGCCCGGCTGCACCACTACGCCATCCGCTCCGCCGACAGCTTCCTCGTCAAGCGCGACCGCGGCCGCACCAATCACGTGCATGTCGACCAGGGCCGCGAATATTTCGACGCCATGAACACCAATCACACCCGCGACTATTCCGTCCTGCGCCACGTGCCGGGCATGTTGCGGGAACTGGTCAAGCTTCGCTCTGACCCGGTGCTCAACGAGCTGCACATGCAGGCCGTCGCGTGGCACCGGGAAAAGATCGCAGACATCAAGTCCCGCCCCGACTGGCGCGACTTCATCGAGATGGTCTATACCCATCCCGGCATCAAGCGCCCCGACCCCAGGGCGGCCAGCCAGCCCGAACCGGAACCGGAAGAAGAATTTGCCGACGACTGAGCGCATGAGCCCGATCAACGACATCCTGTCGAACTACCGCAATCGCCGGCACCTGCTGCAAACCATGCACCTGCCGGCGAAGCCCTATGGCGGGCCCGAATTCCTCTACATGAAGAACCACAAGGCGGCCTGCACCAACATCCTGACCCTGCTCATCACCCAGATGCACAACGCCATCGGCGGCGATGCCGCGCCCGAGATCAGCATGGACGGCGTCCATAACCTGCCCACCGACTACCTGCGCGCCGGCGCCCGCGGCCTGACATGGGAAACGGCACAAGACGCCCTCACCGGCCCGGGCTGGTTCCGCTTCACCATGGTCCGCGACCCGCTCTCCCGCACGGTCTCGGCATGGTCCGACAAGCTGCAACCCGGCTCGAACCCGCGCCACCTGCGCGACCTGAACACGTATCTCGGCCGCCCCGCGGATACAGAGATCAACCTGCCCGCCTTCCTCGACCTGCTGGCCCAGGATGATGGCGCCCGCGACCTCGACCGCCACTGGCGCCCGCAATACAAGGAAATCAGCTACGGTCTCGTCCCTTACGACCTGATCGGCCGGGTCGAGGCGATGGACGACGCCCGCCGCGCCATCATCCGCGCCCTCTTCGGCACGAAAGGCGAGGCGGTCGAGGCCATCGACACCCGCAAGCATCTCGGCCACCGCACCGCCAGCCAGCAGCACCGCGACAGCCTCACCGCCGCCGACCGCCGCAATGTCGACCGCGCCTTCGCCCGCGACTTCGAGATGTACGAGGAAGTCGCCGGGATGGAGGCCGCCTAGACCCCATGCGCAAGCTCTGGATCCATATCGGCACGCCCAAGACAGGCTCCACCGCGATCCAGCGCTACGCCCGCGCGCGCCAGCCCTACCTCGCCTCGAAATCCGTCGATTTCCTGATCCGCGGCCGGCGCGGCTCCTATAACGATCTCGGCGTTCACCTCCGCGGCGGCCAGCGGGCCGAGGCCGAAAAGACCGGCGCCGAGATCCGCCGCAAGATCGCCGAAAGCCCCGCCGAAACCCTCGTGCTCACTTCCGAGATGTTCACCGGAAGCGATCCCGCCTTCTTGCGCGAGGTGCTGGCGCTGGAAGAACCGTTCGAGACCCGCATCGTCGGCTATTTCCGCCGGCAGGACCGCTACCTCGAAAGCGCCTACAAGCAGAAGATGAAGACCGGCAAGGTCAAGCCGGGCTTCCAGAACTACGTCGACAAGTTCGGCATCAAGGGGGGCGAATACCGCCGTATCATCTCCGCCTGGGATGCCGCTTGGCCCGACGCCGAATTCATCTTCCGCCGCTTCGAGCCGGCCGCCTTCCCCAAGGGCGATGTCGTCTACGATTTCATGTCCCTGCTCGGGCTCGACATCGACGCCGACGACAAACCGCCCGCCGAAGAGGTGGCCAATCCCACCCCCTCGATCGACCTGCTCGACCTCATGCAGCTCGTGGCCGACATGCCCGGCCTCGACGCCCGCAAGGTATTCCGCTCCATGCCGGTGGGCGCCCTCCCCCGCTTCGAGGGGCGCGCGATGGACAACGCCACCGCCCTGGGACTGCTGCAACAGTTCGAAGACGACAACGAAGCCCTGCGCCAGCGGTTCTTCCCCGACGATCCCGCGCTCTTCCCGATGGATGACCTCTCCGGCCCCGACCCCGCCATCGCGTTGCCCGGCTTCTCCGACGACCAGCGCACCATGATCCGCGCCCTGCTTCAGGCCGTCACCGAGCAGACCACGCGCTCCCGCGCCTGACGCCCCTCAGAACCCGTGCCGCCAGCCAATCGCGAACGCGTTCGAGCCCGAATCCGTCGCGAACAGCCCGTAGGCATCCGACCGGTGATGCAGCCGCACGAAGATATCGTCGTTGCCATCCCCCACCGAAAACGCCGTCTCGAGGCTGAAATACACCAGCGTCCGCTGCGACTCGCCCCGCTTGACGACTTCCAGCAGAGGCGTCTCGCTGGCATGTGAAATGCCCAGCCCAAAGGCGAAACTGTCGATCACCGCGGGCCATGGCCGCGCCGGGCTGTACCGGATCGTCACCGGCAGAACCAGCTCCTGGAACGTGTCCTGCCCGAAATGGTGGTTCAGTTGAACCTCCGCGCCCAACGCCCAGCGCGGATCGTCGAGCGGCACTTCGTAGCCAAGGATCAGGCCGCCGAAATAGGCGTTCGTGAAATCCGTCTTCGTGGGATTGAAAACATCGTCGATGCCGTTGGTCGTCATCTGCCCGCCCTGAAGGCTCAGCGACAGCCGGCCCTCCCCGGCGCGATCCCCCTCCGCAGAGGCCACCGATGCCACGATCAAACCGAGTGCCGCCACGAAGGAACGACAGGAAACACATGGGATACGCACGTGGTGCTCCCGCAGCTGAAAACGACATTCCCCGGATGGCGCAGCCCCTGCATACACCCCGGCAAGCGCTTCGGGCAACTCCATTCGGCAGCCGCCCGACCCGATCGGTCGAACCCCGCGCAAATGTGCTCAGGGTTCCAGCACGCTCAGCCGCGCATCGCCGCGAATGGCCTCCCAGTCGCGCTCGTAAAGCCCGTTCAGATGCGCTCGCTCCGCCGCGCTCCACGGGTCGAACTTGCCGTTCTCGTCGTTGAGCGGGAACTGCTCCTGCACCGCCTTCGCCCGTTCCGACATGGCGCCGGCCCCCTCCAGCTCGGAAATCAGCACCAGCTCCTCCACTGCACGCCGCGACGCGGTCGGCCGGGGCTTGGCATCCTCCATGTCCTTCAGCCGCCGCACGTCCACCCCCTCGCCACAGAACCGGCCCAGCACCTCGTTCCGCAAGGCGCGGAAATCCTCGAACCGCCAGACATGAACGCGCGTCTCCGGAAACACCTCCGCGAAATCCCCCAGCACCGCCTGCCATGACGGCAGGCTCGCCAGCACGTTCCGCCGCATCTCCTCGGGCGTGATCATCTTGCCCGATGTCGTCGCCGTCGCCGCCCGTAGATACTCCACATAGGACGACGCGAAGAAATCGGCATAGTTCCTGACGGCAAAGAACGCATCCGTCACCGGAAGCGGGATGCGCTTGGCGAAACACTGGAAGAACGTCTTGCGATACTGGTAAAGCGCGCCCGATGTCACGCAATGCCCCGGCAGCCCCGGAAGGTTCTCGTCCGACAGGATCATCCGCTTCGGCCGAAGCGCCAACGGCTCGGCAAAGAACGCATCCGCGAACCCCTGCAACTCCTCTTCCGAGAACTTCGTCCGCCGGCTGATCTTCAACCGCCGGAACGCATCGAGCTGCGAGGGAAAGGTCACGTGCTTGCGCAGCTTCTGGTGCGGCACCACGTAAACGCTCTGCCCACCCAGCCACGCTTCGTTATCCTCCAAAAGCTTCTGGATGTACGTCGTCGCCGTCTTGTGAAACCCGCCATGCAGCACCGCCCGGCTCTCACCCTCGGCCGCTGCCTGTACGTCGAATCGCACCGGGCGCACAGGCGGCGGCATGTAGGTGCCCCCGCCCCCCCTCGGCGCGGTGCGCACCGTGTCCTTCTTCTTTTCCTTCCGCTCCGCCTTCTTCGTCTCGGCCCGGGTCGTGTTGGTCATCTCGGCGCACAGCTCGGCGATCTTGCCGTCCTGCAACATCTCCGCCATCCGCGCCTCGTGCCAGGCCCGCCCCGCCTGCTCCAGGTCCGCCAGCGCCGCATCCCCTCGCAACGCCTCCAGCACCGGCGCCGACCGCGCGATATCGGCCTCCATCGCCGTATCCTCGGCGGTGTTCACGTCCAGCTTTGCCCAGTCGTCCAGCAGCACCTTCCGGTGGTTCTTCTTCTCCGGCAGCCCGCGCCGAAGTATGAAGGCTTCGGGGCTGGCCACGGCGTAGTAATGCAACCGCGCAAACCGGTGCGAGAAACCGTCATGTGCCGCCCACTTCCCCTCGAAATACTTCCCCGGCATCGCCTGCCCACCGGCATCGATCCATGTCACCTTGCCCGGGCCATCGTCGAAATAGGGGCGGTGCGGCGCGAGGCGGCTGACCTTGCCGGGCCGGAACAGCGTCTTGATTCCCCGGCTGATCATCTGCCCCCGGTCATCCTCATCCGCGCAGAGCGTATAATTCTCCCGCACCGACCCCTCCGGCAGCCCCCGGCGCCACCCAGATCCGAACGGCTTGCGGCAGACCGAAACCGCATCCGCCGCCCCGACCGCCGCCAGGAAGCTCTTCAGGTCGCCGGCCCCGGTGCGAACCGAAAGGTACTCGTCCACATCCACCGCCAGCGCCCAGTCGGCCCCAAGCTTTTCCAGCACAGGCAGCACGTCCCGAAGACCATACCGCAACGGGTCGCGCCCCGGTTTCAGGTCAAGCGGCACGTGATGCACATATCCCAGCTCCGCCAGCCGCGCGGCCATCCGGTCGGTGCCATCCTCGGACCCGCTGGTAAACAGCACGGCCCCCGTGAACCCCAAGGCCCGGTAATGCGCGATCCATTCCAGCAGGTAAGGCGCCTCGTTCACCGGCGCCGCGACGATCCACGCCTGTTCGGCCATCACACGCCCCGGTTCCCGTCAAGCCGCCCCAGCTTGCGCAGGTTCTGACGAAACGCCACCGTCGCCCGCTCCGCCATCGCGGTGCGCCCGTCCTTCTCGAAGTAATTGGCCAGCGACCCGCGATACCACGGCAGCCGCCGCCGCTCGCGGTAAAGCTCGTAGAACCGCTGCTCCGTCAAATCCCCGAACAGCGCCTCTGTCATGATCGGCTTCAGCGCCTCGATCTTGCGCAGGAACACCGCCGACTTGTGGTTCGAGAACCAGCATTTCATCGGCACCACGGTGCCCCCGGCCCCCTCCGCCGCCATCAGACGGTCGGTATGGAACTGGTCCAGCTCGAAATACGGATCATAGAACACGTACGCGCGCCCCAGCTCGGCCACCGCCTCCGCCGCATCGCCCAATGGCAGCGACCAGTCCTGCCGCCGTCCCACCTGGTATCGTGTTTCCCACGGCACCAGCGCCTCGTTCAGCGTCGATTGCGGATTGAAAGCCAGCACATGCGCCCCCGGCGCCAGCCGTCCGAAGGTCAGCGCCCCGAAGGCCCCCATCGACGAGCCGGTGAAGATGCACCGCTCGTACCCCTCGAAGAACCCCTCGCCGGCCATCTTCTGCATCGTGCCGATCAGCCCGGCATCGCGGTACCAGTTCGGCAGATGCGCGTAGATACCCAGATGGCTCACCTGGTTGTCCCGCGCGAACTTGTAGGCCCATGGCAACCGCCCCGGCGAGCGGTCGTTGACGTTCGACAGGTTGTCGAAGGTCACCATCAGGATCGGCCGCCGCCGCTTGACGAACAGCATCGGATGGCGCGGGTCGGAATGCAGGAACCCGCTGGCCGATCCGCACGGCCCGATCTCGTCGAACCACATCGGCTTGTCGATCTGCTCGGCCTTGTCGACCTGCCCGGCCGTTTCGGCCACCGATACGTCCTCTTCCTCGCTCATCCGCCTTGGCCCGCCTATTCGCCCGCCGCGGCCTGCGGCTCGCCCGCATCCCAGCGCACCGAATAGTCGCCTTGCGAGATATTGCGGATTCGCTCGTCCGTCACCGCCTCCGGCCCCCGCTCGATGATGTAGAACAGGTACCACCGCCCCTGCATCCCGGCGCCGCGAAACCGCCGCCCGTCCTGCCCCGTGTCGGGCGCCGGGCGCGGCTTGGCATCGGTCACGTCATGCGGAACGGCGGCGCATTCATGCAGCACGCACCGCCGCGCATCCTTCCAGTAGCGCCACACCAGCTCCGGGCTGAACTGGTAGAACCCGTGCCCGGCCCAACCGGTGATCCCGTTGATCGACAGGAATATCCCGCCCGGCCGCAACATGTGAAACACGTTATCCAGCGCCTGCGGCGTGTTGTAGACATGCTCCAGCGTGCCGCCATCGATGATCACGTCGAACCGCCCGCGCAACTCGTCCGGCAACGGCTCGTTAAGATCATGCGTCAGGTCGCATTTCTCGTAAGGCGACGCATCCAGCGACATCGGCTCGGGAAACCCGATCTTCTTCAGGAAGGTTTCGCTGAACCCGTCCTCCTGCTCGTACTCGGGAATATCCGGGCTCAGCCCCGCCTGCCGCAGCTTTTGCCGCACGTAGCGCCGGAACTTGCCCTTGATGTGGAACTTCTGCCGGCCCAGCATCACGCAGTTTTCCTTGCCCTCGACCAGTCCGCGCGCGGCGATCAGCTGGCTGGCAAGCTGTGCGTCAATTCCCATGGCGACCTCTACCGCTCCGTCCGGTGGCGCCCCTCGGGGGCCCGTCAAAACCATTACGCAGCGCGACATGCCTCGCGTCAACAACCGCCGGCCCGTCACACCGGCCCCCGCACATGTGTTGACCGCCCCGCCCGTTCTTGCCGTGTCTTCGGGGCGCACTGCTCTCGCGGTTTGGATACGGCAGAGGCGCCTGACCGGTCAATACGCCTCGCACTCAACGGCTTACGTGGCGTTCGCGTCGTTGCCCTTTTGCCCGTGAAACCCGCCCCGGCAACGAAAAACCCCCGCCGTCTCCGGCGGGGGTTCCCGAGCTCAATGCACGACCGCGTCGTCAGGTCGTTCCCGGTTGGAACTCCCCACCCGGTCGCCGATGATCAGCCCGTCGGCCCCGGCACTCACCGGCACCGTGCCGCCGTCGAGGATATCCCCGGCCAGCAGCGCTTCGGCCAGCGGGTCCTGCAGCGCCTTCTGGATCACCCGCTTCAGCGGGCGCGCGCCATAGACCGGGTCGTACCCCTCGTCGGCCAGCCACTTCTTGGCATCCGCATCCAGCTCCAGCCGGATCTTCCGGCTTGCCAGACGCTTGGTCAGGCGACCCATCTGGATATCGACGATCCCGTCCATCTGGTCACGCGACAACCGGTCGAAGACAACGATCTCGTCCAGCCGGTTCAGGAACTCGGGCCGGAAATGCGACCGGACCGCATCCATCACGTCACGCTTGGCCGAAGCGGCGTCCGCGCCCTCGGGCAACTGGCTCAGCGCCTGCGACCCAAGGTTCGACGTCATGATGATCAGCGTCTGCTTGAAGTCGACCCGGTGACCCTGACCATCGGTCAGAACACCGTCGTCCAGCACCTGCAACAGCACGTTGAACACCTCCGGGTGCGCCTTCTCGACCTCGTCGAACAGCACCACCTGGTAGGGCCGGCGGCGGACGGCCTCGGTCAGAACGCCACCCTCCTCGTAACCCACGTAACCCGGCGGGGCCCCGATCAGACGGGCGACAGCGTGCTTCTCCATGAACTCGCTCATGTCGATCCGCACCATCGCGCTGTCATCGTCGAACAGGAACTCGGCGACGGCCTTGGTCAGCTCGGTTTTCCCGACACCCGTCGGCCCGAGAAACAGGAAACTGCCCAGCGGCCGGTTCTCGTCGTTGAGACCCGCCCTTGCCCGGCGCACCGCGTTGGCCACGGCCCGCACGGCGCTATCCTGGCCGATCACCCGCTTGTGCAGGTTGTCTTCCATGCCCAGCAGCTTCTCGCGCTCGCCTTCCAGCATCTTGGCAGTGGGAATACCCGTCCAGCGCTCGACCACCTGCGCGATCTGCTCCGGCCGCACGGCCTCTTCCACCATCATGCCGTCTTCCTCGGCCTGCTCGGCCTCGGTCAACTGCTTCTCAAGCTGCGGAATGACGCCATAGGACAGCTCCCCCGCCTTGGCGAGGTTGCCCTCGCGCTTGGCGTGGTCCAGCTCGATCCGCGCGCGGTCAAGCTGCTCCTTCAGGTCGCGCGCGCTGGCCAGCTTGTCCCGCTCGGCCTGCCACTGCGCGGTCATCTCGGCGGATTTCTCCTGCAACTCGGCCAGTTCCTTCTCGAGCTTCTCGAGCCGGTCCTTGCTGGCGGCATCATCCTCCTTGCGCAGCGCCTCGGCCTCGATCTGCTTCTGCAGGATATCGCGGTCGAGCGCGTCAAGCTCCTCGGGCTTGCTGTCCACCTCCATCCGCAAGCGGCTGGCGGCCTCATCCACAAGGTCGATCGCCTTGTCCGGCAGGAAACGGTCGGTGATATAGCGGTTCGAAAGCGTCGCTGCGGACACAAGGGCACTGTCCGAGATGCGCACGCCATGGTGCAGCTCGTATTTCTCCTTGATGCCCCGCAGGATACTGATCGTATCCTCCACCGTCGGCTCCGACACCACCAGCGGCTGGAACCGGCGGGCCAACGCCGCATCTTTCTCCACGTGCTTGCGATACTCGTCGAGCGTCGTCGCACCGATACAGTGCAACTCACCCCGTGCCAGCGCCGGCTTGATCAGGTTGGCAGCATCCATCGCGCCATCCGTCTTGCCCGCGCCCACCAGCGTGTGCATCTCGTCGATGAACAGGATGATCTCGCCCGCGGCATTGGTGATTTCGTTCAGAACCGCCTTCAGCCGCTCCTCGAACTCACCGCGATACTTCGCCCCGGCAATCAACGCGCCCATGTCGAGCGACAACAGCCGCTTGTTCTGAAGGCTCTCCGGCACGTCGCCATTGACGATCCGCAGGGCAAGCCCCTCGGCAATCGCCGTTTTGCCGACGCCCGGCTCACCGATCAGAACGGGGTTGTTCTTGGTCCGGCGGCTCAACACCTGCATCGCCCGGCGGATCTCGTCGTCGCGGCCGATGATCGGGTCGATCTTGCCATCCTCGGCGGCCTTGGTCAGGTCGCGCGCGTATTTCTCAAGCGCCTCATAGGTATCCTCGGCACTCGCGCTGTCGGCGGTGCGGCCCTTGCGGATGTCGTTCACGGCCTCGTTGAGGTTCTGCGCACTCACCCCGCCCTGGTCCAGCGCGTCCTTGGCCGGGCTCTTCACCACGGCCAGTGCCGTCAGCAGACGTTCGACGGGAACGAAGCTGTCACCGGCCTTCTTCGCCAGCTTCTCGGCCTCGTCCAGAACCTTGCCGGTCTGGCTGTCCATGTAGACCTGGCCGGCATCGCCCGTCACCTTGGGGATCTTGCCCAGCGACAGCTCAAGCGCCTGCACCACGCGTTGCGGCTGACCGCCCGCGCGCTTGATCAGGTTGCTCGCAAGCCCCTGGTCGTCATCCATCAATGCTTTCAGAACATGTTCGGGCGCCAGTTTCTGATGGCTCTCCCGCATCGCGATCGTTTGCGCCGCCTGAAGAAAGCCACGCGACCGCTCGGTGAACTTGGACAAGTCCATCCCATTTCTCCTTTTCACAAGCGTTACCCCTCTTGGCGCACCCAGCATTAGGCATGCGTCTTTGAGGAACCTCGAATTCCGAAATGGGGGGCGGACGCGCGGTATTCAAGCAGCAGGGCACCGGAAAAAGCGCAAAAATCCACCGAACTCAACCGCTTGTTCCGGCAATTTCGTGCCAATGCCGGCCCGCGCCGACGGAAAGGTGGAACTTTTCCGTAATACTTTACGTTTATACCACATGTATGCCGCTCCACGCGGCCGCAACACAAGGATTAGTGCAATGCTTATCGAGAAACTCGGCTTTGACGATGTCCGCTACAATCCGGAACTGTCGGCCTTCGAAGCGCTGGTACAGATCAGGGAAGAGGGGGAGGTTTATTCCTATCCCGTCCATATCCTCGCGCCTCTGCACGCGGATTTCAACGTAATCACCAGGGGCCTCACCGATAAGGCCCTGCGCGCGCATCGCCACGCGCCTGAGCGCTCGATGCGCCTGCGCCGTGCCCCCGTCCCGGGCGAGGCCGCGCTGCAACTCGTGCCGAACGGCGTCGAAACACCCCCGTTGCGTCGCCCCGGCGCTTCGCTTGCGGCCTGAAGGCGCGTCACAGGGGCTTGTCCCAGCCCGCTGACGCCCGACCCTTCCGCCGCAACCCGACCCCCCGCGTCCCCGCTCCCGCGGGGGGTTGACCTGGCCCCGCTCCCCCGCGAGAAGGTTCCGACCCCGATCGCACAGGAGCGCCCGCCATGTCCGATGACCGCCTCATCGTCGCAATAGACCTGCCCAACGCCCTCGAAGGGCTTCAACTGACCGAGGCGCTGGGCAATGACGTCTCCTTCTACAAGATCGGGCTTGGCATGCTCACCGGCGGCGGGCTGGCTCTCGCCAACGAGCTCAAGCAGGAGCACGGCAAGCGCATCTTCCTCGACATGAAACTCTTCGACATCGGCGCCACGGTCGAGAACGCCGTGCGCGGCCTGGCCCAGTTCGAACTCGACTTCCTCACCGTCCATGGCGACCCGCACGTGGTTCGCGCGGCCAAGGAAGGGGCTTCGGGCAAGGACATGAAGATCCTCGCCGTCACCATCCTCACCTCGCTCGACCGCGCCGATCTCGATGCCGGTCTGATGAAGGCGGGCGACGTGCCCGACCTCGTGGGCGAACGCGCCGCCCGCGCCTTCGAGGCCGGCGCCGACGGGGTGATCGCCTCGCCGCAGGAAGCGGCGATGATCCGCGCCCTGCCGCAATCCGAAGGCCGCCTGATCGTCACCCCCGGCGTCCGCCCCGTCGGCGCTGCCCTGGGCGACCAGAAGCGCGTCGCCACACCAGCACAGGCCCTGAAGGACGGCGCCGACCACATCGTCGTCGGCCGCCCGGTCTGGGCCGCCGAAGACCCTGCCGCAGCGGCCCGCGCCATCTTGAGCGAAATCGCCTGACCCTGCCGTCGGAATGGGGGCCAGCCCCCATTCCCCGGGATACTTGCCCCAAGAAGAAGCACACACCGCGCTTCTTCTTGGCCCAAATACTCAAATCCGCAACGCCGCCACCCCCTCCAGCACCCGCGGCCGGAAATGCGGCACCGCCTCCGCCGAGGCGGCGAAGTCCTCGGGCGGCATCAGGAACCAGCCCTGCCCCTCATTGCCGAACCGCACTTCGGCCGCCCGCTCGGCAGGCAGGGCGGCGGCAAAGAACCACGCCCGGATCGGAATCGTGTAGAACCGTCGCCACGAAATCTCCGTGGGGGACAGCCGCAACCCCAGCTCCTCGCGCAACTCCCGCAAGGCACAGTCTTCCGGGCCCTCCACCCCCTCGCGCCCGCCGCCGGGCAAGTCGAGCTGCCCCGGATAGGCAATCCCGTCGATATCGTCGCGCCGGATTACCGCCAGTTGCCCACCCAGCAGAAGGATGGTCTTCGCCCCGTCGAAGTCACGTTCCGGATCGCCTGTCATGGCCCGCCCCGCCGCTGACGTTTTCTGACCGGTGCCCTCACGTGCCCCGGTGAACTCTGGTCCGAAAACATGTAAGCTCGCCCCGACCCGACACAAGCGCCTGACACATGCCGTCTCTATGCCGCACCTGCCTGACCCGGTTCGACACCGGCGCCCGCTGTCCCGCCTGCCGCAGCCCGCGGGTGCTGGCGCATGACGAGCTTTATTCCCTCTCCATCGCCCACATGGATTGCGATGCCTTCTATGCCAGCGTCGAGAAGCGCGACAATCCCGAGCTGCGCGACAAGCCCCTGATCATCGGCGGCGGCCGGCGCGGCGTGGTCTCCACCGCCTGCTATATCGCCCGCATCCGCGGCGTCCGCTCGGCCATGCCGATGTTCCAGGCGCTCAAGCTCTGCCCCGACGCCGTCGTCCTCAAACCGAGGATGGAGGTCTACGCCCGCATCTCCCGCGAGATCCGCGCGATGATGGAGGAGCTGACCCCCGACGTCGAACCCCTTTCCCTCGACGAAGCCTTCCTCGACCTCACCGGCACCGAGCGCCTGCACGGCGCGCCGCCCGCCGTGATGCTCGCCCGCCTCGTCAAGCGCATGCAGGACGAGCTGGGCCTCACCGGCTCGATCGGGCTCAGCCACAACAAGTTCCTCGCCAAGGTCGCCTCCGACCTCGACAAGCCGCGCGGCTTTTCCATCATCGGAAAGGCCGAAACGGCCGATTTCCTGCGCGACCGGCCGGTCAGCCTGATCTGGGGCGTGGGCTACGCCACCCGCACCGCCCTGGAAAGCGCCGGCATCCGCACCTTCTCCGACCTGCTGCGCTGGGACCGCGAAGACCTTACTGCGCGCTTCGGCTCGATGGGCGAACGCCTCTGGCACCTCGCCCGGGGACAGGATGCCCGCCGCGTCTCGGCCAATGCGCCGGTGAAATCCATCTCCAACGAAACCACCTTCTCCGAGGATACCGCCAGCCGCGACATCCTCGACGGCCATATCTGGCGGCTCTCCGAGAACGTCTCCGACCGGGCCAAGGCCAAGCGCCTCGCCGGCCGCGTCGTCACGCTGAAGCTCAAGCGCGCCGACTTCTCCACCCTCACCCGCCGCCTCGCCCTGCGCGACGCCACCCAGATGGCCGACACGATCTACCGCACCGCCACCCACCTGATGGAGCAGGTCGATCACAAGGCCCCCTACCGGCTGATCGGCGTCGGCATCTCGCACCTCGTGGTCGAGGACAGCGCCGACCTCTCCGGCGACCTTCTGGATCCGGAAGCCCGCGCCCGCGGCCTCGCCGAACGCGCCAGCGACGAGATCCGCCGCCGCTTCGGCAGCGACGCCATCATCAAGGGCCGTGCATTGCGCTAAGGGTTATTCCGCCGCCAGCGGCTGTTCCACCGGCCGCCCGATCGCGGCAATCTCGGCGATCACGCCGTCCAGCAACCGCTTGAACGTCCGGAACCGCGAATTCGGCCGAATCGATTGTTCGTCCATGTAGAGCGACCGGTCGATCTCGATCTGCACCGCGTGATGGCCGTTCGACGGCCGGCCATAATGCTGGGTGATATAAGCCCCGGCAAAGGGCGTGTTCCGCGTCACCACCAGCCCGGCGTCATAGAACGCCTCCTCGATCCGGTCGACGATCTGCTCGCCCGCCGCCGCGCCGAACCGGTCGCCCAGCACCACGTCGGGCCGGCGCACGCCGGAACGCGCCACCGAATCCATCGCCTCGTGCGGCATCGAATGGCAGTCGATCAGGATCGCCTGCCCGAACTGCCGCTGCGCCTCGGTCAGTTGCAGGCGCAGCGCGGCATGATACGGGCGCCAGTAGGTCTCGATCCGCCGGTCCGCCTCGGCCCGGCTGATCTTGCCGGTATAGATCACCTGCCCGTTCGCCACCACGCGCGGCACCACGCCCAGCCCCGAGGCCACGCGCGGATTGTGCCCCGCCTTGCGGACCCCCTCGATCAGCGCCGGGTCAAGCTCGTCCGCGCTGCGGTTCAGGTCGACATAGGCCCGCGGCACGGAGGCGCACAGCAACGGCGCGCCATGCGCGGGCGCGCTTTCGAACAGGTCATCGACGAAAGCATCTTCCGAACTGCGGATCGCGTGTTCGTTCAGGGCCGACTGCCTCAGGAAACTGCGCGGATAATCCCGCCCGCTATGCGGCGACGCGAATACAACCGACGTGGTGCGCCGCTCGGGGTGGGTGATCTGGAACGCAAGCCTGTGCATCGAACCTCCTGCTCGACCGCATCATAGACCGAAATTGCACTTCTAAAAGCCCTTGATCCCGTTTCCGACTCCTTTTATAGACCTCCCTCACCGGCGCGGATTTCCGCGCCCCAATTTATTGGGGTGCTGGTTCGTTTCGGTATTCATGGGCGATTAGCTCAGTGGTAGAGCACTTCGTTGACATCGAAGGGGTCACTAGTTCGAACCTAGTATCGCCCACCATGAATTCACTGTTCCGCACCCTGCGGAACGCCCGCGAAACCAAGGCGCTGGCCCGCGCCGCGACCAAAGAGGAGAGGACCGATGAAGGTCAAGAACTCGCTCCGTTCGCTCAAGAACCGGCACCGCGATTGCCGCGTCGTGCGCCGCAAAGGCCGCGTCTACGTGATCAACAAGACCCAGCGGCGGTTCAAAGCCCGCCAGGGCTGAGCCTTTCCGGCAACGGATTTTCAGGAAAACCCCGCCTCCGGGCGGGGTTTTTCGTCGTGAATGCGCCCGGTCAGGACGGCGCCCTGCGCCCGTGGCTCCGGTCATACCCGTTCACCGCCGGGCTCTCCCACCCATCAAGCGCCCCGGCCTGAGGCGCGAACACCTCCACCAAAAGCGGGTGACAGGCCGCCGTATCGCTCGAATGCTCCGCCGAGCAATCCCCGCCCGGACAGGCCGACAACGCCCCCAGCACGTCGATCTCGGCAAAGAACTCGAGGTAGTCACCGGGGCGAACCGGGCTCGCCTTCATGAAATACTGGCCCGTGTCCCGCGTGAACCCGGTGCACATGAAGACATTGAGCACGTCATGCACATGCGGCTCCGCCTCTTCCAACGACACCCCCAGTTCATCCGCCAAAGCCCGCGTCAGGTTGGAATGGCAGCAATGGTGATACTGCGACCCCGCCAACAGGTTGCCCGTATACGGATCGCACCGCGTCCCGATCACGTCATGCACCGAACCGCCGAACCCGTCGATCCCGTACCAGCCCAGCGTATCGCCCGTGATCGTCGCCATCGGCCGCAAATACGGGAACGAAGACCACATCCGCTCCCCTTCCGTCAGGTGCGTGCCATGCAGCGCCCGCGATTTGCCCGAATAGAACCGCTCCGACAAATCATGCGCGTTCCACAGGTTCAAATCGCCCACCTGCGGCCCTTCGATGCTGCTGATCCGGAAGAACTGCCCGGCCTCCGCCCGGAACGTCGCGGCCTCCCGCGGCTCGACCCTGACCTCGGCGATCTTCTCCGCCCCGTCCCGCGCCCGGGCAAATGACTCAAGATCCGGCACCGGCAGCGTGTCGTTCGGATAGCAGATCACCGGCGTCACCGCCCGCCGCGCCTCGGCATCCTTCGGTTCCTGCATCCCGTCACTCCTTCTTGTCCGGCTGGGTCACCCGGCAATGCAAAGGCTCTTTGCCGGTCGATGTAAAGACCACCGCGCCGCAGGCCGCGCACCGATACATCGCCTCACCCTCCCTGTCGCCCGACCGCACGGCCCGCCAGCGGCAGTTCCGCGTCGCCCGGTTCGAGAAGACGAGCACAAGCACGAAGGCGATGATCAGCCCGGCGACGATGATCACTTTGACAGCTCCCTGGCGGTTACGCCCGCCACCCTATCAGCCCGGCACACGGGGTTGGAGGGGGCAGCCTCACGCCTCCCGTCCGGCCACGCGCCCCGAGAAGATGCACCCGCCAAGGAACGTGCCCTCCAGCGCGTTGTACCTGTGGTACCCGCCCCCGCCGAAGCCCGCGACCTCGCCCGCCGCGTAAAGCCCCTCGAACACCGAGCCATCCGCCCGCAACACCCGGCCATCCAGCCCGGTATGCAGGCCCCCCAGCGACTTCCGCGTCAGGATGTTCAGCCGCACGGCAATCAGCGGCCCCTTCTCGGGGTCCAGTATCGCATGCGGCTTCGCCGTCCTTATCAGCCGGTCACCCCGATACGCCCGCGCCTGCCGGATCGCGATGATCTGCGCATCCTTGGCAAAGGGGTTCTCCAACTGCGCATCCCTTGCCTCGACCTGCCGCCGCAGCTTCGCCGCCTCCAGCGGCACCTCCGGCGTGATCCGGTTCATCCCCTCCACCAGCTCGTCAAACCCGTCCGCCACGACGAAATCCGCACCCTTCTCCTTGAACGCCTCCACCGCCCTTGTCGCCCCCTTGCCGAGCCGCTCCTTCAGAACCGCTCGCCACTTGCCGCTCGTCAGGTCGGGGTTCTGCTCGCTCCCCGACAGGGCGAACTCCTTCTCGATGATGCTCTGCGTCAGGATGAACCAGCTATGCCCGTGCCCCGTCGCCAGGATCCGCTTCAACGTCGCCAGCGTATCGAACCCCGGCAGGCACGGCGCCTCCATCCGCTCGCCCAGCGCATCGAACCACATCGACGACGGCCCCGGCAGGATGCGAATCCCGTGATTGGGCCAGATCGGATCCCAGTTCGTCAGCCCCTCGGTGTAATGCCACATCCGGTCCTCATTGATTGCCGCCGCCCCGGCCCCCTTGGCCACCTCCTGCATCGCGCCGTCGACATAATCCGGCACGCCAGAAACCATCACCTCCGGCGCCTTCCCCAGACGTTCCTCCGGCCACAGCCGACGCACCTTCGCATGATCCCCGCCGATCCCGCCGCTCGCCACGATCACGCTCTCGGCGCTGATCGCGAAATCCCCCACGATCTCCCGGCTGGTCGACCTCCCCCGCCTTGCTTCGTCATGGGCCAGCACATCGCCGCTCACCCCGGACACCCGGCCCGCCTCGACATCCAACGCCGTCACCCGATGCCGAAAGCGAAACTCCAGCAAGCCTCTCTCGGCCGCCGCCTCCACCTCCCGCACGAAGGGCGCCACGATCCCCTCGCCCGTCCCCCAGGTGATATGAAACCGCGGCACCGAGTTGCCATGCCCGTCCGCCCTGCCACCGCCCCGCTCGGCCCAGCCCACCACCGGGAACCACCGCAGGCCGATATCGTGCAGATACCCCCGCATCTCTCCGGCCGCGAAATCCAGGTACGCCTCCGCCCAGGCCCGCGGCATCGCATCCTCGTCCCGGTCGAACCCCGCGCTGCCCATCCAGTCCTGCGTCGCCAGCGCCCAGCTGTCGCGGATCCCCATCCGCCGCTGCTCGGGCGTGTCGATCATGAACAGCCCGCCGAGGCTCCAGAACGCCTGCCCGCCCAGCGATTGCGGCCCTTCCTGGTCCAGCAGCACAACCTTCCGGCCCCGCCGCGTCGCTTCATACGCCGCGACCAGCCCGGCCAGCCCGCCTCCGATGATGATGACATCCGTCTCCGCCATGCGCCCCTCCCTTTGCCCTCAGGTTAGGGAGAAGCGCCCCCCGGCGTCCACAGGAACGACGCGTCAGCCCCGTTCCAGCACATCCACCGACAGCACCGTCGGCAGATGCCGCGCAATCTCGGACCAGCTCTCGCCCTCGTCCGCGCTGGCAAAGACAGAGCCGGTGTTCGTCCCGAAATACACCCCCGCCGGATCGCTGCTATCCACCGCCATCCCCTGCCGCAATACCGTGAAGAAACACGCCGCCTGCGGCAGCCCCTCGCGCTTGGCGGCCCATGTCGCCCCGCCATCCACCGACTTCCAGACAGCGGCCGCCGCCCCCGGCGGATACCGCCCTTCCGTGTCGCCGTTCAGCGGCACGGTCCAGACCGTACCCGCCTCCCGCGGATGCAACCCGATCGGAAACCCGAAATGCGAGGGCAGGCCTTCGGTGATATCGTCCCAGCTCCGCCCGCCATCGCCACTACGGAACACCCCGTGATGGTTCTGCTGGTAGATCACGTCACCCGCCGCCCGCGCCATGTTGTGCACGCACATGCCGGTGTTGCCATCACTCCCCGCCGCCGGATGGGCATGCCCTTCGCACGCCTCGGCATTCGACAGCCGATTGCGCCGCTCCCACGTCGCCCCGCCATCCTCGGTCGCGAATACACCGGCGGCGGATATCCCCACCCAAAGCTTCCCGGCATCCTCCGGATCATCCAGGATCGTGTGCAGCACCAGCCCGGCCGCCCCCGGCTCCCACTGGTGCGCCGACGGATGCTCCGTCAGCCCCTCGACCTTCGCCCAGCTCTCCCCGCCGTCCCGGCTCTCGAACAAGGCCGCCGGCTTCGCCCCGGCATAAAGCCGCCCTCCGGCCCGCCTGATCGACCACAGCGCCACAACCTCCCCGTCGAACGGCGCCGGCGGCTCCGGCTCCATGCCGAACGCCTTGGCCATCTCCGGTTCGGCCTTCAGAAACTCGTTCATCTGCCCGTTGGCAAACCGCGACAGCACCCAGCTCTCGCCGCCATCCTCCGACCGCCACACCCCGGCGCCGTGAAACTCACCGCCACCCGCGGCCCAGATCACCCCGCTCTCCGGATCGCCCGCCATGTGGTTGATCGGCCAGCCCCCGCAATGCGGCCCGCTGACGGCCCAGCCGTCCCCCTCCGGCCGAAGCAGGAAGCCTCCCTTGGTCGTTCCCAGAAGCAACGTCACAGACATGGCCACGCCCTCCCTTTCCCGGGCGGAGCCTACCACCGAATCGCGTTCAGGTCGCCTCGTCGTAGAGCAGCCCGTAAAGATAGGCGCGCCGCTGCTCTTCGTTCAGCACGCCTTTCTCCCACCCGTCACCAAAGGCGCGGCGGGTTTCCTCGTCATCGTAATGCTCGTCGAAAACCCGCCCCAGCCGGGACAGAAGCTCCGCCACCTCCGACGAGAACTTCTGCTCCCCCATCGCCACGCGGTTCAGGTAATGCATCCGCATCGCCAACTGGTGACAGACCGCCCGGAACTCCTCCTTCGACTTGAAGTCGAGCGAAGGGCGCTCCGGCGTGTCCCTCACACCGTGCGCTCCAGCATCATCTTCTTGATCTCGGCAATCGCCTTCGCGGGGTTCAGACCCTTCGGACAGGTCTTGGCACAGTTCATGATCGTGTGGCAGCGATACAGCTTGAACGGATCTTCAAGGTCATCCAGCCGCTCGCCCGTGGCCTCGTCGCGACTGTCGATGATCCACCGATACGCATGCAACAGCGCCGCCGGCCCGAGGTACTTGTCCCCGTTCCACCAATAACTCGGGCACGCGGCCGAGCACGAGGCGCACATCACGCATTCATACAAACCATCCAGCTTCTCGCGGTCCTCGATCGACTGCTTCCACTCCTTCGCCGGGCGGTTCGTCTTGGTCTCCAGCCACGGCATGATGCTCGCATGCTGGGCATAGAAATGCGTCAGGTCCGGGATCAGGTCCTTCACCACCGGCATATGCGGCAGCGGATAGATCTTCACGTCGCCCTTGATCTCGTCCATCCCGTAGATGCAGGCCAGCGTGTTGATCCCGTCGATATTCATCGCGCACGACCCGCAGATCCCCTCGCGGCACGACCGCCGGAAGGTCAGCGTCGGGTCGATCTCGTTCTTGATCTTGATGAGCGCGTCCAGAACCATCGGCCCGCACGTATCCATGTCGATGAAATAGGTGTCCACGCGCGGGTTCTGCCCGTCATCCGGGTTCCAGCGGTAGATCTGGAACTTGCGCACGTTCGTGGCACCCTCGGGCTTGGGCCATGTCTTGCCCGTCTTCATGCGCGAGTTCTTCGGCAGTGCCAGTTCGACCATGTCAATTCCTCCTGAGGATTTGCGCTTGCGCAGTGTCCTGCGCCGAATTCTGCTGCGGGGCCCTGCCCGCCTGCCCGCTCTGCCGCAGCTTCACAAGCTGCCGGGCATCATCGGGGTAAACCGTCTCGAGCTTGCCGCACAAGGCCTCGTCCTGCGCCGCAAGCCACATGATGATCCGGTATTCCGGATCATCCCTCATTTCCTTCCAGCGGTCGAGCGTGTTCAGCTCGTCCACCGCCCCCGCGTCCGCCTGGAAGGAAGACCCGTTGCCATAGCGCTGCACCTCGCCAAGGCTATCGTCACGCGCCTCGAACCCAAGCCGCTCCAGCAGACCGGCGCGATACCCGGCATCGGTCATCCACGGCTCGTACCGGATCACCACGACGCCCAGCTCGTCCTCGGCCATAGCCAGCTCCAGCATCCGCGCATACCCGCCCAGCGCCTTCAGAACGATCGCCACCCGCTCGGCGGCGCTGTAGGCATCGTTCCCCTGCACCTTCTTCAGCAGCGACGCGGCCCAGTTCAGGATCCCCCGGCAGATCACCACCTCGTGGCTGATCAGCGCCTCGTCCACGCCAACCGACACCGGCCGTCTCCGCCGCTCGTTCGGCATCGCATCCTCGTACGAGAACATCAGCGCCGTCCCGTCGCCCGCCCTCGCGGCAAGCTTCACCGGGTCGCCGCCATTCCCCGCCACGCGCTCCCCGTCGATCTCGACGGCGCGATAGGTCTCGAACGGCTTCCGCCCGGGCGTACAGTCGTTGAAGAACAACGACCGGCCCCCCGGCGCATTCCGCGCCAGCCAGTTGATCACCGCATGGTTCCCCGACCGCCGCATGCCGAAGATGCGCAGCACGGGCCCGGGGGTGATCCCAAGCTGCGGCCACGCGCTCATCGTAGCGATATCCGGTGCGGTACCCATCCGACCTTCCGTTCTATGCCAGTCGCGCCAGCCATCGCCGCGTCAGAACGTCCGTTCCTTCGGCGCGATCTTCTTCAGCGCGATGCCGCCTTCCTTCTCGGTGGTCAGCGGGTCCTCGATGATCGGCCGATAGCTCAGCTTGACGTCCTTGCCCTCGACCCGCGCGATGGTGTGCACCCGCCATTTCTCGTCGTCGCGCTTGGTGAAATCCTCGTGCGCATGGGCACCCCGGCTTTCCTGCCGCGCCTCGGCGCCGCTGATCGTGGCCAGCGCGTTGGGCATCAGGTTGGTCAGCTCCAGCGTCTCCATCAGGTCGCTGTTCCACACAAGGCTCCGGTCGGTGACCTTGATGTCGCCCAGCTTGGCGGCGATGGCGTCCATCTTCTTGACGCCTTCGGCCAGCGTCTTCGACGTCCGGAACACGGCCGCGTCTTCCTGCATCGTCCGCTGCATCTCCAGCCGAAGCTCCGCCGTGGGCGTGCCGCCATCGGCGTTGCGCAGCCCGTCGAACCGCTCGAACGCCTTCTCCACCTGGCCGGTGTTCGTCGCCGGCACGGCGCTCTCGGGGTTCACCACCTTGCCCGCGCGAATGGCCGCGGCCCGGCCGAAGACCACGAGGTCGATCAGCGAATTCGACCCCAGCCGGTTCGCCCCGTGCACGCTCGCACAGCCCGCCTCGCCCACGGCCATCAGGCCCGGCACCACGGCATGCGGGTCGCTCTCCGTCGGGTTCAGAACCTCGCCCCAGTAATTCGTCGGGATACCGCCCATGTTGTAATGCACGGTCGGCAGCACCGGGATCGGCTCCTTGGTCACGTCCACCCCGGCGAAAATCCTCGCCGACTCCGAGATCCCCGGAAGCCGCAGGTTCAGCGCCTCGGCGGGCAGGTGGGACAGGTTCAGGTGAATATGATCCCCATTCTCGCCCACGCCCCGGCCTTCCCGGATCTCCATGGTCATCGACCGGCTGACATAGTCGCGCGGCGCAAGGTCCTTGTAGTTGGGCGCATAGCGCTCCATGAACCGCTCGCCCTCGCTGTTCGTCAGGTAGCCGCCCTCGCCGCGGGCCCCTTCCGTGATCAGGCAGCCCGAGCCGTAAATCCCCGTCGGGTGGAACTGCACGAACTCCATGTCCTGAAGCGGCAGACCGGCGCGCGCCACCATGCCCCCGCCATCGCCGGTGCAGGTATGCGCCGAGGTCGCGCTGAAATACGCCCGGCCATAGCCGCCGGTGGCCAGCACCACCATCTTGGCGTTGAAGACATGCATCGTCCCGTCATCGAGCTTCCAGCACACCACGCCGGTGCACTGGCCGTCATCGCTCATGATCAGGTCGATGGCGAAATACTCGATATAGAACTCCGCCTTCTGCTTCAGGCTCTGGCCATAAAGCGTATGCAGGATCGCGTGCCCCGTCCGGTCGGCGGCGGCACAGGTGCGCTGCACCGGCGGGCCTTCCCCGAACTCGGTCGTGTGCCCGCCGAAGGGGCGCTGGTAGATCTTGCCCTCCTCGGTGCGCGAGAACGGCACGCCATAGTGCTCCAGCTCGTAAACCGCCTTCGGCGCCTCCCGCGCGAGGTACTCCATCGCGTCCGTATCGCCCAGCCAGTCCGACCCCTTCACCGTGTCGTACATGTGCCATTGCCAGCTGTCGGGGCCCATGTTGCCAAGGCTCGCGGCAATCCCGCCCTGCGCGGCCACGGTGTGCGACCGGGTCGGGAACACCTTGGTGATGCAGGCGGTGCGCAAGCCCTGCTCGGCCATCCCCAGCGTCGCCCTCAGCCCGGCGCCGCCGGCGCCCACGACAACGACGTCATAATCATGCGTCTCGTATTCGTATGCAGCCATGTCTCTCAGGTCTCCGGTCTCAAAGGGCGATCTTGGCGATGGCGAAAAGGCCCGTCACCATCAGCCCGTAGCTCACACAGGTCATCAGGATGATCGCGTATTTCCGCTTTCCGCCCTGCACGTAATCCTCGATCATCACGCGCACACCGTCGCTGAAATGCTTGAAGCCCACGATCATGGTCAGCGCCGCGACGATCGCCGGGAAGGGCCGCGCGAAATAGGCCACCACGGCCTCGTGCGGCTCGCCCAGCATCGGCCCGAAGGTGAACACGAACAGCGGGATCAGGATGAGCAGCGCCACCGAGGACAGCTTCATCGCCCAGAAGTGATGCACCCCGGTCTTGGCCGAGCCAAGGCCGACGGCGCGCTTGCGGTCGGTCAGATAACGCATCGCGTCCTCCTCAGATGATGATGGCGGTGACGATGGTCAGGATCACCGATCCCCCGATCGCGGCCCAGCCCAGCCTCTCGGCGCTCGGGATGTCCAGCATCGCGCCGCTGTCCCAGATCAGGTGCCGGATCCCCGCCAGCGTGTGATACCACAGCGCCCAGAGCGACAGGAACAGGATCACGTCGCCGATGAAACTGGTCACCAGCCCGTCGACGGTGGCGAAATACTCCGCCGAGGTCGCGGCCGCCAGGAACCACCACACCATCAGGATCGCTCCGAGGAGAAGCGCATTGCCGGTGATCCGCGTCAGGATCGAGGTGATGGAGGTCAGCTGCGGGCGATAGATTGTCAGGTGGGGTGACAGCGGGCGGTTGCCGCGGTTCACATCTGCCATGGATCGGTCCCTTTCGTGTTTGCGGCGGGCGCAAGACAAAAGCCTGCCCGGCGCCTGGCCGGTCACTCGGCTTCCTTCTCCTACGTTTTAACTTGTGTGTCACGCATGCAAAGAGCGAAATCCCGGTTCTTGCAGGCATTTCGTCGCATTTACCCCATACGTGATCACAAGCGCTGGCGTGTGATCACAAACGCCCCGCCCCCTCGGCGCCCTCCCGCACCGATATCTGCTTCGCCACTTCCCGCAGCAATTTCCGCCGCATACGCGCGGGATATTCGGCATAGCTGTTCGCTGTGATCACAAACGCCCCGGATCCAAGGATCACGTTCTCCCAGAAATACTCGGTCATCAACGGCTCCGCCCCCTCGATCACCAGCGCGTTCACCACGATCCCCTCGGCCTGCAACGCCGCCCGCACCGCGACGGGCTCGATCCCCTCGTTCGACGACCCGTCACCCGATATGTCGATCACCCGCCGCCCACACTCCGGCCCCTCCGCCAGCCTGTCCCGCGCGAACAAAAGCGCCTCCCCGATCGCGGTCGAGAAATTCCGCCACTGCCGCGGCGCCCGCTCCACCTCGTCCGCGAATCGCTCCAGCACGTCGAACCCGGTGATCCGCGTCCACGGCACCACCACCTCCTGCCGCGACGAACCGGTCCAGTGCATCACCATTACCGCCGCCTCGCCCGCCACCAGCGCCTCGCTCACTGCCCCGTCGCGCAACCCCTCGGCCAGCCCCTGCATCTGGATGGCGTATTCATGCCGGTCGACCGAGCCCGAGACATCCACCGCCAGCACCAGCGCGATCTCGCACGCCGCCGCCGGCACCGCCGCGCCCAACAGCATCAGGTGAAAAAGACCACGCAAGACCATGCGCCCAGAATGACCAATCCCGCGCCCCCTGCCCAGCACGGAAAAGCCCGAGGCGCACCCCGGGCTTCTTCTTGGCCCAAATACTCGAAATCCCGACAGCCGCCCCAGGGCACCGTCACATCGGCATGAGCGCCCAGTAATCCAGGTCCAGCATCACGTGCGGCAGGTATTTCCCGTCCTCGCCCTTCAGCGTGAACGGCTCCCCGCCCTTCGTTGCCACCAGCCGCAGCCGGATCGCACCCACCCCCGGAACGCCCGTCTCGGCCTTGTCCAGAACCTCCGACCACGCCTTGATCGTGTCACCGGCAAAACACGGGTTCGCATGCGCGCCCCCGTTCAGCCCGGCCACGATCTGCGCATTCGCCAGCCCGTTGAAGCTCAACGCCCGCGCCATCGAAATCACGTGCCCGCCATAGATCAGCCGCTTGCCATCCTCACGCAGGCTCGCGTCGAAATGCACCTTCGCGGTGTTCTGCCAAAGCCGCGTCGCCATCATGTGCTCGGCCTCCTCGACGGTCACCCCGTCGACATGGTCGATCACCTCGCCCACCTCGTAATCGCCCCAGCGGTGCGGCTCCCCCGCCAGCGTGAAATCATACCCGGTGAAGTCCAGCCCTTCCGGAACAACAAGGTCCGACGCCTCCAGCACCGGCTTCAGCTCCGGGATCACCGTCTCCGGCGCCGGCGCGTCCAGATCGAATTTCCGCACCATCGCCCAGCGCACGTACTCGAGCACCACCTCGTCCCGCTGGTTCACCCCCTTCGTGCGCACCCAGACGACACCCGACTTGCCATTCGAATTCTGCTTCACCCCGATCACGTCCGAGGTCGAGCGCAGCGTATCGCCGGGCCACACGGGCCGAAGCCACCGCCCCTCGGCATAGCCCAGGTTCGCCAACGCGTTCAGCGAGATATCCGGCACCGTCTTCCCGAACACCACGTGAAACGCCGCCCAATCGTCGATCGGCGCCGCGGGCAGCCCGCACCCCTTCGCGAACTCATCCGACGAATAAAGCGCATGCCTTGCCGGGTAGAGCGCGTGGTACAAAGCCCGCTCGCCCCCCGACACCGTCCGCGGCACCGCGTGGTGGATCGTCTCGCCCACCGAATAGTCCTCGAAAAACCGCCCCGGGTTGGTCTTCGCCATGCTCACTGCTCTCCCAGCTTGATATCCGGCGAATATTCGCCCTCGGCCTCTTTCACCACCGCCTGCCCGCACCGCATCACCCCATTGGCGGCGTCATAGGCATAGGTGGGCGAGCCATGCAGCGCCCAGCCCTTGTTCAGCGCCTCGGTCACCTTGTGGCAAAAAGCCGACGTGTCGTCGGCGCTCAGGAATCTGTAAAGTTTCATCTCTCTCACCCGAAGACAGGATAGCCCAGCCAGCCATGGATCATGGCAATCACCCCGAACACCACCACCGTGCCCACCACGGCCATGATCTCCTTGCGCGCGGGCACCGGCGCGGGCGGCACCCACTCCGGCTCCGACCGGTTGATCACGATCACCTCGATCACCGCCCAGGCCAGCAGCCCGCCGAACAGCACGAAGGACGGCACGTCACCATTCACCAGCAGGTGCGCCAGCGCCCAGGTCTTCACGCCCGCCAGCATCGGGTGCCGCATCTTCCGCGCCACCGCCGTCTTCATGCCCGACGCGGCGAACAGGTAAACGGCCACCAGCATCAGCAGGTTGTTGATCCCCGCCGTCATCGGCGTCCGCCCCCAGAAGAACGCGCCCTCTGCCATCCGGTAGCCGATCACCATCAGCACGATCGCGACAAGCAGGCTCACCGCCACCGCGCCCTTGCCGCCATCGCCCATCGAGGCCCGCGGCCCCGGCGCAAGCCGTTTGAACAGATGCGACAGGCTCCACAGCAGAACCCCGAGGATAAGCCAGATCATGCGCCCTACTCCGCTGCCAGTTCCGAAATCGCCCGGGCTTTCGCAAGGATGCGCTGCGCCGCCACCACGTGCAGGTTCTCGACGATCTGCCCGTCGACAACGGCCACGCCCTGCCCCGATTTCATGCTCTCTTCATAGGCCGCGATCTGCCGCTCGGCCAGGTCGATCTCCGATTGCGTCGGCGCGAAGGCCGTGTTCGTCACCTCGATCTGCGCCGGGTGGATCAGCGTCTTGCCGTCGAAACCAAGGTCGCGCCCCTGTTCGCACTCCGCCTTCAGCCCGTCGCCATCGCGGAACCGGTTATACACCCCGTCAATGGCAACGACGCCCCGCGCCGCCCGTGCCGCCATCACGATCATCTGCAGCGCCGTCATCAGCGGCAACCGGTCGGTCCGCGTCCGGCAGCCCAGGTCCTTGGTCAGGTCGTTCGTCCCCGTCACCAGCCCCGTCACCCGGTGATGCGCCGCGATCTCGCGCGCGTTGAACACGCTCACCGGCGTCTCCATCATCACCCAGATCGGCATGTCCGGCGCCAGCATGTCGGCCAGCGCATCCACGTCCGTCGGCGTGTTCACCTTGGGCAGCAGGAAGATATCGGCGCCCGCATCCTTCAGCACCCGCACATCCTCGTTGCCCCATTCCGTGGTCAGCGCGTTGATCCGCACGATCTTGGCCCGCTTGCCGAAATCGTTCTCCTTCAGCGCCTTTGCCAGCGTCTCCCGCGCCTCGGCCTTGGCATCCGGGGCCACCGCGTCCTCGAGGTCGAAGATGATGGCATCGGTCGGCAGGGTCATCGCCTTCTCCAACGCCCGCTCCTTCGAGCCGGGGATATAGAGCACGGAACGATAGGGATGCGTCGTCAGGTCCATCTGCTGGTCCTCGTCTGGCAGGTGACGGAAATTTTCTTGCGCAGTCCTGCCACTTTTCGCCCGAAAAGTTCAAGCGATTTCCCGCCGCGCCGCAGCAAGCCGGGCACGCACGGTCCATTAACCTTCTTTTCGCAAACGTGGCGACACGCTTTCGGCACACGCCCTCTCGGGGCCCGTTCCGGAAAGGATATGGAAGATGATGAAGTCGCTTGTCATGGGCGTCGCCCTCGCCACCGCCACGCCGGGCACCAGCGCGGCCGCCTCCAACTGCGCCCCGCGGGATGTCGTGGTCGACCGGCTGGCCGCCCGCTACGGCGAATCCCGCCAGTCGATCGGCCTCGGCGCCAACAATGCCATGGTCGAGGTGTTCGCCTCGCCCGAAACCGGCACCTGGACGATCATCGTCACCACCGCGCAGGGGCTCACCTGCATGATCGCCAGCGGCCAGGCGTTCGAGACATTGGCCGAAGCCCCGCCCGCCCCCGGCACCGACGCCTGATCGCAATCAGGTCAGCGCGTCCCAGATCAGCTTGCTGCCGGTCACCGTCAACAGCACGTAAGTGATCGAAAAGAACAGGCCCTCCGGCACCAGCCGGTGCGCCTTCACCCCGATATAGGCGCCCAGCAACGCGAAAGGCGCCATGCCGAGGTCGAAGGCAAGCGTCTCCCGCGTGAAGATCCCCAGGAACGCGTAAGGCACCACCTTCGCCAGGTTGAGCAGCCCGAACACCAGCACCGTCGTCGCCTGGAACGTCGTCTTTCCCACCTTCCTCGACAGGAGGTAGACCGCCACCGGCGGCCCGCCCGCGTGGCTGACGAAACTGGTGAACCCGGCCACCACGCCCGCCAGCGCCCCGCCCCAGGGCGGCAACTCCCGCTTGCCGATCTGCAACAGCCCCAGCCGCCCGCACAATTGCCACCCCACGAACACCAGCGCCACCACCCCGATCAGCAGCCGGAAGACATCCGGCTCCGCCACCGTGTAAAGCGCCGCACCCAGCGCCACCCCCGGCAGGCCGCCCAGCACCAGAAGCCGCGCATCGGGCCAGCTCCACTGCCGCCAGTAGGGCCTGAGCGTCGAGGCATCGATCAGCATCAGCAGCGGCAGCATGATCCCAAGCGCCAGCCCCGGCGGCATCACCAGCGCCAGAATCGTGGCGCCGGCAAAGGCCGCACCCGACCCGAACCCGCCCTTCGATATGCCCGCGAAACAGGCCGCAAACGCCCCGATCGCGTAAACTTCCCAGCCGAACCCGCCCATGCGCTCCGCCCCTAAATCACCAGATTTCCAAGGGAATATCCCACCGCGACGGAAAGCAACAGCCCCGCCACCGCCCCCCGCCGCATCGCAGCGCCCTTGCGTGGCTGTCGCTTTGGGACTAGGCCATTGCAAAATTCAAACCACCGGAGAGTTTTCCAATGGCCAGACCCAAGATCGCCCTCATCGGCGCCGGACAGATCGGCGGCACGCTCGCCCATCTCGCAGCCCTCAAGGAACTGGGCGATGTCGTCCTCTTCGACATCGCCGAAGGGACCCCCGAGGGCAAGGCGCTCGACATCGCCGAATCCGGCCCGTCCGAAGGCTTCGACGCGGCGCTCAAGGGCACGCAGGATTACGCCGACATCGCCGGCGCCGACGTCTGCATCGTCACCGCCGGTGTCCCGCGCAAGCCGGGGATGAGCCGCGACGATCTCCTCGGCATCAACCTCAAGGTCATGAAATCCGTCGGCGAAGGCATCAAGGCCAACGCCCCCGACGCCTTCGTCATCTGCATCACCAACCCGCTCGACGCGATGGTCTGGGCCCTGCAGAAATTCTCGGGCCTCCCGGCCGAGAAGGTCTGCGGCATGGCCGGCGTCCTCGACAGCGCCCGCTTCCGCCACTTCCTCAGCCTCGAATTCGGCGTCTCCATGAAAGACGTCACCGCCTTCGTCCTCGGCGGCCACGGCGACACCATGGTCCCTTGCGTCCGCTACTCTACCGTCGCCGGCGTTCCCCTGCCGGACCTCGTGGAAATGGGCTGGACGACGCAGGACAAGCTCGACTCGATCGTCCAGCGCACCCGTGACGGCGGCGCCGAGATCGTGGGCCTCCTGAAAACCGGCTCCGCCTTCTACGCGCCCGCCACCTCGGCCATCGAGATGGCCGAAGCCTACCTGAAAGACCAGAAGCGCGTCCTGCCCTGCGCCGCCTATTGCGACGGCGACCTTGGCGTCAAGCAGATGTACGTGGGCGTGCCCACCGTCATCGGCGCCGGCGGGATCGAGCGGATCATGAACATCAAGCTGAACTCGGAAGAGCAGAAGATGTTCGACACCTCCGTGAAGGCCGTGAAGGGCCTCGTCGATGCCTGCAAGGAAATCGACAGCTCGCTGGCCTGAGCTTTCGACTGACCTGACCAGAAGAAAACGCGCCCGGATCACCCCGGGCGCGTTTTTTCATGTCCGGAAGGTGGCTCGGATCAGTTCGACCCGCTTTCCTCTTCCTCGACCTCTTCTTCGGCGGGCTCTTCCTCGGCGGGCTGGCTCTCCTCGGCCGCCTCGCCATCGGCACTGTCGCCCTCCTCGGCGCTTTCACCCTGGGCGTCGCTCTCCGACCCCGCGTCGGCGCCCTCTTCGGCCCCTTCGCTGTCGGCACTGCCGATCTCTGTCACGCTGTCGCTTTCCGCGGTCTGCCCGTCACCTGAGGAGTCACTCCCAGCATCGCCCTCGGCGGCATCCTCTTCGCTGTCCGAAGTCGGCGCGCTGCCGTCCTCTGTCGCGGACTCGCCGTCGGAGCCCTCTTCGGCCTGAGCGCCCTGTGCATTGCCGCTTTCCGAACCGCTCTCCGACCCGGTCGCCGTGCCGCTTTCCTCACCCGAGGCCGCGCCGTCTTCCGGCTCGTCCTGCGCCGCGGCCCCGCTCTCGTCCGACGCGCTCTCGGGCTGGCCCGAACCGCTCTCGGCCGAAGCGGTCTCTTCGCTCGCCGGCCCGATCTCCATCATCCGGCTTTCCGACTGGCTGTTCAACTCGCTCATCCGCTTCTCGATCTCCAGAAGCCGGTTCGACCGCTCCTCGACCTGCTCGGTCAGCGTCGTCACCACCTCCTGCAACTCGGCCCGCTGCGCCTCGGCGGCGGCCACGTCCTCCTGCAGCCCGGTCTGCTGTGCGGTCAGCCGGTCAACCGCGTCGTCCAGCTTGATCCGCTCGTCCTGAAGCCCCGACACCTCGGCCTGCAGGCTCTGCATTTCCTTGCGCAAGGTCGCTTCCTGCTCGACCGTCGCCTGAAGATCCTCTTCCGCCGTGGCGGCCTCTTCCGACAGCTTGGCCACCTCTTCGGTCAGCCCCGCCTGCGTCTCCCGCAGCTCGGCCTCTTCGCTGCGTGCCGATTCCAGCCGCTCGCCGACCTCGGCCAGTTGGTCGCTCTGTTCGCTGATCTTCTGGCTGAGCTCGGTGCTGCGGGCCTCGTAATCCTCCAGCACTTTCTGCAGCGGCTCCGCCTCGCTCTTGAGCTCCGCAAGCTGCTCCTCCTGCGAGGAAATCTCGCCCGCCAGCGCTTCACTGCGCTCGGTCCTCTGCGCCACTTCCTCTTCCAGCGTGCCGACCTGCTCGCTCAGCGTCGTCTCCGACTCGCGCAGTTCGCCCACCCGTGGCTCAAGCTCGCTCAACTCCGTCCGCGCCTGCTGAAGCGACCCCACCACTTCCTCCTGCGCGTTGTACTCGTTCTGCAACTGCGATTTCGCGGTCAGGGAGTAGATCCCGATCCCCCAGCCCACCAGCGCGACACACGCCACGGCCAGTACCTTGCCGCTCAACCATCCATTGCCATTGTCTGCCATAAATCAAATCCTCTCCTGTGCTGATCGTGATGATCTGTCCCGCGTGGCGCACAAGACGCCCTCGTGGGTCAACCGCGTTGCGCCGTGTAATGTTCCCTGCCGTACCATAAAAACCTCGACCGTGACGAATCGACCTGAATCGGCCCCCTTGTGATCACACGATTTACCCCTGTGATCACAAAGGGCGAAAAACCGCCGCTATTCGGGGGGCCGGGGCAGAAACCCGTTTATCTTGTTGCCACACTTGTGTGAATAACTGTCCCTGAACGTAGCAAAACGGGACAGTTTCATGAATATCCATGAGTATCAGGCGAAGGCTCTGCTTCGCTCCTACGGCGCCCCCGTGTCGGATGGCCGCATCGTCCTGCGGGCCGAGGAAGCCAAGACAGCCGCCGGCGCGCTTGACGGGCCGCTCTGGGTCGTCAAGGCCCAGATCCACGCGGGCGGCCGCGGCAAGGGCACCTTCAAGGAGGCCGGCGCCGGCGAAGCGGGCGGCGTGCGCCTGGCCAAGTCGGTCGAGGAAGCAGTCGACGAAGCCAAGCGGATGCTCGGCCGGACACTCGTGACCAAGCAGACCGGTCCCGCCGGCAAACAGGTGAACCGCATCTACATCGAGGATGGCTCGGGCATCGAGAAGGAGATGTACCTCGCCCTCCTCGTCGACCGCGTCACCTCCCGTGTCAGCTTCGTCTGCTCCACCGAGGGCGGCATGGATATCGAGGAAGTCGCCGAGAAGACCCCCGACAAGATCCTCAGCTTCTCGGTCGATCCGGCCACCGGCTATCAGCCGTTCCACGGCCGCCGCATCGCCTTCATGCTCGAACTCGAGGGCAAGCAGATCAAGCAATGCGTCGCGCTGATGGGCACGCTCTACCAGATGTTCCTCGAGAAGGACATGGAGATGCTCGAGATCAACCCGCTGATCGTCACCGACGGCGGTGACCTCAAGTGCCTCGACGCCAAGATGGGCTTCGACTCGAACGCCATCTACCGCCATTCCGACATCGCCGAGCTGCGCGACACGACCGAGGAAGACCCCAAGGAACTCGAAGCCTCCAAGTACGACCTCAACTACATCGCCCTCGACGGCGAGATCGGCTGCATGGTCAACGGCGCGGGCCTCGCGATGGCCACCATGGACATCATCAAGCTCTATGGCTCCGAACCCGCCAACTTCCTCGACGTGGGCGGCGGCGCCACCAAGGACAAGGTGACCGAGGCGTTCAAGATCATCACCTCCGACCCGAACGTGAAGGGCATCCTCGTCAACATCTTCGGCGGCATCATGCGCTGCGACGTCATCGCCGAGGGCGTGGTCGCCGCGGTCAAGGACGTGGGCCTCAAGGTGCCGCTGGTCGTCCGCCTCGAAGGCACCAATGTCGAGAAGGGCAAGGAGATCATCGAATCCTCCGGCCTCAACGTCATCGCCGCCGACGACCTCAAGGACGGCGCCGAGAAGATCGTGAAGGCGGTGAAGGGGTAAGGGATGAGAGTTTTGAAGGGCTCCATCTTGCTTGCCGGCTTGGGCATCATGGCCGGATGCGTAGATTCTGCCTACTCCCCGACGGGGTATCCTGCCGATGCCGCCCGGTTCCGCGTGGAGGGCACCGACAGGGTCGTCTCGCGCAACGAGATGCCTGCGGATTTCAAGCGGATCTGCCTTCCCCACTACAACGACCCCAACGCGGCAGAGGCAGCCTTCGACACGTCGGGCCGCTACGTCCGGACGAGCGCGCTGAGGACTTCGTTTTCACGGCTCATCACCTACAAGGGAAAGAATGACCCCCGGTACACGGGCGTCGTATCCGTCTCGCGGACCGAACTGGCCGGATGCACGATCGCCGTGTCCGGAACCTACTGGCGGGTTTACCCCAACGGGACGATCACCGTCGGCAAAGGTGCGTCGCAGCCGTGATGATGTTTGCCCGGTCGACATATCGTTCAGGGCTCGAACCCGGGGCGGGCACGAAGGCCCGGAAGGGATTCCAGCCTCTTGTCCGGTCGCCGCATACCGGCCCGACAGTCAAAACAGGAACCAGAAATCCGCGCTCGGCGCGGCATGATCAAGGGAGAACGCCAAGATGGCAGTCCTCGTAGACGAAAACACCAAAGTGATCTGTCAGGGCCTCACCGGCTCGCAGGGCACCTTCCACACCGAACAGGCCATCGCCTACGGCACGAAAATGGTCGGCGGCGTCACCCCCGGCAAAGGGGGCCAGACCCATCTCGACCTGCCGGTCTACAACTCGGTTCACGAAGCGATCCACGAAACCGGCGCCAACGCCTCGGTGATCTACGTGCCCCCGCCCTTCGCCGCCGACTCGATCCTCGAGGCGATCGACGCCGAAATGCCCCTCATCGTCTGCATCACCGAGGGCATCCCGGTGCTCGACATGATGCGCGTCAAGCGGGCCTTGGAAACCTCGAAATCCACCCTCATCGGCCCCAACTGCCCCGGCATCATCACCCCCGACGCCTGCAAGATCGGCATCATGCCCGGCCACATCCACAAGCGCGGCTCCTGTGGCGTCGTCTCCCGCTCCGGCACGCTCACCTACGAAGCGGTCAAGCAGACCACCGATGTGGGCCTCGGCCAGTCCACCTGCGTCGGCATCGGCGGCGACCCGATCAAGGGCACCGAGCATATCGACGTGCTCGAATGGTTCCTCGCCGACGACGAGACCGAGTCGATTATCATGATCGGCGAGATCGGCGGCTCGGCCGAGGAAGACGCGGCCCAGTTCCTGAAAGACGAGGCCAAGAAGGGCCGCAAGAAACCGGTCGCGGGCTTCATCGCCGGCCGCACCGCGCCTCCGGGCCGCCGCATGGGCCACGCCGGCGCCATCGTGGCGGGCGGCAAGGGCGGCGCCGACGACAAGATCGAGGCCATGCGCTCGGCCGGCATCACCGTCTCCGAAAGCCCCGCGGGCCTCGGCGAAGCGGTGCTCGAAGCCATCGGAAAATAAGGAAATATCATCAGAAAGGGCCCGGCCCAACGGGCCCGCCAACAACACGGGAAGGTAAACACAATGGACTTTCAGACATCGGTCAAGACATGCCTGACACAGAAATACGCCACCTTTGCCGGCCGCGCCTCGCGCTCGGAATACTGGTGGTTCATGCTGGCCTACATCATCGGTGCGCTGATAGCTTCCCTTCTCGGCTGGATCATCTACACGCTCTACATCCTGGCGCTGATCGTCCCGGCCACGTCGGCGGGCTGGCGGCGCCTGCAGGATACCGGGCGGCCGGGATGGTACATTCTCATCCCCGTCGGGTTCAGCCTTCTCTCCATGCTGCTCTCCCCCGCCCCCATGGCCGACCCGATGGCCCCCGGCGGCATGGGCAGCATGGGGCTGCTCGCCATCCTCGGCGTCGTCCAGCTGATCCTCGCCATTCTCTACATCTACTGGCTCACCCGCCCGTCCGAGCCGGAAACCAACACCTACGGCCCCCCGCCGCAGGCCTGACCCGCAACTCACAAGGCGTTCCAATGGCCAAGAGCCAGACAGAGCACAAGCCGAACCGCCCGAAAGGCCGCCTCGCCGGCCTCCGGGCAGCATCGCCGCGACCCGCCCCCACCTTCACGGCAGTCCATGCCTTGGCCCGCCCGCCCGTCGCCCGGGCCGGGCGCAAGGCACATACGGGAGACCGACAATGACCGACCAATCCCCCAACGACCAGTTTCACGCCTCCTCCTTCATGCAGGGGCACAATGCCGAGTATCTCGAACAGCTCTACGCCCGCTACGCCAATGACCCGTCCGCGGTCGACGAGGCCTGGGCGAACTTCTTCTCGCAGCTCGGCGATGTAGAGACCGACGTCAAGAAAGAGGCCGCCGGCCCGTCCTGGGCCCGTGCCGACTGGCCGCCGCACCCCAATGACGACCTGACCGGCGCGCTCACCGGCGAATGGCCGCCCGAGATCGAGGCCAAGAAGGCCGGCGACAAGATCAAGGCCAAGGCCGACGAGAAAGGCGTCGAGGTCTCCGACGACGCGGTCAAGCGCGCCGTGCTCGACTCGGTCCGCGCCCTGATGCTGATCCGCGCCTACCGCATCCGCGGCCACCTCGCCGCCACGCTCGACCCGCTCGGCCTGCGCGACCACGGCTTCCGCCCCGAGCTCGACCCCCGCTCATACGGCTTCACCGAATCCGACATGGACCGGCCGATCTTCATCGACAACGTGCTCGGCCTCCAGGTCGCCTCGATCCGCGAGATCGTCGATATCGTGAAGCGCACCTATTGCGGCACCTTCGCCCTGCAATACATGCACATCTCCGACCCCGAGCAATCCGCCTGGCTCAAGGAACGGATCGAGGGCTACGACAAGGAAATCCGCTTCACCCGCGAAGGGCGCAAGGCGATCCTGAACAAGCTGGTCGAGGCCGAGGGCTTCGAGAAATACCTCCACGTCAAGTACATGGGCACCAAGCGCTTCGGCCTCGACGGCGGCGAAAGCCTGATCCCGGCGATGGAGCAGATCATCAAGCGCGGCGGCAATCTCGGCATCAAGGAGATCGTCATCGGCATGCCCCACCGCGGCCGCCTCTCGGTGCTCGCCAACGTGATGGGCAAGCCCTACCGTGCCATCTTCAACGAGTTCCAGGGCGGCTCCTTCAAACCCGAGGATGTCGACGGCTCCGGTGACGTGAAGTACCACCTCGGCGCCTCCTCCGACCGGGAATTCGACGGCAATTCCGTCCACCTCTCGCTCACCGCCAACCCCTCGCACCTCGAGGCCGTGAACCCGGTGGTGCTCGGCAAGGTCCGCGCCAAGCAGGACCAGTACCACGACACCGACCGCACCTCGATCCTGCCGATCCTGCTGCACGGCGACGCGGCCTTCGCGGGCCAGGGCGTCGTGGCCGAATGCTTCGGCCTCTCCGGGCTGCGCGGCCACAAGACCGGCGGCACCATGCATATCGTCGTGAACAACCAGATCGGCTTCACCACCGCGCCCCACTTCTCGCGCTCCTCCCCCTACCCGACCGACATCGCCCTGATGGTCGAGGCGCCCATCTTCCACGTCAACGGCGACGACCCCGAGGCGGTCGTGCACGCCGCCAAGGTCGCCACGGAATTCCGCCAGAAGTTCCACAAGGACGTGGTGATCGACATCTTCTGTTATCGCCGCTTCGGCCATAACGAGGGGGATGAACCGATGTTCACCAACCCCATCATGTACAACAAGATCAAGAAGCAGAAGACCACGCTGGCGCTCTACACCGACCGGCTCGTCGCCGACGGGCTGATCCCCGAGGGCGAGATCGAGGACATGAAGGCCGCCTTCCAGTCCTACCTCGCCGACGAGTTCGAGGCGGGCAAGGAATACCGCCCGAACAAGGCCGACTGGCTCGACGGCAAATGGTCCCACCTCGACCGCCAGGACGAGGATTACCAGCGCGGCGAAACCTCGATCAAACCCGAGACGCTGGAAGAGATCGGCAAGGCGCTCACCACCGCGCCCGACGGTTTCCCCCTTCACAAGACCGTCTCCCGCCTGCTCGACGCCAAGTCGAAGATGTTCGAAACCGGCGAAGGCTTCGACTGGGCCACCGCCGAGTCGATCGCCTTCGGCTCGCTCCTGACCGAAGGCTACCCGGTCCGCCTCGCGGGCCAGGACAGCACCCGCGGCACCTTCTCCCAGCGCCACTCCGGCTTCATCAACCAGGAGACCGAGGAGCGTTACTACCCGCTCAACAACATCCGCTCCGGCCAGGCCCAGTACGAGGTCATCGACTCGATGCTGTCGGAATACGCGGTGCTCGGCTTCGAATACGGCTTCTCGCTCGCCGAGCCCAACGCGCTCGTCCTCTGGGAAGCCCAGTTCGGCGATTTCGCCAACGGCGCCCAGATCATGTTCGACCAGTTCATCTCCTCGGGCGAATCCAAGTGGCTCCGCATGTCCGGCCTCGTCTGCCTCCTGCCCCACGGCTACGAGGGGCAGGGCCCGGAACACTCCTCCGCCCGGCTCGAACGCTTCCTCACCATGTGCGGCCAGGACAACTGGATCGTCGCCAACTGCACGACCCCGGCCAACTACTTCCACATCCTGCGTCGGCAGCTCCACCGCACCTTCCGCAAGCCGCTCATCCTGATGACGCCCAAGTCTCTCCTGCGGCACAAGCTGGCGATCTCCAAGGCCGAGGAATTCACCACCGGCTCGTCCTTCCACCGCGTGTTGTGGGACGACGCGCAATACGGCAACTCCGACACCAAGCTGGTCTCCGACGACAAGATCAAGCGCGTCGTGCTCTGCTCGGGCAAGGTCTATTTCGACCTGCTGGAAGAACGCGACAAGCGCGGCATCGACGACGTCTACCTGATGCGGATCGAACAGTTCTACCCGTTCCCCGCCATCTCGCTCGTGAAGGAGATGGAGCGCTTCAAGAAGGCCGAGGTCGTCTGGTGCCAGGAAGAGCCCAAGAACCAGGGCGCCTGGAGCTTCATCGAACCCAACATCGAATGGGTCCTCACCCGCATCAAGTCCAAGCACTCCCGCCCCGTCTACGCCGGCCGCCCGGCCGCCGCCTCGCCCGCCACGGGCCTCGCCTCGCAACACAAAGCCCAACAGGAAGCGCTGGTCGACGCCGCGCTCAGCATCGAAGGAAAGTGATCCGATGACCATCGAAGTACGAGTGCCCACGCTGGGCGAATCCGTCACCGAGGCCACCGTCGCCACCTGGTTCAAGCAGCCCGGCGACGCGGTCGCGGCCGACGAGATGCTCTGCGAACTGGAAACCGACAAGGTCACCGTAGAGGTACCGGCCCCCGCCGCCGGCAAGATGGCCGAGATCGTCGCCAAGGAGGGCGAGACCGTCGGCGTCGACGCCCTCCTCGCCACCATCTCCGAAGGGGAAGGCGCGGGCGACGACGACGCGCCGAAGAAATCCGCCTCCGACGAGACATCCGGGAAGACGGAAGAGAAGAAGCCCGAATCCGGCCGCGGCAGCGGCGGCTCCACCGGCGGCAGCGGCGGCAATGGCGGCGGCAACGTCGACGTGATGGTCCCCACGCTGGGCGAATCCGTGTCCGAGGCCACCGTCTCCACCTGGTTCAAGAAGGTGGGCGACAATGTCAGCCAGGACGAGATGCTCTGCGAGCTCGAAACCGACAAGGTCTCGGTCGAGGTCCCCTCTCCCGCCGCCGGCACCATCACCGAGATCCTCGCCCAGGAAGGCGAGACGGTGCAGGCCAACGCCAAACTGGCCGTGCTCTCCGGCGCCGCCGACGGCACGGTCGAACCCGCCGAGCGCCCCGCCGCCGGTCAGGACGACCTCGCCGGCTCCAAGGCCGACGCGGGCGGCACGCAATACACCGCCCCGCCCGCCGGCCGCGATATCGAGGATGCCCCCTCGGCCAAGAAGGCGATGGCCGAAAAGGGCCTCTCCCGCGACCAGGTCGAAGGCTCCGGCCGCGACGGCCGCGTGATGAAGGAAGACGTGGCCAAGGCCGGCTCCGGCGCCGCCAAGTCCGAAAGCGCCCCCGAGGCCAAGGCCCCCGCCCAGGCCCCCCGCGCCCCGGTCTCCGCCGAGGATGCCGAGCGCGAGGAACGGGTCAAGATGACCCGCCTGCGCCAGACCATCGCAAAGCGCCTGAAGGACAGCCAGAACACCGCCGCCATGCTCACCACCTACAACGAGGTGGACATGACCGGCGTGATGGAGCTGCGCAACGCCTACAAGGACGAGTTCCAGAAGAAGCACGGCGTCAAGCTCGGCTTCATGTCCTTCTTCACCAAGGCCTGCTGCCACGCGCTGAAGGAGGTGCCGGAAGTCAACGCCGAGATCGACGGCACCGACATCGTCTACAAGAACTTTGTCCACATGGGCATCGCCACGGGCACGCCCACCGGCCTCGTCGTCCCGGTGATCCGCGACGCCGACGCGCTCTCCTTCGCCGAGATCGAGAAGGCCATCGCCGAGAAAGGCACCCGCGCCCGCGACGGCAAGCTCTCGATGGCGGAAATGCAGGGCGGCACCTTCACCATCTCCAACGGCGGCGTCTACGGCTCGCTGATGTCTTCGCCGATCCTCAACCCCCCGCAATCGGGCATCCTCGGCATGCACAAGATCCAGGAACGGCCGATGGTCGTGAACGGCGAAATCGTCGCCCGCCCGATGATGTACCTCGCCTTGAGCTACGACCACCGCATCGTCGACGGCAAGGGCGCGGTCACCTTCCTCGTCCGGGTGAAGGACGCTCTGGAAGATCCGCGCCGCCTGTTGATGGACTTGTGATCGCCATGGTGGGTTTCACCCACCCTACGAAGATTCGCCGGGCGGGCGACAATCCGTCCGGCACCCCGTAGGGTGGGTGCCAACCCACCTGCCCGCCCCCATCAACCGGACACCCCCATGACCACCCAACTCCTCCTCCGCTACGACAGCTTCGACCACGACACCCACGACGCCCATGCCGAGGACCGCGCCAATGCCGGCCTCACCCAGCTCCAGCTCTGGCGCGAGGGCACCGGCGCCCACTGGGCCCTCTTCGATGTCAACGACGCCGACCGCGCCAAGGCCTGGGTGGAAAAGGAATCCGCCCTCGGCCACGGCCCCTCCGCCCACCACCTGCTGGAGACCGCATGACCCCGCCATCCCCCGCCCCGGGCCCGACCCGGGGCCTCGCGCCACAAACACCCCCTGCCCCGGGCTCGACCCGGGGCCTCGCGCCATCACCGAGCGCCCCTCTCCAAGAGGTCCCGGGTCAAGCCCGGGACGTGACCGCCCAATGACCCCCGAGCTCACCGCCCTCACTCTCGCCGCCCTGCTTCAGGTCGTGCAATACGTCCTGATGGCGGTCCCGGCGAATCTCGAGCTCGGCCCGGGCAAGACGCTCTCCCCGCGCGACCCCGGCCGCCTCGGCCAGCCGTTGATCGACCAGGTCAGCCCCGGCACCGGCCGCCTCTTCCGCGCGCTCAACAACCATTTCGAGGGGCTGATCCTCTTCACCATCGCCTGCGTCATCGTCACGCTGGCCGACCAGTCCACCCCCCTCACCGCCGCCTGCGCCTTCACCTACCTCGCCGCCCGCGTCCTCTACATCCCCGCCTACTATTTCGGCTGGGTCCCGTGGCGCTCCCTCATCTGGGCCGTGGGCTTTCTCGCCACCACCCTCATGCTGCTGGCGGCGCTCCTGTGAAGCGACCTCTCGGCATAACCCTTGTTGCGGCGGCCTGCGCGGCTATCGCGCTGAACACCGCGTTCAACCTGATCCCGACCTTCCGCGAGGGCCCCCCGGAGCAATTCGCAGGTCTCCCCGGCACCTTTCAGGTCTGGGCCTCCATCCCGCTGCTGATCGCCGCCACCATCGTCACCTGGCTCAGTATTCGCAGAAGCCGGCACACCATCTGGGCCATGCTGGCCCTCCTCGCCGCGATGGTCTTTCCGTTCGCACTGTTTCTCTTCCTCCAGACCCAGGCTCAATCCGGCTCCGATCCGTATGCCGACACCTACTATGCGGTCATACGCTTGCAATATGTCCTGCTCTGGTCCGTGCTCTGGCTGGCCGCCTTCCTCTACCTCGTTCACTCGGCCCGAAAAGGCGTCCTGACATGAGCTTCTTCTGGCTACAAATATCCCGGGGTGAATTGGCCGAAGGCCAAGAGGGGCAGCGCCCCTCCCCGACGCAAACACCGACGCAATACCGACAAGATACCGACGTGATACCGACGTCCCAAATCCAAGGAGAACCCGCTCATGGCAAGCTATGACGTCATCGTAATCGGCTCAGGCCCCGGCGGCTATGTCGCCGCCATCCGCTGCGCCCAGCTGGGCCTGAAAACGGCCTGTGTCGAAGGCCGCGAGACCCTCGGCGGCACCTGCCTCAACGTGGGCTGCATCCCCTCCAAGGCGCTGCTCCACGCCTCCCACATGCTGCACGAGGCCGAGCACAATTTCGCCAAGATGGGGCTGAAGGGCAAGGCGCCCTCCGTCGACTGGAAAGAGATGCTCTCCTACAAGGAAGACACCATCGGCCAGAACACCAAGGGCATCGAATTCCTGTTCAAGAAGAACAAGATAGACTGGCTCAAGGGCTGGGGCTCGATCCCCGAGGCGGGCAAGGTCAAGGTGGGCGACGACACACACGAGGCCAAGAACATCATCATCGCCTCGGGCTCCGAGGCGGCCAACGTCCCCGGCGCCGAGGTGACCATCGACGAGAAGATCGTCGTCACCTCCACCGGCGCCCTTGAACTGCCCAAGATCCCCAAGAAGATGGTCGTCATCGGCGCCGGCGTCATCGGCCTCGAGATGGGCAGCGTCTATGCCCGGCTGGGCACGCAGGTGACGGTCGTCGAATACCTCGACAACATCACCCCCGGCATGGATGGCGAGGTTCAGAAGAACTTCCAGAAAATGCTGAAGAAACAGGGGCTTGAATTCGTCATGGGCAGCGCCGTCACCTCGGTCGAGACGCTCAAGACCAAGGCCAAGGTGAACTACAAGCTGCGCAAGGACGACAGCGAGCACCAGCTCGACGCCGACGTCGTCCTCGTCGCCACCGGCCGCAAACCCTATACCGACGGCCTCGGCCTCGACGCGCTCGGCATCGAGCTCACCAAGACCGGTCAGATCAAGACCGACGAGCACTGGCAGACCAACGTCAAGGGCATCTACGCCATCGGTGACGCCATCACCGGCCCGATGCTCGCCCACAAGGCCGAGGACGAGGGGATGGCCGCCGCCGACGTGATCGCCGGCAAGCATGGCCACGTCAATTACAACGTCATCCCCAGCGTCATCTACACCCACCCCGAGGTCGCCGCCGTCGGCAAGACCGAGGAACAACTCAAGGACGAGGGCCGTGCCTACAAGGTCGGCAAGTTCACCTTCATGGGCAACGCCCGCGCCAAGGCCGTCTTCGCCGGCGAGGGCTTCGTCAAGCTGATCGCCGACAAGGAAACCGACCGCATCCTCGGCGCCCACATCATCGGCCCCTCGGCCGGCGACCTGATCCACGAGATCTGCGTGGCGATGGAATTCGGCGCCTCGGCCGAGGACGTGGCGCTGACCTGCCACGCCCACCCGACCTTCTCGGAAGCGGTGCGCGAGGCGGCGCTGGCCTGCGGCCTGGGGCCGATCCACTCGTAACGGAACGGCCGGTGAGAAGCTGCTCTCACCGGCCGTGCATCCGCCACAGGCACTCTACGATGTGAATGGCAGTCTCCTTTACACCAGGGGGACGGATGCGGACACTGCAAGACTGTTACGCGACGGCCCGACACTTCCGTCGCGGAAAATTGCGAGGCGGGCCTGCGAGGGCCCGACGAGCGGCCTACCACATGCGCGGCTTGGCGTTCTTCTCGTAATCCCGGTCATAGGCCGCGCCGCCCATCTCGCCATCGGACATGTCCGCCAGGATCTGCCCCACCGTCGGCACCGTGTCGCGATCGTCTCGCGTCCACAGGCCCGAGCGCAGCAGAGCCTTGGCGCACTGGGTGTAGACCTCGGCCACCTCGATCACGATCACCGTCGCAGGCAGGATCGACTTGTGCGCAAATCCCTGCCTCAACCCCTCGTCGTCGGTCAGCACCGCCCGTCCGTTTACCCGGACCGTCGTGTTCGACCCAGGCACCAGGAACAGCAGCGCCACCCGCCCGTCCTCGACGATATCCTTCAGGCAATCCAGACGGTTGTTCCCGCGCCAGTCGGGCATCATCAGCGTGCGTTCGTCCTCGACCCGCACCACCGGGCCGTCATCGCCGCGCGGGCTGCCATGCACGCCCTCCCGGCCGACCGTCGACAGGATGCAGAACCGCGCCCCCTCGATCCATTCCCGGTAGAGCGGCGTCAGACGCGTCGCCACCTTCACGATCGCCGCCGGCACCGCCTCGTCGTAGAGCACTGACAGCGCCTCAACCGTCTCTATTGTCCGCATCGAACCCCGCCTCCGTCATCAACCGGTTCGAGGCCTCCTCGACCTCGTCCGCCAGCCGCGCCATGAACGTGCCCTTGTCGAGCCCCGCCTCGATCCGCGGCAGGAACTCCACCACCGCCAGCCCCGGCTTGCGCAGGATGCCCATGCGCGGCCAGAACAGCCCCACGTTGGTAGCCGCCGGTACGCAATCCTGCCCCAGTTCCTCGTAGAGCACGCCAGAGCCGATCTTGAACGGCGCCTGCACCCCCGGCGCGATCCGGGTGCCCTGCGGATAGATGATAAGCTGACCGGGCTGCTGGCGGCCCTTCGCCACGTCCCGCACCATCTTCTTGATCGCAAGGCTGCGCTTGCCCCGGTCGACCGGCACGCAGCCGATCTTGAGCGCGTACTGCCCGATCACCGGCGCCCACATCAGTTCGCGCTTCATGATGAACTTGCCGGCGGGCACGCTGCCGAAAATCAGGATGATATCGAGGAAAGACTGGTGCTTCGCGGCGATCAGCACCTCGTCGGTGGGTGGCGTGCCGCGCACCTCGGTGCGGATGCCCACCATCCAGCGCGCCGTCCACCGCACCCAGCGACACCATGTATGACAGGCGGTCAGCGCGCCCTTCCGGCTGACCAGCGCCCAGGGGAAGAACACGATCCCCATGATCCCCATCATCGCGTAGATATTCACGACGAAGATCAGCGACCGGACCCATTGCAGCGCCTCTCTCATGGCATGTCCCGCAAGGTCTTCCGCGCGGCGGCGCGGGTCGCGCCAAAAGCCACCAGCCCGGCCAGGATCGGGATGGTCAGCGGCCAGATCCAGTGCCACCCCTGGAAGCCCAGCCCGGTCAGGAACCCGCCCTCGGGCTGCGCCGAAGGAAGCAGCGCGATCGCGACCATGCCCAGCACCATGCCGATCCCCGCCCCGGTCAGCGCCCGCAGGGTGAACCGCCGCTCGAAGGCCTGCGCAATGTAGGAATCCCGCGCGCCCACCAGCCGCAGCACGCTGATCACCTGCGTGTTGGCCGCCAGCGCCGCGTTGGCGGCCAGCGTGATCATCGCCGCCGTCGCCGCCCCGATCAGCAGGATCGAGGCCCAGCCCAGCATCCGCAGCCGGCTCGCCGCCTTCACCAGCGGCCGCCGCCAGCGGGTGTGGTCGTCCAGCACCGCGCCCGGCGCCTCCGCCGCCAGCCGCAGGCGCAGCCCCTCGGCATCATAGCCCTCCTCGGTTTCGATCACCTCGATGAGCTGCGGAATGGGCAGCGTGTCGACCGGCAGGTCGGGCCCGAACCACGGCTCCAGCAGCGCCTGCTGCTCCTCCGAGCTCAGCGCGCGGGCCGTGTCGACGCCCTTCGTGGTTTCCAGCACCTTCAGCGCCGCCTCGGTCTGGGCCGCAAGCTGGCCGTCGGGGGCCGATATGCGGATGGTCGAACTCCGCGCCAGCTCCGATCCCCACTGCTCGGCCAGCCGCCCTGTGGCCAGTGAAAGCGCCAGCGCGAAGACCGCAAGGAACGCCATCGCCGCCGCGCTGAACAGTGTCAGCGTCGCGGTGAACCCGGTGGGCGGCACCACCCGGTCGGCCTGCGTGTCCCCGACGAGAAACTCGCTCACCTGGCTCAGCACCGCCTTCAAAGGTCCGCCCCCGCCAGCTGCAGGCGCCGGTTGGAAATCCGCAGCACGCGCGCCTGCACATGAGTCTTCGCCGCCCGGATCAAGGCAAGGTCATGGGTCGCCACCATGATCGTCTTGCCCATCCGGTTCAGCTCGATCAGCAACCGCAACAGGCGCTGTGACATGTCCCAGTCGATGTTCCCCGTGGGCTCGTCCGCCAGCACCACGTCGGGCGACATGATCACCGCCCGTGCCAGCGCCGCCCTCTGCCGCTCGCCGCCCGACAGCTCCGGCGGCAGCGCACCCGCCCGCGCCGTCAGGCCCACCCAGCTTGTCAGCTCCTTCAGGTTCGCCCCCTCGGCCAGCAGGTCGCGCCCGGCCACCATCAGGGGCAGCGCGATATTGTCCGACACGTTCAGATGGTCGAGAAACTGGCAATCCTGGTGCACCACCCCGATCCGTCGCCGCGCCAGCGCGATATCGTCCCGCTCCATGTCGCGCACGTCCGACGTGAACAGCCGCACCTGCCCCGACGTGGGCAGAAGCGCCCCGTAACACAGCTTCAGCAGCGTCGTCTTGCCCGCCCCCGACGGCCCCGTCAGGAAATGAAACGACCCGGGCTGCAGCTTGAGCGATATCTCACTCAGCAACTCGCCCCCGCCGTAATTGTAGGCCACGTTCTCCAGCTCGATCAAAGCCTGCCCCTTCGCGAAACAGCCCTTTCATGCCCCAAGGCATGCGGCAGTGCAACGGTAACTGCCCCAAATTGCTTTGCTCTTTGACAAACCAGCCGTTACACATAAGGTCAAGCTGACCGCCGGACTTAAAAAGGCGGCTGCCGGGGATCAGGCGACGGATGGCGAAATGAGGCTCATTTGCCCGAATTGCGGGGCACAGTACGAGGTTCCGGACGAGGTTATTCCGGAAGACGGGCGTGACGTACAGTGTTCCAATTGCGGGGACACCTGGTTTCAGTCGCACCCAGATCACCCCCATACCGCCGAGCCCGATGAACCGGCCGAGCCCGGCGAGACTGTCGCGGTTGCGGATGCGGATGTGGCCGCCGATGAGGATGAAGACACGCCCGACTGGGTCGAGGTCGATGACGACGAAGCCGAAGACCTGACCGCGACCCCGGCCGAAGATACGCCCTCCCGGCGCGAGCTCGACCCCGATGTCGCCAGCGTCCTGCGCGAGGAGGCCTCGCGCGAAAAGCAGGCTCGCGCGGCCGAGAAGGGCTGGCTGGAAACGCAGCCCGATCTCGGGCTCGACGGGGCGCATGACGACAGTGACCGGCGCTCGCACCAGGCCAAGGCCCGCATGGCACGCCTCCGCGGAGCGGCCACCCCCCAGGATGACCCCGCCGAGGACGAGGATATAGACCCGGCAACCCGCCGTGGCCTGCTCCCGGATATCGATGACATCAACTCCACCATCGCCTCGGCCCAGCCCGCCGCGAAGGAAGATCTCTCCGCCCGCGATGGCAGCACGGTCGCCGCGCCCGAGCGCTCGACCGGCGGCTTCCGCCGCGGTCTGCGCCTGGCCGTGCTGCTGGCGATCATCGCCACCGCGGTCTACATCTTCTCGCCGGTGATCGCCGAAACCATCCCGGCCACGGCAGAACCGCTGATTGCCTACGTCGAAACGGTGAATGGCTGGCGGGCGCAGTTGAACGAGGCGGTCGCACCGCTCGTGGCGCAGGTTCAGGAAATGATCGGCGGGTAGCGGTACCGCCCCGCCTCAGAACCGCTCCAGCAGCCGCTTGAGATATTCCAGTTCCACGTCCGGCCGCTCGCCCTCGCCCGAGCGCCGGCGGATCTCGTCCAGCAACTCCCGCGCCCGGCGGTAAACGTCCTCGCCCTGCAACAGGTTGTCCTGCGTGCCCACCTGTGAACCCTGGCCGGGCGCCCGGCCCAGCGGATCGTTCTGCTGGTCGCCGAACTGGCCGCGGGCCTGCCCTTGCGCGCCCTGGGTCTGGTTGTTCTCGGCCATCGCCTCCCCAAGGTTCCGCATCCCCTCGCGCAGCGCTTCCATCGCCTCCGATTGCCGGTCGATCGCCTCGGCCAGGTCATCCTGCCGCAGCGCATCCTTGGCACCCCGCATCGCCTGGTCGGCCCGGTCGAGCGACTCGCGTGCCGCGTCGCCCGCCTCGCTGCCGGCGCCGGGCAGGTTGCCGCGCTGCCGTTCCAGCTCGCGCCGCAGCGCCTCCTGCCGGTCGGCGAGCGAACCCTGCTGGCCCTGCTGCCCTTCCTGACCGTTCTGGCCCTGCTGCTGCCCTGGCTGCTGGCCGGGCTGGTTGCCCTGGCCCTGCTGGTGGCTTTGGCCCCGCCCTTGCGAGCCATCGCGGCCCTCGTTCTGCTGCGACTGGCCCTGCTGGGAATTGGGGTTGAACTGCTCCTGCAGGTCGCGGAACGCCTGGTCCGACAGGCCCTGCTGATCGCGCAGCGTCTCGGCCAGCCCCTCCATCGCCTCCTGCCCGGGGTTCTGGCCCTGTTGACCCTGCTGGCCCTCGGTCATCCGCAGGTTCTCCATCATCTCCTGGAATTCCTGCAGCGCCTGTTCGGCCTCGGCATAGCGCCCTTCCTCCATCAGCTCCTGGATCCGGTCCATCATGTCCTGCAGATCCTGCTGGTTCAGCGTCATCATGTTCTCGGACAGCTGTTGGTCGCCCTGCTGCTGCTCGCCATCGCGCTGCGCCTGCTGCGACTTCTGCCGCAGGTAGTCCTGCGTGGCATCCCGAAGCTCCTGCATCAGCCGGGCGATCTCGTCCTCGCTGGCGCCGTTGCGCATCGCCTCGCTCAACCGCTCCTGAGCCTCGCGCATCCGCTCCAGCGCGTCGCCGATATCGCCATCCTCCAGCACCAGCGCCAGGTCCCAAAGCGCCTGCGCCACCTCGTCCCGCGCCTCGGTCGTCAGGCTGTCATGCGCCGTCAGCGTTTCCAGCCGCCGAAGGATCACCCGCAGCCGCAGATAGGCCGTCTCCGACCGGAACAACCCCTCTTCCGGCGCATGCGACACCGCCCGCAGCACCTGCGCCACGCGCTTCGCATTGTCGCGCGACCACAACAGGTCGCGCCGCATCTCGATGACCGAGGCCGCCAGCGGATCAAAGAACCGCCGCGCCGGCAGGCGCATCTCCTCCGGCGCGCTCTGCCCGGCCTGCTCGGCTGCATCGCGCACTTCCAGCTCCAGCGTCACCGGCAGGTGCGCCCAGGGATGCTGCGACAGGTTCTCGATCAGGGTTTCGGTAAACTCCGCCCGGTCGCCGGTGATCGGCATCGGCAGGTCGATCGAGATCGGCTCCCGCGGCTCCGGCTCCACCGCCAGCCCGTAACGCCGTTCCACCGCGTCGAGGTCCAGCCGGAAGGTCGCCTTGCCCGCCACCACGCCGTGATCGTCCTCGGCCTTGAACGGCTGGCTCATCTGCCCGTCGAAGGTCGTCTTCGCCCCGTCCGAGACAAGCGAAACCTGCGGTTCCCGGTCGGGGATCGCCACGATCGTCCACGACTTTCCGCCCGGTCCGTCGATGCTCAGCGTGCCGTCCGACACGATCACGAAGGAATGTTCCGTGTCCGTCGCCGCGCCCACGTCCTCCGTCCGGCCCGAGACGGTCTCGGCCACGCTCAGCGCACCGACCTCCCCGTAAAGCCGCACGGTCACCCGGCTGCCCTCCGGCACCCGGATCTCGCCCTTCTGGTCGTTGAGGTAGAGGCTCGGCAGCCCGGTATAGGTCGGCGGTTCGATCCAGCCTTCCCAGGCAGGGCCCGTCGCGATGTCCGGGCCGCTCCCCGGCCCCATCTGCGAAACCGAACCCACCCGCATGACCGACCCGAAGAGCAGCGCCACGACCAGCCCCAGCAAGGCAACGTAGCGCAGCCCGAACGGGTCACGCGGCGCCAGCGCAAGGTCCGGCTCCACCGCCTTCGCGGCGCTCGCCCGCTCGGCCATGCGCCGCAGATGCGCCTGCCACAGGGCTTCCGAGGCCGGGTCGCCCCCGCCGATCGCCTGCCGGTCGCCCAGCGCCGCCAGCGGCCGGCCCGGCATCACGCTGTCCATCCGGTCGACGGCCTCCTGCCGCCTCGGCCAGCGGAACCGCATCGCGCCATGAATGGCAAAACCGATCAGGCCCAGCCCGGCCAGCACGAAGCCCACCCAGACCACCTCGACCGGCATCAAATCCTGCAATCCAAGGATCAGCACGGCAGCCGTCGCCGCCAGCACCGTCCAGAACGGCCAGAACGCCCGCACCAGCCGTTCCGCGATCAGCCCGGCCCATGTCAGGCTGAGCGGACGCCGCAAACGGCTCATCACGGGGGTCAGAGGGGTCTGTCTGGCCATGCTCCCTTCCGGATCGGGGGCTGCCGCACCTGTCGCACTCTTACAGCCATTCCGGAATGGTATCGCGATTTATCATCTCGTCAAAGGTCGGACGCGCCCTGATGACGGCAAATTGATGCCCATGCACCAGCACTTCCGGCACCAGGGGCCGGGTGTTGTACTCGCTCGCCATCACCGCGCCATAGGCCCCGGCACTGCGAAATGCCACGAGGTCGCCCTCGCCCACCGGCGGCATGATCCGGCCCTTGGCAAAGGTATCGCCGCTTTCACAGACAGGCCCGACGATATCATACGGCGCCTGCTCGACCGCCGCGTCGGGCTCGATCACCGGCACGATATCGTGGTGCGCCTCGTACATGGCCGGGCGGATCAGGTCGTTCATCGCCCCGTCGAGGATCAGGAAATTCCGCCCCTCGCCCTCCTTGAGGTAAATCACCCGGCTGACCAAAATTCCGGCATTTCCGACCACCAGCCGCCCCGGCTCGATCTCGATCTCGCAGCCCAGATGCCCCAGCTCCTCGCGAATCATCGCGCCGTAATCCAGCGGCAGCGGCGGCGCCTCGTTGCTCCGCGTGTAGGGAATGCCGAGGCCTCCGCCGAGGTCGAGCCGCCGGATGTCATGCCCGTCGGCCCTGAGCGTCTCGGTCAGTTCCGCCACCTTCCGATAGGCCAGCCGGAACGGCTCCAGATCGGTGAGCTGACTGCCGATATGCACGTCGACCCCGATCACCTTCAGCCCCGGCAGGGCCGCGGCCTCGGCATAGACCTCGCGGGCCCGTGCGATGGGAATGCCGAACTTGTTCTCGCTCTTGCCCGTGGCGATCTTGGCATGGGTCTTCGCGTCCACGTCCGGGTTCACCCGGATCGTCACCGGCACCGTCGCGCCAAGGCCCGCCGCCACCTCGCTCAGCGCCCGCAACTCCGGCTCGCTCTCGACGTTGAACTGCCGGATACCGCCTTCGATCGCCAGCCGCATCTCGTCGCGTGTCTTGCCGACGCCCGAGAACACGACCCGCTCCCCCGGCACGCCCGCCGCCTTCGCCCGCGCGTATTCCCCGCCCGAGACCACGTCCATCCCCGCGCCAAGCCCCGCCAGCGTCTTCAGGATCGCCTGGTTGCTCGCCGCCTTCATCGCGTAGCAGACAAGGTGGTCCATGCCGGCCAGCGCCTCGTCGAACAGCCGGAAATGCCGCGTCAGCGTGGCAGTGGAATAGCAATAGAACGGCGTGCCCACCGCGGCCGCGATCTCGGCCACCGGCACGTCCTCGGCATGCAGCACCCCGTCCCGATACAGGAAATGGTCCATCTCTCAGCCTCACCCCGGCGTTTCATCTTTCCGGAAATACTCAATTCCCCGGCCAGGGCCCGCGATACCGCATCCGGTGGGCACAGACCATCCGGCAAATCACCCCCGGGGGATTCAGAGGCTTGTGCCCACACCCATCGTGAACCGTCCCGAGACGAAATCGGCGCCGACCCCGCCGCTCAGCCCGTTCGAGCCCATCCCGACATTGGCATTCATCGACGGCTGGATCGGTTCGCCATCGGCGCCACAGGCCGCCAGCGCCGCGAGGCTCACAAGAACGAAGACGCGTTTCATGACAGGATCTCCTTCCACCGGGCTATCTGTTCGCGCACGCGTACCGGTGCGGTGCCGCCAAGGCTCGTCCGGGACGCCACCGAATTATGCACACCCAGCACGTCGAATACATCCCCCGTGATCGCCCCGTGCACCGTTTGCATGTCCTCGAGGCTCAAATCCGGCAAATCGCACCCTTTCTTCTCGGCCATCGCCACCAGCGATCCGGTCACGTGATGCGCCTCCCGGAACGGCATGCCCAGCACCCGCACCAGCCAGTCGGCCAGGTCCGTGGCGGTCGAGAACCCGGTCGCCGCCGCCGCCTCGAGGTTCTCGCGCAACGGTGTCATGTCGCGCACCATCCCCTCCATCGCCGCCAGCGCCAGCATCAGGTGATCGGCCGCGTCGAAGACCTGCTCCTTGTCCTCCTGCATGTCCTTGGAATAGGCCAAGGGCAGCCCCTTCATCACCGTCATCAGCGCCACGTTCGCCCCGAAGATCCGCCCCACCTTGGCCCGCAGAAGCTCCGCCGCGTCGGGATTCTTCTTCTGCGGCATGATCGACGACCCGGTCGAGAACCGGTCGGAGAGCGCCACGAACCGGAACTGCGCCGATGACCAGATCACCAGCTCCTCGGCAAACCGGCTCAGGTGCATCGCGCAGATGCTGGCCACACCCAGGAATTCCAGCGCGAAATCCCGGTCGCTCACCGCATCGAGGCTGTTGGCACAGGGCCGGTCAAACCCCAGCGCCTCCGCCGTCATCTCCCGGTCGATCGGGAAAGACGTGCCCGCCAGCGCCGCCGCGCCCAGCGGGCATTCGTTCATCCGCTTCCGCGCATCGCGCACCCGGCTCAGATCCCGCCCGAACATCTCCACATAGGCCATCATGTGATGGCCCCATGTCACCGGCTGCGCCACCTGCAGATGCGTGAACCCCGGCATGACCCAGTCCGCCCCGGCCTCCGCCTGCGCGAGGCACGCTTGCAAGAGCGTGACGAGCCCCGCCTCCGCCGCATCCAGCTGATCGCGCACCCACAACCGGAAATCCGTCGCCACCTGGTCATTCCGGCTCCGGCCCGTGTGCAGACGCCCGGCAGGCTCGCCGATCACCTCCTTCAGCCGCGCCTCGACATTCATGTGAATGTCCTCCAGCGCGGTGGAAAATTCGAACGTGCCGCCTTCGATCTCTGACAAGACCGTGAGCAGCCCTTCCCTCATCGCCTCGGCATCCTTATCACTGACGATGCCCGTCGCGGCCAGCATGGCGGCATGGGCCCTCGAGCCGGCGATATCCTGTGCCGCCAGACGCTTGTCGAACCCGATCGAGGCGTTAATTGCCTCCATGATCGCGTCCGGTCCGGCGGCAAAGCGGCCGCCCCACATCTGGTTCGAGGTCGTGTCAGTCATGTCTTGGCCCTTCGGAGGGAATATGAAAATCCTGTCTGCGCTCGTCCTTTATACATGCATGATCCTCGGTGCAAACGCCGCCGCGGCCGACATGAACAAGCTCGCCGCCATGCGCGAGGGCGACATGAAGAAACTCTCCTTCCATTCCGAGCCGAAGGAGGTCTCGCAGGCCAGCTACACCATGGAAGACGGCAGCACCGGTTCGCTCGCCGATTACCAGGGCAAGATCGCGGTGGTGAACTTCTGGGCCACCTGGTGCGCCCCCTGCCGCAAGGAAATGCCCATGCTCTCCGAGCTGCAATCCGACCTGGGCGGCGAGGATTTCGACGTCGTCACCATCGCCACCGGCCGCAACCCGCCCCCGGCAATGAAATCCTTCTTCGACGAGATCGGCGTCGACAATCTCCCCCTCCACCGCGACCCCAAGATGCAGATCTCGCGCGAGATGGGCATCCTCGGCCTGCCGATCACCGTCATCCTGAACCGCGACGGGCAGGAGATCGCGCGGATGCAGGGCGACGCCCACTGGAACTCCGACAGCGCCAAGGCGATTCTCAGGGCGTTGATCGAGGACGGCGCCTCCGGCTGACATCTCTTGCCGGATGGCGCGGGAAGGTCTAAGGCCCGTTCCATGTTCGACAACGCCGACGATATCCACCCGCTGTTCGAGGGCGCCCCCTCAAGCACCGAGTTCAAGAAACTCCGCAAACGCATCGTGCGCCAGACGCGCGAGGCGGTGGAACAGTACGGCATGGTCGAAAAGGGTGCCAAGTGGCTCGTCTGCCTTTCCGGAGGGAAAGACAGCTACACCCTGCTGGCCATTCTCTACGAGCTGAAATGGCGCGGCCTCCTGCCGGTCGAGCTGCTGGCCTGCAACCTCGACCAGGGCCAGCCCGGCTTCCCAGCCACTGTCCTGCCCGAGTTCCTCGAGAAAATGGGCGTGCCCCACCGGATCGAGTACCAGGACACCTATTCCGTCGTCGTCGACAAGGTCCCGCAGGGCCGCACCTACTGTGCCCTCTGCTCGCGCCTCCGCCGCGGCCACCTCTACCGCATCGCCCGCGAGGAAGGCTGTTCGGCCGTCGTACTCGGTCACCACCGCGACGACATCCTCGAGACGTTCTTCATGAACCTCTTCCACGGCGGCCGCCTTGCCACCATGCCCCCGAAACTGGTCAACGAAGAGGGCGACCTCTTCCTCTACCGCCCCCTCTCCTTCGTCGCCGAGGCCGATTGCGAGCGCTTCGCCAAGGCCATGAACTACCCGATCATCCCCTGCGACCTCTGCGGCTCGCAGGACGGGCTCCAGCGCCAGCAGGTCAAGCAGATCCTCGATGGCTGGGAACGCAATTCCCCCGGCCGCCGGCAGGTCATGTTCCGGTCACTGATGAACGCCCGGCCGTCCCACCTGCTCGATTCGGGCCTCTTCGATTTCGCCGGCCTCCAGCGGCGGAACGCAGAGGATACGGCCTTGCAAAACGGGCCGGACGCACCGCCGAAGCTGCGTTAAGGAAAAATTGAGCGACAGGACGTAGCGTCCGGGCACAAACCGGGAACGTCCATGATTCTACGCATCCGACAAACCTGTGCCCTGCTGCGCCGACAGCTCGCCGACCTGTTGACCGGGCCGCTGGCGCTGGCCCTTTTGCCGGCGCTCCTGCTGGCGGGTTACTGGGCAGGGGGCGAATCGGCCCTGCTCTGGTCAACCGTCGCCTTCCCTGCCCTGCTCGTCGTGGCCGGTGTCTTCGGCCGCACGCCCGCACCCGCCGGCATGGAGACCGGCCCGCCCGCCCCCGGCGCCTCGCTGGAGGAGGCGATCGATGCCGCCCTCCTGCGCGCCCGCGACCAGGGCGGTATGACCGCCTGCATGATGCTGGAACTGGAAAACCACGCCGCACTCCGCAACACACATGGCGACGCCGCGACCGGGCAGGCCGCCGACCGCGTCGCCGACCGGCTGAACGCCTGCCTGCGCCGGCGGGACAGGGTGTTCCGCTTCGACGATGCGATCTTCGGCATCGTTCTCTCCCCGCCCCGCTCCATGACGCCCGAGGCCGTATGCAAGCTTGCCGCCCGCCTCCAAGGCGAGGCGCAGCGCCCCGCCCCCGCAGCACCGGAGGGGCCGCGCTTCACCGCGGCCATCGGCATCTGCCTGTCCGCCGGCGGCCTTGCGGAAAACGGGTCCGGCCTCGCGGCCGTCGCCACTGCGGCCCTGCGCGAGGCCGCGACGCACGGGCCGTCCGCGATCCGCGTTCGCCGGCCCGAACCGGGCATCCCGGCACCGGGCATCCGACCCGCCCGCCCGCAGGACGAAATCGCACAGGCCCTCAACGGCGGGGAAATCATCGCCTGGTACCAGCCCCAGCTTTGCACCGATACCGGCCGCGTGTCGGGCTTCGAGGCACTGGCGCGCTGGCGCCATCCGCAACGCGGCGTACTCCTGCCCGGTGCCTTCCTGCCGCATGTCGAAAAGGCCGGCCTGACCGGCACGCTCCAGGCGATCATGCTGCGCGAGGCGCTGGAGGCGGTTGGCCGCTGGGACGGTGCGGGGTTCACCATCCCCGGCGTCGGTGTCAACTTCTCGCCCACCGACCTGCGCGACCCCGCCCTCCCCGACACCATCGCGTGGGAGCTCGACCGCAACGATCTCGCCCCGTCCCGCCTCAAGATCGAGATCCTCGAAACCGTCGTGTCCACCTCTCCGGATGACGACACCGCCCGCAACATCCGCCGCCTCTCCGACCTCGGTTGCCGCATCGACCTCGACGATTTCGGCACCGGCCACGCCTCGATCTCCTCGCTCAAGCGGTTTTCCATCGACCGGCTCAAGATCGACCGCTCCTTCGTGCGCGGCATCGACACCGACCCGCGCCAGCAGCGCATGGTCGCGGCGATCCTGACCATGGCCGAACAGCTCGAACTCGAAACCCTCGCCGAAGGGGTCGAGACCGCCGGCGAACACTCCCTCCTGGCCCAGCTCGGCTGTGGCCATGTGCAGGGGTTCGGCATCGCCCGGCCGATGCCGCCCGAGGCCACGCTGCCGTGGCTGCGCACCCATTCGGGCAAGCTTCAGGCCCCGCCGGACCTGCGCAAGGGCGCGGTCTGACGGCACGGCATCTGGCCGCACCTAGCCGCGAATTGCCCTGAATCCCCTTGACCTTTCGTCCTGCACTCTGTTGAACCCCGTCAAACTTTCTCAACCACGGGTGCCGCTGGCGATGGACGACCAGAACAAGAACCTCATCCTTGCAACCGCGCTCAGCTTCGTGGTGATCTTGCTGTGGTTCGTGCTGTTCCCGCCGCCCGAGGCGACGGACACGGCCGACACGACGACACAGGAAACCTCCCAGCAGACCGGCCAGCAGGGCACCGACGACACCGGCGATGTCGCCGTCGCCCCCGGCTCGGCCGACCCCGGCGCCGACACCGGCACCGCCACGGCCGCCGCCACCGAGGAAGCCCCCGCCGAGGACGAGGCGCCCCGCGTCCAGATCGACACGCCCGAGCTTCTGGGCTCCATCTCGCTCCGCGGCGGGCGCATCGACCAGCTCGCGCTCAAGGACTACCGCGAGACGCTCGACCCCGACTCCGACATCGTCAGCCTGCTCTCGCCCGTCGGCAGCGATACCCCCTATTACGCGCTCTTCGGCTGGGCCCCCGGCAGCGGCCTCTCGCGTGACGAGGTGCCGGGCGCCAACACCCTGTGGGAGCTCGAGGGCGACGGCACGCTCACCCCCGACAGCCCCATCGTGCTGACCTGGGACAACGGCGCCGGCCTGACCTTCCGCCGCGAGATGAGCGTCGACGACAAGTTCATGTTCACCGTCACCCAGTCGGTCGAGAATACCGGCGATGACACCCGGTCTCTCGCCCCCTACGGCATCCTCGCCCGCCACGGCACGCCGCCGGACCTGAAGAACTTCTTCATCCTGCACGAGGGCGGCATCCGCATCGTCGACGGCGAGCTGACCGAGATCGACTACGACGATTTCGAACCCGCCTCGAACCACGAAACCCTCGCCGTGGAAGAGGCCGCCTGGACCGGCTTCACCGATCACTACTGGATGACCACGCTGATTCCCGAACAGCGCGCCGGCACCAAGATCAGCACCTTCCGCGACGGCCGCCGCGACATCTACCAGACCACCGCGCGCCACCCCACCGTCACCCTCGCCGCCGGCGAATCCGCCACCAGCTCGACCCGCGTCTTCGCCGGGGCCAAGGAATGGGCCACCATCCGCGACTACCAGAACGAGCAGGACGTCCCGAAATTCCTCGACTCGATCGACTGGGGCTGGTTCTTTTTCCTGACCAAGCCGATCTTCGCCGTGCTGCACTGGCTCAACGCCATGATCGGCAACATGGGCTGGGCGATCATCGCGCTCACGCTCATCATCAAGGCGCTGCTGCTGCCGCTCGCGTACAAGTCCTACGTCTCGATGGCGAAGATGAAGGAACTCCAGCCGCAGATGGAGAAGATCAAGGAAAGCGCCGGCGACGACCGCCAGAAGCTTCAGCAGGAGATGATGGCGCTCTACAAGAAGGAAAAGGTGAACCCCGCCTCGGGCTGCCTGCCGATCCTGCTGCAGATCCCGATCTTCTTCTCGCTCTACAAGGTGATCTTCGTCACCCTCGAACTGCGCCACGCGCCGTGGGTCGGCTGGATCCGCGACCTCTCGGCGCCCGATCCCTCGTCGCTCTACAATCTCTGGGGCCTGCTGCCCTGGGCCGCGCCGGAACCCGGCTCGATCCTCGCGCTGATCTTCATCGGCATCCTGCCGCTGGGCCTCGGCATCTCGATGTGGCTGCAGCAGAAACTGAACCCGGCCCCCACCGACCCGACGCAACAGATGATCTTCGCCTGGATGCCGTGGGTGTTCATGTTCATGCTCGGCAGCTTCGCCAGCGGCCTGGTCCTCTACTGGATCGCGAACAACACCATCACCTTCGCCCAGCAATACCTGATCATGCGCAGCCAGGGCTACAAGCCGGATGTCTTCGGCAACATCAAGTCGAGCTTCAAGAAGAAGCCCAAAGCCACCGAGGACGCCAAGAAGCCCAACAAGTCCGGGGGCAAGTAATGACCACGGTCGCCGCGCTCTGGCGTCACCCGATCAAGGGCCACGGGCGCGAGACGCTGGACCGCGTCACCCTGACCGAGGGGCAGACCATGCCCTATGACCGGCGCTGGGCCGTCGCCCACGAGGCGGCCCGCGCCGACGGGTCCGAATGGGCCCCCTGTGCCGAGTTTTCACGCGGCGCCAAGGTGCCCGCGCTCATGGCCATCGACGCCCGAACGGACGAGGCCACCGGCACGGTCACCCTCACCCATCCCGACCGGCCCCCCGTCACCTTCGACCCCGACACCGAGTCGCGCGCCTTCCTCGACTGGGTCCGCCCGCTCATGCCGGAAAACCGGGCCCAGTCTACCCGCATCGTCCGGGTCGAGGGCCGCGGCATGACTGACACCGATTTCTCCTCCATCAGCCTGATCAACCTCGCCTCGAACGACGCGCTCGCCGGCGAGATGGAGCAGGACCTCTCGCCGCTCCGCTGGCGGGCCAACATCCACCTCACCGGCCTGCCCGCATGGTCGGAGTTTGACCTCGTCGGCAAGACAATCCGCATCGGCACCGCCGAGCTGGAGGTGCGCGAGCCCATCGTCCGCTGCCTCGCCACCACGGCCAACCCGGCCACGGGCGCGCGCGACGCCGACACGCTGGGCGCGCTCAAATCCGTCCATGGCCACCAGAATTTCGGAATCTACGCCCTCGTCACCAGGACCGGCGAGATCGCCACCGGCGACAGCGTCGAGCCGCTCTGATGGCGCTCCCCTTCCCCCTCGCCCCCGAGCCCGACCAGCACGCCTCCGAGACGGGCCGCAAGCTCTTTGCCGGGCAAGTCGATTTCGTGAAAGGCGTGGTCGCCATGTCCGGCCTGCCCCCTGCCGACCGGGCCGAGGTCTGCTTCGCCGGCCGCTCGAACGTGGGGAAATCCTCGCTGATCAATGCGCTCACCGGCCGCAAGGCGCTCGCCCGCGCCTCCAACACGCCGGGCCGCACGCAGGAAATCAACTACTTTGCCCTGGGCGACAGCCACTACCTCGTCGACCTGCCCGGCTACGGCTACGCCAACGCCCCCCTGCCCAAGGTCGCGGCGTGGCAGGCGCTCTTGAAGCAATACCTCTCCGGCCGCGCCACCCTGCGCCGCGCCTTCGTCCTGATCGACGCCCGCCACGGCATCAAGGAGGTCGACGAGGAGATCCTCTCGCTCCTCGATTCCGCCGCCGTCACCTTCCAATGCGTCCTGACCAAGGCCGACAAGGTCAAGGCCCAGGACCGCGAGACGGTGCTGACACAGGTCCGCGGCAAGCTGGCCAAACACCCCGCCGCCTTCCCCGAGATCATCCTGACCTCCAGCGAAAAGGGCGACGGCCTCGCCACCCTCCGCGCGACGATCGCCGGCGTGGCCTAGCTCTCCCCGCCCCGTTCCCCGAGCCTCGCCATCCAACCGCCAGAGGTCCCGGGTCAGGCCCGGGACGGGTAGCAAGTCTCCAAACCACCGCCACCTTTCCAACCCGCCCCGACCCCCGAGCCGGGGCCTCTTCTCAAAACGCTAGGGGTCCCGGGGCACCTTCAACTTACGACTCCAAATAAGAACAAAACGTGAATATACTCCCCGAGTCATGTTCACCGAGCTCTCCGCCACCTCCAATTTCACCTTCCTGACCGGCGCCTCCCACCCCGAGGAATACATAAGCCGGGCGGCCTTTCTCGGCCTGCCGGCGCTCGCCATCGCCGACACCAATTCCGTGGCCGGCATCGTCCGCGCCCACACCGAAGCCCGCGAGATCGCCCGCCAGGTCGCCGAACGCCGCGCACTCGAATCGCAGAACGGCCCCATCGGCCCGCCCGCCCCCGATCCGCAACCGCCCGAATGGGCCCACACACCGCGCCTCATCCCCGCCGCCCGCCTCTGCCTCACCGAAGGGATCGAGCTGACCGCCCTGCCGCGCGACCGCACCGGCTGGGCGCGCCTCTGCCGGCTAATCAGCACCGGCCGCCTGCGCGCCGAGAAGGGCACCTGCCGCCTGACCATCGCCGACCTGCTGGAAAACGGCGGCCACATGGCCCTCCTCCTCCACCCGCCCGGGCGCCAGGACAAGCGCGACTGGGCCAGAGGCGCCCGCCGCCTCATCCGCCGTTACGGCGCCGACATGCACCTCCTCATGGCCCCCCGCTACGACGGGCAGGACCGGGCCCGCTTCGACACCCTCGCCGAGCTCGCCCGCCGCCTCGGCCTGCCCACCATCGCCTCGGCCACGCCAATGATGCACCACGCCCGCCGCCGCCGCCTCGCCGACGTGCTCACCGCCATCCGCACCGGCCGCCGGGTGGAGGCGCTGGGCCGCGACGCGCTCGCCAACGGCGAATGCCGCCTGCGCTCCCACACCGAAATGCTCCGCCTCTTCCCCGGCCACGAGGACGCCGTCCACCGCACCGGAGAGCTTGCCGACACCCTCGCCTTTTCCCTCGACGAGCTGCGCTACGAATACCCAAGCGAGCTCTCCGACGGCGAAACCCCCGCCAGCCGCCTGCGCCGCCTCGCCTATGAAGGCCTGCGCTGGCGCTACCCCTACGGCGCGCCCGAGAAGGTGAAAAACATGCTCGAACACGAGCTCGCCCTCATCGCCAAGCTGAAATACGAGCCCTACTTCCTCACCGTGAACGACGTGGTCGCCTTCGCCCGCTCCCGCGACATCCTCTGCCAGGGGCGCGGCTCGGCGGCCAACTCGGTGGTCTGCTACTGCCTGGGCGTCACCAGCGTCTCGCCCGAAACCGGCACAATGGTCTTCGAGCGCTTCGTCTCCGAGGCCCGGAACGAGCCGCCCGATATCGACGTCGATTTCGAGCACGAACGCCGCGAGGAGGTGATCCAGCACATCTACGAGCGCTACGGCCGCCACCGCGCCGGGCTCTGCGCCACGGTCATCCACTACCGCGGCAAGCGGGCGATCCGCGAGGTCGGCGCCGCCATGGGCCTCTCACAGGACACCGTCGGCGCGCTGTCGTCACAACTCTGGGGCTTCTTCGCCGCCGGCAACCTCGAACGCCAGCGGCTTCAGGAAATCGGCCTCGACCCCGACGACCCCCGCCTGCGCCAGACCATGGAGCTGATGCGCGAGATCGAGGGCTTCCCCCGCCACCTCAGCCAACACGTCGGCGGCTTCGTCATCACCGAGGGGCGGCTCGACGAACTGGTCCCCATTGAAAACGCCACCATGGAAAACCGCACCGTCATCTGCTGGGACAAGGACGATATCGACAGCCTCGGCATCCTAAAGGTCGACGTGCTGGCGCTTGGCATGCTCACCTGCATCCGCAAGGCCTTCACCCTCCTGCAACAACACCACGGGACCAACTACACCCTCGCCACCCTGCCGCCCGAAGACCCGGTCGTCTACGACATGCTCTGCGCGGCCGACAGCATCGGCGTCTTCCAGGTGGAAAGCCGGGCCCAGATGAACTTCCTCCCCCGGATGCGGCCCCGCTGCTTCTACGACCTCGTCATCGAGGTCGCCATCATCCGCCCTGGCCCGATCCAGGGGGACATGGTCCACCCCTATATCCGCCGCCGCAACGGCGAAGAGGCCGTCGAATTCCCCTCCGACGAGCTGGGCCAGGTCCTCGGAAAAACCCTCGGCGTGCCGCTCTTCCAGGAACAGGCGATGCAGATCGCCATCACCGGCGCGGGCTTCACCCCGGAAGAGGCCGACCGCCTCCGCCGCTCGCTCGCCACCTTCAAGAAAAACGGCTCGGTCAGCGAATTCCGCACCCGCTTCCTCAGCGGCATGGCGAAGAATGGCTACGACGCCGACTTCGCCGAACGCTGCTTTTCCCAGATCGAGGGCTTCGGCTCCTACGGCTTCCCCGAAAGCCACGCGGCCTCCTTCGCGCTGCTGGTCTATGCCAGCGCCTGGATCAAGCGCCACCACCCCGCCGTCTTCGCCTGCGCGCTGCTGAACTCCCAGCCGATGGGCTTCTACGCCCCGGCGCAGATCGTCCGCGACGCCCGCGAGCACGGGGTCGAGGTGCGGCCGGTCTGCATCCAGTCAAGCTACTACGACAACGTCCTCGAACCCGACGAGCGCGGCAGCCTCGCCCTCCGCCTCGGCTTCCGACAGGTCAAGGGCCTGTCCGAGGAAGACGCGGGCTGGATCACGGCCGCCCGCGGCAACGGCTACACGCAGGTCTCCGACATCTGGCGCCGCGCCGGCGTGCCACCCGCCACCCTCACCCGGCTGGCCGAGGCCGACGCCTTCGCCGCGCTCGGCCTGACCCGCCGCGAGGCGCTGTGGGAAGCGCGCGCGCTGGCCGGCGACAAACCCCTGCCGCTCTTCGCCGGCGACATGGAGGGCGAGGCCATCCTTGAGCCCGCCGCCCACCTGCCGCAGATGACCCTGGGCGAGGAGGTGGTCGAGGATTATGTCGCCACACGGCTCTCGCTCAAGGCGCACCCGGTGGCACTCCTGCGCCATATCCTGACGCCATCGTACGCGTCGGGCGGGGGGAATTGAGTATTTTTGGAAAGATGAAAGCCGGGGCGCGGCGCACTGCCCGCCCCGGCAAAGCCCGAAAGGCTTACATATCGGCCAGAAGGCCCTCGCCCGCCGACACTTCGCAGGTGCCCGGGCTGTCCTCGAGGTTCAGCACGCTCACCTTGCCGTCCTCGACCAGCATCGCATAGCGCTTCGAGCGGTCGATCAGGCCCGCGGGCGGCGCCGAGAAGTCCATGCCCAACGCCTTGGTGAATTTCGCCTCCGGATCGCCCAGCATGGTGATCCCGGCATCCGACGCGCCGGTCGCCTCGCCCCAGTTGCCCATCACGAACGGGTCGTTCACGCTGACGCAGATGATCTCGTCCACGCCTTTCTCGGCAAACTGGTCCTTGGTGCGGATGAAGCTCGGCACATGCGCCGAATGGCAGGTGGGCGTGAACGCCCCCGGCACGGCGAAGATCACAACCTTGCGCCCATCGGTTTTCGAGGAAAGCTCGACCGGTTCCGGCCCTTCACCCCCCATCTGAACCAGCGTTGCATCGGGAAGCTTGTCGCCAACAGTGATCGTCATTGTCGCATCCTGTCTATCAATTGCGTTTCCATCGGGGGTAGATATAGGGTCACGTCGACGGACTGACCATGATAAATCGGGAGGATCGGGCATGCCCGGCATAGTCGTGATCGGAGCGGGGCAGGCAGGCGCCTCGCTGGTGACCAAACTGCGCGCGCTGGGTTACGAGGGCCAGGTCGCCCTCATCGGTGAGGAACACGCGCCCCCCTACCAGCGCCCGCCGCTCTCCAAGAAATACCTGCTCGGCGAGATGGAGCTCGAACGCCTCTTCCTCCGCCCCGAAAGCTTCTATGGCGAGAACGGGATCGACCTGCACCTCGACACCCGCGTCGACGCCATCGACCGGCAGGGCAAGCTGGTGATCGCCGGCGGCAAATCCATCCCCTACGAGCATCTTGTGCTCACCACCGGCTCCGTCCCCCGCCGCCTCCCCGGCAGCATTGGCGGCGAACTGCGCGGCGTCTACGTGATGCGCGACCTGAACGATGTCGACACGATGGCGCCCGAATTTACCGAAGGCAAACGCGTGCTCATCGTCGGCGGCGGCTATATCGGGCTCGAAGCAGCGGCGGTCGCGGCCTCGAAGGGGCTCAAGGTCACGCTGGTGGAAATGGCCGACCGCATTCTCCAGCGCGTCGCCTGCAAGGAAACCTCCGACTATTTCCGCAAGCTTCACACCGATCACGGCGTCGATATCCGCGAAGGCATCGGCCTCGACACCCTCACCGGCGACGGCCACGTCACCGGCGCGCGCCTCTCCGACGGCACGGAGATCGAGACCGATTTCGTCATCGTCGGCGTCGGCATCACGCCCGCCACCGCCCTGGCCGAAGCCGCAGGTCTCGAGGTCGAGAATGGCATCAAGACCGACGACCACGGCCGCACCTCCGACGCCGCCATCTGGGCCGCGGGCGATTGCGCCTCCTTCCCCCATGACGGCGCCCGCATCCGGCAGGAAAGCGTGCCCAACGCCATCGACATGGCCGAACTGGTGGCCGAAAACATCATGGGCGCCGACAAGTCTTACGTCCCCCAGCCGTGGTTCTGGTCCGACCAGTACGACGTCAAGCTGCAGATCGCCGGGCTGAACACCGGCTATGACCGCGTGATCGCCCGCCCGGGCGAGCATGAGAACGCGGCGTCCTTCTGGTACTACAAGGGCGACAACCTGCTCGCCGTCGACGCCATGAACGACGCCCGCGCCTACATGGTCGGCAAACGCCTGATCGACGCCGGCAAATCGCCTGATCCCGACGCCATCGAGAATGTCGACACCGATCTCAAGGCGCTCCTGAAAGCATGAGGATCATCGGCGGCGCCTTCCGCGGCCGCCGGCTGGCGTCGGTGGGCAAGGGCGATGCGGCCGCGCATCTCCGCCCCACCTCCGACCGGGTGCGCGAAAGCCTCTTCAACGTGCTCGCCAACGCCCATGCCGACCGGCTGGACGACGCCCGCGTGCTCGACCTCTTCGCCGGCACCGGCGCCCTGGGGCTCGAGGCCCTCTCCCGCGGCGCGGCCCATGTCACCTTCGTCGAAAGCGGCCGCGCGGCCCAGAAACTCCTGCGCGAGAACATCCGCCTCTGCGGTGCCGAAGACCTGACGCAAATCCTCCCCCGCGACGCCCGCAAACCCGGCCCCGCCCCCGCGCCCTGCACCCTCGTCTTCCTCGACCCGCCTTATGGCAAGGGCCTTGGCGAACAGGCCCTCGCCGCCGCCATTACACAGGGCTGGCTCGCTCATGACGCCCTGATCATCTGGGAAGAAAGCGCCGACATCACCCCGCCAGACGGCCTCACCCTCCTAGACGAGCGCCGCTACGGCGACACCTTCATCCGCCTCTTGGAACGCGCCAACCCCTGAGCTTCTTCTGGCCAAAAATATCCCGGGGGAGGCGTTGAATTTCCAAGGGAAATTCAACGTTGGGGGCAGCGCCCCCATAACTCAACCCTTCATCAACTCCGGCAGATCTCCGGTCAGCCCCGCCGCCTCGCGAATGAACCCGCGCCGCAGCCCCGGCATCGCGCCAAGCACGCCCATCCCGATATCGCGACCCAGCCGCAACACCGGATTGTCATTCGAAAACAGCCGGTTCGTCGCATCCGTCACCGCCGCCAGCGTCGCCGTATCGAACCGCCGCCACTGCTGGTAGCGCTCCAGAACATCCGGCGCCGCGAAATCCTCGCCCCGCCGCGCGGCCTCGCTCACCACCTGCGCCAAAGCCCCCACATCGCGCAGCCCGGCATTCAGCCCCTGCCCGGCAATCGGGTGCATCCCGTGCGCTGCGTCGCCGACAAGCGCCAGCCGCTCGGCCACGAAACTGTTGGCGATGGTCAGGCCAAGCGGATAGGTATACCGCTTGCCCTTCAGGCTAATTTCCCCAAGGAAATCGCCGAAGCGCGGCCGCAGCACCTCCATGAAATCGTCGTCGCTCAGCGCCGCAAACGACGCCGCCGTCGCCTCACTCTCGCTCCAGACGATCGAACTTACATTCCCCGGCAGGGGCAAAATCGCCAGCGGCCCGGGCGGCATGAAAAACTGGTGCGCAATCCCGTGATGCGGCAACTCATGCGCCACCGCCGCCACCAGCGCCGTCTGCCCATAGCCCCAGCCCGTCCGCCGGATCCCGGCCCGTACCGCCGTCCCCGACGCACGCCCGTCACAGCCCACGACCATCCGGCCCGACACGGTCTTCCCCGAGGCCAGCGTCAGCGTCACACCGCGCGCGTCAACCTCCTGCGCCGAAACGCTGTCGGTGACCTGGGTGATCCCCTCGGCCTCGTCCATCGTCTCCAGCAAGGCCCGCCGCAAATACCGGTCCTCGATCATCTGCCCCATCGGGCCTTCCTCGATCTCGGCGTGGTCGAAATGCAGGAAAAACGGCGACGGCCCCTCGCCCGCGCGCCCGTCCGACACCTTGATCTCCAGCATCGGCTGGGCATGGTCCTCGACCCGCTCCCACACACCGATCCGCCGCAGAAGCCGCACCGAGGCCAGCGCCAGCGCATAGCCCCGCCCGTCGAACGCCGCATCCTTGCGCACGGTCTCGGGAAGCGCATCGATCACGGTCACGCTGCGCCCCGCCTGGGCCAGCGCAAGCGCCAGCGCCGGGCCGTTCAACCCCCCGCCGACAATCAGGATATCGCTCATCTCGCTCATGCCCCTCAATATGGACAGCCCTGCGGGATTGTCCATGCGCCGCACTGCCGCTACGGTCGCTTTCCGAAGGCAAGCGGCAGGAAGGGGCAGCGGGGATGAAAGACTGGCTACACATGACGGCGGCCGACCTCGGCCGCGGCATCGAGAAGGGCGAGATCGACCCGGTCACCCTCTGCGACACCTACCTCTCGGCCATCGACGCCCACCCCGCCCGCGACCGGATCTACACCATCGTCACCCATGATCGCGCCCGCGCCGAGGCGAAGGCCGCCAAGGCCCGCGCCGAGGCAAAGCTCCGCCGCGGCCCCCTCGACGGCGTGCCGGTCAGCTGGAAAGACCTCTTCGACACGGCCGGCCTCGCCACCTCCTCCGGCTCCCGCCTGTTGGAAGACCGCGTGCCCGAGCATGACGCGCCGGTGCTGGCCACCGCCACGCGCGCCGGGCTGGTCTGCCTCGGCAAGACCCATATGAGCGAGTTCGCCTTCTCCGGCCTCGGCCTCAACCCGATGACGGCCACGCCCCCCAACATCAACGACCCCGAGGCGGTGCCCGGCGGCTCCTCCTCCGGCGCGGCGGCCAGCGTCGCCCAAGGCCTCGCCGCCTGCGGCATCGGCAGCGACACCGGCGGCTCCGTCCGAATCCCCTCGGCCTGGAACGACCTCACGGGGCTGAAAACCACCTCCGGCCGCATCCCGCTCACCGGCGTCGTGCCGCTTTGCGAGAAGTTCGACACCGTCGGGCCATTGTCTCGCTCGGTCGAGGATTGCGCCCTCGTCCTCGCCGCCCTCGAAGGCACGCACCCCGCCGACCTGAAAGGCGCATCGTTGAAAGGCGCCCGCTTCGCCGCCCTGCAAACGGTGGTGATGGATGACGTGCGCGACGGCCCCGCCAAGGCCTATGCCGACGCCGTGGAACGCCTCAAGGACGCCGGCGCCACCATCGAGCCCATCGACTCGCCCGAGATCGAAGAAGCCATGCCCATGTCCGGCATCCTCTTCACCGCCGAGGCCTACGGCATCTGGCACGACACGATCGAGGCCGCGCCCGACCGCATGTTCAAACCCATCCTCGAACGCTTCCGCGGCGGCCGTGACATCTCCGCCCCAACCTACGTGGCGGCGTGGCGCCGCCTCGAACAACTCCGCCGCGACTGGCACGCGCGCGTCGCGGGCTACGACGCGGTGATCCTGCCCTCGGCCCCCAACATGCCGCCAAATGCCGAACGCCTGATGACCGATGACGAGTTCTACGTCACCGAGAACATCCTCACCCTGCGCAACACCCGCGTCGCCAACCTGATGGGTCTGTCGTCCATGAGCCTGCCCACCGGCACGCCAAGTTGCGGGCTGATGCTCTGCGGCAAACCCTTCGGCGAGGAACACCTGCTGCGCGTGGCCAGCGCGGTCGAAAAGGCGCTGGCGTGACGCGCGTGGCTTGCGTCGGAATTTGAGTATTTCTGGAAAGATGAAAGACGGGACATGGCAAAGCTGCTGCTGGACGGAACAGGTCTGACGGTCGAGGCACTGGCGGCGGCGGCGCGTGGCACCGGCGGCGTGACGCTGGCCGAGAGCGGGCTGGCAAAGATGCGCGAGACCCGCGCGTTGATCGACCACGCCATCGAGAACCGCATCCCCGTCTACGGCGTCACCACCGGCCTCGGCGCGCGCTCGACCGAGGCGCTGGATGCCGAAACGCTGGCCGGGTTTTCCCTGCAAACCGTTCGCGGCCGCGCCCATGCCGTGGGCGAGCCCATGCCGCGCGACACCGTTCGCGCCCTGATGCTGGCAAGGCTCAACACGCTCCTCACCGGGTACAGCGGCGCACGTCCGGAGGTGGCGGAGTACCTCGCTGCCGTCCTCGACGCCAACCTCGTGCCCGTCGCGGGCGGGCTCGGCTCGATCGGCGGCGGCGACCTTGTCCTCAACGCCACAGTCGCGCTTGCACTGATCGGCGAAGGAAAGATGACCAACGCCGACGGGCAGAAAGGCCCCTCCGCCGACATGCTCCGCGCCGCCGGCATCGAACCGCTTCAACTCGCCCCGCGCGACGGGCTGGCGCTGGCCAACCACACCGGCTTCACCGCGGGCCAGGGCGCGCTGGCGCTCGACAGCGCCCTCACCGGCTTCGCGGCCGCACAGGCGGCGGCCTGCCTGACCATGGAAGGCTTCCGCGCCAACCTCACCCCGCTCGACCCGCGGGCGCTGGCCGCCAAACCCCTGCCCGGCCAGACCATCGCCGCCGAGGGCCTCCGCACCCTGCTCGAAGGCTCCGCGCTCTGGCAGCCCGGCGCCGCCCGCCGCCTGCAAGACCCGCTCTCCATACGCAACACCGTCCAGATCCACGGCGGTACCGCCGCCGCCCTCGCCAGCGCCCGCCCAATCGTCGAGACGGAACTCAACGGCGCCTCCGACAACCCCATCGCCATCGCCGAAACCGGCGAGGTCATTTCCTGCGGCGCCTATCACAGCACCGAACTGGGCCTCGCCCTCGAATCCGTCTCCCGCGCCTGGCAGCACCTCGCCATGGGCCAGGTGGCCCGCATCGCCCGCATGATGGACCCCGATTTCACCGGCCTCCCCCTCTTCCTCGCCCGGCCCGACAGCGGCTCCAACGCCTTCGCGCCGGTGCTCAAGCTGGCCGAGGACCTCGCCGCCGAAATCACCCAGGCCGCCATGCCCCAGCCCGTCTGGCCCTCGATCAACGCCAACGGCGTCGAAGACAGCCTCACCTCCGCCCCGGTCGCCGCCCGCACCCTCACCCGCATCACCGAGCTCGGCCGCCGCCTGACCGCGATCGAGCTGATGGTCGGCGCCCAGGCGGCCGACCTGCGCGGCATCACCGCCGACCTCGGCCCGCCCATGACGGGCCTCTACCGCGCCATACGCGCCCTCTCGCCGCAGATCGACACCGACCGCCCGCTCACCAACGACATGGAATCGCTGGCGAAACACATCCGCGAGGGCCGCCTGCCACCCCCGGCCTGACCCACTGCCAAAATGCCACAACCCTCTGTCAAGGCATTGGTTTCGCTGGACCTGATGCAAGTCCTCCGGTACATTTTACGCAAACGGGGCACCAACGATCCCGGTATCTGAGGCAGGACGAGATGTTTCCCGAGCGGTTTTCGAACCTACCGGAATATGCATTCCCGCGTTTGCGGGCGTTGCTGGATTCGCACAAACCCGGCGGCGACACGTTGCATATGACCATTGGCGAGCCGAAACACCCGTTTCCGGCCTGGATCACCGATGTCATCTCGAACCACGCCCACGAGTTCGGCAACTACCCCGTGAACGAGGGCACGCCCGAGCTGCGCCAGTCGATCTGCGAGTGGGTCAAGCGCCGCTACAAGGTCACGCTCAGGCCCGACACCCAGGTGATGGCGCTCAACGGCACCCGCGAAGGGCTCTACAACGCCATGATGGCGCTCTGCCCCGAGGCGAAGAACGGCAAGTGGCCGATGGTCCTCATCCCCAACCCGTTCTACCAGGTCTACATGGTCGCCGCGCTCAGCGTCGGCGCCGAGCCGGTCTTCCTGCCCGCAACAAAGGAGAACGGCTTCCTGCCCGATTTCAGCGAGGTGCCGGGCGACATCCTCAACCAGGTCACCGTGGCCTATCTCTGCTCGCCCTCCAACCCGCAGGGCGCGGTGGCCACGCGCGAGGACTGGGCCCACCTGATCGGCCTCGCCGAGCTCTACGATTTCAAGATCTTCGCCGACGAATGCTATTCCGAGATCTACCGGGATGAGCCGCCCGTCGGCGCGCTCCAGGTCGCCCGCGAAATGGGCGCCGACCCCGAGCGCGTGCTGATCTTCCACAGCCTGTCGAAACGCTCGAACCTGCCGGGCCTGCGCTCGGGCTTCGTGGCGGGCGGGCCGGAATCGATCCGCCGCCTGAAACAGCTCCGCGCCTATGCCGGCACGCCCCTGCCCATGCCCCTGCAGCGGGCAGCCGAAAAGCTCTGGGCCGACGAGGTGCATGTCGACGAGAACCGCGCCCTCTACCAGGAGAAATACGCGCTGGCCGACGAGATCATGCACCGCGTGCCGGGCTACAACCCGCCCGAGGCCGGGTTCTTCCTCTGGCTGCCCGTGGCGGATGGAGAGGAAGCGGCGCTGCGGCTCTGGAAGAAGACCGGCGTCCGGGTGCTCCCCGGCGCCTATCTCAGCCGCGACACAGACACCGGCAACCCCGGCAAAAATTACATCCGGGCCGCGATGGTGGCCCCAAAAGACGAGATGGCGGAGGGCCTCACACGGCTGCGCGACTGTCTCTACACATGAACGAGGACGAGGCGAAACATGGCATACCAGACACGCGGGCGGGACCCGTTGCTTGACAGTTCGATGGCCGAGGCGATCGAGAAGCGCGGCAAGGAACTTGCCGGGCTCGTGCTGCTGGCGATCGGCATGATGGCGACGGCGATGATCCTGTCCTACCACCCCGACGACCCGAGCTGGATGTCGGCCACCGACGCGCCGGTGAAGAACTGGATGGGCCATCTCGGCGCCTCTCTCGCGGCCACCGTGTTCATGGTGATCGGCTGGGGCGCGCTGGGCTTCGCCGTGATGATCTGCGCCTGGGGCCTGCGCTTCACCCTCCACCGGGGCGAGGAACGCGCGGTCGGCCGGCTGATCTTCGCGCCGATCTGGCTCGCGCTCCTGTCGCTCTTCGCCGCCACGCTGACGCCGGGCACAAGCTGGTCCGCCACCCACAGCTTCGGCCTCGGCGGGCTCTTCGGCGACACGGTTCTCGCCACCTTCCTCGGCCTTCTTCCCTTCGGCGCGGGGTTCAGCCTCAAGATCCTGTCGCTGATCATGGCCGGCCTCGCCGTCACCGTCGGGCTCTTCGTGCTGGGCGCCTCGCGCCGCGAACTCCTCCTCGCTGCCCGCTTCCTGCTGGTCGGCGTGATCATGACCTACGTCGCCATGCGCTCGGCCCTCGGCCGCGGCGCCACCGGGGCGGCACATGCCTCGATGGGGCTCAAGTCCAATGTCCAGGGCCACCTCCAGCGCCGCGCCGAACGCCGTGCCGAGGATGCCGCCTATGCCGAGGAAGAGGAACGCGCCGCCCGCATCGTGCCGGGTGCGCCCGCCCGCAAGCTGCGCGCCGAGCCGGCCCTCCATGCCGCGCCCGCCGCCGTTCGCCGCGCCGCACCGCAACCCGTGGCCGCCCCGGCCCCGGCGCCGAAACCGGCCGCCAAGGCCGAGCCCGAGAAATCCGGCGGCCTGCTGGCCCGGATGCCCTCGCTCATCCGCCGCCCCGAGCCGGAGCCCGAGCCCGAGCTGATCGACCGCTCCTACGATGGCGAAATGCCCGACACCCCCGGCCCCGACCGCATCCGCGCCAAGATCGCCGATGCCGTCCGCTCGCGCCGCCGCCCGGCCGAGGACGAGATCGCGGTCCAGGAAATCCCCCACGACAAGCCGCTGACCAAGGGCCGCGGCCGTGGTCCCGACCCGCTGCTGCTCGCGCCGCGCACCGCGAAACTGCCGCCCGAGCCGCCGCTCACCGCGGCCCACGCCCCCGCGGCCCCGGCCCCGACAACGGCACCGGCCGCCGCGCCGCAGATGGTCAACGATTTCGCCGACGGCAACGCGTATGACGACGCCTGGGATGATGACGACTACAACGTCTACCTCGATGGCAACGACACGCCCGCCGAGCCGGTCATGCAGGCCCGGCCCCGCGTCCCAGCGGCCGAGCCGAAGAAGGTCGTGCAGCACCCGCCGCGCAAGGCCCCGCAACCCTCCGCCCGCGCCCAGGCCGAGGCCCAGCCCGCCCTGCAGTTCGAGGAGAAGCCGCAGTTCGAGTTCGAACTCCCCGCGCTCAGCCTGCTGACCAACCCCTCGAAGATCGAACGCCTCCACCTCAGCGACGAGGCGCTCGAGGAAAACGCCCGGATGCTGGAAAACGTGCTCGACGATTACGGCGTCAAGGGCGAGATCGTCTCGGTCCGCCCCGGCCCCGTCGTCACCATGTACGAGCTGGAACCGGCCCCGGGCCTCAAGGCCTCCCGCGTCATCGGCCTCGCCGACGACATTGCCCGCTCCATGTCGGCCCTCTCGGCCCGCGTCTCCACCGTGCCGGGCCGCAGCGTGATCGGCATCGAACTGCCCAACGACCACCGCGAGATGGTGGTCCTGCGCGAACTCCTCGCCTCCCGCGATTTCGGCGACAGCAACATGCGCCTGCCGCTCGCGCTCGGCAAGGATATCGGCGGCGACCCGGTGATCTCCAGCCTCGCCAAGATGCCCCACCTGCTCATCGCCGGCACCACCGGCTCGGGCAAGTCCGTGGCCATCAACACCATGATCCTCAGCCTCCTCTACAAGCTCACGCCCGAGGAATGCCGCCTGATCATGATCGACCCCAAAATGCTGGAACTCTCCGTCTATGACGGCATCCCGCACCTGCTCTCGCCCGTGGTGACCGACCCGAAGAAGGCCGTGGTCGCCCTGAAATGGGTCGTGGCCGAGATGGAGGAACGCTACCGCAAGATGTCCAAGATGGGCGTGCGCAACATCGACGGCTACAACAGCCGCGTCGAAGACGCGCTCTCGCGCGGCGAGATGTTCTCGCGCACCGTCCAGACGGGCTTCGACGACGACACCGGCGAACCCGTCTTCGAGACCGACGAATTCGCGCCCGAGAAGATGCCCTTCATCGTCGTCATCGTCGACGAGATGGCCGACCTGATGATGGTCGCCGGCAAGGAAATCGAGGCCTGCATCCAGCGTCTCGCCCAGATGGCCCGCGCCTCCGGCATCCACCTCATCATGGCCACCCAGCGCCCCTCGGTCGACGTCATCACCGGCACGATCAAGGCCAACTTCCCCACAAGGATCTCCTTCCAGGTGACCTCCAAGGTCGACAGCCGCACCATCCTCGGCGAAATGGGCGCCGAACAGCTCCTAGGCATGGGCGACATGCTCTACATGGCCGGCGGCGGCAAGATCACCCGCTGCCACGGTCCCTTCGTCTCGGACGAGGAAGTCGAGGAAGTGGTCAGCCACCTCAAGGCCTACGGCCCACCCGACTATGTGGGCGGCGTCCAGGAAGGCCCCGAGGACGAGAAGGCCAGCGACATCGACGCGGTGCTCGGCCTCAACACCGGCGGCAACACCGATGGCGAGGACGCGCTCTACGACCAGGCCGTGCAGATCGCCATCACCGACCGCAAATGCTCGACCTCCTACATCCAGCGCAAGCTGGCCATCGGCTACAACAAGGCCGCGCGCCTCGTGGAACAGATGGAAGACGAAGGCGTCGTCAGCCCGGCCAACCACGTCGGCAAGCGCGAAATCCTCGTCCCCGAGCAATAATCCCCGCCCCGGCCCTCGTGCCGGGGCCCCTCCCCTCCCGGGCCTGACCCGGGGCCTCGCCGCCCCGGGTACATAAAGTCGGCAAGGTCATGCCGGTTGCACGGTCTTTCAGCACACCGCGCGGGCCCTGACACACCCCTGCCTCAATGCAAGCGGCCTCGCGCTTACCCGATCACGCGTTTTGTGCGCCGCATTGCCGGTCCTTCCCCATGCTCTTCGCTTCCTTTGTGACCACCAGGGCACACACGTATGCCTTGTATCACTAGCCACTCACGCCAGGCTCACACTCTGGCAAACACTCACGGAGCAAGCCATGAAGAAAATCACCACAGCACTCGCATGTACCGCGATGACCGTCGCGCTCGCAGCCCCCGCCACCGCGCAACAGGCGGGCAGCAACGCGACCAACAACCCGTTCGTGTCTTCACAGAGCGCGCCGGCCGCCGCCAACCAGGGCCTCATGACCGCCGGCGCGGTCGCGTCTCCGGTCGCACTCGCCGCCGGTCTGGGCATGGTTCTGAACGATGGCAGCCCGGCCACCTCCTCGGCATCAAGCACCGGGCGGGCCAACTCCAGCCGCTGACGGCACCCCCGCAACCTGACCGTGAAAGCGGAGCGGGCCCCGCCGGGGCCCGTTTCCTTTGCCGCAAGATGTCGGCGCCATTCCACCACGCCCACACATTTCGGTGATCGCCATGGTGCAATTCTCCGCACCAGCGCCTAAATACACTTCATGACCATGATACGCACCCTCCTAGCCTCGGCCGCCCTCTCTCTCGCGGCCCTGCCCGCGGCGGCCGAGAAGCTCTCGCTGGGCGAGATTTCCAGCTACCTGAACAGCTTTCAGGCGGCCCAGGGAAAGTTCACCCAGATCAACGAGGATCAGACGATCTCGACCGGCCAGATCTACATCAAGCGTCCTGGCCGGGTGCGCTTCGAATACGATCCGCCCGAGGAAACCCTGGTTCTCGCCGACGGCACCCGCGTCGGCGTGATCGACCCCAAGTCGAACACCGGGCCCGAGGCCTATCCGCTGCATCGCACGCCCCTCAAGATCGTGCTGGCCAACAACGTGGATTTCACCCGCGAGCGGATGGTCACGGGCCATGACAGCGACGGCAAGACGACAACGGTACGCGCGCAGGACCCGGAAAACCCCGATTACGGCAGCATCGAGCTGGTGTTCACCGACAACCCGGTCGAACTGCGCCAGTGGGTCGTCACCGACGACACCGGCACCCGAACGACCGTGGTGCTGGGTGACCTGAAAACCGGCGTCTCGATCAGCGATGACCGCTTCGTCATTCCGGGCGTGGGCGTCGAGACGATCGACCGCTAGAGCTGCAAGCCGGGCGGCGCCCGGGGTCCGGGCGGGGCGTGCAATCAAGCCCGGCCCGGGCACCAGATACGTCAGCGCACAGGTAAGAGCCGCCGCCCGGCCCCGGGCAGCGGCTCTTCCTTCAGTACCGCCCGCAGCGCGCCAGCTGCGCCTGGTAGGTATTGGCCCGCGCCGCCGTCTTGTCGGCCACCCGCAACAGCCAAGCCTTCTTGTTGTAGCTGCCACTTCTGAACCCGCCCCGCCCCTCGTGATAGGCAAGGTACTGGTTGCGAGTGTCATGCTGGGAAATCCCGAGGTGCTCGGTGGTCTTCGACATGTACCACCCCATGAAATCGGCGGCGTCGTGAATATCGTTGCGGCGCGCGTTGTACCGCCCGCGCTCCTCGAGATATTCCTCCCACGTGCCGTCCAGGGCCTGGCTGTATCCATAGGCCGAGCTGATCCGGCCCATCGGGATCACCCCGAGCGTCCAGCGGAAGGGCGTGCGCGCCTCCCCGTCGAACTTGCTCTCCTGGTAGATCGTGGCCATCTGCACGTGGACGGGAACCCCCCATTGCCGCTCGGCGGCACGGAAGGCTCGGGCGTATTGCGGACGCTCGCGAAGGATCACGCAGGCGTCGTCGAGATTGTCGGGCGCGGGGCCGCTGCTGCGGCCGCCACACGACGCCACCAACAACAGCAACAGGACCGCGCGAAAGAGTCTGCTCATCTGCCTCTCGCTTTTTTTATGGTCTTTTTTGCCATTCTAGCGCATCCCGCGGCTTTGGGAAATGGCGAATCCGGGCCCGGATACTGTCATGGGCGGGTTCACACACTGTTTCTCGCGGTTTTGCCAGCGGGCATTGGACAAACGGACCTTGAAACGGGTAATGTCTGCCTTTAGGGGCTGTTTTGAATGTATACGACACGTGCGAAATATCACTTGGGTCAGGTCGTGCGCCACCGGAAGCATCCGTTCCGGGGGGTGGTCTTCGACGTCGATCCCGAATTTTCCAATACCGAGGAGTGGTACGAATCCCTCCCCGAGGAAAGCCGGCCGTCGAAGGAACAGCCCTTCTACCACCTGCTGGCCGAGAACGACCAAAGCTATTACGTCGCCTATGTCAGCGAACAGAACCTGATCGCCGACTATTCCGGCGAACCGGTCGGCCACCCCGACATCCCCGATCTGTTCGGTCCGTTCGAAGACGGCCACTACCCGCTGCATTTCCAGCTGAACTGACCGGGCGGTGGGTTGCACCCACCCTACGGTCGCGGGAGGCGTAGGGTGGCTGTCGGCCCGCCACGACGCAACATATCCGCTGGTGGGTTCACACCCACCCTACAATCCCCTGATGTGCAGGGCGGGCATAAAGCCCCCACTCGCCGTCATCCGTAGGGTGGGTGCCAACCCACCACCGGCTCAATACCCCAGCGCACACCCGTCCTTGCGCGGATCGCTCCCGCCTTCCAGGACCCCGCTCTCGTGCATCAATATCGCCTGCGCCCCGCCGATCGGCTCGTCGGGCACCACCACCTCGTGGCCCATGTCGGCCAGGGCCCGCCGCACCGCCTCCCGATACCCGCGCTCGACCCGCAATTCGCCGCCATCGGCGAAACTCCGCGGCGCGTCGATCGCCGCCTGCGGCGACAGTCCGAAATCGCGCAGGTTGCTCACGAACCGCGCATGCCCGTTCGGCTGATAGGCCCCGCCCATCACCCCGAACGGCATCACCACCCGGCCGCCCTCGCGCAGCATGCCCGGAATGATCGTGTGCATCGGCCGCTTCCCGCCGCCCAGCTCGTTCGGATGGCCCGGCGTCAGGGTGAACCCCGCCCCCCGGTTCTGGAACAGGATGCCGAATTTCTCCGACGCGATGCCGGACCCGAACCCGTGGAAGATCGAATAGATTAGCGACACCGCCATCCGGTCCTTGTCCACCACGGTGATATAGACCGTGTCCTTGTGCACCGCCTCGGCCACCGGCGCCGCCTTGGCCATCGCCCGCTTCGGGTCGATCAGCGCCGCCAGCCGCTCCGCCGTCTCCGGCGCCAGCATGTGATCCAGCCGCGCGGTGTGATCCGGGTCGGCAATGAACCGGTTCCGCGCATCGTAGGCGAGCTTCGCCGCCTCCGCCTCGATATGCGCCCGCTCGGCGCCCCACGGATCCATCCCCGCGATATCGAACTGCTTGAGGATGTTCAGCATCAGGATCGCCGTCGCCCCCTGCCCGTTCGGCGGATGCTCGACCAGCTCCGTCCCGCCATACGTCCCCGCCAACGGCTGCGTGTACTCGCACGCCACGCCCGCAAAATCCTCGGCCGTGTGCACGCCGCCCATTCCGCCCAGCGCGGCCAGCATGTCCTCGGCCACCTCGCCCTCGTAGAAGGCCTTGCGGCCGTCCTTCGCCACCCGGCGCAGAACCTCCGCCTGCCCCGGCGCGCGGAACAGCTGCCCCGCCGTCAGCGGTTGGCCGCCATCGGAATAATGCGCCACCCCGTGACCCTGAAGCACCTTCACGTCACCGGGAAAATCGAACGCCACCCGCTCGGCCACCGGAACCCCGGCCTCGGCATAGTGGATCGCCGGCGCCAGCACCGCGTCCAGCCCCAGCCGCCCGTGATCCGCTGACAAACGACAGAACGCATCCACCGCCCCCGGCATCGTCACCGCCTCGACCCCGTGCACCGGCACCGTCTCCTGCCCCTTGTCCCGCAGCGCCGCCGCATCCGCCGCCGCCGGGGCCCGGCCCGACCCGTTCAGCGCCCGCACCTCATCGCTTCCCGTCTCGCTGAACAGCACGAAGCAATCGCCGCCGATCCCGGTCATCTGCGGCTCGCAGATCCCCAGCAGCACGGCCCCGGCAATTGCCGCGTCCACCGCGTTGCCGCCACGTTCGAGAATGTCCACCGCCGCCTTCGCCGCCAGCGGATGGGACGTGGCGCACATGCCATTGGCCGCCAGAACGGGCGACCGGCCCGGAAGATGAAGATCGCGCATGGATGAAAGCCCTCCTCTGAACCTCTCGCCGCGACACTAAGGCCGCCGCGCGGGAATGCCAACAAACCGGCGAACCGGATAGGCAATTGCAGGTTTCAGGGGGGGTAAGTACCTCGACGCCGCGCACTGGGTGGGGGCTGTTAAACGCGGCGCCGAGGGAAGCCATATGCAGCTACAAGACCGGTTATGACCTTTGTTTCGGGCGGTTTTTCGTAATGATTGCGGCGAGATTAAGGTTTTTGCCCCCTCACGCCCCCGATCGCGGCGCAAACCGCAACCCAAGGGTGTTTTGACCCTCGCTCCGGCTGTAAGTCACCGCATCCGCCTGGCTGTGAATCAGGTACCAGCCGAATCCTCCCTCGGGCTGCCGCTCGCAGGGCACATCCATATCCGGCAGCGCGCCCTCCGGCATCTCGTTGCCGGGCATTGGCCGGCCCCGGTCGGCGATCGTCACGCAAAGCGCATCGCCCTCCATCCCTGCCTTCAGCCAAACGCGCCCGCCGGCCCCGCCATAGGCATGTTCGCCGATGTTGTTCAGCACCTCCGCCAGCACCAGCTCGACCCGGAACAGCAGGCCCGGCGCCGCCCCGGCCCGCGCCATGATCCCACGCACGGCCGCAACCGCCTCGCGCGTGGCCTCCGGCGTGGCCCGGATCGCCAGCGAAAGGCGAACGCCCTCCGCCACCCCGATCCGCCCGGACGGCACGGCCCGCTCACCCGGCCGCGCGGCGCGTGGCACTGTCGACATCCCCGTAAATTCCGAACACCGTGTCCATCCGCGTCAGCCGGAACACCTTGTCCACGTTCGGCGTCAGCGCCGCCAGGTCCAGCTTGCGCTCCGGCCCGAGGAACTTCATCACCGCCACGATGGCGCCAAGACCGCTCGAATCGACGAACCCGACCCGCCCGAGGTCAAGCACCACCCGCGGCGCATCCTCGTCCACCACGGCGCGCACCGCGTCCTTGAACCGGATTGCGCCGGCCGAATCGATCCGGTCCGCCATCACCGAAATCACCTGCACGCCGTTCAGACTGCTGCTGTCGAGTTCCATGCGCACTCCGCCTTAGGTACTAATACGACGCAGGCTAGACCGCATTGGTTACCATTCGGTATTCTGCGGCATCAAAATCCGAGGAGGATCACTACCCATGAAAGACGTTGTCATAGCCGGAGCCGCCCGCACCCCCATGGGCGGGTTCCAGGGAGATTTCGACGGGGTCGAGGCCAGCCTTCTGGGCGGCACCGCGATCCGCGCCGCGCTGGCCGACGCGAAAGCCGAAACCGTGAACGAGGTGCTGATGGGCTGCGTCCTGCCCGCCGGCCAGGGCCAGGCCCCCGCCCGCCAGGCCGGCTTCCATGGCGGCCTTGGCGAAGACGTGCCGGCCACCACCCTCAACAAGATGTGCGGCTCGGGCATGAAGGCCGCGATGATCGGCTTCGACCAGATCGCGCTGGGCGACACCGACCTGATGATCGCGGGCGGCATGGAAAGCATGTCGACCGCGCCCTACCTTCTGCCCAAGATGCGCGGCGGCGCCCGCATCGGCCATGCCGAGGTCAAGGACCACATGTTTCTCGACGGGCTGGAGGACGCCTATGACAAGGGCCGCCTGATGGGCACCTTCGCCGAGGATTGCGCCGAGAAGTTCCAGTTCACCCGCGAAGCGCAGGACGAATACGCCATCGGCTCGCTCGAAGGCGCGCTCGCCGCCCAGAAATCCGGCGCCTTCGAGGGCGAGATCACCCCCGTCACCCTGACCACCCGCAAGGGCGAGGTCACGATTTCCGAAGACGAACAGCCCGCCAAGGCCCGCCCCGACAAGATCCCGCACCTCAAGCCCGCCTTCCGCAAGGACGGCACGGTCACCCCCGCCAACTCCTCGTCGATCTCCGACGGCGCGGCGGCGCTGGTGCTCGCCTCGGGGGATGCGGCCAAGGCCAACGGCCTCAACATACGGGGCCGTATCCTCGGCCATGCCAGCCACGCCCAGGCGCCCGGCTGGTTCACCACGGCCCCCGTCCCGGCGGCCCAGAAACTGCTGAAAAAACTCGGCTGGTCGAAAGACGATGTCGACCTGTGGGAGGTGAACGAGGCCTTCGCCGTCGTCCCCATGGCCTTCATGCAGGAAATGGGCCTGCCCCGCGAAAAGGTCAATGTAAACGGGGGCGCCTGCGCGCTGGGCCACCCGATCGGCGCCAGCGGCGCACGCATCATGGTCACCCTGCTGAACGCGCTGGAGAAACGCGGCCTGAAGCGCGGCGTCGCGGCCATCTGCATCGGCGGCGGCGAGGGCACGGCCATCGCCATCGAACGCGCCTGAACCCTACGCCACCGTAGGGTCTAGCGATCCAGGTCGCGCCGCATCGTGGCCATGCCACCGCGGCGCGACAATTCCTCGTAGCCCGACTTCTGGTAAAGCCGCAGCGCCGCCTCGTTGTCCAGCTCCACCTTCAGCGTGATGCTCAGCGCCCCAAGGTCCCGCGCCGCCTCCTCCGCAAGCTTCGCCAGCTCCTCTCCGGTGCCGCCCCGCATCTCCTCCTCGACGAACACGTAAGTCAGGTGCCGCACCTCCGGCCCAACACCCACGCGCAGCGCAAAGAACCCCACCTCGCGGCCCTGGCCGTCCAGCAGGTAGAACGACTCGTCATCCACCTCCTGCAACCACCGCATCTTCCACTCGCCCTCGTCGAACGGATACCGCGCATGCGGGTTCACGAGGGCCATGTCGCCCTCGTCCTTCAGCAGCCCCGCAAGCGGGGCAAGGTCGCGCTCCTCGTTATGGCGCAGGCTCAGGGTCGTCATATGTCTCTCCTTCGGCCGAAAATCGCGTGTCGGGGGCCGCACCTGCCATATCCCCCGGGGGCGATGCAAGGCCGGGGCTGGCGGAAGGCCCCGGCGCGTGCCATATCCACGCCCATGAGGATCGACTACGCCACCACCGCCAAGACCATCGCCGCCTTGACCGAGGGCGAATCCGACGACGTCGCGCTCATGGCCACGATCGTCTGCGAACTGCACCACGCCGACGACCGCTTCGACTGGACAGGCTTCTACCGCGTGACCGAACCCGAACTGCTCAAGATCGGCCCCTACCAGGGCGGGCATGGCTGCCTCGTCATCCCCTTCTCCCGCGGCGTCTGCGGGGCTGCGGCCCGGACAGGGCACGTGCAACTGGTGGCGGATGTCGAGGCCTTCTCCGACCACATCGCCTGCGCCGCCTCCACCCGGTCGGAAATCGTCCTGCCCGTCCGCAACGGCGCGGGCGAGATCATCGCCGTGCTCGACATCGACAGCGACCAGCCAGACGCCTTCACCGAGGAAGACAGCACCGGCCTCTCCGCCATCCTGCAAGACGTGTTCGGCCGCCTCTGACCACCCCGCCCTCAAGGCGTTAACCAATCCTCAACCATTCCCGCCCACCTTGTTAACCAAATCTGGCAACGCAAGGGATGCGCGATGGTGGCCCGCGCCTACACGGTCGCGTTCGAGGGGGTCGAGGCGAAAACGGTCGAGGTGCAATGCGCCGTCACCGCCGGGATTCCCGGCTTCTCCCTCGTGGGCCTGCCCGACAAGGCGGTGACCGAGGCGCGCGACCGCGTGCGCACGGCGCTCACCTCCATGGCCATCGCCCTCCCGTCCAAGCGCATCACCATCAACCTCTCCCCCGCCGACATGCCGAAGGAGGGCAGCCATTTCGACCTGCCCATCGCCCTGGCCCTCCTCGCCGCCCTCGAAATCATCCCCGCCGACGCGGTCGAAGGCACCTGCTCGCTGGGCGAGCTGTCCCTCGACGGCTCCCTCCTGCCCGTGATCGGCGCCCTCCCCGCCGCACTCTCGGCGGCCGAGGCCGACCGCACCCTCCTCTGCCCCAAGGGGTCGGGGCCCGAGGCCGCCTGGGTCGACGCCGCCCGCGTCATCGGCGCCGCCACGCTGGCCGATGTCGTCCGCCACTACACCGGCCAGTCCCCCCTCCCCCCGGCCGAACCGGGCGAAGTGATCCCCGACAGCTCCGGCCGCGACCTCACCGACGTGAAAGGCCAGGAACGCGCCAAGCGGGCGCTGGAAATCGCCGCCGCCGGGCGCCACCACCTGATGATGGTCGGCACGCCCGGCTCCGGCAAATCCATGCTGGCCGCCCGCCTGCCCGGCCTCCTTCCGCCGCTGACGGCACAGGAGGCGCTGGAAACCTCGATGATCCACTCCCTCGCCGGGCTGATCGAGGAAGGCGGCATCAACCGCGCCCGCCCCTTCCGCGAACCGCACCACACCGCCTCGATGGCGGCCATCGTCGGCGGCGGCCGACGCGCCTCGCCGGGGGAGATTTCGCTGGCCCATAACGGCGTGCTCTTCATGGACGAGTTCCCCGAATTCACCCGCTCCGTGCTCGAAACCCTCCGCCAGCCCGTCGAATCGGGCGAGGTCGTCGTCGCCCGCGCCAACGCCCACGTGAAATACCCCTGCCGCTTCATGCTGGTCGCCGCCGCCAACCCCTGCAAATGCGGCTACCTGCCCGACGCCTCCCGCGCCTGCGCCCGCGCGCCCGCCTGCGGAGACGACTACATGGGCCGCATTTCCGGCCCCCTGATGGACCGGTTCGACCTCCGGATCGAGGTGCCCCCCGTCGCCTATACCGATCTCGACCTGCCAAGCTCGGGCGAGCCCTCCGCCACCGTCGCCGCCCGGGTGCAGGCGGCGCGCGACCTCCAGCACGCCCGCTACCGCGACCATCCCGGCATGCGCCTCAACGCCGATGCCGAAGGCGAGATGCTCACAGACATCGCCACGCCCGATACCGAGGGCCGCGAGCTTCTCACCAAGGTGGCCGACCGCTTCGGCCTCTCGGCCCGCGGCTATCACCGCGTCCTGCGCGTCGCCCGCACCATCGCGGATCTCGACGGCTCCGACACCATCCGCCGGCCCCACGTGGCCGAGGCGGTCAGCTTCCGCCTCTCCGCCGCGAAAGAGAGCTGATCCACTCTGCAATCTCCCGCAGCGTCACCATCGCCTCCGGCATAAGCCCTTGGAAATACGGCCAGACATGCGGCAGGTCATGCTCGATCCGCATCTCCACCTCGACCCCCTGCGCCGCCAGCCGTTCGGCCATGCGCCGCGTGTCATCCAGCAGAATCTCCGTATCCCCGACGCAAAGCCACACCGGCGGCCCGCCCGTGAAATCGGCAAACAGCGGCGAGGCCCGCGGGTCTTCCGCATCCGCCCCGTCGAGATACATCTCCGCCGTCTCCGCCGCCCGGCTCGCGGGCAGCATCACGTCGGCCGCGGCATTGGTTCGCATGCTCTCGCCCGTAAACCCCATGTCGGTCAGCGGCGACATCGCGAACACCCCCAGCGGCAGCTTGCCCCCGGCTCGCAACACCTCCGCCACCACCGCCAGCGCCAGCCCGCCGCCGGCACTGTCCCCGCCGATCACCACCCCGCCGGGCCAGTCCTCCACGGCCCGGTAAACCGCCAGCGCATCCTCGACCGCCGCCGGAAACGGATGCTCCGGCGCCAGCCGGTAATCGGGCAGGCAGGCCGGCAGCCCGGCCAGCGCCGACAACCGCCCCAGCATCGCCCGGTGCGTCGTCGACGAGCCGAACACGTAGCCGCCGCCATGCAGGTGCAACATCAGCGGCCCGGCCTCCCGGCGCACGCCCTTCGCCCGCGCCCATTGCACCGGCACCCCGCCCAGCACGCCGCGCTCGTAGCGCGTGCCGAACGGCGCCCGGAAGAACAGCCGTGCCTTGAACTCGAAATTCCGGCGCAGCGCGGCCGGCTCCTCCGCGCGTTCCATGTACCGCTTCTCGGTGAAACGCAGGTAGGGGTTCAGGAGGCGCCGCGCGACGCTCACGCCCGCTTGCCCTCGATCGCCTCCCAGATCTTTCCGGCGACGTTCACCCCGTCGAACCGCTCCAGCTCCTGGATGCCGGTGGGCGAGGTCACGTTGATCTCGGTCAGGTAGGTGCCGATCACGTCGATCCCTACGAAAACCTGCCCGCACTCCCGCAGCCGCGGCCCGATGATGCGGCAGATCTCCCGGTCACGTTCGGTCAGCTCCACCTTCTCGGGGCGCCCGCCCACATGCATGTTCGACCGCGTCTCGCCCTCGCCGGGAATGCGGTTGATCGCCCCCACCGGCTCGCCATCGACCAGGATCACCCGCTTGTCGCCCTTCTTGATCTCCGGCAGGTATTTCTGCGCGATCAGCGGTTCGCGGCTGAACCCGGTGAACATCTCGTGCAACGAGGCGAGGTTGCGGTCGCTCTCGGGCAGGTGAAACACCCCCGCCCCGCCATTGCCGTAAAGCGGCTTGACGATGATGTCGCCATGCTCGGCCCGGAACGCCTTGATCGTGGCAAGATCGCGGGCAATCGCCGTGGGCGGCATCAGTTCGGGGAAGTCGAGGATCAGCAGCTTCTCGGGAAAGTTCCTCACCCAGAACGGATCGTTCACCACCAGCGTGCCGGGGCTCAGCCGCTGCAGCAGGTGGGTGGTGGTGATGTAGAACATGTCGAAAGGCGGATCCTGCCGAAGCCAGACCACGTCCATCTCCGACAGGTCGAACAGCTGCTCCTCGCCCAGCGTGAAGTGATTGCCCTTCTCCCGCCGCACCTCCAGCGGCCAGCCCCGCGCCTCCACCCGGCCCTGGTTATAGGCCAGCCGGTCCGGCGTGTAATAATAGAGCTCGTGCCCCCGCGCCTGCGCTTCCTCCGCCAGCCGGAACGTGCTGTCCGCGTTGATATCGATCGGCCCAATCGGATCCATCTGAAAGGCGATTTTCATAGGCTGTCCCCGGCAAATGCGTGCAGCCTTTACATGGGCCAATCCCGGCCGGTGTGCAAATCCGAAATGCGCCGCTCAGAAATGGCTGAAGGCCGCATCCCGAATTTCGACCTGTCCGCGGTCATCCACCACCGCCAGGTCGAACCGCACCTCGGAAAGCTGCCCCTGCGGCGTGTTGCCCAGGTATTCCGAGGCCGCCAGGTGAATGCGCTGCATCTGGTCGACGCGCAGCCGCTCCGCCGCCGCATCGAAGCTCGAGGCCTTCTTCACCTCGCAGAAGACATAGACGCCGCGATCCAGGAAGATCAGGTCGATCTCGCCCGCCTGCCCGCGCCAGCGCGTTTCCAGAAGGTCCGCGCCGCGCCGGTCATATTCCCGCGCAACCGCCTTCTCGGCGCTGACCCCCGAAAGGTAGGCACGCCGCCCGCGCCGCCGCTTCGCCGCCGGCACCGCGGTGGCCGTGCCCCCCTCGTCGAACCTGAAATGCGTCGTCATGCCTTCTCCTTCCGCAAAGCAATGCCCGGACTAGGAACAACGTCCAATCCAACAGCCAAAGCCCGGCCCGGCAAGAAACCTCGAACCGACGAACCTCACTCACGCGCCTTCGCCAGCTCAAGCGCACGCTGATACACCGGACGCCGTTTCATGCCCAACTGCGCCGCCACGATATCCGCCGCATCCCGCACCGAACGCCCCTCCAGCGCCTCGCTCAAAGCCGAATCTAAATCAATTTCGCTAACAGTTCCTGAATTCCCCTGCCCCACCAGCACGACGATCTCTCCCTTCAGCGTCCGCCCCGCCATTTCCTCTGCCAGCTCCTCGAGCGTGCCGCGCCGGACTTCCTCGAATTTCTTGGTCAGTTCCCGGCACATCGCCGCCGGTCGCGCGCCGCCCAGCACCTCCACCGCATCCCGCAGCATCGCCGCCACCCGCTTCGGCGATTCGTAGAAGATCAGCGTCCCGGGCACCGCGGCAAACTGCCCAAGCGCGGATTTCCGCTTGGATCCGCCCTGCGGCAGGAAGCCCGCGAAGAAGAACCGGTCCGCCGGCAGGCCCGAGAGCGTCAGCGCGGTCACCGCCGCCGATGGACCCGGCGCCGAGATCAGCCCGTGCCCGCCCTCCACGGCCGCGCGGGCCAGGTCGAACCCGGGGTCCGACACCATGGGCGTGCCGGCCTCCGAGGCGTAAACCACTGATTTTCCCGCCTCCAGCGCCGCCATGATCCTTGGCCGCGCGCGGCCTGCATTGTGATCGTGGTAGCTCACCAGCGGCCGGTCCCCCAGCGGCACCCCGTGGATGTCCATCAGCTTGCGCAGGCTCCGCGTGTCCTCGGCCGCCAGCATGTCGGCCGAGTGCAGAATATCGAGCGCGCGCAGCGTGATGTCGCGCGCCGCGCCGATCGGCGTTGCAATCAGGTATAGCCCCGGAGCCAGCTCCGGGTTGACCGGAATCACCACTGGACCCCTCCCGCATGACGTCTATGATCGGCCCGAAACCCGTACGGGACCCTGTCCCGCCGTCAGAAGGGAGCGCTTCTCGTTCATGTTCGCCGTTTTCACCAAGCTTCGCAAGCTCATCCTCGGGCCGCTGGCTCTCCTCTCCATTGTCCTGCTCGCCGCCTGCGCGAGCGGGCCGATCATCGGCTCCGGCCCCTCGATCAACCCCTCGGCTCCGGTGCCGGTGGCCCTTCTGGTGCCCTACGGCTCGGCCGACACCAATGAGCAGAAGCTCGCGAAAGACCTCGAGAACGCCGCCCGCATGGCGGTCTCCGACCTGGGCGGCGTGCAGGTCGACCTGCGTGTCTACGGCACCGCCGGCAATGCCGAGAAGGCGGGCCAGGTCGCGGCGGAGGCCGTGGCCGAAGGTGCCAAGATCATCATCGGGCCGCTGCACGCCGAATCCGCCAACGCGGCGGCGCTCGCCGTCGCGGGCCGGGGCGTGAACGTGCTGGCCTTCTCCAACAACCCCACCATCGCCGGGGGCAACCTCTTCGTGCTGGGACAGACCTTCGACACCACCGCCAACCGGCTGGTCAGCTATGCCGCCTCCCAGGGGCGCAACCGCATCATGACGGTCTATTCCAACAACCTCGCCGGCCGCCTCGGCCGCGCCGCGATCCAGGAGGCGATCACCCGAAACGGGGCCGTCCCCTCGGGCGCCGTCAGCTACGAGTTCTCGCAACAGGGCGTCGTCGCGGCCCTGCCCAAGATCAAGAACACCGCCCAGCAGACCGACGCCAACGCCATCTTCCTCACCGCCAACACCGCCGGTGCCCTGCCGCTCTTCTCGCAGATGCTGCCCGAGAACGGGCTGGGTGCGGACAAGGTGCAGTATATCGGCCTCGCCCGCTGGGACACGCCCCCGCAGACGCTCGAACTGCCGGGCGTCCAGGGCGGCTGGTTCGCCCTGCCCGACCCGGGCCGCTCGGCCCAGTTCCAGAGCCGCTTCCAGGCGGCCTACGGCGCGGCCCCGCACGCGCTCAGCGGGCTGGCCTATGACGGCATCGCGGCGGTCGGCGCCCTGGCCACCGGCGGCGCCCGCAACGCGCTCTCGAAGGAGGCGCTGACACAGCCCGCCGGCTTCCAGGGCGTGAACGGCGTGTTCCGCTTCCTGCCCAACGGCTCGAACGAGCGCGGCCTCGCCGTCGCCACGATCCAGGACAAGCAGGTCAAGGTGCTCAGCCCGGCGCCGCAAGGCTTCGAAGGCGCGGGCTTCTGATCCCGCGCCGACCGGACCGGAATGAAAGACGCAACGCCCCCTCCGGCTGACCTGATCGGCCCGGCCGACGGTATCTTCGACGAGGATGCCGTCGGTCGCGCGCTCGACGCGGCCATCGGCACCGCGGGCAGCGATGCCGCGGCTCAGCGCAAGGCGGTGGTCGACACGCTCGCCGCGGCGATGGAGGACGGGCGCGACGCCATCGCGGCCGGCCTCTCGGCCGACCCCTTCGCCGCCGAGGCGGCGATCCGCTCCTACAGTTGGCTGACCGATTGCGTGGTCCGCGCCGCGCTCGACGTGGCCGCCCGCCACTTGCACCCGCTGCCCACCCCCACCGAATCCGAGCGCATCGCCGTCTTCGCCGTCGGCGGCTACGGCCGGGGCGAGATGGCGCCGTTCTCCGATGTCGACCTGCTGTTCCTGACGCCCTACAAGATCACCCCCTGGGCCGAGAGCGTCATTGAAAGCACCCTCTACATCCTGTGGGACCTGCGCCTGAAGGTCGGCCATTCCAGCCGCACGGTGAAGGATTGCCTGCGCCTCGGGGCCGAGGATTTCACCATCCGCACGGCCCTGCTGGAGAAACGCTTCATCTACGGCGATGCCGCGCTGGGCGAGACCCTCCACACCCGCCTGCGCGAAGAGCTCTTCGAAGGCACCGAGCGCGAATTCATCGAGGCCAAGCTCGAGGAACGCGGCAGCCGGCACCAGAAGCAGGGCGTCCGCTACATGGTCGAGCCCAACGTGAAGGAGGGCAAGGGCGGGCTGCGCGACCTGCAATGCCTGTTCTGGGTCGCCAAGTATGTTCACCGGGTCGACGACGTGGCCGATCTCGTCACCCTCGGCCTCTTCGCCGAGGAGGAATTCGCCACCTTCGCCAAGGCCCACAACTTCCTCTGGGCGGTGCGCTGCCACATGCACCTGATCACCGGGCGCGCCACCGAGCAGCTCACCTTCGACCTTCAGGTCGATGTCGCGGCCCGCATGGGCTATGTCGACACGCCCGGCCGCCGCGCGGTCGAGCACTTCATGCAGGATTATTTCCGCCACGCCACGGCGGTGGGCGAGCTGACGCGCATCCTGCTGACCAAGCTGGAAGCGTCGCACGTGAAATCCCAGCCGCTCCTGCAACGGCTCTTCAAGCGCAAGCGCAAGCTCAAGGACAATTACGCCGAGGTGCATGGCCGCCTTGCCATCGTCGACGAGAAGAAATTCCTCTCCGACCGGATCAACCTCCTCCGGCTCTTCGAGGAAGGGCTGCGCACCGGTCTGCTCATCCACCCCGACGCCATGCGCCTGGTGACGGCCAACCTGAAACTCATCGACGAAAGCTTCCGCAACGACCCCAAGGCGCGCAAGCTGTTCCTCGACCTGCTGCTGAAACACGGCAACCCCGAACGGGCGCTCCGCCGGATGAACGAGCTGGGCGTGCTCTCGGCCTACCTGCCGGAATTCGAACCGATCCGCGCGCTGATGCAGTTCAACATGTATCACAGCTACACGGTCGACGAGCATATCATCCAGTGCATCTCCCAGCTCGACAAGATCGAACGCCACGAGCTGAAGGAGGCCCTTCCGGTGGCCTCCTCGATCCTCGAGGAGGGGGTGAACCGCCGCGTGCTCTACGTGGCGCTGCTGCTGCACGACATCGGCAAGGGCCGGGACGAGGATCACTCGATCCTCGGCGCCCAGATCGCCCGCAAGGTCGGTCCTCGCCTCGGGCTCAAGCCCAAGGAGGTCGATACCGTCGAATGGCTCGTCCGCTATCACCTGCTGATGTCGGACATGGCCCAGAAACGCGACATCGCCGACCCCCGCACCGTGCGCGACTTCGCCAAGGCGGTGCAGACCAAGGAAAGGCTCGACCTTCTCTGCGTGCTCACCGTCTGCGACATCCGCGGCGTGGGCCCGACCACCTGGAACAACTGGAAGGCCTCGCTCCTGCGGGCGCTCTACCGCCAGACACGCCGCGCCATGGAAGGCGGGCTCGAAGAGCTCAACCGCGAACAGCGTGGCTCCGACGCCAAGCGCAACCTCCGCGAGGAGCTGGCCGACTGGGATCCGAAGGATCTCAAGGCCGAAACCGCCCGCCATTACCCGCCCTACTGGCAGGGGCTGCACGTCACGGCGCACGTGGTCTTCGCGCGGCTCCTGCGCGACCTCAAGGAAGACGAGATCGCCATCGACCTCGCCGTCGACGACGACCGCGACGCCACCCGCGCCTGCTTCGCGCTGGCCGATCACCCGGGCATCTTCTCGCGCCTCGCGGGCGCGCTGGCCCTCGTCGGCGCCAACGTGGTCGACGCGCGCACCTACACCTCGAAAGACGGCTTCGCCACGGCGGTCTTCTGGATCCAGGACAGCGAAGGCCACCCCTACGAATCCGAACGCCTCCCCCGCCTGCGCCAGATGATCACCAAGACCCTCAAGGGAGAGGTCGTCGCCCGCGACGCCATGCAATCGCGCGACAAGCTCAAGAAACGCGAACGCGCCTTCAAGGTGCCGACCCATATCACCTTCGACAACGAAGGCTCGGAGATCTACACCATCATCGAGGTCGACACCCGCGACCGCCCCGGCCTGCTCTACGACCTCACCCGCACGCTGGCGGCGGGCAATGTCTACATCAACTCCGCCGTCATCGCGACCTATGGCGAGCAGGTGGTCGACACCTTCTACGTGAAGGACATGTTCGGCCTGAAATTCTACACCGAAAGCAAGCAGCGCGTCCTCGAACGCAAGCTGCGCGAAGCCATCGACAAGGGCGTCGAGCGCGCCTCCGAATGATCCCCGCCCCGGACCTGATCCGGGGCCTCCCACCACGCCACCGCCCGAATTCTTTAAAAGAATTCGACCCGATATCTTTTAAAGATATCGTCCCACCTGCGACCCCGCCGCCACGGTTCCCCCCGGCAGGCCCCGACCACGTCGACAAACCCGGCAACACGCGGTAAACTGCTCACAAATCAGCCGAAACGAGCTGACACAGGCAGGACAGAGCAGTGGGTTACAACATCAGCGAAACCACGGGTGCCACCGGCGGTGGCACATCCGGGATCGACACGTGGACATTCGACGTCGCCCTCACCGGTGCCGACGTCACCACCGTCTCCGGCGACTTCGACGAAGTCCCGATGATGGGCGGCGGTGCCAGCGAAGCCACACAGGGCTACACCTTCACCGTCACCCAGGGCGGAGAGTACGGCGACCTCGAATACGACCCCGCCACCGGCGAGTTCGAGTTCCACGTCGACCGCGAGGCGATCCTGGCCTCCGGCTCCGACCAGACCATCGTGATCTCCGTCACCGGCCGCGACAGCCAGGGCACCGACACCGACACGATCATCATCAACGTGACGATCTGCGTCGCCCGCGGCACCCTGATCGACACCGAAACGGGCCCCGTCCCGGTCGAGGAGCTGCGCATCGGCGACCGCGTCTGCACCCTCGACGGCCCGGCCCGCCCCGTCCGCTGGATCGGCTGCCGCCATGTCCCGGCGGCCGAGCTGGCCGCCGACCCCTCGCTTCGCCCCGTCCGCATCGCCGCCGGCGCCTTCGGCCCGGGCCAGCCCGGGCGCGACCTCACCGTCTCGCCCCAGCACCGCATCCTCCTCGACGACTGGCGGGCCGAGCTGTTCTTCGGCGCCGCGCAGGTGCTGGTGCCCGCCAAGGGGCTGGTCAACGACCTGACCATCCGCATCGACCATGCCGCCCCCGGGGTCGATTATTTCCACGTCCTCTTCGACCGGCACGAGATCATGCTGACCGAGGGCCTGCCCACCGAAAGCTTCCACCCCGGCGAATACGCCCTCCGCGACCTCGCCGAGGACACCCGCGCCGAGCTTTTCCGCCTCTTCCCCGAGCTCGCCCGCGGCACCGGCGCCCCGGAAACCGCCCGCATGGTGCTGCGCCCGTGGGAAACCGCCCTGCTCAACGGGCACGCCCAGGACCGGAGGATCGCCTCATGACCGCCCTCACCGACGATACCGGCAAGACCCTCCCCGATATCGAGGCCCCCTCGCCCGAACGCCTGCGCGCCTATGGCGACATGATGTTCCTCGCCTTCCGCAGCCCGCGCCACGCGCGCATGCCGGTGGCCCAGCTCCGCACCTACCTCGAACCGCCGCTGCTGCTGGGCCAGTTCCGCCTGTTCCGGTTCGACGGCGTGGCCCGCGGCCTCTACACCTGGGGCTGGCTCGGCACCGAGGCCGAGCGCCGCCTGATCACCGGGGAAGACCTCCGCCCCGAAGACTGGAACAGCGGCGACCGCCTGTGGATCGTCGACATCATGGCGCCCTATCGCGGCCTGACGAAAAGCATGGTCCGCTGGATCATGCAGGACGGGCATTTCACCGACGACGATTTCCATTTCCGCCGCGTCGGCGACGACAACCGCACCCGCCGCATCGTCCATATCGACTTCCGCCGCGACGCCCTGTCGAAGGTCTACACCGAGGCGGAGTTCCTCGACCGCCCCGCCTGACCCCCCGTACCGGCTGACTTTCCAGGCGCGCCGGACGTCGCGCCGCCTGCCCTGTCACCAGAACGGCGAGACCTCGGGGGAATTCAACGGTCGGAAAGTATGTTGCGCATCGCGGGATCAGCATCGTCAAGATCGCGCTGGCAGCCAAAGCGGTTGGCAGAAACGACCACTTGAGTCTCGGCCTTGCCATGGCGCAACAGCAAAGGCCGATTGGCGTTATTCTTGAGGAAATGGTTATGGGTGACGAAACCTTGCGCCGGTTCATTAAAGATCAAGCGGCCCGAATTCGCTTCGCAAACGTTCGACTCGAAGTGAACATCTCCGGAAATATGCGCAATATCACCAATGGTATCCTTGCCGCGCAAACCATGAAAGTCGCAATCCCGGATAACGGCATGTGTGTCTGGCTTGGTCATGATTGCACAAGAGCCGCCGCCGCCGCCGAACGACACTCCGAAGAATTTCGCTCTGCCTTCCAACAGGCTCACGCATGGCGACTCGACATGCCCGCACGTCACTCTTCCTCCAAAAACCTTTAACCCTCGTACCGGATCCAATCCCGATATCCGCAACAGAGGCCCCTTTGCGGTTTTCTGCCACGGAAGCCAGCCATGCATCATGCAGTCGCGAAGGGTAATAAGTCTGGGTTTTTGTACTCCCATTCCAGCTCCGATCTCCATTGCACAACCATTTGGAAAGATGATGAAGACCGATTGGAAAATGACATTGTTGCAGGCATCACCCTCGGGTTGCGCTTCGAGCGACACTGCAGCCTGATCGGGCGTTCCACAATCCAGCATGTGAATATCATGAAAGCCCGTTTCCATGACCGAAGGACCAAGACGCAAGCCCGGCCCGTCCCGTGTTCGATGAATGAACAGCCCCGAGAACATGCCCTCGATAAGGAATTCGACGGAAAGCCCCTTTCCCTGACCTTCGCCGTCAATGCACAGATCACGCAACACGATTCCATGGGTACGGATTTCCATGTTGTAGAGCCACGTTGTGGAATCGCGTATGACCTGGCGCCTCGTGGGGCTGCGCAAGCTGGCGTTGACCTCAATTGCATATTGCCCTGCGGGCGGTATCAACTTGGTCGCGTAGCCGGCCCCCTCAAGGGTTACGGGTTTGTCGACCCGGATCGGCTTGGTCAACTGGAAACGACCAGCCGATACTTGTATGTGACCGACGGATTCATCGCACAGGTCAAGGGCGTATTCGAACACACTAGACGCCGACTCGGCAGGCGCGGACATGAATAATCTTGAGCCGTCGTAGAGAGCAACGCGCTCTTCTTCTCGAACAATCTTCAGTGTATCGGCCATGCTGCTCAACGTCCTGCTGGACGGGCGCGGAACATCATCTGGTTAGCAGGGTGCCGCCAATCGCCGATGAAGTCTGCATACCACCCTGTCGTCTCGCAAAAGTCTTCAATGTCTTCTTTACGATAGAACCAGTTCTTGTTCGGATCCGAGGGTCCACCGGGGTTTTCCGGGCTACGTCCTTCTTTCAAGAAGACGGTAAAGTAAAACTGGCTGTGAGCGTGGCACTTTCCTCGCATCGCGCTCAGGCACGACCTGATGTCATCCGGGTCGAGATGAGTAAAAAGTGACTGCGCGATTGCAAAGTCGAAATTCGGAGAAATTCCGAAATCGAATTCTTCGTTAACAAAGAAACGCGGATTTCTTAGAGCGATGATATCAGTATAGAATTCCTTCTCAATTCCGATATCGATCAAGGTCTGATCCAGGTCCAGACCGTGATATCGCCCGTCGTTCAGGTACGGAATCAGGTACTGTCCGAGCCGCAACGATCCACAGGCAACATCGTAAAACACGTGCTCGGGCTTAAGGCCTTGCTGCACAAGGAAGTGATATTGCAGCTTTCCAATTTCGTACCAGAGCTGATCTGAAAACCCTCCGACATATTGACGATGGCCGACGGCCTTGATCCTGTCTGCAATATTTTTCTCAAAGTAGTCGTCTGGCCAACGGCTCGTCATGTGAACATCCTCGATTTCTCGGTATCTTAGCATGATGTGGACAGGGCGAAACTGTTCATGACGGCGTGCCGACCTGCCAGGGAACGCTCACCCTGTTCCGGATCGCTCCAGCCCCCGTCACGGCCCCCGGCACCCCGCCGCCGCGGCCTTTCAGCCACTCTTCCCCCGCCCCCGGCAATCCGCTACTCCTCGGCAAACGACACACCCCAAGCCGAAAAGGCCACCCCCCATGAAGCCCATCCGCCTTCTCTCCGGCATCCTCACGGTCGGCGGCTGGACGCTCATGAGCCGCCTGCTGGGCTTCGCCCGCGACGTGCTGATCGCGGGCTTCCTCGGGCCCGGCGTCCTGATGGACGCCTTCGTCGCGGCCTTCCGGCTGCCCAACATGTTCCGCCGCTTCTTCGCCGAAGGGGCGTTCAACGCGGCCTTCGTGCCGATGTTCTCCAAGCGGCTCGAGGCCGACGAATCCCCCGAAGCCTTCGCCAGCCTCGCCCTCTCCGGCCTCAGCCTCGTGCTGCTCACCCTCACGGCGCTGTCGATGATCTTCATGCCGGCACTGGTCTACGCCACGGCCGAAGGGTTCTACGGCGACGCCCGCTTCGACGTGACCGTCGATTACGGGCGCATCGTCTTTCCCTACGTGCTCTTCATCTCGCTCGCCGCGCTCCTTTCGGGCGTGCTCAACGCCACCGGCCGCTTCGCCGCCGCCGCCGCCGCGCCGGTGCTGCTCAACGTGATGCTGGTCACGGCCATGACCGTCGCCTGGGCGATGGGCGGCGAGGTGGCAAAGGCGCTGGTCTGGACAATCCCCTTCGCCGGCATCGCCCAACTCGCACTGGTCTGGATCGCCGCCGACAAGGCCGGCCTGCGCATCCGCCCCGTCCGCCCCCGCTGGACCCCCGAAATGAAGAACCTCGTCCGCGTCGCCGTGCCCGCCGCGCTGGCCGGGGGCGTGGTCCAGGTCAACCTGCTGGTGGGCCAGCTCGTGGCGTCGAACTACGACAAGGCGGTCAGCTGGCTCTACTCCGCCGACCGCCTCTACCAGCTCCCCTTGGGCGTGGTCGGCATCGCGGTGGGTATCGTGCTGCTCCCCGACCTCTCCCGCCGCCTCAAGGCGGGCGACGACGCGGGCGCCCGCAACGCCCTCTCCCGCGCGGGCGAGCTGTCGCTGGCGCTGACCATCCCCTGCGCCGTGGCGCTGATGATCATCCCCCTGCCGCTGGTCTCGGTCCTGTTCGAGCGCGGCGCCTTCGGGGCCGACGACACCGCCGCCACGGCGCTGGCGGTCGCCATCTACGGCCTCGGCCTGCCCGCCTTCGTGCTGCAGAAGATCCTGCAACCGCTCTTCTTCGCCCGCGAGGACACGAAAAGCCCCTTCCATTACGCCCTCGTCGCCATGGTGGTGAACGCCGTCCTCGCCATCGGCCTCGCCTTCGCCATCGGCTGGCTCGCGGCGGCCATCGCCACAACCGCGGCGGCCTGGGTCATGGTCTGGCAACTGGCCCGCGGCGGCCGCCGCTTCGGCGAGGTCGCCCGCTTCGACGACCGCTTCCGCCGCCGCATCTGGCGCATCGTGCTGGCCTCGGTGCTGATGGGCGTGGTGCTCTGGGCGGTCTCGGCCCTGCTCACCCCGGCCTTCGGCCTGGGCGGCTGGCGCTGGCTGGCGCTGCTCGGGCTGATCGCCTCCGGCACCCTGGCCTATTTCCTCCTGGGCCAGCTCCTCGGCGCCTTCCGCATCGCCGAGTTCAAGGCCGCCATGCGCCGCTGATCCCGGCGCCCTTGCGAAGGGTCACGAACCTGCGAGATGATACCCGGCAACGACGCTCGAAAGAAGAAGACCGGACATGCCCGATAACCTGGCCGCGCTGAGGGCGCGCTACCCCTCCGCCAGCACCTTCAAGTTCGGCGACAGCGCCGCACTGTCCGACGCACTGGTCTCGCTGGTGCGGCGTGGCCGGAAAACGGCAACCTGCAGCGCCCTCCGCGACTTCGGGAAGGACGAGCCCCTGCCGGAAGTCGGCCGGCGGGATATCTGCCTCAACTGGGACGATACACCGGCCCTCGTGATCGAGACCGCAGAACTGATCCAGTGCCGGTTCGACGAGGTGACCGAAGAGATGGCCCTGGCCGAAGGCGAGGATGACAGCCTCGAGGGCTGGCGCGCTGGTCACAAGGGCTATTTCGAACGGAACGGCGGGTTTTCACAGGACATGCAGGTCATCTGGGAACGGTTCGTTCTGGTCGAGGATCTCGCGCCGGGCCGGTCAGCCGTTTGATCGCGACACCAGATCCGGTTGCCTCGCTCGAACGAGGCACCGGCCACCGGCAAGGCGACCGACCCAAACCGCAGGCCCCCTCACCCCCCGCTCTCCTTGACGCGATCCGCCCCCGGAAGTAAGCGAGGCCAACACGGCATTCCAGACGGAGCACACCCCATGACCGAGGTGGTCCACACACCGCGCGTTTTCTCGGGCATCCAGCCCACCGGCAACCTGCATCTTGGCAACTACCTCGGCGCGCTCAAGCGCTTCGCCGACAGCCAAGAGGAAGGCATCGAGTCGATCTTCTGCATGGTCGACCTGCACGCCGTCACCGTCTGGCAGGAACCCGATGACCTGCGCCACGCCACCCGCGAGCTGGCCGCCGGCTTCATCGCCTCGGGCATCGACCCGACGAAATCGATCCTCTTCAACCAGAGCCAGGTGGCCGAGCACACCCAGATGGCCTGGGTCTTCAACTGCGTCGCCCGCATGGGCTGGATGAAGCGTATGACCCAGTTCAAGGACAAGGCCGGCAAGAACGCCGAGAACGCCTCGCTCGGGCTCTTCGGCTACCCGGCGCTGATGGCGGCCGACATCCTCGTCTACCACGCCACCCACGTGCCCGTGGGCGAGGACCAGAAACAGCATCTCGAGCTCACGCAGGAGATCGCCCGCAAGTTCAACCACGATTTCGAGGTCGATTTCTTCCCCGAGACCCAGCCCGTCATCGAGGGCGCGGCGACCCGCGTCATGAGCCTGCGCGACGGCTCGAAGAAGATGTCCAAATCCGACCCCTCCGACATGTCCCGCATCAACCTCACCGACGATGCCGACACGATCGCCAGGAAGATCCGCAAGGCCAAGACCGACCCCGAGCCGCTGCCCTCCGAGAAGGGCCCGCTCGACGACCGGCCCGAGGCCCGGAACCTCGTCAACATCTACGCGGCGCTGGCCGACCTGAGCGTCGATCAGGTGCTGGCCGAACACGGCGGCAAACCCTTCTCCGAGTTCAAGCCGGCGCTGGCCGACCTCGCCGTCGACCGGCTCGCGCCCATCTCGACCGAGATGTCCCGCCTGATGGAAGACGTGGCCGAGATCGACCGCATCCTCGCCGCCGGCGCCGACCGCGCCCGCGCCATCGCCGCGCCGATCCTGAAGAAAACCTACCAGATCATGGGCATGGTCGGGGCCTGAGGGCCCCGTTTCCCGCGCGGAAACCGGGATGGAAAATGCGCATTTTCCACCCCCGGAATTTGCGCAAATTCCGGGTCGCCAGGCAGGCGCCGCGCGGGAACACCCCCATGGCGCGACCTATCCGCGCCCGCCCCGCTCACTCCGGCCGCGCCGCCGCCCAGCCCAGCAGCGCATCCAGCGCCGGGCATAGCGCCTGCCCCCAGTCCGTCAGGCCATACTCCACCCTCGGCGGCACCTCCGGGTAGACGGTGCGCCTGACCACCCCGTCACTCTCCAACTGCCGCAACTGCTGGATCAGCATCTTCTGCGAAACCTCCGGGATCGCCCGCTCCAGTTCCGAGAACCGCAGGACCTGCCCGCCGAACAACTGGAACAGGATCTCCAGCTTCCAGCGGCCCTCGATCACCTTCAGCGCCCCCTCGATCCCGGCCGTCGCGGTCTCCCGCGTGTAGCCGTGGGGCGGAATTTCCGTGGCATCTTCCATGCGCTTACTTCCCGGTGCGTACCGCACTTTCCGGTGCGTTCTTGTTTCGTTTTGCATGTAACCGCAAATATCCCTCATCGCAAATCCAACCAGAAGGATCCCCCGATGACCGACACGCTTCCGCTTCCCGTCATCCGCTACGTCGCCGCCCGCTCGCCCGGGGAAATCGCCGACTGCTTCACCGAGGATGGCATCGCCACCGACGAACGCCAGACCCATCGCGGCCGCGCCGAGATCCGCAAGTGGCGCGAGGGCGTCGCCAGGATCGACTACCGGCAGGATATCCTCTCCTGCGGCCACGACGGTGACACGGCCACCATGGAATGCCGCCTCACCGGTGATTTCAAGGGCAGCCCGGTCGACCTGACCTACCGGTTCGAACTGGCCGACGGCCTGATCTCGAAGGTCGAGATCGCCTGACGCCCGCCCCGACGGCCCCCACGCCATCGGCCCCGCCGGGTGCCGGTGGCGTACGGCCAGGGCCCTACTCCGCCGCCTCGGCCTCGGCCTCTGCCTCCAGCGCGAAGATCCCCAGCCCGTAGAGCTTCCAGTCGCCCTCGACATGCTGGAAATACAGCTCGAAGGAAACCCCCTCCGGCCGCGCCGGAAAGCTGCCTTTCACCTCGAACAGCCCCGTCTCGGTCAGCGCCGGCGGCTCGGCATAGACCGGGTTCGACAGAACCACCCGCTCCAGCCCCAGGTCCCTCTCCCGGATCGACGCGAAAATCGCCGCCAGCTTCGCCGGGTCGTTGGCATTGCGGAAATCCGGCGCACCAAGGTCGCGCAGCACGGCGTAATTCCCAGTCCGGTTGGCATGGTCCACCGCGATCAGCGTCGACCACACCAGCCTTGCCGTCTCCGACCGGCCGGGCGGCGCCGGCGCCGCCTCCTGCGCCGCCGCCCCCTGCGCCAGCATCAGCGCGACCACCACCGCCAGCCATGCCGCCCGCATCGACCTCACCAGCTGAAGGTCATCCCGACCCGGCCGCCCAGCGTGTCCCGGTCGAACCCGTAGGCCAGCCCCGCGTCAAGCTGCGCGCTCGGGCTGATCCGCACGGCGCCCGACAGCGCAAAGGCCGACGACCCGTCGAAGAAGCCCAAGCCCCCGCCCAGCGCGAAGGTCTCCGACGGCGGCACGTAAGGCACGTCCAGCGCCATCGCCATCGCCACCCCTTCCCGGTTGCGGTCCACGTCCCGCCGCAGCCCCGGTATCGCCGCCGCGGCGGCGAACAGCGCCCCGCCGTCGGTGGCAAGATTGCCAGATGCGTCCGAGGTCACCACCTGCACCGGCCCGGTCTGCGCCGCGGCACTTGCGGCCGAGGTGATGCCGGGCGCGGTATAGGTATTCGCGACGGTTCCGAACATCATCTGGTTGTCCCGCGTGGTCGCCGCGTTGGCCCCGATGGCGGCCGCATTGGCATGGGTCGCCGCCGCCTGCCGCCCGATCGCCACCGAGTCGGTTGCCGTGGCCGAGGCGCTCGCCCCGATGGCCACCGCATCCTGCCCGTTGGCCAGGGCGCCGATGCCGCTGCCCATGGCCGCTCCGCCGATCGCGATGGCGCCGGTCGCACCGGCAATCGCGGTTCCGCCCACCGCGACGGCCTGAGAGGCACTGGCCTCCGCGTCACCGCCGATCGACACGGAATAAGCGCCCGCGGCCCGCGTGCCGAAGCCATTCGCGTTCGGGTCACCGCCGATGGCCACCGCGCCGGGTCCGTTCGCGTCGACGTTGCCGCCAATGGCCACCGAGTCGGCGCCGGTCGCGCTCGCCTGCAGACCGAGGCCGACCGCGCGCGCGGCCGTGGCCCGGCTGTCCGCCCCCACCGCGACCGCCCCGGTCCCCACGGCCAGCGCGCCCTGGTCGTTGCCGTCCAGATCGCCGCCCATCGCCACCGCGCCGGGGCCGGCGGCATCCGCCTCTCCGCCGATGGCGATGGCCTGCGCCGCATCCGCATCCGCGTCGCCACCTATCGCCACCGCGTATTCTCCCGACGCCCGCGTGCCCAGCCCGGTCGCATTCGGATCACCCCCGATTGCCACCGCGCCCAGCGCGCTCGCCTCGGTGCTGTTACCCACGGCCACCGTGTCCGGCTCCGACGCCTCGGCGTCGGTGCCACAGGCCGTCGCCGAGGCGACACCGTTGTCGTTGGCGCCCCCGGTCGTGTCCACGCCGGTGTCCGCCAGGTTGTTGTTGTTCGTGTCGAGCAGGCACTCCGCCGCCCGCGCCGGCCCGCCCGGCACCACCCCGACGCCCAGCGCCATCACCGCCGCCAGCGCGACGCACCCGATACCCTCACCTTTCCCGAAATGCTTCACCTTGCCGATCATGGTACGTTTCCTCCGTGTACCGATACCCGGAAACCCGCCATGTCCGCAGGCCGATGCGCCCCCTCAAGCCCGGCCGCCCGCAACCACGGGTTGACCCATTCACGATAGCGTGAGCGTCAGAGTCGAACAAGTTTACGTTACGGAATCCTGCGCCGCGGCGGCGAACCGGCGAAACTTCGCCAAGCCGCCGTGCCAGGGCCCACCTTGCCCCCACTGAACCGAAACCCGATACTCCGCCCGAACACCCCTTGAGACAGCACATGACCCGGCCCGCCTACATCCTCTGCGGCACCCCCCGCACCGGCAGCACCCTGCTCTGCGGGTTGCTCACCGATCATGGGCTCGGCGCGCCGCATTCCTTCTACCGCCGCGAGGATATCGCCGACTGGCCCGAAGGCTGGGGCCTGCCCCCGCGCGATACGGTCGGCGAGCCCGCCTTCCAGCGCGCCTACCTCGCCGCCGCCATCGCCGAGGGCCGCGGCGGCACCCCGGTCTTCGGCCTCCGCCTGATGCAGGAAACCCTGCCCGAGCTCTCCGCCATCCTCGACACCCTCTTCCCCGGCCTGCCCACCGACCGCGCCCGCCTCGAACGGGCCTTCGGGCGGCTCGCCTACCTCCACATCTCCCGCGGCGACAAGCTGGCCCAGGCCATCTCCCTCGTCCGCGCCCGGCAATCCGGCCTCTGGCACCGCGCCCGCGACGGCACCGAGATCGAACGCACCGCCCCGGCCAAAACCCCCGCCTACGATTACGCCCTGCTCTCGGCCACGCTGGCCAATATCGAGGCGCAGGATGCGGCCTGGCACCGCTGGTTCGCGGCCCAGGACATCACGCCCCTGTCACTCTCCTACGAAATCCTCGTGAACAACCCCGCCGCCAGCCTCGCCCGCATCTGCCAGGCCCTCGGCCAGCCCGCCCCCGACCCGGCCACCATCACACCCGCCACCGCCCGCCTCTCCGACGCCGTGAACGAAGACTGGGCAGCCCGGTTCAGACAGGACGCCCGAAAGTAACCCGCGCCGCCCCGAAACCACTCCCCGCCCGGGCCTGGCCCGGGGCCTCGCCCCGGCGCCAACCACAACCGGTCACCCCTTCCGCAGCCACCAAACATGCTCCGCCGGGAAATCCCGCGACCACTCCGCCGGGATCCCGAACTCCTCGCCGTCCGCCCCCTCCGGCGCATAGACCTCCTTCAGCCCCTCCACCGAAAAGCCGATCTCCCGGAACAGCGTGATCCAGTCCGCGAAGGTGAGGGAATACTCGATCCCGCCCGGGTCAATCTCCACCTGCGTCCAGTCCACCCGCCCGATGCCGCGATACGCCCGGTGCAGCACCCGCTCGCAGGGCGCCCCGTTCAGAGGCGTGGTCAGGTAGACAAAGGCATGATGGCCAAGGAACACCAGCCGCCCGCCGGGGCGCAGCACCCGCCACGCCTCCCGCAGCCACACCTGCGGATCGCACCAGATCGCCGCGCCATATTCCGAGATCGCGAAATCGAACGCCCCGTCGGCAAAGGGCAACACCTCGGCATTGCCCTCCTCGAACCGGATATCCGCCCCGTGCTCGCCCGCCAGCCGCCGCGCCGTGGCCAGCTGTCCCTCTGAAACGTCGATCGCCGAAACCCGCGCCCCGCGCCGCGCCATCCAGCCCGAGACATAGCCCGTGCCACAGCCCAGCTCGACCGCCTCCATGCCGGCCATATCCTCCGGCAGCAGCCCCAGCTCCCGCTCGGGCACCTCCCAGATGCCCCAATAGGGGCTCTCGCTCGCCCAGGCCTTTTCGCCCGCCGCGACCCACTCCTCCGCCATCCCGTTCCAGTGATCGCGGTTGATATCCACATGGTTTTCCATCCGATGCACCCTACCTGCGCCCCGTTCCTTGGCAAGCCGGAACGCCCCTGCCCGCGCATCCGCGCACCATCGCCCGCAGCCGGTGCAGACATGCCTCCCTTGCCGCACAGCCGCACCACCCCATACTTGAAGGCAACCAAGGGAAAGGAGCCAGCCATGCACAAGCTACAGGTCCAGGGCGTACACCACATCACGCTGACCGGCGCCGACCGGCAGACATCCATCGACTTCTGGGAAGGCGTGCTCGGCATGCCCTTCATCTTCGACCAGCCCAATCTCGACGACCCCGACGAGGGGCACCTCTATTTCGACCCCGGCGACGGGCGGCTGATCACGATCTTCACCAACGAGAGCCGCAAGCCCGTCCACAACCGCACCCCCACCGACCCGGGTTGCGTCCACCACCTCGCCTTCAACGTCAGCCACGCGACCTTCTCGCAGGTCGCCGACCGGCTCGACGCCCGCGGCATCCCCCATTCCGGGCCCAAGGACCGGGGGTTCATGGATTCGATCTACTTCAAGGATCCGCTGGGCTTCCTGATCGAACTGGCCTGCTACCGTTTCGAGCCACCGCGGGGCTGCTCGCATGCCGACGTGATGATCGAGGCCCACCGCGATCGCGTTGCGCGCGGCGATACCCACATCGAGGAAAAACACCTCGCCCACGCCATCGAAACGCTCGTCCACCGCACGCAAGCCAGCCTGTCGGGCGACCGCGAACCGAAGAACCCGTACTGAGCGAGGATCAGCCGCCCCGGGCCTGACCCGGGGCCTCTGTGCTCCCCCGTCTTACTCCCAACATTTGCCCCGCCGGGCGAGCGCCGGTCCGTGGGGACGCGCTGCAACGGAACCGGCCCGCACTTTATGGTGCCGAGTACTTCCTACCTAAGAGACGTAACGCATCACCCGCCAAAGCGCCTGCCCGCCGGGACGGGCCGGCGCTCGCCCGGCGGCCTTCGGACTCTGTTCCGGGCGCGTGCCTACCCGCACCGGTCGGAAAACCCCGAGCCTCGCGCATTCTCCCCCGTCCCGGCCCCCGAGCCGGGACCTCACCACGAAGCGAAGGGTTGGTGCCAACCCACCTCTCACCCTGCGTGCATTACATGAAAACCGCCCCCAACGACGACGCCAGAGGCCCCGGGTCAAGCCCGGGGCGGGCGCACATTCACCCCATCTGGTACCCCGGCGTCGACTTCGAAATCGCCTCTTCCTCCTCGCTCATATCCTCCGGGATATCCTCGAACAAAGGCGTCGTCATGTACCGCTCCCCGGTATCCGGCAGCATGGCCAAAATCACCGTCCCCGGCTCCGCCTTCTCAGCCAGCCGCATGGCAATCGCGAAGGTCGACCCGCCGGACACGCCGGTGAATATCCCCTCCTTCGCCGCCAGCTTCCTCGCCCAGTCGATCCCCTCCGGCCCCGGCACCGGGATCAGTTCGTCGTAATACCCGTTGTCGATCGCCTCCTGCAGAACCAGCGGAATGAAATCCGGCGTCCAGCCCTGGATCGGGTGCGGTTCAAACGCCGGGTGGCTCGCCGACGGCTGGCCCTTGCCATCACGCTCCTGCGCCGTGCCACTCGACACCAGCGCCGCGTTCGCGGGCTCGGACAGCACGATCTTCGTCTCCGGCCGCTCCTTCTTGAGCACCCGGCCCAGACCGCTGACCGTGCCGCCGGTGCCATAGCCGGTCACCACGTAATCCAGCCTGTGCCCCTCGAAATCGCCCATGATCTCGCGCGCCGTGGTGGCCTCGTGGATATCGGCGTTCGCCTCCGTCTCGAACTGGTGCGCCAGGAACCAGCCGTTCTTCTCTGCCAGCTCGACCGCCTTCTGGTACATGCCGAACCCCTTCTGCGCCTTGGGCGTCAGAACCACCTTCGCCCCCAGCATCCGCATCAGCCGCCGCCGCTCGATCGAGAAGCTTTCGGCCATCGTCACCACCAGCGGATAGCCCTTCGCGGCACAGACCATCGCCAGCCCGATCCCGGTATTGCCGCTCGTGGCCTCCACCACCGTCTGGCCGGGCTTGAGCGTGCCGTCCTTCTCCGCCGCCTCGATGATCGAAATCGCCAGCCGGTCCTTGACCGACGCCGCCGGGTTGAACGCCTCGGCCTTCACGTAGACCTCCACCCCCTCGGGCGCGAGGTTGTTGACCCGGATCACCGGCGTATCGCCGATCGTGTCCACCACGCTGTCATAGAGCTTGCCGCGCCCCTTCGTCGTCCGCGTTCCGTCCTTGGCCATGATCGCCTCCATCTGGGAAATTGCCGTCTCAATCGCCCGCAGCCTAGCACGCCACGGCCCGCCATGCTGCCTTTTCTCCGCTCCCGGACCGGAACAGCGTTCCGTGCAACCACGCACAGAGACGGATCGTATTCCGGCAATTGCGCAGCGCCCGGGCGGCGGCCTATCTTCCCCGTCAACAGATCACCGAAAGGCCCCCACGCCATGACAGCCCCCGTCCACCCCGCCGCCCGCATCGGCCACGTCCACCTCAAGGTGGCCGACCTCGAACGCGCCATCGGCTTCTATGCCGGCGTCCTCGGCTTCGAGCTGCAACAGCGCTTCGGCCGCTCCGCCGCCTTCCTCTCGGCCGGCGGCTACCACCACCATATCGGCCTCAACACCTGGGAAAGCGCGGGCGGCACGCCCCCGCCGCCGGGCCATACCGGCCTCTACCACACCGCCTTCCTCTACCCCGACCGCGCGCAGTTGGGCGACGCGCTCCGCCGCGTTGTCGAGGCGGGCATCCCGCTGACCGGCGCCGCCGACCACGGGGTGAGCGAGGCGATCTACCTCAACGATCCCGACGGCAACGGCGTCGAGCTCTACCGCGACCGGCCCGAGGCCGAATGGCCCCGCGACCCCCAGGGCAACCTCGCCATGTCCAACGCCCCGCTCGACCTCGAGGCATTGCTGGCCGAGGCGCCCTGACCCGCCTTGCATTGAGAAACGGCACCTCCGGCCCTATCTCGAACGGCATGAGCCCAGAAGGACCAGACCCCGCCCCCGACCTGACCCCAACCCCCAAACCCGACCGCACGGACCACATCGACCGGGCCGTGGCCCGGGCCGGCGACGCCACCCATTTCGTGCCCGCCGAGTCCGGCTATCTCGAGGTGCCCGTGGTCGAGCTGGACCAGCGGCACCTCGTCTACCGCGCCGACAACGGCCGCGTCCTGTCGGAACTCACCGACGCCGCCCGGGCCCGCGACACCCCGCTCGACACCCTCAAGTCGAACGCCGACACCGGCGACATCCAGCACCTCCTGCATGACCTCCTGATCGACAAGGCCCGCGACCCCGGCGGCCCGATCTATGCCGAGCTCGAACGCTTCGGCCGCCAGACCGATCCCCTCCTGATCCGCGAGGACGGCACCGTGCTCAACGGCAACCGCCGCCTCGCCTCCATGCGCCAGCTTATCGCCACCGACCCCGACCGCTACGGCGGCTTCTCCACCGTCCGCGCCGCCGTCCTCCCCGAGGGGCTCACCGAACAGGAGATCGAGTTCATCGAGGCCGCCCTCCAGATGGCCCCCGACCTCAAGCTCGATTACGGCTGGATCAACCGCCGTCTCAAGCTGCGCCAGCACGCCGCCGACATGGGCCCCGACCGGGTGGTCGAGGCCTACCGCTTCCCCGGCCCCGACGCGATCGACCGCGAACTGGCCGAGCTCGCCCTCGCCGAGGACTACCTCGACTGGGTGGGCGAACCCGGCCGCTTCCAGCGCCTCGCCGCGCAGGAGGAAACCTTCACCGCCCTCCAGGCCCAGCTCGCCTCGGTCCAGCAGCCCCACCTCGCCAAGATCTGGCGCCGCATCGGCTTCGCCATGGTCCGCGCCCGCGACACGCTCGACCGCAACATCCTCCACTACTTCCCCTTCACCGACCCGGTGCCGCCCGTCACCCGCAACTGGGTGCCCCGCTCGCTGGCCGAGGATAACGGCATCGCCGAGCGCCAGCCCGAGGGCGAGAACCGCCCCCTCGACAAGCCCGGCGCCAACCGCCTCCTGCCGCTGGTCAGCGATCCGGCCAGGGCCGAGAATACAGCCCTCGCCGCGATGGCCCTGATGGACACGCTCAAGGGCAACCAGGACCGCCTCCTGGGATTCACCCGCCTCCACAACCTCCTGCGCAGCGCCAACAAGACGCTGGAGGGCATGAAAGTCGACGAGCTGACCGAGGAACAACGCCGCGCCATCCGCGCCCAGCTTGCCGCGATCCAGCAATATACCGGCGCCGTCACCCCCGACGACGAGGCCCGCTACCACGCCGACCCGCAGGGCCCCGGCGTCCGCTCGACGGTGCGCAAGACGTGGAAACGGGCCCGGCGCCTGATCGAGTAGCACCGCCGGGATTTTCCCCCTCGCCCTCCCCTTATCCCACCCCGGTGTGATTGAAGCGCGCCGCGCCCCCATGGTAGCGCGGGTCATGGTCCGGCTACGGCTCGGCTCGACGCTCGGAAAGGCAAAGCGGCGTGCAACGCCGGCCCCCCGGCCGTCAGGGCCCCGCCAGCGGCCCCGAAAGCAATAGCTACCCCGGACGGCGTCAATTCCCGGCGCCTTTCGGACAATCTTCAAACCAGGCATTGAACAAGAGCAGCGACTTTCCCCGACCAACTTTCAGTGCCGCTCATTCCATGGGAGGCCAGACATCATGAAAACCAAACTGACTCATGCCATCGCCGCCGCGTTGCTGTTGGCCGGTATCAGCGGGGAGGCCACCGCCCAGACAAGCGGGCCCCAGATCAAGTGGCAGCGCGAGGTCAACCTGACCGTCGGCCAGTCCATGGTCGTCTACGGCTTCCGCGGCGATTGCGGCAGCTACCCGGCGAGCAACTCGATCCGCGTTCCGGCCACCTCGACCGGCAATTTCACCCTCGGCCGCAAGGGCTGGCGCAACAGCGGGAACTGCAACGGCCCCACCCCGGCGGTCGAGCTTATCTTCAACGCCACCACGCCCGGCCGCGAAACGGTCAGGATCCAGGGCGACCCGGTGCGCATCAGGGTCTCGCAGTAATACCCCGCCATCGGGCTGAACGCTGAAGGTCGGAGGCGGCGCACCGCTGCAACGGAGCCCGCCCCCGATCACCTGCCCGTGCAGCGTGGAAGACAAACGGCGCCCCACGCGCTACACCAAGGCGGCACCAACGCGGAGACCGCCATGACCACCCCGGAAACCCCCTTGCAGGCGGGCTTCACCATGCCCGCAGAATGGGCACCCCACGCCCGCACCTGGATGATGTGGCCCTGCCGGGCCGAGGTCTGGGCCGACATGGACGCCACCCGCCGCAACTACGGCGACGTGGCCCACGCCATCCGCGAGTTCGAACCCGTCACCATGCTTGTCCGGCCCGAGGACGAAGCCGGCGCCCGCGCCCTCCTCGGCTCTGATATCGACCTCCTGCCCCACCCCATAGACGACAGCTGGGCCCGCGACGCCGGCCCCTGCTTCCTCACCGACGCGACAGGCCAACGCGCCGGCACCAGCTTCCGCTTCAACGCCTGGGGCGGCAAGTACGCGCCCTACGACGGCGACGACAGCGCCTCCGACGCCATCCTCGCCGCCGCCGGCGTCCGCGCCTTCACGTCGCAACTCATCGCCGAGGGCGGCGGCATCACCACCGACGGCGAAGGCACCATCATCACCACCCGCAGCTGCTTTCCCAACGCCAACCGCAACCCCGGCTGGACACTCGAGCAGATCGAAACCGAACTGAAGGAGATGCTGGGCGCCGAGAAGGTCATCTGGCTCCCCGGCAACACGGAAGAAACCGAAACCGACGGCCATGTTGACGGCATCGCCATGTTCCTCGCCCCCGGCCTGCTGATGGTGCAGGGCAATGACCGCCCCGACCACCACTGGCGCCACATCCACGCCGCCAACCTCGCGGCCCTCGACGGCCAGACCGACGCGCGCGGCCGCCCGCTGAAACTCGTCCACTGCCCCGACGCCTTCGATTACGACACCGACAGCGACAATTTCTGCGATTCCTACGTGAACGCCTATATCTGCAACGGCGCCGTCATCGTCCCGCAATACAACCTGCCCGAAGACGGGCGGGTGCGCGAACTCTTCGAGGAACACCTCCCCAACCACGACGTCCGCATGGTCGATATCACCACGCTCGCCACCGGCGGCGGCGGCATCCACTGCATCACCCAACAGGAACCCGCAACACCCCGAAATCTTTAAAAGATTTCGCCCCGCATTCTTTTAAAGAATGCGCCACCTCACCCCGGCAACGTCACCACCAACGCCCCGCGCCCCGTCGCCACCACCGTGTGCTCGTACTGAACCGCCTGCGCCGCGGGCTCGGCATACAGCGTCCAGCCGTCACCGCGCTCCTCGGCCCACAGCCCGCCTGTCGACAGGAACGGCTCCACCGTGAACACCAGCCCCTTTTCGATCCGCCGCCGCTCCCCCTTCACCGCCCATGTGGGGATCGTCTCGGGATACTCGTGCAACGACCGCCCCACCCCGTGGCTCGCAAGGTTGCGGATCAGCGTATAGCCCCGCTTCGACGAAAACGCCTCGATCGCCCGCCCGATCCCCGCCAGCGGGCGCCCGGCGCCCACCTGCGCGATGCCGATCTGCATCGCCCGCCTCCCGTCCCGGCACAGCCGGTCGAGCGACGCCGCCACCGGCTTCACGCGAAAGGTTGCGCCGGTATCGGCGAAATACCCGTCCTTCGAGGCCGAGACGTCGATATTCACCAAATCCCCCGCCGCGATCACCCGCTCGCCGGGGATGCCGTGGGCGATCTCCTCGTTGACGCTGATGCAGGTGGCGCCCGGAAAGCCATAAACCGCCTCCGGCGCGGGCTCGGCACCGTGGGCGTCGAGATAATCGCGCCCGATCAAGTCCAGCTCCGCCGTGGTCATCCCCGGCTCCATCGCCTTCGCCATGGTCTGCATGGTATTGGCGACGATCCGGCCGATGACCCGCAGGCCCTCAAGCTCGTCTTCATGGGTAATGGTCATGGCCCGGCCCTCCGTCGCGTTGTCGAAATCGCGGGCCGCTCACCCGTAACGCTTCCAAGTCTCCATCTCGATCGCCTTGCGCATCTCCAGCCCGGAAATCTCGGTCTGGATCGCCCGCCGCTCCTCCGGATCGCTTGCCGCCGCCAGCCGCGCCCTCGCCTCTTCGATCTTCCGCCGCAGCTCGGAAAACGGCGTCATCGCCCCGCTCTCCGCATAGACATGCGCGAACGGGTCGGCGTTCAGGCTGCTTTCGGCAATCGGCTTGCCGGCCCCTTTCAGATCGTCGAGGTCGCCATTCTCCTGCGCCCGCCGGAAGGCCGCTTCGATGAGAGAGTTGAACATGGTCCAGGGCCTTTCATGGCTGGGTTCTCAGAACAGATAGGCACCCGCCCCGCCCGGCTCAAGCGCCCGCGACACTCTGCGCGGCCGCCTTACCCGCCCCGGCCCAGCCGGAAATCCGTCCATAGCGGGTAATGGTCCGACGGCCACGTCTCGCCCACCTGCGCGGTGCCCGTCCCCGTCCGCCCCAGCGGCACGGCGCGGTCGTCGTGCAGCATGTGGTCGATCGCCCCGAACAGGTGCAGCCCCTCGTTGAAATGAAACGTCGCCCCCCGCTGGCTGGCCCGCTGGAAGCCGCCCTCGTAGAAAATCCTCAGCGCCCGCGAATTCCGCCGCGCGTTGAAATCCCCCGCCACCAGCACCGCGTCGCCCCGCGCCCGGGCCACCTCCGCCATCTGCAGCACCCGCTCGGCCGAACGCAGCCGCTGCGTCGTGTCGATGAAATGGAAATGCACGTTGAACACCGTCACCGCCCGCCCGCTCTCCCGGTGCCGAAGCCGCGCCCATGTCACCGCGTCCGGATACCCGGCAATCGCCCGGATCGAGCGGAACCGCGCATCCGGCCGCGAGAAGAAGGCGAACCCGTCATCCAGCAGCCGGAACGCCCCCGGCCGGTAGAAGATCGGCTGCCCCACCTCCACGCCGCGGCCGAAATCCGTGGCGGCAACCCGGTACTCCGGCAACGCCCCCAGCAGCCACGCCTCCCATGCATCCGCCCCGGCGCCCTGCCCGCGCGTCTCCAGCTCCTGGAAGGTAACGATATCCGCCCCGATCTGGCGCACCTGCGCCACCAGCGGCCCGCGCCGCTTCTGCCATTCCGACAGGCCCCACTCGTCCCCCGGCCCGGCATCGAGGTCGAGGTAATGCACGTTATAGGTCGCCATCCGGAAATCCGCCCGCGCCGGCACCGCGCCCGCCACCTGCGGCGGCGCCCCGGCACAGCCCGCCAGCCACGCAAGCCCGAGCACACCCAGCCACCATCCAAGGCCCGCACGGGCCCCCGCCACTCGTCCCATCGATCACCCTTCGCGCGCCCGGCCTGCCGCCGGAACCTCGCCATGACCAATACCCGCCCGGCGCCCGGCCTGTCACCCGCTTTCGCGCCCCGCCCCCTCTGGACGCCACCGCGCGCCCGGCCTAACCTGCCCCCGAATTGACGAGGGGAGACTGCGCCATGCCCACAGGCACCAACATCAAGACCTATTTCAACGGCACCTGGCACGACGCCGACATCGCCGTGATGAACGCCGCCGATCACGGCATGTGGCTGGGCTCCAATGTGTTCGACGGCGCCCGCCTCGCCCACGGACTCACCCCCGATCTCGACAAGCACTGCGCCCGCGTCAACGCCTCCGCCGAGGCACTGATGGTCACCCCCACCGTCACCACCGAGGAAATGGTCGAGATCGTTCACGAGGGGCTGAAAATGTACCCGAAAGACACCGCCGTCTACATCCGCCCGATGTACTGGGCCATCGACGGCGGTATGTCCGCCATCGTGCCCAAGGACGACAGCCGCACCGGCTTCGCCATCTCGCTCGAGGAAATCCCGATGGCCGCCCCCGACGCCTCCGCCACCCTCACCCGCACCCGCTTCCGCCGCCCGGTGCTCGAGGATGCGGTCGTCAACGCCAAGGCCGCCTGCCTCTACCCCAACAACGCCCGCATGCTGGCCGAGGCCCGCGACAAGGGCTTCACCAACGCGCTCGTCGCCGACGCCCTCGGCAATGTCGCCGAGGCCGCCACCGCCAATGTCTTCGCCGTCAAGGATGGCGAGGTCTTCACGCCGGTCCCCAACGGCACGTTCCTCTCGGGCATCACCCGCGCGCGCCACATCACCAACCTCCGCGCCGATGGCGTCACCGTCCACGAGACCGTCATGTCCTTCGACGATTTCCACGACGCCGACGAGATCTTCCTCTCCGGCAACATGATGAAGGTCACCCCCATCACCGCCTTCGACGACACCAGCTACCAGGTCGGCCCGGTCACCCGCCGCGTGCGCGACATGTACTGGGACTGGGCCGCCTCGGCCTGACATCCATGAGCACCGATCCCCTCCTCCAGCCCTACACGCTCAAGCACCTGACGCTGAAGAACCGGCTGATGGTCTCCAGCCACGAACCCGCCTATACCGAGGACGGGATGCCGAAAGACCGCTACCGCGCCTACCACGTGGAACGCGCCAAGGGCGGCCTTGCCCTCACCATGACGGCCGGCTCGGCGGTGGTCTCCCCCGACAGCCCCCCGGCCTTCGGCAACATCCTCGCCTATGACGACGCCGTCGTGGGCTGGATGCGGAAACTCACCGACGAATGCCACGATCACGGCTGCGCGGTGATGATCCAGCTCACCCATCTCGGCCGCCGCGCCCGCTGGGACACCGGCGATTGGCTCCCCACCATCGGCGCCGGCCCCTCCCGCGAACCGGCCCACCGCGCCTTCCCAAAGGTGGCCGAAGACTGGGATATCGCCCGCATCGTCGAGGACTACGCCGACGCCACCGAACGTATGAAGGCCGCCGGCCTCGATGGCGTCGAATACGAATGCTACGGCCACCTGCCCGACCAGTTCCTCAGCCCGCTCACCAACGCCCTCACCGGCCCCTATGGCGGCGACTTCGACAACCGCCTGCGCTTCGCGACCGAAGTCCTCACCGCCTGCCGCAAGCGTGTGGGTGACGACTTCATCCTCGGCATCCGCTACGTCGCCGACGAAAGCGAACCCGGCGGCATCCCGGTCGAGGAAGGCGTCACCTTCGCCCGCCGCCTCAAGGACGCAGGGCTGATCGACTTCATCAACATCATCAAGGGCCGCATCCACACCGACGCGGCATTGGCCGACGTCATCCCCGTCCAGGGCATGCGCTCCGCGCCTCACTTGGATTTCGCCGGCCGCATCCGGCACGAGGTGGGCCTGCCGGCCTTCCACGCCGCCAAGATCGCCGACGTCGCTACCGCCCGCCACGCCGTCGCCACCGGCCAGCTCGACATGGTCGGCATGACCCGCGCCCACATGGCCGACCCGCATATCGTCCGCAAGATCACCGAGAACCGCGAAGACGATATCCGCCCCTGCGTCGGCGCCACCTACTGCCTCGGCCGCGCCTATTACGGCGAGGCGGCGCTCTGCGTCCACAACCCCTCCACGGGCCGCGAAACCTTCCTCCCGCACGAGATCGCCAAGACCGACACGCCCAAGACCATCGCCATCGTCGGCGCCGGCCCCGGCGGGCTCGAGGCCGCCCGCGTCGCCGCCGAACGCGGCCACAAGGTCACCGTCTTCGAAGCCGCCGACCAGCCCGGCGGACAGGTCCGCCTCACCGCCCAGACCAGAAGCCGCGCCGACATGATCGGCCTGATCGACTGGCGCGTCGCCCAATGCGAGAAACTGGGCGTCACCTTCCGCTACAACACCTATGCCGAAAAAGACGACGTTCTGGCGCTCAACCCCGATATCGTCGTCCTCGCCACCGGCGGGCTCGCCAACACCGATATCGTCAAGCACGGGCAGGAGCTGGCCGTCACCACCTGGGACATCCTCTCCGGCGACGCGAAGCCCGGCGAGAACGTCCTGATCTACGACGAGGTCGGCGACTACGCCGCGCTTCAGGCCGCCGAAAAGCTCGCCGATGCCGGTGCGACGGTCGAGGTCGTCAGCCCCTACCAGGGTGCCTCGGTCGACGTGTCCGGCATCACCTTCGTCCCCTTCATCCGCAAGCTGCAGCACAAGGACGTGACCTTCACCGTCACCTGGCGCCTCACCGCCATCGACCGCGACGGCAACCGCCTGAAGGCCACGCTCGGCTCCGACTATTCCGACGCCACCCGGCACCGCTCCGTCGACCAGATCGTCGTCAACCACGGCATCACGCCCATGGACGAGCTCTATTTCGAACTGAAGCCATTGTCGGAAAACCTCGGCGCCGTCGATTACGAGGCGCTGGTCGCGGGCAAACCCCAAACCCTCACCGGCGGGCCTTCAGGCTTCCGGCTCTTCCGCATCGGCGACGCCATAGCCTCCCGCAACACCCACGCGGCAATCTACGACGCGCTCCGCCTGATGAAGGACGCCTGATCCCCCGCGAGGCAGCCCGCAAGGGCTGACGAGCACCGCCGCCCGTTAACCTTTTCCCGCACCGACGCAATACCGACAAAATACCGACGTTATACCGACGTCGCATTCGGCCCCTTCTGGCCCAATCTTTAACGCAGCGTTCCGGGGTGACATTCCGCCCGCCCCGCGCCATGTTGCTTCCAACTACGGGAGGCCGCACATGACCCAATATCCCCACCTTCTCGCCCCGCTCGACCTCGGGCACGTGACCCTGAAAAACCGTGTCCTGATGGGCTCGATGCATACCGGTCTGGAAGAGACGAAAGACTGGAACCGCGTCGCCGAATTCTACGCCACCCGCGCCCGCGGCGGCGTCGGCCTGATGGTCACCGGCGGCATGGCTCCCAACCGCGAAGGCGGGGTTTTCCCAGGCGCCGCAGGGCTTTACACCGAAGAGGACATCGCCAACCACCGTATCGTCACCGACCGGGTGCACGACGCGGGCGGCCTCATCGCCATGCAGATCCTGCACGCCGGCCGCTACGCCTATGGCAAGGAATGCGTGGCCCCCTCGCCGGTCAAGTCCCCCATCTCCCCCTTCCCCCCGAACGAGCTCGACGAGGAGGGGATCGAGAAGCAGATCGCCGACATCGTCACCGCCGCCACCCGCGCCCGCCAGGCGGGCTACGACGGGGTCGAAATCATGGGCTCCGAGGGCTACCTCCTCAACCAGTTCCTCGTCCGCCACACCAACAAACGCGAGGACCGCTGGGGCGGCTCCTACGAGAACCGCATGCGCCTCGCGCTGGAGGTCGTCCGCCGCGTCCGCGAGGCCGTCGGCCCCGATTTCATCCTTATTTATCGGCTCTCCATGATCGACCTCGTCCCCGACGGCTCGACCTTCGACGAGGTGGTCCAACTGGCGCAGGAAGTCGAGAAAGCCGGCGCCTCGATCATCAATACCGGCATCGGCTGGCACGAGGCGCGCATCCCCACCATCGCCACCTCCGTCCCCCGCGCGGCCTTCACCTGGGTCACGAAAAAGCTGATGGGCAAGGTCGGCATCCCGGTCATCACCTCGAACCGCATCAACACGCCGGAAGTCGCCGAAGACGTCCTCTCCGGCGGTGCCGCCGACATGGTCAGCATGGCCCGCCCCTTCCTCGCCGACCCGGATTTCGTGAAAAAGGCGATGGACGGCAAGGCCGCCACCATCGCCCCCTGCATCGCCTGCAACCAGGCCTGCCTCGACCACACGTTCAGCGGCAAGATCTCCACCTGCCTCGTCAATCCCCGCGCCTGCTATGAAACCGAGCTGCCCATCGACCCGGCCAGCCAGCCCAAGTCCATCGCCGTCGTCGGCGCCGGCCCCGCGGGCCTCTCGGCGGCCATGACCGCCGCCCAGCGCGGCCACACCGTCACCCTCTTCGACCGCGACGACCGCCTCGGCGGCCAGCTCAACATGGCCCGCGAAATCCCCGGCAAGGAGGAATTCCACGGCTTCGTTTCATGGTTCGAAACGATGGTCGAAGAGCTCGGCATCACGGTCAAACTCGGCACCGAGGTCACCGCCGATACGCTTGACGGCTTCGACGAAACCATCATCGCAACCGGCGTCATCCCCCGCGACCCCGAGATCCCCGGCCAGGATGGCGACAACGTCCTGAACTACATCGACGTCCTGCGCGGCCAGGCCAAGGTCGGCCAGCGCGTTGCCATCGTCGGCGCCGGCGGCATCGGCTTCGACGTGGCCGAATTCCTCGTCCACGACGGCGAAAGCCCGACCGAGAACCTGTCAGAATGGAAAGAGGAATGGGGCGTCGGCGACCCGGCCGAAACCCGCGGCGGCCTCGCCCCCGAGGGCCCGCAGCCCGACCCGGCCGCGCGCAAGGTCACGCTCCTGCAGCGCAAGTCCGAACGCCCCGGCAAGCGCCTCGGCAAGACCACCGGCTGGATCCACCGCGCCTCGCTCCGCATGAAGGATGTCGAGATGGTCGCGGGCGTCAATTACGAACGCATCGACGACAAGGGCCTGCACATCACCTTCGGCGAGGCCCGCGAGAACCCCACCCTGATCGAGGCCGACACCATCGTGCTCTGCGCCGGCCAGCTCAGCCAGCGCACGCTGGCCGATGCGCTGGAAGAGAAAGGCCGCAAGGTACACGTGATCGGCGGCGCGGATGTCGCCGCCGAGCTGGATGCCAAGCGCGCCATAGACCAGGGCACGCGGTTGGCCGCCACGCTCTGACCGGGTGGTCTATTCCACCGTGATCGTGATCTGCTCCGACGTCACGGGCGGATCATGCGGCACGTGGTTCTGGTCGCCCAGCACCAGTTGCAGCGTATGCTCGCCCGGCGCCAGCTCCAGCGACACCTCGGTCTGCCCGCCGCCGAAATGGCGGTGGTTGTCGTCCGAGTAGAGACCGCCTTCCGACATCTCCCCGTCTTCCGGCCCGTCGCCGAAGGGCGGCCGGTCGACAAGGACATGGTGATGGCCGGTATTCTCCTTCTCCGTCCCGGCCGGGGCCACGCCCATGCCGCTCAGCCCGAAGATCACCGTCACCGGCGACGACACCGTCGCACCGTCCTCGATATTGACGAAATACACCTTCGCCCCCTCGGGCGCCGGCGTGTCCCCAGCGAGCGCCGGCGCGCTTGCCAGCCCGGCCGCCATTCCGATACTCAACAGCAATGCCTTCATCGAATCCTCCCTGCTTGCCGTAAGGTCATCATAGCGTAGGTGGCGTGATCTCCACAGATGGAAACGCCTGTTTCCCTGTTTCCTTGTCACGAACGATGCAAAGGAAAACCCAGATATTGTCGGCCATACGCCGCAGTTGTGCCCGATTTTGATCCGATAAGGCCTCAAGGAATAACGCACAGAGGTATCGAGTATGGATCGCCTTACCGAAATGGAGGCTTTCGCGACCGTGGTGGACCAGGGTGGCTTCACCGACGCGGCGCGCAAGATGGGGATTTCGAAATCCGCCGTGTCCAAGCATGTCTCGTCGCTCGAGGCACGGCTCGGCGCCCGCCTCCTGAACCGGACGACGCGACGCGTCAGCCCGACGGAGATCGGCCTGGCCTATTACGACCGCGCCCTGCGCGTGCTCAACGACGCCGGAGAGGCCGACGCGCTGGTCAGCTCGATGCAGTCCGATCCGTCCGGCCTTCTGCGAATCTCGGTCGCCACCGATTTCGGCGTCAATCATCTGAGCCCGGTGCTCGGCCAGTTCCTCGAGGAATTCCCCGACATCACCGTCAACATGGTGCTCAACAACCGCTATGTCGAGCTGATCTCGGAAGGCTTCGACATGGCCATCCGCATCGGCGAACTGGAAGACAGCACGCTGCGCGCCCGCAAGCTGACCGACACCACCAAGCGGATGATCGCCAGCCCCGGCTACCTCGACAAGTACGGGCGCCCGGCCAAGATCGACGACCTGAACGAACACAAGCTCCTGCACTATTCCAGCCAGTCGAACGGCTCGGTCTGGAAGCTGACCGCGCCCTCGGGCGAAAAGCGGCAGGTGCGCACCGCCGGCGGTCTGTCGGTCAATGACGGCCAGTCGCTTCTGAACGCCGCGATCTCCGGCCTCGGCATCGCCTACCTGCCCAGCTTCCTCTACGCCAACGCCATGAAGGCGGGACAGGTCGTCGACGTGATCCCCGACCTGCCCTTCGAGACGCAAGGCATCTACGCGGTCTACCCGCCGGGCCGGTTCACCCAGCCCAAGGTGCGCGCCTTCATCGATTTCCTGGTCAATGCCTTTGCCGACAAGGGCCCGACCGACTGGTAAGCCGCCTCTACGTTTCCCGCCTGACAGCCTCGCCCCCGGTGCCCCGCGCATCCGGGGGCTTTTTCATGGGGCCCCTGCCGCCGCGTCACACAGCCAGTGTGCGCCCCTGCCGGTTGCCTTTCGTGCGCTGCATGACAGATTGGGGCCAGACAGGACACCGACCGAAGGGAACAACGTCATGGCCGACCCCAAGCTGCTCACCATTTCCGGCTCGCTTCGGAAGGGCGCCTACAACCGCATGCTCCTGGCCGAAGCCGTGCGCGCCTTCGGCCCCGCCGAGGTGACCGAGGCCGACCTGAACCTGCCCCTCTACGACGGCGACCTCGAAGAGGCCGAGGGCGTGCCGGCAAGCGTTCAGGCCCTGGTCGAACAGATCAAGGCGGCCGACGCGGTGGTGATCTCCTCGCCCGAGTACAACAAGGGCATCAGCGGCGTGCTCAAGAACGCCCTCGACTGGATCAGCCGCGTCCCGGGCAGCGCCTTCAAGAACAAGCCGACGGTGGTGATGTCGGCCAATGCCGGGCGCACCGGCGGCGAGACGGGGCAATACATGGTGCTCCACTGCCTCGTTCCGCATCAGGCCGACGTGCTGCCGGGCCCGACGCTCTGTGTCGCCACCGCGGGCGACGAGTTCGACGCCGAAGGCCGGCTGCTCAACGAGCGCTATCTCAAGGTGCTCAACACCAGGATGACCGCCCTGCGCGACCGCGTCTCCTAACCCTCGCGCATCAGTACAGGCTCCCGCCGGCGCCCCCAGCGGCCCGGCGGCCCCTCGATCACCCCCGGAAACGCCGTGCCGCAGGCGGTGCAATGGCCCGTGTCATCCAGCCGCCATTCCGACAGTTCGTGCCAGTCGCGCCCGATCACCTTCTCCCCGCACCCGCTGCAATAGCTCGACTGCGCAGGCTCGTGATGCACGTTGCCGATATAGACATGCCGTAGCCCGGCCGCCTGCGCCACCTGCCGCGCCCTGAGCAGCGTTTCCAGCGGCGTCCGCTGGTGGCTCAGCATCCGGTGATCGGGGTGAAATGCGGTGAAATGCACCGGCACATCCGGCCCACAGCGCTCGGCCACCCACTGGCACATTTCCTCCAGCTCGGCCTGGCTGTCATTCTCGCCGGGGATCAGCAGCGTGGTCAGTTCCACCCAGCACACGGTTTCATGCACCGCGTACTCGATCGCCTCCAGCACCGGGCCGATCTGCGCCCCAGTCAGCTTGCGATAGAACGCCTCCGAAAACCCCTTCAAATCGATATTCGCCGCATCCATCGCCGGAAAGAACTCCGCCCGCGGCTCTTCACAGATGTAACCGGCGGTCACCGCCACGCTGCGCACCCCAGCCTCACGGCACGCCGCGGCGGTATCCAGCGCGTATTCATGGAAGATCACCGGGTCGTTGTAGGTGAACGCGACCGAGGCACAGCCCTTCTCCCGCGCCACCCTCGCAATCGCCTCCGGGCTGGCGCTATGCGCCAAGCTGTCGACCTCCCGGCTCTTCGAAATCTCGTGGTTCTGACAGAACTTGCAGGCCAGGTTGCACCCCGCCGTCCCGAAGGACAAGACCGGCGATCCCGGCAGGAAATGATTGAGCGGCTTCTTCTCGATCGGGTCGATGCAGAACCCCGTCGACCGCCCGTAGGTGTCCAGCACCATCCGGTCGCCCTCGCGCATCCGCACGAAGCACATGCCACGCTGGCCGTCCCGCAGGGTACAGAAACGCGGGCAAAGCGTGCATTTCAGCCGGCCATCCTCTTCCTCGGTCCAGTGGCGCGCGGGGTGCATGGGGGTGGTCTTTCCTTCCGTCGGTCCGGTTCATATGTAAGTTCCGAAAGGGCCAAGATGAACCGGCAGTCAGATATAACGGCGCGACATTCGGCTGTGGCCGGTCGCTTTTTCCCGGGCGAGGCAGACGAGCTGGCCCGCACTGTGGCCGACTGCCTGGCCCACGGCACGCCCGCCGCCGCCCCTCCGAAAGCCATCATCTCGCCCCATGCCGGCTACCCCTTCTCGGGCCGCCTCGCCGGCATGGCATGGCGCGCCACCGAAACCGCCCGCCCGGCCCGCATCGCCATCCTCTCCCCCTCACACCAGCACGCCTTCACCGGCATCGCCCTGCCCTCGCAGGACCGCTACGCCATGCCCGGCTTCGATTTGCCGATCGACACCGCCGCCCGCGACCTGCTGATCTCCAGTGACCTCGCCCATGTCGAAGACGCCGCCCATGACCGCGAGCATGGCGTCGAAACCCAGCTCCCCTTCCACCACCAGGTGCATCCCGACACGCCCGTTGTCCCGCTGGTGATCGGCCGCGCGCCGGATGAACAGGTGGCTGCGGCCATCGACGCACTGGCGGCGATGGGCGACACGCTCTTCGTTCTCTCCAGCGATCTCAGCCATTTCCTCACCCTCCAGGACGCCCGCAAACACGACGCCACCACCGCCCGGCTCATCGAAACCGCCAAGCCCCGCGACCTCACCGGCGCCCATGCCTGCGGCGCCGCCGCGATCCGCGGCTACCTGCTGTCGGATCACGGGCAGGGCAGCCGCCTGCTTCGCCTCGCCATGGCCAACAGCGCGGCGGTCACCAGGGACGAAACCCGCACCGTCGGCTACGGCGCCTGGGCGCTCTTCGGCGTGACCGACGAAATCCTCCTCCCCGACCACCGCGCCGCCCTTCTGAAAGCCGCGCGCCAGGCCCTCACCTCGCGCATCACCAAGGGCAAGCCGCCCCACCTCGACACCGACAGCTTTGCCGCGCCCCTCCGCACCCACGGCGCGGCCTTCGTCACGCTCCAGAAGGACGGCAAGCTGCGCGGCTGCATCGGTTCGCTCACCGCGCATCAGCCGCTGATCGCCGACGTGGTCGAGAACACCCAGAAATCCGCCACCGAAGACCCGCGCTTCCCGCCCGTCACCGCCGAAGAGCTCGACCGCATCACCCTCAAGATCGCCGTCCTTTCCCCGTCCGAGCCGATGCCTGTCACGGACGAGGCCGACCTCCTCTCCAAGGTTCACCCCGGCCGCGACGGCCTCATCCTGTCCGACAAGGGCCGGCGGGGCGTCTTCCTGCCAATGGTCTGGGACAGCCTGCCAGAGCCGCAGGAGTTCCTCGGCGCCCTCAAGCAGAAGGCCGGCCTCCCCCGCGACCACTGGAGCGACACGCTCCAAATCCGCCGCTTCTGCGCCGAAGGCTTTGCCGAGGCCAACTACCCGTCCTGAAGGTTCGATATCTCGATCAGGTTCCCGTCAGGATCACGGATGTAAACTGACAGCAGGGGCCCGGTCGCCCCGGTGCGCCTGACCGGCCCCTCGATCACCTCCACGCCGCAGGCCTCCAGATGCGCCACCCAGTCCGCCACCGGCGTCTCGCTCAGAAAGCACAGATCGGCACTGCCCGGCTGCGGCCTCTCCGCCTTCGGCTCGAACTCCGCCCCCGCCTGGTGCAGGTTGATCTTCTGGCACCCGAAAGCCAGCGCCGTGCGTTCCACACCATCGACCGGCCGGAACGTAACCACGTCCATCCCCAGGACCTTCCGGTAGAAGGCGCAGCTTGCCGGAATGTCCCGCACCGTCAGGACAAGATGATCGAGAGAGGCAATGCGCGGCATGGTGATCCCTGTTGTGGCGGCCCGGATTCCGGCCTAGCTTGCCCGCATGAGCGACCCAGTGCAAACCCTGACCGACATGATCGACCCGGCCCGCGCCCGGGCGATGCAGGCCACCATCGGCCATACCCCGCAGATCGACAGGGGCGACCCCCTGCCGCCCTTCTTCCACCAGCTCTATTTCTGGGATCCGCAAGACCCGGCGGAGCTGGGCCGCGACGGCCATCCCAAGGTCGGCCGCGTGGTCCCCGACATGGGACTGCCGCGCCGTATGTGGGCCGGCGGACGGCTCGAGTTCGAGGCGCCCCTGCTCGCCGGAACCGCCGCAAAGCGCCTCACCTACGTCGAGAAAACCGCCCAGAAGGAAGGCCGCTCCGGCCCCCTCGGCTTCGTTACCATGCGCCACGAGACATGGCAGGGCGACACGCGCTGCATCGCCGAGTGGCAGGACATCGTCTACCGCGAAGATCCCAAGCCCGGCTCCAGGCCCACCCCGCCCGAGGCGCCCACCGACGAGGATGTGGCCGAGCCCGCACGCTTCGACACCACCATGCTCTTCCGCTACTCGGCGCTCACCTTCAACGGCCACCGCATCCATTACGACCTGCCCTACGCAACGGGCGTCGAAGGCTATGATGGCCTCGTCGTCCACGGCCCCCTGCTGGCCCAGCTCGCCATGCTGCTGGCCGAACGCCAGCTCGGCACCCTGACCCGCTTCGCCTTCCGTGCCACGGCGCCGCTGATGCATTTCGAGACGGCCGAAATCTGCTGGAAATCCGACGGCACGGTCTGGGTGCGCGGGCCCGACGGGCGGCAATGCCTCACCGGCACCGCCGCCTAATACACGGCCGCTTCGTCAGAAACTCGCCACCAGTATCTGCCGGAACGCCTCCCCCGTCATCTCCCGCGCGTTGGTGGGCGTGGAATGGTCGCGCATCGCCGCCTCGGCGATCCCGTCGATGATCCCCTCCTGCAGCCCCAATTCCCCCAGCGTGGCCGGCAACCCGATCTCCGCCGTCAGCGTCTGCACCTCCGCGCCGAGATCGGCGCCCTCCGCCATCCCCAACGCAACCCGCAGCCGAGCGTATTTCTCCCCCGCCGCCTCTTCATTATACCTCAGAACCTCCGGCAGCAGGATCGCGTTCAGCGTCCCGTGATGCGGGTTCACGGATTTCACCGCTCCCAGCGGATGCGACAGCGAATGCACCGCGCCCAAGCCCTTCTGGAAGGTCAGCGCCCCCTGCAGCGAACACATCATCATCTCCCGCCGCGCCGCCCTGTCGCCGGGCTGTGCCACCGCCGTCCGGATATGGCCCCACCCGCGCACCAGCCCGTCCACCGCGATGGCATCGGCGACCGGGTTGAACTTCGGGCTCAGGAACGTCTCGATGCAATGGGTGATCGCATCCATCCCCGTCGCGGCGGTCAGGCCGGGCGGCAACCCATGCGTCAGCTCCGGATCGCACAGCGCCCGCACCGGGATCAGGTAGGGGCTCAGGATGCCAAGCTTGCGCCCGTCCGCCACCGTCAGCAACGCCGCCCGCCCCACTTCCGAGCCGGTTCCGGCGGTCGTCGGCACGGCAATCACCGGCGCACAGCGGTCGGTGATCTTCGCCACCCCGCCCTCGATCGCGGCATACCCGGCAAGCGGCCCCTCATGCGTCACGCGAAGCGCCACCGCCTTCGCAAGGTCGATGGGCGACCCCCCGCCCACGGCCACGAGGCAATCGCAGCCATGCTCCCGATACATCTCCGCCGCGGCCTCCGCCGCGCTTTCCGTGGGGTTCGACGGCGTGCCGTCGAACACCGGCACCCCCAGCGAACCGGTAACCCGTTCCACCAGCCCGATCTCGACCAGCGGTTTGTCACTGATCACCAGCGGCCGGTGCAATGACAGGCCCGCAAGTTCCTCGGCCAGCAGGGCCGAGGCCCCCTCGCCAAACCGGATCGTCGTCAGGTATTGAATCGTCTCGACTGTCATGTCCGCCTGCCTGCGCTCGGTTGAATGACCTGCCCGCCTCGGCGGGCAGGAAACGGGTCACACATCCACCCGCTCGTTTTCCACCGCGTTGCGTTTCTCCATGTTGAACCGCCCGGCATAGATCGGCCGCTCGCTTGTGGTCGGCCCAGGATACTGCACGATGAAGATATCGCCGCCCGTCTCGGTCTTGAACTCGCCCTCGTAATGCGGGTCCGGGTGGAAGATCACGCTACCCTCGCCGCACATCTCGCCGCCGATCTCGAACTCCCCCTTCAGGATGTGCCAGACCTGCGCGAAGCCATGGTAATGCTCCGGATGGTACGCGCCGGGCTCCAGCCGCAGGATACCGGCATTGGGGTTCGTCGGGTTCTCCGGCTCCGGGTGGAACGCCATCTTGCCCGTCTCCCCCGGCCAGCGGATGGTCTCCCATTCGAGGTCGTTCAGGTTGCGCACGATATAAGGCTGGTGGTCTTTCCGAGATGCTTCCCTGCTGACCTGCAGCTTGGCGTTGTTCTCGGCCGTATCAGGAATGGTCTTGCTCATGATGTCCTCCCGTTGGATGAGCCTTGGGGTCTTTCCTGCAAGGCGGCGCGTGTCGGGCGCCACCAGTCGAAATCGATGCGCGAGATATCGGCGGCCGCCACGGTCATCAGGATCTGCGCATCCGTCCCGCCCGCACTGCGCGCCCGGTGGGGCTGCTGCGAGTCGATGAAGATGCTGTCGCCGGTGGAAAGGTGAAAGCTTTCCTCGCCCACCTCGAACAGCACCTCGCCGCTGATGACAAAACAATGCTCCTGCCCGGGATGCGAGACATAGGCCTCCATCCTGTCCGTCTCGGGCAGGACGAGGTGGAACACCTCCATCTCGTCCTTCGGGCTTCCGCCGCCGACCCGCTTCCACGAATAGCCGGTCGACGGGATGAAGGCGAAATCGTCGGACCGCCGGTGAACCGACACGCGTGTCCGCGCCGGTGCATTGCCCAGCCCGTCGAACAGCGACCCGATCTCGATATTCAGCGCGGCGCAGATCTGCAGCAGGTTGGCGATCGAGGCCGAGGCGACGCCCCTCTCGAGCTTCGACAGGAAACTCTCGGTCAGCCCGCATTTCTCCGCCAGTGCCGACAGGGTCAGCTTCTCCGCCGTCCGCGCCACCTTGATACAGGCGCCGATCTGCGCGTTCGCGTCGGACGCGTCTGGTTTCTGCATTCTCTTGCCTGATTCTGGAATCACATGACATTAAATGTCACACAGGAACATTTATCCGGTCCAGAACTATCTTCCGTTCGGGATCCCCCAGCTCGGGCAGCGTCCCGCTAGTTGCACCGCCTCGGCTGGAAATACGGCAGGGTCTCCCCCGTCGCCCGGTAATTGTCCGACCCGGCCACGTGCTGCCCGAATTGCCGTTTTCCATTCACCCCGTCGCAGGTGCTGTAGGGCGAGCCCGCATCGCAGGCAAAGGCCTGCGACTGCGCCACGAACTGCCCCGACGCCCGCGCCGGGTCGCACTCCCCCTCGCGCGCCTCGCCCGCCACGTATCCGGGCCGCGTATCCCTTGCCAGCACGTCCTTTTCGTCAAGCACCGGCGCCTCGCCCGTGCCCTCGCAATAGCCGCTGCGGATCAGCCCGGTGGCGATATCGTTGCCTTCCTTGCTGCAACTCGCCCGGCCACCGTCGACCCGGCATTCGATATACCCGCCCCGCAGGAAGGTGTTCAGCAGCGCCTTCGCCGCCCGCCCGTCCTCGGTGCCCGGATCGGGGCACGAAACCCCGCTCAGACGGTAGGTCTCGCCATCGAGGATCACCTCGTCGCCCGATACTGCCGCCCAGACCGATGGCCCGCTCTCCTGCGCAAGGCCGGCGCCGGGCAGCGCCAGGGCAAGACCAAGAAGGAAGGTGCGATAACGGATCATGCGACGCTCCTTTAAAGCGATGCCACCGGGCGGAACCCCTCCGGAATCCCGTCCCTTCCTTCCAATATAAGCGCTGCCATCACCTCCGCCACCTTCGGCGCCATCCCGAACCCGATCTTGAAGCCCCCGTTGGCGATGAACTCCCCCGGCCTCAACGGATGTGCCCCCAGCATCGGCGCCCGCGACTTCGCCCGCGGCCGCAGCCCGGCCCACCGCTCCACCACCCGCGCCCCGTGCAGCACTGGCACCGCCCGCATCGCCCGCTCGATCACCTCGTCCAGCTTCTCGTCCGTCGACACCGGGTCGTCGTATTCCCGTTCCGAGGTCGACCCGATCGCCGTGGTCCCGTCCTCGTGCGGCACCACGTGAATCCCCTCCGCGAAAAGCTGCGGCGCATGCGGCGCGGCGAAATGCAGAAGCGCCCCCTGCCCCTTCACCCCGTTCCCCACGGCGCGCCCCGTCTCTCGCGACAGCTCCTCCAGCCCGGCCACCCCCGTGGCATGCACCACCTTGCCCTCGGCCACCCCCTCCTTCACCAGCCACGCGCCGCGCGCATGCAGCGCCGCCGCCAGTGCCTGGCAGGCCCGCCGCGGATGCATCCGCGCCGACAGCGTATCCCGGATCACGTAACCCGTGGGCGACACCGGCGCCCAGCTATCCCCGGGCGGCGCGATCACCTCCCAAAGCGCGGCATCGCCCCACAACGCCTTCGCCGTCTCCTCCCGCGCCCTTGCCATCTCCAGCCCGCGCTCATCCGCGACCGGCTGCAACCGCCCCAGCCGGCCATACCCCGCCGAAATGCCCGAAGCCGCTGCCACATCCGCCCAGAACGCCCCGGCCATCAACAGGCTCTCCAGCTGGAACGCCTTCTTGTCGTTCCAGTTCTCCGGCACATGCGGCGCCAGCGCCCCCACCACGCCGCCCGAGGCCCCCGCCCCCGGCCCGTGCGGGTCGATCACCTGCACCTGCGCGCCGGCCTTCGCACAGGCCCACGCGATCGACAGCCCGAAGATGCCCGCGCCCATCACCGTGACGTCCGGCCTTGCCATTTCCGCCGCTCCTTTGCAGTGTCGCCCCAAGTATCGCACGGGCGACAACCGCTGTATATCCGCCCGGGCCATGAAAGGACGCCCGTGACCCCGCCCCCGGAGCCTTCCACACCGCTCGACTGGCGCGACGACGTGCCGGTCTCGACGCGCTTCGACGACCCCTATTTCAGCCTCGAGAACGGGCTCGAGGAAACCCGCCACGTCTTCCTGTCGGGCAACGACCTGCCGGGCCGCTTCCGTTTCGGCTTCCACGTGGCCGAGCTGGGCTTCGGCACCGGCCTCAACCTGCTGGCCACCCTTCAGGCCTGGCGCGCCAGCGGGCAGGAGGGGATGCTGCGCTACACCAGTTTCGAGGCCTTCCCGATCACCCCCGAGGAGATGCGGCGCGCCCAGGGCGCCTTCCCCGAACTCGCCCCCCTCGCCGCCGACCTCGCCCCGCACTGGGGCGCCGAGTACATCACGCTGGCAGACCTCGATTTCCGCCTCGTCACCGGCGATGCCCGCACCACGCTTCCCCACTGGCAGCGCACCGCCGACGCCTGGTTCCTCGACGGCTTCTCCCCGGCCCGGAACCCCGAGCTGTGGGAGGAGCCCCTGATGCAACAGGTCTTCGCCCACACCTCCCCCGGCGGCACCGCGGCCACCTACACCGCCGCCGGCTTCGTCCGTCGCGGGCTGCAATCCGCGGGGTTTGAAGTCACCCGCATTCCCGGCTATGGCCGGAAAAGGCACATGACCCGTGCCGAGAAACCCGCATCCTGAAAGCCCCCTCCATGAGCGAACAGAACACCCGCGCCGGCATCCTGTTCATGATCGCCACGACCTTCATCTTCGCGGCGCAGGACGGGCTCTCGCGCCACCTCGCGTCGGAATACAACGTCTACATGGTGGTGATGATCCGCTACTGGTTCTTCGCGGCCTTCGTCATTTCCGTCGCCAGCCGCAAGGCCGGCGGAATGCGCGCGGCGGCGGCCAGCGCGGTGCCGTGGGTGCAGGGCTTCCGCGCGCTGCTGCTGGTGGCCGAGATCTGCGTCATGGTCTTCGGCTTCACCCTGCTGGGGCTGGTCGAAAGCCACGCGGTCTTCGCCTGCTACCCGCTGCTGATCGCGGCGCTCTCCGGCCCGGTGCTGGGCGAGCGCGTGGGCTGGCGCCGCTGGGTCGCCATCGGCGTGGGCTTCGCCGGCATCCTGATCATCCTCGAACCCGGCTTCGGCGTCTTCCAGCCCGAGGCGGTCGTCCCCCTCATCGCCGCGCTGATGTTCGCCCTTTACGGCCTGCTCACCCGCTATGTCGGCCTGCGCGACAGCGCCGCCACCAGCTTCTTCTGGACCGGCACGGTCGGCATGGTCGCCATGACCGCCGTCGGCGCCTGGTTCTGGGAACCGATGTCGGCACCCGACTGGGCCTGGATGATCCTGCTCTGCATCACCGGGGCGCTGGGGCATTACACGCTGATCAAGTGCTACGAACTGGCCGAGGCCAGCGCGGTCCAGCCCTTCGCCTATCTCCAGCTCGTCTTCGCCAGCATCCTCGGCATCCTCGTGTTCAACGAGTCCGTCCGCATGAACGTCGCCCTCGGCACGGCGCTGATCGTGGCGGCGGGGCTCTTCACCCTCTGGCGCGAGCGCCGCTCCAAGGCGTGACCGGCACGCGCTCAGGCGAACCGGCCCTGGCAGAACCAGCCGGAGCTCAGCGCCGCGCCATGGGCATAGAACAGCCACAGCCGCTCGCCCCCCTCGGTAACCACCTGCCAGTAATCCCGCAGCCCGCTGCGCCAGTCCGGGTCGTCCAGCCACCATTCCGGCGCAATCCGCTCCGGCCCCCGCGCCTCGGCCAGCTGGTGGGTGCGCCCGCGCCAGCGGAACTCCCCCGCCAACCGCGGGGCATCCGGCGCCATCACCGGCTCGGGCCGCCACAGCAAAAGCGGGCGCGGCGCGGCCGGCGCGGGCCACGGCCCGGCGGGCTCGGACCACGCGGCGGCCATCACCTGCGCGGTCTTTTCGGGCAGGTGGCTGCCGACCGGGTGGCGCCGGGTGATCGCCTCCATCCCCAGCCGCCCGCCGATCCGGCCCAGCAGGTCGTCCATCCGCGCGCCGCCCTCCAGCCGGGCGCGGTTGGCGGCGGTCGCCTCCACGTGGCCGGTCATGGTCCGGGGGTGCAGCGCCTCGGTCTGCACCGCCTCCAGCCGCAGCATGTCGATGCCGAAGCCCGCGTCGATCTCGTCGATCCGGTGCGCCAGCAGCGGGCGGATGCGGTCGGGCTCATCCGCGGCACGGGCCAGCCCGGCGTCGAGCCACTGCATCGTGTCGTCCACCCGCCATGCCTGCAGCCGCACCCGCCGCGCGCCCTGCCCCTTGTCGCGCAGCAGCTCGCACAGCCGCGGCACCAGCCGGTCGAGCGCGGCCAGCATGTCCTCGGTCAGCCCGATCGGCTCGGGCAGGGTCAGCCTTGTGGCGAAACGCGGCACCTCCTTCGCGGGCGAGACCGGCTCGGGCGCCGCCCCCACCGCCTGGTCCAGCCGCAGCACCAACCCCCGCCCGAACCGCCGCGCCAGCGGCGCGCGTGGCTGGCCCAGCAGGTCGCCCACCCGGCGCAGCCCGACCCTTGCCAGCGCCTCGGCCTCCCCCGGCTCCAGCCGCAGCGCGGCCACCGGCAACGGCGCCAGCAGCGTATAGGCCTTGCCCGGCGGCGCGATCCCCGGCAGCTCCGTCCCCCCGCCCCCCGGCAAGGGCGCCGCGCCGCCCCGCTCCCAGTGCCGCTTCTTCGCCGCCCTTGACCGGGTCGCCCGCGCCTCCTGGTCGATGGCATCGCCCGACCGCGCATGCCCCGGCGCGACACCCGCATACCTTGCCAGCGCCCACGCCGCGCCCACCGTGTCGGCCAGCCCGCAGCGCGCGCTCAGCCCCAGGGCACCGGCCTCCTCGACCATCCGCGCCACCATCGCCTCTTCCCCGTCGAAGAGATGCGCACAGCCGGTGATCTCCATCATCAGCCCGTCCGGCCCGTCCACCGCCACCCAGGGCGAGAACCGCCCCGCCCAGCGGCCCAGCGCCTTCAGGAAATCCACCTCCGCCTGCGGGTTCTGCAGCCGCGTCGCCAGCTGCCCGCAGATCGCATGCGCATCGCGAAGCGGCTGGCCCACCCGCAGCCCCGCCGCCTCGGCCGCCGCCGACAGCGAGGACAAGACCTGCATCTGCCCGGTGTCGCGCACCACGGCAAAGGGCACCTCCTCCGGCGGGGCCACGCGCCGCAACAGGCGCTCGGCCCCGAGCCGGGGAAACCAGACGGAAAGGATACGGCGAACGGGCATGGCGGCAGCGGACGAACAATCATGTTCATGTTTTGTTCCAACCTAGGCCGCACTCCGCCCCGAGTCGAGTCCTCCCCTCACGGCACCGCGCGAGGGGAGCGGCGCGCAATGAGTATTTTCGGAAAGATGAAAGCCGGGCGCCCGCCCCCGCTTTCACTGTTCTCCAAGGACTCACTGCACCACGCCGGCCAGGAGATCAGCCGCAGTAGATCCGCGTGATCGTCCCGCCTTCATCGGTTTCCACATTCAGCCGGTCCGAGCGGAAATCCATCGTCACCGCCGTACCCGGCGGGATGATCCGCGTGCCGTCGGCGAAATCGTGCTCTCCGACGGGTGTTCCGACCAGCGGCTGAAGCGCGTCCGCCCCGCAGGCCGAGGCCCTGTTGTCCTCCTCGCCGGCATCGGGCACGCAGGCACCCAGTGCCGCAAGTGCCAGTATCAGTGTCGCGAAGCGCATGGTGCCGTCCTTCCATTTCTGTGAAAGACTGAAGTCGTCACGGCCATGGCTGCTTTCAAGACCGCCACGGCCGATATTGAAAACCGCCCGGCTTTCGACCAAAGTCGCGGCAAATCGAATTGGGAGTACAATCAATGCGCACCACCGCCGCCGTCGCCCTCGAAGCGGGCAAGCCGATGGAAATCATGGAAGTGAACCTCGACGGCCCGAAAGCGGGCGAGGTCCTGGTCGAGATCAAGGCGACGGGCCTGTGCCACACCGACGATTTCACCCTCTCCGGCGCCGATCCCGAAGGCGCCTTCCCGGCGATCCTGGGGCACGAGGGTGCGGGCGTCGTGGTCGAGGTCGGCCCCGGCGTCACCTCGCTGGAACCGGGCGACCACGTGATCCCGCTCTACACGCCCGAATGCCGCGAATGCGAATACTGCCTCAACCCGAAAACCAACCTCTGCCAGGCGATCCGCTCGACGCAAGGCCAGGGCGTCATGCCCGACGGCACCAGCCGGTTCTCGATGACCGACGGCACGCCGATCCTGCATTACATGGGCTGCTCGACCTTCTCGAACCACACCGTCCTGCCCGAGATCGCGCTGGCCAAGGTCCGCAAGGACGCGCCGTTCGACAAGATCTGCTACATCGGCTGCGGCGTCACCACCGGCATCGGCGCGGTCATGAACACCGCCAAGGTGGAGCTGGGCTCCCGCTGCGTGGTCTTCGGCCTCGGCGGCATCGGCCTCAACGTGATCCAGGGCCTGCGGCTGGCCGGCGCCGACCAGATCGTCGGCGTCGACCTGAACCCCGGCAAGGTGGAGATGGCCAAGCGCTTCGGCATGACCGACTTCGTCAATCCCAATGACGTGGAGGGCGACCTCGTCGGCCACCTCGTCGAGCTGACGGGCGGCGGCGGCGATTACACCTTCGACGCCACCGGCAACGTCAAGGTGATGCGCCAGGCGCTGGAAAGCGCGCACAAGGGCTGGGGCGAAAGCGTCATCATCGGCGTGGCCCCCGCCGGCGCGGAAATCTCGACGCGGCCCTTCCAGCTCGTCACCGGCCGGGTCTGGAAAGGCACCGCCTTCGGCGGCGCCCGCGGCCGCACCGACGTGCCCAAGATCGTCGACTGGTACATGCAGGGCAAGATCGAGATCGACCCGATGATCACCCACACCCTCAAGCTCGACGAGATCAACAAGGGCTTCGAGATGATGCACGCGGGCGAGTCGATCCGCAGCGTCGTGGTCTACTGACCGCCCCTCATCGCACCACGACGGGCGCACCGGCAAGCCGGGGCGCCCGTTTTCCTGTTCCGCCCGCCGTCAGTGGCGATGGCCGGAACGGTTGTAATCCATCACGCCGTTGATGTCGTAGCCCGGCACGTAAAGGCCGCGCAACTCCATCTCGTCCGGCGTCAGGTGACGCCGCCGAACCTGGCGGTCGTACCCGTAATAATCGTGATGGCGGCGCGCCCTCTGATAGCGATCGTAGCCGCGGGTGTAGCCGCGCCGCTCGGTCCGGTCGATGGCATGGTCGATGAACCGGTTGATGACGCTCGAAAAGGCCGGATCGGCCTTCGCCGGCGACACGACCGCGCCGGCGGACAGAACCAGTGCCGCGGCGGTCGCGGCCACGAGGCTCTTGCGGGTAATCGATTTCATGATGCTCTCCCGTTCGGGACTGTCGCGGGTCTGACCCCGCGTAAATCAATATATGGGCCGGCGCGGCGGCCAGCCAAGGGAAGCAGGGAAAATACCGCCGGATCGGCGGGATGCTGCGGGGCCGGATCGCCCGGCCCCGGTGCATGGGTCGTTACCGGTCGTAGACGCGGTAGCTGCTGGAACCATAGCTGCTGTGGCTATTGGCATAGCCGTCGCGGTAGCCCTGGTTGTAGGCACGCTGATAGCCGGTGCGGTTGTTCCGGGCATAGCCCTGGTGGCGGTTGTACCGGTTGTAGCCGCCGTAATAGCGGTCGCGGGTCGCGTAGCCCGGGTTGTAATACCGGTCATCGTTGGAATCCGCGATGGCGGCACCGATAATCGCCACGGCAGCAGCGCCGGCGATGTACTTGGCGGTATCGTTATCGGCATAGGCCGGCGCGGCGGACAGGCCGGCAAGACCGGCAACACCCACTGCGGAAGCGGTGACACCGGCCAAAAGTCGTTTGCGAATGATATTCATGGCAGTCTCCTATCTCCGGGGTCGGGGGATTTGCCCGGGTGCCTGACATGGGCACGCGCCGCCATGCCCGGAAGAGCAGATGACACGCTTGTGTGAGTTGATCGTTATCGCGTGATGGGCGGGAACCGGCCGAACCCGTCGGCGGCAAATCGCAGCCCGCGCAGCCGTCCCTGTGCATTCATGCACCTTGCATCGATCCACCAACCGGTTACCTCTGGGGAACCCACACGCCAAGGAGCGACAGATGACCGACGACACCTACACCCCGCCCAAGGTCTGGACCTGGGACAAGGAAAACGGCGGACAGTTCGCCTCGACCAACCGCCCGATCGCCGGGCCGACCCACGACAAGGAGCTTCCGGTCGGCAAGCATCCCTTCCAGCTCTACTCGCTCGCCACGCCCAACGGGGTGAAGACCACCGTGATGTTCGAGGAGCTGCTCGAGGCCGGCTTCGACGCCGAGTACGACGCCTGGCTCATCAAGATCGGCGACGGCGACCAGTTCGGCAGCGGCTTCACCGAGATCAACCCGAACTCCAAGATCCCCGCCATGGTCGACCATACCGGCGACAAGCCCCTGCGCGTCTTCGAAAGCGGATCGATCCTGATGCACCTGGCCGAGAAGTTCGGCGCCTTCCTGCCCGCCAGCGGCCCGGGCCGCACCGAGGTGATCAACTGGCTGATGTGGCAGATGGGCAGCGCCCCCTTCCTCGGCGGCGGCTTCGGCCATTTCTACGCCTACGCGCCCGAGAAATACGAATACCCCATCAACCGCTACGCCATGGAAGCCAAGCGCCAGCTCGACGTGCTCGACCGCGAACTCGCCGAGAAGCCCTACATCGCCGGCGACGAGTACTCGATCGCCGACATGGCGATCTGGCCCTGGTACGGCAACCTCGCGCTCGGCCGGGCCTATGGGGACGCGGCGACCTTCCTCAGCACCCATGAATACGAGAACATGATGGCCTGGGCGAAAAAGATCGACGAGCGCCCGGCGGTCAAGCGCGGGCGCATGGTCAACAAGACCTTCGGCGAACCGCACGAGCAGCTCCACGAACGCCACGACGCCGGCGATTTCGACACGAAGACACAGGACAAGATCGGCGAAAACGCCTGATCCGACCCCGAGACCATCCTTCCCCGGCCATCGCCCTGACCGGCGGTGGCCGGTTTGCATTTCGCGCCACGCCACCGGCCTGCCCCAAGGTTTCCGGTTTCCGCCGCCGCCGCAATCAGGCATGGTCACCGGTAAAGGAGGCCCCCATGCCCGAGAAATCCCCGCTCCTCGCCGTGCTCATCGACGCCGACAACGTCCCCTCGAAATACGCCGAGGCGATCCTGCGGGAGGTCACCTCCTACGGCGAGCCGGGCCTGCGCCGGGTCTATGGCGACTGGTCCAACCAGCAGCTCTCCGGCTGGACCAAGACCGCGCAGAAGCTCGGCCTCGTCCAGCACCAGCAGACCGCCAACACCAAGGGCAAGAACGCCTCCGATATCGGGCTGGTAATCGACGCGATGGATATCCTGCACGCCGGCCATTTCGATGGCTTCGTGCTCGTCTCCTCCGACAGCGATTTCACCCGCCTGGCCAGCCGCATCCGTGAACAGGGCCTGACCGTCATCGGCATCGGCGAGGCCAAGGCGCCCGACGCCCTCAAGAACGCCTGCAACCGCTTCGTCGCGATCGAGAACATCGCCGAAGACACCTCGCCCGCCCGCGGCAAGGACCAAAGCCTCGACACCCGCCGCGTGGGCGAGGCCCGCAAGCTGATCACCGACGCGATGGAAAAGATCGACCAGGATGACGACTGGTTCCCCCTGGGCCGCATCGGCCAGCAGATCCAGGCCGACAAACCCGATTTCGACACAAGGACCTACGGCAAGAAGAAGCTTTCCGACCTGGTGAAGGAGTTGAAGGTGTTCGAAACCAAGACCGGCCCGGGCAACCAGCTCCTGGTGCGCCGCGTCGACTGAGGCTCAACATTGGGTGGGTGAAACCCGCCATGCCCGGAACCCGGCAATAAGGGGGCCCGCCCCGCGACCTCCACACCGCCGCCCGGTCCGGCAACGTCGCGCTTGCACTTGCAACCCGGCCTTCTTAGCCTGACCTGGGGGAAGTCGGCTACTAGGCGGCAACGCATGATCGGAAATCTGATGGACCGCTGGCAGGAGCGGTTCGCCGACCAGCTGCTCGAGCAGGCCAAACGCGAAGTCGACCACGCCCGCCCGCGCGTGACGGGCCGCCTTGCCATCGGCTGGGCGCTGTCCTTCCTGCTCCTGGCAACACCCTACGTATCCATGGCCGCCGGCGTCACCCTGGGCCTTGTCGGCTACCCGGATCTCGGGCCGATCATCCTCGGCCTGATCCTTGTGGGGTTCGGTGTCACCCTTCTGCCGCCGGGGCACAGGAACCGATCGAAAACCTACCGCCGCACCGATCTGCCGGCGCTGTTCTCCCTGCTTGACCGGATTGCCGAAAGGCTTGGCACCACGGCCCCCGACGGCATCCACCTCGATGAGGACTTCAACGCCTACATCACGCAGTTCCGCCCCCGCTTTTCCCGCCAACAGGAATGGGTGCTCGGCATCGGCCTGCCGCTCTGGGCGGCCTTGTCCACGGATCAGCGCATCGCCCTTCTGGCGCACGAGATGGCACACAAGGTGAATGACGACCCGATGCGCTCCGGCGTCTTCGCACGCGCCTACGCGGTCCTGTCGAACTGGTACGACACGTTCGAACTGGATAGCTATTACTATTACAACGAGGGTCACCTGACCCAGATCGTCGCCGCCATGGTGATCGGCACCTACCAGCGCGCCCTGTCACGCTTCTCCTTCTTCGAATCGCAACGGGCGGAATATCGCGCCGATGCCCACGCCATGCAGGTCGCCGGGGCCGAACCTGTCATTGCCATGCTGGAAGTGATCACGCGCGGCGATCTGGCACAGCGCAGCATCGTCGATCTCTACCCCTATACCGGGGATCAGGGCGCGCGGATCTTCGACCACATGGGCCACGCCGTTTCCGATGCCGACCCCGAAACCGCCGCGCGCTACCTCACCGAGGCCGCCCGCGAGAAAAAGCGCGTCGACAATTCTCATCCACCCACGGCCCTGCGGATCGAGTTCATCGCCTCCCTGCCCGCCGCCCTGTCAGAGAACCGGCTTCACCCCGAAGATGTCGATTTCTCCGCCATCGACGCCGAGCTTCAGCCCCTGCGCGACGACCTGGGCAAGACGATGATGGAAGAACTCCACGAGGTCGAAGTCAATCGATAGCCCGTAGGGTGGGTGAAACCCACCACCGTTCCATGCTGAAAAGACGCAAGGTGGGTTCGCACCCACCCCGCGGCCTCAGTTCATCAGCCCCGCGTGCCGCATCCCGTCTTCGACCAGCGCCTTGGTCTCGTCGCTCAGCCCCGTCAGCGGCGAGCGCACCTCGTCGCTGCAAAGCCCCAGAAGCGACATCGCGTATTTCACGCCCACCAGCCCCGGCTCGGTGAAGATCGCCTTGTGCAGCGGCATCAGCCGGTCCTGCGTCTCCAGCGCCTTCCGGTAGTCACCGGCAAGACAGGCCTCCTGCACGTCCGCCACCATCCGCGGCGCCACGTTCGCGGTGACCGAGATCACGCCCACGCCGCCCTGCGCGTTGAACCCGTGCGCCGTGGCGTCCTCGCCCGAGATCTGCACGAAGTCCTTGCCGCAGGTGATCCGCTGGTCGCTCACGCGGGCCAGGTCGCCCGTGGCGTCCTTCACCCCGATGATCCGCGGCAGCTTGGCCAGCTCGCCCATCGTCTCGGGCGACATGTCGATCACCGACCGCCCCGGAATGTTGTAGATGACGATCGGCAGCTCGCAGCAATCGTGCAGCGCGGTGAAATGCGCGATCAGCCCGCGCTGGGTGGGCTTGTTGTAATAGGGCGTCACCACCAGCGCGGCATCGGCGCCCACCTTCTCGGCATGGCGCATGAAGCGGATCGCCTCGACCGTGTTGTTCGACCCGGCCCCGGCGATCACCGGAATCCGCCCGGCCGCGGCGCGCACCACCTCCTCGACCACCGTCTCGTGCTCGGTATGGGTCAGCGTCGGGCTCTCGCCGGTCGTGCCCACGGGCACAAGGCCGTGGCTCCCCTCGGCAATATGCCATTCAACAAGTTTCTTGAGCGTCTCAAGATCCAGCTCGCCGTTCTTGAACGGCGTGACCAGGGCAGGAAAAGATCCTTTGAACATGACACGCTCCATTGTTTTGCGTTACTGTACGGCCAAAAGGCCCGGTGAAACGCGCGCGACACTAGCGGCAAGGCGCCCATCTGCCAAGGTTGTGAATGGACTTGTCCTGCGCCGCGCGCTTAGGCTGGGCGTGTCTATCCTTTGCATGGGCCGGAAATGCAAGCCATGTTGCGCTGCCTTGTTGTCCTGTTGACGTTTTTCACCCTGTCCGCCGCCTCGGCGGCACAGGAGGACGAGGTGCGAATCGCCCCCCGTCCGCTTCAGCTCGCCTTCGGCGCCATCGCCAACGGCCGTTGGGAAAACGCCTCTCGCATCGCCGAACGGGACGGGCCCGCCGCCGTGGCGCTGGTCGAGTGGATTCGCCTGCGCGAGGGCCGCGGCACGCCGGAGGAGGTGATGGCCTTCCTTGACGCCCATCCCGACTGGCCCGGCATCGATTACCTGCGCAAGCGCAGCGAAGAGGTCGTGGCCCACGCCGATTTCGACACGGTGCTCGAGTTCTACGAGGATTACCGCCCCCAGACCGGCGACGGCGTGCTGAACTTCGCCCGCGCCCTGACCGCCCGCGGCCAGCAGGGCGAGGCCGAGGCGACCGTGGTCATGGCCTGGCACACGATGGACCTATCGACCGCCGAGCATGACGCCTTCCTCGACGCCTATGACGAATTGCTCGAACCGCATCACGAGGCGCGGCTGCAGATGGCGCTCTGGCGGGGCCTGCGCGACGTGCAGCAGATGCTGCCGCTGGTCGACAAGAAGTCGCGCGCCCTGGCCGAGGCCCGCCAGAAGATCGAGCGCGGCGTCTCGCTCAAGAACAGCGAACTCCCCGAGGGCGGGGCCAAGGATGCCGGCATCGCCTACGAACGCTTCAACCAGCACATCAAGTCGGGCAAGAGCGACGAGGCGATCAAGCTGATGCTGGCTCAGAGCCGCATGGAAAACGGCCTGGGCGAGCCCGACCGCTGGGCCGGCTGGCGGCGCTACCTCGCCCGCGACAAGATGCGCGAGGGCGACATCGCAACCGCCTACCAGCTCGCCGCCATTCACCAGCTCGTCGACGGCTCCAACTATGCCGATCTCGAGTGGCTCTCGGGCTACCTGGCCCTGACCTATCTCGACGCGCCCGACCTCGCGCTCGACCATTTCCAGCGCTTCCGCGCGGCGGTGGAAACGCCCATCTCGCTCGGCCGCGCCGGCTACTGGATCGGGCGGGCGCAGGATGCGCTCGGCGATCCCGAGGCCGCACAGCTCGCCTATGCCTTCGGCGGCGAATACCAGACCAGCTTCTACGGCCTGCTCGCCGCCGAGAAGGGCGGCGTCCCGCCCGACCCGGCGCTCGCGGGCGTGCCCTCCGACCCGGACTGGCGCAATGCCGACTTCGCGCAATCCGCCCTCTTCAAGGCCGGGGTGCTGCTTCTCAAGACCGACCGCTTGTCGCTCGCCGAACAGTTCTTCACCGCCCTCACCGACACGCTCGAGGTCGACGAGATCAACCGCCTCGGCCACGCGCTCGACACGCTGGGCGAGCCGCATCTCGAGGTCATGGTCGGCAAGGCCGCGGCCCAGCGCGGCCTCGTCGTGCCCGGCCCCTACTACGCGCTTCACCCGATGCGGAAGATGGACCTGCCGGTTCCGGCCGAGCTGGCCCTCGCCATCGCCCGCCGGGAAAGCGAGTTCGACCACCGCGTCAAGAGCGGCGCCGGCGCGCAGGGGCTGATGCAGCTCATGCCCGGCACCGCCTCCGACATGGCCCGCGCGCTCGGCATGTCCCATTCCGGCGCGCGCGTGATCTCCGATTGGGAATACAACGCCACCCTCGGCTCTGCCTACCTCGCCGAGCTGGTCAACCGCTTCGACGGCAACGTCGTGATGGTCGCGGCCGGCTACAATGCCGGGCCGGGCCGCCCGCTGCGCTGGATGAAGGAATACGGCGACCCGCGGCTGGGCGAGGTGGATATCGTCGACTGGATCGAACACATCCCCTTCCGCGAAACCCAGAACTACGTGATGCGCGTCGCCGAAAGCCTGCCGATCTACCGCGCCCGGCTGGGGAAAGACCCGCTGCCCGTGGCATTCTCCGAGGAACTCTCGGGCCAGACCCTGCGCAAGCTGGCGCTGGATTAAGGCGAAACGCCTTACCCCCGCCGCGCTCCGTACAGCGTCAGCACCGCCGGCACGCGCACGCCCTCCGGCGTGGCATAGGCCTGGAACTCGCCGGCCAGCGCGTCGACCATCGCCGCCTTGTCCTCGGCCGTGCCGCCCTTCTCCATCAGCACGCGCGCCGCCGGGCCGAGATGGACGGCGAACTTCGCCACCTCCTTCACCGTCCCCATCGGCGTCAGGTCGACTTCCACCTCCTCGGCGGTCACCGCCTTCAGACCGGCACCCTCGAGGATCCCGCGCACGTAGTCCAGCTCGGCGAATGCCGTTGGCCCCGGCGCCCGCGGATCGCCCGCCGCCACCTCGCCCAGCCGGTCGACCGCCGCCTGCCGTGGCAGGGAAAACCACGGGTTCCGCGCCATCCCGCTCCAGCAGATCACGTGCATCCGCCCGCCGGGGCGCAACGCCTGCGCCATGTTGGCAAACGCGGCCACCGGGTCGGCAAAGAACATCACCCCGAAGCGCGAGATGATCGCGTCAAAGGCGCCCGGCTCGAACCCGTGGGTCTGCGCATCCGCCACCAGGAAATCGACGGTATCACACCCGGCCTCGTCCGCGCGCCGCCGCGCCGCCTCCAGCATCACTGGCGAGATATCGGCCCCCGTCACCCGGCCCCCCGGCCCGACCTGTCCTGCAGCCGCCAGCGTGCTCGCCCCGGTGCCGCAGCCGATATCGAGCACCCGCTCCCCCGCCTGCAATGCCGCGGCCTCCAGGACACGCTCCAGCGCCGGCGCCATCGCGGCGTCGAGCACACGCGCATTCCGCACCCACTTTTCGCCCGAGTCGGATGACCAGAACTCCGCCTGCTCCCGGTTCGGCCCCTCGCTCATGCCCCGGCCGCCATTTTCCCGGCCCCCATTTTCCCGGCCATCACGCACAGCAGCTCGAACATGATCGACACGCCAAGGAACGCCGTGCCCCCCGACGGATCGAAGGGCGGCGAGACCTCGACCATGTCGGCGCCGACGATGTTCAGGCCCTCCAGTTCCCGCACCACCTGCAACGCCTCGAAGGAATTCGGGCCGCCCACCTCGGGCGTGCCGGTGCCGGGGGCAAAGGTCGGGTCGACGAAATCGATGTCATAGCTCACGTAGGTCGGCCCGCTGCCGGCGATCTCGCGCGCCTCGGCCATCACGTCCGCCACGCCGCGGGCGTGGAACTCCTCGATCAGGATCAGGCGGATGCCGTTCGCCTCGGCGAAATCCCGGTCCTCGGTGTCGTACATCGTGCCGCGAAGGCCGATCTGCACCACCTTCTTGGGGTCCAGCAACCCCTCCTCCACCGCCCGGCGGAAGGGGGTGCCATGGGTGTACATGGTCCCGCCGAAATAGGAATGGAACAGGTCGGTATGGCTGTCGAAATGCACCATCCCCACCGGGCCCTCCTTGGCCACCGACCGCAGAACGGGCAGCGAGGTCAGGTGATCGCCCCCGCCCGTCAGCGGCACGATCCCGGCCGCCATCACCTTGTCGTAGAACGCGGTGATCCGCTCCATGCTGTCTTGAATATCCGCCGGGTTCGGGCCCACGTCGCCAAGGTCGGCACAGTTCACCGTCTCGAACGGGCGCATCCCGCTGGTCGCGTGCTGGGCCCGGATCATGGTCGAGGCATCGCGCAACTGCCGCGGCCCGTGGCGCGGGCCGGGGCGGTTCGTCGTGCCGCTGTCCCACGGCACGCCGATCAGCCCGACCTGCACGTCGCCGAACCGCTCGTGCCCGGGCGGCACGTAGGGCAGGCGCATGAAGGTCGGCACCCCGGCAAAGCGCGGCAGGTCGAACCCCGATACGGGGTGAAAGAACGGATCGCTCATCTTGGATCTCCCAGTCTTCGGCGCGAGGTCACCGGGCCATCGCCCTGCGCCTCGATCCGGTGTACCGCCGCTTCGAGCGGCTCGTAACTCACGGCCATGCTGAAGGCATTGGCGTGCAACAACGTGTCCCGGTCAACCACCCACGCCACGTGGGTTTCCCAGAACAGCAGGTCGCCCCGCTCCAGCGGCGCATCCTCGGGCAGGGCGTGGCCCAGCTCCGCCTCCTGCATGTCGCTGTCTCCGGGGCAATCGATGCCGCAGGCGAGACAGGCCATCTGCACCAGCCCCGAACAGTCGATCCCATAGCTCGTGTTCCCGCCCCACAGGTATGGCGTGCCAAGAAACAGCCCGGCCACGCGCACCGGGTCGTCCGCCACCTCCTCCAGCGGCGACAGGTGCATCGACGGCACGTAGCCCAGCGGCGTCACGGCAAACCGCCCCTCCTGCCCCGTCACCGTCAGCATTGCCCCGTGGCTCAGCGCCGCCAGCTCGCGCGTCTTGAAATCCGCCATGCGGTAGAGATGCGTGGCCCGCGCCGTCACCCGGTGAGTCGGCGCCTGCACGCCCGAAAGCTCGGCGGCGGGCAGGTAGCCGGTGTAGCCGTCACGCGACGCCTCGACGAAGGACCAGCCGTCGCGCTCTTCGTAGACGGTCACTTCCTCGCCCAGCAGGAACTGGCGGTCGCGCGGCCCGCCGGGGGCGCGCAGCAGGTCGGCCACCGGCACCACCACCCGGGCCGGCACGCCCTCGGTGAAGCCCTGCGCCTCGACCTCGCCGCGCAGGCGCAGGGCGGCGACGCGGCCATTGGCGGGGTGTCGGCGCGGGTCGGTCATGGCAGATCAGGGGCGCTGCCCCTCTTGGCCCCGGACGATGTCCGGGACCAATTCACCCCGGAGTATCTTGCCCAAGAAGAAGCCATGGTCCGCCTCACAGTTTCATGATCCCGGGCAGCGCCTCGAGCAGGGCCCGCGCGCCCATGCCGACCCCGCCCTTGGGCCGCGCCGGGCCGTTGCCGGTGCTCCAGCCGTAGATGTCGAAATGCGCGTAGCGCGTGCCCCCGGCGAAACGGCGCAGGAACAGCGCGGCGGTGATCGCGCCGCCGAAGCCCCCCTTGGGCGCGTTGTCGAGATCGGCGATGCCCGGCTCGATCAGCGCCTCGTAAGGCGTATGGAAGGGCAGCCGCCAGACCGGGTCGGCCACCGCCGCGCCGGCGGCATCGATCGTCGCGGCGAAATCGCCGTCATCGGTGAAATAGGGCGCAAGGTCCGGCCCCACCGCCACCCGGGCCGCCCCGGTCAGCGTCGCCATCGAGATCATCAGGTCCGGGTCGTCCTCGGCCCCGAAGCTCAGCGCATCGGCCAGCACCAGCCGCCCCTCGGCATCGGTGTTGTTGATCTCGACCGTCAGCCCGTTCCGCGCGGTCAGGATGTCGCCGGGCCGGAACGCGTTGGCCGAGACCGAGTTCTCCACCGCCGGCACCAGCACCCGCAGCTTCACCGGCACCCCCAGCGCCATGATCATCCGCGCCAGCCCCAGCACCGTCGCCGCGCCACCCATGTCCTTCTTCATCAAGCCCATGCTGGCCCCGGGCTTGAGGTTCAGCCCGCCGGTGTCGAAACACACGCCCTTGCCCACCAGCGTCAGCGCCGGGCCCTCGCTGCCCCAGCGCATGTCGATCAGCCGCGGCGCCTGCCCCGCGGCCCGACCCACCGCGTGGATCATCGGGAAGTTCTGCTCCAGCAGGTCCTCGCCCCGTACCACGTCGATTTCCGCGCCATAGGCCTCGGCCAGCCCGGTACAGGCGGCCTCCAGCGCCTCCGGCCCCATGTCCGAGGCCGGCGTATTGATCAGGTCGCGGGTCAGCCCCTCGCCCTCGGCAATCGCCTCGAGCCGCGCGGCATCGACCCCCTCGGGCGCCACCAGCCGCGCCTTTGCCGGCGACTGGTCGCGATAGCGGTCGAACGCGTAGGCGGTCAGCAGCCAGCCCAGCGCCTCCTCGGCCGCGCGCTCCTTCGGCAAGCCCTCCAGCCGGTACGCCCCCTCGGGCAGAGCCGCCGCCGCCCCGGCCAGGTGGAACCGCCCCCGCGCCCGCGCCTGTTCCGTGCCGTACCCGGCCAGCGCCATCGCGATCCGACCGTCCTCGCCCGGCACCAGCAGCGTCGCGCCAAGCGCCCCGCTGAACCCGGCCGCCCGGACCCAGCCGGCCACGCGCTCGGGCTGCGACCCGGTCCAGCTTTCCACCTCCTCCTGCCCGATCACGTGCAGCGGAATGGCAGGCGCGTCGGCCGGGGCGAATTCGAAGGACATGGGCAAAACTTTCCGGTCAGGTCACTGCGTCGGCCACAGCCTAGCCGCCCGCGCCGCGCCTGCAAGCCCTTCCGTCGGCGAAGCGACAGGCCAGGGCCATGCGCGCCAGCGCACCGGAATGGCTTTGACGCGACGGAAACCTGTGGTACGCTCTTTTATCCGACCTGCCCGGTTTCCGGGCATCCGGCGAAACGACGCACGGGTCGGGACCTGAATTGTAAAAGGACGTTTTCTCATGAACCGCCGCGCCCTCCTGCTAGCCACCACCGTTTCGACATTCTGCGCCATGCAGGCCCACGCCGCCGGGCCGAACTTCTCAAGCAATGTCTATATCGACGGAAGTCTCTGCGTCGGATTCGACTGCGTCTTCGGACAAGCCTTCGGGTTCGACACGGTCATCCTCAAGGAAAACAACCTCCGGGTCTTTTTCGACGACACGTCGGCCTCGGGCTCTTTCCCCAGGAACGACTGGGGGCTCCACGCCAACGATACCGACAATGGCGGCGCCAACTACTTCGCCGTCGTCGACCGCTCCGCCAACCGGCAGGTGTTCCGCGTCGATGCCGGCGCCCGGGCCAACGCGCTCTACGTCGATAGCCAGGGTGACCTCGGCCTCGGCACCTCGGTCCCGGCTGTCGAAATCGACGTCAAGACAGGCAACACCCCGACCCTCCGCCTGCAGCAGGACACCTCTTCGGGCTTCGCCGCCCAGACATGGGACATTGCCGGCAACGAAACCAGCTTCTTCATCCGTGACGCGACCAGCGGCTCGACCCTGCCCTTCCGGATCATGACCGGCGGCGCCCCAAGCCAGGCGCTGGTGATCGACGCCGCCGGCGATGTCGGCATCGGCGCCGGGACCAACCCGCTGGCCCCGCTCGAGATCGAACGCGGCGACAGCTACGTCTTCATGCGCATGACCGCCACGACGGCCGACCCCAACCAGTCGGTCGACATCACCTATACCGACGGCGGCGCTTCGGGCGAGCTGCGCTACAACATCGTCGATGGCGACGGGCCCGAGATGTCGCTCGACCACAACGGCTCGCTCGAATTGACGTCCTCGGAAACCTTCAACAACCTCAGGCTCACGGCCAACGGCGCCTCGCCGAACAGCAGCGCCGACGTGACTTTCACCGATGCCGGCGCCGATGGTGAACTGCGCTACAACATCGTCGACGGCGACGGCCCTGAAATGTCGCTCGACGCCAACGGAAACCTGTCGATCACCGGCTCGCTCAGCCAGGGCTCCAGCCGGGCGCGCAAGACGGCGATCTCGCCGGTCGACCATTCCGACATCCTGCAGAAAGTCACCGCCCTGCCGGTCGCGCACTGGAGCTGGAAGGACGCCGAGGATATCCGCCATATCGGCCCCTTCGCCGAGGATTTCCACCGCATCTTCAACACCGGTGATTCCGAACGCACCATCGCCACGCTCGATGCCAGCGGTGTCGCGCTGGCGGCGATCCAGGCGCTCGCCCACCGCACCGACGCGCTGCAGGACCGCACGGCCCGGCTCGAGGCCGAGAATGCAGAACTCCGCACCCGGCTCGAGGCGCTGGCCGAGTAAGACCGACCGACCAATACGGGTAACGCGCTCACACTCAGCACGTCACCGGCAAGGGCCCGGCACGAAGGTGTCGGGCCCTTTACCTTTCGCCTCAATAGGCCGGCACGTCCCAGATCTCGGTCAGGGACATCTCGCCCACCCGCAACAGCCGCGCCAGCACCGCCGCCAGCGCCACCGCGTCGCCGGCCTCCGAACAGCCGCCCACGTCGCGCGCCACCCGGGCCAGCGCATCCATGCCAAGCTGACCGGCAATCGCCCCAAGGCTGCGGGCACATTTGCGCATCTCCCGCGTCTTGCCCTGCCTGTAGAACCGCTCGACATGGGTCAGCCGCGCCGCCAGCTCCTCCAGCGCCCGGCAAACCACGTCCTCGGCCTGTTGCTGGCCAAGCTGCAGGTACAGCTCGTCCAGCCGGTCCGGATCAAGCCGCACCCTCTCACTCTGTTTCAACAGCGTCACATGCTCCACGGTCACACCCCATATTCCAAAGCCCCCCAAGGCCCGGACGCCGTTTTCGCCGATCGCGGTTCCCAAAGGGTTGCGCCGCGGGTGATTTCTCGCTCGAATCTTAGGTGAATTCGGGCTATCACCGCGGATTGAGACCAGATGCGAAAGAGGGACGTCATGGAGAACGCGCGGCCACTGCCCGGCTATCTCGTCGAACGCTACCACGGCTGGAAGGCCACCAAGTACAAGGACAACGCGGCGTGGTATCGCCATCTCGCGCAACAGGGGCAACACCCACGCGCCATGGTCATCAGCTGCTGCGACAGCCGCGTGCATGTCACCTCGATCTTCGGCGCCGACCAGGGCGAATTCTTCCTGCACCGCAACATCGCCAACCTCGTGCCCCCCTACGTCACCGACGGCGCCCAGCACGGCACCTCGGCGGCGGTCGAATACGCGGTGACCGCGCTCAAGGTGGCGCATGTCATCGTGCTCGGCCATTCCAACTGCGGCGGCGTCAAGGGCTGCGAGGAAATGTGCTCGGGCAAGGCCCCGGCACTCGAGGAAAAGACCAGCTTCGTCGGCCGCTGGATGGACATCCTGCGCCCCGGCTACGAACGGGTGAAGAAGATCAAGGACGAGACCGAGCGCACCAAGGCGCTCGAGAAACAGGCGATCCTCGTGTCGCTGGAAAACCTGATGACCTTCCCCTTCGTGAAGGAGGCCGTCGACAAGGGCGACCTCACCCTCCACGGCCTCTGGCACGATATCGGCGAGGGCGGGGTGGAACAGTACAACGCCGGGAAGAACGTGTTCGAGGCGATCTGAAGGGGGGCGGACCGCTCAACCGGCGCGGCCGCCAAGCGGCGGCGCCGGGATGTCATGGGGCGCCTCCGCCAGCCTGTCGCACAACGCATCGGGCAACGCGCGGTGCAGGTCATCGGGCGCAACCTCCCGCCACCGGTCCCAGTCCGACACCGGCCGCCCCTGGCGGCAGAGCAGGTCTCGCATCAGGTTGACCTTCACGAACCACGCCCCGCGCGCGCTGCCGTGGCCGAACGTCTCCGCCGTGGCCTCTCCCCGGCGCAGGGCGGCCCAGGCCTCGCATCCCGTCAGGAACGCCCCCGCCGGAAGCCTCGCGGGATCGAAGCCGACCTTCAGATGGTCCATGTGGGCCCCGTCGATCTGCGCATCGGCCCGTGCCCAGGTTTCCGCCTCGGCCCCGCGATACTCGGCAACCCAGTGATCCTCCCACCCCGGCGGATCGAGGTAGGCGGCGAAACCGCACCGAAGACGGGCCTCCAACCCGTGATGCCGCGCCATGGCACAGAACATCAGGGCAAAGTCGCGGCAGGTGCCGACGATGCGCTGCTCGGGCGGCCGCTGTGCCAGCCCGGCCCCGCCCCTGTCGATCTGCTCCAGCCGCACCGCCACCGGCACCGTCACGCGCGAGGCATCGGCGAAGCCGGGCGGCACCGCGGGGTAGCAGACCGCACCGAAATGATCGTGGATCATCACCCCGTGCAGAACCCCGCACAGCGCGGCGGGCGAGGGGTCGAGCCCGTCAAAAAGGTGCTCCCGCCCGCCGGGATCGAGAAGATCGCCCCCGGTCACTGCAGAACCATGCCCTCCGGCCATTCCAGCGTATGCGTCAGGGTGATCTCCTTCTCCTCGCCCGCCGCGATCTCGAACTCCCACGCCAGCACCCCGCGCTTGCCGTCCACGTCCATCTCCGAGGCATGCGGCGCGGCGTTCCAATCGATCTCGAGGTCTTCCTGCTCCGAATAGGGCACCCGGTCGAGCACCCGCATCGGCCAGGCTTCCCCGGTCAGGTTCTCGATCTCGATCCGCACCTCCTCGGTCAGCTCGGTCGAGCGCGAGATCATGCCCCGATCCCCCTCGTTCCGGCCCAGCACCGTGCGCTCCAGCCGCAGCCCCTCGATCGGCCCGAAGGACAGCTCCGCCTCGCCCCCGGCGGGGATCAGGTCCAGCGGGCGCTTCCCGATGAACCGCCCGTCGAGGTAGAAGCTCGCCTCGTGCGTCGGCAGGATCAGCTCCTCGGCCTCGTTGGTGAACTCCGCCATGAGATAGGCATTGGTGTCGGTCAGCGGCACCGCCTGCGCCACCATCTCGGCCTCGGCCTCCAGCGTGCCCAGCGTGATCCGCAGGTTGTCGGCGCCCGTGGCCACATTGACCGTCTCCGGATAGCTGTAGGTCACCGACAGCCCGTCGAACTGCGCCGCCGCCTGCACCGGCGCCGCCTCCACCAGCGCCTCTTCCATCGCGGCGTCGGCGGCATAGCCCGCCTCCGGCTCGGCGCGCACCAGCGGCTTCGGCATCGGCACGGGCACCTCGGGGTCGAAGATCCGCCGCAGCCACGGCCACACCTCGCCGGGCACCGTCTGCTCGGTCGGCCGCGTCGTCGACAGCGTAAGCGCCACGTCGCTCCAGTTCTCGCCGGTCTGCTGGTAGACCAGCGCGCCGCGCTCGATATCCAGGTCGCCCGTGTCCCGCTCCAGCCGCAGATCATAGACCGGTTGCCACCCCGCCTCGTAGATATTGTAGGTCACCGTCAGCATGCCCTCCGCCGGCGCGTCCGACCGAACGGCCACGGCCAGCATCGCCCGGTCCTCCTGCTCCGGCACCAGCGCCGCCAACGCCTGCCGCGCGCGCCTCAGATCCTCCTGCAGGTCCTTCAGATCCCTTGCCGCCGCCTCGGCCCGGCGCCTGGCGCCCTGCGCGGCCTGCAACGCTTCCAGCGTCTCGCTGCCGATCATCTCCGACAGCGCCATCAGCTTCTCCACATCCAGCGCCGCCACGCCTTCGCCCTTGCCGAGCGACTCGAGAAAGTCCACCCGCGCCTCGGCCGCCTTCGCCTCCAGCCGGATCGACTCGATCGCCGCCTCCCGGTTCCGCAACTCCTCTTCCAGAAGCTCGACCCGGTCCTCCGCGGCCTCGATGGCGGCATTGGTCTCCTCCGTCCGCGGCGGCACGAAATCGTTGCGCGTGCTGACACTGCCCATCTGCGCCCCCTCGACCGCCACCCGGACCGAGGCCAGCGGCGTGCTGCGCGGAAGGTCGGTCAGCACCAGCTGATGCGCCCCCGCCGGCGCGCTGAACGGCACCCGGCGCGTCACGGTCGCGCCGTTGGGGTAAAGCGTGACGCCGGTGACGTCACTGGCCAGCGGGATATCCTCGGCCAGCACGGCCGTGGGCAACAGGGCAAGGGCGAAAGCGAGACGTTGCATGGGGAAAGCTCCTGGGTGTTTCGTGTCGACTATCTCCGTTAGACGCGTCCGAAGACAAGGTTCTTGGCGGGCTTGCGCAAATTTACGCATTTTTTATCAAACCCGGTGTTTGATCGGGGAATGAGCGAAACCCGGATCGAGATTCTCCTGCATGACGACTTGCACCGCGCGGCCAATGCGCTGGCCGCAAGGCGCGACATCTCCGTGGGCCAGCTCGTCCGCGACCTGCTTTCAAGGGAAATCACCCGCACCCGAAACGCGAAGCCGCCCGTAAGGGCGGATGAGCGGCTCCTCGCGCCCTTGCGCGCGCGCCTCGCAGATGACCTCGCCCATGCGCGGGACTGGCCCGACCTCGAGCGCCGCCTGCGCGACAAGGGCTATGCCCTCCGCGCCGCCGGCGGCGGCCTTGCCCTGCACGACCACCCCGGCGGCCGCCGCCTCTGCAAGGCGTCCGAACTGGGCTTCAGCTATGCCCGCCTCATGCGCCGCTTCGGCGCCCCCTTCCCCGGCCACAGCCACACCTGGCTGGCCGAGCGCATGCTCTCCCCCGCCCCTCGGGATGAAGACTGCGAGGTGATCGAACCCTTCTGACCCACGCAAAAAGGGCGCCCCAAGGCGCCCCTTTCTTACCTCTCTTGACGCGCCGGTCAGGCCTTCTTCAGCACCCGGTTGCCCAGCGTCTCGGCAATCTGCACCGCGTTCAGCGCCGCGCCCTTGCGCAGGTTGTCACTGACGCACCACAGGTTCAGCCCGTTGTCGATCGTCGGGTCCTGCCGGATGCGGCTGATGAAGGTCGCGTAATCGCCCACGCATTCGATCGGCGTGACATAGCCGCCATCCTCGCGCTTGTCGACGACCATGATGCCCGGGCTCTCGCGCAGGATATCGCGCGCCTCGTCCTCGTCGAGGAACTCTTCCGTCTCGATGTTCACCGCCTCGGCGTGACCCACCAGCACCGGCACCCGCACGCAGGTCGCCGTGACCTTGATCGACGGGTCGATGATCTTCTTGGTCTCGACCACCATCTTCCACTCTTCCTTGGTGGAACCGTCTTCCATGAACACGTCGATATGCGGGATCACGTTGAACGCGATCTGCTTCTGGAATTTCTTCGGCGCGATCTCGCGGGTCGGGTTGTAGATGTCCTTGGTCTGATCCCAAAGCTCGTCCATCCCTTCCTTCCCGGCGCCCGAGACGGACTGGTAGGTGCTCACCACCACGCGCTTGATCTTGGCGCGGTCATGGATCGGCTTCAGCGCCACGACCATCTGCGCGGTCGAGCAGTTGGGGTTGGCGATGATGTTCTTCTTGGCATAGCCCTCGACCGCCTCGGGGTTGCACTCCGGCACCACCAGCGGCACGTCCGGGTCGTAACGGTATAGCGACGAGTTGTCGATCACCACGCAGCCCGCCTTGGCGGCCTTGGGCGCATAGGTCTTGGTCGCGTCCGAGCCGATGGCGAACAGCGCGATATCCCAGCCGGTGAAATCGAACGTGTCGAGATCCTGGGTCTTGAGGGTCTTGTCGCCAAAGCTCACCTCGGTGCCCAGAGAACGGCGCGACGCAAGCGCGGCGATCTCGTCCACCGGAAACTGGCGCTCGGCCAGGATGTTCAGCATTTCACGGCCCACGTTGCCCGTGGCACCCGCGACGACGACCTTGTATCCCATAATTCAGACTCCTGATCGGAATGGATCAACGGCGGCCTCCATACAGTGTCAGCGGCCCGAGTGAAAGCGGTTATCTCATTCCATCGAGTCGCGGCTGAAGAGATAGATCACCAGCCCCAGCAGCAAGACCGCGCCGAAAACCGAGAACAACACCGCATAGGCCGCGCCCGCCCCGGCCTGCGCCGTCACGGCGGCATGAAGCGGCCCCGAGCCGAACTGCGCCACGCCGGCGCCGCCGATCCCGAACATGTTCATCAGCGTCACGCCCCGCCCCGCAAGATGCGGCGGAAAGAAGCCCCGCGAATGCGCGATGATCATCGGGAAGGAGGCGCCGAAGAACCCCATCGCCGCGCACAGCACCACCACGGCGGCCACGCCACCCTCCGCCATCGCGGCAAGCAGGAACAGGCAGATGGCCGCCAGAAGGTTGCCGCCGAACACGACCCACTTGCGGCTCCCGAACACCCGGTCGAGCGGGCCATAGGCCAGCGTGCCCGCGATCATCGCGATCCCCATCACCAGCGTCGCCTGCCCCACCTGCCCGGTATCCAGCCCGTGGATATCCGCCAGGTACGGCCCCATCCAAAGCCCCCGGATGGCCGCCGATGGGGCATAGGCGATGAACATCAGCGGTATGATCGTCCACAGGACCGGCATCCGCAGGAGGTCGGCCAGCGATCCCTTCGCCTCCCCCTCGGGCGCCTCCGGGTCGCGCACCCATGCCCCGATCCCGACCGAGACGATCAGCGAGACCCCGGCCAGCCCCAGCAGCGCCGCCCGCCATCCCATCGTCTCCGCCGCCAGAGCCATGGGGTAGGAGGCCACGAGGTTGCCCACCGACCCCACCCCCAGCATCAGCGCCGCCAGCGTCGCGAACCGCGCGGGCGGAAACTGCCGCGCGAAGATGTAGTAGGAGGCCATCAGCACCGGCGAACACCCGATCCCGATCAGCACCATGGCGAGGTCGATATGCCAGCCCTGCGTCGCCACCGCGAACAGCGCCGCTCCCCCGCCACCGCCGATCCCCAGCAGCACCGACGCGGTCCACCGCGGCCCGATCCGGTCCAGCGCCCAGCCCACCGGCAGCTGCATCAGCGCGAAGGTCACGAACCACAGGCCCGAGGCAAAGGACAGGTCCTCCGCCGTAACGCCCAGATCGCGGCCCAGCGGCTCGCTCAGAACGGCCAGGAAGGCCCGGAAGAACTGGCTCAGCACGTAGGCCAGGCAAAGAACGGCAAGCCGCACGCGCATCGTCAACTCCGCTTGTGGTCGCGGTTACGTCGCACGGACACCGGCAAGGCGCAAGCCCACCCGGCGCACCCTGCCCCACCCGTCCCGGCCCCCGAGCCGGGACTTCGCCTCACACTGCCCCGCCCCGGCGCCCCAGCGGGAACCTCGCCCCTCCAGAGGCCCCGGGTCAGGCCCGGGGCGGGCAGATCAGGAGCCGCTGCCAACCGGCAACGATACCCCGATGTCGGTCCCGTCCCGCCATCGGCGCCACGCCAAGGCGCGGCCCTGTTCCGGGCGCGTCCCAAACCGCATCGGCGGCAAAACCAAACCTCTCGCCCCCAGACAACCACACCCCGTCCCGGCCCCGAGCCGGGACCTCGACCACACCCCCACCCGTCCCGGCCCCCGAGCCTGGACCTCGCCCCGCATGAGCCCCCGGCTCGGACCCGCAACAAAGCGAAAACACCCCAATCCGTAACCCCGCCGCCCGGTCCCCCGCACCGACGCAATACCGACAAAATACCGACGTAATACCGACGTCGGAATCCCGGCCCGTAGGGTGGGTGAAACCCACCTCTCACCCCGCGGGAAAATCACCCCCTACCCGACCAAATCCGCCGCCCGGTCCACATCCCGCAACGTGTCACAATACCCCACGCGGCACCCCGAAAGGCTCGCCACGCTGTCCTCCAGCGCCGCCCCCGTCGACCACCGCACGCCCCGGAACACCCCCGCCGGCGGCCGCGCCACGCGCTTCATCCCGACCAGCCAGAAGCCGCCGTCCTCCGCCGGTCCGAAGACCGCGTCATTCTGACCCAACATCCTGAAAGCCTTGGCCAAATGGGCCTTCCGCACCCCCGGGATATCCCCCCCGATGATGCAGACCGGCCCCGGCGGCATTCCCCTGAGCAGCCGCCCCATCCGGTGTCCCAGGTCCCCGCCGCCCTGCGCCACCCGCGGCAGGTGCCCGGGCCAGACCCGGCTGGCCATCCCGCCCCGGTCCGGCGTCACCGCCAGCACCAACCGCCAGCGCGGGTCTTCCACTCGCCGCAACAGCCTTGCCGTCTGGTGCCGAAACCACCACGCCGCCTCGACCATCCCGATCTCCCGGCCCAGCCGCGTCTTCACCCGCCCCGCCCGCGGCTCCTTCAGCATCACCACGACCTGCCGCCGCGCCCTCACAGGCTGCGGCCCATCATCCGGTGCGGCTGCCCGCCGGCATCGGCGAATTCCGGGCCATACGCCGTAAACCCTAATTGCTCGTAAAGCCCGATCGCGTAGCTCTGCGCCCCCAGCTCCGCCCGGGTCACCCCCGGCACCCCGCGCAGCACCTCCAGGCAGGCCCCGACAAGCGCCAGCCCGATCCCCTGCCCGCGTTGCTCCGGCAAGACACAGACCCGCCCGATCTTCCCCGCTGCCCCGTCGAGCAATATCCGCCCGCACCCCACGGGCACCCCGTCCAGCACCGCCAGCACGTGACGCGCCTCACCGTCACGCCCATCCTGCTCCACGTCCTCCGGCACGGCCTGCTCCTCGATGAACACCGCCCGGCGCAAGGCGGCACAGGCGGCAATCTCCTCCGTCGGCCCGATCTCCAGGGTCACCCGAAATACTCCCGCAGGATCCGGCCATAGACCGCCTTCAACTGGTGGATCTGCTCCACCTCGACCCGCTCGTCCACCTGGTGCATGGTCTGGCCCACAAGGCCGAACTCCACCACCGGGCAGTGATCCTTGACGAAGCGCGCATCCGATGTTCCGCCCGTGGTCGACAGCACCGGCACCACGCCGGTCTCGGCCTCCACGGCCTTCGCCACCATCTCCGACAACGCGCCCGGCGGGGTGATGAAGCTCTCGCCCGACACCTTCACCACCATCTCGCCGGTCACACCGAACTCTTCGGTCACCCGGTCCAGCTCCCCCTGCATCCAGTCGATCAGCCCCCGGCTCTCATGCGCATCGTTGAACCGGATATTCACCGTCGCCCTGCTCTGTGCCGGAATGACATTCGTCGCCGGGTTCCCGGTGTCGATCGTCACCACCGCCAGCGTCGAGGGATCGAAATGCTCGGTCCCCTCGTCCAGCGTCTCGCTCGCCAGCCTGTCCATCAGCCGCGCCATCGCCGGCAGCGGGTTCTTCGCCCGGTGCGGATAGGCGGAATGCCCCTGCACCCCGGTGATCGTGAACCACGCCGAAAGCGACCCGCGCCGCCCGATCTTGATCATCTCGCCCATCCGGTCGGGGCAGGTCGGCTCGCCCACAAGGCAGACATCCATCCGCTCCCCTTCCCCCGCCATCCAGTCGAGCAGCGCCGCCGTGCCATCCACCGCGTCGCCCTCCTCGTCGCCGGTGATCGCCAGGATCACGGCCCCCTCCGGCGGCGTCTGCGTCACGAAATCGATCGCGGCGGCGGCAAAGGCGGCCACGCCCGACTTCATGTCGGTCGCTCCCCGTCCCCACAGGAAACCGTCCTTCTCCTCCGCCCCGAAGGGCGCGACGGTCCACGCCGCCTCGTCCCCCACCGGCACCACGTCGGTGTGCCCGTTGAAACCGAAGCTCTTCGCCGCCCCTTTCTCACCCCAGCGGGCAAAAAGGTTCGCCACCCCGTTCCGGTCGGCCCGCGCACAGGCAAACCCCGCCTCGCTGAGCCTGGTCTCCAACAGCGCCAGCGCGCCGCCCTCCTCCGGCGTCACCGAGGGGCAACGGATAAGCTCGGCGGTCAGGGCGACAGGGTCGGTGGGCTGGGTCATGCAGGCTCCTTTCGGCTGGGTCGGGCACCGGTCACAGGGTCTGGCCGGTTTCTTCAACCTCGCGAATAACGCTTAACAATCAAGCACAAATCTGCTAGGCAACCCTCAATAAACAACCCGAGGCAGGGCAAACCATACTGGCCGCAACAGGCCGGGGACCGAGCGGACAATCCGACACTGTCCCGATGGGCATGGGCGCAGCATTCGCGTCCGGCCACGGCCATGGTGCCTGCCTCGACCAAAAAGGGACGGGGCAAGCAGGCATGATCGAGAATGTCGAGTGTCCGATAACACCCGCGCCGGTCCGCGCATGACCTGGATCGGCGTCACGGATCGCAATTCCGCGTGGTTCTCGCTCGAGGGCCCCGCCGGCGCGCCGGCCGCGGCCGAGAGCTTCCCGCCCGACAGCCTTCTGCCCCGCGGCACCCTGCTGGTCGAAACCCGCCTGTCCCCCGACAATCGGCCCCAGACCCTGCTGGCCTTCCGCCGCTCGCACCCGTGGTCCGGTACCTTCTCGCTCCAGGCCCTGCCCGGCGGCAGCGTCGTGCTGATCGAGGCGCAGGGCGACGACACCCGCACCGCCATCCTGCCCTGCCCCTACAATGACCGCACCGACGTGGTGCGCCTGACCTACAGCTGGGATGCCCCCGGCCGCACCGGCCGGCTGAGCATCGAACGCCCCTATCCCAACAGCACCCATTCCGTCGATCTGCCCAACTCGCGCCCCATGGTGCTCGACGACCTGCGCGAGATCTCCCTCCGCCGCGGCCAGACCGAGATGGACCGCGAGGTGACCTTCTACGCCGTCTCCGACCGGATCGAGCCGGTCGCCCCGATGCCGGGGCTCACCTCGCAGACCCCGATCCTGACCAGCATGGGCGAGACACCCGTCCACCGCATCCGGCGCGGCGACGTGGTGATCACCGACCGGGGCGAACAGGTGCCGGTGCTCCAGGTCGTCCGCCGCACCGTCCCCGCCAAGGGCAGTTTCCACCCGATCCGCCTGCGTGCCGGCTATTTCGGCCTGACCCGCGATATCGCGGTCTCGCCCAACCAGAAGCTGGTGATGCGCGGCTCCGACGTGGAATACATGTTCGGGCGCGAAGCCGTGCTCGTCCCCGCCCGGCACCTCGTCAACAATGTCTCGGCCTTCTGGGCCAAGGGGCCCGCGATGGTGACCTACTACCAGGTCCTTCTGCCCGGCCACGAGGCGGTGATCGCCTCGGGCTGCGCCCTCTCCAGCCTGCTCATCGGCCGTATCCGCCGCAAGCCCGACGCGCTGGCGGCCAGTGTTCTCGCGGGGTTTGACCGGAACCGCCTGCCTGAACATGCCCAGCCCGCATGGCCGATCCTCAAACCGTTCGAGGCCGTGACCCTCGCCAGCAGCCGCGCGGCCTGACCCCCCGGAACCAAATTCCGTCCGCTTGCGTTCAAACCGCATGGTGCAGGAAACACAGAACAGGGTATTGAAGGCATTACCGCCTGCCACGCGCAAGGAGGTGATGGAACAGTGCGAGCTTGTCGAATTCGACGCCCGCACCGTGCTTCACCAGGTCGGGGAAAAGACCAACGCGGTCTACTTTCCCGAATCCGCCGTCATCTCGGTGCTGGCCACCTATGGCGACGGCTCGACCATCGAGATGGCCAATATCGGGCGCGAGGCCTGTACCGGTATCAACCTGACGCTCGGCCGCGAGACCCAGCTGACCGTCAATGAAATCCAGGTCGGCGGTACGGCCCTGAAACTTCCCGCTGCGCGCTTCGTCAGCCTGCTGGAAGAAGAATACTTCCGCCACGTGCTGTTTTCCACCGTGCAGGCGGTGCTGTTCCAGGTCATGGTATCCGGCGCCTGCAACGGGGCCCATGACGCGCGACAGCGCCTGTCCCGCTGGCTGCTGACCATGCATGACCGCGCCGACGGCCAGCACATGAACCTGACCCACGAATTCCTTTCGCACATGCTGGGCGTGCGCCGGGCGACCGTGTCAAAGGTCGCGGCGGAGTTGCGAGAGGAGGGGCTCATTACCTATTCCCACGGCCGGATGGCCGTCACCGATCACAAGGGGCTGCGCAAGGCCAGCTGCGAGTGCTACGACCGCGTGCGCAGCGCCTACGACACGCTTCTACCGAACGCATGAGGCCGGGGGCTTGGATTTTCGAATTAGTACGATATCGTACAGATCAAATCATTAGGACACGTTAACATTAATCGGTCGGCGTCACTGGAACACGTCCACCCGTCCGGCCGATCTCAGGGGATTTTGCGGATGGATCAGGAAAGGCTCGGCGACGACGATCAATTGATTACGACCGCAATTCGCCGTTCTCCGCTGGCGATGGTGCTGACCGATCCCCGCCTGCCCGACAATCCGATCACCTATGTCAACAAGGCGTTCGAGGCGCTCACCCTCTACAGCCGCGACTACGCGGTCGGCCGGAACTGCCGCTTCCTGCAGGGCCCCGAAACCGAGCCCGAGGCCATCGACCGCATCCGCGAGGGGCTGCGCGCGGAGGAAGAATTCGAGATCACCCTCACCAATCACCGCGCCGACGGCACCACCTTCCGCAACCAGCTTCTCCTCGCCCCCATCCACGACCCCCAGGGCCAGCTCAACGGGTATTTCGGCCTTCAGCGCAGCGTGCCCGTGCCCGACACGGACGATCAGCAGGCCACCGAGGACACGTCGCTCCAGCTGCTCCGCGAATTGCAGCACCGGGTGAAGAACCACCTGTCCATGATCGTCAGCATGATCCGCATCCAGGCCCGGCGCGAGGTCACCGCCGAGTCGCTCAAGTCCATCAGCCGGCGGATCGAGGCGCTTTCGGTCCTCTACGACGAGCTACTCAATACCAACGATACCGGCGACCCCGACAGGAACCTCGCCGCCGGGGCCTATCTCAGCCGCATCGCCTCGGTCGTGGCCAGTCTCGAGCCTCGCAGCGCGATCCGCCTCAACGTCGAGTGCGACGACATCTCGCTTCCGGTCGATCACGCCGCCCGGCTTGGCCTCTTGCTGTCGGAATTCGTGACCAACGCCTTCGAACACGCCTTCGAGGGCCGCGAGTCCGGCGCCGTCGATGTCCGCTTCACGCGGCTCGACGACGGCACCGTCCGCCTCACCGTCCAGGATGACGGCAACGGTATGCCCGACGGCTACAACTGGCCTTTCGGCGCCGCCAGCATCAGGGAACAGCGTGACCGCGCCGAACACAGCGGCGGCCGGCTCGACACCACGGGCCACGACCGCGTGCCGGGCGTCGGCGGCAGCATCGTCACCGCGCTCACCGACTCCCTCGGCGCCACGCTCAAGGTCGACGGATCGGGGCCGGGCACGAGGGTCATCGTCGACCTCTGAAAACCTAGTCGTAGAACGGCGTCATCTGCGCCACGATCACCGCGTTCTCGTCCAGTGCCCGCTGCATCAGCGCGCGCTCCTCGTCGCTGATCTCGTGCCCCTCGGCCTTCCGCTCCTCCAGCGTGCCATACCCCGACACGTCCAGCGGCGCGGTATCCGCCTGCTTCAGGATCGCCACCGTCTCGCGCACGGCCTCGGCCTCGTCCACGCCGCTGGCGTAAACCACCAGCGCCGCGCCGGTGGCCTTGTCCGGCAGCCCGTCCCCAGCCTTCCGGCCGATCTCGACCAGTAGGGTGAACACCTGTTGCTGGCGCGGCGGCTTCTTGCTGTTTCCGGACATGCGCTGATCCTTTCCCGTTCGGCCCTGCCCTGCGCCACACGACACGCCAAGTCAATCCCGCCGCTTGCAATCCCGACCAGAGACCATACCCTCTGCGGAACGGCACAGGAGGCAACCGAATGAAACGCATCAAGGACATGGTCGCCGAGGCAAACGCCATGGTCGACCACGCCCCCGCCACCGATTACCTCGACCGGCACGACGCCGAGGGGGTCACCTTCGTCGACCTCCGCGACCCGCGCGAGTTGGAGCGCGAGGGCATGATCCCCGGCGCCTTCCACTGCCCGCGCGGCATGCTCGAATTCTGGATCGACCCCGACTCGCCCTACGCCAAGGACCAGTTCCAGACCGGCAACCGCTTCGTCTTCTACTGCGCGTCGGGCTGGCGCTCCGCCCTCTCCGCCCGCACCGCCCAGGAGATGGGGCTGGAGAACGTCAGCCATATCGACGACGGCTTCTCCGGCTGGAAGAAGGCCGGCGGCCCGGTCGGCGAGAAGCCGGTCAAACCCAAGTAACCGTTTTCTTTAAAAGAAAACGGACAAGATCTTTTAAAGATCTCGCCCCCCTTGCCATCACGGCAAGAAACCACACCTCCCGACCCAATACAGACCACACGGGAGCCCCCCATGCCCAAGACCCTCTTCATCACCGGCGCCTCCACCGGCATCGGCGCCGCCACCGCCCGCGCCGCCGTCGCGGCAGGCTGGAACGTGGGCCTGATGGCCCGCTCCGCCGACAAGCTGGACACCCTCACCGCTGAACTCGGCGACGCCGCGCTCCCCCTCTCCGGCGACGCCACCGACCTCGCGGCACAGCAAGACGCCGTGCGCCGCACCGTCGACCGCTTCGGCGCCCTCGACGCGGCCTTCGCCAATGCCGGCACCGGGCTCGACAAACCGGGCACCGAGGGCGGCGACCCCGAGGAATGGCGCAAACTGGTCGATCTCAACGTGATGGGCGTGCTCTACACCGCCCGCGCCGCCCTGCCGGAACTGCGCAAGACGCGCGGCCACCTCCTCCTCACCGGCTCCGCCGCCGGCCGCAATCACATCAAGGGCTCGATCTACTCGGCCAGCAAGTGGTTCGTGCACGGCTATGCCGGCAACATGTCCGAGGAAATGCGAGACTGGGGCGGCCGCTGCACCCTGATCTCGCCCGGCATGGTCGACACGCCCTTCTTCGACGAGGCCAAGCCCGACAAGCTCAAGCCCGAGGATATCGCCGGGGCCGTCATCTTCGCCCTGTCGCAAGACCCCCGCGCCGAAGTGCGCGAGGTCCATGTCATGCCCACTGCCTGACGCGGGCAGGCGCGCCCCGCAACGGGGCGCGCATCAATCTCAATCCCGCAGCAGCTCGTTGATCCCGGTCTTCGAGCGCGTCTGCTCGTCCACCCGCTTCACGATCACCGCGCAATAGAGGTTGAGGTTGTTCTTCGTCGGCATCGAGCCCGACACCACCACCGAGTAGGGCGGCACCTCGCCCATGAAGACCTCGCCGGTCTCCCGGTCGACGATCTTGGTGGACTTGCCGATATAGACGCCCATGCCGAGCACCGAACCCTCGCGCACGATACAGCCCTCCACGACCTCCGACCGTGCCCCGATAAAGCAGTTGTCCTCGATGATCGTCGGGCCGGCCTGCATCGGCTCCAGCACGCCGCCGATCCCCACGCCCCCCGACAGGTGCACGCCCTTGCCGATCTGCGCACAGGAGCCCACGGTCGCCCAGGTATCCACCATCGTCCCCTCGTCCACGTAGGCGCCGAGGTTCACGAAGGACGGCATCAGCACCACGCCCGGCGCGATATAGGCCGACTTGCGCACGATGCAGTTCGGCACGGCCCGGAACCCGGCCGCCTTCCACTGGTTATCGCCCCAGCCCTTGAACTTGCTGTCGACCTTGTCCCACCAGCCGCCGCCTTGCGGGCCGTTGTCATGCTGCTCCATGTCCTTGATGCGGAAGCCCAGCAGCACGGCCTTCTTGGCCCACTGGTTGACGTGCCACTCGCCATCTTCCTGCCGTTCGGCCACGCGCAGCTTGCCGCTGTCCAGCGCCTCGAGCGTGTCCTCGATCGCCTCGCGCGTCTCGCCGCCGGTCGAGGGCGTGATGCTGTCGCGTGCATCCCACGCGGCTTCGATGGCTTGTTCAAGTTGGGCGTTCGACATCGGGCGTCTCCGTGACAGGTCTGGTTCTTGCTGCCATGCCCTATACGGGCCGGCGGGGCAGATCGCAATGCGACGCCGCACCGGCCGTTCGCGGCACGTCTCACCTGTCCGCACGAAAAAACCGGCGGGCGCCGCCTGGCACCCGCCGGTTCACAGTCCGCGCGTCCGCGACGTTACCGCACGATGTAGACCACGCGGCGCTCGGCCGGGTCGACGACAACCGGCACGCCGTTCACGTAGGCATAACGGTAGTCCGAAGTCGGCACGGTGCTCAGCGTCACGGTCTCGGGCAGTTCCACGCCGGTGACGACTTCACCTTCGAGATAGACCGGATCGACCGGGTTGTCGCGCACGTAGACCACGGTTTCCTCGCCCGGATCGGTCGACCCGGCCAGCGCACCGCCGGCAGCGGCACCGGCCGCGGCACCAGCAGGACCGCCGGCAATGCCGCCGATCACACCGCCGATAACGCCACCGGCGGCGACATCGTCGGCATTGTCATCTTCGTAGGTCACCGTGCTCACTTCGATCTGGTCACGGTTCGGCGCGATCATCAGCTGCTCGCCCTCGAGCGAGGCCGACAGGTAATCGCCATAGGCCCAGCCCTCGACGCCGTCGAAGCTGACCTGGCACCACGAGTTCTCGGCAAGGCAGCCTTGCACGTTCACGGCCGCCTCGGCAGGGATCACGCCGACGATGGCCTGCTGCGGTCCGGGGCCGGCGCGCAGGTTCAGGTCGGTCACGGCGGTGGCGCTGGTGTCCGCATATGCGGCGCCGGCGCCCAGGGTTCCGATCAGGGTCATGGTGAGAAGTTGCGTCTTCATGGCTAGATTCCTCTTTGCTGTTAGACCGCGCCGCGCAAACCCCTGGCTCGCCAGCACGTCGAGGACACAACGCAACCTCCCTGTCTGCGTTCCGGCAGCAGGCGCCTGACCTAGGGTAAGCGGGCATCAATCCGCCGATAGCGGGTCCGGCGCGATGTTGCCGCCGCAAACCAGCACCGCCACCCGCTCACCGGGCTCTGGCGCGTAGGCCCCCGACATCAGCGCCGCCAGCGCCGTGGCGCCGGCCGGCTCCACGAGCTGCCGCATCTCCCGCCACAGCGCGACCTGTGCCTCCGTGATGGCCTCGTCGCTGACCAGCACGCTCTCGACCCCCTGTGCCCTGGCCAGCCCGTAACAGATCTCGCCGATCCGCCTGGCCCCCAGCGCGTTGGCGGCCACGCCCGACACCTCGACGTCCACCGGCCCGCCGGCTGCCAGCGCCGCGTGCAGTGCGCAGGAGGTCGCGGGCTCCACCGCCACCACCTTGCGCCGCCCGGCCAGCCACGCCAGCGCGCCGCCGATCAGCCCGCCGCCACCCACGGCGATCAGCACCGTGTCGGCCGCCAGCCCCTGGTCTTCCCACTCGGCCAAGCAGGTGCCCTGCCCGGCCACCGTCGCCTCCGCGTCATAGGCATGGATCTGCATCGCCCCGGTCTCGGCCTCGTAGGCCCGCGCCGCCTCCAGCGCGTTGGCATAGGCCCCCGGCACCACCTGCAAATCGGCCCCCAACCGCTCGATCAGCCCGATCTTCGCGGGCCCCGCCATCTCCGGCACGTAAATCCGCGCCCTGTGCCCCAGTTGCGCCCCGGCATAGGCCACCGCCGCGCCATGGTTGCCGCCCGACGCCGCCACCAGCCCGGCCTCCGGCACCTCCATCGACAAAAGCGTGTTGAACGCCCCCCGCGCCTTGAAACTCCCGGTATGCTGAACCTGCTCCAGCTTCATCTCGACCGGGTCGTCCAGTCCGAAGCCACGGGCCTCCACCACCGGCGTCCGCCGCACGTGGCCGCCCACCCGGTGCCACGCTGCCTCTATCCCGGCTTTCCAGTCCATCGCCCGTCCCTCCCGCTGGTCAAATCCGGGCGAACCCTATACCCCTAGTAGGCCAGACCCAAGCAGGGAAGACACGCTTCATGCAAGACGAACGCTACAGCCAGTTCCGCGACGCCCATGCCGACCGAAACACCGCCGAACAGGTGCCCGACACGCCCCAGACCCGGGCCCCCGCCTACCGCCTGGCCTTCGCCGATGACGATTTCCTCTGCCGCGACGAACTGCGCCCGGTGCGCCTCCAGCTCGAGCTGCTCAAGCCCGAGATGATCCTCAACGAGCGCGGCATCGAAAGCACCGTCGTCCTCTTCGGCGGCGCCCGCATCCCCGAGCCCGCGAAGAAGGACACCGCCCGCACCGAAACGCTGGCGGGCCTCTCGCGCTTCTACGACGAGGCGCGCGAATTCGCCCGGCTGATGACGATGAAATCGATGGGGACCTACGGCAAGGAATTCGTCATCGCCACCGGCGGCGGCCCCGGCGTGATGGAGGCCGGCAACCGCGGCGCGGCCGATGCGGGCGGCTCCTCGATCGGGCTCAACATCGTCCTGCCGCACGAACAGGCGCCGAACGAATACGTGACGCCGGGCCTCTGCTTCAACTTCCACTACTTCGCCATCCGCAAGATGCACTTCCTGATGCGCGCCCGCGCCATCTGCTGCTTCCCCGGCGGCTTCGGCACGCTCGACGAGATGTTCGAGGCCCTGACCCTGATCCAGACCGACCGGATGAACCGCGTCCCCTTCCTGCTCTTCGGCGAGGAGTTCTGGCGCACCATCATCAACTGGGAAGCGCTGTCGGAGGCCGGCACCATCTCGGCCGAAGACCTCGACCTCTTCCAGTTCGTCGAAACGGCCCAGCAGGCCATGGAAATCATCGACAACTGGAGCGGCGAGATCCCCCACCCCTGACCGGCGTATTGGCGCCCCGTTCCAGGAGGGAGGGAACGGGGCGCCGGCACGATCCTACGGAAAGGCCCGCAAGCAAGGCCGACCAGGGTCGGCTGCCCCCGTAACTAGAGCGTCAAGGTTAATTCACCGTTTACGCCAGCGGGAAACCCGTCCCGGGCCTGACCCGGGACCTCGCGCCGCCCACGGGCCGGGCCATCGAACCGCAAACGCCCCCGCTCAAGCGCCCTCGAACGCACAAAGCGCGTGCACATCCATCCCCAGCTTCTCAAGCCTTGCCCGGCCGCCCAGCTCCGGCAGGTCGATGATGAACGCACAGCCCATGATCTCGCCCCCAAGCCGCTCGATCAGCCGGATCCCGGCCTCCGCCGTGCCGCCCGTCGCCAGCAGGTCATCGACCAGCAGCACCGTCTCGCCCGCAGCGATCGCGTCGTCATGCACCTCGACGACCGCCTCGCCATACTCGAGCTGGTAATCCTCCGATATCACCTTCCCCGGAAGTTTCCCCTTCTTCCGGATCGGCACGAACCCCACCGAAAGCTGGTGCGCCATCGCGCCGCCAAGGATGAACCCCCGCGCCTCGAGCCCCACCACCTTGTCGATCCGCAGCCCGGCATAGGGGTGCAGCATCTGGTCCACCGCCATGCGGAACCCGCGCGGATCGGCGAACAGCGTCGTCACGTCGCGGAACATGATCCCCTCGTGCGGGAAATCGGCGATCGTGCGGATATAGTCTTTCACATTGGTGGATTTCGGCATGTCCGGCCCCCGGGATGATGTCGGTTCCGTGGTCCGGTTTCGCCGATCCCGGCCCCGTTCGCAAGGGGCCGGGTCGGGCGCGCCCCGCCGGGCGCGCGGCGTCAGTGCACGTTCCGCGTCCTGACGATCAGCGTGTAAAGCGCGTTCGGCACCCAGCGCAGGTGCGGGCGTTTCCAGTCCATCCGTTCGCGCACGAGATAGTACTTTGCGGTATCGAGTGTCATTTTTTCAGTTCCTTTCCCGCCGTTTGGCCGTTATGTTGGCCTCGACTGCATATGCAATGTATATACATTGTATTGGCAGAATGTCAAGCATGTCAGAGGCGAAAACAGCGTGAACAAGAAAGACGACAAGAAGGACAAGAAGAAATCGGGCAAGAAAGACAGCCAGTTGATCCTTCGCCTCGACAAGCAGGAGCGGGATGAATTCATCAAGCTCTGCAAGGAGATGGACACCAGCGCCGCCCGCGAAATCCGCGCCTTCATCCGCAGCTTCGTGGACAAGAACGGCTGACCCGCGCGCTCACCAAAGCGCGGGCTTGGCCACCATCAACCAGAAGACGCCCACCAGCGCGATGAACGCCGGCCAGCCCAGCACGAACCACACCCGGAACGCCCGCCGCGCCGCCTCCGGCAAGCCCTCCCCGGCAACCAGCGCCTCCGCCGCCATGTCGCGGATGCCAATCTGCAACCGCACCACCGGCACCCACGCCGCCAGCGCCACGAGGTAGAGGGCGTAGGTCACCACCAGCCACGGCTCCCCCGCGCCATACCCCGCCAGGTGCACCAGCCACAGACCCGTCAAGGGCTGCACGATCCCGGCGGGCAGGGTGAACAGCCAGTCCGCCACCACCACCCCCGACGCGACCGAGTGGATCGTCTCCAGCCGCCCCGTCCGCATCGCCCACACCATCTGGAACGCCGTCCCGATCCCCGTGCCGAACAGCACCGTCGAGCTCAGGATATGCAGCCATTTCGCCAGCAGGTACGGATCGACGCTCACCGCTCATCCTCCAGCACGTAGACCACCGCGATCAGCGCCAGCACCGGCAGGTTCTTCAAGAGCCCGCCCAGCGGCAACAGCCACAACACCGGCGCCAGCAGGCTGAACGCCACCGTGTATCCCAGCACCATCGCCGCCTGCACGCCGGCCATCAGTCTCGGCCGCCACCCCCGCAGCAACGCCCCGGCAATCGCCAGGTCAACCACGCCCCCCAGCCGCGCGAACCCGATGGCCAGCCAGTCCGGCACGCCGCTCCCCGCGATCAGCGGCAGGAACTCCGCCGCTGGTAGGAACAGCCCGATCACCCCCGAGGCCAGCCACAACACCGCCAGCACCACCCGCAGCACCGGCCGCATCAGGTACAGCCGCGCATGCCACAGGTCCTGCGTCCCCGCGGGCCTTGCACCCAAGAACTCCGAAAACCCCCGCGGCCCCTCAGGCATGCGCCTGACCGCCGCGCTCGGCTCGGCCAGCACCCCCGCCTCCAACTGCCGCACCGCCGTCAGCGAGATCGGCCCCAGCCGCATCGCGTCGCCCATCCGCCCCATCCCCCGGCACAGCCAGACCGGCAACCGCAACACCGGCACCGCCGAAAGCCCCAGCCAGCCGCGCAGCCCTTGCAACATCTCCGCCTGCGTCACCACCTCCGGCCCGCCGATCTCCTGCACGCCCTCCACCGGATGCGCCAGGAAATGCGCCACTGCCCGCGTCAGGTCCGCCGCATGCACCGGGTTGAACGGCTGGTCGCCCTTCCCCACCACCGGCGTCACGAAGGGCAGCGCCGCCAACGCCCTTGCCAGCGACGAGCCACCATAAGACGTCTCCCCCAGCACCAGCCCGGCCCGCAGCGGCACGATCCCGTGCGCCAGCGCCACCGCCTCACCCTCGCGCCTGTGCCGCGCAAACCCCGTCTCGCTGTCATCGATGCCCACGGCGGAGATCAGCACGCCCCGGACACCGCCCAGCGCCTCGTAAACCGCCGCCGGCGCCCGCACATGCACCGCCTCCGACACGCCCTCCGACGCGCTCAGCACGCCCGCCGCGTTCACCACGTGGCTCACCCCTGCAAGCCGCCCCTGCCAGAAATCCACACTCGCCGCCTCCGGCGCCGCCAGGTCAGCCTCCACCGTCTCGAACCCCATCCGCGCCAGCCGCCCGCACCGCCGCGCAGATGCCATCACATGCCACCCCGCCGCCCGCAACCCGAAGGCCAGATGCCGCCCGATGAACCCATCGGCCCCGAGGATCAAAACCTTTCCCGTATGGCCGCTCATGCGCTCCGGCGCAGGGTCGCGGTCATCACCCCCATGCCAATGAGCGCCACGCCGCCCCCGCGCGTCAGCCAGGTGATAACCCCCGGCTTGCGGATCGTCTGCCGCAACCTGTCGGCCAGAAGCGCATAGGCCAGCGCATTCACCGCCGCCAACCCCACGAAGGTGGCGATCAGGATGGCGAATTGCGGCGCCAGCGGCTCACCCACCGTCACGAACTGAGGGACAAAGGCGATGAAGAACGCAATCGACTTGGGGTTCAGCGCCGTCACCGCCGCCGCGTGCCAGAACACCCCGCGCCCGTTCACCTGCGCACCGCCCACCTCCTCGAGCCCGCCCGCCGGCGCACTCCGCAACAGCTTGATCCCCAGCCACACGAGGTACACCGCCCCTGCCCATTTCAGCACGGTGAACAGCGTCGCCGACGCCAGCACCAGTGCCCCCAGCCCCATCAGCGAGGCGGTCATCGCAACGAAATCCCCCAGCGCCACGCCGGTCGCGCTCGCCACGGCCACCCGCTTGCCCTGGCTCAGCGCATAGCTCAGCACCAGAAGCACGGTCGGCCCCGGGATCAGCAGCAGGGCGGTCGACGCGGCCGCAAAGGCCAGCCAGAGATCGAATGGCATGGAAATCTCCCCTCTCAATCCGTAGGCCGGGCTTCAGCCCGGCACCTCTCCCGAGATACCCAACCCCGAACCCGCCCCCACGTCAACGCCCGGCACTCACCCGTCCCGGCCCCCGAGCCGGGACCTCGCCCAGCCAGAGACCCCGGACCAGGTCCGAAACACAGCCGTCCTCACTGTGAAGACAACACCCGCCCCGCAACCGCATCCAGCATCGCCACCAGCTCCGGATCCCTTGCCTCCGGCGCCGTCAATATCGCGAACTCCAGCGCCCGGTCACACCCGTGCGGGCACGCCTCCCGTTCCGCCCCCAGCAACGCGGGCAGCCCCTTCACCATCGCCCGCCCCTTGTCGGCATTGCCCTGCAACGTCGCGATGATCGCGGTGATATCCACCTCGCCGTGATGCGGGTGCCAGCTGTCGTAATCCGTCACCATCGCCACCGAGGCATAACAAAGCTCCGCCTCCCGCGCCAACTTGGCTTCCGGCATGTTGGTCATCCCGATCACGTCACACCCCCACACCTCGCGGTACATCTTCGATTCCGCCAGCGTCGAGAACTGCGGCCCCTCCATCGCCAGGTACGTCCCGCCCCGATGCACCGTGATCCCCGCGGCCCTTGCGGCACTCTCGCACGCCTCGCCCAGCCGCGGACAGGTCGGATGCGCCAGGCTCACATGCCCGACGCAGCCCGTCCCGAAGAAACTCTTGTCCCGCGCGATCGTCCGGTCGATGAACTGGTCGACGATCACGAAATCCCCCGGCGCCATCTCCTCGCGGAACGACCCGCAGGCGGAAACGGAAATCACATCCGTCACCCCCAGCCTTTTCAGCGCGTCGATATTGGCCCGATACGGCACCGTGCTGGGCGAATGCACATGCCCCCGTCCGTGCCGCGGCAGGAACGCCATCTTCACGCCGCCCAGCGTGCCACAAAGAACCTGGTCCGACGGCGCGCCCCACGGGCTCTCGACGCTCACCCACTCGGCACCGTCCAGCCCGTCGATCTGGTACAGCCCCGATCCGCCGATCACCCCGATCATCGTCTCCGTCATCACGTTCTCCCTGCCTGCGTTTCCAGCACTTTGCCCCGCGCCGCCCCGAATGGAAAGCCGCCCCGGTGTATCCATGCAGCCACCACAAGGCACCTTTCCCGCGAAGGGGGTGGCGAAAAATGCTGCGCTGCAGTATCACGCGCGGAACGCGACAAAAATCTCAGAGAGAACCGCCCCGTGACACGCGACCTCAAGGCCGCCGTAGCCAGCCGTCTTGCCATCCCCCACCTGCGCCCCGATCCGCGGGAACCGCTCACCCCCGCCCGCCTCCGGATCGAGCTCCTGTCGGGGCTCACCGTTGCGCTGGCGCTGGTTCCCGAGGCGGTGGCCTTCGCCTTCGTCGCGGGCGTGCACCCGCTCGTGGGCCTCTACGCGGCCTTCCTCGTCGGGCTCATCACGGCGCTGATCGGCGGCCGCCCCGGCATGATCTCGGGCGCCACCGGCGCGCTGGCCGTGGTCATGGTCTCGCTCGTGGCCCAGCACAGTGTCGAATACCTCTTCGCCACGGTTGTCCTGATGGGTCTCCTGCAAATCACTGCCGGCGTGCTGCGCTGGGGCAAGTTCATCCGCCTCGTGCCGCACCCGGTGATGCTGGGCTTCGTCAACGGGCTCGCCATCGTGATCTTCCTCGCCCAGCTTGGCCAGTTCAAGGTGCCCGGCACCATGGTGCAAACCGATCACGGCATGTCGGGCGGCCAATGGCTGTCGGGCATGCCGCTCTACACCATGCTCGGCCTCGTCGCACTGACCATGGCGCTGATCTGGGTCATGCCCCGCATCACGAGGCTGATCCCCGCGCCGCTCGCCGGCATCGCCATCGTCGCGGGGCTCGTCATCGCCCTCGGCCTCGACGTTCCCCGCGTGGGCGATCTTGCCTCGATCCAGGGCGGGCTGCCCTCGCTGCATATCCCGATGGTGCCGCTCACCCTCGAGACGCTGGAAATCATCCTGCCCTACGCGGTGATCCTCGCCGCCATCGGCCTCATCGAAAGCCTGCTCACCCTCAACCTCGTTGGCGAGATGACCGGCAAGCGCGGCGGCGCCAGCCAGGAATGCGTGGCCCAGGGGATCGCCAACACCGTCACCGGCTTCTTCGGCGGCATGGGCGGCTGCGCCATGATCGGCCAGTCGATGATCAACGTGAAATCCGGCGGCCGCACCCGCATCGCCGCCACCGCGGCGGCGCTCTTCCTGCTGGTCTTCATCCTTTTCGCCGCACCGCTGATCGAACAGATTCCGCTCGCGGCGCTCGTCGGCGTGATGTTCATGGTGGTGATCGGCACCTTCGCGTGGAACTCGCTGACGATCCTGCGCAAGGTTCCCCTGACCGATGCGCTGGTCATCGTGCTCGTCACCATCGTCACGGTGCAATACGACCTCGCCATCGCGGTGGTCGTGGGTGTCATCGTCTCGGCGCTGGCCTACGCGTGGAACAACGCCACCCGCATTCACGCCCATACCCGCGACTCGGTCACCGAAACCGGCGCCAAGGTCTATGAAATCCAGGGGCCGCTGTTCTTCGGCTCGGCCGCGGGCTTCGCCGAGCTCTTCGACATCGAGAATGACCCCGACGCGGTCATCGCCGATTTCGCGCGCAGCCGCGTCGTCGATCAATCGGCCCTGCAGGCCATCGAAGCCATCGCGGCGAAATACGAGGCCGCGGGCAAGCGCATCAAGCTCCGCCATCTCAGCCCGGATTGCCACCGCCTTCTGAAGAAGGCCGGCCACCTCGTCGTCGACAGCGACGACGACCCGGATTACCAGCTTGCCGTCGATTACGGCGTGCGCACCGGCGTGCTTGGCGGGGCCGAGGGCTAGCTCAGGCCGGCGCGCCCAGCGCGCAAAGGTCGCTGCCCTGCACCAACGAGGTGACAACGCGCCCCTCGTCGGTGTCGCGGATGCCATAACCATAGCCGCGCAGGCGATGCTGCCATTCGCGGTCCGACACGGCCAGCGCGCGCTCGCGCATCACAAGGTCGCGGATCTTGTTCGGGTTCATCGGTTCCATATCTGTTTCCTTCCCTCGGACAGTAATGTTCCTGGAACCGGGATAATTTCGCCTTGTGGCAACAATCGTGCCGAATTGGGGCAAGGCGCGGGTATCTTCGCGGCGGCGTCAGCCGTGACGTCAGCTCAGGAACCTCGCACAGGTCGCCTCGAAATCGTCGAACATCGGCGCCCGCCCGAACCCCTCGGGAAAAGCGCCGTTCCGCTCCATCCCGGCGATCCGGTCACAGGCCTCGGCAATCCGCCCGCAAAGCCGGCCCATCTCCGGTTCCGCCTGCGCCTCGGCCGCCCGCCGCGCCGCCGCGGCGCACCGGCGGGTCAGGGCCATGTCCGCGTCGAACGCCGCCTCTGGTGTCTCTGCCATGCCCACCCCCGGAACCTCCCCGGGCACGACGCCCTGCCCGTCCGTCAGCCCGGCCCGCACGATCGCCGTGGCATACAGCATCGCCGCCCCGCTCAGCCGCCAGGCGTTGTCGGCCCCGGCCCCGTCGGCCTCCGCGCGCGACAGGAAGGCATGCAACATGGCCTGTTCCACCAGCGCGGTCAGCAGCGCCAGCACCCCTTCCAGCTCCGGCGCCGTCTCGACATCCGGGCCCGGCGCGCCAGCCTCCGCAAGCCGCGCCTCCAGCCATGCCCGGTAATCCGCTCTCGGCGCCGCGGCCCGCGCAATGCAGTCCCGCGCCGCGTCATCCTCTGCCCGCGCGGCCCCCAGCACCGCCGCCATGGCCTCCTCCATCTCCCATTCCGCCCGCAGCACCGACGGCATGTCCCGCCCCGGCCGGACCAGATGCGCCGGAAGCCGCACGGGAACGCCCCGCTCGACCAGCAGCGCGGCAATGTCCATCGCGTTGGCGAAATCCACCTCGTCGATGGCGGTCACCCGCGCCAGGTGCCCCTCGTCCCGCAACGCCCTCAGAACCAGCATGTGCAGGAACTGCTGATGCACCGCCGTGAGCTCCACGCGCAACAGCGCCGCCAGGTGTCGCTCGGTCTCCGTCATGTCCCTTCCCTGCCGCGCACCTGCAGACCCCGCCTCACATAACGTCATCGATCCGCTGCAACTGCGCCTCGCGCTCGCGCCGTGCGGTCGCCGCCGCCACCAGCGCCCGGAACAGCCGCCGTTGCCGCCTTGCATAGAACAAATGCTCCGGATGCCACTGCACCCCCAGCGCGAACGGGTCGCGCACCCGCTCCACCGCCTGGATCATGCCGCCCGGATCGCGCGCCGCCACCCGCATCCCCCGGCCCAGTTCGTCCACCGCCTGGCTGTGCAGCGCATTGACCCGCATCGCGTGCTCGCCGGCAATCGACGCCAGCCGCGTGTGCCGCTCCACCTGCACCGTCTTGCGCGGCAATACGGTCCAGTGCTTGCGGCTCTCCTGGTAGATCTCGTAGGCATCCTGGTGCAGCGTCCCGCCCAGCGCGACGTTCAGCATCTGGCTCCCCCGGCAGATGCCCAGGACCGGCTTCTTCGCCTCGAAACACGCCTCGACGATCCCGCGCTCCATCGCGTCCCGCTCGGGGTCGAGCCGCGCCGAGGTCACGATCTGCCCGCCATAAAGGTCGGGCGATATGTCGTCCCCACCGCCGATGATCACCCCGTCCACCGACGGCACGTCGACCTCTCCCGCCTCGTCCCAGCGCACCGACTTGCCCCCGGCGATCCAGACGTTCAGCGCCACCAGCGGGAAAATCCGCCAGCCCGACCGGCGCGAGGTGGTGACCGCGATCACCGGCCGGCTCATGCCGGGCCCCCGCCCGCATCCGCCAGCCCCCGCTGTGTCAGCACGGCGCCGCACCGTTCGGCCCAGAACGCCCTTGGCAGCGGCACGCCCGCATGGGCCGCGTCCCATCCCTGCGACAGCTCCGCCAGCGCATCGGCATTGGCCGCCACCCGCTCCACCGTCCGCCAGCGCCGCCATTCCCGGTCCAGCGACCAGCCGGGCTCGTCGATCCGGCAATCCGGCAGACGGAAGTGGAAGGTCGGCCGCGCCGAGGTGGCACTGGTCAGAACCGACTCGATGCGCGCCGCGTCGATCCACGCGAAGACCGGCAGCATGTCCAGCCCGAAATTCCGCGACGGCGCCTCCTGCACATAGGCATCCATCACGTGCCCGAGCCGCGCCCCGCGCCCCAGCGCGATCAGCCGCCGCACCAGCCGCCGCGGATAGGGCGCCGCAAAGGGCAGCACCCGGCGCATCTGGTCGATCGGGTTGGCGGTCCGCAACCAGTCTTCGATCAGCGCATAGGCCAAGAGCGGCGGCACGATCGCCTCCGCCCGGTCCGACGCCACCTGCACGTTCAGATGCACCCCGAACCCGAAGAACAGCCCGCCCCCGCTGCCCAGCGCACCGGCCTGCCTCAACGCCTCGCGCAGATCGTCCAGCGCCATCAGCCCGTCGCGGTCCAGCGGGTCGGTCACGATCTCCACCGGGATCACCTCCCGGCCAAGGCTCAGCGCGGCATCCCTGAGCGCGGTCTTGTCGGCATGGCGCAGCGCGGTATCGAGATAAACCTTCAGCCCCCCGATCCGGCTGCCCTCGACCTGCCAGATCGCCTCGTCCACCTGCCGCGCCACCCCACCCAGGTGCCGCGCGCACAACTCGGCACAGCGCGCCTCGTCCAGCCCGCCCAGCTCGATCTCCACACCGGTCAGGCGCGGCCCGCCCTCGGCGGTGTCCGGCTGCGGCAGGGGCGCAAAGCTGTTCTCGGGCGAAACCATACCGCCAATCTAGGCGCCCCCCCGCCAGAGGCAATCACAATCCGGCCCGTTTTCCCGGCATTGTCGCGCACCGTGGCCCGATCCTTGGCGCCCGGCCCATCACCCCCGGTTACATTTCCGTGAGCTCGCGACAATCCGGTTCAGGGTCAACGTGTTAGCTGTTCTAAACCGGCACAGCACCTGCCGATTTCAAACCATCCATTCCACAGATGACCGGAGAGTATATGACCACCCTCACCGACACCCCCCACCGCTACGGCCTGATCACCCGCATCCTGCACTGGGGCATGGCCCTGCTCTTCGCGGCCCAGTTCCTCTCCGCCGCCGCCCACTGGGCGCTGCCGCGCGAGAATGCCACCCGCGACCTGCTCTGGAGCTACCACTACCCCCTTGGCGCCACGCTCTTCCTGCTGGTGCTGCTGCGCGGGGCGTGGGGGCTCGCCAATTTGCCCCGCCGGCCCGCCCATACCGGCGACCTCTTCGGCCGGGCGGCGGTGGCGGGCCACGTGGCGATCTACGCGCTGATGGTCATCGTGCCCTTCACCCGCCTCCTCGCCGCCGCAGGCAGCGATCGCGGCTTTTCCTATTTCGGCTGGCAGATCTTCGCCCCCCGCGAAACGGAAATCGCCTGGATGCAGGCCCCCGCCGAACTGCACGGCGAAATGGGCTGGGTCCTTGCGCTGCTGATCCTCGGCCATATCGCCATGGCGGTGATCTGGCATCGCCTCATTCGCCGCGACGAGGTACTGCACCGCATGGCGGGCTGACCCCGGGCGCCGACGCGCCGTTCTCTGCAAAAAAACGGGGTAGGACATTCGAATGTCCTACCCCGGAATTTTTCCAGGATTCCGCCCGCACCGGGACGGAAACGCTCAGCCCATCCCCGCCTCGGCCTCGATGGCCTTGCGCGATTTCCGCTGCCGCTCGGTGGCCGACTTGAGCTGCCCGCAGGCCGCCATGATGTCCTCGCCCCGGGGCGTCCGGATCGGGCTCGCATACCCCGCCTTGTAGACGATATCGGCGAACCGCTCGATCCGCTCCCAGTCGCTCCGCTGGTGCGGGGCGCCGGGCCATTCGTTGAACGGGATCAGGTTGATCTTTGCCGGGATGCCCTTGATCAGCTGCACCAGCCGCCTTGCATCCTCGTCGCTGTCGTTCACGTCCTTCAGCATCACGTACTCGAACGTAATCCGCTCGGAATTCGACGCCTTCGGATAGGCCTTCAGCGCCTCCAGTAGCGTGGCGATGTTCCACTTCTTGTTGATCGGCACCAGCTTGTCGCGCACCTCGTCGGTGGTGGCGTGAAAACTGACCGCCAGCATGCAGCCGATCTCTTCGGCCGTCTTGGCAATCTCCGGCACCACGCCGGAGGTCGACAACGTGATCCGCCGGCGGCTCAGGGAAATCCCCTCGCCATCCATGGCGATCTTCATCGCGTCCCGCACGTTGTCGAAATTGTAAAGCGGCTCGCCCATCCCCATCAGCACGATATTCGACAGCAGGCGCGGCTTCTCCCCCGCGCCCTCGCCGGGTTTGGGCCACTCGCCCAGGTCGTCGCGCGCCATCATCACCTGGCCCACGATCTCCCCGGCGGTCAGGTTGCGCACCAGCTTCTGCGTGCCGGTGTGACAGAAGGAACAGGTCAGCGTACAGCCCACCTGGCTCGAAATGCACAGCGTGCCCCGGTCGGTCTCGGGGATATACACCACCTCGACCTCGTGCCCGCCGGCGATGCGGGCGAGATACTTGCGTGTCCCGTCCGCGCTGACCTGCTTGCTCACCATCTCCGGGATCTCGATGACGAATTTCTCCGCCAACTGCGCGCGATACGCCTTCGACAGGTTCGTCATCGCCTCGAAATCGCGCACGCCCCACCAGTAGACCCACTGCCAGATCTGGTTGACCCGCATCTTGGCCTGCTTCTCGGGCGTGCCATTGGCAATCAGCGCCTCCCGCAGCTTGTCACGGGTCAGCCCGACGATATTCACCGGCCCCTCCGGAAGCTTCCGGGGGATCGTCAGCACATCCTGGGTGATGGGGGCACTATCGGTCATGGCTCTGGCGGTCCTGTTCTCAGATGCGTGCAGATATACGATCTGCACGCCGATTCCAAAAGTTTTTGCCTTACGCGGCCTTGCTCCGGCGGCGCCTGCGGCGGTTGCGCTTGGGCGCACCGCCGGGGGCGTTGTTGGCGGCAGGGTTGCCACCCCCGCCCCCGCCGCCTCGACGACGGTTCTGCCCGCCACCCCGGCGCGGTCCGCGCGCACCATTGGCCGGCAGCGGGCTCTCGCCGCTGGCCACCGGCACTTCGATCTTCATCAGCCGCTGGATCTGGTGCAGCAGGTCCGCATCCTCCGGCGCGCAGAAGGCAATTGCCTCGCCCTCTCGGCCGGCCCGCGCGGTCCGCCCGATCCGGTGCACGTAATTGTCCGGCACCTCCGGCAGGTCGTAGTTGATGACATAGCCCACGTCGGGAATGTCGATCCCCCGCGCGGCCACGTCCGTCGCCACCAGAACCGTCACCGTGCCCTCGCGGAACGCCTTGATCGCGCGGTCGCGCTGGCCCTGGCTCTTGTTGCCGTGGATCGAGGCGGCGTTGTACCCGTCACGCACCAGCCCCTTCATCAGCTTCTCGGCACCATGTTTCGTGCGCGCGAACACCAGCGTCAGCGCGTCGCTGTTCATGGTCAGGATCTCGCGCAGCTTGCCGGGCTTGTCGCCCTTGTCGAGGAAATGCACCGACTGGGTGATCTTGTCGGCGGCCTTGCCCGGGGGGGCCACCTGCACCTTCACCGGGTTGGTCAGGTAGGCGCCCGACAGCTCCTCCATCTGCTTCGGCATGGTGGCCGAGAACAGCATCGTCCGGCGCGGCGTGCCCAGCTTCGGCGCGATCTTCCGCAGCGCATGGATGAACCCCATGTCGAGCATCTGGTCCGCCTCGTCCAGCACCAGCGATTTCGCCTGGCTCAGGTCGACCGAACCGCGATCCATCAGGTCGATGAGCCGGCCCGGCGTCGCCACCAGGATATCCGTCCCCCGGCCCAGCGCGGCGATCTGCTTGTTGATCGACTGGCCGCCCACCACGGTAAAGACCCGCAGCTTGGTGCCCTCGGTCAGCGGGCGCAGATTGTCGGCGATCTGGTTCACCAGCTCGCGCGTCGGCGCCAGCACCAGCGCCTTCACCGTCTTCGGCAGCGGCTTGCCGGGGTTGGCCAGCAGATGCTCCACCAGCGGCAGGCCGAAGGCCAGCGTCTTGCCAGTGCCGGTCTGCGCCAGCCCCATGATGTCATGCCCCTCCAGCGCCGGCGGAATCGCCTTGGTCTGGATCGGGGTCGGTTTGTCGATGCCGGCGCGGGTCAGCGCGGCGATGATGTTCGGCGACAGGCCGAATTCGGAAAAATCTTGCAAAGGGTATCCTTCTTGGGCCGCGTCCCTGCGGCCTTTGCGTCTGGCCGCATCGCGGCCGTCGAGGGTTTGCGCTGGCCTCGGAACGGGCGGGCGTCTCCCGCGCCATCCGGCCGTTGCGTCAAGAACCCTGCGTGATGGGGACCTAGAAAGCATGGTGTCGCTGATGGCCCTTTATGGGGCACGGCAAGCTCACGCGGCTGCGCAGCGGACAGCGCCCATATGGGGCCAACCGCCCCGCATGTCAATCTGTTGCGTCACGCGCCCCCTCGCGCCTCAGGCCGAACATCGCCACGAAACGCTGCGCCGCTTCGGCATCGCCCGTCACGCTCACCCGCCCGTTCTCCACCAACTCCTCTAGCGTCAGCCGCCCGTAGACGGCCGAGGCCATCCCGTTCCCGTTGCCCTTCAGCAAGAAAGGCGCCTCCGGCCTCTCGACCGCCACGGTCCGAACCTCTCCACCCGTCACCCGCATCTCGAACGCCTCGCTGCCGAAATCGAACCCGGCCACGGCTTCCCCGGCCTTCTCCGGCAACAGGTTCACCCCCATCGAGATCATCAGCGCCGTCGGGCTGATGAACCGGCTGGGGTCATGCCCCGGCACCATCAGCGCCCAGCGGCACAGCGCCTCCAGCACCGGCAACAGCCCGTGCCCGGCGTCGGTCAAGCTGTAGATCCCCAGCCGCACATCATGCGCCACCACCCCGGCCTCGACCAGCTGCCCCAGCCGCCCGGTCAGCACGCTCGCCGTGATCCCCGGCAGCCCGGCCCGGATCATCTGGAACCGCTTCGGCGCGAACACCAGCTCGCGCACCACCAGCAGCGCCCAGCGATCACCGATCAGGTTCAGCGCATGGGCGGCAAGACAGCCTTCGTCATAGCGAAGGCGGGGGGTTTTCGCCTGTTCAGTCATGTTTTCATACTATCAGTTGTTTTTTACTACTGCAAGTGTCACGCTAGGTCATCGGGCCCGATTCGGACGGCCCCGTTCAGGACAAAGGAAAACGCGACATGACCTATTACACCGGCGCCATCATGGCCGTGCCCACCGCGAACCGGCAGAAGTACCTCGACCACTGCAACGAGGCCTGGCCGATCATGAAATCCCACGGCGCCACGCGCATGATCGAAACCTGGGGCGTCGATATCCCCAAGGGCAAGGTCACCGACTTCTACGGCGCGGTGAACGCCAAGGACGACGAATCCATCGTGTTCTCGTGGATCATCTGGCCCGACAAGGCGACCTCCGACACAGCCTGGGAAAAGATGATGTCCGACCCGGCCATGGCCAGCATGTCCGAAATGCCCTTCGACGGCAGCCGGATGATCTATGGCGGGTTCGAGCCCGTCTACGAACGCGGCACCCTCGCCGATGCCGGCTACTACCAGGGCTTCATCCTCGCCGTCCCGGAAAAGAACCGCCAGGCCTATGCCGACATGGCCGACGAGGGCTGGCAGATGTTCGAGAAGCTCGGCGCCACCGGCATGACCGAGAACTGGGGCGATTACGTCCCCCATGGCAAGCAAACCGACTTCTACCGCGCCACCAAGGCCGAAGACGGTGAAATGCCCCTCTTCAGCTGGGTCACCTGGCCCGACCGCGCCACGTGCGACGCCGCCGCCAAGCAGATGGAGGCCGACATGGCCGATTACGACATGTCGCAGATGCCCTTCGACGGCATGCGCATGACATGGGGCGGGTTCGAGCCGCTGTTCGACTCGAAGGAAAAGGCGGCAGCAGCATGACCCTCACGCTTTACACCCTCGACTGGGTCCCCGACTTCCCCCGCGGCTTCGTCCGCGACCTCCGCGTCCGCTGGGCGCTCGAGGAGGTCGGCCAGCCCTATGAAACCGCCACCGTGCCCTCGCGCCCCAAGTCCGACACGCATCTCGGCATGCAGCCCTTCGGACAGGTGCCGATCATCCGCGACGGCGACCTCACCCTCTTCGAATCCGGCGCCATCCTTCAACACGTGGCCCGCGGCACCGCGCTCTTCCCCGACGACCGGCGCGCCGAGATCAGCCAGTGGCTCTTCGCGGCGCTGAACACCGTCGAGATGGCGACGATGCACTGGCAGGTCATGCTGCTGGGGCAGAAGTTCCCCGATTTCTTCGGCCCGCCCCCCTCGGGCGACGTCATCGACCACGCCTTCGCCTTCGCGAAAACCCGGCTCGACGCGATAGAGAAACGCATGGCGACACGCGACTGGATCGCCGGCGATTTCAGCATCGCCGACATCGCCATGGTCGACACCCTGCGCAACGTCGCCTCCGAAGGAGGGCTCGCCGATCACGGAGCCCTCAGCGCCTACCTCGACCGCGCCACCGCCCGGCCCGCCTTCGAACGCGCCATGCGCGATCACATGGCCCACTGGCAGGCCGCCGACGCGGCCCGCGAAACCGAAACCGCCTGATCGAGGCGTGGAGGAGAACAACACGATGACCACCACCCCCAAGAACACCGTCTGCCTGTGGTACACCGATGATGCCGAGGAAGCCGCGAATTTCTACGCCGCGACCTTTCCCGACAGCGAGGTCACGGGCGTCCACCGCGCGCCCTCCGACTATCCCGGCGGCAAGAAGGGCAACGTCATCACCGTCACCTTCACGGTCATGGGCATCCCCTGCCTCGGCCTGAACGGCGGCGAGATGTTCACCCATTCCGAGGCGTTCTCCTTCCAGGTCGCCACCGACGACCAGGAAGAAACCGACCGCTACTGGAACGCGATCGTCGATAACGGCGGGCAGGAATCGCAATGCGGCTGGTGCCGCGACAAGTGGGGCATCTCCTGGCAGATCACCCCGCGCGTTCTCTCCGACGCGCTCGCCGCCGGCGGGGAAGAGGGCAAGCGCGCCTTCGAAGCCATGATGCCGATGAAGAAGATCGACATCGCCACGATCGAGGCCGCCCGCCGCGGCTGACCTCTCGGCGTACCACCCGGGGCCCCGGCCCCGGGCACCACCCTCAACAGGACATTCGAACATGAAACGCTTATCCCGGGCCGCCGCCCTGCCGCTCGCCCTCCTGCCATTTGCCGCCCCCGCAGGGGCCGACACCGCCTCCGTCGACAGGCACGACATCTATTACGAGGTCCACGGCGAACTCACCCCCGACACCGTGCCGGTGCTCATGCTCCACGGCGGCATGATGAGCTTCGAGGCCAGTTACGGCGCCATGCTGCCCGTGCTGACCGAAACCCATACCGTGATCGGCGTCGAGCAGCAGGGCCACGGCCATACGCCCCTGCACGACGGCCCGCTCACGGCCGAGACCATGCGCCGCGATACGCTGGGCGTGCTCGACGCCCTCTCGGTCGACCGCGTGCACGTGGTGGGCTTCTCCGCCGGCGGCATGCTGGCGCTGGAACTTGCCGTGAACGCCCCCGGGCGCGTCGCCTCGGTCGTGGCGATCTCCGCCGCGTCACAGCCCTCGGGCTTCATGCCCGGCATGATCGAGATGCAGAAGGATCCGAACTACCAGCCCTCTCCGGACGTGCTGGCCCTCATGCCCAGCGAAGAGGATTTCGCCGACATGGCGGCCGAGATCGCCGCCAAGAACCCCGGCGGCGCCGAAACCGTGCCGCAGACCATGCAGAAGATGACCGCCTTCATCACCTCCGACTGGGGCTGGCCCGACGACCGCATCGCCGGCATCGGCGTCCCGGTCCTCGTGGTCAACGGCGACACCGATTTCATCCAGCCCGAGCACGCGCTCCACCTCTACCGCACGATCCCCGGGGCACAGCTCGCGATCCTGCCGGACACGACGCATCTCACGATCCTCGAACAGCCCGCGCTGCTGCCAATGATCGAGACCTTCCTCGATACCCGCGCGCCCGCCGGCAACTGATCCCCCCGCGCGAGGCCGGCCGAAAGGCCGGACGAGGCCCGCGCCCGCACCGAAACCGCACCGACGCAATACCGACAAAATACCGACAAAATACCGACGTTGGTTTTTGACCCCTCAGCCCAGCTTCCGAACCGGCTCGTGACAGGGGCAGGTGACGATATGGTCGTTCACCATCCCCACCGCTTGCATGAACGCATAGACGATGGTCGGCCCGCAGAACTTGAAGCCTCTTTTCTTCAAATCCTTTGAAATTGCTCGCGAAATTTCCGTCTCGGTCGGCACCTCCGCCAGGCTTGCGAACCGGTTCTGGATCGGCCGCCCGCCGACATAGGCCCAAAGGTACGTATCGAACCCCTGCTCCGCCTCGATCTCCTGCCAGACACGGGCATTTCCAATCGTCGCCTCGATCTTCCCCCGGTGCCGGATGATCCCCGGATCCGCCAGGCAGCGCTGCACCTCCGCCTCGCCCCATCCGGCAATCACGTTCGGGTCAAACCCCTGAAAAGCCGCGCGAAAATTGTCGCGCTTCTTCAGGATCGTGATCCAGCTCAGCCCCGCCTGGAACCCGTCGAGAACCAGCTTCTCCCAAAGCGCCCGGCTGTCCCATTCGGGCACGCCCCACTCGGTGTCGTGATAGGCCTCGTAGATCGGGTCATCGCCCACCCAGCCGCATCTTTCGCCCATGGATTGCCTCCCCGACCGGCCCGGTCGCTCAAATTCGCGCTTTAAGCCTTCCTTAGCGGCTGCGCCCCACCCTGTGAAGCGGGTGCAATCAGGAGCGCGCAAATGGGGAAATATCCAAGTGACTGGGCCGACATTCCGGCCGGGCATGACAACCCGCTGAACTTCGCCGTGACCAGCCGGGACCGGTCGGTTATCGAAATGGTAACCGACGCGGTCCAGAACGATCGCGCGATGCTGGCCTACCAGGCCATCGTGCCCGCCGGCGCGCCGGGAAAGCCCGCCTTTTACGAAGGATTAATCCGGGTGATGGACAGCACCGGCCGGATCATTCCCGCCTGCGATTTCATCGCCGAGATCGAGACGACGGAAACCGGCCGCATCATCGACTGCATCGCGCTGGAACAGGGGCTTCGGGCAATGCACGACTACCCCGACCTGCGGCTCGCCATCAACATGTCGGCCCGCTCGATCGGCTATCCGCGCTGGATCGCGACGTTGCGCAACGGGTTGCGCGCCGACCCGACCGCCGGCGAACGCCTGATCCTCGAGATCACCGAAAGCTCGGCCATCGTCGTGCCCGAGCTGGTAATCGCCTTCATGACCGAGATGCAGTCCGAGGGCGTCAGCTTCGCGCTCGACGATTTCGGCTCGGGCTACACCTCCTTCCGCTATCTCAAGCAGTTCTACTTCGACATCCTCAAGATCGACGGCCAGTTCATCCACTGCGTCGCCCGCGACACCGATAACCAGGTCCTGACCGGCGCGCTCATGTCCATCGCCGAACATTTCGACATGGTCTGCATCGCCGAAAGCGTCGAAACCGCCGAGGACGCGGCCTTCCTCCAATCCATCGGGATGGACTGCCTGCAGGGCTATTTCTTCGGCGCCCCCACGGTGCATCCCCCGTGGGAATCCGACACCGGCGAAACCGCCACCGCCTGACCCGCCTCCTGTGACAATCCAACCGTTGCCGGGCCCCAAGCCATGCGGTATCACCCAGCCAAGGCGGGGGAGTCCGCACAGGCACCCATGGCGGGCGCCGGGGCGCCTCCGGTCACGCAGTCACCTGGTGGAGGAAGACATGACCAACGTAGTTATCGCATCCGCGGCACGCACCGCCGTCGGCTCGTTCAGCGGCGCATTTGCCAACACCCCGGCCCACGATCTCGGCACCGCCGTGCTCGAAGCCATCGTCGAGCGCGCGGGCATCGACAAGGCCGAAGTGTCGGAAACCATCCTCGGCCAGGTGCTGACCGCCGCCCAGGGCCAGAACCCGGCCCGCCAGGCGCATGTCAACGCCGGCCTGCCGATCGAAAGCGCCGCCTGGGGCATCAACCAGGTCTGCGGCTCGGGCCTGCGCGCCGTGGCGCTGGGCGCCCAGCACATCCAGCTTGGCGATGCCAGCATCATCGCCGCCGGCGGCCAGGAAAACATGACCCTCTCGCCCCACGCCGCGCACCTGCGCGCCGGTCACAAGATGGGCGACGTGAAGTACATCGACACCATGATCCGCGACGGCCTCTGGGACGCCTTCAACGGCTACCACATGGGCCAGACCGCCGAGAACGTCGCCAACCAGTGGCAGATTACCCGCGAGATGCAGGACGAGTTCGCCGTCGCCTCGCAGAACAAGGCCGAAGCCGCCCAGAACGCCGGCAGGTTCCAGGACGAGATCACCCCCTTCACGGTCAAGACCCGCAAGGGCGACATCGTGGTCGACAAGGACGAATACATCCGCCACGGCGCCACCATCGACGCCATGCAGAAGCTGCGCCCGGCCTTCGCGAAAGACGGCTCCGTCACCGCCGCCAACGCCTCGGGCATCAACGACGGTGCCGCCGCCGTCCTGCTGATGAGCGCCGATGAGGCCGAAAAGCGCGGCATCGAACCGCTCGCGCGCATCGCCTCCTACGCCACCGCCGGGCTCGACCCGTCGATCATGGGCGTGGGCCCTATCAGCGCCAGCCGCAAGGCGCTGGAGAAGGCAGGCTGGAGCGTCGATGACCTCGACCTCGTCGAAGCCAACGAAGCCTTCGCCGCCCAGGCCTGTGCCGTGAACAAGGACATGGGCTGGGATCCCTCGATCGTGAACGTGAACGGCGGCGCCATCGCCATCGGCCACCCGATCGGCGCCTCGGGCTGCCGCGTTCTGAACACCCTGCTCTTCGAGATGAAGCGCCGCGACGCCAAGAAAGGCCTCGCCACGCTCTGCATCGGTGGCGGCATGGGCGTCGCCATGTGCGTCGAACGCCCGTAAGACAGAAACGGCGGGGCTTCGGCCCCGCCCTTTTTTCATGCGCCAGATCCTGCCCGAAAACCCCAAGCAAATCGTCTTTTCCGGCGGAGGCCTGAGGTGTTTCTGGCAAGGCGGGTTCATGCAGGAACTTGAAAAGACCCGGCATTTCAAGCCAGCGCGGATCACCGGCGTGTCGGGCGGCGCCCTTGCCGGTGCAGCGTGGCTCGGCGGCATCGAGGACAGGTTGCTTCAGGTCATGTGCGCCCGGTTCGAGGAGCAGGACAGCAATATCAACCTGTTCGAGGATGACGACAGCGGCTTGACGCCGCACCAGACCCTTTATTGCGAAGTCGTCTCCGAGGCGCTCGACGACGCGGTGCAGTCAAAGATCGCCGACGGCCCGCAATTCCAGATTCTCATCGCGCACCCGCCCGACCCGCTCCCGCCCGCCCTTTCGGGCGCGGCGATGACCCTCGCCTACGAGGCCGAGCTGCACATCAAGAACGCGCCCCATTTCGACTGGGCCGAGAAGATGGGGCTCGACTATTCCCTGGTCGACGCCAACAAGGCCGCGCGGGAGAGGGTTCTGGATGACCTCGTCTGTGCCGCCGCCGTCATCCCGCCGGTCTTCAAGCCGCCCCATTGGGATGGCCGCCCGGTGGTGGATGGCGGCATGGCCGATCAGGCGCCCATGCCCGAGCCCGACGAGGGAGAGACCCTCATCCTGCTGACGCGCGACTACAAGCGGCTGCCCGACGACGACAGCCGCTATTACGTGCATCCCGGCAGTGAGACACCGGCCGACAAGATTGACTTCACTGACCCCGCCAAGCTGCTGGAGACATGGAAGATGGGCGCGGCGGACGCGAAGCGGATTTTACGAGAGTAACAATGTTGCGTACCTGAGCCCGTATCGGTAACACCGTTACCAAGCCAAGTAATGAATTGGAGGAATCACATGGCAAGAACTGCACTCGTGACCGGCGGCAGCCGAGGCATCGGCGAGGCCATCTCGAAGGCGCTGAAGGTCGAAGGCTACAACGTCGCCGCCACCTATGCCGGCAATGACGAAAAGGCCGCCGCCTTCACAGAGGCCACCGGCATCAAGACCTACAAGTGGAACGTGGCCGACTACGAGGCCAGCAAGGCCGGCATCGCCAAGGTCGAGGAGGAGCTTGGCCCGATCGACATCGTCGTCGCCAATGCCGGCATTACGCGCGATGCGCCCTTCCACAAGATGAGCCCCGAGCAATGGCAGGAGGTGATCGACACCAACCTGACCGGCGTTTTCAACACCGTTCACCCGGTCTGGCCCGGCATGCGCGAACGCAAGTTCGGCCGCGTCATCGTGATCAGCTCGATCAATGGCCAGAAGGGCCAGTTCGCACAGGTCAACTATGCCGCGACCAAGGCAGGCGACATCGGCATCGTCCGCAGCCTCGCCCAGGAAGGCGCGCGCGCCGGCATCACCGCCAACGCCGTCTGCCCCGGCTACATCGCGACAGAGATGGTGATGGCCGTGCCGGAAAAGGTGCGCGAGTCGATCGTCGCCCAGATCCCCGCCGGCCGCCTTGGCGAGCCGGAAGAGATCGCCCGCTGCGTCACCTTCCTTGCCTCCGACGACGCGCAGTTCATCAACGGATCGACCATCTCGGCCAACGGCGCGCAGTTCTTCGGCTGATTCTCCGGATGCAATCGCGTAAGCACAACGGGGCCGGTCATCTTGACCGGCCCCTTTTCGCGTTCCGTGGTGGTGTTTCGTGAGGTTTGGCGGCGCACAAAACGCCCGCTGGTCGCGCGGATACGCAACTGGCTATCTGTTTGATCAGGCCCGTGAAATCACGCCATGACGGCTGTCATCAACCTCGGCAATTCACGGCGGACGACACCGTTCAGGCGTCTTCCGACAGGCGTGCGATCTCTTCCTTGAGGCGCAGTTTCTGCTTCTTGAGTTCGGCGATTTCGAAGTCGGACGCGCCCGGAGAGCGCTGTACTTCCTCGACCCGTTCGGAGAGGGTTTGATGTTTCTTCTTCAGTTCCTCGACATGTGAACTCAAGCTCATTGGCGTCTCCTCTCGTTGCTGATGTGCGTTATGCACCTTTTCAGTGCATCACAGAATTATGACTCTGTCACGCTGCAGGCGCAGCATAAGCGGAACTATGCGATTCAAATGCTGTTAAAATGAGCCGGAAAACGGCAGTGCCTTGCCTTGACGCAGAACCGAGGCGGTCGCCGCAGTATAGTTTTCTCGGTCTCCCGGATGCGCAACCCCCGCGTGCAGGATCCAGCCGTCGTGCAGGCGAAACTCCGCACGCCCGCCCTTTCGCGCCCGGAGAAGCACCAGCCTTGCCTCCCGGCCCTCACGCGGCACCAGCGGCAGCAACTCGATACTGCCAAGATGCCGCGCCACCTCCGTCAGCAGCTCCGGCAGGCGCTCGGCCCGGTGGATCAGGCTGACGTGCCCGCCGGGCATGCACCGCCGCGCCGCCTGTTTCACCCACTCCGCCAGCGGCGTCCGCTCGCCCAACGCCGCCTCGCGCCCCGGCTCGGTGGCCGGGGTGCTGGCGGCACGGTCGAAATAGGGCGGGTTGGCAATGACATGATCGAATTGCCGTTCCCTGAGCGCCCTCGGCATGTCCGACAGGTCGCCCTCCACCACCTCGAACGCCAGCCCGTTCTCCGCCCCGTTGCGACGCGCCAGCGCGGCATAGTCACCCTGCAATTCCAGCCCCGTCAGCCGCAACTTCGGCACCCGCCGGCCAAGGCACAGTGCCGCAACGCCCACGCCACAGCCAAGGTCCAGCACGCTCTGCCCCGGTTTCGCCGGCACCCCGGCGGCCAGCATCACCGGGTCGATCCCCGCCCGATACCCGCGCCTCGGCTGGTAAATCCGCAGCTTCCCCCCGAGAAAATCGTCGGCCGTCACCTCGTCCGGCTCACCCCCCGTCATCCACCTCTATCCCGTTGTCGGTGAGGGTTTGCACGGCATCCTCGTAATCCGAATCCGCCACCATGATCCGCCGCGGGAAAATACCGATCGAGCCTTCGAGAACGCTCATGTTTACGTCCATTTCAAAGCAGTCTATACCCTCGCCCTGAAGCAGCGCCTTGGCAAAGGCGATCGAGGCCGGGTCGTTCGTGCGCAATAGCTGTTTCATGGCCAAGAGATAAGGCGAGGGGGCACGGTTTGTCGAGCCGTGTGACGGTGAGTTGAATGGGACTGGATCACGCCTCTACCAAACCACATGAGGAACTCGCGCGCCACCTCGCGGGGCGGCTTGAGGCGGTCAACACCCTGATCCGCGAACGCATGGCCTCGCGCCACGCGCCGCGTATTCCCGAGGTCACTGCGCACCTGGTCGAGGCGGGTGGCAAGCGGCTGCGCCCCATGCTCACGCTCGCCACGGCCGATATGTGCGGCTACGACGGCGAATACGACGTCAACCTCGCCGCGACGGTGGAATTCATCCACACCGCCACCCTGCTGCATGACGACGTGGTCGACGAAAGCCAGCAGCGCCGCGGCCGGCCCACGGCCAACCTGCTGTGGGACAACAAGTCCAGCGTGCTGGTGGGCGATTACCTCTTCGCGCGGGCGTTCCAGCTGATGGTCGAAACCGGCAACCTGCGGGTGCTCGACATCCTGTCGAACGCCGCCGCCACCATTGCCGAGGGCGAGGTACTGCAACTCAGCGCCGCCCGCGACCTGCGAACCGACGAGGATATCTACCTCCAGATCGTGCGCGGCAAGACGGCCGCGCTGTTCTCTGCCGCCACCGAGGTCGGCGGCGTCATCTCGAACGCCGGCGAGGAGCGGATCGGGGCACTCTACGATTACGGCGACGCGCTCGGCATCGCCTTCCAGATCGCCGACGACCTGCTCGACTACCAGGGCGACGCCAAGTCCACCGGCAAGAATGTCGGCGACGATTTCCGCGAACGCAAGCTGACCCTGCCGGTGATCAAGGCGGTGGCCGATGCGACAGACGAGGAACGCGCCTTCTGGAGACGCACCATCGAGAAGGGCGACCAGCGCGACGGCGACCTCGAGGAAGCGCTCGCCATCCTCACCCGCCACGACGCGCTCGACCGCACCCGCGACGACGCGCTTGCCTGGGCCGAGCGCGCCAAGACGGCCATGGCCAAACTGCCGGAGCACGAAGTGCGGCGGATGTTGATCGAACTGGCGGATTACGTGGTCGCGCGCCTGACCTGAGCGGTCAGCCGAACATGTTGGGCGCGTTCAGCCGCGTCGCCCGCACCCACCACGACGGATAGCTTTCCTGCAACCGGCCCGCCGCCGAGCCGGCGGTTTCCGCGTCCTTGTAGATGCCGAAGCAGGTGCCGCCAGAGCCGGACATGCGCGCCATCTGACAGCCCGGTGTCTTCTCCAGCGTCTCGAACACCTGCTGGATGACCGGCTCGGCCTCGATCGCCGGTTCCTGCAGGTCGTTCCGCATTCCGCGCAGCCAGTCGATCAGCTCCGCCGAGGTTTCGAAGGCCGGGATCACATCGGGCATCGGGCGGTTGACCTTGTGCCTGAGCCGCTTGAACACCTCCGCCGTCAGCACCGGCAGGCGCGGGTTCACCAGTACGGCGTCGAGCGGTGGCAGGTTGTGCACCGGTGTGACCTTGTCGCCGATCCCGGTCACCCGGGCCGGTTCCGATTGCAGGCACAGCGGCACGTCGGCGCCCAGCTCGATCCCGTCGCCCGGAACCGGCTTTCCGGAAAACCCCGACAGCACCCGCAGCGTCGCTGCCGCGTCCCCCGACCCGCCGCCAAGCCCGGCGGCGTTGGGAAGGTGTTTTTCCAGCCGGATATCGGCATTGATCCGCATCATCCGCGCCGCCCGCAGCACCAGGTTACTTTCGTCCTCCGGCACGCCCTCGGCCATCGGCCCCTCGACCGTCAGCTTGTAGTCGCCGGGCATGGTGATGGTCATGCGGTCGCCGATATCGGCGAACATGGCCAGCGAATCGAGCGTGTGATACCCATCCTCGCGCTGGCCGGTCACATGAAGCGTCAGGTTGACCTTTGCCGGAACAAAGGCCTCAACCACCGTCATCGACGATCTCCAGCGGCGGCGCGCCTTCTTCCTCCAGCACCACGTCCAGTCCCACCTCGAGCTTGCGGCGAATGCGGTCGGGCTTGATATCGGGCGAGGGCTTTTCCTGATCCACGAAGGACAGGGCGCGTTTCCACTGAAATTCCGCCTCGTTCTTGCGCCCCACGGCCCAAAGAACGTCGCCCAGGTGATCGTTCACCACCGGGTCGACCGGCATCAGTTCTGCGGCACGTTCCATGTGGTCGACCGCCTCGTCATACCGGCCCAAACGGTACAGGACCCAGCCAAGGCTGTCGACGATGTAGCCGCTGTTCGGCTGCTTGGCGACGGCGCGCTCGATCATGCCAAGCGCCTCGTCCAGCTTGATCTGCTTTTCGACCAGCGAATAGCCGAGGTAGTTCAGCACTTGCGGCTGTTCCGGGTTCAGCTCAAGCGCGCGGCGGAAGTCGGATTCCGCCTTCTCCCACTCGCCCAGCCGCTCGTAACAGATCGCCCGCGCGTAATGCACGAACCACTGTTCCTCGGCATCATCGGAATACCGGTCGAGCGCCCGTTCATAGGCGGCCGCCGCGTCACCGAACCGCTCGAGCTGGCGATAGAGATCCCCCGCCGACACGTGCACCGCCGGTAGTTCCGGGTGCGATTCCGAAAGCTGTTCCAGCACCTCGACGGCGGCATCCGTCCGGTCGGCCCGGCGCAACGCCTCGGCCCGGCCCATCTCGGCCGCGGTGAAGGAGGGGTGTTCGCGCGGGACCGACTTGTAGGTATCGGTGGCCAGTTGGTAGCGGCCGAGCGACTCGAACAACTCTGCCGTCATCATCACGGAATCGATGTGTTCCGGGTTGAGATACTCGGCAATCCGCGAATAGAGCAGGACGTAATCCTCGCTCGTGTCGGAGATCAGCGCCCGACCCAGCGAATAGAACACCTCGGCCACGCCGTCCCCGGCGCCCGAAATGAGCGAGAAGGGAACCCGCTGATCCGCCGCAAGCATCTCGCGCAGCTGGCTTATCTCCGGGTCCAGGTCGGCGCCGAACGCATCGTCGATCAGCGCCACCGCCTCGTCGTTGCGTTCAAGCTGGCTGAGAATTTCCGCCCAGGCCACCGTGCCGCGGCGGGTGCGCTGCATCGGCCCGTCGGACTTGCCAGCAAAAATCTGCTCGGCGGCCTCGAAATCGCCCACCGAGGCCAGCGCCAACGCCTTGTGATAGATGGCGAAGCTGCGCAGGCCCTGCTCTTCGGCCACGGCGTCGAACCGATCCAGCGCGGCGCTCATGTCGCCCTTGCCAAGCTGCGCCCAGGCCGCGATTAGCCCGTCGGCCAGCGACCCGATGCCGTGATCCCGTCCGAAGCGGTCCAGCAGGTCGTCGAACGCTCCGCGCTTCACCTCGTCGGCCACCAGCACCATGAAGGCGACCTGGCTCAAGAGTTCGTCATCCTCGATCTTCCGGGAAATCGGGATTGCCTGGTCGAAGTGCCCCAGCGATACATGGGCCACCACGGCACTTTCCAGGATTGCGGGGTTCGATTGGTCCTCGGCCAGCGCCTTGGTGAAATACTCGGCGGCGGCTTTGTAATCGTTGTCGAGACTGGCCTGCCGCGCGGCAAGATACGCGCCGATTGCCTCGTCGGCCGAGGCAGCCTGTGCACCCCCCTGCAAAAGGGCGGCTGCGAGTGCGAGAACCGAGAGCTTTGTACGAGTCACGGGGTTGCCTGCCTTCTATAACTCCTGTCGCCGCTCAAGGTAGACTGCCGGCCCCGTCAAGGCAATCCGGGGCAGGCGGTTTGCCGCGCCCCGGCCGATCACGTTTTCGGAGACTTACATGTTCGGGTAGTTCGGACCGTCTCCGCCCTGCGGCGTCACCCACTTGATGTTCTGGGGCGGGTCCTTGATGTCGCAAGTCTTGCAGTGCACGCAATTCTGGAAGTTGATCACGAATTCCGGCCCGCTCTCCTTTTCGACCACCTCGTAGACCCCGGCCGGGCAATAGCGCTGCGCGGGCTCGTTGAACTTGGGAAGGTTGTGCTCGATCGGGATGGTCGGATCCATCAGCCGCAGGTGACAGGGCTGGTTTTCCTCGTGGTTGGTCATCGAAAAGCTGACATTGGTCAGCCGGTCGAAGCTCAGCTTTCCGTCGGGCTTGGGATAATCTATCGTCTTGTGCTTGTCGGCGGGCTCGGTCGCCTCGGCATCGGTCTTGCCGTGGCTCAGCGTGCCGAACAGCGAGAAGCCCAGCGTGTTCGTCCACATGTCCAGCCCACCAAGGCTGAGGCTGGCCAGAAGCCCGTACTTCGACCACAGCGGCTTGACGTTGCGGACCTTCTTGAGGTCTTTGCCGATCGCGCCCTCGCGCACTTCGGTCTCGTAGTCATTCAGCTCGTCGCTTGCCCGGCCGGCCTCGATCGCGGCATGCGCCGCCTCGGCGGCCGCCATGCCCGACAGCATCGCGTTGTGGTTGCCCTTGATCCGCGGCACGTTGACCATGCCCACCGAACAGCCCAGCAACGCCACGCCGGGCGCGACCATCTTCGGCATCGACTGGTAACCGCCCTCGGTGATCGCCCGGCCGCCATAGGCCACGCGCTTGCCGCCTTCGAGCAGCTCCTTGACCATCGGGTGATGCTTGAAGCGCTGGAATTCCATGTAGGGGTAGAGGTTCGGGTTCTTGTAGTTCAGGTGGACCACGAAACCCACGTAGACCTGGTTGTTGTCGAGGTGGTAGATGAACGACCCGCCCCCGGCGTTCGAGCCCAGCGGCCAGCCCATCGTGTGGGTCACGCTGCCGGGCTTGTGCTTGGCCGGGTCGATCTCCCAGATCTCCTTCATGCCAAGGCCGAATTTCTGCGGCTCCTTGCCTTTCGACAGGTCGTACTTGGCAATCACCTCCTTCGACAGGCTGCCGCGCACGCCTTCCGACAGGAACACGTATTTGCCATGCAGCTCCATCCCCGGCTCGTAGGACGGGCCCGGCGTGCCGTCGGGGTTGCGCCCGAACTCGCCCGCGACAACGCCCTTCACCTCGCCGTTCTCGCCATAGATCACTTCCGAGCAGGCCATGCCCGGGAACACCTCGACGCCCAGTTCCTCGGCCTGCTCGGCCATCCAGCGGCAGACATTGCCCATCGAGACCACGTAGTTGCCGTGGTTGTTCATCAGCGGCGGCATCGGGAAGTTGGGGATGCGCACCTTGCCCCCCTCGCCCAGCATGAAAAAATTGTCGTCTTTCACCGGCACGTTCAGCGGCGCGCCCTTTTCCTTCCAGTCCGGGATCAGCTTGTTCAGCCCGCACGGGTCAAGTACGGCGCCCGACAGGATGTGCGCGCCCACTTCCGAGCCCTTCTCCAGCACCACGACCTCGCGCGAGGGGTCGAGCTGCTTCAACCGGATCGCCGCGGACAGACCCGCCGGGCCCGCCCCCACGATCACGACATCGTATTCCATGGCTTCGCGTTCGATCTCGGACATATGTCTTCCTTCCAAAGGCGCGGCACGCGGCCGCCGGAATTCGTTCCGCACGTGGTTATCGTCTCGGAAACACCCCCGTCAATTGGAACACGACGTTAGTGATGGTTAAAAACGGCAATTTGCCGCAATTCCGCCAACGGAATGCGCCCGCCTCATGCATCGGCTATTGCAAAGACCTTGAGCATCGGGGCAATCTGTCGCGACATCTGAAATGGTCAAAGGCCGGGGCCGACACGCGCGGCCCCGTCAGCATGAAGGGCACTCCGAATGGAAAAAATCCCGATGACACGCAAGGGTTACGAGGCCATCGAAGCCGAGCTGAAACAGCTCAAGTCGGTGGAACGCCCTGCCATCATCAAGGCGATCTCCGAGGCGCGCGAGCATGGCGACCTGTCGGAGAATGCCGAGTATCATTCGGCCAAGGAGAAGCAATCGTTCATCGAGGGCCGGATCAAGGAACTGGAAGGCGCGATCAGCCTGTCCGACGTGATCGACCCCGCCAAGCTGTCCGGGCCGATCAAGTTCGGCGCGACCGTGACGCTTGTGGACGAGGACACCGACGAGGAGAAGACCTACCAGATCGTCGGCGAATACGAGGCGAGTATTGAAAAAGGCCTGCTGAACATCAAATCGCCCATTGCACGGGCCTTGATCGGCAAGGAAGAGGGCGACAGCGTCGAAGTGCACACGCCCGGTGGTGACAAGGCCTACGAAGTGCTAAAGATCGCCTATATCTAGCAGGTCCTGATCATGGCCGACCGTCAACAGACCCCGCCCACCCCGCTGGGGCTCTACGACAAGTCACGCAGGGAACGGGTCACGGCGATCGAGGTAGTCGCCGCGGCGCTGTCCGCCGGCTGGCTGGTGCTGGCGGCCGTGTTCTTTCTCTTCATGGACTCGGAAGCGCTGATCGGCGGTGCCGGCGGCGCGGCATGGTTCATCGTGGTGATGCTGGCCGTCTTCATGCCCGTGGCCATGATCTGGGTGGCGGCAACCGCCGCGCGCTCGTCGCGGGTTATGCGCGAGGAAAGCCAGCGGCTGCAGGTGGCCATCGACGCCATGCGCCACGCCTATATCACGCAAAGCCAGAACCGGAACGCGGTCAGCGAGCCATCGGTCTCGAAGAAGCTCGAAGAGATCGCGGCGGCCCAGCGCAAGACGGAAACCGCGCTGGCCACCTTCTCCTCGACCCGCCACGCGCTGGCCCCGCCGCAAGCCCCGAAGCAGATCGAGGCCGCCCCGCCCCAAGGCGACGCCCAGGTGGCCCTTCCGCTCGGCACCCCGGCCGAGGACATGCGGCCGCCACTGGCCAGCTCCGATTTCATTCGCGCTCTGAACTTCCCGGAAACAGCCGAGGACAAGGAAGGCTTCGCCGCGCTGCGCCGCGCGCTGAAAGACCGGCCCACGGCACAGCTGATCCAGGCCGCGCAGGACGTGCTGACGCTGATGTCGCATGACGGCATCTACATGGACGACCTCCGCCCCGACCTTGCCCGCCCCGAGGTCTGGCGCCGCTTCGCCGCCGGAGAGCGCGGCCGTTCCATTGCCCAGCTGGGGGGCATCCGTGATCGTTCCTCGCTGGCGCTGACCGCTGCGCGGATGAAAAGCGACCCGATCTTCCGTGACGCCGTGCACCACTTCCTGCGGATCTTCGACCGGATGATCTCGGCCTTCACCGAAACCGCCACGGATTCAGACCTGACCGAGCTGTCGAACACCCGTACATCGCGCGCCTTCATGCTGCTGGGGCGGGTGACGGGCACGTTCGACTGAAGGCGCGAAACGGCGCCGCGTATCATGATATTGCCAGCACCGGGTGTTCCGGGCATCATGCCCAACGGGCGAGGAGTGAGACCATGCGCAAGTTTCTTGTGGTTCTGGACGACAGCAAGGAGTGCCTGAACGCCATGCGGTTCGCGGCGATGCGGGCAGCCCATACCGGTGCGGGTGTCGAAGTCCTGGCGGTGATTCCGCCCGAGGAATTCAACCACTGGATCGGTGTGGGCGACATCATGCGGGAAGAGGCGCGGGAGAGGATACACGCGCATTTCGAGGTGTTCGCCAAGTGGATGCGCGACAAGCAGGGGGTCGACCCGGAACTGGTCATCCGCGAAGGCGAACCGGTATCGGAGATCATGGCACAGGTCCAGGAAGACCCGGAGATCGGCGTCCTGGTGCTTGGCGCCGGCACCGACAAGAAAGGCCCCGGCCCGCTTGTCACCCAGCTTTCGAAGAACTCCGGCACGCTGACGATCCCGCTGACCATCGTGCCGGGCGATCTGTCGAAGGAACGGCTGGAGGCCATCACCTGAGTAGGAAGGCCGCGTGAATATCCGGCGCATGGGCCTCGGGAGGGTCGATGGTATCAGGACTGGTAGCGCATTTTTCTTGATTTATGTGTCACTTGGCGCAACTCTGACGGCATGACATTCCAATCCACTCCGTTTCCCGCGCAACACGACCCCGCGCAGGTGGCGTTCCAGAGATCGGAACTCGGCATCATCCTGTCCCTATACGGCCGAATGGTCGCCGCTGGCGAATGGCGGGATTACGGCATCTCTTGCCTGCGGGAGGTGGCCGTGTTCTCCGTCTTCCGGCGCACGGCGGAAAACCCGCTTTACCGCATCGAGAAACGTCCCCGTCTGCGTGGTCGGCAGGGGCAGTATGCGGTGATCGGCATGGACGGGCAGGTTTTGAAGCGAGGAAGCGACCTGAAAACCGTTCTGCGGGTGCTCGAACGCAAGCTGATCCGGCCAGTGGAGTAGGCGGGCGCGGCGCTGCCTGTCACAATTTAGAATCGTTCCAAACCTTGACAGGCGAAGCCATGGGGCGCATATCCGGTGCATCTTTGGAAAGGCGCGACCCATGTTCATTCAGACCGAATCCACTCCGAATCCCGCCACGCTGAAGTTCCTGCCCGGCCAGACCGTGCTGGATGCCGGCACCGCGGATTTCCCGACCTCCGAGACGGCAGGCAAGTCGCCGCTGGCCGAGCGCCTGTTCAAGGTGCAGGGCGTGACCGGCGTGTTCTTCGGCAATGACTTCGTCACCGTCACCAAGGCGGATGAAACCGAGTGGGACCACATGAAACCCGCCATCCTTGGCGCGATCATGGAGCATTTCCAGTCGGGCAAGCCCGTGATGTCTGGCGAGGCGGATGCCTCTTCCGGACATGCAGAGCATGATGGCGAAGATGCAGAGATCGTGGGTCAGATCAAGGAACTGCTCGACACCCGCGTGCGCCCGGCCGTGGCGCAGGACGGGGGCGACATCACCTTCCACGGGTTCGAACGCGGCGTCGTCTACCTGCATATGCAGGGCGCCTGTGCCGGCTGTCCGTCGTCGACCATCACGCTGAAAATGGGCATCGAGAACCTGCTGCGCCATTACATCCCCGAGGTGACCGAGGTGCGCCCCGTTGGGATCTGACACGCTCGTTCTTGGCCTTGACACATCGGCCGCGCATTGCGCGGCCGCTTTGCTGTCTGGCGACCGGGTTTTGAGCGTTCACACCGAAGAAATGGGCCGAGGACAGGCCGAGCGGCTGATGCCGCTGTTGGAAGAGGTGCTGGCCGAGGGCGGCGCAGGCTGGCGCGACCTGTCCCGGATCGGCACCGGCGTCGGACCGGGGAATTTCACCGGTATTCGAATTGCGGTATCGGCGGCGCGCGGGCTGGCGCTTGCGCTGGATATCCCGGCGATAGGCGTGTCCACCTTCGACGCAATCAGCCTCGCCACCGAAGAGCGGCACATACCGGCGGTTCCTGCCCCGCGCGAGCAGGTCTACATCCGACCGGACGGCGCGGCGCCGCGCCTTGTTACATTGGAGGAGGCCGAGCGCCTCGGTAAGCCGCTCGCCTATCCTCCCGAGCCCGGGCAACTGGCGCTGGCCATCGCCCGGGCAGCAACCACGGCGGATGTGCCTGCGCCCGCCCCTGCCCCGCTCTACATCCGACCGGCCGATGCGGCGCCGTCGCGCGATGCCCCGCCGGTCATCCTCGACGATGACACCTGAAGAGATGGCCACCTGCCACGCCCGTGCCTTTGCCGGTCAGGGGCGCGAGTGGGCGGCTCAGGAATTCGCCGACCTCCTCGACAGCCCGCACGTTTTTGCCGTGGGTTCCCCCCAGACCTTTGCCCTCGGCCGCGCAGTGGCAGACGAGGCGGAGTTGCTGACCATCGCGACCGACCCGGCGCATCGCCGGCAGGGGTTGGCCCGCAAAACGCTATCGGCTTTCGAAGCCACCGCCGCGGCGCGAGGGGTGACGCGCACTTTCCTTGAGGTTTCGGCGGGAAACGCCGCTGCCCTCGCACTTTACCGGTCCGCCGGATACAGCGAGACGGGCCGGCGCAGGGGCTATTACCGGACGCCGAACGGGCCGGAGGATGCGCTGCTGATGGCAAAGCGGCTCGTCTGATCGAAGGCGCCGCCCCGGGCGGCTCTGTCGGATACCCCCTGCGGGAGTAGTTGGGGAAAGGTGAAAGCCGGTGCAACTCCTGCCCGGCGCCACGGAAGCGGGCCGGGGTTTGACGCGGGGGCAGGCCGTATCTTCTATTGACCCGAGGCGGCAAACGCGGGCTTACTTGCCGCCATTACATCGCGACCGCGCACGCGAAGAGGCCAAACCGCCCGGCGTGTGCAGTCAGGTTCAGGGAGAGACAGAATGACGATGATGAAGCACATCCTTGGCGCGGCGGCGACGCTGGCCCTCGGCGCGGGCGCCGCACTGGCCGACCCGGCGCTGATCTTCGATCTGGGGGGCAAGTTCGACAAGTCGTTCAACGAAAGCGCCCATAACGGGGCGCAACGCTGGGCCGAGGAAACCGGCGGCAGCTACAACGAGGTCGAGCTGCAATCGGAAGCCCAGCGCGAACAGGCGCTGCGCCGCTTCGCCGAGGCCGGCAACAACCCGATCGTCATGGTCGGTTTCGCCTTCGGCGAATCGCTGGGCGAGGTCGCGGCGGACTATCCCGACACCAAGTTCGCAATCATCGACATGGTGGTCGAAGAGCCCAACGTGCGCTCGGTCGTCTTCAACGAGCACCAGGGCAGCTACCTTGTTGGCATGATGGCCGCGCAGGCCAGCGAAAGCGGCACGGTGGGCTTCATCGGCGGGATGGACATCCCCCTGATCCGCAAGTTCGCCTGTGGCTACGTGCAGGGCGTGAAGGCGGTGAACGCGGATGCAACGGTGATCCAGAACATGACGGGCACCACGCCCGCGGCATGGAACGACCCGGTGAAAGGCTCGGAACTGACCAAGGCGCAGATCAGCCAGGGTGCCGACGTGATCTATCACGCCGCCGGCGGCACCGGCACGGGTGTGCTGCAAACCGCCGCCGACGAGGGCGTTCTCGGCATCGGCGTGGACAGCAACCAGAACCACCTGCATCCCGGCTCGGTCCTGACGTCGATGGTCAAACGCGTCGACAACGCCGTTTACGAGGCGATGACGGCCGGCCCCGAGATGGAAACCGGCATCGAGGTCATGGGTATCTCGAATGACGGCGTCAGCTATGCCATGGACGAGCACAATGAAAGCCTTGTCACCGACGAGATGAAGACCGCCGTCGACGAGGCCGCCGAGAAAATCGCCAGCGGCGAGCTCGAGGTGCATGACTACATGTCCGACAATACCTGCCCGGTCGAATAACCGCGGATGACGGGCGAACACGATACGGGGCGGCAGGCTTCTGCCGCCCCGGCCATTGAACTGAGGGGCATCTCGAAGGCGTTCGGCCCGGTTCAGGCGAACAAGGACATCTCGATCACCGTGGCGCCCGGCACGATCCACGGGATCATCGGCGAGAACGGGGCGGGCAAGTCGACCCTGATGTCGATCCTCTACGGGTTCTACAAGGCCGACAGCGGCAAGATCTTCATCAAGGGCCGCGAGACGCGCATCCCCGACAGCCAGGCCGCCATTGCCGCGGGCATCGGCATGGTGTTCCAGCATTTCAAGCTGGTCGAGAATTTTACCGTCCTGGAGAACGTGATCCTCGGGGCCGAGGACGGGCGGTTGCTGAAACCCAGCATCGCCAAGGCGCGACGCTCGTTGCAGGACCTCGCCGACGAATACGAATTGCACGTCAAGCCCGACGCGCTGATCGAGGACATCGGCGTCGGCATGCAGCAGCGGGTCGAGATCCTCAAGGCGTTGTACCGGCAGGCCGATATCCTGATCCTCGACGAGCCGACCGGCGTGCTGACCCCCGCCGAGGCAGACCAGCTTTTCCGGATCCTCGCGCGGCTCAAGGAAGAGGGCAAGACAATCATCCTGATCACCCACAAGCTGCGCGAGATCATGGAGATTACAGATACCGTCAGCGTCATGCGCCGGGGCGAGATGGTGGAGACGGTGAAGACCTCCGAAAGCAGCCCCGAGCAGTTGGCGGAGCTGATGGTGGGCCGCAAGGTCCTGTTGCGGGTGGAGAAATCGCCCGCCAAGCCGGGAAAGCCGGTGCTGGAGGTCGAAGGGTTGAAAGTCACCGACAGCCAGGGCGTCGAGCGGTTGCGCGGCATCGACCTGACCGTGCGGGCCGGCGAGATCGTGGGCCTGGCCGGCGTGGCCGGCAACGGCCAGTCCGAATTGCTGGAGGTGTTGGGCGGCATTCGCGAGGCGCAGGGTACGGTGCGGGTGAACGGCCAGCCCCTGACCCTGAGCGGCAGCGGCGCCAATGGCCGCGACCGGCGGGCCGCAGGCATCGGTCACGTGCCCGAGGATCGCCAGCGCGAGGGCCTGATCATGGATTACACCGCGTGGGAGAACATGATCTTCGGCTACCACCGCGACCCTGCGACCGGTGGCGGCGTGCTGATGAACAATGCCGCCCTCATGGCCGGGGCCCGCGACAAGATGGGCCGGTTCGACGTGCGCCCGCCCGACGAGAAGCTCTCGGCCAAGAACTTCAGCGGCGGCAACCAGCAGAAGATCGTCCTCGCCCGGGAGATCGAGCGCAACCCCGATGTTCTGCTGATCGGCCAGCCAACCCGGGGCGTCGATATCGGCGCGATCGAGTTCATTCACAGCCAGATCATCCGCCTGCGCGACGAGGGCAAGGCGATCCTGCTGGTAAGTGTCGAGCTTGACGAGATCATGGCGCTGTCGGATCGGATCGCGGTGATGTTCGACGGCAGGATCATGGGCGAGCGACGCCCGGACGAAACAGACGAAACCGAGCTGGGCCTGCTGATGGCCGGGATCGAAGGCAAGCCCGAGGACGCGTTCAAAGCGGTCGAGGAGGCGCAATTCGCCCAAGCGGCCGAGACCGAGGGGGAAAAGCATCATGGATAGGATGCCGGCTTGGGCGGACGCGGTTCTGGTGCCCCTCATCTCGATCATCCTCGCCGCATCGATTTCGGCGCTTGTGATCCTGTTCATCGGCGAGGACCCGGTCGCGGCGGTCAAGCTGATGGTGACGGGTGCGCTGGGCTCGACCTATGGCTGGGGTTACACGCTCTACTACGCCACCAATTTCCTGTTCACCGGCCTGGCCTTTGCCGTGGCAAGCCACGCGGGGCTTTTCAACATCGGCTCGGAAGGTCAGGCGATGATCGGCGGGCTGGGCGTGGCGCTGGTCTGCCTTGCCATCCCATGGCCGCACTGGGCGCTGGCCCTGCCCGCCGCCATCGTCGGCGCAGCGGCGTTCGGCGCGCTCTGGGCACTCATCCCGGCCTGGCTTCAGGCAAAACGGGGCAGCCATATCGTCATCACCACCATCATGTTCAACTTCATCGCGGCCGCGGTGCTAAACTACATGCTGGTCAACATCCTGCGCCCGGCCGGATCGATGGACCCGGCGACCGCGAAGTTCCCCGAAGGGGCGCATCTGCCGACGTTGCACGACCTGTTGGCACCCTTCGGCATCGCGTTCTCGAAGTCGGCACCGGCGAATATCAGCCTTGTGGTGGCAGTCGCCGCCTGCTTGCTGGTGTGGTTGCTGATCTGGCGCACGCGGTTGGGTTTCGAGATCCGGGCTCTGGGACATTCGCAAAGCGCCTCGCGTTATGCCGGCATTCCGCCGGTGAAGATCGTGGTCATCGCGATGCTCATATCCGGCGCGCTGTCGGGCTGCATGGCGATCAACAACGTGATGGGCGAGGCCGAGCGGCTTATCCTGAACGCAACGGAGGGAGCGGGATTCATCGGCATTGCCGTGGCACTGATGGGGCGCAATCACCCGCTGGGCGTGTTTCTCGCGGCGATCCTGTTCGGCTTCCTCTACCAGGGCGGGGCGGAGCTGGCGCTGTGGACGACGATCCCGCGTGAACTGATCATTGTCATCCAGGCGCTGGTGATCCTGTTCACGGGCGCGCTCGACAACATGGTGCGGATGCCGCTGGAACGGATTTTCATGGCAACCCGCAAGCGGAGGCGGACATGACCGAGCTCGCCCCCTACCTGCCCGGCTTCATCGCCGCCTATGCGATCCTGCTGGTGGGCGCGTCCTCGCCCGGCCCGGCTGTGGCGATGCTGTTGGGCATCTCGACGACACAAGGGCGCGGGCCCGCTTTGATCACCTGCTTCGGCATCGCCACCGGCAGCATGACAATCAACCTGCTGACGATGATCGGCGTCGGGCTGCTCTTGTCACAGGCGGCCTGGGCGATGAACCTGCTGCGGCTGGTGGGTGCGGCCTACCTGCTCTGGCTGGCCTGGGGGGCCTTCCGCAAGGCGCTGAACCCGCCGAAGGTGAGCGTGGAGGCCACGGCTGTACAGTCTGCCCCAGCGCTCTACGCGAAAGGTTATCTGTTGCAGGTCACGAACCCCAAGGCGATCGCCTTCTGGCTGGCGATCGCGGCCGTGGGCGCTGTGAACGGGGCCCCGGCGCCGGTGGTCGCGGCCTTCGTGGCTGGGGCCTTCGTCATCTCCTTCGCGATGCACGCGGCCTGGGCCCTCGTGCTGTCCTCCCGCCCGGTGCGCGCGGCCTATGCCGGCGGGCGCCGGTGGATCGAGGCCGGGCTGGGCACATTCTTCACCTTCGCCGCGTTCAAGCTGGCCACGGCAGAAAGGTAGCGCGATGGATTTCATGACCGTCCTGCAGGTGCTCGACAGCACGGTCCGGCTGGCCACGCCGCTTCTTTTGGCCTGCCTCGCCGGGCTGTTCAGCGAGCGGGCGGGCATTTTCGATATCGGCCTGGAAGGCAAGATGCTGATCGCCGCCTTTTTCTCGGCGGCGGTGGCGTATGCCAGCGGTTCGGTGTGGCTGGGCCTGCTGGCCGGAATCGGGTCGTCGATGTTGTTGGCGGGACTGCACGGGCTGGCCTCGATCACCTTCCGGGGGAACCAGCTGATCTCGGGCGTTGCGATCAACTTCCTTGCGGCTGGCATGACCGTGCTGATCGCGCAGGATTGGTTTGCGGAAGGCGGGCGCACCCCCTCGCTGATCGGCGCTGCGCGGTTCGAGCCGATCACCCTGCCGCTGGCCGAGAGCCTGAGGAGCGTGCCGGTACTGGGACCGGTCTATGCCGAGCTGATCTCGGGCCATACGATCCTTGTCTATCTCGCGCTTCTCTGCGTGCCGGCGACATGGTGGGTGCTGTTCCGCACCCGTTTCGGCCTGCGGCTTCGCGCGGTGGGCGAGAACCCGGCAGCGGTCGATACAGCGGGCATTTCGGTCGTGGGTATGCGCTTTGCGGCCGTCATGATCTGCGGCGTCCTGTGCGGGATCGCCGGCGCCTATCTTGCAACGGCCCTGCAGGCCGGGTTCGTCAAGGACATGACGGCGGGCCGGGGATACATCGCGCTTGCCGCGCTGATCTTCGCCAAGTGGCGGCCGTGGTATGCCTTGTCGGCCACGTTGCTGTTCGGGCTGCTTCAGGCGGTGGCCCTGCGCTATCAGAATATCGAGCTGGGCGGGCTGATCATCCCGGTACAGCTGATGGATGCGCTGCCCTACATCCTGACGGTCATCATCCTTGCCGGCTTCGTCGGCCGGGCGATCCCGCCGCGGGCCGGCGGCCAGCCATATGTGAAAGAGCGGTAGAGCGCGTTCCCCCTCCAGCTATTTGGCACTGCGACCTTGCGGGCCCGGCTGCCATGGGCGTAAGGGGAGAGCATGCACATCTACCTTCCCATCGCCGGTGTCGCGGTCAACGTGTTCCTGCTGCTGGGCCTCGGCGGGCTTATCGGCATCCTGTCGGGCATGTTCGGTGTGGGGGGTGGATTTCTCCTGACGCCGCTGCTGTTTTTCATCGGCATCCCGCCGACGGTGGCGGTGGCCACCGGCGCGGCGCAGATCGTCGCGGCGTCGTTCTCGGGGGTACTGGCGCATCTGAGGCGCGGGACCGTCGATCTTCAAATGGGTACGATCCTGTTGGTCGGCGGGCTGTTCGGCGCGGCGCTGGGGGTGGTGCTGTTCAACTATCTCAAGGCGGTTGGCCAGGTCGATCTGCTGGTACGGCTTTGTTATGTCGTCTTCCTCGGGATCATCGGGGTGCTGATGTTCGTCGAAAGTCTGCGCGCCCTGCGGCGGTCGCGCCGGGGCGGCAAGACGATCCGCAAGAAGCATACATGGGTTCAGAAGCTGCCCTTCAAGATGCGGTTCCGCACCTCGGGCCTTTACATCAGCGCCATCCCGCCCCTGCTGGTCGGGGTCAGCGTGGGCGTGCTTGCGGCGATCATGGGCGTGGGCGGCGGCTTCATCATGGTGCCGGCAATGATCTACATCCTCGGGATGCCGACGAAGGTGGTCGTGGGCACCTCGCTGTTCCAGATCATATTCGTCACCGCCTTCACCACAATGCTGCACGCCACCACGAACCAGACGGTCGACGTGGTGCTGGCCGTCATGCTTCTGCTGGGCGGGGTGATCGGGGCGCAGGTGGGCACGATGATCGGTACAAGGATGAACGCCGAACAGTTGCGGGTTCTGCTGGCGCTACTGGTGGTCGGCGTCTGTTTCAAACTGGCGCTCGACCTGCTCCTGGTGCCCGCCGACCTCTATACCCTGACGCCCGTGATGAGCATGTAACATGCGGTTCAGGGTCGCCCGGCAACAGGCGAATATTCACGCAACTGTAAAGCCAGTTCACAACATGTGATCCGACCAGAACGGTTTGCAGCGGCGTGCTCGCTTGCATTGAGCGGGGACATGGGGCTAAGGGGCTTCATGCTGATATACCTTCCGATCGCCGAGGTATCCGTCAACGCCTTCCTTCTGCTGGGGCTGGGCGGGCTGGTCGGTGTCCTGTCGGGTATGTTCGGCGTTGGTGGCGGCTTCCTGATGACGCCGCTTCTGTTCTTCATCGGCATCCCTCCCGCCGTCGCCGTGGCGACCGAGGCAAACCAGATCGTCGCGTCCTCCTTCTCGGGCGTGCTGGCGCATCTGCGGCGCAAGACGGTCGACCTGCGCATGGGAACGGTGCTGCTGATTGGCGGCCTGATCGGCGCCGCGCTGGGTGTCGTGGTGTTCAACTACCTGCGCTCGCTGGGCCAGGTCGATCTGCTGGTTCGGCTTTGCTATGTTGTCTTCCTGGGCGTTATCGGCGGGATGATGTTCTTCGAAAGCTTGCGCGCGATTCGCAAATCGCGCCGGGGTGGCGGGGCCCCGACCCGGCGAAAGCATACTTGGGTGCAGGGCCTGCCCTTCAAGATGCGCTTCCGCACCTCCGGCCTTTACATCAGCGTCATCCCCCCGGTGATCGTTGGCATCCTTGTCGGTATTCTGGCGGCCATCATGGGCGTCGGCGGCGGGTTCATCATGGTTCCGGCGATGATCTACATCCTCGGGATGCCCACCAAGGTGGTTGTCGGCACGTCGCTCTTCCAGATCATCTTCGTCACCGCCTTCACCACCATGCTGCATGCCACCACCAACTACACGGTCGACGTGGCGCTGGCGGTGCTGCTGCTGGTAGGCGGCGTCATAGGCGCTCAGGTCGGGACCAGCATCGGCACCAAGATGAAGGCGGAGCAACTGCGCATTCTGCTGGCGCTGATGGTGCTGGCCGTCTGCTTCAAGCTGGCCCTCGACCTTCTGCTGCAGCCGAGCGAGCTTTACTCCATCGGCGCGCTCGGGGGGCACTGACCGATGGTGCGGCTTCTGGTCATTCTCCTGTTCCTTGCCCTGCCCGCCCGGGCCGAGGAAGTCGTGCTCGGCCTCAGCCAGAGCGAAGTGGCGATCACCGCCAATTTCGACGGTTCTCACATCCTTGTCTTCGGGGCGGTAAAGCGCGAGGTGCCGATCCCGGACGGCCCGCCGCTTCAGGTGGTGGTCGCGGTTTCGGGGCCATCGAAACCCGTGCTCGTGCGCCGCAAGGAACGGCGGTTCGGCATCTGGGTGAACACCGACAGCGTGCTTGTCGACAGCGCGCCGAGCTTCTACGCCGTCGCCACCAGCGGGCCGTTCGACGAAGTGCTGACCGATGTCGAGGACCTGCGCCACCGGGTGTCCATCGAACGGGCCATCCGCTCGGTCGGGGCCGCGATGCATATCCGCGGGGCCCAGAACTTCGCCGATGCCGTGGTGCGCATCCGCGAACGCTCGGGGCTCTACAAGATCGTCGAGGACTCGGTGGCCGTCGACCAGCAGACGCTGTTCCGTACCGCCATCGACATGCCGGCGAACCTGACCGAAGGGGAATATTCCACCCGCATCTTCCTGACCCGCGAAGGCAGGGTGGTTTCCGTCTACGAAACGACGATCGACGTGCGCAAGGTGGGGCTGGAACGCTGGCTCTACAACATGTCGCGGGAACAGCCGCTGATCTACGGGCTGATGTCGCTGGCCATTGCCATTGCCGCCGGATGGGGCGCGTCGGCCGCCTTCCGGATGCTGCGGCAGGGCTGATCTTCCGGCAGGGGCAGGAACAGTCGCGCGGCGCCCGCGTTTTTCCCGGATGACGCCCTTACCCAACCGTGCTACCTCACTGCCATGAGCCAGATGCCCTCGAAGGACGAAATCCTGAAGTGGATTTCCGACAACCCGACCCTCACCTCGAAACGCGATATCGCCAAGGCCTTCGGGATCAAGGGCGCCGCGCGGATCGACCTGAAGCGTGTGCTCAGGGAACTCGAGGATGAAGGCCATCTCGAGAAACGCAAGAAGACGTATCGCGACCCCGACAAGCTGCCGCCGGTGAGCGTGCTCCAGGTGTCTGGCCAGACCAGCGATGGCGAGCTTTTGGCCAAGCCGCTGGAATGGCATGGCGAGGGGGTCGAGCCGGTCGTCCTGCTGATCCCGCGCGCCTCTGATCCGGCGCTTGGCGAGGGCGACCGCATCCTCGCCCGCCTGCAGGAGGTGAAAGGCGAGGATCACCATTACGACGCCCGTTTGATCCGCCGCATCGGAACCAACCCGCGCAAGATCCTCGGCGTGTTCCGCAAGGGCGCCGAAGGCGGGCGGATCGTGCCCATCGACAAGGGCGACGGCAAGGAGTGGACAGTGGCGGCCGATGCGGCTGGCGGCGCCAAGGATGGCGAGCTGGTCGAGGCGGAACAGGCCGGGCCCAAGGGCCGGATGGGCCTGCCCAAGGCGCGCATCGTCGAACGGCTGGGCGACCCCTCGGCGCCCAAGGCGGTGTCGCTGATCGCCATCCACCAGCACGGCATCCCCGACGATTTCCCCGACGAGGTGATCACCGAGGCCGACAGCATGAAGCCCGCCGGCCTGTCGGGCCGCGAAGACCTGCGCGACATGCCGCTTGTCACCATCGACCCGTCGGATGCGCGCGACCATGACGACGCCGTCTGGGCGCATGCCGATGACGACCCGAAGAACGAGGGCGGCCATGTGCTTTGGGTCGCCATCGCGGATGTGGCGCATTACGTGACCTCCGGCTCGGCGCTGGATGCCGAGGCGCGCAAGCGGGGCAATTCCAGCTACTTCCCCGATCGCGTCGTGCCGATGCTGCCAGACCGGCTGTCGGGTGACCTGTGCAGCCTGCACGAGGGTGTGCCGCGCGCCTGTATCGCCGTGCGGATGCAGATCGACGCGCATGGCCAGAAGGTCGGGCACCGCTTCGTGCGCGGGCTGATGCGCTCCGCCGCCTCGCTGAGCTACGAGGAGGTGCAGCAGGCGATGGACGGGGAGCCCAGCGACAAGTGCGGCCCGTTGATGGACGAGGTGATCAAGCCCCTCTACGCCGCCCATGCCGCGTTGCAGGACGCCCGTAATACCCGCCAGCCGCTGGACCTCGACCTGCCCGAGCGCAAGGTGGTGCTCAGCGACGAGGGCAAGGTCCTGTCGGTCAATTTCGCCGACCGGCTGGATGCCCACAAGCTGATCGAGGAGTTCATGGTGCTGGCCAACGTGGCCGCCGCCGAGACCCTGATCGCCAAGAAATCTCCCCTGCTCTTCCGCGTCCACGAGGAACCACCGCCCGAGAAGCTCGACACCCTGTGCGAGGTGGCCGAAGCCGCCGGGCTGGTGCTGGCGAAGGGGCAAGTGCTGCGCACGTCGCACCTGAACCAGTTGCTGCACGCCGCCGAGGGCACCGACCATTCCGACGTCATCAACATGTCGACCCTTCGGGCGATGACCCAGGCCTATTACAACCCGTCGAATTTCGGGCACTTCGGTTTGTCGCTTCAGGCCTATGCGCATTTCACCTCGCCGATCCGGCGGTATGCCGACCTCGTGGTGCACCGGGCGCTCATCTCGGCCCATGGCTGGGGCGATGACGGGCTGAGCCGCGCCGACGAGGAGCAACTGCAAAGCACCGCCGAGCATATCAGCGAGACCGAGCGCCGCTCGATGACCGCCGAGCGGGACACGAACGACCGCTACCTTGCCGCCTACCTGTCGGAACGGGTGGGCGAGGAGTTTACCGGCCGGGTCAGTGGCGTGGCGCGGTTCGGGGCCTTCGTGCGGCTGGATGAAACCGGCGCCGACGGGCTGATCCCGGTGCGCGCGCTGGGGCGGGAGTTCTTCCATTTCGATCGGGATGCCGGCACGCTGATGGGGGCCGATACGGGTCTCACCATCGGGCTGGGGCAGCGGGTGACGGTGCGTCTATCGGAAGCGGCCCCGGTGACCGGGGGCATCGCGCTCGACCTGATCAGCATCGACGGCAAGGCTGTTCAGCAAGGCCAGAGCGCCAAGAGGGGCAAGTCCCGCGGCAAACCGGTGAAGCGCAAGCCCGCGCGTGCCGCGAAGAAGGACGCCAAGGTCAAGCGCAAGGTCAAGCGCAGCCGGCGCTAGATCGTCAGGACCAGCCAGCCAATATAGGCCACGTAGGCCGTGACCAGTGCGGCGCCCTCGCGCCGCCCGACGCGCCAACCGGTGCGCGCGAAGACCAGGAAGACCACGGTCGCGGCCAGCATGACCCAGATGTCGAACACGGCGATGCTGGCGGGCACGGCAAGGGGCGACACCATGGCGGTAATGCCAAGGATGCCGAGGATGTTGAATATATTGCTGCCGACGACGTTGCCGAAGGCCACGTCGCCCTGCCCCTTGCGCGCCGCGATGACCGAGGTGACGAGTTCGGGCATCGAGGTACCGATGGCGACGATGGTCAGGCCGATCACCTCCTCCGGCATGCCGAAACGCCCGGCGAGAGAGATGGCACCCTCGACGAGGAACCGGGCCCCCAGCAAGGTGGCGCCAAGGCCGACCAGCAGGATCAATGCCGCGCGCCACGTGGCGCCCCGCGGCGCGGGCAGAACCTCGGCCTCGTGTTCGTACATGTCGGCGGCAGCGGTGTGCCGACGGCGTTCGATGAGCACCGTAGCGATGAGATAGGCCAGCAAGGCGGCGACGAACGCGGCCCCCACCAGCCGCCCGACACCCCCGACCATGACGGCGCCAACGCAGGCGAGCGTGGCCAGCGCCAGAACGCTGCCGTCCCGGCGCAGCACCTCGGGCGCCACGCCGATAGGCGCGATCAGGGCGCCGATACCGAGGATGAGAAGGATGTTGCCGCTGTTGCTGCCGACGATGTTGCCGATGGCGATGCCGGGCGAGCCGGCGAAAGCCGCTTGCAGGCTGGTCACAAGCTCCGGCGCCGAGGTGCCGAAGCCCACGATGGTCAGGCCGATCAGCAGGGGCGAGACACCGAAGGCCCGCGCCAGCGCCACGGCGCCGCGCACCAGCATGTCGCCGCCGACGAGCAGCCCGACCAGTCCAGCCAGAACGAGGACAATGTCCATTCCCGTGCTCCCTTGCGTCTTGGCGCCCGGAGACTGGGCGTTCAGACTCGGCAGATGCGCCTGCCCCGGTTGCCTTTCAAGGGTCCGTGACAAGGATATTTCGGGGCGGGCGACGTCGTCAGAGGTGATAGGTCAGCGCATGCCGGACCAGGTGCGACAATCGCTCCGGCTCGATCTGCGCGGGCCTGTCGAAGAGCACCGCGCGGTTGCCGTCGAGCTTGTCCCACGCCGGGAAAGCCTGGGCGTAATCAGAGATGATCGTGGTCTGGCAATGGGCAAAAAGCGCGAAGCTTGCCATCTCGTGAAGCCCCAGCCGCAGGGTCGATCCGGTTCGCGACTTCCGGGGCAGGTAGGCGGGCTGGCCCCATTTCAGCGTCTCTTCAAGCGGGCCGACCCCGGGCAGGCCGTGCGCCACGTCGAAGATCAACCGACGCAATTCGAGCACACCCGCGCGCGCATCGGGCGGGTAGCCATCGATGACATCACGCACCGGGTCGGGCATGCCGTCGAGGCTCATGACGGGTAAAGCGCGACAACGGCGCGGTCGAGATAGGCATCGATCCGAGCGTCGTCGCGAACCAGCGCCTTCAGGTCCGTCTCGCAAGGCAGCGCGCGGATCATGTCGAGGACCGGCACGATGGCCGCGTCGGCAGAGCTGGGTTCCGGGCCGAAAAGGTAGTCGGTGTTGCCGAGAGTCTCGCGGATGGCCTCGAGATCACGCGCCATCCGGGCCAGCCGGTCGGCCTCGGAAAACTGGCCGGTGCCCTGCATCTCGAGCATGCGGCGGGTGCGCTTGCGGGCGGTCCCGGCGATCGTACCCCGTAACGGAACCGGTAGCGCCCCGAAGAACTGGTCGCGCAGCACCTCCCAGCATTCGTCGCGCAGCCAGCGGTCATGCACGAGGCCGTAGCGCAGCCCGTCCTCGACCATCCGCACGAGCGCGTGGCTATGCGCCCGTTCGCCTGCGGTGAGTGCATCGTCGAAGCCGGCGCCGCGTTCCTCCAGCCAGACCTGGATGCGGCCGCTGTCGGGAATCAGGGCTTCTGCCGTCTTCAGCACCGGCAGGCGGCCATAGGGCATTTTCGACGGATCGGTCGTGAAACTCGGCTCCCAGTCCTGCCCGGACATATCGAGCAGGCACATCGCCTTCAGGCAAAACGGGCTGAAGCTCGGGTGCCGGTCGTCGCCGGGAAAGGAAAGCAGGGTCAGCATGGGCGGTCTCTGGTAAAGGCAGGATCATCTGGACCCTATCAGCACTTAATGACAGTATCTGTCAGGAGTTCCAGCGATACTGAAACCATGAGCCGCACCGACAGACTGTTCCAGCTTATGCAGGCGCTTCGCAGCGTCCCGCCACCGGCGACGGCAGCGCAGCTTGCGGCCATGCTCGACGTGACACCACGCACCATCTATCGCGACATCGAAGCCCTGCGCGGGCTAGGCGCGGTGATCGATGGCGCCTCGGGCTTCGGCTACACACTGATCGAGGATGCCGCGCTTCCACCTCTCAGTTTCGACACGGACGAGCTGGAGGCGCTGGTTCTGGGGCTACGCGAGGTCGACCAGGTCGGCGACCCGGTGCTGGCCGCCGCCGCACGTTCGGCGCTGGCCAAGCTGGGCGCGCGCCTGCCCGCCAGCCAGGCCCATCGGCTGAAACACGCCGTCCTGACCGCGCAGCGCTTCACCCCCCTGCCCGAGCCCGGCATCGACGTCAGCCGGTTGCGGCAGGCCACGTGGGACGAGCGCACCATCCGGTTCGACTATACCGATGCCGAGGGGCGCGGGACGCAGCGCGAGGTCGACCCGCTTTCGGTGATCTACATGCAGGCGTCGCACTGTTTGCTGGCGTGGTGCCACCTGCGCAACGACTTCCGCGCCTTCCGGCTGGACCGGATGCGCGAACTGTCGCTTACCGGCGCGTCGTTCCGGCCGCGCCGGGTTCCGATGCTGCGCGCATATCTAGCCGAAATGAGCTCGCAAGCACAGGAACGGGCGGCCGGATAGGGCCGAAGATCGCGCCACGATGGCGTGCACGCTTTCGCAAAACGCGTCTTCGCGTTACGATACCGCAAAACACCCATGAAAAGGGTCAGGTATGAGCAGCGAACTGATAACGGGACTCATGGCGGCGTTTGTCACGGCCGGGATGGCCTTGGCGTCGCCGGTCGAAACTTCCTTGCGACCCAAGGCGCGGCCTGGCGGCAGCACCGAGGTGACGGCGGTCGCCGATACACAGGCCACGGTCTATGCCGGGCTGGCCCGCAGCATACGACCGCTTGCGCGCCCGAATGATCTGGACACGGCCCAGGAGGCCCCGGTGTCCACCTCGCACGCCGGGTTCGACAGGTGGGTTCGCGGGTTCCGCGGCCGGGCGCAGGCACAAGGGATCAGCTCGCGCGTCTTCGACGCGGCCTTCAGCGGGGCGCACTATACGCCCGACGTGATCGCCAAGGACCGCAACCAGACGGAGTTCAAGAGCAACATCTGGGATTACCTCGACAATGCGGCCGCCCCGCCGAAGGTCGAGGAAGGGCAGCAGGCGATACGCCGCCACGACCGCACCCTGCGCCGGGTCGAACAGCGCTACGGCGTCGACAAGGAAGTCGTCGCGGCGGTCTGGGGGCTGGAAAGCCGGTACGGCACCCGGATGGGAACCTATCCGATGGTCGATGCACTGGCGACGCTTGCCTTCGACGGGCGTCGCGGCAGCTTCTTCGAGAAGCAGCTGGTGACCGCGCTGAAGATCGTGCAGTCGGGCGATGTCACCCTGCGCGATTTCAAGGGCTCATGGGCCGGCGCCATGGGGCACACCCAGTTCATTCCGACCTCCTACATGGCCTACGCGGTGGATTTCGACGGCGACGGCAAGCGCGATGTCTGGTCGGACGATCCCGGTGACGCACTGGCATCAACGGCCGCCTACCTGCGGCGGTTCGGGTGGATTTCCGGCCAGCCCTGGGGTGTCGAGGTTCGGGTTCCCCGCGGCCTGGGCAGCACGGGCGGGCAGCGGATGCCGTCGCAATGGGCTAAGCTTGGCGTCGTGGGCATCGATGGCCGGCCGGTGCGCGACCATGGCAGCGCGTCGCTGCTGATGCCAGCCGGTCGGAACGGTGCGGCCTTCCTTGTCTTCAAGAACTTCTCGGTCATCAAGCGCTATAACAATTCCGACGCCTACGCGCTTGGAGTCGGCCACCTGTCGGACCGCCTGAAGGGCGGACCGCCGATCCAGGGCACTTGGCCGCGCGGCTACGAGCCCCTGTCCTTCACCGACAAGATGGAATTGCAGCGACAGCTCAAGCGGCGCGGTTACGATCTCGAGAAGATCGACGGCCTGATCGGCCCGAACACGCGCTCTGCCATCGTGGCCTTCCAGCGCTCGGCCGGGATGACCGCGGACGGCAACCCTTCGCAGGAAGTGCTCAAACGCCTGAAGGGTGGGTAGACGGGCTCAGATCCGCAGGAAGGGCTGCGCGATCCGCGGCAACCAGCTGTTGAAGCGAAGCGGCGCGTCGGTCGCGGCGAGGCAGATGCAATCCTCGCCGATATCGGCGATCGGCGTGTGATCGAGGTCTTCATTGGCGACTTCGATATCGCCGGGGCCGAAATGATCGACCTTGTCCTCGAAGGCGCCCCGGATCACCAGCGTCAGTTCGGTGCCCTTGTGGCCGTGGTCCGGCACGGCGGCCCCGGCGGGGATGTACAGTAGCCGCGCCGTTGCGTCGCCTTTCGTGGGCAGGATCGCCTGTTTGACACCCATGCCCACCGGCCGCCAGCGCACCGAGTCGAGATCGCCGCCGACATAGGCGCGCACGGGTGCGGGCAGCACGCCGCCGCCCAGGGGCACATCCCTTTCGGCAGGTCGCGCTTCGGCCAGGTCGATCATCGCCAGCGTCGCGTCGAGGCTGTCTGCCGACATCACTGCCGCGTCGCAGTTTTCCATCAGCGTACCACCGACGGTATCGAACGCTCCCAGCCGGGCGCGACATTCGTCGCACATCGAGATATGAGCCGCCACGGCCAGGCTGAACGCCTCGGGCAGCGTGCCGGCCGAATAAGCCATCAGCAGCGCGTCGGTCAGGTGGTGTTTGATCGTGTCCTGTATCATCGTCATCTACTTCATCGCGTGGCGCAGTCGGTCCAGCGCCAGCCGTATCCTCGATTTGATCGTGCCGAGCGGAAGCCCGGTTTCCTCGGCGATTTCACGGTGGCTCAGGTCGCCGAAATACGCCTTCTCGATCAGTTCCCTCTGTTTCGCCGGTAGTGCGGCAACCGCCTCTTCCAGCTTCTCTGTCTCCTGTTGCAAGGCCAGGCTGTCCTCCTGGTCCGGCTCTTCCTCGGGCCCCCATGGAAGGTCTTCCGGTTCGGGCCGCTTCATCTTGCGCAGCGCGTCGATCTTGCGGTTCCGCGCGATCGTGAAAATCCACGTCGCCGCGCTGGCGCGGGACGGGTCGAACAGGTGGGCCTTTTGCCAGACGGCAGCCATCACCTCCTGCGTACATTCCTCGGCCATGGCCGCATCGGCGCCCGAACGCATCAGGAACGCCTTCACCCGCGGCGCGAAATGGCGGAACAGGGCGGCAAAGGCGGCCCGGTCGCGCGTCTCACGGATGCGCAGGATGCACGCTGACCATTCCAGTCCTGGGTGTTCTTTCTTTTCCTTCACTTTCACCGGTTCCACTACCGTTCTCTGGCGTCCCCGGGGAATAGCACGCCCGATCACGGCGGGCGAGACTATCGGTTCTTCCAGCGGTGCGGATTCACTGTACATGGTCAATCTACGGACGTCCCGACGCGGTGGATCACTGCCGAGAAATAATTTTCCGTTTTCATCCGATCCCTGACGGCCTGCGTAGAACCCTCAAGAACAACGAAACAAGGTATTGGGGAACGGATGCCGTTTGAGAGTGGCGCAATGACGCGCAGACGAGTTGCCGTGGTCGGAGCAGGCATATCGGGCATGGGCGCGGCCTATGCGCTGTCGCAATCGCAGGACGTGACCCTGTTCGAGGCAGAGCCACGGCTAGGTGGTCACGCCCGGACAGTCATGGCTGGCAAGAACGGCGACCAGCCGGTCGATACCGGCTTCATCGTCTTCAACCATGCCAACTATCCCAACCTGACCCGCCTTTTCGACGACCTCGGTGTGCCCGTCACGAAAAGCGACATGAGCTTCGGCGCGTCGGTGCGCGGCGGCGCGGTGGAATACGGCCTTGCCGGGGCGGCGGCCTTCTTTGCCCAGAAGCGGAATGCGCTGAACCCCTGGTTCCTGTCGCTCCTGCGCGATATTTTCCGCTTCAACTCACGCGCGCTGGACACGGTGGGAAGCTGCCCTGACCTTTCGATCAACGAGTTTCTGCACCATGTCGGCACGGGCCGCTGGTTCCGCGAGTACTATCTCCTGCCGCTCACCGGCGCGATCTGGTCGACGCCGACACGGCAGGTGGGCGCCTTTCCGGCAAAGGCGATGGTGCGGTTCCTGAAGAACCACGGCCTCCTGTCCTATGACGGGCAGCACCAGTGGTACACGGTCGAGGGCGGCTCGGTGCAGTACGTGGAGCGGATCAATGCCGCGTTGCTGCGGCAGGGCGCGGTCATCCGGCCCGGTTGCCCGGTGCAGGGGGTGCGGCGCGATACGACCGGCGTTTTCGTGAAAACCCGTGGCGAAGACTGGGAGCATTTCGACGATATCATTTTCGCCACCCATTCCGACGACAGCCTCTCCCTGCTGAGCGATCCCAGCCCGGAGGAACAGGCCGCGCTCGGTGCCATGCGCTACCAGTCGAACGACGTCGTGCTGCACGCCGATGCCAGCGTGATGCCGCGGCGCCGCCCTGTCTGGTCGTCGTGGAACTATTCCGAAAGCCCGGCAAGGCGCGACGGCCAGATCGACATCACCTACTGGATGAACCGCTTGCAGCCGATCCCGGCGGATGACCCGCATTTCGTGACGCTGAATTCCAACCGGCCGATCCGGGAGGAGCTGATCTACGACCAGGTCACCCTGCGCCACCCGGTCTATGACCTTGCCGCCTTCGACGCGCAGGCGAAGCTGCGGGCAATGAACGGGGCGCGCAACACGTGGTATTGCGGCGCGTGGATGCGCGACGGCTTTCACGAGGACGGGCTGGCCTCGGGCCTCGAGGTGGCCGACGCGATCGTTGCGAAGAACGCGATCCCGATGGCGGCGGAATGAACCAGGTCGACCATATCGCCGGCCACACGTGGCACGGGCGCAAAGGCGCGGTCGAAAACGCCTTCCGCTACGGGATCGACTACGTGCTGCTCGATGCCGAGGGCGCGCCGGAGGCGCCCCGGCTGTTCGGTCGCAACCGGGCCGGGCTGGCGTCGGTCTGGGACAGCGATCATGGCGGGCCGCCGAAACACGGGCGCGGCCCGGCATGGGTGCGCGAGGTGCTCGAGACGCACGGGCTGGGCAGCCCCGCGCGCATCGAGCTTCTCGCGCAGCCCCGCATCCTCGGCCACGTCTTCAACCCGGTGGCGTTCTGGATCTGCCGCGACGAAGGGGGCAGCGTGCCCGTGGTCATCGCCGAGGTCACCAACACCTATGGCGACCGCCATTGCTATCTCTGCCATCGCGAGGATCTTGCCCCGATCGGCGCGCAGGATCGTCTGACAGCCCGCAAGGTCCTGCACGTGTCGCCATTCCAGCGAGTCGAGGGGACATACGAGTTCCGCTTCGACCTGCGCCCCGATCACATTGGGATCTGGATCGATTTCACCGGCGGCAATGGCGGCGTCACGGCGACCCTGGTTGGCAAGCGGCAACGCCTGAGCAACTGGAGCCTGATCCGCGCCTGCCTGCGACGGCCCTTCGGGTCGCGCCGGGTTCTGGCGCTGATCCACTGGCAGGCACTGAAGCTGTGGTGGAAGGGCGCGCAGTTCCGCGCCCGCCCCGAACCGCCAAGGCAAGAGGTCAGCCGGTGAATGCCGCGCCGCGCCTGCCTGCCTTCGGCCTGTTTGCCGCCATGCTTGCCGCGGCCGGGCTACCGCTCTACATCCATGCGCCAAAATTCTACGTCGACGAATACGGCGTCTCTCTGGCCGCCCTTGGAACGGTGCTGTTCGCGCTACGGCTGATTGACGTGGTGCAGGACCCGCTGCTGGGCCGCCTGGCCTCGCGGCTTCAGGACATGCGGGCCGTTTCGGTGGCCATTGCCGTGATCACCATGGCCGCCGCGATGCTGGGCCTTTTCGCAGTCGCACCGCCCTTCGCACCGCTCGCATGGTTCGCGCTCATGCTGACGCTGGTCTTTTCCAGCTTCAGCTACCTGACCATCTGCTTCTATGCCGAAGGCGTGTCCTCCGCCGCCCGATTGACCGGCCAGGGCCACCTGCAACTCGCCCGCTGGCGGGAAACTGGCGCGCTTCTGGGCATCTGCGCCGCATCTGTCGCGCCGGTGCTGATCGGCGGATATGGCGGGTTCGCGCTGGCCTTCGCCCTGCTGGCCGCGGTGGCGATCCGGTCGATGCACCGGGAATGGCGCGGCGCGGCGGTTGGCGGCGGCACGGGGTTTCTCACGGTCCTGCGCGACCCGGTGGCCCGCAAACTCTTGCTGGTGGCCCTGTTCAACGCCGCCCCGGTCGCTGTCAGCTCGACCCTCTTCCTGTTCTTCGTGGAAAGCCGTCTCCAGGCGCCGGGCTGGGAAGGCCCGTTCCTGTTGCTGTTCTTCCTGTCCGCCGCACTGGCCGCGCCCTTCTGGGGCAAGCTGGCAGAGACTGCCGGCGCAAGACGGGTTCTGCTGATCGGCATGGTGCTCTCCATTCTCTCCTTCGGCAGTGCCATCTGGCTGGGCGCGGGGGATACGTGGGCCTTCGGGCTGATCTGCCTTGCCTCGGGCGCAGCGCTCGGGGCCGACATGACGCTGCTGCCCGCCCTCTTCGCCCGGCGCATGGCCGAGATATCGCCGGGCGCGAGCGAGGCGTTCGGCCTGTGGTCCTTCGTGTCGAAATTCACGCTGGCCTTCGCGGCGGTCACGCTTCTGCCCTTGCTCGAGGCCGGCGGCTTTACCGCGGGCGGAGACAACGGCGCCGGGGCGCTCTGGCTGCTCAGCCTGCTTTACGGCGCGGTGCCGTGCCTACTCAAACTGCTGGCAATCGGGCTGCTGGCAACCATCGATATCGGGGAAAGGACGGTCGCGGCATGACAGCTATTACCTGCGCCCTTCTCGGGCTCATCGTGGCGGTAACGGGCGGTCTCCTGTTCCACCGGATCACGGGCTTTCAGGCACAGCGCCCCGCCGACTACGCCGGTCAGTTCCCCGCGTTTGACCTGCGCACGCATCTCAACGGGGCGATCAAGTGCGAGGGCGTGATATACGGGCCGGCCGGCCGTGTCGCCTCTCGTTTCGTGGGGGATTTCGAGGCGACCTGGGACGGGAACCGCGGCGTGATGACGGAATACTTCCTGTATGACAGCGGCACTACCCAGACCCGCCAGTGGCGGCTGCAACTGGGCAATGACGGCCGCATCAGGGCCGAGGCCGACGATGTGATCGGCACCGGGCGCGGGCAACAACAGGGGCCCAGCGTGAATCTCAACTACACGATCCGCCTGCCGCGCGAAGCCGGGGACCACGTGCTGAACGTGACCGACTGGATGTACCTCGCACCGAACGGGGTGATCGTGAACCGCAGCCAGTTCCGCAAGTTCGGGATCAAGGTGGCGGAACTGGTGGCAACAATGCGAAGGGTAGACACGGTTTGACGAGTTTTTCGGGTAAGACATACTGGCTGGTCGGCGCCAGCGAGGGGTTGGGCGAGGCGCTGGCCCACAAGCTCAGCATCGAGGGGGCGACCCTTGTACTTTCCGCGCGCAACCGCGAGCGGCTGGAAGAGGTGGCAACTGCCCTGCCCGGCCGTGCCCGGGTGGTGACGGTCGATGTCAGCGACGAAGACAGCGTACGAGCTGCCGCCAAGGAGGTCGGAGAGGTCGACGGGCTGGTCTATCTGGCCGGCGTCTACTGGCCCATGCCGGCGACCGACTGGAATGCCGAGCACGGCCTGAAAATGGCCGATATCAACTTCACCGGCGCCTTCCGCGTGCTGGGGCAGGTCGTGCCCGGCATGGTCCGGCGCGATCATGGCCATATCGTTCTGACCGGCTCGCTGTCCGGCTTTCGCGGCCTGCCCGGCGCCGTGGGCTATGCCCCGTCCAAGGCCGGGGTCATGGCGCTGGCCCAATCGATGCGCGCCGACCTGTGGCGCACGGGCGTGCGGGTGCAACTGGCCAACCCGGGCTTCATCAAGACCCGGCTGACCGACAAGAACGACTTTCGCATGCCGTTCCTGATGACCCCGGAACAGGCCGCGACCGAGATGATCACCCTGATGCGCGACGAGAGTGCCTTTGACCGGCATTTTCCCGCCGCTTTCAGTTGGGTGTTCCGGCTGTCACGGTTCCTGCCGAACTGGGCCTACTACCGGCTATTTGCGTGAGATCAAAGACTCCCGCTAAGCTGAGAGGCGATGAACCTCTCCATACGCGAGAACGGGAGTTGAACCATGCTTGATATCAGCAGTTACAAAGTCGCCCAGGTAATCCTGATGGCGCGCGAACTTGGCCGCGCCGAGGGCGAGCTTCGGGCCTTCATCGACCGCCTGACCGAAGAGGAACAGGCAAGCCTTGTCGCCGTGATGTGGATCGGCCGGGGCAGCTTTGGCGCCGACGAGCTGGAGGAGGCGAAGTCCACGGCGATGAACGAGGCAACGACGCCGACGGCCGATTACCTGCTCGGCTCGCCGCACCTGTCTGATCATCTCGAGAACGGGATGGACGAGCTGGGCATTTCGGTGATCGACGACGAAGACGACCTCGTGCGCGGCGGCTGAAGCGGCAGAAAACGCCTCCGGATCGATGCCGGGCCGTGCTAGGCTTCGCGGGACACGCCCCAAGCAAGGCCCGGCCCATGACCGACCTTTCCCTGCCCGCCGCGCAGCGGATCATCGAAACCGCGCTGTCCGGCACACGCTCTGGCCCGGAACGGCGAATCGCGGTCTGCGTGGTCGATGCCGGTGGCCATCCGCTGGCCATGCTGCGAGAGCCTGACGCGGCGCCGCTTCTGTCGCATATCGCCGAGGCCAAGGCGCGCACCTGCATCCTGTACGGCAAGCCCACGAAGACCGTGATGGAATGGGCCGACGAGACGCCGAACTGGTTTCACGGTGTGCGCGAGGTGGCCATGGCCCGCTCCGGCCTGCCCCTGACCGCCAGCAAGGGCGGCGTTTTCGTAAGGGATTCGGGCGGCAAGGTGCTGGGCGCGGTCGGCGTCGCGGGCGAGGCCGGGGAGTTCGACGAGGCCTTCGCCATGGCCGGGATCGAGTCGGCCGGCTTCGTGGCAGATGCCGGATGAGCGGCGTGTGTGATCTGGAACAGCCGATAGACTCCGTCACGCTTCCCGAGGGGCTGGCATGGGAAGACGACTGGTTCGCCGTCGGCACTGTCGATGCCGACACCCTGGCGATCGGAGAGCCGGCCTATCACCAGAAGAACTGGAGTTACTTGATCACCGATGGCGGCGAGAGCCTGCTGTTCGACACGGGCTCCGGTCGGCGTTCCATCGGGCCGGTGGTGCATCGCCATGCCGGTGTCTCGACACGCGCCTTCCCCTCGCACATGCATTTCGACCATCTCGGCGGCGTCGACGCCTTCGGCCCGGTCATCGTGGCCGACCTGCCCATGCTTCGGGCGATGGCGCCCGATAATGTGCTGACCCCGACGGAGGAAGCGTATCTCGGCCATTACGAGACCCTCTCACCACCGAGCTTCCCTGTCGGTCACTGGGTCGGGATCGGCGATGTCCTGCAAGTTGGACTGCGCCACCTGCACGTTCTGCACACCCCCGGCCATTCGCCCGACTCGGTTTCGCTGTGGGAGCCGGGCCGAAACCGCCTCTATGCCGCCGATTTCCTCTATCGCGGCCACCTCTACGCGCAGACGCCCGGCGCCTCGCTGCCTGCCTACCGGGCAACGCTCGAAACGCTGTTCGACATATTACCGGAAGACATCGACATCCTCGGCGCGCATGGCCAGACCGAGGGCGGCACCGATGACATGCCCCGGCTCGGCCATGCCGATCTTGCCGCGCTGCATGCCGCCCTGTGCGACCTGCTGACAGGCCCACCGCACGACGGCCAGCGCGAGATCAACCCGCGCATGACCCTGCTCTATTCAAAGGCCAGCTTCACCGGCTGACCGCCGTCAGACGTGGTTCACCACCTGCAGATGCTGCGCCAGCCGGTCCACCTCGCCGAGGAACCGCAAGACCAGCCGTGGATCATGCGGCGCGGGCGACACGCCGGCGGGGATCTCGCGGTTCAGCACCGCCTCGATCGCCATCGAAACCGGAATCGAGACAAGGCGCGCCATTGCCGTGCCGCGCTCGTCGCCCCAGGCATCCATCACGAAGGTCTTGTGCCAGACGGTCACCCCCTCGCGCTCGGCCTTGAGCGAGACGCAAAGCACCACCCGGTCAGGCTCACCCTCGTCATAGGCGTGCTCGTTCCAGAACTGCTCGGACATCTCGCGCAACCGGTCGTCGCCGGACTTGCCTTCCAGCGTCTCGACCTCGGCGAAGATGTCCTTCCACGCCTCGGTCCAGCCGTTGAGCCGCAGCGTACCGCGCACGAATTCCTTCACCCTCCACGACGGGTCGAAGCGGTAATCCTCGATGAAGGGCACGCTGTCGCGGTTCGGATAGACCTCGAAGGTTTCCGGCGTGGGCAGCGGCGCGTCGTAGCTGGAAATCGCATCCCACGGCCGGGCCACCTGCAACTCGGTGAAGTTCCGGATCGACCGCGAGGGCGAGCGCAGCGCCTTCAGCACGCCGAGGGGCGACCAGCTGAACTTGTAGCGGAACGCGTTGGCATGTTTCGGGATGCCGCCGCAGTAGGAGGTGAAGGACAAGTCGTTCTCGGGCGCGTATTTGTCCGACCCGCGGTAGTCGGTCACGAGGTGATGCGCCATCAGGTGGTCGATGCCGGGGTCAAGGCCGACCTCGTTGACACAGCACACCCCGCGCACCAGCGCCTTGGCATGAAGCTCCCGCATCTCGGGCGCGATGTAGGAGGAGGAGACGAAATGCGCCCCGTGGTTGATGCACATCTCCGCAATCGGTACGTGCCAGTCGCCCGGCAGCATCGAGACGACCAGGTCGCCCTCTTCGGTCTCTGCCGAAAGCTGATCAAAATCGAAGGCGGCGATATTGTCGGTCAGGTCGCCCACGGCTTCGCGTGCCTTGTCGACCGTGCGGTTCCAGACCTTGACGGGGTGCCCGTTCTCGATCAGCCGCCGCAGGCCGGGGATGGCGGAAAGACCGGTGCCGCACCAATGAATCGTCATGTTTCAGACCTCCTTCAGATGGGTCCGGAACGTGGCCTCGGCCCGGCCCCAGACATTTTCGTGCAACTTGTCCAATGCCTTGAGCGAGGGCAAGAGCTGTTCGGCGAAGTCTTCCGACGACTCCAGCGGCAAAAGCGACGGCAGGTTGTCGATCGCCATCACGTCGAGCGGCGGGGCATCATGTACCCGGACCACCGGCGCGGCCCACGTGGTGGCCTCGTCGTAGACGGGCACCGGGTTGTAATCGCTGTCGGGGTCGCAGGCGATATCGCCCACGACGGAAAGCCGGCGATCCGCTGTCAGCGCCGATTGCGGCACGAAGACGGGTGTGCCGGGACGGGCGAGGATGCAGTTGAAGAACAGGTCGTGGCCCAGGATCTCCGGGAACGGCCCGCCCGAGGCGGTTTCCTCCAGGTCCCATCGGGTGGGGGTGATGCCCATGGCCTCGCAGAGGTCTGCCGCACCGGTGCCGACCCGGCCCAGCGCGCCGATCACGATGGCGGTGGGCCGCGTTCCGCCCGCGCTGTCGAGATCGGCAGCGAGGTCGGACAGCAGCGCGCCCTTGTCCCGCCACGTGCTGACCGGCGGGCAATGGCCGCCCTGTTTCTGCGCCGCCCACGCCTTGAGCGACACCGCCGCCCCGGCATAGCCCGCCCAGTAGCCGAAAGCGGCAACGCGGCGGCCGTTCTCATCCACGAGGTACTCGAGGTCATAGAGCGTCCCGCCCCCGGCCTTGAACCGTTCCAGCAGGCGGCGGCCGGCGAACTGGCCCTTGAAGGCATGGCCGAACATGATGTGCCGGTGCGGCAATGGCGTGCCATCGTCGGGCAACTCCTTGAGCCCGAAGATGATGGCGTCACGCGGGGCATCCGGCCAGCTGTTCTCCGGCGCCACCTCGCAACCCGCATCGGCATAGCCCTTGATTGGCAGGATGCGCGTGGCGCTGACCTCGACCGTCACGCGCACCCCCTGCGCGATCAGCTCCGCCGCGCCGGCGGGCGTGACGCCGACACGTTCCTCGTTCTCCCGCTGCTCGGCGCGGACCCAAAGATGCGTCATTCTCGAAATTCCTCAGACAAAGGTGCGGGCATGGGCCCTGTCGGGCGCGTCCAGGTGCGGCGTGGCGTTGAACGTGCCCACCATCAGCATGTCATGCACGTAATGCAGCCGGTGCATCGAGCTGTTCATGATCTGCAGCATGACCTTGGCCATGCCGTTGTTGTCCAGCCCGAGCGCGTGGCGCATCGCCATCCCGATCACGCCGCCGGAGGTCACGATCAGGATGCGCCCGTTCCCGCCGCACAGCTCGTCGACCACCGCGGTCACGCGTTCGGAAAACTGTGGATAGGTCTCGGGCACCGTGATCAGTCGGTCCTCGGTCCAGTGGGTGATGACCTGCGGCAGGTGGATGGCGAACTCTGTCGGGTCGCGCGGCGCGGGGATGCCGTGCTGGGCCTCCATCGCCGTGGCCATGGCGAAATAGCTCAGCTCGTCGAGCCGCGCATCCTGCTTGGTGATGTCAAACCCCATCTCCAGAGCCGTTTCGGTCTGGCGCGACAGGGTTCCGGTGATGACGGCGTCGAAATGCGGGTTGGTGTCGCGCAGATGCGCCCCCAGCCATCTTGCCTGCTCCCGCCCGAGATCGGACAGCCTGTCATAGCTCTCTTCGTCGGTGGCATGGCTGTTCGCCTGCCCGTGCCGCACAAGGATTATTTCCGCCACCTGCGCCCTCTTTCGTCGTTCCGCACGTTCTTAGCGGCGATCCGGCGAAGGGAAAAGCAGGTGGCGTAGTTTTGTGGGACTGCGCCGGGCCGGTTACTTCGCAAGCGACTGCGCGTAAGCCTCGAGCTGCTCGGCAACCGTGCCCCAGCCATCGAAGAAGCCCATGTCTTCATGGGTCTTGCGCGACTCCTCCGAGCGGTGCCGGGCGATGGCGGTATAGGTCGTCTCGCCGTTGCCGGCATCCTCGAACAGGACGATGGCGGTCATGAACGGGTCGGGCGCGGGTTTCCAGCCTTCGGAGTAGGCATCGGTGAAGACCAGCTTTTCCTGGTCGACCACTTCAAGCCAGACACCCTTGTTTTCCATCCGGTTGCCCTCCACCTCGAAAGCCGTGTTGAACCGGCCGCCGACCCGCAGGTCGATCTCGCAATCCGTCACCTGGTGGGGCTTGGGTACAAAGAATTGCTTGATGTGCTCGGGTGTGGTCCAGCATTCCCAGAGAAGCGCCCGTGGTGCCTTGAGGGTTCTTGTGAAGCTGAGATCAGTTTTCGGATCGAGGGTCGTCATTTTTCGCGTTTCCTTGCAAGTTGGGTGACATAGTCGTCGAACTGGTCCAGCCGCCCCTCCCACAGGGCGCGCTGTTCCTCCAGCCAGCCGGTAACCGGCAGGAAGGCATCGGGCATCAGCCTGCAGATGCGGGTTCGGCCCTGTTTCTCGGTCGCGATCAGCCGGGCGTCCTCCAGCTTTCGCAGATGGCCCATGAAGGACGGCAGCGCCATGTCGTGCGGCGCCGCCAGCTCGCTGACGCTGGCCGGGCCCCGCGCCAGCCGCGACAGGATCTCACGACGGGTCGGATCGCCGAGCGCGGTGAAGACGGCATCGAGCTTTGCATCATACTTAGCCATAAGGCTTAGTAAGTGACGGCATGATTCCGTTCAAGCAAAAACTTAGTCATTCACCTAAATAATCACCCATCCTGTTGACGATCAGAAACTTCCTTCGCTGCCCGTGGCGCAAATCCGTTGCGAGGTGTCGGGATTGTCGGACTCGAATTCCCGCGCACATGCTCTATCATGCGCGACAAAGGAGGCGCCCCATGTCCGAGACGATCAAGATCACGCTGGATGGCAAGGAAGTCGAAGCCGTGGCCGGCCAGACGATCTGGGAAGTGGCCCATGGCCGCGGGCTGGTGATTCCGCACCTGTGCCACAAGCCGGCGCCGGGCTATCGCCCCGACGGCAATTGCCGGGCCTGCATGGTCGAGGTCGAGGGCGAGCGCACGCTTGTCGCCTCCTGCATCCGCGAGGCGAAGGACGGCATGAACGTCACCACCAATTCCGCCCGGGCCGAGACGGCGCGCAAGCTGGTGGTCGAAATGCTGCTGGCCGACCAGCCCGAACAGGAAGAGGCGCACGACAAGTCGAGCCACCTGTGGGACATGGCAAAGCTTCAGGGCGTCACCGAAAGCCGTTTTCCGAAGCTCGAAAAGGACCGCGTGCCGCTTCTCGACGACAGCCACGTGGCCATGCGCGTCAATCTTGATGCCTGCATCCAGTGCAACCTGTGCGTCCGCGCCTGTCGCGAGGTCCAGGTCAACGACGTGATCGGCATGGCGGGCCGTGGGCACGATGCCTACCCTGTCTTCGACTTCGACGACCCGATGGGCGAATCGACCTGCGTGGCCTGCGGCGAATGCGTTCAGGCCTGCCCCACCGGCGCGCTGATGGAAGCCACCGTGCTGGACGAGGCACAGGTCGGCGACAGCGCCGATTACGACGAGGAAGTTCAAAGCGTCTGCCCGTTCTGCGGCGTCGGCTGCCAGGTCAGCCTGAAGGTCAAGGACGGCAAGGTGAAATATGTCGACGGCATCAACGGCCCCGCGAACGAGGGCCGGCTCTGCGTGAAGGGCCGGTTCGGTTTCGACTACATCCACCACCCCCACCGCCTGACCAAGCCGCTCATCCGGCGCGAGGATGCACCCGAGAAGGGTCTGAACGTCGACCCGTCGAACTGGCAGGAATTCTTCCGCGAGGCCGACTGGGAAGAGGCGATGGCCTTCGCCGCCGGCGGTCTGAAGACGCTGAAGGACGTGCATGGCGGCAAGTCGGTCGCGGGCTTCGGCAGCGCCAAGTGCACCAATGAAGAGGCCTATCTCTTCCAGAAGTTCATCCGCCAGGGCTTTGGCCATAACAACGTCGACCACTGCACCCGGCTGTGCCATGCCTCCTCGGTGGCCGCGCTGATGGAGAATGTCGGTTCCGGCGCCGTGACCGCGACGTTCAACGAGATCGAGAATGCCGACGTGGCCATCGTCATCGGCGCCAACCCGATCGAGAACCACCCCGTCGCCGCGACCTATTTCAAGCAGTTCACCAAGCGCGGCGGCAAGCTGATCGTGATGGACCCGCGCGGCGTTGGCCTGCGCCGCTTCGCGACCCACATGCTGCAGTTCAAGCCGGGCGCCGACGTGTCGATGCTCAACGCGATCATGCACGTGATCGTCGAGGAGAAGCTCTACGACCAGCAATATATCGAGGCCTTCACCGAGAACTGGGAGGCCGAGAAGGAGCACCTCGCCCAGTTCCCGCCCGAGAAGATGGAAGCGCTGTGCGGCATTCCCGCCGACACGCTGCGCGAGGTCGCCCGCGACTTCGCTACCGCCAAGCGCGGCATGATCTTCTGGGGCATGGGCATCTCGCAGCATATCCACGGCACCGACAACTCGCGCTGCCTGATTTCGCTGGCGCTGATGTGCGGCCATGTGGGCCGGCCCGGCACCGGGCTGCACCCGCTGCGTGGTCAGAACAACGTGCAGGGCGCCTCGGATGCGGGGCTGATTCCGATGTTCCTGCCCGACTACCAGTCCGTCACAGACGATGGCGTGCGCAAGGCGTTCACCGAGGTCTGGGAGTCCGGCGATTTCTCGAGCGAGAAGGGCCTGACCGTCACCGAGATCATGGATGACGTTCACGCCGGCAACACCCGAGGCATGTATATCCTGGGCGAGAACCCGGCCATGTCCGACCCCGATGTCGAACACGCCCGCGATGCGCTAGCCAAGCTCGATCACCTCGTGGTGCAGGATATCTTCCTGACCGAAACGGCGAACTACGCCGACGTGATCCTGCCCGCCTCGGCCTTCTACGAGAAGTCGGGCACCGTCACCAACACCAACCGGCAGGTCCAGATGGGCCGCCCCGCCGTGTCGCCCCCGGGCGAGGCGCGCGAGGACTGGATGATCACGGTCGAACTGGCGCAGCGCCTCGGGCTCGACTGGCGCTATGACAGCCCGGCGGACGTCTTCGCCGAGATGAAGTTGAACATGAAGTCCTTCGACAACATCACGTGGGACCGGCTGGCGAAAGAGAACGCGGTGACCTACCCGTCGCTCTCGCCCGAGGATCCGGGGCAGCCCATCGTCTTCGGCGACGGCTTCCCGCGCAGCGAAGGCCGGGCACGCTTCACCCCGGCCAGCGTCATCCCGCCGGACGATGTGCCGGACGCGGAGTACCCGATGGTCCTGACCACCGGCCGACAGCTCGAACACTGGCACACCGGGTCGATGACCCGCCGCGCCTCGGTGCTGGACGCGGTCGAGCCCGAGGCCAACTGCTCGCTGCACCCCTCGACGCTTCGCAAGCTGGGCGTCGAACCGGGCGGCATGATCCGGCTGACCACAAAGCGCGGCAGCATCGAGGTCATGGCCCGCGCCGACCGCGCCATCGCGCCCGACATGGTGTTCCTGCCATTCGCCTATGTCGAGGCGGCGGCGAACATCCTCACGAACCCGGCGCTCGACCCCTACGGCAAGATCCCCGAGTTCAAATACTCGGCCGTCCGGGTCGAGGCCGCCGACCCGGAGCAGGTCGCGGCGGAGTAAGATGTTGCACTGTGCTGGCCAGATGCGTTTGATAACGGAATGGCCAACGCAGTCTTCATTCAGAATCCTGAGTCCATTTACGAAGACAGACCGGGGATCTGCTATCATTTCCCGCGGCGATATCTGAAGACTGTCGAAGAGTGCGTCGGCGATTGGGTCGTATTCTACGAAGGGAAGCAAGGCGCACTGGGCTACGTCGCTGTGCAGAAAGTGACGTCTGTTACGCCTGATCAATCCCGCTCGGACCACTATTATGCATGGCTCGAGGCAAATACACTCTGGCAGTTCGAAAGGACTGTACCTCGCAATGATCCCGCGGGCTTAGCTTACGAGAATTCTCTTCGAGGCCAGGATGGTCGCGCTATCGCTGGGGGTGCGAGCGTTTCGGCTGTAAGGCGGCTCAGCTTCGACGAATTCACCAGGATTGTATCGGCCGGGTTGAAGCCACTGGAGGGCCCAAATGCTCTTCCGCGCGAGGCCGTTTCGCCGGAATACGAGTTCTCCGAGGACCAGGCCGCGTTTGAACAGGCGCCACTGACCGACATCAGAGCGATGATCCTGACGTCACGCCCGGCCCGAGAACAGTCATTTGCGAGAATGGTGAAGTGGGCCTACAACGGACGGTGTGCAATCTCCGGTCTTGATTTGAGGAACGGGTTCGGCAGGTCCGAGGTGCAGGCAGCGCATATTCGACCCGTGAAGGAGGGCGGCCCTGATATTATCATCAACGGTATCGCGCTGTCTGGAACTCTGCACTGGATGTTCGACAGAGGGTTGATATCGATCGGGGACGACTACGAAATCCTAGTCTCGGACAACAAGGTCCCAAGTGACGTGCGAAGGCGGCTGATTTCGCCGACTGGCAGACTGACGCTTCCCGATGATCCAAGACACCACCCGCACCCTGATTACATCCGGTTTCACCGCGAGTATGTCTACGGCGCCGCTTCCTGATCAGTCCCGGCCTGCCATATTGCCTCGGCGCCAAACCCAACGGCGGGCGACGCAGTAAGCGGGGGCGGGCATTGTCCGGCCCACCCTACCCCCAGTCGACATCCCCGAGGAAGATGTAGCCCGCCCCGTAGATGGTCTTGATCAGGCGGGGGTTCTTGGGGTCTTCGCGCAGCTTGGTGCGCAGGCGAGAGATGCGGACGTCCATTGCCCTGTCGAAGCTGTCGCCTGCGGCGCCGCCCAGCGCCTCCTGCATGGCCTGCCGGGAGATCAGCCGCTTGGGCCGTTCGAGGAACAGGCGCAGCACCTCGCCCTCGGCATGGGAAAAGGGCGTTTCGGCGCCGGTGTCATCCTCCAGCGCGTAGCGGTCGAAATGCGCCGTCCAGCCGTTGAAGCGGGCGGTATCGCCGGTTTGCGGCGTCGGTGTGTCGCGGCGCAGGCGGGCGCGGATGCGGGCCACCACTTCGGCCGGATCGAACGGCTTGATGATGTAGTCGTCGGCGCCCAGTTCGAGCCCCGTCACCCGGTCCTGGACCTGGGCGCGGCCCGAGATGATGATGACGGTCGCCCCCTGCTCCAGCGCCAGCCGGTGCACCAGCGTCAGCCCGTCGCGGTCCGGCAGCGACAGGTCGACGAGGCAGACATCCGGTTTCGTCTGCCGGATCGCCGCCTCGAACTCGGTCGCGCGGGAAAAAGCCATGGTGCGGAACCCGGCCTCTTCCAGCGCGTCGGACAGCATCGAGCGGATCGCGGGCTCGTCGTCGAGGATGGTAACCAGCGGCGCGGTCATGCGGCGGCCCCGGTGGCCAGAAGCGCTTCGAGCTCGGCGGCGGCGAAGGGTTTGCGCAGGACCGGCGCGCGGTCACGGGCGGCGCGGTGCAGCGGGTCGTCGGGCGGCAGCGAGGTCATCAGGTAGGCCGGGCAATGCCCCTCGGGCAGCGCATCGATTAGATCGAGCCCGGTCTGGTCGCCCTCGAGCGAGATGTCCGACAGGAGCGCCGAGATCTCCGGCAGTTCGGCCATCAGCGACAGGGCCTCGCCCGCGCTGGACGCCTCGATCACCATGTGGCCGGCCTCGCGCAGCATCTCGCGGATCGTGTCGCGCAGGTCGGGGCTGTCCTCGACCAGAAGCACCAACCCGGGCGCCGCCCCGCCCTCGGCCACGCGCAGGGGCAGGCGGATGGCGACACGCCCGCCGCCATCGGTGTTCGACAGGTGTACCCGCCCGCCCGCCAGCTTGGTCATGTCATAGACCATCGCCAGTCCGAGCCCCGACCCCTCGCCGCCTTTCGTCGTGAAGAACGGCGCCAGCGCGTGTTGCAGCGCCTGTTCGGAAAAGCCGGGGCCGGTATCCTCGACCGTGAATTCGAGCCATGTCTCGCGCACGCTGCGGGCCGTCAGCGTGATCCGGCCCGAGGCGCCACAGGCGTCGCGCGCATTGATCACCAGGTTGAGCAGCGAATCCTGCAACATGCCCGTATCTAGGCTGTAGGATGGTGCGTCGGCCAGGTTGTTGATCGACAGCTCCACCCCCTCCGGCAGGGTCGACAGGGCCAGCGTTTCGAGGTCGGAGAGGAACCGCGGCAGGTTGGTGGGCCGGGCGGTGTGTTCGCGCGGGCCGGTCATGTCGGCGATCCGGTTGAGCAGCCCGCCGCCCCGCCGTGCCGCCGAGATCGTGGCGTTGATCAGGCCGCTGGCCGCTTCCGGCAGGTCCATGCGTTGCAGCTTGGACTGCATGCCGAGGATGATGGTCAGCAGGTTCGAGAAGTCATGCGCCATGCCGCTGGTCAGTTGCGCCGCCATCTCGCGTCGGCGGGTCTGTTGCAGGGCGGCACGGGTCTGGGCCTCTTCGGTGACGTCCATCGACAGCAGGTAGACGCCGCCCTGCGTTTCGTCGGGCGTAAAGGCCGTGCGGATGCGGCGGGAACTGGGTTCGTGGGTGAACTCGAACACCGAAGCCTCGCCCGCGAAGGCCGCGTCGAGCCTTTCGCGGATCATGCCATAGGCCGCCCGATCGAGCGCCTCGTCGATGGGCAGGCCGATGATGTCGGATTTCGAGCCAGGCAGCACGGCACTGAGACGGCGGTTGGAATAGGTGTAGCGCCGGTCGCCGCCGACATGGGCGATATGGGCCGGCATCATCTCGGTCGTCAGCCTTGTGCGGGCCTCGGATTCGGTCAATTGCCGCTGGGCTTCCTCCAGCGCGGTGATCGTGGCCTGGAGGCGGCGGTTGGTGGCGGCCAGTTCCTCGGAATAGCCCAGAAGCTGGCCCGACAGCTCCTCCGAGCGGGTGCGGAGCAGGGTTTCCTGCTGCTTGACGCGGGTGATGTCGGTATAGACGGCAACCCACCCCCCCTGCGGCAGCGGTGAGCCCTCGACCGAGATCATCCGGCCGTTCGAGCGGGTCCGCTCCATGTAATGCGGCTTGAAGTCCATCGCGGTTTCGACCCTTGCCTGCACGGCCGCCTCGACATCCTCGACAGGGCCGTATTCGCCGCGCGTCACGAGGTGGCGGATCGTGTCCTCGAACCCGGCGCCGGGGGTGCAGAGCGCGTCGGGCAGGTTGAACATGTCGCGGAAACGCTGGTTGCAGATCACGAGTTGCAGGTCGCGGTCATAGATCGTCAGGGCCTGCTGGATCAGGTTCAGGCCCGCCATGGTCATCATGTCGGTCTGGAGCGAGTCAGCCATCGCGCGCGGCCCATTCCAGCGCGTCTTCCAGCCGGTCATCGCCCCAGAACAGCTCGTCGCCGACGGTGAAGCTCGGGGCGCCGAATATGCCGCGGCGGCCGGCCTCCTCCGTTGCCAGCCGGAGCGCGTGCTTGTTCTCGTCGCCTTGGGCTGCGTCGAAAATACCGTCGGGCAGCTTCGCCATCCCGGCGCAGGCCGCGATCACGTCGGGCTCGGAGATGTCCTGTGCCTCGGCGAACTCCATGAGATAGACGTTCTGGCAGAACGCCACCTTCGCCGCCCCCTCTGGTGCGGCCTGGGCCACGCGGGCGGCGAGCAGGCTGTTCTGCGGGAAGGGGTCGGGGCGGTGAAAGCCCAGCCCCAGCCTGTCGGCCCGGCGCGCCATGTCGCGCCACATGTAGTTGCCCTTGGCGTGGTAGATGTTGAACGGCGAGGTCTTCCAGCCCTGGCTGTTGAAGATCGGGCCCAGCAGGAACGGCCGCCAGACCACGTCGACCCCGGCCGCCTGGGCAAGTCCGGGCAGGCGCATCGCGCTGAGATAGGAATAGGTCGAGGCGAATTCGAACCAGAATTCCAGCCTGGGGCGTGCCATGCGGTCCTCCTTCCGCGCTGGATTGCAGGGGTCGATGCAGGTTTCCGGCGGCGGTCGGGTGGTGTCAAGCCTTGGCAGCCGGCCTGTTACAATTCGTAAGATTTGGGAAATCTTCAGGAAAAAGTTGACGGCAACGGTCGGGAGCACGCTTTATTGGGGAATGAATCGCCCCAAAGGCGATCTGTTCGCATTGCGGACAAAGGGAGGAGAAAACTTGGGTAAGTCGTCACAGGCGACGGATGGGCTTCGGTCCATTCCGGCGCTATTGCAGCGAAACGCAAGCCAATTCGCACATCGCCCCGCCTATCGGGAAAAGGAATTCGGCATCTGGCAAAGCTGGACCTGGGCCGAAACCGAGAAGGAGATCGAGGCGCTGGCCCTGGGCCTGCTGAACCTCGGGGTGAACGAGGGCGACTTCATCGCCATTGCCGGGCGAAACCGGCCGCATTTCTACTGGTCGATGGTGGCCGCGCAATCGGTGGGCGCGGTTCCCGTGCCGGTCTACCAGGATGCGGCATCCGACGAGATGGCCTATGTGCTGGAGCATTGCGGCGCGCGGTTTGCCATCGTCGAGGACCAGGAGCAGGTCGACAAGATCATCGACATCCAGGACAAGCTGCACCAGTTCGAGCACATGATCTATGTCGATCCGCGGGGCCTGCGGAAATACGACCATCACAAGCTGCACCAGTATGCCCATGTGCAGGAGCAGGGCCGCGCCGCACGGGAAGAGTTCATCGACGACCTCAAGGCGCGGCGCGAGAAGCTGGAGTATTCCAGCATCTGCGTGATGCTTTACACCTCTGGCACCACGGGCAAACCCAAGGGCGTGGTGCTGTCGAACCGCAACATCATCGAGGCCTCGAAATCCTCGGCCGAGTTCGACCATTTGCGCAAGGAGGACGAGGTGCTGGCCTACCTGCCGATGGCGTGGGTGGGCGATTACATCTTCTCGATCGGACAGGCCTATTGGTGCGCGTTCTGCGTGAACTGCCCGGAAAGCGCCGATACGATGCAGACCGACCTGCGCGAGATCGGGCCGACCTATTACTTCGCCCCGCCGCGGGTGTTCGAGACGCAGCTCACCAACGTGATGATCCGGATGGAGGATGCCAGCCGGCTGAAACAGCGGATGTTCCGCTATTTCATGGAGCATGCCCGGCGGGTGGGCCCGGCGATCCTTGACGGCAAGAAAGTGAGCGGCTGGGATCGATTCAAGTACTGGCTGGGCGACCTGTGCGTCTATGGCCCGCTGAAGGACACGATGGGCTTCGGCCGGGTGCGCGTGGGCTATACCGCGGGCGAGGCGATCGGGCCCGAGATCTTCGATTTCTACCGCTCGCTCGGGATCAACCTGAAACAGCTTTACGGCCAGACCGAGGCCTCGGTCTTCATCACCGTCCAGCCCGATGGCGAGGTGCGGTCGGACACGGTGGGCGTGCCCGCGCCGGGGGTGG
>NZ_JAUCYU010000002.1 GCF_030373445.1 Roseovarius sp.
GCCTAAGCCTCCTGGTTCAGGCCCAGGTGTCCGGTCGAAAATGGGGCCAGTTCAGAAAAACGTGAAGCGGCCCAGCCGTGGTTGGTTCTGTCCAAAGGAAAATCTTCTATCTTTGATTGAGAACAACGGAGTTCACTTTGGCCCTGACGAGACAACCGTCCCTTGCCTAAAGACCTATCTGAAAAACACCGAGTTTAAGAGCCTAACTAGCCTCAGATTCAGAGACGGACGCGCCGCCTCAAAAAGACTGCGTTCACTTTTCGGAGAGGCCGTCTTCACGAACCCGAAAGATGAAGAGCTGCTAAAAGAACTATTCTTGGCGTTTGGGATAAGCGGAGATGATATTGTGTTAGATTTCTTTTCTGGATCATCTAGTACAATGCACGCTGTCGCATTTCTGAATATGGAGCAAGATAGTGCCTGCCGATCGATACTTGTTCAATTACCTGAGGATCTTCACTCTATGGAGAAATCAGCTTCAGGAACCGCCAAGAAAGCTTGCAAGAATGCGATAGCATACCTCACTCGAAAAGGCGTGCCAACGAACATCTGTGAGATCGGAAAGGAGCGGCTGAGATTGACCAAGAATGCGATCAATCTGAGCAAACCTGATTTCGATGGAGACCTCGGATTCAAAGTATTTAAACTCGACAGCAGCAATATTAGGGCCTGGAACCCGGATGCGAGCGATCTCGAAAAGACCTTGCTCGACCATGCTGAGCATTTGGTCCAGGGACGGAGCGAACAAGACGTTCTGTACGAGCTTTTGCTCAAGCGCGGTGTCGATCTGTCCGTTCCTATCGAAGAGAAGGCCATCGCTGGCAAAACGGTATTCAGCATCGGCTTCGGTGTTCTCTTCGCCTGTCTTGACGAGACCATTGCCAAGGATGACATCGAAACGCTCGGTCAGGGCATCACCGACTGGCACAAGGCGCTTGCGCCTGAAGCTGACACACAGGTTGTGTTCCGGGACAGCGCCTTTGCCGATGATATTGCCAAGACGAATATGACCGCCATTCTGGAACAGAACGGCATCGCTCATGTGCGCAGCCTGTAAGATCGGGGGCGCATATGAAACTGCATTTTGAAAACGATCTGGACTACCAACAGGCCGCGATCGAATCGGTTGTCGACCTATTCAAGGGGCAAGAGGTAAACCGGACCGAGTTCACCGTCACGTCAGATCGACAAATGACGCTCGGACTGACCGAGAGCGGACTTGGCATTGGCAACAAGCTTGAGCTGCTGGACGATGAAGTTCTGGAAAACATGCGGGATGTCCAGCTCCGCAACGGCCTTCGCCCTTCCGACGATCTGACCAGCGGCGACTTTACGGTCGAGATGGAGACCGGCACGGGCAAGACTTATGTCTACCTGCGTACGATCTTCGAGCTGAACAAACGCTACGGCTTCACCAAATTCGTGATTGTCGTGCCCTCCGTGGCGATTAAAGAGGGTACATACAAGACCCTTCAGATCACCCGTGAGCACTTCGAAAATCTTTACCCGATGGCAAAGGGTTATGAGTATTTTCAGTATGACTCGTCCAAGCCCGGCACCGTCCGCAACTTCGCGACTAGTCCTAACATCCAGATCATGGTGGTCACGGTCGGGGCGATCAACAAGAAGGACGTGAACAATCTCTACAAGGAGAGCGAGAAGACGGGGGGTGAGAAGCCCATCGACCTCGTACGCGCCACCCACCCCATAATCATTGTCGATGAGCCGCAAAGCGTCGACGGTGGCCTTAGCGGCAAGGGCAAGGAAGCCCTTGATGCGATGAACCCGCTTTGCACCCTGCGTTACTCCGCCACCCATGTGGACAAGCACCACATGGTCTATCGCCTGGACGCAGTCGATGCCTACGAACGTGAGCTGGTCAAGCAGATCGAGGTTGCCTCGCTGGAAGTCGAAGGCGGCAACAATAAGGCGTATGTGAAGCTGATTTCAACGCAGAACGTGCGCGGATCGATCAGCGCCAAGATCGAGGCCGATGTCCTGCGCGGCGGCAAGGTCAAGCGAGAAGTATTCACCGTCGAGGACGGTGACGATCTGGAGCAGGAAACCGGTCGCGCGCTCTATGAGAATTTCCGGATCGGAACGATCACCTGCGGCAAGGACAACGAGTCCGTCGAATTGAGCATGCCCGGTGGAGAAGCTCTGCTGCGCCCTAGTGACGAGGTCGGCGGGGTCAATCCTGATGATCTGAAACGCCTGATGATCCGCCGCACGATCAAGGAACATCTGGACAAGGAGATGCGCTTTGCGTCGCAAAACCGCGACGTGAAGGTGTTGAGCCTGTTCTTCATCGACAGCGTGGAATTCTACCGCCAGTACGATGAAAACGGGAATCCGGTGAAGGGCAAATATGCCCTGATGTTCGAAGAGGAATACCGCAAGCTGGCCCGCCTTCCGGCCTACCAGACGCTGTTCGAAAAGATCGACCTGGATGTGGAAGCCGATGAAGTCCACAACGGCTACTTTTCTATCGATAAAAACAAGAAGTTTTACGAACCGACGAGACGTGCCAGCGGCGAGGTGGCTGACAATGCGGCAAACCGCGACAATGCCGAGCGCGCGTACAACCTGATCATGAAAGAGAAGGAGAAGCTTCTTAGCTTCGAGTCGAAGCTGAAGTTCATATTCTCCCACTCGGCCCTGAAGGAAGGCTGGGACAACCCCAACGTCTTCCAGATTTGCGCGCTGCGTGACATCGGTACGGAACGCGAGCGTCGCCAGACCATCGGGCGCGGGCTGCGCCTTTGTGTGAAACAAGACGGGCAGCGGCTGCGCGGCTTCGACATCAATACACTGACGGTCATCGCCACCGAGAGCTACGAGCAGTTTGCCGAGAACCTGCAGAAGGAAATCGAGAAAGATACCGGCATTCGTTTCGGCATCGTTGAGAAGCACCAGTTCGCCAACCTTACGGTGACCGCGAAAGACGGTACGACCACCCCGCTCGGCGTGGACAAGTCCGAAGAGGTCTGGAAATTCCTCAAGGATAAGGAGTTTCTCGACGGCAAAGGCAAGGTCATGGATACCCTGCGTACGGCGCTGAAAGAGAACACTCTGGTGCTGCCGGACGAGTTCAAGGACCAGGCCGAGGGCATCAAGATGATCCTACGCAAGCTGGCGGGCAAACTTGATGTGAAGAACGCGGATGATCGCGTGCTTATCCGTACCCGCGAGGCAGTCCTGGAAAGCGCCGAATTCAAGGCCCTGTGGGACCGGATCAAGCACAAGACGACCTATCGGGTCGAATTCGACAATGCCAAGCTGATCGAAAATTGCGCGCGCGCAATCACCGACGGGCCTGCCATCACCAAGACCCGCGCACAATTTCGCGTCGCCGACATCGCCATCGGCAAAGGCGGCATTGCAGCAACGGAAACCTCCAAGTCCGGCTTCACGGCGATCAACGAGAGCGACATCCAACTGCCTGACCTGCTGACCGATCTGCAGGACAAGACGCAGCTCACCCGCCAGAGCATCGTGAAAATCCTGACGGAAAGCCGTCGTCTCAACGATTTCAAAAAAAACCCGCAGGAATTCATCGACCTGGCAGCAGAGGCAATCACCCGCACCAAGCGGCTCGCACTGGTGGACGGCATCAAGTACCAGCGCGTCGGCGAGGATCACTACTATGCGCAGGAGCTGTTCAAGCAGGAGGAGCTGACCGGCTACCTCAAGAACACGCTCGAAACGCAGAAGTCAGTGTACGAGCACGTCGTCTACGACTCCGCCGGTATCGAGAAGCGTTTTGCCGAAGAACTGGAAACCAACGAGGCCATCAAGGTCTACGCGAAGCTTCCCGGCTGGTTCAAAGTCCCCACCCCCCTCGGCACGTATAATCCCGACTGGGCAGTGCTGGTCGAGGATGAAGGGCAAGAGAAGCTGTATTTCGTGGTTGAGACCAAGGGCAGCGGCTGGTGGGACGATCTGCGCCATAAAGAAGGCGCGAAGATCGCCTGTGGAAAACGCCATTTCGCCGTTCTCGCTGATGTCGATAATCCGGCAAAATACATCCACGCGACCTCGGTCGATGAAATGCTGAAACACACTTAATAGGCACGCAGGCGGTAGAGACAAAATGACGGTTCATTTGACGGCACGAATTGCGTGGCATGACGGGGGATGGGATGGACGGATATGTGATCAACCGGAGCTAAACAGCTACTGCGTGGGTTGCCAGTCCTATCCTGGTGACGTGATCGCGCGCGAACGTCAGCTAGAGACTGAATTGGCCAATGCCGGTAAGCATCTCTCGACGCTCAAAAGCTCGGAGCTACCGCCCTGCGTATATAGCATCAACGCCTTCGGTTCGGAGGCGGTTCGAGGGTATTCGAACCCACCCGACTTCTTCTATGACGGTGCAAGTCGAACTGAGTGGGACATTCCAGCCTCGACGACGTGCGTCTGGCCATATGAGGCGATGTATAGTGAGGACGTTTACGAGAACGGGACGCTTGATAATGACCGGCGGTCCGCCAATGCTGAAGAATTCTTCAAGAGTATCGACGGTGGCAGTAGCCTGATCTTTTACTATGCTAACTATTCCAACCCGTTCACTGAAGAGGAAAGTCCGAGATACGTCCTAGTCGGTGTGTCCCGCGTCAAAACAGTTTCTGATCGACTTACCTATGACAACGTTTCGGAAACCATTGCCGAACGGTTTGCCGGTGGGATGATCTGGGCGCGCAATGTTTCATCTTTATATCCTGATGAAGGTCTGCGCCTTCCCTATCATAGATACAGGGATGACCCTGAAACACTAAATAGGTTCGTAGTTTACCCGGAGAACCCGCGCACCTGCAAATATGGTGCACGCCTGCTCTCCGATGATGACGCAATTGGTCTTCTGGAGCAGTTTCTCGGCGCGATCCGCGAGCTGCGGGAAATCGGAGATGAAAGTGAAAACTGGGTCGAGCGAGAGAAGTGGGTACTGGGCTGCATAGCGGAGCTCTGGACCAAGCGCGGCCTATACCCCGGCCTGCTTAACGTCATGCGTTTTCTTTCAGCCGATCAAGCCACAGACTACGCCCGAACCCTAATGGCTTCCGGGAAATCGAAGGAGGCTCACAGCCTGTTCTTCGGCGCAATTGATGATGACGCAGAAGTCGCACAATACGGTCTGATTGGTAAGCCGCTTCAGAAGCTGGGACGGCAGTGGAAGCTCAAGCCCGACGACGCAAGAATATTGCTCCGAGACGTATTGCCGCGCCTGGACTTGAGCATCGAACAGATCGAGCGGATTGTCAGCGAGGATGAAAGGCTTAGGGAGACGCATGATCTGCCGGAAGAATGCCGCGCGCCGTTCGACAACCCTTACCTGTTGAGTGAACGCTATGTCGGCGAAAGCCCAGATGACACGATCTCTTGGGGCACAATTGATCGCGGAGTTTTGCCATCACCGGAACTCGGTGGCGAACCGCTTGCCGATATGGAGTTTGACGACGCACGTCGTCTGCGTTCACTTTGCATAGAGCAACTGAAGCGCGAACCGAACCAGACGTTCCGCGCAGCAGAAACCATTCTTTCAGAAGTAAACGCGTGTCTACAAAAGCTTCCCGATTGGAAATCGGCCCATTTCACGCTTCGGTACTTCGAAGTAGACAAGACGACAATGGAAGAGGCGTTAATTCTTCGGAGCGAAGACAACCGCCTCTGGCTCTATCTGAACGATGTCTATGATGATGAGCGTGAAATCGAAGACGCTCTCACAAGACTGGCAGGCCGAGCCGACATTCAACTACAGCGCCCATTCTCGGAGCAGGACTGGAAAGACGAGATTCTTGACAAGAAGAGCCCCTTGCTGGCGAAAGCGCGAGAGCAATACCAGTATGCGGTCACAGCGCAGGCTGCAGCATGTGATGCAATCTTCCGTCGACCGCTGGCCGTTGTAACTGGTGCTGCTGGCACAGGAAAAACGACGGTGATCTGCGCCCTTATCCGTGCCGTTCGCCAAACAGAGGGTGACGGCGCTCCAATCACGGTAATGGCCCCGACAGGGAAAGCTTCTGATCGTGTTCGCGCCCAGTTGCACCAACGCGGAATTGAGCGCATCGAAACATCCACCGTTCACTCATTCCTGGCAAAGGGCGGATGGCTGAACGACAACCTGACCTTCAGACGATACGGCGGAAAGAAGGCCGGAGCGGGTACGCTCATTATCGATGAAGCGTCTATGCTCGACCTTAGCTTGATGGCAAGTCTGGTGAGATCGATCGACTGGCGGCAGGTCAAACGCCTAATCCTGGTCGGCGACCCCAATCAGCTTCCGCCGATTGGTCGCGGTCGGGTATTTGCCGACACAATAATCTGGATGGATGCGAAGGCTAACGGAAGTGTTGCACGTCTGGATCAAAACCTGCGACGGATGGGAAATACGGTCGAAGGGAACGGCACTGCAATCCTTGGGCTTGCAAACCTTTTTGTCGGCGGATCAGCCCGGGATGACGGCGAGGCAACCTCCGCGGAGGCGGAGAGTTTGCTTTCAGCCGTTCATAAGGGTGGCACGGTCGACGCTGATCTGCGGGTAATCTACTGGGACGAGCCGGAAAACCTGCCATCGCAGCTGATCAATGCGATTGAGGCCGAGATGTCCGAACATACAGCACAGACCCTCGATCAGGAAAAGCCCTATGAACTCTGGCGCAAGGCGTTCGACTGGCAACCGGAGAAGTACCAGGTACTGACACCGCATCGCGGTGAAGCTCATGGCGTAACTGCCCTGAACGACGCGATGCAAAATCGCATTGCGCGAGGCATCATGGCGCGCTTTGGAGCTATTGATGGCATTACGCTGTTTGACAAAGTTATTCAGTACAGAAATCGCCCAAAATCGAACCCTATATGGTCTTATAACTTCAACACCAGAAAGTCGGAGCGCGCCGAAATCTTCAACGGTGAAATCGGATTCGTGCAAAAGCATGGATACGACACGAAAAAGAACCGATATCGCATGAAACGCTTTCAGGTGAAGTTTGCCCGAAAGGACCATTTGGGGGTCGGCTATGGACGTGAACTCGGGAACGGCGGATCGGAAAGTGTCGAAAGCAATCTTGAGCTCGCCTATGCAATCTCCGTTCACAAGGCGCAAGGTAGTGAGTTTAGCCATACCTACGTACTGATCCCCAGGGCGAAAGGCCATTCTCTTTCATCGGAGCTTATTTACACGGCCCTAACCCGCGCAACGAAGCATTGCACCCTTCTCGTTCAAGGCGACGTATCAACACTGTTGTCCGCTAGAAGGCCTGAAAACACTCAGACCGGCCTTATTAATTCCTCGCTGTTTGACGGCTATTTCCATGCTATTCCGGACGCGCTTGTGCAGAGGAGAGACTGGTACGAAGAGGGGAAAATTCACCATTCCCTGAGCGGTGACATGGTTCGCTCAAAATCAGAGCTCGTTATTTCTAATCTTCTCCATGAGCGGGATGTTCCGTTTGACTACGAGATGCCGTTGGTTGCGCCCGATGGCACAATGTATCTCCCTGATTTCACGATCACATGGAACGGTGAGAAGTGGTTTTGGGAGCACTGGGGCATGATGTCTTCGCCGAAATATGCCAAGCATCGCGAAGATAAAGTCGCTTGGTACAACAAGCATTTCGCTGGTCGTCTACTTGAAACGTTCGAAGGGCCAACGTTGAGCGCCGCCGCTGCGTCCATTCTTCAAAGAAACTTTACTTAGGTGTGGTATCCTTGACTATCTCTAAGCCACTTTACTAGCTGAGTTCGTTTCCGTGCTCTACGTCCTTCCAATGCTTGTTAATGGGCAATCTTGACGCCCGTTTCGTGATATCCGCAGCGCTCACCGGACGAAACTCCCACTGATCTACGCCCACGTTCACGCTGTTCCTAGAGCCTGCCCACTGATCGTGGACGTGCCCGAACAGCTGTAGGGCGCCTCTGCGTGCGCCGTTCCAAGTGATCATCGGATAGTGGCAGAGAACGAATCTATGTTCGCCGTCCTGGATCTCGGCCATGTACTCTGTGCTGGCCCAGGGCAGCGAGATGACGGCTTCATTGTCGTGGTTGCCAATGATCAGATGCTTGCGGCCGGGGAGGCTGTGAAACCAGCTCTCGAACTGTGCAGTATGATCAGCGCGACCGAAGGCGAAATCACCCAAAATCCAGAGGTCATCATCATACGCGACGCAGGCCTGGAAGTTGGCGATCAGGGCCGCGTTCATCTCCGCGATTGAGGCGAAGGGGCGCTTGCAGAAGTCGATGATGCGGTGGTGGCCGAAGTGCAGGTCGGCCGAATACCAGTTGGCCATATCTGTGCCCTCCGTGTTCGTCAGACCTCAGTCTAGGGACGAGATCACACCGGGGCAAATGCCTGTTAGTTCGGAGGGATTCTGGACGGTGAGACGTTCGGAATGTCAGCAGATGCCAATCTTGCCCGGGCAAGATCCCAAGTAGAACCGGATAGGTTCCAATCTTCGGCGAACGTCACAAGAAGCTATGGCTGGGGTGGTAGGATTCGAACCTACGGTACACGGTACCAAAAACCGCTGCCTTACCACTTGGCTACACCCCAACGGTGACGCGCGTATTACTCCGGTCGGTGCGGCTGTTCAAGCCCGGATTGGCAGAAATTGTCGCCTTTTGCCGCGTGCGTGTGATCGGGGCGTGTCACTCGAGGATTTCGTCCGCCGCGACGCCCCAGATCGTGCCCTTCGGGGTCCAGCCCTCGTAGCCCGCCACCTCGAGGCGGCACCATGTGGCGGAGCAGGTTTCGATGCGCGCGATCACGCCGATTTCGAGCCGGGCAATGACGAGCGACGCCGGATCGGGCTGGGCGCGGAGTTCGAGCATGTCCGTCTCGGCAATTGCCGTGCGCACGCCGGAGAGGAGCGAGTAGTGCACCCAGCCGCCGGCGCCGTCGCGGTCGCGGACGCGGCGCCAGTGGCCGTGTTCCGCGGTGATCTCGAGCGGGATGTCCTCGTGCTTGAAGACCCAGTCGATGCGGTGCGTGAGGCTGGGGCCGCGGCGCACGTTCGCCTCGGCTGCCTTCATCGAGACATAGCGGGGAAGGGGAAGGTTGGTGACGGGGCCGCGTTCCTGCGCCCGGGCAGGCGCGGCGGTGGCCAATGCGGAGATGACACAGGCAAAAATGGCCGGGGCCACCCCCGGAAACGCCGATTTCAGCGACATGTTCGAATTCCTGCTCTTCAATGCCAATGGGGTTCTTGTGCCCCGCTGTTTCCTGCGCCAGTCTGGCATCATCGCGCGGTCATTGGAAGTCAAAGGAGGAGCTTCATGCCATCTGCCCGTCTGAGTGTTGTCGTTACGCGACGCCTGCCCGAGCCGGTCGAGCGCCGGATGCAGGAGCTCTTCGACGTGCGCCTGCGCGAAAGCGACACGCGGATGACGCGCGAGGAACTGGCCGAGGCGGTCGCGACGGCCGACGTGCTGGTGCCGACGATCACCGACCGGATCGATGCGGGGCTGATCGCGCAAGCCGGCGAGAAGCTGAAGCTGATCGCCAATTACGGCGCCGGTGTCGACCATATCGACGTGCACACGGCCCGCCAGCGCGGGATCCTGGTATCGAACACGCCCGGCGTGCTGACCGATGACACCGCCGACATGACCATGGCGCTGATCCTGGCCGTGCTCCGCCGTATTCCGGAGGGGCTGGCCACCATGCAGTCGGGCGAATGGCATGGCTGGTCGCCCACGGCGCTTCTGGGCGGGCGCGTGGCCGGTCGGCGGCTGGGGATCCTCGGGATGGGCAGGATCGGGCAGGCAGTGGCCCGCCGGGCCGCGGCCTTCGGGATGCAGATCCATTACCACAACCGTCACCGCCTTCGGGAGGAGACGGAGGAGGAGCTGGGCGCGCGCTACTGGGAAAGCCTCGACCAGATGGTGGCGCGGATGGACGTGATGTCGATCAACTGCCCGCACACGCCCTCGACCTTTCACCTGATGAACGCACGGCGCCTGAAGCTGATGAAGCCCGACGCGGTGATCGTGAACACCTCGCGGGGCGAGGTGATCGACGAGAACGCGCTGACAAGGATGCTGCGGGCGGGGGAGATTGCCGGCGCCGGGCTGGACGTGTTCGAGCATGGCACCGAGATCAACCCGCGCCTGCGGGAGCTGAAGAACGTGGTGCTGCTGCCGCATATGGGATCGGCCACGAACGAGGGGCGGATGGAGATGGGCGAGAAGGTGCTGTTGAACATCAAGACCTTCGATGACGGCCACCGCCCGCCCGACCAGGTGGTTCCATCGATGCTTTGACGGGGGAACGGCGCCGCAAGGGCGCCGTTCTTCCTTTGCTCAGAGGGTGATGACGGTGGAGCCGGTGGTTTCGCGGGCTTCGAGCGCGCGGTGGGCCTCGGCGATGTCCTCGAGCTTGTAGCGCTGGCCGATATTCGTCTTCACGTCGCCGCTTTCGACCTTCTCGAACAGGTGTTTCGCCATCGCTTGGCAGCGATCGTGATCGGCGAGGAAGGTGAAGAGCGTGGTGCGTGTCATCTTGAGCGAGCCCTTGGAGGCGAGGGTCAGCAGGCTGACCGGCTCGACCGGGCCGGAGGCGTTGCCGAAGGAGATCATCATGCCCAGCGGCTTGAGGCAGTCGAGCGAGGCGTCGAACGTGTCCTTGCCGACGCCGTCCATCACGATGTCGACGCCCTTGTCGCCGGTGATCTTCTTCACCTCGGGGGCGAAATCCGTCTCGCGGTAGTTGATGCAGTGGCTGGCGCCCATGTCCAGCGCGAGCTTGCATTTCGCATCCGTTCCGGCGGTGCCGATCAGCTCGATCCCTTCCGAGCGGGCCCATTGGCAGGCGAGCAGGCCGACGCCGCCGGCAGCGGCGTGGAAGAGCACGGTCTGACCTTTCTCCAGCGGCCATGTGCGGTGGAAGAGGTATTCCACGGTCATGCCCTGCAGCATGATCGAGGCGGCCTCCTCGAAGGAAATGCCGTCGGGCAGGGGACAGACCTGGGCGGCGGGCATAACGCGGGCGTCGGCATAGGCGCCGGGGGGCACGGCGGCATAGGCGGCGCGGTCGCCTTCCTTGAGGTGGGTGACGCCTTCGCCCACCGCCTCGACGATGCCGGCGGCTTCCATCCCCAGCGCGTGGGGCAGGGGCAGGGGGTAGAGCCCGGTGCGCTGGTAGATGTCGATGTAATTGAGGCCACAGGCCTTGTGGCGGATGCGGATTTCGCCCGGGCCGGGGTCGCCCACCTGCGCTTCGGTCAGTTTCAGTTGCTCGGGGCCGCCGGCCTGTTCGATGATGACGCTGCGTGACATGAGGCGCTTCCTTGGATGTTGCGTGGCTTTGCGCGGCATTAGTGCATGGATTGCGGGGCAGGCTCAACCGGTTGCCTATGGCCCCGTGTTGCGACAGAGTTCGGGCAACTCCCCTTGCCCCAGGAGGCCGTCATGCGCCGTTTCATCCTCTGCCTGTCCCTTTGTCTTTTGCCGGTGGCCCTTGCGGCCCAGCAGGCCGCCGATGCCGTCGAGCCGGAAGCCGCCGGGGCGGGCGAGGTCGCCGTATCGGAGCAGACCCGGCACGCGCTCGAGGCGAAGGCGGCCGGGCGGCCGGTCGAGGCGACAAACTGGATGGTCGCCGCCGCCAACCCGCTGGCGGTCGAGGCCGGGGCCAGGGTGCTGGAGCAGGGCGGCACGGCGGCCGACGCGATGGTGGCCGTGCAGGCGGTGCTGGGGCTGGTGGAGCCGCAAAGCTCGGGGCTTGGGGGCGGGGCGTTCCTTGTCTGGTACGATGGCGAGAGCGGCGAGGTGACCACGCTCGATGGCCGCGAGACCGCGCCGCTGGCGGCGACGCCGCGGCTGTTCCAAAACGAGGCGGGCGAACCGGTCGATTTCTACGATGCCGTGGTGGGCGGCCGGTCGGTGGGTGTGCCGGGAACGCCCGCGCTTTTGAAGGCTGCGCACGAGGCGTGGGGCCGGTCCGAGTGGCCGGAGCTCTTCGACGAGGCGATCCGGCTGGCGGACGAGGGATTCGCGGTGTCGCCGCGACTGTCGACCATGGTGGCGGGGGACGCGATCCGCCTGACGCGGTTCGCGCCGACGCGGGCGTATTTCTTTCCCGAGGGCAAGCTGCCGGAAGTGGGGCAGGTGCTGAAAAACCCGGACTATGCCGAAACGCTGCGCACGCTGGCCAGCGAGGGGCCGGCGCCGTTCTACACGGGGGATATTGCGAAGGACATCGTGAAGACGGTCCAGGGGGCGCCCGGGAACCCGGGCGTGATGGAGGAGATCGACCTTGCCATCTACAGCGTGAAAGAGCGCGCGCCGGTCTGTGCGCCCTATCGCGGTTACGAGGTCTGCGGGATGGGGCCGCCCTCGTCAGGGGCGCTGACGGTGGGGCAGATCCTGGGGCTGCTGGCGCCGTTCGACGTGGCCGGGATGGGGGCGGAGAGCGCGGAGGCGTGGCGGCTGATCGGCGATGCCAGCCGGCTCGCCTTTGCCGACCGGGGGCGGTACATGGCCGATACCGATTACGTGCCGGTGCCCGTCGAGGGGCTGGTCGAGCCGGGATATCTGGAGACGCGGGCGGAGTTGTTGAAGGGTGAGACGGCGCTGGAGGAGGTTGCGCCGGGCGCGCCGGAGTATGACCATGCGCTGAACTGGGCCGACGATGCGTCGATCGAGTTTCCTTCGACCTCGCATATCTCCATCGTCGACGGCTACGGCAACGCGCTTTCGATGACGACGACGATCGAGAACGGCTTTGGCTCTCGCCTGATGGTGCGGGGCTTTTTGCTGAACAACGAGCTGACGGATTTCTCGTTCACCAGCCACGAGGACGGGCGGCCCGTCGCCAACCGGGTGGAGCCCGGCAAGCGGCCGCGCTCGTCGATGGCGCCGACCATCGTGCTGAAGGATGGCAAGCCGGTGCTGATCGTGGGCTCGCCCGGGGGCAGTCGGATCATCGGCTATGTCGCCAAGACGATCATCGCCCATCTCGACTGGGGCATGGACGTACAGCAGGCAGTGGCGCTGCCGCACCTTGTGAACCGGTTCGGCACCTATGACGTGGAAGGCGGGCTGGTGAACGACGAACTGGTCGCGGCGCTGGCGGGGATGGGGTTCGAGGTGAACCGGCAATTGCTGACCTCTGGGCTGCACGCGATCTCGCTTCAGGAGGGCGGATTGCTGGGCGGGGCCGACCCGCGGCGGGAGGGGGTGGCCGTGGGGCGCTAGGCCCGCGCCACCCAATCGCCGCCCCCGATCCCGATTTCCGCCTGATTCCGGTGCGATCACATCGCTGACCGGACTTTTAGCGGAGCTTTTCAATGTTCAATCCCTACGCCATCGGGTTCGTCTGCGTGGCCGCCAGTTTCGCCGTGGGCGCGGATTACTTCGTGCAGGCCAAGGCCAATGGTTCGTATCCCGGCGAATACGCCTTTGCGACCTATGTCGGCTCCTACAACGCGCGTTTCGGCGAGACCGTCAGCGCCATCGACACCGCGCGCCGGCAGTCGAAGGAGGCGCATATCCATTTGCCGGAGGCCCCCGACGGATGGGAGCGGCGGGCGTGGAAGGACCCGAACCCCGACGCCGACGAGAAGCTGGCAAGCCTGCCGCTGACAACGCAGATGGCCATCCGGAAGGAGCTCAAGAAGGCGGCGCAGGTGGCGTTATTCGATACGTGGGATTACGTGCGCGGCGACGAGATGGTGCGCCTTTCGGCCCGCTACATCGGCAATGATTCCGAAGAACGGGGGATCGTCGCGCTGGGGCACCTCGTGTCGGAGTCGTTCTACGGCTCGACCGGCCCGGCCTACGTTCCCTATGCCGTCGTGCAGGGGGTGCCGTTCTTCGAAGTGACCGGAGAAGACGTGCGGGGCGGCGCGGCGCTGGCGCTCGAAGCCTTCATCGGCGAGGACATCCTGATCGGGGTGGCCGCCAATGCCGAGGCCGACACGGTGCGCGCTTTCCTGGAATTGATCGAATACGACAGCCTCAACCTGATGCTCGACGAGCCGGCTGCCGGTGTCGGCAGCGCGGCCCCGGTGCTGAGCAAGGCGCAGGAGATGGAGATTGCCTCGCAGGCGGCGGAGCGGCGCTATGGCGCTGAAAAGCTTGCCATGGATGCCGCCCCGGCCGAGGCGAATGTCGCGTCCGAGCCCCAACCCGAGCCCGAGGCGCCGGCGGCAACGGTGGTGAGGCTGAACGGCGGCGATGCGCTCGGTCAGGATGCGTCAGAGAGCGGTATCAGCCGCCTGCAACTGTCCGGCGGCCGGTCCTGCATTGGGGCGTCGAGCGGCACCTTCTGCGACTGATCCACGCCTTTTCGTGACATGCACAGGCCGCCCGGGGTTCGACCGCCCCGGGCGGCGTCGGTTTTAAGCCTGTTTATGTCGGCTGAAACCGCCGTGGACATGCAGGAATGGTACATATGCGCCAACGCATGCACGAAGGAGTCGCAGCCCATGAAAACGCAAGTGAAAGCCCTGGTCGTCGGCGGCGGCGCCGTCGGCACCTCGATCGCCTATCACCTGGCCAAGGCGGGCTGGGACGACGTGATGCTGGTCGAGCGCGACGAGCTGACCTCGGGTTCGACATGGCACGCGGCCGGGCTGCTGCCGCTCTTCAACATGTCTTATGCCACGACGCATATCCACAAGTACTCGGTCGATTTCTACAAGACGCTGGAAGAGGAAACCGGGCTGAATGCCGGGTTCGCCGTGGTGGGCAACTTGCGCATGGCGCAGACTCAGGAGCGGATGGACGAGTACATGCTATATGCCTCGACCGCCGAGACCTGTGGCGTGTCCTACGAGTTCCTGAGCCCCGACGAGATCAAGGCGCGCTGGCCGCTGATCAACACCGAGGACCTGGCGGGCGCGATCTATCACCAGACCGACGGCTACATTAACCCCGCCGACGTGACCATGGCCATGGCCAAGGGCGCTCGTCAGCGCGGCGTGATGATCGAGCGCAAGTGGCAGGCCGACAAGTTCGAGTGGATGGGCGACCACTGGGACGTGACGCTGACCAAGAAGGTCGAGAAGGGCGGCAACCTCGTGCCCGGCGAAGAGCAGACGGTGATCAGCGCCGAGCATGTAGTCACCGCGTCGGGCAACCACGCGCAGCGCACCGCGATGCTGCTGGGGATCAAGATGCCGGCCATCCCGGTCGAGCACCAGTTCATCGTGACCGATGCCGACCCGGCGCTGCAGAAATACCGGGCCGAGGGCAATGGCGAACATCCGGTGATCCGCGACGCCGACGCGCAATCTTACGTGCGGGAAGAGCGGGGCGGCTGGATCCTGGGCGTCTACGAGAAGAACGCGCCGGCCTGCTTCGAGTACGGCGTGCCTGACAGCTTCCGTGCGGACCTCTTCCCGCTCGACCTCGAGCGGATCGAAGAGCAGTACATGGCGATGATCCACCGCATGCCCTCGAGCGAGGAATGCGGGCTGAAGGACGATTTCAACGGGCCGATCTGCTATACGCCGGACGGCAACCCGCTGGTGGGCCCGGCTCCGGGGCTGCGCAACATGTGGCTGGCCGAGGGGTTCAGCTTCGGGATTACCGCTGCTGGCGGCACCGGGTATTACCTTGCGCAGATGATGGTCGATGGCGAGGCCGAGATCGACATGGCCTCGCTCGACCCCAAGCGGTATTCGTCGAATTGGATGACGACGGAGTTCGCGGCGCGCAAGAACGAGGAATGCTACGACCACGTCTACATCCTGCACCACCCCGACGAGGAACGCCCGGCCTGCCGCCCGCTGCGGACGGTGCCGGCCTATGACCGGCAGAAGGCGCGGGGCGCGCAGTTCGGCTTCGTCAACGGCTGGGAGCGGCCGAACTATTTCGGGCCGCTGGATGCGCCTGACAGTTTCGACCACGATGCCCGCAGCTTCCGCCGCGGCGAGTGGTGGCAATACGCGGTCGAGGAGGCCAAGGCGATCCGCGAGGGCGTGGGCCTGATCGACGCGTCTGCCTTCAGCAAGCATATCGTCAAGGGTGCGGGGGCGACCGCCTTCCTCGACTGGTTCACCTGCAACAAGCTGCCCAAGGTGGGGCGGATCAACCTGACCTATGCGCTGACCGCCAACGGGACCACGCGCACCGAATACACCATCGTGCGGCTGGAGGAGGACAAGTATTACCTCGTCTCCGCCGGGGCGTGGACGGAGTATGACGCCGATTACCTGAAGAAGGCGATCGAGGACAAGGAGGCCGAGTTCGGCCGGATCGATCTGCAGGACGTGACCAGCCAGTGGGGTGTGTTCGCCATTGCCGGGCCCAAGTCGCGCGACGTGCTGAACGAGGTGATCAAGGATGCCGACCCGGCAACGGCGCTGTCGAACAAGCGCTTCCCGTGGCTTTCGGCGCGGCCGATCGAGCTTGGCATGTGCCCGGTCAACGCGATCCGCGTGGCCTATACCGGCGAGCTGGGCTGGGAGCTGCACCACCCGATCGAGATGCAGAATTACCTGTTCGACCTGCTCGAGAAGGCGGGCGAGAAGCACGGCATGAAGCTGGTGGGCGCGCGGGCGCAGAACTGGCTGCGGCAGGAGAAGAGCTATCGTGCCTTCGGCAACGAGCTTGGCCGGGATGCGACGCCGCTGGAGGCCGATCTGCCGCGGTTCGTCGATCTCGACAAGGAGTTCCACGGCAAGGACAGGCTGGTGGAAACCGGCGTGCGGGTGAAGTGCTGCACCGTCCTGATCGACGGGCCGGACGATGCAGACCCGTGGGGCCGCGAGGTGCTTTACACCGAGGATGGCACCCGCGTGGGCCGCTTGACCTCGGGCGGGTATTCGGTTCATTTCGGGAAGTCGATCGGCATGGGCTACGTCAAGCCCGAGCAGGCGGTGGAAGGCACGAAGCTGAAGGTCAAGATGCAGGACAAGCTGTGGGATGCCGTTGTGACCTGCGACAGCCCCTACGATCCGAAGAACGAGGTGATCCGCAAGGATGGATAAACCCGGCGGCCATCGGTACTTTCTTGCCCCGGTGGCGGCGGTTTTCTGCTTTGCGCTGGCGTTCTTCTATCCGCTCAACCCGTTGTCCAACGGGGCGGAGAGCTATGCCAGCCGGGTCGCGGCGGCGAGCGCCGTGACCTATGTTTCGCTGCGCACGCTCAACGCTTTCCTGTCGACCGCGCAGGAGGCCGAGGTGGGCCTGTCGGTGGGGGCGTCGGCCTCGGTGCAGCCGCTCAAGACGCTGGAGCCGATCGACGACACGATCGAGAGAATCGCCTCTGTCGTCTTCGCGATGATGATGGTGTCGGGCGTGCTGTCGGTCGCCATGGGGCCGATCGGGGCCATCGGGTTCGCGATGAGCGGGTTTGGCCTGCTGGCCATGGTGCTGGTGACGCGCATGCGGGTCGGTCGGAAGCTATTACTTTACGGGGCGTTCTTCGCGGTCGCCTTGCCCTTGTCGTACTGGCTGTCCGGATCGCTGGCCGACCTGATGACGGAGCGGACATGGACCGAGAACCAGCGCATCGTCAGCGAGATCATCGATGGCGTCGACACCGCGCAACCGGAGACGGAGGACGAGGGCTGGCTCTCGGGCTGGTTCGAGCAGGGCGATGCGATTTCGCGCTACAGCTCGATGGCCTCGCGGATCGTGTCGGAAGCGGATGTGCTGATCCAGAGCTATATCAAGCTTCTGGCCGTGCTGCTGTTCAACCTGATCCTGCTGCCGATGATCCTGATCGGCGGGGTGTTCGTGTTGTTCCGCTGGGTGGCCAACGACGCGCTGGCGTGAGCGCGGGCTAGAACGCTTCCGGCTTCGCCTCGCGCGCCATGTGGTCGAGCACGGCGTTGACGAACTTGGGCTCGCGCCCTTCCGGGTAGAAGCTTTTGGCGATGTCGACGAATTCCATGATCACCACCTTGGGCGGGGTGTCGGAATTGACCATCTCGGCCCCGGCCGCGCGGAAGAGGGCGCGAAGCGTCGGGTCGATGCGGTCGATCTTCCACTTGGCGACAATGGCGCGGTCGGTCATCTGGTCGATCTTCGCCTGCCAGGTCACTGCGTCGTCGAGCAGCTTGCGGAAGAGGTCGATATCGCCGTCGGCCATGTCGACGCCTTCGTCGAGTTCCGCGCCGAACCGGTGCGAGAGGAATTCCTGCACCACGGAATTGACGCTCTGCTGGGAGTGTTCCATCTGGAACAGGGCCTGCACGGCATAAAGCCGCGCGGCCGAGCGCATGCGCCGCTTCTGGTTGCCGGAAACTGCTTTGACGTCGTCGGTCATGACTTGGGGGCGTCCTTGTCGTGATCGGAGGATGTGGTGTCTGGCTCGGGCAGGAATCCCACGCCCTTGCGCCGACCGCCCCACTTACGGCCCAACGCGACCAGATGCAAGGCTGCCGCCGCGGCGCCGGCGCCCTTGTTCATCTGGGTCGGGTCCGCGCGGGCGACGGCCTGGTCGCGGTTCTCGACCGTGAGGATGCCGTTGCCGACCAGCGTGCCCTGAAGGCCCAGCAGGGTGATCCCGCGCGAGCTGTCGTTGCAGACGGTGTCGTAATGTGTGGTCTCGCCCCGGATGACGCAGCCGAGCGCGACGTAGCCGTCGAATTTCGCCATCCGGTCGGCCATGCCGATCGCGGTGGGGATTTCCAGCGCGCCGGGCACCTCGACGATCTCGTGCGTGCCGCCGCTGGCCTCGATCTCGGCCACGGCGCCGGCGATCATCATGTCGGCGATGTCGCGGTAGAAGGGCGCCACCACGATCAGGAGTTTCACCGGGTCGGTGAAGGTGGCGCGGGGCAGGGTGTATTCGGTTCCGGCCATCAGGTTTTTCCTTGGCTGAGGGGCTGGGTGCCGACGATGGTGATGCCGTAGGCGTCGAGCCCGAGATAGCGGGTGTCGCGGTTGTCGGACAGCAGGATCAGCTCGTGCAGGCCCATGGTCGACATGATCTGGGCGCCGAGGCCGGTCTGCTTGATGGTGCGGGGGCCGTCGTCTTCCTCGATCTCGCCGGCGAGCTTCGGGCGGGGCTGGCGGAACAGGAAAACTGCGCCGCGACCTTCCTCGGCGATGATGTCCATCGCGCGGGGCAGCTTGCCGGTGGGCCGGCCCTCGGCGGCCGAGAGACCGATGCCGAGCACGTCTTCCAGCGCGTTGAGCGCATGTGCGCGGGCCAGCACCGGTTTGCCGTCGTCGATGTTGCCCTTGACGAGCACCACGTGCTCGGTCCCGGTGATCTGGTCGGCGAAGATGCGCATTTCCCATTCGCCGCCATGGGACGAGGTCACGGTGTCGCGGCGCACCTCGCGGATCAGGTTGTCATGCTTGTGGCGGTAGGCGATGAGGTCGGAGATGGTGCCGATCTTGAGGTTATGTGCTTCGGCGAATTCCACGAGGTCGGGGAGGCGCGCCATTGTCCCGTCTTCCTTCATGATCTCGCAGATCACGCCGGAAGGGTGCAGCCCGGCGAGCCGCGAGATATCGACCGCCGCCTCGGTATGCCCGGCGCGGACCAGCACGCCGCCGTTGCGGGCGCGGAGCGGGAAGACGTGGCCGGGCGTGGCGATATGGGTCGAGGTGTTCTGGTCGTTGATCGCAGTGGCGATGGTGTGGGCGCGATCGGCGGCGGAAATGCCGGTGGTGACGCCCTCGCGCGCCTCGATCGAGACGGTGAAGGCGGTTTCGTGCCGCGAGGAGTTGTTGACCGCCATCATCGGCAGGCCCAGTCTGTCAATCCGCTCGGCCGTCATCGGCAGGCAGATCAGCCCGCGGCCATGGGTGGCCATGAAGTTGATCACCTCGGGCGTGGCGAATTCCGCCGCGACGACGAGGTCACCCTCGTTCTCGCGGTCCTCGTGGTCGACGAGAATGAATATCTCTCCCTTGCGCGCGGCGGCGATGATCTCCTCGGTCGAGGAAATCGCGCGTTTCAGCCCGGCTTCGACGGGCCCGGGTTTTTCAAAGGCATGGGTTTCGGACATTTCGGCTCCCCGGGGGCGGTGCAGGACTGCCAGATAGCGCAGGGGCGATGCAATGGCCAGAGCGGAATGTGGTGGCAGAAATACGCATGCGACGTGAAATCGCGGGGGTGCGGCCGGGGAATTCCTTGAGTACGGGGCATGGTGTGCTACACTTAATGGCGCACCTCGAAAAGGAGTCGCACACCATGCCCAAGCTCATCCGCCTCTATATCAAGAATGTCGCCATCGGCTTCGGTCTTGCAGGGGTTTTCGTGGGTATGCTGCTCTGGTTCAACATCGCAAATCTCTGGCACCTGATCAGCACGTCCGACAAGGGCTGGATCGCGCTATTCGTGTTGTGGATTTCGAACGGGGTGATCTTTGCTGGCGTGCAGTTCGGGATTGCCGTGATGCGGATGAAGGATGATGACGACGATGACGGCCCCGGCGGCGGGCTGCGTCAACGGGTCGACATGCGCCGCGAATACGCAACAATCCCCGTTCGGGTCGACCAGGGGAACCGGGCGTTCTGGGAAAAGCGCTAGCGTTTTCGACATTGGTGACAGGTAATGCCGCGCGGGTCTGCCGACGCGGCATTTTCTTTGGCGGTATCGTCGATGTGCGGAATGTGTGACGGGCCCGCACGCAACCGTTTGGTTATCTCATTCCCGAGGACCTGCATGTACAGGTGGGCGCCGGGTAACCGGACCAGGGCCCGGACAGAGCCAGCTCCCTCGGAATTATTTAAGGCCACCGGAATGCAACCGTTCACGAGAAGGGCAGCACCCGCCACCAGTCATAGGTAAGCCGCGACCGGGCCCGGAGCAAGGGGTCTGTCAGTCTTCTTGCGTCACGAATCCGTATTCGCGAAGTTGCTCGGGCAGAAGCACGTAGATTTCGTCGGGCGGGGTGGCCAGCGCGTGGGTCATGACCATCGGGTCGATGCCCATGTCGTTCAGGTAGACCATGACCTCGCCCTGTCCGGCCTGGATGTCCTCGACCGCGAAGGAGGCGGGGAGGATCGTGCTTTGGCCGAAGTAATGCTGGTGCACGCCGACCTGGGCGCCATCGTCGATGTCGCGCTCGGCGCCGCCCACGAGGATGTAGGGGCAGGCGGAGAGGCAGAATTCGCCTGCCAGCATCCGTGTCGCGATGCCCCGGTCGCGCAGGTGGCGGCCAAGCTCGAGCGCGTCCTGCACCGAGCCGCCGGGGGATTGCAGGATAAGGGTTTCGGGCGTGGGCGTGGCCTCGGAGATGAGCTTCTTGACGCGGGCACCGTCGCCGTCGGCCACGGCGCCTTCGAGCCGGTAGGTGGCCCCGTCGACCTGGGTCAGCATCAGCCGCTCGGGCAATTGCCCGGGATCGCGGGCGGGCTGGGTCGGCGGGCGGTCACGCTCGGGGCGGTAGGTGCGGCGCTGGTCGCCGGGACGGACAGGTTCGGTCAGGCGCGGGGCGTTGGGGCCCATGCCGGGAAGGGTGAGCTGGCCAAGCTGCACGTCGCCGAGCACGAGCATGGCGCCGATTCCGATCTGGAAAATCAGGATGCCGGTCAGGATGCGGCCGACGCCGTTGGCCTTCTTCTCTTTCGGCTTTTGCGGCGGCTCTTTGCTCATGACGAACTGCCGGTGATGCGCTTGATCTTGTTGCCGTCGGCATCGCGGGTGGGAGGCTCTTCATGGTGGTCCATGGCGGCGTCGACTTCCCTGGCCGCGGCGAGGGCGGCGCGCAGTTCGGCCAGGGTCAGCGTGTCCTCGACCGTGGTGCCGTCGCGGCCGGTGCGGATGGCGGACTGGGTGATGGCGAGGATCAGGACCAGCACGGCGGGCAGCAGGTCGATGGCGATCGCCCCGGCCCAGGAGGGCACGAAATTGCCGGCATAGAGGATCACCGCGTCGGCGGCGGAGATGGGCGTGTAGGTCACTTCCGGGGCGGCGGGCAGGTTGGCCACCTCCTCTGCCGCGCCTTCAAGGGTGGCGGCGCGCTGGCCCAGCACCTCGAGCACGGAAGTGATGGTGGAGGACTGGCTGTCGCGGCTTTCGGCGGTGCTGCCGTCGAGTTCGGGCAGGACGACGGAATCGGCGAGGTCCTGCGCGGCGCGGGCCACGAGGGGGGCAACGGTGAGTTGCCGGAGCTGGGTGATCAGGCCCTGAAGCCTGACCGCAAGCTCGGAAAACTCGATGGAGCGGGCCTCGACCGGGCCCGGCTCGACCGTGAGCGCGCGCATGCGGCTGAGGATCTGGTTGCCCTCGGTAAAGGCGTTGTCGACCAGCGGCGTCTGCTGGGCGATCTGGGTTTCAAGCGCGGTGAGCTCCGCCGCCTTCTGCCGCAGCACGCGGAACACGGCGCCGCGCCCGGCGAGGCCGGAGAGGTTGCCGGTGGCTTCCTGTTCGCTGAGATCCTCGAAGGACTGGCGCACGCGAGCGACGTCGCGTTCAAGCGCCTGGCCGGTCAGGGCGACCTCGTGGGCGCGTTCGAGGCTGGTCTGGTAATCCTGCACGGTCTTGGCGAGGTGCTGCTCCACTGCCGCCGAGCCGGCAAGTGCTGCGGCGTTGAGCCAGCTCGACATGGCGACGATGGCCAGCGAGCCGAGCCCCATGGCCCCCAGCAGCCCCATCCGCGCCTGCCGGGAATCGACCGCCGGGAAGAGCCGCAGGAGGTAGGACCAGAAGACGAAGATGCCGACCGAGACCGCCACCGAGTAGGCAATGGCAGCGAAGGCCGACATGGCGCCGGTGTCGTCGAGCAGGGAGGAGACGCCCAGATAGGTGTAGATGCCCGAGGCCACCGCCAGCACGCCGAGCGCGGTGCCGGAGAAGGTGTTGAGCCAGTCCACGTGGCCTTCCAGTTCGCGGGCATAGCGCACACCGCGGCTGCGGGCGGTTTCGGATTTCGGTTCGGACATGGTCTGGCGCTTTCGGTTGGGCAGGATCAGGGCGGAACCCCTCGGGAAGTATGAGTTGGTTGCTGCAAACATCAAGCGGCCAAAGGCGTGCCTTACGTTCACGTGAAGGAAGGGGTTGCCAATGTTCACGTATTGTTCATAAATTGGAGCCATGACGCAGGTGCTGTACCCCTCCGACACGATGCTGCCGGGCCAGTTGCTGGCCCGCGGTGTGTGCCGTCACCTGGCCAGCCATGACTTCGTCTGTGTCGAGGAGTTCACGCCGGAGCGGGGCCGCCGGGTGGACGTGATGGCACTGGGGCCGAAGGGCGAGATCTGGGTGATCGAGTGCAAATCCTCGCGCGCCGATTTCATGTCGGACGGCAAATGGGAAGGCTACCTGGGCTGGTGCGACCGGTATTTCTGGGCGGTGGACGAGGCGTTCCCGTCGGACCTGCTGCCGCCGGAGACGGGGCTGATCATGGCCGATGCCTATGACGCAGAGATCATCCGCATGGCGCCGGAGGACAAGCTGCCGGCGGCGCGGCGCACGGCGCTCACGCGGCGCTTTGCCCGCCACGCGGCGCGACGGCTTCAGGCGCTGCGCGACCCGCTGTCATGAGCCGCGTTTCTCGGCGGCCTTGGCGGCGGCCATGATTTCCTCGGCAATCTCGCGGGCCTCGTCGGGCTCGAAATCCATGGGGATTTCAACGCCGTCCGCCTCGACGTAGATGCGCACCATGCCCTGGTCGGTCGGCCCGATCTGCAGGTTCGCCTCGATGTCGCGTTCGGTGTTGATGCCCATGGTGGCCTCCTGAAAAAGCGCTCTGCAGGTATATCTTTCCGGCTTGAAAGACAAGCCTGCAAACGGTTTGGTTGTTCCATGGATACCATAGCCATCCGCCCGATCACGCCCGGGGACGCCGACTGGATCGTCGCCCGGCACGGCGCGCTTTACGCGCAGGAGGCGGGGTTCGATGACACCTTCGGAAAACTGGTGGCCGAGATCGTGGCGAATTTCGTGGCCTCGCACGATCCGGCCGGTGAGCAGGGCTGGGTGGCCGAGAAGGACGGGCGACGCCTGGGCTGCATCTTCTGCGTGCGGCTCGAGGAGGAGACGGCCAAGCTGCGGCTGTTCCTGGTGGAGCCGGAGGCGCGCGGCACGGGGCTTGGCCGGCGGCTGCTGGAGACCTGCCTGGGGTTCGCCAAGGACTGCGGGTACAGGCGGCTGAAACTCTGGACGCATGAGAGCCACCGGGCGGCCTGTGCCCTTTACAGGGCGCGGGGGTTTGCCTGCGAAAGCTCGGTTCCCGTCCGGTCCTTCGGGCAGGACCTGGTCGAGCAGAGCTGGTCCATCGACCTTTCCGATCGCTGAGTGCGGGTTGCGCGGGGCGCCATAAAAACGTTGACCGGTTGCTTTACGTAGGGTCAAATATTTTCCCAATGACCCGACCCTGGGGCGTGCGGCGCGTTGCAGGCGCTGGTCAGCATGGGGAGACGGGGACATGGCAATCATGCAAGGGGCGCGCGCCAGGGCGCTGGCCAGCGTATCGGCGATGGCGTTGCTGGTGACGGGGAGCGCATCGGCGGCCGAATGGGAGATCCATGTCGGCGGGTACATGGAGCAGTACCTGTCCTTCAGCACCTTCGACGTGACCGGGGCTCCCGACGATGACGGATTCGATGCAGGGCTGGGCGCGGATATCCATTTCCGGCCGGCGCTGACCCTCGACAACGGGCTCAAGATCGGGGTCGATATCAACCTTGACGGCGCCGCCTCGACCACGGGCGACGCGGATGGCGAGATCGACGAGGCCTTTCTGTTCATACGGGGCAGTTTCGGCGAGATCCTGATCGGCGATCATGACCTTGCCGGCAACAGCCTGACGCCGCGTACGCCGGGCAGCGATTTTCCGGGACCGGATGTCAGTTTCGTCTCGATCAGTTCGGGTTCGACGGCGAATTATATTCCGTTCTCCGGTTCGGTCGGCGGTGTGCGGACGGGTGGCGACGTTCGCCGGGGCACGCTGGGCACGACGCGGACCACCTTCGGGGGCGAGGACCATTCCGCCGGGATCAGCTATTTCACGCCGCGTTTCGCCGGGTTCCAGCTTGGGGTGAGTTACATCCCGGAAAGCTCGGATAGCATTGCCGGCTCGCCGACCTATCGCGATATCGAGGATATCTTCGGGATCGGCTTCAATTACGTGCGGGTCTTCGGGGATACCCAGATCACCCTGGGGGGCCACTGGGCGACGGGCGACAACAGGTTCGACCCCCGGGCCGACCCGCAGATTTGGGGTGCCGGCATCAGTATCGAACAGGGCGGCTTCACCATCGGCGGCAGCTGGGGCGAAAGCCGCGGCACATCGCGTGGGCGCAATGACGGCGTGGCCTACGATATCGGCGTGCAGTACGAGCTGGGACCATGGACGTACTCGGCTTCGCATTTCCATGGCCAGAATACCGATAACGAGCATATCGGTTTCGGCCCCAAGGAACGGCTCGACACCTACCAGATCGGCGTGTCCTACGACCTGAAACACAAGGGCGCCAGCTTCCGGGCGCCGACCTATGTCAAATGGGCGGACGAGGCGCAGGTATTCGGATCGGTCACCGCCATCTGTTTTGACGAGGACGTGGGCGACCCCGGATTCGGAACGCCCGGCAACGACATCGACGGGTTCATCATCGGGACCGGGCTGCGGCTTTCCTTCTGAGCGGACGGGCTTGGACGGGCGCTGGCCGCGCTTTTCGGGGGAGGGGAGCCCGTATGGCGCGCTTTTCCCGGTTGCATCGGCCGGAGAGCTTTGGCATACGAGGCTCCAGTCTTGGCACCTGACGGTTTCGCCTGTGCCGGGATGGATTGGCAGTGCCGCCTTAGCTCAGTAGGTTAGAGCGCTAGATTGTGGATCTAGAGGTCCCCCGTTCGAGCCGGGGAGGCGGTACCATCTTCCCCCAGTTTCGCAGGTCCGGCAGTCATTCCAATTCGATGGTCTGGCGCAGCTCGCCGCTGTCGAGGTCGAAGATCAGGATCTGATCGTCGGAGGTGACGACGGCGTACCAGTCGGCGCCCTTGGTGAAGGCGGTGGGGGTGGTGCCGTCGGGCAGGGTGATGACATCGGGCAGTTCGGGGCCGAAGGCATCCGAGAACCGGATGACAAACAGCACGACGATCACTATGAACCCCAGAATCATCGTCGCGGTCAGCACCGTGACCAGAATACGCAGGTATTTCACGGTTCCGGCATCGACCGGCTGTTCGTGGGAGTTGTCCGCCATGGGGTCGTCACCCTTGTCTTTCCGGATCGCGGCCGCGCCGCCGCCCCGCCTTGATAAGGCGCTTTCCCGCGATGTGCCAGAGGGGGCGGCGCTGTCGCGCACGCGGCTGGCGCGGCTGATCGCGGAGGGGCAGGTGCGCGTGAACGGCGCGGTGGTGACCGACGGCAAGGCGCGGGTGGCCGAGGGCGACCTCGTGGAGATCGAGGTGCCGGAGGCGGGCGAGGTCGAGACGGTGGCACAGGATATCGCGCTCGACGTGGTCTACGAGGATGACGACCTGATCGTCGTGAACAAGCCCGCCGGGATGGTGGTGCATCCCGCGCCGGGGAGCCCCGAGGGCACGCTGGTCAACGCGCTGCTGCATCATTGCGGCGACACGCTGTCGGGCGTGGGGGGCGAGAAGCGGCCGGGGATCGTGCACCGGATCGACAAGGAGACGTCGGGTTTGCTGGTGGCGGCGAAATCGGACCGGGCGCATCACGGGCTGGCGAAACAGTTTGAAAAGCACAGTGCGGAGCGGGTTTACCTGGCGCTGGCCTATGGCTGCCCCGATGCCGCCGACCCGCGTTTGCGGGGGACAAGAGGGGTGTCGTTCGAGCCGGGCAACGTGCTGAAGATCACCACGCAGCTGGCCCGGCACAGGACCGACCGGCAGAGACAGGCGGTGCTGTTCGACGGCGGGCGGCACGCGGTGACACGGGCGCGGGTGATCGAATGTTTCGGGAATCCCGGCGCCGTGAGCCTGCTGGAATGCCGGCTGGAGACGGGGCGGACGCACCAGATCAGGGTGCACATGGCGCACGCCGGCCACGGGCTGATCGGCGATCCGGTATATGGCGGGCGGCGAAAACTGGCGGCCAATGCGTTGCCGGAAAACGCTTTTTCGGCGCTCTACGGGTTCCGACGGCAGGCGCTGCACGCGGCCGTTCTGGGGTTCGAGCACCCGGTTTCGGGCGAGTGGCTGCGGTTCGAGGCGCCGTTGCCGGCGGATTTCGCCGGTGTCCTGGAACTGCTGCGGGGCTGACATCGTTTGCACGGTTGCGTGAGAAGGTTGTCACAGCACTGGCCAAATCGGCGGAAGAGGTTCATGCTTATTTAAACTATTCGGTTCAGTTGGGTTGAAACGGCCCCTACGTCACCTTAAATCAATGTTAACAGGTTAAACATTGGTTAACCGGTCCACTTGGAGGAACGAGGCTTTGAGTAACTACGCAAATCTTCCCGCACCGACCCCGGAAGGCGGGCTTAACCGGTACCTGCAGGAAATTCGCAAGTTTCCCCTGCTGGAGCCGGAAGAGGAATACATGCTGGCCAAGCGCTGGGTCGAGGGGCAGGACACCGAGGCCGCGCACCAGCTTGTCACCAGCCACCTGCGCCTGGCGGCCAAGATCGCCATGGGCTATCGCGGCTACGGCCTGCCGCAGGCCGAGGTGATCTCGGAAGCGAACGTGGGCCTGATGCAGGCGGTGAAGCGGTTCGACCCCGAGAAGGGGTTCCGGCTGGCCACCTACGCGATGTGGTGGATCCGCGCCAGCATCCAGGAATACATCCTGCGGAGCTGGTCGATGGTGAAGCTTGGCACGACGAGTGCGCAGAAAAAGCTGTTCTTCAACCTGCGCAAGGCCAAGTCGCGCATCGGCGCGCTGGAGGATGGCGACCTGCACCCCGATAACGTCAAGCAGATCGCGCATGACCTGGGCGTGACCGAGGACGAGGTGATCTCGATGAACCGGCGGATGTCGGGCAGCGACGCGTCGCTGAACGCCACCGTCGGCTCGGACGAGGACAGTTCGATGCAATGGCAGGACTGGCTTGAGGACGAGGATGCCGACCAGGCCGCCGATTACGAGAAGCAGGACGAGCTGACCGCGCGACGGGAATTGCTGGCCGAGGCGATGGACGTTCTGAACGATCGCGAGAAGGACATCTTGACCCAGCGCCGGCTGAGCGACCAGGCGGTGACCCTGGAAGAGCTGAGCGGCCAGTACGACGTGAGCCGCGAGCGTATCCGGCAGATCGAGGTGCGCGCCTTCGAGAAGCTTCAGAAGCGTATGCGCAGCCTTGCGCAGGAAAAAGGCATGCTGCCGGCCGTCTGAGGTCTTTCAGCATGTGTTGAATCGCAGTAGCCTTCCCGCGTAGTCCGTGGGGAGGCTTTTTCATGACTGGCGTTCCGAATTCGTTAATGGCCAGTCCGGTCATGGGAACGGCACTGCGCCGGCTCGCCCTTGGCGTTCTGGCGGCGGCGCTGGTGGCGTGTTCGCCGCGGCAGGCCGCGCAGTTCGCCGCGCCCGACCCGTCGGCCAGTATCGAGCGGATCTTCGTGGCGACCGAGCTGGATCTCGACGACCTGGGCCGGCAATTCGGGAAGGAGCGGCCGACGGGGCTGAAATACCTGCATCTCGACGTGTCGATTCCGCCGACGCATTCACCGGGAAAGGTGGAATGGCCCGAGGGCCCGCCCGACGCGGCGACGGATTTCGTGATGACCGGCAGCCATGTCTATCGCGGCGCGGCGGAGATGCGGGGCGCGATGCGGCGTCGGACGCCGGGCACCGAAACGCTGGTGTTCGTGCATGGCTACAACAACACGTTTTCCGACGCGGTCTACCGGTTCGCGCAGATGCGCGCCGATTTCGGCAGTACGGGGCCGGGGCTGTTGTATTCGTGGCCCTCAGCGGGTGATCCGAGGGGCTATGCCTATGACCGCGACAGCGTGCTGTATTCGCGGGACGATTTCGGCGAGGTGCTGGGGCACCTGACGCGGACCGGCGATGACCGGGTGTTCTTGCTGGCGCATTCCATGGGATCGCAACTGGTGATGGAGACGCTGCGGCAGGCGGCGCTGAGGGGGGACCGGGCGCTTCTGAACCGGATCAACGGGGTGGTGCTGATGTCGCCGGATATCGACCCGGACGTGTTCCGCGCGCAGGCCGAGGTGATCGGGCCGCTGCCGCAACCCTTCCTGATCTTCGTCTCCCAGCAGGACCGGGCGTTGTCTCTGGCCGGGCTTCTGACCGGGCGCAAGCCGCGGCTGGGCACGATCGACAGTGCCGAACAGCTTGAGGGGATCGACGGGGTTCGGGTGGTCGATTTCACCGCGCTGGGGGATGGCGAGGGGCTGAACCACGCCACCGCCGTGACCTCTCCGGCGGCGATCGAGGTGCTTAAGGGGATGATCTCGCAGTTGACCGGCGGCTCGCAGGAGTTCGAGGATTACATGGTGCTCGACGCCGACATGTGAGCGGGCGGGGGTCTGCGGAAGTTCTTGTAATTTCCCGGTATTGGCGCATCTTGGGCGCTGTTCGCGTCAAGGGGAGGGCGGCGCATGCATGCCATAGCGGATACGAAAAGCCTTGTGGCCGACGGGGTGATCGACGCGGGCCAGGCGCGGGTGATCGAGGCGCGGGCACGGGAGACGATGGTCGCGCTGGCGATCAACTCGATCCTGTGTTTCGGCATCGTGGCGGCGACGGCGGGGTTGATCTTCTGGCTGGCCAACGCGGTATCGGTGGCCATTTTCGGGGCGCTGGCCCTGGCCGGGGGCTTGGCGGTGCTGGCCAGGGGCGGCGAGATGTACCGGATGTTTGGCAATGCCGCCGCGCTGATCGGGGCGGGGATGCTGGTCGGCGGCGGGGTGTTCGAGCTGATCGACAAGCACGAGGCGAGCGCCGGCTGGGTGATGCTGTTCGCCGGTGTCATCGTGGCCATGGCGGGGGCCGTGGCGCTGTGGCGCGGGGCATGGACCACGCATTTCGTGACCGGCGCCATCTTCCTGATGGGGGTGGCGCTGCACCTGGGCGGCTGCGCCCTGCTGATGCTCCAGTACAAGGTGAGCGGCGTTCCGGTGGCGGCGATGTATTTCTATGCCAGCCTGTTGATTGCCGGGGCCGGGATGCTGACCGATGTGCGGCTGGTCACGGCGCTGGCGATCGCGCCGTTCGCGCAGATGCTGGATACCGGGACGGCCTATTTCCATGCCGCGTACGTGTTCTATTCGCCCGAGCCCACGCTGACCATTTTGCAGATGGGGGTGATGGTTCTGCTGCTGATCTGGGCCAAGAACGTGTGGCCCGAGCGCTGGGCGAGACATGCGCGGGTGCTGTCGGTGCTGGGGTTCATCGTGGCGAGCCTGTGCGCGCTGGTGGGCTCGCTCTGGGGCGACGTGGTGGGCGAGACGATGTTGGGGCCGGGGCGGTTCAGCGATCCGGACCAGACATGGGAGGAGTTCGAGGCGCAGCGCGAGGCGTTCCGGGAGAGCACGCTGGTGATCTCGCACCACGTTTATTCGGTCGTGTGGGCGGTGGTGCTGGCGGCGGTGATCTATATCGCGGCGATGCGGGCGAACCGGGGGATTTTCAACGCGGCGATGACGTTCGCGGGCATCCACGCCTATACGCAGCTGTTCGAGAGCTTCGGGGACGAGCCGCTGGCCTATGTCATCGGCGGGCTGGCGGCGATCCCGCTGGCTTGGGGGATGTGGCGGCTGAACGGGTGGATCACGGCGCGGCAGGAATAGGCGTTTTCCGGGGGAAAACGGGCCGGAAAACTGGAGTTTTCCGGTGGCGGAATTTGGGAAATTCCGTGTGGGGCCGGGGGCTGGATCAGGAAGCGGGTAACGGAAAACTGGAGTTTTCCGATCCGGAAACTTGGAAGTTTCCGGCTTGACGGAGTTTCCGGCCGTGGGCCGGTGCCGGAGAATTGGAATTCTCCGGGGACGGAATTTTGGAAAATTCCGCCTGGGGCCTATGGGGTGATGCAGGCGGGTACCGCCAAAATGGAGGTTTCCGGATGACCCCGGTCAGTCCTCCATCGCTTCCAGCTCGTCGATGAAACGGGAGATCATGGAGAGGCCCTTGTCCCAGAAGGCCGGGTCCGACGCATCTAGACCGAAGGGGGCCAGAAGCTCCTTGTGGTGCTTGGAGCCGCCGGCGCGGAGCATGTCGAAATACTTGTCCTGGAAGCCCTCGGGGTTCTCCTCGTAGACCGCGTAGAGCGCGTTCACCAGACCGTCGCCGAAGGCATAGGCGTAGACGTAGAAGGGCGAGTGGACGAAGTGGGGGATATAGGCCCAGAAGCTGTCATACCCTTCCATGAATTCGAAGGCGGGCCCGAGGCTTTCGCCCTGCACAGACATCCACAGGGCACCGATATCCTCGGGCGTGAGCTCGCCGTCGCGGCGGGCGGCGTGGAGTTTGCATTCGAAGTCGTAGAAGGCGATCTGGCGGACCACCGTGTTGATCATGTCCTCGACCTTGCCGGCGAGCAGGACCTTGCGTTCCTGGTCGTCCTTGGCGGCGTCGAGCATCTTGCGGAAGGTCAGCATCTCGCCGAAGACGCTGGCGGTTTCGGCGAGCGTCAGGGGCGTCGAGGAAAGGAGTTCGCCCTGGTCGGCCGCGAGCACCTGGTGGACGCCGTGGCCGAGCTCATGCGCCAATGTCATCACGTCGCGCGGTTTGCCCAGGTAGTTGAGCAGCACGTAGGGGTGGACGTTGGTCACCGTGGGGTGGGCGAAGGCGCCGGGGGCCTTGCCGGGCTTGACCGCGGCGTCGATCCAGCCCTTGTCGAAGAAGGGTTCGGCGATCTCGCCCATGCGGGGGTCGAAGGCGGAATAGGCGTCCATCACCATGCCGCGGGCGGTGGGCCAGTCGACGGATTTCTTCTCTTCCATCGGCAGGGGCGCGTTGCGGTCCCAGACCTGCATGGTGTCGAGGCCGAGCCACTTGCGCTTCAACTCGTAGTAGCGGTGGCTGAGCTTGGGGTAGGCGGCGACGACGGCATCGCGCAGGGCCTCGACCACTTCCGGTTCGACGTGGTTGGCGAGGTGCCGGCCTGTCTGGGCCGTGGGCATCTGGCGCCAGCGGTCGATGACTTCCTTTTCCTTGGCGCAGGTGTTGTGGACGCGGGCGAAGGTGCGGATGTTCTCGCCGAAGACCCGGGCGAGTTCGCGGGCGGCGGCCTCGCGCTTGGCGCGCTCCGGTTCGGTGAGAAGGGTGAGCGTGCTTTCGATGCCCAGTTCCTCGCTGTCGACGGTGAAGGTGAGCCCGGCGATGGTTTCGTCGAAGAGCCGCTCCCACGCGTCGCCGACGACACCGAGGTCGTGCAGGAATCTCTCGAGTTCGTCGGAGAGCTGGTAGGGCTTCATCGCGCGGATGCGGTCGAGAACCGGTTTGTAGCGGGCGAGGTCAGCGTTCCCGGCATACATGGTGGCCAGAGAATCGTCTTCCAAGCGGTTGAGTTCCAACGTGAAAAACACCAGCGGGGTGGTGTAATTGGTGATCTTCTCCTGACAGTCGGAGAGGAATTTCGCGCGGCCCGGATCGGTGGTGACCTGGTGGTACCGCAGGCCGGCGAAGGACATGATGCGGCCGGCGATGTTGCTGATCTTCTCGTCGCGTTCGATGCAGGTCAGAAGGCCCGCGGCGTCAAGCGAGGCGAGCTTTCCCTCGTAATCGGCGGCGAAGGCGGCGCATTCCTTTTCGAGCCAGTCGAGATCGCGCTGGAGTTCGGGGGCGTCCTCGGAGCTGTAGAGATCGGTCAGGTCCCATTCCGGCAGGTCGCCAAGGTTGTCGGAGCCGGAGCTGGCGTTGGCGTCGAAGGCGGGCCGGGGCAGATGGATCATGAAGCACTCCTGTCAGGTTTGGGGTCAGACATAGAAGCAGGTGGCGGCGGGCTCAAGCGGGGAGATTGTCGCGGAGTCCGGGCCAAGTTGGGCGAATCGGGGTTAACGGCCTGAAACGGCAGGATTTCCGGTTTCGGTATCGCGTCGGTATTACGTCGGTATTACGTCGGTGTCCTGGGCGGTGCCGGCCCCGGCGGGGGCCGGGTTAACCGGGCGGGCGTTGCGTTTTCGCGCCGCTTGCCGCTCAGAAGCGCTGTTCGAGCGTGGCGTGGAAGGCGCTGCCGCCGCTGCTGTCGGTGGCCGAGAGGATCCAGGACGTGCTGTCGCGGAGGATGAAATCGGCCGCCACGCCGTAGGCGTCGTCGGTGTCGTCGAGGCTGATCTCGCCGAAGGCCAGCAGGTCGAGCCCCTTGATCGGGGAATAGGCGAGGTCGAACGCCAGGGTATCGGGCCGGGCGTTGGCGCCGGGGTGGAGATAGGCCAGCCCGGCGCGAAGGCTGCCGAAATCGTAGGTGCCGCCGAGCTTGGCATTGATGCCGTCGGTGGTGACGATATCGGCCCAGACGCCTTCGACGGCGCCGGACAGGGTGAGGCTCTCCCATTCGCGGGAGACGGCGAGGGCGACGGCGGTGAAATCGCCCTTGCTGGCATGGTGGGCGGAGGCCACGACGCTGGTCTCGCCGAAGCTGCCGGTATAGGAGACCCCCCACGGAACGGCGCCGCGGCGGATGGGTTCGACGGTGGCGAGCGCCCGGGTGTATTCCACCCGGTCGAGGCCGACGCGGGGCGCGGCGTGGTCGAAGGTGGATTTCAGCACGGTGTCGTAGGCCGAACGGGTGAAGCCCACGCGCCAGGTGTCGTTCCACGTGAGCGCCGCGTAGGTTTCGTGCGGCCGGCCGGACTTGCCGGCGAAGCCGTAGAAGCCGATCTCGGCGCCGAGGGGGACGGTGCGGAAGAAATCGAAGCCGACGATCAGGTCGGCGGCGCCGATCCCCTCGCCGCCATAGAGGCTGGTGGCGCCGACGCGAAGCTCGCCATCGAAGTCGAGCTGCTGGGCGTGGCTGGTGGATACGGAAAAACAGAGCGCCAGGGCGGCGCAGATTACTCGGAACATGGCCTCGGCCTTGTGATTGTTATCGCGGGAGAAGATGCACCAGGGGAGGGGAATAGGAAAGCGGGAAAGGGTGGGGGTGGGGAAATGGGGTGGCGGGCGTGATGTTATTGGCGAAAGGTTTGGCAGTCACTGTATCGCGCCGCGCTGGATTTTGGTTCGCCGGGCGAGCGCCGGCCCGTGGGGAGGCGCTGCAACGGTGTTGGCGCGCGCTTTATGGTTCAGCCAACATCCTAACTATCAATGTCACGCTCCACCTGCAAAAGCGCCTGCCCGTGGGGACGGGCCGGCGCTCGCCCGGCGCCGCGCCAAGGCGCGGCTTTGTTCCGGGCGCGTGCCCGCCATGACCGTGGGTGCCGCCCGGCGCTCGCCCGGCGTCAACCCTCCTTGGCCTACTGGTACCCCAGCGCCGAAATGGCCGTGTCTTCGTAATGCGTGCCGGGGTAGGTGGAGAGGATTTCGAGCTGGAGCCAGCGTTGCGCTGCCATGCCGGGCAGGTCGAAGCGCTGCCAGTCCATCGTGTCGCGCAGGGAAAGCGTGGCCTGCGCCCCGGTGGAACCGGTGACGCGCAGGCTGGCGACGCGGGCGTTGCGGGTGAAGGTACGCTCGGACTTGGCGTAGCCGTTGATCAGGTAGAGCGTGTTGATGTCGGTATCGGCGCCGAATTCCCATGCCAGCGTCTGGCCCTCGCCCGTGCCGCTGACGCCTTCGACCCAGGCGGTGGCGGGGCTGTCGTCGATCAGGTTTTCCGGCCCGTAGCTGTTGGACCCTTGCGAGGCCAGCACGCTGGAGGCGCAAAGGCTGGTGGGCACGCCCTCGATCTGGCCGGTGAGGCAGGTCTCGGTCATCAGGGCCGGGCGGGGGTTGTGGGTGACGGCGGGCCGGGCGAGGGCGGTGTTGGTGCCGGTCGCGGCGTCGGCGTTGCGGGGCAGGCCGGCGAGGTAGACCTCGTCGATGAGGGCGGAGTTTTCCCACGGGATCTGGCGGTTGTTGGAGGCTTCCATCACGTCGGCGCGGACGCGGCGCATGACGGCGTGGATGTTCTCGCCGGGCCGGTCGATGTGGCGCAGCAGCGCCTCGGTAAACGGGCTGTTGCGTCCGGCGCCGTCGGAGGCGACGTTGCCCGGCTCGGTCGAGTAGGCGATGAAGGAGCCGACGCCGGCATCCATGCGGAAGAGGCCGCGGGCCGCGTCATCGGCGGAGCGGGAGCCGTCGGCGCTGGCGACGAAGGGGTTGTTGCGGCAGGCGTCGAGGATGACGAGGCGGGTCTGGGCGCGAGATTCCAGCGTGGCGAGGATGGATTGCAGGCTGATCGAACTGAGCACCAGCTCGTTCTCGGATCCCGGCGAGGCGTCGACCGGCATGATGTAGTTCTGGCTGCCGAGCTGGGTGGCGTGACCGGCGAAGTAGAAGAGCACGGTATCGTCATATTGCAGGCGCTGGCCGACCTGCTGGACGAGGAGAAGCGCGTCGCGCTGGGGCAGGTCGATGCCCTCGAAGACGGTGAAGCCCATCTCGCGCAGGCGGGTGGCGACGTCGGTGGCGTCGTTGACCGCGTTCTTCAGGGGCTTGGCGTGGAGGTAATTGCCGTTGCCCATGACGAGGGCGACACGGTCGGCGAGGGCACCGGAGGCGGTGGCGAGCAGCAGGGCGAGGGCAATGAGCAGGCGCATGGAATGGGTCGCTATCTAAATCGAAAGCGATGTTAGCGCGGGATTTGATGCCGGGGAAGGCGGATTCAGCCGTATTGCGACAGGAGGGCGTGGAGGTCGTCGAGGGAGTTGGCCTCCTGCACCGGCTTGTCGTGGCGCCAGCGGGCCATGCGGGGGAAGCGCAGGGCGATGCCGGACTTGTGGCGGGGGCTTTCGAAGATGCCTTCGAAGGCGATTTCGAAGACATGCTCGGGGCGGACTTGCCGGACGGGGCCGAAGCGTTGCAGGGTGTTCTTGCGGACCCAGGCGGTGATCTTGCGGAACTCGGTATCGGTGAGGCCGGAATAGGCCTTGGTGAAGGGCACGAGATCGTTGCCGGACCAGACGGCGAAGGTGAAATCGGTGAAGAGGTTGGCGCGGCGGCCGTGGCCTTGCTGGGCGTAGATCATGACGGCGTCGATGGTCAGCGGGTCGAGCTTCCATTTCCACCAGTCGCCCTTCTTGCGGCCGACATGGTAGGGGCTGTCGCTGCGTTTGAGCATAAGGCCCTCGGCCCGGTGGTCGCGGGCGGTGGCGCGGGTTTGGGCGAGGTCGCCCCATGATTTGAAGGGGATGAGGCGGGAGGGGCGCAGGGGGGCGTCTTGGGGCAGGTCGTGCAGGAGGGCGTCGAGGCGCGCGCGGCGGGTGGCGAAGGGGAGGTCGCGGAGGTCGTGTCCGTTTTCTTCCAGCAGGTCGTAGGCGAGGAGGATGACGGGGGCCTCTTTCAGCAGTTTCTTCGGCACGGTCTTGCGACCGATGCGTTTCTGCAGGGCGTTGAAGGGGAGGGGATGGGGGTCTTCCCAGGCGACGATCTCGCCGTCGATCACCGTGCCGTCGGGGAGGAAGTCGCGGGCGCGGGCGAGTTCGGGGAAGCGGTCGGTCATCAGCTCCTCGCCGCGGGACCAGACGAAATGCTCGGCGCCGCGGAGGATGAGCTGGCCGCGGATGCCGTCCCACTTCCATTCGGCGTGCCAGTCGGCGGGGTCGCCGAGGCTGTCGGGGGTGTCCTCGTCGAGGCCATAGGCGAGGCAGAACGGGTAGGGGCGGGAGAGCTGGGCCGCCTTGTCCTCGGCCTCGATGAGGCTGTGGTAGGTGGTGTTTTCCGGCGTCCAGTCGCCCATGAGGCGGTGGGCGAGTTGGGCCTCGTCCTGGCCGGTGGCCTGGGCCAGGGCGCGGGTCATCAGCTTGCGGGAGATGCCGACGCGGAAGCCGCCGGTGAGGAGCTTGTTGAAGACGAGGCGTTCGAGGGGGTCCATCCGGTTCCAGGCGTCGAGGATGGCGGTTTTGCGGTCGTCTTCGGAGGCGGCGTCGAGGGCGCGGAGGCGGGTGATCCAGGTGGTGAGGGTGTCGTCATGCGTTTCGGTGGGTTCGGGCAGGACGAGGGCGATGGTTTCGGCGAGGTCGCCGACGATGGGGTAGCTTTCCTCGAAGAGCCAGAGGGGGATGCCGGCGCGTTCGGCCGCCCATTCGCGCAGGCGGGTGGTGGTGATGGTGCGGCGGGGGCGGCGGCCGGAGAAAAGCGCGATGGTCCAGAGGCGGTCATCCTCGGGGGCCTGGGAGAGGTAGGCGGCCAGCGCCTCGACCTTGCGGGTGGTCTTGGTGGTCTGGTCGATGGTGGCGTAGAGGGCGGCGAAGCGTTTCATGAGGCGGCGTCCGCCTCGGTGCTGGCGTCGTCGTCGAGGGATTCGCCGGTGAACTCGGTCGGGACGACATGGGCGTCGTAGCCTTGTTCGGTGAGCCAGCGGGCGAAGATGTCGGTGTAGCCGTGGGTGGCGTAGATGGTTTCGGCGCCGGTGGCCTTGATGGCGGCGTAGAGGCCGTCCCAGTCGGCGTGGTCGGACATGACGAAGCCGCGGTCGACGGCGCGGCGGCGGCGGACGCCGCGCAGGCGCATCCAGCCGGAGGCGAAGCCGGTGGAGGCCGGGCGGAAGCGGCGGGCCCATGGGGTGGAGAGGGCGCCGGGCGGGGCGAGGACGAGGGCGCCTTGGTGGTCGGCCGCCTTGGTGTCCGGCGTGACGTGGATGGTGTCGGGGAGGGGGAGGCCCTGCCCGCGCAGGACGGCGTTGGTGTTCTCAACGGCGCCGTGGGTGAGGATGGGGCCGATTTCCGGGTCGAGGAGGGAGAGAACGCGCTGGGCCTTTCCGAGCGAATAGGCGCCGAGGAGGGAGAAGCGGCCCTGTGCGGCGTTGTCGGCCCACCAGCGGTTTAACTGGGCCGCGACCTCGGCCTCGGGGGCCCATGTGAAGACGGGCAGGCCGAAGGTGCATTCGGTGATGAAGCTGTGGCAGCGGACGGGCTCGAAGGGTTCGGAAAGGCGGTCGGGGTCGGTCTTGTAGTCGCCGGAGACGACCCAGACTTCTCCATCCACTTCGACGCGGATCTGGGCGGAGCCGGGGACGTGGCCCGCCGGGTGGAAGGAGACGCTCGCCCCGCCGATCCGGCGGGTCTCGCCATAATCCACGGTATCGAGGGTGATCTCGCCCAGCCGGTGATGCATGACGGGGGCCGCGGCGGCGGTGGCGAGGTAGCGGTTGTGCCCGGGGCGGGCGTGGTCGGCGTGGCCATGGGTGATGAGCGCCCGGTCGACGGGGCGCCACGGGTCGATGAAGAAATCGCCCGCCGGGCAGTAGATGCCCTGTGGTTTGAACTCCAGAACCATGGGCGAAGGATAGCCCGGTTCCGGCGGGGGGAAAGGGGGCTCAGGCGGGGGCGGCGACGCTGCCGTGTGAGGCGAAGAAATCGCCCATCAGGCCGAAGACCGTGGCGCGGGTCTCGGGGTCATCCATCATCACCTCGTGGCGGCCGCCCTCGATCACCTCGAGCCTGCCGCCGGGCCAGTCCGCCATGCGCTGGCGGATGCGGGGGACGTCGACGATATCCTCGTCCGAGCCCATGATGGTGAGGCAGGGCAGGTCGGGCGAGGGCAGGCGGGCCAGCGCGCGGGTTTCCATCAGCGCCTCGTGCAGCCAGTGCAGGCTGGGGCCGCCGAGGCCGAGCTCGGGCTGGTCGGTGAGATGACGGGTCATGTAGTCGTACATCTCGCGGTCGCGTGTGAGCTTGTTGGTCTCGAAGGGTTCGGTGAGCACGTAATTGCCGCCCGCGGTGCCGGGGGCGTAGCGGTGGCCCATGCCGAGGCGCTTGGAGGTCCAGGAGAGCGACCACGCGACCGGGCGCAGGGCGTCGGCGATGCGAATGCCCCACATCGGCCCGGAGAAGACGCAGGAGGCCACGGGCATCCCTTCCATCGCCGCGCGCAGGCCGATGCAGCCGCCCATGGAATGCCCGAGCAGGTGCCACGGGCGGGGAAGGTCGAGCTCCTCGGCCGCGGCGAGCATGGCGCGGACATCGTGCTGGTAGTCGGTGAAATGCATCACGTGGCCGGCCATCGCGTCATCGACGAGCCGGTCGGCGAGGCCCTGGCCGCGCCAGTCGATGGTGAAGGTGGCCAGCCCCTGCGCCGCGAGGTCGCGGGCGGCGCGGCCGTATTTCTCGATATACTCGGTGCGGCCGGGGAAGAGGAACACCGTGCCGCGCGCCACCTCGGGCCGCCAGAGGCCCAGACGGATACGGGTGCCGTCTTCCGTCTCGGCCCACCAGGCCCGGCCGCCGCCGGGCCCGTCGGACATCTCGTCGAAGAAGGGGGCGGTTTCGGTCACGCGAGGACGGAACCGAGCTTCATGGCGAGGCCCATGTCGCCGTCGACGCTGAGCTTGCCGGACATGAAGGCGGAGGTGGGGTCGAGATCGCCCTCGAGGATGGCCTGGAAGGTCTCGGCCTCGGCTGTCAGGGTGACGTCGGCCTCCTCGTCGCCTTCGCGGACGCCCTTGTCGTCGATCATGATGGCGCCTTCGCCTTCGATGACGAACTTGGCGGTGCCGTCGTCGAAACCCTCGCCGACCTTGGGCTTGAGGGCCGCCACGGCGCTGTCGATCACATCACTCATGTTCAATTTCCTCCGGTATTGCCATCGGGGGGCTATGATTCCCCGCGACGGGCGCTAAATTCAGGGGTGTTATGGGCATGTCATTCCAATTTCTCAATCGTACCGTTGCGTCGTTACTGGCGATAGTCCTGTCATCGGGCGTTTCCTGGGCGGCGGACCAGGAGAAGCTCGACCGGCTGTATGGCCAGTTGCAGGATGCCGACCCCGCCGGGGCGCGCCGGGTGGCCAGGGATATCGAGATGGAATGGTCGAAATCGGGCTCGCCGGCGATGGACCTGCTTCTGAAGCGCGGGACGGATGCGCTGGAGGCGGGCGACATGGAGGCGGCCATCGGCCATTTCACCGCGCTGACCGATCATGCGCCGGATTTCGCCGAGGGCTGGCACCGGCGTGCCGTAGCCTTTGCGCGGGCCGAGATGTTCGGGCCGGCGGTGGCCGATCTTGAACGCACGCTGGCGCTGGAGCCGCGGCATTTCGAGGCGATTGCCGCGCTGGGCGCCATCCTGGGCGAGATCGACCGGTTCGACCTGGCCGTCGAGGCCTTCGAGCGGGTTCTGGCTATACATCCGCACCATGCGGAGGTAACGGAAACCCTTGAAAATCTGGGAAGCCGGGCCGGCGGCGCAGATCTCTGAGCAGTAACGGAGCGGTCGCATGGCCGAGCAGTCAAGAACCCTTGCGGTTCTGGGGCCGACGAACACGGGCAAGACCCATTTCGCGATAGAGCGGATGCTGGGCTACCGGACCGGGGTGATCGGTCTGCCGCTGCGCCTTTTGGCGCGGGAGGTGTATGACAAGATCGTCAAGGTGCGCGGGCCCTCGGTGGTGGCGCTGGTGACCGGCGAGGAACGGATCGTGCCGGAGCGGACGCAGTACTGGGTCTGCACGGTGGAGGCGATGCCGGAGGGGATGGGCGCGGATTTCGTGGCCGTCGACGAGATCCAGCTTTGTGCCGACCCGGAGCGGGGGCACGTGTTCACCGACCGGCTGCTGAGGATGCGGGGGCTGCACGAGACGCAGTTCCTGGGGTCGCACACGATGCGCGGGGCGATTGCCGCGCTGGTGCCGGGGGTGGAGTTCGTGGGGCGCGAGCGGATGTCGCAGCTCATGTACACGGGCTCGAAGAAGATCCCGAAGATGCCGCCGCGGAGCGCGATCGTGGGGTTCTCGGTGGAGAATGTCTATGCGATTGCCGAGCTGTTGCGCCGCCAGAAGGGCGGGGCGGCGGTGGTGATGGGGGCGCTTTCCCCCCGGACGCGGAACGCGCAGGTCGAGCTCTACCAGAACGGGGATGTCGACTACCTCGTGGCGACGGACGCGATCGGGATGGGGCTGAACCTCGATATCGATCACGTGGCGTTCTCTTCGCTTTCCAAGTTCGACGGGCGGCGGATGCGGGCGTTGCAGCCCAACGAGCTGGCGCAGATCGCGGGCCGGGCGGGCCGGGGGATGAGCAACGGCACGTTCGGGGTGACCGGAGAGGCGCCGGACCTCGACCCGGAGGTGGCGCAGGCGATCATGGATCACCGGTTCGCGCCCATCCGGAAGCTGGAATGGCGGAACCCGGCGCTGAGCTTTGGCCATCTCGATGCGCTGATCGCGTCGCTGGAAGCCCGGCCCGACAACGAGCGGCTGGTCAAGGCGCGGGAGGCCGACGACCTTGGCGCGCTGAAGACGCTGGCGGAGGTGGCCGAGGTGCGGGCCCGCGCCAGCGACGGGCCGTCGGTGCGGCTGTTGTGGGACGTGTGCCGGGTGCCGGATTTCCGGGGCATCAGCCATGCCGAGCATGCCGGGCTTCTGGAGACGATCTATTGCGATCTGCACGAGCGCGGCCGGGTCTCGGAAGACTGGTTTTCGCGGCAAGTTCGCAGAATCGACCGAACCGAAGGCGACATTGATACGTTAAGCAAACGTCTGGCCTATATCCGGACATGGACATACGTGGCCCAGCGGAATGGCTGGATCGAGAACGAAACCCATTGGCGCGAGGCGACTCGCGCGGTAGAAGACCGCCTGTCGGACGCGCTGCACGGCGCCCTGACACAGAGATTTGTCGACAGGCGCACCTCGGTGCTGCTCAGGCGGCTCAAGCAGAAGGAGGCCATCGTGGCCGAAGTGAACGATACCGGTGAAGTGACGGTCGAAGGCGAATTCGTCGGCCGGCTGGAAGGATTCCGATTCATCCAGGACAAGGCGGCCGCCGGGCAGGAGGCCAAGACGCTGCAGCAGGCGAGCCTTCAGGCGCTGAGCCCCCATTTTCACCTGCGAGCCGACCGGTTCTACAATGCGCCGGACACCGAGATCGATTTCACCGAGCAGGGTGGCCTGATGTGGGGCGAGCAGGCGGTGGGCAAGCTTGTCGCCGGGTCGGACCCGCTCAAGCCGGGGGTTTCGGCTTACGTTGACGATATTGCCGGGCCGGAGGTGACGCAGAAGGTGCAGCGGCGTCTGCAGCATTTCATCGACCGCAAGATCGCCACGCTGTTCGAGCCGCTGCTGAACATCCAGCGGGACGAGGCGCTGGCCGGTCTGGCGCGCGGCTTCGGCTTCCGCATGGTCGAGAATTTCGGGGTGATCCCGCGGGGCCAGGTGGCCGACGAGGTCAAGGCGCTGGACCAGGACTCGCGCGGGGCGCTGCGCAAGCATGGCGTGCGGTTCGGGCAGTTCACGATTTTCATGCCGCTGCTGCTGAAGCCCGCGCCGACGCGGCTTCGGCTGGTGCTGTGGTCGCTGTCGAAGGGGCTGGACGAGTTCCCCGAGTCGCCGCCGCCGGGGCTGGTGACGGTGCCGGCGACCGAGACGACGGAGGGTTATTACGCCATGGCCGGCTATCGCGCGGCGGGCGAGCGGGCGATCCGGATCGACATGCTGGAGCGGCTGGCCGACATGCTGCGGGCCGAGGACAGCCGGGGCGGGTTCGAGGCCAAGGCCGACATGCTGTCGATCACCGGCATGACGCTGGAGCAGTTCGCCGACCTGATGCAGGGCTTGGGCTACAAGGCCGAGCGGGGCGAGCGCGAGAAGGTGAAACCGGTCGACCAGGCGGTGGCCGACGCGTCTTCGGACGAGGCCGCGGCAGCCGAGGCCGGTGATGCGCCGGTGATGGATTCGGCCGAGGCCGGCGGTGAACCGGACGGCGCGGATGCGCCGGTGATGGATGCCGCCGAGGCCGCGGCGGGCCACGTGCCGGAGGGCGCGGATGCGCCGGCGGAGACGGCCGAGGACAAGGTCGAGGAGATCGCCGACGAAGGCGAGGCGCCGGTGGCGGCAGAGCCCGCCGAGGCGCCCGAGGACGCGGCGGAGATCCCCGCGACGCCCGAGGAGGAGATCCTGCCCGGCGAGACGCCGGCGGAGGTGGCCCAGCCCGAGCTGGAAGTTTACTATACCTTCACCTGGGCCGGGCGGCCCAAGGCCAACCGGCAGAATCACCAGCGCCGGCAGGGCAAGCCGCAGGGGCAGGAAAAGGGCCAGGAACGCGGGCAGGGCCGCAAGCCCAAGGGCAAGCCGCGGGGTGCCAAGCCCGAGCAGAAGGGCGCGCGCAACTATTCCTCGCGCCCCGAGAAGAAGGACCGGATCGACCCCGACAACCCCTTTGCCGCCGCGCTGATGGGGTTGAAGGACAAGAGCTGATGGTTCGGTGACACAAGGCCCCGGCAAGATCCGCCTCGACAAGTGGCTGTGGCAGGCGCGGTTCTTCAAGACGCGGGGCCTTTCGGCGAAGCTTGTCTCGGGCGGGCATGTGCGGGTCAACAGCCAGAAGGTGGCCAAGCCCGCCCACGCCGTGGGCGCGGGCGACGTGCTTACCTTTCCGCAGGCCAGGCGGGTGCGGGTGATCCGCATCGTGGCACTGGGCGAGCGGCGCGGGCCGGCGCCCGAGGCGCAGGCGCTTTACGAGGACCTGGCCCCGGTGGAGCGCGACGAGGCGAACAGCGTTCCGGCTGCGCCGCGCTACGAGGGAAAAGGGCGGCCCACGAAACGGGAACGCCGCAAACTCGATCTCAATCGTCCTGACACGCTTGAATGATCCGGGGCACTGGATTAGTTCAGGCGCGAGATATCAAGGATGAACCCGCCAGATGACTTACGTGGTGATCGATAACTGCATCGAATGCAAATACACCGACTGTGTCGAGGTATGCCCCGTGGACTGTTTCTACGAGGGCGAGAACATGCTGGTGATCCACCCCGACGAATGCATCGACTGTGGCGTCTGCGAGCCGGAATGCCCGGCCGACGCGATCCGGCCCGATACCGAGCCGGACATGGAAGAATGGGTGGAATTCAACCGGAAGTATTCCGAGATGTGGCCGGTGATCATTACCAAGAAGGACCAGCTTCCCAATGCCGACGAGCGCGACGGGGAAGAGGGCAAGCTGGCCAAGTATTTCTCGGAAACCCCCGGCGAGGGGGGCTGAACCGGGCGGTTCAGCTGATTCGATACCCGGCGGCCCGTGAAGGGGCTCAAAAGGGGATGAGGATCGTCGTGTAACGCCTTTGTTTCAAAGGCGAAATGCGGCGGATCAAGTGATTGTGCTTCCAGATGTCGCATTTTTATGCTATGATTTTGTGACATATGAAGAACACCGCCTGGTATCCATTCACCCGATCTGCTTTTGGGAATGGGTATTTCTGCGCCTGTTGCATCGGCTCACCGGATCCCCAAATCCCCTGGGACGTGCCCAATGCGCTGTCTGCGACGGTTTGCATGATGAGGAAAGACTGAATGAGCAAATCCAAGAAATCCGAGTTTCGGCCCGACGATTACGTTGTCTACCCCGCCCATGGGGTGGGGCAGATCGTGTCGATCGAGAAGCAGGAGATTGCCGGGATCGAGCTGGAACTGTTCGTGATTTCGTTCGAAAAGGACAAGATGACCCTGCGGGTGCCGACGAACAAGGCCGCCGAGATCGGCATGCGGAGCCTATCGAGCCCGGACGTGGTGTCGAAGGCCATGAGCACGCTGAAGGGCAAGGCCCGGGTGAAGCGCGCCATGTGGTCGCGCCGCGCGCAGGAATACGAACAGAAGATCAATTCCGGCGACCTGATCGCGATTGCCGAGGTGGTGCGCGACCTGCACCGCACCGACGACCAGCGCGAGCAGAGCTATTCCGAGCGCCAGCTTTACGAGGCCGCGCTGGAGCGTCTGACCCGTGAAGTGGCCGCAGTGAGCGGCGGCGACGAGGTGCAGGCGGCCAAGAAGGTCGACGAAGTGCTGGTGTCGCGCGCGGCGTAACTGCCCGGCGATATTGGAAAAATGCGCAAGGCCGTGCCCGTTGAGGGGCGCGGCCTTTGGCGTTTTCGGCCCTTGACCGAGGCGTCAGGCGACGAGGCTGAAGAGAATGGCGATCTCGGCTGTCTGTTGGGTGGCGCCGAGGATGTCGCCCGTTTGCCCGCCGATCATCGAGCGGGCGAGGAAGCCGATGGCGAAGGCGGCGGCGAGGGCCCAGAGGATGGCGGGCAGGCCGCTCCACCCGGCGAGGAGGAGGGCGGCGAGGGCGGCGATGGCCAGCGCGAGCCACGCCGTGCGCTCGGGCACGGGGCCCACGCTGTGCGACAGGCCGCCGGCACGGGCATGGGGCAGGCGGGCCATCAGGAGCGGCATGGCGGCGCGGGAGAGGGCGGCGGCGGTGACCAGGGCGGCCGCCGCGACGCCGCTGCCGATGTCGTAGAGCAGGGACAGCGCGGCCCAGCGGGCGGCCAGCGACAGGACAAGGGCCACCACGCCATAGGTGCCGATATGGCTGTCCTTCATGATCTCGAGCCGGCGGTCGCGGGTCCAGCCGCCCCAGAACCCGTCAGCGGTGTCGGCCAGCCCGTCCTCGTGCATGGCGCCGGTGGCGAGTATCAGAAAACCGAGCGCGATCAATGCCGTGAGTGGCGAAGGTAAGCCAAACGCGTGGGCGATGGCACCGGCAAGGGCGGCCAGCGCGCCGAGGATCAGCCCGGCCACCGGGTAGGCCCAGGCGGCGGCAGCCGTGCGCTCCATGTCACCGGGCGGGACGGGCAGGCGGGAGAGCAGGCCGAGCGCCGTGGGGATATCCGACAGGGCGACGAGGGCGGTTTCGTTTTTGGACATGCCGGTGCCTCTTTTGGGGCTGTCTCGGGGGGCGGGCTGCGGTAGAGGGGGCGGAAACGGACAGGACGGGGACAGGTATGCATCAGGATTTCGGGTCGGTCGAGGCGTTTTCGCAACTGTTGCAGGCGCTTCCGGAGGAGGACGCGGCGGCGCGGGCGGCGGCGCAGGAGCGGAACGGGCAGCTGACCAAGCCGCCGGGGGCGCTGGGCCGGCTCGAGGACCTTGCGGCGTGGTATTGCGCGTGGCGGGGCGATGCGCGGCCGGAGATTGCCCGGCCGCAGGTGATCGTCTTCGCGGGTAATCATGGGGTGACGGCGCAGGGAATCTCGGCCTTTCCGGCGGATGTGACGGTGCAGATGGTGGCGAATTTCGAGGCCGGGGGGGCGGCGATCAACCAGCTGGCCAAGGCGTTCGGAGCGAGGATGGACGTGCATGCGCTGGAGTTGGAGCGGCCGACGGCGGATTTCACGCAAGGGCCGGCGATGGCGGCGGAGGAGTTCGTCGCTGCCTTGAAGACCGGTTGGGAAGCCGTTGATCCGGAAGCGGATTTGCTGGTTGTCGGTGAGATGGGGATTGGCAACACGACGGCCGCGGCGGCGATGGCGCTGGCGCTTTTTGGCGGCGAGGCGGGCGACTGGACGGGCCGGGGCACGGGGGTCAGCGACGAGGCGCTCAGGCTCAAGGCCGAGGTTGTGGCGCGGGCCGTGGCGGCGAATGCCGGCTGTGGCAGCGACGGGCTGGAGGTGCTGCGCTGCCTTGGCGGGCGGGAGATCGCGGCGATGGCGGGCGCGATGGTGCGGGCGCGGATGCTGCGGATCCCGCTGATCCTGGACGGGTTCATCTGCACGGCGGCGGGGGCCTGCCTCGAGGCGGCGCGGAAGGGGGCGCTGGACCATGCCGTGGCGGGCCATGTGAGCGCCGAGGCGGCGCATCCGGCGCTGCTTGAACGGCTCGGGAAAGAGCCGCTGCTGGCCATGGGCATGCGGCTGGGCGAAGGCTCGGGCGCGGCGCTGGCTATGGGCGTCCTGAAGGGCGCGGTCGCCTGTCATTCGGGCATGGCGACCTTTGCCGAGGCGGGGGTGTCGGGGGGCTAGGCGCCCTCCTTGTCCTTGTCTGGCAGGTCGTTCGCGGCGGTTTCCTCGAGCTGCGAGAGCAACATGGTCTGGAGTTCCGACTCGAGTTCCTTGGCGCGGGAGATGTAGGCGGCGTTCTCGATGGTGGGCATTTCCGGATCCCACAGGGCCGCCAGCTCGCGGACTGAATGGCGGTCGTGCTTGTAGAAGGTCTTTTCCAGTTCGGAGGCCTCGAATTCCGATAGCCCCATGTTTTCAAGCACGTAGCGACCGGCGCGGAGCGAGCTGTCGAACAGTTCGCGGACGATGTCGTTGGCGCCGGCCTGGTAAAGGCGGAAGACGTGGGTGCGGTCGCGGGCACGGGCGATGATGTGCAGGTCTGGCCGTTCGCGGCGGGCGAAGCTGACGAGGCGGGTGGTGGCCTCGGGGTTGTCGAGGGCGACGACGAGCACCTTGGCCTCCTTCAGCCCGGCGGCGTGGAGAAGCTCGGGGCGCGACGGGTCGCCGAGGAAGCCCTTGATGCCGAAACGGCGCATCCGCTGGATGGCGCCGAGGTCATGGTCGAGCACGACCGTGTCGAAGCCGCTGGAGCGGACGAGGCGGTTGACCACTTGGCCGAAGCGGCCGATGCCGGCAATGATGACCGGGCCGCTTGCGTCGATCTCGTCGGGTTCATGGGCTTCAGCGCCGTCGTCGATGCGGTGCGAGAGGATGTCGTAGAGGATGAAGAGCAGCGGCGTGATCAGCATGGTGATCGCCACGACGAGGAGCAGCATTTCCGTCATGGCGCGGGGGATGACGTTCTGTTGGCCCGAGAAGGAGATCAGGACGAAGCCGAATTCCCCGGCCTGAGCCAGTGACAGGGTGAAGAGCCACAGCGTGCGGCCGCGGAGCGAGAAGATCCTGCCGAGAAAATAGAGGATGACGCCCTTAAGTACGATTATTGCAAGTGCAAGGCCGATAACCGTGAAGAAATTGGCAAACAAGATCGTGAAATTGATACCCGCACCCACGGTGATGAAGAACAGGCCGAGCAGCAGGCCCTTGAACGGCTCGATATCGCTTTCCAGTTCGTGACGGAATTCGCTGGAGGCGAGGACGACGCCGGCGAGGAAGGCGCCGAGGGCAGGTGACAGGCCCACGACGTTCATCAGGAAGGCGATACCGACGACGATGAGCAGGGCCAGCGCCGTCGACATCTCGCGCAGGCGGGCGGTGTGGATGTAGCGGAAGACGGGCCGGGTGAGGTAGACACCGGTGAGGATGATCGCCGCGACGGCGGCCAGCGTGACAAGGGTGACGCCCCAGCCCGGCAGGCTCTGGATGAAAGTGGCCGCGGCCTCGTGCGCGCCCTCGGGATGGGCGCCGGCCTCGCCCTCGCGGGCGCGCTTGATGGTCTCGCCCAGGATCATGTCGGGCGTCTTGGGCATGGCGAGGAGCGGGATCAGCGCCAGCATCGGGATGACCGCGATGTCCTGCGTGAGCAGCACCGAGAAGGCCGAGCGGCCGCCGCCGGTCTGCATGAGGCCCTTTTCCGACAGGGTTTGCAGGACGATGGCGGTCGAGGAGAGGGCGAAGACGAGGCCGATGGCGAGCGCGATGCTCCAGCCGATGCCAAGCGCCATGGCACCGGCCATGACCGCCAGGGTGGTCAGCGTGATCTGGAGCCCGCCCAGGCCGATCAGCCTGTGCCGCATGTCCCAGAGGGCGCGGGGTTCGAGCTCCAGCCCGATGAGGAAGAGCATCATGACCACGCCGAACTCGGCGAAATGCTGGAGTTCTTCCGTCTCGTGACCGGCGACGAAGCCGAGGACCGGGCCGATGAGGATGCCGGCGGCGAGGTAGCCCAGGACCGAGCCCAGCCCCAGCCGCGCCGCGAGCGGCACCGCGATCACCGCGGCGGCAAGGAAAATCGTGGCCTGGAACAGGAAGCCTTCCATGAAATGTTAAGTCCTTCGTAACGGTGTTTCGGTCATAATGGCAGGGGCGCGTCGGGTTTGCACTGGTCCATGACGATCTGGCTTTGCACCTTGGCGACGGCGGCGTGTGGCAGAAGGATCTCGTGGATCAGGCGGTTGAGCGCGGGGAGGTCCTCGCAATAGACGCGGAGAAGGTAATCGGCGTTGCCCGTTAGGGTCCAGGCGCTGACGACTTCGGGCCGGGTGTCGAGCAGGCGGGTGAAGGAGCGCGATTGCTCGGGCCCGTGGCTGGAGAGTTCGACCTGCACGAAGGCCTGGATGGCGAGGCCGAGCTGCACGGGGTCGAGCTTGGCCGAGTAGCCGCGGATCAGGCCGCTGGTTTCCAGCCGCTGGCGGCGGCGGCCCGCCTGGCTGGGCGAGAGGCCGAGCTCTGCACCGAGATCCTGCGCGGTGAGCTGCGCGTTCTTCTGGAGGGCCGAGAGCAGGCGGATATCGGTTTCATCAAGCATATGCGGATATTATGCGGCTTGCGCGACAGATTTGCAAATCTCACGCAGGGTGCGCGTGAAATCAGGCCATGAATGCGCACATTCCGTATGCGGGATGCGGTATATTTGATCCGAACAGGAACAAACGCGAAGGAGATGCGCCATGGGACCGTTCCCGCATGACCGCCCGCAATCAAAGATCACCGAGGAGAACCCCGCCGGCACGGACGGGTTCGAATTCGTCGAGTTTGCGCACCCCGAGCCGGAGGAGTTGCGGACGCTTTTCGCCTCGATGGGGTACGAGAAGGTGGCGCGCCACAAGGAGAAGGATATCGAGCTGTGGCAGCAGGGCGATATCACCTACGTGGTGAATGCCGAGAAAGGCAGCTTTGGCCAGAAATTCGTGGACGAGCACGGGCCTTGCGCGCCGTCGATGGGCTGGCGCGTGGTGGATGCGCAGCACGCGTTCGAGCATGCGGTGGCGAAGGGGGCCGAACCATATGAAGGGGATGGCCGCGTGCTGGACGTGCCGGCGATCTACGGGATCGGGGGGAGCCTGATCTATTTCATCGACCAGTACCATGACACCTCGCCCTATAACGAGGAATATCAATGGCTTGAAGTCTCGAAGCCCAAGGGCGTGGGGTTCTATTACCTCGATCACCTGACGCATAACGTGTTCAAGGGGAACATGGACAAGTGGTTCCGGTTCTACGGGGACCTGTTCAATTTCAGGGAAATCCGGTTCTTCGATATCGAGGGCAAGTTCACCGGGCTTTACAGCCGCGCGCTGACCTCGCCCTGTGGGCGGATCCGCATCCCGATCAACGAGGACCGGGGCGAGACCGGGCAGATCGTGTCGTACCTGAAGAAGTACAATGGCGAGGGAATCCAGCATATCGCGGTGGGGTCCGAGGATATCTATGGCTCGACCGATGCGATCGCCGATATGGGCGTCAAATTCATGCCGGGGCCGCCGGATACCTATTACGAGCTTTCGAAGGAGCGGGTGACCGGACATGAAGAGCCGATCGACCGGATGAAGAAACATGGCATCCTGATCGACGGGGAAGGCGTGGTCGATGGCGGGGAGACGAAGATCCTGTTGCAGATCTTCTCGAAAACCGTGATCGGGCCGATCTTCTTCGAGTTCATCCAGCGCAAGGGCGATGACGGGTTCGGCGAGGGCAATTTCAAGGCGCTCTTCGAATCGATCGAGCAGGAGCAGATCGACAGTGGCGAGTTGAAGGCGGGCTGAGGCCCACGTGCGGCGAGGGGCGGGCTGCCGCCCTTCGCGCCAGCGCCCCGGGTCAGCCCTGGGGCATTTTCAGGACGACGGAGCGGCCGCCCTTGACGTAGCGCAGCTCGCTCTCGCCGATGGCGGCGACCTGGCCGCCATCGAGGCGATCTCCAACCTGGACCTTCTGATAACTGCCATTGGCCATGCGCACCAGCGCGCGGCGGCTGTTGGCTTTGCCGTAGACGCCGATAAGATTCAGTTTTCTCAGGGAAATCTGCTTTCTCTCTGTCGCCGCGCGGGCAACGGAGGTGGCGGTTGGAATGTTGACGGCGACGCGCTGTTCGCGGCTGACCGGCTCCGAGGCGGCGGCCTCCCGCGCGGCGGCGGCGGCCTTGCGGGCGTCGGCGATGATGGTTTCAAAGCCGGTGGGGCGGTTCTGTGGCTTCAGCGACGCGGCGACGGCCTGTTCGGTGGCGGTGGCCATCGGGTCGGCGCTGTCGGGGTCGATGCCGGTTTCCTGCGCAAGCGCCTCGACCGCCTCCTGCTGGGCGCTCTTGGGGCGCGGGCGGGGGCGGAAGCCGGCCAGTTCGGTCCGGGTCATGCCGCCGAGGATCGAGCGTTCACGGGTTTCCTGCAGGTCGCCGGGCCGGGCGCGGGGGCGGATCGTGGGATTGTCGGGCGCGGCCGCGGCGGGGCCATCGACCACCTCGGCCGAGGCGCGCGGGGGCGTGTCGGGCGGGATGATCGGCGGCGGGCCACTGAAGACGATGGCGCCCTCGGGCGTTTCGGCGCCCTCGGAGGTGGCGGCGATGAAGCCGCGCGCGTCAAGCTGGTAGCGCACGCCGGGCGGCGGCGGATCGGACGGCGTAACGGGGCGGGCGCCCGTGGCAAGGTCTTCGGCCTCGGGCAGGGCGACCGCGTCGGAGAAGTTCACCTCGGGGTCGAGGTTGGTCTGGTAGACATCTTCCAGAGTCGTGACGCCCGGCGCCTGTGAAGGCTCGGGCGCCATTTGCCAGATACCGGTTGCCGCGTAGCGGGCGCGTGCCTCGTCCGGGGTCAGCTCTTCGGGGACGAGCTCGGGGCGGGGGGTTGGCGGCGGTTCTTCCAGGACTTCGAGCTCTGCGTCGGGATTGCCGGGCAGGTCGGGGTCACCGTCGGAGAGCGCGGCGGTCTCGGTGTCGGGATCGGCCGTGCCGTCTTCGGCGGCGGGCTGTTCGGTCAGGGCGGCGGAGACGGCCTCGTCGATGGTGTCGGTATCGGGCTCGGCCTGTTCGACCGTTTCGACCGGGTCGCCGCTGCGGAACAGGCCGGCGACGCCGTTATCGAGGAAGAGCGCGGCCCATGCGGCGACGCCCACGAGGATGAGCAGCAGGATGGCCGTGAGGATCAGCGCCATGTAGCGCGGTTTCTCGGGCTGCACGCTTTCGGAGCGGCGGGCGCCGAAAATGGTCATCCGGTCCTTCTCGTCGAGGGAACGGGCGGCGGCGGTGGGCTGCGGATCGGTCGCGGAGGCGATGCTGGTCTCGGAATGGAGCGGCCCGGGGGCGGGTTGGCGGCCCTTTGCGCGGGGCTTGTCCGCGGGGAGACCTTCGGGCGCCTGGCGCCGGGACAGGAAGCCGCCGATACCGGATTTGCGTTTCTTTCCGGATACTTCCGGGGTGATGCTTGCCGGCGGCGGGCCGGTGTAGTCGTCGTCTTTCGTTCGCGGCGCGAATTCGTTCTCGGGCTCGGGCGCAGGGACGGCGGCGAGGGAGGCGGCAAGCTCGGCGGCCTGCATCTCGGGGGCCTTCTCCGCCGGTTTTTGCCTGGCCTGCGGCTGGTCCGCCGGGGGGGGCGGGTTGCGGATGCCGGAGACGGGCGGCGGCGTGAAACGCGCGCTGGGCAGGGGAGAGATACGGCCGGGTTGCGGTGTTTCGCCGGACCCGTCGCGGGGGGCGGTGCGGATCGAGGTGAAGGCGAAGGTGGGGGCGGTCTTTGGTCCGGCGTCTGCCGGAGCGGAACCCTTGTCGGCGGGCTTGTCGCGCGCAGGCTTTTCAGCGGCGGGCTTGTCGTTGGCACGGTTCGCCCTGCCAGGTTTTTCATTGGCAGGTTTACTATTGGCCGGTTTGGCGTTGGCTGGGGTTTCGGGGGCATTCGCCTCGGGCTGCGAGTCTTTCTGACGGGCTTTGTTGCCCTTGGCCTTTTTGCGGGCCTGTCTTTCGCGCCTGGCTTCCGCCTCGGCCTCGGCGTCGGTATCAGGGGAAGCCCCCGGCCGCTGTTTCGCTTTGGGCTTCGGCTTGGACTCCGGCCCTGGCTGCGGGGCGGGCTCGGCTTGTGGTTTCGCGCCGGCCTCGGGCTTGGCGTCGGCCTTCGGCCCGGCCTCGGGGTCGGCGGGCGGTTGCGCATCGGTGTCATCGGCCGGGGCCGGGCTGGCAGGAACGGGGGCGGGTTCGGGCAGGCGGGCCGCGCCGACGATGCGGATGACCTCGTTCTCGCGGTCGACCGATTCGTCGGGGCCGAGCACCTTGCCGGCATAGGCGGTTTCGCCGAAGAACGGCTCGCCCGCGAAGGCGTCGTCTGCCGGCATGGCGACGAAGCAGAGCGGGTTGAGGCTGTGTTCCTGGGCGAAGGCCTCGGCCTCGGCCAGGGTTTCGCGGGCGACGGCGGCGACGTGAACCCGTCCGTCGCGCACAGACCAGTCGTAGGAAAGCTCCTTCAGCGGGTAGGGCGTGGCGCCGTCGAGCGCCGCGCGCACCTCGGCCTCGATCGTGTTGACGTCGCGGGCGGAGCTTTCGAGGGCCAGATACTTGATCTGGTCGTCGGGCAGGACGAGCTTGGTGCGCAGGCCGGTCGGGTCGAGCATGCGCGCCTTGGCGGTGAGCTCGGCCAGGTCGGCCGCCAGATTCTCGGCATTGAGCGCGACCTCGCCGACGAGGTGCCAGCCTGCGTGCGTGCGGTGCAGCAGGCTGATCCCGTCGAAAGAAAGTGTCAGCGCAAAATTCGGTTTCATCGGCAACGCTTTAGCACAAGGAGTTCACACGCGTACATACAGTTTGAGAACACCGATTTTACCGCAGCTTCGATCCGAGGGAAAGTAAAAGCCCAGCGCCCCATTCCGGTGGATATAAGGCGCGGGGCGGTTGGCTCCAAGTGGGTCAGCTTGACGCTTTCTTGAGGGCCTGGTCGAGGTCGGCGATGATGTCGTCGGCATCCTCGATCCCTATGGAGATGCGCACGACGTTTGGCGCGGCGCCCGCGGCGGTCTGCTGTTCCGGGGTGAGCTGGCGGTGGGTGGTGGAGGCCGAGTGGATCACCAGCGAGCGGGTGTCGCCCAGGTTGGCGACGTGGCTGAAGAGTTCGAGGTTGTCGACCAGCTTGACGCAGGCCTCGTAGCCGCCCTTGAGCGCGATGGTGAAGAGGCCGCCGGCGCCCTTGGGGCAGATTTTCGCCACCCGGTCGTAGGAGGGCGAGGATTTGAGGCCGGCATAGGTGACTGCCTCGATGGCGTCGTGCTTTTCGAGCCAGGCGGCGACGGTTTCGGCGTTTTCCACGTGTTTCTGCATGCGCAGCGAGAGGGTTTCGATGCCCATCAGCGTGTAATGCGCGGCCTGCGGGTTCAGCGTCATGCCGAGGTCGCGCAGGCCGATGGCGATGCCGTGGAAGGTGAAGGCCAGTGGCCCGAACGTCTCGTGGAACTTGAGGCCGTGATAGGCGGGCTCGGGCGCGGAGAGGGAGGGGAACTTGTCGGAGGCGGACCAGTCGAACGTGCCCGAATCGACGACGCAGCCGCCGGTGACGGTGCCGTTGCCGGTGAGGAACTTGGTCATCGAGTGGACGACGAGGGTCGCGCCATGCTCGATAGGGCGGCAGAGGTAGGGGGTGGCGGAGGTGTTGTCGACGATGAGGGGCAGGCCCGCGTCGTCGGCGATCTTGGACAGCGTGTCGAGATCGGCGATGTGGCCGCCGGGGTTGGCGATGGATTCGCAGAAAATCGCGCGCGTGTCATCGTCGATCGCCGCTTTCACCGCGTCGGTGTCGTCGATGTCGACGAACTTGGCCGACCAGCCGAAGCGCTTGATGGTCTGCGAGAACTGCGTGACCGAGCCGCCGTAGAGGCGGGTGGAGACGACCACGTTCCGGCCCGGCGCCATGAGCGGGAAGAGCGCCATGATCTGGGCCGCGTGGCCCGAGGAGCAGCAGACGGCGCCGGAGCCGCCCTCGAGCGTGGCGATGCGCTCCTGCAGGACGGCGACGGTGGGGTTGGTGAGGCGGGAATAGATGTAGCCCACTTCCTGGAGGTTGAAGAGGGCGGCCGCATGCTCGGCATCGCGGAAGACGTAGGCCGTGCTTTGGTAGATCGGGGTCTGGCGGGCGCCGGTGGCCGGGTCGGGGCGCGAACCTGCGTGGATTTGCAGCGTGTCGAAGCCGAATTCGTGGATCTTGTCGGACATGTGAAACCTCCCTGAATGCGTTGCACACAGGGGTAAGACAAGTTCAGGACCGGAACAACAACGATGTTGGCGGGATCACTCGGTCGTCAGGTCGGCGCCGGGGGGCGGCAGGCGGAACTCGTCCATCCCGTCGGTATGGGCGGCCTGCCGGATGGCGCCGGTGCAGGGCATGTCCGGGCAGGGCACGTCTGTGCCGTTCACGCGCACGGTGCGGTGGGCGGCGGGCGTGCCGAAAAGGGCGAAGCCGGGCTTGCGGTCGGTCACGGTGTAATAGGAGTCATCGACGCGCATTTCGAATCGACGGACTTCGGCGGGCTCGCTGCAGGCGCCGAGGGTGGCGGCGCAGAGGGCGGTGAAAAGAAAGGGCTTTGTGAAAGGCACGGCGCAATATCCATTCGCTGTCATGATCAAGCCGGAGAAGTTTAGCACACAATTTCCGGATTTTGTCGCGGAATGGGGCAAAGCCCGTTTCCGACGGGGCTCAGCCGGTGCCGGAGCCCTTGTCGCCGACGCCGGCGGGGAGTTTTTCGGCCATCGCGGCCCCGGGGGCGGCGGTGACGGAAAAGGAGCCGTCGCTTTCCAGCACCACCGTCTGGGCCTGGTCAGGCGAGGCGAGGCCGGAGGAGCGGAGGATGGTGTCGAGCTCGGAGCGGGTAATGCGCTCGCGCTGCATCGCGTCGTCGCAGGTCTCGCCCCGGTAGACGAGAAGCTGCGGCTCGGACCGGACCAGCCGGGCGACGCGGGCGGAACGGACCGAGGTGGCGGTGACGACCCATTGCAGGCCGATCAGCAGCAGCAGCGCCGTGAGCCCTTCGAAGAGCGTGACGGTCTTGGAGAGCAGGATGGTGGCCAGCGTGGAGCCGATGGCGACGGTGACGACGAGGTCGAAGGCGTTGAGCTTGGCCAGCGTGCGCTTGCCGGAGATGCGCAGCATGGCCACGAGCGCGACATAGGCCAGCGTGCCGACGAGGACCACGCGGAAGAGGTCGGACCAGCTTTGAAACAGCATGTCTTCGATCTGCACCATCGGAAGGTCAACCGGTGGCGTAGCCGCAGGTTCCCCCGGTCAGCGCATCCAGTAGCCATTGCGGCGGATGGTGTTGCGGATCGCCTGTTCCTTGCGGGGGAGGTTGTCGCGGTCGAAGAGGGCGCGGGCCTTCCGGCCGCGGCCGTGGTAGACCATGAACTTGATCGGGTCGTATTTCTTGAGGACCTTCTTGACCGGGTTGGGGGCGGCGATCTCTTCCAGCACCTCGACCACGCGGTCGGATTCGCGGGCATAGAGCAGGGGCAGCATGCGGTAGTGGCAGGTGATCTCGCCGTCGAGCAGGCCTTCCGGCAGGGTGTCGCGGCCGCCGCCCAGGGAATGGATGACGAGGGGCAGCGCCACCTGGTCGAGCCAGGGGTCGAGGGACTGGCAGACAAGTTCCGGCGGCGGGTCGTCCCGGATGGAAAGCGCGTAGTCGAGGAAGCGCTGGCCGAAGACGTGGGGGCATTTGTAGAAGAAGAAGCCCGCGTTGAAATAGAGGTAGCGGCGCCAGTATTCATCCGGTTGCGAGAGGTCGAGCGAGCTTTCGAAGTCGAGGCCGAAGCGGTCGTAGAGGGATTTCCATATCTGGGTGTAACCGGGGCCGTAGAGTTCGATCTCGGGCCAGGTGCCCTCGCGACGGAGCGAGGCGGTGGGGCGGTCGAAGTCGAAGGGGACGGTGGCGAGGTCGCCGGTGACGAGCGTGTCGGTGTCGAAGAAGACGAAGGGCTCGCCCTCTGGCAGGGCGAAGAGGGCCTCGATCTTGTTGCCGTAGGGGTAGGCCTCGCCGAAATGGTGCGACTCGAAAGGGAGGATCTCGGCGCCGAGGCGGTCGAGGAGTTCGAGCGTGTCGTCGCCGCGGATCGTGGGATCCTTCTCCCACAGGGGCCCGGGCCGGGGTTCGGCGACGATGAGGCGGCCGGGGAAGTCGGGGGAATTCATCTGCATCGAGGCGGCGAAGAGGATCGCCTCGTATTGCAGGCGCCCGCCCTGGCCGACGATCACGACGTTGAACGGTTGGGTTTCGCGCGCCTTTGCGGCCATGTCCGGGGTTGTCCTGCCTGTCTGCCCTTTGGGCCAGTATAGGCGGCGAGGGGCCGGGGCAGAAGGGGGAGTTTGGGGCGATTCTCGGCGGTGCTCGGGGCGGGCGGTGGCGCGATGCTCGTGAGGCAGCGGAGGCCGGGGCGGGGGCGCGGGAAGAGATTAATGCCTCCGGCGGGGATATTTTCGGCCAGAAGACGCCGCGGGCTTGCCTCGGGCCATGCGTTTCCGCTTAAGTTTCGCGGCGATCCGCATATATTGGGCGCGAGGATGTTTCAGACAGGGAGTTTTCGATGGCCGATTTGGACGCGCAGGTGCGCGAAAGCCAGGAGCAGGTGGAGCAGGCGCAGGCCCGGATCGCCGAGCTGACCAGCCGGATCGAGACGGCGCGCAGCAAGATCAAGGGCGGCGAGGATGCCACGCTCGACATCGAGAACGCCACGCTGGAGGAGGTGCATGCGCATACCGACACGATGAACGCGAATATCGCCGAGCTGATCATGGGGCTCGACGATGTGACCGCCGCGTTCTCGCGCGATTTCGACGAGATGCGCAACAAGACCGGGTGGGAGAGTTTCGTCGGGGTCTTTTCCAAGGCCAAGGCCGACAGCATGCGGCAGGACCGGATTCGCACGGCCAATATCGACGACAAGCTGCAGGACCTGATTTCGAAGTCGGACGTGATCGTGAACCTTCTGGAGGGCCAGCTGACCATGCTGGAGGAGCAGAAGGTGAAGGTGGAGCAGAACCTGTCCGAGACGCTGGACGAGCGGGAGGCGACGGTGGGCGAGCTGGAGACGCTGCGCGCCGATATCCAGGGGCTCGACCCGGAGATCATCCAGCTGGAAAACAAGATCGCCAACGAGACGGATGCGGCGGCAAGGACCAAGCTGGAGACGCAGCTGGCGGAGATGAACGCGAAGTACAACGAGAAGGTGCAGCAAGAGCAGGTGAAGCTGGCCAAGAGCCAGACGCTGGAGCGCTATATCGAGAAGGGCAAGACCTGGGTCGACAGCCTTCAGAACCAGGCGGCGACGCAGATGGTGCTGATCAACAAGCTGCAGACGGATACCAAGCAGCGGGTGGTGCTGTACGATGCGCTGACCAAATCGCTGAAGACCGCGCAGCAGCAGGACGTGGCGCACCGGATCAACGAGATCGGGGTGCAGACCGACCAGGAGGCGCAGAGCGCCATGGCCGGGATCGGGGCCGCCACCAACCAGCGGATGGCCGACATGATGGAGCAGCACGAGGGGCACATGGTGTTCGCCCGCGAGGTGCTGGAGGCGAAGGCCAAGGCGGACGAGCGGTTCGCGCGGCGCTTCGCGAAGATCATCGAGAAGCACGACAAGAACCTTTATGGGGCGTAAGTGAGCGAAGGGAAGGCCATCAAGCTCGTGCTGCGGGTCGTGGTGCGTTACGGTTTGGTGGCCGGCTTCCTGGCCATCGCGATGCTGGCGGCCCGTCACCAGGTCTATTGGCTATCCATCGCCGGCGTGATCGGGGCGGGTGCCATGATCGCCTTTATCATGGCCACCACGAAGGGCGGGGCGGTGACGCTCGATGCCTACAAGGACCAACAGATAATGGTAGATCGGAACAAGATTGATTGATGAACTGCCACAGAACGCGCGGAGCGCTGCGGCCAACGACCATGTCGGGCTGAGCGACCTTTACGCCTCGCGCCGGTATTTCGCCAAGTTCGAGCGGATCACGCAGCATCTCAACCGGGTGGCGGCGGTGATGCAGGCGGACGGCAAGTTCGACAAGGAAGAGGTGGAGGTGCTGACCGGCTACGTGCAGGGCATCGCCTATACGTTCCGGGCGCTGGGCATGAAGTACCTGCTGGTGGGCCGCGACACGGGGCGGTTTTTCGGCTCGCTGGCGATGGATGTGCGGGAGAGCGGGTTTCCCGTCTTCAACGAGTTGATGGTGATGGCCAACGACGCCCAGCAGGCCGGGCGCCATTTGCAGAACATGCCCGGCGCGGACACGCTCAAGCGGGAGATGGTGGAGCAGATCATCGGCGAGCGGGTCATTCCCACGAAGCTGCAATTCGCCTTGTCGCAAAGGCTTTATTACGAGGAGCTCATCCGCGGGCACCTGTTCTGGGCGCAGAATGATCCGCAGCTTGTCTGGCTGAGCGGGATGGGCGAGCGGCGGCGCTACCTGATGCACTGGGCGGTCTATGACAGCCAGGTCAACCTGCCGACCGTCTACCTGATGGAGATCGAGGATACGGGGCGCACACCCTTGCCGAAGGACGGTCGGCGCTGGCCGGAGGTGCAGGCGCACCTGATGGGGCAGGCGCTGGGCGGGCTGAAGCTTCTGACCATCGCGCGGGGCTTCGACGAGACGTTCGACGACATCCACCCCAAGCGCCTGCGGCGGCTGCACATGGGGCCGATGTATTCGCATGCCTATACCGAGCAGTCGGGGCCGATCCGGGACGTTCTGGCCGAGGCGCATGCGCCGGAGGGGCAGGACTGGGCGCTGGCCTGGACGGACGAGGTGCTGGAAAGCGAGCGGGTGCGCGAGGAGCGGTCGGGCTGGTTCGGGACGGTGGAGCGCGAGGTCTTCGCGCTCGACCCGTTTTCCGGGCGCGGCGTGGATACCGGGGCCACCCGGACGGAGCGGAGCATCATCCTGCCGGAACGGCCCTACCAGGTGCTGGCCGAGAAGGCGCCGGCGGGGTTCGCGGCGGTGACGAAATACGTGGTGAGCCCGGGCGGCCGCGTTCTGCGGTATTGAGGGGTGGGATCTTGAGTATTTTCGGAAAGATAAAAGAACGGGAGGCAGCGCGTTGAATCGGTTTGGTTTTCTGATGATGGCGTCGGCCGTTCTCATGGCAGGTTGCGCCAAGATAAAGGAGCCGGCGGCGCCGCCGGCCGAACGGGTCGCCGAGCGGCTGGCGGTGCGCAACGAGAGCCCGGCACAGGTCAAGCGCTGGCTGGTGTCGTGGGGCTTCCAGCCCATCGAGCGAACGGGCTATGGCGGGGTCTGGCCGCGGACGGGGCCGTGCTACCAGACGGTGAAGGGGCTGCTTTCGCGGGACAAGACGGTGACGCGGGTGTGTTTCGCGGGCGACCGGTACCCGGTGGTGCTGTTGCGGGAGACCAAGGGCTATTACTGGACGGAGGTCTATCCCAACGACCTGTCCTACAACCTTTATGGGCCGAGCGGCCTTGGGGCGATTTCGGATGAAACGGTGGAGATTTTGAAGCGATGAGCCTGACGGCCGATACGATGGAGCTTCGCGAGGAGGAGATCGCGAAACATTACGAGGCGGCCGAGGCCATGCTGGACGGGTTCGACCACACGCCGCGCGTGGGCAAGCCGCGGGAGACCGAGCAGGTGGAACGATCGGCCGGGCTTGGCACGCGGCGGCGGTTCCGGACGACGACGCCGGGGCTGGTGACACGCTCGACGGCGCGGGCCGAGGGGGTGCATTTGCTCGCCACGATCGCGGCGGCGGACGGGGATGACCCGCTGACGAGCCCGTTGCAGGCGACGGTGATGCACGGGCTGCGCCGGGCGCTGGCGATCGCGCTGGCGGTGGGCGAGGCGTTTGCCGAGGCGACGGGGCTGGCGGAGCTGCGGCGGGCGAACCTGGCGGGGTCGCTGGGGGCGGACCGGAAGACGGAGTTCACCGAGTTGCTGGGCGCCGAGGCGCTGGCGGTGGCGCATGTGTTTGCCAATGCGACCGCGTTCCTGATGGGGCCGCATGGCTCGGAAGTGTCGGTAGAGGTGGGCGAGGTCGAGGAATTGCTCACCGACAACGCGCAACTGGCGCTGCACGGGCTGCTCTGGGAGCTGGACCAGGATATCGCCGGGCTGGCGGGCGACGATGCGCGGCTGGTGGCGGTGGTGGCGGCGTTTGCCGAGCAGGTGATGGAGAAGGTCGCGCTCCGGGCCCAGAATGCCGGGCGGCTGGGCGCCTTTACCGGGGCAAGCTGGCGGGTTGAGGCGGATGATTTCACCATTCGCGGCTTCGAGGCGGCGGCGAAGGGCAAGTCGACCACGCTGACCATGGAGTTCAAGCAGCCGCACGAGGTGGTGGGCAACCATATCGCCAAGTACCAGGCGCTGAAGCTGGCCAAGATGATCATGGCCTATGATTTCGACCGGCGGCTGAACCCGTTCGTGGAGCTGGGCGGGTTCATCTTCACCTTCATGGGCGACGGCAAGCCGGGCACGGGGAAGACCACGCTGATCCGGATGATGGCGGGGTTGATGAACGGCTATTGCGAGGTGGCGGGCTATCCGTTCCGCTACATGAACCTTTCCACGGAAAGCATTGATTCCTATCAGGGAAAATCCGCGCAGAACGCCAAGACATTCATCAACACGGTGCTGGACCCGGGGGTGATCGGGTTCGGGACGGTGGATGATATCGACCAGCTGGCCGGCAAGCGCGGCGACCGGCAGTCGAGCGCGGGGCAGCTGGAGATCACCGCCGTTCTGATGGAGAGCTTTTCGGGGGCGAACACGGTGGTGCGGGGGAACTGCACCTTCGGGATGTTCTCGAACTACCCGGAGAACGTGGACGACGCGCTGCGACAGCGGGCGGGGGCGCGGTTCCTTGTGGACGGGCCGCAGACGCGGGAGGATTACATCGACATCCTGCACCTGTTGATGGGGAAGAACCACGATATCCCGCTCGGGAGCCACGAGCTTTACGCCGCGCAGGAGATCAAGAAGGCGGTGGCCAAGAGCTTCGAGAGTCATGGCCGACCGCATGAGGATGGGCTTCTAAAGGTTTATGATCGCGTGGAAAAAGACCTTGGTAAGCTGGATACGATCGCCAAGCTGGGCACCTATCTGAAGGGCATCCAGGAGGCCGACGAGCGGTTCACCGGGCGGGCGATCAAGAACATCACCGACGCGGTGAAGGTGCGGGCGATGGATTTCGAACTGCCGGACGAATGGATGGAGGAGCCGGACCGCTTCCTGTTCAAGCCCTACGAGGAGAAGCTGGGCATGATCGAGGAACTGCGCCAGCCGATCACGGTGGAGATGGTGATCCAGGAGATCAACCGCTACGCGGATTCCGAATTCCGCTATGCCGACAAGTCGGACGAGGTGGCGATCGAGACCATGGTGCGGGAGTTCGGGCGGACGGAAGAGGCCAAGCGGCGGTACCTGGAGGGGAAGGACGGGTGAGGCCGGCTTCGCGACGGGGCCGGCGCGCGGGAGGCGCGATTGAACGAGACGACGATAGACTTCTGGAATACCGGGCTTCCGCTGGCGTTGATTGCCGGGGCGACGGTGGTTCTGCCGCTGGTTTTGATCCCGGGGCGCACGCGCTCGCATCGGCGGGTGGTGGGCGGCATGGCACTGTGTGTCCTGTTGATGATCGGGGTTTCGGCGGGCGTTTCCGCGCTTTTCGACAAGCGCGGTATTGCTGCGGGGATCGAGATCATGGGGCTTTGGCCGTATGCCTGGTTCATGATCGTGTCGTCGCTGAAAGCGGCCTTGCTGTGGGTGCCGCTTCTGGGGCTTTTCTGGTTCAACGCGGCGCAGCGGGTGGAACGGTTGCGCGGCGAGGACATGGCGCGGAAGGGGAGCGTGTGATGCGGTCGTTGGTTTCGGACATTTGGGGAGGCACCGGCTCGGGGGCCGGGGCGGGGGTAGCGTCATGAAACGCCTGATCACATCCGGCCTGATGTTCGGCAACCTGATCCACGTGGACAGCCCCGCGCTGGTGGAGCGGTATAACCGGGCGCTCAAGCACCTGACGGGGAAGGAGACGGGGCTTACCGATTTCTACATCGACATTTCGGGGTATTCGCCCGAGGTGGGGGACGAGCTGGATGATCCGCTCTACCTCAACCATGCGGGGGTGAACCGGCAGTTCATCTTGCTCACCACGGCGCAGAAGACGGCGCCGCTTCTGGATGCGAAATTCTCCACATCGCGGGGCATCCTGCGGCAGTTCATCGAGGAGAACGAGCCGGCGCTTTTCGCCCTGACGGCACGGGATGCTGTGGCGGGGGAGTTGGTGAACTCCGTCTTCGATATGTCTGAACCGAAACGGCTTTTCGATATCCGGCGGATCGTGATCGAGGCGGATACGACGAACGGGCGTATCCGGCGGGCGGCGGAGCTGGACCAGAAGGTGAACCGGTTCCTCAACGAGGAGGACGCGTGGTTCGACGACGTGCTGATCGCCGAGATGATCGGGCTGGCGGGTGAGACCGGGGACATCGTGCGCAACCCGGTGACGCTCAAGCAGATGGAGTTCGAGCAGCGCAATTTCTGGACGGCGCATTTCGGCGGGCTCTACCTGTTCCAGGACCTGGAACTGCCCGGCGTGCTGGCCTCTGCCGGTAAGGAGGGGCTGGGCGAGTTGCCGATCGAGTATGTTTTCGGGCTTGAGGAGCGGAACCGGATCGCCAATTTCCTCGACCTGAACGGAATGGTGGAACCCATTGTAAAGGCGCGGGGAATCGACGCGGGCGCGCTGCTTCGGCAGAAGATGGATTTCCTGATGGTCGATGCGCTGGCCGATGCGGGCGTGGACCTTGCCGGGCGGACGCGCACCGACATGCGGCGGCTGGCGCGCACCCATGCGGGGCAGTTGCCGGAGGAGTTCCACGCGCTGGCCGCGCTGCTGAACTGGGCCGAGAGCGGCGGGCCGTGGCCCACCATCGGCAGCGACAGCCCGGCCTATTTCTACACGCTGCGGGCGTCGGCACACAAGGACGCGGACCTTGTCAACATGCTGTTGGCGGAGCTGGCGCCCAAGGATTTCCGGCAGCTCTTCATCTGTCACAAGGAGCTGTTCTATCGCCGCTATTCCGGCTGGACGGAGACCAAGAAGGCCTTCGTGGTCGAATACCTTCTGCGGGAATATCAGGTGGACAAGGTGGGCGCGCGCAAGGCACTCTTCGGCAGGGAAGCGCCGATGGAAGAACCGGAACCGGAGCGGGACATGGACCAGCTGATCGAGCTGGTGGGCCCGTGGGGGCCGGTAAGGAGGTAAGGCAATGGCGGCACTGGCCAAGCTCGTGGTGATCGGGTTCATCGTGTTGACGGTGATCTACCTGTGCCTGTCGCTTTATTCGCGCTCGGTGCGCAAGGGGAAGCTTGCCGAATGGTGGGAGGAAGAGGGCCGGCCGGGCGACCGGGAGGCCTATATCGACGCCGGGTTGAAGGAATACGAGGGCTCGCTGCGCCGCAAGCTGATCTGGGGCGTCTATATCGTGCCGGTCGTGGTTATCAGCGCGGTCATTTACTTTACGAATTTTCACTGAGGCGGGGCGATGGTTTATCTGAAATGGGCATTCTGGATCGTGGTCTGGGTGCTGATCGCGGCGTTTTTCCATTACACCCTGCCGCAGCACGATATCGCGCGGATCACCGATACCTATGAAAAGCGGATCGATTTCGGGGAGAACTCGATCTTCTGGGCAAGCCCGGACGTGGGCAACGATACCGGCGCGGTGAACCGCGACGTGTTCTTCATCCAGGCGGTACGGACGAACGGCCGGGTGATGGTCTATCGAAACGAGGATACCGGCTGGGGCTGGCCGCCCTATTTCAAGTTCGACACCTCGAACCTTCAGGCCGAGGCGGCGGACCAGAGGTCGACCGGGGAAAACCCGAAATGGGTGTCGATCAAGCACTATGGATGGCGCAACGAATTCATGTCGATCTATCCCAACGCGGTCAGCGTGCGGGCCGTGGCGGGGCCGGATGTGGGGACTGGAATTCCGTGGTTCAACATCCTGATCATCGGGTGTTTTCTTGCCGTGGCGCTTGGCCTCTGGATGCTGTGGCGGCGGTTTCGGGCGCGGCGGATCGACCCGGTGTTCGACGATATCGGCGAGAGCTGGGATGCCGCGGGCGACCGGGTGGATCACCATCGCGGGCGGTTCAAGCGCTGGCGGGACAGTTGGAAGCCCAAGCACAAGCGGTGAGGTTTCGAGAAGGGGAAAGTGGTGGGCGACCTAGGAATCGAACCTAGCGTGCGTCTCCGCGAGGGAGTTACAGTCCCCTGCCACACCTTGCGGCCTGTCGCCCACTGAGCCCCGGGTTGCCCCGTGGCGTGACGGCGTATTTAGAAGCGCCGCCTTGGCCCGTCAACCGGAAAATGCCTTGCGGGCGGGACGATGGCCGCGCATTGTCGCGGCCCGGACAAGGAGGGCTGAGATGGCCACGAAGAAACCCCGCTGGGTCGTCGAGAAGGAGCAGGCGAAGAAGGCCGCATCGGCCGAGACCGTCTGGCTTTTCGGGCTGCACGCGGTGCATGATGCGCTGCAGAACCCGGCGCGCGAGAAGCTGCGGCTGGTGGTGACGAAGAACGCGCTGGACCGGCTGGGCGAGGCCGTTGTGGCGGAGGCCGGGGTCGAGCCCGAGATGGCGGATGCGCGGAAGTTCCCGGCGCCGCTCGACCCGCAATCGGTGCACCAGGGCGCGGCGCTGGAGGTGAAGCCGCTGGACTGGGGCAGCCTGGCGGACCGGTGTCTTGGCGATGGCGAGCGGGTGCCACGGGTGGTGATGCTCGACCGGGTGACGGACCCGCATAACGTGGGGGCGATATTGCGCTCGGCCGAGGTGTTCGGCGCCTGTGCCGTGGTGGCGCCACGGCATTACTCGGCGCCCGAGACGGGCGCGCTGGCCAAGACGGCGAGCGGGGCGCTGGAGCGGCAGCCCTACCTACGGGTGCGGAACCTGTCGGATGCGATCACCGAGTTGCAGGGGATGGGTTACGTGGTTCTGGGCCTCGATGGCGAGGCGGAAGCGACGATCGAGCAGGCGCTGGAGGGGCGGCGGGACCGGCCCGTGGCGCTGGTCTTGGGGGCCGAGGGGCCGGGGCTGCGAGAGAAGACCCGGGAGACGGTGGACCAGCTTGTGCGGATCCCGTTTGCCGGCGCGTTCGGGTCTCTCAACGTGTCGAACGCGGCTGCGGTGTCGCTTTATGCCGCGCGGGCGGAGGGCTAGGCCAGCGGCGGCTCATCGCGCAGGAGGCCGAAGAGGCGGCCCTTGAGGCACCATGACAGGCCGAAGGCCACGAGCCCCAACGCCTCGAACCAGAAGGTCAGGTTGGCGCGGTTCCAGGCCGAGAAGCCCTGAAGCGGGTCTTCGAGGCCGAAGGAGCGGATGAACTTGTAGACCAGCGCGCCGATGGCCACGAGGATCAGGACGCCGCAGGTGCGGTAGGCGAGGTTGCGCAGGCGCTTGTTGCCGTGGCAGTGGCCCGTGGCGGTGACCGAGGCGGGCGACTGGGGCCGGGGGAAAACCACCAGCGAGTAATAGGCGAGCACGAGGAACATGCCGGCGGCCGAGCCGTAATGCATGTAGGTGAGCAGGCCGTCATTGATGCCGAGGGTCGCCCAGAAATCGAAGCTGGCGGTGCCGGTGACGGGCGTGTCGGGGGCTTGCGTGGCGTGGCCGCCCTGGGTGTTGGTGAGGAACACGCGGGAGGCGAGGCCGCCGTAATCCTCGCAGCCCTTGCCGGTGGTTGGGACGAGTGCCACGCCGAAGGCGCAGAGCCCGGCGAGGCGGGCGGCGCGAATGTCCCACGTGTTGTGACCGAGATAGCCGTCGACCGCCTGCTGTTGCCCGCCGGGGGCGGCGGGGAGGTGGTAGAAGAAGGTCATCTGCAGCCCGATGAAGCAGAGCGTGCCGACGAGGATGTCGCCGCCGAGGCGGGCGTAATAATAGTGGCTGATGGAATCGATACCGGGGCAGGTGTTGCCGAGGGCGCTGATGAACAGCAGCACGAAGGGCAGGAGGAGGGCGGCAAGTCCGATGCCCTTGTTGACCGATTCAAGCTTGATCCGGAAGGGAAGGCCATCGTCGGCATGGGCCCTGAGCGAAACGATATCCATTGTATTGATCCACGGCAGCTAAACCTATGGGCGAATCATACGTCGGGGGCGGCACGCCCGTCCAGCCGTTGCGGTTGCAACCGGGCGGCGGAGTGCCTTTATCGGAGGGGTGGATTTTGACGGGGGACGGATGCCCGAGGGACGAAAGATTGCTACCTGCTGCTATTGCGGCACGCGCGCGGTTCTGGTGTTTGACCGGGCGCGGCACGAGCTGACCTGCCAGGGGTGCGGCGCACCGCTGCATAACATGAAGTCGATGCCGCAAGAACCTGGGCGGGAAAGGAAATCTTCCAATGGCCGCGGCGCGGCGCGGAGCGGCTTGCCCGAGTATCCACGCGAGGCGCCGAGGGAGCGCGACCACGGGTATCACCGGTCATGGCACCCGGTGAAACACAAGCAGAAGCGCAAGAAACGCAAGCCGATGCTGCGGCGGCTGGTCGAGGAGATCTGGGACGAGGTCGAGGATATCTTCGACTGAGCTCACGGGCGCGTTAACTCGCCGTTCACAGCTATATTACATTCTCTTTTTATTCTTGAAATCGGACCTATCTAATGTCCCAGAGGCGCTGGTACGGAACACCGGCGTTTCTCTTCACTGTCCCTCGTTCCGCGACTGGCGCCCGGGAATTGCCCGGGCGCTTTTTTTATGCCCGGACGGAGCGAACGCTTTCACGGACACCCGGCCCGGACTATTCCTGATGACATGACCGAGCATTATTCCGATTCCCACCTGCGCCGCATCCTGAACCGCACCCGCCGTATCGCGGTGGTGGGCGTATCGCTCAACGAGGTGCGGCCGAGCTACTACGTGGCGCGCTACCTGTCGCTGAAGAAGTTCGAGGTGTTTCCGGTGAACCCCGCCTATGCCGGGCAGAGCGTGTTCGGGCGCGAGGTGCATGCCAGCCTCTCCGATATCGGCGAGGCGGTCGACATGGTCGATATCTTCCGCCGGCCGGAGCATGTGCCGGAGGTGGTGGACGAGGCGCTGGAGGCGTTTCCGGAACTGCAGACGATCTGGATGCAGATCGGCGTGGTCCACGAGGCGGCGGCGGAAAAGGCGCGGGCGCGGGGCGTCGACGTGATCATGAACCGGTGTCCGAAGATCGAGTATCAGCGGCTGTTCGGGGAACTGCGCATGGGCGGGTTCAATACCGGGGTGATTTCCTCGAAACTGTGAGCGTGGTTCGGGGCGCTGCTCCGTCGCGCCGGGGGCGCGACTCCCCGGGATATTTTCGGCCAGAAGAAGCGCGGGCGTGGCGTTATGCCGGGGCGGCTTCGATGTCGGCGGCGATGCGGGTTTCGCGGAGCGGTTTCACGATGTCGATGGAGCGCTGGTAGAGCGGGTGCGCCTTGTAGGCCTGCAGGGCGGCGGCGTCGGTGAACTCGGCGTAGACGACGAGGTCGACCGGGGCCTCGGTGAGTTTGTCGGCGTTGAGGTTGGGGCTGACTTCCCAGTGGTTGGAATGGGGGATGTCGGCCAGAAGGGTGAGGCCCTCGCGCACGCGGTCGAGATCGGCCCTGTCGCGGACGGTGAAGAAGACGATGTGGCGGATCATGACTTGCGGGCGGCTTTCTCGGCGAGGCCGGAGCGGGACTGGCGGCTTTCGAGTTCGGCCATGACGTCGGCCACGGAAACGCCGCGGGCGTGCAGCATGACGAGCAGGTGAAAGAGCACGTCGGCGGCCTCGGATGTGAGGCGGGCGGGGTCGTTCCTGACCGCTTCGATGATGGCCTCGATCGCTTCCTCGCCGAATTTCTCGGCCGCCTTTTCGGGGCCCTTGGCGAGCAGCTTGGCGGTCCAGCTTTCCTCGGGTGAGGCGGCGGCGCGGGTGGCGACGATCTGTTCGAGCTCTTCGAGGGTCATGCGCCGGTTCTCATCGGGATGCCGGCCTCGGCCATGTGGGCCTTGGCCTGGGCGATGGTGTAATCGCCGAAATGGAAGATCGAGGCGGCGAGCACGGCGGAGGCGCCGCCTTCGGTCACTCCGTCGACGAGATGGTCGAGATTGCCGACGCCGCCCGAGGCGATGACGGGGATCGAGACGGCATCGGAGATGGCGCGGGTGAGGGGCAAGTTGAAGCCCGCGCGCGTGCCGTCACGATCCATCGAGGTGAGGAGGATTTCGCCGGCGCCCTTTGCCTCGACCAGTTTGGCGAATTCGACCGCGTCGATGCCGGTGGGCTTGCGGCCGCCATGGGTGAAGATCTCCCACTTGCCGGGGGAGACCGTCTTGGCGTCGATGGCAACGACGATGCACTGGCTGCCGAAGCGGTCTGCGGCCTCACGCACGACGTCGGGGTTGGCGACGGCGGCGGAGTTGAAACTGACCTTGTCGGCGCCGGCGAGCAGCAGGGCGCGGACGTCTTCCGCCGTGCGCACGCCGCCGCCCACGGTGAGCGGGATGTAGCAGTTCTCGGCGGTGCGGCGGACCACGTCGAACATGGTGCCGCGGTTTTCGTGGGTGGCGTGGATGTCGAGGAAGCAGAGCTCGTCGGCGCCGGCGGCGTCGTAGGCTTTCGCGGCATCGACCGGGTCGCCCGCGTCGCGCAGGTTGACGAAGTTTACGCCTTTCACCACGCGGCCGTCGGCCACGTCGAGGCAGGGGATGATGCGGGTCTTGAGCATGGATTGCCGCCTGTCGGGTGTGTCACCGGCTGTTTAGGGGCAAACCGGGGGACATGCCAGAGGGGGCGGTCAGGCCGGGCGGGGTTTGCGCCCGAGCAGGAGGTTGGCGGCGTGGGCGAAAATGGCCAGCGGGATGCCGGCGAGGATGTAGATCTTGCCGGCGAGGACCTGCAGGGGAAGGGTGCCGGTGACGGTTTCGCCCAGCGCGGCGCTGCCGAGGCAGGTGTCGTAGCCGGTCATGAGCGAGCCGTCGCAGGCCAGCATCGGCAGGATCACCATGGCGGCGAGGACCACGGCGATGCAGCCGCCCCAGAACATGAGCGCGCGGGCCGGCGGGAAGGAGAGGTTGCGGGCGGTGGCGACCGCGACGATGGCGGGCATGCCGAAGAAGAAGGACAGCAGGACGGCGTTCAGCATGGCGGGCCTCTCTCACGGCGGTGAAGCTGCGCGGTATTATGGGGGTGTCTGGCTTTCTGTCAACGCGGCTGACGGGCAGGCGATTGCCGTTCGGCGCGCCTCACGAGGACGTTTGTGGGCAAGATCGGCTGTGTAAGAGAGGATGGGGACATTCTGAAAACGCGATTGGGAGAGTGAAGAGATGCGGAACATGTTGCAGGCGCTGGTGCTGGGCGGGGCGGTGTGGGCCGCGCCGGGATGGGCCGATGACGACGATATCGTGCGCGTGAAGGCCGCCGGCGATGCGGCGGCGACGATGGCCGCGCTGGAGCAGGCCGTGGAGGGTGCCGGTGCGACCGTGTTCGCCAAGGTCGATCATGGCGCGGGGGCCGCTGGGGCCGGGCTGGAGCTTGGCGCGTCGCAGCTTCTGATCTTCGGCAACCCGCAGCTTGGCACGCCGGCGATGCAGGCCAACCCGCTGGCGGGGCTTTACCTGCCGCTGAAGGTGCTGGTTTACGAGGATACGGGCGGGCAGGCGTGGCTGGCCTATGAAGCGCCGGAAGAGACGCTGGACGACCTGGAGGGGATCGACGACGATGCGGCATATATCGGGAAGATGACCGGGGCGCTTTCGAAGCTGACGGAGCAGGCGGCGGGCGGTTGATCAGCCGCGTTTCAAACGGAGGCGGAGGTGGCGGATGAGGGCGAACAGGCCCCAAGCCGCCCCCGAGGCCAGTACGAAAGGCCCGAAGATCAGCGGGCCCCATGCCGCCAGTATGCCCATCATCGCGGCGGTTTCGCCCACGTCGCGGCCGTGAAAATCGCAAGGATAGGCGCCGGCCTCGTCGATGCGGCAGCCGTAAAGCGTGCCGAGAACGAGGATGCCGGCAAAGCACCCGAGCCAGAGCAGCACGGGCAGCAGGGTCATGAACGCGAAGAAGCGGTTGATCCAGCGGGACATTTTCAAGTCTTAGCCCGGCAGGGCGATGCTGTCACGAGGTTCAGATCTCGAAGGCGGGCAGGCGGTCGAGCGCATCGGTGAGCGCGATGCCCCAGTCGCGGGAGACGGTCTGGAAATAGGGGTCGTCCAGCTCGATCCGGCCGGTCCTGCCCTTTTTCAGGCTGTCGGTTTCGTAGACGTGGTAATCGATCGGGGCGCCGACGGTGAGATTGGCCTTGAGGGTGGAATCGAAGCTGACCAGCAGCAGGCGGAGCGCCTTTTCGAAGCTCATGTCGGACCGGTAGGCGCGGACGAGGATCGGGCGGCCGTACTTGATTTCGCCGATCTGGAAATAGGGCGTGTCTTCGCCGGTCTCGATGAAATTGCCCTCGGGGTAGATCAGGAACATGCGCGGGGGGCCGCCCAGGATCTGGCCGCCGAGAAGGATGGTGGCATTGAAGGCGCTGTCGGCCTTCTGGCCGGTGTCGGCATGGGCCTCGATCACCTCGCGCAGGACATCGGCGACCAGGCGGGCGGCCTGGAACATCGAGGGAGCCGCCATGATCGAAGGATCGCGTTCGTCGGGGGCCTTGGTGCGTTCCTCGAGAATGCTGATCACCGATTGGGTGGTGGCGAGGTTGCCGGCGCTCAGGAGGGTGAGCATGCGCTCGCCCGGGTTCTCGAAGATCGTCATCTTGCGGAACGTCGAAATGTTGTCGAGCCCGGCATTGGTGCGGGTGTCGGACATGAAGACGAGGCCGTGATCCAGCATCATACCCACGCAATATGTCATCTGTCGGCCCTTACTGCTGCGCCACCTCGATCTCGACCGACAGGCGTTCGCCCGATCCGCCGATCCGGGTTCCAGTTACAGGCGCTGCGTCGGCATAGTCCAGCCCGGTTGCGACACGGACGTAACGTGTATCCGGCGAAATGCCGTTGGAGATGTCGAAACCGACCCAGCCGAGCCCGTCGACATGCACCTCGGCCCAGGCATGCATGGCCTCCTGCCGGATCGAATCGTTCAGCATGAGGTAGCCCGAGACGTAGCGCGCCGGGTAGCCCAGGCGCCGCGCACCGGCGAGGAAGATATGGGTGTGATCCTGGCAGACGCCCTTGCCGGCGGTGATCGCGTCCTCGGCCGACCAGTTGGGCTCGGAGGCCTCGAGCTCGTAGGTGACTTGGTCGCGGATCACGGCTGAGAGGGCATGAAGCTGGTCGAGATCGCCCTCGGCGTCGACCTGACGGACGAGGCCCGCCACGCCTTGACCCGGCTTGGTCTGGTTGGTGGCGCGCAGGTAGAGCCAGAGCGGCGCCGGGCCGGGGTGGGGGCCGAGGATGCCGTGGCTTTCGGTGATGTCGAGCGTGCCGGAGGAGGTGATGGTCAATTCCTGCGTGCCCGGCTCGATGCTGAGCAGCTCGACCACGTTGTTGTGGTGGTCCTGGAAGGAGAGTTCCTTGCGTCCGCCGGTGACATCGGTCGTCCAGTCCACCACGTTCTGCTGGTGGCTGGTCTTGGGGGTCTTGCGGAGCTGTTGCAGGCCGAAGCTGACGGGTTCGGGGAACTGGTAGCGGGTGGTGTGGCTGATGGAGAGGCGCATGGGCTTACTTGTAGAACCTGTAGTCGATCTCGATCTGGCCGCCGAGGTCGGAGAGCAGGCCGAGGATTTGTTGCAGGTATTCGTGGAGACCGTAGTCGAAGATGGCGTCGATGTCGTGGCTGAGGAACTTGCGCTCGATATGGTCGGCCTTGGCGAAGGCCTGAGGGCGTGAGCCGTAGTTGGAGCAGAGATAGCCGAGATTGTCGCGCAGCTTGGAGACGCAGAAGGCGAGGGAACGGGGCATCCGCTTGTCGAGGATGAGGAAATGGGCGATGTCGCGCGGCTCGAACTGGCTGCCGTATTCCATCCGGAAGCCGCCGCGGGCCGAGACCGAGCGCAGGATCGTTTCCCACTGCACGTTGTCGATGGAGGAGCCCACGGACATGACCGAGGGCAGGAGAACGTAGTATTTCACGTCGAGGATGCGCGCGGTGTTGTCGGCGCGTTCGAGGAAGGTGCCGATGCGGGCGAAATCGTAGATGTCGTTGCGGAGCATGGTGCCGTGGGTGGCGCCGCGCACCAGTGCGCTGCGCTGGCGCAGATCGCCCAGCACGCCGGGCAGGTCGCGTTCCGAGACCTTGCGCGCGAGCAGGTCGCGGGCCGCCATGTAGGCGCTGTTCGTGGCTTCCCAGACCTCGTGCGTGAGGGCGGTGCGCACCATGCGGGCGTTGAGGCGGGCGGCCTCGATAGAGGAGCGGACGGAAGAGCCGTTGTCCTTGGAGCGCAGCATCCAGTCGATGGCGGCGTCCTTGGTGAGCGTCTCGTGATGCGCGTTGAATGCGGCATCGACGCCCGCTGTCTGCATGACCGAGCGCCATTCGTCGTCGGTGCTGCCCGAGCGGGTCAGCGCGATGCGCTGGCCGGTTTCGATCAGGCGGGCGGTGTTCTCGGCCCGCTCGAGGTAGCGGTACATCCAGAAGAGGCCGTTGGCGGTTTTTCCCAGCATCGTCAGTCCTCCAGCACCCAGGTGTCCTTGGTGCCGCCGCCCTGCGAGGAGTTGACGACCAGCGAGCCCTTCTCGAGCGCCACGCGGGTCAGCCCGCCGGGCGTGATGTGCACGCGTTCGGGGCTGCAGAGCACGAAGGGCCGCAGGTCGACATGGCGGGGCGTTAGGCCCGAGCGGCCGAGGATCGGCACGGTCGAAAGCGAGAGGGTGGGCTGAGCGATATAGTTGCCGGGCCGTGCCTTGAGCTTCTTGCGGAACTCCGACAGTTCCTTCTTCGAGGAGGTCGGCCCGATCAGCATGCCGTAGCCGCCGGAGCCGTGCACCTCCTTCACCACCAGGTCGGCGAGGTTGTCGAGCACGTAGGCGAGCGAGTCTTCCTCGGAGCAACGCCAGGTGGGCACGTTTTCCAGCAGGGGCCGTTCGCCGGTATAGAATTCCACGATGTCGGGCATGTAGCTGTAGATCGCCTTGTCATCGGCGATGCCGGTGCCCGGCGCGTTGGCGATGGTGATGCCGCCCGCGCGGTAGACATCCATGATGCCGGGCACGCCGAGCGCGCTGTCGGGGTTGAAGTTGAGCGGGTCGAGGAAATCGTCGTCGACCCGGCGGTAAAGTACGTCGATGGGTTTGTAGCCTTCGGTGGTGCGCATGGCGACGCGGCCGTCGGCCACGCGCAGGTCGTTGCCTTCGACGAGTTCCACACCCATCTGATCGGCCAGGAAGGCGTGTTCGAAATAGGCGGAGTTGAAGATGCCCGGTGTCAGGATCGCGACGGTCGGTTTTGGCCCCGTGAGGGGCGGCGCGCAGGCCGCGAGCGAACGGCGCAGGTCGGACGGGTAGTTCTGCACCGGCTGGACACGGTTGCGCGAGAAAAGCTCGGGGAACATCCGCAGCATGGTTTCGCGGTTTTCCAGCATGTAGCTGACGCCGGAGGGGGTGCGGGCGTTGTCTTCGAGCACGTAGAACTGGTCGTCGCCGGTGCGCACGAGGTCGATGCCGACGATGTGGGTGTAGATGCCGCCCGGGGGCGTCACACCGATCATGTGCGGCAGGAAGGCGGCGTTGCGGCTGATCATCTCTTCGGGGATGCGGCCGGCGCGGACGATTTCCTGCTTGTGGTAGATGTCGTGCAGGAAGGCGTTGATCGCGCGGACCCGTTGTTCGATGCCGCGCCCGAGCTTCTGCCATTCGCGGGCCGAGATGATGCGGGGCACGATGTCGAACGGGATGAGCCGTTCCTCGGCCTCGGCCCGGCCGTAGACGTTGAAGGTGATTCCCGTGAGGCGGAAGAGTTCCTCGGCTTCGCGCTGCTTGGCGCGCAGGCGCTTGGGTTCTTCCCTGTCATACCAGGTCTTGAAGTCGGAATAGGGCTGGCGGAGCGAGTCCGACGTGCCCCACATCTCGTCGAAAATGTCCTGCGTGTTCATGGGCTGATTAAGACATGAATTTCCGTTTCCGCAAAGGGCCTTGGTAAGGCGATTGCTTTTGGTGCGCGCGAAATGGTTAAAATTCAGGCGCTTGTGCGAGGTCGCGTCGGAGGCTTGATCGACGCCGGGGCGGGCGGGGTCACGGGTGGCGCAACGTGACGCTCGAAAAACCGTTCATTGCTGTTATCGTCAGGGGCGGCGGACGGGTCCGAGTGCGTGTTGCGGGGGACCATGCCAATCACCAAAGGGAGCGGTGAGGAGCCATGAAACTGACGGTCAACGGGGTGGAGCACGAGGCGGATGTCGAGCCGGAGATGCCGCTCCTGTGGGTGCTCAGGGACGAGTTGCAGATTCGCGGGCCGAAATACGGCTGCGGGATCGCCCAGTGCGGCGCCTGCACGGTGCAGATGGACGGGATTGCCGTTCGGTCCTGCCAGATTGCCGCCGGGGATGCCGAGGGAGCCGAGGTTGTGACCATCGAGGGGCTGGGGACGCCCGAAAGCCTTCATGCCGTGCAGGCCGCGTGGATCGAGCACCAGGTGGCGCAGTGCGGGTATTGCCAGTCGGGGCAGATCATGCAGGCGGCGTACCTGCTGGACATGATGCCGGAGCCCACGGACGAGGACATCGACAAGGTGATGGGCGGGAACCTGTGCCGGTGCGGGACCTATCCGCGTATCCGGGCCGCGATCAAGGCGGCCTCTGCGGCGATGAAAGGGGCCTGAGATGAGCCGGTTGGGAACGATCACGCGCCGCGCCTTCCTGGTGGGATCCGCCGCGGTGGCAGGCGGGGTGGCGTTCGGTGTCTATACCGTGCGCAAACCGCATGCGAACCCGTTGGCCGAAGGGCTGGGCGAGGGGCAGGCGGCGTTGACGCCCTATGTGCGGATCGATGGGGACGGGGTGACGCTGATCACGCCGCGGGCCGACCTGGGGCAGGGCGCCTATCACGTGCAGGCCGCGCTTCTGGCCGAGGAGCTGGACGTGGAGCTGGAGGCGATCCGCGTCGATCCCGGACCGCCGAGCGGCGCCTACTGGAACACCGCCATGGCCGAGGAGGCGGCGGAATTCATGGTGCCGGCGCAGGGGAGAATGCAGGCCGGGGCGGCGAATGTCGTGGGCGCGGCGATGAAGGTGATGGGGCTGCAGATCACCGGTGGATCGACCACGGTGCCGGACGGGTTCGACAAGCTGCGCGCCGCCGGCGCCTCGGCGCGGGAGACGCTGAAGGCGGCGGCCGCGGCGAAGGCAGGCGTTCCGGTGGGCGAAGTGACGACCGAGGCGGGGCAGGTGGTGCTGCCGGACGGGGCGAAGGTTGCCTATTCGGACCTGGCGGCGGATGTGGCTGGCATGGAGGTAGTGCAGGACGTGCCGCTGCGCGATCCGTCCGAGTGGCGCTATATCGGCAAGCCGATGCGGCGGATCGATATCGTGGCGAAATCCACCGGCACGCAGGCTTACGGGATCGACGCGGAGATCGAGGGGATGGTGCACGCCGCCATCCGGCTGAACCCGGCGCAGGGCGGGCCGGTCAACCGGTTCGACGCCAGCGAGGCGGAGGCCATGCGCGGGGTGAAGGCGGTGGTGCCGGTGACCGGTGGCGTGGCCGTGGTGGCCGACAATACATGGCGCGCCTTCCGGGCGGCGGAGGCGGTGAAGATTGAGTGGGGCGAGGCGCCTTTCCCGGGTTCGATGGACGAGCATTGGGCGGCGCTGGGCGCGGCTTTCGCGGAGGAGGCGCAGGACAGCCGGAACCGCGATGATGGCGATGTCGAAGGGGCCTTGGGCGGTGGCGACGTGATCGAGGCGGAGTACCGCGCGCCCTACCTGGCCCATGCGCCGCTTGAACCCATCAATGCCATCGTCCGGGTGGATGACGATGGTGCCGAGGTCTGGACCGGCACGCAGATCCCGCGATTCGTGCAGCAGAACGTGGCCAGGGTGGCCGGGCTGGAGCCGGACCGGGTGGTGGTGCACGTGCTGATGATGGGCGGGAGTTTCGGGCACCGGCTGGAGGACGAGGTGGTCAAGCAGGCGACCGAGATCGCGTTGACGGTGAAGGGTACGCCCGTGAAGCTGACCTATTCGCGGGAGGAGGACATGATGCACGACTTCCCCCGCCAGATCGCCATGGGCCGGTTGCGGGGCAGGGTGGCGGAAGGCCGGGTCGAGACGCTGGACCTGTCGATCGCCATGCCGTCGGTCATGGGCTCGCAGATGGGCCGGCAGGGGCAGCCGGTGCCGGGGCCGGACAGCCAGATCGTGGCCGGCGCCTGGAACGCGCCGTTTGCCATCCCGAACCACCGGGTGACGGGCTATCGCGCGCCGGAGCTGGCGCCGGTGTCGTCTTGGCGGTCGGTGGGAGCGTCGACGAACGGGTTCTTCTACAATGCCGCGCTCGATGAGCTGATCCATGCGGCGGGGGCGGACCCGATGGAGGAGCGGTTGCGGCTGTGCGACGACCCGCTGTCGCGGCAGGTGCTGGAGGCGGTGGCGGAGATGTCCTCGTGGGATGGGCCGTTGGGCGACGGTCGCGGCCGTGGCGTGGCCTTCGTGCAGAGCTTCGGGGTGCGCTGTGCCGAGGTGGTCGAGGTGAGCCGGGGCGAGCGGGGGCTGCGCATCGACAAGGTCTGGGTGGCGGCCGAGGTGGGCCGGGTGGTCGACCCGGTGAATTTCGAGAACCACGTGCAGGGCGCGGTGATCTGGGGGCTCGGGCACGCGATGAATTGCGAGACGACCTATGCCGATGGCCGGGCCGAGCAGGACAATTACCACGCCTTCGAGGGGATGCGGATTTGGCAGGCGCCCGAGATCATGGTGCGGGGGCTGGAGAATGGCGCGCGGGTCACCGGGGTTGGCGAGCCGCCCGTGCCGCCCGCCGCGCCCGCGCTGGCGGGGGCGATCTTTGCCGCGACGGGGCAACGCTTGCGAGAGATGCCGTTCAGCAAGTTCGTGGAGTTCGTATGAAGGGCGGGGTGAGAGGTGCCGTGTTGGTGCTTGCGCTGGCGCTGCCGATGCAGGCGGCGGGCGAGGAGGTGGTGATTGAACCGCCCGTGAACGGATCGGTTAGCCGGGAGGATGGGCTGGCGGCGTGGGAACGGATCTACGACGTCACCTCGCACCCGCGCTGTGCCAATTGCCACGTGGGGCCCGACAACCTGCCGATGTGGTCGGGGCCGAGCTATGGGAAGGCGCGGCCGCATGGCATGAACATCGACGCGGGCGAAAGCCGGGTGGGCGCGGAATACGTGCCGTGCCAAACGTGTCATGCGTTCAGCGAAACCGGCGGCAACATGGGCGCGCACGCAGCGCCGCAGGTGGCGGATGCCTGGCACCTGGCGCCGGTCGAGATGCAATGGTACGGCAAGAGCTCGGTCGAGATCTGTCAGCAGTTGCGCGACCCCGAGGGAAATGGCGGGCAGGATTACATCGAACTGGCCGAACACCTGGGGCACGGGCCGCTGGTCAGCTGGGGCTGGGATCCGGGCGGCGGGCGGGAGCCGGCACCCTACAGCCTGCAGGCGCATATCGATGACATGCTGGCCTGGGGCGCGGCGGGGTTTCCCTGCGAGGATGACCAGGGAGGGGGAGATGAGTAGCGCGCTCTTGCGGATGGCCGCGGTGCTGATGCTGCTGATCGGCGGGCTTCACGCGGTCGCGGCGGTGATTGCCGGAGTCATGGCGGCCGGCATGGCCGGGGTTCTGCCAACGGTGGCGGCGATGATCGTGGCGGCAGGGCTTGTGCGCGGCTGGCGCTGGCTGGCGTGGCTGGCGATGCTGGGCGCGATCGTGGCGATCGGGGCCGTGCTGGGCCGCGTCGGGGCCGGTCCTGTTCCGGATATCCTGCACTACCTGCTTCTGGCGGCCTACGCGGTTTTCGTCGTGCTGACCTTTGCCGCGCTGTGGCAGGGGAGAGACGCGCGGGTGGCCGACCGGTCAGAACCCGTCGAAATCGGAAAGTGACGGCAGGGAAGGCCCGCCCGTACCGGTCGCCACGGCGGGCGGAGGTGCGGGGCGCGGGGCCGGTTGTTGGGCCGGCTTGGGGGCGGGCCGGGCGGCAGACGTAGTCTTCGGGGCGGGCGATTGGCCCTTCGGTGCTGGCTGAGAGCCCGTGCGCAGGGATTGGGCGGGCGCATTGCGATGCGGCTTTCCGGGGGATGCTCCCGACAGCCTCCCGGCCAGGTCGCGCGCCTCTTCCGCCAGTTTCGCGGCGGTGGTTGTAACCTGATCGGCGATGTCGGCCGTGGTGCGCGTGGTGGCATCAAGCTGGCCGATATGGTCGTTGATCTCGCGGATGCCCGACGCCTGGTCGCGCGCGGCGCGGGCGGTTTCGGAAATCACGGCTTCCAGGCTGATGGTGTTCTCGAGGATCGCCTCGAGCCGTTCGCCCGAGGTGGTGACGAGCCGGCTGCCGGTGCTGACATGGGTGGCGCTCTCGGTGATGAGGGCCTTGATTTCCTTGGCGGAATCGGAAGCGCGCTGGGCCAGTGAGCGCACCTCGGAGGCGACGACGGCGAAGCCCTTGCCGGCCTCGCCCGCGCGGGCGGCCTCGACCCCGGCATTGAGGGCGAGCAGGTTGGTCTGGAAGGCGATGCCGTCGATCACGCCGATGATGTGGCGGACATTGTCGCTGCTTTCCTCGATCCGGTGCATCGCCTCCATCGCCTCGCGCACGGTGGCGGCGCCACTCTCGGCCTGAGCGCGGCTGTCATGGGTGACGGTCTCGGCGTGGTCGAGCCGCTCGCTGGCGCCACGGATGTTTTCGGTCAGTTGCGTGAGGGCGGAAGTCGATTCGCCCAGGCTGGAGGTTTGCGAGCCGGCCTGGCTTTCGAGATCCGCGACTGCGCGGCGGATGTCCGTCGCGCCGTCACGCAGGCTGCCCAGCGTATCCTGCATCGATCCGAACCTGACCTCCAGCGCCGTGGCGGTGGCGTTGACGGCCTTGCGAAGGGCCACGAGACCGGGCGCCGCCGCGGGCTGCAGGCTGTCGTCGATCCGGCAGGCGAATTCGCCCGCGGCGATGCGCCGGAGGATGTCAGCCATTTCGACCAGGTCCCTTTCGCTCGCCCCGCAGGGGGCGCCTGACGATGCCGGCGACGGCGTAGCGGGCGAGGATGGTGCTGGATGCTCGGCGATCCGCGCGGACCGTGCCCTGACCAGGGCGTCCTTCAAGGCAAGGAGACCGCGCGCCAGATCACCTGTCGGGCCGGAATGATCGGTATGGGGAATGTCGGCGCCGGTCTCGCCCTGTGCAAGCATTTCCGCGGCCCGGGCAACCCGTGACAGAGAGGCGCGCCAGCGGGCCCTCAGCACGGTGAACGCCGCCAGGGCCAGAACGGCAACCGCGATGGCCGGTGCGAGGATTGCCGGAAGCGGGGCAGATCGCAGGTCCGGATCGGCCAGGACCAGGAAGAGGAGGACGAGAGCGACGAGCCCGCACGCCAGAGTGGCGAGTGGCAGGGCAGGGGCACTGGGGGCGGAGCGGGGCATGGGATGCATCCTTCACGTTGGACGATTGGATTGGTTTGCACCGGTCAGGCCAAGACTTCCTTTCGGAGCACGCAGGGCAGGAGGACGCCCGGTCTCAGAAGAGCTCGACACTGCAGGCGGGCGGCGCCGGGCGTCGCGCCGGCAGTTCGGTTGGCGGGATATCGGCGCGTGCGGGATCGACGCGCTCGACCCGCGCGACCCCGGTGGCCGGTCGGAAACGCAGGCGCCGACCGAAGGTGCCCCCGGTATCGGCCCCGCGCAGGGTGAAACCTTCCTGCCGGACGAAATCGCGGGCAAAGGCCGCGTTGCTGTCGCCGATCCGGCTCAGGCCCTGAACCACGTTGGCGCCGCCGAAAAGCTGAACCTCGAGCCGGTGGCGCAACGCGCCCGCCCGCAGCATCGCGTTGATGAGCTGTTCCATGGAATGCGCGCCGTACCTGATGTTGTTGCCGGCGGACGGATCGTTTCCCGGAAGGAGGAAGTGGTTCATCCCGCCGATCTTGCGAAACGGATCGAAGAGGCAGGCCGCCACGCAGGAGCCGAGGACGGTGGTCATTTCGGTGTCGGGGCTGTCCGAGGTGCGGAACTGCCCCTGGATGATGTGGATGACGTTGCCGGGTCGGTCAGCCATGTCGGCTCCTTTCGGTGGATTGGGCGGCGGCGGACAGGAGGGCGGAGCCGATGCGGGAGATCGGCAATTGCTGGGCGACGGCGCCCATCTCGAAGGCGGCGCGGGGCATGCCGTAGACGGTGCTGCTGGCCTCGTCCTGCCCGATCGTCCAGCTTCCGGCGCGGCGCATGGCGGCGAGCCCCCCGGCGCCGTCGCGGCCCATGCCTGTCAGCAGCACGCCAACGGCTGCGGGCCCGAGACCCGCCGCCGAGTGGAACAGCACGTCGACCGAGGGGCGGTGGCCGGAGACCGGCGCACCGGGCGAAAGGCGGCAGCGCCGGCCGGGGGCGATGATCGAGAGATGCCGCTCGTTGCCGGGGGCCAGCAGCACCAGCCCCGGGGCCAGCACGTCCGAGAGGCCCGCTGGGCGGACCGTGGACGCGCAATGCCGGTCGAGCCGCTGGGCCAGGCCGGGAAGGAATTTGCCGCTGATATGCTGGACGATCAGCGTGGGCGGGCCGGTTTCCGGGTAGTCGGAGAGCACGCGGATCAGGGCCTCGACCCCGCCGGTGGAAGCGCCGATGACGACGGTCTTCCACCCGTCGGCCGAACCGGCATCGGGCCTGGGGTGGCCTGGCGCACGCCCCAGGCCGCGGCGGGCGGCAAGGAACGGGCCCATGCCGCCGGCCCGGTCGATCTCGGTATCGGAGGTGGCGTTGTATGGCCCGACCGCAGACCGGGGCGTGGCCGCGATGGCGACACAATCGACTTCCAGCGCCGCGAGCATGGCGGCGTACATGGGAAAGTTGCGCAGCCCCGTCACCTCTTCCGCCAGGAGGACGAGGTCGGGCTGCTCGTGCTCCGTGATGTTGTAAGCCTCCGTCAGGTCGCGGGCACAGCCGACAAGCGTGATTTCGGGCGTTTCCGCGATCGACAGCAGGTACCGGTTCGACCGGTGCCGCCGCGGATCGAGCAGGAGCACCGAGAGGCGGGACGATCTTTCAGATGGCACGAAACACCTCTCTGGCGCGGGGCCCGGCCTGTCCGGGCATGGGAGGTGTCTACAGGCAGAGGGTTAAGAGCCGGAAAACGGATGCCGGGCATTTTAGAGGTTTGCCCCTGGGTTGGCCGGGCGGATGTTAACCGATTGTTCTTTCTTGGTGCCTAACGTCCGGAGCAGACCGGGGCCCGAAGCCGGCCTTCCGGTATGGCCGCCGCAGGCCGTGCGATCTGCAAAGAGGTAAGACATGGAAGCTCGGAACATCGTTGAGGACATTTCGGAGGAACGCTTCGCCGGATTCGGGCTGGATTCGGCCAATACGGCCACGCTGAAACGGCTGCGGCCGACGATCGAGGGCGCCCTGGGGCCTGCCCTTGACGGGCTTTACACCAGCATTCGCGCGAATCCGAACCTGAACGGCTTCTTCAATGACGAGACCCACATGGCGGGCGCGAAGGAGGCGCAGCGGCGCCACTGGCTGGCGATGTGCAACGGCCGCTTCGACGACGACTACCAGGAGCGGGCGCGCCGAATCGGCATGGCGCATGCCCGGATCGGCCTGCGTCCGCTCGACTATATCGGGGGGTATTCGCATGTCATGGACCACCTGATCGCGGCCGTCGTCACCGGACACATGGCGCGGACCCGGCGGCTGTTCCGGGCCGGCGTGCCCGATGCGGACGAGCTGACGCTGGATATCTGCACGCTGGTCAAGGCGACGCTGATCGATGTCGGCGCCGCGATCTCGGTCTACACGGACAGTGTCGAGGGCATGAAGGACGAGGCGCAGACCTGTCTGGAGTTCTCTCTCGACAAGCTGGCCGATGCGCTGGGCGCGCTGGCGGATGGCGACCTTACCGTGTCGGTCGACACCGGGGAATTCAACGGCAACGAACGGTTGGCGAATGCACTGAACCTGGCGGTGACCAACCTCAGCGACCTGATTTCGGAGACGCGCCGAAGTGCCGAGACCATCAAGTCGAGCTCACGCGAAGTGGCGCAGGCGGCAGACGACCTGGCCAAGCGGACGGAGCAGCAGGCCGCCAATCTCGAACAGACCACCGCCGCGGTGAACACGCTCAACGATTCGGTGCGAGAAACGGCCGCCTCGGCCAAGACGACGAACCAGACGGTCGATCATGCCCTGCGCGATGCAAGGTCCGGCGGCCAGGTGGTCGAGGATACACAGAAGGCGATGACCCAGATCGAATCCTCGGCGCACGAGATGAGCCAGATTATCGGCGTGATCGACGAGATTGCCTTTCAGACCAACCTCCTGGCGCTGAATGCCGGGGTCGAGGCCGCACGGGCGGGCGAGGCCGGGAAGGGATTTGCCGTGGTGGCTTCGGAGGTCCGCACGCTTGCGCAGCGCTCGGCGGAAGCCGCGAAATCGATCAAGACGCTCATCGGGGCCAGTTCCGACCATGTCACGGCGGGGGTCGAACTGGTGCAGAATACCTCGGATGTGCTGAAGCGCACCATTGCGGCTTTCGGCGAGGTCAGCGACCAGGTGACCGCGATCACCGAAGCCACTCAGACCCAGGCCTCGAACATCGAAGAGATCAACGCGGCCGTTTCCTACCTCGACCAGATGACGCAGCAGAACGCGGCCATGGTCGAGCAGACATCGGCCGCAGGTGCCTCGCTTGCGAACGAGGCCGACACGATGGCCGGGCAGGTCGCGGCGTTCAGGCTGAACGGCTGACGGACCTCACAGGCGCGTAGCCGACGGAAAGACCAAGCGAGACACGGATGTTCATGTTCCGATCGAGAAGGACCACGAGAATGAACGAAAAGCTATTGCTGCCCGCGCGGCTGGACAGTGCCGCCGTTCGCGCCCTCGCGCAGGCGATCCAGGCCAGGCGCGGCCACCCCCTGACGATCGACGCGCAGCAGGTCGAGCTTGCCGGCGCGCTGGGGCTGCAGCTTCTGGTTGCCGCGCATCGCCAGTGGCAGGAGGCCGGGATCGCGTTCCGGCTGACGGGGGCGGAGCATGGATTGCTCGACATGTGCCAGACGCTTGGCGTGCCCCCCCGCGAGATCGGGGCGGCGCCGGGTGAGGAGGCCGCGGCATGACGGTTCAGGTTCTCGCGATCGACGATTCCCGCACCATGCGCAACCTTCTCAACGCAACGCTCAGCTCGGCCGGGTTCCAGGTCGATCTTGCAGAGGATGGCGAGGACGGACTGCGCCGCTTCGACCAGACCGATCCGGATGTCGTCATCACCGATATAAACATGCCGCGCCTTGACGGCTTCGGCTTTATCGAAGCGGCGCGCGGCCGGACACGCAACCGGGTGGTGCCAATCCTCGTCCTGACCACGGAAAGCGCCGCCGAGCTCAAGAACCGCGCCCGGGCCGCCGGCGCGTCGGGCTGGATCGTGAAACCGTTCGACGAGGAGAAGCTGCTCTGGGCGATCGCGCGGGTCGCCGGGCCGGAGGTGCAGAGATGAGTTCCGGGGGCACCGAGGATTTCCGCAGTTCCTTCTTCGAAGAGTGCGAGGAACTGCTCGAATCGATGCATGACGGGTTCGACCTGCTTGCCGATGGCGCGCAGGACAACGAGACGATGAATGCCATCTTTCGTGCGGTGCATTCCATCAAGGGCGGGGCCGGAGCGTTCGGGTTCACCGATCTCGTGACATTTGCCCACCAGTTCGAGACGGCGCTCGACCACGTGCGGTCGGGAAAGTGCGAGGCGGACGAGGATCTGCTCGACCTCTTCAGGCATTGCGGGGATCACCTCTCCGACCTGGTCGCGGCGGCCCGGAGCGATGACGAGGCGCCACCCAGGGGTGACGAATTGCTCGACCGGCTTGGGGAGGCGACGGGGACCGGCGGTGCCGCCGATGACGAGGTTCCCCCGGATTTCGAACCGGTGACGCTCGATATCGGTCTCGATGCAGCGGAAGAGGCTGTCTACACGATCCGGTTCGCTGCCGATCCGGGCCTTTTCGCCTCGGGCAACGAGCCGCTGGTCCTGTTCCGCGCGCTAGCCGGCCTGGGCAGGCTCGAGCTCGAGGCGGACCTGTCCGCCGTGCCACCGCTTGCCGGGCTCGACCCGACGGATTGCAGGATGGAATGGACGGCGACGCTGTTCACCGTGGCCTCGGAAGGCGAGATCCGCGAGGTGTTCGAATTCGTGGAGGGGCTGTGCCGGCTGGAGATCGACACGCCCGTCACGGCGGAAGCGCTGCCGGAGATCGCCCCGTCTGAGGGGTTGCCGTCGCTATCCGATCTGCTTGGCAGTGCCGGCGACGGGGAGACTGCGACGGCTGAACCCGCGTCGACAGATCCCGCGGCGGCCCGGGCGGAACCGGCCGCGGCCCGGCCCGAAGCCAACGCACCCCGCCCCGGCGGCACCATCCGGGTGGATCTCGAAAAGATCGACAAGCTGATCAACCTCGTGGGCGAGCTGGTGATCAAGGAGGCCATGCTCTCGCAATCGATCGCGGAGCTGCCCGGGCATACGGAATCCGACTTGTCGGCGGCGCTGGAAAGCCTCAAGCAACTGGCGGGAGAGATCCAGGAAGGCGTGATGGCCGTCCGGGCCCAGCCGGTCAAACCGATGTTCCAGCGCATGGCAAGGATCGTGCGGGAGGCCGGAACCGCCACCGGCAAGCGAGTGAAACTGGTGACCAACGGCGAGTTCACCGAGGTCGACAAGACCGTGATCGAACGGCTCGTCGATCCGCTCACTCACATGATCCGGAATGCCATCGACCACGGGCTCGAACCGGGTGACCGGCGCGAGGCAGCGGGCAAACCGCGCGAGGGCACGGTGACGATTTCGGCGGCGCACCGGTCGGGCCGGGTGATGATCGACGTCGCCGATGACGGCGGCGGCATCAACCGCGAAAAGGTCCGGGCGCTCGCCATCGAGCGCGGGCTGATTTCCGCAGCCGATGCGTTGTCGGCAACCGAGATCGACAACCTGCTGTTCCTGCCCGGATTTTCCTCGAAGGACGAGGTGTCGGAACTGTCGGGCCGGGGGGTCGGGCTCGACGTTGTGCGTAGCGAGATCCAGACGCTCGGCGGCCGCGTGTCGATTCATTCCGAACCGGGCGAGGGCACGGTGTTCTCGATCAGCCTGCCGCTGACGCTGGCCGTGCTCGAGGGGATGGTCATCCGGGTCGCGAACCAGACCATGGTGGTCCCGATCTCGGCCATTCACGAAACCCTGCAACCCCGGTCCGCGGCAATCCACGCGATCGGGGCCGGTGGGTGGGTGCTCAAGAACCGGAGCGGCCTCGTTCCGGTCATCGATCTCGGCCATTTCTTCGGCTTCCGCAGCCCGGTAACCGAGATCGATTCCCACGTGCTCCTGCTGATCGAGTCGGACGCAAGCCAGTATTACGCCCTGATCGTCGACGACATACAGGAGCAGCGGCAGGTCGTGATCAAGAGCCTTGAAACGAACTACCAGCAGGTGCAGGGCGTCGCCGCGGCCACGATCCTCGGCGACGGCCGCATTGCGCTCATCATCGACCCGGACAACATCACGCGTGGCAGCGTCGGATTGGGCGGGGCGCATTCCTCTATCCAGATGGCGGTATGACCATGAAACAAACGGCACCAGAACAGTCGAAAACCTACCAGGAAGTGGTGGCCTTCCGCGTGGCGGACCAGGATTTCTGTTTCGATCTCACTTCCGTGCGTGAGATCCGGGGCTGGACGGAAACGACGATCCTCCCGCGGGCCCAGAGCTACGTCAAGGGTGTGATCAACCTGCGGGGGTCGGTCGTGCCGGTTGTCGATCTCTCCGAAAGGCTGGGCCTTGGCGCGACCGAGCCGCATCCGCGGAACGTGATCATCATAACCGTGCTCGAGAACCAGACCGTCGGGCTGCTGGCGGACGTGGTCTCGGACATCCTGACCGTGTCTCCGAGCGATCTGCAACCCATTCCGGATATCGTGGATGACGTCGTGCGCCGGTTCATATCCGGTGTTCTGGTGATCGAGGACCGGATGATCCGCAAGATGGACCTCGCCGAGGTCCTGCCCTCCGGTCAGATCGAGGCCGCATGACGTGACAGGCACCCTGATCCCGGCATGCGGGACCACACTCAACGAGGTCGATGACCGATCGTTCAGGCGTCTGGCCGACCGGGTCTACGCCGATTGCGGGATCGTGCTGAGCGATGGCAAGCGCAACCTCGTGACCTCGCGCCTGGCGCGGCGGCTTCGCGATCTCGGGCTCGAGGATTTCGATGCCTATTGCCGGTTCATCGAATCCGCGGGGGGCGCCGAGGAGCGGCGGCGGATGATTTCGCTGTTGACCACGAACGTGACAAAGTTCTTCCGCGAGGCCCACCATTTCACCAGTCTGGAACGGCAGGTTCTGCCGCCCCTTGTGGAACGTGCGCGCGGGGGCGGGCGGGTGCGTCTCTGGTCGGCCGGGTGTTCGTCCGGACAGGAGCCCTACAGCATCGCGGCCACGCTCAGGAAGCTCATGCCGGATGCGGCGAAGCACGACATGCGCATCCTGGGAACGGATATCGACCCCGAGATGATCCGTATCGGGCGCGCGGCGATCTACCAGGATGCCGGGGATGCACAGATACCGGCCGAGATGCGCCGGCTGATGTTCGGCCCCGGACAGGCTACGGAGAAGGGCTGCCGGATAGTCCCCGAGCTTCAGGCGCTGGTGACCCTGACCGAGCTCAACCTGATGCAGGACTGGCCCATGCGCGGGCGGTTCGACGTCATCTTCTGCCGCAACGTGGTGATCTATTTCGACGCGCCCACGCAGGCCCGTCTCTGGGCCCGCTTCGCCGAGGTCCTGGCGCCCGGGGGGTATTTGTTCGTCGGGCATTCTGAACGGGTTTCCGGCCCGGCATGCGGCCAGTTCGGCCCCGCGGGCGTGACGCAGTACCGCCGCTTGTGACTTCGGTCCGCGGCATTTGGAAAATAGGAGGCGATCGTGAGTCTGAAGGAAAGATTGAGCGTAATGGTGGTGGATGACATGTCGGTCAGCCGCGGCCTGATCATACAGGCGTTGGAGGATATCGGGATCAAGACGATCGATTTCTGCAATGACGGCGAAGCGGCGTTCCGCAAGCTGGCGGTCAAGCCGGTGCACCTCGTCATCTCGGATTACAACATGCCGGGCGCAAACGGGCTGCAACTTCTGGCAGGGTTGAGGCAGTACCAGGCGACGCAGAAGATCGGGTTCATCCTGATCACCGGCACGGCCTCGCAGGAGATCGTCGACAAGGGGAACCAGCTGGGGATGAACAACTACCTCAAGAAGCCATTCTCCTCGGCTGATCTCAAGGCTTGCATCGAGCGTGTCGTGGGGCCGCTATGACGGCGGGGGAGGAAGAGCGCATCCCGCTTGCATCGGTGCTGTCGAATACGGCGCAGCTGCTGGAAGTGCTGTCCGACAAGGCGACCGAGATCGATGAGGCCGTGGGCGACTGGCTGGTCAGCGGAGACGGGACCCGGCCGCCGCTGGCGCTGTTGCAGGATGTCGACCTGTTGCGGCAGTCGGTGGATTGCCTGCGGATCCTGACGGCGAACCTTGCGCGTCAGGGTTTCGCGGATTGCACCATTTCCGTGCCAGAGGCGGTGGACGGAATTTACCTCGAGTCCATCCGCAGCGGGTGCCGCCGCATCTGATCGCATTGGCCGAGATGGTCCGGGCCATGTTCGCGCCGCCGCCCCGGGGAGGGCGGCGGCGTTTTCTTGTGGCTGTCGTCGGGTCCGTGGTGGCCTGGCTTGCGGTGATCGGGGGCCAGGTGGAGACGGAGGGTCAGGCGACGCGGGCAGATGCCGCGGGCTGGCCGGTGCGGAAGCTCTGCACCGCGGCATTGAGATCGCGGGCGTCCTGGTCGAGCTGGTGGGTGGCGGCGGTCGACTGTTCGACCATGGCGGCGTTCTGCTGGGTGACGCCGTCGAGCTGACCGACGCCTGTGTTGATCTCGGTCAGGCCGACCGACTGTTCCTGGGTGCGCTCGGCGATCCGGCCGATATGTTCGGAGATATCCGAAACCTGGCGCACGATGGCCTGCAGCGCGTCGCCGGCATTGCGGACGAGAGAGACGCCTTCCTCGACATGGGTGGCGGAGCCGTCGATCAGGGACTTGATCTCAAGCACGGCCTCGGAGGAGCGGTGCGCGAGCGCGCGCACTTCGGTGGCCACCACGGCGAAGCCCTTGCCGGCCTCACCGGCGCGGGCGGCCTCGACCCCGGCATTGAGGGCGAGCAGGTTGGTCTGGAAGGCGATATCCTCGATCACGCCGATGATCTGGTGGATCTGGGCCGAGCTTTCCTCGATCGTGCTGACCGCATCGACCGCCCGGTTCACCACGTCGCCGGTGTCGTTGGCATCGCGGCGCGCTGTCTCGGCGATATCGGCCACCTCGCGGCTTTCGCTGGCGGTGGTGGCAATGCTGCGGGTGAGTTCGTCGAGCGCGGCGGCCGTCTCTTCCAGCGTGGCGGCCTGGCCCTCGGTGCGCTGCGAGAGGTCGTCGGACGAGCGGGCGATCTCGGTCGAGCGCTGGCTGATGAAGCCGGCATTGTCGCGCACCTTCTCGACCGCGGTCGACAGAAGCGTGGTGGCGCGGTTGAAATTCTTGCGCAGCGCGTCGTAGTCGGGGGCGAAGGGAATCTCGATCCGGCGGGTCAGGTCGCCTTCGGCCAGCCCGTCGAGGCCGACGGTCAGCGCATCGACGACCATGCGTTGTTCCTTTTCCTTCTGCGCGATGACGACGGCCGTATCGCGCGCCTTGGCGTCGGCTTCGCGCGCGGCGCGTTCCGTTTCCCGGGCGCGGATCAGTTTCTCGCGCTGGCCGTCGAGCGCCCGGGCGATGCGCCCGATCTCGTCCCCCTTGCCGAGATGCGGCACGGGGGTTTCCAGCTCGCCCTCGGCGACGCGGGTCATCGCCGAGGTCACGTCTTCGAGCGGGCGGGACAGCCAGTGGCGCAGGAGATAGGCCGAGACGAGGAGAAGTGTGACGAGAACCCCGAAAGCCCAGAGCCAGGATTCGCGGCTGGCCTCGTGCACGATCTGCATCTGGCCCTCGGACGACCAGTGGCTGCTGACCGCGCCAACGATCGTCGCCTCCTCGCCCATCACGACCGGCACGGCCACCGACAGGCCGTCCTCGCTGACCTGGGTCTCGCCTGTTTGCATGGCGGCCAGGGCCAGGGGCCGCAAGGTACGGGCGGGGTCGAACCCGACGACCCCGGCGCGGGCGGCCTCCTCGGCGCCCGGCCGGTAGGCCGCGAGCCCGATGATGTCGCCACGCTCCTTTTCCAGAAGCGTGGCCATCTCGGCGTTGATCCGGTCGAACTTGCCAAACCGGATGGCGCCCGCCGACCGGTCGGCGAGGGCCGAGGTGGTGGAGTTGGCGCGCATCGTGAGCTGGTCGCCGACCAGGCCTTTCAGCATGGATGAATAGTGAAACGCCGGTATCGTCGCGACGCAGACCGCCGTGAGGAAGACCATGGTTATGGCTTTGAAAAACACGTTGATTTGCATCCGGACCTCCAGTTCCTCGGCGCTGCCCGGGGGCTTACATCAGGGCTTCGGCATCGACGCCGACGGTGAGCGCGCCGATAGGCGTGCCGGTGGCCGGGTCGGTCACGGTCACGGAAATCTGGCCCTGGTAGGTCTGGGTGGACTCGTCGAACTCGACTTCGCTCAGGTGGGTGGCGCCGGCGCCCCTCGCATAGGTCTCGGTAAATTTCGCCTCGTCGCCCTGCCACATGTCGGAGGTCACGGCGGTGGCCGACACGTTGAGCCCGTGGGCATCCATCGTGAACGCCTCGGTGATGACGCCACCGGATTCGTCGACCCGGGCGCGGAGGAAATCGGCGGCGGCGTTGTTCAGGACAGGTTCGATCGCCGGAGCATCGGCCGCACCGACCTGTGCGCGCCATTTCCCGTCCAACGCGTCGATATCGGCCTGGGACAGGCCCGAGCGGCCGGCGTTCTGCTTGTTGATCGCCGCGACCAGGGCCGGATCGTTTGCCCAGGTCGCGATCTGGCTGTCGTAATAGGTTGCCAGGGCCCGGGAGAATTCATCTGCCGCGGCGGGCAGGCCGGCAAGCGACAGGCCCGCCGTGGCGGCGAGGGCGAGGACGTGTTTGTGCATGGAATGCCTCCGTTCATGAGTGGACGTTGAACAGGGCTAGAGAAAATTAGCTTACATGCGGTTAAGGGCGCCCAGCCTGACGGGTCGGGTCAAGAGCAGGGTGCATGGCATTTGACTCGATTTGCGTGCAGATCCCACTCAGGTGACGCGGTTCGCGCGCCGGTAGTCCGGCCTGTCCCACGCCCGCGTTTCGAGGATGTCGGCAAGGATCGCGACGGCGGCGGAGACGTCATTGCTGTCGATATAGAGCGGCGTGAAGCCGAAGCGCATGACATCCGGCGCGCGGAAATCGCCGATGACGCCGCGGGCGATGAGGGCCTGCATGGCGGCATAACCGTGTTCGAAGGCGAAGGAGACCTGGCTGCCCCGGGCCTGGGGGTCGCGCGGGCTGACGAGGCGGAGGGCGGGGCAGGCCGCTTCCACTTGCGTGATGAACTGTTCGCAGAGGGCGACGGAGGCGGCGCGGATGTCGGCCATGTCGACGCCCTCCCACACTTCCAGCGCGGCTTCGAGGGCGGTCATCTGGAGGACCGGGGGCGTGCCGACGCGCATCCGTTCGATGCCGGGCGCGGGTCGGTAGCCCGGTTCGAAGGCGAAGGGCGCGTCGTGGCCCAGCCAGCCGGAGAGGGCAGGTTGCGCCGAGGCGGCGAGGTCGGGGCGGATGTAGATGAAAGCCGGGGCGCCGGGGCCGCCGTTGAGATACTTGTAGGTGCAGCCGACGGCGAAGTCGCAGTTGGAGCCTGCCAGGTCCACCTCGAGCGCGCCGGCGCTGTGGGCGAGATCCCAGATCATGACGGCGCCGGCGGCGTGGGCCTTCGCGGTGATGGCGTGCATGTCGTGGCGGCGGCCGGTGCGGTAGTCGACCTCGGTCAGCATGACGGCTGCGAGGCTGGCGTCGATGGCGTCGGGCACCTCTTCCGGAGCGACGGTGCGCAGCTCGTAGCCTGCGTCCTTGAGCGCGATCAGCCCCTCGGCCATGTAGAGGTCGGTGGGGAAATTGCCGGTATCCGACAGGATCACCCGGCGGTCGGGGCGCATGGCCAGCGCGGCGGAGAGGGCCTGGAAGACCTTGATGGAGAGCGTGTCGCCCATCACGACGGAGCCTTCGGGCGCGCCGATCAGCCGGGCCACGGCGTTGCCCACGCGCACGGGCTGGTCCATCCAGCCGCAGGAATTCCACGCGCGGATAAGCTCCTGCCCCCATTCGCGGGTGACGGCCTCGGCCACGCGGGCGGGGACGTGTCTGGGCAGTGGCCCGAGCGAGTTGCCGTCGAGGTAGATGACGCCGTCGGGCAGGTCGAACAGGTCTTTCCGGGGCAGGGTGGGCATCACAATCCTCCGCGCATGTGCCAGAGTTCGGGGAAGAGCTCGACCTCGAGCATGCGGCGCAGGTAGGCGACGCCGCTGGTGCCGCCGGTGCCGCGTTTGAGGCCGATGACGCGCTCGACCGTGGTCACGTGGTTGAAGCGCCAGCGGCGAAAGTAGTCTTCGAGGTCGACGAGCTTCTCGGCGAGTTGGTAGAGGGTCCAGTGCTTGTCCGGGGCGCGGTAGATGGTGGTCCAGGCGGCGATAACGGCGTCGTCGGCCTCGTGTGGTTCTCGCTGGCGGAAGATCGCGGGGTCGAACCGCTGGCCAAGGTGGTCTTCCAGCAGGTGCAGCGCGACGTGGTAGAGGGTGGGCTTTGCCAGTTCCTCTTCCAGCAGGGCATGCAGGTCGGGGCGGTGCTCGTGGACCTTCATCATCGCGGTGTTGCGGTTGCCGAGCAGGAATTCGATCAGACGGTACTGGAGCGACTGGAAGCCCGAGGACTGCCCAAGGCTTTCGCGGAAGGTGGTGTAATCGCTGGGCGTCATGGTGCGCAGCACGTCCCAGGCGCCGTTCAGTTGCTCGATGATGCGGGCGACGCGGGTGAGCAGCTTGAAAGCCTGTTCGGGCTGACCCTGTTGCAGCAGGTCGCGGGCGGTGCCCAACTCGTGGAGCGCCAGCTTCATCCAGAGTTCCGAGGTCTGGTGCTGGATGATGAAGAGCATCTCGTCATGGGCGTCCGACAGCGGGCGCTGGGCGGCGAGGAGCGTGTCGATGGCAAGGTAGTCACCATAGCTCATGTCGTCCGCGAAGGCCATCCTGGCGCCGTCGTCGGCGGGGTCGTATCCGCTCATCGCAGGATTTCTTTCGTGAGCGGGCTGTCGGGCTTTTCCAGTGCGCCGATGACGGTGAAATGGTTGTGGCCGGGGTCGTAGACGGCGGTGACGTCGGCGCCCTTGAGGGCCCAGACTTCCTCGATCAGGCGGGTCTGGCGGAGGAATTCGGGGCGCTCCTGTGCGCCGACCCAGGCGGTGAGGGGGACGTTCGGCAGCGGGTCGTAGGCGGCGGGGCTTTCGGCGTCGGCCTCCTCGGGGGTGAGGCGGAGGGTGTCGTTCAGCTTGATGCCGACGAGCGGGCCAAGCTGGTGCAGGCCTGAGATGGAGGTGACGCGGGCGAGGCGGGGGACCACCTCGTCGGGCAGCACGCCCCGGCACATCATGCGGGTCACGAGGTGGCCGCCGGCGGAGTGGCCGGCAAGGCGGATCGGGCCGGGGACATGGCCCGAGGCAAAAGTCACGGCGCGGGTGATGCAGGCGGTGATCTCGCTGATCCGGGCCTCGGGAGCGAGGGGGTAGGAGGGCAGGGCGACGGTCCAGCCGTTCGAGAGGCAGCCTTGGGCGAGGTGCGACCAGAAGGACTTGTCGAAGGCGCGCCAGTAGCCGCCATGAACGAAGATCAAGAGGCCGCGGCTCTCGCCCTCGGGGGTGAAGACGTCCAACACCTCGCGCGCGTTTTGCCCGTAGGCCACGTTTTCCTGCAGGCGGCCGGTCCTGGCCATCTCGGCGCGGTAGGCTGCTGCCGCCTCGGCCCATTGGCCGGGCAGGTCGGCGCCGCCGGGGATGTAGGCCATGTTCTCGAACGCGTCGTCCCAGTCGATCATATCGTTCCTCCGCATCATGTCCGTCCTGGTGGACGGGTGCAAATTACCTGCGCGGAGAAATATTTCAAGCTTGAAGGTTTAAGCTTGAAATAAATTCCGGCTGTGCCTATCCTGACCGGGAAACGTCATGCGGGAAAGGGAGGATGTGCCATGCGTGTTGCCTGTCTGGGCGGGGGTCCTGCCGGTCTCTACTTCGCCATTTCCCTGAAGCTGCGCCAGCCGGAGGCCGAGGTGGTGGTCATCGAGCGCAACAAGCCCGATGATACGTTCGGCTGGGGCGTGGTGCTGTCGGACGAGACGCTGGACAACCTGCACCAGAACGATGCCAAGAGCGCCGAGGCGATCCGGGCGCATTTCGCCTATTGGGACGATATCGCCGTGCATTACCGGGGCGAGAAGGTGGTTTCGACCGGGCATGGGTTCTGTGGCATCGGGCGCAAGCAGTTGCTGCTGCTGTTGCAGGAGCGGGCGCGGGAGCTGGGCGTCGAGCTGCGGTTCGAGACGGAAGTGGAGAGTGCCTCGGCCTATGCCCGAGATTTTGACCTCGTGGTCGCCTGCGACGGGCTGAACTCCAAAACCCGGACCGAGTTTGCCGATACGTTCAAACCGGATATCGAGCCGCGCGCCTGCAAGTTCGTCTGGCTGGGGACAGAGCAGAAGTTCGACGACGCCTTCACCTTCATCTTCGAGGAGACCGAGAAGGGCTGGGTCTGGGCCCATGCCTACCAGTTCGACGAGGACACGGCGACTTTCATCGTCGAGACCGACGAGGCGACGTGGGAGGCCTATGGTTTCGGAAACATGAATCAGGAGGAGAGTATCGCGGTCTGCGAGGAGATCTTCCGCGATTACCTCGACGGGCACAGTCTGATGACGAATGCCAAGCATATCCGCGGCTCGGCCTGGCTGAACTTTCCCCGGGTGCTCTGCGAGAAATGGTATCACGAGAATATCGTGCTGATGGGTGATGCCTCGGCCACGGCGCATTTCTCGATCGGGTCGGGCACGAAGCTGGCGGTGGAAAGTGCCATCGCGCTGGCCGAGTACCTGACGACGAAGCCGACGATGGAGGCCGCCTTCGAGGCCTACCAGGACGAGCGGCGGCTGGAAGTGCTGCGGCTGCAATCGGCGGCGCGGAATTCGCTGGAGTGGTTCGAGGAGGTGCATCGGTACCTGCACCTTGACCCGGTACAGTTTAACTATTCCCTGCTGACCCGGTCGCAGCGGATCAGCCACGAGAACCTGCGCCTGCGGGATGCCAAGTGGCTGGAAGGGGCCGAGAAGTGGTTCCAGACCCGCGCGGGAGGGCCGGAGAGCCCGGTGCGGTCGCCGATGTTCGCGCCTTACAAGCTGCGGGAGATGGCGCTCAAGAACCGGATCGTGGTGTCGCCGATGGCGCAGTACAAGGCGGTGGATGGCTGCCCGACCGACTGGCACCTCGTGCACCTGGGCGAGCGGGCCAAGGGCGGGGCCGGGCTGGTTTATACAGAGATGACCTGTGTCAGCCCCGAGGGGCGGATCACGCCGGGCTGTCCGGGGCTTTATGCGCCGGAGCATGAGGCGGCGTGGCGCCGGGTTGTCGATTTCGTGCATGGCGAGACGGACGCGAAGATCTGCTGCCAGATCGGCCATTCCGGGCGCAAGGGGTCGACGCAGGTTGGCTGGGAGGAGATGGACGCGCCTTTGGCCGAGGGGAATTGGGAGACGATGTCGGCCTCGGCGATTGCGTGGTCGGACCGGAACGCCGTGCCGCGGGAGATGACGCGGGAGGATATGGACCGGGTCAGGGACGAGTTCGTGGCGGCGGCGGAGATGGCCGAACGGGCGGGGTTCGACATGATCGAGCTTCACGCGGCGCATGGGTACCTGATTTCGTCCTTCATCTCGCCGGTGTCTAATGTGCGGCAGGATGAGTATGGCGGAAGCCTCGAGAACCGGCTGCGCTATCCCTTGGAAGTCTTCGAGGCGATGCGGGCGGTTTGGCCCGAGGAGAGGCCCATGGCCGTCAGGATTTCCGCCAATGACTGGGTCGGCGACGATGGCGTGACGCCGGAAGAGGCGGTGGAGATCGCCAGGGCGTTCCATGGGGCCGGGGCCGATATCATCGACGTGTCGGCCGGTCAGACCAGCACGCAGGCGAAGCCCGTCTATGGCCGGATGTTCCAGACGCCCTTCTCGGACCGGATCCGCAACGAGACCGGGATCGCGACCATGGCGGTGGGCAATATCTACGAGGCGGACCATGCCAATTCGATCCTGATGGCGGGGCGGGCGGATCTGGTGTGCTTGGCGCGGCCGCACCTGGCGGATCCCTACTGGACGCTGCATGCGGGCGCCGCGATTGGCGACCGGCACGCGGAATGGCCGCTGCCCTACGAGGCGGGGCGGGACCAGCTGTGGCGTCTGTCCGACCGCGAGGCCGAGGCGGTGCGGGTATGAGCGTGGCCGGTCAACACGTGGTGATCACCGGAGGCGGCTCGGGCGTGGGGGCCGAGATGGCCCGCGTCTTTGCCGGCGAGGGGGCGAAGGTGACGATCCTCGGGCGGAGTTACGCGCCGTTGAAGGAGGTGGCGGAGGAGACCGGGGCGCTGCCGCTGGCGGCGGATGTGACGAGCCGGGAGAGTCTTGATGCGGCATTGGGACAGGCGCGGGAGGTGAACGGGCCGGTGGCCATTGCCATCGCCAATGCGGGCGCCGCGCCGTCGGCGCCGTTCCGGAAGGTGAGCGCGGAGGATTTTCGCGCCTCGCTGGCGGTGAACCTCGAAGGGGTGTTCCACCTCTGGCAGGCCTGTCACGAGGAGATGGCGGCGGCGGGCTGGGGGCGGCTGATTGCCATTGCCTCGACCGCCGGGCTGAAGGGCTATCCTTACGTCTCGCCCTATTGTGCGTCGAAGCACGGGGTGGTGGGCCTGACCCGGGCGCTGGCGCAGGAGCTGGGGCGGACGGGGATCACCGTCAACGCCATCTGCCCCGGGTTCATCGACACGCCGCTTCTGGCGAAATCCATCGACGCCATCACCGCCAAGACCGGCAAGACGGAGAACGAGGCGCGCGCCCAGCTTTGCGCGGGCAACCCGCAGAAACGGTTCGTGGAAACGGGCGAAGTGGCGGGCACGGCGTTGTGGCTGTGCTCGGACGCCGCCGCCGCGGTCAGCGGGCATGCGCTGGCCCTTTCGGGAGGAGAGATATGAACAAGATCAAGGAAAGCCCGGCACCGTCGCCCGCGTCGAAGGAAAGCCTGCGGCTGTGGCTGCGTATCCTGAAGGTCCAGCGCATGGTCGAGGCGGAGTTGCGTGAGCGGTTGCGTGTCGAGTTCGACACCACGCTGCCGCGGTTCGACGTGATGTCGGCGCTCTACCGTTACCGCGACGGCATGAAGATGAGCGAGCTGTCGCGGGCGCTGAAAGTGTCGAACGGCAACGTGACCGGCATCGTCGACCGGCTGGCCGAGGACGGGCTGGCGCTGCGGGTGCCGGTGCCGGGCGACCGGCGCGCCGCGATGGTGCGGCTGACCAAGCGCGGCATCGAGACGTTCGAGGCGCAGGCGGCCGCGCACGAGGTCTGGGTGCACGAGGCGCTTGGCGGGCTGGAAGGCGAGGAGAGCGCGATGGTGGCCCGGATGCTCGACCATGCTTTGACGGAAGGAGACGACGATGCGGAGTGACGTGCAGCATTTCCAGTGCAGTATCGAGAACGGCATCGCGCGCGTGGCGCTGGACCGGCCGGAGCGGAAGAACCCGCTGACCTTCGACAGCTATGCCGAGCTGCGCGACTGGTTCCGCGACCTGCATTACGCCGATGATGTGAATGCGGTGGTGTTCGCGGGGAGCGGCGGGAATTTCTCCTCGGGCGGCGATGTGCACGAGATCATCGGGCCGCTGACCAGGATGAACATGAAGGAGCTGATGCGGTTCACCCGGATGACCGGGGACCTTGTGAAGGCGATGGTGAATTGCGGCAAGCCGGTGATCTCGGCGGTGGATGGTATCTGTGCCGGGGCGGGGGCGATCATCGCCATGGCCTCGGACCTGCGGATTGCCACGCCGGAGGCGAAGACGGCGTTCCTGTTCACCCGCGTGGGGCTTGCGGGGTGCGACATGGGGGCCTGTGCGATCCTGCCCCGGATCATCGGGCAGGGCCGGGCGGCGGAGCTGCTCTATACCGGCCGGGCGATGAGCGCCGAGGAGGGGGAGCGTTGGGGGTTCTATAACCGGCTGGTGCCTCGGGAGGAGCTCGAGGCCGAGGCGATGGAGATGGCCTGCCGCATCGCGGCCGGGCCGAACTTCGCCCATATGATGACCAAGACGATGCTGGCGCAGGAATGGTCGATGTCGATCGAGCAGGCCATCGAGGCGGAAGCGCAGGCGCAGGCGATCTGCATGCAGACCGGGGATTTCACGCGGGCGTTCAACGCGTTCGTGGCCAAGGAAAAACCGGTCTTCGAGGGGGATTGATGGCTGACAGGAGCTATCTCGACTGGCCGTTCTTCGAGCCGCATCACAAGGCCCATGCCGATGCGCTGGCCGGGTGGTGCGGATCGCTGGAGGTCGACCATTCCGACACCGATGCCGCCTGCCGCAAGCTGGTGGCCGATCTCGGGGCCGATGGCTGGCTGAAACCCACTGCCAGCGTCGATGGCAGCCCGCTCGACGTGCGCACGCTGGCGCTGTCGCGGGAGACGCTGGCGCGGCATGACGGGTTGGCGGATTTCGCCTTCGCCATGCAAGGCCTCGGCACCGGGGCCATTTCACTTTTCGGCTCGGACGCGCAGAAACAGGCCTGGCTACCACTCACGACCGCCGGACAGGCGATTTCGGCCTTTGCGTTGACCGAGCCTCAGTCGGGCTCTGACGTGGCGGCATCGACGATGACCGCCACGAAGGACGGCGGGGATTTCATCCTCAACGGAGAGAAGACGTGGATCTCGAATGGCGGGATCGCGGATCTCTACACCGTCTTTGCCCGGACGGGGGAAGCGCCGGGGGCCCGCGGGCTCTCGGCCTTTCTTGTCACGCCGGACATGCCCGGGTTCGAGGTGGCGGAGCGGTTGCAGGTGATCGCGCCGCACCCGCTGGCGCGGTTGCGGTTCAACGATGTGCGCGTGCCCGCGGCGAACATGATCGGCGCGCCGGGGCAGGGGTTCAAGGTGGCGATGGCGGTGCTGGACGTGTTCCGCACAACCGTGGCCGCCGCCGCGCTGGGCTTTGCCCGGCGGGCGCTGGACGAGGCGGTGGCGCGGGTGACCGACCGGCATATTCAAGGCGCGCCGCTTAGCGACTTGCAGATGGTGCAGGGGCATATCGCCGACATGGCGCTCGACGTGGATGCCAGCGCTCTGCTGGTCTATCGCGCGGCCTGGACGAAGGACAGCGGCGCGCCGCGGGTGAGCCGCGAGGCGGCGATGGCGAAGCTGTTTTCCACCGAGCAGGCGCAGAGCGTCATCGACCGGGCCGTGCAGCTTCATGGCGGCGACGGCGTGCGCAGTGGCCAGGCGGTGGAGGCGCTTTACCGCGATATCCGGGCGCTGCGGATCTACGAGGGCGCCTCGGACGTGCAGCGCGTGATCATCGCGCGCGCCACATTGGATCAACTGAAAGGGAAATGACGATGCTTGGCCCATCTGCTCATGTCGACACTTTCACCCGTGACAACCTTCCGCCCGAGGAAATGCAGCCCGATTTCCTGCTGGACGGGTTCGAGTACCCCGAGCGGCTGAATGTCGGGGTGGAACTGACCGACCGCATGGTCGAGCGTGGCATGGGCGACCGCACCGCGCTGATCGGCAACGGGCGGCGGCGGACCTACAAGGAGCTCAGCGACTGGACCAACCGGCTGGCGCATGTGTTGGTCGAGGACCTGAAGGTGAAGCCCGGCAACCGCGTCCTGATCCGGTCGGCCAACAACCCGGCGATGGTGGCGGCGTGGCTGGCGGCGACCAAGGCGGGGGCGGTGGTGGTCAACACCATGCCGATGCTGCGGGCGGGGGAGCTGGCGAAGATCGTCGACAAGGCCGAGATCACCCATGCGCTGTGCGACACGCGGCTGATGGACGAGATGGTGACCTGTGCGAAGGGGTCGAAATTCCTGAAGTCGGTGGTGGGGTTCGACGGGACGTCGAACCACGATGCGGAGCTGGACCGGCTGGCGCTGGAGAAGCCGGTGACGTTCGAGGCCGTGGACACGGGCCGTGATGACGTGGCGCTTCTGGGCTTCACCTCCGGCACGACGGGTAATCCGAAGGCCACGATGCATTTCCATCGCGACCTGCTGATCATCGCGGATGGCTATGCGAAAGAGGTGCTGAACGTGGTGCCCGACGACATCTTCATCGGCTCGCCGCCGCTGGCCTTTACCTTTGGGCTTGGGGGGCTGGCGGTGTTCCCGCTGCGCTTCGGGGCGACGGCGACGTTGCTGGAAACGGCTTCGCCGCCCAACATGATCGAGATCATCGAGAAGTACCGGGCCACGGTCTGTTTCACCGCGCCCACCGCCTATCGCGCCATGCTGCGGGCGATGGAGGAGGGGGCGGACCTGTCGAGCCTGCGCGCCGCCGTCTCGGCGGGCGAGACCCTGCCGGGGCCGGTCTATGACGAGTGGATGAAGAAGACCGGCAAGCCCATGCTCGACGGGATCGGGGCGACCGAGATGCTGCATATCTTCATCACCAACCGCTTCGACGATCACCGGCCCGCCTGTACCGGGCGGCCGGTGACGGGCTACGAGGTGAGGATCGTGGACAATGACGGGCGCGACGTACCGGTGGGCGAGCCCGGGCGGCTGGCGGTAAGGGGGCCGACGGGCTGCCGCTACCTCGCCGATGACCGGCAGGCGGAATACGTGCAGGACGGCTGGAACATCACCGGCGATACCTTCGTGGTGGACGAGGGCGGCTATTTGCATTTTGCCGCGCGGAACGACGACATGATCGTCTCGTCCGGCTACAACATCGCCGGGCCCGAGGTTGAGGCGGCGCTTCTGTCGCACGAGGCGGTGGTGGAATGCGCCGTGGTGGGTGCGCCCGATGACGAGCGCGGCGCCATCGTCGAGGCGCATGTGGTGCTGGCCGAGGGCTATGAGGGTGACGCGCTGATGATCAAGACGCTGCAGGATCACGTGAAGAGTACGATCGCGCCTTACAAGTATCCGCGCTCGGTCAAGTTCCGCGCGGAGCTGCCCAAGACCCAGACCGGCAAGATCCAGCGGTTCCGGCTGCGGGAGGGCGCGGCATGAGCGCGCCGGCCTGCGCATTTCGCCGGGACGCGAAGGTGATGTTCAAGCATTGCGACCCGGCGGAGCTGGTGTTCTTCCCGCGGTTCTTCGAATTGATGAACGACCTGGTGGAGGAGTTCTTCGACGCCATCGGCTACCCGTTCGAGGCGTTCCACCGGGAGGGCGCGATCCCCACGGTGCAGGTCGAGGCCGGGTTCCCGAAGCCCAGCCGGTATGGCGACCGGCTGCAGTTCTCGCTGTGGATCGAGACGATCGGACGGACGAGCAGCACCATCCGCATCCTGACGGAGAGCGATGGCGAGACGCGGATGAGCTATCGCGCGACGATGGTGCTGGTGGGCGATGACGGGCGGCCCAAGGGGTTTCCCGACGCCCTGAGACAGGCAATGATGCCCTACATGGAAAGCGAGGACGCATGACACACCAGGTGATCTCTCCCGAGGGTTGGGCGCCGGCCAAGGGCTATGCCAACGGCATCCTGACCAAGGACGGCACGCTTTATGTCGGCGGCCAGATCGGCTGGACCGCCGAGCAGGTGTTCGAGAGCCACGATTTCATCGGCCAGATGGAGCAGGCCTTGCGGAATATCCTTGCGATTCTCGAGGCGGCGGGGGGCGCGGCGGAAGACCTGACGCGGCTGACGTGGTATGTCACCGACAAGCAGGAATACCTGGCCCGCCAGCGCGAGGTGGGCGAGGTCTATCGTCGGGTGCTGGGCCGGCATTTCCCGGCGATGACCATGGTGGTGGTCGCCGGCCTTGTCGAGGACGAGGCGCTGGTGGAGATCGAGGCGACGGCGGTGATCGGCTGACAGGGGGACGGGTTCATGAAGGTTCTGATCGCGGGCGGAGGAATTGGCGGGCTGACGCTGGCGCTGATGTTGCATGAGCGGGGGATTGCGGCGCAGGTGTTCGAGCAGTCAGCGCAGGTGCGCGAGCTCGGCGTGGGGATCAACACGCTGCCGCATGCGATTGCCGAGCTGGAGCGGCTAGGGCTGTTGCCGGCGCTCGATGCGGCGGCGATCCGGACGCGGCGGCTGATCTACAAGACGGGGCAGGGGCTCGATATCGTGGCACAGCCGCGGGGGCTTTGGGCCGGGCTCGACGCGCCGCAGTTTTCCATTCACCGGGGGCGGTTGCAGAAGCTCATCCATGACGCGGTGCTGGAGCGGCTGGGCGAGGGCGGTGTGCAATGCGACCGGCGGCTGGTGTCGTTCGAGGATACCGGGGAGGGTGTGAGCGCGGTGTTCGAGGCGCGTGACGGCACGCGGTACGAGGAGAGCGGCGATGTGCTGATCGGGGCCGATGGCATCCATTCCACCGTGCGGGCGCAGTATTACCCCGACCAGGGGCCGCCCTCGTGGAACGGCGTGCTGATGTGGCGGGGGGCGGCGTGGTGGCCGCAGTTCCTCGATGGTGCCTCGATGATCGTGGCGGGCGGGTTCCGGCACAAGCTGGTGCTCTATCCCATCGCGCATGACCCCGACCGGCCCGGCGAGGCGCTGACCAACTGGGTGGTGTGCTCGAAGCTGGGCGATGCGGACACGCCCATTCCGGGGCGGGACGACTGGTCGCGCAAGGCCTCCGCCGAGGAGGCGCTGGAGATGGCCGAGGGGCACCTGAGCGTGCCGGAGATGGATATCCGCGAGCTGATCCGCGCGACGGAGGAGATCTTCGTCTACCCGATGTGCGACCGTGACCCGCTGCCGCGCTGGACGCATGGAAGGGTGACGCTTTTGGGGGATGCGGCGCATCCGATGTACCCGGTGGGGTCGAACGGGGCGAGCCAAGCGATCCTGGATGCCCGCGACTTGTCCGACCGGCTGGCGGAGGGGGGCGACCCGGCGGCGGCGCTGGAGGCCTATGACGCGGTGCGCCGCCCGGCGACGGCGGCGATCGTGGCGGCGAACCGCAAGGGCGGGCCGGAAGGGGTGATCGACTTCGTCGAGGACCGCGCGCCGGAGGGGTACGAGGACGTGCACGACGTGGCGACCGAGGCGGAACTTCGGGCCATCGTGGGGGATTACGAGGTTTTGCAGGTGGCGGGTCGGTAGAAGCCAGGTGCCCCGGAATTTGCGCAAAATCCGGGTAAGAAAATGCGCATTTTCTTACCCGTTTTCCGCGCGGAAAACGGCCCCGTCCTTCAGCCGGTCTCCAACCTGTACTTCAGAAATTCACAGCCGTCGTGGTCAACCCGCCCGACATACCGCGCCCCCAGCCGTTCCAGCGGTCGCAGGTTCCGGCGGGACGGCGGCAGCAGGAAGGTCACGTAGGGAATGCGGGTATCCGAACGGGCAAACTCCAGAGCCTGGCGGGTGATGGCCATGCCGAGGCCGAACCGCTCCGGCGTCAGGACCAGCCCGAAATCCCACTCCTCGCCTTCCTTTTGGAACCCGCCCCAGCCGGCATAGGCGCCGTCGGCGAGGATGGCCCAGTGGCCCAGCCCGTCACGCTGCCAGCAGGCTTCCTTGGCGGCGATGAAATCCGTCACGGTGTCGCGTGTCCAGCCGCCCTTGAGCAGCGGCATGTGCCGGGCGGTCACCGGGTGGGACATGTGCGCGAGGATCGCCTCGGGGGCGATGTCGGGCAGGCGGGTGAAGGTGAGGGCGGGGCGCGGGCGGGTCATGACCGGCATACGCCCTGGTTGTCGTGGCACTTGCAAGCGTTCGCCGCTTCACCATCGCGTGTGGCAATGGGGCCGGGCCCCGGCCCCGGGGCGACCGGGGCCGGGCGGTTCGGGATACCTGTGCCGCCTATTCAGGCGGGGGCAGGAAATCGACCTCGTGCTCGGCCGAGATGCGCACCAGCTCCTCGGGGTCGGTCACGCCGTCGAGCTTGCCGAAGAGCTCGAACAATTTCCGAGAGGGCGCCACGCCGAAGAGGCAGGTGGCCGTCTTGCCGGACCGGTTGAAGATCCCGTGCGCCAGCCCCATCGGCATGCGGATCGTGTCGCCCGCGCGGCCGACATGTTTCTCGTCGCCGAACTCGACCTCCAGCTCGCCTTCGAGCATGCAGATCCATTCGTCCTGCGTGGGGTGGATGTGCGGCGGCACGAAGGTGCCGTCGGGAATGTCGGCATGCCAGATGAAGGCGTTCTCGGAATGCAGTTTCGGCGTGTAGGTATGGCCGACAACGTTCCATGCAAGGCCGTCGAGCCCGTCTTTCTCAGGCGTTATTCCGGGGGTCAGTGTCATCTTTCGGGTCTCCCTCATTGGCTCCGGATCAAAGATGCAGGTGGCGTTCGAGCGTGGCGGTGATGGTGCTGCCCGCTTCGGCGGCGGTGACGGTGGTGACGATCTCGCCCTTCTCGATCACGTAGTGGCGGTCGGCGAGGCCGGCGAGCGCGCCGACGTTCTTGTCGATGAGCAGGATGGCCTCGCCTTCGGCCTTCAGCGTGGCAAGGCGGGTCCAGATTTCCTCGCGGATCAGGGGGGCGAGGCCCTCGGTGGCCTCGTCGAGGATCAGCAGGCGCGGGTTGGTCATCAGCGCGCGGGCGATGGCGACCATCTGTTGCTCGCCGCCGGAAAGCTGGGCGCCAAGGTGGGTGCGGCGTTCCTTGAGGCGGGGGAAGAAGTCGTAGACCGAGGTCAGATCCCACCGGGTGCGGCCGTCGGGCATCTTGGCGGCGGCGAGGAGGTTTTCCTCGACCGTGAGGGTGGGGAAGACCTGCCGGCCTTCCGGCACGAGGCCCACGCCCGCGCGGCCGATGGCATAGGGCGGCTGGCCGGCGTAGTTCTTGCCGTCGACCTGCACCTCGCCCGACCATGGCTTGATCAGGCCCATGATGGCGCGCACCGTGGTGGTCTTGCCCATGCCGTTACGGCCCAGCAGGGTGACGACCTCGCCCTCGCCGATCTCGAGATCGATGCCGAAGAGCACCTGGGCCGAGCCGTAGCCGGCGGTGATGTTCGTCAGCGACAGCAGGCTCATGCCGCGCCCTCCGCATGGTCTTCGCCGAGATAGGCGGCGCGGGCCTTGGGGTCGGCGCGCACCTCGTCGGGGGTGCCGGTCGCGACGATGGCACCGGCGACCAGCACCGAGACCCGGTCGGCAAGGCGGAAGACGGCCTCCATGTCATGCTCGATCAGCAGCATGGGATAGGTCGCCTTCAGCTCCAGCAGCGTGTCTGTCAGGCTTTCGCTTTCCGCGCGGCCCATGCCCGCCATCGGCTCGTCGAGCAGGAGCGCGCGGGGCTTCCCGGCGATGGCGATGGCCAGTTCCAGCATCCGTTTCTCGCCGTAGGAGAGGGCGCCCGCCATGGCGGCGGCGCGAGGGGCGAGGCCGATGCGGTCGAGCGCCGTCATGGCGGCGGCGTTCAGCGCCTCTTCGCGGTCGGCGCGCCGGAAGAACCGCATGCTGGAGCCCGCGCGCATCTGGGCGGCGAGGGCCACGTTTTCCAGCACGGTGAAGTCCGGCAGGATCGAGGTGATCTGGAAGGACCGGCCGAGGCCGGCCACGGCGCGCTCGTGCTGCTTCTGTCCGGTGACGTCGCGGCCTTCGAAGGCGATCCGGCCCGCGTCGGGTTGCAGGAGGCCGGAGACCTGGTGGATCAGCGTCGACTTGCCCGCGCCGTTGGGGCCGATCAGAGCGTGGCATTCGCCGGGGTGCAGGTCGAGGTCGACCTTGTCGGTCACGACCAGCGCGCCGAAGGCCTTTTGCAGGCCCTTGAGTTGGAGGACGGCTTCGGTCATCGGGGCCCCCTGACGCGGTCGAGCAGGCCGACGAGACCGCCGCGGGCATAGAGCGCGATCAGCACCAGAAGGGGCCCGAAGATGAGCCGCCAGTCATGGGTGATCGACGACAGCGTTTCCTCGATCAGGATGAAGAAGAGCGCGCCGAGAAGCGCCCCGTTGCGGGTGGCCATGCCGCCGAGCACCACCATGACGATCAGGTCGCCCGAACGCTGCCATGCCCCCAGCGAGGGCGAGATGAAGGCGGCGTGGGTGGCCCAGAGCACGCCCGCGATGGCGGCGATCACGCCGGCGATGACATAGGCCGTCAGGCGGTAGCGGAACACAGAGTAGCCCATCGAGGCGACGCGGGTGGGATTCTGGCGGGCGGCGCGCAGGACGCGGCCGAAGCGGGCCCCGGTGATGCGGTGGACCAGCGCCCAGGTGGCCAGCAGCACGGCGAAGACGGTGACATAGACGCCCATGTCGGAGCCGAGCCAGCTTGTGCCGAGGAAGTCGGGCCCGGACCACAGCGTCAGCCCGTCATCGGCGCCGTACTGCGCCAGCGAGCCCAGGGCGAAGTAGATCATCTGCCCGAAGGCGAGCGTGATCATGATGAAGGAGACGCCCGAGGTGCGCAGGCAGATGGCCCCGCTTATCAGGGCAAAGAGCCCCGCCGCGGCGATGGCCACGGGCAGGATCAGGGCCATCTCGTAGACCCCTTCGGTGATCATGATCCCGCAGGCATAGGCGCCGATGGCGACGAAGGCGGAATGGCCGAAGCTGACCATGCCGCCCTGGCCCATCAGCAGGTCGAGCGAGATGGCGACGATGGCGAGGATCATGGCGCGCACCGCCAGCGAGGTGAGCCACGCGCCGCCCCAGGCCTCGGCCAGCACAGGGATGAGTGCCAGCGCGGCGAAGATCACGCTGGCGACGATCAGCGGCGCGCGGGGGGTGGCGGCGACGGGGGCTTGCATGTGGGCCTGGTCGGTCATCGTGCCACCTTGGGGGCAAAGAGGCCCTCAGGCCGCCAGAAGAGCACCAGCGCCATCAGCACGTAGATCAGCATCGAGGCGATGGCCGGGCCGATCTGGTTGGCCGAAGACGGGTCCATGACGAGGCGCAGCCCGTCGGTGACGAGCGTGCGGCCCAGCGTGTCGACCAGCCCCACCAGCAGGGCCGCGACGAACGCCCCGCGGATGGAGCCCGCGCCGCCGATGATGATGACCACGAAGGCCACAATCAGGAGGTTGTCGCCCATCCCCGGCTCGACCGAGTAGAGGGGGGCGGCCATGACGCCCGCGAACCCGGCAAGCATGGCGCCGAAGCCGAAGACGATCAGGAACAGCCGGCGCACGTTGACACCCAGGGCCGAGACCATGTCTGGGTTTGTGGCGCCCGCGCGGATCAGCATGCCGACGCGCGTGCGGGTGATCACCAGCCAGAGGCCGAGCGCCACCAGCAGGCCGGCCACAATGAGCGCGACGCGGTAGGCCGGGTAGAGCAGACCGTCGACCAGCGTGAAGGAGAAGTCGAGAAAGGCGGGCGGCGGCACCGAAAGGGAGGCCGGGCCGAACAGCACCTTCATCAGCTGGTTGAGGAACAGGATGACCCCGAAGGTGGCCAGTACCTGGGAAAGGTGGTCGCGGTCATACAAGTGTCGGAAGACGAGGAATTCCAGCACCAGCCCCAGCAGGAGCGCCAGCGGCAGGGCCAGCACCAGCGCGGCCATGAAGCTGCCCGTCAGACCGTAGAGGTAGACGGCGAGGTAGGCGCCCAGCATGTACTGCACCCCGTGGGCGAGGTTGATGAAGCCCATCACCCCGAAGACAAGCGTCAGGCCGGCCGCGATCAGGAACAGGATCACGCCAAGCTGCAGCCCGTTCAGGAGCTGGATCAGGATCAGGATCGAGGACATGGGAGGCCTTTACCGCCGGAGCCGCGAATGGCAGGGCCGGTGACCGGCCCCGCCGCATCGGCTTACATGCTGCATTCTTCGGCGAAGCTGTCGCCGTAGTTCTCGAACACCAGTTCGCCCGTCGCGGTGGCCCACTGGCCGTCTTCCCGCTCTTCCACCGAGAGCTGGTAGAAGTTCTGGGTCGGGTAGTGGTTGGTGTTGAAGGCGAATTCGCCGCGCAGCGAGGTGAAATCGGCCGCCTCCATCGCGGCGCGCACGGCGTCCTTGTCGGAGAGGTCGCCACCCACGGCCGCGACCGCGCTGTCGATCAGCAGGGCCGCATCATAGGCCTGCATGGCATAGCCGCCGGGCACGTAGCCGTATTTCTCTTCGAAGGCGGCGACGAATTTCTGGCTGGCCTCGTTGTCGGCATCGGGTGCCCAGTTGCCGGCGGCGATGAAGCCCTCGGCGGCTTCTTTCTGGGCGGGCAGGGTGGTCTCATCCGTGGTGAAGACCGACATGAACTGGACCTTGTCGGCAAGGCCCGCGTCGCGGAACTGGCGGACGAAGCGCACGCCCATGCCGCCCGGGGTGAAGGCGAAGACGGCGTCGGCCTCCGACGTGGCGATGCGGGCGATCTCGGCCGAGTAGTCCTGGTGGCCGAGGGGCACGTAGACCTCGTCGACGATCTCGCCTTCATAGTGCATCTGGAAGCCTTCCATGTTGTCGCGGCCGGCCTGGTAGTTCGGTGCGATCATGAAGACCTTCTCGTACCCCGCCTTCTGGGCGTGGGCGCCCATCACCTCGGCGTTCTGGTTGTTCTGGTAGGAGGTGACGAAGAAGTAGGGGTTGCAGTTGCGCCCGGCAAAGGTCGAGGGGCCGGCGTTGGGGCTGATCAGGAAGGTTTCCGACTCGATCACCGGCTTGAAGATCGCCTGCAGCATGTTCGAGAAGATCGTGCCGACGACGAAATCGACCTCTTCCTGGACCATGCCGTTGGCCTTCGACAGCGCGACCTCGGGCTTCAGTTCGTCATCCTCGACGATGAGCGTCGCCTCCTCGCCGCCGAGCTTGCCGCCGAGGTCGTCGAGCGCGAGCTGGAAGCCGTCGACGGCCTGCTGGCCGAGCGCCGCGGGCGGGCCGGAAAGGGTGACGATCATGCCGACCTCGATCTCGGCCGAGGCGGTGGTGCCAAGGCCCAGAAGACCGGCGGCGAGGGTTGTGCCAAGTTTTTTCATCCGTACTTCTCCCTGTTCGCGCGTTTTTGCGCGTATTTTTCCAGTCCGCATAGGCGTGCCGGGCGAAGCGGGCGTCACGGGCGGCGGTCCTGCGGCTGGCTGGTTCCCAACTCTGAGCAGGACGCCCCGCTGCCGTTAACGCCTCATTGGCCGGGCCGGGGACCTGGGGGAAGGATAGGCCGGAGAGGGATGATATTTCAAGCTTGAAATTTCAAGCCTGAAGTAAGTGGTTGCAGGACATGCGGAAAGGGCGGGCAACCGATGGCCGGGGCGCGGAGGTTAACGAAGCGTGAAAGGGAGGGGTGGCAGCCCGTAGGGGAATCGAACCCCTCTTTCCAGGTTGAAAACCTGGCGTCCTAACCGATAGACGAACGGGCCATGCCTTGGCGTGAGGCGTTTCCTATGAAAAAGCCGGTCCCTGCGCAAGAGGCAAAATGCAAATTTTTCGCCTGTCGTGCGGTTGTTGATGTCCCTTGGTGGCGAACGCCGCGTCAGGTTTGGCGGAGGCGGGTTAAGGCCGGGTGAATTGCCCGTGTCGTGGCGATGGGGAAGGGGGTGGTGCCGGGTTGGCTCGGCACGATTCGGGCGGCTCAGCCGGCGCGGGCCGCGTCCTCGAGGCGAAGCTGTACGGTCTGGCGCCCGCCCCAGGTGTTGAGGTCGAGCCGGCCGGCGAGGTGGAAGCGTGCGCCGCCGTGCTCTTCCAGCGTGGCGCCGATCTCGGTGTCGTAGGCGCCGAAGGCGATGGCGTCGAGCTTGGGGCCCGTGCCGTCGCCGAAGCGCAGCTTGAGGTGGTTTGCGCCCACCCGCTTGGCAAAGCCGATCTGCATGTCGGGGAAGGCATAGCGCGGCCCCGGCGCGCCCGCGCCGAAGGGGCCGGCGGTTTCGATCTGGGTGACCAGTTCGGGCGTGGCGGCGCCTGGCATCAGGAGGCCGTCGAGGGCGAGGTCGCGGGGGCCGGCGGTGCCGGCGCCCTGCCGTTCCAGCAGCTCGGAGAGGCGCTCCATCGCCGCCTCGAGCTTGTCGCGGGCCACGGTGAGGCCCGCGGCCATGCGGTGGCCGCCGCCCTTGATGAGGAGGCCTTCCGCCGCCAGCCGGTGGATCGCTGCGCCAAGATCGACGCCCGAGATGGAGCGGCCCGAGCCCTTGCCCTCGTCGCCTTCGAAGCCGATGACGATGGCGGGGCGGTTGGTGGCCTCCTTGAGGCGGGAGGCGACGATGCCGACGACGCCGGGGTGCCAGCCGTCCTTGGCGGCCCAGACCAGCGGCGCGTCGAGCCCGCGCGCCTCGGCCTGTTCGAGGGCGGCGTCGCGCACCGCGGTCTCGATCTCGCGCCGCTCGGTGTTGAGCTGGTCGAGGCGGTCGGCCATGGCTTTCGCCTCGTGCGGGTTGTCGCAGGCCAGCAGGCGGGCGCCGAGGTCGGCCTTGCCGATCCGGCCGCCGGCGTTGACGCGGGGGCCGAGGACGAAGCCGAGATGGTAGGAGGTGGGCGCGCTGTCGAGGCGGGAAACGTCCGAGAGCGCGACGAGGCCGGGGCGGTGGCGGCCGGCCATGACCTTGAGGCCCTGCTGCACGAAGGCGCGGTTCACGCCCTTGAGCGGGGCCACGTCGGCCACGGTGGCGAGTGCCACGAGGTCGAGCATGGCCATCAGGTCGGGGCCCTTTCGGCCGGCTTCGCGCAATTGGCGCCCGGCCTCGACCAGCATGAGGAACACCACGGCGGCGGCGCAGAGATGGCCGAGATCGCCCGGCTCGTCCTGCCGGTTGGGGTTCACCACGGCCAGCGCGTCGGGCAGGGTTTCGCCGCCCAGGTGGTGGTCGAGGATGATGACGTCGGCGCCCTTGGCCGCGGCGACGGCATCGTGGCTGAGCGTGCCGCAGTCGACGCAGACGATGAGGTCATGCGCGGCGGCAAGCTCGGCCATGGCGGGCTCGTTGGGGCCGTACCCTTCGTCGATGCGGTCGGGGATGTAGAGCGTGGCGGCTAGGCTCATCTGGCGCAGCCAGTCGATCAGCAGCGCGGCGGAGGCGCCGCCGTCGACATCGTAATCGGCGAAGATGGCGATGCGGCCCTTCCGGTTGACCTCTTCGAGGAAGCGGGCCGCGGCCTTCTCCATGTCCTTGAGGCGGCGGGGGTCGGGGAGGAGGTCGCGCAGCTTCGGCTCGAGGTAGCCGGCGCAGGCCTCGGGCGCGACGCCGAGGCGGGCGAGCGTCTGGCAGAGGGCGCGGGGCAGGGCGGCGGATTGCACCAGCGCCTCGGCCAGCCGGTCGGTTTCCGGCGTGGGGCCAACCCAGCGGCGGCCGGTGAGGGAGCTTTCGACGCCGAGGAAGCTCATGACCGGCCTTGCAGGATGTCGGCGGCGGTGCGGGCGGTGGCGAACTCGCCGTGGAGGTGGGAGATGGCGGATTGATGGATGGCCTCGGCGGTCATCGGCGCAAGGCCCGCCTGCCAGCCCGTGTCGGCATTGGCAGTGAAGCTGGCGCAGGCGTCGTGGGCGAGGGTGACGGTGAAGCCCAGGTTGGTGGCCATGCGCACGGTGGTGGAAACGCAATGCGGCGTGGTGAGGCCGCAGATCACGAGGTCGGTGATTTCGCGCTCGCGCAGGTGCGCTTCGAGCGTGGTGCCGATGAAGGCGGCATTGACGGATTTCTCGAAGACCGGATCGCCCGGGCGCGGTATGACCTGCGGCTTGAAGGCGGTGCCGCCGGTCCTGGGCCCAAGCGGGCTGTTCGGTTCAGCGCTGACATGGAGGACGTGGCAGACGGGGTCGCCCGCCTTCCGCCACGCCGAGAGCAGCGCGCCGGCGGTGTCTTCGGCACCGGGGTTGTTGCGCTCGCCCCATGCCGGGTGGTCGAACCCCGTCTGGATATCGATCAGGATCAGCGCCGCCGGCATGGCCCGGTCAGAGCGGGTGGCGGCAGGTCATCCGGCGGCGTTCCCCGGTCTTGGACCTGAGCAGCAGGGTTTCGGTCTCGATGCTGTCGCCGCGCGGCTTGAGCCCTGCGACGAGGGAGCCGGTGGTCACGCCGGTGGCGGCGAAGATCACGTCGTCGGTGACCATCTCGTCGCGGGAATAGATGCGGTCGAGATCGGTGATCCCGGCCTTCTCGGCGCGGCCCTTCTCGTCATCGTTGCGGAAGAGGAGCCGGCCCCAGATCTGGCCGCCGAGGCACTTGAGCGCGCCCGCCGCCAGCACGCCCTCGGGTGCGCCGCCGGAGCCCATGTACATGTCGATGCCGGTGGCCTCGGGGTCGGTGCAATGCATCACGCCCGCCACGTCGCCGTCGCCGATCAGGTAGACGGAGGCGCCCACCTCGCGCAGCTCGGCGATGGTGTCCTGGTGGCGCGGGCGTTCGAGCACGCAGACGGTGATGCCCGACGGTTCGCAGCCCTTGGCCTTGGCCAGCGCCTCGACCCGTTCGCGCGGGCTCATGTCGAGCGAGACCACGTCCTTGGGGTAGCCCGGGCCGACGGCGAGCTTGTCCATGTAGACATCGGGCGCGTGCAGCATGGTGCCGCGCGGGGCCATCGAGATGACCGTCAGCGCGTTGGGCATGGCCTTGGCGGTGATGGTGGTACCTTCGAGCGGGTCGAGCGCGATGTCGACGCCGGGGCCATTGCCGGTGCCCACTTCCTCGCCGATATAGAGCATCGGCGCCTCGTCCCGCTCGCCTTCGCCGATCACCACGACGCCGGCGATGTCGAGCTTGCCCAGCTCCTCGCGCATGGCGTTGACGGCGGCCTGGTCGGCGGCTTTCTCGTCACCGCGGCCAATGAGCGGGCGGCAGGCCAGCGCGGCCTGTTCCGAGACCCGGGCGAGGGCGAGCGACAGGATCGTGTCGTCGAATTTGGCGGCGTCGGACATGGAAACTCCTCAAGGAAATGGGCCGGGGAATTGGGCCGGACGGTCGGGCAACAGCATTAGCGGCGGGGTCGGGCCGGCACAAGGGCCGGCCACCGGGTTCAGACGGATTCGATGCGCAGGGCGACCGGTTGCAGGGCCATCACGTCGAGCCGTCCCATGGCCTCGAGCGCCTCGTCGAGGGCGCTGCGGGTGGTGCGGTGGGTGACGATCAGCACCGGCGCGGTGTTGTCCTTGTGCTTTGTCTGGCGCATCCGGTCGATGGAAATGCCGGCATTGCCGAGCGCCGTCGCCACCTTGGCCAGCGCGCCGGGTTTGTCGTCGAGCGCCATGCGCAGGTAGTAGGGCGCGGGCGTGGCCGTTTTCGCCGGGGTGGCGCGGGTGAGCGCGGCGGCCGGTACGCCGAAGGTGGTGCAGCGGAAGCCGCGGGCGATGTCGAGCACGTCGCCCATCACCGCGCTGGCGGTGGGGCCTTCGCCCGCGCCGGGGCCGCGCAGGACGATCTGCTGCACCTGGTCGCCTTCGAGCACGACCATGTTGGTGCCGCCCTCGAGCTGGCCCAGCGGGCTTTTCTTCGGCACGAGGCAGGGCGACATGCGCTGTTCCAGCCCGCGGCCGGTCATCTGCGCCACGCCCAGAAGCTTGATGCGGTAGCCAAGGTCGTCGGCATGGCGGATATCGGCGATGGTGACCCGCTCAATCCCTTCCAGTTCCACGGCGTCGAAATCAACCTGGCAGCCGAAGGCGATGGCCGACAGGAGCGACAGCTTGTGGCCCGCGTCGATACCGCCCACGTCGAGCGTCGGGTCGGCCTCGAGGAAGCCCAGGGCGTTGGCCTCCTCGAAGACCTCGTCATAGGGCAGGCCGCCCGATTGCATGCGGGTCAGGATGTAGTTGCAGGTGCCGTTCATCACGCCCATGACACGGGTGATCTCGTTGCCGGCAAGTCCTTCGGTAAGCGATTTGACCACCGGGATGCCGCCCGCGACGGCGGCCTCGAAGCGCAGCACGGCGTCGTTTGCCTCGGCCAGTTCGGCGAGGGATTGCCCGTGATGGGCGAGCATGGCCTTGTTGGCGGTGACCACGTGTTTGCCGGCCTTCAGCGCGGCCTCGGTCGCGGCCTTGGCGGGGCCGTCGCTGCCGCCCATGAGCTCGACGAAGAGGTCGACATCGTCGCGGGTGGCCAGCGCCACGGGGTCGTCTTCCCAGGCGTAGTTCGACAGGGTCACGCCGCGGTCCTTGTCGCGGGTGCGTGCCGAGACGGCGGAAATGGTGACCGGGCGGCCGGCGCGGGTCTCGAGCAGCTGGGCTTTCTGGCGGATGATCTTGACGACACCGGTTCCGACGGTGCCGAGCCCGGCGATGCCTAGGCGCAGGGGGGTGGTCATTTGGGCGCTCCGATCAACAACTCAACTTCGCGGAAAGGTCTGGAATGGGCGTGTAAACGCTTGGTGCGGGGCTTGCAACGCGGGTTTTGTACGGGTGATGGCGGGTGCACCGTGCTCCGCGCGGAACAAGGGCGAAGCCCGCCGCGCATCGACGGGCCGTCCCGTCGCACCGGAGGTGCGCCGCCTATACACGGCACGCCTTTGGCGTGACGGCACGGCGTTCCGGAGAGGGACATGCGGCATCGAGATGGTGGAGGGGGCTGGCGGGCGTAAAGTGGTGGCCATCGGCGTTGGATCGCCATACCACGGCCCGTCGATGCGCGGCTTGTCGAGGTTTCAAAAGACCTTTCGCAAGCTTCCCGTGTCACCATGCGACCCGGCTCAGCCCTCGTCTTCGTCCATCTCGATCGTCTGGTTCAGCCTGTCCCTGTCGGCCTCGCCGATCACCTCGCCCCTGAGCCTTGCGGCGCGGGCCTTGAGGCTTGCGGCGCGGGCGTCGATCTCGGGCGCGGGGGAGGCGGCATTGCCGAGCGTCGTGCCGTCGGCCGAGGGGGGCCGTGCCGTCGCGCGGGCGCGGAGGGTTTCGGCCGGAACGAGCGCCGGGTAGTCGGACGCCCAGGCCTCGTCGCTGACCACGGCATCAAGCTGCGGGAAGGACCCGCAGCCGGCCGCCAGCGCGGCGGCGCAGAGGACGAGGGAGAGGCGCAGGGGCATCGGCGCTGTCCTTGGAAATCACACTGTCTCTTCCTTGCCACTTTTGCGTGGGGGAGGGCAAGTCGGGCGTTGATCTGAACAGGCGTTCAATTATGCTGCGGCCCATGGCAAGAACCCAGGGCTCTCATTCCGGGATCACCGGCCCGAAAGTGCGCGAGGCGGCGCTGAAACTCTTTGCGGACAAGGGGTTCGCCGCCGTGTCCATGCGCCAGATCGCGGCCGAGGTGGGGGTGCAGGCGGGCGCGCTCTACAATTATACACCTGACAAGCAGACGCTTCTGTTCGACCTGATGAAGACCCATCTCGAGGACCTGCTGGCCGCGCAGGAGGCGGAGGGGACGCGGGAGATGCCCTTTCCGGCGCTGCGGGAATTCACCCGGTTTCACATCAATTTCCACAACGAGCGGCCCGAGGAGGTGTTCATCGCCTACATGGAGCTGCGCAACCTGAGCCCCGAGAATTTCGGCGTGATCGAGACGCTGCGCCGGACCTATGAGCGGCGGCTGGAGGACATCCTGCAGCGGGGCATCGACAAGGGGGTCTTTGCCATCGCCGACACGCGGATCGCGGCGATGGCGCTGATCGCGATGCTGAACGGGGTGAATACGTGGTTCCGGGAGGGCGGTCGGCTGTCGCTGGCGGAGGTGCAGGAGCTGTACTGGGACATGGTGCGCAAGTCGGTGGCAGCCTGAGGCGCGCGAATCGGGGTTAACGGGCTGATTTGGCTGGGAAACCGCTTGTCGGTATCGCGTCGGTATCGCGTCGGTATTCTGTCGGTGTTTTTCACGGTGCGGCACCGGGTTGATGTGGCGCGCGGTGGGGGGTGGCGCAAGATGTGGTTTGGCACGCAACGGGGATAAAACCCCGCCGATGGCGACCGCTGCCCCGCGGCGATCCGCCGACGCCGGCAGGCAGGCGGCAGGCTGGCAGGAACAGGGGCGGCGGGGGTCATGTTGACTCGGTGCAATGATAAAGGAGGCAGTCCATGACCGTTGCACGCGTAACAGAACTTTCCGCGGTGTCCCCCAACAGCTTCGACGATGCCGTCGAGAAGGGGATCAACCGCGCGTCCGAAACCCTGCGCAACGTGAAGAGCGCCTGGGTCAAGGATCTCAACGTCGAGGTGGATGGCGGCAAGGTTTCGGCCTACCGCGTCAACATGGAAGTGACCTTCATCCTCGACGACTAGAACGTTTCGGCGATGCCGGAGAGAAAAGCAGGCCGCGCCCCGAGGGGTGTGGCCTGTTTTCGTGTGTCAGCGCCGTTTTCCGCGCGGAAAACGGGACAGAAAATGCGCATTTTCTGTCCCGGAATTTTCGAAAATTCCGGGGCCCGTGGCGACGGGTGGCATTCTTTTAACAGGCCGGGCAGGGTGGTGCCGGAAAAGGGAGGTGCGGCATGGTCTTCGGGCATTGGAACCAGACGGGGGTCGATATCTGGTTGACGCTGATCGGGATGGCGGTGGTCGGGCTGGTGCTGCTTTACGTGGTGCGGCGGAAGAAGTGAGGGGGCGGCCCGTGGGCGGGCCGGCCCCGTTGGTGAGCAGGGTCAGGCGGCTTCCGCGTCGGGGCGGCTGAAATTCACCTCGCGGATCACCTGCCAGCGGCCGTCTTCGAAGACGAAGTCGATGCTGAGGTCGATCATCATCTTCGGCCCGCCCACGGGGATCTTGCGGGAGATCAGCACGTGGCCGCGATGGCCGGTGACGGTGAGGCGGTGGAGGTGGAACCAGAGGTGGTCCTCGGGTGTCTTGTCGCGGAACGTCTCCTGCAGCATCGCCATGAACTCCTGCTTCTGCAGGGTCATCAGGCGGCCGTCGATGCCGAGGTCCATCACCTCGATATCCTCGTGGTAGATGGTGTCGAGCATGGCCATGTCGGCGCGCACACCGGCCTGCATGAGCTCTTCGAGCCGGGCGCGGAGGGTGGTTTCGGTGGGCTGGGTCATGGGGGTTCCTTTCAGGCGTGGGTGCCGTTGATGGGGGTGTTGGCGAAGGCGCCGCGGCGGAAGCCGATGCCCTTGGCGATCCATGCGAGGTCGGGGCGGGCGAAGGGGACGTTGGAAATGTCGGTGATCTGGAGGTTTCCGGTCTCGTCGATGACGAAGAGGCCGGGCTCGGCGAAGGGGGCTTCCACGTCGCGTCCATTCTGGGTGCCGGAGATGTAGAGGCCGAGTTGCTGCATCTGCGGGATGGTGAGCCCGTAGGCCACGTCGAATTGCGGTGCGACCTCCTCCATGTGGGCCGTGGCGCGGGCCTCGGTGTCGGCCGAGACGGCGAGCACGTCGGTGCCCTGGGCGGTGAAGTCGGGCAGGCGGTCGTTCAGCTCCTTGAGGTAGGTGGTGCAGAGCGGGCAGTGCTTGCCGCGGTAGACGAGGGTGAGCTGCCAGTCGAAGCCGTCGCGGGGGGTGGCGAGGCTGCGCGTGCCGCCGGAGAGCACGGGAAGGTCGATCGCCGGAAACACCGATCCGGCGGCGAGTTTCGGGGTGGTCATGGGGAGCCTTTCGCTTTATATATCGAACGGTACAAATATGTCGGGCGGCGCCGGGCGGGTCAAGGATTATATATTGAACGATACAAAAAAATTAGGACGGCCGCGCAGCTTCGACTATGATGCGGCGCTGAGGCAGGCGATGCATGTCTTCTGGACGATGGGCTATGACGGGGCGTCGCTGCGCGATCTGAAGGGGGCGATGGGGATCACCGGCCCGAGCCTTTACGCGGCCTTCGGCGACAAGCGGGAGCTGTATCTCAAGACCATCGACCATTACCGCGATGCGGAGGGCTGTGCGCCCCTGGTGGCCTTCGAGGCGGAGGAGGACATCGCGGCGGCGATCCGCGCCTTCCTGGTCGAAATCATCGATTCCGCCACCGGGCACGAGAGCGGGGCGAAGGGGTGTTTCCTGGCCTCGAGCGTGGCGACGACGGCGGGGCAGGTCGACGGCGTGTCGGAGCGGTTGCAGGCGGCGATCGAGGAGGCGCAGGCCCGGCTGACGGCGCGGTTCGAGCGGGAGGTGGAGAAGGGCACGCTACCGGAAGGATTCCCGTCAGAAGAGCGGGCGGCGCTGCTGTTCGATATAAGGCAGGGCTACATGTTCCAGGGCCGCGCCGGGGTGGCGCGGGAGGCGCTGATGCGGGATCTCGACGCGCGGGTTCGGCTGTTGCTGTCGGAGTGAGCCGGGCCGCGGCGATGCGCGGCCCGGGGTATTGCGTCAGTGGGCGGGCTTGATGAAGGTGCCGTTGCGAAGTTCGCTCATGGCGGTCATCAGCTCTTCGCGGGTGTTCATCACGATCGGCCCGTGCCAGGCGACCGGCTCCTGGATCGGCGCGCCGGAGACCAGCAGAAAGCGCACGCCCTCGTCGCCCGCCTGCACGGTGATCTCGTCACCGGTGCCGAAGCGGATCAGGGTACGGTTGCCCGACATGTCGCGGATGTTCACCTCCTGCCCGGCGACCTCCTTTTCGAGCAGCACGCCCGAGGGGGCCGAGGCGTCGGCGAAGGCGGCGGAGCCTTCGAAGACATAGGCGAAGCTGCGGCGGTAGGTGTCGACCTTGAAGGTCTTTTTCACGCCTGCCGGCACCGAGATGTCGAGGTATTGCGGATCGGCGGCGATGCCGTCGACCGGGCCGGTCTTGCCCCAGAAGCTGCCCACCACGACGCGGACGGTGGTGCCGTCATCGTCGGTGATGACGGGAATGTCGCCGCCCTTCACGTCCTGGTAGCGGGGCGCGGTCATCTTCAGCGAGGAGGGCAGGTTGGCCCAGAGCTGGAAGCCGTGCATCTGGCCTTGCGGGTTCCCCTTGGGCATCTCCTGGTGCATGATGCCCGACCCGGCGGTCATCCATTGCACGTCGCCCGCGCCCAGCGTGCCGGTGTTGCCCAGCGAGTCGCCGTGCTCAACCGTGCCCGACAGGACATAGGTTATCGTTTCGATGCCCCGGTGGGGGTGCCACGGGAAGCCCTGCGCGTAGTGCTCCGGCAGGTCGTTGCGGAAATCGTCGAAGAGCAGGAACGGGTCGAGCTCGGACGGGTCCTGGAAGCCGAAGGCGCGGTGGAGGTGGACGCCGGCGCCTTCCATCGTGGGCTGGGCGGGGCGTTGTTCGAGGATGGGTCTGAGGGACATGGGATGGTCCTCCTTTCCCGACAGATGTAGAGATTTGCCGGCGCCGCACCAGTGGGGCGGGTGGCCGGTTCCGGCAGGGCGTTTGTGCGCGGATGCGCAAATCCCCCTCGCGCGGGGGCGGCGAACCGGGTAGACGCGGGCGTAGCGAGGGAGAGTGCGAATGCGCGACGATGAGACGGTGCTGGCGGTTGTCCGCGCCTCGGCCATGCGGCGGGGGCTGGGGGTCACGATGCTGGCGGTGCTGGGGTTGCTGCTGATCTATACCGGGATTGCCAGGCCGCCGGCCCAATTCGCCTGGCAGGCCTTCCTGGTGGTGATGGGGATCATCGCGCTCTGGGGCGCCGAGCGGATGCGCCGGGCGACGCGGGCGGCGGTGGAGCTGACCGAGGCGGGGCTGCGCACCAGCGAGGGCGAGGAGATCGCGGCGATGGAAGAGATCGCATCGGTCGACCGGGGGGCCTTTGCCTTCAAGCCGTCGAACGGGTTCATCCTGCGGCTGAAGGGCCGGGCGCCGGGCCGCTGGCAGCCGGGGCTGTGGTGGCGGTTCGGGCCGCGCGTGGGCATCGGCGGGGTGACGCCGGGCGCGCAGGGCAAGGTGATGGCCGATATCATCGCCGCGAAACTGGCCGAGCGCGAGGCGCGCTGAGCCCGGTTTACGAGCTGCACGCGTCGAAGCACAGCTTCGGCGCGAAACGCAGGCTGGTGAAGACCCGGGTGTCGATGTTGATCTTGTCGCTGTAGACCAGCGAGAACAGCGAATCGTACTTCGAGACGCTTTCGACCACGATCAGCTCTTCTCCGTCGTTCATGATCGGGAAACGGTCGTGCTCGCTGGCGGTGTTGGTGGTGGTCAGCGCGGTCATGCGGTCCTCGCCGCGCACCTCGGACCACTTGACCTCGTACCGGTCGTCGGTCTCGTTGTAGCGGACGATGGTGACGCGGACCTGGTTGGTGCCGCTGTCGTTGGAGATCTCGTCGAACAGGATCTTGACGTTGTCCATGTAGGTGTCGGTCACGACCGACTGTTCGCGCGAGAGCAGGTCGGCGATGGTGTAGGTCGCCTTTTCGCGCACGCTCTTGTAGCGGTGAACCTCGAAGAACTCGTAGGAAGCGCAGATCGTCCAGAAGAGGAGCGGGAAGGCGATCACGGACTCGACCGTGAACGAGCCGCGCTCGTCATCGCGGAAGGTTTTCAGCAGGTGCTTGAGATACAGCCAGGACATCAGAGCGGCTCCTGCACGAAGGCGGTCATGGAAACGATCGAGGATTGGCCGTTGGCATCCTTGGTCAGGGCGCTGCCAAGCGCGTCATCGGGAAAGAGCGGGTCGAAGCGCAGGCAGGCGCGCAGCAGCATGAGCTGGTTCTGCTGGCCGTTGACGAACTGCTTCACCGGCTTGGTGGGCTCGGCCGAGTCGGTACAGTCGGCGGTGGTATCGAGCGAGTTGAAGACCCGGATGTCGGCCGAGCGCATCTCGAGCCGAAGGGTCGTCGCGCAATCGCGGATCATCAGGGCGTTGTCGCAGATGATATCCTTGATCTCGTCGTGCTGCGGGGCGGTGCCGGTGCCGAGGCGGATTTCGCGCACGGCGATGTCGAGCCCGCGTTCCAGCAGGGTGTGCCGCAGGGTGACGAAACCCAGCTCGATCGACATCAGCATGAGGGCGAGATAGGCCGGGAAGACCAGCACGAACTCGACCGATGCGTTGCCGCCCTCGTCGCGCAGGAAGCGGCGCAGCTCGTATCCGAAGGGGCCGATCATTCCGTGAGCCTCAGGTTCTGCACGTTCGACGCGATGGAGTTGAACGCGGCGCTGATGTCGGTGCCCGAGGCCGGGTAATAGTGGTTGAGCGTCGAGGCGCAGGAGGTCAGCGTGGTTTCGGCGGTGCCGCCGGAGGGCACCTCGAAGCCGATGGTGTAGACGACGACGCCCGCGGTCTTGGTGGCCGAGCAGACGCCCAGCATCCGGGTGTTCTTGGCGGACCCGCTGAGATATTCCGAGCCGACATAGTCGTTCCACGGGCCCCAGTCGCCGGTGATGTCGCCGTAATACTCGGGCGACATCAGCCCCCAGGCCATTTCCCAGGTAAGCCGCTCGGTCGAGATGTAGCCTTCCAGCGTGTTCTCGAGGTCGTTGAATTCCGCGGTCGAGATCCAGTTGTTGGCCACCTCCGGGTCATCGGCTTCGGCCGCGTAAAAGCGGTCGTCACCGGCGTCCCTGAGGTAATAGACCGACATTTCGGGGCCGTTGGCCTCGTATACGCAGGTCCATTTCGACTTGCCGCACTTGCTTTCGTCGTCGCTCTTGGTGTGCTTGAAATCGTGGTAGGCGTACTTGAAGACGCGGTCCTGGTACTTGACGTGGTACAGGTCGGAATGCGCGCCACGGTACTTCGGGTTGCTCTTGTCGAAGAAGTAGGAGGTGGTGTTGGCGCCGTCGCCCATCATGACGATGATTTTCAGGGTCTCCGGCTCGTTATAGTTGGCGGGCACGGTCGAGAGCGTGCCATCGACCTCGCCCGAGGCGATCAGGTCGGCAGACACGGCGCGGAAGGACGGGTCGAGCAGGGCGGCGCCCCAGTTCATGCCCTGGTGGCCGCTGGTGTTCCCCGATGCCTCAAGCGAGTCGATCTTCGCGTGGAGCGCGGTTTCGCTGATCGAGAAGGGCATGATTTCCATGTAGGCATCGGTGTAGCAGGAGCGCCATTCCGGATCGAGGTTGTCGAAGCCGCCATAGACCGACGTGTAGATCATGTGATCCACGGGAATGCCGCTGCTGAGGGCCGAGGCGCCTGTCGTGAGCGTCGCGTGATTGTAATCGTTTTCCTTGAATTTCAGGCAGGTCGAGTAATTGTGCTGCCGGTCCACCGCGAGGGCGTTGAAGATGGTCCAGCCGGGGGTGACCGACCAGCTGAACGGCACGATCGAGATCACGGTATTGCCCGCCTCGGAGCCGTTCAGGACGGTGGTGACGAATTCCTTGGCCGCGGCCTGGAGATTGAGGAGCTTGGTGCCCTTCATCGATCCCGAGACGTCGAGCACGATGACGATTTCCAGTTTCGGCGTGCGCACTTCGGCGGTTGCCGCGCCATAGGCATTGAGCTGATCCACGCCGGACAGCTTCATGATGTAGGTGTCGAGCGTCATGCTGGCCGACGCCTTGACCTTGGTCGAATTCAGGGAGGTCACGATGTCATCGCTGCCCTCGCCGTCGATATCGATGTCGTGCAGGTAGCTGGCCATGTCGCTCTTGGCGAAATAGTCTTCGACGATCGCCTTGACCTCGGCCTTGTCGGTGCCGCGCGGGGCGCCCGCACCGGCAAGCACGGCGGCGTCGAGCGTGGCCTGGAGATGGGCGCGTTCCATTTCGTGGCGCATGGTATCGATCCCGAGACCGGCCATCGCGAACATGAACAGGAACAGGAAGAGGACGAGGATCGTGGCGGCTCCGTCTTCTTCGTCACGGAAGCGCGCGACCCGGCCAGTTGCCACGGCGACGCCCGCCCTTTTTCTGGCCCAACGCCAATACGTCCGGCCCCCCGATACTTCCAGCATTCGGCACCCTCACAAATGTAAAACGCAGAATCGCGCACACTTTTTGACCGGCAAGATATTGCTGACGAGCATGGCACAAATATGGCGAAAGTACGAATTGTTACCGTGGATCAGGTGGTTAACCGGAAACTATGAATTGGAAGCCCGGCCATTGTTGCGCTCTGGTGGCGGATGGCCGCCGGGCCTGCCCGGAAAATCGGCGGGTGGACAAAGCCACACCATGCAGTAACGATACCGTCAAAAAAGATCCGTAGATACCAACAGGACGGACGCGAAACGCAAATGGGAGAGACGTGACATGACAAGCCCCCGGAAGGAGCCGAGTTTCCGCGAAAGCGTGGATCTGATGTTCAACCACGCGGTTGCGCTGATGGATCTGCCGCCGGGGCTGGAGGAGAAGATCAGGGTGTGCAACGCCACCTATACCGTGCGCTTCGGCGTGCGGCTGCGCGGGCAGATCCAGACCTTCACCGGCTATCGCAGCGTGCATTCCGAGCACATGGAGCCCGTCAAGGGCGGGATCCGCTACGCGATGGGCGTGAACCAGGACGAGGTCGAGGCGCTGGCGGCGCTGATGACCTACAAATGCGCCCTGGTCGAGGCGCCGTTCGGCGGCTCGAAGGGCGGTCTGCGGATCGACCCGCGCGAATGGGACGAGCACGAGCTGGAGCTGATCACCCGGCGGTTCGCCTACGAGCTGGCCAAGCGCGACCTGATCCACCCCAGCCAGAACGTGCCCGCCCCCGACATGGGCACCGGCGAGCGAGAGATGGCGTGGATCGCCGACCAGTACCGGCGGATGAACACGACCGACATCAACTCGCGCGCCTGCGTGACCGGCAAGCCGGTCAACGCCGGCGGCATCCAGGGCCGGACGGAGGCGACGGGCCGGGGCGTGCAATACGCGCTGCAGGAGTTCTTCCGCCATCCCGAGGACATCAAGGCCGCGAAACTGTCGGGCACGCTCGACGGCAAGCGGGTGGTCGTGCAGGGCCTCGGCAACGTGGGCTACCACGCCGCCAAGTTCCTGTCGGAGGAGGATGGCTGCAAGATCGTCGGCATCATCGAGCGCGACGGCGGGCTTTGGGACGATGACGGGCTCAACGTCGAGGAGGTGCGCAACTGGATCGCCAAGCATGACGGGGTGAACGGCTATTCCTCTGGCAAGTACGTCAAGGACGGGTCGAGCTTCCTCGAGGAGGAGTGCGACATCCTGATCCCGGCGGCGATGGAGGGGGTGATCAACCTCGACAACGCCGAGCGGATCAAGGCGCCGCTGATCGTCGAGGCGGCGAACGGCCCGGTGACCGCCGGGGCGGACGAGATCCTGCGCAAGCGGGGTACGGTGATCGTGCCCGACATGTATGCCAACGCGGGCGGTGTGACGGTGTCGTATTTCGAGTGGGTCAAGAACCTCAGCCACATCCGCTTTGGCCGGATGGGCCGGCGGCAGGAGGAGGCGCGCCACCAGCTGATCGTGTCCGAGCTGGAGCGGCTCGACGCGCATCTGGGCGATGCCTGGGTGATGTCGCCGGATTTCAAGAAGAAGTACCTGCGCGGGGCGGGCGAGCTTGAGCTTGTGCGCTCGGGGCTCGACGACACGATGCGCACGGCCTACCAGCAGATCCGCGAGGTCTGGCACGGCCGCGAGGACGTGCACGACCTGCGCACCGCCGCCTACCTGGTGGCGATCACCAAGGTGGCGGCGAGCTACCGGGCGCTGGGGCTCTGACCAGGCGTGGCGGGGCGGGAGATCGACATCGCGTGCCGTTGCGGGAAGCTGACGGGGCGGATGTCGGGGATCTCGCCCGCCACGGGCTGCCGGGTGACCTGCCACTGCAAGGATTGCCGGGCCTTTGCCACCCATGTGGGGGCGGCGGATATCCTTGACCGCAATGGCGGGTTCGAGCTGTTCCAGACCTTGCCCGCCAGGTTGAAGTTCACGTCCGGTGTCGAACATCTGCGCTGTCTGCGGCTGTCGCCGAAGGGGATGATGCGCTGGTACGCAGGGTGTTGCGGCACGCCCGTGGGCAACACGCTGGGCACCTCGGGGTGGTATTTCCTGAGCCTGGTCGTCGCGCTGGTGCCGGTGGACCAGGCGGCGGCGCTGGGTCCGAACCGGGGGACGTTCTTTGCCAAGGATGCGCCGGAAGGGGCCAGCCCGCCGGCGGATCACGGGAAATGGACGTTGATGTCGGGGGCGTTCGGGCGGCATTTCGCGGCCATGCTGGGGCTGGCGCCGAAGGGGTCGCCTTTCTTTGAAGGCGGGCGGCCGGTGGTGGAGCCGGCGGTTCTGACGAAAGAGCAGCGGTTGAAGGCGGAGGCGGTTTAGGCCGCGAGGGCCGCGCATCGCCGTGCCGGCGGGGCGGCCCTGCGATGCGCGGCGGTGCGCCCTTGGCGCACCTTGATTCCGCGCGGCGCTTTGCTTTGAGCTCTGCGCTGTCGCCCCCGGACCTGAATTTGTCGAACCGGTGATCGCGTGGCATTCCGCGTGTTGCTATCCGGGGCGGGACTTGCTTCACTCCGGCCAACCAAAGGGGAGTCTTTACATGCGCTTTTCCGGCTTGCGCGTTCTCAAGGAAGGCCTGACGGGCAACAAGGGCTGGCAGGCCCATTGGCGCGATGCCGAGCCGAAAGGCGAATATGACGTGGTCATCATCGGCGGCGGCGGGCATGGCCTCTCGACGGCCTATTACCTGGCCAAGAACCACGGCATCCGCAGCGTGGCGGTGCTGGAGAAGGGCTATCTCGGCGGCGGCAACGTGGGGCGGAACACCACGATCGTCAGGGCCAACTATTTCCTGCCGGGGAACTCGGAATTCTACAGCCACTCGCTCAAACTGTGGGAGGGGCTGGAGCAGGACCTGAACTACAACACGATGCTGTCGCAGCGGGGGCAGATCACGCTGTTTCACTCCGACGGCCAGCGCGACGCGGCGATCCGGCGGGGCAATTCCATCGTCAACCAGGGCGACGAGGCAGAGCTTCTGTCGCTGGCGCAGCTGAAGAAGATGGTGCCCTATCTCGATTACGAGCAGCAGCGCTTTCCGATCCATGGCGCGCTCATTTCGCGGCGCTCGGGCACGGCGCGGCATGACGCGGTGGCCTGGGGCTATGCGCGTGGTGCGAGTGAGCGGGGCGTGGACCTGGTCCAGAACTGCGAGGTGACGGGGATCGACATCGAGGGCGGGAAAGTAACCGGCGTGCAGACCTCGCGGGGCGCGATCAAGGCGAAGAAGGTGGCGATGATCGTCGCCGGGCGCTCGAGCCAGGTGGCGGCGATGGCCGGCATGCGCCTGCCGATCGAGAGCCACGTGCTGCAGGCCTTCGTGACCGAGGGGCTGAAACCCTGCATCGACCACGTGATCAGCTTCGGCATGGGGCATTTCTATATCAGCCAGTCCGACAAGGGCGGGCTGGTCTTCGGCGGCGACCTGGATTTCTACGCCTCCTACGCGCAGCGGGGCAACCTGCCGATGGTCGAGCACGTGATGGAGGCGGGGATGACCCTGATGCCGGCGATCGGCAAGGCAAGGGTTTTGCGGTCATGGGGCGGGATCATGGACATGTCGCCCGACGGCTCGCCCATCATCGACAGGACGCATATCGGCGGGCTCTACCTCAATTGCGGCTGGTGCTATGGCGGGTTCAAGGCGGTGCCGGGCTCGGGCTACTCGATGGCGCATCTCGTGGCCACTGACGAGCCGCACGAGCCGGCGGCGCGGTTCCGGCTGGACCGGTTCCGCACGGGATACGGGCTGATGGACGAAGAAGGCACGGGGATGCAGCATAACCTGCATTGATGGTCTGCGTGGCGAGGTCGGGATAGTGAGTATTTTCGGAACAATGAAAGGCGCGGAGATGAGCTTTGACGGCGGCGCGCGGGGAGAGGGCGGGATCTTGAGTATTTTTGGAAAGATGAAAGCGGTGGGGGGTGCCCTGTGTCTGGCCGTGGGGCTGGGCGGGGCGGCTGTTGCGCAGGACGATCCGCTGCCGGCGGGGAATTACACGCTCGACCCGTATCACTCGACGCTGGTCTTCTCGGTGAGCCACCTTGGGTTTTCCAACTACGTGATGAGCTTCGACAGCTTCGAGGCCGAGCTCGAGCTGGACCCGGCCGATCCGGGGAAGGCAGCGCTGAGCGTGACGGTGGACCCGGCCTCGCTCGACGTGCCGCGGCCGCCGGAGGGGTTCCTGGAGGAGTTGATGGGCGAGAGCTGGCTCAATACGGGCGCGCATCCGGAGATCGGCTTCACCTCGACCGGGATCGAGATGACGGGCGAGGAAAGTGCGACGGTGACGGGGGACCTGACCCTGTTGGGGGTGACGAAGCCCGTGACGCTGGAGGTCACGTTCAACGGCGGTTACACCGGCCACCCGATGGACCCCAACGCGCGGATCGGCTTCTCGGCGGAGGGGGCGTTCAACCGCTCTGATTTCGGCATGGGCTACGGCATTCCCGCGCCGGGCACGACCATGGGCGTGGGCGACGAGGTGACGGTGCGGATCGAGACCGAGTTCACCGGGCCGGCGATGGAAGAGAACAAGGACTGAGGACGGTTTCATGCGGATCACCTGCCCGCTTTGCGGCGCGCGCGACCGGCGCGAATTCTATTACAAGGGCGATGCCGTGGCGCTGGACCGGCCTGATCCGGCAGCGGGCGAGGCGGCGTGGGACGACTATGTTCACAACCGCGACAACCCGGCCGGGCCGACGCGCGAGCTGTGGTATCACGAGAGCGGCTGTTCGGCCTGGCTGGTGGTGACGCGGGATACGCGGACGCACGAGATTTCGGGGGTCGACCTGGCCTCGGACTTGGCGGCGGACGTCGCGGGGGCGGGCGCATGAGGGTCGCGGGCGAGGGGTTGATCAACCGCAGGCGCCGGGTGGAGTTCACCTTCGACGGGCGCGTCTACCAGGGGGTCGAGGGCGATACGCTGGCCTCGGCGCTGCTGGCCAACGATATCCGGCTGATCGGGCGGTCGTTCAAGTATCACCGGCCGCGGGGATTGCTGACCGCGGGGAGCGAGGAGCCGAACGGGCTGGTGACCACGGGGCGGGGTGCCGGGCAGGAGCCCAACATGCGCGCCACGATGGTGGAGCTGTTCGACGGGTTGCAGGCGCGGAGCCAGAATGCCTGGCCGACGCTGGATTTCGACCTGATGGCGGTCAATGACCTGGCGGCGCCATTCCTTGGGGCGGGGTTCTATTACAAGACCTTCATGTGGCCGGCGAAGTTCTGGGAAAAACTTTACGAGCCGGTCATTCGCCGGGCGGCGGGGCTGGGCGCGCTGTCGATGCGGGCCAATGCGGACAAGTACGAGAAGGCCTGGGCGCATTGCGACCTGCTGGTGATCGGGGCGGGGCCGGCCGGTTTGATGGCGGCGTTGACGGCGGCGCGGGCCGGGCTCGACGTGGTGCTGGCCGAGGAGGACACGCGGACGGGCGGGCGGCTCAATGCCGAGAGTTTCGAGGTGGACGGCGTGCCGGGGCGCGTGTGGGCCGAGGAGGTGACGCGGGAGCTGGTGGCGATGGAGAACGTGCGCATTCTCACGCGGACGACGGTGACGGGCGCCTATGACCACGGCACGTATGGCGCGCTGGAGCGGCTGTCGCCGTGGGATGCGGCCAAGAAGGGCGCGCCGCGGGAGTGTTTCTGGCGGATCGTGGCGAAGCGGGCGGTGCTGGCGGCGGGGGCGATTGAACGGCCCATCGCGTTCCAGAACAACGACCGGCCGGGGATCATGAATGCGGGCGCGGTCAGGGCCTACATGAACCGCTGGTGCGTGAGCCCGGGGCAGAGCGTGGCGGTCTTCGGCAACAACGATGACGCGCACCGGACGGCGGCGGACTTGCTGGAAGCGGGCGTGCATGTGAGCGCGCTGGTGGATGCGCGGCATGATGCGGTCACGAGCCTCGACGTGCCGTTCTATGCCGGCGCGCAGGTGTGCAACAGCGAGGGGCGGCGTGGGCTGGAGGCGGTGTCGATTGCCACCGCGTCGGGCATCGAGAAGGTGAAGGCCGAGGCGCTGGCCGTCTCGGGCGGGTGGAACCCGACGGTGCACCTGACCTGTCACATGACCGGGCGGCCGGTGTGGAACGCCGAGATTGCCGCCTTCGTGCCGCAGCCGGGGGCGATCCCGGGGCTGATGACGGCGGGGGCCTGCGAGGGGGTGTTCTCGACCCGCGGCTGTCTGGAGGCGGGCGTGCGGTTGGCATCCGCGGTCTTGGAGGACCTGGGGGTGAAGGCGCCCAAGGTCGATGTGCCGGGGGCCGAGGACAGCGACTATGACATCAGCCCGCTCTGGGCCGTGCCGGGCAAGGGGCGGGCGTGGCTGGATTTCCAGAACGACGTGACCGTGAAGGACGTGAAGCAGGCCGCGACGGAGAATTTCCGCTCGGTCGAGCATATGAAGCGCTATACCACGCAGGGCATGGCGACGGACCAGGGGAAGAATTCGAACGTCGCGGCGCTGGCAGTACTGGCGGACGTGACCGGGCGGGGGATACCGGAGACGGGGACGACAACGTTCCGGCCGCCCTACGTGCCGGTATCCATCGCCGCGCTGGGCGCGGGCGGGCAGGGCAAGGGGTTCGCGCCGCAGCGGTTCACCACCTCCCATGCCGCGAGCGTCGAGCGGGGCGCACCGATGATCGAGGCGGGGCTGTGGTACCGGCCCAGCTACTTCCCGAAGGATGGCGAGCGCACATGGCGGCAATCCTGCGACCGGGAGGTCGGGATGGTGCGCGATCACGTGGGGGTGTGTGACGTTTCCACCCTGGGCAAGATCGACATCCAGGGGCCGGATGCGGGTGCGTTCCTGGATTATGTCTATACCAACCTGTTCTCGACCCTGAAGGTTGGGCGGGTGCGCTACGGGCTGATGCTGCGTGAAGACGGGCACGTGATGGATGACGGCACCACGGCAAGGCTGGGCGAGACCCATTACGTGATGACGACCACCACCGCCGCGGCGGGGGAGGTGATGCGGCACCTGGAATTCGTGCACCAGGGGCTGTGCCCGCAGATGGACGTGCGGTTCGTGTCGGTGACCGAGCAATGGGCGCAGTTCGCCGTGGCCGGGCCGAAATCGCGGGAGGTGCTGAACGGGGTTCTGGGCGAGGCGATCGACGATGAAAGCTGGCCGTTCATGTCCTGCGGGGAGGCGACCGTCGGCGGCGTGAAGGGGCGGTTGTTCCGGATTTCGTTCTCGGGTGAGCATGCCTACGAGGTGGCGGTGCCGGCGCGTTATGGCGCGGCGCTGTTCAGCGAGCTGGTTCGCCGGGCCGAGGCGTTGGAGGGCGGACCTTACGGGATGGAGGCGCTGAACGTTCTGCGCATCGAGAAGGGGTTCATTACGCACGCCGAGATACACGGGCGGGTCACCGCCTTCGATATCGGGATGGGTCGGATGGTGAGCCAGAAGAAGGATTGCATCGGCAAGACCATGGCGGCGCGGCCCGGCCTGACGGACGAGAACCGCGAGCAACTGGTGGGGCTGAAACCCGTGGGCGCGGTGAAGCAGCTTGTGGCGGGCGCGCATCTCTTCAACGAGGGGGACGAGGCCGTGCGCACCAATGATCAGGGCTATATCACCTCGGTCGCCTTCTCGCCCACCTTCGGGCATGTGCTGGCGATGGGGTTCCTGAAGAACGGGCGGGCGCGGATCGGCGAGCGGATCCGCATGGTCGAGCATCTGAAGGGGGTGCAGACCCTGTGCGAGGTGATCGACCCGGTGCAGTTCGACCCGGAAGGAGGGCGCGTGCGTGGCTGAGTTGACGGCAATGACCCCGCTGGACGGGATGGCGCCGCTGGCGATTGGCGGGATGACGCTGAGCGAGGTGGATCTCGGGCGGCTGACCTCGGTCGCGCCTTACAAGGGGCGCGACGCGGCGCTGGGCAAGGCGCTCAAGGCGGCGCATGGCATGGGCTGGCCGGAGCCGAACCGGGCCACCGGGAAAGACGGCGCGCGGGCGATCTGGTTCGGGCAGCGCATGGCGCTGCTGGCGGGGCCGGAGCCGGCGGCGGAGCTTGCCGAGCACGCCGCGCTGACCGACCAGTCGGATGCGTGGACGGCGGTGACGCTGGAGGGGCCGGGCGCGGCCGATGTGCTGGCAAGGCTGGTGCCGCTCGACCTGCGGCCCGGGGTGTTCGCGCCGGGCCATACCGCGCGGACCGAGTTGCAGCACATGATGGCGTCGGTCACGAAGACGGGCGAGGCGGCGTTCCTGATCCTCGTCTTCCGGTCGATGGCGCAGACCCTGCTGCATGACATGCAGACGGCGATGGAAGGGGTTGCGGCACGGGGTCGGCCCTGACACTCTGTCCCGGTTAGGTGTCATGCGGAGGGGTCTGTCGTGTCACGGCTGTGCCTTGCACTGTTACTGAGTATCGCGCTGCCCACTGTTGCGGCGGCGCAGGGCCTGAGCCGCGAGAATTGCCGGGCGACGCGGGATATCCTGGCGCAGGTGATCGAGGGGCGGAAGGCCGGGATGTCGGCCAAGGCGGTGACCGCGCGATTGTCGAAGGGCGAGCAGGCGGTCGACGAGAAATACGTCGAGACCGTGCCGCCGCTGGTGAAGCTGGCCTATTCGCTGGAGCCCGCGATGCTGACCGGGCAGGTGGCGAAGGATTACGAGGCGCAGTGCCTTAGCTATAAGCCGTGATGTGGTCTTGGCCCCGGGGCCGGATTGCACCATATTCGGGGCATGAGCCTGCCCCCCGGATTCCTTGACGAGCTGAGAACGCGCACCTCGCTGTCGCAGGTGGTGGGCCGCAAGGTCATGTGGGACAACCGCAAGTCGAACCAGGGCAAGGGCGACATGTGGGCGCCGTGCCCGTTCCACCACGAGAAGACGGCCAGTTTCCACGTCGATGACCGGAAGGGGTATTATTACTGCTTCGGCTGCCACGCGAAGGGCGACGCGATCAGTTTCGTGCGCGAGACCGAGAACGTGGATTTCATGGAGGCGGTGAAGATCCTCGCGCAGGAGGCCGGGATGACCGTGCCCGAGCGCGACCCGCAGGCGCAGCAGAAGGCCGACCGGCGGACCGAACTGGTCGAGGTGATGGAGATGGCGGTGCGCCATTTCCGGATGTCCCTGAATACCGGGGCCGGTGGGGCGGCGCGGGACTATCTCGACGGTCGCGGCCTGAAGGCGGATGCGCTGGAGCGGTTCGAGATCGGCTTTGCCCCCGATGGCTGGCAGGGGTTGTGGGATCACCTGACCGGCAAGGGGGTGGAGCCGCAGAAGATCATCGATTGCGGGCTGGCGAAGCCCTCGCAGAAGGGCGGCAAGCCCTATGACACGTTCCGCAACCGGATCATGTTCCCGATCCGGGACGTGCGCGGCCGCTGCATCGCCTTCGGCGGGCGGGCGATGGACCCCGATGACAACGCCAAGTATCTCAACTCGCCCGAGACCGAGCTCTTCGACAAGTCGCACACGCTGTATAACCACGCGCCCGCGCGCGAGGCGGCGGGCAAGGGCCAGCCGCTGATCGTGGCCGAGGGCTACATGGACGTGATCGCGCTTTCCGAGGCCGGGTTCGAAGCCTCCGTCGCGCCGCTGGGCACGGCGGTGACCGAGCACCAGTTGCAATTGCTTTGGCGGATCGCCGACGAGCCCATCGTGGCGCTGGATGGCGACACCGCGGGCCTGCGCGCGGCCTATCGCGTCATCGACATCGCCCTGCCACTTCTGGAGGCGGGCAAGTCGCTGCGCTTTGCCCTGATGCCCGAGGGGCAGGACCCCGACGACCTGTTGCGCCGGTCTGGTGCGAAGGCGGTGCAGGACGTGCTGGATGCGGCGATGCCGATGGTGACGCTGCTGTGGCAGCGCGAGACGGAAGGGCGCAGCTATGACAGCCCCGAGCGGCGGGCCGCGCTCGACAAGGCGCTGCGCGAGAAGATCGCGCTGATCCGCGACCCCTCGATCCGGCACCATTACGGCGAGGCGGTGAAGGAGCTGCGCTGGCAGCTCTTCAACCCGCGCAACAACCGGCCGCCAAGGGGGGCAGCCGGGCAGGGCGCCCGGCGCACCGGCGGCGGCAAGGGCAAGTGGACGCCGGTCGAGCCGGTGCGGGCCGTAACCAAGACCTCGCTCCTGGTGACCTCGGACGAGAAGGCCTATGGCGAGCTGCGCGAGGCGGTGATCCTGGCCGTGCTGATCCTGACGCCAGAGGTGCTGGACGAATTCGAAAGCCGGATCGAGACCCTGCCCTGTACCGGGCGCGACCATGCCCGCCTGCGCGACCTGCTCCTGCGTCATGGCGAGACGGGGGCGGAAAGCCTGCATGAATATATTGCCGCCGAAATGGGCGAGGGGGCCGTTGAAAACCTCTGCCGCCGCCCCCATGTGGCGCTTATTCCCGCGGTGCGCCGGCCGGGTGATCATGACTTGGCCCGGCAGACCGTGAAGGAAGAGCTTGAGAAACTCGACGCCGCGCGTGGATTGGAACAGGAAATCAGCGAGGCGGCCGAGGATATCGGGGGCATGGCCGGAGAGTTCGTGACCCACCGGCTCAAGGCGGCCGCGCAGGCGCGCGAAAGCGCGACGCGCAGCGTGCAGGAGGATCAGACCGAGTATGAAATCGGGGCCAATGGCGCACCTATCAGCCGGTCGGAAAAGGAAGCGTTCGACGCCTTGCTGGAGACCATGGGGTTCCGGAAGAAGCACGATGAGTGACTTTTGGGCACGAATCAGTAAAGAAATCAGGGTAAAGGGTTTGCGAATCACCTATTCGCGCTATTGATTCGGATTATCTTCGAATCACCCGCCCACTGTTCAGGAGACGTTCATGGCCGCCAAGGACAACGACGACCAGAAGCCCGAAGATCAGGAGGCCGAAATCTCGCTCGACATGAGCCAGGCCGCGGTCAAGAAGATGATCGCCGAGGCGCGCGAGAAAGGTTTCATCACCTACGATCAGCTCAACAAGGTCCTGCCGCCCGACCAGGTCGGCAGCGAGCAGATCGAGGACGTGATGTCGATGCTGTCGGAAATGGGCATCAACATCATCGAGGATGAAGAGGCCGAGGAAGAAGAGCAGAAATCGACCGCCGTGGCCGAGATCGGCCGCAAGGGCGAGCTGACGCTGGGCTCGGGCAAGGAAGAGAAGCTCGACCGCACCGACGACCCGGTGCGCATGTACCTGCGCGAGATGGGCTCTGTCGAACTGCTGAGCCGCGAGGGCGAGATCGCCATCGCCAAGCGGATCGAGGCAGGCCGGAACACGATGATCGCGGGGCTGTGCGAAAGCCCGCTGACCTTCCAGGCCATCACCATCTGGCGTGACGAGCTTCTTGGCGAGGACATCCTGCTGCGCGACGTGATCGACCTGGAGACCACCTTCTCGGGCCAGATGGGCGACGAGGAAGGCGAGCCGATGGTCGAGGCGGCGAACATGGCCTCGGCCCCCTCGGGCGGCAGCCAGAAAGAGGAGGGCGGCTCGGAGCCCGAGCTCGACGCCGACGGCAACCCGCTCTCGCGCGAGGATGACGGCGACGAGGACGAGGACGAACAGGCCAACATGAGCCTTGCGGCGATGGAGGCCGCGCTGAAGCCGCGCGTGCTGGAAACGCTCGACCGGATCGCCAATGATTACGAGAAACTCTCCGAAATGCAGGACAGCCGGATCTCGGCCACCCTGAACGAGGACGGCTCGTTTTCCCAGGCGCAGGAAGATACCTACCAGAAGCTGCGCTCGGAGATCGTGCAGCTGGTGAACTCGCTGCACCTTCACAACAACCGGATCGAGGCGCTGATCGACCAGCTTTACGGCATCAACCGCCGGATCATGCAGATTGACAGCGCCATGGTGAAGCTGGCCGACCAGGCGCGCATCAACCGCAAGGAATTCGTGGACGAGTACCGGGGCCGCGAGCTTGACCCCAACTGGCTCGAGGACATGGCGGCCAAGTCGGGCCGCGGCTGGCAGGCGTTCATGGAACGCTCGCCCGGCAAGGTGGCCGAGCTGCGCGCCGACATGGCGCAGGTGGGCCAATACGTGGGCCTCGACATCAGCGAGTTCCGCCGCATCGTTCAGCAGGTGCAGAAGGGCGAGAAGGAAGCCCGCAACGCCAAGAAGGAAATGGTCGAGGCGAACCTGCGGCTGGTGATCTCGATCGCCAAGAAATACACCAACCGCGGGCTGCAGTTCCTCGACCTCATCCAGGAGGGGAACATCGGCCTGATGAAGGCGGTCGACAAGTTCGAATACCGCCGCGGCTACAAGTTCTCGACCTACGCGACCTGGTGGATCCGGCAGGCGATCACCCGGTCGATCGCCGACCAGGCGCGCACCATCCGTATCCCGGTGCACATGATCGAGACGATCAACAAGCTGGTCCGCACCGGCCGCCAGATGCTGCACGAGATCGGCCGCGAGCCCACGCCGGAAGAGCTGGCCGAGAAGCTGCAGATGCCGCTCGAGAAGGTCCGCAAGGTGATGAAGATCGCCAAGGAGCCGATCTCGCTCGAAACGCCCATCGGCGACGAGGAAGACAGCCAGCTTGGCGATTTCATCGAGGACAAGAACGTCATCCTGCCGCTGGATTCTGCCATTCAGGACAACCTGAAGGAAACCACGACGCGGGTGCTCTCCTCGCTCACCCCGCGCGAGGAACGGGTCCTGCGGATGCGCTTCGGCATCGGCATGAACACCGACCACACGCTCGAGGAGGTGGGCCAGCAGTTCAGCGTGACCCGCGAACGGATCCGCCAGATCGAGGCGAAGGCGCTGCGCAAGCTGAAGCATCCGAGCCGGTCGCGGAAGCTGCGGTCGTTCCTGGATCAGTGAGCGGGCGACACAGCCGGACATGGATAGAGCGGGCCGTCGGGAGACGGCCCGTTTTGCGTTCAGGACCGGCAGCTCCTGAGACCGGGGAGGGTCGAGAATTTGTTTGAGATGGACCACGGCGGGGCGCCGCGATGATCGAATATCGGATTTATATCCATGATTTCGACGGGGATGCGAAGGAGGTTGCAGAGTTCCTGGACTTCCCCGATGCATGCCACGCGAACCGAGGTGAGCGAAATCCGGAGATGGTCGTCCCCAGACGGAACAGCGTGATGTTCTCTGTCGATGACCCGACGGGAAAAGACGCAAGCTGCCTGACGGCCTTTGCGAAGGAAGTGACGAACAGGCGCGAAAATCTGAGAGACCTGGGAGGCGAGACGACATACAAGATCGCGCTGATCGTCACGGGGCGCGGGGCCGAGGAAAACGTGCATGTTACCGTTCCAACGGAGATTTCCAAGATAGCCTGCGAGCTTGGCTGTGAGATCGACGTCTTCGTTTCGAGCTTGGATTGATCCGGCGGACCGGTTTTGCAGGTTTCGGGTCAGGCCCAGGAACCGCCGCGGGATTGCCCCCAACCTTGACACCACTCGCCCCCGCGCCCACCCTTTGAGAGGCTCGGCGCCTGTCCGGGCCTGTGCTGCAAGGAATGGAAAGGCTGCCCATGTCGCTCTTGTCACGTCTCTTCGGGTCCGGCTCCGGTTCGGACAATGGATCGGGCAAGGGCTCGGCGCCTGCCCATGACCCGGTCACATACGAGGGCTTCACCATCCATCCCGAACCGATCAAGGAGGGCGGCACCTATCGCGTGGCCGCGCGGATCGAGAAGGAGGTGGCGGGCGAGGTGAAGGAGCACCAGCTTATCCGCGCCGACATGGTGAGCGACCCCGACGGCGCCGCCGCCGAGTCGGTGCGCAAGGCGCAGCGCCTGATCGACGAGCAGGGGGAGCGGCTGTTCGACCGGCCCCGGTGAGGGAAAGTTTGGCAGTCCCGAACCGGCGGCGGCTCCGATACGGTGCCATGGGAGCCCGCCGGGCGAGCGCCGGCCCGTGGGGAGGCGCTGCTACGGGTTTGGCTGGCAGTTTATGGCGCCGAATACATCCTTCCTATTGACGTTACGCGACACCCGCGAAAGCGCCTGCCCGTCACGCCAAAGGCGTGCCGCGTATACACGGCGCACTTGCGGTGCGACGGGACGGGCCGGCGCCGCGCTTTGGCGCGGCTTGACTCCGGGCGCGCGCGCGTCGGCCGGCCTCGGTAAGGGAGGATCAGGGGTTGGGTTGTGCCGGGGAGGTGCCGGGCTGAAGCCCGGCCTACGCGCCTACCGCCCCGCCAGCCACTCCGCCACCGTCATCCACACCGGCAGGGTCGCCGCGCTGAGGATCGTCGTCTGGGCAATGAGCGTCGCCGCCAGCCGCCGGTCGGCGCCGAAGCCCGCCGCCAGCACATGCGCGGCCGAGGCCGTGGGGAGCGCGGCGAAGACCACCAGCACCGGCACGATGGGCGCCGAGGAGCCGAGCGCCAGCGCCACCAGCGTCACCGTCAGCGGCAGGATCACCAGCTTGGTCGTCACGAGGATGCCGGTGAACCGGTTCATCCGCCCCAGCGCCCGCCAATTGAGCGTCGCCCCGATGGAGATGAGCGCCACCGGGATCGCCGCCTCGGCCAGAAGCGTCACCGGGGCCAGCACCGGTGCGGGGATGGTGAGCCCGGTAAGGCCCACGACCACGCCTGCAAGGCTTGCCAGCAGGAAGGGGGTGAGCGCCACCCGGCGCAGCATGGCCGCCGCCGTCAGCCCCTCGCCGCGCGACAGGGCCGAGACGGCGAAGATGTTGGCCAGCGGGATGCCGAGGCCGATGGTGACCGAGTAGAGCCCGATATCGGCCGAGGGCAGCGCCTGCACCAGCACGAAGCCCAGTGCCGTGTTGAACCGCCAGGCCGCCTGCCAGCAGCCGGCGAAATCGAGGAACCGTTCGGGCCCGAAAGGCCGCGCGAGCCAGCCGAGCGCCAGCCCCAGCCCAAGCACCGCCCAGACGAGCGGGCCCACGATCAGCAGGCTGGCCGGTTCGATCGGCCGGGAGGCGGCGGCGGTGAAGATGAGCGCCGGAAACAGGATCTCGAAGTTCAGCCGGTCGAGCCCGGCCCAGGCGTTCTCGCTCAGCCGGTTGCGCACCAGCCCGCCCAGCAGGACGAGCAGGACGACGGGCAGAAGGCCGGTGACGAGGATGGGCAGCATCGCGGGCAAGGGTCCGGTGGCGGGGTTCGCCCCCTCATGCCCGCTGGCGGCGGCGGGGTAAAGGCCCCGGCCGGCGATTGCGTCATCGCCGTTGCCGGGTGCGGGGCGCATGGCGTATGTCTGTTGGCAGTTGGTTGATGTCATTCCCGGAGACCCCGATGCGCCTGTCCCTCGTTGCCGCCTGCCTTGCCCTCTCGCCCCTTCCCGCGGCCGCGCAGTCGGGCTGCGCGGGTATCCCGCTGTTCCAGTGCCAGTCGGGCAGCAAGGCCATCGATCTCTGTCTTGCCGGCGACGTGGCGGTCTATCGCTACGGGCCTGCGGGCCGCGCGGCGGAGCTGGTGCTGGAACGCCACGTGACCGAGGTGGACCTGCAGCCGTGGAACGGCGTCGGGCGCTACCTGTGGGAGGAGCTGACGCTTTACAACGCCGGCTATTCCTATGCGCTCAATTACAGCGTCGACCGGATGGCGCAGGGCGAGGCGCAGGTGACCGGCGGGGTGACCGTGGCACAGGGCGGCCAGGTGCTGGCCGAGGTGCAGTGTAGCCCCGGCACGGTGGGCGCGCATGATTTCTACCCGGTCTTCGAGCGCAAGGAAGCCAACGGGCAATGCTGGAACCTCGACAGCCACGCATGGCAGCGGTGCTGAGGCCCGTGCAGACCAGTTTCGGCATCGAGACGCGCGGACAGGGGCTTTACGAGTTCACGGGCCAGGTGGAAAGCTGGCTGCGCGATGCGGGCGCGGACGAGGGGCTGCTGACGCTCTTCATCCGCCACACCTCGGCCAGCCTGCTGATCCAGGAGAATGCCGACCCGGACGTGCAGCGCGACCTGCTGGCCTATTTCTCGCGCCTCGTGCCGCCCTCGGACGACCCCGCGATGGGCTACCTGCGGCACACGATGGAAGGCCCCGACGACATGCCTGCCCATATCAAGGCGGCGATGATGCCGGTAAGCCTGACGATCCCGGTCAGCGGCGGGCGCATGGCGCTTGGTACCTGGCAGGGTTTGTACGTGTTCGAGCATCGCGATCGCCCGCATTTCAGGCAGGTGGCCGCGCATCTGGCCGTGTCCGGCTAGCCAAACTGGCCCGATTTCGCTGCAGTGCAACAAACAAACATTGCGAGCTTTCCACGAAAGCGGATAAAAAACGAATCAGGGCAAGATCGCCCGTATCGGCCGCGGCGCAACCCGCGCCCGGTCACAGTCGAAAGGACTTTAAAATGGCTGAAGCCGAAACCAAGACCCCGCTCACCGAAGAGCAGAAGAAGCGCCGTTGGGCCGGCCGCAAAATCGCGTTCCTGTATTTCAACCAGCAGTATCGCATCGACAACCCCGAGGCCAGCAAGGAAGAACGCAAGGCCGCGTGGAAGGAAGCGAAGAAGACGCAGACCAAGATCGCACTGCGTACGCTGAACCAGCTGGAACGGGCTGGCTTCGGGATTTCCGTGCCGGAAAAACCTGCGGAAGCCGCTGAATAAGCTTTCAGACCGACGACGCGCCCGGCCCTGCCGCCCGTCATGGGCGCGCCCGGGGCCGGGCGCAACACGAAGCCCCCCTTTATATAGCGCTGCAAAATCCCCTCTACCCAAAACTTTGCGGCTGCCCTATAGTGGCTGTGGATAAATGGGCCAAAGACCCATAACCAACGAGGCAGAGAAGAAAAGGGGCTGGGGCGATGCGGTGCCCGTTTTGCGGAAACATTGATACACAGGTGAAGGACTCTCGTCCGGCGGAAGACCACGTGTCGATCCGGCGGCGGCGGTTCTGTCCGGCCTGCGGGGGCCGGTTCACCACCTACGAGCGGGTGCAGCTGCGCGACCTCGTGGTCGTCAAGACCAACGGGCGGCGCGAGGATTTCGACCGCGACAAGCTGGAACGCTCGATCCGGATCGCGCTGCAGAAGCGCCCGGTGGAACCCGAACGGGTGGAGCAGATGATCTCGGGCATCGTGCGGCGGCTGGAAAGCCTTGGCGAGACCGACATCCCGTCGAAGACGGTGGGCGAGATCGTCATGGAAAGCCTGGCCCGGATCGACACCGTGGCCTACGTGCGGTTTGCCAGCGTTTACAAGAACTTCCAGGCGGCGGATGATTTCGACAAGTTCGTGAGCGAACTGCGCCCGAACGCCGCGGAAGACGCGCCCGCGGACGAGTGAGCGACACCGACACAAGGTACATGCGCCTCGCGCTGTCGCTCGGGCGGCGCGGGCAGGGGCAGTGCTGGCCCAACCCGGCCGTGGGCTGCGTGATCGTGCAGGGCGACCGGATCGTCGGGCGCGGCCGGACCCAACCGGGCGGGCGGCCCCATGCGGAGCGCGTGGCGCTGGCGCAGGCGGGGGCGGCGGCCAGGGGGGCCACGGCCTATGTCAGCCTTGAGCCCTGTTCCCATCACGGACAGACGCCGCCCTGCGCCGAGGCGCTGATCGAGGCGGGCGTCGCCCGCGTCGTGGCGCCGCTGGAGGACAGCGACACACGGGTCTCCGGCCGGGGCTTCGCCATGCTGCGCGCGGCCGGGGTCGAGGTGGTCACGGGCGTGCTGGCGGCGGAGGCACAGGCCGACCTCGCGGGCTTCTTCCGGAAGGCCACCGAGGGCCGGCCGTGGATCACCCTGAAACTTGCCAGCTCCCTCGACGGACGCATCGCAACCGCCAGCGGTCACAGCCAGTGGATCACCGGGCCCGAGGCGCGGCGGCTTGTCCACGGGCTGCGCGCCCGGCACGACGCGGTGATGGTGGGGGCGGGCACGGCACGGGCCGATGACCCGATGCTGACGGTGCGCGGCCTCGGCGTGGCGCGGCAGCCGGTGCGGGTGGTGGTCTCGCGCAGGCTGGACTTGCCGCAGGACGGCAAGCTGGCCCGCACGGCGGGCGAGGTGCCGGTGTGGCTGTGCCACGGGCCGGATGCGGACGAGGATCGCAAGGCGGCATGGCAGGGCTTCGGTGCCAAGTTGCTACCCTGTGAGCTGACGGGCAGGCAGATCGACCCGGTCTCGGTCTGCGCGGCGCTCGGGGCGGCGGGGCTGACGCGGGTGTTCTGCGAGGGCGGCGGCGCGCTGGCGGCCTCGCTCCTGTCGGCCGGGCTGGTGGATGAGCTGGTTGGGTTCACCGCGGGCTTTGCCGTGGGGGCCGAGGGGCTGCCCTCGGTGGGGGCGATGGGGATCTCGTCGCTGGACGAGGCGGAGCGGTTTGCCTTGGCCGAGGTCCGGCAGGTGGGCGGGGACGTGATGCACCGGTGGGTGCGGACCTGAGGCGGCGGTAACTCCGTTTTCTGTTGGATGCCTCCGGCGGGGATATTTTCAGCCAGAAGAAGCACGGGGTGCGTGATTGATCGCCCGGGGCTCAGAACGGCAGGTCGCGCCCGTCCCACGTGCGGAAACAGCCGGTGGTGTCGAGGGTCAGGCGGTCGAACTCGGCAATGAGGCCATCGGCGCTGTCGCCGACGCCGACCTCGCCCTTCTCGCCGCCCATGTCGGTGCGGACCCAGCCGGGGTGGTAGATGCCCACGGCGATATCCAGTTCCTTCAGGTCGACGGCCAGGTTGCGCCCCAGGTTGAGCGCGGCGGCCTTCGAGGCCCGGTAGCAATAGCTGCCCCCGGCGGCGAGCTCGTCACTGCCGAGGCGGCTGGAGAGGATGGCGATCTTCGGCTGTTTCGCCAGCTGCAGCCCGGTCATCAGGGCCTGGACCGTCAGGAAGACGCCGGTCACGTTGGTGGCCATCACCTCGGCCCATGTCCCGGGCGCGAAGCCGCTGGCGAGCGACTGGCCCTTGTCGGGGTAGATGCCGGCGTTGCAGACGAGGAGGTCGACGGGCTTGCCGTCGACATGGGCCGAGAGCGCCTCGAACTGGTCGGGTTTCGTCACGTCCAGCTCGACCTCGGCCCCGCCGGAGCGGGCGGTGCCGGTCACCTCGTGGCCCATGCGGCGGTAGCGCTCGGCAAGGGCGTGGCCGATCCCCCGGCTGACCCCGGTGATCACGACATGCATTGCCGCCTCCTCAGTTGGATTTCCGGTTGGGCAGGAATGGCAGCGGCGCGACAGGCACGCCGTCTTCGAGAAGCTTGCGCGCCTCCTCGGGCTTGGCCTCGCCGTAGATCGAGCGCTCGGGGGCGGTGCCCTCGTGCATCTGCCGGGCTTCGCGGGCGAAGTTGAGGCCCACGTATTCCGAGTTCTTCTCCACGTGGCGCTTCAGTTCGGCCAGCGCCTGTTCGGCGGTGGTCGCGGGGGCGGAAAGCGGGCGCTGGCGGGGGGTATCGGGCGCCTCGGGCGCTTGCGGGCTCTTGCGGCGGCTGTCGCGCACGCTGGGCGCCATCAGCGCCTTTTCCACGTGGGTCGAGCCGCAGACCGCGCAGGCCACCATGCCTGCCGATTGAAGCTTGTCGAAGGCCGAGGCCGACTGGAACCAGCTGTCGAAGCGGTGGTCCTTGTCGCATTTGAGGGTGAACTGAATCACACCGTCTACTCCATCACACGATTGCGTAACAGTTATACCGTCCGGGGCGGTTTTCAAGCGGCCTGCCGCGCGTTCAGGACCGCAGCAGCTTGGGGTCGAAGCGGCGGATGATCTGCGCCAGCTCGGGCTCGTCGACCTTCGCCGCGGCCTTCTTGCGCCGCATCCACTTGCGCTTGCGCTGGTCCTTCTCGGGATAATCCTCGGCCAGCGCCCGGACCCGCACCGGGTAGACCATGGCGACACAGGGCAGCCCGCCTTCCTGCGGGGCCGACTTGTGGTAGGAGAAGAGCCCCAGGCACGGCCCGGCCACCCGGCCCAGCACGCCCGCCTCCTCCCACGCTTCCTGAAGGGCGGCGTTGGCGGGGGTGTGCCCGTCGAGCGGCCAGCCCTTGGGAATGATCCAGCGCTTGGTCCCGCGCGAGGTGACCATCAGGAATTCCGGCTTGTCGTTGCGGATGCGGTAGCACAGCGCGGCGAACTGCGTGCGCAGGTCGGACTTGTGTCGCGAACGAAGCGCGATGGGCACCTGTTTGAGATAGTGCTGGGACATCGGGTTGTCCTTCTCCCTTGCGCCCGGGCTGCTCGGCCAGATTGTATATACAGTCTGCCAGAGAGGCGCGCGCATTGCGAGTCCTGATTGCCGCCGGGTCACATTTTCCGACAGGCGCCGTGGCCGTCCTGCGCAAGGCCAGAAACGCGCCCCCCGTGACGCCCCCCGCGCGCGGGCGAGCGCAGGAGAGCATGCAGGAGTCCGCGCGCCGCAATCCGATGGAAATAATCAGGATTGACAAAGCTGAGTGAAAAAGTCAGAAATGTAGTCAGCCAACCGGACCCGGTCAGCCATCAGCCAGAACACGAGGAAAGGAGCGACGGATGATTGCTGAACGGGTAAGCCGCGATACGGCGCCGGTGCGGGGGGCCAGCCCGACGCGCAACCAGGCGGCGGAGATGGCCATGGCGGGGCTGCTGACGCCCGACATGGTGCTCGAGCATCTGCTCGACCGGATCGAGGGGCGCCCGGCATGATGACGCTTCGCAAATCCCCCGATGGCGACGCGGCCACGGCACAGCCGCAATACGATGCCCGCGAGCTGATCGGCGAGGGCGCCACCGCGACGATCACGCTGGACGGCCAGATCTACACCCTGCGCATCACCCGGATGGGCAAGCTGATCCTGACGAAATGATCCCGATGAAACATCACAGCGACATGCGCGGCGGGTTTCCCGTCGCCGGGTTCGACACCCTTTCCGGCGCCGAGCGCGTGCTGGTCCGGGCGTTGCGCCACTGGTCCGACGGGCCGGAGGGGCAGGACCATATCGCCCGGCTGCTGCTGGAGGTGATGGGCGAGGCGCGGGCGAAGACCTGCCAGCGGGCGCTCAACGACGTGATGGGCCTGATCGGGCGGCACGGGCGGCGCAAGCTGATCCGGCACCAGCCGCACTGTTCCTGCGTCGGCGCAGACGAGGCCGTGTTCGCGCATTTCATCATGCTCGCCGCCACCGGCGAGCGGGAAGACGCGATGCTGGTGGGCTCGCTGATCGTCGAGGGGCCGCTGCTCCTGCCGCTGACCGAGGCGGCGCGGCAGGCGGGGCTCTACCTGCACCGCTCGACCCTGTCCGGCATGGTGCCCGCGACGGACATGGCGGGGGTCACCGTTCACTGATGCGGGGGAACCTGCGGCAAAGCCGCGCGTTTCCCTGTATCTGACAGAAAAGCTCTGGTTTTTGCCGGCGAATCGTGCAGAAATCGAGAACAGGATGGATCCAGGCGATCCGAAGACGAGGCCGAGATGATAATCTGCCATTGCCAGTCGATCACAGACCGCGATATCCGCGCTGCCGTGGACTGGATGCGTGCGGCCGACGAAGACACGCTCATCACCCCCGGCAAGGTGTACCGCGCGCTCGGCAAGAAGGCCGATTGCGGCGGCTGCCTGCCGCTCTTCCTTGACACCATGCATCAGTGTGACACCTTTGTCATACCCATGCAGCGGCGTGACAGGCGCCGCGAGGAATCAAAGGAAGCGAGCGATGAAGGGCGACGAAAAGGTTATCGAGTACCTTAACAAGGCACTGCGGAGCGAATTGACGGCGGTCAGCCAGTACTGGCTGCATTACCGGCTTCAGGAAGACTGGGGCTATGGCAAGAACGCCGCCAAGTCACGCGAGGAAAGCATCGAGGAGATGCACCACGCCGACAAGCTGATCACGCGGATCATCTTCCTCGGCGGCCACCCCAACCTGCAGAAGCTCGACACGCTGCGCATCGGCGAGACCCTGCGCGAGACGCTCGACGCCGACCTCGCCGCCGAGCATGACGCCCGCACCCTCTATATCGAGGCGCGCGACCATTGCGAGAAGGTGGGCGATTACGTCTCGAAGAACCTGTTCGAAGAGCTGATCGCTGACGAGGAAGGCCATATCGACTTCCTCGAGACGCAGATCGACCTGTTCGACAGCCTTGGCGCCGAGCGCTACGGGCTGCTGAATGCAAGCTCTGCGGACGAGGCGGAATAGGGGGCTCTGCCCCCAACGTTGAAATCCTGGGGGATTTCAACGTCTCCCCCGGGATATTTCCGGCCAGAAGAAGCACAGGGGCGGCCCCTTTTCCGGGGTCGCCCTTTTCCTATTCCGCGAAGTGGCAGGCGGCCTGGGTGCCGTTGGCGAGCGTGCGCAGTTCGGGGCGGTCCTGGCGGCAGATCGCCTCGGCCATGGGGCAGCGCGGCGCGAAGGGGCAGCCGGGCGGCGGATTGACCGGGTCGGGCAGTTCGCCGGGCTTGCGCGGGTTGTCGAAGGAGCCGCCCTCGAGCTTGGGGATCGCGTCGAGCAGGAGGCGTGTATAGGGGTGCTTCGGCGTGGCGAAGAGATCCTCGGCGCGCGCCAGCTCCATGATCCGGCCCAGGTACATCACCGCGACGCGGGTGCCGAAATGTTCGACCACCGACAGGTCGTGGGTGATGAACAGGTAGGTCAGCCCGCGCTCTGCCTGCAGGTCGGTCAGCAGGTTGAGGATCTGCGCCTGAATCGAGACGTCGAGCGCCGAGATGGGCTCGTCGGCGACGATGAAGGCGGGGTTCGTCACCAGCGCCCGGGCGATGGCGATGCGCTGGCGCTGGCCGCCCGAGAACTCGTGTGGCAGGCGGCGCTGCCAGCTCTGGTCGCAGCCGGTGGCATCCAGCACCTCCTCGACCCGCTGGCGCACCTGCTGGGCGTTCATTTCCGGCATCAGGTGGCGCACCGGCTCGGCCAGCGTGTCGAACACGTTGCGGCGCGGGTTGAGCGAGGCATAGGGGTTCTGGAACACCATCTGCATGTCGCGGCGCACCGGCTTGCGGGCGGCCTCGTCCATGGTGTCGATGCGCTGGCCCTGGAAGTGGATCTCGCCCTCGGTGGGGTTCAGCAGGCCGATGATGGCGCGGCCCAGCGTGGTCTTGCCACAGCCCGACTCGCCCACCACGCAGAAGCTTTCGCCGGGCTCGATGGACAGGTCGACGCCGTTCAGCGCGTGCAGCACCGGCGTTTCGCGCGACAGGAAGTGCGTGGGCAGCGCAAAGCGCACCTCGACGCCCTTGGTTTCGACGATGGGCTGGCTCATGAGGCGGCCTCCGCCGGGGTGAGGGGGTGGAAGCAGGCGGCGTGGCCGCCCGCGCGTTCGGGGATTTCCTGCCGGCAGCGCTCGGTCGCGCGGTTGCAGCGCGGGTGATAGGCGCAGCCCCGGGGCAAGGCGGTGATCGGCGGCATCGAGCCCGGGATCTGGTAGAGCCGCTCGCCCCGCGCCGCGTTCTGCGGCAGGGCCTGCAGCAGGCCGTAGGTATAGGGGTGCTGCGGGCCGCGGATGATTTCCTGCGTGGGGCCTTCCTCGACGCATTTGCCGGCATACATGATCATGATCCGCTCGGTCACCTCGGCCACGACGCCAAGGTCGTGGGTGATCAGGATGAGCGCCACGTCATTCTCGCGGCAGAGCTTGAGGATCAGCGCCATGATCTCGGCCTGGATCGTCACGTCGAGCGCGGTCGTGGGCTCGTCGGCGATGATCAGCTCGGGGTCGGTCAGCAGCGCGATGGCGATGACGACCCGCTGGCGCAGGCCACCCGACAGCTCGTGCGGGTAGGAGGTCATCCGGTTCTCGGCCGAGGGGATGGCGACCATGCGCAGCTTTTCCACGCAGAGCTTGTGGGCCTCGGACTTGGAGATGCGGCGGTGCGCCTGCAGCGTCTCGATCATCTGGGCGCCGATGGTCATCACCGGGTTGAGGGTGACCATCGGGTCCTGGAAGATCATCGAGATGCGGTTGCCGCGCAGCTTGCGGATCTTCCGCTCGGACAGCTCCAGCAGGTTTTCCCCGTGGAAATTGATCGTGCCGCCCGACACCCGGCCGGGCTCGGCGATGAGGTTCAGGATGGCGAAGGCCAGCATCGACTTGCCCGCGCCGGATTCGCCGACAACGCCAAGGCGCTCGCCCTTCTCCAGCGTCAGGTCGACCCCGCGCAGGGCCTCGACCTCGTCGCGCTTGCCGCGCGGAAAGGCCACGTGCAGGTCGCGTACTTCGAGCATCGCCATCAGTCCTCTCCCCGCCGCAGTTTCGGATTGAGCACGTCGCGCATCCAGTCGCCCAGGAGGTTCAGCGCCAGGATCAGCACCACCAGCACGATGGCGGGGTAGAGGGTGATCCACCACGAGCCCGAGAAGATGAACTCGAACCCCGAGCGGATGAGTGAGCCCAGCGACGGCTTGTCGGTCGGCATCCCCAGCCCGAGGAACGAGAGCGCCGCCTCGGTCATGATCGCCTCGGCCACCTGGATGGTCGAAATCACCAGCACCGGCGTCAGCGTGTTGGGCAGGATATGCCCCCACATCACCTTGCGCGCGGGCAGGCCGATGACCCGGGCGGCATCCACATATTCCTTCGACTTCTCGCCCAGGACCGAGCTGCGCACCGTGCGGGCGAACTTGGGCCATTCGGCGACGCCGATGATCAGGATCAGCATGAAGATGGCGTAATCGGCATAGGTGTTGGCGTCGAAGGCGGCGTTGAATATGGCCAGCACGATGATGGCGATCATCAGGGTCGAGAGCGACATCTGGATATCGGCCAGCCGCATCAGGAAGGCGTCGATCCAGCCACCCTTGTAGCCGGCGATCAGCCCCAGCGTGATGCCGAGGATGGCCTGCACGATCACCGCGCCGATCCCGATCAGGAGGGAAATGCCGGTGCCGTACATGATGGTCGAGAGCACCCCGCGCCCCTGCGCATCGGTGCCAAGCAGGAAGCGTTCATCGCCGCCGTCGCGCCACGACGGGGGCATCTCGCTGTCCATGATGTCGAGCTGCATCAGGTCATAGGGGTTCTGCGGCGCGATGAAGGGCGCGAAGACCGCCATGAGGATGAGCAGCACCAGGACGATGCCCGCGGCCATCGCCACCGGGTCGCCAAGGAAGCGTTTGAAGACAAAGCGCCAGGTGATCATGATTTGGCCCCCGGCAGTTTCACGGTCGGGTTGATCAGCGTGTAGATGAAATCGACGATGGTGTTGACCACCACGAAGATCAGGCCGACCACGATGATGTAGGCGATGATGAGGGGCGTATCGACCCGGTTCACCGCCTCGAGGAAAAGAAAGCCCATGCCCGGCCACTGGAAGACCGTCTCGGTCAGGATGGTATAGGCGATGAGCGTGCCGATCATCAGGCCGCCCACCGTGACCACCGGCAGAAGCGTGTTGCGGAAGGCGTGCACGTAACGCACCCGGCGGGTCGAGAGGCCCTTGGCACGGGCGAAGCGCACGTAATCGGTGGCCATCGTCTCCATCATCTCGGCCCGGATCAGGCGGATGAAGAGCGGCAGCATGATCGACGACAGGGCGACCGAGGGCAGGATCAGGTGCGCCCAGCCGTCCGCCGTCAAGAGGCCGGTATCCCAGCCCCACGGAAGTTCGACCGTCTCGCCGCGCCCGAAGGCGGGCAGCCATTTCAGCTCGACCCCGAAGATCCAGACCAGCATGATCGCGGTCAGGAAGACGGGGATCGAGATGCCGATGATCGAACCGGTCATGATCACCCGCGTGAGGAAACTGTCGCGGTTGATGGCACAGTATATCCCCGCCGGGATCGACACCGACAGGAAGATGAAGACCGCGCCCAGCACCAGCTCGAACGTGGCGGGGAACTTGTCCATGATCACGTCGAGGGCAGGGCGCTTGAAGAAATAGGAGGTGCCCAGGTCCCCCTGCACGGCATTGCCGAGGAACCGGAGATACTGTGCCATGAACGGATCATTGAGGCCCAGCTCCTCGCGCAGGGCGACGCGCTCTTCCTCCGAGACCGACTGGCCCACGAGTTCGCGCAGCGGGTCGCCGAGGTTGTCCTGGATGGAAAAGCCGATGAGCGAGATGACGAACATCACGATCACGGCCTGCAGGGCCCGGCGGATGAGGAAAGCGAGAATGTGCATGGCTTCGGATCTGTCCCGTGGCGCGCGCCCGTCTGGCGACTCAGGTGTTGCGTGGCGCGCGACAAATCACGGTTGGCGCACCGGGTGCAAGGCGCGGAATGCCGGCGGGCCGGGAAAACCGGCCCGCCGGACGTGGCGTAATCTTACTCTTCGATGACCAGGTCGCCCAGGTAGGGGAAGTTCATCACGTTGAGCACGGGCTCGATATCGACGCCCGTCCGCGCGGCCCAGGCCAGGTCCTGCCAGTGAAGCGGCACGAAGGCGGCCTCGTCATAGAGGATCTGCTCGACCTTCTGCAGCATGTCGGCGCGCTTCTGCTCGTCCGTTTCGGTCAGCGACGCCATGGTCAGGCTGTCGACTTCCTCGTTCGAGTAGTTGCCCGAGTTGTACTGGCCACGGCCGGTGTCGGCGTTGGGCGTCATGGTCAGGAACTCGTTGAAGTTGGCGCTGTCCTCGGTGTCCGAATGCCAGCCGATCATCATGATGTCGGCGGCGCGTTCATCGAACTTGGGCCAGTATTGCGCTTTCGGCATGGTGGTCAGGTCGATCTCGATGCCGATCTTCGCCAGCATGGCCGCCGCCGCTTCGCAGATCTTGTAGTCGTTCACGTAGCGGTTGTTGGGGCACATCATCGTGGCCGAGAACCCGTCGGCGTAACCGGCCTCTTCCATCAGCGCCTTGGCCTTTTCCACGTCGAAGCGCGGCTCGAGGTTGGGGTTGTGACCCACGTAGCCCTCGGGAGACTGTTGCGCCGCGACGGTGCCGAAGCCCTTCATGATCTTTTGCACGATGCCTTCGTTGTTGATGGCATGCACGATCGCCTGGCGGACCTTGACGTCGGCCAGCGCCTCGTTGCGCTCCTGGTTCATCTGCAAGGTGATGATCCGGGTGCCGGTCATGGTGACGAGGTTGGTGTTCTCGTCGTTCTCGATCCGCTCGAGGTCGGTCGGCGGCACCGGCGCGATGAAGTCGACGTCACCCGACAGAAGGGCAGCGACACGGGTCGGCGCTTCCTTGATCGGCGTCAGGATCGCGGTCTGCACGTTGCCCGGGCTCTCGGTGTCCCAGTAGTCGGCGTTGCGCTCGAAGGTCACTTTCACGCCCTGCTCGCGCTCGGCCACGGTGAACGGGCCGGTGCCCGAGACGTTCTGGCTGGCGAAGCTGTCACCGTGCTTGGCGATCTCGTCGCCGCCCTCGGTGTAGAACTTCTTGTCGAGCGGGAAGACATAGGTGGCAGTGTGCAGGATCAGCGGGCTCGGCCCGTCCGTCTTCACTTCCACGGTGTAGTCGTCGACCGCGGTGGCCGAGCTCCAGCCGGCGAAGATGCCCTTGAAGTCGGGCGAGGATTTCAGGCGCTCGATCGTGTAGACCACGTCTTCCGCCGTCAGCTCGTTGCCGGAATGGAAGGTCACGCCTTCGCGGATGTGGAACAGCATCGTGGTGTCGTCGATCCGCTCCCACTCGGTGGCGATGCGCGGGTCGAAGCCGAGGTCCTTGTTCCAGCGCACGAGCGGGTCGAAGACCATGTGGCTGAGCTGCAGCGTGCCGCCCGAAAGCTGCTCATGCGGGTCGAGCGAGACCGGGTCCGCGTCATAGGCGAAGTTCAGCGTCTGCGCCGACCCCATCCCTGCGGCCGCCACGAGGATCGCGGAAGCGGTAGCAAGATTGCGTAGGATTTTCATGTATTTCTCCCTGGATAAGCCGGTTTTCGTGGCACCACCATAGCGTGGGTGCCCCGACATGCGCGCAAGGTTGTCGCGATTCTGGGCGGGTGTAAAGGCCGCGTGCCGTTACGCTATAGCTGTCAAGGGCGCTAAAAAGTCAGCCAAACCAGCGGTCTATGGGAATTTTTATCAAAAGGTCAAAGGCTTGCGGCGTGGCGCGGGGCGGGGGCCTGGCCGTGGTTCGGGCCGGTTCGGCGGCCGGATTTCCAATCCTGACAAGAATGCATGGCTTTGTTGACAGGGGTGGCGCCGGGCAATACCAATGATTTCTATCAGGAACCCGAGGAGATCCAGACATGACCGACACCCCCGAAAAACCCCGCCGTCTTGTCGCCGCCCGCCGCAGCGTCGCGCTGGGCACGCTGGCCGCCGTCGTCGCCGGTGGCACCGCCGCCCATGCCGCCGTGGCGACCCCCGACATGACCGACACGCCTGACTGGGTTCTGCTGGCCTCCGGTGAGGGCGAAAGCGAAGGCGAGGGGGAAGCCGAGGGCGAAGGTGAAGCCGAGGGTGAAGGCGAGGGCGAAGGCACCGAGGAGTATTCCGAGGAAGGCGAAGGCGAGTCCTCCGGAGAAGGTGAAGGTGAGGGCGAAGGCGAAGGCGAAGGCGAAGGTGAGGGCGAAGGCGAAGGTGAGGGCGAAGGCTCCTGACCTCCGGCCAGCCACCGGCCAACCCACCCTGCAGGCGCCGCATGTCCCACATGCGGCGTCCATGATTTCAGAGCTTCCCGAAAGGATCGCGCCATGACGCAGACGCCCCGCAAACCCCGCCGGCTTGTGACCGCCCGGCGCACGCTGACCGTCGGAACGCTGGCCGCCGGTCTGGCCACCGCGGCCCATGCCGCCGTCATCACCCCGGCCGAGGCCGACCTGCCCGACAGCTACTGGCTCGCCGCCGGCGAGGGCGAAGGAGAGGGCGAGGGCGAGGGAGAAGGTGAAGGCGAGGGAGAAGGTGAGGGTGAAGGCGAGGCCACCGAGGCAAGGCTCGACGACGACGCCTTCCTCGTGGCGCTCGGACAACTGGAAGGCCGGTTGCGCGCCGCCACCGCGCTGGCCGAGGACGGCGAGGCCGAAGCGGCCTCGGCCCTGCTCGCCACGCAAGAGGCCGAGGCGCTGGACGCGCTCGAGGCCCGCGGCATCGACGGCGTGCCCGAGGCGCTGGACGCACTAGACGCCGCCCTTCAGGACGGCGAGCCCCAGGCGCAATACGAAGCGGCCCGCGACCTTTTCGAAGACGCCCGCCGCGAAACCACCGCCCGCGCCCAGTTCCGCGCGCTCATCGCGCTGACACGCGAGGCGGGCAAGACCTACGCCGCCGCCGTTGAAGGCTCGAAGATCACCGACCCCGCCGCCTACCAGGCCGCCTGGGGCATGATCGAACTGGCGAAAACCGAGGCCGGAGAGCTGGCCGATGCCGGCAACGAACGCATCGCCCGCGCGGGCCAGGGCCTGCTCGCCGCGCTGGCCTTTGCCGACCCGGCCTTCACCGACCTGCAAGCGGCGGGTCTGGACCCCGATGCCAGCCTCCTCCACGGCGCCGCCGGGCGGATGGACCTGGCCCTGTCGAAGGTGTACTGACCCATGTTCATGGTGATCGGAGACGTGCTGACCAAGAACGAGGTGGCGGAGCTGCGCCGCGCCGCCGACGCCATCGAATTCCAGGACGGCCGGGCCACGGCGGGCCGCTATGCCCGCGACGTGAAGTCGAACCTGCAGGCCAAACCCTCGGCCGATCTGGACGAGATCCTCGCCTCGGTGCGCAAGACCCTCTTCAAGAACGAGCTCTTCCGCTCCGTCGCGCGGCCCCGCAAGATCGCCCGCTCGCTGCTGTCGCGCTATGGCCCCGGCATGGAATACGGCTTCCACGTGGACGACCCGATCATGAAGGGGTCCCGCACCGACCTCTCCTTTACCCTCTACCTCTCGGAGCCCGAGGAATACGAGGGCGGCGGGCTGGTCATCGACGACGTTCTCGAGGAACGGGTGATCCGGCTTCAGGCCGGCGACATGGTGCTTTACCCCACCTCGGCCCTGCACCGGGTCGAACCCGTCACCACGGGCGAGCGCGTGGCGGTCGTGGGCTGGGTGACAAGCTGGGTGCGCGACGCGGCCAAGCGCGAGGTGCTGCACGATCTCGACGTCGCCACCCGCTCGATCTTCGACGAGCACGGCAAGACCCCGGCCTTCGACCGGCTCTTCAAGGCGAAAAGCAACCTTTACCGCATGTGGGCGGACGGGTAGGCAGGCACACCGCGCCCTGGCGCGGCGATAGGGAACCAAAGGCGGACCGGATCAAAGAATGCTGAGCGAAACCGTCCTGCACCGGCTGGCATGGGTTGTCGTGGCGTTCTGCGTCGCGCCCATCCTCGCGGCGGCGCTGGCGGCCTTCACCGGCGACCTCGATACCTGGCGCGAGGTGCTGGCCTCGGTCCTGCCGCGCTATGCACGGACCACGCTGATCCTCGTGGTGATCGTCGGCCTCTCGACAGCGGTGATCGGCAGCGTGACGGCCTGGCTGGTGACGGTCTACCGCTTCCCCGGCGCCCGCTGGCTGGAGATTGCGCTGGCCCTGCCGCTGGCCTTCCCGGCCTACGTGATGGCCTATGCCTATACCTACATGCTCGACCATCCGGGGCCGGTGCAGACGGCGCTGCGCGACGTGATGGGCTGGGGCCCGCGCGATTACTGGTTTCCCGAGGTGCGCTCCATCGGGGGGGCGGCCCTGATGCTGACCATCGTGCTTTACCCCTACGTCTACCTGCTGGCGCGCGCCTCGTTCCGCCAGCAATCGGCCAATGCCTTCCTCGTCGCCCGCACGCTGGGCCGCTCGCCGCTCAAGGCCTTCTACCGCGTCGCCCTGCCCATGGCGCGGCCCGCCATCGCCGGCGGCGCGCTTCTGGCGATCATGGAGACCATCGCGGATTACGGCACCGTCGCCTTCTTCAACGTCCAGACCTTCGCCACCGGCATCTACCAGGCGTGGTTCAGCCTCGGCGACCGGGCGGCGGCGGCGCAGCTCTCGCTCTGCCTCCTGAGCTTCGCCCTGCTGCTCGCCGGGCTCGAACGCGCCCAGCGGGGGCGGGCCCGCACCGCCGGGCGCGGCACGCGGTTCGAGACGATGGAGCGGCCCCGCCTGACCGGCGCCAAGGGCTGGATCGCCTGCGCGCTCTGCCTCCTGCCGGTGCTGCTGGGCTTCGTCATCCCGGTGCTGATGCTGGGCAGCATGGCCATCGGCTCGGGCCAGTCGCTCCTGTCGTCGCGCTATGTCGGGCTGATGCAGAACTCGGTCACCGTGGCGGGGGTGGCGGCGGTGCTGACCGTGCTGGGCGCCATCCTCATCGGCTTCCGCGCCCGCACCCGGCCCTCGCGCAGCTCGAAACTGATCGTGATCGGCGCGGGCGTGGGCTACGCGGTGCCGGGCGGGGTGATCGCCGTCGGCCTGATGGTGCCCATGGCCGCGCTCGACAACCTGATCGACGGGGTCATGGAGGCGCGGTTCGGCATCGACACCGGGCTGCTGATCACCGGCTCGATCTGGCTGATGGTGCTGGCCTACATGGCCCGTTTCATGGCCGCCGCCCTCAACGCCTATGACAGCGGCATGGCCACCATCCCCCATCACCTCGACGCGATCGGCCGCTCGCTGGGCCAGCCGGGCCAGCGCCTGCTCTGGCGCATCCACCTGCCGGTGGCGCGCAACTCGGTGCTGACGGCGCTGCTGATCGTCTTCGTCGACGTGATGAAGGAACTGCCCGCCACGCTGATCCTGCACCCGTTCAACTTCCAGACACTGGCGGTCCAGGCCCACCGCCTCGCCGCCGACGAGCGGCTGGCCGAGGCGGCGGTGCCCTCGCTGGTGCTGGTGGGCTTCGGCCTCATCCCCGTCGCGGTGCTCTGCCGGGCGCTGGGGCGCGAGGGGCGGGGGCAGAAGGCGGCGCGGCTCGGCACGGCGGTCAGCGCGGGGTAGGCCGGAGCGGCGCGGAGAAAATGCGCGGGGCGAGGCGAATTTCCTAGCAAGCCTCGCTTTTTGGGGTAACCTGACCCCCGGGAGCAGCCGGACGCATTGGTCCGGCTCGGGTGGAGGGAAATTTCATGAATTACGCATTGGCCGCCTTTCTGGCCGCTTTCATTGGCGTTTCGGCACACGCCGCGCCTTGCAAGGCGCCGTCGTCGATGGAGAATGTCTACCTTGTCAAAGAGTCGCATAGCCTTACCAGCGCCTTTGCGCCGCAGTTGACCAAGCCCAAAACGAACTTCGATTTCAACGAAGAATTACGATTTTATTCCGGTGATTTTGTCGTGAAACTTCAATGGTATAAAAATATCTTTGAACCCCAGTACGGAAGCAGGAAGATCACCGAAGGCTTCCGGGTCATCACCGGTATGCTCGGAGACGAGTACCAGGCCATGATGAGAACCAGCGAGACCACGTTCCAGTTCATCGTCAACGACAACGTCATCGACGTTCCCGTTCCTCCGTCGTCGGAGAGGGAAACCCTTGGCTATATCGATAACAAGCGGCATTACGGGCTGAGCACGGATACGGTTCAGATGCAGGACGGGCGGAGCCTTTCGGAATTCCTCGAGCAAAGCCTTGCCGGAAACAGCAGCTACACCTTCGCGATCGGGCTGGGTCGCGAAAAGTCGCGCCTTGGCGGGGTCAGCCATGAACAGGTGGTGTCGATCGACATTCCCTATGCCGACCTGCAAAGGCTGAGCGGCGAGCTGGACGCCCACGTCGCGAACACCAAGGGTGAATCCTGCATGCGATAGGCACGCCCAAGCTGCCTAGGCCGTAACTGGCCTTCCTTCGCGGTATCCTCGACCCGCGTGGAACCTTTGCCAGACCTTTTCATTCCTGCATGGAAGGGAGGCCGCGCCATCACCTATTTTCACAGCCTTTCGGCCGCCGGTTTCGCGGCCACCGCGATCAGCTACGGCCCCGGCCGCATGGGGTTCGGCCTTTTCGTGCCGGCCTTCAGCGGGGTGTTCTCGCTCGACGGCACGACCATCGGCCTTGTCTCCAGCCTCGGCTTCGTGGGGTTCTTCCTGGCGCTCCTGTCTGCGCAGCTGCTGCTCAACCGTCAGGGGCCCGAGGCGCCCGTGCTGGCGGGCCTCCTCTCTGCCACGCTGGGCATGGGGATGGTGGCGGCCGCGCCCTCGTTGCCCATACTGGCCGCCGGGGTGTTCTTCGCCTCGGCCAGCGCCGGCTTCGCCTGGACGCCGTTCAACGACGCGGTCCACCGCAAGGTCCGCGACATCGACCGGGCCACCGCCCTGTCCGAGATCAGCACCGGCACCAGCGTCGGCATCGCGCTGGCGGGGGCGGCGGCGCTGGCGATGGTGCTGACGGGGGTGTCGTGGCGGGTCTGCTGGGCGCTCTTCACGCTGGCGGCGGCGGGCGCGCTGGTTGCCAACTGGGCGGCCCTGCGCCACGTCGACAAGGACACCGAGCCGGTCGCCCGCCGCTCCTGGCGCGGGCTGTGCGAGCCCGCCATCCTGCCGCTTCTCGCGGTGGCCTTCGCCTTCGGCACCACCTCGGCGATCTACATCTCCTTCGCGGGCCGTCACTTCACCGCCGCGGGCGGCGTGCCGGGCGTGCCGGGGGCGGCGACGCCGGCGATCGTGTTCCTGTGCTTCGGCCTCGCGGGGCTGGCCGGGCTGCTGACCGGCCGGTTCCGCGACCGGCTGGGCCTTACGCCCCTTCTGCGGCTGGTGATGCTGGCCGGGGCCGGGTCGCTGGCGCTGGCGGCGCTGCTGCCGGGAAGCTGGGCCGGGCTGGCGGGCTCGGCGGCGCTGCAGGGGGTGCACGTGATGGTGACCAGCGCGATCCTCGCCTTCTGGTCCGAACGGCTCTTCCCCTCGAAGCCGACGCTGAGCTTCACCGCCGCCCTGCTGGCCACGGCGGCGGGCAATATCCTCGGCCCGGCCGTGGCGGGCGCGGTGTCCGACACGCTGGGGATGGCGGTGATGTTCCTGGGGGCGGCGATCCTTCCGGCCGCGATGAGCCTGGCCCTGCGCGAGCGGTTCGTTCAGGAATATCCGGCGGCGCCGGGCGCGGCTGCATGAGGCCGGCCCGTCCGTGATCGGCGCACCGGCACCCGCTTCAAAAAAAATCCCGGCCACCAGGGGCCGGGCGGTCATCGCTCTGACCTGAGTAAGGGCGCCGGCCACTCGGGGAGTTGTGCGGCCGGCGCCCGGTGTGCGTTGAAATCAGCGTCCCGTCTGCAGGTACGCCTCGAGACTATCGTCGAGCGCATCCTTCCACGGCGTGTGGTGCGCCGGGGCCTGCTTGCCCGTCAGCGGCGAGACATAGCCGTTGTCGCGGAAGGCCATGATGTCCTTCTTCTTGTGCTTCTTCCACTTGTAGAACTGCTCGCAGGCCTTATCGACATCGAAGCTCGGGTAATCCGTCTCGGCGATCAGCTCGGCCACGTAATCGCCCTGGTACTTGATGCAGGCGTAATCGTCCTCCAGCGCGTCCTCGTCGGCCTGCCGCTTCTGCCAGTCGGCATCCATCGCGGCGCGGTCGGGGATATCGAGCTTGCCCATGATCGCGTCACGCACCCACCAGGCCTGGGCGTCGAACATGTTGAAGGTGAACCACTGGTCCTGCATCCCGAGGTAGAAGAGCTTGGGGTTATGCACCCAGACCACGCCCTTGTAGAGATCGGTCGTCGCCAGCCGGTTCGCCGTCTTCAGGCGCAGGTCGTCGGGCAGGAAGTTGAAATGGTGCTTGTAGCCGGTGCACAGGATGATGGCATCGACCTCGCGGCTGGTCCCGTCGCTAAAATGCGCCGTGCGCCCCTCGACCCGGTCGAGCGCGGGCACCTCGTCCCAGTTGTCGGGCCAGTCATAGCCCATCGGCCCCGACCGGTAGCAGGACACGATCGACTTGGCGCCGTATTTCCAGCACTGCGAACCGATATCCTCGGCCGAGTAGCTGGAGCCCATGATCAGGATGTTCTTGCCCTCGAACTCGCGCGCATCGCGGAAATCGTGGGCGTGCAGGATGCGGCCGTTGAACCCGTCGAAGCCCGGGTATTCCGGCACGTTCGGCACCGAGAAATGGCCCGAGGCGACGATCACGTGGTCGTATTCCTCGACCGTCTCGGCGTCCTTCTCGCTGTCCCGCGCGGTGACGGTGAACTTGCCCGACGCGTCGTCGTAGCTCACGTCGCGCACCACGTTGTTGAACCGGATCCAGTCGCGCACGCCGGCCTTCTTCACGCGGCCCTCGATATAGTCGAAAAGCACCGCGCGCGGCGGGTAGCTGGCGATCTCCTGCCCGAAATGCTCGTCGAAGGAGTAGTCGGCGAATTCGAGCCCTTCCTTCGGCCCGTTCGACCAAAGGTAGCGGTACATCGAGCCGTGGCAGGGCTCGCCATCCTTGTCGACCCCGGTGCGCCACGTGTAGTTCCACAGGCCCCCCCAGGTCGACTGCTTCTCGTAGCAGACGATCTCGGGGATGTCCTCGCCCTTGTCCTTGGCGGACTGGAACGCGCGCAACTGCGCAAGGCCCGACGGCCCCGCACCGATGATCGCAACTCTTTTCTTGGCCATTCTGCTGGTCTCCCTGTCTGTATTGAACCAATATTTTAATTTGGTACTTTTGGTTCATTTCAGGAAACCAAAGCGTGAACCAATCTGTCAACAACAAACCTGTTCAGGCGGGCAGATTCCCCCTAGACTTGCCCAACCAGGCTGCAGAAAGGACGTGTACGGTTGGAAGCTTCGAGTTTCGCACAGCGGCTGGCGATTTCCGGTGCCATGCCAAGGCTTTCCGTCGGCATGGCCAACACCGTGAATATCGGCTTTCTCGCGCCGCTGTCGGGGCAGGCGGAAAGCTGGGGCCTGCCGGGGCTGCATGGCTGCCGCATCTGGGAAGGCTGGCTCAACCGCGCGGGCGGGCTCCTGATCGGCGGGCGGCGCTACCCGATTCGCATCCACGCCCATGATTGCGGGGCCGGGCCGGACGAGGCGCATGAAGGCGCCGTGGAACTGGTCCAGGGCCATGACGTCAAGCTGATGATGATGCTGGGCGGCGACGATTACGCCGCCGTCGGCGACTACCTGACCGAGAAGCGCATCCTGACCTCGACGCTGCTGCCCTCCGACCTGTCGCCCGACACGCCCTACCTGATCGCGCCGTCCGAGGTGCACCCGGTCTACGTGGTCACCGGGGTCGACTGGCTGACGCGCACGCAGCCGGGCCTGAAAACCGTCGCCCTCTGTGCCCAGAAGGACGGGATGGGCCTGCCCTCGCTCGCCACCTACCGCGCGGCCTTCAAGGCGGCCGGCGTCGAGATCGTGCGCGAGGTGCAATACCCCGCTTCGGGCGGCGATCCGGCCGAGATCGTGGGGCCCATGCTGGCGGCTGACCCCGACATCCTCTGCTGGTGCACCAGTTACACGCCCATGGTCCACGCCATGACCGAATACGCCCATGCGCAGGGCTTCAAGGGCCGCATCCTGTCCTGCACCTTCGACCATTACGATCGGCTGGTGGGCAAGCTGGGGGCGGAATTCATGGAAGGCGTCACCTTCCAGTTCCCCGATTTCGACGACCCGGCGCTGCGGGAAAAGGCGTTCTTCTTCAACCAGCCCAACGTCTTCTACGAGGAGTTCAACAACCGCTACCCGAAAAGCTGGTCGGCGGTGAGCTGGGAATACGCCGCCATCCTCGATATCTGGCACGCCGCGGTCGAAAAGGCGGGCACGGTCAACCCGGTCTCGGTTCTGGCGGCGATGAAGCAGCTGGGCCACGTCACCCACGCCTTCGGCCCGGCGGAATGGTGGGGGACGGAGCTTTTCGGGATCGACAACGCGCTGGTCGGCGACTGGCCGGTCGTGTCGATCCGCGACGGCAAGGCGCGGATCGAGGAATTCGGCTCGGTCCCCGGCTGGCTGCACGCCCATAGCGGCGCGCTGCGGCGCGAGATGCTGGACCTGGGCCAGATGTGGGAACAGCGCCTCACCGGGCCTGCCCGCGAGACCAAGCTGGGGGCAAGGACGGTGGCGGAGTAGGGGGCGCGCACCGACGTTATACCGACAAGATACCGACGTAATACCGACGTTGGATTTTGGCCGTCTTTAGCCGCCAATACCACCGTTTTAGGCAAGGGGCGCGACGTTGCCGCCGCCGGGCGAGCGCCGGCCCGTGGGGAGGCGATGAAACGGAGGTGGATGGCAATTTATGGTGCAGCCTACATCCATCCCAAGAACGTAACGCAACACCCGCCAAAGCGCCTGCCCGCCGGGACGGGCCGGCGCTCGCCCGGCGCCGCGCCAAGGCGCGGCTCGACTCCGGGCGTGTGCCGAACCTGGTAGGGTGGGTGAAACCCACCTTCCGCTAACCCCTCAAAAATCCTGCAACAACAGCTTCTGCTCTTCCACCAGGTGCAGCTTGATGAACTCCACCGCGCTCGCCACGTCCCGCGAGGCAATCGCGTTGAACAGCGTATTGTACCGCTTCTGGTAATCCTGCATCCGCTTCGGCGTCAGGTTCCGCCGCCGCAGCTTGGTGCGAAAGCTCTGCCGGTAGGTCTCGATCGTCAGCCGGTAGCACGACGCCAGCAACGGGTTTCCCGTGCCCTCGGCGATCTGCGTATACAGCTTCTCTTCCAGTTCGATGAACGCGTCCACATCCGTCTGGATCGTCTCGATCTTCGACAAAGTCTCCGACAGGTCGTTGATCTCGCGCGGGGTCATGTTCACCACCGCCAGCCGCACCATCTCCGGCTCGAGGATCCCCCGCACCACGAGGTGATGCAGCGGGCTGGTCTCGTCCGCCACCGATGCCGTCGCCGCATCCCCCGGCGCGGCCGAGCGGTAGGTCACGAAACTGCCCGAGCCCGGCCGCCGGCGAATGGCCTTCTGGCTTTCCAGCACGTCGAGCGCCTCGCGCACCGTGTTCCTTGCCACCCCCAGCTCCGCGGCCAGGGTCCGTTCCGAGGGCAGGCGCGTGTCGGTCGGGTATTCCTCCGACTTGATCCGCGCAAACAGCGTGTCCACGACGATCTGCACCGTCGCCCCCACCGGCTGGCCGGTGACGATCCCGCGCGCGCTGTCGTCGAGGTCCTTCTGCATGCGTGCTCCCCCGCTGGGCCTTCACCACCGCGCGCACCAGACCAATCCGGCCCGGGCCCGCGTGAATTGGTACTATGGCGGGGGATGGCGGCAATTTCCAGCCTCCTCTTCGCGCATCGACGCCGCGGGGAGAAACCCTTTGCACTCCCTCGCGGCTTCGCCCTATCTTGCCGCGACCCTTGAATCAGCACGCGTGACCATGACCGATACCGGCCCGTTCGTGTCCTCCCTTCTCGAGATCGAGAAGGGCTGGATCGACTACAACAATCATTTGAACATGGGCTATTACACGGTGGTGTTCGACCGCGCCTCGGACCAGCTGTGGGATTGGCTGGGCTTCGGCGCGCATTACGTGGCCGAGACCAACCACACCACCTTCGCGGCCGAGTTCCACGTCCGCTACCTGCGCGAGGTCAAGCTGGGCGACCGGCTCTATTCCCGCATCCGCATCCTCGACCATGACGAGAAGCGGTTCCACACCTTCCAGGAACTCTATCACGAGGATGGCTGGCTGTCGGCCACGGGCGAGGGGCTGACCCTGCATGTCGATCTCGGCGGGCCAAAAGTGGCGCCGATGCCCGAGCATATCCAGCACAGGCTGGCGGAGCTGGCCCGGGCCCATGCCAGGCTGCCCGCGCCCGAAGGGGTGGGCAGCCGGATCGGGATCAGGCGGAAGGCCGCGAGCGGCTGAGGCCCTACTCCCCCGGCTGCGCGAAGCTGTCGACGATGGGCGGAACCGGTTCTTCCATGGCGGGGGCGGCGATGCGCTCCCTGAGCGCCGCAGCCTCGTAGCAGAAGTAAAGCCACGTGGCGGCGCCGAGGAACTTCATCCCTTCCTCGATCACCTGGTTCACGGCGTAGGGAATGCCGATCACCTCCTGCACCGCGTCGATGCCCACCGACATCCCCAGAAGCGCGCCGGCCCCGAGAAAGGCCGCCCCGTTCACCGCGAAGATCGCCTGCCGGTGCTTCGACAGCAGCCGCCACAGGAAGATCGCGTAAAGCGGCACCACGATGCCTTCGGCGATGTACCGGTCATGGATCAGGAAGAAGTCATCCGCCGCCAGCACCAGCGAGAAGCCCCCGACAAGGAACAGCAGCCGGCGCAGGCGGTCATCGCCCCCGCGCTCGAAGGACAGCGCCCGCGCCAGGCAGATGGCGCCTGCCGCCACCCAGAACCAGACGCCGATATTGGACAGGAAGCCAAGGAAGCTCGACTGCCCCGTGCTCTGCGCCGTGTCACGCAGGATCTCGATCAGGGTAAAGCCGGATTGCGTGAGGAGGGTCAGCGAGACGACGTAAAACAGGAGTGCGGGGATGCCACAAAACAGGAAATAACGGTGCATCTTGTTCATCTGTATGTGCCTTGAGATGCATGTCTATACGAAATGTTGTGCCACCGTGTCCATCCGATAAAGCACTGTTTGTAATGTGGCTGTTACATGGGTGTTACAGGGGGGCGGTGAGGCGACGCCCGGTTTTTGGCCCCGCCAAGGACGTGGCGCCGGGGTCGCAAACGCGAAAACGCCCCGCAGGGCGAATCCGCAGGGCGCTTAACCGTTTCTCAACAGGTCTTAATCGACCGTTAACTCAAATCCCCAGCTTCTGCTGCACGATCTCGTTCACGGCCTTCGGGTTGGCCTTGCCGCCCGTGGCCTTCATCACCTGTCCGACAAACCAGCCGGCCAGCTTGGGGTTCGACTGCGCCTTCTCCACCTGCGCGGGGTTGTCGGCGATGATCTGGTCGACCGCCGTCTCGATGGCGCCGGTGTCGGTGACCTGCTTCATGCCGCGCTCCTCGACGATCTTCGCCGGGTCGCCGCCCTCGGTATAGACGATCTCGAACAGGTCCTTGGCGATCTTGCCCGAGATGGCATCGGAAGAGATCAGGTCGACGATCCCGCCAAGCTGCGCGGGGGAAACCGGGCTTTCGGTGATGTCGTGGCCTTCCTTCTTCAGCCGCCCGAACAGCTCGTTGATGACCCAGTTCGCCACCAGCTTGCCGTCGCGGCCCTCGGCCGCCGCCTCGAAGAAGGCCGCGTTCTCATGCTCGGCGGTCAGGACGTTGGCGTCGTATTCGCTGAGCCCGAAATTGTTGACGAAGCGCGATTTCTTCTCGTCCGGCAGCTCGGGCAGGGACTCGGCAATGCCATCCACCCACTCCTGCTCGATCTCGAGCGGCAGCAGGTCGGGGTCGGGGAAGTAGCGGTAATCATGCGCTTCTTCCTTCGACCGCATCGAGCGGGTCTCGTTCTTGTCCGGATCGTAGAGCCGGGTTTCCTGCACGATCTCGCCCCCGCCCTCGACAATCGCGATCTGGCGGCGCGCCTCGTAATCGATGGCCATCTGGATGAAGCGCATCGAGTTCATGTTCTTGATCTCGCAACGGGTGCCGAGATGCGAGAAATCCTGCGTTTCCATGTATTTCTCGTAGGCGCCGGGGCGGCAGACCGAGACATTCACGTCGGCCCGCAGGTTGCCGTTCTGCATGTTCCCGTCGCAGGTGCCCAGGTACCGCAGGATCTGGCGCAGCTTCAGCACGTAGGCCGCCGCCTCCTCGGGTCCGCGAATGTCGGGGCGGGAAACGATCTCCATCAGGCAGACGCCCGTGCGGTTGAGATCGACGAAGGACATGTGCGGATCCATGTCGTGGATCGACTTGCCGGCATCCTGCTCCATGTGGATGCGCTCGATGCGCACCTTGCGGGCGATCCCGGGTTCCATGTCGACGATGATCTCGCCCTCGCCCACGATCGGGTGGTAGAGCTGCGAGATCTGGTAGCCCTGCGGCAGGTCGGGATAGAAATAGTTCTTCCGGTCGAAGGCCGATTTCAGGTTGATCTGCGCCTTCAGGCCAAGGCCCGTGCGCACCGCCTGCTCGACGCAGAACTCGTTGATGACGGGCAGCATGCCGGGCATGGCCGCATCCACGAAGGCGACGTTCGAGTTGGGCTCGGCCCCGAACTGCGTCGAGGCGCCCGAGAACAGCTTGGCGTTCGAGGCGACCTGCGCATGCACCTCCATGCCGATCACCAGTTCCCAGTCGTGCTTGGCCCCGGCGATCACCTTGGGTTTCGGGGGCTCGTAGGTCAGGTCAAGCATCTGCGGCGCTCCGTTTGCGTATCGTCCGGCGTTCTAGACCGGGCGGGCGGAACGGGCAAGAGGCGCGGGCAGACAGGAACGCCCACGAAGTCTTTAAAAGACGTCGATCCGCAGTCTTTTAAAGACTGCGCCCCCCGCCGCCAACGATCAAAGCGCCGGCAGCCGGTACATCCCCTGCGGCGAGAACGCGATGGAGCTGCCATCGGCGATCTCGCTGGCGAACCGCGCCGCGATGATCCGAAGCGCCGTCTGGCGCCCCTTGACCACCAGCGCCCGGCGCGAGGGCAGCATCGACACCTGGCCCGGCGCCAGCAGCGTCTGCGACCAGATCAGCGGGTGCAGCTCCTGCAGGTAATCCGCCAGCAGCCAGTCGAGGCAGTCATGCAGCTGTTCCCGCGTCGCATGCCCGCGCCGCGACAGCTGCTTGTCCTGCTTCAGCGGCGCCATGGAAATGGCGCAGAAGGCGGCGAACTGGTTGATCACGTGCTGGTCGCGCTTGCGGTCGATGATGTTCTCCATCCCCTCGATGAAGAAATCCGCATCCAGCAGCTCGATCGCCTGCGGATCGGCGGTCAGCGCATCGAGATAGACCCAGGTATAGCCGCCTGCCTGCCAGACGTCCTCGGTCTGCGAGGCGACGCGGCGGGCCTCGATCTCCAGCACGTTGGGCGACTTGCGCAGCAGCGGCACCATGTGCCGGCCCATGGCCCGCATGTGGCGGTGCCCCTCGGGGTCGATCCCGATCAGCGTGGCGTAATCCTCGGCCAGGTGGCGGCCGCGCTTCTCGTTGGTGGCGTTGAGCGCGCATTGCGCCGCCAGGACCGACGGCGCGTCGAGCGCCACCCCGTCATAGGGCGCCAGGATCTCCTCGGCCCGCTCGAGATGCTCATGCGCCCGGTTCAGGCTTTTCTCGGGCGTGCTTTCGAACATGATGCTGTGCCAGGCCCAGGCGATATCCAGGTGCGCCAGCGCCACGACCAGCGCGCAGGCATAGTCGCCCGGCTCTTCCTCCAGCACCTCCTCCAGCGCCTCGATCCCCTCGGGGCTGGGCTCGGCATTGTCGTGCAGGGCGTCCTCGGCGGCCGACACCACGTCGCTGCGCGCGCCGAAGGCCAGCAGCAAGGAGGCCGTCTCGCCCCCCGGCGTGGTCAGGCGCGATTCGTCGGCATAGCGGATCCGGCGCGACAGTTCGGTCCAGCGGTCCTGCCGTGCGAGCTTCTGGCCCTTGTCCTGGTGCGTGGCGCGGGCCATCTCCTCGTCCGACACCGGAAGCGAGGGCAGGATGATGCGCTTGGTCAGGGCGTCGATGTCCTTTTCGGACATCTTCCGCATCTTCGGCGCCACCGACTTGCCGCCTGACCCGGTCAGCATCCCGCGCAGCTTCGAGAAGGTTCCGGACGCGGACTTTGACTGATTGCGCGATTTCAACATACTTTGCCTGTTCAGATGGAATTCGTTCCTGTTTGTGACAGCGTATTCGGCCCAAATTTGGGCAAGTCGAGGGAGATGGCAGGGAAAACATGCGGCCAGCGCATGTGTGCCACGGAAACGGCGAAGGAAGGGGATCCGGGGGGATGCGTCGACTAATACTTTGTCTTTATTTATTATTCTTGCCGTCAGCATCGCAGGCCGAGGAAACGGAAGGGGCCGAGGCCGGCGTCTTTCCGCCCGCGCGCGTCGCCCAGATTCCCCGCACGCGCTGGGATCACCGGGCCGAATCCGCCCTCTGGACGCGCAGCGCGCTGTCGGCGCTCAAGCAGCACGGCGCGGCGCTGGTGGAAACGGTCCCGCGCGATATCGCCGATTGGTGCCCGGCCTATCCCACCGCTTCGGCGGAAAAGCGCCGCGCCTTCTGGGTCGGCTTCCTGTCCGCCCTGGCGCGGTACGAAAGCACCCACCGGCCGCATGCCGTGGGGGGCGGCGGGCGCTGGTTCGGCCTGTTGCAGATCCTGCCCGGCACGGCGCGCGGGTATGGCTGCCGGGCGCGCAGCGGGCAGGCGCTGCTCGACGGGCCGTCGAACCTGTCCTGCGCCATCCGGATCATGACCCGCACCGTGCGGCGTGACGGGGTCGTCTCACGCGGGATGCGCGGCGTGGCGGCGGATTGGGGGCCGCTGGTCAGCCGCGCGAAACGGCACGAGATGATGGCCTGGACCAAGTCGCAGAAATACTGCACGCCGCTGTCTTCGGTACGGCCCCGCGCCCGCCCCGAGGGATGGAACCCGTCGCGGGATTTGGTCGCGATGCGGCCCAAGGTTCGGCCGCCCGAGGTGGTCGAGGCGGCGCTCCCCGCGATCCTCGAGCTGGAGTCCATCGTGCCGGAGAACGGCACCACGCCCGCGCCGGGAGACCTCGAACTTGAAGTCGTGATGCCGGCAGACAGCGCCACGGCCGCGCCGGATGACCTGGAACTTGAAGTCGTGACACCGGCAGACAGCGCCACTGCCGCGACGGATGATCTCGAACTTGAAGTCGTGATGCCTGCAGACAGCGCCACGGCCGCGCCGGAAGACCTCGAACTGGAGATCGTGACACCGGCAGACAGCGCAACCGCCGCGACGGACAACCTCGAGCTGGAGATCGTGATGCCGAAGGCCAACGCCACCGCCGCGCCGGAGGATCTCGAGCTGGAAATCCTGCCCACCGATGCGCCCGAACTCGAGATCGTCTCGCCCTGACCGCGCGTTGGGGCGCCCCTAGCCTGTGGCGCCTGACAGGTGGCGCAGCTTGTCGGGGTTGCGCACGATCCAGAGCGCCGCGATCCGCCCGTTGCGCAGGCTGACCGCCGTGGTCTGCATCACGCCCGCCGGGTCGACCGAGACGAAGCCGGGCGCGCCGTTGATCCGCCGCAGGGGCGGGCAGGGGCGCTGGGGCAGCTGGTTCTTGCGGGCAAGCCCCACGAAGAGGCCGGCGGCCCGGCGCGCACCGGACAGCACGTTGATCGCCGCCGGCACCTTGCCGCCGCCGTCGGTATGCACCGCGATATCCTCGGCGAAGATCTCTAGCAGGCGCTGCATGTCGCCCTCGCGGCTGGCTTCCCAGAAGGCGGCGATGATCGGGCGCGCTTCCTCGAGCGAGGGCGCCGCCGGCGGCTCGGCCCCGGCCAGCCGCTTGCGGGCGCGCGACACCAGTTGCCGACAGGTCGCGGGGGAGCGGCCCACCACCGGCGCGATCTCGTCGAACCCGTAGTCGAACGCATCGCGCAAAAGGAAGGCCGCCCGCATCTCGGGCGACAGCGTCTCCAGCAACAGGATCAGCGCGATGCTCACATCCTCGGTCACCATCCATTGCTGTTCCGGCGTCGGATCTGGGCTTTCCAGCAGCGGCTCTGGCAGCCACGCGCCCACGTAGGTCTCGCGCTGCCGCCGGGCCGATTTCAGGTGATCGAGGGAAAGGCGGCTGACCACCGTGGTCAGCCAGCGCGCGGGGCTTTCCAGCGCCGACAACTCCTGCCCAGCAAAGCGCAGCCAGGCCTGCTGCACGATATCCTCGGTCTCCGCCACCGATCCCGTCATGCGATAGGCGAGCCCCGCCAGACGGCGGCGCTCGCCCTCGAAGGTCGCGATATGCCAGTCAGGCGGCATCGCGCGCCTTCCGCGCCGGGTGCTGCGTGCGGAAGCCCACGGCGAACCGGTTCCACGCGTTGATCACGTTGATGATCAGCGTCAGGTCGACCTGCTCTTCCTTGCTGAACGCCTCGGCCAGCGCGGCGTAATCCGCGTCCGGCGCGCCCGTCGCCTCGATCCGCGTCAAAGTGTCGGCCCATCCCAGCGCGGCCCGTTCGCGGGCATCGAAAGCCGGGCTCTCCCGCCACGCCGCCAGCACGTCGAGCTGTTGCTGGGTCACGCCCGCCTTCAACGCCTCGGGCGCATGCATGTCGAGGCAGTAGGCACAGCCGTTGATCTGCGACACGCGCATCTTGATCAGCATCCGCAGCGCCGGGCCGATGGTCAGGTCGTGGGTGGCGTTCTCGACCGCCAGCATGGCCTTGGCGGCCTCGGGTGAAGCGGTGTGGATGTTCAGTCTCGGTGTCATGGCGACTTGTCCTTTCAGGGTTGCGTCTGCCTCCATGACGATCCACCGCCCCGATCTGTGACAGGGGCGGCGGATTATTTTCACATCACGCCCCGCGGATACGGCTGACCATCTCGGTCGTGTCGCGGCTCAGCCCCTCGACGGCTAGGATCCGGTCAAGCTCGGCGCCGATCTTCGCCTGCCGGTCGGCATCGTAGCGCTTCCACGTCTCGAAGGCCGAGCACATCCGCGCCGTGGTCTGCGGGTTGAGCGGGTCGAGCTTTATCAGCCAGTCCGCCAGCACCCGGTAGCCCTCTCCCGACGCATGGTGGAACCCGGCCGGGTTCATCGCCAGCGCGCCCAGCGTGGCGCGGAAGCGGTTGGGGTTCTTCATGCTGAAATCGGGGTGCTGCGTCAGCCGCTCGGCCACCGCCGCCGCCTCGTCCGGGGCGGCGTTGACGATCTGCAGCATGAACCACTTGTCGATCACCAGCCGGTCATGCTTCCACTGGTCATAGAAGGCCTTTCTCGCCGCTTCGCCCTTGCCGGCCTGCAACAGGCAGGAGAAGGCCGCCAGTTGCTGGGTCATGTTGTCGGCGGCGTCGTATTGGGCCTGCGCCCGTGCCCCGCCATCGAGCCGCGTGATGATCCCCAGCGCCCCGTTGGCCAGCGCCCGCGCGCCGGATTGCTTGGCATCGGGCTGGTATGGCTCGGTCACCTGGTGCTGGGCGTACAGCTTCGGCGCAAGGTCCTGCATCGCCTCGGCGCGGGCGTGCTTCAGCGTCTCCAGCGCCTCGTAAATCGCCTGCGGGTCCGGCGTGGTGCCGCCCTCGTGTAGCGCCTGCGCAAGGTCATCCTGCGACGGCAGGCCAAGCGCCAGCGCCCGGAAGGCGGGGTCGAGGCTCTCGTCCCGCGCCAGCGCCTGCACCGCGTCGAGATACCTGTCATCGGGCTGCGCCCCGTCCCGGAGCATCCGCAACAGCCCGTCGCGGGCCAGGTCGCGGCCCGCCTCCCACTTGTTGAACGGGTCGGTGTCATGGGCCAGCAGGAAGGCGCGCTCGGCATTGTCGGTCTCGCGCTCGACGATGACCGGCGCCGAAAAGCCGCGCAGGATCGACGGCACCGGCTTCGCCCCCAGCCCCTCGAAGCGGAAGCTCTGCCTGGCCTCCGTCATCTCAAGAACTTCAGTCTCCCGCACCTCGTCGCCATTCGGGCCCAGCAGCCCCACGGCGATGGGAATGACCCGCGGCGGCTTGTCGGCCTGGCCCGGCGTCGGCGGCGTGGACTGCTCGAAATGCAGGGTGTAGGTGCCGTCGGCATAGTCGTCGGTGACCTTCAGGCGCGGCGTGCCCGCATCGGTGTACCAGCGCTTGAATTGCGACAGGTCCCGCCCCGTCGCCTCCTCGAACACGGCAAGCCAGTCCTCGATCGTCGCCGCGTCGCCGTCATGCCGCTCGAAATAGAGGTCGAGCGCCTTGGCATAGCCCTCGTCCCCCACCAGCGTCTTCAGCATCCCGATCAGCTCGGCGCCCTTCTCGTAAACCGTGGCGGTGTAGAAATTGTTGATCTCGACGAAGCTTTCCGGCCTGACCGGGTGCGCCAGCGGGCCGTTATCCTCGCGGAACTGCCGGGCGCGCAGCGCAATGACGTCCGAGATCCGTTTGACCGCCGCGCTGCGCATGTCGGCGGTGAACTGGCTGTCTCGGAAGACGGTCAGGCCCTCCTTCAGGCAAAGCTGGAACCAGTCGCGGCAGGTGATGCGGTTGCCCGTCCAGTTGTGGAAATACTCGTGCGCGATGATCGCCTCGATCCGCTCGAAATTCATGTCGGTCGAGGTGGCCGGGTTGGCCAGCACGGCGGCGGAGTTGAAGATGTTCAGCCCCTTGTTCTCCATCGCGCCCATGTTGAAATCGTCGACCGCCACGATGTTGAAGATGTCCAGGTCGTATTCCCGGCCATACACCTCCTCGTCCCATTTCATCGACTTGATCAGGCTTTCCATGGCAAAGGCGCACTTGTCCTCGTCGCCGGGGCGGACCCAGACGTTCAGCTCGACCGCCTTGCCCGATCGGGTGGTGAAGTGGCCCGGATGGTTCACCAGGTCGCCGGCCACCAGCGCGAACAGGTAGGCGGGCTTGGGCCACGGATCCTGCCACTCGGCAAAGCCGTCGCCCTGCGCGCCGGGGTTGCCGTTCGACAGCAGCACCTCCTCCGCCCCCTCGATGCGCACGTCGAAGGGGGCCATTACGTCGGGGCGGTCGGGGTAATAGGTGATCTTGCGGAACCCCTCGGCCTCGCACTGGGTGCAGTACATGCCGTTCGACATGTAAAGCCCCTCGAGCGCGGTATTGGCCTGCGGGTCGATTTCGACCTCGGCCTCCCACACGAAGGGCGCATCGGGCACCTCGCAGGTCAGGCCCTCGTCGGTCACCTCGGGGGTGACGGGCTGGCCGTCGATGGTGACCGAGACCAGCTTCAGCTTCTCGCCATGCAGGAAAAAGCGCCGGTCTTCGGCCTCTGGATTGGGCCGGAAAGCAATACGCGAGAGCACCCGCGTGGCGGACGGATCAAGCCGGAATGTCAGCTCGACCTTGTCGACCCGGAAGCCGAACGGCGTGTAATCCTTGAGGTAGATCGTCTGGGGGGATGCATCCTTCATCGCGGTCTCCGGTCGGGGAACATGTAGGGTCGGGCGCACGTTATGTTCCTGAGCAGGGGGCTGCAATGGCGCAGCCCCGACAATTTGTTATTCAGAATTGAGAGGCCAATTTTGTCTGCACCCGAACCCGATCTCGAAACCGCGAAACGCCGGCATAAAGGCCCCCTGATCGGCATCGCCCTCGCCGTGGTCTTCGCCTCGGTGCTGCTCGTGGCGCTGCTGCTCTGGCTGGGCTACCTGGGCAACGAGCCCGGCAACGAGGCCCCCCAGATCGACGGTCGCACCGGCGCCGAGGAACAGACTGACGGGTCCTGACCCCGCTTTGCCTCTTTCCTGATCACCGTGGCGGGAATCTGCACTGGCGCGCGCCCGGTTGTGCGGGAATAGCTGTTTCCATATCCTCCGTTGGATTATATCCAGAGTGACAGGCTCCAACGGATAAAGGATCAGCATGACCCGCCCGATCATCGGCATCATCGGCAACAGTTATCTCATCGAAGGCAGCTACCCGGTGCATGCCGGCGGCCAGATGAACTCCGACGCGGTGGCACAGGTGGCCGACTGCATCCCGATGATCGTGCCGACCGATCCGCGCTTCATGTCGGTGCAGGAACTGCTCGACACCTGCGACGGCTTCCTGCTGACCGGCGGCCGCCCCAACGTCCACCCCGAGGAATACGGCCACGAACCGACCGAGGCGCATGGCACCTTCGACCGCTCGCGTGACGCGATCTCGCTGCCGCTGGTGCGGGCCTGTGTCGAGCGTGGCCAGCCCTTCTTCGGCGTCTGCCGCGGCTTCCAGGAGGTGAACGTGGCGCTGGGCGGCACCTTGCACCCCGAGATCCGCGACCTGCCGGGGCGCGAGAACCACCGCATGCCCCCCGACGGCACCATCGAGGAGAAATTCGCTCTCCGCCACACGGTGAAATTCACCGAAGGCGGCGTCTTCCATCGCCTGCTGGGCGAGGCCGAGGTTATGACCAACACGCTCCACGGGCAGGGCATCATAGACCCGGGTCGCGGCATCGTGATCGACGGCTACGCCCCGGATGGCACGCCCGAGGCGATCTATGTCGAGGATGCGCCGGGCTTCACCCTGTCGGTGCAATGGCACCCCGAGTACAACGCCGCCGCCGACCCGGTCAGCCGGGCGCTCTTCGGCGCCTTCGGACAGGCCGCCCGCGACTGGGCGGCGGGCCGCGTCGCCCCGGTGCGCCGCTCGGCCTGAGCATTCCGTTTTCTCCACCTTCAGGCTTGCGGCCACGGCCCCCGCACGGCTAGGCTGTTGTCAGGCGCGGCCCGCGCCTCCTCCCTCCGACCGGGCAGCATCGTACATGCAGGGCCAATTCCCGTATCGCTCCCGCCAACGCCGGGGCCGCGCATGAGGAGGGGTTGCGCGCCACGCCCGGCGGCGGAGAGACCGGAATGAAACTGTCAGCCCCCCTTTATCAACTGAAACGCCAGGCGAAACGCATGGCCCGCGACGAGGGGATCGCCCTCCACGCCGCGCTCGACCGGATCGCCGGCGCGCAGGGTTTCCGATCCTGGAGCCACCTTGCCGCGGCAGCACAGCCCGGCCCGGCGGAAGGCGTCCTGCGCCAGCTTGACCCGGGCGACATGCTGCTCGTCGCCGCGCGTCCGGGGCAGGGGAAGACCCTGCTCGGCCTCGAACTCGCCCGCGGGGCCGAAATCCTCGGCCGCCGCGGCGTCTTCTTCACGCTCGACTACACGCGCCGCGAGGTGGAGGAACATCTCGCCCGCCTGCCGGGGAAGGGGGAGGTGACCATCGACACCTCAGACGAGATCTGCGCCGCCTACATCACCACCCGGCTGGCCCGCCTCGACAGGCCCGCGCTCGCCGTGATCGACTACCTCCAGATCCTCGACCAGAGGCGCGACACCCCGCCGCTGGCCGATCAACTGGCGGCGCTGAATGCGCATGCCAAGGCCTCGGGCGCCATCCTCGCCATGATCTCGCAGGTCGACCGGGCCTTCGACGCCTCCGGGGGCAATCTCCCGGGGCTGCGCGATATCCGCATGCCCAACCGGTTCGATCCGGCGCTCTTCGACAAGGCCTGTTTCCTGCATGACGGGCAGGTGCGGATGGGCCGGGTGGGCTGAGGCCGCGGCGCGGTAAATTTGCCCGCCGCCCTTGATCGCCGGACAGAATCGTTGAAAACTCAAAGGATTACATGCACGGGGCCGGCGGCATCTGCCCGCCGGTCTCGTGTGCCGAAAGTCATTTTTTCAAAGAAAGGTAATTGGTATGAAACCGTATTTCACGAAACCCCTCTGCGCCGCCGTACTGGCGCTGGCCCCTAATCTCTCGGTCGCCGAGAACTGCTATTTCGATGTGCAGGCCGAGTACTACAGCGACGCCCAGAGCTACTCGCGGGATTTCCTGAAACCCATCATCGGCCAGGACATTCAGTCCAAGGACCTGCCGGGCGGAACGGTGCACGTCACCAAGGACTGCCGCAAGCTCAGAGACGGGCTGACCGTGTATCGCCGTCACCTCAGGCCGCAGTTGGAGGATCTTCGGGATGAAGTCTACGATAATATCATCGTGGACCGGGAGGAGGGGTATTTGAACTGCGCGCGGCGCGGCAGTCGAAATTACGATGTCGTCGTTCACGAGATGGACAATATGCTGAGCATCGCTGCAGAGGCGTGGCGCAACTACAAGAAGAACTGCGACGGCAATCTCCATTTCGACGAGGACGATCTGTCCTGAGGCAGACGGTCACTCCAGCACGATCCCAAGCTCGGCCCGCGCCTTCTTCGTAAGGTTGCGGGCCACCATGTCATAAGACGCCACGATATGATCGCGCAGGCTGTCATCCGACATTCCCTGCGCCTCGTAGACCTGCAGCCATTTCAGCCCGCGTGAGGCAAGATACGGGGCAGGGCGCACGCCCGGCTGGTCCTGCAATACCTCGTAGGCCAGCTCCGACGCCTTGAAGGTGAACGCATCCCGCCCCTCGTTCCATCCGCAGATGGCAAACACCTTCGGGCCCACCTTCCAGACATCCGCATCGCCCCACTGCACCACGTGATGCGTGCCGGTCAGCCCGCCGCAGAAGGCGTTGAACTCCTCCCGCGTCATGGGCTCAGCACTGGCCGCCCATGATCTCGATGGTCTGGCCGTTGATGCTTTGCGACCCCGGCCCGCAAAGCCACGTGACCGCCGCCGACACCTCTTCGGGTTCGATCAGGCGGCGGTGGCGGTTGGTGTGTACCATCATCTTGAGCGCATCCTCCTCGCTGATACCCGCCCGGTCGCGGATGGTCTCGACGTTGCGGCTGATGATGTCGGTATCGGTATAGCCGGGGCAGAGCGCGTTGAAGGTGATCGGCTGGCCGAGATAATCCTCGCTCAGGCTGCGTATCAGGCCGATCAGCCCGTGTTTCGACGCGGTATAGGCCGGTGCCCCCTTGAGCCCCCGGATCCCGGCGATGGAGGAAACGGCGATCACCCGGCCCCAGTCGGCCGTCCGCATCGAGGCCAGCGATTCCCTGATCGTCCAGAACGCCCCGTCGAGGTTGGTGGTCATCACCCAGCGCCAGAACTCGGTGTCGGTCTTGTGCAGGGCGCGCCCCTCGGCCACGCCGGCGTTGGGGATGCAGATCTGCACCGGTCCCCGCGCCTCGACCGCCTGCGCGATGCCGTCCGACACCGACGCCTCGTCGGTCACGTCCATCACCAGCGGGTGCAGCGTATCGCCCGCCGCCTCCTCCAGCACCTCGCGGCGGCGCCCGGTGATCGTCACCGCCGCACCCTGATCCGCCAGCGCCCGGGCGATGGCCAGCCCGATGCCCGTGCCACCCCCGGTGACGATTGCGTGTTTCCCGTCCAGCATCGCGGTCTCCTTCGTCCTTCTGTCGGGCGCCACCCTATAGGACAATCCCGGCGGAACAAGCCGGTAGCGCGCGACGTGCCGCATGGACAGCCGGACGCCGCCGCTTCATATGCTGCGCGCAGGATGTGGAAATGGATCGACATACCGCCCGTCTGGCTGGCCGGGTTCGCGGCGCTCGCCTGGTGGCAGAGCGCCCATTACCCCGTGGGGCTGGGCTTCGGCGGCGCGTGGGCCGATTTCGCCGGCGGCCTGCTGGTGGGCAGCGGGCTTGTGCTGGTCGCGCTGGCCTTTGCCGAGTTCCGCCGCCACAAGACAACCGTCATCCCCCATCGGGAGGCCGACCGCCTGATCCAGACCGGCATCTTCCGCCGCAGCCGCAATCCCATCTACCTCGCCGACGTTCTCATCCTCGCCGGGCTTATCCTGCGCTGGGACGCGGTGCTCTCGCTGCCGCTCGTTCCGGTCCTGCTCTGGGTGCTGGAAAACCGCTTCGTGATTCCGGAAGAGGACCGCCTGCGCCGCAAGTTCCGCGCCGAATTCGCCCGCTATTGCCAAAAAACCCGCCGCTGGGTCTGAAAAATGGGCCATTCAGGGAGTCGCATATCCGCGGGTATTGTGAAATAACGACCGTTGGACGAATAAAACCGTCACGCGCGCGGGAGGATGCGACGCGCGCCAGCGAACAGGGAGATGAGCCATGGCCGACAGCAAGAAATCCGGCAAGCAGACCCAGTCACCGATGGACCCGTTCGGGTTTTCACAGATGTTCCAGGAGTCGTTCAACATGTTCGACCCCGACCGCGTGGCCCAGATGTTCGACCCGCAGAAGGTCTTCGCCCAGATGCCGGCGATGCAGTCCGCGGGCATGGACATGAACGCCATCATCAAGAAGAACCAGGCCTCGTTCGAGGCGATGGTCGAGGCCAACAAGGCCGCCGCCGCCACCTACCAGGACATGCTGGAAAAGCAGATGGACATCTTCAACCGCATGACCGCCGCCGCGCAGGACGTGGCGAAGCAGACCGAAAGCCCGGTCAGCGCCGACGCCGCCGCGATGAATTCGAAGGTCTACGCCGAGGCCGCCGAGACCGCCTTCAACCTGATGCGCGAGATGGCCGAGGCGGCGCAATCGGCCAACCAGCAGGCCTTCGATCGCCTCAGCGGGCAGGTCGCTCAGGCCATGGACAACATGAAGAGCAAGTAACGCCGCGATTTGACAGCGTGCCTTTGACAGCAAGGGGAATGAGACATTGAAGATCGGAACGCCAAAGGAAGTTCTGAAGGGCGAGAACCGGGTCGCGATGACGCCGGACTCGGCGTTGCAGCTGCAGAAGCTGGGCTATGACTGCGCCATAGAAACCGGGGCAGGCGACAATGCCGGCTTCAAGGATGCCGATTACGAGGCCGCGGGCGTCGAGATCATCAAGACACCCGCCGCGCTGTGGAAGGCCGCCGATATCGTCGCCAAGGTGCGCGTCCCCACCGAGACCGAGCTGAAGCGGCTGCGCAAGGACCAGACGCTGATCACATTCTTCAACCCCGGCGGCAACGAAGAGGGGCTGGAACTCGCCAAGTCCAAGGGCGCCACCGTCATCGCCATGGAAATGGTGCCGCGGATCAGCCGTGCCCAGAAGATGGATGCGCTCAGCTCCATGGCCAATATCGCCGGCTACCGCGCGGTGATCGAGGCGGCCAACAACTTCCCCCGCCTGATGACCGGGCAGGTCACGGCGGCGGGCAAGGTCGCCCCCGCCCGCGTCCTGGTCGTCGGCGCCGGCGTGGCCGGTCTCGCCGCCATCGGCACCTCCACCTCGCTCGGTGCCATTACCTATGCCTTCGACGTGCGCCCCGAAGTGGCCGAGCAGATCGAGTCGATGGGCGCAGAGTTCGTCTATCTCGACTTCGAGGAAGAGCAGAAGGACGGCTCCTCCACCGGCGGCTATGCCGCCCCGTCGAGCCCCGAGTTCCAGGAAAAGCAGCTCGAGAAGTTCCGCGAGCTGGCCCCCGAGGTCGATATCGTCATCACCACGGCGCTCATCCCCAACCGGCCCGCGCCGGTCCTGTGGACCAAGGACATGGTCGAGGCGATGAAGCCCGGCTCCGTCATCGTCGACCTTGCCGCAGAGCGGGGCGGCAACTGCGAGCTGACCAAGCCGGACGAGAAGATCGTCACCGACAATGGCGTGACCATCGTCGGCTATACCGACTTCCCCAGCCGGATGGCCACGCAGTCCTCGACGCTCTACGCCACCAACATCCGCCACATGATGACCGACCTGACGCCCGAGAAGGACGGCAAGCCGGTCCATGACATGGAGGATGACGTCATCCGCGGCTCGACCGTCACCCACCAGGGCGAGATCACGTGGCCGCCGCCACCGCCCAAGGTGCAGGCCATCGCGGCCCAGAAGCCCAAGGAAAAGCCGAAGGAGCTGACCGCCGAGGAACGCCGCGCCCAGGAAGTCGCGGCCTTCAAGCAGCAGACCAAGAACCAGGTCACGCTGCTCGCCATCGGCGGCGCGCTGGTGCTGCTCGCCGGGCTCTACGCGCCGGCCAGCTTCATGCAGCACTTCATCGTCTTCGTTCTCGCCGTCTTCGTGGGCTTCCAGGTCATCTGGAACGTCTCGCACTCCCTGCACACGCCCCTGATGGCGGTCACGAATGCCATTTCGTCGATCATCATTCTCGGCGCGCTGATGCAGATCGGCTCGGGCTCGTTCATCGTCATATTGCTCGCCGCGCTTTCGGTCTTCATGGCCGGGATCAACATCTTCGGCGGCTTCCTCGTCACCCGGCGCATGCTCGCCATGTTCCAGAAGTCCTGAAGGAGGCCTGAGTAATGGAATTCGGATTTACCATTGCGGCCTATGTCGTGGCCGCCGTTCTCTTCATCCTCTCGCTCGGGGGGCTGTCGGGGCAGGAAAGCGCCAAGCGCGCGGTCTGGTACGGGATCGTCGGCATGGGGCTGGCCGTGCTGGCCACGCTCATCGGGCCGGGCTCGGGCCTGTGGCTGCTGTCGCTGATCCTCGTCGCCGCGGGCGGCGTGATCGGGGTCTATGTCGCCAAACGCGTGCAGATGACCGAGATGCCGCAGCTTGTGGCCGCCATGCACTCGCTGGTGGGCCTCGCGGCGGTCTTCGTGGGCTTCAACGCCGATATCGAGATCGGCCGCGTCATGGCGATGGAGGCCGACACCTACTCCACCCTCAAGGGCTTCGCGGCGCTTGTCGCCAAGAAGACGCAGGTGGAAATCAACATCCTGCGGGTCGAGCTGTTCCTCGGCGTCTTCATCGGGGCGGTCACCTTCACCGGCTCGGTCATCGCCTTCGGCAAGCTGGCGGGCAAGGTCAGCTCCAAGGCGGAAAAACTGCCGGGCGGGCACATGCTCAACGCCGGTGCCGCGATCATCTCGGCGATCTGCCTGATCTGGTACCTGAACACGGGCAACTTCTTCCCGCTCCTGCTGATGACGGCCATGGCGCTCTTCATCGGCTACCACCTGATCATGGGCATCGGCGGCGCCGACATGCCCGTGGTGGTGTCGATGCTGAACAGCTATTCGGGCTGGGCAGCGGCGGCCATCGGCTTCTCGCTGGGCAATGACCTGCTGATCGTGGTGGGCGCCCTCGTGGGCTCCTCGGGTGCGATCCTCAGCTACATCATGTGCAAGGCGATGAACCGCTCGTTCATCAGCGTCATCCTCGGCGGCTTCGGCAACGATGGCGGCCCGGCGGCGGAAATCGAGGGCGAACAGGTCGCCATCGAGGCCGACGGCGTGGCCAACGCGCTCAACGAGGCCGACAGCGTGATCATCGTGCCGGGCTACGGCATGGCGGTGGCCCAGGCCCAGCAGGCGGTCAGCGAGCTGACCAACAAACTGCGCGCCAAGGGCAAGACCGTCCGCTTCGGCATCCACCCGGTGGCGGGCCGTCTGCCCGGCCACATGAACGTGCTGCTGGCCGAGGCGAAGGTGCCCTACGACATCGTGCTCGAGATGGAGGAGATCAACGACGACTTCCCCGAAACCGACGTGGTGATCGTCATCGGCTCGAACGACATCGTGAACCCCGCCGCGCAGGAAGACCCCAACAGCCCCATCGCCGGCATGCCGGTGCTGGAGGTCTGGAAGGCCAAGACCGTCTTCGTCTCCAAGCGGGGGCAGGGCACCGGGTATTCCGGCATCGAGAACCCGCTCTTCTACAAGGACAACACGCGGATGTTCTACGGCGACGCGAAAGAGAGCGTGACCAAGCTGATCGGCCTGATCGACTGATCCGGCCGCGACCGGCATTGCGGGCACGGGGGCGAAAGCTTCCGTGCCCGTTTCGTTTCGGGGTGCGGTTTTTCGCCGGCAGGGGTGGCAATTCGTATATACATCGTATATCTAACGCATATGCGTCGCACAGCTTAACCAGCGGCGCCACATGAGGAAAGGACAGCACATGGCGAAGAAAGCCAAGATCAAGGCCCTCAAACAGGAAGTCGCCTCGCGCAAGAAGAAAGTCGCGCGCCAGGAAACCAAGCTGAAGAAAGCCAAGAAGGCCCTGAAGAAGGCCGCCTGAGCGGGTTTCGGCACCTGTCAGAGGAAGAGGCGCGGGGACCATCCCCGCGCCTCTTTCCCGTTCAGCCGTCCAACATCTCAGACGAAGGCGAAATCGTCGGTCGTCAGGTCCGCCACCCCGTCGAACCGGGCGATATGGCGCACGGTGACCTGCCCGGCGTCGAAATCCGCCTGGCTGGCGTAATCGACGTAATAAAGGTGCATCCCGTCATAGACGAAGGCGCTGTCATCCACCGAGTCGAACCCGAGATCGGCCAGGTCGCCGGTGTTCACCACCGGGCCCGAGAACTCTGCCGCGTCGAATTCCAGCGTGTCGGTGCCGGGCTCGAAGTCGCGGATCCGGTCCGGCGTGCCGCCGGCATAGGGCGCCACGGACGTCGTGTCGCCCTGCACCTGGCCCGGATGCTCGTCCTGCGCCACGAAAACGAAGGTATCGGCCCCGTCGCCGCCCTTCAGCGTGTCCGCGCCCGCGCGTCCGATCAGCGTGTCGTCACCGTCCCGCCCGATCAGCGTGTTGTCCTGCTGGTCGCCCTCGATGCTGTCGGAAAAGGCGGAGCCGTGGATGTTCTGTATCCAGCTGAACGTGTCGCCCTCGGCATCGCCGCCGGTATTCGGCCCCAGCGTCAGCGAAACGAAGACGGCGGCGTCCGAGGTCTTGTAGGTGACGGTGTCGATTCCCTCTCCGCCATGCAGGAAATCCGCCCCCGGCCCGCCGTTCAGCGTGTCGTTGCCGTTCCCGCCGTCCAGGAAGTCGTCGCCGGCCAGCCCGATCAGTAGGTTATCCTCGTCCCCCATGATGAGGCTGTCGCCGAACTGCGTGCCGCGCACCGCCTCGATCGAAATGAACGTGTCCCCGGCCGCCGCCCCCAGCATCTGCGGCGTGCGGGTGTTGACCGACACGTTCTGCGTTTCCGCGTGGTAGCTCACCATGTCGAAACCGTCGCCGCCGTCCATCACGTCAGCGCCGCGCCCGCCGATCATGGTGTCGTTGCCATCGCCCCCGGTCAGGGTGTCGTTCCCGTCCCGGCCGTGCAGCCTGTTGGCGTTTTCGTCCCCGGTGATGTCATCGCCATGGGCGGACCCCCGGACATTCTCGAAATTCGAGAACGTATCGCCTTCGGCAAAGCCGCCGCTGGCCGCCAGTGTCTCAAGGTTCACGGTAACCGCCGCATCGGACCCCGTGTAATCCAGCAGGTCGGTGCCATCGCCTCCGTCCAGGCTGTCCGCGCCGTCGCCGCCGTTGACGATGTCCGACTCGTCGCCGCCCAGGATCGTGTCGTTCCCGTCGCGGCCGAAAAGGCTGTTGCGCTGCCCGTCGCCGGTGATGTGGTCGTCGAAGCTGGAGCCCACCACGCGTTCGAAACCCGAGATCGTGTCGCCCTCGGCATCGCCGCCCGATGCCGAATTGGTGCCAAGGTCGATGGTGACCGCCGCCACGGAGGTGGAATAGATCAGCTTGTCGCGGCCCGCGCCCCCGGAAAGCACGTCCGCGCCGGGCCCGCCCCGGATGAAGTCGTTGCCGTCACCGCCCGAAAGGGTGTCGTCGCCCTCGCGGCCAAGCAGCCGGTTGGCACCGTCATCCCCGGTAAGCGTGTCGTCGAACAGGCTGCCCGCCAGTTCCTCGATCCCCGTCAGCGTGTCGCCTGCCGCGTCGCCGCCCGAGCCAAGGCCGGTCAGCAGGCTGACATCCACCGCTGCGGGCGAGTCGATGTAATCGGCCCGGTCGGTGTCACCCTCTCCGCCGTCCATCTCGTCGGCGCCAGCGCTGCCAAAGAGGGTGTCGTTGCCCGCAAGCCCCTCGATCGTGTCGGGAAGTATCGTTCCGTAAAGCGCGTTGTGGCCGGGGGTTCCGGTAATCAATGGCATCTCAATATCATCCAGCAAGACAGCGGCCGACGATGGCCTGAACCTTCATAGCACACATCCGGAAAAGTGGATTAAATTTTGTGCAGTTTGAAAACGGGCGCAGCCGCGTCGCGACGGCATACGATCGTATTCCGATAAGATATTGAATAAGCGAAGAAATCTGTTTTCATGGGGCGTCGAACCGCGTAGCCTGCCCCCGACACCACGAATTGCGGGCCCATGCCACCCATCAAGGATCACCCCCTCCGCTACGGCCTGGCGAACGAGCTGCACGCCCGCCCGTTCCCGGCGCTGAGCGTGCCGTCCACCGCCGTCTACCTTGCCATCAAGCAGGAGCACGGCGCGGCGGGCCGCGACCGGGCGGCCGACATGGCGCATCTCGTGGCGCTGCTCGACCGGCACGGCGCGCCGCATCCCCAGCCGGGCGCCACGCATTACTCCGGCGCCATCGGGCGGCATACGCTCAAGTGGGAAAGCCATACCGAGTTCGTCACCTACACCGCCTTCTCCGAGGGGCAGGGCAAGCGCCCCTTCGACCCGGCGGATTTCGAGGTCTTCCCCGCCGACTGGCTGGCCGAGGCGCCGGGCCTGCGCATCACCTCGGCGCTGATCCGCATCCAGCCCCTCAAGGATGACGAGGCGCTGGGGGCGGACATCGCCGAGTGGTTCGTGCCCGACAGCGTCGCCGTGGCCCGCGTGCTCGACAACGCCGCCGTTATCGCGGGCGATTTCCGGATTGACCCGGCGGGCCACCAGCGCCTGCTGATCAGCGTCTCGCCCGAAACCGGCCCCCGCCGGGTGGGCCGGATCATGCAGCGCCTCTGCGAGATCGAGACCTACAAGTCGATGTCGATGCTGGGCTTCTCCCGCGTGGGCGAGCTCAGCCCGCGGATGGGCGAGCTGGAAAACCGGATGCGCGCCATGATCGGCGACATGACAGGGGGCGAAAAGAAGGCCGAGGAAACGCTGCCCGACCTGCTCGACATCTCCGCCGAGCTCGAGGCGATGGTGGCGCAAAGCTCCTTCCGTTTCGGCGCGACCGAGGCCTACGAGACCATCGTCAACCAGCGCATCTCGGTCCTGCGCGAGGATCGCTTCAAGGGCCGCCAGACCTTTGCCGAGTTCATGATGCGCCGCTACGACCCGGCCATGCGCACCGTCCGCTCGGCCCAGGACCGGCTGCGCGCCATGGCCGACCGCGCCCGCCGCGCGGGCGAGCTTCTGCGCACCCGCGTCGACGTCGAGCGCAGCGCCCAGAACCAGGCGCTCCTGGAAAGCATGGACCGGCGCGCCGACCTGCAGCTCCGGCTGCAGAAGACGGTCGAGGGGCTGTCGGTGGTCGCCATCAGCTATTACGCCGTGTCGCTGGCGGGCTACCTGCTCTACCCGCTGACGGGCGTGCTGGGTGTCAGCAAGGGGCTGATCACCGCCGCCGTGACCCTGCCGGTCGTCGCCGCCGTCTGGCTGCTCGTCCGCCGCATCCGCAGGAAGTTCCACTGATCCGGCAGGCTGCCCGCTACTGCTGCCGCAGCCCGACCCATTGCGCCCAGGCCTGCCGCGACCCGGCAAAGGCGTTGAGATCCACATCGCCCTTCAGGCCCGGAACGAGCCCCGTGCCGCTATACTGCCAGAAGCTCCAGCGCTGGCCGGGATAGACCTGGTCGAGGGGCCTCGCCACCGACCGCAGCCAGAATTCCTCCTGCGTCAGGCGGTGAAGCCCGGCGTCCTTGTAGAATTGCGGCGTCGTGTAAACCACCGGGCGCTGGCCATAGTGCCGGTGCAGCATGTCGAGGAAGATCTTCATTTCGCTCCGGACAACCGAGCCTGCCGGACGTTTCTGGCAGGTGGGCGACATGTGGTTCCACTCCATGTCCAGAACCGGGGGCAGGGCGCCGGCCTGACGCGGCACGTTGCGAATGAACCATTTCGCCTGCGTCTCGGCATCGGTGCAGAAATAATAGAAGTGATAGGCCCCGCGGAGCACCCCCGCGCGCCCCGACATCTGCCAGTTCCGCGCGAACTCCGAATCCAGGAGGTCGCCGCCTTCCGTCGCCTTGATGAAGGCGAAGTTGACCCCGGCCCGCGCCGCCGCGTGCCAGTCGACCGTGCCCTGGTAACGGGCCACGTCGATCCCGTGCACCGGGTAGCGGCCCGGCGCGTCGCGCCCGAAATCCACCGGGTCGCGATCGTCGAACTCCGCCGACCGGACCGAGATCACGCCCCCCTCGGCTCGCGCCGCGCCCGGCAGGGCAAGGTCCGTCAGCAGGATCAGCGAAAGCAGCGAAGCGGCAAGGCGGGGCATGGTCAGGTCTCCGGGGCGCGGTGGGCGACGAACGCAAGGTTGTTGGCGGGCATCTCGACCACGTCGACAAGCGTCAGCCCAGCCTCGTGCAGCCAGTCGATGGTGGTGAAATCGTCCTTGTAGCCCACGTCCGGGTCACTGGCCCGCAGGCTGGCGTCGAAGCTGGCATCGCCCTCCGACGTGGCCTCGCCGTCGCGCAGGAAGGGGCCGTAAAGGACGAACCGCCCGCCCGGCGCCAGCGCCCGCGCAACCTCGGCAATGATCGTCCGCGCCTCTTGCGTGCTGATCAGGTGCAGCAGGTTCACCAGCACGACCAGGTCCTGCCCGCCATGCTCATTGGCCCAGCCGGGCGCGGTGGCATCGAGCGCGATGGCGGCACGGATATTCGGCAACCCCTCCGTCGCCGCCCAGGCGTCGATACTGGCCCGCCGCTCGGCCGCGATCTCTGTCGGCTGCCAGGTCAGCCCCGGAAACGCCCGCGCGAAGGCCAGCACATGCTGCCCGGTCCCGCTGGCAATCTCCAGCGCCCGGCCTTCCGCCGGCGCATGGGCGCGCAGCAACGCGGTGATCGGCCCGGCATTGCGCAACGCCGACGGCGCCGAGAGCCGCGCATCGCCTCCCGGCTCGGCGACCGAGGCAAGTTCTGCAGGCAGGTGTCGTTGCGGCATGAAGGTTCCCCCGGTTGACTGTTCAGGATAGCCGGGGCCGGGACATTTTCAAGCGGTTCGAAAGCAATCAGGGCCCGACAAAGCGGTCGGCCTTTTCATTTCCGGGGGACTTTGCGTGACCTTTGGTTCGCGCGATCAAACCCTGCGCGAACCGAGACCACGAAACGCCTCACGCATTTCCTCGGTAAAGAAACCTTGGCCGGTTGCAATCTGCGGAAGCTCGAAAGCACCGCCCCAATTGAACTCGATCTCGATTGGGCCGTCCTCGGTGATGGCGATGTCCTGGGTCTGGTACTTGACCGGGTAATGCATCTCGGCCACGCGGGCGTTCAGTTGCAGCACCTCCCGCCAGTGCGGCAAGCGTTCCCCTATGATGTCCTTGCCGGTCTCCGGATGCACCTCGTGGCGGACCAGATCGGGGCCATCACGTCCGACAACCGTCAGGACTTCGCCCGTCTCCACGTCAAGTTGACAAACAAGGTTTCCCGCGCGCCAGAAATTGTCCGCGTCGTTTTCCTTCGACGGCAGTTTCAGGATCGCATGCGGCGTCCAGAGCCGATCGTCCCGCCAAATGTTGACCATGCGCACCGTTGCGGTCGTGGACGTGTATTGTTTGAGAAACGGGTGGTTCTCGACAAAACGCTGGATCAGGAAAACATGCGATCCGACGTATTCACGAAGGAAATCCTCATAAAGTATAGGGGATTTCCCTTTCATGTGGATGTGCGTTTCGTCCGCCCCGGTGATGACGCTCGCACCAACGCTCCAGCGGCCGTTATTGTACTTGCAGAAAAGCGGAAACCCCTGTTCCCGGGTTAGAAAATCGCGCAGCGCGTCGGCCGATGAAAGCTTGACGCCGCCCTGGTACCGCCGCGGGCTGGTGTCGATGACCGCCAGGGTCTCGGGCTGAGGGGTGCCGTCGCGTCCGAGGAACACGGAACTGAGCCACTTGTCGCCCGCAACGTCAAACCATCCGTAATCGTTGAACTCGTACACGATCTTCCCATGCATCGCGGCCGAGATGAACGCCTGCCGCTCGGCCTGGCTGTATCGTTCACGCTCGTAAAGGGCATAGAGAACATACTCGGACGGCTGCAGCTTCGCTTTGCCAAGCGAAAAGCTCATCATTTCGCGCCCGATGGAAAATGCGCCGCGCCCGCTGCGCCTGGCGGCATGCACGATCAGGTCCGGGGCAGAATACTTGTCCTTGGTTTCGAAAGCCTTCGTGTCGCTTTCGATGATTGTGCCGGTATCCATGGTTGCCGCTTTCATCGTCTCTCCGCCGTCTACATTGGAACAGGATGCGATCATCCGAAACCGTTTGGGCGAAAACATGTCGTTTCAGAGAAATATTCGGCCATCGACCGGGCCGGATTGAGCATCACTTGAAAATACCGGCCAAGAACGCAGGCCCCCGAAGGGTTCTCCCGAAAAGCAAAAGGCCCCGCCAACCCGGCGGGGCCTTCCCTTTCCTCGCGAACGAGCAGCCTTACTGCGGGATCTCCCCCGTCAGCCCTTCGACGTAGAAGTCCATGCCCAGCAGCGTGCCGTCATCCGCCGTCTCGCCCTCGGCCAGCCAGTCCGAGCCGTCCTGCTTCTTCAGCGGCCCGGTGAAGGGGTGGTATTCGCCATTGGCCATGGCCTCCTTCATCGCCAGCGCCTCTTCCTTCACCTCGGCCGGCACCGCGTCGGTGATCTCGCCGATCTCGACCATGCCCGGGCCGATCCCGTCCCAGGTCTGCTGGCTTTCCCAGGTGCCGTCCATCACAGCCTGCGTGCGCGCGATATAGTAGGGCGCCCAGTTGTCGATGATCGAGCTCACCCGCGGTTTGGGCTTGTACTCGGCCATGTCCGAGGCCTGCCCGAAGGTGATGACATTGCCGGCCTTCTCGGCGGCGGCCTGGGGAGCTGTCGAATCGGTGTGCTGCAGGATCACGTCGGCGCCCTGTTCGATCAGCGCGGTGGCGGCATCCGCCTCTTTCGCCGGGTCGAACCAGGTATAGGCCCAGATGATCTTGAACTGAACGTCCGGGTTGACCTTCTTCGCGTGGATATAGGCCGAGTTGATGCCGCGGATCACCTCCGGAATGGGGAAGGAGGCGATATAGCCGATGATGTTCGATTCCGTCATCTTGCCCGCGATATGCCCCTGCACGGCGCGGCCTTCATAGAACCGGGCCGAGTAGGTGCTCACGTTGTCGGCGGTCTTGTAGCCGGTGGCGTGCTCGAACTTCACGTCCGGGAACTTCTTGGCCACGTTCACCGTCGGGTCCATGTAGCCGAAGGAGGTGGTAAAGATCAGGTCGGCCCCCTGAAGCGCCATCTGCGTGATCGCCCGCTCGGCATCGGCGCCCTCGGGCACGCTTTCCTGGTAGACCGTCTCGACCTGGTCGCCGAAATGCTCCTCGATGGCCAGCCGGCCCTTGTCATGCTCGAAGGTCCAGCCGCCATCGCCGATCGGGCCCACGTAGATGAAGCCGACCTTGGTCTTGTCCTGCGCCACCGCCGTGGTGGCGAGGCCAAGCGCCAGCGCGGCGCCGGTGAGAAGTCTGGTAAGGGTCATTGAGGTCTCCCGTGTTGTTGGTGTCGTGTTCGTATTCATGTTGCCGTCTGCCTCAGGACGAGGCGTGGAAGACGCGGCCCAAGGATGCGGGCGCGCGGGATTTGTCCGCCGACATGATGACCAGCACGACGATGGTGATCAAGTAGGGCGACATCGAAAGATACTCCACCGGGATGGCGACCCCCGCGGCCTGCAGGTTGAGCTGCAGCACCGTGACCCCGCCGAAGAGCCACGCGCCCAGCAGCACGCGCCCCGCCTTCCAGCTTGCGAACACCACCAGCGCCAGCGCGATCCACCCGGCACCGGCCGTCATCCCCTCGGTCCACTGCGGCACGCGCACGAGGCTGATATAGGCCCCGCCGAGGCCCGCACAGGCGCCCCCGAACAGGATCGCCATCAGCCGCACGCGCACCACCTTGTAGCCCAGCGCATGGGCGGCATCGTGGTTTTCCCCCACCGCCCGCAGGATCAGCCCGACGCGGGTGTATTTCAGCGTGGCCCAGACGGCAGCCACCAGCGCCAGCGCGAAATAGACCATCAGGTCATGGGAAAACACCACGCGGCCGATGAAGGGCAGGTCGCTCAGCACCGGGATATCCAGCTTCGGCGTCGGCGGCGGCTTGATCCCGACATAGCCTTGCCCCATCAGCGAACTCAGCCCCAGGCCAAAAAGCGTCAGCGCCAGCCCGCTCGCCACCTGGTTGGCCAGCGCAAATTGCGTCAGCAGCGCGAAAAGCAGCGCCAGCACCGCGCCGCCCAGGGCCGCCAGCAGGAAGCCCAGGGCAGGGGAGCCGGTCTCGACCGACACGGCAAAGCCGCAGATCGCCCCGGTGATCATCATTCCCTCGACCCCGAGGTTCAGAACGCCCGAGCGCTCCACCACCAGCTCGCCGATGGCGGCCAGCAGGATCGGCGTCGCCGCGACAAGCAGCGAGGCCAGCAGAAGGGCAGGGTTGATCGAAGAAAGGTCCATTACGTGCGCCCTCTATGCTTGGGATTGCATTGCTGCTGTGATCATGCCCGCGACAATGCCGGCGAGACTGCTCCACCAGAACGTTTTCTGGACAAGACGTGTAACGTGCGTGTCGTAGACCTTTTCATCCTCCGACATGCGTTCGAACGCTGCATTTCGCCTGCCTTCAAAGAACCAGTCCAGCGGTAAGAACATGAGGTAGAAGACACCCGAAGGAATGCTGATCACAAACAGAACAGTGATGAGTATGGCGATGGTTCCCAAATCGGTTGTAACGCTAATCAAAAGGAATGAGAGCAACCCAAACATCCATCCCACGAATAGGCCGAACGCAATACCAAGCAGGAGTCTCAGCTTGTCGCGTAGTCGATAATCCGAACCAGCCATCACGCGGCCTCCGCTGTCTTGATCCGGATACGGAAATTGGTGAGCAGGTCGACGGCCAGCAGGAAGAACAGAAGCATCCCCTGGAACATCTGGATGGCGGCGGCGGGCAGGCCGAGGTTCGACTGCGCGATCTCGCCCCCGATATAGGTGAGCGCCATCAACAGCCCGGCAAACAGGATGCCGATCGGGTGCAGCCGCCCGAGGAAGGCCACGATGATCGCGGTGAACCCATAGCCCACGTTGAAATCGATGCTGACCTGCCCCGAGGGGCCCGACACCTCGAACATCCCCGCCATGCCCGCCAGCGCCCCGGCTGTGCCCAGGCAGAACAGGATCAGCCGCGCCGGGTTGACGCCCGCGAACCGCGCCGCCCTCGGCGCCTCGCCGGTCAGCCGGATGTGGTAGCCCAGGATATGCCGGTTCAGCAGCACGTAGGCCAGGATCACCGCCAGGAACGCGGCCAGCACACCCCAATGCATCCCCGTCCCGGCAATCACCTCGGCGTTATGAGCAGACTCGTATTGCTGCAGGTTCCGCGAGCCCGGAAACCCGTGCCCCTCCGGGTTCCGCAACAGCCCTAGCGACATCTTCGCCAGCAATTGCTCGGCCACGTAGACCAGCATCAGCGACACGAGGATCTCGTTCGTTCCGAAGCGCACCTTCAGAAGCGCCGGGATCATCGCCCAGGCCCAGCCGCCCAGCGCCCCCGCGATCACCATCAGCGGAAAGATGAACCACGCCTCCATCGGGTAGAAGGCCAGCCCCACCCCGGCGCCGGTCAGCGCGCCGATGATATACTGCCCCTCGGCCCCGATATTCCAGATCCCCGCCCGGAACCCCAGGCTGAGGCCGATGGCGATCAGGATCAGCGGCGCCCCCTTCACCAGCAATTGCGGCCGGTAATAGAACGCGAACTCCCCGAACAGCGGCTCCCAGAAAATCGTCCCGATCGCCTCGACCGGGTTCTTGCCCAGCAGCGCGAACAGCGCGCCGCCGGCAATCATGGTGATCACCACGGCCACCACCGGCGTCAGGTAGGTCCAGAGCCGGGACGGCTGCGGCCGTTTCTCAAGCTTCAGCATGCCACGCCTCCTTCATCGTTGTCCCTGGATATTGTCCCGCCGGAAGAAACAGGGCACCGCGCCCGTGCTTCTTCTGGCCCGAAATATCCCCGCCGGAGGCATGAAATCTCTTTTCCCCACGCTCAGGCATGCGACACCTCCATCCCGTGGGCTCCCCCCATCATCAGGCCGATCTCCTCGACCGTCAGGCCCTTGGCAGGCCGGATATCCGACAGCCGCCCCTCGTTCAGCGCCCCGAACCGGTCGGAGATCTCCATCAGCTCGTCGAGGTCCTGGCTGATGCAAACGATCGCCGCGCCCTCGGCGGCCAGGTCCAGCAGCGCCTGCCGGATGGCCGCCGCCGCCGCCGCATCGACGCCCCAGGTGGGCTGGTTCACCACCAGCACCTTCGGCCGCTGCAGCACCTCCCGGCCGATCACGAATTTCTGCAGGTTCCCGCCCGACAGCGACCTTGCCGCGTTGTCCGGGCCGGGTGTGCGCACGTCGAAGCTCTCGATCACCTTCTCGGCAAAGCTCCGCGCCGCGCCCCATTTCAGGAAGCCGCGGTTCAGCAGGTTCTCCCGCTGCGCCGCCGTCAGCACGCCGTTCTCGATCAGGCTCATGTCGGGCGCCGCCGCATGGCCCAGCCGCTCCTCGGGTGCGGCCAGCAAGCCCAGCTCACGCCGCGCCGTCGGCCCCAGCCGGCCCACCGGCTGACCAAGCAGGCGGATCGCGTCGGGATGGGTCTTCAACTCCCCCGACAGCACCGCCAGCAATTCGTCCTGCCCGTTCCCCGCGACCCCGCCGATCCCGAGGATCTCGCCCTGCTGCACCGTCAGGTGAATGTTCTTCAGCGAGGTGCCAAAAGCCGAGGGCGACTTGACCGACAGCCCCGAGATATCGAGCGCCACGTCGCCAAGCGCGCGCCCCGCGCGTTCCGGCGCCTCGAAGGCCGAGCCCACCATCAGCTCCGCCATCTCCCGCGCCGAGGTCTCGGCCGGCACGCAGGTGCCCACGTTCCTGCCCAGCCGCAGGATCGTCGCGTGATCGCAAAGCGCGCGGATTTCCTCCAGCTTGTGCGAGATATAGAGGATCGCCACGCCTTCCCCGGTCAGCTTGCGCAGCGTCTCGAACAGGATCTCCACCTCCTGCGGCGTCAGCACCGACGTGGGCTCGTCCATGATCAGCAGCTTCGGCTCCTGCAACAGGCAGCGGATGATCTCCACCCTCTGCCGTTCCCCCGCCGACAGGTCGCCCACCGTGCGATACGGATCGAGCGGCAACCCGTAGGTCTCCGACACCTCGCGGATCCGCGCCGCGAGGTCGCGCATCTTCGGCGGATGCTCCATGCCGAGCGCGATATTCTCCGCCACGTTCAGCGCATCGAAGAGCGAGAAGTGTTGGAACACCATCGCCACCCCCGCCGCCCGCGCCGCGCGCGGCTCGGCCGGGGTGAAGGGCGTCCCGCGCAGCGTCATCGCGCCGCTGTCCGGTTTCACCAGCCCGTAGATCATCTTCACCAGCGTCGACTTGCCGGCGCCGTTTTCGCCAAGCAGGGCATGCACTTCGCCCTCCCTGATCTCGAAGGAAACGTCGTCATTGGCAACGACGCCCGGATAGGCCTTGGTCAGGCCCTTGATTGTCAGAAGTGTCCCTGTCACGCGGTTTTTCCTTGTTGGAGGCGGGTTTGCGCCCCGGGTCTCAGTATCTCCGCCGCCACGCCGACCGCAATGGCCTGCGGGTGTTTGCCCAAGCTCGGGTCGCCGATCGGGCAGCGGATGCCGTCGATTTGATCGGGCCCATGCCCGAGCGCGGCAAGGCGCTTGCGGAACCGGGCCCACTTGGTGGCCGAGCCGATCAGCCCGGCGCTTCCGAAACCATGGCTCAGAAGCTGGTGGCACAGTTCGAGGTCGAGCGCATGGGAATAGGTCAGGACCAGGTGATGCGCGTCATGCGGCGCGTGCGGCACCAGCCGTGCGGGCTCCGCAACGGGCAGGGGGGTCACGCCCTCGGGAATGTCTTCGGGAAAGCGGTCGGGCGCGGTATCGACCCAAGTGATCCGCACCTCCGGCAGCGGCGCCAGCACCGCCACCAACGCCCGGCCCACATGGCCCGCGCCCCAGATCCAGATCTCGCGCGTGGGCCGAGCCACCGGTTCGATCATCCAGCCATCGATGAGCTGCGCCTCCGGCGGCCGCCCCTGGTTGCGCGCCGTGGCCAGCAGGCGTTTCACCGACAGCGGCATCGCCCCCGGGCCACTCACCGGGCGGGCCACAACAGCCTCCGCCTCGGGCAGGCTCTTGGCGTCATACACCTCGCTCACCACCTCGACGGCCCCGCCACAGCACTGGCCCATCTCCGGCCCCAGCGCATGGCGGCTCAACCGGCAGCTTGCAGACTGCTCCCGCGCCGCCCGCGCCAATTCGTACTCGAGCGCACCACCGCCGATCGTGCCCGACTGCCCAGTGTCCCAGACCAGCATCGCCGCCCCGGTCTCCCTCGGGCAGGAACCATGCGTCGCCGCAATCACCACCCGCACCACGCGCCCATGCTTGGCCACGGCGCGGGAAAGGCTCTCCAGATCAAACCCCATGACGCACCCGTTCCACCGTCAGGAACACCCGCTCCGCCGTCGCCGGCGCATCCAGCGCCGGATAACCCGCGCCACAACTCGCAATCGCGTCCGACAACGCAAGAAACGCCGAAATCCCCAGCATGAAGGGCGGCTCGCCCACAGCCTTCGACCGGTAAATCGTCTCCTCCCGGTTCTCGTCGTCCCAGAGTTCCACGTTGAACACGTCCGGCCGGTCGCCACAGGCGGGGATCTTGTAGGTCGACGGCGCATGGGTGGTCAGCCGCCCCTTGTCGTTCCACACCAGCTCTTCGGTCGTCAGCCACCCCGCGCCCTGCACGTAACCGCCCTCTACCTGCCCGATATCGATCGCCGGGTTCAGGCTGGCCCCGGCATCATGCAGGATATCCGTCCGCAGGATCCGGTACTCGCCCGTCAGCGTGTCGATCACCACCTCGGTGACAGCCGCGCCGTAGGCGAAATAGAAGAACGGCCGGCCCTCGCCGCGGATACGGTCCCACGCCAGCTTGGGCGTCTTGTAGAACCCGGTCGAGGACAGGCTTACCCGGTGCTCGTAGGCCAGCTTCGCCGCCTCGGCGAAGCTGCGTTCATGCTCGCCCACGAAAACCTTGCCATCCTCGAACCGCACGGTCGCTGGCTCCGCCTGATGGTACTCCGCCAAAAACTCCGCCATACGCTCGCGGATGGTGTCGCAGGCCGCCTTCACCGCCATCCCGTTCAGGTCGCTCCCCGAACTGGCGGCGGTGGCCGAGGTATTGGGCACCTTGCCGGTATCCGTCGCGGTGATCCGCACCATCTCCTGCGGCACGCCGAACCGGGCGGCGGCCACCTGCGCCACCTTCTGGAACAGCCCCTGGCCCATCTCCGTCCCGCCGTGGTTCAGGTGGATCGAGCCGTCGTTATAGACATGCACCAGCGCACCGGCCTGGTTGAGATGGGTGAGCGTGAAGGAAATCCCGAACTTCACCGGCGTCAGCGCGATGCCCTTCTTGAGCACGGCGTTCGCGGCATTCCACTCCGCCACCGCCTTGCGCCGCGCGTGATACTCCGCCCGCTCCACCAGCGCATCGGTCATCTCGTGCAGGATGAAATCCTCCACCGGCTGCCCGTATGGCGTGGTTTGCACCCCTGCGGGTGGCTTCGCCACCGCGTCCGGCGGCATCTCCGCCTGCGCCCCGCGCGATGCCGGGTCGATATCGTCGGGGATCGGCCCGGCCCGGCTGGCCCCCGGCGAGAATTCCCCGCCATAGCGATGCCCCGTACCCGGCCCGGTCTTCGACGGCGCGGCATAGTAATTCACCCGCCGCACCTCCAGCGGATCGCGACCCAGCTCATGGGCGATATGATCCATCACCCGCTCGATCCCGATCATCCCCTGCGGGCCGCCGAAGCCCCGGAATGCGGTGGCCGACTGCGTGTTGGTCTTCAATCGGTGCGACAATATCCGCGCGTGTTCCAGATGATAGGCATTGTCCGCATGCAGCATCGCCCGGTCCGCCACCGGCAGCGACAAGTCCTGGCTCCACCCGCACCGGGCATACTGGGTGAACTCCACCCCCAGAACCCGGCCATCATCATCGAACCCCGCCCGATAGGCGATCCGGAAATCATGCCGCTTGCCGGTGATGATCATGTCGTCGTCCCGGTCATAGCGCATCTTGCAGGGCCGGCCCGTCAACTGCGCCCCCAGCGCACAGGCAATCGCCAGCGCGTTGCCCTGGCTCTCCTTGCCGCCGAAGCCGCCGCCCATCCGCCGGCACTCCACCCGCACGCCATGCATCGGCATGCCCAACGCATGCGCCACCTTGTGCTGGATCTCGCTGGGATGCTGGGTCGACGACATCACCACCATGTCGCCGCCTTCCTGCGGCAATGCCATGGCGGCCTGACCTTCGAGGTAGAAATGCTCCTGCCCACCCATCTCCAGCGTGCCGTCTATGGCATGGCGGGCATTGGCGATGGCGGCGTCCGCATCGCCCTTCTCGTACAAACGCGGCCCATCCTCGAAATGGCTGTCCGCGGCGATGGCGTCGTCGATGCTCAGGATCGGCGTGCGCTCGGCAATTTCCACCGTCGCCTTCCGCGCCGCCTTCCGCGCGTTCAGGTGACTGTCCGCGATCACTAGGAACAACGCCTGCCCGGCATAATGCACCTCGCCCGTCGCCAGCAACGGCTCGTCATGGATCGAGGGCGAGGTATCCGCCTCCCGCTCAAGATCATCGGCGGTCAGCACCGCGACCACCCCGGCACTGGTCCGAACCTCCGACACATCCAGCGCCGTGATCGTCCCCGCCGCCGCCTCGCTCAGCCCGAAAGCCAGGTGCAACGTCTCCGCCGGCGCCGGGATATCGTCCACGTACCTTGCCTGCCCGGTCACATGCAGCGGCGCGGCATCGTGGGGCAGGGGCTTCGTCACGCTCATGCCGACACCTCCAGCACGCTCGTCGCCTGCCCCTGATCCTCGTGGAAATACCGGGTCAGCAGGTTCCGCGCCCCCTCGAGCCGATACCGGGCCGAGGCGCGCATATCGGAAAGCGGGGTGAAATCGGTCTCCCACGCCCCCGATGCAGCCTCTACTGTCTGCAAAGTCCACGGCTGACCGACAATCGCCGCCTCCACATGCGCCGCCCGCTTCGGAACCCCCGCCATGCCACCGAACGCAATCCGCGCCCCGGTCACAACGCCATCCTCGACCGTGATGTTGAAACACCCGCACACGGCGGAAATATCCTGGTCGAACCGCTTCGACAGCTTGTAACAGCGCAACCGGTCCGCCTGCGCCGGAATGGTCACCGCCTCGACGAACTCTCCCTTCGCCCGGTCCTGCTTGCCGTACTCGAGGAAGAATTCCTCCAGCGGCAGCTCCCGCCGCACATCGCCCTTCCGCAGATGCAGCACCGCCCCCAGCGCAATCAGCGCCGGCGGCCCGTCACCGATGGGCGACCCATTGGCAATATTCCCGCCAATCGTCGCCGCCCCCCGCACCTGGGCCGAGCCATAGCGCCGGATCAGCCCGGCAAAGGACGGATGCCGACCGCGCATCTCCCGCATCAGCCGGTCGAGCGTCACGCCCGCGCCCACACGCAGGCCCGCCTCGCTCTCCTCGACCTCCTGCAGATCCAGGCAGCGGTGCAGGAACGCCACCGGCGCCAGCTCCCGCAACTGCTTGGTCACCCAAAGCCCCACATCCGTGGCGCCCGCCACCAGCACCGTCTCCGGCGCCCGCTCCAAGAGCGCCGCCAACTCGTCCGAGCTTTCCGGCAAGGCCGGCGCAGGGGCCACTGCCGCCATGTCCTCGCGCAGCCACTCCGGCACCGGCTCCCCCGCCGCCGCCTCCGCCGCCCGGATGATCGGCGCATAGCCGGTACACCGGCACAGGTTGCCGGCCAGCGCCGTGTCGAAATCCGTCTCGCCGTTCAGGTGCGCCACCGCCATCGACACGATGAACCCCGGCGTGCAGAACCCGCATTGCGAGCCGTGATGTTCGATCATCGCCGCCTGCACCGGGTGCAGCGTGCCATCCGGCCCGCTGATCCCCTCCACCGTCCGAACGGCTTTCCCATGCAACTGCGGCAGGAACAGGATACAGGCGTTCAGCGCCTTCGCCCCCTGCGCGTCGCTCACCATCACCGTGCAGGCCCCGCAATCGCCCTCGTTGCAGCCCTCCTTGGTGCCGGTCAGCCTCCGCCGTTCGCGAAGCCAGTCGAGCAGGGTTTCTGTGGGCGACACCCCGGCAAGTTCGATGGCCTCCCCGTTCAACCGAAAGGAAATGTCCATAAGCGCGTCTGCCTGCCGCGTTACCTCCGCCCTTTTCTGGTGCGCTCCCCCGATGCGGCGTAGAGGGGCGCGGGCTTTCCTGACATCAAGGCTATGCGCGCAATTCGCGGCTTGGCAAGGATTGAGTGGGCCGCAGAGCGGCGCGTGCCGCGGCGGAACGGGCCGTGGCAATGGCGCCATGACGCAAGGGAAATCAACGACTTGCCCGGCGCTCGCCCCGATTGCCTTGGAATCGGAGGAAGTGTTTCTGACCGGATATGGCAATGGTTTCGCCCAAACTCAGGGCAAAGCCACGGGCGGTCCGCGCCCCGCCGACCGCCGCCACCTTGCCGCAGGGTCACCCGGCAATCGGGTATTTCCACCGCCCCTTCGCCTGCCGTAAGCTGACCCCCATGAGCAGCGCCCCCCGATTCATCCATCTCCGCGTCCATACCGAATACTCCCTTCTCGAAGGCGCCGTGCGGCTGAAAAAGCTGCCGGGGCTGTGCGAGGCGGCCAACATGCCGGCGGTTGCGGTGACCGACACCAACAATATGTTCGCGGCGCTGGAATTCTCCGTCACGGCCCAGGGGGCGGGCATCCAGCCGATCATGGGCTGCCAGGTCGATCTGCAATACGTCACCCCCGCGCCGGGCGAACGGCCCAAACCCCCGGCGCCCGTGGTCCTGCTGGCACAGTCGGAACGCGGCTACGAGAACCTGATGAAGCTCAACTCCTGCCTCTACCTGCGCGGCGACGGCCAGCTGCCGCACGTGACGATGGAGGAGTTGCAGCGCCATTCCGAGGCCGTCATCTGCCTCTCCGGCGGCCCCGACGGCCCGGTGGGCCGGCTCCTGCAGGCCGGCCAGCGCCCGGCGGCGGAAACCCTGATGCGCGACCTGCACAGGGCCTTCGCCGACCGCCTCTATGTCGAGCTGCAACGCCACCCCGGCGAGACGGGCGCGCCCGAGAACGAACGGCTGACCGAGCAGGGCTTCGTCGAGATGGCCTACGCCATGGAAATCCCGCTTGTCGCCACCAATGACGTCTATTTCCCGCAGGAAAAGATGTACGAGGCCCATGACGCCATGATCTGCGTCGCCGAGGGCGCCTATGTCGACCAGTCGCAGCCCCGCCGCCGCCTGACGGCCCAGCATTATTTCAAATCGCCGCAGGAAATGGCCACCCTCTTCGCCGACCTGCCCGAAGCCATCGAGAACACCGTCGAGATCGCCAAACGCTGCGCCTTCGGCGCCTACCGGCGCGACCCGATCCTGCCCCGCTTCGCCGATGACGAGGTCGACGAGCTGCGCCGTCAGGCCAAGGAAGGGCTCGAGGCCCGCCTCGCCGTCATCCCCCACGCCGCCCCGGTCGAGGAGTACGAGAAACGCCTCGAATTCGAGCTGGGCATCATCGAGGGCATGGGCTTCCCCGGCTACTTCCTGATCGTGGCCGACTTCATCAAGTGGGCGAAAGACCACGACATCCCCGTCGGCCCCGGCCGCGGCTCGGGCGCGGGCTCCCTCGTGGCCTACGCACTTACCATCACCGACCTCGACCCGCTGCGCTACTCGCTGCTCTTCGAACGCTTCCTCAACCCCGACCGGGTCTCGATGCCCGACTTCGACATCGACTTCTGCATGGACCGCCGCGAGGAGGTGATCAGTTACGTCCAGCGCAAGTACGGCCGCGACAAGGTGGGCCAGATCATCACCTTCGGCGCGCTGCTCTCCAAGGCCGCCGTCCGCGACATCGGCCGCGTCCTGCAAATGCCCTACGGCCAGGTCGACCGCCTGTCCAAGATGATCCCCGTCGAGGGCGTCAAACCCGTCTCCATCGAAAAGGCCCTGCAACAGGAAGACCGCCTGCGCGAGGAAGCCCGCTCCGAGGAAGTGGTCGACCGCCTCCTGAAATACGGGATGCAGGTCGAGGGCCTCCTCCGCAACGCCTCCACCCACGCCGCCGGCGTGGTGATCGGCGACCGGCCCCTTGATGAGCTGGTCCCCCTCTACCAGGACCCCCGCTCCGACATGCCCGCGACCCAGTTCAACATGAAATGGGTCGAACAGGCGGGCCTCGTGAAATTCGACTTCCTCGGCCTGAAAACCCTCACCGTCGTCCAGAACGCCATCGAGCAGATCCACGCCTCGGGCCGCGACCTGCACATTTCGGCCGACGGCAGCACCATCTACGAACCCTTCGACGGCGCCGAGAACGATATCGGCCAGATCCCCCTCGACGACCCCAAGACCTACGAGCTCTACGCCCGTGCCAAGACGGTCGCCGTGTTCCAGGTGGAAAGCTCGGGCATGATGGACGCGCTCAAGCGGATGAAGCCCACCTGCATCGAGGATATCGTCGCCCTCGTGGCCCTCTACCGCCCCGGCCCGATGGAGAACATCCCGAAATACTGCGAGGTCAAGAACGGCCTCTCCAAGCGCGACAACCTGCACCCCTCGGTCGACCACATCCTCGACGAGACCCAGGGCATCATCGTCTACCAGGAACAGGTGATGCAGATCGCGCAGGAGATGGCCGGCTACTCCCTCGGCGGCGCCGACCTGCTGCGCCGCGCCATGGGCAAGAAGATCCAGGAAGCGATGGATGCCGAGCGGCCCAAGTTCATCGCCGGGGCCAAGGAAAACGGCGTCGACGACGCCAAGGCGCTCGAAGTCTGGAACCTGCTCGACAAGTTCGCGAACTACGGCTTCAACAAATCCCACGCCGCCGCCTATGCCGTGGTCAGCTACCAGACCGCCTGGCTCAAGGCCAACCACCCGGTCGAGTTCATGGCCGGCGTCATGAACTGCGACATCCACCTCACCGACAAGCTCGCCACCTATTTCGAGGAGGTGAAGCACGCCCTCGCGCTGCCCTACGTGCCGCCCTGCGTGAACCGCTCCAACGCCACCTTCATGGTCAGGGACGGCGCGCTCCACTACGCGCTGGGCGCGCTCAAGAACGTGGGCGTCGACGCCATGCGCCTCATTGTCGAGGGCAGGGGAGAGAAACCCTTCGTGACCCTCTTCGACTTCGCCCGCCGCGCCGACCTCAAGCGCATCGGCAAGCGGCCGCTGGAGATGCTCGCCCGCGCCGGCGCCTTCGACGAGCTCGACCGCAACCGCCGCCGCGTTTTCGACAATGTCGAACGGCTGATGAACTACTCCGCCGCCATCCACGAACAGAAGAACTCCAACCAGGTCTCGCTGTTTGGCGAGGCGGGCGACGACCTGCCCGAACCGCGCCTCTCCCCGGTCGAAGACTGGCTGCCCGCCGAACGCCTGACCGAGGAATTCCAGGCGGTGGGCTTCTACCTCTCCGGCCACCCGCTCGACGACTACGCCGCGCCCCTCAAGCGCAAGGACGTCAAGACGCTGGAGGAAGTCACCGAACACGCCCGCCGCGGCGCCGCCGTGGTCAAGATGGCCGGCGTCGTCGCCGGCCGGCAGGAACGCCGCTCGGCCCGGGGCAACCGCTTCGCCTTCGTGCAGCTCTCCGACACCACCGGCAGCTTCGAGGTCACGGTCTTCTCCGACACGCTCGAAGCCTCCCGCGATCACCTCGAAACCGGCTCGATGGTCGTCCTCACGGTCGAGGCCACGATGGAGGAGGACCAGCTCAAGCTGCTCGCCCGCGTCATCCAGCCCGCCGATACCGTCGTGGCCGATGCCGGCGCCTCGGGCCTGCGCATCTTCGTCGAGGATGCGGGCGCCGTGCCCTCCGTCGCCACCGTGCTCGAGAAATCCGCCGACGCCAAGGGCGGGCGCGGCCCGATCTACTTCTGCCTCCTCGACCAGGCCCTGCCGGGCGAGGTGGAAATCTCCGCCGGGCGCGACTACCCGGTCTCGCCCCAGATCAAGGGCGCGCTGCGCTCCCTGCCGGGTGTCGCCATGGTCGAGGAAATCTGAAGACACGCGGGCAAGTGCCTGAATTGTCGCGGCAATGCCCCCGGGCTGGACGGCGGCGTATGGCGTGGGATAAGGTCTCGGCCAGCCAACGGATGGAAAGGGGCTCACCCGGATGCGTATCGCCGCGGCATGTCTGGTTCTCACGCTCACGGCCGCCTGCGGGGCCGAGATGGCCGAGGTGCCGCGCCTCGCCGAAGAGAGTGTGGACGCCAACGCACCCGCCATGTCGATGGCCGCCCCCTCCGGCACGCAGAACGCCCGCGGCGGGTTCCTCTCGGGCCTGTTCGGCGGCAACGCCACCGCCCCCACGCCCGACGCCGACGCGCGCGAACCGACACAGGACGGCGACGGCGCCACCGTGACCGAGGCCTCGCTGCCCGCCGCCGACGCCTCGAAAAGCGAAATCGCCTTCGGCACACGCCTGCCATATGGCCGTGTCGCCACCATCTGCGGCGTCGATACCCGCCAACTCGGCACGCGCACGGCCCAGTATCCCGAACGCCGCCCCCGCTACCAGCTCTACGACAGCGCCCCGGGCAGCACCGATCCGCACACCTTCTACATCACCGGCTTCGATGATGGCTGCGCCCGGCAGTTCACCGCCGCGCTCGCCGTCTTCGGCTCGGTCGAGATGCACGAACAGCTCCGCTACGGCCTCCCGGCCGAGGTGCAGCCCTATTCCGACACCGACAAGGCGTACGAGACCATCAAGCGCCAGGTCTGCAACAAGCCCCGCCGCAAACCCTGCGGCAGCCGGATCGGCCAGATGGCGAAGGACACGGTTTTCCTAAGCGTCTACGAACGCTTCGGCGGCAATGCCCAGTGGATGAACCTGCTGCTGCATGGCGGCGACCTGGTGGCACAGGACCGCAAGTCCGGCCTCTGACGGCGCGCCGCCTCAGTAATGCGGCGGCCGCTCGTCGCCGATCACCTCGGCCCCGGAACTCAGGCTCTCCCGCTCCGCCTCGCGCTGCAACAGCAGGGCAACCCGCCGCTTGAGCTGGTCGATCTCGGTCTCCTGCCGGGCCACCACGTCGGACAGGTCGTCGACGACGCGGGCAAGGTGGGCGATGTGTTCTTCGAGCTTTTCCATGAAAGCCATCTAGGCGGGCCGGCCGGACCGGTCAAGCGCGCGCCTGCCGCTTGCCCCTTCACGCCCCTTCGGCTAGACCGCGCGGCGAATGGCACCGGCAAGGACCCGCAAGATGGCCAAGACCAAGAAACAGCCCCGCCCCAAGGCCGAAACCCCAAAGGGGTTCCGCGACTATTTCGGCGCGGAAGTGAGCGAACGCGCAGAGATGCTGCAGAAGATCGCCGCGGTCTACCATCGCTACGGGTTCGACGCGCTGGAATCGAGCGCCGTCGAGACGGTCGAGGCGCTGGGCAAGTTCCTCCCCGATGTCGACCGCCCCAACGAGGGCGTCTTCGCCTGGCAGGAGGCCGACGAGGACGGGCGCGGCGACTGGCTCGCCCTGCGCTATGACCTGACCGCGCCGCTCGCCCGCGTCTACGCCCAGCACCGCAACGACCTGCCCACCCCCTACCGCCGCTTCGCGATGGGGCCGGTCTGGCGCAACGAAAAGCCGGGCCCGGGCCGCTACCGCCAGTTCTACCAATGCGACGCCGACACCGTCGGCACCGCCAGCATGGCCGCCGACGCCGAGATCTGCGCCATGCTCGCCGACACGCTGGAAGAGGTGGGGATTCCGCGCAGGGATTACCTCATCCGGGTGAACAACCGGAAGGTTCTGAACGGCGTATTGGAAAGCATGGGGCTTGCCGACGACGAGGAGCGCAGCGCCGCCGTCATGCGCACCATCGACAAGTTCGACAAGGTCGGCGAAGCGGGCGTGCGCGAGCTGCTCGGCAAGGGGCGGCTGGATGCGTCGGGGGCCTATATCGACGGGGTAGGGCTCAATGACGATCAGGCCGGGCCGGTCCTCACCTTCCTCACCTCCAAAGCCGACGACATGGCGGAAACCTTCGCCAACCTGCGCCGCGCCGTGGGTGACAGCCCCATGGGGCAGGAGGGCGTAGTCGAACTCGAACAGATCGCCACCCTCCTAGCCGCGCAAGGCTATGGCCCCGACCGCATCGTCATCGACCCCTCCGTCGTCCGCGGCCTCGGCTACTACACCGGCCCCGTCTTCGAGGCTGAGCTGACCTTCGACATCCTCGACGAGAAAGGCCGCAAGCGCCAGTTCGGCTCCGTCGCCGGCGGCGGGCGCTACGACGACCTCGTCAAGCGCTTCACCGGCCAGGCCGTCCCCGCTACCGGCATCTCCATCGGCGTCGACCGCCTGCTCGCCGCCCTCCGCGAGAAAGGCCGCATCGGCTCCGCCGCCACCGGCCCGGTCGTCGTCACCGTGATGGATCGCGACCGCATGGCCGATTACCAGGCCATGGTCGGCGAACTCCGCCAGGCCGGCATCCGCGCCGAGGTCTATCTCGGCAACCCCAAGAACTTCGGCAACCAGCTCAAATACGCCGACAAGCGCAACTCCCCGGTCGCCATCATCGAGGGCGGCGACGAAAAGGAGAAGGGCATCGTCCAGCTCAAGGACCTGGTCCTTGGCGCGAAAATCGCCGAGAACGCCACGCTCGAGGAATGGAAGGAACGCCCCAGCCAGTTCGAGGTGCCGCGCGGCGACATGGTCGCCAAGGTCCGCGAGATCCTGGACGGGCAGGGCGGATGACCAACCGCGCCGCGATCCGGGCCGAGGCGATGCGCCTGCGCGCCCTGTTCGAGGCGGCGGGGGCGGACCCGGTGGAAACCGGCATCCTCCAGCCCGCCGACCTCCTCCTCGACCTCTATGGCGAGGATATCCGCGCCCGCGCCTACGTCACCTCCGACGCGCTGCGGGGCGAGCAGATGCTGCGCCCCGACTTCACCGTGCCGGTCGTGCAGATGCACATGGCCCACGGCGCCGAACCCGCCTGCTACACCTACGCGGGCGAGGTCTTCCGCCGCCAGGAAGACGACCCCGACCGCGCCAACGAATACACGCAAGCGGGCTTCGAAGTCTTCGACCGCACCAATGCCGAGGCCGCCGACGCCCGCGTCTTCGCCCTCTTCCACCAGGTGCTGGCCCCCCTGAACCTCCGCGCCGCCACCGGCGATATCGGCATCCTCATGGCCGCCGTCGAGGGCCTCCGCACGCCCGAGCGTCGCAAGGCCGCGCTCCGCCGCCACATCTGGCGGCCCAAGCGCTTCCGTGCGCTCATCGACCGCTACGCCGGCCGTGCCCGCATGCCCGAAAGCCGCGCCGCCCTTTTGGCCGCCACCGACCCGATGGCCCATGCCGCACCGATGATCGGCCTGCGCAGCGAGACCGAGATACGCCAGCGCATCGACACCCTGCGCGAGGACGCCGCCGCCGCCCCCCTCTCGGAAAACGAGGTCGCACTCCTCGACGCCATCCTCGCCGTGCGCGAAACCTCCGACAACGCGCTCGAACAGCTCCGCGACATCGCCGTCGACATGCCCGCCATCGCCCCGGCGATCGACCGGCTGGCCCGCCGCCTCGATGCGCTGAGCGACGCGGGCATCGACGTCACCGCGCTCGATTTCGAGGCCAGCTACGGCCGTACCCAGATGGAATACTACGACGGCTTCGTCTTCGGCTTCTACGCCGAACGCCGCCCCGATCTGCCCCCCGTCGCCACCGGCGGGCGCTACGACGCGCTGACCCGCCAACTGGGCGGCGGCGCGGAAATCCCGGCGGTCGGCGGCGTCATCCGCCCCGGCCTCGTCATCGACCTCGGAGGTGCGGCATGAGCGTGAAGCTTGGCGTCCCCTCCAAGGGCCGGCTGATGGAGAAAACCTTCGAATGGTTCGGCGCCCGCAGTGTCGAACTAGGCCGCGCCGGCTCCGACCGTGAATACGCGGGCTTCGTCGACGGCATCGACAATGTCGAACTCGTCCTCCTCTCCGCCGGCGAAATCCCCCGCGAACTCGCGGCAGGGCGCATCCACCTCGGCGTCACCGGCACCGATCTCGTCCGTGAAAAGCTGGGCCAGTGGGAACACCGGGTCGAGGAACTGGCCGAGCTGGGCTTCGGCCATGCCGACCTCGTCCTCGCCGTCCCCCGCGCCTGGGTCGACGTGGGCACGCTCGACGATCTCGACGCCGTCGCCGCCGCCTTCCGGGCGAAACACGGCTTCCGCCTGCGCATCGCCACCAAGTATCACCGCCTTGTCCGGGAATTCCTGCGCGAGAACGGCGTCGCCGATTACCAGCTTATCGACAGCCAGGGCGCCACCGAGGGCACCGTCAAGAACGAGACCGCCGAGGCTATCGCCGACATCACCTCCTCGGGCGATACCCTGCGCGCCAACCACCTCAAGACGCTGGAAGACGGGCTGGTCCTGCGCAGCCAGGCGACGCTTTTCCGCGCCCGCGGCGTGGATATGGGCACGGCCGACCGCACCACCCTGAAACAGCTCATCGCCAAGCTGGGCGCCGACTGAAACGGGCAGGGCGGGCCAGGCCCCGGCCGACCGTCAGAAACGAGAAAGGCCCGGATGATCGCTCATCCGGGCCTTTCTGAAATCGGGTATCCGACGATCAGAACTTGAAGACCGTCCGCACCGCCAGCGTGGTGGCTTCTGCGCCAACCGGCGTGCCGGTGAAGTTGTCGTAGTCGTGGTACAGCAGCTCGCCGCCGATGGTCAGGTGGTCGCCGACCATGTAGTCGTAACCGCCGCCGATGAAGTAGCCGTCGACATCGCCAACGATGTTGGTGTCGAGGTTGGTGTAGCCGCCGGTGGCATAGGCCAGGCCGCGGCCCATCTTGACACCGCCGCGCACCTTGACGCGCAGGATGTTCTCGGCCTGCACGGCCGGGGTCAGGTTCAGGCTGGTCCAGTCATAGTCGACCGCGGTACCAAGCACGAAGCTGCCGAAGTCATAGTCGTAACCGGCAGTGAAACCGGCGATGGGGTCGTCGCCGTCGATGCCGGGAAAGTTGGTGTCCATGTTCAGGTAGCCGATCTCGCTACCGAGGTAGAAACCGGTCCAGTTGGGGATGGCCGGTTTTGCCGGGGCCGGAACCATGACCGGTGCGTCCACGACCGGATCTGCCAGGCTGCCCGCCAGCGCGGGGCCTGTAGCGGTCAGAGTAGCGGCCACAAACAGGGAAAGCGCGTGTTTCATTTTTTTGTCCTCACGTTTCGGTCCGCGTGTTCGCTCACGAACCATTTGTGCATTTCCAGAGTAAGCCCGAAAGTGCCGGGTGCTGAGATGCAGTATCTATGCGAAATCGGCTGTCACTCAACGGAAGAAGAGCCGGAAATGTTTATCGGTCCAAGAGTGTTGCTCTCAAGTGACCTAATGTCCGGAAAACCCGAGTCCGAGCGGGAAATTGGGCGGAAAATCGCCGAAAAAACAAGCGGTAGGGTTGAAAAATGAACGGCCCGGGCTTGGGGTAGCCCGGGCCGTAATCCCGATCGAAATACTTGGTCGGATCAGAAGCGGAACGTGCCGCGAAGCTGAACCGTGGTCGCCTCGACGTCGGTGCCGGTCGATTGGAAGTTGTCGAACTCGTGATAGAGCACTTCCCCACCAAGCGACACGTTCTGGCTGATCATGTGCTCGTAGCCCGCGCCGACGAAATAGCCGTCGTCGTCGCCGACACCGCTCACGTCCGCGTTGGCGTAGCCGCCGGTGCCGTAGATCAGGCCGTCACCCACCTTGTAGCCGCCGCGTGCCTTGACGCGGTAGACCCGCTCGAGGCTGTTGCCGGGGGCCAGCGAGATGTCGGCGAAGTCATAGTCCATGCCGGCACCCACGACCCAGTTGCCGAGGTCGTAGTCGTAACCGAACGTCAGACCACCGATGACATCGTCACCGTCGACGCCGGGCACGTTGCTGTCGATGTTGCCATAGCCGATCTGGCCACCACCGTAGAAGCCGGTCCAGTCCGGGCCGGCCGGCGCCGGCGGCGCCACCGGGGCGATCACGGGCTGTTCCTGGGGCGCGGGCGTCATGCTGCCGGCCAGCGCGGGGCCGGCAACGAGGGCGGACGTGGCCGCAAGCACGGTAAGCGTTCTCTTCATGTCTGGTCTCCTTTGGTCTGACGACCATTGTCTTTTCTGCTCCTCCGGTCCGCTGAGCGGCACCGGACACCCCGCCGGGCCAATGCCCGATCTTTTGGGTGTGCGGCGCACATATACGCCCGCGGCCCCGTGACAAGGGGTGCGGCCCGTTAATCAGAAATTCGTGATCGGGAGGCAGGCTGCAACGGGCCTTAACAGCAAGATCCGGCCGTCGATTCAGGGATTTAAGCTGATTGGCGCCGATGACCTCGCGTCAGGCGTGCCCTGTTGCATTCATGCTGCACGGGTGGCGGTAACAGTCCGCGCTCCGCCGCGTCGCCGGGTTTACGGTTCCGGACCATCCGGCACCCGGCCGCACGTTGCGTTAACCATGCCCGGTACCGCCACGCGCGCCGACGACGTACCGACGTAATACCGACGTGATACCGACATGGCGTTTTGCCGATAAATCAGGGCCTTAACCCCGATTCGCCCGTCATTTCCGGAAAATCCCGAAACGCCTTACAAAACCCCGATATCCGCCAGCGCCGCCGACAGGTCCGCCGGCAGGGCCTCTTCGTCCCGCCGCGAGGCGGGCAGATCGGCCGGCGCATCGCCCGGCTGCAGGTACCGCCAGCCCTGGAACGGCCGCTTCTGCGCGGTGGTCGTCCGGACGATCTCCGGGTCGAGCACGATGGCGCAGCGCCGTATCCCGTCCTGCCCGATGACCTCGTCGAACCGGACGATCCGCTGGCGGCACTGCACCAGCCCCTGGATCACCCAGTAAAGCGACCCGCCCTCCAGCACCTCGTCCGCCCGCCGCGGCCACATGCGCGTGACATGCCTTGGCAGACCGTCCTCGGTCTGGGCTCGCCGGGTCGCCTGCCAGTCCGCCATGCTCTCGACGTTCTTCGAGCCGACGCTGAGTTTTATGAGGTGCAGTTTGGCCATGTGAAAGAATCGTCCTCTGGGCCAGATACGGTAGTGGAAATCCGGACGGCTTCAAGGTATTGTGGGTTTCCGGATGTCACTACACATCCGGAAACCCAGCGTCGCGTAGCTCAACTGGATAGAGCGCCTTGCGATTGGTGCCCAAGCATCATGAGCTTAATGCAAGGAGGTTGTAGGTTCAATTCCTGCCGCGACGCACACTCAAGATTTCAGGACTTACCTCGCATGACACGTTTCGCCGCCCCCATCGCCGAATCCATCTGGGACATGAAATACCGCCTGAAGGATGGCGACGGCACGGTCCGCGACCGCACGGTCGAGGATACGTGGCGCCGCGTGGCCCGCGCGCTGGCAAAGAACGAGGCCCGGCCGGAGGCCTGGGAAGACCCGTTCTTCCACGCGCTCGAGGATTTCCGCTTCCTCCCCGCCGGCCGCATCACCGCCGGCGCCGGCACGGCGCGGCAGGTGACGCTCTTCAACTGTTTCGTCATGGGCACCATCCCCGACAACCTCGACGGCATCTTCAACGCCCTGCGCGAGGCCGCGCTCACCATGCAGCAGGGCGGGGGGATCGGCTATGACTTCTCCACCATCCGCCCCCGTGGCGCCGAGGTGAAGGGCGTCGCCGCCGACGCCAGCGGGCCTTTGTCCTTCATGGACGTGTGGGACGCCATGTGCCGCACCATCATGTCCGCCGGCTCCCGCCGCGGCGCGATGATGGCCACCATGCGCTGCGACCATCCCGATATCGAGGATTTCGTCTCCGCCAAGGCCGACGCCTCGCGCCTGCGCATGTTCAACCTGTCGGTGCTGGTGACCGATGCCTTCATGGAAGCGGTGAAGGCCGACGGCCCGTGGGAGCTGAGTTTCGGCGGCAAGGTTTACCACACCATCCAGGCGCGCGACCTGTGGAACCGGATCATGCAGGCGACCTATGATTTCGCCGAACCCGGCGTGATCTTCATCGACCGGATCAACCAGGCCAACAACCTCGCCTATTGCGAGACGATCTCGGCCACCAACCCCTGCGGCGAGCAGCCCCTGCCGCCCTACGGCGCCTGCCTGCTGGGCTCGATCAACCTCGCCCGTCTGGTGCGCGACCCCTTCGAGACCACGGCCCACGTGGACGAGGCAGAACTCGACACCCTCGTCGCCACCGCCATCCGCATGATGGACGACGTGGTCGACGTGTCGAACTTCCCGCTGGAGCAACAGCGGCAGGAAGCGCAGGCCAAGCGCCGCATCGGCCTCGGCGTCACCGGCCTCGCCGACGCGCTCCTGATGAAAGGCATGCGCTACGGCTCCGAGGAGGCCGCGGAACAGACCGAACGCTGGATGCACCGCATCGCCCGCGCCGCCTATCTCGCCTCGGTGGAGCTTGCGAAAGAGAAGGGCGCCTTCCCCCTCTTCGACGCCGACGCCTTCCTCGCCAGCGGCACCATGCAGGCGATGGATGAAGACGTGCGCGCCGCCGTGGCCGAACACGGCATCCGCAACGCGCTTCTCACCTCCGTCGCCCCCACCGGCACGATCAGCCTTTACGCCGGCAACGTCTCGTCGGGCATCGAGCCGGTCTTCGCCTATTCCTACACCCGCAAGGTCCTGCAGAAGGACGGCTCCCGCACCGAGGAAGAGGTCGAGGATTACGCCGTGCAGATGTGGCGCGAGAAGTTCGGCGATGCCGACCTGCCCGACTATTTCGTCAACGCCCAGATGCTCGAACCCGAAGATCACGTGCGCATGCAGGCGGCCGCCCAGAAATGGGTGGATTCCTCGATTTCCAAGACCATCAACGTGCCCGAGGATATCGGCTTCGAGGCGTTCAAGAACGTCTACATGCAGGCCTACGAGACCGGCTGCAAGGGCTGCACCACCTACCGCCCCAACGACGTGACCGGCTCGGTCCTGAGCGTCAGCGAGAAGGCCGACAAGCTCCCTGGCGAGACACCCGTCAACGATGGCGGCCTGCCGGAGGAGGGGGGCGACGTGGTCTACATGTCCGAACCGCTCGACCGCCCGGCGGAGCTCGACGGCGCCACCTACAAGCTGAAATGGCCCGACAGCAACCACGCGATCTACGTCACCGTGAACGACATCCTCCTGAACGGCCACCGCCGCCCCTTCGAGGTGTTCATCAACTCCAAGAACATGGAGCATTTCGCCTGGACCGTGGCGCTCACCCGGATGATCTCGGCCGTCTTCCGGCGCGGCGGCGACGTGTCCTTCGTGGTCGAGGAACTGAAAGCCGTCTTCGACCCGCGCGGCGGGGCCTGGATGAACGGCAAGTACATCCCCTCGATCCTCGCCGCCATCGGCGGGGTGCTGGAACGCCACATGATCCAGATCGGCTTCCTCGAAGGCGAGGGGCTGGGCCTCAAGGCCGACCCCACTGCCGAGGTCGTCAACCTCCCCGGCCGCCGCGGCCCGGCCTGCCCGGCCTGCGGGCAATACGACATGCGCATGGTCGAAGGCTGCATGACCTGCGTGAACTGCGGCCACTCGAAATGCGGCTGAGGCGGGCGGCCGCGGCGTGACCGACGGCCTCGGGCCCGCCGCCGCGTGCCCTAGCCGGAACGCCAGACGCTGCTGGTAAGGCTGGTCAACGCAAAACACAGCGCCGCAACGCACACGATCGACGGGCCGGCGGGCGTATCGAACACGTAGGCCGCGCGCAGGCCGGCCACCGCCGACACCGCGCCAAGGACGGCAGCGGTGAGCGCCATGCCCTCCGGCGTTCGCGACAGCGGCCGTGCCGCGGCGGCCGGAATGATCAGCATGGCCGCGATAAGCAGGACGCCCACAACCTTGATCGCCACGGCGACGGTAATCGCCAGCGCCAGCGTCAGGATCAGCTTTTCGCGCTTCGGGTCGATGCCGCTGGCATGGGCGAGATCCTCGTTCAGGGTCGCGGTCAGCAAGCCCGACCATCGCCAGCCGATCAGCCCGACGACCAGGGCCGCTCCGCCCCAGATAACCGCGAGGTCGGTGCGCGACACCGCTAGGATATCACCGAAGAGATAGGCCATCAGGTCGATCCGGATGCCCGAAAGGAAGGACACCGCGACAAGTCCGAAGGCCAGGGCTGAATGCGCCAGCACGCCCAGCAGCGTGTCCATCGCGTAGCCGCGGCCCGTCAGCAGCGTGACGGTCAGCGCCATCACCAGCGCCACGGCCATGGCCCCGGCAAACACCGAGATCTGAAGCGCCAGCGACAGGGCGACGCCAAGCACCGCGGCGTGGGCCGTGGCATCGCCGAAATAGGCCATGCGGCGCCAGACGACGAAGCTTCCCAGGGGCGCGGCGGCACAGGCGACGCCAAGCCCGGCGAGGGTGGCGCGCATCATGAAATCGTCGAGCATCACTCGGCGGCCTCCGTCTGGTCGTGCCCGTGCCCATGATCGTGGCCGTGACCGTGATCGCAGGCGCCGTCATGGGCGTGGTCGTGATCGTGCCGGTAAAGCGCCAGCGCGCCGCCCGTGCCACTTCCGAAGAGCGCGCGGTACTCGGGCGCGGAAGAAACCTTCTCGGGCGTACCTTCGCAGCAGACATGCCCGTTGAGACAGATCACCCGGTCCGAGGCGCTCATCACCACGTGCAGCTCGTGGCTGATCATCAGCACGGCGCACCCGGTCTCCCGCCGCACCTCCTCGATCCGGCGGTAGAAGGCGGCCGAGCCGGGCTGGTCCAGCCCCTGCGTGGCCTCGTCGAGCAGGATCACGTCGGGCCGGTTGATCAGCGCCCGGGCCAGCAGCACCCGCTGGAACTGCCCGCCCGACAGCCCGGACATCTGGCGCCTGGCGAGGTCCGGCACCCCGGCCGTTTCGAGTGCCTCGGCACAGGCGCCCTTCGGAGTGCCGCCGGGCAGGCGCAGGAACCGTTCGACCGTCATCGGCAGGGTCGGGTCGATATGCAGCCTCTGCGGCACGTAGCCGATGCGCAGGCCGGGCTTGTGAACCACGCGCCCCTTGGCCGGCGCCACGGCGCCGATGATCGCGCGCAGCAGGCTGGTCTTGCCCGAACCGTTCGGCCCCACCACCGTGACGATCTCGCCCGGCGCGATCTCCATCGTCACGTCGTGCAACACCGTGACAGCGCCGTAACGAACGCTTAATCCGCGAAGCGATATCAGGCTCATGCGTCGGCCTTTTCCGCGCAGGACGGGCAGACGCCTTCGGCCTCGACCACCGTCCGCTCGATCCGGAAGCCCGCGTCCCGCGCCGCCTGTCCGAGCGCGCCGCGTGTCGGCGTCGCGTGCGCCTCGGCCACCGAATCGCACAGGCGGCAGATCATGAAGGCCGGCGAATGGCTGGTGCCGGGATGCGCGCAGGCTATGAAAGCGTTAAGACGTTCGATCTTGTGCGCGAAACCGTTGGCAACGAGGAAGTCGAGCGCGCGGTAGGCCACCGGCGGCTGCGAGCCGAAGCCCGCGTCGCGCAGCCGGTCGAGCACTTCGTAGGCGCCCAGCGCACGGTGTTCCTGCAGCAGGATTTCCAGCGCCTTGCGGCGCACGGGCGTGAATTGCAGGCCCTTGTCGGCGCAACGCTCTTCCGCCGCCGCGATGCCTGCGGCAACGCAACGGCCGTGATCATGCGCGGCGAAACCCACCGGGTCGGTGGCCGGGTCTGCCTTGGGGTGTCCGGGGCTTGTCATGTTATCTTATATCATGTATCGGGTCATGGATGTTATAAAATCACATGGAGCCCCGGATGTCCAGAAACCTTCTCCCGCTTTCGCTGACCGCCGCGTTGCTGGCCGGAACGGCCATGGCCGACACGCCCGGGGTCGCGGCCGATATCGCGCCGGTGCATTCGCTGGTGGCGCGCGTCATGGCCGGCGTGGGGGAGCCGGAGCTGATCGTCGCCCCCGGCGCCAGCCCGCATGAATACAGCCTTCGCCCCTCCGAGGCGCAGGCACTTCAGGACGCGGCGCTGGTGTTCTGGATCGGGCCGGACCTGACGCCGTGGCTCGGCGATTCGATCGAAACGCTGGCCGGCGGGGCCGAGATCGTCACGCTGTCCGCCCTGGACGGAACCACCACGCTTCCGACCCGCGATAGCGCCCTGTTCGAAGCGCATTCCCACGACGGCGACCACGATCATGAGGAGGCGCATGACGCCGGGCACGACCACGAAGAGGCGCACGACCACGACCATGATCATGACGACCACGCCGGGGAGGACGGCGAAGACCACGACCATGACCAGCACGCCGAGGGCGAAGCTCACGACCACGACCACGACCACGAACACGCCGACCGCCACGATCACGCCGGGACCGACCCGCATATGTGGCTCTCGACGGACAACGCCTCCGCCTGGCTGACGGTCATCGCAGACAGCCTGTCGGCCGCCGACCCGGAGAATGCCGAGGCCTACGCCGCAAACGCCGCCGCGGGGCGCGAGGAACTGGCGGCGCTGTCGCAGGACATCGAGGAGATGCTCGCGCCGGTACAGGGGCAGAATTTCATCGTCTTCCACGACGCCTACCAGTATTTCGAGAACAGCTTCGGAATTCCCGCCTCCGGCGCGATCTCGCTCTCCGACGCGGCCGACCCGAGCCCCGCGCGCATCGCCGAGGTCCAGGGGCGGGTGCAGGAACAGCAGGTCACCTGCGTGCTGTCCGAGCCGCAGTTCAGCCCCGGTGTCGTGGCCGCCGTGATGGAAGGGTCCGAGGCCCGGACCGGCGTGCTTGATCCGCTGGGTTCCGACCTGGAGCCGGGGTCGGACCTGTACCCGCAACTGCTTCGGAACCTTGCCGGGTCGCTGGCGGATTGCCTTCAGGCCGGCTGAGACCGGCCTGGGGGTGGGCCGCCTCGTCGCGGCCCGCCCTGCGCGCCGGCCCGCGGGGGAGGCGCGTTTTTTCGAGCCAAAGAGTGTAATGTGATAACACGCAATATGGCGGCACCCGCCGGGAGCCGCCCCTGCAAGAGGACCCCATGCCATGACCGACACCAGACTTCCCGTCACCGTGCTTTCCGGTTTCCTGGGCGCCGGCAAGACGACGCTTCTGAACCGCGTGCTCAACAACCGCGAGGGGCGGCGTGTCGCCGTGATCGTCAACGACATGTCCGAGGTGAACATCGACGCCGACCTCGTGCGCGCCGATACCGAGTTGTCGCGCACCGACGAAACGCTGGTGGAAATGTCGAACGGCTGCATCTGCTGCACCCTGCGCGACGACCTGCTCGACGAGGTGCGCCGCCTCGCCGCCGCCGGGCGGTTCGACTACCTGCTGATTGAATCCACCGGCATTTCCGAACCGCTGCCCGTGGCCGCGACCTTCGACTTCCGCGACGAATACGGCGACAGCCTGTCCGACGTGGCCCGGCTCGACACGATGGTCACGGTGGTCGACGCGGTGAACCTGCTGAACGATTACGCCAGCCACGATTTCCTCCGCGACCGGGGCGAGACCATGGGCGAGGCCGACGAGCGCACGCTGGTGCACCTGCTGACCGACCAGATCGAGTTCGCCGACGTGGTGATCCTCAACAAGGTGGCCGATGCCGGGCACGAGAAGACCGACGCGGCGCGCAAGATCATCCGCAGCCTCAACGCCGATGCGCGGATCATCGAGACGAACCACGCGAACGTGCCGGCGGGCGAGATCCTCGATACCGGGCTCTTCGATTTCGAGAAGGCCCACGAGCACCCGATGTGGGCCAAGGAGCTCTATGGCTTCGCCGACCACGTGCCCGAGACCGAGGAATACGGGGTCAGCTCCTATGTGTTCCGGGCGCGGCGGCCGTTCGATCCTCAGGGAATCCATGACGTGCTGAACGGGCCATTGCCGGGGGTGATCCGCGCCAAGGGACATTTCTGGATCGCCACGCGGCCCGAATGGGTGGCCGAGTTCTCGCTGGCGGGCAGCCTGTCGACCGTGGCGCCGCTGGGCACGTGGTGGGCCTCGGTGCCGAAGGAACGCTGGCCCGACCATCCGCAGGCGCAAAGCTATCTGGCCAACCACTGGCAGGAGCCGTGGGGCGACCGCCGGCAGGAGATCGTCTTCATCGGCGCCGGGATCGACTGGCCGGCGCTGAAGTGGACACTGGAGTCGGTGCTGGTGCCGGAAGAGCGCGCGCCGGGCCCCGACGCGCTGCCCGACCTGGCCGATCCGTTTCCCCAGTGGCGCCGATCGGAGGCGGCATGACACAGGATCCGGCCGTTGCGGACGCGCGGGTTAGCGGGCTCGAAATCGTCCGCCGGCCCGAAGAGCTCGACGTCATCCGACAGGCGGGCGTGGCCGCGGCACTGTGGCACCGGACACCGCTGCCGGGGGTCCGGCACTGGATGGACAGCCTCCCGCCCGACAACCTGCCGTACGGGCGGGTCGTCCTGCACGCCCGGGCCGTGCGCGCGGCCGTCACCGCGCTCTGCGACGGGGCAGGAACGCCGCCCGGTCCCGAGCGTGACATGCTGATCGACGACATCGCGGCCCTGGCCGATATCTTCGCCGCTCTTTCCGGCTCGCCCTACCTGCGCCTGCGCCTCGACCGGGTGAGCGGCAACGCCTGCGGACGGTTCCATGTCGATGCGGTGACGGTCCGGCTGATCTGCACCTACCGCGGGCCGGGCACCGAGTACGGGGAAGGGCAGGGGCATGACGACTCCCCTCGCGAGGTGTTCAATGCCCCCACCGGCGCGCCGCTGATACTCCGCGGCAAGCTCTGGCCGGGACACGGAACAAGCGGGTTTCTCCACCGCTCGCCGCCTGTCGAGGGGACAGGCCAGACCCGGCTGGTCCTGGTACTCGATCCGGTGGCCGAACCGAAGGCCGCCCGATGACCAACCTCGGGGACACCGCCCTGAGGCGCCGGCGGTGCGCCGGGGACCCGATGCGCGAATTCGACAGGCTGCCCCCCTGCCTGCGACAATGGCTGACGCAGGCGGCTCTTCCGTGGTCACCCGCCTCCTGCCGCCGCATCTGGCGGGCTGCACGGGCCGAGGGCGCGAGCGTTGCCGACGTGCTTGCCCGACTGGATCGGGCGGAACGCAAGGCCATGAGCAAGGCTCGCAGGGAACCGGTCTGAACGGGATATTTCGCGTGAAGCCGCCGCATTCAAGGAGTTGGAGCTTAGTGCCCGGTCAACGGGGCAATGGCGCGACCATCAGCGTAGGCAGCCCATTGGCGCAGCGTGCGGATACTCCGCGTCAGGGCGGTCCCTGCGAGCCGCTTAACTGACGGTCTTTTGACCGATCGCGGGATTGAAATCGACGGCACATTGCGTAAATGCGCGGAATGGTACATTCTGTCCACTGGTATCCGCGTTTGCGGCCCATTGGCGCAATAGAGGGGTTTCTCCCTTGCACACCGAGAAGATCGCACTGACAGGCGAACTTGCCCTCGGCCTTCTGGACAAGGCCGAGCAGGAGCGTGTGCGCCGCGATCTCGAAGGCGATTCGGAAATGCGCGATGCCTTCCGGCTCTGGAACGAGCGCTTCGTGGCCTTTTACGACTCCGACGACCTGGCCGGCGTCGCTCCGCCTCCGCGCGTTCTGAGCAATATCGAGAATACGCTGTTCGGGGAGAAGGAGCTGTCTTTGACGGCACGTTTCCTCGATGCCGTCCGCGCCCCGGAGAACAGGGGGATGGTGTTGATTATCGCCGTTGCGAAGACCGCGCTTCTGGCGTGGATCCTCTACCTGTTTCTCTGACGCCTCAGTTCGCCACCGGTACAGAGCCGCCGTCGATGACCCGCCCGATATAAGGCACGATCATCACCGTGGCAGCGACGGTTGCCACAAGCCCGACAACAAGTATTCCGACATGGTCACCGACACCGCTCGCCAGGGCATAGGCCGCGATCGCGACGATGGGGATATGCAACAGCGCTGCGCATATGACCTGAACGCGGCGTTTCTGGCGGGTTGGGGTCATCTGGGTCCTCCCGGAAATCTCTGCTTCATTCCCATTCCGAAGCCTCTCACGTCGCACGTGCGCGTGCAAGTCTCGGACAGGTCATGCGTGCCAAAGGCGTGCCCTGAAGCCACGCCGGCATCGGCCCGGGGAAGACACATCCGGGGCGGTTTCCGCGCGTTGTCCGCACGAAAACTGCCCCGAAATACGCTCAGCCAAGGGCTGGATCATCCGGCCACCAGATTGCATCGTGCAGTCGCGCGTATCGCGAACCGCCCTGTCAATCCGGCGGTCCTGACTGCAATGATGCGGTATTCCCTTTGATCGAAGCCCGCGCGGGTACCCTCCAAACAAAATCACTCGTCATGGCCGAGGATCAATATGCCCCGGAAACCAAGCAGGAATAGGGCAGGGCAAAGGTCATAGCGTGATGTGTCTTCCCGAAATCTGCCACAAATTATCGCCATGCGTGTATGGTGGCAGGAAATTCGCGTAATGCTCAGCAAGGTTCAGCCGCGTCTCGCGAGATCCATGACCGTGCGGATCAGGCGCAGGTCGCGCCGTTGAGAGAGGCAGACCAGCGTCTCTTCCATGCGCAACCCGGCGCCTTCGATCGACACGGCTCTAACCCGGTCATCCGCCCCCAGTTCGGCCCGCGAGACGAACCCGACCCCGGCGCCAGAGGCCACAAGCTCCCGCACGGCCTCGCGCCCCTCGGCCACGATGCCGGGGGTCAGGCGAAGGCCTTGCCGGGCGGCCTCTTCCTCGATTTTCTGACGGGTCTTCGACCCTGTCTCTCGCATGACCAGCGGAAGCTGGATCAGGTAGGACAGGGGCAGGGCGCTCGCACCGCGTGGCAGGAGTTCGGGCGGGGCGAACGCGATGATCTCCGCCCCGCCCAGTGGAACAGTATCGAATTCCGGGCCCGGGGCGATATCGCCCACGACACCGATCTCGGCCTTGTAGGCGCGCAGTTCGTCCAGGATCTCGCCCGTGTTGCCACCGCGCAGCGAGACCATGATCTGTGGATGCTTTGCACGCAGCTCTCGCAAGAGGCCGGTGACGTGGTGGGCTGCATCGGCGATCACGCGCAGCTCGCCCGCCACCGCCGCCCCGGATTGCGACAGATGCTCCGTGATCTGTGCCTCGGCCTCGAAATAGGGGCGGGTCAGGCGCAGCAGGGCCTCCCCCGCCTCGGTCAGGCGGACCTGGCGCCGGTCGCGATGGAACAGCAGCGTGTCATGTGCCTGTTCAAGCTTGCGCACCTGTTCGGAGATGGCGGGCTGGGTCAGGCTCAGGGCCTCGGCGGCGCGGGAAAAGCCGCCGAGCAGGGCCACGTGATGGAACGCCTTTATCTGGGCATACCGCACTATAAGTTCTGCCTATAGACACATTTCTATTACCAATTTTACATATGGGCGCAGAGACGGCAAGCCTGTGACAGGCATTCCCGACCGAGGCTGACGCCATGACCCCCCGTATCGAACCACCCCTGATGGGAGAGCCCTACCTGCTGACGCCGGGGCCGCTGACGACCTCTGCCGCCGTGAAACAGGCAATGCTGCGCGACTGGGGCAGCTGGGATGGCGACTTTCGCGCCATGACCGCCGAGATGAGAAAGCGGCTGGTGGCGATGCTGGGCACAGGCGGCGACGCCTGTGATTGCGTGCCGATGCAGGGATCGGGCACGTTCGCGGTCGAGGCCATGCTGGGAAGCCTGGTGCCCCGCGATGGCAAGGCCCTGGTGCTGGCCAACGGCGCCTATGGCAAGCGGTCGGCCGAGGTGCTGCGCTATCTCGGCCGTGACGTCGAGGTTCTGGACAAGGGCGACTACCTGCCGCCGCGCGGGGCGGAGGTGGCCGGGATCCTGGCCCGCGATCCGGCGATCACCCATGTCGTCGCGGTGCATTGCGAAACCTCGAGCGGCATCCTGAACCCCGTTGAAGAGATCGCCGAGGCCGTCGCTTCGGCGGGCCGTCGGCTGCTGATCGACAGCATGTCGGCATTCGGCGCGATCGACCTTCCGCCCGAGACAGTGCCCTGCGACGCGCTGGTGTCCTCGGCCAACAAGTGCATCGAAGGCGTGCCGGGCTTCGGTTTCGTCCTGGCCCGGCGGGACGCGCTGGATGCGGCCAAAGGCAATGCCGCCTCCCTCAGCCTCGACCTTCACGCCCAATGGGCCCACATGGAGAAAACCGGCCAGTGGCGCTTCACCCCGCCCACCCACGCTGTCGCCGCCTTCCTCGAAGCTCTGCGCGCGCATGAGGCGGAGGGCGGCGTCGCGGGCCGCGGCGCACGCTACGCCCGCAACCGCGACGTGATGGTGGCGGGCATGCGCGACCTGGGCTTCGAAACCCTGCTCGAGGCCCGGTGGCTCAGCCCGATCATCGTCACCTTCTTCTGTCCCGCCGACCCGCGGTTCGTCTTCGACCGGTTCTACGACCTGATGAAACGGAAAGGTTTCATCATCTACCCCGGCAAGCTGACCGTCGTCGACAGTTTCCGCATCGGCTGTATCGGCCAGATGGACGAGCACGTCATGCGCCGGGTGGTCGTTGCCGCGAAAGAGGCGCTGACAGAGATGGGCGTGGCCTCTGCCGCGCCGCCCGCAGAAGCGTTACAAGAGCGTGCAAAGCTTGCCGCCTGACAGTAAGGATATTCCGAGATGACCCTGCAAACCCCGATCACCGCCAACGACCGGGCCTATGCCATGCCGAAGGTTCCGGCGGTGGCGATCTGCCTCGACGGTTGCGAGCCGGCCTATCTGGATGTCGCCATCGGCAAGGGCCTGATGCCGAACCTCAAGCGCATCCGCGAAGAGGGGACCGAGCGGCGGGCGCATTCGGTCATCCCGTCCTTCACCAACCCCAACAACCTGTCCATCGCGACGGGCCGGCCGCCCTCGGTCCACGGGATCTGCGGGAACTTCCTCTACGATCCGGAAACGGGCGAGGAGGTAATGATGAACGATGTCCGCTTCCTGCGGGCGCCGACGCTGTTCTCGCAGTTCTACGAGCGCGGCGCACGGGTGGCCGTGGTGACCGCCAAGGACAAGCTGCGCGCGCTTCTGGGGGCCGGGCTGCGGTTCGACGAGGACCGGGCGATCGCCTTTTCGTCGGAGAAATCCGGTACCACCAGCATGGCGGAACATGGCATCGACAACGCCAGCGCCTGGCTGGGCCGCCCGGTGCCGGAGGTCTACTCGGCCGACCTGAGCGAATTCGTATTTGCCGCCGGGGTAAAGCTCCTGAAGGAGTGGCGGCCGGACGTGATGTACCTGTCGACCACCGATTACATTCAGCACAAGTTCGCCCCGGAGGAGGACGGCGCGTTGCAGTTCAATGCCATGGTCGACCGATATCTTGGCGAGCTGGATACCCTCGGCGCCGCCGTCGTGCTGACCGCCGATCACGGCATGAAGCCCAAGCACGATGCGCAGGGACAGCCCAACGTGGTCTACGTGCAAGACCTGATGGACGCGTGGCTGGGGCAGGGTGCGGCGCGGGTCATCCTGCCGATCACCGACCCGTACGTGGTGCATCACGGCGCGCTTGGCAGCTTTGCTACGGCCTACCTGCCCGATGGTGCAGACGTGGCCAGCATCATGGCTAAGCTTCAGTCCACCGACGGCATAATCGAGGTGGTCGACAGGGCCGAGGCCGTGCGCCGCTACGAACTGCCCGCCGACCGCATCGGCGATATCGTCATGGTGTCGGGGGAAAACATGACCATCGGCACCTCCGCCGACCGCCACGACCTGGCCGCGCTGAAGGAACCCCTGCGCAGCCACGGCGGCCTGACCGAGCAGGAGGTGCCGTTCATCGTCAACCGCCGGCTCGACCTGCCGGAGGCGCCCGAACTTCGCAATTTCGACGCCTTCTACTATGCGACCATGGCGGCGGCCCTATGAAGGATCAGGTGATGACCAAGGCAGATATCCGGCACGAAGGCATGCGGATCGGTGGAGAGACCGTGTTCACCGATGACGTGGTCGAGGTGCGCTATCCCTATACCGACGAGGTCGTCGGCACCGTGCCCGCCGGCACCGCCGAACATGCCCGCCGCGCTTTCGAAATCGCCGCCGCCTACAAGCCGAAGCTCACCCGTTACGAACGCAGCCAGATCCTGCAAAGGGCAGGGGAGCTGATCGGCGAGCGGCGGGAGTACCTCGCCAAGTGGCTGGTGCTGGAACTGGGCATCTGTCACCAGCACGCCATCTACGAGACCAAGCGTGCGCAGGATGTCTACCAGTTCGCCGCCGCCGAGGCACTGAAAGATGACGGAGAGATCTTCTCCTGCGACCTGACCCATAACGGCAAGGCGCGGAAGATCTTCACCATGCGCGAGCCGGTCCGGGCGATTTCGGCCATCACGCCCTTCAACCACCCGCTCAACATGGTCAGCCACAAGATCGCGCCGTCGATCGCCACCAACAACTGCATGGTCTGCAAACCGACCGAGCTGACGCCGCTGACCGCGCTGACGCTGGCGGATATCCTCTACGATGCCGGCCTGCCGCCCGAGATGTTCCAGGTGGTCACGGGCTGGCCTGCCGATATCGGCGACGAGATGATCACCAACGACAATATCGACATCATCACCTTCACCGGCGGCGTGCCGGTGGGCAAGATGATCGCGGCGAAAGCAGGCTACAGGCGGACGGCGCTGGAGCTCGGCGGGAACGATCCGCTGATCGTGTGCAACGATCTCTCAGACGCCGATCTCGAGAAAGCCGCCACCATCGCGGTCGCCGGGGCGACGGGCAATTCCGGCCAGCGCTGCACCGCGATCAAGCGTATCCTCGTGCAGGACAGCGTGGCCGACGCCTTCGTGCCGCTGGTGCTGGAAAAGGCCAGGGCCATCCGCTTCGGCAACCCGCAAGACCCCGAAACGCAGCTCGGCTGCGTGATCCACGCCCAGGCCGCCGAACTGTTCGAGTCGCGGGTCCACGCGGCGGAAAAGGCCGGTGCCGAAATCCTCTATCACCCGGGCCGCGATGGGGCGCTTCTGCCGCCCATCGTGGTCGACCGCGTGCCCCATGACAGCGAACTGGTGATGGAAGAAACCTTCGGACCGATCATCCCCATCGTCCGCGTGCCGGATGACGATGCCGAGGTGATGCGGATATCCAACGCCACGCCCTTCGGCCTGTCGTCGGGTGTCTGCACCAACGACCTCAACCGGGCCATCGCCTATATCAACGGGCTGGATGTCGGCACCTGCAATATCTGGGAACAGCCCGGCTACCGGATCGAGATGTCGCCCTTCGGCGGGATCAAGGACTCCGGCAACGGCATCAAGGAAGGCGTGATCGAGGCGATGAAATTCTTCACCAACGTGAAGACCTATTCCTTGCCCTGGCCGGGGTAACGCTGCTTCCGTCGCCTCGACAGGTGCCGACAAGCAGGACGCCAGCCTTTCGAGCTTTATCGGCTCTTTCGGCCATCAGTCCAGTTCACCTTCGTCTGCCTATATTTTGTACCGCAGGTCGGAAAAACTTGCGCAGAATCGGCTCATCTGGACTTATCTATTCTGTGAACTGTCACTTCGCGTTATGCGGAATGGCGGCGACACTCCGCACCATAAAAGCGTTACAATAAGAACCGAGGTTCATCGGGTCAAAGTCCTGAAGGGAGAAGACACATGACAACCAAATCCAACCTCACGCGCCGGTCCGTCTTGCGCGGAGCCACTACCCTGGGCGCCGCGGCGCTGGCCGCACCGCTCTACTCGAAAAGCGCGCTGGCCTCGTCGGGCGAGATCAACATCCTGATGTGGTCGGACTACCTGCCCGAGAAGTTCATCTCCGATTTCGAGGGCGAAACGGGCATCAAGGTGAATTACACCGGCATCGGCTCGAACGAGGAAATCATCAACAAGATGAAGGCCACCAAGGGCCAGGGCTTCGACATCGTCAGCCCCACCAACAACCGTTCGCTTCAGTGGGAGCCGCTGGAACTGTTGCAGCCCTTCGACATGAGCAAGGTCAAAATCGACGCGGTGAACCCGGCGATGGCCAAGATCGGCACCGATGCATGGAACTTCGGCGGCGAAGGCGTGCACTGGCTCCCGCATATCTGGGGCACCGAGGGCATCGCGTACCGCACCGACCTGTGGCTGCCGAGCGGCGACGCGCCGAGCTACGGCGACGTCTGGTCGGAAGAGAACGCGGGCAAGACCATGGGCCGGGCGCACTCGATGATGCTGGGCGCGGGCCTTTACATGGAAGCCTCGGGCCAGATGGAGCCGGGTTCGGTTTGGTCGGCCTATAACGACGAGGAAACCATGCGGAAGGTCTGGACCCAGATCGCCGACTGGACCATCGAGCGCAAGAACCGCATCAAGCTGATCTGGAACGATGCCGACACCCAGAAGAACGGCCTGCTCAACGAGGGCGTCGTGGTCGGCCAGACCTGGGACGGCCCGCCGCTGGCGCTGAAATCCGCGGGCGAGCCGGTGCATTACCAGGCGCCGGTCGAGGGCGCGATGGCCTGGGTCGACGGCATGTCGGTGCCGATCGGCGCCCAGAACATGGAGCAGATCTACGCCTTCATCGACTTCGCCTACCAGCAGGAGCCTGCGGGCGTCGCCATCGACAGCCACGGCTACAACTCGCCGGTGCTGGGCGCCGACCAGTATTCGGGTGATACCTACAAGAAGAACTTCGCCGAGGCCTATCCGGGCGAAAGCCTGGCCAACCTGAACCCCTGGCCGGCCGAAGCCCCCTGGTACGCCGAGGTGCGCACCGAGTTCGTCAACAAGTTCAAGAGCGCGTAACCCGCGCCCTGCCGACCCCGGCCCCCGTCACGGGGCCGGGGCCTTTAGCATGACAGAACCAGTGCGCGGCGCCCGGGGATGGGCGGAACGCGCGCGGCAAAAAGGGGACAGCAGATGAGCGCGGGGGTCGGTGTCGATCTGGAGAACCTGTGGATCAGGTTCGGCGATTTCGTCGCGGTACGCGACGCGAACGTAGCCATAGACGGTGGCAATTTCTTCTCGTTTCTCGGCCCGTCGGGCTGTGGCAAGACGACGATCCTGCGGGCGGTTTCGGGCTTCCTCGAGCCGTCGGACGGCCGGGTCCTGATCGGCGGCAAGGACATGAAGGGGATCGGGCCGAACAAGCGGCCGACCGCGCTGATCTTCCAGAACCTGGCGCTTTTCCCGCTGATGAAGGTCTGGGAGAACATCACATTCTCGCTCGAGATCAAGGGCGCCAGCACGGCAGAGCGGCGCAAGCGGGCCGACGAACTGCTCGAGATGATCGCGCTCAAGGGGCAGGGCGACAAGCTGCCTTCCGAACTGTCGGGCGGCCAACGGCAGCGGGTCGCCATCGCCCGCGCCCTCTGCGCAGAGCCCGATGTGCTTCTTCTGGACGAACCGCTGTCGGCGCTCGACCTGAAGCTGCGCCAGCACATGCGCACCGAACTGCGCGAGATCCAGCAGCGGGTGGGCATCACCTTCATTTACATCACCCACGACCAGGGCGAGGCGCTGACCATGTCCGACAAGATCGCGGTGATGAAAGCCGGCGTGATCGACCAGATCGACACGGGCCGCGCCATCTACAATGATCCGGCCACGGCTTTTGCCGCCTCCTTCGTGGGCGAGAACAACGTCTTCCGCGGCACGATCAAGGAGGTGAAGGGCGACGAGGCGGTGATCGCGACGAACCGCTCGGGCGATCTGCTGGCCACGATTTCCACCGCCAACCGCGGCAAGATGAAAGCGGGCGACAAGGCGATGATGTTCATCCGCCCCGAGGCCTTCGCCATTGCCCAGACCGGTGCCAAGGGCGACCATTTCGTGACCGCCAAGGTCACGAACGAGGAATTCGAGGGCAACGCCTACAACATCTTCATGGAGGGCGAGGGCGGCAAGGAGCTGAAGGTCTCGCTGCCGAATGTGGGCCAGTCCTTCCAGAGCCACGTGGGCGCGCCGATGACGCTGGAATACGACGTGCGGAACGCGGTTATCGTGCCCCACGGCGAACTGGCGACGGAATAGGGGGTCGTTGGCATGCCCCGTTTCCTGAAGGAATTCCTCGACCGCAACGGCCTGGGCGTCGGCCTCGTCATGCTTGGGCTGGTGCTGTTCTGGACGATCGGCCTGATCATCCTGCCACAGCTTTCCATGCTCGACTTCTCGTTCCGGCACAACCTGCCGCCGCCAGCATATGGCGGGCCGAGCGATACCTATACGCTGGAAAACTACCAGTACCTGATCTTCGGCCCGGAAGGCGGCAGCCAGAGTTTCAACCGGGTCGACCTGCGGGTTTTCTATCGCACGATCATCGCCGCGATCTTCGTGACGATCTTCAACCTGATCCTCTGTTATCCGATCGCCTATTACCTCGGGCAGTCGAAGGGCAACCATATCCGCATCTTCGCGCTGATGCTGATCATCCCCTACTGGATCAACGAGATCCTGCGCGCCTTCGCGCTGCGCATCATTTTCGGGGAAAGCGGGGTCATCAACTCGGTGCTGATGGGGCTGGGCATATTCGACGCGCCCTTCGACTTCATCCGCAACGACATCGCGCTCTATGCAGGGTTGGGCTATGCCTACATCCTGCTGATGATCTTCCCGATCTACAACGTGATCGAAAGCCTCGACCGCAACCAGATCGAGGCGGCCCGCGACATGGGGGCAAGCTGGACCAAGATCCACCGGCGGGTTGTCATTCCCTACGCCAAGCCCGGCATCAGTTCTGGCTGCACGATGGTCTTCATGCTGAGCGCCGGCGCGCTGGCCGCGCCGCAGATCCTTGGCGGGCCGTCGAGCCTGTGGTTCACGCAGCTGATCTACCAGCAGTTCAACGACAACAATGACTGGCCGCAGGGTGCGGCCTACGCCATCGTGTTGCTGGTGACCTGTATCCTCCTCGTTCTGGCGATCATGCGCCTGTTCAAGGTGAACATGGGGGATATCGGCAAATGAACCTGTCCGCCCTCCGTGTGAGCGTCTGGATCTACCTGGCGATCTTCTTTGCCTACCTGCTGGGGCCGCTGGTGATCATGTCGGTCACGGCGTTCAACTCCTCGGTGTTCCCGAGGGCCACGCCGTGGGAATGCCTGACCTTCGACTGGTTCGGCGAGCTGTTCCGCGACGAGCGTATCCTGAACGGCATCAAGAACTCCTTCATCATCGGCGCGGGCACGGTTGTCCTGTCGGTGGCGATGGGGCTGGCGGGGGCGCTGATGCTCACGCAGATCTGGCCGAAGCTGCGCGCGACCTACTACACGGTCGTCATCGCGCCGATCCTCATTCCCGGCGTGGTCCTCGGCATCTCCACGCTGGTCTTCTGGGACCGGATCAACCGGTTCCTCGGCCTCGGGCCCGACAGCTTCCTGTCGAACGGCATCTTCCTGACCGTCATCGGCCAGTCCACCTTCATCGCCAGCTATTGCATGCTGGTGCTGGTGGCCCGCCTGCAGCGCTACGATATCGGCCAGACCGAAGCCGCGCTCGACCTTGGCGCGACCCATGCGCAGGCCTTCCGCAAGGTGCTGCTTCCCTTCATGCGGCCGGCCATCGCTTCGGCTGCCGTGCTGGCCTTTCTGGCCAGTTTCGAGAACTACAACACCACCACCTTCACCTTCGGCCAGTACCCGACCCTGACGATCGAACTGGCACAGAAGGTGCGCTACGGCATCAACCCGTCGATATCCGCGCTGGCCTTCATCATCGTCGCGCTGACGGTGTTCTTCGCCCTTCTGAACGAGTCAATCATCCGGCGGCGCCAACTGGCCTTTGCCGCGCGTCAGAACCGCTCGGTCGGCGAGGTGACGGGCGGCGGCCCGAGGCTGCCCCGGTTCCTGTCGGGCAACCCGGCAGCCATTGTCCTCGTCATCTTCTGCATCGGCGCAATCACCGTGGTGGGCACGGCCACCGCCTACAGCCCCGACGCCTGTATTGCCCGCGTGACCGAGGAAAAGCGCCTCGAGGCAGAGCAGCGTATCCAGGAACTGCGTGAACAACGCGAGGAGGAGCGGCGCCAGCGGGAAGAGGAACGCCAGCGCAATTTCGAAGGCGTGTTCGATCCCGACGAGTTGACACCGGGCACCGAGGCCCCTGCCGAAGCGGCTCCGGAGGACAGCGACAGCTCCGGTTTCGGGAACGTGTTCAACCCGGGCAACCTGCAAAGCGAAGAGGAAGGCGAAGCCCCTGATGATGGCGGCGACGACTCCGGCTTTGGCAATGCCTTCGATCCGGGCAACCTCCAGAGCGACGAGGAGGAGGAGGGCACCGCGCCCGCCGAAGAGGATGACAGTTCCGGCTTCGGGAACGTCTTCGATCCGGGCAACCTTCAAAGCGAATAGGGCCCGGGGTCTCCGGCCCGACTGTCTCGATCGGTCGGGCCGCGACGCACCCCTCGCCAAGGCAGGCACGAGCAACAAGAAAGGGGCGCCCCGAAAGGCGCCCCTTCTTTCACTCGAACCATTGCGCTTGCGCGCTTACTCTTTGATCAGTTCGGGGTTCTCCGCCAGCACCCGGGCTTCGCGCACCTTCAGGGTCGGGCGCACCGGCTCGGAATAGGCCGAGACATCCTCGCGCAGTTTCGGGAAGAGCTGCAGGATTTCCTCGCGCGCGTCCTCGGCAAAGGCGCCCATGCCCACGTGGCCGGGGTGGAAGCTTTCCGACGGAATGCCTTCGGCATAGACCAGCTCGTGACGGTCGAACATCATGTGGTAGTAATCCACCGTGCCACCTTCCAGCGGGAAGACCGTCTCGTCGTTGATCAGCGCCTTGGCGGGCACGAGTGCCTCGGGCTTGCCGAACATCAGTTCCACGTGCCAGCCACGCACCAGCATCCGGTGCTGCGGCGAGACGCGCAGGTCGCGTTCGTTGCCCATGGCGCCCCTGCGGATCACCACCGGGGCCAGCTTGCCCTCGGCCGGCACGGTCGTCGAGCCGATCCAGCGGATCTTCTGGAAGCCGTGGTCCATGGTGATCACTTCGTCGCCGGCCTTCAGTTCCTCGATCGGAACCGACCCGCGGCGCGTGGCGATCAGCGTGCCGGAAACGAAGCAGGGGACGTTGGTGTTGTCGTAGGTCAGGCTCGACCCGGTGACCGCACCGCCCGATCCGTCCTGCAGAGCAAGATCGACATCGCCGATCTGGCCGCTGTAGTCGGTACCGCCGATATTGCCGTCGATCCGGCCATCCTCGGCATCGGCCCGCAGCATGTCGATGGCCGAAGTGAAGCTGCCGCCGGCTGCATTGACGTCCGCCAGGGTGGTTGCGTTGTAGAACCCGCTCAGATCGACGAAGTCGTTGTTCGACTGGTCGCCATCGGTGATCGGACCGGAGTCACCCACGCCGAAATCGGTGATGGTGTCGGCACCGTCGCCGCCGTTCTCGACGAAGATGTCGTTGCCATCGCCACCCGACATCTCGTCATCGCCGAGACCGCCGATGAGAGAGTCGTCATCCTGGCCACCAACCAGCGTGTCGTTGCCGTCGCCGCCGTCGATGGTGTCCTCGTCGATGCCGCCGTCGAGGTAGTCGTTGCCGTCCTCGCCGAAGATCTCGTCATCGTCGTCTTCACCATAGACCACGTCGTCGCCCGCGCCGGCATAGATCGTGTCCATGCCGTTGTCGGTCACGAGGTCCGGGCTGGCGCCGCCGGTGTCGTCGTCGGTGATGTTGAGTTGATCCGGGAAGCTCGGGCCGAGACCGCCGTAGATGGTGTCGTTGCCGGCACCGGCTTCGACGAAATCCGAACCTTCGCCCAGGGTGATCAGGTCATCGCCATCGCCCGCGTCGACCACGTCGTCGTCGATGCCCGCGTTGATGGTGTCATTGCCACCGCCAGAAACAATCGTGTCGGCATCGTCGCCCGTGCGGATGTCGTCGTTGCCATCACCCGTGGTAACGGAATCGCGGTCATCGTTCGGGTCGTCGTCGGCCGGGAACAGGCCCGGGTACCCGCGGTCGGGCAGGGCGGCCTGGCCGAGTTCGGAGGAGGTATCGATGGTGTTGTCGCCATCCAGGTCCTCGACCACGTCATTGCCGTCCCCGCCGGTGACCGTGTCGTCCCCTGCGCCGCCGGTCAGCGTGTCGTCGCCGTTGCCGCCAAAGACCGAATCCGAGCCGTCGCCGCCGTCGATGTCATCGTCGCCGTCGCCACCGAAGATCTTGTCGTTGCCCGGCGTGCCGCTGCCCGACACGTTGAAGGCGATATCGGTGATGTTGATGCCGCTGTTGCCTTCCCCGTTCTGGGTGTGAATGACTTCGTAATAGGCCACCGGACCCGGAATGCTGACCTTGAAGGAGTGCTCCGGATCGTTGTCATCGGTGTAATTGCCGTCGTTGCTGTCGGCGAAGTTGTTACCGTCAAGGCCGTTGGTGCTCGACGTGGTGATCCCGGTGCCGGCATCCTCGATGTAAACAGGCACTTCGTTTCCGTCCGCATCGTAGGCGCGCACTTCGACAAGGCCGTCACCGTCAAGGTCGTTCACGCGGAACTCGACGTCCTCGATCGTGCCGTCATTGGACGTCCAGCGATACGTGGTGCTGTTGCCGTTGGCATTCGTCACCGACTCGAAGGAGGCGTCTTCGGCGACTTCGTCGTCGAGGCCCGCGGTCAACTGGTCCTCGGTCTGGTACTGGCTCTGCGTGCCGGCATCCGCGTTTTCGATAGAGAAGGTGATCGAGGCCTCGCCGGTGTCCTGGGTAAAACCGCTGGCATAGGCAAGGTCGCCGAACCCGGGTGCTTCCGACCACTGGAAGATCTCCCGCGCGCCGGCGCCGGAGCCATCGGGCCCGTCACCACGGATGACGTCATTGCCGCCGGCACCGTCGATGGTGTCGTCGCCGCCGTTACCGTAGATGGTGTCGTCGCCATTGGTGATCTGGTCTCCGCCCTGATCGGTCGGAGCGTTGGAGTCATCGTAACCGAGACCCATGTTTTCGCCGGTATCTTCACCGTCGACAATGCCGGGATTATTGGTCGGGGCCATAATCGTGTTCCTCTTTACTGGTTGCCGGAACGTCGGAAAACGCACCGGTACTTGCATCGAGGAAATTGGTAGCCCCGCCGCGCACCAAAGACAAACGGATCATTCCGTATATTGAAATCACTCGCGAATTGTGGAGAGATTTGGAAACATTCCGGGCAGAAGCCGCCCAATTGCCTCCGCAGTTTCGACACAATCGCGCTGCCGGTGGCGCCCCGATCCGCGCGAAATAAGGCGAAGTCCTACTGCCTGGTCCGAATCACCCTGGACCCGAAGACACAGCGCACCGTGCTGTCCGTTCCAGATGAAGCCCTGGTATTGCGCCTGGCGGTACCGATCGAGAAACTCGTGCTCGACGTTCGCGCCGTCTCCCGCGGCGCGCAGGGCGCGGGCGGTCATCCTCGTCACCGCCACGGGATCGAAATGCGAAAGCAGAACCGAGACCAGATCGCTCTCGAAGAAGTCGATCTCGGCCTCCTCGTCCGGAGCGGTGGTTTCGACGACGCGAACTTCGCCGGCCTGGCTCAACACCGCGATTTCACAGTGGATTCGGCGGTGCTTGAGCCCCTCATCCACGGCTTTCGACACCGCGTCGATACCCGGCGGGCTGAAGAACGCGCCCCGGAAACTGTCCCGCAGCTCGGCGGTGACGATCACGTGCATCTTGCCCAGCTGGTAACGCACGAACCCGCGATCTATCAGCGCATGGATGGCCCGATGAACCGCCGTACGGCTGAGCCCGCTGATCGCGGTCAGCCGTTGCGGCGAGACCGGGCCGTGCTCCAGTATCAACCCGAGCACGAGCAGCGCCCGGCCTGCAGAGCCCGTCACCCCGCCATCCGTGTCGGTTTCGCTGCTCATGGCCGTCCCGGTTCTGACAAATTTCCGCCGCAATGATACCGCTTCCGGATCATTTCCAAACCGGAGACAGCCTGCGCCCTCTCCCTGCGGAAACGCCAGGTCCTCATTTCGGCTTTTCCGCCGTCAAGGGCCGGGACGCAAAGCCCGGCGGGCTGACATCGTCATAGGTGCGGTCGGCCAATGTCTTGGCCGCGATCTGCGCCTTGAGCGCGGAAAGGAATGCCGTCTCGGTCCGGCTGAGGCGGCTGGCCGGGTTGGTGACCACGTAGATGTCGACGGCCGGCGGATTGGTATAGGGCGGCAGGCGCCACAAGGTGCCGTTCTCCAGGTCCTGCCGCACGACATGAACGGGCAGGGGGCCGATGCCCAGCCCGCAATAGATAAGCCGCCGCACCTCCTCGAGGTGGGTCGAGCGTCCGACGATGTTGTGGTCGAGGTCATTGTCCCGCCGGAAGATGGCCACGGGGCGAAGCGCATCATCCATGCTGTCGGTCTCGAAGGACACCCCGGCACAGCCCCGTAGATCGCTGATGTCGAGGTCCCGCCGTCCGTAAAGCGGGTGGGGCGGGCCGCAGAAGAACCCGAAATGCTCACGGTAGATGCGCTCGTAGTCCAGTTTCTCCAGACGCCTGTTCAAAAGGCAGATCCCGAAGGGTGCCGTTTTTTCGAGCACCCCGCGCAGGACGTTGCGGCTGGTCTCGACGCGAACCTCGAAGCTGACAGCCGGGTGGACGCGGTGGAACTCGATCAGCGTCTGGTCGAGGATCGGGGTGACCACGTGGCTCGCCAGCAGGATATCGACATGCCCAGTCAGATCCTTCGAGGCGGATTGAGTGAGGTCGGCCAGTCGTGAGACCGACCCGTATATCTCGGTGCATTCGCGATACAGCTCGCGCCCGGCCGCCGTCAGCCGGAACGCCCCGCCACCCCGTTCTATAAGGCGGCTGCCGATCTGCGCCTCGAGCCGACCGAGCGCCACGCTGACCGTCGGCTGCCGTCGCAACAGGCGCGTGGCAGCCGCCGTGATCCCGCCTTCCTCGACGATCACCACGAAGGTGCGCAGCAGGTTCCAGTCGAGGTTGGTTACGAACTTGTCGGCGTGGTTCAGCGCCTCGTCCTTTCACTTTCGGGGCCAGATCCGCGGCCCCATAAATCTCGTCTATGCTCTGAATAGGTATTATCAATTTGAGGCATTTTGGCGGTGCCTGCAATAGTTTGGCCTACGAGGCTCTGGAAAAAGAGCCGGGAACCAACGGGAGACATTCAATGACGACTTTCAGATTGCTGACCGCCACCGCGGTCGGCGCCCTTGTGACGGCCGGCGCCGCCATGGCCGCCGATTGCCCCATAAAGATCGGCGGAATTGCCCCGCTTTCGGCCCCCGGGACCGTGGTCGGCGGTGAGGCGATGCGCGAGGCGATGCTGATCGCCGAGGAAGACATCAACGCGGCCGGCGGCGTGCTGGGCTGCGATATCGAGGTGGTGATCGGCGATTCCGAGGGCCTGCCCGAGAAGGGCGCCGCGCTGATGGAGAAATTCATTTCGCAGGATGGCGTTGTCGCCGTGGGTGGCGGCTATCACAGCTCGGTCGGCGTGGCGTCGAAGGACGTGGCGCAACGCCTTGGCGTGCCGACGGTCTTCGCCGAGACGTGGAATGACACCATCACCGGCGACAAGCAGAAATACATCTTCCGCATCGCGCCGCTCAGCTCGTGGGCCTCGGCAACCATCTGGCAATTTGCGCTGACCGTGCCGGGCGTCGAAAAGGTGGCGATCCTGACCGAGAACACCGATTACGGTATTCCCGCCTCGCAGGAAACCGCGAAGGGCCTGGAAAGCGGCGGCGTCGAAAGCACGACCTTCTCGGTCGATATCGGCACGCAGGACTATGCCGGCATCGTGCAGCGGATCAAGGCCGAGAACCCGGACATGATCATCACCCTGGTGACGGGCGAGGCCGCCTACAACTTCACCCAGCAGGCCGCGGACGCGGGCATCGGGCCGCTCGATCTTCCTTTCGTGACCGGGCAGGACGCGCTGGAATCGGGCGCCTACTGGCAGAACGTGCCGGACGGGCAGAACGCCTTCGTGCAACGGATCGGCGTGCCCGAGACCCAGTTCACCGAAAAGGGCAAGGCCTTCGCCGCCACCTACAAGGAGCGGATGGGCAAGTCTGATGTCGAGAGCTACGCGATGGAGGCCTACGATTCGATCGCCATCATTGCCCAGGCGATCGAAGAGGCCGGTTCGACTGACGCCGACGCGATCGTCACGGCACTGGAAGGGATCGAGCATGACGGCACGCTCGGCAAGATCTACTTCCCCTATGGCACCCAGAAAGACCCTTCGGAAGACGACAAGGGCGACGAGTGGTGGCACCAGTGGCCCGACCCGGCCCTGACCATGATCCAGTACCAGGAGGAGGGCCAGGACTCGACCAGCGCGGCGATCGTCTATCCTGACGCTTACAAGACGGCCGAGCCGGTCTTCGTGAACGAATGATCTTCTGATCCGCCCGGGCGCCCCCTTTCAGGCGCCCGGGCACACCAACATCCGAAAACAGCCGGGGCAAACCCGGCGTGACACGGGGGACATCGTGGAATTTCCGTTGCTGTTCTGGGGCGTGCTGGCCTGGATGATCTTCTGGGGTGTGGCTGGAAGTATCCTCATCAAGCGCCGCTATCTCGCCCGCGATCTCGACACGTCCAACGCGGCTTTCATAGGCACGATGGCCGGCGCCTCGCTTGGCCCCGTGGGGCTGGCGGCGGTCTGGGCGGCGACCCCCCGCACCTCCGTCTACCTGACCACGTCGCTCGCGCTCTTGACGGTCCTGATCATCGCGGTGACGTTCAGCTTCGCCGACCCCGACAACATCTGCGTCGTCTCTGGCGGGTTCGTCGCCAGCCAGTTCGTCAACGGCCTGATCATCGGCATCATCTACGGCTTCATGGCGCTGGGCCTGTCGCTGATCTTCTCGATCCTCGGCGTCGTCAGCTTCGCCCATGGCGAATTCTACATGATCGGCGGGATGCTGGTCTATTTCATCACCGAGGTCTGGCTGCCCGGGATCAACCCGCTGATGGGGGTGCTGGGCGCCTGCCTCGTGGCTTTCCTTCTCGGCGCGGCGTTCGAACGGCTGATGCTGACGCCGATGTATCATGGCAAGATCGACCGGCCGATCGAATACGGTATCCTAGTGACATTCGGCCTGGCCTTCACGCTGCAGTATTTCGTGCAGGCGCTGGCCGGCGCGAACCCGGTCAAGGCGCAACGTTTCCTGGAATTCCCGCGCTGGCGCTTCCCGGCCGAGGCTGACCCGATCTGGATCAAGACCAGCCGGGGCAGCATGACGCTGTTCGAGCAGGTCACGATCTCTAGCCCGCGCTTCACGGCGGCCATCACCTGTATCCTCGTGCTGCTGGCGCTGCTGTTCCTGATGCACCGCACATGGACGGGCAAGGCCCTGCGCGCGGTCAGCCAGGACCGCGAAGCCGCGGCCATCACCGGCATCAACCCCAACACGATGAACATGCTGGCCTTCGCCCTCGGGGGCATGATCGCGGCACTGGCGGGTGCGCTCCTGGTGCAGGCGTTCTCGTGGCTGCCTCAAGTCGGCGCCATCCCGGCGATGCGCTCCTTCGTGATCGTGGTACTGGGGGGCCTCGGCTCTCTGCCCGGCGCCTTCATCGGCGGCATCATGGTCGGCCTTGTCGAGGCGGCGGGGACCGGATGCGTGCCGGACGCCCAGAAGGCGGCCAGCTATATCCCGGCCTACGGCATGATCGTATTGACGCTGACGCTGCTGCTGCGGCCCACGGGCATGTTCGGCCGCCGCTTTGCCAGCGGCATGCACGGACAGGGCTAGGGGGTAGAGGCCATGAGAAAGCAGATACCCAACCTGGCCGGCGGCATCTTCCTGATCCTGCTGCTGATCTTCCCGCTGACCTACGGGGCGGCGGATTACGACTACATCATGCATATCCTGATCACCGGCTTCTTCTACGCGATCCTCGCGGCAAGCTGGTCGATGCTGTCGGGCTATGCGGGGCAGTTCTCGTTCGGGCACATGGGGTTCATGGCGATCGGGGCCTACACGACGGGCCTCTTCTGTCACTACATCTACCTCTCTCCTGAACCGACGGAACTTTGCGCGGAAACGCGGTTCTTCGGGCAATGGCTGGTGGTGGTGAACCCGATCGGGGTGACCTCGACGACGCTCACGCAGGACTGCTTGCGACAGGCGCTCGACGCGTGGGGCGGAACTGTCGATGTTCGGCCCATGCCCGTGCTCCTAGGCATTGTTCTGGGCACGCTGATGGGGGCCCTGGCGGGCTTTCTCGTCGGCATGCTGGTGCTGCGCCTGCGCGCGGCCTATCTCGCGCTCTTCACCCTGGGCTTCTCGGAAATCCTAAAGGCGACCATCTCGGCCGAGATCGACATCACGCGGGGGCAGGCGGGGCTGGAATTGCCGCCGCTCTATCCCAACGGCGTCAACCTTTTCGGCACCTATTTCGAGCCAACCGACAAACTGCCGCCCTATTATACCATGCTGGCGCTCTTGCTGGCCTGCCTCGCCATTCTCGGATGGCTCGCCCGGTCCAAGTTCGGCCTCTTCGTTCGCGCCCTGCGCGAGGATCAGGATGCGGCGGCGGCGCTCGGTGTGAATACAACCCGCTACAAGGTTTTGGTCTTCACCATCACCTGCGCCATGGCCGCCGCGGCCGGCGCGGTGCAGGGGCATTACGTGCAGATCATCACGCCCAACATGCTGTTCCTGCTGCAAATGAGCCTTGTCGTCGCCATGGCGGTCATCGGCGGCATCGAGAACTTCGTCGCCGCCGCCATCGGCGCGATCATCCTTCAGGTGGTGCTCGAACTCCTGCGCAACAGCTTCGTCATCGGCGGGGTCGAGGTCGACATGACGATCTGGCGGCTGGTCTTCTTCGGCATCCTGCTGATGATCACGCTGCGGTTCTTCCGCAACGGCCTGATCGCCCCCATCATCGCCTATTTCCGTCGCGAGGGCGTGGCAGAGGAAACCGTTGCCAAACGCGCCTCGACCGTCACCGGCCCGGGCGGCGGACCGCACAGAACGGAGGCACCGGAGTGATACATCTCAAGGTCACCAATCTGCAGAAGCGCTTTGGCGGCAACCATGTTCTGAAAGGCGTGAATTTCGAAATCAACGGTCCCGAGCTGATCGGCCTGATCGGCCCCAACGGGGCGGGCAAGACAACGATGACCAACATCCTCGACGGGGCGATCAAACCCACGAGCGGCACGGTCTATCTCGGGGAGAAACGCATCGACCAGTTGCAGCCGTTCGAGGTGGCACGCGCCGGACTGGGGCGTACTTTCCAGGTGACGCGCTCTTTCCGGCGGATGACGGTGTTGGAAAACCTCTACGTACCGGCGCTCGCCATGGGCAACACGCATGGGCAGGCAGAGCTTCGCGACAAGGCGATGGGGGTGCTCGAATTCCTTACCATCGACCACCTGCGCAACGAATACGCGCAGGCGCTGTCGGGCGGTCAGCAGAAGCTGCTGGAACTGGGCCGGCTGCTGATGCTCAACCCCGATGTCATCATTCTCGACGAACCCTTCGCCGGCGTGCACCCGCGCCTGATGGAGGTGATCTACGCCTACATCCAGCGCGTGAACGACGAGGGCAAGGCGATCATCATCATCAGCCACCAGATGGATTCGATCTTCTCGCTCTCGCAGCGGCTCCTGGTCCTGAACTTCGGCGATCTCATCGCCGACGGCCCGCCGCAGGAGGTCAAGAACGACCCGGCGGTGATCGAAGCCTATCTCGGCGCCGAGGAAGGCGAGGAGGCCCCGGCATGACCGAACCGGCAACCGTTCTCGAAATGAAGAACCTCTCGGTGGGCTACTACCGCGATCTCAACATTCTCTCCGACCTCGATATCAAGGCACGGCAGGGCCAGATCACCACGATCCTCGGCGCCAACGGGGTGGGCAAATCGACCGCGCTCAAGGCGGCGTTCGGTTTCCTCGACCCCAACCAGGGCGATATCCTTCTTGACGGAGAGTCGATCCTCGGCATCCCGCCGTATCAAAAGATCCTGAAGGGGCTGGCCTACATTCCGCAGCAACCCGGCGTCTTCAAGGACATGACAGTCGAAGAAAACCTCGAACTTGGCGGCTGGACCTTCCGGCGCGACCGCAAGCAGGTGCGCCAGAAGGTCGAGGCCAATTACGAACGCTTCCCGGCGCTGCGCGACAAGCGCAAGCAGGTCACGGGCGAGTTGTCGGGCGGTCAGCAGCGCATGGTCGAGATCGGACGCACACTGATGTCGGAACCGAAGATGCTGCTGGTCGACGAGCCCACGGCGGGCCTGTCCAAGATGCTGGCAGAGGAGGTCTACGAGATGCTCACCGACCTCGCGAAGGTCGACAAGCTGACCATCCTTCTGGTCGACCAGGAAATCCGTCACGCCCTCAAGATCGCCGACTATGTCTACGTGCTCGAGCTGGGCCGGAACAAGTTCGAAGGTCCGGCCAGCGAATTTGACGATCTCGAAAAGGCGTTCTGGATAGCGTGAGAGACGACATGGACGGGCAGGGCAAAAGCCACCTTTTCTATCAGACCCGACAGCGGCGGCCACGGCTCAGGCAGGCCGAGGGCGTGTATATCTGGGACGTGGACGGCAAACGTTACCTCGATGGCTCGTCCGGCGCGATGGTTTGCAATATCGGCCACTCGAACCCCAATGTGCTCGACGCCATGCGCAGGCAGATGGAGATTGCCACCTTCGGCTATCGCCTGCATTTCGAAACCGAGCCGGGCGAGGCCCTGGCGGCCAAGGTCGCCGGCATGGCCCCCGAGGGGATGGAGCGCGTGTTCTTCGTTTCCGGCGGGTCGGAGGCGGTGGAAAGCGCCATCAAGCTCGCCCGGCAGTACAAGCTGGCCGTGGGCGAGCCGCAGCGCTGGAAAGTCATCTCGCGCTACCCGGCATATCACGGCTGCACGCTCGGCGCGCTGGCACTGACCGGCTACGCGCCGATGACGGCACCTTTCGACCCGATGATGCGCCAGATGCCGAAGATACCCGCGCCGCGCGCTTATCTCGACGGTCTCGACCCGGCCGACGCGGAAACCGGTCGCCACTACGCCGACATGCTGGAGGAGCGCATCCTGCAGGAAGGGCCGGAAACCGTGCTGGCCTTTATCGTCGAGCCCATCGGTGGCGCCTCCACCGGCTGCCTGATGCCACCGGAAGGTTACATGAAACGCATTCGCGAGATTTGTGACCGCTACGACGTGTTGCTGATCCATGACGAGGTGATCTCGGGCGGCGGCCGCACCGGCACCTTTTTCGCCGCCGACAACTGGGACACCGTGCCGGATATCGCGGCGCTCTCGAAAGGGTTCGGCGCGGGTTACATGCCGCTCGGCGCGGTGATCGCACAGGAGGAGATCGTCGAGGCGGTGCTGGGCCATGGCGGCTTCATCCACGGCTTCACCTATGCCGGCAACCCGCTCGCCTGCGCGGCCGGCCTTGCCGTGATCGAGGAGATCGAACGGCAGGACATGATGGCGAATGCGCTGGACGTGGGCACGCAACTGGGCCACCGCCTGCACGCTTTGATGAACCGGTACCCGATCATCGGCGACGTGCGCGGCATGGGGATGCTGCAGGCGTTCGAACTGGTCGCCGACCGGGCCACCATGGCGCCTTTGCCGAAGGAGATGAACGCCTATGACCGGCTGGTCGAGGCGGCCTATGACGAAGGGCTCATCATCTATTCCCGCCGCACCCACGGGGGCTATTCCGGCGATCACTTCATCGTCGCGCCGCCGATGATCAGCACCATGGAGCATGTTGACGAAATCATCGAGAAGCTCACCCGCGCGCTCGACCGGTTCTGTGAAGAGGCAGGGCTTTGACCATGCGCTTTACACGAAACGAATGCGTTTCGCGGCGCCGTCGGATGCCTCCGGCGGGGATATTTCGGACCAGAAGAAGCATGAAACACGCGCGCTTGTTTCTTCTGGCTGAAAATATCCCGGGGGCTTGGGGGCTGGCCCCCAATCTGGCCGGTTAATTCCCATGTCGAAGATCATCATCACCTGCGCCGTCACCGGCTCGATCCACACGCCCAGCCTGTCTCCGCATCTGCCTTTCACAGCGAAGGAGATCGAGGATCAGGCTGTTGACGCCGCCGCGGCCGGCGCGGCAATCCTGCACCTGCACGCCCGTGATCCGGACGACGGCCGGCCATCCTCGAAGGCCGCGCATTTCATGGAGTTCCTGCCAAGCATCCGCGAGCGCTGCGATGCCGTGGTCAACATCACAACCGGTGGCAGCGCGGTCATGACGCTCGAGGAGAGGCTCGAAGGCGCGATGGCGGCAGAGCCGGAGATGTGCTCGCTCAACATGGGCTCGATGAACTTCGCGCTTTATCCCATGGCCAGGAAAGAACGTGACTGGCGCTTCGACTGGGAAAAGCCGTTTCTCGAAGCCACCGATGACCTGATCTTCAAGAACACGCCTCGCGACATTGCCCATGTACTGAACGAGATGGGCAAGAAGCGCGGGGCGCGGTTCGAGTTCGAATGCTACGACATGGGCCACCTCGTGATGCTGCGCCATTTCGTCGAGCGCGGCTTGGTGGTGCCGCCGATTTTCATCCAGTTCGTCTTCGGGGTGTTAGGCGGCATGGCCGCTGCACCCGAGACGCTGACGCATATGGTGCGGCTCGCCGACAGCTATTTCGGAGAGGATTACCGCTTCTCAGTTCTGGCCGCGGGTCGGGACCAGATGCCTATGGCGGCGATGGCCGCCGGGATGGGCGGGCATGTGCGCGTGGGGCTGGAGGACAGTCTCTATCTCGAAAAGGGACAGCTGGCAGTGTCCAACGCCGCACAGGTCGAAAAGGCCCGCCGGATCGTTGAAGACCTGGGCCGCGAGGTCGCCACGCCGGACGAGGCGCGGGCAATGCTCGGGCTCAAGGGGGCGGCACATGTCGCTTTCTGAAACCATCGGCATCTCACGGGTGGGCCCGGAGGATATTCTCGATCTCGCAATCGCGCTGGAGGCGCTTTCCTCGGACATGGGCGATACGCATCGCGCGACAGCGGAGGTGTTGACGCGCGCGTGCCTTGGTGACGCCCCGGCCTGTCATGGTCTGCTGGCCCGGGAGGGCGGCGCCGTGCTGGGCGCGGCGCTGGTGTCGCCGGTCTTCTCCACGACCTGCGGCGCGGCAGGCGTCTATGTCTCCGACCTCTGGGTCGCCGATACCGCGCGTGGGACGGGGCTGGGCCGGACCCTCCTGCGCGCCGCGGCGGATTTCGCGGTGCACAGGTGGCAGGCCCGGTTCATGAAACTGATGGTCTATGAAGAGAATACGTCCGCCCGGGCGTTTTACGACCGGCTCGGCTTTGATATGGCGGAGCGTGACCTGACCTGCCTTCTGACGGCAGACGCCTTCGACGACCTGCTGGGAGACCCTCAATGAAAGCCATCCTCGACGACCGCCAGCGCGCGCATGATCCGCAGAACTTCATGGCGAACGGCACGAAAAAGCCCAACCCCGAGGTGCCGAAACGTGTCGATATCCTGAAAGCGGGGGCCGAGGCGGCGGGTTGTATTTTCGAGACGCCGGCCGATGCCGGTCTCGGGCCCATCGCGGCGGTGCACACGGCCGAATACCTGACCTTCCTGCGCAACATTCACACCCGCTGGCAACGGATCGAAGGCGCCTCGGAGGAGGTCATCCCCAACGTCCATCCGATGAACCGCACCGACAGCTATCCGAAATCTGCCGTGGGGCAGGCGGGGTATCACCAGGCCGACACGGCCTGCCCGATTGCGGAGTACACCTGGAAGGCGGCCTATTGGTCGGCCCAGACCGCGGTTGCCGGCGCCGATGCCGTGGCCGACGGAACGCGGGCCATCTATGCGCTCTCCCGTCCGCCGGGGCATCACGCCTTTCCCGACCTTGCCGGCGGGTTCTGCTTCTTCAACAATTCGGGCATTGCGGCACAGCGGCTTCTTTCAAAGGGCCTGCGCCCGGCCATCCTCGATGTCGACGTGCATCATGGCAACGGAACGCAGGGCATGTTCTACGCCCGCGGCGACGTGCTGACCGTTTCGATCCATGCAGATCCGGCGCGTTTCTACCCGTTCTTCTGGGGCCACGCCCATGAACGCGGCGAGGGGGCGGGGCTGGGGGCCAATCTCAACCTGCCGCTGCCGCGCGGCACGGATGACGAGACCTATCTGGAAACACTTGACCGGGCGCTCGAACGGATCACCGATTTCGGTGCCGACGTGATCGTGGTGGCCCTGGGGCTCGACGCGCATGTCGACGACCCGTTCCAGGGCTTTGCCGTCACGACCGGAGGCTTCACCCGCATCGCCGCCGCCATCGCCAACACCGGCCTGCCGCTGGTCATCGTGCAGGAGGGAGGGTACGTCTCCGACGCTTTGGGCAGCAACCTGACTGCCTTCCTCAATGGTATCGAAGGGCACTGACATGGCCGAGATCTCGTTCCGCAAGGTCTATCTCAAGAAGCGCTTCCCGCTGGCCATCAGCCGGGGCGTGATCGAAGGGGCCGAGAACCTGTTCCTCTCGATCACCGAGAACGGGCAGACCGGCTGGGGCGAGGTTGCCCCAGGCATCACCGAGGGCGCCGAGACAACGGACGAAGCCGAAGCCATGCTGCGCGGCGTGCTGGATCGCGGTTTCGATGCGCAGGCCATTCACGACACGTGGGACAGGGCCCACGAAGAGGGCGTCGCCCCCTGTGCCCTGGCCGGTCTCGACATGGCGCTGTGGGATCTCAAGGCGAAACAGGCGGGCATGCCGTTGTACCGCCTTCTCGGGCTGGCGCGTCGGGGTGTGCCGACCTCGCTGACCGTGGGGATCAACCCGCCGGAGGTGGTGCGCGAACGGGTGCCGCTCCTGCTGGAAAAAGGCGCGAAGGCCCTCAAGATAAAGCTCGGCTCCCCCGAGGGGATCGAGGCCGACAAGGCGATGTATGCGGCCGTGATCGAGAGCGTCGGCGATGCCGATGTGGTCTTGCGCGTCGATGCCAACGGCGGCTGGTCGCTCGAAGATGCGCGCCACATGATGGGCTGGCTGGCCGAGCGGCGGGCGGAGTATATCGAACAGCCGCTGGTGCGCGGCGCCGAGGATCAGCTCTCCGACCTTTTCAAGGACCGCCCCCTTCCCATCTTCGTCGATGAAAGCTGCCGGATGTCGGGCGATATCCCCGGCTTTGCCGATCGGGTCGACGGGGTGAACCTGAAGCTGATGAAATGCGGCGGTATTACCGAGGCGTTGCGCATCGTCGCCACGGCTCGCGCCTTCGGCCTGAAAACGATGATCGGCTGCATGGGCGAAAGCGCGGTGTCGATCGCGGCGGGCGCCTCGATCGGGGCGCTGTTCGACTATATCGACCTCGACAGCCACCTCAACCTCGACCCCGACCCGGCCGATGGCGCCCCGCTGGTCGAGGGCGTGACCCTTCCCGCCGACCGGCCCGGTCACGGAGGAGACCTGCCCGATGCTTGAGCCGACCCAGAAGATCGCCATCTATGCCGAGGCCAACATGGGCCTGATCAACGCCAAGATGGCCGAGGGGATCATCCGCTACGGCCGCAATCCGGTCGCCTGTGTGATCGACAGCCAGGCGGTGGGTAAGAGCCTGAAAGAGCTATGTAAGATTGATCGCGACATCCCAATCGTCGCCACGCTGGACGATGCGATCGGGCTGGGTGCCGAGGTTCTGGTACTTGGCACCACGCCCTCGGGCGGGCGGGTGCCGCCCGAGTGGATGGCGATGCTGGAACAAGCCATCGGCGCCGGGCTGTCGGTGGTCAACGGGCTGCATGACCGGCTGAACGACGCGCTGGGCGACCGCTTGAAGCCCGGCCAGTGGATCTGGGACATCCGCACGCCCACCGACGCCATGCCGCCCATCGCCATGGCCCGCGCGGCGAAGCTGCCCAACATCCGCGCGCTGATGGTTGGCACCGACATGGCCGTGGGCAAAAAGACCTCCGGGCTCGAGATCTGGTCGTCGCTTTGCGATGCGGGGCACGACGCGGCCTTTCTCGCCACAGGCCAAAGCGGTGTCGCGATCACCGGCAAGGGCATTCCGCTCGACGCCTTCCGGGTGGATCATGCGGCGGGCGCCGTCGAACGCATGGTGCTGGAGAATGCCGACCACGACATTCTGATCATCGAGGGGCAGGGCTCGCTTCTGCATCCCGGCAGCACGGCGACCCTGCCGCTGATGCGCGGAAGTTGCGCCAATGCGCTGATCCTCTGCCACCGGGCAGGGATGGATGCGCTCGACACCGCGGGGGACGCGGTGCCGGTGCCACCCTTGAGAAATGTCATTGCGCTCAACGAGATGGTGGCGCGCGCGGGCGGTGCACTGACCCCGGCGAAGGTTGTCGGCATCGCGCTTAATACCCGCGACCTTGATGAAGCCGCGGCGCGGGAGGCGATCGAGACGACGGCCCGGGAAACGGGCCTTCCCGTGGCTGATCCGGTGCGTTTTGAAGCGGCAGAGCTCGCGGAGGCCGTGCTCGCCGCCAAGGGTTGAAACAGGGCCGCCCAACCGGGTGTCTGGTCAAGCCCGTGGAACCCTTGCTAGAACATCTCAATGACGAAGATGCTGCGCACCAGATTGCTCGTGGTCGCCCTGTTCCTTGGCGCGGTTGCCGCCATTGGGGCGGGCATCTGGCACTATGCGCACATCCAGGCACTGGCGCAGCTCGAAAAGCAGGGGCGTGCCGACCTTGCCCTGGCCTCTGACCGGTTCACCGGGGAATTGCGCCGTTTCCGCGAACTGGCGGTTCTAATGACCGAGCACCCGGTCTTCGAAGATCTCACCGCCGAAGACGGGGTCGCCCGGGCCGACCGGGTCCTGCAGGACGCGGCGGACAAGAGCGGGGCGCTGGCGCTCTTCTACACGGACACGGCCGGTACGGTTCTGGCGCGGGCAGGCGATGTCATCCTTCGCCCCGCCGGCAGCCGCTATTTCCGGCGCGCCATGCGCGGCGCGCTCGGCACCTTCTACGGGCGGCTCGGGCCGGACGGTCGCCGGGTCTACGCTTTCGCCGCCCCCGCTTTCGGCGCGAACGGGGTCAAGGGCAGCGTCATTGCCCTCGTCGACATGATGGAAGTCGAGTGGGACTGGATCGGCGGCCAGCCCCCGGTCTTCTTCACCGACCCGGAGGGGCGTATCTTCCTGTCGAACCGTTCGGAAATCCTCGGCTGGCAACCGCGCGAGGATGGCGCGGCGCCGGCCCCGCCGATCGACCCTGCGCCGGAGTTCAGCGCCGTCCAAACCGGCACCTACGAGATCTGGCGCATGGACTGGGGCGAATACCTGCCACGCGCCGCGCTGCACCTGTCCCGGGACGAGCCCGTGATCGGCATGACAGGGCACGCGCTGGTCGACACCTCTCCCGCCCGCCGCATCGCGTGGCTCCAGACCTCCGTTTTCACCGTGATCTGCCTCGCCTTCGGGATGGTACTGCTGCTTCTCGGCGAACGCCGCCGCACGCTGGCCCGCGCCAATGCACAGCTTGAAACCCGCGTGGCCGAACGCACCGCCGAGCTTTCCGACGCTAACATCGCGCTGCGCCGCGAAGTGCGGGAACGGGAAGAGGCCGAAGCCGCGCTCAAGCGCGCCCAGGACGAACTGGTGCAGGCGGGCAAGCTTTCGGCGCTGGGGCAGATGAGCGCCGGGATCAGTCACGAATTGAACCAGCCGCTCATGGCGATCCAGCAATTCGCGGATAACGGCGGCTCGTTCCTTGCCAAGGGCCGGACGGACGCGGCCGGCGAGAACCTCAATCGAATTTCGCAGCTTGCGGCGCGCGCCGCCCGCATCATCAAGAACCTGCGCGCCTTTGCCCGGAACGAGAGCGAACCCATGGGCAAGGTCGACCTCGTCCAGGTCATCGACACGGCGACAGAGCTGACCGAAGCCCGCCTCCGAAAGGAGGGGGTGACGCTTGACTGGCAGCCACCCTCGCATCCTGTCCATGCACTGGGGGGCGAAGTGCGGCTGGTGCAAGTCTTCGTAAATCTCATCAACAATGCCGCCGATGCCATGTCGGCCCAGGCCGACAAGCACGTAAGCATCGGTATCCAGGCCGGTCCGCCGCTGAGCGTGACCGTACGGGACATCGGCCCGGGCATCAGCGATCCGGCCAAGATGTTCGAACCCTTCTACACGACCAAGGCGGTGGGCACCGATGACGGTATGGGGCTCGGTCTCTCGATCTCATACGGTCTTGTGCAGAGTTTCGGTGGCAACATCCGCGGAACGAATGCGTCGGGCGGTGGGGCAATCATGACCGTCGAACTCGAACCCTGGCGTCAAGAGGTGGCGGCATGAGCATTGACGTCCTCGTGGTGGATGACGACGCCGCGGTGCGCGAGGCGTTGGTTCAGTCGCTGGAACTGGCCGAGCTGTCCGCAAGACCGGCCGGCTCTTTCATCGAGGCAAAGGACCATATCGCAGAAAATTTCCCGGGCGTGATCCTGTCCGATATCCGGATGCCGGGCCGTGACGGCTTCCACCTGTTGAAATACGCGATTGGCATCGACCCGGAACTTCCCGTGATCCTTCTCACCGGCGAGGGCGATATTCCCATGGCCGTCGAAGCCATGGGGCAGGGGGCGTTCGACTTCCTTGAAAAGCCATGTTCGCCGGATGACCTGATCCCGGTGCTCGAAAGGGCGCTTTCCACCCGGCGGCTGGTGCTGGAAAATCGCCGTCTCAAGGCACAGCTTCAAACCGGCGACCCCGCCGCGCGCATGCTTTTCGGTACGTCTGCCTTGGCGGATGACCTGCGTGCACGGGTGCGAGCGGTGGCGCCAATGGGTGTCGAGGTGCTGGTGACCGGCCCGCCGGGCGCGGGCGTCTCGAAGGTCGCCGAGGTCATCCACCTCCTGTCGCCCGTCGCGCGCGGCCCGTTCGTCAAGCGATCGTCTTCGGGAATGGACGGGTCATCTCTCGACCAGGCGTTCAGCGCGGCATCGGGAGGGACGCTGTTCCTCGACGATGTTTCAACCCTTCCGGCAGCGACCCAGTATGCGTTGGCCGAAAAACTTGAAGGTGCCGAAGATGTGCGCCTGATCGCCGGGACCACGGCCGACCTTGCCACCGAGGTCGAAGAGGGGCGGATGAACGCCGAACTTTACTACCGGCTCGACGTCACCCCGGTACGTATCCCTTCGCTGGCCGAACGCCCCGAGGATATTCCCGTTCTCTTCTCGCATTACGTCGCCCAGGCGGCAGAACAGGCGGGCATCCCGGTGCCCGAGATCACCACCGATCACATGGCCCGCCTGATGGCACAGGACTGGCCCGGCAATGCGCGCTCGCTGATGTCGGCGGCGATGCGTTTCGTGCTGGGAATGCCCGAGGAAGCCGCGGCGGCTGCCGAACTAGGGCTCGCCGAACAGATGGCGCGTGTCGAACGCTCGCTCCTGATCGCCGCGCTGGGGCGGCAGAACGGCCGTGCCTCGGAGGCCGCAAAGGCCCTCAAACTGCCGCGCAAGACATTCTACGACAAGCTGGCCCGCTACGGCATCAGGCCCGAGGATTACCGCCGCGACTGACCGCCCGGGCGGTTCGCCGGCACAGGCCCATTCGCTGGCCCGAACGGCCAGTCGGCGCCTGTGTCGGGGGCAAGGGAATCCCTTTTGCCAGATTGCCCATTCTGTGCGGATTTCCGCACAACATGGCGGCGACCATGTGCGAATTTCCGCACAATGGTAAGGCAGTTGTTCACGGGCTAGGTGTAGAATGTTCCATAAACAACTGATATTGTTGCACTTAATTCATCTATTTATTGGGCTCAAACTAACCCTTGAGCGCGCTTCACCTCGCAACGAACACTTGGGTACCGCCCCGCACAAGGGGCAGTCTTGCAATGTCTCATATTGGGAGGAGACCAGATCATGAAGTTCCTGACCGCTGCCGCATCCGCGCTGGCGCTGTCCGCTGCGGCTACCGCCGTAAGCGCCGCCTGCGACGATGGCGAGATCGTCGTCAAGTTCAGCCACGTCACCAACACCGACAAGCACCCCAAGGGGATCGCCGCGTCGCTGCTCGAACAGCGCGTCAACGAAGAGATGGACGGCACCATGTGCATGGAGGTCTTCCCGAACTCCACGCTCTACGACGACAACAAGGTGCTCGAGGCCATGCTTCAGGGCGACGTGCAGCTTGCTGCGCCCTCGCTTTCGAAATTCGAGAAATTTACCAAGCAATTCCGCATCTTCGACCTGCCGTTCATGTTCAAGGACATCAACGCCGTCGAGCAATTCCAGGCCTCCGACGCCGGTCAGGACCTGCTCGACAGCATGCAGCGCCGCGGGCTGCAGGGCCTGGCCTACTGGCATAACGGCATGAAGCAGATGTCGGCCAACGTGCCGCTCATCGAGCCGTCGGATGCCGAGGGCCTGAAGTTCCGCGTGCAATCCTCCGACGTGCTGGTGGCACAGATGGAAGCGCTTGGTGCCAGCCCGCAGAAGATGGCGTTCTCCGAGGTCTACGGCGCGCTGCAACAGGGCGTGGTCGACGGGCAGGAAAACACCTGGTCGAACATCTACGGCAAGAAATTCTTCGAGGTGCAGGATGGCGTGACCAACACCGATCACGGCATCATCGACTATCTCGTCGTGACCAGCGTGGATTGGCTCGACAGCCTCGAGCCCGAAGTGCGCGACCAGTTCCTGACCATCGTGTCCGAAGTGACCGAGACCCGGAACAAGGAATCCACCAAGGTGAACGCGGAAGCCAAGCAGGCGGTCATCGATGCCGGCGGCACCGTTCGTGAGCTCGACGCCGACCAGCGGGCCAAGTGGGTCGAAACCATGAAGCCGGTCTGGGACCAGTTCACCGACGACGTGGGCCAGGAAAACATCGACGCTGCGCAGGAAATCAACGCCAGCATGTAAGCCTGAAGGGTGCGTGACACGACGCATCTCATGGGGCGGGCCTGAATAGATCGGGCCCGTCCTTTTCGCAAGACACTTGCGGGAGGAGGGGACAGATGCAGCACGAACACAGCTTCGTGGACAAGATCGAGGAAACGGTGATCGCCGCGCTTCTCGGCCTGATGACGGTGGTGACGTTCTCGAACGTGATCGCCAGGTACGTATTCAACTCGAACATTCTCTGGGCACTCGAACTGACCGTGTTCATGTTCGGCTGGTTGGTGCTTCTGGGGGCTTCCTACGCCGTGAAGAAGCAAAGCCATCTTGGCGTGGATGCAATCATCAACATCGTCTCCGCCCCGGTGCGCAAGGCCATGGCGCTCTTTTCGATCGCCTGCTGCCTCGTCTTTTCACTCCTGCTTCTCAAGGGCGCGTGGGATTACTGGTCGGTCTATGCGGAACTGCCGCCGACCACCGGACGCTGGTTCCCGACCGGCTTCGAGACCGATTTCCGCGGTCAGGGCTGGTACGAGGTGCAGGACATCCCGATGCCCGGCTTTCTGCGCTTCCTCGAAGGGTGGATAAACTTCGACGAGGAATACGAGAAACTGCCCAAGGCCATCCCGTACCTCGTCCTGCCGCTGTCCATGGCATTGTTGACCTTCCGTTTTGCGCAGGCGGCCGTGCAGATCTGGCGCGGCAAGGTGGACCGGATCGTCGCCAGTCACGAGGTCGAGGAAGAGCTCGAACATGTTCGCGCCCAACAGGGGGAGCATGACTGATGGAAGTTCTTCTGCTTTTCGTCATGGTCATCGGCCTGCTTCTCGTGGGTGTGCCGATTGCCGTGTCGCTCGGGCTCAGCTCGATCATGTTCCTGCTGTGGTTCTCGAACAGCTCGCTGGCCTCGGTGGCGCAGACGCTCTTCAGCGCCTTCGAGGGGCATTACACCCTGCTGGCCATCCCCTTCTTCATCCTCGCCTCGAGCTTCATGACGACAGGCGGCGTGGCCCAGCGGATCATCCGCTTCTCGATTGCCTGTGTCGGCCACCTGCCGGGCGGGCTTGCCATCGCCGGCGTCTTCGCCTGCATGCTGTTCGCCGCGCTGTCGGGCTCGTCGCCCGCCACGGTGGTGGCCATCGGCACGATCGTCATTTCCGGCATGCGCCAGGTCGGCTATTCGCGGGATTTCGCGGCGGGCGTGATCTGTAACGCCGGGACGCTCGGCATCCTGATCCCGCCCTCCATCGTGATGGTGGTCTACGCGGCCGCGGTCGAGGTGTCGGTCGGTCGGATGTTCCTTGCCGGTGTCATCCCCGGGCTGCTCGCAGGTTTCATGCTGATGACGACGATCTACGTCATGGCAAAGGTCCGCAACCTGCCCAAGGGCGAATGGCAGGGCTGGGGCGAAATCCTCACTTCGGGGCGCGAGGCCGCATGGGGCCTTTTCCTCATCGTCATCATCCTCGGCGGTATCTACGGCGGTATATTCACCCCGACCGAGGCGGCTGCGGTCGCGGCGGTCTACGCGTTCTTCATCGCGTGTTTCGTCTATCGCGACATGGGCCCGCTGGCCCGGGGCACCGAGCGTGGCGGCAACCTCAGCCTCATCCGCAAGCCCTACGCCATCGTCACCGCGTTCTTCCACCCCGACACCAAGCATACGCTCTTCGAGGCGGGCAAGCTGACGGTGACGCTGCTCTTCGTCATCGCCAACGCCCTCATCCTCAAGCACGTGCTGACCGACGAGCAGATCCCCCAGCAGATCGCGGGCGCCATGCTGAACGCGGGCTTCGGGCCGGTGATGTTCCTGATCGTGGTGAACGTCATCCTCCTGATCGGCGGCCAGTTCATGGAGCCGTCGGGCCTTCTGGTGATCGTCGCGCCGCTGGTCTTCCCGATCGCCATGGAACTCGGGATCGACCCGATCCACCTTGGCATCATCATGGTGGTCAACATGGAAATCGGGATGATCACGCCGCCTGTCGGTCTCAACCTCTTCGTGACGTCGGGCGTGGCGGGCATGCCGATGATGAGCGTGGTGCGGGCGGCACTGCCGTTCCTCGCGGTGCTCTTCGTCTTCCTGATCATGATCACCTATATCCCGTGGATCTCGACGGTGCTGCCCAACACCTTCATGGGGCCTGAGATCATCACGAACTAGGAACGGGCCGGGCGCGAGGGTCAACACCGCGCCCGGCCCGCATTTCCCGCCCGGTTTGTCGCACTTGTGTCATGGACAAGCCGGTTGACCCACCCGATAGTCGGCCCGGTCAACGAGGGAAAACTCCCATGCAATGGAACGACGAATCCGAACCCGGCACCCCCTATTGGTGGAAGGTTCTGAACAACGACCCGGCAGATGATGCGCTGCCGCAAGACTGCGACGTGCTGGTCATCGGCGCAGGGTATGCCGGCCTTTCGGCGGCCATCGCCGCGCATGATTGCGGGGCGTCTGTCGTGGTCGTGGACAAGGCCGAGCCGGGGCAGGGCGCGTCGACCCGCAATGGCGGCATGCTGGGGGCGCATCCCCGGTTGGGCTGGAAGGCACTCGCCGACAAGTTCGGGCCACAGGTGGCGGATGCCCTCTTTGCAGAGGCCAAGCCGGCGCTCGACTGGGCAAAAGGGCTGATCGACCGGGAAGGCATCGATTGCGACCTGCAACAGACGGGCCGCATCCAGCTGGCGTGGACGAAAGAGCACTTCCAGAACCAGAAGACGCTGGCCCGCCAGGTCTCGGAAAAGAGCGAGGTGGAGATTGCTACCGTCGAACGGGACGCGCTCGGCCAGCATATCGAAACGCCCCGCTACTTCGGCGGCATTTTCTTTCCCGAACATTGCGGTCTGCACCCGGCCAAGTACCACCAGGGCCTGCGCAACGCTGTAACCCGCCGGGGCATCACGCTGACCGGCAACGCCGAGGTCACCGCGCTCGAACGCGCCGGCAACCGCTTCACGGTCACGACACCCAAGGGCACAGTGCGCGCGGAGAAGGTGATCCTCTGCACCAACGGCTACACGACACCCCTTTTTCGCTGGCACGTGGCGCGGGTCTTCCCGCTTCCCTCCTACCTGATCGCGACAGAGGAACTGCCGTCCAACCTGCTGGGCCACCTGGCGCCGGGCCGGCGCATGATGGTCGAGACCCGGGCCCGGCACAGCTATTTCCGCCTTTCCCCCGACGGCAAGCGCATCATCTGGGGCGGACGGGCCGCGATGCGCGAGATCCCGATGAAGCAGGCCGCGAAACGCCTGCGCGCGACCATGCTCAGTGTCTGGCCCGAACTGTCGGATGCCAAGATCAGCCACGCGTGGTGGGGCAATACCGGCTTCAGCTTCAATCACATGCCGCATGTGGGCGAAGACCGGGGGCTGCACTACGCGATGGGCTTTTCGGGATCAGGTACCGTCATGGCGCCCTATCTCGGGGCCAAGGCGGCCTATCGCGCGCTGGGCGATCCGCGAGGCGCGACTGCCTATGCCGACACGAGCCTGCGCCGTGACGTCCTGCACCCGTTCGCCAAGCCGCATTTCCTGAAGGCCGCGGATATCTGGTACCGGGAAGTGGTCGACCGGCTCGACAACGTGAAGGCCCGCTGACCCTCAGGCGCCGTTGCGCAACTCGCGGGAGTCGAGCACCGGCGAGGCATCGAGATTGGCGGCATTGAGCATCTTCGCCACCCGTTCCAGCGAGGCCACGATCATCGATTGCTCCCAGTCCTCCAACGCCTCGAAACGGGCGACGAACTGCTGTTGAAGCGCATCGGGCGCGTTGTCGACCGTCGCGCGGCCCTCTTCCGTCAGGATGATGTTTGTCTGCCGCCGGTCCGTGTTCGACTTCTCGCGCACCACCAGTCCCTTCTTGACCAGCTTGTCGACAAGGGCAGTCACCGTGGCCTGCGATACGATCATCCGGTGCGAAATTTCCGTGGCAGTGCAGCGCCCGCGCTCGGCGATCAACTGCAGCACCCGGAACTGCACGGCTGTCAGCCCGGCCGACTGGGCAAGGTCGCGTGCATAGGTGTCGGTCGCGCGAAGGATTCTGCGCAGGGCGATAAGGCAGGTATCAATGCGTTCCATGGACGACTCCGCAAGCTTTTACTTTACAGTCACATAATAATTATTTTTCGGCAATCCACGAAATTGCTTTGCTGAATGAAGCAAGAGCAATGATTTTATGTGCAAAATGCGCTGTTTTACCGTCCGCGCGCGACATTCTACTTCTGTTTGCTTTGCACCTTGAAGTTTGTAGTCGGGGAAACTACTTTAGTAATCAAAGCAAAACTGAGGAGACAGCAGACCGATGCGACACACGCTCGAACTGATCGACAAGGCGACGCCCTCGTTGCGAAAACCCGTGCCCGAAGACGGCGCGGATATCTGGTCGCTGATCAGGGCCTGCAAGCCGCTCGACGAGAACTCGATGTATTGCAACCTGATCCAGTGTGACCATTTCCGCGATACGTGCGTTCTGGCAGAGCTTGGCGGCAAGCCGGCGGGCTGGGTTTCGGCTTACGTCATGCCGAACGATCCCTCGACGCTGTTCGTCTGGCAGGTCGCCGTGTCTTCCGAAGCGCGCGGCATGGGCCTTGGCACGCTAATGCTCAAGAGCCTTCTGCAGCGCGACATTTGCAAGGATGTCGAGCGCATTCAGACCACCATCACGCGCTCGAACGCTGCCTCGTGGAAGCTGTTCCGCAAGTTCGCGAAACAGCAGGACGCGCGGCTTTCCTCGCAGGCCTATTTCGGTGAGGCCCTGCACTTCCGTGGAAAACACAACACCGAATACATGGTCACCATCGACCTCGCGGAAGAACTGAAGAAGGCAGCCTGAAGGGGCTGCCCGCCTTCCGCTTCAAATCCATCAAACCAAAGGACACGCCATGCCGACTGACACGTCAGCCGACAAATCTGTATTTGAACGCCGCGAATCAGAGGCGCGCAGCTACTGCCGCAGCTTCGACACGGTCTTCACGAAGGCCCTTGGCTCGGAACTCACCGATGCCGACGGCAAAACCTATATCGACTTCCTCGCCGGGTGCTCGTCGCTCAACTACGGGCACAACGACCCCGACATGAAAGCCGCGCTGATCGAGCATATCTCGGGCGACGGGATTGCCCACGGGCTCGACATGTACACGACCGAGAAGGCCCGTTTCCTGAAGGCATACGAGGACAACATCCTCAAGCCGCGCGGTATGGACCACAAGATCATGATGACCGGCCCGACCGGCACCAACGCCGTCGAGGCGGCGATGAAGCTTGCCCGCAAGGTCACCGGCCGGCGCAACATCGTGGCCTTTACCAATGGATTCCACGGCATGACCATGGGAGCGCTTTCGCTGACCGGTAATGCCGGCAAGCGCGGCGGCGCCGGTGGCGGGGCCCTGGGCGACGTCACGCATTTCCCCTTCGAAGGGGCACTTGGCGACGACGTCGACACGCTCGCCCAGGCCGAAATGATGCTCGACAACTCCTCGTCCGGCATTGATGCGCCCGCTGCGTTCATCTTCGAGCCGGTGCAGGGCGAGGGCGGTCTCACCGCCGCCTCCAAGGAATGGATGCAGGGCGTTGAGCGCCTTGCCCTCAAGTACGGCGCCATGCTGATCGTCGACGACATCCAGTCGGGCTGTGGCCGCACGGGCACCTACTTCGCCTTCGAGGAAGCCGGGATTGACCCGGACATGATCACGCAGGCGAAATCGCTTTCGGGCTTCGGCCTGCCGTTCGCCGCGCTTCTGATCAAGCCCGAGCACGACATCTGGAAGCCGGCCGAACATAACGGCACGTTCCGGGGCAACACGCACGCCTTCGTCACGGGCCGGGTCGCTCTGGAAAAGTTCTGGAAGACCGATGACTTCGCGAAAGAAGTTCAGGGCAAGAGCCAGATCCTGACCGAAGGCCTGCAAGCCATCGCCGACATCATCCCCGGCGCGCGCCTCAAGGGCCGCGGCCTGATGCAGGGCGTTGACGTGGGTTCCGGCGACCTGGCGGGCGACATCTGCGCCCGCGCCTTCGAGAAAGGCCTCGTGATCGAAACCTCGGGCGCCGACGACGAGGTCGTCAAGGTGCTCGCCCCCCTGACGACGTCGGAAGACACCTTCCGCAAGGGGCTCGACATCCTGCTCGAGGCAGCACGCGACGCCTCGGCATCCACAAAGATGGCAGCGGAGTAACAAAATGATTGTCAGAGATTTCAACGATATCGTCGAGAACCAGAAAGACCGCGTCGTTACCGACGCAGAATGGTCGTCGGTCAGGATGCTTCTGGCCGATGACAAGATGGGGTTCTCGTTTCACATCACGTTCCTGAACACGGGATCTGAGCATACGTTCGAATACAAGAACCACTTCGAAAGCGTGTACTGCATGTCCGGCAAGGGGTCGATAACCGACATCGCCACCGGGGAAACACACGAGATCAAGCCGGGCGTGATGTATGCGCTCGACAAGCACGACCGCCACGTCCTTCGGGCCGAGGAAGAGCTCGTCATGGCCTGTGTGTTCAACCCGCCGGTGACCGGCAACGAGGTACACCGCGAAGATGGCTCTTATGCCGCCGCGGAAGAGTTGGCGGACTGACCGCCGAAAGGAATAACGTCATGAGTTTTCCAAAGCATACCGTCGAGAAGATCGGCGGCACCTCGATGAGCCGCGTGGACGAGTTGCTCGACACGCTGCTGATCGGGGGGCGCGAAGGGTCCGATCTCTATCACCGCATTTTCGTCGTCTCGGCCTTCGGCGGCATCACCGACCTTCTGCTCGAGCACAAGAAATCGGGCCGACCGGGCGTCTATGGCCTTTTCGCCAATGACGACAACGATCATGGCTGGCTCGACGCGCTTTCTTCGGTCGGCGATGCCATGTGCGAGGCGCACCGCAAGGTGCTCAGCCATCCCGGCGATCAGAACATGGCCGACGAGTTCGTTCGTGAACGGGTGGAGGGGGCGCGTTCGTGCCTCTTCGACCTCCAGCGTCTCTGCTCCTTCGGTCATTTCCGCCTGTCCAGCCACATGCTGGTGATCCGCGAGCTTCTTTCGGGCCTGGGCGAGGCGCATTCGGCCTTCGTCACCGCGCTGCTGCTGCAGCGTAACGGTGTCGATGCCCGTTTTGTCGACCTCAGCGGCTGGCGCGACGAGGCCGAGCACACGCTGGAAGAGCGTATCGCGGCCGGGCTCGACGACATCGACCTGACCCGCGAACTGCCCATCGTCACGGGCTATGCCCAGTGCACCGAAGGGCTGATGCGCGAATATGACCGGGGCTATTCCGAGGTGACCTTCTCGAACATCGCCGCCCACACCGGCGCGCACGAGGCGATCATCCACAAGGAATTTCACCTGTCATCGGCCGATCCGGGCCTTGTGGGCGTCGAGAATGCGCGCAAGCTGGGTCACACCAACTACGACGTGGCCGACCAGCTGGCGAACATGGGGATGGAGGCGATCCATCCCAACGCCGCCAAGATCCTGCGCCGTGCCGGTATCACCCTGCGCGTGACCAACGCGTTCGAGCCGGGTGACCCTGGGACGCTGATCGACGAGGAGAAGGCCGAGAACCCCGGTGTCGAGATCGTCACCGGCCTCGGCGTGGTGGCACTCGAGCTTTTCGAACAGGACATGGTTGGCGTCAAAGGTTACGATGCGACCGCGCTGGAGGCGCTCAAGCGCCACAACGTCTGGATCGTGTCGAAAACGTCGAACGCCAACAACATCACGCATTACATCCAGGCCTCGCTCAAGACGGCCAAGCGCGTGATCCGCGAGATCGAGGAGGTCTACCCTCAGGCCGAGGTCACGGCGCGCGCCGTGTCGCTTGTGGCGGTCATCGGCCGCGACCTGACGGGCGAGCGGGTGCTGGGCCACGGCCTTCAGGCCCTGCACGAGGCGGGTATCGACGTCGTTGCCGCTCAGCAGACGCCGCGCAATGTCGATGTACAGTTCGTCGTGCCTCGCGATGCGGCCGACGACGCCGTGAAGTGCCTGCACGAAAGGTTCGTTTCGGGAAAGAGCGGGGCGGGGCTGGCGCGGGTGGCGTGACCGCTGCCGCATCTGCTCCGCTCTAAGAAGGCGCCCCGCTGGATGATGGCCAGCGGGGCGTCTCGTTTTTCAGCCATGATGCAGCTTTACTTGTGGCTGCGGTACTTTCCGGCTTCCGTCTTCTGGCCGAAGACCAGCGCCAGGATCGACATCACGATCGCGATGAACGAGAAGATCGCCGGGGCCGAGCTTCCGAGCCCCATGAAGATCGCGCCGGAGACGCCATCCCATGTCGGTGTGTCAAAGGGAAATCCCATTCTTAAGTCCTCCTGTTACTTGGATGCCGGGGGCGATGCCATGATGCCCTCGGGATAGGCCTGTGCCGGCACCTTGACGGTGTCGAGACCGGCGATTTCAGCAGCTTCCGGAACGCGCAGCATGCCGACCAGTTTCAGGATCAGCGAACAGCCGTAGCCGGTGATGAACCCGATCGCGACGAATACGACCGTGCCCACGAATTGACCGATGAAGCTGACCGTCGGGACGCCTTCGCCCAGAAGGGCAGGGTAGCCGCTGGCGAAGATCCCCAGGATCAGCATGCCGAAGACACCCATCACGCCGTGCACGGTAACCGCGCCCACCGCGTCATCGATGCCGAAGCTCTCGATGAAGGTCGCCGCCGGTTTCAGCATCAGGCCCGCCACCATGGCGATGATGAAGGTAAGCGAGGGGAAGTAGATATCGACCCCCGACGCCACCGAGATCAGGCCGGCCAGCGCCCCCGACATCATCCAGAACGGATCGCGCGTCAGCGACCAGGCCCCGATGATACCGCCCGCGACACCCATAAGGATGTTGAAGCTGAGCGCGCCGAGGTTGGTTGGCGTGCCGTAGATCGTGGTGAAGTTTCCACCCCACGACCAGCTTTCGCCACCCACGACGAGACACCCCATCAGGAAGCCCCAGAAGCCCACGACGATGAGCATGAGGCCGGTCGCCGTAAAGGGCATGTTGTGCCCGGCGAGGTTGTTGGCCGTGCCGTCCTCGTTGAACTTGCCGATCCGGGGGCCGAGATTGATCAGCACGCCGAGAGCGAAGAAGGCCGCGACCGCGTGGACAAGCCCCGCCGCGCCGAAGTCATGCACGCCCCATTGCTGGATCAGCCAGCCGTCGGAATGCCAGCCCCATGCCGCTGCCAACGTCCAGCTGAACCCGCCCAACACGATGGCGAGGATCACGAACCCGACCGTCTGGATGCGCTCGATGACCGCGCCCGAGAAAATCGAAGCCGTTGTCGCCGCAAACAGCGTGAAGGCACCCCAGAAGACGCCGTCGATCTGGTCCTCCGTGTTCGGGCCCATGTAGGCGGCCGCCTCGCCCCAGGCGAGCGCGAAGCCATTGGCATATTCCGCACCCGAAATCCCGTTCGGGCCAGCCGAGAGGGTAAATCCGGTGGGGAACGCCCAGTAGACCCACCACCCGAAGAAATAGAAGGCGGGGATTACGAAAGCGAAGGCCAGGATGTTCTTGACGCCCGAAGACAGGGCGTTCTTGGCGCGCGAGGCGCCCATTTCGTAGGCCAGAAAGCCTGCGTGAATGATGATCATCAGCGGGATGGTCAGGTAGTAATAGGTCTCCGCGAACATCGTGTTCGTCAGATTCCCCTTCGATTCAATGGCGGCCACCTTGGCCGCGAGTTCCGCGAGTTGCTCTTCCATGTGGGTCGTACCTCCGTACCATTGGTGGGCTTGCTTGCCGGCCCTTTTGGTTCACAATTGGTTCGTAAACCGTGTGAACGCTACACCAATGCTAAGCCAACACGAAATTTCAATGTTGCTGAAATAGAAGGCAAACAGGCTGAAAATGCAGGCATTGGTCGGGGCAAACAGGCTGTTTGCCGGGGAATATGCCTGTCATTCGGGGAGTTGCGTATGAAGGGGCCAATTGAACCAAAAGCGCCGGCCCAAGGGGCCGGCGCCATTTTTTTGTGCGAGTCTCGGGTGCGCGCCTATTCGCGCGCCTCCTCGTCGAAGACCCTTTCCAGCCGCTCCTTGCTGCGGGCGGCGGCCTCGTCCACCTCGAACTCCTTCTTCTCGATGCGCGCCTGAAGGATATGGAACAGCAGCCAGAAGGCCACGCCCAGAACGAAGAGGGTCACCTCCCATCCGACGCCCGGATAGACGGGGCCCAGTTGCGACAGGTCCGCGCCGGACCAGCTTTCGACGATCGTGGTTGACATTGTTACGTCCTCCTCAGGTCAGCAGTCCGAGGCGCTTGGCCTCTTCGATATCGGCTTCCGACACCGCGATGGCGTCGGCCTCCTCTCTCAGCTCCTCGCTCATGTCGAGCCCCACCAGTTCGACCGCGGGCGGAACGCGCAGCATACCCATCCCCTGAAGGATCTTCGACACGATCCAGGCCGGGATGAAGCCCAGCACGATGAACATGATGCATGCCCCGGCGAGCTGGCCCCACGGCGTGATCGAGGCAATCTCTTCGTGGTAGCCCGCCGTGGCCGGGTGGCCCCACAGCACGAAGCCGGCGATGATCAGGCCGATGAAGCCAGCATAACCATGCACCGCAACCGCGCCGACCGGATCATCGATCTTGAACGTCCGCTCGACCCAGAAGTGCAGCTTGTAGGCACAATAGGCGCCGACCGCGCCGATCAGCATTGCTTCGATCGGGTGGTACAGGTCATTCCCCGCCGAGGCGGTAATGACGCCGGCAAGGCCGGCCGAGTAGGTCCAGAAGGCCTCGCCTCGCGATACCACGTAGCCCATCAGCAACCCGCCCGACAGCGACATCAGGAAGTTGAAGACGATCGCCGAAAGGGTAGTGGGCGTCAGGTAGATGGTCGTCGCCGTGAACGTCCCTTCCGCGGCCCCGATAGCCCCCGAGCCGATGATCGGCACGTTGCAGGCCACGTAGAAGCCCCAGAAGCCGCAGTAGATCAGGAACAGCCCGATCGTCACCAGCCACTTGTTGTGAGGGTTGATGTTGCGCGGTGTGCCGTCGGGGGCGAACTTGCCGATCCGGGGCCCGAGCACGCATATGACGCCAAGGGCAAAGCCGCCCGCGATCGCGTGGATCACGCCCGAGGCATAGGCGTCGTGATAGCCCAGCTGCGTGACCATCCACCCGTCCGGGTGCCAGCCCCAGGCCGCGTCGATGATCCAGGTGAACGAGCCGATGACGACCGCCAGGATCCAGAAGGCCGAGGGCCGGATCCGCTCGATCGTGGCGCCCGAAACAATCGATGCCGCGGTCCAGCTGAACAGAAGGAACGCGGCCCAGAACACGCCGTTGAGCCGCGCCCAGTAGCCGTTGCCCAGGTCGGCGCCATAGCCCTGCGCCTGCGGGTCGTTCACGCCCGGCCCGCCAAGGTGCGTGCCCATCAGTTCGCCCCACGGCACGGCGTTGTCCGATTGCGTGAGGCCACCGGTAATGCCCGGCCCGTTGGGGAAGGCGAAGTAGATCCACCAGCCGAAGAAGAAGAAGGTGACCGTCACCAGCGGGATCAGCATGGTGTTCTTCATTAGGGTGTGGATGTGGTTCTTGTGCCGGGTCGCGCCGACCTCGTACATACAGAACCCGACGTGGATCAGGAACATGAGCGGTACGGTGACCCAGTAGTAAAATTCGGTGAATATCACCGTCAAAGCACCGATATCGGTATCCATTGACGTGTCCTCCCGTTCAGACATTCGGTTCGTGTTTACGGGGGTCTGATCTTCCGGCCCCCACTTTATCCGGACCAGTTTTGGTTTTCTTTTCGTGCCGTTCGCCGCACCAATTGTGGCCCAATGACGTTTCAACTCTGCATGAGTGATAGGCATGTTGCCAGATATTTCGGCTTTGGAATAGAAAAATTTTCACATGAGGAATAAAATTTTCGCTTGAGGGCTTGGTGGCTGTCGCAAACCCAAAATCCAGCCGTCTATCGTCTTCGATCCCTCGCACCTTTTTTTGCCTGCGGAACAAGCGAAATCAGTCGAACTGTCCGAATCTGCCGCGAAATTCAGCTGTTCAGACCCCGGCTTCGCAGTAGGAGCGGGGCGAGGCCGACCATTCGGCGCCTCGCAATTCCCCGGTGCTCAGGCGGCTGTCAGGCGTGGAGGGTCTGCCAACCCTGCGCCCCGCCAGTAGACCAGCGTCAGGATCGGCGAGTCGCTCGTGGTCATCGCGTGGGGCTGGTTCGCCGCGTGAATGCGTGTGGCCCCCGCGCCAAGCGCCTGGTCCTCTTCGCCATCGGCGTGAAACAGGGCCTTCCCCGACACGATGGTGTAAAGTTCTTCCGGCTCGTGCTGGTGGCGCGGATAGTAAAGGTTTGCCCCCCAGAACCCCACCGTGATCCGGGCATGATCCGTCAGGAAATGGCCCTCTGGACCGGCCAGTTCGAACCACCCGAAGCGCTGAAGGAAATCCGCGCCGACCTCGTCCTCGGTATAGGTCAGCCGCCACTCGGCGAAGGGAGCCACCGCGAGAATCGCGTCTCTGAGGGCGCGGGATGCCTCCGAAGCCGCGCCGGGGTCATGCACCATGTGTGCCAGCCCCGGAATCTGTACCGCTTCGCGCGAGACATACACCAGGTCTTCCGGCCACGGCGCAAAACCCTGCTGGACGGGGCAGGTTGCGTGCCAATCACGCGCCGCCAACAACGCCAAGTCGAACAGCGCCCGGATGTCGTTAGCATCAAGAAGCGGGGAAGGGGCGTCGATCAGCATCCGCACGGCTCCGACAGGGAAAAGACGTGGGTCCTGCATGCCAGAACCTGTCAGCGCGGTCTTTTCCGTTCGCGGCACCGTGACGGCGCGAACGGACCAGTGGCGCTTTCATCCGTCAGATCGGCGGGTCCGTTTCCGTCCAGACCGGCTTCTTTTCAACGTCACCCTTCCAGACCACGTAAGCCACGAGCGGCGCGTCATGCGTGGTCAGGGCATGTGGCGCGTTCTCGGGGTGCAGCGCCGTTTCACCGGCCTCCAGCCGGCGCGACGGCTGGCCTTGCAGATGAAACTCGCCCCATCCGGCCAGCACCAGGTAGATCTCCTCGGCCGGATGGTGGTGCATCGGGTAATGAAACCCCGGTGCCTGGTAGACCAGGAAACTGCGCATGCCCTCGGCCCCCAGCACCGTGTCCCGGCCCACCACCTCGAAACTCCCGAAATGGGCGTGCAGCGTCTCTCCGAACGCCGTGTCGCGATAGGTGTCGCGCCACTGTGCGCTGCGCGCGGCGGCCATGGCGCTTTGGTGGAAGACCTGCAGAGCGGGCAGGGTGGGCAGCGCCGTCTGCCCGAGCATGGCATCACAGAGCGGGTCGTGCTTCGCATCACAGGCCCGCGCCGTCACCGGATCGGGGAAATCGCAGAAGTCCGACAACGCTGGAACGTCGCGGTGAAGTGCTCTGGTCGCCTCCAGCAGGGCCTGCCAAGTCGTGTTCAACATGCGATTCCCGTTCATTTGCCGTGTTGCCACCGTTATGCCGCCCCGTCTCAGCGCTGCAAAGTCTCTCCATCCGGGTCTCGGCGGATTTCCGGTTGCGCTTCGGCGGGGCAGACGGTTTACCAGTGACGGCAAAGACACGCCGGTTCCTTGGGCCGTCGAGAAAGCGGGGATCCTGGTCCGGGGAGGCCGAACGAGCAACGAAGGGCTGCAATGCCACTTTGAAATGGATGCAGACCGAGGTTCCTCGTTGCCGCCGCGCTCTTCCCGGCAACATTGATGAAAGGCAGACCATGGCAGACTATACCCTCTACTACTGGCCGCTGCCCTTCCGGGGCCAGTTCATTCGCGCCGTGCTGGCATATGCCGGCAAGACATGGGACGAGCCCGGCATAGACGCCATCACCGACGTCATGGGCGCGAAAGTCACCGACCAGCCACTCCCCTTCATGGCACCGCCGTTGCTGGTCGACCACGGAGCCGATACCGCCATCGCCCAGATGCCCGCCGTACTTGCCTATCTGGGCACGACCCTCGACCTGATGCCGCAAGCCCCCGAACCCGCGGCCCTCACCCACAAGATCATCGCCGACGCCAACGACGTGCTCGACGAGGTCACCCGCTTCGGCGGCCGCTCCATGTGGAACCACGACGAGTGGGACAGCTTCACCGAAGACCGTCTGCCGCGCTGGGCACAGATATTCGAGGCAACGGGCCACGCCCACGGGTTGAAGGCCGACAGCGGCCACATGCTGGGCACCGACGCCCCGGGACTTGCCGACCTGGTCACCGCCACGCTCTGGTTCACCATGACCGCGCAGCTTCCGGAATTGCGCCCTCTGGTCGAGGCGCACGCGCCGCATGTCCTGTCACTCGGAAAGCGCATCATGTCCACCGACGATTTGGCAGCCATGCGCGATGACACCGACACCCGCTTCGGCCATGCCTGGTGCGGCGGGCAGATCGAGGCATCGATCCGCGAGATGCTCAATGCCGAATGACGGGCGGCAGCCCGCCTCGGTGCACGAGGTCGTCGAGCACGGGCTCTGCATCGGCTGCGGGTTGTGCGAGGCGCTGGGCCCCGACCGCTGGAAGATGACCATGACAGCGGAAGGGCGCCTTCGACCGGCGCCGCTCGGGCCGGAAGACCCCGCCGCCGATGCGGCCATTCTGGCCGCCTGTCCCGGCACGGTTGCCGAAGCCACCGCAGACGGCCCGAAAGAAGACGATGTCTGGGGCCGCTACGTCCATATGGGAGAGGCCTGGGCGGGTGATCCGGAAATCCGTTTCCGCGCCGCCACCGGCGGGGTGTTGACGGCGCTGGGCATGCATCTGCTGAAAAGCGGCAAGGCTCGCTTCATCCTCCATTGCTCGGCTGACCCGGCTCACCCCGTCCGCTCTCGCTGGGTGATGAGCGAGACGCCCGAAGAGGTGGCCCGCCGCTCCGGCTCCCGCTACGGGCCCTCCGACACGCTGGCCGGGCTGGAGGCTGCGTTGGCCCGCGGTGAACCTTTCGCCATCATTGCCAAGCCCTGCGATGCCGGCGCCGTGCGCGCCCGCGCCAAGGCCGACCCAAGGCTCGAGAAACTGCTGGTCGCGGTGCTGGTCATGGTCTGCGGTGGCGCCTCCGATCTCGGGAAGTCGTGGATGCTGCTCGACGAGTTGGGCGTGGCCGAGGAGGAGGTCACGGTCTTCCGCTACCGCGGCTATGGCAACCCGGGCCGCGCCCGGGTGGAAACCAGCGACGGCCGTGCCTATGAGCGCACCTATGACGAGCTCTGGGGCGACGAGGCCGGCTGGCGGATCCAGACCCGCTGCAAGCTCTGCCCGGACGCCATCGGAGAGGCCGCCGATATCGCCGCCGCCGACATATGGCCCGATGCCCAGCCCGAGGGCGAGGATGCGGGGTTCAACGGCGTCATCACCCGTACATCCACCGGCCAGCGGCTCATGCAGGCCGCGGTCGAGGCCGGCGACCTCACGCTCGGCAAGGAACATACGCCCCGCGACTACGACCATTTCCAGCCCCACCAGGTGAACAAGAAACGCGCCATGGCCGCCCGCCTGCGCGGCCTGTCCCGCGCGGGCTGGCCGGTCTACTCGCACAAGGGCCTCCGCCTCGACACGCTCGACGCGGGCGACGATGCGGAAGAGCAGGGCGCCCATGACCGTGCCCTCTCCGGCCGGTTCTCCGAGAAGCTGCCGCGGCCATGACCCAGACGGGAAAGCCCTTCTCGCAGGACCAGGCCCGGGGCATGCTGATCGGCCTCGCGGTGGGCGACGCGCTGGGCACCACGCTGGAATTCCGCGAACGCGGCACGTTCGAACCGGTCACAACCGTCACCGGCGGCGGCCCCTTCAAGCTCGATCCCGGCCAGTGGACAGACGACACGTCGATGGCCATGTGCCTGGCGCAGATGCTTCGCTCCGCGAACGGCTGGGACCCTGAAGACGCCATGAAGCGCTTCGTCAACTGGCGTCGCCACGGCTACCTCTCCTCGACCGGTGTCTGCTTCGATATCGGCGTCCAGACGGCCGAGGCGCTCGACCTCTTCGAGAAGACCCGCCATCCTTATTGCGGCCCGACGGACGAGGCGAAATCCGGTAATGGCGGCATCATGCGGCTGGCGCCCGTGGTGCTGGCCTACGGGGCACAGGTCGACAGCGCCATGGCCGTCGCCCAGATGCAAAGCCGCCTGACCCATGCCAGCCCCACCTGCATGAAGGCCGCGGCCAGCATGGCCCGTTTCATGGTTACCGGCGACACGTCGCTGCTGCCGCGTCCCGACGCGCCACCCGATGTGGCCAGCGGGTATGTCGTCCACACGCTCCACGCGGCCTTCTGGGCGCTGACGCAGGGCGACACGTTCCGCGACGTGCTGCTCGCCGCGGTCAACCTCGGCGGTGATGCCGACACGGTCGGCGCCGTAGCGGGACAGCTCGCCGGGCGTATCTACGGTTACGAGGGCATCCCGGCCGGCTGGCGCGCGGTGCTCCATGACCACGACAAGATCCTGACCGCCGCAGACGATCTTTACGTCCTGCGGCCCATAGATGTGTGACGGAGGACCCTGACATGAGCACATTCGACGAAGACCTCTTCCTGAAAGGCCTCGAACAGCGCAAGGCGACGCTCGGCGCCGAATATGTCGAGAAGAACCTCGAAGCGGCCGACGATTTCACCCGGCCCTTCCAGGAGGCGATGACCGCCTGGTGCTGGGGTTTCGGCTGGGGCGACGACGTGATCGAGCCCAAGACCCGCTCGATGATGAACCTCGCCATGATCGGCGCGCTGGGCAAGATGCACGAATGGGAAATCCACTGCCGTGGCGCGCTGAACAACGGCGTCACCAAGGAGGAGATCCGCGCCATCATCCACGTGGTCGGCATCTATTGTGGCGTCCCGCAGTCGCTTGAATGCTTCCGCGTCGCGAAGAAGGTGCTCGAGGAGCAGGGCCTCTGACGAAACAGGATGCGGAACCGACGCGCTTGCGGGGCGGTCGCATAGGCCGTAATTCTTGCGCAAAGGCGAGGGGAGACCACCATGACCAACCCGTGCATCATCTGCGTGGCAATCACCGGCTCGGTGCCGCAGAAATCCGACAATCCGGCCGTGCCGATCACCGTCGAGGAACAGGTCGAGTCGACCCAAGAGGCGTTCGAGGCGGGCGCCGCCATTGCCCATTGTCACGTTCGCAACGACGACGGCACACCCACCTCCGATCCCGAGCGTTTCGCCCTGCTGAAGGAGGGGATCGAGAAACATTGCCCCGGCATGATCGTCCAGCTTTCCACCGGCGGCCGCTCTGGCGCGGGGCAGGCCCGTGGCGGCATGCTGCCGCTGAAACCCGATATGGCCTCACTCTCGGTGGGCTCGAACAACTTCCCCAGCCGCGTCTATGAAAACCCGCCCGATCTCGTCGACTGGCTGGCGGGCGAGATGCGCACCTACGAGGTCGTGCCGGAAATCGAGGCCTTCGATCTCAGCCACATCCTGCAAGCGATCCGCCTGCACGGCGAGGGCAAGCTCTACGGCCCGCTCTACGTCCAGTTCGTCATGGGCGTGAAGAACGCGATGCCTGCCGACAGGCAGGTGTTTGATTTCTATGTGGAAACGGTCAAGACGCGTGCGCCCGACGCGCAATGGTGCGCCGCCGGGATCGGGCCGAACCAGATCGTCGTGAACGAATGGGCCATCGCTGCAGGCGGCCACACCCGGACCGGGCTTGAGGACAACATCCGCCTCGATCGCGAGACGCTTGCGCCCTCCAACGCCGCGCTGGTCCAGCGCACCGTCGAGCTCTGCGGCAAGTACGACCGCCCTGTCGCCACGCCATCCGAGGCCCGCGCTCTCCTCGGCCTGAGGCCGGCTTGACCGGGGCCGAACCCGGTGGCTGGCTCGAGGCGGTCGCAGGCGACCCGCCGACCTCCGCGCGCCTTGCAGAGGCCCGCCGCCTGCAGGACATGCTGCGCGTCGAGGCCGCTTATTCCCGCGCCCTCGGCGCCGTGGGCCAGGTCACGCCGGAGATCGCCGATGCCGCCGCCTCGGCCATCGAAACCGCGCAGATCGACACGGCCCGTCTCGCCCAAGAGGCGGCAGAAGACGGGATGCCCGTCCCCTCGCTCTCCCGCCAGCTTCGCGCGGCCCTCCCCGGCGAGCTGCACGGGGCGCTGCACAAGGGCCTCACTTCGCAGGACGTGATGGATACTGCGCTCGTCCTCGCCCTGCGCGACATCCTCGATGACTTTGAAACCCGGCTAGACCGGGTCGACGCCGCCCTTGCGGATCTCGACGCACGTTTCGGCAATGCCCCCCTCATGGCCCGCACCCGGATGCAGGCGGCGCTTCCCGTCGCCGTTTCAGACCGGATCGCCCTCTGGCGCCGACCTTTGGCCGGGCACCGCGACCGCCTCGCCGAGCTCCGCCCCCGCCTCCTTCGCCTGCAACTGGGCGGCCCGGTGGGCACGCGCGGCACGTTTCACGGCCACGGCGACGTCATCGCCGGCCACATGGCCAAAGCGCTCGACCTCGGCAATCCCGAGACGGCCTGGCACACCGACCGCGCCCCGCTGGCAGAGCTTGGCGGCTGGCTCTCGATGGTCGCCGGCAGCCTCGGCAAGATGGGCCACGACATCGCCCTGATGACCCAGCAGGGCGTCGATGCCGCAAAGCTCAAGGGCGGCGGCTCCTCCTCGGCGATGGCCCACAAGGTCAACCCGGTGAGCGCCGAGCTCCTCGTCACGCTCGCCCGCTACACGGCCGTGCAACTGCCCGGACTGCACCTGGCGCTGGACCACGAACAGGAACGCTCGGGCATCTCGTGGACCCTCGAATGGCTCATCCTGCCGCCCATGCTGGTGGCCACCGGTGCGGCGCTGTCCCGCGCCGAGGTCCTGGCCCGCGCCATCGAAAGTATGGGAGACTCGCGGACCGAGGAGGGGCCAAGCGACCCCTGAAACCGATTCCGAAGGGCTTCGACTCGGTCCTGAAATTGCCACTTTTCGGCGCCCGGTGCGCCCTCTCCCAAGGGCACCTTCAAGTCCGGGGTAATACGGCTCAAGAACGCCGAAACCGGGATATTATAAGGAAAAAAGGGCCTTTCCGTGCCGGGCCCGCCGGATGTGTGTGATTATTACGTCACAACGCGGGCAACAACCGCGCCAAGGGGGGGGCTCGCGTTGACACCCGAGGGGTATTTGGACCATTCTATCTTCAAGCCGTCTCCAAGTACTGGTGCGGTGGAACTTGAAACTTTCCTGCTTACTAGGAGGGACAACCTTGAAAAAGCAACTTCTCTGCACCAGCGCGATCGCACTCGGCATCGCAGCTGCGCCGGCAGCAGCCCAGGAGTGGAACCTGGACTGGGGCGGCTACATGAACCAGCACGTTGCGTTCGGTGACATCTCGGACAACCTGGCCGTCTTCGGCGTTGGTGGTCAGGACTGGGAAGGCGATGGCCTTGACCTGCACCAGACCTCTGAGATCATCTTCACCCCGAACGTGACCCTCGACAACGGCCTGACCTTCGGCATCAACATCCAGCTCGAAGGTGAAAACGTTGGCGCACGGGTTGACGAAACCTACATGTCGATCAGCAGCGACACCTTCGGCCGCCTCGACCTGGGTGCTGAAAACTCGGCTGGTTACAAATCGATGGTTGGCGCCCCGAGCGTGACCTCGATGTACATCAACTCGCCCTCGACTTCGGCGTTCATTCCGTTCACCGGTTACGACGCTGCGCTCAGCGTTGCAGCAGGTACCGCGGTTAACATCGTGACCCTGCCGTTCCGTCAAGCCGGTATCTCGTCCTTCACCGAGGTTGGCGGCAACAACGACGTTCAGCGTATCACCTACTACACGCCGGACTTCAACGGCCTGACCGTTGGTGTGTCGTACGCTCCGCAAGGCGCCGTCAACGCGGCTTCGAGCTACAGCATCAACAAGAACGCCGTTCTGTCGGATATCTTCGACATCGGTGTGAACTACTCGAACTCGTTCGGTTCGACCGACATCACCCTGGCCGCTCGCTGGGGTACGGGTGAAACGCCGAGCCTTGCAGCTGGCGCGTCGGACTTCGAAACCTGGGGCGTTGGCTTCCAGGTCGGCTTCAACAACATCACCATCGGTGGTAGCTGGGCCGAGAACGACAACGACGAAACCCTCGTCACGACCGCAGTTGGCCTCGGCGACTCCGAAGGCTGGAGCTTTGGTGTCACCTACGACGCCGCTGGTCCCTGGGCCTTCGAAGCTCTGACGTACCAGTCGGAAACCGACCTCGTTGCAGGTGGTGTGCCGACCACGTTCAAAGTTGATCGTGAAGCCTACAAGATCGGCGCAAGCCGCACGCTTGGACCGGGCGTTGACTGGGATATCTACCTGGTTCACGAAACCCGCGACACGGCTGCGCTTCCGGGCACCGAAATCGAAGGCACCCTGCTGGGTACCGCGATCAACCTGAGCTTCTAAGAAGCTGAAAGGTTCGTCCTAGCGGGCGGGGGGGTGAATAATCCCCCCGCCTTGCGTCGTTTTACGACGCCTTGACTGTATTATTTGCAGGGCCGCACAGACGGGGTGACATGAAAAAGAGCATCGTCTGGCTGGCCTCATATCCGAAGTCCGGCAATACCTGGACGCGGATCTTCCTCGCCAACTATTTCGCGAATGAAGACAAGCCGCTGTCGATCAACGATGCAGACCGTTTTGGTTTTGGCGACAGCATCACGTCGATGTATCGCAAGGTTGCAGGTGGTCCGATCGACCCACGCAACAAGCGCCAGGTCCTCGACCTGCGGCCCCGACTTCTGAATGCTATCGCGTCGAACGGCGCGAACGTCAATTTCATCAAGACGCACAACGTCGACTCCCAGGTCTTCGGCGTCGACCTGATGCCGCCACAGCTGACCCGGGCGGCCGTCTACATCATTCGCAATCCACTCGATGTAGTCCTCTCATTCTCCCGCCACTTCGCGACAAGCCACGAAGACACGGTCGACCTGATGGGGCGGAGTGATTACGTGACCGAGGCCACCGACAAGCAGGTGACCGAGTACCGTGCCTCCTGGTCCGATCATGTCACGAGCTGGACCCAGGAAAAGCGTTTTCCCGTTCATGTCATGCGCTACGAGGACCTTCTGGCGGATCCCGTGACCGGTTTCAAGCGCATGCTCCGCGATACCGGCCTGCCGGTCGACGCGGGCAGGATAGAGAAGGCCGCGCGCTTTTCCAGCTTCGAGGAGGTCTCGAAACAGGAACAGGCTGGCGGCTTCAAGGAAACCTCCGATCTCTCCGAGCGCTTCTTCACTTCCGGCACCAGCGGCCAATGGCAAACCGAGCTTGCACCCGCACTGGCCAAGAAGATACGTAAGCAGCACCGGAAGATGATGAAGAAATACGGATACCTCGAATGAGCGCGCCCAAGAGCATCATATGGCTGGCCTCCTATCCCAAATCCGGCAACACCTGGACACGGATTTTCCTGGCCAACTACCTGATGAACGCCGACAAGCCGGTGCCGATCAACCAGGTGCACCGTTTCGGCATGGGTGATTCCATTCCGCGGATGTACCACATGGTTGCCGGCCGCCAGATCGACATCAGCGATTACCAGTTGACCCTGAAGCTGCGCGACAAGGTGTTGGGCGGCATCGTCGCGAACAAGGCCGACGTGAATTTCGTCAAGACCCACAACATCCGGGCCGAGGCTTTCGGCGTGACCCTGATCCCTGAGAGGTTCACCCGCTCGGCGATCTACATCATCCGCAACCCTTTGGATATGCTGATTTCTTTCGCTCGCCACTATGGTCTCGGCCACGCGGAAACCGCAGATGCCATCTCGAGCCCCGACCATTCCAACTCGGCCGACGGCTCGACCGTTACCCAGTTCCTCGGAAGCTGGTCCGAGCATGTGGAAAGCTGGACCACGAAATCCCCCTATCCGGTCTGCGTCCTGCGCTACGAGGACATGCTCGCCGACCCCGAGGTGAGCTTCGCGAAGGTGCTCGACCTCGTCGGCATTCCCAACGATCCCGAGCGCCTGAAGAAGGCCATCCGATTCTCCAGCTTCGACGAGCTTTCGAAGCAGGAGGAGGAGGGCGGCTTCGTCGAAAGCTCGCCTAAGAACGACCGGTTCTTCTCCAAGGGCCAAAGCAACCAGTGGCAGTCAGAGCTTGCGCCCGAGATCGTCGAACGGGTGAAGAAAGATCACCGTAAGATCATGAAAAAATACGGATATCTCGATGACTAACCTGCGCCGTATCATCTGGCTGGCCTCCTATCCGAAGTCCGGCAACACCTGGATGCGCAGCCTTCTGGCGCATTACTTCATGCCGCCGGGGCAGGCGCCCGACATCAACAACCTGCGCCGCTTCACCACGGCCGACATCCGGCAGGATTTCTTCGACGCCGCCAATGGCGCCCCGTTCTCCACCGACAGCGTCAGCGAATGGCTGCGCGTCCGCGACAAGGCGCTGCGCCTCATCGCCGGCTCCAAGCCCGGTACGCATTTCGTCAAGACCCACTGCCAGGCGGTGCAATACATGGGCCACCACCTGATCCCGCCCGACGTTACCGCCGGCGCGGTCTACATGCTGCGCAACCCGTTCGACCTCGCCCCCTCCTTCGCCCGCCACCAGAGCGCGGATATCGACACCGCCATCGACCGGATGATGAACCCCGAGACAATGATGGGCACCGATACCGGCATCCGCGATGCCCTCGGGCGTTGGGACACGCATATCGAAGCCTGGACGGGCGCGCCGGGCCTGCCGCGCCACGTGGTGCGCTACGAGGACATGCTCGACAAGCCGGCCAAGGTGATGCGCGGCCTGCTCGACTTCCTCAGCGTGAAACCCGACAGCGCCAAGCTCGCCAAGGCGATCAAGGCCACCACCTTCGAGGCAATGAAGAAACAGGAAGAGGCGCATGGCTTCTTCGAACGCCCCGCCGGGATGCAAGCCTTCTTCGCGAAGGGGCAGGCCGGCGTCTGGCGCGAGGATCTCACCCCGGCACAGGTCGGCCGCATCCGCGAGGCTTTCCTGCCCACGCTGGAAAAGTGGTATCCGGAGCTTCTGGAAGAAACCGCCGCCGTGGCCGCCGCGGGCTGAACCCAACCCGCGCCGGCCCCCGGTTCTTGCCGGCCGGCTATTCCGCCGCGGTTGCCACCGGCTGCCCGTCATGCCCGTTCACCGCCAACGTGCGATAGGTGCTCCACGTCGCGCCGCGATCGGTATAACACCCGCGCAGGTGACGCTCTCCGCTCTCGGCCGAGAATCCCTCCCGGCCATGAACGATCCGGTGATTGTCGAAAACGATACATTCCCCGGCATTCAGGCGGAACCGGCACACGAAACGCGGGTCCTGCATCATCCGGATGAACTTGCAGAAAGCCGGGTAATAGGCATCCAGCACCTCCTGGGGCAGGTCCATATCCTCCTGCAGGTGCTGGGAAATAGTCACGCCGGAAACATTGCCGCGCGCATCCAGCTCGATCACCTTCTGCCACGCCCGGTAATCCCAATCGTCATGACGGTAGAAAAACGGGATCTTGTGCGTCGACAGAAGCGCGAAGGCTTCCGGGTCTTCCTCGCGCAGCGCGCCGGCCACGGCGGCCCCGTCGAGGAACAGGCTGTAGCCGCCCTCAACCGTGTTGGCCCGGCAATGCAGGAACTGCACACCCGGCGCCATCTCCTCGCCCGGCAGGTCCGTGTGCATCTCAAGCGGCCCGGCCGTGAAGGCAAGGTTCGTCGGTTCGATCTCCAGCCGGACCTCGAAGTAATGCCCTTCGCCGGTGGGTGTGACGGGCCCGAGGCAATTGACCAGCCGCGTCAGGCTGTCGTCGCTGTTCTCCATGCCCGTAACAAGCGCCACGCCTTCCTCGATCAGCGCGCGCGACAGCCGCGCCCGGCCTTGGTCCGTGCCCTCGACCTCGGCCTGCGACATCCGCCGGAACTGAGCGTCATGACCGGCATACCAAAGCTGCCGGGGCAGGTCGGCCGGGTCGGGCCGTCTCCCATTGGCCACGAAAGCCTCCAGCCGGTCCAGCGGCAGGCGGGTCAAATGGTCCTCGTTCGCCCAGTCGATCTCGAGTGCGCCATTCGCGACCCGCGCACTCCGCGCGCGCGGCGCGGCCTTCAACGAGGTCACGTCGAAGACCCGCTCCCGCGTCTGCGGATCGATCGTCGTCGGATCGGCATCCCGCAGCCAGTGGTAGTTGAAATAGGTTTCACCGCCGCTGAGCGGTGCATAGAGTCCGTTGTCCGTCAGCTGGACCTCGGCTTGCGTCATGGTCGTCTCCGTCTGGTTCTGTCGTGGGTATGCAGGGGTGATCTGCCGGTTCGCGCGCCTCAGGCGGCTCGACCGGAGCAGTAGGATATGACTGGCCTTCCAGCGTGGTCGTGATTTGACTTGGGCATGTCCGGCACCCTGTTATGCGATTCCCCCATCTATCGCAGCCATGCCCCCGGCATTCAATCAATCGGCCCGACCGATGCAGGCAGTTGAACGTCCGGTCGGCAGGCTTGGTCCAAAACGCCCGGATCTTGTGCCCTGTGCGATCGGGCGGGTGTGCCCGACGCCCACCGCCGATCGTCGTGAGCAGCCGCAAGGGCGCAAGCCAATTGCCACCTTGGTCAAGAACGTGACATCCGTCACAATGGCGAAGACAGCGGGGCCCGATCGGTCAATTCCCCTGGGTCCAGCGGGCAATAGATGCAAAGAACACGGTCTCGAAACCAAGATGCAAGAGGGCGGTTGAGGTGAAACTCAGGGAACTGGAAGCGTTCGACGCGTACATGAAATACGGTACGATGAAGGCGGCGTCGGAAGAAATCGGCGTCAGCCAACCCATGATCTCCAGGCTGCTGAACACGCTCGAGGGCAAGCTTGGCTTCGCCCTGTTCGAGAAAAAGCGAAATCAGCTGAAACCCACGCCGGAGGCCCACCTGTATCACGCATCGGTCATGCGCCTGATCTCCCAGTTGAAGGAGACAACGCAGGACGCTGCCGCCATCGCCAAGAACCAGCTGGGCAACATCGTTCTCGCATCTCAGCCCACTTTCGTGGATACGTTCCTGCTCGATGCGATCCGGGCTTTCCATGAAAAACACCCCGACGTCGGGATCCGTGTCCTCGACGTCGGTATGCGGGAACTGCTCCGGACCCTCGACAAGAAGTATTGCGACGTCGCCCTCGGGATCACGCTCGAGACGGGGGCCTACAGCGCGCGCGTCCGAAAGCTCGCGCGGTGCGAGGCGCGGTGCATCATGCACCGCGACCATCCGCTCGCGAAGGAGGACAAGATCACGAAGGAGATGCTGCTCGATGAGGATTTCATCGATCTCATGCCGGACAGCCCCCTGCGCAAGCGCGTCGACGAGGTGATACAAACGGAAAGCAAGGACCGCCGGACCGTCGTGGAAATGGGCACCATGCGCGGAGCATGCGCCCTCGTGGATCGCGGGGTGGGGGTTGCCATCGTCGACCCGTTCGCCGAACTGCTTCTCGGCGGGACATCGGTCGTATCAAAAAGGCTTGTGCCGAGGATCGAGTGGGACCTCGTTTTCCTGACCCCCGATGATGCGCCGATCAGCCGGATATCGGAATCCATGTTCATGGAGATCCAGATGCAGGTGGCGCGCCTCAAGGGGCTGGGCATTCTCGAGGAGTGATCCCTATCACGCGATCACGGCCTCGGTACCGGCTTCGGGTGCGGTGCCCTCGGCGATGGCCTTCCAGTGCCAGCAGCGCACCTTGTGCCCACCGGTCGCCACCTCGAGCGTCGGGGCGTTGGACACGCATTTTCCGGTCCTGAAGGGGCAGCGCGCCGCGAAACGGCATCCTTCCGGAACATCGGTCAGCGACGGAACCTTCCCCTTGATGGTGTGAAGGTCGGCCTTGGGATCGCTTTCGATGGTAGGCATCGCCTGCATCAGCCCCTTGGTATACGGATGCAGGGGCGCTTCGAAAAGGCTTTCGACCGTGCTGTCCTCGATCACCTGGCCGAGGTACATGACGGCGACGCGGTCACATATCTCGGCGACGACGCCCATGTCGTGGGTTATGAAGATCACGCCCATGTCGAGATCGGATTTCATCTGGATGATCAGGTCCAGGATCTGGGCCTGGGTCGTGACGTCAAGCGCGGTGGTGGGCTCGTCCGCGATCAGCAGCTTGGGTTCGCACACCAGCGCCATGGCGATCATGATCCTCTGGCGCATCCCGCCGGACAATTCGTGCGGGTATTCTTTCAGCCGTTTGTCGGGAGAGGGGATGCCGGTGGAGGTGACCACCTTCAGGGCCGTTTCGGCCGCCGCCTTGCGGCTGTACCGGCCATGGGCCTGCAGCGCCTCGATGATCTGATCGCCGACGGTGTAGAGCGGGTTCAGCGAACTGGTGGTGTCCTGGAAGATCATCGAGATGTCCTTGCCGCGGATCCGCGCAAGCTTGTCTTCGCCGAGGGCAAGAAGGTTCTCGCCGTCGAAGATGATCTCTCCCTCGAAGTCGGTGATATCCGGGTTGAGAAGCTGCATGATCGCCTCGGACGTGACGCTCTTGCCGCAGCCCGATTCACCGACGACGCCGAGAACCTCGTTGCGGTCCACGTGGAACGACACGTCATCCACCGCGGTGACACGGCCCTTCTCGGTGTGGAAATGCGTCCGAAGGTTGCGGACATCGATGACGTGAGACTCGGACATGACGGGTCCCTTTCGTTCGGGTTAGCGTTTGGACACGGCCTTGTTCGTGTGCGGGTCGAGGAAGTCTCGCAGGCCGTCACCCAGGATGTTCTGTCCCAGCACGATCCCAATGATTATCGCACCGGGAAAGACGGTCATCCACCACGCGGAGGTGATCACGTTCTTCCCGTCGTAGAGGATGTTGCCGAGGCTCGGATGCGGCGCCGGGATGCCCACGCCGAGAAAGCTCAGCATCGCCTCGGTAATGATCGAGACCGCGAAGACGAAGCTGGCCTGCACGATCAGCGACGAGACGGTGTTCGGGAAGATGTGTCGCCAGATGATCCGGGTCGTGCTCGAACCGAGCGCGTGAAGTGCTTCGATATAGGGCTGTTCCTTTACGACCAGCGCGTTCGACCGCACCACGCGCGCGATCAGCGGCGTGTAGACGACCACCAGCGTCAGGATCACGTTTTGCGTCGTGGGCCCGAACACGGCGATGACGGAGATCGCCAGAAGGATCGCGGGGAAGGCCATGAGGCCGTCGGTGATGCGCATCAGGAGATGGTCGAGCGGCTTGAAATAGGCCGAGTAGAGGCCGATCGTCACGCCAATCACCGATGACAGCAATGCCACGCTGAACCCGATCAGAAGCGAGGCCCGCGTGCCGTAGAGAACCCTGACATAGATGTCCCGCCCGAAATTGTCGGTGCCCATCCAGTGTTCCCGCGACGGCGGCTTCAGCCGGTCGATCGGGTTGACCTTGAGCGGTTCATGCTGGGTTATCAAGGGGCCCAGGAAAGCGATCAAGCATATCACGACGGTCAGGCCAAGACCGCAGACCGCCAGCCTGTTCGCCATGAAACGCCTGATCATCAGGCTGCGCTGCTCACGCTTCAGCCGGTTCTCGGCGGCCTTGAGCTCTTTGGGCGTCTGGGTGGTGTCGGTCATTGGTCAAGCCTCACTCGGGGGTCAACGATCCCGTAGATCAGGTCGATGATGAGGTTTATCAGCACGTAGCCGAAGGCCACGAGCAGCACCGTGCCCTGGATCACCGGGAAATCGCGCCGCTCGACGGAGTTGACGATGAGTTGCCCAAGGCCGGGGATGTTGAAGACGAACTCCACGACGACGGCGCCGGCGATCAGCGTCGTGAAGGTCTGGCCGATGATCTCGAGGATGGGGATGAAGGCGTTGCGAAGCGTATGCTTGATGACGATGGCGGCGCGTGGCAGGCCCTTGGCGCGGGCGGTCTTCACATAGGCGTTGTTCATCACCTCGAGCATTGCCGACCGGGTGATCCGGGTGATGAGCGCCGCCTGGATGAACCCGAGCGAGATGGCTGGCAGCAGCAAAAATTCCAGGTGGGTGAGCAGGCCTTCCGACAGGGGCGCGTAGCCCGCCACCGGAAGCCAGTTGAGGAACACGGCAAAGAACAGGATCAGAAGCAGACCCATCAGGAAACTGGGAACCGATATGCCGACAAGGGCAAAGCTCATCAGCGCGCCGTCGACCGCCTTGCCGCGGTGGAGCGCGGCGAAAACGCCCATCGGCAGCGCGACGGCTATGCCGATGATCTGGGCGAAGATCGCAAGGGAGAGGGTAGGGCGGAAGTAATCCAGAAAGACCTCGGTGACCGGCGTGCCGTTATAGAGGGAACTGCCCAGGTCACCGGTCAGGGCGTTGCCCAGCCACAGGAAGAACTGCTGTGGAATCGGTTGGTTCAGGCCCAGCTCCTCGCGCAAGCGATCGACATCTGCAGCCGAGGCGTCGGGCCCGAGGATGACACTGGCCGGGTCGCCTGGCGACAGGTGCACGAGGGCGAAGACCACCACGGCCACGACCCCGAGGACAGGGATGAGGGACAGGACTCGCTTGACGATGTAAGTGATCATGGGGCCTCCGTTCCGGAGTGGGTGTGCGCGTGATGTTCGCGGGTTGCGCCGCTCGCCGGGAAATGGCCGCCGACGAAGTCGACAATGGCGCGGGCCGCGACCTCGGTCGATGTGCGCCTGGTCAGGAAATGGCCTTCGCCCGCGATCCACTGGAGTTTGCAGCACTTGCCCGCGGCGTTCACGGCCCGCGCCATCGCCGCGCTTTCGGAGACGGGCACGCGCGTGTCGCGATCGCCATGCAGGACGAGCAGCGGGGTCCGGATATCGCCGGCCCGGTTCAGCGGCGCGATGCGATCGAAGAACTCGGCATGGGTGGCTGGGTCGCCGTATTCCATCGCGCGAAGCCTGCGCCGCCAGGCGGGCGCCGTGTCCAGGAAATTGCCGAGATGGGACATGCCCGCGATATCCACCGCGCAGGACCAGAGGTCGGGGTGATGCGCTATGGCCATCAGCGTCATGAAGCCGCCGTAGCTGTGGCCCATGATGCCGATCCCTTTGGCGGCCGGCGCGTAGTTTGCCCGGACATGCTCCCGCAGGGCGATCACGTCGGCCAGGGCGTCGAGCCGCTTCACCCCGTCATCGAGCCCGATGAAATCCCGCCCGTAACCCTCGCTACCGCGGATGTTCGGGGCAATGACCATCACGCCACTCTCGACCAGGGCTTCGAGGATCGCGGAATGCGACCGCTCGAACAGGCTTTCCGGCCCCCCGTGGAGGTAGATCATCGCCTGGCCGGATTCTTCACCGCCCATGACGACAAATTCGATTTCCCGGCCATCGAAGGAGGGGAAGCGGTCGACCCTTTCGGTGCGCACCCCCGACGCCGCGTTGCAGGCAGGTGGCGTTTCAGGCGGTTTATCCAGCGCAACGACATGGGCCTCTGGCGGGGTGAAGGGCCCGGAGGTCACGGTCAGCAGATCACCTTCTCCGACGAAGCACATCGAATGAACGTGAACCGGAAACTGCGTGACGATTTTCACGTCATCGGCGGCGTCCATGGTGATGGTGACGAGGTCCGCCGCACAATCCCTCGTCAGGGTCACGGCAATGCGGCCTGTTTCAGGGTGCAAGCAGAAGGCCTGAACATCCTGGCCGGGCCTTTCCAGAACGGTCCGCACCAGTCCGGTATCCAGGTTCAGCGTATGGAGGCCGATCCTCTCCCCGCCGAGATCACCTGTAAATATGACCGTATCATCGGCGGCGCGGCCAACCTGCCCGATCCGGCCGGCCCCCTCGGCGAGGGTGGTCAGCGCCAGGGAAGCCTCGTCGAAAATGGCAAGGCGCCGGTCGATATTCGTCTGCTCTTCGAGCAGCAGGAGGCGACCGGGGGACAGGTGCAGCACTGGTGTCAGCACCGCATCGGTGGCAAAAAGCTCGCGGCTCCCGCCGGTCGACGTGTCGGCCTGCATGATGCGATGGCGGGTCTGCGACGCGGTGTTCGCGACATAGAACCCCATCCCGTCGAACAGCCCACCGCCGAAATAATGATAGGTATCGTCGGCCTCTGCCAAGGGGCGCAGCGTGCCATCGTGCTCCAGGAGAAAGAGCTGCTCCCGCTCCGTCAAAACCGGGTCGCAGGCGAGGACCGCCCTGACGATCGGATCCTCCACCAGCCAGAACCGGGCGACATTGAGCTCCGGTCCGGTCAGCGCCGTGCGCTGTCCGGTCTTCGGGTCGCAACACCAAAGCCCGGTCGGCCCAGCTTCGTTGCCGAGGTAGAGGACCACATGCGCCGCCTTGTCCCACGCCACGGAATGCAGGCGCGTGTGCCGGGAGCCGGACCTGTCCTTCAGCGCGAGCGGAGTGGCGGCATGGTGGAACATGGTCACACGCTCTCTTCGTAGAGATGGCAGGCCGTCTTGTGCGTGCCGGAAATCGTGCGCGGTTCCGGCACGACCTTGCGGCAAATGTCCATCGCGTGCGGGCAGCGTGTATGAAAGCAGCACCCGCTCGGCGGGTCGAGCGGCGAGGGCACTTCGCCCGTCAGCTTGATCCGCTGCTTCTCGACCCGCGGGTTGGTCTTGGGCAGCGCCGAGATCAGCGCCTGCGTGTAGGGGTGCTTCGGCGCCTCGAACAGCTCTTCGGCGGTGGCGACCTCCACGAGGTTGCCGAGATACATCACACCGATCCTGTCCGAGATGTACTTCACCACGCCCAGGTCGTGCGAAATGAACAGGTAGGAGAGGTTGAATTCCTTCCGGATGCGTTTCATCAGGTTCAGGACCTGCGCCTGGATCGACACGTCGAGCGCCGAGACCGTCTCGTCGCAGACCACCACCTTGGGGGTGAGCGAGAGGGCCCGGGCAAGGTTGATCCTTTGCCGCTGGCCACCGGAAAACTCGTGCGGGAAGCGGAAGTAGTGCTCGCTCGACAGGCCGACGGTTTCCAGCAGGTCGATCACGCGGTCGGTGCGTTCCCGGCGGCTGCCGATGCCGTGGATGGCCATCGCCTCCTCGAGGATCGACCCCACGCGCATCTTCGGATTGAGCGACGAATAGGGATCCTGGAACACCATCTGGAGTTCCCGGCGATACTTGCCGAACTCGGCCTGAGACGTCTCGAAAATATTCTTGTTGCGGTAATAGCACGCGCCATCCGTCGGCTCGATCAGCCGCAACAGCGTACGCCCCAGGGTGCTTTTCCCGCAGCCGGACTCCCCGACGAGTCCGAATGTTTCGCCTTCCATGAGGTCGAACGACACCCCGTTCACGGCCTTCACGTAGGCGTTGGGCTTGAAAAAGCCCCGCCGAACCGGGAAGTGCTGCCGGATGTCGGTGGCACGCAACAGCGGTTCCGCAGTGGCTTGCGGGCTGACTTCACCTGTGGCGGCTTGCGACATGAGGCTTTCCTTCACGGTTGCTTGCGGGGGCGGGGCGATCCCGGCGGAACCGCCCCGCGCCGTCTCTCTTCCGCCTACTCGGCGACCGACAGGTTCGACAGGATGATGTTGTTGGAGACGGTGAACCCTTCGATCTCTGCCGAAAGACCGTGCAGCGGCTTGTAGTTACCGTAGCGGATGTAGGTCGTGTACTCCATCAACTCGGCCTGCATCTCCGTGAACAGCTCTAGCGCCTTGTCCTGATCCTCGGTCACCCGGATCTCCTCGATCAGGCGGTCGACTTCGGGGCTGTCCGTCCAGCCGGCATACTCGTTGCGCGAATGCAGGAAGATGGCGTTGATCGGCGTCGGCTCGAACGTGAACTCCGAGGCGAACATGTCCCAGGCTTCCGGGTCCGAGCGGTGTTCGAGAAGGGTGGCCCAGTCGTACTCGGCCAGCTTCACGTTCAACCCGACTTCCTGAAGCTGCTGCTGCACGATGACGGCCGCGTAGAAGTGCAGCGGATAGGCGCGCGTCACGAGGAAGGTCAGCTCTTCGCCGTCATAGGAGGATTCCTCGATCAGCTTGCGGGCCTTCTCGGCATCGTCCTGGTTGTAGTATTCCGCACCGGCGTCGTTGTACCAGAGTACCTGGTTCGGCGAGGCGAGCGAATGCTCGAGCGAATAGAACTTCTCGTTGCCCAGGGCGCCGTAGAGGATCTCGTTCATGTCGAGCGCCGCGGCGACGGCCTGGCGCAGCTTGATGTCGGTGAACGGCCCGCTCTTCTTGTTGAAGAACATGCCGAGGAAGGCATAATCCTCGGCGTAGATCTTCAGGTCGTCCGAGTTGAGCAGCTGGTCGGCATTGTCATGCGGCAGGCGCAGGGCAATGTCGTACTGGCCCGACCGCAGGCCCGACACGCGGGTCGAATCGTCCGTCACGATTTCCATGTAGACGTCATCGACGCCCGGGTTCTTCGATCCGGCAAGCCCGTTCGGCTCCGTGTCGACGGAGCTGTAATCCTCGAACTTGGCAAGGTGCATCTCCTGGTCGGTGTCCCAGTTGGCCACCTCGTAAGGCCCGGTGCCCACGTATTCGGTCACGCCCTGGGCCGGGGCGTTCTCGATGATTTCCTGCGGCATGATCCCGGCGAATTGCATCGGGTTGCCGATGACCGACAGGGTCAGCGGAGCGGCCTCGGCCAGCTTGAGTTCGAGCGTCAGGTCGTCGACCTTTTCGAACGTTGCGTCCGACAGCGTGCCGCGTGCGAGGATGGATTTCTCCTTCCAGCGGTTCATCGAGGCCACGGCATCGTCGGCCGTCAGCGGCTCGCCGTTGTGAAATGTGATCCCCTCGCGCAGCGTGATCGTGTAGGTCTTGCCGTCTTCGCTGACCTCGATCGACTCGGCCAGCACGAGCTCCGGCTCGTAATCCGCATTGAGCGTCACCAGCGGCTCGAAGATCTGGGCGGCGAAGTCCATCGTCGAATAGGCCGTCGACATGTGGGGGTCGATCGTCGGCGGAATGGTGTCATACGCGATGCGCACTTCCGTCCGGTCCTGGGCCTGCGCACCGGCCGCCATCAGGGCGACCGCCACGATGGCGGCAGATGTCTTGAGTTTGTTCAGCATTGTCTTCTCCTCTGTTGAGATTCCTTACGATTTTCCCGGCACGGCCCCTTTCGGTGCCGTGCCATCCAGTGCCAGCAGCGCCCGGGTCAGAACGCGGGCGCCGTTAAGCGCGTCTTCCATGGTGATGCTCTCTTCCGGACAGTGGCTGCGACCATCGAGGCAGGGCACGAAAAGCATCCCCGTCGGGCAGAGCCGCGCCATGTGCGCCGCGTCGTGACCGGCCCCGCTGGGCATTTTCATCGAACTGAAACCAAGCTCGGCAGCCGATGCGGCCAGCGTGTCGACGATCGGTTCCGCACAGTCGGTGGGGTGTGTCGCGCTGAGGCGGCGCACCTCGATCTGCAACGCGTCCTGCCGGCAGACCGCCTCTTCCGCCCAACCGAGCAGGGGATCGAGAAAGCCGGCCAGCCTGTCTTCGCTGTCGCTCCGGACTTCGAGTGTCAGGCGGGCTTCCCCCGGAACGGCATTCGCGGCATCAGGGCGCACGCTGATCTTGCCCACCGTGGCCACGAGATAGCCGTTCGAGGCTTGCAGCTCACGCGCCTGCGCGTTCACGCGCTCGACGATCCGCGAAGCGCCGACAAGGGCATCCTGGCGCAGGTTCATGGGGGTCGTACCCGAATGGTCGGCCCGGCCGGTGACCACGATCTCGTACCGCCGGATGCCGACGATATTCGTGACCACGCCGATCTGCGTGCCGGTGGATTCGAGCACCCGGCCCTGTTCGATATGCAATTCGAGGAACCCGGCCAACTCTTCCTTGCCGCGCAGGGGGCCTTCGAGCTTCTCCGGGGCGCCGCCCGCCCGCCGGATGGCCTCGCCCAGCCGTTCGCCCGAAGGGTTGGTATATTCCAGAAGGTCGGTTGGAAGGTTGCCGGACATGGCCCGGCTGCCGACACAGGAAACGCCGTAGTCGCTTGGTTCCTCGGAGAGGAAGTCGATCACCTCGATCGTGTGGCCGGGCTGTTTGCCGCTTTCGGCGATGGCTTGCGCGGCTTCCAGCGCGGCGACCACGCCCAGGATACCATCATACCTGCCACCGTCGACGACGGTGTCGATATGGCTGCCGCTGGCCAGGATGCCGTGCGCCGGTTCCCGTCCCTCCAGCGTGCCGATCAGGTTGCCCCCCGCATCGACGCGGGTGGTCAGGCCGGCGAGGGCCATTTCGTTCTGCAGCCAGTCCCTTGCGGCCGCGTATCTTTCGGTGAACGCGCGGCGCGTCCAGGGGCGCCCGGGCACGGTAAACTCCGACAGCCTGTCCAGCCTCATCTGCAATCGGTCTTCCCTGAGCTTCATCTGCCAGTACGTGTCCTGTCCTGCTCGCCCCGGCATGCCTGGGGCACCCTCCCGAATAGCCCGCCGAGGGGCATTCATTTCCGCCCAGCCCGGTGAGCCACATGCTCTGGGCCGGCATTTCCCCGAAGCCTCATTACGAATCTTCGGACCCGTCGAACCTCTTTCAGAATGCAATTGTTGTCAAATTTTTTATCTTTATTTACATTTAGTTATACTGAGATTGACCGATGTTGATACTATGGCAGAAACGCGGGGGGCATGCTGACCCGTGACGATGCACGTGATTTGGCGGAAGACAGGACGTTGCCCAGACGTCTGGCAACCTCCCCGACCTCGGGCCATGTCTGCCGCCGTGACAGGAGGTCGGGGGTATGGCGACGCTCCGGGGGGCTTGCCAATCACGATGCCAGGACGTAGCAACGCGGCTTGCAGGATTAGGCGGAACCCGGTGCAAGCGCCCACCGGTCCCGGTTCCGGAAATTTGCGACCAGCGGCTTAATGGTGATCGGTATCAACAACGTCATGCCTCGCGAAGCTTCACGTCTCTCCGTCGCCCCGATGATGGACTGGACGGACCGGCACTGCCGCTACCTCCACCGGCAACTGTCGTCGCGCGCGCTGCTCTATACCGAGATGGTCACAGCCCCGGCGCTCGTGCGGGGCGGGGCCGTGCACCTGCTCGATTTCTCGCCCGAGGAACATCCTGTCGCCCTGCAACTCGGTGGCTCAGACCCGGACGAACTGGCCGAAGCCGCGCGCATGGGGGCCGAGGCCGGCTATGACGAGATCAACCTCAATGTCGGCTGCCCCTCCGACCGCGTGCAATCCGGCACCTTCGGCGCGGTACTGATGAAAGAGCCGGCGCTGGTTGCCGAGTGCTGCGCCGCCATGATCGCGGCCACCGATGTCGAGGTCACCGTCAAATGCCGCATCGGTGTCGACGATCAGGACCCCGAACAGGTGCTCCCCGAATTCCTCGCCCGCGTCGCGGCTGCCGGTGTCGAACGCTTCACGATCCACGCCCGCAAGGCCTGGCTGCAAGGCTTGTCGCCCAAGGAAAACCGCGACATTCCCCCGCTCGACTATGCCCTCGTCCAGCGGATGAAGGGCCTCTTCCCGGCGCTGCACCTCTCCGTGAACGGCGGCATTTCCACCCTGTCCGAGGCGAAGACCTTTCTCGATGCGGGGATGGATGGCGTCATGCTCGGCCGCGCCGCCTATCACAACCCGGCCGATATCCTCGGCCCGGCCGACCGTGTGGTCTTCGGCGAGGAGACCCCGGACCGCACGCCCGAAGACGCGGTTCGCGCCATGCAGCCATATATCGAGAACCACCTGGCCCGGGGCGGCAAGCTCCACCAGGTCACCCGCCACATGCTGGGCCTCTTCACCGGCCGCCCCGGTGCCCGCGCGTGGCGCCGAGTCCTGTCCGAAGGCGCCACGCGGCCGGGGGCCGACTACGCCCTCGTAGAGGAGGCGCTCTTCCAGGTCACCGGCGCACCCGTGGCGGGGTAGGGGCTGCTCAGGCGTATTGCTCCCGCGGCAGCATCAGCATCGTCAACGCCGTCGCGATCACCCCGCACAGGGCAATCGCCGCCAGCATTGGCAGGGCAGTCCCGTCGAAGAACGGTCCCGCCGCCACGATCATCAGCCCGCCCGCCAGCATCTGCAGCGTGCCCCCCAGCGACGAGGCCAGCCCGGCGATATCGCCGTGATCGTCCAGCGCCAGCACCATCGACGTCGGGATCACCACGCCGAGGCAGGCATTGGCACAGAACAGCCCCGCCACCACCAACGGCAACGTCGTCCCCACGGTCAGTGCCACGACCACCAGCGCCAGCGTGAACAGCGTGAACCCCGTCACGCCCCGCCGAATAAGCCGCCGCATCCCCATCTTCGCCCCCAGCCACGACGCCAGCTGCGACGCGGTAAAGAACCCGATCGCGTTGAGCGCGAAGGCCACGGAGAAGCCGGTCGGCGACAGCCCGAACTGCTCGACATAGACGAACGGCGCCGAGGCGAGGAAGACGAAGAAACTCGCCATCCCGAACCCGCCGATCAACGTCACGCCCATGAAGCCCGGATCGAACAGCAACACCCGGCTCCCCTGCAGCATCGAACGCACCGAGATCCTCACCCTTTGCTCCTTTGGCAGTGTCTCGGGTTGCGCCAGCAGCGTCAGCACTGCCGACAACACGCCCAACCCTGCCAACACGAAGAACACCGCCCGCCAGCCGGAAATCGCCATGATCCCGCTGCCCGCCAGCGGCGCCAGCATGGGCGAGATCGCGATCACCAGCATGATCATTGCCATCAGCTTCGTCGCCTCGACCCCGGTATACTGGTCGCGGATGATCGCCCGCGGCACCACCATCAGCGCGGCCCCGCCCAGCCCCTGCAATGCCCGCCACGCCACCAGCGCCTCGGCCGATCCGGCCAGCGCCGAGCCGAGCGCACCGACCACGAATATCCCCAGCCCCAGGAAGATCGGCAGCCGCCGCCCGGCCTGGTCGGCCAGAGGGCCGTAAACAAGCTGCGCCACGCCAAAGGCGATGAAATACCCCGTCAGCGTCATCTGCACGGCCGTCTCTGACGTGCCGAATTCCTCGGCAATCCGCGGCATCGCCGGAAGATACATATCGATCGCCGCAGGCCCGACCAGCGCCAGCAGGCCGAGCACCAACCCGGTTCGTAACATGGGGTGTCCTTTCACAAACGCGGCCCGTAACCCGGCCGCCCGTCGCGCGCCGGAAACCTAGAAGCCGGTTTCGCAAAAGGCAATGCCGGGATTCCCGCTTGCCGCCGGGGCGCATTTCCGCTCAACATGGCGCCCGCGATCCGCCGCCAATTCAAGGATATCCCCCATGCCCGATACCATGCTGCTCCTCCAGATGCTGGCGCTTCTGCTGGTGATCGGCGGCTTTGCAGGCGTCCTTGCCGGCCTGCTGGGCGTGGGGGGTGGCATCGTGCTGGTGCCGGCATTCTTCTACGCGTTCCAGACCCTTGGCTACGACGGCCCGCAACTCATGCAGATCTGCCTCGCCACGTCGCTGGCCACGATCATCGTCACCTCCATCCGCTCGGTGCTCAGCCACAACAAGAAAGGCGCCGTCGACTGGCACATTCTCAAGACCTGGATGCCCGGCATCGTCATCGGTGCTATCGCCGGCGTGATGGTCGCGGCCTCCCTGCGCTCGACCGTGCTGCAGGGGGTCTTCGGCGTGCTCGGCATCGTCATCGGCCTCTACCTCGGCCTCGGCCGGTCGGAGTGGCGCCTCGGCCCGGCCATGCCCCGCGGCGTCACCCGTGGGCTGCTCTCGCCGGTCCTTGGCTTCCTTTCGGTGCTGATGGGCATCGGCGGCGGCAGCTTTGGCGTGCCGTTGATGAGCCTCTACGGCGTACCCATCCACCGCGCCGTGGCCACCGCGGCGGGCTTCGGCGTAACCATCGCGGTGCCCTCGGTCATCGGCTTCCTGTTCCTCACCATCGCCCCCGAAAACCGCCCGCCGCTCACCTTCGGCGCGGTCAACCTCGTGGCCTTCGTCGTGGTCATCGCCATGACCCTCATCACGGCCCCCTGGGGCGTGAAACTGGCCCACGCGATGGACCCCAAGCCGCTCAAGCGCGTCTTCGCGGTGTTCCTGCTGCTGGTGGCGGTCAATATGCTGCGCAAAGCGCTCGGATGGTAGACCAGCTCCTCGACAAGGGCTGGGTCAAGTTCCCCGCCGAGCCGGCGGTGCGCGACTGGGCGGCCTCGGCCCTTCAGGTGGCGCGCGAACAGGTTCGAGATCCGGCCCTCAAGGCACGCTGGCTCACCTGCGAAGGCACGTGGTTCGTGGGCGTCGACGCTCTGCCTAACGACGCCTCGGGCGACGCGGGCGGCGGTCCCCTTGCCGGAGAAGCCCACGAGGCGGCCAGGGCGCTCTACGGCACCCTGCCGCTTCACCGCGCGCAGGTCTCCGTGGTCTACCCGGGCTACCCCCGTCCGCGCGAAGGCGAAAGCGACACCGCCTTCCGCTACCGCCTCAACCGCGACGCGGCCCATGTCGACGGCTTCCACGCCACCGGCCCCGACCGCCGGCGCATGCTCAAGGAACGCCACGCCTATATCCTCGGCCTGCCGTTGACCGAATGCAGCGCCGGCGCGGCGCCGATGACCTTGTGGGAAGGCAGTCATCACGTCATGCGCGCGGCCTTTGCCAAGGCGCTGAAGGACATCTCCGAAGCCGATTGGGCCGACACCGACCTGACGGAGATTTACAAGGCCACCCGCCGCGAGGTCTTCGACACCTGCCGCCGTATCACGCTGCCCGCGAAGCCGGGCGAGGCCTATCTTGTCCATCGCCTTGCCCTGCACGGCGTCGCGCCCTGGCAGGAGGGCGCCACCGCCCCGCCCGACGGGCGGATGATCGCCTATTTCCGCCCCGAGCTTGCCGGCGGCAGCCGCGACTGGCTCGAACTGCCCTGAGCGAAAAGTGGGGGGCGCTGCCCCCGTCGCCGCACGCGGCGACTCCCCCGGGATACTTCCGGCCAGAAGAAGCACGCGTCCTTGTTTCACCGTTCCGGAAAAACGTCGGGGGGTGCGCGACCACCCGCGTCTTGAGATACGCCTAGCCCCGCGACAGCCGCGCTGCACGTCCGCCACGCCGCTTGCGCAACATCGGCGCGCGGTCGGGCAGGGCGGCCATGATCTCACGCCGCTCCTCCGCCGTCATCTTCGACCAGCGGGCAATCTCGTCCACGGTGCGGAAACAACCGGTGCAGATCCGCGCCTCCGGGTGCACGACGCAGACCCTGACACACGGACTCTCGATCTCGTTGCGCGTCCAGACTGGAGCGTTGTCGTTCAATTGCCTGCCCTCACATGCCTCAGCCGGTCCAGTGCTCCCTGAAGGATATATGAGGCGGCAACCGCGTCGATAACCTCTTTCCGACGCTTTCGTGTCAAATCTGCCTCGATCAGTGCCCTTTCTGCCGCAACCGTCGACAGGCGCTCGTCCCAGAAGCCGATGGGCAGGTCGGTGAGTCGCTCGAGGTTGCGGGCAAAGGCCCGGGTCGATTGGCAGCGCGGCCCTTCCGAGCCGTCCATGTTGCGCGGCAGCCCGAGGATCAGGCCACAGGCCTCGCGCCCCCCGGCGATCTCCAGCAGCCGCGCGGCATCCAGCCCGAACTTCCTGCGCTTGATCGTCTCCACCGCGTTGGCCGATGACAGGATTCCGTCCGACGCCGCCACGCCGATCGTCTTCTCGCCAAGGTCAAGCCCAAGGATCGGCCGTAACCGGGGCAGGGCGGCGGCAAATTCCTCGATCGTCTCGCAGATCATTCCAGCACTCCCGCCTCGCGCGCGGCGGCGCGCAGGATCTCCAACTCCGCTTCGCGGCCCTCGAACACCTGCTGCGCCTCCTGCCATATCGCGCGGGCCTGTTCCGTCTCGCCCAGCACGCCATGGGCGCCGATCAGCCGTGCCCATTCCTGCGCCGTGCCGCCTTCGCTGGCCAGCCGCTCCGACAGGCGCGTGACCATGCCCCGGATCATCTCGCCGCGATCGGCATCGCTCAGCTCGCCCGCGGCCTCGACATCCTCGGCGCTGGGGCCGGGGGCCTCTTCCATCTCGGGCAACTGGTACTCGACCCCCGCACGCCACGCCACCTCCTCGATCCGGCTGCGGATCAGTGGCACCCAGGGCGCGCCGGGCCGGCTTTCCTCCAGCAGCGCCCGCCACGTGCGAAACGCCGCGTCGGGCCGGTCGACCTGCATGTAGTAAAGTCCGAGGTAATACCGCGCCCTGGGCTCCCGCGGTTCGAGTTCCAGCGCGGCGCGGATCGCCTCCTCCGCCTCCTGCGAGATGTAACCGCCCGCGGCCGACACCATCAGGTCGGTCAGCAGCGCGTAGTCCCCCGCGGTGGCCGCGTCACCCTTTACCTCGATCAACTGCCGCTGCGCCGCATAGGCCGCCTTCAGATCGCCAAGCGCCGCCTCGTTGCGCACAAGAAGCTGCAGCCCGCGCTGATCCTCCGGCCGCTTCTCGACCGTCTCGCGCAGTTTCTCCATCAGGGCGAGGAACTCCTCCGACACGTCCGAGGGCATCTCCGCCTCCGGCATGCGCGCCTCGGCCTCGACCTGCGTCTGCCGGTTGGCCCGCGCCGCGTCCGACGCGGCGATCCGGCCCTTCAGCGGCACATCCGTATATCCCGGCGCCCCCAGTTCCGAATAGAGCAGCAACGCCCCGCCGCCCAGTCCGGCCACGGCAAGCCCCGTCACGGCCCAACCGGCCCATCCCGGCTGCCCGCCGCTCTCGCCGCCCTCTCGCAGCTTGGCATCGGCGGCCAGGATCCGGCGCGACACCTCGGCGCGCAGCCGCTCGGCATCCTCCTCGTTGATCACCCCGCGCGCTAGGTCGCGGTCCACCTCCTTGAGCTGGTCGCGATAGACCCGCAGGTCATAGGCCGCGGGTGGCTCCTCCCCGGCACGCCCCCTGAGCACCGCGACCCCGAGGATCGCGCCACAGAAAAGGGCGATGGCACTGACGATGATCCAGAAGAGCATGGGGCCTCCGTAACTTGCCCCCATGTAGCCGGGCCGGCGCCCAAGCAAAAGAGGCAAGCGGGTGCAGATGGTCGCAGGTCAGCGCCCGCGCCCCCGCACCATCCGCGCCCATTCCCGCCCGGCATAGGTGATCGCGACGAGGCGGACCTCCTGCCTCTCATCATCCACGGTGAAACAGATCACACCCTTGCGGGCCACGGGAATGGCCCTGAGACCGGGGTAAACATCGTCCCGCACCGTGCCCACATGCGGCAGGTCGGCCAACCCACGCACCGCTGTCTCGATCACGCCAAGGATGCGCAGGGCGGTGGCCTTCCCCGAGTAGTCGGCGACCAGCGTGAGGATGTCGTCCAGATCGGTCGCGACATGCGGATGCCGGAGCAGCCTGTACCGGGCCAAGCGCGTTACCGCCCGGCCAGCTTGGTCCGCGCCCCCTCGAACAGGTCGTCCACCCCGTCGTGCCAGTCTTCGTCCGGCATGGTCATCCGGTCGCGGATCGCCTGTTCCATCGCCGAGAGGGCCGCATCGCGTTCGGCTTCATCCTGGATCATCTGTTCCAACCCGGCCGCCACCACGCTGCTGAGCGATCCGTGCCGGCCTTCCTCGGCCAACCGCCTGGCATAGGCGTGATGGCGGTCGGTCAGGCTAATGGTGGTCTTCACGGTCATAGGCAGCTCTCCGAGCTAAATGGTATGACCAAGTATGACCACGAGCGGCAGACCTGTCAATTCATGCGTCGCTCCACGGCATCCTCGCCCATGTCGCGAATCGCATATCTTATGCCGCGCCGGATATCCTGCCGGGGCGCGGGATGTCGCATTACCACCTTCATGCAGACCGGCTGCGAATCCATCTGATCTGAGAGCGCGCATGAAACGATATTCCGCCTTCGCCATCGCCAGGGAAGCCCTGAGCTATCACATGGGATGGGAAAAGGCCTGGCACTCGCCCGAGCCGCGCAAGCGGTACGACGCCATCATCATCGGCGCCGGCGGGCACGGCCTCGCCACCGCCTATTACCTTGGCAAGAACCACGGCATCAAGAACATCGCCATCCTCGAAAAGGGCTGGCTCGGCGGCGGCAACACCGGCCGGAACACCACCATCATCCGCTCGAACTATCTCCAGGATTCCTCGGCCGCCATGTACGAGAAATCCCGCAGCCTCTACGAAACGCTCAGCCAGGACCTGAACTACAACGTCATGTTCAGCCCCCGCGGCGTCATCATGCTCGCCCAGACCGAGCACGAGGTCCGTGGCTACAAGCGCACGGCCCAGGCCAACGCGCTGCAGGGCGTCCAGACCGAGTTCATCACGCCCGAGCGCGTCCGGGAAATCGTGCCGATCATCAATCTCGAAGGCCCGCGCTATCCCGTGCTCGGCGGCCTCTGGCAGGCGCGCGGCGGCACCGCCCGGCACGACGCCGTCGCCTGGGGCTTTGCACGGGCCTGCTCGGCCATGGGCATGGACGTCATCCAGAAATGCGAAGTCACCGGCGTGCGCACGGAGAACGGCAAGGTCAAGGGTGTCAGCACCAACCGCGGCGACATCGACTGCGACAAGCTGGGCATCGTCGTCGCCGGGCACTCCGGTCACGTGGCCGACATGGCGGGCTTCCGTCTCCCGATCGAGTCGGTGGCGCTTCAGGCGCTCGTGTCCGAACCCATCAAGCCCTGCATGGACGTGGTCGTCATGGCCAACACCGTGCACGGCTACATGAGCCAGTCCGACAAGGGCGAGATGGTCATCGGCGGCGGTGCCGACAACTACAACAACTACACCCAGCGCGGCAGCTTCCATCATATCGAGGAAACCGTCCGCGCGCTCTGCGAAACCTTCCCGATGATCCAGCGGCTCAAGATGCTGCGCCAATGGGGCGGCATCGTCGACATGACCGGCGACCGCTCGCCCATCCTGTCGAAAACGCCCTTGGAAAACTGCTTCATCAACTGCGGTTGGGGCACCGGCGGCTTCAAGGCCACCCCCGGCTCCGGCTGGGGCTTTGCCGAGCTGATGGCGACGGGCTACTCGCCGCTGACCGACGAGTTCTCGCTCGACCGCTTCAAGGAAGGCCGCTTCATCGACGAATCCGTCGCCGCGGGGGTTGCGCACTGATGCAATCCCGGCCCGTCATCCTGCTGCTGGAGGCCACTCCGGCAATTGGCGCACAGATGCCGCGTAATTTCGCGCGCTCTGTGCAAAAATTGCCTTTCGGTGGCCAACCGGTGCGGATTCTGGCGGGAACCGGCCCATGCCGAACCCTCGAAATGGCGCCAAATGGCCCGTCCGGGGCGGGCGACGCGGCCCATACTCCCCATGCATGTCCGACGCTCCTATCTCTATCCCACCAAGGAGAGGAGATCGTCTCATGCCTAGTGAACTCGACTACGACCCGAACATCCAGCGCTACCAGCGCATGCCGCGGTACCAGCTCGAAGAAGGCCGTGGCAGCGGCTGGCAAATCTGGGCCCTCGTCGTCCTCATTGCCGGCGGCGCCCTGTTCCTCACCATCCTCACCGGCTTCGGCCCGGATGAGCAGACCGGCTCCGGCACCGAGCCTGCCGTCAGCGTTCCGGCCGATGGCGAAGAGGGCGGCGCGGCTCCGCAATCCGTCATGGAAGCCGACAGCCAGTAACGCACGCGACCTTAGCGGTCATGCAGGCGGGCGCCACGCGGTGCCCGCCTTTGTCGCGCCTGCAGAGGCCCGAGCGGAAAATGGCGCATTTGCAACACTTGTGACACGGCAAGGGAACCGTGGCCGCGCCGATCTCGTTAACATGGGTAGTTTTTGTCCGAAAGGAATGGACCCATGTCAAACCAGACCGACCATAGTACCAACCACGATCGTGACCACACCTATATCGAACGCACCGAGAAGCGCGGCGGCGGCGGCGGCACCGGTATTGCCCTGCTCGTCGGCGGACTCGTCGTTGCCGTGGGCGTACTGTTCTGGGCCATCTACGGCGGTTTTGAGGGCAGCGCGACCGGCGGCAGCACCGTCGACGTCAACGTCGAAGGCAGCGAAAGCGCCGTCGACGATGCAGCAGGCGCGGTCGAAGACGCGGCCGGCGCCGTCGAGGATGCCGCCGACGACACCGCTGGCGCGGCCGAAGAAGCAGCGGACGACGCCGCAAACTAACCACATTCCAACCAGTATTACGGCAAGGAAGCCGCGTCCCTCCGGGCGCGGCTTTCCCGTGCGGGCTGCCCTTTGCGCAACAGCGGAAACCGGCCTACTGGACCCCCTCCCATACGCGGCCCTTCGCACGGATCGGCCGGGGATTTCCGCTCATTCTTCCGCCGCTTCCGATGCCGGGGCATGGTTCCTGTCACCGAAACAGGAGGAATGCCCATGTCCTATGAATGGCAAAGATCGAGCAACATGCCCGACTTCACCCGCAGCGGCAACGATGTCGCCACCGGCGGCGGTCGGCTCACCGTCCTCGTCGTCGTGCTCGCGATACTCGGCGCGCTGGTGCTCTTCAGCGCGTTCAGCTACGCCCCCACGGGCACCGAGAACGGGGCCAGCGCACCTGCTGCCGTCGACGGTGCAACCGGCACCGGCACAACGACCGACTGACGACCTGACGACCGAATTTCCGGGCGGGTGCCTCGCGGCGCCCGCCCTTTTTGTGCGCCACGCACATCTCATTCCCCACAACCCAACTCAAGAACGGTGGAGACGCGCATGCTGATCCTTGAATGCCCCTATTGCGGCGTCAAAGGCGAGGAGACCGAGTTCGCCGGCGGCGGCGAAGCGCACCTGAAGCGCTTCGGTCCGGGCTCGTCGGATGACGAGTTCCACGGCTACCTCTTCTCGAAAGTGAACCCCAAGGGTGTTCACTTCGAACGCTGGCGTCACGCCCACGGCTGCGGCAAGTGGTTCCACGCCGCCCGCGACACCATCACGCTCGAGGTCTACGGCACCTATCCCGCCCAGACCACCGAGCCGCCGAAAGACATCAAGGACAAGATCTCGGCCAAACGGCCGGGCTGGAGCTGGAGAGAGTTCGCATGAGCACGCGCCTTGCCACCGGCGGGCGGCTTCTGGACAAGAGCCAACCGCTGAATTTCACCTTCAACGGCAAGCAGCTGCGCGGCGTCGCGGGCGACACGCTCGCTTCGGCCCTGCTGGCCAACGACCAGATGCTGGTCGGGCGGTCCTTCAAGTACCACCGCCCCCGCGGCATCGTCGCCTCCGGTGTCGAAGAGCCCAACGCGCTCTTCAACATGGGCAAGGGCGCCGATTTCGAGCCCAACCAGCGCGCCACCACGACCGAGCTGTTCGACGGCCTCACCGTCGAAAGCCAGAACCACTGGCCCAGCCTCGAGTTCGACGTGGGCGAGATCAACTCCAAGCTTTTCTCGCGCTTCCTGCCGGCGGGCTTCTACTACAAGATGTTCATGCATCCCCGCCCGCTCTGGAAACATGTCTACGAACCCTTCATCCGCCAGTCGGCCGGCTTGGGCCGCGCGCCCAAGGGCGGCGACAACGACACCTACGAGCATTTCTACGCCTTCGTCGACGTCGCCGTAATCGGCGGCGGCGTGGCGGGCCTTCAGGCGGCGAAAGCCGCGGCCGAGGCCGGCGCCCGTGTCCTCGTCATGGAACAGACCGCCCATTGGGGTGGCCGCTCGCCCGTCGATGGCGGCGAGGTCGACGGCCAGCCTGTGGATAAGTTCGTGGACGAAACTGTCGCGGCCCTCCAGGGTATGGAAAACGTGACCCTGCGCACCCGGATGATGGGGGCAGGGGTCTACGACCACGGCTACGTGCTGGGCTACGAGCGCGTGACCGACCACAAGCCCGGTACGCCCGGCCCCCGCCACCGCCTCTGGCGGATCCGTGCGGGGCAGGTCATCACCGCCACCGGCGCCCTCGAACGCCCGCTCAGCTTCGCCGGAAACGACATTCCCGGCGTCATGCTGGCTTCCGCCGTGCGCGATTACGCGGTCGATTACGGGGTCTCCGTGGGCGACCGCACCGTCGTGGTCACCAACAACGACGACGCCTATCGCACCGCGATCACCCTTAAAAACCTCGGCCTCGACGTGCCCGTCATCCTCGACGCCCGCGCCGAGGGCGGCAGCGCCCTGGCCCAGAAGGCGCGCACCATGGGCATCCGGGTCGAGAACGGCAAGGCCATCGCCAAGGTCAAGGGCGGCAAGCGCGTCGAAGCCGTCGAGATCTGCGCCCAGGCCGGTGAAGGCGCCGTGCTGGAAGAGATCAAGTGCGACGCCGTCGCCATGTCCGGCGGCTGGTCGCCGGTCGTGCACCTGTGGTCCCATTGCGGCGGCAAGCTGCTCTGGGACGAGGCGCAGGCCTGCTTCCGCCCGGATGTGGATAAAGCCCCGACCGGTGACGCCGGGGAACCCTTCGTCATCGCCGCCGGCGCCGCCAATGGCGAGCTCTCGCTGGCCGGTATCCTCACCGACGCCCATGCCGCCGGCAAGGCCGCGGCCAGGGCCCTCGGCCACGAACCCGCCGCCACCGACGCGCCGAAAGCCGCCACCATCGGCGAAGCGCCGATCCAGCCGGTCTGGCTCATGCCGCAGGGCGCCAAGATCCAGCTCCGCATGAAATCCTGGCTCGACTACCAGAACGACGTGAAGGTCTCCGACGTGCAGCTCGCCGCCCGCGAAGGCTTCGAGAGCGTCGAACACGCCAAGCGCTACACCACGCTCGGCATGGCCACCGACCAGGGGAAACTGAGCAACATCAACGGCCTCGCGATCCTGTCCGACTCCCTCGGCCAGCCCATCCCGCAGACCGGCACCACCACCTTCCGCCCGCCCTATACGCCGATCTCCATGTCGGCCATCGCGGGCGAGGCAAAGGGCGAGCTCTTCCAGCCCCTGCGCAAGACGCCGATGTATGAATGGCACGCCGCCAACAATGCCGATTTCGAACCCGTCGGCCAATGGCGCCGCGCCTACAGCTACCCCAAACCGGGTGAAACCCGCCACGATGCCGTCAACCGAGAGATCAAACAGGTCCGCGACAGCCTCGGCCTGCTCGACGCCTCGACGCTCGGCAAGCTGATCGTCAAGGGGCCGGATGCGGGCCGCTTCCTCGACATGCTCTACACCAACATGATGAGCACGCTGAAACCGGGGCGCTGCCGCTACGGCCTGATGTGCAACGAGAACGGCTTCCTGATGGATGACGGCGTTGTCGCCCGGCTCGATGAGGACACGTTCCTCTGCCACACCACCACCGGCGGGGCCGAGTCGATCCATGGCCACATGGAAGAATGGCTCCAGACCGAATGGTGGGACTGGAAAGTCTACGTCGCCAACGTGACCGAGCAATACGCCCAGATCGGCATCGCCGGCCCCAACTCCCGCAAGGCGCTTGAAAAGCTCACCGATGATGATGTCAGCGCCGAGGCCCTGACATTCATGGGCTGGAAGGACATCACCGTCGCGGGCGTCCCGGTGCGCTGCTACCGTATCTCCTTCGCGGGCGAGCTGTCCTTCGAACTGGCAATACCGGCCTCCCACGGCCGCGCCGTCTGGGACGCGCTGATGGAGGCAGGGGCCGAGTTCGGCGTCATGCCCTACGGCACCGAGGCGATGCACGTCATGCGCGCCGAGAAGGGTTTCATCATGATCGGCGACGAGACCGACGGCACCGTGATCCCGCAGGATCTCGGCCTCGACTGGGCGATCTCGAAGAAGAAAGAGGACTACCTCGGCAAGCGCGCCCAGGAACGCAAGCACATGGCCGACCCGAAGCGCTGGAAACTCGTCGGGCTGGAAACCACCGATGGCGGCGTCCTGCCCGACGGGGCCTATGCCACTGCCGAGGGCACCAACGCCAACGGCCAGCGCAAGACCCAAGGCCGCGTCACCTCGACCTACCACTCGCCCACGCTGGGCCGCGGCATCGCCATGGGCCTCGTGCTCGACGGCCCCGACCGCATGGGCGAGGTGATCGAGTTCCCGAAACTCGACGGCACCGTGATGACGGCGAAAATCGTCGATCCCATCTTCTACGACAAGGACGGGGAGAAGCAGAATGTCTGACGCAGTCAGCGCGCTCAAGGGCGCATCCTTTGACGGCACGGTCACCGTCCGCGACGCAGGGCTTCAGGGCATGATCACCCTGCGCGGAGATCAGGGCTCGGCCAAGATGACCAAGGCTGTGAAAGACGCAACCGGCGCCGCCAAGCCCGGCCAGCGCGAAATTACCTCGAGCGGCGACAGTGGCGCGGCATGGATGTCGCCGGACGAGCTGCTGGTCATGGTGCCTTACGACAGCGCCACCGAAGCCCTGACGAAGATCGACACCGCGCTCAAGGGCGAGCACTATCTCGCCGTCAACGTCTCCGACGCCCGCGCCATGTTCGAGATCAGCGGGGCAGGGGTGCGCGAGGTGATCGCCAAGCTCTGCCCGGTCGACATGTCGCCCGGCGCCTTCGAACCGGGCTCGATCCGGCGCACCCGGATGGCTCAGGTCGCCGCGGCCATCTGGATGACCGAGGCGGGCACGATCCGCATCGTCTGCTTCCGCTCTGTCGCCGAATACGTCTACGGCCTGCTTTGCGACGCGGCCGAGCCGGGCGGCGAGGTGGGCTACTTCGCCTGACCTGCCCCGCAGCGGGCAACACGCAACGATAGAAGGGGGGCGGCGCCATCGGCGGCCGCCCTCCGCCGTTTTCGAAAGTTACGCCTTGACGTCACTGCCCCCCCGATCACATGTAATGCCACAGGTTAAACGCAATAAGCACAAGAGGTCCGATATGGCTTTTGAACTTCCCGATCTTCCTTACGCTCACGACGCGCTGGCTGGCAGCGGCATGTCGAAGGAAACGCTGGAGTATCACCACGACATTCACCACAAGGCTTATGTCGACAACGGCAACAAGGCCATTTCCGGGACCGAGTGGGAAGGCAAATCCGCCGAAGAGATCATCAAGGGCACCTATGACCCGAAGGCCGTGGCTCAGTCGGGGATCTTCAACAACGCCTCGCAATACTGGAACCACAACCAGTTCTGGGAAATGATGGCGCCGGGCGGCACCGGCATGCCGGGCGAGCTCGAGAACGCGCTGAAGGAATCGTTCGGCTCGGTCGACAAGTTCAAGGAAGAATTCGCCGCCGCCGGCGCGGGCCAGTTCGGCTCGGGCTGGGCATGGCTGGTGAAGGACACCGATGGCAGCCTCAAGGTCACCAAGACCGAGAACGGCGTCAACCCGCTCTGCTTCAACCAGACCGCGCTTCTGGGCTGCGATGTGTGGGAGCATTCCTATTACATCGACTTCCGCAACAAGCGCCCGGCTTACCTGCAGAACTTCCTCGACAACCTGGTGAACTGGGAAAACGTCGCAGGCCGCATGTAAGCCAGGCCCGTACCATTCCAGCGAAAGGCCCCGTCATCCGGCGGGGCCTTTCTGCGTCTTGCGGGCGCGTATCTGCCCGCGCCCCGGTGACAGGACGGCCAAGGATGATCTATTCCTGAAGCGGTGCAGGCCCCGCAGCTTGCCAACCTGAAGGCCGCCGAAAGGGCAGCACATGCAAATCGTCTCGGTCCTCAAGGGCTGCCTCGCCGCTTACGCTGTCGGCGTCCTGTTCAACTGGGGCGGACAGCTATTGTCCACGGCGCATCGGCCGGGCCGGTCTCTCGATCCATGGAACGACCTCTGGTTCTCTGCCGTCTTCGGCGCGATCCTGGCCCTGCCGATGACCCTGCTCGTCCTCCTCATCTGGTACCTTCTGGCACGCCGGTCCAAGACCGTGACCTACCGCGATGCCCTCGCATCTGGCGCCGCCGGCACGGGCCTTGCCTTCTGGGCCGTGGGCAACCCGCTCCCCTGGCTGCTCGTGGGGCTCGCGCTCGGCGCGGCGTTCGGGGCCGCATTCTGGCTCACGGCATTCGGCCGCCGACGGCAGGTCACGCTCACCCTGCGCTAGTGCCGCCTTGCCCCGGCGTCGCCTCCGGAACCCGCGCTTTGCCTGTGCGTTTTGTTCTCGAAGACCAAGGAAAAGGAGGCGCCCAAATGGCCGAGCGCAAGAGATCCAAGGACGGCAGCCGCGACAGCGACGAATTCGTCGACAACTCCACCGAACAGCCCGACCAGGAAGGCCGGGGCGGCGGCACGCTGACCCGCAAGATCGGCACCCGTGACGAGGAGAAGCGCGCCAAGGAGAAACCCGCCGGTGCGACCCGGGTCACCGGCGCCGACGAGCGCGACCACGGATCGGACAGAGGAGACGAATGACATGAGCACGCTGACCCACGGCACCTGGGTGCTGATCGCCGACGGCGAAAAGGCCCTCTTCCTGCGCAACGACCTCGACGAGAAGGACCCCGACCTGAACGTCATCCGCATCGAGGAACAGGAAAACCCCGCCGACTCGGAGCAGGGCACCGACAAGCCCGGCCGGATGCAGGACACCGGCGTACAGCAGCTTTCCTCCATGCAGGAAACAGACTGGCACCAGCTTGCCAAGGACCGCTTTGCCGACGACCTGGCCGAGCTTCTCTACAAGTACGCCCACAAGAACGCCTTCGAGCGGATCGTCCTGATAGCCCCGCCGCGTGTTCTGGGTGAACTGCGCGACAAGATGCACAAGGAGGTCTCCTCCCGCGTCGTCGCCGACATGCCGAAGGACCTGACCAACCACCCGCTCGACAAGGTGGAAAAGCTGCTCAAGGCCGAGCTCGACCCCACGGCCTGACACCGGCCCCCGCACCGGTTCGCCAGAACCGGCTTGTCTTCCGCGCCGTCCTGCGTCAGCAAGGCGGCGCGGGCAGGCAAGGCGAGGGGCACCATGACAGACAGCGGCAAGGGCATTGCGGCAATGGTCTCCGCCTGCACGATCTGGGGACTGGCACCGCTTTTCTACAAGTTGCTGACCCACGTGCCCCCCTTCGAGGTCCTGGCCCACCGCACGCTGTGGTCGCTTGTCTTCTTCGCCGGCGTCCTGACCGCTCAGCGCCGCCTTCACGTTCTTCGGCAGGCCGTTTCGAACCGGCGCGACCTCGCGATCCTTGCCTTCGCCGCACTGATGATCTCCAGCAACTGGCTGATCTTCATCACCTCCATCCAGATCGAACATGCGATCGAGGCCTCGCTCGGCTATTACACCTTCCCGCTCGCCTCGGTCCTGATGGGCGCGATCTTCTTTCGCGAACGGCTCGGCCGGGCCCAGGCGCTTGCCGTCGCTTTGGCCGGCCTCGCGGTCGTGGTTCTGGCCGCAGGCTACGGAGCCGCACCGTGGATCCCGCTGATGGTCGCCATAACTTTCGCCCTCTACGGCGTTGCCAAGAAATGGCTCAGCATCGGCCCCGTCGTCTCGGTCACCGCCGAGGTGCTGCTGCTTTCCCCCATCGCGCTGGCGATCCTCTGGCTGGCCCACCGCGCGGGGACCGGCCATTTCGCCGCCGAGACCTCCACCACGCTCCTGCTGATGCTTTCAGGGCCGCTCACCGGCCTGCCGCTCATCCTTTTCAGCTACGCCGCGCGCCGCCTGACGCTCGCCACCGTCGGCGTGCTGCAATACATCAACCCCAGCCTGCAATTCCTCTGCGCCACGCTGGTCTTCCGCGAACTCTTCAGCTTGTGGCACGCCATCGCCTTTGCCCTGATCTGGACCGCGCTGGCGATCTACACCACCGCCATATGGCGTCAGGACAGGGCCGCCCGAAGGGTGCCGCCCAGCGTTTGAACATCCTCGCAGACGGTGATGAACCCGCGGATCGACTCGTCGGCGAAACCTTCCGCGATCACGTGATCGATGAGCGCGGTCAGTGGCGTCCAGTACCCGTCGGTATTGAGAAGCACCACGGGCTTGTCATGCAGGCCCAGCTGCCGCCATGTCAGCACCTCGAAGAACTCGTCCAGCGATCCGGCGCCGCCCGGCAGTACCACGATCGCGTCGCAATTCATGAACATCACCTTCTTGCGCTCGTGCATCGTCTCGGTCACGACATAGCGGGTCAGGTCGGTCTTCCCCACTTCCCAGCGTACCAGGTGCTCGGGGATCACGCCGAAGGTCTCGCCGCCCGCAGCCTGCGCCGCCCGGGCCACGGCGCCCATCAGGCCCACGTCGCCCGCCCCGTAAACCAGCCGCCAGCCTTCCCCGGCAATCCACCGTCCCAGCGCCGTCGCCTCGGCCTCGTAACGGGGGTTCGCCCCCGCACGTGAGCCGCAAAAGACACAGACCGAGCGAACCGCCATGAAATCACCGCAAATTGCAAAAGGGTTGTTTTGACCCTAGATAGCTGTGTTGATATTCTCCGGCAACCATGTGGCGCATGGCCTGGGGCGGAAGGAACCGGATGAGTAAACTGGCAGGAGGGGCGGGCGGTCAAACCGTCGTCATCGCGGGCGCGGTAGTGGCCGGCGTCGTGATCGGCAGGCTCTACATGGCTGGCGTCTTCACCCCGTCGCCCGAGCGACCGGAGGCCGAGCCGGCAGCGATGGTCCAGACCGAAGGGCAGGCCGCGCCGGAAAGCGGGACCGCACCCAGGGACCTTCCGGCATCGGGCACCGACCAGTCCGGCCAGCCCGACACCGACAACCCCGATCCGCTGGCCTCCGTCACCACCGGTGACACGCCCACTCCCGACACCGATCCGGCGTCCCAGCCTGAAGAGACGACGGACACCGGCAACCAACCCGAGGCGACAGACCCGGCCCCGCAATCCGGCGACACCGACACCGCCGAGGCCGAGGCAGCGCCAGACGCACCCGCCATCAGCCTCTTCCGCCTCACTCCTGACGGCCAGATGCTCGTCGCCGGCACCGGCAAGGCCGGCTGGGACGTGTCGATCCTTGTCGACGACGAGGTGCTGACCACCGTCACCCCCGACGCCAACGGCGATTTCGTCGAGTTCATCGAGATGGACAGCAGTGCCGACCCGCGCATCCTGACCCTCGCCATGCACTCTCCCGACACGGGCGAAGACATCATCTCGCTCGACGAGATCATCATCGCCCCCACGCCCCCCGTCGCCATGGCCGAAGCAGAGACCGCGACAGAGGAAGCGACACCGGAGATGTCGATGGCCTCCGGGGAAACCGCCTCCGCGGGCGATGACACTGCCGCCGATACGACTGCCGACACGGACACGGGCGCCGATTCCGGAACCATGGTCGAAATCTCCGACGCCGACCCCTCCAGCGAGGCCGACACCACGCCGGCCACCTCGTCCCCTGCGGCGGACGACACCGGCACGCCCGGCGAGCCGGTGGAGATCGGCGGCGCCGATACCGGAACGCCTGACCGGGCTGCACAGGCACAGGACGGCACGGCAAACACCGGTGAGGCCGCCACCGACACGACCGAGCCGGTCGAAACCGCATCCCTCGACGTCTCCACAGCCGAGCCCGCCGAGCCCGAACCCGCCACGACCACCGGTGTAGAGACGTCGGGGACAACCGATGCCGACCCGGAAACCGCCACACCCGCGGAACCCGCCGTCACCGCCGAAACCGACCCGCCGGCCGAGGCCGACACCTCCGACCCCGCGGATGTGGCTGCCGCAACCGGCGCCGAGGACCTGCAGGATCAGGGCGCCACGGCAGATCAACCCGCCGAACCCGCCGAACTGGCCAGCGCGGATATCGGCACATCGGCCCCCGAGCCGGCCGAGCCCGCCCAGGCTGACCCCGAGCCCGCCGCCGACGGTGCCACCTCGCAGGCCGTGCTGCGCTCCGATGCCTCGGGCGTCAGCGTCATCCAGCCGCCCACCCCAGGCGACACCGCGCCCGAGGTCATGTCGACCGTCGCGCTCGATGCCATCACCTACAACGACGCGGGCGAGGTCGAACTCACCGGCCGCGCCCAGGGCGACGGCTTCGTGCGCGTCTACCTCGACAACACCCCCATCACCACCTCGCGCATCTCCGAGGACGGCAACTGGCGCTCGGAATTGCCCGAGGTCGATACCGGCGTCTACACCCTCCGCATCGACGAGGTCGACGAAGACGGCACCGTCCTCTCCCGCGTCGAGACCCCCTTCAAACGCGAGGATCAGGAACTGCTCGGCACCCGCGACACGGGCCGCAAGATCCAGGCGATCACCGTGCAGCCGGGCAACACGCTCTGGGCCATCTCCCGCGACAAGTACGGCGAAGGCGTGCTCTACGTGCGCATCTTCCAGGCCAACCGCGACCGCATCCGCGACCCCGACCTGATCTACCCGGGCCAGGTCTTCACGGTCCCGAACTGACCGCCCGCCCGACAGGCCGGGCCCACCGGCAGCCCACGAACACCCCCCTGTGCGCGCATTCGCACTGGCCTCCCCGCCGCGCCCGGCCTATCTGTGGCCAACACCCCGAAGAAGTGACCGAATGCGCCGCCGCAGAACCCTGACCACGACAGAGCCGCCCAAGAACGGCTGGAAGACGATCCGCCAGGTCGCCCCCTACCTGTGGCCGAAGGACGAGGGATGGGTCAAATGGCGCGTGATCCTCGCCCTCGCGGCGCTCTTCGTTGCCAAGCTCGTCGCCGTCGGCACGCCGCTTCTATACAAGGGCGCGGTCGACGCGCTCGCCGGCGAAAGCCAGACAGAGGCGTGGATGCTCGCCATCGGCGCCGTGGGCCTCACCGTCGCCTACGGCATGGCCCGGCTGATGAACACCGGCTTCCAGCAACTGCGCGACGTCTTCTTCGCCCGCGTGGCCCAGCGGGCCCTGCGCAAACTCGCCCTGCGCACCTTCCGGCACATCCACGCCATGTCGCTGCGCTACCACATCACCCGCAAGACCGGCGGCCTCTCCCGCATCATCGAGCGGGGCGTGAAGGGCGTCGAATTCCTGCTCCGCTTCCTCGTCTTCTCGATCGGCCCGCTCGTCCTCGAACTGCTGATGATCGGCATCGTGCTCTGGACGCTCTTCGACATCTGGTACCTCGTCGTCGTCGCCGGCGTCATCGCCTTCTACGTGCTCTTCACCTTCAAGGTTACCGAATGGCGCGTGAAGCTGCGCAAGCGGATGAACGACCAGGACACCGACGCCAACCAGAAGGCCATCGACAGCCTGCTCAACTTCGAGACCGTCAAGTATTTCGGCGCCGAACAGCGCGAGGCCGAGCGCTACGACAAGGCCATGGAAGGCTACCAGGAAGCGGCGATCCAGACCTCCTATTCGCTGGCTTTCCTCAACGTGGGGCAGGCGGTGCTGATCACCGGCGGGCTGGTCATCGTCATGGTCATGGCCGCCACCGGGGTCCAGTCCGGCGCCATGACCGTGGGCGATTTCGTCATGGTCAATTCCTACATGATCCAGATCACCATGCCGCTCAACTTCCTCGGCACCGTCTACCGCGAGATCCGCCAGGCCCTCGTCGACATGGGCGAGATGTTCGGCCTTCTGGAACAGGACCCGGACGTGAGTGACAAGCCCGGCGCCGGGGCGCTCCACGTCACCGGCGGCACCGTCGAACTCGATGACGTCACCTTCGGCTACGAGCCCAACCGCCCGATCCTCAAGGGCGTCAGCCTGGCGGTCCCGGCGGGGCAGACCGTCGCCATCGTCGGCCCCTCGGGCTCGGGCAAATCCACCATCGGCCGGCTGCTTTTCCGCTTCTATGACGTCTCCGATGGCGCCCTGAAGATCGACGGCCAGGACGTGCGCGACGTGACGCAAGACAGCCTGCACGACGCCATCGGCGTGGTCCCGCAGGATACCGTGCTCTTCAACGACACGATCGGTTACAACATTGCCTATGGCCGCGAGGGCGCCACGCGGGCCGAGGTCGAGGCGGCGGCGAAATCCGCCCAGATCCACGACTTCATCGCCAGCCTCCCCGAGGGCTACGACACCACCGTCGGCGAACGCGGCCTGAAGCTCTCCGGCGGCGAGAAACAGCGCGTCGGCATCGCCCGCACCCTGCTCAAGAACCCGCCCATCCTGCTGCTCGACGAGGCCACCAGCGCGCTCGACACCGAGACTGAGCAGGGCATCCAGGAAGCGCTCCGCCGCGCGGGGCAGGGTCGCACCGTCATCACCATCGCCCACCGCCTGTCCACCGTGGCCGATGCCGACCACATTATCGTGCTCCAAGACGGCCGCATCGTCGAGGAAGGCAGCCATACGGATCTGCTGGTTCGCGACGGCCGCTATGCCGGGCTCTGGCGCCGGCAGGCCAGCGAGCGCGACCTGGCGGCGGAATAGGCCCATGGCCCGCAAGGAACGCCTCACCACCCCCGATCGCCGCTATTTCGTCACCCGTGGCCGCCTCTGGCGCTGCACCGACCCTTCGCTCGACGACAGCGAACGCCGCGCGGCGGTCAAGGCCCTGATGCAGGCCCGCCGCGCCGTCCAGATGGCCGACACGCCGGAGGCCGAGCGCGCGGCCCGCGCCGATGTCGACGCCGCCAAGCACCGGTTGGGCGAACGCGGGCCCGTCTGGTGGGATGACGGTGCCCCCGACGAAGGCGGGCGACACCCGAAGAACACCAGCTACGCCGACTGGTGGGCGAGGCTGGACGCCGAAACCCGGGACAGGGCCGAGGGGAAAGCCTGACAGGACGGTCTTTCCCGGTCCGAGCCGAAATCACCCGACATCGGCCATGATTTTAACAGGATTCCGGCCTACCGCCTGAGGCCGAGAAAACCGAGCGGACAAGAGCAACATGCCGAAGCGGGCAATCTGGATTTGCGGCCTTTTCGCCGTCGAGATGGTGCTGATCATGCTGGCCTTCCAGGTGCTGGCCTCGGTCGAGTGCCGCCTGACGCCGATCGAGACCGCCTGCCGCGGTCTGCGCGGGGCGATGGTGCGCGCCATGTGCCTCGCCGCGATGATCGGTGTCTACCTCTGGGCGGCGCCCTCGGCCCGGCACGGCTTCGCCCGCATGGCGCGCGGCCGCGACGGGGGCAGGGGATGGGTTCTTCTGCACGCCGCCGCCTTCGCCGCCGTCTTCGTCCCGCTCTTCGTCATCGCGCCCCGCGACCTCAACGACCTGTTCGGCTACGTCTTCCCCGTCCTGACCGCCGGCGCGCTCACCGCCATGCTGGCCGGGCTTTTCTGGCTTGCCGCGCCCCGCGACTGGCAGCGCTGGCTCCAGGGCCGCACCGGCACGCTTCTGGTCATCGCCGTGCTGGCCTTCTTGCTGCCCGACATCGCCGCGCTGCTGGGCCCGCTCTGGTACTGGGACATCCTGACCGAAACCACCTTCCGAGGCGTCGTGCTGCTGATGTCCCTCGTCGCCGACGACATGGTCATGGCACCGCCCTTCCAGGTCATCGGCACGCCCGATTTCCTCGTCTCCGTCGCCGATTCCTGCTCCGGCATCGAAGGTTTCGCCCTGATCACCGCCTTCATGGGCATCTACGCCTGGCTCTTCCGCGACACGCTGCGCATGGGGCGGTTCTGGGGCATGGTCCTGCCCGTCGCGCTGGCGCTCAGCTGGGGGCTCAACATCCTCCGCATCACCCTGCTGATCCTGATCGGCGACCGTGTCTCGCCCGCGCTGGCGCAAAATGGCTTCCACAGCTTCGCGGGCTGGCTCTTCTTCATGCTGCTGGCCTTCGGCGTGCTGGTCGCGGCCAGCCGCATCTCCTGGCTCCGAAAGGAGACCGCCGCACCCGCCGCCCCATCGACCCGGCTCTCGCAGGACGACGCGGCGGTCAAGCTCATCCCCTTCATCATCTTCATGGTCTCCGGCGTCATCGCCCAGACCTTCTGGACCGCGCCGGAACTGGCCTACCCGGTGCAGGCGGCGCTGATGTTCGGCGCGCTCTGGTGGGGCAGGGCGGTGCTTGTGCGCTACGCCCAATGGCCCGACATGGTCTCCGTGCTGGCCGGCCTTGCCATCGGCATCGGCTGGCTCGCCATGGCGCCCGAGGCGGAACCGGCGTCAGGGGCACTGATGGCGCTGCCCCTCTGGGCCTTCCTGCTCTGGGCCATGACGCGCATCGCCGGCACGGTGCTGTTCGTGCCGGTGATCGAAGAGCTGTTCTTCCGGGGATACCTGCAATCGCGGCTCGATATCGGTGGCTGGCCGGGCAAGGCGCTTGCCATCGTCGTGCCCACCGCCGCCTTCGCGGCGCTGCATGGCCGCTATCTCGAGGCCGGCATCGCCGGCGTCATCTTCGCGCTGCTGGTCATGCGGCGCGGGCGACTTGCAGACGCGATCGCCGCCCATGCCGTGGCCAACGCGCTCATTGCCGCGGTCGCGGCGTGGCGCGGAGATTGGGGCCTGATCTGATCAGGCGGCGCGGCGCCGCTTGATTTCCCACGCCAGGATCAACATCGCGCCCACGGCCGCCAGGGCCAGCGCGCCGCTCGACACGTCGATTTCCGGTGCCGGGGTGGTGTTGTTATGGCCGCCCGAGCCACCGCAATAGATCCCGTAGCGGCTGCAAAGATAGTCGGTCCAGCTCTGGGCCGACACAACCGCGGCGGTCGACAGGTACATCGTCGTCGCGGCCCCCATTGTCATCAAGATGCGTTTCATGGTTCACCCTTCCTTGTGCTTCAGCACTTCTTTTCCCGCCATAGTATTGCCACATTCCCGGTAAATTCGGTGACGTTTTTCTCGGATTGTACCTACGCCAGAAACAATGCCGCGGCTTACGAGAAAACTGTCCCGAAAATGGCCATAAAGTGATGCCAAAAAAGGTGAAATTCAGGCACGGCCACTGCCCGGCCACACCGCCCTAAGACCCTGCCGATAAGTGATTCGCCCTACTCGGCCGCCTTCAAAGGCTTGCTGCCCCGCGCGCCCAGCACCTTGCGGAACGCGTCAAGGCTGGGGCCGTCATCGCCCATGTCCCCCTCGAACCCGTTCTGGTTGTCCCGTTCGTCGTCCCAGATGATTTCCGGCGCCCGAAGCCGCCGCGCCTCGCGGTTGAGCACCCAGTCCTGCGCCGCCCGGCTCGTCCGGCCCAGCGACAGCTTCGCCATCAGCCGCGCGAACCACGTGACATAGGTCGTCGTCCACACCCTCAGCGCCAGCATCGACGGCGTGAAGATCAGCGTCAGCACCGTCGCGATGCCCAGCCCGAAGACCACCGCGGTCGCCAGCTGCTTCCACCACAGCGCCGTGGGGCTGTTCACCGTGTACCCCCCGCCGATGAAATCGAGGCTCAGCCCGAACATCATCGGCGCCAGCCCGGCCATCGTCGTGATCGTGGTCAGCAGCACCGGCCTTATCCGCGCCTCCGCGGTCCGCGTGATCGCCTCGATCCGCGGCATGTAGCGGCTGAACTCCTGGTAGGTGTCGATCAGCACGATATTGTTGTTCACCACGATCCCGGCCAGGGCCACGATCCCCGTACCCGTCATGATGATCGAGAAGGGCTGGTTCATCACCAGCATCCCGATCAGCACACCCGTGGTCGACAGAACCACCGCCAGCAGAACCAGCACCGCGTTGTAAACGCTGTTGAACTGCGCCAGCAGGATGATGAACATCAGCCCCAGCGCCCCAAGGAACGCCTTCTGCAGGAAGGCACCAGATTCCTCCTGATCCTCCTGGTCGCCGGTCCATTCATACTCGATCCCGGCCGGCAGCACGCCGCTCTCCAGCCACTCGGTCAGCGTCGCAATCCGCTCGTTGGCATTGATCGGCACCTCCTGGCTGGCGCCGCTCTCTTCGGTCTCCGTCTTGGTCAGCCCCTCCTTCACCGCCGCCTTCACGTCGAAGAACCGCGTCTGGTCCACCCGGTCGATCTGTGCCAGCTTCTGCACCGGCTTGCGGGTGATGAAGTTCGACAGCGGCACCAGCCCGTCATCGGTGCGCACCTTCAGCGTGTCGAGCGTGCTCAGAACCCGGTCCTCTTCCGGAAGCCTGACCCGGATCTCGATCTCCTCGTCCGACGACGGCACCCGCATCGTGTCAAGCAGGATCCCCCGCGTCACGAGCTGCACCATGGCGCCCACGGTCGCCACGTCGGCCCCGTAGCGGCCCGCCTTCTCGACATCCACGTCGATCTGCCAGTCGATGCCCGGCAGGGGCAGGGTGTCCTCCACCAGCGCCAGCCCGCGGGTCTCGTCGAACTTCTCCCGCGCCGTCTCGGTAAACGCCTTCAGCGCCTCCCAGTCGTCGCCCTTGATCCGCAGATGCACCGGCTTGGCCGAGGCCGGGCCCTGTTCCAGCGACAGGATCTCGAACTGGATGCCCGGTATCTCGCGCAGCGAGTCGGTCAGCTCCTCGATCGTCAGGTCGCCATCGGCCGCCGGGTCCAGCACCGTGCGCTGCACCTCGTAGCCGATGAACGGCACCGTGAACCACGTCTCGGTCGTGGTCGGCCGGTCCTCCCACTTGACGATCTCGAACTGCACCTGCCCGATCGTGTCGAGCGGCGGCTGCGCGCCCCCGGTGTTGTTGTTCAGCCCGCTTTCCCCGGCAAAGGCAAAGGCGCTCAGCACGTTGGGATGGGCCAGGACCACCTGCTCGGCCTCCTCGACCAGCGCGTTCTTCTGCTCGATCGACAGGTTGCCGCGCGCCTTGACATAGGCGATGGCATTCTCCGGCTCGGATTCCACGAAGAACTCCGTGCCGTTGTTGTTGTTCACGTAATAGAGCAGCACCGAGCCCACGAAGACGAAGATCGCGCAGAAGGCCAGCAGCGGCGCCACCGGGTTGCCCGCGATCAGGTGGATGCACCAGCCGAACATCGTCCGCCGATAGCCCGCCTTCACCTTGCCCTCGCGCCGGGGCCTCAGCTTGCGCCCGACCCAGCGCAGCCCGTATTTCACCCGCCGGAACACCGCCATCAGGCCCAGCAGGATGGCCACCACCCCCGACACACCCGCCGCGGCCAGCGCCACCACGCCCAGCAGAAGCACGAACACCGTCGCCAGCGTCGGCACGACGGAACCAAGGATGTTGCCGCCGTCAATCTGCCCGAACTGCGCGTTGACCATCCCCAGCAGCGCCGGCGCAAGCGCGCCCGCCGCCGCCACGGCCACCGCTGCGATCGGGAACAGCAGGATATGCCACAGCCAGAACCCGTGCGCGATCTGCCGGATGCGATTGTCGAACCACCGCTCGATCCGCCCCGTCACCCCGCCCATCACCGGCAGGTAGATCAGCGCCACCAGCAGAGACGCCGACAGCACGAAGATCAGCGTCACCGGCAGCATCCCCATGAACTGCCCCGGCACGCCCGGCCAGAACAGCATCGGCAGGAAGGCGCACAGCGTCGTCGCGGTCGAACTCACCACCGGCCAGAACATCCGCTTGGCGGCGGCCACGTAGGCATGCATCGGCCCCTCGCCATCGGCGATCCGCTTGTCTGCGTATTCCACCACCACGATGGCGCCATCCACCAGCATCCCCACGGCCAGGATCAACCCGAACATCACGATGTTCGACACCGACACGCCCATCACCGCCAGCAATGCAAAGCACAGCAGGAACGAGGTCGGAATCGCAAACCCAACCAGCAGGGCAGGGCGGATGCCAAGCGCGGCCAGCGTCACGATCATCACTAGCGCGATGGCCGTCAGCACCGAACCTTCAAGCTGGCTGACCATCGACTCGATGATCCGCGACTGGTCGTTCGACGTGCCCACGGTCACGGCCGCCCGCAACTGGTCGGGCCATGTCTCTTCCGCCGCCGCCACCGTCTCGCGGATCAGCGCGGCAGTGTCGATGATGTTGAACCCCTTCCGCTTGACCACCTGAAGCGCGACCGTGTTCTCGCCGTTGAACCGCGCCGTGCCCACCCGGTCCTCGAAGGTCAGGTTGATCGTCGCCAGGTCGCCCAGCGTCACCACCCGGTCGCCATTGGTCTTGACCGGCAGGTTGTAGATATCCCGCGTTTCATCGAAGGAAGACGGGATCTTGACCGAGAACGCCCCTTGCGAGGTATCGACCTCACCCGCCGCGATAAGCTGGTTGTTGTTTTGCACCACGTTGATCAGCTCGATCGCGGTGACGTTGTAGGCCTCCAGCCGCAGCGGGTCGATCACCACCTCGACCATCTCGTCGCGATTGCCCGCGATCCCGGCCTCCAGCACCGGCTCGAGCCCTTCCAGCCGGTCCTGCAAATCCTTGGCCAGGTGCGCCATCGTCCGCTCGGGCACGTCGCCCGACAGGTTCACGATGATGATCGGGAATTCCGAGAAGTTGATCTCGGAAATCGTGTACTTGTCCGCGCCTTCCGGGAACTCGGCCTCGGCCGTGCTCATCGCGTCGCGCACGTCGGCCATGATCTTGGTCTTGTCCCAGCCGAACTCGAATTCCAGCGCCACCCCGGCATAGTTCTCCGCCGCGGTGCCGGTCATGGTCTTCAGCCCGTCAAGATCGGAAAGCTCGGTCTCCATCACCTTGACCAGAAGCTTCTCGCTGTCCTCGGCGGAAATGCCCGGGAACTGCACCGACACGAACAGCGCCGGGATCTCGATATCCGGCTCGCCCTCCTTGGGCAGGCCGATATAGGCCATCGACCCGGCAAGGATCGACAGCACGATGAACGCGACGACCATCCGCGCCCGTGCCGCGGCCCAATCGACGATCCCCGTCATTGCCCGACCTCTCGGAACGTGGGCGCCACCGTCACGCCCTCGGTCACGTATTCCTGCCCGATCACGATCACGTCGGCCTCCTCGGGCAGCCCGCCCAGCCACGCGCCGTTGGGCGTGTCCCTCAGCAGGCTCACCGGCACGAAGGCCACGCTCCGGTCCTCGCCCACGGTACGCACGCCCAGTGTGCCCTCGTCATTCAGCGTCATCGCCGAGGTGGGCAACAGGTGCGCCGTGGTGCCCTCGGCGGCGATCTCGATCTCGGCGGTCTGCCCGTCGCGCAGGGTCAGCTCGGGGTTGGGCACCCGGATATCCACCCGGAACGTCCGCGTCGTCTCGTCCGCGGCGCGAGAGATGAACACCACCTCGCCCTCGACCTCCTCGCCCGAGGCCAGCTCGGCCGTGGCTTTCGCCCCCATCTCGACCCGGCTCACCGCCGTTTCCGGCACGTAGCCCACCAGCATCATCGGATCGAGCCGGATCACCGTCGCGCACAGCCCGCCGGGCTGCAACAGGCTGCCCCGCTCGGCACTGTCGCTCTCCAGCAGGCCAGAGAAGGGCGCGGTGATCTGCAACTGCCGGATTTCCCGCTTGGCCGAGGCCACGGCGGCCTCCGCGCTCTGCACGCCCGCCTTGGCGGCCTCGATATTCGCGGCGACCGTATCCAGGCCCGATTCCGCCGCCCGCAGCCCGGCCCGTGCACTCACGATCCCGGCCTCGGCGCCGCGCACCGCGGCCTCCGTCGCGGCCACGCGGGTCTGCGGGGCATACCCGTCCGCGCTCAGCCGGCTCGCGGCATTGGCGTTGATCTCCGCCTCCGCCAGCACCGATTCCGCCTCCGTCACCCTTGCCTCGGCCTCTTCCACCCGTGCCTCGGCCTCGGGCTGCTTGGCCTGCGCCTCCGGCACCCGGGCCTTGGCCTCGGCCAGCCGCGCCTCCGCCTCGGCCAGCACCGACTCCCGCGTGCCGGGGTCAAGCTCGCACAGAACGTCACCCTCTTCGACGAAATTACCCTTGCGAAGCGGCTCCGACACCACCTGGCCCGACGTCTCGGCCCGCAGTTCCACCTGCCGGTCCGCCTCGGTCTGGCCGCGCACCACCACCGCCCGGTCGATCGGCCGCGCCTTGGAATGCACCGCCACGACGCTCACGCCAACGGCGGGCTCACCGTTCTCGACGTCCGCCTCGGCCGGGGCCTCCGCCGCCTCCGCCGTGGCCTGCTCGACCTCCTCGGCCGCCGGTTCCGGCAACAGGGCAAGCACCCACTCGCGCTCGAAGACGAACGCATAGATCGCGGCTATCACCAGCAGGGCCGCCAGGATGGGAAACAGTCGCATTTATCAACTTCCTGCACAGACCGGGCCTGAACGAACGTTACATCGGGCGCCGGGCCCTTTATGCAACGGTTTCCCGTCCTGAACCAACCAGTTCAGTTTAAGGTTTTTGCCGGAAAGGTGCAAGACGTACCAAACCGGCGCCGCCCCGCAACGGCGCGGGCCCTTGGCAGCGCCCGGCGCACACTGTAAGAGGGGGCGAACGGCCCATACACAACAGGCGCGAGGCAGCGTGAGCGACAGCGACAGTTTCATCGACGAGGTTTCCGAAGAGGTCCGCCGCGAGCGGCTCTACCGTTACGTCCGCCGCTACGGCTGGATCGCGATTCTCGCCGTGGTGCTGCTCGTCGGCGCCGCCGGCTGGTACGAATGGCAGAAGGCCCAGAGCCGCCAGCAGGCCGAGGCCTTCGGCGATGCCATCCTCGCCGCCCTCAACGAACCCGAACGCGCCGCCCGGGCCGAGGCGCTTGCCGCCATCGACGCCCCCTCCGACGGCGGCCGCGCGGTTCTGGCTCTCCTGACCGCCGCGGAAGAAGGCTCCGAGAATCCCGAAGCCGCCGCAGACCGCCTCCTCACCATGGCCGACAGCCAGGGCGTGCCGATGGTCTACCGCCAGCTCGCCACGCTCAAGGCCGTCGCCATACAGGACTCCGGCCTCAGCGTCGAAGACCGTCGCGCCCGGCTCGAGGCGCTGGCCGGCACCGGCGGCCTCGTCCGCCTCCTGGCCGAGGAACAACTGGCCCTGCTCGACCTGGAACAGGGCAACCGCGACGCCGCACTTGAACGGCTACAGCGGATCGTCGAAGATGCCGAGGCAACGGCAGGCTTGCGCCAACGCGCCGGCCAAGTGATTGTGGCTCTGGGTGAGGAGCCGGCCGCATAGGGCGGTCTTGATGTATATTAGCCGGGCCCGGCCCGGCGGCACGCACCAAAGACGGGGGCGAAAGCGTTGAAACGAACTGCGATTTCTCTTGGACTGGCGGGCATCGTCCTGCTGGCGGCCTGTGAAAAGAAAGAGGTCATCCTGACCGGAGAGCGTGAGAATATCGACGCCGTCCTGTCCGAGGGCAACGTTGAAACCACGCTGGCCTCGAACCAGGCGCCGGCGGCGGCCCCGCCGCTCAGCCTGCCGGCCACCCGCGCCAATACCGACTGGACACAAAGCATCGCCAGCCCCGCGACCCGCACAGCGCACCCCGCGCTCAGCCCCACGCCTCGCCTGGCCTGGTCGGTCGACATCGGCGCCGGCGACGGCAAGCGCAACCGCATCACCGCCGATCCGGTGGTGGCCGGCGGCCGTATCTTCACCCTCGATTCGGAGGCCCGCGTCAGCGCCGTCTCCACCTCGGGCCAGCTTCTGTGGACCCGCGACCTCACCCCGCCCAACGACTCCGGCTCCGATGCCAGCGGCGGCGGGCTCGCCTACGGGGCGGGCAAGGTCTTCGTCTCCTCGGGCTTCGGCCTGATGACCGCGCTCGACGCCGCCACCGGGGCCGAGGTCTGGCAGCAGGACCTGCGCACCACCGGCACCGGCAGCCCGACGGTCTATGACGGGCTGGTCTACCTCGTTTCGGGCGACGAAATCGGCTGGGCGCTCGACGCCAACAATGGCCGCATCAAGTGGCAGATGAGCAGCACGGCCGACCGGAACAACGTCCTCGGCGCGCCCGCCCCGGCGATTTCCAGCAAGTATGCCGTCTTCGCCTTCGGGTCGGGCCAGGTCCAGGGCGCCTTCCGCAAGGGCGGCCTGCGCCGCTGGGACGCCCAGGTCGCCGGGCGCCGCCTCGGCTTCGGCACCGGCAGCGTCACCGACATCACCACCGACCCGGTGATCGAGGGCAACACCGTCTATGTCGGCAGCCACGCCGGGCGCACCGTCGCGCTCGACATCGGCAACGGCGAACGGCTCTGGACGGCCCCCGACGGCCCGCTCAACCCCGTCTGGCCGGCGGGCGACTCGATCTTCATGGTCTCCGACCGCAACGAGCTTCTGCGCCTCTCGGCCCGCGACGGCAGCCGCCTCTGGGCCCGCAAGCTGCCCTTCTTTACCAATGCCAGGCCCCGCCGCCAGAACGAGATCTACGCCCATCATGGCCCGATCATCGCCGGTGGCCGGCTGATCATCGCCTCCAATGACGGGCTGATGCGCTTCTTCAACCCGCAGAACGGCCAGTCGCTGGGCTCGGTCGAACTGCCGGGCGGTGCCACCACCGAACCGGTCGTCGCGGGCAGAACCCTCTACGTCGTCTCCACGCAGGGGCAATTGCTGGCTTTCCGTTGATCGCGGAATGCGTTAACAGGGCGGCTTGATCCGCTTTGGAGCCTGAGTAAATGACGTTCTCCCTCGCCATCGTGGGCCGCCCCAACGTGGGCAAGTCCACGCTGTTCAACCGCTTCGTCGGCAAACGCCTGGCGCTGGTCGACAACCAGCCCGGTGTCACCCGGGACTTGCGCGAGGGCGAGGGGCGGCTGGGCGACCTGCGCTTCACCGTGATCGACACCGCCGGGCTGGAAGAAGCCACCGATGCCTCGCTCGAGGGCCGGATGCGCAAGCTGACCGAGCGCGCGGTCGACATGGCCGATGTCTGCCTCTTCCTGATCGACGCCCGCACCGGCGTGACGCCCACCGACGAACTCTTCGCCGACATCCTGCGCAAGCGCTGCGATCACGTGATCCTCGCCGCCAACAAGGCCGAAGGCTCCGCCGCCGATGCCGGGGTGATCGAGGCCTATGCGCTGGGGCTGGGCGAGCCCGTCCGCCTCTCGGCCGAGCACGGCGAAGGCATGAACGACATCTACACGCACCTGATGCCGCTCGCCGACGCATTCGCCAAGCGCGCCGCGGCCGAGGCGCCGGATACCGACATCGCCCTCGACGAGGCCGAAGCGGAAGAAGACGGCGTCCGCCGCCCCACCGCCGATCGCCCGCTGCAGGTCGCCGTCGTTGGTCGGCCGAACGCCGGGAAATCCACCCTGATCAACAAGATACTGGGCGAAGATCGCCTCCTCACCGGCCCCGAGGCCGGCATCACCCGAGACGCCATTTCCCTCAAGCTCGATTGGGAAGGCCTCCCGGTCCGGATCTTCGACACCGCCGGCATGCGCAAGAAGGCCCGCGTTCAGGACAAGCTCGAAAAGCTCTCGGTCTCCGACGGCCTGCGCGCGGTCAAGTTCGCCGAGGTGGTCGTCGTCCTGCTCGACGCCGCCATCCCCTTCGAACAGCAGGACCTCCGCATCGCCGACCTTGCCGAGCGCGAGGGGCGCGCCGTGGTTGTCGCCGTCAACAAGTGGGATATCGAGACCGAGAAGCAGCAGAAGCTCCGCGACCTGCGCGAGGCCTTCGACCGCCTCCTGCCACAGCTCCGCGGCGCGCCGCTCGTCACCGTGTCCGCCAAGACGGGGCAGGGGCTCGACCGCCTCCGCGCCGCCGTCGAAAAGGCCCATGACGTCTGGAACCGCCGCGTCTCCACCGCGCGCCTCAACCGCTGGCTCACCGGCATGCTCGAGGCACACCCGCCGCCCGCACCGGGCGGCCGCCGCATCAAGCTCCGCTACATGACCCAGGCGAAAACCCGGCCGCCCGGCTTCGTCGTCATGTGCTCGCTGCCGGAAAAACTCCCCGATAGCTACTCGCGCTACCTGATCAACGGGCTACGCGAGGATTTCGACATGCCCGGCACGCCCATCCGCCTGCACATGCGCTCCCAGGCCGACAAGAACCCCTACAAGGGCAAGAAGAAATCCACGCCCTCGCGCCTGCGGAAACACCTCAAGGACAAGTAGCGCCGGGCGGCTCAGGCCGTCCGCCAGCTCATCACGCCCAGCCCGGCGATCCCGGCCACGGCCAGCCCCAGCACCGGCGCGTTCACCGGCGCCGCGTTGGCCACGGCCACGCCCAGCAGCGCCCAGATCACCGCCAGCCCGTATTCCGGCGTGCCCGGCCGCATCGCCAGAACCGCCGCCGCCAGCACCAGCGCCAGCACCAGGGCCCCCAGCGCCGCCGCCTGCGCGCTCATCACGCCATACCCCGCCAGCACCAGCGCCAGCGCCACGCAGGACGCCGCCGTCAGCCACCCGGCATAAACCGCCACCGGCGCCTGCAGCCAAAGCCGGTCGCTCCGCCCCGCCTGCATCAGCGCCGCCAGCGCCGTGCCCAGCATCACCCAGATCATCACTGTCGCCGCCACCGGCGACACCTGCGCCACCGGAAGCCACGCCGCCCCCACCGCAAGGCTCGCGAAGAGCGGCCCCCGATGCGCCGCCCACCGCCCGTCATCGGCCCGCATCAACAGCCCGAACCCGGCCCCGGCGATCAACCACACATAGATCAGCAACCAGATCGAGAACGCCCACCCCGCGGGCTGCGCCGGCGGATCCTCCTGCGGCACCGGGAACTGGTCCGCCTCGAACCCGTTGAACCCCGTCACCATCAACGGGGACACGGCAAAGGCCAGCGCGGCGGTCAGCACAAGTATGGCGAGCATCCGGGACATGGGCCAGAAACTGGGGCGATAACCCGCCGCTTCAACCGCGCGGCCCTATTTCCCGTTCCACGCCCCTTGCTAAGTTATTAATCTGTGCCAAATAACAGTTAAGTGATCAGTGTAACGAATTGCGATCCTGTAATTTTTGACGACCCGGGACAGAAAAGATGACAGATATACGCGAGTACACACGCCAATACGCGGTCAAGAGCGACGCGATGGGCGCACTGAGCTTTTTCGCCTCCCTCGCGGCCTACGGTACGGCCCTGGCACTGGCGGCCACCAATGCCTCGACCCTCTGGATCTCCGGCCCGATGGTGGTGATCCTCGCCTTCGCCTCCGTCCGCCTCTACGTGCTCCAGCACGATTGCGGCCACCATTCGCTGTTCGAGACCAAGTGGATGAACGACGCGGCGGGCTACGTGCTCTCGATCTTCTCCCTCACCCCGTTCCGCGTCATGCAATACAACCACAACCTGCATCATGCCTATCTTGGCAACCTCGAACACCGCGAGACGACCGAGGTCTACACCATGACCCTCCGGGAATGGGAAGAGGCCGGGTTTCTCACCCGCCTCTGGTACCGGCTCTACCGCAACCCGGCCATCATGCTGTCGCTGGGCGGGATCTACACCTATTTCATCGCCTACCGCTGGCCCCGGAACACGCGCAAGGTCGGGGCAGGGGGCGTGATCGCCCACAACCTGATGCTCGCCGCCTACGTGGCACTCGTCTACCTCGCCTTCGGGCTTCCGGGCCTCGTCGTCCTCGGCCTCAGCGCCGTCATCGCGGGCGTGATCGGCGTCTTCCTCGTCTACCTCCAGCATAATTTCGAGGACACCTACTGGGATCGCAAACCCGATCTCGATTTCCGCAAGGCCACGCTGGTGGGCTCCAGCTCGCTCGATCTCGGCCACTGGTGGGATATCGGCACCGGCAACATCGCCTATCACGACCTGCACCATTTCAACCCGTCGATCCCGTCCTTCATGCTCCGCAAGTGCCAGAACAACCTGCCGGACGAGCTGAAAAGCCACGACGTGATCCGCTGGCCCGAGGCCATCCGCTCCTTCCGGCTCAAGCTCTGGGACGAAGATGCCGAACGCCTCGTGCCCTTCCCGAAAGAGCCCGCCCACAGCATGGCCGCGGCGGGCTGACAGGCCTGCCGCCATCAGCCGAAATGCGCTCATGACGGCCGGCCCGCGCCCAAGATTTCCGTTGCGGAATTAGGGCGTTATGGCAGATTCGCGGCGAAGGCGATTTTGCCTTCGATTCGGCGGCAGATGCCGCCTTGGAGAGACCCCTGAAATGATGACCCGTGCTCTGTGCCTTGCCGCCATCGTGGCGGTATCTGCGGTTCAGGCCCATGCCGAAACCGCGGTGGAAGACGCCGACGGCAACGGCTCCTACTCGATGGACGAGATGACGGCCGCCTTCCCCGAGCTGACCGAAGACCAGTTCGTCGAGATCGACGCCGACGCCTCCGGCGAAGTGAGCGAGGAAGAGCTCGCCGCTGCCATGGAAGGCGGCGTGCTGGCCGAGTAACCCCGGCCGCGAACCTATTTCTGACTGTCCCTTCTACTGCCCCGGTGGCCTCCCCAGCCTCCGGGGCTTTTTGATGGGCCGGGCAAAATGACAGGATTGGGCGCGGTCTGCCGGGCGCTAGGATCGCCCGTTGATCAATTCGGCACGAAACGACACCCGGCCCAGCTCCACGCCGATCAGGCGCCCGTCATCGACGGCCGCCGCCACGTCCTCGCGAAGATAACGTTTGTGGCCCAGTTCGATGATCGAAGGAAAATCAGTCGTGACCATCCCGAGCCGCTCGGGCAGGGGAATGTCGAGAACCGTCCGCGCCGTGAAGTAATCCTGGAACATCTTGGCGGAGGAGAACCGCAAACCCGGCTGCAAGACCTCCGGGTCCCCAGGGCCCTCCAGCGAAACCGCATCGACGCACTGAAACGAGGACGCGCCGAAGTCGATCCACGCTGCCGCCGTCTCCTCCCGGCAGGCCGGCCTCCCCAACAGGATCTGCATTTCGTCAAACCCGACGGACAGATGCCCCGCAACTGCGCCACTCAAGGCCGTGTCCAGCCCGAACGACGCCCCCACATCGGTCGAGATCAATAGCCCGCCCGGGAAACAACTTGCATTGGGCAGCAGGATATTGGGTCGGGGCACCCCCTTGCGAAGCGACATGCTGACCGACACAGGATCGCCCGGCCGCGGATGCAGCCCAAGCCGGTCTTCCAGGTCCAACACGGGCTGCGCCACCGGCGGCGGCCCGAACCGGTCTTCCAGCTCGAGAACCGACGAATGATCCAGTGGCCCAAACCCATCCCTCCCCAGATAGGCCAGGTCTTGCGTGATCAGCGAATACTCCATGACCGGAAGCCTACCCGCCGCCCGCCCTTGGGAAAAGTATCAGCCCCCGTAGGCCGGGCTTCAGCCCGGCACGCATAGACACCCAAACTTGGTAGTCCGGGCTTCAGCCCGGCCCCACCGGCGTCCCAAATGTTACGCCAACACCCCGTCCGCCCCCAACCGCGTCTTGCCGCGCAGGTACGGATGCAGCGCCTCCGGAAGGTCGACCGAGCCGTCTTCCCGCTGCCCGTTCTCCAGCACCGCGATCAGGCACCGCCCCACCGCCAGCCCCGAGCCGTTCAGCGTATGCAGGAACTGCGGCTTGCCGCCATCCGCCGGCTTGAATCGCGCGTTCATCCGCCGCGCCTGGAAATCCCCGCAGACCGAGCAGGACGAGATCTCCCGATACAGGTTCTGCCCCGGCAGCCACACCTCGATATCATGCGTCCGCCGCGCGCCGAACCCCATGTCGCCCGTGCACAGCACGATCGTCCGGTAGGGCAGGCCCAGCCGTTCCAGAATCCCCTGCGCACAGCCCGTCATCCGGTCCAGCTCCTCGCGGCTCTTCTCCGGATGCGTCACGCTCACCATCTCGACCTTCTCGAACTGGTGCTGCCGCAGCATCCCGGCCGTGTCCTTGCCCGCGCTCCCGGCTTCCGAACGGAAGCACTGCGTATGCGCCACGTAGCGCCGGGGCAGGGTGGCTTCCTCCACCGTCATTCCGTTGACGATATTGGTCAGCGTCACCTCCGCCGTCGGCACCAGCCACCAGCCATTCGTCGTCCGGTAGCTGTCCTCGCCGAATTTCGGCAATTGTCCGGTGCCATACATCATCTCGTCGCGCACCAGCACCGGCGTCCATGTCTCCGACAGGCCGTTCTCCTCGGTGTGCACGTCCAGCATGAACTGCGCCAGCGCCCGGTGGATGCGCGCCACGCCCCCCGACAGCACCACGAAGCGCGAGCCGGAAAGCTTCGCCGCGGTCTCGAAATCCATCCCCGGCTTCACGCCCTCGAGCTCGTAATGCTCCTTCGGCTGGAACTCGAACCCCTTCGGCTCGCCCCAGCGATGGATCTCGACATTTTCGGCCTCGTCGGCGCCATCGGGCACATCGTCCATCGGCAGGTTGGGCAGCGACATCAGCAGGTCGTTGAGCGCCCCGTCCAACTCCTTCGCCTCGGCCTGCATCGCCGCCACCTCGGCCTTCTTCTCGCCCACCAGCGCCCGCAGCCGCTCGAACTCGGCCTCGTCGCCCTTCGCCTTGGCGGCGCCGACCTCCTTGCTCGCCCGGTTCTGCTCCGCCTGCGCCGTCTCGGCCGCCTGGATCCTTGCCCTGCGTGCCTCATCGGCCTTCAGGATCTCCGACGACGCATCCGACACCCCCCGACGGGCCATGGCGGCGTCGAACTGGGCAGGATTTTCACGGATCGCGCGGATGTCGTGCATCGGACTGGTTCCTTGGATTGATTGAGTCGTGCGTCGGGTTATGCACCAGTTTGTCGCGGAGGTGTAGGGCGGGGTTTCGGCTCGCCCCACATCCTCCTGGCATTACCCGCCTCGGGCTTGATCCGGGGCCACTGACAACGGGGGAGGTCCCGGCTCGGAGGCCGGGACGGGTGGAGCCAGAACACCACCCGCCCCGGGCCCGACCCGGGGCCTCTCACCCGCACCACCCCCCGACACAAACACCGACAAAATACCGACGTTATACCGACGCGATACCGACGTCCGTTTCCCGCCTTGCAAATACCTCCCCCCGGACTTAGGTTCCGGCAAAATTTTACGCGGCCAAGGCCGCCTTCAACCGACAAGGAAAGCGCGCATGGAAGCCCTTGGCCAGTTCGTCCCCCTCATCCTGATCTTCGCCATCATGTGGTTCCTGCTGATCCGTCCGCAGCAGAAAAAACTCAAGGAACACAAGGCGATGGTCGCCGCTCTTCGCCGTGGCGACCAGGTGGTCACCCAGGGCGGCCTGATCGGCAAGGTCGCCAAGGTCAAGGACGAGGACGAGATCGAGGTGGAGATCGCCCAGGGCGTCAAGGTGCGGGTCGTCAAGTCGACCGTGGCCCAGGTTCTGTCGAAGACCGAACCGGCCGAGTCCTGAGCCTTCGCTCCACCCTCTATCCTGTTGTAAAGGCTGAATAATGCTGCAAATCGACCTGTGGAAGCGCGTTGTGATCTGGGCCCTCGTGGCCCTCGGCCTCTTCATGGCGCTCCCCAACGCGTTCTACCCCCGGGTCGAGACCTACAACGATGCCACGGCGCTGATCCAGCGCGAGCCTACGCCGGCAGAGCTGGAAGAAAAAGGCCTTACAAAAGAAGAGCTTGAGCAGCAGGCCGGCCAATGGCCCGACTGGATGCCCTCCAGTCTCGTCAATCTCGGCCTCGACCTGCGCGGGGGCGCGCATCTGCTGGCCGAGGTCCAGGTCGCCGATGTCTACGAATCCCGGATCGAGGCGATGTGGCCCGAGATCCGCGACGTGCTCCGAGACGAACGCGACCGCGTCGGCCCAATCCGCCTGCAACCCATTGAAAACACGGAACTTCGCGTCCGCCTCGTCGAGAACGCCGACGAGGTGCAATACGCCGCCTCCGTCGTCCGCGAGCTGGCCCGTCCGGTCACCAGCCTCACCGGGGCGGCCGCCAGCGACATCGAGGTCACCACCGACGGCGACGAGATCGTCGTGCGCCTCAGCGAGGCCGAGCAGCGCGCGACCGATGAGCGCACCGTGCGGCAGGCGCTCGAGATCGTCCGCCGCCGGATCGACGAGGTCGGCACCCGCGAACCCACCATTCAGCGGCAAGGGTCCGACCGCATCCTGATCCAGGTCCCCGGCATCGGCAGCGCCGCCGAGCTCAAGGAGATCATCGGCACCACCGCCCAGCTGACCTTCCAGCCCGTCGTCAGCCGCACCTCCAACGGTAACGAAAGCCCCGGTGCGGGCAACGAGATCCTGCCCTCGCTTGACCAGGAAGGCCTGTATTACATCCTCGAAAGCGCTCCCGTGGTGACCGGAGAGGAGCTTGTCGACGCGCAACCCGACTTCGATCAGAACGGCCGCCCGGCGGTCTCGTTCCGGTTCAACCCGTCGGGCGCCCGCAAGTTCGGCGACTACACCGCCGCCAATATCGGCAACCCCTTCGCCATCGTCCTCGACGAGGAGGTGATCAGCGCCCCGGTCATCCAGGCCCATATCGCGGGCGGCTCGGGGATCATCACCGGCGATTTCACGGTCGAGGAAAGCACCAACCTGGCCGTCCTTCTCAGGGCCGGCGCCCTTCCGGCGGGACTGGACTTTCTCGAGGAACGCACCATCGGCCCCGAGCTCGGCGCCGACAGTATCGAGGCGGGCAAGATCGCCTGTATCGCGGCCTTCGGGCTGGTGCTGATCTACATGGTGCTGAGCTACGGCATCTTCGGCCTTTTCGCCAATATCGCCCTGATCATCAATGTCGGTCTGATCTTCGGCCTGCTAAGCTCCATCGGGGCGACGCTGACCCTGCCGGGGATTGCCGGGATCGTGCTGACCATCGGTATGGCGGTTGATGCCAACGTGCTGGTCTTCGAGCGAATCCGTGAGGAAATGCTCACCTCGAAAGGTCCCGCGCGGGCGATCCAGCTAGGCTATGAACGGGCGCTGAGTGCCATCACGGATGCCAACATCACCACGTTCATGACGGCCGTGATCCTGTTTGCCATGGGCAGCGGGCCGGTCAGGGGCTTTGCCATCACGCTCGGCCTCGGGATCGTGACGTCGGTGTTCACCGCGATTTTCGTGACCCGGCTGATGGTGGTCATGTGGTTCGAGCGCAAGCGGCCCAAGATGGTGCTGCAGGGGCGTGCCCTTCGGCTGGTGCCGAAGCAGACCAACTGGGATTTCTTCCGCCGGTGGAAATTGTCGCTGGGCATCTCGGCCGTGCTGATCCTGCTGGCGCTGGGGTCGTTTGGTATGCAGGGTCTGAATTTCGGGATCGACTTCCGGGGCGGCACCACGATCCGTACGCAGAGCGAGCAGCCCATCGATATCGGCGAGTATCGCGACGCCATACAGCAGCTCGAGCTGGGCGACATCACCATCACCGAGGTGTTCGACCCGACCTTCGGCCCCGACGAGAACGTCGCCATGATCCGTATCCAGGCGCAGGACGACCAGGAAAGCGTCAGCGCAGACACGATCCAGGCGGTCGAGGCGGCGCTACAGGAGGTCGTGCCGGATATCGAGTTCACCTCGGTCGAAAGCGTCGGCCCGAAAGTGTCGAACGAGCTGATCCAGACGGCGGTGATTGCCGTGTTGCTGGCGATCGGGGCGGTGCTTGTCTACATCTGGCTGCGATTCGAATGGCAGTTCGCGCTGGGTGCGGTGGCGGCGCTGGTGCATGACGTGGTGCTGACCATCGGCATATTCTCGGAGCTGCAGATACAGTTCGACCTGGCCATCATCGCAGCACTTCTGACCATCGTCGGCTATTCGCTCAACGACACCGTGGTTGTCTTCGACCGGGTGCGCGAGAACCTGCGGAAATACAAGAAGAAGGCGCTGAGCGAAGTGCTCAACATCTCGATCAACGAGACCCTCAGCCGGACGATGATGACCTCTGTCACCACGCTCCTTGCTCTGGTGGCGCTTTTCATCCTGGGCGGCGACGTGATCCGCGGCTTCGTCTTCGCGATGATCTGGGGCGTGATCGTGGGCACCTATTCCTCGATCTTCGTGGCCAGCACCATCCTGCTGTGGCTCGGAGTCAAGCGCGACTGGTCAAAGCCCGACAAGGGCGCCGGCACGCAGTTCGCCGACGTGGATGCCTGAGACACTGAACCAGGCCCTGGCCACGCCGGGGCTGGTCTGGCTGATCTTCGCAATCGGCCTGGCGGGCATCGTAAGGGGGTTTTCCGGCTTCGGTACGGCCCTGATCTTCGTGCCGGTCGCCAACATCTTCCTCGAGCCGAAGATCGTCGTTGCCGTGATCGCCCTGACGGGCATTGCCTGCAATGCGGTGGTCCTGCCACGCGCCTGGCACCAGGGCAGCCGGGGAGAGGTCGGCCGGCTTGTCGTGGCCGCGCTGCTGACCGTCCCTGTGGGGCTGTGGCTTCTCGACGTGCTGGACAAGACGACAGTGCGGTGGTTCGTCACCTTCGTGGCCGGCGGCATGCTGGCGGCGCTTGTTTCGGGCTGGCGGTTCTCCGGCGTGGTCTCGAAGCCGATGCTGTTCGTGATCGGGGCGGCGGCGGGTCTTGTCGGCGGCATGACCGGCCTGACGGGGCCGGTGGTGATTCTCTTCTACCTGGCGGGGCAGGCGGTGGCGCAGTCGGTGCGGGCCAACACGATCCTTTTCCTGGCCGCGCTCGACGTGGTGATCCTGACGACCCTTTTCGTGAAGGGCGACGTGACCCTTTACATCGTGCTGATGGCGACGATCCTCTCGGTGCCCTACGCGGCGACGACGATGCTGGGCCAGTCGTTGTTTGACCCCAGGCATGAACGGCTTTACCGCTGGGCCGCCTACGGGGTGATCGCGCTGGCGGTTGTCAGCGGGTTGCCCGTCTGGAACAATGGGGCCTGACATGCAACTGAACGAGATGAGTTTCGACGGCGCCACCCCGATCGAGGGGTACGGCCCGGGTTTCTTCCGGATCGGCGGACAGGCCTTCGAGGGCGGCGTGCTGGTGACGGCGCGGGGCGCCCGTAGCTGGGGCGGGTACGAGGATACCGAGCCGCTTCTGGCGCTGAAGGACGATGTCGACGTGGTCTTCGTGGGCACCGGGGCGGAAACCGGGCATATCCCCTCGGACCTTCGCCAGCCTCTCGAGGCCGCCGGGCTGGGGGTCGAGGCGATGAATTCACCCGCTGCCTGCCGCACCTACAACGTGCTGCTGTCCGAAGGTCGCCGTGTTGCCGTGGCGGTGCTGCCGGTATGAGGCACCTCCGCTGACGGCCTTGCTGTGCACGGGGCGTGGCCGGGGGCCGGGCGCAACCGTCTTTCCCACCCGATGGCGATAGGCTAAGGGGTGGCCATGAGCCTTGAGGTCAACGATCTGTCGATCGCGCGCGGGGGCGTGCGGGTGCTGGAAGGGGTGAGTTTCACGCTCGCGCCGGGCCGGGCATTGGTGCTGCGGGGGCCGAACGGGATCGGCAAGACCACGTTGCTGCGGACGGTTGCCGGGCTTCAGCCGCCGGTGAGTGGCACGGTTGAGGCGGAAGCGGAAAGCCTTGTCTATGCCGGCCATTCCGACGGGATCAAGGCGACGTTGAGCGTGGCCGAAAACCTGAACTTCTGGGCGCAGGTCTTTGGCAGGAAAGACATTTCCCCGGCATTGAAGGCGTTCGACCTGGCCCCGCTGGCGAACCGGGCGGCGGGGATGCTGTCGGCCGGGCAGAAACGCCGGCTGGGCCTGGCGCGTCTGCTGGTCACGGGCCGGCCTGTCTGGGTGCTGGACGAGCCGACCGTCTCGCTCGACCGGGAGGCGGTGGCGATGTTTGCGCAAGTGGTTGGCGCGCATCTGGCGGCGGGCGGTTCGGCCCTTTTGGCCACGCATATCGAGCTGGGGCTGGAGGGGGCGGAGACGCTGGAACTCGCGCCCTATCGCGCCCGGGCGGCCGAGGTGGACGATTTCGACGAGGCCTTCCTGTGATTGCGCTGCTCCTTCGCGACCTGCGCCTTGCCATGCGGGCGGGCGGAGGGTTCGGCCTTGGCCTTGCCTTCTTCCTGATCGTGGTCACGCTGGTGCCGTTCGGCGTCGGCCCGCAAGGCGGGCTGCTGGCCACCATTGCGCCCGGCATCCTGTGGCTGGGGGCGCTGCTGGCCTGCCTGCTGTCGCTCGACCGGATCCTGGCGCTCGACTGGGAGGATGGCAGCCTTGACCTTCTGGCGACAGCGCCCTTGCCGATGGAGGCGGTGGTCAGCGTCAAGGCGCTGGCGCACTGGCTGACCACGGGCCTGCCGCTGGTCTTGGCGACGCCGGTGTTCGGACTGCTTTTGAGCCTGCCGTCAAAGGGTTACGCGCCGCTCCTGTTGTCGCTGCTGTTGGGCACGCCGGCGCTGTCGGTGATCGGCACCTTCGGGGCAGCTCTGACGGTGGGGCTCAAGCGGGGCGGGCTTCTGCTGTCGCTTCTGGTGCTGCCGCTTTACGTGCCCACGCTGATCTTCGGCGCCGAGATGGCGCGTCGGGGCGTCGACGGGCTCGATTATTCCACCCCGCTCCTGATGGTCGCGGGGATCACCTGCGGCACGATCGCGCTTTTGCCTTTCGCGTCGGCTGCGGTATTGAGGGTCAATCTGAGGTAGCCAGCAGGAATCGGTGATGAATCTCAACCGGCTCTGGGAATATGCCAACCCGAAGAAGTTCATCGAGACCACCGACAGGGTGCTGCCCGCGGTCTCGGTGCTGGCGGTGCTGTGCCTTGTGGTCGGGTTGGCCTGGGGGTTCTTCTTCACGCCGGACGACTACCGGCAGGGCTCGACCGTGAAGATCATCTACATCCACGTGCCGAGCGCCCTGATGGCGATCAACGCGTGGCTGATGATGCTGGTCACTTCGCTGGTATGGATCGTGCGGCGGCATCATGTGAGCGCGCTGGCGGCCCGTGCGGCGGCGCCGGTGGGCATGGTGATGACGGTGATCGCGCTACTGACCGGGGCGATCTGGGGCCAGCCGATGTGGGGGACGTGGTGGGCGTGGGACCCGCGGCTGACCTCGTTCCTGATCCTGTTCCTGTTCTACCTTGGCTATATCGCCCTGTGGGAGGCGATCGAGAACGATGACACGGCGGCCGACCTGACCTCGATCCTGTGTCTCGTGGGTTCTGTCTTTGCGCTGCTGAGCCGGTATGCGGTGAATTTCTGGAACCAGGGTCTGCACCAGGGGGCGTCGCTCAGCCTCGACAAGGAGGAGAACGTGGCGGACGTGTTCTATTATCCGCTGCTGGTGGCCATCGCGGGGTTCGTGCTGTTGTTCGTGGCGCTGGTGTTGTTGCGGACGCGGACGGAAATTCGCGCCCGGCGGATGCGAGCCCTGCTGGCGAGGGAGCGGATGGGATGATGCCAGACCTCGGGAAATATGCCGAGACGGTGCTGTCGGCCTACGCGGTGTCGCTGGTGCTGATCGTGGTGCTTGTGCTGCTCAGCCTGCGCCGTGGGCACAAGGTGAAGGCGCAGTTGGAAGCTGTTGAAAAGAAAGTCAGAAAGAATGGCTAAGGTGTCGCCCCTGATGCTTGCGCCGCCGGTGATCTTCGCCGCGCTGGCCGCGCTCTTCTATTTCGGGATGCAGCGGGAAAACCCCGACGACCTGCCCTCGACCTTCATCGGGCGGGAGGCGCCGCCGGTGCCGGAGGGCAGGCTGGAAGGGCGGAAGAACTTCTCCGATGTCGACCTGCGCGAGGGCCAGGTGACGGTGGTGAACTTCTGGGCGAGCTGGTGCCCGCCCTGCCGGGCCGAGCACCCGACGCTGCACCGTTTGGCCGAGGAAGGGATCCAGCTTTACGGCATCAATTTCAAGGATGAGACGGCACAGGCGAACGGCTATCTCGACGATGACGGCAACCCTTTCCTTGGCATCGCCTACGATCCGAAAGGGCGCACGGCGATCGACTGGGGGGTCACGGCGCCGCCGGAAACCTTCATCATCGGGGGCGACGGCACCGTGCTTTACAAGTTCATCGGGCCCTTGGTGGGCAGCGATTACGAGCAGCGGTTCCGCCCCGAACTGGAAAAGGCGCTGGAGGCCGCGCGGTGAACGCTCCGGCCCCAAGACTCGAGGCCAGGCACCTAGTGCGGCGCTATGGCGGGCGCGTGGTGGTCGACGACGTGTCGCTGCACGTGGAGCCGGGGCAAGTGACCTGCCTGCTGGGCCCCTCGGGCTGTGGCAAGTCGACGACGTTGCGGATGATCGCCGGGGTCGAGATGCAGGATTCGGGCGAGATCCACGTTGATGGCAAGCTGATCTGCGACACGGTGTTCCGGGTGCCGCCGGAGCGGCGGAATATCGGGCTGATGTTCCAGGATTTCGCGCTTTTTCCGCACCTTAAGGTCGGCGAGAACGTGGCGTTCGGGCTGTCGGGCGACAAGGCCGCGATGGCGCGGCGGGTGGGCGAGCTGTTGGAACGGGTGGGGCTGGCGGATTACGAGGCCGCCTATCCGCACGAGCTGTCGGGGGGTGAGCAGCAGCGCGTGGCGCTGGCGCGGGCGCTGGCGCCGGGGCCGTCGATCATGCTGATGGACGAGCCGTTTTCCGGCCTCGACAACCGGCTGCGCGACGGTATCCGGGACGAGACGCTGGAGATCTTGCGGGAGCAGGACACCGCCGTTCTGCTGGTCACGCACGAGCCGGAAGAGGCGATGCGCATGGCCGACAACATCGCGCTGATGCGCGACGGGCGGATCGTGCAGGAGGGGGCGCCCTACAATATTTACAACGCCCCGGCCGACCGGGACGCGGTGGCTTTCTTCAGCGATATCAACGTGATCCGGGGCAAGGTTGAAGGGTCCCTGGTGCAGACGCCGTTCGGCCAGTTCCTGGCACCCGGCGCACATGAAGGCCACGAGGTCGAAATCGTCATCCGGCCACAGCACGTGAAGATCGACTTCGACCGCAGCGGGCGCGGCCCGGACCCGACCATCGAGTATGGCACGCCGGCAAGGGCGGTGGTCAAGCGGGCGCGGTTCATGGGGTCGGAGAGCCTTGTGGAGTTCCGGATGGACCATGACGGCTCGGTCTTCCGGGTGACGGTGCCGAACGTCTTCCTGCCCGCGGCGGGCAAGGTGATGTGGCTGATGATCCGGCGGGACAAATGTTTCCTGTTCCCGGTGAAGAAGGAGCGATCGGCATGACGCTGGCAGGCAAGAGGGCGCTGGTGACCGGCGGCGCGGGCGGGGTCGGCGTGGCCTGCGCCAGGGCGCTGGTGGAGGCCGGCGCCGAGGTCGTGATCGCGGACGCCACGCAAGCGGCCTGCGATGCCGCGCTGGAACGTCTCCCGGGCGGCGTGCGGGCCGTGGTTTTCGATGTAAGTGACCGGAACGCTTGCGAAAAAGCCTTTGCCGATCAGGCGGAGGCGGGGGGTGTGGATATCCTCGTGACCTCGGCGGCGATCGTGAAGGCGGCGCCGATCCTCGAGTTCGACCCGGAGGACTGGGCGCGGATCCTGGATGTCAATCTGACCGGGACGTTCCATTGCTGTCAGCTTGCGGGGCGGCAGATGGTGGAGAAGGGCTGGGGCCGGATCGTGACCATCAGCTCGGTCAACGGGCAGATCGCCAATGCGGGGCGGGGGGCCTATTCCTGTACCAAGGGCGGGGTCGACATGCTGACGCGGCTGCTGGCGGCGGAGCTGGGCGACAAGGGGGTCACGGCCAATGCGGTGGCGCCGATTCCGGTGGATACGCCGATGATATTGAACGTGCATGGGCCAAAGGACAGGGCGGCGTGGTATGCGCAGACGCCGAACCCGCGCTATGCCAGGCCGGAGGAGGTGGCATCGGCGGTGTGCTACCTAGCGTCGGAGGAGGCGGGGTTCGTCAACGGGCATATCCTCAATGTCGACGGGGGGTTCATGGCGGCGGGGGTGTTGCCGGGGCGGTCGACGTCTTAAGTGATTGATTAACGGCGGTTTCGGCCGAAAACGGCGTGTCGGTATCGCGTCGGTATTACGTCGGTATTTCGTCGGTGTTTCTGGCCGAAAGGGCGGTTTTGGCCGTGTGTTAACGCACCGGGCGTTGCGCGTGGGGTCGGGTGGGAGGTGGGTTGGCACCCACCCTACGGGTCATCTTCGGGCACGAGGAGGGTGATCTCGCCCGAGGCTTCGAGGGTGCGGATGGTGTTGATGACGGCGGTCATCGCGGCCTCGCCATCCCTGGCCGAGACGGTGCCCTGTTCCTCGATCTCGTCGCGCAGCGCGTCGCCCATGCGTTTCGACAGGCTGTCGAGAAGGAAATTGGCGGCCTGCACGAGATCCTCGTCATCGGAGGCCAGCGCGGCGGCCAGCGCCGGGGCAAGATCCTGGCGGGGCATGTCGCGGGTGATGGCGGGCACGTCACGAGGGTTGATCCGGTCGGGGATGTTGGCGAAGGTGAAGATCGCCTTGCGCACGAGGCGGGCGAAGTCGGTGTCGGTTTCCTCGAGCCCGGTGAGCACGTCGTCGCGGGTGGCGGCCTGCGAGTAGTTGAGGATGGCGCCGACCCGTTCCACCGGGCCGTTCTCAAAAGCGGTGGGCGGCACCTCGTGCAGCTGGGCGGCGAGAGACAGGCCGATCCGGTCGACGGCGTCGGGGGTTGCGGCCTCGGTCTGCGAGACGGCGTAGGTAATGCGTCGAGCCACGGGACCGGGCAGGCGGCCCAGAAGCTCGGCCGCGCGGGTGACGTCGAGCTTGGAGAGCAGTATCGCCGCAACTTCGGTGCTTTCGGCCTGCAGGATTTTCAGAAGATGTTCGGCCCCGGCGTTGCAAACCTGCTGCCAGGGGTCGCCGAACTGGCGCACGCCGGCCTCCTTCCGGAGGCGGGCGGCGGTCTGGGCGCTGATCCGGCCGTCGAGGGCGGAGAGGGCGCCGGCGACGCCACGGGGGAAGGTGAGGCCCATCGCCTCCAGCTCCTCGGAGAACTCGGAGACGACGTCGGTGAGCGTGGTGCGGTCGACATAGCGCATCGAGCCCATCTGGGTGGTGAGCTCGGCCTGCAACCCCTCGGGCAGGTCGGTGAGCGGCACGTCTGCCCCTTCATTGAGCAGGAACCGCACGATGATGGCAGCTTTCTGCCGACGGGTCAGCCGCGCGGCGGCAGAGCCGGCGCCCGAACCGGGGCCAGAGGGCAGGGCGAGGCGCGCAAGGTCGGTGGAGGACATACCGATTCCCGGACTGGTGACGGCGCGACACTAGGCCGGGAAGGTGAAGAAAGGTCTAAGGCAAAACAGGCGGCCAGAGGCCGCCCGTTTCATTCGGATATCGGCACGGCCTAGCTGGTCGTCGGCACGCAGGACTTGGAGTCGGAGTCATAGGTGGTGCCTTCGGCACAGGTCATGGCCTGCTGTTCGTGGTAGGTGCAGCCGGCATAGGCCGAGACGGCCGATGCGAGGGTGAGGGCGGCGGCTGTCAGAATGGTCTTCACTTGCATGGTGTACCTCTCCTGTTCGAATGGGTGGATCATAACATAGAACGCCCTGCCGTGGGGTCACATTTTGCGATGGGCCTAGTAGCTGTACGTCACACCGGTCATGATCGCCTGCCGAAGCGAGGTTTCGGACCATGTGCCGCTGCCCCCGTGTGCCGCTATTTCGAGCAGTTGATGCCTGGCGCCGACGAGGTCGCCGGTTTCGACGAGGGCCTGCCCCATGTAGGAGCGGGCGGCGATGTTGCCGGGGTTCTTTGCCAAAACGGCCCTGTAGAAGGCCATGCCTTCGTTCATGTCGCCCAGCTTGCGGGTGGTGAAGCCCCAGTAGGTAAGCACGCGGTCCTCGGACTGGTCGGACATGGCCGAGAGGGCGGCCTGGGCATTCCGGTGCTGGCCGGCATAGGCAAACTCCCGGACCGCGCCGAAGAGCGTGTCGTCATCCAGGGCGCCGCTTTGCGGATTCACGCAGCGCCCGGTGCGCTTGTCCCAGACCTGGCCGTTGGTGCAGGTCTGGGTGGTGGGGGACGGCTTCGGCGGGTCGTCGTCAAACCGGTCCTTGGCGATGGCAAGGCCGGGAACCGTGAGTGCGGCAATGAGAACGGCGCGAAGCATGGTGACCCCCTGTGATCGGTTTTGCCCCCAGATACGCAGCCGCCTGTGAAACAGTTGCAAAATACCCGGGCCGATCACGGGGTTGTGACGTCAGCTTTCGCCGAAGACGCGGCGGAAGATCGTGTCGACATGCTTGGTGTGGTAGTCCATGTCGAATTTTTCCTCGATCTGCTCGGGGCTCAGGGCGGCGCAGACTTCGGCGTCGGCGAGGAGCTCTTCCTTGAAGTCGGTGCGGTGTTCCCAAACCTTGAGCGCGTTGCGCTGGACCATGGCGTAGGCGTCTTCGCGGCTGACGCCCGCTTGCGTCAGGGCCAGCAGGACGCGTTGGGACATGACGAGCCCGGGGAACTTGTTCATGTTCTCGAGCATGTTTTCCGGGAAGATGATCATCTTGTCGACCACGCCCGTGAGGCGAGCCAGCGCAAAGTCGAGGGTGACGGTGGCGTCGGGCCCGATCATGCGCTCGACCGAGGAATGCGAGATGTCGCGCTCGTGCCAGAGGGCCACGTTTTCCATCGCCGGGATGACCGACATGCGCACGAGGCGGGCGAGGCCGGTGAGGTTTTCCGTCAGGACCGGGTTCTTCTTGTGCGGCATGGCCGAGGAGCCCTTCTGGCCCATCGAGAAGAACTCGGCGCCTTCCAGAACCTCGGTGCGCTGCATGTGGCGGATCTCGATCGCGACGTTCTCGACCGAGGAGGCGATGACGCCGAGGGTGGCGAAGAAGGCGGCGTGGCGGTCGCGGGGGATGACCTGCGTGCTTATCGGCTCGGGCTTGAGGCCGAGCTTGGCGCAGACGTGCTCCTCGACCGCAGGGTCGATATTGGCGAAGGTGCCGACGGCGCCGGAGATGGCGCCGGTGGCGACCTCCTCGCGGGCGGTGCGCAGGCGGGTGAGGTTGCGCTCCATCTCGGCGTAGAAGCGGGCGAAGGTGAGGCCCATGGTGGTGGGCTCGGCATGGATGCCGTGGGAGCGGCCGACGCGGAGGGTCATCTTGTGCTCGAAGGCGCGGCGCTTGAGGGCGGCCAGCAGGCCTTCGAGGTCGGCGATGAGGATGTCGGCGGCGCGGGTGAGCTGGATGTTGAAGCAGGTATCCAGAACGTCCGAGGAGGTCATGCCCTGGTGGACGAAGCGGGCCTCGTCGGAGCCCACATGTTCGGCGAGGTGGGTGAGGAAGGCGATGACGTCGTGCTTGGTGACGGCCTCGATCTCGTCGATGCGGGCGACGTCGAACTCGACATCGTTGGCTTTCCAGACGGCCTCGGCATTTTCCCGCGGGATGACGCCCAGATCGGCCATCGCGTCACAGGCATGGGACTCGATCTCGTACCAGATGCGGAACTTGGTGGCGGGGTCCCAGATCTGGACCATGTCGGGGCGGGAATAGCGGGGAATCATGCTGGGCGGTTTTCCGGTTTGAATGGGCTGTCGCGGGGGGTTTAGACTTATGCGCGCTGAGCAGCAAGGCGGGAGCGGGCGAGTGCGACTTGGGCTGATGGATTTCGAGGGCGTGTGGCAGGTGGTGCGGCGGATCGAGAATGCCGCGGGGCCCGATGCGCGGTTCGAGGGGGTGGCGCGGTTCGCGCGGGACGGCGAGGGGCTGACCTATGCCGAGGCGGGGGAGTTGCGGCTGGAGGGGCAGGCGCCGATCCGGGGGGAGCGGCGGTACCTGTGGCGGGAGGAGGGGGACGGGAGGATCGCGGTGTTCTTCGATGACGGGCGCGATTTTCACCGGTTCGATCCGGGGGCGGAGGCGCCGGGGGACCGGCATCACTGCGCGCCGGATGTGTATGACGTGGCCTATGATTTCAGCGGCTGGCCGGAATGGGAGAGCCGCTGGCGGGTGGCGGGGCCGCGGAAGGATTACGCGATGGTGTCGCGGTATCGGCGGTGAGGGGTGTGAAAATCTTCCGGGCCGGGGGATCGCGCCATGATCTGGACACAGTGTTCCGGCAGGGTGGAGGTCAGCCCGATGGAATGTTGCGTCCGACGGCCAGGCAGAGAAGTTTCAACTCGGAGCGGTACAGCGATGCTGTGCCGCTTCCTTTCGTTTTGCGGATGCGGGCCGCCGCGGGGCTGGGTAGGGTTTCGGCATGACCGAGATTCTGCAGACCCGCACGCCCCATGACGTGACCGCGCCCAAGCCCCTGCCGGGGGTGGCGCCGCTGGAGGTGGCCGAGTGGCTGCTGGTGGACGAGGCGTTCGCGGCGCAGATGGCGGAGCGGGAGAGGTTGCTGGCAGAGCGGCGGGACGAGGTGCTGGCGGTCACGGAGGCGGGGCAGGGTGCGGCGGCGGAGTTGTTGGAGCACGTGCTGGGCTGGCTGGCCGAGTATGGGACGGCCTACGAGGCGTCGGGGACGCAGGTGCTCCGGCCCGACGGGGTGACGGTGACGGTCGACCGGGGCGACCCGATGGGCACGCTGGGGCGGCTGGTGCAGGAGGACCTGTGCCTGCTGGAGAAGCAGGGCGACGAGCACGTGCTGACGGCGGCGGTGCTGTGTTTCCCGGCGAGCTGGCGGCTGGCGGAGAAGATCGGGCGGCCGCTGACGGATATCCACGTGCCGGTGCCGGCCTATGACGACGGCATCGCGCGGCGGGTGCAGCGGCTTTTCGACGGGGTCAGGGTGGGGCGGCCGCTGTGGCGGTTCAACGTGCTGAGCTATGCCGATGCGGAGCTTTTCCAGCCGGTGCGGCGCGCGGCGCCCGGGACGCCGGACGACGCGGCGGCCTATCCGTTTCTGCGGTCAGAGCGGCAATGCGTGCTGCGCCTGCCGGAAACGCGGGCCTGCGTCTTCTCGATCCATTCCTACGTGCTGCGGAAGGCCGGTCAGACGGCCTGAGCCGCCATCGGGAAGACGTCGCGCAGCATGGTGTAGGCGAACATCGCCGCCCCGAGCGCCGGCACGTAGAGGCAGAGCGACAGCGCGAGCGTGTGGATCGTCAGCCGCAGGGGCTTGGTGGGCTCGGCGCGGGTCAGGAGCATCTGGCCCAGGTCGTTGGTGAAGGACCGGGCGCGGGTTTCGGCGCGGTTGTCGCTGGCGCGGCGCGAGGTGCTCTCGGCGCGGAAGCCGGCGGTGCCGCCCATCCAGGGCGGGGGCATCGTGCTGTCGGTCTCGGCGTCGAAATCCGGTTCCGCCGCGTGCCGGAACCGGTCATCGCGAGGGGACTGGCTGTCGCCGGCCATGTCCTGCGTGTTCATCCGCAGCAGGTCGAATGTCTTGTCGACGAGATCGGCGCTGATCGGCTGGCGCGCGTCGCCGTGCAGGACGGCGGTCGAGGGCAGGAAATCCTGCGTGCGCTCGACGATGCGGTCGGCGAGGAAGCGGAAGGAATTAGGGTCGACCCGGACCTCTTCGCCTTTCAATGGGGTGCCGACGGCGATGACGAGGTGCCAGGACTGGCCCTCCTTCCGCGCCGGGAGCCATCCGAGGGCCACGCGCACGTTGTCGCGGTCGATGATGGCAATGTCGTCGCAATCCCAGGTCAGCGAGCGGGTGCGCGAATCGACCATCTGGAAGGCGATGTCGAATTCCTCGACGATGTCCGCGAAACCGATACCCGGCTTGCGGCTGAACTCCATCGCCACGATCGAACCGAAGGTCTGACTTTCCATAGCACCAATGCCTTTGTTGCCCTGTTAAGCCAATGTTAAGCACGCAAATCGGTTTGGAGTTGGGACAGATTGTGGCTGTTTCTTGTTGAAGGAAATTTTTCTTCACAGGCGGATCACGGTGCAAGCCCCTGATCCGCCACGGGTTTCGCCCTGTCAGCCCCCGTCGATCCGGGCGGCCATGATGGCGATGGCCTTCTGGTAGACGCCGGCGGCGTTCCAGGCCTCGATCACGCGGAAATTCGGCTCGCCCGGCTGGTAGCCAAGGCCGGGGCGCCAGCCTTTCTGGCGCAGGAAGTTCGCGGTCGAGGCCAGCGCGTCGGCCTGGCTGTAGAAATCGACGCGGCCGTTGCGGTCGGCATCGACGCCGTAGGCGAGCGCGTTGCCGGGCAGGAACTGGGTATGGCCCAGCTCTCCATGCATGGCGCCCTTGGTCTGGCCGGTGATGGAGCCCATGTCGACCAGCTTGAGCGCGCCGATGGCGTGGGGGACGAAGAAGGCCGAGCGGCGGCAGTCATAGGCGAGGGTGGTGATGGCCGAGACGACCTCGGCATCGCCCATGAACCCGCCGAAGCCGGTTTCCATGCCGTGGATGGCGATCAGAACCCCGGCCGGCACCCCGTAGGAGCGTTCGAGCGCGTCGTAGAAGGCGGCGTTGCGCGCCTTGCGTTGACGGCCCTGCGAGATGATCGTGGACGAGCCGCGCACCTGCATGAACTTCTCGAGCGTGTAGCCGAAGCTTTTCTGGTTGCGGTCGGCGGCGATGGTGCGGTTGGCGTAGCGGGTGGCGGCCAGCGCCTGAAGCCCGCGCTGGCCGACGCCGGCGCGCTGTGCCTCGCCGGCGAAGGCGGCTTTCCACGCCTCGAACCCGGCGGAAGTGTTGCCGCATTGCGCCGCGTTCGCGGATTGTCCTGAGAAAAGTGTGAGACTGCCTAGAAGGGCGAGGGCCGTCGCAAGCCGGGTCATGGGTATGCCTCCGTATGAAAATATCGAAGGAAGTCTAACCCGGCGCGACGGCCCTAGGAAGCGTGTTGATGCGCGGATATCAGCCGATGAAACCTTGCAGCGCCGTCATCGCGTGGGCGGTGGTGCCGAAGGTCTGGAAGCCGATGAACGTGCCGGTCAGCGCCGCGGTCTGCGAGGCGAGGCGCAGGTTCTCGCCCTTGGCGCAGTTGAGCACCAGCAGCATGACCCCCAGCGGCAGCGCGAAGAGCGCCACGGCGAAGGAGAGCATCCAGGCCGAAAGCCGCAGGGGCGCGGCGCGGACGATATCCTCCTTGTCGCGGGCCACCTTTTCGGCCGCGGCCTCGGAGGCGAGAACATCGGGGTCGACCCAGTTCTCGGTGAAGACCTTGCGCAGCCGGTCGGGCGAGGCGGCGTGGTCGAAGATCGCCGGGTCCTGGCTGGTGATGCGGCGCTGGAGGAGGTCGTTGGTTTCCTCGATGTCCGGCAGGGACCTGGCGCAGGTCACGCGGCGGGGGGTGATTCTTGCCGACGGCTTCGTGACGGCCGGGGCGAGGCCCGTGGCGCGGGCGAAATCGGCGGCGGTGAGGACGACATCGGTGTCGATCCACTTGACGAAATCCGGCGTCAGTTCCGTGAACAGCTTCTGCAGCACCCGGGCGATGGCGGAATCGCGCGAGAAGGTCGATGTGCGCCGCTCGTCCTTGCTGGCCATGGCGACGGCCAGGTAGGTCGGCACCGGCGCGGGCAGGGCGGCGTGCGTGACGTCGTCCTGGAGGGTGAGGTACAGCTCGAGCTGCTCGGTGGTGACCAGCGCCCGGTTGCCGGACAGGATATGCGAGCCGAGGACCCGGTGCCCCAGCGCCTCGAAGCTGCCAACGGCGTGGTTGGCGATATCGGTGATGTCGAGCGAGCGGTAGCGGGTGAACGCCAGCCCTGCGGTTGCCCATGTGTTGCCTGTCGTCATGATCAGCCCGTTCATGCATTCTTTGGTTTTCATTGGCGATCACACTGGCCCCGAAAGGCGGAGGCAGTTTGTTGCAAATGTGGAACTAATGGGGCATTTCGCCCGGCCATTGATGAGCCGCCCTCGCGCGCGGGCGCAAGGGCGGGCGCAAGAACGGCCAGCAAATCATTGACGGAAAAAAGAAAAGGCGCCCCGCGGGGCGCCTTTCCGAATTGCGGTGAAAGCCGGCTCAGCAGCTGTAGTACATCTGGAATTCGACCGGGTGCGGCGTGTGCTCGTACATCTCGATCTCTTCCATCTTCAGCGCGATATAGCCGTCGATCTGGTCCTTGGTGAAGACGTCGCCGGCCAGAAGGAAGGCGTGATCCGCGGCCAGCGCGTCGATCGCTTCGCGCAGGCTTCCGCAGACGGTGGGGATGCCTTCGAGCTCTTCGGCGGGCAGGTCGTAGAGGTTCTTGTCCATCGCCTCGCCCGGATCGATCTTGTTCTTGATCCCGTCGAGACCGGCCATCAGCAGGGCCGAGAAGGCCAGGTAGGGGTTGGCCGACGGGTCGGGGAAGCGGGCCTCGACGCGCTTGGCTTTCGGGCTTTCCGTCCACGGGATCCGGACGCAGCCCGAGCGGTTGCGGGCCGAGTAGGCGCGCAGAACGGGGGCTTCGAAGCCCGGGATCAGCCGCTTGTAGCTGTTGGTCGACGGGTTGGTGAAGGCGTTCAGCGTCTTGGCGTGCTTGAGAATGCCGCCGATGAAGTAGAGCGCTTCCTGGCTCAGGTCGGCATACTTGTCGCCGGCGAAGAGCGGCTTGCCGTCTTTCCAGATCGACATGTTGACGTGCATCCCGGTGCCGTTGTCGCCCGCGATGGGCTTGGGCATGAAAGTTGCCGTCTTGCCGTAGGCCTGGGCGACGTTATGGATGACGTACTTGTATTTCTGCAGCTCGTCGCCCTGCTTGGTGAGCGTGCCGAAGATCAGGCCGAGCTCGTGTTGGCAGGAGGCCACCTCGTGGTGGTGCTTGTCGACCTTCATGCCGAGGCGTTTCATGGTCGAGAGCATTTCCGAGCGGATGTCTTGGGCATCGTCGGTGGGGTTCACCGGGAAGTAGCCGCCCTTGACGCCGGGACGGTGGCCCATGTTGCCCATCTCGTACTCGGTGTCGGTGTTCCACGAGGCGTCGAGCGCGTCGACCTCGTAGCCGACCTTGTTGATCGAGTTCGAGAAGCGGACGTCGTCGAACAGGAAGAACTCGGCTTCCGGGCCGAAGAAGGCACTGTCGCCGATGCCCGACGATTTCAGGTAGGCCTCGGCCTTCTCGGCGGTGCCGCGCGGGTCACGCTCGTAGGGTTCGCCGGTGTCGGGTTCGACGACCGAGCAATGCACGCAGACGGTCTTCTCGGCATAGAACGGGTCGATATAGGCCGAGTCGGTGTCGGGCATGAGTTTCATGTCGGACGCTTCGATCGATTTCCAGCCGGCGATGGACGAGCCGTCGAACATGAAGCCTTCCTCGAGGAAGTCCTCGTCGACCTGGTCGCTCAGCACGGTGACGTGCTGAAGCTTGCCGCGCGGGTCGGTGAAGCGGATGTCGACATACTCGACGTCCTCGTCCTTGATCAGTTTGAGCAGATCGCTTGCGCTCATGGTTACAGATCCCCTTCGTTGGTTGATGTTGCTTGGGTGTTGCTTAAAGCGCGTCCGAGCCGGATTCGCCGGTGCGGATGCGGATGGCCTGTTCGATGGGCGAGACGAAAATCTTGCCGTCGCCGATCTTGTCGGTCTTGGCGGCCTCGACGATCGCCTCGATGGCGCTGTCGACCTGGTCGTCGTCGAGCACGACGTCGATCTTCACCTTGGGCAGGAAATCCACGACATATTCGGCACCGCGGTAGAGCTCGGTATGGCCCTTCTGCCGGCCGAATCCCTTGACCTCGATCACCGAGAGCCCCTGAACGCCGATCTCCTGCAGCGCCTCCTTGACCTCATCAAGCTTGAACGGCTTGATGATCGCTTCGATCTTTTTCATGCGCCCGACCTCCTTGCGACTGTGTCCGGGGATTTCGATCACTTCTCCCCGGCGCACACAATCGTATAGGGTGGGTGCGCGGGCATGGGGCAAGACCGAAAATGGTGTTGCCTAAAATTTAGGCAAAACGACGCGAAACCGGGCGAAATTGAATCGAGGGAGAGCGGAATTGACCGAACTGCTGACCGCCGCGCAGATGCGGGCCGTGGAACGGGCGGCCATCGAGTCGGGCGAGGTGACCGGGCTGGAGCTGATGGAACGCGCCGGGCGGGGCGTTGTCGAGGCGGTGTTCGAGGAATGGCCGGACCTGGCGCGGGCGCCGCACAAGGCGGTGGTGCTGTGCGGGCCGGGGAACAATGGCGGCGACGGGTTCGTGGCGGCGCGGCTGTTGCAGGAGTGGGGCTGGGAGGTGGAGGTTTTTCTCTACGGGGACGCGGAGAAGCTGCCGCCGGATGCGAAGGTGAATTACGAGCGGTGGCGGGAGATGGGGGAGGTGGAGACCAGCCAGAAGATGTTCGTGCGCCGTATCTGGCAGTTTGGTGATGAAGATAGGCCCGACCTTTGGGTCGATGCATTGTTTGGCACTGGTCTGACGCGACCGCTGGGTGAAAATGTGGGAATGTTGCTCCAAGAGATACTGTCGAGTTTTTCGGAAGCGGTTGATCGAGCGCCGGGAAAGATCGTTTCGGTGGATTTGCCCTCGGGTTTGGACAGCGACACTGGCAAATCGCGCTTCAAACGACTTCCCCTGGAAAAAGGCACTGTCTTTTATGCGAAGATGGGTGCGCGACGGGGAAATATCACGCGTCGTGACGGGAAACCCCTGCCATGCAGTCTAACTGTCACTTTTCATCGGGCCAAGCTTGGTCACTTTCTCGAAAGCGGACCGGAATACTGCGGTAAGGTTGTCGTTAAGTCCATTGGGTTAGAATGATGAAGGGGGAAAAAAGAAAGACAGAGGGCAGCCCCCGGCCGCGGGCGGGGGTGAAGCCTCCGCCCGGGGGGGCGGTCGGGGGCTGCCCGGCGGTGCCGCCGGGCGATGTGGTTCGGTTGGTCGATGAATCGCACATGCCGCTGCTGCGAAAATCCGCGCAAACCCACAAGTACACCCACGGCCACGCCCTCATCCTCACCGGTGGCTCCGGGCGGACCGGGGCGGCGAGGCTGGCGGCACGGGGGGCGTTGAGGATCGGGGCGGGGCTGGTGACGCTGGGGGTGCCGCCCTCTGCGCAGCAGGAGGTGGCCTGTCAGATCACGGCGCTGATGCTGCGGCGGGTGGCGGATGCCGAAGGCCTGGCGGAGGTGCTGGAGGACAGGCGGTTGAATGCGCTGTGCCTCGGGCCGGGGCTGGGGGTCGAGCGGGCGGGGGAGTTGGTGCCGGTGGCGTTGGGGGCCTCTGGTGAAGAGGTCCCAGGTCAGGCCCGGGACGGGGGGTGTGTTCTGGATGCGGATGCGCTGACGGCCATCGCCGGTGATCCGGAGAGGTTCTTCGGGATGTTGCACGGGGCTTGCGTGCTGACGCCGCATGGCGGGGAGTTTGCGCGGCTGTTTCCGGATATCGCCGAGAAACTGGATGCGGCGCCCACGAAGGGCCCAGCCTATTCCAAGGTGGATGCGACGCGGGAGGCGGCGGCAAGGGCCGGGTGCGTGGTGCTGTTCAAGGGGCCGGACACGGTGATTGCGGCGCCGGACGGGCGGTGTTCGGTGAACTCGGCGCAGTATGAGCGCAAGGCGCCGTGGCTGGCGACGGCCGGGGCGGGCGACGTGCTGGCGGGGTTCATCACCGGGCTGCTGGCACGGGGTTTTGCGCCGATGCAGGCGGCGGAGACCGGCGCCTGGCTCCACGTGGAGTGTGCGCGGGCTTTCGGGCCGGGGCTGATCGCGGAGGATCTGCCGGAGGAATTGCCAGGCGTTTTCAGGGGGTTAGGGCTCTAACAAGCAAAAACCCCGGGGAGAGCCCGGGGTTTTCACTTGGTTTGGAGGGTACTTTATTCGAGTGGTTAACGCTTGGTTACCGGTACTGCGCATTCCGCCATGTGGCTCGCCACCTCGAGACCGTCGACATAGAGCACGTGGGGTGTGTCGAACTCGATGTCGTATACGGTCATGGTGGCGGCCTCATGGAGGGTGACGAACTCGCCATCCACGAGCCGCGCGGCGGGTACGAGCGCCTGTTCCGCACCGAACAGGGCCTTGGCCCGCCAATCGCGCACGAGAACCGGTTGGCCGGCGGGCAGGGTCGCGTCACGCTCGGGGCGGTTGTGGCCAAGGGAGCTGGCCTTGATCCGCACCGCGCGACCCGTGATCCGGCGACGGCGGATCGATCGGAGGACCGCCATGCCAGTATCGCGGGTGATGACACGAGTGCCCGGCCGCAGGTCGGAGACACGCAATTCGCCGTCGAGCGTCATGATGAGGGCGCCCCCGGGGAGGCCCGTCTCGTCTGCTGCGACGGCTGGAGAGAGGTCAAACGTATCCTGCCGAGCCAATGCCGGTTTCATGTTCGTATCCTGCTGTAGTTCTGCCTCAATTTTTCCACTACAATATGGCAAGATTGCGTTAATGTCGCGTCCTTTCTTGGGAGGGCGGCGCGGCGCGGGCCGATTTTTTCGCTCGCATCGGCCTGTGGGCTTTGCTATTCCACAGCCTCGATGCGGGTGTGGCGAAATTGGTAGACGCACCAGATTTAGGTTCTGGCGCCGCAAGGCGTGGGGGTTCAAGTCCCTCCACCCGCACCACAGTGATCTGGCCTTGCGGTTACGTGTTTGCCGCGGCCCAGGTTCCCCTGGCTATTCCGCGGCCTCGAGCCTGTCCCGGTGTGTGGCCGGTGCCGCTCGCGACGCGGTGTCTTCGCTGGCCGGCAGCCTGAGGGTGAATTTCGCGCCTTTCCCGATGTCGCTTTCAATTTCCAGCGCGCCGTTCTGGATGGTGGCGAGACTGCGCGAAATGGCGAGGCCGAGCCCGAGGCCCGCGTGCTTGCGCGTGCTCGACGATTCCAGTTGCTCGAAGGCTTCGAATATGCGGCCCTGTTCCTCGGGCGGGATGCCGGGGCCGGTGTCGATCACCTCGAAGACGGCTTCGTCGCCGGACTGGTAGGCCTTGATTTCGACGGTTCCGCGTTCCGTGAACTTGATCGCGTTGCCCACCAGGTTGAGAAGGATCTGGGTGGTGCGCAACGGGTCGCAGTACACCTGGCCGCCCCTGGCCGTGACCTTGAACCCCAGGCCGTTTTCTTCGGCCCTGAGGCGGCTTTGTTCTGCGGCAGAAGACACGAGCGAGTCTATTTCCAGCACTTCGGGGTGGACCTTCACCTTCCGGGTTTCCGTCTTTGCGAAGTCGATCATGTCCTCGACGAGACCATGCAGGTGCTTGGCGGACCGCTCCTGTTTTTCCATCGTCTCGACGAAGTGATTGATAAGGGTGGAGACCTCGTGCCGGACCTCCGCGATATCGACTTCGGAGCCGTCGAGTTTCTCGCGCAACGACCTGGTCATGCCCAGCGTTTCGATGTTCTTGCCCAGGGAGGACAGGCCGAGGATGACCGTGATGGGGGTGCGCAATTCGTGGGACAGGGTGTCGATAAATTCCGATTTCGCGCGGCTGGCGGACTCGGCTTCGTCCAGTGCCTTCTTCAACTGGGTCGCGTCCGTCCGGACGGAGACACGCCCGCCATCGCTCAGGGCGCGGTCGGAGGCGAGAAGGTATCGGCCGTTCGACAGCTCCTGTTCGAATTCCGTGTCCGGGCCGAAGAACCCCTCGACGCGCTTCTGTATCCATTCTTCCTCGCAGCCAATCGCATCCGGGTGCTGGCCGCCTTCGACGCCCAGGCGAATGATGTCCTCGAACCTGGCGCCGTGGGTGATGCGCCTGGACGAGACCTGGTAGATCTCGGCGTACTTGGCGTTGAAGGCAACCAGCCGGCCGTCGGCGTCGAACATGGCGAAACCGTCGTCCATCGCGTCAATCGCGCTGACAAGGCGCATCTGGGCGCGCCGCTGCAGGACAGCCAGCGCCACGATGATCAGGACGACGGCAATGATCAGGATGGAGACCAGCGCTATCAGCAGGCGATCCTTGATGTAGGTGGGCGACGCCGCGGGCCACCCCCCGGCGGGGACCGCCATCATTTCCCAGTGGCCATTGGGGAAATCCAGTTCGAGGCTGACAGGCTCCATGCCCTCCACCGCGGGTTGCCCGTAGACGGTGCCGTGACGCGGGGCCTCGTCCGAGGCCGATTTGACGAGAACGTCGAAACCGCGGCTCAATTCCGACAGGCCGGTCGCAACGAGGAACCTGTCGTAGTCGGCGACCATCGACACGATGCCCCAGAGCCGCTTGCCATTCTCGGGGGACGTCCCGGGCACGTATGCCGGTTGGCGGAAGACAAACGCTCGGCCACCCTGTACGAGGCTGACAGGGCCGGTGATGGTGGCCGTGCCGCTTTCGGCAGCCCGCAAAACGCCTGGAAGCTGTTCCGGGTTGTCCCGGTAATTCAATCCGAGCGCGCGCTCGTTGCCTTCGACCGGGAAGACCATCTCGACCTTCAGATCCGGGGCCGCAGCGACATTGATGATCTTGCCCTGGTCGTACTCGAGCGATTGCAGGTAGGATGCGAACTGCTTCTGGGTCAGCGACGGGTTTTCTTCGATGAACGTCGTGATCTTCTGGAGCAGGAGGAAGTGGCCGAAGATGCTTTCCTCGATTTCCTCGCGCACCTCGATCAGCTCGATCGTGCTCTCTGTGCTGAGCTCGTTCAGATAGTTGTCATGGAGTAGCCGGTCTACCTCGACCGCCACAAACACCAGGGTGGTGGTGAGCAACAGAAAGAGTCCCACCATGAGACGGGGAAGGGAAGACGTCAGCTTCCTGGATTTGGCTCTACTCATGCTCGTTTATGTCTGCCTGTCTGACGTCGGTTACTGCTTTTTGCCCGGTTCTCATCAGGTCGGGACGCGGATGTTTTCCGCGGGGACCTGACCCGAGACCCAGCGTTCTATAGGGGTACTATGCCGATTTTTGGGCATTTTCAGGGCGTGTGTTCTGCAAAAGACCTGGGCGGGTGGATGAGCCGGGAACGGGGCAGGGCGGGGCGGGGCACCAGCGTGGCCCGCAGCGCAGCCGAAAACCGGGCACGTCTGCGCCGCGTGATCGCCCCTTACGCCGGTTTCGCGCCCATCAGCCCGATTATTGACCGGCAACCATGGCGCGCTTGCGTCACCGCGGGAGGGATTTGCGCGGGGCTGCGGATTGGCGTTGCCGTCCATCCGGCGATGTGCAAGGCAGAATCCGGGCAATTCCGCCTCAACCTCAAGACTATCGGGAGGGTATGGATGCGGCCAATAACCGCCATGCTGCCGTTGGCTTTTCTGGCTCTTGCAGCCTGTGATGACACTGTTTCAGGGGTGGCCACCGGGCCGGACGGCTATCTCGAGACCGTGCCGCCGGAAGTGGCGGCGCTTGCCGCTCCGGACCAGAACCTGCAGACGGTGCAGCTTCGCTCGGACGGGTGCTACTGGTACCTGTACGAAGGCCCGGTCGAGACGCTGATGGTGCCGCTTCGGGCCAATACCGGGGGCAAGATCTGTACCTGAGCCGTCGGGCCGGTGCGTGACCCCATGAAAAAAGGCCTTCCGCCATGCCGGCGGAGGGCCTTTTCGTTAGGTCGCCCCGGGGTGCGGCGGGCTCAGAGCACGCCGCTGGTGGGGTAGAGATAGGCCGTCGAGCCGAGCGAGACGTTCGGGTAGAGCTCGTTGATATGGGCCATGACCATGCGGATGCAGCCCGAGCTGGCGCGGCCGCCGATGGTGCGGGGTTCGGGCGTGCCGTGGATGCGCAGGTAGCTGTCGCGGCTGCCGCGATAGAGGTAGAGCGCGCGGGAGCCGAGCGGGTTGGTCGGCCCCGGTTCGACGCCGCCGGCGTGCTGGGCGTAGAGCTCGGGGTCGCGTTCGATCATGCTCTTGGTGGGGGTCCAGCTGGGCCACTTGGCCTTGCGCTTGATCGAGTAGATGCCGGGCACGTAGAGCTTGCCGCGGGCAATGGCGACGCCGTAGCGCATGGCCGTGCCGCCGGGCTCGATGTGGTAGAGGAAGCGGGCGACGCTGTCGACATGGATGTCGCCGGCCTTGAGCCCCGGCTTGGTCTCGACCCGGACGGGCAAGAAGCGCGGCTCGAGCCCCCAGGGGTTGGTGGTGGAAGGGTCGTAGCCCGGCGGGGTGACCTGGGCATCCCACATGTCCCAGTCGCCGGCGGCGGCGCTGGCCATGGAGGGCGCGACGACCGGGGCGGAGAACATGGCGGCAGTCGTGATGATGAAATGGCGCCGGGTGAGCATGGCAGGGGGCTCCTTTGATCTTGGGGCTGCGCAGCGCAGACCCGCTTATTTATCCGGAACGGTTAACGCATCAACTATAGAAATGGGTCCGAAGTTCAATCAATAAGTCTTGAAGCGTTGCAGGCTTGCAATGCCCGGGCGCCATTGCCCTATTCTTCGGCGATATCCTCGTGCCAGAGCTCGGGTTTCTCGCGGATGAAGCGGGTCATCAGGGCGATGCAGTCGGGATCCTGCAGGAGATGCACCTCGACCCCGCGGTCGCGCAGGAAGGGAATGTTGCCCTCGAATGTCTCGTTCTCGCCGATCACCACGCGGGGGATGCCGAACTGGATGATGGTGCCGGTGCACATCATGCAGGGGCTGAGCGAGGTATAGAGGGTCATGCCGCGGTAGCTGCGCTGGCGGCCGGCCTTGCGCAGGCAGTCCATCTCGCCATGGGCGATGGGGTCGCCCTGCTGGACGCGCTGGTTGCGGCCGCGCGCGATCAGCTCGTCGCCGCGCGCGAGCGCGCTGCCGATGGGGCATCCGCCTTCTTCGTAGCCCGCGAGCGCCTCGTCATAGGCGACGCGCAGAAGTTTACGATCTGTTTCGGAGAGCACTTTACGCCTCGTCTTTCTGGAAAGGGTTAACGCACGGTGCGCAGGGTGCGGCACCGGCGCGAGGATTGGAAGCGGAATCATCGCGCGCACGCCCCCAGAACCCGCTTGCACTGAGGCCCTGCCAACCCTAGAAGGGCGCGTGATTTTGACCGCCGCGGACGCCTCTGCGGCCCTTGGATGCAATGGAAGGACGAACATGCAGGTCACGGAAACCCAGAACGAGGGGCTCAAGCGCGCCTACAAGATGGTGCTGACGGCCCAGGAGCTTGACGACAAGGTCATGGACAAGCTCAAGGAGGCCCAGCCCGACATCGAGATGAAAGGCTTTCGCAAGGGCAAGGTCCCGCTGCCGCTGCTGAAGAAGCAGTTCGGCCAGCGCGTGCTGGGCGAAGCGATGCAGGAAGCCGTCGACGGCGCGATGAGCCAGCATTTCGAGGACAAGGGCGAGCGCCCCGCCGGCGAGCCGGCGGTGAAGATGGTCAACGAGGACTGGAAAGAGGGCGACGACGTCGAGGTCGAGATGTCCTACGAGGCGCTGCCGGAGGTGCCCGAGGTCGACTTCAAGTCGGTGAAGATCGAGCGGATGGTGGTGAAGCCGGATGACGGTGCCGTGGACGACGCGCTGAAGAGCCTGGCCGAGAACGCGCAGAACTTCGAGGACCGCAAGAAGGGTACCAAGGCGAAGGATGGCGACCAGGTCGTGATCGACTTCGTGGGCCGCGTCGATGGCGAGGCGTTCGAGGGCGGCAGTGCCGAGGATTACCCGCTCGTGCTGGGCTCGAACAGCTTCATCCCCGGGTTCGAGGAGCAGCTTGTCGGCGTCAAGCAGGACGAGGAAAAGGTTGTCACCGTGAACTTCCCCGACGAGTACCAGGCCGAGCACCTGGCCGGGAAGGAAGCCGAGTTCACCTGCACCGTGAAGGCGGTGAAGGCCCCGGCGCCGGCGGAGATCGACGACGACCTGGCGCAGAAATACGGCTCGGACAGCCTGGATGCCCTGAAGGAGCAGATCAAGGAGCGCCTGGAGCAGGAATACGCCGGCGCGTCGCGTGCCGTCATGAAGCGCAAGCTGTTGGACGAGCTGGATAAAAAGGTCGATTTCGAGCTGCCGCCGAGCATGGTGGAGGCCGAGGCCAAGCAGATCGCGCACCAGCTGTGGCATGACGAGAACCCCGATGTTCAGGGCCATGATCACCCCGAGGTGGAGCCCACCGAGGAGCACACCAAGCTGGCCGAGCGCCGGGTGCGCCTGGGCCTGCTTCTGGCCGATATCGGCCAGAAGGCCAAGGTCGAGGTGACCGATGCCGAGATGACGCAGGCCGTCATGGAGCAGGCGCGGCAATACCCCGGGCAGGAGCGCCAGTTCTTTGAATTCGTTCAGCAAAACCCGCAGATGCGGCAGCAGCTTCGGGCGCCGATCTTCGAGGACAAGGTGATCGACTATATCGTCGAGCTGGCCGACGTGACCGAGAAGGAAGTCACCAAGGACGAGCTTGAAAAATCGGTTGAGGCGCTGGAAGACGAGTAAGCCGTCGGACAGTGACCGGAAGAGGGAAAGGCCGTCCTTCGGGGCGGCCTTTTCTGTTGGAGAGGGGGCAAAATCCGACGTCGGTATAACGTCGGTATCTTGTCGGTATTGCGTCGGTGTTTTTGTTCGGGCGGGCGGGGCTCGTCAGCCCTTGCGGGCTGCCTCGCCGGGCGAGGGGTGGCCTCAGGGGAGGCGCCAGTGGCGTGTGTCGGGGCGGGCGCGGCGCGAGGTCGGGTCGGGGGAGAGGGTCTCGACCGTCAGCCCGGCGACCTGTTGCAGGGCCTGGCGGATGCGCGGGATCTCGGGGGCGTCGCGGTGGAGGGCGGCGAGCTCGGTGAGGTTGCCCTTGGCGTCGAGCGTGTAGAAATGGACGAACCTGTTGGCCTCCGGACCGCCGGGCCGGCGCGCGCCGCCCCGGTCGGAGGGGCCGAGGAATTCGCCCGCCGGGTGGCCGGGGGTGAGCGGGATGGTGCGGGTGCCGAACACCGTGGGCAGGATGAGCGCGTCGGGGCGGACCGTGAGCATGGGACTGCGCCAGGCATTGAGGAAAGCCAGGCCGAGCGCCACGGCGCCGAGAAAGCCCGCGAGGACGAGGAGATTGGTTGTCAGGTCGAAGCCCGCGCCGGCGAAGAGGGCGAAGCCCAGCCCGGCGCAGGCGGCGGCGATGATCAGCACGCCCATCGCGGCGAGGAGCGGGCCATCGGGTCGTCTGAAGTCGGCTGTCTGCACGGGGGCGCCTTTCCAGCGGGTGATCCAGCCTAGCAAGCGGGCGGAGATCGGCCAACGGAAAAGGGGGGTGCGCTTGCCATCCAGCCCATTGCATTTCGTGTTGTGGGCGAGGACGACGTGTCAGAGGGCAACGACCGCTTCGAGCCCAGATTAACCAATGCAGATGTACACGAGAACGTCTGCTAACCGAATGGATCGGCTGTCATGCCAACTCCAGTATCGTCTTTCTCGTAAAAGATTCCGTAGTAACAATCCGATCCAACAATCCGGTCATTGCCAAAGACGGTTGATAAGGTCACTTCACACACCTTGTCTCCTGTGGATGCTCTGTAGAACCGCCTGATGTAGTGGTTCGGATAAACTTCCTCGAAGCTTCCTGCTGGCGAAATTTCAGACATGCACTGACTGAGCTGTTCCCGAATCTCAAGATCTTTGTTGACTAGGTTCAAAGTATTGCGCGACGGAGAGCACCATCTCGCCGGGCGTTCGATTTTGCGAAGCACCGAAGCCATTTCTTCTATTCTACGATGGGCGGAATCTGGCCAAGTGAAACGGTCGCTGCTTCTGAAATCCCATATCAGTAGGCCGGCTACGGAAAGAACCCCAAGGCTTATCAGCATGCGTTTCAATGTTTTTCCTTCACGCGCGACGCTGTATTGCTCTGCCAGCTTTTAGATTAGCGTCACAAAATCTGTCAGATTTCAATGACTGCTAAAAAATCCACATCGGTCGTCTTATCGGCGGCAGTGAACGGCAGCTCGGACTACAACACGGAATGCAAAGGGCTGCGCTTGCCATGGCGGGTTCGGAGCGGGTATCATCGCGGCACCAGAAACAGGTGAGGCCGGTGCGGTTGGCCCGGCCCCCGCGAAGCGGGTCCTTTCGCGCACCGGCGGTCCGGTTGTCGCGTCCCATGGTCCAGGCGCTTGCGCATGTCGCGCAGGCGGAGTGACAAGGACTTGCGACATGCAACAGCAGATTTCTGTAATCACCCTCGGCATCGGCGACCGCGAGAGGTCGAAGCGGTTCTACCGGGAGGGTTTCGGCTGGCAGCCGGTTTTTGAGAACGCGGAGATCGCATTCTACCAGATGAACGGGTTCGTTTTCGGGACGTGGCTGAGGGCGGCGCTGGAGGAGGATGTGCGGCATGGCGGGCTGGCCACGCCGGGGGCGGTGACGCTGGCCCATAACGTGGGGGACGCGGCGGAGGTAGGGCCGCTGATGGCGCGGCTGGCGGCGGCCGGGGCGCGGGTGCTGCGGGAGGCGGATGCGCCGCCGCAGGGCGGGGTGAGGGGCTATGTCGCCGATCCGGACGGGCATACCTGGGAGATCGCGTGGAACCCGGCCTGGCCGATCGACGCGGCGGGGCATGTGACGTTCGGCGTGTAGGGGGAGCGGCCGGTTGAGCGTGGCCCCCGCGCCTCGTTCGCTGGCCGGCAGGCGGTTGCAGGCAATCGCCGAGAGGCGGGCCGCCCCGACGGTCCGGCGATGCGGCGGATGGACGCCATCAGTGGCGTTGGTTCGCCGCGCCTCTCCGGTACAACGGAATGAGCGCTATATCCGGCCTGTCCTGGACGGCATAGCCACGAAAAAGGGCCGCGCCTGGTGGCGCGGCCCCTGATCCTTGCAAGGCGGGAGGCTTACTTGTCCTCGTCGTCGCCCTGGGCGTCTTCCTCGGGAAGCACGTCTTCGACCGCGTCGGCGAGGTCTTCATCGTCGGAAGCGGCGGAGCCGATATCGTCGAAGAGTTCCGCGATCTCGTAATCGGCGGCTTCCTCTTCCTCGGCGGCGACTTCCTGGATGGTCTTGCCGGAGGCCTGAAGCTCGGCCTCTTCCGTCGAGCGGGCGACGTTGACCTTGATGATCACCTCAACCTCGGGGTGGAGGGTGATCATGACCTCGTGCAGGCCGAGCTCCTTGATCGGGCCGCCCATGGCGACCTGCTTGCGGTCGATCGAGAAGCCTTCCTCGCAGACGGCGTCGGCGGCGTCACGGGTGGTGACGGAGCCGTAGAGCGCGCCGGAATCGGAGGCCTGGCGAATCACGACGAACTGTTTGCCGTCGAGGGTTTCGGCCAGTTTCTCGGCTTCCTTGCGGGTTTCGAGGTTGCGGGCCTCGAGCTGGGCCTTCTGGCCTTCGAACTGGGCGATGTTGGCCTCGGAGGCCGTCAGCGCCTTTTTCTGGGGCAGGAGGTAGTTGCGGGCGAAGCCCGGTTTCACGTCGACGACTTCGCCCATCTGGCCAAGCTTGGCGACACGTTCGAGAAGGATGACTTGCATTGGTATTCCTCCTTACTTCACGGCGTAGGGCAGGAGCGCGAGGAAGCGGGCGCGCTTGATGGCGCGGGCCAGTTCACGCTGCTTCTTCGCCGAGACGGCGGTGATGCGCGAGGGCACGATCTTGCCGCGCTCGGAGATGTAGCGCTGCAGGAGACGGGTGTCCTTGTAGTCGATCTTGGGTGCATTCTCGCCCGAGAAGGGGCAGACCTTGCGGCGGCGGAAAAACGGTTTTGCAGCCATGGTTTAGTGTCCTTTCTTCAAGCTGGGATCAACGACGCTCGCGGCGGTCGCCGCGGTCTTCTTTCTTCTGCATCTGGATCGACGGGCCTTCTTCGTGGTCGTCGACCTTGATGGTCAGAACGCGCATGACGTCGTCATGCAGGCGCATCAGGCGCTCCATCTCGTGAACGGCCGGTGCCGGGGCATCGGTCTTGAGAAAGGCGTAGTGGCCCTTGCGGTTCTTGTTGATCTTGTAGGCCATCGTCTTGACGCCCCAGTACTCGCTGTCGACGACCTTGCCGCCGTTGTCCGCGAGGACGGTGCTGAAATGTTCGACGAGACCCTCGGCCTGGGTATTGGACAGGTCCTGGCGCGAGATGAATACATGCTCGTAAAGCGGCATGTGAGCTCCACTTCTATCTGGGCGCATTTCAAAGGCGGGCCTTTTCATCCTTTCGCGGCCCGTCCACGAGAGACTGCGCGGTTCATGCGTGATGCGAAAGGAATGCGGCCTATACGACGGATCGGCGGGCTTGGCAAGCGCCGGAGGGCGTGCCGGGATTTTGCCCACGCGCCGCCCCATTGATGGCGCCTTTGCGGGGCAGGGTGGGGCGCAACGAAGACCCAGCGAAGGACCTGCCGCGATGACTGCCCTGCCCGATACCATGACCCAGTTCCAGGCCCATGAGCGCCGCACCGCGCAGCGCGAGCCGGTGGAGATGGCGGAGGGGCCGGGCGTGCTGGCCGGGCGGGTGGCGATGGCCGGGACCGCGATGGCGCTCGTGCTGGCGGGGGTGGGCATCTGGATGTTCCCGGCGCCGGACCACGCGGTGACGCTGGTCAAGCTGGGCGCGTCGCTGGGGATGATAGGTTTCGGCGCGGTCCTGCTGGCGGCGCTGGGCGCGCGGCAGGAGATGGCGCGGGTCGAGGTCGACACGCAGCGCGACGAGATCCGGACCTATGACCGGGAGTTGCGCGGGCAGGTGTACCTGACCGGGCGCTACCGGATGTCGGAGTTTGCCGAGATCCGCCTGAACAACCGCACCTTCTTTGCGCGGGACACGGCCGGGCAACTCGTGGTGACCGTTCCGGTCCGGGGCCGGCGGCAGGAGCAGGCGCTGCGCCGGGCGCTGGCGCTGGCCTGAGCGGGCGGGTTGCGGGCCGGTTTGGGTGTAAGGGGTCGAAATCTTCAAAAGATTTCGATCCGCCTTCTTTTCGGAAACCATTGCAAAAGGGGAGCCGTTCACAACTTGCAGCCCCCTGGGACCCCGCCAATGATCAGGCTCTGTCATTCCTTGAAGTAAGCGAAAAGAGAAAGAAAGAGAGCGACGAGAACAGATTGAACCAAAATGAATGTGTATCCTCCCCGGTAAGCGCCAATTGCGACCATAACCACTATGAAAAAGGTCACCAGCGCTACGGCCGAGAGGAGCAAAAGAACCCGGCTTTCACGATTGATTCTGCGAATTCTTGCCCACCTCGCGATTGTCGGCAAGGAAATGAACGTCCAAAAGAAGTTGTAGAAGTCATAAGGCGGGCGGCTAAAAAAACCAACAGAATAGAACATCAAGAACACAGCAGCAGTTAACGCCAACACAAGGAGTGCCGTTCTAATCGACGACCCCATGAGCATTAACGAAAAGCCGTGCTTTTGGTATGCTGCGTCTACACTTAACCGGGTCGCTTCGACAATCTTGTTGCCCTGCACGTTACCGCCTCCTCGTATTCGTCACGCTTTCCGTTACTTTCTTCACCCCGAATATCATTCAAAGAGACCTCGGCGAAGCATTGAGGAGTCTTGTGCCCACCTGCGAGCGTGGCGTGCGTTTGGCCGAGGTCGTTTTCAAGAAGGCGGCGTGCACAGGCTGAGTGTTCGTTTCTCCACACGATCTGTTGATTACCGACGGATTGATCGGTCGCGTACAGGGGTTACTCTGGGATGCACGACCGATATGACACATTGTAACAGGAGTTACGCGATGAAGACGACACTGATGGCCGCAGCACTGGCCTTCGCGGCCACCGGCGCCGTTGCCGCCCCCGAGGCTTACACGCTGGATTCCAGCCACAGCCAGGTGGTGTTCAGCTACGAGCACCTCGGCTATTCCACGACCTACGGGATGTTCTCGGGCTTCGAGGGCGAGATCATGTTCGACCAGGAAGACCCGGCGAATTCTTCGGTGGAGGTGTCGATGCCCGTGCGCTCGATGCTGACCGGCTGGGAGAAGCGGTTCGAGCATTTCATGTCGGACGATTTCTTCGGCGCGGCCGAGGGCGACATGATCACCTTTACCTCGACCGGGATCGAGGTGACGGGCGAGGATACGGCGAAGATCACCGGCGACCTGACGATCGGCGACACGACGCAGGAAGTGGTTCTGGACGCGACGCTGAACCAGGCGGGCGAGCACCCGATGCAGGGCAAGGCCTGGGCCGGGTTCGATGCCACGACCACGGTTCTGCGCTCGGATTTCGGGCTGGACAAGTTCGCGCCGGCGATCAGCGACGAGGTCCAGGTGATGATCTCGATCGAGGCCGGCAAGGCGGAGTGAGCCTTTCACGGTTTTGAGAATGGAGGGCCGCCGGGGAAACCTGGCGGCCTTTTTTGTCGGTGGCGGAAATTTGCAAATTTCCGTCTCGGAAAACTGGAGTTTTCCGGCCCGTTTTCTTCGAAGAGAACGGGCTGTCGGCTAGCCCGTCACCGGCGTTCTGAGCCAGAGCAGCACCGCCAGGGCGATCAGCAGGCCCAGCCAGATGCCGCCGTTGACCAGCGTGGAGCGGCGGGCCTGTTTCTTCTCGAACCATGTGCGGGGCGTGATGCCGCGGGAGAGCATGACGACCTGGGCCGCGAGGTTGACGCAGGCGACGTTGACGCAGAGCAGGAGAAGGGCGCCGAGAGCGTAGGCGGGCAGGCCCGCGCCGAGGAAGAGGCCGATGGCGGCGGTGGGGGGCAGGAGCGCCACGGCAACCATCACGCCGACAAGCGCCGAGGAGAGGCCGGTGACGAGCGAGAGCGCCGCGGCGGCGCCGGAGGCGAGCGCGATGGCCATGCCGTCGAAGCCCACCTGGGTTCGTGACAGGAGTTCCTTTGACGAGGCATCGACCGGCCAGACCGCGCCGATGAGCAGGCTGAGCCCGAGGGCCACGGCGATGCCGGCGGCGTTGGTGGTGATGGCGCGGGCCATGAGCTTGCCGTCGCCAAGCGCCACGCCCACGGCCAGCGCGAGGTTGGGGCCGAGGAGCGGCGCGATGACCATGGCGCCCACGACGACGGCGACGTTGTCGGCGATCATGCCGAAGGCCGCGACGACCGTGGAGAGGACGACGAAGACGATGTAGTTGCGGTCGGTCTGGGCCTGTTTCCAGACGTTGTTGTAGATCTCCTCGCGCGACTGGCCGCCGCGGTTCTTGCGGGCGTCCTTCTTTTCGGCGTCTTCCTCTTCATCCTCCTCCTCTTTCTCGGGGAAGGGGATGGTGGTTTCGACCGGCAGGAGGGTGATGCGCCAGTCTTCCCGCCCGCCCATCAGCGATTGCAGGCGGTCGAGCAGGGCCTGGCGGTGGTCCTGGGTGGCGAGGATGTGGACGCAGACGTGATCGGCGTTGTGGAGGTCGGCCGTGGCCGTGGTGCTGAGCGCCTCGTGCTCTTCGGCCTGCCGGAGGATATCCGGCAGGGCGTCTTTCGGGGCGGAGACGATGATCTGGCGCAGGCTCATGGCGCCAAGTGTTAGCGCAAGCCTGCGCCGGGGTCACGGGCGATTGGCGGTCAGGTCGAAGGTTATGTCGACGGTGAAGCCGAGGGTGCCTTCGTCCTTGGTGCCGAGGCCGATGTTGAAATCGCGCCGGTCGACGGAGAGGGTGCCGTTCGCCGATGCCGTGTCGCCGTCGATGGCGAGGGTGAAGGGCAGGGTGACGGGCACGGACTGGTCCTTGATGGTGAGGGTGCCGTCGGCGACGTGGCTGTCCCCTTCGGCGAGGATATCGGCGTCGAAGGTGGCGGTGGGGTGGGTTTCGGCGTCGAAATAGTCGGGGCCCATGGCCTGGTCGGTGACGGAGCCGAGGGTGAGGGAGGGGATGGAGACGGTGACGGTGACATCGCCGTGCTTGCCCTCGGCGTCGGATTCCTCGGAATAGGCGATCTCGGCCGTCCAGTCGGAGAAGGTGCCGGAGACGTCGGAGCCCATTTGCGACACGGAGATGTCGAGCGTGCCCTCCTGTACCTGCCAGTCGCTTTCGACAGCGGCGAGGGCCGGCCCGGTGGCCTGTGCGGGACCGTGGGAGAAAAGGCCGATGGCCGCGCCGCCGCCGATGGCCGCTGCCCAGACCGCCAGTGCCGTGACGAAGGGCAGGGCGTGGCCCGGTTGCCGGTCTGTGGGATTGGCCGTGGTGTGGCCGGGCAGCATGCGGCGCAGGGTGGCGTCGCGGTCGATGACATGGTGCTTGAGGGCGCCGAGCACGTGGAGGGTGATCGCGCAGATGAGCACCCATTGCAGGATGTAGTGGAGGGTGCCGCTGATCTCGGCCACGCCTTCATCCTTGGGCACGAAGGGGAGGGACTGGCCGAAGGGCCACCAGATGGGGGCGAAGCCGGAGGTGGCGGCGTGGTGGACCCAGCCGGTCAGCGGGACGAGGACGAGGGAGCCGTAGAGCAGCCAGTGGATGGTGGACGCGAGCCACGCCTCGGCCGGCTTGTCGCCGTTGAGGAGCTTGGGGTGGGGCTGAATGATTGCCCAGAGTATGCGGAGGAGGGCCACGAAGAAGATGGCGACCCCCAGCGTCTTGTGCAGCGAGAAGAGGAGGGCGGCGCGGGCGGTATCGGCCTCGGTCGTGGCGATGTCGGGGTTGCGGACCGCGTGGGCGAGGTCGTTGGCGATCAGCCCGAGGGGGATGATGGTGAGGATGAGGAGCGCGGTGAGCCAGTGGAAGCCCTTGGCGATGGCGCCGTAGCTGTGGGTGGTGTTGGCGTAGGGCATGGGTGTCCGGTGTGTGTGGTTGGGTTGGGGCAGAGAGTAGACGTGCCGGGTGACAGCACAACAGGAATCGGCGCACAGTTCCGGTGCGCGGGGTGAGGGGCGTTGCCTCTGCCCGGCGGGCAAGGTATCGGGGGGCACGAGTTGGAGGGGACTGAGCATATGAGCCGAGCATTCGTATTTCCCGGGCAGGGGGCGCAGAGCATTGGCATGGGGCGCGAGCTGGCCGAGGCCTATCCGGCGGCGAAGGCCGTGTTCGACGAGGTGGACGAGGCGCTGGGCGAGAAGCTGAGCGCGCTGATCTGGGAGGGGGAGGCGGAGGAGCTGACCCTGACGCAGAACGCGCAGCCGGCGCTGATGGCCACGTCGCTGGCGGCGATGCGGGCGCTGGAGGCCGAGGGCGTGAGCGTGGAGGCGGCCGGAATGGTGGCCGGGCATTCGCTGGGCGAATACTCGGCGCTGGCGGCGGCCGGGGCGCTGAGCGTGGCGGACACGGCACGGTTGCTGCGGACGAGGGGCCGGGCGATGCAGGAGGCGGTGCCGGTGGGCGTGGGCGCCATGGCGGCTTTGCTGGGCATGGACCTCGAAGGGGCCAGGGCGCTGGCGGCGGACGCGGCCGAGGGGCAGGTCTTGCAGGCGGCGAATGACAACGACCCCAGCCAGGTGGTGATTTCCGGGCATAAGGAGGCGGTCGAGCGGGCCGTCGAGATGGCCAAGGAGCGGGGCGCGAAACGCGCCATGCTGCTGCCGGTGAGCGCGCCGTTCCATTGCGCGCTGATGGAGCCGGCGGCGAAGGTGATGGAAGAGGCGCTGGGCGGGGTCGAGATTGCCGCGCCGCAAGTGCCGCTGGTGGCCAACGTGCGGGCCGGGGCGGTGAGCGACCCGGACGAGATCCGGGCGTTGCTGGTGGAGCAGGTGACGGGGTCTGTCCGGTGGCGCGAGTCGGTGGAGTTCATGAGCCGCGAGGGCGTGAGCGAGGTCTGGGAGATCGGTGCGGGCAAGGCGCTGAGCGGGATGATCCGGCGGATCGACAAGGAAATCGCCTGCCGGGCCGTGGGCGCGCCGGCGGATGTGACGGCGGCGGCGGAGAGCTTGCGGGGCTAGGCCCGTGTCAATGGATGAACAGGGAGCTATAGATGTTTGATCTGACGGGAAAATGCGCGCTGGTGACCGGGGCCTCGGGCGGGATCGGCGGGGCGATTGCCAAGGCGCTGCACGGCGCCGGGGCGACGGTGGCGCTGAGCGGCACGCGGGTCGAGCCGCTGGAGGCGCTGGCCAAGGAGCTGGGAGAGCGGGCGCATGTGCTGCCCTGCAACCTGGGCGATCCGGAGGCGGTCGATTCGCTGCCCAAGCAGGCGATCGAGGCGATGGGCGGGCTCGATATCCTGGTGAACAACGCGGGCGTGACAAGGGACCAGCTGTTCATGCGGATGTCGGACGAGGACTGGCAGACGGTGCTGGACGTGAACCTGACCGCGACGATGCGGCTGTGCCGGGCCGTGGTGCGGCCGATGATGAAGGCGCGCTGGGGGCGGATCGTGAATATCAGCTCGGTCGTGGGCACCACGGGCAACGCGGGGCAGGTGAACTATGCCGCGTCGAAAGCCGGGATGGTTGGGATGACCAAGTCGATCGCCCACGAGGTGGCGAGCCGGGGCATCACCGCGAACGCCGTGGCGCCCGGTTTCATCGCCACCGCGATGACCGACAAGCTGTCGGATGCGCAGAAGGAGGCGATCAATACGCAGATTCCCGCCGCGCGCATGGGCACGCCCGAGGAAATCGCCGCCGCGGTGCTTTACCTGGCCAGTCCCGAGGCCGGATATGTCACTGGCGCGACCTTGCATGTGAATGGCGGAATGGCCATGATTTAGGGCGTGATGCCTTGTAATTTCCCCGGTAAACCCCAGTTCGGGAAAACATTTGCCAATCGCGCACCATGTGCTATAGGCGGCGCAGTTTCGAACCGGGGGCGGGCAGATGACCTGCCGGCCGACGCCCGTGATGGACGGGCCGAATGAACCGCCCAGAGGGGCATAACCGAAGGCCGCTTCCCGGTGCGGGCAGGGGCGGAAAACGGGCCAGAGCGCCCGAGACAAGATGAGGAACGAAAACATGAGCGATATCGCAGACCGCGTGAAGAAGATCGTTGTGGAGCACCTTGGCGTGGAAGAGGACAAGGTGACCGAAAACGCTTCGTTCATCGACGATCTGGGCGCAGACAGCCTCGACACGGTCGAATTGGTCATGGCCTTTGAAGAAGAATTCGGCATCGAGATTCCCGATGACGCCGCCGAAACGATCCAGACCTTCGGCGACGCGGTCAAGTTCATCAGCGAAGCCCAGTAAGCCACGCTGGAACGACCGCAGGAATGCAGGCCCCCGCTTGAAAAGGCGGGGGCCTTTTGCATGCGCCGGTTGTGGCGCGGATGGGCTGGACCGGGCCGGCGACCGCCCTATTTCGTGACCGGAGGCCGTTTACGGCGCTCATCATGCCGATTTGGAGATATACCCGAATTCGCATAGACTTCATTTTCCCCGCCGACCGCCGAGCCGGGCGGGACAAGCCGAATCAAAAGGGCTGCTACCATGATTATTTATCCCACCCTCGAACTTTATAACGGCAAGGTCGTGTCGCTGACCCGCGGGCGGCTGGAGGAGCCGGTGATCTGGCATGTGGACCCGATCGAGACGGTCCGGAATTTCGCCGCCGACGGGGCGTCGTGGGTGCATGTCACCGATATCAACGCGCTGGCCGGGGACGGCGACAACAACGAGCTGCTGGAGAAGATCATCCGGGCCGCGGGCATCCCGGTGCAGCTGGGCGGCGGGTTCCGGTCGCGCGACGGGGTGCACCGCTGGATCGACAAGGGCGCGGGCCGGATCGTGATCGGCACGATGGCGGCGCATGACCCCGACCTCGTGAAGGAGCTGGCGAAGTATCACCCCGACCAGATCGTCCTGGCCGTGGACATCTACGACGGCTCGGTCATGACCGAGGGCTGGCGGACGCGCAGCGCCTTCGTGCCGGAGACCTACGTGGCGGCCTTCGAGGAGGCGCCGCTGGCCGGGATCATCGTGACCGATATCGACGCCGATATCGAGGATACGGATGCGAGCCTCGCGGTGATTTCCGGGCTGGCGAAGGAGACCCGCCACAACGTGATCGCGCGGGGCACGGTGCGCAGCGCGGATGACGTGGCGCGGCTGAAATACATCCCCAACATTGCCGGCACGCTGATCGGGCGGGCCCTGCTTTCCAAGGACGTGGACCTCAAGCGGGCGCTGGAAATCGCCGCCGCCGAGGGTGAGCCGATCGCGGAATTCCAGTAGCCTTCGGTATGCGGAAAACGCGGGGGCGCCGACGTGGGCGCCCCTTTTTCGTTGGGCTTGCCCCTTGGGGGCAAGGCACGGTATGAGCAGCGGACAGAGTTGAGAAAGGGCATAGGTATGCGTCGTGTCGTCGTCACAGGTCTGGGACTGGTTACGCCTCTGGCGGATGGGGTCGAGGAAAGCTGGAAGCGCATACTGGACGGACAGTCCGGGGCCGGCCCGATCCAGAAATTCGATGCCAGCCGGGTGATCACCAAGTATGCCTGCGAGGTGCCCTATGGCGACGGGAGCGACGGGACGTTCAACCCCGACGCCTATCTCGAGCCCAAGGAGCAGCGGAAGGTCGATGATTTCATCCTGTACGGGATGGCCGCCGCCGACCAGGCGGTGAAGGATGCCGGCTGGACGCCCGAGGACGAGGAAAGCCGGCTGCGCACGGGCGTGATGATCGGCTCGGGAATCGGCGGGTTGCGCTCGATCGAGCAGACCACGCTTCTGATGCACGAGAAGGGCCCCAAGCGGGTGTCGCCCTTCTTCATTCCCGGCGCGCTGATCAACCTTGTCAGCGGGCAGGTGGGCATTCGCTATGGCTTCAAGGGGCCGAACCACGCGGTGGTGACCGCTTGTTCGACCGGCGCGCATGCGATCGGGGATGCGGCAAGGCTGATCCAGCATGGCGATGCCGAGGTGATGATCGCGGGCGGGGCGGAATCGGCCATCTGCGAGATCGGGATTGCCGGGTTCAACGCCTGCAAGGCGCTGTCGACCAAGCGCGAGGACGACCCGAAGGCCGCGAGCCGCCCCTATGACGTGGACCGCGACGGATTCGTCATGGGCGAGGGCGCGGGCGTGGTGGTGCTCGAGGAATACGAGCACGCCAAGGCGCGGGGCGCCAAGATCTATGCCGAGGTTCTGGGCTATGGCCTGTCGGGCGATGCCTATCACATCACCGCGCCGAGCGAGGATGGCGATGGCGGGTTCCGGGCGATGCAGGCGGCGCTGCGCAATGGCGGGCTCGATGCGTCGGAGGTGGATTACATCAACGCGCACGGCACCTCGACCATGGCCGACACGATCGAACTGAAGGCCGTCGAGCGGCTGTTGGGCAATGCGGCGAGCAAGGCGACGATGAGCTCGACCAAGTCGTCGACCGGGCACCTGCTGGGGGCGGCGGGCGCGATCGAGGCGATCTTCTCGATCCTGGCGATCCGCGACCAGGTGGCGCCGCCGACGATCAACCTCGACAACCCGGCGGTGGAGACGCCGCTTGACCTGGCGCCAAATGCCAAGCGGGAGCGGAAGATCAGCGTGGTGATGTCGAACAGTTTCGGCTTTGGCGGCACCAACGCGTCTGTCGTCATGGGAGCGCCGCGCTGATGTGGCGGAACATCGCGTCGAATTTCCTGACGTTCCTGGTTGTCGTTGTGTTCCTTGTCGCGGGGGTGATCCTGTGGGGGCAGAACGCGTATAACTCGGCCGGGCCGCTGGAGGGGTCGATCTGCCTGCGGGTGGACCGGGGCAGCAACATGCGGCGGGTCTCGGAGAACCTCGAGGAGCGGGGCGCCGTGAGCAGCAGCACGATTTTCCGCATCGGGGCGGATTACACCGGCAAGGACGGGCTGCTGAAGGCCGGTAGCTGGCTGATCCCCGAGGGGGCCACGATGGCCGAGATCACCGACCTTGTGACCCGCGGCGGGGCGAGCACCTGTGGCACGGAGGTGGTTTACCGCATCGGGGTGACGCAGGTTCAGGCGCAGGTGCGCGAACTGGACCCGGCGACGGAGGCCTATCGCGAGGTCGTGGAGTTCGACCTGCTGGGCGAGGCCGACGCGCCGGGGGAATATACCGAGGTGGTGGCGCAGAACGACACGCGGTTCCGGATCAACATCGCCGAGGGCGTGACAAGTTGGCAGATCGTGACCGCGCTCAATGCCGTGGAAGTGATGGAAGGCGAGATCGGCGGCGTGCCGCCCGAGGGGAGCCTTGCGCCGACGAGCTACGAGGTGGAGCGGGGCGACGTGCGGGCGGAGCTGCTGGACCGGATGAAGGAGATCCAGACGACGCGGCTGGCCGCGGCGTGGGAGGCACGGGACGATGACCTGCCGCTGGAGGACCCGTCGGACGTGCTGATCCTGGCCTCGATCATCGAGAAGGAGACCGGCGTGCCGGAAGAGCGCGGGCAGGTGGCGAGCGTGTTCGTGAACCGGCTGCGGCGGGGGATGCGGCTTCAGACCGACCCGACGGTGATCTATGGCATTACCAAGGGTGAAGGCGTGTTGGGCCGGGGCCTGAGGCAGAGTGAGCTTCGGCAGGCAACGCCTTACAATACCTACGTTATTCAAGGCTTGCCGCCGACGCCGATCGCCAACCCGGGCGAGGCGAGCCTGATGGCCGCGGTGCAGCCGGCAGAGACGGATTACGTGTTCTTCGTGGCCGATGGCTCGGGCGGGCACGCGTTTGCCGAGACGCTGGACGAGCATAACGAGAACGTCGCGCGCTGGCGCGAACTGGAAGCGCAGCGGCAGAACCAGTAGGCGGATCAGGCCGGGCGCGAGGGCGCCCGGCCTGCGCGCCAAACCTTAAGAAAATGTAATTATTACGGGCGGTTGGGTTGCGAGGCTCAGCCCCTTTTCATTGACTTTCGCGGTAAATGCAAGTATAGGTTGTGTTTGCGTGCCGATGGGTCAGGGGGACCGGGGCGGAAGCTGTCGGTCACAGGCAGCGAGCGTCGCCCGCCCGGAAATGAGCGCGCGTCACGAGCGGTGAAACATGATTCTGATAACACGGGACGACGGGCCTTCGGGCCTGGCGGCCTCGGTCGGGCTGATCGAACGCCAGATGGCGGAGATGCGGGCCGAGCTGGAGGTCATTCACGCACGGATCAGGGAAGGTGAGATGGAGGGCATCAGGGATGCTTCCCGGATCACGGCCGATATCCGGCACTGGTTGAAACTTGCACTGGAAGCGGAGGTGCAATTTGCAAAATTCAAAGCGAAAGACAGAGGGATTGTTCGGGATTACGCCCTCGACTTCACGGAAGCCAGAGACTCTATCCGGGGCCGCCTGGCTCGCCTCGGAAGGGGCGGCGGCGCAGGCTGAGTTTCTCGACAGTCTGAGCGACGGGGAGATCCTGGCGCTGCCCTACCTGTTCGAGTTCTGGGCGATGGCGCACCAGGTGCCGCCCGAGGGCGACTGGCGGGCCTGGGTGGCCATGGGCGGGCGCGGCGCGGGCAAGACCCGCGCCGGGGCGGAATGGGTGCGGGCGCAGGTCGAGGGGGCCAAGCCGCTCGACAAGGGGCGGTGCCGGACGGTGGCGCTGGTGGCCGAGACGGTGGACCAGGCGCGCGACGTGATGGTGTTCGGCGAGAGCGGGATACTCGCCTGTTCGCCGCCCGACCGGCGGCCGGAGTGGCAGGCGACGCGGCGGCGGCTGGTCTGGCCCAATGGTGCGGTGGCGCAGGTGTTTTCGGCCAGTGAGCCCGAGAGTTTGCGGGGGCCGCAGTTCGATTGCGCCTGGGCCGACGAGCTGGCCAAGTGGAAGAAGGGGCGCGATACGTGGGACATGCTGCAGTTCGCGTTGCGGTTGGGGGAGAGGCCGCAGGTTTGCGTGACGACGACGCCGCGCAACGTGGGCGTGTTGAAGGAGCTGCTGGCAAGGGAGAGCACGGTGGTGACGAGCGCGCCGACGGAGGCGAACGCGGCGAACCTTGCGGCGTCGTTCCTGCGCGAGGTCGAGGCGCGCTATGCCGGCACGCGGCTGGGGCGGCAGGAGCTGGAGGGGGTGTTGCTGGAGGACGTGGAGAATGCGCTCTGGACGTCGCGCGGGTTGGAGACGGCACGGGTGCCGGTGTTGCCCGATCTCGACCGGGTGGTCGTGGCGGTGGATCCGCCGGTGACGGGCAAGGCGGGCTCGGATGCCTGCGGGATCGTGGTGGCGGGCGCGGTGACGCGGGGGCCGGTGCAGGAATGGCGGGCCTATGTTCTGGCGGATTGCACGGTGTCGGCGGCGAGCCCGTCGACATGGGCCAGGGCCGCGATCCGGGCGATGGAGCGGTTCGGGGCCGACCGGATGGTGGCGGAGGTGAACCAGGGCGGGGACCTGGTGACGGAGGTGATAAGGCAGGTCGACCCGATGGTGCCGGTGAAGCAGGTCCATGCGAGCCGGGGGAAGGCGGCAAGGGCGGAGCCGGTGGCGGCGCTCTACGAGCAGGGACGGGTGCATCATTGCGGGGAGCTGGGGGCGCTGGAGGACCAGATGTGCGCGATGACGGCGCAGGGGTTCGACGGCAAGGGCAGCCCGGACCGGGTGGATGCGCTGGTCTGGGCGCTGACGGAGCTGATCGTGGAGCCGGCGGCGAAGTGGCGGCAGCCGCAGGTGCGGGCGGTGTGAAAGGGGCGGGCGCGGTCGAGAGGCGGCGCCCGCAATGCCATCCGGATGCGTGATATGGACGGCGCATGCGGGGTATGCTCTGGTAGGGGCCGGATTTGACCGGGACTATGCGGGCATTGGACAGGAAGCTCAGAGAAGAGTGCAGGCTGCTTCGCAGCATGACCTCCGAGGAGGCCTGTGACTGGCTGATCGCGCGGCACCCGACGTCTCCGAAAATCGTCGATCACCGGTCATGGGCCCCGCGGGAGCAGAACCGGCTTTTGCATTTCTATACGTTCGGAAGGCTGCCGCATGCGGCGGGGTGGGGGTATGAAAAGCTGCTGAAGATCACCTCGGTCCAGCGGTTTGCGCGAGCCATCGAGGCGGCGCTGCCTGACATCGAGGCATCGCGGATGGACCTGCTGGCCTATTGCCTCTTTCCCGCGTTAAGGGATCGGGCGCGCACACCGAAGGAGAAGGAGGTGGCGGCGCGGCTGATGGAGATCGTATCGGCCATGTCTGAGGGTGCGACACGGCATTGAGGGCGGGGCATGAGGGTGCCTCGCCTTTTTCGATTCCGGTGCTGAGACGCGGATCGCTGGGCCGTGGTGCGGCGAACCGACATCCGCGGAAGGCAATTTATCCCTGCCAAGTAGATCGAACATTCGAGCGTGCCACTTCGATTGCCAAATCGCCGTGCCGTGGGAACGGCCCTGCGATGCGCGGCGGGCTGAAGCCCTTGATTCCGCGCGGGGTTACGGCCCGGAGATGTAGGTCTTGTGCGGTGCCGGTTGTGGCGGGGTGAGGGGCAGGTTGCGGTCTTGCAGGATTTGTCGGGCGCGGTTGCGGAGTTCGGCCCAGAAGGGGGCGTGGTCGAGGGCCTCGTCTGTCCAGAACTCCGGCATGCCGGAGCGGGCGCGGATCAGGTCGTCGAGCGCGGCGATGTCGGGGTTGGCCGTAAGACAGCCGGGCCAGCTTTGGTCGAGCGCGTCACCGAAATCCTCGACCAACTCGTCAGGGACGGCGACGAAGGCGGGGAAAAGCGCGCGTTGGGTGGCGCTGTCCTGGGCCAGGGCGCGCAGGGTGCGGATCAGTTCGTTGGAGAGCACGTCGGCGGGCATGGCAGGATTAGGGGACAAATCGTCAATGAAATCAAGGATCGCGCCCACGCAACGGGCACCGTTCGGTGGCTTAGCACTCCCCTAAACCTTTCGATGTCGATTGCCTCTCGAGCGACAGGCCGGGTGACCGGCGAGCAGCAGAGCAAGGAGACCCCGCCAATGATCGTGGATTTCTTCCGTCAGCGCGGCGCAGAGCCCGCGGTGCCCGAACAGAAGGCCAGCGCCACCGGCCCGGTCATGGCCTGGCATGGCGCGGGACGGGTGGCGTGGAGCCCGCGGGACAGCGTGACGCTGACCAAGACGGGGTTTTCGGGCAACCCGGTGGGGTTTCGCTGTGTGAAGATGGTGGCGGAGGCGGCGGCGAGCCTGCCGCTGGTGCTGCAGGACAAGGCCGAGCGGTTTGCCGAGCACCCGGTGCTGGGGCTGATCGCGCGGCCGAACCCGATGCAGGGGAAGGCGGAGCTGTTCGAGGCGCTCTATGGTCAGTTGTTGTTGACCGGGAATGCCTATGTCGAGGCCGTGGGCGGCGGCGAGGGTGTGATGCCAGCCGAGCTGCATGTGCTGCGCTCGGACCGGATGAGCGTGGTGCCGGGGGCCGATGGCTGGCCCGTGGGGTATGAATATGCCGTGGGCGGGCGGCGGCACCGGTTCGACGTGGCCGAGGCGCCGGCGGTGATCTGTCACCTGAAGAGCTTCCATCCGCAGGACGACCATTACGGGCTGTCGGCCTTGCAGGCGGCGGCACAGGCGGTGGATGTGCACAACTCGGCCTCGCGCTGGTCGAAGGCGTTGCTGGACAATGCGGCGCGGCCGTCTGGCGCGGTGGTCTATCGCGGGGCGGACGGGCAGGGCACGCTGAATGCCGATCAGTATGACCGGCTGGTGTCGGAGATGGAGAGCCATCACCAGGGCGCGCGCAATGCCGGGCGGCCGATGCTGCTGGAAGGCGGGCTCGACTGGAAGCCGATGGGGTTCAGCCCCTCGGACATGGAGTTTCAGAAGACCAAGGAGAGTGCCGCGCGGGAGATCGCGCTGGCCTTCGGGGTGCCGCCGATGCTGCTGGGGATACCGGGGGATGCGACCTATGCGAACTACCAGGAGGCGCATCGGGCGTTCTATCGCCTGACGGTGCTGCCGCTGGCGATGCGGGTGGCGGCGGGTGTGGCCGAGTGGCTGGCGGGGTTCGCCGGCGGCGGGCTGGAGCTGAAGCCCGATCTGGACCAGGTGCCGGCGCTGGCGGCGGAGCGCGATGCGCAATGGCGGCGCGTGGCGGAGGCGGATTTCCTGACCGATGGGGAGAAGCGGGCGTTGCTGGGGCTGCCGGCGCTGCCTTTGGAGGGTGACGATGCCGGATGAGGGCGGGCGCTATGGGTTCGAGGCGTTCGAATGTGCGCCGGCGCTGCGGCTGGAGGCCCATGAGCGGGTGTTTCGGCTGCACCTGGAGCAGTTGACGCAGCGGCTGGACAAGATCGAGGCGTCGATCGAGCGGCTGGAGCGGCGGTTGTGGTTGGCGGTTTACGGCGTGGCGGCGGCGCTGCTGGCGCAGGCGGTGCTGCCGTTGGTGGAGCGGTTGCCGGGGTAGACGGGAGACCGGTGGGTGCCGGTGGGTGCCGGGCTGAAGCCCGGCCTACGGGGCACGGGGTGACGAGCGGCGAAGGTCGCAAGATGGGAAAGGTGATGGCGATGGATGGGCAGTTGGAACGGAAGTTCTGCCGGGTCGAGGGCGAGCTGGCGGTGCAGGACGGGGCGGTGATCGAGGGCTATGCGAGCCTCTTTGGCGACCGCGACCGGGGTGGCGATATCGTGGTGAAGGGGGCCTATGCGGCCTCCCTCAAGCGGCTTCGCGACGAGGGGCGGCAGGTGAAGATGCTGTGGCAGCATGACCCCGCCCAGCCGATCGGCGTGTGGGACGAGGTGCGCGAGGATGAGCGGGGTCTTTACGTCAAGGGCCGGTTGCTGGAGCAGGTGGCGCGGGCCAGGGAGGCCGCCGCGCTGATCGCCGAGGGGGCGATTGACGGGCTGAGCATCGGGTACCGGACGGTGAAGGCCGTGAAGAACGAGAAGGGCCGCAGGCTCTTGCAGGAACTGGAGCTGTGGGAGGTGTCGCTGGTGACGTTCCCGATGCTGCCCAGTGCGCGGGTGGGGGCGAAGGGGGAGACCCCGGATGCGCCACACATGCGTGAGTTGGCGCGGGTCTTCGACGACGCGCGCCGGGAGTTGGCGCGGGGTTAGGCGCGCCGGAAACCACCACAATCCACGAGGACAAGCGATGAGCAAGACCGGGACACAGTCTCGGGCCGGGGAAGATGCGTCTCCGGTCGCCGAGGTGAAGAACGCCGTGTCGGGTTTCGTGAGCGAATTCAAAAGCTTTCAGGCCGACATTCAACAACGGATCGAGAAACAGGAAGAGCAGATGACGAAGATGGAACGCAAATCTTCCGGGCTGAAGCGCCCGGTCCTGGCCGCCGCCGAGACGGGCGCCGCGCCGCATCAGAAGGCGTTCGACGCCTACCTGCGCTCGGGCGACGATGACGCCCTGCGCGGGCTGGAGATGGAGAGCAAGGCGATGAGCACTGCCGTTGCGGGCGATGGCGGTTACCTGGTGGATCCGCAGACGGCGGATGTGATCAAGAGCACGCTGGCCTCGACCGCGTCGATCCGGGCGATTGCCAACGTGGTGCAGGTGGAGGCCACCTCGTTCGACGTGCTGATCGACCATTCGGACGTGGGCCACGGCTGGGCCACGGAGAGCGGCAGCGTGAGCGAGACCGGCACGCCGACCATCGACCGGATCACCATTCCGCTGCACGAGCTGTCGGCGCTGCCGAAGGCGAGCCAGCGGCTGCTGGATGACAGCGCCTTCGATATCGAGGCGTGGCTGGCGGGGCGGATCGCGGACAAGTTCGCGCGGGCCGAGGCCGATGCCTTCATCAACGGCGACGGCAGCGACAAGCCGGTCGGGTTCCTGACCCATACCATCGTCGATGATGCGTCCTGGGCTTGGGACAACCTGGGCTATGTGGCGACCGGCGTCGATGGCGGGTTCGACGGGGGTGAGGCGATCATCGACCTGGTCTATGCGCTGGGGGCGCAGTACCGGGCGAACGGGACCTTCGTGATGAACTCAAAGACCGCGGGCGCCGTGCGCAAGCTGAAGGATGCCGACGGGCGGTTCCTTTGGTCGGACGGGCTGGCCGCCGGGGAGCCGGCGCGGCTGCTGGGCTACCCGGTTCTGATTGCCGAGGACATGCCGGATATCGCGAGCGATGCGATGGCGATTGCGTTCGGTGATTTCAACGCCGGCTACACCATCGCCGAGCGTCCGGACCTGCGCGTGCTGCGCGACCCGTTCAGCGCCAAGCCGCATGTCCTGTTCTACGCCACCAAGCGCGTGGGCGGGGATGTAAGCGACTTTGCCGCGATCAAGCTGCTGAAGTTCGGCCTGTCCTGATCGCGAGACGAGGCGGGCGGGGGCACCGGCCCCCGCCTGATGGGCGCGGGATTGCCGCGCGACGGGCTTGAAGTTCCTGGAGTAGGTCCATGATTTTGATCGAAGATTCACCGGTGGCACTGGCCGCGCTGCCCGTCGAGAAGTTCAAGGCCCACCTGCGGCTGGGCACCGGGTTTTCCGACGGCGATGTTCAGGATGCGGCGCTGGAAGGGTTCCTGCGGGCGGCCATCGGGGCCATCGAGGCGCGCACCGGCAAGGCGCTGATCGAGCGGGCGTTCACATGGACGCTGTCGGCGTGGCGCGACGAGACCGGACAGGTGATGCCGATTGCGCCTGTCACGGGGATTACCGGGGTGGTGATGCGCGATGCGGGTGGCTCGGAGAGCGCGGTGGAGGCCGGAGATTACCGGCTGGAGGAGAGCGCGGTGCGGCCGGTGTTGCGTCCCGTGGGCGCGCTGTTGCCGGCGATTCCGGCCGGGGGGAGTGCCGTGATCTCCTTCACCGCCGGGATGGCGGAGGAGTGGGGCGGGCTGCCGGCCGACCTGGGCCAGGCGGTGCTGCTGCTGGCGGCGCATTACCACGAATACCGGCACGAGACCGCGTTGGGCGGGGGGTGCATGCCGTTCGGCGTGACCAGCCTGATCGAGCGGTACCGGAGCATGCGGCTTTTCATGGGGTCGGCGTGATGGGGCCGGTGCGGTTGAATCGGCAGCTGATGCTGGAGGCACCCGAGCGGGTGGCCGATGGCGCGGGCGGCTGGAGCGAGAGCTGGGCGGCGCTTGGCACGCTGTGGGCCGATATCAGCGCCCGCACGGGCCGGGATGCGCGGGGCGAGACGGCGGGGGTATCGGTGGCGCCTTACCGGATCATCGTGCGGGCGGCGCCGGTGGGGGCGGTGTCGCGCCCGGTGCCGGGGCAGCGGTTGCGCGACGGGACACGGGTTTTCGCCATCCGGGCGGTGGCCGAGGCGGATAAGGGCGGGCGGTACCTGACCTGCTTTGCCGAGGAGGAGGTGGCGCTATGAGCTACGGGATGGCGGCGGCGTTGCAGGAGGCCGTGTTCGAGAGGCTGAGCGAAGATGCGGCGGTGGCGGCGCTGGTGGGCGGGGCGGTGTATGACGCGCTGCCGTCGGGGACGGTGCCGGCCTTGTACGTGGTGCTGGGCTCTGAGGATGCGCGGGCGCGGGCCGATGGGTCGGGTCAGGGCGCGTGGCACCGGTTTACCGTGTCGGTCGTGTCGGACGGGACGGGGTTTCATGCCGCAAAGCAGGTGGCGACGGCGGTCAGCGATGCGTTGGTGGATGCGGAGATGAGCCTTTCCCGGGGCCGGCTGGTGGCGCTGCATTTCTGGCGGGCGCGGGCCCGGCGGGAGGGGAGCGGGAACCTGCGGCGGATCGATCTGACCTTTCGGGCGCGGGTGGAAGAGACGTGAGCGTGCCGGGCTGAAGCCCGGCCTACGGGGACCAATTCAACTTCGGAGAGAGAGTTATGGCAGTGCAGAACGGCAAGGACCTGCTGGTCAAGATCGACCTGACGGGCACGGGCAATTTCGAGACGGTGGCGGGGCTGCGGGCGACAAGGGTGAGCTTCAACGCCGAGAGCGTGGACGTGACGAGCCTTGAATCGGCGGGGGGCTGGCGGGAGCTTTTGGCCGGCGCCGGGGTGAAGTCGGCGGCGATCAGCGGGTCGGGGATTTTCCGCGACGAGGCGAGCGACGAGCGGGCGCGGCAGATTTTCTTCGACGGGGAGACGCCGGATTTCCAGGTGGTGATCCCGGATTTCGGGGTGGTCGAGGGACCGTTCCAGGTGGGCAGCATCGAGTATGCGGGCACCCATGACGGCGAGGCGACGTACGAGTTGTCGCTTGCCTCGGCCGGGCAGCTGACCTTCACGGCGGCCTGATGGCGGGCGGGGCCAACCCCTGGAGCGGCGAGGTGGCGCTGGTGATCGGCGGGGAGCGGCATGTTCTCAAGCTGACGCTGGGGGCGCTGGCGGAGCTGGAGGCGGCGCTGGAGACCGGGACGCTGGTGGAGCTGGTGGAGCGGTTCGAGGGCGGTGCGTTTTCGACGCGGGATGTGTTGGCGCTGATCGTGGCCGGTTTGCGAGGGGGCGGCTGGCAGGGGCGGGCCGGTGACCTGGTGGCGGCCGAGATCGAGGGCGGGCCGGTGGGCGCGGCACGGGCGGCGGCGGAGTTGCTGGCGCGGGCGTTCATGCTGCCCGAGGGGGCGGGATGAGTGGCGTCGACTGGCCCGCGCTGATGCGGGCGGGGATGCGGGGGCTGGGGCTGAAGCCTTGGGAGTTCTGGGCGCTGACGCCGGCGGAGCTGGAGCTGATGCTGGGCAGGCCGGGGGGCGTGGCGCCGCTGATGCGGGGGCGGCTGGACGAGTTGATGCGGGCCTATCCCGATGGCGAGGGGGAGCGAAATGGAGACGGGTGAGCGGATGGACGATTTCGACCTGCAGGTCGAGGCGATGGAAGAGAGCCTTGGGCAGGCCACGGAGATGGCGGCGGCGTTCAATGGCGAGCTGGCACGGGTGCGGGACACGTTCGCGGGCACGGGGCAGGATGTGGCGACGCTGGAGCGCGGGATCAGTCGGGGGCTGAACAAGGCGATCCGGGGCGCGGTGCTGGAGGGCGACAGCCTGTCGGATGCGCTGCACAACCTGGCGAATTCGATGATCAACGCGGCGTTCAACGCGGCGATGCGGCCGGTGACGAGCCATATCGGCGGGCTGATCGCCAATGGCGTGGGCGCGATGGTGGGCGGGTTTTCCCCCTTCGAGAAGGGCGGGAGTTTCGCGCAAGGCCGGGTGATGCCCTTTGCCAGTGGCGGGATCGTCAGCGGGCCGGTGACGTTCCCGATGCGCGGGGGCACCGGGCTGATGGGCGAGGCCGGGCCGGAGGCGATCATGCCGCTGCGGATGGCAAGCTGGGGGTCGCCGCGCAGGGCGGGCGAGCCGTCAGCGTGGTGATGAACATCACGACGCCCGATGCCGAGGGGTTCCGCCGGAGCCGGGGGCAGATTGCCGCCGAGCTGGGCCGGGCCATCGGGCGCGGCAGCCGCAATCGTTAAGGGGGAAGAGAGATGTTTCACGAGGTACGGTTTCCGGCGTCGCTGAGTTTCGGCTCGGTCGGCGGGCCGGAGCGCAGGACGGATGTTGTGACGCTGGCCAACGGGTTCGAGGAGCGCAACACGCCCTGGCGGCATTCGCGGCGGCGGTACGATGCGGGGGTGGCGCTGCGCAGTCTCGACGATATCGAGGCGCTGATCGCGTTCTTCGAGGCGCGGCAGGGGCAGGTGTTCGGGTTCCGGTGGAAGGACTGGACCGATTACAAGTCGAGCGGGGCGAAGGCGGAGCCCGGCCCCGAGGACCAGGTGATTGCCGTGGGCGACGACGTGACGGCGGCGTTCCAGCTGGTGAAGCGGTACCGGTCGGGGCAGCAGGTCTATGAGCGGCCGATCTGCAAGCCGGTGGCGGGCACCGTGCAGGTGGCGCTGGGGGATGTGCCGCAGCAGGAAGGCGTGCATTTCGAGGTGGATACGGCCACCGGGATGGTGACGTTCCAACATCCGCCGAATGCGGACGCCGAGATCCGGGCCGGGTTCGAGTTCGACGTGCCGGTCAGGTTCGCGACGGACCGAATCGAGACCAGCCTGGCCAGTTTCCAGGCCGGGGAAGTGCCGAGCGTGCCGGTGGTGGAGGTGCGGGTATGAGCGGGCTGGGTGAGGGGCTTCAGGCGCATCTGGAGGGCGGGCACACGACGCTGTGCCATTGCTGGGCGGTGACGCGGGGCGATGGCGTGGTGATGGGGTTTACCGATCATGACGGGGCGCTGTCGTTCGAGGGGATTGCGTTTCGGGCCGATACGGGCCTGAGCGCGCTGGCGTTGCAGCAGACGACGGGGCTGTCGGTGGACAATACCGAGGCGATGGGCGCGCTGAGCGATGCCGCGATAAGCGAGGTGGATATCGAGGCCGGGCGCTATGACGGGGCCGAGGTGCGGGCGTGGCTGGTGAACTGGCAGGATGTGAGCCAGCGGCAGCTGCTGTTTCGCGGGCGGATCGGCGAGATGCGGCGCAGTGGCGGGGCCTTCGAGGCGGAGCTTCGGGGGTTGACGGATGTGCTGAACCAGCCGGAGGGGCGGGTCTATCAGAAGCCTTGCGGGGCTGTGCTGGGGGATCGGGCCTGTGGGTTCGATTTGGGGACGCCGGATTACACGGTGGAGGCGGCGCTGTCGTCGGTCGAGGAACGGCGGGTGTTTCGCTTTGCCGGGCTGGACCAGGTCGAGGACGGGTGGTTTCGCTTCGGGTCGCTGACGATGCTGGATGGGGTCGCGGAGGGGTTGACCGGCCCGGTGAAGCGGGACTGGATCGAGGGCGGCGAGCGGGTCGTGGAGCTGTGGCATCCGCTGCGCGCGGGCGTGGCCGCGGGGGATGTGGCGCGACTGGTGGCCGGGTGCGACAAGCGGGCGGAGACCTGTCGGTTCAAGTTCAACAACTTCCTGAATTTCCGGGGATTTCCGGATATTCCGGGCGATGACTGGTCCTATACCGATCCGAGCCGGGCGGGTCGGCTGGATGGCGGGAGCCGGCGATGAGCGGACCGGGAGATGAGGTGGTGCGGGCGGCGCGGGCGTGGATCGGGACGCCGTACCGGCACCAGGCATCGTGCCGGGGAGCGGGGGCGGATTGCCTCGGGCTGGTGCGAGGCGTTTGGCGCGAGATGAGGGGGGCGGAGCCGGAAGCGGTGCCGGCCTATAGCTTCGACTGGGCCGAGGCGTGTGGCCAGGAACGGCTTTGGCGCGCGGCGCTGAGGCATTTCGTGCCGGTGGAGGCGGGCGCCGAGGCGCCGGGCCACCTTTTGCTGTTCCGGATGCGCGAGGGGGCGGTGGCCAAGCACCTCGGGTTTCAGGCCGGGTGCGGCGAGGGCGCCAGTTTCATTCACGCCTATTCGGGTCATGGCGTGGTGGAAAGCCCGTTGAGCGCGCCGTGGCGGCGCCGGATCGTGGCCCGTTTCGCATTTCCGCAAGGAGTATAGACCATGGCGACAATTCTGCTTTCCGCGGCCGGGGCCGCGATCGGCGGCTCGATCGGCGGCACCGTGCTTGGCCTGTCGATGGCCGCCGTGGGCCGGTTTGCCGGGGCGATGATCGGGCGGTCGATCGACCAGCGACTTCTGGGGCAGGGCTCGGACGTGGTGGAGACCGGCCGGGTGAGCCGGCTGCGCCTGACCGGGACGGGTGAGGGCGACGCGATTGCGCGGGTGCATGGGCGGATGCGGGTGGCGGGGAATGTCATCTGGGCCACGGAGTTCCGCGAGACGAAGGCGGTGTCGGGAGGCAGCGGCAAGGGCGGGCCGCCGGCGCCCACGCAGGTGAGCTACAGCTATTCGGTGAGCCTTGCGATTTCGCTGTGCGAGGGGGAGATCGGCCATGTCGGCAGGATCTGGGCCGATGGGGTGGAGCTGGCGCGGGATGCACTGACCATGCGGGTCTATCCCGGGTCGCGGGACCAGTTGCCGGACCCGAAGATCGAGGCGGTCGAGGGGGCGGGCACGGTGCCGGCCTATCGCGGCACGGCTTACGTGGTGATCGAGGATCTGGACCTGACGGAGTATGGCAACCGGGTGCCGCAATTCACCTTCGAGGTGCTGCGCCCGGCGCCGGTGGAGTTGCCGGGCGCGGAGCTGGACCCGGCGCATGCGGTGCGCGGGGTGGCGATGCTGCCGGGGAGCGGGGAGTACGTGCTGTCGACGGAAGAGGTGAAGGCGGGGGTCAGCATCCTGGAATCGGCCTTTTCCAACGTTTCGACGCCGGCGGCGAAGGGCGATTTCAACGTCGCGCTGGAGCAGTTGCAGGGGGAGTTGCCGGCCTGCCGGGCGGTGAGCCTGGTCGTGAGCTGGTTCGGGGATGACCTGCGGTGTGGCGCGTGCACGGTGCGGCCCAAGGTGGAACGGGACACTGCCGACGGGTTCGGCCGGCCCTGGCAGGTGGCGGGGCTGACTCGGTCGAGCGCCGAGCTGGTGCCGCGCGGCGAGGAGGGCGCGCCGGTTTACGGGGGCACGCCGACGGACCAGTCGGTATTGGAGGCGATTGCCGCGCTGAAGGCGGCCGGGCAGGAGGTGATGTATTATCCCTTCATCCTGATGGATCAGCTGGCGGGGAACGGGTTGGGCGACCCCTATGGCGGGGAAGAGCAGCCGGTTCTGCCGTGGCGGGGGCGGATCACCACGTCGGTCGCGCCGGGGGGCGAGGGCAGCCCGGACGGGAGTGCGGCGGCGGCGGCCGAGGTGGACGCGTTTTTCGGCACGGCGAGTGCGGCGGATTTCGCGCTGGCGCCCGAGGAAGAGGTCGAGGAAGAGTTCAGCGAGGGCGGGGAGAACCTGGCCTATGCGCCGCTGGCCTATACCGGGCCGGTGGTGAACAGCCCGGTGCTGTATGATGGCCCCGACGAGTGGAGCTATCGTCGGTTCATCCTGCACCAGGCGATGCTGTGCCTGAAGGCGGGCGGCGTGGAGAGCTTCTGTATCGGCTCGGAAATGCGCGGGCTGACCACGATCCGGGGGGAAGGGAACAGCTTTCCGGCTGTGGCGCATCTGGTGGCGCTGGCGGCGGAGGTCAGGGCGATCCTTGGGCCGGAGGTGAAGATCAGCTATGCCGCCGACTGGTCGGAGTATTTCGGCTATGCGCCGCAGGATGGCAGCGGCGATCGGTTCTTTCATCTCGACCCGCTCTGGGCGGATGACAACATCGATTTCATCGGAATCGACAATTACATGCCGCTGTCGGATTGGCGGGATGGGGCGGATCATGCGGATGCCGGGGCCGGGGCGATTTATGACATCGACTACCTGATGGGCAATGTCGCCGGGGGCGAGGGGTATGACTGGTACTACCATTCCGACACCGCGCGGGAGGCGCAGATCCGGACGCCGATCACCGACGGGGCGCATGGCGAGCCGTGGGTGTGGCGGTACAAGGATATCCGTGGCTGGTGGGAGAACGCGCATCACGACCGGGTGGGCGGTGTCAGGGCCGAGTTGCCCACGGCGTGGGTGCCGGGGTCGAAGCCTGTTCGCTTTACGGAGTATGGCTGCGCCGCCATCGACAAGGGGACGAACCAGCCCAACAAGTTCCTCGATCCGAAATCGTCGGAAAGTTCTGCGCCGCATTTCTCGAACGGGCAGCAGGACGAACTGATCCAGTTCCAGTACCTGCGGGCGATGGCGGGTTTCTGGGGCGATCCGGAGAATAACCCGGTGTCGGAGGCGTATGGCGGGCCGATGGTGGATATGGCGCATGCCTATGCCTGGGCGTGGGATGCGCGGCCCTATCCGTTTTTTCCCAATGACGTCGAGCTGTGGAAGGACGGGGAGAATTACCTGCGGGGGCACTGGATCACCGGGCGGGTGACCGCGTGGCGGCTGGCCTCGGTGGTGGAGGAGATCTGCGGCCGGGCGGGGCTGGAGGATTGCGACACGGGCGGGCTGCACGGGCATGTGCGCGGCTACCTGGTGGAGCAGGTGGCCGAGCCGCGGGCGGCGTTGCAGCCTTTGGCGTTGCGCTATGGGTTCGATGCGGTGGAGCGCGGGGGCGCGTTGGTCTTCCGGCAAAGGGACGGGCTGGCGGATCACGTGGTCGATGTGGACCGCGTGGTGCGCGATGACGAGCGCGACGGTGCGATCGAGGAGGTGCGTGGGAGCGAGGTGGAGCTGGCGGGCCGGGTCAGGCTGCGCTTCATCGAAGCGGGGGCGGATTACGACGTGATCGCGGAAGAGGCGGTGCTGGGCGTGGATGACGCGACGGTCTCGACCTCGGAGATCCCGCTGGCGATGACGCGGGCCGAGGGGCGGCAGACGGTGGAGCGCTGGCTGTCGGAATCGCGGGTGGCGACGGACATGGTGCGGTTGACGCTGCCGCGGTCACGGCTGGCGGTTGGCGCGGGGGACGTGATCGCCTTGCCCGAAGAGGGCGGGCAGGGGCATTTCCGGGTGGACCGGGTCGAGATGCTGTCGCATGCGCAGAAGTTGGAGGCGATCCGGATCGAGCCGGAGTGCTACCGTCCGGTGCTGGTTGACCCGGAGGTGGGGCCGTTGCGCGGGTTCGATGCGCCGGCGCCGGTGACGCCCTTCTTCGTCGACCTGCCGCTGATGACCGGCGAGGAGGTGCCGCATGCCCCGCATGTGGCGGTGACGGCGCGGCCCTGGCCGGGCTCGGCGGCGGTTTACGTGGCGGACGGGGGCGAGGATTTCCGGCTGGACCAGGTGCTTGAGGCGCGGACGCCGATCGGCGTGACGGAGAGCGCGTTGCTGCCGGCGCAGGCGGGGGTGTTCGACCGGGGGCCGGCGCTTCGGGTGCGGATGCTGCATGGCGGGCTGGAGAGCGTGGGTGAAAGCCGGTTGCTGTCGGGGGCGAACTTGTGTGCCATCGGGGATGGCAGCCCGGGGGGCTGGGAATTGGCCCAGTTTCGCGATGCAGCGCTGGTGGGGGTGGATACCTACGAGATCGGGCACCGGCTGCGCGGGCAGTTGGGCACGGAGGTGGAGACGGTCTGGCCCGCGGGGTCTTACCTCGTGCGTCTGGACGGGACGCCGCGGCAGATCGGGCTGTCCGAGGGGCAGATCGGGCAGGCGCGGCATTACCGGGTGGGGCCGGCGAACCGGCCGGTGGATGACGCGGCCTATGTGCATACGGTGCTGGCCTTCGAGGGCGCGGGGTTGCGGCCGTTGAGCCCTGTGCATTTGTCCGTGAGCGGGGTACCCGGGGCGGACATGGCGTTCGGCTGGGTGCGGCGGACGCGGATCGGGGGCGACCGGTGGGAGACGCCGGAGGTGCCGCTGGGCGAGGAGGCGGAGCGGTATTTGGTGCGCGTCGTGCAGGGGGAGAGCGTGCTGCGCGAGGAGATGGTGAGCGCGCCGGGCTGGATTTACACGGCGGCGCAGCAGGGCGCGGACGGGCTTGCGGGGGCGTTCGAGCTGCGGGTGGCGCAGGTTTCCGCGCTGGTTGGCGCGGGGCGGTTCGGGGTGTTGGGGCTGGTGGCGTAGGTAACCCAACGCTCGCTTTTGCCGTCAGGGAGGTGGGTTTGCACCCACCCAACGGCGGGGTGAGGTCCCGGCTCGGGGGCCGGGACGGGGAGGAACCGGGTGTCGTTACCCGCTGGCGCAGTCGACGCAGCGGGTGGCGGCGGGGTCGAGCTGCAGGCGGGCGAGCGCGATGGCGTCGCCGCAATCCTCGCAATAGCCGAACTCGCCCTCGTCCATTCGGGCGAGGGCCGCCTGCAGCCGGGCGCGTTCGGTCTTCCGGCGGGTGGCATTGGCCCGGGCCATCGCCTGGTTTTGCAGGGCGTCCATGCGGCTCAGCCGGCCGACGGCCTGTTGGTCGAGTTCGACCGTGGCCTGGCCCGCTTCGCCCATCTGGTCCTCCGCGTCCAGTTCGGCCAGCCGCGTGGCGATCAGGTCGCGAAAGGATTTCTGGCTTTCTTCATTCATTCTTGTGAAAGCTCCCATCACGCCTTTGCATTTTACGCGCCGTGCCTAAATGGTATAGTCCGGCATGCCCATGAGGAGCAATGACATGGCTGAAACCCGTACCAAACTGGCCGAGCTCGACCCGGTCTGGGCCCGGATCCGGTCCGAGGCCGAAGAATCCGTCGAGCATGAACCGCTTCTGGGCGGGGTCGTGCATTCTTCGATCATGCATCACAAGACACTGGAATCGGCGCTGGCTTACAGGGTGTCGATGAAGCTGACCTCGAACGAGATGTCCGAGCAGATCCTGCGGGAAATCTGCGACATGGCCTATGCCGACGACGACAGCCTAGGGCTGGCGGCGCGGGCCGATATCGTGGCGGTCTATGACCGCGATCCGGCCTGCGACCGGTTCCTGCTGCCGATGCTGTTCTTCAAGGGGTTCCAGGCGATCCAGGCCTACCGCGTGGCGCATTGGCTGTGGCGGAAGGGGCGGCGCGACATGGCGCGATTCTTCCAGATGCGCGGTTCGGAAGTCTTTGGCGTGGATATCCACCCGGCCGCCCGGATCGGCAAGGGGATCATGATCGACCATGCCCATTCGATCGTCATCGGCGAGACGGCGGTGGTGGGTGACAACGTGTCGATGCTGCATTCGGTCACGCTGGGCGGGACCGGCAAGGAAGAGCAGGACCGGCATCCGAAGATCGGCGACGGTGTGCTGATCGGGGCGGGCGCAAAGGTGCTGGGCAACATCAAGATCGGCCATTGCAGCCGGATCGCCGCGGGGTCGGTGGTGCTGCAGGAAGTGCCGCCGTGCAAGACCGTGGCCGGCGTGCCCGCGAAGATCGTGGGCGAGGCGGGGTGCGACCAGCCCTCGGTGAACATGGACCAGTTGCTGGGCGTACGCTGAAAATGGTTACGTCCCGGGCGTGGTCCGGGCCTCTGGCAGCGTGTCATTCCTGGAAAACAATAAAGCCCCGGAGGATGTCCGGGGCTTTGTCGTGTCGGGTCCTTTAGGAAATCAGAAGGTCGAGTTGAGGGCCGTCTTCTCGGCTTCCCGTTTCTTCTGGGCGCGCTTGTAGGCGAAGACCTCGTCGCGCGGGGTCCAGTTGTAGCGGGTGTCCTTGCGGACGATTTCCCAGAACAGGTCGCCGGCGTTGCGCCACGGGTCGAGGACGATGCTGTCTTCCATCCGGTCGCCGCGGCGGCCGAGGATCGTGCTCGAATGCTCGAGCCGGAGGTTGTTGTAATTGGCGATGGCGCGGTGAATCTCGAGCGTCTTGAACCGTTCCATCTGCAGGCGAATGTCGAGGTCATGTGCCCAGTGCCAGCACAGGCCGCGGGGTTTCTGGCCGAAATTGACCTTGGTGTTGTGGGCCAGAGGGCTGCTGTCCTCGATCTGGTACTCGATGACGAGCTGGTCGACATAGGTGTAGACGACGCGGGCGGCGCGGGCCGCTTCCTCGGGGTCGACGCCGGGGCCGAGGTTGAGGAAGGCCTGCCGCAGCTTGTCGATTTCGGCGGCGTGTTTCTGGGCCGAGGCATCGCGGAACGCCTGGTCGAACAGCTTGGGGGCCGGAACGGTGCGTACCTTGCGGGTGCCGGTGGCGGTTTCGATTTCCCTGAGCGTGCCATTCGTTGCCGTGCTGCTGCCGGGGGCGAGGCTGTTCACGTTGTCCGAGAAGCTGGCCGAGGTAACGGGCGCGCGCACATCGTTGGGTGCGTCGACGCACCCCATGGCAAGCAGGAGAAGCGGAACGGTGGCAAACCGTTTGGCGGTCGAGATCATGTACACGGAATCCAATCGTCGTTGGCACTTTCCCGGGAAGCTAGTCTCGGCGGTGGGGGAAGTCGATAGAAGGGCGCAGATTGTGTGCCGGGGGTGGCCGCGGCGCATCAGTTCGCGATCACGATTTCGTTAGGTGCCGCGCTGCCCCCCGCCGGTGTGGCGGGAGGCTTGTGTGCGCACGGCCGGGTCAGGCCAGCATGAGCATCGGGTTCTCGAGGTTCTGGACGATCTGTTCCAGAAGCTGCGCGCCGAGCGCGCCGTCGATGACCCGGTGATCGACCGAGAGGGTGACCGACATGACCGTGGCGACCGTCAACTCGCCATCCTCTCCGACAACCGGTTTCTTCACGCCCGAACCCACGGCAAGGATACCGCCATGGGGCGGGTTGATGACGGCGTCGAAATTGTCGATCCCGAACATGCCGAGGTTGGAGATGGCAAAGCTGCCGCCCTGGTATTCCTGGGGGCTGAGCTTGCGGTCGCGGGCGCGGGTGGCGAGATCTTTCATCTCGGCCGAGAGGGTCGAGAGCGACTTCATGTCGGCATCCTTCAGCACCGGCGTGAAGAGCCCGCCCTCGATCGCCACGGCGACGGCCACGTCGGAGGCCTTCATCTTCAGCACCCGGTCGCCCGCCCAGACGGCGTTGGCATCCGGCACGGCCTGAAGCGCGAGCGCGCTGGCCTTGATGATGAAGTCGTTGACCGACAGTTTGACGCCGCGGCTTTCGAGCTGCTTGTTGAGCTGGCTGCGGAATTTCAGCAGCGCATCAAGCTTGATATCCCGGCGCAGGTAGAAATGCGGGATAGTCTGCTTGGCCTCGGTCAGGCGGGCGGCGATGGTCTTGCGCATGCCGTCGAGCTTGACCTCTTCGTACTCGCGGCCCTCGTACATGGCGGCGACGGCATCGGCGGAGGGGCCGACGGGCGCGGCGGCCGGGGCTGCGGCGGGTGCGGCCTTGTCCTCGGCCTTGGCAGGGGCGGCGCCGGGTTTGGCGTCTTCCACGTCGGCCTTGACGATGCGGCCATGGGGGCCGGAGCCCTTGATCTGGCCGAGGTCGAGCCCTTTCTGCGCGGCGATCCGGCGGGCCAGGGGGGAGGCGAAGATGCGCTCGCCCTTGGAGTCGGTCGGGGCGGCGGGGGCCGGGGTGTCGGGCTTGGCGTCGGGCGCGCCACCGCCGCCGCCTTCGGGCGTGGCGGCGGGTTTCTCGGCCTTGTCGTCGCCGGCACTGCCGCCGCCGGCGGGTGCCGATTTCGGGGCGGATGTGTCGATGTCGGAGGCGTCCTCGCCCTCTTCCAGCAGCACGGCGATGGGGGTGTTGACCTTCACCCCCTCGGTGCCTTCCTCGATCAGGATCTTGCCGATCGTGCCTTCGTCGACGGCTTCGAACTCCATCGTGGCCTTGTCGGTCTCGATCTCGGCCAGCAGGTCGCCGGAGCTGACGGTGTCACCTTCCTTGACCAGCCACTTGGCCAGCGTGCCCTCTTCCATGGTCGGAGACAGGGCGGGCATGAGAATTTCGGTAGGCATTCCTAGATCTCCTTACCGGTAGGTGACTTGGCGAACCGCCTCGAGCACTTCGGCGGTCGAGGTCAGGGCCAGCTTTTCGAGGTTGGCGGCATAGGGCATCGGCACGTCCTTGCCCGTGCAGTTGATGACCGGCGCGTCGAGATAGTCGAAGGCGCGTTCCATCAGCGTGGCCGAGATGTGGTTGCCGATGGAGGCGACGGGCCAGCCTTCCTCGACCGTGACGCAGCGGTTGGTCTTCATGACCGACTTGATCACGGTGTCGTAGTCGATGGGGCGCAGGGTGCGCAGGTTGATGACCTCGGCGTTGACGCCATCCTCGGCCAGCTTCGCGGCGGCCTCCATGGCGTAGGTCATGCCGATGCCGAAGCTGACGATGGTGACGTCGTCGCCGGCGCGTTCGATACGGGCCTTGCCGAAGGGGATGGTGAAATCATCCAGCACCGGCACCTCGAAGCTCTTGCCGTAGAGGATCTCGTTCTCGAGGAAGATCACCGGGTTGGGATCGCGGATGGCGGTTTTCAGCAGGCCCTTGGCATCGGAGGCCGAGTAGGGCTGAACCACGCGCAGGCCGGGGACCTGGGCATACCAGGCGGCGTAGTCCTGGCTGTGCTGGGCGGCCACGCGGGCGGCGGCGCCGTTGGGGCCGCGGAACACGATGGGCGAGCCCATCTGCCCGCCGGACATGTAGAGCGTCTTGGCCGCCGAGTTGATGATCTGGTCGATCGCCTGCATGGCGAAGTTGAAGGTCATGAACTCGACGATGGGCCGCAGACCGCCCCAGGAGGCGCCGACGCCGATGCCGGCGAAGCCGTGCTCGGTGATGGGGGTGTCGACCACGCGCTTGGCGCCGAACTCGTCGAGCAGGCCTTGGGTGATCTTGTAGGCGCCCTGGTACTCGGCCACCTCCTCGCCCATGATGAAGACGGTGTCGTCGCGGCGCATCTCCTCGGCGATGGCGGTATTGATGGCCTCGCGCACGGTGATGGTCTTCATCTCGGTGCCTTCGGGCCAGTCGGGGCTGGCGTCGGGTTCGGGGGCGGCGGGGGCGGCAGCTTTGGCCGGGGTTTTCTCCTCGGACTTGGCGTCTTCCTTGTCGTCGGCTTCGGCCGGTGCGGCGGCGGGGGAGGTTGCGCTTTCGACGTCAGAGGCGTCTTCGCCCTCTTCCAGCAGCACGGCGATAGGCGTGTTCACCTTCACGCCCTCGGTGCCTTCCTCGATCAGGATCTTGCCGATCGTGCCTTCGTCGACCGCCTCGAACTCCATCGTGGCCTTGTCGGTTTCGATCTCGGCGAGGATATCGCCCGAGCTGACTTCATCGCCTTCCTTGACCAGCCACTTGGCCAGCGTGCCTTCTTCCATCGTCGGCGACAGGGCGGGCATGAGAATTTCGGTTGCCATCGTTCTTATCTCCTTCTCACGCGTTCTGCGGGGCGACATCGGTGATGATGTCTGTCCAGAGCTCTTCGGTCGCCGGCTCGGGGCTGTCCTTGGCGAAATCGGCGGAGGCGTTCACGATGCCCTTGATTTCCTTGTCGATCGCCTTGAGGTCCTCCTCGGTGGCGTGGTCACCGGCCAGCAGCAGGTCGCGCACGTGTTCGATGGCGTCTTTCTCCTCGCGGATCTTTTGCACCTCCTCGCGCGTCCGGTACTTGGCCGGGTCCGACATGGAGTGGCCCCGGTAGCGGTAGGTCTTGACCTCGAGGATGTAGGGGCCCTTGCCGTCGCGGCAGTGTTTGACCGCCTTCTGCCCGGCTTCCTTGACGGCCAGCACGTCCATCCCGTCGACCGCCTCGCCGGGGATGCCGAAGGCCTCGCCGCGGGTGTAGATGTCGGGGGTGGAGGTCGAGCGTTTCTGCGAGGTGCCCATGGCGTACTGGTTGTTCTCGATCACGAAGACCACGGGCAGTTTCCACAGGGCGGCCATGTTGAAGGTCTCGTAGACCTGGCCCTGGTTGGCCGCCCCGTCGCCGAAATAGGTGAAGGTGACGCGGCCGTTCTCGAGGTACTTGTCGGCGAAGGCGAGGCCGGCGCCGAGCGGCACGTTGGCGCCGACGATGCCGTGGCCGCCGTAGAAGTGCTTGTCGGTCGAGAACATGTGCATCGATCCGCCCTTGCCCTTGGAATAGCCGCCCTCGCGACCCGTGAGCTCGGCCATGACGCCGTCGGGGTTCATCCCGCAGGCCAGCATATGGCCGTGGTCGCGATAGGTGGTGACCCGCTTGTCACCTTCCTCTGCCGCGGCCTCGAGCCCGACGACCACGGCCTCCTGGCCGATGTAGAGGTGGCAGAACCCGCCGATCAGGCCCATGCCGTAAAGCTGGCCGGCCTTCTCCTCGAATCGCCGGATCAGCAGCATGTCGCGGTAGTATTGTTTCAACTCGTCGGCAGAAATATTTGGCTTCTTTGTGGTTTTCCGGGCAGCCATGGGTGGCGTTCTCCTCCGCTCACAATATAGTTTAGTGTTAAACTATCCATAACATGCCAAGGGCCTTTCTGGCGAGGGAGAATTTGCCGCAGGGGCTTCTGGCATTTGCGCGGAGGCGGTGTAGGCTGCGAATGCCTGCATGGGAGAGACGCGGATGGTGGTAAGGATCGAGAAGGACGGGCCGGTCTGGACGGTCATCAATTCACGGATGGAGGCGCGCAACGCGGTCGATCCGGAGACGGCACGGGCGCTTTACGACGCGTTCCTTGCCTTCGAGGCGGAGGAGAGCGCGGCGGTGGCGGTGTTCTGGGGCGAAGGCGGAGCGTTCTGCGCGGGGTGGGACCTGAAGCGGGCGGCGACCCTGTCGGAGCCGGACGCCATCGATGCCTATGATTTCACCGACGCGCCCACGCCGCCGATGGCGCCGATGGGGCCGAGCCGGCTGGACCTGTCGAAGCCGGTGATCGCGGCGGTGGCGGGGCCGGCGGTGGCGGGCGGCATGGAGCTGGCGATGTGGGCGGATATCCGGGTGATGGAGGAAAGCGCCTTCATGGGGGTGTATTGCCGGCGCTGGGGCGTGCCGCTGATCGACGGGGGGACGGTCAGGCTGCCGCGGCTGGTGGGCAAGGGGCGGGCGATGGACCTGATCCTGACCGGGCGCAAGGTGGAGGCGGCCGAGGCGATGCGGATCGGTTTGTGCGAATACGTGGTGCCGGAGGGCGAGGCGCGGGCCCGGTCGGAGGCATTGGCGCGGGACATTGCGCGATATCCGCAAAGCTGTGTCCGGGCCGACCGCCGGTCGGCGCGGGGACAGGCGGGGCTGTCGGAGCGTGACGCGCTGCGGGCCGAGTGGGCGGGCAGCAAGGGCGAGGTTGCGGCGGCGGGGGTTGCAGGCGCCGGCCGGTTCGCGTCGGGCAAGGGCCGGGGCGGCGATTTCGGGGATATCTGAAGGGTCGGAGGTGGTCCCGCATGGTTGAAACCCCTTATTACGCGGCGCTGCGGGACAGCGTCGAGGCGGCCTATGCGGCGGCGCCGGAGCGGGTGTCGGCCGGGCTGGAGGTTTGCGATTGCCCGGTCTGCATGACCGAGGAGGCGCGGCAGGAGATGATCGCCACACCCTGCCGGGAACTGAAGGCCTGGCTGATCGCGGAGTATAGCAATTCGGCGCATGGCGTACCCTCGAGGCTCGACGATCTGGCGGCGCTGTTGCCGCGGTATCTCGACCTGATGGCCGAGGGGGCGGAGACGGATTCGCTGGGGATCGGGGTGGAGTTGACGCGTTTCGGCGGGGCGGTGGCCGTGTCCGAAGGGGCGTTTCCGCCGCTGAAGCTGAGGGCGGCCTATCACGCGTGGGCCGAACTGATGGTGCTGCATGGCGGCTGGCTGCGGGCGACGTCGGGGGCGCGGGAAGGTATCGGGGAAGACCGGCTGTCGCCTTTCTACCTGTTCCAGGCCATCGCGGCAGGGGGCGTGCCGACCGAGGTGGTGACGGGGGCGGCGGATTCGCTTTTCGCCGATCCGGAGGTCGGGCGGGTGGCCAAGATGCAGTTCTTTGCCGCCTTGGGTCATGCGTGGAACGGGCGGCGGTTCGATCTCTACGCGCTGAAATACATCATGGAGGACAGGCGCGCGGCGCTGGCGGACTGGTTGCAGCGCTGGCTGTCGTCGTGGGAGCTGGAGGAGATGCTGACCGATCCGGGCGTGATAGGCCCGCCGTTCTGGGCCGAGCGGGTGCAGGCGGCGATCACCAACCGGGAGGCGCTGACACCGGAGGCGCTGTCGGACGAGCGGTAGGGGGTTAGCGGATCACGATCTCGTCGGAGCGGATCATGCCGAGCACGTCGCGGGCCTGCTGGTCGAGGAGGTCGAGGTCGAGGAACCCGTCGGAGAGGCGCTTGGTGAGGTTCTCCATTCGGGCGACCTGTGTTTCGATCTGGTCGAGCTGGGCCTGCAGAGCCTTTTCCTCGGCCTCGATCTCGGCCCGGCGGAAGAGTCCATAATCGCCCTGCACCGCGGCGAAGGTGAAATAGCCGCACATGGCGAAGGCGATCATGAAGTAGACGAGCGCGCCGAAGGCGGGACGTTTGCGGGTGGACATGTTGGGTCTGCTCTGCCTTTCGTTGCCACCTCTTTCCGGGCGGTCGAGAGTATCCTGCCACAGGCGAATCGCTTTGTGAATCCCCTTTCGTTCACAAGGTTTTGCGGGCTAGGATTAGGGGTGAGGAGAGTCTTTCATGCCACATCTGCCACCCCGGTCCGACCTGCCGACGCACGAGGTGACGAACCAGCCGCCGGCGCGGGGCGATATCGACCTTTGGGCGAGCGATCCGGCGCTGCAGACCCATGCCGGGGCGGCGGGGGCGGATGCGGCACACCTGGCGGGTTACGGCGCCAAGATCGGGACGGAAGAGATGCAGGCGGCGGGGCGTGTGGCCAACCGGCAGGTGCCGGAGCTGGTGCAGTTCGACGCGGGCGGGCGACGGCTGGACGAAGTTCGGTTTCACCCCGCTTACCATCGGCTGATGGAGGCGGGGGTCGGGGCGGGCTATTCCGCCATCGCCTGGGAAGGCGCAACGGGCGGGCACGCCACCCATGCGGCGATGGTGTATCTCACCAGCCAGATCGAGCCGGGTGTCTGCTGCCCGATGACGATGACCTATGCCGCCGTGCCGGCGATGCGGGCCGACGAGGGGCTGTTCGGGGAATGGGTGCCGAAGTTGACCTCGCGGGTCTATGACGGCTCGGCCCGGCCGCTGGGGCGCAAGCCCGGGGCGACGATGGGCATGGCGATGACCGAGAAGCAGGGCGGGTCGGACGTGCGGGCGAATGCGACGGAGGCCACCCGCGATGGCGAGGCCTATCGGCTGCACGGGCACAAGTGGTTCTGCTCGGCGCCGATGTCGGACGGGTTCCTGACGCTGGCGCAGGCGGAGGGGGGGCTGACCTGTTTCCTCGTGCCCCGGTGGCTGGAGGAGGGGCGGAATGCCATCCGCATCCAGCGGCTGAAGGACAAGCTGGGCAACCGGTCGAACGCTTCGTCGGAGATCGAGTACGAGGGGGCGGTGGCGTACCGGCTGGGCGAGGAAGGCGCGGGGGTGCGCACGATCATCGAGATGGTGCACCACACACGGCTCGATACGGCGATGGCGCCGGCCGGGCTGATGCGGGCGGCGCTCGATCATGCGTGGTACTGGGCAAGGCACCGAACGGCGTTTCAGAAGCAGTTGAGCGACCAGCCGCTGATGCGGGCGGTGCTGGCCGATCTGGCGCTCGACTGGGAGGGCGCTTTGGCGCTGGGGATGCACGTGGCGCGGAGCTTTGACAGCCAAGGTGAGGGGCACCGCGCCTTTGCCCGGCTGGGGGTGGCACTGGCCAAGTTCCTTGGCAACAAGCTGTGCCCCAACGTGGTGTACGAGGCGATGGAGTGCCTTGGCGGCATGGGCTATGTCGAGGAAACGCCGATGCCGCTGCTCTATCGCGAGGCGCCGCTCAACTCGATCTGGGAAGGGTCGGGGAACGTGATCTGCCTCGATATCCTGCGGACGCTGCGCAAGGCGCCGGAGGCGGGGGAGGTGCTGGCCGCGGAGTTAGGCCGCGCCACGGGGCAGGATGCGCGGTTCGATGCCGGGCTGAAGGCGCATATGGAGCGGTTTCCGAAGCTGCCCGAGGAGGGGCAGGCGCGGTGGTACGTGGAAAGCCTGGCGTCGCTGTTGACGGCGGCGGTGCTGATCCGGAATGCGCCCCGGCCAGTGGCCGAGGCCTATGCCGCGACGCGGCTGGGGGCGCCGCGGGGCCGGGTAGCGGGGGCGATTTCGGGCGTGGACACGGGCGCTGTACTGGCGCGGCTGGGGGAATAGCCCCTAGTTTATCCCGTTCTCGCGCTGCACGGCGCGGACATAGGCGACAATGTTCTCGATATCCGCGTTGGTCAGGCCCTCGACTGGTGGCATGTCGCCGAATTTCCAGTGATGCGCGCGGACACCCTGACGCGCGGCCATCAGGAAGGCGCCGTCGCCGTGGTGGCTGGGTTCGTAGATCTTGTGGATGAGCGGCGGGCCCTTGCCGACGAGGCCAGTGGCGTTTTCCCCGTGACAGGTGGCGCAGTTGTTCTCGAAGGCCGTTCTGCCAAGGGTTTGTTGCTCCGTGAATTCGGCGGGCAGCGTGACCTCGACCATCTGAACGCCATCGGAGGCCGGGCTTGCCGTCTCCGGGGAAGACTGATCGCTTTGCGTGAGCAGGTAGGTGCTGCCCGCGAGCAGGATCGCCGCGAGAAGCCAGAGGAGTCGGGAATTCATGTGTCGTATTCTTCCTTGCCAGTCAGGCCGGCGGGCGCCCGGTGGTGGCCGGACGCGCGCCGTGCCCGCCTGCTATGCGGGTTCCAGCAGGAGGAAGGTCAAGCGCGAATTCGTGCCGCTCTCACGCGGGCAGGTGGATGCGGAACCGGTCGCGGATGGCCTTGTCGGTCAGCGGATCGAACCGGGCGGCGGAGCTTTCCGAGAGGATCGCCTCCTTCCGCCGGATGGCGCTCTGGTTCAGGTCGGGCCTGTCCTTCTCGACCCATTCCTTGGGCGACATGCGTTCGCCCGTGGTCGGGTACACGTAGTCGGACTGCATCCGCGCGAGCGTCTGGCCCATGCCGAGATAATGGCCGGGCCCTTGCAGGCAGACCTCTCGGATCTGTTCGACGGCGAGCGTTTCGTCATCCACCTCGATGCCGCGCACGCAGCGCAGGGCGTGGCCGATGAGGTCGTCGCCGAGGATCAGCGACTCGTGGCAGAAGCCCAGGAGCGAGGCGTGCATGCCGGCGGCCTCGTAGACCATGTTGAGCCCCGAGAGCCCGGCCATGACGTTCGAGCACATGGCTTCCCAGCCGGCCTGCATGTCGGGCAGCTTGGCGTCGGTGATGCCGCCCACGGCGCCGCCGGGCAGGCCGTAGAACTTGTGCATCTGGGCGCAGCCGGCCGAGAGGAGCGCCTGTTCGCCCGAGCCGCCCGTCATCGCCCCGCTGCGCAGGTCGAGGCCGAAAGGCCAGGTGCCGAAGATCGCAGGCGCGCCGGGGCGCACGGCGTTGACGTAGACGAGCCCGGCGAGGCATTCGGCGACCGATTGCACGATGGCGCCCGCGATGGTTGACGGCGTCGTGGCACCGGCCATGCCGGCCGAGAGCAGCAGCACGGGCATGCCGCCCTCGATGCAGGCCTCCATCGTCTGGCAGGCCTCGGTGGCGAATTTCATCGGCGGGACGACGAAGCAGTTGGAGTTGCTGACGAAGGGGCGCGCGCGCCATTCCGCCTCGCCCCCGGCGATGAGGTGCAGCATGTCGAAGGCATCGGCCACGTGCGAGGGGTCGGAGAAGGACACGCCGATGTGTTTCGTGGTGCCCGAGCAGCAGGCGTAGATGGTGTTGAGGTCCATCTCGCGGTTGTCGGGGACGTCGCGGGCCACCATCGGGCGCTGCAGGAAGTGGATGTTGTCCAGCCGGTCGGTGATGCGGGCGGCGTCGTGCAGGTCCTGAAGGGTGCTGTCGCGGTAGTTGCGGCCCTCGACATCGACCATGCTGACCGCGGCGCCGGCGGTGCCGTAATGCACGCGGTTGCCGGAGAGTTCGAGATCGTGCCTGCCATCGCGGCTGTAGAGCATGATCTGCCGGTTGGCATTCGCCACCGTATCCTCGACCAGCGCGCGGGGGAAGCGGATGCGCCCGTCGGCCCCGTGAATGGCGCCGGCGCGGGTGAGGTGGTCGATCCCGCTTTGCGGGGCGTCGGCGAGGCCGATCTCCTCGAGCACCTGGAGGGCGGCGTTGTGGATTTTCAGGATATCCGCCTGTGACAGCACCTTGAGGGCGTCACATTCCATACCCGGGCGTACGGGGCGGACGGCGTCATCGAGCGGGGCGGCACGGCTGGCACGGCGAGCGGCGCGGCCACCGGTGCGGCGCGGGGGGTTGTCTTTCATGGTCTTGATCCTTGATCGTGAAGGTCGTGGAATGGGGTTTGGGGAAGTTCAGAACCTTCCCGGCCTTCCACGTGCGGCGCGCCCGCGCACGGCGCCTATCGTATAGATCACAAGGGCGATCTTGCAGCTTGGCGACATGGGCCAGCTCCTCCCGAAAGTGGGAGGAGAGGACCATGATTCCATGCCGCGGTCTGTCTCAATTGCGACTTGTGTCGCTTTCAGACCCTGAAGGGGCGATTAGGGTCAGGCTGCCAGTTCTGTGGCCAGCTCGATCAGCAGGCCGATGGCGCCGGCAAGCCGGTCGTCGTCGACGGTGAGGGCCACCCGGATATGGCCGGCCGCGGCCTTTCCGAAGCTTTCGCCGGGCATGACCCCGACAAGGTGCTCGGTGAGCAGGCGGTCGGCGAAGTCCTCGCCCGACAGGCCGGTGGCGCGCACGTCGAGCATGACGAACATGCCGCCATCGGCGGGGATGGCGCGGACGGCGTTCTGGCCTTCCAGCATGTCGATCACCAGGTCGCGGCGGCGGCGGAAGGGCTGGGATATGCCGGTCTCGAAAGCGTCGCCTTGGGAGAGCGCGAAGGTCGCGGCCTCCTGCACGAAGCCGGCGACGCCGTAGGTAGTGTGGGTCGAGAGGTTGCCGAGATGCTCGATCGCTTCTTCCGGGCCGATGATCCAGCCGATGCGGCTTCCGGTCATGGCGTGGCTTTTCGACATCGAGCCCACGACCAGCGTGCGCTCGGCCATGCCGGGAAGGGTGCGGGGGCTGACATGTTCGCCCTGCCAGATCATGGTGTCGTAGACCTCGTCGGAAATAAGCCAGAGGTCATGCTCCTGGCAGACGCCGGCGATGCCCTCCATCGTATCACGGGTGTAGATCACGCCGGTGGGGTTGTTGGGCGTGTTGATGAGCAGGGATTTCGCTTGCGGTGCCACGGCGGCGATTTCTGCCGGATCCGGCTGGAAGTTGCGCTCGGGCCGCGCGAAAACGGGTTGCGCCTTGGCGCCGACGCCGCGGATCGTGCCGGGGTAGGTGGCGTAATACGGGTCGATATAGAGCGCGGTGTCGCCCTCGTCGCAGGCGGCGTGATGGGCGGCGAAGAGGCCGGCCTGGCCGCCGGGCACGACAAGCACGTTGTCGGGCGTGGTGGGCACGCCGGTGCGGGCGGTGACGCGGGCCGCCACGGCCTCGCGCAGGTTGAGATTGCCGTTGAACATGGAATAGCCGACATGGCCGCCCACGGCGGCGGCATGCATGGCGTCGATGATCTTGCGGTCGGTGCCGATATCGTGCTCGCCGATGGTGAGCTGCACCACCGGCTGGCCGGCGGCCAGCATGTCCTTGGCGCGGTAATACACGTCCCACCCGTCCGAGCCGCCGGCGGTCAGCCCGGTGATCCTGCGCGACAGTTGCATGGCCTGCCTCCCATTGTCTGAAGTCCCGTTCGCGGCGCCAGATGGCCCGGCGGACAGGGGCAAGTCAAGCAGGTCGCCGGGAGGGGGCCTGTCAGATCTCGTCGGAGCGGTCGCCCATCACGTAGCGGGGACCCTGGCCGCGGGTGCGGGCCTTGTCTTTCGGGTTGTAGAGCGAGCAGGTCTTCAGCGACAGGCAGCCGCAGCCGATGCAGCCGTCGAGGCGGGCGCGCAGGGCCTGCATCTGTTCGATGCGGTCATCCAGCACCTTGCCGAAGCGGCGGGAGATGCGGGCCCAGTCGCCCTTGTTGGGGGTGCGGTTCTCGGGCAGGTCGGTGAGCGCCTCGCGGATCTCGGAGATGGTGAAGCCCAGCCCTTGCGAGATCATCACGAAGGAGAGCCGCCTGATGTCGGAGCGGTCGTAACGGCGGTGGCCGCTGTCGTTGCGGTCGGGGGTGACCAGCCCCTCGTCCTCGTAATAGCGGATGGCCGAGGGGGCGAGGCCCGTGCGGTCGGCGATATAGCCGATGGTCAGGCCGCGTTGTCGCAAGGCACTGGACGGCATGGAGATTTTCCCTATTGGCTTCAAGCTTACTTGAAGAATTACGTTGAATTCAGAACGGAATCAACACTGGAAGGAACGACCCATGCAGATCGAACACGTGAACATCACCGTCCCGGACCCCAAGGCGAGCGCCGCCAAGCTGTGCGAGCTTTTCGGCTGGCACATCCGCTGGCAGGGCGATGCCCTTAACGGAGGGTTTACGGTGCATGTCGGCGACGACGACAGCTATCTCGCGCTTTATGCCCCGAAACCGCCGCTGGAACCCATGGGCGTGACCTATGGCCGGGTGGGCGGCCTTAACCACGTCGGCGTGGTGGTCGACGACCTGCGCGGGACCGAGGCGAAGGTGAAGGCGGCCGGGTATAAGCCGCATAACCATGCAGATTATGAACCCGGCGAACGGTTCTATTTCGACGGGCCCGACGGGATAGAGTTCGAGGTCGTGCATTATGGCTGAGGCAGGGGGGAACGGGCGGGCCATCGGGCTGTTGCTTTATACCGGGGCGTTGCTGGGGGTGAACCTTCCCCTCGGCAAGCTGGCAGCGCAGGGGGGCGTGCCGCCGCTTCTGTGGGCGATGGTTGTCTCGGCCGGGGCGGCGGGGTTGATGATCCCGGCGCTGGTGGTGCGGAAACGGTTCACCGTGCCGCGGGGGCGGATGCTGCGCTACACGGTCATTTCCGGCCTGCTGAGCTTTGCGGCGATCAATGCGCTGCTGTACCTGCTGATCCCTCGCGTGGGGGCGGGGTATGCCGGGCTGATGTTCGCGCTGTCGCCCGTCGCCACCCTGGGGGTGACGGCCCTGGCGGGGCTGAAGACGCCGCCGCGGCTGGGTGTGATCGGCATCGGGTTCGGGCTGGCGGGCGCCGCGGTGGTGGCGCTGACGCGCAGCGGGAGCGGCGGGGCCGAGGGGCTGATCTGGCCGCTGGTGGCCTTTGCCCTGCCGGTGATCCTGGCACTGGGCAACGTCTACCGCACGATCGACTGGCCCGAGGGCCGGCATCCGGCGGCTCTGGCGGTGTGGAGCCACGTCTTCGCACTGATGGGGCTGGCCGGGTTGCAGGTGGCCACGACCGGTGAGCTGCCGCTCCATCACCTGCGCGAGGTGCCCGGGTTGGTGCTGGCGCAGGCGGTGGTGGCGGGGCTGACCTTCCCGGCCTATTTCGCCCTGCAGAGGGCCGGCGGGCCGGTGTTGCTGAGCCAGATCGGCTATGTCGCGGCGGCGGTGGGGCTGGCGACCGGGACGCTGTTCCTGGGCGAGGTCTATGCGCCGCTCACATGGGCCGGGGCGGCGGTGATCGCGGTGGGCATCGCGCTGACCATCCGGGCACAGGTGGCACCGCGTCGGGTGGTTGCCCCCGAGGCGACGGCCGCGAGTCGCTGCGCCGCCTGAGACAAGGCGCCGCCGTCCGATCCGGGCGGCGGCGTTTTACGTGGCAGGACGAGGAGGAGAGGCCCATGCAGGTCGAGACGTTCGGCATCATACTGAACACCGAGCATTACGCGGCCTGCGTGGGGTTCTACCGAGACGCGCTGGGCCTGAAGGTGATGTTCGAGAAGGCCACCGGGGAGGAGCGTCTGACCTGTTTCGACATGGGCGGGGCCTATTTGATGGTCGAGCCGGGCGGGCGGGCGTCGACGGGGGGCAAGCCTCCGGACGAGTGCCCCTCCAAGCTGCGGTTCAACGTGGCGGATGTGGAGGCGGCGGTGGCGGAGCTGGCCCGCCGGGGGGTGCAGGCGGAGGTTCGGCGCAGGCCCTTGGGTGTCACGGCGGAGTGCTTTGATCCCGATGGCAACCGTTGCGCGCTGCGCGGGGTGGCGGGGTTCGGTGAATGAGACGGCTTGACCGGGCCGGGGCACGCCCATATGGTCGCCGCCATGAAGATCGCAACCATCATCATGTGCTGCATTACCCGCTGACATAGTCAGGCGGGCCGGTCTTCTATTCCAAATTCGAAACCGAGTTGATAAGCCCGCCGCGGGGAACGCATGCCTGCGCAAGAGGGGCCTATGACCGAGATCACGCTCTACAACACGAAGTCGCGGAAGAAGGAGCGGTTCGCGCCGCTTAATCCGGAGAATGTGCGCATGTATGTCTGTGGGCCCACGGTCTATGACCGGGCGCACCTGGGCAATGCGCGGCCGGTGGTGGTGTTCGACGTGCTCTACCGGTTGCTGCGGCATGTCTACGGGGCAGAGCACGTGACCTATGTGCGCAACTTCACCGACGTGGATGACAAGATCAACGCGCGGGCGAAGGAGAACGTGGGCGAGGGCGGCGACGTGAATGCCGAGATCGGCCGGCTGACGGCGCAGACGACGCAGTGGTTCCTGGATGACATGGGGGCGCTGGGGGCGTTGGAGCCTGACCAGATGCCAAGGGCGACGCAGTTCATTCCGCAGATGGTGACGATGATCGGAGAGCTGATCGAGAAGGGTCACGCCTACGAGGCCGAGGGGCATGTGCTGTTCGCCGTCGATAGCTGGAAGGAGCGCTACGGCAACCTGTCGGGGCGGTCGGTGGACGACATGATCGCAGGCGCAAGGGTGGAAGTGGCGCCCTACAAGCGGAACCCGATGGATTTCGTGCTGTGGAAACCGTCGAGCGATGATTTGCCGGGGTGGGAAAGCCCTTGGGGCCGGGGCCGGCCGGGCTGGCATATCGAGTGCTCGGCCATGTCCCATGAATTGCTGGGGGACAGCTTCGACATCCACGGGGGCGGCAACGACCTGATGTTCCCGCACCACGAGAACGAGATCGCCCAGTCCTGCTGTGCCCATCCGGAGGGGGAGTTCGCCCGCGTCTGGATGCATAACGAGATGCTGCAGGTGGAAGGCAAGAAGATGTCCAAGTCGCTGGGCAATTTCTTTACCGTGCATGACCTGCTGGAGCAGGGCTATCCGGGGGAGGTGATCCGCTTCGTGTTCCTGAGCACGCATTATCGGAAGCCGATGGATTGGACGGAGGCGAAGGCGAAGGAAGCGGAAGCGACCTTGCGGAAGTGGTACAAGCAGGCGGATACGGCACTAGATAACGAAGAGGCCTACATTGGTGTCATAAATGCGCTTGCCGATGATCTGAACACGCCCAAGGCAATGAGCGAATTGCACCAGCTTTCCCACGCCGATGATGCACCGACGCTGCGTGCGAGCCTCAGGATGCTCGGGCTGATGGGGGAGAGCGCGCCGGATTGGACCGCTGCGCCACAGGTCGACCTTTCGGAGTGGGAAGCGCGGTTGAGCGAGGAGCGGACCGCTGCAATGGACAGCAAGGATTTTTCCGAGGTCGACAGGCTCAAGGCGGCGATAATCGACGCTGGTATAGAAGTGCGGATGAGCAAGGCAGGTGTGGAACTTGTGCCTGCCTCCAACTTCGACCCCGCCAAGCTGGAGGCCCTGAAATGAGCCGGTCAGCCCCCAATCGCCATCCCGTCCCGGGCTTGACCCGGGACCTCTGTGCCACCGCGAGGCCCCGGCTCGGGGGCCGGGGCGGGGAGGTGTGTCGATGACCCGCGAGCGTCTCTACCTCTACGACACCACGCTGCGGGACGGGCAGCAGACGCAGGGGGTGCAGTTCTCCACCCCCGAGAAGCAGGCCATTGCCGAAACGCTCGACAAGCTGGGGCTCGATTATATCGAGGGGGGCTGGCCCGGGGCCAACCCGACCGACAGCGCGTTTTTCGATGCCGCGCCGGAGACGCGGGCCACGATGACCGCCTTCGGCATGACCAAGCGGGCGGGCAGGAGTGCGGAGAATGACGACGTTCTCGCCGCGGTGCTGAACGCGGGGACGAAGGCGGTTTGTCTCGTCGGCAAGACCCATGATTTCCATGTCGAGACGGCGCTGGGCGTGACGCTGGCGGAGAATACCGAGAATATCGCCCGGTCGGTCGAGCATATCGTGAAGCAGGGCCGCGAGGCGCTGTTCGATGCGGAACATTTCTTCGACGGGTACAAGGCGAACCCGGACTATGCGCTGGAGGCGCTGAAGGCGGCGTTCGAGGCGGGCGCGCGGTGGATCGTGCTGTGCGACACCAATGGCGGCACGTTGCCCACGGAGATTTTCACCATCACCAGCGCGGTGATCGCCGCCGGGATTCCCGGCGAGCGGCTGGGCATTCACACCCATAACGACACCGAGAACGCGGTGGCGGGCAGCCTGGCCGCCGTCGATGCCGGGGCGCGGCAGATTCAAGGGACGCTCAACGGGCTGGGGGAGCGGTGCGGGAATGCCAACCTGACTTCGCTTATTCCCACGCTGCTTTTGAAGCAGCCCTATGCCTCGCTTTACGAGACGGGGATTACCCACGAGGCGCTGACGACGCTGACCATGGCGAGCCGGCAGCTGGACGAGATCCTCAACCGGGTGCCGATGAAGCAGTCGGCCTACGTGGGGGCCTCGGCCTTTGCGCACAAGGCGGGGCTGCATGCCTCGGCCATCCTGAAGGATCCCACGACCTACGAGCATATCGACCCGGCGGCGGTGGGCAATGCCCGTGTCATCCCGATGTCGAACCAGGCCGGGCAGTCGAACCTGCGCCGCAGGCTGGCCGAGGCGGGGCTGGAGGTGGAGCCGGGTGACCCGGCGCTGGCGCGCATCCTCGACGAGATCAAGGAGCGGGAGGATCGCGGGTACACCTATGACAGCGCGCAGGCGAGTTTCGAGCTGCTGGCGCGGCGGGAGTTGGGGCGGCTGCCCGAGTTCTTCGAGGTGAAGCGCTACAAGGTCACGGTGGAGCGGCGGAAGAACAAGTATGACCAGATGGTCTCGCTCTCCGAGGCGGTGGTGGTGGTGAAGATCGACGGGGAGAAGACGCTGTCGGTCTCTGAATCGATGGACGAGCTGGGCTCGGATCGTGGGCCGGTGAACGCGCTTGCCAAGGCGCTGGCCAAGGACCTGGGCAAGTACCAGTCGGCGATCGACGACATGCGGCTGGTGGACTTCAAGGTGCGGATCACGCAAGGGGGCACCGAGGCCGTGACGCGGGTGATCATCGACAGCGAGGACGGCACGGGCCGGCGCTGGTCGACCGTGGGGGTGAGCCCGAACATAGTGGATGCCTCTTTCGAGGCGCTGCTGGACGCGATCGCGTGGAAACTGCTGCGCGATGCATGAGGACGTCATCGCCTGTGCCGACCTGGTGCGCCGGGGTGATCCGGACCGTTTCCGGGCGGTGATGGCCGCGCCGGTGGCGGCGCGGGAGAGGCTTTTTCCGGTCTATGCCTTCAATCTCGAGGTGTCGCGCGCGCCGTGGGTGACGGAGGAGCCGATGGTCGCCGAGATGCGCCTTCAGTGGTGGCGCGATGCGCTGGGCGAGATCAGGGAAGGCGGGCCGGTCCGGCGGCACGAGGTGGCGACCCCGCTGAGCGGGGTGGTGGACGCCGAGGGGGCCGAGCTGCTCGACCAGTTGGTCGCGGCGCGGCGGTGGGATGTCTACCGCGAGCCCTTCGAGGACATGGCGCATTTCCGGGAGTATATCGGCAAGACGTCGTCGAACCTGCTGCTGGCGGCGGCGCGGTCGCTGGCGGATGTGCCGGAGGACACAGTGCAGGACACGGTGCGCGAGGCGGGCTATGCGCTGGGGCTGGCCAACTGGCTGCGGGCGGTGCCGGCGCTGGAAAAGGCGGGGCGGATCCCGCTGGTGGAGGGCACGCACCAGGCGATCAGGGCGCTGGCGGAGGAAGGGCTCGACCACCTGGCGAGCGCGCGGGCGGCGCGGCGGACCGTGCCCGGGCCCGCCCGGCCGGCGATGCTGGTGGTTTGGGAGGCGGGGCCGGTGCTGAAGGCGGCGAGGGACAGGCCCGGGCGGGTTGGCGACGGCACGCTCGATACGGCGCCCTTCCGCAGCCGACTGACGCTGATGGCGCGGGCGGCGACGGGGCTTTGGTAACGGCCGGTCAGCCCTCCTTGTGGCTGGTCCAGCCTTGCGGGCGAATCACGAAGCGGCGGGTCTGAGCCATGGCGAAGCGGTCGTCGCCCTCGGCGGTGGCGTAGCGGGTGACGTCGATCAGCCCGTCCTCGATTTCCAGCAGGTTGAAATCATTGTCCTGACCGCGCAGCCGGGTCGAGAGGCCGGTGCCGGCATGGACCTGCAGTACCGCGTTGCGCCCCGGTTTCTCGGCAAAGGGGTCGGCGCGCCAGCTGTGCAGGTGGCCCGAGAGGACGACATCGGCGTTGAGGCGGGCCAGTTCCTCCATCGCCGCGTCGGCGCCGCGCATGCGCTTCTTCTTCTCGCCCGGCAGGTGTTCGAGCGGGTGATGCGCCACGACGATGCGGGTGCGGCGGCCGCGGGTGTTGCCGAAGGCGTTGCGGACGCGGTCGAGGGCGTGGGGCGTGAACCAGCCGCTCTGATGCGCCATCGGGTTGACGGTGTTGACGCCCAGCACGATCATCTCGCCATCGTGGAACTCGGGCTCGAGATCGGGGGAGATCCACTTGCGGTATTGCCGCCAGGGCCAGAGCAGGCGCAGGAACAGGTTGTGCAGGGGCACGTCGTGATTGCCCGGCACCGCCAGCACGGGCGCCTCGAGCCGGTCGATGAAGTCGCGCGCGGCGCGGAACTGGGCGGGGCGGGCGCGCTGGGTCAGGTCGCCGGAGATTGCCGCGAGGTCGGGCGACAGGTCGTTCACCGCCTCGACAAGCGGGTCGAGCAGTTCGGGGCGGTCGCGCCCGAAATGCAGGTCGGACAGGTGAGCGATGCGCCTCACCGGGTGTCGCTCTGCCGGGCCAGGGGGGCCACGACCTTCAGCTCGTTCTCGATGACCTGCAGGTCATAGGGGGCCTTCATCCGGTCGCGTTCGCCGTCGCAGGCGATGTCGTGCTTGCGCTCGTTGTTGATGATCCGGATGCGGTCGGCGGCGATGAAGTCGAACTCCTTCTCGCGCTCGGCGAGGCCAAGGGCCAGCATCAGCGCGTTGCGGAGCATGCCCCAGCGGTTGGTGTCGGGCGCGATGAACAGGGCGAGACGGCCCTCGGCGATGTCCTTCTGGCCCTGCAGGCCGATCTGGTTGAGCTGGAAGGCGTTGTTGACCGCGAAGATCAGGGGCGTGCGGCGGTCGAGCACGTGGTCGCCCGCCTCGATGCGCACGCGGAGGGGGCGGCGCAGCGTCACGAGCGTCAGCAGGACGGACCAGTAGGCGGCGATGCGGCGGCGGCCCCAGCGGCGGTAGACATCCTCGCGCGTCTTGAGGATGGCCGGGTAAGCGCCGAGGCTGGCGTTGTTGAGGAAGACGCGGTCGTTGATCCGGGCGATGCGGACGGGCCGGGCCGCGCCGTCGCAGAGCAGGTCGATGGCGGCGGGGATTTCCGTGGGAATGTCGAGCGACCGGGCGAAGTAGTTGAACGTGCCCAGCGGCAGGATGCCCATTGTGACCCCGGAGCCGCGGAGCACGCTGGCGACACCCGAAACGGTGCCGTCACCGCCGGCGGCAACGATCATGTCGAAGCCGTCCTCGACGGCCTTGCGCGTGGCGGGCAGAAGCTCGGACCCGCTGTCCAGGATGCGCAGTTCGGCGTTGGGGGCCCGATTGCTTAACGACGTGCGAATCTGCGCCGGTATATCCTGGGTATCCCGCCGGCCCGATTTGCCGTTCATGATGACGCAAATCCGCCCCAGCTCGGTCGGCGTAGGCTCGATTGATTGCATTTTCATTCTGTCCCCGCGCGTTGCGCACACGTTACGGGGCCAAAACGCGGTGGAGGCGCGCGAGTTCCCGGACTTCACGAAAAGCTGATGCCCGATCGGGGCGGTCAGCGGACGCGCTTGCGGGAGGCCAGCGCCTTGCGGAGCCAGCTTGCGGGGCGCCTGGAGAGATAGGGGAAGGCGTCGTCGGGCGCGATGGCCTTGCGGTGCAGGAATTCTGCGAGCGCGACCGCGCGCGAGGCCTGTGACATGTACCCCGCCCAACCGGCCTGTTCGGCCGCTTCCAGCTGGATCACGCCATACCCCGCGATGATGGCATGCAGGTCGGTTGCCAGCTCGTGGGCGGGTGCGCCGCCCGGCAGGTCGTCGACCACCGGAGCCAACCTTGCGTGGATAAGCTCATGTGCGAGGGTGTTGATGAACATGACCGGTCGACGCATCAGCTTGGGGTTGTAGGTGATCAGCGGTGTCTCGGCGTCATCCCAGTATTGACCGGCGGTGTCGCTCATCCGGGTGTAGTCGTGCAGCAACTCGTCGGGCAGGTCGGGCAGCGGCTCCAGCGCGACGGGCTGCGTGGTTCCGAGCTGGCGTTTCATGTCCTCGAACACCAGCAGCGCGGTTTCGTGGTCATGCCCGCCCGGGGCGTGAAAGTACTCTCTCGTCGGACGAATGAGCTCGGCCATGGCCCACCAGGCGGGCCGCTCGCTTTCGACCCAGTCGAAATTGTCGATGATCCAGTCGTTCAGGTCCTCGCTGATCAGGGGCGTCTTCCCGAACAGGCGCATCTTAGGCCTCTTTCGGTCGCAGCATCAGCCAGATCAGGGCGCCGCCCGCCAGGGTGAGGCAGGGGATCATCGCGAGGTTGACCGAGGCCCAGCCGGCCTCGGGCGTGCCGCCGGAGCAGTTCATCAGCCCGCCGGAGGACAGCGAGGCCAGCGTCACGCCGCCGAAGACGATCAGGTCGTTGAGGCCCTGCATACGCCCGCGTTCATGGGGTTCATGCGAGGCGGCGAGCATGGTCGTCGCGCCGATGAAGCCGAAATTCCAGCCGAGCCCGAGGAGGATGAGGGCCACGAAGAAGTTCTCGAGCGCGACGCCCTGCAGCGCCACGGCGCCCGCCCCGGCCAGGATCAGCAGGCCCAGGCCCATGATCCTTTCCGCCCCGAACCGCGCGATCAGGTGGCCGGTGAAGAAGGACGGCGCGAACATCGCCAGCACGTGGCCGGTGACGACATCGGCGGCGTTGCCGGTCTCGAACCCACAGCCCACCACGGCGAGCGGCGTCGAGGTCATCACCAGGTTCATCAGCGCGTAGGAGACGGTGGCGCAGATCACCGCGACGGCGATGCGCGGCGTGGTCAGCAGCTCGATCCGCGATCGGCCGCGGGGGGCGTCGTCGCCCGGCACGGGGGGCTTCGGGATGTCGAGGAAGAGGAACAGCAGCACGCCCACGAGGTTGACGCCGATCACCGCGAGGTAGGTGCCGAGGAAGGGGATCACCATCGACTCGGCCGTCAGCTTCACCAGTTGCGGGCCGATGACCGCGCTGAGCAGCCCGCCGGCCAGCACGTAGGAAATGGCGCGCGGGCGGAAGGCGTCGCTGGCCGTGTCGGCGGCGGCGAAGCGGTAGAAGCCCTGTGCCGACATGTAGATGCCGGTGAAGAGGCTTCCCAGCAGGTAGACCGGGAAAGAGCCGAGATAGAGCCCGTAGGCGCCGATGGCCGCGCCGGTCGCCCCGCCGGCCGTGCCGATCACGAAGCCTGCCCGCCGGCCCCAGCGCTGCATCGCCCAGCTGAGCGGCGTGGCCGAGAGCATGGAGCCCAGCACGATAAGCGAGATGGGCAGGGTGGCAAAGCAGATATTGCTGGCCAGCGACTGCCCGGCGAGGCCGCCGACCACGAATATCATCGGCATCTGCGAGCCCAGCACCGCCTGTGCCAGCACCAGGACGGCGACGTTGCGCTTGGCGCGGGTATCGGAGTGGGGAAGGACAGCGTCGGTCATGCCGTTCTGCTAGCCCCGTTCCCGGCGGGCTGCAAGTGGGCGTCAGCGCACAGTCGGACCTGCGTCGATCAAGTGGGCGAAGCTGCCCGAGACCCGGCCCCGGCGCAGGCCCATGTCGGGCAGGGCCGTGCCCTCGGCATCGGTGGCGCGGAAGAGCGGGTCGCCGGTTTCGCGCAAGGTCGTGGCATAGTGGAATTCGTGGCCGGCGAGCGGGCCGGTGAAGGGGCCGCCGAGGGGGCTGAGGTGGCGGTAGCCGAGGTGAAGGCGGCGGTGCTCGAAGGAGGTTTCCACACCCAGCAGCCCGGCCATGGCGTGGCGTGTGCCATCGGCATCGACCAGCCCGTCGCCCAGCACCATGTAGCCGCCGCATTCTCCATAGATGTCGGTGGTTTGCGCCGCGTTTCGCAGGCTTTGCAGGAAGCGGGTGGCCGAGGCGATCCGGCCCGCGTGCAGCTCGGGGTAGCCGCCGGGCAGGAAGACGAAGCCGGCCTTGGGAACCGGATCGTCGACGAGGGGGGAAAAGACCCGGAGTTCGGCGCCCTTGGCGCGCCAGTCGGCCAGCATGTGGGGATAGGCGAAGGCGAAGGCCTCGTCCTGCGCCACGGCGATGACCTGTGCGGGGGGGGCGAGGGTGGGGGGCTGTGCGGCCTCGGGCAATGGGGCGGCGATGTCGAGCAGCGTGGCGCGGTCGAGCGTGGGTGCCAGCGCGTCGGCCGCGCGGTCGAGGAAGACGTCGAGATCGGGGCGTTCGCCGGCCTGCACGAGCCCGAGATGGCGGGAGGGCTGGGTGAGCGTGCCGTCGCGTCCCAGGGCCGCCAGCACCGGCAGGCCGAGGGGGGCCAGCGCGCGGCGCAGCATCGCCTCGTGCCGGGCGCTGCCGACGCGGTTGAGGATGACGCCGGCCACCTGCACGGCCGGGTCGAACCGGGCGAACCCGGCCACCAGCGGCGCCACGGAGCCCGCCATGCGGCCCGCATCGACCACCAGCACCACCGGCAGGTGGAGTTGCCTTGCAAGGTCGGCCACCGCGCCGCGCCCGTCGGGGGGTGCGCCGTCGAAGAGGCCCATCGCCCCCTCGATCAGCAGGAGCCCGTCGCCCGCCGCCAGCCCCTTCAGGCGGTCCGGCGCCATTGCCCAGGCATCGAGGTTCAGGCAGGGCTGGCCGCAGGCGGCCTCGTGGAACTTCGGGTCGATGTAGTCCGGGCCCGATTTCGCCCCGCGCACCGCCACCCCCTCACGCGCCAGGAGCCGCAGCAGGGCCAGCGTGACAGTGGTCTTGCCCGCGCCCGAGGACGGCGCCGCGAGGATCAGGCTCTTTTGCACGTCAGCCCCTTCATCTTGCCGAAAATATTCCGGGGGAGGCGTTGAAATTCCAAGGGAATTTCAACGTTGGGGGCAGTGCCCCCTGACCGCTGTCCGCCCTTCAAGACGCCTCGGCGGGGCGTCCGCGGCCCAGCGGGTCGAGGTTGCGCGGACGCTCGCCCGCCAGCATGCCCTGCCAGTCAAGCACCTGCCGCATCAGCACCGAGCGGCCGACGCAGAGGATGGCGGGCGGCTCCAGCGTGCTGGCGGCGATGTCCCTGGCCATGCCGCCCAGCGTGGTTTCCAGCACCTTCTGGTCGCCGGTGGTGGCGGCGCAGACCACGGCGCAGGGTTCGCTGGCCGGGCGGCCGGCATCCATCAGCGCGCCGGTGATCTGTTCGACATGCTTCATGCCCATGTAGATCACGATCACCTGGCTGCCCTCGGCGATGGCTTTCCAGTTGAGCGAGGAGGGGGTCATGCCGGACTGGTCATGGCCGGTGACGAAGGTCACCGACTGGTTCACGTCGCGGTGGGTGACGGGGATGCCGGCATAGGCCAGGCCGCCGATCCCGGCGCTGATGCCGGGGATGATGCGGATGGGCACGCCATGCTGCACAAGGGTTTGCGCCTCTTCCCCGCCGCGGCCGAAGACGAACGGGTCACCGCCCTTAAGCCGGAGGACGCGCTTGCCTTCGGAGGCGAGGTCGACCAGCCGGAGGGAGATGTCGCGCTGGACCGCCGAGGGTTTGCCGCCGCGTTTGCCGGCGTAGATATGCTCGGCCTGCGGGGCCCAGTCGAGGATGCGGGGCTCGACCAGCGCGTCGTAGATCACCACGTCGGCCTGCCGCAGGGCGTTGACCGCGTGCAGTGTCAGGAGCCCCGGGTCGCCGGGGCCGGCGCCGCAGAGCCAGACCCAGCCGGGTTCGAGCGTGGGCCAGGGGCCGCCGGGAAGGGGGAGCGAGTCGGTCATGGTCCTTGTATGCCCCGAGTTGGGCCGTCGGGAAAGGGTGGGAGCGACCTGTGGCGGGGTCGTAGGCGACATGCGAATTGCCGATTGGCCTCGATTTGCCGCTTGCCTATAGTCCGGCCCGAGATGGGCGGACGAGATGAGAATTCCCTGCGCGGTTCGACCGCCGGAGGCGCCGCCGCCGGGGCGGCGGGCCGGGGTATGAAGCTGTTGCTGCTGGCCGGCACCGGGGAGGCGCAGGCAGTGGCCAGGGCGCTCGCGGAAAAGGGCATTCCGGCCGTGGCATCGCTGGCCGGGGCGACGAGGGCGCCGAAGCCCACGGGTTTGCCGACGCGGATCGGCGGGTTCGGCGGGGACGAGGGGTTCGCGCGGTATCTCGAGGCCGAGGGGATCACCGCCGTGGTGGATGCGACGCATCCCTACGCGCATCGGATATCGATCCGGACCGCGAAGGTTTGCAAAGAAAAATCAATACCTTACGTTCAAATCCTCAGGCGGGGATGGGTGCCGGAGGCGGGCGATCTCTGGACGGAGGTTGCCTGCGAGGAGGATGTCGCGGCGCTGGTGCCCGAAGGGGCGGTGGTGTTCCTGGCGACGGGGCGGCAGACGCTGGACAGGTTTTCCAACTTGGGCCATGCGGAGTTGATCTGTCGCCAGATCGACCCGCCGGACCGGCCATTTCCATTCGTTAACGGAAGGTTCCTGGTGGGGCGTCCGCCGTTCTCGGTGGAGGAGGAGCGGGAATTGTTTCAAAGGCTCGGTGTCGACTGGCTGGTTGTCAAGAATGCGGGCGGGGCGGCGGCGATGGCGAAGCTGGTGGCGGCGCGGGAGTTGGGGGTGCGGGTGGCGATGATCGTACGGCCGCCGCAGCCCGATGCGCTTAAGGTGGCGAGCGTTGCGGAGGCGCTGGCATGGGTGGACGGGCTGTGACCGGGCGGATCATCGAGACACTGGCGGACGTCGAGGAGGGGGCGGATTACCTCGAACGTGTCTGCCCGCGGTTGGCGGAGGCGCGGCGGTTGACCGGGCCGCTGCCGCTGCGGCGCAAGCCGGAGGGGTTTGCCGAGCTGCTGAGCGCCATCGTCAGCCAGCAGGTGAGCACTGCCTCGGCCGCGGCCATCTGGGGGCGGATGAAGGCGGCCGGGCTGACCGGGCCGCGCAAGATCATGTGGGCGAGCGACGACGATTTGCGGGCGGTCGGGTTGAGCCGGCAGAAGATCCGCTATGCAAGGGCGCTGGCGGAGGCGCGGATCGATTTCAAAGGGTTGCGGGAGAGGCCCGATGCGGAGGTCGTGGCCAGGCTGACGGAGGTGCCGGGGATCGGCGTGTGGACCGCGGAGATCTACGCGATGTTCAGCCTTGGCCGGGCGGACGTGTTCGCGCCGGGAGACCTTGCCCTGCAGGAGGCGGCGCGGGTGCTGTACGCGTTGCCGCAGCGGCCGAGGGACCGGGAATTCAGGGCGATGGCCGAGGCGTGGCGGCCGTGGAGATCGGTTGCGGCGCGGCTTTTGTGGGCCTACTACCGTGTGGACAAACAGAGGGAAGGGATCAGATGACGCGCGTATTGAAGGCGGGCCGCATGGAGCCGCAATCCGGTGAGACACGGTCGATCGTGGTGTTCCTGCACGGCTATGGCGCGAACGGCGCCGACCTGCTGGTGCTGGGCGAGCATCTGCCCGATACGCTGTTCGTGGCGCCGGATGCGCCGGAAGTGATCCCGATGATGCCGACGGGGCTGCAATGGTTCCCGATCCCGTGGATCGACGGCTCGTCCGAGGAGGAGGCCGAGCGCGGGCTGATGGCGGCGGCGGAGGACCTGAACGCCTTTCTCGATGCGCTGATGGTGGACGAGGATGTTCTGCCGGAACAGGTGGTCCTGTTCGGGTTTTCGCAAGGCACGATGATGGCGCTGCACGTGGCGCCGCGGCGCGAGGATGCGGTCGCCGGTGTCGTGGCCTTCTCGGGGCGGCTGTTGTCGCCGGACCTGCTGAAGGATGACGCGGTGAGCCGGCCGCCGGTGCTTCTGGTGCATGGGGACCAGGACGACGTGGTGCCGCCCCAATCGCTGCCGGAAGCGGCGGAGGCGCTTCAGGCGGCGGGGTGGAAGGATGTTTACGCCCACGTGATGAAGGGCACCGCGCACGGGATCGCGCCCGACGGGCTTTCGGTGGCGCTGGCTTTCATGCGGGACAAGCTGGGTCTTTAAGGGCCGGTTAATTCCGGGGCTTCGGATCGGTTCACGGGCTGCCAGCGTTAGCATGCGTAAATGGCTGGATTTGCTGGAATTCCGACGTCGGTATTACGTCGGTATCTTGTCGGTATCGCGTCAGTGCGGGCGCCATCGCCCGGAAAGGTTACGCAGGCCGAACTCGGGGGAATGCCCGGAAAACCGGCAAACGGGCTGACGGGGTCCGCCATGCGTTCCGGATAGGCGAAGACTTGCCGGTACGGGCACGGCGCGTGGCGCGAAATTGCTTGCGACAGGGCATGGCGGCACGGCAGGGCTGGACCGGGGGCGCCGAAGACTAGATGTAATTGCAACGTGCAACCATGAGGCCCCAAGTGCTTTCTTTCACCAAGACATCCCGCCACGCCGCCGTGATCGCGGTGGCCGCAGTTTTCGCTCCTGCCGCCGCGCAGGCCTATGTCGGACCGGGGGCCGGGCTGACGGCCATCGGCACGATGATCGCGCTTTTCGCCGGTATCGCGCTCGCGATCGTCGGGTTCGTCTGGTACCCGCTGAAGCGGATGATGAAGAACCGGTCGAAACCGGCGGAGCCTGCGGAGCCCTCTGCGGAGCGTAGCAAGTGATCGTTGCAGCGCTGCTGCTCGGGCTTGCCGCCTTCATTGCCGTACTGCGTATCCTGAGGGCCGAGAGGGTGGCCCGGCGCGTGGCGTCGACCGCGCAGACCGCGTTGCGGGTGATGAGCGATCCCGACAAGTCGGATGACGAGAAGGAGCGCGAGGTGCGGCGCGCCTCGGTGACGCTTCTTGGCCTGTTCCTTGCGATTGCCGGGATCGGCGTGGCTGCGCTTGGCGCGACGGCGGCGGTGGTCTGGGGCGGGGCGCAGGCCGGGCTCTATTCCCTCGACGCGGCGATTGCGGTGGCCTCGAGCTGGCCCTTCCTGATCGGTTCGACCGTCGGAGCGGTGGTGCTTTGGCTGGCGCTTGACCGGCTGGGGCGGAACAAGCCCGCGCCGGAGGCCGGCAAGGCGGACAAGGACATGTCGGACAGGGACGAGGTGCCTTATGGCCCGATGGAGCAGGCGCTGCACAATTTCGCCTTCGCCTCGCCCGCGCGGCAGAAGCGGCTGGGGGCGCTGGAGACGCGGCTTTACCGCGGCCGGATCGACCCGGCACGGGCGCATCGCCCGGTCTTCGTGACCTCGCTGCCCCGGGCGGGGACGACGATCATGCTGAACGCGCTGGCCGGGCTGCCGGAGTTTGCCTCGGCCACCTACCGGCACATGCCGTTCACGCTGTCGCCGCTTCTGTGGAGCCGGATCGGGCCGGTCTTCCAGCAGAGCGCCGCGACCGCCGAGCGGGCCCATGGCGACGGGCTGGAAGTGTCGGGAGACAGCCCCGAGGCGTTCGAGGAAATGCTGTGGATGGCGTTCTTTCCCCGCCATTACCGGGAGGACCGGATCCTGACCTGGGATGCGGGCGAGCTGGAGCCGGAGTTTGCCGAGTATTTCCGCACGCACATGGCCAAGGTGGTGGCGACGAAGCCGGGGGCGCGGCGGTACCTGTCGAAGAACAACGCCAATATCGCGCGGCTGCCGCTGATCGAGTCGATCTGCCCGGATGCGGCGGTGCTGATCCCGGTACGCGATCCGCGGGCGCATGTGGCCTCGCTCATGCGGCAGCATGCAAGGTTCCTAGACCTGCATGCGCGCGAGCCGTTCGGGCGGCGCTACATGGAAGGGGTCGGGCATTTCGAGTTCGGCGCGGCGCTTCGGCCGATCGCGTTCCGCGAGGGCGCGCCGGGGCCGCAGGCGGCGACGGGGCCGGATTTCTGGCTGCGCTACTGGATCGACGCCTACGAGCACGTGCTGGCGACGGCGGGCCGTGGGGCGGTGTTCCTTGACCATGACGCGTTCTGTGCCGCCCCGCAGGCGCACCTGCCACAGCTGGCGCGGGCGATCGGGGCGGAAGACCCTGCCGAGTTGGCCGCGCTGGCGCCGATGTTTCGCGCGCCGCGCCCGGCGCCTGTGCTGGACGGCGCCGATCCGCAACTCCTGGCGCGGGCCGACGCGCTTCATGACACGCTTTGCCGCCGGGCCCTCGGGGCCGAGGCGGCACCCATTGCAAAGGAAGCCACCGCATGAGCAAGCGGCCATTTTCGGAACGGGCAGCCCCGGTTGTCTTCGCGGCGTCTATTGCCGCGCTGGGGGTGCTTTACGGCACCGTCTCGTCGTGGTGGGGCTGGTTCCCGGCGCCGCAGATCGGGCTGGCGCACCGGACCTACCTGGATCTCAAGAACAACTGGCGCAACGACATCGGGCTGGAGCCGACACGGCATATCGTGGCGCCCGACGACAGCGGCGAGACGCCGGACCCGGAGCGCGGCTTCGTGGCGCATCAGCCAGACCGGGCGGAGGGCGGCTATACGCTGGTGGCGGGGCTGAACACCGACCCGGAGGGCACGTTCCACGTGGTACGGCTCTACGATGCCGAGGGCGAGGAGGTGCATCACTGGCCCGTCGCCTATGGCGAGATCGACAGCCAGAACAAGCCGCAGAACACCATGCTGCACGGGATGGAGGTATTCGAGGACGGTTCGATCGCGGTGACGTTCGATTCAGGCCAGGTGCTGGCGCGGCTGGATACCTGTGGCGAACCGATCTGGAGCAACATCGCCTCGTTCCACCATTCGCTGACGCGGGACGGGGAGGGGCACCTGCTGTCATGGCGCGAGGAGCTGATTTCCTGGGTGGACGAGGAGAGCGGCGAGGAGGTCAAGACGCTGGATTTGCGCGAGACCATCGTGCTGGGCAACGACAAGGCGCAGCAGGGCTATCTCGACATCCGCACGGTCACGCCGGAGAACCCGGACCAGGAACTGCGCTACCAGGACGACCCGTTCCACCCCAACGACGCCGAGCCGCTTCTGGCGGAGATGGCCGATGCCTTTCCGATGTTCGAGGCGGGCGACGTGCTGATCAGCCTGCGGGAGTTGAACCTCGTTGCGGTGGTCGACCCGGACACGGGCGAGATGAAATGGTGGCAGCACGGGCCGTGGTTCAAGCAGCACGATCCGGATTTCCAGCCCGACGGCACGATCACGGTGTTCGACAACGGCACCGGCACGATGCGCTCGCGGATCATGCGGGTCGATCCGAAGACCGACGAGGTGACCGAGGTATTCGCAGGGAGCGAGGAGGTGCCGTTCTACACCTGGCGGCGCGGCAAGCACCAGGTGCTGCCGAACGGCAACCTGCTTTTGACCGAAGCCGAGCACGGGCGGCTGCTGGAGGTCGATCCGGACGGCAATCTGGTCTGGGAGCGGCACATGAAATGGGATGACGAGAGCAACGTCATCGTCACCGAGGCGCGCCACGTGCCGGAGGATTTCTTCACCGACGGCGTGCCGAGCTGCGCGGCCGAGGTGGCCGAGGCGGGGACCACGGAGCAGGGGTAGAGTTCCGGCGCCTGGAATGGCCGGGAAGCGCTGCGTGACCGGGCCGGCTGGCGCGGGTGATGAGGGGCGTCCGGGGTCCTGGGCGGGGTTGCCGCTGTTGGCGGGTGCTTCGCTTTCTTCGAAGAAAGCGGGCCGGGGTGGATGTCATTGGGGTTCGGGTATGCACCACTGAACCGGGGGAATCTTCGTGATTTTGGCGTATGCGTTATGATCCGCTTTCATCGAAGAAAGCGGCTCGGAATATTGGAATATTCCGTGAGTCGCGTTGGTGGCCGCGCTTCATTGGGGCTCAGGGTGATCCGAGACGAGTTTCCGGGCGTGTGGCCCGTGGCCGGCGCTTCGCTTTCTTCGAAGAAGGCGGGCCGGAAAATTGGAATTTTCCGGGCGGTGACCGAGGGGCCGTTTTCCATTGAGAGCTCGTGGAAGGCCAATGTCGGTGGGTTGTCGCGGCCTTTGGCGGAATATTGCAAAATTCCGGCCGCGTCCCGGGACGGTGGCGTGATGGAGCGGGCCGGGAGCGGGGACCCCTCAGGCGGACCGATCGGGCCGGCCTGCGGAAGACTTACCTTGGCACCAGCGTCGTCACGCCCACGGCGGCGGCGCGGGCGAGGGCGGGGTCGAGGGACATCGGGATGTATTCCCCGCGCCGCCAGAGCTGGGCGAGGTCGTCGTAGTGGCGGCTGAGGAAGTGGCCCGACTGGCCGGTCGAGATGATGAAGACGCTGCTGTCGGGGTCGGCGAAGTCGTAGACGCCGCGGAAACCTGCACCGTGGACGTTCTCGTAGGGGTCCGGCCCCTCGCCGCTGGTGCGGCCGCGCAGGAGGGTGTTGTCGCCGCCCGAGGTGGATTGGCGGATGTTCACGAAATAGCGCAGCAGCGGCACGTCGCCCAGCACCTGGTGGTCATGCGTCGCCTGGTGCGCATCGCCCCAGCGGAGGCTTTCGAGCGCCGTGCCGTAGCGCTCGCCGATCCAGACCAGCGCGTCGTCGAGCGCGAGGCGGGCGATGTCGGTGCAGGTTTCCGTCTGCGTCGACTGGCGGATGTCGCACCAGGCCGAGGCGCCCTCGATGTCGCGGTAGACCCGCTCGATGAAGACCGGGTCGGGGTGGGTGAACTCGGTCGAGAGGGGGCCGAGGTCGTCCTGGATCAGGCGGGTCATCAGGGCGCGCAGCCAGGCCGCGTAGATCAGCGGTTCGGGCAGGTGCTCGTTCATCTCGCCGTTCCAGTTCGACAGGAGGTCGAGCGCCCGCTGGCGCTGGCGTTCGGGGGTGCCGTCGGGCGCGGCCTCGCCGGTGAACCACAGGTTGCGGCCGATCAGGGGCAGGAGCGAGCGGGCGGTGAAGCTGACGGTGTCGAGCTGCGCCTCGATGAAGCTGTCTCGGGTATGCACCTCGCGCGATTGCATCAGCCGCTGCCAGCGGTGGATGCGCTGCGTGTCGCCCCACTTGAAGCTGACATGGGAGGGGAAGGGCCGGTTGACGGTTTTGTTGTTGGTATTGCCGAGCACGCCGCCCACCGGTGCCACGAATTCGGGGTTGGCGGAATAGGGGGTCATGGCGGGCCAGCGGTTCTCGGCGATCCAGCCACGCGAGGGCATGCGGCCCCGTGTCTCGTGCCCGGCATCGCGGCGGGGCATGGCGCCGATCATCTTCATGGCGATGGTCTCGTCATCCGCCAGCATCAGGTTCTGGGAGGGGGCGACGTAGAAGCGCCCGGCCTCGAGCGCGTCGTCGACATTCTGCGACTGCATGAGCCGCATCGCCGCCGTCATGGTGGTGTCGGCGCCCGAGAGCGCCGTCCAGGCGACGGAGGCGACGTGCCCCGGCGGCGTGACCTCGGCCAGGTCGTAATGGGTGCCGGGCATGACCGGGCCGTTATCCGTCCACCTGAGCGTCAGGGTGATAGGGTCGAGATCCTTGATCTCGATGATGGTGCTTTCGGTGCGGAACGGCTTGTAGCCGTTCGGCGTCAGGTATTCGCCCGGGTTCTCGGGGTTGAGGCGTTCGATGTAGACGTCCTGGTCGTCCATGTAGGAGGAGGTGACGCCCCAGCCGAGCTTTTCGCTGCGGCCGGTCAACACCACCGGCACGCCGGGGATGGTGCCGCCGATCACGCCGCCGGTCGACAGCTCGATCCGGGCGAGGTACCAGATCGAGGGCGCGGTGAAGCCCAGGTGCGGGTCGTTGGCCAGAAGCGTGCCGCCCGAGGCCGAGCGGGACGGTGCCGCCGCCCAGGCGTTCGAGGCGCCGGCGAAGGCGCGGTGGTTGAAGGGCGAGAGGCGGTTCCTGGTGATATCCGACTTGGCGTAGCGCGGGGCGTGGTCCTTCAGGGCCGGGAAGAGCGCGGCGTAGTCGGGCAGGGCGGCGATGCCGCTGCCCGGGGCGAGCGGCATGATATCCTTCATCCGGTCGTCGTCGTTCAGGGCCATGGAGGTGCGGGCGATGAGCACCTCTTCCTCGAGATGGGCGGAGAGCTGCACCGAGAGGAGCTTCACGATGGCGATCGAATCGGCGGGCTGCCACGGGGCGATGGGGAAATCGAAGAGGAACATCTCGGGCGCGCCGCGGCCGCGGGCATCCTGGTTGATCTCGTTCAGGCGGGCGTTGACGCCACGGGAATAGGCGCGCAGGGCTTCCTGTGTCCAGGCGTCCTGGACGTTCACCGAATCCCGGGCCTGGCCGTAGAGGTCGAAGCGGCGCAGCACCTTGTCGACATCCACGGTCTGGGTGCCGAACACTTCCGAGAGCCGCCCCTGCACCGTGCGGCGCAGCATCACCATCTGCCACAGCCTGTCCTGCGCATGGGCGTAGCCCAGCCCGTAGAAGGTATCGAGGTCGGTGCCGCCGAAGACATGGGGCACGTTGGAATGGTCGCGCACGATCTCGACCTGCGAGGACAGGCCGTCGACCGCCAGGGTCTTGTCATACTCGGGCAGGGAGCGGGACAGCAGGAAATAGACGACCGTGATCGCCAGCACGGCCAGCACGACCATCGCCCCGGCGATCCGAAAAAGCCATTTGAAGACCTGCGCCATCCTGCCCGGTTTCTCCTTGCATCTCGGGTCGGGATAGTCAGAAATTCGGGGCGAGACAATGGGAGGCGACGAGACGATGACAAAACTGGCATTCCTGGGCCTTGGCGTGATGGGCTACCCGATGGCGGGGCATCTGCAGGCGGCGGGCCACGAGGTCTGTGTCTACAACCGCACCACGTCGAAGGCGGAGAAATGGGTGGACCAGCATGGCGGCACCCATGCGCCCACGCCGCGGGAGGCCGCGGAAGGCGCGGATTTCGTCATGTCCTGCGTGGGCAATGACGATGACCTGCGCAGCGTGTGCCTGGGCGAGGACGGGGCGTTTGCCGGCATGAAGGCGGGCGCGACCTTCGTCGATCACACGACGGTGTCGGCCAAGGTGACGGAAGAATTGTACGCCGCCGCGAACGAGGCGGGGCTCGGCTATGTCGACGCGCCGATTTCGGGCGGGCAGGCGGGGGCCGAGAATGGCCAGCTTTCGATCATGTGCGGCGGGGACGAAGATGTCTATGCCGCCGCCGAGCAGGTGATGAACACCTATGCCAAGCTCTGCCGCCGAATCGGCGGCTCGGGCGCCGGCCAGATGACCAAGATGGCCAACCAGATCGCCATTGCCGGGCTGGTGCAGGGGTTGTCGGAGGCGCTGCATTTCGCCGAGAAGGCAGGGCTCGACGGTCGCTCGGTGGTCGAGGTGATCAGCCAGGGTGCGGCCGGATCGTGGCAGATGGCGAACCGCTACGAGACCATGCTGGACGACAAGTTCGAGCATGGTTTCGCCGTCGACTGGATGCGCAAGGACCTTGGTATCTGCCTTGATACCGCCAACGAGAACGGCGCCTCGCTGCCGGTGACGGCGCTGGTGGACCAGTATTACAAGGACGTCCAGAAGATGGGCGGCGGCCGGTGGGACACGTCGAGCCTGTTCAAGCGGCTGCGCAAGCTGGGGTGAGGCTGGGGTGACCGAGCGGAATTTTTGAAAGTTCCGGCCCGGAAAATTGGAATTTTCCGGGCCGTTTTCTTAGAAGAAAACGGGGTCGGCGAGGTCTGCTTTGCCGAGGAGATGGGCAGGGCGACATCGCTTTGCGCCGCCTGGCAGTTCAGGGCAACCGCCGACCGAGGGGGCGTTGTACAGACCGGCCTTTCGTCAGAATTGCGGCATCCGGGCAAGGCAACTCTTTGCGAGCGTTCGGACTTTTTGCCAGTCTTCCGAGTGCCGAAGCGCATCTGATGTCCAGACATGCGCGTTGTCAGTGGCGCTCATCATTGCGAACAAATCGTCGAGTTTGCGAAGCTGTTCGAACAGGGCGGCGTGATCCGGTTCGAGACCGTCGACCGCCCTGTACATGTCATCGAATTCGAGTGCGAGCTCGTCAGGACCGACGCCGCATTGGTCGGGATCGATGTTAAAGAGATAGGCGACTTGAGTTTCGAACGGGCTTGCCAGGATGAGCAAGGTGTCCTTCAGCATGGAAAGCCGTTTGTCCATGACGCCCTTTTCCTGTCCTGCCGGCCCGACGCCAGATCGGCCGCGACGTCACCGTACCGGGTAATCTGCCCAGGAGACCACCCTCTATCGCTTCACGTTTGACCTTGTGCCGAACCGCCACTAGCCTCGATCCTGTCGCTTCCGAACAGGAGACCCCATGCTCGACCGCCCCGTCGGCACGCCCGTTGCCCGCATCGAGAACTTGCGGGTCGAGTTCCAGACGCGTGATGGACCGGTCACCGGTGTCGAGGACGTGTCGTTCGAGGTATTCCCCGGCGAGACGGTCTGCGTGGTGGGCGAATCCGGCTCGGGCAAGTCGGTGTCGTCGCTGTCGCTGATGCGGCTGGTGGAGTTCGGGGGCGGCGAGATTGCCGGGGGCCGGCTGATCTTCGACGAGGGCAAGGGGCACGAGATCGACCTGGCCAGGACGCCGCAGAACCTGATGCGGACGATCCGGGGCAACCAGATCGGGATGATCTTCCAGGAGCCGATGACGGCGCTGAACCCGGTCTTCACCATCGGGCGGCAGTTGACCGAGGGTCTGCGGCTGCACCGGAAGATGGACCGGAAGGCCGCGAAGGCGCGGGCGCTGGAGCTGTTGCGGGAGGTTCGGATACCGGAGCCGGAGCGGCGGCTGGGACAGTATCCGCACGAGCTGTCGGGCGGCATGCGGCAGCGGGTGGTGATTGCCATGGCGCTGGCCTGTGAGCCGCGCCTTCTGATCGCCGACGAGCCGACGACGGCACTGGACGTGACGATCCAGGCGGAGATCCTTGCGCTGATGAACCGGCTGAAGCGGGAGACCGGGACGGCGGTGATGTTCATCACCCATGATATGGCCGTGGTGGCGCAGATGGCCGACCGGGTGGTGGTGATGTTCCGGGGGCACAAGGTCGAGGAAGGCACGGTGGAGGAGATCTTCGCCGACCCGCAGCATGATTACACCAAGGCATTGCTGGCCGCCGTGCCGCGGCTGGGCGAGATGCGGGGGAAGGCGGCGCCGGAGCCGATGAAGCTTTTGGGAGTCGAGGGGCAGAAGATCGCGCCGATCCCCGGGACGGACGAGCGGCTGTTGTCGGTAAAGGGCCTTGTCACCCGGTTTGCCGTGCGCGGCGGGTTGTTGCGGCGGACCCTGGCGGAGGTGCACGCGGTCGAGGACGTGTCGTTCGAGCTGGACCGGGGCAAGACCCTGTCGCTGGTGGGCGAGTCGGGCTGCGGGAAGTCGACCGCGGGCCGGTCGATCCTGCGGCTGATCGAGCCGGAACGGGGGGACATCACGCTCGACGGCACCGATATCATGGCGCTGGGGCCGGGCGACCTGCGCAAGGCACGGATGGACATGCAGATGGTGTTCCAGGATCCGTTCGCGAGCCTCAATCCGCAGATGAAGCTGGCCGACCAGGTCGCCGAGCCGATGAAGAATTTCGGCATCGGCAGCGGGTCGGACCGGGGCGACCGGGTGGCGATGCTGTTCGACCGGGTGGAACTGCCGCGGAGTTTCCTGCGGCGTTACCCGCACGAGTTGTCGGGCGGGCAGAGGCAGCGGGTGGCGATCGCGCGGGCGCTGGCGCTTAACCCCAAGCTGATCGTGGCCGACGAAGCGGTGAGCGCGCTCGACGTGAGCGTTCAGGCGCAGGTGCTGAACCTGATGATGGAATTGCAGGCGGAGCTTGGCCTGTCCTTCCTGTTCATCAGCCATGACATGGCAGTGGTGGAACGGGTGAGCCATGACGTGGGCGTGATGTACCTGGGCCGGATCGTCGAGCGGGGGCCGCGCGCGGCGGTGTTCGAGAATCCGCAGCATGCCTATACCAAGGCGCTGCTGAAGGCCGTGCCCGTGGCCGACCCGGCACGGCGCCACAAGGAAGATGACTTGCAGTTCAAGCCGATCCCGTCACCGATCCACGAGGTGGGGTACGAGCCGGGCCCGTCTGTCTACGAAGAGGTGGAGCCGGGGCATGTCGTGCTGGTTTCCGACAGCGGCTATTGAGGAAAAAGGAGCAAGAACGATGCCTGTGAAGAACCGGTTTGCAGAGATGCATGACGAGATCACCGCGTGGCGGCGGGATATGCACGAACACCCCGAGATCCTGTTCGAGACTCACCGGACCAGTGCGCTGGTGGCGGAGAAGCTGGAGGCGTTCGGCTGTGACGAGGTGGTCACCGGGCTGGGCCGGACCGGCGTCGTGGGGATCATCAAGGGGCAGAAGGCCGACAGCGGCAAGGTGATCGGGCTTCGGGCCGACATGGATGCGCTGCCGATCCACGAGCAGACGGGGGTCGAGTATGCCTCGAAAACACCCGGCGCGATGCATGCCTGCGGGCATGACGGGCATACGGCGATGTTGCTTGGCGCAGCGAAGTACCTGGCCGAGACGCGGAATTTCAACGGCACCGTGGCGGTGATCTTCCAGCCGGCAGAGGAAGGCGGCGGCGGCGGCAAGGAGATGTGCGACGATGGCATGATGGAGCGGTTCGGCATCCAGGAGGTGTACGGGATGCATAACTGGCCCGGCGTGCCGATGGGGCAGTTCGCGATCCGGCCCGGCGCCTTTTTCGCGGCGACCGACAAGATCGAGATCCTGGTCGAGGGCAAGGGCGGACATGCCGCCAAGCCACACGAGACGGTCGACCCCTCGGTGATGGCGGCGCATCTGCTGACGGCGGTGCAGTCGATTGCCAGCCGGAACGCGGACCCCACGGAGCAGCTGGTGGTGTCGGTCACGTCGATGGAGACCTCGTCGCATACGTTCAACGTGATCCCCTCGTCGGTGAAGATGATCGGGACGGTCCGGACGCTGAGCGCGGAGATGCGGGACCTGGCCGAAGAGCGGCTGCAGCAGCTTTGCGAGAGTTTCGGGCCCGCGTTTGGCGGGAAGATCACGCTGACCTACGAGCGGAACTACCCGGTGATGGTGAACCATCCCGACCAGACGGAATTCGCGGCCGAGGTGGCGCGATCGGTCAGTGGGCAGTGCGAGGACGCGCCGCTGGTGATGGGGGGCGAGGATTTCGCCTTCATGCTGGAGGCGCGGCCGGGGGCGTATATCCTTGTGGGCAACGGGGATACGGCGGCGGTGCATCACCCGGAGTACAATTTCAACGACGAGGCGATTCCCGCCGGGTGCAGCTGGTGGGCCGGGGTGGCCGAGCAGCGGATGCCTTTGTGATGCGGGTGTAGGAGTGGGGGCTCTGCCCCCACGCCCCCGGGAGTATTTGTGCCAAGAAGAAGCAGCGGGACGGTGACCTGTCTGCACGGCTTTGGTGGTGAGGGCAGGAGTGGGGGCCAGCCCGTCGCCATTGGGCTTGAACCAATGGCGCTCCAAAGGCGACCCCCCGGGATATTGTTGGCCAGAAGAAGCGGGGGGTCAGGATTCCGACCAGAGCTGGTCGTAGACGGCGGCGATGGCTGTGGATTCCTGTTCGATGCTGTAGTGGGTTTCGGCGGCCGTGCGGGCGGCGGTGGACATCTGCGCGTGGCGATCGGGATTGGCGAGGAGGTTGGCGAGGGTTTCGGCGGCGGTCTCGGGGTCGGTGATGAGGCCGCAGGTGCCCTGGCCCGAGAAGCTGCGGTAGTAGCCCTGGTCGGTGGCGACGAAGGGGGTGCCGGAGGCCATGCCTTCGAGGGGCGCCATGCCGTAGCCTTCGTAGCGGGGGAGCTGGACGACCGCCGAGAGGGCGCGCATGAGCGGGGGCAGGTCGTCGGGGGGGATCTCGCCGGGGAAGAGGATGCGATCGGAGAGGCCGGCGGCGGCGATGCGTTGTTCGAGGCCGGCGAGGAAGGCGGCGTCGGACTTGGCGGCGCGGCCGATGACGAGGGCGGTGAGGCCGGGGTGGTGTGGCAGTAGCTCGATCATGGCGTCGACGAAGCGGTCGGTGCCTTTCTCGGGGCGGATGCGGCCGATGGTGGCAATACCGGCGGCGCCAGGGTGGCCGGTGGCGGCCCAGGCAGTGGCGCGGTCGGGGGCCGGGGTGAAGCGGGCGGTGTCGACGCCGTGGGGGACGGTGGCGCGGACATGGGGGACGAAACTGGCCGCCTTCTCGGTGGTGGCGATCACCGCGTCCATGCGCGAGATGAGCCAGCGGGGGAAGGCCGAGTGGCGGCGGATGGCGGCGGAGGTGAAGACGATTTTCACCGGCAGGCGGAGCACGTCGCGGGCCCAGAGAGCGGCGCGCATTTCCGGGTTGCGGCGGACATGCCAGATGGTGAATGGGCGGTTTTCCGGTTTGGTCTTCGAGAGGCGGAGGGCCTCGCGGCGGGTGACCGGTGTGGGGCAGCCCGGCAGGGGGTGGCCGGCGAGGAGCATGTCGAACCGCGTGGCCTGCTGGCGGATGACGCCCGCGGCGGTGGCGGAGACGCCGGTGAAGTTGGGGTTGAAATTGGTGACGATGAGCTCGGGCAAGGGAGGCGCCTTGGTTGGGGTGGCGCCTGACTAGCGCAGGGCGAGGGCCTTGCAAAGGGTTTCGGCGAAGGCGTCGAGTTCGTCGGTCTGGGCGGCGGCGAAGGTTCGGGCAGCGGTGCGCATGGTATCGAGTGCGGCGGGGTCGGTGAAGAGCCTGTCGAGCGCGGTGGCGAGGGTGTCGGCGTCTTCGACTTCGCGGGCGGCGCCAGAGGCGCCGAGCTCGGGGTAGATGGTGGCGAAGTTGGCGTAGAGCGGGCCGTGGAGGATGGCGGAGCCCGCATGGGCGGGCTCAAAGGGGTTGTGGCCGCCGACGGGGGTAAAGGAGCCGCAGAGGCAGGTGATGGGCGAGAGGGCGTACCAGAGGCCGGTCTCGCCCAGGGTGTCGGCGAGGTAGACCTGGGTCGTGTCGGTGAGAAGGTCGGTCTTGCTGCGGCGGGCTTGGGTGAGGCCGGCGTCGGTGACCTGTTTGGCGATGGTGTCGGCGCGCTCGGGGTGGCGGGGGACGAGGATGAGCAGGGCGTCGGGGTGGGTTTCCAGGAGGGATCGGTGGGCGGAGAGCATGATCTCGTCTTCGCCGGGATGGGTGGAACTGGCGAGCCATAGGGGGCGGTTGGCGATCGTGTCGCGCAGCCCGGCGAGGGTGGCGGCGTCGTAGGGGGCGGGGCCGGCGAGGGATTTGAGGTTCTGGCCGGCTTCCGCCTGGGTGAGGCCGAGGTCGTGGAGGTGATCGGCGGTGCGCTGGTCCTGGCAGTGGATCATCTGGAAATGGTTCATCAGGTAGCGGGCGGTTTGCGGGAAGCGCTTCCAGTTGCGGGCCGAGCCGTCGGAGATGCGGGCGTTGATGAGGGCCAGCGGGATGCCGGCATCGTGGGTGCGGGAGAGCATCTGGGGCCAGAGCTCGCTTTCGACGAAGATCGCGGCGTCGGGGTGCCAGTTGCGGAGGAACCGGCGCAGCGGGCGGGAGGCGTCGAGGGGGGCGAACTGGTGCTGGGTGCGGGGCGGCAGGCGCTTGGCCACGACCTGGGCCGAGGTGGCGGTGCCGGAGGTGAGCAGGAAGGAGGCGTCGGGCAGGGCCTGGCCGAGGTGCTCGATCAGGCGCAGGACCGAGAGGCTTTCGCCGACGGAGGCCGCGTGGAACCAGACGAGGCGGCCCTTGGGGCGGGCGGCGGTGGCGCGGCCGCGGCGTTCCTTCTGGCGGGCGGGGGAGATGCCCTGGGCGGCGAGCTTGGCCGCGACGCGGCGATAGGCCAGCGGGGCCACCAGGTTGGCGGCGACGCGGTAGAGCCAGACGGGCAGGGGCGCACCCTGCATCAGCCGCCGGTGTGGCTCATGTGGCGGGACATCTTGCCGTCGACCGCTTGGCGCGAATAGTCGAAATCGTGGCCCTTGGGCTTATGCGCGATGGCATTGCGGATGGCCTGTTCGAGCGGCGCGTCGTCGGACGGGTTGTTGCGGAGCGGCGCGCGCAGGTCGGCCATGTCTTCCTGGCCGAGGCACATGTAGAGCTCGCCCGTGCAGGTGAGGCGGACGCGGTTGCAGCTTTCGCAGAAATTATGGGTGAGCGGCGTGATGAAGCCGATCTTCTGGCCGGTTTCTTCCAATTGCACGTAGCGGGCGGGGCCGCCGGTGCGTTCGGAGAGGTCGGTGAGGGTGTATTCCTGTGCCAGACGGGCGCGGAGGTCGGTCAGTTTCCAGTACTGGTCGAGCCGGTCCTCGTTGCCGATATCGCCCATCGGCATGACCTCGATGAAAGTGAGGTCCATGTCACGCTCGGCGCACCACTGGACGAGGGTGAAAAGCTCGTCCTCGTTGAAGCCCTTGAGCGCGACGGTGTTGATCTTGACCCGGAGGCCGGCCTTCTGGGCGGCGTCGATGCCCTTGAGCACCTGCGGCAGGCGGCCCCAGCGGGTGATGTCGGCGAATTTCTTCTCGTCGAGCGTGTCGAGCGAGATGTTCACGCGGCGGATGCCCGCGGCGTATAGGTCGTCGGCGAAGCGGGCGAGTTGCGAGCCGTTGGTGGTGAGCGTGAGTTCGCGCAGATCGCCGCTTTCGAGGTGGCGGGTCATCGAGTGGAAGAACGTCATGATATCGCGGCGGACCAGCGGCTCGCCCCCCGTTATGCGCAGCTTTTCCACGCCGAGGCGGACGAAGGTGGAGCACATGCGATCGAGCTCTTCCAGCGTCAGGAGTTCCTTCTTTGGCAGGAAGGTCATGTTCTCGGACATGCAGTAGACGCAGCGGAAATCGCACCGGTCGGTGACGGAGACGCGCAGGTAGGAAATGGCGCGCTGGAAGGGGTCTATGAGCGGGGCGGTCATGGGGAAGAACCTATGCCGTGGGGGAACGGGGCACAAGGGCTGTTCTTTGGATTGATGGGGGCGGGCGAGCGCCCTAGATTGGGGGGATGAAACAGGTTTTCTTGATCATGGGCTGCGTGGCGCTGACCGGGTGCGGGGCGTTCGAGGGCGGGCTTTTCAAGCCGAAGGAGCGTGCCGCGGAGGCGCCGCAGACGGCGGAGGCGCGGGCCACCACGACGGCCGCGGCGCCGCCGGCGGGGGCGAACACGGTGGATACGCTGGATACCACGAGCGACGAGGAACGGCAGAAGGCGGTGGCCGATGCCGGGAGCGCCGGGGGCGAGACCGATCTTGGCGTGACGATCGCATCGTTGGGGGCGGTGTCGGAGCCGGGAATCTGGCTGAAGACGCCGCTGGTGAAGGCGCAGGCGCGGGGCCGGGTGGAGTTTCCGGAGAAGGGCACGAAGGTGGCAGTGGACCTGCTGCCGCTCGATGCCGAGCCGGGGGCCGGGAGCCGGTTGTCGCTGGCGGCGATGCGGCTTCTGGAGGCGGATTTGACCTCGCTGCCGGAGGTGCGGGTGTTCCGGACGGAGTGAGCGCTTAGCCGAAGCTTTCGTCGAGGTATTTCGAGGCCTCGCGGCGGGCGAAGCGTTTCATGTGGGAGGCGTTGGCCTTGAGGAAGGCACGGACGCGCTCGGGGTCGTGTTTCGAGAGCTCGCGGAGCCACCATGCCACGGATTTCTGGATGAACCAGTCGGGGTCCTGCACGTAGGCCTCGGCCCAGCCGAGGACGCGGGTGCGGATTTCCTCTTCCTGCGGCTTGGGGTTGTTCTGGTGGGCGAAGGGCAGGGTGATGACCATCGCGGCGCGGCGGATCCAGTGGGATTGCGCTTCGGTCCAGGTCGCCACCTCCTCGATACGGGTGGGGTCGGCGGTGAGGCGTTTCTGCCCGGCCATCATGGCGTGATCGGCGATGGCCCAGCTGTCGAGATCGGGGAGCCAGCTTTTGATGAGCTCCCAGACGGCGTCGTCGGGGCGGATGCGGGCCTGGGTCAGGAGCTTGGCGGCGGCGAGGCGGGCCTCGAAGATGTCGGTGGTCCAGAGGTCGCGGGCGAGGGTGACGCGCTCTTCGACCGAAAGGGTCTGGCGCCACTCTTTCGTCAGGTCGTTGATGGCCGGGTTGGGGATGCCGAGATAGCGGCGGGGCACCTTGTGGTAGTTCGCCATCCCCTCGGCGCGGCCGGGTTCGATGTGGATTTCGAGTTGGGCCAGGGCGTCGTCGAGGGTCATGCCGGGCCCTCGATGCCGGTGGGGGCGCCGTCGAGGGTTTTGGCGTTGCGTTCCGTCCAGTAGGTGCGGATGCCGTCCTCGCCCTTGTCGTCGGTCCAATGTTTGAGCGTGTCGCGGTCGCCTGCGTGTTCGAAGAAGGGCACGGCGTAGCCGCAGGATTTCTGCACCATGTCGATGGACATATCGTAGATCTGGCGCATGCCGGGCTGGGGCGGGAAATGCTCGGCCATCTCGGCCCAGTCCGGGTCATGCGGATGGATGGTGCGGGCGGTGCCGTAGGCGCGCAGGATGATCGGCTGCCGGGTGAAGGAGCACCACATCAGCGTCATGCGATTGGATTGCGCGAGGTGGCCGGCGGTTTCGTTGCCGCTGCCGGTGAAGTTGCGCCAGAGGATGCGGTTGGGCGACAGGACGCGGAGGCTGTCCATCCCCTTGGGTGAGACGTTGACGAGCCCGGTGGGTGCGGCGGTGGCGCAGAAGAAGAGGTGCTGCTTGCCGATGAGCTTGATATGGGCGTCGGAGAGGGCGTCGTACTGGGTTCCCATGGGATTTACTCCACCGTGACGGATTTGGCGAGGTTGCGAGGCTGGTCGACATCGGTGCCCTTGGCCACCGCCGTGTGATAGGCGAGGAGCTGGGCCGGCAGGGCGTAGAGGATGGGGGCGACGAGCGGGTCGCAGTCGGGCACGATAAGCTGCCACCATACGCCGTCATCGGCCTCGGCCGCGCCGCCGCGATCGGTGACGAGAAGCACCTTGCCGCCGCGGGCCATCACCTCCTGCATGTTGGAGACGGTCTTGTCGAAGAGCGCGTCGCGGGGGGCCATGACGACGACCGGCATGGTCTTGTCGATGAGCGCAATGGGGCCGTGCTTGAGTTCGCCGGAAGCATAACCTTCGGCGTGTATATAGCTGATTTCCTTGAGTTTCAGCGCACCTTCGAGGGCGAGCGGGTAGAGCATGCCGCGCCCGAGGAAGAGGGCGTGGTCGGCCTCGGCCAGCTGGTTGGAGGCGCGGCGGAACTCGTCGCCGCGTTCCAGCGTGAGGTTCATGAGCGCCGGCAGGGCACGGATGGAGGAAAGCTTGTCGGCGACCTGGTCGGCGGTGAGCGTGCCGCGGTCCTTCGCGGCCTTGAGCGCCAGAAGGAGGAGGACGACAAGCTGGCAGGTGAAGGCCTTGGTGGAGGCGACGCCGATCTCGGCGCCGGCATAGATCGGCAGGGCGAGGTCGCTTTCGCGGGCGATGGAACTTTCGGTGACGTTGACCACGGAGAGGATGCGTTCGGCCCGGCCTTCGCAGTAGCGGAGGGCTGCGAGGGTGTCGGCAGTTTCGCCGGACTGGCTGACGAAGAGGGCGCCGGTGCGGGCGGGGATCGGCGGCTCGCGGTAGCGGAACTCGGAGGCGATATCGACGTCGACGGGCAGGCCCGCCACCTGTTCAAACCAGTATTTCGCCGTGAGGCAGGCGTAATAGGCGGTGCCGCAGGCAACGAGGGACAGCCGGTCGAGCGAGGAGAAGTCGAGCTTGGCGTCGTCGAGCGCGATGTCGCGGCCATCGTCGGAAAGGTAGTGGCGCAGGGCGTCGCCGAGAACGACGGGCTGTTCGGCGATTTCCTTGGCCATGAAGTGCTTGTGCCCGGCCTTGTCGACGCGGGCGTTGTCGATGTTGACGGTGCGGATTTCGCGGTTGGCCAGTTCGCCGTTGGCGTCGGTGATGGTGACGCCCGCGCGGGTGACGACGGCGCAGTCGCCCTCCTCGAGATAGGTGATGCGGTCGGTGAGTGGCGCGAGGGCGATGGCGTCGGAGCCCACGAACATCTCGCCGTCGCCGTGGCCGATGGCCAGCGGGCTGCCCTTGCGGGCGGCGACCAGCAGGTCGGGCTCGTCATCGAAGAGGAAGCAGAGGGCGTAGGCGCCTTCGAGCTCGTTCAGGGTGAGCTTGGCGGCCTCTGCGGGCCCGTGGCCTTCCTCCATGAATTGCCGGGCGAGGAGGGCGACCGTTTCGGTGTCGGTTTCGGTGTCGAAGGTGTGGCCCTTCTTGGCGAGCCTTGTGCGCAGGTCGCGGTAGTTCTCGATGATGCCGTTATGGACGACGGCCACGGGCCCGGCCTTGTGCGGGTGGGCGTTGGAGACATTGGGCGCGCCGTGGGTGGCCCAGCGGGTGTGACCGATGCCGGCCTTGCCGGCGAGCGGCTGGTGCACGAGCAGGTCGGAGAGGTTGACCAGCTTGCCCACCGCGCGGCGGCGGTCGAGTTTGCCTTCGTTTATGGTGGCGATGCCGGCGCTGTCATAGCCCCGGTATTCGAGCCGTCTCAGCGCCTCGACCAGTGTGGGGGCGACCTCGTGGGTGCCCAGAATGCCTACGATGCCGCACATGTCAGCCTGCCTCCGTCCTGGTTTTTTGCGCCTTCTTTTTCTTCAGAAGTTCGAAGAGTTTCCGGGCCATGCCGGGCTTGTTCACCTGTTCCGCGCGGGCGATGGCGAGCGCGTCGGCGGGCACGTCTTTCGTAATGACGGAGCCGGAGCCGGTGAGGGCGCCGTTGCCCACGGTGACGGGGGCCACGAGCATGGTGTTCGAGCCGATGAAGACGTTCTCGCCGATCTCGGTATGGTGCTTGCCGAGGCCGTCGTAGTTGCAGGTGATGGTGCCGGCGCCGATGTTGGAGCCGCTACCCACATGGGCATCGCCGATATAGGAGAGGTGGTTGACCTTGGCGCCCTCGTCGATGGTGGCATTCTTGACCTCGACGAAATTGCCGATGCGGGTGTCTTCGGCGAGTTCCGCGCCGGGGCGGAGGCGGGCGTAGGGCCCGACGACAGCGCCGCGCGAGACGTGGCAGCCCTCGAGATGCGAGAAGGCGCGGATATGGGCGCCGGTTTCCACGGTGACACCGGGGCCGAAGACGACGTTCTGTTCGATGGTGGTGTCACGGCCGATGGCTGTGTCGAAGGCGAAATGCACGGTTTCGGGGGCGGGCAGGGTGACGCCGTTCTCCATCGCCTCGGCGCGGGCGCGGGCCTGGAAGGCGGCCTCGGCGGCGGCGAGGTCGGTGCGGGAGTTTATGCCGAGGGTTTCCGCCTCGTCGCAGGCGATGGCTGTGGCGGAGAGGCCGCGGGCATTGGCGATGGCGACGATGTCGGTGAGGTAGTATTCGCCGGAGGCGTTGTCGTTGCCGACGGCTTCGATCAGGTCGAAGAGGGTCGCGGCGCCGGCGCAGATAACGCCAGAATTGCAGAAGGTTATGGCGCGTTCCTCATCCGACGCGTCCTTGAACTCGACGATCCGGTCGAGGCGGTCGCCGGACATCACGAGGCGACCGTAGCGGGCCGGGTCGGCGGGTTCGAACCCGAGGACGACGACATCGTGGGATTTGCGGGCCTCGGCCATGCGTTCGAGCGTTTCGGGCGAGATGAAGGGCGTGTCGCCGTAGAGGACGATGGCGTCGCCGTCGAAGCCTTCAAGGGCGGGTTTGGCCTGTGCCACGGCGTGGCCGGTGCCGTTCTGCTCTTCCTGCAGGGCGATGATCGCGTCGGGGTCGTAGTCTCTTGCCGCGGCCTCGACCTCGTCCGCACCGTGGCCGGCGACCACGATGGTGCGCTCGGGCGAGAGGGCCGCGCCGCCGCGCATGGCGTGGTGCAGCATGGGCACGCCGGCGACCTTGTGGAGCACCTTGGGCAGGTCGGATTTCATGCGGGTGCCCTTGCCTGCGGCAAGAATGATCAGCGCCGTTGCCATGCGGTTCCTCTTCCAATTCGGGTGCGCCCGTTTTATCGGGTTGCGTGTCCCGTGCAAGGCGGGGGCCCATCAAAACTGATTGCGGCATGTGACAGGGCTTGGCGGAATGGCGCCGAAACCGTGGGGAGACAGGGCGATGCGGACGGTTGTGTTCGATCTGGACGGAACGCTGGCGGATACGAGCGGTGACCTGATCGCGGCGGCGAATGCCTGTTTCCGGGCGATGGGCGAGGGCGACCTGCTGGACCCGGTGGCCGATGCGGGCACGGCGTTGCGCGGCGGCAAGGCGATGCTGACGTTGGGGCTGGAGCGGATGGGGCGCGCCGAGGACGTGGCGGAAATCGAGCGGCAGTACCCGTTGCTGCTGGAGGCCTATGCGGGGGCGATCGACACGCACACGGTGCTTTATCCCGGCGCGATGGAAGCTGTGGCGATGCTGGTGAACAACGGCTATCGGGTGGCGATCTGTACCAACAAGCCGGAGCGGCTGGCGACCCTGCTGCTGGACCGGCTGGGGGTGAGCGGGGCGTTCGGGGCGATGATCGGGGCGGATACGCTGGCCGTCAGGAAGCCCGACCCGGAGCCGCTGCGCGAGGCGGTGCGGCGGGCCGGGGGGCTGCCGGAGCGGGCGCTGCTGGTGGGGGACACGGTGACGGATCGGGAGACGAGCCGGGCGGCGGGGGTGCCGTCGGTGCTGGTGACCTTCGGGCCGGCCGGGATGAGCGTGGCCGACCTGGAGCCCGAGGCGATGATCGGGCATTTCGACGAGTTGCCCGGGGTGTGCGACCGGCTGCTGGGGCCGGCGTGAGGGGCGGCAGGTTATTGACCTGCGGGCGGCTCGGGCGCAGAAAAGAGCCATGACGGAAAAATTCAAAGGCAGTTTCACCCAGCAGGAGCCGATCCCCGAAGAGGGGATCGCGGCGGCGTTGGAGGTGATGCGGCACGGGCGGCTGCACCGGTACAACCTGGCCGAGGGCGAGGATGGCGAGGTTGCGCTGCTGGAGCGGGAATTCGCGGGCTACGTGGGTGCGAAATACGCGCTGGCGGTGGCGTCGGGCGGGTATGCCATGGGTACGGCGCTGCGGGCCGTGGGGGTCAGGCCCGGCGACCGGGTGCTCACCAATGCCTTCACGCTGGCGCCGGTGCCTGGGTCGATTGCCGGGGCCGGCGCGGTGCCGGTCTTCGTGGGGGTGACGGAAGATCTGGTGATCGATCTCGACGACCTGCAGGCGAAGGCTGGCGAGGCGGAAGTGCTGATGCTGAGCCACATGCGCGGGCATATCTGCGACATGGACCGGCTGATGGCGATCTGTGACGCGGCCGGGATCACCGTGATCGAGGATTGCGCGCATACGATGGGGGCGGCGTGGAAGGGCGTGCCCTCGGGCCGGCACGGGCTGGTGGGGTGTTACTCGACGCAGACCTACAAGCACATGAACTCGGGCGAGGGCGGGTTCCTTGTCACCGACGATGACGAGGTTATGGCGCGGGCGGTGATGCTGTCGGGGTCATACATGCTGTATGGTCGGAACGGGACGGTACCGCCTGAGGCGGTTTTCGCGCGGGTGAAGTACGAAACGCCCAACGTGTCAGGGCGGATGGATAATCTGCGGGCGGCGATCTTGCGGCCGCAACTGGCGAAGCTGGACGGGCAATGCGCGGCGTGGAATGCGCGGTACCGGGCTGTCGAGGAAGGCCTGCGCGGCACGCCGGGGCTGCGGATGGTGGAGCGGCCGGAGGAGGAGCGGTACGTGGGCTCGTCTATCCAGTTCCTGCTGCTCGACTGGCCCGACGCCGCCGTGGCCGACGTGATAGACCGCTGCAAGGGGCGGGGCGTGGAGCTGAAGTGGTTCGGCGGCGCGGAGCCCGTGGGGTTCACCAGCCGGTATGACAGCTGGCGCTATGCGCCTTCGGAGCGAATGCCGAAATCGGACCGGGTGCTGAAGGGGATCGTGGACATGCGGCTGCCGCTGACCTTCACGCTCGACGATTGCGCGCTGATCGCGCGGATCATCCGGGCCGAGGTGGGCGCCGTCTGGCAGGAGCAGGCGGCGTGACATGAAAAGCGCGGCCCTTGGAGGGGGCCGCGCTTTCTGCGTTGGGCGTCCGGCTCAGAACGTCAGGTGGCCGTGCTTGCCGAGATCGGGGGTGTCCTCGGTGATGTTGGCGCGGGCCATCTCGAACAGGGTCTTGGCGGTGCCGTCGGTTTCCCAGACTTCCGCCTTGACCGGGGTGAAGCCCACGAGGCAGACCTTGTCGTCATGGCGGCCGTCTTCGAACCACGCGGCGGCCATGGGCGACCAGATTTCATCGAGTTTCTCGGGATCGTTGACGACTTTCAGCGTGCCCTCGACCGCGGCGTAAAGCTGGCCGTGGGAGGAGGCCAGCGTGTACTGGCCCGGTGCGCCGTTCTCGGCCGCCTGAGCGATGTCGGTGCCCTTGGCGGTGATGAACCACAGCATGTCATCCTTGCGCTTGGCGATATGGGCCATGGGGCGCGGCGGGGCGGAGGGGGCCGAGAGCATCCCCGCGGTGATGTCGTCGAGACGGTCCCAGAACGTGTCTTTCAGGTTGTCGGTCATGATAGGATCCTTTTCCAGATGTCAGCCTCTTCGCAGGATCAACGCGGGCTGGCAGGGCGGGGTTCCGCGCCGATCGGGGGTGCGGGCGGGGCCGCGCCGACGGTTCCGGGATTGACGCGACTCGGAATGCGATATAGTAAATGAACAAGTGTTCAATAAATGCCGGAGGAGGCCCATGTTCAACGCCGTGATGAAGTTCGACCTGGGCGAGGATGTGAACGCGCTGCGCGAGATGACGCATCGCTGGGCGCAGGACCGGGTGAAGCCGATGGCTGCCGGGATCGATGAGAAGAACGCCTTTCCCAACGAGCTTTGGAAAGAGATGGGCGAGATGGGCCTCCTGGGGATCACCGTGCCGGAGGAGTATGGCGGGGTCGACATGGGCTATCTCGCGCACGTGGTCGCCGTGGAGGAAGTGGCGCGGGCGTCGGCCAGCGTTTCGCTGAGCTACGGCGCGCATTCGAACCTGTGCGTGAACCAGGTCAGGCTGAACGGCACTGCCGAGCAGAAGGAGAAATACCTGACCAGGCTGGTCTCGGGCGAGCATGTGGGGGCGCTGGCCATGTCGGAGGCGGGCGCTGGCAGTGACGTGGTCGGCATGAAGCTGAAGGCCGAGAAGCGGAACGATCACTACAAGCTCAACGGGAACAAGTACTGGATCACCAACGGGCCGGATGCCGATACGCTGGTGGTCTATGCCAAGACCGACCCGGAGGCCGGGAGCAAGGGCATCACCGCCTTCCTGATCGAGAAGAGCATGAAGGGGTTCTCGACCAGCGTGCATTTCGACAAGCTGGGGATGCGCGGGTCGAACACGGCCGAGCTGATCTTCGAGGACGTGGAAGTGCCGTTCGAGAACGTGCTGGGCGAGGAGGGCAAGGGCGTTCGGGTGCTGATGTCTGGCCTCGATTACGAGCGGGTCGTGCTGGCCGGGATCGGGCTGGGCATCATGGCGTCGTGCCTCGACGAGATCATGCCCTACATGATTGAGCGCAAGCAGTTCGGCCAGCCGATCGGGAATTTCCAGCTCATGCAGGGGAAGATTGCCGACATGTACACGGCGATGAATTCGGCCCGGGCCTATGTCTACGAGGTGGCCAAGGCCTGTGACCGCGGAGAGGTCACGCGGCAGGATGCGGCGGCGTGCTGTCTTTATGCCAGCGAACAGGCGATGGTTCAGGCGCACCAGGCTGTTCAGGCGATGGGCGGGGCCGGGTTCCTGAACGATGCGCCGGTGGCGCGGATCTTCCGTGATGCCAAGCTGATGGAGATCGGCGCCGGGACGAGCGAGATCCGGCGGATGCTGGTGGGGCGCGAGATGATGGGAGCGATGGGATGAGGCTTGCCTTGGTGGCGTTGATGCTGGCGGGGCCTGTCATGGCACAGGAACAGGTGTTCGATGCCTCGGTGGCGGAGGCCTGCCTTGCGAGCGTGGGCGTGGCGGGTGCGTTCGAGGACTGTATCGGGCAGGCCGCCGAGCGGTGCATGGAAGAGAGTGAAGGCGGGCAGACCACGGTGGGGATGAGCCAGTGTCTGCAGGCCGAGGCGCAGTGGTGGGACACGGTGCTGAACGCGACCTATGGCGAGCTGCTGGCGTTTTCCAAGGATATGGATGCTGGGAATGGCGAGGGTGTGCCGAGCCAGGAAGCCGCGCTGCGGGACATGCAGCGGGCGTGGATCGGCTATCGCGATGCCCGGTGCGGGTTCGAGCAGTCGCAATGGGGCCGGGGTTCGGGCGCAGGGCCTGCGGTGGCGGCGTGCCTGATGCATGAGACGGCGCAGCAGGCGCGCGTTCTGAAATCGGCGCTGCCGGAGTAGGCGATGCTGCAGCGGGCCGGGTCATACGAGGCGCTGTACGACGGGTTCCGGTGGAACCTGCCGGAGCGGCTGAACATGGCGGCGCAGGTCTGCGATTACTGGGCGGAGACAGCGCCGGACCGGGTGGCGATCATCGACCTGAGTGACGGGCGGCAGGAGGTCAGCTATGGCCGGCTGCGGGAGATGGCCGACGGGCTGGCGCAGGCACTGGTGGCGCGGGGCGTCGGCCGGGGCGACCGGGTTGGCGTGCTGCGGAGCCAAGGGGCGTGGTGTGCGGCGGCGCATGTGGCGATCTGGAAAATCGGTGCGATTTCAATCCCCTTGTTCAAGCTCTTCAAGCAGGAGGCATTGACGAGCCGGGTGTCGGATGCCGGGGCCGGGGTCGTGGTGACGGATGCCGAGGGCGTGGGGATGCTGGAGGCGTTGCCGGGGATTGCGGCCTTCGTTCCGGAAGAGGAGACGCTGCCCGAGGGGCGGTTCGAGACGGTCGAGACCGGCGCGGAAGACCCGGCGGTGCTGATCTATACCTCCGGCACGACGGGCAGCCCCAAGGGGGCACTGCATGCGCATCGGGTGCTGACGGGGCATCTTCCGGGGGTCGAGGTGAGCCACGATTTCCTGGGCGAGGCGGAGGATTGCCTGTGGACGCCGGCGGACTGGGCGTGGATCGGCGGGCTCTTTGACGTGCTGATGCCCGGGCTGGCGCTGGGGGTGCCGGTCGTTGCGGCGCGGCTGGCGAAGTTCACGCCGGATGAGTGCGTGAGGATCGTGGGAGAAGGTGCTGTCAAAAATGTGTTTTTTCCGCCCACGGCGCTTCGGATGCTGAAGGCGGCGGACGTGCGGGTCGAGGGGTTGCGGACGGTGGCCAGCGGGGGCGAGCCGCTGGGGGCGGAGATGCTCGACTGGGGGCGACACGCCTTCGGCGTGACGATCAACGAGTTTTACGGGCAGACCGAGTGCAACATGGTGGCGAGTTCCTGTGGCGCCCTCTTCAGCCCGTTGCCGGGCTGCCTCGGGAAACCTGCACCGGGACACGAGATCGCGGTGCTAGACGAGGGAGGAGAGCCTGCGGAGGGCGAGGGGGACGTGGCAATCCGGCGCGGCTCGGCCTCGATGATGCTGGAATACTGGAAGCGGCCGGAGGAGACGGCGGCGAAGTTTCGCGGCGACTGGATGCTGACCGGGGACCGGGGCGCCTGGGAGGGGGAGTACCTGCGTTTCGTCGGGCGGGAGGATGACGTGATCACCTCGGCCGGTTACCGGATCGGGCCGGCGGAGATCGAGGATTGCCTGCTGAAACACCCGGCGGTGGCGACGGTGGGCGTGGTGGGCAAACCGGACGAGATGCGCACCGAGATCGTCAAGGCCTACGTGGTGCTGAAAGACGGGGTCGAGGCGAGCGAGGAACTGGCCGGGCGCTTGCAGGGATTCGTGAAGGAACGGCTTGCAAGCTATTCCTATCCAAGGGAAATCGGGTTTCTCGACGCGTTGCCGATGACCGTGACCGGCAAGGTGATCCGGAAGGATCTGAAGGCCCGCGCGGCGGCGGAGGGCGGCTCATGATCGCCCGGCGAAAGACACCACAAAAGAAACGGGCCGGCGTCTCCGCCAGCCCGACTCCGGCCCGCCCTTTGATGGGTTCAGAATTTCATGACGTAGGCGGCACCGATCACGATCGGGTCGATGCTGACATTGCCGATCGGCACGCCGCCGACCTTGGCCTTGGTGTCGATATCCATCCAGCGGATATCGGCGCGCAGCGAGGCTTTCTCGCTGATCTTGAAGTCGAGACCGGCATGGACGGCGACGCCCCAGCTGTCGTCGAGGCTGACCGGCACGCCGGCGAGGGCGCCGGTGCCTTTTTCATCCCAGAAGTGGGTGTAGTTGACGCCGATGCCCGCGAAGGGCGTGATGTTCGACGAGTTGGTGAAATGGTACTGGATCGAGACCGTCGGCGGCAGGTGCTTGGTCTTGACCACGTCGCCGGCGCCCAGCAGGGCGGCGTCGTGTTCGAAGGGCCAGGCGGCCAGCACTTCGAGGCCGATGCGGTCGGCGATGAAGTATTCGAAGGTCAGGGTCGGGCGGACGTTGTCGTCGACACGGACCGGACCGGCGGCGGTGGCGCTCCAGCTGTCGGTCGGATTAACCCAGTGGACACCGAGGCCGAGGAGCATGTCGCCCTTGGACTGCGCGAGGGCCGGAACGGCCGCGACAGTGGAGAGGGCGGTTGCAAGAGCAAGTTTCGTCAGGGTTTTCATGGTATGTCCCAATCTTTTTTCGTGCGCCCTGATTGCGCCCGGCGGGGTGAGTCGGGCCTTGATGCAGGTCAAGTCGCGGTGCGAATGCGGCACTGCAGCATAATTGCAACAGCGCGGGCCATGATTGGCCCCGCGCGTGTGTGAGGAGAGACGATGAAACTGAAATCCAAGGCCCTGACATCGTCGGAAGATTTCCTGGCCAACCGCAAGGCGCACCTGGAGGCGCTCGGGCTGGTCGAGGAGGCCGTGGCCGCCGCCGCGCAGGGCGGGGGCGAGGCGGCGCGGGACCGGCAGCGCAGCCGGGGCAAGATGCCGCCGCGGGAACGGGTGGCGAACCTGCTGGACCCGGGAAGCCCGTTCCTGGAGGTCGGCGCCACGGCGGCGCACGACATGTATGACGGCGCGGCGCCCTGTGCCGGGGTGATCGCCGGTGTGGGCCGGGTGAGCGGCACGGAATGCATGGTGGTCTGCAACGACGCGACGGTGAAGGGCGGGACGTATTACCCGATGACCGTGAAGAAGCACCTGCGCGCGCAGGAAATCGCGGCGGAGTGCGGCTTGCCCTGTATCTACCTTGTCGACAGCGGGGGCGCGAACCTGCCCAACCAGGACGAGGTGTTCCCGGATCGCGACCATTTCGGGCGGATTTTCTACAACCAGGCGAACATGAGCGCGAAGGGCATTCCGCAGATCGCCGTGGTGATGGGCTCGTGTACGGCGGGCGGGGCCTATGTGCCGGCGATGTCGGACGTGACGATCATCGTGAAGGAGCAGGGGACGATCTTCCTGGCCGGGCCGCCGCTGGTGAAGGCGGCGACTGGCGAGATCGTCAGCGCCGAGGAGCTGGGCGGCGGCGATGCGCATACGCGGCTGTCGGGCGTGGCGGATTACCTGGCGGAGGATGATGCGCATGCGCTGGCGCTGGCAAGGCGGGCGGTGGCCGGGCTGAACCGGCGCAAGCCCGATACGGTGATGTGGCAGGCCTCGGAAGAGCCGGCCTATGACCCTGACGAGATCCTGGGCGTGGTGCCGGCCGGGTTGCGCACGCCCTACGACATTCGCGAGGTGATCGCGCGGGTGGTGGACGGCTCGCGCTTCGACGAGTTCAAGGCGCGGTTCGGGGAGACGCTGGTCTGTGGCTTTGCCCATGTGAAGGGCTGCCCGGTGGGGATCATCGCCAACAATGGCGTGCTGTTCTCCGAGTCGGCGCAGAAGGGCGCACATTTCGTGGAGCTGTGCAGCCAGCGGAACATTCCGCTGGTGTTCCTGCAGAACATCACCGGGTTCATGGTGGGCAAGGCCTATGAGAACGAGGGGATCGCACGGCACGGCGCGAAGATGGTGACGGCGGTGGCGACGACGAGCGTGCCGAAGATCACCATGCTGGTGGGCGGCTCGTTCGGGGCGGGGAATTATGGCATGGCCGGAAGGGCTTATCAGCCGCGCTTCATGTGGACGTGGCCCAATTCGCGGATCTGCGTGATGGGGGGCGAGCAGGCGGCGGGCGTGCTGGCCACGGTCAAGCGCGACGCGATCGAGCGCAAGGGCGGGACGTGGTCGGCCGAGGAGGAGGCCGAGTTCAAGCGGCCGACGCTGGAGCAGTTCGAGCACCAGAGCCACCCGCTCTTTGCCAGTGCGCGAATGTGGGATGACGGGATCATCGACCCGAGGAAGACGCGGGATGTGCTGGCGTTGAGCCTGAGCGCGGCGCTGAACAAGCCGATCGAGGAGACGAGGTTTGGCGTGTTCCGGATGTGACCCGGGTGCGCGGGCGTGACCTTCCTGCTCCGCGCGATCGTGCTGACCTGCCTGACGGTGGCGGGATGGCTTTATATCGTGCGGCAGGAGGTGCACTGGACCGAGGGAGGCGAGCCCATGGCGGGTTGCGAGGTAGCCGAAGTGATGGATGTGCGGACGGTGCGGTTGAGTTGCGGGGAAGATGAACGGGTGGCGCGGCTGGCCGGGCTCGACGTTCCGGACATGGCGGAGCCTGGTTGCGAGGTGGAACGGGCGCATGGGGCGCTGGGGTGGGACCGGTTGCGGGTGCTGCTGGAGGAGGACGACGTGGCGGTTTTCCGTGTCGGTGACGTGGCAGAGGACGGGGCGGTGCCGGTTCGGATGACGGTGGCGGACGAGGATGTGGCCGACCGGCTGGTGCGCGAGGGGCTCGCGGCAAAGGCCGGCGGCGGGGGCGCGGTGGTCAACTGGTGTGACCGGCTGGGCGCCCTGGTGGAATGACGGAAGGATTGAGCATGTTTGACACGATACTGATCGCGAACCGGGGCGAGATCGCCTGCCGGGTGATCGAGACGGCGCGGGCGATGGGCGTGCGCACGGTGGCGGTCTATTCCGACGCGGACCGGACGGCCAAGCACATGGCGATGGCGGACCGGGCGGTGCATATCGGCGGGTCCGCCCCGTCGGAGAGTTACCTGAAGGGCGACCGGATCATCGAAGTGGCGCTTGAGACGGGCGCACAGGGGATCCATCCGGGTTATGGTTTCCTGAGCGAAAACCCGGATTTCGTGGAGGCGGTCGAGGCGGCTGGGCTGACATTCATCGGGCCGTCGGCCAAGGCGATCCGGGCGATGGGGCTGAAGGATGCCGCGAAGAAGCTGATGGAGGAGGCCGGGGTGCCGGTGGTGCCGGGCTATCACGGGGAAAACCAGGAGCCCGGCTTTCTGGCCGGGCAGGCCGATGAGATCGGCTATCCGGTGCTGATCAAGGCCGTCGCCGGGGGCGGCGGAAAGGGGATGCGGCTGGTCGAGAGCCCGGAGAAGTTTGCCGAGGCGCTGGAGAGTGCCAAGGGCGAGGCGAAGACGGCGTTCGGCAACGAGGCGGTGCTGATCGAGAAATTCGTGCAGAAGCCGCGGCATATCGAGGTGCAGGTCTTCGGGGATGGCGAGAAGGCGGTGCACCTGTTCGAACGGGATTGTTCGCTGCAGCGGCGGCACCAGAAGGTGATCGAGGAGGCCCCGGCGCCGGGGATGACCGAGGAGATGCGCGAGGCGATGGGCAACGCGGCCGTGCGGGCGGCAGAGGCCATTGGCTATGCGGGCGCGGGGACGATCGAGTTTATCGTGGATGGCTCGGACGGGCTGCGGACGGACGGGTTCTGGTTCATGGAGATGAACACAAGGTTGCAGGTGGAGCATCCGGTGACGGAGGCGATCACGGGCGTGGACCTCGTGGAGTGGCAGCTGCGCGTGGCGAGTGGCGAGGGCCTGCCGAAATCGCAGGAGGAGTTGGAGATCAACGGGCACGCCTTCGAGGCAAGGCTTTACGCGGAGGACGTGCCGAAAGGGTTCCTGCCCGCCACGGGGCGGCTGGCGCACCTGGAGTTTCCGGAAGGGGCGCGGGCCGATAGCGGGGTCCGTGCGGGGGACGAGATTTCGCCCTTCTACGACCCGATGATCGCGAAGCTGATCACCCATGGCGCGACGCGGGCCGGGGCGCTGCGCCGGATGTCGGCGGCGCTTGGCGATTGCCAGGTGGCGGGGACGGTGACGAACCTCGCTTTCCTTGGGGCGCTCACGCATCATGAAGGGTTTGCCCGCGGCGACGTGGACACCGGCTTGATCGAGCGGGATCTCGATACGCTGGTCGTCGTGCCGGAGCCGGGGCCGCGGGAGACGGCGCTGGCGGCGCTGGCGGCGCTTGGGCTGTTGGGGATGGAAGGGTTCGAGGCGGGCTTCATCCTTTGGACGCCGCTGACGCGGAGCGTGCATCTGCGGCGGGGCGGCGAGGAGATCGTCGTGAAGGTGCGGACGCTGTCGGCCGAGGCGCATGACGTGGTGGTCGGCGAGGCAACGGTCGAGGCGCGGCGCAGTGGCGGGCGCTGGCAACTGGATGGCCAGACGGCACCGCCGGTGGCGGTGAATGGCGCCCTGGTGAGCGTCTTTGCCGATTACGGGCTGAGCTTCGAGGTGGTCGACCTGCTGGAACGCGACAGCCTTGCCGGGGGCGATGCCGACGTGATCGAGGCGCCGATGCCGGGGCTGGTGAAGGTCTTGCTCGCCAAGCCCGGGCAGGAGGTGAAGGAGGGCGACCGGCTGGCCGTGCTGGAGGCGATGAAGATGGAGCATTCCTTGCTGGCGGCGCGCGACGGGGTCGTGGCCGAGGTGCTGGTCGAGGAAGGCGCGCAGGTCACGGCGGGCGCGGCGCTGGTGCGGCTGGAGGAGGCGGAGGCGTGAGCCAGCTCACCCTCACAGGCTACCATCTGAGCGTCTACACGCGGGCCGCGCGGATGGCGCTGGTGGCGAAGAAGGTGGTGTTTGCGGAGGAGGAATGCGACCCGTTCGATGCCGCCAGTGCCGGGCGGCTGCGAGCGTTGCATCCGTTCGGGCGGGTGCCGGTGCTGGAGCATGACGGGTTCCGGGTTTACGAAACGCAGGCGATCCTCGATTACGTGGAGGGTGCGTTTGACGGGCCGGAACTGGCACCTCGGGATGCGGCGGCACGGGCGCGGATGCGGCAGGTGATGGGGATCGTCGACAGCTATCTCTACTGGCCGCTGGTCCGGCAGGTGTTCTCGCACCGGGTGTTTCGCCCGCTGATGGGAGATGCGGCGGAGGAGAAGATCGTCCGGGAGGGGCTTGCGAAGGCGGAGCCTGTGCTGGATGCGCTTGAGGAGATTGCCGCGGAAGGGCTGGTGCTGGTGCCGGGGCGGACGGGGCTCGAGACTTGCCTGTTGTGGCCGATGCTGGATTATTTCCGCATGGCGCCCGAGGGGGGCGATATGTTGTCGGGACGGCCTGCGCTGGCGACGTGGGCGGCCTGGGCCGGCACCTGCGAGGTGGCAAGAGCGACCCGGCCGAAGCTGCCGGAAGGAGTTTGACGATGATCACCCTGCATCACGTGCCACAGACCCGCTCGATGCGGGTGCTGTGGCTTCTGAACGAGCTGGGCGTGCCGTTCCAGCTGGTCGAACACCCGTTCGACAAGTCGCTGCGGCGGCCGGAGTTCCTGTCGCTGTCGCCCGCCGGTCGGGTGCCGGCGCTGGAGATCGAGGGCGAGCGAATGTTCGAGAGCGGCGCGATGGTCGAATACCTGTGCGAGAAGTTCCCTGACAGGGGGCTGGGCCGGGCGCCGGGGGCAATGGACCGGATGGACTGGCTGATGTGGGTGCATTTCGCCGAGACGATCAGCCAGCACGTGGCGATTTTGACCCAGCAGCACATCATGCTTTACGACGATGCCATGCGCAGCCCCGTGGTCATGAAGCTGGAAGCGGCGCGGATGAAGAAATGCTTTGCCGCGATCGAGGCGCAGTTGTCGACGCCGGTGGAGAACCGGGATTACCTGCTGACGAGCGGCTTTTCCGCCTGCGATATCTGCGTGGGGCACGCGGTCTACATGGGGCGGCATTTCGTCAGGACCGACGCGTTCCCGGAAGTGTCCGCGTGGATGGAGCGGATTACCGGGCGGGAGGCGTTCAAGGCGTCGCTGCCGGGACCGGAAGCGATGTTGCTTTACCAGAAGGATTTCTACGAGGCCTGGGATGTCTGAATACGTCGAGATTTTCGAAGTCGGCCCGCGCGACGGGCTGCAGAACGAGAAGAGCCAGATCGCAACCAAGGACAAGATCGCGCTGGTCGACTGCCTGAGCGGGGCGGGGTTCCGGCGGATCGAGGTGGCGAGTTTCGTGAGCCCCAAATGGGTGCCGCAGATGGCGGATTCGGCCGAGGTGCTGGCGGGGATCCGGCGGGCGGAGGGGTTGCGATACGCAGCGCTGACGCCCAACATGCGCGGTTTCGAGGCGGCGGAGGCGGCGAAGGCGGACGAGGTGGCGATCTTCGGGTCGGCCTCGGAAGGGTTTTCCAAGGCAAATATCAACGCGACGATCGCCGAGAGCCTCGAGAGGTTCGCGCCTGTGGCGGCGGCGGCGAGCGTGGCGGGTTTGCCTGTGCGGGGGTATGTCTCCTGCGTGACGGATTGCCCCTATGACGGCACGGTGGCGCCCGCGTCGGTGGCAAGGGTGGCCGAGGCGCTGTACAAGATGGGCTGTTACGAGATCAGCCTGGGCGACACGATCGGGCAGGGCACGCCCGAGAGCATCGATGCGATGCTGGCCGCGGTGTCGGAGGTGGTGCCGGTTGAGAAGCTGGCGGGCCATTACCACGATACGTCCGGCCGGGCGGTGGAGAATATCGAGGCGTCGCTTGAGCGTGGCGTGCGGGTGTTCGACGCGGCGGTCGGGGGCTTGGGCGGGTGCCCTTACGCACCCGGTGCCAAGGGGAACGTTGCGACCGAGAAGGTGCATGCGCGGCTGAGGGGGCTTGGCTACGAGACGGGGCTCGATTCAGCGATCTTGAACGATGCGGCCGTGCTGGCGGTCGAGATGCGGGGCCGGGCGGGCGGATGAGCGGGCTCTACCGCGCCACCGAACGCCTAATGGGCATGAGCGACCGCGTGTGGGCGCGTCATGCGAGCCCGTGGTCAGTTTATTCGCGGTTCACGATCCTGCCGCTGCTGGCGCTGGCGGTGTGGTCACGCGTATGGATCGGGGCCTGGGCCTGGGGGGCCGTGGCCCTGGTGCTGCTGTGGACATGGGTGAACCCGAGGGCCTTTCCGCCGCCTGCGCGCCTGGATAGCTGGGCGTCGCGGGGGGTGCTGGGGGAGCGGGTGTTCCTGAACCGGCGGCACGAGGTGCCGGAGCATCACCGGAGATGGGCGGCGATCCTGTCGGTGGCGGCGCTTCCTGGTGCGCTGGTGATGGCGTGGGGCTTGTGGGTGCTTGACGCGGCATGGGTGGTGTTCGGCACGCTGCTGACGATGATCCCGAAAATCTGGTTCGTGGACCGCATGGTGTGGGTTTACGCGGACTGGCTGAGACAGACTGGCAAGGAGTTGGGTGATGTATGAGACGGTGAGCATCGAGACGGATGGCCGCGGGGTGGCGACGCTGTGGCTGGACCGGGAGGAGAAGCACAACGCGCTGTCGGCGCGGATGATTGCCGATCTGCACGCCGCCGCGACGGCGCTGGCGGAGGATGACGGTGTGCGCGTGGTCGTGATGGCGGCGAAGGGGAAGAGTTTCTGCGCGGGAGGCGATCTTGGCTGGATGCGCGAGCAGTTCGAGGCGGAGCCGGAGGTGCGCTCGGCCGAGGCAACGAAGCTGGCGATGATGCTGCAGGCGCTGAACACGCTGCCGAAGCCGTTGATCGGGAAGGTGCATGGCAATGCGTTCGGCGGCGGGCTGGGCATGATGAGCGTCTGCGACGTGGCCGTTGGTGCCGAGGGCGTAAAACTGGGCTTCACCGAGCCGCGGCTTGGTCTCATCCCGGCAACGATCGGCCCTTATGTCTGTGCCCGAATGGGCGAGGCGAACGCGCGGCGGGTGTTCATGTCGGCCCGGATTTTCGGGGCGGAGGAGGCCGTGCGGCTGGGCTTGCTGGCGCGGGTGGTGCCGGCCGAGGGGCTGGATGCGGCTATCGAGGACGAGGTCGTGCCCTATCTCAACTGCGCGCCGGGGGCGGTGGCGCGGTCGAAGGCGCTGCTGCGTACGCTGGGGCCGAGGATCGACACGGGGACGATCGAGCACACCATCGGCGCGCTGGCCGATGCCTGGGACACGGCGGAGGCGCATGAGGGCGTTGCCGCGTTTTTCGACAAGCGCAAGCCTGCGTGGATGCCGGAGGGGTAGGGCCGCCCTGCCGTCACCGGGGCTTGGTTAACGGCCCATAAACCATGTTGTGCCACACCTGCGGCCGTTGGATTGCAGGAGGCTCGGCATGGTTGGACATTTGGCGCGGTGGATTACGGCGGGGGCGCTTGCGCTTTGGTCGGTGCAGGCGGCCGCCGAGGAGGGGATGTACAACCCCGACGGCCTTGTCCGCACGAGCCTGCAGTATTCCGAGGAGATGTTCGACCGGCAGGACCACGTGACCAACAAGGTCGCGCGCATGTTTCTGGCCCGCAGCGAGGCGCGGCTGGAGCCGGGCGCGCTGTACCTGGGCGGTCGGTTCGTGGCGACGCAGATCTGGGAGCGGACGAATACGCCCGGGCGCTTTCCCATCCTGTCGCGGCTGCCGCCGACCCACACCGCCGGCACGTCGGACGGCTATGGCGTGATCAACGACATCTCGGTGCACACCACGCTGGTGCTGCCGATGGTGACGGCGTTTGCGCAGGGGGAGTACACCGAGGTGGAGTATCCGGGGCAGGATCCCATCCAGCTGCGAAAGTACTGGGTGGCGGTCGGCGATCCGGACCTGGCGCCGGTGTATCTCGCCTTCGGGCGCAAGACGGTGAACTTCGGGAATTTCGCCACCTATGCGCCGTTCACCCACAGCCATTCGACCCATTATTTCTGGCCGCAGAGCGACGAGCCGGTGATCGAGCTGGGCTACGTGACGCCGCGCACGGAGCTGGCGCTGACCTTCATTCCGGCGCATCGGGGCCTGCGGGTGCTGAGCAGCCCGCGGAATGACGGGGCGTTCAGCAATTTCGCGGTGAACGGGGCGCACCGGTTCGACCTGGGCCGGGGCCGGAGCCTTCGGCTGGGGGCGGGGTACCTGCACGGGACGATCTATGACAGCGTGATTGCCCACCATCCGCCGGGGCGCGGCATCAACCGGGTCTGGAACGGGTTGTGGGACGTGAACGCGGTCTACTCGACGCCGCGGTTCGACCTGATGGCGGAGTTCACGCGCACGCTGCACGACTGGCCGGCGACCGGTCACCACGTGCAGGCGACGACGGTGCAGGGGCGCTGGCGGGGCGAGGTGTTCGGGCGGCCGGCGGTGTGGTCGGCCTCGTTCAGCCGGGGCGTGCAGGGGGTGCGGGGGTTGCCCTGGGAGAAGATGGAGCAGGCGATCCTCGGCCTCGAGGTGGAGGTGGCGCCGCATGTGCGGCTCGGGGCGGAGTACATGTATAACGAGGGGTTCGTGCCGCTGATCCTGCCTCGGGTGACGAGCGTGGCGGGGGTGAAATCGCACACGGTGATCGTCGGGGCGAAGCTGACGTTCTGAGAGGGTGTGGCGCCGGGCGCGGCCGGTGCGAGGAGCGCGGCGAGGGGAAAGACGCCGGCGGCGGGCGGCGGATGCGTGATTCCGGGGCGGCTCATGGTCGTCTCGGGGTGGTCGCGATCCGGGGGGCGGCGGTGTGACGGGCCGGCGGGAGCGGCCGCGCGCAATGCCCGCGGCAGGGAACGGCGGTAGACTCAGGGGCAGGGCGTTCGCCGCACCGCGCCTATGGGCGATGCGGCGACGCAGCGACAGTGCGAGGGCAAAACGTGATCGCCGCATCCCTCGACAGGGGCCGAATGAAGCATACATCCCGTGGTGTGACACGCTTGATCGCCTTGAAATCAAGCGGTTTTCGGCGAACCGGCGCCGGGTTGAACGCCGCGTCGTGACGGGCGTCCGGACGGGTGCGAAATTGTCACCGTCTGGTTGACCCCATCCTGGGGCAGGGGTAAACCCGATTATGTCAAAAGAGCCAGCTTGATGCGCATGGATTGCGCATGAAAGGAGCCACCACGTGGATGAGATGCTGAGGGAATACCTCCCCGTCCTGTTTCTACTGGCCATCGCCATCGGTCTTGGCCTTGTGCTGATCCTCGCCGCCGTCGTCCTGGCCGTCCGCCACCCGGACCCCGAGAAGGTGAGTGCGTATGAATGCGGTTTCAACGCCTTCGACGATGCGCGGATGAAGTTCGACGTGCGGTTCTACCTCGTGTCGATCCTGTTCATCATTTTCGATCTCGAGATCGCGATGCTGTTCCCGTGGGCGGTGGCCTTCCAGGATATCAGCATGGCCGCCTTCTGGTCGATGATGGTCTTCCTTGCCGTGCTGACCGCCGGGTTCGCCTATGAATGGAGAAAGGGAGCCATGGAATGGGAGTGAAGAGCGACATGGCCGAAGAAGAGGCCAGGGTCACCGAGACCCAGGGCCAGGGCCTTCAGAGCGACCGGATCAAAAGCGGGCCGTCGGCGGAAGCGCCGGTGGAGGCCTACAAGCCCGATTACGAACGCGAGCCGGCGGTTCAGGCGCTGAACCGCGAGCTTCAGGACAAGGGGTTCCTTGTCACCTCGACCGAGGACATCATCAACTGGGCCCGAACGGGTTCGCTGCACTGGATGACCTTCGGGCTGGCCTGCTGTGCCGTGGAGATGATGCACACCTCGATGCCGCGCTACGATCTCGAGCGGTTCGGCACCGCGCCGCGGGCGAGCCCGCGCCAGTCGGACCTGATGATCGTGGCGGGCACCCTGACCAACAAGATGGCGCCGGCGTTGCGCAAGGTCTATGACCAGATGCCCGAGCCGCGCTACGTGATCTCGATGGGTTCCTGCGCCAATGGCGGGGGGTATTACCATTACAGCTATTCCGTGGTGCGCGGTTGTGACCGGATCGTGCCGGTCGATGTCTACGTGCCGGGCTGTCCGCCGACGGCAGAGGCGCTGGTCTATGGCATTCTGCAGTTGCAACGCAAAATCCGCCGGACGGGGACGATCGTAAGATGACGGCAGCATTGAAGGAACTGGGTGAACACATCGAGGCCAAGCGCACCGACTGCGTGTTGAGCTGGGAGGTGTCGTTCGACGAGCTGAATGTCGACGTGGCGCTGGCGAATATCGTCGGTCTGGTGGAGTTTCTGAAGACCGACCCGACCTGCCGGTTCTCGACCCTGGTGGATATCACGGGGGTGGATTACCCCGAGCGGGCCAAGCGGTTCGACGTGGTCTATCACTTCCTGTCGATGTACCAGAACCAGCGCATCCGCCTGCGGGTGGCCGTGCGGGAAGAGGATATGGTGCCGTCGATCACCGGCGTTCATCCCTCGGCCAACTGGTTCGAGCGGGAGGTGTTCGACATGTTCGGCATCCTGTTCTCGGGACATCCCGACCTGCGGCGCATCCTGACCGACTATGGCTTCCGCGGCTACCCGCTGCGCAAGGACTTCCCGACCACGGGCTATACCGAGGTGCGCTATGACGAGGTGCAGAAACGGGTGGTCTATGAACCGGTGAGCCTTGTTCAGGAATACCGCCAATTCGACTTCATGAGCCCGTGGGAGGGTGCCGAGTACATCCTGCCGGGGGACGAGAAAGACACCGCATCGAAATGAACGGGTGGGGCGCAGCGAGGGGTGACAGAATGATCTGGCTTATTCTTCTCTCGGTGGCCTTCGTGGTTCCGTTCTGGAAGCTGCTTCCGGAATACGGCATCTCCAGCTACTGGGCGATCACCGCGATCTTCCCGCTTTGCACGCTCATCATGCTCTATATCATGGCCTTTTCGGCCGAACGTAAGGGAGGGCGCTGAGGTGTCGGGACCTGACTATTACTACTCGGTGCCTGGGTCGGGGTGGCTTTGGCCTGTGCCACGGTCATCGGCGTGCCGGCATTTGTCGGCTATGTCATCTACAAACGCTTTCGCAAGGGAGGTCCGCGATGATGGACGGCTCCAAGGGATTTGAAGACGCCCAGACGGGCGAGCAGAAAATCCGCAATTTCAACATCAACTTCGGCCCGCAACACCCTGCGGCGCACGGGGTTTTGCGGCTGGTCCTGGAACTTGACGGCGAGATCGTCGAGCGCTGCGACCCGCATATCGGGCTGCTTCACCGCGGCACCGAGAAGCTGATGGAAAGCCGGACCTACCTGCAGAACCTGCCGTATTTCGACCGGCTCGATTACGTGGCGCCGATGAACCAGGAGCACGCGTGGTGCCTGGCCATCGAGAAGCTGTGCAAGGTCGAGGTGCCGCGCCGGGCGCAGTTGATCCGGGTGCTCTATTCCGAGATCGGGCGTATCCTGAACCACCTGCTGAACGTGACGACGCAGGCGATGGACGTGGGCGCGCTGACCCCGCCTCTGTGGGGGTTCGAGGAGCGCGAGAAGCTGATGGTGTTCTACGAGCGGGCCTGTGGCGCGCGGCTTCACGCCGCGTATTTCCGCCCCGGCGGCGTGCACCAGGACCTGCCGGACGAGCTGCTCGACGATATCGAGACCTGGGCGAACGAGTTTCCGAAGGTGCTGGGCGATCTCGACGGTCTGCTGACGGAAAACCGCATATTCAAGCAGCGCAACGCCGATATCGGCGTGGTGACCGAGAAGGATATCCTCGACTGGGGCTTCTCGGGCGTGATGGTGCGCGGGTCGGGCCTGGCCTGGGACCTGCGGCGGGCGCAGCCCTATGAATGCTATGACGAGATGGAGTTCCAGATCCCCGTCGGTAAGAACGGCGACTGCTACGACCGCTACCTCTGCCGGATGGAGGAAATGCGGCAGTCGCTGAAGATCATGCACCAGTGCATCGAGAAGCTGCGGGCGCCTGAAGGGCGGGGCGACATCCTTGCGCGCGGCAAGCTGACGCCGCCGACGCGGGGCGACATGAAGACCTCGATGGAAGCGCTGATCCACCATTTCAAGCTGTATACCGAAGGGTTCCACGTGCCCGAGGGCGAGGTTTATGCCGCCGTCGAAGCGCCGAAGGGCGAGTTCGGCGTGTACCTCGTGGCGGACGGGTCGAACCGGCCGTACAGGGCAAAGCTGCGGGCGCCGGGGTTCCTGCACCTGCAGGCGATGGATTTCGTGGCCGGCGGGCACCAGCTTGCCGACGTGGCGGCGATCATCGGGACGATGGATGTCGTGTTCGGGGAAATCGACCGGTAGAACGCCGGCAAGGCTGCCGGGGACTGGCGGCGACAAGGGGGAACGATGATGGGAATTCGGAAGGTGATGGCGCTTGCGGGGCTGCCCCTTGGCCTGGCCGCCTGTGTCATGGCGCCGGAGGGCGTGAACGAGCAGATGATCGCGGATTACACGCTGGCGGCCTCCACGATCGGCTGCGAGCTGAAGCACGATTCCGATTACCTGCCGGTCGAGCTGCAGGCCGGGCTGACCCGGCAGCAAGCGCTTGATATCACATCCTACATGCTTGCCAACGACAAGGCCGTGAGCCTGCCTGACGGTGGCGTGAAACTGACTACGGGAGCCTGTGCCTGAGCATGCTGAGACGTCTTCACCACGAACAGCCAGAGAGCTTTGCGTTCACCGAGGCCAACCGGGCCTGGGCCGAGGCGCAGATCACCAAGTACCCGGAAGGGCGGCAGGCCAGTGCGGTCATCCCGCTTCTGTGGCGCGCGCAGGAGCAGGAAGGCTGGCTGTCGCGGCCGGCGATCGAGCACGTGGCCGAGATGCTGGACATGGCCTATATCCGCGCGCTGGAAGTGGCCAGTTTCTACTTCATGTTCCAGCTGCATCCCGTTGGTTCCGTTGCACATATCCAGATTTGCGGCACCACGTCCTGCATGATCTGCGGAGCGGAGGACCTGGTGGGCGTGTGCCGCGAGAAGATCGCGCCGAACGCGCATGAGGTGAGCGCCGATGGCAAGTTCAGCTGGGAAGAGGTGGAATGCCTGGGCGCCTGTGCCAACGCGCCGATGGCGCAGATCGGCAAGGATTACTACGAGGACCTGACGGCCGAGCGGTTAGGCGAAATGCTCGACGAGATGGCCGCCGGCAAGGTGCCGGTGCCGGGCCCGCAGAACGGGCGCTATGCGTCGGAGCCGGCGGCCGGGCTGACCAGCCTGAAGGAATTCGACAGCGGGCAGACCAAGTACAACGCCAGCGTGCAGCTTGCCACGGACCTGAACGACACGATCAAGCGGATCGACGGCACCGAGGTGCCGCTTCTGGCGCCGTGGCGAGAGAAGGGGGCGAACCACCGCCCGGCGGACCCGGCCGTGAAGGTGAAGGAGCCGCCGAAGCAGGAGGCCGCGAAGGACCAGCCCGTCGACAAGACGCCGCCCAAGGCCACCGCCGACGATACCGGCGTGACCAAGGCCGAGGCGCAGGCCAAGGAAAAGGGCAAGCCCGAGTCTGCCCGTGCGCCAGAGGACAAGCCGGGCAAGGCGGACGAACCGGCGGTGAAATCCAAGTCGAAGCCCAAGGCCAAGACCAAGGCCGCGCCGGCGGCGGATACAGGCGAGGGCAAGAAACCCGAACTGCTGTCCGAGGCGCGCGAGGGCGGGCCGGACGACCTGAAACACATCAAGGGCGTGGGGCCGAAGCTGGAACAGGCGCTGCACGATATGGGCGTGTTCCATTTCGACCAGATCGCCGCGTGGTCCGAGGAAGAGGTGGCCTGGGCCGATCAGAACCTTGTCGGGTTCAAGGGCCGGGTGAGCCGCGATGACTGGGTGAGCCAGGCGAAGATCCTGGCCGATGGAGGCTCGACCGAGTTCTCGGACCGGGCCAAGAAGGGCGACGTTTACTGACGCCTCCGCGCGGGGCGTCTGAGGAAAGGCTGTGATGTCACAGACGGCGAAACCGGAAACCTGCCTGTGGGCATGCTGGGGCGTTGGCGCGCTCTCCGGTGTCGTAGCGCTGTGGCTGGTGGTGTCGGCGTTCCCGGTGCTGGCGACGCTGATGTTCAGCGGCGGGCTGGCGGTGCTTGTGGCTATTTCGGTGTCGCGGATGTTTTGCGGCCCGGCAGTGGCGCGCAAGGGGACGGCGCCGGTCGTAGGGCCGGTGGGCGAGCGTGGTGTTGGCGATGAGGCGGTCGCGACCCCGGCGGCCGTGACCGGGCCGGCGGACGCACGGCCGGTGGCACTGGACAGGGCAAGGGGCGATACGCCGGACGACCTGACGAAGATCAAGGGGATCGGGCCGAAGCTTGCCGGCTTGTGCCACGATCTCGGCATCTACCATTTTGACCAGATCGCCGCCTGGGGCCCGGCGGAGGTGGCGTGGATGGACGCGCATCTCGAGGGGTTCAAGGGCCGGGTGACCCGCGATGACTGGGTGAGCCAGGCCAAAACCTTGTGTGATCACGCAAAGACGGATGGGTCAAAGCGTGATAAGACTGCGACAGGCGGTGCCGCATGACGGACCGCGCGATGCAGACCGGCACAGGGGGAACGTGAGATGGCGGATGCGACTTCGGGGATGAGCTGCCCGGCGAAATGCTGGCTTACGGCGGCAGGGGTCGCGGTGCTGACCTTCGTGCTGCTGGTGGGTTTCGACGATGTCGGGCTGTTGTGGCCGTTGGTGCTGAGCGTGGTGATCTTCGTGGCGCTTGGGTTGGCATTCCGGTTCCTGCTGTGCGGTGAGCCCGCGACCTCGGATGCGCCGAAGGCCACGAATGCGGCGGCGGCCCCGGCCAATGCGGCCCCGGCGGCTGAGCCTGCGCCGACCCCCGCACCGGCGACGGAGCCGGCGCCTGCAAGCCCGGCCACGGCGGCGGAACCTGAGGCCGAGGTGACGGATGCGCCGGCGACAGATGGCGAGGGTGCCAAGCCCGAGGGCCTGTCGGCGCCGCGCGAAGGCAAGCCGGACGACCTCAAGCAGATCAAGGGCGTGGGGCCGAAGCTGGAGACGATGTTGAACGAGATGGGGTTCTACCATTTCGACCAGATCGCCGGGTGGGGCCCGGCCGAGGTGGCGTGGGTCGACGAGAACCTGCAGGGCTTCAAGGGCCGCGTGACCCGCGACGACTGGGTGAGCCAGGCAAAGACGCTTGCCTCGGGGGGCGAGACCGCCTTTTCGAAGCGGGTCGAAGACGGTGATGTGTACTGAATGAGCGAGAGGCATGAGCAAACCCGACACAGCCGCCCGCAAGGGGCGCCAGGCAGCGCTGGTCATCGCCGGAACGGCGGTGTTCTGGATCCTGGCCACCCTGATCGGAGACAAGGAAGGCTTCAGCCAGCGGCTGCGGCTTCTCTTCGATCTGCTGGCGCTGGCGGGGTTCGTCTTTGCCTTCTGGCTGATCTTTCAATACTGGCGGGCACGCCAGGACAATCAGGGGTAGCGGCATGCTAAAGGACCAGGACCGTATCTTTACCAATCTCTACGGGATGCACGACCGCACGCTGAAAGGTGCGCAGGCGCGGGGCCACTGGGACGGCACGAAGAAGCTGATCGAGATGGGCCGGGCCGAGATCGTCGACCAGATGAAGGCGAGCGGGCTGCGCGGCCGGGGCGGGGCAGGGTTCCCGACCGGGCTGAAATGGTCGTTCATGCCGAAGGAAAGCGACGGGCGGCCGGCGTATCTTGTCGTGAACGCCGACGAGTCGGAGCCGGGCACCTGCAAGGACCGCGAGATCATGCGGCACGATCCGCATACGCTGATCGAAGGCTGCCTGATCGCGAGCTTCGCGATGGGGGCGCATGCCAGCTATATCTATATCCGCGGTGAATACATCCGCGAGCGCGAGGCGCTGCAGATGGCCATCGACGAGGCCTATGACGCGGGGCTGATCGGCAAGAACGCCTGTGGTTCGGGCTGGGATTTCGACCTGTACCTGGTGCACGGGGCCGGGGCGTATATCTGTGGCGAGGAGACCGCGCTTCTGGAAAGCCTGGAAGGCAAGAAGGGGATGCCGCGGATGAAGCCGCCATTCCCCGCGGGGGCCGGCCTTTATGGCTGCCCGACGACGGTGAACAACGTCGAGTCGATTGCCGTCGTGCCGACCATCCTGCGGCGCGGTGCCGACTGGTTCGCGAGCTTCGGGCGGGCGAACAATGCGGGCACCAAGGTTTATGCCATCTCGGGGCACGTGAATAACCCCTGCGTGGTGGAAGACGCGATGTCGATCTCCTTCGAGGAGCTGATCGAGACCCATTGCGGCGGCATTCGCGGCGGGTGGGGCAACCTCAAGGCGGTGATCCCCGGCGGCTCGTCCGTGCCCTGCGTGCGCGGCGAGAAGATGAAGGACGCGATCATGGATTTCGACGCGCTGCGCGAGGTGGGCTCGAGCCTCGGCACCGCGGCGGTGATCGTGATGGACAACTCGACCGACATCATCAAGGCGATCTGGCGGCTGTCGAAGTTCTACAAGCACGAAAGCTGTGGCCAGTGCACGCCTTGCCGGGAAGGCACAGGCTGGATGATGCGGGTGATGGACAGGCTGGTGCGTGGCGAGGCCGAGGTCGAGGAGATCGACATGCTGTTCGACGTGACCAAGCAGGTCGAGGGTCACACGATCTGTGCCCTGGGCGATGCGGCGGCCTGGCCGATCCAGGGTCTGATCCGCAACTTCCGGGACGAGATCGAGGACCGGATCAAGGCGCAAAAGACCGGCCGGGTCAGCGCTGTCGCGGCGGAGTGATCGGATCATGCGCGCCCTTCCTTCATATCCCTGCCCGGCAGGGCCGGTGACCGCGCCCGCGCGGGGGAAGGGGGCGTCGTGATCAAGAAGTACCGTTTCACCGGGGATGACGTGGTCGCGGATATCCGCGAGAAATACGATTATGACGGCGACCTGGCCGAGATCTATGCCACGACGCAGGATTACGTGGTGCACAAATGGCACCATTACATCCCGATCTACGACCGGTATTTCGGCAAGTACCGGGGCAAAAAGGTCAGGTTCCTCGAGATCGGGGTCGACAAGGGCGGCAGCCTGCAGATGTGGCGGCGCTTCCTTGGCGAGGATGCGGTGCTGTTCGGTGTGGACATCAAGAAGAGCTGCCAGGAATTCGACGGCGTGGCGGGTCAGGTGAGGATCGGGTCGCAGGACGATCCGGACTTCCTGCATTCAGTGATCGACGAGATGGGCGGTGTCGACGTGGTGCTGGACGACGGCAGCCACCAGATGCCGCATATCGAGGCGTCGCTGCGCGCGGTCTACCCGAGGGTGGAAGTGGGCGGCACCTACATGATCGAGGACCTGCACGCGGCCTACTGGAAGGGGTTCGAGGGCGGCTATGACGCCGAGGCGAACTTCTTCAACACGGTCCGGCGGATCGTCGACGACATGCATGAACGCTATCACCACCAGGGGCTTCAGGTGCCCGAGCTCGAAGGCGCGGTAAGCGGGCTGCACGTGCATGATTCCATTGTGGTGATCGAAAAGGATGCGGTGCATCCCCCGACGCATTCGAAGGTGAACTGAGATGGCCGGCGGGAAGCAAGGGAACGACGCCGTGGCGATGTCACGCAGGGCCGGAAGAGGCGGCGGAATGAGACGCTGGGCGATGATGAGCGCGGCAGTGCTGGTGCCTGCAATGGCAGGGGCGGAGACGCTGCAGTCGGACAATCTCGAAGCCGAGCTTGCCCGGCGCCCGGTGACGATGACCTCGAAGGACGGTGACGTGATCCAGGGCCAGCAGGTCTACGTGACCATGCGCCGCCGCGACGGCCAGCCGATCGGGGCGGATAGTTTGCGCGGCCACGTGGGGTTCGCCGAGACGGCGGCCTGCAAGGGCGGGAAGGTGCTGGTTTCGCTGATCGTGGGCGTCGCCGCGGGAACAGGGAAGTACGAAGTCTTATGCGCCGGTGGAAGCTGAGGGGCCGGAATTGAACCGATGACGGATTTCGCGGAATACGGACATGCCCTTGTGGCGATCGTCGGACTGGCGCTGTTGCAGCTGGTGCTGGGACCCCTGTCCGCGATGCGCAAGACGAGGGCCGGGCTGGCGCCGGGGGCGCAGCCGCCGGCGGATTACGCGGATGGCGGCTATCGGTGGCACCGGGCCTATGGCAACCTGGTCGAGTCGATGCCGGCCTTTGTCGGGCTGGTACTGGCCGCGATCCTTGCCGGGGGCAGCCCGTTCTGGGTGAACCTGTTCGCGTCGGGTTTTCTGCTGTTGCGTATCCTTCTGGCGGTGGTGCATATCAACGGCATCGGAAAACCGGATATGGGGCTGCGGTCCTTCACCTATGTCGCGGGCTGGCTCATGTGCCTTGGCCTTGCGTATCTTGTTGTAAAGGCGGTGTTTCTCAATGGCTGAACGGATTTGGCACAAGGCGCCGGGGCGCATGGCGGTGGCATTGCTGCTGGTGGCGACGGTCGCCGTGGCAGGCTGCTCGAAGAAAAGCGAGCGGGTGTATTTCAACGGCAATTACTATCCGAGCAAGGCGCGGGCCGCCGACAAGGCCGATCGCAAGCGGTTCACCGTGTCGGTTCGACGGGCCGACCAGGGCCGGGCCGGGGCGCGCGAAGCCGGGCGGTATGGCGGCAAGCAATACTGCCTGAAGAACTTCGGCACGTCGGAGATTGCCTGGACCGTGGGGCCGGATGCGCCCGACGCGGTGCTGGCCCGGCAGAGCGGCCGGCTGACCTTTAGCGGGACATGTGTTCTTTGGTGAATTCGACTTTCATAACAGGGGCTTGGCGCGCGTGTTATTGCATATCACGCGGGGTGCAGCCCATCTGCGAAGCAGATGGGTGTGCCGCCGTGGCGCGCCCCCGTGTGAGTGAAAGGAAATCCACATGAAACGCATGACCGCCCTTGTCCTGAGCCTTGCCCTGTCGGCCGGTGCAGCCGGTGCCAGCGCCGCGACCGGCCTCGAGAACGAGCGCGACATCAATGACGGCCTGCTGGCGCTGGCCGTGGCCGACAAGATCCGCCGGGAGTGCAGCAGCATCGGCGGCAAGTTCTTCGAGGCGCAAAGCTATGCCAACGGTCTGAAATCGCTGGCCGCCGCGCGCGGCTACAGCGCGGCCCAGATCGACGCTTACATCAACGACGACGTCGAAAAGGAAAAGATGCGCCAGCGGCGCAACGCCTATTTCGAAGCCAGGGGGGCCAGCAATCTGGATGCCGAGAGCCTGTGCGTGCTCGGCCGGGCGGAAATGGCCCGGAAAAGCCGGATCGGCCAGTTACTGAGAGCAAAGTGAGAACGGATGTCTGATCTTCGCAAAATCATCATCGACGACCAGGAAGTCGAAGTCGACGGGGCGATGACCCTGATCCAGGCCTGTGAGCAGGCGGGGATCGAGATCCCCCGTTTCTGCTATCACGAGCGGCTTTCGATCGCGGGTAATTGCCGTATGTGCCTTGTCGAGGTGGTGGGCGGCCCGCCCAAGCCCGCGGCAAGCTGTGCCATGCAGGTGCGCGACCTGCGGCCCGGGCCGGAAGGTCAGCCGCCGGTGGTCAAGACGAACTCGCCCATGGTCAAGAAGGCGCGCGAGGGGGTGATGGAGTTCCTGCTCATCAACCACCCGCTCGATTGCCCGATCTGCGACCAGGGCGGGGAATGCGATTTGCAGGACCAGGCAATGGCTTACGGGGTGGACTTCAGCCGTTTCCGCGAGCCCAAGCGGGCGGTTGACGACCTCGATCTCGGGCCGCTCGTGGAAACCCACATGACGCGCTGCATCTCCTGCACGCGCTGTGTGCGGTTCACGACCGAGGTGGCGGGTATTCACCAGATGGGCCAGACCGGTCGGGGCGAGGATGCCGAGATCACCGCCTACCTGGGCGAGACGCTGGATTCGAACCTGCAGGGCAACATCATCGACCTGTGCCCGGTGGGCGCGCTGGTGTCCAAGCCTTACGCCTTTACCGCGCGTCCCTGGGAGCTGACCAAGACAGAGACCATCGACGTGATGGATGCGCTCGGGTCCAACATCCGGGTGGATACGAAGGGCCGCGAGGTGATGCGGATCCTGCCGCGGAACCATGACGGCGTGAACGAGGAATGGATCTCCGACAAGACGCGGTTTGTCTGGGACGGCCTGCGCCGGCAGCGGCTGGACCGGCCGTATATCCGCGAGGGCGGCAAGCTGAAGCCCGCGACGTGGCCCGAGGCGCTGGCCAAGACCGCCGAGGCGCTGAAAGGTGCCAAGAAGGTGGCCGGGCTGGTCGGTGACCTGGCGCCGGTCGAGGGCGCTTATGCGCTGAAGCAGCTGGTCGAGGGCCTTGGCGGGCAGGTGGAATGCCGCACCGACGGGGCGTATCTTCCCGCCGGCAACCGCTCGGCCTACGTCGGCAATGCCCGGGTCGAGGAGCTGGATACGGCGAAGACGGTCTACCTGATCGGCACCGATCCGGCCATCGAGGCGCCGGTGCTCAATGCCCGCATCCGCAAGGCGTGGCTCAACGGGGCCGAGGTGATCCATATCGGCCAGCCGACCGACCTGACCTATGACGCCACGCAGCTTGGTGCGCGGAACAAGTTCATGAACAGGGCGCTGGCCGAGGCCGAGGCGACCGAAGGCGCGATCGTCGTGGTGGGCCAGGGTGGCCTGCGGGGCGAGAACGGCCCGGCGGTGCTGAGCCTGTCGATGCGGCTGGCGGAAAAGCTGGGCGGCAAGATGCTGGTGCTGCACACCGCCGCGTCGCGCGTGGGTGCGATGGATGTTGGTGCGGTTTCCGATGGCGGCATCGAGGGCGCGCTGGACGGGGCCGACGTGGTCTACAACCTCGGCGCCGACGAGATCGAGATCGCCAGCGGCCCGTTCGTGATCTACCAGGGCAGCCACGGCGACCGTGGCGCGCATCGTGCCGACGTGATCCTGCCGGCGGCGGCCTACACGGAAGAGCAGGGGCTCTTCGTCAACACCGAGGGCCGGCCGCAACTGGCGCTGCGCGCGGGGCATCCGCCGGGAGAGGCGAAAGAGAACTGGGCCATCCTGCGGGCCCTGTCGGGCGAGATGGGCAGCGCGCTGCCCTTCGACAGCATCGCGCAGCTGCGCCGGGCCATGGTCGAGGCAGTTCCGCACCTGGCCTCGATCGATGCGGTGGCCGACAATGGCTGGACCCTGGTCGAGGAGGCGGAGCTTGGCGCCGGGCAGTTGCAGCCCGCGCTGCATGATTTCTACCTGACCAACCCGATCGCGAGGGCGAGCGCGCTGATGGCCGAGCTGTCGGCCGAGGCCAAGGCCCGCCGGACAGAGCCGGTGGCCGCCGAGTGATGCGGCGCGGCGCGCTGATATCTCCACTGGCGATTTCGGTGGCGACGGCCGTGTCGGGCTGCGACGCGGCCGATTCCGAACCGGAAGCGCCGTTCCGGCCGGACTACAGGGGAATCGAAACCCGCCTGCTGGACCGGGATCTCGTGAGTTTCCAGGTCGAAATGGCCGGCGCGCGGGACAGCACCGACCTTGACCGCTATGCCGAATGTGCCGCGGCGCAGTATACGCTGATCCGCGGCTTCGGATTCGCGCGACATGTGCGCACGAAAGTGGTCGAAGAGGGTGGCATCTGGCGCGGAGATGCGGTTTACACGATCTCGCCGACGATACCCGACGGGATCAAGAAAATAGACGCCGAAGTCGTCGCCGCCGATTGCGCGGAAAACGGAATACCGATGGTGTGAGGAGCTGATGGCTGAATTTCTGACAACCCCCTTGGGAATCGCGCTGATCATCACCGCGCAGTGCCTTGCCGTGGTCGGCTTCGTCATGATCTCGCTGCTTTTCCTCGTCTATGGCGACCGCAAGATCTGGGCCGCGGTGCAGATGCGGCGGGGGCCGAACGTGGTGGGCATCTACGGCCTGCTGCAGACGGTGGCCGACGCGCTGAAATACGTGGTCAAGGAAGTGGTCGTGCCTGCGGGGGCCGACAAGGCGGTGTTCATCATGGCGCCGCTGACCAGCTTCGTGCTGGCGGTGCTGGCCTGGGCGGTGATCCCGATGAACGAGGGCTGGGTGCTGTCGGATATCAACGTGGCGATCCTCTTCGTCTTCGCCGTTTCATCGCTCGAGGTGTACGGCGTGATCATGGGCGGCTGGGCGTCGAACTCGAAATATCCGTTCCTCGGCTCGCTGCGGTCGGCCGCTCAGATGATCTCCTACGAGGTGTCGATCGGCCTGATCATCGTGGGCGTGATCATCTCGACCGGGTCGATGAACTTCAGCGCCATCGTCGGCGCGCAGGACACGGCCTATGGCTTCTTCGGCTGGTACTGGCTGCCGCATTTCCCGATGGTGTTCCTGTTCTTCATCTCGGCCCTGGCCGAGACGAACCGCCCGCCCTTCGACCTGCCGGAAGCGGAATCGGAGCTGGTGGCGGGCTACCAGGTGGAATATTCGGCCACGCCCTTCCTGCTGTTCATGGCCGGTGAATACATCGCCATCTTCCTGATGTGCGCGCTGACGTCGCTGTTGTTCTTCGGCGGCTGGCTGTCGCCCATCCCGGGCCTGCCGGACGGGGTGTTCTGGATGATCGCGAAGATGGCGTTCTTCTTCTTCATCTTTGCCATGGTGAAGGCGATCACGCCGCGCTATCGCTACGACCAGCTGATGCGCATCGGCTGGAAGGTGTTCCTGCCCCTGTCTCTGGCATGGGTGGTGATCATCGCGTTCCTTGCGAAATTCGAAGTGCTCGGGGGCTTCTGGGCCCGCTGGGCGATTGGAGGCTGACAGATGACGCAGATCGATTATGGCCGGGCCGCCGGTTACTTTCTGCTGAAGGACGTGTTCAAGGGGTTCGGGCTTGGCCTGAAGTACTTCTTCGCGCCGAAAGCCACGGTGAACTACCCCCACGAGAAAGGGCCGCTTTCGCCGCGGTTCCGGGGGGAGCACGCGCTGCGCCGCTATCCCAACGGGGAAGAGCGCTGCATCGCCTGCAAGCTGTGCGAGGCGATCTGCCCGGCGCAGGCGATCACCATCGATGCCGAGCCGCGCGACGACGGCAGCCGCCGCACCACGCGCTATGACATCGACATGACCAAGTGCATCTATTGCGGCTTCTGCCAGGAGGCCTGCCCGGTGGATGCCATCGTCGAGGGGCCGAATTTCGAGTTCGCCACCGAGACGCGGGAAGAGCTGTATTACGACAAGGCCAAGCTGCTGGAGAACGGCGACCGATGGGAAGCCGAGATCGCCCGCAACCTGGAACTGGATGCGCCTTACCGATGAGCCCGCTGGCAAGGTCATATCATGCACTTTGTGTACTGGCCTTTGGCTTGGCCGCCTCGGCGGCTTCAGCTGCGTCCGAGGACGTGCCGGGCTGGAATGCCGAGCGCGCGGAGCTGTTCTCGAAAGTGTGCATGGGCTCTGCGCCGGGTTTTTCGGGAATGGAAAAAACGGCTCGCAGCCTTGGATTTCGCACGATCAATGGTAACCTGATGCACGAGCCGGAAGTCGCGGTAAGTTTGCAGAACACCGACTCCGGCTGTGCCTGCTACATGACGATGGGCGCCTATGACCCCACGGCTCTTGTTCAGGCAATCTTTCAGCGTTTGGTGAATGATTATCCGGACGCGTGGCGGCCTGAAAGCGAAAGTGGCCCTGTCAACGACACCCGTTTCGAGCGCGAGGGGGAGATGGTCCGCCTGGTTCTGACGCCCGCGAAACTGGATGGAAATGACTGGATCGCAGGCCGTGTTTATAGCTCGAACCGGTGCCCGGCATGACAGATATGAAGAACCCCTTCGAGGCCATGATGGCCCAGGCGCAGGAGATGGCGAAAGCCTTCAACCCGGCGCTTGAGTCGTTCTCGCCCAAGGGGTTCGAACAGCTCTGGCCGACCATGCCGAAGGAATTCATGGAAATGTCCTTCGGCAGGGGGTTGAACAAGGATGGGCTCGATGCCAAGACGCGGCTGCTGCTGACATTGGCGGGGCTGACCATGCTGGGCGCGCAGAGCGACACGCAGATCCGGATGACGGTGCGCCATGCGCTCGAGGCCGGGGCGACCAAGGACGAGATTGCCGAGACCATCGCGCAGATGTCCATGTTTGCCGGCATCCCGTCCATGACCCGGGCGATGGAGTTCGCCCGAGAGGTGCTGGACGAGGACAAGGAAGGGGATAAAGACCGATGACCGTAGCCGCGCTTTCCTTTTACCTGTTTGCCATATCGGCACTCGTGGGCGGGCTTTTCACCGTGATCAGCCGCAGCCCGGTGCACTCGGTGCTCTGGCTGATCCTGTCGTTCATCTCGGCGGCGGGGCTGTTCGTGCTGCTGGGGGCCGAGTTCGTGGCGATGCTGCTGATCATCGTCTACGTGGGTGCGGTGGCAGTGCTGTTCCTGTTCGTGGTGATGATGCTCGACGTGGATTTCGCCGAGTTGAAGGCCGAGATGGCGCGCTACATGCCGCTGGCGCTGCTGATCGGGGTGATCCTGCTGATGCAGTTCGGTCTGGCCTTCGGCAACTGGCAGATGGCCGAGGGGGCCGAGGCTGCCCGTGCCGTGGTGCCGCAGGAAGGTGTCGAGAACACCGCTGCGCTGGGGATGATCCTGTATGACAAGTACTTCCTGTTGTTCCAGCTGGCCGGGCTGATCCTGCTGGTGGCGATGATCGGGGCGATCGTGCTGACGCTGCGCCACCGGACGCATGTGAAGCGGCAGGACGTCCTGGCGCAGATGTATCGCGACCCGGCCAAGGCGATGGAGCTGAAGGACGTGAAGCCGGGGCAGGGGCTGTGAAAGCCGCGCGCGGCATAACGCTCGGCGCGGCCTGTGCCGTGTTGTTCGCCGGGGGTGCCGTGGCGCTGACCCCGCCGCCGCCCTGTGACCGGGAAGAGAACGGCATGATGACCCATGACGTCGAGTACCTGGGCGACGAGACCAGCGGCCAGACCATCGAGACCTACCTGAACAAGACCACCGCCGACGGCATCGTCGCCGGCGCGCCGGGACCGATCCCGCAGCTCGACAATTTCAACGGCGTCCGGGTGACCGATTGCCGGAGCGGGCATTTCGTGGCGATCCACGGCGTGGGCCAGCGCGAGGCCTATGCCGCGCTGACGGCGACCGAGTTCCTGCGCCCGCGGCTGAAGGCGGGCAAGGCGGTGCGGGTGCAGGACGTGCGCCGCGCGGCCGACGCGCTTTACGGCGGCGAGCATTACCTGCGGGTTCTGACCCTGCGGGAGACCGAGGAAACCTGTGGGTGCAACGCCCTTTACCCGGGGCTTTGGCAGAACTGAGACGAGGGGCCGCGCGCGCCCCGAGGTGACGGATATTTCGGCGGACAAGACCGAAGAGGGACGGACAAATGATAGGACTCGAACATTACCTGACGGTGGCTGCGGCCCTTTTCGTCATCGGCATCTTCGGGCTTTTCCTGAACAGGAAGAACGTGATCATTCTGCTAATGTCGATCGAGCTGATGCTCCTGTCGGTCAACATCAACCTCGTCGCCTTTTCCGCCCACCTGGGCGACCTGGTGGGGCAGGTCTTTACCCTCTTCGTGCTGACCGTGGCCGCCGCCGAGGCCGCCATCGGCCTGGCAATCCTGGTCTGCTTCTTCCGCAACCGCGGCACGATCGCGGTGGAAGACGTCAACGTGATGAAAGGCTGAGGCGATGGAAACGATCATTCTCTTCGCCCCGCTCGTGGGTGCCATCATCGCGGGTTTCGGCTGGAAGCTGATCGGGGACGCCGCCGCGCAGTGGGTGTCGACGGGGCTGCTGTTCCTCGCCTGCCTGCTGAGCTGGATCGTGTTCCTGGGCCATGACGGGCAGAGCCATTCGATCCACATTCTCGACTGGGTGCAGTCGGGCACGCTGGACACGGCATGGGCCATCCGGCTCGACCGGCTGACGGCGATCATGCTGATCGTGGTGACAACGGTGTCGGCGCTCGTGCACCTCTATTCGATGGGCTACATGGCCCATGACGAGAATTTCAACGACGAGACCGAGAGCTATCGGCCCCGGTTCTTTGCCTACCTGTCGCTGTTCACCTTCGCGATGCTGATGCTGGTGACGTCGGACAACCTCGCGCAGATGTTCTTTGGCTGGGAAGGGGTTGGCCTCGCGTCCTACCTGCTGATCGGGTTCTATTTCCGCAAGCCTTCCGCCAATGCCGCCGCGATCAAGGCCTTCGTGGTCAACCGGGTGGGGGATTTCGGCTTTGCGCTGGGGATCTTCGCGCTGTTCTACCTGACGGACTCGATCAAGTTCGACGACGTGTTTGCCGCGGCGCCGGAGCTGGCAGATACTCAACTGACCTTCCTCTGGACCGAGTGGAACGCGGCCAACCTGATCGCCTTCCTGCTGTTCGTGGGGGCGATGGGCAAGTCGGCGCAGTTCATCCTGCACACCTGGCTGCCGGACGCGATGGAAGGCCCGACGCCGGTGTCGGCGCTGATCCACGCCGCGACCATGGTCACGGCGGGGGTGTTCCTTGTCTGCCGGATGTCGCCGCTCTTCGAGTTCGCTCCGGAGGCGAAGATGATCGTGGTTGGCATCGGCGCCCTCACCGCCTTCTTCGCCGCGACGGTGGGCCTCGTGCAGAACGACATCAAGCGCGTGATCGCCTATTCGACCTGTTCGCAGCTGGGCTACATGTTCGTGGCGGCCGGTGTCGGCGTCTACTCGGTGGCGATGTTCCACCTGCTGACCCACGCCTTCTTCAAGGCGATGCTGTTCCTCGGGGCCGGTTCGGTTATCCACGGGATGCATCACGAGCAGGACATGCGGAACTATGGCGGCCTGCGGTCGAAAATGCCCTACACGTTCTGGGCGATGCTGATCGGGACGCTGGCGATCACCGGGGTGGGCATTCCGCTGACCCATATCGGCTTTGCCGGGTTCCTGTCGAAGGACGCGATCATCGAGAGCGCCTATGCGGGCACCGCCGGGGGCATCGCCTTCTGGGCGCTTGTCGTCGCGGCGCTGTTCACCAGCTTCTACAGTTGGCGGCTGATGTTCCTGACCTTCTTCGGCACGCCGCGGGGCGACAAGCATACGCATGAGCATGCCCATGAAAGCCCGCCCGTGATGCTGGTGCCGCTGGGGGTTCTGGCGCTTGGCGCGATCTTCTCGGGGATGGTGTGGTATGGCAGCTTCTTCGGCGACCATAACCAGGTGAACCGCTTCTTCGGCATTCCGGAGCATCATGCCGAGGCGGATGCCGGGCATGGCGAGGAAGAAGGCCACGGGGAAGACGCCGCGGCGGAGGAAAGCCACGGCGAAGAGACTGCCGTTGCCGACGAAAGTCATGCCGAAGAGGGCGCCGCCGAGGGTGAAGCAGAGGCGGGGGCAGAGGCAGAGGCCGGGTACGACGTGGCCCATGCCGGGCCGCCGCAGGGCGCGATCTACATGGGGGCCGACAACCACGTGATGGATGACGCGCACCATGCACCCACATGGGTGAAGGTCAGCCCGTTCATCTCGATGATCCTCGGCTTCCTGGTGGCGTTCTGGTTCTACATCGTGAACCCGGCCATGCCCAAGGCGCTGGCCGAGAGCCAGCGGCCGCTCTACCTGTTCCTGCTGAACAAGTGGTACGTGGACGAGATCTACGACTTCCTGTTCGTGAACCCCGCCAAGCGGCTGGCGCGCGTGCTGTGGCGCGGTGGCGACGGGCGGATCATCGACGGCTTCCTCAATGGCGTGGCGATGGGGATCATCCCGTTCTTCACCCGCCTCGCGGGCCGGGCGCAATCCGGCTACATCTTCACCTATGCCTTCGCCATGGTGCTGGGTATCGCGGTTCTGGTCACCTGGATGACCTTCACCGGAGGGGCTGAATAATGGATAACCTGCTTTCCATCACCACGTTCATCCCCGCCATCGCCGCGGCGATCCTGGCGATCTTCCTGCGGGGCGAGGATGCGGCGGCGCAGCGGAATGCCAAGTGGGTGGCGCTGATCGCGACCACGCTGACCTTCGTCGTGTCGGTCTTCATCCTCGTCGGCTTCGACCCGAACGACACCGGCTTCCAGTTCGTGGAAGAGCGGGAATGGCTGCTGGGCCTGAAGTACAAGATGGGCGTCGACGGGATCAGCGTGCTGTTCGTCATGTTGACCACCTTCATCATGCCGTTGACCATCGCCGCGTCGTGGAACGTGACGAGCCGGGTCAAGGAATACATGATCGCCTTCCTCGTGCTGGAAACGCTGATGCTGGGCGTGTTCATGGCGCTCGACCTCGTGCTGTTCTACCTGTTCTTCGAGGCGGGGCTTATCCCGATGTTCCTGATCATCGGCATCTGGGGTGGGAAAGAGCGGATCTACGCGTCGTTCAAGTTCTTCCTCTACACCTTCTTCGGCTCGGTGCTGATGCTGGTGGCGATGGTGGCGATGTTCGCGGAGGCGGGTACCACGGACATCCCGACGCTGATGACGCATGAATTCGCGTTCGAGAGCTTCTCGCTTCTGGGGATCCAGATCGTGGGGGGCATGCAGACGCTGATGTTCATCGCCTTCTTCGCCAGCTTCGCGGTGAAGATGCCGATGTGGCCGGTGCACACCTGGCTTCCGGATGCGCACGTGCAGGCGCCGACCGCCGGGTCGGTCGTGCTGGCGGCGATCCTGCTGAAGATGGGCGGATACGGCTTCCTGCGGTTCAGTCTGCCGATGTTCCCGGTGGGGGCCGAGGTGATGACGCCGCTGGTGCTGTGGATGTCTGCCATCGCCATCGTCTACACCTCGCTGGTGGCGCTGGCGCAGGAGGACATGAAGAAGCTGATCGCCTATTCCTCGGTCGCGCATATGGGCTATGTCACCATGGGCATCTTCGCGGCCAACCAGCAGGGGATCGACGGCGCAATCTTCCAGATGATCAGCCACGGCTTCATCTCGGGCGCGCTCTTCCTGATTGTCGGCGTGATCTATGACCGGATGCACACCCGCGACATCGACGCCTATGGCGGGCTGGTGAACCGCATGCCGGCCTATGCGCTGATCTTCATGCTGTTCACCATGGCCAATGTCGGCCTGCCGGGAACGAGCGGGTTCATCGGCGAATTCCTGACGCTGGTCGGGATCTTCCAGGTGAACACCTGGGTGGCGGCCGTGGCGACCTCGGGCGTGATCCTGTCGGCGGCCTATGCGCTGTGGCTCTATCGCCGCGTGGTGCTGGGCGAACTGGTGAAGGAAAGCCTCAAGTCGATCACCGACATGACCGGGCGCGAGCGGGCGATCTTTGCCCCGCTGGTGGTGATGACCCTGCTGCTGGGCGTCTACCCGAGCCTGGTGACCGATGTCACGGGCCCGGCAGTCGAGGCGCTGATCGGCAATTATGAAACGGCCTTGTCGGAGGCGGGCGCCGCCAATGACGTGGCGCAGGTGGCGGAATAACGGAGACCCATGATGCAGGCTGATCTAAATGTTATCCTGCCCGAGATCGTGATCTCGGTCTACGCGCTGGCCGCGCTGCTGCTGACGGCCTACACGGGCAAGGACAAGATGGCGGGCATGCTGACATGGCTGACCGCCGCGATCCTGGTGGCGATGGCGCTGTGGCTGAGCACGTCGGGCGTGGGCACGCGCACCGCCTTTGGCGGCATGTTCAACGACGACGCCTTTGCCCGCTTTGCCAAGGTCGTGACGCTGGTTTCGGCGGCGGCGGTGATGGTGATGGGCCAGGAATACATGGCCCGCCGGGGGCTGTTGCGGTTCGAGTATCCGCTGCTCATTGCACTGGCCGCGGTGGGCATGATGATGATGGTCAGCGCCGGTGACCTGATGGCGCTTTACATGGGGCTCGAGCTGCAGTCGCTGGCGCTTTACGTGGTGGCCTCGCTGCGTCGCGACAGCGTGAAATCGACAGAGGCCGGGCTGAAGTATTTCGTGCTGGGCGCGCTGTCGTCGGGCCTTTTGCTTTACGGCGCTTCGCTGACCTATGGCTATACCGGCACGACGCTCTTCTCGGGTATCATCGCCTCGGCCGAGGGGCAGGCGCCCATTGGCTTGCTGATCGGGATCGTCTTCGTGATCTCGGGGCTGGCCTTCAAGGTATCGGCCGTGCCGTTCCACATGTGGACGCCGGATGTCTACCAGGGCGCGCCGACGCCGATCACCGCCTTTTTCGCCACCGCGCCCAAGATGGCGGCGATGGGCCTGTTTGCCCGCGTGGTGCATGACGCGTACGGTGGCGTGGTGCAGGACTGGCAGCAGGTGGTCGCGGTTCTGTCGCTCCTGTCGATGTTCCTTGGCGGCGTGGCGGCCATCGGGCAGCGCGACATCAAGCGGCTGATGGCCTATTCCTCGATCGCGCATATGGGCTATGCGCTGATGGGGCTGGCGGCCGGCACGGTGTTCGGCGTGCAGGCGATGCTGATCTACATGGTGATCTACATCACCATGAACGTGGGCACCTTCGCCTTCATCCTGTCGATGGAGCGTGACGGCCAGCCGGTGACGGATATCGTGAGCCTCAACATGTATTCCAAGGCCCATCCGGGCCGGGCGTTGGCGATGCTGATCCTGCTCTTCAGCCTGGCGGGTGTGCCGCCGCTCCTGGGCTTCTTCGGCAAGCTTTACGTGCTGCGGGCGGCCTATGAGGGCGGGCTGGTGTGGCTGGCGGTGGCGGGCGTGATCGCCTCGGTCATCGGGGCGTTCTATTACCTTCGGATCGTCTATTACATGTATTTCGGCGAGGACCAGGAGCCACTGGAAACCGGCAAGTCGCCGGTGCAGTGGGGCTTCCTCATGGCGTCGGCCGCGCTCATGCTGCTGGGTATCGTCAACATGTTCGGTATCGAGGGCATGGCACAGGCGGCGGCGACGACCCTTGTCAACTGACCTGATGACCAGGCCCCGCCGGAAGATGCCTCCGGCGGGCGTATTTGCGGAACAATGAAGGTCGCGGGCTGGCCAGACGGGTACGGGCGGCGCGTGCTGCCGGAGGTGGACAGCACCAACGCCGAGGCCGCGCGCGTGGCCGGTACGCTGGCCGGGCCGGAATGGATCCTGGCGCTGAAGCAGACCGCCGCGCGCGGGCGCCGGGGGCGGGCCTGGGCCAACCCGGAAGGGAATTTCGCCGCGAGCCTCGTGTTGCAGCCGACCGAGCCGCCATCGGTGGTGGCGCTCCGGTCCTTCGTGGCCTCGCTGGCGCTTTACGATGCGTTCGTGGCGGCGACGGGGCGGCCCGAGGGCTTCGCGCTCAAGTGGCCGAACGACGTTCTTCTGAACGGCGGCAAGGTGGCGGGCATCCTGCTGGAGCAGGCCGGGCAGGGGACGAAGCTGTCGCCGCTGGTGATCGGGATCGGGATCAACCTCGTCCACGCGCCCGGCGCCGAGGAGGTGGAACCGGGGGCGCTGCGGCCCGTCTCGCTTCTGTCGGAGACGGGGACCGAGATCAGCCCGGGCGATTTCCTCGACCTGCTGGCGCCGGCCTATGCGGCCTGCGAGGCGCAGTTCGTGCAGTATGGCTTCGGGCCCATTCGCCGGGCCTGGCTGGATCGGGCGGCGCGGCTGGGCGAGGTGATTACTGCCCGCACCGGCAAGGCCGAGATCACCGGCACCTTCGAGACGGTGGACGAGGCGGGCAATCTTGTTCTAAAGACCCGCGATACCCGGCAGGCCATCCCGGCGGCGGAGATCTTCTTCTAATGAATTTGCCTGACGATCCCTGGAACAGGTTCGTTTTGCGCGCTGTCGAAGAAGCGCCGCAAATCGAGTCTGAAAAGCCGCTCTACGCGCTCTTTTGGTATCAGTCAGAGGTCAATAACGGCGGGCATCTCCAGTACTTCCTGAATGTGACCGAGCCCGGCGAATGGCATATCGCAGTAGATGCGGCGCGAAGCATCGGGCAGGACGCGGTTGCCGCCAATCTCGCCCAGGCCGTCGCGCTTTGGGAAAGCGTCGACCGCACCGCGCCGAATTCGACGGAACAATTCGTGGACACGGCTCTGGAGGACGAATTCGGGCACTTTGACCGAAAGTTCTACGAGCTTGAAGGCCCATTCCGGCAGGCCTTTGAAAACGCGATAGAGTGACTTAAGGAGGCGCTCATGCTACTGGCCATCGACTGCGGCAACACCAACACGGTCTTTTCCATCTGGGATGGGAAGGAATTCCTGTGCACGCTCCGGACCTCGACCCACCATGCCCGCACGGCGGATGCCTATTTCACGTGGTTCTCGACGCTGGTGAAGCATTACGGGATCGACATGGACATCACCGACGTGATCATCTCGTCGACCGTGCCGCGGGTGGTGTTCAACCTGCGCGTCTTTGCCGACCGGTTCTTCGGCTGCCGGCCGATCGTGGTGGGCAAGCCTGACTGCGCCCTGCCGGTTCAGCCGCGGGTGGACGAGGGCACGCAGGTAGGGCCGGACCGGCTGGTGAACACCGCCGGTGCCTTCGACCGGCATGGCGGCGACCTGATCGTGGTGGATTTCGGCACCGCCACCACGTTCGACGTGGTGGCCCATGACGGGGCTTACGTGGGCGGCGTCATTGCCCCCGGCGTGAACCTGAGCCTCGAGGCGCTGCACATGGCCGCCGCCGCCCTGCCGCATGTGGACGTGACCAAGCCGCAGAAGGTGATCGGCACAAACACGGTGGCCTGCATGCAGTCGGGCGTGTTCTGGGGCTACGTGGGGCTTGTGAATGGCATCACCGAGCAGATACGGGCGGAATACGAGCGGCCCATGCAGGTGATCGGCACCGGCGGGCTGGCCCCGCTTTTCGCGCAGGGCGACCTGCTATTCGATCATATCGAGGAAGATCTGACCATGCATGGGCTGACGGTGATCCATGCGCATAACGAGAAAGGCTGAGGCAGCATGAGCAACGAGCGGCTGATCTACCTGCCCCTTGGCGGGGCGGGCGAAATCGGGATGAACGCCTATGTGTACGGCATCGGCGCGCCGGGGAAGGAGCGGCTGATCCTGGTCGATCTGGGCGTGACCTTTCCGGACATGGACGGCACGCCGGGCGTCGACCTGATCTTTCCCGACATCAGCTGGCTTGAAGAACGGCGCGATAGGCTGGAGGCCGTGTTCGTGACCCATGCGCACGAGGATCACGTGGGCGCGATTTCGCATTACTATGACCGGCTGGGCGCGCCGATCTATGCGCGGGCCTTCACCGCCAACATTGCGCGCAAGAAGATGGAGGAGCGGGGCCATCCGGAGAAGGCGGTGATCACCGCGAGCCCGTGGCCGGAGGTGATCGAGGCGGGCCCGTTCAAGGTGGGCTTCGTGCCGATCTCGCACTCGATCCCGGAAAGCGCGGGGCTGGTGATCGACACCAAGCTCGGCCGGGTGGTGCATTCGGGCGACTTCAAGATGGATACCGGCCCCGTGGTGGGCGAGGCGTTCGACGAAGAGCTCTGGGCGTCGTTGTCGGAGCCGGGGGTCCTGGCGCTGATGTGCGATTCGACCAACGTGTTCAGCCCGCATCCCGGGCGGTCGGAAAGCAGCCTGGGGCCGGAAATCGAAAGCCTGATCGCGGGCGCCAAGGGCATGTTCGTGGCCACCACCTTTGCCAGCAACGTCGCACGGGTGAAAACGCTGGCCGAGGCGGCAGAGCGTGCGGGCCGGTCGATCTGCCTGATGGGGCGGGCGATGCGGCGGATGATCGAGGCGGCGGTGGAAACGGGCGTGCTGACCGGGTTTCCGCGCACGGTGAGCCCGGAAGACACCAAGAACATCCCGCGCGAGAACCTGATGCTGATCGTCACCGGCAGCCAGGGCGAGCGGCGGGCGGCCAGTGCGCAGCTGGCGCAGGGCAAGTATAACGGCATCGAGTTGAAGCCCGGGGATACGTTCCTGTTCTCGTCAAAGACGATTCCCGGCAACGAGCGCGGCGTGATCCGGATCATGAACCAGTTCAGCGAGATGGGCGTCGACGTGGTCGATGACGATGGCGGCCGCTACCACGTGTCGGGCCATGCCAACCGGCCCGATCTCGAACGGCTGCACAAGCTGATCCAGCCAAAGTACGTGGTGCCGATGCATGGCGAGCACCGGCATCTGCGCGAACACGTGAAACTGGCCAAATCCAAGGGGTTCGGGGCCGTTCTTGCCCCGAATGGCACGATGATCGAGCTGTCGGGGGAAAGCCCGTCGGTGGCCGAATACGTGGAGACGGGGCGCGTCTATCTCGACGGGAACGTACAGGTCGGCGCGCTGGACGGGGTGGTGCGCGACCGGATTCGCATGGCGCTGAACGGGCACGTGTTGGTGAACGTGATCCTCGACGAGCAGGACGAGCCGCTGGGCGAGCCGTGGTGCGAGCTGAAGGGCCTGGCCGAGGAAGGCAGCAGCCGGGCGCCGCTGGTCGACGTGCTGGAGGAGGACCTGAGCCAGTTCCTTGGCCGGGCGGGCGACAGGACACTGACCGACGATGACAAGCTGGAAGACGGGCTGCGCAAGATCGTGCGGCAGGTGGCGCAGGCCGAGATCGGCAAGCGGCCCGAGGTGACGGTGATCATCAGCCGGCTGACGGCCTGAGGCTCAGTCGCCCCGTCGGATGGCCAGGCCGAGTTCGGTGTGCATGATGGTGTCGTTGCGCGCCCATGAGCCGCTCTTGACCTCGTGAATGCGCGCGGAGGTGTTTTCCTTCATCCGGCCGCCCGCGGCCTCGCCAAAAGCGTCGATGACCTTGAGCAGGATGCGTTCCTTGTCTTCGTCGGTGAACACACCTTCGAGCACGTGAATATCGATGAGGGGCATGGCTGTCTCCCGTCCGTTGGCGTCCCCCGGATCATAGGAGGTGCGGACGGGAGGACAAAGGTCTAGCTTACGCGGCGCTGGTCGAAGCTGAGGGCGATGAACTGGGGCAGGTGATCGCCCATGCCGACGGTCTTGTTGTCGTCGCTCTTGCCGCGCCGGCTGCTGCCGCCGCGGGAGGACGTGGATTTGGGCTTGTCGTCGCTTTTCTGCGGCTTGCTGTCCTGCGCCTCGGGCTCTTTCGCGGGCGTGTCCTTGGCGGGGGCGTCGTCGGATTTCTTCGAGCGGCTGCGCGAGCTGCGCTTGGGCTTCTCTTCCTCTGACGCCTCTTCGGCGGCGGGGGCGTTGCCCAGCGGGTTCTCGGCGCGGGGGATTTCCTTCTGGATCAGCTTTTCGACGGCGTCGAGGGCCTTCTCGTCGCGAGTGCTGCAGAGCGTGATCGCCTTGCCGTCACGGCCCGCGCGGCCGGTGCGGCCGATGCGGTGCACGTAATCCTCGGGGTGGCCGGGCACGTCGAAATTGAACACGTGGCTTACCGAAGGCACGTCGAGCCCGCGCGCGGCCACGTCGGAGGCCACCAGCAGCTTCAGCGAGCCCGAGCGGAAGCCGTCGAGCGTGCGCGTGCGCTGGCTCTGGTCGAGGTCACCGTGGATGGGGGCCGCGTCATAGCCGTATTTCTTCAGCGATTTCGCGACGATATCCACATCCGTCTTGCGGTTGCAGAAGATGATGGCGTTGGTGCATTTCTCGCCCTCGCCGTCGATCATCGCCCGCAGAAGCGCGCGCTTCTCGCCATCGGCCTTGTCGCGGCGGGAGGGTTTGAACATCACCACTTCCTGCTTGATCGTCTCGGAAGCGGTGGCCTGGCGGGCGACCTCGATCCGTTCGGGGTTCTGCAGGAAGGTGTTGGTGATGCGCTCGATCTCCGACGCCATGGTGGCCGAGAAGAAGAACGTCTGGCGGGTGAAGGGGGTGAGGCCGAAGATACGCTCGATATCGGGGATGAAACCCATGTCGAGCATGCGGTCGGCCTCGTCCACCACCATGATCTTGACGTCGGAGAGGATCAGCTTGCCGCGCTCGAAATGGTCGAGCAGGCGGCCGGGCGTGGCGATCAGAACGTCGACGCCCTTGTCGATGATGGCTTCCTGTTCCTTGAAGCTGACCCCGCCGATCAGAAGGGCGCGGGTGAGCTTGAGATACTTGGAATAGGTGTCGAAGTTCTCGGCCACCTGCGCCGCGAGTTCGCGGGTGGGGCAGAGCACCAGGCTGCGTGGCATGCGTGCCCGGGCCCGGCCACGGGCCAGCAGCGATAGCATCGGCAAGGTGAAGCCCGCGGTCTTGCCGGTGCCCGTCTGGGCGATACCGAGGACGTCGCGACCTTCGAGGGCCGGGGGGATGGCGCCGGCCTGAATGGGGGTTGGGGTTTCGTAGCCGGCTTCTTCTACGGCCTTGAGGACCTTCGGATTGAGGTTCAGATCAGAAAATTTGGTCATATGTGTCCATGGTTTGCGGACACAGTCTTGGCCCGCCGTCTCGTCGTATGTGGAGGTGAACGCTCTCGTATGGTTCAGCGCACCCCCATGCGTGCGCCAGCCTTTATCGAATCAATGGGGGTGTGGTCAATGCAAGCTTGGCCGAAAGGGACGGTAGCGTACCGGATTCACACAGGTTTGTGTGATTGTTCGCGCCTTTGCAACAATCAGACGGCCTCGGGGAAGTGTTTCCGGCGCTTGGCGTCGAGATCGAGGCGGACGGCATAGAGCTGGCCGTGGCGGTCGAGCCGGGCGCGCAGCTCGGGCGTGGCGGTGCAGACCTCGCGGTAGAAGGCGCGGAGCGCGGGTTCGCCGCCGTCCTCTTCCAGCATCGAGAAAAGCTGGTTCATGGTGAGGGCCACGCCGTCGGGCATTGGCGCGGCGCGAAGGCTTTCGCGGTAGCTGCCCTGGGCCATGCGGAAACGGAAGGTCTCCTGCCAGTGGGCCCAGCTATGGGCGTGGAGGTGGACGAGAGGCGTGTCGTCGAGCGGGGCGGGGTCGGGGTCCTGCTGGCGGTCGAAGAAGGCGTTGTGGATGCGCAGGGACACGCCGTCGAGCCCGGTGCGGGCGAAGACCTTGCCGGCGACGTGGCTTAGGAAACCGCCGTTCAGGTGTTCGCCGTAGGTGGGGTAGATCTCGTTGGTCTGGGCGCGGCGGGGGCCTTGCTGGCGGGCGTGGCCCTTGCACCAGAGCTGGCCGTCGGGTGGCGGGTCGTCGGGGTCGGGGGCGAGCGCCTCTATGGGTCGGACGCGGGCGCTGCGGGTGTCGGGCGGCAGGGCGGCGAGCTGTTCGGGCAGGGGCGTGGCGGGCCAGAGGAACTCGTCGACGTCGATATGGGCGAGCCAGTCGACCTGGGGGCGGCGGTTGTAGCAATGGGTGGCGTTGGCCGTCTGGCGGGGCTGGTGAGCATCGGGGCGGCCCTTGCCGCGGCGGCGCCAGTAGGCGTCATCGGTGACGGTGACGCGGCATTTCGGGTGGGCGGAGAGGTGGGCGCGGGCCTGGGGGTTGTCCTCGTCGAGGTAGAGATGCACCCGGTGGGCGCCCAGGTCGAGGTGATGGGCGGCGAAGTTCAGGATGTCGGTGGCCGGGGCCTTGATGGTCGAGACCACGCCCCAGGTGGGAAGGCTGCTCATGGGGAGACAATGCGGTGTGGCGGGGGTGGGCGCAAGGGGGAGGTGTTGCGCGCGCGGCGGGCGTGGGATGCCTCCGGCGGGAGTATTTGGGGAAAGATGAAAGGCCGGGGTGCGAGGGACCTCAGCCCATCATTTCCTTTGTGGCAGAAAGGGTTACGTCGGGATAGTCGCGTTCGATACGGTCGATGTCCCATTGCAGGCGGGTGAGGTAGACCACGTCGCCGTCATGGTCATGGGCGATGTGCTGTTTGTTAACGGCCATAAACTTTTCGACGGCGTTTTTCTCCCCCGTGACCCAGCGGGCGGAGGTGAATTGCGAGGCTTCGAAGCGCACGGGCAGGCCATACTCGAGCTCGATCCGGGAGCCGAGCACCTCGAATTGCAGGGCGCCGACGACGCCCACGATGAAGCCCGACCCGAAGGTGGGTTTGAAAACCTTGGCCGCGCCTTCCTCGGCGAACTGCATGAGCGCCTTTTCGAGGTGCTTGGCCTTCATAGGATCGCCGGCGCGGCAGGATTGCAGCAGTTCCGGCGCGAACGAGGGGATACCCGTAACACGCAAAGGTTCCCCTTCGGTTAACGTGTCGCCGATGCGCAACTGGCCGTGGTTGGGGATGCCGATGATGTCGCCTGCCCAGGCCTCTTCCGCCAGTTCGCGGTCGGAGGCGAGGAAGAGGACGGGGGCGGACACGGTGAGCGGCTTCTTCGAGCGGACATGGGTGAGCTTCATGCCGCGCTTGAAGTGGCCCGAGGCCATGCGGACGAAGGCCACGCGGTCGCGGTGCTTGGGGTCCATGTTGGCCTGGACCTTGAAGACAAAGCCGGAAACCTTTGTTTCTTCGGGAGAAATCTGGCGCGGCTCGGCCGATTGCGGCTGCGGTTCGGGGCCATAGGCGCCGATGCCTTCCATCAGTTCCTTGACGCCGAAGGAGTTGATGGCGGAGCCGAACCAGATGGGCGTCATGTGCCCTTCGAGAACCGACTGGGGGTTCAGCGTGGGCAGGAGTTCGCGGGCCATCTCGACCTCCTCGCGGAGCTGGTCGACGAGGTGATCGGGCACGTGCTGGGCGAGCTTGGGGTCGTCCAGCCCCTTGATTTCAATGGTTTCCGCGACCTTGTTGCGGTCGGCGCGGTCCATCAGCTCGAGCCGGTCGTTGAGCAGGTCGTAGCAGCCGACGAAATCGCGGCCCACGCCGATGGGCCAACTGGCCGGGGTCACGTCGATGGCCAGGTTTTCCTGGATTTCGTCAATGATTTCAAACGTGTCCCGGCTCTCGCGGTCCATCTTGTTGCAGAAGGTCAGGATCGGCAGGTCGCGCAGGCGGCAAACCTCGAAAAGCTTGCGGGTCTGGCTTTCGACGCCCTTGGCGCCGTCGATTACCATGATCGCCGCGTCGACCGCGGTGAGGGTGCGATAGGTATCTTCGGAGAAGTCGGAGTGGCCGGGCGTGTCGACAAGATTGAAGCGGAAGTGCTTGAAATCGAACGACATTGCCGAGGCGGAGACGGAGATGCCGCGATCCTTCTCCATTTGCATGTAATCGGAGCGGGTGCGCCGTGCCTCGCCCTTGGCGCGGACCTGTCCGGCCATCTGGATGGCGCCGCCGAAAAGCAGGAACTTCTCGGTCAGGGTGGTCTTGCCGGCGTCGGGGTGCGAGATGATCGCGAAAGTGCGCCGGCGGGCGATTTCGGCGGGCAATTCCGGGCGGTTATGAGAGGCGTCTGGCATGTGCGGGCATATAGAGAGGTGCGGCGAACGGCGCAAGCTGGCACGTCGGTATCACGTCGGTATTTTGTCGGTATTGCGTCGGTGCGGCAGCGGGGGGTGACGGTTGTCAAAGGGTGGCCGGGCTTTACGTGGAGGGAGGTAACCGAAAGGAGGACCCATGGCTTCCAAGAGCCGAAACCCGAATTTCGCGCGTCCCGACCGGGACGACGACCCCGCGACCCCGGTGCCGGAGCGGGAGCAGGGCGAAACCGCCAAAACGAGCAACCCGGTGAAGGCGAAGGACGCCTTCGGCAAGCCGCGCAACGAGACGCAGTGGACGCGGGAATCGATCAGCGCGCATAACGCCAAACCGGCGCTGGAGACGGATGGCAAGACCGCCAAAGAGCAGGCGCGGAAGTTCCGCGGCTGAGGTTCAGCGCGTGGAGGCGCGCTTGAGCAGGCTGGCGGCGTCGGGGTGTTTCAGAAGCGCCTCGCTGACCTCGTATTCGAGATGGCGGCGGCCGGAATGGCCGGCGAGCCCCTCGTCGAGCGTACGGGTGAGCTCGGCGGGCAGGGCATCGCGTGTGCGGGTGTCGACGAGGAAGGTTTCCGCGGCGATGCCTTCGGCGAAGATGATGTGATGCCGGTCGAAGAGCAGCTGGAAATAGTCGACGAAGCCGCCGGACTGGCGGGTCACGGTATCGCCGTTCACGAGATGGCGGGCGCGCACCAGCACCTCGTGCCGGCCGGCGCCGAGCGCGTCGAAGCGCTGGTAGATGAAGAGCCGGTGATCGGGGCTGACGAGCAGGTCGTTCTCGTTATGCAGTGTGCCGGCCTTGATGCGGATCGGGGCGAACTCGCCCACGGCGCGGACGGTCGACTGGCCGATCCAGCGCACCGCCTGGGGCCCGTCGTCGCGGGTGAGGACGATATCACCGATCTCGAGCTGTTCGATGGGCTTCTGGGCGCCGGAGGCCATGGTGATATGGGTGCCGCGCGAGAAGGAGACGCAGGCGACCTGGGCGAATTTCTGGCGAGCGGTGTCGCGGTCGATGCCGACGAGGGAATAGCCCATGCGCGGCGTGAGCTGCGCCAGCGGCAGGGCGTAGACATTGTCGACATTGCCCTGGTCGTCGACCTCGACCAGCACCAGCAGGTCGGCCGTTTGGCCGGTGGAGGACATCATGGTGAGGCTGCTGTCGAGGTAGAGCGTGGCGCCGGGGCGGCCGAGCGCGGTGTCGGGCGAGATGGTGAAGGTGCCGTTCTCGGCCGGGGTGATGGACAGGCGGCGCAGGCGGGCGTTGAGGCGGAGCTCATACGTGTCGTCGAGGTCGAGCTCCATCGCGAAGGAGAGCGGATCGCCGAGATTGGCGCCGCTGACGACCGTCAGGTCTGCGGCCTGGAAGACCGGAATGGATTGCGCGGCGTTCTGGGCGGGTGTCTTCATTTATCTGTCAGTCATGCTTGGAATGTCGGAGCGTCCCCCCAGGGGCGCACGGGGCGTTGTCTAGCTGGGCTTTGTGGCAGCAAGTGGCCGAATCCCCGGTGTTTTGCTGGCAAAGCGGGCACAAGCAGTGGTACGCCTTTCGGCAGGGAAATGGGAGAGTTTTGATGGACCTTGGTATACGTGGAAAACGGGCGCTGGTCTGTGCGTCGTCGAAGGGGCTGGGGCTGGGCTGTGCGCGGGCGCTGGCGGAGGCCGGATGCGACCTGGTGATGAATGCGCGGGGCGCCGAGGCGCTGGAAGAGGCGGCGGCGCGGATCCGCGAGGAGTTCGGGGTCGGTGTCAAGACCGTGGCGGCGGATGTCACGACCGAGGCCGGGCAGGCGCAGGTGCTGGAGGCCGCGGGCGATGTGGATATCCTTGTGACCAATGCCGGGGGCCCGCCGCCGGGAAGCTGGCAGGACTGGGAGCGGGAGGATTTCATCAAGGCGCTGGATGCCAACATGCTTACGCCGATCGCGCTGATGAAGGCGCTGTTGCCAGGGATGATGGAGCGCGGCTGGGGCCGGGTGGTGAACATCACCTCGCAATCGGTCAAGGCGCCGATCGCGGTGCTGGGTTTGAGCAATTCGGCACGGGCCGGGCTGACCGGATACGTCGCCGGGACGGCACGGCAGGTTGCGGGAAAAGGCGTGAATATCAATAACCTGCTGCCCGGTATTCATGCGACGGACCGGGCCGATTCGCTGGACAAGGGCGTGGCAGACAGCCAGGGCATCACGATGGACGAGGCGCGGGCGCAGAGATATGCCACGCTGCCCGCCGGGCGGTACGGCACGAAGGAGGAGTTCGGCGCGGCCTGTGCATTCCTGTGCAGCCAGCATGCGGGGTTCATCGTCGGGCAGAACATCCTGCTGGATGGCGGCGGCGTGAACGCGACGCTGTGAGGGGCTGACCGGGTTGGGCATGGGGTTCGGGGTTTTCGACGGCAGGGCCGGGAGCCGGGTGGCGGCGGACGTGGTGTTCGGCCATGCGCCGCTGGGCGGGCAGGAGGTAGCGCTGCGGGCGTCGGTCTACCTGCCGAAGCCGGGCGGGCGGCCGCCGCCCTTGCTGGTGTGGATCCATGGCGGCGGGTTCCGCGACGGGAGCCACGACCAGTTGCAGATCCGGCGGCTGGCGCGGCAGTTGACCATCGAGGGGTTCGCGCTGGCGACGCCGGAGTATCGGCTGGGGGCCGAGGCGGCGGACCTTTCGGTGCAGACGCGGGCGCGGCTCGAGGCGTTGGAGGCTGTGCCGGCGGCGGGTGAGCCGTGGATGGCGGGCGCGAGCGCGATCGCGGCGACGGAGGATGTGGCGCGGTTCCTGGGCTGGCTTGAGGAGCAGAGGGGAGAGCTGGGCTTTGCCGGGCGGCCGGTGCTGGGCGGCAGCGGGGCGGGGGCGGTGACGGCGTTCAACGCCGCCTACCTGGCGCCGTTCCTCGGGCTGGAGCGGCCGGAGCCCGGGGGAATCCTCAGTTATTCCGGGGGGTTCGCGTGGCCGGAGCTGTATGAGCCGGGGAAGTACCCCGTCTTTGCCCTGCACAGCCCGTTCGATGACACGCTCGGCATCGGCCCGGTCCGGGCGCTGTCGCAGATGGACCCGGCCTTGGAACTGATCGAGGCGTGGGAGCAGGAGCACGGTCTTCTGCGGGTGCATCCGCAGGAGACCAAGCCCGTCACCTTCGGGCGCATCCGGGCGATGCTGGAGGCCTGGGCGGCCGCGTGAAGCGGGGCGGGCAGCGTCCTATCGTCTCAGCCGCGGGGCCAACGGGCGCCGAAGCCGCCAAAAAACAGTGCGCGAGGGCCCATTGGTGCTTTCATCCTCCCGCGCGAAGGCTTAGATACGGTTGACGAAATTGCGAGGGTCGCGCAGAAAAGTGGCCCGAGCTATGGGAGAGAAAGCATGCTCAACAATATCGGCCTTCCGGGCCTTCTTCTGATCGCCGTCGTGGTGCTGGTGCTGTTCGGCCGCGGCAAGATCTCGTCCCTGATGGGGGAGGTGGGCAAGGGCATCACCTCGTTCAAGAAGGGCGTGTCCGAGGGCAACAAGGAGATCGAGGACGCCAGCAACGAGGCGTCGCACGACCCCGTGACCGAGAACGACAAAGAAAAAGACAAGGTCTGATCCCTTAAATGTTCGATCTTGGCTGGACCGAGCTTCTGCTCATCGGCATCGTGGCGCTGATCGTGGTGGGCCCGAAGGACCTGCCCGGGATGTTCCGGACGGTGGGCAATTTCGTCGGCAAGGCCAAGCGCATGGCGCGCGACTTCTCGAAGGCGATGAACGATGCCGCCGACGAGGCCGGGGTGAGCGACGTGAAACGCTCGCTCAATGCCGCGTCCAACCCGATGAAATCGGCGATGGACGAGGTGAAGAAATCGACCGACAGCTTCACGTCCAAGACCATGGCTGGCCCCAAGAAGGCCGAGCTTGACCCGGAACGGGCCGAGCAGGCCGAGAAGATCCGCGAACGCGCCGGCAAGATGGCCCAGGAGCGCATGGATCGCGAGGCGGCCGAGGCCGCCGCGAAGGAGGCCGACACGGCGTCTGGCGGCGCGGTCGCGAAGGCCGGGGAGAAGACCAAGCCGGCCGGGACGAAGACGGCGGCGAAGGCGACCACGGCGAAATCCGGCACGGCGATAACGGCTGCGAAAACCGCCTCTTCGGCCAAGACCACGGCCAAGCCGGCTGCGAAGAAGAGCACGGCAAAGACCGCCGCTGCGTCGAAGGGCAACGCCAAGTCGACGGGTACACGCAAGACGGCCGCGAAATCCGCCACTAAAACGACCACCAAGACATCGGCCGCGCGCAAGTCCACGGCCCGCAAGACCGAGGACAAGGCATGAGCCGTGCCGCCGATGACGACATCGAAGACAGCGCCGCCCCGCTGATCGAGCACCTGGCCGAGCTGCGCACGCGGCTGATCAAATGCGTGGTAGCCTTCCTCATCGGCATGGTCATCTGTTTCACCGTCGCCACGCCGATCTTCAACTTCCTGACCGCGCCGCTGTGCCAGGTGCTGGCCGAGCGGGGGCAGAACTGCGACCTGATCTTCATCAAGCCGCAGGAAGGCTTCTTCGTGGCGATCAAGGTGTCGCTGCTGGGTGGCTTCATGCTGTCCTTCCCCTACCTGGCCAACCAGATGTGGCGCTTCGTGGCGCCCGGGCTCTACCGGTCGGAGAAGGGGGCGTTCCTGCCGTTCCTGCTGGCCTCGCCCTTCATGTTCATCCTGGGCGCGTCGTTTGCCTTCTACGTGGTGACGCCGCTGGCCTATGACTTCTTCCTGGGCTTCCAGCAATTCGGCGCCGGCGGAGAGGCCGTGCCCGCGGGCGAGCCGCAGAACCGGCCGGGCCTGTCCGTGGTGTTCCAGGGCTCGGCGCAGGAATACCTGAACCTGACGATCAAGTTCATCGTGGCCTTCGGGCTGTGCTTCCAGCTGCCGGTTCTGCTGACCCTGATGGGCAAGGCGGGGCTGGTGGGGGCCGAGGGGCTCAAGACCATGCGGAAATACGCGGTGGTCGGCATCCTGGTGCTGGCCGCGCTGGTGACGCCGCCGGATGTGATCACGCAGGTGATCCTGTTCGTGGTGGTCTACGGGCTTTACGAGATTTCGATCTTCCTTGTGGGCCGGGTCGAGCGGAAGCGCATCGAGCGGCTCAAGGCCGAGGGGGCGTGGTTCGAAGAGGACGAGGACGAGGACGAGGATATCGACGCGGATGACCCGCTGCTGGCCGAGTTCGAAGACGAGAATGACGATAGAAAAGCTTGAGAACTGGCGTGATGTCCTAAAGTCCGCAATAGCTGAAAGCGGTAAATCCATGCGGGAAGTATCGTTGGAAGCGGGCCTTGGTGCGGGGTATGTTCACTCATTGTTGAGCGATGGGAAAACGCCGACAATTGATAACTACCATGCGATCATAGAAGCAGCAGGCGGTTTGCCGAATTCGTCCAAAAGTATGTCAGCCAACGAGCCGCTGGGCCGGATCGCCGCGGCGCTGGAACGGATGAGCCCGGCGCCACTGGAGGCGCCCGATTTCGGCGCCGCTGATGCCTTCGTCTGGCACGTGGAGCCCGACCGGCTGGTGCCGGTGCCCAGGGTCAACCGCGTCGACATGGCGCTGCTGGTGGGGATCAACCGGTCGCGCGACACGCTTCTGGAGAACACTCGGCAGTTCGCCAAGGGCCTGCCGGCCAATAACGCGCTTCTGTGGGGCGCGCGGGGGATGGGGAAATCCTCGCTGGTGAAGGCGGTGCATGCGGCCGTGCGGGCCGAGGGGGCGCCGCTCAAGATCGTGGAACTGCAGCGGGAGGACCTGACCAGCGTGGGCCGCCTGCTTACGCTGCTTCGCGATGCGGAGGAACGGTTCCTGCTGTTCTGCGACGACCTGAGTTTTTCCCATGACGACCAGCATTACAAATCGCTGAAGGCGGTCCTGGATGGCGGGATCGAGGGGCGGCCGGACAACGTGGTGTTCTATGCCACCTCGAACCGCCGCCACCTGATGCCGCGGGACATGATCGAGAACGAGCGCTCGACCGCGATCAGCCCGAGCGAGGCGACCGAGGAGAAGGTGTCGCTGTCGGACCGGTTCGGGTTGTGGCTGGGCTTCCACCCCTGCGACCAGGACGAGTACCTGTCGATGATCCGGGGCTATTGCGATGCCTACGGGGTGGAGATCGACGACGCCACCCTGCGCGCCGAGGCGATCGAGTGGCAGGCCACCCGCGGCGCCCGCTCGGGTCGGGTGGCGTGGCAGTACTTTACCGATCTGGCGGGCCGCCGGGGCGTTTCGGTCGCGCTCTAGGCGCCACGCCCCGTTTCTTCTGGCTGAAAATATCCCGGGGGAGACGTTGAAAGTCGTCCCGACTTTCAACGCCAGGAGCAGAGCCCCTTACTCCGTCGACCTACTGAAGATAAGGCCCGGGATCGACCGAATCGAAGCCTTCGCGCACCTCGAAATGGACCGCCGCCGTGCCGTCGCTGCGGATCTCGGCGAGTTTCTGGCCGCGGCTGACGCTGTCGCCCTTGGAGACCGCCACGCCGCCGACGTTGGAATAGACCGTCAGCAGGTTGTCGGGGTGCTTGACCACGATGATCGGCACGCCGTTGGTGTCCTCGGTGATCGCGGCGACCGTGCCGGAGGCTGCGGCGTTGACGGCCGTGCCCGGGGCGGCGGCGATGTCGATGCCGTCATTCTTGCCCTTCTCGTAATCGCGGATGATGTCGCCGCTGACCGGCATGCCCATCCGGCCCTTGGGCGCGGTGGTCTCCTGGCTCATGTCGGGGGCGGCGGTGGTTTCCACCTCCTCGGCGGCGGGCAGGGTTTCCTCGTCGGGCAGGGGCTGCGAGGCGCTTGGCGGCTCGGGCGTCTGGGTGCCCTGGCCGGGCATCGAGGTGGCCGCCGGGTCGACCGCGCTTTTCGGCTTGCCGGGCAGGGCCACGGGGATCAGCAGGAACTGCCCCTCGCGGACCGCGAAATCGCTGCCGAGCCCGTTCCACTCGGCCAGGCTGGTGACCGAGACGTTGTAGAGCCGGGCGATGGAATAGGCGGTTTCGCCGCGCTCGACCTTGTGGCGCACCGGCTCTGTGCCGGAGGTGCCGGTGGGCTGGCTGGAGGCCGCGGGCGCGGGGTCGAGCGCGCTGGTCTGCACGCCGGTATTGCCGCTGTCGGCTGCGTCGATGGCGTTGCCGGCGAGCGTGGTGATATCGACGTCGCCCGGGCGGATCGGGCCGCCATCGGGTTCGGTGACGCGGTCGGGCAGGGCCACGATCTCGCCGTCGCGCAGGGGGTCGGTGGTCTGCAGGCCGTTGTAGCTGGCGATGGACTGGGCGTTGGCGCCGATCCGCTGGGCGAGCGAGGCGACGGTGTCGCCGCGCCGGGCCACGGCGACCTGGTAGCTGGGATAGGAGATGATGCCGCGGCTGTCGGGCCGGGGCCGGTCGGCGGTGGCGGAACGGGCGGCGTCGGTGGTGCTGGGGGCATTGCCGAAATTGCCGCGCATGTCGAAGTCGAGCCCGGAGTCGCTGCAGGCCGCGAGGCCCGCAAGCGCGGCGGAGGCCATCAATACGGCCGGGCGATGGAAAATAGGCATCTCGATAAGCTCCTCGTGTCTTTCAGCGCGCATGCCCCGTGTGGCCCGGGGTCTACAATGCGGTTGTCCTGTCCTGTCCTACCCCAAACCTTAGCCGCTGTCCCGGCCGAGGCCTTCGACCAGCGGCACGAAACGGACCGGCAGCATCTCGTCATACTCGAAGCCGTCTTCCGTGCGAGTCACGCGGATCAGGCTTTGCACGGCATCCGACTGTCCCACCGGCAATACCATGATACCCCCGATTTTCAACTGGGCCAAGAGCGGGCCGGGCGGGTCCTCGGCGGCGGCCGTGACAAGGATGCGGTCGAAGGGCGCCTGGTCGGGCAGGCCGAAGCTGCCGTCGGAGGTGACGGCGGTGATATTGGTCAGGTCGAGCTTGCGGAACACCTCGGTCGCCTCGGCCACGAGGCGCTTGTGGCGGTCGACGGTATAGACCCGGCGCGCGAGCTGGCTGAGGATGGCGGCCTGGTAGCCCGAGCCGCAGCCGACCTCGAGCACCTTGTCGCGGTTCGACACCTTGAGGGCCTGCGTCATCAGCCCCACGACGGAGGGTTGCGAGATGGTCTGGCCGCAGGCGATGGGCAGCGGCATGTCCTCGTAGGCGCGGGCCGCGAAATGGCCGCGCACGAAGAGGCCCCGGTCGACCTTTTCCATGGCGTGCAGCACGCGCCGGTCGGTCACCCCGCGCGAGCGCAGCGCGAACAGGAACTGCATCTTGCGCTCGGCGATATCGGGGGAGTCGTCGGTCATTCGATCGCTTTCAGCGCCTCCAGCGCGTCATGCGCCGTCAGGTCCGCGCGCATGGGTGTCACCGAGATATAACCTTTCAGGTTCCAGTCTGCATCGGTGCCTTCGGAGGTGGGCTGTTGTTGTGGCGCGCCGGTAACCCAGAGGAAGCGGCGGCCAGAGGGCGAGGTGGTGGGCTGGACGCCGAAGCCCATGTCGCGGCGGAAGCCCTGGGGCGCGGCGCGGGTGCCCCTGACGCCCGCGGCGGGCGTGGGCGGGAAGTTGACGTTGTAGAAGATGCCGTAATCGTCCTTGGTCCAGACCCCCTTGTCGAGCAGGCGGCGGAGCGTGTCGAGCCCGTGGACGCGGGCCGCTTCGAACTTGTCGTCGAGGTCGCGGTTCTCGGGGCCGTAATACTGGCTGAGGGCGATGGCGGGCAGGCCCTGGAGCGCCGCTTCCATGGCGCCGCCCAGCGTGCCGGAATAGAGCGCGTTCTCGGCCGCGTTGTTGCCGCGGTTGACGCCCGAAAGGACAAGATCGGGGCGGGCGGGCATGATATCGTGGACGGCGGCCAGCACGCAGTCGGCGGGGGAGCCCTGGGTGGCGAATCGGCGCTCGGCCATCTGGCTGACCATCATCGGCTGGGTGTAGGAAATGCAGTGGCCGACGCCGGATTGCTCGAAGGCGGGCGCCACTGTCCAGACCTCGCCCGAGGGGCCGGCAAGCTCGGTCGCGATCTCTTCCAGAACGGCAAGGCCGGGCGCGTTGATGCCGTCGTCATTGGTGATGAGAATGCGCAAGAGTGCCTCCGGGCTGCCTGTTCGCCTTGTGTAGCGGCGGTAATCCGCCGGGGCAAGCCGGGTCCGGCCACGTCAGGCGGTCAGGGCCTCCGACAGCAGGCGCTGTGCCTCGTCCGCCGTCGGCGTGAGCGTCGCGCGGTCTTCGCCGGGGAAGAAGCGGGCGCGGGTGGCAGTGGGCATTGGCTTGGGCTGGAGGATGTGGACGCGCGGGCCGATCTTGTCGGATTCGGCCTGCCAGCTGCGGGCGAGGGCCGTCTGGGCGGCCTTGGTGGCGCCGTAGGCCGCGAAGAACTTGTCGCCGGCATGGGGGTCGTCGAAGAAGAGCGCGGTGCCGTGCTCGCCCAGCAGCGGCGCGAGGAAGGGGATGAGGCGGCCGGTGGCGGTGATGTTGACGGCGACCGACTTGTCCCAGTCCTTGGGGTCGAGATGGCCCGCGGGGGTGAGCGGGGCGGCGTGGATGGCGCAATGCGCCCAGAGGTCGACCTTGCCCCAGCGGTCGTAGATCGAGCGGCAGAGCTGGGCCATGGCATCGGGGTTGGTGATGTCCATCGGCGCCAGCGTGGCCTGGCCGCCGCGGGCCTTGATCCGGTCGTCGAGCTCTTCCAGCGCGCCGGTGGTGCGGCCCACCGCGACGACGTGGAAACCGGGCGCGAGCGCCTCGGCCAGCGCGGCGCCGAGGCCGCGGGAGGCGCCGGTGACCAGCGCGATTTTCGGGGGTGACGTGTCGCTCATGGGCCGGGGATGTCCCACCGCGCGGGGGGGAAATCAAGTGCAATCGCTTGACTTCCACCCTGCAAAGGCGAAAAAGTCGCACAGGTTTTTAAAGCAAAGGACGTGAGGACGATCATGCGCGATACAACTCTGGCCGGGGCCGTTATCGGTCGCGACACACTTCTGAAACAGGCGGCCCTGGTGCTGGGCGGGACGATGTTCATCGCGCTGGCCGCGCAGGTGAGCATCCCCTTCTTCCCCGTGCCGATGACGCTGCAGTCGCTGGCGATCCTGATCGTGGGCCTGACCTTCGGCGCGCGGCTTGGTGCAGTGACGCTGGTGGCGTACCTGGCCGAAGGCGCGATGGGCCTGCCGGTCTTTGCCAACGGTGCCTCGGCGCCGGCGCTGCTCGGGCCGTCGGCCGGGTTCCTGTATGGCTTCGTGCTGATGGCGTGGCTGGCCGGCCTGTCCGCCGACCGCGGGCTGGCGCGCGGCGTGGTGTCGACCTCGATCGTAACACTGGTGGTCTCGGCGATCCTGTACATCCCCGGCGGGGCATGGCCGATGGCCGTTGCCGAGGTTTCGGGGATCACCGGCAAGTGGGTCGGCTCGTCCATGGACGTGGTCTGGACCTACTATGTCGCGCCCTTCCTGCTGGGTGACGTGGTCAAGTCGGTCATCGCGGCGATGGTCGTGACCGGCGGCTGGAAAGCGCTTCAGGCCCGCAAAGGCTGAGCCTTACACCATACGAGCTTCAGAGCGCCGTCCCGGTTCGGGGCGGCGTTTTGCGTTTCAACTTTCCCTGGATACTCGATCCGCGGCTTCGGCGTGCAGCTCGTCCAGGGCGCTTTCGCACAGTCCCAGTTCGAGCCACTGGCAGCCCGCGCAGAGCGAGGCAAGCGCGCCCGGGGGCACGCGCTTGACGATGCGGCGCTTGGCCTCGCCCCAGGTCAGGCGGGAACCGGCGAAGAGGCCGAGCGCGCGGGCGTGGCGGGCGTCGAGCGTGGCGATTTTCGACTGGCTTTCGCAGAGCTGGCCGCGGCGCTTGGGGCAGGGGCCGCAGATATCGTCGGCGGCGCCCACCACCTCGATCTCGACGTCGTCGCCGCCGGGCGCGCGGAGGCGCCCGTCGATGATCCCGGACATGTTGGCGACGAAGCCGTCGGAATAGCCCTTGCCCTGGAAGCCCAGCGAGCAGAGGAAATGGTGCGGGCGGTAGCGAAGGGGCGTGTCACTCATGACGCGGCAGGATGGGGCGCGGCGGCGATGCCGTCAAGTTTCGTCCTCGTCGCGGTCGGGCCGGGCGTGGGGCCGGATGCGCGAGGGGGTGGCGAACTTGACCTGCGGCATAGTGAGCCGGCGGGCGAGGCCATCCTCGGCCAGGTGCAGCGTGCCCGGTTCGATGGCGGTGACGACGGCGCGGCCGAGATAGTCGCCGCGGGCAAGCTTGTGAATGCCACCCGCCGGGCTGCGCACCAGCGCCATGCTGGAATCGTCGCCGCGGATGAAGGTGCCCAGCAGGACGGCCGTGTCGAGCGGGATCACGTTGGTTTCGGTGGCCTTGAAGGAGGTGACGAGCCCCTCGGGGATGAAGTCGGTTTCTTGTGCCATTGGTCCGGTCTTTAAGATGCGAAACGGCGCGCCAGTGGCGCGCCGAAAACGGGGATTTATGACGGAATGGCGACAGGTGAAAGGGCGCGAGATGTCCTTGCGCGGAACTCTGCCGGCGGGGCGGCGCTACTCTGCCGCCTTGAGCTGGAAGCCCTTCTCGATCTGGTCTGAGGGTTCGACCGGATAGTCGCCCGAGAAGCAGGCATCGCAGTATTGCGGGCATTTCGTGTCGCGGCCCGACGCCTCGCCCACGGCGCGGTAGAGCCCGTCGAGCGAGATGAATTTCAGGCTGTCGACGGCGAGGTGATCGCGCATCTCCTCTTCCGACATGGTGGCCGCCAGCAGCTTGTCGCGCTGGGGCGTGTCGACCCCGTAGAAGCAGGGCCATGCCGTGGGCGGGCTCGCGATGCGGAAATGGACCTCGGCCGCGCCGGCGTCGAGGATCATCTCCTTGATCTTGCGGGAGGTGGTGCCGCGCACGACGCTGTCGTCGACGAGGATGACGCGCTTGCCCTCGATCAGGGCCCGGTTGACGTTCAGCTTGAGCCGGACGCCCATGTTGCGGATCTGCTCGGTCGGCTCGATGAAGGTGCGGCCCATGTACTGGTTGCGGACGATGCCCATGGCGTAGGGAATGCCGCTTTCGTGGGAGAAGCCGATGGCCGCCGGCGTGCCGCTGTCGGGGACCGGGCAGACGAGGTCGGCATCGACCGGCGCCTCGCGGGCCAGTTCCACACCGATCTGGTGGCGGGTTTCATAGACCGAGCGCCCGCCGATGATGCTGTCGGGGCGGGAGAAGTAGACGTGCTCGAAGATGCAGAAGCGCGACTTGGCGGGGCGGAAGGGCCGGTGGCTTTCCACGCCTTCGTGGTTGATGACGACCATCTCGCCCGGCTCGATCTCGCGGACGAAGCGGGCGCCGATGATGTCGAGCGCGCAGGTCTCCGACGAGAGCACCCAGCCATCGCCGACCTGGCCCAGCACCAGCGGGCGCACGCCCAGAGGGTCGCGGACACCGATCAGCTTGGTGCGGGTCATGGCCACGACCGAGAAGGCGCCTTCGACCCGGCGCAGCGCGTCTTCCATCCGCTCGGGGATGTTGCGCTGAAGCGAGCGGGCCATCAGGTGGATGATGCACTCGCTGTCGGAATTCGACTGGAAGATCGAGCCGCGCTCGATCAGTTCGCGGCGGAGCGCGTCGGCATTGGTGATGTTGCCGTTATGGGCGATTGCCGCGCCGCCCATCGCGAACTCGCCGAAGAATGGCTGCACGTCGCGGATGACGGGCTGTTTGCCGCCGGCGGTGGAATAGCGCACGTGGCCGATGGAGAGCGGCCCGGGGAGGGTTTCCATCAGCGATTGGCGGGTGAAGTTGTCGCGCACGTAGCCGAAGCGCCGGGCAGAGTTGAAACCCTGCTCGGGGTCATGGCTGACGATGCCGCCGGCCTCCTGCCCGCGGTGTTGCAGGGCATGCAGGCCGAGGGCCACGAAGTTGGCGGCATCGGTGACACCGATGACGCCGAAAATACCGCATTCCTCGCGCAGTTTGTCGTCGTCGAAAGGATGGGCGGGGGGCATTTGCTTGGGCAAGGGGCAGCTCCGAATCTCACGGTATGCCAGTCGCCTCCTACATAGGGCGGCGACCCGCCGATGTCACGAAACTATCAAGAAAGTGATGTGACGGAAGGTCAGGTGTTGCAGGGACGTGCTCAGGAGGCGTCGCAGGCGCCGACCAGTTGCTCGTATTGCAGGGTGATCCAGCCGAGCGCCGCCTCGGGATCGCGATCCTCGACGCTGTCGGTGAGCCGGGCGAAGACGCGGGCCGAGCGGCTGTCGTCGATGATCTCGATATCCTGGCTGGTGATGACCGTTTCGTAGACGAAATAGGCGATGGCGACGAGCAGCACGCCGCGGGCCACGCCGAAGAGGAAACCGAGTGCCTGGTCGACGCCGCCGAGGGCCGAGCGCTGGACCAGCGAGGAAAAGAGCGGGGTGATAAGCGAGGCGACGATCAGGGCGACCGCGAAGATGGCGGTGAAGGCCGCGATCATGGAAAGCTCGCAGCTGTCGGCGATGAAGTCGCCCACCACGGGGATTTCCTTGACCAGCGGCTCGATCTGGGGCGCGAAGAGGAAGGCGAGGATGCCCGCCGCGACCCAGCCGGCGATGGCCAGCGCCTCGCGGACGAGGCCGCGGGAATAGGCCAGCAGGGCCGAGAGCACGATGACGAGCGCCACGACGCCGTCGATGATGGTAAAGCCTTCCATGAGCTCTTCCTGTCCCTTTGTTGCGCTAACCCGCGCCGAAGATATCGCCGACGAAGGCGGTCAGATCGCCGTATTCGTCAAGGCGCATGCCACCCGCTCCGCCCGGCTTTCCGCCGGACGGCACAATCGCGGACGTGAAACCAAGTTTTTGCGCCTCTTTCAACCTGTTTTCGGTCTGGGACACCGGGCGGAGGGCGCCGGAGAGGCTGATTTCGCCGAAAACCGCGGCCTCGGGGGGGAGCGCGATGTCTTCGCGCGCGCTGAGGAGGGCCGAGGCGACGGCGAGGTCGGCGGCGGGTTCGGAGATCTTTATGCCGCCGGCGACGTTGAGATAGACGTCGAGCCCGGCGAAGGGGATGCCGCAGCGGGCCTCGAGCACGGCGAGGATCATGGCGAGGCGGGCGCTGTCCCAGCCGACGACGGCGCGGCGGGGTTGGGCCGTGGTGGTGGGGGCGACGAGGGCCTGGAGCTCGACCAGCAGGGGGCGGGTGCCCTCGATGCCGGCGAAGACGACGGAGCCGGGCGAGGGGGTGCCGCGGCCCGAGAGGAAGAGCTCGGAGGGGTTGGCGACCTCCTGCAGCCCGCTGCCGGTCATCTCGAAGACGCCGATCTCGTCGGCGGGGCCGAAGCGGTTCTTGACCGAGCGGAGGATGCGGAACTGGTGGCCGCGCTCGCCTTCGAAATAGAGGACCGTGTCGACCATGTGTTCGACCACGCGGGGGCCGGCGATCTGGCCCTCCTTGGTGACGTGGCCGACGAGGATGACCGAACAGCCCTTGCGCTTGGCGAAGGTGGTCAGTTCATGGGCCGCGGCGCGGACCTGGGCGACGGAGCCGGGGGCGCTGTCGACGGTGTCGACCCACATGGTCTGGATCGAGTCGATGATGACGAGGCCGGGGGACTCGGAGTCCAGAGTGGTCAGGATGTCGCGCAGGGAGGTGGCGGTGGCGAGTTTCACCGGCGCGTCGGAGAGGCCGAGGCGGGCGGCGCGGAGGCGGATCTGGGCGGTGGCTTCCTCGCCAGAAATGTAGAGGGTTTTCAGACCGTTGCCGGCGAAGCGGGCGGCGGCCTGGAGGAGCAGGGTGGACTTGCCGATGCCCGGATCGCCGCCCACCAGCGTGGCCGAGGCCGGGACCAGACCGCCGCCCAGAGTGCGGTCGAGCTCGGCGATGCCGGAGCTGGAGCGGGGGGGCGGGGTTTCCTGTGCGGCGAGGTCGGTGAGGGCGATGGCGGCGCCGCGTTTGGAGCCGAGGGATTTCTTGCCGGGGCCGGCGGAGAGGGGGGCTTCCTCGACGATGGTGTTCCATTCGCCGCACGCGTCGCAGCGGCCGGACCACTTGGTGTGGACGGCGCCGCAGGCGGTGCAGGTGAAGGAGGCTTGCTTGGCCATGGGGGTGTTAGTGCCTGCTGTTTGGGTCGGTGGCAAGCGGCTCGTCGCGCCCTTGCAGGCGCGCCTCGCGGGCCGTGAGGATCGAGAGGGCGAGGGAGGCGAGGATGCAGGCGGTGAAGAGGTAGAGGCCCCAGGCGGTCTCGATCCGGCCGATGCCGATGCCCTTGGCGATGGTGATGTAGAGGGCGATGAAGAAGATGTCGGCCATGGCCAGTTTGCCCAGTATATGCAGGGCCGGGAGCACGGCGCGGTCGAGCAGGTGGAAGTGGACGAGGGCAAGGCCGAGGGTTTTGAGGTAGGGCGCGAAGAGGGCGAAGATGGTGACGATCAGGGCGAGGATGACGTCGGATTGCCAGAGGGACTGGAGCCCGGAGATGACGGAGATTTCGGAAAGGCCGAAGAGCGGCAGCATGCCGGCGCGCATCATGGGGGCGAACCACGAGACGGGGAAGAGAACGAGGAGGGCGAGGTTGGCGTAGCGGAGCATGGCGTCGGGTGTGTGAAAGGTTAGGCAGAGGTAAACGGTGCGGACGGGGGCGGCAAGCGTGGTGTGCGCGGGGTTTTGGGCGAATCGCGGTTAATGGCTTTGTTTTGCGGGGAAAGGGCGGGTCGGTATCGCGTCGGTATAACGTCGGTATTGCGTCGGTGTTTTTCGCGGTGGGTGGCGGGGTTAACGGGGCGTTCGGTGGGGGTGGGGTTTGGTGAGGGGTTTTGGGGGTAGGGTTTGGGGTTTGAGGCGCCGGGCGAGCGCCGGCCCGTGGGGAGGCGCTGTAACGGAGCTGGATCGCACTTTATGGTGCCGAATACATCTTACCTAATAACGTCACGCCACACCGGCCAAAGCGCCTGCCCGTGGGGACGGGCCGGCGCTCGCCCGGCGGCCTTCGGCCTCGATTCCGGGCGTGTGCCATAGTCATCCGTGGGCGGGTTCGAAGGAGCGGGGCGTGGTGGGTTGGCACCCACCCTACGGATCACCGCACCGCTTCGATCGGGCCGTCGGGGCTGCCGGTGATGAACTGGGCGAGGTAAGGATCGCCGGACGCGTCCATCTCCGACACGGGCCCCGTCCACTGGATCACGCCGTCATGGAGCATGGCGACATTGTCGGCGATGGCGCGGACGGAGGTCATGTCGTGGGTGATGGTCATGGCTGTGGCGCCCATCTCGGTGACGATCTCGCGGATGAGGTCGTTGATGACGCCGGCCATGATCGGGTCGAGCCCGGTGGTGGGTTCGTCGAAGAAGATGATCTCCGGCTCGGCGGCGATGGCGCGGGCGAGGCCGACGCGTTTCTGCATGCCGCCCGAGAGCTCGGCCGGGTAGAGATCGGCCTGTTCGGGCTTGAGGCCGACGCGGCGGAGTTTCTCGATGGCGATCTCGCGGGCCTCGGCCTTGGGCCGTTTGAGCGAGCCGCGCAGGAGGCGGAAGGCGACGTTCTGCCAGACGGGCAGCGAGTCGAAGAGGGCGCCGCCCTGGAAGAGCATCCCGAAGCGGGCGAGGAAGGCGTCGCGGTCGCCTTTCGTGACGTCCTTGCCGTCGAGGGTGATGAGGCCGCTGTCAGGCGTGACGAGCCCGAGGATGCATTTCAGCGCGATGGACTTGCCGGTGCCCGAGCCGCCGATGATCACCATCGAGCTGCCCGAGGGGATCGTCAGGTTCACCCCGCGCAGGACGCGGTTGGCGCCGAAGGATTTGTGGATATCGCGAAGCTCTATCATAGCGAGAAGAAGATGCTGGTGAGGAGGAAGTTGGCGGCGAGGATCAGGACGGCGGCGGCTTCCACGGCGGACTTGGTGGCGCGGCCGACGCCCTGGGCGCCCCGGCCGGTGTTCATGCCGTAATAGCAGCCGAGCAAAGTGGCGATGAAGCCGAAGGCGGCGCCCTTGACGAGGGAGGAGACCACGTCGCGCGCCTCGATGAAGTCGAAGGTGTTCTGGAGGTAGGCGGAGGCGTTGAAGCCGAGGCTTCTGACCCCCACGACATAGCCGCCGAGGATGCCGATGATGTCGCCCACGCCCACCAGCAGCGGCACCATGATGAGGCCTGCCAGCACGCGGGGCACGGTGAGGTATTTCATCGGGTGGGTGGAGAGGGTGACGAGCGCGTCGATCTGCTCGGTCACCTTCATGGTGGCGATCTCGGCGGCGATGGAGGAGGTGACGCGGGCCGCGACCATCAGGCCCACGAGCACGGGGCCGAGTTCACGGACCATGCCGATGGCGACGATCTGGGGGACGACCGCCTCGGCATTGAAGCGGGAGCCGCCGGAGTAGATTTGCAAGGCCAGCGCGCCGCCGGTGAAGATGGCGGTGAGGCCGACGACGGGCAGGCTAAAATATCCAACGTTCAGAAGGCTTTGCAGGATTTCCTTCAGGTAGATCGGCGGGTGGACGACATGGGAGAGCGTGGCGCCCCCGTAGATGGCCAGCCGCCCGATGAGTGCCAGCCCGCCCATCACCGCGCGGCCGATGGCGGCAAGGAAGGCGGTGAGCCAGCTCATCCGCCGATATACCGCCGGGAATAGCGGGGGCCGAGGGAGGTGAGGATCTCGTAGCCGATGGTGTCGGCATTTTCGGCGAGCGTGTCGATCGACTGGTGCCGGCCCATGAGTTCGAGCGTGGCCGGGTCGGAGCCGGAGGGCAGGTCGGTGATGTCGACGCCGATCAGGTCCATCGAGATGCGGCCCGCGATGGGGCAGGGCGTGTCGCCGGCGTAGAGGTGGGTTTTGGGCCCGAGGGCGCGCAGGATGCCGTCGGCATAGCCCGCCGAGACGGTGGCGATGCGGGTTTCACGCGCGGCGGTGAAGCTGTTGGCATAGCCCACGGTTTCGCCCGGCTCGAGGGTGCGGCACTGGATGACGGGGATGTCGAGCGTGACCACGGGCGTGGCGTCGATATAGGGCAGGCCGCCATAGGCGCCGATGCCGGGGCGGGTCATCTCGAAATGATAGTCGGGGCCCAAGAGCACGCCGCCGGTATTGGCCAGCGACCGGGGCACGCCGAGCCCGTCGGTGAGGCTGATGAAGGTCTTGAGCTGCTGGGCGTTCATCGGGTGGTCGGGCTCGTCGGCGCAGGCGAGGTGGCTCATCAGCAGGGTGGGGCGCTGTTCCAGCGCGACCTGGGCCACGGCACCCCATTCGGCGGGCTCCATCCCGAGGCGGTTCATGCCTGAATCGAGCTGGATGCCGAACGGGTGGCCCGGCAGCGCCTCGACATGGCGGATGAGCTGGTCGATGGAGTTGATCATCGGCACGAGGTGGGTGTCGTGGATCATGTCGGCATCGCCCGGCATGTGGCCGGAGAAGACGTTGATGACGGGGTCGGGCCCCAGTTCCTGGCGCAGGGCCGCGCCTTCCTCGGCCATGGCGACGAAGAAGGTGCGGGCGCCTTCCTTTTGCAGGGCGCGGGCCACCTTGCCCGCGCCGAGCCCGTAGCCGTCGCCCTTGACCACGGCAGAGGTTTCGCCCGCGTTCATCGCCGCGAGGTTGCGCCAGTTGGTGCAGATCGCACCGAGATCGATTGTCAGTTTTCCGGTACCCATGGGACGGGTTTTGACAGTCTGGGCGGAGGGGTCAAGCGGAAAGGCGGCCGATTGGTGCGACTGCGCGGGCGGCCCTGTCTCAGAACTCCTGTTCGCCGCCCTGTTGCCAGGGCTTCACGAGGTTGCCGAAGCGGGTGAACTGGCCCTCGAAGGAGAGCTCGACCGTGCCGATGGGGCCGTGGCGTTGTTTGCCGATGACGACCTCGGCCTTGCCGTGGAGGCGTTCCATGCGTTCCTGCCAGGCGGCCATTTCCTCGAGCCGGTCCTCGGAGGGTTTCTCGCGTTCGACGTAGTATTCCTCGCGGTAGACGAACATCACGACGTCGGCGTCCTGTTCGATCGAGCCGGATTCGCGGAGGTCGGAGAGCTGCGGGCGCTTGTCGTCGCGGCTTTCGACCTGGCGGGAGAGCTGCGAGAGGGCGATGACGGGGATGTCGAGTTCCTTGGCGATGGCCTTGAGGCCTTGGGTGATCTCGGAGACCTCGTTGACGCGGCTGTCCTTGGCCGAGGAGGGGCGGACGAGCTGGAGGTAGTCGATGATCAGCACGTCGAGCCCGTGGGTGCGCTTGAGGCGGCGGGCGCGGGCGGCGAGTTGCGAGATCGGCAGGGCGGGCGTGTCGTCGATGTAGAGCGGGCAGGTTTCCAGCGTCTTGGCGGCGTCGACGAACTTGCGGAACTCGCCCTCGGTCATGTCGCCCTTGCGGATCTGCTCGGCGGGGATTTCGGAGGCCTCGGAGAGGACGCGGGCGGCGAGCTGTTCGGCGCTCATCTCGAGCGAGTAGAAGCCCACGACGCCGCCTTCGACCGCGCCCTCGGAGCCGTCGGGGCGGGTGCCGCGCTTGTAGGCCTTGGCGATGTTGAAGGCGATGTTGGTGGCGAGCGAGGTTTTCCCCATCGAGGGGCGGCCGGCGAGGATCAGCAGGTCGGACTTGTGGAGGCCGCCCAGCTTGCGGTCCATGTCGATGAGGCCGGTGGAGATGCCGGCGAGGCCGCCTTCGCGCTGGTAGGCGGCGTTGGCGACGCTGACGGCATCCTTGACGGCGCTGAGGAAGCTTTGAAAGCCGCGTTCGGCCTGGCCCTGTTCGGACAGGGCGTAGAGTTTCTGTTCGGCCTCGACGATCTGGTCGCGGGGTTCGACCTGGACGTCGGCCTTGGCGGCGCGGCCGGCGATGTCGTGGCCGAGCTCGATCAGCTCGCGCCGGATCGCCATGTCGTAGATCATCTGGGCATAGTCGCGGGCCGCGAAGGAGGAGATGGCGGCGCCGGCGAGGCGGACGAGATAGGCGGGCCCGCCCAGTTCGGCGAGGCCTTCATCGTCCTCGAGGAAGGTCTTGAGCGTGACCGGCGAGGCGAGGTTGCCCTTGGCGATGCGGGCGGCGGCCGTCTCGTAGATGCGGGCGTGCACGGGCTCGTGGAAATGGTGCGGGCCGATGATGCTGGCGACCCGGTCATAGACGTCGTTATTCGTCAGAATCGCGCCCAGAAGCTGCTGCTCGGCCTCGATCGAATGCGGTAGAGACTCGGTCTCCGTGGCTTCAGCGCCGGTGGCGTTGAAGCTTGCGACAGTGTTCATCATGTCCCCCATGTACCTGTAGGGTGGTGTCATACAAACGTTACCTGCGGGCGCGCAACTTGTATGTTTTTGTGGAAAGCGTGTGGATATCGTTTTCCGTACATATCTTGTGGGGACGCGAGGCGTTCTGTCAAGATGTTGGGGTGTCAGGCGTGGCCGATTGGACACGCTGCGCGGGAAAATGCATATACATGACAGGCGCTTGGGTGAGTCCCGGCGCGGGTCAAGGCGATTATTTCCGCGCCTCCTGCCAGGCGCGGGGATCGTTGAGGAATCGCTCCACGCCGTCGAGCGTGTCCTTGGAAAAGCTGCCCTGTTCGCGGGCCTCGGCGAGCACGTCCCACCAGGTGCAGAGGTAGTGCAGGCTAACCCCGTGATCGCCCAAGGTTTTCACCGTCTCGGGGAAGATGCCGTAATAGAAGATGACGCCGGTATGGGCGCAGGTGGCGCCCGTGTCGCGGATGGCGTCGACGAAGGAGAGCTTCGATCCGCCGTCGGTGGTGAGGTCTTCGACGAGGAGGACGCGCTGGCCCTCGGACATGGCGCCCTCGATTCGGGCGTTGCGGCCGTAGCCCTTGGGTTTCTTGCGCACGTAGGTCATCGGCAGGGCCATGCGTTCGGCGACAAGGGCGGCGAAGGGGATGCCCGCGGTCTCGCCCCCGGCGATGTTGTCGAAGGCCTCGAACCCGGCGTCGCGCATCACGGTGACGGTGAGGAAATCCATCAGTGTCGAGCGGATGCGCGGGAAGGAGATGAGCTTGCGGCAGTCGATATAGGTGGGCGAGGGCAGGCCGGAGGCGAGCGTGAAGGGCTCGTCGGCGTTGAAGTGGACCGCCTCGATCTCGAGCAGCATCCGCGCGGTGAGGCGGGCGATTTCGTCTTTCGGGGGGTAGCTGCTGGGGATCATGGGTTTGTCTCGCGTGGGGGTCGGGATGGAGCCGGGTTAGCGCCGGGGCGGGTTGAGATCAAGCGGCCAGGCGGTCAGCCGGCGACCTGCCAGTAGATGTCGAAGCCCGGGTCGAAGACGGTTACGGGCCCGTCGCCGGTGTCGATCTTGGACGGGAAGGCGGTGGGCTTGTCGGATTTGGTGAGGGTGAGCGTGGCGTCATTCACCGGCAGACCGTAGAAGCCGGGGCCGTTGCGGGAGGCGAAGGCTTCGAGCTTGTCCAGGGCGCCCTCCTCCTCGAACACGTGGGCGAGGAGGGCCATGGTGTTGGTGGCGGTGAAGCATCCGGCGCAGCCGCAGCCGGTTTCCTTGGCCGCGTCCACGTGCGGGGCGCTGTCGGTGCCGAGGAAGAAGCGCGGATCGCCCGAGGTGGCCGCAGAGCGGAGCGCGAGGCGGTGTTCCTCGCGCTTGGCCACCGGCAGGCAGTAGTAGTGCGGCCGGATGCCGCCCACGAGCAGGTGGTTGCGGTTGATGATCAGGTGATGGGTGGTGATCGTGGCGCCGAGGTTGGTGTCGTTCGCGCGCACGTAATCGACGCCGTTGCCGGTGGTGATGTGTTCCATCACCACGCGCAGACCGGGCGTGGCGCGGCGGATCGGGTCGAGCACGCGGTCGATGAAGACGGCCTCGCGGTCGAAGATGTCGATCTCGGGGTCGGTCACTTCGCCGTGGACGCAGAGGGGGATGCCGGCCTCGGCCATGGCGTCGAGCACGCCGCGCACCTTGTCGAAATCGCGCACGCCCGAGGCGGAGTTGGTGGTGGCGCCGGCCGGGTAGAGCTTGACCGCCGTGACGATGCCGTCGGCATGGGCCTGCACCACGTCGGCCGGGTCGGTGTCCTCGGTGAGGTAGAGGGTCATCAGGGGGGTGAAGGTGCTGCCTTCGGGGCGGGCCGCGAGGATGCGCTCGCGGTAGGCGGCGGCCTCGGCGCCGGTGACCACGGGAGGCACGAGGTTGGGCATGATGATCGCGCGGGCGAAGTGGCGGGCGCTTTCGGGGCAGACGGCGGAGAGCATCGCGCCGTCGCGCAGGTGCAGGTGCCAGTCGTCGGGGCGGGCGAGGGTGAGCGTGTCGGTCATGGCCCGGCTTTACACAAAGGCGGCGGGCAGGGCCAGAGGGTGCGTCAGCCGGTGGCGGCGGTGTCGGGGCCGATGTCGGTTTCGGTGTCGGGGGCGGTGTCGATCGTGGTGTCGGCCACGGTGCCCGAGCCGGTGTCGGCCACGGCCTCCGGCCCGGTTACGGCGTGGCTTTCGGCGGGCGGGTTCTGGCGGATGCCGAGCTGGGCCTCGGCGTGGTTGATGGCCTTGCGGAAGGGCCGCGCGTTGCGGCGGCGCAGCACGTCGTTGCAGAGGTGGATGACGAGGCCGTGCCGCTCCTGCGCCTGGAGGTGGCGGAGCAGGGTGAACTGGTAGGGCGCGTCCTTGTGCCGGGCGCGCAGCAGCTTGGCGGTGTTGGTGAGCGTCAGCTTGTCGGCGCTCATCTGGGCCAGCATCCGGTAGAGCACCTTCATCCGCAGAAGCGATGTCTCGATGTTGAGGTCGAGGAAGCGGACGCGGATCTTGGTGACGTTGGGCCGGGTGAAGAGCGCGGCGTGCATGGCGTCGAGCTCGTTCTCCTGGTCGTAGACGATGAAGGCCTCGTCGGCGGCATCCAGCATGTCGGGGGCATAGCCGAAGCGCGAGGTGAAATCGGTGCGGCGCATGTGGCGGAAGCGGTCGTCCCAGTCGGTGACGCGGGGGTCGAGCGTGGCCTGCGGTTGCAGGGCCAGCACCTTGGCGCCGGGGGCGGCGACGGAATAGGCGGCGGCGGCATAGCCGGCGGGGCCCGCGCCGTAGAACAGGACCTGTTCGAACTCCTCGAAGAAGCCGTCGTCGATCAGGCGGTCGAAGAAGCCGGTGACGTGGCGGTCGCGGAACCAGGTGTCGCCGTCGGAGACGAGGGTGAGCTGGGACCAGCCGAGCGCCTTCATCATTTCCCAGCCGATCGGGTGGGCGGCCTCGGAGCGGTCGCGGATGGCGTCGAAGCTTTCGAAGTTGACCAGCAGGACGGGTTTCTTCTCGATGAAGACGGCGGTGTGGCGGTCGCCCAGCCGCTCGGCGAAGCCGTCATCGCCGGCGATGTCGTGCATCCGCTCGGACCAGTCGCCCCATGCCAGGCCGCTGAGATCGGTTTCGGTCGGGAATGTCCTGTCCTGCATCCTGCTCGGTCCTTCGACGTTTCGGCGTCTTCCGCCGCTTTTCACGGCTTGTCCAGGCCCGTGATCTAGGAGGGAAGTTGGGCGAAAGTTTGGAAAATCCAAGAGGGTTCGGGGCGATCGGGCGGCGTTCCTGCGGCGGTGCTCTCTCTTGACGGAACGGGGGCGGCGTTGCAGGTAGAGAGGCCAGTGCGGAGGGTTTCCATGATGGCCATTTCCACCATCGACGACGTGCAGGCCATGCTGGCGCGCCAGGGCTATGTCTGCGGCCGGGCGCTGGGGACGGTGGTGTTCCTGTCGCTGACGCTGGGGCGGCCGCTGTTCCTGGAAGGCGAGGCCGGGGTCGGCAAGACCGAGATCGCCAAGGCGATTGCGGCGGGGCTGGGGCGGCGGCTGATCCGGTTGCAGTGTTACGAGGGGCTGGATGCGTCCTCGGCGGTCTATGAATGGAACTTCGCCGAGCAGATGATCGCCATCCGCGCGGCGGAGGCGGCGGGCGGGGTGGACCGGGAAAGGCTGACGGATGAGCTTTTCACCGAGGAGTTCCTGATCGAGCGGCCGCTCTTGCAGGCGATGCGGCCGCAGGCGGGCGGCGCGCCGGTTCTGCTGATCGACGAGCTCGACCGCACGGACGAGCCGTTCGAGGCGTTCCTGCTGGAGGCGCTGAGCGATTTCCAGGTGACGATCCCGGAGCTGGGGACGATCGCGGCGCCCGAGCCGCCGATCGTGATCCTGACCTCGAACCGGACGCGGGAGGTGCATGATGCGCTGAAGCGGCGGTGTCTTTATCACTGGGTGGATTACCCAACGTTCGAGCGCGAGATCGAGATATTGCAGGCCCGCGCGCCGGAGGCGGCGGAGCAGTTGAGCCGCGAGGTGGTGGCCTTCGTCCAGCGGTTGCGCACCGAGGATTTGTTCAAGAAGCCCGGCGTGGCCGAGACGATCGACTGGGCCAAGTGCCTGCTGGCGCTGGACGTGATCGACCTGTCGCCCGAAGTGATTGCCGACACGGTGGGGGCGATATTGAAGTACCAGGACGATATCCAGCGGCTTCAAGGGTCGGAGGCGAAACGCATCCTCGACGAGGCGAAGGCGGGGCTGGAGCCGGCATGATCCTCTGGCGCCCGACCGGTTTGAAGGAATTGCAGCTGGTGCGCGACGCCGATTGGCGGGCCTGGCCGCCGCGCCTGCCGGAACAACCGATCTTCTACCCGGTCACCGCCCTGGAGTACGCCGAGAAGATCGCGCGCGACTGGAACTCGGTCCGGCCGCCGCCGGATGACGTGGGCTTCGTGACGCGCTTCGAGGTCTCGGAGGAGATGGAGGCGAGATACCCGGTTCAACAGGCCGGTGGGCGCGACCATGAAGAGCTTTGGGTGCCTGCGGAGGAGCTGGAGGCGTTCAACGCGCATATCATCGGGCAGATCGAGGTGGTCGCGGCTTTCCGGAACAGGCAACCGCTTGCTCTCGACGAGGCGCTGCCACTGGTGGACACGGCCTGATGCTTCTTCTTGGGAAAAATATCCCGGGGGGTGAGCAGGCTTCCCGGAAACGCGCCGGGGGCGCGTTTCGCCTGCGAACTGGCGGAGCCCAGGGGTGGGGGCAGCGCCCCCACGTAAGCGATGCCTGAAATCGCGCCGCTCGACCTGCCGGAGACGCCGCGGCTGTCGCATAACATCACCCATTTCGCGCGGGCCTTGCGCAAGGCGGGCCTGCCCGCCGGGCCGGGACGGGTGATCGACGCGATACGAGCGGTGGAGGCGGCGGGGTTCACCTCGCGCGACGATTTCTTCTACACGCTGCGGGCCTGTTTCACGTCGCGGCCCGAGCATCGGGCGGTTTATGCGCAGATCTTCCGGCTCTACTGGCGCGATCCGCGGTACATGGAGCACATGATGGCGATGATGCTGCCCGCCCTGCGCGGGGTGCAGGAGGAGCGGGCGGCGGAGGCGGCGCAGAAGCGGGCGGCGGAGGCGTTGCTGGACGGGGTGGAGCGGGAGGCGCCCGAGCGGGAGGACGAGGAGGGCGAAGAGACGGAGATCGAGGTCGATGCCTCGCTCACCATGTCCACCGAGGAGCGGCTCAGGACGCTCGATTTCGAGCAGATGAGCACCGAGGAGATCGCGCAGGCCAAGCGGATGCTGGCGCGGCTGACCCTGCCGGTGAAGCCCTTCGCCTCGCGCCGGGGGATGGCGAGCCATACCGGCCACAGGATCGACCATCGCAAGACCTTGCGGGCAGCGATGCGGCGGGGGGGCGAGATGCGGCGGATCCATCTGAAGAAGCCGCGGCCGAAATGGCCAAACCTGGTGGTCTTGTGCGATATATCCGGCTCGATGAGCCAGTACAGCCGGATGGTGCTGCATTTCCTGCACGCGGTGGCCAATCACAAGGGGGCGGGCTGGGCGCGCGTGCATGCGTTCACCTTTGGCACGCAGCTCACGAATATCACCCGGCACCTGGCCACGCGGGACGTGGATGCGGCGCTGGCGGCGGCGGGGAAGCAGGCGCAGGACTGGGAGGGCGGCACGCGGATCGGGGCGTGCCTGCATGCGTTCAACCGTGACTGGTCACGCCGGGTGACGGGGCAGGGGGCGGTGGTGCTCTTGATCACCGACGGGTTGGACCGGGACGACCCCGAGCTACTGGGGCGCGAGATCGAGCGGCTGCACCTGTCGGCGCGGCGGCTGATCTGGCTGAACCCGCTTCTGCGGTGGGACGAATTCGCGCCCAAGGCGCGGGGCATCGCGGCGATGCTGCCGCATGTGGACAGTTTCCGGGCCGGTCATTCGGTGGCCACGCTGGAGGAACTGGCGCGGGTGATCTCGCGGCCCGACGACATGGGCGAGAAATCGCGCCTGCTGTCCGAAATCCGGTAGGGCCCAGAAACCTTTTCGCAGTCTGCGCGTTTCTTGTGCATACACGACTACCCCCCAGCAGACGCGGGCTTTCCGTGGCCTGTGAAAAAAGATCGAAGGAGCAGACATGAAACGCAATTGGCTGAAATCGACAACGGCTCTCGCAGTTGTGATCGGGCTGGCGACACCGCACGGCGCGATCGCCCAGAGCGCGGAGAACAGCACCACCGGCATCACGCTGGAAGGCGAGGCGGAGGCCAATACCAATGCCAATGCACTTGGCGACGCGCTTGGTCTGAAGAAGGACGAAGAAGAGGAAGCGCAGAACGAGCCGGCCGAGGAGGCCGAGGCCGAGCAGGCGCAGGAGGATAATTCCGCCGAGCAGGGCGCGACCGAGGAGGCCGAGGACCTGCGCGAGCAGCTCGAGACCGCGGCCGATGCCGAAGAGGTGACCGACCAGGCACAGGACAATGCCGGCGAAGTGGCCGACCAGGCGTCGGACACCGCCGAGGAGGCCACGGAGAACGCCGAGGAGGTTGTCGACGAGGCGACCGAGACCGCGGATGAGGCCACGGACACCGCGCAGGACACGGCCGAAGAGGCCACGGAGAACGCGCAGGACACGGCCGAGGACACGACGGAGAACGCGCAGGATACGGCTGAGCAGGCGGAGGAGAACGTCGAGGAAGCCGTCGAAGAGGCGCAGGAAAACGTCGAGGAGAGCACGGAGCAGGCGCAGGAGAACACCGGCGGCGCGGCCGAGGACGAGAATGCGCTCGACAAGCTGCGCAACTCGCTTGGTGGCGATGCCGACGCGGATGCCGAGGCCGAGGCGACTGCCGATACCGACGCGACGGTGGATGATACTGCTGATGGCAACGCGACTGCGGATGCCGACGCCGATGCCAACGCCGAGGCAGCGGCCAATGCCAATGCCGAGGTCGAGGAAGAAGTCGTCGAGGAGGCGATGGAAAAGGCCGAGGTTGACGATGTCGAACAGTTGAGCGCGGAACAGCAGGCCGAGCAGGCCGCGCAGACCGCCGCCGATACCGGTGCCGCGGCGCTGAGCGGCGTGGGCGAGCTTCTGGACCGGACCCAGGAGACCGTGACCGAGGAACAGGCACGGTCGTCGAACGAGGAGTTCGAGACGGATATTTCGGGCCAGGCCCGTGCCAATGCCCGGGCCGCCGCGCAGGCCGATGACGATGACGACGATCTGAAAGAGGTGCTGGGTGCCGCCGCCGTCGGGCTGGTGGGCGCCTACCTTGTCGGCCAGTCCTTCCAGGGCGGCGGTCAGGTCGTGTCGAACACCGGCGACCGGATCGTTGTCGAGGATGGCGGCCAGTACCGCGTGATCCGCGACGACAACGCGCTTCTGCGCCGTCCGGGCAGCACGGTCGAGACCGAGACCTACAGCGACGGGTCGACCCGCACCATCATCGACCACGAGGATGGCAGCCGTGTCGTGACCGTGCGGTCGAACAACGGTGCGATCCTGCAGCGCGTGCTGATCCGGCCCGACGGGCAGGAGATCGTGCTGATCGACGATACGCGCGATTACCAGCAGGTCGATGTCACGCGGTTGCAGCAGAACCAGGCGCAGTCGGTCGATTACAACCCCGGCGAGACCGACCAGCTGCGCGCCGCGCTGGCCGCGCAGGGCGGCAGCACGGACCGGGCCTATTCGCTGAACCAGGTGCGCAACATCAACGTGGTGCGGAACCAGGTGCCGGTGATCTCGCTCGACTCGATCAACTTCGAGACCAACTCGGCCGTGATCCAGCCGGAAGAGGCCGAGGAGCTGCAAGCGCTTGGCGATGCGATGCGGCAGGCGATCGAGGAGAACCCGCAGCAGCTGTTCCTCGTGGAAGGGCACACCGACACGGTGGGCCGCGCCGCCTACAACCTCGCGCTGTCGGACCGCCGGGCGGAATCGGTGGCGCTGGCGCTGACCGAGTATTTCAACGTGCCGGCGTCGAACCTGATCGTTCAGGGCTACGGTGAATCGGACCTGAAGGTGCAGCAGACCGGTGACATCCGCGAGAACCGTCGCGCCGCCGTGCGCAACATCACGCCGCTTCTGAACGGCGGGTAAAAGCCGGCATCCGGGGTCACGCCCCCCGGAGAGCCTGGAGTCGCGGTCGGGAAACCGGCCGCGGCTTTTTTTGTGCCGCGCGGCCTCTGCGGCAAATTGACGTGGATCAATGCAAAGGGATAGCCAGTAGTTATATTCACGAACATGAATATAAATGAATCGGACATGAGGTCACGACCATGCCACTCAACTGGAAAACCGGCGGGCTGCTTCTGGGGCTCGTCTTTTTTGCGGCGGTACTGCTTGTCAAACCCATCGGGGTGTCGACGCAGTTCGTCATTTTCGACGCGATGATCGGGGATGTCGCCAACCCGGACCTGATCACGCAGACGGACGAGGGCTATGCCTCGACCAACGCCTACCTGGCCAAGTCGGGCGCCAAATACGCCAAGAACGCGGCCAACCCGCTGAACTACAGCTTCGTCTTCGTGCTGGCGATGATGGCCGGGGCGGCGGGCTCGGCGCTGCTGCGCGGCGGGATCGGGCGCGAGGAGCGCCGGTTGCCGGCGATCTGGAAAGCCAATTTCGGGGATACGCCGTGGAAGCGCTATGCCGTGGCCTTCGCCGGCGGGTTCATCGTGCTTTACGGCGCGAGGCTGGCCGGGGGGTGCACCTCGGGGCACATGATGTCGGGGATGATGCAGACATCGCTCTCGGGCTACATCTTCGCTGCCGGCGCCTTTCTCGCCGCGATCCCCGTTTCCATGATGATGTACAGCAAGGAGGGCTGAGCCATGAGTACCATCATTTTTGCCATCGTGATCGGTGCGGCGTTCGGGGCCGTGCTTGACCGGATCGGGGCGACGAACCCCAACTGGATCGGGAAGATGCTGTCGCTGAAGCATCTGCACCTGATGAAGACCATCCTGCTGGCCATCGGCACGGGCTCTGTCCTGATGTTCGCGGGCCAGATGGCCGGGCTGGTCGATGTGGGCCACATGGATGTGAAGACGGTTTATACCGGCGTCTTCATCGGTGGGCTGATGCTGGGCGCGGGCTGGGCCGCGGCGGGCTATTGCCCGGGCACCGGCGTTGCGGCGGCGGCCACGGGGCGGCGGGATGCGCTGTTCTTCGTGGCGGGCGGGTTGCTGGGGGCTGCGGCCTACATGGTGACCTATCCGGCGTGGGAGGCCTGGGGCCTGCTGGAGGGCGCCAAGCTGACGCTGGGGACGGTGCCGGATGCCGGTTATGACGGGCTGATCGGGCTGCGCGGCGATGTGCTGGGCATCCTTCTGGGGCTCGGGTTCATCGCCGTTGCCTTTGTCCTCCCGGAGCGTCCCCTGGGCAGGACCGCGCGTGTCGCGGCCGAGTGAGGGCTGCGGCGTTCGCCAAGGGCGGCCGTCCCGAAAGGGGCGGCCGTTCCGGGGGCAAGGCGCTTGGAGGATAAGGTGCCATGGGTCTTGCGTTGGCGCCCTCGCAGGAAACTGCGGGGGTGTTTTTGTCTGGAATGTTGGCTGTGCGGGGCGGTGCGGACGTTGAAACCCCAGGATCGAGGCTCCGCTTATGCGGAAGGCTGAGGTTCAAACGGTATCGCGCCGCGTTCGAGTAGCGTTTCCCTAAGTTCTTCTGCAAACCTGTGCGCAAAGGCTTCGCGTTCTGAAGTTGGTTTGGAAAAGTAGAGACTGTCCGCGACATCCTGATCGAGGTCGAGCGCCGATTGGTGATCAAGAACCTTTTGATGATAGTCAGCCAGGTGCCCAAGCTCGTGCAGGAAAGTACGATAGAGTATCGTGTTCCGCACCGCTTCTTCGGTCTGCTTTGCCACTTGGTATCGCTTGGTTTCGACAAAGACGTGCCCGTCGCGAAGGAGACGTTCATACTCTGCGCGGTCATCCAAAGTCATTCGTTTTGACCATTTTAGCGGCGATCCCAGTTCTTGAGCTTCTACGACAATTGCCGTTCCGTGCTGCTCAGCAAATTCTGCGCAATACAGAAAACGGCCCCAAACCGGGTTTTGCTGATGTTGCTTTCTGGTGGGTTGTCGAAACGCGACTATGTCCGGAAAAGCTGGGACAAGGCTGGAAACGACTGTCAGCAATTTAGCAACGTCCGCGGGTGAACATCCGTAAGAGAACCCTTTGCGGGGTGTCTCGTAGAGAAACTTCATTTTGCATTCGCCGAACGTGACATTCTCAACACGAGGCGTCTCGAGCCGTTCAAAGTGGAGCGTGTAGTTCCCGTGCTTGTCCACCCAGCTTTCTGGTATTCGCATGTCGTTGGACTTGGAAAACCCTGACGCCTTGGTTCCAATTCTTCTGTTTCGACGCTCTGGTCGCCAAACGCCCGTCAAGAAAACGTCCTCCGAACTTATTGAACAGGACGTTAGAGAAGCCTGTGGCATGTTTCAATTTGGCCTTTGCCGATTTGCGGATGCAAGGTCGGCACTGCTGGACGAGGCCGCAATTCCTTGCCGACGGTCAAATGCCGCGTAGGCGTTTCGTGGTCATGTCCATGAAGGGCCAGGCGGCCATTGCGGCGAGGCGGCCGATCTCCGTGCTGCGGGGCCTCCGGCAAGGGGCCTGTCCCGGAAGGGTCGGGCGTTTTTCATTGTACCCCGCTGGCCGCGTCTCCATATTGGGCCCGCTGGAAGGAGGCTCTCATGGACCGCTTCGACACCATTCCCGAAACCGCGCTGGCCTGGCACCGGGAGGGCAAGGGCGCGGCGCTTGCGACCGTGGTCGAGACATGGGGCAGCGCCCCGCGCCGGGTGGGCAGCCAGCTGGCGATTTCCGGGGCGGGCGAGATCGAGGGGTCGGTTTCGGGCGGTTGCGTCGAGGGGGCGGTGGTGGCGGAAGCCATTGACGCCATCGAGGAAGGCAAGCCGGTGATGCTGGAATACGGGGTGAGCGATGGCGATGCGTTTGCCGTGGGGCTGGCCTGTGGCGGGACGATCCGGGTTCTGGTGGAGCCCATCGGCAGCGTCATGCCCGAACAGGTGCTGGAAGACCTGACCATTGCCCGCGACGGGCGGGTGCCGGTGGCCTATGTGACGGGGCTGGACGCCGAGCGCCGGCTGGTCCGGGACGGGTATGAAGACCGGTTCCGGATGGATCGGTCGGGGTTCGAGGAGGATGGCGAGACCTTCGTGGCGATTCACAACCCGCCGCTCAGGCTGATCATCGTCGGCGCCGTGCACATCGCGCAGGCGCTGGTGCCGATGGCGCGGATTGCCGGGTATGACCCGCTGCTGATCGACCCGCGGGAAAGCTTCGCCAGTGCCGAGCGGTTTCCGGGCGAGACGGTGCTGCACGAGTGGCCGGACGAGGGGGTGCGGGCCTTCGGCCTCGACCAGCGGACGGCGCTGGTGCTGCTGACCCATGATCCGAAGCTGGATGATCCGGCGCTGGAGGAGGCGCTGAGGTCGGACGTGTTCTATATCGGGGCGCTGGGGTCGACGCGGACCCATGCGAAGCGGGTGGAGCGGATGAAGGAGCGGGGCTTGAGCGACGAGCAGATCGCGCGGATCCACGGGCCGATCGGCCTCGATATCGGGGCGGCGGGGCCGTCGGAGATTGCCGTGGCGATCCTGGCGCAGATGACCCAGGTGCTGAGGCAGGGCGGATGAAGTTCGGCACGGTGCCCGTGGCGGAGGCGGCGGGCGCGATGCTGGCCCATTCGCTGAAGCTGCCCGGGGGGCGGCTGAAGAAGGGGCATGTGCTGGGGGCGGCGGACCTTGGCAAACTGGCGGAGGCCGGGATTGCCGAGGTGACGGTGGCGCGGCCCGATGCGGGGGACCTGTCGGAAAATGACGCGGCGGAGATGCTGGCGGGGGCGATCCATGACGGGGCAGAGGGGCTGCATTTGAGTGCGCCGTTCACCGGCCGGGTGAACCTTGTGGCCGATGGCCCGGGGGTGGTGTTGCTGGAGGCGGAACGGATCAACGCGGCGAATGCGGTGGACCCGATGATCACGGTGGCGACGGTGCCACCCTATCGGCAGATCCACGCGGGCGGCATGGTGGCGACGGTGAAGATCATCTCTTACGCCGTGGCGGAAAGCGCCGTGCGCGAGGCGGCGGAGGCGGCGCGCGGGGCGATCCGGCTGGCGGAGCCGGCCTTCGAGGATGCGACGCTGATATTGACGGATATTCCGGGCGGGCCGGGGGAGAAGGGTGTCGAGGCGATCGAGGCGCGGTTGTCGGGGCTGGGCATGGTGCTGGCCGAGACGGTGAGCGTGGCGCATGACGAGGATGCGCTAGCGGAGGCGTTGACGGCGGCGAAGGGCGGGATCGTGCTGGTGCTGACCGGGTCGGCCACGTCGGACCCGGAGGATACGGCGCCGGCCGCGCTGCGGCTGGCCGGGGGTCGGGTGGAGCGGTTCGGGATGCCGGTCGATCCGGGGAACCTGTTGTTTCTTGGCGATCTGAAGGGCAAGCCGGTGATCGGGCTGCCGAACAGCGCGCGGTCGCCGGTGCTGCACGGGGCCGACTGGGTGCTGTCGCGGGTGGCCTGCGGGATCGCGGTGACGAGCGCGGATATCGCGGCGATGGGGGTGGGCGGTTTGCTGAAGGAAATTCCGACCCGGCCGCAGCCGCGCCAGCGCAAGCCGGCCGGGTAAGGCGGAGCGGTCAGGCGGGCCGGGCGGCGGACCGCCCGGCGCCGGGATCAGGCGACGGCCGCCAGTTTCTCGAGAATGGACGTCCAGCCCTTGCGGTGGCCTTCGCGCTGGTCTTCGCCGACGAAGCGGACCTGCGTGAGTTTGACATGGGTGCCGCCGGTGCCGGGGGTGAAGGTGAGCGTGACCTCGCTGTCGTCGCGCGAGGCGTGGCTTTCCCAGGTAAAGACGAGGCGATTTGGCCGGTCGATGAGTTTGTAGGTGCCGGTGTGGGGCAGGTCCTTGCCGTTGACACGCATCATCACCTCGAAGCGGCCGCCCTCGTGGGCGTCGGAGAAGGCGGTGGGCACGGTAGTGTCGAACGGGCAGATGAAGCGTTTCATCGTTTCGGGGTCGAGCCAGGCGTCGAATAGTTTCTCGGGGGATGCGTCGATCACGCGTTCGACGGTGAGGGTGAGGTCTTTCTCGGTGGCAGTCATGTGTCGTCCTTTCCGGTGAGCAGGGTGTCGAGCGCCTCCAGCCGGAGGGCCCAGATCGAACGGAGGTCGCGGAACCAGCGGTCGACCAGGGCGAGTTCCTCTGTGCGTATCTCGATCAGGTGCTCGCGCCATTCGGTGCGGCGCGTGGCAAGCCCGGCCGCCTCGAGCACCTTGATGTGCTTGGAGACGGAATTGAGGCTCATGTCGAAATGCCCGGCGATGTCGGTGACCCGGAGCGGACCTTCCTGCGCCAGAAGCGTCAGGATGGCCCGGCGGGTGGGGTCGCCGGCGGCCTTGAAGATCTCGGTCAGTCGTTGGTGCGATTCTTGTTCAACCATATGGGTGAATAACCCGTCAGCCTCTATCAGTCAACCCATTGGGTGAATGATTGAGCCCGGGCCCGTCGCCCGCAATCGTCGGCAGGCGGGCGCGAGTGCACAAAAAACGTTCTTCTCAAGCGGGGGGCCGCGTGTTTAACTCCAACCTGTCGATTGCAAAAACATTTTTGGGAGGAGCCAGATGCCACAGGTCAGCATGACCGTGAACGGCAAGCCAGCGACCGGAGAGATCGAAGGCCGCACGCTGCTTGTCGAATTCCTGAGGGAGAGCCTGCACCTGACCGGCACGCATGTGGGCTGTGACACCAGCCAGTGCGGCGCCTGCGTGGTGCATGTGGATGGGCGCGACGTGAAGGCCTGCACCATCTTCGCCGCCGAATGCGAGGGCGCGGAGGTGACCACGATCGAGGGGATGGCCGCGGATGACGGCACGCTGAACAAGGTGCAGCAGGCGTTCCAGGATCACCACGGGTTGCAATGCGGGTTCTGCACGCCGGGCATGGTGATGACGGCGGCGGCGCTGCTGGAGAAGAACCCGAACCCGAGCGAGGAGGAGATTCGCTCGTACCTGCAGGGGAATATCTGCCGGTGCACCGGGTATCACAACATCGTCAAGGCGATCATGGCCGCGGCCGGCCAGGATACGTCAAAGATCGCCGCCGAGTAGGGCGGGCTCGTCGCGCCTTGCGGCGCGCCTCGTGACGAGGACGGACGGGTTTCAGTTATTCAGGGAGGACAGATCATGCCCAAGGATGGCGGCATAGGCGACGCGACGAAGCGGCGCGAGGACGTAAGGTTCCTGTCGGGAACCGGGAATTACACCGATGATATCAACGTGGCCGGTCAGGCCTATGTGCATTTCCTGCGCTCGGACGTGGCGCATGGGAAGATCACCGGGCTCGATACGGCGGCGGCGGAGGGGATGCCCGGCGTGCTGCGCATTTTCACCGGCAAGGATTTCGAGGGCGTGGGCGGCATTCCCTGCGGCTGGCAGGTGACCGACAAGCATGGCGAGCCGATGCAGGAGCCGGCGCACCCGGTTCTGGCGCAGGGCAAGGTACGGCATGTGGGCGACCCGATCGCCGCCGTGGTGGCCGAGACGCGCGAGCAGGCAAGGGATGCGGCCGAGGCGATCGAGGTCGATATCGAGGACCTGCCGGCGGTCATGGACATGAAGGCGGCCTTGGAGGACGGCGCGCCGAAGGTGCATGACGACCTGTCGTCGAACCTGTGTTTCGACTGGGGCTTCGTGGAGGACAACAAGGCGGCGACCGATGCGGCGTTCGAAAGCGCCGCGCATGTCACCACGCTGGAGCTGGTGAACCAGCGGCTTGTGGCGAACCCGATGGAGCCGCGGGTGGCCGTGGGCGCCTATAACCGGGCGGGCGACGATTACACGCTGTATACCACCAGCCAGAACCCGCACGTGATCCGCCTTCTGATGGGGGCCTTCGTGCTGGGCATTCCCGAGCACAAGCTTACGGTGATTGCGCCGGATGTGGGCGGGGGCTTTGGTTCGAAGATCTATCACTATGCGGAAGAAGCCTTCGTGACCTTTGCCGCGAAGGCGATGAATCGCCCCGTGAAGTGGACATCGAGCCGGTCGGAGGCGTTCATTTCCGATGCGCAGGGCCGCGATCACGTGACGAAGATCGAGCTGGCGCTGGATGCGGAGAACAACTTCACCGCGTTGCGCACCGAGACCTATGCCAACATGGGCGCGTACCTGTCGACCTTTGCGCCCTGTGTGCCGACCTATCTGCACGGCACGCTGATGGCCGGCAATTACAAGACGCCGAATATCTACGTGAACGTGAAGGCGGTGTTTACCAACACCGTGCCCGTCGATGCCTATCGCGGGGCCGGACGGCCGGAGGCGACCTACCAGATCGAGCGCGTCATCGACAAGGCGGCGCGGGAGCTGAAGGTGGACCCGATCGCGCTGCGGCGGCAGAACTTCATCACGGAGTTTCCCTATGCCACGCCGGTTGCCGTGGAGTATGACACCGGCGATTACGTGGCGACCATGGACAAGCTGGAAGAGATCGCCGACGTGAAGGGCTTTGCCGCGAGGCGGGCCGAGAGCGAGAAGAACGGCAAGCTGCGCGGTTTCGGTGTGAACTGCTACATCGAGGCCTGCGGGATTGCGCCGTCGGCGCTGGTGGGCGCGCTTGGTGCACGGGCGGGGCTGTATGATGCCGCGACCGTCAGGGTGAATGCCACCGGGTCGATCAGCGTGATGGTCGGTGCGCATAGCCACGGGCAGGGGCACGAGACCGCGTTCCCGCAAGTGGTGGCCGAGATGCTGGGGATCGATCCCGGCATGATCGACATCGTGCATGGCGATACCTCGAAGATCCCGTTCGGGATGGGGACGTATGGCTCGCGTAGCCTTGCGGTCTGTGGGTCGGCCATGGTGCGGGCGACCGAGAAGATCATCAACAAGGCCAAGAAGATCGCCGCGCACCTGATGGAGGCCAGCGAGGCCGATATCGAGTTCAAGGACGGCCAGTTCAGCGTGGCGGGCACCGACAAGTCGGTGGCCTGGGGCGACGTGACGCTGGCGGCCTACGTGCCGCATAACTACCCGCTGGAGGAGATCGAGCCGGGGCTGGAGGAGACGGCGTTCTATGACCCGGCGAACTTCACCTACCCCTCGGGCGCCTATGCCTGCGAGGTGGAGGTGGACCCCGAGACCGGCAAGGTCACGGTGGAGCGGTTCGCGGCGGCGGACGATTTCGGCAATATCATCAACCCGATGATCGTCGACGGGCAGGTGCATGGCGGGATCGGCCAGGGCATCGGCCAGGCGCTTCTGGAACAGTGCGTCTATGACGAGAGCGGGCAGTTGCTGACCGGCTCCTACATGGATTACGCCATGCCGCGCGCCGATGACGTGCCGTTCTACGCGGTCGACCATTCCTGCCAGACGCCGTGCACGCACAACCCGCTGGGGGTGAAGGGCTGTGGCGAGGCGGGGGCCATCGGCTCGCCGCCCTCGGTGGTCAACGCCGTGATCGACGCCCTGCAATCGGGCGGGCACACTGTCACCCATATCGATATGCCGGTCTCGCCCTCGCGGGTCTGGCAGGCGATGCAAGGGTAAGGAGGACGTAACCCATGTATGCATTCGATTTCGAACGCCCGAAGACGCTGGCCGATGCGGTCAAGGCGATGACGGACGAGGACGCGGTGGCGCTGAGCGGGGGGCAGACGCTGATCCCGTCGCTGAAGCAGCGGCTGGCGATGCCCTCGAAGCTGGTGAGCCTGACCGGCATCGACGAGATCAAGGGGATCTGTGTCGACGATGACGGGCGGGTCTGTATCGGCGCGGCCACGATCCATGCGGATGTGGCGGCGCAGGAGTATTACCCGGCGCTGGCGGCGCTGGCCTCGAACGTGGGCGACCCGGCGGTGCGCAACCGCGGGACGATCGGCGGGTCGCTGGCCAACAACGACCCGTCGGCGTGTTACCCGGCGGCGGCGTTGGGCTCTGGTGCCGTGATCCGGACCGACAAGCGCGAGATCGCGGCGGATGACTATTTCACCGGCATGTTCGAGACGGCGCTGGAGGAGGGCGAGATCATCACCGAGATCAAGTTCCCGGTGCCGGAAACCGCCGCCTACATGAAGTTCGAACAGCCGGCGTCGCGCTTTGCGCTGGTGGGCGTGTTCGTGGCCAAATATGCGGACGGGGTTCGCGTGGCGGTGACGGGTGCCTCGAACGAGGGCGTGTTCCGCTGGTCGGAGGCCGAGGCGGCGCTTGGGTCGGATTTCTCGGCCGGGGCGCTGGACGGGCTGAAGCTGGACGGGTCGAACATGATTTCCGACGTGCATGGCTCGGGCGATTACCGGGCGCATATCGCGAAGGTAATGACCAAGCGGGCGGTCGAGAAGGCCGGCTGAGTCTGTCTTAGGATTGATTGGGGGGGCCGGGGTGAAAGCCTCGGCCTCTCACCGGATGTGTTGAAGACTCAAGCGCGACCCCATGTGCAATACTGCTCAGAATATGCCAATGCCCCCGCAGAAATCTGCGGGGGCAGGTGAATAAATCGATCCAAACTTTGCATGTTTGACATGAACATAGCGGACCTTGGAGCGGGATGCAGCATCGGTCAACTTGGAGTGGTAGCTGCGCCGCTCGGCCCTCTCGCCAGCGGCGTTGGAAACTCCGATGCCGACCGCCGGAGGTCGGGTAATTCAGTACTGAAACGTCTATCGAGAGATCAGAAGCTTACCGTGATACCCATGGTTTTCATCAATTTTCGGGGAGATACGCCATGCAGGTTTTCCGCATCCGGATCAGCGCCTGCTTTTACAAGTTTTGAAATCAATGTCTGATCTGCTCTGGCAAAAACCGCTCGAAACAATGGCGAATTACCGTGCACATCCCTTAAATTTGCTAACGCGCCATTGTCGAGCAAATCGAACGCGATTTCATTGTGGCCGTTCTGAATTGCGAAGTGAAGTGCCGTCCAACCCTGACCATCTTGCACATTAACTTTTGCGCCTTTCGCAATCAGGAAATTCGAAATTTCCGACTGGCCATCGATAGCTGTATGCATTAGTGCCGTTCGGCCATCTTCATCAATCTCATCTATTCCACATCCGCTTCCAAGCAGCTGCGCAATCTCATTCAGATCGAAACGGAATACAGCATCCCGTAATTTGTGTGATTTCATTTTCAGTCGTTTCCTGGTTTTTCAAATCTGTGACCTCTGTTATTTATGGGGTCTTCGATTTGGTACAGATCAGGGTTGTTCATCCTTTCGTTGAATTCTGGCTGGCTCAGCCCTTCAGCTTCAGCTTCAGCTTTTGCTTTCTCACGCCTAAATTCGTGCCCGTACTTATGACCGAGGTCATGATTTCCCTCAATAGGATCACCAGTATTCGCATCAATAAACCGGCCATCAGGAGTTTGTGGAGTTCTGGCTTCAACTTCTTTCCTAACCTGCTTACGTTGATTGAGCGGTGCATGCGGGATGGCGCGAAAACCCCTTGCCCAAACCGCTGCGCCAATAGCGGTGGTATCTGTCCTTCCGTTAGTCCATCCGCATTCTCAGAGTGCTAGCCGTGACGGAACCCCAAGGCAAAACCTACTTGGTTCTGGCACGTTTCTGTCTTGTTGCAGGACCGGTCGTTCGCTGCTGTGTGTCGAAGGAGCAGGAAGGGCTCGAAGCGGACGATCGCCCTTTATGTGATCGAGTCTTACATGGTCGAGATCATCAACACTTCTGTTAAAGGTCTTGGGATGTCACCGGGGCGGTTGCGCAACGGGTTATCGTGGGCGGGCCGCGGGGGCGGGGAGAGCGTTGCGTTGCGAGGCCAATCCTTTAGCTTTTGGGCAGGACACCATTTTCGAAAGTCAAAGATGCAGAGATTGGCCTGGTTTCGCAATTTGAACATCCTTCTGAGCCTTGCGGGGGTCGTGATCTTCGGGGCGGCGCTGGTCGTGCTAGTGACGGCGCCGGACAGGGTGGACCGGATGGTGCAGGATTTTGCCGTGAGCCAGGTGTCCGACCGGTTCCAGGAGACGATCGCCGCGCATCAGCTCAAGGATCGGGCGGGGCGGCTGAAGGGGCTTGCGGAAGGGCTGGCGGAGCGGTTCACGCACTCCATCGAGGAACAGAAGGCGCGGCTGGAGGCGGGGTTCGACAAGTTCGTCGCGGATGTGCTGACCGCGGGCTGCAAGATCGACTGCGACCGGCAGGCGGCCGTGCGCGAGGACGTCACCGCGTTTTTCGAGGGGGTACTGCGCGCGACGGAAGAAGGGCGGGCGCGGATCGAGGCGTTTATCGAGAAAGAATACGACGAGGTACTTGCCGAGTTGCGGCGCGACCTGAAGGTCTTCTGCGCGTCCAACCTGGTGGTGTTCCTGATGGCGCTGGCCCTGGCGGTGTTCAAGGGCCGCGCCAGCGCGCACCTGTTGCCGATTTCGCTGCTGCTTTCGGTGGCGACTGTGATTGCGACCTATTTCTACGTGTTCAACCAGAACTGGCTGTGGACGATCGTCTTCAACGATTACTGGGGGTGGAGTTACCTGGGCTTTGTCGGGGTGCTGTTCGCCTTCCTGATGGACATCGCCTTCAACCGGGCGCGGATCACCACGCGGGTGATCAATTTCTTTTGCCACCTGGCTGGCGCGGCGGCGTCCGTGTTTCCCTGTTAGGTGCGAGGCCCCGGCTCGGGGGCCGGGGCGGGGGGCTTTGCCCTTGATTCCGCGCAGCTTTATTCCTCGTCAAACCACAGGCGCGGCTCGGCGATCTCGATGGAATTGCCGGCAGGGTCGCGGAAGTAGATGGAGCGGGCGCCGTTGGGCCATTGGAAATCGGCCTCGATGGGATGGCCGGCGGCTTGCAGGCGGTGGCGCCACTGGTCGAGCTCTTCGGCGGTGGCGGAGAAGCAGAGGTGGCCGGGCCCGTGGGCGCCGTGGGGCGGGACGGGGAGCTTGGGGTTGGTGGAGCCTTCGGCGGTGGCGTCGGGGTTGAAGACCAGCAGGATGCCGGGGCCCACGCGGTAGAAAATGTGGCGGCCCTCGACGCGGATGACCTCGGGCAGGCCCATGACATCGCCGTAGAAGGCGGCGGCGGCGTCGAGATTGTCGGCGTAGAGCGCGGATTCGAGGATCGCGCCGGGGGGCGGGGCCGGGGGCAGGTCTGCGGGGTAGGTCATGCCCTTTATGTAGGGTCGTTCCACCATTGCACAAACCCCGGGCAGAGCTGTGGATAAGTGTCACAATAGGGTTACGGAATCAGCATACTCAAACCCCAAAATGTTCCGCAATTCGTGGGGCTTGTCAGGTCCGAAACACGATATATAGTGAACATCACGACGGGGCGGGCTGTGCCGCCCCCGAGCAAAAACAAGAGGTGAACCGGGCGGGAGCGAGTGGCTGTCATGGATGGGGATTTCAGAACCGAGTTTGTCAGGGAGCCGTCAGCGCTGAAGCATCATCCGGCGCTGGTGCTGAACGCCGATTACCGGCCGCTCTCGTACTACCCGCTGTCGCTTTGGCCATGGCAGGACGCGGTGAAGGCGGTTTACCTCGATCGTGTTGATATCGTTGCCGAATACGAACACACGGTCCGAAGCCCGAGTACCGAGATACGCATCCCGAGCGTGATCGTCCTCAAGGACTACGTCAAACCCCAGAAGCGCGTGGCATTCACGCGCTTCAATCTTTTTCTGAGGGACGAATTCCGCTGCCAGTATTGCGGCTCGAAGGGCGAGCTGACCTTCGACCACGTGGTGCCGCGGGCGCGGGGCGGAATCACCTCCTGGGAAAACGTGGTCGCGGCCTGTTCGCGGTGCAACCTGCGGAAGGGGGCCAAGAGCCTGCGGCAGGTGGGCATGACGCTGCAGAAACCGCCGCGCGCGCCGGGGGCGGAGGAGCTGCGCAACATGGGGCGCAAGTTCCCGCCGAACCACCTGCATGACAGCTGGATCGACTTCCTTTACTGGGATGCCGAGCTGGAAGCCTGAGCGCTTGCAATCGGCCGGGGCTTTGCGCATCCTTGGTTTTCCGCAACCGGGAGGCCGACACGCGCATGGGGTCGAAACTAAGCCAGGATCCGCACAAGCTTCGGGAAAGCCGCGAGAAAAACCTCGAGACGGCGATCGGCCGGGAGGTGCGCGAGTTCCGCCATGCGCGGGGGATGACCGTGGCCGACTTGGCGGAGGTGACGGGGCTTTCGGTGGGGATGCTGTCGAAGATCGAGAACGGGGTGACGTCGCCCTCGCTGACCACGTTGCAGGCGTTGTCGGCGGCGCTGTCGGTGCCGGTGACGTCGTTCTTCCGCCGGTTCGAGGAGCGGCGGGAGGCGGTGCATGTGAAGGCGGGCGAGGCGCTGGAGATCGAGCGGGCCGGCACGCGGGCGGGGCACCAGTACAACCTGTTGGGCCATATCGGGGCCAATAACAGCGGTGTCGTGGTGGAGCCCTACCTGATCACGCTGTCCGAGGCATCGGACACGTTCGAGACGTTCCAGCACGAGGGGATCGAGCTTTTGTACATCCTCGAGGGGGAGGTGGGCTATCGCCATGGCGACCAGAGCTTTCACCTGCGGCCCGGCGACAGCCTGTTCTTCGATGCCGACGCGCCGCACGGGCCGCATGAGCTGATCCAGTTGCCGATCCGGTACCTGTCGGTGATTTCCTACCCGCAGGGCGGCGGATGAATATTCCCCACAGGAAACTATAATTCCGGATATTGAACTTTATTCGGAATCAGGCTAGCGTGTCTTCAACACCAGGTATGGAGACGCCAATGTGTGGAATCGTCGGACTGTTTCTGAAGGACAAATCGCTCGAGCCGAAGCTGGGCGAGATGCTGACGGATATGCTGATCACCATGTCGGACCGGGGGCCCGACAGCGCGGGGATCGCGGTTTACGGCACGGATCGTGACGGCTTTGCCAAGCTGACCGTGCAGGCGGCGGACCCGTCGCGGTTCGCGGGGCTGGACAAGGCACTTGGACAGGCGATCGGGGCGGATGTGACCTGCCGGGTGATCGACACGCACGCGGTGCTGGAACTGCCCGAGGAGAAAATGGCCGAGGCGCGGGCGGCGCTGAAGGCGGATCGTCCAGATGTGAGGGTGATGAGTGCCGGGGAAGTCATTGAAATCTACAAGGAAGTCGGGCTTCCGGGTGACGTGGCCAAGCGCTTCGACATCCCCAAGCTGACCGGCACCCATGGCATTGGGCACACGCGGATGGCCACGGAATCGGCGGTGACGACGCTGGGCGCGCACCCGTTCTCGACCGGGGGCGACCAGTGCCTTGTGCATAACGGGTCGCTGTCGAACCACAACTCCCTGCGGCGCAAGCTGAAGCACGAGGGCGTGGAGGTCGAGACGCAGAACGACACCGAGGTCGCGGCCGCGTACCTGACGTGGAAGATGCGCGAGGGCGCCAGCCTTGGCGAGGCGCTGGAGGCGGGGCTCGACGATCTGGACGGGTTCTACACCTTCGTCGTGGGCACCAAGGACGGGTTCGGCGTGCTGCGCGACCCGATCGCCTGCAAGCCGGCCGTCATGGCCGAAACCGATCAATACGTGGCGTTCGGCAGCGAATACCGCGCGCTGGTGAACCTGCCGGGCATCGAGGATGCCAAGGTCTGGGAGCCGGAGCCCGCCACTGTCTATTTCTGGAGGCACTGAGACATGCAGACCTATGACCTTGCCGCCGAGGGCCTGCGCGGCCTGAACGAGGCGTTGCAGGCGCAGACCGCGCAGACGAACGAAACCGCCTGGGAGGTGGTGAACCCGCGGGGCAGTCACGCGATTGCCGTGGGGCTGGATGCGCCGATCGAGGTGCAGGTGAAGGGCTCGACCGGGTATTACTGCGCGGGCATGAACCAGCAGGCGACGGTGCACGTGACGGGCTCGGTGGGGCCCGGCGTGGCCGAGAACATGATGAGCGGCACGGTGGTGGTCGAGGGCGATGCCAGCCAGTATGCCGGGGCGACGGGCCATGGCGGGCTGCTGGTGATCAAGGGCAACGCCTCGTCCCGCTGCGGGATTTCCATGAAGGGGATCGATATCGTGGTGCATGGCAACGTGGGGCACATGTCGGCCTTCATGGGGCAGGCGGGGCACCTGGTGGTGTGCGGCGATGCCGGCGATGCGTTGGGCGACTCGATCTACGAGGCGAAGCTGTTCGTGCGGGGCAGCGTGAAGAGCCTCGGCGCCGACTGCATCGAGAAGGAGATGCGGCCCGAGCACCTTGAAAAGCTGGCCGACCTTCTGGAACGGGCCGGATCGGACGCCAAGCCGGAAGAGTTCCGCCGCTATGGCTCGGCCCGGCAGCTTTACAACTTCGATATCGACAACGCCTATTGAGGAGCGCAGGACATGGCCAAGGACAATGCACACGCCCCGCGGACTCCGCCGCGTTTTTCCGCCACTTTCACGCCGGACGTGAATGCCGAGATCCGGCGGGCGGCGGCCACGGGCATCTATGACATTCGCGGCGGGGGCGCCAAGCGCCGGGTGCCGCATTTCGACGACCTGGTTTTCCTGGGCGCGTCGATGAGCCGCTACCCGCTGGAAGGGTATCGCGAGCGGTGCGATACGAGCGTGACGCTGGGCACGCGGTTCGCGAAGAAGCCGATCGAGCTGAAGATCCCGATCACCATTGCGGGGATGTCTTTCGGTGCGCTGTCGGCGCAGGCGAAAGAGGCGCTGGGGCGCGGGGCGAGTGCGGCGGGTACGTCGACGACCACCGGTGACGGGGGCATGACGAAGGAAGAGCGGGGCGAGTCGAAAACGCTGGTTTACCAGTATCTTCCGTCGCGTTACGGGATGAACCCGGTTGACCTTCGGAAGGCGGATGCGATCGAGGTCGTGGTCGGCCAGGGCGCCAAGCCCGGTGGCGGCGGCATGTTGCTGGGCCAGAAGATTTCCGACCGGGTGGCCGAGATGCGGACCCTGCCCAAGGGGATCGACCAGCGGTCGGCCTGCCGGCATCCGGACTGGACGGGGCCGGATGACCTTGAGATCAAGATCCTCGAACTGCGCGAGATCACCGCGTGGGAGAAGCCCATCTACGTGAAGGTCGGCGCGGCACGGCCCTATTTCGACACGACGCTGGCGGTGAAGGCCGGGGCGGACGTGGTGGTGATCGACGGGATGCAGGGCGGTACCGCCGCGACGCAGGACGTGTTCATCGAGCACGTGGGCATTCCGACGCTGGCCTGTATCCGCGAGGCGGTGCAGGCGCTGCAGGACCTGGGCATGCATCGCGAGGTGCAGCTGATCGTGTCGGGCGGCATCCGCTCTGGCGCGGATGCGGCGAAGGCGCTGGCGCTGGGGGCGGATGCGGTGAGCATCGGCACCGCGGCGATGATCGCCATCGGCGACAACGACCCGAAATGGGAAGACGAGTACCAGAAGCTGGGCAGCACCGCGGGCGCCTATGACGACTGGCACGAGGGGCGCGACCCGGCCGGTATCTCGACGCAGGATCCGGAGCTGTCGAAGCGGCTTGACCCGGTGGAAGCGGGGCGGAGATTGCGCAATTATCTCAAGGTGATGACGCTTGAAGTTCAGACGCTGGCAAGGGCCTGCGGCAAGAACCACGTGCATAACCTGGAACCGGAAGACCTGGCGGCGCTGACGATGGAAGCGGCGGCTATGGCCAAGGTGCCGCTGGCCGGGACGGCGTGGTATCCGGGAATGCCGGGCCAAGGGTTCTGATGCCGCTTTACATGGTCATCGAACGGTTCAGATCCGGCTCTTCCGCCGCTGTCTACCAGCGGTTCGCGGAGAAGGGCCGGATGCTGCCCGATGGCCTGAGATATCTCGACAGCTGGCTTTCCGGGCAGGACGACACCTGCTTCCAGCTGATGGAGACCGACGCGCCCGAAACCTTTGACAAATGGGTGGGGCATTGGGACGATCTCGTGGATTTCGAGATCGTCGAACTGACAGAAAAACCAACCGGGAGCATTCACGTATGACCAAGAGTCTGGCCGCCTTTGCGAAGGACAAGGGCGTAAAATACTTCATGATTTCCTTCACCGACCTGTTCGGCGGGCAGCGGGCGAAGCTGGTGCCGGCGCAGGCGATTTCGGACATGGAGGAAGACGGGGCCGGGTTCGCCGGCTTTGCCACCTGGCTCGACATGACGCCGGCGCATCCCGACATGCTGGCGGTGCCGGACGCGAGTTCGGTCATCCAGTTGCCGTGGAAGCCCGAGGTGGCCTGGGTGGCCGCCAACCCGGTGATGGAAGGCGAGGACGTGGCGCAGGCGCCGCGCAACGTGCTGCGGCGGCTGATCGACGAGGCGGCGGCAGAGGGCCTGCACGTCAAGACCGGCGTCGAGGCCGAGTATTTCCTGCTGACGCCGGACGGGAATGCGCTGTCGGACGAGTTCGATACGGCCGAGAAGCCGTGCTATGACCAGCAGGCCGTGATGCGCCGCTATGACGTGGTGCGCGAGATCTGCGATTACATGCTGGAGCTGGGCTGGGGCCCGTACCAGAACGACCACGAGGATGCGAATGGCCAGTTCGAGATGAACTGGGATTTCGACGACGCGCTGGTGACGGCGGACCGGCATTCCTTCTTCAAGTTCATGACCAAGTCGGTGGCCGAGAAGCACGGTTTCCGCGCGACCTTCATGCCGAAGCCGGTGGAAGGGCTGACGGGGAACGGCGCGCATGTGCACATCTCGGTCTGGGATGCGCCGGGCAAGAAGGCCAAGACCAACATGTTCGCCACCGACAAGAGCGAGGGGCCGACGGGCGAACTTGGCCTGTCGGAGCAGGGCGCGCATTTCCTTGGCGGGATCATGAAGCACGCCTCGGGGATGGCGGCGATCACCAACCCGACGGTGAACAGCTACAAGCGGATCAACGCGCCGCGCACGACCTCGGGTGCGACCTGGGCGCCGAACACGGTGACCTGGACGGGCAACAACCGCACGCACATGGTGCGGGTGCCGGGGCCGGGCCGGTTCGAGCTGCGGCTCGCGGATGGCGCGGCCAACCCCTACCTGCTGCAGGCGGTGGTGATCGCCGCGGGCATGTCGGGCATCCGCAGCAAGGCGGACCCGGGCAAGCGGCACGATATCGACATGTATGCCGAGGGCCACAAGGTGCGCGGCGCGCCGAAACTGCCGCTGAACATGCTGGATGCGATCCGGACCTTCAACCGCGACCGGGAGCTCAAGTCGATGATGGGCGAGGCGTTCTCGGAGGCGTTCATCAAGCTGAAGACGAAAGAGTGGAACAGCTACTGCGCGCATTTCTCGCAGTGGGAGAAGGACCACACGCTCGACATCTGAGCCGGTTGCACGATCACGGGTCAGCGCCTGCCGGAGGCCCCGGCGGGCGCTGATTTCTTTCGGGAAATGCGGCCGCGACCCCATTGACCCCACCGTGCGGAATGGCCTTAATGCCGCCATCTGTTAAGGGAGGAAATTTCCATGAAGTTCCGTGCATTCACGGCGCTGGCCGTCGCCGCCGCCATGGCCGTTCCGGCCGCCGCCGAAACCCGTGTCACCTACAAGTCGGCCAAGACGGCCTCGTCCTACTACCAGATGGCCGTGCAGATCGCCGAGGCGATGCAGGAGGCCAGCGGGGGCGAGATCAGCGTGACCGTCGAGGAAAGCCAGGGGTCGGTCCAGAACGTGATGGAGGTGCGTGGCCGCGGGGGCGATTACGTCTTCACCACGCCGCCGGTGCTGGTGAGCCTGGCGCAGGGCGGCAAGGCGATGTTCGAGGGCAAGGGCGACCCGGCCTTCGACGATATCCGGGCGCTGTTCCCGATTCCGTCGCTGACCATGCATTTCGTCATGACCGAGGAGAGCGGGGCCAAGACCTTCGACGACCTGAAGGGCAAGACGATCCTGCTGGGCAAGGGCAGCTTCGGCGCCACCGAGGGCGAGAAGTACCTGGAGCTGTTCGGGGTGCAGGACGAGGTGAGCATCGCCGATGTCGAGCTGTCGAACGCCGTGCCGGCGATGCAGAACGGCCAGATCGACGGGTTCGTGACCGCCGGCTCTTGGCCCGCGCCGAACGTGGTGGAGGCCGCGGCTTCGACCGGGGTGCACGTGCTGTCGCTGAGCGACGAGCAGATCGCCGAGACCAAGCGCACCAAGCTGGTCATCCCGGCGGGCACCTATGCGGGCCAGGACGAGGATATCGTGACGACCTCGCTTCCGGTGGTGGCGTTTACCACGACCAAGATGGATGACGAGACCGCCTACCAGCTGACCAAGACCTACTGGGAGCAGAAGGCCAGCATGGCCGAGGCGGCGAAGTGGTGGGGCGGCGTCGACGAGGCGCTGATGGAGAACATCACCGGCCAGATCCACGCCGGCGCCGTGCGCTATTACGAGGAAGCGGGCTTTACGCTCACTGACGATCAGAAGTGAGCCTGACCTCGACCGACAGCCCCGCGCCGGCAGGCCTGGCGCGGGTGATCTGGGCCAGCTTCGCGCTGGCCTCTGTCGTTTTTCACCTTGGCTTGGTGTTCTCGGGGCTGGTGCCGAACCTTGTGAGCCGGCCGATGCACCTTGTCTTCGTGCTGCCCTGGGTGCTGATCTGGGGGCGGCAGGGGGTGTCGCTGTGGTCGGGCGTGGTGCTGGCCGCGCTGGGGATGGGGGCGGCGCTGTGGATCGTCTTCAACCGCGAGATGCTGGGGGACCAGTACGGGTTTCTCGAAGGCAATTTCCAAGTGGCGCTGGCGGCGGTGCTGGTGCTGGTGGTGCTGGAGGCGGCGCGGCGGTCGATCGGCTGGCCGCTGCCGCTGGTGGCGGCGGTGGCGCTGCTCTACGGGCTTTACGGCCAGTATATTCCGGGGCGGTTCGGGCATTCGGGGACGCCGCTGGAGAGTTTCCTTGGCACGCTGACGATTTCCGAGGGCGCGCTGTGGGGGACGCTGACCGCGGTGTCGGTGAACGTGGTGGCGGTGTTCGTGATCTTCGGCGCGGTGCTGAACGCGGGCGAGGCGGGGCAGGGGTTCATGAACGTGGCCTCGGCCGCCGCCGGGCGGCTGAAGGGCGGGGCGGCGAAGGTGTCGGTGCTGTCCTCGGCGCTCTTCGGGTCGATCTCGGGCTCGGCCTCGGCCAACGTGGCCTCGACGGGGGCGATCACCCTGCCGGCGATGGAGCGGCTGGGGTACCCGAAGCGCATCGCCGGGGCGGTGGAGGCGGTGGCCTCGTCCGGCGGGCAGATCATGCCGCCGCTGATGGGGGCCGGGGCCTTCGTGATGGTCGAGCTGACGGGGGTGCCCTATACCGGCATCATGGCGGCGGCGACGCTGCCGGCTCTGTTGTATTTCTGGGCGGTCTGGATCGGGATCGACGGCTATGCACGGCGGTTCGACCTGCGGGGCCTGCGGGCCGAGGACCGGCCGGCGGGGCGCGACGTGGCGGTAACCTCGGCCTTCTTCCTGGTGCCGTTCTTCATTTTGCTCTGGGGCATGTTTGGGCTGGGCGTGACGCCGCAATACGCGGCATGCCTGTCGATCTTTGCCGGGGTGGCGCTGCTATTGACTGGGGCTGATCTGCGGCTCGACCTGGGGCGGTTCGTGTCGCGGTTCGAGACCGCGCTGCTGACCGCCGGGCGGCAGGTGGCGCTGATCGGGTCGATCATCTTCTGCGCCTCGCTGGTGATCGGGGTGCTGGGGGTGACGGGGCTTGGCGTCAAGATCACCTCGCTGATCCTGTCGGCCTCGGGGGGGATGCTGTGGCCGTCGCTGCTGCTGACGGCGTTCGCCTGCCTGATCCTGGGGATGGAGGTGCCGACGACGGCGGCATATGTCATCTGCGTGTCGGTGGCGGGGCCGGCGCTGATCGAGCTGGGAATGGACCCGTTACAGGCGCATCTCTTCGTGTTCTGGTATGCGCTTCTGTCGACGATCACGCCGCCCGTGTGCGGCGCGGTGTTCATCGCGGCGGGGATGATCGGGGAGAACTGGCTGCGCGTGGCTCTGACGGCGATGACGCTGGGGGTGGGGCTCTACCTGATCCCGCTGGGGATGGTGGCCGCGCCGCAGGTGACGCAGATGGTCGAGACGCCGGTGATGGCGGTGGTGGCGGCGGTGAAGATCGGGGCGGGGCTGGCGGCGATCAGCTTTGCGCTGGTGCGCCGGAAGAGCCTGGTGTTGCGCGCGGTCGCGATGGCCGGGGGCGCGGCACTGGTGTTGTGGCCGTTGTGAAGGGGCGGGTGCCGGGCTGAAGCCCGGCCTACGATTGGCTCCTGCGCCCTGTGCTTCTTCTGGCCGGAAATATCCCGGGGGCGTGGGGGCAGCGCCCCCACTCCGACGCCTGAATTACGCGTTGGCTTCGCGGATCTTCTCGGCGGCGTCCTTGTCGTAGGAGACGCCGGATTTCTCGAAAAGCTGGTCGAGTTCGCCCGAGAGGGTCATCTCGGTGATGATGTCGCAGCCGCCGACGAATTCGCCCTTCACGTAGAGTTGCGGGATGGTCGGCCAGTCGGAGTAATCCTTGATCCCCTGGCGGATCGCGTCGTCGGCCAGCACGTTCACGTCGGTATATTCGACGCCCATGTAGTTGAGCACGCCGGCCACGCGGCTGGAGAAGCCGCATTGCGGCATGGTCTTGGTGCCTTTCATGTAGAGCACCACGTCATTGGCTTTGACGATTTCGTCGATCTGGGTCTTGGCGTCAGTCATTGCGGCGTTCCTGTTCCTGGTCGTGGTCGGGAGGGGGGCTTTCGGCATCCGCCTCCTCGGGGGGTTCGTAGCTTGGCGCATCCTCGTCGAAGGGGAAGGCGCTGCGCCGGTTTTGCGATGGACCGTAACGCCACCAGCGCCGGAATTCCACCCATGCCGCCCAGCCGAAGATCACGATGAAGGGGGCGAGGACGAGGATGGCGAGGGGGTGCGGATCGATGTCGGGCAACGATCCCGTGGCGATACAGTCGCGGATGCTTTCCGTGTCACAGATGGCCATTGCGCGCCCCAGGTCAAGAGCGGTCCCGGCGATTGGCGTGGGTCAGGCCGGGGCCTTGGTGGTGAGCGCCAGCGCGTGCAGGTCGCCATCGGGGCCGTCCATCTTGCCCTTGAGGGCGGCGTAGACGGCGCGCTGCTGCTGGACGCGGTTCATGTCCTTGAAGGAGGCGTCGATGACCTCGGCGGCGTAGTGGTTGCCGTCACCCGCAAGGTCGGTGATCGTGATCTGTGCGTCCGGAAATGACTTGCGGATCAGATCCTCGATTTCCTGGGCTTGCATGGCCATGCGCGGTTTCCCCCTTGCTGTGTCTGGCCCAGACTTATGACGGTTCGGGGTGGGGTTCAAGCGTCGGAAGGGATCGCGGGCGGGCTGTCTGGGGTGACGAGGTGGACGTAGGGCAAGGTCGTGAGGGCGGCAGTGTCGTCGGCATAGGCGGTGGCCATGGCGGCGTGGTCCGAGGCGGTCCAGGGGTCGAGGCCGGGGGCGTTTTCCTGCTTGGGAAAGCGTTTGCGGGCGGCGAGGACGGTGTCCTTGTCGGGGGTCTGCTGCTGGCCGAGCCATTGGGCGGCCTTGGCCGAGAGGCCGGGGCGCATGATGCGGTCGACGGGGCTGACCTGTGGGCCGGCGTCGGGGCCGAGCAGGCGGGCGGTGAGGTGGGGGAAGACCTGCGGGTAATCCTCGTAGCGCCAGGCGATGATGCGGGCGTGAGGGGCCGCGTCGTGCAGGCGGTCTGCCAGAGCGGACCAGCTAAACGCGAGCGGGTCGACGCCCTTGATGAAGCGGCGGAAGGGCTCATAGGGCCCGTGGTGGAGGCTTTCGCTCCAGCACGACGGCAGGAAGGTGGCCGGGCTGCGGATGGCGAGGCCGATCTCGATGTCGTGGCCGGGGAAGAGGGAGATGATGCGGCCGAGGCGGTGATGCGCCCAGGGGTAGAGCCGGGTCTTGCGCATCAGCATCTTGCGGTCGGTGCTGCCGAGGATGTTCTCGTCCATCAGCACGACCGTGGGGGCGGGGCCGCCGTGGAGGGACAGGAAGGCCGCGCCCGCGCCCTGGCCGATCTCGGGGGAGATGCCGTCGCGTACCAGTGCCGAGACCGGGGTGAGGTCGGCGCGGATGACTTTCGGCGGCAGGATGGCGACGCCGCGGGCGGTGAGGGCCGGCGCGGCGTCGAGCAGGCTTTGCTGCAGGTGGCTGGACGCGGTTTTATGCGCGCCGACGAGGAAGACGAGCCGTCGGCGGGCGGGCGCGGTTGGCACGGGCCTAGCCGAAATGGCTGCCGAAGCTCGACCGGTAGAGCTCGGAGAGGTCGGCGAGCGGGGCGGAGGTGCCGCCGAAGCTGACATCGCTGCCGGTGAAGCGGCCGACGGTCTGGATGGGCACGCCCGCTTGGCCCGCGGCGGCCATCAGGGCCTCGGCCGCGTCGAAGCTGCAGGCGATCAGGTAACGGCCCTGGTCCTCGCCGAAGAGCTGGCCCATGTCGGCGCTGTCGAGCTGGACGCCGACGCCGGCGGCCTCGGCCATCTCGAAGGCTGCGAGGGCAAGGCCGCCATCGGAGAGGTCGGTGCAGGCGCGGATCAGGCGGGCGTTGGCGCGGATGAAATCGCCGTTGCGCTTCTCGGCGGCGAGGTCGACCGGCGGGGCGGCGCCCTCGGCGCGGTTGAAGACCTCGGCGAGGATGGCGGACTGGCCGAGATGCCCTTGTGTTTCGCCGACGAGGATGGCGACATGGCCGTCGCGGGCGGTGCCGGTGATGGCGTCGTCCGGGGTGCTGATCAGGCCCACGGCGCCGATGGTGGGGGTGGGCAGGATCGCGGTGCCGTCGGTTTCGTTGTAGAGCGAGACGTTGCCCGAGACGATCGGCATGTCGAGGGCCGAGCAGGCCTCGCCGATGCCGCGGATGGCGCCGACGAACTGGCCCATGATCTCGGGCTTTTCGGGGTTGCCGAAATTGAGGTTGTCGGTGGAGGCGAGCGGCGTGGCGCCCACGGCGGTGAGGTTGCGGTAGGCCTCGGCCACGGCCTGTTTGCCGCCCTCGACCGGGTCGGCCTTGACGTAGCGCGGGGTCACGTCGGAGGTGAAGGCGAGCAGCTTGTCGGTGCCGTGCACGCGGATGAGGCCGGCGCCGAGGCCCGGGGTGCGGGCGCTGTCGGCCATGACCATGGTGTCATATTGCTCGTAGACCCATTCGCGCGAGCAGTAGTTCGGCGAGGAGATGAGGGCGCGGAGGCCGTCGACGGGGGCGACGGCGGGAATCGCGGTGTCCTCGAGCGCCTCGGCCGGGACGGGCTCGTTCCACGGGCGGTCGTATTCGGGGGCGGAGCCGGAGAGGGTGGCGAGCGGCAGGTCGGCCTTCACGTCGTTGCCGTGGAGGATGAGGAAGCGGTCTTCGGCGATGGTCTCGCCGACGATGGCGAAGTCGAGATCCCACTTGTCGAAGACGGCGCGGGCCTCGGCCTCCTTCTCGGGGCGCAGGACCATGAGCATCCGTTCCTGGCTTTCCGAGAGCATCATCTCGTAGGCGGTCATGTTCGCTTCGCGCTGCGGCACCTGGTCGAGGTTGAGCTGGATGCCGAGGCCGCCCTTGTCGCCCATTTCCACGGCCGAGCAGGTGAGGCCGGCGGCGCCCATGTCCTGGATCGAGATGACGGCGCCGGTGGCCATCAGTTCGAGGCAGGCTTCCATCAGGCGTTTCTCGGTGAAGGGGTCGCCGACCTGGACGGTGGGGCGCTTTTCCTCGATCGACTCGTCGAACTCGGCGCTGGCCATGGTGGCGCCGCCGACGCCGTCGCGGCCTGTCTTGGCGCCGAGATAGACGACGGGCATGCCGACGCCGGATGCCGCGGAGTAGAAGATCTTGTCGGTGTCGGCGAGGCCCGCGGCGAAGGCGTTGACGAGGCAGTTGCCGTTATAGGCGGGGTCGAAGCGGACTTCTCCGCCCGCGCAGGGGACGCCGAAGCAGTTGCCGTAACCGCCGATGCCCTCGACCACGCCATGCACGAGCTGGCGGGTCTTGGGGTGCGCGGGTTCTCCGAAGGAGAGCGAGTTCATCGAGGCGATGGGGCGGGCGCCCATGGTGAAGACGTCGCGGAGGATGCCGCCGACGCCGGTGGCCGCGCCCTGGTAGGGCTCGATATAGGAGGGGTGGTTGTGGCTTTCCATCTTGAAGACCACGGCCTGGCCGTCGCCGATATCGACGATGCCGGCATTCTCGCCCGGGCCGCAGATGACCTGGGGCCCGTCGGTGGGCAGGGTGCGGAGCCATTTCTTGGAGGATTTATAGGAACAGTGCTCGTTCCACATGGCCGAAAAGATACCCAGCTCGGTGAAACTGGGCTCGCGGCCGATGATCTGAAGGATCCGGTCGTATTCGTCGGGTTTGAGGCCGTGGGCCTCGATCAGCTCGGGCGTGATGGCCGGCTCTTCCATTGCTCGTCAATCCCCTCGGGTGGTCCGCCTTGGGGTCTCTTTAGGGCATACGGGCGCGGGGGAAAAGGGGCAGTGGCGGGGCCTGGCCCGCACGGGACAGGCCGGGCCGCATGGTGGTGCGGCCCGGCCCGGAAAATGGGCTTAGTTGGTGCTGGTCGCTTCGACCTGTGCCGCGATCCGGCTTTGCAGCTGGGCCACAGTCATGCCGTAGGTCAGCTCGCCATCGGCGCGGTCGGTGAGATCCTGCGCCTCGACCGCGACCTGGGCCACGGGGGAGCCGAGGTTGTCGGCAAGATCGATGATGGCCTGCGTGCTACCGTCCTTCTCGTCGATGCGCGTGCCGCTCACTTCGCCGATGATCTCGCCATCGGTGGACATGACGGTGGCGCCGGTATCGACGGTCACGTTCAACTCGCCGCTCGACTCGGTGTCGGCGGTGGCCGATGCGCTGGCGCTGCTGTCGTCTTCGCTGTCGGACGTCGAGCTGCTGTCCGCGGTGTCCGAGCTGTCGCTGTCGGACGAATCGCTGCTGTCGGCGGTGTCGCTGCTGTCGCTGTCGGACGCGTCGGCGGAGGCGCTGGCATCCGCGTCCGCGTCCGCGCCGACCGAGGCGCCGCTGTCTGCCGTATCGGTGTCGGCGCCGGCGCTTGCCCCAGCGTCGACATCTGCGCCAACACTGGCGCCGTCGGTGCCGACATCGGCCCCCACGTCCGCGCCGACGCTGGCACCGGCATCTGCGCCAACACCGGCAGCGCCGGCTTCTGCGCCGGCACCCGCTTCAGCGGAGCCGCCGACGCCTTGGGCGTAAACGGGGAGGGCCAGCGTGGTGGCCAGGGCGGTTGTCAGTGCGAGGGTCTTGAATTCCATGGTCGTCACCTTTCCTAACGATGAGTTCCCGATGCCGATTGGGCGCCGGGGACATGCAGGGGGAACGTGACCGGCATCGGAAAGTTCCATAACTTGTCCGTATCGTTGCGAATCCGGTGTTAAGTTCGCGCTGTATGTACATGAATATGGAGGATAAACTGCGGCCCAAGCAAATTGGGCCGCAGTTGGGCAGGGACGGGCCGTTCAGCCGCCCTGAACCTGTTGAATGTGCTCTTCGAGGTGCGCGAGGCGCGAGTGATACTCGAGTGCGCCGCCTTCCTTGACGACCTGCAGCGTGGCGATCGGGAAGGCCAGCGCCGGTACCGGCAGGCCGGCCTGCTCGCTGACATCGACGATGACGATCGCGCCTTCCTCGGCGTCGTCACGGGTCGCGGCGACCGCGCCGATCGTTTCCCCCGTCACGGAGTAGACCGGGGTGCCCTGCTTGGCCGCGTTGAGGATGTTCTCGGGCTCGGTGAGGGCCGTGGTGGCCGCCTCGTTGGGCGCCACGTCATCGTTCACACCTTGCTCGGTCGCGTCCTGCTCCGGGCCCACGGAGACGACCTCGTCGCCCCGGATGCCGTAGCTTTCGGCGTCATAATCGGTGGATTCGTCGATGCCGGGCGCCTCGTCGGCCCGGGCGGCGTTTTCCATCTCGTGGCCTTTTTCCTCGATCGCATTGTCCTCGATCGCATTGTCCTGGGCATAGGCGCCAAGGGCGGTCGCGCTGGTGAGGATCGTGGCGAGGGCCAGTTTGTGGAAGGTCATTCGTAAATCTCCTGTCAGTTGCCTGTTGCAGCGGATGCTGCGGCGGTCGTTCGGCCGGTCCTGCCGGCCTTCGTACCCGCCCAACCAAAGGCAGCGGGCTCATGTTCCTTGATTTACTCGGGGGAAGGCCGGGCCTTCGCGAACGGAAGGAACCGGGGGCCGGCGTCCGGATTTTCGCGGGAAGCGGGCCAACGCGCCCTTGACCCCGGCGCGCCTGCGCTGTGTGCTGCGCCGAGGAGGTCGGTGATGGACATACTCGAGAACGCGTGGCGCATGCGGGGCGGGCTGGACGACGAGGTGATGGCAGGCGTGCCGTGGCCGAGCGTGCAGGCTGGGAGACCGCAGGCCCTGCTGGCGCGCTGTCCGGCGGCGGGGATGACGCCGCTGACGGTGCTGGACGGGTTCGGTGCAACGGTCTGGGCCAAGGACGAGCGCGGGCGGATGGGGCTGGGCAGCTTCAAGGCGCTGGGGGCGGCCTACGTGATCGCGCACGAGGCGGAGGCGACAGGGGCGGAGGATATGAGCCGGGCGCTGGCGGGCCGGACCTACGTGACCGCGAGTGCCGGGAACCACGGCATGTCGGTGGCGGCCGGGGCAGGGATGTTCGGGGCGAAGGCCGTGGTCTACCTGGCCGAGACGGTGCCCGAGGGGTTTGCCCAGCGCTTGCGGGACAAGGGCGCCGAGGTGGTGCGCGAGGGGGCGGAGTACGAGGCCAGCATGGCGGCGGCGGAGCGGGCGGCGGCGGAGAATGGCTGGACGCTGCTGTCGGACAGTTCGTGGCCGGGGTATGTGGATATCCCGCACCGTCTGATGGAGGGGTATCTCGCGCTGGCCGCCGAGGCGGTGGAGCAATGCCCGGAGACGCCCACGCATATCTACCTGCAGGCCGGGGTCGGCGGGCTGGCCGGGGCCTGTGCCGCCTATTTCCGGTCGTGCTGGGGCGGGGCGCCGCGGATCATCGTGGTCGAGCCCGCCGCCGCGCCGGCGCTGATGGAAAGCATCCGGGCGGGGCGCCCGGTGGTGACGGAGGGGCCGGTGTCGAACATGGGGCGCCTGGATTGCAAGGCGCCGTCGCTGATCGCGCTGAAGGGCCTGGCGCGGGATGCGGATGCGTTCGTGACGGTGAGCGATGCCGAGGCCGAGGGGGTTCTGGCCGAGCTGGAGGCGCAGGGGATGGCGACGACGAGTTCGGCCGCGGCGGGGATTGCCGCGGTGAAGGAGATGAACCCGGGCGCGGGGGCGCGGGTGCTGGTCGTCATCAGCGAGGAGGCCGAGTGAGCCGGGGCTTTCCCGTGGCCGAGTACGAGGGCCGGGTGGCCCGGGCGCAGGCGCGGATGGCCGAAGAGGGGCTGGGCGCGCTGTTGCTGACGACCGAGCCGGAGGTGCGGTATTTCACCGGGTTTTTGACGCGGTTCTGGGAATCGCCAAGCCGGCCGTGGTTCCTGGTGGTTCCGGCGGAGGGGAAGCCGATCGCGGTGATCCCGTCGATCGGGGCGGCGCTGATGGCGAGCACATGGGTCGAGGACATCCGGACATGGGCGGCGCCGGACCCCGACGATGACGGGGTGAGCCTGTTGGCCGATGCGCTGCGCGAGGTGGGCGGGCCGGTGGGGGTGCCGTCGCACCTGGAGACGCATCTGCGGATGCCGCTTTCGGATTTCGGGCGGGTTCAGCGGTTGGCGGGGATGGAATTCACCGATGACCGGGGGATCGTGGCAGGGTTGCGCGCGATCAAGTCGGCGGCGGAGATCGGGAAGATTGCCGAAAGCTGTGACGTGGCGGCGCGGGCCTTTGCGCGTGTGGGCGAAATTGCCGCGCCGGGCGTGGCGCTGTCGCGCGTGTTCCGGGATTTCCAGCGGTTGCTGCTGGAGGAGGGGGCGGACTGGGTGCCGTACCTTGCGGGAGGGGCCGGGCCGGAGGGATATGCGGACGTGATCTCGCCGGCGACGGAGGTGCCACTGGCGGAGGGCGATATCCTGATGCTGGATACCGGGGCGGTGCGGGACGGGTATTTCTGCGACTATGACCGGAATTTCGCAATCGGGCGCGCGTCGGAGGGGCAGAGGACGGCGCATGCGCGGCTGTTGGAGGCGGTGCAGGCGGGGCTGGAGGTGGCACGGGCCGGTGTGCGGGCCGACGAGGTCTGGCAGGCCATGGCGGCCGTCACAGGCGGTGGAGAGGGTGCCGGGCGGCTGGGGCACGGGCTTGGGATGCAGTTGACCGAGGGGCTTTCGCTGACGGCGAAGGACCGGACGGTGTTGCAGCCGGGGATGGTGATCACGCTGGAACCGGGTGTGGAGACGGTGCCGGGGCGGATCATGGTGCACGAGGAGAATATCGTGATCACGGAGGGCGCGCCGCGGGTGCTGTCGCCGCTGGCGGGGGCTGAGCTGCCGGTTATCTGAGCGTGTAGCGCAGGAGGGGCAGGCGGCGGCCGGGGATGGAGCCGGAAGGCGCGCTGCCGGCGATTTTCGCGCCCATGCGCTGGTAGAAGGGGACGGCTTCGGGGTCGGCCTCGATCCGCAATTCGGCGGCGTCGAGTTTGCGGGCCTCGGCCACGCACCATGCGAAAAGCTGACGGCCGACACCGGTGCCCATGTGGGGCGGGTCGACGAAGAGCTTCCAGATCTCGGCGCCGTTTTCCTCGGTCTTGACTTGGGCCACGCCGGCGAGGGACCCGTCCCGGTAGGCGGCGGTGAGTGCGGAGGTCACGAGATCGGTTTCAGTGAGGGTCAGCTCCTCGCGGCAGGCGGCCATGAATACCGCGTCGTAGCCCCAGTGCGCCTTGGACCGGAGGCAGAGCGCGGAGAGGTCGGGCAGGTCACCGGCGGAGGGAAATGACAGCGTGATGAGCATGATGCTCATATACACGGCAATTTACGAAAAAAAAGGCCGAGCACTAAGCTCGGCCATAGTCCAACAGGGAGGTATGATGGTGCGCGCGATGCGCGTCACCGTCACGATTGGCAATTAAGAGTTGCAGCCGCGCCGATCAAGGAAAATGATGCTGCGAGTGCATCATGGCCGGTATGTGTTGCATGCATAACTCACACACAAAACGGTCAAAAATTCAGCTATCCGCCTGTTTTTGAACTTCTTTTCTGTAGAGAATAATCTCCTCCTGCACGAAATCGCGGAAGGCGGCAATCCGTTTAGATTGTCTGAGTTCCGACGGGTAGGCGAGGAAAACGGGGACTTCCACCGAGTGAATCTCGGGCAGGACTCGCTCGAGCTGGGTGAAATCGCGACTCAGGTAATCGGGCAGGACCCCGATGCCGAGATTGTGCAGCACGGCCTGCAGGACGCCGTAGTAATTGTTCACCGTCAGAAGGGAGGGGATATCGTTCGTCATCAGCTCCTGCACCAGCGTGGCACCGGCGCCGACCTGGGCCGAGCGGGGATTCTGGCAGATCAGGCGGTGGCCGGACAGGTCGCCGGGGCGTTCGGGCATGCCGTGCTGGGCGAGGTAATCCTGCGAGGCGTAGAGGCACATATGGACGCTCATCAGGCGCTTGCGGATCAGGTCGGCCTGGCTGGGTTCCTTCATGCGGATGGCGACGTCGGCCTCGCGCATGGGGAGGTCGAGCACCTGTTCCTCGAGCATGAGGTCGATGTTGAGCTCGGGGTATTTCTCGAACAGCTTGGGCAGGCGGGGGGCGAGCCAGAGCGTGCCGAAGCCGATGGTGGTGGTCACGCGCAGTTCGCCGAACACCTCCTCCTCGCTGTCGCGGATGCGGGCGGTGGCGGTGTCGAGGCGGCGCATCATGGCCTTGGTGGCGTCGAACAGAAGCTCGCCCTGTTCGGTGAGAATCAGGCCGCGGGCATGGCGGTGGAACAGGGTGGCATTCAGCGAATCCTCGAGCGCGCGAATCTGCCGGGAGATGGCGGATTGCGACAGGTGAAGCTGGTCGCCGGCATGGGTCAGGCTGCCCGCGTCGGCCACCGCATGAAAGATTCTGAGTTTGTCCCAATCCATCGTATTACTTTCGTTACCGGCGTTCCCCGCAGACGAAATAGCAGAAAACCGGGGCCAGTATAGACACCGACCGGTGATCATTTCCTAAATATTGTTTGATAGGTCACTATTTATGACCTATTATTGCTCTATATTTGAACACCAGGATCAACCCATACGGGAGGCCCGCCATGAGCAAGCAGAAGATCAGTCTGAATGACCGCTACGATCTGACGAAATCCCCGGTTTTGCTGAACGGCACGCAGGCGCTGGTGCGCCTGATGCTGATGCAGGCCGCGCGGGACAAGGCGGCGGGGCTGAACACCGCGGGCTATGTCACGGGCTACCGGGGCTCTCCCCTCGGGGCGGTCGACATGCAGATGAAGCGGGCCGAGAAGATCCTGGCGGAGTCGAACGTGACGTTCCAGCCGGGGCTGAACGAGGATCTTGCGGCCACCGCGCTGTGGGGCACGCAACAGGCCGAGATGCGGGGCGAGGGCAAGTATGACGGTGTCTTCGGCCTGTGGTACGGCAAGGGACCGGGGGTCGACCGGTCAGGCGACGTGATGCGGCATGCGAACATGGCCGGCACCTCGAAGCATGGCGGCGTGTTGATGGCGATGGGGGATGACCATACCGGCGAAAGCTCGACCGTGTGCCACCAGTCGGACTGGGCGCTGGTCGATGCCTACATGCCGGTTCTGTCGCCCGCGGGGGTGCAGGAGATCCTCGATTTCGGGCTTTACGGGTTCGCGATGTCGCGCTTTGCCGGCGTGTGGTGCGGGCTGAAGACGATGAAGGACACGGTCGAGGTGACGAGCGTGGTGGATGCGCGGCCGGACCGGCAGCAATTCGTCCTGCCCGAGTTCGACATGCCCGAGGACGGGCTGAACATCCGGCTGGGCGATCACTGGATCCCGCAGGAAACGCGGATGATCGACCACAAGAGGTATGCCGCGGAAGCCTTTGCGCACGCTAATAAAATCGACAAGCGCATGTGGGGCAAGCCGGGAGCCAAGATCGGGTTCGTGGCGGCGGGCAAGAACTGGCTCGACCTCGTGCATGCGCTCGACCTGCTTGGGATCGACGAGGCCGAGGCGGAGCGGCTGGGGGTTACCACCTACAAGGTGGGCCAGACCTTCCCGATGGACATGAAGGGCTTCCACGACTGGGCCGAGGGGCTGGAGCTGATCGTGGTGGTGGAAGAGAAGCGCAAGCTGATCGAGATCCAGATCAAGGAGGCGATCTTCGACGACCGGCGGGGCCGCCGGGTTTACGGCTGGTACAAGGGCGGTGCCGGGGGCATGCATACGGAAGAGCTGTTCCCGACGCGTATGGCGCTGGACCCGATCATGATTGCCGAGAAGATCGGCGATATCCTGATCGAGGAGGGGCGCGGCACCGACCGGGTGAAGGCCGGGCTGGCCGAGATTGCGGAATCGCGCAAGGCGGACAATGCCGAGGATATCGCGTCGCGCCTGCCGTATTTCTGCGCCGGGTGCCCGCACAACACCTCGACCCGGGTGCCCGAGGGGAGCCGGGCCTATGCCGGGATCGGCTGTCACATCATGGCGCTGTGGATGGATCGCGAGACCAGCGGTTACACGCATATGGGGGCCGAGGGGGCGAACTGGATCGGGGAGGAGAAGTTTTCCAAGACCGGGCACGTGTTCCAGAACCTGGGCGACGGGACCTATAACCATTCGGGGCTGCTGGCCATCCGGGCGGCGCTCGCGGCCGGGACGAACATCACCTACAAGATCCTCTACAACGATGCCGTGGCGATGACCGGCGGACAGACCAACGAGGGTGGTCTTGGGCCCGACCGGATTGCGAAAGAACTGCAGGCGATGGGCGTTGAGCACGTGGCCGTCGTCTATGACGAGAAGGAAGAGCCGGACCGGGCGCCGTTCCCGAAAGGCCTTACCTGGCACGAGCGGGAGGAGCTACCGCAGGTTCAGGAGAAGTTCAAGGATATCAAGGGTGTATCTGCCATCATTTACATCCAGACCTGTGCGGCCGAGAAGCGGCGGCGGCGGAAGCGGGGGAATTTCCCCGATCCGGACAAGCGGGTCTTCATCAATACCGATATCTGCGAGGGCTGCGGCGATTGCGGGGTGAAGTCGAACTGCGTGGCCGTGGTGCCGAAGGAGACGGAGCTTGGCCGGAAGCGGGCGATCGACCAGTCGGCCTGCAACAAGGATTTTAGCTGTCTGAAAGGGTTCTGCCCGTCTTTCGTGACGCTGGAAGGGGCGAAGATCCGGAAGGAGGCGGCGACGGAATTGACGCTGCCGGATCTGCCGATGCCCAAGTTGCCGGAGATCAAGCGGACTCATAACGTGGTGATCACCGGCGTTGGCGGCACGGGCGCCGTGACCATCGGGGCCGTGCTGGCGCAGGCCGCGCAGATCGACGGCAAGGGCGCGGGCATGATGGAGATGGCGGGCCTGGCCCAGAAGGGCGGCGCGGTGCATATCCACTGCCGGATTGCCGAGAAGCCGAGCGATATCAGTGCGATCCGCGTGGCGACCGGCGAGGCGGATGCGCTGATCGGCGGTGACCTTGTGGTCAGTGCCGGGGCGAAGACGCTGGGCCTGACCAAGGGCGGGCGCACCGGGGGCGTGGTCAACAGCCACGAGATCATCACCGGCGAGTTCACGCGGAATACGGAGTTCCAGATCCCGTCGGACCGGCTGGAGCTTTCGTTGAAGGCCAAGTTGAAGGACGACGTGCAACTCATTGATACGACTGAGCTTGCGCGGGCCACGATGGGCGACTCGATCTATTCCAACATGATGGTGTTCGGCGCCACGTGGCAGCGGGGAACGATCCCCGTGAGCCTTGAGGCGATCGAGGAAGCGATCCGGCTGAACGGGGCGGCGGTGGATGCCAACCTGCGGGCGTTCGAGATCGGCCGCTGGGCCGCGGCCTTCCCGGAGGAGGCCGGGAAGATGATCGCGCCGAACGTGGTGGAGATGCCGAAATCGCTCGAGGAGCGGATTTCATATCGGGAGGATCACCTTGTCGCGTACCAGGGCAAGGGGCTGGCCAAGCGGTATCGGAAGCTGGTCGATGACATCTCGGACCCGCAGGTGAAGGAGGCGGTGGCCAAGGGCTATCACAAGCTTCTGTCCTACAAGGACGAGTACGAGGTGGCGCGGCTGCTGCTGAAGAGCCGGGACAAGGCCAAGGAAGTGTTCGACGGCGACTTCAGGATGACCTTCCACCTTGCGCCGCCGATCCTTGGCGGGAAGGGGCCGGACGGCAAGCCGAAGAAGCGCGAGTTCGGGCCGTGGCTGGAGACACCGCTGCGCGTTCTGCCGAAGCTGAAGGCGCTCAGGGGCACGCCGCTGGATATCTTCGGCTATTCCGCGGAGCGGCGGATGGAGCGCGGCTTGATCAAGCAGTACGAGGCCGACATGGCCGAAGTGCTGCCGAAGCTGGATGCCAAGACGCATGATGCGATTGTCGCGCTGGCGGAACTGCCGCTGTCGATCCGCGGGTTCGGGCATGTGAAGCAGGCCAATGAGACCAAGGCAGCCAAGCGGCGCGAGGAGCTTCTGGCGGTGATCCGGTCGGGCGGGGAGGAGATGGCGAAAGCGGCGCAGTGATCTGTCACAAAAGCTTCACCAAGACTGTTCAGAACCGTCTAAAACATCGATCAGGCGCGCGAATCGAACAGGACTGGGACCATGCGGCAGGACCGGCACATTGCCCGCGACATAAGCTATTCATATTCCGCGCAAACCCGCAGCGGGCGGGCGATGATCCGGACGATGGAGAACCTGACGGGGCGCATCCGGCTGATCAAGCGGGCGGAAGGCTATGAACGGGAAGTGGCCGAGGGGCGCGACTTCTGGCAGGTCATGGTGGAGCGCTATGGGCTGACGCTGGACGTGATCGGCGGGAGCCTTGCCAACATCCCGCGCGAGGGGCCGCTGGTTCTGATCGCGAACCATCCGTACGGGATTCTGGATGGGCTGATGATGGGGCATATCCTGAGCCAGACGCGGCCGGATTTCCGGATTCTGGCGCATCACGTGTTTCGCAAGGCGGAGGACCTGAACCGGATCATCCTGCCCATCGACTTCGAGGAGACGAAGGAAGCGATGGCGCTGAACCTGCAGACGCGGCGGGTGGCACATGAGTATCTGAGCCAGGGCGGCGCGATCGGGATTTTTCCGGGCGGCACGGTGTCGACGGCGGCCAAGCCGTTTGCGCAGCCGCTCGACCCGTCGTGGCGCAATTTCACGGCGCGGCTTGTGGGGCGCAGCAATGCGACCGTGGTGCCGGTGTTCTTCGACGGGCATACCAGCCGCCTGTTCCAGCTTGCCAGCCACCTGCATTACACGTTGCGGATGGGCTTGCTGATCAAGGAATTCAGCAAGCGTGTCGACACCTCGGTACGCGTGGTGGTGGGCGAGCCGATCGGGCGGGACGAGCTCGATGCGCGCGCGAAAGAGTCGAAATCCCTCATGGCATTCCTTCGGCAGAAGACGTATGAGCTTAGCCCGAGGCCGATCAATCCAAACGATCTGGGCTTCGAGTTCGAATGAGGGGCGCCCCGCGCGGGCTGCAGGCAGATGACGGTTGGTATTTTCGACAGCGGGCTTGGCGGCCTGACCGTGCTGGATGCGGTCAGCAAGCGGTTGCCCGACGTGAATTTCATCTATCTGGGTGACAACGCGCATGCGCCTTACGGGGTGCGGGATGCCGACGATGTCTATCATCTGACCAAGGCGCATGTGGAGACGCTTTGGGACATGGGCTGCAACCTGGTCGTGCTGGCCTGCAATACCGCGTCGGCCGCTGCGCTGCGCCGGATGCAGGAAGACGGCGTGCCCAAGGGCAAGCGGGTGCTGGGCGTGTTCGTGCCGCTGATCGAGGCGCTGACCGAACGGAACTGGGGCGACAATTCCCCGCCACGGGAAGTGGCGGTGAAGCATGTGGCGCTGTTTGCGACGCCGGCGACGGTGTCGAGCCGGGCGTTCCAGCGGGAACTGGCGTTTCGGGCGATCGGCGTGGATGTGGAGACGCAGGCCTGTGGCGGCGTGGTGGATGCCATAGAGGAAGGCGACATGATCCTGGCCGAGGCGCTGGTGAAAAGCCATGTCGAGGCGCTGAAGCGGAAGATGCCGCATCCGGAGGCGGCGGTGCTGGGGTGTACCCATTACCCGTTGATGGAGGATGTGTTCCAGGCGGCGTTGGGCGAGAATGTGCAGGTGTATTCGCAGGCCGAGCTTGTGGCGGCGAGCCTGGCCGATTACCTCGAGCGGCACCCGGAGATGCGGGGCGATGACTTGCCGGCAAGGTTCCTGACCACGGGCGATGCGCGGCGCGTGTCGGACCGGGCGACGCAGTTCCTCCGACGAAAGATCACGTTCGAGGCCGCGCCCGTGATGGCCTGAGCCCTGGACTGGGCCCAGACGCCGCATTGCGGGGCGCGGGCTTTTCTCTTAAATCCTTTCCAGCTTTCCTGAACGAGGTCTGACCATGACCCAGAAAATCGCGATTCTCGGCGCGTCCGGATATACCGGCGCCGAACTTGTCCGGCTGATCGCCACCCATCCGGGGATGGAGATTGCCGCCCTTGCCGCCAATTCCAAGGCCGGCCAAAGCATGGCCCAGGTGTTTCCGCATCTGCGCCATCTCGACCTGCCCGACCTGGTGACGATCGAGGAGATCGACTTTGCCGGGATCGACCTCTGCTTTTGCGCGCTGCCGCACAAGACCAGCCAGGAGGTGATCAGTGCCTTGCCGGGGGATTTGAAGATCGTCGACCTGTCGGCGGATTTCCGGCTGCGCGATCCGGAGGCCTATCAGAAGTGGTACGGGAACCCCCATGCGGCGGTGGAGAAGCAGGGAGAGGCGGTTTATGGCCTGACCGAGTTCTACCGCGACGAGATTGCCGGGGCGCGGCTGGTGGCCGGGACGGGGTGCAATGCCGCGACCGGGCAGTTCGTGCTGCGGCCGCTGATCGCGGGCAAGGTGATCGACCTCGACGAGATCATCCTCGATTTGAAATGCGGGGTGTCGGGGGCGGGGCGGAGCCTGAAGGAGAACCTGCTGCATGCCGAGTTGTCGGAGGGGTACAACGCCTATGCCGTGGGCGGGACGCACCGGCACCTGGGCGAGTTCGACCAGGAGTTTTCGGCGATCGCCGGGCAGGAGGTTCGGATCCAGTTCACGCCGCACCTGGTGCCGGTGAACCGGGGGATCCTGGCGACGGCTTATGTGAAGGGGGAGGCCGAGCAGGTACACGAGGCGCTGGCGAAGGCCTATGCCGCGGAGCCGTTCATCGAGGTCCTTCCGTTTGGCGAGACGCCCAGCACGCACCATGTTCGGGGCAGTAACTTCTGCCATATCGGCGTGGTGGGCGACCGGTTGCCGGGCCGTACCATCGTGGTGGGGGCGCTTGACAACCTGACCAAAGGGTCGAGCGGGCAGGCCATCCAGAACGCCAACCTGATGCTAGGGCTCGAGGAGACGGAGGGGCTTATGCTGGCCCCGCTGTTTCCGTGAGCTTCGGGGTGTAGTGCCATGAAGTCGCTGAAGAAAAAACGCAGGGTGCAGATCATCGCGATTGCGGCGGTGGCGCTGATCGCCTCGACCGCGCTGATCGGTTACGCGATGCGCGACGGGATCAATTTTTTCCGTTCGCCCAGCCAGATCATGGCCGAGCCGCCGGCGCCGACGGAAGTGTTTCGCATCGGCGGGCTTGTCGAGGAAGGCAGCCTTGTGCGCGGCGAGGGCGAGACGGTGCGGTTCAACGTGACCGATGGGGGCGCGGCGGTGCCTGTCACCTATACCGGCGTGCTGCCCGACCTTTTTGCCGAGAACCAGGGGATGGTTGGCACGGGGACCTATGAGAACGGGGTGTTCGTGGCGTCGGAAATCCTTGCCAAGCATGACGAGGATTACATGCCGAAGGAAGTGATCGACAGCCTGAAGGAGCAGGGCGTTTACCAGCAACCGGACGGTAGCTGAACCTGCTGTTAACTATCTCTTCCCAGCTTTTCCGCGAGCAAGTGGCGGAGGGGCTGGTGATGCAGACCGTGGAAGAGATCGCGAAAGAGATCGTGGGCCGTGAAGGCGGGTTCGTGAACGACCTGGACGATCCGGGCGGGGCGACGAAGCATGGCGTGACGATCCACACGATGCGGCGGCTGGGGCTGGATTTGACCGGCGATGGCGCGGTGGGCGTGGCGGATGTGCGGGCGCTGAGCCGGACGCAGGCCGAGGCGATCTTCATCGAGCATTACTTTCGCCGGCCAAGGATCGGGTCGCTGCCCGTGTCGCTGCAGGCGTCGGTGTTCGACATGTACGTGAATGCCGGGGGCAACGCGGTGAAGATCCTGCAGCGGCTTTTGCGGCAGATGGGCCATGACGTGGCCGTCGACGGGGTGATCGGGCCGCAGACGGCAAATGCGGCGCAGGCGGCCCATGCGGCGGCGCCGGACCACCTGGCGGATGCCTACGGCATTGCAAGGCGCAACTATTACTTCCGGCTGGCCGACCGGCGCCCGGCGTCTCGCAAATATGCGCGGACGCGGGCCGGCGGGAAGGGTGGCTGGATCAAACGGGCCGAGGCGTTCATCTCGCCGCGCTACCACATGACGGAGGCCGAGTTCGGCCGGAGGGTGGCGGCATGGGGCTGATCGGGCAGGTTTTCCGGCTGCTGTTCGGTGACGGTCGCAACGTGGTGGCGGAAACGGCGGAGGTTTTCCGGGTCAATGCCGACGGGGCGGATGCGCGGGCCGCCGATATCCAGTCGGCGGCGCTGGCGCAACTGGCGGCGGAGTTCCAGCACCCGAAGAAGGGGCTGTTCGACCGGGTGATCGACGGGCTGAACCGGATACCGCGCCCGGCGATGGCGCTTGGGACGCTGGCGCTGTTCGTCTTGGCGATGACCAACCCGGTGTGGTTTTCCGAGCGGATGCAGGGGATCGCGCTGGTGCCCGAGCCGATGTGGTGGCTGCTGGGGGCGATCGTGAGTTTCTATTTCGGCGCGCGGCACCAGGCCAAGGGGCAGGATTTCCAGCGCTCGCTGGCCGGTGTCATGGCGCGGACGCCGCAGGTGGTGGACAATATCGCGGCGCTGCGCCGGTTGGAGCCGGGCACGCCCGGGGCGGCGGCGACGGGGCATGATGCGGGGCTGGCGCTGGAGACGGTCGTGGACGGGGAGAACCCGGCGCTGGACGCGTGGCGGCGGGGGCGGGACGTGACCCCCGCGACAATGTGATCCGGCGCGCGCGCCGATTGTCATTGGCCCGCAGGGCGCGGAAATCTATAAGGGGCGCATGATTACCGAGCTTGGTCACTTCGCCCTGATCCTCGCCTTCTTCGTGGCGTGCTTTCAGGCTCTCGTTCCGCTTGTCGGCGCCCACAAGGGCTGGGCCGGCTGGATGTCGGCGGCAGAACCGGCGGCGGTGTTGCAGTTCCTGCTGACCGCCGGGGCGTTCCTGGCGCTGATGTGGGCCTTCGTGACCTCGGACTTCTCGCTGCAGCTGGTGGTGCAGAACAGCCATTCGCTGAAGCCGATGCTGTACAAGATCACCGGCGTGTGGGGGAACCACGAAGGCTCGATGCTGCTGTGGGTGCTGATCGTCACGCTGTTCGGCTTCTTCGCGGCGTGGTTCGGGCGGGAGTTGCCGCCGACGCTGAAGGCGCGAGTGCTGGCTGTGCAGGGGATGATCGGGGCGGCGTTCTTTGCCTTCATCCTGTTCACCTCGAACCCGTTTTTGCGCATGGCGGTGCCGCCATTCGACGGCACGGACCTCAACCCGCTGTTGCAGGACCCGGGCCTCGCGTTTCATCCGCCGTTTCTATACCTCGGCTATGTCGGGCTTTCGATGACCTTCTCCTTTGCCGTGGCGGCGCTGATCGAGGGGCGGGTCGATGCGGCCTGGGGCCGGTGGGTGCGGCCCTATACGCTGGCGGCGTGGGTGTTCCTGACCATCGGCATCGGGCTGGGCTCGTGGTGGGCCTATTACGAGCTGGGCTGGGGCGGGTTCTGGTTCTGGGACCCGGTGGAAAACGCGAGCTTCATGCCCTGGCTGATCGCTGCGGCGCTGTTGCATTCGGCGGTGGTGGTGGAGAAGCGGGAAAGCCTGAAAAGCTGGACGATCCTGCTGGCAATCATCGCCTTTGGGTTCTCGATGATCGGGGCGTTTATCACCCGGTCGGGGGTGATCACCTCGGTGCATGCCTTTGCGTCGGACCCGGAGCGGGGGGTCTTCCTGCTGCTGATCCTGGCCGGGTTCATGATGCTGGGGCTGACGCTGTTCGCGGCGCGTGCGGGTGTCATGCAGTCAAAGGGGGTGTTCGGGTTGGTGAGCCGCGAGTCGGTGCTGGTGGTGAACAACCTGCTGCTGGGCGTTGCGGCTTTCGTGGTGTTCGTGGGCACGATCTGGCCATTGGTGGCCGAGATGTTCTTTGACCGGAAGCTGTCGGTCGGGGCGCCGTTCTTCAACCTGGCCTTCACGCCGTTCATGATCGCGCTGGGGCTGCTGTTGCCGGTGGGCGCGATGCTGTCGTGGAAGCGGGCGCAGGTGGGCCGGGTGCTGAGGAAGCTGGCGCCGGTTTTCGTGCTGGCGGTGGCTGTTGGCGTGCTCGCCTGGGCCATGCAGACCGGGCGGAGCGCGGTAGGGCCGGTGGGGCTGTTCCTGGCCGCGTGGCTGATCGGCGGGGCGATCACGGATATCTGGTCGCGTACCGGGCGGGGTGGCGACAGGCTGGGCCGGTTGCGGCGCTTGCCCCGGGGGGACTGGGGCAAGACGGTGGCCCATGCGGGGCTTGGCGTGACGATGGCGGGCGTGGCCGCGATGACCGCGTGGGAGGTCGAGGATATCCGCGTGGTGCAGGAAGGCGGCAGCTTCGAGGTGGCGGGCTTTACCCTGACGCTCGACGGTGTGCGGCAGGTCGAGGGGCCGAACTATCGCTCGACCATGGGGGATTTCACGCTGGCGAAGGATGGTGACGAGATCGCCACGATGCATCCGGAGAAGCGGGTCTATCCCGTGGCTGGTATGCCGACGACCGAAGCGGCGCTGGATAACGGGTTCCTGCGCGATGTCTACGTGGTGATCGGCGATCCGCAATCTGGCGGCGGCTGGGCCGTTCGGACTTATTACAAGCCGCTGGCCAATTGGATCTGGGGCGGCGCGATCCTGATGGCGCTTGGCGGGGCGCTGTCGCTGTCGGACCGGCGGTACCGCGTGGCGGCCGGGGCGCGCCGCACGCGGGCACAGGGGGTTCCGGCGGAATGAAGCGGCTGGTGCTTGTCCTTTGCCTTGTGGCGGGGCCGCTTTTCGCGGTGCAGCCGGACGAGATGCTGGACGACCCGGCGCTCGAGGCGCGGGCGCGGGACATTTCGGCGGGCCTGCGCTGCCTGGTGTGCCGGAACGAAAGCATCGACGATTCCAATGCCGAACTGGCCGGGGACCTGCGCGTGCTGGTGCGGGAGCGGCTGCTGGCGGGTGATACGAACGAGGAGGTCGTGGACTATATCGTCGACCGGTATGGCGAGTACGTGCTGCTGAAGCCGCAGACCGGCGGGTCGAACCTGGTTCTGTGGCTGGCGGGGCCGGCGATGTTGTTGCTGGGGGCGGCGATCGGCGTGGTGTTCGTGCGCCGCCGGTCGCAGGCGGCACCGCAGGCCGAGGCGGTGCTGACGGACGAGGAACAGGCGCGGCTGCGCGAGATCATGAAGGAATGACGCATCGTCGGGCTTGGCCCGTGCGGTGCTTTGGCGCTAGACCTTTGGCGTGAGACTTCGAAAGGCGCACCCTTGAAACAGTACCAGACCATTACGCTCGAGATCGAGAACGACATCGCCGTGTTGCGGCTTGACCGGCCGGACCGGATGAATGCGCTGAGTACGCAGATGCGGGCGGAGATCACCGACGCGGTGCGCTTTGCCCCCCAGGAGGGGGCGCGGGTCGTGGTGCTGACGGGCAATGGCAAGGCGTTCTGTTCCGGACAGGACCTGTCGGATAGCGGAACCGCGGCGGCGCTCGACCTGGAAAGGGTGTTGCGGGACGAGTACGTGCCGATGCTCAAGGCGATCAGCGAGTGCCCGGTGCCGACCATTTCCGCCGTGAACGGCCCGGCCGCCGGAGCGGGGGCGAACCTTGCGCTGGTGGCGGACGTGGTGATCGCGACGGAGAGCGCGTATTTCCTTCAGGCGTTTACGCGGATCGGGCTTATTCCCGATGCCGGGGGCACGTTCTGGCTGCCGAGACAGATGGGGGCGGCGAAGGCGATGGGGGCGGCGCTGTTCGCCGAGCCGATCAGCGCCCGAGAGGCCGACCAGTGGGGGATGATCTGGGAGGCGGTGCCGGATGCGGAGTTCGATACGCATTGGCGGGCGCGGGCGGAACACCTGGCCAAGGGGCCGACGGCGGCCTATCGGAACCTGAAACAGGCGATCCGGGGGAGCTGGGAGAACGGGCTGGATGCGCAGCTTGACCTGGAAGCGCGGCTTCAGGGGGAGTGCGGCAACTCGCGTGATTTCAAGGAAGGCGTGGTGGCGTTCCAGGAGAAGCGGACGGCGAAGTTCGAGGGCCGCTGAGCGTCGTCAGCTCGGCGTTTGCGTGACGGCAACGTTGTCGAGCGTGAAGCCGGTGTCGTCGAGAAACAGCACCGCTACGGGTTTTCCGTTTGCCATCAAGGCGCTTACGGCGCGGTCTTCATCCGTTGCGACGGTGAGCTGCGGCAGGGGCGCGCCGGCGTCGAATTCCAGCGACAGGACATGTTCGCGCGGGTCGAAGCCGGCGATGCGAACCGGGCCTTCGCTTTCGGTCCAGTAGCTCTCTCGCTCCAGCGACGTTCTGAGGAACCCCGGCAGGGTGCCCCGTTCGGCCTGTGCCACGGCCCGGGCCGCGCGGGGGCGGGGCGTGGCCTCGGCGGGCCGGCGCAGGATGGGCGCCGGGGCGTGCGGGGGGATATGCGGTGCTCGATACGTCATGGTTGCCGCCCGTTGGAATACCCGGCCGGTATGGCAGAACGAGGGAAAACAGGTGGTGAATCCGCGCCGGTTGCGTGTCGAGGATTTTAGCCGATTGCCATGAAAAAGCCCCGGGCAGGAGGTCTGCCCGGGGCCGGTATCTTCTCGTGAACGAGGCTTAGCGCTTCTCAATGTCCACATAGTCGCGCAGCGTGGCGCCCTGGTAGAGCTGACGCGGGCGGCCGATCTTGAGTTGGGGATCGGCGATCATTTCCTTCCACTGCGAGATCCAGCCGACCGTGCGGCTGAGCGCGAAGATGGGCGTGAACATCGAGGTGGGGAAGCCCATCGCCTCGAGGATGATGCCCGAGTAGAAGTCGACGTTCGGGAAGAGCTTCTTGTCGACGAAGTAGTCGTCTTCCAGAGCCGCCTTTTCCAGCTCCTTGGCCACCTGCAGGGTCGGGTTGTCCTCGATGCCGAGCAGGTCGAGCACCTCGTCGGCGGACTGCTTCATCACCTTGGCGCGCGGATCGAAGTTCTTGTAGACCCGGTGGCCGAAGCCCATCAGGCGGAACTCGTCATTCTTGTCCTTGGCGCGGGCGATGTATTCTGGGATCTTGTCGACCGTGCCGATCTCGCGCAGCATTTCGAGGCAGGCCTGGTTGGCGCCGCCATGGGCCGGGCCCCAGAGACAGGCGATGCCCGCCGCGATACAGGCGAATGGGTTGGCGCCCGAGGAGGAGGCGAGGCGCACCGTCGAAGTCGAGGCGTTCTGCTCGTGGTCAGCGTGGAGGGTGAAGATTCGGTCCATCGCGCGGCTCAGGATCGGGTTCACCTCGTAATCTTCGGCCGGCACGGCAAAGCACATGCGCAGGAAGTTCGATGCGTAGTCGATATCGTTGCGCGGGTACACGAAGGGCTGGCCAATGGAATACTTGTAGGCCATGGCCGCGATCGTCGGCATCTTGGCGACGAGGCGGATCGAGGCGACCTCGCGCTGCCACGGGTCGTTGATGTCGGTCGAGTCGTGGTAGAAGGCCGAGAGGGCCCCGACCACGCCCACCATGATCGCCATCGGGTGCGCATCCCGGCGGTAGCCGCGGAACAGGAAGTGCATCTGTTCGTGCAGCATCGTGTGGTTGGTCACGCGATCCTCGAAATCCTCGAGCTGTGCGGCCGAGGGCAGTTCGCCGTAAAGCAGGAGGTAGCAGACCTCGAGGAAATGAGATTTCTCGGCCAGCTGGTCGATCGGGTAGCCGCGGTGCAGCAGCTCGCCCTTGTCACCGTCGATATAGGTGATGGTGCTGTCGCAGCTTGCGGTCGAGGTGAAGCCGGGATCATAGGTGAACACGCCCGCCTGCCCGTAGAGCTTGCGGATGTCGATCACGTCGGGGCCGGCGGTGGGCGACAGGATCGGCAGTTCGTAGTCGGTACCGTCGATCGTCAGTTTCGCGGATTTGTTACTGTCAGCCATAGGGGTACTCCCTCTTCGCGCCCGCGCGGAAATTCGCACTCGGGCAGGTTTCTTTCATCTGGCCTTTCGAGAGGTCAACCTTTCTCGCAGGCGGCATCCTCGAGCCGGGCAAGGGATTCTTCCCGCCCCAGCACGAGCATCATATCGAACACGCTAGGTGTCGCAGCCCGGCCGGCCAGTGCGGCCCGCATCGGGCCCGCCAGCTTGCCGAATTTGGTATCAATGGACTCGGCGAACTGCATCGCGGCAGCCTCCAGATCCTCACGCGTCCAACTAGCATTTTGCATATGCGGCGTCAATTGCCCCAGTATACCACGGGATACATCATCGAGGTTCTTCGCCGCCTTCTCGTCGGGCCGGATTGGCCGATCCGCCAGAATAAATTCGGCTTTTTCAAGCAGTTCCGGAAACGTCTTGGCCCGCTCCTTGAGGCAGTACATGCCGGCCCCGAGCAAGGCTGTCTTGGCGTCATCGAGTGGCGGGGCGCCGGTGACCGTTTGGAACTCGAGAAGCTCATGCAGCAGCGCAGCATCGCCGGATGCGGCGATATGCTGGCCGCTGAGATTGTCGAGCTTCTTGAAGTCGAACCGGGCGGGGGATTTGCCGATACCGGAGAGGTCGAACCACTCCTTCGCCTGTGCATCGGTGAAGAACTCGTCGTCGCCGTGGCTCCAGCCCAACCGGGCGAGGTAGTTGCGCATGCCCGCGGCCGGGTAGCCCATGCGCTGGTATTCCTCGACGCCGAGCGCGCCGTGGCGTTTCGACAGTTTCTTGCCGTCGGGCCCGTGGATCAGCGGGATATGGGCGTAGACGGGCAGGGGCCAGCCCATCGCCTGGTAGATCATCATCTGCCGGGCGGCGTTGTTGAGGTGGTCATCCCCCCGGATCACGTGCGTGACACCCATGTCATGATCATCCACGGCGACGGCCAGCATGTAAACCGGTGTGCCATCGCTGCGTAACAGGACCATGTCGTCGAGCTGGTCGTTGCGGATGGTGACGTCGCCCTGCACCTCGTCGCGGATGATGGTGCTGCCGTCGCGCGGGGCCTTGATGCGGATGACGTAAGGCGCATCCGGGTGCGTGGAAGGATCGGCATCGCGCCAGGGGCTCCGGAAGAGGGTGGAGCGGCCCTCGGCCCGGGCGGCCTCGCGGAAGGCTTCGATCTCCTCCTGTGTCGAGAAACACTTGAAGGCCTCGCCCTTTTCCAGCAGCTCGCGGGCGACTTCGGCATGGCGGTCGGCGCGCGCCGCCTGGCTGACGGCCTCGCCATCGTGATCCAGGCCCAGCCATTCCAGACCGTCGAGGATGGCCTGCGTTGCCTCGGGGGTCGAGCGGGCGCGGTCGGTATCCTCGATCCGCAGGAGGAACTTCCCGCCGCGGCCCCGCGCGTAGAGCCAGTTGAACAGCGCCGTCCGTGCCCCGCCGATATGCAGAAAGCCGGTGGGAGAAGGGGCAAATCGGGTGACGACCGTCTCGGACATGTCGGGCAGGGTCCTTTCTGGATTAACCTTTCGGTAACGGTTTTGGGGGATATCGAACGGATCAGTTTTCCATGACTGTCTATCGGCCCGCCGGAGGGGAAACAAGTCTTGGAACTCGTCCATAGCGCCGTTTCCGCATGGCTGGCGCAGCGGGGGCATCTGTTCTGCTGGGCGCCCGTGGCGTTGGCGGCGGGGGTCGGCCTGTACTTTGCCGTGAAAGTCGAACCGGCGCCGTTGCAGTATCTCTGGATCGGCGGGGCTGGGGTGCTGTGCATCGGCCTGGCCGTCCGGGCCGGGGCGCTGGTGTCGCCGGTCCTGTTGGCGGTGGCCCTGGTGGCGCTGGGGTTCTGCATTGCCGGCGCACGTGCGCATTGGGTCAAGGCGCCGGTGCTGACATGGCGGTATTACGGGCCGGTCGAGGGGCGGATCGTGGGGTTGGACCGGTCGGGGTCGGACGCGCTGCGGCTGACGCTCGACCGGGTCGTGCTTGCGCGGGTGTCGCCGGCGCGGACGCCGGAGCGGGTGCGGGTTTCGCTGCACGGGGTGCAGGGCCATCTCGATCCGGCGCCGGGGATGACAGTGATCCTGACCGGGCACCTGTCGCCGCCTGCCGGCCCGGTGGAACCGGCCGGGTTCGACTTCCAGCGGCACGCCTGGTTCAAGCGGCTGGGGGCGGTGGGCTATACGCGCACGCCGGTGCTTCTGCTTGAGCCTGCGGGCAGGGGACAGTGGCTGTTCAAGGCGCGGATGTGGCTGTCGGACAGGGTTCAGGGGGTATTGCCGGGCGAGACGGGCGCGTTTGCCGCGGCGATCATGACGGGCGACAGGTCGGGCATCGGGCAGGACACGCTGGAGGCGCTGCGAATTTCCAACCTCGCGCATCTGCTGGCCATTTCGGGGCTGCACCTCGGCCTTTTGGCCGGGGTGGTCTTCGGGGCGGTGCGGCTGGGCTTCGCGGCTGTTCCCTACCTGGGGCTGCGCCTGCCATCGAAAAAGATCGCGGCAGGAGTCGCCGTGGTGGCGGCGGCGGGGTATTATTCGCTGTCCGGGGGCAACGTTGCGACCGAGCGGGCCTTCGTGATGGTGGCGGTGATGCTGTTCGCGGTGATGGCGGACCGGCGGGCGCTGTCGCTCCGGGCCGTGGCGATGGCGGCGCTGATCGTGCTGGTGCTGCGGCCGGAGGCGATGCTCGGGCCCGGCTTCCAGATGTCCTTTGCGGCGACGACGGCGCTGGTGGCGGTCTTCGGCTGGTTCCGGGATAAGGAGATTTCGCTCGGGCCGCGCTGGCTGCGGCCGGCGGTGGCGGTGGCGGTCTCGTCATTGGTGGCGGGGCTGGCCACGGCGCCGTTCGCGGCGGCGCATTTCAACCAGGTCGCCCATTACGGCCTGCCCGCGAACCTGTTGAGCGTGCCGTTGATGGGGGTGCTGGTGATGCCCGCGGCGCTTGTTTCGGTGTGCCTGCTGCCCATGGGGCTGGATTGGCTGCCGCTCTGGATCATGGGTCAGGGGCTTGGCTGGATCCTTGGCGTGGCGCATTGGATTTCCGGGCTGGAGGGGGCAAGGGGCACGGTGCCGGGGCCGGGGCCGGCGGTGCTGCCGCTGATTGCCGGCGGGGCGCTGCTGCTGATCCTGTGGCAGGGACGGTTCCGGCTGGCCGGGCTGGCGCCTGCGGCGCTTGGGTTCGTGCTTTGGGCGCAGACGGGGCGGCCCGATGTGCTGATCTCGGATACCGGGGCGCTGGTGGGCGTGATGACCGAGGAGGGCCGCGCCCTCAGCAAGCCGCGCGGGGCGGGGTTCGTGGCGGATATCTGGCTGGAGAACGATGGCGATGCGGAGGAACAGGAGGTCGCGCATGAACGCTGGGGCGACGTGGTCGAAACGGGGTGGCCCGTCATCGCCCTGTCGGGCAAACGCGCGTCGGAGGCGCTGACCACCTGCCGCCCCGACGACTGGATCGTGCTGACGGCTATGCCGACGGTGGACTTGCCCTGTCGCGTGATCACGCCGGAGACGCTGCGCGCCACCGGGGCGATTGCCCTCTTCGATGATGGCGGCAAGGTCCGGGAGGTGACCGCGCGCGAGGTGACCGGCGCGCGGCTGTGGAACACTCAGTAGGTGCGGATGAGACCGACCAGTTTGCCCTGTACGCGCACCTTGTCCTCGGGCAGGACGCGGGTTTCGTAGGCGGGGTTTGCCGCCTCGAGCGCGATGGCGTTGCCGTTGCGGTAGAACTTCTTGAGCGTGGCTTCCTGATCCTCGACCAGGGCCACGACGATGTCGCCGTTATCGGCCGTTTCGGTCTCGCGGATGACCACCACGTCGCCGTCGTTAATGCCGACGCCGATCATCGAATCGCCTTTGACTTCAAGCGCGTAGTGATGGCCCTTGCCGCTGAGCATGTCGCCGGGCACGGCGACGTTGTGGCTGGCATGGGCGATGGCCTCGATCGGGACACCGGCGGCGATACGGCCCATCAGGGGCAGTTCCGTGGCCGCCGCTTGCGCGACCGGCATGGCATTGGCCGGCGCCTCGGTATCTGGCCTGTCGCCTTCGATCACCCGGGGCTCGAACCCGCCGGCTGTGCCGCCGAGGCTTTCCGGCAGTTTCACGATTTCCAGCGCCCGGGCCCGGTGGGCCAGGCGGCGGATGAAGCCGCGTTCCTCGAGCGCCGTGATCAGGCGGTGGATGCCCGATTTCGAGCGCAGGTCGAGCGCATCCTTCATCTCGTCGAAGCTGGGCGGTACCCCGTCGCGCTGTACCCGTTTGTGAATGAATTCCAGCAGATCGAGTTGTTTCTTGGTCAGCATGTTGCACGTCCTCCGCGACCATACGTTTACGTTTGTTCTACGCATGTTCCCGTTTTGTGTCAACTCTGGTGAACAAAACCTGTGGATAAGTCAGATGTCGATATAGTCGATCCGGTCGCCCTTCGCGCGCGCGGGGTCGTCGGGCGGGCGGATCATGAGGGCGTTGGCGCGGGCCAGGACGGAGAGGAGCGAGCTGTCCTGCCTCTCGGCCGGGGTGAGGCCGTCGTCCGTGAGGGTGGCGCGCATGTAATGCTCGCGCGGGCCGTTGGCGGGGATGTCCTGTGCCAGCCGTGCCGTGCGGCGCGGGGCCGGGGTGGCGCCGAGGCCCAGCATCACGCGGATCATGGGCGCGAGGAAGACGTGGCCGCAGACCATGGCGGAGACCGGGTTGCCCGGAAGGCCCACCATCGCGGTGCGGCCCATGCGGCCGGCCATGAGCGGTTTGCCGGGGCGCATCTTCACCTTGTAGAAGCTGCGCTCCATCCCGAGGCTGGCGGCGACGTCGCCCACGAGGTCATGATCGCCCACCGAGGCGCCGCCGATGGTGACGACGAGGTCGGCGCCCTCGGCAAGGTCGAAGGCCATTTCGAGGGAGGCGGTGTTGTCGCGGGCGATGGGCAGAAGGCGGGCCGAGGCGCCCATCTGTTCGAGCATCGCTTTCAGGCCAAAGGTGTTCGACGCGATGATCTGGTCCGGGCCGGGATCGTCGCCCGGCATGACCAGTTCGTCGCCGGTGGAGATGAGCGCCACGACGGGTTTGCGGCTGACCATCACCTGCGGGATGTTCATCGCGGCCAGTAGCGCGATGTCGGACGGTGTCAGAAGGCGGGGCGCGTCGATGGTGTCGCCCGTGGCAAAGTCGATGCCCTTGCGGCGGATGTGGGGGCCTTCGTCGAGCCTGTCGCCAAGGGTGATCGTGTCGCCCTCGCGCGTGACATCTTCCTGGATCACGACACGGTCGGCGCCCTCTGGCACAGGGGCGCCGGTGAAGATGCGGACGGCCTGGCCGGGTTTTACGTTGCCGGGGAAACCATGGCCCGCCGCGGCCTCGCCGATCACCTCGAGCCGGGCGCCGGGTGTGACGTCATCCGCGCGGACCGCGTAGCCGTCCATGGCCGAGGCCGGAAAGGGGGGCTGGTCGCGCCGGGCGGTGGCGGGTTTGGCGAGAATGCGGCCCGCGGCGTCCTGCAGGGGGATGGACTCGCATGGCAGCGGGGCAACCAGGGAGAACAGGTGCGCGAGCGCCTCGTCGACCGATATCATGACGCCTCGTAACGGCCAGATTTTCCGCCGTCTTTCAGTTTCACGCGCGTGCCGCCGATTTCCATGGCGCGGTCGACGGCCTTGAGCATGTCGTAGACGGTGAGCGCGGCGGTGCTGACGGCGGTGAGGGCTTCCATCTCGACCCCGGTCTGGCCGGTGGTCTTGACCGTCGCCTCGATGCGCACGCCGGGCAGGTCGGCATCGGGGGTGAGGTCGACCGAGACCTTGGTGACGGGAAGCGGGTGGCACAGCGGGATCAGCTCGGCCGTCTTCTTGGCGCCCATGATCCCCGCGAGCCGCGCGACGGCCAGGACATCGCCTTTCTTGGCCCGGCCTTCTGCCATGATATCAAAGGTTTTCCGGGCCATCTTCACGTGACCCTCGGCCACGGCTATGCGCGCGGTCACGTCCTTTTCGGAGACGTCGACCATATGCGCATGGCCGTCGCCGTCGAAATGGGTCAGCCCGCTCACATCATCCCCCCGGGCACGGAGGGCACGTCGAGCATGGCCTTGGTGGCGGTCATCACGTCCTCCTGCCGCATCAGCGCCTCGCCGATCAGGAAACAGCGGGCGCCGTAGCGGGCCATGTCGGCCAGGTCTGCCGGGCCGGTCAGGCCGCTTTCGCAGACGATGATCTTTTCCGGGGGCACGAGGCGTGAGAGTTCCCGCGAGGTATCGAGCGTGGTCTCGAACGTGTTGAGGTCGCGGTTGTTGATGCCGATGAGCTTGGATTTCAGCATGGCGGCACGGTCGAGCTCGGCCTTGTTGTGGACCTCGATGAGCGCGTCCATGCCCCAGCGCATGGCCGCGGCTTCGAGCGCGGCAGCCTGTTCGTCGGTGACCGAGGCCATGATGATCAGGATACAGTCGGCCCCCCAGGCGCGCGCTTCGGCCACCTGGTAGGTGTCGTACATGAAGTCCTTGCGAAGAACCGGCAGGTCACAGGCTGCGCGGGCCTGCTTGAGGAACTCGGGCGAGCCCTGGAAGCTGGGCGTGTCGGTCAGGACGGAGAGGCAGGCGGCGCCGCCCTCCTCGTAGGCATTGGCCAGCGCAGGTGGGTCGAAATCGGGGCGGATCATGCCTTTCGAGGGGCTGGCCTTCTTGATCTCGGCGATCAGGCCGAAGCCGGTCTTGCTGGCCTGCAGGAGTGCGTCGGCGAAGGGCCGGACCGCCGGGGCCGCCTCGGCCTGAGCCTCGATTTCCTCGGGGCTGGTTGCCTGCTTGGCGGCGGCGATTTCTTCGAGTTTGTAGGCCTTGATGTCCTCAAGGATCGTGGGCGTGCTCATGCGGCCTCCGATGTGACTTGGGCGAGGGTTTCGATCTTCGCCCGGGCGGCCCCGCTATCGAGGCTTTCGCGGGCAAGGTCCACCCCGTCTTTCAGGTTTTCCGATTTCCCGGCGACAACCAGCGCGGCAGCAGAGTTCAGCAGCACGGCGTCGCGGTAGGCGCCCGGCGCCCCGTCGAGCAGGGCGCGGAATGCCTCGGCGTTCTGTTGCGGGGTGCCGCCGAGGATATCCTCGAACGGGTGGACGGGCAGGCCCGCATCCTCGGGGTGAATCTCGGTTTCGCGAATGCTGCCGTCTTCCTCGAGCGCGGCGAGCCAGGTGACGCCGGTGATGGTCATCTCGTCGGTGCCGTCGCTGCCATGGACGAGCCAGGCGCGTTCGGAGCCGAGTTTGCCCAGGGTTTCGGCCATCGGGCGGATCAGGTCACGGGCGAAGGCGCCGGTGAGTTGCCGTTTGACGCCCGCCGGGTTGGTCAGGGGCCCGAGGATGTTGAAGATGGTGCGGGTGCCGAGTTCGGTGCGCACCGGGCCGACATGGGCCATGGCCGGGTGATGCATGGGGGCCATCATGAAGGCGATGCCCGCGGCTTTCAGAGCCTTTTCAACGACCTTGGGGCCGACCATCACGTTGACGCCGAGTTGCGTCAGCGCGTCGGCTGCGCCGGATTTGGAGCTGAGGTTGCGGTTGCCGTGCTTGGCCACGGGCACGCCTGCGCCGGCGACGACGAAGGCAGTTGCGGTCGAGATGTTGAGCGTGCCCTTGCCGTCGCCCCCGGTGCCGACGATATCCATGGCGCCGGGCAGGCTGCTGACCTTGTTGCATTTCGCGCGCATCACCGAGGCGGCGGCGGTGTATTCGTCGACCGTCTCGCCACGGGTGCGCAGGGCCATCAGGAAACCGCCGGTCTGGGCCGGGGTGGCCTCGCCCTCGAAGAGGCAGTTGAAGGCCGCTTCGGCCTCCTCGCGCGAGAGGGCACGGTCGGCGGCGATGCCGATGAGGGGTCTTATGTCGCTCATGCGGGCACCTTCATGGTGTCGAGGAAATTCTTGAGCAACGCGTGCCCGTGCTGGGAGGCGATCGATTCCGGGTGGAACTGAACGCCATGGACAGGCAACTCGCGATGTTGCAGCCCCATGATGGTGCCGTCTTCGAGTTCTGCGGTGATTTCAAGGCTTTCCGGGCAAGAGCTGCGCTCGACCACGAGGGAATGGTAGCGTGTCGCCTCGAAGGGAGACGGCAAGCCGGCGAAAAGGCCTTTGCCGGTGTGCTGGATATGGCCCATCTTGCCATGCACGATCTCGGAATGGCGGATGACCTTGCCGCCAAAGGCCTGGCCGATGGCCTGGTGGCCGAGGCAGACGCCCAGCAGCGGCGTCTTCGTCTCAGCCGCGGCCTCGGTCAGGGCAAGGCAGATGCCGGCCTGGTCCGGGTCGCAGGGGCCGGGTGAGAGAAGGATGCCGGCCGGGTTCATCGCCATCGCCTCCTGCACGTTCAGGGCGTCGTTCCGCCGCACCACCACGTCGGCCCCGAGTTCACCCACGTAGTGCACGAGATTGTAGGTAAAACTGTCGTAATTATCGATCAGTAGCAGCATTTCCAGCATCCTGACGGGATTGGGGGGCTTTAGCCCGGTGGTTCAGTCGCGGTATACTTGTTCAGGGTTGCAAGGCACCGTCAAGGGGCGCAAAGGTAACGAAACGGCAATTAAGAGGGCAGAATTGGTGCTACGCGGGGTATTGGGCGGTTTTCTGACGGGGGCAATTCTTTCCGGTTTGGCGCTCGGGACGGCGTCGGTGGTGACGTCGCTGCCGGAACAGGCGCCGCCGGAAGCCGGTGAGGTCGAAGTGCCTGCCGCGTCGGAATTCAACCAGTCGCGGGAGGATACCGAGGCCGAGTTGCCGGCCGCCGACGAGACCCCCAGTGCCGACAGCGTGCCCCAGGTCGAGGCGCCGGAACCCGATGACCTGAGTTCGCTGGAAGGGGCCGATACCGCCCCGGCCTCTCAGCCGCAGACAGGCAGCGCCGAGAGCACGCTGAACTCGCCCGAGGCGCAAGCCGGCAGTTCCGGCGTTGACGTGGACAGCGACGAGCCGGTTCTGCCCAGCCCGCAGGCGCTGGCGCCGGAAGCGCCCGACAGCGAGGATGACCTCTCGATTTCCACGGAGCCGGCCCAGCCGGTGCAGCCCGAGGTCGAGGAGGAGAGCGGCGCATTCCCGGCGCAGGAGGAGGTGGAGGCCGACCCCGAAGAGAGTACGGAACCCGAACCGCGGGCGGAGCTCGAGCTGCAGGATACCCCCGAGGTTCAGCCACAGGAGGCCGCGCCGGCCGGAGACGAGATGGCCGATCCGGAGGTCGCCGACGAGGAGATGCCCGAACAGGATGTCTCCGGCGAGGACATGGCGGTTCTGGGAGACGAGCCGGAAGAGACCTCCGGAACCATCGGCGACCTCGCCGAAGGCGTGACAACCGACCGTCTGCCGTCGGTCAGCGATGACGGGTCCGCCCAGGAAGACAACCCGCCGCCGCTGGAAGCTTTCGCGGCGCCGTTTTCCAACCCGGAGGGCAAGCCGCTCATGGCGATCGTGCTGATCGACGATGGCAGCAGCCCGATCAGCTTCGAGGCGCTGGCCGATTTTCCGTACCCGATCAGCTACGCGGTCGATGCCAGTTGGCCGGGCGCGGCGGAGGCCGCCGAGAAGTACCGGGCGGCGGGGCTGGAAGTGCTTGCCATAGCGGACCTGCCGCCGGGGGCGGGGGCGACGGATGCGGAAGTGGCGATGCAGTCCTACCTCGGCGCCGTTCCGGAGGCCGTGGCGGTGATGGAGGGCCTCGATGGCGGGCTTCAGTCCAGCCGGGCCGCGACCGAGCAGTTGATTCCCATTCTCCAGGACAGCGGGCACGGGCTGGTGCTGTTTCCCAACGGGCTCGATACGGCGCAGAAGCTGATGTCGCGGCAGGGTGTGCCGGTGGTGTCGGTGTTCCGTGATTTCGACAGTGAAGGACAGGATGCCACGGTGATCCGCCGGTTCCTCGACCAGGCGGCGTTCAAGGCCGGGCAGCAGGAGCAGGGTGTGGTGATGGTGGGCCGGTTGAGGGCCGAAACGGTGAGCGCGCTGCTGCTTTGGGGGTTGCAGGACCGGGCCGGCAGCGTGGCGTTGGCGCCGGTGTCGGCCGTGTTGAAGGCGGAGCAGTAGATCAGGGCAAGGCGCCTCAGGCCGAAATGCCGGTATCGCCATCCCGCCATTCGCCGGGGACGAGGTCGTCGATCGCCCAGCCGCCGATGCGCCAGCGGACGAGGCGCAGGGTGGGGTGGCCCACATGGGCCGTCATCCGCCGCACCTGTCGGTTCCGGCCTTCGGAAATGGCGAGTTCCAGCCAGCAATCCGGCACCGACTTGCGGAAGCGGATGGGAGGGTCACGCTCCCATATCTTCGGTGGGTCGATCAGCCGGGCCTTTGCGGGGCGCGTGCGGCCGTCTTTCAGGTCGACACCGCCCCGTAACGCGGCCAGCGCCGCCTCGTCCGGCGTGCCTTCGACCTGCACGAGATAGGTCTTTTCCTGCTTGTGTTTCGGATCGGCGATGCGCGCCTGCAGCCGGCCGTTATCGGTGAGAACCAGCAGCCCCTCGCTGTCACGGTCGAGCCGTCCGGCGGGATAGACGCCCGGCACGTCGATAAAGGCCGACAGGGTCGGGCGCGTGCTGCCCTCGGTGCCCTTGTCGGTGAATTGCGACAGCACGCCGTAGGGCTTGTTGAACAGGATCACGCGGGTCATGGCCCCAGATAGCCGTGCTCGCCGGCCAATTGAAACCTTTCTTTCGGCCCAAATTCGCACGTTTTCCCCCACAAAGGAAAAATCTGGTATCACTGTGTTCGGGGTTGTCCGGGGTTTGTCAGTCATGTCGGTTGTATTTCGTGCTCGGGTGCTGTGGGTGGCGTGGTGGTATCGCGCGATCTTTGCCCGGCTGTCGGGACAGCGCGACATCGTCCGGGCCAACCTTGCGCGGGTCTTCGCGGATGAAAGCGACCGGGCGCGCCGGGGGCTCGAGCGGCGCATCCTGGGGAACCAGGCGCGGTTCTACGGCGAGATCATGAATGCCGAGCAATTCCTTCCGGCCCTCGGAAAGCCCGAGATCGATGGGCCGGGAAAGGCGCCGTTCTTCGAAGCCGTCGAGGCGGGCAAGCCGGTCATCCTGTTGACGGGGCATGTGGGAAACTACGTAGTCGGGCTTCAGATGCTGGCGGCGCTGGGGATAAGGGCGGGGTTCCTGTACCGCACGCGGGGCAACCTGCTGCTCGACAGCCGGTTCGAGCGGGTTCTGGGCCAGATGGGGCAGGCGGGCTTCAAGATCGGTCACCGGAAGCACCGGCAGTATGAAGGCAGCCTGAAAGAGTTCATTTCCTTCCTGGGCGAAGGCAACCCGGTGGTGATGCTGGGCGACCATCGCGACCGGCGGGGGGCGCGGCTCAGGTTCCTGGGGCAGCGGAAGGCGCCGACATCACTGACGCCCGCGAAACTGGCGCTGGCGCATGGTGCGCCGCTGATCCCGTGCTTCGTGCTGCGGCAGGGGCGGCACAGCCGGTTTCGGGTACACATGGCGGCGCCCATTCCGCCGGGCGAGCCGAAGAAGATGATGCAGCAATTCAACGACGTGGTCAGCGAACTGATATTCGACGACCCCGCGCAATGGTCATGGACGATCCGCCGATGGTAGCGCCGAAACTTCTCATCCACGTGCCCGGCAACCTTCTGGACCGGCACGGGCAGGCGGGCTTCGGGCTCTACGGCCGGATCGCGCCCGAGCTGCGGCGCATGGGGTTGGAGGTGGACTTCGTCGAGCGGCCCTCGACGACCGAGCTGAGCACCTACTCGAAGGAGGATTTCCACCTCGTCCATCACGGGTTCCTGCGGCGGTTCAACCTGCTCAACTGCGGCATCGCCTATGTCTGGCCCTATTGGTATCTCGATCAGCGCGGGGTGCTGTGCGACAGCTCGATGATAAATGCCAATCCGCGGCTGGCGGGGGTGAATGGCAGGCAGGCGAAGAAGTTCTTCAACGCGCTCCATGGCAAGACGGTGGAGCGGGGTGTTTCGAAATACGACCAGCCCGAGCGCAGGGAAGCTATCGGGCAGGATGCGATTATCGTCTTCTTGCAGGGCCTGTCCGACCCGGTGCTGCGCAGCATGCACATGATGGAAACCGAGATGCTCGACCTCGTGATGCGTCATCGGCAGGGGCGCCGGGTGCTGATAAAGCCGCATCCGAAGTTCCCGGACACCATCGCCTCGGCCCACGCGCTGATGCTGGCCGAGCGGGAGGCGGACGTGCAGGTCATCGATGCCAACATCCACGACCTTCTGGAAGGGGCGTATTGCTCCGTTTCGATCTGTTCCGGGGCTTCCTTCGAGGGGCTGTTTCATCGCGTCCCGGCCATCCTGTTCGGCCGGAGCGATTTCGCTGCCTGTGCCTGGACCGTGCGCACGGAGGAGGAGGCCGAGAAAGCGCTGAAGGAGATCGGCATCGCCGAGTTCCCCTACGAGCGGTTCCTGTTCTGGTTCCTGCGCAAGAAGATGTACAACCAGCGCAACCCGAACCTTGCGGCGCGGGTGCTTCAGCGAATCAAGCGGACGGGCTTCGAATTGATGCCGGAAGGGGCTGTGAGCCCGGTGACGCGTGTGCTGGGCCCCGCGGGTGACAGCAAGGCGCCTGCGCCGCTTGTGCCGCCTGCCAAGTGGAAAACCTCAGAGAAACGCAACCGAGAGACCTGAACGGTTCCTCAGCCGTTCCCTTCACCGGTGAATCGGGCCGCATCGGCGGCAGCCCGGCGGATGGCGTTCGACTTGTGGACGGTCTCCATGTACTCGGCGTCCGGGTCGCTGTCATAGACGACACCGCCGCCGGCCTGGATGTAGAGTGTTTCGTCCTTCACCAGCGCGGTGCGCAACGCGATACAGATGTCCATGTCTCCGCCCGCGCTGAAATAGCCCACGCCGCCGCCGTAGACGCCGCGTTTCTCGGGTTCGAGCTCGTCGATGATCTCCATCGCGCGGACCTTGGGGGCGCCGCTGACCGTGCCGGCAGGAAGGCCCGCCAGCAGGGCCGAGAGCGCATCCTGATCCTCGGCCAGTTCGCCCACCACGTTCGAGACGATATGCATCACGTGGCTGTAGCGTTCGATGATGAATTCCTCGGTCGGGTGGACGCTGCCGATTTTCGCGACCCGGCCCACGTCGTTGCGCCCGAGGTCGAGGAGCATGAGGTGCTCGGCCAGTTCCTTCTGGTCGGCAAGCAGGTCGGTCTCGTGGGCACGGTCTTCCTCGGGGGTGGCGCCGCGGGGGCGGGTGCCGGCGATGGGGCGGATGGTCACCTGCTTGTCGAACACCCGCACGAGGATCTCGGGGCTGGCACCGACCACCTGGAAGCCGCCGAAATTGAAGTAGAACATGAAGGGCGACGGGTTGGTGCGCCGGAGGCTTCGATAGAGGGCGAAGGGCGGCTGGCGGAACGGCTGGGTCCAGCGCTGGCTGGGCACGACCTGGAAGATGTCGCCGGCGCGGATATATTCCTTGGCCTTCTCGACGGCCTGGCAATAGGCCTCGCGGGTGAAGTTCGACACGGGCGGCGCATCCTCGTGCGCCTCGCCGAGGTTGCGGCTGGTCTGGGGCAGGGCGCGGTCGAGGTCGCGCACGGCATCCATCACCCGTTCGGCGGCCTGGGCATAGGCGGCCCTGGCAGAGAGCCCGGCATCGGCCCACGCGGGGGCCACCACGGTCACGTCACCCTTTACCCCGTCCAGCACGGCGACGACCGAGGGGCGCAGCATCAGCGCGTCGGGCACGCCGAGCGGGTCGGGGTTGACGTTCGGCAGGTGCTCGACCAGCCGGATCATGTCATAGCCCAGGTAGCCGAAGAGCCCCGCGCTGGCGGCGGGCAGGTCGTCGGGCAGGTCGATCCGGCACTCGGCGATCAGGGCGCGCAGGCTGTCGAGCGGGCCGCCTTCCTGGTCCTCGAACGCGGCGGCGTCATAACGGGCCTGCCGGTTGATACGGCTGGTGGTGCCGTGGCATTGCCAGATCAGGTCGGGCTTCATGCCGATGATCGAATAGCGCCCGCGCACCTCGCCTCCGGTGACGGATTCCAGCATGAAGGCGTCCTGCGCGGCCCCGGTCAGCTTGAGCATCAGGGAAACGGGCGTATCGAGGTCGGCCGCGAGCCGGGCATAGACGACCTGGTTCTTTCCGGCCTCGTAACCCTCGGCGAAGGTTTCGAAAGAGGGGGTCAATTCCACCTTGGGCGCCCTTTACTGGAAGTTGGAGTGCACGGCGTTGAGCGCCGCCTGATCCAGGTCGATACCCGCACGGGCGCGGATGTCGTTGGCGAGAAGCTGGAACAGGTCCTGCGACAGGCTGGTCGCGGCGCGTTGCTGCAAGGCGCCCTGAAGTTCTTCGAGGTCGCCGTCCTCGGCATCGGGGGGAAGGATCTCGTTCAGCTTGATCACGAAGATGCGGCCATTGCCCTCGATCATCGTGGCGCCACCTTCTTCCATGCCGAACACCGTCTCGATGAAGGCGGGCGGCACCTCGGCGCGGTAATCGCGGCGGGTCATGGTTTCCGACCCGTCGACCGCCAGGCCCACATCCTCGAGGCTTTCGCCGTTGGACAGGTCGGCCACCAGCGGCTCGGCCTGGGCCTTCAGTTCCGTCACGAGCGCGTCGGCTTCCCACGCGGCGGTCACGGCGTCGCGCACCTCGTCTAGCGGTTGGACTTCGGGGGGAACGACCTCGTCCAGGCGCATGGCGAATATTCCGCCCTCGTCAAGCTGGATGACTTCGGGGTAATCGTCTTCGGTCAGGCCGTTGGCCGCGCTGCGGAACGCCTCATAGGCGGCGATACCGTCGCTCATGCCTTCGTGCCAGTCGATCTGGCCCAGCTCCATATCGGTTTCGTCGGCGAGATCCTCGATCGTGGCGCCACCGGCCAGAAGATCGTCGACCGCATCAATGCGGCTGTCGACGACGCGGCGGGCCCGGTCAGCGGCCAGTTCAGCGCGCAGGTCCGGCTCGGCTTCTTCGAAGGTGGTGACCTGTTCTGCGAGCACGGCGTTCACGCGGAATAGGGCCGGGCCCACGGACGAGGGAAGCGGGCCGACGACATCGCCGGTTGAGGCCGCGAACACGTCTTCGCCGGCCCCGTCGAGCTCGGCTTGTGACACGTCGCCGAGGTCGATATCGGACAGCTCCAGCCCGCGGTCCGAGACCAGTTCTTCGAACGTGGCCTCGCCGCTTTCGATCCTTTCGAGCGCGGCCTGTGCCGCCTCCTCGTTGCCGAAGACCAGCCGTTCGACCAGCCGCCGCTCGGGCTGGTTGAACTCGGCATTCCGCGCCTCGTAGGCGTCGCGCAGGGCCTGTTCGTCCACCTCGACCGTGTCAATCAGCATGTCGGGCGTCAGCAGCGCATAGGTGATGCGCTTGCGCTCGGGGATGGTGAACTGGTCTTCGTGCTCGGAATGGTAGCTTTGCAGATCCTCGTCGTCCGGCACCGGCAGGCCGGTTTGCAGATCGCCCCGGTCGAGCACCGACCATTCGACCGAGCGCTGTTCGCCGAGATATTCCATCAGCGTCTGCATATACCCTTCGGGCATGGTGACGCCGGCCATCACCGAGGCCTGCAGGAAGCTGCGCGCGGTTTCGGCTCGGATATCTGCCTCGAAGGCGGATTCCGAGATACCGGCCTGATCAAGCGCATAGCGGTATCCATCGCGGTCGAAATTGCCGTCGACGCCCTGGAACTGCTGCATGTTGACGATCTCGTCGCGCAGGTTCTCGTCGCCGATCGACAGGCCGATCTGCCCGGTTTCATGGTCGAACGCGGCCGAGGCGATGAGGCGGGCCAGCACGGATTCGGTCACGCCCATGTCGCGGGCCTCGGCGAGGCTGACGGGCTGGCCGCGTTCGGCTTCCAGCGCGCGGATTTCGCGTTGGAGCGAGCGGGCATATTCATCGACATCGATGTCGGAATCGCCGACCGAGCCGATCGATCGGACGCTGCCGGAAAGGTTGGTCACGCCAAAGCCGCCCAGCCCGAGGATGAGCAGGCCCATGAGGAGCCAGACTAGCGTGTTCGTGATACCCTTCTTCGCCATGTTTTCCCCTGTAAGACAGCGATGTTCCGAGCCTGTCTACGCGCTGCCGCCATTGGGGGCAAGGGGCAGGCCGAGACCCGCCAGACGGCCGAAAAGCGCTTCGATGGCGGGGCGGTCGACATTGGCGAAGGCGACGCGCAATTCGCGTGCGCCGCGGGCCTCGCCCTCGGGGTAGAACATGGTGGCGGGCAGCAGAAGCACCCCGGCTTCGCGCACCAGCAGGGGGGCCAGTTCGTCCGAGGGAATGTCGAACGGGTGGCGCAGGTAGGCGAAATAGGCGCCGCATCCCAGAAGCTGCCAGCCCTGCGGCGTGATCTTCGGCATGTTGTCGTGGATGGCGGCGCGGCGGTCGAGGATCTCGTCGCGTTCTCCGGCCAGCCATTGGCCGAGGTTGCGCATGCCCCAGAGCGCGGCGATCTGGCCAAGCTGGTTGGGGCAGATGGTGACGGTATCGAGGAATTTCTCGACCTCGGCGAGGAGGGACGGGTGGGCCACCATGGCGCCGACCCGGTGCCCGGTCAGGCGATAGGCCTTGGAGAAGGAGTAAAGCTGGATCAGCGTGTCGGGCCAGTCGGGATCGGTGAAGAGGCCGTGCGCCGCGCCGGGGCGGGCGTCGAAATCGCGATAGGTCTCGTCGACGATCAGCTTGAGCCCGCGGGCCTGGGCAAGGTGGTAGAAGCTTTCGACCAGGTCGGCCGGATACTCCACGCCGCCCGGGTTGTTGGGTGTCACGAGCACGATGGCCCGGGTCTTGTTCGTGATCCGCGCCTCGGCCTCGCCCGGATCGGGGAGGAGCTCCGGGCCGGTGGGCAGGGGCACGGCGGTCACGCCCGACATGTCGAGCCACATCTTGTGATTGAAGTACCACGGGGTCGGCAGGATGACCTCGTCGCCTTCGGTGCAGAGCGCGGTGATCGCGGCGCAGAAGGCCTGGTTGCAGCCCGAGGTGATGGCGACCTGTTCGGCCTTGATGACACCGCCATAGGCACGGCACCATTGCTCCGCCACCTCTTCGCGAAGCGCCGGAAGCCCGAAGACCGGGCCGTAAAGATGCGCCGAGGGCTGGCTCAGTGCGGCCTCGGCAATGACCTGTCGGAGCGCTTCGGGCGGCGGCTCGGCCGGGGCGGCCTGGCTGAGGTTGATGAGCGGGCGGTCGGGGGGAAACTCCACCCCCTCGACCCAGCGTTTCGCGGCCATGATCGGCGGCGGGAAGGTGGTGGCGGTGCGGGAAGGGCTGGTCATGGGGCGGTCCCTGTGGGTTGTCTTTCCCGCTCTTACCGCGCCGGTCCTTCGGTGCCAAGCTGGGGCCGGAATATCCAGGCAACCAAAGCCGGAGCAGGGGCAGGTTGCGACGCTCGATTACGTCGGCGCCGGTCAGACGCCGCGATAGGGCTCGACATATTGCAGCGCCATGTCCCACGGGAAGAAAATCCACGTGTCCTGACTGACTTCGGTCACGAAGGTGTCGACCATGTCGCGGCCCATGGGTTTGGCGTAGATGGTGGCAACCTTGGCCTTGGGCATGTGCTTGCGCACCACGTCCAGCGTCTTGCCGGTATCGACGAGGTCATCGACGATCAGCACGCCCTCGCCATCGCCGACAAGGTCCATGTCGGGGGACTTGATTACGACCGGGGCGCTTTGGGTCTGGTGGTTGTAGGATTTGACGCTGATCGTATCGACGGTGCGGATGTCGAGTTCGCGTGCCACGATCATCGCCGGGGCCATGCCGCCGCGGGTGATGGCGACAACGGCTTTCCAGCCGTCCGCCGGCGCCTCGCCCTGAAGCCGCCAGGCCAGCGCGCGGGCGTCGCGGTGAAGCTGGTCCCAGCTGACATGGAACCCTTTTTCGTGGGGCAGGCGGTCTTGCATGGCGTCACTCCGTCGTTGTTCCGGGCGCATTAGCGCAAAGGCAGGGCGAACGGAAGGCGGTCCTTCTCGCCCGGGTCAACTCCGGTCGAAGGCCAGTTTCAGCCCGAGCGCGCCCAGCACCCCGGCCGCGATACGGTCGAGCACCGGTTTCAGCCGGAGGTAGCCGTCACGTGCCGCACGGGTCGAAAGCGCGCAGGCGAAGGCGGTATAGGCCGCGAATTCGACAAGCATGTGGTTGCCCACGATCAGCGCCTTCTGCGCGAGGTTCATGTCACGGGGGAAGATGACCACGAGAACGGCGGAGGCGAAGAGCACGGATTTCGGGTTGGCGAAATTGACGAGCAGGCCGCTGACGAATGGACGCCGCCTTGGAGCCTGGGCCGAGTCCAGTGGCGTCTTCGCCTCGCGCCAGATGGAGACGGCGAGGTAGATCAGGTAGGCGGCGCCGATAATCTTGAGCGACATGTAGGCCCAGGGGAAGAGCGTGAAGATCACGTCGAGCCCCAGCAGCGCCGCGCCTGTCCATGCTGCCGCGACCGTGCCGAGGCCGAGGCCCGTGAGGATGCCGGCGGTGCGCCCCTCGACCAGGGTGGTGCGCAGGGCCATCAGCATCGCCGGGCCCGGGCTGGCCAGCGCGGCCAGCAGTGTCAGGTTGAAGGCGATCAGATGGGCCGGATCCATGGCATCAGGTCTTCTCGATATCGGGCGCGTCGACGGCCTTCATGCCGACCACGTGATAGCCCGCGTCGACATGCAGGACCTCGCCCGTCGTGCCGCTGCCGAGATCCGACAGCAGGTAGAGAGACGCCTTGCCGACATCGTCGATCGTGACGTTGCGGCGCAGGGGCGAGTTCAGTTCGTTCCACTTGAGGATATAGCGGAAATCGCCGATCCCGCTGGCGGCAAGTGTCTTGATCGGGCCGGCCGAAATGGCGTTGACGCGGATACCATCCTTGCCGAGATCCTCGGCCAGGTACATGACCGACGCCTCGAGCGCGGCCTTGGCGATGCCCATGACATTGTAATGCGGCATCACCTGTTCGGCGCCGTAATAGGTCAGCGTCAGCATGGCGCCGCCTTCGTTCATCATCTTCTCGGCACGCTGTGCGACGGCGGTGAAGGAGTAGACCGAGATGTCCATCGTGTTGAGGAAGTTGGTGCGCGTCGTGTCGACGTAGCGGCCACGCAGCTCGGTCTTGTCGGAGAACCCGATGGCGTGCACCAGGAAGTCGATCTTGCCCCAGGTCTTTTCAAGCTCCGCGAAGAGCGCGTCGACGCTGTCCATGTCGCTGACGTCGCAGGGCAGGACCACGTTTGACCCGAGTTGTTCGGCCAGCGGCGCCACGCGTTTCTTGAGCGCGTCCCCCTGGTAGGAAAAGGCCAGTTCTGCCCCGGCCTCGGCACAGGCGCGGGCGATGCCCCAGGCAATCGATTTGTCGTTCGCAAGGCCCATGATCAGCCCGCGTTTGCCTGCCATCAACGTATTCGACATTTTTTGCCCTCGGCGCACTTGGTATTATGCTATTCCTTTAGGCGATCGACCACTCCGCATCAAGGGCATGGCGATGCCAACAAATGCCCTTGGCGGAACAACGGTCTAGCCGGCAGGTCGGAAAATCGGCTTGTGCCCCGGCCCGTGCCATCCTAGCAGCAAGGTTAACGACTTCTACGGAGTGATGCGAAACCATGGAACGCGAGGGGATATTCGCAGGGGACGACCCGTTCCGGATTGCGCGCGATTGGCTGGCCGAGGCCGAGGCGGGCGAGCTCAACGATCCCAATGCCGCGGCGCTGGCGACGGTCGATCCGGCCGGGCTGCCCAACGTGCGGATGGTGCTGCTGAAGGATATCACCGACACGGGGTTCTGGTTCTACACCAATTACGAAAGCGCGAAGGGGCAGGAGATCGCGGCCACGGGCAAGGCGGCGATGGTGCTGCACTGGAAATCGCTGCGACGGCAGGTGCGGGTGCGCGGCGATGTGGTGAAGGAGGATGGCCCGGAGGCCGACACCTATTTCGCCTCCCGGTCCCTCAAGAGCCGTCTGGGCGCATGGGCGTCTCGGCAGTCCCGTCCGCTGGAATCGCGCACCAAGCTCATGGCGGAGGTCGCAAAGGTGACGTCGCGTAAGGGCACGAATCCCGATCGGCCTCCGTTCTGGGGCGGTTTCCGGATCGTACCACTCGAGATAGAGTTCTGGGCCGATGGCGCCTTCCGCCTGCACGATCGCTTCGTCTGGCGCCGGGAAACTCATGAAAACGCATGGGAAATTCAGCGGCTGAGCCCCTGAGGTTTGCGCGGCGTCAATTGCAACGTGCTGAATAAAAATGGAATTTGCCTTGCCATGTGTGTCCGCTACACCTCTAATGAGCGAACATGTCTAGGGCGGGGCTTGTAGGTTGAAGGCTGTGACGAAGGACAGGGAAAACACGCGAAGGCTGAAAGGGCAGGTCAAGTGGTTCGACCCCGTCAAGGGCTTCGGCTTCGTCGTCGCCGACGAGGGCGGGCCGGATATCCTGCTTCATGCCAATGTGCTGCGCAATTTCGGGCAGAGCTCGGTTGCCGACCGCGCCGGGATCGAGCTGGAAGTCCAGCAGACGGAACGCGGCATCCAGGCGGTCGAGGTGCTCTCGATCGAGCCGCCGGACCAGGATACGCTCAGCGGCTTGGCCGACCTCGAGGATATCGACCCCGAGGAGATCCGCGCCGCCCCGCTGGAGCCTGCCCGCGTCAAATGGTTCGACAAGGGGAAGGGATTCGGCTTTGCCAACACCTTCGGACGTGACGAGGACGTGTTCATCCATATAGAAGTGTTGCGCAGGTCCGGTATGGCCGACCTGCAATCCGGAGAGGCGCTGGCCATCCGGGTGATCGAAGGTAAACGCGGCCGGATGGCCACGGAGGTGTGTGGATGGGAAACCGCGGTAAAACGATCCGACTGACCCTTGTGGGGCTGGGGCTGTCCTTGTTGCCCGCGCTTGCCGCGGCCGAGAGTGCCTGCCGGGACGACCAGATCTCGTTGCGGGGGGACTGGGGTGAGGCCCGGTTCACGGTGGAAGTCGCCGACGATGCCGATGAACGCGCGCAGGGTCTGATGCATCGCGAAAGCATGGCCCGCAGTGCCGGCATGCTCTTCATCTATGACAGCGCCCGCACGGTGCGGTTCTGGATGAAGAACACGCTGATCCCGCTCGACATGATCTTCGCCGATGAAACCGGCACGGTGCGGCGCATCCATCGGATGGCCGAACCGGAAAGCGAAGAGATGATCTTCGGCGGCAACAACATACAGTACATCCTCGAGATCAATGGCGGGATGGCCGATGCCTTGAAGATCGACGAGGGCAGCGAGATGCGCCACCCGGCAATCTCGTCGGCCGAGGCAAAATGGCCGTGCTGAACCGGTTGCCGTGGATGGGGCAGGACCGGTCAGTTTAGCCTTTTCAAGCCGACCTTTCCCGATTAGATACCCCCCACGGTCCGGGGCGTGGCGCAGTCTGGTAGCGCACCTGTTTTGGGTACAGGGGGTCGTGAGTTCGAATCTCGCCGCCCCGACCACTCTTCTTTCAGCCACTAGATGTAGATTCCTGCGTGCCCGACCTGCAACAGGTCGTGGTCTGAGGCCGATTGCGGCGTCATGTGAAGATTTTTTTCACGTGCCTGTTGCGGGCCGGCTGAACGGCTGGCGGGGCTGCCAATCGTTTCCCGGCCGCGACTGTCCACAGGAGCCTTCGGCGTTAAGGCGCAAGCATAGAAAGACTTTCCGTAACTCATCCACAGCGGGACCGGAAATTGTAACATTCCCGTGAATCACTCCCGGGCCCGGGCGGAATCGAAACGGCAGAATTAATCAACGTTTTTTTGGCCGGCACATCCAAAAAAACACGTTGACCCCCTATGGGGTGATACGCCACTTTGTGTAGGCGGATCGACAAGCCACAATATATAGTGGCGACGAGAAGCGGTAGGGACGAACTATCTCGGTTACAGAGGGCACAAGCCCACAAGCCAAGTCATGCGGCTCGCGCACTGGCCGCAGATATGTCCTTTACTGCCTGTTCACCCGCAAAACAGGACCGGGCCATCAGGCTGACCCGGTGCCACCACAAACGCAATGCTGAAGTCACGGGGCAGCAATGAAAATTGAACGCAAATTCACCAAGGCAGGTCAAGACGCATATGCGGAGCTCGATTTCGTCACCACGAGCTCGGAAATTCGCAATCCCGACGGCACCACCGTGTTCCGGCTGGACGAGGTCGAAGTGCCCGCCCGCTGGAGCCAGGTCGCCAGCGACGTGATCGCGCAGAAGTATTTCCGCAAGGCGGGTGTTCCCGTCGAGCTCAAGAAGGTCAAGGAAAAGGGCGTGCCCGAATTCCTGTGGCGCTCCGTGGCGGCGTCGGACAAGACCGAGCGCACCGGTGAAACATCTGCCAAGCAGGTCTTCGACCGGCTGGCCGGCGCCTGGGCCTACTGGGGCTGGAAGGGTGGCTATTTCTCGACCGAGGACGACGCCCGCGCCTATTACGACGAGATGCGTTTCATGCTGGCGCGCCAGATGGCGGCGCCCAACTCCCCGCAGTGGTTCAACACGGGCCTGCACTGGGCCTATGGCATCGACGGCCCCAGCCAGGGCCACTACTACGTCGACTTCAAGACGGGCGACCTGACCAAATCGAGCAGCGCCTACGAGCACCCGCAACCCCATGCCTGCTTCATCCAGTCCGTCGCCGACGACCTGGTGGGCGATGGCGGCATCATGGATCTGTGGGTGCGTGAAGCCCGGCTCTTCAAATACGGCTCGGGCACCGGCACGAACTTCTCCTCCCTGCGTGCCGAGGGGGAAGCCCTTTCGGGTGGCGGCAAGTCGAGCGGCCTGATGGGCTTCCTCAAAATCGGGGACCGCGCCGCCGGCGCCATCAAGTCGGGCGGCACCACGCGCCGCGCCGCCAAGATGGTGATCTGCGATGCCGACCACCCCGATATCGAGGAGTTCATCAACTGGAAGGTGCGCGAGGAGCAGAAGGTCGCTTCCATCGTGGCCGGGTCCAAGATGCATGAAGCCAGGCTGAACGACATCTTCGCCGCCATCCGCGGCTGGGACGGCAGCGCGGAAGACGCGGTCGACCCCAAGAAGAACGATCAGCTGAAAGAGGCGATCCGGGGCGCGAAGAAAGCCTCGATCCCCGAAACCTATGTCAAGCGCGTGCTGGACTATGCGCGGCAGGGGTATGACAGCATCGAATTCCCGACCTACGACACCGACTGGGACAGTGAAGCCTACGCGTCGGTCTCCGGACAAAACTCCAACAACTCCATCCGGGTGACCGACGCGTTTCTCAAGGCGGTTGAGGACGATGCCGACTGGGCGCTGATCAACCGCACCGACGGCTCGGTCGCCAAGACCATCAAGGCGCGTGACCTGTGGGAAGACGTGGGCCACGCGGCCTGGGCCTGTGCCGACCCCGGCATCCAGTTCCACGACACGATCAATTCCTGGCACACCTGCCCGGAAGATGGCGAGATCCGCGGGTCGAACCCGTGCTCGGAATACATGTTCCTCGACGACACGGCCTGCAATCTCGCCTCGATGAACCTGCTGTCCTTCTACCGGGATGGCCAGTTCGACGCCGATGCCTATGTCCACGCCACCCGGCTCTGGACCGTGACGCTGGAAATCTCGGTTCTGATGGCGCAGTTCCCGTCGAAGGAAATCGCCCAGAACTCCTATGACACCCGCACGCTTGGCCTTGGTTATGCCAATATCGGCGGGCTGCTGATGAACATGGGCTACGGTTACGACTCGACCGAAGGCCGCGCCCTGTGCGGCGCGCTGACGGCGATCATGACCGGCGTGGCCTATGCCACCTCGGCCGAGATGGCGGGCGAGCTGGGGGCCTTCCCGGCCTACGAGCGCAACGCCGGGCACATGCTGCGGGTCATGCGCAACCACCGGAACGCCGCCCATGGTGCGAGCGACGGTTACGAGAGCCTTGCCATCAAGCCGGTGCCGCTCGACCATGCCGGATGCCCCGACGCGCGGCTTGTCGATCTCGCCAAGGCGTGCTGGGACGAGGCCTTGGAACTGGGCGAACAGCACGGCTACCGCAACGCGCAAGCCACGGTGATCGCCCCCACCGGCACGATCGGGCTGGTGATGGATTGCGACACCACCGGCATCGAGCCCGATTTCGCGCTGGTGAAGTTCAAGAAGCTCGCGGGCGGCGGTTACTTCAAGATCATCAACCGCTCGGTTCCGGCGGCGCTGGAGAAACTGGGCTACGGCTCCGCCCAGATCGAGGAGATCGTCAGCTACGCGGTGGGCCACGGCACGATCGGCAACGCGCCGGGCGTGAACCACACGTCGCTGGCCGGCCACGGCTTCGGCCCGGCCGAGCTGGAGAAGGTCGACAACGCCGTGGGCCAGGCCTTCGACATCCGCTTCGTCTTCAACCAGTGGACGCTGGGCGAGGAGTTCTGCACCCGCGTGCTGGGCATCCCGGCCGCCAAGCTGAACGACCCGACCTTCGACATGCTGGCACACCTGGGCTACTCGAAAGCCGAGATCGAAGCCGCCAACGACCATGTCTGCGGGACGATGACGCTGGAAGGCGCACCGCATCTCAAGACAGAGCACTACTCGGTCTTCGACTGCGCCAATGCCTGCGGCAAGAAGGGCAAGCGCTTCCTGTCGGTCAACTCGCATATCGACATGATGGCGGCAGCCCAAAGCTTCATCTCGGGTGCGATCTCGAAAACGATCAACATGCCCAACGACGCCACCATCGAGGATTGCCAGCAGGCCTACGAGCGGAGCTGGACCATGGGTGTCAAGGCCAACGCACTCTACCGCGACGGCTCGAAACTCAGCCAGCCGCTGGCCTCGGCCCTTGTCGAGGATGACGAGGACGCGCAGGAGGTGCTGGAAAGCGGCAGCCCCCAGGAAAAGGCGCAGGTCCTGGCCGAGAAGATCGTCGAGAAGGTCGTGGTCAAGGAGATCGTCCGCACCCATCGCGAGAAGATGCCCGACCGCCGCAAGGGATATACCCAGAAGGCGATGGTCGGCGGCCACAAGGTCTATCTTCGCACCGGGGAATACGGCGACGGTTCGCTTGGCGAGATCTTCATCGACATGCACAAGGAAGGCGCCGGGTTCCGGGCGATGATGAACAACTTCGCCATCGCGGTGTCGGTCGGCCTGCAATACGGTGTGCCGCTCGAGGAATTCGTCGACGCCTTTACCTTCACCAAGTTCGAACCGGCGGGGATGGTGCAGGGCAACGACTCGATCAAGAACGCCACGTCGATCCTCGACTATATCTTCCGTGAACTGGCGGTCAGCTATCTCGACCGAACGGACCTTGCCCATGTCAAACCCCAGGGTGCGTCCTTTGACGACCTTGGCCGCGGCGAGGAAGAGGGTGTCTCGAACATCTCGGAGATGAGCGAGGATGCCGCCAACAAGTCGCTGGAAGTGCTCAAGCAGATCAGCTCGACCGGCTACCTCCGCAAGCGGTTGCCGCAGGAGCTGGTGGTATTCAACGGCGGGCAGGCCATGGGGGCCACGGCGCTTGACGGTGCCGCCGATCCCTCGGCCACGCTGAAGACGCTGGTGCCGGAAACGGCGCAGGCGACGGCCACCACGACCACGGCCGTGGCGTCCGGAGCCGTCGGCATGAACGCCGCCACCAAGGCGCGGATGCAGGGCTACGAGGGCGAGGCCTGTGGCGATTGCGGCAACTACACGCTGGTGCGCAACGGCACCTGCATGAAGTGCAACACCTGCGGCTCGACGAGCGGGTGTAGCTGAGGGGACAAGATCGCGCCCTACCGGGCGTGAAGGGGTGGCAGGGCCGAGCCGACCGGTCCGCACCCCGCCGAAACAAAGGGGGGATGCTGCCAAGCCTTTTCCCGAACCGACATGGAGCGGGTGCGCTCGCTCCTTGACGGCACTCAGGCCGCAGGCAGAAAACCGGGCGGTACAAATATCGAGCCTGAGTGGCGAAACTTGAACCGGGGGGCCTTGGCCCCCCGTTTTTCTGTTGCACGGTGCGGCGCGGCTGGGGCACAGACACCGGCATGAGCACAACGCCCGCCATCAGCGTCTGTATCCCCGCCTATGACATGGGTGGCGCCGGGGGCGATTACCTGGGCCATTCCTTCGACCGGCTTGCGCGGCAGTCCTTCAAGGATTTCGAGGTGGTGATATCCGACCAGTCCGACGGGCCCGGCGTGGCCGAGGCCTGTGCCGCCTACGCCGACCGGCTGACCATCCGCTTGGTGGCGTATCGAGAGGGCAAGCGGCAGGCCTCGGCCAACACGAACAATGCCATGCGCCACGCCAGGGGTCGTATCCTCAAGGTCCTGTTCCAGGATGATTTCCTGTGTGATGACAGTGCCTTGCAGCAGGTTCTTGAGGCCTTCCAGGATCGCGGCTGTAAATGGGTGCTGACGGGTTCCGCCGTCACGCGCGACGGCGAGACGTTGGAGCGCCCGATGGTGCCGCGCTGGCAGGATCGCATACGCTGGGGGTTCAATACAATTTCCAGCCCCTCCGTCCTGGCGCTGGAGGCCGGGCACGACATCTGGTTCGACGAGAACCTGCAATGGCTGATGGACGGCGACATGTATCACAGCTGTCACCAGGCCTTCGGCGCGCCGGTGATCCTGCCCGACACCCTGGTCGCCAACCGCATCCACGCCGGCCAGGTCAGCGCCGGGGTCAGCCGCAAGCTGCGGCGGCAGGAAGTGGTGTACACGGCCAGGAAAGGCGGACTGTCGCATGCCAAGGGCGACCTGCGCGCGTTTCTCTACCAGTATCTGAAGGCCCTCGGCTGAGCTACCGGCGGAAAAGACCCTTCAAAAGCGGCTTGCGCTGTTTCGGCAGGGGTTTGTCGGGCGCCTTCTGCTTGACCACGTCTTCGCACGTATAGCCAAATCGCTTGAAGTCCTCTGCGTAAACCTTTGCAACCACGTCCAGAACTTCGCCCGACAGCGGCGCTTGGCCGGCGGCATAGCTCACGCCGCCGCGGCTCTTGTTCTCATGCGGCATCTTGCGCGGGCCGTCTGTATTTCCGGCCAGGCCGTCGAGATGCGCCACCACGCCCTGGACGCCGTCCTCCAGCCGGAATACCGTCGCGCCATCCGGCACGAGGTCGGCAGCGGGCCGGGGATGATTGTCATAACGGAACGGCATCGTGTCGCGCCGCGCGACCCAGTCGAGGAACCACGCGTTGATATCCATGCCATCCGGCACGGTTTTCTCGCCGGTCAACTGGTAGTCGAAAGCGCTGCGCAGGCGGGTGACCGGGTGGCGCACCACGGCAAAGCTAGACTCGATCCATTCCTTCGGGATCAGCAGGCCCACTGCGTCGCGGTCAACGTGCTGGGGCGAGGACTTCGTCCAGCGCCGCGCCTCTGGCACGTTGTAGAACTGCGAGTTGGCGAAGGCGATCCTGCCGAAGCGTTTCCTCAGATACACCTCGACCGAGGCCCCGGCACATTTTGGGACATGCGCGAAGTAGTGAAGCTCGCGGTCGATTCGAAAGAACGGCATGGCGCATAGTTACTGGCGGGCCGGGAGGGCGTAAAGCTCAGGCGCCGGCGCGTTGCAGCATCCCGAACAGGTCGCGCGGGTCGTCCGGGTCGGCCAGAAGGTCGAGCTCTAGATAATAGTCAGTGCGGCCGATGTGATCGCGGATATAGCGGAGCGCGCTGAAATCCTCGATCGCGAAGCCGACGCTGTCGAACAGCGTGATCTGCTGTGCGCTGGTCCGGCCCTGCGCCTCGCCATTCATCACCCGCCACAGTTCGGTCACCGGGTGGTCCGGCGCCAGTTGCTGGATCTCGCCCTCGATCCGGGTTTGCTCGGGGTATTCCACGAAGATCGACGAGCGGTGCAGCACACCCGGCGCCAGTTCCGTTTTGCCCGGGCAATCCCCGCCGATCGCGTTGATATGCACACCGCTGCCGACCATGTTGTCGGTCAGGATCGTGGCATACTGTTTGTCGGCGGTGCAGGTGGTGATGATCTGTGCGCCCTCCATGGCCTCTTCGGCGCTTTGGCAGGCGACCACGTTCAGGCCCATGCCTTGCAGGTTGCGCGCGGCTTTCTCGGTGGCCGCGGGGTCGATATCGTAGAGCCGCACGCTCTTGAGCCCGCAGATCGCCTTCATCGCCATGCTCTGGAATTCCGATTGAGCCCCGGCGCCGATCATCGCCATCGTGTCGGCGCCCTTGGGGGCGAGGTAACGGGCCACGAGCGCCGATGTTGCCGCCGTTCTGAGCGCGGTCAGTACCGTCATTTCCGACAGCAGCACGGGATAACCGTTGCTGACATCCGCCAGGAGGCCGAAGGCCGTCACCGTCTGAAGCCCGGCCTTGGTGTTCTTCGGGTGGCCGTTGACGTATTTGAACCCGTAAACCTCGCCATCCGAGGTCGGCATCAGCTCGATCACCCCCTCGGCCGAATGGCTGGCCACCCGCGGGGTCTTGTCGAACAACTCCCACCGCTTGAAATCATCCTCGATATAGGCGGCAAGTCCGGTCAGCATCTCCTCGATGCCGATATGGTGGACGAGCTTCATCATGTTTTCGACGCTGACGAAGGGCACCAGCGCCTTGTCGGAGGGGGGCAGGGTGGTCATGAGGCGGCTCTTTCGTAGGAGAAGGACTGTGTCGGGCGGTCGAAGACCCGGCGGCCGAGGGCCGAGGCAGTGAGGTCGACCATGACCTGCGCCGTCCGGCCGCGGTCGTCGAGGAAGGGGTTCAGTTCCACGAGGTCGAGCGAGGTCATGAGGCCACTGTCGCAGATCATCTCCATCACCAGGTGCGCCTCGCGGATCGTGGCGCCGCCGGGGACAGTGGTGCCGACGGCCGGGGCGAAGGACGGGTCGAGGAAATCGACGTCGAGCGAGACATGCAGCGCGCCTTTCGCCTTGGACACATCATCGAGGAAGGCCGCCAGTGGCCGGGCGATGCCGGCCTCGTCGATGGCGCGCATGTCTGCATAGCGGATGCGGCTGCCCTGGAGCACTTCGCGCTCCGCCGCGTCGACCGAGCGCAGGCCGAGGATGCAGATGTTTTCCTCCGGTACCGGCGATTTCACCTCCGGAAAGCCGTGAAACCCGTCGCGGCCGGTGACGTAACCCAGCGGTGTGCCATGCAGGTTGCCCGAGGCGGTGGATTGGGGGGTGTGATAGTCGCTATGCGCATCCAGCCAGAGCACAAATTGCGGACGGTCCCGGCGGGCGGCGTCGGTCGCCACGCCGGCGACCGAGCCCAGTGACAGGCTGTGATCGCCGCCGAGGAAGATCGGCAGGCCCTCCTGCATTGCCGCCTCTGCCGCGCCGGCCAGCGCCTCGGTCCAGCCGATGGTTTCCGCCGGTTCATGCAGGTGCCCGGGCAGGTCTCCGGGCGTCGCGCCCGGGCGCGGGCGCAGGTTGCCGGCATCCTGCACAATGTGCCCAAGCCCTTCCAGTGCTTCCGTCAGCCCGGCCACGCGGTAGGCATCCGGCCCCATCATGCAGCCGCGCCTTGCCTTGCCGCTGTCGACCGGGGCACCGATCAGGATACAGGTCTGCTCACTCATCGCCATCTCGTCTGTCAGGAATGTCAGGTTGCGCGCAGGGTCTGCTCAAATCGGGTTGAACTGAACCGGGCATTTTGCACTATTCGGGGCAGCATTGACCGGAACGGAGGCTTGAAGCTGCAAAATGGATGATGTGGACCAGCGCCTGATCTCGGCGCTCAGGCACGACGCCCGGGCATCCCTGTCCGACCTGGCGCTCACACTGGGCGTCTCACGTACTACCGTGCGCGGCCGCATCGAGAAGCTGCGCCGGTTGGGCGATATCGTGGGTTTCACCGTCGTGCTCAAGGGCGATGCGGCGCGCGACCCGGTGCGCGGCCTGATGATGATCGGCATCGAGGGGCGCGGCACCGACCGGATCTTGCGGCAGTTGAACGGTCTGTCGGCGGTGCGCGCCATGCACACCACCAACGGCCGGTGGGACGTTATCGTGGAGATCGGCACCGCCACGCTGGAGGAGTTCGACGAGGTGCTCGCCCGCATCCGCCGTTTCGACGGGATCGCGCATTCCGAGACAAGCCTGCTCCTTTCGACGCGGAAAGCGGCAAGCTGAAGGGCCGGGGGCTCAGCCCCCGGCCGCCTCGACCAGCTTCTTCTGGAAGTAGGCCACGCCCTGTTCGTGCTTGGGCGAGAGCGGCCCGGCGCGATAGCCGCCGCTTTCGTAGTTCTTCTGGGTCTCGAGGCACACCTCGAAATCCTCCCGTACAACGGCGAGGTTGTCGGCGATTGTCTTTTCCCGTGCGGCGCGGCCCTCGGGCGAGGTGTCCTCGAAATAAAAGTTGTAGATCAGCTCGGTCCGGCGGTGATCCAGCGGGTTGATGCGCGACGTGTTCATGCCGCCGGAGAACAGCGAGAGCGTCCAGTTGGGCCACATCCACAGCCACTTGCCGCGATAGAACAGCCCTTCGCGTGGCGGGGCGGTCATCCGCACCATGCCGTCATGCGCCGTGGTCTCGAACCGGTCGAACTCGATGGCGCTGTGAAAGGCCGGGTGGATGCCCGGGATGTGGTAGCCCTCGACGAAATTGTCGGTGTAGATCTTCCAGTTGGCATCGAAGACCATCCGCTCCTCGTGCATCCACGTGAAGTTTTCGATCGGCTCGTCCTGAAGCTCGGGGATGATCGCGCCGAGCTGGTCGGCCAGGGGGCGCGTGGGCGCGATGGCCACGAAGAGCAGCCCCCGCCAGATGTCGAACTCCACCGTGTCGAGCGCCCAGTCGGATTTCTCGAAATCCGGGTCGTCGCCCCACCACGGCACGTTCAGGAGCGAGCCGTCCTCGCCCCAGACCCACTGGTGATAGGGGCAGCGGATGGTGGAGCAGCGGCCGTTGCCCTCGGGCAAAAGCCGCGCGCCGCGATGACGGCAGACGTTGCGAAAGGCGCGCAGCCCCTCGCGGGTCCGGATCACGAAGACCTTCTGGCCGGCGATCTCGGCGGCGATGTAATCGCCGCGCTGTGCCAGCCGCGAGGCCGGGCCGAGCAACTGCCACGTGCTCGAGAAAATATGGCTGACATCACCCGCGTGAATGTCGGGAGAGGTATAGTGGAGGGGATCGAGATTTCGCACGCGCTGGCCCTTCTGCTGACGGTTGCGGGAACGCTACGGCCCCCGCGCGGCAAAGGTCAAGCGCGCCGCGCCGCCATCAGCCAGATCATCGCCAGTGCCAAAGAAATCAGCATGTTCCAGCTTGCCATGGACAAATTTAGCAATTCCCAGGGCACCTCGTCGCAGCGCACGAGCGGGGCGTTCATGATCTGGTCGAAAAGCTCGTCGGTCGAAACATCGGCGGCCGAGGAAGAGGTGCAGGTCGATGGCCCCTGCCACCAGCCGCGCTCGACACCGGTGTGATAGGCCCCGATGCCGGCCGTGGCCAGGGCGGCAAGCCCCCCCAGGAGCGGCAGAAGGCGCCCCGGCAGGAAGAGCGCAAGCGCCCCGATCACGATGGCCACGCCATGCGGCCAGCGCTGCCAGATGCACAACTTGCAGGGCGCCAGCCCGCCCAGGTGCTGAAAGGCCAGGGCGCCCAGCAGCAGCGCTGCCGAGCCGCCTGCGGCGAGAAGTACAAGGGAGTTACGTGTCACGATTGCCTCGATCGGTGGTGGGTGGGAGAATGCGGTGGGGTCTCATCTTGCCGTTTCCTGCCTTGACCGCCGCATCACAGGCCAAGCCATGTTCTGATCAGGCTGGCCAGCGTTGCACCGGCAAAAAGCAGCGAGCCGATCCATGCCGTGCCTATCAGGGCGCCGATCAGGACAAGGATGCCATCGCGCTGCAAAAGCCCCATCGCCACCAGAACCACGGCAAAGCCCGGCACCGTGTTCGTGCCGGGCAGGGGCACGAGGATCGACGCGCTGAACAGGACCAGCGCCCCGCCCACAAGGTGATCAAGCGGCGCGCGGGTCAGAACGCCAAGGCGTGGCCGGCTGACCGCCTCGATCCGCCGCAACCACGGGCCCGCCCGGCGCGATAGCCCGCGCAGCCCCTCGGCCGAGACATCGCGCGCAGCCAGTCTGTGCGGCAGCCACGGCACCCGCCGGCCGATCAGGATCTGGACCGAGATGAACATCAGCGGCAGGGCGACGATCTGTGGCACGCCGTAAAGGAAGGGGATGCAGCAGGGCAGGGCGAGGATCAGCAGGAACAGGCCGAAGGCGCGTTCGTGAAGCTGATCGAGGATCCAGCCCAACGTCACTTTGTCGCCGCCAGCGCGGGCCACCAACTGGTCAAGCCGGTCCGAGATCGCAAGATCATCCGGGGCGGTCGCGGTCATGGTCTGGAGTCCTCGGTCAAAGGCGCGGGAAGGGGCAATAGCCCTCCGGTAGCAAATCGCATGGCCCGACACCAGCGCCAGTTCTGCTATTGTCCTTGAAGAAACTGTTGGGTAGAAGCCTGAGACGTTGCCCAAGTGGCGGAATGGTAGACGCAGGGGATTCAAAATCCCCCGCTGGCGACAGCGTGTCGGTTCGAGTCCGACCTTGGGCACCAGTTCCACAGGACTTCTGAAACATCACTCGCCGTGGCCGGCTCCGTCGGGGGTTGCCGCAAGCTTTTGCCCATCCGAACCCGTTCGGTGTTGATACTGCGGCCGAGCGATGCTCGTGCCGGGGCGTTTGCCAGCGCCTCATCTTGTCGCGTCCTCCTAAGTCATTCGGACACGGGGATCGTTTCTTTCCGCGTTTTTGGGCCCGGGGGGAGCTGGACCCGGACATCCGCTCTTACATACCGGTCTCTCGGCTACCGTGGTCGAAAGTGGCGTGAATGTGGCGGATAAGCGGAGGGCATTGTGGCGGGTGCGACGATTCGGGCTTGAATGGCCGATTCGAGGTTTATGGCGGGCAGATTGGGCGCCGGAATCGAAACAGTCTGCCGGGATACGGGAAACTGATAACGTTCTCTACCGCTAAACGCTTGCGAGATGATGCTTTTTCAAGCCCCCGACAAATCGGCGGACGACGGTGGCAACTGTTTCAGGAACAGAAACGCCAGCCGGCGCGACGCTCGCTGCCGAACGCATGCGCCATGCTCCCCAAGCCGCAATAAAACCTGAGCGATGCGCTGAACACGCCCAGCATGGGCGGCTCGCAGGCTTGGGGGAATAACCCCGGAATGTGAAACAATCGGGCCAGGTCAAGCCGGGCAATTGGTCTTGAAATTGCCACATTTGCGCCCGAATTGCAGCGAGCCCTGCCGAAATATGGCTTTATTCGGGCGGCGCCGGGCAGTAACTTCAATCCTGCCTGACTGGGGGGCAATGATTTTGGCTAAGGGGCGGCCGACCTTGTGTCACGAGTGATTGCGTGACGTGCCAAGGGTCTGGTCGAACAGGTCTGTTTCTGACCACGGCTCGAGCGATACGCCTTCCCGTTCGAAGGCAGGTATGGCTGACCGGCGCGTTCATCGCATGTGTGCGTAAGTGAAGTGCGAGTGCCGGGCAATCTGTCCGGAATGTTTGAAGGTTAACGAGTGCAAGTGCTGGTCTAAAAGGAGACGACATGCCGCCGATCGAGAACCCCGCAAGCCAGAACGCCGCCATCGCGGCGCTTGGCGCACGCGAGCAGGCAGAGCTGCCCATCGAGAACGTCGTGCCCTGCTTCACACCCGGTACCGTCATTGCCACGCCGAAGGGCGAGCTGCGGGTCGAGGATCTTCAGGTCGGCGACCGGGTCCTCACCCGCGACAACGGCCTGCAGGAAATCCGCTGGATCGGGTCCTGCCGTCTCGGCGCCGAGGAACTTCGCAAGGCGCCGACACTGCGGCCGGTGCTGATCCGGTCAGGCGCGCTGGATCACGGGCTGCCCGAGGCCGACATCCTTGTCAGCCCCTGGCATAACGTCCTGATCCAGAACGACAAGACGGCGCAGTTCTTCGAAGACAGCGAAGTTCTGTCCGCCGCCGGGCACCTGACCGGGCTCGACGGTGTGGACGTGGTCGACGTGGCGCAGGTCACGTATATCCACTTCATGTTCGACCAGCACCAGGTGGTGCTTTCCAATGGCTTCTGGACCGAAAGCTTCCGGCCCGACGAACGGGTCATGGACAGCCTCGGGACACGCCAGCGCCGCCAGATTTTCGAGTTGTTCCCCGATCTTCGCGACACTGCCGGACGCAAGGCCTACCAGGCCGCGCGCCGTGCCCTGACCGAAGCGGAAAGCCGTCTCCTTCTGAAGTGAGTACGAGTGTTGCAGCTGGCCGGGCTCCGTAACGGAGCCCGGCCTCATTGAAATCGGTGCGGGGGCAATTTCCGGTTTCGAAGGCGTCAATCCCGGCGAAAGCCGGGATTGTTCGTTTTCAGGGCCCGGGTTTTTCCTGGCGCTCCCGCCACGCCGCCCAATCCTCGGGCGTGTCCAGGTCGGTCGTGGCATGGCGGCCGGGCAGGGCGATGCGGGTGACGGCCTCCGATTGCAAAAGTGGCTTCGCGCCATCATCGCCACGCAGGGCCTGAAGCTTACCGAAGAGGCGCGCCGGCAGGATCACCGGGTGCCCCGGCTTGCCCGTGGCATCGGTGGCCCGGAACACGGTTTCAGGCGTCTTTTCATGAGCCTGCGCCAATTTCTTCAAGTCATCCAGCGTCAGTTCCGGAAGATCCGCCAACAGGATCATCATCCCGCGCGCGCCTTGCGCGAGGGCCCAGCTGGCCCCGGCCCGGATCGAGGCCGAAATCCCTTCGTTGGCGTCGGTCACGACGGCCCGGTGTACCCCGTTTAGCCCATCAAGCGCCGCGCCTCGCGCCGGCCGGTCGTTGGACATCGTCACCATGACTGGAAGGCGCAATCCTAGTGCCAGCCGCACCTGCCGACGCAAAAGAGGCTGGCCCTCGACCGGCTCCAATAGCTTGTCACGGCCCCGCATCCGAGAGGAGCGGCCCGCGGCGGGGATCAGGATAAACAGCCTGCTCATGGCCGCGACAGTGGAAGTTCGAGTATTTGCAGATCACTGAAAGTCATGCCGAGCCCCGGTGTTTCACCGTTCCACAAATACTCCTGCCGGAGACGTCCCGCCAGTGCGGCCGCGCGCTACATCCGGAACCGTTCGCCTTCCGGGTCGAAAAGCGGCTCGGTGATCAGCCGGGCCGGGCGCTTTTCGCCGAGAATCTCGATCTCTGCCCCCAGCCCCTCCGTCGCCAGCGCCCGGGGGATGAGGGCCAGCGCGACGGATTTCTCCGCGTGGTGCGAATAGCCGCCGGAGGTGCAGAAGCCTTGCACGCTGCCGTCTATCCAGAGGGGTTCATAGGCGTGGGGATCGGCATCCAGCGCATCAACCTCGAAGGCCACGAGTTGCCGTTCGGAGCCCTTGTTCCTCTCGTCCTCCGCGGCGGCGCGGCCGATGAAATCAGTGTTCTTGGCGAAGCTGATGAACCGGTCCATCCCGGTCTCGCCGGGGGTGTAGTCGGGCGAGAATTCCGACAGCCACGAGCCGAAGAACCGGTCGAGCCGCAGCGACATCATCGCCCGCATGCCGAAGGGTTTCATGCCGTGTTTCTGGCCCTCTTCCCACAGCACCTTCCAGAGCGCCCGCTGGGCCATCGGGTCGCAGTAGATCTCGTAGCCCAGGTCGCCGGTATAGCTGACCCGCTGGATCAAGCAGTCGACCATGCCCACCGTGGCGCGGCGCAGGTCCATGAAGCGCATGTCGGCGACAGCGTCGCGGGTGCAGGCGGTGAGCACGTCGCGGGCCCTGGGGCCGGCGATCTGGAAGCCATTGAGGCGGTCGGAGATGTTCTCGACGCGAACGCCTTGGGCCTCGTTCTGTTCGAACCAGCGCATGTGGTAGGCTTGGGCGCCGTAGGAGGCGGTGAGCTGGAAGGCTTCCGGCCCAAGGCAGGAAACGGTGAAATCGCCGATCAGCCGGCCCTTGGGGGACAGCATCGGGGTGAGCGAGACGCGGCCCTGTTTGGGGATGCGGCCGGCCATGATCCGGTCGAGCCAGTCGCGGGCGGCGGGGCCGGTGACGAGGTACTTTCCGAAGTTGTGAACCTCATTGATTCCAACGGCTTCGCGGACGGCCTTCACCTCGCGTTTCGTCGCTTCCCAGGCATTGGAGCGCCGGAAGGAGGGGGTTTCGAACCGGGGTTCTTCTCCTTCGGCGAAGTAGTTCACCACCTCGAGCCCGTATTGGTGGCCCCAGACCGCGCCCATGCCGTCGAAGACGTCGTACATCGGCGTGGTATTCATCGGGCGGGCCGCAGGCAGTTCCTCGTTCGGGTAGGAGACGGAGAACCTTTTCTGATAGTTTTCAACGACTTTCGGGAGGGTGTAGCCCTTGTTGATCCAGTCGCCGTAGCGGGCCACGTCCATCGCCGAGACGTCGCGTTCACATTCGCCCTCGATCATCCATTGCGCCAGCATGAGGCCGACGCCGCCGCCCTGGCTGAATCCGGCCATGACACCACAGGCGGACCAGTAGTTGCGCAGGCCCGGCACCGGGCCGACGAGGGGGTTGCCGTCGGGGGCAAAGGTGAAGGGGCCGTGGATGACGGACTTCACACCGGCGCGTTCGAGGGCGGGGAAGCGTTTGTAGGCAAAATCAATGGATTGCTCGATCTTGTCGAGATTGTCGGGGAGCAGCTCGTGGCCGAAATCCCAGGACGTTCCATCGACGGCCCAGGGCTTACAGGGCTGTTCGTAGAAGCCGATGCAGAGGCCGCGGCCTTCTTGGCGGAGGTAGCTTTCGCCGGCCGGGTCCATGACGTGGGGGTGTTCGCCGCCGGCCTCGATGATCTCGGCGATCTCGGGCACTTCCTCGGTCACGACATACTGGTGTTCCATCGGGTGGAGCGGCAGGTAAACCCCTGACATCGCGGCAACTTCCCGGGCCCAGAGACCGCCGGCATTGACCACGTGCTCGGCCTGGATGGTGCCCTTGTCGGTGACGATGGTCCATGTGCCGTCGGGGCGGGGAGTGACTTCGCGGACCATGCAGTGGGTCTCGATCGTGGCGCCGGCCATTCGGGCGGCCTTGGCGTAGGCGTGGGTGGTACCGGAGGGATCGAGGTGGCCGTCGAGGGGGTCGTAAAGGGCGCCGAGGATGCCATCGGTGTTGGTGACGGGGGCGATCTTGCGGATTTCCTCGGGGCCAACGATCTCCGTTTCAAGCCCCATGTAACGGTGCTTGGCGCGTTCGGCGAGGAGCATGTCGAACCGGTCGCGGTTGTCGGCGAGGGTGACGCCACCCACGTGGTGGAGCCCGCAGGAGAGGCCGGTGATCTCCTCCAACTCCTTGTAAAGCTTGATCGTATATCCCTGAAGGGCGGCCATGTTGGTGTCGCCGTTGAGGGTGTGGAAACCGCCGGCGGCGTGCCAGGTGGAGCCGGAGGTAAGCTCGGACCGCTCGAGCAGCATGACATCGGACCAGCCCAGCTTGGTGAGGTGGTAGAGAACGCTGCAGCCGACGACTCCGCCGCCGATAATCGCCACGCGGGTTGTGGTCTTCATAGGGAGCTCCTGATTGCGAATTCGGGCTCAGACTGACTGTCCGAATTCCGCGCGCTTGTCCATATGCGGCAGGAGGTGTCGTTTATGGAGGCCTGTCGCCGTTCACCGTCGGGCTTGGGCCAGATGAGCGTGTGCCATCGCCGGCCAGCTGGGTCTCGTTGGGGCCAGTACGGAACTCAACCATACCCAAGCAGGTCTTCATTCGCTGCCTCATCGGCCCAGCCATGGCGGGGGAGGGCCATGGCCGGCGCTTGGGCCGGACGGGCGGCAAGGTTGAAACGTTCCACCGAGGCCCTGAGTTCAGCCGCATGACCTCCGAAGGAATGCGCGGCCGCGGTGCATTCTTCGACCATCGCCGCGTTCTGCTGCGTCACCCTGTCGAGGCTCGTCACCCCCTCGTTGATCTCGTCGAGCTTCTGCGCCTGGTCTTCTGCCCGGCTCGCGATGTCGCCGACGAAACCGGAGATCTGGTCGACGCGCTCGATCATCTCCATCAGCGCCGTGCCGACGGTTTTCACCATGTTGACCCCCTCGTCGACCTGTTCGGAAGACCCGGAAATCAGGGTCTTGATGTCGCGCGCGGCGTCGGACGAGCGCTGTGCGAGGGCGCGCACCTCGGTCGCCACGACGGCGAAGCCGCGGCCGGCCTCGCCGGCGCGGGCGGCCTCGACGCCGGCGTTGAGTGACAGGAGATTGGTCTGGAAGGCGATTTCGTCGATGACTCCGATGATCTTGGTGATCTCTTCGGACTGCTTCTCGATGCCGGACATGGCGCTGGCGGCGGAACCGATCAGGCGGCCCGAGGCATGGGCCTTGTCCCGGGTTTCGGAGACGAAATGCTTGACCTCGGCGGCGCCGTCGGCGGCGGCCTTGACCGAGCGGGTAATTTCGTTGAGGGCGGCGGCGGTCTGTTCGAGGGTCGCGGCCTGCGATTCGGTGCGGCGGGAGAGATCGTCGGAGGCCTGGGTCACGTCGCGGGCGCCGTCGGACAGGCCGACCGCGTGTTCGGCCACGCCGCTGATGGTGTGGGAGAGCTCGCGCAGGGCGGCGTTGAAATCCTGGCGGAGCCGCTCGTATTCCTCGGGGAAGGGGGTTTCGATGCCCGAGGAGAGGTCGCGCTCGGCCAGCCGTGTGAGGCTGGTCTGGAGCGCGGCGACGACCATCTGCTGCGCGCTGTGGGCCAGCTTGATCCCGGCCTCGGCTTTCTGGGCCTTTTCAAGGGCTTGGGCGCCCTGTGCTTCGGCGGCGCGGGCCTTTTCGAGGGCGCCCGCGACACGCTCCTGGTCGAGGCGCGCCTGGGCGATCTGCCGGTGGCGGAGCCAGACCGTGTAGACGAGGGCCACCGCCTCGGCCAGCAGGATGACGCCGTGCACCAGGGCGCGTTCGAGGTTCACCAGAAGCTCGGCGGCGGGATAGATCAGGCCCGGCAGCGTCACGCTGAGGGTCAGGTGGTGGACGGCGACGAGCAGGGTGGCCAGCACGAGGGCGCGGATGTCGACCAGCACGACCAGCACGGCGAGGGCCGCGAAGTAGAGCATGTGGCTGTCGAGCTGCCAGGGATGGCCGCTCAGAACCGCGGTGATCGCCATGACGCTGGCCATGAGCGCGGTGGCCAGCCCGAGGCGGGAGACGGCATCGTTCCCCCGCGCCGCGAGGGCGCAAAGCAGCACGAGCCCGCCGCCGGCCGCGAGGTAGGGCCCGGCCGACAGCCCCCGCGCCAGCGCGATGACAGGCGGCAGGGCGGCAAGGGCCAACACGCTGAAGAATATCACTTTTCTGCCGGTGTTCCGGGCGGAGTTTATCACGTCATCCGTCATGTTTCTGTCCTGTCACAACGTGGGTGCCGGGGTGCCGCAGAGCCCGGCGAGGGCGGTGCCGTCGACGATGGCCCAGGCGCCTAGGGTGCGGAGGCGGTGGTCGAAGGCGGGGGGGTCGGGGGCGTAGGCGAGGAGGGCGAGCGGGGCGCCGGTGAGGGGGGAGCCGCCGGCGGCGCGGACGAGGGCGGGGCCGTGGAGCCAGGGGGGATGGAGCACGAGGCGGGGGCCCGTGGGTGCGGGGGGCATGGCGAGCAGGGCCAGCACGGGGGCGGCGGGGAGGCTGGCGAGAAGCAATAGAACAAGGGCGATCCGGGACATGGGAGGGTGATCGCAGAGGGGCGTTTAAGACCAGGTTATCGCCCGCGGGGCCGCGCCGGGTTTTTGCCGACAATTTTAGAGGAGGGGCGGGTGGCGCGGCCCGGACCTCCGCCCCGGGAGGGGACACCGGGGGGACGCGATTCGAAGGTTAACGGCGTTATTTTGCAGGGGTTCGGACGTCGGTATCACGTCGGTATTACGTCGGTATCGCGTCGGTATCGGGTCGGTGGCGGCGGAGTGTTAATGTGGCGCGCGATGGGGGGAGGGGCGAGATGTTGTTTCGGGCGCAACGGGGGGTGTCGCGATCCGATAGGTTTGGTTCTATGGTTTGATCACTTCCGGGGATCTACTCAGCGTTATGCTTGAATTGAAAATTTCCTCTCTGGGTTGACGCAGTGACGTAGCATTAGCAGAGTGTTTAGAAAATTATTCTAGGAAGGATTGAATGGACGCGAGAATAAAGGCGCGATTTTATCAAGTCGACAATGTTGGCGCGCAGGACGCCACCTTGTTCGAATGTTTGCATGACCTGTGGAACCATCCGCGTCGTTCTGAATACGAGACAATATACGGTGACGCGAGGGTTCGGCTTGAGAGTTTTGAGAACAATCCAGCTGTGGTTGGCGAAGGATTCATCGACGGCGAATTTGTCAGGCAGCAGACCGACAATATTCCACCTTTTGCGGAGCAAGGTCAGCCACTTGAGGGTAACGTACGTCCATTGGGACACCGTTGCGCATTTCGCTATTTTGCGGAGTTAAACGTATTACTCCTTGAGAGCAGGCGCGAGGCAGTCACCCCCGTTAGAATGGATGCACTGGTAAAGGTTCGGCTCAGACCGCATCGCGGTTTCTTCTTGTCGCCTGTCCTTTCGCAAGTCGCTTTAGAAAGGTTACGCAATGGCACGCCACGCCGTGTTACGTTTAGAGTAGCTCGTCCGGCTGATATGAACTTGGTCGAGGATGAAGGCTTGGAGTTGGAGGAAAACCTAGCAAGGTTGCAGAACCACTTCGGTGGACCAAATATAGAAGTGACAGCGAGTTGGCCACGTGGGAACAGAGATGGAATTTTAAATCAGAACGCGATTGCTAGAACGATCAGGTGGGCGACTGGCAACCGGGACCATGTTGAAAAGTTCCAAGTCAAAATAAATGAGGAGCCTGAAGCGATCGATATATTTTCGGAACAGATGAAGGTGGTAGAGGTTCTGGATTTAGATAGTGAGAACGTGGAAAGAAATTATGCCACCCGCAGGGATTTCCTTGCTCGGAGTTTCAATGATCATCTTCCGATCTTACGGAGGCTATATGGAGAGTAATGCAGCTGAATCTGACGATATCGAAACGGACAAACACGTTCCTTTCGGGCGCGCCGGTGTTGAAATCACTGGCACTGTCAGTCGTGTCAGCGCTGCTAATTCAGTTCGTCTCACAAGGTGAAGAATTCAACGTATCTTCTATCTACTCTGGAATTTTTGGCCTGCTTTCAATTTTCGTAGGGTTCTTAGCAACCTTTTTTGTATTCGTGGCGACGAAAAGTAACAGTTTTTTGGAAGCTATTAAGAACACAATCACGTTCCGGCAGATGGTGGGACTACTTCGTTTCACGATCCTTTGGACACTATTGGCGGTAGGGGCGACGTTCATTTTGATGGTGATTGAGCCAAAGAACTTCCCGATTTTGAGTGCAACACAGTTGGGAGTTTTTGCGTGGTCCTGGATTGTAATCTTGATCGGCGTGAATTTTGCGCGATGCGTAACAATGTTCTTTAGTATCGTAGACCACGACGCAAATAGGGGTTAGGTGACAAGCCGCGCATCGTCGGGCCGTGGTGCGGCGATCCGACTTTCGTGGGGCAGTGCTTTATGCCTGCCAAGTCCCTCCGACCTCGGAGCGTTGCGCTGACCTCAGCCAAATCGCCGTGCCGGGGGGCGGCCCGGCGATGCGCGGCGGGCTTCGCCCTTGATTCCGCGCGGGTGAGCCTCGCGGGCGTATGCAATCACCCCCTGCCGCAAACCGTAATTCCCTGACGCAAAACGAAACGACAATGGCCCCCGACCGACGAATGATGTCGGGAACCGGCATTCATGGCGCCCGCAAACGGTGTCAGGCTGGCCGCTGAAACCAGGTTCAAGGGACGATACATGAAAACCCATGCTCAGGCTGTCGTGATCGGCGGCGGCGTTATCGGATGCTCCATCCTCTATCACCTCACCAAGCTGGGGTGGACGGACGTGGTTCTGCTGGAGCGGGACGAGCTGACGAGCGGCTCGACCTGGCACGCGGCGGCGAACATCCACGGGCTGCATGACAGTGCCAATATCTCTCGGTTGCAGCATTACACGATGAATCTCTACAAGCAGCTGGAGGAGGAGACGGGGCAGAGCTGTGGCGTGTTCCAGCCCGGGAGCCTCTACCTCGCGCAGACGGAGAATAGGGAGCATCAGCTGAAGCTGCAGGCGGCGAAGGCGAAGCTTTACGGGATGAACTTCTTCGAGATCAGCCGGGAGGAGGCGGAGGAGAAGCATCCGCTGGTGAATTTCGACGGCATCCGCTGCATCATGTGGGAGCCGGATGGCGGGAACGTGGACCCGTCGGGCGTGACCAATGCCTATGCGGTGGGAGCGCGGCAGAAGGGGGCGGAGATTTACCGGTTCACGCCGGTGACGGGGACGGTGCAGAAGCCTGACGGTAAATGGGTGGTGGAGACGCCGAAGGGCAATATCGAGACGGAGTGGGTGATCAATGCGGCAGGTCTCTGGGGCCGGGAGGTGGCGAAGCTCGCGGGGATCGAGGTGCCGCTGCAGCCGACGGAGCACCAGTATTTCGTGACCGAGACCATGCCGGAGATCGAGAGCATCGGGCGGCGCTTGCCGTCGGTCGCGGACCGGGATGGCGAGTATTACCTGCGGCAGGAGGGCAAGGGCCTGCTGATCGGCGCCTATGAGCGGGACATGCGGTTCTGGGCGGAGGATGGGACGCCCTTGGATTTCGCGCATGACCTGTTTCCCGATGACCTCGAGCGGATCATGGAGAACGTGATGCGGGCGATGGACCGGGTGCCGGCGGCGGCGGAGGCCGGGGTGAAAAGGGTGATCAACGGGCCGATGATCTGGTCGCCGGATTCGAACGTGATCCTGGGGCCGGTGCCGGAGTTGAAGAATTACTTCATGTGCGGGGGGATCATCCCCGGGTTCTCGCAGTCGGCCGGGATGGGGCTGATGGTGGCGCAGTGGATCGTGGAGGGGGAGATGCAGTATGACATGTTCCCCTGGGATATCGCGCGGTTCGGGCTGTGGGCGAATGACCGGAAATTCGTGATGGCGAAGGTGGAGGATGTGTATACGCATCGGTTCGCCATTCACTATCCGAACGAGGAGCGGGCGGCCGGGCGGCCGTTGCGGACGCGGCCTGTCTATGGCGTGCAGAAGGAGATGGGGGCGGTGTTCGGGCTCAACTACGGGTGGGAGCATCCGCAGTGGTTCGCCGGAGAGCCGGGGGCGAAGGATACCAACGGGTTCGTGCGGCAGAACTGGTGGGGGCCTGTTGGGGACGAGTGCCGGATGCTGCGGGAAAGGGCCGGGATCATCGATATCTCGAACTTCGCCAAGTACCGGGTGAAGGGGCCGGGGGCGGCGGACTGGCTGAACGCGGTATTTGCCAACAACATGCCGAAAAGCGTCGGGCGGTCGTGCCTGACGCCGCTGATCTCGAAGCGCGGGGGGATTGCCGGGGATGCGACGGTGACGCGGGTCGACGAGGACGAATTCTGGGTGGTGTCGTCGGGGATGGCGGAAAGGTACCAGAAGCGGTTCTACGACATGGTGCCGCTGCCCGAGGGGACCACGTTCGAGAGCATGACCGAGGCGATGTGCGGGTTCAACGTGGCCGGGCCGAAGTCGCGCGAGATATTGCAGCGGATGACGAACACGTCGCTGGCGACGGAGGATTTCCCGTTCATGCGGTCGAAGATGATCGACATTGCGGGGGTGCGGTGCCTGGCGCTGCGTGTGAGCTTTACCGGTGACCTGGGGTGGGAGCTGCATTGCAAGACCGAGGACCAGGAGAAACTTTACCGGGCGCTTCTGGACGCCGCGAAGGAGTTCGGTGGCGGGCCGGTGGGCGCGCGGGCGCTGATGTCGATGCGGATCGAGAAGGGGTATGGCTCGTGGAGCCGGGAATACTCGCCCGAGTACTATCCGCACGAGGTGGGGCTTGGGGCGCTCTGCAAGATGGAGAAGGACTTCCTCAACAAACCCGCCGCGCAGAAGGTGATGGCCGAGCCCACGCGCGAGACGCTGGTGCTGGTGCATATCGACGAAGAGGCGGTGACGGCCTCGAACGCGGACGCCACCGGGGGCGAGCCGATCTTCAAGGATGGCAAGGGGATCGGGCGGGTCACGTCGGGCACCTATGGCTATACCGTGGGGATGAGCCTCGCGCTTGGGTATATCAAGAGCGGGACGGCGGCGCCCGGCGACGAGGTCGAGGTGATGGTGCTGGGCCAGCCGCACAAGGGGCGGATCCTGGAGGAGCCGCCGTTCGACCCGAAGGGGGAGAAGCTGCGGGCTTGAGGGGTTGCGACGGTGAGGATGGTGCGGGCCGGGGGAGACCCCGGCCTGTTTTGTTTTGGGGTATGTCGTATTCTTCTAGGCAGCCAATTACTGAGATCATCCCAAACAAGACATTCGGACCAGATACAGCGACAACCCCGCTGCAGAAGTCACCGTTCTGATCGAACGACGGCCCTTGCGGCCATAATCGGATGGCCGTCGTCTTGACCTCTAAAGTATTTCCGGTAGTGCCGCGTACTTACTGTTCTACCTTCTTCTGCATACAACCGCAGTAGGAAAATTAGCCATGGAAAGCCGCTATTTTTCCCAGAACAAAAAGCAAGCATGTCCGCCTCCATAGGCGACCTGCAAAGGGAGTTTTTCTCGGATTTCATCCATGAGATATGCCCGTCCGTTAGAGAGACTATGGTATTAGGAGCATCGTGGGGTCGGCGTGACTTAGCTAGATCAACAGCGTGATTAAGGAGCGTTTCTGGCTTTAGGCTGCTGTTTCCCGCAAGCACGAAACCGAGAACCTGATCGAGCGATCTGTCGATCGAGTATTGTTCGACTTCAGTGCCGGAAAACAAGCTCTGTGAGCCATACTTCCGGAAGGGCACCGTGGGCCGCAAGCCTAGTGCTTGTTCTTCGGCCTCCACCACTCGGTTGAGTGACTTCACAGAATGAATTTTGGAAAACGCATCTTCAAGTTTCGCCCTATCTAGACTGCTCTTCACCTCACCGACGGCTAACACCCCTTCTATCGGATAATAGGTGGTGATCTTGCCCCCATTTCACCGGACACTCAGGCGGTTGCGTTTTGAGCTGCAAT
>NZ_JAUCYU010000009.1 GCF_030373445.1 Roseovarius sp.
TGTTTCGATGGTGTAGATATGACACCAACAATAAGTGTTGTAAAGACACTTAATGTCGAGATCCGCGGTATTTCCCCTAACCGCATGAAAATAAACGATTCGAAATTTTCTTTTTCGTGTTCCGGGCCGGCCATGAGTTCGCTTCACGGGGCTTGATTTCCGTCATTGGCTCCATGAGTCGCCGCCCATTGAGCCCGAAGTGCCAGCCGGCGCCCCGTTGCCTGTGGCCCTTTCGCCGCATTCGCGAATCCCCGGTCCCGGTTTGCGCGGGACAGGGTGGCGTTCTGCCGCCAGCCTTTGCTATCACCCAGGTGCCGGGGGGCGAATTTGAGGATTACGGCACTCATGACACGCCTTCTTGCCGCGCTTTGCGTGATTTTTTCCCTTTCCATCCCGGCCATGGCGCAAGATCGCGGGCCCTATAGTTTCGGCATGCTGGTCACCAATGACTCGCTGGGCGATGGGCATGACCGCTGGCGTACCGGCTCGATGGCGTCGAGCCACGTGTGGGCGCCGGGCTGGACCGGGGAGGGGGATTACGGGCTGGGCCAGGTGTGGGAGCTGCGCGTCAATGCCGAGGTGATGGGGCCGGAGAACCTTGCCACGCCGGCGCCGCTGGACCGGGTCTATGCGCAGGCGCTGTCCTTCGGGCTGCACAGCCACTTCAGGCGGAACGCCATCGAATACGCGATTGGCGGCGAGTTGGTGCTGACTGGACCGATGACACAGCTCGACCATGTGCAGGAAGCACTGCACGACGTGCTGGGCGGCCGCGATGCCTCGCCCGCGACGAAGGCGGCGCAAGTCAGCAACGATGTCGACCCGGCGGTGGTGTTCGAGGCGGGACGGGAGTTCCAGCTGGGCCAGCGGACGCGGCTGCGTCCCTTCGTCGAGGCGCGGGCCGGGGTCGAGACGCTGGTACGGGCGGGCGCGGACTTCACGCTGGGGCAGTTCGGGCAGGGCGGCCTGCTAGTCAGGGCGCCGGTCACGGGCCACCGTTACAGCGTAATACAGGAGGCGCCCTATAGCGGGTTGTCGCTGATGGTGGGGGCGGACACGGCCTATGTGCACAGCAGCGAGTTCATCCCGTCGAGCGGCCCGGTGCAGCTGAACGAGACGCGAAACCGGGCGCGCGCCGGCCTGCATTGGCGCAGCCGGGCGGGCAGCAGCGTGTTCTACGGGCTCACGTGGCTCGACAAGGAATTCGGCACGCAGCGCGAGGAACAGGTTGTGGGTTCCGTGCAGCTACGGATCAAATTCTGAAAAAACGTTCTTTGTGAAGGGTTTCCAAGGTGATTCGCATTTGGTACGCTTTGCACAATAAAAAAAGAGACTGAGGCAGGACGACAGGTGATGGAAACGGGCTTTCGGGGCGCGTTTGTCATTTCCTGGTCGCAGACGGAAGTGGACGGTTTGACCGCCGCTCCAATCGAATCCCTCGCCGTTGGCGCGACATGGTCGTGGCAGGGCGAGATCGTGCGGATTGACGGGCCAAACGGTGTGCTGCGGCTGGAAGGGGCAAATGGGAACGGGACAAGCCGCCGCTGCGCGGCCAAGCTTGTCCGGCGGCTGGTGTCAGCGGCCAGGACAGACACGCGTAATCTCGAAGAGGTGGAAGAGACCGGGCCACTGGCCGATACCGGCTTCGTGGTGACGGACGGGCTGAAGGCTTACAACGTGACGGTGGTGCCGGTGGGATACGGCGCGCCGCCGCTGGTCATGTTCGTGGATGACATTCCGCCGAAGCGGTGCGAGCTGTGGGTGGTGCATCACTCGCTCGACCGGTTGGGGCAGAATGCCACCGGTCCGGAGACGGGCGGGGTGATCTGTTTCACCCCCGGCACGCGGATCGAGACGCCGGAGGGGCCGCGGCTGGTCGAGGCGTTCCGCGAGGGCGATTACGTTCAGACCAAGGATAACGGCGCCCAGCCGGTGCAGTGGATCGGCAGCCGGCGGATGACCGGCGCTCGATTGTTCGCCATGCCGCAGCTTCGCCCCGTCAGGATCAGGGCCGGGGGGCTGGGCGTGCAGCGGCCCGACCAGGAACTGCTGGTCTCGCCCGAGCACCGGATGCTTGTGAAGGGGGCCGTGGCGCGGGCGCTGTTCAACACGCCGGAGGTGCTGGTTTCGGCCAAGGACCTCGTGAATGACGGCTCGATCACGGTCGATCGGAGCGTGCGGGAGGTGACGTACATCCACCTGCTGCTGCCCCGCCACCAGGTGCTGTGGGCGAACGGGGTGGAGACGGAGAGCTTTCACCCGGCCTCGGCCGCGCTGTCGACGCTGGACCCCGGCGACAGGGCACGGCTTCTGGCGATCAACCCGGGGCTGGAGCACGAGCCGAGGGCCTATGGCGGGTTCGCGCGGCGAAACCTGAATACCTCGGAGGCGGCGATCCTGATGCACGAGGCGGCCTAATGGGCCGGGTTAAGTGGGGGCGCTGCCCCCCGCGTTGAAATCTGGAGATTTCAACGCTCCCCCCGGGATATTTCCGGCCAGAAGAAGGGCGGGAGGGTTTGCCGTGTTTTCCGCGGTTGACACTGTCTCGCGTGGCTGTATAAGCGCGCCTTCATTGGTGTTGGTGGCCCCCGCGAGGGGATCCCTGTCACCCCGGCCAAATCCGGGGAGAGGACAACGCCCTTCGAAACCCTGAACGAAGGAGATCAGCCGTGACCAAACGCACGTCTGCCAAGTACAAAATCGACCGCCGGATGGGCGAAAACATCTGGGGCCGTCCGAAATCCCCCGTCAACCGCCGCGAATTCGGCCCGGGCCAGCATGGCCAGCGCCGCAAAGGCAAGATGTCCGACTTCGGCCTGCAGCTGCGCGCCAAGCAGAAGCTGAAGGGCTATTACGGCGACCTGACCGAGAAACAGTTCCGCCGCATCTATGCCGAGGCCGAGCGTGTGCGCGGCGACACCGGTGAGAACCTGATCGGCCTGCTCGAGCGCCGTCTCGACGCCGTGGTCTATCGCGCGAAATTCGTGCCGACCATGTTCGCCGCCCGCCAGTTCGTGAACCACGGCCACGTACGCGTGAACGGCCAGAAGGTCAACATCCCCTCCTACCGCGTGAAGGAAGGCGACGTGATCGAGGTGCGCAACCGCTCGAAGCAGCTCGCCGTCCTGCTGGAGGCCGTGCAACTGGCCGAGCGTGACGTGCCCGACTACATCGAGGCCGACCACACCAAGATGACTGCCAAGTTCGTGCGGACGCCGGGCCTGGGCGACGTGCCCTATCCGGTGATGATGGAACCGAACCTCGTCATCGAATTCTACGCGCAGAACTAAGGCGTTTCTGCAACAGCCGAAGGGCCGCGACGGGGGACCGCCGCGGCCTTTTTGTTTGTTCTGGCCAAGGCGATTTCCCGCCGATACAAGGCCCGGAAGGAGCAAGCTCATGACGAAAATCAAGCCGCAGCCGGGTATCCTGGATATCTCGCCCTACGTGGGCGGTTCGTCGAAAGTCGACGGGGTCGAGAACGTGGTGAAGCTCAGTTCGAACGAGAACCCGTTCGGGCCAAGCGAGGCCGCGAAGGAGGCGTTCCGCAAGGCCGGGTTCGACCTGCACCGCTATCCCTCGACCGGCCACGAACGGCTGCGGGAGGCGATCGGCGAGGTGCACGGGCTCGATGCCGACCGGGTGATCTGCGGCGTGGGCAGCGACGAGATCCTGAGCCTTCTGTGCCAGGCCTATGCCGGCCCCGGCGACGAGGTGATCCATACCGAGCACGGCTTTGCGATCTACAAGATCAGCGCGCAGGCCAACGGGGCGACGCCCGTGGAGGTGCCCGAGCGCGAGCGGGTGACGGATGTCGATGCGATCCTTGCCGCCTGTACCAAGAAGACAAAACTGGTCTTCATCGCCAATCCAAACAACCCCACCGGCACGATGATCGGGGAGGCCGAATTGGCGCGGTTGGCTGACAGGTTGCCCAAGCATGTGCTCCTGGTGGTGGACGGGGCCTATGCCGAGTATGTCGAGCATTACGACGGCGGCGCCGCGCTGGTAGACATGCGCGACAACGTAGTAATGACGCGGACCTTCTCGAAGCTTTACGGGCTGGGCGGGTTGCGCGTGGGCTGGGGCTATGGCCCGGCGCACGTGATCGACGTGCTGAACCGCATCCGCGGGCCGTTCAACCTGTCGACCGCCGCGCTGGTCACGGCCGAGGCAGCGGTGCGCGATGGGGAATGGGCCGCGAAATGCCGGGCCGACAACACGCGCCTGCGGGCGTGGCTGGCCGAGGCGCTGGCCGAGAAGGGGGTGCCGTCGGATACCTCGACCGCGAATTTCATCCTGGCCCGCTTCGCCAGCCGGGAAGAGGCCGAGGCCTGTGACGATTACCTCAAGTCCGAGGGGCTGATCGTGCGGCGGGTGGCGGGGTACAACCTGCCGCATTGCCTGCGTATCACCGTAGGTGACGAGCCTTCCTGCCGGCGGGTGGCCCATGCCATCGGCCAGTTCAAGGAGGGGGCACGATGAGCCAGGTCTATGACCGGGTGGCGCTGATCGGGCTGGGGCTGATTGCCTCGTCGATGTTCTGGGCGATGAAGCGTGCAGGATTGGCGGGCGAGGTGACGGGCTATGCGCGGTCGGCCGAAACCCGCGACGTGGCGCGCGAAATCGGGCTGTGCGACCGGGTCTGTGAGACCGCCGCCGAAGCTGTGGAAGGCGCCGATCTCGTGGTGCTGTGTGTGCCGGTAGGCGCGATGGGCGCCGTGGCCGCGGAAATCGCGCCGGTGCTGAAACCCGGCGCGACGGTGAGCGACGTGGGCTCCGTCAAAAAGGACGTGATCGAGGCGGTGGCGCCGCACCTGCCCGAGGGCGTGCATTTCGTGCCGGCCCACCCGCTGGCGGGCACAGAGCATTCGGGCCCGCGCTCGGGTTTTGCCGAGCTGTTCGAGAACCGGTTCACGCTTATCGTGCCGGTCGAAGGCAGCGATCGCGAGGCGGTAGAAAAGCTGGAAGGCTTCTGGCAGGGAATGGGTGCCAAGACCGAGGAGATGGATGCCGAGCATCATGATCTCGTGCTCGCCGTGACGTCCCATGCGCCACACCTGATCGCCTACACGATGGTGGGCGTGGCCGATGACCTCCGCCGGGTGACCGACAGCGAGGTGATCCGCTATTCCGCCGCCGGTTTCCGCGATTTCACCCGGATCGCCGCCAGCGACCCGACCATGTGGCGCGACGTCTTCCTGCACAACAAGGAGGCGACGCTGGAGATCCTCGGGCGGTTCACCGAGGAACTTTTCGCCCTGCAGCGCGCCATTCGCACGGGTGACGGCCAGCATCTTTTCGACTATTTCACTCGCACCCGGGCCATTCGGCGTGGTATCATCGAGGCCGGGCAGGATACCGATGCACCAGACTTCGGACGAGTGAAAAGAGGCTGAGACATATGCGTTTCATTTGGGTTATCCCATTGATCCTGATGGGATGCGGGGCGTTCGGCGGGCGCGACGATGAGCAGGTTTCGAGCCGCGGATCGGTCTGTGGCCAGCCCGCGATCAAAGGGTCGGTGGTGGGCGAGGTCGACGGCGCCAGCGCCATTTGCGGCATTGAGAACGCGGTCGAAGTCACCCGTGTCGGCGGGGTTTTGCTAAGCCAGCCGGCGATCATGGAATGCAACACCGCGCGGGTGCTGAACGCATGGGTCCAGCGTGACATGGACCAGATCGTCGGCAACATGGGTGGTGGCGTTCAGGAACTTCGGGTGGCCGCGCATTACGTCTGCCGAACCCGGAACCACAAGCCGGGCGCCAAGGTCTCGGAGCATGGCAAGGGGCGGGCGATCGATATCTCGGCCTTTCACCTGCGGGACGGCAGCGAGATTTCGGTGCTTGCGGATTGGGGCAATGGCCGCAAGGGGCGCGTCCTTCGGCGGCTGCACGAGTCGGCCTGCGGGCCCTTCGGCACGGTGCTGGGGCCGGAATCGGATCGGTTTCACCAGGACCATTTCCACTTCGACACGGCGAATTACCGGTCGGGCGCCTACTGCCGCTGAGGCGGGCGGGCCGCGGCCCGGTGAGAGCCGCGGCGCAGAGCGCTATTCGGAATGCGAGCCGTGGTCGTCGCCGCTGCGTTCCTCGACCTTGAAGACGATGTCGATTTCACCGGCCTTTTCGAAGATCAGGGTGACGGGGATCTCGTCGCCGACCTCGAACGGGTCGCTGAGCCCCATGAACATCACGTGATAGCCGCCCGGCGCGAGTTCGACGATGTCGTCGGCGGGGATCGCAAGCTTCTCGATATGGCGCATGCGGGCGACGCCGTCTTCCTCGTAGGACTCGTGCACCTCGACCTTCGGGAAGTCGCCGCGCACGCCGATCAAGGCGTCGTCGGTTTCGCCGTCATTGGCGATGGTGACGTAGCCGCCGCCGGTCTTTGCCGTGGCGGCGGTGGCGAAGACCCTGGGGTGAATGATCTGAAGGTCGCCCAGCATGTAGTCATGTGCCGCGGCAAGGCTCGGCAGGGCGAGGGCGAGGGTGGTTGCGATTAGGGTTTTCATGTGTCTCTCCAAGTCTTGAGGTGACCGCAAGGTGCGGCCGGGTGTCTGAGGTTGGTACGGCCCGTGTCAGACGAGCGGCGGCGCGCGAGGGAGAGAGGGGAGATAGGCCGGCACCACGGCGCGCAATGGCTGCGGCACGGGTGCCGGGGCAGATGCAAGCGCGTCTTCGGGTGCGGCAATCGGAATGATGTCTTCGGAGGTATCGGCGGCGTGGACCAGCGCGCAGGTGTCGGGGCTGTCCGAGACCTCGACCGGGTTGCCGTCAGCGTCGAAGCGCAGGGTGCGCAGCCCGTCACCGGTGCAGATGACCATGACACGGTCAAAGGTCAGGCCGAGCGCCGCCGCAACCCCCGCGCCCTGTGGCACGAGGAGGCCGAGCGCCACGATCAGCGCGACGAGGGTTCTGGCAATCCAGCCGGTCATGTCGGAAGGACTAATCCGCTTGCCGGCGGCGGAGCAAGCGCATTCCGCCGCCTGCGGCTATCTGAGGCGGAGGCGAGGGGCATCGCCCAGCGGCACCGGCCCGAGACGGACCTTGCCACCCTTGAAGTTCAGCGGAATGTCGAGCGTCTTGGGGTTGCCCGCCATCTGCGAGATCAGGCCCAGCCCGTCTTCCAGCGTGCCGGCGATGGCATCGGGGAGCGCGCCGGAGTCCACGGCCATCTTGAGGATGTCGCGCCAGTTGCGGGCCTTGACCGTGACGTCGCCGACCGGGAAGCCCTGGTCATCGACCGTCACCTCGCCCGCTGCCTGAAGTTCCAGCCGGCCCCAGCGGGCCTTGGCGAGGCGGATGTCGATGCGGCGCGGCTGGGGGCGGGCTTCTTCGATGGCGGAGCGGTTCCACGGCTTGTCGAACTCGACGGTGACGTCGGCCTCGAAGGCGTCGAAACGTTCCGGCAGCTTGCCCGCCGGGTCGAGCCGCACGCGCCATTCCAGCGCCGGCGAAAGGCCCTCGGCGGCCAGCCCCAGCCGGTAGGTCGAGGGGTGGGCGGCCACCCGCTCGGCGGCGACACGCACCGCCTTTGCCCGGGTCGGCTGATCGGCGGAGCGGGGGGTCACGACCAGTTCCTCGGCCGTCAGGGTAGTGCGTTCCAGCGGCAGGGACAGGTCGGCGCCGACCACGACGCTGGCGCGCATGTCGCTGCTTTCCACGTCAAACTTTTCCTGCGGTGTGGCGACCATCTGCTGATCCGGCCAGACGGCAATGACGTGGTTGGGCTTGTAGCTGAGCGCGAGGATCTGGAACATCGGCGCTTCCCACGCGAGCCCGGTTTCGGGGTCGGCGAGGGTGATGTCGGTAAAGGTGGTGTCGAAACGGTTGGGGAAGCCTTTCGTTTCCAGCGTGCCGGTTTCGGCTGCCCACCCCTCGGCGCGCCGGGCCTCGAGCCAGGCCGAGAACCCCTCGGTTACGCCGGTCTTGCCGATATACCAGTACCCCGACCATGCCGCCGCCGCGATCAGGATCAGGGTCAACAAAATACGCATCTGCCCGGTGCCTCTTTCATAGGGTCTTTCGATGGTGTTTAAGGCCTTGAAAGAGCGAGGAACAGGCAAAATGACGATGTGGGTATTCGGCTACGGCTCGCTGCTGTGGAACCCCGGCTTCAAGCCGCGCGAGGAGGTGATCGCCACGCTGCCCGGCTATCACCGCAGCTTCTGCATGCGCAGCATCCACCATCGCGGCACCGAGGAGAAGCCGGGGCTTGTGCTGGCGCTGGACGAGGCCGAGGGGGCGCATTGCACGGGCGTGGCCCTGAAGGTGAACGAGCCGGAAGAGGCGCAGGTGCTGGAGTACCTGCGCGAGCGGGAGCTGATCTCGTCGGCCTACCTGGAGAAGGTGTTGGCGCTGGAGCTGACCGATGGCCGCAAGGTCGAGGCGGTGACCTACGTGATCGATGCCGCGCATGACCAGTATTGCGGCGGGATGCCGCTGGAAGAGCAGGCGCAGATGATCGCCCACGCGGTCGGCGGGCGGGGGCCGAATACCGAGTACCTCTACAACACGACGAGCCATCTGAAAGAGCTCGGGCTGGAGGATGAGGACCTTGAGTGGCTGGCAAAACGGGTGCGCCAGATCGTGGGATAAATCCTTGGCTTGACACTATATAAATCGTAGTGTGGCGCCAAGAACCGTCAGAGCCGGGAGCCGTCCATATGGACCAGCCGGACCGTGAGGTCGAGCCGCAGTTTTCACAGCCAGTCCGTCAGATCACGCTGATGCTGATCGTGCTCGGGCTGACCGGGTTCGGGGCCTTCGTGGCCCTGCCCCGGGTTTTGCCGGTATTCCAGTCGAATCTATATCTCAACGGGTTCATCGTTTTCGTGTTCTTCATCGGCGTGGTGGCCTGTTTCTGGCAGGTGTTCCAGCTGATCACCTCGGTCCGGTGGATCGAGGAATACGCGCAGGATCACCAGGCCAGCGATACCTCGGGCGCGCCGCGGCTGCTGGCGCCGCTGGCGACGCTGATGCGGCAGCGCCGGGGCAAGCGGATGCAGATCGCCTCGACCTCCGCACGGTCGATCCTCGACTCGGTCGCACAGCGGATCGACGAGGCGCGGGAGATCACCCGCTATATCGTCAACATGCTGATTTTCCTTGGCCTTCTGGGCACGTTCTATGGGCTTGCCACGACGGTGCCGGCCGTGGTCGACACCATCCGCAGCCTTGCCCCGCAGGAGGGCGAGGGCGGGGTCGAGGTGTTCAACCGGCTGATGACCGGGCTCGAGGCGCAGTTGGGCGGCATGGGCGTGGCCTTCGCCTCGTCGCTGCTCGGGCTGGCGGGGTCGCTGGTGGTGGGGCTGTTGGAGCTGTTCGCGGGCCATGGGCAGAACCGGTTCTACCGCGAGCTGGAAGAGTGGATGTCGTCGATCACCCGCGTGGGCTTTGCCTCGGGCGACGGGGAAGGCGGGGGCGACCAGAGCGCGATGGCCGGCTTCCTCGAACATATGTCCGAGCAGATGGACGCCATGCAGCAGATGGTCAGCCAGTCGGATGTGAGCCGGGCGATGGTGGATGAAAAGCTGGGCGTTCTGGCGGATTCGATCGAGCGGCTGACCCACCGGATGAGCGAGGCGAATCCGGTCAACACCGCGCTGATGCAGGTGGCGAACGGGCAGGAACGCCTGATTTCTACGCTTGAGGCGCGCAACGAGTCGCTTGGCGAGACCGGCCTCGATGCCGAAAGCCGGATGCGCCTGCGGTCGATCGACGTGCAGATGCTGCGCATCCTCGAGGAGATCAGCGCCGGGCGGCAGGAGACGATGACCGAGATCCGCACCGACCTTGCGGCGCTGACCAAGATCTTCAACCAGTTGCGCAATGCCGAGAGCGGGCGCGCCCGCGCCGCACTTCGCGTCAGGCCCGACGCCGGCAAGACGGAGCGGGAGGGCTGATCCATGGCCCTGTCCCGCCGCACAGGACAACGCTTTCAATCCTCGATCTGGCCGGGCTTCGTGGATGCGATGACCGGCCTTCTATTGGTGCTGATGTTCGTGCTGACGATCTTCATGGTCGTGCAGTTCGTGCTGCGCGAGACGATCAGCGGGCAGGCCAGCAAGCTTGACGAGCTCTCGGCGGAGGTGGCGGCGCTGAGCCGTGCGCTGGGGCTGGAACAGGACCGCAGCGCCACGCTGAGCGAACGGGTGGGCGAACTGACCAGCACGCTGACCGCCGCCCGCCAGCAGCAGGAGCAGCAGACCGCCCTGATCGACAGCCTGCGGCAGGAGCGCGAGGAACAGGCCGAGGCGCTGGCCGCCGCGCAGTCGCGCATCGCCAGTTTCGAGGAGCAGGTGGCGAGCCTGTTGTCGGACCGCGAAACCAACCTCGGCACCATCGCCGAGTTGGAGGACCGGCAGGAGGAATTGCTTTCGGAGCAGGAGCAACTGAACCTTGCGTTGGCCAACATGCGCGAGGAGATCGACGCCCAGACCGAAGAGGCCCGCCTTGCCGCCGCCCGACGCGAGGCGCTTGAGGCGCTGATCGCCGATCTGCGGCGGCGCTATACCGAGGAGCAGGCGGAGGTTGCCAGCCTGTCGGGGCAGGTCGAGACGCTCGAGGCAGAGCTGAGCGAGGAAGAGAAGCTGCGGCTGGCCGAGGCGGCTGCGGCGGAGGCGTTGCGCGAGAAGCTGGAGAATGCCGAGACCGAGCTCACCTCGATGACGCTGGCGCTGGAGGAGGAGCGGCGCCGGGCCGAGGAGACGCTGACCCTTCTGGCGGCGGCGGAGAATGCCGAGGAGGATCTGGATATCCAGCTGGCCGCCGCGCTGCTGGCGCAGGACCAGATCAGCGAGGAGTTGACCACCGCGCAGTTGGCCATCGACGAGAAGGATGCCCGGATCGCGGAGCTGGAAGAGCAGGTATCGGAGGCCGAGGGCAACGCGGTGGCGCGGGCCAGTACGCTGGGTGACCTCGAGGCGCAGTTGGCCGCCGCGCTGGCGGATGCGGAGGACAAGGGCAAGACGCTGGACGAGCTGCGGCTTGAGCTGAGCGAGGCGCAGAGCCTTGCTGAAGGCCGGGCGGAAGATAACCGGACGCTGGAGGAACGCATCGCGTCGGCCGAGATTGCGCTGGCGGCCGCTCAGGCCGAGGCCGAGACGGCGCAGGCGGAGCTGGCGCAATCGCAGGAGGCGTTGACTTCGACCCGGGGCGAGCTGGAGGAACGGCTGGCCGCGCTGGAGGCGGAGCTGGCCGGGGTGAGCGCGCTGGAAACCCGGCTGGCGGAGGCCGAGGCCGAGGCGGAGGCGCTGACGGCGGAACGCGATGACCTTGCAACGCAGCTGTCGCAGGCCGAGGCGGTGGGGCGGGCCTTGCAGGACGAGACCGTGGCGTTGAAATCGCAATTGGAGGCGTCGCAGGGCGAAGCCAGCGAAACGGAGAACCTGCGGGCAGAACTGGCGCAGGCGCAGGCTTCGGGCGAGGAACTGGAAGCGCGGCAGGTGGAGCTGGAAACGCAGCTCTCGCAGGCGCAGGCCTCGGTCGAGGCGCTGGCGCAGGAGAAGGCCGATCTGGAAACCCGGCTGGCGGCGGCACGGGAGGCGCAGTCAGAGGCGGGCACGGAAAGCGCCGAGCTGGAGGAGCGGCTGGCGCGACTGGAAAGTCGGATTGCCGCGCTGACCGAGGAGCGCGAGACGCTGACGGGCGAGGCGAAGAGCCTCGAGGAGAAGCTGGCCGAGGCGCTGGCCGCGAAGACCGCCGCCGAGAACGAGGCGGTCGAGGATGCCGACCTGATCGCCGAGTTGCAGGCGCGGCTGAACCGGACCGAGGAGGCACTGCAGAAGGTGCGCCGGCGGCTGGCCGAGGTGCTGGCGGCGAACGAGGCCGCCGAGGCCGAAGCGGTGAGTTCCGAGGACGTGCGCAAGCAGCTGGCCGCCGCGCTGGCGGCCAAGCTGGCGGCCGAGAAACAGGCCGCCGCGAGCGACGAGGAGGTCGAGGACATCCGCGATCAGCTGGCGCAGGCACTGGCCGCGAAACTGGCCGCCGAGCGCGATGCGCAGGCCGAGATCAGCAAGGCCGAGGAGCGCCAGATCCTGCTGGAAGAGGCGCGGCGCAAGCTGGCCGAGGCCGAGGCGGCGCGCGAGAAGCAGGCGGACCTCGCGACGGAGGCGCAGAAACAGCAGGAATTGCTGAACCGGCAGGTGGCGTCGCTTCGGCAGCAGCTGGGCGAGTTGCGGGCGCTGCTGGATGACGCCAAGGCGCGCGAGGCGGCGGCGAACGTGCAGATTGAATCGCTGGGGCAGGACCTGAACGTGGCGCTGGCCCGGGCCGCCGCCGAGGAGCGGCGGCGCCGGCAGCTGGAAGAGGAGAAGGCCCGGCGGCTGGAGGAGGAGCGCAACGCCCTGCAGGCGCAGAACGAGGATCTCGAGAAGTACCGCTCGGATTTCTTCGGGCGGCTGCGCGAGGTGCTGGGCAATCAGGAAGGCGTGCGGATCGTGGGCGACCGGTTCGTGTTCTCGTCGGAGGTGCTCTTCGCGCCGGCCGAGGCCGAGCTGGAAGAGGCGGGGAAGACCGAGATTGCCAAGGTGGTGAACATCCTGCGCGGGGTGGCCGACGAGATACCGGAAGGCATCGACTGGGTTTTGCAGGTCGACGGGCACACGGATGACATCCCGATCCGCAACAGCCGGCAATTCGAGGATAACTGGGACCTGAGCCAGGCGCGGGCGCTGTCGGTGGTGCGCTACATGATCGACGACCTCGGGATGGACCCGGAGCGGCTGTCGGCGAACGGGTTCGGGGAATATCAGCCGGTGAACACCGCGAATACCGAAGAGGCCAGGGCGCAGAACCGGCGGATCGAGCTGAAGATCACCGAAAAATAAGGGCTATTGGCCGACGGTTATGTCGGCGTGGCGGGCGGCGATGAGAGTGTCTCCGCGCCTCAGCGTGACGTAGCCGCGATACTGGCCCGCGGGCCAGCCGCCATCCGGGCTGCGCCGGCCATAGGCGCGGAAGAGCTGGAGTTGCGGGGCGATCAGGGTGATGGTGCGGGTGAAGATTTCGCCCTCGGGGCCGGTGGCGGAAAGGGTCAGCGTGTCGTTCGGTTCGGCATGGAAGACGTGGCCATAGAGGACGAGGGCGTCGCCGGGCGTGGTCTGCGTGACGCGGGCGGCGCCGGTCTGGACATCGTCGAGCGTGGGCACGGCGGTGGAAAAGCTGGCGGTGAAAAGGCCGGTGGGCGTGTAGGCGGGGGCAGTCTTCCAGAGGCCGTTGCCGGTGCCGGCGCCGCATTGCCTGGTGTCGGGCCGGAAGGGGTCGATGATCTCGCCATCCTTCAGCACGGTCAGGTGGATATGCGGATTGTTGGTCAGCCCGCTGAGCCCGACGAGGCCGAGCGGATCGCCTGCCGCGACAGTCTGCCCCTCGCGCACGGTGAGGGAGCCGTTCTTCATGTGGCAATAGAGGGTTTGCCAGCCGTCGCCGTGGTCGAGGCGCACGGCGTTGCCGCATTCACGGCCGCGGATGGTGTCGCGGGTTGCGTCGGTGACGGCGATATCGGCCATGCCGTCGCGCAGGGCGGCGACGCGGCCGGGGGCGGCGGCGAGGACGGCGACGCCGTTTTCCATGGCCTCGAAGGACTGCAGGGCAATATCGGTGCCGCGGTGGCCGTCGCGGCTTTTGAGGCCGCAGGTATAATCGTGCTGGCCGGGGCCGGGATCGGCATCGACATAATCCTCGATGAAGCAGGTCTGCCCGAGGGTGCAGTCGATGGGGAGGGAGAGCTGCGGGGGCTCCGCAAACGAAGGCGCGGCCCAGAGGGCCGCGCCAATCAGTGCCGCAATCCGCGACGGCGTCACTAGTCAGCCGTCAGAAGTGGCGGCTTTTTTCCCGACAGCCGGGGACGGCTCGGACCTTCGTACTGAAGATCGATCTTGCCGTCCTTGACTCCAACCTTGACGATGCCGCCCTTGGAGAGTTTGCCGAACAGAAGCTCTTCGGCGAGCGGTTTCTTGATATGCTCCTGGATGACGCGGCCGAGCGGGCGCGCGCCCATCTTGTCGTCGTAGCCCTTCTCGCCAAGCCATGCGGCGGCGGGTTCGGTCAGTTCGATGGTCACGTTCCGGTCAAGCAACTGGGCTTCCAGTTGCAGGACGAACTTCTCGACCACCTGCAGGATCACCTCTTTCGGCAGCGGCGCGAAGGAGATGACCGCATCCAGCCGGTTGCGGAACTCCGGGGTGAAGGTGCGTTCGATCGCCTCGGTATCCTCGCCCTCGCGGCGGTCGCGGCCGAAGCCGATGGCGGCCTTGGCCTGTTCCGTCGCCCCGGCGTTCGAGGTCATGATCAGCACCACGTTGCGGAAGTTCACCGTGCGGCCGTTGTGGTCGGTCAGGTTGCCGTGGTCCATCACCTGCAGGAGGATGTTGAACACGTCCGGGTGGGCCTTCTCGATCTCGTCGAGAAGGAGAACGCAGTGCGGATGTTCGTCCACCCCGTCGGTCAGAAGGCCGCCCTGGTCGAAGCCCACGTAGCCCGGAGGCGCGCCGATCAGGCGGGAGACCGCGTGTTTCTCCATGTATTCCGACATGTCGAAGCGCAGCAGTTCCACGCCGAGCGAGTCGGCCAGTTGCTTGGCGACCTCGGTTTTCCCCACACCGGTCGGGCCGGCGAAGAGGTAGTTGCCGATGGGCTTCTCGGGTTCGCGCAGGCCGGCGCGGGCCAGCTTGATGGCGCTCGACAGGGCCTCGATGGCCTTGTCCTGCCCGAAGACCACGCGCTTGAGCGCGCCTTCGAGATCCTTGAGCACCTCTGCGTCGTCCTTCGAGACGTTCTTCGGAGGAATGCGCGCGATCTTGGCGACCACGGCCTCGATTTCCTTCGGACCGATGGACTTGCGCCGCTTGGAGGCGACGACAAGATGCTGGGCCGCGCCGGCCTCGTCGATGACGTCGATGGCCTTGTCGGGCAGCTTGCGGTCGTTGATGTAGCGGGCCGAGAGATCCACCGCCGACTTGATGGCGTCATTGGTGTACTTGACGCTGTGGTGATCCTCGAAATAGGGCTTGAGGCCCTTGAGGATCTTGATCGCGTCCTCGACCGTGGGCTCGACCACGTCGATCTTCTGGAACCGGCGGGAAAGGGCGCGGTCCTTCTCGAAATGCTGGCGGAACTCCTTGAAGGTGGTGGAGCCCATGCAGCGCAGCTTGCCACCCTGAAGCGCGGGCTTCAGGAGGTTCGAGGCGTCCATCGCGCCGCCGGAGGTGGCGCCGGCGCCGATCACGGTGTGAATCTCGTCGATGAAGAGCACCGCGTCGGGGTGCGCCTCGAGCTCGGTCACGACCGCTTTCAGGCGTTCCTCGAAGTCGCCACGATACCGCGTGCCGGCCAGAAGCGCGCCCATGTCAAGCGAGTAAATCGTTGTTTTCGAAAGAACTTTCGGCGTTTCACCCTGCACGACCTTGTGCGCGAGCCCCTCGGCGATGGCGGTCTTGCCGACGCCCGGGTCGCCCACGAGGAGCGGGTTGTTCTTGCGCCGGCGGCAGAGCACCTGGATGCAGCGCTCGACCTCGTGGTCGCGGCCGATCAGCGGGTCGACATCGCCGCGGCGGGATTTCTCGTTCAGGTCGACGCAGTACTTGGCCAGGGCGCTTTCGCCCTGTTCCACGGCCTCGGGGCCGCTGCTTTCGGACTTGGATTTCTCGTTGTCCATGTCGCTGACACCCTGCACGGGGCGGGTTTCACCATAGGCCGGGTCCTTGGCCACGCCGTGGGCGATGAAGTTGACCGCGTCGTAGCGGGTCATGTCCTGTTCCTGAAGGAAGTAGGCGGCGTTGCTTTCGCGTTCGGCGAAGATGGCGACCAGCACGTTGGCGCCGGTCACTTCCGTGCGGCCGGAGGACTGCACGTGGATGGCCGCGCGCTGGATCACGCGCTGGAAGGCGGCGGTGGGCACCGCCTCGGAGCCGTCGATGTCGGTGACGAGGTTCGACAGATCCTCGTCGATGAATTCCACAAGCGTCGCGCGCAGATCTTCGGTGTCGACCGAGCATGCCTTGAGGACGCGCGAGGCGTCGGGCTCGTCGATCAGCGCCAACAGAAGATGTTCCAACGTCGCAAATTCGTGCCGCCGCGCGTTGGCCAGCGCGAGGGCCGCGTGAATTGCCTGCTCCAGTGTCGTCGAGAATGATGGCACTTTCCTGTGCTCCTTCTGATCTGCGTCCGGGGGCTTGCCCGGAGTCTTGACCTCATAGGTTTAAAGTTTGGTCGATCTGCCGGGTCCTTCAAGTATTTTTTCGCGGCATCCGATCACATTTCTAAACGTTATTGAGGTTTTGCACCTATTTTGTGCCCGGCCGGAAACGGTCGGGGATTTTCAGAAATTGTCCTTGCGCGTCCGGATTTCGGCGAAGACCTCGGCCGGGTTGGCGCCTGTCAGTCCCAGATGGTCCTGAATGCGCGCATCCCCTGCACGCAGGAACGGGTTGGTGGCGAGCTCTTCGGCGAGGGTGGAGGGCACGGTGGGTTGGCCGTTCGCCCGGGCTGTTTCGACCGCCTCTGAACGGGATATAAGCTTGGGATTGTCGGGATCAATGGTCAGGGCGAAACGGGCGTTGGCGGCGGTGTATTCGTGGCCCGAGCAGATGGTGGTGTCGGGCGGCAGGGCCGCCAGTTTCTGCAGGCTTTCCCACATCTGCGGCATGGTCCCCTCGAACACCCGGCCGCAGCCCAATGCCATCAGGCTGTCGGCCGTGAAGGCGACCTTCGAGCCGGGGAAGTGAAAGGCGATGTGGCCGACGGTGTGGCCGGAGACGTCGATCACCTCGCCGCTCTCGTTGCCGATGCGAATGGTTTCGCCTTCCTTAACGGCGGTGTCGAGCGGGGGAAGGCGGTGGGCGTCGGCGGCGGCGCCCACGACCCTGGCGTCGTGTTTGGCGAGGATGTCGTCGAGCCCCTGCACGTGGTCGGCGTGGTGGTGGGTGAGCAGGACCTGTGTCGCGGTCCATCCCTTGTCGGCCAGCGCCTTCAGGATCGGGGCCGCCTCGGGCACGTCGATCACCGCGGTCTCGCCGGTGTCCGGATCATGCGCGAGGTAGGCATAATTGTCGGACAGGCAGGGAACGGTTTCGATCTGAAGTGTCATTGTGTTTCCCCATTCGCCGGTTACTGATACCCTTCAGACTGACTGATCGGGACAGCGGCTGCAATGCATCTTGATGTGCAGGATCTTAGGAATTTCTATTACCGCAGTGCGCTGGGCCGGGCTGCGCAGAAGATCATCCGCGCGGAGGTGCAGACGTTCTGGCCCGAGGCCAAGGGGCAGACGGTGCTGGGCTTCGGGTTCGCGGTGCCGTTCCTGCGGCCCTACCTGGCTGAAAGCAAACGGGTCATCGCCTGCATGCCGGCGCCGCAGGGGGTGATCGGGTGGCCGCAGGGGATGCCGAACGTCTCGGTTCTGTGCGAGGAGACGTGGTGGCCGGTCGAGACCGGGCACGTCGACAAGCTGCTGGTGGTGCACGGGCTGGAGACGAGCGAGCAGCCGAGCGCGTTGCTGGAGGAATGCTGGCGGGTTCTGGGGCCCGGGGGATCGGCGCTGTTCATCGTGCCGAACCGGGCGGGCCTGTGGTCGCGGAGTGACCGGACGCCGTTCGGCTTCGGCCGGCCCTATACCCAGAGCCAGCTTGAGAACCAGTTGAAATCGCACAATTTCCTGCCCGAGGGCCATGCCACGACCCTGTTCCAGCCGCCGTCGGAGAAGCGGTTCTGGCGCAAGACCTCGGGGATGTGGGAGAAGCTGGGCGGCTCGCTGTCGGTGGTGGCGGCGGGCGGGGTGCTGCTGGTGATGGCGACGAAACGGGTGCAGGCGCCGCTTGGGCCGGGGCTGAGAGAGACGGTGAGAAAGCCGCTGGGGGTGCTTCAGCCGAAGCCTGAGGCCAAGCCGGTGTGACGTCGGTATCACGTCGGTATTTTGTCGGTATTACGTCGGTGCGCGCGCCCGTACTTGCGGACGGTCTCGCCGGGCCGCGAGGGATGGTGGCGCTAACGACATGCCTTTGCAGCAAGGCGTTCTGCGGGGTCGTCGCGCGAAGGAATCGCGGTTTCGTGAAGAAATCCACAGCTTTTTCTTCGCGGAAAATATGCGCATTCGGTCGCAGGAGGATTAACCCTTTGAAAACGCTCAGTATTCAATTGTATACCGTTGGTTTCAAGCCGCTTGCTAGGTCCGCAAGGCTCTGCTACACCCCAGCCGAATTTCGATGTTTACAGACAGGCATCGTGTCCTAACGCCCCCGGACGACGGCATCCCTATGCCGTCATTTTGCTGAACCGGGGCCAGAAATCGGAAGGGTGGACGTGTCCGAACCAGCTTCGATCTCCTCCGGCATCGCCGAACGCTATGCCACCGCCATTTTCGAGATTTCGAAAGACGACAAGTCTCTGGCGAAACTTGAATCCAACGTCACCGATCTTGCAGCCGCGCTGGACGACAGCGACGAGTTCGCCGAGCTGATCGCCAGCCCGGTCGTGCCCCGGTCGGAGCAGAAGGCGGCGGTCATGGCGATTGCCGACAAGATGGGCCTCGAGCCGGTGCTGAAGAACGGGCTGGGCCTGATGGCCGAGAAGCGCCGCCTCTTCGTGCTGCCGCAGCTGATCGTGAAGCTGCGCGAGATGATCGCCGAGGACAAGGGCGAGGTGACCGCCGACGTGACCAGCGCCAAGGCGCTGACCAAGACCCAGTCGGAGAAACTTGCCAAGACGCTCAAGGCCACCGTGGGCAAAGACGTCAATATCAATGCGACCGTCGATGAAAGCCTCATCGGCGGTCTTATCGTCAAGGTGGGCTCGAAGATGATCGATACCTCGATCCGCTCGCGCCTCAACTCCCTCCAGAACGCAATGAAAGAGGTCGGATAAATGGGTATCCAAGCTGCAGAGATTTCTGCGATCCTGAAGGACCAGATAAAGAACTACGGCAAAGAGGCCGAAGTGGCCGAGGTCGGCCGGGTTCTTTCGGTCGGTGACGGGATCGCGCGGGTTTACGGGCTCGACAACGTGCAGGCCGGTGAGCTTGTGGAATTCCCGGGCAACGTCATGGGGATGGCGCTGAACCTCGAAACCGACAACGTCGGCGTCGTGATCTTCGGCTCGGACCGCGAGATCAAGGAAGGCGACACCGTCAAGCGCACCAAGTCGATCGTGGACGTTCCGATCGGTGACGAGCTGCTGGGCCGGGTCGTGGACGCGCTGGGCAACCCGCTGGACGGCAAGGGCCCGATCGGCGCCAAGACCCGCGGCGTGGCCGACACCAAGGCGCCGGGCATCATCCCGCGTAAATCCGTGCACGAGCCGATGGCGACGGGCCTGAAATCGGTCGACGCCATGATCCCGATCGGCCGTGGCCAGCGCGAGCTGATCATTGGCGACCGCCAAACCGGCAAGACCGCCGTGGCGCTCGACACGATCCTGAACCAGAAGTCCTATAACGAGGCTGCCGGCGACGACGAGAGCCAGAAGCTCTACTGTGTCTACGTGGCCGTCGGCCAGAAGCGCTCGACCGTTGCGCAGCTGGTGAAGAAGCTGGAAGAGAACGGCGCGATGGAATACTCCATCGTCGTGGCCGCCACCGCGTCGGACCCGGCGCCGATGCAGTTCCTGGCGCCCTATTCGGCAACCGCCATGGCCGAGCATTTCCGCGACAACGGCCGCCACGCGCTGATCGTGTACGATGACCTGTCGAAACAGGCCGTGGCCTATCGCCAGATGTCGCTTCTGCTTCGCCGTCCGCCGGGGCGTGAAGCCTACCCGGGCGACGTTTTCTACCTTCACTCCCGCCTGCTGGAACGTTCGGCCAAGCTGAACGAGGACAACGGCTCGGGTTCGCTGACGGCTCTGCCGATCATCGAAACGCAGGGTGGCGACGTGTCGGCCTTCATTCCGACCAACGTGATCTCGATCACCGACGGCCAGATCTTCCTTGAAACCGAGCTGTTCTACCAGGGTATCCGCCCGGCCGTGAACACCGGTCTGTCGGTGAGCCGGGTTGGCTCTTCGGCCCAGACCTCGGCCATGAAGTCGGTTGCCGGCCCGGTGAAACTGTCGCTCGCCCAGTATCGCGAGATGGCGGCCTTCGCCCAGTTCGGGTCGGACCTCGACGCTGCCACCCAGCAGCTGCTGAACCGGGGTGCGCGCCTGACCGAGCTGATGAAACAGCCGCAGTACTCGCCCCTGACCAACGCCGAGATCGTCTGTGTCATCTATGCCGGCACGAAAGGCTATCTCGACAAGCTGAAGGTGAGCGAGGTCGGCCGGTTCGAGGACGGGCTGCTCAACCACCTGCGGTCGAAGCACCAGGACCTGCTTGACTACATCACCAAGGAAGACCCGAAAATCGCCGGGGACGCCGAGGAGAAGCTCAAGGCTGCGCTGGACGAGTTCGCCGCTGACTTCGCATAAGGGGGGACGAGGCAATGCCGAGTCTTAAGGACCTTAAAAACAGGATCGAGTCGGTCAAGTCGACCCGCAAGATCACCAAGGCCATGCAGATGGTGGCCGCCGCGAAACTGCGGCGGGCACAGGATGCCGCCGAGATGGCCCGGCCCTACGCGGAGCGGTTCAACGCCGTGATGGCGAAGCTGGCCGCGTCGGTCGGTGACAGCGAGAGCGCGCCGAAGCTTCTGCGCGGCACCGGCAGCGATCAGACCCACCTGCTGGTGGTGATGACCGCCGAGCGGGGCCTGTGCGGCGGCTTCAACGGCAACATCGCCAAGCTGGCCCGCGCCGAGATCGAAAAGCTCAAGGCCGCCGGCAAGACGGTGAAGGTCATCACCGTCGGCAAGAAGGGCCGTGACGCGCTGAAGCGGGATCACTCGGACCTGTTCGTCGACCATGTCGACATGTCCGACGTGCGCAACGTGGGCTATGCCGATGCGCAGGCCGTGGCCGCCAACATCCTCGACCGGTTCGAGGCCGAGGAGTTCGACGTCGCGAAGATCTTCTTCTCGCGGTTCGAGAACGTGGTCAGCCAGATTCCGACGATGCAGCAGGTTATCCCGGCCGATGTCGGCGGGGACGAGCAGGCACAGGATGACGGTGCGTTCTACGATTTCGAGCCCGGCGAGGACGAGATCCTGCGCGAGCTTCTGCCGCGGGCCGTGGCCACCGCCATCTTCAGCGGGCTGCTGGAGAACGGCGCCTCGGAACAGGGCGCGCGGATGTCGGCGATGGACAACGCCACCCGCAATGCCGGAGAGATGATCGACAAGCTGACCATCGAGTACAACCGCTCGCGTCAGGCCGTGATCACCAACGAGCTTATTGAAATCATTTCGGGCGCGGAAGCGCTCTGACGAAAACCGGAGACGAAACATGGCAAACGCTAAAGGCACAGTCACCCAGGTGATCGGCGCCGTGGTGGACGTTCAGTTCAGCGACCACCTGCCCGAGATTCTGAACGCGCTCGAATGCGACAACAACGGCAAGCGGCTGGTTCTGGAAGTGGCGCAGCACCTTGGTGAAAGCACCGTGCGCTGCATCGCGATGGACGCGACCGAGGGTCTTGTCCGCGGCCAGGAAGTGACCGACATGGACGGCCCGATCAGCGTGCCGGTGGGCGACGCGACGCTGGGCCGGATCATCAACGTGATCGGCGAGCCGGTGGACGAGGGTGCGCCGATCAAGGCGAAAGAGACCCGCGCCATCCACCAGCCGGCGCCCGAGTTCGAGGAACAGTCGACCGAGTCGGAAATCCTCGTGACCGGCATCAAGGTGGTCGACCTGCTGGCGCCCTACGCCAAGGGCGGCAAAATCGGCCTGTTCGGCGGCGCCGGCGTGGGCAAGACGGTTCTGATCATGGAACTGATCAACAACATCGCCAAGGTGCACTCGGGCTACTCGGTTTTCGCCGGTGTGGGCGAGCGGACCCGTGAGGGGAACGACCTCTACCACGAGATGATCGAATCCGAGGTCATCAAGCCCGACAACCTTGAACAGAGCCAGGTGGCGCTGGTCTACGGCCAGATGAACGAGCCTCCGGGGGCCCGTGCCCGCGTTGCGCTGACCGGCCTGACGCTGGCCGAGCAGTTCCGCGACCAGTCGGGGACCGACGTTTTGTTCTTCGTCGACAACATCTTCCGCTTCACGCAGGCGGGGTCCGAGGTGTCGGCGCTTCTGGGTCGTATTCCCTCGGCCGTGGGTTACCAGCCGACGCTGGCCACCGACATGGGCGCGATGCAGGAACGCATCACCTCGACCAAGCAGGGCTCGATCACCTCGATCCAGGCCGTGTACGTGCCCGCGGACGACCTTACCGACCCGGCGCCCGCCACGACCTTTGCCCACCTCGACGCCACGACCGTTCTGTCGCGCGCCATCTCCGAGCTCGGCATCTACCCGGCCGTTGACCCGCTCGACTCGACCTCGCGCCTGATGGACCCGGCGATCGTGGGCGAAGAGCACTACAAGGTGGCCCGTGACGTTCAGGGGATCCTTCAGCGCTACAAGTCGCTGCAGGACATCATCGCCATTCTCGGCATGGACGAACTGTCGGAAGAGGACAAGCTGACCGTGGCCCGCGCCCGGAAGATCCAGCGCTTCCTGTCGCAGCCGTTCGACGTGGCCAAGGTGTTCACCGGTTCCGACGGCGTCCAGGTGCCGCTGGAAGACACGATCTCGTCCTTCAAGGCCGTGGTCGCCGGCGAGTACGATCACCTGCCCGAGGGCGCCTTCTACATGGTTGGCGGCATCGACGAGGTGAAAGCCAAGGCCGAGAAGATGGCCGCGGAAGCCGCCTAAGCATCGCGCCGCGCCTTTCGAGGCGCGGCATCCTCTCCCAAAGGAGACAGTGAATGGCTGACACAGTCCAATTCGATCTGGTAAGCCCCGAGCGGCTTCTGGCTTCTGTCGAGGCCAGGGAAGTGCAGATTCCGGGTGCCGAGGGCGACATGACCGCGCTGCCCGATCACGCGCCGCTGATCACGACGCTGCGCCCCGGTGTCGTCACCGTGACGGGGGCCGAGGGCACGCAATCCTACGTGGTGACGGGCGGCTTCGCCGAGATCAACCCGGAAAGCATCTCGGTTCTGGCCGAGCGCGCCATCCCGCGCGAGGAGGTCACGCAGGAGCATTTCGACGAGATGATCCGCGAGGCCAACAGCCGGCTGGAAAAGGCGCAGGACGCCTACAAGAACGAGCCCGGCCCGGTCGACGAGGCCGCCAAGCTGCTGGCCGACATGGTGGCGATGGGCGACGAGATCGGCCTTGCGACCACCTCGCGCGCGGCGGCGCCGTAACGGACCGCACCGACCGCGTTGCAGTGACAGGAAAGGCCCCGGGTTGCGGGGCCTTTTGCTTTTGGGGCGGGCTGTTCCGTGGGGGCGGGGCGGCGGTTGTTGACAGGTCGCCAGCCGCCTGAAAGCGTGTCTCCCCGTGGAAATCGAGGCGTGCGACCTGATGTACCAAGTGCTTTTCGAGGGTGAGGTTATCGGACATTCCCGGCTGGAAGGGGGTGATGCGCCCATGGGTGCGGCGTTCGGCACGTTTATTCCCGCCAGCCCGTTCGCGGCGTTCAGAAGAACGGCGACGCCTGAGAAGGACAGCGATCCGGGGACAGTTCGTTGGCTGGGACTATCGATATCGACTGCCGATGGGCAGCCTGTTGAATGCCATGGTGGTGTCGTTCTGTTCGAATACGACCTGGGGGATGAGATCGAATATGAGGTCGATGCGATCGGGATAGACGCGGCCGAGTACGAAAGGCTTTTTCCGGATCACGTGCGAGATTACAAGAACCAGTTCCGGTAGTCCTGGTACGGCGCATTTTTCCAAAACGCCCGCCTGATCAGTTGCTTGGACGGGATTTTCCTTTTTTGTTGCGCATTTCGGTCCAAATACGCCTATAAGACCGCTTCATCGAAGGACAGAAGACCAAGACCAATGAAAGAACTCTCGGGACACACCATCGGGATCGACCAGGGCGACGACGTGATGTTCTCGGATTTCGAGGACGACGGCGAGATGTGGACGGGATCGGGCCCGCGCGAGCGCCGCAAGGCGGTGCAGTTCAGCCGGCGGTTCCAGGCCCCGCCGACGGTGTTCGCAAGCCTGTCGATGTGGGATATGGACAGTGCGGCCAACGTGCGCGCCGATATCAGCACCGACAACGTCACGCCCGAGGGGTTCGAGCTTGTCTTCCGGACATGGGGCGACACGCGCGTCGCCCGCGCCCGGATGCGCTGGATGGCGATCGGGGCGCTCCGGTCGGAGGATGACTGGGACCTCTACTGAGGCCGGTCAGTTGCCGAACTGGCCCTCGTAGATCGGTTCCAGCGTCGGGATCTCGAAAAGCGACGACACGCTGGTGCCGTTCCAGATGTTCAGGATCGCCTGTGCGAAAACCGGCGCGGTGGGCAGGATGCGGATGTTCGGCGTGTTCTTCACCGGGTCGGGCGCCGCGATCGTGTCGGTGATGACCATCGACTTGAGCTTGGAATTGGTGATCCGCTCGACCGCCGGGCCCGAGAGCACGCCGTGAGTGACATACGCGTGCACCTCGCGCGCGCCGTTCTCGAGCAGGATCTCGGCCGCCTTGCACATGGTGCCGGCGGTGTCGCACATGTCGTCGACGATGATGCAGATCTTGTCGGTCACCTCGCCGATCACCGTCATTTCCGAGACCTCGCCCGCCTTCTCGCGCCGCTTGTCGACGATCGAGAGCGGTGCGGTGATGCGCTTGGCAAGCTCCCGCGCGCGGGCCACGCCGCCCACGTCGGGAGAGACGATCATGACGTCGTCGAGATGGCCCTTGAACTGGGTCTGGATATCCAGCGCGAAGACCGGCGAGGCATAGAGGTTGTCGACGGGGATGTCGAAGAAGCCCTGGATCTGGGCGGCGTGCAGGTCCATGGTCAGGACCCGCTCGATGCCGGATTCGACGATCATGTTGGCGACGAGCTTTGCGGAAATGGGCGTGCGGGCCTTTGTGCGCCTGTCCTGCCTTGCGTAACCGAAATAGGGGATCACGGCGGTGATGCGCTTGGCCGAGGAGCGGCGCAGCGCGTCGGCCATGATCAGCAGTTCCATCAGGTTGTCGTTGGCCGGGTTCGAGGTGGACTGGATGATGAACATGTCCTCGCCGCGGACATTCTCGAACACCTCGACGAAGACCTCCTGGTCGTTGAACCGTTCGACGCGGGCATCGACCAGCCCGATCCGGGTGCCGCGGTGCATCGACATGCGGCGGGTGATGGCGTTGGCAAGCGGCAGGTTCGCATTGCCGGAAATAAGCTTCGGCTCGGACGAGATCGACATTGGCAGGGGTCCCCGGGTGGCCTTCGATGACAGAATCGTGACGTTGACACCGCTTAGCACGCGCGTCACGTATGGCAAAGGATGCGGGACCGGAGGAGAGACGAAATGGCCCATATCGATTATTATTTTTCCGCGCTGTCGCCCTTCTCCTACCTCGCCGGCACGCGGCTGGAGGAAATGGCCGGGCGGCACGGGGCGACGATCACCTACAAGCCGCTCGACATCATGGCGCTTTTCCCGCGCACCGGTGGCCTGCCGCCGGGGGAGCGCCACCCGGTCCGCAACGCCTATCGCGCGCAGGACCTGCCGCGGCAGGCGAAGAAGGCGGGGATGAAGCTGAACCTGAAGCCTGCGCATTTCCCGACCAACGCCGCGCCCTCCTCCTATGCCGTGATCGCGGCGCAGAACGCGGGCGGCGGGCATATGGGGGCGCTGGTGCACGGCATCCTGCGGGCCGTCTGGGCCGAGGACCGCGACATCGCGCAGGAGGACGTGATCCGGAGCTGCCTCGAATGGGCGGAGTTCGACCCCGCGCTGGCCGATAGCGGGCTGCTGAGCGGGGCCGAGACCTATGCCGCCAACCTCGAGGAGGCGGTGGCGGCGGGCGTCTTCGGCTCGCCCTTCTACATCACCGATGACGGGGAGAAGTTCTGGGGCCAGGACCGGCTGGACGATCTCGACATGCACCTCTCGGGCACGCTCTGAACGGCAGCCGGGGGGGGGGCGTCCCGGCTTCTTCTTGGTAAAAATACTCACATTCCGACGCCGCCACGCGCGCGGCGCCGGAGGGGATTATCCCTTCGCCACCTCGACAAACCGGTCGATCTCTTCTTCCGTGATCGACCAGTCGCAGACCAGCCGGGCCAGCAGCGGTTCGTCGGCGTCGCCCTCTTCGAGCGGGCCGTCGTAGAGGCCGTAGACCGCGCCTTCCGCGTGCAGGCGTTGGTGGGTGGCGCGGGGCAGGCGGGCGAAGATCATGTTGGCCTGCGGTTCCACGTCGAAGCTGACGCCGGGTACGGATTTCAGCCCCTCGGCCAGCCGGGCCGCGCGGGCGTTGGCCGTTTTCGCCGAGCGGCGCCAGAGGTCATCGGTCAGGTAGGCCAGCATCTGGGCCGAGAGGTAGCGGTGCTTGGAGAAGAGATGCGCGGCGCGCTTGCGGCGCAGCTCGAACTCCCAGGCCTTGTCTGGGTCGAAGAAGACCACCGCCTCTACGCCCAAGCAGCCGTTCTTGGAACCGCCGAGGCTGAACGCGTCGATGCCGGCCTCGTGGGTCATCTGGGCCGGCGTGCAGCCGAGCGCCTCGAGCGCGTTGGCGAAGCGGGCGCCGTCCATGTAGACGGGCAGGACATGGGCATGGGCCACCTCGGTCAGGGCGGCCAGCTCCTCGAGGGTGTAGACGCGGCCCTTCTCGGTGACCTGCGTGAGCGCCACGGGCCCGCGTTGCGAGACGTGCACGTCGCCGGCGGGCCAGTTCTCGATGGCGGCATCGAGCGCCTCGGGGGTCATCTTGTCGCCTTCGCCCGCCAGCGTCAGCTTGGCGCCGCCGGTGTAGAATTCGGGCGCGTGGCATTCATCGCGGTGGATATGGGCGAGCGGGGTGCAGAAGATGGTCTGCCACGGCTGGGCCAGGGTGGCCAGCGCCAGCGCGTTGGCGGCGGTGCCGGTGGCGACGAGGAAGACCTCGGCCTCGGGCGCCTCGAACAGCTCGCGGATGCGGTCGCGGACGGCATCCATCAGCCCGTCGGCGCCGTAGGAGGGGGCAAAGCCCTGGTTCGCGGCGGTGATGGCGGCCAGCACTTCGGGGTGTGCGGGGCCGCAATTGTCGGAGGCGAAATTCATGCGCCAGGCTCCTCGATCAGGTGGTCTTCCCAGTCGTCCTCGTCGACCTCGAATTCGGGCACGGTGCCGTTCAGCACCGAGACGCCCGCGTCGTGCACCGTGTCGGGCGTGCCCGAGATCAGCGGGTGCCAGTCATAGAGCGGTTTGCCCAGATGCAGAAGCTTGTAGGCACAGGTTTCCGGCATCCAGTAGAGGTTGCGGTCGAGGTTCTTCGGGCTCAGGGTGATGCATTCCGGCACGAACTGGTGGCGGATGTCGTATTGCGCGCAGCGGCAGGTCGTATCGTCGAACAGGCGGCAGGCGACGCGGGTGAGGGCGACTTCGCCGGTGTCCTCGTCTTCCAGCTTGTTGAGGCAGCACTTGCCACAGCCGTCGCAAAGCGCCTCCCATTCCGCGCGGGTCATGCGGTTGAGCGGCGTCGTCTCCCAAAAGCGCGGGCGCAGGCCGGTCCGGTCGATGGGGTCGTCGGTCATAGCGTGTCGAGGATGGCCCGGGCGCGGGTGCAGTCGTTTTCCATCTGGGCGATGAAGGCCTCGAGGCTGTCGAAGGTTTCTTCCGGCCTGAGGTACTCGACCAGCGCGACGGAGAGGTCGGCGGAGTAGAGGTCGCCCGAGAAGTCGAAGATGAAGGTTTCGAGGTTGGGCACCTCGCCATTGAACATCGGTCGCAGGCCGAGCGAGGCAGCGCCCCGGTAGTGGCCCTTGTGCGGGCCGTCGAGTACGTCGGCCAGCACGGCGTAGACGCCGAACTTGGGCGGGTGGAGGCCTTCGATCGACATGTTGGCGGTGGGGTAGCCAAGGTCGCGGCCGCGTTGCTCGCCGCCGATCACCGGCCCGTCGATGCGGTGCCAGTGGCCCAGCATCCGCGCGGCATCGCGCGGGCGGCCATCGGTCAGGGCATTGCGGATGGCTGTGGAGGAGACCTCGCCGTTGTCGCCCTCCAGCAGCTCGGCGATGGTGACGCCGAAGCCCATCTCCTTGCCAAAAGCCACGAGGTCGGCGGCGTCGCCCGCGCGGCCCTTGCCGAAGCAGAAATCGGCGCCCACCACCACGTGGGACAGGCCCAGCCCGTCGCGGATCACCTTCTCGGCGAATTCGCGGGGGGCAAGGCCGGCGAGGGCGGCGTTGAAGTTCAGCTCGTAGAGCCGTTCGACGCCCAGCTTTTCCAGCCGGTGGGCGCGTGCCTCGGGGTTCATCAGGCGGAAGGGCGGGGCATCGGGCGCGAAATACTGGCGCGGGTGCGGCTCGAACGTCAGCACGCCCAGCGGCGCGCCGAGCCGGTCGCCGGCGGCGCGGGCCTGCTCGATCACCGACTGGTGGCCGATATGGACACCGTCGAAATTGCCGATGGCGACGGAAGCGCCACGGTCGGCCGGGTCGAGGTAGGTGAAGTCGCGGATGATGCGCATGGCGTTTGCGTAGCCCCATGCGGGCGCGGGTGCAAGACGCGATCCGGGGCGGTTGGCGCTTGCCTCGGCGTCGGGGCGCTGCCAATCTGCCGGGCATGGACAGTGACATGACATTTCGCCGCGCCACGACGATCGACGAGCTTGACGCGATCACCGGGTTTTCGACCGAAGCCGGCGAACGCATCGGCCTGGCCTATCGCCCCGATCCAGGCGACATCTTCATCTCGCCCTATGCCAAGTGCGGCACGACATGGATGCAGCAGATCGTGCACGGCCTGCGCTCGGGCGGGTCGATGGCGTTCGACGAGATCACGGAAGTTGTGCCGTGGCTGGAACTGGCGCATGACATGGGCGTCGACGTGAACGCCCCGCAGGTGGCCGCGCCGCGGGCGTTCAAGAGCCACCTGACATGGGAGGAGATCCCTAAGGGCGGGCGGTACATCGTGGTCTTCCGCGACCCGGTGGATGCGATGATCTCGCTCTACCGGTTCTTCGAGGGCTGGTGGTTCGAGACGGGCTCCATCAGCGTGGACGACTTCGCCGCGTATTACCTGCGGCGCGGGGAGGATTACTGGGCGCACGCGTCTTCGTGGTGGCGGCAGCGGGGGCGCGAGGACGTGCTGCTGGTGACGTTCGAGGAGATGAAGCGCAACCTGCCCGGCGTGGTGGGCCAAGTGGCGGATTTCATGGGCGGCTATGATGCCGCGAGGCGGGCAATCGCAACCGAACAGGCCGGGTTCGCCTTCATGAAGCGGCACGTGGGCCAGTTCGACGACCACCTCGTGCGACAGGCGCGGGATGCGGCCTGTGGGCTGCCGCCGGGCGGGGCCGCGACCAAGGTCGCCTCGGGAAAGAGCGGGGCGCAAATCTCGGACGATATCCGCCGCCGGTTCGACGACCGGTGGCAGGAGGGGATGGCGCAGGAATTCGGCCTGCCCGGCTACAGCGCCCTCGACCAGGCGCTGCAGGGGCGTTGAGCCGCGTCAGCCCTGGTTGGGCCCGCGCAACTCGCTGATGGCGAGGCGGATGCGCTTCCAGTCTTCCGCCTCGTCCGTCTTGCCGGCCTCTTCGCAGTCGCGCATGCGCTGCGCCGCTTCGGCCAGCGCCTTGTTGCCGCGCGCGCTGAACAGGGCGCGGGCGTATTCTGTCGTCTGAATGGCGTCCATTGGGATGTCCTCCATCAGTTTGGGACACCACCATAGCATGTATGGTGCGTGTCAGGCAAAGCTGATGGGGGCATGGCCCGATTTCAAGGGGCCGATATCAGTCGAACTTGCCCGAAGGCGCAAGCACGGTGGCCTCGCCGATCAGCACCTTCTTGCCATTGACCATGCAGCGGCAATCGAGCTGGACGCGGCGCTTGGCGTGGTCGATGCCGATCACCTCGACCTCGGCATGGACCATGTCGCCGGGGCGGACGGGCCCGAGGAACTTGAGCGTCTGGCCCATGTAGACGGTGCCATGGCCCGGAAGCTGTTCGCCGATCACGGCCGAGATCAACCCGGCCGTCAGCATGCCATGGGCGATGCGGCCTTCGAAGATGGTATCCTGGGCGTATTCGTCGTCGAGATGCACCGGGTTCCGGTCGGTCGAGACCTGCGCGAACATCTCGATATCCTCGTCGGTGACGACCTTCCGCAGGTGGCGGGTCATACCCATCTCGATTTCCTCGATGGTAATGGTTCCGCGCGGCATGTTGTCCAACATTCGACCCTCCGAGGTCTGCGAGTGCGTAACTTTCGGACCGATTCACGCCCGATCTGGCAACTTAATTACTTCGCGGGTGCAGAAAATCAAGGGGTAATTTGTCAGCGCAGCCGCCCGATGGTGTAGGTGGGCGACACTTTTTCCATGTCGAGATAGGTCTTTAGCGCCTCCGGCTCGGGCTGGTGCGTTGTCTTGGTGGCCTCGGCTGCAAGACCGCCGGCGATGAACAGGCTGTCGAGATCCTCGCCCATGGCGCCGGCAATGTCGGTATGGGCGCCGTCGCCCACGGCGAGGATCTGGTCGTTCGAGAAGTCGCGGCCAAGTTCGGCCAGCCGGCGGTGGGCGAGGTCGTAGATCGGCGGATGGGGCTTGCCGAAATAGAGGCTTTCGCCGCCCATCTCGGTATAGAGCCGGGCCAGCGCGCCGGCGCACCATTCGCGGATATCGCCGCGGTCGACCACGATATCGGGGTTGGCGCAGAGCAGTTTCATGCCCTTCTGCTTGGCATAGAGGAAGTCGGCGCGCATCTCGTCGAGATCGGCGGATGGGTCAAACGGACCGCAGCAGACGATGCCCTCGGCCTCGGCCAAGGGCACGCTGGTCACGTCGACCGGGTCCTCTATGATCTTGAGCGGTTCGAAGAATTTCAGGTCGTGATCCTGGCCCACGAAATAGACCTTGCGGCCCACGGCGCCGCGGAACATGGCCATGCGCGCGCTGTCGCCGGAGGTGGCGATGGTGTCCCACGCATCCTCGGGGACGCCGAACTTGACCAGTTGCCGCTCGACCCCGCTGCGGGCGCGGGGGGCGTTGGTGACCAGCACCACCACGCCGCCGGCTTTCCGGTAATCCTGCATGGCCGCGACGGCCTCGGGGTAGGCGGTGACGCCGTTATGCAGGCAGCCCCACAGGTCGACGAACATCGCCTTGTAACGGCCGGAAATCTCGGAAAGGGCGGTGATGATCTGGGTCATGGGGCCTCGGCGCCTTGGGTCGGGGGAACGGGGCCAGATATGGCAGGCGCGGCAAGGCTTGGCCAGTGCGAGTTTGCCCCGGCACCGGTTTGCCCGGCGGCCACGGGGGCGGCCGCCGGCAAGATGTCTCAGTGAACCGCGACGGGTTCCATGTCGTGCTGCTTGGCCAGCACGAAGGCCAGCGCCCGGTCGCGCACCAGCGCGAGGCGTTCGCCGTCGGCATTGTGCACGGCATAGAGCGTTTCCAGCCCCATGGCCTGTTGCTGCACGTCCGCGGGCAGGTCGTCGACCTTGACCGGGCGGACATAGACGATGGCCCGTTCCGCCTCGGCGGCGGCGCCGTTTTCGAAATCGTATCTGGTATCCATACCGCTTATCCCTTCTTGATGTTGATGGTCTGCACCACCGTTTCCGGCTGGGCGCGCTTCAGGTCGATGTGCAGCAGGCCGTTTTCCATCAGGGCCTCGCCCACCTCGACCCCGTCGGCCAGCACGAAAGAGCGCTGGAACTGACGCGCCGCGATGCCGCGATGCAGGAACACCCGGTGATCCGAGTCGTCCCGCTGACGCCCGCGGATGACCAGTTGCCGGTCTTCCACGGTGATCGAGAGGTCGCCCTCGCCAAAGCCCGCCACGGCGAGCGTGATGCGGTAGGAGGTGTCCGACGTCTGCTCGATGTTGAAGGGCGGATAGCCCTCGTTGCCCGACTTGGCGCTGCGTTCCAGCATGCGCTCAAGCTGCTCGAAGCCAAGCATATAGGGGTGCGACCCCAGGGATAGCTTTGTCATCGGTGCGTCCTTTTCGATTAAGCGACCGTCCGTCTTCTGCCCGGGCCCCTTTTCGGCGACCCTGCCAATGAAATATGGTATCGGGGGCATTCGGGCGCAAGGGCTTTGCGAAATGCGCCATTGGCGGTATCTTGGGATGTCTGATCTTCAGGGGAATCGGCCCGGATGAACATGTTGAGCGACCTGTCGATGAAATCGGACGAGGTGCTGCGGGTGGAACTGGAGGAGTTTCGCCGCCAGCACCGTGACCTCGACGAGGCGATCCACGCGCTCGAGGAGCGCGGCACCAGCGACCGGCTGACCATCAAGCGGCTGAAGCAGCAGAAGCTGCGCCTGAAGGACCGCATCTCGTGGATCGAGGACAGGCTTTACCCGGACATCATTGCGTAACGGCAAGTGATCGGTATAGTGCGCGCTCCTGACACCGGGCGGATCGCGAGAGGGCGCAGCATGGCCGAAATTTCCGTGGGCATCATCATGGGCAGCCAGTCTGACTGGGCCACGATGAAGAAGGCGGCCGATATCCTGGATGAGCTGGGGGTGGCCTATGAGGTGAAGATCGTCTCGGCGCATCGCACGCCCGACCGGCTCTGGGAGTACGGCAAGACCGCCGCCGGGCGCGGGCTGAAGGTGATCATTGCCGGGGCCGGGGGCGCGGCGCATTTGCCGGGGATGATGGCCTCGAAGACGCGCGTGCCGGTGATCGGCGTGCCAGTGCAGACCAAGGCGCTGTCGGGGGTCGACAGCCTATATTCCATCGTGCAGATGCCCAAGGGCTTCCCGGTGGCGACCATGGCGATCGGCGAGGCCGGGGCGGCCAATGCCGGGCTGATGGCGGCGGCGATCCTGGCGAATGGCGATGCGGCGTTGGCAGAGCGGCTAGACGCGTGGCGCGAGGCGCTGTCGGCCTCGATCCCGGAGGAGCCGCAGGATGGTTGAGGCACTGGCACAGGGCAGCACGATCGGCATTCTCGGTGGCGGACAGCTGGGCCGGATGCTGGCCGTGGCGGCGAGCCGGCTGGGGTTCAAGACCTGCATTTTCGAGCCCGGCGGCGATTGCCCGGCGAGTCATGTTTCGAACTATCATTTCCAGAAAGCCTACGAGGATGAAGACGCGCTGCGCGCCTTTGCCGATGCGGTGGATGTCATCACCTACGAGTTCGAGAACATCCCGACCTCGGCGCTCGATATCCTCGAGCCACTGAAGCCGGTGCGGCCGGGGCGCAATGCGTTGCGGGTGAGCCAGGACCGGCTGGTGGAAAAGGCGTTCCTGGCCGACCTGGGGTTGAAGACGGCGCCGTTTGCCGCCGTTGACGAGGCCGAGGACCTGGCCGAGGGGCTGTCGGAGATCGGCTTTCCGGCGATCCTGAAGACGCGGCGTTTCGGCTATGACGGCAAGGGGCAGGCGCGGATCAACGCAGCTTCCGAGGCCGAAGCGGCGCTGGAGGATATGGCGGGGCAACCCGCGATCCTGGAAGGGTTCGTGAATTTCAGCCACGAGGTGTCGGTGATCGGGGCGCGGGGGCTGGACGGCTCTGTCGCCTGTTTCGACCCGGGCGAGAACGTGCACGAGGGCGGCATCCTGCGGACCACGACGGTTCCGGCACGGCTGTCGACGAAACAGCGGACGGACGCGGTGCTGCTGGCGGGGCAGATCCTCAACAAGCTCGATTACGTGGGCGTGATGGGGGTGGAGCTGTTCGTGACCGAGGCCGGGCTGGTGGTGAACGAGATCGCGCCGCGGGTGCATAACTCGGGCCACTGGACGCAGCAGGGCTGTACCATCGACCAGTTCGAGCAGCATATCCGCGCCGTGGCGGGCTGGCCCCTGGGCGATGGCGGGCGTTATGCCGACGTGGTGATGGAGAACCTGATCGGCGACGACATGAAGAAGGTGCCGGGCGTCGCGCGGGAGGCGGGCGCGGCGCTGCATCTCTACGGCAAGGCCGAGGTCAAGCCGGGGCGGAAGATGGGGCATGTGAACCGGATCGTGCCGGCTCGTCCGTCCTGACGGACGGTCTCGCGAGGGGCGGGCCGAGCGGCTGAGCCTCTGGCCGAGGTGGCGGTCCGGATTGTCGGATTTGAGTATTTTTACCAAGAAGAAGCGATTGGTGGGGCCCGGAACCAAAGCGCGCCGCGCATCGGATCGCTCCGACGGCGGCGCGCGAAATGCGTGTTTGGTTGCATCTCGTTGGGCGGTCATCGGCTCCCCAGCCCGAACCGCCGAGTCAGCGTAGGCCGGAAAAGGTTAACGAAAGGTTAGCACGATCCGGGGCCTCCATTGCGGAAGGTCAGCCCAGGAACCGCATCGCTGCCTCGCCCCTGAGATGGGTGATCCGGCCGCCCGAGAACGTGGCGCAGATGTCGCGGGTCGTGGCGTCGAGGATGACGAGATCGGCGCGCTGGCCGGGGGTGAGCCTGCCGCGGTCGTCGAGGCCCAGCAGGCGGGCCGGGCCGGCGGAGACGAGGGACCATGCGGCGGCGAGGTCGCAGACGCCGCCATCGGCCAGCAGGAAGGCGGCGCGGCGCAGCGAGGGGTAGTGGTAGTCCGAGGCCAGCGCGTCGCAGAGGCCCATGGCGGCGAGGTCGATGGCGCTGACATTGCCATTATGCGAGCCGCCCCGCACCACGTTGGGGGCGCCGAGGATGACGCCGTCGCCGGTGGCGCGGGCGGCTTCGGCGGCCTCCTGCGTTTCGGGGAATTCGGCGAGGTGGACGCCCATGGCGTGCCACCGGTCGCGCTGGGCTTGGGTGCGGTCGTCATGGCTGCCCATGCGGATGCCTTCGGCGGCGAGGGAGCCGGTGAGGGTTTCGAGGGCGGCGGGCACGTCGCCCATGCGGGCGTGCAGGCCTTGCATGTATTCGAGATGTTTCTCGGGGTTGCGGCCGATGCGCAGGGCCTGGCCGGTCAGGCGGGGCGGGCGTTTGCCCTTTTCCAGCGCCTCATGCGGCAGGTGGTCGTTGAAGACGACGTAGGGGATGGCGTAGCGGCGGAGCATGGCCTGCATGGCGTCGTAATCTTCGAGCATGGGCGTTTCGAAACGGAGCTGCGCGATCAGGGTGGTGTCGAGCCGGGGGCGCACCTCTTCGAGGCCCGAGAAGACGCGCTCGGCGAAGTCGGGCCCGCGCATGCCGCCCTCCCAGCTGTAGAACTGGGCGAGCACGGCGGTGGTGATGCCGTTGGCCGCAAGCTCCGCCTCGGCCGCGATCAGGCCCTGGCCGATATCCTTCATCGCGCCGCGCCTTGGGGCGAGGTGTTTCTCGAACCCGTCGCCATGGGCGTCGACGAGGCCGGGCAGGACGAGGAAGCCGGAGAGGTCGATCTCTCGCGGCTGGCGCGCGTCGGTGACCTGCCCGCCGGCGAGGTTGAGATCGCTATCTGCCAGCCCGTCGGGCAGCAGCACGCGCGCCCCGGTGAGGCGGAGGGAGAGGCTCATTCGCTGCCGCCCCAGAAGAGGTCGCCCAGGTTCATGGCGTGATCGAAGGCGCCGGTTTCCAGGAACCGGGTGACCTGTGCGATCACCATCGGGTTGTTCATCATGAAGGTGTGGGTGACGGGCAGCTCGATATGGTCGGCCATCCCCTCCACCCGTGTCGAGGCGACCGAGACCTTGCCGTCATCCGGCCCCTCGATCAGGGTCGAGAAATAGGGGTTGAGCGAGCGGGTGCCGGCGATCACGCCGAGCTCGAAATCGACCGGCGGCAGGGTGGCGGGCAGCCCCTCGGCGCCGGTGACGAGTTCCTGGGCGGCCGGGCCGTTGATCCATTGGAAGAGCTCGACCTCCCCCAGCTCGTCGACCAGTTCCGAGCCCTGGTTGGGGGGGGCCAGCATCACCACGCGGCCGAGCCGTTCGGGCCGGTGATCCTGAAGCCAGTAGCGCAGGAGGATGCCGCCCATGGAATGGGTGACGAAATGAACCTCCGTGTCGCCGCAGACGCGCACGGCGAAGGGGAGGGTTTCTTCCGCGAGCTGTTCGATGGTCTGTTCGGTCGAGGGATAATCGGAGCGGAAGGTGGTGTAGCCCTGTGCCCGCAGCGCCTCCTCCATCACGATGAACGAGGCCTCGGTGCGGGCGAGCCCGTGCAGCATCACCACGCAATCGGCCAGCGCCGGAGCGGGGAGGAGCAGGGCAAAGGCGGTGGCAAGCGCTTTCATGGGGATTGAGATATAGCGAACGGCGGCGTTACAACAGCCCCCGATGCGGAATGGAGGGGCGCGGGCATGGTACGTCTGGCGGTGCGGGCGGTGATCGTCGAGGACGGGCGGCTGTTGCTGGTCAACGCCTATCCCGGCGAGGAAAGCGCGCTGTGGTGCGCGCCGGGCGGCGGGGTGGAGACGCACAGCTCGCTGGAAGACAACCTTGCGCGCGAGGTGTACGAGGAAACCGGGCTGACCATCTCGTTGGGCGAACCTTGCCTCGTGAACGAGTTTCATAGCGAGGCGCGGGGGTTCCACCAGGTCGAGATGTTCTTTCGCTGCCGGGTCGAGGCGGGCGAATTGACCGATGAGTGGGAAGACCCCGAGGCGGTCGTCAACCGGCGGCGGTTCTTCACGCGGGCGGAGCTGGCGGGCATCGCGCTCAAGCCCGACAGCCTGCCGCAGGTCGCCTTCGGGGGCGGGTTTCGGTATGATCCGCTGGAGGAGTTGGTGAAACCATGAACAAGGCCTTCACGAAAGAGGATGATGGCGGCGGGCCAGAGCGGCTGCCCGACCTGCCGATCAGCCCGCACCCGAACCACGTCACCCCGAGGGGGCTGGCCCTGCTGAAGGCGCGGGCCGAAGCGCTGGAGGCCGAGGTGGGACGGCTGCGCGCCGGGCAGGAGGAGGCGGGCGACCTGACCCCGTTGGCGGTGGCCGAGCGGGACTTGCGTTATGTCGAGGCGCGGATATCCAGCGCCATTCTGGTGACCCCGCCCGAGGCGCCGGAGCGGGTGCAGTTCGGCACCACGGTGACGGTGGTCGACGAGGAGGACCGGGAGGCCAGTTACACCATCGTCGGCGAGGACGAGGCGGAGCCGGAGAAGGGGTTGATCACCCATGTTTCGCCGTTGGCCCGCGCGTTGATGGAGGCCGAGCCGGGGGACGTGGTGGATTGGGTGAAGCCAAGCGGCACGGTGGCGCTGGAGGTTCTGGCGGTGCGTCCGGCGGAGGGCTGAGCCGCCTCAGCGGCTGCGCAGGACGGAGACCGCCACGCCGCCGAGGACCAGGACAGAGGCCAGCACGGTCTTCGTTTCCAGCGTTTCCCCGAGGAAGATCATCCCGCCCGCGATGGCGATCACCGGCACGGTGAGCTGTGCCACTGCCGCTACCGAGGCGTCGAGCCGGGGCAGGATGCCGTACCACAGCGCATATCCCATGCCGGAGGTGACCGCGCCCGACAGGACGGCAAGCGCCACGCCCGGCATGGTCACGTCGATCGCGCCGACGGGCAGGGCGAGGCCGATCACCACGCCCACCGGGGTGGCGAGGATGAAGTTCGCTGCCGTCGCCTGAAGCGCATCGTCGGCCCGGCGCCCGGCCAGCGAGTAGATGCCCCAGCCGACACCCGCCGCGGCCATGAAAAGCCCGTGGCGGACGCTCACCTGCACCGGGCCCGCGGGCCAGAGGAGCCAGGCGAGCCCCGCCAGCGCCAGCGCTGCGCCGATCCAGCGGCGGGCCGGCATCGCCTCGTGCGCCAGAAGGCCGCCCGCGAACATGGTCACCTGCACCGTGCCGAAGAGGATCAGCGCGCCGAGCCCGGCGTCGAGCACGCCGTAGGCCAGAGAGAACCCGTACATGTAGACCAGCAGCGCCAGCATCCCCGCCGCCCGCGCCGGCCCGCCCAGCCGCAACCCGCCGCGCAGGATGACGCAGAGCCCGGCCAGCATCACCGCCCCGGCAAACAGGCGTATCGTGCCGAAATCGGTGGGGCCGATATGCCCGCCCGCCAGCGCCATCCGGTTGAGGATCGAGTTGGCCGCGAAGGCCACCATCGTCAGCGCGGTGAGCAGGAGGAGCCGCATCAGAGGCCGTTGAACGGCTTGGGATAGCGCAGGGCCTGCGCCGGGGAAGCCTCGCCCGGCCCGGCCAGCAGCGTGTGCTCGAGCGGGTAGGGCGAGGTGAGGTATGCGGCGCGGTCCTTGCGGAAGCCGGCCTTTTCGTAGAATTCCTCCTGCCCCAGGACGACCACGTACTGCCCTGTCAGTCGCGCCCATTCGGCCAGTTGCCCGATCATCCGGCGGCCATGGCCGTGGCCTTGCAGATCGGGCGCGATGGCGACGGGGGCAAGGCACAGCCAGCCTTTCGGCGCACGGAACGGGGACAGGGCGTAGTAGCCGATGACCCGCTCGCCCATCGGCAGCACCATCTCGCCCGCCATGTCGCCGGATTTGCGCAGCGCGTCCACCAACCGGCTTTCGTCACGGCCGCCGAAGGCCGCGTCCAGCAGGTCGCGCACGGCGTCCTCCTCTCCCGGCTGCATCGGCCGGGTGAAGCCGGGGAAGGCGGGCGTCACGGCCGGCCTGCCATGTCGGTGAAGCCGGGCGTGCCGAGATCCTCGGGGTGGGCCTCGAGGTGCTTGCGCTTGATCCCGTCGGACATGGTTCGAGAGCCGTCATGGCTCCAGCCCGGGGGCATCACGCAATACATCAGCCGGTCGCGCATGGTCAGGCCCGGCTGCGTGGCGTCGCGCCAGATCGCCACCCATTCGTGGAAGGCCACGCGCAGCGGGTTGAAGGTGCCGATATTGTGGACGAGGCCGTAATCGACCTTTTCCTTCTCGTATTCGGGCACGAAGGTGCCGAACAGCTTGTCCCAGACGATGAAGACCCCGGCATAGTTGGCATCGAGGTAACGCGGGTTGCGGCCGTGATGCACGCGGTGGTGGCTGGGCGTGTTCATCACCGCCTCGAACCAGCGGGGCATCCGCCCGATCGCCTCGGTATGGATCCAGAACTGGTAGATCAGGTTCAGCCCGCCGCAGAACAGCACCATCGCCGGGTGGAACCCCAGAAGGATCAGTGGCGCGCGCACGAGCATCATGAAGGTGAAGGTGCCCGTCCATGTCTGGCGCAGGGCGGTGGTGAGGTTGTAATGCTGGCTGGAATGGTGGTTCACGTGGCTGGCCCAGACCCAGCGGATGCGGTGGCCGAAGCGGTGGACCCAGTAATAGCGCAGGTCGTCGAGCACGAAGCACAGCAGCACCACCCAGATGCTGGTGCCGAGGTCGAGCGGCGTGATTTCCCACAGGACCATGAAGAAGCCGTAGGCGACGAAGCCCAGCACGATGCCCGAGGCGACGTTACCCGCCCCCATCAGCAGCGAGGTCAGCGCGTCGCGCGTCTCGTACCGGCCACCGCGGCGCTTGATCATGATCCAGACCAGCTCGGCCAGGATGGCGGCGATGAAGAAGGGTACGGCGAAGTTCACCACGTCCGGATAGGTCAGGTCTTCGGTCATGCGTTTTCCTTCCTCTCCATCAGGGTCGGCCAGAGTTCGGCCTCGTCATCCTCCAGCCGGAGCCGGATACGGGGGGCGGCGAAATCCGGCAGGTCGATGCGCAGCCCGTCCCCGGTGCGACGGATGTCGGCGCCGTTCAGGAAACGGGCGGTCGTGTCCATCCCCATCGGCCAGACCACCCCCGCGCCGTGCGCCGTCTCGATCAGCGCGGCGTGGCGGTCATGGCTCAGGATCACCCGCGTCGGCGGGGTGCCGGGATATTCCCGCAGCCACGCGCGCCGGGCGGCGTCCTCATCCTCGAACCGGGCCAGTTCCGACCGCCCAAGCATATGCAGCAGGATCACGACCCCGGCAATGCCGATGACGACCATTGGCAGAAGTATCTGAAGCGGCATGTGTCCTCCCGGCCCCCTCGCACCCAAGTAAGCCAAATGCCGGGCGCGCTTGTCAAAGGGGGCGTGGCGTCACATCGGTTGCGAGGGGGGCACCGGCGGCGGCGATTTCTTCAGGCGCGCCTCGCGCCATGCCAGGAGCCCCGCGCCGCACAGGATGATCGCCGCGCCGGTCAGCGACACTGCGTCGGGGATGACGCCGAAGACAAGCGCGTCGTAGATCGATGCAAAGACCAGCGCGGCATAGAAGAAGGGCGCTACGAAGCTGGCATCGGCCCGCGCCATGGCGTTGACGAAACAGGCCTGCGCCGCGGCCATCAGCACCCCGATCGCGGCCAGCGCCAGCCACTGCCGTGGCTCGGGCCATTGCCAGACGAAGGCGGCCGCGGCGGCCGAGATCAGCAGGCCGATGACATTGTTGATCAGCAGGATCTGCACCGGCCCCTCGTGCCGGGAGAGCCGCTTGATCAGGATTATCTCGGAGCCCAGCAACATCGCCGCCCCCAGTGCGAGCAATGCCCCCAGTTCCACCACCCCGCCGCCCGGCCGGGTCAGGATGGCGGCGCCCAGAAGCGCGATCGCTGCCGCGCTCCAGCGGATGCGGCCCACGGTTTCGCCCAGCAGCGGAATGGCCAGCATCATCGCGAAGACCGGGTTGAGGAAGCTGATCGCGGTAGCGTCGCTCAGCGGGATGAAGGCGGCCGCCGCGAACATCAGCGTCACCCCGCCCCAGCCGAGGCCCGAGCGCACGGTATGCAGCTTCAGGTCGGGCCGGGTGAAGCGCGGGCGCATCACCGCCGTGACCGCGCCGATGGCGAGGAAGGCGAACAGGAACCGCCCGTTGGAGACCTGCAGCGCGTGCATCTCGAGCCCCAGCGCGCCGGTGCCGAGCGCCTTGGCAAGAAGCGTGGTGGCCGCGGCGAACGCGGCCGCGCAGAGGGTCAGCAGGGCGGCAAGCGCCGGGTTCTGGTCGCGCGGGGTGAACATGGGCGGGGCTTCGCGCGAAATGCCGGAAGGGTCCAGAGGCGAAATTGTGCGCGGTACAAGTTTTCGCTTTCCCTTGCGGCAGTCGGGCGGTATGACCGCGGCCATGATCGCACGCCCCGCATACGCTGCCACCCGACGCCGACGCACCCGCGCCTGACGTCCGCCCGCGTTCGATCCCCGGCGCCCGACAATCGCGCCATTCCCACATCGCATTTGACTCATGGGCCCGCCTGAGCAATCAAAGGGCCTCCATATCAGAGGATATCGCCATGATCCCGTCCGTTCTGCCGACCTACAACCGCGCGCCGCTCTCCTTCGCGAAGGGCGAGGGCAGCTGGCTGATCGAGGATAACGGGCGCCGATTCCTCGACCTCGGTTCCGGCATCGCGGTGAACGCGCTGGGCCATGCGCACCCCGATCTTGTGGCCGCGTTGACCGAGCAGGCGGGCAAGCTGTGGCATACCTCGAACCTCTACCAGATCCCGCAGCAGCAGGCGCTGGCCGACAAGCTGGTGGCCGCTACCTTCGCCGATACCGTCTTCTTCACCAATTCCGGCACCGAAAGCTGTGAGCTGGCGGTCAAGATGGCGCGCAAGTATTTCTACGAGAAGGGCCAACCCGAGAAGGTCGAGATCATCGGCTTCGAGGGCTCGTTCCACGGCCGCTCCTCTGCCGGTATCGCCGCCGCCGGGTCCGAGAAGATGACCAAGGGCTTCGGCCCCCTGCTGCCGGGGTTCCGTCACGTGGCGTGGGACGACCCGGAGGCACTTAAGGCCGCGATCACCGACGAGACCGCCGCAATCCTGATCGAGCCGGTGCAGGGCGAGGGCGGCATCCGCCCGCTCTCCGACCAGGCGCTGCGTGACCTGCGGGCGCTGTGCGACGAGCACGGGTTGTTGCTGATCCTCGACGAGGTGCAGTGCGGCATGGGCCGGACGGGCAAGCTTTTCGCCCATGAATGGGCCGGCATCAGGCCGGATATCATGATGGTCGCCAAGGGCATCGGCGGGGGCTTCCCGCTGGGCGCCGTGCTGGCCACCGAGGAGGCCGCCTCGGGCATGACCGCGGGTACCCATGGCTCGACCTATGGCGGCAACCCGCTGGGCTGTGCCGTGGGCAACGCGGTGATGGATCACGTGGCCGACCCGGCCTTCCTCGACGAGGTGAACCGCAAGGCGGGGCTTCTGCGCCAGAAGCTCGAAGGGCTTGTCGGAAGTCACCCGGAGGTGTTCGAGGAGGTGCGCGGATCGGGCCTGATGCTGGGGCTGAAGTGCAAGGCGCTGAATGCCGACGTGGTCAAGGCCGGCTATGACGCGGAGGTCATCACCGTGCCGGCCGCCGACAACGTCATCCGCCTTTTGCCGCCGCTCAACATATCCGAGGACGAGATCGCCGAGGCCGTCAACCGGCTGGATGCCGCTGCCACCGGGATCGAGCTCACCGTGGCCAAGCAGACCGCCTGACTTTCACTTTTCCAGAAATACTCCGGGGGTCCGGGGGCTGGCCCCCGGTTCTGCCATTAGACAAGAGAAACCGCCATGAACGATTTCCTCGATATCCACAAAACCGACTCCGCCGACCTTCGGCAGATCCTCGACCAGGCGAGCGCCATGAAGACCGCCCGCGCCGGTCGGCTTCGGGGCGCGCCCGATGACGACCAGCCGCTCAAGGACCGGATGGTTGCCCTCATCTTCGAGAAACCCTCGACCCGGACGCGCGTCAGCTTCGACGTGGGCGTGCGCCAGATGGGCGGGCAGACCATGCTGCTGTCGGGCGCCGAGATGCAGCTGGGCCATGGCGAGACCATCGCCGACACCGCCCGCGTGCTCAGCCGCTACGTCGACCTGATCATGATCCGGACCTTCGACGAATCCGTGCTGATGGAGATGGCGGAATATGCCGACGTGCCGGTGATCAACGGGCTGACCGACCGCACCCACCCCTGCCAGATCATGGCCGACGTGCTGACCTTCGAAGAGCATCGCGGGCCGATCGACGGCAAGAAGGTGGTGTGGTCGGGCGACGGCAACAACGTCTGCGCCTCCTTCCTGCATGCCGCCGCGCAGTTCGGTTTCGACCTGACCTTCACCGGCCCCGCCCAGCTTGACCCCGAGGACGAGTTCGTGGGCCTGGCCCGCAAGGCAGGCCGCAAGATCACCATCGAGCGCGACCCCTACAAGGCGGTCGAGGGTGCCGACCTGATCGTTGCCGATACCTGGGTGTCGATGCATGACAGCCAGTCCACCAAGGAGCGGCGCCACAACATGCTGCGGCCCTACCAGGTGAACGAGGACCTGATGGCACATGCCAAGCCAGATGCCCTCTTCATGCATTGCCTTCCCGCCCACCGCGAGGAGGAGGTGACCAGCGCGGTCATGGACGGGCCGCAATCGGTGATCTGGGACGAGGCCGAGAACCGGCTACATGCGCAGAAGGCGATCATGCGGTGGTGCCTGGGCGTGTGAACGACGACGCCGCCACCGGGCCCGGCCGCCTTCTGGCGGCGGGGCTGCTCATCCTGATGGGAATGATGTGGGGGCTGCAATTCGCCATGCTGAAGCTCACCTCGCAGGGTGGGTATTCGGAAATTTCCGTGGTGATGATCGCGCTGGTGCTCTTGTCGGTGGCCTTCCTCGCCATCTCGCATGTCCGGGGCGAGCATATCCGCAGCCTGCGGGGCGTGGTGCCCTTCCTGCTGATCACCTCCGTGCTGGGCTATGTCATTCCGCTTTTCGCCGCGCTCACCGCGGCGGGCGAGATCAGCACCGGCCTGCTCAGCCTGACCGGCTGTACCTCTCCGGTCGTCGCCGTCATCGTCGCGCTTCTGATGCGGACCGAGCGGGTCTCGCCCCGGCGCGTCGCGGCGGTGGCGCTGGGTGTAATGTCGGTGGCCGTGATCCTCGTGCCGCAGGTCGATGCGCCGGGCTTCGGGATGGCGCCGTGGATATTGCTGGCGCTGGTCGTGCCCGTCTCCTACGGGGTCGAGTCCGTTTATATTTCGCGCCACTGGCACGAGGGCATGACCGCCATGCAGGCGGTTACGGGCGAGACCATCACCGCCGCCGTGCTGGTCCTGCCGCTGTTCCTTGCCTTCTCGGGCGGTACGCTGCCGCTCTCCGGCGGCTGGACGCTGGCCGAAACTGCCATCGTCGTCTTCGTGGGCGCGGGCGTGGTGGAAAGCCTGATCTATTTCTACCTGATCCGGCACACCGGCGGGGTCTTCGTGAATTTCGGCACCTTCGTATCGCTCTTCGCCGGCATCGGCTGGGGCATCGTGCTGTTCGGGGAAAGCCATTCCGCGATGGTCTGGGGGGCGGTGCTGTTGCTCGTGGGCTCGCTTTACCTCGTCAGCCGCGAGGGGTGATCTGGCCGATCGGCTTGCACGTGGCCGCGTATGCAATAGGCTGACCTTGGCGGAGCGGGGAAAAGGCGCAGTCATGGCCAAGGCACAGATCGGCGTTTACGGGCTCGGCACGATGGGCAGCGCGCTGGCGCTGAACATGGCCGAGAAAGGGGTGGCGGTGGCCGTCACCAACCGCGAGATCGACTGGATTTCCGCCTTCATGGCCGAGGCGGGGGCGCTGGCCGAACGCCTGCACCCGCACGACACGCTCGAGGATTTCGTCTCCGGCCTCGCAACCCCCCGGGTGATCCTGTTCATGATTCCGTCGGGCGCGCCGATGGACGCGATGATCGAGGCGGTCGCGCCGCTGCTCTCGCCCGGCGACACGATCATCGACGGCGGCAATGCCGATTTCCACCTGACCCGCCGCCGCTCGGCCGCCCTTGCGGAACAGGACATCCATTTCGTCGGCATGGGCGTTTCGGGCGGCGAGCAGGGCGCCCGGCACGGGCCGTCGATGATGGTGGGCGGCACCGAGCATAGCTGGCAGCAGCTCAAGCCCATCCTGCGCGCCATCGCCGCGCAGCACGAGGGCGAGCCCTGCGTCGCCCACCTCGGCCCCGACGGGGCGGGGCATTTCGTCAAGACGGTGCATAACGGCATCGAGTATGCCGACATGCAGATGATCGCCGAGATCTACAGCCTTCTGCGCAACGGCGCCGCCTGGGCGCCCGCCGAGATCGGCCAACTTTTCGCCGAGTGGAACAAGGGCCCGCTGCGCTCCTACCTTGTCGAGATCACCGCCGACATCCTGCAATACCATGACCCCGAGACCGGCCACCCGATGGTCGACGTGATCAAGGACGCGGCCGGGCAGAAGGGCACCGGGCGCTGGACGGTGATCGAGGCGCAGATGATGGGGCAGGCCGCCAGCATGATCGAGGCCGCCGTGGGGGCGCGGGCGTGGTCCTCGGAGAAGGAGACGCGCCAGACCGCGCAGGAGAAGCTGGGCGGCGCACGGGGCGGGCTGGAGCTGGATGGCGCCACGCTGGCCGAGGCGATGATGGCGGCGCGCGTCCTGGGCTATGCGCAGGGGTTCCGAATCCTTGCCGCCGCATCGGCGGAGTATGACTGGCAGCTCGATTTTGCCCGGATCGCCGAGATCTGGCGGGCGGGCTGCATCATCCGCTCGGCCCTGCTCGACGATATCGCCACGGCCTTCCGGGGAGATCTGCCGCATGGCGAGCTGATCCTCGCGCCGGCCTTCACCGAAACCCTCGGCCGCACTTTGCCGGCGCTGCGCGCGGTGGTGGGCGCGGCGGTGGCGCAGGGCCACGCGGTGCCCGTGCTGTCGGCCGCGCTGCAATGGGCCGACACGATGCGGCAGGGTTTCGGCACCGCCAACATCATCCAGGCACAGCGCGACTATTTCGGCCATCACGGGTTCGAGCGGTTGGGGCAGGCGGGCCAGCACCACGGACCGTGGTGGGATTAGGGCGGCCTCAGTTGTCCGGCGCGCCGGGGGTGCGGCGGGTGCCTTCCATCGGCGTGTTCATCCACCGGTAAAGCAGCGCCTCGTAGGCGGTGAGCCGCTTGATGGCGGTGGCCTTGTCCTCGGTCTCGTCCTCGAGCCGGTAAAGCACGGTGGCCCCGGCGGGCACCGCCTCTCCCTTCAGCGTGGCAAGGGTGCGGCCGACGATCTCGGCCTCGTAGCCGAGATTGGTGAGCCGCGCCTGCGGGGTGCGCTTGTTTTCGAGCGAGTCGAGCAGGTTGACGGTGCGCTGGCGCAAAAGAAGCAGCATCCGGAACAAGTGCACCGACATCTCCTGGCTGAACCCGTCGGCGACGACCTCTCCCCCCGCCTGGTTCAGCCTGATGGCGTTCCGGAGCGCCCGGTCGGTGACCACCTTCAGGTAGGGCCGGTTGTAGACCACGTAGCGCTGCGAGGGCTTGCGGGGGCGGCCATCGGGCTGGACGGTGACGGCGGGGGCAGTGATCCTGGCGGAGGCGGGCGGGCTGCGGGTCGTGCTCTCGGGTTTCGGGCTGGCCGGGGCCGGGGCGGCAAGCCCGAGCGACAGGGCGGCGGACAACAGAAGCAACACACGGTCCTTCGAAGCAGCGTTCGTCATCGTCATCGAAGTTCCATGCCCCCACCGGGACCACGCTACAATCCGCACCGCATCCGGTCAAACGGAGACGGACGTGGACCGCTCAGACGAGGACCGAGTTCAGCAACAGGAAGATCGCCGCCGACATCGCCGCCGCCGCCGGCACGGTGATGACCCATGCGGCGATGATGGTCATGAAGTGGCTGCGCCGGACCAGCTTGCGCCGGCGGCGCTCCTCGGGCGGCAGGCGGCGGGCGGGGCCGGCGCCCGCGTTCGAGCTGCGGCGGCGGCGCTCCATGTACCATTCGCGGAAGAAGCCAACGCCGAACACCCCGCCCACGGCAATATGGGTGGAGCTGACAGGCAGGCCCAGCCAGCTTGCCACGATCACGGTGATGGCGGCCGACAGCGCCACGCAATAGGCCCGCATCGGGTTCAGCTTGGTGATCTGGCTGCCCACCATCCGGATCAGCTTGGGCCCGAACAGGAACAGGCCGAAGGAAATGCCCAGCGCTCCGATCACCATGACCCAGAGCGGGATGGCCACCTGCCCGGCGGCGGCGCCGAACTCCGAGGCGTGGACGATGGCGGCGAGCGGGCCCACCGCGTTGGCCACGTCATTTGCCCCGTGGGCAAAGGACAGAAGCGCCGCCGACACGATCAGCGGCAGCGCGAACAGCGTCTTGAGCGAGCGGTTCCGGTTCTCCAGCCCGCGCGACTGGCGCCGGACCAGAGGCACGGTGAGGCCCCAGCAGACCAGCCCGCCTATCAGCCCGATCAGCAGGGCGGTGCCCATGTCGATATGGATGACCCGTTTCAGCCCCTTCAGCGCCAGGTAGGCGGCAAAGGTACCGGCCATCACGCCCACCAGGATCGGCACCCAGAATCGCGCGGCGGCCAGCTTGTCCTCGCGGTAGATGATGCGGCTCTTGATCAGGGCGAGGAAGGCGGCGGCGAAGACCCCGCCCAGCACGGGAGAGATCACCCAGCTTGCGGCGATCGCGCTCATCGTGGGCCAGGAGACCGCGCCGAACCCCGCCGCGGCGATCCCTGCGCCCATCACCCCGCCGACGACCGAATGGGTGGTCGAGACCGGCGCGCCCACCTTGGTGGCCAGGTTGACCCAGAGCGCGGCCGAGACCAGCGCGGCCATCATCGCCCAGATGAAACTTTGCGTTTCGGCCACGCTGGAGGGGTCGATTATGCCCTTGGAAATGGTCGAGACCACGTCGCCGCCCGCCAGGAGCGCGCCTGCTGTCTCGCAGACCGCGGCGATGACGATGGCCCCACCCATGGTCAGCGCGTTGGCGCCCACGGCGGGGCCCATGTTGTTGGCCACGTCGTTGGCGCCGATGTTCAATGCCATGTAGGCCCCGAACACCGCCGCCGCGACCACGATCAGGTTGCCGGGCTGGGTGCCGAAGAACAGCGCCGCCGCAAGGCCGGCAACGACGATGAAGGCCAGGGCGATGCCCAGCGCCGTCAGCGGGCGGGCGACATAGGCCGTGGCATATTCGACCTGAGAGATGCGCCCGAGGTCCTTGTCGAGCGTCTTCCACTGGTTGGTGTCGGGCGAATTGCTCACTCGGCGGGCCTTCCGGGGTCATTCCTCTTCCGGGGCGCAGCGCTACCGGCACCGGCATGCCATTTCAACCGCCTCTGTCACGAAACCGTCACAAAAGCTTTACAGTTGCAGCAAAAGCTCTTTCAGGCTGGGTTCGTCCACGCGGTTCGAGGCGGTCGCCGGGTCGAGCCAGAGCCGGGCACGCTCGCGCGATTCCGGGTAGGCGTCGTCAAGCTCTTCCACGTCGATGCGGTAGACCTGTACCTCGACCGGGGCGACATAGCCGTCGTCGAGCCGCTTCTCGTAGTGGTAGACCCCGACGGGCGCCTCGCTGACATTGGCCGTCTTGACGCCGGCCTCTTCCCACGCCTCCTCGCACGCGGCCTCGGCCGCGTTCTTGCCATCCATCAGCCAGCCCTTGGGCATGACCCAGCGACCGGTGTCCCGGCTGGTGATCATCAGCACCTCGGTGCCGTTCTCGCCCGCCCGGCAGCACAGGGCGGCAACCTGAAGCTCCGGCGGTCGGCGGAAGAGGGGCTGGACCATCTCGGTCCAGGCTTTTTTCAATCCATCGTTCATTCGGTTTATACTTCTGCTCAAAGATTTTTCTTATCCCTTTAATATAACAAAGGTTTACGGAATATCAATTCAGCCGCCGCGCCGCTTGGCACGAAGCGTCGGGTCGGCCACAGTCGGATCCTCGGGCCAGGGGTGTTTCGGATAGCGCCCGCGCATGTCCTTGCGCACGTCCGCATAGGAGGAAGCCCAGAAGCCGGGCAGGTCCATCGTGGTCTGCACCGGGCGGCCGGCGGGCGACAGGAGCGTCACGCGCAGGGGCGTGCGGCCGACGGTGGGGTGGGTGGTCTGGCCGAACATCTCCTGCAGGCGGAGCGAGATCTCCGGGTGCTCGCCGGAATAGTCGATGGGGATGTCGCGGCCGAGCGGCGTGGTGAAATGGGCGGGCGCCTTGGCGTCGAGCTTTTGCATCCGGTCCCAGTCGAGCCGGGCGCGCAGGGCCGGCAGGATGTCGAAGCGCTTCCAGTCCTGCGCGGTCTTCACGCCGGTCAGGTAGGGCAGGAGCCAGTCTTCGAGGCTGTCCATCAGGGCGGGTTCGGTCATGTCGGGCAGGTCCTCGCCCGCCTCGCGGAGCAGTTCGACCCGGGCGGTGAAGCGGCGGGCGGCGTCCGTCCAGCTGAGCCCGAGGTCCCGCACGCCGTCGAGCATGGCGCGCGCCACGGCATCCGGCGGCGGGTCTTTCCAGACCCGATCGTCGAGGGCCAGCGCGCCAAAACGTTCCTGCTGGCGGGTCGCGACGCGGCGCTCGCGACGGTCCCATTCGCAGATGTCCTGCCAGGCGATCTGGTCGGCGAAAAGCGCGCGCAGCTCGGCCTCCTCGATGCGGATCGCCTGTCTTATGCGGGCCTCGCGGCGGTCGCCGTCGAGATCGGTCGCCACGATCAGGCGGGTGCCCGAGAGCGGGTCGCCCTCGGGGAGGACCGCGCCCTTGCCGCCCGACAGCACGTAGCGCGGCGCGTCGCCCTTGCGGCGAAGGCCGACCCGGTCGGGATAGGCCAGCGCGGCGGCCGCGGCGTCGCTCATCGCGCCGTCGCCGGCGCGCGTCGCGGTTCTGGCGAGGCGCTTGGCCTCGGTGCGGATGCGTTCGATGACAGGGCGGCTGGGCTGGTGCGGCGAGCGGTCGGCGAAGCCTTTCGGATCGCGCACCGCCGCCAGCCTGAGCGACAGGTCCACCGGCGCCCCGCGCGGCAGCGGGTCACGCTCGGCCAGAAGCGCGGCGAGGGGGGCGGCGTCGGGGCCCGCCATGGCCAGCATGTGCGCAAGGCGGGGGTGGAGCGGCAGGGCGGCCAGCGCCTTGCCATGCGGGGTGATCCGGTTCTCGCGGTCGAGCGCGCCCAGCATCCGGAGCAGGGATTGCGCCTCGGCATAGCTGCCGGGGGCAGGCGGGGTGAGGAAGGCCAGATCGCCCGGTTGCGCGCCCCAGAGCGCCAGTTCCAGCGCAAGCCCGGCCAGGTCCGCCGCCTCGATCTCGGCCGGGGGATAGGCGCGGAGCGCGCCTTCTTCGCCCTTCGTCCAGAGCCGGTAGCAGGTGCCTTCGGCCACCCGGCCGGCGCGGCCCGCGCGCTGCGTCGCCTCGGCCCGCGTGACCGGTTCGGTCACCAGCCGCGACATGCCCGAGGAGGGGTCGAACCGCGCACGGCGCGCCTTGCCGCCGTCGACGACGACGCGGATATCCTCGATGGTCAGCGAGGTTTCGGCGATGGAGGTGGCGAGCACCACCTTACGGCCCGTCTCCACCGGCGCGATGGCGGCGCGCTGCTGGGCAAAGGGCAGGGCGCCGTAGAGCGGACGGAGCGTGCAGTCGGCGGGCAGGCGGGTCTTGAGCAGCCCCTCGATCCGGCGGATTTCCCCCTCGCCGGGGAGGAAGACGAGGATGCCGCCCTCGGTTTCTCCTGCCGCTTGCACCACGAGATCGGCCAACGCCGCGTCGAACCGCTCGCCCTTGTGCAAGGGGCGGGGCAGGTGGCGGATATCGACGGGAAAGCTGCGACCCTCGGAGGTGATGACCGGCGCGCCCATCAGCTCGGCCACCGGCCCCGCGTCCAGCGTAGCGGACATGGCGACGAGGACCAGGTCGTCGCGCAGCGCGTCGGCGATCTCGAGGCAGAGGGCGAGGCCGAGGTCGGCGTTGAGGGAGCGTTCGTGGAATTCGTCGAAGATCACCGCGCCGATGCCGGTGAGCTCGGGGTCGGACTGGATCATGCGGGTGAGAATGCCCTCGGTCACCACCTCGATCCGGGTGGCTTTCGAGACTTTCGCCTCGCCCCGCACGCGGTAGCCCACCGTCTCGCCCGCCTGCTCGCCCAGCGTCGAGGCCATCCGTTCCGCCGCCGCGCGCGCCGCCAGCCGGCGCGGTTCGAGCATCAGGATGCGCCCCCCGGTCAGCTTGGCCGACAACATCTCCAGCGGCACCACCGTCGTCTTGCCCGCCCCCGGCGGCGCCTGCAACACGGCCCGCCCGCCGCGCCTCAACGCGTCGATCAGGGGCCGTATCGCCTCGTGGATGGGCAGCGTGGTCATGGGCCCGGGTTATCGGGCAAAGGGGCGCGGATTTCCATAGGCCGTGGCGCGGGGCCGCGAGGGACGGACTTTGAGTATTTCAGCCAAGAAGAAGCGCAGGGGCGCTCAGCGCCGGTCCATCACCGCGGGGCCCAGCTTGGTGTCGAAGGCCACCCGTTCGGCGCGCATCACGTCGCCCGCGGGCACGTAGGTGACCGAGATGCCGACATTGCGCTTCTCGCGCTCGCTGTCGGAATAGCCTGCGACCCGCCGGTAGGAGCCGTTGCAGGTGATGGTGCTGCCGTTGGGTTGCCGCCCCTTGAGCGTGATGACGGCATGGCGGTGGCCGTCATAGACATCGGCCTGGAAGCGGCAGACCTCGTCTCGGGGCTGGTCGCGCAGGGCAACGTAGAGCAGGGTCAGCGGGTCGATCGCGCCGTTCAGCTTCGAGGTATCGGCGGGCGGCGCGCTGCTGCCGGTATCGCCCGAGAGCAGGCGGGGCTGGCCCGGCGCGAACTGGACCTTCACGTTGGTCACCCGGCTGCCGTCGTCGATCGCCTCGGAGTAGGTCTGGGGTTTCAGCGCCCCGCCCGCCACGCGGCCCTGCACCGAGACGTCGGCGCGCACCTGCTTGAGCGCGCCCACCACGCCGGCGGTGCGGAACCGGGTGCGGGCGGCATAGGCCCGGTCGTTGACGTTGGCGGCAATCTCGATCGTCCCGGCCTTCAGCCCCAGGAGCCGGACGTCGAACTGCATCGAAGACGGATCGTCTGCCTGCGCGGGGGCGGCCAGCAGGGCAAGAAGAACAACAGGGAGTAGTCGCATCACGTAACCTCATTCGCCGCGCGCCCCGCTCTGGACATCCGCGCCCTGGCCAAGGCATTAGGAACCGTAAGACCAATACACGGGCGGCGGCCATGGATATTGCACAGCTAAGCGACAGAATTATCAAGGGGGATCGGCGCGCCCTGTCACGGGCCATCACCCTGATCGAGAGCGGACGGGCGGATCACCGCCTAAAGGCGGGCGAGTTGATGGAGGCGCTGAAGGGGCAGGGACAGGCGATCCGCGTCGGCCTGTCGGGCACGCCGGGCGTCGGCAAATCCACCTTCATCGAGGCCTTCGGCACGATGCTGACGGCGGAGGGGTTGCGGGTGGCGGTGCTGGCGGTCGATCCCAGTTCGACCCGCTCGGGTGGGTCTATCCTGGGTGACAAGACGCGGATGGAACGGCTCAGCCGCGACCCCAACGCCTTCATCCGCCCCTCGCCCAGCCAGTCGCACCTGGGCGGCGTGGCCCGGCGCACGCGCGAGGCGGTGGCGGTCTGCGAGGCCGCGGGCTTCGACGTGGTGCTGATCGAGACGGTGGGCGTGGGCCAGTCCGAGACGGTGGTGGCCGAGATGTCGGACCTCTTCATCCTGCTGCTGGCCCCGGCGGGCGGTGACGAGCTGCAGGGGGTCAAGCGCGGCATCATGGAGATGGCGGACATGATCCTCGTCAACAAGGCCGATGGTGACCTGAAAGCCGCGGCCACGCGCACCTGTTCCGACTATACCGGCGCACTGCGCCTGCTGCGCAAGCGGCCGCAGGATCCGGAGGGGTTCCCGAAGGCGATGATGGTCTCGGCCCAGCAGGAAGAGGGGCTGAAATCGGCGTGGGAGGAGATGACCGCCCTGGTCGACTGGCGCCGCGAGAACGGCCATTTCGACGCCCGCCGCGAGGCGCAGGCCCGGTACTGGTTCAACGAGGAAGTGAAGCAGGTCCTGCTGGCGCAGCTGGAAACGCCGCAGGCGAAGGCGGCGATGGCGCAGGCGGCCGAGGACGTGGCCGAGGGCCGCGCGACGCCCACCAACGCGGCGCGGGAGTTGCTGGAGCGGCTGAAGGGGTAGGGGCCCGCCGCGCCGGTTCACCCGGCCTCGGGCAGCTGCAGGTCCCCCTCGACGCCCGACATCGGCACGGGCGCATACGTGGTCTTCTGTTCGGGCTCGATGCCCTTGGTCACCATCAGGCGGAAGACCGCGAACAGCACCATGACCGATTGCGCGGCGCTTAGCGTGATCAGAAGGCCGGTCGGGCCCAGCGCCTCCATCGCCGCGCCGCCGATGAAGGGGCCGGCGGCGGCGCCGATCCCCTGCATCAGGACGATTCCGCCAGACGCCGCCAGAAGCGAGTCGGCCGGCGCCCTGTCGTTGATATGCGCCACCACGACCGAGATCGTTGGCAGCAGAAGCCCGCCGATCAGCGCCGCGATGGCAAGGCTCGTGGCAAAGCCCTGCACCTCCACCCGCGAGAGGTAGGCAAGGATGAGCGTCGCCGCGAGGGCCACGCTGATGCAGACCCAGCGGCGGTCGATCCGGTCGGAAAGGGCCCCGATGGGGAACTGCAGCGCAAGCGCCCCGAGGGTGGCGGCGGCCATGAGGTAAGCGATTTCGGACGGCGAGAAGCCGATCCGCTGCGCAAAGACCGGTGCAAGCCCGAGGAAGGTGCCGAGCGAGGCGCCGGCCATGGCCATGGCGATCGCCCCGAAGGGCGAGATCCGCCACAGGAGCCGGATCGAGGGGCGTTGCTGGGCGCCCTCCGGCACCGGTGCCTTCGCCTGGCTGAGGGCGGTGGGAACGAGGGCCAGGGACAGCCCGACCGACACGACAAGGAACAGCAGGAAGCTTTCGGGCGGCGCCGCGTCGAGCAGCAGCTGGCCGCAGACCCCGGCCGCCATGCCGACCATGGCGTAGATGGACAACAGGCGGCCCCTTTCATGGCTGGCGATCGAGGCGTTCAGCCACGATTCCACCGCGATCAGCAGACCCGCGAAGCAAAAGCCGGTGATCGCCCGCACCAGGACCCAGGTGACCGGGTCGATCAGGATCAGGTGGACCAGCGCCATCGCCGAGGCGACCGACGCCAGCGCCGCGAATGTGCGGATATGCCCCACCCGCTCGATCAGGCGCCCGGCCAGGAGCGAGCCGAGCCCCATGCCGACGTAAAAGCCGGACATGACGAGCCCGATTGCCGTGGCCCCGAAGCCCTCGATATCGCCGCGGAGCGCCAGCAGCGAGCCTTGCAGGCCGTTGCTCATCTGGAGCATGAAGAAACCCAGCAGCAGGGCGGAGAGGGTGACGAGCGTGTGTTTCATCGCCCGGTCAACTCGGGGCCGGCGGTCTGTGTTCCTGTTCCGGGTTGCCCGGGATCACCAAACGGGTTCTATGGAGCAGGAGGCCGGACGTGGCACAGATGCACCGGTTGACGACCAGAGGCGACGACACATGCAGCCCCGACATATCCAGAGATTGATTTCGGCTCCCTACTTCGTTCTCGGCGGGTGGTGCCTGTTCGCGCCGGGCATGGTCGAGCGGCTGACCATCGCCGCCGATTACCAGCACCTGAGCGCGACAAGCGCCCTCCTGATCGGCTGCTTCGGTGCCCAGGCCGTTCTCGGGGGGCTCTTCATCTGGTTCAGCACATGGCAGCGCACCACGTTCCTGGTCTACGCCATCGCCCTGCTGCCGTTTTTCTGGTTCAACTACTGGTTCGTCTTCGAGGTGCCGGTCTTCAATCGCTGGATGATGCTGGATTTCGGCGCCAACGCCGCGATGCTGGGGCTCAGCCTGTGGGGCTGGAAGCGCCTTGGTGAGGTCGCGCCGTAAGGGGCCGCGGCGGCGCAGGGGGCCGAACGCAAAAGGGCGCCCGCAGGCGCCCTCTCATTCAAACCATCGGTCCGGTCAGACCGCCAGGTTCGGGATGATCTGTTTCTTCCGGCTCATCACGCCCGGCAGCACCACCGTGTCACCCGAGACGGAGGCGCCGAAGCTCTTCTCGGCCACGGTTTTCACCAGATCGTTCGGCACCAGCAGGGTGGCTTCTTCCTTGAGGATGTCGACCACGAACAAGAGGACCTGGTCGACGCCGTCTTCAGAGGCCACGCCGGTCATGCTCTCCATCAGGCTGTCCTTGCGCGACAGGACCATGTCGGGCGCGGTGGTTTCCAGAACCGAGACGCGGAACTTCTTGCCGCCCACCTCGTATTCCTTCGAGTCCATCCGCAGCAGTTCGGCATCGGAAAAAGCCGACACGTCGGACTTGGCGGCGAACATCTCGGCGGCGTAGTCCGGGATCTTGATGCCGAGATCGGCGGCCAGTTGCTGGGCCACGGCCTTGTCGTGGTCGGTGGTGGTGGGCGAGCGGAATTCCAGCGTGTCCGACAGGATGCAGGTCAGCGCCGCGCCCTTGGCCCATTCGGGCATCCGGGCACTCTCCTCGCCCATCAGGTCGACCATGATCGTCGCGGTGCAGGCCAGCGGGCGCACGGTGATGTCGATCGGGCCCTTGGTCTCCAGCCCGCCGACCAGCTTGTGGTGGTCGATGATCGCCTGCACGTCGGCGCCGTTCACGTTGGCGGGCAGCTCGGCGGGGTTGTTGGTGTCGACGATCACGCAGGCCTGCCCGTCCTCGACGTCGGAGATGATGCGCGGCTTCGGCAGGTTCCAGCGCTCGAGCATGAAGGCCGCTTCGGTGTTGGGCTCGCCCAGCAGCACGGCCTCGGCGTCGATGCCCTTCACTTCCTTGAGGTACCACGCCCACAGGATGGGCGAGCCGGTGGAATCGGTGTCGGGGGATTTATGGCCGAAAACAAGCGTGGTCATTTGGGGTTTATCCTGTCTGCGATGAGAATTTGCGCGCCTTATAGGCATGTCCGAAAGGCTTGTCACTACCGATGCTGCGGTGCAGCATCATTTTGCTCGGCACCGCACGGATCGCCACCTATCCCAGCTCCATCGTGGCGATCGCCTGCAGCGTGGGGCCGGTCTCGGGCGCTGGGCCGCGGTACATCCGGGCGGTCGCGAACGGCACGGTGAACCCGTCCTGTTCCAGCGCCCGGCGCAGCGCCGTGTTGCCCTCCGGCAAGTCGACGATCAGCGGGCCATCGGGGCGCAGCGCGGCGATGTCGGCGATCAGGGTGAGCGCCTCGCCCGTGCCGGGCGCGATGACCGGCCCGATCTTGGTGCCACTGCCACAAGCCCGCCACGTGGCAAAACCGGCGATGTCGCCATTCGCCCCCAGCACGCGCGTCTCCCGCACCTCCGCCTCGTTCGACAGCCACGCCCCCAGGAACCGCGGCCGCGCATACCCCGTGGCCCGCGCGTCGAGCGCCATGAGCGCGGGCATGTCCCCTTCCTTGGCGGCACGAACCGCGGCGGATGCCATTGCCTCCACCCGCCCCTCGTGCCGCAGGCTCGCCCCCGTCCGCACGAAGCCCGACACCCGGTAATTCGCCTCCTGCGCCGGCACGCCATCCAGCCCCACGCACCGCGAACCGGCATGGTTGAGCCCATGCATCCACGTCGCATAGCCGATCCCCCGCCCGCGCCATTCCGGCCGGCAGAGGTAGAGGCCGAGGAAAGCGTTCCCCTCGTCGTGATTGACCACCGAGATCGCCGCCACCGGCTCGCCGCCCACCAGCGTCAGGAAGAACCCCTCCGGATCAGCGGCATGGAAGGCCGCCGCATCGGCGAGACCGGGGTTCCAGCCCTCTTCGGCGGCCCAGCCCATCACCGTCTCCAGCTCTGCGGCGCTCGTCGGGCGAGTGACGGGCGTCTCGGTCATGGCTGTCTCCTGCAAAGCCCCGCAACAGGGTAGCCCCGCCACGCCGCCCGCTCAATCGCATTTCCCGCATTGGCAAGCCGCCCCCGCCCCGGCTAGTTTGCGGGGCATGAGCAGACTGGCCGAAACAGACCTCTACCCGCCTGTCAAAGCGTGGCTCGAAGGCCTGGGCTACGAGGTCAAGGCCGAGGTCGGCCCGGCCGACGTGGTGGCCTGCCGCGACGGGGAAGAACCGGTGCTGGTGGAGCTGAAAACCGGCTTTTCCCTCACCCTCCTGCAACAGGCCGTGGCGCGGCAGGCGATATCCGACGCCGTCTACGTCGCCGTGCCTCGCTGGCAGGGCAGGGCGGGGTGGCGCGCCTTCAAGGGCAATATCGGGCTGTGCAAGCGGCTGGGCGTCGGCGTGATCAGCGTGCGGGCCGAGGATGGCTTCGTGCAGGTGCATGCTGACCCGGTGCCGTTCCGGCCGCGCAAGTCGCAACGCCGGCGCGAGAGGCTGCTAACCGAGTTCGCCCGCCGCGAGGGTGACCCGAACGCGGGCGGCACGCGGGGCGCGATCATGACCGCCTACAAGCAGGACACGCTGCGCATCGTCGCGCACCTTGCGGAAAACGGCGCCTGCCGCGGCGCCGAGGTGGCCAAGGCCACGGGCGTGACGCGCGCGACCCGCATCATGGCCGACAACCATTCCGGCTGGTTCATCCGGGTCGAGCGTGGGCTTTACGCCTTGAGCGACGCGGGCGGCCTTGCCGTCACGGACGAAGCGGAAGCCGCTCGATCGTGAAGCCTTCCTGCTCCAGCAGGTACAGGATCCCGATCTCGCCCGGCAGATGCCCGGCCCCCGCGGCGAGAACCACCTTCTGCCCCGGCACCTCGGCCATCAGCTTGTCGATCCACGCGGCGTTGCGGGCGGTCAGGAAGATCCTCTCCAGCCGCGCGAAATCCTCCTCCGCCGTCGGCCCTCCGTATTTCAGCGAAACGGCGCGAGAGAACTCCCACATCAGCGCCACCTCCTGCTGCAGGTAGCGCTCGCGGATCGTGTAGGACATGTCGTTCGCATCGCCCGGCCAGGCCAGCGTCATCCGGATCATCTCGATCTGCTTCTCCGGCGGCTCGGTGTCGAGCGTCGTCAATACCTCGGCGAAATCCTCCAGCGAGTGCGAGCCGAGCCCCTGCTCGGTCGCGTATTCGCCGACCATCTCGTCGATTCCGCCGCCTTCCAACCCGCCGTTGCGCGCCTCGCAGGGGCCGATGCCAAGCATCATCGCGGCCCAGAGCGGCTTGAACTTCGCGGCCATGAAACCGGGGATCATCCGCGCTTCCATCTCGGCCTTGAAATGCTGCCAGTCGGCCTCGCCCAGCAGGTCGGGCAGGGTCTCTCCCTCTGTGATGAACATGATCGACGGGTCGCTGGCCAGTTCGGCCTGAAAGCCCTTCTGATCTTCCAGCGACATTTCGAGATAAACGGAATCGGCCGCGTCGATCAGCGGTTTCAGGCGTTCGAGATGGGCGCCGGTCTCGGCATGGCGGAAGTGGTAGGTGCCGAAGATGGTGATCTCCGTATCGCCCCGTTCGGCCCGCCACAGCAGGCCCTCGGGATAGGGGGTGGCGTCCGCCCGCGCCTGCACCTCTTGCCGTTCGGCCTCGGGCATGGCATCGATCAGATCCTTGCCCTCGCACAGCGCAAACGCGGCAACGGGTTGAAGAACCAAAAGAATCACGGCAACAAGACGCAGCATGAAAACTCCTTTCGCCCCCCGTTCGGCGAAAGCCTATTGGCCCCATGCCCCGGCCGCAAACCCTCTTTCAAAAAAATGCATCACGGGATGTTGACAGCCTCGCGACCAGCCCCTAGCTATTCGCCGTTAGCACTCACCACCGACGAGTGCTAATCGCCCGGGACGGGGCGATTGGAGGAAACTTTGAGCCAAGGAGCCAAAGCAATGGCATTTAAACCGCTGCATGACCGCGTGCTTGTCCGCCGCGTTGAGAGCGAAGAGAAAACCTCTGGCGGGCTGATCATTCCCGACAGCGCCAAGGAAAAACCGCAGGAAGGCGAAGTCGTTTCCGTGGGCGCAGGCGCCCGTGACGAAGGCGGCGCCCGCGTCGAGCTCGACGTCAAGGCCGGCGACCGCATCCTGTTCGGCAAATGGTCGGGCACCGAGATCACGCTCGACGGTGAAGAGCTGCTGATCATGAAGGAAAGCGACATTCTGGGCATCATCGACGGTGACAAGGCCGCCAAGGCAGCCTGAACGCCCCGGATCGTCTAACTGACCCAACGACAACAAGATTTCAGGAGCAACTGACATGTCTGCAAAAGACGTCAAATTCAACACCGACGCCCGCAACAAGATGATGCGCGGTGTCAACACTCTGGCCGATGCCGTCCGCGTGACCCTCGGCCCGAAAGGCCGCAACGTCGTTCTCGACAAATCCTTCGGCTCGCCCCGCATCACCAAGGACGGTGTTTCGGTCGCCAAGGAAATCGAACTGGAAGACAAGTTCGAGAACATGGGCGCGCAGATGGTGAAAGAAGTTGCCAGCCGCACCAATGACGAAGCCGGCGACGGCACCACCACCGCCACCGTGCTGGCCCAGGCGATTGCCAAGGAAGGCATGAAAGCCGTTGCCGCCGGCATGAACCCGATGGACCTCAAGCGCGGCATCGACCTTGCCACCGCGAAGGTCGTCGAGCACATCAAGAACCTCGCCCGCGAAGTGAAAGACTCGAGCGAAGTTGCCCAAGTCGGCACCGTGTCCGCCAACGGCGAATCGGAAATCGGCCAGATGATCGCCGACGCGATGCAGAAAGTCGGCAATGACGGCGTCATCACCGTCGAGGAAAACAAGGGCCTTGAAACCGAGACCGACGTCGTCGAAGGCATGCAGTTCGATCGCGGCTACCTGTCGCCCTACTTCGTGACCAACGCCGACAAGATGACCACCGAGCTGGAAGACTGCATGATCCTGCTGCACGAGAAGAAACTCTCGTCGCTGCAGCCGATGGTTCCGCTGCTTGAATCGGTGATCCAGTCGCAGAAACCCCTGCTGATCATCGCCGAAGACGTCGAAGGCGAAGCGCTGGCGACCCTCGTGGTCAACAAGCTGCGCGGCGGCCTGAAAATCGCGGCCGTCAAGGCACCGGGCTTCGGCGATCGCCGCAAGGCCATGCTGCAGGACATCGCGATCCTGACCGGCGGCCAGGTCATCTCGGAAGACCTCGGCATGAAGCTGGAAAGCGTCACCATGGACATGCTTGGCCAGGCCAAGAAAGTGTCGATCACCAAGGACGAGACCACCATCGTCGACGGTGCCGGTGAGAAAGCCGAAATCGAAGCCCGCGTCAGCCAGATCCGCAAGCAGATCGAGGACACCACCTCGGACTACGACCGCGAGAAGCTGCAGGAACGTGTTGCCAAGCTGGCCGGCGGCGTTGCCGTCATCCGCGTCGGCGGCATGACCGAAACCGAGGTGAAAGAGCGCAAGGACCGCGTCGACGACGCGCTGAACGCCACCCGCGCCGCGGTTCAGGAAGGCATCGTTGTCGGCGGCGGCGTGGCCCTGGTTCAGGGTGCCAAGGCGCTCGACGGCCTCGAAGGTCTGAACCACGACCAGAACAACGGCATCGCCATCGTTCGCAAGGCGCTCGAAGCACCGCTTCGTCAGATCGCCGAGAACGCCGGTGTCGACGGCTCGGTCGTGGCCGGCAAGATCCGTGAATCGGACGATCCGAAGTTCGGCTTCAACGCGCAAACCGAGGAATATGGCGACATGTTCTCCTACGGTGTCATCGACCCCGCGAAGGTCGTCCGCACCGCGCTGGAAGACGCCTCCTCGATCGCGGGTCTGCTGATCACCACCGAAGCGATGGTGGCGGACAAACCGCAAAAGGAAGGTAACGGCGCAGGCGCCGGCATGCCCGACATGGGCGGCATGGGCGGCATGATGTAATCTGCCGAAGTCTGCGCACGAAGTACCAAGGGCCGCCTTTCGGGGCGGCCCTTTTCTCGTGTAACGCTCTTCCGGATCAAGCGGTGACGGCTTACGCCGACAGCAGCCCCCTCGAGAACCGCCCCGCCGTCTGCCCCGACCCCTGCCGGACATCGGTTTCCGAGGTCTGGATGATCTCGCAGAGATCCTCGTGGATCTGTTCCAGCTCCTCCGTCGCCCCGGTCAGGGCCAGGAGCGGGCTGTCCTGCCCGGCGACCCTTACGTAGAGCGAGGCGAACCCCGTGCGCCCGGCCGGGCGGCGCAGGAACAGGCTTTCGATCTCGTTCAGGCGGATGCTGCGCACCACGCGGCCCTGGTCGTTCATGTTGATCTTGGTCAGCGCCAGCGTCCCGCGCTTGGCATCCAGCGACAGCTGCCGACGGAAGCCGCGCGTACCATAGGCATAGACGACCAGCCCGGTCGCCGTGAACAGCGTCGCCAACAGGCTGTGCGAGACGATCTGGTCTGCGCTTGCCTCCAGCGGCAGTACCAGCCAAAGCAGGGTCGAGCCCGCCACCATCAGCCCACCCGCCAGACGCAGGACCAGCTCCGACATCGCCTCGACCTTGAAGCGCTCGAACCGTTCGCGCACCGTCAGGCCAAGCGCCGTCGCGGTCAGCGAAACGGTGCTCCAGTCGCCTTCATAGATGTTTTCCAGCCGTCCCATGCCTCGCCGACCCTATTGTTTCCCTTTGACTTGAATTGGCGCGAAAAAACCGGCGACAATATGTCCGGCCCATATCCATTTCACGGCGCGCGCGGGGTAAATTTCGGCCCGCCGGGCGGATCGCGGAGCGGCAGCGCCCCTCAGACCTGCCGCGGCCGGACGATATGGAACGACCCGCTCATGTAGGTCAGCGGCTTCTCGCCCGCGTTGGAAATACCGGTGACATCGCCGATACATATGGCGTGGCTGCCATGCACGTGCCGGTGGTTGAGCGAGCAGGTGAACGCCGTCGCCCGGGCCAGGATCGGCCCGAACTCGGTATTCGAGAACTCCACGCCCTGGAAGCGGCTGTCGCGCTCGTGGTCGAAGACCCCGGCAAAGGCCTGTGCCATCTCGACCGCGTCCTCGGGCAGCACGTTGACGCAGAACACCCCGTTGCCGCGCACAGCCCGGGCGATGCTGCTGTCGGCCTTCAGGCAGACCAGCACCGAGGGCGGATCGGCCGACAGCGAGGTGAAGGCGCTGACTGTGGCGCCGGCCTGGCCTGCCGGGCCGTCGGTGGTGACGACGGTGACCGTGGCCGCAACCTGCCGCATCGCCGTGATGAAGGCCTCGCGCGCGGCGTTCACGGGCGCGGGCCTTTCACGGCTGGCAGGAGGGCGGGGGCGGTCACGGGCGGTCGTCTCCTTGGCACGGGGGATCTGTCCTGTCGGTGACCACGGATAAAGGCGAAACCGGCCCCGGTAAAGCGCTTAGGCGGCCCGGACCTGCCGGCAGGCGATTGCCCAGCGGGCGGATTGCCCGTATGACCCTGCCTGCCAAGCGGAGCCTGCAATGCCTGATCCCACCCCTGCCGTTGCCGTCATGACGCCCGACATCAAGCCGGGCCTGCGCCGGGGGCGCGTGCCGCTCGACCGGCTGCTCTGGCCGCTGGGCCGGCCCGACCGTCTGGCGGGAGCGGGCGCCACCATCGCCGACCTCACTCCCGACGATCACCTCGTGGGGTTTGCCCAAAGCTACTACCTCGCGTGGCCCGGCCTCGGCACGCGGGCGCGGGTTTCGGTCATCATGGCCGAGCCCACGGCCATCCACGGCGCCTACCATGCCCGCGTCGCCCGCGCCGCGCGCCGCTACCACCGCGTTCTCAGCTACAACGAGGACCTGCTCGCGCGCCTCCCCAACGGCCTTTTCTTCCCCTATGGCAGCACCTGGGTCCGCGACTGGCAGACGCGTGACATGACCAAGTCCGCCATGTGCTCGCTGATCGCCTCGAAGAAACGCTCTCAGGCGGGTCACGCCCTGCGCCACCGGCTGGTCGAGCGGGTGCGGGCCGAGAATCTGCCGGTCGACGTGATGGGACGCGGATACAAACCGTTCGACACCAAGGCCGAGGGGCTGGCGCCCTACCGCTACTCGCTCATCATCGAGAACGTGCAGGAGCGGAACTACTTCACCGAGAAACTGGTCGACGCGGTGCTCTGCCGGACGGTGCCGATCTACTGGGGTTGCCCCAATATCGGCGATTTCATGGACACGTCCGGCATGATCCTGTGCCAGTCCGAAGGGGACATGCACGCCGCCCTCCTGTCGATGTCCGAGACCGACTATTCCGCCCGGCTTCCGGGTCTTGAAAGCGCGATCCCCGCCGCCGCATCCTACGCCGATTTCTACCACCGCGCCGCCACCGCCGTCCTGGAAGACCGCCCCGACCCGCCTCGACGGAACGATCGGAGGCCTTGAGGGGCCAGCCCCTTCAAACGCCCCGGGAGTATTTGGATCCAAGAAGAAACCGGGCGCCCGCGCCTCGTGCTTCTTCTGGCCCGAAATATCCCCGCCGGAGGCTCCGACGGTTTCACCAGAGGCGCCGGTCCCTATCGCGCGGGCCAGATCCCGTAGCGCCTGGTCAACAGCTCGACGCAGGCGATGTTCGCCGCGTGCCGCCCGCGCCCGCCGATCACCGCGTCCTGCAGCGCGTGCCCGTCCCCGAACGCCGGTACCAAACCGGCCCGTGCGCCGTCGGCAAGCCGGATCGCAACGCCCTGCCGCGCCAACTGTCCCGAGAGCCAGATATCGTCGACCGCCCACGCCTCCGCCGGAGGCACGACCTCCGCGCCCGCCAGCCAGCGCGGGTCGACCAGCACGCCCGAGAAGCCCTGCGCGATGTCCACGCAACCCGGCGTGGTCGTCCCCAGCCGCTTCAGCCGCGCCACCGACCAACCGCTTGCCGCCACCGCCGCCCCCTCCCGGCGCGCCGCCAGCAGCCTCGCCGCCCAGCCTGGCGGCATCAGCCAGTCGTCATCGCAATAGATCAGCCGCTCCACCTGTCCCGCCAGCGCCCGGGCCGGGCCGATCGCCTTCGTGGCCGGTCCGAAATCCTGTTCTGCCCGGATCACCTCAACGCCCTCGGGCAGGGCGGCCGGGCCGGGAAACCGCGCCCAGTCCCGCGGCAGGCACAGCAATACCCGCTCCGGCGCGGGCGTCTGCGCCAGAAGCGAGGCCAGCACCGGTCCCAGCCGGGGCAGGCGCGGCGGAATGGAAGTGAGCGCGACGGCATACATGCGTCTGCTCCTAACCGATCGCTGCCGCGAGGGCCAACCTCCCCGCCCCAGCCCCCGAGCCGGGGCCTCTCCCGGACGACAACGGGCGGTCCCGAAGGACCGCCCGTCAATCCGTTCAACCTGTCGTCAGGCTCAGCCCGCGATCAGCCCCATCTGCTCGAGCTTCAGGATCACCTGGTGCGCGCAGTTGTCAACATCGGTGCCTTCCGTCTCGACCCGCAGCTCGGGGTTCTCGGGCACGTCATAGGGGTCGGAAATCCCGGTGAATTCCTTGATCTTGCCCTCGCGCGCCAGCTTGTAGAGACCCTTGCGGTCGCGCTTTTCGCATTCCTCGATCGAGGTGGCGACATGCACTTCGCAGAAGGCGCCGTATTCCTCGATTCCCTGGCGCACCTTGCGGCGGGTATGGGCATAGGGCGCGATCGGGGCACAGATGGCGATGCCGCCGTTCTTGGTGATCTCCGACGCGACATAGCCGATGCGCAGGATGTTGAGGTCGCGGTGCTCCTTCGAGAAGCCCAGTTCGCTCGACAGGTTCTTCCGCACGATATCGCCGTCAAGCAGCGTGACCGGGCGGCCGCCCATCTCCATCAGCTTGACCATCAGCGCGTTGGCGATGGTCGACTTGCCGCTGCCCGAGAAGCCGGTGAAGAACACCGTGAAACCCTGGTCCGAGCGCGGCGGCTTGGTGCGGCGCAGTTCCTTGACCACTTCGGGGAAGGAGAACCATTCGGGAATCTCCAGCCCTTCCGACAGGCGGCGGCGCAGCTCGGTGCCGGAGATGTTCAGGATCGTGACCTTGTCCTTGTCGGCGATCTCGTCCATCGGCTCGTACTGGGCGCGCTCCTGCACATAGACCATGTGCTTGAAGTCGACCATTTCGATGCCGATCTCGTCCTGGTGCTCGCGGAACAGCTCCTGCGCGTCGTAAGGGCCGTAGAAATCCTCGCCGGCCGAGTTCTTGCCGGGGCCGGCGTGGTCGCGGCCGACGATGAAGTGGGTGCAGCCGTGGTTGCGGCGGATCAGCCCGTGCCAGACGGCCTCGCGCGGGCCAGCCATGCGCATGGCGAGGTTCAGCAGGCTCATCGTGGTGGTCGAGCCCGGGTACTTGTCCAGCACCGCCTCGTAGCAACGGACACGGGTGAAGTGATCCACGTCGCCCGGCTTGGTCATGCCCACGACGGGGTGGATCAGCAGGTTGGCTTCCACTTCCTTGGCGGCGCGGAAGGTCAGTTCCTGGTGCGCGCGGTGCAGCGGGTTGCGGGTCTGGAAGGCCACGACCTTGCGCCAGCCCAGCTTGCGGAAATAGGCGCGCAGCTCGTTGGGCGTGTCGCGGCGGGCGCGGAAATCGTAATGCACCGGCTGCTGGATGCCCACGACCGGGCCGCCCAGGTACACCTTGCCGGCGGTGTTGTGCAGGTAGTCGACGGCGGGGTGCGCGTCGTCGTCGGCGCCGAACACCTTCTCGGCCTCGCGCTTCTTGTCGGGCGTCCAGCGGTCGGTGACGGTCATCGTGGCAAGGATCACGCCTTCCTGGTCGCGCAGCGCGATATCCTGGCCGGGCTCGATCCCCTCGGCGAACGCCTCGGAGACGTCCAGCGTGATCGGCATCGGCCAAAGCGAGCCGTCGGCGAGGCGCATGTTCTCGACGACACCGTTATAGTCGGCCTCGGTCAGGAAGCCCTTGAGCGGGCTGAACCCGCCGTTCATCAGAAGCTCGAGATCGCAGATCTGGCGCGGGCTCAGGTCCCAGCTTGTCAGGTCACCGGCTTCGACCTTCAGTTTCTGCGCGGAGTCGTAGGAGACGTAGAGCTCGGGAATCGGAGCCAGGTTTGAATATGACATTGCTTCTCTCGTGTCGTCTGGACATTGAAATTCCTAAAGGCCCGCAACGACCGGGCCCGGCATCACCGGCGCCTTAAACCGCCTTGAACCCCACTTGCAAGTGCCCGCTGCGGGCGTCGGGCCGAAACTGGCGAAAATACCGCTATGTGCGCGGTGCATTGCCACCTCGCGCGGCATCCGTGGCGGGAAAGGGTCTGACCTATGTCAATTCGCAGCGTCTGGAATCGGTCTAATGTGGGCATGCGCGCGAACGCACTCGATCCATTTTCGAAATGTGACAAGGAGGTTCACATGCGCGTATTCCGACAGACCGCTCTCGCCACCGTGTCGGCGCTCGCCATGGCCACACCGGCCGCGGCGGATGACGACCTCAGGGCCGAGGCACTCGACATGTTCTCGCCGGTGCCCTCGACCATCCCGGCAATGACCGACAACCCCATCACCCCGGCCAAGATCGACCTTGGCAAGGCGCTGTTCTTCGACCCAAGGATGTCCGCCTCGGGGGTCTTCTCCTGCAACTCCTGCCACAACCTCGCCACCGGCGGGGATGACAACATGCCCACCTCGATCGGGCATGGCTGGCAGAAGGGGCCGCGCAACTCGCCCACCGTGCTCAATGCGGTGTTCAACGAGGCCCAGTTCTGGGACGGCCGCGCCGAAGACCTCAAGGCCCAGGCCAAGGGCCCGGTGCAAGCCGGTGTCGAGATGGCCAACACCCCCGGCAACGTCATCGCGACGCTAAACTCGATGCCGCAATATGTCGACTGGTTCAAATCCTCCTTCCCGGACGAGGCGGACCCGGTCACCTTCGACAACTTCGCCAAGGCGATCGAGGCCTACGAAGCAACGCTGACAACGCCCGCCCCGTTCGACGCCTTCCTCAACGGCGACGACGCGGCACTCGACGAGGCCCAGAAGGCGGGGCTCGGGATCTTCATGGAGAAGGGCTGCGCCTCCTGCCACAACGGGGTCAACCTTGGCGGCAACGGCTACTTCCCCTTCGGTCTGATCGAGAAGCCCGGCGCCGACGTGCTGCCGCCGGATGACCGGGGCCGCTTCCAGGTGACCGAGACGGCGGATGACAGCTACGTCTTCCGCGCCGCACCCCTGCGCAACATCGCGCTGACCGCGCCCTATTTCCACTCGGGCAAGGTCTGGGATCTGGAGGTGGCTGTGGCGATCATGGGCACCTCGCAGCTTGGCACCGAGCTGAACGAGGAAGAAATCGACAGCATCGTCGCCTTCCTCGGCTCGCTGACCGGCGAGGTTCCGGACGTCACCTACCCGGTTCTTCCGGCGGAAACCTCGGGCACGCCGCGCCCGACGGGCGAAGTGCAATAATAATTGGCCAGGGCGCGGATTACCTCCGCGCCCTGGCCTTTTCAGACCTGCACGCGCAGCCGGTTCACCAGCAGGTCGTCTTGCAGGATCGTGTCCTGCATGGCCGAAAGTTCGCCCACATCCCATGTCGCGCTCAGGTAGCGGCCCCTGGCCCAGTCGGCCTTGCCGGAGGCCAGCCATACGGCAAAACCCGCTGCCAGGTCCGGCGTCTCGGTCAGGTAGGCGTGCATCGCCTCGGGCATCTGCTTGCCCAGCTCGGTTGCCACGCCGCCGGGATGGATGGCGAAACACTTGATCCCGTCGGCGCCATGATCCGCCTGCACGAATTCGCACAGCCGGTTGATGGCGTGTTTCGAGGTCTGGTAATCCGACGCGCCGGGCATCAGCAGTTGCGCCCCGATTGACGACAGCAGGATCAGGTGCCCGCCGCTGCCGCCCTCTGCCGCCCACCTTTGGGCCGACGCGATCAGGTGGGGCAGGGTGAAGCGGATCACGTGGTAGGTGCCGCGCAGGTTGACCTCCCAGTTATGCCACCAGCCTTCGGGGTCGCTCTCGCCGATCTTCACCCACGGGCCCAGGTAGCCGGCATTGGCATCGGCCACGTCGATGGCGCCGAACCGGGCGATGCAATCATTGACCGCCTGTTCGACCGCTGCCGCCTGCGTGACATCACAGGCCGCGATGGCGCAGGCCGTGTCGGGATTGGCCTTACCGACCAATTCCCGCGTCTCCTCCAGCGCCGCAAGGGACCGGGCCGTCAGGTACAGGGCCTTCGCCCCGGCCTCGGCAAAACCCACCGCCGTGGCCTGCCCGATCCCCCGGGAGGCGCCGGCGATGAACACGACCTTGCCCTTGGCACTGCCCTGCAATGCGCCCGCAGGGTCGATCGCGTCATAGCGGTCGCTGTGAGAGGTCAGGTCGAGGAATTGCGATTGAATCGAGGACATGGGGCCGCTCCGTGCATCTGTTGATCCGTCTTGAAACCGATAGCCTGCCATGCAAGCCCGGTCCTGCCGCATCCTCCGCAAGACTTGCCTGATCCTCCGAATGGAACGGGGCTCCAGCTACGAAAAAGGCGCGGGGATGTCCCGCGCCTGCCCGTTTCATTTGAACTCCGATACCCGGTTCAGGGGAGCATCACTCGACCGCGACAACCTTCTCGGCAGGCGGCGCCGGCTGGTCTTCGAGCTCCGCAAGGAACCGCTCCGCATCGAGCGCGGCCATGCAGCCCATCCCGGCACTGGTCACCGCCTGCCGGTAGGTGTGGTCGGTCAGGTCGCCCGCCGCGAAGAGGCCGGGAACGGAGGTGCGCGTGCTGCCCGGCTCGACCTTCACGTAATCGCCGTGATGCATCTCGACCTTGCCCTTCAGGAGCTCGCTGGCGGGCGCATGGCCGATGGCGATGAAGACGCCCTTGCAGGGGATCTCCTTGACCTCGCCGGTCTGGTTGTTCTTCACCTTCACGCCGGTCACGCCCTTGGGGCTGTCGTCGCCCAGCACTTCCTCAAGCTCGTGGAACCACAGCGGCTCGATCTTCGGGTGCTTGAGCAGACGGTTCTCGAGGATCTTCTCGGCCCTGAGCTCGTCGCGGCGGTGAATCAGCGTCACCTTGCTGGCGAAGTTCGTCAGGAACAGCGCCTCTTCCACGGCGGTATTCCCGCCGCCCACAACGACGATTTCCTCGCCACGGTAGAAGAACCCGTCACAGGTGGCACAGGCCGACACGCCGAAACCCTTGAAGGCCTCCTCGCTATCGATCCCCAGCCACTTGGCGCGGGCGCCGGTGGCCATGATCACGCTGTCGGCGGTATAGACCGTGCCGCTGTCGCCGGTTGCCTTGAAGGGGCGGCTGTCGGTGTCCAGATGGGTGATGATGTCGCTCACGATGTCACAGCCCATCGCCTTGGCATGGGCCTCCATCCGCACCATCAGGTCGGGGCCCTGCACCTCGGTATCGCCGGGCCAGTTCTCGACCTCGGTGGTGGTGGTCAGCTGGCCGCCCGGTTCGATCCCCTGAACCAGCACCGGCTCGAGCATGGCGCGGGCGGCATAGACACCGGCGGTATAGCCGGCCGGGCCTGACCCGATGATGAGGGTTTTGGTGTGACGTGTCTCGGCCATGATCGGAACCTGCGTGATAAGGGTGTCGGTGACTCGGGGCACAGATATAGCGGCGGGGCAGGGGGCGCGAAACCCCTGCAAGCCCGCCATGTGCAAAGCGGGACGCAATCCCGCCAAGCCGCGGGCCTTCGGTGCCGCCGTTCCCGGCGCGCGCTGCGCAACGAAACACCGCTGCGGCGCCGGTCAGGAAACGATCTTGCGCCAAGGCGAAACAATATTGCGCGCGCTGCCAGTGGTGTTATAACAATCGCGAATTTTCAGGAGACCCAGAATGCCCGCGACCCGACTCGATGAGATCGACCGCAAGATCCTCGCCGAACTGCAGGCTGACGGCCGGATGACCAATGTCGAACTGGCCAAGCGCGTCGGCATCTCGGCGCCGCCCTGCCTCCGCCGGGTCCGCACGCTCGAGGAAAGCGGCTATATCCAGGGCTACCACGCCAAGGTCGACGCCCGCGAACTGGGATTCGAGGTGCAGGTCTACGCCATGGTCGGCCTGCAAAGCCAGGCCGAGGCCGACCTGTCGGCTTTCGAGGCCCGCTGCCGCGCCTGGCCGCTGGTTCGCGAATGCCACATGCTGAACGGCGAGGTGGATTTCATTCTCAAATGCGTGGCGCCCGACCTCTCGACCTTCCAGCGCTTCCTGACCGAGGAGCTGACCGCCGCCGACAACGTGGGCAGCGTCAAGACCTCGCTGGTGATCCGCGGCGCCAAGGACGAGCCGGGCGTGCCCTTCGACGTGCTGGAAGACCGGCTGAAGAAATCCGCCTGAGGCGCGGTTCCTGCCGCATGAGACCAACATGCCGTCATCCCGGACCAACCCGAAACGCATCGTCATCGACCCGGCCACGGCGATCCTGATCGCCTCCGGAGAACTGTCGCCGTCGGCCTCCTTCACTATCCTCGCCCCGACCCTCCTGCGGTCGCAGGTGCTCGCGACCCTCTATGCGCGCGTTCGCGACGGCGCCCTCTCCGCTGACGAGGGGCAGGCGATCAACGCGCGCTTCGCCAAGCTCAAATTCAGGTACCTGGGCGACGCGGTGATGCGGCACAGGGCCTGGACCATCGCCGACCGGCAAGGGCTCGCTTCGACGGAACTGGCCGAATACGTCGCCCTCACGCAATTGCAGGCCGATGCGCTGGTCACCGAGGATGCAGCCCTGGCCGCGGCGGCCGAAGGGCTCGTTCCCGTCATCTCGCCCGGGTCCATCGCAACCGGTTGAATCGAAACGGGGCGCGACCCCCGTCGCGCCCCGTTTCGGTCATGGCAGCAAAATACCTTGTCAGGCCATCTCAGCCGCGTTCTCGATCCCCTTCAGCGGCAGGCGTTCATGCGCCAGCGGGCCGAAATCGCGCGGCTGCTTGATATGCGGGAAGAACGACAGGAACAGGCTCAGCATGTTCGGCCCCATGTTCCGCTCGAACCCCGGGCCGGGGTGATAGCTCTCGGCCTCCATCCCGCCGGCGGTGATGATCGCGTGGCGCCGCAGGCAGAGGTGATAGACCGTCACCGGCCGCGGCGGGGTGATCTCGATAGCGTTGTACCCGTCGACCATCTGCGCCGCCGGGGTCAGCGTCCGTTCGCTGCCATAGCGCTCGGCATAGCCGCTGGGCCGCAGCAGGAACCGCGCGCCGGGCCCGGCCATGATGTCGGCCTGCGGCCGGCCAAAGCCGAAACTGTCGGCCATGATCCGGGTCAGGCTGCTGCCGTGCGGATGCTTGTCGGACCGCGGCATCAGCGTCATCGCTCCCACCCACAGAAGCTGCATCGGCCCCTGGTCGGTGGTCTGAAGCTTCATGCCCGGCTCGAGATCCTCGACCGCGACCTGGCCTTGCGTGGTGTTGATCAGCGTGCCGTGCGAAAACGCCGAGAAGGCGGCTTCGAAAATCGGCATCGCCGGACCGATCTGGTCCGAGACGCGCACCTGTCCGTCCGACATGAGCGAGGAAATACGGTACTTGCGCATCGCCAGCGTCTTGCGGGCCTGCTGCGGAACGGTGCCGCGGTCGCGATGTGCAGAAGACTTGTTACCGGAACGCGCGGAAAAATGCGCGGAATCGTAGGGGGATACCATTATTGAGTCACCTTTATCAGGTTGTCTCAACCGCGTCGGCCCCCACCGACAACGACAGAAGGACTTGTTACCATTCACGTTGCGATGACAAACAATTGGCGCAATTGCCCAAGTTTAGTCAAATTTGACCAATCACTGTCATGTGCCGACCGACAATCTATTAAATTTCGTTAAGATTGTCGGTCACGTGTCGACGATTTCGCCACAATTCGGCATTCCCGTCCGATTCGAATCGCGCAACTTTGCCACAATTGGCAGCGTCGCTCAGGCGGTGCGCACGGCCTTGACCGGTGCGGCGACCGGCGCGGCACCCTGGCCCGCGTGTCGCAGCGCCGTGTTGCGCATCCCGCGCCGGAACGGCAGCGCCGGCGTCGCCTGCTTGCTGGTTTCGATGACGGATTTCATCCAACGTCTCTTCATTGTCCCTTACCCTCTTGCTTTGACGGCTCTCGAACCCGGCGGTGTGAGCGCGGCGGCGTCCCTCGTTCCGTTGCCTGCAATATTGCCGGGGTTTGAGGCCACGATTTGACGCGGGTGTGGGATTCCTCGGTCTTTTGCCGGGCAGGGCGGCCAAAATCCGGAAACCCTGCCAGAGTTCCGGCACATGACTGAAATCATTTAGGAAATAGCCTCGACCCAAAGGCCGCCACCGGTCCGGACGGGCGCGATTGTGGCAAGAACGGGCACCGCCCGGTCCCGGCCATGCCCCATTTACAGCCGGATCGCCGCCAGAAGCCGTCCGTAATCGGCCTCGCCCGCATGGGTCGCGCGCCGGTAGGAATAGAACCGCCCGGCATCGGAATAGGTGCAATGCCGCGTCCATTCCGCGTGGCCCACCCCGGCGCGGCGCAGCCGGTGCAACCCGAAAGAGGGCAGGTCGAACAGGTAACGGTCGCCCTCGCCATTGGCGAAGAAGCGGTGGTTGTCCGGGTCGTCGGCCATGAAGTCGTCAAGGAACTCGGGGCCCACCTCGTAGGCCTGTTGGCTGATCGAGGGCCCGATCACCGCCACGATATCCCCGCGCGACGCGCCCAGTGCCTCCATCTGCTCCACGGTCTCTTCCAGCACGCCGTCCAGCGCCCCGCGCCAGCCCGCATGGGCCGCGCCGATCACCCCGGCCTGCCGGTCGGCGAACAGCACCGGCTGGCAATCGGCGGTCAGGATCGCCAGCGCCAGCCCGGGCACCTTCGTCACCATGCCATCGGCCCTGGGCCGCTCCTCCTGCGGATCCTCCACCACCTCGACCCGCGCGGAATGCACCTGGTGGACGTTCACGAGATTCTCCGGCCCGAGCCCCAGCGCATCGGCCGCCCGCGTCCGGTTGATCCGCACCACGTCGGACTGGTCGGATGATCCCAGCCCGCAATTCAGCCCCGAGAACACGCCGGACGACGCCCCGCCCTTGCGGGTGAAGAACCCGTGGCGCAGCGGGGCAAGGGCGTCGGCGGTGATGATCTCGAGCGTCATGTGTCCAGTCCGGGCGGCGGGGCCGCCCCGTCGGGGGTGAATGCCATTACCTTGAAGAGCGTCCCCATTTCATGGGGGTGGGTCAAGCGGCGATGCGCGGCAATGTGGGTTTCCAGCCGATCGCCCTCAAGCCCCTTGGCCAGCGCCTGCGCCCGCGCGGTGATTCCCAGCCGCTCCAGGAACACCCCCTGCGGCGTCAACCGGCTGTACCGGCAGGGCACCGCCCGCGCCAGCGCCTCGAAATCCACATGCGCCGTCAGGTCGGCCCGCCCCGGCTCGGCCAGCGGGTCCGTGGCCTCGTGCCCCTTCACCGCCTGCCACGTATCGCCCAGCGACCGCCAGTCGCCGTAATCCACGATCAGCGCGGCGCCGCCATGTTTCGCGATCCGCCCGCCGATCTCGGCCGCGATACTTTCGCCCATGGGCGAGAATTCGACGATATCCCCGTCCCGCGTATCCTCCAGCCGGTGCTCCAGCGGTGCCATCGCCTTCGGATCGCTCAGCCCGATCGCCAGCGCCTCGCCCTCGAGCCCCACCAGCCGTTCCCGCCAGCGCTCGCCCTCCCGCTGCACCTGCCGCACGGGCAGGGCATCGAAGAACTCGTTCGCGACCACGAAAAGCGGCAGCTCCGGCAGGTCGCCCACGCTCTCGCGCCACGCGATGCCCGGCCACGTGACCGTCTGCGCCTGCACCTGCCTGAGCGCCGGCGACGTCTCCACAAGGTTCACCCGCGCCGCGTCGTGAAACCCGGCCACCCCCTTCGTCGCCCGCAGCACATCCGCCATCAGCGTCCCGCGCCCCGGCCCCAGCTCGGCCAGCACGAACGCCTCCGGCGCCCCCTGGTCCATCCACGCCTGCGCCAGCGCCAGCCCGATCAGCTCGCCGAACATCTGGCTCATCTCCGGCGCCGTTATGAAATCGCCCGCCGTGCCCAGCGGGTCGCGCGTGGCGTAATAGCCATGCTCGGGATGCATCAGGCAGACGGCCATGTACTCCGCCACCGTCATCGGCCCGTTGGCCCTTATCTGGCTGACAAGATGCTCCTTCAGCGCGGTCATGCCGGCCCGCGCGCCCGGATCACCAGGTAGGCGGCCAGCGCGAACATCGGCAGCGACAATATTTGCCCCATGGTCAGCCCGTAGCCGCCCACGTGGAAGGCCAGCCCCAGCGGGTTGCCCTCCGACACGAACTGCGCATCCGGCTGCCGCACGAACTCTACCAGGAACCGCGCCAGGCCATAGCCCGCGAAGAACACCCCCGTCACCGTGCCCACCCGCTTCAGCGCGCCTTTCCGGAACACCAGCCACAACAGCACGGCACCCAGGATCAGCCCCTCCAGCAACGCCTCGTAAAGCTGTGAGGGATGCCGCGCACAGGCGCCCACCACCTCGGGGCAATACTGCGCCATCTCGCCGGGGAAGATCACGCCCCACGGCAGGTCGGTCGGCCGCCCCCACAGCTCGGCATTGATGAAATTCGCGATCCGCCCCAGCAAAAGCCCCACCGGCGTCGCCATGCACAGCACGTCCGCCACCGACAGCCACGGAATCCGCTGCCGCCACGAGAAGCCCACGCAGGCGATGATCACCCCGAGAAGCCCGCCATGGAACGACATGCCGCCCTGCCACAGCATCAGGATCTCGGCCGGATTCTGAACGAAATAAGCAGGCTTGTAGAACAACACGTAGCCCAGCCGCCCGCCAAGGATGACACCCAGCACCACCCAGGTCAGCAGGTCCTCGACCTGGCTTTCCTTCATAACGGGCGTGTCGTTCTTCCACAGGTGCGGCCGGCGCAGCGTCGCCACCACCAGCCGCCAGCCGATGATGATGCCCACGATATAGGCCATCGCGTACCAGCGCAGCGCGAATTCCATGCCGAAGATCGGCAGGGTGAAGATCTCGGGCGACAGATCGGGGAATTGGATGGCGGCCTGCATTTGTGTCTCTCTGCCTCTGTCGCCACGGGGAAGTCAACGGGGAAGTCGACCTTGCGCGGCGGGGTTTTGCGGCCCATATAGATTGCAAATATAACGCCGGAGCAATCCCCATGCAGACCCGCAACAAGGTATTCGACGACATCTCGCAGCTCATGACCAACGCCATGGGCGTGGCCCAGGGCGCGCGGGAAGAGGCCGAGACGGCAATGAAGTCGATGATCGACCGCTGGCTCGCCGACCGAGATTTCGTCACGCGCGAGGAATTCGACGCCGTCCGCGCCATGGCCCAAAAGGCCCGCGAGGAGAACGAGGCGCTCAAGGCCCGCATCGAGGCGCTGGAGAAGTAAGCGTCGGGCGGGCATTGGCCCGCCACTGTCGCACCCTGCCACGCTCGGCGCGGCGGCCGTAGGGTGGGTGCCAACCCACCTTTTCCCCGCACCACGTCCCTATCCAAGCCCCGCCCGGCGTGCCACGCCCCAACCGCTCTACCCGGAAACCGGCGACTGCTGATGCGCCAGCAACCGCCACCCCTCGTCCCCCTTCACATACGTGCTCATGCACAGCGCCACGTAAGCCGCCTCGCCCTTCCGTTTGCCCGTCGCGCGGTACGCCAGCACCACCGTGTCCCCCATCCCGGTCGCCTCCCGCTCGTCGAACCGCACCTCGGCCCAGCGCGGCGCCTGTTTGAGCCCCTCGACGATCTCCTCCCCGGCCAGGATTCCCACCGGATCGGGAAACACCATCCGCGCATCCGGCGCCATCGCGCGGCCATAGAACTCCGGCCCATCGAGCCAGAAGCTCTTCTCCATCTTCCACAGCTCGTCATGTGCCATGCCGGCCGCCTTCCTTTCCACGCCAACCGGCAGCCTCGGCCCGCGGTTCCCGGCGCATTGCATACCGCAAGGTGAGTTCCCCCGTCCCGGCCCCCGAGCCGGGACCTCGCTCAAACCAGAGGCCCCGGGTCAGGCCCGGGGCGGACAAACCCTAAAGGGCCGGGAGCGATCCCCCACATGACACCCCCAACTCATCTTGATGAAGTTTTGACGTCATCCACAACTTATTGAGGTTATCCCCAACAAATAGCTTTACAGGCTGCAATCCACTCGCCACGATATATGGTAGGGACAGAGGGAATAAGCCCCCGTTCTAGAGCAGGCACCTAGCGCTTGGGGCGCTGCCAAGCCCCCGCGCTACAACTCACAAGAGGTGGCGGCATGGCATTATCCGAGCAGTTTCTGAGTGAAGATCTTCACCCCATCGATATCGTCGAGCATCTCGCCGAGCATCACGACTGGGATTTCGACCGGATCGGAGACGATCAGATCGCCATGGCCGTCGAGGGCCAGTGGCGCACCTATTCGGTCACGCTGGCATGGTCCGCCTATGACGAGACCCTGCGCATGGTCTGCACCTTCGAGATGGAGCCGCCGGAAGACAAGCTGCCGGTCCTCTACCAGACCCTCAACGAAGTGAACGACCAGTGCTGGGCCGGCGCCTTCACCTACTGGGCCGAGCAGAAGCTGATGGTCTACCGCTACGGCCTCGTCATGGCCGGCGCGCCCAGCGTCTGCCCCGAACAGGTCGACACGCTGATCAACGCCGCCGTCCTCAGCGCCGAGCGCTTCTACCCGGCCTTCCAGCTTGTCGTCTGGGGCGACCGTACTCCGCGCGACGCCATGCAGGTCGCCATCGCCGAGGCTTACGGCACCGCCTGATTTCACGGCAATCCGCCGCGCCCGGCGGGCGATGCTTCGCCGGGTCGCGCCGCGCCGCTTTTCCCGCCATTGAATCCCGCGGGATGCGGGCGTAACACTCTCCCCCGAATGCCGTTCATCAAGGCAAGGGGGACAGGGATGACCACGGACAACGTAGCCCGCAACGGGCTGGTGCTGCTGGGCTGCGGCAAGATGGGCTCGGCCATGCTGGCAGGCTGGCTGAAGCGGGGCCTGCCGCCGCAAAGCGTCTGGGTGATCGACCCGAAACCCTCCGAATGGCTGCAAACCACCGGCGTCACCCTCAACGGCGACCTGCCGAAACAGCCCGCCATCGTGCTCATCGCCGTGAAACCCCAGATGATGGGCGACGCGCTGCCCGCCATCGCCGCCATGGGCGGGGGCAGGACCCTCTTCGTCTCCGTCGCCGCCGGCACGCCGATTTCCGCCTTCGAGGCCGCGCTCGGCGATGACAGCCCGATCATCCGTGCCATGCCCAACACGCCCGCCGCCGTGGGCCGGGGCATCACCGCCATCATCGGCAACGCGCACGCCACGCCCGCCCATCTCGACACCGCCGAGGAGCTGCTGACAGCGGTGGGGCAGGTGGTCCGCCTCGACAGCGAGGACCAGATGGATGCCGTCACCGGCGTCTCGGGCTCCGGCCCGGCCTACGTGTTCCACATGATCGAATGCCTGGCCAAGGCGGGCGAGGCGCAAGGTTTGTCCCCCGCGCTGGCCATGCAGCTCGCCCAGGCCACCGTCGCCGGGGCAGGGGCGCTCGCCGAAGAGGCCGAGGAAACCCCCGCCCAGCTTCGCGTCAACGTCACCAGCCCCAACGGCACCACGCAGGCCGGGCTGGAGGTGCTGATGGATGAAGATACCGGCCTCCCGCCCTTGATGAAGAAAACCGTGGCCGCCGCCACCGACCGCTCGAAAGAACTCCGCAATGGCTGACGAAATAACCTTCGACGACTTCCTCAAGGTCGACATCCGCGTGGGCCGCGTGATCCGCGCCGAACCCTTCCCCGAGGCCCGCAAGCCCGCCATCAAGATGTGGATCGATTTCGGCCCCGAGATCGGCGAGCGCAAGACCTCTGCGCAGCTCACCGCCCACTACACGCCCGAAAGCCTGACAGGCCGGCAGGTCATGGGCGTGGTCAACTTCCCGCCCCGCCAGATCGGACCCTTCATGTCCGAAGTGCTGGTGCTCGGTGCTGCCGATCCGCAAGGTGGTATCGTCCTCATCGCCCCCGACCAGGAAGTTGCCGAAGGGGAGCGGATGCACTGATGCGGGTGCTCTTCACCACACGCCTGCCCGATGCCGTCATCGCCCGCGCCGAACAGCATTTCGACGTCGAGATCCGCGAAGATACGCGGCCGCTGAAAGTCGGCCAGATGCGCGCGGCGCTCACGCTTTACGACGGTGTCCTGCCCACCCTGGGCGATTTCTTTACGGCGGATGTCTTCGAAGGCTCCGAAGGCTCCCGCTGCAAGGTGCTGGCCAATTTCGGCGTCGGCTACAACCATATCGACGTGGCCGCCGCCCGCGCCGCCGGGCTGATGGTCACCAACACCCCCGGCGCCGTCACCGACGCCACCGCCGATATTGCCCTCACCCTCATGCTGATGACCGCCCGCCGCGCGGGCGAGGGCGAGCGCCTTCTGCGCGCCGGCAAGTGGACGGGCTGGACCCCCACGCAACTCCTCGGCCTGCATGTCACCGGCAAGACCGTGGGCATCATCGGCATGGGCCGCATCGGCCAGGCCATCGCCCGGCGCTGTCACTATGGCTTCGGGATGAACGTGGTTTATTTCAACAGATCGCCCAAGGATGTGGACATCGAGGCCCGGCAGGTTGAAACCATGCAAGAGCTGGCTGGTCTTTCCGATTTTGTCGTCACCGCCGTGCCGGGCGGGGGCGAGAACCAGTATCTCGTCGGCGAAGAGCTCTTCTCCGCCATGCAGCCCCATGCCCGCTTCATCAACATCGCCCGCGGCGACGTGGTCGACGAGGACGCGCTGATCGAGGCGCTGAAAACCGGGCAGATCGGCGGTGCCGGGCTCGATGTCTACGAGCACGAGCCGAAAGTGCCCGAGGCGCTGACCAAGATGGAGAACGTCGCCCTCCTGCCGCATCTCGGTACCGCCGCGCTGGAAGTGCGCGAACGGATGGGGTTCGTCGCCGTCGACAACCTCGTCGCCGCGCTCAACGGGAATATCCCGCCCAACCTCGTCAACTGACCCGGCGTTCCGGCAAGGCTTCGCCGGTTCCGCTTGACCTTCAGGCCCGCCTGCGTTGATCTGGGCGATACACCTGATGAGAGCCACAATGTTCAAACCTGCCATCACGGGCACCGGGGTCTTCACCCCGAACGAGACCATCACCAACGCCGAACTGGTCGACGCCTTCAACGCCTATGCCGACACCTTCAACGCCGAGAATGCCGAGGCGATCTCGGCGGGCGAGATCGAGGCCAAGCCGCACTCCTCCACCGGCTTCATCTTCTCCGCCTCCGGCATCGAACAGCGCTACGTGATGGACAAGACGGGCGTGCTCGACCCGGACGTGATGCACCCCCACCTTCGCCCCCGCTCGAACGAGGAGCCGGGGATCATGGCCGAAATGGCGCTCGACGCCTGCGGCAAGGCGCTGGCGCAATCGGGCCGCACGGCGGAGGAGGTCGACCTGGTCATCTGCGCCGCCTCCAACCACGAACGGCCCTATCCGGCCATCGCCATCGAGATCCAGCAACACCTGGGCGCCGGCGGCTTCGCCTTCGACATGAATGTCGCCTGTTTCTCGGCCACCTTCGGCATCCAGGCGGCCGCCGACATGATCCGCGCGGGCTCGGTCCGCTGCGCCATCGTGGTCAGCCCGGAAATCTGCTCCGGCCACCTCGAATGGCGCGACCGCGACTGTCACTTCATCTTCGGCGACGTCTGCACCGCCATGGTTCTCGAACGCGCCGAGGATGCGAAAGGCCCGCATTTCCTCGTCCATTCCACCCGCTGCGCCACGCAGTTCTCGAACAACATCCGCAACAACAACGGCTTCCTCCGCCGCACCCGCGAGGGGCACATGGACGACCGCCGCGACATGCTCTTCGTTCAGGAGGGGCGCAAGGTGTTCAAGGAAGTCCTGCCGCTGGTGTCGAAACACATCGCCGACCACATGGCAGAGGAAGGCGTCGCCGCCGACCAGCTTAAACGCCTCTGGCTGCACCAGGCGAACAAGACGATGAACGATTTCATCGGGAAAAAGGTCATGGGCCGCACGCCGGAACCCGACGAACAGCCCAACATCCTGCAGGACTATGCCAACACCTCTTCGGCGGGCTCGATCATCGCCTTCTCGAAATACTCGGATGACCTCCAGCCCGGCGATGCCGGGCTGATCTGCTCCTTCGGGGCAGGGTACTCGGTTGGCTCGGTCCTGGTCGAACGGGCTTGAGCCACCCCCGGGTTTAAATCTCCGGCGCCTTCGGATCGGGCAGGATCCCGTCCGACTGCCGCGGCTTGCGGTGGTTGAAATTCGGGTCTTCCCGCTTGATGGCGCGGGAAATCCAGAAACCGATGGGGTAGGCGGTGACAACGCCGATGACGCCGCAGACAAGGAAAGACCAGAAAGAATAGTATCCAAGCGCGAATGCCACGATCAGCGCGGCACCGGCAACACAGGCACCGGCCAGGACGGCAAAGTAGATGGCCAGACGGTCCATGACGGTTCTCCTTTCACGCGAAACCAACGTGCAAGGGCCCTCGCCGGTTCCCGCTATCCCCGGTCGCCCACCGCCTCGCGCCAGTGCCGCCGGCACAGGCTGACGTAGGTCTCGTTGCCGCCGATCTGCACCTGCTCGCCCTCGGTCAGCACCCGGCCCCCGGCATCCTGCCGCGCCACCATGGTGGCCTTCTTGCCGCAATGACAGATCGTGCGCACCTCTCGCATCTCGTCCGCCAGCGCCAGAAGCGCGGCCGAGCCCGGAAACAGCTCGCCCCGGAAATCCACCCGCAGGCCATAGCACATCACCGGCACGCCAAGGTCGTCCACCGCCCGGGCCAGTTGCCAGACCTGGGCCTTGGTCAGGAACTGCGACTCGTCGATGAAGGCACAGGCCACAGGCCCTTTCTCCAGTCGCGCCCGAAGCGCTGCGAACATGTCGGTCTCGCCCGAAAACACCGCCGCCCGCTGCCCGATCCCGATGCGCGAGGCGATGGTCGCCTCGCCCGCCCGGTCATCCACCCGCGCGGTCATCAGGAAGGTCTCCATTCCCCGCTCCTGGTAGTTATGCGCCGCCTGCAGAAGCAGCGTTGACTTGCCCGCGTTCATCGTCGAGTAGTGGAAATAGAGCTTGGCCATGCCCCGCCTTATGCCGATCGCGCGGCCGGATGCAATTGTCTTCTCGCGGCCCCGCCACGGGGTCAATCATCATCGAAGGAACCCACCCCCATGTCCGACATCTCCCGCCACCACACCGGCCAGCGCATGAGCCAGATGGTCACCCATAACGGCACGATCTACCTGGCCGGGCAGGTGGGCGAAAAGGGCGACAGCGTCGCCGACCAGACCCGCTCGTGCCTCTCGAAGGTCGAGAAACTTCTGGCCGAGGCCGGCTCCGACACCACCCGCATCCTGCAATGCACCATCTGGCTCGCCGACATGGCCGATTTCGCCGAGATGAACGAGGTCTGGGATGCCTGGGTGCCCGAGGGCCACGCCCCCGCCCGTGCCTGCGGCGAGGCCAAGCTCGCCCATCCCGAGCTCAAGGTCGAGTTCCTGATCACTGCGGCAGGCTGAGGCGCTTGCGGCACTTCCACATCGCCGACGAGTTCGCGCCCCTTCGCCACGTGGTAATGGGGCGCGGCGCCGGCTATCACCGCGACGGCGCCCGCGTCGAGGTGGTCAACGAAACCCACCGCCACACGCTCGCCCGCCACGGCCACCCCACCGAGGCACAGGTCGTGGCCGACTTCTCCACCTTCCGCACGGCGCTGGAGGGGGCGGGCGTCACCGTTCACATCCCCGACCTCGCCCCGGAAACCGTGCAGGACCAGACCTGCCCCCGCGACATCGGCTTCGTCATCGGCGACACCTTCGTCACCGCCGCCATGCGTAACGCCAGCCGTACGGAGGAAATCCGCGGGCTCGACCGCCTCCTCGCCAGCTTCACCGGCCCCCGCCTTTCCGTGCCCCCCGGCATCACCCTCGAAGGCGGCGACGTGATCATCGCCGGCCCCGACATCTTCGTGGGCGTGGGCCAGCGCAGCGACCCCGAAGGCGCGGCCTTCCTCCGCCGGGAATTCGGCGACATCTACTCCATCCACCAGGTCCCCACCCGGCCCCTGTCGCAGGGCGAAGATGTGCTCCACCTCGATTGCGCCTTCCAGCCGCTGGGCCTCGGCCACGCCCTCATCTACCCTGCCGGGCTCGATACCATCCCCGCCGCCATGCGCTCCCGGTACGACTGGATCGAGGTCACCCGCGACGAGGCGGCGGCGCTGGCCACCAACGTCCTCTCTCTCGCCCCCGATCACCTGGTCGCCCGCGATCACCCGGCCTGCGCCCGCGTCAACGCCGCCCTCCGCGCCGCCGGCTACCGGGTCGACGAACTCCCCTTCGACGCCGTCCCCTCCACCGGCGGCGCCTTCCGCTGCGCCACCCTGCCGCTCGCCCGGGGCTGAACACGGATTTACCCGGCGCCATGCTTGCGCTATCAGGCAGGCCGACCCGTTCACGAAAGGCGCAGCAAATGTCCGGCCACGGCACCCCGACCCCCATGTCCTCCCACGCCTCCACCGGTCTTTCGGGCGAAGCCGCCATTCCCGGCGACAAGTCGATCTCCCACCGTTCGCTCATCCTCGGCGCGCTGGCGGTGGGCGAAACCACCATCACCGGCCTTCTCGAAGGCGAAGACGTGCTCGACACCGCCAAGGCCATGCGTGCCATGGGGGCCGAGATCACCCGCGACGACGACGGCACATGGCATGTCCACGGCGTCGGCACCGGCGGCTTCGCCGAGCCCGACCAGGTCATCGACTGCGGCAATTCCGGCACCGGTGTCCGCCTGATCATGGGCGCCATGGCCACCTCGCCGATCACCGCCACCTTCACCGGCGACGCCAGCCTCAACAAGCGCCCCATGGCCCGCGTCACCGACCCGCTTGCCCTCTTCGGCGCCCAGGCCGTCGGCCGCTCCGGTGGCCGCCTGCCCATGACCATCGTCGGCGCGCGCGACCCCTTGCCTGTGCGCTACGAGGTGCCGGTGCCCTCGGCGCAGGTGAAATCCGCCGTCCTGCTCGCCGGCCTCAACGCCCCCGGCGAAACCGTGGTCATCGAACGCGAGGCCACCCGCGACCATTCCGAACGCATGCTGGCCGGCTTCGGCGCCACCATCGCGACCGAGGTCACCAACGAGGGCCGCATCATCACCCTGCAGGGCCAGCCCGAGCTGAAACCCCAGACCATCGCCGTCCCGCGCGACCCCAGCTCCGCCGCCTTCCCGGTCTGCGCGGCACTCATCACCGAAGGCTCCGACATCCTGGTCCCGAATATCGGCCTCAACCCCACCCGCGCCGGCCTCTTCACCACCCTGCGCGAGATGGGCGCCGACCTCACCTACGAGAACCAGCGCGAGGAAGGCGGCGAACCCGTGGCCGACCTCCGCGCCCGCTTCTCGCCCAACCTCAAAGGCATTTCCGTCCCCCCCGACCGCGCCGCCAGCATGATCGACGAATACCCCGTCCTTTCCGTGGTCGCCGCCTTCGCCGAGGGCAAAACCGAGATGCGCGGCGTCAAGGAACTCCGCGTCAAGGAAAGCGACCGGATCGACGCCATGGCCACCGGCCTGCGCGCCTGCGGCGTTACCGTCGACGAGGGCGAAGACTGGTGGACGGTCACCGGCCTCGGCCACGGCAACGTCCCCGGCGGCGCCACCTGCGAAACCCATCTCGACCACCGCATCGCCATGTCCTTCCTCATCCTCGGCCTCGCCACCCGGAAACCGGTCAGCATCGACGACGGCGCCCCCATCGCCACCTCCTTCCCGGTCTTCGAACCCTTGATGACCACCCTCGGCGCCACCATCCGCCGCGGCTGAGACCCGGCACAACCCCAACGCTTCTTCTGGCCAGAAATATCCCGGGGGAGACGTTGAAATCCCCAGGGATTTCGACGTCGGGGGCTGGCCCCCTAAACCGCCAGTCACGGCGCGTTCCACCCATCGGCGGGCCGCGCAGGCCCGGCCACCGGAACCACCCCGGCCCTGCCGAAAAAATGTCGACGCGAGACCAGCTATTTCCTAGGCTGGAAACGAAACCAATTGTCGGAGAGTTATTTTGAGCATTCGTCTTCTTGCTGTCCTCGCGTACCTCCTCCCCGTCACGGCGCTCGCGCAAAGCCTGACCCCGGAACAGATCAACCAGATGATCGACAAGCAGATGAACGATCTCGATCCCTACCAGGAACTGCTCAACAACCCCGATCCGGCCCGCAGCCTGGCGGCCATGGAGATCATGCTCGAATCGGGAGACGAGTCGTTGCAGCGCATGGCGCTGGAATACGGCCTTCTTTCCCCGAACCCGACGGTCAAGCGCATCGCGTTCGAGACCTACCTCAAGACCCGGCCGATCTTCAGCATCCGGTTCGACGGCGGTCACGTCAAGGACAGCTCCTGGCCCAGCCGGATGCGGGACTGGAACGGAACGCTCGATGCCAACGGTATCGGCTACTGGCGGATCCCGGTCGGGGATTACCACGAAGACAAGCGTTGCTTCGGTGAAAGCAGCTACAGGCCCGAAAACTGCTTCGTCACGGTCAACAGCGACGGTGTCTTCCTCACCCCTTACGGCATGAACGCGAGGGCGGTCGTCACGGAAACGGGCGCCCTCGAAGGCGTCGCAACACTCGACTCCGTCGATGAGCCCGTTCCCTTCAGCATCCGCCTGATCGACTGATCCTACCAGACGAAAACGCGTTCGATGGCGATCGGTCCGTCGGACCACGCATCGAGCACGATGATCCTCAGCCGCTTGGCAAGGCGCGGCGCGATCTGTCCGGTGTCAAACGCGCCGTCGGGCCCGACCTGCCGGCGCGCGATCGTCCTGAAGCCCGCGCCCCCCGCCTCGACAGAGGCCTGGATCAGGATGTTCTTCGGAACGGCATAGGTCCCGTCGCCCGGCGCCTGCATCCGCAGCCGCGAGACCGGCCTTCGCTCGTCGGGTTCGAACCGGAAATCGAAGGCCACGTGGCGCGCCGGCTCGAAGACGAACACCCCATCGGTCAGCATGTTTTCCGGGGCATGGCTCGGGCTGACCGCGGGCACGCTGGCCGAGACGAGCGCGATCCTGAGGCCGGCATCGCTTGCCGTCTCCGGGGCTTCTGTCGTGGCCATGCTGCTGCCGGCCGGGTTCGACCCGGTCTGCGAAAGAAATCTGGCAAGGTGCATCCTGATCTCCTCGACCCGCATGAACGTGGCACGCCGCGTGTCGTCCGAGGTGATGGCCATGCCGATCGGTTCACCCTCGTGAAACGCGAACGCGCCGGAGGTGCCTTGCGCGATCTCCCCGCTGTCCGAGGGCGCCACCTGGCCCACGAAGGTCAGGTACCCGCGATCCCCCACCACGATCTCGACCCGGTCCTCCGACCCGTCCGGCAGCAGTCGCAGGATGTGCGCCGTGGCCGCCCTCTGGGCCGTCCGCGACGGATCGAGGTCATCCAGACTTGCGGTGCAGCGCTCCCGCATTCCCTCCGAGGCCACCGCCAGCGCCAGGTCGATACCCTCCCAGAACGGCCGCAGAACCGTGCCCGTCCCCGAAACCACGGGGGCCGGGGTGGACAGGTTCACGCGCGGGAAATAGTCCGGTCCGGCGACATGCCGCGGCAAGGCGACATAACAGTTCCCCGCGTAGCCGAACATGTATCCGTGGCCGTGCCCGCCCTCGCTGTTCAGGACACTCACCGTTTGCGAAGCCGCCGAACTCGGATAGACTGTTCCCATTACCAAAAAGGCAGTCAGGAAAAACATGATCCGCGGCATTTTTCCACTCCTCGCAATTCTTTGTTCGACCACTTCGATTGCAGCACAAACGGCCACTTCTGACAATGTCATTGCCTTGGCGAACGAGCCCGTTGACGGCGTCGTGCCCTTCATTGAAAGGCTGTCGGATGCCGCCAAGATCTCCGGCGCAGTGTTCGCGGGTATGCAGGTCAGGCAGACCGCGGAAAGTGCCGTCGGGCTGAAGGTCTACCTGCCGCCCAGCTGGCAGGGAAAGCTGATCTGTTCGCGGGTTGTCTCCGCCGACGGGCTCTACGAGTCGGTGAACACCTATCGCGTCGCGCCCGCGCCGGGCGCAGACGCGGACGCCCCGCTGCTTGCGCCGGTGCCCTTCGAAACCCGGTACGGCGACAAGCTGGCGAAACTGCCCGAAGACGAGCTTGCGATCCGCGTCTCCCTCGGGGCCTGCGCCTCGGGACAGACCGAAGAGGTGACGGTCGCGTACTGGAACGCCGGGGTCGCGCCGCGCATCTCCCTGCTGGTGAACTCCTTCCGTGCCAGCCGCGTCTTCGTCTATGTTGGCGAGGAGGCCCGGCCGCCGATCCAGTGCGCGCCCGTCGAGGTCTCGGCCCGCACGGCATACGATACCCTCTGCCTGCTCGAGGACCTGCCCGCGCAACAGGATATCAAGCTCGGCGTGTTCCGTGTGCGCGAGAACGGCAGCACGTCACTCGACGAGATCCACATCCAGACACCGCATACCGAATGACCATGACCGGCGGCGGCGCGAAAAACACCCTTGGAACCGTCATGTCCGCCCTGGCCGTCATCGCGATCGGCCTGTTCTGCATCAGCCTGGTATGGGGGTCCTGGACCCGCACGTTCCTGGTGGAGGCCCGCAGTTTCGGCGCGACCCTGACGTTTCGCGGCAATGCCAACGCGTGGGAGCTGGAACAAGCCGCGCTCTGCCGGGAACGGGCGGCGCCGGTCTTGGTGGCGGATGGCGACGCCGCCCTTTGCCCCGCCGCCGCCTTTTCCGTCACCGGCCCGGACCCCCGAACCATCGCTTGGCCGGACAAGGCCGAGGTGCGGCTGCGCCTTCAACCCGACAACAGCCTGATGATCGAGGGGATTTCGGGCACCGAACCCGCGCTCGCGGAAGGCGACCGGCTGGTCGTTCCGGCGGAAACCTGGCGCCGCCATGGCGCGCTCGTCGTCAACGGCTCGATCACCTTCGGCGGCGGGATCGCGCCCGGCGCGAACGATTATCTGGTGTCCGGCCGGTGGGAGGCGCGCCAGGAAAGCCTGGCCTCCTCGATGTTCCGGCCGACGATGGAAATCGTGAAACAGGGCGAGCTCAGCCGCGGCGCCTCCGCGGAAATCTGGCGCGGCGGCTGGCTGTGGGGCCTGTTCGCCGAGGGGCGCCCCGCAACCGTTTACGGGCATGTCACCCCCTCCTTCGACTCCGACACGCCCGGCATGGTGCTGTCCGCGCTGTCCGAGACGTCACGGGTGGAAATGCACCTGCGCTACTACGGTCTGGAAGCGTTCGCCGTCATCCGGCCGGACGCGCTCGACACCATCATGACAAGCCCGGTGCTGCTGGCAGCGGCAGCCGTCCTGGGCGTCCTGGCCCTGATCCTCGACGTCGGCAAAAGCCTCAGGGGCGACGGGTCGGCCGGCCGGCCCACCGTGACATGGTTCAGGCGGTGGCTGTCACGGCGGGAATAAGCCCGGGGTCGCGACGATCGCGGCCCTGTCCCGGAAACCCGCTTGCCCACCCCATGACGCCTGCGGACAAGATTCTGCCGGTTGCAGCCTTCCCTCGGAAAACGAAGCGTCTATGGTGCGCCACAAAGTCACCTTTGGCCGAAGGTCCGCACCGTAATGACCACCGATCCCCTCGTCGTCTTCACCCCCTCCGGCAAGCGCGGCCGGTTCCCCGCGGGCACCCCGGTCCTGACCGCCGCCCGCCAGCTGGGGGTCGACCTCGACTCGGTCTGCGGCGGCCGCGGCATCTGTTCGAAATGCCAGATCACGCCCGGCTACGGAGAGTTCTCCAAGCACGGCATCACCGTGGCCGACAACGCGCTCTCCGAATGGAACAAGGTCGAGGAACGCTACGACCAGAAGCGCGGTCTGAAACCCGGCCGCCGCCTCGGCTGCCAGGCCCAGATCCTGCGCGACGTGGTGATCGACGTGCCCCCCGAAAGCCAGGTGCACAAGCAGGTCGTGCGGAAGGCCGCCTCTGCCCGCGTGATCGAGATGGACCCGGCCACCCGGCTCTACCTCGTCGACGTGGAAGAGCCGGACATGCACGAGCCCACCGGCGATCTCGAACGCCTTGCCCGCGCCCTGAAAAAGGAATGGGGGATCGAGGCGATCCGCGCCGATGTCACCCTCCTGTCCAAGCTCCAGCCTGTCCTGCGCAAGGGCAAGTTCCAGGTCACCGTGGCCCTGCACAAATCCCACCAGGATGACGTGGCCCGGGTGCTCGACATCTGGCCCGGCCTGCATGAGCACGGCCTCTACGGCCTTGCCATCGACCTCGGCTCCACCACCATCGCCGCCCACCTGACCGATCTGGTCACGGGCGAGGTCAAGGCCTCCTCCGGCATCATGAACCCCCAGATCCGCTTCGGCGAAGACCTGATGAGCCGCGTCTCCTACTCCATGATGAACCCCGGCGGCGACAAGGAAATGACCAAGGCGGTGCGCGACGCCATCAACACCCTCGCCGGCGAGATCGCCAAGGAAGCGGAAATCGAGCCGCACCTCATCTTCGAGACGGTCTTCGTCTGCAACCCGGTCATGCACCACCTCCTCCTCGGCATCGACCCGGTCGAGCTGGGGCAGGCGCCCTTCGCGCTCGCCACCTCCGACAGCATGACGCTCGAGGCGCGCGATCTCGACCTCACCGTCATCAACACCCGCGCCCGCACCTACATCCTGCCCTGCATCGCCGGCCACGTGGGCGCCGACTGTGCCGCCGTGGCGCTGTCGGAAGAGCCCGGCAAGTCCGAGGACCTCGCGCTCATCGTCGACGTCGGCACCAATGCCGAGATCCTCCTGGGCGACAAGACCCGCGTGCTCGCCTGCTCCTCGCCCACCGGCCCGGCCTTCGAAGGCGCACAGATCTCCTCCGGCCAACGCGCCGCCCCCGGCGCCATCGAGGCGATCCGCATCGACCCCGAGACCAAGGAACCCCGCTTCCGCGTCATCGGCTGCGACAAGTGGTCGGACGAGGAGGGCTTCGCCGAGGAAACCGCCGTCACCGGCATCACCGGCATCTGCGGCTCGGGCATCATCGAGGCGGTGGCGGAACTGCGCATGGCCGGGCTGATGGACGAGTCGGGCCTCATCGGCTCCGCCGCCATGACCGGCACCGAGCGCTGCATCCCCGAGGGGCGCACCCATTCCTACCTCGTCCACGACGCCAGCGCCGAGGGCGGCCCGCGCATCACCGTCACGCAAGGCGACATCCGCGCCATCCAGCTCGCCAAGTCCGCCCTCTACGCCGGCGCCCGCCTGCTGATGGACCAGCGCGGCGTCGACAAGGTCGACCGCGTGGTGCTCGCCGGGGCCTTCGGCGCGCATATCTCGCCGAAACACGCCATGGTCCTCGGCATGATCCCCGACGTTCCGCTCGACAAGGTCACCTCCGCCGGCAACGCCGCCGGCACCGGCGCCCGCATCGCCCTCTGCAACATCGGCGCCCGGGCCGAGATCGAGCGCGTCGTCCGCCAGATCACCAAGGTCGAAACCGCCATCGAACCGAAATTCCAGGACCACTTCGTTGCGGCCAACGCCATCCCCCACAAGACCGACCCGTTCCCGGAGCTGAAAAAGATCGCCCCCTTGCCCCAGGTCAGCTTCAACCTCGGCGGCGGCGATGCCGGCGGCGAAGGACGCCGGCGCCGGCGGCGGGGGTAATCCTGTGAACCATTCCCCGCGAGACAGCGTCGCGCCTTAAGGCGCAACACCCCCGCACGCCCCCTTAACCCGCCCCTTTCGGGAAAAAACACCGACAAAATACCGACGTTATACCGACGCGATACCGACACCGGATTTCCGCCGTTAATCAGCCCCTTAACGGTGATTCCCGCCGGATAACCCGTACGCCCCGTTTCACTTGCCCGTTAACGCTTGCCGAAACCCCAACGCAACGGCCCGGCGCAACCCGAAACCACTTGACCGCACCGCGGCGATTTCATACCTACAGCTTCTGCAAAGCGGGTATGGTGAAAAGGTATCACGCGAGCTTCCCAAGCTTAAGTTACGGGTTCGATTCCCGTTACCCGCTCCAGCACTCCCCCTGGCATCTCCCATCCAACGGCTTGAGCCCCGGCGCGTGATCTTCTACCACTTCGGGACTCGGACAAGGGGCAGGGCGATGGCGTTCACTGTGGCAATCGACGGGCCGGCCGCGGCCGGCAAGGGCACGATCTCCAAGGCCGTGGCGGCGCATTTCGGCTTCGGTCATCTCGACACCGGGCTGCTCTACCGTGCCACGGGCCGGCGCACGCTGGACGGTACCGACCCGGTGACCGCCGCCGAACAGCTTCAGGCCGCCGACCTCGAGGCGGGTGACCTGCGCACCCCCGACGTGGCCCAGGCCGCCAGCCGCGTCGCCGCCATCCCCGAGGTGCGCCGCGCCCTAGTGGATTTCCAGCGCGCCTTCGCCCGGCGCGATGGCGGGGCCGTGCTCGACGGGCGCGATATCGGCACCGTGATCTGCCCGGATGCGCAGGTGAAGCTCTTCGTCACCGCCACGGATGACATCCGCGCCGAACGGCGCCTTAAGGAATTGCTGGGTTCCGGCCACGATACCGATTACGACAGCGTCCTGGCCGACCTGCGCACCCGCGACGCCCGTGACAGCGCCCGCGCCGCGGCCCCGCTCAAACCGGCCGACGACGCGGTGACGCTCGACACCTCGACCATGGATATCGACGCCGCCGTCGCCGCCGCGATCACCATCGTTAAGGAAGCGTTAACCTGAGCCGGCCCGTCCGCGCGCATCCCGCCCGCACGGGCGCGCCCGCGGATTACCCTTGATTCCCTCCGCCGCCGCCTCTATAGAGCGCGGTGTCGACAAGGCGGGCAACGCCGCAAATGATAAGAAGAGGTCGAGCAGGGTCGGGCACACCGGCCCTCTTTCGTTTGCAGCCCGCTGACCAACGAACCCACCCAAGACCGGCGGAGACAACCGCGCGGCCGGAAAAATCGAAGACGTAAAAGGAACCGAACGCCACATGGCTCAAAACACATCGATGGAGGAATTCGAAGCCCTCCTCAACGAAAGCTTCGAAATGGACACCCCCGAAGAGGGCTCTGTCGTCAAAGGCAAGGTGATCGCGATCGAAGCGGGCCAGGCCATCGTCGACGTCGGCTACAAGATGGAAGGCCGCGTTGACCTGAAAGAATTCGCAAATCCTGGTGAAGTGCCCGAAATCTCCGTCGGAGACGAGGTCGAGGTCTATCTCCGCGCGGCCGAGAACGCCCGCGGCGAAGCGGTCGTCAGCCGCGAGATGGCCCGCCGCGAGGAAGCCTGGGACCGCCTGGAAAAAGCCTATGCCGACGACGCTCGCGTCGAAGGGGCGATCTTCGGCCGCGTCAAGGGCGGCTTCACCGTCGATCTCGGCGGCGCCGTGGCCTTCCTGCCCGGCTCCCAGGTCGACGTGCGCCCCGTGCGCGATGCCGGCCCGCTGATGGGTCTCAAGCAGCCCTTCCAGATCCTCAAGATGGATCGCCGCCGCGGCAACATCGTCGTCTCGCGCCGTGCCATCCTCGAGGAAAGCCGCGCCGAACAGCGCGCCGAGGTCATCGGCAAGCTCTCCGAGGGCGATGCCGTCGACGGCGTGGTCAAGAACATCACCGAATACGGCGCCTTCGTCGATCTCGGCGGTGTCGACGGCCTGCTGCACGTCACCGACATGGCCTGGCGCCGCGTCAACCACCCCTCCGAGATCCTGTCGATCGGCGAGACCGTGAAGGTCCAGGTCATCAAGATCAACAAGGAAACCCACCGCATCAGCCTCGGCATGAAACAGCTGCAGGAAGATCCGTGGGATATGGTGGCCGCCAAGTACCCGCTGGAATCGGTCCACACCGGCCGCGTGACCAACATCACCGACTACGGCGCGTTCGTCGAGCTGGAGCCGGGTGTCGAAGGTCTGGTGCACGTCTCGGAAATGTCCTGGACCAAGAAGAACGTGCACCCCGGCAAGATCGTCTCCACCTCGCAAGAGGTTGAAGTCATGGTGCTCGAAATCGACCAGGCGAAACGCCGCGTGTCGCTCGGCCTCAAGCAGACCATGCGCAACCCCTGGGAAGTCTTCGCGGAAACCCACCCCGAGGGCACCGAGGTCGAGGGCGAGGTCAAGAACATCACCGAATTCGGTCTCTTCATCGGCCTGCCGGGCGAGATCGACGGGATGGTCCACCTCTCCGACCTGTCCTGGGACGAGCGTGGCGAAGACGCGATCCAGAACTACCGCAAGGGCGATGTCGTCAAGGCCGTGGTTTCCGAGGTCGATGTCGAGAAAGAGCGTATCTCGCTCTCGATCAAGGCCCTGGGCGGCGACAAGTTCGCTGAAGCCGTGGGCGGCGTGAAGCGCGGCTCGATCATCACGGTCGAGGTCACCTCGATCGAGGATGGCGGCATCGAGGTGGAATACGAAGGCATGAAATCCTTCATCCGCCGCTCCGACCTGTCGCGTGACCGCTCCGAGCAGCGCCCCGAGCGTTTCTCGGTTGGCAACAAGGTCGACGTGCGCGTCACCAACATCGACAGCAAGACCCGCCGCCTTGGCCTCTCGATCAAGGCGCGCGAGATCGCCGAAGAGAAGGAAGCGGTGGAACAGTATGGCAGCTCCGACTCGGGCGCCTCGCTGGGCGACATCCTCGGCGCCGCGCTGAAGGGCGACGACGACAAGTAATCCCGTCCCCCGAAAGGTGGATGGTCAGACGGCCCCGTCAGGTTCTGGCGGGGCCGTTTTCCATTCGCGGATCCGCTGGCGAAATTGTACCCCACCGTACAGTCATTCCGCACACCGCCCCCTTCGCCGCCCCGGCGGGGGCCGGGGTATTTCCGCATCCGAATCAATGATTTTTTTCGGCCGACTTCTCTGCGGCGCGGCATGTCGCTTCCGGACGAAATGTCGCTTGCAGGCCGAAATTCCCGGCAATGATGCCGTGAAATGGCGGAATTCCTCCCAAAGGTAGCGCGTGAGACTATTCCGATTTTTCTGATTTCTATCTATAGTTTACCAAAATCAGGACTGCGCAAGCAAAGCCAAGCCCGGGGAGACAGCCGATGATCCGATCGGAATTGATTCAGAAGATTGCCGACGAAAACCCGCATTTGTATCAGCGCGATGTCGAGCGCATCGTGAATACAATCTTCAACGAAATCACCGATGCAATGTCACAGGGCAACCGGGTCGAACTGCGCGGCTTCGGCGCCTTCTCCGTGAAGAAGCGCGAGTCGCGCACCGGGCGCAATCCGCGCACCGGCGAGTCGGTGCATGTCGAGGAAAAGCACGTGCCGTTCTTCAAGACCGGCAAGCTGCTGCGTGACCGTCTGAACGGGAAGGCCTAATGCGATACATCCGCTACGCCTCGATCGCGATCTTCGCGATCGCCCTGATCCTTATCGCGCTCGCCAATCGCGAGGTGGTGACCGTTCAGGTCCTGCCGACCGAGATCGCCCATTTGGCCGCGCTCAACCCGGCCTATGACATGCCGCTCTTCCTTGTCATGTTCGGCGGGGTTCTGGCGGGGCTGATCATCGGCTTCATCTGGGAATGGATCCGCGAGGCCGGCGAACGCGCCGCCGCCGCCCGCCAGGCGCGCGAGATGGAGCGGCTCAAGGCCGAGGTCAAGCGCCTCAAGGGCGAACGCCACCAGGGCAAGGACGAAGTGCTGGCACTTCTGGACGAAGCCAGCTAAGACGCTGGCATGCCGTCAGACACCAGGGTCAAGATTTGCGGGCTCACCGACCCCGCCGACATTCCCGCCGCGATCGTGGCGGGGGCGTCCTATCTCGGCTTCAACTTCTTCCCGAAATCGCCCCGCTATATCGATCTCGAGGCCGCGGCCTTCATGGCCGCCTCGGTGCCGGTGGGCGTGGGCAAGGTGGGGCTCACCGTCGATGCCGACGACGCCACGCTCGACCTTCTGACCACCACCGTCCCGCTCGATTTCCTGCAACTCCACGGCAAGGAAAGCCCGGCCCGCGTGGCCGAGGTCAAGGAACGCTACGGCCTTCCGGTCATCAAGGTGGTGGGCATTTCCGGCCCCGAGGACGTGACCCAGATCGACTTCTACGGCAAGGTCGCCGACCAGATCCTCGTCGATGCCAAGCCGCCCAAGGGGGCCGACCGTCCCGGCGGCAACGCCGTGGCCTTCGACTGGAAGCTGATCGCCGGCCGCCGCTGGCCCGTGCCGTGGATGCTGGCCGGCGGCCTGACCCCTGAAAACGTGGCCGAGGCCATCCGGCTCACCGGCGCGCGGCAGGTCGATGTCGCCTCGGGCGTGGAAAGCGCGCCCGGCGTCAAGGACCCCGAGCGCATGCGCGCCTTCATCGACAACGCCCGCGCCTGAGCCCACGGCTTCGGCCCACTACCCTGAAAGCCAAGGAGGAACTGCGAATGAAAAGCGAGGATCTCGATGGCGTCTATGGCGCCAAGTCCCCGGATGAAGCCCGCACGCTCTACGACGACTGGTCCGGCAGCTACGATGCCGACAACCTGGCCAAGGGCTTCCGCCTGCCGGCCCTCGGCGCGGGGCTGCTGGCCAGCCATATCGGGCGCACCAGGGGGCCGATCCTCGACGCCGGCTGCGGCACCGGGCTGGTGGGCGAGACGCTCATGGTCATGGGTTACATGCATGTCTTCGGCTGCGACATCTCGAAGGACATGATGGCCCGGGCCAACGAGACCGGCGCCTATTCCGGGTTCGAACAGGCCGACATGGGCGAAAGCCTTCCCTACGCCGACGACCATTTCGCGGGCTTCGTCTGCGTCGGCTCCTTCGGGCCGGGCCACGCCCCGGCCTCGACCCTGACCCACCTCGCCCGCGTCACCCGCCCCGGCGGTTACGGTGTCTTCAACCTGCTCGAACATTCCTATGTCGACCAGGGCTTCCCGCCGGTGATGGAGCAGCTCACCGCCGATGGCGCGTGGGAAGTGGCCCAGGTCACGCCACCCTTCCGGCCCTTCATGCTGGGCGAGCCCGACCTCTATTCGCGCGCCTACGTGGTGAAGATGCTCTGATCGAAGGCTCGGGGCAGGGTCAGCCTGCCCCGTCCCCCGTCACCCGCAGCAGGATCAGTGCCGGGTCGGGCCCCTCGACCGGCTCGAGCCCCGGCGCCTCGCCTGTCCGCGCCAGTTCCGTGGCAAAAGAACTCCCATCGCCATAGCGCGCTTCCCGGCATAGCAGCAGGTAATCCGCCCCCGTGCTCGCAAGCGCACTGCGCAAGGCCGTCTCGTCGCCATCGAAGGGCAGGGCGCCATTGGCCACCGCCTCGGCGCTGCGGTGATAGGGGCCGGCCAGCGCCGTGTGATCGGTCAGCAGAAGCAGGACCGGGCCGAAATTGCTGGAGGTGAGCACAAGCCCGGGCGGCGCCGCATCGAGGCTCCGCACAAGCTCGGCGGTGCGGCAGTCGCTTGCATCCGCGCTGCCCGCGGCCGTCGTGGACGCCTGGCCGGACGCCGGGCCAGACGGGGCTTCCTGCGACCTGACCAGCGTGAACAGCGTCGGCGACAGCAGCGTCAGCGCCACCGTCCCGGCCAGCGCCACCGCCCTCCCGGCCCGCGCCCCGCCGCCCTCGCGACCGGGCAGAAGCGCGGCGATGGCATAGCCCATCAGGAACGGCACCGCCGCCGCCCCCATCAGCACCAGCCGGATCTGGAACTGGCAGGCAATCACCCCCAGCCAGCCGAAGGCCAGCAGGATGGCGACCCGCCCCGTGGTCTCCACCCCGTCGCGCTTCGCCATGGCCCGGACACCCCAGACCAGCGTCGCGATCATCACCGCCGCCGCCGCGGGGAAGACGAAGCGGAACGCCATTTCGTCGCCGGCCAGAAGAGGCGGCAGGGCCGGGCGCGCCTCGGTGATCCGGGTCGAGATCAGGGCCTGCACCTCCGCCGGCAGGTTCCCGTAGGGCCCGCCGAAACAGGGCGCGATCAGCGGGTAGACCACCGCCAGCCCGATGGCCGTGACCCCCAGCACCGCGACGACCCGCAGGCCAAGGCTGCCCATCCATGCCGAGATCACCGCCGCGGCGATACAGATCAGCGCGCCCACCCCGGCCAGGGCCAGGAAAGGCGGCGACAGCTCGTCGCATTTCGGCACCGGCCATTCCACCGGCGGCGTTTGCCCAACGAAGAGCAGCACCGCCCCCACCGACAGCGCCAGCGCGAAGACAACCAGTTGCCAGCCCTTGCCCGGCTGCCGCAGCACCGTCTGCACCAGCAGAACCACGCCCGCCAGCGCCAGCGTCACCAGCATCTCCAGCCCCACCGCCAGCGACATTGCCGCCGCCAGCCCCCCGGCGAGCCCCAGCCGGACCGGCCGCCCGGGCAGCAGCAGGGTGATCAGCACCACGCAGGTCAGCAGGATCTGCACGTTGTGATGGTCGATCCGCGCCGGCCCGAAATAGGTCAGCCCCGTCGGCGGCCAGAGGGCAAGGGCGATCATGCTGACGATCGCCGCCTGCGTGCCGAACACGCGCCGCGCCGCAAACCCCGTGGCCAGCAGCAACAGCAGGAACAGCAGCGTCGGCCACGCCACCAGCGCGAACGCCTCGGCCTGCGCCATAGGCACCACCTGCGCCGCCACCCAGACCAGCGCGGCGATCGGCGCATCCACGTAGCGCGACCAGTGCAGGTCAAGCCCGGCGGGCGGCAGCATCCGATATTGCGTCATGTCGTACCACGCCTGGCCCTCCAGCAGGGCCCGCACCGACAGGAACCGCATGATGTCGTCATTGTCCGACACCGCCAACGTGTCGATGGGCGGGGCGGGTGCAAGCACCGCCTTCATCACCATCATTGCCATGGTCAGCACCAGTATGGTGATGAAAAGACGCGTCTCCCGGCCGGTCTCGTCTGCCGTCATGTGCCCTGCCCCGCTGACGCCTCTCGGGGCGCTCTGATCGCCGGTTTCGCCCGGCGTGACGTGAATGATCCCTTCAATTGCCGCAATTTTGCCAGCTTGACCCTGTCATATCCATTGAAAAATCAGGCCGGAGACCGCTCCGGCGCAGAAAGTTAGGGCCAAGCGGATGTCGATCATCTTTCCCGACCGGTTCAGCAAGGAACGGTTTCACCCCGGCGCCGCGCCGCTTCGGGTGGCGGTGCTGATCCCCTGCTACAACGAGGCGGCCGCCATCGGGCAGGTCGTGCGCGACTTCCGCGCGGCCCTGCCCGAGGCGGAGATTTTCGTCTACGACAACAATTCCTCCGACGACACGGCGGCCATCGCCCGGCAGGCCGGCGCCATCGTCCGCACCGAACCCCGGCAGGGCAAGGGCTACGTGGTGCGCCGCATGTTCGCCGATGTCGAGGCCGACGTGTTCGTCATGGTCGACGGCGACGACACATACGATGCGGCGGCGGCGCGGTTCATGGTCGACAAGATGCTCGAGGACGGGCTCGACATCGTCAACGGCGTCCGCGTGGCGCGCAGCGGAACGGCCTACCGGCCCGGCCACGCCTTCGGCAACCGGATGCTGTCGGGGCTGGTGCGCTCGATTTTCGGGCGTGGCGCCACCGACATGCTGTCGGGCTACCGGGTGTTCTCGCGCCGGTTCGTCAAGACCTTCCCGATGATGTCGCGCGGCTTCGAGATCGAGACCGAGCTGACCATCCACGCGCTGGAACTGCAGATGCCGGCGGGCGAGGTGCGCTGCAGCTTCAAGGACCGCCCGGATGGCAGCGAAAGCAAGCTGAACAGCATCCGCGACGGGGTGCGCATCCTCTTCACCATCACCAAGCTGCTGAAGCAGGAGCGGCCGCTGCCGGTCTTCCTGGCGACGGCCTGCCTTCTGGCGATGGCCTCGCTGGGGCTGGCCGCACCGGTCATTTCCGAGTATATCGCCACCGGCCTGGTGCCGCGTCTGCCGACGGCGGTTTTGTCGGCCAGCGTGATGATCCTCGCCTTCCTGATGGGGGCGGTGGGGCTGATCCTCGACACGGTGACACGCGGGCGGCAGGAGCTGAAGCGGATGCATTACCTGTCCGTGCCCGGTGTGCTGAGCGAGATGAAATCGGCCCAGCCCTCTGGCCCGCGCAGCCTGAGCAACTGATATGTCGGCCACGGGCCAGCAATTCCTGCGCTTCGCCGCGGTGGGTGGCATCGGCTTCGTGGTCGATGCGGTGGCGCTGTACCTGCTTGTCGAAATGGGCGGCGCGCCCCTGCTGATGCGGCTTTTCAGTTTCGCGCTGGCCGTGTCGGTCACCTGGGCGCTCAACCGCGCCTGGACCTTCGGCAGGACCGGCCGCAGACCCCGGACGGAATATGCCGCCTATGTCTCGGTCCAGACGGTGGGCGTGGCGATCAACTATGCCGTCTACGCGCTTGTCCTGTCGATGCTGACGCCCTCGCCGGCCCATGCCGTCTTCGCGCTGGCCTGCGGCTCGGCCGTGGCGCTGGTGGGCAACTTCATCGGCGCCCGCACCCTGGTCTATCGCGACGCGCGCGGCTGACGCAGCCCCGGCTTTCACTTTTCCAGAAATACTCAATTCCACCGCTGCGGCGAAAGACCCCGGTGCGGCAGGAATCCTCTGGAAAAAGCCGCCCGCGTCCCATATTCAAGCGCGGTGAGACAAGGGAAGACCAAGCGATGAACGACCTTTTCAACTCCTTCATGACCGGGCCCGACGAAAAGGGCCGGTTCGGGCAATTCGGCGGGCGCTTCGTGTCGGAAACGCTGATGCCGCTGATCCTCGAACTGGAAGAGCAGTATGAGAAGGCCAAGACCGATCAGTCGTTCTGGGACGAGATGAACGATCTGTGGACCCATTACGTGGGCCGCCCCAGCCCGCTCTATTATGCGGCCGGGCTGACCGAGCATCTGGGCGGGGCGAAGATCTACCTCAAGCGGGACGAGCTGAACCACACCGGCGCGCACAAGATCAACAACGTGCTGGGGCAGATCCTGCTGGCGCGGCGCATGGGCAAGACCCGGATCATCGCCGAGACGGGCGCCGGCCAGCACGGCGTGGCGACCGCGACGGTCTGTGCCAAGTTCGGCTTGAAATGCGTGGTCTACATGGGCGCGCATGATGTCGAGCGGCAGCGGCCCAACGTGTTCCGGATGAAGCTGCTGGGCGCCGAGGTGGTGCCGGTGACATCCGGTCGCGGTACGCTGAAGGACGCGATGAACGACGCGCTGCGCGACTGGGTGACCAACGTGCGCGACACGTTCTACTGCATCGGCACGGTGGCGGGGCCGCATCCCTACCCGGCGATGGTCCGCGATTTCCAGTCGATCATCGGCAAGGAAGCCAAGGAACAGATGATGGCTGCCGAGGGGCGCCTGCCCGACACGATCATCGCCGCGATCGGCGGCGGGTCGAACGCGATGGGGCTGTTCTACCCGTTCCTCGACGACAAGGAGGTGCGGATCATCGGGGTCGAGGCCGGGGGGAAGGGCGTCAACGAGAAGATGGAGCATTGCGCCAGCCTGACCGGCGGACGGCCCGGTGTGTTGCATGGCAACCGGACCTACCTGTTGCAGGACGAGGACGGGCAGATCCTGGAAGGCTATTCGATCTCGGCCGGGCTGGACTATCCCGGCATCGGGCCGGAGCACAGCTGGCTGCACGAAAGCGGGCGGGCCGAGTACGTGGCGATCACCGATGCCGAGGCGCTGGAGGCGTTCCAGCTCAGCTGCGAGAAGGAAGGGATCATTCCGGCGCTGGAGCCCTGTCATGCGCTGGCGCATGTGATGAAGATCGCACCGGAGCTGCCGGCGGATCACATCATCTGCATGAACATGTGCGGGCGGGGGGACAAGGACATCTTCACAGTGGCCCGGCACCTGGGCTTCGGGATGGACGAGGCCGACTGAACCCGTCCGAAATTTGTTGCGCCGCGTGGCGCGGAAAAATGCGTCCCTGCCTGTTGGCCGGGGCGCATTTTTGCATTTGTTACCCAAGCCCGCAATTTTGTTGCGCGAAGATCACGAGTGTTTCGGGTGGTCAATGAAACGTCTAGGGCGACTCGGGGTGTTAGCGGTAAACCCGGCCTCCCGATCGGACGGATCGGACCCTAGCGGGCGGAGGTGAGCATCCTCCCCCGGTGCGGACGGCGCTGCCGGACCCGTATGCCAGGGCCAATCCGTCGTGAGGGGATGGCTTGTGGTGCCATTGGATCAATGTAGCTCATCCAGGTAGAGCACTCGACCAATAATCGGGGTGTAGCAGGTTCGAATCCTGCCATTGTCACGGGTAAAGGCCATTTGCGCCTGGGGTTCGACTCCCCTCCGCCGTTGAAGGACGGCTCCAAAAAGGGGTCCGGGGCTGCCTCAGCAGGGGCAGCCCGGCGTTGCCTGCGCCTTCGGGGGCGGGCGGCAAAGGGCTGCCGCTGCTCTGGCCGCGTGCCGGAGCGGGGATGATGGTGGCGCCGCAATCCGGCCCGCGAGACCGTCCGCAAGGACGGGCGAGCGCGCCGGTTTGCCGCGCGCCCGCTCGCCTTTCTCCCGCGCGTTGCCATGGCGCGGAGCGGCTTCGGATCCCGTCTTCATGTGCCTCGAGAGGGGCGCATAACACCTGCGGCCATTCCGGCCCAACATACTGAAACCAAAAGGAGATCGCATCTTGCGACGACGATAGGACGACGAAAGAAGGAGATGACCCATGATCGATATACTGATCCGACTGATCGAATGGGGCGCCGGGCTGACCCGCGTCACCGTGATGGAAAACAAGCGTGTGCTGGTGCTGCGCAAGGGGCGGATCGACACGATCCTCGGCCCCGGGGAGCACCGTATCCGGCGCGGCAAGACGCGGCTCGAATCCCATGATCTGGCCCATCTCCGGTTCGCGTCCGATTACAGGGATGCGCTTCTGCGGGAGCGGCCGGACCTCGTCGAGGCCCACCTGACCGACCTTCGGGCAGGGGAGGCCGAGGTGCTGGTCGCCCTGCGGGACGGGGTGCCGCACACGGTGCTTCTGCCCGAGACCCGCGCGGTGTTCTGGGCCGATGCCGGGCCGTGGACGGTGGAAACCGTTGCGGTCGGTGACACGCTGGCCGTTCCCACGGCGCTGGCCAACCGGCTGGTGCGGGCGGGGCTGACCACGGCCTTCCACGCCACGGAAGTGGCCGAGGGGCATGTCGGGATGCTGACGGTGGACGGGGTTCTGAAAGGGCGGCTTGCCCCCGGGACCCACGCCTTCTGGAAGCTGGGCCGGCACGTGGCGGTCAAGCATGTCGACCTTCGGCTGCGGACCCACGAGGTCACCGGTCAGGAGATCCTGACCAAGGACCGGGTCACCATCCGGGTCAACCTGACGGCCGAGTTCCGGGTTGTTGACCCGGAGCGGGCGGTGAGCGCGGTGAAGGACTTCGAGGAAGCGCTTCACCGGGCGCTGCAGCTGGCCTTCCGGCGGACGCTGGGCGCGCTGACGCTCGACCGGCTGCTGGCGGAGAAGGTGACCGTCGATGCCGAGGCCGCGAAAGCGGTGCGGACAGAGATGGCGCGTATCGGGCTCGAGGTGGGGGAGATCGCCCTGAAGGACGTGATCCTGCCCGGCGAGATGCGCGAGATCCTGAACCGGGTGGTCGCGGCCGAGAAAGAGGCCGAGGCCAACGTCATCCGGCGGCGGGAAGAGACGAACGCAACGCGGTCGCTTCTGAACACCGCGAAGGTGATGGCCGAGAACCCGGTGATGCTGCGGCTGAAAGAGCTGGAGGCGCTGGAAAGCATCGCCGGCAAGGTCGAGCGGCTGACCGTTCACAACGGGACGGAAGGCCTGATGACCGATATCGTGCGGCTGCGCGACAGGTGAAAATGGCCCGGCCCGGAGCATATCCGGGCCGGGCTTTTCGCGTCTTACGCCTTGAATTCCTCGTCGACGGGCACCTGCATGGCGTTGACCACGGCGTTGGTCTGGTTGGCCATGCCGATGACCGACAGAAGCTCGCCATACATGGCGTCGGTCATGCCCTTGGCGCGGGCCGAGGCGGTGTGGGAATGGCAGCAGTATTCGCAGCCATTGCTGGCCGAGACGGCGATATAGACCATTTCCTTGACCAGCGGATCGAGGGCGCCCGGGGCCATCACGTCTTTCAGCCTGTCCCAGGTCGCCTTGAGGAGCGCGGGGTCATGGGCCAGCGCCCTCCAGAAATTGTTAACAAAGTCTGAACCGCGGGTGGTGCGGATGTCGTCGAAGACGGCGCGGACCTCGGGCGAGGCCTCTTCATCGGTGATCAGCGTGACGGTGGCCATGTCCTACCCCTTTCAAGTGTTACGAAATGCTAACCCACCGTGCCCTGCCCGGTCACGCGCCTTCTGCCGCCGCGCGGCGGGCGATCCGGCGGCAGCGCCAGCGCGACAGGCGGCGGGTCTGCATCCGCTTCGGATCGAGCCGGATGCTGCCATTCTTGTCCCGGCCGATGCAGTAGCACTTGCAGGCCCCGGCGGTGGTGTGGGTGGCGCCGAAGACCACGAACTCGATCTCGTTGATCTTTTCCAGCTCCTCGGGCTCGGCCGACAGGCCGGCCCGGTGGAAGATCTCACGCAGATCGCCCAGCGACCGATAGGCCCCGCCCTGAAGCGGGCCCTGCAGCGTGCCGTTCAGGGCATCGTCGAGCTCTTCCCGGCTGTATTCCTGGCGCTCGGTGACGAAGGCCGGCGTGGTCTTGTCGTCGGTCCGGACCTTCATCAGGATATCCCGCAGGTAGACGGGTTCGTTGCCGAGGTTCGTCACGAGGACATGGGCATCCATGCCGTCGCCGGCGCCGCGGTTGATACTGAGCCACGCGCGCTTGTTTCGCCGGATGCCCCCGACGAGGATTTGCAGGTACACCAGCCAGATCACGGCCGTGACGATCGATGCGATCGCCTGAACCGCGCCGGCGTGTTCCGACAGCCAGTCAAACATTTTCCCACCTTCGTTGTCGTGTTCCAGCGCCGGTCCTTGCCGGCTTGCGGGCCACAACGCGACAGGTGGGAAATTGTTCGGGGGTGGGGCCGAAATTCAGCTCGGCACGTGCTGTCTGAGGACGTCGAGCGGCACGATGTCGAGGGCGCGCTCGTGCGTCGCCTCGAGCCGGACCTGCGGCGCGCAGCCCTCGTCATGGGCCTGCAGGAAACGCGCGGCGCAGAGGCACCACTGGTCGCCCGGCTTCAGCCCGGCAAAGCCGAACTCGGGGCGCGGGGTGCTGAGATCGTTGCCGACATACTTGGAATAGGCCAGGAATTCGGCGGTCATCAGGGCACAGACCGTGTGGCTGCCGTGATCCTCGGCGCAGGTGTTGCAATGGCCGTCGCGGAAGAACCCGGTTACGGGGTCGTCCGAGCAATGGGCCAGTTCGCCGCCGAGCACGTTGACGGGCGCGTCTTTCTCGATCATCGCCTGCTCCTTTCGCCCCGTCGAGCCTAGCGTATTCGCGCGGCGTGACAAGCCGCGCGACGCAGGCCCTGCAGGTGTCAGCCCTCGTGCAGGACCGTCTCGAACCCTTCGAATTGCGGCGGGCCCACCAGGGCATCCTTGGTCGAGGACTGGCCGGCGTTCTTGTGGGCCTCGCGGAAGGCATCCGATTTGGTCCACGCTTCGAAGTCTTCGCGGGTGGCCCAGATGACGTGGCTGGAATAGAGGCGGTACCCCTCGCCCTCGGGGCCCTTCAGGAGGCGGAACTCCTTGAAGCCCGGCACCTCTTTCAGCCGGCTTTCGCGGGAGCGCCAGACCTCTTCGAAATCGGCCTCGGACCCGGCGCGCACCTTGAACCAGTTCATTGCAATGAAACTCATGTCTTGCCCCTTCTTCTGGCTTGGAACTGTTCGTCGCGTCGCTGGCGAAGGCAGGCTGGCTGTTCGCGGGCCATGTAACAGCAGGCCGGGTGGCGGGGCAAGCCGGGGTCAGAGGCTTTCGGCGATGGCGCGGAACATGGCGATATTGGTGTCGTGCACGCCATCCTCGCGGAACTGCCGGTCGGCGCCGGTGGTGACGATCACCACGTCGCGGGTGCGGTCGATGTAGATGTACTGGCCATAGATGCCGCGGGCGAGGGAGATGCCGGGTTCGGAGCCTTCGGGGATCCACCACTGGTAGCCGTAGCCGATGGCGCCGGGTTCGGTGGGGGCGCTGGCGGCGGTGGATTGCTCGAGCCAGTCTTCCGAGACGACACGGCGGCCGGCGATGGTGCCGCCCTGCTCGACCATCAGGCCGAAACGGGCATAGTCGCGCGTGGTCATGTTCAGCCCGCCGAGGACGAAGGCCACGCCGTCGCCGTCGGTGATGTAATAGGGCGGCTGTTCGAGGCCGAGGGGGGCGATGACCTTTTCCGACAAAAGCGAGGGGATGTCGCGGCCGGTGGCGCCGCGGATGACCATGCCGATGACATGGGTGTCGATCGAGACGTAGAGCCAGCGCTCGCCCGGCTCGGCCTCGCGTTCGGACAGGCCGGCGGCAAAGTTGTCCATCGCGCCGCCGAGGGCGAGCACGCGGCCCATGCGGTTGATGTCGGAGTCGTAGTCGAGGTAATCCTCGTTGAATTTCACGCCGCTGGCCATCTGCAGCACGTTGCGGATGGTGGCGCCGTCATAGGCGCTGCCTTCGAGCATGGGCGCATACTTGGTCACCGGATCGTCGAGGGAGGCGATGTGCCCCTCCTCCATCACGATACCGAAGAGGACCGAGAGGAAGCTTTTCGCCATCGACCAGCTGATCCGCCGGTCATCGGTGCCGGTGCCCTGGTGATAGCTTTCGTGGACGATCTCGCCGTTCTTGAGGACCAGCAGGGACGTAACGGCGCGGTCGTCGATCCAGGCGCCGATGTTTTCCGGCAGGGTGGCGTGTGGGCCCTCGGGCAGGGGGGTGACCGGCATGTCGCCGCGTCCGACGGGCGTGGTCAGGAAGGCGCCGTTCATGTGCGAGAAATTGGTGACGATCTTCTCTTCGGCGAAGAGGCTGTTGACGGCGAGGAGGCGGCTGATCTCCTCGCGTTTCCAGATGCCGACGGCGACGGCGGCCAGCACGAAGGCCAGCAGGATCCGCAGAAGCCATTTCAGGATGGTGCGCATGGTTCATGTCTCCCGATGCGCAGGTAAGCAGGGCACGCGCTGGCTGTCCAGCGTAACGCGGCGGCGGATCAGCGGAACTTGTCGACCAGCTTCTGCAGGGGGGAGCGGGGTTCGGCCTCGGCTTCCGGTTCGGGCTGCGGTTCGGGCCTGGCCTCGGACGGCTTGGGCTTGGCATCCGTTTTCGAGGATCGCGCGGGGGCGGTGCGCAGCGCCACGGCGTTGAGGAACCTGTCGTTGCGGCCAGCCGCCAGTTCCGGCGCGCCGTCGGCGATGCCGCGCAGCAGGTCGTCGAGCCAGTCCTGGTCGGCCTTGGCGAAATCGTGCAGCACGTAGTGGCTGACAAGGTCCTTGCGGCCCGGGTGGCCGATGCCGAGGCGGACGCGGCGGTAATTCTCGCCGATATGGGCGTGCATGGAGCGCAGGCCGTTATGGCCGGCGTGGCCGCCGCCTGTCTTGACCTTGAGCTTGCCGGGCGCGAGGTCGAGCTCGTCGTGGAAGACGGTGACGTCCCCGGGGTCCAGCTTGTAGAAGCGCATCGCCTCGCCCACCGACTGGCCGGAGAGGTTCATGAAGGTGGTGGGTTTCAGGAGGATCACCTTCTCGGTGCCCAGCCGGCCCTCGGCGACCTCGCCCTGGAAGCGGGCTTTCCACGGGCCGAAGCCGTGATCCTCGGCGATGCGGTCGAGCGCCATGAAGCCGATATTGTGCCGGTTGGCGGCGTATTTCGGGCCCGGATTGCCGAGCCCCGCGAAGATCTGCATGGGTTTGCCCTGCCCGTTTCGAGTTGGGAGAGGTGTAGGGCGGGGGCAGGGTTAAATCAACACCCGGGCCGGGTGTTGCCGCTGTCCGAAAGAAAAACGCGGGGCCCGCCATCGCAGACCCCGCGTTCGAACTCGGTCGGAAGGAGAGGCTTACTCTTCGGTGGCCTCTGCGGCTTCTTCGCCGCCTTCCTCGTCGCCGACGGTCGGCACTTCGTCCGCTTCGGCCTCTTCCTCGTCTTCCTCGGATTGCAGGGCCGACGGGGCGGACACGTTGCAAATCACGAAGTCGCGGTCGATGGTGGGCTTGGTGCCCGCCGGAAGGTCGACCTGGCTGATGGTGACGGTGTCGCCGATATCCAGCGCCGAGAGGTCGACGGTGACCTTCTCGGGGATTTCGCCGGCGGTCACGATCAGCTCGATCTCGCCGCGGATCACGGTGAGCACGCCGCCGCGGCTGATGCCGGGGGCCTCTTCCTCGCCGACGAACTCGACGGGGATGAACAGGTTGATCTTGGTGTTCCGGCGCAGGCGCATCAGGTCGAAATGCGTCGGCAGGTCTTTCACCACGTCGCGCTGCACGTCGCGGCAGATGACGCGGACGTCGTCATGCCCGTCGACCTTGAGGTTGAAGAGGGTCGACTTGAAGCGACCGTCCTTCAGCTTCTTCAGCAGGACGTTGAACGGAATTTTCACGGGAAGCGGATCTACGTCGCCCCCGAAAACGATACCCGGAACCATGTGCTCGCGGCGCACTGCACGAGCGGCGCCCTTGCCTGTCCCCGTGCGTTCCTGGACGTGAAGATCAGGAATTTCTCCAGCCATTTTAAAAAGTCTCCAAAGTTGAGGCGGGGTTCCTCCAAGGCTGTAACCCCGCGTGAAGCCGCGCGTATAGACCGGATGGGCGGCTTTGAAAAGCCTTAAATTGCTTGGGTCAGCCGCAATCGTCGCACGGCTTGGCGGGGGTGGGGATGTGAGTATTTCTGGAAAAGTGAAAGCGGGGGGCGGCGCCCGCATTTCACCTTTCTTCAAATACTCGAATGCCGGCCCCGTCAGCTTTCCCAGCGGCCAGAGAATCCTTCGGGAATCATGAGGATATCGCGGTCGAGCGTCCTGACGTCGCGGCGGCCGCAGAGGGCCATGGAGGTGTCGAGCTCCTTGTGGAGGATTTCGAGCGCCTTCGTGACCCCCTCTTCGCCCATGGCGCCGAGCCCGTAGACGAAGGAGCGGCCGATCATCACGCCCTTCGCGCCCATGGCGAGGGCCTTGAGGATGTCCTGGCCCGAGCGGATGCCGCTGTCGAGATGCACCTCGATCTTGTCGCCCACGGCATCCATGATTGGCGGCAGGGCGCGGATCGAGCTAAGCGCGCCGTCGAGCTGGCGGCCGCCGTGGTTCGACACGACGATGGCGTCGGCGCCCACGTTCACCGCCTCCTGCGCGTCGCGCGGGTCGATGATGCCCTTGATGATCACGGGCCCGTCCCACATCTTGCGGAATTCGCGGATCTTCTCCCAGTCGAGGGAAGGATCGAAGGCTTCGGCGGTCCACTGTGTGAGGGAGGAGGCATCGCTCACGCCGGTGGCGTGGCCGACCACGTTCCGGAATTCGCGCCGCTTGGTGCCCAGCATGCCGAGGCCCCATTGCACCTTGGTGGCCATGTTGGCCATCGACTTGAGCGTCAGCTTGGGCGGGGCCGAGAGGCCGTTCTTGATGTCCTTGTGGCGCTGGCCCATGACCTGCAGATCGACGGTGATGACGAGGGCCGAGCACTTGGCCGCCCTGGCGCGCTCGAAGAGGCGTTTCATGAAGGCCTCGTCGCGCAGGGTGTAGACCTGGAACCAGAAGGGTTTCGAGGTATTCTCGGCCACGTCCTCGATCGAGCAGATCGAGAGGGTCGAGAGGGTGAAGGGCACGCCGAATTTTTCGGCGGCGCGGGCGGCCTTGATCTCGCCATCGGCGCTTTGCATGCCGGTCAGGCCAACGGGCGCCAGCGCCACGGGCATGGAGACGTCCTGCCCGACCATCTGGCTGGCGGTGCTGCGCCCGGCCATGTCGACGGCAACGCGCTGGCGGAGGTATATCTTCTGGAAATCCGTGGTGTTTTCGCGGAAGGTCTGTTCCGTCCAGCTTCCGGTTTCGGCATAGTCGTAGAACATCCGGGGCACGCGGCGTTCGTAGAGGCGCCGGAGGTCTTCGATACAGGTGATGACAGGCATGAGCGCACTCCGGCTTCCATTGGTAAGGTTTCTTAGCCAAATCCGGGGGGCTTGTGCAATGGCAGGACAGGAGGGCGCGCTGTGACAAATACGAGCAGGACAGGGGACGCGATGTTTTTCGACGATTTCCCGGTGGGGTACACCTACGAGACGGCGAGCCGGGAGATGCCGCGCGACGAGATCGTGGATTTCGCCGGCGAGTGGGACCCGCAGGCGTTCCACATCGACGACGAGGCGGGGCGTGCCTCGCCCTATGGCGGGCTGATCGCGAGCGGGTTTCACACGCTGGTGACGGCCTATCGCCTGACGCTTGAAACGGGGATCTGGACCGAGGCCTCGATGGGCTCGCCGGGCATGGAGCACGTGCGCTGGTTGCTGCCCGTGCGGCCCGGCGATACGCTGCGGGTGAAGGCGACGGTGACGGCGAGCCGCGCCTCGGCCTCGCGCCCCGACCGGGGGCGGACGACGATCCTCTACGAGGTTCTCAACCAGAAGGACGAGATCGTGATGAGCTACAGCGCCATCCATATCCTGCGGCGCCGGGCATGAGGGGCGGCGCATGAGCCTGACCCTGATCGGCCTTCTGGCCAGCCTCTGCGCCGGGCTGATGACGGCGGTGGGGGCGATCCCGGTGCTGTTCGGGCGGAGCCTGTCGGCGCGGCTGAGCGATACGCTTTTGGGGTTCGCCGCGGGCGTGATGCTGTCGGCGTCGTATTTCTCGCTGATCCTGCCGGGGATCGAGGCGGGGGAGGGCTTGTATGGCTCGACGGAATGGGCCGCGCTGGTGGCGGGCCTGGGCATCGCGCTGGGCGCGGGGGCGGTGGCGGGGCTGAACGCCTTCGTGCCGCACCGGCATTTCGTGTCGGGGCCGGAAGGGTCGGACCCGAGCGCCTTGCCGAAGATCTGGCTGTTCGTCTTCGCGATCACAATTCACAACTTTCCCGAAGGTCTCGCCGTGGGCGTTGGGTTCGGCGGCGGGAACCTGACCAACGGCATGTCGCTGGCCACCGGCATCGGGTTGCAGAACGCGCCCGAGGGGCTGGCCGTGGCGGTGGCGCTCAGGGGGCAGGGGTACAGCCGGGGCTATGCCTTCATGGTGGCCATGCTGACCGGATTGATCGAGCCGGTGGGCGGGTTGATCGGGGTGAGCGCGGTGCAGGTGTCGCATCACATGCTGCCGCCGGGGCTGACCTTTGCCGCCGGGGCGATGCTGTACATCATCAGCCACGAGATCATTCCGGAGACGCATCGGCGGGGGCACCAGACCTCGGCCACGACGGGGCTTCTGACGGGTCTGATCCTGATGATGCTGCTGGACGTTATTCTCGGGTAGGCGCTTTAGCGGAAGGTAATGCGCGCGCCGGGCAGGTCGATGCCGGTCAGGCGGGTTTCCCACGTGTCGCCGGGCGAGAGCGGGACGGCATCGGTGAGGGTGCCGGTGGTGATGATCTCGCCTGCGGAGAGCGGGGTGGCTTGCGGGTCGGCGGCGAGCGTGTCGAGGAGGTAAGACAGCGCCTGAAGCGGGCCGTCGAGCACGTCGGAGCCGCGGCCTGTGAGGCGTTTGCCGTCAGGGCCGTCGAGGGTGATCGAGAGGTTGGGCAGGGTCGCGGCGCGCTCGGGTGTGAGCGGCAGGCGGGGGCCGGTGAAGAGGGCGCCGTGCAGGCCGAAGCCGGCCTGGCAGTCGGTGACGTCGAATGTCCAGCCCGGGAAGGGGGAGAAGACGATCTCGAACCCGTGGGAGACCCAGTCGATGCAGTGGGCGAGGTCTTCGAGACTCATGCCCGCGGAGGGGGCGGATTTCAGGCCGAGGATGATTTCGGGTTCGAGCCGGGGCTCGGGGAGGTTCGGCAGGGTGACGGGGTCGTCGGAAAGCTCGTGAAGGGTGGTGTTCCAGACCGGGCCCCAGATCGGGCCGGTCACGCCGTAGATCGGCCAGATCGAGCGGTTGGTGAAGCCGATCTTGCGGCCGACCATCCGCTCGCCCCGGGCCGTGCGGGTGGCGGTGATGTGGTGGGCGACGCGGCAGGCGGTGGCGGCGTCGAACCCGTGTATGCGGCCTGACAGCGGGGCGAGCGGGCGGCCGCTGTCATAGGCCTCCAGCAACGCGGCGGCAAGGCCGGGCGCGTCTGGATCCGGTGTCACGCGCTATGGGCCCCGTCGGCGAGGCCGCGCACGAAATCAATCACTTGGGCCGGGGTTTCCCCCTCGGCCAGCTTGGCGACGATGGCCGAGCCCACGACCGCGCCGTCGGCGACGCTGGCGATCTCGCGGCTGGTCTCGGGCGTGCGGATGCCGAAGCCCACGATGACCGGCAGGTCGGTCTTGGCCTTGATGCGCCTGACCTCGGGCCCGACATCGGCGGCCTGCGCCGCGGCTGCGCCGGTGATGCCGGTGATCGAGACGTAATAGACGAAGCCGGAGGTGTTGGTCAGCACCTTGGGCAGGCGCTTGTCATCGGTCGTGGGAGTGGCGAGGCGGATGAAGTTGAGGCCGGCCTGCTGGGCGGGAATGCAGAGCTCCTCGTCCTCCTCTGGCGGCAGGTCGACCACGATCAGCCCGTCGATGCCGGCTTCCTTGGCGTCGGCGAGGAACTTGTCGACGCCGCGGTTATAGATCGGGTTGTAGTAGCCCATCATCACGATCGGGGTGGTATCGTCGGTCTTGCGGAACTCGGTCGCCATGTCGAGCGTGCGTTGCAGGGTCATGCCGCCTTCGAGGGCGCGCTGGCCGGCGAGCTGGATGGTGGGGCCGTCGGCCATCGGGTCGGTGAAGGGCAGGCCCAGTTCGATGATGTCGACGCCGGCGGAGGGCAGGCCCTTCACCACTTCGAGGGAGGTCTCGTAATCGGGGTCGCCGGCCATGACATAGGCCACGAAGGCCTTCTTTCCGGCGGCTTTGAGCTCTGCGAACTTGGCGTCGATACGGGTCATCCGGGCATCCTGCAGTCTGGTTCCCGGTGGTTTCGCGCAAACGGCGCCGGAGTGCAACAAGGATCATGCCTCGGTCATGATCATCCAGTGGGTGCCATACCGGTCGCGCACCATGCCGAAGCCGGGGGAGAAGAATTTCTCGCCATAGGGGTCGATCACCTCGCCGCCATCGGACAGCCGGTCGTAGAGGGCGCGGCCTTCGCCCGCGTCGGAGACAACATGGGAGATGGAGACGGCCTTTTGGGGATCGCCCTCGAACCCCGGGGGGAAATCGCTTGCCATCAGGCGCGTGCCGTCGGGCAGGGCGAGATGCGAATGCATCACCCTGTCGCTGTCGATCTTCCGTGGCGTGTCGGCGGGCAAGTCGGAGTATTTCATAACGGTTAACTCACCGCCGAAAACGTCGGCGTAGAAGGCCATGGCGTCGGCGCAGTGGCCCTGGAAGTGCAGGTAGGGGTAGGGCATCGCGGTTTCCCTCTGGTTAAGGCGCGGAACGCTTCATCGTGCAACGTGGGCAGGCCTTGCGGCAAGCGGCGCCTTGCAACGCGCCCGGTTGCGGCATAGAAGCGCCGCGTTGCCGTAAAGGAGGGCGCGAGATGGGTTTCAAGATGGGTATCGTGGGCTTGCCGAACGTGGGGAAATCCACGCTCTTCAACGCGCTCACCCGCACCGCCGCGGCGCAGGCCGCGAACTTCCCCTTCTGCACGATCGAGCCCAACGTGGGCGAGGTGGCCGTGCCGGATGCGCGGCTGGACAAGTTGGCCGAGATCGGCAAGTCGAAACAGGTGATCCCGACGCGGATGACCTTCGTGGATATCGCGGGCCTGGTGAAGGGCGCTAGCAAGGGCGAGGGGCTGGGCAACCAGTTCCTGGCCAATATTCGCGAGACGGATGCGATTGCCCATGTGCTGCGCTGTTTCGAGGATGGCGACGTGACCCACGTGGAGGGCCGTGTCGACCCGGTGGCGGATGCCGAGGTGATCGAGACCGAGCTGATGCTGGCCGACCTCGAGAGCATCGAGAAGCGGCGCGCGGGGCTGGTGCGCAAGCTGAAGGGCAACGACAAGGAGGCGGTGGTGCAGGACCGGCTTCTGGCGCAGGCGCAGGAGATGCTGGAAGAGGGCCGCCCGGCGCGGCTGGTGCAGGTGGGCGACGAGGACGCCAAGGCGTGGAAGAACCTGCAATTGCTGACCACGAAGCCCATTCTGTATGTCTGCAACGTCGACGAGGCGAGCGCGGCGGAGGGCAACGCCCATTCCGCCGCCGTCGCCGCGATGGCCGCCGAGCAGGGTGCGGCGAGCGTGGTGATCTCGGCCCAGATCGAGGAGGAAATCAGCCAGCTCGACGCCGATGAAGCGGCGATGTTCCTCGAGGAGATGGGGCTGGAGGAGGCCGGGCTCGACCGGCTGATCCGGTCGGGGTACGACCTGTTGCATTTGCAGACGTATTTCACCGTGGGCCCCAAGGAGGCGCGGGCCTGGACCATCCGGCGCGGCACGCTGGCGCCGCAGGCGGCGGGGGTCATTCACGGCGATTTCGAGAAGGGCTTCATCCGGGCCGAGACCATTGCCTACGACGATTTCGTGGCGCTGGGCGGCGAGCAGGGAGCCAAGGACGCCGGCAAGATGCGCTCGGAAGGCAAGGGCTACCTCGTCAAGGATGGCGACGTGCTGCACTTCCTGTTCAACAACTGAGTTCGCGACTGTCCTAACGTTTGGTTGCGCCCTGCGGACGGTGGGGGTTTGCCTGCTTGAGGCGAATCATGCCGTGCGGCCCGGTTAACAAGGGGTTTGGGGCCAGTTTGGCGATGTCGGTATTACGTCGGTATCTTGTCGGTATCGCGTCGGTGCGGGCGGCGGTGGAACCTCGGGTTGATGTGGCGCTCGGTGTGGGGTGGCCCGAGATGTGGTGCCGGGCGCAACAGGGCATCACAGGGCGATTGCCGGTTTTCTCCATGACGCGTCGTGCCCAGCAAGGCCCCGATCGTGGGCCCGGTGGGCGTGCTGCCGCTTCGGCCAGGTCACCAGCAGCACGGCACATCCGGAGACGTCGTTCCCGTGCAGGGTTTCGGCCAGGGCCCCGAGCGTGGTTCCGATATGCCGCTGGCCGGGCTTGGAGACGTCGACCGCGACATCGACCGGGGCGCTGGCCGGCATCCCCTTGGCCATGAGATCGCCGGCAAGGCGCCCGGCATGGCGCACCCCCATGTAGAACGCGGTCGTGGTGCCGGGCCCGGAGTGACGGGTGCTGTCCGGCGCGGGGTCGCTGGCGCAGCCGGTGCCGGTTGCCAGAACGAGCGTGTCGGCGACGTTCCTTTCCGTCAGGCTTTGGCACAGCATGGCGCCCGCGGCCGAGGCCGCGGTCACGCCGGGCACCAGTTCGATCGGAATGCCGGCGGCGCGGGCGGCCTCGATCTCTTCGGTGGCGCGGCCGAAGATGCCCGGGTCCCCGGATTTGAGGCGCACGACGCGTTGCCCCTTGCCCGCCGCGGCCACGATCATGCGGTTGATCCGGTCCTGCGGCCAGGCATGGGCGCCGACATGCTTGCCGACGAAGACCCGTTCCGCGTCGCGGCGGGCCAGTTCGAGCACCTCTTCATCGACGAGGCGGTCGTAGAAGATGACATCGGCCTCCTGCAGCCGTTCCACGGCGCGCAGGGTCAGCAGGTCTCGGGCGCCGGGGCCGGCGCCGACGAGGCTGATCTGGCCGGAGGTTTCCCCGTGCGGCGGTGCGCCGGCCTCGATGGCGGATTTGAGCGCGCGGGCGGCGGCGCGTTCCTGCCCCCGGGTCCAGGCGTCCCTCGGGGCGCCCTTGAAGACCCAGGACCAGAAGGCGCGGCGCCGGGCCCGGGGCACGCGGCGCTCGACCGCCGGGCGCAGGCGCCCGGCCAGCGCGGCCAGTCCGCCGAGGGATTGGGGCAGCATCTGTTCCAGGCGGGTCTTGATGTCGCGGGTGAGAACCGGCGCCGTGCCCTCGCTGCCGATGGCCACGACGATGGGGTCGCGGTCGACGATGGCCGGCGTGGTCATGTCGCAGAGATCGGGCCGGTCGACGACGTTGACCGGGCAGTGCGCGGCCTTGGCCAGCGCGTGGGCCGCGGCATCGAGCGCGGGGCACCCGGTGCCGATGAAGGCCATCGCCGCGCCGGTGAAGCATTGGGCGGAGAGGTCGGGGTGATGCGAGGCCCGCCCGTTGTCCACCAGCGCCTGCAGCTCGTCCTCGAGGGTGGCGGCGACGAGGACCAGGGTGGCGTCGGTCTTGAGCAGGAGGCGGGCTTTCTGCGCGGCCTGTTCGGCCCCGCCGACGATGACGACGCGGCGGCCGGTGGTGCGGATGAACATCGGGAAGGATTTCATCGGGGAACTCCTGTCATGCGGCGCGCCGGGCGGCGCGGGATTGCCAGAGCGTCCGGGCGCGGGCGGCGGCATTGCCGTCGCCCAGCGTGTCGAGGGCCAGTGCCGCCGTTTCGAGGATCACTTCTGTCTCGAAGGCGGCGGTGTGCCGGCCCTGCCAGAGGTCGGTGAGAGAGAGCGCGGCGCTGTCGGACAGCCTGCGGGTTTCGTCGTTCGTGGCGGCAAGCGTGCCGTCCCAGGCGCGCCCGGCCCGCAGGCCGAAGGCCGCGATCTCCTTGGCGGGGTTGCGTTCGAACTCGCCGCCGCCGCCCTTGATGACGCTCAGCGCGTCCCAGCCGAGACGGGCGGCGGCATCGGACTGGAGCAGCCGGTAGGAGGGATGAAAGACGCCCTGCACGCTGGCCGGTGCGCCGGTCGGGTTGAGCATCCGGCAGACGGTGTTGACGCAGGACCGCAGGCCGAGGGCATCGCGCAGGGCGAGCAGGCGGAACAGCTCGGGGTGCAGGTGATCGAGTGGCATGTAAGCGATGCGGTCACGGTCCAGCAGGCGGGCGGCCGCGTCGGGGCGGGTGGCGATGCCGATGCCCGCCTCGGCCAGCCCGTCGCGCAGCTTTCCGTGGGGGCCGTTCCAGCCGTGCAGCAGGACGCGGTGCCCGGCATCGGCCACCAGGCGGGCGGAGAGCAGGAACCACGGCTGCCCGCGCGTGCGCCCGGCGGCGTAGCTGGGCCAGTCGAGGTCGACGGGCGGCAGGGCCGGGGCCGCGGCTGTGGCCGCCTCGGCAAGGCCCGCGATCTCGTCCGCGGTTTCGCCTTTCATCCGCAACAGCATCAGCAGGGCGCCGACGGCCTCGGGCGCGGCCTGGCCGGAGAGCATGAGCCGCATGGCGTCGCGCGCCTCGTCCCGTGTCAGGCTGCGGGACCGTCCGGGCCCGCGCCCGAGGGTGCGCACGTGATCGGACAGGGTCATTCCGCGGCCTCCTTCGAGGTCAGGCTTTGCAGCAGGTCCACGATCTCGGGGCGGCAGGAGCCGCAATTGGTGCCGGCGCCGAGGAGCTCTCCGATGGCGTCGACGGTGAGGGCGCCGCGGGTTTCCGCCGCCTCGATGATGGTGTTCACGCCTACCCCCAGGCAGGCGCAGACCATCGGACCGGGATCGGGCGTGTCCGCGGGCGTGCGGCCGGTCAGGCCTTCGGCGCCGGTGCTGCCCGGCAGGGTGGCGAGGTAATCGCGCATCACGGCGACGGGACGGGGCGCCACGAAGAGGGCCCCGACGACGACGCCCTCTTCCTGCAGGACGACCCGCGCGATGCCGCGCGTGGCGTCGGTGATCGTGGCGGCGGTGGCGTCGGGGGCGGCGAACAGCCTGCGGGCCTCGGCCTCCCAGTCGTCGACCGCGGAGCGCCCGGCCAGTTCGGCGCGGTAGCCGGCCTGCGTGCGGACCCGGGCCCAGTAATCGGAGGCCGGGGCCATTGGCCGGGAGGAGACGGCAAAGCCGTACCACGCGGCCTCGAAGCGGGTCACGGCGACGACCCCGGCCTTGCTTTCCGGTTGCCCGGACACGGGGTCGGTGGCGGCGGCGACAAGCGCGTCGATCCGGGCCGAGGGGGCGGTTTCGCCTGTCCAGTGCATCGGCGCGAAGACCTGTCCGGGCGCGACGGCGTCGGTGATCCGGGCCCGCAGGATGGCCGTGCCCGACGGGCTGGTGACGCGGACGAGGTCGGAGCTGTCGATCTTCAGCTGCGCGGCATCGGCCGGATGGAGTTCGAGGAACGGTTCGGCCAGGTGGGCCGAGAGGCGCGGGCTGAGGGCCGTGCGGGTCATCGTGTGCCATTGGTCGCGCACGCGCCCGGTGTTCAGGCGGAAGGGAAAGCGCGGCTCCGTGCGCGCCGCCGGGGCGCGCCAGTTCACCGGGAGGAGGCGTGCCTTGCCGCCGGGGTGGTAGAAGGATCCGTCGCCGAAGAAGCGCCCGCCCCGGCGCGTGGCGGTGACGGGCCAGCGTTGGGGCGCCATCTGTTCATAGGCGCGGTCGTCGATGTCCGACAGGCCGGAGATGTCGAAATCGCGGCCGAAGCGACTGGCGATGCCGGACAGGGCGGCGTGTTCGCGGAAGATCTCGGCTGGGCTGGCATAGTCGAAGGCGCGGGTGAAGCCCATGTGCTGGCCGACCTGGGCGATGATCTGCCAGTCGGGCCGGGCGTCGCCGGGCGCCGGCAGGACGCGGCGCTGGCGGCTGATGGTGCGGTCCGAGTTGGTGACGGTGCCGTCCTTCTCGGCCCAGGCCGCGGCGGGCAGGAGAACGTCGGCCAGCCGCGCGGTATCGGTCTGGCCGGTGATGTCGCTGACGACGGTGAAGTCGCAACCGGCGATGGCCGCCTGCACGGCGTCGGCCTCGGGCATGGTGACGGCGGGGTTGGTGTGGATGATCCAGAGCGCCTTGATGCGCCCGTCGCCCACGGCGCGGAAGAGGTCGACCGCCTTGAGGCCGGGCGCCTCGGGCATGCGGGGGGCGTTCCAGAAGGCGCGCACGGCGCCGCGATGGTCGGCGTTCTCGATATCGAGGTGGCAGGCCAGCATGTTGGCCAGCCCGCCCACTTCCCGCCCGCCCATGGCGTTGGGCTGGCCAGTGACCGAGAACGGCCCGCGGCCCGGCTTGCCGATCCGTCCGGTGGCGAGGTGGCAATTCAGGATGGCGTTGACCTTGTCCGAGCCGGAGGTCGACTGGTTCACGCCCTGCGAATAGATGGTGACCACGCGTTCATGGCGCATCCAGAGGCGGCAAAAGGCCGTGACCTGGTCTTCGTCGAGCCCGGTGACGGAGAGGTCGGAATTCCGCGCGGCTGCGAGCGTGGCGTCGAAGCCCTCGGTGCGCGCGAGGAATGCCGTGTCGAGCGCGCCGCCTTCGTAGAGTGTCGTGAACAGGCGGTTGAACAAGGCCACATCCGAGCCGGGCTGCAAGGCAAGGTGCATGTCCGCGCCATCGCAGCTGGCGGTGCGGCGCGGGTCGATGACGACGATCTTCGTGCCGCGCGCTTTCCGGGCGGCGAGCAGGCGCTGGTAGAGAACCGGGTGGCACCACGCGAGGTTGGAGCCGACCAGCACCACGAGATCGGCCTCGGCGATATCCTCGTAGGTGCCGGGCACGGTGTCGGTGCCGAAGGCGCGCTTGTGGCCGGCGACCGAGGAGGCCATGCAGAGGCGGGAGTTGGTGTCGATATTGGCCGAGCCGATGAACCCTTTCATCAGCTTGTTGGCGACGTAGTAATCCTCGGTCAGCAACTGGCCGGAGACGTAGAAGGCCACGCTGTCGGGCCCGTGTTTCTCGATGGTGTCGGTGAACCGGTCCGCGACCAGTTGCAGGGCGTCGTCCCAGCCCGCGTCGCGCCCGTCGATGCGCGGGCGGAGCAGGCGGTGGTCGAGCCCCACCGTTTCGGCCAGCGCCGTGCCCTTGGAACAGAGCCGCCCGGCATTGGCCGGGTGGGTGCTGTCGCCTTTCACCTTCAGCCCGCCCGTGCCGTCGCGCTGCAACAGAACGCCGCAGCCGACGCCGCAATAGGGGCAGGTGGAGCGGGTCCAGCCCTGGTCGGCCCCGTCCATCACGCGGCGGTCCGACCGGTCAGGCCGGAGGCGTCGATCAATACGCGCCCCTCCTCGACCCTGAGCGGGTAGGTGGCGATGCTGCCGGCCTCGCCATGTGCCTGGCCGGTTTCGAGGTCGAAGACCCAGTTGTGCAGCGGGCAGGTCACCGACTGGCCATGCACGATGCCGTCGGAGAGCGGCCCGCCCTTGTGCGGGCAGGTGTTGGAGGTGGCGAAGACCTCGTTCTCGGCGGTGCGGAACACGGCGATGCAGCCCTGCGCCGTCTTGAGTTTGCGCGCGCCGCGCAGGGGGATGTCGTCGATGGCGCAGATGTCGGTCCAGCTCATTCCGCGGCCTCCAGTGTCAGGTCGGCCAGCGGCTGGTACCGCTCGGCCTGTTTCGCGTGCTCGGCCCAGGGATCCTTGCGGTAGATCGACTGGCTGAGCTCGAAGGCCTCGACCAGGCGGGCGCGTTCGTCGGCACTGGCCAGGGTTTCCTTCACCCAGTCCAGCCCCACTTTGGCGATCCACTTGTAGGGGCGGTCGAGGTACTTGGCGTTCTCCCGGTAGAGCTGGATGAAGGCGGTGGTCCACTCGATCGCCTCGGCCTCGGTGGCGACGTCGACCAGCCTTTCGGTTTCCTTCACGTCCATGCCGGCCGCGCCCCCGATGCCGACCTGGTAGCCGCTGTCGACGCAGACGATGCCGACATCCTTGCAGGTGGCCTCGGCACAGTTGCGGGGACAGCCGGAGACGGCCAGCTTGACCTTGTGCGGGGTCCATGACCCCCAGAGGATCTGTTCCAGCTTGATGCCGAGGCCGGTGCTGTCCTGCGTGCCGAAGCGGCAATGATCGGTGCCGACGCAGGTCTTCACGGTGCGCAGCCCCTTGGAATAGGCATGGCCCGAGACCAGCCCCGCCTTGCCCAGGTCATCCCAGATGGCGGGGAGATCCTCGCCCCGGACGCCGAGGAGGTCGATCCGCTGGCCGCCGGTGACCTTGACGGTGGGCACGTTGTATTTCTCGGCCGCGTCGGCGATGGCGCGGAGCTCGGCGGCGCTGGTGATGCCGCCCCACATGCGCGGCACGACGCTGAACGTGCCGTCCTTCTGGATGTTGGCATGCTTGCGCTCGTTGACGAAGCGGCTTTGCGGGTCGTCGCGGTATTCGAGCGGCCAGTCGGCGAGCAGGTAGAAATTCACCGCCGGGCGACAGACGTGACAGCCGTTGCGCGTCTTCCAGCCCAGCTCCTGCCAGACGGCCTCCTGGCTTTTCAGCTCGCGGCCCTTGATCAGGCGGCGGACGTCCTCGTGGCTGAGGTCGCAGCAGGCGCAGATGGGTTGCGCGGTCGGCGCCTCGAAATCATCGCCCAGCGTGACCTGGAGCAGCTGTTCCACCAGCCCGGTGCAGGTGCCGCAGGAGGCGCTGGCCTTGGTCTGGGCCCGGACGGCCCCGAGATCGGTCGCGCCACCGGCGATGGCGTCGGTGATGGTGCCCTTGCAGATGCCGTTGCAGCCGCAGATCTCCGCGTCACGCGGCAATGCTGCAACGGCTGAGAGAGGGTCCGCGTCGGGCCCTCCCTGGTAGGCGGGGCCGAAGATCAGCGTCTCGCGCATGGCGGAGATATCCTCGCCCGACTGGATCAGGCCGAAGAACCAGTTGCTGTCGGCGGTGTCGCCGTACATCACCGCGCCGATCAGGCGGTCCGCCTCGATCACCAGGCGCTTGTAGACGCCGCGCGCCGGGTCGCGGTAGACGATATCCTCGCGCCCGTCGCCTTCGGCGAAGTCGCCGGCGCTGAAGAGGTCGCAGCCGGTGACCTTGAGCTTGGTCGACAGCTCCCTGGGTTTGAAGGCGGCCTCGGTGCCGGTCAGCGTCGCGGCGGCGACCTTGGCCTGGTCGTAGAGCGGCGCGACAAGGCCGAAGACGGCGCCATCATGCTCGATGCATTCGCCGACCGACAGGATGTGCTCATCCGAGGTGATCATCTGGTCGTCGACATGGATGCCGCGGCCCACGGCCAGCCCCGCCTCGGCGGCGAGCGCGGTATTGGGGCGGATGCCCACGGCCATGACCAGCAGGTCGCAGGGAAGCTCGGTGCCGTCCTCGAGCACCAGCGCCTTTACCTTGCCGTTCTCGCCGAGGATTTCCTTGGAGTTGGCCGAAACCCGCACGTCGATGCCGCGGCCTTCGAGATCCTTGCGCAGCAGGTATCCCGCGGCCTCGTCAAGCTGACGGTCCATCAGGTGCCCCATCAGGTGCACCACGGTCACCTCCATCCCCCGAAGGCGGAGGCCGGCCGCGGCTTCCAGGCCCAGAAGGCCACCGCCGATCACCACGGCGCGCGCGCCGGGCGTCGCGGCGGCGTCGATCATGCGGTTGGTGTCCTCGAGGTCGCGATAGGCGATGACGCCGTCGAGGTCGTGGCCGGGCAGCGGGATCATGAACGGGTTCGATCCGGTCGCGATGAGCAGCTTGTCATAGGCCACCGTGCCGGTCTCGCCCGTCACGGTTCTTGCCGCGCGGTCGACCGCCAGCACCCTTTCGCCGAAGCGGCAGGTCACGCGATGATCGGCGTACCAGTCATCGTCATGGATGACGATTTCCCCGTAGGATTTCTCGCCCGACAGGACGGGCGACAGCATGATGCGGTTGTAGTTGCCACGCGGCTCGGCGTTGAACAGGGTCACGTCCCAGCCGTCGGGATCGGCGTCGAAGAGGTGTTCCAGCGCACGGCCCGAGGCCATTCCTGCGCCGATCACCACGAGTTTCTTGCGTGTCATGGCTTCGTTCCTCTCAATTGTACCAGGCGACGATGTGGGTGAGCGTCTCGCCGCGGTAGACCGGCAGGCCGACGAAACTGGTGTAATCCGCCGGGAGGCCGGAGCCGCCCTGCGCCGCCACGGGCAGGCCGGAGCCAAGCACCTGGCCCACCATGCCCTTCCAGGCGACGGCTGTGGGTGCCTCGCCCCGTGTGCCGTCGCCGTCGTCGCGCCAGAGCGGACCTTCGCGTTCGCAGATGCCGTCAGACAGGATCGCGCGGCCATCGCGGGCGGCGCGGGCGTCCCAGATCTCGAAGCGGCGGGCGATGGGCGTGCCACGGGCCGACAGGAGCGTCAGCACGTAGGGCTGCAACGTCGGGGTCGAGACGGGAAGGCCGAGCCCGGTGGTCAGCCCGGCCTTGCCCGCGGCGGAGGCGCGGATGAACCTGTAGCCCGAGCCGAGGTCGCGCATCAGGATCGGGGCCTGCGCGGCCCAGACGCCGCCGGGCAGGCCCTGGCCCTTGGGGAAATGGGTGTGTTGGGAGACGAAGGCGAACTCCTCGGCGGCGCCGTAGTAGCCGTCATCCAGCATCAGCATGCCGCTGCGGTCCTCGGTCCAGACCTCGATGGCGCCGATGCGGGTGTCATCGTCGCCGCAGAGCACGACCAGCACGGCCCTCAGCGTGGCCCCGGCGAAGACCGGCACGGCGACCGCGCTGGTCAGGCCGGCCTCTTTCGCGGCCTCGATGCGCCGGAAATACGAGCCGTCGAAGCCCTTGAGGACGACCGGCCGCGCCTCGTCCCATGCCTTGCCGGGGAGGCCCTCGCCCTTGGCGAAACTGGTCTTGCGAGAGGTTTCCTCGAACGCGGCAAGACCGTTGTAGTTGCCGTCCGCGAGGACGAGACGGTCGTTCTCGGGCACCCAGACCTCGCAGACCTGGATGAAGGTGTCGGACGTGGTTTCGGGGATAGCGTCCATGGCAGGGCTCTCCTTGACGGGCGCGGTCATGCCGCCGCCTTGCGCGATGCGCTGGGCCCGGGTTTCGCGCCGTGCTCGTATTCCTCGAGGAAATCGAGCACCTGCTGGCGATAGCGGTAGTAATCGGGATGCGCGAGCAGGGCCTTGCGGGTGCGCGGGCGGGGCAGATCGACCTTGGTGATGCGGCCGATCGTGGCCTGCGGGCCGTTGGTCATCATCACCACGCGGTCGGCCAGCAGGATCGCCTCGTCCACGTCATGGGTGACGCAGATGGCCGTGACCTTGGTGCGTGACCACACTTCCATCAGCACTTCCTGCAACTCCCAGCGGGTCAGGCTGTCGAGCATGCCGAACGGTTCGTCGAGCAGCAGGAGCTTGGGCGACAGGGCGAAGGCGCGGGCGATGCCGACGCGCTGTTGCATGCCGTTGGACATGTCGCTGGCGGTTTTGTCCATCGCGTCGGCCAGCCCGACCCGTTCGAGGTAGTATTCCACGACATCCTGCCGCTCGGACTGGCTGGCGCGGGGGTAGACCTTGTCGACGCCGATGGCGCAGTTCTCGCGCGCCGTCAGCCAGGGGAAGAGGTTGGGCGACTGGAAGACCACCGCCCTTTCCGGGTCGGCGCCTTCGACGTGGCGCCCGTCGAGCTTGATCGCGCCTTTCGAGATCCCGTTGAGCCCTGCCGCCATGGTCAGCACCGTGGATTTCCCGCAGCCCGAGTGACCGATCAGCGAAATGAACTCCCCCCGGTCGATCTTGAGGTCGAAATCCTCGACCACCGTCAGCGGGCCCTTGGGCGTGGGGTAGACCTTGTGCAGTTCGCTGAAGTCGAGGAAGCGTTCATCGACCAGCCCCTGCTGCGCCTTCTTGACCGCGCTTGGCAGGCCGTGGATCGGTGTCACGTCGGGCAGGCGGCGGGTGCCTTCGACCTTGGCTTCGATGCCGACCTCCATCAGGTAGCTGGTCACGTCGGCGCGCAGGCGCCTGAAGGTGTCGTCGGTGTTCATCTCCATCCGGTCGCGGGGGCGCGGGATGTCGACGGTGAACGCCTCGCCCAGCGTGCCATCGGGGTTGAGCGCGATGATCCGGTCGGCGAGGATGATCGCCTCGTCCACGTCGTTGGTGATCAGCACGCAGGTCTTGCGGTCGGCCTGCCAGATGCGCTCGATCTCGTCGGCGAGGTTGGCGCGGGTCAGCGCATCGAGCGCGGAGAGCGGCTCGTCCAGCAGCAGCATCTCGGGGTTCATGGCCAGGGCGCGAGCCACGTTGACCCGCTGCCGCATCCCGCCCGACAGTTCCGCCGGGCGGCGTGTCGCGGCGTGGCCAAGGCCGACCATGTCGACGTAATGGGCCACCTTCGCGGCCTTTTCGGCGCGGGAGAGGTGGGGGAACACCGTGTCCACCGCCAGTTTCACGTTCCCGTTCACCGTCAGCCACGGCAGGAGTGAATAGCTCTGGAAGATGACGCCCCGCTCGGGCCCCGGCCCGGTGACGGGGGCGCCCTTGAAGGTGACGCTGCCTTTCGTGGGCATTTCCAGCCCGGCGATCAGGTTGATGAGTGTCGTCTTGCCGGTGCCGGAAAAGCCCAGCAGCACGAGGAATTCGCCTTCCTGCACCTCGAGGTCGATGTTCTTCAGGACGTGGGTGGCATGCAGGCCGGTGCCGTAGCTCTGGCTGACATTGTCGAGTTTGAGAATGCTCATTGCGATCACCGGTTGTTCGTGAAGGTGAAGAGGGATTGCAGCGCGAACATCACCCGGTCGAGCAGGAAGCCGATGATGCCGATGGTCAGCACCGCGACCATGATCCGGGCGAGGCTTGAGGAGGACCCGTTCTGGAACTCGTCCCAGACGAATTTCCCGAGGCCCGGGTTCTGGGCCAGCATCTCGGCGGCGATGAGGACCATCCAGCCGACGCCGAGCGACAGGCGCAGACCGGTGAAGATCAGCGGCAGCGCGGAGGGCAGGACCAGCTTGGTGATCTTGGTCCAGGTGTTCATCTTGAGCACCTTCGAGACGTTCACCAGGTCCTTGTCGATCGAGGCGACGCCGAGCGCGGTGTTGATCAGGGTGGGCCAGAGCGAGCAAAGCGTGACGGTGACGGCGGAGATGATGAAGCTCTTGGGAAAGAGCCCGTCCTCTGTCGCGGCCAGCGCCGAGACGATCATGGTGACGATCGGCAGCCATGCCAGCGGCGAGACCGGCTTGAAGATCTGGATCAGCGGGTTGAGGCCGGCATTGGCGGTGGGCGAGAGCCCCGCGAGGATGCCAAGGGGGACGGCGACCAGCGTGGCGAGAAGGAAGCCGAAGAACACCGTCTGGATCGAGGTCCAGATCTGCTGGTAGTAGCTGGGGGCGCCGGTATAGGCGCGCTCCTTGGGCTCGCGTCCGTTGGCGATCAGCCGTTCGTTGAGCTGGTCGACCTTGGCCTGGAACTCGGCGCGCTTGGCGGCCTTGGCCTGTGCGTCCTCGTGCAGGTTGATGGCCTCTTCCCAGACCTGCCCCGGGCCGGGCACCGCCCCGAGCGAGGTTTCGACCTTGGGCGCCAGCAGCGCCCACAGCAGCAGGAAGGCGGCGATGGCCAGAAGCGGCACGGCCAGCAGGCGCCAGATTTCCCTGACCTGGGCCCTGGGATTGTCGCCCGCGGCGGCCCTGAGCAGCGGTGTTGCCCAGCTCAGCCCCAGGACCTGGAACCACTTGTCGGCGGCGTTGATGCGGGTGAAGAGCCGCGCGCGCCGCGCCTCGCGATCGGCGGTCTCGGTGAAATTCGGGTCGACGGTTGTCATCTGAAAGCTTCCTTGGTGTCCGGGTGGCGATGGTGCCACGCCGGCCCCGCGGGGGGGCGGCGTGGCACGGCGGGCGTCAGCCCTCGACGTCGGTGCCGACGACGACCTGCTCGCCCTTGAGGCCGATGGGCAGGCTGTCGAGGTAGGCGTTGGGTGTGCGGCCGTCATAGGCGATGCCGTCGATGATATCCCCGGCCGGGGTCGGCGCCTTGTAGCCGTCGCTGTCCCAGGGGAAATCCTCTTCGTCGGCCAGCCCCTCGTCGACCAGCATCCGGGCCGCTTCGAGATAGATCTCGGGCTTGTAGACCGAGCGCGCGACCTCGTCGTACCAGCTGTCGGGCCGGGGCTCGGAGATCTGGCCCCAGCGGCGCATCTGGGTCAGGTACCAGACGGCATCCGAGTAGAACGGGTAGGTCGCGTTGTAGCGGAAGAAGACGTTGAAATCGGGAATGTCGCGCTTGTCGCCCTTCTCGAACTCGAAGAAGCCGGTCATCGAGTTGGCGATCACCTCGGCATCCGCGCCCACGTATTCCGGGCGGCTGAGGATCTCGACCGCCTCGGGGCGGTTGGCGTTGTCGTTGGCATCCAGCCACATGGCCGCGCGGATCAGCGCCTTGGTGACCGCCAAGGTGGTGTTCGGGTTTTCCTCGGCGAATTCGGCCGTGATGCCGAAGACCTTCTCGGGGTTGTTCTTCCAGAGCTGGTAGTCGGTGATGACCGGCACGCCGATGCCCTTGAACACCGCCTGCTGGTTCCACGGCTCGCCCACGCAGTAGCCGTAGATCGTGCCGGCCTCGAGCGTGGCGGGCATCTGCGGCGGCGGGGTCACCGAGAGCAGCACGTCGGCGTTGATCTGGCCCGAGATGTTCTCGGGGCTGTAATAACCCGGGTGCAGGCCGCCGGCGGCGAGCCAGTAGCGCAGCTCGTAATTGTGGGTCGAGACCGGGAAGACCATGCCCATGTTGAAGGGTTTGCCCTGCGCCTTGTAATCCTCGACCACCGGTTTGAGCGCCTCGGCCGAGATCGGGTGCTGCGGGCGGCCGTCGTCGAGCTTGGGGATATGCGGGAGCATCTGTTCCCAGATCTCGTTCGAGACGGTGATGCCGTTGCCGTTGAGGTCCATCGAGAAGGGCGTGATGATATGCGCCTCGGTGCCGAAGCCGATGGTGGCGGCGAGCGGCTGACCGGCGAGCATGTGCGCCCCGTCGAGCTGCCCGTCGATCACGCCGTCGAGCAGCACCTTCCAGTTGGCCTGTGCCTCGAGCGTGACGAAGAGGCCTTCGTCGAGGAAGTATCCCTGTTCATAGGCAACGGCGAGGGGGGCCATGTCCGTCAGCTTGATGAAGCCGAACGTCAGTTCGTCCTTTTCCAGGTCCAGCATCTCGGCCGGGGCCGGGCTGGAGAACGCGGTGGCGGCGGCAAGTCCGATAAGAAGTCTTTTCATCATTCGTCCTGTCGATGCGCCCGGGATGGCGTGAGGAGAAACCGGGCTGGAAACGCAAAAAAGGCCGTTCACCATCCCCCGACGCGTGTCGGTGGAGAGCGAGCGGCCTTGCTCAGACTGTCCCTGTCATTGGGAAGAATTCGGTTCGATCCACCCCGTTGCGGATCGACGCCTCCCTTCTGACGCGTCTGTGGTCACGTGGCCAGAAATTTCCGGGCGGACCGGCCGGAAAAGCCGGATCGCCTGGCCCGGCGCCTAAAAAGTGATCAGCCCGGATCGTCCGGGTCGAAAACCGCGCCATCAAAAAAACGATCCGGCAGCAGGTTCAGCTCCCCTCGGGAGGAGGCCACCGCCGTGGGATGGAGAATCGCCCCCTCCAGTTTTGCCGAGGCGCCGGGCAGGTCCGCATCGGTCTGCGCCATGTGCTGGCGGTAGAGATCCGACCGGAAGACCGCGGCGGCGGCGTCGGTGTCTGCTGCCATGCCATGCGCGGCGGCGAGGCGATGGGCCAGCCATTTCGACTGGCTGCGCCAGGGGAAGGTGGCGGCGGAGCCCTGGAAGCGGAGGAAGCCGTCGCAATCGCGCTGCTCGCCCTTCCGTGACAGGATCATCCGGCCCGACAGCGCCCGGTCGATCAGTTCGAGCGGCAGGTCGAGATATTCCTCGCGGGAGAGGATCTGGGCCGCGGTGATCCGGCTGTCGGGCTTGGCCAGCCAGCGGCTGGCCTGCCACACCGCCCGGATCAGCCGGCCCAGCAGGTCCGGTTCGGTCTCGGCCCAGTCGGTGCGCGTGGCCAGCACTTTTTCCGGGGCCCCCTGCCAGATCGCGCGTCCGGGCAGCAGCAGCGCGCCGACGCCACGGTCTACCGCGACCGAGCCCCAGGGCTCGCCGACACAGAAGGCATCGATATCGCCGGCCTCGAGCGCGTCGGCCATGAGCGGGGGCGGCACGGTGCGGATCTCGATACTGTCGAGGCCCAGTTCGGTACGCTCAGCCCAGTAGCGCAGGAGCTCCACGTGCATGGAGAACGGGAAGGGTACGCCGAACACCAGTTTGCCGGTGCTCGCCCGTTTCAGGGCGGTGGCCGCGGCGGCGGCATCCTCGAAATCGAACCCGTATTCCGCGGCGCGCAGCCTGTCCTCGAGCGGTCGCCCGACACCGATGACGTTGCCGTTGACCGAAAGAACGCAGACCGCGGCGAGCGAGGTGCCCATGCCGCCCAGCCCCATCTTCATGGCGACGGGCACCGGGGACAGCATGTGCGCCGCATCGACCCGGCCGAAGCCCAGCATGTCGCGCAGCGACGACCACGACGGGGCGGGAACCAGTTCCAGTCCGATGGCCTCGGCCTCGGCGAAGCCGAGTTCGTGGGCGACGATCAAGGGGGCTGCATCGACCAGCGGCATGTAGGCAACTGGAATGGTGACACGCCTCATCCCAGCAACCCTGCCGCCGTGACGAGCGCCTCGGCCACGTCGGCCACCTTGCGCCCCTGGTCCATGGCCGTCTTGCGGAGGAGGGCATAGGCGGCGTCCTCGTCGAGCCCCTTGGCCTTCATCAGCAGACCCTTGGCGCGGTCGATCACCTTGCGTTCTTCCAGTGCGCGGCGGGTTTCTGCCAGTTCGTTGCGCATCTGGCGGACCATGCTGAACCGCGCGATGGCGGTGTCCATCACCGGCTTGACCCGCTCGGGCGCCAGGCCGTCGACGACATAGGCCGAGACGCCGGCCTCTATCGCCTCCCGCGCCAGCCCGCCGGCCGCGCCCGAGACGAACATGGCGACAGGCCGGTCCAGCGGGCCGGAGGCCAGCGTCAGTTCCTCCATCGTGTCGCGGGTCGGGTTGTCGATATCGATCAGGACGATATCCGGGGCATGCTCGGCGATCTTGCGGGCAAGGCTTGTGTAATTGCCGATCACGTAGACGTCGCAATCGCCGGTCTTCTTGAGCGCGTCGACGATCCCGGTGGCCCGGTCCCGATCCTCTTCCACAACGACGACTGTCAGCCGGTTTTGCATGGGACCTTACTGCAGTTCGGCGGGGCGGCACTCAATAGGCGCGGTTTCCTTATCCGTCGACCGGGATCGTTTTGCCGCGGCGCCGTGGTGCTTGCGTCCATTTTTTAGGCAGTCGCGGGGGCGCCGGACGGGGCGGGACAGGGCACTTTCGATCGGGGGGCGAGGGGCGCGGGACGGCCACGAATTTCGATCGCGCCACGCGCCAGCACCGGCGGGTTCCGCCTGCCGCGGGGGATTGCCCAAGTTTTTGAAGTTTCGCCTTGTAATGCGGGGGATTGCCCAGCTATACGCGTCGGCGGAGACGTGGCCGAGTGGTCGAAGGCGCTCCCCTGCTAAGGGAGTAGACGGGAAACCGTCTCGAGGGTTCGAATCCCTTCGTCTCCGCCACCCACCCATTATCAGACATTGCGCCCCGCGACGCCGAGCGCCGGCCGCAGGGGTGGTGGTCCCTTCGCTGGTCGGGGGGAGATACGCCGGTGCCCCCGTCATGTTAGATTGCCTTTCGCCGGATAACGCGAGATGGTGCCGCAAATCGCGCCATGATCTTCGAGGCCGGGGCGGCCCGTGTTGCACGGGTCCTTCAGATTGAAGAGGGCGCTTCAGACGCGAAGACAAGCTTGGAGCCGCAGTTGAAGCCAAAACTCATCTTGCATGTCGGCCTGCCGAAGACCGGCACCACGTCGATTCAGGAATGCCTCTACATCAACCGCGACCGCCTGGCCGGTATGGGGCTGAGATTCGCGGACCGGCTGGGGCGTGAAAAGGGCTTCGGGCATCACAAGCTGGGGCGCCTGCTTGCGACATCCGGGCCGGGGGCCTTCATCGACCAGCTTGGCCGGCAGGACGCCATCGTTTCGGCCGAGAACCTGTCTTACATTTTCCTGCGCGACACGGAGGGCAAACTGGCCGCGCTGGCCGATGTCTACGATCTTCATGTCATCGTCTTCGTGCGCCGGGCCGATTACCTGCTCGAAAGCGCCTTTGCGCAGATGGTCAAGATGGGCATGAAACTCAATATCGAGCGGTTCCGTCACGCCATCCTGGAGCCCGCGGCCATCGTCAACAGCATCACGAATGTCATCGGCGACGAAAGGGTGTCGTGCGTGCTGTATACCGATCCGGGGTTCGACAGCTGGGCGGCGTTCTGTGCCGCGGCCGGGTTTCCGGAGCTGCCCCGGGCCGAGAAGCGGGCGAATGTCTCGATGCACCGCCGCAAGACGCTGTTGCTGTCAAAGGTGGCGATCAAGAAGCGCGAGCTGGCTATCAAGCTGAGCGAGCACGTGGCCGCCTGCGACACCGTCGAGGATGACGGTATCAGGTTCCTGGCATCACTCGACAAGCGTCGGTCTGTCATTCGGGATCACGAGCTTGCCAACCGGGATCTTTGCGAGCGTTTCGGTCTGGATGCCGATTACATGATGGCCGAACCTGATGACGACTGGCACAAACCGAAGCCGATTACCCCGCAGGAGTGGGTGGACACGCTTTGGCTGTCGCGAGACTGACGGTCCGGTAGACCGCGATGTGCGGTATCTGCCCGGCAGCGCGTCAGGACGGTTCGGTATCGGAAACGAGGTTGGAGAGGTCTTTCGCCGCCTCTTTCATCGGGTCCAGGTATTCCAGGGCGCGGGGGATGTCGAAGCGCTGGCTCGGGGCGTGGAAGGAGAGGGTGGCCATCAGGCGACCATTGGTGTCCTGGATCGGGACGGCGACGGCGATCATGTCTTCCATGAATTCCTCGCGGTCGAGGGCGTAGCCGGCATTGCGCACCTCGGCGATCTCGTCGAACAGCGCGTCGGGATCGGTGATGGTGTTCGGGGTGCGCTGTTCGAGGTCGGTGGCTTCGAGGTAGGAGCGCAGGTGATTGGTTGCCAGTGAACTGAGGTACATCTTGCCGCTGGCGGTGCAGTAGAAGGGCACGCGCGTGCCGATGGGCAGCTGGATGCGCAGGGGCCATTCGGTTTCGACCCGCTCGAGATAGGTCATGCAGTCGCGGTCGGGCAGGGCGATGTTGCAGGTTTCGCCGATCTCGCGGCTGATGCGCTTGAGCACCGCCTGGCGGGCCGTGCGGATGCGCAGGGAGGACAGGATGCCGCCGGCCATCTCGCGCAGGCGGGGGCCCGGGGAATAGGTGCGTCCGTCCATGTCGCGCTGGAGGAAGCCTTCCTCCTCGAGCGTGCTGAAGAGGCGGTGGATGGTGGGCTTGGGCAGGCCGATCTGGGCGTTCACCTCGGTCGGCGTCACCGGGACGCCGGCGCTGGCGATCTGTTCGATCACCATCAGCAGCCTCAGGTTCGTCGGGATCGACCCGGATTTCTCGCCATCCATCAGCCTGTCTTCTTCATCGTTGCGGCAGCAGCGCGGTCGAGAGGGCCGGAACGAGGGCCACGATGATCCAGACCGCGATCAGGGCAATAAGGTAGACGAGGGAATACCGCAACAGCCTGAAATAGGGCACGCCGGTCACGCCGGAGGCCACGTAGAGGTTGAGGCCGTAAGGGGGCGTGATGAAGCCGATCGAGGCGCCGACGAGGAAGATGACGGCGAATTGCACCGGTTCGACCCCCACGGAATGGGCGACGGGGGCGAGGATCGGGGCGAGGATGATCGTCACCGGCAGGCTTTCCAGCACCATGCCGAGGACGAAGACGATGGCCATCGAGGTGAAGAGCACCGCGTGGTAGCCGCCCATGGAGGTGACGAAATCGCCGATCGCCTGCTGGGCGCCGAGCACCGAGAGGATCTGCTGCATGACGACAGAGACGGCGATGAGCGGTGCGAGGATACCGGTGATCTGGGCCGAGCGCATGGTGATCGAGGGCAGTTCCAGCGGGCCGAAGCCGTGGACGACCAGCATTTCGGAGATGGATTTCTCGGAGACGTCCTTGTCCTGCCGTCCGCCGATGAGGCGGTGGATGGGCAGGCAGAGGAAGCCCACGATGACGCAGAAGCCGACGGTGACGCCAGCCGCCTCGGTCGGGGAGAACTTGCCGGTGTAGATGCCCCAGAGCACGAGGCCGATGGCGAAGAAGCCGAGCCAGGCGCCCACCGCCGTCTTGATCACGCGCAGCGGGCTGAGGGCGATCAGGTGGCCCCAGGCGTTCTTCCAGCAGACGATGAAGCAGGCGATCATCATCCCGCCCACCATCATCGCGCCCGGGATGATGCCGGCCACGAAAAGCTCGGAGATCGGCAGGTTGAGGAGGAACCCGTAGACGATGAAGATGATCGAGGGCGGGATGATGATACCCACCGTGCCGCCGGCCGCCGCGGTGGCGGCCGAGAAGCGTTCGTCGTAGCCGCCCTTGACCATCTCGGGATGCAGCATCGAGCCGATGGTGGCCGTGGTGGCGGAGTTGGAGCCGGAGATCGCCGCGAAGAGCCCGCAGGCCCCGAGCGAGGCCATGGCGAGCCCGCCGCGGATCCAGCCGAGGCAGGCATAGGCGAAATCGGAGAGTCGCCGCGCGATGCCCGAGCGGTTGATCAGGTCGCCGGTGAGGATGAAGAGCGGCATGGCGAGAAGCGCGAAGCCGTCGGTGAAGACGTCGGCCAGCGCCGCGCCGATATTGTCGAGCGGCATGCCCAGCAGGAAGGACATGCCGATCACCCAGTAGCCGATCACGAGGAAGACCGGCACGCCGAGCATGAACAGGAACGTCACCCCGATCGAGATGAGCGTGATGATCATCGGGTCGCTCATGTCAGTCTCCTCCGATCACGGCCTGGCGCAGGAGCGGCGCGCCGCTGCGGTAATTGGCAAAGTCTTCGATCAGGTTCTCGAGCACGCGGGCCACCAGCACGGTGAAGGCGAGCGGCACCGAGATCAGGAACCACCATTGCATGATATTGTCGGTGCCCAGCATGATCTGGAAATTCGAGGCGGAGTTGGCGACGACCCGGGTCGAGGTGACGACGACGACCCAGGAGAAGCCGATCCAGAGTGCCGCGTCGAGCAGCAGGCAGGCCATCTGGCCCGTGCGCGGCATGGCGGTGCGGAACTCGGCGAAGGCGAGGTGGGTGCGCAGCTTGACGTTATAGCTGCAGCCGAACCACGTCATGATCAGGAACAGGAAGGGCGGCAGGGTGGTCGACCACGGCGCCTGTTCCGACAGGACGAAGCGGCGGAAGACCTCGACGAAGATGATGCCGCCGATGGCGAGGTAGGAGACCACCATGACGGTGGATTCGAAATTGCGCTCGAACCAGGGGCTGAGGCGGTAGAGGAGGAGGATCAGGACCGCCGCCGCCAGCATGGCGGCCAGCCCCAGCGGCCAGACGGCCGGGGCGCGCATCGCCTCGCTCAGCATCCATGAATCGCCTTCGGCGAGGGCGCTGAAAATCTCGCCTGCGCCGTCGAACCAGCCGGTCATTGCCTGTTCCTCCTGTTGGGTCGCGGATTGGGTCGCGGTGTGCCTGCGCGGTCTTGGATGCCGCGTGTGCGGGGCCGGGCCGCGCGCGTGTCGCGGCGGCCCGGCCCGGTCTTATCGGTAGCAGGTCAGGCCGAGCGCCACCAGCGGCGCGGCTCGACATTCTCGGGCTTGGTGTCGGCCGGGATCTGGCGGGCGACGTCGTAGATTTCCTGGTAGGTGTCGAGGCCGCCGGCCCAGTTGTTGAGCCGCTCGCGCCATTGTGCCCAGGGCTCGGGGTTGTACTCGGGCGAGCACATTTCCTCGGCCATCTTGATCTGGTCGTCGGCGAGGAAGGCCGGACGCACGTTTTCCTTGACGAAGATCGTGTCGGGAAGCTGCGGATCGGAAAAGCCGACGGTCTTGACCAGCGCGGCCTCGTTCGCGGCCTGCACGTGGGCCTGGGCCCAGTAGGCGGATTCCATGATCGCGTCCTGCAGGTGCGGCTCCATGCTGTCGAAGACCTTGGCGGACATCGAGGTATGCTCGGTGCCGCAGAAGAACTTCAGGTCGACCGACTGGCTGACCACGGGCGACATGTTGGCATAGGCCACGGCCGAGGCCCATGTCTCGGCACCGTCGATCAGGCCCTGCTTGAGGCCGTCGAGCGTTTCCTCCCATGCCACGGGCACGGGGTTGAGGTTGAGAAGCTGCATGGCGATGCGGCCCAGCTGGGTGCCGGTGACGCGGTTCTTGGTGCCGAACAGTTCCTCGAGCTTGGTGACGGTGGGCTTGTCGGCGAAGGACTGGCCCATCTGCAGGCCGCGGAGTTCGCAATGGCTGAAGAGGAATTTCAGGCCGTGGCGTTTTTCCAGCGGCTCACGCAGGAGTTTCATGGATTCCGGGCTGTAGAGGAAATGGTACTGCGAGGCCCGGGTGGGGAACATGTAGGCGTAGTCGAGCACGTTGAGATAGGGTGCTCCGCCCGCCGAGTTCTGGGTGGAGGCCGCGTACATGTCGACCACGCCGAGCTGGGTTTTCTCGACGCAGGAGAGCTGGCCGCAGATCTGGTTGTCTCCGATGAACTCGACGCGGATCTCGCCCTCGGTGCGTTCCTCGAGGTCGCGGCAGAATTCCAGCGCGCCCATGCGTTCGATCAGCAGGTTGCGCGCGTTGAAGCCCGAGGCGCCCATCTTGAGGGTGTGCTTGGCTTCCTTGGCGAAGCGCTTCTCATAGGTGCTTTCGGCGGCCTTGGCCAGCGAGGACAGGCTGGCCGCCCCTGTGAACGCCCCTGCGCCCAGCAGCACCGACGACATGCCGAACTGTCCCGACAACCGGAACAGATCCCGGCGGGTGATCCCGCTCAGGGCTTTGGATACTTTCATGGTCTCCTCCCACGTTGCGTATTTTTGATACTTGCAGTCTCAATATTGGTCGACCTATGTTCGATCTGGCAAGAGAAATCTTTTCTCTGCCCAATGTTTGGAGGAGGACGCCCGAAAATGCCCGAATTGTCAGCGGATTACGTGATTGTCGGTGCTGGCTCTGCGGGCTGTGTTCTGGCGAATCGGTTGTCGGCTGACCCGACCATCAAGGTCGTTCTGATGGAAGCGGGCGGGCGGGACTGGAACCCGTGGATCCATATCCCGGTGGGGTATTTCAAGACCATGCACAACCCCTCGGTCGACTGGTGCTATCGGACCGAGCCGGACCCGGGGCTGAACGGCCGGCGGCTTGACTGGCCGCGGGGCAAGGTGCTGGGCGGATCGTCGTCGCTGAACGGGTTGCTGTATGTGCGGGGGCAGCCGCAGGATTACGACCGCTGGCAGCAGATGGGCAACCCCGGCTGGGGTTGGGACGACGTGCTGCCGTTGTTCAAGCGGTCGGAGCGTCAGGAGCGGGGGGCGGACGAGTTTCACGGTGACCAGGGCCCGTTGTCGGTGTCGAACATGCGGCTGCAGCGGCCGATCTGCGATGCGTGGGTCGCCGCGGCGCAGGAGGCGGGGTATCCGTTCAACCCGGATTACAACGGGGCGCAACAGGAGGGAGTGGGGTATTTCCAGCTCACCGCCCGCAACGGGCGGCGGTGTTCGAGCGCGGTGGCGTTCCTGCATCCGGTCAAGTCGCGGCCGAACCTGACGGTGCTGACGAAGGCGGCGGCGAGCCGGATCGTGTTCGACGGCAACCGGGCCGTGGGCGTGGCCTATCGCGACGGGGCGGGGCAGGAGCATGTCGTCAAGGCGGGGGCGGAAGTGATCCTGTCCTCGGGCGCGATCGGGTCGCCGCAGCTTCTGATGGTGTCGGGGATCGGCGAGGCGGAGCAGTTGCGGGAGCACGGGATCGAGGTGCGCCGCGATATCCGGGCCGTGGGCAAGAACATGCAGGATCACCTGCAGGCGCGGCTGGTGTTCAAGTGCAACGAGCCGACGCTGAACGACGAGGTGCGCAGCCTGTTCAACCAGGCGCGGATCGCGGTGAAGTATGCCATGTTCCGCTCTGGCCCGATGGCGATGGCGGCGAGCCTTGCGACGGGGTTCCTGCGGACGGGCAAGCATGTGGAGACGCCGGATATCCAGTTCCACGTGCAGCCCTGGTCGGCGGACAGCCCCGGGGCCGGGGTGCATCCGTTCTCGGCCTTTACGATGTCGGTCTGCCAGTTGCGGCCCGAGAGCCGGGGGGAGATCCGGCTTGCGGGGGCGGATGCGGGAATTTACCCGACGATCCATCCGAATTACCTGTCGACCGAGACCGATTGCCGGACGATCGTGGAGGGGATCAACATTGCCCGCCGCATCGGCCGGCACGAGCCGCTCAGCCACAAGATTTCCGAGGAGTTCCGCCCGGACGCGACGCTCGACATGGACGATTACGAGGGCACGCTCGACTGGGCGCGGAACAATTCGACGACGATCTACCACCCGACCGGCACCTGCAAGATGGGGCCGGGCCCCGATGCGGTTGTCGATGCACGGCTGCGGGTGCATGGCATTGCCGGGCTGCGGGTGGCGGATTGCTCGATCATGCCCGAGATCGTGTCGGGCAATACCAACGCCCCGGCGATCATGATCGGCGAGAAGGCCTCGGACATGATCCTCGAGGACCGGAAGGCGGCGGTGGCCGCGGCGGTGTCCTGACCCGGGAGCGGCGCCGTTTGGCGGTAAGGGTCTGAGCTAATTCCAGAATCAGAGTGACGGGCAAGGGGCCGTGCGGGCCCCCGCGGTGGTTCACGTGGCGTTGCGGCCCGCGGGGCGTGCCGGCCGCAGGCGTGTCTTTTCCATTGAATGACTACGTAATCATAGATTAGATGCAATAAATGATGATTCGGAATCGGCATTCATGAAATCGAAATCAACTGCCACGAGCAAAGACCTTGCGCTGGCCGCCGGCGTGTCGCAGGCGACGGTGTCGCGGGTGTTCCGGGGCGAGGAGAACGTGAATGCCGAGACGCGGCAGCGGGTTCTGGATGCCGCGAAGCTGATCGATTACCGGCCGAACGCGCTGGCACGGGCGATGCGCACCAGCCGTCTGGGCGTGATCGGGGTGGTGGTCGCCCGGCTGAGCAACCCGCTTTACACGGAAATCCTGTGCGCGCTGAACGAGGTGCTGGCGCACAAGGGCCTCAAGGTGGTGCTGTGGGACACGGAGGGAACCGGCGAGGTGGCGGCAATCGACGCGATCAGCCAGTCGCTGGTGGACGGGCTGATCTTCGCGGCGGTGACGCGGAATTCGCCGGTGCTGCACGAGGCGATCCGGGCGTCGGCGCCGCTGGTGCTGATCAACCGGACGATTGACGACCTGAGCTGTGACCAGGTGTCGAGCGACAATCATGCCGGGGGGCGCGCGGTGGCGTCGTACCTGCTGGACCATGGCAAGCGGCGGATCGGCTTCATCAGCGGGTCGCTGGACGTGAGCACGGTGCGCGACCGCGAGGCCGGGTTCCTGGAGGCGATGGCGGAGCGGGGGCAGGAGATCGAGACCTCGATGATCCGCCGGGTGCCGTTTTCGCATGAAAGCGGGCGGTCGGCGATGCAGTCGCTTCTGGACCTGTCGGACCCGCCGGACGCGGTGTTCTGTGCCAACGACCTGCTGGCGCTGGGGGCGCTGGACGGGGCGTACGAGCGCGGCTGCCGGGTGCCGGAGGATTGCTGGATCATGGGGTTCGACGATGTGGAGCAGGCCTCGTGGTCGACGCTGTCGCTGACCACGGTGCGCCAGCCGGTGCAGAAGATCGTCGAGGACGGCGTGAACCTGTTGCTTGAACGGCTGGCGGAGCCGGCGCTGGAGCCCCGCCGGATCGTGCATCCGGTCGACCTGATGATCCGGCGCAGCACCGCGAGGGCGCGGCTGGGCACGAATGACGAGGCGAAGACATGACGCATGTGACCGAACCCGAAAGACGCACCGAGATCCGCGAGCGTGTCGACGTTCTGGTGGTGGGCGGAGGCTCGGCCGGGATTGCCGCCGCCGTCGCTGCGGCGCGCAGCGGCGCGCGGGTGATGCTGGTGGAGCGGATGGGGTTTCTGGGCGGGACGCTGACGGCGGTCACGCTGGGCAGTATCTGCGGGCTGTACGGGCTTGACGGCGGGCGGGTGCAGCGGCTGGTGCGCGGGTTGGCGGACGAGATCATCGAGCGGGTGCGGGCGCGGGGCGGGGCGGCCGCGCCCAAGGTGTGGCTGCAGACCGCGTCACTGCCCTATCACCCCGAGCCGATGAAGCGGGTCGCCGACGACATGCTGCGCGAGGCAGGTGTGGCGGTGCGGTTCCATTCGCTGGCGGTCGAGGTGCTGAAGCGCGACGGGCGGGTGAGCGGCGCGGTTTTCGAGTCGATCGACGGGCGCTGGGCCGTTGAGGCGGGCGTTGTCGTCGATGCCAGCGGCGACGGGCAGATTGCCGCGCTGGCCGGGGCGGAGTGGGCCTGCGACGTGGAGGATCTGCAGTTTCCGACGACGATGATCCGGTTTGGCGGGGTCGATACGCGCAAGGTCGAGGAGACGGACAGGGCGGCGCTGCACGGCTATCTCGAGACGGCGGTTGCGGCGGGGTTCGACCTGCCGCGCACGGCGGGCGGGATCTTTGCCTTCAACGAGGCGGTGGTGCACCTGAACATCACCCGGATCGAGCAGGATGGCCGGGCGCCGAACCCGCTGGACATGGCGGAGATGAGCGCCGCCGAGGCCAGTGGCCGGCGGATGGCGGAGCTGTACCTGGAGGCGTTCCGGGCGCATGTGCCGGGCTATCGCGATGCGTGGCTGCTGGATACCGGCACGCAGATCGGCGTGCGCGAGAGCCGGCGGGTGGCCGGGGATCACATGCTGACCGAGGAGGAGGTGCTGGGCGGCGCGCGGTTCGCCGATGCCATCGGCGCCTGTGCGTGGCCGGTCGAGGAGCATGGCGCCGACCGGGCGACGCGCTGGGTCTGGCTGCCGGACGGGAGTTACTACCAGATCCCGTGGCGCTGCCTGTTGCCGCGGGGCATCGACGGGCTGGTGATGGCGGGGCGCTGCGTGTCGGCGACCCATGTGGCGCAGGCGTCGCTGCGGGTGGCGGGCACCTGCTTTGCCATGGGCGAGGCGGCGGGGATCGGCGCCGCGCTGGCGGCGGAGCGGCATGGCGGCGACCTGCGTGCGCTGGACGTCCAGGCGTTGCGGTCGGAGCTGGCGGCGCGGGGCGCGTACCTGGGCGATGCCGCGCCGGAGTGTTTCGTGCCGGGCGAGCCCGTGCTGGAGGGCGCGCAATGAGGAAGCTGAGGAGCAATTTCGCCGAGGGCAGCACGCTCTGGGCGCTGCGGCGGGCGCAGTGGACGGCGCTGGGGATCGACGAGGCGGACATGGCGAAGCCCAAGATCGCCGTCATCAACACCTCGTCGGAGCTGTCGAGCTGTTTCTCGCATCTCGACCGGGTGGCCGAGGCCGTGAGCGCCGCCATCCGCGAGGCCGGGGGGCTGCCCTTCGTGGTCAAGACGACCGCGCCGAGCGATTTCATCCACTGCGCGGGCTCGTCGGGGAGTTACATCCTGCCGTCGCGCGACCTCGTGGTGAACGATATCGAGGTGTCGGTCGAGGGGCCGCAGCTTGACGCGATGGTGTGCCTTGCCTCCTGCGACAAGACGGCTCCGGCGCAGCTCATGGCGGCGGCGCGGCTGGATATTCCGACGCTGCTGGTAATTGGCGGCTACCAGGCCTGCGGGGCGCTGAACGGCGAGACGGTCGATATCGAGGACGTGTTCGAGAGCGTCGGCAAGCTGGGCACGGGCGAGCTGAGCGTGGCGGATATCGAGTGCATGTCGCGGGTGGCGGTGGCGGGGCCGGGGGTCTGTGCCGGGATGGGCACCGCGAACTCGATGCATATCATGAGCGAGGCGCTGGGGATGACCCTGCCCGGCAGCGCGCCGATCGCGGCGGAAAGCGAGCGGATGTACGAGCGCGCCCGCGCAGCGGGGCGGCGGATCGTCGAGATGGTTGACGAGGATTTGCGCCCGTCGGCGATCCTGACGCCCGAGGCGTTCCGGAATGCTGCGGCGGTGGCGATGGCGCTGAGCACGTCGATCAACGTCATGCGCCATTTGCAGGCGGTGGCCGAGGAGGGCCAGGTGCCGGTCGATATCTACGATGTGTTTGCCGGGCTTGACGGCAAGGTGCCGGTGCTCTGCGCGATCAAGCCGAATGGCGACGGGCGGATCGAGGATCTCGATGCCGCGGGCGGCACGCTGGCGGTGATGAGCCGGCTGCGCGGGCTGCTGGACGAGGCCTGCGTGGGCGTGGACGGGCAGAGCCTTGGCGCGCGGCTGGATGCGGCCGGGGTGGCCGAGGGCGGCGCGGTGGCGTCGGTGGGCCGGCCGGTGGCGGAGGGGCCGTCGCTGATGGTGCTGAAGGGGAACCTGGCGCCGGAGGGGGCGATCATGAAGCTGGGGACCGGGGCGTATCAGAGCCTCGTGTTCGAGGGGCCGGCGCGGGTGTTCGAGACCCAGCAGGCGGCGCTTGACGCGCTGGAGGCGGGCGAGATCCGGGAGGGTGACGTCGTTGTGCTGCGCGGGCTGGGGGCGCTGGGCGGGCCGGGTGTCGCGTCGGCCTCGTGGTTCGCGGCGGCGCTGGCGGGCAGTGCTCTGGCCGGGCAGGTGGCGCTGGTGACGGACGGGCAATTGTCGGGGCTGAACCGGGGGATCGTCGTCGGGCAGATCATGCCGGAGGCGGCGATGAACGGGCCGCTGGGGCTGGTGGCGGATGGCGACCCGATCCGGATCGATATCGCGGCGCGGGTCGTCGACCTGGAGGTGCCGGAGGCCGAGCTGGCCCGGCGGAGGAGCGGCGGGCGGCCGAAACTGAAGATGCGGGACGGCTGGCTGGGGTTCTACCAGCAGCTTGTGACGCCGCTCAGCCGGGGGGGGATCCTTCGGCCCGGGCGCGAAGCCTCGGAGGAGGGGAAACGATGACGGCGCATTTCGATTTCACGCAGAAGCCCTGGCCGCTGTTGATCGGCGGGCGGGAAAGCGCGGCCGAGAGCGGGCGGATGTTCGAGACGCTGGACCCGTCGACGGGCAACGTGCTGGCGCGGGTGGCCGATGGCGGGGCGGCGGATGCCGACCGGGCGATTGCCGCCGCACGGGAGGGGTTCGAGACTGGCTGGGGCACGCTGACGCCCAAGGCGCGGTCGCGGCACCTGATGCGGTTTGCCGATGCGATCCGGGCGCGGGCCGAGGCGTTTGCCTGGGCCGAGACGCTGGACGTTGGGCGGCCGATCTCGATCACCTCGACGGAGGTGGAGGGGCTGGCGGATTCGGTGGAGTATTACGCCGGTATCCTGCTGGGGCTGTCGGGGGAGACGCTGAACGTTTCGGACCCGACGCTTGCGGATTTCACCCTGCGCGAGCCGATCGGGGTGTGCGGGCTGATCACGCCGTGGAATTACCCGGCGCTGCTGGCGGTGCTGAAGATCGCGCCGGCACTGGCGGCGGGGAACACGGCGGTGCTGAAGCCGTCGGAGGTGACGCCGGTGTCGTCGGCGCTGCTGGCGGAATGCGCGCTGGAGGCGGATTTGCCGCCCGGCACGCTGAACGTGGTCCATGGCGGGGCCGAGCCGGGAATGCGGCTGGTGACACATCCGGACGTGGGCAAGATTTCGTTCACCGGCGGCACGGTCACCGGGCAGCGCATCTTCGAGGCGGCGGCGAAAGGCATGAAGCGGATGACGCTGGAGCTGGGGGGCAAGTCGCCGCTGCTGGTGATGGAGGATGCCGATATCGGCGCCGCGGTGGAAGCCGCGTTTACCGACAACGTGCGCAATTCCGGGCAGGTCTGTGCGGCCTGCACGCGGCTGATCGTGCAGCGTTCGGTGCACGACGAGTTCGTGGCGGCGCTGGAGGAGCGGTTGCGCGGGGTGCGCGTCGGGCGGGCGCAGGACCCGGAGACGCAGATGGGCCCGGTGGTCAGCGCGGCGCAGCGCGACCGGATCGCGGGCTGCATGGCGGCGGCGGAACGCGAGGGGGCGGAGGTGCGCCGCTACGTCGATCTTGACGGGCGGGACGACCTTGAGGGCGGTTATTTCCTGTCGCCCGCGCTTCTTCTGAATGCCCGCGCCGGGATGAGCACGACGCGCGAGGAGATTTTTGGCCCGGTGCAGAGCGTTCTGTCCTTCGACACCGAGGCGGAGGGCATCGCATTGGCCAATGACACGGAATACGGCCTCGCCGCCGCGGTGTTCACCCGCGACAGCGGCAAGGCGATGCGCGCGGCCCGCCAGATACGGGCCGGGACGGTCTGCATAAACGCGGGCCGGAAGGTTTCGGTAGACGCCCCGTTCGGCGGCTTCCGGATGAGCGGGTTCGGCAAGGAGCGCGGGAAGGATGCGCTGCTGGACGATACCCAGTTGAAGAACGTCCGCTATGCCCTGGACTGAGAGGAAAAACCGGCAGGGCGCGGCCGATCGAACCATAAACTGAAATGGGAGGATGACATGAGTTTTATCAGGAGCGTGGCGCTGGGCGCCGCGATGACGTTGACCGGTACGGCCGGGGTTCTGGCGCAGGAGGTGGAGGAGCGGACGATGACGCTGGGCCACGTGGTGGCCGAGCAGTTCCCTTACCACACCTCGGCGATGTTCATGAAGGAGACGATGGCGGAGGAGACCGATGGCAAGTGGACGCTGGAGGTGCATCCGAGCGGCGCCATGGGCGGCGAGCGCGACGCGCTTGACGCGCTGCTGCTGGGCACGATGGATTTCACCTGGGTTCACACGGCGGCGATGGCGAGCTTCGTGCCGTCCTTCGAGCTGTTCAACATGCCCTTCGTGTTCCACAGCCCCGAGCATATCGAGGAGGCGCTGAGCACGCTGGACTTCTCGAAGTTCTACGAGGAGGCGGATGCGGCGGGCTTCAAGCTGATCGGCATCGGCTCGCCCGCGTTCCGCTATCCGATGAACAACATCCGCCCGATCGAGACGGCCGAGGATTTCGCCGATATCAAGATGCGGACGATGGGTGTTTCGGCGCATATCGACACCTACGAGGCGCTTGGCTCGCAGGTGGCCTCGACCTCCTTCGCGGAGCTTTACGGTGCGCTGCAGACCGGCACGGTGGACGGCAACGAGAACGCGCTTTCGGCGCTGAGCGCGATGCGCTTCAACGAGGTGCAGGAATACCTGACCCTGTTGCCGACGGTGGCCAATATCGCGGTTCTGGTGATGAGCAAGTCGACCTTTGACGCGATGTCGCCCGAGGAGCAGGCGCTTGTCGAACAGATCGGCCAGCAGACGGTCGAGAAGAACAACAGCGACTACGCGACGCTGGATGCCGAGGCGCTGGAGGCGATGAAGCAGGAGGGCCTGAAGGTCAACGAGGTGGACGACCTGTCGAGCTTCGTCGAGGCCACGGCGCCGGTGCGCGAGAAGTACTCGGCCGAGCTGGAACCGTGGGTTCGTGACCTGATGGCCGAGATCCAGGAACTGCCCTCGGCCAACTGAGGCAAACCCGGCCCGGCGCGTTGCGAGGCGCGCCGGGCCCTGAACGCGGGAGGAGGTTCGCCTTGGAGCGGATACATCGCATCAGCCTCGTGATCGAAAGCCTGGTCCGCATCCTCGTGGTGGCGGTAATGCTGTTCATGCTGGGCGCCGTGCTGCTGGACGTGCTGGTGCGCAACTCGTCGCTGCGGGTGCGCGGGCTGGACGAGCTGGCGCGTTACTCGTTGGTCTGGATCGTGTATTTCGCCACGGCCGCCGGGGCGCGGTATGGCGACCTGATCGGCATGGAGAGCCTGGCCAATGCCTGCCCGCCGAAGGTGCAGGTGGTCCTGTGGCTGCTGCGCCGGCTGATCCTGCTGCTCTTTCTGGCGGCCTTCACTTGGTACGCGCTGGGGCTCGTGCGGCTGATGATCCAGACCGGGCGGTCCTCGGCCAACCTTCATATTCCCCTCTGGCTGGTCTACGGGCCGCTTTTCCTTGGGACGTTCCTGATGTTTCTTTCCCTGCTGGTGGACGCGATGCGCCGCGTGGCGGTCAACGACATTCTGACCCCGCCGGACCCGGATGACGGGGGGCGCCTGTGGAACTGACCGCGCTTGCCGTCACCTTCTTCCTGACGCTGCTGATCGGGCTGCCGATCTATGCCGTGATGGGCGCGTCGGTGGTGGTGTATTTCATCTTCTCGGGCGTCAACCCGGTGACCATTCCGCACCGGGCCTTTGCCGGGATCGACGTCTTCGTGCTGATGGCGGTGCCGTTCTTCATGCTGGCGGGCAACCTGATGAACGCGGGCGGCACGACGCGGCGGCTGGTGGCGCTGGCGGAGGCCATGGTCGGCTGGGTGCGCGGGGGGCTGGCGCATGTGAACATCGTGGTGTCGATGCTGTTTGCCGGCATCTCGGGCTCGGCCGCGGCGGATACGGCGGCGGTGGGCAGCATCATGATCAAGTCGATGCGCGAGCGGGGCTATCCTACGGAGTTTGCCACCTCCGTCACGATCTCGTCGTCGCTGATCGGGCCGATCATTCCGCCGAGCATCATCCTGATCGTCTATGCCGTGGTGGCGGGCGTGTCGGTCAACGCGCTGTTCCTTGCAGGGATCGTGCCCGGCATCCTTCTGGGGGTGGCGCAGATGCTGCTGGTCTCGGTCTATGCCTGGCGCTACGGGTTCGGCGAGAGGGGGCGGTTTTCATTCATCGCCTTCCTGCGGGCGTTTCTTGACGGGCTGGTGCCGCTTGGCATGCCGATCATCATTCTCGGCGGGATATTCTCGGGGTTCTTCACGCCGACCGAGGCGGCGGCGGTGGCCTGTCTTTACGCGCTGGTGGTGGGGATGGTGATCTATCGCGAGATCCGGTTCCGCGACCTGCCCGGCATCGTTCTGCAGAGCGCCCGGACGACCGGCAGCGCGCTGGTGATCGTCGCCATCGCCGCGCCGCTGAGCTGGATCCTGACCAAGGAGCAGGTGCCGGCGACGGTAACCGCGGCGATCCAGTCGGTGTCGGACAACCCGATCGTGATCCTGTTGCTGATCAACCTGATGCTTCTGGTGCTGGGGGCGTTCATGGAGATGATCGCGGCGCTGATCATCCTCGTGCCGATCCTGCTTCCCGTGGTGACGGGGCTGGGGGTGGACCCGGTGCATTTCGGGATCATCGTGGCGATCAACCTGACGATCGGGATGATCACGCCGCCGGTGGGGATCAGCCTGTTCATCGGGGCGACGATCGCGAAGATATCGCCGGAGCGATTGGCGCTGTCGAACATGCCGTTCCTGCTGGTCTCGATCCTGGTGCTGCTGATCATCACCTTCGTGCCGGGGCTGGTGATGGTCCTGCCCGATCTTTACGGCGGGTAGGCGATGGCGGAGCGGTACGATTACGTCGTGATCGGCGGGGGGTCCTCGGGCTGTGTCCTGGCGAACCGGCTGTCGGCGGACGGGCGCAGCCGGGTGCTGCTGGTGGAGGCGGGGCCGGATACGCCGCCCTATGCCGTGCCGGCCTCGATCTATGCCGATGGCTACCTGCCGGATTATTTCAAGGACAACCGGTACTGGACCGGGCTGACCGTGACGCGCGATCCGGTGGGCAATGGCAGCGGGAGGGAGCTGGAGGAGCACCGCTACGAACAGGCGCGCGTGATGGGCGGCGGGTCGAGCGTGAACGGGCAGGTGGCGCTGCGCGGTATCCCGTCGGATTACGACCGGTGGGAGGAGCTGGGCGCGGCGGGCTGGAGCTACGAGGAGTGTCTGCCCTATTTCCGCAGGCTGGAACGGGACATGGATTTCGGCGGGCCGAAACATGGCCGTGACGGACCGGTGCCGCTGCAGCGGACCTTTCCCGAGAACTGGTCGCACTTTGCGCTGGCGTTCCGCGATGCGCTGGAGCGGCGGGGGCTGCCCTATCACGACGATTGCCACGACACGACCAGCGACGGGTGTTTTCCGTTTCCGAAGAACAATGTCTATGGCCGGCGGGTTTCGGCGGCAGTGGCCTACCTGGACCAGGGGGTGCGGCGGCGGGAGAACCTGCGGATCGTGGCGGAGACGGTGCTGGAGCGGATCGTGTTCGACGGGCACCGGGCGACGGGCGTGCGGCTTGCCCGCGCCGACGGGACGGTCGAGGCCTGCGATGCCGGCGAGGTGATCCTGTGTGCCGGGGCGCTGCATACGCCGGCGATCCTGATGCGGCACGGGATCGGGCCGGGCGCGCACCTGGGCGAAATGGGCATTCCGGTGCTGGCGGATCGGCGGGGGATCGGGCGGAACCTTCAGGATCATCCGCTGGTGGGGGTGGGCCTTCACCTGCGGCCAGGGGCGCGGATGGCATCGAACATGGCCAACGCCTTTCTGGTTTACACGCGGTTCACCTCGGGGGTCGAAGGCTGTGCGGCGGGGGACATGAAGATGTCGCTCTCGGCTCGGTTCGACCAGACGCCGATCGGGCACCAGATCGGGGTGCTGCGGGTGGGACCGGACCAGGCGCATTCGACGGGGTTCGTGGAGCTGCGCTCGCCCGATGCGGGGCAGGAGCCGTTCGTGGCGTTCAACCTGTTATCGGACCCGCGCGACATGGAGCGGATGAAGGCCGGGGTGCGGTTCGCGATAGAGCTGTTGCAGTCGGAGGAGTTGCAGGCTGTCGGGCAGGGAGCGTTTGCCGGGGCCTATACCACGTGGATCCGGCGGCTGGGGCACAAGGACCCGGTGTCGCGGACGGTGAATGCGGTGGGCGGCCGGCTTCTCGACCTGCATCCGGCGGTGCGCAAGGCGCTGATCGGGATGGCGGTGGCGGGCTACGATATCGAGCGGATGAAGTCCGACGATGCCGAGCTGGAACGGTTCATCCGCGACACGGTGCTGGGCAACTGGCATGCCTGCGGGACGGTTGCCATGGGCCGGGCGGATGACCCGGCGACGGGTGTCGGCCCGGATGGGCGGGTGATCGGGGTGGAAGGGTTGCGGGTGGCCGATGCCTCGGTCTTTCCGCGGATCCCTTGTGCCAACATCAACCTCACCACGATCATGGTGGCGGAGAAGCTGGCGGACGCGATCCTCGGGAAAGGTTGATGGTGCCCGTCAGAACAGCGCGCCGGGCAGCCATGTCGCAAGTGACGGCAGCAGCCAGACCAGCAGGACGCCGATGGCCTGAAGGCCGATGAAGGGCACGACGCCGGCGTAGATATGGCCGGTGCTGACCTCGGGCGGGGCGGCGCCGCGCAGGTAGAAGAGCGAGAAGCCGAAGGGCGGGGTCAGGAAGCTGGTCTGCAGGTTGATGGCGATCAGGATGCCCAGCCAGATCGGGTCATGCCCCATCAGGATCAGGGTGGGGGTGACCAGCGGCAGGACGATCACCGAGATTTCCACGAAGTCGAGGAAGAAGCCCAGCACGAAGACGAAGAGCATGGTGAAGAGCAACGCGCCGGTGGGCCCGCCGGGGAGATCTTCGAGCAGGGCCGCGACGCGTTCCTCGCCGCCGAGGCCGATGAAGACGAGCGAGAAGATACCGGCCGCGAGGATGGTGGCGAAGATCATCGCGGTCATGGTGAGGGTCGAGGTGGCGGCCTCCTGCATGACCTTGGCCTTGATGGTGCCACGCAGGGCAAGCAGGAGGGCCACGATGCCGGCCACGGCGAGCCCGGCGTAGAGGGCGCCGAGCGTGTAGTCGGTGGCGGAGAGGTCGCTGCGTTGCAGGCGGACGGGAAGGGCGCCGGAAAGGATGCCGAGGAGGATCAGGGCGGCGGCGCCGAAGACGATCAGGCGCGGGCTGTAGCCGAGGCGGTGGCCTGCCATCAGGATCGCGCCGACGGCGCCGACCGAGGCCGCTTCGGTCGGGGTGGCGACGCCGCCGAGGATGGCGCCGAGCACGGCGAAGATCAGCAGGACGGGCGGCACCACGGCGCCGAGGATCTCGGAGCGGTCAGGCTTGGCGAGGTCGGCGGCTGCGGGGGGCATGTCCTGCGGGCGGAGCATGCCGCGGAGCAGGATGTAGACGAGGTAGAGCCCCACCAGCATGAGCCCCGGGATCAGTGCGGCGGCGAAGAACTGGCCCACGGAGAGCGCCTCGACCGAGAACTTGCCCTGTTCATATTGCGCCTGCTGGTAGGCGTTCGACATCACGTCGGCGAGGATAATCAGCAGGGTTGAGGGTGGGATGATCTGGCCCAGCGTGCCGGCGGTGCAGACGATGCCGGAGGCGACGCGGGGGTCATAGCCGGTGCGCAGCATGGTGGGCAGGGCGATCATGCCCATCGCCACCACGGTGGCGCCGACGATGCCGGTGGAGGCCGCGAGCAGCGCGCCCACCAGCACGACGGAGATGCCCAGGCCCCCGCGAAGCTGCCCGAAGAGGCGGCCCATCGTGTCGAGCAGCACCTCGGCGATGCGGCTTTTTTCCAGCACCGCGCCCATCAGCACGAAGAGGGGGATGGCGATCAGCACCTCGTTGCTGAGCAGGCCGAAGACCCGCTGGCCCATGGCGCCGAGAAGCGAGATATCCATCGCGCCCGTCAGCCAGCCGAGATAGGCAAAGGTGATGGCCACGCCCGCGATGCTGAAGGCGACGGGGAAGCCGCAGAGGATCACCGCGACGAGGGCCGCGAACATCAGGAGGTCGAGGTTTTCCGTCACGACGGGTCACGCAGGATCAGCTTGAGGATCTCCGACAGCGATTGCAGCATCACGAGGACGCAGAAGGCCGGGATCAGGGATTTCAGGAGGAAGACCGCCTCGATCCCGCCGACGGAGATCGGGCCTTCGAGGATGTTCCACGAGTTGCGCACCGAGGGCCAGGACCAGTAGAGCAGCGCCGCCATCGACGGCATCAGCAGGCAGATGTGGCCGAAGAGGTCGATGGTGCGTCGGGAGAGGCGGCTGGCCTTGGCATAGAAGATATCGACGCGGACGTGCTTGTCGACCAGCAGGGTATAGCCCGCGCCCAGCATGAAGAGCGTGGCATGCATGTAGAGCACGCTTTCCTGCACGGCGATGGAGTTGACGCCGAAGACGTAGCGGCCCAGCACGATGCCGAACTGCACCAGCACCATCAGGAGTGCCAGCCATTTCGTGACGATCGCCACGATGGTATTGAGCCCGTCGATCGTTGCGGCGATGCGGTTCATCTGTCCCCCGGAGAAAGACGGTGCGGCGCACGGGGCGCCGCACCGGTGGTTTGCGTGGTCAGTAGCCCATCACGCTGGCGCGGGCGTTCATCTGGCCGTTGTCGGCATAGGTCATGTAGCCGCCGACGAGGTCGCGATAGGCGATGAAGCTTTCGGTGATGCGTTTGACCAGTTCGTCCTCGTCCTGGCGCAGCTCGTCGATGACTTCCTCGGCTGCCGTGCCCATCGCCGCGATGACGTCGTCGGGCAGCTTGCGGACGGTGACGCCGTGCTCTTCGACCAGGGTCTTTAGCGCCTGGGCGTGCTTGGTGGTGTATTCCGTCCAGACCGGGTTATAGAGGCTTTCGCAGGCAAAGCTGACCGCCTGTTGCAGGTCTTCGGGCAGCTCGGCGAAGATGTCGGCGTTGACGCCGCATTCCTCGGCCGAGGAGGGCTCGCCCACGCCGGGCCAGTAGTAGTTCTTGGCAATCTGGTGGTAGCCGAGGGCGCTGTCGGTCCACGGGCCGATGAATTCGCCGGCGTCAAGCGCACCGGTCTGCAGCGCCTGGAACATGTCGGGGCCGCCCATGGCCTGGGCTGCCATGCCCATCTTGCTGGCCATTTCCGAGGCGAGGCCGGTGGTGCGGAACTTCATGCCCTTGAGGTCTTCGGCGGAATTGACCTCCTCGCGGAACCAGCCGGCCCATTGCGGGCCGGAATTGCCGCAGAGGAAGGGCTTGATGCCGAAGCGGCCGTACATCTCGTCGTAAAGCTCCTGCCCGCCGCCGTGGTAGAGCCAGCCGACCTGTTCGTCGGCGCGCAGGCCGAAGGGTTGCGAGCCGAAGAGCAGGATGCCCTTGGATTTCGAGCCCCAGTAGGCGGGGACAGCGTGGTAAAGCTCGGCCGTGCCTTCGCTGACGGCGTCGAACACGCCGCGGCCGGGGACGAGTTCACCGGCGGCGAAGAGCTTCACCTCGATCCGGCCGCCCGAGAGGGTGGTGATCCGGTCGGCCAGCATCTGGGCCGCGACGCCCGGCCCGGGCAGGTTCTTGGGCCACGCAGTGACCATCTTCCACTGCCGCACGTCCTGGGCGATGGCCGGGGCGGCGAGGGCGGTGGCGGCGGTGCCGACGGCGCCGGCTGCCAGGAACTTTCTTCTGTCCATGTTATGTCTCCTTGCTGGTATCTCTGACTTGCCGGGATCGGTTCCTCGAACGCGACGGGAACCGCCCGGTATCATCCGGTAAGCTGACCAGCCCCTGCCAATCGGTGCAAGCTGAATTTTGCTTCCGGAGGCAGGAACGGCCCATCCGTCGTACGGCTTTGCCAGCGGCGCGGGCGGAGTGCGGGCGGCGGCAAATGCCGCGGAAGTGACCACGAGGGCGGACGGAAAGCCCCGTCAGCCGCATTAACATTGGTAATGAAGGCGCGGACCTGCTATCGATCCCGGGTGTTGAAACGCACCGGACGACCCAATTTGAAAGACCTATTGTTGCGATTGCGTTTCATGTGGTGGGATTTTCGGACTTGGCCGGATGCAACTCGTTGTAACGATTTTCTACGACGAACCCGATTGGGCGTTCCACAATATTGCCGTCAACCTGTCGCGGGTCGCGTCTGAGGGGATCGTGTTTCGCGCCATCAGCCGGACCGAGTGGTTCGGGCGGACGCGGGCGGCGGAAGAGGCTGTCGCGATCTCGGACGTGGTCGTGTTCCTGTGGCGGTTCGACCTGCTGGCCTATCTCGACACGCTGTCGCCCGAGGGTTGGGCGCGGCTTCTATCGCCCGAGCGCCCGGCGATCGTGACGATGATCTACGACCATCTCTATACCGATCCCGAGGACCTTGCCTATTACGGCGATCCCTTCGCGCTATCGGATGGATGGGCCGCATGCTCTGGCCGGCTACGGGATATCTACAGTGCGGCGGACCATCTGCCGGACCCGGCACACGTGGTGCCGGACGGCGTGGATATCGGGGTCTTCACCCCGGGAGACCGGCAGGCGGAGGGGCCGCTGCGCATCGGCTGGGTCGGAAACAGCGCGTGGGGCCTGACCGAGGGCGAGGATTTCAAGGGGCGGCATACGATCCTGGCGCCGGCGCTGGAATTGCTGAAGGCGCGGGGCGTTTCGTTCGAACTGCGGCTTGCCGACAAGGCCGAACAGAGGCGGCCACGGGCGGAAATGCCCGAGTTCTACCGCGATATCGACGTGCTGGTCTGTTCCGCCGCCATCGAGGGGACGCCCAACCCCGTGCTGGAGGCGATGGCGACGGGCACGGCGGTTGTCAGCACGGACGTGGGCATCGTGCGCGATGTCTTTGGACCGGAGCAGCGGCGCTTCATCCTGAAGGAGCGCAGCCCGGAGGCGCTGGCCGAGGCGCTGGGCCGGTTGGCGCAGGACCCCGGAGCACTGGTGCGCTTGCGCGAAGAGAACCTGGCGGCGCGGCCGCGGATATCTTGGGAAAGCCGCTGGCCGGCCTGGGAGGCTTTGATCGCGGATGCGCTGGCCGCGCGGGCGGCGGGCCGGGGGGACGAGGTTTCCGGGCGTCTGAGGCTTTTTCGCACGCGCAAGCGGTCGCGGCTGGAGCGGTTGCGGCGCACGGTGGCGGGCAACCGGATTGCGTTCCGGGCCTACGAGACCGCGGTCAGGCGGTTCCCGAGCCTTGTCCGGCGCACGAAACGCCTGATCGAGAGGAACACGCCGTGAAGCATTGGCTCGTCACCGGGGGAGCCGGTTTCATCGGCAGTCATCTTGTCGAACTTCTGTTGCAGGCGGGCGACTCGGTGACCGTCGTCGACGATTTCTCGACCGGGCGGCGGGAGAACCTGGCCGGGGTGGCGCAACGGCAGCGGCTGACGGTCGTCGAAGGGGACGTGGGCGATGCCCGCGTGCTGCACCGGGCGATGACGGCGCCGCTGGACGGTATCTTTCACCTAGCGGCGACGGTGCAGGTGCAGGACTGCATCCGCGACTGGCTGGGCAGTCACCGGGTGAACGCGACGACCACGCTGACGGTGATGTCGGAGGCCTGCCTGCACGGGGCGATGCCGGTGGTCTACGCCTCGTCGGCGGCGGTGTACGGGGACCGGTCGCAGGATATCTGTCACGAGGACCTGGTGGAGCGTCCGCTGTCGCCCTACGGGGCCGACAAGCTGGCCTGCGAGCATCACGCGCGGGCCTTCGGGGCGATCCACGGGCTGGCCTCGGCCGGGCTGCGGCTGTTCAACGTGTTCGGCCCGCGGCAGAGGGCGGATTCGCCCTATTGCGGTGTCCTGGCCCGGTTCATCGCCGATGTGGAGGCTGGTCAGCCGCACACGATTTTCGGAGATGGCGAGCAGACCCGCGATTTCATCCACGTGGCCGATGTCGTTGCGATCATGCAGGCCATCATGGATCACACGATCGCCGCCCCGGAGGCGCGGATCATCAACGTCTGTTCCGGGCGGTCGACCTCGGTTCTGGAGGTGGCCGGGCTGATCGACGGGATCGCCGGAAGCGAACCGGCGTTGCGCCATGCCCCGGCCCGCGCAGGAGAGATCAGACACAGCCGGGGCAGCACGGCGCTCATGTGTCACCTGCTGGGCCCGCGTGCCTTCCTGAGCCTCGAGGATGGGGTGGCATCGATGATGGCCGCGCAGGCCCGGAAGCGGATCGCGTGATGAAGCCCCGCGTGCTGCTTCTGCCCGATGTGCCGGACTGGGCCTATGACAACATCTGCGATCATATCGTGGCCAACCATTCGGACCGGTTCGAGTTCGAGCGCTATTACATGGCCGGTGTCGCGGGCTATCCGGAGGTGTTCCTGAACCAGGTCTTCGGGATCATGAAGCCGTTCGACATCCTGCACTTCTTCTGGCGGGAGGATGTCCAGCACCTGCTGAACCCCGAGGCGGTCTTCAAGGCGGCGTCACGGTTCTCGCGGAGCGCGGATGCGCTGCTGGACGCGATGGCGCGGCCGGTGGTGACGACCTCGGTCTACGATCACCTGCATCTCGAACCGCAGCATTTCGCGTGGCGGTCGCGGGCCTTCTGGTTCGCGGACGGGTATTCGGTGTCGTCGGGGATACTGGACGACATCTATCGCGGGATCGAGGCGTTTCCCGACCCGATCGCGGTGCTGCCGGATGGGACCGACACGCGGCGGTTCCGGCCGGAGAAGCTGGAGCGGCTGACCGAGGAGCGGCCACTTCGGATCGGCTGGGTGGGCAACCCGAACTGGGGCAACGACCCGGTGCGGGACCCCAAGGGCGTGCGGACCATCCTGAACCCGGCCATCGAGATGCTGAACGCCGAAGGCTGCGAGGTGGAGGCGCATTTCGCCGACACCACGGTGCGAAAACGGACCCGGGACGAGATGGCGGAATATTACGGCGAGATCGACGTGCTGGTCTGTTCGTCGGAGATCGAGGGCACGCCGAACCCGGTTCTGGAGGCGGTGGCCTCGGGCGTGCCGGTGGTGTCGACGCGGGTCGGGATCGTGCCGGACGTGCTGGGCCCGAAGCAGAGCCGGTTCATTCTTGCCGAGCGCTCGCCCAAGCCGATGGCCGCCGCGCTGAAGGAGCTGGCCAGGGACAGGGCGCAACTGGCGGAGCTGTCGGAGGAGAACCTTGCAAGGGCGCCAGCGTGGGACTGGACGGAGACGGCGAAGGGCTGGCCCGGTTTCTGGGAGGCCGCTATGGCGCGGCAGAAGGAGGGGCAGCGCGGGCCGCTGAAACAGTACTTCCTGCGGGAGCGTTACCTCGCGTGGTATGCGGACAACGTGAAATACGCGAACCTCTGGCAGGATGCGGGCGGGTCGCGCGGGGCGGGCCGGGGCAAGGCGCGTCAGGCGGTGTCCGACTGGATCACCCGCTCGCCGAGGCGGCAGGAGATCTACGACCGTTTGCGGGGACGGCGGTGACGGAGGATACCCGGCGGTTCGCGATCCTGATGCCGTGGGGGCGGGTCGGCAGCAACCTTGTTGCCGCGACGCTGAACCGTCGGCGGGGTATCCGGATCGACAATGAGCCCACCACGCGGATACGGACCTTCGGAGAACGGGACGGGGTTCCGAAGGACGAGCAGGCGAGGCAGCAGATGGCCGAGCTCGACGCGTTTCTCGGGCCGTCCGAGGATGAACGGCGGGCCGGGCTGAAACTGTCGTACCGGTCGCTGCTGGAGCCCGGGGCGTATCTCGGGCGGCTTCGGTCGGCCGGGGTACCGCTGGTGCTGATGATGCGGGCCAACCATTTGAAATGCGCCGTGTCACAATTGCGGGCGCGGGTGCGGGCCGAGGAGGAGGCCAGCCAGTGGCAGAGCCCGTGGGCGGTGCGGGCCGACGAGCCGAAACCGGGCGCCGTGGAGCTTGATTGTGCCGAGGTGATCCGGTTGACCGGGCTGTTCCAGCGGCTGCATGGGGAGACCCTGGCGTCGGTGCGGGAGGTCTTCGGCGAGGCGTGGCTGGGCGTGGAATACGCCGAGCTGGCGGCTGACCCGCAGAGGGAGTTGCAGCGGATCTGCGAGTGGTTTGGCATCGAAGGTTTCGACACGTTCGAGCTTCCGCATCGCAAGGCCACGTCGGACGACCTTGCGGAGGATGTGCTGAACTACGAGGAACTGGCGGAGCGCGCCCGGGAGGCCGGTTACGGGGCGTTGCTGAGGGCCGGGGACGGGTAGGCCGGGGCGGGCGTTTCGACGGTTGCGGTGGAGGTTTCCAGCTCGATCACGCGAATGCGGAAGCCGGGGCCCTCGTCTTCGTGCAGCGTTCGGGCGCCGGTCATGTGGCCGAAATTGGGGGCCGGGTCGCCGTTGAGGCGGAGTTCGATGGTGCCGCCGGCAGGACCGGAGATGCGTAGGCCGGCCGGGCCGGTCTCGATCGACCAGTCGCTTTCCAGGTGCGCCTTGAGGCGGCGTGCGCCTTCCGAGGTCGTGCAGCCGCGGAGCCACGGATGGCGCCAGCGCATCTGCGACAGGAAGGTTGACAGGTCGCGCCGCAGGCTGCGCCAGGATTGGCCCTCGGGGTTGCGGCGTAGAAAGGGCGGGTCGCCGGGCCGGGGGCGGTCTTCGACGTCGTCGGGGTGAAGGAAATGCGACCAAACCCCGGTGGCCGCGACCTGTGCCACCGCGGCGGGGAGCACTTCGGGGATGCAGCCGCTGCCCCAGCTTGCGCGGGGGAAGGCAAAGAGGTGCGGGGCGAAGGGCTCGGGGCCGTATTCGCGGTTGCCGCCAAGGTCGAACGACCCGATGACGTGGTTGCCGCAGATGGTCGAGATCGATGGAACGGCTTCGGCAAGGGCCTGGACGCCCTCGGCGTCGTACTCGTTGTTGGGCGGGACATATGCCATGGGTGGCGGCCCCAGCCGCTGTTCCTGCCAGAGATGCATCGCGTGGCGCAGGCCCTCGGTCATGCGGTCGCGCCCGCCCCAGGCGGAGGCCAGGAGGGGCGTGTGGTTGAACCCGTGCAGCCCGACCTCGCCGCCGCGGGCGCGGAAGGCGGCGAAACAGTCGTTCCGGCTGTCCTCGGTCACCGGGGGAAGGAGGTCTTCGCCTTTCCAAGTGTAGCAGAACACGGCGAAGCAGGTGAGCGGGAAGGCGTGGCGCGCAGCGATGTCGAGGACGTCCGGGTACCAGCGGGTGGCGTAGAACCGCGCGGGGGCGGGCATGGCGGCGCTTCGCCGCAGGAGGCTGCGGGATCTGACACCCATGGGGGCCGGGAAATCGTCGGCCTGAAGGAGCGCGACATTGGCCTTGGGCACGGCCGACACGGCCATGACGGCGGCCAGCGACTCGATGATCAGTCCGCGCCATGCCTTGGCGGCCAGCATCGCGCTGTTCCAGTAGAGCACATGGCCCTTGCCCCGCCGGACACGCCATGCCAGCGGCCGGCCGACGCCGGTGCGGGCGACGATCTCGGCCTCCGGCCCAGGGAGGATGTCGAGCGCGGCGTGGCCGATGCCGAACCCCTTGGGGAGTTCGAGCCCGGCGAACGAAGGGAATATGCCGCCGCGAAAGACGAGCCCTTCGCTGTGGTGTTCGGAATAGAGATGCCCGGCCGGTTCGCGCGGGGGCGCGATGCCGAAGAGGTCACATGCGCTGTCGGCGCGGGCGGGCAGGAGGCTGAGGAGGCCGCCGCCGGCGGTCACGAAGGCTGCCAGGTTGTCTGTGAGGGGGGGCTCGGCCATCTCGACCGCGAGAACGACTGCCGCGTAGGGGCGAAGCTCGGGGAGAGGGGCTGTCGTGATATCGACGTGATCATGGTGGAGGCGGGCCTGCCGGAACGCAATCTCGGCGTTGGCCGCCGTGGCAGCCGCGCTGGCATCTGAGACGAGAAGGATCCGGAGCTTCGGCATGGCTTTCGAACGTTCAGGCGGTGGCGTGCCGGCCCGAGCACGGCGGGCCCGCACGACCGGTGTATCGAAGATTAGCGAAGGAACGGCGGTGGTGCCATCCACAAGGTAAGGGGTGCCGCAGGATTCCCGTGCGAGGCCCGTCGGCGGGGCGGGTTGTGGCGTTTTATTGCGCGGAGTGCCGCAAACCCGGCATTGGGTCGCGGGTTTCGCGGCGTTCAAGGTCTCGCCTGCGCTTGCACCGATCGAGGATATCTGGTCTTTGCGGAAGCGACTGGGTCATCAATTCAGAGAACAGCCATGCCCGCCACACCTCGAACCAAGATTGCCGTTGCCGGGCTGGGATATGTCGGGCTTTCGAATGCCGTGCTGCTGGCGGGGCAGCATTCGGTGGCGGCGCTGGAGATCGATGAAGGCCGGGTGGCGCATGTGCGCGCGGGGACTTCGCCGATCGAGGATGCCGAGATTTCAAGGCATCTCGCCGAACGGGAGCTGGACCTGCACGCCACGACCGAGGCCGCGGAAGCGCTGACGGGGGCGGAGTTCGTGGTTGTCGCGACGCCGACCAACTACGATCCGAGGACGAACCATTTCGACACGTCGAGCGTGGAGGCGGTGATCGCGCAGGCGAGGGTGCATGCGCCGGAGGCCACGATCATCATCAAGTCGACGATCCCGGTGGGGTTCACGGAGCGGATGCGGGCCGAGACGGGCTACGAGGGGATCCTGTTCTCGCCCGAGTTCCTGCGCGAGGGGAAGGCGCTTTACGATTGTCTTTACCCGTCGCGGGTGATCGTGGGCGACCATGGCGCGCCGGCGCACCGGTTTGCCGATATGCTGGTGGCCGCCGCCGAAAAGGACGATGTGCCCGTGCTTTTCACGTCGTCTTCTGAAGCGGAGGCGATCAAGCTGTTCTCGAACACCTATCTTGCCATGCGGGTGGCATTCTTCAACGAGCTGGACAGCTATGCCGTGGCGCACGGGCTGAACCCGAAGGAGATCATCGACGGGGTCAGTCTCGAGCCGCGGATCGGCGGGCACTACAACAACCCCTCGTTCGGCTATGGCGGGTATTGCCTTCCGAAGGATACCAAGCAGCTTCTGGCCAATTACGAGGCCGTGCCGCAGAACCTGATCGCCGCGATCGTGCAATCGAACCGGACGCGGAAGGATTTCATTGCCGACCAGATCATCGCGCGGGCTCCGAAGGTTGTCGGGGTGTACCGACTGGTGATGAAATCGGGGTCGGACAACTTCCGCGACAGTTCCATCCAGGGTATCATGAAGCGCGTAAAGGCGAAGGGGATCGAGTGCATCGTCTACGAGCCGGCGCTGCCCGGGGAGGATTTCTTCAACTCGCGCGTTGAGCGTGATCTTGCCACGTTCAAGCAAAAGGCCGACCTGATCATCGCCAACCGCCGGTCGCCCGAGTTGTCGGACGTGGCCGATCGGGTGTATACACGCGACCTGTTCGGGATCGATTGATCGCCGAGAGGCGGCGAGGGAAGGAAGGCGGCCGAGATGGACGGCACAACGGTGCCCTGCGACCTGAGCGTGATCGTTCCCGTCTACAACGCGGCCGGAACGATCGAGCGTGTGGCGGGCGACGTACTGGCCCTTCGGCGCGAGGGTGTGCGGTGCCAGGTGATCTTCGTCGATGACGCCTCGACCGATGGCAGCATGTAGATTGTCCGCGGGCTGGCGTCTGAGCATGCGGACGTACTTGGCCTGCAGCACGAGGTCAACGAGGGCGCCGGGGTGGCCCGGATGACGGGCTGGCCGCACGCGACGGGGCGCTATACGCTGTTCTTCGATGCCGATGACATTCTGCATGGCGACGTGCTGTGCCTGACCCTTCAGCGGATGGAGGCGCACCCGCAGGTAGATACCGCGATGCTGGCCTACCGGTACGAACGGGGGCGGGCGAACACGGGGCTCGGGATGTCGTTCGAGGATACCAAGGTCTTTCGCCAGTTGTTGCGGGCCGGGGCGCCCGCCATCGGCACGCCGGGGGAAATGGGCGCGTTGCTGACGGTGACGAATTACCCGTGGAACAAGGTGATCCGCACGGCCCGTTTCCGGCAGGCCGGGCTGCGTTTCGGCACGACCCAGGTGAACAACGACATTCTCGGGCATTGGGAGATGATCGTGAAGGCGCGGCGGGTGATGTTGTCGGACGAGGTGATCTGTACCCACCTGGTCGATCCGGAGGGGCCGAATATCACCAACCAGTTCGGCGCGGAGCGCTTGCAGATGCTGGAAGCGCTGGGCGACGTTTACGACATGCTCGAGCGCGACCCCGACCTGAGGCGGCGCGAGGCGCACCGGTTCTGGAAAAGCGCGTATCGGCTGTATCGGTGGGCGCGTCCCAGGCTGGAGCCCGGTATCGCGACGCGGTTCGACGTGCGCTGGCGGGAGCTGATCGGGCGGATCGATCTTGGCGATTACGCCGATTTGCGCCTGCGCCATGATGCCGACCTGGCCGATGCGCTTGCCAATCACGTGCTGGCCGCGCAAGGTCCGTGAACCATGCCGAAGCTGTCGATCATCGTGACCGCCTATAACGTGGCAGGTTATCTCGGGCCCTGCCTTGACGGCATCCTTGGCCAGACGCTCGGGGATATCGAGGTGATCGTGGTCGATGACGGTTCGACCGACGGGACGTGGGAGATTGTCGAGACCCGCGCGGCGGCGGATGGGCGAGTGCGCCCAGTCAGGTTCGAAGAAAACACGCCCGGCGGTGTTGGCCCGGCGGCCAATGCCGGGCTTGCGCTGGCGACGGGGGATTTCATCGGGTTCGCCGATGGCGACGACCTGTACGATCCGCAGATGTTCGCCACGCTCTACGACGCGGCAGTGAGGCATGAGGCCGACCTGGCGATGTGCCGGTATCACCTGATGGATGACGCGACGGGGGAGCTGACAGAGCCGGACGAAGAGAGGTACTGGCAACCCTATCGGACGACGACGGCGGTGACGCTGGACGCGGCACGGCGGAGCGAGATTCTGCGGTTCATCGCGGTGCCGTGGCGGAAGATCTACCGTCGCGACCTGGTGGAGCGGGTGGGGCTGCGCTTTCCCGAGGGGGAACATTTCTTCGAGGACAACCCGGTGCACTGGGCCGCGGTGTTGGGCGCGCGGCGGGTGGTGATGTTGCCCGAGCACCTGTGCCGGCATCGCGTGGCGCGGCCGGGCCAGACCATGGAAGCCAACGATCACCGGCTGCCGCAGATATTCGACCATCACGACACCATCCAGGACCTTTTGCAGTCAACGGAAGCATCGGAGGCGCACAGGGACGATCTGCTTTTGTGGCTCGCGACGCAGCTTGCCTGGGTTAGCATGCGGGCAAGGGGGGAGGTGGTCCGGCAGCTTTACGACACGCTGCTGCCGATCATGGACCGGTATGACGCGGGCGAGATCGACAGGTTCTGCCGGAGGGCTGCACCCTTCGGGACGGCCCCCATGCTCGGCGCGCTCAAGGCGCGGGATTTCCCGGAATTCGCGCGGAGGGTCGAGGCACGTGGAGATGCGGCAAAGGCCGGGGTGGCGCCGGGGGCGGCGAAGGGGACCTCGCTTTGGGCGCTCGGGTTCTATCACCTGCGGCATTCCGGCCTTCGCAGAACGGCCCGGCTGACCGGCCGCTACGCCATGCAAAAGCTCGGCCAGGTAGGACGACCCAAAGAGGAGAGAAGTGCGGTGACGCAGAAGGACCTGATGATGGGGCTGGTGGTTCTCCAGCAGGAGGTGAGGCAGCTTCGGCAGGAAGTCTCGGCGTTGCGCCGGGAACTCGCGGACGGGGAGGTTCCAAGGGAGATACCACAGGCACCTGTTCCGGATGAAGAGAGGGGCTGAGGGATACGCCTTGGCAGTTCGTTCGGGGCGTGCGGTGGCAGAGAACGTGATACTGACCTGAATAGCGGCATTCCGTCCGCAAGGTTCTGCGCGTTTCGGAGGCGCCCGATTGCCTGAATGGAAAGCCCTTGTACTCTTAAAGTAGACATGCCTAAAAGCGCCCCGCCGGCCCTGCAATCCGGACCAACGGCCGCAGCCCGGCGGGGCGGTTCCGCATGAATGGCACGCCGAAGGTCCGGGTAAACGAGGCAAACGGAGACGGTCTTGCCATCGGACCGCGAATGAGAAGACGGCATCGGAAATTCAAATGGCAGTGATCTCCCGCGACCACAGGTTTCTTTACTTCCTGAACCCCCGCACGGCCAGTACGGCCACGGCCGCCCTGCTGCGCGAGGTGGCGAAGGGCGAAGCCGTGCCTGAAAAGAACATCCTGAACGATGACGGTACGATCCTGGTCCCGGCCAAGCACACCCGGCTTGAACAGTTGATCGCGCATGGCCTGATCAGCGAGGATGTTCGCCGTGATTACCTCAAGATCGTGACGGTCCGGAACCCGTTCGACTCGCTCGTTTCTCTTTGGGCAAAGATGAACCACGATTACGTGAAGTTGCTGGAGGACGAGACTTCGTGGGTGCACAGGAAGCCCGACTACAAGGAGAAGCTCGAAGCTTCGGTTGGGCTCGATTTTCCGGAATGGGTGCGCTTGCATCACGGCGAACGCTTCCGGAAAGGGAAAACGACCCAGGCCAACGGCTCTTACATGGTCGGCATGGATGTACTGCTGCGATTCGAACGGCTGCAGGACGATTTCGCCGATATCGCCCGCAGGCTGAACTTGCCGGGAGACCATCTTCTTCCGCGACGGAACGTGACACAGGGCCGTGAAGAGACCGACTATCGCAGTTACTACGACAAAGAGACGCGCAAAATCGTGGCGAGCGTGTTCGCGCCGGAGATCGAGGCACTTGGATATGAGTTCTAGAGTTTGCCCGGGGGCGGTATCACGGGCCGGCCTGTTCGGTCGCGCCAACCCGGGGTCGGTTGCCGATGCTTGAAATGTTCCGGGAGAAATCCGAGGTCAGCGCCCTCGAGTTCTTCAACGCCAATGCCGATGACCTGGCACTTCTGGTGGCGCCGGGCTTTTACAAGAAGATCAACGCGCTTCATCCCGATGTTTCGGTTGAGGACCTGCTGAAATGCGACGTTCTCAAGCTTGGCAACGTGCAACAGGTCCTGGCGAAGCGGGAGAAACGCGGGGATCGCCGGACCCATGTCGTGGCCGATCATGCCGGCGAAGCCAAGCGCGTTGCACAGCTGCGGAAGTTGTTTCCGAAGCTGTCGTTTGCCGGACTGGGAGAGGCGGTCTTTCCCGCCATCGTGACGCGACAGGCCACTGCGGCGCTTCGGCCGATGCCGACTAGGCTCAAGTGCCATACGATCGTCCTGATTTTCGCGACGCCCCGTAGCGGATCGAGCCTTGTGGCCGACATACTGGCAGATCTGGGTCTGGGTGACACCCGAGAGCACCTTCGCGGGGACGAGATAACAGCCTTGGCCAGTTCCTACCTTTTCAGCCGGCGCGCCGCGTTGCGAAACCTGGTCAACCTGAGCGCGAACGATGGGGCCTTCAGTACCAAGATCATTTCGCATTTCCTGATAAACTACATGCGGGAGGTTCGCGATTTCCGACCGCTGAAGATTTTCGGTCCGAAGGTAAAGGTCAAGGCGATCGTACTTGACCGCACCAGCAAGGTCGACCAGGCCGTTTCGGCCGATGTGGCCATGCAGCGGGGTATCTGGCATGTGAGGTCGGGTGCGGATGCCGAGAAGGTAAAGACCGAAAAGACCCCGAAATACGTGTTCGAGCGGCTGAACTCGAGGTATTTCGAGTACCGTCAGCAGAGTTTCATTCTCGACTTTGCGCGTGAGATGTTCCCGGACCATCTTGCGCTTGATTACGAGTCCGACATTGCCGGTGTCGAGTTGGGCATGCTGGGAGGGCGCATTGCCAAGGCGCTGGACCTGAAGGACTATCCCACGGATTTCGCCCGGTCGCGTGCGCGGCAGAAGATCGCCAACGAAGACAATACCGTCCTTGCCCGCCAGTTCCGGAAAGACTTCAACAAGGCGTTCGGGTTCCGGCCGAAATGACACGTGTTCCGGTCGGCTGACTTAAAGGCCTGCGTAAAGCGTTTCGGCCACATCGGGCCACTCCTGTTCGCGCGCGCGGTTGAGCGCGGCTTCGGACATCGCGCCGATCGTACCGTCGTCCTTCCTGGCGAGCAGGGCACGCATCGCGGCCAGGAGTGCGCCGTCGGCCTCGGGATCGTAGAGGATACCGGCGTCGGTTCCTTCCAGCACCTCGCCGGTCATGCCGACGCGGGGGACGATGGTCGGCAATCCGAAGCTGAGGGCGAGAACAAGTGAGCCGGAGGTGAGGATGCGTGAGTAGGGAAAGACGGCAAGGTCGGCCGCACGGAGGAAGAGTTGCAGTTCGGGTTCGTCGAGGAAGCGGTCGGTGGCGAGGATACGGCTTCTTTCCGCCCGGCTGAGCGCCGGCCTGAGCTTGCGCAGCACCTTGTGATGCATTGCTCCCGCGATCACCAGCCGGGCGTTGGGGCGCTCCTTCAGGATCTTGCGAAAGGCTGTCACCAATCGGCCGACGCCCTTGTATGGCCGGACCTGGCCGGCAAACAGGATCACGTCGTCATCGGGGGCGAGGCCGAGCGTTTCACGCGCGGTTTCGCGGGTGACGAAATCGGGATAGACGCCGAAATAGTTCCCGTGCGGCGAAATGCGGACCTTGTTCGGTTCAATGTGGAAAACGTCGCGTATTTCCGGCAGCGAAGCGGCGGCGTGCAGGTGGATCACATCGGCGAGTTCCGCGATACGCTGGGAGAGGCCGGTTTCGAGATCGGGGAAGGCGGCGTCGTGGGAGATGACATTGTGCACCGTCCAGACGATGCGGCCGCCCTCGTGCTTGAAGGCCTCGAGGTCCCTGAGGAAGGCCGCCACGTTGCGCCTTGCCTGGTTTTTGAGGCGGACATCCTTGAACAGGAAGTTGACCCAATGCAGGTGGAAAATGATCCGTTGTGCCCCGCCGGCCTGCCGTAATGTCTTGAGGGCCGACGCGATCGGGGCTTCGACGATCTCGTGGGTAAGGCTGGCCTTGCGGTAAAGCTGGTTCTGGTAGGGATTGGCGCGGTCGTAGTTGGGGTAGAAGAAGACTCGTGGGTTGCGTGACTTGCAGCGGTAGCTGACCCAGCGGGGTTCGTCGGGGTTGGGCAGGTGCACTTCCCAGAACCGGTCGAGGCCCTGACGCTTCAGCGCCTCGGTTTGTACGCGGTAGGTGTTGGTTGTTTGCGAGCGTTCATGCATGAAGGAGGTGTTCCGCCCGTGCCAGCGGCGCTGGTAGAGGACCTGGTCGACGTGGTGGAAGGCGCCGGTCTCGCTGAGTTTGAGGAACATGTCGTAATCGATTGCGTTCCTGATGTCGGTGCGGAAGCCGGTGGTCCGTTCCCATGCGGCGCGGCGGAACATGCGGAAATGGTGGGCGATCGAGGTGATCATCATCTTCTCGCGGGAGAAGACGGGCCAGTTGTACTCGTTCTTGATGTGGTGCCCGTCCGCGTCGATGCGCTCGGCCGAACTGTAGCAGCAGGCGGCCCGCGGGTGGGCGTCGAGGTATCCCATCAACTGGCGGACCGCACCGGGTTTGAGCACGTCGTCAGAATCGAGCTGCCCGACATAGAGGCCGCGGGTCATCCGCACCGCGCGGTTGGAGGCATGGCCGATGCCGCCGTTCTCGCCGTCTTCCCAGCGGACGCGCGGCTCGTCGCCGAAGGCGCGTTCGAGCACGGCAAGCGTGTCGTCGCGTGAGCCGTCATTGGCGATGCAGACCTCGAGATCCCGTACATCCTGTTCGAGCACGCTTTGCACTGCGCGCTCGATATACTTGGCGGCGTTGTAGGCCGGGATGTAGATGCTGATCTTCGGCACCCGGTAAAGCCCGTCTTTCGGCCTGTCGGCCGGGCTTGGGCAGAGCTCCGTCATGAGGCGGTTGTCGGCAGTCAGGTCACCCGAGGGGTGGGGCGGGGCCAGGTGCGGCACGAGCAGGGGAGAAAAATAGGCGCCGAGGTTGAAGAAGCGGTAGGCCATCTCGCGGGCGGCATGATCGGGGGAAGTGAAGCCGGTTTCGAGCCCGCCGGCGCGCTGGAGCAGGGCGCGGGGCACAACCATGTTGAGCCCGTTGACCTTCCGGAACGGCAGGTCGTGGCCGAACGGGTGGGGAGCGGACTTGATCGCGTAGGGCGTCGGGTGCCGCATGTCGGGCGTCTGCATCAGCGGCTGGACGACAGCGTCCGAGACCCGCCCGAGATGCACGGCGCGGGCCAGCGCGCCCGGGTCGAGCCGCACCTCGCCCTGCAGGAAGAGGAACAGGTCGGCCTGTGTCACGGCCTCGGCGATGTACGACGCGGCGAGGGGAGAAAGGATGGGGGCCTCGATGACCTCGACTTCGTGCGGGGAGGCAGAGGCCGCGGCGTCGAGCGCGGGGCTGCGAGCGGGGGTGAATAGCGCGATTTTCGTCGGCGTATCGCTTTGCTGGCCGTCGAGTTGGCTGAGCATTCGCTGGGCTTGGTCCGCATCCGCAGCGCCGAAGAAGACATGAACGCGGCTTCGATGTGTATCGGCGACCGAGGCCAGGCTTGCGGCGGCGGTATGGAGAAACTGGAAATCGTTGCCGTGGCCCGCGATCTCCGGAAGCGCCATGTCCGGTGGGTAGGGGCGGGGCACGTAGCGGTCGGCTTCGACCACGCGAAAGGGCACGCGCAGCTGGCCCGAGGCGTTGGCAGTGAAATCTGCGGGGCAGTTGACCTTGTGAAGGCGGTGTTCCGGGGGAATCCGATCTTCGACATGCCGCCGAAGCAAGGCGAAGAGCCCCGGATCGACGTCGGGATGAAAGCGGATGGAGTCGAGCCTCAGGCGGGCGGCGGAGGCCTCGCCCTGGTTGCCGAGATGCAAGGCCTCGACAGCCTGACCCCATGGGTTGCGGGGGCCGTAGGAGGAGGATGGCGGGGTATCGGACACGGTGTCTTACCTCCGGCGGAACCGTCGGAGGGCACGCACCACGCCACGCAGCGGGCCGGTGACCCGCCAGCTTGTGCTTGACCGAAGTGCCTTCAGGTCGCGCTCGCCTTCCAGGACGCGCTGCTGGAGGAAGGCGATTTCGGCTTCCATGTCCTGCAGGCGGTCCGAAAGGTCCGGCCCCTCGCCGGGTTCCTGCGGGGCGGACAGGTCGGGCTCTCCTGCGTCCGCCTCGGGGCGGTCATGCTGCGCCAGGCTATGCGTTTCCTCGAGTTCCAGAAGCTTGGCGAGCAGCCGTTCGACATCCTCGGCGTGGCGTGACGGCGGCGGCGCAATGTCCCGCACGGTTTCCGCGGCGCGCGGACCCGCACCGCGCGCCATGAGGTCGAGCCGGTGCATTTGTCCCTGCCGGTCGAGAAAGTCGTCGAAGGCACGACGCTCTGCGCTGTCGGGGGGCAGGGCCGCCAACTGGGAGAGGGGAGAGGGTGCGCCGGGAGCGAGGTACAGCGCCACTTGCGGGGCGCTGCGACCGAAAACCATGATCTTCATGCCGGCGGCCGGCACGCCGGCGATCAGGCTTTCGGTCAGGCCGGGCCCGTACAGGAGGATGGCACCGGCGCGGCCGGCATGCGCTGCGATCCGGGAGATGTCCTGCTCTCGGCGGGAGCTGTCCTGGGGCAAGTTGACCGTGAGGATGTCGATGCTTCCGGCCTGTGCGGTGGCATCGTCTGCCTGCGGTGCACGCGCGCCATCCGACGTGTCGTCCGGCGCTGAGCCTGTATCGAGGCACCGGGTTGTCAGGCAAAGCCGGTCTGCCGCCTGCCGGAAGGCCCGATGAGCCGTTCTCGTCGTGCCGCCCGTGGTCAGCACTGTTTCGGGACGGAAGACCTCGGTCAGCCAGAAGATGAGAGGCAGGGCGGGGAGTGAGGCGGACTCCGCCAGGTAGGTGGCCGGCCATGTCAGCGGATGATTGACAAGCTCGAGAAGCCCGTCGATCCGAGGGGGTTCGGCAGCGGCAAGGCTGCCGGTTCCGGCCTTGGCCGGGTCGTCTTTATTCACCGGTGCCGTCACCCTCACTACCCCGTACGCAACCCGCGGTTCGCGCCAGACACGGTTTTCTGCACGGATTCAGTTGCGTGCATAAATATCTTCATACCGGATTATGTCGTCTTCGCCCAGATACACGCCGGTCTGAACCTCGATAAGTACGATCGGGACCTTCCCGGGGTTGGCCAGCCGGTGGACGGTGCCGACCGGGATGTAGACCGATTGGTTCTCGGTCAGGAGCTTGACGTCGTCGCCGACCGTGACCTCTGCCGTGCCCTGGACCACCACCCAGTGTTCCGACCTGTGGTGGTGCGATTGAAGCGAGAGCGAGGCGCCGGGGTGGACGTGAATGCGCTTGACCTGGAAGCGGTCGCCGAGGGCCAGGGTTTCGAACCAGCCCCACGGGCGGTGATCCTTGCGGAATTCGGTGGCCTGCTTGGCGCCTTTTTCCTTCAGGGCGCTGACCGCCTTCTTGACGTCCTGCGCGCGCGAGGCATCGGCAACCAGCACGGCATCGGGCATGGCGACCGTGATTATGTCCTTGAGGCCGATGCCCACGACCTCAAGGGAACTGTCCTCGGACCGGAGCAGGGTGTTGTCGCAGTCAATCGCCGTGGCATGGCCCGAGGTGCCGACGCCGCGGTCGTCGACCCCGCCTTCGCGCCAGACGGCATCCCAGCCGCCGAGATCGGACCAGCCGCCGGAATAGGGCACGACGGAGAGGTTGTCGGCCTTTTCCATCACCGCGTAGTCGATTGACTCGTCGGCCGCGCCGGCCCAAGGGCCGGGCGCCAGCCGCAGGAAGCCGAGATCGCACTCGCCCTGGTCGAGCGCTTCCGTGACCGGGCCGATGAGCTCGGGCGTATGGGTTTCGAAGGCTTCGAGGATGGTCTTTACCGAGAAGAGGAAGATGCCCGCGTTCCAGAGGTAATTGCCGGAGGCGAGCATTTTCGCGGCCGTCGCCTCGTCCGGTTTCTCGACGAAGCGTTTCAGGCCGTGGGCCTCGGGTTTTCCTTCGCCGGGCGGGCCGTCAAGCTCGAGGTATCCGTAGCCGGTTTCCGGCCGGTCCGGGGTGATGCCGAAGGTGACCAGCTGGCCGCTTTCCGCCGCCGGGACACCGGCAAGGATGGCCTGGTGGAACGCCTCGGCGTCGGGCACGACGTGATCCGAGGGAGCCACCAGCATGAGCGTGTCCGGGTCGTTCCGCGAGAGCCAAAGCGCCGAGGCGAGGATGGCGGGGGCGGTGTTGCGCCCCTCGGGCTCGATCATGATGGCGCTGGGATCAATGCCCGCCGTGGCAAGCTGTTCGACAACGATGAAGCGGAAGGCGGTGTTCGTCACGACGAGGGGGGCGTTGAAGCCTTGCCCGCTGAGCCGCCCGGCCGTGGACTGGAACAGGGTGGTCTCGCCCAGGAGCGGCACGAACTGCTTCGGGTAGCTCTTCCGCGAGAGGGGCCAGAGCCGTGTGCCGGAGCCGCCGCAAAGAAGCAAAGGCGTGATCTTCATTCCACGTAACCCTGGTCAGACTGCGGGAGCGGACAGGTGTCCGCCGGTTCATCGGTTTCTTCCTCATTTGAAGGCCGATTGCAACAACGCTGCGCCGGCCCGGCGAAAACCTGTGCGCATGGTCGCCCAAAAGGCGCGCCGGGTCGGTTCGGCGCGCCATGGAGAGAACCGGCTGACCTCGGGTTACTTGCCCTTCCAGACCGGGTCGCGCTTTTCCGCGAAGGCGCGGGCGCCTTCCATCTGGTCCTCGGAATCGTAGAGCACGTCGACGGTTTCGAACTGTCGCTTGGTGATGCGGTTCATGGCGTCCTGGAAGGTGAGGGCCTCGGCCTCGCGGACGATCTCCTTGATGGCGGCGTAGACCAGCGGCGGGCCGGAGGCGAGGTGGTCGGCCAGCTTGCGGGCCTCTTCCATCAGTTTGCCGGCCGGGTGGATCTGGTTGACGAAGCCCCACCGCGCGCCTTCCTCGGCATCCAGCCAGCGGCCGGTCAGCAGCATTTCCATCGCGATGTGATAGGGGATGCGCTTGGGCAGCTTCACGCTGGCCGCATCGGCCACGGTGCCCGAACGGATTTCCGGCAGGGCGAACTGGGCGTGGTCGGCGGCGAGGATGATGTCGGCCGAGAGCGCCCATTCGAAACCGCCGCCGCAGCAGATGCCATTGACGGCGGCAATGACGGGCTTGTTCATCGCGCGCATCTCCTGCAGGCCGCCGAAGCCGCCGACGCCGTAATTGCCGTCGACCGCGTCACCGTCGGCGGCGGCTTTCAGGTCCCAGCCAGGGCAGAAGAACTTCTCGCCCGCACCGGTGATGAGGGCCACGCGCAACTCCGGGTCGTCGCGGAATTCCTTGAAGACATCGCCGAGGATGACACTGGTTTTCAGGTCGATGGCGTTCGCCTTGGGCCGGTCGAGCGTGACCTCGAGCACGTGGCCGCGGCGCTCTGTCCTGACGGGTGATGCGGTCATGGGTTTCCTCCGATCGTGATGAGTGCGTCCACCGCCACCGCGCGGGTTTCGGTGCAGATGAGCGGGTTGATTTCGACTTCCTCCAGCCGGCCGGCATGGGCCGCAACGTAAGACTGCACCGCCAGAACGGCCTGTGCAATGGCGCCCATGTCGGCGCCGGGCTTGCCGCGGTAGCCGCGCAGGACCCTGGCGATGCGGAGGGAATTGAGGGCTTGGGCGATCTCGTCTTCGGTCGCGGGCAGGAGAAGCGAGGCGCTGTCGCCCATGATCTCGGTCAGGATGCCGCCGGCGGCCAGCGTCAGCACGTAACCATGGGCCGGGTCGCGGGTGACGCCGATGAGCAGCTCGGCGACGGTGCCGTCGATCATTTCTTCGACCAGCCAGCTTTCGCAGGGCATGACGGCGGCCTGTGCCACGGCCGCGGCGGTGTCTTCGCGGGCGAAGGCAACGCCGCCGGCCTCGGTCTTGTGAGCCAGGCCCTCGGCCTTGATGACCAGCGGCGTGCCGATGTCCCGGACGGCCTCTTCCAAGGCGGATTTGTTTGCCGCGCGTTTGGCGGCGGGGATGGTGACGCCGTGGGCGGCGAGTTCGGCCTTGGCCTCGGCCTCGCTGAGCGTGTGCAATTCGGCTGGTTCGCCGGGGTGCAGGAGGGGTTCCGGCTCGGGTCGGGGCTGGCCGAGCCGAGCGGCGACGGCGATCGCGGTCAGGGCTTCGTCGAGACCCAGGAGAGGGACCATGCCGCCGGCGATGATCCGTGCGGTGACGGCCTCGGTCATGGCGTCGGGCAGGGTGGCGACGATCGCGAGGGGCTTGCCCGTCTGCTTGGTGGCTTCCTCGCCGGCCTCGTAGATGCAATCCCACGCAACGGGGTCACAGCGGTCTTCGCGGGGGAAGTCGGCGACGAGGCAACCCATGGCGATGTCGCCGCCCAGCATTGCACCGAAGGTGGCGGCCATGCGGGGCACGTCCGTCCAGATGAAAGTGTGATAATCGAGCGGGTTGGCGAGCGCCACCATCGGCCCCAGTGCCTCGCGCAGCCCCTGGCGCTGGGCGCCGTCGAGGGTGGGGAAGGTGACGTCGTGGCCGATGGCGGTGTCGGCCATGAGGCTCGCCTCGCCGCCCGAGCAGGACATCGAGACGATGCGGTTCGAGGGCAGGGGGCCGGTGAAATGCAGGAGTTTAAGGGTCTCCAGCAGGGCGGGCAGGCTTTCCACCTGCGCGATGCCGAGACGTTTCAGCAGGGCGCGGGCACCGGCGTCGGAGCCGGTAAGCGAGGCGGTGTGCGAGACCGCCGCCGCCTGTGCCTGTTCCGAGCGGCCGGCCTTTAGCGCGACGACGGGCTTGCCGAGGGCGCGGGCGCGGCTGGCCAGCGCCTCGAAGGCGCGCAGGTCGCCCACGCCTTCGACATGCAGGCCGAGGGCGGTGACACGGTCGTCTTCCAGCAGGGCAGTGCCGATTTCGGCGAGGCCAAGCTGCGCCTGGTTGCCGGCGGTGGCGACATAGGCCAGCGGCAGGCCGCGGGTCTGCATGGTGATGTTGATCGCCATGTTGGAGCTTTGGGTGAGCACGGCCACGCCACGTTCGACCCGGGCGCCGCCATGCTGGTCGGGCCAGAGCAGGGCACCGTCGAGGTAGTTGATGAAGCCGTAGCAGTTGGGCCCGATGATCGGCATGTCGCCGGCGGCGTCGAGCAGCTGTGCCTGCAGGTCGCCGCCGTCGCCGGTTTCCGCCTGTGCCTCGCGGAAGCCGCTGGCGAAACAGACCGCGCCGCCCGCGCCGCGCTCGCGCAGGTGGCGGACGGTGTCGATGGTGAGGTTGCGGTTGACGCCGATGAAGGCCGCGTCGGGCGCATCGGGGAGGTCTTCGAGCCGTTGGAAGGCCGCGACGCCGCCCACTTCGGTGCGCTTGGGGTGGACGGGCCAGACCGGCCCGGCGAAGCCCATCTTGCGGCATTGCTCGACGACGCTGGCGCACCACGCCCCGCCGCCGATCACGGCGATGGAGCGGGGTTGCAGCAGGCGGGAGAGGTCAGGCATGTGTTTTCCCTGTCGCGAAAGAGATGAATGCCTCCGGCGGGGATATTTCGGGCCAGAAGAAGCAACGGTTTGTTAACCGCGTTGGGCGATACTTCTTTTACGGTACAGGCTGGGAAGCCGATGACCGCGCCAGGAGAAGCACGTTGCGGTGTTTCCGATCACGGGGAGGTTGTGAGGGCTTCCCCGTGTTTCTTCTGGCCAAAAATATCCTCGCCGAAGGCATGAAAGTTCTTTTATGCCCCCAGCGGCCGCAGAAGCTCGCGGCTGATGATGTGGCGCTGGATTTCCGATGTGCCGTCCCAGATGCGTTCGACCCGTGCGTCGCGCCAGAAGCGTTCGATGGGGAAGTCGTCCATCAGCCCCATGCCGCCGTAGACCTGCAGCGTGGCATCGGTGACGCGGGCCAGCATTTCGGAGGCGTAGAGCTTGGCCGAGGCGATCTCGCGGTTGGCGGGCAGGCCCTGGTCGAGGCGCCAGGCCGAGGCCAGCGTCAGCCAGTCGGCAGCGTCGATCTCGGTGATCATGTCGGCGATCTGGAAGCTGATGCCCTGGAACTTGCCGATCTGCTGGCCGAACTGCTTGCGCTCTGCGGCGTGAGCGAGCGCGTAGTCGAAGCAGCGGCGAGCGCGGCCGACGCTCATGGTGGCGACAGTGATGCGGGTGGCGTAGAGCCATTCGTTCATCACCGCGAAGCCGCCATCGACCTCGCCCAGCACCTGCGCGTCGGGCAGGCGGCAATCGTCGAAGTCGAGGATCATGTTCTTGTAGCCGCGGTGGCTGACCGAGTTGTAGCCGTGGCGGATGGTGAAGCCCGGCGTGCCGCGGTCGACAAGGAAGGCGGTGATGCGTTTCTTGGGGCCCTTGTCTGTCTGATCTTCGCCGGTGGCGATGAAGACGATGACGAAGTCAGCGTGATCGGCGCCCGAGATGAAGTGCTTGGTGCCGTTCACGACCCAGTCGCCGCCGTCGCGTTTGGCGGTGCATTTCATGCCGCGCACGTCGGAGCCTGCGTCGGGTTCGGTCATGGCCAGCGCGTCCATCCGCTCGCCGCGCACGGCGGGCATCAGGTAGCGCTCGCGTTGCTCGCCCTCGCAGGCCATCAGGATGTTCTGAGGGCGGCCGAAGAAGTGCGTCAGCGCCATCGATCCGCGGCCCAGTTCGCGCTCGACGAGGGCAAACTCGAGGTGCGACAGGCCCGGGCCGCCCACTTCCTCGGGGAAGTTGGAGGCGTAGAAGCCGAGGTCGAGCGTCTTGCGCTTGATTTCGTCGGCGATCTCCTTGGGCACTTCGCCGGTGCGCTCGACAACCTCTTCATGCGGGTAGATTTCCTTCTCGACGAAGCTCCGCACGGTGTCGACGATCATTTCCTGTTCGTCGGTCAATCCGAAATGCATCTCAGTTCTCCTTCGCGTGCAGGGCAGCCAGCGTCTCGACCTTTTCCAGCACCTCGTCCGCCGGCTCGCAGGTGCGGCGGGATTCGAGGCTGACGTGCAGCATGAGCTGGTCGCAGGTGGCCATGACCTCGCCATCGCTGGCGCGTTTCATCTCGTGGAAGCAGCGCAATTTCTTGCCGCGACCTTCGGTGATGCGGGTGTGGACCACGATGCGTTCGCCGGCATGGGCTTCGGCCAGGTACTTGGTGGTGGTTTCGACGGTGAAGTAGTTGAACCCGCGCGCGGCGTAGTCCGCGCTGGTCGGGGCAAGGGGCGCGCCGTCCGTGGCGCTGACATAGGCGATGACCTCTTCGGCCGCGTCCGAGAAGAGTTGGCCATAGCGCCCCTCGTTCATGTGGCCGTTCAGGTCGGTCCAGTCGGTGGGCACCACGCGATCTTGCGTGACCATCGGGTTGGCGGGCTCGGGCAGCTGCCGGATGGTCCGCTGGTGGGTGTTGATCAGGCGGCCCGAGGCGTTGCCCTGCTGGCGCAGGGCGCGCATCATGGCGATGAGGTTCTTGTCGCGCTTCTTTTCCAGCTCGCGGATCGACAGGTGCCCGGATTGCGCGTCGGATTGGTCGGCGATCATGTCGACGAGCTCATCGGTGAACTCGGGCACGTCCATCAGCTTGGTCCAGGGCCATTTCAGGGCCGGGCCAAACTGGGCCATGAAATGGCGCATGCCGGCTTCGCCGCCCGCCACGCGGTAGGTCTCGAACAGGCCCATCTGGGCCCAGCGGATGCCGAAGCCGTAGCGGATGGCGTTGTCTATCTCCTCGGTGGTGGCGACACCGTCCTTGACCAGCCAGAGCGCCTCGCGCCAGACGGCTTCGAGGAAGCGGTCGGCGATGTGGGCGTCGATCTCCTTGCGGACGCGGAGGGGGTAGAGGCCGACGGAGGTGAGGATTTCCTCGGCCGCAGCGATCGCCGCCTCGTCGGTTTCGGGCGAGGGGACGATTTCGATCAGCGGCAGGAGGTAGACCGGGTTGAACGGGTGCGCGACCATGATGCGCGAGGGATCGGGGGCGCCCTGTTGCAATTCGGAGGGTTTGAAGCCGGAGGTGGAGGAGCCGATGGGGGCGGTCGAGGCGCCCTGGATTTCCGCCATGACCTTGTGCTTGAGGTCGAGCCGTTCGGAAACGCTTTCCTGCACCCACTCGGCACCCTCGACCGCTTCGGCAATCGAGCCGTGGAAGGTGAGCGCCCCTTCGTCGGGCAGGGCCACGTCGTAGAGCATCGGCAGGGCGGCGCGGGCGTTGGCCATCACCTCGCCGATCTTGCGTTCGGCTTCAGGGTCTGGGTCGAACACGCGCACGTTCCAGCCATTGAGGAGGAAGCGGGCGGCCCAGCCGCCGCCGATGACGCCGCCGCCGATGATTGCTGCTGTCTTGGTCATTGTGATGTCTCCTTCGAAAGGGACAGGTCGTATCCCATCCATTCCATGATTTCCTTGGCGGCCGTGATCCGGTCTGCGCCGCCGTTGGCGGAGCGGTCCATGATCCAGCCGAAGCGGCCGTCGGGCGTGCCGATGGCCGCGGTTCTGTCGTCGGCGTCCATCCAGAGCACCCAGATGGGGCTGTCGCCGAAGGCCGGGCTGTTGCCGGCGCGGAAGCGGCCCTGGCCCAGCGGGGTGAGGGTGGCCCGCACGGGGCCATCGCTGGCGGTACCGGTCAGGGTGAGGGTCTCGCCGCCAGACGCGAGGCGCAGCGGGCCGGAGAGATTCGGCGTGCCGGGCCAGCCGGCGCGGATGTACCAGTCGCCCGCGAGGCGGGCGGCGGTGACGTTCACCTGGCTCGAGATGCGGGCATCCGGGTTGCGGAGACCGCCCCTTTCGTTACCGGGGCCGCCGCAGCTTGCCAGCGTCGCGGCGAGGGCGGCAGCAAGGCCGGCGTGGAGAAGCCCGCGCGCGTATCCCGTTTCGACGAGGGATGTCACGGCACCATGCTCTCGGTATGACCGTCGACGGCCAGTAGTTGACCCGTCACCTTCCCGGCCGCTGGCGAGGCGAGGAAGAGCGCCATGTCGGCGAGGTCGTCGCCGGTGACCCAGGTGCGCAGGCTGGTGCCCTTGACGTAGAGCGCGCGCGTTTCCTCGACGGTGAGGCCGCTGGCCTTCGCTTCCATCTGCAGGACACGTTCCATGCGCGCGCCCTCGACCGCGCCTGGGGCGATGGCGTTGACGCGGACGCCGGCCGGGCCAAGCTCCATCGCCAGCGTCTTGGTGATGCCGACCAGCCCCCATTTTGCTGCCACGTAGGGGCTGCGGTAGGGCACGCCGTGAAAGCCCGAGGTCGAGCTGGTGATCAGGATCAGGCCCGAGCCCTGGGCGCGCATGAGCCGCGCGGCCCAGCGGCAGGCCAGGAAGGCACCGTTGAGGTTGACGCCGATGCAGGCCTGCCACTCGCCATAGTCGAGATCCTCGATCCGGCCGGCGGGGCCGCCGGTGCCGGCATTGGCGCAGAGCACGTCGACACCTTCGAAGGCGGTCTCGACCTCGTCGAAGAACGCCTGCATCGCAGCCTCGTCGGTGACGTCGGCCTGGCGGGCGAGCATGTCGGGGTGATCGGCCTGGACCTGGGCCACCGCCGCGGCGTCGGCGTCGCAGAGGGCGACGCGGTCACCGCGTTCGGCAAAGCGGCGGGCGAGCGTCAGGCCGATGCCCGAGGCGCCGCCGGTGATGACGACGCGCTGGCTCATGATGTGGTCCATTGGGTGATGTGGGTCAGTCTACGCATATTCCTGTGAGTTCCCCGTTTTCGTCGAACATGTCGAAGCAGCCGAAGAGCGGCCGTTCCGACGCGCATTGGCCCTTGCCGGTGTCGGGCGAGGCGAGGCAGGCGCTTTCGCACTCGGTGCTGCGACGGCAGGATTGGCCGCCGTCGCCCGTCTGGAGAAAGCACATCTTTGCCCCGGTGATGCCGCCGGCGCGGAAGATGCCGCCCTCGGCCGTGCAGATCCGTTCCTCTTCGCGAAGCTCGGCATTGCTGCGGCCGAAAGGGTCGGGCTGGCAGGCCGTCAGGGCGACGAGTGCCGCCAGCACGACGGCGGGTTTCATCCCTTGGGCGCCCGCTTGGTGAGGCCCAGCTTCTTGCGCACGTCCTCGGGACCGATCACCTTGGCGCCCATGCGCTCGATGATCTCTTTCGCGCGGACGACGAGTTGCTCGTTGGTGGCCAGAACGCCCTTGTCGAGCATCAGGTTGTCCTCGAGCCCGACGCGGACATGGCCACCGGCCAGGACGGAGGCCGCGACGTAAGGCATCTGGCTGCGGCCGAGGCCGAAGGCCGAGAAGGTCCAGTCGTCGGGGACGTTGTTGACCATCGCCATGAAGGTGTTGAGGTCGTCCGGCGCGCCCCATGGCACGCCCATGCAGAGCTGGACGAGGGCCGGGCTTTCGAGGATGCCGTCCTTGACGAGTTGCTTGGCGTACCAGAGATGGCCGGTATCGAAGGCTTCAATTTCGGGTTTGACGCCGAGATCCGTCATCATCTTGCCCATCGCCTGCAACATGCCGGGCGTATTGGTCATCACGTAGTCGGCCTCGGCGAAGTTCATGGTGCCGCAGTCGAGGGTGCAGATCTCGGGCAGGCACTCGGCGACGTGGGCCACTCGCTCGGTCGCGCCGATCATGTCGGTGCCGGCATCGTTGAGCGGCAGGGGGCTTTCCGTGTTGCCGAAGGTGATGTCGCCGCCCATGCCGGCGGTGAGGTTGAGCACCACGTCGGTGTCGGAGGCGCGGATGCGGTCGGTGACTTCGCGGAACATCCCGACGTCGCGTGACGGTGCGCCGGTTTCGGGGTCACGGACGTGGCAGTGAACGATGGCGGCCCCGGCTTTCGCCGCCGCAATGGCGCTGTCGGCGATCTGTTCGGGGCTGCGGGGGACGTGCGGGCTCTTGTCCTGCGTGCCGCCTGATCCGGTCACGGCGCAGGTGATGAAGACCTCGCGATTCATGGCAAGCGGCATTGGCTTCCCTCCTTTTGCGTCGGTTCTGGGCGCCACCCTATCTTGCTGGTGTGGACACCGATTTTGCGGTAATAGACAAAAATCATGCCTGAATGGACAAAATTTCCGGATCGCCCGGTACGCATCGCCTTCCTGCTGTTCGACGAGTTCTCGAACCTGTGCCTGGCCAACTGCATCGAACCTTTGCGGGCGGCGAACACGCTGACGCATGTGCATGCCTTCGACTGGCGGATCGTGACGATGGACGGGCGGACAGGGCGGTCGTCGAGCGGGATCGACATACTGGCAAGCGCGGCGCTGAGCCAGGTGGGGGCGGTGGATTACCTGTTCGTGCTTGCGAGTTACGCCCATGAAAGCCACGACACATCGGCCAACCGTCGGATGCTGCGGACAGCGGCGCGGCGCGCCGAGGTGACGGTGGGGCTTGATTCGGGGCCGTGGCTGTTGGCCTCGGCAGGCCTTTTGAGCGGGCGGCGGGCGACGGTGCACTGGGATTTGCTGGATGCGTTCACCGAGCGTTTCCTGGACGTGGAGGCCAGCCAAGCGAGGGTGCTGAAAGACGGCCCTTACATGACCTGCGCGGGGGCGATGTCAGCGCTGGACCTGACGCTCGACCTGATTGCCGAGCATCTGGGGCTGTCGGCCCGGCTGGACGTGGAGGCACTGTTCCTGCATGGCGACCCCCCGGTGGGCAAGGCCGACGAGGCGGTGGCAGACCCGCTGGTGCGCCGGGCGCTGGCGGTGATGCGGGAGACGGTAGAGCGGCCGTTGCCGCTGAAGCAGCTGGCGAAGCGCGTGTCGTGCCAGCCGCGCACGCTTGACCGGCACTTCCGGGCCCGCCTTGGTGCACCGCCCGGCACGGTCTATCGGCAGCTGCGCCTGTCGGCGGCGCGCAAGTTGATCGAGGACAGCCGCCGGTCGATTTCCGAGATCGCGCTGCGCTGCGGGTATGAAAGCCCGGCCGCGCTGACCCGCGCAATCCGCCGGGCTTACGGTGCCACGCCATCGGCATTGCGCAGGAAATGATCAGGCTTGCCCATGAGAAGCGGCAGGCTTAGGTCTAGAAGGGTAAAAGACAAGTAAGCGTTTGCCCGCACATCGATAATGCCCGATACTTCGCCGGGCGGCACGAGTCTCCGAGGGAGGCAACGGGTTGGCGCGCTGAACAGGGAATGAAAAAATGAACTACCAGGCACCCACGTCACTTGACGCGGCGGTGGATATCCTGGCGGGCGCCAAGGGCGACTGCCGGATCCTCGCCGGCGGTACCGATCTTCTGGTGCGTATGCACTCGGACATGGCTGAACCGGACACGGTTCTCGATATCAAGCGTATCGACAGCTTGCGGGCGATCTCGCAGGAGGATGGCGGCTGGCGCATCGGTGCGGCGGTATCCGCCGCCGAGATGGGCGAGAACGCGGACCTGGTCGCCGACTGGCCGGGCGTTGTGGAAGCAGCGAACCTGATCGGGTCGACCCAGATCCAGGGCCGCTGCACCATCGCCGGGAACCTTTGCAACGCCTCGCCCGCGGCCGACAGCGTGCCCGCTTTGGTGGCGGCCGAGGCCAAGGCCCGGATCGCGGGCCCGGACGGCATCCGCGACATTCCGGTCGAGGACGTGCCGGAAGGGCCGGGCAAGACCTCGCTCAAGCCCGGGGAACTGGTGGCGTCGATCTTCCTTCCGTCGCGTCCGGAACGGTCGGGCGATGCCTATCTGCGGTTCATCCCGCGCACAGAGATGGACATTGCCGTGGTTGGCTGCGGCGTATCGCTGACGCTGGATGCCTCCGGCAATTGTGTCGCCGCGCGCGTGGCGCTGGGCGCCGTGGCGCCGACTGTTATCGTGGTGCCGGAGGCCGCCGAGGCGCTGGTTGGCACGTCGGTCGACGAGGATGCGCTGACCAAGATGGCCGCCGCCTGTTCGGAGGCGGCCAAACCCATCGACGACAAGCGTGGCACCGCAGAGTACCGCGTGCACATGGCCGGCGTTCTGGCCCGCCGCGCGGCTGTCATCGCGAAGAAACGTGCAGGAGGCGCAGCATGAGCATGATCCACGTCACCACAACCATCAACGGCGTCGCGCAGGAATATCTTTGCGAGGCCGACGAGACACTGCTGGACGTACTGCGCGACCGGCTGGGCATGACCGGCTCGAAGGAAGGCTGCGGCACGGGCGATTGCGGGGCCTGTTCGGTTACCGTCGACGACCGGCTTGTCTGCTCCTGCCTGATGCTGGGCGCCGAGGCCGAGGGCCGCAAGGTCGAGACGATCGAGGGCATGGCCGAGGGCGAGACGCTGCACCCGTTGCAGCGCAAGTTCATCGAGCATGCCGCGCTACAGTGCGGGATTTGTACGCCGGGCATTCTTGTCGCGGCGAAATCGCTTCTGGAACACAATCCGAACCCCACCGAGGAGGAGGCGCGCTATTGGCTGGCGGGCAATCTTTGCCGGTGCACCGGTTATGACAAGATCATCCGCGCCGTGATGGCCGCGGCCGAGGAAATGCGGGAGGCTTCGTAATGGCACTTGACGCAAAGATGGACGGAAAGCTGGATTTCAAGGTTGTCGGGACGCGGGTGAACCGCCCTGACGGTATCGACAAGGTGACGGGCCGCGCCCGGTTCGGTGCGGACATGACCGCGCCGGGGATGCTGGTGGGCAAGGTCCTGCGCAGCCCGCACGCCCATGCGAAGATCAAGTCGATCGACACCTCGGCGGCGGAAGCGCTGGAAGGTGTGCTCGCGGTGGTGACCCGGGCCGATTTTCCCGAGGTCGAGCTGGACGAGGGGACCTGGGACGTGCTCGACAACTGCATGGCCGGGGAAAAGGCACTCTACGACGGTCACGCGGTGGCCGCGGTGGCCGCCGCGTCGGAGAGCGTCGCCAAGAAGGCGCTGAAGCTGATCAAGGTCGACTACGAGCCGCTGCCGCATGTCATCGCCGTCGACGACGCGATGAAGGCAGACGCACCGGCCCTGCATGACGGTCGGCAGGTCGAGAACGTGCCCGAGGGCATGGGCGCCAACGTGGTCGCCCGTTACGAGTTCGGCCATGGCGACATCGAGGCCGGGCTGGGCAAGGCCGACAAGGTGCTCGAGCGGACCTACAAGACCGAGGCGACGCACCAGGGGTATATCGAACCGCATGCCTGCCTTGCGCAAGTGGGCAGCGACGGTCAGGCGGACCTGTGGTGCTGTACGCAGGGCCAGTACATGGTGCGCGATACCTGTGCCGCGATCATGGGGCTCAGCCAGAGCCGGCTGAAGGTGACCGCCTCGGAGATCGGCGGCGGGTTCGGCGGCAAGACCACGGTGTTCATCGAGCCCGTGGCGCTGGCCCTGTCGAAGAAGTCGGGCCGCCCGGTGAAGATGGTGATGAGCCGGTCGGAAGTCCTGCGGGCGACCGGGCCCACGGCATCGAGCTCGATCGATATCCGGCTGGGCATGACCGAGGACGGGCAGATCACTGCCGGTTTTGCCGAGCTGCGCTACCAGGGCGGGGCCTATCCGGGTTCGCCGGTGGAGTTCGGCTCGATGTCGGCATTCGCGCCCTATGACCTCGAGAACGTCAAGACGGTCGGGTGGGACGTGGTCGCCAACCGGCCGAAACAGGCCGCGTACCGGGCGCCGGGCGCGCCGATGGCGGCCTTTGCCGTGGAAAGCGCGATTGACGAACTGGCCAAGGGCCTTGGCCTCGATCCGCTGGAGGTGCGGCTGAAGAATGCCGCGCGCGAGGGCACCAAGGCGGCCTATGGCGTGACCTATCCGGCGATCGGGCTGGAAGCGACGCTTCGGACCGCGAAGGATCACCCGCACTGGACCGCGCCCCTGGGCGAGAACCAGGGGCGGGGGGTGGCCTGTGGCTTCTGGTTCAACTTCGGTGGCAACACCTGCGTGACGCTCAACGTCACGCCGGACGGTACTGTGAACGTCATCGAGGGCAACCCGGATATCGGCGGCAGCCGCGCGTCGATGTCGATGATGGCGGCGGAAGAGCTGGGTGTGCCTTACGAGCGGGTACGCACGGTGATTGCCGATACCGCCTCGCTGGGCCTCAACGACGTGACCGACGGCAGCCGGGTGACGTTCGCCGTGGGGCTTGCCACGATCGAGGCGGCCCGGGCCGCCAAGCGCGAGATGTGCAAGCGCGCGGCCATGGTCTGGGGCATCGACGAGGAGGCGGTCGTCTGGGAAGACGGCGCGGCACGGCCCTCGGGGCCCAATGCGGGCAAGCATGACCCGATGACCCTGGCGGATATCGCGGCGATCGCGTCGAACACCGGCGGGCCGATCGCGGGCCATTCGGAGATCAATGCGGAAGGGGCCGGGGTGAGCTTTGCCACGCATATGGTTGATACCGAAGTCGACCCGGAAAGCGGCGCGGTGAAGATACTTCGCTACACGGTTTTCCAGGATGCCGGCAAGGCCGTGCACCCGGATTACGTGGAAGGCCAGTTCCAGGGCGGCGCGGTGCAGGGCATCGGCTGGGCGCTGAACGAGGCCTATATCTATGGCGAGGACGGGGTGCTTCAGAACCCCGGTTTCCTTGACTACCGCGTACCGGTGGCGTCGGACCTGCCGATGATAGACACGGTGATCCTTGAAATCCCCAATCCCGGGCATCCTTACGGCGTGCGCGGTGTCGGCGAGACTTCGATCGTGCCGCCGCTGGCGGCGATCGCCAACTCGGTCTCGGCCGCGGCGGGCGTGCGCATGACAAGCCTGCCGATGTCGCCACCGAAAGTGCTGAAGGCCATTCAGACCGGGTGACTTGAGCGCCCGTCCCGGGCCAGTCCCGGGACGGGGTACGGAAAGGCGGCGCAGGATGGTACAGGTCCGGATCTGGGGATCGCTTGCCTCGGCCACCGATGATCAGACCGAGGTCGAGATCGAGGCGGGCACGTTGCGCGAGCTGCTCGACGGGCTGGCGGAGAAATATCCCGGCCTCAAGCCGCAGCTTGACCGGGGCGTGTCGGTCGCCATCGACGGAAAAGTCTATAACGACAGCTGGTTCACGCCCATTCGACCGGATAGCGAGGTGGTGCTTCTGGCACGTTTGCGGGGTGGATGACAGCGGTGAAGGACCTTGGGCGAGGCTCTGGGATGCGCCCGTCGGGATATGGATATTTCGGCCAAGAAGAAGTGGGGCGCGGCAGCTTGCCATATTCGCGCGGGCGCTAGCTTAGCCGCATGGAGCAGCCGCTTTTCATCGGGTCGGAGATCTACCGCGGGTCGAGCTACGGTGCGAAACACCCCCTGAGCATTCCCCGCGTGCCGACGGTGATCGACTTGTGCCGGGCGATGGGCTGGTTCGCGCCCCGCCAGTACCGGAGCAGCCCGCGGGCCAAGCCGCGGGCGCTGGAACTGTTTCATACGGCTGAGTATATCCGGGCGTTGCAGCGGGCCGAACGGGAAGGCGGGGTGAACTCGGCCACGCGGGACCGGCACCAATTGGGCACATTCTCGAACCCGATCTACCCCGAGATGTTTCGGCGACCGGCCACGGCCGCCGGGGGTTCCATGCTGGCGGCGGACCTGCTTTCGCGGGGCGGCGTGGTCTACAATCCCGGCGGCGGCACACATCATGGTTTTCCCGATCATGCCTCCGGGTTCTGCTATCTCAACGATCCGGTGCTGGCGATCAAGGTGCTCTTGCGGCAGGGGTTGTCACGCATTGCCTATGTGGACATTGATGCGCATCACTGTGACGGCGTGGCGGCGGCGTTCGCCGGAGAGCCGAGGGTTCTGATGATATCGACCCATGAGGCGGATCGCTGGCCCTTTACCGGAAAGTTTGAGGATGATGCCGGTGGGAATGCGATCAACCTGCCGCTGCCGCGGGGCACCGGCGACGACGGTTTCGCGCTGGTACGTGACGACCTGATTCTGCCTGCGGTTCAAGCCATGCGGCCCGAGGCGATCGTCCTGCAATGCGGGGCGGATGCGGTGGCCGAGGATCCTTTGGCGCGGCTGGAATTGTCGAACAACGCACACTGGGCTTTGCTGGCAGCGTTGATGCCGATGGCGCCGAGGCTGCTGGTGCTGGGCGGCGGCGGGTACAACCCATGGACAGTGGGACGATTGTGGGCGGGCGTCTGGGCAACGCTGAACGGGTACGAGATACCGGATCGGCTGCCGGAAGTGGCGGAGGCGGTGCTGGCCGGGCTGACATGGTCGCGGCGGTCGCGCGGGCCGATGCCATCGCAACTTTGCACAACTTTGCGGGATGCGCCGCGGCCGGGCCTTGTTTCCGAGGCGCTGCGCAGACAGGTCGCCGAATTGGCGGCGCGTCGGAGGGTATGGGCCTAGGGGAGGGTGCCGAGCGCCTTGGCGAGTAACCAAGTCAACGCGATCAGCACCGGCTGGTGAACGAGATAGACGAGAAGGCTGTGCCGGCCCGCCCATATCGCGGCCCGCGCGAGGCGGGAGGTTCTCGGTGCGGCTCCCCGGAGCCGCTGCAGCATGCCCCGGTGTTCAGCAAGGCTGACCAACGCGATCCCCAGCACGAAGGGAGCGAACCAAGGGAAGAAGGGTTCGAAATCGACCGTGTAGGGGATGGTCGGTGACAGGCCGGTCCAGTAGAGCCAGGGGGCGGTGAAGATCTCGCTTCGAAAGGTTGCCGGCAGCCAGGTGACAAAACCGGCAAGGAGGACGAGCGCCCAAACGGGAAAACGGAGAACTGCCAGGCCGACGACGCTCGAAAGCGCGATGGAATGGAGGATGCCGTAGTAAACGAAACCTTGCGGAATGAAGACATAGGTTGCGCCGGTCACGAGGGCCGCGGCAAGGGCGACCTTGGCAAAGCGTTTCAGGAAGGATCGCCAGTGGATCCGGCCGGGGTGGGCCAAGCGAAGGCTGAGGCCGGCGATCAGGATGAAGCTGCCGGCCGTGAGCATGGCAAAACCACGCCAAAAGGTGGTATGCATCGTGCCCGGCGGGGCGATGCCGAAGAGCTCGAGGTCGAAAGTGAAGTGGAACACGGCCATGGCGACGAGCGCTATAGCGCGGGCGATGTCCAGTTCTTCGATCCGGCCGGATGTCTGGTGCAGTGCGATGGCAGGCTTCCCCGTGCTGTTGTCGACTGACAGGTAGCGCGTGGTGCCGGGCTGTTCCATAGGCAGATAGAACAGCGAGCGCCTCCGCGACCGGCCCCGGATAACGGAGGAGTTTTCCGTTGCATGCCGGGGCGTTCAAAGATTATGCCGTTGAGGCGCCGGAGTTTGTCCTCCGGCGGCAGTGGGACGAGAACCGGGGCCTGCCATGAAATTTTGCATTGTAGGAACGGGGCGGTGCGGGACGCGGCTCTTGCGCAGCATGATAAATGCGCATCCGGATGTCTTCGTGTTCAACGAGACGCACTGGATCGTCAACCTGCACGAGGCGTTCGGAACGGCGGAGATGCCGTTCGAGGACCACCTGGACATTCTGCTGCGGACGCGGTTCGTGGATGGGTCGAGAACCACCGAGATCGACGTGGAGGATTTTCGCGCGGCCCAGGCCGGCGGCCCGGCGCGCATGACGCCTGCCGAATTCACCGATACGGTGGGTCGGTATTTTGCGCAGAAGGAAGGCAAGCGGTACTGGGCCGACAAGACGCCGGATTACGGTTATTTTGCCGGCACGCTGCAAACGTACTGGCCCGAATGCAAGTTCATCCACCTGATACGGGATGGCGCAAATGTCGTTCGGTCGATGTCTGGTCATCCGGGGTACAAGGCGCTGGTCGAACTTGGGCGTCAGAACTGGTGTCCGTTGTCGCTGGACTACCGGGCGTCGACTGTCGGGGGCCGCAAGCACGCGCGGAGCGCGTTTGTCGAGCTTTGGTACCGGAGGCTGATGCGCATCAGGAACGAGGGGGAACGCCTGAGACCCGGAAGTTACATGGAGGTCAGGCACGAGGATGTGCTGACCTCGCCGGCCGAAACGCTGGTACGGATTGCCCGGTTTACCGGGCTGCGCCCGGACAGTGACTGGGAGCAGGCAGCCATGGGCGCCATTAACGCGAAGCGAGCGGATAAGCCGCGGGCTGACAAGATGCTGCGCCATTTCGGCGACAAGCACCTGGCTTTGATGCGTGAGCTTGGTTACGCCATCGACTTGCCGGACGCGGGCTGATGCTGAAGCTTCTTTCCGACACGCTGGCCATGGATCCGGCCGACGTTCTCCTGGTCGGATGCCTACGAAACGAGATGCTGCGGCTGCCTTGGTTCCTTGAGCATTATCGCCGGCTAGGGGTAGATCGGTTTCTACTAGTCGACAATGATTCCGATGACGGGTCGCGCGAATTCCTGCTGTCGCAAAAGGATGTCACGGTCTTTTATACGGCCGGAAGCTACGCGGACAGCGAATGCGGCATAGCTTGGCAGAACACGCTTCTGGCCGAGTATGCCATTGGCCGTTGGACGTTCATCGTCGATATCGACGAATTGTTCATCTTCCCCGGGTACGAGCATGCACCGCTTGCCGACTTCTTGAAGTACGTCGAGTTGCATGGCGCTTCTGCGGTGGTCGCGCCGATGCTCGACATGTATTCCGATGGGCCCATTGCCGAGTTGGATTATCAATCAGGCCAGGACCTGATCGAAGCCTGCCCGTTCTTCGATGGCGAAGGCTATCAACTGGGTGGACCGAAATCCGAGGCGCACGGCCTTCTTGTTCGGGGAGGGCCGAGACACCGCCTGTTCTGGCAGTCGCGTAACAGGGAGTTCCCGTCTCCCGTTCTGAAGAAGACGCCACTTGTGCGATGGTCAGAGGCGTCTGAACTCATTGCCTCGACGCATACTCTTAAGGGCTGCACGTGGGCGGAGGTCTCGGGGCTGCTCCTACACTTCAAGTTCCTGCAGGACTTTGCGGAGAGCGCTTACGAGGAAAGCCGACGGTCGGAACATTTTGCCGAGGCTAGGCAGTACAGGGCCTATGACGATGTGCTGGCGGATGAGGCGGAGCTTACGGCGCACTACAACGGATCGGTGCGGTTCCAGGACAGTGCCCATCTTTGCAGGTTGGGGTTCATGAGAGTGCCGGATGGGTACAGTGTCCCCGTTAATCGAAGTGCGCTGCGCGTTGCCACCGGAACGGAAGACCCTGCGCAGGAAGAAGTGTCGCGGTCCCGGTCACCGAATGGGGCGATATTGCAACCTTCAGTCGCTGAAAATAGGATGGGGCACGCCCCCGAATTCCCCAAGGAGACATCCGGCATGCACGGGTATTGGAAAGATTTCTGCGTCGTCGACGAGAAGAAGCCGGACCTTGGCGGTAACCTTCTTCATGGTGACACGCAGGCCACAACGCCGGCGCTGTGGCAATTCCTGATCGATCGCTTCGCACCGCGGACCATGCTGGATGTCGGCGCGGGCCAGGGCATAGCGCTGAGCTATTTTCAGCGCGCCGGCATCATTGCACATGGCTTCGACGGACTCTTGCAGAACGTAAGGACCTCGAGGCATCCGATTGCCCTGCATGACCTCAAGCGCGGGCCGTATCGCTATCCGTGCGACCTGGTCTATTGCGTCGAGGTTGTCGAACACATCAAGGAAAAGTTTCTCGATAACCTTCTTGGTACTTTTCAGAATGCACCGGTGGTGGTGATCACCCATGCGCTGCCGGGGCAGCGGGGGCACCATCATGTCAATACGCAACCACGCGAATACTGGCTCGAGAAGATGGATGAGATCGGCTACAGCCTGTCGATGGACAATGAAAAATTCTGTGCCGTCGCCGCAGCCGAGAACGCGGACAGCTATTTCGCGAAGACGGGGCTGGTGTTTCTGCGGCGCTTATCTGACCGGAAGTAGGCGCGCAGCGGGTCAGTACCCCTTGCCGATCGCGGTGAAACGCCGGTCGATTACCGCTGTTCCCCGGTCGATATCCGCCGTCAGCGCGGCTTCAGAAGGCATCGCATCCGCCAGTACGGCGTCTATGCCCTGCTCCTGGTACATCCTGTACCACCGACGCCAGTGCCAGCCCATGTTCGGGGGAAGCTCGGTATTGGCTTCGTAGGCCTGTCCGCCCTGAATCACCTTCTTGGCCAGTTGAGCGCGGTTTCTCACGGGGAAGTGGAAGATCTCTATGCCGGAAGGCTGTTTCCTCACGGGACCGTCGTAGATCGCGAAATGGTTGCCCTGTGAAATCCGCTCCAGTCCTGCCGCGCGCATCATGATCTTGGGGTGAAGTCTGACGCAGAAATAGGGATGGTCCATGGGGTCGTGATAGATGTCTTCGAGCTTGGGGCGGGGGTAGGGTTTCTCGACACGGTAAACGAGCCGGTCGATCCAGGGCGTGTCGTCGGGCCAGTCGCACGGGTAGAGCATGTTCAGGCGATGGCAGACGAGGACGTTGGCATCGGACTGGTCGAGGCCATCTTTCAGGTTGCCGCCCGGGGCCGCCCAGAATTCGTCGGCATCGTTGCTGAAGATGAAGTCCGCGTTCTCCTCCTCGCGCGCCTGGAGCGCCGCCCTGGTTGTCCAGTCCGTCTGGTTGTAGTTCCTGCCGGGCTCGTCGACGACGGTGGCGACACCGGCGCGCTGATAATCGTCCAGAACGTCGCGCGTGCCATCAATCGAGCCGTTGTCGATCGCGACGACATGGTCGACCCCGTGGTCGAGGTGGAAGTTCAGATTGGAAGAAACGATGTCGATTTCGTCTCTGACGAGAAGCAGCATTACGAGCTTCATAAAACCCCTTCCAACGGTCAGGCAAGACGCGGTTTTCGGCCTCTATGCATGACGGGCTTCGGCCATTCAAACGGTTAGTTGCTTGATGGCAGGGGGGTGATGCCCGCGCCGGCTATTGACGGGTTACCCGGTACACGCGCCCCACGGCGAGTGGCCCGTCGATGACCGTTTCCGTGCCGTCTGCCCAGCGGATCGTTGCATCGGTCGCTTCGGGTTCGTCACCCAACCCGAAATGCGCGCGCGGGGCGTCGAAAGACATGAAGCCGCCGCCGAGCTGGATTTCCCGCGTCTGCCGCCGACCGGTCGCGTCGGAGACCGTGATCAGGGCGCCGATGCCGTCACGGTTTCCGGCTTCGTCCTCGAGCTCGATCACCAGTGCCTGATGCTGGGCATTGTTGCGGAAGAAGATGAGCGGGCCGTTGACAGGGTGTGTGACCATGTCGAGATCACCGTCATTGTCGGCGTCAAACGCCGTGGCGGCGGCTGTCATGAGGTAATCTTCCAGGCCTTCCGGCCCGGACGCCTCGGAGAAGGTGCCGGTCCCGTCATTCAGGAAGTATAGGTTGGAGGGTGACACCTCGTTCGGAACCCATGTGCCGTTGACGATGTATACATCGAGGTCTCCGTCGAGGTCGAAATCCTCGAACTTGGTGTCCCAGCTCCATCCGCCGACGTCGAGCCCCCGTGATTTGGCGCTGTCGGTGTAGTTGGTCCCCGAGGGTTCGAGCAGAACGTTGGAGCGCAGGATCTGCTGATGTGACTGGGCGGCCTCTTCCTCGGTTATCTCGCGGATGGGTTTGAAATGGATGTCGCAATAGGCGCGGGGAATCTTCTGGTCGTTCGGGATCACTTCGCAAAGGGCGGGATCGCGGCGCTGGATGGCGAGATCCTTGACCAGCATCGCGCGGCATTCGTTCTTGTTCCGACCGGTGAGCATGGCGCATTTGCCCGCATAGGTCGGGTCAAAGTTGTTGCCCGACCTGTACCAGCGCTTGATTTCCATATTCTTCTCGCAGATCGCCTTGGCCTCGGTGTCGGCGATGCCCGCGCAATACTGCCCCAGATCCTGCATTTTCAGCGTGCCGGAGACGCCCGAAGACCGCCCCGCGATCTGCGCGAGGTATATTTCCGCGGTGCCGTCATTCGCCAAATCGCCAGTCTTGATGGCCATCGTGGTGGTCGTCGTGTGGGGGATCCTGCCGCTGGCATGGTCGATCATGTCGAACGTGCCGGTGCCGTCGCCCGAGTAGAAGTAATCGGGAATCTCGAAATCGTTGCCGACAATGAGGTCCATGGTGCCGTTGCGGTCCATGTCGGAAAACAGGATCGACAGGGTTTCGCCGGGGATACCGGGGAGGTCGGTGAAACGTTCTCCGAGGATGCCGTCATCGTTCCACAGGATGCGATTGCGGGATTCTTCGCCCGGGATGCGGCGGTACCAGCCTGCCGCCCAGTTGCCGAGAGCGATGTCGAGAAAGCCGTTGCCATCGGCATCTGCGAAGGACAGCGCAAGGCTCAGGATCGCTTCGTCGCGGTTGGGCACCATCTCGGGCGGGGTGGCGCCGAAAGTGCCACCGTCATTCAGCCAGAGCCAGTTGCCTTCGAGATAGCTGGCCAGGAAGAGGTCCGGCCAGCTGTCATTGTTCATGTCGGCCAGTGCCGCATTGAAGATATGCTTGCCGGCGAGCGGACCGAGATCAAGGTCCATGCGCGAAAACTGGCCGTTGCCGTCGTTCTCGAAAAGATAAAGGCCCTGTTCGGTGGAGGCGATGGCGAGGTCGATATCCCCGTCGCGGTCGATGTCCCCGGTGCTGACCGAGCGGCCTTCCCAGAAAGGAGGCCACATGTCGCGAAAGGAAAACTCCAACGGCTTGTCGATGCCGACCTCGGCAGCTTCCATGCGGGTAAACCCGGTTTCGGCAGCAGGCGAGGGTAGTGCAAGCGGTTCGGCGGAGATGCTGATGCGCGCCGCGTCGTCGCTCGTGACCTGCCACGGGTCTGCGCCGGCCGCGTGGGCCGCGCCCCACGGCGCGGGCGGTGTCGCGCGGCTTTCCTGGAGCAGCATCTCGAGTGCCCGGTCGGATTGCCACCGGTGATAATATTCGGCTGCCCCGCCCCCGATTGCGCCGAGCAGCGCAATGGTTGCCCCCATCAGGCATGCTGCGCGAAGTCCCATGGATTGTGCGACGATGAAGAAGGAATAGACGCTGAAGCTTCCGAGCGTGAACAGGAGCGCCATCACGTAGCCGTGAGAGAGGCCCAGGCCGAGCAGGGCACCGGCGACCACCACGTCGAAGGCGATCGGGACGGGCAGGAAGACACCGACGAGCGCCACCACGAGCAGCGCCAGTATAGAGAAAGTCAGCCCGAGTATCATGTCCTGGGGCAGCAAGGTAGCCGCCACGGTGCCAACGAAGCCGGCAATCAGCATGAGTGGGACAGTCAGCTTGATGATGTACCAGAGGTTGCGCAGATACGTGACCGTCACGCCCTTGATGGCAGCGAAGATGGTTTCGGCGGCGGGTGGCTCGGTATCGGGCAGGTCGGATTCGGACCAGAAGGTCTGTCCGGGAGTTTGGGGCGGTATCTCTCGTATCGGCAGGGTGCGGCATATCAGCGGCACCAGCACGAGTATGACGAGAAGGCTCAGCCCGATCTTCATCAGGGCCATGTACATCGGCAGGAGCGAGAACAGCATTGTCAGGACAATGATGTTGAGCGTTGGCGATGCGACCATGGCACTGAGCGTCGTCTCTGCGCGCAGACCGGCGGAATACATGCCGCGTGCGATGGGCGCGGCGCAATTGACGCAGACGCCCAGCGGTGTGCCAATTGCCAGCCCCAAAGCGGAATTGGCGAAGCCGCCCCTGAAACTGCGCTGTCGGATATAGGCAGCCGCGGTCAGGAAGGCGGCCGCGAAGAGAACGCCGAACGTCATGCCCTTCTTGTTGGTGTTGACCCAGTTGAAGGTGGACCAGAAGATTCGCTGGGCTATGCTCATGTCCTGCGTCACGGGGAATTTCGCCTCGAAGCTGAGCGAATCCTCGAGCTGGATCGCGCCGGACATCATCGCCTTCTCATCGAGAGCGGGATAGCGGGAACCGGTCCAGAACAGGTAGGCAAGGACCGCGACGATCAGCGCGGCCAGAAAAAACCTCTTCTGGTAAGGGTGTTGTATGAGAGTCGTCATGTCCGTGTTCCTTCCCCTTGAGGTCGACGCACAAGTTTGATCCGAGCCTGGGTGAGCGAAATAGCCGTCCGGCGGGACGTTCTCGTGACTTTATTGGTTCGCCCCGGGCGAGGGTGGAAAATCTGCCCGGGGATGAAATCATGGTGCCGGTATTCTGCGCGAATACGTCGGTAAATCAAGAAAATCGGGGCGAAGGTCCGCTATGATCCTCCTCCCGGTCGTTATCCCGGCCCTGCCGCCTGTCCCCGGTCAGCCTTCTTCCTGTACCTCTTCAGGCGTGATGATGACGCCCCTTGATACGACGAACGTGCCGGTCGTGTAGTACGGTATTTTTTCCTTGCCGCTCGCCTCTTCGCCGCGTCCGTCGTTGATCGCGTTCTTGATCTCGACTTCCTCGTCGGTGGCGGCCGTCAGTTCGTAGCGGTAAACACCGTCCAGTGCCTCCCCGCCGCGAAGTTCGAAAACCGGTGTCCCGCTGTTCGACTGCAGCGTCGTGACTTCGCCATCGGGTGCCACGATCGTCATGGTAGCATTGCTGAGGCCGCTCCAGTTCTCGAACCACACGGCGTTGGAATTGTGCTGCTGCACGGGATCGGCCGCGAACGCAGGCAAGGTGGCTGCCACGCCGAGCGCGGCTCCGAGAAGCAGGGTCTTCAATCCGGGCATGTCTGTTTTCTCCCTTCGGATTTTCTGGAAATGTTTGCGGCCGAGCCGGACGGGAAAGCGCTTGCATACAGAATGCCGTATGGCGCCATTTTAGCAGATGACGTACAATAAAGCATCACGAAGTTCAGGGTGTTTTCCCTCGCTCTTCTGCCATGCGCTGTGCCTCGTGGATCTGGTCAGCCGTCATGCGGGTTGAGAATTGCGCGCTAATGGCCGTGGCGTCCTTCTGGCCTGCCGAGGCCGCGAGGGTAAGCCACATCTGCCCTAGCACGAAGTCGAGCGGCACGCCGTTTCCGTTGAAATACATTACTCCAAGATTGATCATCGAGGGGCCATGGCCGGCCTCCGCGGCATCGCGAAACAACCGTGCCGCAGCTGCACTGTTGGCATGGGGGGCGTCCTCGGGGCTCGCAAGCAGCCATGCGACCTGGAATTGCGCAACCGGATCGCCGGACCGGGCCATTGCCTGGAGCTCATCCAGGGAAGGCTGGTCAGACGGGGGAGGGGCGAGACGAGGATCGTAAACCAGGCCAAGCCCGGTGTCGCGCATTCCGGCCTGACGGTAGAGTGCAACGGCGCGTTCCTCGTCGAACGGAACGCCGAAGCCGTTTTCATACATCACGCCGAGATTCCGAATTGCCTTGGAAAATCCCTGATCGGCCGATGCCTGGAAGAGTTTCGCGGCACGCTCGTAATCCTGCGGCACGCCTTGGCCACGGACATAGAGCAGGCCGAGATTGTTCTGCGCCCGCGCATGGCCTTCCGACGCGGGCCGCTCATAGAGAACTCGGGCCTTTGCAAAGTCCTGTTCGACCCCGCGGCCTTCCTGGTAGAGCACGCCCAGGCTGGTGGCGGCATCGTTGTGCCCGGCATCGGCGGCCTTCTGATAATATTCCGCGGCGGCAGCAGCGTCTGACGTTCCGTCGGCGCCGTTCTCCAGCGCGTGGGCAAGGTCGTAAAGATATCCCGCATCGCCGGTTTCCGCGGCTTTGCCGAGCCAGTGCAGGGCCTGGTCCTGATCCTTTTCGCCTCCGAGACCGCTGTGGAGATAGCGCCCCAGGAGGTTCTGCGCCTTCGCGTCCCCGCCTTCGGCGGCGAGCCTGGCCCATTCGGCCGACGTCTGGAAACTTTGCGTGACCCGCTGACCGTCACGGTAGATTTGCGCAAGCTCGGACTGGGCAGACGCGTCGCCGGAGTTTGCCTTCGAGACAAGGGCGTCGATGTCCGTATCCTGTGCCTTGGCCGCCCCCGAGAACAGGGTCAGGCACAGCAGCAGGCAGACTGTGCCGCGTTTCATTCGGACCTCGGCTCGGGCACGGGGTTCTGAACGGTCTGGTCCGCCTTGGGCGGCTGCGGCTCCTGTGTGGCAAACCAGTTGCGGGTTGCGCGTTGGGCCTCGGCCAGTTGTTCGGGCGTCATCAACTCACCGACGGTTTCGCGCAGCTTGGCCGCTTCGTCGACGCCGAAGGTGGCGGAAATGTTGAACCATTTATGTGCCGTTACATAGTCGAGCATGACGCTATCGCCGGTCATGTAGCGCTTTCCGAGAAGAAGCTGTGCCTGCGCGTCCCCTTCATTGGCTGCCTTCTCGAGCATCTTGATGCCGTCTTCCACCCGCTCGGTATCGTTGAGATACAGGAGGGCAACGGCCGTCATGGCGGGCCGGACACCTTCACTGGCCTGCTGTTCTAGCCAGGCCTCGGCCTCGACATCGCCATTGGCCGCGGCGAATTGGGCCCAGGGAACGGCCCTGTGCGGGGCCATTTTGCCGTCAAGCGTGCCTGCCGCGGCCAGGCGCCCCAGCTGGATGGCGGCATTGTCACCGTCGTTCGTTTCCAGCGCCTGCATATAGAGAGCTATGGCCGTATCGGTATTTTGCTCGACACCCTCGCCCGCCTCATAGAAGCCGGCGAGCGCGATCATCGCCCGGCCCAGCCCATGCTGGCTGGCCTGTGCGTACCACTTTATGGCGGTGGCCGTATCTTTCTCGACACTCATCCCCGCTGCGTAGGCATACCCGAGGTTGGCCATGGCGCCGCTGTCACCGGCTTCCGCGGCGCTATGCAGCCAGCGCAGGCCCTCGGCCGTGTTCTGTTCGACGATCTCTCCGCGAAGGTAATGCGTGCCAAGTTCGCGCTGGGCGACGGGCAGGCCGTTCTCGGCGGCACGCCGGTACCATTGCACGGCTTCGTCCGTGGCCTGTTCGGTGCCATCGCCCTGTTCAAGCCGAAGCGCGAGGCGAAACTGGGCCGGGAGGTGCCCGTTCTCGGCAGCTTTGCGGAGCCAGGTGACGGCAGCCTTCGGATCGGCCTCGGTGCCCATCCCGGCGTGGAATGCCTGGCTGAGAATGTACTGCGCTTCGACGTGGTCCTGTTCCGCCGCGGCGAGAAACCAGTTGAAGGCGGCGTTCTTGTCGGGTTCGACACCGGCGCCGGAATAGTAAAGTTGACCAAGCAGGAACTGCGCATCGCTGCCGCCGAGCGCCGCTGCGCGCGAGAGGAGTTCGCCGGCGCGCTTCGGGCTGAGCTCCAGAGCCTGATCGCCGGAAGTGTCTTCCGAGAATGATTCGCCACTCAGGTGGATTCTTGCGAGAAGCGTCATCGCCTCCACCTGGTTCTGGTCGGCGGCCTTGGCGAGCCAGTGCATCGCACCCGGTATATCCCGTGGGCCGCCCCGCCCTTCCAGAAGGATGCGTCCGTACCGGTAATTGGCCAGCGCCGTTCCCTCCTGTTCGGCAAGGTATTTCAACCCGTCGCGGGCGGAGGCGAAGTCACCGGATTGCCACGCCTGCTCGACCTGCTGCATGGTCGGTGGGTCCTGGTCTGTCGGAGAGGATGGGGTGCCGTCCTGAGCCGATGCCGCGAATGTGGACAAGGCAAATATCAGGCAGGTCGCGGGCCACATCATTGAAAATCGGAACGTGGGCAGGCACTCGGAATATTTCTTGCGCATATTTCTTCTCTGAACTCGGTACGGTTATTTTGTCGAACGGTAACGCACAAGCTCTCGCCGCGCTATCCCGGATTGGTTGCAGGTCAGGTGGATCAGGGGGCGCGAGCCGGGCGGTCGGGAGACCCGAAGATTGTCGAAGGCCGCGCTGCGTTCTTTCGCAGAACGGGCTTCGCCCCATTCGCCGGAAGAACGAACGACACAGTAACGACGGTCAGAATGGACGATGTCTTTGCGAGGCCGCTAGGCCGGAAGCCGCATCAGACACCACAGAAAGCCGGTTGCTGCCGCAAGAGACGCGCCGAATGGTAATGGCCGTGTTGCTGTCATCGGGCGTCGAGACACGAGGCTGTCCGCCACCGTCGAGGCCAGCGCGGCCAAGCTGGCGATAAGCAGCATCAGAGGCAAGTTCCATGGCCCGAGCGCAGCCCCGAGGCCGGCCATAAGTTTCACGTCTCCGGTGCCGAGCCCCTCGCGACCTCGCAGCGCCTTGTAGCCGATCTGCAGAACCAGGAAGGCACCGCTGCCAATTACGGCACCCGATACCGCTTCCGACACGCTTGGATGCCCTGTCTGCCAAGAGAGAAACATGACCAAAACGAACAGCAGCGCCGTCAGAATGTCGGGAAGCCGAAACCACAGCAGGTCAGTCGCGATCAGCGTCAGAAGCACCCACAGGAACAGCGCCGTCACCCATGTTTCGATGGCGCCGTGGCCCAGGATCACGGAAATGACGGCCAATCCGACCGAGGTGATTTCCATGTAAAGCAGCCAGGCGGGAATCCGGGCGCCGCAATGACGGCACGTGCCGCGAGACCAGGCGAACGACGCGATTGGCACGAGGTCAGGCAGCCCAAGGTTCCTTTTGCAACTCCGGCAGGCCGAGGGTTTCTTTACAAAGTCCTCGCCTCTCGGCAACCGGTCTGCCAATAGGGCAAGGAAAGAGCCGATTGCGGGGCTGGCTATCAGCAACAGGATATCGGCGTAAGTAATTGTCATTCCGTCTTGATAGGGGCCCCGGACCCGATTGTCAGCCCGCCGGTGCTCGACTAACATGACGTCCATTAAGAAAGAGGATTACCCGATGCAGCAACCCATATGCCGGGCTCCGGCCGAAAGGTCATTTCGAGACAGGCGGGACGCCGGATTTTCGCTGCTGGAACTGATGGTGGTCGTTGTCATCCTGTCCATTCTTGCCCTTGTCGTCGTGCCCCGAGTCATCGACCGGCCGGACCAGGCACGGGTCGCAAGGGCGCAGTCTGATATTGCGGCCATTTCCAGTGCCGTGAACCTGTATCGGCTGGACAATTTCCGCTATCCCTCGACCGAACAGGGGCTTCAGGCGCTGGTGACGAAGCCCTCGAGCGAGCCCGTGCCTCCGAACTGGGCGACGAACGGCTACATGGACCGGCTTCCCGTCGATCCCTGGGGGCAGCCTTACCAGTATCTGGAACCGGGCGTTCACGGCGATTTCGACGTGTTCTCCTATGGCGCCGACGGCGCGCCGGGTGGTACCGGGATCGACGCGGACATAGGGTCTTGGACCACAAGCTGATCTCTTCGCGATCGGCGGGTTTCACGCTGATCGAGCTTCTGGTCGCTGTTGCCGTGATGGCGGTCATAACCCTTGGGGCCGTATTGGCGGCAGGCCGTGGGCAAGGTACGCAGGCACCGGACATGGCCCTGTTCACCGAACGGTTCGAAACGGCACGGGCGCTGGCTGTCGAAGGGCGAAGAACGGGCGGGCTGGCGATCAGGCCGGATGATTCCCAACTGTTCTGGCAGGTGGGCGGCGAATGGGTCGAGAAATCGGATCCGGTTCCATGGAGGGGGCGTGTCAGCTTCAACCGGCCGGGAGCAACCGCAGGCCAGATCCGGCCCGACATCCTGTTCCTGTCGAACGGGCAGAGCACGGCTTTCACGATTTCATTCGCTGGCGGCGAATGCGAGAACGACGGATGGACAGGCCTGCGATGTGCGGACCGTTGAAGAACCGGCGCGGTGCAACGCGCGGGCTTACCCTGCTCGAGCTCGTCGTGGCAGTGCTGGTGCTGTCCGTCGGGAGCATCGCGGCGATCCGGGCGACCGATCAGTCGCGCGTGGCGATCGGAGGGCTTCCGTCGCGCGTTGTCAGTGCGATCGTCGCGCGCAACCGTATCCAGGAGGCGCGTCTCTACGGCCCGGCCGAACTGGGAACATTGCCGGATGAAGTGCAGATGGGCGGACGGGCCTACGTTGTCGAGCATGAAACGGAAACGACGGCGGGCGGGCTTGTCAGGCTGACGGTATCGGCGCGCGGACCGGACGGTGCCGGCGCGCAATTCGTGGCGTTCCTGCCGCCGAGAGGACTTGTGCCATGAGCCGTTCAACCTCGCGCGGTCTTACGCTGATCGAGCTTGTCGTCGCGATGTCGATCTTCGCGATGGTGGCCGTCATGGGGATGCAAAGCCTGACCGGCACGCTGCGCCTGCGCGACAGGCTTGCCGATACCGCGGAACAGACCGCCGGGCTGGGAGCCGCGACCTCGCTCCTGCGGAACGATCTCTCGGCCGCGATTTCGCTGCTGTTCTATCCCGCGGAAGCCGAACGCCCGCGGCCTTCGCTGGATGCATCCGGCGAGGGCCAGGGGTTCGCCCTTTCGCTCGGCGGACAACCCGTAATGCCGGATACCGGCAGTGACGGCCTGACGGCGCCGCGACAGCGCGTCGAGTGGTATGTCGAGGCCGAGACGAGTCGGTTGATCCGGCAGGTCTGGCCAACGCTCTACCCTGTCGAGACCAGGCAGGTTTCGCAGGCAGCGGTGATCATGGAAGGCGTGCAGGGTCTCGAATTGCGTTCTTACTGGGTCGGGGTCGGGTGGGTGGCTGGCGTCCGGCCGGAAAACATGCCCCTGCCGGGGCCGCGGGACGTGGCTTTCGATTCCGACGAAGGTGTCGCCCTGTCCGAAGCCCTTTCCGACCCGCTACCGCTGGCATTGGAGGTGGCGCTGGTGACGCGGGATCTCGGTCGGATCACGCTGATGGAAACGCTGCGATGACCGCGTCGCGTGGCTTCGTCCTGGTGAACGCGCTGATCATCGTCGCGGCGCTCTCGGTGGTCTCGGTCTGGCTTCTCTCACGGGCCGAGACCGGTCGTGCCCGGGCCGCCGCGGCACAGGAGGCGGTTCAGTTGGAATTGTACCTCGACGCTTACGAAAATCTTGCTTTAAAGCTGCTCGACGACGATCTGCCGACGGTGGACGATCTTTCCGAAGCCTGGGCAAGGGAGGACCACGAACTTGCCCTTGACCGGGGACGGATCGCCGGCCGCATCGAGGACCTGAACAGTCGGTTCAACGTCAATTGGCTGGCAAATCCCGAGGCCGAGAGGGCGCGGGCGGCCTTTGACCGGCTTGCCCTGACGCTGGGACTTCAGCCGAAGACAACCGAGATCATCGTCGCGGCGATTACCGGAACGGAAGAACCCGACCGGGATGACCGGAGGCGCTACGTGGAAATTCCGCCCAGGGGGCCCGTTGTCTTGGTCGAGCAGCTTGCGATCCCCCCGTCTGAGCTTGCCATATTGCGGCCCTACCTCGCCGCGTTGCCTGCCGACAGCCGGCTGAACGTCAACACGGCGAGCGAAGCAGTTCTGTCTAGTCTTCTGCTACCCGATGGCAATCCAAGCGCGCTGACCGCAGTCCTGGCGAGGCGCGAGCAGGACCCGTATGAGTCGGTATCCGAGTTCAACGAGGCGGTGATGGCACGACTGGGCGAAGACTTCGAGGAACAACTTGCCGGGCTCCGGTTGAGCGTCAATTCCGACTGGTTCGTGGCGACCGCGGTGGCAGAGCTCGGCGGCTATCTGGCAACACGACGGGCCATAGTTCGACGTAACCCGCTTCCCGCAGGCGCGATGGTCGCATATCGTGAGGACAGTTGGTGAAGGTGGAGCGACAGTCAGTGAACGCCCGGAGCGAGGCATATTCCGAGAGGGTGCAGGCGCCGTTTGACGACGGCGGACCGGACGGCTTCGTGTATCTTGCCGCGGAGAAAGAGCCCCTTCGGCACCGCCAGATCGGCTTGGTATCCGGGGCGGAGGTGCCACTGCTGCCGGTGGCACTGCCGGATGCGCTGCAAGGCTATGCCCGCGAGCAGGTCGCCCAGAGGCAAGTGTGCGACAGCCTGGGGGCAAAGGCGGAGGCGGTGGAAATCCGGCCATTCACAGGATCGGGGCTAAAGCGAAACTGGAACAGGGCGATTGTCGCAGATCCCGACAGCCTGAAGCGTTGGCGCGAAATTGCCGGGGCCGGGGGGCGCGCGGTGCTGCCCGACTACCTGGCATTGCCCGCGGCAGACGGTATCTGGGTCGTAAGCGGTTCGGATGGCATGCTGCAGGCTCGGCTGGGCCCGCACGACGGGTTCAGCGCGACGCCGGCGGTGGCGACACAGCTGCTGCGCCTCGCGCTTGCGGAAGCCGAGACGCTGCCAAAGGCGCTTTATGCGATGTCCGCGTTACCGGCTTCGATCGAGGCCATGTTTTCAGAGCGTGACGTGCCGGTGGCCAGCAGCGAGGCGGACCTGCAGGCGCTCGACCTCGAGCCTCCGCGTCGGCTTGCGCATGGAGAATTGGGCTGTGACCTGCGCCTTGATCCCCGCGCCGCACGCAATCGCCTGGCGTCACGGGTTTTGCCGTGGCGTTGGCCGCTATTGGCCGGGTTGGTGGCCGTGTCACTCTGGTCCGCCACTCAAATTCTGGCGATCAATTCCTTCCGTGAGGAGGCTGCAAGGGTTCGCGCCGCCACGTTGCAGGTGGTGCGAGAGTCGTTCGTTCCCGAAGGCCCCATCCTGGATATCCGCACGCAGGTCAGTCGGGCGCTGGCCGAGGCTCGGGTCGCCGCCAGCGGGCAGGACGATTCTGTCGCGATGCTCGACCTGATGGGCCTGATGACCGATGTCCTCATGTCGGAAGGCGCGAAGCCGATCCTGCTGGGATATGTCGCCGACGAGAATATCCGCGCGGTGCTTCAGGTCGCGGATTTCGCTGCGGCCGAAACGCTGGCCGGAGCACTTCGCGACGCGGGTCTCGACGTGCGGGTCGTGGAATCCCGCGCGGAAGATGGCGACGAGGGCGTTCGCACGGAACTGGAGATATCAGCGAGACAGACCGAGCAGGCGGAGGGCCGGCCATGAGCGGAAGGCTGATAGATTTCCTGCTGCGGCTTGCCCCGAGAGAGCGGTTCCTGCTTGGGATGCTGGTCGTGGTCCTGCTCGTGGTCGGGGTTGGCTATGGCGCCGTCTGGCCCCTTGCCGAAGAACGTCGCGCCGCGCAGGAAGAGCTTTTGCAATCGCTGGCGCTTGATGCCTGGGTGGTGGAGCGGCGTGACGAGCTTGCCGGGCTCGACCGGCCTGCCGACGTTCAGGAGGTGCGGGAGCCGGTTGGCGCCAGTGCCATCGAACAGGGTCTCATCACGCGGCAGTTGCGGGCCAGCCTGACCCGGTTGGAAACGCGGGAGGGTGGCGAAATTGCGATGAGGTTCGACCTCGTGCCGTTCACTCAGTTCATGCACTGGCTGGATGCCGAGGACCCGGTCTGGGGTTACAGCATCGAACAGCTTCGGATCGAGCGGACCGACCGGCCCGCAATGGTGGAGGCGCGGCTGACGCTCGTCCCGGCGCAGTAGCGCCGGGTCTGCTCGGGACGTCAGAGCGTTTTGAGCGTGGTGTCCATGCTGGATTTCCGCCCGGCCATGGCGCCCAACGGGTCGAGTTCCGGATCGTTCGCCAGCATCTCGCCAAGCGCGGCCGTTGCTTTCAAGAAATGCTGCCTAGCGGCGGTTCGGTCGCCGACCGCCATGGCCGCGAGACCCAGCTCGTGTTCCGCCGTTCCATGAACCGACAGTGCAGCGCTGCGGCCCGTGCCATGCAGCGACGCGGCCAGTGCGCCTGCATGTGCCGAGGCATCGGAGAACTTCCCGGCCCGAAGCAGGGCGTGCGAATACTCCAGCTTGAGGCGCGGCGCCAGCGGCCCTGATTTCGGGATCAATTCGGAATAATGTTCCGTTGCGCGAACGTAGAGACCGCGTTCAAGCGCGTCCCGGGCCACGGCGTATTGCTGCTGGAACCCCTTTTGCCCGACGCCGGTGCCCTCGGCGCAGCTGCCAAGCACGAAGATCAGGGCGAACCACACGCCCCTTGCAACTGATTTTGCCTGCATTTTCCTGCTCTGTTTATTATTGGTTTTGATAAGAGTACCATTACGGAAGGTTCTGCGTCTACTGACCTGGACGTCAACGTGTGGCACGTGTTGCCGGAGAAGGACACATATGCGCCTGTTGGCTTACATCGTTCTGTTGATCGCGCTCGCATCGGCGGGGTGGGCGGCGCAGCAGTTCTGGGACGAGTGGACTGTCGAGCGCGAGCCGCAGGTCCGGCGATCGGCCACGCAAACGGGCGAGGCGCAACCGCCCGAAAGGCAGGTGGTGTCGCGGCAATGGCCGGCCGTGTTCGGAGAGCCGCAGCCGCCCGCGCCGCCCGAGCCGCAGCCGCCCAAGCAGGAAGAGGAGCCGCAACCGCCACCGCAGGCGATGCCGCCGCTGGACAGCATGGGATACAAGCTGACCGGCGTGATCGAGATGAACGACGGGGTCTGGGCGATGATATCCCATCCGTCAGGCGAGCAGATCCTGCGCCAGGGGGATGAGCTGACCGAAGGACTGGTCGTCACGCGGATTTCCAAGACGGGGCTGTGGGCGGCGCCGGATGGCGGCGAGGAAATGATGCTGGGCTTCCCGGAGTGAGGCATCGCGGGCCGGTCTGGCCGGGCGCGCGCGTGAGTCCGGAATGCATCCCTTGAGCGGCTTATTGCAGCAAAAGAATATTATTGGGTGCGAAATGCGCCTCGATAGGCTAAACTGCCACCAGTAAAGCAGGTTTTCCGCCTTGATACCCATCCGATAATTGGGACTGGCGGTGGTCAAAAGAGGCACGGGCAGATCATGAAACATATCGCACGACTGCGATCCATTTGGGTCGCACTTGTCTTTGGGTTGTGCGTTGCCGCTCTGGTTCCGCAATCGGCCCGCGCGCAGGTCGGATTGAGCCTGCGGGACGCGGATTTGCGGAGCTTCGTGGAAATCGTGGCAGAGGCGACCGGGCGCAGCTTCGTCCTCGACCCGGCCGTGCGTGGCACGGTGACGGTTCTGGCGCCGGAAGAAATCACGCCCGACGAATTGTACGAGGTCTTTCTCAGCGTTCTGGAACTCAATCGCCTGACCATCGTCGAAGGGGTGGGCGCGGACCGCATCGTGCAGATGAACACTGCACGGGAGATCGCGCCGGTGACGCCCGGCGAGAGCGGGTACGAGACGCGGATCATCACCATCGAGCATACCCCGGTGCAGGAGATCATCGAGGTGATCCGCCCCCTGCTTCCGGCCGAGGCGGTGGTCTCGGGCGTGCCGGGGTCGAACCTGCTGATCCTGTCGGATCGCGGCCAGAACCACCGGCGCATCGAGGCGCTGATCCGGCGGCTGGACGAGCCCAAGGACGAGCCGATCGAGATATTGCGGCTGCGCAACGCGGATGCGTCGGAAGTGCTGCAGGTCATCCAGTCGATGCAGATCATTCCCGAGGGCGCGAATGTCAGCGCCGACCGGCGGTCGAACGCGCTGGTGATTGCCGGGCCCGAGACCCTGCGCAACCAGGTGCGCACGCTGGCCGCGCGGCTGGACACGCAGCGCAACAACACGGTGAGCCACGCGATCGGGCTGAATTACGCGGATGCGTCCGCCATGGCGGGTGTCGTGCTGAGCAGCATCACACAGCAGGGGGTCGAGGCGCAGCAGGGCGAGATCCGGATCGTGCCGGAGCCGCAGACCAACACCCTGCTGATCAGCGCGCCCGAGGAGCGGATGAGCGACATCATTGCCATGGTGCGCTATCTCGACCGGCGGCCGACGCAGGTTCTGGTAGAAGCGGTGATCTTCGAGATGTCGGTCGAGGGGTTCTCGGACCTGTCGGCGCAGTTTGCGGGGATCATCAACTCGGCCGTAGTGGGCGGCGCGCAGTTCACGCTGGAGGGCCGACCCAGCCTGACCAACCTGGTATCGAGCGTGATCAGCGGCGAGTCTGTCGATGCGGGGCCAGGCGGTATCATCGCCGGGGTGCCCAGCCAGTCGGATCGCGGCATTGCCGGGTTCCTGGCGGCGGTGGCGCGGACGCAGTCGACCAAGCTGCTGTCGACCCCGTCAATCATGACGCTGAACAACGAGGAGGCCGAGATCATCGTGGCGCAGAACGTGCCGTTCGTGACCGGCTCCTTCGCGACGGTGGGCGAGGATGCGGTGCCGGACAACCCGTTCCAGACCATCGAGCGGCAGGATGTGGGCCTGACGCTGAACGTGACGCCGCAGATCAATGCCGACAACACGGTGAAGATGGTGGTCAAGCAGGAGGTGTCGAACCTGACCAACAGCTCGGCCTCGGCCGGAGGGGAGATCACCTCGAAACGCTCGCTCTCGACGACGGTGCTGGTGCACAGCGGCAACGTGATCATGCTGGGCGGGTTGCTTGAGAACGGTTCCGGCGCGGCCCAGCAGGAAGTGCCGGGGCTGGCCAAGCTGCCGCTGGTGGGTGGATTGTTCCGGGGCAAGAACGCGTCGAAGAACCAGCGCGTGCTTCTTGTCATGCTGCGCCCGAAGGTGGTGAACTCCGAGGAGGAGGCAAAACGGCTGACCCAGCAGCTTGCGCGCGAGGCGAAAGCGGCAAGTCTTGCCATCGACCCCATTGATGATGGAAACTTCCCGCGCAAGCCAGGCTCGACCCTGCCGTTCGACGGGGCCGACCTGAACCAACCGTTCGATGCCGGATTCGTGGATGATGTCGCGCAAAGCAGGAAATACCCACCCCTCCCCACCCGGATCCAGTTCGGGGGCAGTTGAGGGCCGGGCGCGGTTGCCCTTTCCCTTCGCGCGGGATCAGCAGGTGCTGTTGGACGGAGCCCGGATCGTTATCGGGCCTGAGGCCACGGCGTTCGGACTGCGCGAAGCGCAACGCCGGGCAGGCGCGGTTGCGGTGGAGCTGGTCGAGGAAACCCAGGCCGGGTTCGAAACGGCGCTGACGCGGCTATACGGCTCGAGCGAGACCGACGGGCAGGCAGATGAGCCGGAAACCCTGTTCGATCTCGAAGAGAATGCCGGCCAGGCGGCGCAGCGCGACCTGCTGGAAGAACCCGGTGACGCCCCAGTCATCCGTCTCGTCAATCAACTCATGCGGCGGGCCGTGACCTCGGGTGCGTCTGACCTTCATGTCGAGCCATACGAGGGCGGTCTGCGGGTGCGTATGCGGATCGACGGGTTCCTTCAGAAGGTGATGGATCGCAACGATGTGCCGGTGCGGCGGGTGATTTCCCGGCTCAAGGTGATGGCCGGGCTCGACATTTCCGAAACGCGACTGCCGCAGGACGGGCGGATACCTGTGCGGCTGGGCGGGCGGCTGATCGACACGCGGGTGTCTTCCCTGCCGGGCAATTATGGCGAACGGATCGTGCTTAGGATTCTTGACCGCTCCACTGGCCTGATGCCGCTCTCCGATCTCGGGCTCAGCCGGACACAGGAAGACCTGCTGAAGCGGCTGTCGGCGTTACCGAACGGAATCATCCTTGCCACTGGCCCGACCGGATCTGGCAAGACGACCACGCTCTATTCCCTCCTGAAGCTCGCGAACCGGCACGAGCGCAATATCGTCACGGTCGAGGACCCGATCGAGTATGACATTGCGGATATCTCGCAAAGCCAGATCAACGCCGATATCGGGATGACCTTCGCCGCGGGGTTGCGTGCCACGTTGCGGCAGGACCCGGACGTGATCCTCGTTGGTGAGATCCGTGACGTCGAGACGGCGTCGGTGGCCTCGCAGGCGGCGCTGACTGGTCACCTGGTGTTTTCGTCGCTCCACGCCAACGGCTCCATGGGGGCGGTGGTGCGGCTGCGCGACCTGGGGCTCGACAACTTTCTGATCGCAGCGACGCTTCGGGGGGTGGTTGCACAACGGCTGTTGCGCCGGCTGTGCACGCAGTGCAGCCAGGAGCGGGCGCCCAACCCGACAGAGGCCGCGCATTTCACGCGCCACGGCCTGGCAGTGCCGGAACACATCCATGATGCGGGCGGATGCGTGTCCTGCAACCAGACCGGCTATGCAGGCCGGCTTGGCATCTTCGAAATGGTAGAGGTCGGCGAGACCCTGCGCGAGGCGATTGACCGCGGTGCATCTGAAGGTGAGTTGAGATCGCTGGCCATCAGCGATGCGGAAACACTGATCGGTCAGGGCCTCTCCGAAGTGGCGTCGGGCCGAACGAGCCTTGTGGAAGCGCTGCGCGTGGTGGGAGACGTGGCGTGAAGGCCTACAGCTACGTTGCCTACACGGCAGAAGGGCGCCGGAAGACCGGAACGGTCATCGGCGAAACCGAAACACACGCGACCCACCAGTTGCAGGAGCAGGGGCTTTTCCCGTCGGAACTGACGGCTCGGGCGCGGGGAAGGTCCTCTCTGGCGGCCGATTTCGGCCGAGCACGGCTCAGTGCAGAGTTGCAGGCCGTTCTCACCCGGCAGCTCGCAGTTCTGCTGGCCGCCGACCTGCCCGCCGAGGCGGCGTTGAAAGCAGTGCGCGCGGGCGGCAGCCCGGCGCTGGAGAAGGTGGCGGCCAACGCGCAGGCGGCGTTGATGGACGGCGCGCCGCTGAGCGAGGCGCTGGAGAACAGCGGGGCGGGGTTCCCGCGCTACTACATCGCCTCGATCCGGTCGGGGGAGACGGCGGGCGATGCCGCGCAGGTCTTCTCGGAACTGGCCGACCACCTCGAAACCCGCGGCACGGACCGTGCGCAGATTTCCAGCGCCCTTGTCTATCCGGCCTTCGTGGCGGCGGTGTCGCTGCTGGTGTGCGGTATCCTGATGATCAACGTGGCACCGGAGATCGTGTCGCTGTTCGAGATATCGGGGCGTCCGCTGCCGGAGTTGACGCAGGTCATGCTGGCCATCAGCGGCTGGATCCAGGATAACGCGATACCGATCGGCGCGGTGCTGGCGGTTCTGCTGCTGACCATCGTGATGAGCCGCTACGTGCCGGCGCTGCGGCGTGCGCGGGACAGGATCGGGCTGCGCCTGCCCATCGTGGGGCGGCTGATGCGGCAATCCTGTTCGGTGCAGTACTTGCGGACGCTGGCGCTGGTGCTGGCAAGCCGCCAGCCCGCCGTTCAGGCCTGTGCAAGCGCGGCCGGCGTGATGGACATAGAGCGGTTCCGGGCGGAGGCCGACGCGGTGACTGAGGCCGTTCGGGGCGGCGATACGCTGAGCCGTGCGCTCGAGAACCTCAGCCCCATCCCGCCGGTGGCCCGCCAGTTGATCGCGGCGGGCGAGATGTCGGCGCGGCTGGCGCGGATGGTGGGGCGCGCCGCGCTGCTCGTCGAGAACGGGCTGTCTACCGAGCGCAAACGCATTGCTGCGCTGCTGGAGCCGATGCTGATGATCCTCGTCGGCGCACTGGTGCTGGTGATCGTGCTCTCCGTGCTACTGCCGATCTTCGACCTGCAATCCGTCGTCGCCAACTGATGCGAGGCCGTATGACGGGGCAGTGAACTTGAACTCAGATCACTCTTCCCGCTCTTCCTCTTTTTCCATTTCCTCCGGACGGAGGATGACGCCGCCGCGCACGACGAAGACGCCGGAGCGATAGAACGCCTTTGGGACGAATTCCTCGTCCTGGCCCTCGAGACTGTTGGCGGAGTAGTTCCGGTTCTTGACCAGCTCATCCGTTTGCGCGCGCAGCTCGTAGCGGTAGACGCCGTCGCTTGCCGCGCCGGTCAGCTCGTAGACAGGCGTGCCGGTTGCGGCGAAGACGTCCTTGATGTCTCCGTCAGGGCTGGCGACGCGCATGTTCGCGTTCTCCAGCCCGACCCAGTTCTCGAACCATACCGCACGGGAGTTGTTGCGCTGTACCGGATCGGGCGCCTGGGCCGACGCGACCGAGCCGATCAACAAGGTTAACATGGCGGAGAGTGCATAAACGAATTTCATTAGATCGCCTCACTGAAAAAGACCGGTTGGTAGCGCAATTCGGAGGCAGAGTAGGAATTTAATCCGATAGGGGCAAACGAAATCTGTGGTGAGCCGAGGACCGGCGAGGGTTTACCACGAGGCCTCATGCCCGTGGGTTTCGAGAGCCGCAAAGATTGCGGTTTGGCCGGTCCGGACAGGCCGTTACAGACCTGTCCGGAACGTTCTTTTGACAGGGTTAATGCTGCGCGTCGGTCAGCATGGCCTCGATCCGGTCGAGCCGGGCGAGCGCGTCGGATTGTTGCTTTAGCTGTCCGCGCAATTCGTTGACCTCGGCCTGAAGCCCGGCGATGTAAATATGGGCGTGTTCCAGTTCGTTGAGCATGCGCCCGTACTGTTCCGGGATGTTGACCGGTGCGTTGGGGATCGTCGGCCCGATCGCCGGAAGGTGGCCCAGACTGTACATGCGATCCGCATGCTCCTCGATGCTGAGCAGGTCGTAATCCTCCGAGAAGACCGCATCGCACCCGCTGGAACAGTTGGGTCCGCCGGTCACGAGAGTTCCGACGATGATCACGTCGCCATCGGCGTTCATCCGCATTTCCGGCCCATCGCCATCGACGATATTGTACCGGAACTCTCCAGTGCCCAAGGGGCCCTGGGTAAAGACGACGTCCGCGGATTTGTTCGTGGGGGCGCCGTTGGCGGTGATGCGAAAGAAGTTGAACGTATCATCGCCGCTGACTTCGAACGTCGTCTGTGGCGTGTCCGTGCCGAATCCGACAAATCCGGTTTCCCCATCCACGAAGAATGCGTTCGGCCTGTTTTCGCTTCCGTAGTTGAAATCGCTGTCGGGATTGCCGGACTGGTTCATCACCAGCCCTGCCGCGGTCAGTTCCACGGCGCCTTCGGCGGCGCCCGGCTGGATGCGGAACGGGGTCGATCCGTTGTCTTCGTCGCTGATCGCGAAGCCGGTGGCATCCGACCTCATTTCGAAGGTGGTATCGGCTTCGAGTCGCACCCCGGCGGAGCCCGTACTCATGACATGTAACTCGGATTGCGGCATCGCCGTTCCGAGGCCGATATCGCCGGTGGTGCCGGCCATCCAGAACGCGTTTTGAGGCGCGTTCTGCACGATGGTAAAGGGAATGGTGCTGGCCTCGAGATCCTGAACCGAGAAGCGATTTATCCCGCCGCCCGTGAAGCTGGTGTCGTCATTGATCCGCAACCGCCAGTCCGCCCCGGGGTTGGTGACGTTGTCGCCCGAGTCGCGGAAATCGACCCATGTGAACGAGTCGTTGAGCATCAGTATGCCGTCGGTCAAAGGATCGGAGGGTTCGAAATCCATCCCGTCCGAACAATCGTTGCCAATGCAGGTGAAGCCATCCAGGGCAGTGTTGTCGACCACGAACAGGTCGGCGCTGCTATCGGTGAGATCAGAGATGTCTACACCGAAAAGGAACTCGGCTTCTTGTGCCGTGGCGGCACTGGCCAAGCCAAGCGTTGCGACAGTGGTAAGCAGGCTGGATTTGTAGATACTGGTCATCGTGAGCTCCTTGGTTAACCAAATGAAATTCAGTCATGGTACTCGGTAAGTGCGACGCCGGGGTCAGTCGCTGGTGCGGGTCTCCGTTGTTGTTTCGGGGGTGACGATTGCGCCGCCCTGCACGAGGAAGGCGCCCGACCGGTAGAAGACCTTGGTCGGCGTTTCGGATGCGTTGGCGGTGTATTGGGTTGCGTTCCCGCTGCCGTAGCGGGATCGGATTTCAGGGGATGCGCGCAACTCGTAGCGATAGATGCCGTCAGCTACCGTGGTGCCGGACAGGTGGTAAACCGGCGTGCCGGACGCCTGCCTGATCGTTTCGACCTGACCGTCCGGGGATGCGACGCGCAACATGGCGTCGCTCAGTCCGGTCCAGTTCTCGAACCAGAGCATGTTGGTATTGTGTTGTTGGATTGGCGCGGGAGCCTGCGCCAGGGCCAGTGTTCCGTTGCAAAGCGTGATGCCGGCAACAAGGATACAGTATTTCAGCATAACATGTTCCTTTCCAGCTTTCTGGATCTCGCGGCGGGAACTGCTTGCCGATGGCCGGGCGTAATCAAACCCCCTTTCAAACTGGCCCAATTAACCATGCCGCTTTCGACAGGCAGGTTAGTGCTGAAAGTACACTATACAGCAATTGTGGGTTGAAAGGTGTCGAACTTGTGTCATTTGTTGGAAGCGCTGGCTTGAGAGGGATTAAGGTTCTGATAAGTATGAATTTATTTCATTCATTTTCTGCCTAATTTTTCAACAAAACTGCAGGCGATGGCGGAGCTGACGCGGTCGATGGCAATGTGGTTTGGGCAGAATGAGGTATGCGCCGCCATTTCCGTCGCCATATTCGCCGAAGACGCCTTCCTCTGCGAAATCGCAGGGCGGTCGGGATGTACTTGTTGGTCCGGCCGTTGGATGGCCGGATCGGACGTTAAACTCGGCATCGCCTGTAATTCTTGCCGTTATCCATGCTCTACACGCCGGAAGACGCTTGGCCAGGGCTCCGTACTTGCATTTCGGGGGAACACAAAATACGGGTCATATTGCTCATACCCCTGTGTAACGATGGAGAGCGAATTGCACGTTGAACAGACCGAGCTCGGGGGGGTCGTGATCCTGACGCCGCAGCGTCATGGAGATGCGCGGGGCTTTTTTTCGGAAAGCTGGAACTTGCGCCGGCTGGCGGAGGCCGGGATTGACGCGGCGTTCGTGCAGGATAACCATTCCCTCTCGGCCAAGCCGGGTACGGTGCGGGGTCTGCATTTCCAGTCGCCACCGCATGCGCAGGCCAAGCTGGTGCGATGTGGTCGGGGCCGGCTTTTCGATGTGGCCGTGGACATTCGCAAGGGTAGCCCGACTTTCGGCAAGTGGGTGGGGGTCGAACTGAGCTTCGAGAACGGCAGGCAGTTGTTCATTCCAGAGGGGTTCCTGCACGGGTTCGCGACGCGTGAGCCCGATACCGAGATCATCTACAAGTGCACCGATTACTACGCTCCCGAGTGTGACGGGGCGGTGCGGTTCGACGACCCGGAGATCGGAATCGGTTGGGGCATGGATGCGGATGAGGCCATTCTTTCCGAGAAGGATGCCAAGGCGCCGGTCATGAAAAACTTCGACAGCCCCTTCGTCTGGGAGGGGGCGACATGAAGCTTCTGGTGACGGGCGGGGCCGGTTTCATCGGGTCAGCCGTGGTGCGGTTGGCCGTGTCGCGCGGGCACGAGGTGGTGAACCTCGATGCGCTCACCTATGCGGCCTGCCTGGAGAACGTGGAGAAGGTGGCCGACAGCCCGCTTTATGCTTTCGAGGAGGCGGATATTCGGGATGGGGCGGCCCTGGACCGGGTGTTCGAGACGCATCAGCCGGATGCCGTGATGCACCTGGCCGCGGAAAGCCACGTAGACCGGTCGATCGACGGTCCGGGGACCTTCATCGAGACCAACGTGACGGGAACCTACACGCTGCTTGAGGCGGCGCGGAAGTACTGGGCGGGGCAGGGGAAGCCCGAAGGGTTCCGGTTCCACCATATCTCGACCGACGAGGTGTTCGGGTCGCTGGGCGCCACGGGGAAGTTCACCGAGGAGACGCCCTACGACCCGCGCTCGCCCTACTCGGCGTCGAAGGCTGCGTCGGATCACCTGGTCCGGGCATGGCACGAGACCTACGGGCTGCCGGTCGTACTGTCGAACTGTTCGAACAATTACGGGCCCTATCACTTCCCCGAGAAGCTGATCCCGGTGATCATCCTGAACGCCTTGGCGGGCAAGCCGCTGCCGGTCTACGGCAAGGGCGAGAACGTGCGTGACTGGCTTTATGTCGAGGATCACGCCGACGCGCTGCTGACGGTTCTGGAGAAAGGCGCCCTCGGCCGCTCCTACAATATCGGGGGCGAGAACGAAGCCACCAACATCGAGATCGTCCGGCGGATCTGCGCCATCCTGGACGAGAAGCGCCCGCGAGACGGCGGCGGCGAATACGCGGAGCAGATAGCCTTCGTGGACGACCGCCCCGGCCACGACCTGCGCTATGCAATCGACCCGACACGGATTCGCGAAGAACTTGGCTGGCGTCCATCGGTGACGTTGGCCGAGGGGCTGGAGCGGACCGTGCAGTGGTATCTCGACAACGAGAGCTGGTGGCGGGCGCTGCAGAGTCGCCAGGGCGTCGGCGAGCGCCTTGGGAAGGCGGGTTAGTCGGCATGGCGGTTCTGGTCTTCGGCAAGACGGGGCAGGTGGCGACCGAACTCGCGCGGGTCGGGGGTGATGATGTCGTCTGTCTCGGTAGGGCGGAGGCAGACCTTGCGGATCCGGACGCATGTGCCGCGATTATTCGCGACACGGACGCCACGGGCGTGATCAACGCCGCCGCTTACACCGCAGTCGACAAGGCGGAGGACGAAGAGGCGCTTGCCACGGTGATCAACGGCGATGCCCCGGCGGCCATGGCCCGGGCCGCCGCCGAGCGTGGATTGCCTTTCGTGCACATCTCCACCGATTACGTCTTCGACGGGAGCGGCGCGAAGCCATGGCTGCCGGAAGACGAAACCGCACCGCTGGGGGCCTATGGTCGAAGCAAACTGGCAGGCGAGCGTGGCGTAGTGGCGGCCGGCGGGACGTTTGCCATCCTTCGAACTTCCTGGGTGTTTTCTTCCCATGGCAGTAATTTCGTCAAGACGATGCTGCGCCTCGCGGAAACGAAGGACCACCTGACGATTGTCGAAGACCAGATTGGTGGTCCGACCGAGGCGGGTGATATCGCACGGGCCTGTCTTGCCGTCGCGCGTGGCCTGAGCGGTGCGACCGGCCAGGGTGGCATCTACCACTTCTCCGGTCGGCCCGATGTGAGCTGGGCCGATTTCGCCCGCGAGATATTCGCGCAGGCCGATCTCAAGGTTTCGGTAGAGGGGATACCGGCGTCCGCGTATCCGACGAAAGCGAAACGGCCCGGCAACTCGCGAATGGATTGCTCCTCCCTGCAGGCCTCCTTTGGTGTGACCAGGCCGGATTGGCGCGAGAGCCTCGGGCGCGTGCTGGCGGACCTGTCGACGTAAGATGCAGCGGCGGCTCCTCAGGCATCCAAGGAAGATGAACGTTGGTCTGGGTGCAAACGAAGCCCACACCTTTGCAGCGGGGCATGCCCTTGTCTGCTATGCCTCGGATGCCATTTATACCTTCATACCGAAGAATGCCTGTTCGACCATGCGCGTGAGCCTGGCCAATGCCAACGGATGCATTGACGGAACCGAAAACTGGACATGGATCCATCCCAACAACAGGACATTTGCCGCCACCCTGCGCGAGCTGGTGACGGCCCGGTTCACCTTCGTGATACTTCGTTGCCCCTATGCCCGCCTGGCCAGCGTGTTTCTCGACAAGATCGTGTCCAAGACGCCTGAATTCTGGAGCCTGTACCGCCTTGAGAATGACGAGATCGATGAGAGCGCCCTGACGTTCCGCGATTTCGTTAAGGCTATCGCCAAGCCGGAAAACCTTCGCGCCAACATCCACTGGCGTCCACAGGAGGATTTTCTGGTCTACGAGGAGTACGACGCCTATTATCCGCTTGAGCAGTTCAAGGCTTCTATCCCCCACATCGAGCGGGAGAGCGGATTGTCCATCATCGATGCCCGCCCGCTCACGCGGCACGGTACCGACCGGTTCGAACTTCTGTCAGGGAAGTGTTTTGCCGATACGCCCCTTGCCGAGCTTGCCGATATGAAGCGTGTGGGCAAGTCACCTGCTCATGAAAGCCTCTACGACGCCGCACTGGTCGACCGCGTTGCCGAGATTTACACGGCAGATATTGAGCTATATCTATCCCGGTTCGGTCCTGCCGACCTGCTATTCCCGCCAAAAGAAGATACACAGAAGGAGTGACGTCCGATGTCACAATCACGAAAAGGCATTATTCTTGCCGGCGGCTCGGGGACGCGCCTCTATCCCATCACGATCGGTGTCTCCAAACAGCTCATGCCGATCTACGACAAGCCGATGATATATTATCCCCTGTCGGTCCTCATGCTTACGGGGATCCGCGAGGTGGCCATCATTACCACCCCCGCGGACCAGGAAGCCTTCCAACGGCTTCTGGGGGATGGCAGCCAATGGGGCATGTCTTTCACCTACATCGTCCAACCCAGCCCTGATGGCCTCGCCCAAGCCTATATCCTGGCGGACGAGTTTCTTGCCGGGGCGCCTTCGGCGATGGTTCTTGGCGACAACATCTTCTTCGGCCATGGGTTGTCGCAGCTTCTGACGAGCGCCGACGCGCAGGACAAGGGTGGCACGGTCTTCGGGTATCGCGTCTCGGACCCCGAGCGGTATGGCGTCGTTGCCTTCGACAAGGAAGGCCAGGCCACCAAGATCATCGAAAAGCCCGAGGTGCCGCCGTCAAACTTCGCGGTGACGGGACTTTACTTTCTCGACGGGGATGCGCCCCGGAGAGCGCGGGAGGTGCAGCCGTCGGCGCGGGGCGAGCTTGAGATCACCACCCTGCTCGAAATGTATCTTGACGAGGGGATGTTGTCCGTCGAGCGCATGGGACGGGGCTATGCCTGGCTGGATACAGGGACGCATGGCTCGTTGCTCGATGCCGGCAATTTCGTGCGCACCCTGCAGAATCGCCAGGGCCTTCAGACAGGTTGTCCGGAAGAGATCGCGTTCGACAAGGGCTGGATCGATCGGGACTCCTTGCGCGAACGGGCGCAGCAATGCAGCAAGAACGAATACGGCAAGTACCTGCTGAAACGCCTTGAAGAATGAACGTTGGACAGAATGCCTTGCGGATCGGCGACGCGGTTGCGCCCGGTACCTGTTATCTTGTTACCAGTTCTTGCGACCAGGGCGGCGCCTGATACTGTCCTTGTGGTGAAGGTCGATATCGCTTCATACTTTCGTCCGAGCCTGGCTTCATCCGGGCGATGGGGCGTTGGCAGGTCGATCCGCGCCGGCGGCTTGGCGTGTCGATCCTCGCAGACAGGACGGAGGGTCATTGCATGAGGTCTGACTGGTCCGGAACAGGGACGTTCCCGACGTCCGGCTCAGCCATGCAATTATCGGACGCCGTGTCAGTCGAGTGGCGGTCGTCGGCAACCGCGTCACCGGTGACGGCCGACCTCCTGAATTATCTCGGGCACCCGACTATCCGTATCGTCACGGCGCCGGGAGAGGGCTGGGTCCGGTTGCATCTCAAGGTGAATCCCGAAGACAAGCCAGTTCTTGGGGCACGGTTCGTCATCTTGCCATTGAGTTCTGACAAGAGTGCGGTGCTGAAACCGTTCGTCGCCGTCACGAATCTTCGGACGGGCAGCCGTGCCGAGGTTCCCGCCGCCCCCCCTGTTCAGTTGAAGCTCGAGCCGGGCCACTGGTTCGACCTTGCCGGTACTTTCCTCGTCATGCCGATGGGGGCCGAGCAGCGCGCCGACGTTGTCGTCGACTTGCCGAGAGATGCTCAATTCCTCCTCGCCGAATGCGCCTATGATTGGTTTGAAGGAGAGTTGGAGCATTCGACCCGGCAAAATCTCCACGACAAGGGCGCACTGCCGCTGGCCCGGTTTGAGGTTCGGCCAGTGCCCGACCTGCAGGCTCACCTGCGTGCGCAGCCGGTCTACGGTGTTTCCGCAAGGGCGGATCAGGGTCACATTTCTGGCTGGGCATTCACGAAAGCCGATACCCTGATGTGGGGCGAAATGAATTCCGGACGGTCTGGGGCGGTCAGGCGTTCCGGGCCCGTCGATATAGGTGGGTTTCAATCCGCCGATGCGGGTCTCGTTGCGACGTTCGAGCCTGCACTCGAGGTCGGTGCAATGCTTAAGTTGCAACAGGACCCGACGGCAACCTGTCCCTTGTGGATGGGGAGGCTTGGCAAGTCTTACATCGGGGAAACCCCGGTATCTGATTTCCTGCACATACACGAAGGCAAAATGGCAAATCATGTGCTCGAGGTTGAAGGAGAAGTCGTGCACCCCGCCTTTCCGGGCATGCCGGTCAGGCTTGAACTCTCATGTGGAGAAACGACCCTTGCCTCGACTGTTGCGAGGTCACCGGCTGGCAACGCATCGCTTCCGGATGCAGAGGGGGCCTACCGGTTCGTGTTCAAGGTTCCCTTGCGGCCGGGTCAACGCCATCTTCCCATATCGGTGGCATTCACGGACATAGAGAGCCGGCCCGAGGTGACGTTGCGGCCACTCGACAGGCCTGCCGATACCTCGGCCTGGGTGCTGAAGCCGGATGCGCCGGCCATGCCTGCCAATGCGACCGTTTCCGGAGAGGTTGAAAGCTTCGGATCGAACGAGGTTACCGGATGGGCCGTCTGTCAGGAAGAACCGGATGCAAACGTCGACTTGATCCTAAAACTCGACGACGAGCCATTCGCTCATACAAGAACCCGCTTCTATCGAAAGGAAGTGCAAAATCTGCACGGGGGCCGAGGGTTTTGCGGGTTCAGGTTCGAGCTACCGCCGAACATGGCGGTTCTAAGCGAAGCCCGGCTTTCCGTCGTGTCGGCCGGGGCCGAGGACCACATCAGGAACGCGTCACACGTGCGTTCCGGACTGACCGGGGAGGTATCGAGAGCCAAACTTCCCGCTCCACGCACAGTTGAACATCGCGGTGCCGTAGAGCCAGGTGAGGGCCTGTCAGTGGTCATTGTGAACCGAAATGGCGCCGAATTGCTGGACGAGATGTTTCATTCCTGCGCCAGAGAAGATCTTTCGACCGACATCGAATGGATCGTCGTGGATCACGGTTCCGACGACGCCTCGGAACGTGTGTGTGAACGCCATGCCAAAGCGGGCGCAAACATTCGCTTTTTTCCACGTAATGGGAACTACAGCTTCTCAGATTCGAACAATTTCGGCGCCCGCCTTGCCGGCGGGGAGGTGCTTGTTTTCGCAAACAACGATCTTGTTTTCTCGCAAGCGTTCACTGCGCAAGTCCGGTCTTATCTCCGCGCGGCAAACATCGGCGTGGTGGGGGCGCGACTAATTGATCACGTCCCGTCCAACACCCCAGCCGAGTTTCGGATCGACCAGCATCTGGGCGTGTTCCTGAACGCCGAGGTTTCGACGGAGGACTTCATTCGACCCTACGAGGCACGCAACGGCATGGAAACGAATGCAGACCTCGCGGCGACGCGGTGCATCGCCGTAACGGGTGCGTTTCTTGCAATGCGGCGTGGGGATTTCGAAGCCGTGGGGGGCTTCGACGAGCGATACTCATATGGCCTCGAGGACGTGGACCTTTGCCTCAAGGTCGGACGGGACCTGGGGCTGGAGGTGATTTGTGCAAACGACATCGCGATTGTCCACCACCGGGGCCACAGCCGCCAGGCCTCGAGCCACACGGCGCTTCGGACCAAGAAGAACAACGAGGTCTTCACCCATCGCTGGGGTGCCTACTTGAGGCGCATGATCAAATCGACCTGTTTGACCGACCCGGCGCTGATGACAGGATCGAGACCGGTCGTGGCTTTCATCTCGGCCTCGGAGGGTCCCGGCATGCCAAGCGACGGCGAGGCCATGGCGCGCGGGCTGGGCAAGGCCCTGCAGGACGTGGTGGCCTGCCATGTTCGCCACGTTCCGGAAAGCGATTGGTATGACCTCGCTGGTGTCGATTTCGCCGTCGTGCTGACCGATCGGTTCGATCCGCGCAAGATCGAGAAATCCGGCCCGTGGCTCACTACCGTCAGATGGATATACGAATGGATCGACCAGTGTGCGGAAGAGCCGGTCACCCAGGCCTATGATCACCTCTTCGCCACGTCGGATGCGGCGGCGACCTACCTGGAAAAGGTACTGGGACGATCCGTTCATGTGCTTCCGGCCGCTGCCGCGCATCGCGCACTTGCGGACGCCAAGCCGAGGAGCGAGTGGGTCTGTGATTATTGCCTTGCAGGCGACCGGACCGGTACACCGCGCGAGATCGAGTTTCATCTCCGGCCCGACAGGATCAGCGGCAAGGGCAGGGTCTTCGGGGCAGGCTGGGAAAAAACGGCGCTGGGCCAGATCGGCGAAGGGCAGGTCGAGGCCTCCGGCCTGCCAGATGTCTACGCCTCTGCCCGTGTCGTGCTGGACGATGCACCCCTAGCCTCGAAAGCCTGGGGAAGTGTCAGCCCCCAGGCCTTTGACGCCATGGCCGCCGGGGCGCTATTGATCTCGAACAACGAACGCGGCTGCAGTGAACGGTTCGGGGATCTGGTGCCGACATACTCGGGCGGTGAAAGCCTTCGCAACGTCATGAATTTTTGGCTCGATCACGAGGATGCGCGCCAGGCACGGGTCGCGGAAATACAAAAGGTCGTCCGGCACGATCACACTTACGATATCAGGGCCAGGTCTCTTCTGCTAACCCTTGCGAGCGAAACGCAGCTGCGAATTTCGATCAAGTGCGCTGCCGCCAGCTATCGCCGGGAAGAATGGGGTGATTTTCATTTTGCCAACGGCCTTGCCGATGCACTTCGCAGGCTGGGATACGTGGTCAGGGTAGACTGTCGCGAAGACTGGTATTGTGGCATGGCCGCCTCCGACGACGTGGTCATCGTACTGCGCGGCCGCATCGACTATCGTCCGAAACTTCATCAGAAAAACATCCTTTGGATGATCAGCCACCCGGAACTGATCTGCATCGATGAGATGATGGGTTACGATCAGGTCTATGTCGCCTCCGAGTACCATACCGGACTTCTGGACCAACTTGTTCCGGGCAAGGTCGAGTTCATGGCGCAGTGTACCGACACCGACAGGTTCTTCTTCGACGCGGATACGTGGGAGGTTCGGACGGACCGGGCGGTTTACGTGGCGAATTCCCGCGGGGAATTCCGCAAGCCGGCGAAATGGGCGTTGGAGAACGACCTCGAACTCGACATCTACGGCGCCGGATGGGCCCCTTTCATTGAGAGTGACAGGCTAAAGGGGGGGGTAATCCCGAACGCGGTGCTGAGCGAGCTATACGGCGCAAGCCGCCTCGTGGTGTGTGATCACTGGGATTACATGCGGGACATGGGCTACATTTCGAACCGGGTATTCGACGTGCTCGGGTCGGGCGGCCATCTGGTTGTCGATTCCGTTCGCGGTCTGGAAGATATCGTGCCGGAACGCTATTACGACGTCTTTCGCACCGAACAGGAGTTCGCGGACATCCTTCGCGCCCCCGACGGGACAGATCCGGAGATGCGCCGAGAGGCCGCCGATTGGGTGGCGCGCAATCACTCGTTCGAGGCTCGGGCGACCGTGTTCTCAGAAAAGATCCAACAGCTTTTTGAATTGCCGGGGCAGGGGAAAACACCTATTCATTCCCCAGCGCTCAAGTGGTGACCAGCCATTGCCTTTCCGATGAACTGGTTAGGCTCTGGAAGAGGCTGGTCACGCAGTTTTACCCAAGATATCCAATCTCGCGGAAAGTTAAGCATGCAAATAGATAGTAAGAAACTCTCTGGAAAAGCAGGCGTATTCGAGTCTGTGATCAAGGACATTTCTCCAAACGACGGCATGGCAAAGAATACGCCCGAACAGTATTTCACGATCGGTGCCAGCGCAGCCAGTGTGATAACCAGATCGCTCTCTGCCGCGCGGAAGCCGGTGGGAAGCGTTCGGCGGGTACTTGATTATGCGTGCGGGTACGGACGCGTGCTGCGTTGGCTCAAGGCCGAGTTTCCGAATGCGTACCTCCTTGGCGTTGATGCAGATGGCAAAGCTGCAGCCTCGGCCCAGGACGTGCTGGGCGTCGAAACGCGAAAGCTGGATATCACGCTCGCACAGCCGATTGACGATCCGTTCGACCTGATCTGGGTCGGGTCGCTTTTCACCCATCTGTCAGAAAGGGAATCCAAGCGTGTCCTGCAGTACCTTCGTCGTCACCTGACAGACAGCGGTGTTCTCGTTTTCACGACACATGGTTCCTATGTAGCGCACCGCATTGAGACGCGCGACAAGACATATAACCTGTCCGAGGACGCCATGACCCAGCTCCTGAGTGGGTACAAATCGACCGATTTCGGTTTCGCCGAGTATTCCAACCTGAAGGACTATGGGATCTCTGCTGCGACGCCTTCCAAGGTTTGCGAACTTGCTCAAACCTGCGATCTCGACGTGAAGTTTTTCCTGTCGCGCGGATGGGCCGCGCACCAGGATGTCTTTGCGTGTACGGCTGCGACTTGACGGCGCGAGGGACTCCTCGTGCCTGATGTCGGCTTTTTGAGGACACGGGTGAAAAGGCACTTTAGGTGCCATTTCAACGGAAAATTTTTGGCGATTTGCCAAAAAAACAGCGATGCACCATAATCCTCGCCGGATTCTGCCGACTGCGGGCATTTCTTAATTTAGACTAAATGGACCTTGAGTTGTGGCTGGAGTATGGAAGCCGAAGGACGACTTTTGCTGAACGACCAATTGATCCTGTTGAATTGCCGGAGTATCCGATGCCGCCCAAGGAACTTGATCAGAACGAGCTGCTCGCGTCCAACCTGTTCGACCCGGAATGGTATTCGGCCCGAAACCCCGACGTAAAGATCATGGGCATGGACCCGCTGCAGCATTACCTGTGGCTTGGCATGCGGCTCCACCGGAGCCCGGGGCCCAAGTTCGACGTTCAGAAATATCTCCAGGCCAACGCGGACGTGGCGCGCAGCAATCTCAATCCGCTTGTGCATTACATCCGCTACGGCCAGAAGGAAGGCCGCGATTCCTACCAGGTTCCAAGGCCTGTTACGGATGGACTGTCGCAGGACAGGGCGCTACCGAATCGCCACGAGGGGCGTATTCAACTGCGTCCCGGGCGTCCAACGGTCATGCTGTGCAGCCATGTGGCCGGCAAGACGTTGTTCGGAGGGGAACGCAGCCTGATTGACATGCTCGACGGGCTGAAAGCCCTCGATTTCAACGTCATTGTAACCGTGCCCAGTGTCGGGAACGCCACCTACTTCGAAACCCTGTGCGACAAGGCCCATGCCGTATACGTCATGCGCTACGGCTGGTGGCGGGGCGGGGAGCAGCCCAATGAACGCGCTATCGCCGGGTTCGCCCGCATCATGGTCGACGAGCAGGTCGACGTGGTGCATTCCAACACGATCGTTCTTCGTGAACCCCGAATGGCTGCCAAGCGTATGGGGGTGCGCAGTATCGTGCATGTGCGCGAACTGATCCGGCACGACAGCCACTTGCGCAACCAGATCGGTCAGACTGCCGATGCCATCATCAGCACCCTCTGGGACAACAACGACCGGGTCATAGCGAACTCGGAGGCGACGCGATCCGATTTCACCATCGACGGTCACACGCCCGATCTCGTCTACAACACGGTCGATTTCGAGGAACTGCTGACCTTGCCCGCCCCACGGTCCGAAGGGGCGCTTCGGGTCGGCATGATAAGTTCGAACATACCCAAGAAAGGCATATGGGATTTTGCACGGGTTGCGGCCCGCGTTGCGGCCGAGCGGCCAGACGTGCAGTTTCACCTCATCGGACCGGAAACCGACCACACGGCGGAAATCGCGGCGGAAATCGCGTCGGGCAAATTGCCGGCCTCGCTGAAGATCCTAGGCTACCGCGACACCCCGGCAAAGGCGATCGCCGAAACGGATGTTCTGCTCAGCCTGTCGAATTTCCGAGAGTCGTTCGGTCGGACGGTGCTCGAGGCCATGGCGGCAAAACGCCCGGTGGTGGTATACGATCACGGGGCGCCGCCCGAGTTCGTGCGTGACGGCGAAACCGGATTCGTGGTTGGAGTCGGTGATATTGAGGGCGTGGCAAACGCCGTGCTTCGCCTCGCCAATGACCGCGATCTCAAGGTGAAGATGGGCGCCAGGGCGCAAGACGAAGTCACGATAAAGTTCGGACGGGACGCTTACGCCCGGCAGATGCGGGCAGTTTATGACGGGCTGCTGGCTGAACCGGCGCCGGCACAGAAACGCATGGTTCTGCCGGCAAGAGGTGACCTGGACCCGATCCCGCGCGATACCTTGCGCATCGCGTATTTCTGCTGGCATTTCCCGGTGCCCTCGGAAACCTTCGTCCTGAACGAACTGCGCCTGCTGCGTAGCCAGGGCTACGATGTGCGGGTGTTCTGCAGGCAATCGCCATATCCCGATTTCAAGCCTGACTTCGAGATCGAATGGGAGCGAGTCCGTGATCATGAGCATCTCGCGGAGAGGTTGAAGGAAACCGGCTGCAACGCAGTGCACGCCCATTTCGTTTACCCGACTGTGACTGACATGGTCTGGCCCGCCTGCGAAAAGGCCGAGATACCGTTTACCTGCATCGCGCACGCTCAGGATATCTTCCGCTACAAGAACGCGATGAAAAACAAGATCAGCGAGTTCGCCCAGTCGCCGTACTGTCGAAAGATCTTCACGCTGTCGCGCTTTCACCGGAGGTATCTCGAAAGCCGGGGCGTGCCGGGCGACAAGTTGGTGATCAACTCCAACTGCGTTGATCCTGACCTGTTCGCAGGCGGCAAGATCGAGAAGCGGGAGAGCCGTCAGAAGCGGCAGGTGTGCGCAGTCTCGCGCTTTGCCGAGAAGAAGGGACTCGATCAGTTGATCCGTGCCGGCAAGTTGCTGGAGAGGGACGGAATAACGATCAACCTTTACGGCTACGGCGAACTTGAAGAAACGTACAGAGAGCTGATTGCCAACGAGAATATCACCAACGTCAAATTGCACGGTCCCGTAAAGGGGCGTGAAGCCCTGCTCGAGGTGTTCCGGAATCACGATCTTTTCGCCTGTCCCAGCGTCCGCGCTCAGGACGGCGACATGGATGGCATTCCGACGACACTGATGGAGGCGATCGCGGCAGGGCTGCCCGTGCTGACCACGGAAATTGCCGGGATCCCCGACCTGGTCAGTGACAATATCACCGGTTTTGTCTGTGACCCGAACCCGAAGGCGCTGGCCGACAAGATCCGAAGCTTCTACGCCATGCCGGAAACGGCTGTCTCGTGCATCATGGAGAATGCCGAGGCGCGGCTACGGCGCAATCACAACGGCCCGGATCTTGTCGAGAACCTGCTTCGGGTCTGGTCGAACGAGACGATCGACCTGATGATCGTGAGCTGGAACAATCTGATCCAGGTTTCGGAAGTCATCAGACGGCTTTACAAGTTCACCTCCCTGCCATTCCATCTTGTCGTATGCGACAACGGAAGCGACAGGGAGACCCTGTCGCACCTTCTCTCGGTGTACGGGGAACACGACAATTTCACGCTCGTGCTGAACCGCGAGAATGCGTTCGTCGGGCCTGGCACGAATATCTGCCTTAAGCACGGCCGCTCCGACTACGCGATCTACGTCTGCGGGAAGGAGGGCATGACAACCAACTACGGCTGGGAAAAGACATTCGTCAGTTACATGAACGCCCACCCGGATGTCGGTCAGGCCGGAACGCTGTGCTACTCTCCGAGTTACCTGCATGGCCGCGATTACCCGGTTGCCCAGCAACTGTTCGACAAGTTCCGCAATCCCGGCTTTGCCAGGGACAACCCGGATCGTGAGTTCAGCCATGTGCAGGGCGGTTTCTTTATCCTGCGGCGGAAGATGATCGACCAGATCGGCGGATTCTCGGACGAGGTTCCGCACAGCTCGACAGATGTCGAGTTCAGCTACTACGTGGAAAGTTGCGGCTGGAAACTCGGCGAGGTTCCGGGCCTTATGGCGCTGTTCAACAAGACCCGGCCTGGCCTGATGCACCGGATCGACGAAAGCCACGCGGCTTTGCATCCGCCCATGCTGAAAGACCTGTCTGCGCTTGACTCTATCGCGCGGCGCGAGGTCACGCACTGCAACGCGTGCGGTCGACAGAGTGCCAGCTTTTCCGACCTCAGCGGCGAGGCCCGGTGCCCGCATTGCAATTCGACCCGGCGGGCCCGGTCTATTCACCGTGCGTTGTCGGAATCCATCCTGCTCTATCGGCGACTACTTGCCCTCGCGGTTGATGTGCCGGAGTCCATCGAGGGGTTCTGGCGCGAGCAATTCCAGGGGCGTGTGGACGCCGGTGAGGCGTTGGATGCCGAACTGGCGCGTGCAGGCTCCACCAACCTGGCAAACGGACGGCTGCAGGTTGTTCTTTTGAACGGGCTACCCGATGACGCGGCCGCGGCAGAACGCCGGCTGACCGAAGCGGCACGCCTTTTGTCGGCCGGAGGCACGCTGTTCGTCGCAGGGGTTCGGGATGACCCGAAGTTCACTGACCACCTCGCCCAATTGGGGCTGGTCGGGAAGGTCGCGAAACGATATGCGAGCAGCGTCAGCCACTATGATTGGCATCCGGTCTTGGTGTTCACGAGGGCGGAATGAGTGACCGAAGAATTCGGCCCTTGCCGTTTGGAAACGACCTTGACCGGCCCTCGCGTCTGCACTGCGTCCCTCGCAATGGGCAATCAGAGCGTTTGTTCGCTCAGGCTGGTTGATACATCGGGTTTAATAGGCACTAATCACTGGCGTTCATTCCAACAAGAATATATGGAATGAACCGCATCGGAAGCTGGAGTACAAATGGCCTATCGTCCGTCCTTCAAGAAAGACGAGTTTCATCACAACACGGGCCATTATGAAATTAACCTAGGCGGCCGGAAGATACTCTATGCATACATTCGAAAGAATGCCTGCACTGCATTCAGGAGACTCCTGAACGACGAATACCACCGCCTCCATCCCCCTGCCGAAGGCAAAAAACAGAGGAGTCGAGAAGACTTTCTCCTGTCCGGAAACATGAAGGAATTCCTGGTTCTCCGCAAAAACCTGCGCAACGTAGATGCTTACGACAACACGGTTTTTGTCTACCGGGATCCGCTGGATCGTCTGATTTCGGTTTTTACCAACAAGTTCATTGCAGATAAGGGCGCCAAGGATATCAAGCGCAACTTCGAGGGATTGACCGGGCTGCGTTTCGACGACGCGACTTTCGACGACTTCATCGACTACGCGAAGCATGATTTCAAGCAATTGGACCGTCATCTCTGGCCGCAAAAGGCTCACTTGTGGGATATCAAGTATACCGACGCGATCAGGATTGATCACCTGCAACAATCCATGCGGTCGTTGATCGGGCCGGGACGTTCCCGAAAATGGTTCGGCAGAAAGGTCAATTCCTCCATGGAAGTGCGCACTGCGTCCTCCGAAGTGTTGACGTCGGTTCCCGTTTCGGACTTGCGTCACTATCAAGTCGAGGGAAGGGAACTCGGCAAGAAGAACTTCACGACGGAGAAGGTTCGGGAATTCGTTGCCGAGCGGTACAGTCAGGACGTGGAGATGATCTCCGCCATCGAGGTGGTGTCAAGACCCGACGAAGTCGCTCGCGCTGGTACGGACGGTAAGTGAAAGTCGAGTCAGTGAAACAAGGAGCGTCAGAGATCAAGTTCTGTAAGGAGAGCGGGCCTGAGTTGCCCGACGAACGTACGAAGCAAGTGGAGTAAAGAGTACATGAAAGCTCCGAACTTGTTCATTCTTGGTGCGCAGAAAGCCGGTACGACGTATCTTGCCCGGGCACTCGCCAATCATCCGGATGTCTTCTTTTCCGAACCCAAGGAAACGTTTTTCTTCTCGAAGAAGAAACACTGGGAACAGTCGGATTACGAAGAGTACCTGAGCACGTATTTTGCCGATGCCGGAGACACACCGTGGCGCGCAGAAGGGTCGACGACCTATCTCCAGTGGCCGAAGGTTCGGGAAAGATTTCACCGGTTCCTTCCTGAGGCGCCCAAAATGATCATCTGCCTCCGCCAACCGGTCGACAAGGCCGTGTCGTTTTATATCCACAACTGGCGCCGTGGGCGTTATGCGCCCGGCTCGACGATCCAGGATGCGAGCAAGCTGGGGGTGGAATTGTCCCCCTATCTGACCTCTCTCTACGCGGAGTCCATCGCCGCCTGGATGAACGGCTATCCGAACGACAGCTTTCTATTCATGAAGTTCGACGATCTCGTCGAAGACCCGAAAGCCTTTGTCCGGCAGGCGACAGACTTCCTCGGCATCGACCCCATGGAAAACGTGCCGTCGGGCCAGATCAACGCCGGGCTGCCGCTGACATTTGATGGCGAAAGCCTGACGGTCAGACGCAGCGAGAACGTTCCCGACGCCGAACTGCCCCGCTTCACGATGCAGGAACTGAGCGATCTTCAGGACCGGTTCAATTACGATCTGAAAAGAACCGAGTTACTTACGGGACTCGATCTGAAAATCTGGTATAGCCTTCCAAAATTTGCGGCCTGAGCGAACCGGATCAGAGAGCGCTGTCGCGGGTCAAATCCAGAAGAGGTTTCAATGAGTGCCAAATCAGCGAAATCACCGCGGCAGGCGGTGCTGGTTCTCGGAATGCACCGCTCGGGCACGTCAGCCCTGGCAGGCACCCTGTCGATCCTCGGTTGTGATCTGCCGGCAAGCCAGATGAAGGCTGACGAGCACAATTCGAAGGGTTACTTCGAGTCGTCTCAGCTTTACCTGCTTCACGACCGTTTGCTGGCCTCCGCCGGGTCCAGCTGGGATGATTGGCTTTCGGTCAACCCAGGCTGGTTCGAAAGTGCACGTGCCGAGGAGTACCGCGAGCGGGCCGCCGCAACGCTGCAAGAGGAATTCGGCAAGTCCCGGCTCTTCGTCCTCAAGGATCCGCGGATTTGCCGCCTGCTTCCGTTCTGGCTGGACATCCTTCCAAACGAAGGCTGCACGCCACTTGTCGTGCACACCCACCGGCACCCCCTCGAAGTCGCCCGGTCGCTTGAGCGGCGCGACGGAATTGGCATCGACCTCGGGATGCTCCTGTGGATGCGTCACATCCTCGATGCCGAACGGGATTCCCGCGGAACAACCCGCGTCTTCACGTCGTATCAGCGCCTCATGAACAATTGGGCCGAAACGGCCCAGGGGATACAGGATTCGCTCGGGGTCAAGCTTCCGCGCATGGCCCGGACTGTAGCAACCGAGATCGATGCGTTTCTCGCCCCTGACCTGAAGCACTTTACCGACACACCGGACAAGGTGCTGCGCAGCCCCCTCATTTCGGAATGGATTCGCAACCTTTACCGCATCCTGGAAGATTGGGCGGAGTCGGGCGAAAAAGAGGAAGATCACGAGACCATCGACCAGATCCGCAGCGAATTTGACGCCGCCGCACCTGCCTTTCACCGCCTGGTCGAACTGGGCCAGCAGACATCTCGTTCACTAAGAGAGGCGACCAGCGAACTTGCGGAAATCGGCGCAAAGAACTCCAGCCTCCAAGCCAGGCTGGCCGAAAGCGAAAATGCCGGCAAGACCCTAGAGCAAAAGCTTTCGGATGCCCGTACTGAAAGCAACGAGCGCCAGAGCGAAATCGCCAGGCTGAAAGAGGAAAATTCCGGTCTGCAAGGCCAGTCCGAGGAACGTGGCAAGTCGGTCGAGGCCCTCAAGCGGCAACTTTCCGACGTTCAGGCCGAGAACGAGCGGCGCAAGGAAGACTTGGAAGTCAAGCTTGCCGAAGCTGACGGCAAGCTCGCAGAAAGCGACAAGGCCAGGGAGGAGCTTCGGCAACATGTTGCTGAACTCGAGGCCAAGATCGAGAAGCGCGCCGCGGAGATATCTCGTCTGGAAGAAGCGAGTGAAGAGCAAGGCGCTCTCGTCGACACACTCACCCGAAAACTGGACGAGGCGGATGCCGAACGGACCGCCAGTAGCGAACTGGCCCACCGTTTTGAAAGTCAGCTTGAAGAGACACAATCAGAACTCTCGGCGCTGAAGGACGAGCTTGCCGTTACGAAGAGCCATCTTGAACAGCGTACACACGAGGCTGACGAGACGGCCAGGGATCTGGCAACCGCGCAAAGCCAGGTCACGGAGAAGGCCCGGAAGATCGAGGTCATGAGTACCGAGATCAGACGGTACGAACATGATCTTGCTGCACAAAACGATACGGTCCGCCAGCACGCCGCTGACCTGGCAAACATCTCGACGCTTCTTGCGGAACGCGAAGCCAATCTCGAGACCAGCCACGCCGAGATCACTGAACTGAAGGAAAGCCTCAAGACTCTGACGGAACAGCTTAGCGAGGAACGCCTTGCACATGCGGCCGCCTCGGCCCGTGGTGCCGAACAGGTGCGTGAACTCGAGCATAGCGTCGAACTGCAGGTGCGGGAGCTGACACAGATCGCACAGATACTTCTCGACACCGAAACAAGGCTCGAGAAGGCTCAGGACAAATCGACGAAGGAGAGCGAGGAGTTCCGGCAAACCAAGGCTGTTCTCGACGAAAAGCTCAAGGAAGTCACCGAGAAGGCGGAGAAGGCAGAGAAAAGGGTCAAAGCGCTGGAAACCAGTACGTCATGGAAGATCACTGCGCCCATCAGGAAGATCCGGCGCGCGTTCAAGCGTGGGAATTAAGCGGGGCAGGGCGGGTTGTGGCCATTGAAGTATGGCGGTCCTGCAAAGATCCCACTGCTTCGGTCAGGCGGACCGGACAACCGTTATGAAGTGTCGAAAGCGCTCGCGATTGGAGCCCTCGATCCGATGAACAAGGTATCCTTGCACGAGTGGCTATTGCGAGAGCCGAAAGCGGCGGACAGGCGCGTCAGGGGCCGGTTGCGGATCAATGGTCAAGACAGACCACAATCACGCCCAGGCGCTGCCGGACAAGGCTTGAAATATCCACGTGTTTTCAAAGGTCTTCTGCCTGCCGTCGCGCCTAGGCAATTGCACGGGCGCCGGGGACGTTGCATAATGCGACCAGAACAGTATTGTCACGAGAAACCCACCTTTGAGGGAGCAGGATGAAATACGCATTGCTGATCGCGCGCCAACGCTCGGGAACAGGCGCGCTAGGGTCCGTTATCGACAAGCATCCAAATCTTAAGTACTTGGGCGAAGTCTTCCATCCGTCGAATGTTGGGCAGGATTCCAACTTTTTCACCTTTCTCAAGCAGGAGGTCGCGAAAGACCCGGCCTTGGCGCTTCCGGATGAACAGTACGGCGTCTTCGAGGCGTTTCTCGAGGCGCAAGCGAAACGCCACCCGGGCAAACTGCTTGTTGTCGATGTGAAATACCGCAGCCTGCATCAGCTTGACGGCGGCTGGCGTGGACTTGTTCAGCGTCCGACCATTGTACAGGAAGCGATCTCACGGAACATCCCGATCCTGCATCTGACCCGACGCAACGCGGTGCAATCCTTCGTTTCGGGGCGTCTGGCCGAGGCAAACAAGGTCTGGCACGCACGGGAAGATGAGAAGATCGATGTGACATCGACGGTAGTGAACGTGCGTCAGCTGTCGAACTACATTGTCAACACGGAGCGGGAGATCAAGCTGGTCGAGACGTGGACTGCGAAATACCCCCATCTTGCGATGTTCGACTATGCGAAGATGATGGATGACGACGGGCTGGTGGCCAAGGATGTCGCCGACAATGTGAGCAAAACGCTGAATGTCGGCGCATTCAGCGACAGGGCCCCAAGTTTTATCAAGCAGGCGCCGGCCGAGCTCACGGAATCGATTGAGAATATTGATCTCGTACAGGAAGCTCTTGAAGGCACCGAATACAATTGGATGTTGAAATGAACGTGAGCAGGCCAGCGCGATGCATCTGAATGAACTCACCGCGATTAATGGAAAAGCGTGTACTGAAGCAAAGATATTCATGCGTTCGATTGCGCCCGAGAATGTCGGCGTAATCGATCAGGGATTTCACCGTGCCAAGAACTCCTATCCGTATTTTGGCTTCGTTGAAGTCAGTATCGGAGGGTCCGAGTTCGTCATGTTCTCCGCCAATGACGACTTGGTGGCGATGACCTTTTTCTGGTACGGACCCGACTCCTACGAGCCGATGTCCATGCAGCTGTGGCGGGAGCGCGCCATGACGGCCCGAACTGTCCTGGACGTCGGATCCTTCAGCGGGGTTTACAGCCTGAGCGCGGCCGCAGCGAATCCTGACAGTCACATCTACGCCGTGGAGGCCGCGCGCCGCACCTATGGGCGGCTCCTGGTCAACTCCCAGATCAACCAGCTCAGCAATCGACTTCACTGTATCAACAAGGCCGTCGCAAAGGAGCGCGGCTTCGAAACCTTCATGCGGTTTCGTGGCGAGAACATTCTCGGGATCGGTGACAGCTTCATGCCAAAGGATATCGAACCCCAGGCCAGCGAGGAAAGGGTCGAGACGATCGCCCTGGATGAACTTTGTGCAGAACACAACCTCGAACCGGACCTGATCAAGATCGATGTCGAGGGGGCGGAATTGCTGGCCCTTGATGGCATGACAAATATTCTCGGCGCCCGGCGGGCCAAGATCCTGATTGAAGTTACCCCTAAAACGGCTCCGGAGGTCGTTTCACGCCTGAAATCCGCCGGCTATGAGTTGCGCCGCGTTGACGAGCGTGGCCGCTCGCTGGTTTCTTGCGATGACGGCAAGGTGCCGGGGGTTGTCAACCTGCTGGCTGAGCCGATGGAGCAGGCGTGACGCTTGTATCGCGGAGCAGTGCGTCAGGGTCGGACAGATCCTCTGCGTTCGTAAGCATTGTGTAGCCGAAAGTGTGAAAATCTTTCGCGTAGATTTCGTTGATTAGCGCAACCTGTTTGTCCGAATAGGCACTACGCAGCTTTGAGGCCGCGTTCGTTCGGCTGGGACTCTGGAAGCCGAGCGATACATTGTCTTTATCCCAAATCCTCTTTGCAACTGTCGCCAGATCCTGTTCGATTCTTTCGAAAGAACCCACAAAGTCATAGTCTAGCAAGTCAAACAGGCCGTAAGTTACTTGGCTTAGGAGATGAATGTCCTGCCTGCGTTGAGGAATATGTTTTAGGCAGAAAAGATAGTCTGAAAAGCCAAGGGGCTCGTTCGAAACCTTTTGAAGCCCAAATTCAGTTGCGACCTGTCCAATCTGTTTCCGCACCGTGCTATTGGGTGAGTGGTAACGATCCAGGTAGTTGGATAAGGCTCGAGCATAAGGGTTTCTGACAAGAGTAAACCTGAAAAACTCTCTAGAAAACAAAGCCTCCTTCAACAACTCCGAGTCAAAACCCAGCATAGAGGGCCTAATGACTGGGCCGTAGTTGATGTCGTGAATGGCGGCGTCTCTGATCTTTTCGGGAGAGTGGAATGTTTCCATTCTATAGATGAGGTGCTTAATGCTGCTGTTTGCCACTTTAGGAAGTGGCGTATAGATAGTGTCCCATCGAATGGTGTAAGAGCGCCGACCTTCGGTAAGGCCCGAGCC
>NZ_JAUCYU010000010.1 GCF_030373445.1 Roseovarius sp.
TGCCTAAGCCTCCTGGTTCAGGCCCAGGTGTCCGGTCGAAAATGGGGCCAGTTCAGGTGGCCTCCGGCGTATCATTGATAGAGAAAACGGGACATAGGTGCTTCTCAAAAACGACTATGTCTTGTTGCTTACTCAGGCCACCAAAACTATCAACTACAATGCCGGAGCCGATGCCGACATTTCCCGGCAAGACCCTCTCCAGCTGCAATCGTGCTGGAGTTTCTCTCGCGGCGCCTATTAGGCCGGGATGACCTGCTCCCGCAGCCTCGTCGAAATCGTTGACGAGCCGCCGGGCCATCAACTGAAGATGATCAAATCCCGAAAAGCTTTTAGCCATTGACGCCTCCTTAAAAAGCGACCGTATATCAGACTGGTTGCGCGCGTAATCACTATATCGATGACGGCTTCTTCGGCCGTGTTCACCAGATACGCCTATCCGCTACCGAGCCCAAATCGGGCACTAGTTGCAACTATGTCGAAGGACGTCTTCGTCCGGCAACTACGACGTCTGGTCGCGCGTTACCCTCGCGGCCGCAGCGAGCGGCTGTAATCGCAACCTTGAGCAGCTCCGACCTACGGCAGGTTTGGGCCGTTCTGCCAAACTTAAAAAGTCCGCTCCCTGCACATAGCCGCTAGTGCGTCGATATGCTTGGGTATCGATCTAACCGTGCGAAGCTGCGCATCGTCGGGCCGTGGTGCGGCGAACCGACGTCTGTGAGGGGCAGTTTATGGCTGCCAAGGACGTCCATCCTTTGCGCGTGGCGCTCCATCTGCGAAATCGCCGTGCCGTCACGCCAGAGGCGTGCCGGGTATGGGCGGCGCACCCTTGGTGCGGCGGGGCGGCCCACCTCTCGGCGATTGTTGGCAATCGCCTTCCGGCCGGCGGGCGATGCGTGGCGGGCTGGCGCCCCTTGTTCTGCGCGGTATGGCTTTGCTCGAATTTCCGGGATCCCCCGATCTCTTGCCTTGCCGGGGCGACCGCGGCGCGGCCAGGGAAGGCCGGGGCGTCGTGGCCCTGCGGACAGGGCCCGCGGAAACGCGCCCAGTGCCGCGTGTGACACGAGCGCGGCCTGCAAGGGTCAGGGTCTCGCGTAGTCCTGCTCGGGGCTGAGAAGGATCTGGGCGCAATCCTCGAGGCATGCGGAGCGGACGACGTCGGCGTGGCTTCGACGATCGGCCTCGGACGAGGGCCACAGGAGAAGCTCGGCGGTGCGTATGTAGAGCGACACGATCCCGATCGGCTCCTCCGCCGCGAAGGCCAGCATCGCGTCGATCACCTCCCGCGCCAGCGCGCGGTCGTCATCCATCACGGCGCGTTCCAGGACGCTGGCGTGATACCAGAAGACCGAATGCGCGAGAGAGCCGCGCGCGATGCATTCCCGGCCCTTTGCGATCCAGTCATCGCGCGCCGCGCGGTCTTCCGCCAGCAAGGCCGCGAGGCCCAGGATCTTGCCGCCGATATACGCGTCGGAACCGGCGTCGTCGAGAAACGGCCGGATATAGTCGCGCGCCGTCTGCAGATCGCCCCGGCGCATGTGGAGATAGGCATACAGGGTCTGCACATCCTTCATGAACCGGGTTTCGCCACGGGCCGTGGCAAGCTTGGATATCGCGACCAGGTCTTCCTCGAGGCCCGCCAGGTCACCGTTGGCCGTGCGCATTTCCGCCCGTATCTCGCGGGCGATGAGTTCCGTCCGGGCGGCGCCGCACTGGACCGCGCTGTCGACGGCGACGTCGGCCAGCAGAAAGGCCTGCGGACCGGGATCGGCGAAGAAGAGCGAGAAGGCCCGCATGAACATGTATTCTTCCCGCACGAGCCCGAGACCGGCCTGTTCGGCTGTTTCGATGGCCTTGGTGAAATGGCCATACGCGGTGGTGAACCGACCGGCGGCATAGGCCGCGTCGCCGATGCCACCGTGGCCGCGGGCTATTCCGCGCGGATCGCCGGCAAGTTCGGCCGCGTCCAGCGCCGCCGCGTGATGCGCCATGCAGGCGGCATGATCCCCCCGCACGAACGCGCGGTTGCCGCGCTGTTCGTGTATTTCCGCGCGGCCGGGGCCGGCAAGACCGATGGAATCGGCGATGTCTTCGGCCGCGTCCAGCGCCCGGTCGGCCGCGTCCCCCTGGCCGAGCCGGTGCAGAACGAGCGCCTGGCGCGTCAGCATGGCGACGCGTGTTTCGGCCCTGGTGGCCAGGGCATGGGCGGTGCGATAATCCTCGAGCGCGCCGGCCATGTCGCCCCGGGTGCGACGGATGCTGGCGCGGCAGGAATACAGTTCCGCGTGCGATTCAGGGTCGGCATCGCGGGCAAGACCCTTGTCGATATAGGGAAAGGCGGCCGAAAAGCGGCGCGCGGCGACCATGGCATTCGCCGCCGCCACGGTGGCGTGCCCGGCATCGGCGTCATCCGGGGCCCGCAGCGCGTGATCGGCCCAGCGCAGCGGATCGCCGCCGCGGAAGAATGCCGCCGCACGCGCATGCCAGTCCTGCCGTGTTTCCTCGGGGATGGCCTCGTAGATCGCCAGGTGGACAAGATCGTGCCCGAAGGCCAGCCCGGTTTCGGTTTCGTGCAGCAGGTCGCCACTTGGTCGCAGGCGTGCGGTGGCGGGAAAGATCGCGGCGGCCTCGGCCGGATCGAATCCGGCCCCCAGGACCGCTGCCTGCCGCAACGCGCCGCGCTCGGCTTCGGGGAGGCGTTCGACCTGTTCCTGTACCAGTTCCGCGACGCTGGTCGGCAGGGCGCCATCGGTCCAGTTCGCCTCGAGCAGGCGGATGAGGAACAGGGGGTGCCCCGCGGCCCGTTCGATGGCCGCCTCGGGGGCGGTGTTGCCGGGCGCCAGCGCCCGGACAAGGTCACGCGCCCTGGCCTCCGGCAGGGGCGGGAGCGTGACACGCACCAGGCCGGGCAGGGCGCGCACCGCCAGCCGGCGATCGAGGCTGCGCGACCCGGGACGTTCCGTCAGCAGAACGACGGCGCGGCTGTTCTGAAGTTCCTTCACGAGATCGAGGATGAAATCGCCAGCGCCTACGGGCCTCCAGTGGCAATCCTCGATAACCACGAGCAGACCGGATGGCTGCGCCGCCCGGGTCAATGCGGCGGCGAGAACGTCGACGATCCGCTCCTGCTGCGCCTCGGGAGAGAGGGCGCTCATTCGCAACTCGACCTCGTTGCCAATATGCTCGTCGCGCAGCCACGACCACACGGCCCGGTCAATCGAGGAGGCCTCTTCGGGGCGAGGAAGCGCCGGCAGGGCGGCCATGATCCTTTGTGCCAAGTGGCGCGATCCGGGAGAGAAGGCCTCGAACCCGGCCCTGGCGATGCGCATCCCGGATTCCCCGACACTCCGGGCGATTTCGGCGGCCAGCCGGCTCTTGCCGATCCCGGCTTCACCGGCAAGGTGGATCGTCAGGCCGGACCCGGCCGTCTGCGCCGCCGTGATCGCGGCGGTGATCTGCGCCAGTTCGGTATCGCGTCCGATGATCGGCAGGTCGGGGCGCTTTCGCATCGCGCCGAGCTGCAGGGATACGGCGCGCTGGCTGCTTTCGACGGTCAGCCCGAGGCGCGGGGCCAGCTCGGCGATGACGAGAACGTCTCCGGGCTCCGCCATCGCCGCCAAGCGCCGGACCTGCACGATGGCCCGGGATGTCGCGTGCTCCGCGGTCTCCGCCGCCGCCAGGCCGAAGGACAGGGTCGGTCCTGCATCCGCGGCAAGTTGCAGGGCGGTGTTGGACACATCGTGCAACGGCTGGCCGGTGAACACGAATGCCACTTCGCCCGGCCGCGCCTCGAGCTCGACCGCCCCGTGGGCGCTGGCCGTTTCCCGCAGGGAAGCGAAATCCGGTGTGCCATCCGCCTCCATGCACAGCAGGAGGAAGGCCGTCTCGGGCGTCGGGGCATCGCTGTTTGCGCCGGTATCCGGCGCGGGGGGGCGCGGCGCGGTACCGGCGCCGCGGCGCAGCCGGTCGTAGAGAGCGCGCGTCTCGGGGTCAGGGGCGGTGCCCAGGTCACGCCGCAGCGCGGCCTCCAACTCGTTGTAGCGCGACCTGACCGCCCCGCGCATACCGCGCGCGGCATCCAGCGTCATCAGCCGCCGGTGCGCCGCCTCGTTCAGCGGATCGTGTGCCAGCAACCGGTGCGCCAGCGCCGCGGCATCGGGGCTGTCGCCCATGCGCTCAAGCTCCCGCGAGAGCGCGTCGGTGACCAGTCCCGCGAGCCTTGCGCGATGCTCCGCGACAACCTGTCCGAGTTCGAAGGCACCAACGTCGAGCCCATCCAGAAACGGCCCCCCGTACAGGCGCACCGCCTCGGTCGGATCGTTGCGCGCCAGGGCGTCGTGGAACACGTCGAGATCGGTGACCACGCCCGCGCCGAGGCGCAGGTCGTCTCCCTCTGCCTCGACCCAGCCATCGCCCCCGGCGCGACGTATCTGGAGCAGCGCCTGGCGCAGGCTTGCCCGCGCCTGATCGCTGTCGCTGTGCTCCCAGAGCAAGGCAGCAAGACGCTGCCGGGACATGGTCCGCCGCCGCGCCACGGCGAGGAGTCCGGCCAGCAGCCGGGGCTTGCGGGCGCTCAATGCCACCCGGTCACCGTCTCGAGTCATCGCGAACCCGCCAAGACATTCGAGCCGGAATTCCATTTTTAACGCACCTTTCACGCTTGAAGGCCCGGAAAGTTTAACGCCGGCCGGGCAGAAGGCATCTCACCAGACACGTTCAGAGAGCCGACACATGATTCACTTCAATTCAAAACCGGGTTCCGGCTGCAGGCCCGGACCGGCGAGGCCGCGCAAATGGCACGACCTGATCATCCGCATTCTCGGCCTGCCGCGGATAGACCCCCTCGACGAGGTGACCGGTCTGCCGCCGCAGAGCCCGAGCGTGCTTCGAAACCCTAATCTATGGTGACCCAAATGGCGACTTATCGCAATAATCTTCCCCAGGCCGGCAAAACGCTGATGCTGACCGATTCCGGGCTCGAAACGACGCTGATCTTTCACGACGGTCTCGACCTGCCGGCCTTCGCCGCCTATCCGCTGATGGAAACGCCCGAGGGGCGCGACACGCTGATGCGCTATTATCGCCGGCATATCAGCATTGCCGCGGACCACGGCACCGGTTTCGTGCTGGAAGCGCCGACCTGGCGGGCCAGCCGCGACTGGGGCGCCCGGCTGGGCCATTCCCCGGAAGACCTGGCGCGGATCAATCGCGCGGCGATCGGGTTCCTGTCGGACCTGCGCGGCGCATCCGGGTCGGTGCGGCCGATGGTGATCTCCGGCAACATCGGTCCGCGGGGCGATGGCTACCGGCCGGATACCGCCATGACCGCCGCCGAGGCCGAGCGCTACCACGGCGAACAGATCGGCTGGTTCGCCCAGACCGATGTCGACATGGTGACCGCGGTCACGCTGTCGACCGTGACCGAAGGGATCGGTGTGATCCGGGCGGCGAAAAAGGCCGGCCTGCCGGTCGTGGTGGCCTATACCGTGGAAACGGACGGCCGTCTGCCCGACGGCACGCCGCTTGGCCGGGCCTTCGAGGAAACGGATGCCCGCACCGACTGTGCCGCGGCCTATTTCATGGTCAATTGCGCGCATCCCGACCATTTCCGCGGCGCGCTCGAAGCCGGTTCCGGGTGGCTGAAGAGGATCGGCGGCGTGCGCGCCAACGCGTCCCGCCTCAGCCACGCAGAGCTGGACGACGCCGAGGAGCTCGATGCCGGCAACCCCGCCGAGCTGGGCCGCGACTATGCCCGGCTGCGCCGTCTCCTGCCGAATCTCAGCGTCCTGGGCGGCTGCTGCGGCACCGACCACCGCCATGTCGAAGCAATCGCCGATTGCTGCGTGGCCAGTTACGCGGAGTGACCCGCGCCATGACCCCCTCGTTCGCTTTTCGGCAGCTCGCCCCGGGGCGGCGCCACAGCAGCCTCATCCTTTCCCGACGGGCCCGGCGGCTGACCTCGCTGGCGATCCTGATTGGGCTTGGCGTGCTCGTTCTCACGGCGGATCCTTTCGGCGCCGGGCAGGCCTGTAGCGATGCGACGGTCGGCCGCTGCTCATTCATGAGCACGACGCCGAAAGTCGGAGCGGAGGCGATCCGGATCCCCGGCAAGCCGCATGTCTACGCGCGGCTTGCGACCCCGCTCAGCTTTACCGATCCGGCAGGCGCCGTCTGGACGGCGCCGCGCGGCACGCTGACCGACGGCGCCTCCATTCCTCCGGTTTTCGTGCCGCTGATCGGGGAGCCGCGACGCGCCGAATTCCTCTCTCCGGCGGCGCTGCACGATGCCTATTGCGGTGCGGGCAACGAAGACCTGCCCCAGTTTCGCACGCGGTCGTGGGAGGAAACGCACCGGATGTTCTTTCACGGCCTGCTTGCCGCAGGTGTTCCGCCCGCGAAGGCAAAAGTCATGTTCGCCGCCGTCTACCTGGGCGGGCCGCGATGGGATGATCCCGCGCGATCGCTGGACACCGTCCCCGACGCCGTTCTTCGCCGCGAGATGGAGGCGTGCCTGCGCTTCATCGAAGAAGACCGCCCGAGCCTGGCCGAAATAGAAGCCTGGATGCGCCGCCGCGAGCCGACGCTTCTGTCCGCGACTTCGGCGCCCTGATTTCCGCGACTGCGGCTCGTTTCTCGCCACGTGGCCTTTTGCTGGCGCGGGCCGCAAGTCACCAAAGCCCGACGACATCCACACCGGAGACCCAGACCATGACGTCCCGAACGCTTCAATCCTGCCTGTCTGCCATCTTTCTGCTGCTTGGGGCCTGGTGCCTGTTCTTTCCCGGCATGGTGGTCGGGCTCACGTTCCGGCCGGAGCTGGCCACGGCCACCGACCAGGCCCGTTTCCTGATGGGATGTTTCGGGGCTCAGGCGGTGCTCAACGGTACGATCCTGGCGACCGCGCGCTTTTCTGCGGTGACCTTCCTTGTCTTCGGCCTTGTCGGGTCGGTGCCCTTTTTCGGGTTCAATATATGGTTCTGGCTGGTTGTTCCGGTGCTCAATTCGTGGATGCTTCTGGACCTGGCCGGTAACCTTGGCATCCTGACGGCCGGTATCTGGGGGTGGCACCTGGCGCGGAAGGAAGCCGCGGACGCGGAGCCCTTCGACTGAAGGCGGGCCCATCCGGCGCCAAGCAGACATTGGCGCCATTGCTGGCCGGCGCGGGAACCTGGGTGCCCTTAGCGGATAGTTTTTTCCATCAGGTAGTTGTGGATCTGCACGTTGTTCCGCTCGAAATCGCGACGTCTGACCACACCGAAGCCTGCCCGTAGAAAGAACCTGCGGGCCGCTTCGCTTGCCTCGACATAGAGGCGTGACACCCCAGCCTCCAGCGCTTCGCGTTCCAGACGTTCGTAGAGAGCTTTTCCCACACCGCTTCCGGCGTGACCCGGATGGCAGTAGAAACAGTCGATATGGCCGTCGCGTTCCAACTCGACAAAGGCAATCGGTTTCTCGTCGTCGTCGACGGCGACAAACACCGAGCGCCCATCGGAGACACGGGCATGGAACGTGTCTGCAGGCACGGGGGCAGGGCTCCAGGCGTCGACCTGATCGCCGGTGTAATCCTTGCTGCCAATGGCATGGACAGCCTGGTGAAACACCTGAACCAGAATGGCCGCATCGTCGGGTTTGTAATCGCGTATCCTCATGGAGGCGATGTAGCGGCTTGGATCGTCAATGGGAATGGCTGTTTCGTCCGCGTGCCCCTTTATCCCGGGAGCGCGAGGCGCCGCGTGCTCCGCCGCCTACGCGAGGCGGTTGCGGAAGAACCAGGCGGCGACCGGCAGGGTGACGGCGGCGATCGCGCCGAGGGCCAGCATGTCGGGAAGCAGCACGTCGTAGCCGGCGCCTTCGAGGTAGACCCGGCGCGTGATGGTGATGGCGTAGTTGAGCGGATTGACCATCGTGAACCAGCGCAGCGCCGCCGGCATGTTCTCGGTCGGCGCCATCAGCCCGGACAGGAGCATGAAGGGCATCAGGAGCAGGAAGGTCAGGATCATCGCCTGCTGCATGTTCTTCGCGAGCGAGGACAGGAACAGCCCGATGCCGATCGCCGCCGCGAGGAACAGCATGAGGCCGGTATAGAGGACCAGGTAGGAGCCGGCGAAGGGGATGCGGAACCACAGGAGCGCCACGAGCAGGATCAGGCTTGCCTGAACCAGCCCGACCAGCATCGAGGGCACGGCCTTGCCGATCATGATCTCGGTCGGCCGGAACGGCGCCACGAGCAGCTGGTCGAAGGTGCCTTCCTCGCGCTCGCGGGCGACCGACATCGCCGCCAGCATCATCGTCATCAGCATGGTGATCGCGCCGATCAGCGACGGGATCATGTGCCACCGCGTCTCGAGCGAGGGGTTGTACCAGGCGCGCGAGACCACCTGCACCGCCGCGCCGGAGCGGCCGAGCAGGCGTTGGACGTCGGCGCCGAAGGCCGTCGCGATGGCGGCGACATAGCCCTGCGCGATGCCAGCGGTGTTGGAGTTGCGACCGTCGGCGATCACCTGCACCGCGCCCTGGCCGCCCGCGGCGATGTCCCGCATGAAGCCGGGCCCGATCGCAACGACGAGGACCACGTCGCCCGCGAGCAGCAGGGGCGCCGCGTCCTCGACCCGGTTCACGGTCGCGACACGTTCGAAGATGCCGGACCCGTCGAAGCGCGACACGAACTCGCGCGACACGACGCTGCGGTCCTGGTCGACCAGGGCGTAGGTCACCTGGTTCAGATCGTAAGTCGCCGCGTAGCCGAAGACCAGGCATTGCACGACCGGCGGCGCCAGAAGCACGGCGCGGCTGCGCGGATCCTTCAGGATCACCAGGAGCTCCTTGCGCATCAGCGCCAGGATGCGGAGCAGCGACCGCCGCAGCCCCGTCATGCGAGCCGCTTTCGCGTCAGCCGCACGGACAGCGCAATCAGGACCGCGGCCATCCCCGCCAGCACGGCCGCGTTGGGGAGGATGACGCTCCAGACGTTGCCGGCGAGGAAGATCGTCTGCAGTAGGCTGACGAAGTAGCGGGCCGGAAAGACGTAGGTGATCATCTGGATCACCCAGGGCATCGAGCGGATGTCGAACATGAAGCCCGACAGCATCATCGCCGGCAGGAAGCTGATCATCATGGCGGCCTGGCTGGCCAGGAACTGGCTCTTTGTCGCGGAGGAGATGACCAGCCCGATGCCGAGGGCGACCAGCAGGTAGAGGACCGAAACGCCGGCCAGGACCAGCGCAGAGCCGCGGAACGGCACGCCGAAGAGGACCAGGCTGCCGATGACCGACAGCGCGAGCCCGATCATGCCGAGCACGAAATAGGGCACCGTCTTGCCGAGCAGCAGCTCGGCGCTGCGCACCGGCGTGACGAACAGGGCCTCGAAGGTACCGCGCTCCCATTCCCGTGCCACGACCAGCGCCGTCAGCAGGGCGCCGATCAGCGTCATCACCAGGACGATGAGGCCGGGGACGAGGAAATAGGTGCTCTCGTTCGCCTCGTTGAACCACATCCGGCCCTGGACCGAGACCGGCGCCACCGCCAGCGCGCGCCCGCGAACCGCCTCGCGGGCCATCCAGGCGGCGACGGCCCCGCGCGCGTACCCCAGCGAGATCCGCGCGGTGTTGGCGTCGGCACCGTGCACGATGACCTGGATCTCGGCCTGCTCGTTCTGGACGTCACGCGCGAAGTCGGGCGGGATGCGGACGATCGCACGGACGGTGCGGTCGAGCAGCAGTGTCTCGGCCTCGGCCATCGTCTTGACGTGGACCGCGTCGAAATAGTTCGAGAGGTCGAAGCCCGAGGCCGCGCCCTGGGCATCGGCCGACGTCTCTTCCATGACGATGGCGACGGGGACATTCTTGACGTCGAGGTCGAGCCCGTAGCCGAAGAGCAGCAGCATCGCCAGCGGCATGACGATGCCGATCGCGATGCTGCTGGGGTCGCGCAGGAGCTGCCAGGTCTCCTTGCGGATCAGCGCGGCGGTTCTGCGCGCGGCACCGGTCATGCCGCACCCCGCGCGCCCGCCTGCCGGGCCTTTTCGACGATGGCGATGAAGGCGTCCTCCATCGTGGCCGCCGTGCCGCCCGCGCGGGCGCGGACCTCGGCGGGGGTGCCCTCGGCCAGGGCGCGGCCGGCATCCATGATGATGATCCGGTCGCAGTATTCCGCCTCTTCCATGAAATGCGTGGTCACGATCACGGTGACACCGCTTTCGGCAAGAGCGGTGATGCGGCCCCAGAACTCGCGCCTGGCCAACGGGTCGGCACCGCTGGTGGCCTCGTCTAGGAACAGGATCTGCGGTTCGTGCAGCAGCGCGGCGGCCATGGCGAGGCGCTGCTTGAAGCCGCCCGGCAACTGCCGGCTTGGCAGCGTCGCGAGGGGGGCGAGGTCGAACTGGTCCTTCGCCCAGGCAATGCGTTCGCGCCGGCGCCGGCCGCGCAGGCCGTAGGCGCTGGCGAAGAAGCGCAGGTTGTCGTCGACGCTCAGATCGCCGTAGAGCGAGAATTTCTGCGCCACGTAGCCGAGCCGCTCCCGGGCCTCGGCGCGCGAGGTGCGCAGGTCGGCGCCGGCCACGTGCAGCGTGCCCGCGCTGGCCGGCAGAAGCCCGCAGAGCATCCGGAACGTGGTGCTCTTGCCGGCGCCGTTCGGGCCGAGCAGGCCGTAGATCTCGCCGCGCCGGACCTGGAAGCCGATACGGTCGACGGCGGTGAAGTCGCCGAAGGTCCGGACCAGATCGCGGACCTCCACCGCGACCTCGGCGCTGCCTTCTTCGGCGGCGCGTAGGTCGAGCGTGTTGCGGGCGCTGTCCCCGGCCACCGCGGCAAAGACGGTCATGAACCCATCCTCGAACCGGGCGGGAACGGGCTTCAGCGTCACCTCCTTGCCTTCGATGCCGATGGGCGCCCGGTTCTCGCGGGTGGCGCGCACGACCCTCACCTTTCCGGCCTCGGGCACCGCGTCGACCACGCCGGGGGTCGCGAAGAGGCGCGCCTGCAGCGACCTCGCCGGCATGCCCTCGGGCGGCGCGGCGATGTAGCTGCACCCTTCGGCCTTCGCGGTGATCGTTCCGGGAGCGCCCTCGGCCAGCATCCGGCCCTCGTGCAGGACGACGCAATGGTCGCAGCGCTCCGCCTCGTCGAGGTAGGAGGTGCTGACCAGGACGCTCAGCCCGTCCTCCTCGATCAGGGTGGTGACGATTTCCCACAGCTCGCGGCGGGACAGCGGGTCGACCCCGACCGTCGGCTCGTCGAGCAGCAGAAGCCGCGGCGTGCGGACCAGCGTGCAGGCGAGGCCGAGCTTCTGCTTCATGCCGCCCGAGAGCTTGCCGGCCAGCCTCTGGCGAAACCGGCCGAGCTGGGTCATCTCCATCAGGCGGGGATAGATCGCCGCGCGCTCGTCCCGGGTGACGCCGTGCAGGTCGGCGTAGAGGTCCAGGTTCTCCTGAACGCTGAGATCCTCGTAGAGGCCGAATTTTTGGGGCATGTAGCCGACGACGTTCTGAACCTCCTGCGGGGCGGCCGAGACGTTTTGGCCGAGCACCTCGACCTCGCCGTCATCGGGCAGCATCAGGCCGCAGAGCAGGCGGATCAGCGTCGTCTTGCCGGCGCCATCCGGGCCGATGAGCGCGGCCAGGGTGCCGGGGGCGACGGCGAAGCCGATCCCGTCCAGCGCCGTCACCGTCTCGCCCGTCTCGCGCTGGAATGTCTTGCGAAGGTCGCGCACCGCCACCACGGCGCCCGCTGCGCTATCGCCCGGCATTGGCGGCCTCGCCCGTCTGCGGCACAACCGTCGCCGGCATGCCGAGGCGCAAGACGTTCCCGGGGTCCTTCACGATCACCCGCACCTCGTAGACGAGGCTCGTCCGCAGCTCCTCGGTCTGCACGCTGCTCGGCGTGAACTCTGCCACCGGCGAGATGAACCCGATCCAGCCGTCGAAGCCATGGCCCGGGAAGCTGTCGACGCTCACACGGGCGGACATGCCGGGGCGCAGCCGTCCGAGATTTGTCTCGGAGACGTAGGCCCGCACCCATTTCGGATCGCTCCGCGCCAGGGACACCACCGGGCGGGTCGGCGAGGCGATCTCGCCCGGCTCCATCAGGCGGGAGAGGACGACGCCCGCCACCGGCGAGGCCAGTTCCGCGTCGGCGAGCTGCGACTGCATGTAGTCCAGCTGGCTCCGGGCCGCCTCGAACTGTGCCTCTGCCTGGGCAATCTCCTCGTCGCGCGGGCCGGCAACGACAAGGTCGAGTGCGCGCTCCGCCTTGGCCGCGTTGGCCTGTGCGCTGTCGGCAGCGGCCTGCGCCTGATCGAATTCCCGCTGGGTCGTGGTGCCGTTGTCGCGCAGGGCGATCTGCCGCTCGAACTCTCGCTGGGCGTTCCTGGCCACGGCCTTGGCGGCAGCGAGGTTCGCCTCGGCCTGGGCGATCTCCTCGGGCCTGCTGCCACTGCGAAGCTCGTCGAGTACCGCCTGCTGCGCCGCCACCTGGGCCCTGGCCCGTGCGACCTGCGGCGCGAGGCGGGCGGTGTCGAGGCGGGCCACGACCTGCCTTTCGGCGACGGGGTCGCCTTCCTCGACCAGAACCTCGGCGATGCGCTCGCTGCCCTGGAAGGCGAGGGAGACCTGGCGCAGCTGCACGTTGCCCGTGAGGACGAACGCCTCGGGGCCGCCCTGACGGTTCAGATACCACCAGACACCGGCCGCGGCAGCGGCCAGGACGACAAGGGCGAGGACGAGACGCTTTGGCATTGACCTATCGCTTCCCGGGTCCGCCGCCGGTGCCGGGGCGGATGTTTGCAAGGGTGTCCGAGTGGTTCATGGTGCCGAACACGCAGTTTCCGGCGAAAAACAACATCATGCGTTGGGCTCCGGCGGTGTTCCATCTGCGTGGTTTTTCAGCAGGCCGTGCAGGATCGCGTCCGAGTGCTGCCGGGCGAGGCGATCGAGATCGAGGCCGGGGACGTCCAGCTTGCCGAGGACCTCGGTGAACAGCAGCCCGACGATGATCGGGCCCATAATCGAGAAGACCTGAAGCCGGGCGTCCCCCTCGCGGATTTCGCCGCGCGCCTGGGCGCGGCTGAGCGCGGTCTCGACCGCGCCCAGCATCGGCCCGGCGACGGTCTCGAACCAGACCTGCGCGAGGTCGGGGAAACGGTCGACTTCCCGAAGGATCAGGCGCGCGATGGCCGGGGCGCGGCTCTTGCCGATGGTCTCGACGAACCGGCCGGTCAGCATCGGGACGAGGTCTTCGAGCGGCATGTCGAAGCCGCTTAGCTCGGTCATCTGCTGCACGTTGGCGGACGCCACATGCTGCACGACGGCGCGGAAAAGCTGCTCCTTGGTCTCGAAGTAGATGTAGATGGTGCCCTTGGCGATGCCGGCCCGCCGCGCCACCTCGTCGAGCTTCGTGGCTTCGAACCCGTTCTCCAGGAAGCAGTCGAGGGCGACCTCGACGATCTCGCCGGGCCGCGCCTCCTTGCGGCGGCGACGGACACCCGCTGTCTTCTTCGGCTTGTCGGTCTTTCCAGTCATGTTTCTCCTGCTGTTCCTGGCCCATGACGGTGACGGCCCTCGGCCCGCCCTTGACGGCACCGCAAGCCGGCAGCCGCCCGGCCGGGCGGAGGATCCCGGTCGAGAGCACGTTGATGAACCGCCGGCCGTGGCCGCGCTCGGTCATCTTCAGCGCGGCTGACTTGGCGATGAAGAACGCGCCATCGAGGTCGGGTATCGACCGTCCTGTCTTCTTGGTGACTCCGCGGTCAGTGACTGTCAAGTCATAATGACTCGGACACGCCCCTCCGACCCTGCAGGCCGTGGGTGGCGGGTGACGTGGCCTTCGCCGTGAAACCGCCCTGCAAAAATTTCCCCTGTCCCCCCGATCTTTTGACCTGCCGGAGCGTTCTTCTACGTAAGTGACCATGTTGAGGAGCACCGACATGCAAGCCAAACCCCGGGGCCAGGCGGCCACCCATCCGGTCGAGATACCGCGGCGCGGATGGTGGGATATCGTGCGCCGGCTGGTCTGGGGCATTCCCGCCGATCACCTGTCGGTGGTGGCCGCGGGGGTGGCGTTCTTCGGGCTGCTGGCGATCTTTCCCGCCGTGGTGGCGCTGATTTCCATCGCCGGCGTGCTGCTCGACCCGGTGGACGTGGCGAGCCAGCTCGAGGCCTATATCGGGATGCTGCCGCAGGAGGCGGCGGCGATCATCCAGGACCAGGTTCTGAAGGTGACCGGCGGTGACGAGGCGGCCACGGGCTTTGCCGCCATCCTCGGGCTGCTGCTGGCGATCTACGGCGCCACGCGGGGCATGATGACGCTGATGGAGGGGATGAACATCGCCTATGGCGAGAGCGAGACCCGCGGCTTCGTGGCGCTTTACGCCACCGGCGTGGCGCTGACGCTGGTGATCATCGTGGGGCTGCTGACCGCGCTGGTCTTCATGATCGTCCTGCCGGCGGTGGTCGGGTTTCTCGGGCTGCCGGGGAAGGTGGAGACGGCGATCGTCTGGCTGCAATGGCCGGTGCTGGCGCTGCTGGCGGTGCTGGGGCTGGCGGTGCTCTACCGGTTCGGGCCGGCGCGGGCCAAGGCGCGGTGGCGCTGGATCAGCCCCGGCGCGGTGGTGGCCACGTTCCTGTGGATGTTGGGGACGATCGGCTTCTCGCTCTACACCCAGAATTTCGCCAGCTACAACGAGACCTATGGCACGCTGGGCGGGGTGATCATCCTGCTGACATGGCTGTGGCTGTCGTCGTTCATCGTGCTGGCCGGCGCCAAGCTGAATGCCGAGATCGAGCACCAGACGCGGCGCGACACCACCACCGGACCGCCCAGGCCCGAGGGGGAACGCGGGGCGATCAAGGCGGATACCTATCCCGACGGGCTGACGGCACCGGAAGAGGGGCCGGGCCGGGGCCTGCGCAAGCCGGACATCTGAGCGGCCACCAGATTTTCGTGGACAGGCGGGCGGAGAGGATTCACCATGGATGCGGGATCTGTGACGGGGGGGGATCGGGGATGGCCGAGGAAGACGAGTTGATGGCGCTGTTCCGGCGTTACGAGGCGGCGCTGCGCGCCGGGGATTCCGAGGCCTGCGCGGCCTGCTATGCCGAGGACGCGGAGTATATCGCCTCGGCCATGGCGCCGGTGCACGGGCGGGAGGCGATCCACGACCTGCATGACGAGCTGTTCCTGGTGGGTGTCAAGCAATGGTCGGTCAAGGTGCGGAGCGTCGCCGTGTCGGGCTGGATGGCCTATTCGCGGCAGAAGGTCGTCTCGGACGGGACGGCGTCGGACGTGCTGCTGGTGGCGGTGAAGGGCCGTGACGGGGTCTGGCTGATCCAGGCGGAGGCGGAAATCCCGGTGCGGTAGAGGGGGAAGGCATGGCGGAGTTCGTGGGTCACGAGGCCTATATCGCGGCGGCGCCCGAGGCGTTCCGGCCGCTGCTGGAGGAACTGCGCGCGGGGCTGGCCCGGGCGTTGCCCGAGGCGGAGGAGGTCATCCGCTACGACATGCCGGGATTTGCCATCGGCGACAGGATCGTGGCCGGGTACGCGGCGTTCTCGAAGCAGTGCGGGCTTTACCTGGCCAAGGGAGCGATTGCGGCCCATGCCGATGATATCGCCGCGGCGGGGCTGAAGGCCACGAAGACGGGGGTGACCTTCACGCCGAAGCGGCCGATCCCGGCTGCGCTGGTGGCGAAGCTGGCGGTCGCGTCGCGCGAGGCGAACGGGGTTTGAGGGGGCCGGTCGGGCCCGTGGCGCCGAGCTGAGTAGACGTCATATTTTTCAGGACATGTTCAATCGCCGGGGCCGGACCCTGCATCCGGCGACGTCGCGGGCCCGCGTGGCAAACCCCGTCTTCCCGGGGGGCTACGCGCCATCCTGGCGCCGCGAGTCCCGTCATCGGGCAAAGGGACGGGACCAGCCGGCCGGCCTCACCCCTACCTGAATGGGGGAGCCCTTAAGGGGAAATGACAGGCAGGGCGCATCCAATATCATGAAGAGCGTGCAAATAACCGGCATGTCATGCGGCCTCGTGGCTTCGCTCATTTTGCTCATCCGAGTGGCCTGCGGGCGATGAGCGACGTCTGGTCGCGTGCTCCTCGCGGCGCCGCCGGTTCCTTTGGGCATGAACAACGAAAATGGGGCGCAACCCCCCGGGAACAGATTGACGCGGGTTCGACCTGCGGAACCACAACAAGGAGAAACTGAAATGCGCGCTAGGAATTCACGGGCCCGACGGCTGAATGCGACGGCGATGCTTTGCGCGGCCTTCGCCGGGCTCTCGACAACGGCCGCCCAGGCGGCGACGGACGAGGAAATCGTGCTTTGCACGATCGACGACACGACCGGCAACCTGGCCGCGATGTCGACGCCCAAGACCTGGGGCTACGCGCTTGCGGTCGAGGAGATCAACGAGGCCGGCGGCATCATGGTGGATGGCGTGCAGAAGATGGTCAAGCACGTGCAGTATGACGGCCAGTCGGATGTCGGCCGCTACGGTCAGCTGACCCAGCAGTGCATCTTCGAGGACGAGGCCGACGTCGTCATGGCCGGCTATACCGGCGCCGAGCGCGAAGCCGCGCGCGTCGAGGCCGTGCGCAACGAGACGATCTTCTGGCACAACAACCAGGGCGAGGGCGGTATCGCGGACCGGTATTCGTTCTTCTCCGGTCCGACGCCCGAACAGCAGGTGCTTCCCGCGCTCGAATGGATGATCGATGAATTCGGGCCGCGCATGACCTTCATCGGGGCCGATTACAACTTCTGCCGCGCCATCGGCGCATGGGTGCGGACCGCCGCGGGCCTTTACGAGGGCGACCTCGTGATGGAGGAATACTTTCCCTTCGACGTGAACCAGTGGCAGCAGACCATCGGTGAAATCCAGAACATCGGGCCGGACTTCCAGGTTCATTGCCTGGTGGGCGGCGACCAGGTGCAATTCTATCCGCAGGCCGATGCCGCCGGGCTCAAGACGCCCGCCTGGTCGAACGTGACCATCGCCGATGGCTACGAACACAAGATCTTCCCCGCGCCCCAGCTCGAGAACATGCACGTTCCGCCGGGCTATATCGAGGACGTGCCGGGCGAGAACAGCGAGGCGTTCGCGGCCAAGATCCGGGAACGCCATCCGGACGCGCCCTACGTGAACGAACACGCGGCCTTCGGCTATGTCGCGGTGAAGGCGATGGCGAAAGCCTGGGCGGCGGCCGGCACGACCGAGACCGAGGCGGTCATCGAGGCGCTCGAGGCCGGTGTGACGGTCGAGGAGGCACCGGGCGGGTCGTGGTCGCTGGTGGGCGATCAGCACCATGCGGCGCTTCCGACCTACCTGTTCAAGGTCGAGGCCGATCACTCCCTCTCGCTCATCAGCGAACTGGGCGTGACCGAACCGTCGTTCCTTTCCGACATCGGTGTCGACGTGCGCGAATTCGGATCGGGCGACGGCGAGACCTACCTGCCGACCGACAACCCCGCCTGGGCGGACTTCTTCGCCGAGTGAGCCAATGACAGGCGCGGGTTCCGACCCGCGCCTGCATGACAGGAAACAGAGGTTCGAGCCAATCCCATGGACGCTTTCACCCAGATCTTTGGCTTCGCGTTCCAGTATCTCGACAGCGCCGCCTATCTCATCCTCGCGGCCCTCGGGCTGTCGATCATTTTCGGGATGATGGGCGTCATCAACATGGCGCATGGCGAGCTGATGATGATCGGCGCCTATATCACCGCGTTCTGCATGTATGGCGGGATACCCGCGCCGATCGCGATCCTTCTTGCAGGCGTGGGGGCCGGGATCGCGGGCATGATACTCGAGCGGCTCATCATCCGGCACTTCTACAAGCAGCTTCTTTCGTCGCTGGTGGTGACCTGGGGCCTGTCGATGATCATCTCGCAGGTTTTCCTCATCATGTTCGGCCCGAACATGCCCAGCCTTCCGACGCCGTTCTCGGACATCAAGATTCTCGTGGGGGGAGAGGTTGGTTTCGCCCTGGTCGGCGCCGAGGGGTTCGCCCGCGTGACGGGTGAGACCGGACGTATGCCGCCGGGTGTCGAAAGCTTCGGCATCTACCGGCTTGTCATGTTCGCCGTCGCGGTGCTGATGGTCGTGGCCGTCTGGCTTCTCTTGCGGAAGACCGAGTTCGGGGCGCGGGCCCGTGCCACCATGGACAATCCGACGATGGCCAACGCGCTTGGTATCTCCACCCCGCGCATCTATGCCTACACGTTCGGCCTTGGATCGGCGCTGGCCGGTATCGCGGGCGGGCTCTTCGCGCTCACCTCCGCCATCACCCCGTATTTCGGCGCGGCCTATACCGCGCGGGCCTTCATCACCGTGGTGGTCGGCGGGGCGGCAGGCGTCATCAACGGGCTCGTCGCCAGCGTCGCGGCCCTGGGCGGGGTCCAGACGATCCTGTCGAACCTCTTCAGCGTCTATATCGGCTTCGTCGGCATGATCGCCGCGGCCTTCCTCATCCTGCTTGTCATGCCCACGGGCATCTCGGGTTACATGGAGAAGCTCAGGGGGCGGTCCAGATGACCGGGCGCGCAGACGAAACGACACCCGTGAATTCGCATGCGAAGATCCCTTTCGGCTTCCTGAGGCTGGTCGAGGGACCGCAGACGATGGGGCGCGGCTGGCCGTTCTGGACCGGCTTCGCCATCGTAATCCTTCTCGCCTTCCTCGCGCCCACCTATTTCGGCATCCGCCCCTACCGGGTGAACGAGTTCATCGTTTCGGGTTTCCTGGCGGCGAGCCTGTCGATCCTTTGGGGCTATGCCGGCATCCTGAGCCTCGGGCAAGCGGCCTTCTTCGGGGTTGGCGGGTACGTGTTCGGGATCATCGGGATCAACCTGTTCGACGCGACCGGCAACACGCATCTCGCGCTCGCCGGCGGCATTCTGGCGCCCACGGTCTTCGCGGCCTTCGTGGGGGCGATCATGTTCTTCGCGCGGCTCAAGGGGGTCTATATCGCCATCCTGATGCTGGTCTTGTCGCTGCTGCTGGAAACCTTCATGCTCCAGACCGCCGATCCGGAGGTCTACCGGATCGGCGAGGCGCTGTTGGGGGGCGCGAACGGGTTGCGTCCCGCCTCCGACATCCCCTCCGTCGCCTTCGGCTGGGGCGAGGCGGTGGCCGAGATCAACGGGCGGCGCGAGGGCTTCTACTATTTCGCGCTGACGCTGCTGATCGTGGTCTACCTGGGCCTGCGCATGCTTCTGAACTCGTCCTTCGGCTATCTTCTGGTCGCGGTGCGGGAAGACCCGGACCGGACAGAAACCTTCGGCTACGACGTGCGCCTGATCCAACTGGCCGTGTTCTGCCTTTCCGCCGCGCTTGCAGGGCTCGCCGGCTCGCTCGACACCGCGCGGATCAACCGGGTGGACCCCGAGCTTGTCTTCAGCGTGTCGGCCAACATCATGGTCGTGATCTGGGTCGCGGTCGGGGGGCGCAAGGACCTGACCACCGCGATCCTCGGGGCGATCACGCTCGAATGGCTCTACCTGTGGCTGACGACATCGGGCAGCCCGGAATACGCCACGCTGGTCATGGGCGGCATCCTCGTTGCGGCAATGCTGATCGCGCCGGAAGGGGTGTTCGTCTGGATCGGCAACCGGCTGGGCAGGCTTTTCGGACGATCCCGGACGCCCGCCGCCAAGGCCGCGGAGGCGCGCCAGTGACCGCCCCGGCTGCCAAGACCGCCGCCCACGGGCGCCCGATCCTCGAGATCCGCAACGTGACCAAGGATTTCGGCGGCGTGCGCGCAACTGATGACCTCAGCCTCGCCATCGCGCCGGGGGAGCTGCATTGCATGATCGGCCCGAACGGCGCGGGCAAGAGCACGTTCTTCAAGCTGCTGATGGGCACGATCCGCCCCACGAAAGGCGAGATCCTTTTCAACGGCGAGGATATCACCCGCCTGCCGCCGCATCAGCGGGCGCGCCGGGGGCTGGGGATCAAGTTCCAGAACATGCAGGTCTATTCGGAACTCACGGTGTTCCAGAACTTCTTCATCCCGCTCCGGCGCAACCACAAGCCTTCGGCAATGCCCGGGCTGGTGGCCGACATTCTCGACCGTATTCACCTGTCGGGGCTGGAGGACGAGCTTGTCCGCAACCTGAGCCACGGGCAGCAGCAATGGCTGTCGATCGGCATGTCCATCGCGCTAGAGCCCAAGGTCCTGCTGCTCGACGAGCCGGCGGCCGGCATGGGCCGGGACGAGACGCAGTCGACCGCCGAGATCATCAAGTCGCTCAACGCGGAGGGCATGACGATCATCGTCATCGAGCACGACATGGAATTCATCCGCAACCTCAGTTCACGCACCTCGGTGCTGCATCTTGGCGCGCTGTTTGCGCAGGGCAGCTACGAGGAGATCGAAACCGACGACGACGTGCGCAAGATCTATCTCGGCAAGGTGTGACCAGATGGCAGGCAGAACACTTCTCAACGTGAACAAGCTGCGCTCTGGCTACGGCAATGTCGCGGTCATCAACGGCCTGTCCTTCGACGTGAAGGAGGGCGAGATCGTCGCCATCGTCGGGCGCAACGGCGTGGGCAAGACGACGCTTCTCAAGACACTGATCGGCGAATTGCCCTGCCAGGGCGGGGATATCGAGTTCCGGGGCAGGTCCATGAACGCGGTGCCCGCCGCGGAGCGTGCGCAACTGGGCATCGGCTACGTGCCGCAGGGCAGGGGGCTCTTTACCGGCCTGTCGGTCGAGGACAACCTGCGATTGGGAAAGCTGGTCGGCGGGCGGCCGAAGGAGATGAATTTCGACCGCGTCTACGGCTTCTTTCCCATACTGAAGACGCGCCTGTCGCAGATTGCCGGCACGATGAGCGGCGGGCAGCAACAGCAGCTTTCCATCGGGCGCATCCTGATCGGGAACCCGTCGATCATGCTGCTGGACGAGCCGTCGGAGGGCATTCAGCCCAATATCGTACAGGAGATCGGCGAGATTATCCGCCGGATCCGCACCGAGGAAAAGCTTACCGTCATCATCGTGGAACAGAACCTCGACCTGATCCAGGCGAGTGCGGATCGCTGCATCGTCATCGACAAGGGCGCGATCGTGGACGAGATCCTGCCGTCCGACCTCGACGATCCGGAGATCGCGCGGAAGTATCTCGCGATCTGACGGCGGTTCTCAGTAGGCCGTCAGAACACCCAGCTGCACCGCCTTGGCGACGGCATGGGTCCGCGTGCTCGCGTCGAGTTTCAGCATCGCGTTCTTGATGTGCAGGCGCACCGTCTCGACCGACCTGTCGAGGATCATCGCGATCTCGGGCGAGGTCTTTCCGAGCGCGGCCCAGCGCAGGCATTCGCCCTCGCGCGGGGAGAGGATATTGGGGAGGGCCACCTCCACCTCGTCCACGAACCCGCGCTGTGAGATCGTCTTGTGGAACATGTGGGTGAGGTGGAACATCGTGTCGTAGGTGTTCTCGTACAGGGAATCCCAGTCGACATTCGATCTGTCGAGGATCGCGCTCACCACGGCGAACTTGCCGTCCGGCAGGTGGATCGGGATCGTCATGCCCCGGTCCAGCCCGAAATCGGCGAGGTACTGCCACGCTTCGCTTTCCTTGTGGCGGAGCTTGTCATTCGACTGAACATCGCTCCAGTCAAACGGCAGGGTGCCGTTGAAGCAGGCGTGGTAATAGGGATCGTGGGCCTCGAACTGTCGCCAGGTATGTTCCCAGCCTTTCGGGAAGTTGCGGGTGTTGAGGCGCAGGGGAACCCATTCATGTTCGCTGAGGCGGGGATTCACCACCTGGCGGGCGTAGAGCACCTGGGTGAAGCCAAGGTCCTGCACGACCTCGTAGAGCGTGTCGAGGGATTGCTGGAAGCCGGTCGCATCCTTCAACCCGTCACGGAGTTTGATCGTCCACTTGTCCATGTTCGCCCCCTCATTTCCCTGAGTAGTTCCGAAAGCGCCTGTCGGACGAGCGTCGCCGACACGTTGGGCGTTGATCGCTCTGGCACTTCGATTGCGTCACCTTTCGGACGACTTGGCAAGACGCCCGGCCACCATCCCGCAGAAGAACCGGTGCGGTGCCGAATATTTGCGCGGAAAATTCACTCAGCGCACATATCCATGGCGATAGCGTCTGGCATTGCGTTTTTGCGCACAGAAAAAATGCGCGCGCCCGGCCCAGCGGCCCGCGCGAGCGCCCGTGTCGGTCATGTCTTTTCAAGGGCGTGCGGTGCCGGTGACCCGTCCGCAAGCTGCGACCTGCGTGGTCATCTCCGGCCCCCACTCCGGTTGTCCAGGTTAAGCCGATGTTAGTGGGCGGGTCCGGGCGCTCTCAACTACCCGATCGGGTAGCCCCCTTTTGGGAATAGTGCTTCGCGCCGCGATTTGATCGACTGACCCCATCCCACCCCGAGCTGGCGGCGACGACGTCCGAGGACGCAGGACCGGCGGTTGCGACGGGCGAGCATCACAGAAACGACGGAGCGTTGCGTCCATGCATATGACTTTGCGAGAAGAAGAGCGCCTTCAAATCTGGACGGCAGCCGAGATGTCCCGGCGGCGGCTCGAACGGGGGATGCGGCTCAACTACCCCGAGGCCGCGGCGGTGATCTGCGACGAGATCCTGGAGCGTGCCCGCGAAGGCTCGATCCCCATGCTGACCGACATGATGGAATACGGGGCGACCATTCTGAAGAAGGAACACGTCATGGAGGGGGTGCCCAACATGATGAAGATCCTTCAGGTCGAGGCGCAGTTCCCGGACGGGACGAAGCTCGTGACCGTCATGAACCCGATCCGCGACTGAACACCTTTTTCGAGGGAACACCATGGCCAAACCATTCTGGACACCGCCCGAACTTCCGAAATCCATCATCCCCGACGAGGCGTTCGACGTCGGAGACCGCGCCAATTGCGCGATCATCGAGTTTGCCGACACCGATATCGAGATCAACCAGGGGCGCCCGACGAAAGAGATCGTGATGATCAACACCGGCGACCGCCCGGTGCAGATCGGTGCGCACTATCACCTTGCGGAGTGCAACAAGGCGATGGCCTTCGACCGGGAGGCCGCCTTTGGCTTCCGGCTCGACGTGGCGTCGGGAACCGCGATCCGCTTCGAACCCGGGCAGAGCCGCAAGGTGCAGATCACGACCTATGCGGGGCGCGAGGTCGCCTATGGCATGAACAACATGACCAACGGCTCGCTCCGCTCCGAGATCATCAAGGCGCAGACGATGCGCAAGCTTCGGGCCGAGGGCTATTGCTTCGAGGGCGACGCCTATCCGGTCAAGCCGTCGCCCGACAGCAAGTACGCCAACAAGTGAAACCCATCTGCCGGGCAGGCGCGCCCAGGCAAGGGCGCCGTCCGGACCAGGAGAAACCGACATGAGCATCAAGATCACCCGGCCTGACTATGCCGCCCAGTACGGCCCGACCAAGGGCGACAGGATCTATCTTGCAGATACCGGGCTCGTTGCCGAGATCGAGGACGACCTGACGACCTATGGCGACGAGATGGTCTTCGGGGGCGGCAAGACCATTCGCGACGGCATGGGCCAGGGCTCCAAGTGGAAGGCCTCCGACGGTGCGCTCGACATGGTGATCACCAACGCTGTGATCCTCGACCCTGTCCTGGGCTGCATCAAGGCCGATATCGGCGTGCGCGACGGGCTGATCGTGGGCATCGGCAAGGCCGGCAACCCGGATACGATGAACATCACGCCGGGCCTGATCGTATCGCCCAACACCGACATCCTCTCGGTCGAAGGGTCGATCGTCACGCCGGGCTTCATCGATATCCATCCGCATTTCGACTCGGTTCAGCAGCTTTACGAATACCAGAACGCGGGGTTCACCACCGTGATCGGCGGCGGGTCGGGACCCAAGACCGTGGGCATCGAATGTCCCGGCGCGTTCAACCTTCAGCGCATGCTGGAGGCAATGGCGGATTTCCCGCTGAACTACGGCAATTTCGGGAAGGGCAACGCCTCGACCCCCGGCGCGCTTGTCGAGCAGATCCTCGCCGGGGCCACGGGCCTCAAGATCCACGAGGACTGGTCGTCGTCGCCTGCCGCCATCGAGATGACGATGGAACTGGCCGACGAGTACGATTTCCAGGTCCAGATCCACGCCGATACGCTGAACGAGACGGGGTATTACGAGGACACGATCGCGGCGATCAACGGCCGGGTCATGCATATCTATCACTGTGAAGGGGCCGGCGGGGGCAACGCGCCCGACATGATGCAGATCGTGGGCGAACCGCACCTCATGCCGTCTTCCACGAACCCAACCAACCCGTTCTCGATCAACACGTATGACGAAGAGATCGACATGCTCATCACGTGTCACAATCTCAACAAGAGCGTGCCGACCGACATCGCCTTCATCCAGGGGCGTGCGCGGGCGGAGACGATGCGCGCCGAGGACGTGCTGCACGACATGGGCGCGATCTCGATGATCGGGTCGGATTCGCAGGGCGTGGGCCGGGCGGCGGAATCCGCGCAACGCGCCTTCCAGCTCGCCGCGGTCAATAAGGTTCGCTATGGCAGCCTGTCCGAGGACGGACCGTCGAACGACAACTTCCGCATCCAGCGTTACCTTGCCAAGGTCACGATCAACCCCGCCATCACCTTCGGCGTGAGCCAGTATGTCGGCTCGATCGCACCGGGGAAACTGGCGGACCTCGTGATCTGGCGCCCGGATCATTTCATCGCCAAGCCGGAAACGACCCTCAAGGGCGGTTTCATCTCCCATGCCGTCATGGGCGATCCGGCGGGCTCGCTGATGACCGGGCAGCCGCTGAAGTACCGGCCGCAATACGGCTCCTACGGGGCGAACCCGTCGCGCCTGTCCTATTCCTTCGTCACCAAGGCGGCGATCCAGAACGGGCTGGAAAGCCAGTTGCGCACGCACCAGACGCTCATGCCGGTGCACGGGACGCGCACGATCTCGAAGCGGGACATGGTCCACAACTCTTACATGCCCAATATCGAGATCGATCCGGAAAGCTACAACGTCTACGTGGACGGCGAGCGCATCACCGTCAAACCTGCCAAGACGCTGCCGCTGTCGCAGCTCTACTACTTCCGGTGAGGCGCCATGTCCGTCATCACGCAGATCCTCTTTCCCGCCGACGCCCGCCCCGCGGGCGGTACGGAGGACCCGGTCTTTCTGACCTCCGAGCAGCGCTCGAGTCCGCATGGCGTGCTCAGGACCGCCGGCGGGCGGACCCTGCGCATCTCGCTGCCGCGGGGGAGCGAGTTGGCCGACGGTGACGTGCTGGCACGGGACGGCGAGACGATTGTCGTTGTGCGGGCGGCCGCCGAAGCGCTGTTCCGGGTCGCGCCGGACGACGCGCTGATGTGGGGGGTCGCGGGGTTCCACCTCGGCAATCACCACCGACCCGTCCGTTTCACCGATACGGCCATGCTGACGCCCGCCGATGCGAAGGTGGCCGACGTCCTGCGCGACGCGGGCCTGCCCTTCGCGGCGATCGAGGCGCCCTTCGTGGGCCGGCGCTTCGGCTCCTATGCCGGGCATGACCATGACCACGGCGATCACGACCACGATCATCACGGCCACAGCCATGAACATTAGCCGGTCGTCGAACTTCGCCGCACAGGACCAGGAAAAACAGCTCTTCCTGCTGCAGGTCGCGAATTCATCCTTTCCAACGGGGGGCTTCCAGCACTCCTACGGGTTCGAGACATGGTTCCAGAGCGGCGCGGTGCATGACGCCGGGACGTTCCGAACCGCCTGCCGCGACTGGCTTCGCTACAGCCTCGCCCGGTCCGAGGGTATCGCGGTGGCGCGCGCCTGCGACATGGCGCGGTTCGAGGATTTCGACAGCCTTCCCGCGCTTGACCGCAAGCTGGGCGCGCTGAAGCTCAGCCGCGAGGCGCGGGAGGCGTCGTCGATGACCGGCCAGGCCCTGCTTTCTTCCTATGGCGACATTTTCGGCCGCCCCGGGCTCGAAGGTTTCGCGCGACAGGCCGAGGACGGCACGGTCGCCGCCCACCATGCCGTTGTCTTCGGGGCGATCTGCGGAGCGCATGACATCGGCGCCCCCGAGGCGGTGCTTGCGTTTCTGCAAGCTGCGGTCACGAGCCTTGCCGGCGTCGCCTGTCGCCTGATCCCGCTGGGCCAGGTCGAGACGCAACGGACGATCACCGACGCATGGCCCTTCATCCAGGCTTTCAGCCGCGAGGTCATGGAGCTTGGCATCGACGACATGAACACCGCGATGCTTTCCCTCGACGTGGCCGCGATGCAGCACGAAACGCTGCGCGGGCGGCTTTGCATATGCTGACGCAAGCAAGGAGACACCGATGCGACGACCTGTAAGAATTGGGCTGGGAGGGCCCGTGGGGGCCGGCAAGACCTCGATACTCGTGTCGCTTTGCCGCGCGCTCGGCGACCGATACTCGCTGGGTGTCGTGACGAACGACATCTACACGAAGGAGGACGCGCAATACGTGGTCGAGGTCGGGGCCGTCGAGGCCGACCGCGTGATCGGGGTCGAGACGGGCGGCTGCCCCCACACCGCGATCCGCGAGGACGTGTCGATGAACGCCCACGCCATCAAGACGCTGCAGAAGCGCTTCGACGACCTCGATATCGTCTTCGTGGAGAGCGGCGGCGACAACCTTGCCGCGACCTTCAGCCCCGAGCTGGTCGACAGCCATATCTACGTCATCTCGGTCGCGCAGGGCGGGGACATTCCGCGCAAGGGCGGGCCGGGGATCGAGAAATCGCCGCTTCTTGTCATCAACAAGTCCGACCTCGCGCCTTACGTCGAGGTCGACCTTGCCCGGATGGAAACCGACGCGCGCGCCAAGCGGGCCGGCAAGCCCTTCGTGATCACCAACATGAAGACCGGCGACGGGCTGGACGAGATGGTGCGCTGGATCGAGCGCGACGTCCTTCTGCTCGAAGACGCGTGAGGAGCGGCGGATGATACATACCAACATCTATCCCGACCCCGACTGGATCGTGGGCAAGCAGGCGCTGATGAACGTGCGCGCGCACGTGGTCGGGGGGCGGACCATCGTGCAGCCTTCGGCCTGGCGGATCCCGTTCCAGTGGCAGGGCTACCACTACCAGGATCATGACGACCAACCCTTCATGCTCATGGTCAATTCGGGCGGCGGCTTCGTCGAGGGCGACGGGTCCTACTTCTATGGCAGCGTCGAGGAGGGGGCGCGGGCGCTGTTCACGACCACGGCCTCGGGCAAGTTCTACAAGTGCCTGAACGGGATGACCTCGACGGAGGTGGTCGAGTTCAACGTGGCGCCCGGCGCGACGCTCGAGTACCTGCCGGACGAGGCGATTCCCTACGCGGCGAGCCGGTCGAGGCGCCGCATCCTCGTCAACCTGCATGATACGAGCCGGATGTTCGGCTCTGACATGGTGTCGGCGGGGCGGGTTCACTACGGGCGGGAGATCTTCAAGTTCCACGCGATGGATTCGAGCTTCGAAATCCGTGTCGGGGGCGAGACCCTCGCGGTCGACAGGATGCGCCTCGACACGCCCGAGGAGGTCGCCGACCTCGAACGGCTCTGGAGCGGGGCGCGCCATGCGGCGCTGGTTTTCGCCTATGCCCCGGACCTGCCGGCGGATGCCGAGGAACTTACCCGTCTGCATTGCGCCGATGTCGAGGACACGCAGGTCGGCGTCACCCGGATCGGCAACCTCATGTCCATCCGCATCCTGGCGTACGAGACCTGGCAGGCGCATGAAGCCATCTTCAAGGCGTGGACCGCCTTGCGCCCGGCCATCGCGGGCAAAGCCGCCCGCCCGATCCTGAAATGCTGACACCCACCGTCCTCCAGACCCACCGGGTCGCTCACGCCTCACCGTCGGCAGATGGTGCGGCCGAACCTGTCACGAAAGGACCAGGAACCATGAAACGTCTTCTTCTTCCCCTCGGCCTCGCCGTCACGGCCAGCCCGGCTTTCGCCCATCTCGACCCCGGCGCGCACGGCTCGTTGATGGCCGGCTTCTCGCACCCGTTGTTCGGGCTGGACCACGTGCTGGCGATGGTCGCGGTCGGCCTCTGGGCCGGGCTGCAGGGCGGCCGGGCCCGCTGGGCGTTGCCGGTTTCCTTCGTGGCGGTCATGGCCTTGGGCTTCGGGCTGTCACTGCTGGGCGTGCCGTTGCCATTCGTGGAATCGATGATCCTGGCCTCCGTGATCGTGCTTGGCCTTCTCGTCGCGGTGGCGGCACGTGTCGACATGCGTGTCGGGGCCGGGCTTGTGGGCCTGCTCGCCGTCTTTCACGGCCATGCGCATGGCACTGAACTGGGGCAGGCCGGGGCGCTGAACTACGGCCTCGGCTTCATGGCCGCGACGATCGTGTTGCATGTCGTCGGCATCGCGCTCGTGCTTGTGGCCGAAAAGGCAACGCCGATGATGGGCGACCGGGGGCGGCGCATCGTGCGCACGCTCGGCGGTGTGTTCACCGTCGTGGGGGCCGGTCTGGCCTTGGGATGAGTGTCGCGGTCCGGGCGACCGGAGCAGCCGCGCACCCGGGCCGCCCGTGATCCGGGCACACACTTGAGGGCCGAGCGTCTGTGCCGGTCAGTTACCTTGATCTTGCACGGACGCGGGCCGAGGCCCCGAAACCCGAAATGCTTGTGGGGGACGGCGGGTCATGTCGCTACGACGTGAACCACGGAGGCTGAATGAAAGGGTCGACATCGTAGGGCTCGGGGGCAATCAAGGCCAGGCCGCGATCCAGGCTTTGAACTTGGAAGAACAGGTGCGGCATGCCCAGCGATGGGTCGTTCGACTGGTCCGGGTAGGATACGGCAGTCTGCCATTGCTCATGATAGTGCGTTGCGCCGGATACGCCTCGCCACGTGATGTCCTTGAGGCTTTGGGCGACGCGGCGATTGGTGGTATGTTGGCCCGGCGCACCGGACCCCCCGGCGGCGGCGACGGCGAGAGCATAGTGCTGCACGGCGTTGTAACACTGGCAGCCAACCTGTGGCGTGGAGTGGGGGCCGAACCGCTCCAGATACCGGCGGGAGAACGCGCGCCCCATCTCGTCACGCAACAAGCTGGTCACGGCACTGACCACGACACCGATCGCGTTCTCCTGAGCCAGTTCTGAGAAGCTACGATGCATCGCGCCATATTGCAGGTAGACGAGGCTGTTGGACGGGGCTTCCATGAATTGTGACTGGAAATGCGCGAGATCCCCGGCATAGAAATGCGTGTTCGCGATAACGGCCGGATCGGTCGCGGTGGCCCGAGCTATCACGTCCCGCCAATCGGAGCGTGGTGTCTGGACGATCTCGGGGCCGAAAGCGACGTCCCAGCCAAACGTCCTTGCGGAGCTTGCCATCGCCTTTGCAATCACGATGCTGTATGGCTTGGAGCCCGAAATGATCGCCAGTCGATTGTTGTGTGGGCGCCATGCGGACCGCTCCCTCAGGGCGGACAGGAACTTCAGAAAACCGCGACCGTACCAGTATTCTGCCGGGTTCCCCATGAAACACCCGAAGTATCGCTCGGGATCACTGAGGACCGTGTCGTGGTGCTGGAGCAAGGTGTTGTGGTGGATGTAGATGATCCCGGCATCCGCGATCGGCTCGTACTCCGCGTTCTGCGGCCCGATATTGTAGCCATTGATGATCGCGTGGACGTGCTTGTGTTCGATCAGTCGATTTGCAGCGGCCACGACCTCTTCGGGGGTCTGGCGGCCGGTGTCCTCGAAATGCGGATGTAGCTCCTGGCCGAGCACTCCGCCTTTGGCGTTGATCTCTTCGCAGGCCATGAGCACGCCATTGCGAAATTCCCGCCCATCGACGGCGGACGGCCCGGTCAGGGGGACGAGCGACCCGATCGGAATTTCAGAAAGCATCTGCGTTCCCCCTTTGCTCGCCCAGATTTTCAAAGAGAAGGTTGTGCATCATTACGCGAAGGCGGGGCGGGCTCACGGGTTTGATAAGTACCGGGAAGCCCTGCTGGCGAATGCCCGAAACGACCTCGGGGTCGATCTCTGCCGTTACGATCAGAACGGGCAGCGACGCGCCATAGCGTTCGCGGAGACGTTGCCCAGCCATGGTGCCGAATTCACCCCGCAGGGAGAAATCGGCGATGACCAGATCCGGTATGACCGGTGTCGCGTCAAGCAGACGGTCGGTTTCCGCCATGGATGCGGCCGGGAGCACGACTATGCCCCAACGCTCCAGCAGCGCACACATGCTGTCACGAAGGACGGGATCATCCTCTATCAGCACGACGTTCAAACCTACGAATTCGCCGCCGAGGCTTTCGGAAATCTCTGGTTCATTCGCCTGTGAGTGCCATACGTCGCCGGCGGGAACGGTCAAGCGAAAAACGGTGCCGGAACCCGGTTTGGACGAGACACTGACCGGTATACCCAAGAGTTCCGCGAGCCGCGATACGATATTCAGGCCCAATCCGAGGCCGGCACGACGGGTGTGGACGAGATCCGGGACCTGATAGAATTCGTCGAAGATTCTCGACAGATGCTCGTCACCAATGCCACGTCCGGTGTCCCAAACCTCGATCCGCAGGCGATCGCCAAACGGACGACAGCCGACGACGACTCTGCCCGTGTCTGTATAGCGGATCGCATTCGCGACAAGGTTGGTGACGATACGTTCCAGTAGCGCACGGTCGGTAGATGCGGTGTAGCGATGCCCGCGAAATCGTACCTCCAAACCCTTGGTACGGGCTTGATGTTCGAACTGTACCTCCAGACGCTCGAAGATCTGCGACATCTGGAATATCGTGACGCGGGGCTCGATCTGTCCGGCATCGAGCTGACCGATCTGCAGTAACGCCCCGAGCAGATCTTCCATGATTGCCACGGACATATCCATCGTGTGCAGCAAGTCTTGCCGGTGCTCATGGTCCAGTTCGGTCAGGCAGCTGTAGATCAGGATCTTGAGCGTGGCGAGAGGCTGGCGCAAGTCGTGGTTCGCCGCTCGCAGGAAGCGGGACTTGACTTCGTCGGACGTCTCGGCGGCGTCGCGCGCGCGCCGCAACTCGAACTCGATCTTCTTGCGGTTCGATACGTCATGGGTCGTCAGGGTTACGCCGCCGTCCTCTGCGACGGTCTGGTGAACTTCGATCGTGCGACCGTCTGCCAGGAGTTGCTCCCAGATGCAGCTCTTTCCGGAAATCGTGTCCGTGCTCAATGGCGCGCCGGTCAGATCATGTGCCATCGACGCGCCGTACTGCACCAGGAATGCCTGAAGAAAATCGCGATAGGGCTGATCCATCTCGATCGAGGCTTCCGTGGGCAGCAGCATTCTGAACGGTTCGTTGGCATAGATCAGATCCCCGGTCGCCCCCCAGATGGCGAGACCGACAGGAGCCTTGTCGAGGCCGGAGAAAAGGTCAGTCTTCGCGGGTGTCTGCATTGGTTTGGCTGCGGAAGGTCGATGTCTTGGCGAGGTTGATGGCGAAGTGGATCGTTTCGGCCCGGTCGGAGTGACCGAGCTTGCGCACCAGGTTGCTCAGATGGACGCGTACGGTATGGTCGGAAATGCCCAGCGCCTCGGCGATTTTCCGGACGGAGTAGCCATTTCCGAGGAATCCAAGCAATTCTTTTTCTCTCGGCGTGAGTGAGGCAACCGCGTCGTTGGGGATCTCTACTGGCGGGGTCGATGACGCGCTCTGCCGGATCAGGCGGCGCGGAAAATAGACGTCGCCCGCGAGAATTCGCTCGATGGCGCTCTCGATTTCTTGCCCGCTCGCGGATTTCGGGATGTAGCCGACCGCGCCTGCCTCGATAGCGAACATCAGACGTTCCCGGTCCTCGTGGACGGACACGACCGCGATCGGCACGTCGGGAAATTCGGACCGGACACGCTGCAAGCCGACGAACTCGTCGACGCCGGGCATGACGAGATCGACGAAGAACATCTCGACATCATGATTTGCGGAAAGCACCTCAAGCGCTTCATCGAAACTTGACGCTTCGAGGACGGTCTGTCCCCGGTCCAGCCTTCGGAGAACGGCCTTGAGGGACTCGCGCACCATCCAGTGATCGTCAGCTATCAGAATCGTCAATCAAGTTCCTCCTCCGAGATCGGCCGCGGCCCCTGGTGAAAACCCCTACCCGAACAGGGCGTTTCCGCCAACGTCAGCGCCAAACCATCCAGCGACCAAGTGCTGGACACTGGTTAATCATTATGTCCAACCGGACGAAACGTCTATAGCAGATGCTCCTGCTTTGCGAAAACGGGACTCTTTCGGGATCGGCGTTGCGGCGAATGGCAGCGGCGATGAATCCTTGAGCAGCCTAATAATCTGTGCATCTTTTGCCGCTCTAAACAAATGTTCTGCTTGACAGGCATTTGGGTATTGATCCTACATTTAGGTACGAAAGCAAATTTACGGACAAAACGTCTAATCAATAGGCGGAGCGTCTAAAACGTCCCAACAGTCTGGAGTCCAAGATGAACATTTCTCGCCGCTCACTAATGAAGACATCGGTTGCTCTTGCTGCGACGAGCACGGCGCTCGCCCCGGTGTCTGCATTTGCGCAGGAAGGCCCGATCAAGGTCGGTATCATTGACGATGCGTCCGGCGACTTTGCCGCTGCCGTCATACCGAAGACCCAAGGAGCGCGGATCGCAATTGACGAGATCAACGCGGCGGGAGGCGTTCTCGGCCGCGAGCTCGAATTGATCCACTATGACGGACAGTCCGATGTGCGCCGCCATCAGGAGTTCGCGCAGCGTGCGATCCTGCAAGACGAAGTTGATGTGCTCATGGCCGGTTATACAAGCTCCGAACGCGAAGCCGCGCGGGCCGTTGCGGTCGAGAACGAGACGATCTTCTGGCACAACAACCAGGGAGAGGGCGGTATTGCGGACGAGTATTCCTTCTTCACCGGGCCGGTTCCCGAACAGCAGATCCTGCCCGGCCTGGAGTACATGGTCGAGAAATACGGCAAGCGGGTGTACGTTCTTGCAGCCGATTACGGCTTTGGCCAGGTCAGCGCGCAGTGGGTTCAGGCAAGTGCGGGAATGGCCGGCGCCGAAGTGGTCGGGCTGGAGTTCATCCCGCTCGGCAACTCGGAGTTTTCGTCCTCGATCGCCAACATCCAGAATGAAGAGCCTGACTTCCTGTTCCTTCTGTTGGTGGGTTCCGCCCAGTCGCAGTACTTCCCGCAGGCCCAAGCCGCCGGCATCGCGATTCCGTCGATTTCGACGGTTAACCTGCAACAGGGATACGAGCACAAGCTCTTCCCGGCGCCCACGTTGGAGAACCTCTACGTGCCGGTGACGTTCATCGAAGAACTGGCGCAGGAAGTCGAGAGCGCGCAGGTCTTCGTGGACAAGGTGCGCGCCGCATTCCCCGATACCGAATACGTGAACCAGATGACGCGGTGTGCCTATGTTGCCGTGCATCTCATGGCCAAGGCTTGGGAGGCGGCGGGCACGACGGACACGCCCGCGGTGCTTGAGGCACTTCACTCTGGACTGACCTTCGATGCACCGGAAGGGCCGGTCACGCTCGATCCGGCGACACATCACCTCGCCATGGATATCCGCCTCGCTCAGGTGCAGCCGGACCATTCCGTCGAGTTCGTCGAGGACTTCGGCGTGATCGAACCGTGGTGGCTCAAGGAGATGGGGGTGAACCTCGCCGATACGCCGCAGTCGCGGCAGTATCTTCCCGGTGATGACCCTGATCTGGCTGCTTTCCTCGAGTAAGGGCCCACTCAAGAAGGGGCCCGTCTTCACTGCCACGGGCCCCCATCCACCATCAGTGCAAAAGGAGCCGCCTGTTCATGGGGGACATCATAAGCTTTGCCTATCAGTATGCCGACAGCTTCGCGCTACTCGCTTTGTCTTCGATCGGGCTCGTCATCATCTTCGGGATGATGGGCGTCATCAACATGGCGCATGGCGAATTCATGATGATTGGTGCGTTCGGCGCGTCGTTCGGCTTTCAATGGGGGCTGCCGCTCTCGCTGGCGATCGTCACGGGCGTATTCGCGGCGACGGCGATCGGGTTGCTGCTTGAGCGGCTCGTCATTCGCAAGCTCTATGGGCGGCTGCTATATTCGCTGGTTGCAACATGGGGCATCAGCCTCGTGCTAAGCCAGGGGGCACTGGTACTCATCGGTCCGTCCGTGCCGAGCTTGCCGAACCCGTTCGGCACGGTCAGCGTGGGCGGGATGAATTTCTCGGTTTACCGGTTGTTCCTCGTCGCCCTTGCCATTGCGTTGATCGTTACCCTCTGGGCGCTCATGAGGTTCACGAATTTCGGTCTCCATGCTCGTGCGACAATGACGGAACCGGACATGGCCGAAGCGCTCGGCGTTCGAACGACACGCATCTATATGGTGACGTTCGGGCTTGGTGCGGCGCTTGCCGGGTTCGCCGGGGCGATCTTCGGCCTGAGCGCGCAGATCCAGCCGACCTTCGGAGCGGCGTACACGCCAATTGCATTCATCGTCGTGGTCGTCGCCGGGTCGCGAAACATCATTGCAGGGCTCTTGGCCTCGGCACTCGTGCTGGCGCTGGTCAAGACAAGCTTCACGGTCGGCTTCAACATTCTGACCGGTTATGTCGCGATGCTCGTAACCGCCCTGATCATCATTCGGCTTTCCCCAACGGGGATCCTCGACCTGATCGGCAAGCTCAAAGCGCTGGCGTCCCAGCACAGGTCATCGACCGCGGGGACCAGCGCCGAGGAGACCAAGAATGCGTGAGTTGCTGAACGGACGTATCGAGCCGGGAAAAGGTCCGGTTTTCTGGATCGTAGGCGCGCTCCTGGTCATCGGAATGCTGTTTCTGCCGGGTCTTGTCGGACGATACACGCTCCTCAATTTCAATTCTTTCCTGTTGATGGTGTTCCTGGCGACCGGTCTTGCCCTCCTTTGGGGGTTCTGCGGCGTGCTGAGCCTCGGTCAGTCGGCATTCTTCGGGATAGGAGGCTATGCCTACGGGATTGTCGCGATCAACCTCGCCGACAGCCCCTGGGCCTCGCTGGCCGGCGTTGCCGGTGGCATTGTCGCCGCGGTTGTCTTTGCCGCGCTTCTTGGATGGCTCACCTTCTACGGACACTTGCGAGGCGTCTACGTGAGCATCGTGACCCTCGTCGTCACCCTGGTGATAGAAAGCTTCCTCAACCAGACGGCGGGCCCGCAGTGGAAGATCGGCACCGCACATCTCGGCGGGAACAACGGCCTCGGTCGGTTCTCTGGTGCGGCCGAAAACATCCCCTCGCTCACGATCCCGACGGGCGGAGGGAATTCCCTGGTCATTTCAGGTTCGAGCCCGACGTTCTATTACGTTTTGATCGGTCTGATCGTATTCACGTATCTCCTGCTAAGGGCACTTGTGAATTCTCGTTTCGGGGTCGCGCTCGCTGCCGTGCGCGAAGATCCGGACCGGGCCGAGACGCTTGGCTATGACATCCGGTTGCTCCAGTCGATGACCTTTTGTATCGGTGCCGCTCTCGCAGCCATGTCGGGACTTCTGTACGTGGCCTGGGGCAACTTCATCACGCCTTCGGTGTTCGGCGTCACCGCCAACGTCCTGCCCGTGATCTGGGTCGCCGTCGCGGGCCGGAAGAGCCTCGCGGCCGCGATCCTCGGCGCCGTGGTTCTGCAATGGGGCGCTCAGCAACTGGCGATATCTGGCGGGGAATGGGCGTTGATCGTGCAGGGCGCGCTTCTTGTCCTTGTCGTACTGCTTTTGCCCGAAGGGCTTTTGTCGCTCCGGCAACAGTATTCAAGGATGCGCGACGTCAGATCAAGCTCTCTGAAATCCCAATCCAGGCAGGGCTGACGTCATGTTGCTGAGCGTTGAAAAACTCTTCAAGAAATTCGGTGGCGTGGTGGCCTGCGACAATGTCGACTGGTCGATAGGTTCCGGCGAAACGCAATGCATCATAGGGCCCAATGGCGCCGGGAAAAGCACTTTCTTCCAACTGCTTACCGGCCGTCATGCGGCCGACCACGGGCGTATCATCTTCAAAGGCGGTGATATTTCCCGCCTTCCGCCCTTTGCGCGGGCGAACCGCGGCATCGCGATGAAGCCGCAAACCCTGGGCGTCTTTCCGGAGCTGACGGTCGAGCACAATATGCGCCTGACGCTTCAGCGTCACATGTCAGGCGCCGCCTTGCGGGATGCGATCGAGGCGCGGCTCGCCGACCTCGATCTCGCGCATACATTGAACCGACAGGCGCGAGAGCTTTCTCACGGGCAGCGCCAGTGGCTTGGCCTCGGCATGGCGATCGGGTCAAACCCGGACCTTCTTCTGCTGGACGAGCCGACTGCCGGCATGTCCACCGCGGAAACGCAACGCACCGTGGACCTCATCCATCGCATAGGCGCGACGGGCACCGCGGTGCTTGTCGTCGAACATGACATGGCTTTCGTGCGCCAGCTTGCTGTACCCACGACCGTTTTTCATCAGGGCCGCATCTTCGCCAGCGGCACGTTGTCCGACATCGAAACGAACCTCGATGTGCAACGCCTCTATCTAGGAAAGCAAGGGGTGGCGAAGCTCCGCAATTAAGGAACCGACAGGATGAAGACCATCAAGATAAACGAGGTTCAGAAGTACCTCCTCGATGCGCGGGACGAGCCGGTGCTACGCGTTGCCGCCGGCGAAACGTTCTGCGTGGAAACCGACGATGCGCTGACCGGCCTCGTACAGGACCTGAGCGACACGCCGAAAGTGCGTGACATGCAGGACGATCCACTCAGCAAGGAACTTTTGTCCTTCAACCCGCCCAAGCTGAACCCGGTCGTCGGCCCGATTTACGTCGAAGGTGCCGAACGGGGCGACGTGGTCGAAATCGAAATCGTGAGCGTCGAACCCTGGCGGTGGGGCTACACCGGCATCTTGCCGAACAACGGCGCGTTGCGTGACAGCCATCGCTGGGGCGCCGAAGTGCGCGACCTGCACATCGAACTTATCGAACACGTGCCGGGCCCTTCCGGCTCCACCGCGGATGGCAAGGCGAAATACGGGGCGATCGAATGGGACCTTGATCCCTTTATCGGTACGCTCGCCGTGGCACCGGATCGTGAAGTCGTATCGTCCCTGACGGGCCAGGGCGATTTCTGCGGCAACATCGATTGCCGAGATATCCAGGCCGGCAACAAGATCCAGATCAATTGCAACCATGATGGCGCCCTGGTCTACGTGGGCGATTGCCATGGCGGCCAGGGCGATACCGAGTTTACCGTGCTTGCGGACGAAACCCGTGCGACCGTGAAGCTCAAGGTCAACGTGATCAAGAACAAGAAGATACCGGGGGTGCGTATCGAGAAACCCGACAGTATCGTCGCCATCGGAATGGACCTGCCGCTCGACGAAGCCGTCTATTCTGCGGCGGACAACCTGATGCATTGGATGCAGGATGAGTACGGGATCAGTCCCCGCGATTCGTACCTTCGGTTCTCGGCTGACCCGGATTTCCGCGTGCGCACCTACCAGATGGTCCGGGCGAGCATCAGCCACATCGCAGGTGCCGAGTACCCGAAGTCACGTCTCAAACCGGCCTTTTGATTGATCCCGAGGAGCCAGACATGCTCACCCTGACATCCGTTTATGCCGGCTATGATTCAACCCCGGTGCTTCACGATCTGACCTTCGAGGTGCGTCGCGGCGAAATCGCTGCGTTTATCGGAAGAAACGGTGTCGGGAAGACGACCCTGGCCCGCACCGTCATCGGCCTGATCAAGCCGACGCAGGGATCGATCTTGTTTGCAGACGAGGACGTGACCGGGCAACCCGCCCGGTCGCGTGCCCGCAAGGGGGTCGGCTATGTTCCGCAGGGTCGGGGGATATTCGGCGACCTGACGGTGGAGGACAATCTCAAGCTTGGCCGGACGATCGGCCCGCTTGCGCCACGCCCGCTGGAATATGCCTATGACATGTTTCCGATACTTGGCGAACGCCGGTCGCAGATCGCCGGCACGATGTCGGGTGGCCAGCAGCAACAATTGGCGATTGCCCGCGCACTGATCGGTCAGCCCGATCTTCTGCTTCTGGACGAGCCGTCGGACGGAATCCAACCGAATATCGTCGAACAGATCGGCGAATTGTGTACGAAGCTCAACCGGGACGAGGGGCTTACGATCTGCCTTATCGAGCAAAACGTCGACCTCATCACCTCGTGCGCGCACCGCTGCCTGCTGCTGGAGAAAGGCCAGATCACGCAACGATTCTCGCCTGACAAGTTGCAGGATCCGGAAGTGGCGAGAATGGCGCTGGCTATCTAGGTGGCGCTGCCGGAGCGAGGGGCAGATCGCCGGTCGCTGCGTCCGTTCACGATGTCCCCGGCTTGCGCACCACCTCGTCGACGTAGCTTTGCCAGCGTGTCGCGAATTCGTGGGCCAGGCGAGACGGCGGGCGCTGTTGCGGGGTGATCAGGGCATAATCGAAGGGCACGGCCGGGTCGAACCTGACGAAGCTTATCGCCCCGTTCTGCCGGTTCTGCTGCCGGTAGCTTTCCGCGCTGAGGGGGTCGACGATCGCGCAGACCTGGCCGGCTTCGACGAAATGCAGAAGGGGCAGGAAATACTGTGCATCGACCCGCAGGTTGAACGTGGCGCCGCAGGCGTCGAACGCCGCCCGGGTCCTGGTCACCGTCGAATGCCCGGGTTGCAGCGTGCCCATCGGCTGCCCGTCGAGATCGCGCGGGGTGACGACCTCGAGACCGGCCAGGGGATGGCCGGTGGGCAGGGCGCAGACGCAGTCGCAGGTCGTGGCGACGCTGCGGAACAGCTCGTCTGACAGGGAGTTCGACATGATCTCGCCGGCGCCGAGATCGCAAAAGCCGATATCGAAACTCTGTGCCGCGACGAGGTTCAGGATCTGGGGCGAGCTGCGGGTCGACAGGGTCACGCGGATGTCGGGGGTGCCATGGGTGAACCGGCTTACGAAGGCGGGCAGGAGATAGGCCGAGGGCCCCGGCATCGCGACGATGCGCAGCGACCCCCGGACGCGGTCGCGCATACCTTCCATGTTGGCACGGGCTGCCGACAGCCTGTTCAGCACGTCGGTCGCCTCGGACAGCAGGTAGCGCGCTTCCGGAACGGGCACGAGACGGCGGCCGTCGCGGTGAAACAGGTCCATGCCGAGACTGTCTTCCAGCGCCTTGAGGGCGGCGCTGACGGCCGGCTGCGTGCGGTGAAGGTTGCGAGCCGCGGCGCTCATCGAGCCGGTGTTCATGATCTCGCGGAAGACGGCCAGTTGCTGCAGGTTCATGTGCGCCATTCATATAAGGAAAATTTTGCAAATCAAACATATTTCAAATTTGTATTTATTCATATGCTGGTTTCTTATCGCTCCTGTCATTCTGAAAACCAGTGGACGGGCCGATGCCCGGACCACGCAACAAACGGGGAGCTATCATATGACATTCTTGGCAAGGTTGACCTGCACGGCACTGGCCACGGTCATGACTGCCGGCCTGGCTGCCGCGCAGGAACCGACCTTTTTCCGGATCGGAACGGGAAGCGCCGGCGGCACCTATTTTCCCATTGGCGGGACCATCGCGAACGGCATTTCCTCGCCTCCGGGTTCGCGCCCCTGCGAGGAGGGTGGCCAGTGCGGCGTGCCCGGCCTGATCGCCATCGCGCAGTCGACCACCGCGTCGGTCTTCAACAACACCGCCGTGCAGAACGGCGAGCTCGAGGCCGGCATGGCCGCGGCCGACGTGACGCGTTCGATGTACCTGGGCGAGGGCAAGTTCGACGGCAAGCCGCATGAAAAGCTGCGGATCGTCGCGAACCTCTACCCGGAAGACCTGCATCTCGTCCTGCCGGAAGGCGCCTCGATCGAGAGTCTGGCGGACCTCGAGGGCAAGCGGGTCGGCATCGCACAGGCCGGTTCGGGCACGCAGGTCGCCGTGCTGCAGATGCTCGAGAAATGGGGCGTCAACCGCGACAACATCGAAGAGGCCGAGCTGAACAACAGCCAGTCGGCCGAGCGGCTGGCCGACGGTCAGCTCGATGCCTATTTCTACGCCGCGGGCTGGCCGGTTTCCGCCATGGTGCAGCTGGCCACGACCAAGGGCATGGAACTGCACAGCTTCACCGAAGAGGACCTGGCCACCATCAACGAGGCCGTCCCCGCCTATATTCCGTCGAGCATTCCTGCCGATGTCTACGAGGGGATCGACTACGAGGTGAAAACCCCGGCGGTCTCGGCCCTGCTGGTCGTGTCGTCGGACCTGAGCGAAGAGCTGGTCTACGGGATCACCAAGGCGCTTTGGAACGACAACACCCGCACCCTGCTCGACAATGGCCATGCCAAGGGCAAGCAGGTCACGGCCGATACCGCGCTTGACGGGATCGAGGCGCTTGGCGTGCCGCTGCATCCGGGGGCCGAGAAATACTACGAGGAAGCGGGCCTGCTCGAGTAGGGCGCGGCTTGAGCTGACCCGAGATCACCGGGCGGCGGGCCAGCGACGCCGGCCGCCCGGACCATCATTTCCAGTCGAACGCGAAAGGGCAGGCCATGCCGAAGAGTGGCGCGCAGGACACGCACGACCGGTCCGCCGAGGACCTGGCCGAGATCGAGCAGAAGTTCGACGAGGGCGCGGCCACCCGCACCGTCGCACCGGCCTTCGGGTACTTCCTGCGATATGTCGCCCTTGCCTTCGCGACCTACCATTACCTTACCGCCGGTTTCGCGCTGCCGCCGGATTTCTGGCACATGGGCTGGCACCTGTCCGGCCTCTTCATCCTGACCTACGCGCTGTTCCCCATGGTCAAGACGAAGACTTCCTTCGACCTGAACACCGGGGCGCTGCGGCTTGGCGGGGTGCCGTATCTGGATATCCTGCTGATGATCCTCGGCACCGCGTCGGCGCTTTATCTCGGCTTCGCCTGGCGGGGGATCCCGTGGCTGGGGATCGAGGAACAGACGTTCCGGATGGGCAACCCCAACACCTATGACATGGTGTTCGGCTGCATCCTGATCCTGCTGGTGCTGGATATCGCGCGGCGCACGCTGGGCTGGATCCTGCCGCTGATCATCTGCGTCTTCATCTCCTACGCGCTGTTCGGGCCGGTCTTTCCCGGGCTGCTTCAGCATCCGGGCGTCAACTTCAGGACGTTCGTCAGCTCGATGTATTTCCCGCAGGAGGGGATTTTCGGCGTCACGCTCTGGGTGGTGTCGACCATCGTCTTCCACTTCGTGCTGTTCGGGGTGATCGCCCAGCGGACGGGGCTGGGACAGCTTTTCATCGACAGCGCCACGATCCTGGCGGGGCGGTATACCGGCGGGCCGGCCAAGGTGTCTGTCGTGTCCTCGGCCTTCTTCGGCACGATCTCGGGCTCTTCGGTGGCCAACACCGTATCGACCGGCGCCTTGACCATCCCCAACATGAAGCGACTGGGCTACCCGGGCCATTTCGCGGGCGGAGTCGAGGCCGCGGCGTCGGCCGGCGGGCAGATCACGCCGCCGATCATGGGCGCGGCGGCCTTCATCATGGCCGAGTTCCTCGAGGTGCCGTACACCACCATCGTCATCGCCGCGATCTTTCCGGCCCTGCTGCATTACGTGGGCGTCTTTGCCGTCGTCCACCTGATGGCGCGCCGGCTTGGCCTGCAGGGGCTGGCCAGGGACAAGCTGCCGCAGTTCAAGGCGGTCTGGAGCCAGGGCTGGGCCAACGTGGTGCCGCTGATCGGCCTGCTGCTGGTGCTGTTCGCGGGGTATACGCCCTACATGTCGGCCTTCTGCGGCATCTCGTTGGCCATCGTCGCGGGCATGTCGCGGATCAGGCAGCCGCTGACGCTGATCTATTCGGCGGGGTTCATCGCATTCGTCCTGTGGAAATACCTGAATGGCGGGTTCGAGATGGGGATGTCTGCCATGCTGATCGCGGGCGCGGTGCTGGCCACGCTGAACCCGCAGCCGCGCACCAGCCTGCGGGAGATGGCCGACACGTTCGAGACCGGGGTGAAATACGCGCTCGCGGTCGGGGCGGCGGCGGCGGCCGTGGGGATCGTGATCGGCGTCATCAACACCACCGGTGTCGGCTTTCGCATCGGGTTCATGGTGACGCAGGCGGCGACGAACCTCGGCACCGATCTTCATGGCCTGTTCAGCCTCGGCACGTGGGAGCTGTTCACGGTCGAGGACCTGACATTGTTCATCAGCCTCGTCTTCATCGCGCTGGCCTGTATCCTGATGGGGGCAGGGGTGCCGACGACGGCTCTTTACATCATGCTGGTGTCGGTGGCGCAGCCCGCGCTGGCGCAGCTGGGCATTCCGCCGATCGCCAGCCACATGTTCGTGCTGTATTACGGGGTCGTTGCGGAGATCACGCCGCCGGTCTGTACATCGGCCTATGCCGCCGCCGCCATCGCCGGCTCGAACCCGTTCCGCACCGGGATATCGGCCTTCACGCTGGGGCTGGGCAAGGTGGTGGCCCCCATGGCGTTCGTTTATGCGCCTGTTCTGCTTTTCGTGTCCGAGGCCGGGTTCGATTTCTGGCAGTTCACCTACACGGCGGCCAGTTGCATCTTCGGGGTGATCTGCCTGTCGGCGGCGGTGGTCGGCTACTGGCTGGTGCCGATGGGGGCGGTGTTCCGGTGCATGATGGCGCTGGCCGGGCTGGTGTTCATCGCGCCCTCGCTCGAGGCGGATCTCGTGGCGCTGATCATCGCCGCGCCCGCGCTGGTCAGCCAGGTGATCCATCGTGGCCGATCGGCGCAGGCGGCCTGACCCGATGCAGCCGGAGGTGACAATTCTCGGGGCCGGCATCGTCGGCATCTTCACGGGCCTTGCGCTGGCCGAGCGCGGGGTGCGCGTGCGCCTGATCGACCGGGGTGAGCCGGGGCAGGCCACGTCCTTCGGCAATGCCGGCGTGATCTCTCCGTGGTCGGTGATACCGCAATCCGTGCCGGGCCTGTGGAAGAAGGTTCCGGGCTGGCTGCTCGATCCCCTGGGGCCTGTCACCGTCAGGCCAGGCTACCTGCCGCGGGTGGCGGGGTGGGGGCTTCGGTTCCTTGCGCAGGGCCGCGAGGACCGGGTGCGCGAGGTGTCGGGGGCGATGTCATTGCTGAACGCGGATTGCGTGACGCTTTATCGCCATTTCCTGAAAGGCACCGGCCACGAAGACCTGGTTCGCGACAGCTATTACGTTCACGCGTTCCGCGATGGCAGCGCGGCCCGTCTCGACACGCTGGAGAATACCCTGCGGCGGGAGGCCGGCGCGGAGCTTGAGCGGATCGAGAGGGCGGAGCTGCAGCGGCTGGAGCCGGCGCTTTCGCCCGATTTCGAGGCGGCGATCGTGATCAAGGGGCAGGCGCGCGCCTTGTCGCCCGGTCGTGTCGGCAAGGCCCTGTGCGACAAGCTGCGCGGTATGGGCGGCGAGGTCATCACGGCGGAGATCCGGAGCCTGCGGCCGGTGGAGGCTGGCGGGTGGCTGTGCGTCACGGACGCCGGAGAGTTCACCTCGCCCCGGCTGGTGCTGGCGATGGGCGCCTGGTCGGCCGAGCTGCTTCGGCCCCTTGGGATTCGCATCCCGCTGCAATCCGAGCGCGGCTACCACGTGTCGTTTACCGATCCCGGCATCACTCTCAACAACTCGGTCATGGACGTGGACCGGAAATACGTGGCCTCGAGCATGGAAGACGGGCTGCGGGTCGCCGGGACGGCCGAGTTCTCGGGCCTTGATGCCCCCGTGAACCAGAAGCGGCTCGATGGGTTGGTCACGCTGGCAAAAAGCCTGTCGCCCGATCTGAACGCCAGCGACTACACCACCTGGTCGGGCCAGCGGCCGAGCCTGCCCGACAGCCTGCCCTGCATCGGCGAACCGGAGGGGTTTCCCGGCCTGATCACTGCGTTCGGCCATGGGCATTGCGGGCTGATGATGGCGCCGAAGACCGGCCGGATCGTCGCGGATATCGCGACGGGACAGCCCGTGAACCATGACCTGAGCGCTTTCAGCCCGGACCGGTTCTAACCGCCAGGACTGTAATGCGGGGTGGTGGCGACGGCCGCCGCCACCTGGCGCCCCGGGTTGCCTTATCCCGGGATCGCCGCCGTCGGGGTGCGTCCGATGAACTGTTCCACGAAGCCCGGCGCCGGCCGCTTGCGGATATCGGCGGGGCTGCCGACCTGCTCGATCCGGCCGGTCGACATGATGACTACCCGGTCGGCCAGCGCGAAGGCCTCGTCCTGGTCGTGGGTCACGAACACCGTCGTCAGCCCGGTGGCATCGTGGATGTCGCGCAGCCCCGCGCGCAGTTCCTTGCGGACCTGCGCGTCGAGCGCGCCGAAGGGTTCGTCGAGCAGAAGCATCCGCGGCTCCGTTGCCAGCGCCCGGGCCAGGGCGACCCTCTGGCGCTGTCCGCCCGAAAGCTGCGAGGGATAGCGCGGGCCGATATCGGGCAGCCGGATCAGCCCGAGCAGCCCGTCGACCCGGCGTGCGATCTCCGCCCGCGACGGGCGTTCCCGCCGGGGCCGCGCGCGCAGGCCATAGGCGATGTTTTCGAACACCGTCATGTGCCGGAAGAGCGCGTAGCTCTGGAAGACGAAGCCGGCGCGCCGTTTCTGTACCGGGATGCCGGTGGCATCCGCGCCGTCCAGCAATATCCGCCCGGTGGTGGGCGCCTCGAGCCCGGCCAGGATGCGCAGCAGCGTGGTCTTTCCCGACCCCGACGGCCCCAGGAGAGAGACCAGGGCGCCGGAAGGGATTGAGAGCGAGGTGGGCTGAAGCGCCTCGACCCGGCCGAAGGTTTTCGCGATTGCGTCGATTTCGATATGCATGGTGATCTCCGTCAGTGGCGGCGCGACGCGGCGATCGCATCCGCGTGGTGCCATTCAAGGAATGACTTGAGGGCGAGTGTCAGAAGGGCGAGGCCGGCCAGCAGCGCGGCCATGGAGAAGGCCGCGACCGAGAGATACTCGTTGTAGAACATCTCGATGAGGATCGGCATCGTGGTGGTCTGGCCGCGGATCTTGCCCGAGATCACGGCCACCGCGCCGAACTCGCCCATGGCGCGGGCGTTGCACAGCAGTACCCCGTAAAGCAGCGCCCACCGCACGTTGGGCAACGTGACTGTCCGGATCATGTGCCAGCCCGAGGCGCCGAGGGTCAGCGCCGCCTCTTCTTCCGCGCGGCCCTGTTCGGTCATCACCGGGATCAGCTCGCGCGCGACGAAGGGAAAGGTGATGAAGAGGGTGGCGAGCACGATGCCGGGCAGGGCGAAGACGACCTTGAGGTCATGCGCCGCCAGCCAGTCGCCCAGCACGCCATGCGCGCCGTAGAGCAGGACCAGCGCCAGCCCGGCCACGACGGGCGAGACCGAGAAGGGCAGGTCGATCAGCGATATGAGGACCGCCTTGCCGCGGAAGTCGAACTTGGCGATGGCCCAGGCGGCGGCGAAGCCCGCGATTACGTTGAGCGGCACCGCGATGGCGGCCACGGTCAGCGTCAGGCCGATGGCGGCGCGGGCGTCCCTTTCGGAGACCATGTCGAGCGCCGCCGCGGCCCCCTCGCGGAAGGCTTCGGCGAAGACGACGGCGAGGGGTGCCAGAAGGAGGATCGCGGTAAGCGTGAGGGCCACGAGGCAGAGGGTGACGCGGAAGGGCCGCGACTCTGTCGTGACGTGGGTCGTGGGGGTTATCGAGAGGGACATGGATGCGGGTTCCCTGTTTCGCGAGGTCGGCAGGATGAGCGGCGCTGGCTATCCGAGAGGAAGAGCACGGCCAGCGAGAGGGCGGGCAGCCCGAGATAGGCCATGAGGAGAGGGACGAGGCCGGCGCCCGAGAGCCACAGGAGGAGGGGCAGGATCAGGCCGGGCAGGGCCAGGAGGGCGGCGAAGACCATTCCGCCCCCCGGCGGCAGTTCGGATGCCGGGGCATGTGCCGGGGGATTACACATGTCCGACCCTCCGCCGCCCCCAGACCTGGAAGAGGTTGATCAGCAGCAGCATCGCGAAGGAAATGCCGAGCATGGCAAGGCCGATCGCGGTGGCCGCGTCGTAATTGTATTCTTCCAGCCGGATGACGATCAGCAACGGCGCGATCTCGGTCACGTTGGGCAGGTTGCCCGCGATGAAGATGACCGAGCCGTATTCCCCGACCGACCGCGCCAGCGCGAGGGCGAAGCCGGTCAGAAGGGCGGGCGTCAGCATCGGCAGAACGACGCGGACCATGGTACGGAGCCGCGATGCGCCGAGCGTGGCCGAGGCTTCCTCCCATTCCGGGTCGATCTCCTCGATGACCGGCTGCACCGTGCGCACGACGAAGGGCAGGCCCACGAAGACCAGCGCCAGCCAGATGCCGGCCTCGGTATAGGCGACCTGCAGGCCAAGCGGTTCCAGCAGCTTGCCGAACGTGCCGTTGGGGGCGTAAAGCGCGGTCAGGGCGATGCCGGCCACGGCGGTCGGCAGCGCGAAGGGCAGGTCGAGCGCCGCGTCGACCAACCGCCGCCCCGGAAAGCGGTAGCGGGTCAGGACCCAGGCCAGCAGCAATCCGAAGACGAGGTTGAAGGCCGACGCGACGAGGGCGGAGCGGAAGGACAGCACCAGGGCGCTGGCCACGCGCTTCGAGCCAAGATGTTGCCAAAGCTCCACCGGCCCCATCAACACGCCACGGCCGATCAGCGTGCCGAGGGGCAGGAGAACGACAAGGGTCAGCGCCATGAGCAGAATGCCCATGCCGAGCCCGAAACCGGGGAGGGGGGAGGGCCGGATCACCTGGCTCACTCCGAATAGATCTGGTCGAAGATGCCGCCGTCGCCGAAGAAGCGCGGCTGCGCCTCGGCCCAGCCGCCGAACTCCTCGATGATGACGAGGTCGAGCTCGGGGAAGCGGTCGGCGTCTTCCGGGGCGGCCTTCGACGTGTCCCAGGCGCGGTAGTAGTTGGCCAGTGCCAGCGCCTGGGCCTCGGGGCTGTAGAGATGCTCGAGATAGGCCGTGGCGACGCGGCGCTGTTCGTCGTCGAGGTTGCCCTCGACAAGCGCCACCGGCGGCTCGGCGAGGATCGAGACCGAGGGCACGACGATGTCGAACTTGTCCTCGCCGATCTCGGCCAGTGCCAGGAAGGCCTCGTTCTCCCATGCCAGCAGCACGTCGCCGACCCCGCGCTGTGCGAAGGTGGTGGTCGCCCCCCGCGCGCCGGTGTCGAGCACCGGCACGTTGGCGTATAGCTTGCGGGTGAAGTCGAGCGCGGCATCCTCGTCGCCGTCCATGGTCTTGAGCGCCCAGCCCCAGGCGGCCAGGAAGTTCCACCGTGCCCCGCCGGATGTCTTGGGATTGGGGGTGATGACCTGAACGCCGTCGCCGACCAGGTCGCCCCAGTCCTTAATGCCCTTCGGGTTGCCCTCGCGGACGAGGAAGACGATGGTCGAGGTGTAGGGGGCGGAGTTGTGCGGCAGGGTCTTCTGCCAGTCTTCCGGCACGACATCGGAGTTGCCGGCGATGGCGTCGATGTCGGAGGCCAGCGCCAGGGTGACCACCTGCGCCTCGAGCCCGTCGATCACCGCCCGGGCCTGTGCGCCCGAGCCGCCGTGGCTTTGTTCGATGGTGACGGGCTCGTTGCCCTGGGCCGTCCACCAGTCGTTGAAGAGGTCGTTGTATGCCCGGTAGAACTCGCGCGTCGGGTCGTAGGAGACGTTCAGAAGGGTGGTTTCGGCATGGGCCGGCGTGCCGAGGGAGGTTCCGGCAAGAAGGGCGGCCAGCAGCGGGGCGCGGCCATGTCGCAGGATGAAAGGGGTCATGGAGGGCACTCCTCGTTTAGAGATTGTGATGAATTAAATCTCTATCGAGAAGGTCGCCTTTTAAAGGGGAGAGAGTCAGCGATCTGACCGGTGGCGGGAGAAGGATTTTCTCTCGCGGTGACCCGGGATAACGAGAAACTTTCCCGTCAGGACCGGGGTGCGGGCTGGTCGTCGAGGATTTTCATTGTGCCGTCAGTACCTTGAAGGAAATCCCGCAGGGTGAGCGACTCGATCAGCACGAGGTAGCTGTAGAACACCTCGCCGAAGACACGGCGCAACTGGCAGCTGGCCTCGTCGGTGCAATCGTCGCATTTGCGGTAGGCTTGGCGCGACAGACAGGGCAGGGGGGCGATCGGACCGTCGATCTTCTGCAGCAGTTCACCGAAGGAAATCGACGACGGGGGCTTGATCAGGAAATACCCGCCGGACCGCCCGCGCTTGGCGCCCACATAGCCCGCCTTGCGCAGATCGAGAAGGATATGTTCGAGGAACCGTTTCGGTGCCCCGGATCGTTGGGCCACTTCCTCGATCGTCAGCGCCTCGCCCTGCGGCAGGTTGCCGAGGGCCATGAGCGACTTGAGCGCGTACTTGGTCTTCTGGGTGATCATGCGATGATTAAAACATCGAATAATCGGCAGGAAAAGTCGTCTTTTCATAAAAGACGAGAATGCCAGTAGACTTTATGCATTTTTAAGGCATCCTGACATCGTAACCGACTCGACAGGAGGCCCGACCGTGGAACTTGACCGAATCGACCGCAAGATCATTGCCGCCCTGATGGCCGACGCGACGATGCCGCTGGCCCGCCTTGCCGACAGGGTCGGCCTGAGCAATACGCCCTGCTGGAAACGGGTGAAGCGCCTGACGGAAAGGGGGGTCATCCGGGCCCGCGTGGCGGTTGTCGATCCCGAACGCCTCGGGCTGGGCATGACCGCCTTCATCGGCGTGACCGCCCCCGACCAGTCGCCGGAGTGGCATGACAGCTTCTCTGACGTCGTCTCGTCGATTCCCGAAATAATGGAAGCCCACCAGCTTGCCGGGAACCACGACTACGTGCTGCGCGTGGTGGCGCGCGACATGACGGATTTCGACCGGATCCGGCAGTGTCTCGTCAGCCGGATCGCGGTCAGGGGGCTGACGGCCAGCTTTGCCATCAGGCGCGTGAAATCGGAAACGGTCTTGCCGCTGGATACGGTCAGCGCGTGACGGCCTGGGCCCGGGCGCAGCCGCTCAGAGATCCGATAGTGCCTCGGGCATCCAGTGCACGCTCTTGCGGCTGCCCCGGAAGAAGCAGCGCCCGTACGTCTCGAGGTTGCGCTGGTCGATCTCGAAACCCAGCCCGGGAGCGTCGGGCATGTGGAACCAGCCTTCCTTGTGCAGGAAGGGCTGCGCGAAGATCAGGTCGCGCGCTTCCGGGATCCAGCCGGGCGGTGACAGCGGGTATTCGAACAGCGCCTCCCCGGCAAAGCCGCTTGCCGCGAAGACATGCGCGTTGACGATGAAGCCGAACCCGTTCGACCAGCAATGCGGCGTGAATTTCAGGCCCTTCTCGCGGCACAGGGCCGCGACCTTGAGGCATTGTCCGATGCCTCCGGCCCACATCGCGTCGGGCTGGTAGATGTCGTAGCATCCCATTGCCAGCATCCGCGCCAGTTCGCGGTAGCCCATGACGTGCAACTCGCCGCCTGCAACGGGCACGCGGGCATGGGTCGCGAGCTGTGCCATCTCCTCGTGCCATTCGCCGAAGAGCGGCTCCTCGACCCAGGCGAGGCCGACATCGGCGGCGGCATCGACGAACCGCTTCGCGCGGTCGAGCGACCAGAGCGGTGCATCGCCGTTCTGGGTCAGCCGGAAGGCCTGGTTGCAGTCGACGGAGATTTTCATCCGCCCCTGCATGTACGTGGCGATGTCGGAGATATGCTCGATATCGACCGCCTCGTCGAAATCGTGGACACGGATCTTCATCGTGTCGAAGCCTTCGGACAACCGCGCTTCGGCTTCCTCGCGGCGGTCGGCCGGGGCGCGCAATTCGCCAGAGGAGGCGTAGAGCCGGATACGGTCATCGGTCCCGCCCAGCAGTTTGTAGAGCGGCAGGCCGGCGGCCTTCGCCTTGATGTCCCAGAAGGCGGGTTCGATCCACCAGTTGAAATTGCCGCCCGCCGCCATGATCTGGATGCGCTCGGCCATGGTGTCGATGTCCTCGGCGTCCTGGCCCAGGAAAAGCCCCGCCAGCAGGTCGCCAAGCCCTGCGCGCTCTCGCCCTGCAGCGGGAAAGCCGCTCCAGCCTTCGATGCCGTCCTCGGTGACGAAGCGGACGATGCACATGGAGACATGCTCCCTGATCGTGCCGGGAATCCACGAGGGGGCGTGCGGGGCCGGCAGGGGCGTTTTCACGTAGTATAGCTCGACACGGTCGATCACTTGCATGGCCTGTCCTTTCAATGGGGCGCCGCGTTTTCCGAGGCCGGGCTGCGCGGTCTTTCCGGCACGTTAGAAAGGCATTGGTCTGGCTGACATATCCACAATGGCGAAAATCGTGGACCAATTTCGGATGGACGGGGAGGGACGGACCATCGAGCCGGGACGGCCCGGACCACCTGCACCCCCCGCCCGATCGCGGGTCATCCTTGTGCCGATCGCCTGAAATCTACGCAATCCGGGGCCGGCCACGGCTCGTCTGCCCCGCATCCGGGCCCGCGCGTTGTGTTTTCGCCCCCCGCTGTATGTACTAGGGGCGCTCGGAAAAAAACCGGAAAGAGGACATGATGCTCGACCAAGAGACGCCGACCAGTGCCAATGCCATCGAAAGTGCCGAGGACCTGTCGGCGATCGCGTTCAGCTTCATGGCCTCGAAGGCGCTGTTCGCCGGACTTCACGCGGATATCTTTTCCGTCCTGTCGGACGGCCCCAGGACCGCCGCCGACCTGGCCTCGGCCGTTGACATTCCGTTGAACCGGATCGTGATGCTGACGACGGCGCTTGCCAGTGTCGGCCTGCTGGTCATCGGCGATGACGAGAAGATCGGCAACTCCCCCGCCGCCCAGAACTTCCTGTCGCGGCACTCGAAATACGATTTCGGCGACTACCTGCGCTACCAGATCGATCAGCAGATGTACCCGTTCCTTCTGCAGCTCAACGCCGTCATCAAGGGCGAGCTGACGGAGGATGCGATCTCGTCCTACAAGCACTGGATGGCGGACGAGGCGCAGGCCTCGATCTATTCGGAAAGCCAGCATGCGGGCTCGCTCGGGCCGGGCCGGACGCTGGCGCGGAAGGTCGACCTCAGCCACGCGTCCACCCTGCTCGACGTGGGTGGCGGCACCGGTGCGATGACGATCTCGCTTTGCCGGGCCTACGAAAACCTGCAATCGACGATCATCGATTTCCCGAACGTGGCCGAAATCGGCTGGCGTTTCATATCGGAGGCCGGTCTCGTCGACCGGGTTCGCTATATTCCCGGCAACGCCGTGGAGGTGCAATGGCCGGGCCAGCAGGATGCCATCCTGATGTCCTATCTCATGAGCGGCGTGCCGGGCGACTCGGTCGATGCGCTGCTGGCCAGCGCCTTCGACGCGCTGGCGCCGGGCGGGAAGCTTCTCGTCCATGATTTCATGGTCGAGGAAGACCGGCGCGGCCCGACGCTTGCGGCGCTCTGGCAATTGCAGCACATGGCCTTCACGCCGGATGCGCGCTCGTTGTCCGTGGGGTGGCTGACCGAGGCCGGAACGCGGCTGGGGTTCGACGTGGACATGGCCGACAACCTCATCCCGGCGATGACCAAGCTGGTCGTGTTTTCCAAGCCCGCCTGATACCGGAGACACGGATGACCACGTTTCGCCTGCACGAAACCCCGCTTCGGGAGGATTGGCTCGATGCCTACGGGCATCTGAACGAGGCCTATTACCTTGTGCCGTTCAGCGATGCCTCCTGGGCGTTGCAGGACAGGTTCGGGGTGGGAACCGAGTATTTCGAGCGGACAGGATGCGCCCTTTACACGCTCGAGACGCACCTGCGCTACCTGGACGAAGTGCGTGCCCCGGCGACGCTGTCGATCGAGTCCTGCATCCTGGGCGCGGATGCCAAGCGGCTGCACGTGGGGCACATCATGTGGTCCGGCGACAGCCAGTGCGCGAGTTTCGAATGCATGCTGTTGCATTACGACACGAAAAAGCCGGGGGCGGCGCCGTTTCCGGAGGATGTGTCCGGGCGGCTTCGCGAGGCCGTTCTGAAGCCCGCCCCGGATTGGGCCGGGCGGAGCCTGCGGCAGTTGTCCTGAACGGGCAGGGCGGCGCGCCTACCAGGTGCGGAATGCGCCCGTATCGGCCAGCACCTCCGAAGGCACGTCGACGGACCGGCCTCCGGCCGAAAGGTCGAGCGAGGCACGCCAGAGGCTGGCGGCGCGAAGGTGGGGCAGGGCCGAGACCGCCAGTGTCTCACCTTCGGGCGTGATCAACGCGGCATGCCACTGCTCGGCGCCGAGGTCGCGGAACTCGACGTTCAGGTGAACCTCGGAATGGGCGAAGAGGTTTCGCAGGGCGCGGGGCGGCAGGCTGGCCGTGACATCCAGCGCCGGGCGTTCGATCGTCCGGAAATCCTTCGCCACATGGTCGTCTCCCTGCCGGAGGGCAGAGAGCGCCTCGCTCATCCGGCGGGCCTGAAGACTGACCTGCGCGACCAGGTGCGCACGCGTGGGCGCGGCGTCGACGGGGGCGGCAAGGTCGCTGTCGGACAGCCCGTTCAAGAGCCGCGCGAAATACGCGGTGCCGCGCCGGGCAAGGCCCAACGCCCCGGCGGGGGCTTCGGGCGCGTCGTACCGCGCGCCCCCGCCTTGCCGGGCGCGGAGTTCCTCGCGCCGGGCGTCGAGCTGGCTCATGCCTCCCTGCCGCCGATGAAGGTGCGGTCGAAATTGAGCCTCTCGATGATCGGTGCGTCGGAAAAACGGAACAGGTCGAACTGGCTTTCCGCCTCGAGCGACCAGCCGACCCAGGAGGGCACGACGAACATGTCACCCTTTTCAAGCTTGTGCGTTTCGCCATCCAGTACCACCGCGCCGGTGCCGTCGAAGACCTGGAAGACGCTCGAGCCGACCTCCTGCCGTTCGGGCGTCTTGGTGCCTTCGCGCAGGCGGTGGAACTGGCAGCGGATGGTCGACATCACGTCGCCGCCCGTGGTGGGGTTCACGTAGCGGATTGCCGCGTGGCCCTGTTCCACCGTCGCGGGCTGGCCTTCCTCCTCTAGCAGAAGTTGTTCGGTAAGGGCGCGGTCGGTGTGCTCCCACCGGTAGGCGCCGATGGGCGAACTGACCGTGTCGCGCAGCCCCGAAAGCGGGCGCAGGCCGGGATGGGCCCAGAGGCGTTCCGAGCGGGAAAAGCGCGGCGTGGCGTAATCGGTGACCCGGTCGGAGCCGAACTCGAAGAAGCCCACGTCGTTGTGCTGGCTGAAGGGGATATCGAGCCCGTCGATCCAGGCCATCGGGTGGTCGGTGTCGTTGTGGTGGCCGTGGAAATGCCAGCCGGGCGTGAGCAGCAGGTCGCCGCGCGACATCCGCACCGGGTCGCCGTTGACCACGGTCCAGACGCCTTCGCCCTCGACCACGAAGCGGAAAGCGTTCTGCGAGTGGCGGTGTTCGGGGGCGGTTTCGCGCGGCCCGAGATACTGGATGGCGGCCCAGAGTGTTGGCGTGATGTAGGCGTTGCCGCCAAGGCCGGGGTTGGCGAGGCCGAGCGCCCGGCGCTCGCCGCCGCGGCCGACCGGCACCAGGTCGCCCGAGCGTTTCGCCATCGGCAGCAGGTTGGCCCATTTCCAGACATGCGGCACCGCCCGCGGCTTTGGCGTGAAGGGCATGAGATCGCCCCGCTGTGTCCAGAGCGGCATGATGTGCTCGCGTTCGAAGGCGGCGTAGAGCTCGCGCAGTTCGGGCGTGTCGTCGGGCTGCATGCCTTCCTTGGGCGGGTCCTGATCGAAGCTGTCGTCGGCCATTCTTGGTGTCTCCTCTCCTGTCAGGCCGCGTCCGGCTGTCTTGGCGGGGCGGCGTCGGCGAATGCCGGAATGTCATCCAGTGCCTTGAAAATGCGGGCGATGGTCGGCCAGGGGTCTGGCGAAATATCGAAGCGGCGGTTGTTCCAGACCTGGGCGTAGAGGCAAAGATCGGCAAGCCCGGGGGTGTCCCCGTGGCAGAATCGGCCGGTGGCCGCGTCACGCGCAAGGGTGGTTTCCAGCGCGTCGAAGGTGGCGGTGACCCAATGGGTGAACCACGCCTTCTGCGCCGCCTCGTCGGCGCCGAAGGTCTTCGCCAGGTGGCCAAGGACCCGCAGGTTGTTCAGCGGGTGGATCTCGCAGGCGACCATGTAGGCCAGTGCCCGCACGCGTGCGCGCCCGTCGGCATCCCGGGGCAGGAGCGGCGGGGCGGGGTGCGTCTCGTCCAGCCATTCGATGATGGCGAGGGACTGGGTCATCACCTGGCCATCCTCGCGCTCGAGGCTGGGGACAAGGCCGGCGGGGTTCATGGCGAGATACTCGGGCGTGCGGGTCTCGCCGTCGCGCAGCACGTAGGCGACGTAGTCATACTCCAGCCCCTTGAGGTTCAGCGCCGACCGAAGCCGCACGGAGGTCGAGGAGCGGAAGAAGTTGTGCAGCCGGAGCGTCATGCCCTTGGTCCGATGATGGTGGTGATCTCGCCCAGCCCTTCGATCGACACGACGCACTTGTCGCCCTCGACCAGCGGCCCGACGCCGGCGGGGGTGCCCGTCATGATGACGTCGCCCGGTTGCAGCGTCACCGACTGGGACAGGATCGAGACAATCTCGGGGACAGACCAGATGAGTTCGGCCAGGTTGGCATCCTGCTTTGTCTCGCCGTTCACGGTGAGGCGGATCGAGCCCGTGTCGGGATGGCCCACGGCCTCTGCGGGATGCACGGGGCCGATCACCGCCGAGCGGTCGAAGCCCTTGCCCATGTCCCAGGGCCGACCCTTGTCGCGGGCCTCGAGCTGCAGGTCGCGGCGGGTCAGGTCGTTGCCGATGGCATAGCCCCAGATATGGTCCTGCGCGGCGGCCTGGTCCACGTCGGTCGCGGTGCGGCCGATGACGACGACAAGCTCGGCCTCGTAATGCAGGTTGCCGGTCAGGGGCGGGTAGGCCACCGTCTCGCCATCGCCAACCACGGCATCGGCCGGCTTGGTGAAGAAGAAGGGCGGGTCGCGATCCGGGTCCTTGCCCATTTCGCGGGCATGGGCGGCATAGTTGCGGCCCACGCAGAAGATGCGCCGCACCGGGATGCGCGTGTCACTGTCGGCGACGGCAAGGCTGGGGGTGGGCAGCGGGTCGAATACGAAGCTCATTCCATTCTCCAATCAAGGGGGTGTTCGGGCAGGGCGCGCAGGCCTCTGGCCCGCTATGCCGGTTGCCTGGTCTCGGTCGTCATCGCGCGGATGGCCTGGCGGTCGATCTTGCCGGTGCCGGTCTTGGGCAGGTCGTCCACGTAGTCGATGATGCGCGGATACTTGTAGGGTTGCAGCGCCGTCTTCACATGCGCCTGCAGCCGGCTGGTCGCCGCGTCGTCCGCCGCGACGCCGGTGCGAAGGCGTATGACGGCGCGCAGGGTCACGCGGCGGTCGGGCAGGTCGTGGGCCAGCACGGCGCATTCATGCACGTCGGGGTGATCGTTCAGGCAGCGTTCGACCTCGAGCGGCCAGACCCACTGGCCCGAGACCTTGATCAGTTCGTCGGCGCGGCCCTGGAAGTAATAGTACCCGTCACGCTCGACGAAGCGGTCGCCGGTATAGAGCCAGTCGTCCCGCATGGTTTCGCGCGTCTTGTCGGGGCGGTTCCAGTAGCAGGGGGCCGAGGAATGGCCACGGACCAGCATCACCCCTTCCTCGCCGGGTTCCGCGAGCGTGCCTTCGGGTGTTTCCAGCCGGATTTCGTAGCCGGGCACACGCGCCCCCGCGGCGCCGATGCGGTGATCGTCGAGGCGGTTCGACAGGTAGATATGCAGCATCTCGGTCGAACCCAGCCCCTCGGTCGGGCCATGGCCGGTCAGGGATTTCCACGCCTCGTAGACGTCTTCCGACAGGATTTCCGCGGCCGACATCGACTGTCGGAGCGAACCGAGGTCGCGGTCGGCGACGCCCTCGCTCCGGCAGAGCGCGGTGTAGAGCGTGGGCAGGCCGAAAAGCACGGTGGGCCGGTATGCCTCGATCGTGTCGAGCACGGCCTCGGCCTTGGGCTGGCCCGGCATCAGCACCGCTGTCGCGCCCACCGAGAAGGGGAAGGTGACCGAGTTGCCGAACCCGTAGGCGAAATAGGTTTTCGGCACCGAGAAACAGATGTCGTCGGGGCCCAGCTGCAGCACGTGCTTGCCGAAGCTTTCCTGCGTATAGGCCATGTCGTGGTGCAGGTGCACGATGCCCTTGGGCCGCCCGGTCGAACCCGAGGAGTACATCCAGAAGGCCATGTCGAAGGGGCCGGTATCGGCACAGTCGAGCGTATCGGGCTGGCCGTCGAGGAACGCGCCGCTGGTCCGGAAGATATCCCCTTCGGCGGTGCCGTTGGCGAGGATCACGTTGCGGATCGCCGTGCCCTTGAGCGTTACCGCCGAGAACTGGGATGCAAACTCCGCCTCGCAGAGCGCAAGGGTGGCCTCGGTGTCTTTCAGGAAATAGTTGAGCGTGTCGGCATTGGTCTGGATGTTGAGCAGCACCGGCACGAACCCGGCCCGGACCGCGCCGAAGAAGGCGGCGGAATAGATGGGGGTGTCGTCGAGGAAGAAGGGGATGCGCGCGCCGCGCTTCAGGCCGGCGGCGATGAAGGCGTTGCCCCAGCGCGCGGCGTCCTGCGCAAGCTCACCATAGGTGCGGTGACCCGCGGGGCCGGTCACGGCGAGGCGGTCGGCGTTCCGAGGCAGGTTGGCCCAGAGGATTTCCGAGCAGTTGGCGTGTGCCGCGGGGTCGAAGCCGATTTCTTGCGCGCCGGGCGTGTCGGCGGCGACCGGGTCCGCGATGGCCGAGAGTGCGCCGCCCTTGTCGGCCTCGTACCGCGCCATGAATTGGGGGGCCATGCGGCGCAGCCTGTCCATGTCGACCCGGCCCGAGCGGGTGATGTAGTCGAAGGCGAAGTCGAGCGGAGGAAGCTCCATCTTCTGGCCGAAGCGCTCGTACCACTCGGCCGAGACATTGGCGGCATCGACGATCTTGCGTGCGATCGGGATGCGGCTTTCCTCGTAGGCGGCCAGCGCGGTATCGACATCGTCGTGACCGGCCAGCGACCGGACCAGCGCGATGGCGTCCTCCATCGCCAGCCGGGTGCCGGAGCCGACCGAGAAATGCGCCGTATGCGCCGCGTCGCCCAGCAGCACGCGCCGCCCGGCCACCCAGTTCTTGCACCAGAGTTTCGGAAACTGCCGCCAGGCCGACTTGTTGGTGATCAGGGTTGCCCCGCCCAGCACCTCGGCGAAATGGGCCTCGCAGGCGCGGCGGCCCTGGTCTTCGGTCATGGTGTCGAAACCGGCGGCGCGGAAGGTGTCATCGGAACATTCCACGATGAACGTGCTGCGGTCGGGCGCATAGCGATAGTGGTGGGCGTTCATCGGCCCGGCTTCGGTGCGAATGAACGTCTGGGTCAGCGTGTCGAAGGGGCGGTCGGCGCCGAACCAGACGAAATGGTTGCCGAAATGATCGATGGTCTCGCCGAAGGCAGCAGGGTCGGCGGCACGGACGATCGAGTTCAACCCGTCCGCCCCGATGACGAGGTCGACCCCGTCCTCCAGCGCGGAGAGGTTGTCGATCCGGGTGTCGAAGCGCGTTTCGACCCCGAGGTCCTGCGCGCGTTTGCGAAGGATCTCGATCAGTTCGAGGCGCCCGATGGCCGAGAAACCGACGCCGTCAAGAACGACCCGGTCCTCGGGATGGTTGAGCGTCATGTTGGTCCACCGCTCCATGTGCGGCGTCACGAGGTCGTGGGTTTCCGGATCGTCGGCACGCAGGAAATCCAGCGCCTGGTCCGAGAACACCACGCCGAAGCCGAAGGTGGCGCCCTGCGGGTTCTGCTCGGTCACGCGGACATGGGTGTCGGGCAGCAGGCGCCGCATCAGGATGGCCGTGTACAGCCCGGCCGGGCCGGCGCCGATGATCTCTACCTTGCGAAGCATTCCACGCCTCCTCCCGTTCCGCGGTGGAAAATATGATGCTGGACTATAGGGATATAATTACGCATTGTGCAAACAGTTTTATAATAGGGAAAGAAATGGCTTATCACAAAACCGATCACCGCGTGAGTTTCGGGGATTGCGACCCGGCGGGAATCGTTTTCTATCCGCGGTTCTTCGCTTGGTTCGACCGGACGTTTCACGACTGGCTGCGCCGGTACGGTGGCCACCAGGCGCTGTGCGAGCGTCTCGGGGCCGTGGGCATCGGGCTGATGTCGGCGGACGCGGCCTTCCGCAGCCCGGCGCGGGACGGCGATGCGCTTGAGGTGCGGATGACGGCGCTGGACTGGACCGGCCGCAGCCTGAAGGTCGAGTACGAGATCGTCTGTGGCGACAGGCTCGTGGCCACCGGAACCGAACAGCGCGGGGTTTTCCTTGTCGACAACGGCCGTATGATCGCGGGCGACATGCTGCGATTGAAGGACATCGTCGATGGCGGAGGATAGAGCGAAGACAGGCGCGACCTCGGGCGGTATCCAGTCGGTCGACGTGGCCCTCGGCATCCTGGGGGCGCTGGCGCGCAGTGGCGGGCCGATCTCGCTCAGCGACCTGGCGCGGCGTTGCGACATGCCACCCAGCAAGGCGCACCGGTACCTGGCCTCGTTCATGGCGGCCGGGCTGGTGGTGCAGGCGGGGCGGTCGGGGAAGTATGACCTGGGCCCCTCGGCGATGGAACTGGGGCTGGCCGCGCTGTCGCGGCACGATTTCGTCAACCGCGCCTCGGACGCGTTGCCGGAACTGCGCAACGCCACCGGAATGACGGTTCTGTTGTCTGTCTGGGGCTCCGAAGGTGCCACCGTTGTGCGGTGGGAGCGGGCGCCGTCGCCGGTCATCACGTCGATGGGGCTGGGCACGACGCTGCCGCTTCTGACATCCGCGTCGGGGCGGGTCTTCCTTGCCTGGTCGCCGCCCGAGGCGACGCGCGAGCGGCTTGCGGCGGAACTGGCCATCGCGAGGTCGAACCCGGCCTTCGACGCCACGCTGAACCGGGACGACGCCGCCTTGACCGGACTGCGCCAGACCATACGGGAGGCCGGGTTCGCCAGTGTCGATGGCCGCTTCATTCCCGGCCTTGTCGCCGTGGCGGCGCCGGTGCTCGACTGGCAGGGCGAGGCGCAATGCGTCATCACCCTGATCGGGACCGACCCGACACTGATCCGCCCGGACGCCCCGTCAGTCGACCGGCTGAAGGCGTTTTGCCGGGCGCAGAGCGTATCGGACGTGGAAAACGCCTGAGACGGCGCCTCGTGCCGGGTTCGGGTGGAGCCTGTCATTGCTCGGTCACGCGTGACGTCGGCGCGCGGGTGGCGCGCCGACATTTCCCTCGAACGCTCAGATCACCGCGCGCAGCTTCTCGCGCGCGGCTTTCGAGAAGGGCGGGGTGTGGACCGTGGCGCGCACCTGGTACTGCTCGTGCCGTTCCACATGCGCCTTGCGCGAGCCGCCATTGACCTCGCCCCAGGTCAGCGTGACCTCGGTGCCGGGTTCGGCGAACGCCTCGTCGATGCCGCAGAGCGAGAGCATGGCACGCTCGTTGATGTTGTAGCCGCAATATTGCGACATGCCGATGCGCTGGCCGGACTTCGACAGCACCTCGTCGGCCTGCGGCCAGCCAAAATAGGCGGTGGGGAACTCGATGGCCTTGTAGAGCGGGCCGTCCTCAAAATGCGACGCCATGATGCGGGTCACGTCCTCGGCATTCCATTCCAGCACGCGCTTGACCCGTTTCGGCCCCTCCAGCCCCTTGGCGATGGCGTCGCGGCCGATGAAATCGTGGTCGAACTTCACAAGCTTCTCGTACCCGAGCGCCGAGGGGGTCCAGTAGTAATCCTCGATATTGTCGGTGTAGAGACTGCCGCCGAGCTGCATGTTGGCTTCCCAGCTGTCGGCGCTCAGCCACTCGCGGTAGGCCTGGTTCTCGTCTCCGGTATAAATGCCGGGCAGGGGGTAGGGAATCCACGCGTTCTCGAGCGGGGTGCTGTAATAGGTGCGGGTGCCGGCGCGCAGGAGGCCGTGTTTCTCGCCCACCTTCAGGATCGCATCGCGCACGGTGTCCATCTCGTCGAAGGGCCCCGAGATTTCGGCGCCGGCATGGCCGGCCATGCCGTGGCGCAGCACCTGGACCCGGCAGCCGGCGATCTTCACGTAATCGGTGTGGAAGAACTTGATCTCGGGGAAGCCGCCCTCGCAAACCTCGTCGAGGATGGCGCGGGCATTGGGGCCCTCGATCTCGAAGCGGTACTTGGTGCGCTTGCCGTTCTCGCTGTAGGGCGTGGTCGGGTCGAAGCGGAACTCGACATCGTAATCGCCGCTCTCGCCGTGGTAGCGCACCCAGTTGAGCACGGGCATGCCGCTGATCAGCTCGAAGCCTTCTTCCTCGCCATAGTAGTGAAGCACGCAGTCGCCGACGTGGTGGCCGCGCTCGGTATAGGCGATGTACTGTTTGCCCCGGTTGGTCGAGAGGTTCTCGAACGTGCAGGGGGTGAGATAGTTGAGCAGGCGCTTGGCGTCCTTGCCCTTCACGTAGAGCACGGGCATGTGGTGCGACTGATCGAACAGCACGGCGGTTTCACGCCAGCTGCGCTGTTCGTCGCGCCAGTTGGTGTATTCCGGCGCGATCAGCGACGCGAAGTAGCTGGTGCGCGACTTGTGGTACTGGGAAATCGTGTCGTTGTAGAAATAGTCCACGATGTTGGACTTTTCGGTGACAAGATCCTGCAGTGTTTTCATTGGATGATCCTCCTGTGTTTTTGTGATGGACCTCACCCGGCTCAGTTGAACCGGCTGGGAAGGAAAGTGACGATTTCGGGGACAAGCACGATAATCAGCATGCCGAGGGCGGTCAGGCCGACGAACAGCCACGACGACTGGAACACGTCGCGCATCGATATCTCGGGGGCGGCGGCCTTGAGCGCGAACATCACGTAGCCGAAGGGCGGGGTGATGGCGCCGAGCGTGATGTTGATCAGGAACAGCACCCAGAACCAGACCGGGTCGAACTCGAACAGGTTCAGGATGGGCACGTAGATCGGGATCAGGATGAGCATCAGGCCAAGCTGGTCGATGAACATGCACAGCAGGAAGGGCAGCAGCATCATCAGGAAGAGCATCAGCCAGCCGTTGATCTCGAGCGAGGTGATCAGCCGGGTCAGCCCACCGATCGCGCCGGTGAAGGCGAGAAGCTGGGTGAACATCACGGCGCTCACGAGGATGAGCAGGATCACCGAGGCGAGCTTGGCGGCTTCCGAGAAAGCCTCGAACAGCATCCGGAAGCTGAGCCGGCCATAGTAGGCGGCGGTGATCAGCCCGCCGAGGACGCCCGTCGCCGCCGATTCAGACGGGGTGGCGATGCCCAGCATGATCAGGCCGATGACCATGAAGATGATCAGGCTGAAGGGCAGCAGGCCCAGCACCGCGCGGAGCTTTTCCCGCGCCGGGATGGTACCGTGCCCGTCATCGGCCGGGGCCAGCGACGGGTTCATCCGGATGCGGACCATGCAGGCCACCACGTAGATCAGGGCCAGGAACAGCCCCGGCCCGACGCCCCCCACCAGCAGGGAAGAGATCGACACGTCGGCCAGCGTGCCGATGATGATTGCCAGAAGGCTGGGCGGGATGATCGGCGCCAGGCAGGCCCCGCCGAGGATAGTGCCGATCGACAGGCGGAGGTCGTAGCCTTTTGCCTGCATGATCGGCAGAAGCGAGCGGCCCATCATCGCGCCCACGGCCATGGCCGACCCCGACAGGGCGCCCAGCACGGTCGAGAGGACGATGGACAGCACGTATTGCCGCCCGCGCATCTGGCCGACCAGCTTGTCGATCGAGTCCATCAGCACCTGCACGCAGCCCGAGCGGAACAGGATCTCGCCCAGCAGGATGAAGAGCGGGATCGTCCCCAGCGAGGCGGTGGTCGCGGTGTCGTACATGCTGCTGACGACCATGCCGAACCCGGCCGGTCCGAGCAGGTAGACGACGCCCGAGATGATGACGATGAGGAAGCCGAGGAAGATCGGCATCCCGGTCATGAACAGCACGACCAGCGCGCCGAGACCGATGGAAAGGGGGATGTACCAGTCGACCATCGTTCACGCCGCCCCGCTGTTCGAGGGGCCGGCGACCGGGGTGACGAAGCTGTGCGGCGCGGTGGCCGGGACAGGCAGCAGGGCGCGCAGGAAATAGAGGGCGGAGCTTGCGAAGCCGTAGGTAATGAAGCTTGCCATCCACCAGACCGGCACAGGGTGATTCTGTTCGGTCAGGATGCCCATGGCGATCTGGCGCAGGTTCTCGGAATAGCTCATCCACGCGACGAAGGCGCAGACGACGACACCGGACAGCCGTGCCGTCACCGCCAGCACACCGCGGGAGGCAGGCACCATTTCGGGGAGGAGGTTGATCTCGATATGCGCGGCGACGCGGGTGGCGTGGGGCACGATCGCGAAGATCGTGACGCAGAGCAGGTTCGAGAACGTGTCATTGGCCCAGTCCAGCGGATAGTTGAGAAAATACCGCGTGATGACCTCGGCGCAGTAGATCAGGACCATCAGCGCCAGTCCCAGCGTGCTGAGCAGGAAGCCGGCATCGGTCAGCCCGTCATGCAGACGGCAGAGCAGGGTCACAGGTTTCATGGGACAGGTCCGGGGCAGGGGAGAGAAGCGGGGGCGACATTGCGCCCCCGCGTGCGTGGGCAGGGATTACTCGGCGTCGCCGTTCTCGCGCGCCATCTCCTGAAGTTCCCGGACCCGGTCGGCGGTCTGGGCGTTGCCGTCGATGGCGGTCTGCCACGAGCCGTCGATCAGCCCCTGCATGACCTTCTCGACCGCGTCGGCAGGCAATTCGGTTTCCTGCATGCCCAGCTCCTTGAGCTCGGTGATGGTCTCGTCGGACAGGCGCGCCAGCTCCTCGGCGCTGCTTTCCTCGACGCTCTTGCCGCAGTCGAGCACGACCTGCTTGTCTTCCTCCGACAGGCCGTTGAACCGGTCGAGGTTCATGGCGATCAGGAAGGGCGAGTTGCCGAAGCGCGGGCGCAGCATGTAGCCCGTCACCTCGTGCATCTTCAGGCGCTGCATCCCGGCGATGGGGTAGGCGGCCCCGTCGACCACGCCCTTTTCCAGCGCCGAGTAGATTTCGCCGGCGGGCAGGTTCACCAGCGAGCCGCCCGTCGGGACGACCAGCGGTTCGTAATACTTGTTGCCGCGGATCTTGCGGCCCTCGAGCGGCATGTCGCCCTCGGCCACCGGTTCGCGCAGGACGATCTGATAGAAATCGCTGGCGCCGGTGCCTGACGTGAAGGCCACGAGCTTCTGGTTGAAGCGCTGCATCTCCTCGTCGGCGAAGTCCCAGTATCCCTTGTCACGCCAGAGCTGGGAATCGGGCGGCAGGGCGAAGAAGGCCGAGGGCACGCCGGTGGTTCCGAGGAAGTAAATGGGGGTGATGTAGCTCAGGTCGAAGATCCCGCGCGAAATCGGGTCGAACTGCTGGTTCGGCGGAATGACCTCGGGGCCGCTGGCGGTGACGGCGATGCGGCCGTCCGATGTTTCGGCCAGGCATTCCTGGTAACGTTGGGCGATGGCGATGGTGCCGTCGAACCGGTCGTCCCATGCCGTCAACATGCGAAGTTGCACGTCCTGTGCGAGTGACGCCGTGCCAAGCACGGCGGTGATAGCCGCAGCGATTGCGGTAGCCTTGACGAGTTTCATTTTCCCTCCCTTTCATGATCGTGCCCCCTTTCTGGCGGGCACAGCTCTCCGATGCCCCCAAGGGGGTTCGGGTCAATCTTCAGCCGGACTATCCCGGCATCGGACCCCGGCAATTACCAAGGCGGTTTCTGGCAGTGCATCCCTGACCGCGGGAGCGGACAGCCGTCGCGGATTTCGGGACGCGGGTTTCCTCCTGCGAATCAAGGTAACTCAAATTCAGGCCTGAATCAACTTACAAGGAGTCCTGCTGGTAAATTGACGGATACAGGCGATCTACTGGTTATAAGGCTTTGAATTTTAGTGATTTAGCTGATTTCCATGCTCAGCGCGCGGTCGCCTTTCGTGCCGGCGAAGGCGATGTTTGGTCCTCTCCCTCGGCGTGGGGGCGATGGGCAAGGACCGTCGGCGCAAGGTCGCGCCAGTCCTGCAGGACGGCATCCTTGTCGAGATCGTAGGGGAGCCACGTGTTCACGAAGAACATGCCGCGCAGGAGGTAGTGCGAGACTTCCACGAAGCGTTCGGCCTTTTCGCGGTCATGGCCCCAGCCGGCAATCGTTTCGGCCCAGATGCCGTCGAGCGTGCGCCGGGCATCCTTGATGATCGGGAAGATCACCTCGCCAAGCTGGGGGTCGGCGCGGGCGGCGATCAGAAGTTCGACCTGGGCGATATAGCCTTGCGCGAAGAAGAACCGTTCGGATGCCGCGATGAAGTTGCCGATCAGGTCCTGCGTGACCTCGGCATTCTTCACGTAGCTGCGGGTTTCCTCGATCGCGGCTTCCATCGAATATTGGCAGGCAGCCGCTATAAGATTGATTCTCTTGGGATAATAGTGCTCGAGCGCACCGCGGGAGATACCGGCGCGGGCGGCGACGCCGGAGGAGCTGAAGTTGGCGTAGCCTTCGAGGGAAAGGATTTCGACCGCGGCTTCGAGAATGGCCGATTGCGTCTGTTCGCGGCGTTCGGCCTGAGAGCGGCGCCTTTTCTTCTGGCTATTGGACATGAGTTTCCCCGGGATTGCGGCGTCGAATACGCATTCTTGACCTGCCGGAGGGCCATAGCACAACCCGAAAGGTCGTGCGACCGTGTCGGCCGGGCGGCGGGTGGCGCTCAGCCACGGCGTTGCCCGGTGGCGATCAGGGCAAGGGCCCCGGCCGCCAGCGCGAGGCCGGGCGCGAGGGCCGCCGGGCCGTTGAGGACGTAAAGGGTCAGCGCGCTTTGGGCCAGCCAGAGGCCGGGCACCGCGCAGGCCGCCAGCCGGTGCCGGGGCCCGGTGGTCAGCAAGGCGGCGCCAAGGCTGACAACGGCCGTGGGGTCGGGCGCGATGCCGGCGAGTTCCGCGTCGGCAAGCGTGCGGCCCTGCAGCAGGGCGAGGAGCGGGTAGGCGAGGGTTCCGGCAAGGACCAGGGCGTATCCGGCCTTGTCGGACAGGCGTGGGCTTGCCCGTCGTGGCGGGCCGGTGAAGGCCATGACGGCGAACGCGATGGCCTGCAGGAAGAAGACGGGGCCGGCATGGCTCATGGCCCAGTTGACGGGGGCGTAGCGCTGCATGATGAAGTTCGCCCCGACCGAGAACCAGGACAGGGCCAGCAGGGCGAAGAGCAGGCGGAGCCCGCCCGCGGGCCGGCGGGTGTGCAGGGCCAGGGCGGCCAGGAGCGCCAGCGGGGCGAGCAGCGGCATCGGCCAGAGGTTCGCGTTCTCGAGGGTGAAGAGTCGCCAGTAGACCCGCTCGGAAAACAGCAGGAAATCAGACAGTTCGTAGCTCAGCCAGTCCCGCATCAGAGGTTTTCGAATTGGGTGACGATCCGGCGGCGCATCGCCGCGTCGGGCATGGGCCCGCGGGCGGCGGCCTTGTTCTCGCGCAGGTGGGCGACGCGGGTGGTGGCGGGGATGGCGACGGTGAGTGCCGGGTGGGAGAGGATGAACTTCAGCAGCAGTTGCGGCCAGCTTTCGGTTTCGAGGTCAGCAGCGACGTCGGGGAGGGGTTTTCCCTTTAGATTCAAAGGCAAGGCGCCGCGGCGGAAGGGGCGGTTGGCGATGACGGCGATGCCTTTCTCGCGGGCGAGGGGGAGGAGGCGGTGCTCGGCCTCGCGGTCGGCGAGGTTGTAGGTGAGTTGCACCGTGTCGACGGGGTAGTCGCGCATCAGCCATTCGAGCAGGTCATGGCGGCGGCCGTGGGAGGTGGTGAGACCCACATGGCCAAGCTGGCCGTCCTCCTTCAGGCCGAAGAGCGTGTCGAGATGCGCCTCCCATTCGACGAGGTTGTGCACCTGGAGCAGGTCGAAATGGTCGACCCCCCAGGCCGCGCGGCTTTGGGCGACCTGGTCGGGGCCCATGTCGGCGTCGTCGGTCCAGACTTTGTCTGTTGCGAATATGCTTTTGGGATCATTGAGTTTTTCAAGCCCGTAGCCGATCGTTTCCTGCGACGAGCCGTACATGGGCGAGGAGTCGATCATGCCGCCGCCTTCCTCGGCGAAGGCGGCGATGACATCGGCGCAGGCGTCGAGGAGAACGGGGTCGTTGCCGACGTTGAAGGTGATCCAGCTGCCGAGGCCCACGGCGGGAATCCGGGTGCCGGTGGAGGGGATCTCGCGTAGGAGGGCGTCATCGGCGCGGGCCGGAAAGGGCAGGGTGAGGGCGGCCGTGGCGCCGGTGATCATCGTCCGTCTGGTGAGTTTCATGGGGCCTCGCTGGGGTCTGGCCGGTGTGGGATATCGGGTAGAATCAAACGTCGGTATCACGTCGGTATTTTGTCGGTATCGCGTCGGTGTGTTTTCGGTGCGTCACCTGTTCCGCAGCAGGACCAGCCCGGCCAGACCGCCGGCGAGCCAGCCGCCGAGATGGGCCTCCCACGCGAGGCCGCCGGAGAGCATGACGAAGAAGGCCACGTTGGCGGCGACCAGCCCGAGGATGGCCGTGAAGACCGGTTTCAGGGTCAGGCCGTGGCGGCGGCGCAGGTGATATTCGTCGGCCTGCCAGAGCCCGACGAGACCGAAGACCGCCCCCGAGGCGCCGATCATCGGCGCGTCGGTGAAGGCCAGCAGGCCGAAGAGCAGCGCGCCGCCCACGGCCGAGAGGAACAGCACCGCCAGGGTCCGGACAGGGCCGACGCGGGCGGCGACGAACTTGCCCAGCGACAGCAGGATGACCGCGTTGAGCGCGAGGTGCATCAGCCCGCCATGCAGGAAGGCATGGGTGATGAACATCGCCACCGCCTGGCCCGGCCAGGCGGGCGGGATGGTGCCCGCGAAGACCGGCTGCCAGAAGGCGCCGAGGGCATAGGCCTGCCAGCGCAGCCCGGTGGCGCCGATATAGCCGGCATCGGACAGGCTGAGCACCAGCTCGATGGCGGCCATGATGCCGACGAGGGTCCAGAGGAAGCCGGGCGCGCCGATCTGGCTGGCCTGTGGTGGGGGCGGGCGGTTTTCGCGCGAAACGTGGTCCATGTGGGGGACATAGGCACTGAAACCGGCGGGACAATGCCGGCCGGCCATTCGCCGCAGCCAGGGTTTACGGCACGTAGGAGGTCGGCGGGGGCGACTGGATGCTTTCGAGGTAGGTCACCACGGCGACGAGGCGGGCGGGCACCTGTTTGGTGATCCCGTTGCCGGTGTCGAAATCGACGAGCGGCCCCTCGGTCAGGGTGGAGATGACGGGCATGTCGTCGCGCGGGTTGGTGCGCTTGGTGTAGCCGTCGACGATCGACATGACCTCGAGCCGGGGCCAGACGCCGTTGCGCCGCGCGGCGATGCGGGTGAGATCGGCCGGCGGTGTCTTGAGGCCGTGGGCCGCCGGGCCGCTGCCCTTGGCGGCGGGGCCGTGGCAGGAGGCGCAGTTCTCGGCGAAGATGGCGCGGCCGGTGTCGCGCGAGACGGAGGGCGACTCCTGCGGGGTGCATGCGGCGGCGGCGAGGAAAGCGATGATCAGGGCGTGTTTCATGGGGGCCTGCTGAGATCAGGTGATTTGCCGGAGGTATTAGAGCATGCTTGGCGCGCGGTCCATCCCGTCAGGCCGCGAGGCCCGCGGCGCAGTAGCGGACCAGGTGGTCGACCTGGTCCGCCTCGGGTGCCGGGGCGTGGCCGAGGGCGGTGATCCGGCCCTGCGAGGTGAGCAGCGCCAGCATGGCGGAGACGGAGAAGACGAAGCCCGCGGCGAGCTGCTGGCGCGAGGCATCCGGCCGGAGGGCGAGGAACTCGTCGAGGAAGATCTCGGCGGTGGGGTCGAAGCATTCTGCGGCGATGGCGCGCCAGCGGTCGTCGGTTGAGACGAAGGCCACGATGCGGGCGTAGTGTCGCCAGCGCGGGTTGTCCCGCGACAGATCGAAGAAGGGACGCATGAAGGCCGAGAGGAGGCTTTCCAGCGTGAGGGGCCCGCTGGCGCGGCACCGGGCCAGCGCGTCGAGCCGGGCTTGCGAGAGGGCGGCGGCGCGGCGGGCGACGGTGAGGTGAAAGAGCGCCTCCTTGCCGCCGCCGTGGTGGTGGATGGTGCCCACCGGCTCGCCCGCTTCCGAGGCGATGTCGCGGATGGTGGCGCCGTCGAATCCCCGGTCGGCGAAGACGGCTTCGGCGGCGTCGAGCACCCGCTCGCGCGTGGCGAGCGCCCGCTTGGAGGGCGCCCTTTGTCGTGGCTTGCCAAAGGTTTGTTCCGGAGTCATGAAAACATCTTGCCTTAAGTTGAACAGATGTTCAAGTTAAGGGTGACAAGGGAGGACAGTATGAGTGACGCGCGCGAGAGGCTGGCCCTGATCGGGGCGGGGCCGATGGGGCTGGCGGCGGCCAAGCTGCTGGCCGAGCACGGGATCGGGTTCCAGGGGTTCGAGCTGAACGATGATGTCGGCGGGCTTTGGGATATCGAGGGCCCGCGCTCGACCATGTACGAGACGGCGCACCTGATTTCGTCGAAGCGGATGACGGAGTTCACGGATTTCCCGATGCGGGACGAGGTGGCGGAGTACCCGTCGCACCGGGAGATGAAGCGGTATTTCCGGGACTTCGCCGAGCGGTTCGACCTGTACCGGCATTACCGGTTCGGGGCGGAAGTGCTGTCCTGCGAGCCACTGGGGGCGTCCGGCGAGGGCTGGCGCGTGACGTGGCGGGATGGCGAGGGGGAGCATACGGAAGAGTTTGGCGGTGTCCTGATCGCCAACGGCACGCTCAGCACGCCGAACATGCCGACCTTCGAGGGGGACTTCACCGGCGAGCTGATCCATTCGTCGGCGTATCGTTACCCGGGGCAGTTCGCGGGGAAACGGGTTCTGGTGATCGGGGCGGGGAATTCGGGCTGTGATATCGCGGTGGATGCCATTCATCATGGCGTGTCGTGCGACGTGTCGATGCGGCGGGGGTATTACTTCGTGCCGAAATACGTGTTCGGCAAGCCTGCCGATACGCTGGGCGGGGCGATCAAACTGCCGATGGCGCTGAAGCGGATCGTGGACGGGACGATTCTGAAATGGTTCGTGGGAGACCCGCAGAAATACGGGTTTCCGAAGCCCGACTACAAGCTGTACGAAAGCCACCCGGTGGTGAATTCGCTGATCCTGTATCACGCCGGGCATGGGGATGTGCGGATCAGGGGGGACGTGGCGCGGTTCGAGGGGAAGACCGTGCATTTCAAGGACGGGACGGAAGCCGAGTATGACATGGTTCTGGCGGCGACGGGGTACAAGCTGGATTATCCGTTCATCGATGACGGGCTGCTGAATTGGACGGGGGATGCGCCGCATCTCTATCTCAACTGCATGCATCCGGAGCGGGATGACCTGTTCGTGCTGGGCATGGTCGAGGCGTCGGGGCTTGGCTGGCAGGGGCGGCACGAGCAGGCCGAGATGGTGGTGCGGTACATCGAGGGGCTGAGGGCCGGGTCGCCGGAGGCGAAGGCGTTGCAGGCGGCCAAGGCCGGCGGGTTCGAGCGGGCGACGGGGGGGATGAGTTACATCGACCTGCCGAGGATGGCCTATTACGTGGACAAGGCGACCTATCGCAAGGCGGTGGGGCGGTGGATCAGGCGGCTGGGCGGGGCGGGCGCATGATCGACGAGGCGGTTCTGGAGTTTTCGGCGGGGTCGCTGACCTTGCTGAACGCGATATTGGCGGTGGTGATGTTTTCCATCGCCATCGACCTGTTGCCGAAGGATTTCAAGGCGCTGGCGCGGGCGCCGAAGCCGCTGGTGGTGGGGTTGGTCTCGCAATTCGTGGTGCTGCCGGTGCTGACCTTTCTGCTGGTGCTTTTGGTGAGGCCGCAGGCGTCGGTGGCGCTGGGGTTGATTTTGGTGGCGGCGTGCCCGGGGGGGAACATCTCGAACTTCATCACCCATCGGGCCGGGGGGAACGCGGCGTTGTCGGTGTCGATGACGGCGTTCGCGACGGTGGGGGCGATTTTGCTCACGCCTTTGAACATCGCGTTCTGGGGGAGCCTATACGGGCCGTCGGCGGAGATCTTGCGGGCCACGGAGATCGACCCGGTCAGGATTGCCGTGACGGTGGGGCTGATGCTGGTGCTGCCCCTGGTGCTGGGGGTGACGCTGAACGCGCGGCGGCCGGGGGTGGCGGCGCGGTTGCGGCGGCCGTTGCAATGGCTGTCGATGGCGATTTTCGTGGGGTTCGTGGCGGTGGCGCTGGCGGCGAACTGGGCGCAGTTCCTGGCCTATGCGGGCGGGATTGCCGGGCTGGTGGTGCTGCATAACGCGCTGGCATTGTCGGGCGGGTACGGGACGGCGTGGCTGGCGGGGCTTACGCCCTTCGACCGGCGGGCGGTGACGATCGAGACGGGGATCCAGAATTCGGGCCTGGGGCTGGTGCTGATCTTCGGGTTCTTCGGGGGCCTGGGCGGCATGGCCGTGGTGGCGGCGTTCTGGGGGATCTGGCACGCGATTTCGGGGATCGCGCTGGCGGCGGTGATGGCGCGGACGGAGGCGGCCCGATGAGCCGGGTGCTGATCACCGGGGCGGCCGGGATGGTGGGCCGGGCGCTTGTCGAGGCGCTGCCCGCGCGGGGCGTGGTGGCGACGGACCTGGCGCGGGGCCAGCTGCCCGAGGCGGTGGCGTTCCGGCGGATGAACGTCACGGGGGGCGATCCGGATGACGTGATCGGCAGGGTCAGGCCGGAGGTGGTGGTGCACCTCGCCTCGGTCGTGACGCCGCCGCCGGGGATGAGCCGCGAGCATGCGCACGCCGTCGACGTGACAGGCACGCGCCACGTGCTGGAGGCCTGCGTGCGGCATGGGGTGAGACGGCTGGTGGTAACAAGCTCGGGGGCGGCCTATGGCTATCACCCCGACAACCCGGTGCCGTTGACGGAAGATGCGCCGTGCCGGGGCAACGTCGCGTTCGCCTATGCCGACCACAAGCGGCAGGTGGAGGAGATGCTGGCGGAGGCGCGGGAGGCACATCCGGGGCTGGAGCAGGTGGTGCTGCGGGTGGGTACGGTGCTGGGGGCGGGAGTCGAGAACCAGATCACGGCGCTGTTTCATCGCAAGCGGCTGCTGGCCATTCGGGGCTGTGACAGCCCGTTCGTGTTCATCTGGACGCGAGACCTGGCGCGTATCCTGCAGCGCGCGGCGACGGATGGCCCGGCGGGGATCTACAACGTGGCGGGCGACGGGTGGCTGACGGTCGATGACCTGGCCCGGCGGCTGGGCAAGCCGGTGTTGCGGCTGCCGGCCTGGGCGCTGAAGGCGGCGCTGACGGTGGCGAAGCCGCTGGAGCTGACGCAGTACGGGCCGGAGCAGGTGCGGTTCCTGCAATACCGCCCCGTTCTGGCCAATGACCGGTTGAAGGAGGTGTTCGGCTACGTGCCCGAGCTGAGCTCGGCCGAGGTGTTCGAGCTTTGGCGGCGGGAGGCGGGGTTGTGAGGACGGCGGTAATTTCGGGCGGTAACGGGGGCTTGGGCCGGGCGCTGGCGGCGCGGCTGGAGGTGGAGGGCTGGCATTGCGTGCTGATGGACCGGGAAATCTCGGGGCTGGCGGCGACGGAGACACGGACGCCGGTCGAGGTGGACCTGACCGATGCGGCAGCACTGGCGCGGGTGGCGGCGGAGGTGATCGCAGCGCGGCCCTCGATCGACATGGTGATCTATAACGCGGGCGTGTCGCAGATCGGGCCGTTTTCCGAGAGTGACGAGGCCAGTCATCGCCGGGTGTTCGAGATCAACTATTTCGCCGCTGTGGCGATGGCGCGGGCGTTCCTGGGGCCGGTGCGAAAGAGCGGGGGGGTGCATCTGGCGATCTCCTCGGTCGCGGGGTTCGCGCCGTTGAAGAACCGAACGGCCTATGCGGCATCGAAACACGCGTTGGAGGGGTTTTTCGGCTCGCTCAGGTCGGAGGAGATGGCGCATGGGGTGCGCTGCCTGATCGCCGCGCCGAGCTTCGTGGCGACGAATATCGGCAATGCGGCGCGCGGGGCGGACGGGATCGTGCGGCCGGGCTCGGCGGCGGACGGGGTGGATTACATGACGCCGGAGGACGCGGCGGAGGTGATATTGCGCGGCGTGGCGCGGGGGCGGGCGTTCATCCCGGTGGGCCGGGTGGCGCGAATGTCGTGGTGGGTCAGGCGGCTGGCGCCGGGGGTCTACGAGCGGATGATGCGGCGGAGGATCAGCGGTGAGGGGTAGGGTGTGGTGGTTGGGTCGAGCCGTTCCGGTTCCCGTGTTGGAGCGCCGTGTTGTGCGAGGCCCCGGGTCAGGCCCGGGGCGGGGAGGGTACGTGTGGATAGGGTGAGCTTGTAAAGGCGAATTCTGAGGGAGGGGCAGCGTGTTCTCGCAGGTGACCTGCCTGTCGAACTGCCCGTCCCGGCCTTGAGCCGGGACCTTGTGGAGTAAGAGGCCCCGGGTCGGGCCCGGGGCGGGGATTACGCTTTGTTATGCTTTGGCACCGCCGGGTGAGCGGCGGCCCGTGGGGAGGCGCTGCCAGGGTTGTAGATGGTACCTTATGGTGCCGGGTACATCTTCGCTATGGAGGTAGCGCTACATGTCAAAAGCGCCTGCCCGTGGGGACGGCGTCGTCCATTGGGCTTGAACCAATGGCGCCTCAATGAACGACCGCTCGCCCGGCGCCGCGCTTAGACGCGGCTTGACTCCGGGCGTGTGACACATTCACCAATAGGTCGTATTACTCGTTGCTCTCTTCCGCATCCGCCGCTGGTTCCTCGGCTTGCGGCTCCGGCACCTCGATCGGGTCGAAGGCACCGGCGGAGATGTCGAGCATCCGCCACCTTCCGCGTTCCTGCAGGAATACGAGGTCGAAGCTGAAATGCTGCGGCAGGGTGGGGAAATACCCGGTCAGGCGCATCTGGTCGTTGCCGGCCGCGATCTGGGCCTGCAGGATCTTCGGTTCCACAACGAGCACGGGCAGCATGTCGAGCCCGGAATTGCGCAGCTCGGTGAAGCGGGCGGCCAGTTGGGTGGCGTTGTTGGCGGCGCCGAAGTCGCGGGCGGCGTAGTCGCGCAGCACGGTGTAGTTGCCGGTGCGGTTGCCGTGATGCACCGCCGTCATGATATCGCGCACGAGGGCCGTGGCGAAGCTGCGCTCGACCTGTTCCTGCGCGAGGCCGGGCGTGGCCAGCAGCAGGATCGCGAGAAGCGCCGCGGATAATCTCCGCGGCGCTTCGGTGGTTCTGTTCCTGCGAAGGGTTACCAAGAGTACGTTACACCTATGCGGCCGCCGGTCTGGCTTCTATCGAACCCGTGCGTGATGCCCGCGTCAAGCTGAACGTTGGGGCTGACCCGGAAGCCCATGTTGACGGCCATCGCGGTCGAGCCTTCGAACATGCCGAGGCTGGTCGAGAGCGCGAAGCTGCGGTCGGTGGGTACGTAGGGGGTGCTGAGCGCCATCGCCATGGCGATGCCTTCCTCGTTGTTCGAGATGCGGCGGCTGTTGTTGGCGATGCCGGCGCTGTTCGACTGTACCTGCCGGCTGAGCGCGGCCGACGGCATGACCGAGCGGTCGACGGCGAGGTTGCCGTCGGCGTCGGCGGTGACGTAGCCCACCGGCATGCCCTGGGCCGCGGTGCTTTCGTCGGAGGCGATGCCGGGCATGGTGTAGGTGTTCTGGGCGTTGCCCATGGTGAACTGGTTCGCCCGGGTGGCCATGGCGCCGTTGCCGATGGCGACCGAGTTGGTCGCGCTGGCCATGGCGAGGTTGCCGAAGGAGAGCGAGACGTCGCCCGAGGCCGTGGCACCTTCGCCGACCGCGGTGGAGCGGACGCCGGAGGCGGTGGCCAGGTGGCCGAAGGCCTGTGCCCGCTCGGCCGAGGCGGTGGATTGCCAGCCGACGGCGGTGGCGCCGGGGCCCATCGCCGTGGTCTCGCCGCCGATCGCGGTGGTGGAGGGGCCGTTCGCCATGGCGGTGTCGCCAAGCGCGATGGCATCGGTGCCGTTGGCGACGGCCTCGTTGCCGATGGCGGTCGAGTTGTCCGACTGGGCATCGGCGTTCTCGCCGATGGCCAGCGAGCGGACGCCCTGGGCCGTGGCGAGGTGACCGAAGGCCTGGGCACGCTCGGCGGTGGCCTGCGACTGCCAGCCGATGGCGGTGGCGCCAGGGCCGGTTGCGACGGTCTCGCCGCCGACCGCGGTGGTCGACGCGCCCATGGCCATCGAGGTGTCGCCTATGGCGACCGCATCGATGCCGTTGGCGATGGATTCGTTGCCGATGGCGGTGGCGTTGTCGGTCTGGGCGTCGGCGTTCTCGCCGACGGCGAGGGAGCGGACGCCCTGCGCGGTGGCGAGGTGGCCGAAGGCTTGCGCGCGTTCGGCGGTGGCCATGGATTGCCAGCCGACGGCGGTGGCGCCGGGGCCTGTTGCGACGGTTTCGCCGCCGAGGGCGGTGGTCGACGGGCCCATGGCCATGGAGGTGTCACCGAGGGCGACCGCATCGATACCGTTGGCGATGGATTCGTTGCCGATGGCGGTGGCGTTGTCGGTCTGGGCGTCGGCGTTCTCGCCGACGGCGAGGGAGCGGACGCCCTGCGCGGTGGCGAGGTGGCCGAAGGCTTGCGCGCGCTCGGCGGTCGCCATGGATTGCCAGCCGACGGCGGTTGCGCCGGGGCCGGTGGCGACGGTTTCCCCGCCCACGGCCGTGGTCGACGGGCCCATGGCCATGGAGGTGTCGCCGAGGGCGATGGAGTCGATGCCGTTGGCGATGGATTCGTTGCCGATGGCGGTGGCGTTGTCGGTCTGGGCGTCGGCGTTCTCGCCGACGGCGAGGGAGCGGACGCCCTGCGCGGTGGCGAGGTGGCCGAAGGCTTGCGCGCGTTCGGCGGTGGCCATGGATTGCCAGCCGACGGCGGTGGCGCCGGGGCCTGTTGCGACGGTTTCGCCGCCGAGGGCGGTCGTGGAGGGGCCATTGGCGCTGGCGGTGTCGCCGAGGGCGATTGCGTCGATGCCGTTGGCGATGGATTCGTTGCCGATGGCGGTCGAGTTGTCCGACTGGGCGTCGGCGTTTTCGCCCACTGCGAGGGAGCGTTCGCCTTGCGCGGTGGCGAGGTGGCCGAAGGCCTGGGCGCGTTCGGCGGTGGCCATGGATTGCCAGCCGACGGCCGTGGTGCCCGGGCCGGTGGCGACGGTTTCGCCGCCGACCGCGGTGGTCGAGGGGCCGGTGGCCGTGGCTTCGGAGCCGATGGCGACACCATCGGTGGAGGTGGCGTCGGTGCTCGATTGGTCGCCGACCGCGACCGAGAAGTCGCCGTCTGCCGTGCTGTTCACGCCGCATTCCACGCTGTTCGTGCCTGCGCCCGTGTTGCAGGGGGCGGTGCCGTCGGCGTAAGCCGCACCTGCCGCAAGCATGACGAATGCGCTGGCCGAGCCGTTCAGAAGCCGGAGCAGCGATTTTCTACCCTGTTGTGCCATTATTACCTTTTCCCGGGATAAACCTATTTCAACGAAACGCAGTCACGCAGACGCGACGTAAATAGTTTCAAACTTATTTACGTTTTTGTGAGAGCGGGTGACTGTCAGGCTTGGCCGGGGCCCGGCCCGGGGCCGGTGGTGTCGGTTTCGCGGACCAGGAATTCCAACAGTGCCGAGGCGGGGCTGTTGGGGGGCTGGTTGACGCGGGTGACGATGTAATAGGCGTCGTAATCGAGCTCTCGCGGCCCGAAGGCCTGGACCAGCCGGCCGGCGCGGAGGGCCTCGCCGCCGAGGAACCAGTCGGTCATGGCGAAGCCCGCGCCGTTGCGGGCGAAGGCCACGGCATCGTGATGGGAGCCGGCGTGAATTTCCCGTTCCGGGCGGAACTGTTCGAGGCCGCGGCTGGCGAACCACTGGGACCAGACATCGCCGTCATCCTCGTGGATGAGGGTGGCGCGCTTGAGGATGTCGGGCGACATCGGCAGGGCCCCCCGGACGAGTTCGGGCGCGCAGACCGGGAAGATGGCGGTGCGCATGAATGGGGTGACCGTGCAGCCGGGGAAGCTGTGGGCGGAGTAGACCACCGCCATGTCGACATCGGCCGGCAGCGAGGTCATCGTGCGTTCGGCGTAGGTGAGTTTCAGCGACAGGCCGGGGAAGCGGCCGAGGAATTCCGCCAGCTTCGGGTTCAGCCATTCGACCATGAGCGAGACCGGCACCGCGAGGGAGAGCTGGCCCGAGAAGGCGTCGGTCGAGAGGGACAGGGCGGTCGAGGCGATGCCGGCGAAGCCCTGCTCGATGGCCCGGAGAAGGCGTTCGCCCGCCGGGTTGAGCTCGATCCGGCGGCCGCGCCGGTCGAAGAGCGTGACGCCGAGGGAGGTTTCGAGCGCCCGGACCTGATGGCTGACGGCGCTTTGGGTGACGTTCAGTTCGGTCGCCGCGCGGCCCATGTGCTGATGCCGGGCGGCGACCTGGAATGTCTGCAGGGCGTTGAGGGACACCCAGTTTTCCCCGATCTTCATGGCCCTGTCCGATTAACAAGTTTAGATCATCAGCTTAAGCAAAATTACTCGCTTTTGCCAAGATGGGCTCATTTCTATCCTTGCGGGGACAACCAATGGAGACTCGCCATGCCCAAGGACAAGACAGATGTTTCGCTGCCGCTTCAGGCACGCCAGCCCGGTGGCGGCACGCAGCCGCTGGACAACTGGGGGATCGACTCGGAATACGGGGTGTTGCAGGACGTGCTTCTGGGCCCGGTCGAGACTTTCGGGCACATGGACAACACCGCCTTCAGCTCGATCTACCGCGAGACCGCGCGGACGGGGCGCGCGTGGGATCACCAGGCCGCCGTGCGGCAGTATCGCGAGATGTGCGAGGCCTACGAGGATGCGGGCGTGACCATCCACACGATGCCGCAGGACGAGCACCTGAAATACGGTGTCTATGCGCGGGATTCCAGTTTCATGACGCCCTGGGGCGCGGTGATCACCCAGATGGCCAACCCGCGCCGCCGGGGCGAGTATTCCGCCGCGCTGCGCTTCTACCTCGAGGCGGGCATTCCGATTTACGACATGGTGAGTGCCGGGAATTTCGAAGGCGGCGATTTCCATATCGTCGAGCCGGGGGCGGTGCTGATCGGCTATACCGGCATGCGCTGTGAAGAGGTGTCGGCGAAGCAGATCGGCGGCTGGGTCGAGAAGGAGGGGTGGGAGGTGCATTACGCCTATATCGACCCCTATTACGTGCATATCGACCTGATGGTCTGTGTCATCGCGCCGAAATGCGCGGCTGTCTGCCTCGAGACGACGCCGGAGCACGTGGTGGACTGGCTGAAGGGGAAAGGGTTCGAGCTGATCCCGGTGGGGTTCAAGGACACGATGGCGCTTGGCTGCAACGTCATGTCGCTGGGCGATGACCGGGTGCTGTCGCCGGCGGCGAGCACGGACCTGAACGCCAAGCTGCGGGCCAACGGGTTCAAGGTCTACGACCCGGAGATGGACATGTTCACCATGATGGGCGGCGGCATTCACTGCATGGCGCAATCGCTTCGGCGGGCGCCGAGCTGAACCTTATAAGTCAAGAAAAACAAAGATAATCCAACAGGGAGCAAGGAATGAAAGAAAAGCACATCAACCGACTGAGAACCCAATTCATGGCCGGCGACATGGACCGGCGGCAGTTCATGCGCGCGCTTCTGGCGACCGGCATGACGGCGGCGACCGCGACGGGCATGGCCGACATGGCGCAGGCGGCGGCCCCGCAGAAGGGCGGCACGTTCAAGCTGGGCAAGGGGCATGGCCAGACCACCGACACGATGAACCCGGGCACGGCCGAGAACGGCTACATGGTCAACCTGCTGCAGACCTTCCACGGCTACCTGACCGAGGTGGCCCGCGACGGCAGCCTGACGCCGGGCGTGGCGGAAAGCTGGGAGCCGGCGGATGGCGGCAAGACCTGGGTGTTCGACCTGCGCAAGGGGATGACGTTCCACAATGGCAAGGACGTGACGCCCGAGGACGTCATCGCCTCGGTCAACCATCACCGGGGCGAGGATTCGACTTCGGCCGGCAAGCCGCTGCTGGCGGCGCTGACCGATGTGCGCGCCGATGGCGACAGCCGGGTGGTGTTCGAGCTTGAGGCTGGGAATGCCGACTTCCCCTTCGTGATGAGCGATTACCACATCCCGATCGGCATGTCGGAGGATGGCGCCGTCGACTGGAAGACCGGGATCGGGTGCGGGGCCTACCGGCTCGACAATTTCGAGCCCGGCGTGCGGTCGGACCTGTCACGCTACGAAGATCACTGGGACCTGAACAACCGGGCGTTCTTCGATTCCGCCGAGATCATCGCGGTGACGGACACCAACGCGCGGACCTCGGGCTTCATCACCGGGGATTTCGACGCGATCGACCGGATGGACCTGAAGACCGTGGACCGGATCAAGCAGAATGCCGGCGTGAACGTGCATTCGGTGCCGGGGACGCAGCATTTCACCTTCGAGATGATGTGCGATGTCGACCCCTACACGGACGTGAACCTGCGGCTGGCGCTGAAATGGGCGATCAACCGGCAGGAGTTGGTGGACAAGATCCTGTTCGGCTACGGCGCGGTGGGCAACGACCACCCGATCGGGCAGGGGCAGCGGTTCTACAATTCCGAGATGGAGCAGCGGGAATACGACCCCGACAAGGCGCGGCATTACCTGAAGAAGGCTGGCATGGAGAATGTCAGCGTGGAGCTTCTGGCGGCCGATGCGGCCTTTGCCGGGGCGGTGGACGCGGCGACGCTCTACCAGAATTCGGCCAGGGAGGCGGGGATCGACATCACGCCGGTGCGGGTGCCCAATGACGGGTACTGGACGGATGTGTGGAACGTGAAGCCCTTCGTCGCCGTCTACTGGAGCGGGCGGCCGGTGGAGGACCTGATGTTCTCGACCGCCTACCAGAGCGGGGTGCCGTGGAACGGGACGAAGTGGTCGAACGAGCGGTTCGACGAGCTGCTGATCGCGGCAAGGGCGGAGCTCGATACCGAGAAACGCAAGGCGATGTATTACGAGATGCAGGAAATCCTGAGCAACGATGGCGGGCTGATCGCGCCGATGTTCGCCTCCTATGTCTTCGGGACGCGCGACAAGGTCGGCCTGCCCGAGACCTTCGCGTCGAACTGGGACATGGATGGCGAGCGCTGCGTGGAGCGGTGGTGGTTCTCGTGACCGGGTGAGCGACTGGTTCCGGAAGAGTGGAGGCCGTTCCCCTGGGGGGAGCGGCCTTTTCGGTTGGTGATGTGGCGGGGCAATAGCCCTACGGAACAGGCAAGCTGGCTTTGGCGGAATGTCGGTTCAGCGCTCTTGCAAGGCGAGACGAATGCCGAGTGCGCAATAGATGCTGCCGACGACCTTGCCCTGCCACTTGAGAACCGTCGGGTTGCGGCGGAGGAAGTTGCCCAGGCCACCCGCTGCGACGGAGTAGACGATCGTGCTGAGAAAGCCGATGAGCGCGAAGATGATCCCGAGAACGGTAAGCTGTGCGACCACGTAGCCTTTTTCGGGGGCGACGAACTGGGGCAGGAAGGCGAGGAAGAACAGGGCGGTCTTGGGGTTCAGCACCTCGGCGAGTATTGCCTGCCTGAAGGCTTGAGGTGCGGTGATCGGAACGCGGCCCTGGCCAAGGTCGACCGATGCCTTCTCGAAGATCGCCTTCAAACCAAGGAAAACCAGGTACGCGGCGCCCAGGTATTTCACGATGGTGAAGAGAGTGGCCGACGCGGCGATGATGGCCGAGATACCGACCACCGCCATGATGGTGTGTAGGACGTCTCCCGCCGTGATGCCGGCGCCCGTCGCAATACCAACCCTCGTTCCGGACGTCGTGGCCCGGGCAACCGTCAGAAGGGTCGCGGGCCCGGGGATGAAAACAAAGCCGAGAACGATCAACGAATAGGTGAGCAGCAAGGCTGGGTCGATCATACTGCTTTCTCCACAATCTCTGCAGATTGCAGCAATGCACAGGCGGAGATCGATAACAAGCCCCGCAACCAGGCTTTCCTGCGTCCTGACGAATGAGCAGGATGGGCTTGAGGCGGTCCTTGCGGTTTCGGCGCGACCCCGGCTTGGGAGTCCCACGGACTTAGCCCGTTCCCCGAAGGGAGCGGCCTTTTCGATGGCTTACTGCGTAACCCGCAAGGGCGTCACGGGGCTGACGGATCAAAGCACATGAATATCGTTCAGAACCAGAACCAAACGACCGTCATTCTGAAGGATTTCAAAGGTCGCGGTTAGGTCCGACCACTCCCCATCAAGCGGTAGGCGAAATGAGATTGACCCTACACGGCTATTCGGCTCGGCATCCCGCCAGCGGTCGATTTCCCAACAAGGCGTACGTCCTTCGTTTGCCTCGGTTACTCTTGAAATCCTGTACTCGTGCTCTCCGGCCACGTGCGGAAGTCCATATCCCGCGATAACCGACCGGATTAGTTCAGGCGTCCAAGAATGGTAGCTGTCGTGTGCGGTGAGATTGAATGCGTCTGCAAATCTGCCCTCGGCGAGCAAATCGACCCATTTTTTAACGCCATTCAGGAGATATTCGTCGCTTGCGGTTAATGGGAAGCGAAGCGCGCCGTCTGGTATCGATACTTCCGACAATAGGTCACTCCAACGCCCTACGGGTCTCCTTCGATAGCCGATATCCATGCGGTTTGCATCATTGTGGATTTGCGGCCGATGCGCGGCGGGCTGAAGCCCTTTGTTCCGCGCAGGCGCTTCGTCGACAGGTCAGCGTTGGGTACGAAGCGGGCATTGCGATTCCAGCCCGTTCCCGGCTTGCAAGTCGCCGATACCGCATCGGGCCGTTCCGATCGTAGAGCGGCCTTCCTAGCGCGCGTTTTCCAGCGTCGTGCGCAGGTGCTTGGCGCTGACCGGTTTCTGGCAGGTCTCGGCGCCGGGGTAGCGGTTGCGGACGTCTTCCTCGAAGATGTGGCCGGAGTGGAAGACGATGGGCACGCCCAAGTCGACGAGCTTGTCGGCCAGGGGGAACACTTCGCCGTCCTTCAGGCGCACGTCGAGAAGGGCCACGTCGGGGAGGCCCTTGTCGAGGATTTCGAGGGCGTCGGACCGCTTCGCGAAGGGGCCCATCACCTCGAAGCCGAATTCCTCGATCAGGAGTTTGAGGTCCAACGCGACCACGAATTCATCTTCACACACAAGCACCGTTGCTCGATCAGTTTTTTCATTCATTGTTTTCGGGCTCATAAACCAAAGTCATCTTACGTTCGTTATCGTCGAAGGAAACCGTTACGCTTCCGCCAAGCTGTGCGGCTGCCAGCTCGACCAATGTTGAGCCAAAACCGGTACCGTTTTCGTCAGGAATAACTCTCCGATCGTGGATCTCGTTCCATATTAATTCCACCGATCCGTTTTTATGCGTCTTCCATGCCACATCGAGCGTGCCGGTGGCGGGGCCGAGCACGCCGTATTTCGCGGCATTCGTGGCCCATTCGTGCAGGAGCAGGGAGAGCGAGGTAAGCTCCTGGCTGGTGAGCAGGACCTTGGGGCCCGAGACGCTGGTTTCGGCCTGGCCGTCATAGGGTTCCAGCGCCGCGCGGATGGCGTCCTCGAGGCGGAGGCGCTTGCCCGTGCGGGAGCGCTGGGTCATGTCGTGCGAGCGGGCCAGCGCGTTGATGCGGGCCTGCACGCCTTCGACCAGGTCGTCGATGCTGTCGGTCGTGCGGCCGGCCATGCGGACCATGCTGGAGATCACCGAGAACATGTTCTTCACCCGGTGGTTCATCTCGCGTAGCATCATCTCGCGGACGGTCTTGGCCTCTTCCTCGGCGGTGACGTCGAAGAACACGCCGAGAATCCGGTCGGCGCGGTGGCCGTTGATGCGGCGGCCGACGACGCGGACATAGCGCTTGGTGCCGTCCTTCAGCGGGGCCGAATAGGTCAGGTCGATGCTGTCGTCGTCCTCGTCGGCGTTGCGGAAGGCGGCTTCGATGGCGGCGCGGTCCTTGCTGTTGAGCTCGTCGAGGAAATCGCCGAGGCGGAGCACATTCTCGTCGGTGCCGATCATGGCGCGGCCGGTATCGTCGAGCTTCAGCTCGTCCGAGCCGGGATCGAATTCCCACACGCTGAGCGAGGTGACGTCGAGCGCGAGGCGCAGGCGCTCGCCCTCGTGCTTGAGGGCCTCCTCGAGGCGCAGGGCGTCGGTGACCTCGGTGAAGACCAGGGTGGCGCCGTCGACGTCGCCCACGCGGTTCTGGTAGGGGGTGATGACCAGCGACCAGGTGCGTTCCTCGGCCCGGTCGGCCACCCGCAGGTAGCGGACCTCGCCATCGTCCATGACGTCGCGCGCGGCGGTCAGCACTTCCTCGTTGTTGCGCAGGCTGCTGGTCACCTCGCTGAGCGGGCGGCCACGGTCCGTGCCGCGGAAGGGGTAGATCGACTGGATCGCATCGGTGAAGTTGCGGATCGACATGTCGGAATCGACGACGACCAGCGGCAGGGCCGTGGAGGCGAAGAAGTTGCTGAGGTCGGCATTGGCGACGGACAGCTCGTCGACCTTGCTTTTCAGCTCGTCATTGACGGTCGAAAGCTCCTCGTTGGTCGACTGGAGCTCTTCGTTCATCGACATCATTTCTTCGTTGGAGCTTTTCAGCTCCTCGTTCGCCGTCTCGAGCTCCTCGACGGTGGTGTGCAGGCGGACGCGGGTGCTGCGCAGCTCGTCCTCGAGGCTTTGGACGTGGCTGTCCATCGGGTCGAGATCGTCGAAATCCTCGTCCTGGAAGGTTTCGAAGCGGTCGCGGTCCCGCAGGATCAGCAAGATCGAGCCGTCATCGAGCGGCTCGGCGATGAGGTCGAAGGCCTGCTGGCCGAATTCGGACTTCGCGACGAGATCGCGGGAGATGGTGCGCTTCTTGTTCTTGCCGACCTGGCGGATGATGGCCGACACGGCCTCGCGCACGCCGGGGCGGGCGATGGACGGGGCGAAGCGGTTGGTTTCCTGGTCGGTGCCGTAGTCGAGATACTTGCCGAGCCGGCCCGTGGTTTTCAGGATCTCGCCCGAGGTGGTCACCTGGAGCGTGGCGGGGGCGTAGGTGGACAGGATGCGCTGGACCGCGTTGTCCTCGCGCCAGTCGGGCTGGAGCCGGGCGGTATCGTCCTCGTGGATGCCGGGGCGGCGCGGGGTTTCGGGCCGGGACTGGCCGCGCAGGTGGAGGGGGTATTCGGGGCGGCCATCGTTGCGCTGGAAGATCCGCGCGGCCTGGTCGACCTGCCGGAAGGCGTGGTCGTGGCGGCCGACGGTTTCGGACGGCCCGAGGAACAGGATGCCGTCGGGCTTGATCGAGTAGTGGAAGATCGGCAGGGCGAGGTTCTGGAGCTGGTCGCCGAAATAGATCAGCAGGTTGCGGCAGGAGACCAGGTCGATATTCGAGAACGGCGGGTCGCGCACGATGCTGTGCACGGAAAAGCGGATCATGTCGCGGATGCGGCCGGAGATCTGGAAACGGCCGTCGCGGGCGATGGTGTAGGCGTCGCGCATTTCCTCGGGGATGTCGGCGAGGGCGGATTGCGGGTAGGAGGCCTCGCGCGCGATGCGCAGCATCTGCTCGTCGATATCGGTGGCGAAGATCTGGACCTTGGGGGCGCGTTTCTGGGCGCGCGCCTCCTCGGCGAACATCATGGCGATGGAGAACGCTTCCTCGCCGCTGGAACAGCCGGGGATCCAGACGCGGAGCTCGTCCTCGTTGCCGGCATGTTCGATCATCGGCCTGATAGCCTTGGCCCGGAGGGCCGCGAAATGCTCGGGGTCGCGGAAGAAACGGGTGACGTTGATCAGCAGGTCGCGGAACAGCACCTCGCATTCAAGCGGGTCGGACTTGATGTGCTGGAGGTAGGCATGGGCGTCGGCGAGGTCGAGCACCTGGATGCGGCGCTGGACCCGGCGGACGAGGGTGGATTTCTTGTAGCCGGAGAAATCGTGCCCGACGAAGTTGCGCACGACGCCGCAGATGTCCTTGAGGTTTTCCTCGACCGTGCTGGCGAGCTTGCGGTCGACCGTGTCGACGAAGGAATGGGCGTAGAACTGCTGGATCGCCTCGACGATCTCGCCGGGGCGGCGGACGAAATCGACCAGCCCGGTGCCCTGGGCCGAGGTGGGCATGCCTTCGTACTTGGCGGTGCGGGGATCCTGGACGACGCAGAGGCCGCCATGCTCCTTGATCGCGCGGAGGCCGGCGCTGCCGTCGGCGCCGGTGCCGGAGAGGATCACGCAGGCGGCGAAGCGGCCCTGGTCCAGCGCGAGGCTTTCGAAGAAGTCGTCGATCGGGCGGCGCAGGCCACGGGGCTGGGCGAAATCGGTGAGGTTGAGGACCGAGTCCTTGATCGAGAGGCCGTGGCCCGGCGGGATGATGTAGACGTTGCCGGCCTCGACCTTCTCGCCGCCGGAGACCTGCCGCACGGTCAGCTCGGTATGCCGGGAGAGCAGTTCGGCCAGCAGGCTTTCGTGGTTGGGATCGAGGTGCTGGATGACGACGAAGGCGAGGTTGTTCTCGGGCCGCGCCTCGGTCAGCATCTCGCGGATGGCCTCGAGCCCGCCGGCGGAGGCGCCGATGCCGACGACGCAGAGCCGCTTGCGGTCTGCTTCCCGTTTCTGGGCCGGGGTCTGATCTTCTTCTTCGGAATCTTTCATGTGACGATGAGCCGGCCGCGGGGTTAACGGGAGTCCGAGAAGGACATGCGCGCGAGGGTCGCGACCGAGTCGGCGATGAGCTGGGCCGATCCCATCATCGCGAAGCCATATTCGCGGCCGATCTGTTCCACGTCGGTCAGTGCCTGCGAGAGCTTGGCGTCGTTCTTGGCGATTTCCGAGCGCTGCATGGCCGAGGTCATGTCGAATTGCGAGGCGAGGATCAGCTGGGCCTTGCCGTGGGCGTCGTAGAGGCGGGACATGAAGACGAAGTTGCGGAACTCGCTGCCATCCTTGCGGTAATTGGTGATCGGGAAGCGGTCGCTGTCGCCGCCCTGGCCGTGGACGAAGTCATGCAGCGGCTGGCGCTCTTCCTCGGTGGTGTTGGGGCCTTGCAGGAAGCGGCAGTTCTTGCCGGTCACCTCGTCCTCGGAATAGCCGGTGAGCTTGCAGAACGCCTCGTTCACGGCGATGAGGGGGGCATCGCCCCCGGTTGTGGAGACGGCCAGCGCGACGCCGGACTTCCGGATATAGTCGCCCAGGGCGGGCGGCAGGTCAGTCTGAGACGGCATCGGGTTCAACTCGCTTTCAAACAACAATGACACGCATATATTGGTGCGTCTGCGTATGCAGACAATGGTTTACTTATCTTTTGATCCGAAGCGATACAATCCGGTCAATAGGCTGGCGGGTTGACGCCAAGTCAGGCGACGCGGGAATAACGCCGAACATGCGGCCGGGGTTTCATGGCTGCGCAATAGGCAGGCATTTACAGGGCCTCAGCCGGCCGCGGAGAGGGTCATCTGGGTCTGGATGACGATGGCGGCGGGTTTGCCGTCTTCGCGCAGCACGGTGGTTTGCCAGATCGTGGTGCGGCGGCCGCGGTGCAGGGCCTCGCAGCGGGCCGTGGCGGTCTCGCCGATGGCGATGGGGCGGATGAAATTGGTCTTGCTTTCCAGCGTGGTGGTGGTTTGGCCGTCTTCGAGATTGACGGCGGCGGCCGAGCCGCCGAGCGCGTCGGCGAAGGCCATGATGGCGCCGCCATGCATGACGCCGTTGCGGTTGGCGTGGTGGGGCTGGACGGTCAGGGTGCCGACGATGCATTCGGGGCTGCCATGGGTCAGGGTCACGCCCATGGATTTCGGGAAGTCGGGCAGGATGGCGTCAAGTTCTTCGGGGGTCATGGTGCTGTCTCGCTCAAGGGCCGGTTTGCCATGGACATAGCGGGCGGAGCGCGGCTGTGCCACCGGAACCTCGGGGTCAGGTGCCGAGGGTGGCGAGGATGGTGTCGAGCACGGTGTCGTGGCCGTGGTCATGCATCGGCAGGTGGGAATGGCCGGATGGCAGGGTGGTGCCGGAGGCGAGGCGGTGGAGGGGCGTGCCGGCGTGGCGGAGCCGCGCCTCGAACCGGTCCCAGGCGGCGGCGCGGCCCTGCCAGAGCTCGTTGATGTCGAGGTAGTCGCCGGTGAAGAGCGTCACCGGCAGGCCGGCGAGCGGCGTTGGGTCGTCGGGCTCGGCCGAGGGTTCGAGAAGCACGAGTTGGGAGAGGCGTGCGCCCTGGGCGATGGCCTCGAAGGCGGGCTCGGCGCCCTGGCTGTGGGCGACGAGGATGGGTGAGGGAAGGCCATCGAGCACGGCCTTGACCGCCGCGGCCTGTTGCGGGGCGGTGGAGAGCCAGCGGGGGGCGAAGGTGGCCGCCAGCGCCGGCAGGCTGTCGGCGGGGAAACGCTGGCCGGGGAAGGCGCGGCGGGCGGCAAACCCGTCGGGCGGGCCGATGCGGAAGAGGTGCCAGGCGTCCTCGAGCGAGCGCAGCACCGGCTCGCCCGGCCAGAGACCCGGCATGAACCCGGCACGGCCGCGTTCGGCATTGTCGATGACATGTACCTCGTAGCCCTCGGCCAGCAGCAGCTGGAGCCAGCCCTGGCGGCCATCCGGCGTGCCCTCCCACACGGTGCCGGACATGCCGCCGCCATGCAGCAGCACGACGGGCGGCGCGTCGCGGAGGGGGTCGGGTATGAAATACTGCACGTAGGCCTGTTCGACCGCGAAGGTGCCCCGTGGGTCGAAGGTAAGGGTGACGTCGCGGGTGACGGGCAGGTCGCGCGGCTGCCCCTCGGTGACCCGGTGCAGGCGGCCGCCGGCGGTGTAGCTGCCGAAATCGCGCAACGTCACGGGGCGGCGCATGCGAGGTCTCCCGACGGTGTTGGCCCGCCCGCGCCGGTGTGGCACGGGCGGGGAAAGCGGATCAGTCCAGCGCCGAGAGGGCCTGGTACTCGCGGTAGTCCTCGCCATAGGCGCGGTAGCTGTCGATGACCCGCTTGAACATCTCGTCCTCGGCCGAGCGTTCGGCGTAGACCTCGTCGGCGGCGGTGCGCAGGGCCTCCATCACGCTGTCGGGGAAACGCGCGACGTTGACGCCGTTGTCGCGGAATTCCTGCAGCACCGGGCCTTGGGCGCCCGCCGCGTGGCCGAGGGCCCAGAGGCTGACCTCGTTGCAGGAGACCTCGATCGCCTTGCGCTGCGCGTCGGTGAGGGCGTCCCACTTGTCCTTGTTCATGTAGAACTCGATGAAGCCCGCGGGCTGGTGCCAGCCGGGGAAGTAGTAGTTCTTGGCGACCTGGTCGAAGCCCAGGAGCTTGTCGACCAGCGGGAAGCTGAGCTCGGTCGCGTCGAGCCGGCCAGTTTCGAGCGAGGTGGATATTTCGCCCGCGGGCAGCGACATGGCGTTGGCGCCGAGTTTCGAGAGGATCTCGCCGCCCAGGCCGCCGATGCGGATGTTGAGGCCCTTGAGGTCTTCGGGGGTGTTGATTTCCTTCGTGTACCAGCCGCCCGACTCGGACAGGATGACGCCGCAGGCCATGGGCACGAGGTTGTAGGGCTCGTACATTTCGCGCCAGAGCTCCAGCCCGCCGCCGTGGTTGAGCCAGGAGATGTACTGCGTGGGCTCGCCGCCGAAGGGGATCGAGCCGAAGAGCGCGGCGGCCGGTTCCTTGCCGGCGGCGTAGCCCGCGAAGCTGAAGCCCGCGTCGATGGCGCCGGCGCTGACATTGTCGAAGATCTCGAAGGCGGGGGAAAGTTCGCCGTCGAGGAGGTAGTCGAACTCGACCTCGCCGCCGGTGAGGACGGAGACGTTCTCGACGAAGCGCTTGGCGGCCGGGTCGAGCACCGGCAGGGGCCCGAAGGCGCTTTGCATCGTGTAGGTGTCGGCCTGGGCGGCGGTGGCCGCCAGCACGGCCAGCGCGGCCGCTTTCATTGTGTGTTTCATGGTTTCCTCCCTAGTGGTTCAGATAAGCCCCGTGACGATGACGGGGAAGGCGATGATCAGCCCCAGCACCAGTAGCTGAAGCAGGATGAAGGGCAGGACGCCCTTGTAGATATCGGTCGTGCTGAGCTGGCCGCCTGCCGCGCCGCGCAGGTAGAAGAGCGAGAAGCCGAAGGGCGGCGTGAGGAAGCTGGTTTGCAGGTTGACGGCCACGAGGATGCCGAACCACACCAGCAGCGCGTCGCCCGAAAGGCCGTTGCCGAAGTCGAGGCCTGCCACGATGGGGGCGAAGATCGGCATGAGGATGAGGGTGATTTCCAGCCAGTCGAGGACGAAGCCCAGCAGGAAGATCGCCCCCATGACCACGGCCAGCACGGTCAAAGGGTCGGTGCCGAAGGCGGTGATGGCTGTTTCCACCATGTCGTCGCCGCCGATGGCCTTGAAGACGGCGGAAAAGCAGGTGGCGCCGATCATGACCAGGAGCACCATCGAGGTGGTCGTCACGGTCTGGCGGGCGGCGGCCATAATGGTGGCGAGGTCGAAGCGGCGGTAGAGGAGGGTCACGACGATCGCCCCGAAGGCACCGAGGCCGCTGGCCTCGGTGGGGGTGGCGTAGCCGGCGATGATGGAGCCCAGGACCACGACGATGAGCGTCAGGAGGGGGCCGAGGTCGAGGAGCAGGCGGAACGGGTTGGTGCGGCCTTCCAGGCGGGGGGCGCGGGGCAGGCCGCGGGAGCGGATGGCGACGAGGATGGCATAGATGCCCACCAGCAGGAGGCCCGGGCCGATGGCGCCGGCGAACATGTCCGGCACCGGGGTCTGGAGCTGGTCGCCCAGCACGATCAGCATGACCGAGGGCGGGATCAGGATGGCGAGCGTGCCGGAGGCCGCGATGAGGCCGGCGGAGGTGGGCTTGTCGTAGCCGGTTTCCTGCAGGCGGGGCAGGGCGAGCAGCGCCAGCAGCACCACGGAGGCGCCGACGATGCCGGAGGAGGCCGCGAGCAGGACGCCGATGACAAGGACGGAGATGCCCATGCCCGCCGCGCTGCCCCCGAGCGCCTGTTGCGACGCGCGGAGCGAGCGTTCGGCGACGCCGGATTTTTCCAGCACCAGCCCCATGAAGATGAACATCGGGATGGCGACCAGAAGCCAGTTCGACAGGACGTTGGCGTAGATCCGGCTGGTGAGCAGGTTGAAATAGGCGGTGGGCAGGTCGGAGACGAGGATGAAGAGGGCGGCGGAGCCGGCGAGCACCATGGCCACGCGGTAGCCTGCAAGGATGCCGGCGAGCGTGAGCACGGCCATGGCGAGGGGCAGGGCGGTTTCGCTCATTTCGCGCGCCGGAGAAGGCGGAGGGTCTCGACGGCGAGCGCCAGGGCGAGGAGGGCCATGCCGAGGGGCAGGAATTCCTTGATCAGCCAGAGGTCATTCAGCCCGCCCGAGGCGGAGCCTTCGTCGGAGCGCCAGGCGCGGTGGGTAAAATCCCACGCGGCGGGCAGGATCATGACGAGGAAGGGCAGGGCGAAGAGGAGGTTTCCGGCCAGGTCGATGCGGGCCTTTGTGCGGTCGCTGCGGGGCTGGTAGAAGAAATCGACCCGCACATGGGCATTGCTCAGCCAGACCAGCCCGGCGGGCAGGAGGCCGGTGATCACCAGCAGGTGCCATTGCAGGTCGAGCAGCGTGTTGAGGGTGATGGCCTTGCCGAGAAGCGGCAGGGCGGTGTCGAACCGGGCGAGCGGGTTGATGTCGAGCGCGTTGCAGGCGACCTGCAGCACGATGCCAAGCATCAGCAGTATGACGAGCCACGAAAGCCCGCGCAGCAGGGCCTGCGCCCAGGGGCTGCCATTCTCCTCCTCCATTTCCGGCCGTGCCTCCCTTGCCAGATATTCCTCCATATGGAACTATATATTTCCATCTGGAGCAATCCCCTTTTTTGTCCTAGCCTAGCAGGTCAGGAGGCCGCGGTCATGCTCAAGCTGATGGATATCCTTGATGGCACGTCCATTCCGGTGGGATACCGGATGGCGTTCATCATCAATTTCTACCGCGAACCGCTGATGCGGCGGATGGAGCGGGAGACCGGGCTGATCCGGCCGGAGCTGACGGTGCTGATGTGCCTGAACTTCCGCGCGGGGCTGAATGCGCGGGATATCTGCGAGATCACCGAGCAGCCGTCGAACACGGTGAGCCGGGCGGTCTCTTCCCTCGTCGAGAAGGGATACGTCACGCGGACGCGGGATGCGGTGGATACGCGGCGGAACGTGCTGGCCATCACCGACGCGGGGCAGGCGGTGCATGACCGGGTGATGGCAAGCTTTGCCGAGGCGGAGCGGGTCATGCTGGAGACGCTGGAGCCGGAGGAGGTGGAGACCCTGACGCGGCTTCTGGACAAGCTTGCGCGGGACGTGGAGCGGTGGGCGCCCGGCCAGCCGGCGAAGGCGCAGGGTGGCTGAGGTCGGGACGCCTCCGGCGGGAGTATTTGGGGAAAGATGAAAGGGGGCGCCCGTTTGCCTTTCATCTTTCTGAAAATACTCAAATCACCCGTTCGCGGCCTGCGTTGCGGGTTTTGACAGCTCGCGGTTGATGAGCCGCTCGAAGGCGCCGCGGGGCTTGGTGAAGCGGGCGAGCAGGTCGTAGAGGACCGGGGTGACCACCAGCATCAGCACGCTGGCGAGCATCAGGCCCGCGATGATCACCGTGCCGATGGCCGCCCGGCTTTCGGCGCCGGCGCCGGTGGCCACCACCAGCGGCAGGGCGCCCAGCACGGTCGAGAGCACGGTCATCACGATCGGCCGCAGGCGCAGGGCCGAGGCGCGCAGGACGGCCTCGCGGCGTTTCATTCCCTCGTCGCGGAGCTGGTTGGCGAACTCGACGATGAGGATGCCGTTCTTGGCCACCAGACCCACCAGCAGGATGATCCCGATCTGCGAATAGACATTGAGCGAGAGCCCCCCGAGCGCCATGGCGTAGATTGCGCCGGCCACCCCAGCCGGCACGGTCAGCATGATGGTGAGGGGGTGGATGAAGCTTTCGAATTGCGCCGCCAGCACGAGGAAGACGATCAGCAGCGCCAGGGCCAGCACGATGCCGACGCCTTCGGAGGTGTCCTTGAAGGTGCGCGACTGGCCCTCGTAGCCGAGCTTGGCGGAGGCGGGCAGGATGTCGGCGGCGACGGCCTCGACGCCTTCCAGCACGGTGCCGAGGTTGTGGCCGGGCGCCACGGTGCCCGAAAGCTGGATCGAGGGCAGCCGGTCGAAGCGGCGGAGCGAGGGTGCGGCGGCGTTCTCGTTCATCGAGACCAGCGCGCCGAGCGGCACCAGCGTTTCGCCGTCGCCCGCCCGGATGAAGAGGTTGTCGATATCCGAGGGGCTTTCGCGGTCGATCTCGGCCGCTTGCAGGATGACCGGGTATTCGCGGCCGCGGCTGACGAAGGTGGTCACCTCGCGCGAGGCGAGCATGGTTTGCAGGGTGTTGGCGATGGTGTCGATGGAAATGCCGAGATCGTCGGCGCGGTTGCGGTCGATGCTGACGTCGAGCTGGGGGAGGTTTTCCTCGAAGTTGATTTCCGGGTTCACGAGGCCGGGGACGGTTTCCGAGCGTGCAAGCAGGGTGGTGGACCATTCCTTGACGCTTTCGAAATCCGGGCCGCCGATGACCACGCGCACGGGGGTGGAGTTGCCGCGCAGGCCGAGCCCCGCCGGGGTGACGGGGAAGCCGCGGGCGATGGTGACCTGGCTCATCTGCGGGACGATCCGGCCCACCACGTCGGAGATGGCGACGGTGCGTTCCTCCCACGGGACCAGCCGGAAGACCACGAAGGAGCGCCAGGCCCGGTTGCCCCAGCCGGTGAAGGTGAAGACGGTGTCGATCAACCCCTCCTCGCGCATGGGTTCGAGGATCGCCTCGACCTGCCGGGCGGCGAGGTCGGTGTGTTCGACCGTGCTGCCCTGGGGCGAGGTGAGGGGGATGAAGCCGACGCCGCGGTCTTCCGAGGGGGCCAGTTCGCGGGGCAGCCCCTCGTAGAAGAGCGCGGCGCCGCCGGTTATGGCGATGGCCAGCGCCAGCACGACGAGCGGCATCTGGACCGCGCGCTGCAGCAGGCGGTAATACCCGGCCTGGATGCCGGTGAGCCGGCCGTCTTCGCGCTTGAGCCCGCTGCCGGATCTCAGCACGCGGGAGGCCAGCGCCGGGCAGGCCGAGAGCGCCACGAAGGTGGAGATGGCGACGGTGCCGGCCATGACCCAGCCGAATTCGACGAAGAGGCGGCCGACCTGCCCGGGCATGAACGACAGCGGCACGAAGACCGCGATGAGGGTGAAGGAGGTGGCGATCACCGCGAAGGTGACCTGCTTGGCGCCGCGCAGGCTGGCCACCAGCGGGCTTTCGCCGTTCTCGATCCGGCGCTGGATGTTTTCCAGCACGACGATGGCGTCATCGACCACGAGGCCGATGGCGAGCAGCATGGCCAGCAGCGTGAGCGTGTTGAGGGAAAACCCCCATGCGCCGATCAGGATGAAGGAGCCGATGAGCGAGACCGGGATCGCCACGAAGGGCACCAGCGTGGCGCGGAAGGAGCGCAGGAAGAGCAGGATCACCAGCACGACGAGGCCGAGCGAGATGAAGAGCGCGATCATCACCTCGCGGATCGAGGCGCCGACGAAGAGCGCGTCGTCGGAGCCGATAATGATGTCCATGCCTTCGGGGAGGGTAGGCTTGAGGCGCTCGATTTCTTCGCGGACGCCCTGGGAGATGGCGAGGGTGTTCGACTGGCTTTGCCGGAGGATGGCGATGCCGACCGCGTCGCTGCCGTTGGTGCGGACGATGGTGGTGTCGTCGGCGACCCCCGGTTCGACGCGGGCCACGTCGCCCAGCCGGACGGGGTAGCCCGCCACCCGGTCGAGCACCACGTCGCGGAAATCGGCGACGCTGCGCAGGCGGCTGTTGAGACGGACGGAGAGCTGGCGCTCTTCCGAGACGACCTCGCCCGCGGGAAGCTCGATGTTGTTGCGCCGGAGCGCGGTTTCGACATCCGCCACGGTGAGCTGCCGGGCCGCCAGCGCGCGCCGGTCGAGCCAGATGCGCACGGCGAAGGGGCGCTCGCCGTAGATCTGCAGGTTGGCGACCCCGTCGATGGTGGCCAGACGGTCGGAGATGAAACGGTCGATGTAGTCGGTGATCTCGGCCGTGGTCATGCGCGAGGAGGTGACGGCGAGGCGCATGACCGGGTCGGCGTCGGCATCGCTCTTGATGACGCGGGGATCCTGCGCCTCTTCCGGCAGGCGGGAGGAGACGCGGCCGACGGCATCGCGCACGTCGTTGGCGGCCTGCTCGATATCGCGGCCGGTTTCGAATTCCAGCGTGATGCGGCTTCGGCCCTGCCGGCTTTCGGAGCTGATCGAGCGCAGGCCGTTGATGGCGGCGACCGCGCCCTCGATGGGTTCGGTGATGTCGGTGTCGATCACCTCGGGCGCGGCGCCCAGGTAGATCGTGTCGATGGAGACGACGGCGTTGTCGACATCCGGCAGTTCGCGCACGGGGATGGTGCGCAGGGCGGCGAGGCCGAAGACCAGCAGCAGGAGGCTTGCCACCGCTGCAAGTACGGGGCGGCGGACGGCGATGTCGGGGAGCGTCACGAGTCGCCCTCGGTTGCCGAGGCCGAGGAGGGTTCGCCGGCGTCGAGCACGCTGACCGCCGCGCCGTCGCGCACCCGCTGGAGGCCGCGGACGACGACGCCGGTGCCTTCCTCGAGCCCGCCCTCGATGGCGACGAGCCCGGCGCGGCGCTGGCCGGTTCGGACCGGGACGCGGTGGGCGGTGCCGTCGGTCACGGTGAAGACGTAGGTTTCCGCCGCCTGGAAGATGATCGCGGCCTCGGGCACGACCAGTTCGTCGGATTCCGAGAGGGTGAGGGTGAGGGACATGAACATCCCCGCCGGCAGGACGCTGTTGCGGTTGGGGATGACCGCGCGGGTCAGGAAGGCGCGGCTGACCGGGTCGATGCGGCTGTCGACGGCGGCGATGCGGCCCTCGAAAGTGCGGTCGGGGAAGGCGGCGCTGGTGGCGGTGACGGAGAGGCCGGTGCGGACCTGCGCGAAGAGGGTTTCGGGCAGGGCGAACTCGACGATGACCTCGGAGAGGTCGTCGAGCCGGGTGATCAGGTCGCCCTCGCTGACGCGGGCGCCGGGGTCGACCTCGGTCAGGCCCACGACACCGGCGAAGGGGGCGGTGATGGTGCGGTCTTCCAGCCGGCGGCGGGCGCGGTCGAGCTGGGCGCCGGCCTCGGCCAGGCGGGCCACGGATTCCTCGAGCGTGGCCTGCGATATGGCGTTGGTTTCGCGAAGCTGCCGGGCGCGGGCGAGGACCTGTTCCTGTTCGGTCGAACGGGCTTCGGCCTCGGCCAGGTCGGCGCGCTGGATGGCGTCATCGAGCCGGACGAGGACCTCGCCCTTTTCGACGCGATCGCCGGGGGTGAAGGTGATCTCGACGATGCGGCCCGCGGCCTCGGGCACGATCTCGACCGACTGGCGGGCGCGGGTGGTGCCGACCGCCTCGACGGTGGTTTCGAGCACCTGGCGTTCGGCGGGCACGATCTCGACCGGGGCGGGGGCGTTGGGGCGCTCGGCGGCGGCTTCCTCGGGCGGGGCGTAGTGTTCCCGGTAGACCCACCAGCCGCCATAGCCGAGCCCGCCCAGAAGGCAGAGCAACAGGAGCTGTTTCCATACGGCCATGTACGTTTCCCCGGCACGCCCGCGTCACGGCGGCGGCGCAGCGGCAAGCGTAGCGGAAACCGGCCAAATGGCAACGGGGAAGGGGGTGTGATCGCGGGGTCGTGTCCGGGCGGCCACTGGCCGGCGCCCGGGGCGGCCCGGGGCGGACGGTCAGTCGCCGTTGCGGTTGTCGACCGACTTGTCGGCGATGGCGGTGGCAATGTCGGAGGCCAGCGAGTTCACGCCATCTCCGACCGTGCTGACAGCCGCGACCCCGAGGCCGACAACGGCCGCGCTCAGCACGACCCAGTCGACGGTGACGGCGCCGCTTTCGTCTTCGAGGAAGGTTCCGAAACGTTTGATCATGTCAGCCATCCTTCGTGGCCCATCTTGTCGTGAAGGTGTCATTTTGCCAGCAGAGTCTGGCAATTTTGTGGCCGCAACGCCCGGGCGGGCGTGGCGGGATGCCGCATGGGGATCAGTCGCCGTTGGACACGCTGACCTGGGTGACCATGCCCTCGCCGACCTCGATCGAGCCGGTCTTGACGGCCGTGACCGCGATGAGGCCGAGCATCACGACGCTTGCCGTGAGCGTGATCCAGTCGGTGCTGGCGGCGCCGGACTCGTCGCGGCGGAAGGTTTGCAGGTACTTGGTCATCCGGGGCCGCCTTTCAGGGCAATTGCGCGATGCGCGCGCGGCCCGTTCGGGGGCCGGCCGATCGCATTGGCCCTGTCATTGAAAGTGGAATGTGGCGGGAATGTGGCCTTTTCGATGGCCCGCCACATTCCTGACACAATCCTGTCGGCCGCCGTTGTCAATGGGCGGCCGGGGCCTGATTGGTGCCGGGATGGAAACCCGGCGCATTTTAACGACCGGGTTCCGGGCCTATCTTTCGGGAATCAGGCCCCGTGGACTGAACCGCAGCACGAGGATGAGAATCACCCCCATGGTCAAGAGCCGCATATGCGCGGCGCTGCCGATCAGGTGGTCCTTCAGGGCGCTGCCCTCGGGCAGGGGGGCCGTGATCGTCTGCATCAGCCAGAGGCCGATCGGTTCGACCTGCACCCAGAGGAACCAGATCAGGAAGCCGCCCAGCACCGCCCCGAAATTGTTGCCCGAGCCGCCGACGATGACCATCACCCAGATCAGGAATGTGAAGCGCAGGGGCTGGTAGGAGGTGGGGATGAGCTGGCCGTCGAGGGTGGTCATCATCGCCCCGGCGATGCCGCAGCAGGCGGAGCCCAGGATGAAGATCTGCAGGTGGCGGGCGGTGACGTCCTTGCCCATCGCCTCGGCCGCGACCTCGTTGTCGCGGATGGCGCGCATCATCCGGCCCCAGGGGCTGTTGAGCGCCAGCTGCGCGAGGATGAGCAGCACGGCGAGGACCACGGCGAAGAGGGCGCCGTAGGCGAGCTTGATGTAGAGCGAGGAGGCGGTGACCGGGTCGAGGCCGAGCCCGGCGGCTTTCTCGATGAAGGCCGGGTCGGACTGGAGGTCGACCTCGTAGGGGACGGGGCGGGGCAGGCCGACCACGTTCTTGACCCCGCGCGCCAGCCAGTCCTCGTTCTTGAGGATGGCGAGGATGATCTCGGCGATGCCGAGCGTGGCGATGGCGAGGTAGTCGGAGCGCAGGCCGAGGGCCGACTTGCCGATGATCCAGGCCGCGCCCGCCGCCAGCAGCCCGCCCACGGGCCAGGCCAGCAGCACGGGCAGGCCCAACCCCCCGAGATAGCCGGTGCCGGCGGGGTTCACCGCCTCGACCGCGTTGACGCCCGGATCGAAGACCGCGCGGTAGAGGAAGAAGCCGCCGACGAGGATGACCAGCACGATCAGGCCGCGCAGCTTCGATTTCTTCATGTACTTGAAGGTCAGCGCCGCCGCGACGATCACCGCCGCGCCGACCAGGAGGCCGGAGATCAGGCGCACGCCGCCCGCCGCCCAGGCCTCGGTCGTGGGGGGCATGGAGACGAGCACGGCCGCCAGGCCGCCCAGGGCCACGAAGCCCATGACGCCCACGTTGAAGAGCCCGGCAAAGCCCCATTGCAGGTTGAGCCCCAGCGCCATGATGGCCGAAATCAGCCCCATGTTGAGGATGAGAAGCGCGGTGGACCAGCTTTGCGCAAAGCCCGTCATCAGGATCAGGGCCGCCACGAAGACGAACATGGCGGCGTTTTTCATCGGTTCACTCATACCGCTTTCCCCCTGAAGAGGCCGGTGGGCCGGAAAAGAAGCACGATCAGGAGGATGACGAAGCTGACCGCGAACTTGTAATCGGTGGAGAGGAGCTGGACGAGGCCCGAGGGTTCGAGGCTTTCGGGCATGAGGTATTCCAGCACCTTCTTCCAGGCGTAGGTGATGAACACCTCCGAGAAGGCAATGATGAAGCCGCCGGCGATGGCGCCGACCGGGCTGCCCAGGCCGCCGACGATTGCGCTGGCGAAGATCGGCAGGAGGAGCTGGAAATAGGTGAAGGGCTTGAAGCTCTTGTCCAGCCCGTAGAGCGTGCCGGCGACGGTGGCCAGCGCCGCCACGATCAGCCATGTCACCATGACCACGCGGTCGGGGCTGATGCCGGACAGCAGGGCCAGGTCCTCGTTGTCGGAATAGGCGCGCATGCTCTTGCCCGTGCGGGTGCGGTTGAGGAACCAGAAGAGGAGCGCCACGACGATCACGGCGGTGACGACGGTGATGCCTTGCGTGGTCTTGAAGGCGAGCCCTTCCTCGAGGCCGGTCATCTCCTTGAAGTCGCGGGCGTTGATGATGAAGCGCTCGCCGTCGGCGAAGCGCTGGTCGCCCGGGCCGATGATGAAGCGGACGAGGCCGTTCAGCACGAACATCACGCCGATCGAGACGATCACCAGGATCACCGGCTTGGCCTTCTGTTCGCGGTAGAAGCGATAGACCATGCGATCGGTGGCGAGCACCAGCGCCATGCAGGCGGCGATGCCGAGGGGCAGGGCGAGGAGTGCGGTGGGCAGGACGCCGAAGCTCAGGCCCATGGACTGGAACCACCAGGTGACGAGGATGGTGACCATGGTGCCGAAGGCCATGGTGTCGCCATGGGCGAAGTTGGAGAAGCGCAGGATGCCGTAGATCAGCGTCACCCCGAGCGCGCCGAGGGCCAGCTGGCTGCCATAGGCGATGGCGGGGATCAGGACGAAGTTGGAGAGCGCGACGATGGCGTTGAGGATGTCCATCAGAATAGCACCTGTTCACAAGAATAGTCGGCGCGCACCCAGTCGCTGTCTTCCAGACCCTGAACTTCGCTTCCCGTCCGGTAAACATGCGCTGCCCAGGTCACGCCGTCGGGGGTGGACAGGTAGTTCTGGCGGCCCAGGTTCGACGAGGGCGCAGGTATGCCGCCAAGGATCCAGCGCCATTCCTGGGGATAAAAGATTCCTCCGCTGGCCTGAGTCACCATCGGCCCCATGGCAAGATACTGGGGCGACCCGGCGACGCGCGAATGGGCAATCACCACTCGGGTTTCCGCATTTACGCAATTCGTTGCCGTGTCACAGGTCTGCGTTTCGGCACACTGGTAGATCGACAGCGTGTCCCTCGGTTGATCAGCCAGCGTTTCCAACGTGGACGACAGGGTTGATGGGGCGGTCAACAGAAGGGCAAAGGCCCCCGCCATGGTACGCGCGGTGATACGGAGCAGGGTGGTCATGATGCGCTCCGGCCCATGCGTGACAGTGACGTTGTCCCGAAGAGCGGGGAGCCAATGGAATTATCGGTTATCGACAAGTTATCCCCTGATTTATCCACAGTCGTGTGGAAAAAATATTGCATATCTGACAGGGCTGTGGCGGATGGGTTCGGGCGTGCCTGTGGAAAAGTCAGGGCGGTGATCATGTCGGCTGTCCGCCCCGCGCGCAGGTCCCGGAGGTGTATTCTGCGCCCTTGGAACCGCTGCTGCCTTCGCCGCGCACCTCTCCGTCGGAGGCGACGAGGATGTTGCTGCCGTCACGCAGGAAATAGACCCGGGCCGCGTCGTCCTCGCGCAGGTTCTCGATCGGGCGGGGCTGGCGGCTTCCGGCCTCGAGGATGACCACGCTGAACTTGTCGCGGCCGACCCGTTGCAGGAGGAATTGCCAGTCGGGGTTGCCGCGGTTGCTTTGCAGGCGGCAGTTCCAGATATAGGCGTTGCCGAGGGCGGCGACGGTCTGGGAGTGGCCGGCCTGCGGGGCGGTCTGCGCGGTGTCGGTGCCCGCGCCACGGCACCCCGCGACGGCGGCCAGAATGGCCAGAGCGGCAATAGCTTTGTGCATGTTCATCCCCCCAGAAAACTCTTGCGGACGTCCGGGTCGGACAGGAGTTCCTTGCCGGTTCCGGTATAGGCGTTGCGGCCCTGCACCATGACATAGCCCTTGTCGGCGATCTCGAGCGCCTGGCGGGCGTTCTGTTCGACCATCAGGATCGGGATGCCCGTGCGGCTGACCTCGATGATGCGGTCGAAGAGCTCGTCCATCACGATCGGGCTGACGCCGGCGGTGGGCTCGTCGAGCATCAGGACCTTTGGTTCGGTCATCAGCGCGCGGCCGACGGCCACCTGCTGGCGCTGGCCGCCCGAAAGCTCGCCCGCGGCCTGGCGCCGTTTCTCGCGCAGGATGGGAAACAGATCGTAGACCTGCTCCATGGTGCGGGAGATGTCGTCGGTACGGATGAAGGCGCCCATCTCGAGGTTTTCCTCGACCGTCATCGAGGTGAAGATATTGTGGTTCTGCGGCACGAAGCCCATGCCCTTGGCGACGCGCGCCTGCGGGCTGAGCCGCGAGATATCCTCTCCGTCGAGGAGGATATGGCCCTCACGCAGGTCGAGCATGCCGAAGACGGCCTTCATCGCGGTCGATTTGCCGGCGCCGTTGGGCCCGACGATGACCGCGATCTCGCCCTTGTCGACGGCAATGGTGCAATCGTGAAGGATGTCGGGGCCCGAGCGGCCGTAGCCGCCCGTCATCGCCTCGCCGACGAGGAACGGGCCGTCCCCCGGCGCCGCGACGGCATCGCCGCCCTTGCGCTGGGGGAACTCGCCCGGTCCGGTCGGGTTGGCGATGGACCGGTCGTTGTTGCCCCGGTCATCCTGGTAGGGGTTGGTTCCGTTCAAAGTGCGACACTCGGGTCGGAGAAGGAGAAGCCCGACAGGAAGGTCCGGTGTGTCGCGCGGGCGACCGCGTTGTCGGTGACGCCGGGCGCGACGGTGATGAACTGCATCACCATGCCCTTCTCGACCATGTAGGAGTGCAGGAAGAGCACCTCGGTGCCCTGCGCCTCGTAGCTGTAGAGGATCGTGCCGGCGGGGCGGTTCATCATCCCGCCCTTGAGCGCGATCACGTCGAGCTTGCCGCCCAGTTTGCGGATCTGGCCCGAGACCTTCTTCAGGATCGCCGACTGCACGTCCTTGTCGCGCAGTGCCTTGGTGCCTGTCATCTCGACGATCAGCTTGCCGATGGTATTGTCGCCGCGCTTGTAGACGGCGGTGGCCTCGGCCACGGCGCGGCCGAGCCGCGACCAGCCATTGGATTCGCCGCAGAATTCGATCCGGTCGGTCAGTTGTTCGCAATCGTCCGGCGATGCCGATTGCGCGGAAGCGGTCGATGCCGCGGCCAGACCAACGGATAGTGCAAGTGCCTTGAAGTACATATTCATGCCTGTGTCCCCATCATGTCCTTGTTCTTCAGTCCCGTCCCGAGATAGGCCTCGATCACTTGCTCGTTGGCCTTGATGTCTTCCAGGGTGCCCTCGGCCAGCACCTTTCCCTCGGCCATGCAGATCACCGGGTCGCAGATGCGGCCGATGAAATCCATGTCGTGTTCGATCACCACGAAGGTGTAATTGCGTTCCCTGTTCAGCTTGACGATGGCGTCGGCGATGGTGTTGAGCAGGGTGCGGTTCACCCCGGCGCCGACCTCGTCGAGAAAGACGATGCGGGCGTCGACCATCATGGTGCGCCCGAGTTCCAGCAGCTTTTTCTGACCGCCGGAGACCTGGCCGGCCTTGTGGTCGGCGAGGTGTTCGATGGTCAGGAATTCGAGCACCTCGTCGGCCTTGGCGCGCAGGGCGCGCTCCTCGTCGGCGATGCGCTTGCGGCCGAACCAGGTGTTCCAGAGACGTTCGCCCGACTGGTCGCCGGGCACCATCATCAGGTTCTCGCGGCAGGTCATCGAGCTGAATTCATGCGCGATCTGGAAGGTGCGCAGGAGGCCCTTGTGGAAGAGGTCATGCGGGGGCAGGCCGGTGATGTCTTCCCCGGCCATGGTGACGCGGCCGGAGGTCGGCTGAAGAACGCCGGCTATCACGTTGAAAAGCGTGGTTTTTCCGGCCCCGTTCGGCCCGATCAAACCGGTGATCGACCCTTCCTGGATGGTCATGCTCGCGCCATCGACGGCATGGAATCCGCCGAAATGCTTGTGAACGTCATCGACGACGATCATGTGTGTCCCCCGGGGTCTTGCGCCCCTTCCTTTGTCGAACCGGCCCCGGGCGTGCCCGGGACCGGCCTTGCGTTTTGTCCCCCGGCTGTCAGATCAGCGGTACTTGACCGTCGTGATCGCGCCGTCCTTGAATTCGATTTCGCGATAGTTGCCGGCCGATTCCCCGGGGCCGATCAGTTCCACCGCGGTCGCGCCGACATAGTCGATATCGCCGCCCTCGGCGATGATCTCGAGCGCCTTGGCAAGCTCGCCCGGGTAGATCTTTTCGCCGGGTTCGTTGGCCACGTCCATGATGTGTTCCTTGTAGTCGGCGGATTCGACCGAGCCGGCCGCCTGCATCGCCAGCATCATGAGCGCCGCGGCGTCATAGCTTTCCGGTGCGAAGGGCGAGGTGGCCTCGAAGCTGTCGCCGACCATTTCCTCGAACTTGGCAACGCCGGGGCTGTCGGTGCCCGGGTGCTGGCCGGTGGAGCCGTCGACCTCGGAACCGAAATTGGCTTCGAGCTGCGAGCCGATCATGCCGTCGGGGAAGTGGAAGCTGTCGAAAGCGCCGGAGTCGAGCGCGGAGCGGACGATGCCGCTGCCGCCCTGGTCGACATAGCCCGCCACGACGAGCCGGTCGCCGCCGGCGGAGGCCAGCGCGCCCACCTCGGCCGAGTAGTCGGCCTTGCCGTCTTCGTGTGCGGCGTTGATGGTGATCGTGCCGCCCGCTTCCTCGAAGGCCGCGGCGAAGCTGTCGGCGAGGCCCTTGCCGTAGTCGTTGTTGGTGTAGGTGACGGCCACTTCCTCGATGCCGCGCTCCATCAGGATCTCGGTCATCACGACGCCCTGGCGCGCGTCGGAGGGCGCGGTGCGGAAGAAGAGCCCGTCATCCTCGGCCGTCGAGAGCGCCGGGGAGGTGGCGGAGGGCGAGATCATCACGATGCCGTTCGGCACGGCCGCGTTCGACAGGATGGCGCCGGTGACGCCCGAGCAGTCGGCGCCCATGATGCCCTTGATCCCTTCGGAGGTGATCAGGCGTTCGGCGGCGGCCGTGGCGGCGCCCGCGTCGATGCAGGTGCTGTCGGCCCGGACCGGCGTGACGGTCATCCCGTCGAGCAGCTTGCCGCTTTCGCTGACTTCCGACATCGCCATCTCTGCGCCGGCCGCCATGTGCGGGGTCAGGGATTCGATGGGCCCGGTGAAGCCGAGGATGATACCGATCTTGACCTCGTTGTCCTGTGCCCAGGCGGCGCCTGCACCCAGAGCGAGTGCCGTGGTCGTCGCGAGTAGTTTCTTCATGTCTTTCTCTCCCAGTTGAACGGTACGTTCTGGGACAAGAGCCTATTTGACTGGCATGGAAAAGCAAGTGGATATGGCCAGGCGGACGCTACGAAACGTGATTTGACGCAGCCATGTCACGCCCCAAGTTTTAAAGGAAATAGTGGCGAACGGAGTGATGAAATGCGTGATTTGATCCGGGGCGGTGTTGCCTCATTCCTGTGCGTTCTGGCCGTGGAAGCGGCGGCGCTCGAAAGCAGCGCGGGAGAGCTTCAGGTGGAGGCCGTGGCCGAGGGCCTGGACGAGCCGTGGGCGATCGGCTTTCTTCCCGGGGGCGAGATCCTGGTGACCGAAAGGGCCGGGCGGTTGCTGTTGATCGGAGAGGATGGCACGCAACCGGTCGAGGGCGTCGGAGAGGTGCAGGCCAGCGGTCAGGGCGGATTGCTCGACGTGCTGGTGCCGCGGGATTTCGAGCAGACGCGGGAATTGTTCTTCAGCTATGCCAAGCCGCAGCAGGGCGGGGCCGGGACGGCCGTGGCCCGGGCCGAGCTGTCGCCCGACGGGGCAAGGCTGAGCGGCTGGGAGGTGATTTTCGAGATGGAACCCGGCTCGCAGGGGGGGCGGCATTTCGGCTCGCGCATCGTCGAGGCGCCGGACGGACTGCTTTTCGTCACCGTGGGCGAGCGCGGCGACCGGCCCGCGGCACAGGACCTGTCACGGGAGAACGGATCGGTCGTGCGGATCGCGAGGGACGGGTCGGTGCCGTCTGAAAACCCGTTTGCCGGGCAGGAGGGCGCGCAGCCGGAGATCTGGTCCTACGGCCACCGGAACCCGCAGGGCGCGGCGCTCGATGCCGACGGCCAGTACTGGGTGGTCGAGCACGGCGCGCGCGGCGGGGACGAGGTGAACCGCGTCGACAAAGGCGCGAATTACGGCTGGCCGGTGATTTCCTACGGGGTGCATTACTCGGGCGGGCAGATCGGCGAGGGGACGCACAAGGAAGGCATGGAGCAGCCGGCCTTCTACTGGGACCCGTCGATCGCGCCGTCGGGGATGATGATCTATTCCGGCAAGCTCTGGCCCGAATGGGAAGGCGATTTCTTCGTGGGCTCGCTGAAGTTCAACCTGATCTCGCGGCTGTCCGGTGACCCGCTCGAGGAGGTCGAGCGCATCGAGGGGCCGGAGACGGCGCGGGTGCGGGACATAGCGGAAGGGCCGGAGGGGGCGATCTGGTTCCTATCGGTGGGCCAGGGGGCGCTTTACCGGGTAACGCCTTGAGGAGGGGGCGAAATCTTTAAAAGATTTCGGGCCGCTTTCTTTTAAAGAAAGCGGGGTCGGATGGTATGTGAATTCAGTGGCTTAGACCGAGAGGCGCGTGGATTGGGAGCCGCGCTCGCGGTAGGGCGTGGTGTTGTAATGCGAGCGGTAACACTTGGAAAAGTGCGACGGGCTGGCGAAGCCGCAGGCGAGCGCCACGTTGATCACGGTCATGTCGGTCTGCATCAGCAGGTTCCGGGCCTTCTGAAGGCGGAGTTCCATGTAATAGCGCTTGGGTGAGCGGTTGAGGTAGCGCCGGAAGAGCCGTTCGAGCTGGCGGGTCGACATGCCCACGTCCTTGGCGAGGATGGCGGGGCTGATCGGTTCCTCGATATTGGCCTCCATCATCTGGATGACCTGGGAAAGCTTGGGATGACGCACGCCGATCCGGGTGGGGACCGACAGGCGCTGGGTGTCCTGGTCGGTGCGGATCGAGGCGTAGATCATCTGGTCGGCCACGGCATTGGCCAGCTTGTCGCCCTGTTCGTCGGCGATGATCTTGAGCATCAGGTCGATGGACGAGGTGCCGCCCGCGGTCGACATGCGGTTGCCGTCGACCACGAAGACCGACTTGGTCAGTTCCACCTCGTCGAATTCCTCGGTGAAACTGTCGTGGTTCTCCCAGTGGATCGTGGCCTTCTTGCCGTCGAGCAGGCCGGCGCGGGCCATCACGTAGCTGGCGGTGCAGAGCCCGCCCACGCGCAGGCCGCGCCGGGCCTCGCGCCGGAGCCAGTTGAGCAACTTCTTGGTGGTGGCCTGCTGGATGTCGGTGCCGCCGCAGATCAGCATGGTGTCGTCGCGGCCCAGATCCTCGAGCGGGATGTCGAGGTGGAACCGCGTGCCGGCCGAGCAGCCGACGGTGTCGCCGGATTCGCCCGTCGTGACCCAGGTGTAGAGCGTCTTGTCCGCCATGCGGTTGGCGATGCGCAGGCAATCGAGCGCCGCGGCGAAGCTGAGCAACGAAAAGTTTTCCAGAAGAACGAAGACAAACCGTCGGGGCGCGCCCTGCGCCTTTACCTCGACTTTGCCAGTCTCAATCTGCATGGCCACGAATCTCCGCGACAGGGCGTCATGGATTTGCGTCTTTTCACGAAAGTGTCGCAATTGACAAGGCGTCATATACCAAAAACGACATGGGTTCGACACTTCGTCTCTGGCCTCGTGAGACCGGCTCCTGTATAGACAGGCCTCGTTTTCTGGATGCGGAGAGAGAAAATGACCGATTGGCACAAGTCCGACTGGCGCAAGAAGCCCCGGGTGCAGATGCCGGAGTATACGGATTCCGGCGCATTGCAAGGGGTCGAGGCCCGGTTGGCGCAGTTTCCTCCGCTGGTGTTCGCCGGTGAGGCGCGCCGGCTCAAGCGGCAGCTTGGCGCGGCCGGACGGGGCGAGGCGTTCCTGTTGCAAGGGGGCGATTGTGCCGAGGCGTTCGACCAGTTCTCGGCCGATGCCATTCGCGACACGTTCAAGGTGATGCTGCAGATGGCGATGGTGCTGACCTACGGCGCCAAGGTGCCGGTCATCAAGGTGGGCCGGATGGCCGGGCAGTTCGCCAAGCCGCGCTCGGCGCCGACCGAGGTGGTGAACGGCGTGGAGCTGCCCAGCTATCGCGGTGATATCATCAACGAGCTGGCCTTTACGCCGGAGGCGCGCATTCCGGACCCGCAGAAGATGCTGCAGGCCTATACACAGGCGGCGGCGACGCTGAACCTGTTGCGGGCGTTTTCGACCGGCGGTTACGCGGATGTGCACCAGGTTCATTCTTGGACGCTGGGCTTTACCGAGGGCGAGAAGGCCGAGCGCTATCGCGACATGGCCAACCGGATCAGCGACACGCTCGATTTCATGAAGGCGGCCGGCATCGACAGTGCCAACGCGCCGACGCTGCAATCGGTGGATTTCTACACCTCGCACGAGGGGCTGTTGTTGGAGTACGAGGAGGCGCTGTGCCGGCTCGATTCCACTTCCGGCAAGTGGCTGGCGGGGTCGGGCCACATGATCTGGATCGGCGATCGCACGCGGCAGCCCGATGGCGCGCATGTGGAGTTCGCGCGGGGCGTGCTGAACCCGATCGGGCTCAAGTGTGGTCCGACGATGGAGGCCGATGACCTCAAGCGGCTGATGGCGACGCTGAACCCGGAGAACGAAGCCGGACGGCTGACGCTGATCGCGCGGTTCGGGGCCGGGAAGGCGGGCGAGCACCTGCCGCGGCTGATCCGGACGGTGCAGGAGGAAGGCGCCAACGTGGTCTGGGTCTGCGACCCGATGCATGGCAACACGATCAAGTCGGCGAGCGGGTTCAAGACCCGGCCGTTCGACGCGGTGTTGCGCGAGGTGCAGGAGTTCTTCGGTGTTCACCGGGCCGAGGGCACGACCCCGGGCGGCGTGCATTTCGAGATGACCGGGCAGGACGTGACCGAGTGTACCGGCGGGGTGTTCGCGGTGATGGATGAGGACCTGTCGGACCGGTATCACACGGCCTGCGACCCTCGGCTGAACGCGTCGCAGTCGCTGGAGCTTGCCTTCCTCGTGGCAGAGGAGCTGTCGGCGCTGCGCGAGGCGCGGGGGGATGTGAAGGTGGGCTGAGGTCCACACTTTCCTGAATTCTGAAGGGCCGGCGGTCGCGCCGGCCCTTTTTCGTTAGGTCAGAGGCCGACCATGGCGCGGATATCGGCCGGGGTTTTCCCTTCGTCGCGATAGGTGGCGATGGCGCGGGCGTCGTCGCGCTTGGCGAGACGCTTGCCTGTATCGTCGCGGATCAGGCGGTGGTGGTGGTAGACCGGCGTGGGCAGGTCGAGGAGGCGTTGCAGCAGGACGTGGATCTGGGTGGCTGAGAACAGGTCCTGCCCGCGGATGACGTGGGTGATCTGCTGCTCGGCGTCGTCGCAGACGATCGACAGGTGGTAGGAGGCGCCCATGCCGGGGCGGGCGAGGGCGACGTCGCCCACGGAGGTGATCATGTCAGCGGGTTCGATATGGCCGGTCTCGCCCTCGGGCCCTGCGCCGGTTTCGGTGAAAGCAACGGGAGTGCCCGCGGCGGCCAGCGCCCGGCGCATGTCGAGGCGCAGGGGCATGTCGGGCATGGGGCCGGTAGGCGGCGCATCGGGGCGGCAGGTGCCGGGGTAGATCAGCCCGTCGGGGCCATGGAGCGGCGCGCCTTCCTGCGGGGCGGAGGCGGCGGCACGGATATCGGCCCGGGTGCAGGTGCAGGGGTAGAGCAGGCCGCGGTGCCACAGCTGGTCGAGGGCGGCGCGGTAGGTGGGGAGGCGGTCTGACTGGCGCCAGACCGGGTGGGGCCAGTTTATGCCGAGCCAGGCAAGATCGTCGTAGATCTGCTCCTCCCACGAGGTACGGCTGCGGGACTGGTCGAGGTCGTCGATGCGGAGGTGGAAGAGGCCGCCAGCTGCGGTGGCCATATCATGGGCGAGCAGCGCGGAATAGGCATGGCCCAAATGCAGCGGGCCCGTCGGAGACGGGGCGAAGCGGGTGGCGAAATTCACGCCTTTTCAATGACGTAGACGTTGCACTTCAGGTTGAGGCCCGGCAGGTGCGGCCCGTATTTCTTGAAGCGCAGGTGGGCGGCGCCGCAGTCGAGCCATTCGTTCAGGGCCCCTTCGAAGCGCGGGTCGGCGAGGGCGTGGTCATTGAGGCTGAGCCCCAGCAGGCCGCCCTTGGGCAGCGCCTTCATCAGCATCCCGAAGGTGGAGGCGGGCGCGGCGCCGGTGCCGATCACGCCGATGGCTGTGATGGCGCGGTAGGCGTCTTTCGGGACAGGCGCGGTTTCCTTGACGTCGAGCACGGTAAGCGAGCGGTAGACGCCTTTCTTGCGGGCACCGTCGACCATTTCGGGGCTCGGGTCCATCCCGTCGATGGTGGAGAACCCGGCGAGTTTCAGGGCAAGGCCGGACAGCCCGGTGCCGCAGCCGAAATCGAGGATCGGCGCATCGGAGTCGGGGACATGCTTGAACATGGCTTCTGCCACGCGGCCGGGCGTGGCGTAGCCGTTCTCGGCAATCTCGGCGTCGTAGGTCGATGCCCACGCGTCATAGAGCGCCTGAGTGCCCTCAGGCGTCGACGCTTCGTAGACGCGATCCAGAAATTTCTCACCCATGGGGAAAGAAAATCACACCGTTTCGGTTTCGTCCAGTGGGCATTGCGCCAGCCAGTCGGACCACGCAGCTTTCGCCCGGTCGGTATAGGCCTTGTAGCGGTCGCGGCGGCCGCGGCGCCCGCCTTTCAGGCCGTCGACGGGGCGGAAGAGGCCGAAATTGACGTTCATCGGCTGGAAGGTCCTGGCCTCGGCGCCGCCGGTGATGTGGTGGATGAGCGCGCCCATGGCGCTGTCCTGCGGCGGGGCGGGGACGTCCTTGCCCAGAAGCTCGGCGGCGGCGAGACGGCCGGCGAGCAGGCCCATGGCGGCGGATTCCACGTAGCCCTCGACGCCGGTGATCTGGCCGGCAAAGCGGATGTTGGGCCGGGCGCGCAGGCGCATCTGGGCGTCGAGCAGCGTGGGGGAGTTGAGGAAGGTGTTGCGGTGAATGCCGCCGAGGCGGGCGAAGGCGGCGTTTTCCAACCCCGGAATCATCTTGAAAACAGAGGTTTGCGCCCCGTACTTCATCTTGGTCTGGAAGCCCACGATATTGTAGAGCGTGCCGAGCGCGTTGTCGCGGCGGAGCTGGACGACGGCGTGCGCCTTGACATCAGGCTGGTGCGGGTTGGTGAGGCCAACGGGCTTCATAGGCCCGTGGCGCAGGGTTTCGCGGCCACGTTCGGCCATCACCTCGATCGGCAGGCAGCCGTCGAAATACTGGGCGGTCTCGCCCTCGTGGAACTCGGTTTTCTCGGCGGCGAGCAGGGCGTCGATGAAGGCTTCGTACTGGTCCCGGTCCATCGGGCAGTTGAGGTAGGCGGTGCGCTCTTCCTCGGTCTCGCCCTTGTCGTAGCGCGACTGCATCCACGCCTTTTCCATGTCGATCGTGTCGAAATAGACGATGGGGGCGATGGCGTCGAAGAAGGCGAGCGCGGTGGAGCCGGTTTCGCGGGCGATGGCCTGGCCCAGCTTTTCCGAGGTGAGCGGACCGGTGGCAAAGATCCACTGGCCATCCTCGGGGAGTTCGGTGACCTCGCCGGTCTGGACGCTGACATTGGGGTGGGCGCGGAGGCGCTCGGTGACGGCGCGGGCGAAGGGATCGCGGTCGACGGCCAGTGCGCCGCCCGCGGGCAAGCGGTGGGCGTCGGCCATTTCCATGATCAGCCCGCCCGCCGCGCGCATTTCCCAATGCAGCAGGCCCACGGCGTTCTGTTCATCGTCATCCGAGCGGAAGGAGTTGGAGCACACCATCTCGGCCAGGTCGCCGGTGCGGTGGGCGAAGGTGCCGACCGTCGGACGCATCTCGTGGATGACCACGTTGACGCCCATGCGGGCGGCCTGCCACGCGGCTTCCGATCCGGCCATTCCGCCGCCGACGATGTGTAAGGTCTTGTCCATGAGCAGCGATCTAGGCGATCGGGCGGCGTTTGGAAAGGGTCAGTAGCTGGAGGAGGCGGTTCCTGTGCCATGGTCCATCGGGCCGGTATCGACGGGAAGGCCGGAGGGCACATTGTAGGGCGCGCCGAGGCGGCCGCGCCCGGCCTGCGGGTCTTCGAGCGCGGCGAGGAAGGCGTTGATCGCCTGGATCTCGTCGTCGCGCAGGGCCAGCGGGTCGAGCCGGACCGACATGGCGATGCGGAGCATTTCGTCGAAGTCGTCGAGCGCGGCGGTGTCGGGGATGTCTGTTTCCACCTTGGGGAGGAGGGCCTTGTCGACCTTGTACTGGGCCAGCCAAGTAAGCGGGTCGAGGTGGTGGCGGATGATATCCTCGAGCTCGGCATAGGCCCCGTTGTGGCCATAGGGCGCGGTGATGGTGACGTTGCGCAGCGAGGGGGTGCGGAAGCTGTAGAGGTCGTGCCGATCGCCGGTGACGCCGGCGCGGCCATGGTCGGCATAGCCGTCCGGCCCGTGGCCCTTGCCGGGGCCGATGGGGGGAAGGCCCAGGGCGTGGAAGCCGTGATCCGTCTGGTAGAGGCCGCTGTGGCAGGTGGCGCAACGGGCCTTGCCGTAGAAGAGCGACATGCCGCGGCGCTGGTCGTTGGAGAGGGCGGAGTCGTCGCCGCGCAGGAAGGCGTCGAAGGGGCTGTCGACCGAGCGGAACTCGAAGGCTATGAAATCGCCGATCACCTGGCCGATATCGGTGATGTGGAGCGGGTCGTCATTGCCCTTGAGCCATGCGAAACGCTGGCGGTACTCGGGGATGGCGGCGATCCGGGCGGCGAGCATGGCCCATGCGCCGTCGGGGCCGTGAACGTGGCCGGTGATCACCGCGTCGGCGATCTCGTTCTCGCCGGGCTGGCCGGCCATTTCGTCATGCGAGGTGACGGGCAGGGCCGCCTGTGCCGCGAGCGGGCCGGCGGCGGCGCGTTCGAGGGGGAAGTCGGGGGGCATCCTGATGCCGAAGGGGGCATTCGGGTCAAGCTGGACACGGCCGTCGTGGAAGAGGGTCGTGAATTCCGCCGCGCCGAGGTTGAATAGCGCCGGCGCGTTGCGGGGGACGCGGGCGCGGGGCAGGTTGGCGGGGTCTGGGACGCGCTCCTTGCCGAGGCCGATGCCGCCCTCGCCGATGGAAAGCGACATCTCGTCACCGCCGGCAAGCGCCGGGTGATGGCAGGTGCCGCAGGAGATATTCCGGTTGCCCGACAGGATCGGATCGAAGAACAGGTCGCGCCCCAGCAGGACGGACTCGGCCGAGGGTATGGGGAAGGCATCCTGCCGGGCGGGTGCGGGCAGGTCCGTGGCGGCGAGCGCGCCGGCGGACAGGCAGAACAGCCCTGCAAGGATCCAGGCCTTTGGCACGAGAATATCCCCGAATTATACAATCAAAAAGGGTACTTAATGAATTGCGGCAAAAACAGGGCAAATGTCGAAAAACTTCGACGTTCAGGCGGAAACAATGGTTAAGCCTTTGCTAGTAAATACTTTTCCAGCCAAACCTTGGCTTATTGTGTCCATTCCGGCGGGCGTTTCTCGATGAAGGCGGCGATTCCCTCCTCGGTGTCGCGGTCGAGCATGTTCTCGACCATCACGTCGCGAGTGTAGGTATAGGCGTCGTCGAGGCCCATTTCGAGCTGCTGGTAGAACGCCTGCTTGCCGATCTTCACGGCGCTGCCGAGCTTGGCGGCAATGGTGTCGGCCAGCTCGGTGGCGGCGGTGTCGAGCTGGTCTTCGGGCACCGCGCGGTTGATCAGGCCGAGGGCGATGGCGCGGTCGGTCCCGATGAACTCGCCCGTGGTGAGCATCTCGAAGGCCTGCTTGCGGGGGATGTTGCGGCTGAGCGCGACCATGGGGGTCGAGCAGAAGAGGCCAATGTTGACGCCGTTGACGCCGAAGCGCGTGCCATGGGCCGCCACGGCGAGGTCGCAGGAGGCGACAAGCTGGCAACCCGCGGCGGTGGCGATGCCGTGGGGCTTGGCGATGACCGGCTGGGGCAGGGAGCGGATCGCGGTCATCACCTTGGAGCAGCGGGTGAAGAGATCGGCGAAGTACGCCTTGCCGCCATCCTCGGCCTGCCGCCCCTGGGTCATTTCCTTGAGGTCGTGGCCCGCGCAGAAGGCCTTGCCGGCGCCGCCCAGGATGACCGCGCGAATGGAGCGGTCGTTGCGGAGGGCGTCGAATTCCTCCTGCAGGGCGGCGAGCATCGCGTCGGACAGGGCGTTCAGCTTTTCGGGGGCGTTCAGGGTCAGCCGGGCGATGGCGCCCTGATCTTCGCGGATGAGAATTGGCATCTTGTCTCTCCCATGACGTTGTGATCCTTCTTAAAGCCCAACGCCCTGGGAGAAAAGCATGAGCCTGAAAATGACCGCCGGCGAGATCGCCGATTACCTCGAGGAGGTGTTCCCGCAGGTGGACGGACAGTTCACCATCGAGGAGCTGGGCGAGATGCGGGTGCGGGTGCGGCTGAACGTATCGGAGGCGCATCTGCGGCCGGGGGGCACGGTGTCGGGCCCGTCGGTCTTCGCGCTGGCGGACGTTTCGGTCTACATCGCCATTCTCGGGATGATCGGGCCGAAGGGCATGACGGTGACGACGAATTGCTCGATCGACTTCATGCGCAAGCCCGCGGCCAATACCGACCTGATCGCCGAATGCCGGCTGCTGAAACTCGGCCGGGTGCTGGCGGTTGGAGAGGTTCTGATCTTTTCCGACGGGGGCACGGACCCCGTGGCGCGGGCGAGCTTGACATATTCGATTCCGCCGAAAGACTGAGACGATGCTGAGACGTATGGTTTCCCTTGTCACGTTTGCCCCCGCGCTTCTGCCGGGGGCGGCGTTCGCCTGCGCCTGTTGCGCAGATCCCGGTACCCGGTTCGAGCAGGACGTCACCCGGGGCAACTGGGAGGTGAAGGAGATTTCCCGGCTGGCGCCGACAAGCCCGGCGCGGCTGTACCTGACCGCCTGTGGCATGGAATGCGTGCAGGGGATCGTGGACCCGCAGCCGACATACCCGGTGGCCTTCGAGGCGAGCGAGACCGGGATGGTCTTCGAGCTGGGCGAGGGTGACGGGACGCTGACCTTTCCGTGGCCTGACGCCTATACGTGGTTCGGCGCCGATACCGCGCTGACGGGCGAGGGCGAGACGGCGCTTTACACCGAGTTGCGTTTTCGCGGGTCGGTGGCGGGGACCGGGGATTTCGCCAACGAGGGCGCGACCGAGGCGGAGCTTGTCCTGTCGGGGCAGGGGAACCGGTGCATCACCGCGCGCTCTTTCGATGCGTGGTCGCTGACGGTCTATGACGATACGACCCAGTATCGCCTGTTCGGGACACTCGACGGGTATTGACCAAAAAAAGGGGCCGGAGACATGGCTCCGGCCCAGCAGGAAGAGGCACGTTACGGGGAACTGTCACGGCCTCCAGAACGGTTTGTTTCTTTCGATGCGGGCATCGTCTTCGGACAGGCCGATGTCTCGCAGCAGATGGGGTGGCAGCTGTTTGAGCTGAAGGCGGGTGCGGTGGCGCTGTTGCCAGAGGAGCCCGGTGCGGACCACGCGCAGGATGCCGGCCGTCAGGAACGGCACGCGGCGGGTGCGGCGGGGCAGATGCGACGGAACCAAGCGATCCGAATGTGTCAGGGTGTACATGGCGGACTCCTCTATTGTGTTGGTACAATTCCTGCGTTATGCAGGGAGAACGTAACAATTCCGCAGGACTTCCGCGAGGGAAACATTGTGACTGATACAATTTGGCCGCCGAACTTCGCCGATTCCTCCGAGTCGAAGTATATTGTGTTAATACAATCCATGCGCACGGCCATCCGTTCCGGCATCCTCGACCGGGGGTACAAGATGCCTCCGGTGCGCGAACTGGCGTGGCAGCTGGGGATCACGCCGGGCACGGTGGCGCGGGCCTACAAGATGGCGGCGGAAGAAGGGCTGGTGGAGACGGCGGTCGGGCGGGGGACGTTCGTGTCGGGCGCGCTGGTGGTGGAGGAGGCGACGCCGCCGCCGCTGATCCATCCGACTTCGGCGGAAGGGCTGGATTTCCGGGCGATCCGGGTGCCGAATTCCGGGCAGGACGCGGTGATCCGGCGGATCATGGCCGGGATGGCCGGGCGCGAGAGCTGTGACATGATCGACTATCCCACGCCGGAGACCGATTACGAGGCGCGCGACGCGGTGGCGGGTTGGGTCGAGCCGGAGCGGGTGGGGCGGTTCGGGCCGGACGAGGTGATCCTCGGGCTTGGCGCGCAGAACGCGGTCAACGTCGTGCTGCAGACGGTGCTGCACGGCACGACGCCGGTGATCCTGACAGAGGAGCTGGCCTATCCCGGTTGGCGCCATGCCGCGCGGCTGCTTCGGGCCGAGATCGTGGGGATCGAGATGGATGGCGAGGGCATCCGCCCCGACCGGTTCGAGGAGGCGCTGCGGCGGCATGGCGCGCAGGTGCTGATTACGGCGGCCGAGGTGCAAAGCCCGACCACGACCCGGACCACGCTGGCCCGCCGGCAGGAGATCGCCCGGCTGGCGCGGAAGTACCAGGTGCAGATCATCGAGGATGACTGTCATTGCATCACGCGGCCGGACATTCCGAATTACCGGGCGCTTTGCCCCGAGCGGGGCTGGTACATCTCGTCGTTGACCAAGGCGGTTTCCGCGGCCCTGCGGTTCGGGTTCATCATTGCGCCGGAAGAGCAGGCGGGGCGGGCAAGGCAGGTGGCCCAGTCGACCTTCTACGGGTTGCCGCAGCCGATGCTGGACCTCTGCGCCGAGCTGATTTCCTCTGGCGAGGCCGAGCGGTTCCGGGCCATGAGCGAGGCGCGGGTCCTGCAGAGAGTCAAAGAGGCGGTGAATATCCTTGGCCAGTGGGATATCCGCTGGCGGCCCGACGTGCCCTTCATCTGGCTGCGGCTGCCGCAGGGGTGGCGGGCGTCGAGCTTTGCGCGGGCCTGTGGCGACCGGGGCATCCGCATCAAGGCGGCGGACGAGTTCTCGTTGCCGGAAGGGCGCGCGCCGCACTCGGTGCGCGTGGGGCTCAACCCCAACATTTCGGACGCCGAGTTCGAGGCGGCGCTTTCGACCATGTCGGGGCTTCTGGCGTCGCCGCCGGTGAACGTGGACCTGTGATGGTGGGGTAAAATAATACCTATTTTGCAAGTCATTGATAATGCACGTTTAATTCGCATGACATGCGCTTGACTGTGTCGTGCTTTCGCGTAGAAAGCGCGGATCGAATATCACCCCAAAAGGGAAGACATCCAATGAAGACCTATTCTGCGACACCGGCAGATATCGACAAGAAATGGATCCTGATCGATGCCGAGGGCGTCGTTCTGGGCCGTCTTGCCTCGATCGTTGCCACGCGCCTGCGCGGCAAGCACAAGCCGAGCTTCACGCCCAACATGGACATGGGCGACAACGTGATCATCATCAATGCCGACAAGGTTCAGCTGACCGGCAAGAAGCGCGAGAAGCCGAACTACTGGCACACCGGCTATCCGGGCGGCATCAAGTCGCGCACAACCGGGCAGATCCTCGAGGGCGCACACCCCGAGCGCGTCGTCTCGCAGGCCGTCAAGCGCATGCTGCCCGGCAACCGCCTGGCCCGCCAGCAGATGACCAACCTGCGCATCTATGCCGGCGCCGAGCACCCGCACGAGGCCCAGAAGCCCGAAGTGCTGGACGTGAAGACCATGAACTCCAAGAACACCCGGGTGGCTTACTGATGACCGAAGAAATCAAATCCCTCGAAGGGCTGGAAGCCGTCGCTGAAGGCACCGGCGCCCCCGCCGCAGAAGAGACCATTTCCCGCGAGCCCGTGCGCGACGAGCTTGGCCGCTCCTACGCGACCGGCAAACGGAAAGACGCGGTCGCCCGTGTCTGGATCAAGCCAGGCTCCGGCAAGGTGCAGGTGAATGGCAAGACCATGGACAAGTACTTTGCCCGCCCGGTGCTGCAGATGATCCTGCGCCAGCCGTTCTCTGTGGCCGGTGTCGAGGACGAGTTCGACGTGATGGCGACCGTCACCGGTGGCGGCCTGTCGGGCCAGGCCGGTGCGGTCAAGCACGGCATCTCGAAAGCACTTCAGCTTTACGATCCGGCCCTGCGCCCGGCGCTCAAGGCTGCCGGCTTCCTGACCCGCGACAGCCGCGTGGTGGAACGCAAGAAGTTCGGCCGCCGCAAGGCCCGCCGCAGCTTCCAGTTCTCGAAGCGCTGATCGGTTCGATATATCTTCGGGAAAGCGCGGCTTCGGCCGCGCTTTTCTTTTTCGGGGCACTCGCGGCCTGAGTCGAGGCAAAACCGAGGTCTTCGGCGCCCTTCACGCATTCTCTCCGGCCTCGAGGCGCGCGATAATCCTGTCGAGCTTGGCGTTTGCCTCCTCGCGGTTCACCGCATAGCCATAGGGTTCGCCGACCTCTGTGCCCCAAGGCACGAGGATGTCGAATTCGACGTTCTTCAACAGGGCGAGGCTGTCGAGATAGGCCGCGCGGTCGCTGTCGTCGAGGAGGGCGGCCTTCCATTCACCGCCCTGTACCCAGATGCTGTCGCCGGGAAAGAGGACGCGGAGGTCGCCGTTGTTCCAGAGGAACATCGTCGTTCCGGGCGTATGACCGGGCGTCGGGATGATCTCAAGGTCATCGCCGATCATGTGCCGGTCGGCAAACGTCCCGGCGACCGGCAGGTCGACCCGGTTCCGGTCCGCCTCGTGAACCCAGACAGGCACATCGAGACGGGGTGCGCCGTACATCGCCTCGTGGTGGTGGTTCATCAAGAGGCGCTCTGGGCGCCCGATGGCGAGCATCTGGTCCTTGGCGTCGCTGATCGCGGGCGCGTTGTACAGGATCACGTTGCCCTGTGGGCGTTCCAGCAGGAAGGCGCGCACCACGACGCCGTCGAGGAACGGCAACGGTGCGGTTGGTGTTCCGTGCAGGCCACGGATCGTGGATTGCAGCCCCGTGGATTCGTCGCCGTAGTAGAGATCATCCGTCAACGGTCGTTCTCCTTTTTCGTGGATCGTCTTGGGAAGGGCGGCTGGCCTGCTCGGCATCCTCCGCAGTCGGCGCGTCGGAGAGATGGGCCTCGATGCGGCGGAGCGCCTGCGTCACCGTGGCGATTTCATCGCGATCGAGTGCGGCGCCGGCCAGGGCCCCGCCCCAGGCCTCGCGCATGCGCAGGCTGTTCTTGATCGCGCGGTCGGTCGGGTGCAGATGCACGATGCGCGCGTCATCGGGATCGCTGCGCCGCTCCAGCAAGCCCTTTGACACCAGCCCTTTCAGCACGCGGCTGAAGTTGCTGCTGGGCAGGCCGCAGGCATCGGCCGCGGCCCGGGCGGATATTCCGTGCGCTCGTCCGACACAGCGCATTACCGTGATTTCGGTCGCGGTGCAGGGTCCCGGCTCCAGGGCCGTCGGAGCGGGCAACCGCCTCGCCACTGCGTGCACCAGGTCGGCCAGTTCGTAGAGGTCTGCAGTATGCTCTTCGGGCATCGCAATCTCAATTTGTTATCACTCGATAGTTGTCAGGTAATAGTGAAGGGCGATGCGTCAAGAGTAATGCGCTTCCATCCGGGCTGTCGCGAGAACCATGTTCGGAGCTTGACGGGGCATGAACATGGACCGGGGGCACGGGTTGGCTTGCCTCGGGGCCGCCCCGCTCCTATACGGGCGCAACCAGGCAAGTGAGAGCGGGCAGGCGTGAAATACAGGCGCGAGATCGACGGGCTGAGGGCGGTGGCCGTGCTGCCGGTGATCCTGTTCCATGCCGGGCTGACCTTCTGGAGCGGCGGGTTCGTCGGGGTCGACGTGTTCTTCGTGATCTCCGGTTACCTGATCACCACGATCCTGATCGACGAGCGGGAGAGGGGCACCTATTCGCTGCTGGGATTCTACGAGCGCCGGGCGCGGCGCATCCTGCCGGCGCTGTTTCTCGTGCTGATCGCCTGTATCCCCTTTGCGTGGATGTGGGTGCCGCCCTATCCGTTCGAGGACTTCGCCCGCAGCCTGGCCTTTGCCGCGCTCTTCATCTCGAACGTGCATTTCCTGGAGCACGGCGGGTATTTCGACCTGAACGCCGATCTCCGGCCGCTGCTGCATACGTGGAGCCTGGCGGTGGAGGAGCAGTATTACCTGCTGTTTCCGCTGGTGCTGTTCTGCCTGCGCAGGTTCCGGAAAGTGAAATACCTGGTCGGGTTCACGCTATTGGCGCTGGCGTCGCTGGCGGTGGCGGAGTGGGGGTGGCGGAACTATCCGAGCCAGAATTTCTATTTCACGCCCTCGCGGTTGTGGGAATTGCTGGCCGGGTCGATCTGTGCCGCGATCCTGTACCGGCGGACGCAGATGAAAAGCGAGATACTCGCCGCGCTGGGGCTGGCGATGATCCTGTTCTCGACGGTGGTCTTCGACGCGGCCCTGCCGTTTCCGTCGCTCTACACGCTGGTGCCGGTGGTGGGGACGTGCCTGATCATCCTCTTTGCCGAGGGCGGGACGATGACGGCACGGGTTCTGTCGATCAAACCCTTCGTGGGGATCGGGCTGATCAGCTACAGCGCCTACCTGTGGCATCAGCCGATCTTTGCCTTTGCCCGTATTCGCCATGCGGAGGAGGTTCCGGACTGGGCGATGATGGGGCTGGCGGTTCTGGCTCTGGTACTGGCGTGGGTGAGCTGGCGGTTTATCGAACAGCCATTCCGGGGCAAGGCCGCGTGGATATTGCCGACACGGCGCGGCATGCTGGGCGCGAGCCTTGCGGGGATCGTGGCTTTCGCGGCCTTCGGCTTCTGGGGGCTGGTGAAAGAGGGGTTCACGTCGCGCATCGATTTCGAAGGGTCGCCCTATCTTGCGCGGCTTTACACGCAGACCACGGAACACGGCTCTGCCGCGGGGCTGTGCCCTGAGGCGAGTTCGCCGATCCTGCGCGACCTGTGCCCGGCCTACGAACCGGAGACGCCCGAGACCCGTATCGCGCTGTTGGGCGACAGTCACGCGCGGGTTTTCCTTCCGGCGTTCGAGCCGGCCTCGGAAGAGCTCGACGCGACGATCCTGCTGGGGGACAAGCCGGGTTGTCCGCCCTTATTGGGGGTGCATCTGGCCCGTGGTGGCGGCGATGCGCGGATCTGCCGTCAGGCGGTGGACCGGTTTGCGCAACAGGTGCGCGAGACGGGTGTGGACACGGTTGTGCTGATCGCGCGGTGGAGCCTGTATGTCAGCGGCGACTATGACGGGATCGACCCGCGGTCGCAATTGGTGCCGGAACCGGGGGCGCGGTTCATGTCAGAGGCCGACCACGTGGCAGCGTTCGAAGAGGGGCTGCGCCAGACCTTCGCGTATTACGCGGAGGCGGGCGTTCGGGTGATCGTGGTCTCGCAGATACCGCAGCAGCGGATCATTCCGGGGATCCTCGTGCAGAACGCGATGCTTCTGGGGCTGGAGGAAGAGGCGGCGCGGCACCGGTTCGAGGAGAGCTTCGTGACGCGGGAGGCGAGCGACGCGCTGCAGGCCCGGGCGCGCGGGATCATGGCCGAGGTGGCGGGAGAGCATGGCGTTCCGGTCGTGACACTGGACGAGGCTTTCGTCGAAGGCGACCGGTTCGCCTGGCTCGACGGCGACGATTCGCTTTACATGGATGATGACCACGTCTCGGAAATCGGAGCCGAGCGGCTGGCGCCCCTGGTGTTGGAGGCGCTCAGCCGTCCGGTGGAATGAGGCCGAGCCCCCGCAGGTAGATGCCGATACCGGATTCGAGCAGGTCTTCGGGCGGGAAGGGGCTTTGCGTGCCGGGGGAGTTGCGGGCGAAGAGTTCGACCACGCCGTGAGAGAGCGCCCAGACATGGGCCGAGAACATCGAGGGCGGCGGGCGTTTCTCGGGCGGGATGTGCTGGCTCAGCGCCTCGGCCGCGCGTTCCAGCACGGCGCGGGCGCGGCCCGCCACGGCGGCCAGTTCGGGGGTGCGGTTGACCGAGATGCCGCTTTCGAACATGGCGATGTAGTGGCCCGGATACTTGCGGGCGAAGGCGAGGTAGGCGCGGCCTGTCGCCTCGAAACTCGCAAGTGCCGAGGGCTGGCCCCGGTCGTAGGCGAATTGCATCACGTCGGCGAAGATCTCGTAGCCCTGCCGGGCGGCCTCGGCGATCAGGTCGTCGCGGCCGGCGAAGTGGCGATAGACCGCGGCCGGGGTCACGCCGGCGAGCTTGGCGGCCTCGGACAGGGTGAACCCGGTTGGGCCCTTCTCCTCGATCAGGTCGAGCGCGGCTTCGACGAGGGCCTGCCTGAGATTGCCGTGGTGATAGCCGCGTTTACCCATCCCAGATGTCCGGCCCGCCGCAGACCTGCGGGTCGGGCGTTCCAAGCGCCTTGGCGTGCTTGCGGTCGTAGTTGAGGGCAAGCAGCACGCGGCGGATCGCCTCGACCCGGGCGCGGCGCTTGTCGTCGGAGCGGATCACCGTCCAGGGCGCGTGGGCGGAATGGGAGCGCTCGAGCGTTTCGGTGATGGCGGCGGAATACTCGTCCCACTTGTAGAGACCTTCGACGTCGATCCGGCTGAGTTTCCACTGTTTGAGCGGGTCGCCTTCGCGCTTGAGGAAGCGGCGGAGCTGTTCGGCGCGGCCGACATTCAGCCAGAACTTGAAGAGGTGGATACCTTCATCGACCAGCATTTTCTCGAATTCGTTGACCTGTCGGAAGAAATGTTCGCGCTCGGCATCGGAGCAGAATCCGAAGACCTTTTCGACGACGCCCCGGTTGTACCAGCTTCGGTCGAAGAACACGATCTCGCCGCCGGCGGGGAGGTGTTCGACGTAGCGCTGGAAATACCACTGCGTCTGTTCGGTGTCGGAGGGTTTGGGAAGGGCGACGATGCGCGCCCCACGAGGATTAAGATATTCCCGGAAGCGCTTGATCGTGCCGCCTTTTCCGGCGGCGTCGCGACCCTCGAAGACGAGGACGACGCGCGTGTTGCTGGCCTTGACCCAGGCCTGGAGCTTGACCAGCTCGATCTGCAGGTTCTCGAGGTCCTTCTCGTAGTGCTTCTTTGGCAGGCGCTCGGAATATGGGTAGCCGGGGGAGAGGATGTCATCCTTGTCGGCGCGCCGGATGGCGTTCCGGACCTCTGCCGGGGCGTGCTGCTCGAAATACTCGGTGATGGCCCCGTCGAATGGCAGCTCCATGCGTGCCTCCCTGTTTTTTCAGTATAATATGGCCGCTCAACCGCCCGGGCGCAATCCGGCGCGTTGGGCTGCACGGCGAATGGCGTCGACCACCGCGTCTTCCTCGGAATGCTGGATCATGTGGCCGGCGCCGTCGAGCGTGGTGAGACGCGCGCCGGGGATGGCCCTGGCCAAGGGTTCGGAATGAATCGACAGGCCAACGGTGTCATCGGCAGTGCCGTGCAGGATCTCGGTTGGGACGTCGATCTGCGGGTAGTGCGGGACGAGCGCGCGGATTTCGTCCAGCAGGTTGGCCCGTTGCAGGGCGTTGGCGCGCAGGCTTTGCCGGCGCAGGGTCAGGCCGGGGCCGAAATGCTTCATGTAGTCTTCTGGTACGGGATCGGGCGTGAATACGGCGCTGACGGCCTGTTCCACGCGGGACTCCGGCACGAAGGCGGTGATCAGCGGGATGATGACCGGGCCGAGGACAGGGTGCGACAGGAGCTTGTAATAGGTCGAGATGCCTGTCGTCCAGGTGTGGGAGGCGGCGGAGAGGGTGACGAGGGCGGACAGGTTTTCAGGGTGGTGCACGGCCCAGGCCAGCGCGACGGCGCCGCCGTAGGAATGGCCGACGACAACGGGTTCATCGGCCCCGAGCCGTGTGGCGGCGGCTGACAGGAGGTCGGCCTGCCGGGTGACGGTGGTGCCGGAGGGGTCGATCCGGTCGGTGTAACCCAGCCCCGGCCGGTCGAAGACGAAGACGCGGAATTCCCTGGCCAGGCGCGGGGCCAGCGACAGGGTCATATCGCGCGTGTTGCCCGAGGCCCCGTGGATCAGCACCAGGTCGGGGCCGCTGCCCATCACCACGGCATGGACCTCGTGGCCCTGCACCTCGATCACCTGCCCCTCGGGCGGGTGCGATGCCTCGGCGCGGGCTTCCTCGGCCCGGGCGCGATACTGGACCACGGCCCAGAACACGGCCAGCCCGAGGGCGAGAAGGGCGAGGATCTTAACGGCCAATGGCATTCAGGTCGAAGGGGGTCGACTGGTAGATCTCGTTGATCCAGTTGCCGTAGAGTAGGTGGGCATGGCTGCGCCAGCGGTTGAGCGGCATCTGCGACGGGTTGTCGTCGGGGTAGTAGTTGCAGGGCACGTTGATGGCCGTGCCGGCGGCGATGTCGCGGTCATATTCCTGCTTGAGCGTGTCGCTGTCATATTCCAGGTGGTTGAAGATGTAGAGCGCCCGGTGGCCGGGGTCCTCGACGAGGCAGGGGCCGACCTCTTCGGAGTGCAGAAGGGTGGTCAGGCCGGGGGCTGCGTCGATCTCGGGTTTGCGCATCTCGGTCCAGCGGCTGACCGGGATCACGCAATCGTCGGAGAAGCCGCGCAGCAGGGGCGAGGCGGGCTTCATGTTGCGGTGGCGGAAACAGCCGAAGGCCTTGTGGTCGAGCATGTGCTTCTCGACCCCGTGGAGGTGCTTGATCATGGCCATCCCGCCCCAGCAGACGCCGAAGGTGGATTGTACGTTGGTCTGGGTCCAGTCGAAAACGCGGCGCAGCTCGTCCCAGTAGGTCACTTCCTCGAAGGCGAGATGTTCGATCGGTGCGCCGGTGATGATCAGCCCGTCGAACTTCTCTCCCGTCGCCTCGACCTCGGCGAAGGGGCGGTAGAAGCTTTCCATGTGCTCGGCCGCGGTGTTGCGGGTCTGGTGTTCGGTCATCCGGATGAGGCTCAACTCGATCTGGAGCGGCGTTGCGCCGATCAGCCGGGCGAACTGGTTCTCGGTCTGGATCTTCTTGGGCATCAGGTTCAGCAGGCCGATGCGCAGCGGGCGGATATCCTGGCGCGAGGCGTGGTCTTCGCTCATGACCATCACGCCCTCGCGCGTCAGCACGTCATAGGCGGGCAGATCGGCGGGAATCTTGATGGGCATGGCGGATATCGTCTTTCTGAAGGTCGGGGCGGGAACGGGTTAGATAGGGGGTCAGACGGTGCGCTCAAGGGCGGTGGCGACGAGCTGATCGAAGTCGCCGGCTGTTCGCAGGCGCGCCATCTCGTCGGCGGAGACGGTGATGCCCCATTTCGCCATCGCCTCGTAGCGCGGCTTGCGGTGGGCCAGCGCCTTGGCATAGGTCCAGCGGATGAAGGCGTCGGGGTCGACATCGGCCTCGGCACAGCCTTTCTGCGCGAGGTAATCGGCCCAGACTTCGTCGAGAAACTCTGGCTGGTAGCACATCGGTTTCGGCGCCTTGTCGAAGCGGCGGATCAACTCCTCGGTATGGGCCTCGTCGCCCTCGATCCGGATCAGCAGGCAGCGCTGGGACAGCTCGGTCAGCAGCGGGTCGTTCGGGTCGTCGCCATCGACCCATTCGCAGATCGAGCCACCGGTATCGCAGATGAAATGCGGATAGCCGTAAAGCGCCTCGGCCCGGTCGATGAAATAGTCGGTGTCCTGCAGCGCCGACATCTCGGCGCGGCGGAACTGTTCCTGCCGGCGGCGGAACTCGTCGATCGGCAGGCCGCCCTTTTCGGGATCGCCGGGCTTGCCGAGATAAGCCGACACGGGCTTGAGGTTATGGAACGAGATGTTCGAGCCGATATAGATCGAGTCGCTCATCAGGAGGTCGCGCAGGAACGGCACCTTCATCGCATGCGCCTTGGCGTTGTCGATGATGAACTCGCCCATGTAGCGGGTGCCGATGCGGTAGTCGATCGAGTAGTGAAACCAGTCGCCGGCGTCGCGCAGCATGTTCGACAGGTGGGTCTTGCCGAGCCCGGACATGCCGTAGACGAGGACCCGCTTGCGGGCCGCGCCCAGCCACTCGTCTGCAGAGGCGTAAATCATGGTGTGGTCCCTTTCTGACAGGCTTGGTAGCCAGTGCCGGGGCAGGGGTCAAACCACAAAGCGAAGGGGCAAAGGAAAACCCCGCCCGAATGGGGCGGGGTTTAGAATTCGTCGGGCGTGTGCGGCTCAGTTGAGCGCGACGCGGACCTTGAGGCCGACACTGACGGCGTTGTTGTCCTGGAAATTGCCGACCGGCGTGTCGGGCGTGCCGACTTCCGGAAGCGCGTTGCCCAGCCACGTGTAGCGCACGCCACCGGAGATATCGATCCGCTCGGTGACCTTGTACTGGCCGCCAACCGAGATCGCGGTCTGACCGTTGGTCGGGGCGAGCGGCGAGACCAGGCTGTCGCTGCCGCCATCCTCGTAGGAGACCGAGACGCTGCCGGAGAAGCGTTCGGAGAAGCGGCGGCCGACGCCGATCTCGTAGGTGGTGACGCTGTCGAGCTGGGCCAGGTTCGGCACCGGGCTCGGCGGGTTCAGCGTGAAGGCTTCCCAGTCCGCCCAGCGGATCGAGCCGAAGACCAGCGTGTTCTGGTTGATGCCCGACTGCGCCGCCAGTTCGAAGGATTGCGGGATCTCGACATTGGTGATGCCGGTGCCGACCGGGGTGCCGGTGCCGCCCGCCGTGGTCGGAATGTTCTCGACCGTGCCCATGCGCAGGTCGACCGCCGAGTGGTAGGTGCCCGACACGCGCAACGCGTATTCCGGAATCTCGTAGGCCGCGCCGATGACGTAGCCGGTGCCGTTGTTGCTGTTGAAGCGGACGGTGTAGCCGCTCAACCCTGCACCGGCGTAGGCCAGGCCGGAGAGGCGGATCGTGCCGTCGGCCTTGACCGTGCGCGGGCCACCGTAGACCGAGAAGCGGTCGGTGAACTTGTATTTCAGGATCGCGGTCAGCGAGGCCGTATCGGCCTTGGCGAAGGTGCCGCCCAGAAGGGTCGCGCCCGGGTTGCCGCCATAGACCGTGTCGGCGCCGTAGGGCTGGTCGGCGATGACGGCGAAGGTCAGGCGTTCGCCGAAATCGATCTTGACGGCTGAGCCCAGCACGCCGAAATCGTTCCCGACATTGCCAATGGCGTTGCCGCCGAAATCGACGCCGGTCAGGTCGGGCATGGTGAAACCGTACGAGACTTCGGCGAAGCTGCCCTGCTCGAAGATCTGGTCGATGGGGGTGTAGCTGCGGTCAAGCCCGCCTGCGCTGGCCGCGCCCGCACTCAGGGCGAGTGCTACGGCTGTCGAGGTCAATTTTTGCATGTGCTCTCCTCCGGAAATTGAGATCACGCTACCAGCCTTGCACGCTTAATCAATTTTGACGCGGCGTCAGAGATGTAACGGCACTGCGACGGTGTCCGGCCCGCAACATATTTGTCACGGTTTTCACCCTCGGGAATGTTTTTTTCGCGTCTGGAACCAAAGGTTCAGATAGTTCGCCCCGAAGATCAGGCCGGCGCCGAGGATGACGAAGATGTCGACCGCTTCCTCGTAGACCAGCAGGCCGATCACCGCGATCACCGGCAACCGAAGGAAATCCACCGGCGTGATGAGGGTGGCCGGCGCGATGGACAGCGCCGTCGTGAGGCAGAAATGCGCGGTCAGCCCGCCAAGGGCGATGAGCCCCAGCCAGGGCACGGACCCGGCCGAGGGCAGGGCGATATCCCCGTCGAACCCGGCGCAGGCCAGGCCGAAGAAGGACTGGGTCAGCGTCATCCAGAACAGGATGCAGGTCAGGGTTTCGGTGCGGGTCAGGCGCTTGGTGAAGATGATCGAGCCGGCAAAGCAGACGGCCGCGCCGGCGGCCGAGAGCGTGCCGATATTCAGCGTGTCGGGGCTGGGCCGGGCGACGATCAGGATGCCGATGAAGCCGATCAGCGCGGCAAGGATGCGCACGCGGGTCAGCTTCTCGCCCAGAAGGAGGGGCGAGAGCACCAGCACCCAGAGCGGCGAGGTGAACTCGAGCGCGAAGACCTGGGCCAGCGGGATGAGCGTAATGGCGTAGAACCAGAGGTTCTGGCCCGCGAAGTGGAAGACGTTCCTGACAAGCTGCGTGCCCGGCTTGCGCAGGCTGACCTGGGCCAGGGTGCCGATCGCGGGGGTGACGGCCATGACAATCAGGAAGCCGATGATGCTGCGGTACATCATGATTTCGAACGTATCGAGTTCGAAGCTGACGGTGCGTCCAGCCACGGCCATGGTGGAGAAGGAGACAACTGCCCCCAGCATCCACAGGGCGGCGCGCAACACCTGCGCAGTATCGGTCTCGGCGGGGCCGTTCGGATCGGGATACACGGCCACGGCTCAGACCCGCACGGCCCGGGCACCCGGCGTGACGGCGCGCCCGAAAGAAGGGGGAGATGAGGTCATGGGTCAGCCGGGGTTGCGCCGCGATGGGCCGGAAGAAAAGGCCACGGTGGCGCCGCGGCAGGTGTTACCTTCCCGTCCGTAGCAGACGTTTGAACCGGCGCCAATAATCCAGAGCACCGAAAGCGAACCAGTGCAGCGGCGAGTAGTTGCCCGTGTAGTGACGGAGAAAGCGGGGCAGAACCTGGATGTCCTCTGTCTTGATGGTGGTGGGGTGCCAGTGGAACGGGAGTTCGTCGAAATTCGACAGGACCGTACCGTCATAACCCACGAAGACGAAATTGCGGGCGCCCGTATCGGCGAGATCCTCGACAGGCGGCGGCGTGGCGTTCGTCACCCGGTCGAGGAAATCCTCGCGCACGGCGATCAGGTTACCGCCCTGGATACAGACCGTGCGATAGCCTTTTTCCTGCGCGAGATCGTCGATTGCCTTGACGCCGTTGCCCTGGTTGACGGTGAAATCTGGCGGCTGGACATAGGGGATATCGACGGGGATGGTCGGGTTGAACTCGATGATGACCAGCTTGGGTCGGTAATTCTCGAGGCTTTGCCAGACATGGTAGTCACAGCTGTCGATATCGATCGACAGCATGTCGAAATCTTCCGGCAGATCGGTCTCGCCGAGGATCCGGTCGAGCCGGGCATCGCCGTCGAGCGTGACGAGCCGGTTGACCTTGACGACCTCGTCACCCGGGAAATTCCCGCAGAGCTGCTTGTAGCGCTTCGTGTCGGCCTCGATCATCACGGCGCGGAAGCCGTGTTCGCGGATCAGGTTGCAGGTATTGGACAGGTGCACCCCGTCCCAGGCGCCGAACTCGACGCACCATTTCTCGCGATCCGCATCGAAAACGCCGAGCCGGCGCAGGATCTCGTGCAGGATGCCGTCTTGCCCGCCTTGCGAATAGGCGTCCCAGGCATAGGAATTGAGGGGGTGGAATGCGTCAGATTGGTGCGACGTCGCCTCTGCGTGCGACGCCGATGGGTGGGCTTGCATATTTACTCCATTTCCGGTCTTGCCGAGGCAGACCAACTCGTACTGTACTGTTCAACATCGCAAATCCGCTTCCGAAACAAAGGGGCGGCTGAGGCAGATATGCGGTGTTGCCTTGGTCTTCCCCTAACGTTAACGCCCGGGCCGGCATCAGGTTCCGTGTCCGTCAGGATCGGTTTTCGCGCTGCATCACCGGCCGGGGCGGGCCGAGGTCGCGCCAGGCCGGGCAGCCGGGCTCATTCCCATTCGATCGTGCCCGGCGGTTTCGAGGTGATGTCGTAGGTGACGCGGTTGATTCCCTTCACCTCGTTGATGATCCGGGTCGCCGTTTCGCCGAGGAATTCGTGGCTGAACGGGTAGTAATCGGCGGTCATGCCGTCGACACTGGTCACGGCGCGCAGAGCGCAGGCGTAGTCGTACGTGCGCCCGTCGCCCATGACGCCCACGGTGCGCACCGGCAGAATGGCGACAAAGGCCTGCCAGATCTCGTCATACAGCCCGTGCTTGCGGATCTGGTCGATATAGACCGCGTCGGCCTTGCGCAGGATGTCGAGCTTGTCCCTGGTGATCTCGCCGGGGCAGCGGATGGCAAGGCCGGGGCCCGGGAAGGGGTGGCGACCGATGAAACTTTGCGGCAGGCCGAGTTCCCGGCCGAGTGCGCGGACCTCGTCCTTGAACAGCTCCCGCAGGGGTTCGACCAGTTTCAGCCCCATCTTTTCCGGCAGGCCGCCCACGTTGTGGTGCGACTTGATGGTGACCGACGGGCCGCCCGAGAAGGAGACCGACTCGATCACGTCCGGATAGAGCGTACCCTGGGCCAGGAAATCGGCGTTCTCGATCTCGTTGGCGTGTTTCTGGAACACGTCGATGAAAAGCCGGCCGATGGTTTTTCTCTTTTGTTCCGGGTCGCTTATGCCCTCAAGTTCACCCAGGAAAAGCTCCGACTCGTCGGCATGGATGAGGGGAATGTTGTAGTGGTCGCGGAACATGGTCGTGACCTCTTCGGCCTCGCCCAGCCGCAGGAGGCCGTGGTCGACGAAGACACAGGTCAGCTGGTCGCCGATGGCCTCGTGAATGAGCACGGCGGCGACCGAGCTGTCGACCCCGCCGGAGAGGCCGCAGATCACCCGCCGGTCGCCCACCTGTTCGCGGATCTTGGCGATTGCCTCGTCGCGATAGGCGGCCATCGTCCAGTCGCCGGTGAAACCGGCCAGCTTGACGAAATTGGCATAGAGGGTCTTGCCGTTGGGGGTGTGGTGCACCTCGGGGTGGAACTGGACCGCGAAGAAGTTTTTCTTCGTGTCCGCGGTGATGGCGAATGGGGCGTAGGGCGAGGTGCCGTAGACCTCGAAGCCCGGCGCGATGGCAGAGACGTGATCGCCGTGGCTCATCCAGACCTGTTCGCGGCCGTCGGTGGCGGCGAACCAGCCGTCGAGCAGCGGCAGGCGTTCGTCCGACGGCGTGACATAGGCACGGCCGAATTCGGCGGTGCCGTCGCCGCGTTCGACATTGCCGCCGAGCATCTGCATCATCACCTGCTGGCCGTAGCAGATGCCGAGGATGGGTACGCCCAGGTCGAAGACCTTTTCCGGCGGGCGGGGCGAGCCCTCGTCTATGACCGAGGCGGGGCCGCCGGAGAAGATCACGGCCTTGGGCGCGAAGGTATCGAGAAACGCGTCCGTCACCTGCTGGAACGGGTGGATTTCGCAGTAGACGTTGAGTTCGCGCAGGCGGCGGGCGATCAGCTGGGTGACCTGGCTGCCGAAGTCGATGATGAGAAGGCGGTCGTGCGGTGTCTGGCTCATACCTTGCCTAGTATGGCGGGCGGCGCTTGCGCGCAAGACCTGCGTGCGCGCCGTTGCCGTCAAAGCCCGATTAACCGAATCCGGTTAGGATTTTCCTGCGCGAGGTGCTGCCCCGTTCTGCGCAAATTTGACCGCGGATGTCGGTTTTGGCCGGGCAAAGCCGCAAATCCGCCGTGTGCGACAGAATGATGAAGATAAAAGCGGGCAAACGGCGCCGATGGGGCCGGAGTCGGGACCAAGGAGACCTGTTCATGAGCGAAGCAGCAGCCCGCAGACGAGGCCGTGGCGGCGGCGGTGCCGCCCGCCGCGCCGAACGTACGGCCGTCAGCATCGAAACCGCCAAGTATATCGAGCGCAATATCCCGCTCTTCGAGGTGCTGAACGAAGAGGCGCTCGACATCATAGAACAGAATGCCGAGACCGTGCTCGAGGAGATCGGCGTCAACTTCGTCGAGAACCCCAAGGCGCTGCAGCGCTGGCGCGAGGTTGGGGCGGATGTCGATGGCGAGCGTGTCCGCATTCCGCGCGGCCTTGCGCGGGAGCTGATCAAGACCGCGCCCAGCGAATATACCCAGCACGCCCGCAACCCCGAGCGCAGTGTCGTCGTCGGCGGGCGCAACCTGGTCTGTGCGCCGGTCTACGGCCCGCCCTTCGTGCGCGACATGGACCATGGCCGCCGTTACGCCACGATGGACGATTTCGAGAAGTTCGTGAAGCTGGGCTACATGTCGCGCTGGCTGCACCATTCGGGCGGCACGGTTTGCGAACCGACCGACATTCCGGTGAACAAGCGCCATCTCGACATGCTCAAGGCGCATATGACCCTGTCGGACAAGCCTTTCATGGGCTCTGTCACCGATCCGAGCCGGGCACAGGACAGCGTGGACATGTGCGGCATACTCTTCGGTGAGGATTTCGTGCGCGACAACACGGTGATGACCTCGCTGATCAACATCAACTCGCCGATGACCTTCGACGAGGTGATGATGGGGGCGCTGGAAGTCTATGCGAAGAACAACCAGGCCTGCATCATCTCGCCCTTCATCGTCGGCGGCGCGATGGCGCCGGTGTCGGTGGCGGGCACGCTGACCCAGGTTTTGGCCGAGGTGCTGGCGGGGATCGCCTATTCGCAGATCATCCGCCCCGGCGCGCCGGTCATTTTCGGGGCCTTCGTGACCTCGATCGACATGAACAGCGGCGCGCCCACCTTCGGCACGCCCGAGGCGTCGCTGATCACTTACGGCGCGGGGCAGCTTGCCCGGCGCTATGGTTTGCCGTACCGGTCCGCCGGGTCGTTCAACGGCTCGAAACTGCCGGATGCGCAGGCGGCCTACGAGTCGGCCAACAGCCTCAATCTCGGTCTGCTGTCGGGCGTGAACTTCATGCTGCACTCCTGCGGCTGGCTGGAAGGGGGGCTTGTCTCCAGCTTCGAGAAGTTCGTGATGGATGCCGACCAGCTCGGCGCGCTTCAGAACATGGCGCGCGGCGTCGACATGACCGAGAACGGGCAGGCGATGGACGCGATTCGCGAGGTTGGGCCGGGCGGCCATTACCTTGGCTGCGCCCACACCCAGGCGAACTTCAAGCAATCCTTCTGGCGCTCGGACCTGCTCGATTACAAACCCTACGAGCAATGGGCCGAAGAAGGCGAACGCGATACGATGACGCTCGCCAACGTCAAGGTGAAGCAGACGCTGGCGAACTATCAGCAGCCGGCGCTCGATCCGGCGATCTCGGAAGCGCTCGACGCTTTCGTCGCCGACAAGAAGGCCTCGATGCCCGACGCCTTTTCCTGATCCGGACGGGCGGCGGCGCGCATGCGCCGCACCTCGCCCAGGATAGCGATGACCACATCGACATGGCGCGCCGGCGAATAGCCGGCGTAGCCATGTCTGCGGAGCTGGTTCAGCTCCTCCTCGATCTCGAGCAGTGTTTCGAGGATTGCCTCGCTGTCGGGATGATGCAGATCGCCCAGGTGGCGGCGCAGGGTTCGCTCCCGACAGTAGGTTGCAACGCCGAGGCGCGCCGCCTCGATCAAAAGGGCAGGGCGCCGCAGGTGGGCGAGATCGGGGATTGTGGGGGTCATGGCAGTCTCCGGTCCTGGCAGAATGACGTTTGGACGGAGCAATCTGGCACAACCTGACATCGTGTTGCGCAGGTCGCGTGATCACCGAACGGTTGTGTTTCCGTTTGTTTACCAATTCGCAACGATGATGACCGAACCGTTCTTAGTTAACCAACCGGTAATAAATGAGACCTTAACTCGAGCGGCTTCCGCGGGGTGGCCGCGGACTTGGGGACCATCTGTTGCCGACAGAGATCAGGAGGAGACGGCATGTCACATGTCTCGCCTTCCGCCGACATTGCGGAACAGTTGCCGTGCTGGGTGCCAAAGGAGGCGCTGGCCTATCTTCTTCACACCGAAACCGGCCAGCCGATCCGGGCGCTGGCCCGGGAAGCGGGCGTTCACGCCTCGACCGTTCTGCGACAGGTGCGGGCGCTCGAGGCGCGCCGGGAAGACATCCTTGTCGACCAGGGGCTCAGCCGGCTGGGCCGCCGCGTGCTTGCCGCCGAGGCGCGGGCGCTGGACGCCGATCCGAACGTGCCTTCGACGGACGAGCTTTCCCAGGAGGCGCGGCGCGTGCTGCGGCTGTTGTGCGAGCCGGGGGCGGTGCTGGCGGTTGCGGCGGAGATGGACAAGGCCGTCGTCGTCGCCGAGAGCGGAGATGGCGGCACGACGCGCCGCCTCGTCGTCGACCATGCCGCGGCCGAGGCGATGGCGCTGGCGGGCTGGATCGCCTGCGAAGACCCCGCCCGCGTGTCACGGTATCGCATAACGGCGGCGGGGCGCGATGCGCTCAAGCGGATGGTGGCAGATGCCGAGAACCGCGCCTTCGGTTTCGGCGAGGCGCCCGCAAGGTTCGAGCACGCGCCGGTCGCGAAATCGCGGACGGTTTCCGGCGCACATCCGGCGTTTCGCAACCGTTGCCTGCCTGCGGAAACCCCGCTGACCCTGCTGGCGCGGCGCCGTGACCGGAGCGGGCGGAAGTTCCTGTCCGACGACCTGGTGCGCGCCGGGGAGCGGTTGCGCGAAGATTACGAGATGGCCGATATCGGCAGCCGCGAGGATGAAGGCTGGGACAGGTTCCTGACCAAGGCCGAAGCCGCGCGGTCGAAGCATGGCGGTGCCACCGCGGCGCGGGCGCGGGTGCTTGGTGCGCTTCGCGATCTCGGGCCGGGCCTGGGCGACGTGGCGTTGCGGTGCTGCTGCCATCTCGAAGGGCTGGAAAGCGCCGAGAAGAAGATGGGCTGGTCGGCGCGGTCGGGGAAGGTGGTGCTGCGCATTGCCCTTCAACGGTTGCGGCGTCATTATGACCGGCTGGGCGATGACGGCACGCTAATGGGGTGACCGAGCGCTAGCCGGCGACGAGCCACCCGACGCCAAAGGCCACGAGCGCACAGATCGCACCGACGAGAACCGTCTCGCCGACGGAGCGGAACAGCCGCTCGCCGGTGGCGTTCCAGCGCAGCAATCCGAGGCTGACCAGAGCCAGTGCCGTCGCGATGACCGACAGCAGAAAGGTGCGGTCGTCGGGCGGCAGAAGGAAATAGGGCGTCAGAGGGATCGATCCGAAGACCACGAAGGAGAGGAAGGTGGACAGGCCGCTGATAAGCGGGTTGTCCTCTTCCGGATGTGACATGCCGAACTCGTAGGTCATCATCATGTCGGCCATGATGTCGGGGTGGCGCGAGAGAATCCCGGCCGCGGTGTCGGCCTCGCCCGCGGGAATGCCGCGCTGGCGGAGGATCTCGAACAGCTCCATCCTTTCGTGATCCGGGTCGTTGGCGATCTCTTCCAGCTCGCTCTGCCGGCGTGCGCGGTAGAGATCGTGCTGTGACCTGAGCGAGAGGTATTCGCCGAGCCCCATGCTGACCGCATCGGCGAAGAGGTTCGCCAGCCCGAAAACCAGCACCGCCAGTCCGCCGACCTGGGCCACCCCGTCGGCAGCCGCTCCGGCAAAGCCCGCCACGATGGCGAAGGTGGTCACGATCCCGTCATTTCCGCCGTAGACGAGCTGCTTGAGATGTTCCTGCGTCCGGCCGAGCTTGTGCGCCTCGCGCCTGTGTGCCTGCCAATCCATATGATGCCTGTCGTTCCGGGGAAACCATGTGCGCCCGGACAAGATACGGGGCCGGCCGGGTGGCGCAACCGGTGAATGGGCCGGGCAGGGAGGTGGGCACTCGTTACGCCGTGGCGCCGCAGCATCCGGTGCGGCCGCAGAACTGGTACATCCCACCGCGATGCATTATGCAGGGGAGGAGTTACCAAACAGTTCGCGGGGGAAATTCCGTGCGTGACATCAAGATCCCACAACAGCGCCATCCCGAGAAGGCCCATCGCCCCGACAATGCGCAGCCGAAGAAGCCGCATTGGATCAGGGTGAAGGCTCCGGACGGCGACGGCTATCGCGAGACGAAGAGAATCATGCGCGAGCACAAGCTCGTGACGGTCTGCGAGGAAGCGGGCTGCCCGAACGCGGGCGAATGCTGGAACCAGGGCCACGCCACCATGATGATCATGGGCGACACCTGTACGCGGGCCTGCAGCTTCTGCAATATCGCGACCGGCAAGCCGCCCGAGGCGCTGGACCCGTTCGAGCCGGGACGGGTGGCCGATGCCGTTCAGAAACTGGGGCTGAACCACGTGGTGATCACCTCGGTCGACCGGGATGACGTCGATGACGGCGGCGCGGCCCATTTTGCCCAGACGATCCGCGCGATCCGGCACCGCAGCCCCGGCACCACGATCGAGATCCTGACGCCCGATTTCCTGCATTGCGATCCTGCCGTTCTGAAGGTGGTGGTCGATGCGCGGCCGGATGTCTTCAACCACAACCTCGAGACGGTGCCGGGGCTCTACCCCGCGGTGCGGCCGGGGGCGCGGTATTTCCACAGCCTGCGCCTGTTGCAGCGGGTCAAGGAGATGGACCCGACGATCTTTACCAAGTCGGGCATCATGGTCGGCCTGGGCGAGACCCGCGAGCAGGTAAGGCAGGTGATGGACGACATGCGCGCGGCGGATGTCGATTTCCTGACCATCGGCCAGTACCTGCAGCCCACGCCCAAGCACCATGCCGTCGACCGGTTCGTCACGCCCGACGAGTTCGCGGCCTACGAGAAGGCGGCCTTCGGCAAGGGGTTCCTGATGGTGTCGGCGACGCCGCTGACGCGGTCGTCCTACCATGCGGGCGATGATTTCGCGCGCCTCAGCGCCGCGCGGCAGGAGCGGCTCGGCGCCTGAACCGCATCGCCACGCGCATCGGCCTTAAAAAGTCCGAAAAGCAAAAGCACCGGCAGGAATAACCGGCCGGTGCTTTTCGCGAGAATAATCCGTTCTGCGTGAAGCGGGTCTTAGCTGCCCCAGCTGCGCACCGGCCCGCAATCCATGTGGACGAAGTTGCTGCGGGTGTAGCGACCGACGCCGCCGCCATGGCAGGCCATCGCCGCGCGATACATCTGGCTGACCGAGCGCGAACCGAGCCGAAGATCCGCGGCCTGCCCCTTGAGGTGGCGCGAGTTCTTGGCGACACCGCTCGACCGGCTGCGAAGCATGGCGTTGGTTTCCGGGCTGCGATAGCCGGAAATCAGCATGTAGGGCTCGGTGACGTCGAGCATGTTATGCGCCGCGGTCATGATGTCGATGGTGCGAAGATCGATGTTGAGAACGCCATCGGTGCGCCAGTCGCGCATGAAATAGCTGATTTCCTTGACCGCGTCGCGGATATACTCGCCTTCGATCCAGTAGATCGTATCGAGCGTTTCGCCTGTGCGGGGTGCGGTCATCCGAATGCGGCGGATATCGCCGGCGCCCTTCAGAAAACCTGCTGCGTTTGAAAAGGTGGGCGCTGCCACCACGGTGGTTGCTGCGAATGCACCCAGCAGGGCGCGCCGCGTCATGCTCAACGAGCTAACTTCTGTCATGTGTATGCGCCTGTCCCGTCGCTTACCTGTGTTCTCCGCCTTGTGGCGGCTCTGCCATCCATCCCCAGATGTGCGATTTTTATGACATATTCAGTTTTTGCGAAAAAGGGGGCTAAGGCGAAACTTTTACGTATCAAGAGGTTTCGGCAAAATCTCGCGCAAATTTCCCGCAATGTGCCCATTTTGCTCTGCACAGGCGGCGCAGACACTGCACTTTGGGAAAAGGTACATCTCCTGTCAAAGTTTTGATTGGACAGAAATTGCCCCGGCCGCATGATCAATTACATTAATTAAATGAAATTTGCCAATTCAGGGGAGTCGACATGATTCTGAAATCCTTGGGGGCCAGTATCCGGGTATCGGGTTTGGCGATCGCGTTCTCGGCGATCGGTTACAGTGCCTCGGCCGCCGAGGCCGCCATCACCGCGTTCAAACAGGCGGTGGCCGAAGCCGCCTCGTCGGATCGCGACATCGCGGCCTTCTACCGCTCCAACAAGTTCGGTGCGGTCTGGACCGGCACGGCGGACGAGGACCGTGCCCGCAGAAGCGCGCTTCTCTCGGCGATGAAAACCGCCTCGATGCACGGCCTTCCCGCCTCGCGCTACGATACCGACCGCCTGCTGCGCGTGCTGTCCGATGTGAACACGCCGCGCAAGCGCGCCTTCGCGGAAGTGGAGATGACCAAGGCGTTCATCCAGATCGCGCGCGACATGCAGTCGGGCGCGCTGGAGCCTGCGTCGATCGATGACGGGATCAAGCGGAACGGCGTCTACAAGGATGCCGAAACCTACCTGACCGGCCTGACGGAAAGCGGCCATCCGCGCGCCTATTTCCGCACGCTGGTGCCGCAGACCCGGGAATATGCCCGCCTGATGAAAGAGAAGATGCGGCTTGAGCGTCTGATCGAAACCGGCGGCTGGGGCCCCTCGGTCCAGGCGGGCTCGCTCGAGAAAGGCCAGAGCGGACAAGCGGTCGTGGCTCTTCGCGACCGGCTCATGACGATGGGCTACCTGGGCCGCACGTCGACGATGGTCTACGATGACAACATCGAGAAGGCCGTGCTGAAGTTCCAGTCGGCCCACGGGCTCGAGCCTGATGGCAAGGCCGGGTCGAACACCATAGACGAGATCAACACCTCGCCCGCCACCCGCCTTGCGTCCGTCCTCGTTGCGATGGAACGCGAGCGCTGGCTCAACACCGAGCGGGGCGAGCGGCATATCCTCGTGAACCTTACCGATTTCTCGGCGCGGATCATTGACAACGATATCATCACCTTCGAAACCCGTGCCGTGGTGGGTGCAAACTCGCATGACCGCCGCAGCCCGGAATTCTCGGACGAGATGGAGCACCTGGTCATCAACCCGACCTGGAACGTTCCGCGCTCGATCACCGTCAACGAGTACCTGCCACAGATGCAGCGCAACCCGGGCGCCGCGGGCCACCTGCGGCTCTATGACGGGTCGGGCCGGCAGGTCAGCCGTGCACGGGTGAACTTCAACGCGTACAACAAGAACAACTTCCCCTTCGACCTCAAGCAGCCGCCGTCGAACAGCAACGCGCTGGGGCTGGTCAAGTTCATGTTCCCCAACAAGTACAACATCTACCTTCACGACACGCCCAGCAAACACCTGTTTGCCCATGCCCGCCGGGCCTACAGCCACGGGTGTATCCGGCTGGCGCAACCGTTCGACTTCGCCTACGAGATTCTGTCCAAGCAGACGGATGACCCGCAAAGCATGTTCCACCGGATCCTCGACACCGGCCAGGAGACGCAGGTCGACCTCGAGACGAAGATCCCCGTCCACATCATCTATCGGACGGCCTTCACCAATGCCCGGGGCGAGCCACAGTACCGGCAGGATGTGTACGGTCGCGACGCCCGGATCTGGGCCGCGATGAAGGATGCGGGGGTGAGTTCGCCGGCGGTCTACGCGGCCAACATGCAGATCCCCGAGCCGCAATACGTGGCACAGCCGCAGTCGACCCGGCAGGCACAGTCGAACCGGCAGCCGCAGGCGGTGCGTGTGTCTCAGCCCCAGGCCCAGATGCGCGTGGTCAACCAGCCCTACTATCGCGCGCAATCCTCTCAGCCGCAGGCTCAGACGCGGTCGTCCGGGTCGTCGCAACTCACGCGCCGCGACCGGTAAGACCGGCGGGCATCCTGGCAAGGAATTGGGGCCCCCGCTTCGGCGGGGGCCTTTCACGTTGGCACCACCGGGGCAGGGTGCCTGACGTCGCGGCGGGTTTTCGCATCGCGCATCGCCGGAGGGGTTTTCCTGATCCCGCAACGCGGCTAAGTCTGTCCGGCAGCACGAGGGGAGTCTCATGGGCTATACGATAGAGCAGATTGCGGCCGCGCTGGGAACCGAGGCCGTCGGCGACACGGCGATCGAGGTGGACGGGCTGGCCGAGCCCGCGGATGCCGGGCCGCGCCACCTGGCACTGGCGATGAAACCGCAGTTTGCCGAGCGTCTCGGCGAGGGCACGGCAAGGGCCGCGATTGTCTGGGCCGAGGCCGACTGGCGGGCGCTGGGGCTGGAGACCGCGATCCTTGCGCCGCGGCCGCGCTATGCCATGTCGGGCCTGACTGCGATGCTGGACCCGGGGCAGGGATGGGATCACGGCATTCACCCGACGGCCGTGATCCATGCGGATGCAAGGCTGGAAAAGGGGGTCAGCGTCGGCCCCTTCAGCGTGGTGTCGAAAGACGCGAATATCGGCGCGGGCACCGTGATTGGCCCGCAATGCTACATCGGTACCGGCGCCCGGATCGGGCAGATGAGCCTGGTGCGGGAAGGGGTGAAGATCGGCGCACGGGTCACGACGGGCGACCGGTTCATCGCCCAGCCCGGCGCGGCGATCGGCGGCGACGGGTTCTCCTTCGTGACCGCCGAAACCTCTGGTGTCGAGAACGTGCGCGAGACCCTTGGCAACCGCGGCGAGGCGCAGGCCCAGACCTGGACCCGGATCCACAGCCTTGGCGGGGTCCAGATCGGTGACGATGTCGAGATCGGCGCCAACACCACCATCGACTGCGGCACCATCCGCAGCACCCGTATCGGCCGGGGCACCAAGATCGACAACCTCGTGATGATCGGCCACAATGTCGAGATCGGTGAAGACTGCCTGCTCTGCGGCCAGGTCGGCATCGCCGGCTCGGCCCGGATCGGCAACAACGTCGTGATGGGCGGCAAGACCGGGATCAGCGACAACATCTTCGTGGGTGACAACGTGATCACCGGGGGTGGTACGATCGTGCTTGCCAACATCCCCGCCGGCCGTGTCATGCTGGGCTATCCGGCGATGAAGATGGAGACGACGATGGAGGTATTCAAAGGCTTCCGCCGGCTGAAGCGCCTCTTCACGGATGTGGCCGAGCTCAAGAAAACGGTTTCCAACCCGTCCGCGAAAGACTAAATCGGGCGCGACAAAAGGAAGAGGGCCGGAGCGATGGACATCAAGGACCGCGTGATAAGGATCATTGCCGAACAGGCCGTGCTCGAACCTTCCGACGTCACGATGGACAGCACGCTGGAAGACCTCGGCATCGACAGTCTCGGGCTGGTCGAAAGCATCTTCGCCATCGAGGAAGAGTTCGACATCTCAATCCCGTTCAACGCCAACGAACCGCAGGAGAGCGATTTCGACATCTCGTCGGTCGCCAGCATCGTTGCCGGAATCGAAAAGCTGGTGGCGGAACAGAAACCGTGAAAAGGGTCGTCATCACGGGCGCCGGAACGATCAACGCGCTCGGGTTCTCGGTGCCCGAAACCCTGGCCGCGATGCGAGAAGGGCGCTGCGGCATCAGCGAACTGGAGTTCCGTGATGTCGAGCGGCTGGCCATTCGCATAGGCGGCCAGGTGAAGGGTTACGAGCCCGAGGAACGGTTCAACCGTCAGCAGCTGGCGCTCTATGACCGCTTCACCCAGTTTACGCTCGTGGCCGCGCGCGAGGCCATCGCGCAGGCGGGGCTGGAGTTTTCCGGTGAACTGGCCGCGCGGGCGGGGGTCGTGCTGGGCAATTCCGGTGGCGGGATGACCACGCTCGACGAGAATTACCGTTCGGTCTACGAGGAAGGGAAGAACCGCGTGCACCCCTTCGTGGTGCCCAAGCTGATGAACAACGCGGCCGCCAGCCACGTGTCGATGGAGTTCAACCTCAAGGGCCCGAGCTTTACCGTCTCGACCGCCTGCGCCAGTTCCAACCACGCGATGGCCCAGGCCTTCCAGATGGTGCATGGCGGGGTGACGCCGGTGATGATCACCGGCGGCTCGGAATCCATGCTATGCTTCGGCGGGGTCAAGGCGTGGGAAGGTCTGCGGGTCATGTCCAAGGATGCCTGCCGCCCGTTCTCGGCCAACCGCAACGGGATGGTGCAGGGCGAGGGCGCCGGGGTGTTCGTCTTCGAGGAGCTGGAGCACGCCAGGGCGCGCGGCGCCGAGATCCTGGCCGAGGTCGCGGGCTTCGCCATGTCCTCGGATGCCTCCGATATCGTCATGCCCTCGAAACAGGGGGCGGCGCGGGCCATTCGCGGCGCGCTGCAGGATGCGCGTATCGATGCGACGGACGTGGGCTATATCAACGCCCACGGCACCGGAACGGCCGCCAATGACAAGACCGAAAGCGCGGCCGTGGCCGACGTCTTCGGCGCCCATGCCGACCGGCTGATGATTTCCTCGACCAAGTCTATGCATGGCCACCTGATCGGCGGGACCGGCGCGGTGGAGCTTTTGGCCTGCATCATGGCCGTGCGAGACGGGATCGTGGCGCCGACCATCGGCTATGAAGAACCCGATCCGGAATGTGCGCTCGACGTGGTGCCCAACGAAGCCCGCGAGGCCCATGTCGAGGTGGCGCTCTCCAACGCCTTCGCGTTCGGTGGCTTGAACGCCGTTCTGGCGCTCAAACGGTTTTCCTGAACGAAGAGCCCTCTGCCAAACGAAAAACGCCGCCCATCCAGGCGGCGTTTTCCGTATTCCGGATCGCCGGGCGCCTCAGTTCGGCGCGACCGACACGTTCTCGTAGGCCTTGGTGAACCCGGACAGCGACGCGCGGATCACCACGGTCTGGTCGGGGGCCTGTGCCGGCACGATCGTCAACAGCGCTTCGCTGCCGGCCTTGAGCGAGTCGATATCGGCTTGGGTGAAGCCGATACGGGCAAAGCAGCCGACCATCGAGCAGAAGGAATAGTTGTAGGCCTTCGCCTGGCCGCTATCCACCGCGATCTTCAGGCCCTGCGGCAGCAGCGTGCCCAGCGGCACGACGATGGTGGCGCCGGCCACGGCCTGGCTGTCGTCGGGCAGCTTGAACAGGCTGAACTCGGCCACCGGGTTGCCGGCCTCCTCGCGCAGGAGCTGGTACATCTGGCAGGGGTCGTCCTCGGCCTCGCTGCGGAAGCACTGAAGCTGCCAGTCGCCATAGGTCTCCTTGACGTAGGACGGGTCTTCCTGGACCTCCTGGCCCATGTCGAGCGTGTTGGCGTCGGCCGTGCCTTCCTCGGCCTGGGGTTCCGTCTCTGTCTGGGTTTGGGCGTCGGTCTCGGTATCGGTCGTGGCGTCGGATGTCGTGCTGTCCTGGGCCATGGCTACGGAACCGGCTGCCAGGAGCGCAATGACCGGCAGGGTGAAAAGAAATCTGGACATGAAATCCCCGTTCTGGTGATCAGTGTTTTGTCGTCGCTCCCGAGGCCGGGAACGGGCTGAGGAGATAAAATCGCACCGGTCGGCAGGTTTCAAGGCTTTCCGCCATGTGCATGCCGCCGCCTCCCATAAAAAAGGAAAAGAGACCTTTCGGTCTCTTCCCCTGTTTCTCCCTGCCGGACTGGCCGACTTAGTTATTGAGCGAACGCTATGACAGTTACCGCAACCCGTCAACAGGAATGGTTCAAAATTTTTGATGGCACTGTTAAGGGCTGAAAATGGGCTTGGAGTCGGGGGGCTGTCAGGGGCTCCGAGAGGCCGAAAAAAGGCCGCACCGAAACGGCGCGGCCAGTCTGACAGGGAGGAAGTCGCCCCGGCGCCAAGAGGACATGAGGCCCGGGGCAGTTTGAAGGTGCCAGACAATGATTAACTTAGTATGTTCAGACCGAGGAAAAATTGGGACAGGGATCTAACGATTTGGAAAGCAAGGTTTTTATTGGTGGCGGCGGGGAGGGTTACAGCGACCCGCAGGGCCTGGCGCTGAAGTACGCCAACCGTCACGGGCTGATTGCCGGGGCCACCGGCACGGGCAAGACGGTGACCCTGCAGATCCTGGCCGAAGGGTTTTCCGCCGCGGGCGTGCCGGTATTCCTGTCGGACGTGAAGGGCGACCTGTCGGGGCTTGCCGCCTCCGGCAGTGCCGAATTCAAGCTACATGATGCCTTCACCAAGCGCGCCTCAACCATAGGTTTTAACGACTACGCTTACGCAGCCTTTCCCGTCACTTTCTGGGACCTGTTCGGCGCGCAGGGACACCCCGTTCGTAGCACCGTCGCCGAGATGGGACCGCTGCTGTTTTCCCGCCTCCTGCAGCTGACGGAAGCGCAGGAAGGGATCATGAACATCGCCTTCCGCGTGGCCGACGAGGAGGGGATGCCGCTGCTCGACCTCAAGGACCTGCAGGCTCTGCTGGTCTGGGTGGGCGAGAACCGCGATGCGCTGTCGCTGCGCTATGGCAATGTCTCGACCCAGTCGGTGGGCGCCATCCAGCGGGCGCTGCTGGTGCTCGAGAACCAGGGCGGTGCCGGGTTCTTCGGCGAGCCGGCGCTTGACCTGGCGGACCTGATGACCACCGCCGCGGATGGCCGGGGGCAGGTCAACATCCTCGCCGCCGACAAGCTGATGGGCGCGCCGCGGCTTTACGCGACCTTCCTGCTGTGGCTCCTGTCCGAGCTCTTCGAGACGCTGCCCGAGGTGGGCGACCCCGACAAGCCGAAGCTGGTCTTCTTCTTCGATGAGGCGCACCTGCTGTTCGACGACGCGCCCAAGGCGCTGGTCGACAAGGTCGAACAGGTGGCCCGGCTGATCCGGTCCAAGGGCGTGGGCGTCTATTTCGTGACGCAGAACCCCGATGACATTCCCGAGGACATCCTCGGCCAGCTCGGCAACCGCTTCCAGCACGCCCTGCGCGCCTTCACCGCCCGCGACCGCAAGGCGTTGCAGCGTGCCTCGGAAACCTACCGGCCCAACCCCCGCTTCCAGACGGTCGATGCGATCCGCGATGTGGGCGTGGGCGAGGCGGTGACCTCGATGCTGGAAGACAAGGGCGTGCCGGGCATCGTCGAACGCACCCTGATCCGTCCGCCATCCTCGAAGCTCGGGCCGGCCAGCGCCACCGAGCGCGAGGCGGCCATGGCGGCCTCGCCGGTCAGGGGCAAGTACGACGAACTGCTCGACAGGAAGTCGGCCTACGAGATCCTCGCCGCCCGGGCGGAGAAGGCCGCCAAACAGGCCGAAGCCGCGGAAGAGGCGGTCGAGGAGATGCCCCCCGCCGAACGCGAGTTCAACGCGGGCCGCCGCTATTCCGGCTCGCGCGTGCCGCGCTCGACCAGCCGCGAGGATCGCAGTTTCGGCCGGAAGTTCGGTGATGCCATGTCGGACGCGGTGATCAAGGAAATGAAGGGTACCACGGGCCGGCGCATCGTGCGCGGCATCCTTGGCGGGCTGTTCAAGGGGCGCTAGGGGCGGATATCCCGCAACCCGTCAAGCAGCGTCTCGTAGAAGGCCTCCGCCTTGCGGATGCGCGGGGCGGGCAGGGGCTTCGCCTCGATCCGGATCAGCACCTCGACCCCCAGCATGAAGGGCAGCCAGACGTGGCGTTCGACGTTATCGAGCGCAAATGCCTCGGCGAAGGCGTCGTTGCCCCGGGCGTCGACCCCGAACCGCGCCTCCCCCGAAGGGATGAGCCCGCGGCGCGCCATGTGCGACAGGAAACGCGCCATGTCCTTGTAGATCGGCAGCTTCGCCGAGCCGCCGGTGTCGATCCCCGTCAGGCGCGTCCCCTGCGCCAACAGGTTGTTGGGGTGAAAATCGCCGTGGCTGATCGCCACCCGCCAGCGGCCCACCTCGTGAGGGGCTGAAATGCGCTGCAGCTCGGCCAACACCGCCTCTTCGGCCCGGCGCAGCACCCCATTGCGCTGCCGCGCCATTCCGCGCTCGACGCGCTTGAACCACCCGTCGAGCCGCACCTCCGTCAACTCTTCGCTGGGCGCAGTGTACTTGCGCAGCCACTGCGCAGCAGGTGGCAGGAAATCCCCCCGATGCGCCCCGTCGGTTGCCCGGATCACCTCCATCAGCGGCTGTCCCGGAACCCGTTCAACCACGACCAGCCCCAGTTCCGGCACATGCGCCAGCGGCCTGTTCACCCGGAAATCGCCCTCCGACATGTAGCGCTCGGTGCGCTGCAACTCGGCCCAGTCCCGCGTCGCATAGTCATCGGCATGTTCGATGTAGAACCGGAAGATCGCCGGGCGCTCCCCGAAGCGGCCCGACAGGATCGCGCGCTTGCCCGGCACCAGCCGGAGCACCTCCTCCAGGACAGCTCCTGCCAGCCGCGCGTCCTTCGCGGCCAACGCCTCGAAAGCCTGCACGAGGTCCATCATCGCATCCATGTCGGGCAGGGGAGAAGGGCCGCGCGTTTTCGCCATGACCGCCACAATTCCGCATGCTCCGTGGGGCGTCAACCGAATTGAACCCGGGTCCACCCCCGTCTATGGTGACGCAAAATCCGGCAAGACTTGCGAGGCGCCCATGACCGACACACCCGTTTCCGAAATGTCCTTCGAGGAGGCCATGAAAGAGCTCGAACAGGTGGTCAGCAAGCTGGAGCGAGGCGACGTGGCGCTGGAGGATTCCATCAAACTCTACGAACGCGGTGCCGAGCTGAAGAAGCGCTGCGAGACCAAGCTCAAGGAAGCCGAGGAAAAGGTCGCCGCCATCACGCTCGACGGCGAAGGCAACCCGACCGGCACGACACCCGTCGAAAACTTGTGAGCTTCGGAATGGATGACGGGTTTGCCGGGGTGCGCGCCTCGGTCGAGGCGCATCTCGCCGATGTGCTGGAACCCTTCGGCGAGGGCCCCGTGGCACAGGCGATGCGCTACGCGGTGCGCGGCGGCAAGCGGGTGCGCGCGGCGCTGGTGATGGAAGGCGCGCGGCTGCACGGGGTTGCCGACGCCCGGTCGATCTGGCCCGCCTGCGCGATCGAGGCCATGCATGCCTACAGCCTTGTCCACGACGACCTGCCCTGCATGGACGATGACGACCTGCGCCGGGGCCAGCCCACCGTGCACGTGAAATGGGACGAGGCGACCGCCGTTCTGACCGGTGACGCGCTGCAATCGCTCGCCTTCGAGCTGGCGGCCCATCCGGACGGGGCAGAGACACCCGAGGCCCGCGCCGACCTTGCCCTGACGCTCGCCCGCGCGGCGGGCGGGCAGGGGATGGTGCTGGGCCAGGCCCTCGACATCGCCGCCGAAACCGCCGCGGCGCCGCTGACCCTCGAAGACATCACGGCCCTGCAAGCCGGCAAGACCGGCGCGCTCATCGGCTGGGCCGCCACCGCCGGGCCGCGCATGGCGGGCGCCGACACCGGCGCGCTCAACCGATACGCCGCCGCGCTTGGCCTTGCCTTCCAGATACAGGACGACGTGATCGACGTGACCGGCGATGCGTCCGCCGCGGGCAAGGCCGTGGGCAAGGATGAAGCCGCCGGAAAGGCCACCTTCGTGTCGCTCCTCGGCCTCGATGCGGCCCGCACCCGCGCCGCGGCCCTTGTAGAAGAGGCGTGCGAGGCCATATCTTGCTATGGTCAGGAGGCCGAGCGCTTGCGGCAGCTGGCGCGCTTCGTTATCTCACGCCAGACCTGACGGAAGCGTCGAGCCAGAGAGGGGATCCCCCGTGTCAGACCGCCCGAATACACCCCTGCTGGACCAGGTGAAAACGCCCGCCGACATGAAGCGGTTCAGCGATGCGCAGCTTGTGCAGCTGGCCGACGAGCTGCGGCAGGAAACCATTTCGGCCGTCTCCGAAACCGGCGGCCATCTCGGCGCGGGCCTGGGCGTGGTCGAACTGACCGTCGCGCTGCACCATGTCTTCGACACGCCCCGCGACAAGCTGATCTGGGACGTCTCGCACCAGTGCTACCCGCACAAGATCTTGACCGGCCGCCGCGACCGCATCCGCACGATCCGCCAGAAGGACGGGCTCTCGGGCTTCACCAAGCGCACCGAGTCGCCCTATGACCCGTTCGGCGCCGCCCACAGCTCCACCTCGATCAGCGCGGCGCTCGGCTTCGCCGTGGCGCGCGACCTTGGCGGCGTGTGCGACACCGGCCATGGCGACGCCATCGCGGTCATCGGTGACGGCGCGATGAGCGCCGGCATGGCCTTCGAGGCGATGAACAACGCGGGCCACCTCAAGAAGCGTCTGATCGTCATCCTCAACGACAACGAGATGTCGATCGCCCCGCCGGTGGGCGCGCTCTCCTCCTATCTCTCGCGCCTCTACGCGGGGGAGCCGTTCCAGGAATTCAAGGCGGCCGCCAAGGGGGCCGTGTCCCTCCTGCCGATGCCCTTCCAGGAAGGCGCGCGCCGGGCCAAGGAGATGCTCAAGGGCATGACCGTCGGCGGCACGCTGTTCGAGGAACTGGGCTTTTCCTATGTCGGCCCCATCGACGGGCATGACATGCAGCAGCTTCTGCCCGTCCTGCGCACCGTGCGGCAGCGGGCGACCGGCCCGATCCTGATCCACGCCATCACCCGGAAGGGCAAGGGCTATGCCCCGGCCGAACAGTCAAGCGACGCGGGCCATGCCCGGGCCAGGTTCGACGTGGTCACCGGCGAGCAGCAGAAGAAGCCCTCGAACGCGCCGAGCTATACCAAGGTCTTCGCCAACGCCCTGCTGGAGCACGCCGCACAGGATGACCGGGTCTGCGCCATCACCGCCGCCATGCCCGACGGTACCGGCCTCGACCTCTTCGAGAAACGCTATCCCAGCCGCTGCTTCGACGTGGGCATTGCCGAACAGCACGCCGTCACCTTCGCGGGCGGGCTTGCGGCGGGGGGCATGAAACCCTTCGCGGCGCTTTATTCCACCTTCCTGCAGCGCGGCTACGACCAGGTCGTGCATGACATCGCCATCCAGAACCTGCCGGTCCGCTTCGCCATCGACCGCGCCGGGCTCGTCGGGGCCGATGGCCCGACCCATGCCGGCGCCTTCGACGTGGTCTACCTTGCCTGCCTGCCGAATTTCACCGTGATGGCAGCGGCGGACGAGGCCGAGCTTGTCCACATGGTCGCCACCGCCGTGGCGCATGACAGCGGGCCCATCGCCTTCCGCTATCCGCGGGGCGAGGGGCAGGGGGTCACCATGCCCGAGCGCGGCGAAGTGCTGGAAATCGGCAAGGGCCGGATCGTCAGCGAGGGCGCCCGCGTCGCCATCCTCTCCTTCGGCACGCGGCTGGGCGAGGTGCGCAAGGCGCGCGAGGCGCTGATGCAGCGCGGGGTCGAGCCGACCATCGCCGACGCCCGCTTCGCCAAGCCGCTCGATTCCGACCTGATCCTCGACCTCGCCGCCCGGCACGAGGCGCTAATCACCATCGAGGAGGGCTCGGTCGGCGGCTTCGGCAGCCACGTGGCCCAGCTTCTGGCGGAAAACGGTGTCTTCGACCATGGGCTGAAATTCCGCTCCATGGTCCTGCCCGACGTCTTCATCGACCAGTCGAGCCCCGACGACATGTACGCCACCGCGAAACTCAGCGCGGCGCATATCGAGGCCAAGGTGCTCGACGTCTTGGGCGTGGCCGCCCTCAAGGACAAGCGCGCCTAACTAGGCCCCATAAACGCGAAAGGCCGGGAACACCCCCCGGCCCTTCTTCTGGCTGAAAATATCCCGGGGGTTTGGGGGCTGGCCCCCAATCCGCCCGATGCCATCAAGCGCGACGCCGCCGACGCCCACCCCGGCCACGGCCTTCCGCTTCCTCGCCCGGCTTCGGCGGCGCCTTGTTGAACCGGATCCAGTCACCGCCATGCGGGTCGTTGTTGGTCAGGAAGTTGGCGGCGCGGATGGCCTCCATCTCCTTGCCTGCCTTGGGCTTTGTCGAGCCCAGGCCGAAGAGCTGGCAGAACGTTTCGTCATCCATGTCCTCGGGCAGCACGATCCCCAGCGCGGCAACCTCGGCCTTCTTGGCCTCGATCTCCGACTGTTTCACCGGCAGCGCGATCGGGTTCATGATCGCGCTGGTCATGCCCGCGCCCATCGCCATCGGCAGGAAGGCGTTGTTGATACCGTGCCGGTTCGGCAGGCCGAACGAGATGTTCGAGGCGCCGCAGGTCGTGTTCACGCCCAGCTCGTCGCGCAGGCGGCGGACGAGGGTGAAGACCTGCTGACCGGCGGTCGCCATGGCGCCGATCGGCATCACCAGCGGGTCGACCACGATGTCATGGGCGGGAATGCCGAAATCGGCGGCGCGTTCGACGATCTTCTTGGCCACGGCAAAACGCACATCGGGGTCTTCGGAAATGCCGGTATCGTCGTTCGAGATCGCCACCACCGGCACGTTGTATTTCTTGACCAGCGGCAGCACCAGGTCCAGCCGCTCTTCCTCGCCCGTGACGGAGTTCAGAAGCGGGCGGCCATGCGCGGCGGCCAGCCCGGCCTCGAGCGCCCCCGGCACCGAGCTGTCGATGCAGAGCGGCACATCCACCAGTCCCTGCACCAGCTCGACCACCTTGGTCATCAGCGGCGGCTCGGTCTGGTTCGGATCGGGGTTCGAGTTGTAGACAACGCCCGCGTTGATATCGAGCACGTTGGCGCCCGCCGCGACCTGCGCCAGGGCATCGGACTCCACGGTCGAGAAATCGCCCGCTTCCAGCTCGGCGGCCAGCTTCTTGCGCCCCGTGGGGTTGATCCGCTCGCCGATCACGCAGAACGGTTCATCGAAGCCGATGACAGCGGTTTTGGTTTTGCTCTCGACGATGGTACGGGTCATTTTCGATCCTTCAGGAGGCGTTTGCGGGTTTGGTGGCGTCGCCACCGTTCTCGATCGCCCAGGTGGCGTTCGTCTTGATGCCGCCCAGCGGGAAGAAGTGGACGTTGGTGATGTTGAAATCGGGGTTGGCCTCGCGATGCGCGGCCAGGTCGCGCAGCACGTCATGCGGCTCGTAGGGGAGCAGCAGTTTCGAGACGTCCATCGCGCGCTTCTGCAGCACCTTCAGCGACGGGCCGACACCACAGGCGATGGCGAACTTGATCAGCGTCTGCAGCTTCGCGGGACCGGCGATGCCAATATGGATCGGCAGGGTGACGCCAGCAGCCGACAGACGGTTGGCCCACGCGATCATCGGCTTGGCGTCGAAGGCGAACTGGGTGGCGATGGCCATCTCGGCATCGGTGCGCTCCGAGAATTTCTGCTTCCATTGCAGCGCCTCGTCGACGGTTGCGGTGCCACCATTGGGGTCGATGTCGCGGTTGCCCTCGGGGTGGCCGGCCACGTGCAGGCGCTTGAAGCCCGCCTTGTCGAACTCGCCCGATTCCATCAGCTGCATCGAGCTGTGGAAATCGCCATGCGGCTGGTCCACGCCGCCGGCCAGTAGCAGCGCCTGCTCGACCCCGGCCTCGCCGTTGTAGCGGGCGATCCAGTCGGCCAGCGTGGCCTTGTCCTTGATGATACGCGCCGGAAAGTGCGGCATCACCGGGTAACCCTCGTCGGCCAGGCGCTTGGCGGTGGCGACCATGTCGTTGATCGGCGTGCCCTCGATATGGGCGATGTAGACGCGCGTGCCCTCGGGCAGCAGGTCGCGGAAATTCTCGACCTTCTCGGCGGTGCGCGGCATCACCTCGATCGAGTAGCCTTGCAGAACCGCCTCGAGCCGGCCGTCGGCCACGATCGCGGGTTTCTCACGCTTCTTGAAGTTCAACAAAGCCATCACGGCCTCCCATAGCGCAGGTTTCGGGCTCATGCCCAGCCTTCATTGGCGATCAGGGCCTTGATGCGCTCCTGATCATACTCCGCGTCCAGCCGGGCCGCCTCGGCCTCGGCAACGTCCGCCGCCTCTCCCTCGACCGGGTAGGGCGCAGCCTTGCGCCACTCGGCCAGATAGGTGTCGGTATCCGACGCCCCCACCTTCATCGCGGCGCGGTCGATCGCCTGCTCGAAACGCTCGGGCAGTTGCTTTTTCGCGCCGCGGCGGCCCTTTCCGACGATGACTTGCGCCGGAATATCCCGCCAGTAGACGATGGTGACATCAACCATGACTGATTCCTCGTTTTCAGTGGCCTCTCTCTAAAGCAGCATGGGCCACCGGCAGGGTCGAATTTCGACAGAACGCGCGCATACTGCGACAGTCTGACCCTAGCGAGCCATCGCGCCCCGTTCCAGTACCGTTAGCCGGAAATGCTTTCATATTCATAATGTGAAACGCCAAACGCTTGCGCGACGCGCCGCAAGAGCCTACCTTTGATTCAACTCGAAATGGAGGGCGTAAGAGTATGGCGCCCAAGCGTCCCGTAAGTGCGGGCGCGATCCCGAAAGCGGTAGAGAGCCCCGCACTGACCCGGCCCGATGCGCCGCCGCTTTACGCGGCGTTGGATCTGGGCACCAACAGTTGCCGTATGCTGATTGCCCGTCCCAAGGGCGGCCAATTTTCAGTTGTCGACAGCTTCTCCAAGTCTGTCCAGCTCGGCTCGGGACTCGAGAAGAGCGGGCGGCTTTCGCGTGCCTCGATCTACCGGACGATCCAGGCGTTGCGGGTCTGCCAGCAGAAGCTCAAGCGCAACAAGGTGCTCAAGATGCGCCTCGTCGCGACCGAGGCCTGCCGCCGCGCCGCCAACGGGCGCGAGTTCATGGACCGGGTCTATCGCGAAACCGGCCTGCGGCTGGAAATCATCCAGCCCCAGCAGGAGGCCCAGCTTGCCGTCGTTTCCTGCGCGCCGCTGGTCAGCCCGAAGACCGAACAACTTCTGGTGGTGGATATCGGCGGGGGCTCGACAGAACTGGTCTGGATCGACCTGACCGACGTCCCGCCCCAGGGCCGGGCGCGTGCGATCATGCGGATGCATGGCGGCTTCGACCTGCCCGATGATGGCGGGCCCCGGGCGCGGGTCGTCGACTGGATCAGCGTGCCGTTGGGCGTTGCCACCCTGCGCGACCAGTTCCGCGACGTCGAGGATGACAGCGCGCGCTTCGCGCTGATGAGCTGGTTCTTCGAGGAAAACCTCGCCGAATTCGCGCCCTACAAGGACGAACCCCCGCGCGAGGGCTTCCAGATCGTCGGCACCTCCGGCACCGTCACCACCGTCGCCGCCAGCCACCTGGGCCTCAAGCGCTATGACCGCAACAAGGTCGACGGGCTTCGCATGACCTCGGATGAAATCGACAAGGTGATCCGCAACTACCTTGCCCTCGGCCCCGCCGGGCGGCGCCGCGACCCTCGCATCGGCATCGACCGGCAGGCCCTGATCATGTCGGGCGCGGCAATCCTTCAGGCCCTGCTGCGCTGCTGGCCCACCGATCGGCTTTCGGTGGCCGATCGCGGGCTGCGCGAGGGCATACTCTACGCGCTCATGTCCTCCGACGGGGTGCTCGAAGATACGGACGCATGATGGCCAAGAAACCGGACGGAAAAAACACCTCGGGGCGCGGACAGCGCGATCTGACGGTCAAGGTGAAAACCGCGCGGGGGCGCAAGTCGTCCTCGACCCGCTGGCTGCAACGGCAGCTGAACGACCCTTACGTGAAACGGGCGCAGGCCGAGGGCTATCGCGGCCGCGCGGCCTTCAAGATCATGGAACTCGACGACAAGTTCCGCTTCCTCGTTCCGGGCGCGCGGGTGGTCGACCTCGGCTGCGCCCCCGGCGGCTGGTGCCAGGTGGCGGTGCCCCGTGTGAACGCCCTGGGCGAGAAGGCGGGCAAGGCGCGGGGCTTCATCCTCGGGGTCGACCTGCAGGAGGTGGAGCCCATCGCCGGGGTCGATCTGCACCAGCTCGATTTCATGGACGAGGGGGCCGACGACAAGGTCAAGGAATGGCTCGGCGGCAAGGCCGATGTCGTCATGTCCGACATGGCGGCCGCCAGTTCCGGCCACAAGCAGACCGACCATTTGCGCATCATCGCCCTTTGCGAGGCCGCGGCCTATCTCGCCTTCGACGTGCTGGAAGAGGGCGGCACTTTCGTCTCGAAAGTCCTGGCCGGCGGGGCCGAGGGCGAATTGCAGAAGCTCCTCAAGCAGCGCTTCACCAAGGTCGCCAACGTCAAGCCGCCGGCATCGCGATCCGACAGTTCCGAGAAGTTCGTGGTGGCAACGGGCTACCGCGGCGCGCCCGAGTAGCCCTCAGCCCCGGGCCGACAAGGTCTGCGCCGCCCGCTTGGCGAACGCGGCGCTGTCCTCCTGGGCCATCTCTTTCGTCAGCCACGTCTCACGGCGCAGCGCCGCAAGGTTGTCCTGGCGGATCAGTTCGAACAGCCGCGCATGGCGCGACGGGGTGACGGGCAGGGGCAGCGGGGCAGGGCGCAAGGCACGAATCTCCAGGTACTCGCAAGACACTACATTACCCGGAGTTACCATCGGATTGAGGCGTAATCTGCCCGAAACGAGGGGCTTTGCGTGACAAACCGGCCTAGATCGTCAACACCAGCGCCAATGACAGCAGGGTCAGCGCGCTGGTGCCCACGATGATCTGCGCGATCCGGTCGGCCCGCACGTCGTAGAGCAGCGCCATGCTGAAGGCCATCGCCCCCGCGGGGCCGGCCGCGGCAAGGATGAACTGCTGGCTTTGAGGGGTCCAGCCCGGCGACACGGCGGCGAAAACCACCCAGATCAGCGCCGGAAAGGCCAGCATCTTGATCGCACCCACCGTCAGCACCACCGGATCGGCCGACATGCGCGTCTTCGACAGCACCACGCCCAGGGCAAACAGCGCGATCGGCGGGGCCGCGGCGCCGTTGAAGTCGATGAACGTATCCACCGGCCCGGGCATAGCTACCTGCGCCAGCCCGGCGACAAGCCCGGCGAGAATGGCCACGATCAGCGGCATCCGCACCAGTTTCCCGGCAATCGCGCCGGGCTGCCACGCGTCGCTGCCGTGAAGCTCCAGGAAAATCAGCGAGCCCGCGAACAGGAACAGCACGTCCAGCACGATGACTGAAACGACGGGCCCGACGCCTCCTGCGCCGTAGACCAGCTGCGAGATCGGCAGGATATACATCACCGTGTTGGAAAACACCGCGCAGACGCCCAGCAGCACCGCCTCCGTCACGGCACAGGCAAAGAACCTGCGCGCCCCGAGGTACACGAGCACGAAAACCACGGCTTCGCCCGCGGCATAGATCAGAAGCTTGTCCCAGACGAACGCCCCGAAATCCGACCGTGCCAGCAGCCCGAACACCAGCACCGGCATCGGGATCGACATGGCGAACCGGTTGATGATCCGGGCGTTCTCTTCGGTCGCCCGCCCGGTGCGGCCCAGCAGGTAACCGATGATGGCAATCGCGAAGATCGGCAGGATCGGGTCGGTCAGAAACTTGATAATGCTGGGCAATCTCGCGCTCCTTTCCCCCATCAATAGAGCAGTCGCCCGGGAATGCAATCGCGTGGCCGCGGAGCGCAGGCAACCCGCCCTTGTATTCGGCATCCGTGGCATCCTAGATAGGCCCGGTTTCGACGGTGCGACCGGACATGGAAACAAGATCGCGTCGCGGGATGCAGGATGGGAATGCGAGAGTATCGACTTGATGTACGGGCCGCGGCCAGGACATTGGCCATTGAAGTCCCAAGGCGCACGCTTCGGCGGCGACGCGCCAACGCGTCCGGCACGTTGACGTGTATTCGTACCATGAACGGTGATCTCGGGGAAATGGCATGACCCCCGGCGCGCGCGTTGCAGCGGCCATTGCGGTGCTGGACCAGGTGCTTGACGGCCAGCCTGCCGAACAGAGCCTCACCCGCTGGGCCCGCGGCGCCCGCTATGCCGGGTCGAAAGACCGTGCGGCCGTGCGGGACCATGTTTTTCAGGCGATCCGCTGCCTGCGGTCCTATGCCTCTCTCGGCGGCGCCCGCACGGGGCGGGGGGTGATGATCGGCGCACTCCGGGCAGGGGAAACCGATCCGGACACGCTCTTCACCGGCGAAGGCCACGCACCGGCCCCGCTCACCCAAGAGGAGCAAGTCGCCGGCGGGCCGCCCGAGGCCGAAGGCGACCGGCTCGATCTCCCCGACTGGCTGGTCACGGCGTTCCGCGAGACCCTTGGCGACGATGCCGTCGCCGCCGCTCATGCCCTCCGTTGCCGTGCCCCGGTTACCCTCCGCGTGAACGAGCGCATGAAGAACAGGCAACAAGCCTCGGAATTGCTGGAAAAAGATTGTGTTTCCGTCCATCCGGTCGATATTGCCCCCACGGCCTTGATCGTCACGTCCGGCACCCGCCGCATCGCCGGATCCTCGGCATACCGTGACGGGATCGTCGAATTGCAGGACGGCAGCAGCCAGGCCGCGATGCATGCGCTCACGGTTTCGCCCGGCAGCAGGGTTCTCGATTACTGTGCCGGCGGCGGCGGCAAGACCCTCGCGCTCGCCGCCCGCCACGACGGCACATGGTTTGCCCATGACGCCGAGCCGGCCCGGATGAAGGATCTGCCGCCCCGCGCTGCCCGCGCCGGGTGCGCCGTCACGCTCCTGTCTGCCGCCGACCTGACCCGCCACGCGCCCTACGACCTCGTGCTTTGCGACGTGCCCTGTTCCGGCAGCGGCACCTGGCGGCGCGCCCCGGAGGCGAAGTGGCGGCTCGTTCCCGCCCGGTTCGCCGAACTGACGACGCTGCAGTCCGAGATCCTCGACCACGCGAAATCCCTCGTGCGGCCGGGCGGGGCGCTCGTCTACACGACCTGCTCGATCCTGCGCCCGGAAAACGAAGATAGAACCGATGAATTCATCGCGAATTCAGACGGGTGGGAGATGAAGTTCCAGCGAAGATGGCCAATTTCGGACACCGGAGACGGGTTCTACCTGGCGCAGTTCACTGCGCCCGGATGACGCAAGCTGCAACCTTGACCTGCAGAATTGGGGGCCGTTAAACCATGCTTAATCTTTTTGGGAAAAACAGGGGTTATCGCTGGTTTTCATTCGGGGCACGGATTTGCACTTCGACACGGCTGACGAGTCTTCAACGCAACGCGCGATGGCGCAACTCCGACCCAAGGGGATGGCGATCTTCGGTGCGGCCCTGCTCTTTGCCGCGGCGGGCCTTCTCGCCGGAAGCGGTCTCGCCCGGCTGACCTTCGTCCTTACCGCGGTACTGCTCGCGCTGGCCGCGATCTGGATTCTCGTCGCCGTGCGACGCAATGACCGGGCCGACCGCGCCGCGGTGCATCACGCGGCCGAACTTGCGGGCCTTGACCCCGTGCCCGTGGTGCTCACCGGGCCGGACTTGGTCTTGCTCTACGCCAACCCGGCGGCCCGTGCCGCTTTCGGCGGGGAGGGGGAGACCACGCTCACCGGCATGCTCGATGAAGAATTCGCGAACGCGTCGGCCTTCTTGTTCTCGATGGAACGCGAGGTTCGAACGCACGGGGCCGCGCTGCGCGAGGCTGACCGGCCGGATGGCCGGCTTACGGTCACCGTGCACTCCGCGGGCGGCGAAAGGTGTCTCTGGCGGGTGCATTTCGAGGCGGCGGAAACTGCGCGGGCCGTTCCGGGCGGCGACGTGCCGGTCATCCGTCTCGGTAGCGGGGACGAGATGCTTTGCCTCAACGATGCGGCGCAGGAGCTTCTGGGCTCGCAGGACGGCGTGGCAGACATGTTCCGCCCCCAGGGCCCGATCCGCGCGGGCCGGGTGTGCACGATCCTGACGGAAAGCGGCCCGACCAGCCGCCTGGTTGCAGACTGGCCGCGGGAAGACGGCACGCGCGACGTCTATCTCTTCCCGGCCATGGCCCGGGCAGAGGAGGCGGCGAACGGGTGGACCTTCTTCGAGGCGCTGCCCGTTCCCCTCCTAAAGCTGTCTCGCGACGGCCGCCTTCTCCTGTCGAACAGGCCGTCCCGGGCCCTGCTCGGCATTGACAGCGCCGAGGGGCGGCGGCTGACGGATGTCGTGGAAAGCCCCGGCCGACCGCTGCCGGACTGGCTCGACGATGCGGCCGCCGGTCGCGGCACCGTCCAGGCAGAAACCGTCCGCGTCCGACGGGAGGATCGCGAGGTGTTCGTGCAGGTGGTGCTGGCGCCGGCGATGGACAATGGCGACCTCGTGCTGATCGCCGTCCTGCATGATGCAACCAAGTTCAAGTCGCTCGAGGCGCAATTCGTGCAAAGCCAGAAGATGCAGGCCATCGGCCAGCTCGCAGGCGGGGTGGCGCACGATTTCAACAACCTCCTGACGGCCATTTCCGGTCATTGCGACCTGCTTCTTCTGCGACATGAACAGGATGACGGCGATTATGCCGACCTCGTGCAGATAAGCCAGAACGCCAATCGCGCCGCGGCGCTGGTCAGTCAGCTTCTCGCCTATTCCCGCAAGCAGACCCTCCGCCCCAGGGTCATCGACCTGCGCGAGGTGCTGTCCGATCTCACCCATCTTCTGAACCGGCTCGTCGGCGAAAAGATCACGCTCGAAGTGACACACGATCCCGAGCTCTGGGCCGTGCGCGCCGACAAGCGGCAGCTGGAACAGGTTCTCATGAACCTTGTCGTGAACGCACGTGATGCCATGCCCCACGGGGGCAACATCACCATCACCACCGACAACCGGTACCTGAAAGAGGCCCTTCGGCGCGACCGGGCCGTGGTCGCCCCGGGGCGCTATGTCGCCGTTACCGTCACCGACCGGGGGGCGGGGATCGCCGCCGACCATCTCGACAAGATCTTCGAGCCCTTCTTCACCACGAAGCGACCCGGCGACGGAACCGGCCTCGGGCTGTCGACGGTTTACGGTATCATGAAGCAGACCGGCGGGTTCATCTTCGTCGACAGCGCCCCGGGTGAGGGAACGAGCTTTCTCATGCTGTTCTCGGCGCATGAGGCGCCTGCCCGTGTAGCGGCGCCGGTGGCGACACGATCGCTGCGCGACTCGAAGGCAGAAGGCGTCGTGCTCCTGGTGGAAGACGAGGCGCCGGTGCGCGCCTTTGCCAGCCGTGCCCTCAAGATGCGGGGGTTCACGGTGCTGGAGGCCGATTCAGCCGAAGCGGCGCTCAACATCCTCGAGGATGAGAGCCTGCGGATCGACGTCTTCCTGACGGATGTCATAATGCCGGGGATGGATGGCCCATCCTGGGTACGCAAGGCCTTGGAAGCCCGACCGCACACCCAAGTGATATTCATCTCGGGCTACGCACCGGAAACGTTCGGAGAAAGCGAAACGGAGATGCCGAACTCGGTTTTCCTCCCGAAACCGTTTTCCCTCACGGAACTGACGGAAACGGTCAGTGCCCAGGTCAACGGCAGCGGCGGCCGCTCGACCTGAAGACTGGCGGCGGGAGCCTTCGCCCTCCTAGGCCTGCGCCTCGGCGCGCGCGTTCAGCGCCTGCCAGATACGGTGATCCTCCGAACCCAGGCCGGCGTCATCCACCTCACCGGGCCGCTGGTGATGCAATCCGCCATCGTAGAAACCGCGCCAGTCCCCCGAAAGCCCGACATCCTGGACGAACCGCGACATCGGGCCGGAAAACAGCGGGTCCTCTATTCCCCCCTCGCTGAATCGAAGCAGGGTGACCGTTCCGGTTTCCGACAGGTCGAGGAGTTTCTCGTTCGTCATGCGCCACAGCGCCAGGCCCTCGGTCAGGGACAGCGCCAGGCTGGGCGGGCGCGAGGCAAGGGATCGTGCAACGCTGGCTGGATGGCGAAAGGGCGCGATCAGTTTCGCATCGGGAAACAGCCCGAGATACCCGTCGATCAGCCAGATCGTTCGCGGGTCCTTGAAGCCCCAGCGTGGCGCGTCGCCATAGGCCGCAAGACGGTCGAGAATCGCGTCGGTCTCTCCGCTGGTCCATTCCACGGGCGCCGGCGGCGGCGTTTTCCAGTCATAGCCGCGCGTTGTGAGCATGCGGTCATGGCATTCGCGCAAACTTTCGTTTTCACGGTTTCCCTTCCGGTTGGAGGGCGCCGAGGTGTTCACGTCGCCAAGGAACAATCCGGCCTCCTGGAGGCAACCGGTGACAAGAGAGGTGCCGCTTCGATGCATCCCGAGCACGATCACGGGCGGGGTCAGCTCAGCCATGGTACCATCTCTCGATCACGGACTGCCTGTCGTAAGCCTGGCCGGTGTCCACTTCGAAATCGTAGCGCGGGAGGGCATAGTCCGCGCCCGTGGCCTGCCTGTATTCCTCGCGGCTTTCGCCGAAATACCCCGCGCGCGCCGTCGCGGCCCCGCCGTGGAACTGGTGAAACGTCGACTCTCCCAGCAACAGCACGTTCCTCGCCGCCGGCGAGGTGACATAGCGGCGGAACATCTCGAGATTGCAAAGCCCTCCGCCGGGCCGTTCGAACCGGGAATTGTAGGCCCCGACTTCCTCCCACAACGCGCGCCGCAGGCCGAAGGCGTTGCTTTCGTTCTGGTAGAACGCGCTTCTGAAAGAATGCGCACCAGCCCAGACACTTATGCCATGAAGTTCATCCGCATCATCCGCCCAGCGAACCGTCCGCAACAGCGCGTCCTCCTCGCCCTGGTCGTAGCCGGCCTTCACCGCCTTCATCTGAACCTCTTGGCCGAGATGGCGTGAGCCGACGAAGGTGAAGGCATCCGCCTGCCGCTCCAGCGCGTCGATCGTGCGACGGACGATATAGGGGCTGAACATCCGCGCCCCATCGATACAGATCAGCAGGGCATCTCCGCGGGCAACATCGCACGCGGCGGCGTTCATCGCCGACACGGGCGAGGGGAGGGCCCGTTCCGGCGGCGTTCGGTCCATCCGGATATCCACACCGTGGTCGTCGACCTCATCCAGAGACAGCGACCGCTCCGAACCGTTGTCGATGATGATGATCTCGTACTCGGCACCGGTGACGCATTTCTGCACCGGCGGCAACATCGTGCGCAACGTCCTCGGGATCTCGCGCTGCATGTCGTAAGCCAACAGCAAGATGGATAGTCGCAAGCTCACGTCCCTTCTGCAGCCTGGCCGAATCGTGCCCGTCTACCCGTGCCATACATGGATTTCCCACGGAGCGCACATGATCCGGTCAGAAGAGGGTATGGCAGGCCGCGGCGTATAGCGCCCCCGCAGCCCCTCACGGCTCAGCCCGCCCGGGTCATATCGCCGGGCAGCGGCGTATAGTCCCCGTTGGCGCCGATGCCCTCGTAAAGGGCGAACTCGTAATCGAACTTCCGACGGAATTTTTCGGCGACCTCCGGCGACAGATCGAGCCGCATCGACGGTGACGCGTTCCTGACCTCGGTCTCGAGAGACGTGCCCAGGCGCTCTTCCAGGAAGGCCTTCAGCCCGGGCTGATCCTCGTATCGGAACAGGTGCGTCGCCGCGGTGCCGTTGCGCTGCGGTTCGAGGAATTTCGCCTGCGAGCCAACATTGGCAAAGGCTGGCCGGTCGCCCTTCATGTAACCCTGCACGAACGCGTCGAAACTGAGCCCCTGCGTGCTGGTCCGCTGCCCCTTGAGGAAGTCGCGCTGCCGGTACCGGAACCAGCTGCCAAGCCAGTCGACGGGCTCGCGCATCACCGCCAGGACGGTCAGGTCCTCGCCCACGAATTTCTCGAGCATCGGCCGGAAGAAGCGGTTGTAACGGAAGACCGGCGCATGCTTCAGCTCCGGCGGGTCGCGCACCACCATCGTCGCGAGCGGCTCCAGCGCGGCCTGCCAGGCGGTCGTCCCGGTCTTGGGCACCGAGAGGAAAACAAGCTTTTCCCGTGCAAATACAAGCATCTCGTCCCTGCGCCCCCGGCTTCGCCTTTGTCGTAAACTACTTCTTAACCCGCTTGGGCAAAAGTGGAATTGACAATAATTTTCTTGAAATGTTCCACTTTTGTCTGCATAAGCACGAGAACAAGAGGTGAACGAATGCAGCGATGGACGCCCGGAACCGGGTGTGAAATAAGGATGAAAACCACATGGCAACGGCAGATCTTTTGACGATGGATTCGAAGAAGAACGCGGACAAGCAGAAGGCGCTCGACAGCGCGCTGGCGCAGATCGAACGCCAGTTCGGCAAGGGCTCGATCATGAAGCTCGGCGCCGACAACCCGGTGCAGGATATCGAGGCGACATCGACAGGCTCGCTGGGCCTCGACATCGCGCTCGGAATCGGCGGCCTGCCCAAGGGGCGGATCGTCGAGATCTACGGCCCGGAAAGCTCGGGCAAGACCACGCTGACCCTGCATTGCGTGGCCGAGGAACAGAAAAAGGGCGGCGTCTGTGCCTTCGTCGATGCGGAACACGCGCTTGACCCGATCTATGCCAAGAAACTTGGCGTCGATCTCGACGAGTTGCTGATCTCGCAGCCCGACACGGGTGAGCAGTCGCTGGAAATCGTCGACACGCTGGTGCGCTCCGGCGCGGTCAGCATGGTCGTGGTCGATTCGGTGGCCGCCCTGACTCCGAAATCCGAGCTCGAGGGCGACATGGGCGACAGCAGCGTCGGCGTCCAGGCCCGCCTGATGAGCCAGGCGATGCGCAAGCTGACCGGTTCGATCAGCCGCTCGAAATGCACGGTGATCTTCATCAACCAGATTCGCATGAAGATCGGCGTGATGTTCGGCTCGCCCGAAACCACCACCGGCGGCAACGCCCTGAAATTCTACAGCTCGGTCCGGCTGGATATCCGCCGCATCGGTTCGGTCAAGGACCGTGACGAGATCACCGGCAACCAGACCCGCGTGAAAGTGGTCAAGAACAAGGTGGCGCCGCCGTTCAAGCAGGTGGAATTCGACATCATGTATGGCGACGGCATCTCGAAAACCGGCGAGCTGATCGACCTCGGCGTCAAGGCCGGCGTGGTCGAGAAATCCGGCAGCTGGTTCAGCTACGGCGACGAACGCATCGGCCAGGGCCGCGAGAACGCCAAGACGTTCCTCAAGGAAAACACCCAGATCGCGCTCGAGATCGAGGACAAGATCCGCGCCGCGCACGGGCTCGACTTCGACATGTCGGGCTCCGATGACGACGCCTCCGACGACATTCTGGAAGCCTGATTTCCCGCAACCCGCGGGGCAGGGGCCCGGGCCATCTCGGCCCGGGCCTTTCCGTCTTGACCGCTAGCTGTGGACATGGGGTTGGCGCACGGCTAAATCAGCGTGACGCCCGCAATTTCCGCTACCGGAAGAAACCCGATGCCGACGCTTAACGAAATCCGCTCCACCTTCCAGACCTTCTTCGAGCGCAACGATCACCGGATCGTGCCCAGCTCGCCGCTCGTGCCGCGCAATGACCCGACGCTGATGTTCACCAATTCCGGGATGGTCCAGTTCAAGAACCTCTTCACCGGGGTCGAACATCGCGACTATTCCCGCGCCACCACCAGCCAGAAATGCGTGCGCGCCGGCGGCAAGCACAACGACCTCGACAACGTGGGGTATACCGCCCGGCACCACACGTTCTTCGAGATGCTCGGAAATTTCAGCTTCGGCGACTACTTCAAGGAACAGGCGATTCCCTATGCCTGGGACCTGCTGACCAGGGATTTCGGCCTGAATAAGGACAAGCTGCTCGTCACGATCTTCCATACCGATGACGAGGCGGCGGAAATCTGGAAGAAATACGCAGGGCTCACGGATGACCGGATCATCCGCATCGCCACGGATGACAATTTCTGGTCGATGGGCGCCACCGGCCCCTGTGGCCCCTGTTCCGAGATCTTCTACGACCACGGGCCGGACATCTGGGGCGGCCCCCCGGGCAGCCCCGAGGAGGACGGCGACCGGTTCATCGAGATCTGGAACCTCGTCTTCATGCAGAACGAACGCTTCGAAGACGGCACCATGCGCGAGCTCGACATGCAGTCGATCGACACCGGCATGGGGCTGGAGCGGATCGGCGCGCTCCTGCAGGGCAAGCACGACAATTACGACACCGACCTGATGCGCACCCTGATCGAGGCCTCCGCCAACGTCACCGACGGCGCCCCCGACGGCCCCGGAAACGTGCACCACCGGGTGATCGCCGACCACCTGCGCTCCACCTCCTTCCTGATCGCCGATGGCGTCATGCCCTCGAACGAGGGGCGCGGCTATGTCCTGCGGCGGATCATGCGGCGGGCCATGCGGCACGCGCACCTGCTGGGCGCGAAAGACCCGGTCATGTTCCGGCTGGTGCCGACCCTCGTCGCGCTGATGGGGCAGGCCTTCCCGGAACTCGGCCGCGCGCAGCCGCTGATCGAGGAGACGCTGAAACTGGAAGAGACCCGTTTCAAGCAGACGCTCGACCGCGGGCTCAACCTGCTCGATGCCGAGCTGAAAGGCCTGCCCGAGGGCCAGAACCTGCCCGGCGAGACGGCGTTCAAGCTCTACGACACGTTCGGCTTCCCCCTCGACCTGACCCAGGACGCCCTGCGCGAACAGGGCCGCGGCGTCGACACCGACGGGTTCGACGCCGCCATGGCCGAGCAGAAGGCCAAGGCCCGTGCGGCATGGTCCGGCTCGGGCGAGGCCGCGGATTCGACCGTCTGGTTCGACATCGCCGAAGAGAAGGGCACCACCGATTTCCTTGGCTACGACACGGAAGTGGCCGAAGCCCAGATCGTGGCCGTGGTGAAGGAGGGCGACCGGGTCGACAGCGCCAAGGCGGGCGAGACCGTGCAGTTCGTCCTGAACCAGACACCGTTCTATGCCGAGGCCGGCGGGCAGGTGGGCGACACCGGCACGCTGAAGACCGACAGCGGCACCGCACGCATCACCGACACGAAAAAGGTGGCCGGCGTCTTCATCCATTTCGCCGAGGTGACCGAGGGCGAGATCGCCAACGCCACGGCCGCGCGGCTGGAGGTCGACCACGCCCGCCGCACCCGGATCCGTGCCAACCACTCGGCCACGCACCTCCTGCACGAGGCGCTGCGCAAGGCATTGGGCGACCACGTGGCCCAACGCGGCAGCCTCAACGCGCCCGACCGGCTGCGCTTCGACTTCAGCCACGCCAAGGGGCTGACGCTCGAGGAACTGGCGCAGGTCGAGGCCGAGGTGAACGCCTTCATCCGCCAGAACTCGCCCGTCGAAACCCGGATCATGACCCCGGACGACGCCCGCGAGATCGGCGCACAGGCGCTCTTTGGCGAGAAATACGGCGACGAGGTCCGCGTGGTGTCGATGGGCACCGAGGACGGTTCGGGCAAGGGGCTCGACGGCCAGACTTATTCCATCGAGCTCTGCGGCGGCACCCATGTGCGCCAGACCGGCGATATCGGCGTCTTCGTCACCGTGGGCGAGGGCGCGTCGAGCGCCGGCGTCCGGCGGATCGAGGCGCTGACCGGGGCCGATGCCTTCCGCTACCTCTCCGAACAGGATCACCGGCTGGCCGCCGTGGCCTCCGAGTTGAAAACCCGGCCCGAGGAGGCGGTCGACCGTGTCCGCGCGCTGCTCGACGAGCGCAAGGCGCTGACCGCCGAGCTCAACCAGTTGCGGCGCGAGCTAGCCATGGGCGGTGGCGCCTCCAAAGGCGAGGGCGCCGAGGCGAAGGACGTGGGCGGCGTGAAATTCCTGGCCCAGGTGCTGAACGGCGTCTCCGGCAAGGACCTGCCGCCGCTCATCGACGAGATGAAGGCGCGGCTGGGCTCCGGCGCCGTGCTGCTCATCGCCGACGCGGGCGGCAAGGCCGCCGTGGCCGCGGGTGTCACCCCGGACCTGACCGATCGCGTCTCGGCCGTCGACCTGGTCAAGGCGGCGGTGCCTCACCTGGGCGGCAAGGGCGGCGGCGGCCGCCCCGACATGGCCCAGGGTGGCGGCAAGGACGTGGAGAACGCCGGCGCCGCGATCGAGGCAGCCGAACAAATCCTGGCCGGCTGAGGGAGGCTTCGATGAGCGCCTACATCATCGCGCGGATCACCGTGACCGACCCCGAGGGCTACAAGGCCTATGCCAGCCAGACCGCGGCCCTGGCCGAGGCTTTCGGCGGGCGGTTCCTGGTCAAGGGCGGCACGCAGGAGGTGCTCGAAGGCGACTGCCCGGACCGGCATGTCGTCATCGAGTTTCCCGACCGGAAGACCGCGCTCGACTGGTACAATTCCGATGCCTACCAGCGCATCCTGCCCATCGCGCTTGCGAACAGCACGCGCGATCTGGTCATCGTTGACGGTATGTGAATAGAGCTCAGGAGAGAAACAATGCCCGCACTCTGGATCGCCCACGTCACCGTCACCGACGAGGAAGCCTACGGCAAATACGCCAAGCTTGCCGGCCCCGCGATCGAAAAGCATGGCGGCTATTTCATCGCCCGCGGTGGCCGCTACGTGCAGCTCGAGGGCAATGACCGGCCGCGCAACGTGGTGGCGAAGTTCCCCTCGGTCGAAGCGGCGGAGGAATGCTACCGGTCGCCCGAATACCAGGAAGCGCTCGACCACGCGCGCGATGCGTCTGAACGCGATCTGCTGATCGTCGAGACCAGCGAATAACGCCCAATCCGGCGACGCTGCCTATCCTTACCCGACCAGGTCAAGCCGGGCTTTCGATCCCGGAGCCCGATGCTGCAGGGCATCGTGATTCGTTAATCGTTTACGCATTGCCATACAAAAAGCGCCAACCGGCACATCTGTTTCGGAAACGCAAACAGTACGCCCGTCAGTCGCTTGACAAACTGTGGCAAAAAGATGGCGAAACCGCCACATTGTGGCCGCATTTGTAAAGAAGTGGCGAAAAATACGCCGACTCGGCGCACAATACATAATCGCACTTGTGCGGAAATTTGCCGACGTGCGGTGCAAAATTTCTACTGCTAACCCTTAGGGAGACTTTTAAATGAAGACTATGTTTGCTGTTGCTGCCACCGCGATGCTATTTGCTGCCCCCGCGGTTGCTTGGGAAGGCCAGAAAGTTGCCTGTTATGACAAGCACTGGGTTCCGGCCACGTATTACACCACCAAGCATCTTGAAATGGCAGCCAAGCACCAGTGGGAGCATGTCGACGGTCAGTACGTCAAGGTCTACTACCCGCCCGTCTACATGGAGAAGACCCACCTGCAAAAAGCCGGCCACTACGTGCTGCGCAAGGCGCCCTGCAATTAACCCGGCGCTTCCAATATCCCGAAAACGAAGGCCCGGTCGTTTGACCGGGCCTTTTCCGTGAAGCGTTGATTGTTTCCGATCACATGACAAGCGCGCCGGCCTGTCACGACGCTTTCGACTGCCGCTTGCGCTCGTGCGGGTCGAGATACCGCTTCCGCAGTCGCAGCGCGTTCGGCGTCACCTCGACCAGCTCGTCATCGTTGATATAGGCGATCGCCTCCTCGAGGCTGAACTGGATATGCGGCGTCAGGCGCACGGCATCGTCCGTTCCGCTGGCGCGCACGTTGGTCAGCTTCTTGCCCTTCAGCGGGTTTACCTCGAGGTCGTTCTCGCGGCTGTGCTCGCCGATGATCATGCCTTGGTAGATCTTTTCCTGCGGGCCGATGAACATGCGGCCGCGCTCCTCGAGGTTCCACAGCGCATAGGCCACCGCGTCGCCGGATTCCATCGAGATCAGCACGCCCGCCCGGCGGCCGGGGATCGGCCCCTTGTGCGGGGTCCAGCCATGGAACACGCGGTTCAGCACGCCCGTGCCGCGCGTATCGGTCAGGAATTCGCCGTGATACCCGATCAGCCCGCGCGACGGCACGTGGGCCACGATCCGCGTCTTGCCGGTGCCGGCCGGTTTCATCTCGGTCATCTCGCCCTTGCGGGCGCCGGTGATCTTCTCGATCACCGCGCCGGAATAGTCGTCATCGACGTCGATCGTCACTTCCTCGACCGGTTCCAGCGTCTGGCCGTTCTCGTCCTCGCGCATCAGCACGCGGGGCCGCGCAATCGACAGTTCGAACCCCTCGCGCCGCATGTTCTCGATCAGCACGCCCATCTGCAATTCGCCGCGGCCGGCCACGTCGAACGCCTCGCCGCCCGGCGTGTCGGTCACGCGGATGGCGACGTTCTGCTCGGCCTCCTTCATCAGCCGCTCGCGGATGACGCGCGATTGCACCTTCTTGCCGTCACGCCCCGCCAGCGGCGAGTCGTTGATGCCGAAGGTGACCGAGATGGTCGGCGGGTCGATGGGCTGGGCCGAAAGCGGCTCGTCCACGGCCAGCGCACAGATCGTGTCGGCCACGGTGGCCTTCGACATGCCCGCCAGCGTGACGATGTCACCGGCCTGCGCCTCGGGGATGTCCTGGAGGGTCAGGCCCCGGAACGCCTGGATTTTGGTCACCCGGAACTGTTCGATCTTCTGGCCGATCCGCGAAAGCGCCTGCACCGTCGCGCCCACCTTCAGGTGCCCCGATTCGACCCGTCCGGTCAGGATGCGGCCCACGAACGGGTCGGACCCCAGCGTCGTCGCCAGCATCCGGAAATCCTCGTCCGCGCGCTTGAGCTGCTTCGGCGCGGGCACATGGTTCACGATCAGGTCGAACATAGCCGACAGGTCCTTGCGCGGCCCGTCGAGATCGTGGTCGGCCCAGCCGGAGCGGCCCGAGGCATACATATGCGGAAAGTCGAGCTGATCCTCGTTGGCGTCGAGATTGGCGAAAAGGTCGAAGCATTCGTCGAGCGCGCGGTCGGGCTCGGCATCGGGCTTGTCGACCTTGTTGAGCACTACGATCGGCCGCAGCCCCAGCGCAAGCGCCTTCGAGGTCACGAATTTCGTCTGGGGCATCGGCCCCTCGGCGGCGTCCACCAGCAGGACGACCCCGTCGACCATGCTCAGGATCCGCTCGACCTCGCCGCCGAAATCGGCGTGGCCGGGCGTGTCGACGATATTGATCCGCGTGCCTTTCCATTCGACGCTCGTCGCCTTGGCAAGGATGGTGATCCCCCGCTCGCGTTCAAGGTCGTTGCTGTCCATGGCGCGTTCGGCCACGGCCTGGTTGGCGCGAAAGGCGCCGGATTGCTTCAGCAATTCGTCGACAAGCGTGGTCTTGCCGTGGTCCACGTGTGCGATGATCGCGATGTTGCGCAGGTCCATTCGGGTGTCCTTGGGATGTTTGCGCGGGGCTTAACCGCGGTTCCGGCGAATGGCCAGAGGGAAAGCGCGGAGAACCACCAACGGGTGATGCAAAATGCGCGGCAGGGGCAGCAGCGTGGGGCCGATGGCGCGGATCCGGGCACCGCTGCCGATCTTGAACCGGGCCAGGCCCGGGCTGGTCTCCGTGTCGACCGTCCCAAGGTCAAGCCGCGCGAACCCACGTGCCGCCAGCCACTCCGACGCCTGCCACAACAGCAGGTGATGCGCCGACAGCCGCCGCCCCTCGGCCCCGGACCAGCCCACATGGTAGGTCGCCACCGGCGGATGCATCAGGAATGCCATGTAAGCCACCACCTCGCCGCCCGCCTGCGCAGTGAAAAGACGCGTGGCCGCCCGGTCATGCCCAGCCCAGTGATGCAGGAACGCCGGGGGCAGGGCGGCGTAGCGCCGCGCCCGCCGCTGTTCCGCCTCCCGTGCCAGCAGCCCCGCATCCGCCGCCGGGTCCAACGGGCGGTGCCCGAGGATCAGCCCCGCCGCCTGCGCCTTGCGCAACCTGTTGCGCCACTTGCCGTGCTGGCGGGCCATCCGGTCTGCCCCTGGGGCCGCCAGGTCGAGTTCAGCCACACTCGGCGCCGTCATCAACGCCGGCGCGCCAAACCACGCGGCCTCGTCCTCCCTGTCCGGCTGCACCAGCGCCACGCCCGGCAACGCGCCCGCAAGACCCGCCAGCGCCGCGCGCCGTTCCGCCTCGGGCACCCCGGCCAGCCATACCGGCCCACGCCCGACCCAGGCCAGCCTGAACGGCCCCCATCGCCGAACCAGAACCTGCACCCGCCCGATCTCGTTTTCGCCGGCAAGGATCCGGTAGCGGCCCACCGTGCCACCCATTCGGCGCACGGTTTCCCCGTAGCGAGGGTGCTGATGAACCGGGCAGGGCAGGGCGGGCCAATCGTCCCCGGCAAAATCTTCGAGTCGCATGGTGAAGAGTTAACGATTTGGAAACCTAACAGGCCGTTAAGTCCGCCGCATGAAAAACAGAAAATACTCGGTACTGGATCACCAGGCCCCCGCTCCGCGCCCCACGCTCTTCGGCATGCTCCTCTTCGCGGCAGGCTTGTCACTCGGCTATCTCCTGGTGCTCGGCCTTTTCCGGCTGTTCACGAACTAGAAAGGGCCGCGCAGTGCGCGGCCCCTTTGAACGACAATCCCGAATATATCAGAACGGAATCTCGTCGTCGTAATCCCGCGACGGACCGGGCGAATTGGGCTGCCCCTGCGAGGGCCCGCTGTCATAACCGCTGCCATAGTCGCTGCCACCGCCGCCGTAATTGCCGCCCTGGCTGCCCCCGCCGCCATCGCGCCCGTCAAGCATCACCAGCGTGCCGTCGAACCCTTGCAGGACAACTTCGGTCGAATACCGGTCCTGGCCCGACTGATCCTGCCACTTGCGCGTCTGCAGCTTGCCTTCCAGGTACACTTTCGAGCCCTTGCGCAGGTACTGCTCGCACACCCGCACCAAGCCTTCCTGGAAGATCGCCACGCTGTGCCACTCCGTCCGCTCGCGGCGCTCGCCGGTGTTGCGGTCCTTCCACTGTTCCGAGGTCGCCACGCGCAGGTTGCACACCTTGCCGCCGTTCTGGAACGTGCGCACCTCGGGGTCGCGGCCCAGGTTGCCGATGATTATTACCTTGTTGACCGATCCGGCCATCGCGCCCTCCTGCGGTTCATCTCGTGTTCTGCTGGTTACACCATCGCAGAAGGGTGAAGGAAAGCCTAAAATTCTAAACAAATGACGGGAATCCGCCGGTTCCGCGCCTGCAGGTCACGCTGATCTGGAAATCCGCGCCGAAATCCGTATAGTCTCCTCCATTATTGGATCTGGGGATAATTGGGGACAGTGACGGGGATGCGCACAATCGTAACGGCGGTGCTTTGCGCCGCGTTTTCATTTCCGGTAGCCGCCCAGGCCGACATTTTCGGCAGCAAGGGCAAGAAGAACTTCAGCAATCAGACGCGGGTGCTCGATACCCGCGCCAGCCAGCAATACAAGGCCTCCGTCCGCCTGCAGCCCGACAAGGTGGTCACGCCCACCAAGTGGGGCAACGCCCAGGCCTATAACGGCCGCTACCGGGGAGAGTTCCTCGACATGGCGAAATCGGCGGCGTTGCGTCACGGCGTACCGACCGACCTGTTCCTGCGGCTGGTGCAGCAGGAATCGGGCTGGAACGCCAAGGCGCTCTCGCACAAGGGGGCGATCGGCCTGGCGCAACTCATGCCGGGCACGGCCGCGGTGCTGGGGGTCGACCCGCACGACCCCTACCAGAACCTCGATGGCGGCGCCCGCTACCTCGCCCAGCAATACCGCGCCTTCCGCTCCTGGCGGCTTGCGCTCGCGGCCTACAATGCCGGGCCCAAGGCGGTCGAGAAATACGGCGGCGTCCCGCCTTATCAGGAAACCACCAACTACGTGAAGGTCATCTGGGGCAGCTAGCGCCGCCCGTCGCACCACCAGGCCAAGCCCCGGCACGCGGGGGCTTTATCATTCCGGCTCCGCGAACCCGATCTCGTAGAGATGAATTTCATGCGCCGGGTGCTTTTCCGCGTTCACCAGCCCGTTGTGGTGGCTGTAGAGCGCCCGCCAGAATGGCTGGATGATCACCCCGTCCTCGCGCAGCATCGTCTCGATCTTCTCCATCACCTCACGCCGTTTCCCGGCATCGGCCAGCGACATCGCCTCGTCGAGCAGCGCGTCGAACGCGGCACTGGCATAGCCGCTCTCGTTCCACGCCGCGCCCGAGCGATAGGCCAGCATCAGCACCTGCACGTCGAGCGGCCGGTGATTCCACTGCGTGGCCGAGAACGGGTAGTCCTTCCACGTATCCCAGAAGATCGCGCCGGGCAGGATCGTCCGCCGCACCCGGAACCCCGCGTCGCGCAAAAGCGCCGCCACCGCGTCGCCCGTGTTGCGCTGCCATTCGTCGTCGATGGTGATCAATTCGTGCTCGAACGCCTCCATCCCGGCCTCGCGCATCTGCTCCATCGCCGCGCCCGGGTCATACTCGGCCGGGCCGATATCGGCAAAGGCCGGGTGGATCGGGCTCACATGATGGTTCGCCGCCACCGTGCCGCGCCCGCCATAGCCCAGCTCCAGGCAGATCTCGTTATCCACCGCCCGGGCCAGCGCCCGGCGCACCGCCGCATCCTCGTAAGGCCGCCGCCCGTCGATCTCCGCCTGCTGGTTGCCGCGGATCACGGTCGTCGCCGCCGTCTCGGTGCGGGTCTGCGTCCAGCCCAGCCCGTCCATCACGTCGATGAAATCGCCGACCGTTTCGTAAAGCAGGTCAACCTCGCCCTCCCGCGCCGCTTCGACCCAGTTCGCCGGATCGGTGCCATGGTCGAGAAACTCGACCCGGTCCACGTAAGGCCCGCCATAAACCTCCGTTCCCCACCAGCCGTGCTGGGCATGACGCTCCAGGATACAGCTCTCGCGCGGCGTCAGGCTGACCGGCCGGAACGGGCCGGTGCCGATGCCGTGGGCGAACGGGTCACCGCCCTCGTAGCTTTCATGCACCACCGCCGCCGGGTAATCCGACATGTTGGCAATGACCGCGATGTCCGGCGCGCTGAGCGACAGCTCGACCGTCTGCTCGTCCCGTACCGTCACCGCGCCCTCGCGCTGCCGCCCCGTCCCGGGGTCGACCAGCCCGCTCAGCCGCCCGGCCATCGAGTTGCCCGGCACCGTGCTGTCGCACCACCTCTCGATATTGCGCGCCACGTCCCGCGCGGTGAACGCATCGCCGTTGTTCCACCGCACGCCCTGCCGTACATGCAGAACATAGGCCGTCGCGTCCTCGTTCACCTCCCAGCTTTCCAGAAGCATCCCGCGGATGGCACCGCTGCCCTGGTACTCCACCAGGTACTCGAGAAAGCCGCGCGTCTGGTTGCCCAGCTCGCTCCAGTCGAAAAGCCGCGGGTCCTTCATTTCGCGCACGGTCTGCTGGATCCGCAGCGTGCCGCCCTGCGCGATCTGCGCCGCGGCGGGCGAGGGCAGGGCGAACCCGCCCAACGCACAGGCGGCGGCCGTGCTGGCGCCAAGCCCCGTGACACGAGCCAGGAACTCCCGTCGCCCGATGGCGCCCTCGCGCAACTCCCGCGCCAGCCCCTCTGCGGCGGGATGCAGGGGGGGATCGGCACGTTTGCTTAACGACATGGGGACACCTGGGATTGACTGTGGAAGACTGCGATCATCCGCCTGCACTCAACCCGCCCGCATTCTTCAGGTTCCGCCCGCACGCGCCCATCAACTGTCCGGCGTCTTCATCGAGGCGGGGCGGCGGTAGAGCATCGGCTCTTCCGTGCGCTCCGGAGCCGGTGCAGGCTCGGGCGCCGGCGAGGTGGCAGGGGCCGGGGCGGGCTCAGGCGCGGGGGCGGGGGCGGGCGCAGCAGGCCGGGCCGCCACCGGCGCTCTCGCCGGCACCGGCTTGGCCGGTGCTCCGGCCCCCGGCACGGCAGGGCGCGCCGCCGGTGTCGCCCCCGCCTTGGCCTTGCGCAGCGCCGTCGGCGACTGGCCCGTATGCTGCAGCACGAAGCGCGAGAAATAGGCGGCACTTCGGAACCCCAGCATCGCCGCCACGCGGTTCGCCGGATGGTCCGTCGTCTCAAGCAGGTCGCGCACCGCGTGCACCGTCCGCCGCGTCAGCATTTCCGACGCGGTCATTCCCGCGCTCGACCGGCAGGCGCGGGTCAGGTGCGTGGGTGTCACCCCCAGGATGCGCGCGTAATCCGACATCGGCTTGCCCGTCGTGTAATCCCGCTCCACCAGCGCCGCGTAGGCCATCACCAGCCGCTGCGCGGCGGTAAAGGCCGGCGGGTCGTCCGGCTGGTCGATGATCGCCCGCCGCAGCCAGACCGTCAGCAACGACGCATGAGCCATCATAGCCTCGTCGGCAAAGGGGCGGGCGTTGCTCTGTTCCCGCTGCATGGTCTCCAGCAGCGTCGTCAGCTCCGCCTGTGCCAGCACATCCCGGATGCGCAGCAACACCGGCTGGTCGGGCATCAGCACCGCGCTGCGGGCCGGGATCGTGCACACCGTGCCGAACCCCTGCTTGCCCATTTCCAGGGAAAACAGCGTCTTTGCCGGCACGCACAGCGCGGTATGCACGCTCAGGCCGCGCAAGACGCCCTCCACCATGCACCGGCCTTGCCCCCGCGTGACCCAGACCAGCGCGTGATCGTCGTGCGAATGCGGCAGTTCCGCCCGCCACGTGCCCGCGCCCGACCACTGGGCGATGCTCATGATCCTGACTTGCTTCGTCAATTGCGGCCCCGTCTTCCGCGTCCTGTCGCCTTTTCAACAGTTTTCACGAGGTGAGGGCGCATTAAAAGGAAAAAATGTCCGGAATCCTACAAGTCGGCGGCGGAAAGCCGCTCCCAGCCCGTCATCCGGGCGCGAAACCACGTTCTTTGCCGTTTCGCAAAGCGCCGCGTGGCCACGATCGCCGCCTCGCGGGCTTCCTCAAGTGTCATGTCGCCCTTCAGATGCGCGATCAGCTCCGGCGCGCCGATGGCCTTGGCAGACAGGTGCGCGGGGTCCCACATTGGAAGGTTGTCTCGTGCCTCCTCCAGCGCCCCGGCTTCGAGCATCAGGTCGAACCGCCGCTCGATCCGCGGGTTGAGCCACGCCTTCGGCGCCTCGACCACCAGCCGCGCGCAGGCCCCGGGTGGCAGCAGCGGCGGCGGCGTGTCGTCCTGCCACGCGGCAATGCCGCGCCCGGTCGTCCGCTGCACCTCCCACGCCCGCTGCACCCGCATGGGGTTCCGCCTGTCGATCCGTGCCAGCGTGGCGGCGTCCAGCTCCGCCAGCAGCGCCGCCAGCCCCTCCGCCTCCAGCCGCGCCGTCGCCTCCGCCCGCACCGCCGGCGGCGTCGCCGGGATCTCGGCCAGCCCCTCGGTCAACGCGGTGAAATACAACCCCGTGCCGCCCACGATGATCGGCCGCGCCGTGCCCTCCAGCACCGCCCTGACCTCGCGCAGCCACCGGCCCACGGAATACTCCCCGTCATGCGGCACATGCCCGTAGAGCAGATGCGGCACCTCCGCCTCGTCCGCCTCCGAGGGCCGCGCCGTCAGAACCCGCCAGTTTGCATAGACCTGTATCGCATCCGCATTGACGATCACGCCGCCCTGCGCCCCGGCAATCTCCATCGCCAGCGACGACTTGCCCGACGCCGTCGGCCCGGCGATCAGCACCGGCATGTCGGCGGGGATATCGGCAAAATGTATCATGGCGGGGCAGGGGGTGTCGCGGGCTCCGGGCCTTCGCGCGGGGCGCTTTCACGCTTTATCCGCAGGAAAGGGGTTTCTTGGATTGAACCTGCCCGCCTTTTCCGACATTTTGCGCGCGATTGCCAGCCCGGCGCAGACGGAGCCCCAGCCAATGCCCGATTCAGACCCCGACAAGACCACCTTTCGCCGCGTTCTCCTGAAGATATCCGGCGAAGCCTTGATGGGGGACCAGGGGTACGGGCTACACCCGCCGACGGTCGAGCGCATCGCGCAGGAGGTCAAGTCGGTCCACGACATGGGCGTCGAGGTCTGCATGGTGATCGGCGGCGGCAACATCTTCCGCGGGCTCCAGGGCTCGGCACAGGGGATGGAACGCACCACGGCCGATTACATGGGGATGCTCGCCACCGTCATGAACGCGCTCGCCATGCAAAGCGCGCTGGAAGGGCTCGGCGTCTTCTGCCGCGTCATCTCGGCCATCCGCATGGACGAGGTCGCCGAACCCTACATCCGCCGCCGCGCCGTGCGCCACCTCGAGAAGAAGCGCGTCTGCATCTTCGCCGCCGGCACCGGCAACCCCTATTTCACCACCGACACCGCGGCCACCCTGCGGGCCAGCGAAATGGCCTGCGAGGCGATCTTCAAGGGCACCAAGGTCGACGGCGTCTACGACAAGGACCCGGTCAAGCATGACGACGCGGTCCGCTTCGACAACGTCTCCTACGACGAGGTGCTGGCCAAGCACCTCAAGGTGATGGATGCCAGCGCCATCGCGCTCGCCCGCGACAACAACCTGCCGATCATCGTCTTCTCCCTCGACGATCCGGGCGGCTTCCGCAGCATACTCTCGGGCAAGGGCACCTATACAACGGTGCACGCCTGAGGATAAAAAGGGTCGCAAGACCACCGACCGCAAGCAAGGATTCCACGACATGGCGGATGATTTCGAGCTCGACACAAACGATCTGCAACGCCGGATGGACGGTGCGATGCACTCGCTCCGGACAGAGTTCGCCTCGCTCAGAACGGGCCGCGCCTCGGCCAGCATGCTCGAACCCGTCCAGGTCGAGGCCTATGGCCAGATGACCCCGATCAACCAGGTCGGCACGGTGAACGTGCCCGAACCCCGGATGGTCACCATCAACGTCTGGGACAAGTCCCTCGTCAACAAGGTCGAGAAGGCGATCCGCGAAAGCGGGCTGGGCATCAACCCCCAGATGAACGGCACGATCATCATGCTGCCGATCCCCGAGCTGAACGAGGAACGCCGCAAGGAACTGGGCAAGGTCGCCGGCCAGTATGCCGAACACGCCCGCGTCGCCATCCGCAACGTCCGCCGCGACGGGATGGACCAGATCAAGAAGGCCAAGTCCGACGGCATGTCCGAGGACGACCAGAAATTCTGGGAAGGCGAGGTGCAGGAGCTGACCAACCAGTATATCGCGGCGGTCGACGAGGCGCTCGAATCCAAGCAAGCCGAGATCATGCAGGTCTGATATGGCAAAAGCGCGCGACACGCGGACAAACGACGCCCCCACCGGCCCCCGCCATGTCGCGATCATCATGGACGGCAACGGCCGCTGGGCGCAGGCGCGCGGGCGGCCCCGGCTGTTCGGCCACCACGCCGGCGCCCGCCGCGTGCGCGAGATCGTCACCGCCTGTCCGGACCTCGGCGTCAAGTACATGACGATCTTCGCCTTCTCCACCGAGAACTGGAAACGCACACAGACCGAGGTGGCGGGCCTCATGAGCCTCTTCCGCCGCTACATCATGAAAGAGATGCAGGACTTCGTGAAAGAGAATGTCCGCGTCCGCTTCATCGGCGACCGGCCCCGGCTCGACGCCAAGCTGCGCGCGCTGATGGACGAGGCCGAGCAGATGACCAGCCATTGCACCGGCACCAACCTGACCATCGCCCTCAACTACGGCGGCCGCGACGAGGTCTCCCGCGCCACCCGGCGGCTCGCGGAAGACGTGGCCTCTGGCCGCCTGAAACCCGAGGACGTGGATGAAGAAACGCTTCCAAAGTACCTCGACACTTGCGTTTTGCCCGATCCTGACCTCGTGATCCGCACCAGCGGCGAAGCGCGGATTTCCAACTTCCTGCTCTGGCAGTCGGCCTATGCCGAGTACGAGTTCATCGACACGCTCTGGCCCGACTTCACCAAGGAAGTCTTCACCGAACTGCTGAAGGGCTACGGCGCCCGCGACCGGCGTTTCGGGGCCGTGACCGCATGAGCGACGCGCGGCAGTGGCATGACCTCGTGCCGCGCGTTCTCTCGGGCGTGGCGATCGGCGTGGCGGGGCTCGTCGCGCTCTGGCTCGGCGGCTGGGTCTTCACCATCGTCGCCTGCACCGTCTGCGGCCTCATGGCCTGGGAAAACGCGCGCATGTTCGCCGCCCCCGCGCCGATGCAGGACGGGGCGCTCGCGGGCGGGGCGCTGCTGCTTGCCGCGCTCCTGCCGGGCATCTTCGCCCTGCCGATCCTCGCGGCCTCGGCCGTCGTCACCGCCGCAAGGGCAGGGCGCGACAAGCCGCTCTGCTTCTGCGTCCACATCTGGATTCTTCTGGCCTGCCTCGCCCTCGTGGTGCTGCGCGGGCAGGCGGGTCTTGCCTCGATCCTCTGGCTGGTCGCCGTGGTCGTGGCCACCGACGTGGCCGGCTACTTCTTCGGGCGCAGCCTCGGCGGGCCGAAATTCTGGCCCGCGATCAGCCCCAAGAAAACCTGGAGCGGCACCATCGGCGGCTGGCTCGTCGCGGCCATCGCCGGCGCCGCCTTCGCCGGCCCGACCGGGGCAGGCTTCGCCCTCGTGCTGATCTCCGTCCTCGTGTCCTTCGCCTCGCAGATGGGCGACATCGCCCAGAGCGCGGTCAAGCGCCGGGCCGGGGTCAAGGACAGCTCCAACCTCATCCCCGGCCATGGCGGCGTCTTCGACCGGTTCGACGGGCTGCTCGGCGGCGCGGCCATCGCCATGCTGCTCTGGGCCCTCAACGTGATCTCGCACACCGCATGAAACGGATCTCGATCCTCGGTGCGACCGGCTCGATCGGTCAGAACACCATCGACCTCGTCCGCCGCGACCCCGCGGGGTTCGAGGTGGTGGCGCTCACCGGCGGGCAGAACGTGACCCAGCTCGCGCAGGATGCCATCGCCCTCGACGCCGAGATCGCCGTCACCGCCGACGAGACCCGCCTCGACGACCTGCGCGCCGCCCTGAAAGGCAGCAAGGTCGAGGCCGCGGCCGGCGAGACCGCCCTGATCGAGGCCGCGCAGCGCCCGGCGCAATGGGTGATGTCGGCCATCGTCGGTGCCGCCGGCCTGCGCCCCGGCCTCGCCGCGCTGGAGCAGGGCGCGACGCTCGCGCTCGCCAACAAGGAATCGCTCGTGGCCGCCGGGCCGCTTGTCATGAAGACCGCCCGCACCAATGGCGGCCGCATCCTGCCCGTCGACAGCGAGCATTCCGGCATCTTCCAGGCGCTGAGGGGCGAGGATTCCGCCGCCGTCACCCGCATCATCATCACCGCCAGCGGCGGCGCCTTCCGCGACTGGCCGCTCGAGGATATCGAGCGCGCCACCCCCGAACAGGCCTCCACCCATCCCAACTGGGCGATGGGCCAGCGGATCACGATCGACAGTGCCTCGATGTTCAACAAGGCGCTGGAAATGATTGAAGCGAGAGAGTTTTTCGGCTTCACCCCCGAGCAGATCGAGGTCCTGATCCACCCCGAATCCCTCGTGCACGCGCTGGTCGCCTATTGCGACGGCGGGATGATCGCCCATGTCGGCCCACCCGACATGCGCCATGCCATCGGCCACGCCATGTACTGGCCCGAACGCTACGCGCTGCCCGTCGAACAGCTCGACCTCACCGCCGTGGGCCAGCTCAACTTCCGCGAGCCGGACCTCCAGCGCTACCCCGTCCTCCGGCTCGCGCGCGAGGTGATGGAAGAGCGCGGCTTCTCCGGCGCGATCTTCAACGCCGCCAAGGAACGCGCGCTCGACCATTTCATCGCCGGGCATATCGGCTTCTGCGACATGTGCGACATCGTCGAGGAGGTGCTTGCCCGGCTCTCGTCAGAGGACAGCCTCACTTCTGCCGGCTTCACGCTTGAAACCGTGCTCGAGGCAGACCACCTCGCAAGAACCCGCGCAGACGACGTGGTAAGTGAAAGAACAAGGTAGGAGTTGCGCGTGGACCCGATGGCGATCATCCCCCAGTTTGGCGGCATTTTCATGACCGCGGTGGCGTTCATCGTCGCTCTGTCGATCATCGTGGCGATCCACGAATACGGCCATTACATCGTCGGGCGCTGGTGCGGGATCAAGGCCGAGGTCTTCTCGCTGGGCTTCGGCCCGGTGCTTTTCTCGCGCACCGACCGGCACGGCACCCGCTGGCAGTTCGCGGCGCTGCCCTTCGGCGGCTACGTCAAGTTCATGGGCGACGCCAACGCCGCCAGCGGCACCGCCAGCGACGGCTACGAGGCCATGAACGCCGAGCAGAAACGCCATACCATGCTGGGCGCGCCGCTCTGGGCGCGTACCCTCACGGTCGCCGCCGGTCCGGTCTTCAACTTCATCCTCTCCATCATCGTCTTCACCGCCGTCATGATGGCCCAGGGCAAGGTGGCCAAACCCCTGGCCGTGGGCGAACTGACCGACCTTCCGGTCGAGGGGATCACCCTGCAGCCCGGCGACGAACTGGTCCGAATCGAAGGGCAGGAGGTGCCCGCCCGCGACGCCGAAAGCGGCGAGGGTTTCCAGGATTTCATCGACGCCCTGCCGCAGCGGGACCTGCTCGAATACGAGGTCCGCCGCGATGGCGACCTGGTCACCGTTCAGGGGCCGTACCCGATGCCGCCCCACGTGGTGCAGCTCTCGCCGCAATCGGCGGCCTACGACATCGACATGAAGCAGGGCGACGTCATCACCGCCGTCGATGACCAGCCGATCGTGTCTTTTGCGCAACTCCAGGAACTGGTCGAAACCTCCGAAGGCCGCGTGCTTCAGCTCGACGTGTGGCGCGACGGCGAGACACTCGAGTTCGCCCTCGCGCCCCGCCGCGTGGACGAGCCGCAGGACGAGGGCGGCTTCCGCACCCAGTGGCGCATCGGCATCGTCGGCGGCCTCGCCTTCGAGCCCGCCACCGAACGGCTTGGCCCCATCGACGCGCTGGCCAACGGCACCGCGCAGGTCGGGCAGGTGATCTCGGGCTCGGTCTCGGGCCTCTACCACATGATCACCCGCCAGATCAGCAGCTGCAACATGTCCGGCCCCATCGGCATCGCCGAAGTCTCGGGCGCCATGGCCAGCCAGGGCATCTCGAACTACATCTGGTTCATCGCCGTCCTGTCCACCGCGGTCGGCCTCCTCAACCTCTTCCCGATTCCCGTGCTCGACGGCGGCCACCTGGTTTTCTATGCGTATGAAGCAGTTGCCGGGCGCCCGCCCAGCGAGAAGGCGCTGCGCATCATCATGACCGTGGGCCTGGTCTTCGTCCTCTCGGTCATGGCGTTCGCGATCACCAACGATCTGTTCTGCCCCTGACGCGGGGGCAGGGCGGCCCGCCATGATTTCGCCCCAATCCAATCCGGATTCGCGTCACAATGCTGCGTCAGGTAACGCCTGAAACGAAGTAGGGGCAGGACCATGCAACAGATCGTCAGCGGATACCGCGGCATCAGCCTCCTGGTGAACGTCAACTGGGATCGGATTCTCTATCTCGCCACCATCGCGGTGGCGCTGCTCGCAGGGGCCTTTTTCGGCTCGATCTGAGCGGCGCCCGCGCGGCGTCAAACCTGCCGTGCAACGCCCCGTTTCCAACCGGTTTCAACGTGCTTGACAGGCCCCGGCGCCCGCATGGGTTGCCGGGTATCGGGGCGCTTCTTGTCTTCCGTCCCGGAACATACACAAAATCTGCCCACACGCGCTTTGACAAGCCCAGAGAGAGAGGTTACTGACTTCCTATACTGGGATGTCTGACTGGGTTTGCAAATGAATGTCTTGAATGCGTGGCGAGACGTGCGCCAAGCACGCTTTTCCCTTAAGAGTTTCGTGGCACGGGGGCTGATCGTTTTCGCGATCCTGCTGGCCAGCTTCGCCGCTCCGGACGACGCCTCCGCTCAGACCTACCGATTCACCTCCGTCTCGATCGAGGGCAACCAGCGTATCGAACCCGGCACCATCCTGACCTACGCGGGGATTTCCCGCGGCCAGACGGTCTCGGCCGGGCAGCTCAACGACGCCTACCAGCGCATCGTCGACAGCGGCCTCTTCGAAACGGTCGAGATCGAGCCGCGCGGCAGCCAGCTTGTCATCCGGGTCCGCGAATACCCGACGATCAACAAGATCGCCTTCGAGGGGAACCGCAAGATCAAGGACGACAACCTGACCAGCATCGTCCAGAGCAAGTCGCGTCAGGTCTTCAGCCCCAGCCAGGCCGAGCGTGACGCCGCCAACATCTCGCAGGCCTATGTCGAGAACGGCCGCGTGGCGGCCCGCGTCACCCCCAAGATCATCCGCCGCAGCGACAACCGCGTCGACCTCGTCTTCGAGATTTTCGAGGGCAAGGGAATCGAGATCCAGCGCGTCAGCTTCGTCGGCAACAAGGTCTATTCCGACCGCCGCCTGCGCCGCGTGGTCGGCAGCAAGCAGGCCGGCCTCCTGCGCGCCATCGTCAACCGCGACACCTTCGTCGAGGGCCGCCTGCAATTCGACGAGCAGGTCCTCACCGATTTCTACCAGTCGCGCGGGTACGTCGATTTCCGCGTCACCGGCACCAATGCCGAGCTGGCGCGCGAGCGTGACGGCTACTTCGTCACCTTCAACATCCAGGAAGGCCAGCAGTTCCGCTTCGGGCGCATCACCACCACCAGCGAACTCCCCGAGGCCAACTCGGCCGAGTTCCAGAACGTGCTGAAGATCAAGCCGGGCGTCGTCTATTCGCCCACGCTGGTCGAGAACTCCATCGCCCGGATGGAACGGCTTGCCATCAAGAAGGGCATCGACTTCCTGCGCGTCGAGCCCAACATCACCCGCAACGACCGCGCGCTCACGCTCGATGTCGAGTTCCGGCTGGTGCGCGGCCCCCGCGTCTTCGTCGAACGCATCGATATCGAGGGCAACACCACCACGCTCGACCGCGTGATCCGGCGCCAGTTCGACACCGTCGAGGGCGACCCGTTCAACCCGCGCGAAATCCGCGAAACGGCCGAACGCATCCGCGCCCTCGGCTACTTCAGCGACGCCGAGGTGAACGCCCGCGAAGGCTCGCGCCCCGACCAGGTCGTCGTGGATGTCGATGTCGAGGAAACCACCACCGGCTCGCTCACCTTCGGCGGCAGCTACTCCACCGACGCGGGCCTGGGCATCTCCGTCGGCTTCCGGGAACGCAACTTCCTCGGCCGCGGCCAGACCCTCGCGGCCAACGTGTCGCTCTCCGGCGACCGCTCCAACTACTCGATCAACTTCATCGAGCCGGCCTTCCTCGGCCGTGACGTCGCCTTCTCCTTCTCGTCCGCCTATGTCGAGACGGACAGCGACAACAGCCTCTACGACACGACCTATGCCAACTTCCGGCCCGGCATCACCTTCCCGCTGGCCGAACGCTCCAGGATGACGCTCTACTACAGCGCCGCCTACTCGGACTTGGGCAACTACGCCGGCGCCTCTCCGACGCTTGCCGCAGAAGCGGCCCTCGGCGGCCAGGTCGCCAGCGCGATCGGCTACCGCTACGTGTTCGACAGCCGCGACAACGGCCTCAACCCCAATGCCGGGGTCCTGATCGACACGGGGCTGGAATACGCCGGCCTTGGCGGCGACCAGGAATACCTGAAATCGACCTTGCGGGTGGTCGGCGAAACCCGCGTCCTGAACGAGGAAGTCACCCTGCGCGGCATCTTCGAGGCCGGCTCGATCGACTTCATGGGCGGCACCCGCGGCCGCGCCGTCGACCGGTTCACGCAGAAGGTCATCCGCGGCTTCGAGCCCAACGGCATGGGCCCGGTGCAGGCCGGCGAACACCTGGGCGGCAACCTCTTCGCCGCGGCCAAGTTCGAGGCGGAATTCCCGCTGGGCCTGCCGGCCGAGTTCGGCATCACCGGCGGTGCCTTCTACGACATCGGCTCGATCTGGAACGTCGACACCATCGTGCCCCCCGTGGCCCAGTCGGTCGGCTTCGAGCCGCGCCACGTGATCGGCCTCTCGCTGTTCTGGGAATCGCCCTTCGGCCCGATCCGGATGGACTTCTCCAAGGCCCTCCAGAAAGAGCCCGGCGACATCGAGCGCCAGTTCGACTTCTCGGTCAGAACGGACTTCTGAACTTGACCTGCCTGCGCGGCCTTGCTGTTGCGGCGGTTGCTCTGATCTGCCTCGGCCTGCCACGGGCCGGGGCGCAGGACCTCGGGATCATCCGCAGCGAAATCCTCGTCCTCGACCCCGAGCGGCTGTTCGAGCAGACCGAACTGGGCCAGCGGATGGTCGCCGATCACCAGGCCGAACGTGAAAAACTCGCCTCGCGCAACCGCCGGCTGGAAGCCGAGCTCGAGGCCGAGGAGAAGCGCCTGACCGAGCTTCGCGCGGAAACCTCGCCCGAGGAATTCCGCGACATGGCCGACGCCTTCGATGCCAAGGTGCAGGAAATCCGCCGCGACAGCGAACGCCGTGTCGTCGACCTTGAGCGCGACCGCGAGCGGCTCCCGATCCAGTTCCTGCGCGCCGTGGAACCCGTGCTCTCCGAGGTCATGCGCGAGGCCGGCGGCACCGTGGTGCTCGACGCCCGCACCGTGCTCTTCCGCACCGACGCGGTCGACGTGACCGAAACCGCCATCGCCCGCATCGACCGGGCCATCGGCGACAACCTGCCCGAGAGCGAGGGAAATACCGGCACCGACCCCGCGCCCTCCGACCCGGGCACCGACACCGGCACCGACCCCGCCACCGGCGACAGCGAGTAACCCCCGCGCTTGCCCAGCCGGGCCCCGCTTGGTAGGGAAACCGCACGCGACTTACCGAAAGGACCGACGATGACCGAGCCGCTGACAACCGCGGATATCAACATGATCCAGCGGCTGATTCCCCATCGCTACCCGTTCCTTCTGGTCGACAAGGTGGTCGACATGAACGGCTACCAGTCGGCCCGCGGCATCAAGAACGTCACCATGAACGAGCCCCATTTCCAGGGCCACTTCCCGCAGAAGCCCATCATGCCCGGTGTCACCATGGTCGAGGCGATGGCCCAGACCGCCGCCGTCATGGTCGGCGCCCATCTCGGGCTGCAGGACAAGAACGTCCTGATCTACTTCATGTCGATCGAAAGCTGCAAGTTCCGCCGCATGGTCGAACCCGGCGACGTGCTGGCGCTCGACATCGAAACCCTGCGCGGCCGCCCCGGCGGCAAGGTCTGGAAGTTCCGCGGCGTGGCCACGGTCGAGGGGGACATGGCCTGCGAGGCCGAGTTCACCGCCATGGTCGACATGCCCAAGGAGTGACCGGCATGAGCGCGCGCGGCGAAACCGATATCCATCCCAGCGCGGTCGTCGAACCCGGCGCGCAGCTGGGGCAGGGGTGCCATGTCGGCCCCTTCTGCCACGTCGGACCGGATACGAAGCTCGGCGACGGCGTCACGCTGAAAAGCCACGTGGTCATCAGCGGCGACACCGAGATCGGCGAAGACTGCACCCTCTTCCCCTTCGCCTGCATCGGCGAGATCCCGCAGGATCTGAAGTTCCGCGGCGAGAAGACGAAGCTGGTGATCGGCGCCCGCAACCGCATCCGCGAACACGTCACCATGAACACCGGCACCGAGGGCGGCGGCGGCGTCACCCGCGTCGGCGATGACGGGCTCTTCATGGCCGGCTGCCACGTCGCCCATGACGTCAAGGTCGGCAACCGCGTCATCATCGTCAACAACGCGGCCCTCGCCGGCCATTGCCTCATCGAGGATGATGTGATCATCGGCGGCCTCTCCGGCGTCCACCAATGGGTGCGCATCGGGCAGGGGGCCATCATCGGCGCCGTCACCATGGTCACCAACGACGTGATCCCCCACGGCCTCGTCCAGGCGCCCCGGGGCGAGCTCGACGGGCTCAACCTCGTCGGCCTCAAGCGCCGCGGCGTGGCCCGCTCCGACATCACCGCGCTGCGCGCCGCCTTCCAGATGCTGGCCCAGGGCGAGGGCAGCTTCCAGGAACGCGCCCGCCGCCTCGGCGAGGAAACCGAAAGCGACTACGTCCGCCAGATCGTCAACTTCATCACCGCCGGCTCCGACCGCTCCTTCCTCACCCCGGGCTCGATCTGACCATGTCCGGAAAGCTTGCGATCCTCGCCTGCGCCGGCGCGCTGCCCGTGGCCATTGCCCGCGCCAACCCCGACGCCATGGTCATCACGCTCGAGGGCATCCCGAGCGAGTTGGAAGGGCAATCCCACCGCCACCGGCTGGAAAAGATCGGTACGCTCTTCGCCGCCATGAAGGACGCGGGCATCGGCCGCATGGTTTTCGCCGGCTCCCTCGTGCGCCCCGCGCTCGACCCCTCGGCCTTCGACGCCGAGATGGCCGCCATCGCCCCCCGCCTGATGGCAGCACTGCAGATGGGCGATGACGGCCTGTTGCGGACCGTCATCGCCATCTTCGAGGAACAGGGCTTTTCCGTCGTCGGCGCACACCAGGTCCTGCCCGCACTCACAGCCGATCCGGGCCTCCACGCCGGCACCGCACCGGACGAGGCCACGCAAGCCGACATCGCCCGCGCCACTGAAATCCTGCGCGGCCTCGCCCCCCTCGACCTCGGCCAGGCCTGCGTCGTTGCAGGCGGCCAGTGCCTCGGCATCGAAACCGTGCAGGGCACCGACGCGCTGCTCAAGTTCGTGGCGGCCACCCCGCCCGAGTTCCGCCGAGATCACCCCGGCGTGCTGGTCAAGGCCGCCAAGGCGGGCCAGGACCTCCGCATCGACATGCCCACCATCGGCCCCCGCACCATCGACGCCGTGGCGGTGGCGGGCCTCGCCGGGCTCGTGATCGAGGCCGGCAAGGTCATGATCCTCGACCGAGATACCACCCTTCAGGCCGCGCGGGACAAGGGTATTTTCCTTGTCGCGACAGAGCTTTAGATGCGTATCTTCCTGATCGCCGGCGAGGCCTCGGGCGATCGGCTCGGCGCCGCGCTCATGGCCGGGCTGAAACAGCTCGCCGATGTCGAGTTCGAAGGCATCGGCGGCCCGATGATGGAGGCCGAGGGCCTCTCCTCGATCTTCCCGATGGACGATCTGAGCGTGCACGGGCTGGTCGAGGTGCTCAAGCAATACCCCCACCTCCGCCGCCGCCTGCACGAGGCCGCCGATGCGGTGCTCGCCGCGAACCCGGACGTGCTGATCACCATCGACAGTCCCGATTTCTGCCTCCGCGTCACCAAGATCGTGAAGGCGAAAAGTGACATCAGAACGGTGCATTACGTGGCGCCTTCCGTGTGGGCATGGCGCCCCAAGCGCGCCCAACGCATGGCCTCCCATATCGACCAGGTGCTGGCGCTCCTCCCGTTCGAGCCGCCCTACATGGAAGCCGCCGGGATGGCCTGCGATTTCGTCGGCCACCCGGTCGTGAGCGAACCGCAGGCCACGCCCGAACAAATCGCCGCCTTCCGCGAAAGCCGCGGCATCGGCGACGCGCCGCTTCTCATGGTCCTCCCCGGCTCCCGCCGCTCAGAGGTCGCCCAGCTCACCCCGATCTTCGGCACGGCCCTGCGCGAGGTCTGCCGCGCCCGCCCCGAGTTGCGCCTCGTCATCCCCGCCACCGAGGCCCGCGCAGCACAGGTCCGCGAACTGACGGCCGACTGGCCCGGCCAGCCCATCATCGTCGCCCCCGACAACCGCAGCCCGAAGGTCTATGCCATTGAAAAGGCGGCCGCTTTCGGCGCCGCCGACCGGGCGCTCGCGGCCTCCGGCACCGTCTCGCTCGAACTGGCCGCCGCCGCCACGCCCATGCTCATCGCCTACGATGTGCACCTGATAAGCCGCATGATCCTGCAACGCATGCTCCGGATCGACACGCTCACGCTGGTCAACCTCGTCAGCGAAACCCGCGCCGTGCCCGAACTCAACGGTGCCGACTGCCGACCTGAGCTCATCACCCCCAAATTGCTGGAATTGCTCGACAACCCCGGCGATCAACCCGAGGCGATGGCCCTCACCATGGAGCGCCTCGGAAAGGGCGGCGAGGCCCCCGGCCTCCGCGCCGCGAAGGCCGTGCTGAAGCACCTTCAGTAGAAGCGCAGCCGCTGCCCCACGCCCATGTCCTTCGCCTTGGCCAGCATCGCATGGCCAAGCGCGATATCCGACAGCGACAGGCCACGATGCCAGAACAGGATCGTCTCCTCGGCACTCTCGCGCCCCGGCTTCACCCCGGCCACGATCTGCCCCAGCTCCGCGTGCAGCGTCTCCTCGGTCAGCTTGCCCTGGTCCACATGCTCCCGGAGCGCGCCGAACACGCCATGCGCCTGGCCCCAGTCGTCCATCACCACCTTGTCCATGATATCCGTCAGGTTCAGCTCCACCGCCGACATCGTGCCATAGGGCACCACCAGCGCGCCGGGCTTGATCCAGTCGGTCTTCAACAGCGGCTGCGGCTCAGACAATCTCGACGCTTCCACAACGATATCAGCATCTTGCAGGCAGGACTTCCAGTCCTCCGTCACGGTAATCTCCCGCCCCAGGTCACGCCGCAACTGCTCCGCAAAAGCCTCCCGGCTCTCCGGCCGCCGCGAATGCACGCGCACCTCCTCGAAATCGAACAGGTGACACAGCAGGCGCACGTTCCAATAGGCCGTGCCCCGCGCCCCGATATGGCCCAGCACCTTCGGCTTCTCCGGCGCCAGGTACTTCGCCCCCAGCGCAGTGATCGCCCCCGTGCGCATCTCGGTGATCCCCGTCGCGTCGATCAGCGCCTTGGGCGCCCCCATCCGCGGATCGAACAGCGTCAGCAGGCCATACTCCGACGGCCGCCCCGACTTGTAGTTGTCGACGAAATCGCCCACCACCTTGGTGCCGGCGCTGTCGATCTCGCCGCCGATCCAGCCGCGCAGCACGTTGAAATGCCCCTCGACCCCGGCGCGCGGCCGGATATGCATCCGCGGCTCGATCGCCGTCTCGCCCTTGCCCTGCATCCTCAGCGAATCCTCGATCGCCGACAGGATCTCCCCATCGGTGAACCCCAGCGCCTCGATATCGAAGCGGTTCAGGTAGTCGAGATAGACAGGCGGCGTATCGGCAGGCGTGGACATGGGGCAGGGCCTCTTAATATGTATGGACAAATAGACACTGGCAGCGCTTGCCCCCCTCGGCAACCCGGAAATCGCGGGCCCGTCGCTAGCCGTCCGTCCGCCTGACGCTCACCCAGACCGGCCCCTTGGTATAAACCCACAGCGTCGCAGGGTTTTCCACACCCGCCTTCAACGCGGCCGAGGACATGCCCGGCACGTACGGGGCGGAAATCTTCAGGTCCGTCACCCCGGGCTGCAGCATGGTCGTGCCGCTGAAGGTGTCGTCCGAACAGGTGATCTGAAGCGGCGAGGGCCGGCCGCGCACCGTCGGAAACGCCACCTTGCCCGGCGTCACGACCGTCGCGGTCAACTGGTCAGACCTCAAGTGACAGGTCAGCCCCCGAACCTCGCGGCTGGCGCCCCCCTCCGTCACCCGGGTCCGGACGGCGAACCGCGCGGTATCGTCGATTCGGGCAGAAAACGCCGCATCCCGCGGCGACACGTCCGCCGCGCCGGAGGAAAGCCCGCCGCCACAGCCCGCGAGGGCCAACAAGGCAAGGCAGGTTGCGAAACGCGCAGGGACATGGGTCAAGGGACAGCTCCATCGTACCGGGGGACTGGCGCCATGCTAGGGCCATGCGCCCGGGCGCGCCATTGACGTAACGTTAGCGCACCGGTCCACCTACGTACCGTTGCCCATGCGACACACGGCCCCGGCCAAAGGCCTACTCGCCGCGGTCCTGCAATGTCACCCAGACCGTTTCATTGGCAAAGGCCCACCTGTCCCGCGCATCGGCCACCCCGGCCGACACCACCGCCGCCGCAACTCCCACCAGCGACGGGCCCACCACGATCGGGCCGCTCAGCCCCGGGTACATCACCCCTTCGGCCATGTAATCCTCGCTCAGGCATCTCATGTGGATGGGCGAGGGGCGCCCGCGCGTGATCGGAAACTCCACCTTCGCCGGCGTCACCAGCGTTGCCTTCAATTCCTTCGATTCCAGCACGCAGGTCACCCCGTCTTCCTGCCGGATGTGGCTGCCATTCTCATCGACAACCTGCGTCCGGAAGGGCTTGGTCACGGTCGTGGCAATGAATGCCGGGTCGACGCCGGGCTTCAGGGCAAATTTCACCGGCTCCGAGGATATGTCGGCGCCACAGGCCGACAGAACCAGTACGAAGGGCAGGGAGGAAAGAAAGCGGATCGTCACGGAAACACCTTTTGGGAAAGTATCCTGTTGATACATTCCCTTATAAGCTGTCCTTCATGTCCCGCAAGCGCGACGGCCCACCCGGAAAGTTGACGTAACGGAACCCCGTTACCCCCGCCAGATCCACCCGCCGCCCAGGATCCGGCTGCCACCGGTCTCGTAGAACACGCAGGCCTGACCGGGCGACACGCCTTCCTCGGCGGTCAGCAACTCCACCTCCGCCTCCGTCTCCGAGATCGGCCGGATGATCGCCTCCCGCGGCGGCCGGGTCGAGCGCACCTTGACCGAAACGTGCCATTCGTCCTTCGACGTAAACGCCTCGTCGCCCAGCCAGTTGATCTCGCGCACCGGCACAACCCGGGTCGCCAGAAGCTCCTTCGGCCCCACGATCACCTGCTTGGCGTCCACGTCCAGCTTGACCACGTAAAGCGGCTCCGACAGCCCGCCGATGCCCAGCCCCCGGCGCTGCCCGATGGTGTAATGAATGACACCCTCATGCTCGCCCAGCACCCGGCCATCCACATGCACGATCTGCCCGGGCTCGGCCGCGCCCGGCCGCAGCTTCTCGATGACGGAGGCATAATTCCCGTTCGGTACGAAGCAGATATCCTGGCTGTCCGGCTTGTCCGCCACCGCCAGCCCGTACCTTGCCGCCAGCTTCCGCGTCGCATCCTTCGAGGGCAGGTGCCCCAGCGGGAAGCGCAGGTACTCGAGCTGGTCCGGCGTGGTCGAGAACAGGAAATAGCTCTGGTCGCGGTTGGCATCCTCGGCGCAATGCAGCTCCGCCCCGGCGGCGCCCAGCTTGCGCTGAATGTAATGCCCCGTCGCCATGCAATCGGCATCGAGGTCCTTCGCCGTCTCCAGCAGGTCCTTGAACTTCACCCGTTCGTTGCAGCGGATGCACGGCACCGGAGTGGCGCCCGCAAGATAGCTGTCGGCGAACTCGTCGATCACCGCGTCCTTGAAGATGTTCTCGTAATCCAGCACGTAATGCGGAAAGCCCATCTCCTCGGCCACCCGGCGGGCATCGTGAATGTCCACGCCCGCACAGCACGCGCCCTTCTTGGCCAGCGCCGCGCCGTGGTCATACAATTGCAGCGTAACGCCCACCACGTCATAGCCTTCCTCGGCCAGCATCGCGGCCACGACCGAGGAATCCACGCCGCCCGACATCGCCACGACGACGCGCGTGTCGGCAGGGGCCTTGGGCAGGCCCAGCGAATTCAGTTCAGTGTCGAGCGCCATGTCTCTCTCCGGTTCCGGTCCCGCGGAATATAGGAAAATGCAACACACTCTCAAGGCCCGGTTTCACCCGGCGTTAAGCGGCTGCGGCAACACTCCGGCCCATGGAATGTAAGGGTGAGAGTGATGTATCTGAAGAAAGTGGCCGGGAAAAGGGCCGTGCAACTGCCTGACGGAACGGTGATGACACGGGCCGACCTGCCGCCCCCCGACACGCGGCGCTGGGTCGCCTCGCGCAAGCTGATGGTTGTGCGCGGCGTGCTCTATGGCCTGATCGAACGCGACGAGGCGCTCGACCGCTACGGGCTCAGCGAGGAGGAATTCCAGGAATGGGTGACCGCGCTCTCCACCCATGGCGCCGACGGGCTGAAAGCGACAAATCGTCCACTGGCGGACAAAGCTCTCGACAACTCAAAGTAGCGATAGCTAATATATCAGTCCGGGTAACCAGTAGTTAACCATTGTTAGTCACTACTCGTGACGGGAAGAGATATCAGAACGGAGACCGTCATGCGTGTGCTATTGGTGGAGGATGATCCAACCACGTCCAAGAGTATCGAGTTGATGCTCACCCATGCGAACCTGAACGTCTACACCACCGACATGGGCGAGGAGGGGATCGATCTTGCCAAGCTCTACGATTACGACCTGATCCTCCTGGATCTCGGCCTACCCGACATGGACGGGCACGATGTGCTGCGACAGCTGCGCATGGCGCGGGTCGACACGCCGATCCTGATCCTGACCGGGGCGGACGACACCGAGAGCAAGATCAAGGGCTTCGGCTTCGGCGCCGATGATTACCTGACCAAGCCGTTCCACCGCGAGGAGCTGGTCGCGCGCATCCACGCCATCGTCCGCCGCTCCAAGGGCCATGCACAGTCGGTCATCCGCACCGGCAAGGTCCATGTCAACCTCGACGCCAAGACGGTCGAGGTCGACGGCAAGACCGTGCACCTCACCGGCAAGGAATACCAGATGCTGGAACTCCTCAGCCTGCGCAAGGGCACGACCCTCACCAAGGAGATGTTCCTCAACCATCTCTACGGCGGCATGGACGAGCCCGAGCTGAAGATCATCGACGTGTTCATCTGCAAGCTCCGCAAGAAACTGGCCGAGGCCACGGGCGGCGCCAACTATATCGAAACCGTCTGGGGCAGGGGCTACGTGCTCCGCGACCCCGATCCCGCCTCCGACGGGGACAGGCCGCTCGCCATCGGCGCCTGACGGTCTGGACGCGCCCGCCGCCGCGCCCTATCACTTGCAACGACAGACCGGGGGCGCGCGGCAGGCCGGCCGCGCCCCGTTCAGGCGGAGGGGCAAGATGGCGCAGAAACCAGCGGTCGACGACCTGACCGAGGCGCAGGCGACGGAAGAACTGGCCGACCTGGCGCAACGCCTGGCCGAGGCCAACACCGCCTATCACACCGAAGACGCCCCGGCGATCACCGACGCGGAGTATGACGCGCTCAAATCCCGCAATGCGGCGATTGAGGCGCGTTTCCCCCATCTCAAACGCGCCGACAGCCCGTCCGACCAGGTTGGCGCCGCCCCCTCCGAAGCCTTCGCCAAGGTCACCCACGCCGTGCGGATGCTCAGCCTCGCCAACGCCTTCGAAGACGAGGATATCACCGAGTTCGACACCCGCATCCGCCGCTACCTCGGCCTCGCGGGTGACGCGAAGCTCACCTACACCGCCGAGCCCAAGATCGACGGGCTCAGCCTCTCGCTACGCTACGAATCCGGCAAGCTGGTGCAGGCCGCCACCCGCGGCGACGGCGCGGTGGGCGAGAACGTCACCGCAAACGCCCGCACCATCGACGACATTCCCGTCACCCTGAAAGGCGCCCCCGACGTGCTGGAAATCCGCGGCGAGGTCTACATGAGCCACGCCGATTTCGAAGCCCTCAACACCCGGCAGGCCGAGAAAGGCGACAAGCAATTCGCCAACCCCCGCAACGCCGCCGCCGGCTCCCTCCGCCAACTCGATTCCTCGATCACCCGCAGCCGCCCCCTGCGCTTCTTCGCCTACGCCTGGGGCGAGGTCAGCGAACCGCTCGCCGACACCCAGATGGGCGCCATCAACCGGCTCTCCGACCTCGGCTTCCAGACCAACCCGCTCACCGCGCTGTGCGACGGGCCAGCCGAAATGCTCGCCCAGTATGCGAAAATCGAGCAACTCCGCGCCGAGCTCGGCTACGACATTGACGGCGTCGTCTACAAGCTCGACGACCTCGCCCTGCAAGCCCGCCTCGGCTTCCGCAGCACCACCCCCCGCTGGGCCATCGCCCACAAGTTCCCCGCCGAACTCGCCTGGACCCGGCTGGAATCCATCGACATCCAGGTCGGCCGCACCGGCGCCCTCAGCCCCGTCGCCCGCCTGACCCCCGTCACCGTCGGCGGCGTCGTCGTCTCAAACGCGACCCTCCACAACGAGGATTACATCGCCGGCCGCGACAGCAAGGGCAACGAAATCCGCGGCGGCAAGGACATCCGTGAAGGCGACTGGGTGCAAGTCTACCGCGCCGGCGACGTCATCCCGAAAGTGGCCGATGTCGACCTCTCCAAGCGCCCCGACGGGGCCGAACCCTATACCTTCCCCGAAACCTGCCCCGAATGCGGCTCCGAGGCCATCCGAGAGGAGGGCGACGCCGTCCGCCGCTGCACCGGCGGCCTCATCTGCCCGGCTCAAGCGGTTGAAAAACTGAAACATTTCGTCTCTCGCGCCGCCTTCGACATCGAGGGGCTCGGCGCCAAGCAGGTCGAACAATTCTACCGCGACGAATGGATCAAAGAACCCGCCGACATCTTCACGCTGGAAGAGCGCTACGGCTCCGGCGTCAAACAGCTCAAAAACCGCGAAGGCTGGGGCGAGAAAAGCGCGAAGAACCTCTTCGAAGCCGTTGAAGAAAAAAGAAACATTCCCTTCGGCCGCCTCCTCTTCGCCTTGGGCATCCGCCATGTCGGCGAACAGGCCAGCAACCTCATCGCCCGATTCTACGGGTCGTGGGATGATTTCACCGCCGCCATGGACAGCGCCGCTGACTGTGAAGGCCCCGAATGGGAACGCCTCCTCGGCATCGACGGCGTGGGCGAGGTCATGGCCCGCTCCCTCGTCACCGCCTTCGCGCAGGAAAACGAGCGCGAAAGCATCGACCGCCTCACCGCCCACCTCAACGTCGCCGAAGCGGCCCGCCCATCCACCGACGGAAGCCCCGTCGCCGGCAAGACCGTCGTCTTCACCGGCACGCTCGAAAAGATGACAAGGGCCGAGGCCAAGGCCCGCGCCGAAGCCCTCGGCGCCAAGGTCTCGGGCAGCGTAAGCGCCAAAACCGACCTCGTCGTCGCCGGCCCCGGCGCCGGCAGCAAGGCGAAAAAGGCCGAGGAACTCGGCGTCGAGATTATCGACGAAGACGGCTGGCTCGACCTGATAGGGCAGGCATGAGCACCCGGCCCCCCATCCTTTTCCCGCTCTTCGCCGAGCTGGAAACCCTGGAAGGGGTCGGCCCCAAAAGCGCCAAGGCCCTCGCCGCGATCGATATCGAGCGCCCCCGCGACGTCCTCTTCACGCTGCCCTATTCGGGCATCGACCGCCGCCGCCGCGAAACCGTGCAGGGCGCCAACTACCCCGAAACCGTCACCGTCGAGGTGACCGTTGGCGACCACCGCGCGCCCCAGCGCCGCGGCGGCCCTTACCGCGTCAATGTCGAGGACGCCGCCACCACATTCCAGCTCGTCTTCTTCCACGCCCGCGACGAATACCTCCGCCGCATCCTCCCCACCGGCCAGCGCGTCGTGGTCTCGGGCAAGGTGGAGCTCTTCGACGGCATGGCCCAGATGGTCCACCCCGACCATATCCTGCCGCCGAACGAGGCCGGCGACATCCCCGATTTCGAGCCGGTCTACCCGCTCACCGCCGGCGTCACCCAGAAAACCATGGGCAAGGCCGCGCATTCCGCCGTCGCCCGCGCGCCCGAGTTGCCCGAATGGATCGACCCCGCCCAGAAGGCCAGCGCCGGCTGGCCCGACTGGCACGCGGCCATCGCCCGCGCCCACGCGCCCAAGGACATGGCCGATCTCAGCCCCTCCGACGCCCCCCGCGAACGCCTCGCCTATGACGAGTTCATGGCCCATCAGCTCACCCTCGGCCTCGCCCGCGCCAAGCTGCGCCGCACCAAGGGCCGCGCCACCGTGGGCACCGGCAAGCTTCAGGCCAAGGTGCTCGACGCGCTGCCCTACACCCCCACCGGCGCCCAGACCCGCGCCATCGCCGAAATCGCCGCCGACATGGCCCAGGACCGCCGGATGAACCGCCTCCTGCAGGGCGACGTCGGCGCCGGCAAGACCCTCGTCGCGCTGAAAGCCCTGCTCATCGCGGTCGAGGCCGGCGGGCAGGGGGTCATGATGGCCCCCACCGAAATCCTCGCCCGCCAGCATCTCGAAGGGCTCACGCCCTTGGCCGAGGCCGCGGGCGTCGTCATCGAAATCCTCACCGGCCGCGACAAGGGGGCCGAGCGCCGCCGCAAGCTCGCCGCGCTCAAGGCGGGCGACATCCAGATCCTCGTCGGCACCCATGCCGTCTTCCAGAAGGACGTGGAGTTCCACGACCTCCGCCTCGCCATCGTCGATGAACAGCACCGCTTCGGCGTCCGCCAGCGCCTTGAACTCGGCCGCAAGGGCGCACAGGCCGACGTGCTGGTGATGACCGCCACGCCCATCCCCCGCAGTCTGTCGCTGGCGCAATACGGCGACATGGATGTCTCCATCCTCGACGAGAAACCGCCGGGCCGTAAACCCATCACCACCGCGCTGGTCAGCCAGGGCCGCATGGACGAGGTCGTCGATCACCTCCGCCGCGCCATCGCCGAGGGGCGGCAGGCCTACTGGGTCTGCCCGCTGGTCGAGGAAAGCGAACTCATCGACCTTTCCAGCGCCGGCGAACGCTTCAAACGCCTCCGCGCCGCGCTTGGCGAGGGCGTCGTCGGCCTCGTCCACGGCCAGATGCCGCCCGAGGAGAAGGATGCCGCCATGGCTGCCTTCCAGCGGGGCGACACCTCCGTGCTCGTCTCCACCACCGTGATCGAGGTGGGCGTCGACGTGCCCAACGCCTCGATCATGGTGATCGAACGCGCCGAAAGCTTCGGCCTCGCCCAGCTTCACCAGCTCCGCGGCCGCGTCGGGCGGGGAGAGGCCGCCTCGACCTGCCTGCTCATGTACCAGCCGCCGCTGTCGGAGACCGGCGAGAAGCGCCTCACCACCATGCGCGAAACCGAAGACGGGTTCCGCATCGCCGAGGTCGATCTCGAAATGCGCGGCGCCGGCGACCTGATCGGCACCGCCCAGTCCGGCCTGCCGCGCTTCCGCATCGCCGACCTCGAAGGGCAGGCGGCCCTGATGGCGGTGGCCCAGTCCGACGCCCGCAAGCTGCTCAACGACGACCCCGACCTGACGGGCGAAAGAGGGCAGGCGGCCCGCATCCTCCTGTGGCTCATGGAGCAGGACCAGGCGATCCGCCTCATCAGCGTCGGCTAAGACTTATCCACAGACAGGAACGGAAACGGAACAAAAAGTTTCGTTCCATACCAAAGCCTTACCCGCATTTATCCACAGATGTTCCGGTATGTTCTCATAAAGTTCTTTACAAACCCTTTCCAAAATGAGAACAAATAAGCAACAAAGCCACACCGGACGAAGGAGCCACCCAATGCTCAGCCAGTTCAAGACCGCCGCCTACCGCTCCCGCGACACGCTCGTGGGCGATCTCATCGGCGGCGCCGCCCTGATGGTCACGCTTCTGGGCGGGCTCTACCTGCCGGGGCTTCTGTAACCTTTCTGCCTGCGACGTTCCTGGCCTGTCGCGCAACCCGCATCGCCTGTCCCCATAGTCTCGATGCGCCGCGCCTGATCACTGTCCCCGGGGTCTGCCTCCCCCTGATCACGGACAGGCCGTAAAACGGAACCGAGCTTCCTTCCGCCGCCGCTTGCCCCCAAGCGTGCGGCGGTTTTTTTATGTCATCGCAAAGGCTTGCGCGTCACTCTTCCGTCTTGGTTGGCCGGTGAATCCACACCGGCACGATGAAGCAGATGCACGCGATCAGGAAGGCGAGGCTGGCAATCAGCCCGACCGGGTCGCCCGCCGCCCATGTCGTCCATGTAAAGGCCACGGCCGACACTAGGAACAGGATCCAGCCGGCAAAATTAAAGGTCCAGACGGTGCGGGGGGCCATGGCAGTCGGTTAAATCAGGGGGTGAACTTCAGGCGCAGGAACTCGACGCCTGCGCCGTCTCCAGCGCCTCCACCGTCGCCTCCAACGTCAGCAGGATCGACGCGTGCCGGTTCTTGTAATCCTTCGCCGGCCGCAGCACCTCCAGCCCGTCGAACGGGGCAGGGGGCGTCGGCCCGTCCTGCTTGAGCATCGCCTTGAGCGCATCGCGCGCCTCGGTCACCTGCTGCAAATCACAACCGATGATATGCCCACCCACGATACTGGCCGAGGCCTGCCCCAGCGCACAGGCCTTCACCTCCGCCGCGTAATCGGTGATCACCGCGCCGTCGGTCTTGATATCCACCGTCACGGTCGAGCCGCACAGCGGCGCCCGCCGTTTCACGCTCGCATCCGGGTCCTCCAGCCGGCCATGATGCGGAATATCCGCCGCCAGCTCCAGGATCCGGGCCGAGTACAGTTTGATCAGGTCGGTTTCGCCGCTCATGGCTTTCCCTTTCCGCGTTCCCCCCATAGATAGAGGCGCGTGACGCAGACGGAAAGGGTTTCCTTCATGGCATTCGATCCCGAAACACTCAAATTCAACGCAGACGGGCTGTTGCCGGCCATCGCGCAGGATTCCGAGACCGACGAGGTGCTGATGCTCGCCTGGATGAACGCCGAAGCGGTGCGCCGCACCCTCGACACCGGCCGCGTTACCTATTGGAGCCGCTCTCGGCAATCCTTCTGGGTCAAGGGCGAAACCAGCGGCCACGTGCAGGAACTGGTCGAACTGCGCATCGACTGCGACCGCGATTGCATCCTCGTTCGCGTCCACCAGTACGGGCCCGCCTGCCACACCAACCGGCGCACCTGCTTCTACACCGCCATTGAAGACGGGGCAGAGGTCGAGCTGATGACGCCGATGGTCGGCTGATCACCCGGCGTGTTTGCGGTGCCGCGCGGCGGCCTCGGCAATCACGTCTTCCTTCAGCGTGAACCCCAGCCCCGGCTTGCCCTCCAGCGCCAGCCGGCCCTTCTTCGGCGCCAGGTCCGGCGCCTCGACGATATCCTCGGCCAGCAATTGCCACATGATCTGGTTGCCATCGTCGAGGTTCGGAATGGCCCGGCCGGCGTGGTGCTCGGCACAGGTGGTGATCCCCGTCGTCATCGACGAGTGGATGCAGAGCGGCACCCCCGCCGCCTCGGCCACCGCCGCCGCCTTCATCAGCGGCCGCAAGCCCCCGATCTCACGCGGGCCCACGGCGATCATGTCGGCCCGGTGCACGGCGGCCGCCGTATGCACCTCCTGCAACGTGAACACGCTCTGGTCGGCCCCGATCGCGATGGGCGACCGTGCCGCCACATGCGCCAGCGCGGCCTGCGAGGTGCTCGCCGTCGGCTGCTCGATATACTCGATGTCATAGGGCGCCATCCGCGCGATCATCCGCAGCGCCACCGACTGGTCCCACGCCTCGTTCGCATCCAGCCGCAGCCTTGCATCCGGCGCCACCTCCCGCACGGCGCGCACGGCGGCCATGTCATACTCGGCGCCCACACCCACCTTGAGGTACAATATCGGCTGGCCCTCGGCCACCGCCGCCGCGGCATCCTCGGCCAGCGCCTCGGGCGACTGGCCCTGCAGGAAATGGAAATAGCCCACGTCCTTCCGCACCGCACCGCCCAGCAGGTCCCACACCGGACGGCCCAGCACCTTGCCCTGCGCATCCAGCGCCGCCGTCTCAAGTGCGTTCCGCAACTGGTTGAAATACCTAGGCATATTGCCGCCGAACACAAGGAAATGCTCGCGGTAGACATCCTGCAAACCCTGCGCGATATCGAACACCGACCGGCCCACCAGCCCCCGGCCCAGCTTCTCCAGCACGATCTTCTGCGCATCGGCATCCGGCGCGGCGGGCGTCTCGCCATAACCCACCGTGCCATCTTCGCAGGTCATCATGACAAGGTTGACGGTAAACGCATCCTCGACCCCCTGCGACCAGACATAGGGCTGTTTCAGCGGCAGGCGCAGCGGGGTGGCGGTAACGGAAGAGATAAGGGCCATGCGGGCACATCCTGACAGGAGAATTTCGCCGCAGGCTAGGCCCGGCGCGGCCCGCGCGAAAGCCGGAAAACGCGCCAACCTGTCCGGTTCGCGACAATGTGCGTCGTCAATCGCTCGTCACCAGCCGTAGGAACGGGCGTCCGCGCCGTTTCGGCGCCGGGCGGGGCGGCTGCGGCGCGGGCCGGCTGACCTCCGCCGCGCCGCCCTCCACGGGCGCAACCCGCAGCCGGGCGATCTCGAACCGCCGCGGCGCGCGTCCGACCTCGCCCTCGGCCACGAGACAGCCCATCGCCCGGCTCACGTCGCCCAGGTCGCTGCGCAGCGGCAGAAGCACCAGCCGCGCACTCAACTCCGGCTGCCGGAACCCGCCCCGCGATACCAGGTCAAGCTGAACCGTCGCCGGTTCCTCGAACAGCCGCGTCAGCGCGCCGGCGAACCCGTCCCGCCGGTCGGGGTGGATGAAACTGCTCACCGGCATGCCCCGCACGTCCATTCCCATCAGGTCGGCAAGGTGCGCCCCGGCCACCCGGAACCGCGCCAGCCCCGGCGCGATCCGCTCGATGATGAACGTGTCCGACAACAGCCCCTCGATCCGCCGCGGGTCGATCTCGGCCCGCCGCGGCACCGTTCCGCCGCGCCGAAGACCGTCCCAGTAATCGACAAGCGCCTGCGGCTCCCGCCCCCCGCCGGGGCGCCGGTGCCGAAGCTCGATCACGTCGTCTGGTCTGTCCGTGTCGTCATGCATGGGTCTGCCCTCGCTCGGGCCGGTGGCGTGAAGCCCCGGCACGGCCCGCCGCTCAGCCGGAGCTTCCTTGGAATGTGACACGCTTTCCCCGACAGGGCGCCCGAAATGTTAATAAATGGTTAACGCCAGATCACGTCCCCGTGCCCGCCGCCACGCTTGCCCTTGCCCTAGCGAATGGCTAGGACGAGACCCAACCGCACCCGGCAGGGACATGGCAGGAGGACCCGCGTGCTCAGATCAATGACGGCTTTCGCCGCGGCCAAGGGGGCGCAGCACGGCTTTTCCTGGACATGGGAAATGCGCAGCGTCAACGGCAAGGGGCTCGACCTGCGCCTGCGCGTGCCCGACTGGGTCGAGGGGCTCGAGCCCGGCCTGCGCGCCCGCATCGGCCGCGCGCTCGGGCGCGGCAACGTCTCGCTCAACCTCAAGCTCGCCCGCGACGACGGGGCAGGGGCGCTGGCGGTCAACGCCGCCCAGCTCGAGGACGTGCTCACCGCCATGGCCGAGGTGGAAAACCGCGCCATGGCCCGCGGCGTCACGCTGGCCCCGGCCACCGCCGCCGACCTGCTCGGCCTGCGCGGCGTGCTCGACACCGGCGCGGCCGACGAGGACACCGAGGCGCTCCGCACGACCCTGCTGGCCGACTTCGAGGGGCTGCTCACCGCCTTCCTCGACATGCGCGCGACCGAGGGCCGCGCCCTGGCCGACGTGCTCACCGCCCAGCTCGACGAGATCGAGCGCCTCACGGCTGACGCGGCGCAAGCCGCCGAGGCCCGCAAACCGGACATGGAACAGGCCTTCCGCACCGCGCTCGCCCGCGTGATGGACACCGCCGACACCGCCGACGAGGCCCGCGTCGCCCAGGAACTGGCGCTCCTCGCCGTCAAGGCCGACGTGACCGAGGAGATCGACCGCCTCCGCGCCCATATCGCCGCCGCCCGCGACCTCCTCGCCAGCGGCAGCCCGGTCGGCCGCAAGCTCGACTTCCTGTCACAGGAATTCAACCGCGAGGCCAACACCCTCTGCTCCAAGGCCCAGAACAAGGCGCTCACCGCCACCGGGCTCGAACTCAAGACCGTCATCGACCAGATGCGCGAGCAGGTGCAGAATGTCGAATGACACCACGAACCGGAAAGCGGGGAAATTGAGTATTTTCGGAAAGATGAAAGGGCAGGGCACCCATGGCTGACCGGCGCGGCCTCCTGATCATCCTCTCCTCGCCCTCGGGCGCGGGCAAATCCACCCTGTCCCGGCGCCTGCGCGACTGGGACGACACGATCTCCTTCTCGGTCTCCGCCACCACCCGCACCCCGCGCAGCGGCGAGGTGGACGGGCAGGATTACCACTTCATGACCGAAACCAACTTCAAGCGCGCGGTCAGCGCCGGCCAGATGCTCGAACATGCCCATGTCTTCGGCAATTTCTACGGCTCGCCGCGCGGGCCCGTGGAAGAGGCCATAGGGCAGGGGCGCGACGTGCTCTTCGACATCGACTGGCAGGGCGCCCAGCAGATCCAGAACTCCGGCCTCGGCCAGCACACGCTGTCGATCTTCATCCTGCCCCCCTCCATCGCCGAGCTGCGCGCCCGCCTCGTCAAGCGCGGGCAGGACGCGCCCGACGTGGTCTCGAAACGGATGCAGAAAAGCTGGGACGAGATCAGCCACTGGGGCGAATACGACTACGTGCTCATCAACGACGATCTCGACGCCACCGATGAGCGGCTGAAAAGCATCGTCACCGCCGCCCGTCTCAAGCGCATCCAGCAGCCGGGCCTCAACGCCCATGTGCAGAAACTCCAGCAGGAATTCGAGGAGAACACATGACCATCTACGCCCTCGACGGCCACACCCCGCAGCTTGCCGACGACACCTGGGTCGCCCCCGACGCCAACCTGATCGGGCAGGTGATCCTCGAGGACGGCGCCTCCGTCTGGTTCGGCGCCACGCTGCGCGGCGACAACGAGCCCATCACCATCGGCCGTGGCTCGAACGTGCAGGAAAACTGCGTCATGCACACCGACATGGGCTTCCCCCTCACCATCGGCGAGAACTGCACCATCGGCCACAAGGTCATGCTGCATGGCTGCACGATCGGCAACAACAGCCTCGTCGGCATGGGCGCCACCATTTTGAACGGCGCGAAGATCGGCAATAACTGCCTGATCGGCGCGGGCGCGCTCATCACCGAGGGCAAGGAAATCCCCGACGGCAGCCTCGTCATGGGCGCCCCCGGCCGGGTCATCCGCCAGCTCGACGAGAAGGCGCTCCAGTCCGTCACCTACGGCGCCATCCACTACCAGGAGAACATGCGCCGCTACCGCGACGGGCTCAAGGCGGTCTGACGGGGGCAGCGACAGGCGATGAACGCCGACAACATCTCGTCGCTCCTCAGCGCCATCCCGCTCCCCTCGGTCCTGATCGGCCGGGGCGAGCGCATCCTCGGCGCCAATGACCGCGCGCTGCAGCTCCTGGGGCAGGGCATCGTCGGGCGCCATTTCATCACCGCCCTGCGCCAGCCCTCGATCCTCGACGCGATCGAGGCCGCCCTGCGCGACCGCCAGCCGCGCACCACCCGCTACCTCTCCTCCGACGGCACGCAGGACACCACCTTCGACGTCACCTGTTCCCCGGTCCAGACCGAGGCCGGCCACGGCGTGCTCGTCTGTTTCGAGGATGTCACCCATCTCGAACAGGCCGGCCAGATGCGCCGCGATTTCGTCGCCAATGTCAGCCACGAACTGCGCAGCCCGCTCACCGCCCTGCTGGGCTTCATCGAAACCCTGCGCGGGCCCGCGAAGGGCGACGCGGCGGCCTCCGAACGCTTCCTCGGCACCATGCAGGACGAGGCACAGCGCATGGAACGGCTCGTCCGCGACCTGCTCTCGCTCTCCCGCGTCGAGGGGCAGGAACGCGTCCGCCCCACCGACCCGGTCGACCTCTGCCGCCTGATCGGCACCGTCCGCCACGCGCTGGCCCCGCTCGCGGCCGATCACGGCGTCACCCTCCTGGCCGACCTGCCCGAAACCCCGATCGTCGTGCCGGGCGATGCCGACCAGCTTCAGCAGGTGATCACCAACCTGACCGAGAACGCCGTCAAGTATGGCGGGCAGGGCAAGACGGTGCACGTCTCCCTGACCACCACCGAGCAGGAGCCGCTGGTGCGCGGGCCCGCCGCCGTGATCTCCGTCCGCGACGAGGGGGCGGGCATCGACCCGGTCCACATCCCGCGCCTCACCGAACGCTTCTACCGGGTCGACAGCCACCGCTCCCGCGCCATGGGCGGCACCGGGCTCGGCCTCGCCATCGTCAAGCACATCGTCGGGCGCCACCGCGGCCGCCTGCGAATCGAATCGCGCCCCGGCGAGGGCAGCGTCTTCCGCGTCGTCCTGCCCCGCGACAGCGCCCAGCAGGCCCGCTGACCCCGCCCGCCACGGCCCCCGGGCGGGCGACCCCGCGTCAGTACGGCGATTTTCCCCAACAACTTCCGCGCTGTCATAAAACCGTTACATCCCTGTAACAAAAGCGTCGTGCCCGGGGACTAGCAGAGCGGGCAAGGCCATCTGCTGTTGTGGCCCGTCAAAACCGAAATCAGGAGCTATCCATGTCCTTTGTGAAACTGACCGCCTCCTCGCTGGCGATCGCTGCCGTTTCCGCTACCGCTGCTGCCGCCCGTGACAACGTGCAGGTCGCCGGGTCCTCGACCGTGCTGCCCTACGCCTCGATCGTGGCCGAGCTCTTCGGCGAAAACACCGATTTCCCGACCCCGGTCGTCGAATCGGGCGGCTCGTCGGCCGGCCTCAAGCGCTTCTGCGAAGGCGTGGGCGAGAACACCATCGATGTCGCCAACGCCTCGCGCGCCATCCGCGAAAAAGAGATCAAGGCCTGCGCCGACAACGGCGTCACCGACATCATCGAAGTCCGCATCGGCTATGACGGCATCGTCTTCGCCAGCCAGCAGTCGGGCCCCGAGTTCACCGCGTTCGAGCCCTCCGACATCTTCAACGCCATCGGCGCCAAGGTGATGGTCGACGGCGAAGTGGTCGACAACCCCCACACCAACTGGTCCGACTTCAACAGCGACCTGCCCGAAGCCGAGATCGCGATGTTCATCCCCGGCACCAAGCACGGCACCCGTGAAGTCTTCGAAGACAAGGTGCTGCTGGAAGGCTGCGAAGCCACCGGCGCCATGCAGGCCATGATGGATGGCGGCATGAACGAGGACGACGCCGAGGATGCCTGCCTCGACGTGCGCACCGACGGCAAGTCGGTCGACATCGACGGCGACTACACCGAGACCCTGGCCCGCATCGACGCCAACACCAACGGCATCGGCGTCTTCGGCCTCGCGTTCTACGAGAACAACACCGACAAGCTGAAGGTCGCCACCATGGGCGGCATCGAGCCCACGACCGAGTCGATCGCCTCCGGCGAATACCCGGTCTCGCGCCCGCTGTTCTTCTACGTCAAGAAAGCCCATATCGGCGTGATCCCCGGCCTCAAGGAATACGCCCAGTTCTTCGTCGCCGACGAGATCGCAGGCCCGGGCGGCCCGCTCTCCAACTACGGCCTCGTGGCCGATCCGGAACTGGCCGACACCCAGTCCAAGGTCGAGAACGAAACGACCATGAGCGAAAGCATGTAATCAGGCTCTGCCTGACCGGGGGCGGCAGATTTCGCCGCCCCCGCCACGCCTTTTAGGACATTTTTCACAACCAAGGGGATGGGGGGCACATGCCTTTACTCTGGCTCATCTTGATCGTGCTCGCGATCGCGGTGGCGGGCTACGTTCTTGGCCGGCAGCGCGCACTCGCCAGCGCCGGGGGCGACAGCCGCGGGCTGCATTCGCTGCCCTCCTATTACGGGTCCAACGTGGCCATCAAGGCCATCGTGCCGGCCTTCCTGCTGCTCGTCGCGTGGCTGCTGATCCAGCCCATCTACGTGGGCAACACCATCTCCGGCATGATCCCTGAAAGCTCGGTCAAGGAAGGCTCCTCCCTCGGGCTGGTGATGGCCGAGGTGCGCCGCGCCGCGAACGGCCTCGACGCCGCCGTGGCCCAGGGCCTGATGACCGATGACGAGGCCCGCAACCTCCGCGCCGACTTCACCGATGTCACCCAGCGCCTGCGCGACGCGGGCTCGATCGTCACCTCCGAAGTGACCCAGCCGATCCTCCGCGCGGCCCAGCGGTACCGGATCATGAACGACACCGGCAACCTGATCATGACCATCGCGGTGCTGATCCTCGCGGTGCTGGGCTTCCTCTACGGCCTCCGCGAAAGCCGGGCCGAGTTCCGCGCCCGCAACGTGGTCGAGCACAGCGTGCGCGCCATCCTCGTCGGCGCCGCCTCCATCGCCATCCTCACCACCATCGGCATCGTCCTGTCGCTGGTCTTCAACACGATCGAGTTCTTCCGCCTCTACCCGGCCGCCGATTTCTTCCTCGGCACCAACTGGGCGCCCAGCTTCTCGGGCCGCGGCGGCAGCTCCGACCTCGGTGTCCTGCCGCTGCTCTGGGGTACGTTCTACATCTCCATCGTGGCCCTCGCGGTGGCCGTGCCAATCGGCCTCTTCGCCGCCATCTACCTTTCCGAATACGCCAGCCCCCGCATCCGCGCCTTCGCCAAGCCGATGCTCGAGGTGCTGGCCGGCATCCCGACCATCGTCTACGGCCTCTTCGCGCTGCTGACGGTCGGGCCGCTGCTGCTGAAGGTCTTCGGCGACAACGGGCTCGACTGGATGCAATCGGGCACGGCGGTGATGACGGCGGGGCTGGTCATGGGCATCATGCTCATCCCCTTCGTCTCCTCGCTCTCCGACGACATCATCAACTCGGTTCCGCAGGCCATGCGCGACGGCTCCTACGGCCTCGGCGCCACCAAGTCGGAAACCATCAAGCAGGTCGTCCTTCCCGCCGCCCTGCCGGGCATCGTCGGCGCCATCCTCCTGGCGGCTTCCCGCGCCATCGGCGAGACCATGATCGTGGTCCTAGGGGCAGGGGCCGCGGCCCGGCTCTCGCTCAACCCCTTCGAGGCGATGACCACCGTGACCGCCAAGATCGTCAGCCAGCTCACCGGTGACGCCGATTTTGCCTCTCCAGAGGCACTCGTCGCCTTCGCCCTCGGCATGACACTCTTCGTCATCACGCTCTGCCTCAACATCTTCGCGCTCTACATCGTGCGCAAATACCGGGAGCAATACGAATGACTGATGCGACCCTGAATGGCAGCGGCCCGGGCAAGAGCAGCTCGCTCACCGCCCGCGACGCCCGCACCAAACGCCGCAACGCCTCCGAGAAGCGCTTCCAGGCCTACGGCATGATCGCCATCGGCATCGGGCTGTTCTTCCTCGTGGTGCTCGCGTTCACAATCATCCGCTCCGGCATCCCGGCCTTCACCAAGACCGTGGTCGATGTCGAGTTCACCATCACCCAGGCCGAGTACGAGGCCGCCGAAAGCGAGCTCTTCAAGACCAAGGCCTACCAGGACCTGTTCATCTCCAAGCTCGAAGCCCAGCTCCAGGAGCGCGGGCTCGAGGTCGATTTCGACGCCGACGCCATCGAGCGCCTGCTTGGCAAGACCGGCGGCACGATCCGCGAGTACTACCAGGGCAACTCGAACATGCTGGGCGAACCCGTCCGCTTCGAACTCGCCGCCTCCTCCCGCGTCGACGGCTATTTCAACGGCCGCGTCACCCGCGAAGGGATGCAGGACAGCCGCTTCCTGATGAAGACCGACCTCGACATCGTCGACGCGCTCCACGAGGCCGGGATCATGAAATCCGCCTTCAACTGGAACTTCATCACCGGCGCCGATTCCGGCGTCGACAACCCCGGCGGGGCAGGGATCGGCGCCTCGGTCGTGGGCTCGTTCTTCATGATGCTGGTCGTGCTGCTGCTCTCGCTGCCCATCGGCGTCGCGGCCTCCATCTACCTCGAGGAATTCGCGCCCCAGAACCGCTTCACCGACCTGATCGAGGTGAACATCTCCAACCTCGCCGCGGTGCCCTCCATCGTCTTCGGCATCCTCGGGCTCGCGGTCTTCATCCAGTTCATGCACCTGCCGCAATCGGCCCCGCTGGTGGGCGGGCTGGTGCTCACCCTGATGACCCTGCCCACCATCATCATCTCCACCCGCGCCTCGCTCAAGGCGGTCCCGCCGTCCATCCGCGACGCGGCCCTCGGCGTCGGCGCCTCCAAGATGCAGGCGGTCTTCCACCACGTCCTGCCGCTCGCCATGCCCGGCATCCTCACCGGCACCATCATCGGGTTGGCCCAGGCGCTCGGCGAAACCGCGCCGCTTCTCCTGATCGGCATGGTGGGCTTCGTCGCCCGCGGCTACCCGGACGGCATCGTCGCCGGCTTCACCGACCCGAACTCGGCCATGCCCGCCCAGATCTACACCTGGGCCGCCCGCGCCGACGTGGCCTTCTACGAAAAGGCCTGGGGCGGTATCATCGTGCTGCTGGTCTTCCTGCTCACGATGAACATCCTCGCCATCATTCTGCGCCGCCGCTTCGAGCGCCGCTGGTAATCAAGGACAGACCTCATGTATGACACCCCCAATACGGAGAGAACCGTGACCAGGAACGAAACCAAGTTCTCCGCCCGAAAGGTGCAGGTCTATTACGGCGACACCCACGCCATCAAGGACGTGGACGTCGACATCGAGGACAAGACCGTCACGGCCTTCATCGGCCCCTCGGGCTGCGGCAAATCCACCTTCCTGCGCTGCCTGAACCGGATGAACGACACCATCGACGTCTGCCGCGTCGAGGGCGACATCCTGCTCGACGGGCAGGACATCTACGACAAGAAGGTCGACCCGGTGCAGCTGCGCGCCAAGGTGGGCATGGTGTTCCAGAAACCCAACCCGTTCCCCAAGTCGATCTACGACAACATCGCCTACGGCCCCCGAATCCACGGGCTGGCCAAGAACAAGGCCGAGCTCGACGAGATCGTCGAGAAATCCCTCCGCCGCGGCGCCATCTGGAACGAGGTGAAGGACAGGCTCCACGCCCCCGGCACCGGCCTCTCCGGCGGCCAGCAACAGCGCCTCTGCATCGCCCGCGCGGTGGCCACGGAACCCGAAGTGCTGCTGATGGACGAACCCTGTTCCGCCCTCGACCCCATCGCCACCTCCCAGGTCGAGGAACTGATCGACGAGCTGCGCACCAACTACTCGGTGATCATCGTCACCCACTCGATGCAACAGGCGGCGCGCGTCAGCCAGAAGACGGCCTTCTTCCATCTCGGAAATCTGGTAGAATTCGGCGAGACCGGCCAGATCTTCACCAACCCCAAGGACGAGCGGACCGAGAGCTACATCACCGGCCGTATCGGGTAAGGAGCAGACATGACCGACACACATATCGCCTCGGCCTTCGACCGGGATCTCGAAACGATCCAGGCGCACATCATGAAGATGGGCGGCCTGGTCGAGGATGCCATCCTCAAGGCCGCCACCTCGCTCGAAACCCGCGACGAGGAGCTGGCCGAACAGGTCCGCAACGCCGATCGCGCCATCGACGAGCTGGAAGAGCAGATCAACGAGGAAGCCGCCCGCATCATCGCCGTTCGCCAGCCCGCGGCGGTCGACCTGCGCGTGATCCTCTCGGTGATGAAGATCGCCTCCAACCTCGAGCGCATCGGCGACTACGCCAAGAACATGGCCAAGCGCACCACGGTGCTCAGCCAGATGGGCCAGATCCACGGCGCCACCGCCTCGATCCGCCGCATGGCGAAAGAGGTCGAGCGCATGCTCAAGGACGTGCTCGACGCCTTCGTCCAGCGCGACGCCGGCACCGCCCGCGAGGTCATGCACCGCGACGAGGATGTCGACCAGATGTACAACGCCCTCTTCCGCGAATTCCTCACCTTCATGATGGAAGACCCGCGCAACATCACCGCCTGCATGCACCTGCATTTCATCGCCAAGAACACCGAGCGGATGGGCGACCACGCCACCAACATCGCCGAACAGGTGATCTACCTCGTCACCGGCGAGATCCCCGAGGACAAGCGCCCCAAGAGCGACCGCACCTCGACCGATCCCAGCGTCGCACCGGCATGACGCAATGAGCAGGACTTCGAAAAATGGCCTCTGAACAACCCAGCGTTCTTCTGGTCGAAGACGAGCCCGCACAGCGCGAAGTGCTGGCCTACAACCTCGAAGCCGACGGCTTCGCCGTCACCAAGGCCGAGAATGGCGAGGAGGCGCTGATGCTCGTCGACGAGGCCGCGCCGGACATCATCCTGCTCGACTGGATGCTGCCCAACGTCTCCGGCATCGAGGTCTGCCGCCAATTGAAAACCCGCGCCTCGACCCGCGGCGTGCCGATCATCATGATCTCCGCCCGCTCGGAAGAGGTCGACCGGGTCAGGGGGCTGGAAACCGGCGCCGACGACTACGTGGTCAAACCCTATTCGGTCATCGAACTGATGGCCCGCGTGCGCGCGCAACTGCGCCGCACCCGGCCCTCGACCGTGGGCGAGCGGCTGGAATACGAGGATATCCTGCTCGATTCGGAAACCCACCGCGTCACCCGCGACGGCAACCAGCTCAAGCTCGGGCCCACCGAGTTCCGCCTGCTCTCCACCTTCATGGAAAAACCCGGCCGGGTCTGGAGCCGCGAACAACTGCTCGACCGCGTCTGGGGCAGGGATATCTACGTCGACACCCGCACCGTCGACGTCCATATCGGCCGCCTGCGCAAGGCGCTCTGCCAGCACGGCGGCCAGGACCCCCTCCGCACCGTCCGCGGCGCCGGCTACGCCCTCGGCTAACCCACCGAATTCTTTAAAAGAATTCGGACAGAAATCTTTTCAAGATTTCGACGCCCTTGCCACGACCGACCCAACTCGATTTCTTAAAAAGAAATCGGATCGAAATCTTTTCAAGATTTCGCCCCCTTTGCCGAGCCCGGAGCACCACTCTCAAATGTACACATCCGACTCGTAGAGAACTGCCATGCCCGACCGCGCCCCCGTCACCTTCCATACCCAACCCAAGAGCAAGGCGGGCCTGGACGAGCGCCCCTTGGGCAACGCCCTCGCACAGTGCCGGGCCGAAGAAGAGGCGTTCATCGCCTCCGTCGAACGCGGGCAGGCAGACGCAAGGGCAGGGCGGGTTCATACCACCGATGCCGCCCGCCGGCGCTTGACCCGCTCCATCGCGTAATCCTCAACGCGGCAACCGTTCATCATCCTCGGTCTGCGTCGCCAGCCAGTCGCGGAACTTCAGAAGCGCCCGGTCGCCCGATTTCTCCACCGGCCAGACCAGGTGATACGCCCCGGGCGAGGGTGTCGAGCCGCCCCAGGCCTTGCATAAACGTCCCGTCGCAAGGTCCTGTTCTGCAAGGTAATCCGGCAACAGCGCCACCCCCAGCCCATGTAGCGCCGCCTGCGTGATCGTGGAAAACTGGTCATAGATCTGCCCCGTCACCTGCGCCCCCTCGACCCCGTGCTCGGCAAACCACGCCGCCCACGCCTCGGGCCGCGTCTCGATATGCAGCAGCGGCAACCGCAACAGATCCGCCGCCCGCTCCGGATAGGCCCCCTCCAGCAAGCCCGGCGCACAGACCGCCACCACCGCCTCCGGCCGGAGCTTCATCGCCGCCGTCCCGGGCCAGTCCGCATTGCCGAAATGTATCGCGGCATCAAAGGGTTCCGAGGCAAAGTTGAACGGGCGCAGCCGCGTCGTCAGGTTGATCGTCACCTCCGGATGCCGCCGCGCGAAATCCGCCAGCCGCGGCACCAGCCAGCGCATCCCGAAGGTCGGCAAAATCGCCAGGTCCAGGCTCCCCCCCGTCGGGTTCACCGTCAGCCGCAGCGACGCCTGCGTGATCTTCTGCAACGCCCCACGAATATCGGCCGCGTAATGCGCCGCCTCCGGCGTCAGCACCACCCGGCGCCCCCGCCGGATCACCAGCGGCACGCCCAACTGCTCCTCCAGCGCCTGAACCTGCCGGCTCACGGCACCCTGCGTCAGGTTCAGATCCTCCGCCGCCGCCGTGACGCTGCCCAGCCGGTCCACCGCCTCCAGCGCGCGCAGCGCGGCGGTCGACGGCAGGAAGCGGCGCGGGGCAGGGGGCATATATGCGATTCCCTCATGGATAGATGCGGAATTCTCGCTGTTTTCTACCCTGATCCCGCGATACATTACAATTAAGTTGACGAACATGCATAAGGAGACCGCCATGAGCCTCGACGCCCCCAAGATCCGCGCCAAGGACAAACCCAACCTTTCCAGCTTCGACTGGGAAGACCCGTTCTACCTCGCCAAGCAGCTCGAGGAAGACGAGCGCATGATCGCCGAAAGCGGCCGCTCCTTCGCCCAGGAGGTGCTGCAACCCCGGGTGATGGAGGCGTTCGAAAAGGAAACCGTCGATCCCGGCATCTTCCGCGAAATGGGCCAGATGGGCCTCCTCGGCACCACCATCCCCGAGGAATACGGCGGGCTCGGCGCCGGCTACGTCAGCTACGGCGTCGTCGCCCGCGAAATCGAACGCGTCGACAGCGGCTACCGCTCGATGATGTCGGTGCAATCCAGCCTCGTCATGTACCCGATCTACGCCTACGGCACCGAGGAACAGCGCCAGAAATACCTCCCCGGCCTCGCCTCGGGCGAGCTCATCGGCTGCTTCGGCCTCACCGAACCCGACGCCGGCTCCGACCCGGCGGGCATGAAGACCCGCGCCGTGAAAACCGACGGGGGCTACAAGCTCACCGGCTCGAAAATGTGGATCTCGAACAGCCCCATCGCCGATGTCTTCGTCATCTGGGCCAAGTCCGAGGCGCATGACGGCAAGATCCGCGGCTTCGTCCTCGAAAAGGGCATGAAGGGGCTCTCGGCGCCGAAAATCCAGAAGAAACTCTCGCTGCGCGCCTCCGTCACCGGCGAGGTCGTCATGGACGGCGTCGAGGTGGGGGAGGACGCGCTCCTGCCCAACGTGGAAGGCCTCAAGGGGCCCTTCGGCTGCCTCAACCGCGCCCGCTACGGCATCGCCTGGGGCGTCATGGGCTCGGCCGAGTTCTGCTGGCACGCCGCCCGCCAATACGGGCTCGACCGGCACCAGTTCGGCCGCCCGCTGGCCAACACCCAGCTCTTCCAGAAGAAGCTCGCCGACATGCAGACCGAGATCACCCTCGGCCTGCAGGCCGCGCTCCGCGTCGGCCGCCTGATGGACGAGGCCGCCGCCGCGCCCGAGATGATCTCGCTCATCAAGCGCAACAATTGCGGCAAGGCGCTCGACATCGCCCGGCAGGCCCGCGACATGCATGGCGGCAACGGCATCTCGGGCGAATTCCACGTCATCCGCCACGCCCTCAACCTCGAAACGGTCAACACCTACGAGGGCACGCATGACGTCCACGCGCTTATCCTCGGCCGGGCGCAAACCGGGCTGCAGGCGTTCTTTTGACCTGAAGACCAAGGTGTAAACCACGGAGGCCGAACGGAATTTCCATTTCCGTTCGGTCTTCCGGCCGCGGCGCCGCGTCATTGTCACGCCGCGCCGCACACCGGCCGATCCCGCGATCCTTGCCGCGTCCCGGGACCTGTGCCACTCCCGACCGCCACCGCGAACGGCATGACACGTATCCGGCAAGCCGAGACCACAGGCCACCCGGTGCGGGGAGGGTACAGAACGCGCAAACTGCGACTGGAACCGTCACGCCACGGCCGGCTGCACACGCGCATCAATTGTTGCAACCAAGTAGAAATGTCACCGGCTCTGCAAAGTAGAAATGTCACGCC
>NZ_JAUCYU010000011.1 GCF_030373445.1 Roseovarius sp.
GCTATGCCGGGGGCTCCGCGCGCGGCCTCTTACACCAAGCGTTGGGACACGGCCGCATTGCATCACAAACCTGACAGAGGCAGGCCTAAGGGAGATCGTCATTCTTATCTTCGCGGGTGAAACCGCTGAAGTATCCCGTATCGAGAATGAACTAGAAGATTGCGATGATGGAATTATCCGCCACTGCAGAAAAATGAGTTGCGATATTTCTATCTGGTCGGCTCCATCATTGGTCGCGGGTTTGGTGCCGTTCTCGGAAAAGGATATGCTGGTTCATCTTGCTACGGATTTGTGGGCACAGGGTGAATCCGGGGCGGGCGCAAATGAATGTGCCGTCTACTGCAATTCTGCATGGCCGGACAGCCGGTCGAGAATTCAGTTCATCAGCGAAATGATGATCCGCCTGAAGCAGCCGGTTGCCTGTGTGCAAACCGGGGCGCCTTGGGAAAACGCATTGCATTCCTGTGCGGTGCTGCGGTCAGACGTCGGACACATTGTCAAAATGCTGGAGCCGGAAACCTGCGTTCCATTGCCAGATACATTGGATGTCATTCGCACTGCGGTCTGTATCCCTGCGGGCACTCTTGGCGACCTGGTCCCTGATGAGGATGGCAGCGGCCGATACTCCTTCCAAACGTTGGTGCATCACTTGATTTCGCGTGCACAGGGCATGTTTGCGGTGCCTGAACAAGGGCGTTTTTTTGACGCGAGATTTTCCGCAGAATTGAATGCTTTCAAACGCATAGGGGGCGAAATCGCGGTTTAGTACGTCCAAACCAGTTTGGACCCTTCTGGCGGATCGGCGCCCAACAAGGATGACTGCGACCACGCCAACTGCATAAGCAACGTCAATTTAACACAGGAAGTGCTGATGATTGTGAACAGCGAGATCAACTCAACCGAGGGCGCGGAAAGGTTGGACTGTATCGTTCCGGCACGGTTGACGATATCAATCCGGAACATCATTAAGAGCGGACTTTGGAACTGCATCAATCACGTGCCCAAGGTCCAATTGCAAACCCCCCGGATCATTCGACTCTGACGTGCCAAGGTGGCGTGCGTCGACGACCCCCCACTTCCAGCGTGCTGAGGAAAGCTTGCAAAATCTGTTCCAGCCGAGCTTAACCAAAAAGAACAAACACATGAAAAACCAGAGCATCTATTATCTGCGTGATAATCTCCGCAAGTTGATCGAAATGCATTCCAGCGTATCACATGCGGCATCTGCGCTGGATATCAACAGACAGCAACTCAATAAATATTTGGTTGGAACTTCGACGCCATCGATACGGACGCTCGCAACTATCGCAAGTTACTTCAATCTCACGGTTGATGACATGTTCCTGCCACCTGACAAGTTCGCGCGTCGAGCGCCTAATCCAGATATAGCCGAACACCTACCTGATTTTACCACTGAGGCTTTGAGGGCGATTGTTCAGCGCGGAACTGCTGTACAGGATGCACTGGCAGGTTACTGCGGAAATTACTTCAGGATATCTTCCAGTCCCAATCTTCCCTACAAAATCATGAGAGCCTATACTAGAATTTACCAAGAGGAAGGTCTGACTTTAGCCACTACCGTTGAAGTGCATTCTGCGTGTCAATTACACGCTCGGGACGGTCGCTTTATCAGGAAACTACACAGCTTAGTCGTGTCCGTCGGTGACCGAATTTACTTCCTTGATGCATCTCAGAGGATGCGCCTTAGTGCATCAATATTCTACCCCGAAACCATTCCAAAATTCGAATTCCTCAGGGGGTCCGAGATGTCGGTATCAGACACGGGATTACGAAAGATCTACCAGATTCCGGTACTGTTACAAAAACTGGCAAACGGTCCACTTACGAAATCACAAGTCAAGGCTTGCGGGTTCTTTGACAGCGACAGCCCAGAGATCGGCGACGAAGCCCTTAGACGATTGAATCTCGAGTGGTGATGGTTGTCGACGGTGTCATGATGCTGAGCAACCTGATCTGACTGAAATGGTCCTGGTGTCCAGTTTCCTGTGTCTGGGCCGCTGATCGGGGGTGCTCTCAATGGGTTTCCGGGATTGGTGTGCGCATCTTGATAACCTGATGCGGCCGGGTTCGGTTGCACTGGCGACGCCTATGATTGATGACCACCTGGGCTTGGCCCGCCGTTTCAATCCATCGCCGCCGCGGCGGCATTGCCTTCCGCCTTCTTCGGTCTTTGCGCCAGCACCGAAGCCAGCGCCAGCAGGCCGGAGCCGAGCATCAGCACCACCGACATGGCATTGAGAACCGGGGTGGAGCCGACCTTCACCATGCGGTCATACATGGTGATCGTCAGCGGCGCGTCGGAGCCGACCAGCATCAGCGTGGTGTTGAAATTCTCGAAGGATACGAGAAAGGCCACCACGAACGCCGAGAATAGCGCCGGGAACAGGAACGGCAGCGTGACGGTCGTCAGAACGCGGACCCGGCTTGCCCCGAGGTTCAGCGCCGCCTCCTCCAGCGCGATGTCGAACTTCTGCAGCCGCGCGGCAATGACGAGCGACGTGATGGTCGTCAGGAAGGAGAACTGCCCCAGCACGATGAGCGGGATGCCCGGGCGGAGCGACAGGAGGAAGATGCCGAACTCCCGGTCGAGAAAATTGGCCACCATCGAGGCGAGGAGAAGGATCGAAATGCCGATGATGACGCCGGGAATGACCAGCGGGATGATCATCAGGATATAGAGCAGGGATTTCATCGGGAACTGCCGGCGCTCGAACAGGAAGGCGTTGCAGGTGCCTGCCGCCACCGACAGCGCGGCGACGATCACCCCGATGTAAAGCGAATTGCCCATGCCGCGCAGCAGCCGGTCGTCATGCAGCAGGCCAACCTTGGGATCGCTTGCGGAAAAGAACCAATCCCAGGTGAAGCCCTGCCACGGCAGCGAGGGGAACATCGAGTCGTTGAAGGCAAAGACCCCGGCGGCCACGAGCGGCGCGATCAGGTAGATGAAGAAGATCAGCACGTAGGCCCGGAACACCCAGACGAGCGATTTACTGCCCTGCATCGGCCTATTCCTTCGCAACCGTGGTGGCGAGGCTCTGCCCCGTCAGCCGAAGGCCGAGCCAGACCACCAACGAGGTGAAGATCAGCAGCAGGACACCGAAGGTGGAGCCCATCTCCCAGTTGTAGCGGGTGATGAACTGGGTGTAGATCTGCTCTGTGAACCAGCTCGAATTCTTGCCGCCAAGAAGGATCGGCGTCAGGTAGCTGCCCGCCGTCAGCATGAAGGTGATGATGCAGCCCGCCACGATGCCCGGCATGGCATAGGGCACGATGATCCGCCGGAACACCGTCAGGCGCGAGCCGCCAAGGTTGTAGCCCGCCTCCAGCAGCGCGTCGTCCATCCCCTGCAAGGTCGAGACGAGCGGCACGATCATGAACAGGATCACCGTGTAGACAAGGCCGATGATCACGGTCACATCGTTGTAGAGCATCTCGACGGGGCCGGAGATGATGCCGAGGCTGACCAGCGTGGTGGAAATGACGCCGGTTTCCCGAAGCAGCAGGATCCAGCCATAGGCGCGCACCAGGTCGGATACCCAAAGCGGGATAAGACACATCAGGAACAGGCCCGCGCGGCTGCGCTCCTTCGCGATCTTGGCGATGTAATAGGCAACCGGAAAGCCCATGATCAGCGCCAGTGCGGTCACCAGGATGGAAATCCACGCCGTGCGCAGCAGGGTATTGCGATAGATCGGCTCCTCGAAGAAGGCGGCGTAGTTCCCGAAGCCGAAGGTGAACTCGTTCACCCCCACCTTCTCCCGAAGGGACACGTAGCCGATGCCAAGCTGCGGCAGCACGATCAGAAGGCCGATCCACAGCGCGAACGGCGTGAAGAGCAGGACCAAGGACAGCCTGTCGGCGCTGCGGCCCATCAGCCGGCCCTCCGCGCGAAGACCAGCGCGTGGTCGGGGCGCCAGTTGACGGTGGCGGCATCGCCCTCGGCAATCGCAGGCGCTTCGGCCGGGATCGCAACCTCCAGAAGCTGTCCCGTGCCGGCGCGCATCAGGATGCGGGAATTGGCCCCGTTGAAGAGCAGGCTGTCCACCGTCCCCTCGAGGCTCTGTCCTGCCCCGCCCGCGCCGAGACGAAGCGCCTCGGGTCGCAGGAACACCTCCACGTCGTCGCCTGTCCGGCTGCCGTCGCAAAGCTTGCCGATCACCTCCCCGCCCTGTGGCAGCTCCACCCGCGCCTCGCCGGAACGTATCTCGGCGATCTTGCCGGGAATGCAGTTGGCATCGCCCACGAAACCCGCGACGAAGCCCGACACGGGCCGGTCATACAGCTCGCGAGGGCTGCCGATCTGTTCGAACCGGCCGGCATTCATCACCGCCACCTGATCCGACATCACCAGCGCCTCGGACTGGTCGTGGGTGATGTAGAGAAACGTCGTCTCGAACTGGTGCTGAAGCTGCTTCAGCTCGATCTTCATATGCTCGCGCAGCTTGAGATCCAGCGCGCCGAGCGGTTCGTCGAGCAGGAGAACATCCGGCTCCAGCACCATGCAGCGGGCGATGGCGATGCGCTGTTTCTGCCCGCCCGATAGCTGCTCGATCCGCTTTTCCTCGACCCCGGGCAATCCGACACGGTCCAGCACGCGAGCCACTTTTTCGGCAATACCGGACCGGGCATCGCCCCGGCAGCGCAGGCCATAGGCAATGTTTTCGCCCACGTTCATCATCGGGAAAAGCGCCAGATGCTGGAACACCATCTTCACGTTGCGCCGGTTGGGCGGCAGGCCCAGCACGCTTTCCCCCTTGATCCGGATGTCGCCGGAGCTGGGCGTCTCGAACCCCGCGATCATGCGCATCAGGGTGGTCTTGCCACAGCCCGACGGCCCCAGGATCGAGAAGAAGGCACCGGACGGGACGTCCAGCGACACTTCCGAGACGGCGGTGAAATGGCCGAATTTCTTGGTAACGCGCTCGCAGCTCAGGTCATTCATCGCGGCTCATCCGTCAAGCAAGGGGTCCACCCGGCGCACGGCGCGCGCCGGGTGGCCTGTACACTCATTCCGAGGTGGCGGCCTTCACGCGGTCCAGCACCCGGCCTTCCAGGTCTTCCAGCCCCGGCGGAACGCTGGGCATGAACTTGAGGTTGTCCAGCGCCTCCTCGTCAAAGGCGGCCGCGACGGCCTCCCGCGCGCCTTCCGGCATCAGCTCGACCCCGCCCTTCACCGCGCTGACCGCGCCGCTGGACTCGGAAATCATGGTGACGATCTCGGGCTGGTTGACGAAGTTGATCCACTTGTAGGCTGCATCGTCCGCCTCGCCCCGCTTGGGCAGGGTGAAGGTGTCGATCCAGGCCAACGCGCCGGTCCGGGTCGGGATGAAGCGGATATCGGGGTTTTCCTTGTACAGCTTGAAGGCGGTGGAATCCCACGCGTCGGACACGACGATCTCTCCGGAAAGCAGCAGCGCGGACAGGTCATCCCCGCCGGTCCAGTAGGTCTTCACGTTGTCCTTGCAGTCAATCAGGGTTTCGCCGATCTCGTCGATCATCGCTTCGTAGGCCTCGAAATCGTCATAGGCCGCAAACGGATCCTTGCCGGTGTCGAAGGCAAAGCCCAGCAGCAGCGCCCGCTTCAGGCGCATGGAGACGCGCCCCTTGTATTGCGGATCGCACAGGTCGGTCCAGCCTTCCACCTCCGGCGCCTTGGAGATGTCGACCACAAGGCCCTGGGTGCCCCAGACATGCGGGATGGAATAGATCTCGCCGTCTATCTCGGCGTATTTCTCCATCGCCTCCATCATGTTCGGCTGGAAGACCGAGGTGTCGACCTGGGACAGGTCCATCGGCTTGTAGATGCCGTATTCGGCCTGGGCCGCCTTGATGCGCGACACGCTCGGCTGCGCAAGATCATAGCCCGAGCCGCCGGTGGCGCGCAGCTTGGCGACCATTTCCTCGTTGTTGGAGAAGGTCACCTCCACGTCGATATCGGGATATTTCTCTTCGAAGAGTTCGATCACCGAGTCCGGGGCATAGCCGCCCCATGTCAGCAGCCGGAGCGTTTCCGCTTGCGCGCCGTGGGCCGAAAAACCGAGAGCCACGACACCGGATACGAATGCGTTCATCTTTTTATTCATCGTCTTCTCTCCTATTGGATGGCAGTTTCTGGTTGTTCTAGTTTCTTGTTTTTATGTGGAAATAAGGCGTGCTCGATACATCCTCGCCTAGGCCCGGAAAGAAGGACGACACCCCGTCGCAGGCGATCTCGAAATAGTAGAGGATCGCGTAGGGGCTGTCTGTGTATTCTCCGGGAATGGTGGCATGACAGGCGCCGCCGGCCCACGTCATCGGGGCCTCCTGCCACGGGGCTGTCTGCAGCGTCTGGCGGTAAAGCAGGCGGACGTCGCGGCGCGAGGCGCCGAAAGGGATGCAGGTGATCCGGACGGGCTCGCCGCGCGTGACCTCGGGCCGGGGGACATGCTGGCAGGGCATGATCTGCGCGGTGGACCAGTGCAGGATGCGCGCCATGGCCAGCGCGTCCTGCCGCGTTCCCTCGCCGGCGCCATCCGCTGCCAGTCTTGCCGCCATGTCCTCGATATCCGCGTCGATCGCGGGCAGTCGGTCATCCCAGCGCCCACGCAACCAGCGGAGCGGGCCGAAGGCGATATCCTCCAGGTAAACCTCGCGGCTGATCTCGGCCGCCACGGCCCAGGCGGCGCGGGCCGCGCGGTAGCAGCGCAGCGCCTCCCGACCCGCCCCGGCGGCCCCGGACAACAGGTAATATTCCCAAAGCGTCGCGGCGCGGATCTTCTCGGCGAAGAACCGGCCGATCCCGGCCATGATCGTTACGTCGACACGCAGCAAGTAAAGCGCCGTGCTTTCCTCCCCCGTCCCGTCCAGCGCGCGCGCCATTGCGGCCTCGGCCGTGTCGGCGAACTGTTCCAGCCAGTTGGCCCATGTCAGGGGGGCCAGCTTGCGGATCGGCGCGCCGTCCCGAAGCGCGCGGGCGAACCCTGCGGGAGAGAGGAACATCTGCGGATCGGTCGCCCCCACCGTGCCGAAGCGGGATCCGACAGGCAGTTCGTACCCGTAGGGCAGCGGCGGCGCGTCATGCAGGATCGACATGTTCTCGTACATCTCCGGCCAGTAGGAGTTGTTCGAGGCGGTTGGCGCATGGGCATGGGCGATCAGCGGCATGATCCGGCTGGCCGAGGCAAGGGCCGTCGCGCAATGCGGCGCGGCGGGCCCGTACTTCGCGGCCATCCCCCGCTCGAACGCCTGCCCGTCGGCGCGCGGGTCATAAAGCGACCGGCCCCAGACGCGGTAGGTATAGGTGAATTTCTCCCAGTCGCGGGACCGCGGGAAATAGGGCTTGTTGTAACCGATCCGGTCCTTGTCCTGCGCCGCGCCCATGCGGCCCTTGAAGGACAGCGGATCGCACAGCTCGATCCCTGCCGCACCGCTGAAACTGCCATTTGCCCCGAAACCCGCGGCCAGCACCGGATCGCCCCAGAGCAGCACCCGCTGCGTGCCCGGCCAGATGCGGAACATCAGGTCATAGGGCCGGTCCGCGGTCAGCAGGTCGCCATAGGAATAACGCATGAACTTGCGCGAGCCCTCGCTGAACTTCCACAGCCCGTCAAAGCGATGCGCATCGTCGCCCGAGTAGAGCGTCTTGCGCGCGCTTTCCTTGCCGCCTTCCAGATCCAGCTCCAGCGGCCGGATCGAGGCCTGGTGATAGGCCAGCCCCATATGCTCCAGCGTGTACTTGGGAGATACCGTCACCGGCATGCCCGTCTCCAGCGCCATGCCGATCAGCGTCTCGTCGATCCCCTTGGCATGAAGATCGAGCCGCAGGGTGCGACCGGCGCCGGTCACCGCGCCGAAATAGGTCTTCCAGAAGGCGTAATCGCCCTCGGGAATGCCCGATTCCACATGCACCCGCAGGGTCAGGCCGCTGATGTCCGGCACCTCCGCAAGGATCAGCGCCAGCGCGTCGCGGCAGTAGGCGGCCAGGTTGTCCGGGCCCAGCCCCTGCACCTGGTGGCGCGCGCCGGGGTAATGGTCGAAATCGTAATTCTGGGTCCAGAGCGCAAGCTGGAACTCCAGCCCGCGCCGCGCGGCCTCTCGCGCGATGAACTTCAACGTGTCGAGATTCTCGCGCCGCTCCGCCTCGGGCAGGTTGGTGATGGTGACGCCATGGCCCGGCACGTCGACAAGGAAAGGATAGGCGAAATGCAGGTAGACATCTGACAGGAACTCGTTCCCGTAGGGATAATTGTAGTGCATCCCCAGCGTCAGGGTCAGGCGGTTGAACCGGTGGGTGACCAGCTCGTCGAGATACGCCTGCCAGCCGTCGCGGTCACGGAACCACGGCAGGTCCTCCACCTCGCTTGAAAAGCATTTGGAAAGGCTTCGCACCCGAGTGGCGGGCTCTCCGACCAACGGCAGGGGGATGTCGAAGGCCTGCTCCGGCGCGGGCATGGTGCGCAGGCGGTCGGCCAGCTCGGTGATGGCGTAGATCAGCCCGCGCAGGTCCGCGCCGTAAAGGCAGAGCGGCGCCTGCGCCTCGCGGCCGTTGCGGAAGATCGCGAAGCTTTCCGCCCCCTCGGGAAGGGTCACGTCGCAGGCGGCAGCGCTACGGGTGATTTCCGCCCCGGCGCCCAGCGCAAGGACAAGGTGATCGCGACCGCCCGCACCCGGCGCAGCCGCCTGTCGAAGCGCCGCGCCGCAGGTACCCAGCCGGTCCGCCAGCAGGGCGATGCCCCAGTCGAGCCCGTCCCGCTCCGCCGCGCTTTCCACGCCAATCACGCGGAAGGACACGGAATCTTCCTGGTCCAGAACCGTCTCACCCTGTCGCGTCATTGCGGCCATCCCCACGTCTCGGGGTCGTCTTGCGCCTGCGCGGCGTCTTTCCCCTTGAGCCAAGGCTAGGTCACAAGATTAAACCGATAAAGCGAATATATTTGCGCAATATAATCGGAATATCCGATTGAATATCGACAGGCCGGCGCGCTGGGTGCTAGCCTTGCCTGCGCCCCCGGACCCCGCACGGAGAAGCGAAGAGCGATGCATATCGACCAGATCCGCACCTTTCTCGAAGTGGTGGCGACCGGGAATTTCAACCGCGCCGCCGAGAACCTCAATGTCACGCAATCCACCGTCAGTGCGCGCATCCGCTCGCTGGAAGAGGAGCTGGGCCGCGCGCTGTTCGAACGCGGCCGCAACGGCGCGCGGCTGACCGCGGCGGGGGACCGGCTGCTGCGGCACGGGCACAGCATGCGGCGCCTGTGGCAGCGCGCGCGCAATGACGTGGCCCTGCCGGATGCCTATGATTCCTCGCTCAGCCTTGGCGTGACGCTCAGCCTCTGGGAGGAGATAGAACTGCCCTGGGTCAACTGGATGCACCGGGAGGCGCCGACGGTCTCGCTTCACGTGGAGGCGGATTATTCCCCCGGCCTGATGCGCCACCTGCGCGACGGCATCCTCGATATCGCGGTGATGTACGAGCCGCTCCAGATGCAGGAACTGGTGATCGAGGAATTCCTGCGGGACGAGCTGATCCTGTTCACCACCCATCCCGCCTGCGACGTGGCCGATGAGATCTGGCGGCAGGATTACGTGCTGGTCGATTGGGGCGAGGATTTCCGCTACGACCACGATTCCATGTATCCGGACCTCGTGCACAGCTTCTCTGCCGGGCTCAGTTCGGTCGCGGTGCAATACCTGGAGCAGAACGCCGCCAGCGCCTATCTTCCGGCGCGTCTGGTGATGCGGCAGCTGAAGAAAGGGTCGGTCCGGCCTGTGCGCAATGCGCCGGTCTTCGAACGCACCGGCTGCCTGATCTACAGCAAGTCACCGGCGGATGGCGATCTTCTCCATCTGGGGCTGGAGGGGCTGCGCAGCGTCACCGCCGAACTGGAAGCGCAGACGGCGCGGCTCGTCGAAGCCGCGCGCTGAACCGCCCCGTTTGGCATGGACATATCAACGCGACGGACGGCGAGAGGCTACATCAAACCCCCGTCCGGTCCGCCGTGCCGGCGTCGCGCAGCGTCGCGAGCAGGGCCTGCACCGGGTGGGCGATGTCGAGCCCGGAGAAGCGCTGCACCTGGCTGCGGCAGGAGTAGCCGGTGGCAAGGGCCGGGGGTGCATCCACGGCCTCGGTCACCTCTCGCCACGACAGGTCGTAGATGCGGCGCGAGGTGACGCGGTTCCGTGCCTCGTGCCCGTAGGTGCCCGACATGCCGCAGCAGCCCGTCGGTACCAGCTCGAGCTCGCATCCGAAGGCCGCGAAGACGGCCTGCCACTCCCGCGTGGCCCGCGACCGCGTGGTTGCCTCGGTGCAGTGGGAGAGCAGGCGGTACGATCTGCCACGGCCGGGGGACGGGGGGTGTTTCAGCTCGCCTGTATTGGCCGCCATCCATTCCTGCAGCAGCTGCACCCCGGGTACGGCCTCCGGGCCAAGCGCCCTGCAATAGTCCTGCCGGTAGGTCAACGTCATCGCTGGGTCGATGCCAATCAGCGGAATCCCGTGGTCTGCCAATGCCCGTAGCCGCAGGGCCTGCCGGCGCGCGACCCGTTCGAAGGCCCCGAGGAACCCGTGGACCTGCATTGGTTTGCCGTTGGCCGCGAAAGGGGCAACAAGGACCCGGATACCGAGACGGGTCAACAGCTCGACGGCATCGGCCACAACCTGGGCGTCGAAGAAAGTGGTGAAAGCGTCCTGCACAAGGATGACGCTCCGGGCCTTTTCGGCTGGGGACAGCCGGGCGAGCCGGGCAGGGGTCGCGGGTTCGGCCCCCAGGCGTGTCAGCCGCGTGCGCAGTCTGCGGGGAGACAGCCGGGGGAGATCGCAGAGGCCAAGCAGGTGTTCCGACAACCGTTCCGCGCCCGGCAGGCGCAGCACCCCGTTGTAGATCGCGGCGCCCCGCGACAGGAGCGGCACGGCGAATTCCAGCCCGGCGACGAGGTAGTCGCGCAGCGGCCTCTGGTAGCGGTCATGGTAGAGTTCGAGGAACCGGGCCCGGAACTCCGGCACGTCCACCTTGACGGGGCATTGACCCGCGCAGGACTTGCAGGCCAGGCATCCCGCCATGGCCTCCCTTACTTCGTGCGAGAAATCCGGCACGCCCTGCCGCCTGTGCCGGTTGTTGGCCAGCCGCCGGGGCAGGCCGGACAGGAAGCTCCTCGTGCCACCGTTCCGAATGCGGCCCGCGACGCTCAGCACATCGGTGCCCGCTTTCCCCTGAAGCCGCAGCCATTCCCGCATCAGGCTGGCGCGGCCCTTCGGCGAATGAATCCGCTCGCGCGTGGCCTTCCAGGAGGGGCACATCGCATCCCGGGGATCGTAGTTGAAACAGGCGGCGTTTCCATTGCAGTGGACGGCACCGGCATAGGCCTGCCACACGCGCGGGTCGATCTGGCGATGCAATGCCCCGGCCGTGGTCACGCCGTCGATCCGCAGCAGGTCCGGGTCGTCGGGCCCGGCCAGGGGCGCCTTCTCCGGGCCGGCGGGGGTCGCGATCTTGCCGGGATTGAGCTGGTTGCGCGGGTCGAAGGCGCCCTTGATCCGTCGCAACGCCGGGTAGAGCGGGCCGAAGAACTGCGGCGCGTATTCGGACCGCACGCCCTTGCCGTGCTCACCCCACAGCAGGCCGCCGTAGCCTTGGGCCAGCGCGGCCACCTCGTCGGTGATCTCGCGCACCAGCCGGGCCTGCGCGGGGTCCTTCATGTCGATCGCCGGTCGAACGTGCAGCACACCGGCATCCACGTGACCGAACATCCCGTAGTCAAGCCCGCGTGCATCCAGCACGGCCCGGAAGTCGGCGATGAAATCGGCAAGCCGTTCGGGGGGCACGGCGGCGTCCTCGACGAAAGGGATTGGCCGCTTTTCGCCTTTGGCGTTGCCCAGCAGGCCGACGGCCCGCTTGCGCATGGCGTAAAGCCTGGCGACCTGTGGACCGCCGATGGCAAGCGTGTGGCCAAGCCGGTCAGTGCCCCCGTTGGCTAATCTTTCGGCCGCCAGGTGTTCGGTGAAACGGCGGATCTTCGCGTCGAGCGACCCGCGATCGTCCGCGTTGAACTCGACAAGGTTGATCCCCCGGATAGGGCGGCCGCCCTCGCCCTGCGGAAAGTAGCTGGCGACGCCATCCCAGGTGAAGTCTTCCATGGCGAGCGACAGCACCGTGTCGTCAACCGTCTCGATCGAGGTCGGCCGGGGCAGCGCCGGGTCCGGGCCGTCGTCCAGTCCCATCAGCGCACCGGCATCCCGCAGGGCCGCCATGAAAGAGCCGTAGCGGACATTGACCAGCGCGGTATGCGCCGGCAAGGGCAGGACGTTCAGCGTCGCCTCGCTCAGGAAGCCGAGCGTGCCCTCAGAGCCGCAGATGACGCTCCCCAGGTCGAACCGCCCGTCCGGCCTGCGCAGGTGCGCGAGGTCATAGCCGGTCAGACAGCGGTTGAGGTCGGGAAACCGTTCCGCGATCAGGTCGCGTTGCCCGTCGCAGATGTCGCAGACAGCGCGATAGACCTCTCCCACCCGGTCGCCGCGGCGGCATTCGGCGTCGAGCTCGGCCTCGTCCAGGGGACGGGTGACAAGCCGGTCGCCGCCCAGCAGCACCATCTCCAGCGCCAGGACGTGGTCGCGCGTCTTGCCGTATTCGCAACTGCCCTGGCCGCTCGCATCCGTAGAGATCATGCCGCCCAGCGTCGCCCTGTTGGAGGTCGACAGTTCGGGCGCGAAGAACAGCCCGAACGGGCGCAGCGCGGCGTTCAGCTGGTCCTTGACCACGCCGGGCTGTACCCGGACGCGCCGATTGCCCTCGTCGATCTCGAGGATGCGGTTCATGTGCCGCGAGACGTCGACCACGAGCCCCTCTGTCAGCGATTGGCCGTTGGTGCCCGTGCCGCCCCCGCGCGGGGCCAGGACGATGCCGGCGAACCGCTCGGTGCCGGCGAGGTGGGCGATACGGTCCAGGTCGGCGGTGTCGCGCGGGTAGAGCACCGCCTGCGGAGCGCGGCTGTAGATGGAATTGTCGGTTGCCAGAACGGTGCGGTTCGCATGGTCGCGCGCGATCTCGCCCGCGAAGCCCGCCTGTGCCAGCGCGTCCAGGAAGGCGCCATGGCCCGCATCGACAGGGGCCGGCGGGGGGAGACGGCTGATCATCGTCATCTTGGTGTCCGTGGTCACCATACGCCAAACGCTCTGCCACCGGCGCTGTCGTCGGCATGACTGCGGCCGGGGTGCCCCCGGCCGCAGCATGGCCAGGTTCAGACCGGGCGGTCGCCGTTCACGGTGACGCGGTGCATTTCGCGGCGGAACCCGTGGTAGTCGTTGAGCGCGTAGTGATAGGTGCAGCGGTTGTCCCAGAAGGCGATCGAACCCTCGGCCCAGCGGAAGCGGCAGGTGAACTCGGGCCGCGCGGCGTGGCGCACCAGGTAGTCGATCAGCGGCTGGCTTTCCGCGCGCGTCATGTTCTCGAACCGCACGGTGAAGGCCTCGTTGACGAAGAGGCACTTGCGCCCGGTCTCGGGATGGGTCCGGACGACCGGGTGAACCGCCGACATCTCCTGCCGCTTGTCCTCGCGCAGCTTGGTCGAGCGGGTCTTGTTCCGATCCTCATCGCCTTCCTTGCCACCAAGCAGGTAGGCATTGCTGTGGACGGCATTGAGCCCTTCCAGCATCTCCTTCATGCCATCGGAGAGCGCGTCGTAGGCCATGCTGAGATTGGCAAAGAGCGTGTCGCCCCCGTAGGGCGGGATCTCGCGCGCATAGAGGATCGAGCCCATCGGCGGTTCGGGCAGGAAGGTCACGTCGGTGTGCCACGTGTCGCCGATGTTGTGCTTGGCGTCCTTGTCCTTGACCACCGCGAGGATCTCGTCATGCCCCGGAAGGGGCTCGTAGGTGGGGTGGATGTTCAACTCACCGAAACGCCGCCCGAAGGCCTTGTGCTGATCGGGGGTGAGCGACTGGTCCCGGAAGAACACGACCGAGTATTCGAGGAAGGCGCGATGTATCTCCGCGAAGGCCTCGTCGGAGAGGTTCGACAGGTCGACCCCGATCAGTTCCGCGCCCAGCGATCCGGCCAGCGGCCGGACGTCGATGTGCCGGTAGACCTGCTCCTGTGCCGCGGTTTTCGTCATTGCTGTCATTGTTCGTACTCCTTTTTTTCCATCTGAAATTTTCCGGAACGCCCGGCGAGAAGGTAGCGGATGCCGATGTGCAGCGCGGCCAGCGCCAGGCCCGCCAGGTTGAGAAGGTTGGAGGGCTCCACCAGGCAGTAGGCGATGCCAAGGTAGAGGATCCGCTCCGGCACGGTCTTGGCCGGATGGCCGCTGACCGCGACCCCGAAGGCCACCGCGCCCGCGACGGCGGTGGTGACGGTATAGACCATGGCGACCGGTCCGAGGTCGCTGCCGATGATCAGAAGCTCGGGGTTGTAGACGAAGATGAAGGGCATGACGAAGGCCATGCCGGCATATTTCACCGCCGCATTCCCCGTGGCCGTCACCTTTGCCTTGGCCAGCGCGGCGGCGCCGAAACTGGCGATCATGACCGGCGGCGTGATCAGGGAAAGGACAGCGAAGTAGAGCACGAACATGTGCGCGGCCAGGAGGGGCACGCCAAGCTCGACCAGGATCGGCCCGCCGATGGCGATGGTGACGATGTAGGCGGCGACGGTCGGCATCCCCATGCCGAGGATCACGCAGGTCACCATGACCAGGAGCAGGGCGATCAGCATGTGCCCGCCGGTGATCGTGAGAAGCTGGCTCGACAGGCGCAGGCCCAGCCCGGTCTCGTTGATCACGCCGACGACGATGCCGGCCGCGGCACAGGCCACGGTGGCGATGATGGTCGTGCGCGCGCCGGTATGCAGGCACTCCACGATATCGGTAAGGCTCAGCCGTGTCTCGCGCCTCAGTGTCGCCGCCACGATCGCCACCCCGAGGCCGATGAGCGCGGCCATCATGGGCGAATAGCCGACCACCAGCGCCGCCACGAGCGCCACCAGCGGCAGGGTCATGTGCAACAGGCGCAGGATCTCGCCCTTCTTCGGCATCATCTCGTCGGGGACGCCGGCCATGTTGTCGCGCCGCGCGGTCAGGTCGATGGCGACGAAGAGCGACACGTAGAACAGCAGCGCCGGCAGGGCCGCGGCGATGATGATGTCGGTGTAGGGCAGGCCGGTGATATCGGCCATGACAAAGGCCACGGCCCCCATGATCGGCGGCGTCAGCTGCCCGCCAGAGGAGGCGGCGGCCTCGATCCCCGCGGCGTTGTGCGGCTTGATCCCGATCCGCTTCATCAGCGGAATGGTGACGGCGCCGGTGGCCATCACATTGGCCAGCGCACTGCCCGAGATGCTGCCGAAGGAGGCGCTGGTGACCACGGCAACCTTGGCCGGTCCGCCCGGGGAGCGGCCGGTCAGCGCCAGCCCGCAGCGCTGGATCAGCATGCCGGCCTGCGACCGCTCGATGAAGGCGCCGAAGATGATGAACAGGAAGACATAGGTGGCGATCACCCCGACGGGCGAGCCGAAGATCCCCTTGGTTGTCATGTAGAGGCTGAGAAACAGGTCCGTCGGTTCCACCGGGCGGTGCCGGAAGATGGAAAAGGTATTCCCGCCCCAGAGCCCGTAGGCCAGAACCACCAGCAGCAGGATCGCGATGGGAAGGCCGATGCAGCGCCGGGAAAGTTCCACGACAATCGCGACGAGCGACACCCCGAGCCACACGTCCATCCGGGTGAAGGAATAAAAGGCATACCGTTCCTCGAAGGCCGTCGGCTGCAGAATGGCGTTGAGAGAGGCGGCTATCAGCGCGAGGGCAATCACCGCGTCAATGGCCCAGCTCCAGTCGGGCGCGAGGAAATCACGCCGCTGCCCCCTGAAGTCGAAGAAGATCAGCCCCACCAGCCCGATGAGCATCAGGTGCAGCGGTCGCAACACGAAGGTCTCGTAGGCTCCGACGAAGGGAATGTAGATGTGGTAGAGGCTCGCGCCGACGGCAATCAGGATGCCGATGAACGCGATCCACCGCCCCCAGCCGCCCCGGAAGGGCCGACGGAGCAGGTCGCGGGTGCAGAGCCATTCGTCGCGGCCCGTTTCACTGCCTGCGGCGCCAAACTGCGCCGTGCTCGGTTGTGTATAAGATGACATGACGACCCTCTGATGCGGCATCCCGACCACGGGCCGCCACCGATTGGGGAACCAGGAAGACGCGCGCGGCCGGGGCCGCGCGCGCGGCGATCAGGACTTGAGAAGCCCGATTTCGCGCCAGTATTGTTCCGCGCCCGGGTGCAGGGGGATGCGGATGCCGCTGAGCGCCAACTCCTCGGTCAGTTCCTTGTAGGAGGGATGCGCCTGGATCATCCGGTCGCGCCCTTCCCAGGTCGCCTTCGTCAGCTCGTAGACCGTCTCGTCCGCGAGGTCTTCGTGGGTGACCACCTGGGTCACCGACCCGGCGGTCACGACAGCCTCGTCCTGGCCGACGAAGGTTCCCGCGGGGATCACCATCCGCTCGTAATTGTACTTTTCGCTCAGGCGCTCGACCAGGTCGTCGTCCATGCCCAGCAGGTGACCGTCCGCGGTCGAGAGGATCTCGTTGATCGTCGAGTGCGGGATGGAGCCGATGACGTTCGCCGCCGAGACGACCCCGTCCTTGAAGAGGCCGGACATCTCCGGGTAGTCGGTGTTCACCTCCTCGACCTGGTCGGCAATGCCCACCTCGTTGACCACGTTCCGGAAGGCCGCAAGGCCCGTCATGCCCGCACGCCCGGGGGCGACCGAATGGCCCGCGAGGTCGGCGTAGGTCTTGATCTCGGGCTTGGCCACCATGCTGAAATAGGCCGCATTGGTGGACATGATGGCGCGCAAACCCGGGATCGCCCGGCCCTCGAAGGCCAGCGTGCCCTGCTGGGCCGCCGTCACATCCATGGCGAAGGAATAGGCGATGTCGATCTTGCCACGGCCGACGCCCTGCAGGTTGGCAAGGCTTCCGCCGGGGGTGACGGTGGTGGATATGTCCGGCCAGAGGCCCTTGGCGATCTCGGCCATGGTCGCGGCCCCCAGGTACCAGGCACCGCCCTGGCCCCCGCCCACCAGCGTCAGGTATTCCGGTGCATCGGCAGCCTGCGCCATGCTCCCGAGCAGCGACGTTCCCGCCGCGAAGCCCGCCATGGAGCCCAGCCCCCGGTGCATGAACGCACGTCTGTTGATGTGATTTGCCATATCGTTTCCTCCCTGTTTGATTGATGGCACGTGATGATCTCGGGATCGGGTCAGAAGGCCTCGCGCTCTCTGCGCGGGGGCAACTGACCGACCCATTCGCTGGCCTGGAAATCCTCGGCCAACTGAACCAGACGCTCGCCCAGATCCTCCAGCTTGTCGGCGGGCAGCCGGTGTGAGGGGCCGCCACAGTTGAAGGCGGCCAGCATCTCAGAAGACAGGCGCACCGGGGCGCCCACCGCATTGACGTCATGCTCCCAGCTGCCGATCGCGCGGCAATAGCCCCGCTCCCGGTACTCGACCATGGCGTTGTTGAGGACCTCGCGCACCTCGTCGAACTGTTCGGGATGGTGCTGCGCGTAAAGATCGAGGATCTCCCGGCGCTCTTCCAGGCGCGCGGCCGCGAAATAGGCCCGGCCCATCCCGGTGGTCGCCAGCGGAAGCCGCGAGCCGATATCCAGCGGCAAAGCGCTGACGGTGCGGTTGCGCGACCGTTCGATCAGGACCATGGACAACCCGTCGCGCAGCCCGAGCGAGACGGTCCCGCCGGAATGGTTGGCAAGCTCATGCATCAGGGGCGCGGCCACGTGTCGGCGGTCGACATTCGCCAGCACCGGGTAGCCCAGTGACAGGATCCTCGGGTGCAGCTGGTAGTGGCCGATCTCTTCCCGGAAGGACAGGTAGCCAAGCTTCATCAGCGTATGCGTCAGCCGGGTGATCGTCGATTTCGGCAGGCCGGTACTCCGCGCCAGATCGCCCGCCGACATGGTCACCTTGTCGGGGGTGAAGGTCGCGAGAACCGACAGACCGCGCGCCAGGCTCGTCACGAAATGGCGGTCCTTGTCGTCGTTCTCCACCAGGCTCTCCTCCGATCCGGGGCGGTTAGGTTCGTGCAAGCCCTCCGAGACGTCATCCTGTCCGCTTGCCCGTCGGACGAAGTTGGCATAGCGTCGGGTCCAAGTCAAAATAATAGTACATTGTACTGCACTGCAGTACACATATACTGCATAGCGGTCTCGACGTGGGAGGAATAATCTTGAAGAAGCAACCAGTTACCCTGGTGACGGGCGCGACCCGCGGCATCGGCGCAGCCACCGCGCAAATGCTGGCGGAGGCGGGTCATTGCGTCATCGGCACCGGCCGCAACCGTCCCGAGCATGCGCCCGGCCCGTTCTACGAGGTGGATTTCGCCGATCCGGACGCCACGGCGGCGGTGCTGGCGCGAATCGTCGAGGAGCACGAAGTCGATCACCTGGTGAACAACGCCGGCGTATCGCAGTCGCGAAGCCTGGAAGAGACAACCGTCGCCGACATGGACCTGCATTATGCCGTTAACCTTCGGGCCGCCGTGCAATGCACCCAGGCCGTCGTGCCGGGGATGAAGGGCAGGGGCCGCGGCCGGATCGTGAACATATCCAGCCGGGTCGTGCTGGGCCGGGCGGATCGCACACCCTATGCCGCCGCCAAGGCCGGGCTTCTGAGCCTGTCGCGCGGCTGGGCGCTGGAACTGGCCGCCTTCGGGATCACGGTGAACACCATCGCGCCAGGGCCGGTGCGCACCGCGCTCTTCGACCGCAACCACCCGGAAGGGTCGGAGGCCTACGACACCCTGCTGAAAACGGTGCCAGGCGGACGTTTCGGAACCCCGGACGAGGTCGCGGCGCCGATCGCCTTCCTGCTGACGGACGGCGCCGCCTACATCAACGGCCAGGTCATCTATGTCTGCGGCGGCGCCAGCGTCGGCGCGGCGCCGGTCTGACCCGGCCCCGCCACCCGGCAAGGGCAACCGTCGCGGGCTGAGGCGGGGGCAAGATCGATCACGGGCTCATCGCTCCGACAACTCCCTTGCCCGTCCCGCGCGATGTCACGGCGCGACGTCCGGAAGGCGCCCGGCGAGACGGTGGGCCCGGGTTCATGGAGGTGGACAGCCGGCCGCCAGCGTACCATAAATGGCATCTCTGCGGATGGCTGACGAAAACATCGGGAATGGAAGAGTTTCGGTTCGATACGGCGCAACGGGATGGCGACACGATCGGAGATTTCGCCTACCGGCGCCTCCGGTCGCATATCGTCAACGGCCAGCTCCAACCCGGCCAGAAGCTGAAGCTCGACCACCTGCGCGATGTCTACGGCGCCAGCGTCACCACCCTGCGCGAAATCCTCAACCGCCTGGCGGTCGAGGAACTGGTCACGGCGGAAGGCCAGCGCGGCTTCCGCGTCTCCGGCGTCAGCGATGCCGAGCTCCATGACCTCGCCGATCTGCGCACGCTGCTGGAATCCCACGCCCTGCGCCAGTCCATCCGCCTTGGCGATCTCGACTGGGAAGCCGCCGTCGTCGCCGCCCATTACAAGCTCTCGGTGCTGGAAAGACGGCTGATGCAAGACCGCGAGTCCGTCGTCGAGCAATGGGTCGCCTGCGACTGGGGTTTTCACAACGCCACCATCTCGGCCTGCCGCCAGCCGGTTCTGATGCGCACCTACGCCTCTGTCTTCGACCGCTTCGCGCGCTACCACATGCTGGCGTTGAACTTCCGGGGCGAGGGCGTGTTCCGCGACCACGTGGCCTTGCGCGACCTCGTCATCGAACGCCGCGCCGACGAGGCGGTTGACCTGCTCACCCGCCACATTCAAAGCGGGGTCGAGCATATCAAGTCCAGCGGCGGCTTCGGTTGATCCTTCAGCCCCGCGCCAGCTCCGCCAGCTTCCGAACCGCGAACTCGTAGCCCCGGATTCCGAACCCCTCGATCTTGGCCGTCGCGGCCTTCGAGACATAGGACAGGTGCCGGAACGCGTCGCGCCGGAACAGCGGCGAAATATGCACCTCGATGATCGGCCCCTCGAAGATCAGCAGGCTGTCGAGAATGGCGATCGAGGTCGAGGTGAACCCCGCCGGGTTGATCAGGATCCCGGCCCGCGTCCCGCGCGCCTCCTTGATCCACTTCATGATCTCCGCCTCGCTGTCGCTCTGCCGGAAATCGATCTCGACGCCTTCCTCCTGCGCCGTCCGCCGGCACAGCGCCTCGACATCGTCAAGCGTGTCGTGCCCGTAAACCTCGGGCTGGCGCGTGCCCAGCATGTCGAGGTTGGGGCCATTGATGATCAGGATGGTGTCGGTCATCGGGGTCTCCGTATGTCAGCCCTTGTAGCCGTAAAGCCGCGGCAGCCAGAGCACGAGGTCTTCGAGGAAGGTGATCAGCCCCAGCCCGACGATCATGATCGCAAGGAAGGGCAGCAGGTGCCGGATCGTCTCGCGGATCGGCGAGCGGGTGATCGAGCTGACCACGAACAGCAGCAAACCGTAGGGTGGCGTTGCCAGCCCGATCATCGTGTTCACCACCACGATCACCCCGAAATGCACCGGGTCCACCCCGAGCGCCACGGCGGTCGGCAGGAAGATCGGCACGATCACCAGCAGGATCGCGTTGGCCTCCAGCAGGCAGCCCAGCACCAGCAGCAGCGCGTTGACCATCAGCAGGAAGGTGATGCGCGTGAGTTCCGTATCGCCGAGGAAATCGCGGATCACGTTCGGCACCTGCTCGATCGTCACCACGTAGTTGAAGGCCAGCGCCCCCGCGATCAGGAAGCCGACCCCGGCGGTCGACTTGGCGCTCTGCCGCACCGTCTCGTAGGCTTTCCGCAAGGACACCGAGCGGTAAAACACCGTCGACACGATGAAGGCATAAAGCGCGGCCAGCGCGGCGGCCTCCGTGGGCGTGGTCACGCCCCCGTAGATCCCCACCAGAAGGATCACCGGCATCAGCAGCGCCGGCACCGCGCGCAGGGTGATCCCCGGCAGCTCGCGCATCGGCACCGGCTCTTCCACCGGGTAGTCGTGGATGCGCGCCTGCCAGCTGTTCATCGCCATCAGCAGAACGCCCAGGATCAGCCCGGGCGCGACACCGCCCAGGAACAGGAACCCGATCGACGTGTCCGACACCAGCGCGAACAGCACCATCGGGATCGACGGCGGAATGATCGGCCCGATGATCGCCGAGGCAGCGGTGATGGCCCCGGCATAGGAGCCCGGGTATTTCCCGTCCTTCGTCATCAGGTTGATGATGATCCGCCCCATGCCCACCGCATCGGCGATGGCCGACCCGGACATGCCCGAGAAGATCAGCGAGGACACCACGTTCACGTGCCCCAGCCCCCCGCGGAACCGCCCCACCAGCGCCCGGCAGAAATCCAGCAGCTTGTCCGACAGCGAGCCGACATTCATCAGGTCGGCGGCGAAGATGAACAGCGGAATCGCCAGCAGCACGTAAGACCCGTAAAGCCCGGTCAGCATCTGCTCGAAGGCAATCGACATGTCCTGCCCCTGCAACAGCAGGTAGAACACCGAACTTGCCAGCATCGCGTGCCCGATCGGCAGGCCGACCAGCGCGGTGGCGATGATCATGGCGACGGTCGCGCCGAACTCCCAGCTCATGCCTCGCCATCCTCGCGGCTGGCCGCCTCGGCGGCGGTGGCGGGCGCATCCTGGCCCTTGGCGGTGGTCCAGAGGATCCACAGGTACCGCAGGATCGACGCGACCGAGAAGATCAGCGCGATGGAATAGACCCAGTTGAACGGAATATCGAGGTAAGAGGTTTCCTGGATCTTCATGAAGGTCACGAAATCCCACAGCGCGGGCAGGGACCACATGTAGATCCCCACGAGGAAGACCGAGAAGATCATCCGGAACCAGCGCCGGACCGACGGCCTGACACTGCCATAGACGATGTCGAAGCGGATCTCGTCAGCCTCGGTCGCCGAGACCGACTGCCCCCATAACAGGATCCACAGCCAGGCGATCACGCAGACCTCGACGGTCCAGCCCACCGGGCTGTCCATCACGTAGCGCATGAAGACCTGGATGATGAAGCAGACGAACATCGCCGCCAGAAGGATGGCGGGCACCGCGTCGGCCAGTTGGCGCGCGTGTTTCACAAGGCGGGAAGACGTGGTCAATTTCGGCCCCCGGCGGCGCCGGGCCCGCGTATCCCGCAGGTCCGGCGCCGTGGTTGGATTGAGGTGCGGCGCTTACTCGGCCAGCGCGTTGATCGCGTCCAGCATACCCTCGGGCCAGCTCGCGGCGAACTCGGATTCGAGGTATTTCTGCTGCGCATATTCACGGAACGCGTCGCGGTCCGGCTCGTAGACCTTCAGCCCCTCGTCCTTGAAGAACTGCACAAGCTCGGCCTCGCGGTCGAGGTGGCGCTGCGTGCTCTCGGCAATCGCCTCGTCCACCGCGGCTTGCAGCGTCTCCTGCTGCTCGGCCGAAAGCTCGTTCCACAGCTCGGCGCTGATCGCCAGAACGTCGAAGCCGATCAGGTGATTGGTCAGCACGATCTGGCTCGTCACCTCGTAGAACTTCATGTTGTAGTCGTTGGGCAGCGGGTTGTCCTGCCCGTCGATCGCCCCGGTCTGCAGCGCGGTATAGACCTCCGCATAGGCCAGCGGCGTCGGGTTGGCACCGATCGCCTCGCCCAGGAACTGCCAGGCGTCGCCACCCGGCATCCGCATGGTGATCCCGTTCAGGTCCTCCGGCGTCTGCACCTCGATATCCGGTGCAAGGTTCACTTGCCGCGCGCCGAAATAGACCGGCGCCAGCACGTGAATGCCCGCCTCCTCGGCCATGTCGGTAAGCTGCTTGCCGACATCGCTGTCGAACGTGGCCTTCAGGTGATCGGCATCGCTGAACAGGTAGGCCGAGGTCACGATCGACCATTCGGGGATCTGCTCGGCAATGGTCTGGGGCGCGATCAGCCCCATCTCGAGGTTGCCGCGCTGGATGGCGGTCATCTCGGTGCCCTGCGCCACGAGGGTCGCGCCGTTGAACACCTGCATGTCGAACGTGTCCGACACCGCTTCGGCGATCTTGGCGAAGGCCTCGGCGCGGATGTCGTTGTCCGACACGACCGAGGACAGGCGCAGCGTGGGTTTCTCCTGCGCAAGGGCCGTGCCCGGCACGGCCAGCGCGGCCGTGGCGGAAAGCGCGACCGCAAGCGCGGTGCGGCGGGTGAAGTTGGTCATTGGTTTCCTCCCTTCGTTGATGTCACCGGGAACCGGTGGGCTCGTCGTCAATTTTATAGGACATTTTTCATAATGTCCTACGTATTCTGCATGGCGGGCATGCCTTTCGGCGGCTGCAACCGTTTCAGGGCAGCAATGCGGAACGGCGCGTTGGGCGCGCCATAGCCCGCGTATCCGCCCCGCCGCTCGACGATCTCGAAGAACATCTGCCCGGCGAACGGTTTCGAATAGAGCTGGAAGAACTCCCCCTGCTCATCCGCGTCGTAAAGGATGCTCGCAGCCCGCATCCGCTCCAGCATCCCCGGCTCAAGGTCGAACCGGGCCGCGAGGTCGTCGAAATAGTTGGGCGACAGCGGCAGCGCCTCGAACCCCTTCGCCTTCAACGCCTCGGCGGTGGCAAAGATATCCTCCGTCGCCAGCGCCACGTGCTGGATCGTTGCGCCCAGCCCCTCGGCCAGGAACGACCCCGCCAGCGTCTTGTGCGTCTCGGCCCCGTTCAGCGTGATCCGCGCCTCGCCCCCCGGCGCGGCAATCGCCCGGCTCCGGATCAGCCCGTCCGGGTCGACCACGTCGACCATCGGCGCCTTCTGCATGTCGAAAAGCGTGGTCCAGAAAAGTGACCACGACAGCATCTCGTCATAGCTCATCGTCTGCGCGATATGATCGACCCGTGTCAGCCCGGCCTCAGCCGCGGCCTCGCCCTCGGGCAGGAACTCCACGTCCCACACCTCCGACAACGCGCCCTCGTCGATGAAATGCATCACGCTGCCGCCCAGGCCGCGAATGGCGGGGATCGGCATCTCGCCGGGCCCCAGCGGCTGTGAAAACGGCTTCGCCCCCAGCGCCTCGGCCCGCGTCACCGTATCGCTGGCCGAGCTGACCGACAGCCCGATATCGCAGATCGTCGTGCCCCGCACGTTCCACGCATTCGCCGCATGGCCCGTCGTCTCGGCATTCAGCACGATCCGGATGCCGCCCTGCTGCCACAGCGTCACCGCCTTCGACACGTGCCGCCCGGTGCGGCGGAACCCGAGGCTCCACAACAGCCCCTCAAGCTTCTCCAGACCCTCGCCCTGCGCGGCGAACTCGAGGAAGGCCGTGTCCCGCACGCTCACCGGCGCGGGCAGGGCGGGCATGTCCTGCTCCGCCTCCGGCTCCTGCCGCCGCACCTCGTCCATCAGCGAGATCAGCGACCGGTAGCCATCCCGCGCGATCGTCTGCGGGCTGCCGCCCCGGAACTGGTCGTTGAATATCTCCAGGCTCACCGGCCCGGCATAGCCCGTCGCCATCACCGCCCGCATGAAGGCCGTCACTGCCAGGTCGCCCTCGCCGGGCATGTTCCGGAAATGCCGCGACCAGTAGAGCAGGTCCATGTCGATCAGCGGCGCATCGGCCAGCTGCACGAAGAAGATCCGGTCGCCGGGGATCCGCCGGATCGTCTCGGGGTCGATCCCCCGGGCCAGCGTGTGAAAACTGTCGAGGATCAGGCCGACGTTCGGGTGGTCCGCCCGCCGCACGATCTCCCACGCGTCGCGGTGGTCGTTCACGTGCCGGCCCCAGGCCAGCGCCTCGTAGCCCACGCGCAGGCCGCGCTTCGCCGCCATCTCGCCAAGCGCGGCGAAATCCGCCGCCGCCCGGTCGATCCCGCCCAACGCCTCCGGATGCACCGACGAGCAGATCAGCATCAGCTCGCAGCCCAGCTCCTGCATCACGTCGAACTTCCGCTCCGCCCGCTCGAACGCCTTGGCGCGCAGCGCCTTGGGCAAGCCTTCGAAATCGCGGAACGGCTGGAACAGCATCACCTCCAGCCCGCACTCCCGGATCCGCCGGCCCACGGCGGCGGGGCTGCGGATATCGGCGATGAAATCCTGCTCGAATATCTCGATGCCGGTGAACCCGGCCTCGGCAATCGCCTCGATCTTCTCCTCGAGGTTGCCCGAGATCGAAACGGTGGCGATCCCCGTCTTCATGCCTGCTCCCCCTCGGGCGGCGCCAGCCGCTGAAACGTCTGCCGCATCCGGTCCGGGTCGGCCGTGCGCCCGGTGAACAGCTCGAAGGCCCGCACCGCCTGGAACACCGCCATGCCAGCCCCGCTCAGCACCCGGCACCCCGTGCCGCGCGCCGCCTTCAGCAACTCGGTCTCCAGTGGGAAATAGACGATATCGGCCACCCAGTGCCGCGGTTGAAGCAGGGCAGGGGAGACCGGCGTGCCCGGCAGCTTCGCCATGCCGACAGGCGTGGCATTGACGATCCCGTCCGCCAGGCCCACCGCCCGCGGCACGTCTTCCACCGCCTCGGCGGGCATCCCGATTGCCCCGGCCAGCGCCGCCGCCGCGCCGGGGCGGGTATCCGCGATCATCAGCCGGTTCACCCCCAGGTCGGCCAGTGCGAACCCCACCGCCGCGCCCGCGCCCCCGGCGCCCAGCAACAGCACCCGGTCCATCGCCGCGCTCTGCAGCCCGCGCCTCACGCTTTCGGAGAACCCCCGGAAATCGGTGTTGTGCCCGAACCGCCCGCCATCGCGGAACACCACCGTGTTCACCGCGCCGATCCGTTCGGCCGCCTCCGACACGCCATCGAGATGGTCCATGACGGCCTGCTTGTAGGGAAAGGTGACATTGAGCCCGGCAAACCCGTCCGCCTCGGCCCGGTCGAGGATCGCGGCAAGGTCGTCCCCGGCCCCCGCATCGCTGTCAAGCAGGACATACCGGCAGCGCAGCCCGTGCGCCGCGGCCTCGGCCTCGTGCATGGCCGGCGTCCGCGACAGCTGGATGCCACGGCCCACCAGCCCCAGTCGCAGCATCGGCTGGTCCGTCTCCGGGCGTCCGTCCTGTGAACCGTCGAGATGCATGGGCGCGTGGACCTCCCCTTCCACGACTCTCCCCGGCAAAATGTTCCGGACGGTACAATTCGTCAAGCAAAAATGTACTGACTTGTTCATTTCGGGTGTGATATGCCTCCCGCGGGGAGGGGCGCATGGCCTTGAAAACAGAGACCGAGCGGCGCAGCTGGCGCCAAGATCCCGAGGCGGTGAAGCGCGACATTCTCGCCGTGGCGCTGTCGGAGTTTGCCGAGAACGGCCTCTCCGGTGCCCGGGTCGAGACAATCGCCTCGCGCACCCGCACGTCGAAGCGGATGATCTACTACTATTTCACCGACAAGCTGGGCCTTTACACCGCGGCGCTGGAAGCCGCCTACATGAAGGTGCGGGAAGGCGAGGCCGCGCTCGACCTCGGCGGTCTGCCCCCGGCCCGGGCCCTGGCGCGGCTGGTGGCCTTCACCTTCGATCATCACCGCCGCAACCCCGACTTCATCCGGATGGTCATGATCGAGAACATCCACAACGCCGAGAATCTCGTGGCCTCTCAGGTCATCCGGGACATGAACGTGGCGGCCATCGACAAGCTGGAAGACATTTGCAAGCGCGGGCAGGAGGACGGCACCTTCCGCCAGGGGCTCGATCCGGTGGCCCTGCACTGGCAGATCAGCGCGGCGAGCTTCTTCAACGTCTCCAACCGGCCGACCTTCAACGCCATATTCGGGCCGAACCTGTTCACCGGGACCGCGCAGGCGGACCTGCGCCGGCAGATCGTCGAAAGCGTGCTCGCCATCGCCCTGACCCCGCCGGCACTCACGGAAATCCGGGCCGAGATCGCCGGCACGGCCGCCCCCGGCCTCTCCGGCTGAGACGGCAAGCGCGCGGCCCGGATCACCCGGGCGCGTGCCGTCAGTCACTTGCTCCTTGTATGTCAACGGTCTATTGTCAACACCGGGTTGACCGCCACCGGCGAACTTGAAGATAGCGAGACGGAATATGGGTAGCAAAATCGAAGCCAGATCGCTTGTGGAAGCCGTGACGGAACGTCTGGAAGCCTCGATCATCAGCGGTGATCTCGAGCCCGGAACGCGCCTGCGCGAACAGGTGCTGGCCAAGGAATACGGCATCAGCCGCGGCCCCCTGCGCGAGGCCATCCGCCGGCTCGAGGGGCGCCGCCTTCTCGAGCGCAAGGCCAATATCGGGGTCAGCGTCGTCGCCCTGTCGCTGCGCCGGCTCGACGAGCTTCTCAAGGTCCGCGAGGCGCTCGAGGGCATGGCCTGCCGCCTCGCCGCCGAACGGATCGAGCAGGACGAGGTGGACCAGATCCGCAAGCTGCTCGACGAACACGCCCTGCGCGACGAGGTGCTCTCGGGCGAGGGCTATTACCAGCAAAGCGGCGATTTCGACTTTCACTTCCGCATCGCCAAGGCCTCGGGCAACGAGTACCTGATGGACATGATCTCGGGCGATCTCTACGACCTCTTGCGCATCTACCGCTACAAGTCGTCGACCATGACCGGCCGGGCGGTGCATGCGCTGCGTGAACACGCCACCATCGTCGACGCGCTCGAAGCCCGCGACCCGGATGCCGCCGAAGCCGCGATGCGCACCCACATCGCCAACGCCCGCAAGCACGCCATCCTCGCCATGGAAACCGCCGCGAAGAAAGAGGCGGACAAGGCCGCGCAGGACACGGCCGGGGGCTGATCCGGCCGAACCCGCCCGGTCAGCCGCGCAGCGCCGCGATCAGCGTGTCAACGCTACCGCCCCCCAGCCCGACCACCGCATCGCGGATCGCCCGGGCGCGGCCCTCGTCCATCGCCAGCCCGGTGTTCTGAAGGAACTTCTCCGTCGTCTCCTCCAACGTCATCTTGCGCTCACCGGCCCCGCTGTTCACCGGCACGTGCCGGACCAGCTCGCGACCGTCTTCCAGCCGCACGCGCACCCCGCCCGAGAAATACTCCGGAAACCGCGTCTCCGGGTCGGCATGGCAGCTACAGCGCCGCGCCAGCGCCTGCGTCTCGCCATCGGCAATCGCCGCGTCGGTCAGGTCGGCCAGCCCGAACCGCCCCTTCAGCAGGGTCGAGGCCACCACGAATGGCGCGCTGAACTTGGCCTCGTACTCGTTCTTCGCATGCCGCTTGTGCTCGATCGGCTCGGCCACGATCTTCAGCGTGTCCTCCGGCAGGTAGATATCGACCTCCGCGATCCCGGCGCCGCCGATCTCATCGCGCAGGTCCAGCGCGGCATCCGCCGCCCCGTGGATGAAATGGCACACCGGGTAGGGCTTCAGCGCGGTGTCGGCCATCATCCAGCTCTCGCCCAGCCCCTCGGTCAGGTAGGCCATGTCGACATGCGCGGCGTGCTCGTGCAGGTGCGTGTCGAACAGCCCGAACCGCCCCTCGAAGGCGCGCGTCGGCCCCACGAACCCATGCCGGGCCAGCGTCGCCGCGGTGATTCCGCCCGCCGCCGCCCAGCCGGGATGCAGCCGCTTTGTCCACGCCCCTTCCTCCAGGAACACCTGGATCCCCGAGGCGGTGCTGGCGGCGATGCCAAGCGCATTCACGTGATCCGACGCCGCGGCGCCCATGATCCGGCCCGCCGCAAGGGCCGAGCTGAAATGCGCCAGAACCCCCGTCGCGTGAAAACCGGTATGGTGGAACCCGCCCTTGACCGCCGCCCCCAGCCGGATCGCCGCCTCCATCCCGATGCAGAACGCCGCCAGCGTCTCGCGCCCCGACAACGCGCGCTCCTCGGCCAGCGCCAGCACCGCGGGCAGCACGGCCGCGGTCGGATGCACGATCGCCTGCAAATGCGTGTCGTCGTAATCCAGCCCGTGGATCAGCACGCCGTTCGCCATCGCCGCGTCCCGTGGCGCCGCGCGGAACGCCCGGCCGATCACCGTCGCGCCCTTGTCCCCGCCGCTCAGCTCCTCCACCGCCGCCAGGGTCGGCCCGGCAAAGGGAAACACGGTCGAGGCCACGGCAAGGCCAAGCCCGTCAAGGATGTGGATCCGCGCCCGCTCCAGCACGGTTTCGGGAATGTCCTCGTACCGAAGCGTCGCGGCAAACTGCGCCAGCGCGTCCGATGGGGTGCCGACCTTGCCGGCCTGCGGGGGCGTCATGGTGTTCACTGGGGCGTCCTTTGTCATTGTCCGGTGGGCTCACTCGGTCGGATCGGCATCGAGCCGCACGATGCCCTCGGCGCTGCCCGACAGCGGGTAGCGCTCCAGCACCAGCGGGTCATGCCCGGGCACGATATGCTGCGGCGACGAGGACAGTTCCTCCAACACGGTATAGCCGTTCAGCATGTCCGCCACGTCGACGACCACGGGGAAGGGGGCGTGGTTCTGGAAATTCTCGTAGTAATGCGCCGCGTCCGAGGCCAGCACCACCCAGCCCCGCCGCGTCCGCACCCGCACCACCTGAAGCCCGCGCGAATGCCCGCCCGTCCAATGCACGCTCAGCCCCGACGCCAGCTCGCGGCTGCCGTCGTGAAAGCACACGCGCCCTTCGAAGACGCGCTTGACCATGTTCTGCACGTCGGCCACCTCGAAGGTATGGTTCAGCGTGTGGTGGCACATGCAGGGCCCGGTGGCATAGGCCATCTCCTTTTCCTGGAGATGGTACTTCGCCTGCGGGAACAGCTCGTGATTGCCGGCATGGTCCCAGTGCAGATGCGTGACGATCACGTCGCTGACCGTGGCCGGGTCGACATCGACGGCCGTCAGCCCCGCCTCGACAGGCCGCCAGACCTTGCGGTTCCGCCGCGCGGCCGTCGCCGGGTCGAAGCCCGTGTCGATCACGAAAGTGCCGGCCTCTCCCCTCACGACCCACAGGAAGAAATCCAGCGGCATCGGCCCGTCATGATCGTCGAGCTTGATGAAATTGTCCGACCGCTTCCGGTCCATCGAGGCATACTTGATGGCGTGTATCTCGTAGGTCGACATGCGTTCACTCCCTCCTGTTCGGCCCGTTCAGCCCTGTGACTGCCGCCACCGGATCAGCCGTTCGATCCCCTCCTCGATGCTGACCTGCGGCTGCCAGCCGATCATCTCGCGGATCTTGGTGATCGAGAAGTCCAGCTCGCTCGACGTCGTCACCCGCACGGCGCCCTCCTTGTCGCCGTATTCCGGCGTCAGGTCCGAGCCCACGATGCCGGCCACGATCTCGAACAGTCGGTTGAGGTTGGTGGCGGTGCCGGTGGCAACGTTGAAGCTCTCGCCGGTCACGTCGCTGTCCATCGCCATCAGGTTGGCGCGCGCCACGTCGGCCACGTGGATATAGTCATGCACCTCCGAGCCGTCGCCGGGAATCCTCGGGCGCTCGCCGGCCACCAGCTTGTCGTAGGTGTCGATGATGTAAAGCGCGTTCACGCCCCGGTAATGCTGCCGCTCCCCGTAGACCGTCGCATAGCGAAGCGACACCGACTGCACGCCGTAGCGATCGGAATAGAGCCGGCCAAGCTGCTCGCCGATGATCTTGGTCGAGCCGTACAGCACGCCCGGCGGGGTCATCGTGTGGAACCGGAAGGGGCGCGTTTCGTCGATCTCGCCCGGCTCCGGGTCGCCATAGGCCGCCACCGACGAGGAAAAGACCACCTTGCGCACGCCCCGGTATCGCGCGGCCTCCAGCACGTTGGCATGGCCCAGCGCGTTCACCGTCAGGCCCAGCGTCGGGTTGGCGCTGAAGGGCAGGGTCAGGAACCCGGCGATCGCGAAGATGCCGTCCACCCCGTCAAGCGCGTCGAACAGCTCGTTCACCCGCGTGATGTCGCCCCGCACAAGCCGCACCTTGGGGTTTTCAAGCAGGTGCCCGATCATGTCGTTCGAGCCCAGCGAATAGTTGTCGAACAGGATCACTTCCTCGGCGCCCGCCTCCAACAACTGCTCCGCCACGTGGCTGCCGATAAGGCTCACGCCGCCGGTGACCATGTATTTCTTGCCGGAAATCGTCATCTTTCTCTCTCCCAATCGGCCCGCCCGGGGCCCTTCAGTTCTTGATGGCAAACGGGTCGCTGGCCGTGCCCGACCAGTCGATCATCACGTTCTTCTGCACGGTGAAATCCAGGATCCCCTGCTCGCCGCGCTCGCGGCCGAAGCCGCTTTCCTTGGTGCCGCCGAACGGCGCCTGCGCGGCGACCATCCGGTAGGTGTTCACCCAGACACCGCCGGTCCTCATCTGCGGCACAAGGCGCATCGCGCGGTTGATGTCCCGCGTCCAGATCCCGGCGGCCAGCCCGAAGGGGATGTCGTTGGCGATCCTCACCGCCTCCTCCTCCTCCTCGAAGGGCAGGATCGACAGGACCGGGCCGAAGATCTCGGTCTGCGCGACCGTCATGTCGTTGCGCACGTCGGCAAAGATCGTGGGCTCCACGAACAGCCCGTCACCCAGCGCCTCGCCCCTTGCCCGCCCGCCACCGGTCAGCAGCCGCGCCCCCTCGCTCTTGGCGCCCTCGATGGCGGCCATGATCCGGTCAAGCTGCGGCCGGTTGGCCACCGTGCCCATTTCCGAGGCCGGGTCGAGCGGGTCGCCCAGCCGGATGGCCTTTGCCCGCTCCACGAGGGTCTCCGTGATCCGCTCGTAAAGCCCGCGCTGCACCAGCAGGCGCGAGCCCGCGACACAGGTCTGCCCGGTGGCCCCGAAGATCCCCGCCAGCGCGCCCACCGTGGCGGCCTCCGGGTCGGCATCGTCGAAGATGATGTTCGGGGATTTCCCGCCCAGCTCCAGCGTGACGGGCTTCAGGTTCTGCCCCGCCGCGGCGGCGATCCGCCGGCCCACGGCGGGCGAGCCGGTGAAACTGATCTTGGCAATGCCCGGATGCTCGACCAGCGCGGCGCCGGTGTCCCCGGCGCCGGTCACCACGTTGACGACGCCGGGCGGAAGCTCGGCCTTCTCCAGCAGCCGGCACAGTTCCAGCGTCGAAACCGAGGCATGCTCCGACGGTTTCACCACCACCGTGTTCCCCGCCGCCAGCGCCGCCGGCAGCTTGTTGCAAAGCAGCGTGATCGGCGAGTTCCACGCGGTGATCAGCGCGATAACACCATACGGCTCGCGCCGCGTGTAGTCGAAGACATGCGGGTTATCGAGCGGGATGACACTGCCGTATAGCTTGTCGGCATAACCCGCGAAGAACCGGAAGAGGCGGGCGGCGAACAGCATCTGCGACGACGTCTCGCGGATCACCTTGCCGTTGTCGGTCGATTCGAAGACCGCCATCTCGCTGGCATGGTCGACGATCACGTCGGCGATTCGGTTCAGGATCAGCGCGCGCGTCGCGCCATTGGTGGCGGCCCAGCCCGGCTGCGCCTCGGCCGCCGCCGTCACGGCCGCGTCGACGTCGCTCGCATCGGCCTCGCCAAGCTGTGCCCATGTCTTGCCGGTGAAGGGGTTCACGGCATCGAACCGGCCGCCCGCACGCGGCGCCACCCATGTCCCGCCGATGAACAATTCATAAGGTTTCATTCTGTTCTCCGCCTCTCCAACGCGGCCAAACTGAGCCGCGGCAGCAAAAATGTCAACAGTTGACGCCATGTGTTTTTGCCGCCATAAAGACGCTGGCTGCACCAAGCCAGATGCAGTGACGAAAAAGGGAGGATAAAGGTGAAAACATCATTGTTGACATTGAGTGCATCGGCCATCGCGCTGGGCACGTTCGCAAGCGCCGAAACCATGACGGTCGGCCTTGTGGCCCCGCTCTCGGGCGGCGGCGCGGCATGGGGCAACGCCATGAAGGGCGCGCTCGAACTGGCGGTCGAGGATATCAACGGGGCGGGCGGGCTCGAGGTCGGCGGCACGACCTACGAGATCTCCATCGCCGCCTATGACAGCCACTACAACCCGAACGACGCGGTGACCGCCGTGAACCGCCTGATCTACGAGGACGAGGCCGCCTTCATCGTGGGCCCCCTCGGCTCGGCCCCGCTCGCCGCGCTGGTGCCGGTGACGACCGAGAACAAGAAGATCACAGTCACCGGCGGCTTCACCCCCATCGCCATGGCCGAGGAGCACCCCTATTCGTTCCGCGCCGTGCTGCCTACCCAGATCTACGGCAACCCGCAGATCGCCTACGTGGTCGAAAAGCTCGGTGCCAAGAAGGTCGGTTCGCTCTTCCCCAATGACGAGACCGGCCAGACCATGGCCAACGACATCTCCACGGGCTACGAGGCCGCCGGCGCCGACGCCTCTGCGGTGGACTATTACGAGCGCGGCCGCGTCGATTTCGTCCCGCTCCTGACGCGCGTGATCGCCCAGGGCATCGACACGTTCGAGCTTGACGGCTCCCCGCCCCAGACCGCCGGCCTGCTGGTCCGCCAGCTCCGCGACCTTGGCTTCGAGGGCAACATCGTGCGCACCGGGGGCGACGCCACCAACGACATCCTCGCGGTCGCCGGGCCCGAGGCCTCCGAAGGGCTTTACGTCCACATGGAATACGACGGCTCGCTCGACTCGCTTGCCGCCTACGAGACCCGCTACATCGATGCCTACGGCGGCACCATGAACGCCTTCAGCCCGCTCTTCTACACGACGATCAACATGATCTTCGAGGGCATGAAGGCGGCCGGCACGGTCGAGGACAGCGACGCCATCGTCGCCGAGATGGCCAAGCTGACCGATTTCGAGGGGCCCGCCGGCAACGCCAACTGGATGGGGCAGGAGGTCTGGGGCGTCATGCGCCAGCAATACATCCCCTACGCCATCGGCCAGGTGACCGACGGCACCCCCACGGTGATCGCCACCTGCGACCTCGAGAAATGCGAGTAGCACAGGCGCGGTGAGGTGACAGCCTCGCCGCACCCCCACCGGTCGAACCGACACGAACTGCGGAGCAGACGATGGACATGATGACGCTCCTGATCCAGGCCGGTGTGAACGGCCTGGTGATCGGAACGATGTACGCGCTGATGGCGATCGGCTTCACGCTGGTCTTCGGGATCATGCGCGTGGTGAACTTCGCCCACGGCGAATTCTACATGATCGGCAGCTTTATTGCCTTCTTCACCTACGCCCAGTGGCAACTGCCCTTCGTCGTCACGATCCTCGCGGCCGTGCTGCTGGTGGGGGTCGTGGGCGCGCTGGTCGAATGGGCGCTGATCCGGCCGCTGCGCGGGGACGAGCTGACCGGCATGATCGCCACGCTCGGCATTTCCGTGGTCATCCAGAACACCGCCCTGATGTATTTCGGCGCCTCGCCCCGGCCCATGCCCGACGTGATCTCGGGCCTCGTCCGGGTTGGCCCGGCGGTATTCTCGTGGTCGCGGATCTTCGTCATCATCGCGGCGGCCCTGGTGATCGGCGCCTTCTGGCTCTTCATGCAGAAATCGCGGACGGGACGCGCCATGCGCGCCGTCGCCCAGGACCGCGAGGCCGCCCTGATCCAGGGCATCGACGTCGAGAAGATCTTCCCGCTCGCCTTCGGCATCTCCGTGGCGCTGGCCGCCGTAGCCGGCGCGATGATGGCCCCGGTCTTCTCGGTCTCGCCCTTCGTCGGCGTCACGCCGATGCTCAAGGCCTTCATCGTGGTCATCCTCGGCGGTCTCGGCTCGATCCCCGGCGCCGTGCTGGGCGGGCTGCTCCTCGGCATGATCGAAAGCTTCGGCGCGACGCTGCTGGGCGCCATGGTCGCCGACATGCTCCAGCTCGCGCTCGTCATCGCCATCCTGCTCGTGCGGCCCTCGGGCCTGATGGGCCGCAAGGAGGCCTGAATGAATACCACGGATACAACCGTCGCCCCGCCCGCACCGAAAAGCCGCGCCTCGGCCAGCGGCCTCTGGACACGCCTCGCGCTGGTCGCGGCGGCCTGCGTCGCGGCGGGCTTCACGCCGGGGCTGCTGCCCAACCTCTTCTACGTGCACATCGCCAACCTGACCCTCATCAGCGGCATCTTCGCGCTCAGCCTCTGGATCATCTACTCCGTCGGCCAGCTCTCGCTCTGCCACGCCGCCTTCGCGGGGCTGGGCGCCTATTGCTCGGCGCTGCTGTCGCTCCGCCTCGGGGTGCCGCCGGCCCTCTCTCTGGTCATCGCGGGGCTCTTCACGGCGACCATGGCGGCGCTTCTGGGCGCGGTGATCCTGCGGCTCCGCGGCGTCTACTTCGTGCTCGTCACCTTCCTTTTCGGCCAGATGTTCACCCTTCTGGCCCTCAACTGGCAGGACGTGACCAACGGCGCCAACGGTCTGATCAGCATCGCGCCGATCAAGCTTCTCGGCATAAGCTTCGGGCCCCGCTCGATGTTCTTCTACCTCGCCTTCGCCATGTTCATGGCGACCCTGCTCTTCACCTGGGCCCTCAGCCGGTCGACCTTCGGGCGCGCCTTCAACTCGATCGAGCAGAACATCGACCTCGCCGAAAGCTGCGGCATCGACACCGCCCGCTTCCAGGTCATCGCCTTCGCCATCGGCAGCGGCATCGCCGGGGTCGGGGGCGCGCTCATCGCCCATTACATCCGCTACATCTCGCCCGACACCTTCACCTTCCACAACTCGGTGGCCTACATCACCATGCTGGTGGTCGGCGGCCGGTCGATCTTCTGGGGCGCGGTGGTGGGCGCGGCCTTCCTGACCCCGCTGCCCGAGTTCCTGCGCGATTTCGAGGGGCTGCAGCACATCATCTACGGGGCGATCATGGTGCTTGTCCTGCGCACCCTGCCGGGCGGGCTGATCTCGATCCCCTCAACCCTTCGCAGACTGACGGGAGGCGGCAAATGAGCATCCTGCTTGACGTCAAGGACGTGGCCAAGCGGTTCGGCGGGCTGACCGCGCTCAAGGACGTCACCTTTTCCGTGGCCGAGGGCGAGATCGTCGGCCTGATCGGCCCCAACGGCGCCGGCAAGACGACCTGTTTCAACGTGATCAGCGGCACCCTCCCTCTGTCGGACGGACGCATCACCTTCCAGGGCCAGGACATCGTCGGGCTGCGCCCCAACCGGATCATCCGAATGGGGCTGGCCCGCACCTACCAGGCGACAAGCGTCTTCCCGCACTCGACCGCGCTCGAGAACGTCATGCGCGGCGCCTTCTGCCGGAGCGAGGACACGTTCCTCGGCTCGATGCTGGCCACCCGCGCCTCGCGCGAGGCCCAGTCGAAAGAGCGCGATCGCTGCATGGCGATCCTCGACCGGGTCGGCATCGCCCATGTCCACGACCACCTCGCCGGCGCCTTGCCCTATGGCTACCAGCGGCGGCTGGGCGTTGCCATCGCGCTCGCCTCCTCGCCGAAGGTGATCATGATGGACGAACCCGCCGCCGGGCTGAACCCCGAGGAAAGCATGGCCATGGGCCAGCTCATCAGGGACATCCATACCGACGGGCAGGTCAGCGTGCTGATCGTCGAACATGACATGAAACTCGTGATGGGCATCTGCGACCGCATCATCGTCCTCGATCACGGCGAACAGATCGCCGCCGGAAGCCCGAACGAGGTCCGCAACAACCCGCAGGTGATCGAGGCCTATCTCGGAACGGAGGTCGAGGCATGACCGCGCTATCCCTTCAGGACATCCGAGTCAGCTATGGCCCGATGGCCGCCCTCCACGGCCTGTCGATGGATGTGGGCGAGGCCGAGATCGTGGCGCTCATCGGCTCCAACGGCGCGGGCAAGACGACCACGCTGCGCGCCATCATGGGCCTGACCCCGCCCGACAGCGGCGCCATCTCCTTCGACAACCGAGACATCTCCGGCATGCGCCCGCCCGCGGTGGTGGGCCTGGGCATCGCGCTCTCGCCCGAGGGCCGCCGCGTCTTTCCGCAGATGACGGTGGAAGAGAACCTCCAGCTCGGCGCCTACCTCAAGCCCGACAAGGCCCAGGCGAAAGCCTCGATGGAGCGGGTCTACGGCTACTTCCCCCGCCTGCTCGAACGGCGCACCCAGATGGCGGGCTCCATGTCCGGCGGCGAACAGCAGATGCTCGCCATCGGCCGCGCCCTCATGGCCCGGCCCCGGCTCCTCCTCCTCGACGAGCCGTCGCTCGGCCTTGCGCCCATCCGGGTACAGGAAATCGGCCGCATCATCGAGGAGATCAACCGCGAGGAAGGCATCTCGATCGTGCTGGTGGAACAGAATGCCAGCATGGCCCTGCGCCTCTGTCACCGCGCCTACGTGATCGAAAGCGGCTCCATCGCCCTGCAGGGCAGCGGCCGCGACCTCGCCGCAAGCGAACATGTCCGGAAGGCCTATCTCGGCATCTGAGCCGCCCCCGGACAAACCAACCAGAACCGCCGCCATCCGGGCGGCGCCGAACAAGGAGAGATCAATTGAGCGACTATGACGTGATCGTCGTCGGCTGCGGCAACGCGGCCCTCTGCGCGGCCATCTCGGCGCATGAGAACGGGGCCAGGACACTGGTCCTCGAACGCGCCCCCGAAGACGAGAGGGGCGGCAATTCCTACTTCACCGCCGGCGGCTTCCGCTTCGCCCACGAGGGGCTCGAGGACGTCACCGAGGACATCCTCACCGACCTCTCCGACGACGAGCGCGAGCAGATCATCCTGCCGCCCCACAGCCGCGAATTCTTCATGGACCAGATGCGCGAAGTCACCCGCTTCCAGTGCGACGAGGAACTCGCCGGCCTGCTGGTCGACCGTTCCCGCATGACGATGGGCTGGCTGCGCAAGCACAACATCCGCTTCGTGCCCATGTTCGGCCGCCAGTCCTACCTCGTCGACGGCAAGCACCACTTCTACGGCGGCGTCAACATCGAGGCGGTCGGCGGCGGGGCAGGGCTTGTCGAGGCCGAGATCGCCCGCGCCGAGAAGCTCGGCATCGAGATCCGCTACGGCCACGCCGCCATCGGCCTCCTGCAATCGCAGGACCGCACCGTCACCGGCGTGAAGATCCGCACGAAGGAGGGCTATTCCGAGATCAACGCCAAATCCGTGATCCTCGCCTCCGGCGGGTTCGAGTCGAACGCCGAGATGCGCGTGCGCTACCTCGGGGTCGGCTGGGATCTCTGTCGCGTGCGCGGGACCCGCCACAACATGGGCGAGGGCATCAAGATGGCGCTCGAGATCGGCGCCAAGCCCTACGGCAACTGGTCTTCCTGCCACTCCTGCGAATGGGACATCTCGGCCCCGCCCTATGGCGACCGCTGGGTGCTCGACAACTTCCAGAAGCACTCCTACCCGCTGGGCATCATGGTCAACACCAATTGCGAGCGCTTCGTCGACGAGGGCGCCGATTACCGCAACCTGACCTACGCCAAGTACGGGCGCGAGATCATGGCCCAGCCCAACCGAACCGCCATCCAGATCTTCGACCAGCAGACCATCCACCGCCTGCGCGACGAGTACCGCATCCGCGAGGTCACGAAAGCCACCTCCGACACGATCGAGGGCCTCGCCGAACAGCTCGACCTCGACCCCGAGAAGCTGGCCCGCACGGTCCGCGAATACAACGAGGCCTGCCAGGGCGGCGACTACAACCCCTCCATCCTCGACGGCGTCGGCACCCGGGGCATCACCCCGCCCAAAAGCCACTGGGCCCTGCCGATCAACGAGCCGCCCTACGAGGCCTATGTCTGCACCACCGGCATCACCTTCACCTTCGGCGGGCTGCAGATCAACACGTCGGGAGAGGTGCAGGACATGACCGACCAGTCGATCCCCGGCCTCTACGCCGCGGGCGAACTCGTCGGCGGCCTCTTCTACGAGAACTACCCCGGCGGCACCGGCCTGATGTCCGGCTCGGTGTTCGGCAAGCTCGCCGGCGAAAGCGCCGCGGCCTATGTCGGCGCGTCCTCCGGCAATGTTCAGAAGGTCTCCTGATCGCCGGTCCGCGTCACATGAAGCGGCCCGGGCAGGTCTGCCCGGGCCGTCATGCCGTAACGGCACAATTCGCGTCGCAACAGGGCAGGGGCCCCTCAGCCGCCGGGCAGGCGCACGAACCCCTCGAACAGCGTCCGCGCCGTGCGATAGATCACGCCCTTGCGCGCCGTGACTTCGCCGCCGGTGGTCTCCACCTCGGCATCCACCACGATCACGCCCGAAGGGTGCGCCACCGTGATCGCGCCGTCTCCCGCCTTGCAAAGCGCCCCGGGCACCGACCCGGGCACGCGCGCCGCCACCGCAAGGCAGATCGCCCCGGTGATCGGCACCGCCCGGTGCGGCTGCTCCATCGAGATCATCCGCACCCCCAGCGACATCTCGCCCGCCCCGATGATCTCGCCCGACAGGGTCGTCACATCGGCCGGCGCCGCCACGATGGCGACCTTGGGAACGCTCGGGATCTCCGCCGCGCCCGCAAGGTCCGCCGCCATGCCCATCCGCACCGACCCGGCACAGCGCAACGCCTCCATGTCCGCCATGAACGCCGTATCGGCGGCCAGCGCCCCCGGCGTCTCGCCCCCGGTCTTGCCCAGGTCCGCGGCGGCCACGAAAACGCAAGGGTTCGCCGCATCCACGAGGCTCGCCCGTACCTTTCGCCCGTCGGGCAGGGCCAGCAGGTCACAGGCAGTCCCGCTCGGCAGCAGCCGCCCGGTCCGCGCGCCCCCGGGCTCGAGAAACTCCAGCCGGATGGGCGCCGCCCGCCCCGCGACACCGGCAATGGCCATGTCGCCCGCGGGCGCCAGCAATCCATCTTCCACCGGGAACCGCGCCACGATGATCTTCCCCGTGTTCGTGTTGTGGATGCGCACCCGCGCCTCGCCCGTCTCCGGCGCCGCGACAAGACCCATCTCCAGCGCCGCGGGCCCCATGGCGGAACTCATGTTGCCGCAATTGCCCGCGTAATCCACCGTCGCCTTGTCGGTGCCGATCTGCGCGAAGGTATAGTCGATATCCGCATCGTCCCGGCTCGGCGGCCCGATCACGCAGACCTTCGACAGCGAGGATATGCCGCCCCCCATCCCGTCAAGCTGCCGCCCGTTCGGGTCGGGCGCGCCCATCGCCCCGAGGAACAGCGCGTCCCATTCCCCGCGCTCGGCAGGCAGGTCCTTCACATGGAACACGAGGGCGTTCGACGTGCCCCCGCGCATGAACAACGCCGGCAGTCTGCGGTGTGCCATCATCCCATCCCCGGTCTGTCAGGAGCCGTCGTACCTGTCCGCCAGCGTATCGAACTCGTCCTTGCCCACAAGCCTCTGCCGCTCGGCGAAACTCGCCAGCCGGTCCGACACCCCGTCAAGCGACCCGGTCCGCCGCAAATGGCCCAGCACGTCATGCATCGCCCGGACCGAGGCCTGAAGCGCCGCGTTGGCATACAGCACCAGCGAGAACCCGGCATCGCTCAGCGCGTCGGGCGTCATCATCGGGGTCTTTCCGCCGAAGACGAAATTGATCAGCTGCGGCGCCGGAAGCTGTCCGATGGCGCGGATTTCCTCCTCGTTCTCGGGCGCCTCGACAAAGATCATGTCCGCCCCCGCCTCGATCATCCGGTGCGCCCGCTCCATCGCCGCCTCGAACCCCTCGATCGCCCGAACATCCGTTCTCGCGATGATCATCGTATTGCCGTCGCGCCGCGCATCGAGACAGGCTTTCAGCTTCCCCACGAACTCCTCCGTCGGGATCACCGCCTTGCCGGCGAAGTGCCCGCATTTCTTCGGAAAGACCTGGTCCTCGATCTGGATCGCGGCGGCCCCCGCACGCTCCAGCTTGCGCACGGTGTTGTAGGCGTTCAGCGCGTTGCCGAAACCCGTGTCCATGTCGACGATCAGGGGCAGGGTGCAGACATCGCTGATCCGCGCCGTGGCCTCGACCACCTCGTTCGACGTCACGAAACCGAGATCGGGAAGCCCCAGCGACATGTTGGTAAGGCCGGCCCCGGTAAGATAGGCCGCGCGAAACCCCAGGTCTTCGACAATGCGCGCCGTCAGGGCATTGGGTGCGCCGGGCAGGACAACCGCGTTCTTCTCCGCGACCAGCGCCCTGAGGACACTCCGGCGATCGGCGAAATCCGTGTCCCGACCCGTTTCCGGGGCACGTCGGGTGTCGTCCGTCACAGCGTTGTTCATCGTGTCTGAATCCAAATTGCGGTTACCGGACACTATGATGGCCGGAACAGATATGTCAACTGTAGACAGTTGAAGGTTTCACCCGCCACCGCGCCCTCTGCCCGCCGATGTCATCCCCGGCCCATTCGCTGGTCTACGGGCTCTATCACGATTTCGGCCGTAGCATCCCCTGCGGCGAGGTCCCGTCGCAGCGCGCGCAAGGCGCCGGCAGCGGTTATGGCCAGCGCTACATGGTCTACGGGCGCATCCATGCCGGGCAGCAGGCGGCGATCGGCGTCTATTCCGATTCCGTGGTCGTGACGGTGCATTACCAGGGTGGCGGGGCAGGGGGCCGCACCGACCCCGCACCGACGCGATACCGACAAGATACCGACGTGGTACCAACATTGCGAAACCCCTATGCGGGAGCCGACCACGGCCCGCTGCCGCATCCCATGTATTAACCGCAGTTCAGAAAAGAATTCCGCACTGCGGAAGGAACGTTCCGGTATTTCGCTTTACAGTCCCCCCATTCGCGGCTTGTTTTGAAACCGATCCGGCACCGCGGCCAAGGGCCCTTCGCCCCCGCCGCCGCCGAACCAAGGGAGGAACCTGCAAATGACCTATTTCAAACAGACTTTCTGTGCCGCCGCCATCCTGGCCGCGGCCGCCGTCCCGGCCCGCGCCGAGACCCTGACCATGCTGTCGAGCTGGGACGAAAGCTACAACGCCGTCCCCGTCTTCGCCCAAGGGTTTGCCGAGAAACTGGCCGAGAACTCCGGTGGCGACCTCACGGTCGAGCTGCGCGGCCCCGAAACCGTCTCGCCCTTCGAACAGCTTCAGCCGGTCTCGGCCGGCCTCTTCGACATGCTCTTCACCCACGGCGCCTATCACCTGGGCGAGACCGCCATGGCCTTCGGCATGGACGCGGTCACCGACGACCCCGAGGCGCGCCGCGAAAGCGGCATCTACGACGTGATCGACAGTCACTACAACAAGCGCAACCTCAAGCTCATCGGCGTCTTCTCGGCCGCCTCCGGTTATCACATCATGCTGCGCGAGCCCATCGGCGAGGACGGCGCGCTCGAAGGCCGCAAGATCCGCGCCTCGGGCACCTACCATGACCTCGTGACCGAACTTGGCGGCTCCGTCGTCACCCTGCCGGCGTCCGAGATCTACTCCTCGCTCGAACGCGGCGTGGTCGACGGCGCGGCCTGGCCCGTCTTCGGCGCGATGGACTACAAGTGGTACGAGGTCGCCGACTACATGACCCGCCCCACCTTCGGCGTCACCAACCTGTCGCTGTTCATGAACCTCGACACCTGGAACGGTCTGAGCGAAGATCAGCAGCAGATGGTGGTCGACACCGCCACCACGCTGGAAGTCGAAGGGCGCCTGCACTTCGAGGACCTGTGGGAGAAGGAAGACAAGGCCATGCAGGAGGCCGGGCTCGAAATCACCCAGTTCGGTGACGAGACCGCCGAGAACGTGAACGCCATCTTCGCCGCCGGGATCTGGAAACAGGTCGAGGAGAAGGCCGGCGAAGACGGCACGGCGTTCCACGAGCTCGCCGTCGAAAAAGGCCTGACCGCCGAGTAAACCGGCCCGACCCCGGGAGGAGCAACACCGGATGAAACGCCTCTGCCGCGTCCATGACGCGATCACCGGCGCCACGTTCTGGGCGGCGTCATTCGGGGTCCTCTACCTCACCCTCGTAACGGCCGGAGAAGTCTTCGGCCGTTACGTCCTGGCCTCGCCCTCCGACTGGTCGCCCGACACGGCGGCGGTGGCCTTCGGCCTGATCACCTTCCTCGCGGTGCCGTACCTGACATGGAAATCCGGCCACGCGTCGATGGATTTCATCGTCAACGCGGTGCCCCGGCGGGTGTCGGTCGGCATGATGCGCCTCAACTACGTCATCGGCTTCGCCGTCTGCGCGCTCTGCGCCTGGGTCGGCGGGGTCGAGGCCGCGCGCCAGATCTCCTCGGGCGTCATGATCGTCTCGGTCACGCCCATTCCCAAATGGGTCGTCTTCGTGCCGCTGGTCTACGGGCTGGCCAACTCGGCCCTCTATTTCATCCGCCATTTCGTGGCGACGTTCGAAAGATCGCCCGACACAGACAAGGGAGCGCCGACGTGGAGTGGTACGTAATTCTCGGCAGCGTGTTCTTCCTGCTGCTGGCGCTCTTCCTCATGGGGTTGCCGATCTTCCTGTCCTTCCTGCTCATCAACGTGGGCGGGCTCTACATCCTGACGGGCGACATCAAGGGCGTGCTGCTGGTGGTGAACTCGATGTTCAGCACCTCGACCAGCATCTCGCTCGCCGCCATCCCGCTATTTGTCCTGCTGGGGGAGCTGCTGTTCCGCTCCGGCTCGGTCAAGATCATCTTCGACGCGGTCGACGCGCTGGTCGGCAATTTCCGCGCCCGGCTCTACGCGGTCAGCATCGTGCTCTCCACCGTCTTCGGGGCGCTCTCGGGCTCGGCCATGGCGGTGGCGGCGATGATGGGCTCCTCGCTCCTGCCGGAAATGCAGAAGCGCGAGTATGACCGCAGCCTGTCGATGGGCACCATCCTTGCCGGCGCCAGCCTCGCGCCGATCATCCCGCCCTCGGTCATGGCCGTCGTCCTCGGCATCCTCTCCAAGGTCTCGATCTCGGCCCTGCTGGTCGCGGGCATCCTGCCCGGCATCCTGCTCGCCACGGCCTTCCTGCTCTACACCATGGTCCGCGGGTTTCTGAACCCCAACGTCGCGCCGCTCGCCGAAAGCGCCGAGCGCCCCTGGTCCGAACGCGGCCGCACCGCGCTCCGCGCCGCGCCGTTCCTCCTGATCATCGTCACCATCCTCGGCCTCATCCTCGGCGGCATCGCCACGCCCACCGAGGCCGCCGCCAGCGGCTGCGTCGCCGCCGCCATCATCTGCGCCATCTTCGGCAACCTGCGCCTGTCGTCGCTGATCGAGGCGCTACGCTCCACCGCCATGATCACCGCGATGATCATGATCATCATGGTCTGCTCGGTCTCCTTCAGCCAGCTCCTCAACTTCACCGGCGCCACCTTCGAGCTGGTCAAGCTGGTGTCGGCCCTGACCCTGCCGCTGGTGCTGATGTTCATCATGCTGCAACTGCTGCCCTTCGTGCTGTGCATGTTCATCGACCAGATCGCGCTGATGATCATGCTGGTGCCGATCTACCAGCCGATGATCGGCGCGCTGGGCTTCGACCCGATCTGGTTCTGGACCATCTTCCTGATCAACATGTCGATCGGGGGCATCACGCCGCCCTTCGGCTACACGCTCTTCTCGCTGCAGGGCGCCTCCGACGGCATCCCGATCCAGGCCGTCTACCGCTCGGTGCTGCCCTTCATCGCGATCTTCATCGCCGTCATCGCCGTGCTCGCGCTGGTGCCGGAGATCATCCTGTTCCTGCCGTCGCTCCTGTGACGGCCCCACACTTCCGGAGGTGACAATGGACCTTGGTATTTCGGGCCGCGCGGCCCTCGTTCTCGGCGGCTCTCAGGGGCTTGGCCTGTCCTGCGCGAAAGCCCTGGCAGAGGCCGGCGTGCGCGTCGCCATCAACGGCCGCGACGCGGCCAAGGCCGAAGCGGCGGCGCAGGAAATCGGCGGCGGCGCCATCGCCGTGCCGGGCGACATCTCCGACCCCGCGAACCGGCAGGCCATCGTCGAGAAGGCCCGCGAGGCACTGGGCCCCATCACCATCCTCGTCACCAATGCCGGCGGCCCGCCGCCCGGCCCGGTGGAAAGCCACGCCGAAGACATCTGGCTGAACGCGCTGAAAACCAACATGCTGCCGGCCATCGACTTCGCGCGCCAATGCCTGCCCGACATGCGCGCCGAAAATTACGGCCGCATCGTCAACGTCACCTCCTTCACCGTGCGCGACCCGTACCCCAACATGGGCGTCGCCACCGGCGTGCGCGCCGGCCTCACCGGCGCCATGCGCAGCCTCTCGCACGAGATCGCGCCCGACGGCATCACTGTCAACAACCTGCTGCCGGGCCTCATGGACACCGGCGCGCTCGAACGGGTCTACAACGCCCAGTCCAAGGCAAAAGGCATCACGCCCGAAGAGGCCAAGGGCGCCATGGCCGAAAGCGTGCCGATGCGGCGGCTGGGGCAGGCGGCCGATTTCGGCCCGGCCTGCGCCTTTCTCTGCTCGGTCCACGCGGGCTACATCACCGGCCAGAACCTGACCGTGGATGGCGGGCTGGCCCGGCCCCTGCTGTGATACGGGCCATGACGGCCCCCCGCTCAGAAGGCGTTGGCCTCCTGCAGCATCGCCTGCGCGATCTCGCCGCGCATCTGCTCCTCGCTGACGCTGCCGGTTGCCACCGGCACGGTCAGCGCGGCGGTCTCGCCCTGGAAGCTGATCGGCACGCCGACCCCGCCGATCCCCGCCTTCCACGAATTGCGCACCGTCGCGAACCCGTCGGCGAGGCAGGCCTCGAGCGCCCGGTCGAACCCGTCCGTCGACTCGCCCCGCCGCGTCATGTCGGCCCGCAGCCGCCCGGCCAGCGCCCGGCGCTCCTGGACGGGCAGGGCGGCCACCAGCGCGATCCCCGCCGCCGAGACCTGCATCCTCAGCCGCCCGCCGGTCGCCAGCCGCACCGATACCATGTTCGTCCCCGGCACCACCGCCACGAAGGTACAGTACAGCCCGTCGCGAATGGCCAGCGCCGCCGTCTCGCCGGTTTTCCGGCTCAGCGCCTCCAGGTGCGGCCGTGCCCTGTCCCGCAGGCTCAGCCCCGCCAGCACCGGGTAGCCCAGCGTCAGGCTCTTGGGCGTCAGCTCATAGGCGCGGCCCGTGCCGGTGGGCCGGATATAGCCCAGGGCGCACAGCGTATGGGTCAGCCGGCTCACCGTCGAGGGCGCCAGCCCCACCGCATCGGATATGGCGCGATTGCCGATCGGCTGGTGCGACCGCGACAAACATTCCAGGATCGCCAGCCCCCGCGCCAATGCATCCACGAACTGCCGGTCGCCCTGTGCCATGCCGAAACTCTCCTGCCGTTGTATTCCGCTCTGCGGAATAGATTTCTGCAATTTCCCATTGCGTTTACCGCCTCCTTCGGGACATGTCGAGACCATCGGCCCAAGCCGGTGAAAGGGAGGAAGACATGCTGACAGGCGATATGCTCCGCCGCTCCGCCGAGCGGTTTCCGAACAAGCCCGCCATCCTCTGGCAGGGGCAGTCGACAAGCTATGCAGAGCTCGACAAATCGGCCAATAAACTGGCCAATCGCCTGCTGGGTGAGGGGCTTCCCAAGGGCACCAAGGTCGGCATGATCTCCCGCAACCGTACCGAGTACGGCGTTGCGTTCTTCGGCATCGCGCGGTCCGGTTGCGTGATGGTAAACATTTCGGTGCTCTATGCGCCCGACGAACTGGCCTACGTGCTCGACAAGGCCGACGTGGAACTCCTCGTTTACGAAGATATCTTCGCCGAGAAGATCGAGGCGGTGAAGGACAGGCTGCCGAAGCTGAAGAAGCTGGTCTGCATCGGCGACGGCGGCGACGAGACGTTCGAGAGCTTCATCGCCGAAGGCGGCGAGGGCTATCCGGACGTCGCCATCGACGAGGACGACCCGTTCTGCATGACCTACACGGGCGGCACCACCGGCCGGCCGAAAGGCGTGCTCTGCAGCCACCGCAACCGCAACATCACCGCCCACACCGTGATGGTCGAGGAAGCCATAGACGAGCGCGACATCGTCGGCATCGTCACCCCGCTCTTCCACGTGGCGGCCCTCAACATCATGTTCCAGCCCGCCATCCTCGCCGGCGCCACCACGACGCTTCTCAGCAAATGGACGGTCGAGGATTTCGCCGCCATGGCGAAGGAAACCCGCATGACCGCGCTCTTCGCCGTGCCGACGCAGCTCTCCATGGTCGTGAGCGACCCGAATTTCGACGCCGCCAACTACGCCACCTGGCGCAAGGTCTCCTTCGCCGGCGCCCCCATGCCCGACTGGGTCCAGTCCGAGCTGATGGAAAAGCTGCCCAACCTCGCCATCACCCAGATCTACGGCCAGTCGGAAATGGGCGTGCTCACCTCGCTCCGCGCCTGGAACCTGCCGGAAAAACTCGGCTCGGTCGGCCGCCAATGCTACAATGTCGACGTGGGCGTCATCGACCAGAACGGCAACAAGGTCGCCCCCGGCGAGATCGGCGAAATCGCCTCGCGCGGGCACAACGTCATGCTCGAATATTACAACGAGCCCGAGCAGACCGCGAAGTTCTGGCAGAACGGCTGGGCGCTGACGGGCGACGTGGGCACGATCGACGAAGAAGGGTTCATCACCCTGATCGACCGCTCGAAGGACATGATCATTTCCGGCGGCGAGAACGTCTACCCCAAGGAAATCGAAGACGTCATCTACGACCGGGACGAGGTCGCCGAATGCGCCGTCTTCGGCATCCCCGACGACAAGTGGGGCGAGGTGCCGGCGGCCTTCGTCATGCTGAAGGCGGGCGAAACCCTCGACGAGGCCACGCTGGTGGAGCATTGCGCCGAACGGCTCGCCCGTTTCAAGCGCCCCCGCCACGTGGAATTCGTCACGGATTTCCCGAAAACGCCCATCGGCAAGATACAGAAGAACATCCTCAAAGAGCCATTCTGGAAAGGCAGGGAGAAGAAGATATGACCGACACCTACGAAGGCTACGAGCGCCTGAAATTCGACTGGCCGGCCGAGCGCGTGTTGCGGGTGACCATGGAAAACCCCGGCCGCATGAACGCGGCCGACGGCGTGATGCATGGCGAGCTGGTCCGCATCTGGCGCGACATCGACGCGGATTCGCGGGTCAACGCGGTCATCATCCGCGGCGCGGGCGATGCCTTCTCGGGCGGCGGCGACCTCGAACTGGTCAAGGAGATGACGCAGGATTTCAACACGTTGAACCGTGTCTGGAAGGAAGCGCGCGATCTTGTCTACAACGTGATCAACTGTTCCAAGCCGGTCGTCTCGGCCATGGAAGGCCCCGCCGTGGGCGCAGGCCTCGTCGCCGGGCTGCTGGCCGATGTCTCCATCGCCTCGCGCACCGCCCGCATCATCGACGGCCACACCCGGCTGGGCGTCGCCGCGGGCGATCATGCCGCCATCGTCTGGCCGCTCCTCTGCGGGCTCGCCAAGTCGAAATACTACCTGATGACCTGCGATCCGGTCAGCGGCGAAGAGGCCGAGCGCATCGGCCTCGTCTCCCTCGTGACCGAACCCGAGGACCTGCACGACAAGGCGCTCGAAGTGGCCACCAAGCTGGCCAAGGGCGCCCCCGGCGCCGTGCGCTTCACAAAGTACGCGCTCAACAACTGGCTGCGCATGGCCGGGCCCACCTTCGACACCTCGCTGGCGCTCGAATTCATGGGCTTCAACGGCCCCGACGTGCAGGAGGGCCTGTCGTCGCTCAAGGAAAAACGCAAGCCGAACTTCGACCCCGAGTCGCCGCTCTAGGCCGCCCCGGAGACCCCCGCAGACACAGGAATGACGATGACAGACCAATCCGGCCCGCCCGAAGACATGGTGCTTCTCGAACATCCCGAACCGGGGGTCGCCGTGGTGCGCCTCAACCGGCCCAGCGTGAAGAACGCGCTCGACCTCGAGATCCGCAAGCGGCTGGCCGAGGTGTTCCGGGGGCTGGCCGAAGACCCCGACCTGCGCTGCGTCGTCCTTACCGGAGACGAGACCAGCTTCGCCGCCGGGGCCGACATCTCCGACATGTCCCGTATCTCGGCGGTCGAGATGTACCACCGCCACACCGAACGCCTCTGGGCCGCCGTGGCCGACTGCCCGGTGCCGGTGATCGCCGCCGTCAACGGCTACGCCCTTGGCGGCGGGCTCGAACTGGCGCTTCTCTGCGACATCTCGATCATCGGCCGCAGCACCAAACTGGGCCAGCCCGAGGTGCGCGTCGGCATCATGCCCGGCGCCGGCGGCACCCAGCGGCTGGTGCGCGAGATCGGCAAGTTCCGCGCCATGCGCCTGTGCCTGACGGGCGAGGTCATCACCGCCGAGGAAGCATGGGATATGGGGCTCGCCTCGAAGGTCGTCGACGACGACAAGGTGCTCCCCGAGGCGATGGCGATGGCCCGCACCATCGCCGCCATGCCCCCCATCGCCGTCGCCCAGATCAAGGAGGTAATCCTGCACGGCATGGATGTCCCCCTCGGCGCCGCGCTGGCGCTGGAACGCAAGGCGGTGCAGCTTCTCTTCGCCACCGAGGACAAGGCCGAGGGGATGCAGGCCTTCCTCGACAAGCGCGCGCCCAAGTTCACCGGGCACTGAGCCCGGCCCCCACTGCCCGAAAAACCGCACGATCACGCAATCGTGGGCAGATTTCATGCCCCCCGGCGGCGGTTCGGGTTGGCACGGTGCTGGCATCGCTCCAGATAGGAATGGTACGGTCGGGTCACGACACGACCTTGGTTGCGCAACCCCACGCACGAAAGGAGAGACCTCAATGCCATCCCCCTTCCTCAACCGCCGGACCCTCCTTGCCACGGGCGGCGCGACGCTCGCCACCGGCGCCACGGGCCTTCTCACCCCCGCCATGGCACAGGACGTGGCCCCCACCGCCTCGATGCGCGGCGGCGCCAACAACTACCGCCCCGGCGCGCCCATCGTCGAACGCATCGGCGGCGGCGGCTTCTGGATGTCCGGCACCGTGCGCCGCGCGGGCGACGGCGCCCCGCTGGAAGGCCAGCGCATCCAGATCTGGGCCCACACAACCGAGGGGCACGAGCGCGACTGGCACAGCCACGGCGCCACGCTGACCGACGCCAACGGCGAATTCCGCCTCGAAATGCCCCAGATCGTGCCGGCCTTCGGCCAGCCCCACGGCCATCTCGCCTATGACAGCGAAGACCACGAGACCGTCTTCCTCCGCCCCGTCATGTCGAGCGCGAGCGACACCAGCCTCGAGGCGCATTTCGTCCTGAAACCCGTCTGATCCCCCGCCGGACCGCCGCCCTGATGCCCCTGCTGCGCGCCACTCTGATCTGGGCCGCCACCGCCTTGGTGCTGGCCGTGCCCCTGGTCGCGGCGGCGCTCAGCCCACTGCTCGAATGGCGCCAGCCCGTCTACATCGCCGCCGGCTTCGCGGGCGTCACGGGCATGGCCTTGCTGCTGATCCAGCCGCTCCTGATCGCGGGCCTCCTGCCGGGCCTCGACCCGCTGCAGGAACGCCGCATCCACCGCTGGACCGGCGCGGCGCTGGTCCTTTCCGTCATCCTCCACGTCGCCGGCCTCTGGCTCACCAGCCCGCCCGACGTGATCGACGCCCTCCTTTTCACCTCGCCCACGCCCTTCACCCCGTGGGGCGTCATTGCCATGTGGGCGCTCTTCGCCACCGCGATCCTCGCCGTGATCCGCCGCCGCCTCCGCCTGCGCTGGCGCACCTGGCGCATCGCCCACACCGCGCTGGCCCTCGTCATCGTCACCGGCAGCGTCGTCCACGCCATCCTCATCACCGGCACGATGGAAACCGTCTCGAAAATCACCCTCTGCACCCTGGCGCTCGCCCTAACCCTCCGCGTCGCCTTCGACCCCGGCACGCTCAAACGCCTCCGCCGCGCGCGTTGATCACCCGCGCCGCGCCGCCTCGGCCCGCGTCGCCAGCCCATCCACCACCCGGTGCAGCGCCAGCGTCAGCACCGCCACCACGATCACCGTCGCGAACATCAGGTCGATCTTCGCCCGCCCGTTCGCCAGCAGCATCAGGTAGCCCAGCCCGCGCGACGCGCCCACCCATTCGCCGATGATCGCCCCGATCGGCGCGTAAACCGCCGCCAGCCGCAGCCCCGACAGCAAGCCCGGCAGCGCCGCCGGAATCCGCACGTGCCACATCACCCGCATAGGCCCCGCGCCCATCACCCGCGCCTGTTGCAGCCACGCGGGCGGGGTCGAGACCAGCGCGTCGAAGAAGGCCGACGTCACCGGGAAATAGATGATCAGCAGCGCCATCGCCACTTTCGATCCCATCCCGTAGCCGAACCACAGCGTGAAGATCGGCGCCAGCGCAAAGACCGGCACCGCCTGGCTGAACACCAGCAGCGGCCGCACCAGCCGCCGGGCGGCGGGCGACAGCGCCAGCCCGATCGCCGTCACCCAGCCCAGCACGGCGCCAAGCGCCAGCCCCACCAGCACCTCCGTCACCGTCACCAGCGCGTTCTCCGCCAGAAGCGCCCGGTTCTCCCAAAGCGCAATGCCCACCCTTGCCGGCCCCGGCAGGATGAAATGCGGCACCTGCAACACCACCACCGCCGCCTGCCAGAGCGCCAGCCCGAACCCCAGCGGCAGCAGCGCCCACAGCCCCCTCATGCCGCGTCCAGCAGCAGCCGGGTCAACCGCCCGGTCACCGCCAGCGTCTCGCCCGTATCGGGCGCGCGCGGGATCGGTTCGGGCGCCTCGACCGCCACCTCCGACAGCCCTTGCCCGGTCAGCACGAACACCCGCTCGCCCAGCCGCGCGGCCTCGGCCGGGTCGTGCGTGACATGCAGCACCGTCCGCCCGCGCAGCACCTCCGCCGCCAGCTCCTGCATCCTCGCCCGCGTCGCCACGTCCAGCGCCGAAAACGGCTCGTCCAGCAGCACCACGGGCCGATCCTCGTAAAGCGTCCGCGCCAGCGCCGCCCGCTGCCTCTGCCCGCCCGACAGCGCCCGCGGTCTCCGCCCCGCCAGCGCCTCCAGCCCCACGCGCCGCAACAACTCCTCTGCCCGGGCCACGTCCCCGCGCAGGCCGCGCAGCCGCGCCCCAAGCATCACGTTCTCCCGCACGCTCAGCCACGGCATCAGCAGGTCCGCCTGCGCCATCATCGCCACCCGGCCCTGCAACGCCCCGCCATCGCTCGCCCGCGCCGTGCCCTCCAGCACCAGCCCGTCCCCCAGCCCGGCAAAACACTGCAAAAGCGTCGATTTCCCCACGCCCGACGCCCCCAGCAGGCAGGTCCACCGCCCCGCCGGCACCTCCAGCGACACGGGCGCAAGGATCTCCACCCCGCCCACGCTCACCCGGCCCGAGAAGCAAAGCCCCGGCGGGGCCGTCACGGAGTCAGCCCCATGTCCCAGAACCCCGCCTCCAGCCGCGTCGCCATCCCGAAGGTCCGGCACAGACCCTCCCAGCGCGGGCTCGCCTGCGGATCCGGCCCCAGCCGCCGCGCCGCCGCCCCGTCGATCAGCGCGCCCACCTCGGCACACAGCGCCTGGGTATCCTCCCCGCCATAGGTCGCGATCCACTCGGCATAAGGCGTCTCGCCCGCCTCAACCGCCAGCCTTGCACCGATCTCGCCATAGCCCAGCACGCAGGGCGCCAGCGCCGCCAGCAGGTCGAGGAAATCGCCCGAATGCCCCGCATCCAGCACGAAGCGCGTATAGGCCAGGTTCTCCTGCCGCTCCTCGGCGGCAAAGAGCGTGGCCTCGTCGATCCCCGCCTCGGCGCAGATACCGACATGCAACTGCATCTCCTCGTCGATCAGCGCCTTGGTCACCCCCGTACAGCTCCGCATCTCCCCGATCGTGCCGGCCTTGGTCACCGCCAGCGCCCAGGCGCGGCTGAAATGCACGAGGAAGATGTAATCCTGCACGAGGTAATGCAGGAACGCCGCGCGGGGCAGGGTGCCGTCGCCCAGGCCCTCCACGAACGGATGCCGCACGTAGCGCGCCCATTCCGCCCCGGCGGCCTCGCGCCACAGGGGATAGACCGTGCCATAGCTCATCCGTCCGCCCCCGGCACATGGGTCAGTGCCGAAACCGGCTTCACGTCCTCCAGCAGCCCCGCCTCGAACAGGAACCGCTCGAACCGCGCATAGCGCCCCGCATCCACCGCCGCGGGCCGCAGCGCGAAACGGGGCAGGGTATCCACCCACGCCTTGGCGTTCAGCTCGTCATCCAGCTCCCGCGAGGAGCCCGCGAACACCTCCCAGCTTTCCTCCGGATGGTTGACGATATACTGCACCGCCTCCTCCGTCGCCGCCAGGAACCGCGCGGCGGCGTCGCCATCGACATGCTCCGGGTTGGCCACGTAGACCAGCTCGTCATAGGGCGGCACGCCTTCCTCCTCGGGGTAGAAACAGCGCCCCGCCACCCCCTCGATCTCCATCTGGTTCAGCTCGAAATTCCGGAACGCCCCGATCACCGCATCCACCTGCCCCGACATCAGCGAGGGCGACAGCGACCAGTTCACGTTGACCAGCTCGATATCCCCCATCCCCAGCCCCGCGGGCTTCAGCATCGCCGACAAAAGCGCCTCCTCGACCCCCGCCACCGAGAACCCCACCTTGCGGCCCTCGAGGTCGGCCAGCGACTTGACCGGTCCGTCCTCCCGCACCAGCAGGCAATTGAGCGGCGTCGCCACCAACGTGCCGATCGCCTTCAGCGGCAGCCCCTCGGCCACCTGCAGATGCAGCTGCGGCTGGTAGGAAATCGCGATATCCGCCTGTCCCGAGGCCGCCATCTTCGGCGGGTCCGCCGGGTCGGCGGGCGCCACGATCTCCACCTCCAGCCCATGCTCGGCGAAAATCCCGTTCTCCTGCGCGATGATGATCGGCCCGTGATCGGGGTTCACGAACCAGTCCAGCGCCACGGTCAGCTTGTCCTGCGCCAGCGCGGGCTGCGCCAGCAGAAGAAGGGGAAGGATCAGTCGTTTCATGCGGTCTCTCCGGTTTGGTCGCCAAGCGCGACAAGTGTGATTTCTCCATCCCAGCGGGCGGCCAGCCGCTCGGCGGCCGTCCACGCCCTGAGGCCCGAGCGACAGCACAGCACGGCCCGCTGGCCGGGCGCGGGGCAGGGGCCGCCATCGCCCATCGCCTCGGGCGCGATGCGCCGGGCGAGCGGGTGCGCCAGCGGCCCTTCCTCGGGCGCTCGCAGGTCGATGACGAAATCATCGGCGGCAATCGTCGCCGGGTCGATGAAGCCGGGCCGCCAGTCCGGCTCCGGCGCACCGTCGAAGCGGAACCCGCCGAACCTGTGGGCCATCGCCTCGTAACTCACCACCCGGCCCAGCGGCGAAGGCGCCATCCCCGCCGCCACCGCCAGCGCCATCTGCGCCTGCAGCCCGCCGATCACCCCCACCACCGGGCCTAGCACGCCATCCTCGGCGCATGACCCCAGCCGTTGCGGCAAATCCGGGAACACCGCCCTCAATGACGGCACCCCGCCACAGAACCCGCCGGCATAGCCCTCCGTCCCGATCACCGAGGCGGAAATCAGCGGCAGGCCCTTTTCTGCGCACAAATCCGACAGCACGTAACTCGCCGCGAAACTGTCGGCACAGTCGAGCACCAGCCCGATCCCCTCCGCCAGCGCCGCCGCATTCCCCGGCCCCAGCACATCGCGCACCGCCTCCACCCGGCAGTCGGGGTTCAGCCCCGCCACGGCCTCCCGCGCGGCCTCTACCTTCGGCCGCCCGATATCGCCCATCCGGAACAGCGTCTGCCGGTGCAGGTTGCTCTCCGCCACCACGTCGCCATCGACCAGCCGGATCATCCCGAACCCCGCCCCCGCCAGGTACTGCAAAACCGGCGCCGCCAGCCCGCCCGCGCCCACCACCAGCGCACGCGCCGCCCGCAGCCGGGCCTGCCCCCCGGCGCCCAGTTCCGGCACCGCCACCTGCCGCGCATACCGGCTCACCGCGTCACCTCCAGCCACTCCCGGATGCGCACCTCGGGGTCCTCATTGCGCGTGATATCCGTCACCATCGAGACGATATCCGCCCCCGCCCCGAACGCCTCCGCCGCCCTTTCCGGCCGCAGCCCGCCGATCGCCACCAGCGGCAAATCCCCGATCCGCGCCTTCCATTCCCTGACCCGCGCCACCCCCTGCCGATGCCACTTCATCTTCTTCAGCACCGTCGGCCACACTGGCCCCAGCGCCACGTAATCCGGCCCGACCCCCAAGGCCCGTTCCAGCTCCGCCTCGTCATGGGTCGACAGCCCCAGCCGGATCCCCGCCCGCCGGATCGCCTGCACATCCGCCGTATCGAGGTCCTCCTGCCCCAAATGCACCCAGTCGCAGCCCAGCTCGATCGCCTGTCGCCAGTGATCGTTCACCACCATCACCGCCCCTGCCGCCCGGCACAGGTCCCGGCTCCGCGCCAGCTTCTCCAGAAGCTCCGCCTCGGGCAGGTCCTTGAACCGCATCTGCACCAACCGCACTCCCAGCGGCAGCGCCCGCTCCAGCCACGCGGGATCGTCGAAAATCGGGTAGAACCGGTCCAGCCTCATTCCAGCACCGCCAGTCCCAGCAGCGGGGTCGAGGGCGCCGCCATGTCCCGCGCCTCCATCGGGTCGGCGCCATGCGCCAGCCGCCCCGCCTCCAGCGCCTTGGCGAACCCCTCCGCCATCGCCGCCGGGTCGCCTGCCTTCGCCACGGCGGTATTCAGCAGCACGGCATCAAACCCCAGTTCCATCGCCTGCGCCGCGTGGCTCGGCAGGCCCAGACCCGCGTCGATCACCATCGGCACATCCGGGAACTGCGCCCTCAGCGTCCGCAAACCGTAGACATTGTTCAGCCCCAGCCCCGTGCCGATCGGCGCCCCCCAGGGCATCAGCACCTCGCAGCCCGCCTCCAGCAAGCGCCCCGCCAGCACCCCGTCCTCGGTCGTGTAGGGAAACACCCTGAACCCGTCATCGCTCAAAATGCGCGCGGCCTCCACCAGCCCGAACGGGTCGGGCTGCAGCGTGTCCTCGTGCCCGATCACCTCCAGCTTGATCCAGTCGGTTCCGAACAGCTCCCGCGCCATGTGCGCCGTCGTCACCGCCTCGCGCACGCTGTGGCAGCCGGCGGTATTGGGCAGCACCGGCAGGCCCAGCCCCTCGATCATCTCCCAGAACGCGCCGCCATCGCCGCCCGCCGCCTCGCGCCGGATCGACACCGTCGCGACCCCCGCGCCCGACCGCCGGAACGCCTCGGCCAGTACGGCGGGGGAGGGGTATTGCGCCGTGCCCAGCATCAGAGGCGAGGCGATCTCGGTGCCATAGAAAACCGGCATCTCAGCCTCCCTGCCGTGGCGCGAGGATTTCCAGCCGGTCGCCCTCGGACAGCTCGGTTCCGGCCCTTGCCGCGCCCGGCACGAACCGCTCGTTCACGGCGGTCGCCACCCTTGCTTGCGCATATCCCAGCTCCTTCAGCGCCTCTGACAGCGTCGTGGCGCTGACCTCGGCCGGCGCCCCGTTCACGGTGATCTTCATTCCATCAACTCCGGTGTTTTCATGTCCAGAAGGTGATCCGCCGCCATCCGCGCCAGCGCGGGCGCCAGCAGGAATCCGTGGCGGAACAACCCGTTGACATGCAGGCGGTCGCCCCGCCGCACGAGGCGCGGCAGGTTGTCGGCAAAGGCGGGCCGCGCATCGGCGCCGATCTCAAGCACCTCGGCCTCGGCGAACGCGGGGTGCAGCGCATACCCCGCGTTCAGCAACTCGACGGTCGAGCGCAGGCTGGCCGGCCCCCGCCCGTCGCTCTCGATCTGGGTGGCGCCCAGCATGTAGACGCCGTCGCCGCGCGGCACCACGTAAAGCGGATGGCGCGGGTGCAGCAGCCGCACGGTCCGCCCAAGGCGCACAGCCGGCGCCCGCAGCACCACCATCTCGCCCCTGACACCCCGCAACCCCGGCAGCACATCCCGCGCCGCCAGCCCCCGGCAATCGACGATCCGGCCCTCCGGCTCCGCGTTCCGCTCCACCGTCACGCCCCGTTCGGCCAGCCGCTCGCAAAGCGTTACCAACGCCCCGCGCGGATCGAGATGCGCCTCGCCTGCAAAATGCAGCCCCCGGCCAAACCGCCCGGCCAGTTCCGGCTCCAGCTTGCCAACCCCCTCGGCCGAAAGCGCCTCATGCCCCGCCGTCCGCCGCGCGAACCGGTCCAGCTCCGCCCGGTCCCGCCCAAGCGCCAGCACCAGCGTGCCTTTCTGCTCCACCGGCACGCCCGCCGCCTGCCACCAGCCGGCCGCCTCCTGGCCCAGGCGCACAACCTCCGCCTCCGCCGTCTCGCCCTCGCAGTCGGGCGCCAGCATCCCGCCGGCCCACCACGAACAGCCCTGCTTGCCCGGCCCGCCGCCGGGGTCGATCACCCGCACCCGCGCGCCCCGCGCGACAAGCTCCGTCGCCACGCACAGCCCGGCCACGCCCGCGCCCAGGATGGTCACGTCCACCGCCATCACCAGACCTCGTGGAAATGATGCACCGGCCCCTGGCCGTGGCCCACGCCCAACCCGTCCGCCGCGGCAATCGCCCCGTGCAGCCAGCCATGCGCCCGGCCCACCGAGTCCACCAGCGTCGCCCCCTTGGCCAGCTCCGCAGCAACCGCCGAGGACAGTGAACAGCCCGTCCCATGCGTGTTGCGCGTCTCCAGCCGCGGCGCCTCGAACACCGCCTCACACTCAGCCCCGCCGTCACCCGTCACCAGCACGTCACGGCACACCGGCCCCTCCGCATGGCCGCCCTTCATCAGCACCGCGCCCGCGCCCATCGCCCGCAGCGCCGCGCCCTGCGCCCGCACCTCCTCCGGCGTCGTGGCCACCTTCCGCCCCAGCAGCCGCGCCGCCTCGGGCAGGTTCGGCGTCAGCAAGCGCGACATCGGCAACAGCCGCTCGGCCACCGCCGCCACCGCCTCATCCGCCAGCAGCGCATCGCCCGACTTCGCCACCATCACCGGGTCCAGCACCACCGGCCCGTCAAACCCCGCCAGCGCATCGGCCACCGCATCCACGATCCCCGCATCGCCCAGCATCCCGATCTTGACGGCGCCGATCCCGATATCCTCCAGCACGGCACTGATCTGCGCGCCGACGATCCCGGGCGACAGCATCTCCACCGCCCGCACGCCGCGCGTGTTCTGCGCGGTGATCGCGGTCAGCGCCGTCGCGGCATAGACGCCAAGCGCCGAGGCGGTCTTGATATCGGCCTGGATACCGGCGCCCCCGCCGCTGTCCGACCCTGCGATGACAAGTAGTTTGGCGATCTGTTCCATCTTCGGCTCCGGTGTCGGGCACCGGTGCTCGGGATGGGGAAAACGGGCGTCTCTCGCGCGCTCGATCTCCGTTCCCTACGCCGGCATTGCCCGGATCAGGTTCGATGGGTTGACGCTTGGCCTCTCAGCCCCCTTGCGGGGCACCCCAACGGATTCGGGCGAACGTTAGCGGCTTTGTCCGGGGCGGGCAAGCGGGCGCGCGCAGGCCACGCATCAAACCGGCATACCGGCGCCCCATCGCCCGGCGACACGACAGGAACGGCAGGTAACATGATGCAAAACCTTGATAAATCTTCCGGCCCAGATTCCTGACTATTTCTGTTTGTTATTTCTGGCCGCCTGTGCCAGAACTCCGCCAAAACCGGGACAGGACAGGAGAAGACCTCGTGCGCACATCCATCAACGCGATCCTCGCGGCCACCGCGATCGGCCTGCCCGCCTCGGCCCAGCAGGCGCAGAATTACGACCTCGGCACGCTCCAGCTCGAGGCCGAAAGCGACGATACCCTGCAACAGGACGGCTACGTCGCCCAGCGGGGCCGGCAGGCCACGAAAGTGGACACCGAGATCCGCCGCATCCCCCAGAACATCAGCGTCGTCACCGAGGACCAGATCGAGGATCAGCAGCCCCGCACCCTGCTCGACACGGTGGGCTATTCCAGCGGCACCTCGGTCAACAATTTCGGCTTCGACACCCGCTACGACGCGCTCTACCTGCGCGGCTTCCCGGCCTTCTACACCGGCCTCTTCCGCGACGGGCTGCGCCAGTACAACGGCCCCTCGGCATGGTTCCGCAACGATCCCTACACCTACGAGGGCGTCGCGCTCCTCAAGGGCCCGGCCTCCTCGCTCTACGGCGTCAGCGGCCCGGGCGGCATCGCCAACGTGGTCTCCAAGCGCCCACTCGACTACCGCTTCCGCGAGCTGAAAGTCACCACCGGCACCGATGACCGGGCCGAGCTGGCCTTCGACTTCTCCGGCCCGGTGGACGAGGACGGCAAGCTGCTCTACCGCCTCACCGGCCTCTGGCGCGACGCGGGCACGCCGCTGCCGGGCTACGACGACGACAAGATGCTGCTCGCCCCCAGCCTGACCTACCACTTCAACGACCGCACCCGGATCACCTTCCTCGGCGAGTATTCCGAGGCCACGGTCGGCGGCACGGCGGCCTTCTACAACCCCAGCTACGGCACCGCCTCCAACCTCTACAACGGCGACCCCGCCTACAACGATTTCGACCAGACCCAGTGGCGCGCCGGCTACCAGCTCGAACACGACCTGACCGACGCCATCACCCTGCGCCAGAACCTGCGCTATGCCGAGGTCGACGCCGACCTCGAATACAGCGGCTTCTACGCGGCCGGCGGCGGCCTGGCCCGCTACTGGGGGCATTACGTCGAGGACATGCAGCAATTCACCGTCGACACCCATGCCGAGATCGCCTTCAACACCGGCGCGGTCGATCACGAGTTCGTCGCCGGCATCGACTACACGCAAGCCTCCTACGACGCCTTCTCCGCCGTCGGCTACGTGTCGGCCGCCGACACCGCGGCGATGCCGCTGCCCTATGCCGGCGGGCAGGAGAACGACCAGACGGGCGTCTATTTCCACGACCAGATGACCGCCGGCGCCTGGACGATCTTCGCCAGCGGCCGCTACGACTGGGTCGACACCACCGCCCGCGACGCCACCGGCACCCGCACCTCCACCTCCGACGAGGCCTTCTCGGGCCGGCTCGGCGTGGCTTACGAGTTCGCCAATGGCGTCACTCCCTTCGCCAACTACTCCACCTCCTTCTCGCCCAACGTGGGCCGCGTCTTCGACGACGTCACCTCCACCGTCAGCCGCGCCGCCGAACCCACCCGCGCCGAACAGGCCGAGATCGGCGTCAAGTACGTGATCCCCGGCACCGACAGCCTGATCACCGCCTCGCTCTTCGACATCCAGCAGGAAGACGGCGTGGTCTTCGACACCTCCACCGGCGTCAACAAGCAGCGCCAGCTCGACCTGCACTCGAAGGGCTTCGAGATCGAGGCACAGGCCAACCTGACCGAGGCGCTCCGCGTCACCGGCAGCTTCACGCAGGTCGAGGTCGAGATCGAGAAGGGCGCCGCCGGCACCAACGGCAACGACCTCTCCGCCATCCCCGAAACCAGCGCCTCGCTCTGGGCCTTCTACGAGCCCCGGGCCGGCGCGCTGAAGGGCATCGGCATCGGCGGCGGCCTGCGCTACGTGGGCCCAAGCTGGGGTGACGACCAGAACACCTTCCGCAACTCCGAGAAACTGTTCGCCGACCTCTCCTTCACCTACGACCTCGCCCGCCACGGGATCAAGGGCATGGTGCTGCAGGCCAACATCAAGAACCTCTTCGACGAAGACGGCCAGACCTGCAGCGCCGGCACCTGCTACCGCTACGAAGGGCGCACCGCGACCCTCGGCCTCCGGCACCGGTTTTGAGCACGCGCGCCCCCTCGGCGCCGGCGGTCGTGGGGGCGATCGGCGGCGTCTACGTCGCGCAAAGCGTGATCGGCGGGCTGACATGGTCGGGCCTGCCCGGCGTGCTCCGGGCACAGGGCCTGCCGCTCGACCGGATCGGCCTTCTGTCGCTGCTCGTCCTGCCCTGGGCGCTCAAGTTCCTCTGGGCACCCGCCGTCGAACGCTACCGCCTGCCCATGCGCGGCCGCCACCGCTCGGCGCAGATCGTGCTGGCGGGCGGGCTGGTGTCCATCGCCGGGCTGGCCATCGCCGGGCTGATCGGCCCCGCACCGGTGCTGCCGGTCATGGCGGTGCTGCTGGCCGTGGCCTTCGCCACCGCCACGGTCGACATCTCCTGTGACGGCTACGCCGTGGCCGCCCTGCAAGGCGGGCAATACGGCTGGGGCAACGCGGCGCAGGTGGGCGGCGCCTATGTCGGCTCGGCCATCGGCGGCGGCCTGTTCCTGGTGCTCGTCGACCGCGCCGGCTGGACCATGGGGGCAGGGGCAATGGCCGCCCTCGTGGCGCTGCTGATCCTGCCCTTCCTCCTCATCGCCCGCGCCGGCACGGACGAGTCCCGCTCCCACGTCCCCCGCCTCTCCGACGCGCTGTCCCGCCCCGAGGTCCGCCGCGGCCTCGCCATCGCGGCGATCTACGTCGTCGCCCAGAAAACCGCCATTGGCATGATCGGGCCCTTCTTCGTCGACGCGGGCTACACCCTCACCGATCTCGGCCTCGTCAACGGCGCGGGCAGCCTCGGCCTCGGCCTTCTCGGCGCCCTCTTCGGCGGCGCCCTCGTCCGCAGGCTGGGCAGCCGCCCGGTGCTGGCCGGCGCCGTGGTGATACAGGCGGCGCTACTGGCGCTCGTCGCCCTTTCGGCCGCCACCGGCATCGTCGAGACACGCCTCACCGCCCCTCTCGCCATCGCCGGCAGCGCGGCGATGATGGCGCTGGGCTTCGTGGCCCTCTACGCGCTTTTCATGAAATGGTCCGATCCCCGGCAGGCCGGCGTCGACTTCACCCTCTTCCAGTGCATGGACGCCGCCGTCAGCATGGTCGCGGGCACCCTCGCGGGCATCGTCGCCGAACGCTTCGGCTACGGCATCTTCTTCGCCATCGCCGCCGCCATCGCCGTCGCGGCCCTGCCAGCCATCCTCCGCCTCAGCCGCGCAACCTGAAACCTCAGCGCCGCGTGCCGCCCTCCAGGAACCCGATCAACAGGCCCTCCTGCGCCCGCAGCCCGCTCAACTCCACCTCCGCAACGGCCCCCAGCCGCGCCTCCCTTTCCCCGGGCGCCATCTCGGCCAGCGCGATCACCTCGGGGTGAATGTAGCTCCCCCGCGCGATGGCCGGCGTGTTGCCCAGCCGCTCCGCCGCGGCCTCGGCCATCATCGCGATGGTCAGCGGCCCGGGCGCCACCGCCACCCGGAACGCCGCGACCGTGCCGTTCCATGTCCGGAAACTCTTCGCCGTCGTCCCCTCGCCGCAGACCTCCTCCAGCAGCGCGTTCACCTGCGCCGGGCCGATGGCGTGATACGCCCCGTCCGGCCCCCGCCACGAGATCAGCTCCGCCCCGGGCAGGTCGCGCACTTTGTGCAGCGCCCGCAACAGCCGCGCCCCCTGCAGGTGGCAGGTCACCGGAAGCTGCCCCTTGCCGGGAAAGCTCAGCGTCACGCCGGTCTCGTCGAACCGCACGTGGCGGTTCTGCAGCGTCGTCGCGCCGAAACTCTCGTTCTCCTTGGCATACCCGGCCGAGCCCACCCGGATCGACGCGCGGTCCAGCAGCGCCAGCACCGACGCCAGCGCCAGCTCGCGCGACCCGGCAGGCGTGCGCAGCCCGGCGGCGATCCGGGCGCGCAGGGCGGGCAGGGTGCGCCCGAAACCCGCCAGCCCGTCATACTTGCGCCGCGCCCGCATCGCCTGCCAGTCGGCATGATACCGGTACTGCTTGCGCCCCTTGGCATCGCGCCCGGTGGCCTGAAGGTGGCCCAGCGGCTCGGGGGTGATCCAAACCGCGCTATAGGCGGGCGGCACGGCAATCGCCGCGATGCGGTCACGTTCGACCGCATCGCGGATCAGGCTGCCGTCGGGGGCGTGGTAGCTGAACCCGCGCCCCCGGCGCCGGCGGGTGATGCCCGGCCGGTCATCGGGGTAATAGAGCAGCCCGTTGAGACGTCTCGCTGTCATCGCGGCCGGATCACTCGCTGTCGATCTCGACCCCGGCCGGGTAATGCCGGCCGCTCATCTTCTCAAGCTCCTGCGCGGTCATCGACACGTAAAGCCGCCGCGCCGCGTCCTCCAGCTCGTTCACCTTCGTATAGCCGCGCTTGGCCAGCAATGCCGCGTCCGCGGCTTTCTGCTCGTCGGGCGTTATGAGTGACATGGCCTTTCCTCCTGAAACCCCGGCCTCACGCCGGGCCGGGCAATTCCGGAAACCCCCCAAACGCCCCTGCGGTTCCCGCCGCATGGCCCGCCTGCGCGCTATCGTACGGCGCCCTTCCGCCACTCCTCTCCGCGGCCGTTGCGCGGCCCCCCACATCTCGCGGCCCCCGCCACCGCGCGCCACATTAACCATTGGCGGTGCCGACGCCCGCACCGACGCGATACCGACGTGATACCGACGTTGAAACCCCTGCAAAATATGGCCATTAACCATTGAAGCGCTCCAGTCGACCGGCGCGGCCGCATCCCGAAGCGCTGCAACCATGGGCTCCCAGGGGTGTCGAAATCAACATTTTGCAACATTCATGCACTTTATCTGTTGAGTTCTGTTGCGATTGATGTGTGAATACTTCCCAGCGACCCAAGGAAGGAATCTGCCGTGACCCCTGCCACACCCGTCCCGCCCGACCGGCCAGTCTCCCCCGGGCAATGCGTGTGGCAAGGCCCTGTTCTGGAAGGGGAAAACCGCCATTCCGCCCTGTCTTGCCGACACCCCGCGCCGCCACTCCGATCAGGGCCGCCGCGCTCTCCCCGGCGGGGCGCTGCCCCGGGCCTGTCGCTTGCAGCCAGAATTGTCTAGAAAGTTGATATCATGAGCGAAAATGACCTGATCGCCCGCATCCAGGCCTTGCCGATCTGGAAAGGCAGGATCACGGCCACCCCCCTCACGGGCGGTATCACCAACGTCAACTACCGCGTCACCGACGACCAGGCCACCTACGTCGTCCGCGTCGGCGACGACATCCCCCTCCATCAGGTCCTGCGCTTCAACGAACTCTCCGCCGCCCGCGCCGCCCACGCCGCCGGTCTCTCCCCGGCGGTCGTCCATGCCGAGAACGGCCTGACCGTGCTCGACTACATCGAAAGCCGGACCCTGACCGAGGAAGACGTGCGCCGCCCCGACATGCTGCCCCGCATCCTCGATCTGGTGACCCGCTGCCACCGCGAGGTGCCCGCCCACCTGCGCGGCCCGGCCCTTGTTTTCTGGGTGTTTCACGTCATCCGCGACTATGCCGCCACGCTCACCGAAGGCCAGAGCGACCACAAGGCGATGCTGCCCGAGCTGGTCGAAACCGGCAACGAGCTGGAACGCGCCGCGGGCCCGTTCGAGATCGTCTTCGGCCATAACGACCTGCTCTGCGGCAACCTGCTCGACGATGGCACCCGGCTCTGGCTGATCGATTTCGACTATGCCGGTTTCAACACGCCCCTCTTCGACCTCGGCGGGCTGGCCTCTAACAACGGGCTGAGCCCCGAACAGGAAGACTGGATGCTCGAGACCTATTTCGAGACCCCGGTCACCGACGACCTGCGCCACCGCTATGCCGCCATGAAATGCGCCTCGCTCCTGCGCGAAACGATGTGGAGCATGGTCTCGGAACTGACCTCCGACATCGACTTCGACTACCGGGCCTACACGGCCGAGAACCTCGCGCGCTTCCACGCCGCACTGGAAAATTTCAAGCAAGGCTGAATACGGACATGAGCGAACTACCCTCAACCGCAAAGGCGGTCATCATCGGCGGCGGGATCATCGGCTGTTCCACCGCCTACCACCTGGCAAGGCTCGGCTGGACCGATACGATCCTGCTGGAACGCAACAAGCTCACCAGCGGCACGACCTTCCACGCCGCGGGCCTCGTCGGTCAGCTGCGCTCGAACGCCAACATCACGCAATTGCTGGGTTATTCCGTCGATCTCTATAACAGGATCGAGCAGGAAACCGGGCTGGGCACCGGCTGGAAAATGAATGGCGGGCTGCGTCTCGCCTGCACCGAGGAACGCTGGACCGAGGTGAAGCGCCAGGCGACGACTGCCCATTCCTTCGGCCTGGAAATGAACCTCCTCACCCCGAAGGAGGCCCAGGAGCTCTGGCCGCTCATGGACGTCTCCGACGTCATCGGCGCCGCCTTCCTGCCCACCGACGGGCAGGCCAACCCCTCGGACATCACCCAGGCGCTGGCCAAGGGCGCCCGCATGGCCGGCGCGAAGCTGTTCGAGGACACGGCCGTCACCGATATCGAGATCGAGGATGGCGTCATCCGCGCGGTGATCACCGATGCCGGGCGGATCGAATGCGAGAAGGTGATCTGCTGCGCCGGACAGTGGACACGCGCCTTCGCCCGCCGGTTCGGCGTGAACGTGCCCCTGGTCTCGATGGAGCACCAGTACATGGTCACCGAGCCGTTCGACGGCGTGCCCGCCAACCTGCCCACGCTGCGCGACCCCGACCGCCTGACCTACTACAAGGAAGAGGTCGGCGGGCTGGTCATGGGCGGCTACGAGCCGAACCCCATTCCCTGGGCGGTGGACGGCATTCCCGAGGGGTTCCATTACAGCCTGCTCGACAGCAATTACGAGCATTTCGAACAGCTTATGGAACTCTCGCTCGGCCGCGTGCCGGCGCTGGAAAGCGCGGGCATCAAGACCCTGACGAACGGTCCGGAAAGCTTCACCCCCGACGGCAACTTCATCATCGGCGAGGCGCCGGAACAGCGCAATTTCTTCGTCGGCGCGGGGTTCAACGCCTTCGGTATCGCCGCCGGCGGCGGCGCCGGCATGGCGCTCGCCGAATGGGTCCACAAGGGAGAGCCGCCCTTCGATCTCTGGTCTGCCGACATCCGCCGCTTCGGCCGCCCGCATTTCGACACCGACTGGGTCCGCACCCGCACGGTCGAGGCCTACGGCAAGCACTACACCATGTCCTGGCCCCACGAAGAGCACGACAGCGGCCGCCCCTGCCGCAAGTCCCCGCTCTACGACATCCTCAAGGCCCACGGCGCCTGCTTCGGCGAAAAGCTGGGCTGGGAACGCCCCAACTGGTTCGCCGACACGGCCCGGGGCGAAACCCCGGAGGACATCTACAGTTTCGGCCGCCAGAACTGGTTCGACGCGGTCGGCCGCGAGCACGCCGCCGCGCGCAACGCCGCCGTCCTGATCGACCAGACCTCCTTCGCCAAGTTCCTGCTGAAAGGCCCCGACGCCCTCGACGCGCTCACGTGGATCTGCGCCAACGATATCGACAAACCGGTCGGCGCCCTGACCTACACCCAGATGCTCAACGACCACGGCGGCATCGAGTGCGACCTCACCGTCGGCCGCATCGCCCATGACGAGTTCTACATCGTCACCGGCACCGGCTACGCCACCCACGATTTCGACTGGATCAGCCGCAACATCCCCGCCGGCATGAACTGCCAGCTCGTCGACATCACCTCCGCCAACGCGGTGCTGTCCCTCATGGGCCCCAACGCCCGCAAGATACTCGGGACCGTCACCCGCGACGACGTCTCCAACGCCGCCTTCCCCTTCGGCACCCTGCGCACCATCGGCATCGCCGGCTGCCCGGTGCGCGCCCTGCGCGTCACCTACGTGGGCGAGCTCGGCTGGGAGTTGCACCTGCCCGTCGAGTACGCCCAGACGGTCTACCAGGCGATCATGCAGGCGGGCGAACCCCTGGGCCTCGTCAATGCCGGCTACCGCGCCATCGAGTCCCTGCGGCTGGAAAAGGGTTACCGCGCCTGGGGCGCCGATATCGGCCCCGATCACACCCCGGTCGAAAGCGGCCTCGGCTGGGCCGTCAAGCTGCGCAAGAACGTCGACTTCAAGGGCCGCGACGCCGTGAAGGCGCAAAAGGAGGCAGGCGTGAAGAAGAGGCTCGTCTGCTTCACCACCGACCCCGATGTCGTGCTCCTGGGCCGCGAGACGATCTATCGCAACGGCGAACGCGTCGGCTGGCTCAGCTCGGGCGGCTTCGGCTACACGGTCGGAAAATCCATCGGCTTCGGATACGTGCGCTGCGCCGATGGTGTCGATGCCGATTATGTCACCGCTGGCACCTACGAGCTGGAAGTGGCCACCGAACGGGTCGCGGCGCAGGCGACCCTTGCCCCGCTCTACGATCCGAAGATGGACCGCGTCAAAGCCTGAGCCGTGATGCCCGCCAAAGGAGACCCCACCGTGACGGAGATCGACCAGCTGGAGCATCACGCCCTCGGTGCCGCCCGGCTCGCCGCCGACACCGCGATGCGGTATTTCCGCAACCCCCTCGATATCGAGATCAAGCCCGACGAAAGCCCCGTCACCCAGGCTGACAAGGCGGTCGAAGCCGCCGTTCGCGCCCATCTCCGGCAGGCCTTCCCCGATCACGGCATCTTCGGCGAAGAGCACGGAACGGAAGGCGGCACCGCCCGCGACCTCTGGGTCGTGGACCCGATCGACGGCACGCGGTCCTTCCTGTCGGGGAATCCGCTCTTCGGCTTCCTGCTGGCCCACCTGGCGGACGATACGGTCGACCTCGGCGTGATCGGCATGCCCGCGCTGGGCGAAACCTATCTCGGTGTGCCCGGCCGCGGCGCCTCCCGCAACGGCGCGCCGATCCGGGTGTCCGGGCAGACCGACCTGGCCAGCGCCGTCTTCTACCTGAACGAGGCCGAGAAGATCTACCGCGACCGCCCCGAGCTTTTCGAGACGCTGGCGCGATGCGGCCAGACGCGCCGCTTCGGGTATGATTGCTACCCCCATGCGCTGCTGGCCTCGGGCCTTGTCGACGCGGTCGTCGATTACGACCTGCAACCCTATGATTTCCTCGCCGTCTCCGCGGTGGTCGAGGCCGCCGGCGGGGTCATGACCGACTGGCAGGGCAACCGCCTCACCCGCCAGTCCGACGGCGCGGTCCTCGCCGCCGCAACGCCGGGGCTGCACGCAAGCCTCCTGGCGCTGCTGAATGGCTGAGGGCGCGCCCGCGCGGGCCGGGCAGGGCACAGCGCCTGACGCGGCCGCGCCCGGCAGGACCGCCTTCAAAGCCCAATTCTTCACCCTGTCAGCCCACCGACCGCCCCGCGCGGCCGGGATCGGCTTGCTGAATGTCCCTTGCCCCCGCATGGTGAACGCAAGACCGCGCCGGGCCCGGCCCCGCATTACAACACGCCCCCGACTGCACTGGAGACACCGACATGACCATCAGCCTTGAAACCCTGCAGGAAAAAACCGCCAGCGGAGAGATCGATACCGTTCTGGTCTGCTTTCCCGACATGCAGGGCCGCCTGTTGGGCAAGCGGTTCCACGCGGGCCACTTCGTCGACGGCGGGTATGACGAAACCCATTGCTGCAACTACCTGCTGGCCACGGACATGAAGATGGCCACGCCCGACGGCTATGCCTCCACGAGCTGGGAAAAGGGCTATGGCGACTACGTGATGAAACCCGACCTCGGCACCCTGCGCCTGATGCCCTGGCTCGAGGGCACGGCGATGGTGCTCTGCGACATCCTCGATCATCACACGCACGAGGAAGTGCCGCACGCCCCCAGAACCATGCTCAAGCGCCAGCTTCGCCGGCTCGAGGCGATGGGCTTCGAGGCGATGATGGCGACCGAGCTGGAATTCTTCCTCTTCGCCCGAAGCTACGACGAGATCCGCAGGTCCGGCTTCCGCGATCTCGAGCCGATCTCGGGCTACAACGAGGATTACCACATCACCCAGACCACCCGCGAAGAGCACGTGATGCGCCCGATCCGCAACCACCTGTGGAACGCGGGCATCCCGATCGAGAACTCCAAGGGCGAGGCCGAGACGGGCCAGGAAGAGCTGAACATCAAGTACGCCCCGGCGATGGACACCGGCGATTATCACACCATCGCCAAGCATGCGATCAAGGACATCGCCCATGCAAAGGGCCATGCCGCCAGCTTCCTGCCGAAATGGCACCAGGACAAGGTCGGAAGTTCCAGCCACGTGCACCAGTCGCTCTGGAAGGACGGCACCCCGGCCTTCTATGCCGAGGACGACGAACTGGGCATGAGTGACCTGATGAAGAGCTACATGGCGGGGCTGCTGAAATACGCGCCCGATTTCACTTATTTCCTCGCGCCCTACGTCAACAGCTACAAGCGCTTCCAGGTCGGCACCTTCGCCCCCACCCGCATCATCTGGTCGGTCGACAACCGCACCGCGGGCTTCCGCCTGTGCGGGGCCGGCACGAGGGCGGTTCGCGTCGAATGCCGGGTCGGCGGCTCGGACATCAACCCCTACCTCGCGATGGCCGTTCAGATCGCCGCGGGGATCGCCGGGATCGAGGAAGGTCTGACGCTTCAGCCCGCCTTCTCCGGCGATGCCTACCAGGGGCAGGATGGGATGATCCCCTCCGACCTGCGCGACGCGCGCGCCGCGCTCCTGGGCTCCGACATGCTGCGCAACGCGCTGGGCGACGACGTGGTGGATCACTACGCCCGCGCGGCCGAGGTCGAGCTCGAGGATTTCGCCCGCGTGGTCACCGACTACGAAATCGCCCGCGGCTTCGAGATGGCCTGACGGGGGAAGTCGAAGGGACGGGCAGGGCGGGCGGTCCGCTAGCGGACCAGCTTCGCCTTCTTGCCCGCGACGGCGCCGTCGGCCACCACCAGGTGCGGCCCGACCAGCGCGTCGAAATCCTCGTGCGGGCGGGCCTCGCTGACGACAATGTCGTTGGGACGCAGCTTCGGCAGGCGTATCGGCGGAAACTTGTCCGCGATTTGAAATTTCGAACTGTCGACCGCGAAGATCGACCTGTCGGATATGGCGATCATCGACCTCGCCATGTCCACCTCGCATTGCTCGTACCCCAGGAACCCCATCTCCGGATGGACGCCCGAGGCCGACAGGATGGCGTATTCGACCGACAGGCTCGCTATCACGTCATAGGCCGCCCTGTCGAAGGCCGCGCCGTCATGGTTGCGCAGCTGCGTGCCGGCCATGAACACCCGGTTCCCCTCGATCAGCGACAGGGTGCTGGCGATGAAGGCCGAGTTGGTCACGACGCTCAGGTTGCGCTTCTGGCGCAGGATCTGCGCCACGAAGCCCGAGGTCGAGCCGGTGTCGATCGCCAGCGAACTGCCATCCTCGATGAGGTTGGCGACGCAATTGGCGATCGCCACCTTGGCCGAACGGTTGGTCTGCATGCGCGACAGGAAGGGCGGGTCCATCGTGTCCTGGTTGCTCACCAGCGCGCCGTGCACCTTCTTCAACTCGCCGCGCTTTTCCATCGGCTTGACGATGCGGCGGATGGTCTGGTCCGAGACATCGAGAAGCTGCGCGATCTCGGCAACCGTCACGGTGCCCCGTGTGTTGACCGTGTTCAGGATTTCCTGCTCGTATTTCGACATCTGCGCGCACTCTTCTCTCTCTGCCGGGGCCGGATCACGGCGAAATCGACCTCTGGATACTTCCTAACCGGCGGAAGACACCACCCCCCAAAGCCGGCAAATCAACATTTTCCAACACCGCGCCCGGCTAGGCCAATCCCAGCATCCTCTTCTTGTTGTTCGCCCAGGTCCGAATCACCTGGTCCGCCGCCAACCCGATAAACGCCACACAAACCCCCAACACCAACCCGACCCCGGTCCCCTGCGGATCCGAAATTGCCTTTAGAATCAATTGCCCAAGGTCGGTCGTGCCGATGAACGCGCCGATGATGACCATGAACAGCGCGAAGATGACGGTCTGGTTCAGCCCCAGCATGATATGCGGAAAGGCCACCGGAAACTCGATCGAGACAAGCCGCTGAAACCGCGACACCCCCGCCATCGAGCCCGCGTCCTGCAGCACCTCGGGAATGCTCAGCAACCCCTCGATCGTGTAGCGCGTGGCGGGCACGGTGGCATATGCGATGGCCGCGATGATCACCGACGTGTCGGTGATCCCGAACAGGAGGATCACCGGGATGAGGTAGATGAAGGACGGAAACGTCTGGAAGAAATCGCACAGCAGAAGCGCCATCCGGCTGGCATGGGCATTCTGTGCGCAAAGCGTCCCGACGGTCACCCCGAGAACCGCCGACACGATCACCGCGAAAGACGCCATGTAGGCCGTGATCAGCGCCCGGTCCCAGTATTCCGAGAACGCGATGAACAGAAGGTAAAGCAACACGATCACCGCCGACCGCAGACCCGCCAGGATATAGGCCATCCCGCCCACCAGCAGGAAGGTCGCTGCCACCGGCATCGCCAGGTAGGCGTCGCGCATCGGCACCAGCACGCTGGAAATCAGGAACTTGTTGAAGCTGTTCAACGGCTCGAAGAACGCGTTCCAGATCCAGTCGACAAGCCCCTGCCAGAACGTCTCTGTCGTCAGGCCCTTGTTATGTGGGATCTGGTGGAGGTAATTGAAATCCTCCCGGAAGATGACGCTTCCCAGCATCGCCAGAAGTGCCCCCGCAACCAGGATCCCGGCGCCCAGGAGAAGGGCCGTATGCCGCTGCAGAAACGTCCGGTCGGCAAAGTAATCTGTCTTCCGGTTGGCCCAGGCGATCGACACCTTGTCGAGGAACACCGCCATCAGAACGATGCAGATGCCGATCTCGATTCCCGTCCCGATCTTCAGCGAATTGAGCGCGATCATCAGGTTCGACCCCAGCCCTTTTGCTCCCACGAACGAGGCGATCACCGTCATGGCAAGGCATTGCATGACCACCTGGTTGACACCCAGAAGCACGTCGCGCTTGGCCGCCGGAATCAGCACTTTGAAGGTAAGCTGCCTGTTGCTGCACCCCGTCATCAGGCCGGCCTCGACGACATCGTTCGGCACGCCCTTCAGGCCGAGAAGCGTCAGGCGGACCATCGGCGGAGTCGCGAAGACGATCGTCGCCACGGCGGCCGCATGGTCACCCACGCCGAACAACACGATCACCGGAACGAGGTACGAGTAATGCGGCATCGTCTGTGCCACGTTCAGGAGCGGGTTCATCGCCGCCTCGACCACGCTGCTCCGGTAGCACCAGATTCCCAGGCCCAGGCCCAGGAGCGCGGCGGCCGGCGCCGTGATCAGCACGAAGGACAGGGTTTGCATCGACGGCTCCCACTGTCCGAAGATCGCGATGAAACAGGTGGTGGCCGCCCCCAGCACGGCAAGGCGCATCCCCTCGAGCCGGTATCCCAGAAGGGCGGCCCAGCCCGCGACCACGGTCCAGGGCAGGGCGGGCCAGTAGACCCATTCATGCTCGTTTATGAAATCCCACCCGGTAAAGGCGACGATGGTGTTCACGCCCCCCAGCAGCACTTCGCGCACGAAATTGATGACGAACAGCAGCCCGTCGGACACGCCGCGGGTGACCTCCCGCAGCAACGGTTTCTGCTCGTAGAGGTCCATGATCGGGTCATAGACCGGGATCGGCATCCACTCGAACAGCATGTATTGAACGGCATCGTTGATCGCGTAGGGCAGCGCCTTCAACAAGGGCGGCAGCCGCCACAGCGGGTTCGACTCGCCCGGATCAATGAACGCGCACAAAAGCAGGAAGACCGCGACCAGCAGGACGCTCATCGCCGGTTTCGAGCGATACCACGGGGGGCGCATCTCCGGTGCTGCGCTCATCCTATGCCCCGTCCGCCGACCGGTGCCCGGCACTCGCGCCGAAAAGCACGCTCAGCACGTGCGACGGGTGAAGCACCCCGACCAGCGCGCCGGAGCCGTCGACCACCCCGACCGGCAGTGACTGTCCGAGTACATCCTCGGCCACGTCCTCGATCAGCGCGTCGCCCGGCACCCGCAGCTCTCCCGGTGTCTCGCCCGCGGCGGGCGCTTCCATCACGCTTACGACACGCAGCACCTTCTCTCGCGGCACGTCCTCGGTGAACTTGCGCACGTATTCCGTCCTGGGGTTCAGCACGATATTGGCCGGCGTATCCAGCTGCTCGATGATCCCGTTCTTCATGATCGCGATCCGGTCGGCCAGGCGCAGCGCCTCGTCGAAATCGTGCGTCACGAACAGGATCGTTTTGTGCAGGACCTTCTGAAGCCTCAGAAACTCGTCCTGCATCTCCTTCCGGATCAGCGGATCGAGCGCCGAAAAGGGCTCGTCCAGAAACCAGATGTCCGGCTCGATCGCCAGTGAGCGGGCGATGCCCACCCGCTGCTGCTGACCGCCCGACAGCTGTCGCGGAAAGTAGTTCTGCCGGCCATGCAGCCCGACCAGCTCGATCATCTGCATCGCGCGGTCCATGCTCTCGCGCGTCTTCCGGCCCTTCACCTGAAGCGGAAAGGCGATGTTCTCCAGCACCGTCTTGTGCGGCAGAAGGCCGAAATTCTGGAAGACCATCCCCATCTTGTTGCGCCGCAACTCGATGAGCTGCTTGTTGTTCATCGCCAGCAAGTCGCGCCCGTCGACGATGACCTTGCCCGCCGTCGCTTCCGTCAGGCGCGAGATACAGCGCAGGAGGGTGGACTTGCCCGAGCCGGACAGGCCCATGATCACCAGCAACTCCCCCTCGCGGACTTCGAAACTGGCGTTGTTCACCCCGACGATACAGTCGGCCTCCGCCGCCGCCTCCGGGGTGATGTAGCCCTCCGCTGCATTCACCAGCCGCTTCGCGTTCTTGCCGAAGACCTTGAAGACGTTCTCGCAGCGAATGGCGACCGGCGTCGTCCCGGCATCCGGGATGTCGCGGGTGGAACCGGCGGGTGTCCCGGTCGGTGATGGAGTCATGTAAGCCTCGGATGGTTGCTGCTGCTCTGAAAGCCTGGGCGCCTGCGGAAATCGGCCTCCGCCCGGCACGGGCAGAGGCCGTCAGCCACACCGGGGTAACCAGCGCCCCGGCAGGGCAGGGAGATCAGTTCGCCCCGTCGAGCACCGATGCCGTCCACGGCTTCCAGACCTCTTCATTGTCTGCAAGCCACTTCTTGGCGGCGTCCTCGTGGGTCATCTTGTCCTGGTCCACGAGGGCGGCCATGGTACCGATCTGATCCGTGGTGAAAGACACCTTGGTGAAGGCCGCGTAAGCCTGCGGATGCGTCACCGGGAACCGGAAATTCGCCGCCTTTTTCAGCCAGCCGCGCGGCGAGCCGCACCCGGTTGTGCTCATGTCGCCCCCGTCGATGATCCGGCAGCCGTCGAAATAGGGCGGGAACTCGATGAAGGTGAAGCCCTCGGCATCCGTGAAGTTCGGCGTCCAGTTGAAGATGATCGTGCCTCGCCCCTCTTTCTTGGCCGCCTCAAGCTCGACCCAAAGCGCATCGCCCGTGCCCGCGAACTTGACCATCCACTTGTCGTCCAGGCCCAGCCCCTTCAGCCGGTTCGGCATCACGTCGCCATGCCAGCTTTGCGGACCTTCAAGCCAGCGGCCCTTGCCGCCGGAATCCGGGGTGGCGAAGTTCTCGTGGCAATCCTTCAGCGCTTCCCAGTTGGGAAGGCCGGGGCAGAGGTCCTGCTCGATCACCCAGTTGGGCACGCCCATCTCCTCGAGCGTTTCGGCCGCGTGCGTGCCCGCATCGATGAGGCCGCCCTTTTCCATCGCGTTGTAAAAGGCGTTCTGGTGCGTCGCCTGCCAGACCTCGTGGCCGATGGTCAGGTCGCCGTTCCGGATGGCCTCGAAGGCCGCCTGGTTGTCGACGGGCACGTATTCGACCCGGCTGCCCATCTCTTCGAACATGCCGCCGATCACATGGGCCATGACGATCTGGCTCGACCAGTTCTTGATCGGGATCTTGATCGGCTCGCTGCTGTCTGCGCTGACGGGGCCGGCGACCGACGCGACGGCCATCGCCGTGGCGGCGAAAAGGCCGCGCGCGGCTTGCTTGGATATTGCTTGAATTCTCATGAATGACTCCCTGTGTATCCGTTCCCTTGGTTCCGCGCGGCGCAAATGTCGCGCACGGTCCAGTCCGGTAAAGCCGCCATCTGACCTGTCGGCAGATACGCATCTCTCCGCGTCAACCAGAATGAACAGATTAAAACACCAATCAACAATTTTTTGTCTTAAACTGTCCAAAACACCCCATGTAAGCAACAATAACCAACAAAATGATTTGAGCGAAGGCCGTTTCGCGCTTACAACTCAACGCAGGCAACCGGGCCCGGCGGCGAATCCCGACCTGCATCCCGGGCACGATTCGACAGATAGGAGAGGGCGCATGACCCTGTTTGATCCGGCTTCAAGTCGATGGGGGCACCTGGTCGAGCCCGGCATCTCCCTCTGGCAGCAGGGCAAGGAACGCCACGAGTTGACCAGCCGCCAGGTCGCGATCCACTCGCTCTCGGAAGGCGACCGCCTCGACATCCTCGACGTGGACGGCGCCCGGCCATGCTACCTATGCTTCTTCGACCATGCGGGCCGTGCCGAGCCCGCAGGACTGGACAGGGTCGCCGGCGACCCGGCACCGACCTCCCTCGACTGGAACGACCTGGCCGACGGGCTTGACCCCGGGGCCCGCGCCCGCCTAGCGGCCTTCCACCGCCGGGCCGCGACACCCGCGTTCGCCCTCTTTCCCGACTCCTCGGCGCCGAACCGTCACTACCAGCTCGTCGCCAACCAGCCCGGCACCTGCCTCCTCGTCGCGCCGAGCCCGGAAATGACCGTTACCGGCGATCACGCGCCCGCCACGGTCGAATTGCTGATCACCCGCCGGAGCCCCCGCGAAACCCTCTGGGGCAAGCCGCCGGAGCCCCTGGCCGATCCGTTGCAGGATATCCACGTGCCGCACTCCTCGGCCGTGGAGTACGAGGTCCGCGCCGGCGAGTTCATCCAGATCATCGACCTGTCCGGCCGGCAATGCTCGGATTTCCAGGGGCTCACCCTGCGCGGGCTGGACAAGGGGCGCGAACTGGAGATCGACCACACCACCACCCGCTCGCTCAATGGCAACGCCTACCCCGGGCCGGGCCTGCATTCCAAGTTCTTCAATGTCGACCAGGAACCCATGTTCGAGGTCATCAGGGATACGGTCGGCCGCCACGACACGTTCGGGCTGGCCTGTTTCGCCCGCTTCTACGAGGAGATGGGCTATCCCGGCCACATCAACTGCACCGACAACATGAACGCGGCGCTCGAGCGCTACCAGGTTGGCCCCCGTGTCGGTTGGGAGGCGGTCAACTTCTTCTTCAACTCCCGCGCCGAACACGACAATTCCCTCAGCTTCGACGAAGCATGGTCCCGTCCGGGCGACTACGTCCTCTTGCGCGCCCTGACGGATTGCGTCTGTGTCTCGACGTCCTGTCCGAACGATCTCGATCCCGCGAACGGCTGGAACCCGACCGATATACAGGTGCGGACCTACAGCGAAAAACAAGTCTTCTCAAAATCGGTGGCCATCAGAATGACGCCTGACTCCTCCCCGAAACTGACCCGCGACTCCGCCTTTCATCCCCGAACCTCGGAGATCGCGAAAGAGTTTACCGACATGGCCGGGGTTTGGCTGCCGGCAAGCTATCGCAACCACGGCGCCATCGCCGAATATCACGCCTGCCGCGAGGGGGTGATGATGATGGACATGTCGTCGCTGCGAAAGTTCGAGGTGACAGGCCCGGACGCCGAGGCGCTGCTGAACCTCGCGCTGACCCGCAACGTCGCGAAACTTTCGGTGGGGCAGGTGGCCTATTCCGCGATGTGCCACGAAACCGGCGGGATGATCGACGACGGCACCCTGTTCCGCCTCGGGCAGGATCTCTTCCGCTGGGTCTGCGCAGAGGATTACTGCGGCGTGTGGCTGCGCGAGCTTGCCGAGAAGAACAACTTCAAGGCCTGGGTGAAATCCTCGACCGAGGTGCTGGCGAACATGGCGGTGCAGGGGCCGATGAGCCGCGATACCCTGCGCAAGGTCATCTGGACGCGCGACAACGAGACGCCGCTCGACGGGCTCGACTGTTTCCGCTTCTCCGTCGCCCGGCTTGGCGGTTTCGATGGTGCGCCGCTCATCGTGTCGCGCACCGGCTATACCGGCGAGCTTGGATACGAGATCTTCTGCCATCCGAAACACGCGGTCGCGCTGTGGGACGCGGTGGCCGACGCGGGCGCGCCGTTCGGCATCACGCCCTGCGGCTTCGACGCGCTGGAGATGATCCGGATCGAGGCTGGGCTGGTGATGGGCCACGCCGAATTCGACGGCTCGGTCGACCCGTTCGAGGCCGGGATCGGCTTCACGGTCCCCCTGAAGTCGAAGTCAGCGGATTTCGTCGGCCGGGCCGCGCTTGAAGCTCGCAAGCAGAACGGGCGCGCCTGCCTTGCCGGTCTGGAACTGTCCGGAAACGAGGTGCCACGGCACGGCGACAAGGTCTTCGCCGGCCGCGCCGAGATCGGCGTTGTCACCAGCGCCACGCGCTCGCCAATCCTCGACAAGACCATCGCGCTCTGCCGGCTTGACAAGACCCACGCGCAAACAGGCACGCAGGTCGAGATCGGCAAGCTCGACGGCCATCAGAAAAGGCTGATAGCCAACGTCGTGCCCCAACCCTTCTACGACCCCGAAAGGCGCCGGATGAGGGGATAGCGAGGCGATCACGTCACGCGTCCGCGCCTCGTGCTGCGGATGTCCGGCAGGCGTGAGACGTATCGAGCCCGCACATCCATGCCGGGTGGCGACGTTCCGCGACCCGGTCTCCCCAGAGGTCTGCGAAGCGGACGATCCGAGCCCGTTCATCCCGGTCGAGGAAGAGCCCGCCGAAGGCCCGATGGACAGGCTGTTCGAGGCGTTCGCGAACCAGGAATGACACCAAGACCCACGCTGCGCTGAGTGTTCGGCGGCGCCTTGCATCGCGGCCAGCCTCACCCCATCGCGACCGAATGCAGTGTCTCCTGTCATGTTGTTTCGCCGGCGCGCTGTTTGGCAGCGAGTCGCGGTCCCGATTCCTGACTGTCGGCCCCACGTGACCTGAATTGCGCAATGCCGTCGGCCCTCCCGACGACCACGCTGAGGTCCCGTTGCCGAATTGGTCAAACCGGGTGCGCTGCATCCCGGCCGGGCTCAATTGGCTTCAGGATTTACGAGCGTTTCACCGCGTCGCGAGGCTAATCCGCGTTCGGTGCGCCGTTGGGCGCGGCAGGCAGAAACGATATTAGGTAACAAATGCCCTAAAAAAAGGCATTTTGAATACGAAGATCAGATAAAAATACGGAAAAGGGAAATGAAAAACGAATTAAATGCGAAAAACGAACTTGACAGGCATTGGTCCGGTATTGAAGGTTCGTGGGAAATTCATGTTTGAGATGCCAGTCAGCGGAGGACGCCAATGAAAATCGGGATGCTTCAAGAGGGCGAGATCATGCCCGGTGTAAGCTACGCCCAGCGCTACGAGGAGATGATCCGCGAAGTCGCGCTGGCCGATGAAATGGGCTTCCACTGCTGGGGCACGTCCGAACAGAAATTCAGCCCGCCAAGGTTCACGGTCTCTGCGCCGGAGGTGCTCTACGCCGCCGTGGCGCGGGAGACGCGCAACATCAAGCTGCGGATCATGTGCTCGGTTCTGCTGCAGTGGAACCATCCCCTGATCGTGGCCGAGCGGCTTGCGACGCTCGACATCGTCTCGGGTGGCCGGGCAGAGCTGGGCACGGCGCGGTCGAACAACCTTCACACGCTCTCGACCTTCGGGGTGGAACCCAAGGACACCAAGCCCATGTGGGCGGATTCGCTGGAGGTGCTGGCCAAGACGATGGCCTCGCCGAACGTCAGCCATGACGGGCCCTACTGGTCCTTCGAAGAACGCGAACTGGTCCCCTACTACGTCAGCAAACCCCATCCGCCCATCTACGTGGCCGCCTCCTCTGCCGCGTCGTGCAAGGAAGCCGGACAGCGCGGCATCGGCGCCATCCTCTTCGAAAGCTATTTCGGCTTCGATTACATGCAGGGCTGCATCGACGCCCATGCCGAGGGCGTGGCGGAAGGCACCACCATGTTGCCGGATCGCGTGGATACGATGGGGCTCTACGTGGCCTCCGCCTTCTGCGACCGCTCCCGCGCCGACGCCATCGAGAAGGCCAGTGACGTGGTGCTGGGCTATGCCGGCTTCATCGCCGATCTCTACGCCCCGCTCGCCAAGAACAGCTCTTACGAATATCTCGACGAGCACATGGCCCGTTTCCTCGAGAACCAGGCCAACATGGATTTTCTCGTATCCGGCACGCCGTCCGTCATGGTCGGCACGCCCGACGATTTCATCGAGCGGCTGAAGGATCTCGAGGCGCGCGGCATCGACGAGGTTCTGCTGCGCATCGACGGTATGCCGCACGACCAGATCATGGAGTCGATCCGCCTGATCGGGGAAGAGGTCATTCCCGTCTTCAAGGACGACGCGACCAGCCCGAAGATGGAGGTCGCGACCTCATGACTTCGGATAGTTTCGGCGCCGCCGACACCATCGTTCTGGGCGGGCGCGTGATCTCGATGCACCCCGGCATCGGCGACCATTACCAGGGCGTGGCGCTCAAGGATGGCCGGATCATCCGCCTGATCCGCCGCGACGACGTGGCCGAGATGTCGGGCCCGCAAACCGCCCTGCACGACCTCGGGGATCGCCCCATCCTGCCCGGCTTCGTGGATGTTCACGCCCATAGCGAGGTGCTTTTCCGCACCTCCTTCGCGACCATCGACTGCCGTGCGCCGGAATGTTCGGCCGTGGCTGATGTATGCGACGCACTGGCAACGGGCGCGCAGGGCACCGACCGGGGCGACTGGGTCGTGGGGCAGGGCAACCTGTTCTTCGACCGCAAGCTAAAGGAAGGGCGCCTGCCCACCCGCGCCGAGCTGGATGCCGTTTCGACCGACCATCCGATCGCCGTGCGCGCCGGCGGGCACATAACGGTGCTCAACAGCAAGGCGCTGGAGGTGTCGGGCATCGACCGCGATTACGTGCCCCCGGATTATTCCGTCACCGGCCCCCCGCAGGTCGAGCGTGATGGCAATGGCGACCCGACCGGCATCGTCAAGGAAATGGACGCGCTTCTGCCCCTGCCGGGTGTCGAGAAGTCCCGCCTGAAAGAAGCCTTCAAGGACGGGCTCGAACGGTATTTCACGCGCTACGGCGTCACCACGATCGGCGAGATATCCGAGACCATCGACGGCATCCAGACCTTCGACGAAATGGCGCAGGCAAGTGAACTGCCGCTGGCCTACCGGGTCTACCTCTGGGCGCCGGGCACGATGAAGCTGGAAGATGCCTGCAACTGGCAGGAGCATTTCAGCCTCGGTGCCTCGGCCCATGACATCCGCATCCAGGGGCTCAAGCTGTTTGCCGATGGCGGCTTCTCGGCCCGCAGCGCCGCGGTGACCTGTCCCTATCTCGGCACAGATGGCGCCTGTGGCGAGATCGCGTTCGCCAAGTATTTCTTCCGCCGCGCGGTCGAGCTGACGCAGGGCAACGACATGCAGCTTTCTGTGCATGCCAACGGCAACCGGGCGCAGGAATGGCTGTGCGCCCGCCTGCTGGAACTGGGCGGCGCGACGTCGGGCAAGACCCGTATGCGGATCGAACACGCCGCCAACCTGCTGCCGCGCCCCGAGACGATGGACTGGTGGGCGCGGGCCGGGATCATCCCGGTGCCGCAGGCGGTGTTCCTCTACACTTTCGGCGAATATTTCGAGGATTACCTCGGCGAGTTCGGCCGCGAGGGCCGGTTCCAGTTCAAGACCCTCATGGAACAGGGCTGGCGCCTGAATGCCTCCTCCGATGTCTGGATCGGGTCGGAGCGGGAAGCCACCAACCCGATGTTCTCGATCTGGTGCTGCCTGAAACGACAGGCCTACTCGGGCAAGTTCATCGACCCCGAAGAGGCGTTGACGCTCGACCAGGCGCTGCGCATGCACACGCTCGATTCCGCCGCCGCGCTGGGCGAAGACGACGTGCGCGGCTCGCTCGCGCCGGGCAAGATCGCCGATATCATCGCGCTGGAACGCGACCCGTTCGAGGTCGAGGTCGATGACCTCCGCACCCTCCCGGTCGATTTCGTCATGGCCCGCGGGCGGGTTGTCCGCAACACCACGGCCGGGGCGCCGGCATGACCGGGGCGGGCAACATGATGGATGCGGTCGAGGCGCGCGACATGGGCGGCCCGGACATGGAAGCGTTCAAGGCCGCGATGTCCGACATGCCGGCGGCCGTGACCGTTGTCACCTGTCTCGACTTGGGTGAACAGCCCATCGGCACCACGCTCTCTGCCGTCTCGTCGCTGTCGCTGGCGCCGCCGATGATGCTGGCCTGTTTCGACGTGGGCTCCAACACGCTCAAGGCCCTGCTGCCGGGGGTGGATTTCCTGATCCACGTGCTGGCCGAGGGTCAGGAACAGATCGCCTACCGCATGGCCGGCAAGGGTGCGCAGAAATTCGACGCGCTCGACTGGGCCCTCGGCCCGCGCGACTTGCCACAGATCGCGGGCTGTGCCGCGGTGATCCATTGCAGCGTCGGCCAGCGCGTGCCCGGCGGCGACCACGTCATCGTCACCGGAAACGTCCGCCGCGTCACCCGAAGCGACGCCGTTCCACTGGTCTATCACCGTCGCGCCCTCTTCCCCATTCCGATGCAAAGCCAGGAGGCAGCCCCATGAAACGCGTCATCGTCAATTACGGAATGCCCACCGACACCGCGGCGTTCGACAAGCACTACGCCGAGGTACACACGCCGCTCACCAAGGCCATGCCGCACCTCAAGAGCTTCGAGGTCAGCCGTGGCGAGGTGGTCAGCAGCAGCGAGGACGAAAAGGTCTATGTCACCGCGATCCTGACCTACGAGACCCAGGCGGATCTGGAGGCGTCGATGGCCTCTCCCGAGGGGCAGGCGGCTGTCGAGGATCTCGGCACGCTGGCAACCGGCGGCGTCACCATCCTGACGATCGAAACCGAAGAACTGATGTGACCACACAGGCAGGAGACCCCAGATGAATATTCACACTTCCATCGAGAATTTGCTGTCCGACGACGCCCGCGCCTTCCTGGCCAAGCCGAAGCAGATGCTGATCGGCGCCGAATGGCGCGACGCGCAATCGGGCGACACCTTCGATACGATCGACCCGGCGTCGAACACGCTGATCTGCAAGGTCGCCCATGCCGGCGAGGCGGATGTGGACATGGCCGCCAGGGTCGCGCAGCAGGCGCTCGAAGGCGACTGGGCCAGGTTCACGCCCGCCGACCGCGAAGCCGCGATGCGCCGCTTTGCCGACCTGATCGAAAAGAACTCCGAACTGATCGGCCAGATCGAGTCGCTCGACAGCGGAAAGCCGGCCGAGCATATCAAGTTCGTCGACGTGCCGCTTTCGGTGGGTGCGATGCGCTACAACGCCGGGTTCCCCTCGAAGATCCAGGGCGACACGCTGCCCGTGACAGCGCCCGACATGCATGTCTATACCCGGCGAGAGCCGATCGGCGTGGTGGGCGCCATCGTTCCGTGGAACTTCCCCATCTGCCAGGCCTGTTTCAAGCTCGCCCCGGCGCTGGCCGCGGGCTGCACGGTGATCCTGAAACCGGCCGAGCAGACGCCGCTCTCCGCGCTCATCCTTGGGGAACTGGCGCTCGAGGCGGGCATTCCCGCCGGTGTCATCAACATATTGCCCGGCCATGGCGAGACGACCGGACAGGCAATCGTCGATCACCCGGGCATCCACAAGATCGCCTTCACCGGCTCCGAGCCCGTGGGCAAGATGATCGCGGCACGCGGCGCGGCGCATCTCAAGCATGTCTCGCTCGAGCTTGGCGGCAAGAACCCGAACATCATCTTCGCCGACAGCGACATCGAAACCGCCGCGGCGACGGCGGCGATGGCGATCTTCTTCTACAGCGGACAGGTGTGTACCGCGGGCTCGCGCCTGCTGGTCGAGGAAAAGGTCTATGACCGCGTCGCCGAGATCGTGCTGCAGGAGGCCGGCAAGGTCGCGGTCGGTCACGGCCTGCAGCCCACCACCACGATGGGGCCGCTGGTCTCGGCCGAACAACTGGAACGCGTGTCCTCCTATGTCGACACCGCCCGGGCCGAAGGGGTGGAGGTCAGCTACGGCGGCAACCGCTGCGGCGGCGACCTTTCCGGCGGGCATTTCCTTGAACCCACGGTGCTGTCCAACGTGCCCGACGACAGCCGCGTCGCGCGCGAGGAAATCTTCGGCCCGGTTCTGGCGATGCAAAGCTTCAAGGACACCGACGATCTGGTCCGCCGTGCCAACGCCACGACCTATGGTCTGGCCGCCGGCATCTGGACCCATGACCTGCGGAAGGCACACCGCACCGCTGCCGCGCTTCAGGCGGGCACCGTCTGGGTCAACACCTACAACCAGTTCGACGCGGCAGCGCCCTTCGGCGGGTACAAGGCATCGGGCTACGGCCGCGACAACGGCATGGCCGGGATCGACAAGTACCTCCAGACCAAGGCGGTCTGGGTGAACTACGGCTGAGCTTCGTAGAACGAATGGACCGGCTCGTCGCCCGACGCGCCGGTCCGGTTCTTCAGATGGACGGGAAGAAGGCGCTTGTAGTGCAGGTTGGTGTAGATGAAAACCTCGGTGTCGCGGATGCCTTTCAGCGGGCGGATCTCCCTGTCGAGGAGATCCAGCAAGCTGGCCTGCGAGGTCGTGATCGCCTCGGCGAAGATGTCGAAACGGCCCGCGCAAATCGTCACGTAGGAGATGCTGGGCATCGCGGCGAGCGCATCTGCCACGTCCGTCAGCCGCGTATCGGGCGAGACCTTGATCGCGACCCACGCCATCGTCCGGTCGAGCAGCTTGAGCGGGTTGAGGATCGCCATGATCCGAAGCTGCCGGTTCTCGATCATCGCCTGCACCCGCTGGCGAATCTGCCCTTCGGACGCGCCCAGCTGTTCGGCCACGGCCGAAAAGGGCATGCGCCCGTCGACATTGAGATGCGAGGCGATGGCCTTGTCGGTCGCGCCAAGCTCGATATCGCGAACGCCGCCGTCCCGCTCGGCTTCGGTGTCGATGATGCGCGCCTGCTGGTAATGCAGGCTGAAATAGGGGAAAAGCTCTACCCCGGTGATCCCGCTGATCGCGCCGATCTGCGTTTCGATCGTGGTCTGCAGCTCCTGCATGTCGCGCGCGATGATCTCGGCGAAGATGGCGTAGCGGCTGTTGGTCAGCACCACGTAATCGATGGTGTCGATCCGTGCCAGGGCGTCCGAGATCTGGGTGCCCAGCGCCGGCGAGTTGATCGTGATCGCCGCCAGCGCACTGACCGAGTAGCCAAGCGCCACCGGCGACACGAGCGCAACGATCTCGATGACCTGCTGGTCAAGCAACGCCCGCGCGCGCGTGCGCACGGTCTTTTCCGTCACCCCGATATCCTGCGCGATGGCCGCATAGGTCCGGCGCCCGTCCTGCTGCAGGTGCGAGATGATCCGGCGGTCGGTTTCGGTCAGCGGCAGACTGCCCAGAAGACCGGGGTCGCTGGGGGGCGCCGTCGGTTTGCGGGCAGGGGTCTTCGGGGGCATGGCGCTCGGCCTCGGCTAGACGCGTTCGACTGTCCCGATACTCCGGGAGCGCCACGCGATGCAACCGAAATACGGAACACGAACCAGAGGCGGTATGACCTTTCCGGTAAACCATCCGGAAATCGAAGTGGAAAACCGTCATGGACAGCCAAAGACAAATCAATGAAATGAAACCAACAGGAGACCAGAACATGACGAAACACTTCCAGATATCAACGCTGGCCATCGCCGGATTGCTCGCACTCACGGGCGTCCCGGCCGCCGCCTTCGAACCGGAAAGCGCCGACCCGATCGTGCTGCCGCTCAATGAATGGACCGGTCAGCATGTCACCACGCGGATCGCGGGCGAGACGCTCAAGAAGATGGGCTACAACGTGGAATACGTGACCGCCGGCTACGTCCCCCAGGTGCAGGGCGTCATGGATGGCAACCTGACCGTCGCGATGGAAATCTGGGAACAGACCATCCAGGAACATTTCACCCGCGCGATCGACAGCGGCAAGGCCGTGGACCTGGGCGAGACCGGGATCGACAGCAGGGAAGGCTGGATCTACCCCGCCTACATGGAAGAGCAGTGCCCGGGCCTGCCCAGCTACGAGGCGTTGAAGGAATGCCAGCAGATTTTCGCCACGCCCGAGACCTTTCCCAAGGGCCGCCTGCTGGATTATCCTGCCGACTGGGCGCCGGACAATGACAAGCGGCTCGAGGCGCTCGGCCTCGACTTCGTCGCGATCCCGTCGGGCTCCGAAGGGGCCGCCGCGGCCGAGTACAAGGCCGCCGTTGCCGCGAAACGCCCGATCGTGATGATGTTCTACTCCCCCCACTGGCTTTTCGCCGAGGCGGACCCGCAATGGGTCGACCTGCCCGAATCCACCGACGCCTGCTACGAGGATGCCAGCGCCGGCCCGAACCCCGATGCCACGCATGATTGCGGCTGGCCCGCCGGCTGGGTGCGCAAACTGGCCTGGGCCGGAACCGAAGAGAAATGGCCGGGCGCCTACCGGTTCCTCGATGCCTTCCAGATCGACAACGCGATCCAGGAACAGCTGGTGCTGGAAATCGACGTCAACGGCGTCTCGCAGGAAGACGCCATCGCCGCCTGGATGGAGGCCAACACCGACACCTGGCAGGCGTGGATCGACGCGGCCACCGAGTAAGTGGAAATGCCACCGGCGCGGGCCAGCCGCGCCGGTCCGGCCCGAATACCGAGACGAGAGAGACATGCAGCCCGTGAACGCCGCCGCTTCCCCCATCGATGAACCGGACCTCGCGCCGGTAAAGCTGTCCTGCCGCGCGTTATGGAAGGTCTTCGGAACCGATCCGGAGCAGGTTCTCGCGAACACGTCTGACACCGGCGGCCGCCAGTCCCGCATTCGTGCGATCCGTGAAGCGGGCCATATTCCCGCCGTCTCCGATGTCAGCTTCGATGTGCGCGAGGGCGAAATCTTCGTTCTCATGGGCTTGTCCGGCTCGGGCAAGTCCACCGTTCTTCGCTGCCTGTCACGGCTGGTCGAGGCGACGGCGGGCGATGTCCTCTTCGAAGGACAGAACCTCGTCGAACTCGACGACAAGGCGATGATCTACATGCGCCGTCACAAGATGGGCATGGTGTTTCAGTCATTTGGCCTCTTGCCGCACCTCACCGTGCTGGAGAACGTCGCCTTTCCCCTGAAGATACAGGGCGTTCCGCTTCGGGAACGCCTCGACCGTGCGCGCGAGTTCGTGTCGCTCGTCGGGCTTGAAGGGCGCGACGCGGCCATGCCGGACGAGCTGTCGGGCGGGCAGCAACAGCGTGTCGGGATCGCCAGGTCCCTTGCCGTCAACCCCGAGCTCTGGTTCCTCGACGAGCCGTTCAGCGCGCTCGACCCGCTCATTCGCGGGCAGATGCAGGACGAGTTCGTGCGCCTCCAGTCGCAACTTGGCAAGACCATCGTCTTCGTGACGCACGACTTCCTCGAAGCGCTCAAGATCGCCGACAGGATCGCCATCATGAAAGACGGGCAGGTGGTGCAGATCGGCACCCCCGCCGACCTGGTCCTCAGGCCCGCCGACGATTACGTGCGCAGCTTCACGGCCGACGTCCCTCTCGTGCGCGTACTCAAGGTGTCGGATGCCACGGTGCCGGGGCCGGTGACGCCGGAGACAGGGCTTGCGGTCGCGCCCGAAACGACGCTCGAAGACCTTTTCGCCATGCATGACTTCAACGCCGGTGACGTGTCGGTGCGCCACGCGGACGGAACCGTCATGGGCCGCGTCACCTCTTCTTCCGTCATGTCGATCCTGCACCGGGCAATGATGCGCGACCATGGGTCCAAGGACGAAAGGCCCGGCGGATGAGCGACGCCATGACGACGCTTGTCGACCGCACCGCGCTGCCGACCTCCCACCGTGCGTACCAGCTCTACTGGGCCTGCGTGGTGATCGCCATGGCAGCGGTCACGCTGATCGGTCTCCAGTACGGCTGGTTGCGCGACGTGCCCGAGGTGCTGACGATCCCGGTCGCGGAATGGATCAATGTCGCCATGGCCGCCATCGTCGACCGGACCCAGCCCGCGTTCCGCGCGCTTTCGTGGCTTCTGGCGCAGCCGATGCACGGGCTGCAGGCGGTTCTCGCCCTGTTGCCCTGGCTGACGGTGGCCATGGCCTTCGCCGGGCTGGCCTGGGTCGCATCGGGCGCACGACTCGCGGTCTTCGCGGCAGCCGGCTTGCTGCTGACGGTGCTGCTCGGGTACTGGACGGAAATGATGAATACGCTCGCGCTGGTGGGCGTGTCGGTGCCGCTGTCCATCGCGCTGGGCTTCGGCCTCGGCGCGGCCGGCTTCCTGTGGCCGCGCTGCCGCCGCGGCCTCGACCTGCTGCTCGACCTGATGCAGACGGTGCCGGCCTTTGCCTACCTCATCCCGATCCTTCTGCTCTTCGGCTTCGGCCCGGTCGTGGGCCTCATCGCCAGCGCGATCTATGCCGCGCCGCCGATGGTGCGCAATACGATGCTGGGTCTCTCCCGCGTTCCCGAAGGGCAGGTGGAAAGCGGCAAGATGGCCGGGTGTTCCCCCGCACAGCTTTTCTGGCTGGTCCGCCTGCCCGGCGCGATGCCACAGGTGCTCGTGGGCGTGAACCAGACCACCATGCAGGCGCTGAGCATGGTCATCATCGCGGCGATCATCGGCGGCTTCGACGATATCGGCTGGGCGGTGCTGACGGCGCTGCGAAAGGCGCAGTTCGGCCAAAGCCTCATGGCCGGGCTCTGCATCGTCTTCCTTGCGGTGATGATCGACCGGATCACGCTCGGTTTCGCCGAGAAGGCGCGGGTGCACCGTGGCCGTGCGCCGGTGCCGCTGCTGCGCCGGCGCTGGGCCGGCGTCGCGCTCCTCGTGCTGCTCAGCCTGCCGGTCGGGCTCGCCCTCCCCGCGCTGAACGAGGCGCCCGCAAACTCGGTCATCGCCGTGGCGGAGCCGCTCAATGATTGGCTGGAACAATTCCTGATCACCCACGGCGCGCTCCTCGCAACGCTCAAGACGCAGTTCTTCTATGTCGTCATGTTCCCCCTGCGCGCTGGGCTGGAAAATGCGGTCACGCCATTCACCTGGGGTATCGAGCTGACGCCGACCCTGATCGGCGCATACTGGGCGCTGGCAGCCCTTGTCACGCTCGGGCTCGGCGCCCGCTCCTTCGCGCTGGGCTGTGCCGCGCTCTTCGTGTTCTGGCTTGGCTATTTCGGCATGACGGGAGTTTCGTGGGTCGCGTTGACGCTGTTCATGATCGCGCTGGGCGGGACATTGGGCGGGGTTCGCTCGGCGCTTCTCTGCGCCTCGACCTGCCTGTTCTTCGTCCTGACCGGCCTTTGGGACCTGGCCATGCTGTCGATCTACCTTTGCGCCATGGGTGTCGTGATCTCTCTCGGTCTCGGCGCGATCATTGGCGGGCTGGCGGCCCATTCCGGCCGCCTGTCCGAAATCGTCCGCGTCGTCGTCGACACGCTTCAGACCATGCCGCAATTCGTGCTGCTGATCCCCTTCCTGATGATCTTCCAGGTGGGCGAGTTCACCGCCCTGCTGGCCATCGTGATCTATGCCGTCGTTCCGGCGATCCGTTACACCGAACACGGGCTTCGGAAGGTCGACCCCGGTATCATCGAGGCCGCGCGGCAGATCGGCTGTACCCCGTGGCAGATTCTCTGGCAGGTGCGGGTGCCCTTGGCCCTTCCGGCACTGGCGCTGGGAATAAACCAGACGATCATGTTCGGGCTTGCCATGCTCGCCATCACCGCGCTTGTGGGCACGCAGGATCTTGGCCAGGCGGTTTACGTCGCCTTGTCACGCGCCGATGCGGGGCAGGGGCTTCTGGCCGGGCTGGGCATCGCGGCAATCGCGCTGACCTCTGACAGGCTGGTGCGCGACTGGATCGTCCGGCTGCAGACGCGGCGGCCGGTGCCGGACGCGGCAATGGGCCCGAAACCGGGCCCGCGGTGACGGACGAACAAGGAAGGATCATGACCGTGACGCGCGAAGTCTCAGGCGTGGAAGGCCAGCCGGTCTTCTCCACCACGGAACAGCTGATAGAGACGGCAAGATCCGGCGGGATGTTCATCCTCGTCGATCACGAGGATCGCGAGAACGAGGGCGACCTGGTCATCCCCGCCGCCTTTGCCGATGCCGCGGCAGTCAACTTCATGGCGCGCCACGGCCGCGGCCTGATTTGCCTCGCGATGGAAGCCGGCCGCATCGAGGCGCTGGGCCTGCCGCAGATGTCGGTGCGCAATTCCTCGCGCTTCGAGACCGCCTTCACCGTCAGCATCGAGGCCCGCGAAGGCGTCAGCACCGGTATTTCCGCCGCCGACCGCGCCCGCACCATCGCGGTGGCCATCGATCCTGCAACCCAGCCCGCCGATATCGCGACGCCCGGCCATGTCTTTCCGCTCAAGGCCCGGGACGGGGGCGTTCTCGTCCGCGCCGGGCACACCGAGGCGGCGGTCGACCTGGCGCGGCTTGCCGGGCTGACACCGGCCGGGGTGATCTGCGAAATCATGAACGCCGACGGCACGATGGCGCGCCTGCCGGACCTGCTGGCCTTCGCGGCACGGCACGGGCTGCCCATAGGCACGATCTCCGATCTCATCTCCTACCGCCGAAGGCATGACAACCTGCTCACGGAACTGGTGCGCGACAGGATCACCTCCTTCATCGGGGGCGAATGGACCATCCAGGTCTTCGAGGACGCGCCGGGCGGCGCGGAACACATCGCGCTTTCGCGCGGCGATATCTCCGATGGGCGCCCGGTGCTGACGCGGATGCACGTGATCGACCCGCTCGAGGATCTCCTGGCGCTGAACCCGACGCGCTGGAACCAGGTGGCGGATTCGATGGTGGAAATCACCCGGGAAGGCCGCGGCGCGATCGTCCTGTTGCGCGACGCGGCGCGGAACCTCATCTCGTCGAAGTTCAAGGGGCCCGTCACCCCGCGCAAGACGCAGCGCCGCTATGGCATAGGTGCGCAGATCCTGCGTTGCCTCGGCGTGCGCAAGATCGTCCTTTTGACCAATTCCGAGGCCCCGGATTTCGTCGGCCTCGAGGGGTATGACCTTACCCTCGTGGGCACCCGCCCGATCCCGCGGGTCAGTCTCGATTGAGGCCAGGGCGCCGTATCCTCCGGCTTGAAAGCTGAAATCGCCTCCCATGCACACCGTTGGGTCGTGCGGCTCGTACAGCGCGAGAGGGGGCTCATCATCCGGGTAAGGCAGGCGAGGGGAGACATCGTCAATCGCGCTCATCCCCCCGGTGCTTCACGAACTGACCCGGCGCGCCGATACTCAGAACGTGTTCACCGAAATGCCGACAAAGGTTTCGTCGCTCTCGATCTTGTGGCCAAGGCGCAGGCTGGCCTTTGTGTTGGGGATCCCGAACGCCAGGGCGGCCACCGTGTCACGAAATCCGTCGTCGTCGCCAAGATGGCTGAGTTCGAAGGTCACCTTGGGGTTGCGCAAGCCGAAGGCGGCCAGGGCGAAGTAGCTGAGGTCGATGGTCGAGAACTCGCCCAGCAGGAAGACGCTGCCGAAGCTGGTGGGCTGGTAATGCTCCGCCACGAGCCGCAACCCGCCCTTCAGGGTGTCGAGCCCCTCGTGCTGAAGCGTGGGGCCGGCGCGGAAGGTGACGGGCGTGCCAAGATTGAACTTGTAGGTGACCGAAAGGTTGAGGTCTTCGGGTCCGGTGTAATCGCTGTAGACCAGCCCGAAGGCCAACGGGCCACGCTCGACCGACAGGACGGCGGTCGTCGTGTCCGGCCCTGTGTCGAACTGGAAGAACTCGCCATCCGCCCGCACGTCCGTCGCCGCGAACATCATGGGTATGGCGGCAATGGCGAGCGTGGCGCGCCGCTTTCGATGTGTCACCTCGATGGCCCTGTCCTGCCTGTTCCTCGTGTCGCAACGGGAGCCGCGTGCCTGACTGGCAGGCCATGTGCGGTTTGGTCCGCCACGCGAGCCGGTATACGTCCCATTTCGTTGACACGAAGCATACCTTCTTTGCAAGCTCAGGTATAGCCGGTTCCCGCTTGGCCAGCTCAAACCACATGGACCGGGCGGATCACTTGCACTATCGATAGGATGGGGTGGATTGGCTGTGCGGTGCGATTTCAAGCCGGGCTTCCGGCAAGGTTGGATGCGAGCAGGACGATGAAGATATTCTGGAGACTATTGTTTGGCCTCGCGATGGTGGCGCTTGCGCTCTGGGTCATCGTGGGAGAGCAGATCACCGGGGCGAGCGCGGATGCGACCATTAATGCACGCCTCGTCACCGTGCGAACCCCCATCGCCGGCGACCTCAACCTAAGCGCGCGGGCGCTTGGCGCTTCGCTCGATCGGGGTGAAGTTCTCGGAACGGTACAGGATCAGCGCGTCGACGCGGTTCGGCAGGACGATCTGGTGATGGAGGTGCGCCTCGCGGAAGCCGCGATCGCGCGCCATGCGAGCCTGCGGGACGAGACCGCGAAAATCATCGAGGGTCTCGAGGCCCGCGCACAGACATTCCGCACCCGGCGTATCGCCGAAATTCGCCTGCGGCTCGATTTCGCACGCGAGCGGCTGAACCTGCTTGAAGAGGGCGTCTTTCCGCCGGCCTTCGATATCGCGCCGCCTGCCGACGCCGGGGTCGAACGCGGGGCCGAGCCGGACGTGGCGGGTTTGCAGGAGCTCTGGATCAACGCAGTCCTGGAAAGGATCGCGGTCCTTGAGAACGAGCTTGCCGCTGCCGAGGAAGGCGCCTTCCTGGGTGATGGCTACAACGATGCCCCGAATGCCCAGCAGCGTGTCGTCGAACTGGAAAGCGAGATGGCCGCGCATTCCGCACAGCTTGCCGAGGCGGAAGCGCGGCGCGATGCCTACACCACGCGCCTTGAAACCGAACGTCTCAGAACGAACCGCGCGGGAACCGTGGAAATCCGCTCGCCCGTGGCCGGACGGCTCTGGGAGGTGCTGGAGGCCTCGGGCACCAACGTACAGCGCGGCGATCCGGTCGCGCGCCTGCTCGATTGCCGGTCGGTGATCGTTACGGCCTCCGTCACCGAAGCTGTTTATAACAGCCTCGCCGTCGGACAGGAGGCGGTCTTCCGGCCCTCGGGCGGCGGCCCGACCTTCGAGGGCACGGTGGTACGCCTCGCAGGCGCGGGCGCGGCCACGATCTACCGGCACCTGGCCGTGGCTCCCAGCCAGCGCCACCTGCAACGCTACGACGTGGCAGTCTCGGTGCCGGGGATGAATGCCGACCAGACCCTGGGCTGCGCAGTCGGCCGCACGGGCCGGGTCTTCTTCGACCGGCGACCGCTCGACTGGCTGCGCAGCATCGGGCTTTGAGCGATGCTGTATCTGGGTGAGACCGGGGCAAGCTACATGCACCTGCTTCTGGTGGCCGGCCTTGCGATGCTGGTGCCCGTTTTCGCCGACCCGGCCCGTACACTGCACCGTTCCGTGCTGCTGGCCGTGTCGGTTCTGCTTGCCCTGCGATACATGTGGTGGCGGGCCACGGAAACCATCGCGCCCCTTGGCCTGACATGGGACTGGGCCGCAAGCTGGTCGCTTCTGGCGCTGGAGATGGCCGCCGTCTTCGGGTCGATCTCGGCCTTCGTCATGCTCTCGCGCACCAAGGACCGGAAGGACGAGGCGACCCGGAACCTCGCCTGGTGGGGAGAAGGCCCCGCGCCCCGCGTGGCGATCATGATCGCCACCTATAACGAGGAAGAGGAGGTGCTCGACCGCACCGTCGTGGGCGCGCTCGGCCTGCGCCACGAGAACAAGACCATCCACATCCTCGACGACGGCAAGCGCGACTGGCTGCGCGACTATTGCGAGAAACGCGGCATCGACTATATCCGCCGCCCCGACAACCGCGATGCCAAGGCCGGCAACATCAACCACGCGCTCAAGGTCATGGCGGATGATCCGCCGGATTTCATCGCCGTCCTGGATGCGGATTTCGTGCCGCATCGCGGCTTCATCAGCCGCACGCTCGCGCTCTTCAAGGACGCCACCGTGGGCCTTGTGCAGACGCCGCAGCATTTCTTCAACGCCGACCCGATTCAGCACAACCTGAACCTCTCGCGCTCCTATCCCGACGAGCAGCGTTTCTTTTTCGACACGATGCAGGCCTGCCGCGACGCGTGGGACATCGCCTTTTGCTGCGGCACCTCTTCTGTAGTGCGCTGGCAGGCCATCCAGGATATCGGCGGCTTTCCCACGCAGAGCGTGACCGAAGATTTCATGCTCACCGTGGTGTTGCAGAACGCGGGCTGGCGCACGGTCTATCTCAACGAGGCGTTGACGGAGGGGCTCGCGCCGGAGGGGTTGAAGGAATACATCACCCAGCGCGGGCGCTGGTGCCTCGGGATGATGCAGATCGCGCGAAGCCATGTCGGCCCGTTCTCGCGCTCGAAAATCCGTCTTCGCGACCGCTGGAGCGTGCTGGACGCCGGTATATACTGGCTCACCACCTTCCCGTTTCGCATCGCGGCGCTCGTCTATCCGCTGCTCTACTGGTATTTCAACATCATCGTGGTCGACGCCCGCGTGCCGGATGTGCTGAGCTATTTCGGCGTCTATTATCTCTGGACGCTGGTGGCCCTCAACCATGTCTCACGCGGCAACGTGGTTCCCATCATCAACGACGTCAGCCAGCTCGTCGGCGCCTTCCAGATCAGTCAGGCGGCAATCGTGGGGCTTTTCCGCCCGCATGGTCACCCGTTCAAGGTGACCGCGAAGGGCGGCGACAGGAGCCGGATCCAGGTGCAATGGCGGCTGATGGCGCCGTTCGTGGCAATGCTCGTGCTCACGCTGATCGGGGTCAGCCTCGGAATGGTAAGTGATCGGTTCGCCTTCTTCGATGCGGGGGATGGCAAGTCCGTTGTGCTGTTCTGGACGCTCTACAACATCTTCGTGCTCGCTTTCACGATCATCGTTTGCATCGAGCTGCCCCGCAAGGAACGCCACGTCGCCGACGCGCCCGAAAGGGCCGAGCTCGTCATCGACGGCAAGACGCGGGAGGTCTGGATCACGGCCCTGACCAGCAGCGATGTGCGCCTGCGCGGGCTCGAGCTGCCGGCAGGTGCGCACGTGAACCTTCGTGTCGCGGATGTCGGTACACTGGCCGCGGTAAGCCTCGGCCATGCCCATGACGGCTCGCGCCTGCAGCTTCTGACGACGCCCGAGCAGGCCGATGCGCTCGACCTCAAGCTCTACGCCGAGGACAACGTGCCCGGTATCGCGGGTGCGCGCAGCCTGCTGTTACTGCGCGACCTCGCTCGCCGTCTGGCCTTCACCCGCTAGGTCCGGCCAAGGTCGCTCCCGGTCGTATCATCCGCACGCGTTCGGGCGCCATCGCTCAGTCGCGCGAGCGACGCCGCAAGTTTCGCGGCCTCCGCCGTGCTGCGTGTCTCTTCCGGGTACGCGGTCTCGCCGCGGCTGATCCGGTCGGCGGTGTCCGTGAGCCGGATCATGGGCTGCAGGAATACGGTCGTGAAGACGAAACAGGCAATCGCGAAGATGCCTGCGGCGGCCAACCCCAGCGCCACGCCATGAGTCATGATCGTGTGCCGCGTGAACGCGTAATCCGAAACGTCGATCCGCGCCACCATGCGCCAGCCGAAACTGGGCAGATCCTGATAGGCAATCTCCGGCAACACGACCGACATGTAGGTCGTTCCGTCTGGCCATTCCTCCTCGCCGATCATCGCCGCACCCGCGCCGGCCGAGCGAATGGCGCTCACCGACAGGGCATCGCCATCGAGTGGCGCGGTTGAAACGGAGACCTGTCCCTCCGGGCCGACAAGGAACACGTCCATCCCCCGCGTCGCGGCTGCTTCGGCAAGATAGGATTGCAGCCAGCCGGCATCGATATGCACGGCCAGAACACCGCGCACCTGTCCGTTTTCGTCGGTCACGGGGTGGGCGAGGTCGATGAATCGCAGCGGGTCCGTCGCATCCGGTGCGAGAATGGATTGCAGCAGCTTGGCTTCGTGTACATCACCGGCATAGTTGCCGTTGAGCCCGGCGGCGAACCACGGGCGCTGCGCCACCGACTCGCCCTCGAGCAATCCGTTCGCGGCGAATCTTACAATCCCATCGGTTCCGGCGAAGCCCGCCCACGAGACGTTCTTGCTGCCTGCCACCCCTTCCAGGAAAGCCCGCCCCAGTTCGGGTTCGATATCGGCGATCTGGTCTGCGAGAACGCCGAGTTCCTCCCATTCGGCATGCAATCGCCGCCCCAGTTCGAGCGCCAGCGAGGCCGAACGCGTCTTCACCGCGCGTTCGAGCGCCTGCGTCTGGGTGGTCTTCGCGAAATCCGGAAGCACCACGAGAATGGCCGCGGTCAGGGCAATGACACCGGCAAACATACAAGTATAAAGGGCGGTTCTGAGAGACATGGGTACCATTTTCCACACAATCACGACATCACAGGCTCGTCGGTTCCCGGATCATACACCGATTATGAGGCAACACTTAGTCAACCCGGGCGCCTGGCTTCCATTTTTCTCGCCATGCGCGGATGGGACCGTGGTCGGGAACGCAAAAACCTCCGCGATGTCACGTCGGGCGGTGCAGGATCACGTGTTGGGCGTGGCGACGAAGATCGCAAGCTTATCGCTCTCACAGCGTGCCATCTTGGTATACGGGCCTGCGCCATTGATATAACACTGGGCTCAGGGCAATTCTCCAGGATAATGACGGGCAGGCGCGCGACCAATGAACACCGACGAATACGAGGATACCGCCCGACAGATGGACGCCGACGTCGTGGTCATAGGCGGTGGCGTGGCCGGTTTGAGCGCGGCGACTGCGGCGGCCTGGTCGGGCAAGCGCGTGGTGCTGGTGGAACGTTCGGCCGTGCTGGGCGGCACCGCGCGCCAGGCGAATGGCAGCATCTGGATACCCAACAACCATTTGGCGAAAGCCAAGGGTATCCAGCACGATCTAGATGATGAAATGCGGTTCATCCTGAGCGAATGCTGGCCCGCGTTCTCGGAAGGGTCGGATTATCACGGTGTCGGACAGCACGCCTATACGCGGTTGGAGACCTACCTCGCCTCGGGTGAAAAGGTCATCCGCGACCTCGACCGCTCCGGCGTTCAGAAATTCACGCAACTGGACCAGATCTTCAAGAGCTTCTTCTTTTCCAAGGCCGATTCCAAGGCGATTGCCCGCGACGCCCTCGAACACAAGGACCGGCCCGATGCTCCGCATGACATCCGCCTGGCCGCACGGCAATCCTGGGATTATTGCTGGAACAATCCCTACAACCGGGTGCCTTACGGCAAACATGTCTGGGCCGCGTTCGACCGTCGCATCACCGGCCAGTATTTCCGGACCGGATTGAAGAAGCACGGGCGCCATATCTTCCGGAACTTGCGCTCCCTCGGAAGCTTGTCCTCGGTGGGTGATCAGCTGAAGAAACTGCCCACGAAATTCTGGGGGATGGGCCACGGCCTCATTCTCGTGGAACGTTTCCGCCGCCACCTGGAAGGGGCAGGGGTGCAAATCCTGCTCGAACATGAATGCGTGGCCGTCGAAACCTCGGACGAGCGGGCCGATGCGCTCCTTTTGAAGTCCACCAAGACGTCCGGCACGATACGGTGCAGGGTCAACGACGCGGTCATATTCTCGAACGGGTGCATGTCGCAATTGACGGTCGAACAGGAGGAAGGGCCATACAAGCCGGTCCGGTCCACCTGCGTCGCGCCCACCAGCACAGGCGATACCTTCCGGATCTTCGACGACATGGATGTCTCGCTCGACCGGGCACACAAGCCATTGCTGGCGCAGAGCATCTTTCAACTGGCGCAGCAAGGAAAAGGCCTGTCGAACGAGCCCGTCTTCTTCATTTACGGCGACAGCTTTTTCATCGTCGACCGACACGGGCGCCGGGTTGTGAATGAGAAGCTCAACTACCACGATCGCGCCTCGTGCCAACTGGGCGACCCCGACAGGGAATTCCTGTTTCTCATCGGCGACCGCAGGTTCGTTGACCGCGCATGGGGGTTCGGCATCGGGCTGCCCTTCGACAGGTCACTCGTCCTTGAAGGCGACAGTTTTGCCGAGTTGCAACAGAAAGCCGATGCCCTGTTCGAGAGGGAAGGGGTCGACTTCAGATTGTCGGACGACTTCGCAGAGACGGCGGGCCAAACCCTGGACGTTTTCAACGGCTATGCCGCCAAGGGGCACGATCCGGATTTCGGGCGCGGTGAAAACGCCTATGATGTGCTCGGCTACCCCAGGCCGGACCGCGATCACAGCTCACCCTCCCGAACCATGCAGCCGCTGACCGGCGAACGGCTGTACCTTTGCGTCTATTCCCTTTCGGCGTTTACCACGCACGGCGGCATTTCGTGCGACAAGGACTCCCTGGTCCTGAACCGCGACGGCCAGCCATGGCGGAACCTGTACGCGGTCGGAACCTGTGCAGCCAGTTTCCTGAACGGACACTACCCTGCGCATGGCCTCTCGATCGGGTCCTGCCTCGTACAGGGCTACCTTGCGGGCCTCCACGCGACAGGCAACGAGGAAAGATTGCATCTCGTCGATTGATCCCGCCGGTCGAGCCGCAAGCCTCGCAACATCAAAACGCGAGCAGGATGACGACAATAATCGGGATGATTATGACGGTCGCTATTACCTGTTTCCCGTTAGGATCCATGATCGCCCGATTGCTTGAGATGCGCAGAGTGGGGGCAAGCTACTTTATCCTCCCCGTCATTGCAATGCAGCGGGCCCCATGACGTGGGGACCGTCACCCTCGCGGGTTCAGCCAGCGACCCTACGGCGATAGCCTGACCGACCGCCGCTCTGCCCGGCAATTGTCGAGATGCGACAGCCATCTCAGAGAAGCCTCATTACCGCCTTAATGCCGCAAGATTAGGCCTCCATTAACGCCCGTGAACGCAAGCGGGATGTCGGGCATCGCCCGAGGTTCACGCCCCCCGAACTGGCATGGAGAAGCATAGTGATTACGTTGAATACGGGTCTCGACCTGGTGGTTAAGGCAACTTACACGGACTCGACCGAAGCGCTGTTCGAAAAGGCCAGAAGCTTTGCCGACATGATGGAAGTCTCGCACCCGGTTACCGTCTACGATGGCCTTCCGTCCGAATTGATGCAGCCCGGCAAGACATACGTCACGAACGTCACGGCCTTGGGCTTTGCCAAGTCATACGACTACCATATCCGCATCGACGAGGTCTGCCCCCGCACCATGGTCATAGAAACCAGCGAATGGGGCAAGGGTATCCGCCACTGGCTGCATACGATTGAAATTCTGCCGGGGAACGATGGCTCCGTTTGGACCGACCGGATCAGCATCGATGCCGGCCTGACAACGCCGGTGCTCGCTCTCTTCGCCCGGCATATGTACCGGCACCGGCACAAGGAACGGGGCGCCGTCGAGCTTTCTGCCAGCTTGCAACGCAGTCGCAGCGTGACGTCCCGGTCGCTCCAATCGGCAACCCAACAGAAAGGCGCTGTCCGGTAAGTCCTGCCTGATCATGTCGGGAATGCTCACGATCATCCCGACCTCGTGACCACGGCGCGTTGAAAAGCAACGGCACAGTTTGCGTGCGTGCAGACCGGGCAGGGCGCCGGCAGGCTCCGACGCATGTTCACCCTTCCGAGGCCTGCCCGTCGCGGCCGGTGAAGGATCGGAACCATACGTTCGTGAACGTGTTCGCCAGCATTTCATGCCCATAGCCCAGCTTGTCCGGATAGGCGCTTATCATGCGCAAACATCCGTCAACGGAGGCAATGCAGGACAAGGCTGTCGCCATTCGCTCGTCCGCGGTGGCGGGCCAGGTTCCGATCAACCCTTCGTTCTCGAAGGCGGCGACAATCCGTCTGGCGATCCGGATATTCTGGGCCAGGTCCATCTCGGCAAACTTCGGTAGTTGATCGACCAGTTGAAAATGGCAACGCATCAACCCGGGGTTCTCGAAGTATATGCTGATGTAATAGAGGTGCCCGACACTCAGGCGGGAATACAGCGGCACCTGCTCGACAAAACGCGGGCGCTTTTGCCGTATCGTGGCCATGAAAAGCGTCAAGGTGTCGAATGTCGCGGCTTCGGTGTCTTTCCAGTACCGGTAGAACGTCCCGTTGGCGACCCCGGCTTCCGAACAGATATCGGTGACCCTCAGGTCGTGATACCCGCTCTCAGAGAGAATCTTCGCCGTGGCGATCTCGAGGGTGGCGCGCGTCCTTTCTCCCTTTCGCAAACCGGATGAATTTTTAAGCTTTGACTTCAAGTGGTCTACAAAATTGAAGCCGTTGGCTGATTTTTCATTCACTCCCTCAGTGCTCACTCTCGGTATCCTCCACTTATTCTTGACAAGGGCAAAACCGCGAAGCTCAAATATGAAACTGACGTCACTTTTTGTTTTAACGGGTATGGCCTGTTTGATTCGGTCTGACAATACGCAGGAGAAAGCTTTCAAGTGAAGCACTTCAATCAAATATCGGACTTTTACGAGAGGGCTCTGAACTGCCGGATGCATGGCAGTGTTCACGGCTTGATCGATGATGCCGCCAGCCGCATTCCGGAGGCCAAGGCGTGGCATTTCATCGAGAGCCGCCACGAGATCAGCTACGCGGACCTGTCCCGGGCCACGCGGCAGGTCGCGGCGGGGCTCTCTTTGCTGGGCGTCGGTTCGATGGATCGCGTGGCCGTTCAGCTTCCCAACGTTCCCGAATTTCCCTTGTCCTGGATCGGGATCGGCCGGCTGGGCGCGGTCATGGTTCCGGTCAACTACCGCTATTCGCCGCGGGAAGTGGCCTACGTGATCAACGACAGCGGGGCGAACCTCCTCGTCACCACGGCCGAAATGGCGCGGGCCTTCATGACGAACGCCGAAACGGCCGACCTCATAAGCCCCGACAGGATCATCGTTGTCGACGGCGAGGTTCCCGGCACGAAAGGCTGGGCGGACATTGCCGAGGCCGACCCGGTCGAGTTGCCGGATGTCGACGCGGACGCTCTGCTGAACATACAATATACATCCGGCACGACGGGATTTCCCAAGGGTTGCATGCTGTCACACGACTACTGGCTGGTTCTCAGCGCTGTCGTGGCGGCCCGGCTGAACTTCCAGAAACAGAATGTCCTGGTGGCGCAGCCCTTCTTCTACATGGATCCTCAATGGACACTTGCCATGTCCGTCCGCCTCGGCGGCACGCTTGTCGTCGCCCCGGGGCCCTCGATCTCGCGATTCATGGGGTGGGTTCGGGAATACGACATCGGTTTCTGCAGCTTTCCGGAGCTGCTGGCCAAGGAACCCCCCAGGCCGGACGATGCGGACAACCCGTTGCGCGACGTGGTCATTTACGGTGTGCCGGGTCACATGCACGCCGATGTCGAAAAGCGTTTCGGCATCAGGGCGCGCGACGGCTACGGGATGACCGAGATCGGATCGGCGATCATCTCGCCGTTTGAACTGGAGAACATCATCGGGTCGGGAAGCTGCGGCATTGCCTCGCCCTTCCGGGAACTGTCGATAAGGGACCCGGAGGGAAACGAGGTTCCCGTGGGCCAGGAAGGCGAGCTGTGGGTCCGTGGCCGATCCATCATGCAAGGCTACTGGCAAAGGCCGGACGCCAACGCCCAAAGCTTCGGAGACGGCGGTTGGTTCCGCACGGGCGACCTGTTCTGCCGGGACGAGGCGGGGCTCTTCTACATCACCGGCCGCCTCAAGGACATGATCCGCAGGTCGAGCGAGAACATCGCCGCCCGCGAGGTCGAGGTCGTATCCGTCGGCTTCGCAGGTGTCCGCGAGGCAGCCGCGGTTCCCGTGCCCGATGAAGCCCGCGGCCAGGAGGTGAAGATCTACCTCGTGCCCGAGCAGATGCCCGATGATCGCGACGCCTTCCTCGGGCGATACTTCGAGCACTGCCAACGGGAACTCGCCCCTTTCAAGATCCCGCGTTTCGTGGAGCTTCGCGAAGCTCTTCCCAAGACGGTCTCGGACAAGATCGCGAAACAGGACCTCATCAATTCAACCCCGGATCTGCGTGTCAACTCCTATGACCGCGTCGATCAAACCTGGCGATAGAGTAAGCATGACAGTGAAATATGAACGTGACGGCGCAATCGGAATCTTCACCTTCGACAACCCGCCGGTAAATCCTCTTACGCCATCGATGCACAAGCAATTCTTCCATGCCATGCAGGAGTTTCTTGCGGATGACCAGATCCGTTGCGGAATCCTGACCGGCGCGGGCGACCGCGCCTTCTGCGCCGGCGATGACATCAAGACGCCCTACAAGAAATCCCTGAACCGTCAGGAAGAGCTGGCAGATCACCTTTGGCCGCACCGCAACGAGGGTGAGACGCCGGAGAATTTCACGTGGGCACGCGACCTGGTGATGGTCGAGCGGTACAAGCCGATCATCGGGGCGGTCAACGGCTGGTGCCTGGGGCAGGGCTTCATCTACCTCATGCACCTCACGGACATCCGGATCGCCTCGCCGGATGCCCAGTTCGGCGCGCCGGAGATTAACTACGGTATGGCCGGTGTCGGCGGAAATACCCGCCTTGGCCGGTTTCTTCCGCCCCCGGTTGCAATGTGGATGCTGCTCACCGGCGAGCCCTTGTCCGCCGAAGATGCACTGAAACACAGCCTGATCAACGAGATCGTCGACAAGGAGGATCTCCTGACGCGCGCCCGTCAGATCGCCGCGATGATTGCCGTGCATCCGCCAGAAGCGGTGCGCATAGAAATGGAGGTCTTTTACCGGTCGCTCGATCTTTCCAAGACCGACGCGCTGGCCTTCACCAAGCACATGTACCGAATGCAACGCCTCGGGCTCGCCACCCATGGCGGAGAGAGCATCGGGGATATGAAGTTCGCCTATTCAACAAAATAACCAGAGCAATTCGATTGCCATCACCCCAGCCCGGCTCGACCGGCGAACCAACATGGAGATCAAGATGACCAACTACGAAGGAAAATCACGACGTCATGCAACAGGCGTGCTGCGCGCGGGCCGAAGACTGGGGGTCGGGCTCGTTCTCGCCGGTTCACTTCCTGCCATCGCCGCGGCCCAAAGCTGTCACCCCGACGGGGACCCCATCGAGGGGCAGGTCTACTTCTTTTCGAGCGGCGGGTCATACGGCCGCGCCATCGAAGAGGCGTATTTCGAACCCTTCACCGAGGAATGCGGCGTGGAGGTCGTCCACACCACCGGCACCCGGAATTTCGCCCAGCTCGAGCAATTCGTCGAATCCGGCAACGTCCCCTGGGACATCGCGGCAACCCTGACCGACCAGGAATATCCGCTGGGGGTCGAGAAAGGCCTTTTCCACAAGCTGCCGGACGGCTTCTGGACGGAAATCGAAGACGAGATGTCCGAAGGCGCGATCAGCGAGTACGGCGCGTGGGCCGCACCCTATTCGGACGTGATGGTCTACTCCACGGTCGGTGAGGTCGAAATGGAAGGCTGGGCCGATTTCTGGGATACGGAAACGTTTCCCGGCCCCCGGATGATGCAGAACAGTCCGATGAGTCTGGCGATTGCCCTGCTGGCGGACGGTGTGCCCGCAGACGAACTGTATCCTCTCGATCTCGATCGCGCATTCGCCAAGATGGACGAGCTGAAGCCCAGCATCCGTGCCTTCTGGTCTTCGGCGGAACAGCCCATTCAGGGCACGGCCTCAGGGGAATTCGTCGCCGGTACGACATGGAACGGCCGGGTCATCACGGCGATGAAGGATGGCAAGGATGTCGGAATTTCCTGGGAAGGCGCCTTGTTGCACAGTTCCTGGACCTTCATTCTCGAGGGGGCGCCAAATGCCCGCAACGCCGAAGCGCTGATGTATTTCATGCAACGGCCCGAGCAACAGGCCAAGCTGGCCGAGATCACCGGCTATACCGGTGGCAACGCCAGGGTCGCCGAATTCCTGACGCCCGAAGTGCTCGAAACGCTTCCGACCGCACCCGAGCACGTGGCGCAGGCTTCCGTCGTGGACGGCAAGTGGTGGGCCGAGAATATCTCGGAAGTGCAGGGGCGCTGGGACGCCTGGGTGGTCGCCCAGTGACCCAGGGGGCAGACACCTACGCCTCCAAGAAGGCCGGCCCGTCGATATCGGGCCGGCTCTTCAGGCGGCGCGCGAGCAGTGGACAGGTGAAGGCCCTGCGGTATCTGCTTCTCGCGCCCGCCGTCGTTCTTACTGTCCTGATCGTCTTCGTGCCCCTGCTCATGGCCCTGGGGGAATCGGTCGGGTTCGACGATGGCTGGTCGCTGGAGGCATTCCGGACGGTGCTGACCCAATCGCCCTATCCGATTGTTCTGAAGAACACCTTCGTGATCGCGGGGATCGTCACGTTTTTCGCCCTGCTCCTGGCCGCGCCGGCCGCCGCCTTCATCGCCCGGCAATCCAGCCGAACCTCGGGCGTGTTGCTTGCCCTGATCGTGGCTTCGCTGTGGATCTCGGTCCTGGTCAAGATGTTCGCCTGGCAGGTGGTCCTCGGCAGGCTCGGACCGCTGAACGATCTCCTCCGCTTCATCGGCCTGACCGATGCCCCGATCTCGATGCTCTACACGCGCGGTGCCGTCGTGATCTCAATGGTCCATTTCATGATCCCGCACGCCTGCATTCTGCTCGTGGCGGCGATGCGGCGGGTCGACTGGGAAATCATCATCGCCGCCAGCACCCTCGGGGCAAAAGCCGGGCTGATCTTCCGTGAAGCCTACTGGCCCCAGATCAGGCTCTCCTTCATCATGACGGCCTTGATCGTTTTCGTTCTTTCCAGTGCCTTTTTCGTCGCCCCCGCGCTGCTCGGTGGACCGGGGGAAACAATGATCGGCATGCAGATGAAATCAGATCTTTCCACCCGCTACGACAGCGGTCTTCCCGCCGCCACCGGGATCCTCCTGACCCTCAGCCTCATCCTGGTGTCCGGCATCGCAGTGCTGATGACCGGCGGGTCGTTCCGGAAGGCCACCAGGGAACTTGCCAAATGAAGTCGCGCCACCTGAATATCCTCGGCTGGGTCTATTGCTGCCTGCTCATCGCGTTCCTGCTGTTCCCGATCATCATCATGGTGCCGATCAGCTTCGGAGACACCGATACGCTGCATTTCCCGCCCGAGCGTCTGTCCCTTCGCTGGTACGAAACCGTGCTCGGGGATGATCGCTGGCTCGACTCGGCCAAGCTGTCGCTTTGGATCGCGATCTGGGCAGCAGGACTGGCGACCGTTGCCGGCCTGCTCGTCGGGCTTGTCCACATGCGACTCGGCCGGATCGGGGTGCCGTTGCGCATCGTGCTGATGATGCCGCTGGTGGCCCCGAACGTGGTGATCGCGACGGGCCTGTTCTCGCTTCTGCTGCCGCTCGGCCTGCTTGGCTCTCCGACATCGCTGATCCTGGGGCATGCCTGCCTGGCGGTTCCCCTGACGATGGTCATATTTCTCAACGCCGCGGACTCGCTGGACCCGCTGCTCTGGACGGCGGCGGATTCCCTCGGTGCCAGATGGCCCCGGATACTCCGGGAGATCGTCCTGCCCAATCTCGGCATCAGCATCGTCGCAGCCTTCCTGATTGCCTTCATAACGTCCTGGGACGAAGTCACCCTGGCCATCTTCGTCGGCCCGATCGTGGTGCCGACGCTGCCCAGCCGGATGTTCTCCTTCCTGACCGAGATGATCGACCCGGCCGTCACCGCCATTGCCACGATGCTGATCGGCGTCACCGCCCTGATCGGCCTGCTCATGATCATCCTGAACATCGTGGGCCGAAAGTATTCCGCGGCCAGGCGGCAGGGGGCAGGGCAATGACGGACACCCGGCATGGCACTGCGACCACCGGGATCCCCACGGTGGCGGAATCCGGATTGGCGCATCCGGAGGCTCGGACCGGGCAGGAGCATTTCCATTCACGTCAACCGAGAGGTCGAGCACGAAACATGGGTAAGCAATTCAACATGAAAACCACTCGGCAAGACGCGGCTTCGACCTCCCAGGACAACGCGCCAGCCGGCCAGAATGCACTTGAAATGCGCGCTGTCACCAAGGATTACGGGTCGCTGCGCGTCCTTCATCCGACGGACATGACGGTCGGCGCCCACGAGTTCGTCACGCTGCTGGGGCCGTCGGGCTCCGGCAAATCGACCATTCTCTCGATTGCGGCCGGCATCACCGCCCCGAGCGGGGGACAGGTCATTGCCCGGGGCGTGGACATCACCGATACGGCGGCGAACGCGCGCAACATCGGCATGGTTTTTCAGCGCTACACGCTGTTCCCCAACAAGTCCGTCTTCGACAATGTCGCCTTTCCGCTCAAGGTTCGGGGCATCCCTGCCTCGGAGAAGAAGGACATGGTCACCCATTTCCTGGAACTCGTGGGGCTGGAAAACCAGGCCCATCGCTTCCCGGCCGAGATTTCGGGCGGCCAGGCACAGCGTGTCGCGCTGGCCAGGGCGCTCGTATTCGAACCGGCGCTTCTGCTGATGGATGAACCGCTCGGCGCGCTCGATCGTCGACTGCGTCAGACCCTGCAGGAAGAAATCCGGCGCATTCAGCAGGAAACGAAGGTTCCGACGCTCTACGTGACCCATGATCAGGAAGAGGCGATGTCGCTGTCCGACCGCGTCCTGATCCTGCGGGAGGGCCATGTCGTGGCAGACAAGGGGCCGGTCGAGCTCTATTCCAATCCCCCGACATTGTGGTCGGCCCAGTTCCTTGGCGACGCGAACGCCCGCGCCCTCGAAAAGGTATTCGAGAAAGACGGTCAGACATGGGCCAGAACCACCTGCGGCGTCGAAAGCCCCGTGCGAAAGGCGGTTGAAGGCACCAGGGACGACCTGGTCATGCTGGTCCGGCCCGAGGATTGCGTCGTCGTCGCCGAGGGCGAAACGCCGGCCGAGTGCTCCGGCGACATCCTCCCTGCCACGGTACGGGACGTCACGTTCCTCGGTCCCTTCCGGCAAATGCATATCGAGAGCGACGGTGGATGGACCCTGAAGACCCTGGTCTCCGGTGACATGAATCTCGCGCCGGGCACGCGCGTGTCCTGCGGTTTTCGCCGTGGGCGTCCCGTGCTGGCCGCCGCCGACTGAAGTAACCCTGCCCATAACGGAGTTCCCCCAATGTCCGCAAAAAAACAGCTAAGCCTCGCCCTGTCTCTCGGAAACCTGGGTTATCACAACGCCTGCTGGCGCCACCCTGACGTTCCGGCAGGCGGCAACATGCAGTTCTCTCACCTGGCCGAAGCGGTCCAGCTTGCAGAACAGGGCATGTTCGACATGGTCTTCTTTGCCGACGTCGCCGCCACGCGCGATCTGGACAACCATCTTCTTGCCCGCGAGCGCCTGCACCATATCGTGAAACACGAGCCGCTGACGCTGCTGGCCGCCCTTGGGGCGGTGACCAGGAATGTCGGCCTGGTCGCGACCGCCTCGACCACCTATAACCATCCGTTCGACGTGGCCCGGAAATTCGCCACGATCGACCATATCAGCAAGGGCCGCGCGGGGTGGAACATCGTCACCTCCTTCTCGCCGGACGAGGCGCGGAACTTCGGGTACGACACCCTGCCCGATGCCAAGTACCGCCACGATCGTGCGGTAGAATTCATCGCCGTCGCCAAGAAGATGTGGGACAGCTGGGCGCCAGACGCCTTTCCCCGCGACAAGGCCTCCGGGATCTACATGGATCTCGAAAAGATGAACCTCGCCGAGCACCGCGGCGACAACTTCTCGGTACGCGGCCCGCTGGACGTGGCGCGCCCTCCGCAGGGTTATCCGTTGTTCGTGACGGCGGGCGACAGCCCGAAATCCCAGCAATTCGCCGCGGAATACGCCGATGTTCTCTACGCCGCACAGCCCGATCTCGAAAGCGCACAGGCGTATTATGCCAGCGTCAAGGAACGGGTGCGCAAGCAGGGCCGGGCCGAGGACAGCCTGCGCATCATGCCGGGCGTGATGGCCTTTATCGGCGCGACCGAACAGGAGGCCCGCGACAAGCAGCGCCAGATGCACGACCTGATCGACCCCAAGGCCGGGCTTGGGTACATCCTCCCGATTTTCGGCGACCTTTCGCACCTGCCGCTCGACGAGCCCATCCCGATGGCCGAAATCGAAAAGGGGTCCGACTACGTCGATTTCCAGGAACACAACTCCTCCAAGGCGAAACTGATACGGCGTATCCGCGACGAACGTCTTACGGTCCGGCAGCTCTACGAAGCCATCGCAGAGGGGTACTGGCACCTCGGAATGGCCTGCACGCCGGTCCAGCTTGCGGACATGATGGAAGAGTGGCTCAATTCGAAAGCCGCCGACGGGTTCATCTTCCTGCCTCCCTTCACGCCGGGGGCGATCGAGGATTTCGTGACCATGGTCACGCCCGAGCTGCAGCGGCGCGGCATCCTGCGCAAGGAGTATACCGGGGGCACGCTTCGCGAGAACCTCGGTCTGCCCGTCGTCCCCTGGGCCAAGGCATCGGCCCAAGACGCGCTGGCCCGGGTCTGAGTGATGGCGCAGCCCGACGGCGATCAGGACATGGCGCCCTTGAACGGCATCACGGTGCTTGATCTGGGCCGGTTCATTGCCGGCCCGGCCTGCGGGGCGCTGCTGGCCGACCTGGGGGCGGAAGTCATCCGGATCGACAAGCCCAACGGCAGCGAGGATCGCGAGTTGATGTCCCGCACGCCCGAGCAGGACGGCAAGGCGTACCTCGTCAACAACCGCGGCAAGAAATCCATCGAACTGGACCTGCAAGACCCGTCCGACCGTGCCTTCTTCGATGTCATGCTGGCGCAGAGCGATGTGGTGATCGCGAACTTGCCGCTGACGGCCCTGAACAGGCTGGGCGTGGGATACGAGGCGCTGTGCAAGGTCAAGCCGGACATCGTCCTGGGATGTATCAGCGCATTCGGCAGCGAAGGGCCGCTTGCAGACCGCACCGGGTTCGATGGTGTCGCGCAGGCCGTTTCCGGCGCCATCCACCTGTCGGGCACTCCGGATCGGCCGATGCGGTCTCAAGTGACCTACGTGGACTACGCGACCGCCCAGGCACTGGCGTACGGCGTGGCCTCCGCCCTGTTCCGGCGCGACCGGACCGGAGTGGGCGGTATCGTCGAGGCATCGCTGCTCGCCTCTGCGCTGTCCATGGTGAACGCGACACTTCTGGAAGACATCGAGAACGGCGAAGACCGTGCGCGTACGGGCAACAGAAGCACGGTTGCCGGCCCCTCGGACGTGTTCGAGACCAGCGATGGCCTGATCGTGGTGCAGGTGGTGGGAACGCCGATCTTCAGGCGCTGGACAAGGCTGGTGGGCCGCCCCGACCTTGAAACCGACCCGAGGTTCCTGACCGACTTCGGCCGTGGCCGGGCGGGACGGGAACTGAGCCTGATCACCGCCGAATGGGTCCGCACCCTGACAACGGAAGAGGCCCTGCGCCGGCTTGACGAGGCCCGCGTTCCCTGCGGGCGGGTCCTTTCTCCGCTGCAGATGTGGCAATCCCCGGACATCCAGCAGGGGGGGTACTTCACCGAGGTGACCCATACCGGGCATGGCAGTTACCCCCTGGTCGGCGCCCCCTTGCGGCTGTCGGGATATGACGTCAGGCCCGCCACGCCCGCGCCGGCGTCGAACGCCCACGGCAAAACGCTCCGCGCCCGTTTCCACGCCTCGCATTCCCAAGGGAGCCTTTCATGAGTTACGTACCAAAGACCCCGGACGTGCTTCTCGATGCAGAGGGGCTGAGAACGGTATTCGCCTCGCATGCCTCGGGCGTCGTGGCGATCGGGGCAAGCACGCCCGGCCACAGATCCCTGCTGGTGGCCTCCTCCTTCATGACCGGTATATCGATGGATCCCCCGCTGGCGCTCTTTGCCGTTCAGAAGAACTCCGGCACATGGCCGGCACTGCGGTCTGCCCCCAGTATCGGCATATCGATCTTCGCCAGGAACCAGGGGCAGCTCTGCCGCGAGATGGCCTCCCGCCCGTCCGAGAAGCGCGTGGTCGACGAGGAAGTACGCCAGGTCTCGGACGGGTGCCTGTTCGTCCGAAACAGCTGTGTCTGGATGCAGGGATCGATCTATGCCGAACACGAGGCCGGTGATCATCAGCTCGTCCTGTTTTCCGTTCGCAGTGCCTGGATCGACCCCGAGGCCGAACCCCTGATCTTCCACCGATCCAGGTTCCGTATACTTGCGCCGGATCAGCCCTGACCCCGAAGAAACCACGAAAGTTGACATGTCTACAGCACTCGACGACACGGCCCTGGCCACCCTCTTTCTCACCGCGCGCACGGCAAATGCCTGGGCCGGGAAAGACGTCACCGAAGACCAGATACACCGCCTCTACGACCTCGTCCGCATGGGGCCGACATCTGCCAATTGCTGCCCCGCCCGGTTCCGGTTCCTGAAGTCGGCCGAGGCGCGTGACCGGCTCGCCACCACCATGTCGAGCAGCAATGCCAAGAAGGTCCGCGCTGCGCCGGTTACCGTGATCATCGGGTATGACGAGGCGTTCTACGACAAGCTGCCCGAGCTGTTCCCGCATGTGGATGCACGCCCCTGGTTCACCTCCAGCAAGGAGATGGCCCATGAGACCGCGTTCCGCAACAGCACCCTTCAGGGCGCCTACCTCATTCTCGCGGCGCGGGCGATCGGCCTTGATGCGGGGCCGATGTCCGGCTTCGATGCCGCGATGGTCGACGAGCTTTTCTTCGCCGGAACCACGACCCGCGTGAACTTCGTGGTCAGCCTCGGTTACGCGGATCCATCCGGTACGTATGACCGGCTGCCCAGGCTGGCATTCGAGGATGCGGCAAGAATTCAATAGGGGGGCGCACCACTTCGCCCCCATCCGGCACCCGGCTGCATCAGGCGGCCCGAGCAGAGTGAACGCGCGCCCCTGGCGGGCACCGGATCACCTCCCCGCCGGTTCTGAGACAACGAGACGGCGCCGCGTCTTGACGTAAGGACAGGCCAAGTCGCCACGCCGGCCCGTCCCGGCCGGTCTGCCATTCACAGCGGGCGGCCCGGATCGGAAGGGAACGCCGGAAGCTTGTCGCTCTGGCATTCCCTTCGGGGGGCACCGCGCCGTGAAAGCCGAACGGCTTCAGTCCCCGGCGGCAGACAGCCGCGACAGGTCGTCGTCGGAAAGGTTCAGCTCGGCCGCCCTGGCAAAGCTCTCCACCTGGGCCACGCTCGTGGCGCTGGCGATTGGCGCGGTGACGCCGTCCTGCGCCATGATCCATGCAAGCGATACCTCGGAAGGCTGCACGCCATGCTCCGACGCCACCTCGTCCAGCGCGTCCAGCAGCCGCATGCCGCGTCGGGTCAGGTATTTCTCTACCATCCCGGACCGCTTGCGATCGCTGAGATCGTCCGCGCTGCGGTACTTGCCGGTCAGGAAACCCGCCGCAAGAGAGAAGTAGGTTACCACCCCGATATCGGCGTCCTTGCACAATGCCTGCAACGATCCTTCGAAGGCCCCGCGATCATAGAGGTTGTATTCCGGCTGGATCACCTGGTAGGCGGGCAGCCCTTCGGCCTTCGATACCTCCAAGGATGCCTTCAACTGCGACGCGTCGTAGTTCGACGCGCCGATCGCACGAATCTTGCCGGCTTTCAGAAGCTTTTCGTAAGCGCCGAGCGTTTCGGCATGGCTTACCTCTGCGTCGGGCCAATGCGAAAAGTAGAGGTCAATGGTCTCGACCTGCAACCGCGTCAGCGATTTCTCCACCGCCTTGGTGATCCACGCCTCGGAGAGCCCCTTTTCACCCGGTCCCCCCATGTCAGAGCCGACCTTGGTAAAGAGTGTCACCCTGTCGCGCATCCCCGGCCGCGCGGCGAACCACTTGCCGAGTATGGTCTCGGATTCGCCGCCCACATGCCCGTCGACCCAGGCCGAGTAAACATCTGCAGTGTCGATCGTGTTGAACCCAAGGTCGATGAACGCGTCGAGCACGCGAAAGCTTTCCGCCTCGTCGGTGGTCCATCCGAATACGTTGCCGCCGAAGACGATCGGCGCCGTCTCCAGCCCGGTTGTGCCGATTTTGACCTTGTTCATGGTATTTCCTTTCCTGTCTTTCCGTTCAAGCAATCGCACCGCCACCATCGACGAAGATCGTCGCGCCGCTCATGTAGGGGTTCATCATCAGTGCCAGCGCCTGTGTGGCGATGTTCTCGGGCGTACCGACACGCCCCACGGGCAGCGTCTCGGCGGCGCCGTCAAACATGGCCTGCCGGCTGTCGCCCTTGCTCTCGTCCAGCATCTCGGTCTTGATCAGGCCCGGCGAGATGCAGTTCACGCGTATCGGCGCAAGCTCGAGGGCCAGGCCACGGGCCAGCCCTTCGAGCCCGGCATTGATCGCGCTTTGAATGGCGGCACCGGGCTTGGGCCGCACGGAGAGATAGCCGGATATCAACGTCAGCGAGCCGCCGTCACGGATATTGGCCGCTCGGGCGAGCCGATAGGCGCCCCAGAACTTCGACTGGAAATTCGCATAGGCATCCTCGAGCGGCAATTCGCGCACGGGCGCGACCGAGGTTTTCGCCGCCGAGCAGAAGATATGGTCGAACGCGTTGTCCCCGAAGAACGTCTCCAGCGCGTCCGTGTCGCCGGTATCGAGCACCGCGTATCCGCAGCCGAGGGACTTTGCCGCCCTTTGCAGCCTATCCTCGGATCGGGAAGCGATCGTGACGGTCGCACCGGCATCCAGCGCCGCCCGGGCCACGCCGAACCCGATCCCCGACGAGCCGCCGACCACGAGAATGTTTGCGTTGGCAATCGTCATCTTAACTCTCCTTCGGGATCCAGCGACGCGCCGTGGCGTCCGGGAAATAGGTCATCTCGGAGGGCAGGGCCTGGATTTCGATCAACAGCCCCCACGGCGTGCGGCCAAAGACGCCGCGATTGCCCGGCCCGTCCTCGGGCGCCCCAAGCGCGTAGGGTTCGGACAACAGCGTGCCACCGGCGGCAGAGAACCGCGCGATCGTCGCGTCCAGGTCGCTCGTGTTCACGCTGAAATGCGAGATTCCGTAGTTCGCGATGTTCGCCACCGGGTCGCCCGCCGGGTGCGCGATCTCGAAAAGCTCCACGTTCGGACCGTTGCGCAGCCGCAGAACACTGACTTTCACCATCGCGGTCCCGGCCCGCAATCCGTTGAGCTTGCCGATGTCCTCTGCCGGGAAGGGCCCGCCATGGGTGTCAGTCTGAGAATACATCGGTTCGGCGTCGAATGCGGCCTTGAAGAAGGCGACGGCGGCGTCGTGGTCGGGAACGGTGACGCCGACATGCTCGATTCCGCGAATGGTCATGGTATGACTTTCCTTTCCTTGAATTCGTCGATCAGGCGCAGGAACATCTCCTCGCTGTCCACCGTCCGGGTGAAACCGGCCTGCCGGATCCGGGTGGTGGACGTGATCACGTCCCAGTCAGAGTGGAAAATGAAATCGCCGAAATCCCATGCGGCGATCTTGTCGAACGGGACGTCCACAAGCCCGTATCGTTTCTTGATCTTCTCCCAAAGCGGCGCCTTGTCCGCCATCATTTCGCTCAGGGAGATCGGCATCGGTTCGCCCGGGTTCATGTCAAGATGGGCGGCAATCCGTTTCCAGAGGCGTGACCAGCGGAATATGTCCCCATTGGTCAGGTTATAGGCCCGGCCGCCCTTGCCCTGTTCCGCCGCCCAGACCGACCCGTGCGCAAGCTGCGCCGTATCTGTCACCTGCGCAAGCTTCCCGTAACACGTCGCCGTGCCGGGGAAGCGAAGCGGCAGGTCGAGCTCCTTGCAGATCGCCGCATAGACGGCAATCACCATGGCAAGGTTCATCGGGTTCCCGATCGCGAATCCGCACACCACGTCCGGGCGCAGGTAAACCGCATCCCACGCCTTTCCCCGCGCGGCCTGGGCCAGCCAATCCTCCTGGTCGTAGTAGAACATCGGTGGCATGACGCGTGGATCGTCTTCACAGGCGGGCGTCGGGAAGGCGCCAAGATGCGCTCCGTAGTACTTTGCGCCTTCGTAAAGCACGACACGCTGGAGGCCGGAAGACGCTGCCTCCGCCCCCGTGACGCAATTGCGAAGCATGGCCAGGTTGGTCTCCACCTGCTGCACGGGGTCATCGTGTTCCTGGTAGGCCGCGTAGAACACATGCGTGAACGGGCCGGCGCGCTCCAGCTCGCCGCGCGTCGTTTCGGCATCCAGAAGGTCGACCGAAAGATAGCGGGCGCGGGTGTCGAAATCCGGGGCGCGGCGCGACAAGGCGGTCACCTGCCAGCCGAGCGTGTCGGCCAGGTATGTTGCCACGTTGCGCCCGATTACGCCGAGCCCGCCCGCCACGAGGGCATGGGGCGGTTGTTTCGTGTCCGTCATCTGTCTGAACCTCGCTCTTGCATCTCGCCATAGAGATAACTTTTTTCTGAGAATTTAAATTGATACGATATTGCAAAAACTATTCGACTGGATTGAAAAATGGATACGCTGAAGTCAATGCGCATGTTCGCCGCGATTGCCGAAAACGGGTCGTTGTCGGCGGTTGCGCGCGATTGGGGCGTCGCACCCTCGACCATCAGTTACGGCCTTCACGCACTCGAGGATCGACTGGGAGCCCAACTTGTCTTTCGAACAACGCGCAGGCTTTCCCTCACGGACGAGGGGCAACGGTTCCTGATCGAAAGCCGCCGCATCCTCGCCGACGTCGACGAGGTCATGACAGGGCTTTCGGACAGGGAGGGGATCAAGGGCAACATCCGCATCACCTGCACCAACGACCTCGGGCGCCAGCGTATTGCCCCGCTGGTCGACCTCTTCATGCGCGAACATCCGAATGTGACCGTCGAGCTTTTCCTGCACGATCGGGTGATCGACCTGATCGACGGCGGCTTCGATCTCGCGATCCGCACCGGGCCCCTGCAGGCGTCGGAACTGAAAGCGCGGCTCCTGTTGAGAGGCACCAAGAGCATATGTGCCTCTCCCGGCTACTGGGCGCGTCAGGGCAAACCGACCCATCCCGACGATCTCGCGCGGCATAACTGCCTGATGCTCAGCGAACCGGGGGAACGCCATGCGCTTTGGCGATTCCGGCGCGGCGAAGAGGAGATCCGGGTCCGTGTGAGCGGCGACAGGCAGGTGAACGACGGCGAGGCGCTTCGTCAATGGGCGATCGCGGGGGCGGGCGTGGTCCAGAAATCCAGCTTCGATATCGCCGGGGATATCCGCAACGGCCTGTTGGAAACCGCGCTCGAGGATTTCACGACCGCGGCGACCAACCTTTACGCCGTCGCGCCATCGCGTCAGCACAGTTCGACACGGGCCACGGCCTTCGTCGATTTCCTGCTTGAGCGGATGAGCCAGGCGGACAGAAGCTAGTTTCCTCCGGCCTCAACCTGTCAAAAGCTCGGGGTCCGGGTTGGCGGCGCGGCATCCACTCAACCGCGATTGCCGACCCGCACCGCGGCCATCCTCTTGCCCAAGGTTCTCGATATCGCGCGGAAAGGCGGGGAACCTGACGCGCATCGCCACCGCGAGACGAGCGGCGCAGTCAAGTCTTCCGTGGTCAGGCAGGGCAGGGGGCGGTTGGCCCGGCCGCCCGCTCACCGCTGTGACACTGCCGTGGCGCGGGCCATGGCGGCTGCCCCGGATTGAAAGCGCTCGACCGCGCCCTGGTCCATCATCTCGAGAATGCGTGCCTTGGGCCCCACCGTTGCCAGCGCGAAGCGCACCGTGTCGTCCTTGAAAAGGACAGGAACCGCGAAAGCGGCCAGTCCCTCTTCCACTTCGTCGATACAGGTCGCGAAGCCCTGGCGGCGCACGCTCTCGAATTCCTCGCGCACCTGTTCGGCGTCCGTGTGCGTGAATCGGGTCAGCGCGGGAAGGTCGCCTTGCAGAATGCCGTCTATGACCTCGGGCGGCTGGTGCGCCATGATGGCCTTGGCCGACGCGTTGGCATGGGCCATCATCGAACGGCCGGGCAGGACGTAGCCTCGCCACGGGCTGCCCGGTGATTCCATGAGAACCGAACGCACGGTTTCGCCGTCCAGGTACGCCACGTAACAGGTCTCGTCGAATTCGCGGCACAGCGTCCGAAGCATCTCGCCGGCGACCGTCTCGATCAACTCGGTTCCGGCCATCAGGACCGCAAGACGCCGCGCCCGGCTGCCCAGCGTGTACCGGGTGCTTCCGTCCGCGCGATCGACCAGCCCGGCCCCCTGCATCACCGCCAGCTGCCGGTGCAGGCTTGCTTTCGGCAGCCCGGCAAGAACGGCCAGGTCCTGAAGCGCAAGACCATCCGACCGCCCGGCCAGCAGCTCGAGCAGCATGAAGTACCGGTCGACCGGCGGGGTTCTGGCCTTGTCCTGGGGCATCTTCGTTCTCCGATATCCGACCGGTAACCACCCGATCCAGTCCATTCGTTCACACTGCACAAAACCCGTGCAGTTTGCAGGGCCTTTAAGAATTTTCGGCCCCGCCGCCGGTTTCAGCTTGACGACGCCCCTTCATGGCAAATTATAAAGGTTCAGTAAAGTTGAAAAAGTTCCGGAAAACGGAACATTTCGAAAAATGGGAAATTCCCGAAAAGGAGCGTCTTTCCTTGACGTCGTCACAGACAGCCTTCCTGCAAGCACGCGGCCTGACCCGCGAATTTCGCGGCTTCTACGCCGTGAAGGATCTCGATCTCGATATCCGGGCGGGCCAGGTCCATGCGCTGATCGGACCGAACGGCGCCGGCAAGACGACGGTCTTCAACCTGCTCACACGTGTCCTGGACTGCACTGAGGGCCAGATCCGCTTCGACGGGGAAGACATCACCCGGATGGCGACCCATCGTGTCGCAAGGCTGGGCCTTGTCCGCTCCTTCCAGATCTCCTCGGTCTTTCCCGCGCTCAGCGTTCTGGAAAACATCCGCGTCGCGCTGCAGCGGCCCAACGGGCTGGGCATGACGTGGTGGCGGTCCCGGTCGGCCCTCGACCGGCTCGACGAACGGGCCCATGCACTGTTGCTCGACGTGCAGCTTGGCGACTTCGCCCACAGCCGCGCCGGTGACCTGCCCTATGGCCGCAAGCGCGCACTGGAGATCGCGACGACCCTCGCGCTCGAACCCCGCATGCTGCTGCTCGACGAGCCGATGGCGGGCATGGGCACCGAGGATGTCGTCCACGTCACGGAACTGGTCCGCAGGGTCGCCAGAAGCCGGACCGTGCTGATGGTCGAACACAACCTCAAGGCCGTGGCCGAACTCAGTGACCGGATCACCGTTCTGGCCCGCGGCGAGAAACTGGCAGAGGGCACATATGACGAGATCCGCGCAGATGCCGAAGTCCGCCGTGCCTACCTGGGGGGAACGGCCCATGCCTGATCCCGTCCTCTCCGTCACCGACCTGCACGCCTGGTATGGCGAAAGCCACGTCCTGCACGGCGTCACCCTCGACCTGAAGGAGGGCGAAACGCTGGCCATCCTCGGCCGCAACGGGGCGGGCAAGACCTCGACCCTGCGCGCCATCATGGGCGTCATCCCCCGGCGCAGCGGATCGGTAAAGATCCACGGCAGGGAAACCATCCGCCAGAAATCCCACGCCATCGCCCGCCTCGGGCTCGCCTACGTCCCCGAGGAACGCGGCATCTTCGCCTCGCTGACAGCACAGGAAAACCTGCTCCTGCCCCCGGTCATCTCTCCTGGCGGGCTTGCCATCGAGGAAATCTACGAGCTTTTCCCGAACCTCGCGGAACGGCGCAACAGCCCCGGAACACGCCTGTCCGGCGGCGAACAGCAGATGCTGGCCATCGCCCGGGTGCTCCGGGCCGGCGGGCGCACGATCTTCCTGGACGAGCCGACCGAGGGGCTGGCCCCGGTCATCGTCGAGCGCATCGCCGAGGTCGTGGCGATGCTCAAGACCCGTGGCTACTCGATGCTCCTGGTCGAACAGAACCTCGCCTTCGCCCAGGCGGTCGCCGACCGCACCTGCGTCATGGAGCACGGGCACATCATCGAAACCTTCACCGCGGCCGATGCGGACAGCCACGCCGCCAGCCTGCAAAACCACCTCGGCGTCTGATCGCCGCCTCACCAGGGAAAGACCAGAGCCATGGAAATTTTCGGCTTCCCGCCACAGCTGATACTGGGCCAGGTCCTGATCGGGCTGATCAACGGCTCCTTCTACGCCCTGCTCAGCCTCGGCCTCGCCATTATCTTCGGCCTTCTGCGCGTGATCAACTTCGCGCATGGCGCGCTCTACATGATGGGGGCCTTCGCGGCCTGGATGACGCAGGCCTGGCTCGGGCTGAACTTCTGGGCCGCGCTGGTGATCGCCCCGCTGGCCGTCGGGCTGTTCGGTCTCGTGGTGGAACGCGCGTTCCTGCGCAGCATCTACCACCTCGATCACCTGTACGGCCTGCTTCTGACCTTCGGCATCGCGCTGTTGATCGAAGGCATGTACCGCTACTGGTTCGGCGCGGCGGGCAAACCCTTCACCACGCCCGACGTCTTTCGCGGGATATGGGATCTCGGCTTCGTGATCGTGCCCAAGTACCGCGGCTTCGTGGTGCTGGCCTCGCTCGTGACCTGCCTTGCGGTGTGGCTCCTGATCGAACGCACCCGGCTGGGCTCCTATCTCCGGGCGGCGACGGAGAATCCCGACCTCGTCAGTTGCTTCGGCATCAACGTGTCGCTGCTGACCGCCTCCGCCTACGTGCTCGGCGCGGCGCTGGCGGGCCTCTCCGGCGTGCTTGCCGCCCCCATCTACCAGGTCACGCCGCTCATGGGGACCAACCTCATCATCGTGGTCTTCGCCGTGGTCGTCACCGGCGGCATGGGCTCGTTGTCCGGTGCGATCATCACCGGCTACGGCATGGGCGTGATCGAGGGGCTGACCAAGGTCTTCTACCCCGCCGCCTCCTCGGTCGTGATCTTCGTGGTGATGGCCCTGATGCTGCTCCTGCGGCCCGCCGGACTCTTCGGCAAGGAGGCCTGAATGCTGCGCTCCCACGTCCTTCCGGTACTGGCGCTCCTGGTCCTGCTCTGCATCGCGCCACTGGTCTTCTATCCCATCTTCCTGATCAAGCTTCTGTGCTTTGCCCTCTTCGCCGCGGCCTTCCACCTGCTGCTGGGCTATGTGGGCCTCTTGTCCTTCGGCCATGCCGCCTTTTTCGGCACGGGCGCCTACATGTGTGCCCAGGCCCTCGCACGCTGGAACCTTGCGCCGGAACTGGCGCTGCTCTTCGCCGTCGCGGTGTCGGCCGCCCTCGGTGCCGTCATCGGCTTCCTCGCCGTCCGGCGGCAGGGGATCTACTTCGCGATGATCACCCTGGCGCTTGGCCAGATGGTCTATTTCATCTACCTGCAGGCCCCCTTCACCGGGGGCGAGGATGGCATCCGCGGCATAACACCCGGCCACTTCCTCGGTGTCGTGGACCTGTCCAACCCGCTGGCCCTCTACTTCACCGTACTGGCCGTGACCACGCTGGCCTTCGCGCTGGTCTGGCGGATCGTGCAGTCGCCCTTCGGGATGATCCTCGAAGCCATCCGCGAGAACGAACCGCGCGCCATCTCGCTGGGCTACAACCCGACGCTCTACAAGCTGGCCGCGTTCACCTTCTCCGCCGCGCTGGCAGGGCTCGCCGGCGGGCTCAAGGCGATGTCCTTCCAGATCGCGACCCTGGTCGACGTGACCTGGCAGATGTCGGGCGAGGTCGTTCTCATGACGCTGGTCGGCGGCATTGGCACCTTCCTCGGCCCCGTCGTGGGCGCATTCATCATCGGCGGGCTGGAACAGTACCTCGCCCAGTCGGCGCTGCCCGCCCCGGTGATCCTCGGCGCGGCCTTCATCCTTTGCGTCATGCTGTTCCGGAAGGGCGTGGCCGGAACAGCGAAGTCCCTGTTGCAGAACCGGGCACCGAAGCGTTCCACGCCGGACAATCCAGAAACCCAAGCAACCAACAGGATAGTAAAATGAAATTCAAGCCAATCATGACTGCGGCGCTCGTCGCAGGCACCGCGCTCTCCGCGCTTCCCGCAGCCGCGGGCCCCGACGCGATCAAGGTCGGCCTGCTCATGGACATGACCGGCAACTATTCCGACGTCGCCGGGCGCGGTTCGGTCACCGCCGCCGAGATGGCGGTCGAGGATTTCGGCGGCACGGTCCTCGGCAAGCCGATCGAGGTGGTCCATGCCGACATGCAGAACAAGGTCGACATCGCCACGTCCATCGCGCGCGAATGGTTCGACGTGGATGCGGTCGATGCAATCGTCGACAGCAACATGTCCTCCGCGGGCCTCGCCGTCAGCGAGATCGCGGTCGAAAAGGACCGGCTCATGATCATGAACATCTCGGGTTCGCCGCGCTTCACGAATGAAAGCTGCAACCCCAACACGATCCACTATGTCTACGACACCTACGCGCTGGCCACCTCGACCGGCAAGGCCGTGGTCCGCGGCGGCGGCGACAAGTGGTTCTTCGTCACCGTGGACTACACGTTCGGACACGACTTCCAGGCCCAGGCCGAAGACGCGGTCGCCAGCGAAGGCGGCGAGACGGTCGGCTCGGTCCTGGTGCCGCTGAACGCAAGCGACTATTCCTCGGCCCTGATCCAGGCGCAATCCTCCGACGCCAACGTCATCGCCTTCGCGACGGCCGGCGCGGACACGTCGAACGCCATCAAGCAGGCGGCGGAGTTCGGCATCGGGCAGGGCGACGACCGCCAGCTCGCCGGCCTGCTGGTCTATATCAACGAGGTCGACGCGCTGGGCCTGGAAACCGCCCAGGGCATGCTTCTGACCTCGGCCTTCTACTGGGATCTCGACGAAGAGACCCGCGCCTTCTCGGAACGCTACATGGAAAAGATGGGCAAGATGCCCAACATGTCCCAGGCCGGCGTCTACAGCTCCACGATGCATTACCTGAAAGCGGTCGAAGCGGCGGGCACCGAGAACTACGCCGAGGTGATGGCCAAGATGAAGGAGATGCCGATCAACGACTTCTTCGTGAAGGACGGCTACATCCGCGAAGACGGCCGGATGATGCGCGACATGTACCTGTTCCGCGTGAAATCGCCGGAAGAAAGCACCGGCGCGTGGGATTACTACGAAAAGGTCGCCACGATCGAGGCCGAAGATGCCTTCACGCCGGTATCGGAAAGCCGCTGCTACCTGTTGAAAGAAGAGAGCTGAGCGGAAGGTCCGGGATGAACGTCGAGAAAACACGCTTCTCCCGGGACGACATGGAGATGCAGTACAACCTGCGTCTCCTTCGTCCCGACTACATGACAGCCGTGGTGCCCGAATGGGAAAGGCGCAGCGAACGAACCCGCGCCACGCGGAACTGTACGCTCGATGTCCGCTACGGTGACGGGCCCGACGAAAGGATGGACATCTTTCCCGCCAGCGACCCGGACGCGCCGGTGCTGGTGTATTTCCACGGCGGCTACTGGCAGCGCGGAAACCGCTCGATCTACAGCTTCCTCAGCGAAGCCTTCGTCGACAGCGGGATCACCGTGGTTCTGCCGGGATACACGCTCTGCCCCGACACGAACATCAGCGGCATCGTCGGACAGGCCCGCCAGGCCGTGGCCCGAACCATCCTGGACACCGACCTGGTCCCGGGCAACCGCAGGCGGCTGGTGGTGGGCGGCCACTCCGCGGGCGGCCAGATCACGGGCATGATCATGGCGACGGATTTCTCTGCCGTCGACGTGGTCTTGCCGGTGGCGCCGGTCCGGCGCGGCCTGCCCATGTCGGCCCTGTTCGACCTCAGGCCGCTCATGCCGACAACCCTGAACGATGCCCTGCGCATCGACGATGCCGAGGCCGCGGCGATGAGCCCGATAGATCATGCCCCGGTCAGCGACGCCCCGCAGCTGGTGATCATCGGCGATGCCGAAACGGAGGAGTTTCATCGCCAGGCCAACAATTACAAGGCGCTCTACGAGACGGCCGAACGCCCGATCGACCGGTTCAACAGTGCCGGCGACGATCACTTCGACCTGCTCAACAGCCTTGCCGATCCGACAAGCGCACTTTTCACGCGCTGTCGCGACTTCATTCTCAGTTGAAAGGAATTCCCATGTCCGAAGACGACTTCACCGAAGACATGCTGAACGACATGCTGTCGGCGTTCAACGAGCACGACCTGGATCGTGTCATGTCCTACTTCGCCGAGGACGCGGTGATGATCGCGCCCGCCGGCAACAACCAGGCCGGCACCCCGATCAAGGGGCGCGAGGCCATCGCCTCGGCCTTTTCGAACCGGTTCTCGCAGCAGCCGGACGTCGCGTGGAACGAGGCCGTCAGCTTTCTGTCCGGCAACCGGGCCTATACCTCGTGGCGCGTCCAGACCCCTTCGGCGGGGATCGACATCAAGGGATGCGACGTCTGGACGTTCAGAAACGGAAAGGTTGTCGAGAAGGACGTCTACTACAAGGGATAAGAAGGTCCTTTCGGACTTTCCTCCCTTATGACCCCGCGAATCCGGAAAAAGATCGAGGGCACGGGAAAGGCTCCCGTGCCCTTCGACCGTTTTGTGGGCCGGGGACGCTGCGGTGCCCTGGTACTCCAAAGGCCCGCAGGGCATCATAACTTTTGGGGCGTTTTGAACCAACTCAATTGAATGTTTCTTATACCTTCCCCGCTGCTAGCATTCCTCCGAACCTCAAGATCGAAAGTTTGGAGAAGCCCGTAATGCTGAACGAAGCCGTGACGTCGCAAATTGACAGGCTGCAGAAATCCCTGCCGGACAAGGCGTTCATCGGTGGCGCATGGGTTTCGGCGCGGTCGGGCAAGACCCTGCCTTGTATCTTCCCCGGCACCGGCGAAACGATCGGCACCGTCGCCGATTGCGACGCCGCGGATGTCGATGACGCGGTCAGGAGCGCCCGCGCCGCCTTCGAGGCCGGCACATGGTCGCGCATGGCCCCGCAGGACCGGCGCCGCATCATGCTCCGGTTCTCCGAGCTGATCCTCGAAAACCGCGATGACCTCGCCCTGCTGGAAACCCTGAACGTGGGCAAACCGCTGGTGAACGCCACCAATGGCGACATTCCCTCCGCCGCCGGTTGCGTCGCCTGGTTCGGCGAGGCGATCGACAAGATCTACGGCGAGGTCGGCCCCACCGACGACTCGATGCTCGCCATCGCCGTGCGCGAACCCGTCGGCGTCGTGGGTGCCGTGGTGCCGTGGAACTTTCCGCTCTCCATGGCCGCGTGGAAATTCGCCCCGGCGCTCGCCGCCGGCAACTCGGTCATCCTCAAACCGGCCGAACAGTCCCCCTACACCGCATTGCGCATCGCCGAACTGGCCGTCGAAGCGGGCATTCCAGAAGGCGTCTTCAACGTCCTCTCCGGCTATGGCGAAACGGCAGGGCAGGCCCTCGGCCGGCACATGGATGTCGATTGCCTCGCCTTCACGGGCTCGACCGCCGTGGGCCGGATGTTCCAGGTCTATGCCGGCGAAAGCAACGGCAAGCGCGTCAGCCTCGAACTGGGCGGCAAGTCGCCCCAGGTGGTCCTCGCCGATGCCGATCTCGATGCAGCGGCCGCGGGCGTCGCGGCGGGCATCTTCTCCAACGCGGGCCAGGTCTGCAACGCGGGCTCCCGCGTCGTGGTCCAGGACGGCATCAAGGACAAGCTTCTCGAAAAGGTGGTCGAGAAAGCCCGCGAGATCATCGTGGGCGACCCGTTCGACGCCGCCACCAAGATGGGCCCGCTGGTCAGTGCCGAACAGTACGAGCGCGTCCTGAGCTACATGGAAACGGGCCTCGAACAGGGCGCGACCATCGCCACCGGCGGCGGGAAACTCAACGAGGAAACCGGCGGCTACTACGTGGCGCCCACGATCTTCGACAACGTCAACAACGACATGCGCATCGCCCGGGAAGAGATCTTCGGGCCGGTCCTCTCTGTGATCTCGGTCAAGGATGCCGAAGAGGCCGTGAAGGTCGCCAACGACACAGATTTCGGCCTCGCCGCCTCCGTCTGGACGAACGACATCCGCCAGGCTCAGCGCGTCTCCAAGGCGCTGCGCGCCGGCGTCGTCTGGGTGAACTGCTTCGACAAGGGCAACATGTCGATGCCCTTCGGCGGGTTCAAGCATTCCGGCCACGGGCGCGACAAGTCGCTGCACGCGATCGACAAGTACACCGATTGGAAAGCCACGTGGTTCGCCTCCTGATTGCCGCATCAATGGTCGTACGGCAGCGGCAACCCCGGTCCCGGCCGAAGCTCCCATGAGAAAAGCCCCAGATGCATGATGCCATAATCGTTGGTGCCGGACATAACGGCCTGGTCTGTGCCACCTACCTCGCCAAGGCGGGGCTGAAGGTGCTGGTGCTCGAACGCCGCGAGATCCTCGGCGGCGCCTGCGTCACGGAAGAGCTCTGGCCCGGCTACAAGGTCTCGACCGGCGCCTACAACATGTCGCTGCTCCAGCCCAGGATCATGGCCGACCTTGACCTGCTCTCGCACGGGCTCGAAGTGATCGAACTGACACCCACCTTCGCCCCCTTCGAGGATGGCCGCTCCATCGTCTTCTGGGGCGATACCGACCGGCTCTGCGCCGAGCTCGCCACCCTCTCCGAGAAGGACGCGCGCGCATACCCGGAATACCTCGAGGAAATTCGCAGGGTCGCCGAGCCGGTCAAATCCCTGCTCTGGGAAACCCCCGTCGACCCGACAGACCTCAGCCTGTCCGGCCTCCGCCGCACGGCGGGCTTCCTGCTCCGCTACCGCCGCCACCTGGCCGATCTCTACGGGCTCTACGACATCCTCACGATGAGCGCCTACGACTACCTGTCGAAATGGTTCGAAAGCGACGAGGTGATCGCGGCGCTGGGCTATTACGTGGCCGGCAGCGGCACCAACCGCACCATGACCATGCCGGGCACGGCCTTCACCCTCCTGCGCCCGGCGCTGCGCGACCATTCCACGCCCGTCGGCCCCGGCGGCCACGTGCGCGGCGGCATGGGCGGCATCACCACGGCCATGGCCCGCGCCGCCACCGAAGCCGGCGTCGAGATCCGCGCCGCCTGCGAGGTGACAGGGATCACCCGCAACGGCAACCGCGCCTCCGGCGTCACCCTCGCCAGCGGCGAGACGGTAAAGGGCAGGGCGGTCGTCTCCAACCTCGACGCCAAGTCCACGGCGCTGGGCCTTCTCCCCGCCGATGCCCTGCCCGAAGACTATGCCGCCGACATCCGCAACATCCGCACCAGGTCCTCGATCTTCAAGATCCACCTCGCCGTCAGCGACCTGCCGCGGTTCAAGGCATTCTCCGCCTCCGAGCGCGGCTTTGCCTACCCTTCGATGATCCGCCTCGGCTCCTCCGTCGACTACCTGGAACGGGCCTATGACGACCACAAGTCCGGCCGCCCCTCCGACGATCCGTTCCTCACCATCTCCATCCCCAGCGTCATCGACCCCGGCGTCGCCCCCGAGGGCGCACATCTCGTCCAGATCATGGGCGGCCACGCCCCCTGCACGACCGACACCATGTCACTGGAAGAGATGCGCGAGGACATCCTCGACAAGTCGCTCCGCACCATCGCCCGCTACGCTCCGGGCTTCGGCCGCGACGCCATCCTGCACCACGAGGTGCTCACCCCGCGCGACCTCGAAACCCGCTTCGGGCTGCCCGATGGCCACGTGCACCACGGCGACCTGACCGCCGACCAGGTCTTCTTCCGCAGGCCGTCCCCCCATTTCGCCGACTACCGCACACCCGTTCCCGGCCTCTACCTCTGCGGCTCCGCCGTGCATCCCGGCGGCGGCGTCACCGGCGTGCCCGGCCACAATGCCGCCCGTGAAATATTGCGGGATTTCAAGAAGTTCGGCGCCGTTTTCAAACGCCTCGACCGCAGAACCGGAGGCTTGTCCTGACCATGGCCCGCCGGCTGATAGACTATTCCAGCAAGCCGCCGCTGCCCGAGCTCACCATCCGGCACGGCCACCTGTCGAACTACGAACGCGTCTACTCCAACGCCGCCGACGGCGGCGAGGCGCCCGACCTCGCCCGCTACCTCCAGACCTACGAGGACATCGGCGCATCTAAGGTCGTGGTCAAGGCACGCGACCTCGAAACCACCTTCGGCACGGTCATCAGCAATGACGACGTCGCCGCCTTCTGCCGCGACTCCGGCGACCGCTTCATCGGCTTCGCCGGCGTCGACCCCCACAAGGGCATGGCCGCCATCCGCGAACTCGAACGCGCCGTCAGGGAGCTCGGCCTCCGCGGCCTGAACATCCAGTGTTTCGAACACAAGCTCGCGATCAACGACAAGCTGCTCTACCCCCTCTACGCCAAGTGCATCGAGCTCGACATCCCGGTGAACATCCACTGCGGCATCAACTTCTCGACCCAAAGCAACATGGCCTATGGCCAGCCCATGCTGCTGGACGAGGTGATGGTCCATTTCCCCGACCTGCGCGTCTGCGCCTCGCCCCCGGGCTGGCCCTGGATCACCGAGCTGCTGGGCGTCGCGTGGAAGCACAAGAACGTCCATATCGGCATCGTCTACATGCGCCCCAGGGTGCTGGGCATCCCCGACTCGGGCTATGGCCCCCTGCTTCAATACGGCAGGACCCTCCTGAAGGACCGGATCATTTTCGGCTCCGGCTACCCGAGCCTCTCCATCGAACGCGCCATCGCGGAGATCGAGCAGCTCGACCTCGGAGAGGACCTCACCAACGCCTGGCTGCACGACAACTGCGCCCGGTTCCTGCGCCTCGACTCCGCCCCCTAAGACCCCGGCGAAAGGACAGGCCAGGGCTCCCTGCCGAAGGCCGGGCACGTCCGCCTTGCCCCGGCCATAACCCCATCACCAATCCGTGACCGCTCTCTGCGCCCGCCCATCGCGGCCGGGCCGGGCCCGTTGCCGGCGACCCCCGCGACCGCGGGCGGAAAACCCATGTTTTCACGGCCTCCGCACGCCCAACCTATAATTATCGGTGCAGAACAACGCACTCAAATCCTATAACCGGAATGACCCTGCCCGTTGTTATGGTGCTCGAACAAGCGCACGAAAATGCGCGGAGACCCAAACAGGAGAGGTTAAATGAAACAGAGTTTCAAACTGGCCGCGGCGATGACGGCCTTCGTGTCTGCGGGGCCCGCGCTGGCTGCGGATTGCGGCACCAGCGACGGCATTTCCATCGTCGAACTGAACTGGCCCTCGGGCGCGTTCCTGGCGCAGATGCACAAGATCATCCTTTCGGAAGGCTATGGCTGCGACGTCTCGCTCGTCCCCGGCGACACCGCCTCCAGCACCGCAAGCATGTCCGCCCGCGGCGAACCCAATATCAACCCCGAGCTCTGGGTCGATAACGTGCGCGATTTCTGGGACAAGGTCACCGAATCCGGCACCGTCTACGAGGCCGGCAAGCCCTTCGCACAGGGCGGCCGCGAAGGCTTCTACATCCCCACCTACGTGGCCGAAGCCAACCCCGAGCTCAAATCCTTCGAAGACCTCGCCGAGTATGCCGAGCTGTTCAGCGACCCCTCCGACCCCTCGAAGGGCGTGATCTATAACTGCCAGCCGGGCTGGTCCTGCGAAGTGCTGGTCGGCAACATGTACCGCGCCTTCGGCCTCGAGGAGGAGTTCAACCTCTTCTCACCGGGTTCCTCGGCCGCGTTGGAAGCGACCATCGAACGCTCCTACCGCCGCGAACAGCCCATCGTCACCTACTACTGGGAGCCGACACCCCTGCTGGGCAAGTTCCCGATGGTCTCGCTCGAGATGCCGGACTACGTCGAGGGCAACTGCAACAATGACGAGAACTGCGAGAACCCCGCCAAGAGCGGCTTCCCGCCGGGCAACGTCATCACCGCCGTCACCTCGGACGTGAAAGAGGAAGCCCCCGAAGCGGCGGCCTATCTCGACGCGGCCTCGATCGACAACTCGATCATCAACGAGGTGCTCGCCTGGGGCGAGGAAAACAACGCCACCGCCGAAGAGACCGCGATCCACTTCCTCCAGGAGAATCCGGACGTCTGGAAAGCCTGGGTGCCCGACGAAACGGCTGAGAAGATCCAGTCGGGCCTCTGAGGTTGACCTGAAGGCGTGCCGTTATTCTCCCGAGCGGCACGCCGACTTCTTTGGAACGATATCACGAAGGAACTCGGGGCAGAATGTTTCCAGACGTACTAGATGAACGAAGCGTCCGCATGTACGTGGACAACGCGGCGGACTGGATGGTCATCCACTGGGGCGCCAGCCTCGAAGCCGCCTTCCAGCCCCTCCTGCATCTCCTGATCGCGATCGAAGGTTTCCTGCTCTGGATGCCCTGGTACGTGATCATTTTCTTGATCGCGGGGCTTGCCTTCCTGGCAACGCGGAACTGGAAGCTTCCGATCGGTGTGTCCATCCTCATGTTCATGATCGGCGCGGCCGGCTACTGGGAAGAAAGCAACCAGACCATCGCCCTGATGCTCGCCTCGACCATCACCGCGCTGGTCGTGGGGGTGCCGGTCGGCGTCGCCATGGCGCTGTCGCGGCCCGTCCGCTCGATCATGCGTCCGCTGCTCGACGTCATGCAGACCCTGCCGCCCTTCGTCTACCTGATCCCCGGCGTCATGCTGCTGGGCCCTGGCAAGGTGCCCGCCCTGCTGGCCACGGTGATCTACGCGGTGCCGCCCGTGATCCGCCTGACCGACGTGGGCATCCGCAACGTCGATTCCGACGTGGTCGAGGCCGTCTCGGCCTACGGCGCCAGCGGCTGGCAGAAGCTGTGGCATGCCCAGCTTCCCCTCGCGCTGCCCACCATCATGGCCGGGATCAACCAGACGATGATGATGGCGCTGTCGATGGTTGTGATCGCCTCGATGATCGGCGCCGGCGGACTGGGCTACCAGGTCCTGCAGGGGATCGGACGGCTCGAAGTCAGCCGCGGCCTCTTCGCCGGCCTCGCGATCGTCGCCCTCGCGATCATCTTCGACCGCATCGCGCAAAGCTATGGACGGCGGCTCCAATCGCAACTCCACATGGATGAAGGTTGAAGCATGACCCCGAAGATCGTGTGTCGGAACGTGTACAAGTGCTTCGGGCCCAACAGCGCCGAAGCCATCAGGATGGCCCGGGACGGCCAGAGCCAGTCCGAGATCCTCAAACAGACGAAATCTGTCCTCGCCCTCAACGACATCTCGCTCGAGATCGGCGCGGGCGAAACCTTCGTCATCATGGGGCTGTCGGGCTCGGGGAAATCCACCCTGATCCGGCATTTCAACCGCCTCGTCGATCCGACCACCGGCCAGGTGATCGTCGACGACACCGACATCACCACCATGGACAGGAAGGAACTCCGGACCTTCCGGCGCCACAAGATCAGCATGGTGTTCCAGAATTTCGGCCTTCTGCCGCACCGCACGGTCCTCAAGAACGTGGGCTACGGCCTCCTGATGCAGGGCAGGACGAGGAAGGAACAGGACGAGGCCGCCGCCCACTGGATCAGCCGCGTCGGCCTGTCCGGCTACGAGCATCACTACCCCGCACAGCTCTCGGGCGGCATGAAACAGCGGGTGGGTCTCGCCCGCGCGCTCGCCAGCGATTCCGAGATCCTGCTGATGGACGAAGCCTTCAGCGCGCTCGACCCGCTGATCCGCACCGAGATGCAGGAGCAGCTGATCGAGCTTCAGGCGCAGCTCAACAAGACGATCGTCTTCATCACCCACGACCCCGACGAGGCCATGCTGCTCGGAAACCACATCGCCATCCTGCGCGACGGCACGGTCCAACAGATCGGCACGCCGAACGACATCCTTGAAAATTCCGTCAACGACTACGTCCGCAAGTTCGTCCAGAACGTGAACCTCAACCGCCTGCGAGAGGCGCGGCCCGCCTCCATCCCGGCATGACGCGCGCCGGGGCGCATGTGCGCGGGCGCAGTCCGTCCTGATCGAACCTGCGCGAAACACCGCATAAGAAACCAGCCCCGGCGCATCGCCGCCTGGGGACCATATCCGGAGGGCAAAATTATGAGATTGAAGGGAAAAACCGCGCTCGTCACCGGCGCCGGCGGGCCGATGGGATCGGCCATCGCGAAACGCTTCGCGCAAGAGGGGGCCTCGCTCATCCTCACCGACATCTCCCAGCGCCGCCTGCAGGAAAGCGTCGCCGAAACCGAGGCCGCCCTCACCGAAGGCGCCCGGCTCTACAGCGAACGCGGCAGCGTGCTCGTCCGGGAAGAGGCCGCCTCCGTCGTCGAGAACGGCACCCGGGAAGCGGGCGAGATCGACATCCTCATGAACATCGTCGGCGGCGTCCGCAGCGCCCAGCTCTTCGAGCCCTTCCTCACCATGTCCGAACAGCGCTGGGACGAGACGATGGCCCTGAACCTCAAGGGCAATTTCCACCTCGTCCAGCTCGTCGCCCCCGGCATGCTCGAACGCAAGTACGGCCGTATCGTCAACATCGCCTCGATCATCTTCGCCGGCGCCGAGGGCCAGGTCGACTACGGCGCCGCCAAGGCCGCCGTCGCCTCCATGACCCGCAGCCTCGCCCTCGAATTCGCCCCGCACGTCACCGTCAACTGCATGTCCCCCGCCACCATCAAGACCTCGGTGATCGAACGCCTCTCCGAAGAGGAAAAGCGCCAGTGGCGCGAGAAGACCGTCCTCAAGCGCTTCGGCGAGCGGGAAGAGATCGCCTCGGCCGCGCTCTTCCTCGCCAGCGACGACTCCTCCTACATGACGGGCGAAATCATGTCCGTCGCCGGCGGCGTCTGGCCCGCCCTTTGAAGGCCCGTGAAGGAGACCCCGATGGCCAACCCGGAAGACGCCCCCCTGCTCGACGGCATCCGCGTCGTCGAGATGGGCCAGTACATCCCGGCCCCCTATGCCGGGCTGATGCTCTCCGAGCTCGGCGCCGACGTCATCAAGATCGAGCCGCCCGCCGGCGACCCAATGCGCCACCTCGGCACCGCCCGCATCGACGGGACGGCCCCCGGCTACCACGCCATGAACGGCGGCAAGCGGGTCACCTTCCTCGACCTCAAGACCGACGCGCACCGCCAGATTGCCCTCGACCTGATCGCGCAGGCCGACGTGCTCATCGAATCCTACCGCCCCGGCGTGCTCGACCGTCTCGGGCTGGGCCGCGACGTGCTCACGCGAACCAACCCCGCACTCGTCCATTGCAGCATCTCGGGCTTCGGCCAGACCGGCCCCTATGCCGCCAAGGCCGGGCACGACCTCAACTACATGGCCGCCGCCGGCGCGCTCCATGTATCGGGCACGCCCGAAACCCCGGTGATCGCCCGCACGCCGATTTCCGACTATGCCTCCGCCATGCAGGGCGCCACCACCATCCTCGCTGCCCTCCTGCGGCGCGGGCGCACGGGCCTCGGCGCCCATATCGATGTCAGCATGACCGACACGGCCCTGTCCTGGCAAAGCCATATCCTCGCCGCCGCCATGGCGGGCGAGCGTCCCGAACGGGGCCGCGATTTCGAAGATGGCGGCCTCGCCGCCTACAACATCTACCGCACGAGCGATGACCGCTTCATCGGCCTCGGCGCCGAAGAACCCAAGTTCTGGAAGAATTTCTGCCACGCCATCGGCCGCGAGGACTGGCTCGAACGGTTCCGCGAACCCATGCCCCAGCTCGACCTCTCGGCCGACCTCGCAGCGCTTTTCCAGGCGAAACCCGCCGCCGAATGGGCGGCCCTTCTCGAACCGGCGGATTGCTGTTTCCAGCTCCTGCTGACCTTCGAAGAGGCGCTCGAATGGCCCCAGTTCGTCGAGCGTCGGATCTTCCACCGCACCAGCGACGGCGCGGTTCACGTCCTCTTCCCCGCCTGGATCGACAACCGGCCGCCCAGGGCAAGAGAGGCCTACCGCCAGTGCGACCCCGACGAGATAGGCAAGGCCTGGACAGACTGACCAGATGAAAACGGGCGCGCCGAAAGACGCGCCCGTAAACCATGCGGCAAACCGGTCAGAACTCGACGTCGCTGTTCTTCACATCCGTCACCAGCCGCTGAAGCCGGTAGATATGCTCGCCCACCGCCAGCCCCGTGTCGTGGTCGAGGTTCTCGGTGCAGAGGTACGATTCCATTTCCGTCCGGATGGCAGAGGCGGGGTGCTCCGCGATCCCCGCCGCGATTTCTTCCGCGAACCGCATCACGTCCTCGTCGGGCACCACGTGGTTGATCAGGTGCACCGCCTCGGCCCGTTTCGCGTCGATCGGCTTGCCGGTCAGCACCATTTCAAGCGCAACGTTGCGGGGCAGGTGCTTCTGGATAAGGGTCAGGCCACTGGTCCCGCCCATTCCGAAGCTTATTTCGGGAAAACCGAACTTGGCCGAGGCACCGGCAATCCGGATATCGCTGTGATGCAGCAGGTACATCAACCCCCGGCCAAGGCACCAGCCATTGACGGCGGCGATCACGGGCTTGCGCCGGCGAAATGCCATCGCGGCCCGGTCATCGCCCGGATAACCCATTTCCTTCTCGTTATGGTGCTCGGGAAAGAAATGCCGCTCGAGCCGTTCCGCGGGCGGGGCGAGGCGCTGCTCGAACTTCATGTCGTCGCCTGCCGAAAACGCCTTCTCTCCGGCGCCGGAGATCACGCCGACCTTCACCTCCGGGTCACTCTCGAACCGCTTCAGCGCCTTCAGGAATTCCCGGTGCATCGGCGGGTCGAAAACATTCACCTTGCCGTTCTCGATCCGGAAATACCCGATATGGCCTTTGGTTTCGTAGATCAGCGGCATCTCGTCCTCCCGCGCTCCCGGTTGTCACATCTCGCGGCGCGTCTCAAAGCGGCACGTCCTTCGGAAACACCGGGTCGCGCTTTTCCTTGAACGAGGCGACGCCTTCGCGCACCTCGGGGCCCATGAAACCGATATACTCCAGCGCCAGCGAGGTATCGAAGATCGGCCCCGCCTGCCGCAGCCAGTTGTTGAGCGAATACTTGGTCCACCGCACGGCGCTCTGCGCCCCGTCGGCCAGCCGGATCGCCACGCCAAGGGATTTCTCCTCGAGCTCCTCGTCCTCGACGGCCATCGACAGAAGCCCGATCCGCTCGGCCTCTTCGCCGGCAAGCTGGTCGCAGGTCAGCAGATAGTACTTGGCCTTCGCCATGCCGCACAGCAGGGGCCAGATGATGGCCGCGTGATCGCCGGCGGCAACGCCGAGCCGCGTGTGCCCGTCGATCAGCTTGCAGGTCTTCGTGGCGATCGAGACGTCGGCCAGAAGGCCCACGACGATCCCGGCCCCGGCGGCGGCCCCGCGCATCGCGCTGACGACGGGCTTGCTGCAGTTGAGGATGTTGTAGACAAGGTCGCGCGCTTCCTTCCAGCTTCCCAGCAGAACCTGGTAATCATCGGCCACCGCCTCGACGGCGTCAAAGCTGCCCCCGGCCGAGAACACCTTGCCCGCGCCGGTCACCAGCACCGAATGCACGCTCGGATCCTCGTCGATATCCCGCCAGATCGTGACAAGCTCGCGGGCCATCACCTCGTCAACCGTGTTCATCTTGCCGTTGGTCATGGTGACGCGAAGCACGTGCGGGTGCGGGCGGTCGCAGACAAGGCGCTGGTATTTGTCGAAACGGTCGGTCAATGCGGTACTCCTTGGGCTTTTGCCGACGTTTATGCCAAGCCGGGCGGGCAGGGGGCCAATAGAGTTTGGAACCCTGATCGCATAGCGTCGGTTATGGGTGGCACCCATCACCCCGGCGCGCACCCGACTTTCCCATTAGAGATTGGCCGGCGCCCGGGCGGCGCTCCAGTATGGCCGGCGAAACGACAGCAAGGCAGGTTCCGCGCATGGCTCCACCCCCCACGATCCTCGAACTCACCGTCACGCCGGACATGATCGATTATAACGGGCACCTGACCGAGCCCGTCTATTACCGCATCTTCACCGACGCGATGACGAAGTTTCTCGAGGATATCGAAATCGGCAGCACGCACCGCCTGCAAACCGGCCGCACGGTCTATTCGGTCGAGGGCCGCATCCTCTTTTTCCGGGAGGTCAAGGAAGGGGCCGCGTTGTCGGTGACCGGCCGCATCCTCGCCTTCGACGGCAAACGCCTGCACACCTGTTTCGAGATGTCCCATGCGGGTGCGCGCATTTCGGCCTACGAGAACGTCTCGCTCTATGTGGAACAGAAGCCTGACAGTGCTCCGTCGGTCGCCACCTTCGACGCGGCCACGCAGGCGCGGCTCGAACGCCTGAGGGCCGATCACGACGAAGAATGGCCCGCCTTCATCGGCAGGCCGACCGGATTGTCGCGGCGCTGAGGCGCCGGCCCGGCCCGCGCGGCAAGATCGCCGCGCAAGCCGTTGATTTCAAATCATTGTCAGCCCGCCACTCACGCTCAGCGTCTGGCCGGTGATGTAAGCAGCCTCGTCGCTCAGGAAGAAGGTGATCGCCGCCGCCTGGTCCGAAGGCTCGGCCGCGCGCCTGAGCGGGATTCCCTTGATGATTTTCTCGACCATCTGTGGATTGTTTTCCATTTCATGTTCGAAAAGTGGTGTTTTCGTCGGTCCGGGCGCCACGCAGTTCACCGTGATCCCGTTGCGCGCATTCTCTCGTGCCAGGCTCTTCGACAGGGCAATCACCGCCCCCTTCGCCCCGGAATAGACAGCTTGCCCCGCCGTCCCGACCCTCGCGGCGTCGGAGGCGACAAAGACCATCCGGCCCGCCTTCCGCTCGGCCATCTTCCTGAGCACCGGCTGCGCCAGGTAAAGCAGCGACATGAAATTGATGTTCATCACCTTCTGCCAATACTCCACGTTCTCCGTCTCGAACCGCGACGCCGCCGTCCAGCCGGTCACGTTCACGAAGCCATGGATGCCGCCATGCCCGGCCTCCGCCTCCTCCACCAGCGTCTCCATCGCCGCCATGTCCGTCTGGTCCGCCGGCTTCGCGATGAACCGCTCGCCCAGTTCCGCGCCCAGCCCGCTCAGCGCCTCCTCGTTCAGGTCGGTGCCCACCACCCTGTAACCGTCCTCAACCAGCCGCCGGCACACGCTCGCGCCGATACCGCCCGACGCCCCTGCCACGAGTACGAGTTTCTCTTCCATGGTGTCGACCTTCCTTCCGTTATGCCCGGCCACCGGTCACCCGATGACCTGTCGCTTGATCTTGATCCCTTCCGACTCCCGGTCCCAGACACCGGGCGCCCTGATGCCCTCCTCGCGCAGCCGCAGCTTCTGGATCTTGTGCGTCTCCGTATAGGGCATCTTCTCCATGAACCGGATGTAGCGAGGCACCATGAAATGCGGCATCCGCGGCACCAGGAACTCCAGCAGGTCCCGCTGCGTCAGGCGCGAGTCCGCGTCGATCTCGACGATCAAAAGCACCTCCTGCTCGCCCATGTCGCTTTCGGTCGCCACGGCCGCGGCATTTCTGACCTCCGGATGCGCCAGCGCCTCGTTCTCCACTTCGGCCGACGAGATGTTCTCGCCGCGGCGCCGGATCGCCTCCTTGGTGCGGTCCACGAAATAGTAATTCCCCTCCTCGTCGCGGTAGAGCGTATCGCCCGTGTGAAACCACCCGTTCCGCCAGACCTTCGCGGTGGCCTCCGGCATCGCCCAGTAACCCGGCGAAATCACGTGCGGCATGTCGCACCGCACGACCAGCTCGCCGACCTGCCCATGCGGCAGCTCGAAATCGTGCTCGTCGACGATCTTCACCTCGAAATTGCCCCACTCGTTCTCGACCCGCCCGCAATAGCCATGGGCGAATGTCTGGTCGGTGATCAGCGGCGACATCACCGCCGGGCCCATCTCCGTCATGTCGAGCTGGGTATAAAGGCTGACGCCGAACCGCTCCGAGAATTCCGCGGCGTAGGAGGGCAGGGGCTGCTGAATGACCGTCCGCAGCGGGTTGTCGCTGTCATCGTCGCGCCGCGGCTGGTTCATCAGGAACTTCGCCACCGCCCCCAGGATGAAGCAACAGGTCGCCTCCAGCCGGCGCACCTCCTGCCAGAAGGTCGAGGTCGAGAAATCCTTCATGAGCGCCATCGACGCCCCGAACCCCAGAACCGCATGCGGCACCAGAGCCCCGCCAAGATGGTAATAGGGCAGGTTGATCAGGAACCGGTCATCCTCCTGGAAGAAGCGCAACGCGCGCTTGCCCATCACCGCGGTATGAAGATGCGGGGAAATCACGCCTTTCGACGGGCCCGTCGTGCCGGACGTGTAAAAGATGCCATGTGGCTCCCACGGCTGGATCGGCGGCTGCGGTTCCGAGAACCCGGCTTCGTCGCCCCAAAGCGTCTCTTCCGGCAGGTACTCCAGCGGAAGGTCGCCCTCCGGCTCGCCACCCACGACGACGACCCGCTCGAGCTGGCCAAGCTCGATGACCGCCAGCCGGTCCAGAAGCTCGGCATGGCAGATGATCGTCTTCGCCTCGGAATTCCGGACGATATGTTCCAGCGTTCCGCCCCGAAGCGACAGGTTGATCGGAACGAAGATCCCGCCCATGTAGCTCAGCCCGAAATGCACCCGCACGATCGTGCTCGTGCTCGGCAGCCACACCAGGACCGGCTCGCCCCGCCGGATACCCAGCGCCTGAAGTGCCGCCGCCGTTCGCCGCCCGACCGTGCGCGCCTCGGCATAGGTCCAGGCCTCGTCGCCCTCGAACAGGATCAGGGGCTTGTCGCCCCTGCGCCCGGCCTGGTCATCCAGCATTGCCGGCAGAACGCACACTTCACGTGGCGGAACATTTGCATTCTCAATTGCCATGCGCTTCACCTCGATGGTTCGGGGCCGGAGCCTTCGCCGGCCTGATGAAACTGGTCTGTCGGGGCCCGCGGGAACTCCACGGGGCGGCGTGCCCCGGCCAGGACCGAGCGTCCGAAGGGGAATCTTCCGCCATCCGCCTCACACCCATTTCCCCGTCACGCGGTCGAAACAGCCGGCCCGCGGATCGCCGCTCTCGTCCTGCAGCTTGCGCTTGGCGACCTTCGACGAACCGGTCCGGGGCAGGGCATCGCGAAACTCGTAGAAACGCGGCACCTTGAAGGCCGCCAGTTCCCGCTCACAATGCGCGATGATCCGGTCCAGCAGGCGCGTGGCTCCGCTCTTGCCCTCGCTCAGCACGATACAGGCCTTCACCTCTTCCCCGCGCATCTCGTCGGGCACCGGTACGATGGCCGCCTCGTCAATGCCCGGAAACGCGTTCAGAACGGTCTCGAGCTCGCGGGCCGCGATGTTCTCGCCGCTCCGCCTGACCATGTCCTTCTGCCGGCCGATGATCCGGTAGAACCCGTTCTCGTCCTTCACGAACAGGTCGCCGGTATGAAACCACCCGTCGATCAGCGCCGCCTGCGTTGCCCCGGGGTTGCGGTAATATCCCTGCATGATGCCCCGGCCCGACACCAGCAGCTCTCCGGGCTCGCCCGCGGGCACGTCCTCGCCCGCGCCGTTCACCACCCGGCACCGCCGGAACGGCCCCGGGATCCCGCAGAAGCCCGAGCCCACCATCTCGTCGCCCTCGAGCGGCATGAAGATCGCCGGGCCCAGCTCCGTCATGCCGAAGGCCTCGCGTGCCCGGATGCCGAACCGTTCCTCGATCAGCGCATGAAGGTTCTTCGGGACGCCGTAGATATTGGCGCGTACAACGCTGTTCAGCCGGTCATCGGCCCGCGGTGGCTGCTTGTAGGCGATCCATGGGAACAGGCAGAAATTGATATCGTATTCGCGCAGCCACCCCACGAAGCGCGACGCGCTCTGCTTCCTCGCCACGAAAAGCGTGCCCCGGTGCAGCAGCGTCATCAGCAAAAGCCACTGCGGATCCATGTAATAGAACGGTGTCGAGGCCAGCAGCCTGTCATAGCTCTGGCCGTCCCGGAACGCGTTCGAGATGCCGGCGACCATCCAGTATTCATGGGTCAGCATGCACCCCTTGGGAAAGCCCGTGGTGCCCGACGTGTACTGGATGTTCATCAGGTCCTGCGACGTGGGCGCATCCTTCGGGATGAAACGCTCGGCCTTGCCGCTGATCATCTCCTCAAGGTCATGGCCATACCCCGCCCCGCCCAGACCGATGACCGCCGCGTCGGGGATCGCCACGCCGTGATGCGCCCTGGCCCCCTCGAAGGCCGCCTCGTGATCGCGGTGAAGCACGATGAACGCCGCCTCGCTGTCGCCCAGAACGTAGCCCAGCTCCCGCTCTCGGTAGCCGGTGTTCACCGGGATCATCACCGCCCCGATCTTGGCCAGCGCGAACCACGTCAGCGGAAAGGCCGGGATGTTCGGCAGCATCACGGCAACATGGCTGCCCTTGCCGATGCCTATGCCCTCCAGCCTCTGCGCCAGGTGGTTCACACGCTGGCGCATCCCCTCGTAGGTTTCCGTCTCCCCGGCCTCGAAGAAGTTCCACACGATGCGGTCCCCGCCCTCGGCCGCCGCTGCATCGATAAGCTCGCCCAGGTTCGATGGCAGGGGGCGCGCCTCGATATCCGCCAGTCTCGACGTGACATCCTGCAGGTATGAGCTTGTAGAATTCAGTTTCTTGTCCACACGTTTCGTCTTTCTGTTCCGGGGCGCCGGAACAAATTGGCTTTTCCGATTTTGCAGTGAAGGCTTGCGTTCTGCGGCGGCGTGACTGCCCGAAAGTGGCGGGCGCCGGTCGGTGGCGTCTACCTCAGCGGATCTCTCCCGCGCCGCAGGGCGCCCGGTCCCGACAGCCGCATGTCCCTGCCGTCTTCTGGAAGGTCGACCCGAAGGCGCATGGCCCTCCCGACCCCGTCAGCAAGGATGTGCCACCAATTCACCGTGCGCTGTGCCATGTGAGTTCGTTCCCGTTGCTGACTCCCCGCTGGCGGGTTGTCTTGAAGCTTAGTCGCTGGCTCGAGAACAAGGCCAATAGCCTTTCGTCCAGAACCTTGTGGGAAAATGTTATGTCTCTCAGGTCGCGCCCCGGACGCGGTTCCCGAAGCTTGCCGGGGCAGGGGCCCGGCACGATGCCGGGCGTGTTAACGCACGTGCCTTCCGGCCTGCCGGTAAATCGCACCGACAAAATACCGACGTAATACCGACGTGATACCGACGCTCCGAAAAGGCCCCGTTTCGGCTGGAACATGTCCGTTAACCGGTCCGGACCGCCGGCAGATTGGGGGTGTTCCTTCCCGGCCTTTGCGTCCATTCTGGACGCGTCCAAGACAAGTCACCGAGGAACGAATGCCGAGGATCAACGTCCGCCATCTCCAGGTTTTCAAGGTAATTATGGAGATCGGCACGGTCTCGGGCGCGGCCCGGGTCCTCAATGTTTCGCAGCCGGCCTTGACCAAGACACTCAAGACGCTGGAAGGCCGGATGGGGGTCACGCTCTTCGAACGGATCAAGGGCCGCCTCCACCCCACCCCCGACAGCCACACCCTCCTCCCCGAAGTCGAACGCCTCTTCGGCGTCCTCAACTCCGTCGAACACCTCGCCGACGAGATCAAGAATGGTCAGGTCGGCCGTCTCACCCTCGCCGCCTCCCCGACCTTGTCGTCCACGGTTCTGTGCGAGGCCGTGGCGAAATTTTCCTTGGAACAACCGCGGGTTGCGGTGCAGATCAAGTCGCTGTCCACGCGGGCCGTGATCGAGGAACTGTCCAACAATCAGGCCGATGTGGGACTGGTCGACGTGCCTATCGGAAACGACCTGTTCGAGACCATTCCCCTATGCGAAGCCGAAGTGGCCTGCGTTGTCCGGGATGACGACCCGCTTGCCGAACGCACCTCGCTGGGGCCGAAGGAACTTGTCGACAGGAAGCTGATCTGCTTCGCCGACGACACCTATTCCGGCATGATGCTGCGGAAATCTTTTCGGGACGCCAAGCAGCCCTTTCCCCAGTCAATCGCGATCAACCAATCGATGGTGGGATGTTCTCTCGTCCGCCAGGGTGCCGGAATTTCGATCATAGACCCGTTTCCGCTTCTCACGAACCCCATCCCCGGTATCCGCCTGATCCCTTTCCGGCCGGAAATTCTCATAAGGCCAAGCATGATCCTTCCCCCAGAGCGGCCACAGTCGATCCTCAGCGAGATGTTCCTAGAAACACTCAAGTCGTCGGTGGACGAGGCTGTCCTGAGATATCCTTTGCTGCGTCCAACGTGACAAAGTATTGAAAAGTAAAATGAAAACTTTGCATCTTTTTCACACATGACTGCCGGAAGAAGGGCGTCGCAATCGGATTTGCAGCACCTCGAACGAATTGCATTTTGCCATTTCGGCAGGTTTTTGGTGGATCAGCCGACCGACGCGTTATTGAGCCACGGTGGCAACTCGAACTGGCTGTCAGCGTAGGGCTCTGGTGCAATCAATGCGCGCTCCTGGTCTGGTCCCTGGATCTGGTAGAAGAGATGCGGCAACCCCAGCGAAGGGTCGCGAACGGCATCGGGGTAGGGAACAACGGACTGCCATTTGGGGTGATACCGAATTGTCCCCGCGACGCTCCGATAAGTGTAATTCAACAGGCACTGTGCGACTTGCCTGTTGACCTGCGCTTCGCCCGGACCCCCGGTACGTCCAGCTATGGCCGCGGCTATCGCGTAGTGGTGCAGTGAAGTGTAGGGCTGACATCCGACTTCCGGCGTCGAGTTCGCTCCGAACCTTTCGGTATACATGCGCGAAAAATTCTTTCCGATCTCGTCGCGTGGAAGACCGATCACTGTGCCGACGATCGCGCCCTTGCCCTTGTCACCGACGATTTCGCTGAATGTCCTGTGCATCGCCCCGTACTGCAGGTAGAGCAGGCACGGCAAAGGGTTTTCCATGAACTTTAGATGAAACCTTGCCAGGTCGCCGGAATAGAATTGCGTCGTGGCGAGGACCGCGGGGTCGTGAGCTCGGATGTCGTCGAGTATTTCGTCCCAGTTCTCGGTGCTCGACTTGACCACGATCGGGCGCTTGACGAGGTCCCAGCCAAACTGGCCGGTCGCCGATGCCATCGCGTTGGCGATAACCACGCTATACGGCTTGTTCCCCGAGATGATGGCAATGCGTGAGTTGCGCGGTTCCCACTGACCGGTTTCGCGCAGCCATGACAGGAACTTGATGAAGCCCTGACCATACCAGTATTCCGCCGGGTCTCCCATGAAACATCCGAAATACCTGTCTGGGTCGCTCATGACGGTGTCATGGTGCTGGAGCAGCGTGTTATGGTGGATGTAGATAATTCCGGCATCCGCAATGACTTCGTATTCGGAATTCTGCGAGCCGATGTTGTATCCATTTATGATCGCGTGAACATTGTGGTGGCCGATCAGATGACGAGCCGCGCGCACGACTTCCGGCGCGCTTTGGGAGCCGGTATCCTCGAAGAACAGCTCGATCTTTCTTCCGAGAATGCCTGAACGCTGATTGATCTCGTCTGCGGCCATCAGCATGCCATTGCGGAACTCCCGTGCATCGGCGGCCGACGGGCCGGAAAGCGGGATCATGCTTCCTATCGGGATCGTGTCATCCGTCATCGGTGCGGCCGGAGATTTCTGGGACGAGTTCGGGTTCATAAAGAAGGTTGTGCATCGTCACGCGCAGGCTGGGGGGGCTGACCGGCTTTATTAGGACCGGAAAGCCCTGCTGCCTGATGCTCTTGATCAGGTCCGGGTTGGTGTCCGCCGTTACCACGATTGCCGGACAGGGCTTCTCCAGCGTATCGTTGATTTCAATGACGAGATCGGTTCCCTGAACCGCGCCCTGTAACCTGTAGTCGGTAATGATCAGATCAGGTTCGTTTTCCAAGTCGGCAATGGACGGTTGCAGGTTATCGTACCTGTCGAGAACAATGACGGTCATGCCCCATCTTTCGAGAAGCGAGACGAGCGCATCCCTCAAGATATCGTCGTCTTCTATGACGAGTGCGGTCAAGCCGCTGAATTCTCCGCCAACACGTTCGTTTATGTCCGGCTCGCCCATGTCGGAGTGCCAAACACTGCCGATAGGAACGTCAATCGAGAAAGTCGACCCTTTGCCCGGTGTGCTCGTAACGGATATCCTGTGATCCAGAACATCTGCCATGCGCTTGGCGATGTTCAGGCCAAGCCCTAGCGAATGTTTCCGGTAGGAATGCTTGGTAGAAATGCGGAAGAACTCTTTGAAGATGTCTTCGTAATGCGTTTCAGGAATACCTGGTCCGGTATCCGTAACCTGGATGCGGAGGTTCCGACCTTTGCGGCGACATCCCACGAGAACACGGCCGGTGTCGGTGTAACGCACTGCATTGGCGACGAAATTGCTGACAATTCTCTCAAGGAGCGCGCGGTCGCTACTCAGCGCGACGTTTGAGGGCATTACTCGGAAATCGAGTCCTTTTTCCGTCGCGAGATGCTCGAACTGGATCTGCATGCGTTCAAGGATCATGGAGACCTGGAATGTCGAGATCTTCGGTTCCACGCGGCCAGCGTCCAACTGGCCGATGTTCAGCAGCGCGCCAAGCAGATCTTCCATGATGGACACGGAAACGTCCATGTTGTGAAGCAGTTGCTCGCGCTCTTCGTCGGATTGCGCCTCGATGCAGTTGTATATCAGGATTTTCAGGGAGGCGAGCGGCTGGCGCAGGTCATGGTTGGCTGCCCGCAAGAACCTCGATTTCACGCGCTCTGACTCGGCGGATTTGTCTCGTTCCTTTTCAAGGGAGCGCTCGCTGCGAATGATCTCGGTGAAGTCGCTGAGAACGGTGATGGTACCACCACCGGGCATGGGAGTATGGCGCAGCTGGTGGATAGAGCCATCGGAGAAAAGCAAGCGATTTCTCTCGTTGTTCTCGAAATTCGCGATCTGCTGTTCAATCCATGTTTGCGCAGGCGTTGTGACGATCAGGTCGGAGCAGCGCAGAATTTCGCCAAGAAACTCTTCTCGGCTAAATCCCGCCAGACTTTCCGGCGAGGCTTTACCGAAACGTTTAGAGAATGCTTTGTTGCAGAATTGCAGGGCGCCGGTATTTGACCACACGGCAACCCCGAAGTCCAAGGCTTCGACGCCCTTCGCCAGTGCGCTAGCCGGCTCCATTACAAGTTTGCATCCCTCTAAGCCTCTGCCTTCAGTTTCGCGAGGTTCTCCGTCGCATAATGGATCACTGCCTCGCGGGTGTTCATGTTCAGTTTTCTCATCGCATTGCCCAAGTGCACGCGGACAGTCTGACGGCTTATTCCAAGATTTTCAGAAATATCCTGCAACGAAAGACCCGACCCGAGGCAACACAGGATTTGTTTCTCCCTATCGGTCAGGCCCTCGATCGGACTGGGATTGGACGGCTCCTCAGCAACGAGCGGCCCGGGGGTCACGCTTGCCAGAATTTCCCTTGGGAACGTCACCTCTCCGGAGATGATGCGTGTGAGGGCAGTCTTGATCTGTTTTGCGTTCGCGGACTTCGGAATGTAGCCAACCACGCCATGACTGATGGCGCGAAGTACGTAGTCCGGGTCTTCGTGTATGGAAATGACGACGAAGGGAATCTCGGGGAACTTGGAGCGGAGCAGCTTGAGGCCGTCGAACTCGTTGAATCCGGGCATGATGAGATCAACCAGTACCAGGCCGATATCGGGCCGGGCTTCCAGCGTTTCGAGGGCATCGTGAAAGCTTTCCGCCTCAATGGTTTCGAAGTCTTCATCGAGGCTTTTTGCGACTTGTTTCAACGACCCGCGCACCACCCAATGATCATCCGCGATAAGGATTGTCATCGGAGGTCTCGCCTGCTTTTCCATGCCGTTAGATTTCCTTCGATGTTCCACTGAGGCGCCGACCAGTTATCAGCGCAACCATTTACCGCCAAACCATCTAGACGACACCGGAACTCAATGCAACGGAGTCCGGTGATGTGACGAAAGGCCATAAGCCTAATTTTTGCACATTTCGGGGCAAATCTTTTGAGGGGCTCTAGATTTTGAAAATAATAGATAGACACATGGCCCTGAGTCAATCTAGACATTATTGAAAACTATCTAGACAAAAACACTAGTCAAGATCGGTGGCGATGACGCGTGCCGATGGCGATATCCAACAAGGAGCATAACATGACCAATTCGAAGACCGGTCTCCCCATGGGTGGTATGACCCGACGCACTGCCGTTAAGACGCTGGCGCTCGGCGGTGCCTCTACGGCGGCCCTGGGCCTGTCGGCGCCCGCTTTGATCGCCGCGAACAATGACAAGATACTCATCGGCGTTCCCTCTTCGCTCTCGACGCCCTACGGCGTTGCCGACGACACCGACCATCTGAACGGCACCAAGCTGGCGCTGGAAGAGATCAACGCCGCCGGTGGCGTGAACGGTCGTGAGCTGGATATCTTCGTCCCCGACGTGGACAAGCTGTCTCCTGAAAGCTGCCGACAGGCGATTGCGGCGTGTATCGACAAGCAAGTGCACGCGATTTCGAACTCGTTCCTTTTCGCGCCGATCCCGGCGATGGATGAATCCGCCAAGTACAAATGCCCGTACCTGAACGGCAACACACAGCGGAACGCCACCGAGCAGTTCCGCTCCAACCCCGAGAAATACAGCCATATTCTTCAGACCGACCCCTCGGAGGTGAACTATGGCTGGACCTATCCGTTGTGGCTGAAAGCCATGGAGGAGAAGCAGGGCTGGACGCCGAAGAACCGCAAGGTTCACATCGTTTCCGAGCAGGTCGGTTACAACCAGACGATCCTGAGCGCGGCGCGGGAATCTCTGGCCAAGTCCGATTTCGAGCTGACGGAAAACACCGATATCCAGTACCCGGTGAACGACTGGAGCCCGGTCATTCGGCGCCTGAAGGAAGTCGATGCAGGCGCCATCTTCATCAATCACTGGGTCGCGGCCGAATATGCCTCGTTCTGCAAGCAATTTCAGGCCGACCCCGTTCCGGGCGCTTTGGTCTACCTGCAGTACGGTCCGTCCCAGCCCGAGTTCCTTGAATTGGGCGGACGCGCCACCGAAGGTTTCTGCTGGTCCACGGTGCTGGGCGTCTATGGCGACCAGACGGGCCAGGATTTCCGTGCCAAGTACCTTGCCAAGTTCCCGGAATACGAAGGGAACATGGGGCTGGTCTACACCGGCAACGGCTATGACATCGTTCAGTACCTTGCCGCGGCATGGGTCGCGACAGGCGACCATACCGACTTCAAGGCCAATGTCGACTGGATCCGCACGAACCCGTACCGGGGCGTTTGCGGCATGATGGACATGAACAACGAGTTCCAGGAAGCGCTGCACTATCCCGATAACGGTTTCGGCAACCAGTCGGCGGCGCTCGATGGCGGCATGAGCCAGCTCTACGTGCAGGTACAGGACCGCGAGCACAAGATCATCTGGCCCAACGAAATCGCCGAATCCTCGCTGCGCCCGGCGCCGTGGTGGTGAACGAATGAGCTGGAGTAAGCTGGAATGACTGCGCCGTCGGAAACCCCGTTGTTCTCTTGCGAGAACCTTGCCCTCGACCTGGGAGGGCGTGAGATTCTTCGTGATATCGGGTTCGACCTGAAGCCTGGCGAAGTGCTGGGCATTATCGGGCCGAACGGTGCCGGGAAGACCAGCTTGCTCGAGATCCTGTCCGGGCGGTACAGGCCCAAGTCCGGGCGCGTGCGTTTCGAAGGGCAGGACATTACCGACCTGCGTCTTTTTCAGCGCGCGCGCCTCGGAATAGGGCGCACGTATCAGACACCGATCGTCTGCGACGACCTGACCGTCGGAGAGACGTTCAAGGCGTCGCGGCAGGCGTACAAGCCTTACCTCACGCGTTTCGATGCGGAATACGGTGCGTCGCTCGTACATTTTACCGCGCCATATGACAAACCCACGACCTCGCTCAAGACTTTCGAAAGGCGCAAGCTGCTCCTGGCAAACCTGCTGATGCGGTTTCCGAAACTGCTGTTGATGGACGAACCGGCAGCAGGGCTCATCAATGCCGAAATTGACGAGATCGATCAAATTCTGCGGATGCTTTCCAAGGAAATGAACATCGCCGTGATCATCGTCGAGCACCGGATGGAACTGCTCGATTCAATTGCCGACCGTATCATCGTGATGGATGCCGGTGAGGTGATCGCGCAGGGCGAACTGGATGACGTGGTCAACAGCCCGGCGGTTCGTGCCGCCTATTTCGAAGCGGCCTGAAGCGTAAACCGGGGAACACCGATGACGGAAGTATTGAAAGTTGAGGGCCTTTCGGCCGGGTATGGCCCATTGCGCGTGATTCACGATCTCGACCTGGTCATAAAGCCGGGAGAACGGGTCGGGATCGTCGGGTTGAACGGCCACGGGAAAACGACCCTGTTCTACGCGATTGCAGGTCTGACCGGCTGGCAGCGCGGCTCGATCCTTCTGAACGGAGAGCAAATCGGCAGAACCCGCAGCCAGGGTCCAGGGCGCTATACGCACCAGATCGTGCGCAAGGGTCTGGCGATCATTCCTCAGGGTGACGAGATTTTCAACGGCCTCACGGTAGAAGAACATCTTGATAGCGGTGCCTTCACACCAGAAGCATGGCGCACACGCAAGCAACGCAAAGAGGCGGTGCTCGACCTGTTCGAACCGCTGCGCAAGCTGATGAAGACCCCGGTTGGCCGGCTCTCGGGGGGCGAACGGCGCATGGTCTCTATCGGCCGCGGCCTGATGACTGACGCCAAGCTTTACCTCGCGGACGAGCCGTCGCTCGGACTGGCGCCGAAGATCGGGATCGGCGTGATGGAAGCCCTTCTGGCCATCGACCTGAAGGAAAGCGCCATGTTCATCGCAGAGCAGAACGTTTCGCTTCTCGAGGGCCGCGTCGATCGCATCATTGGCATGCATGCAGGCAAGCTCAAAGGCGAGGCGTCTTCGGGTTTCTCATTCTCATCGTAGCGAGGCAACAATGGATCTTACATTTCTCATTACCAACGCTGTCATTGTCGCCTGCATCTACGGGCTCATTGCCGTCGCGGTTTCGATAACGTGGTCGTCTCTGGGGCTTATCAACCTTGGATACGGGTTCGTCTTCTCATTCGCGGGATACGGCGCCTACCTCGTCTCGGAACGCATTTCCGAGCATCCGGTGCTGGTGATTGCGGCGGCAATCCTGTCAGGCGCACTCGCGGGCATACTGATATGCCTCGTCGTATTCATACCATTGCACGACAAGCAGAATTTCACGACGAGGGGCATGATCGCCACATTGGCCATCAGCCTGATCGGATCACAATCCCTGCTCATGTATTTCGGCCCGCGCGCCAAGGCGCTGCCAGAGCTGTTCGGGTTCTGGAAAGTCGAAATCGGCGGCCTCGTCCTGACATCCGACAAGATCGGTATCGTCGTCTGTTCCGTCATCATGCTGGTGGGGGTGGTGCTGTGGATGCGCTCAAGCCGAAGGGGGCTGGAAATCCGGGCCATGATGATGAACCCGCATGCGGCTTCGATCGTCGGGATCGGCATCCGCTCTACCGGGATCTACGTCATGGCGATGACGGGCGCGATGGCCGGCCTTGCCGCGGCGCTTCTTTCGCAAACATACTACGTTTCCCCCTTCGGCGGCCTGACGCCGCTGATCAAGGGCGTAAGTATCGCACTTTGTGGTGGGCTGGGCTCGGTACAGGGGGCGGTGATCGCGGCAATCATCCTGGGGTTTACGGAGGCCGCGACGTCACGGTTTCTCGGCGGACAGTACGTTCTGATCACGCAATTCCTTGTCATCATCTCGATCCTGATCATCCGGCCGCGAGGCATTTCGGGGCTTCTGGACAAGGCGCGTGAACAATGAGCGAAGCGAACGAGAATAAAGAGTACACCTGGATCAACCCGCTTGGTGTATGGGGCGCCAAGGGTGGCAACTACGAGGTGACGTCAAATCAAGTCAGCGATCCGTCAGACGTCTGGCGCAAGAATACCGGCTACAAGGTGCCGACAGCCAAGGTTGGCCGCCTGAAGCACTATCACATCTGGGACAATCACAACGAAAAGCTCTGGAAGAGACTGCGATGGTGGCCGACGCGTCGGCACTTGCTGCACGTCAAGGGCATCTACAACCGAAAGACCCTGAACGCGGAAAAGAAGATCCTCGATCGCCGTCCGATCTACTGGATCATCTGCATGGTGATCCTGTTCATAGGACCGCTCCTGTTCCCGTCTTCGATGCAGTCGAGCCTTCTGACCGCCGGCGCGACCTTCGGCATTTTCGCGGCCATCAATGTCTGTTGGACGCTGATCATCGGCACGGCCAGTATCTTCTCGCTGGCGACCTATGCGGTGGTCGGGGTTGCCGCCTTCCTGACCAGTTGGTTGTCGATCAATTTCGGATTGCCGTGGTTTTCGCTGCCCCTTATCGGTGCCGCGATCGGCTTTGGCATGGGCGGGCTCATCGCGTTGCCGGCCCTTCGGCTCGATGGTTTCTATTATGCGCTTCTCACGCTTGGTCTGAACGAACTCTGCCGGGTGTATTTCACGACGTCGCAGGAGTTCGGTTCTGCCTCGGGCGGGTTGTACGGCGCCGACAGTTACCTTTCGGAAAGTTGGTCCCCGGCGGTTCAGAGCCACGCCTCCTATTACATTGCCCTGATGATCCTCATCGGAGCGCTGGTCCTGTTCCGGTTCGTGAACGGCAAGCGCCTTGGGCGTATCCTGCGCATGGCCCCCGAGAAGAGGGAAGCTTTCGCCGAGGCGTGCGGCGTGGATTACAAGCGCGCGAGGATCCAGATCTTCATCCTGACCTCGGCTGCGCTGGGCCTGATCGGAGGGCTGTATACGGCCCACTTCCGCGGGGTTGCTTTCTCGATTTTCAGTTTCGACACCGTCCTTCTGGGGCTTGCCATGCTGACCATCGGTGGGATCGGCAAGGCCGAAGGCGCCATTCTCGGTACGCTGGTCGTCGTCTTCCTGGACAGGGTCATGATCGAATGGGGCCCGATGCGTCACTTCCTGATCGGCGCGCTCATGCTTGCCTCCGTGTTGTGGCTCAACAACGGGTATTTCGGCATCAAGCAACAGTTCAATGCGTGGCGCGACAAGAAGCGGGGGGAATGGCGTTCCACCCGAACCGAAAAGGGCGGGGAAGCCCTGCCGGAAGAAGCGACGGAGATCGACGACAAGGATGACCTTTATTTCCGCCGCTATGACAAGATGCAGCGCGATTACCTCAAGACCCTGATCACGCCCGAGATCATAGCCGAGCACATGGCCAAGCCCCTGGGTCAACACTCCGAAGCGCTGGAACGTGTCCTGCTCTATTTCCGCCGGGCCAAGATGGAGGACAAATACGCCCTGCATCGCGTGGGACCGGACGGGCCTTTCAAGATCATAGCGTTTTCCGGCGTCCGCGGTGTCTCGCCGCGGGTGGTGGAGGACAAGGAATACCCAACGGAAGAAGCAGGCTACCACGGCGTGTTCATGCGCCGCGTACACGACCTGCTTGAATCCTGAAAACACGGGATCAGGAGGCAAGTATATGACCCAGCCCGACGAACCCTCGAAAGATGTCCCGCTGGTCGCGGATTCGGAAAAGCATTTCTATGAATACTTCAATGCCAAGCAACGGGAATACGTCAAACAGGTCCTGAACGACGACCTGATCGAGGAATACCGCCGCAAGCCTCTTGGTCATCACAGCGAACCCCTCGAACGAACCTTGGCCTATTTCCGCCGGCTGCCGATCAGCGAGCAATACGCGTTGAAGCAGTCAAAGGACGGGACATACAGGATGATTTCCATGTCCGGCCAACGCGGGGTGCCTCCGACTTACGTCAGCGACGAGGTGTTCCAGACATTGCACGACGGGTACTTCGGTATCTTCATGCGCCAAATCAAAGACATGACGGAAAAGTAACATGGCAGAACAGAAAATCTTCGGCTACGGCAACAAGATCTCCGTGAAGCAGGGCGACGAGATCACCTTCCACGTGAACTGCGATGGTGCGTCAACGGCCGAGGCCCAGCTCGTGCAACTGATCCACGGCGATGCGCATGAGGCCGGTCCGGGCCACGTCGAGAGGGAAATTGACAATCCGGTTAATGGGGCGTGGGAGGTGAAGAAGCAGTTCACCCAACTGGGCAACTTCTATTCTGTGGAAGATCCATCCTCCTGTCTGGCCATGGAAAAGGCGTTCTCCATGACCTGCTTCATTTGGCCGACCATGCCGAAAAAGGGCACGAGGCAGACGATCATGGGCCGGTGGGATACCCGCAACAACACAGGCTATGCCCTTGGTATCAGTCCCCAGGGCTACCTTGAATTCTGGGTCGGTGATGGCGAAGAAGTGGATTACATCACTGCCGAGATGCCTTTGCTCAACAAGGTCTGGTACGCGGTTGGGGTCGCGTACGACCCCTCGACCAATACGGCCACCCTGCACCAGACAGGCGTGCTGAACCGCTACAATTCCCTCGTGGGGCCGGTCGTGCCCTACGAGCTGGACAGCCACATCCAAACCAAGTTGCGGTTTCATCCGGATAACAAGCCCGGTGTTCCCTTCCTGATTGGCGGGGCCCGTGACAGTCATGTGCTTCGGGGCGATTTCATAAATGACCTCTTTGCCGGCAAGCTTGACCGCCCTGCGGTGCTGAGCGGGGCCATGAGCCATGCCGAGTTCACGGAGTGCGCGAAAGGCACCAGGCCCGCGCAAGCCGACCTCGTCGCCTATTGGGATACAACCGAAGGGCTGAGTGAAAACGGCGTCGGGCAAACCCTGATCGATACAGGTCCGAATGGCCTCGACGCGGAGGGGCATAACCACCCGGTCCGATGCATGACCGGATGGAACTGGACCGGCAAGGCCGATTGCTTCCGCCTGGCCCCCGAACAATACGGCGGGATCGAGTTTCACCCGGATACGGTCACCGACTGCAAATGGGAGGTGACCAACAGGATGACCGTGCCCGAGGACCTCCCGTCCGGTGTATACGCGATCCGCCTCCGCGTCGGTCCGGGAGAGGGGATTTCGGAGGAGTACATCGTTTTCTTCGTGCGCCCCAGAACGCCCCGGGCAAAGCTTGCCTTTCTTGTGCCGACCGCAAGCTACCTCGCCTATGGCAATGAAAGCCTGTCATTCGATGCCCATATCATCCAGCCGATGACCGGGCAGCCGCCGGTCGTGACCGACCTCGATATCGAAACTTACGAGCATCGGGAATTCGGTCTGTCGACCTACGATACATACGAGGACGGGGCGGGGGTTTGTTATTCGTCCTACCTGCGGCCCGTGATCAACATGCGGCCGAAATACCGGATGTCTTCGATGAACATCACGTGGCAGTTCCCGGCCGACCTGTCCATCGTCGCCTGGATCGACAAGATGGGCTATGATTGCGATTTCATCACCGACGAGGATGTGCACCGGGAAGGTATCGATTGCCTGCGCCCCTACAAGTGCGTCATCACCGGCACGCACCCCGAATACGTCTCGGAGCGGATGCTGGACGCCCAGGAAGACTGGGTGCAGGAAGGTGGCCGCCTCATCTACATGGGCGGCAACGGTTACTACTGGTGCGTCGGCTTCTCGGAAGATCACCCCGAATGCATGGAAGTGCGCAAACTTGATTCCGGTATGCGTGCATGGGCCGCGCGCCCGGGAGAGCATTATCTGCAGACGACGGGCGAGAAATCCGGGCTGTGGAAGAACCGTGGCCGGGCCCCTCAGAAGCTTCTGGGCGTGGGCTTCATCGCCGAAGGATTTGAAACCGCCATGCCGTTCCGCAAGATGCCGGACAGCTACCACAGGACAGTAAGCTGGATCACCGAGGGCATCGAGGGCGAACTAATCGGCGATTGCGGCCTGGCATATGGCGGCGCGGCAGGTGTCGAGCTCGACAAGTATGATCTTACCCTCGGGACGCCGCCACACACGAAGATCATTGCTTCTTCAGGCGGCCATTCGGACAATTACGTGCTGGTCACGGAAGAATTGCTTTACGCCTATGCCGGTCTGGTGGGTTCGCTTGACTATCGCATCCGGGCAGACGTGACATATTACACGTCGTGGAATCACGGAGCGGTCTTTTCGACCGGATCGATCGGCTATGGACAGGCGCTTCCGGCGAATGACTTCGATAACTCAGCGTCGAAGATGCTGAAGAACGTGGTCGATGCCTTTATCAAGGAAGGCGCGTTGCCTGGCAGTCAGTGGACGCTCGAAGAAAAACAGTGGCGGTAGGATGCCAGGCGTTCAGCACGATTTTCGCAGGGCTCGGGAGGCCCCGGTTCAGCAGGTCCATCACCAGAAAGGCGAGGGCGAAGCTGCCACGCGGAGGCGGGCACGGTATCGCACATCAAGGCAATCGGTAATCCCGTTCGTCCGGTCACTACAGTGGTACGATTCTGATCAGGGCTTTCTTACAAAAAGTTTCTGTGCCTGCGGCGTGGCGAAGAAGCGCTTGCACTGGTCGGTAAACGCTTTCGTGCGGCGGCTGATCCGGTTTCCCGACCGGGTCGCCAGCACGAGGTTCGGGCTATTGCCCGTCTCCTCCAGCGGACGGCAGGTCACGCTCAGGCCGCTATAGGTCGTGTCATAGGGTGGCCGGATGTTAAGGATCGCGACCCCGAGTTCCGCCGCCGCGGCACAGCGCACCATCTCGAAGGATTCCAGCTTCTGGATCGGCCCGGAGGTCACGCCCGCCTGCTCGAACAGCGACCGCACGTAGTTCCGCGATTGCGGAAGGTTAAGCAGCAGCAGCGACCGGTCGCTCAGGTCGCGTAGTGAAATCACCTCCTTCTTCGCCAGCGGATCTTTCCCGGACAGCACGGCATGCGGCGGCGCATTTGCCAGCGTTTCAAAACTGAACTCCGGCCACAGCCCGGCGTCATAGGTGATCAGCGCGTCGACCAGCCCGTTACGCAGGCTGTGCTGGATCGACATCATGTCTCCCTCGTTGAGATGAACCGTCAACTCGGGATACTTGACGCGCAAGTCGCGTATCACCAGCGGCGCGATACTGGGCGAAATCGAGGTGAACGCCCCCACGCGAAGTTCGCCCCTTAGGTCCGGCCCAGACCCGCGCAGATCCTCGGCATAGGCCGCTGCCTCGTCCAGCAGCTGGATCGTCTTCGACACCGCCCGCTGGCCCGCCTCGGTCGTGGTCAGCCCCTTCGACCGGCGGCGCACGAAGAGCTGGATGTTGAACTCCTCCTCGAAGGCGTCGATCGCCGACAGGATCGATGATGTGGAAATGCTCATCTCCGCCGCCGCCTTGCTGATCGAGCCATGGCGGGACGCGGCGATGACATAGGTCAACTGGCGCAGCGATATCTTCATTTTTTATATCTAGCTTTCTCATTAAATACATTATGCTGGCGCGAGACGGTCAGCTAGTCTTTTCCGGAACCGACATGCATTTCCGGGGAGGAGAGAGGCATGGCCCTTGAGCGGCAACCCGCTGGCGGCGCTCCGTCGCGGCCCATATCGCGGGACCAATCGCTGAACTGCCTGTGGCAGGGCCCGGCCCGGCTGGGGGAATCCCCGCTCTGGGACACGCGCCGCAATCGCCTCTTCTGGATCGACTGCCTGGGGCAAAAGCTCTGGTCGGCCAACGCCGACGGCGGCGATCCGCGCTCCTGGAACCTGCCCGACGTGATCGGCTCCATCGGGCTGTGCGAGGATGGCCGCCTCGTCGTCGGGTTCGCCCGCGGCTTCGCGCTGGTCACGGCGGGGCAGGGCGGGGCCGAGGTGGAATGGATCGGCAACCCCGACCCCGACAATCCGGGCACCCGGCTCAACGATGGCAAGGTCGACCGGCAAGGGCGGTTCTGGTGCGGCACGATGAACATGGATTTCATGGCCACCAATGCCGCCCTGTTCCGGCTCGACCCAGACAGGACGTGGGACCGCATCGACGACGGATTCACCGTCTCCAACGGCATTGCCTTCTCGCCCGACGGGGCGCGGATGTACTTCTCCGACAGCCGCGTCGACCGCTCCTACCAGTACGATCTCGACAAGGCGACTGGACGGCTCTCGAACCGCAGGGCCTTCCTCGACACCACGGCATACGAGGGCCGGGTCGACGGTGCGACGGTGGATGCCGAGGGCTGTTACTGGGCCGCGCTCTTTAGCGGCGCCGCCATCGCCCGCTTCGACCCCGACGGCACCCTGATGCAGAAGATCGAACTGCCGGTAAGCTGCCCCACGATGTGCAGTTTCGGCGGCCCCGATCTCGACATTCTCTACGTGACCTCGGCGACCTTCGTACTGGAGGAAGACGAGCTGGCGCGGCAGCCGCTGGCCGGCGCGCTTTTCGCCATAGAGGGCCTCGGCGCCCAGGGGCTGGAGGAGCCCCGCTTCGCAATTCCGGGATAACAACCCGGCAGAACGCCGGGGCAGCCCGGCACGTCGCAAGCCGACCAAGGGAGGAAGAAGAAAATGAAGAACCTGTTTCAATGCCTGGCCCTCGCCCTCGCGATGGCCTTCGCGGGGCTCGGTGCATCCGCCCCGGCCAAGGCCGAACCGCGGGTCACCCTGACCTTTGCGCATTGCTGCCCGGCCGAGCACACCTACGGCGTCTACGCCCATACCTTCGCCGACCGGGTGGCCGAGAATTCCGGCGGCGAGATCAAGATCGAGGTGCTCGACGGCGGCGTCATGGGCACCGAACAGGCCATCGCACAGAAGGTGCAGCTCGGCACGGTGCAGATGGGCGGCATTACTTCCAACAATGTGGCCCAGCTGGCGCCCTCGCTCAACGTGCTGGTGCTGCCCTATCTCAGTTCCGGCCCAGAAGACCTGACCGGCGAGGGCGGCCTCCTGCGCGCCGGCGCCTTCCGCGACGAGCTCAACGAGCGCGTGAAGGCCGAAAGCGGCACCCTGCGCATCGTCGGCGGTTTCACCAACGCGTTCCGCAGCCTCTTCGCCAAGGACCAGTGCATCGACAGCATCGACGACCTGGAAGGCCTCAAGATCCGCGCGCCCAAAAACCCGGTGATGACGGCGATGTGGGAAAGCTGGGGCGTCTCGACCTATCCCATCGCCTGGGGCGAAACGTTCGGCGCGGTCGCCACGGGCGTTGTCGACAGCTTCGACAGCCCGACCGACGTGGTCCTGAACATGGGCTTCCACGAACACATCAAGTACATCACCGAGGCAACCTACCTGCCGCTCGCAGCCGTAGTGATCGTCAACGAACCGGCCTTTCAGGCGCTCTCGCCGGAGGATCAGGAGATCATCCTGACATCCGCGGATGAGACCGACGTGCTCCATGCCGAGCATGTGAAGCAGAACCAGGCCAAGGTCCGGGAGGCCCTGACCAACGACCACGGCGTGACCTTCTGCGAATTGCAGGATCCCGAGGTCTGGGCCGAACGCGCCCGCGGCGCCTGGCCCCAGCTTTACGACCTTGTCGGCGGGGGCAAGGAATGGGTCGACATGACACTGACCTACAAGGAAACCGGCAGATTCTAGGCCCCGGTCGCACAGAAGGCGCGCGCCCCCGTGGCCACACGGCGGCGCGCCCGACACCCGATCCCCGGCACTCCGGACTTTACGACTTCCCCCCGCGAGGACTGACATGCAGACTGGACTGATCAAGGCACTCGACAGGTTCGAACTTGTCTTTTCCAACCTGTCTCTGGCCCTGCTGGTGGTCGTGCTCGCCCTGCAGGTGATCTTCCGCTACGTCTTCCAGATCGGCCTGACCTGGAGCGAGGAGATCTCGCGCTTCGCCTTCGTCTGGTTCGTCTACATTTCCGCCAGCCTCGCGGCACAGCGCGGCACCCATATCCGCGTCACCCTCTTCGTCAACTTGATCCCCGGCGGGCGCAACATCGCCCTCCTGCTGGCCGACGCGATCTGGATCGCGTTCAACCTCTTCGTCGTCGCCGCGGGCGTGATGCTTATCCAGCGCACGCTGGCCTACCCGGTCTATTCCACCGCGCTCTTCCTGCCGCTCGCCTGGCTCTACAGCGTCGTGCCGCTGGCCCATGCGCTGATGATCCTGCGCATCCTCCAGCGGCAGTGGGGCTACTGGCGCCACGGCATCCCCGTCATCGCCTCCGAGGCCGCGGCCCACGCCGCCCGCACCGAAGGGCAGGGCGCATGATCTTCGTCGCCGTCTTCCTGCTCTGCCTCGTCCTCGGCGTGCCGATCTTCGCCACTTTGGGCGTGCCCTCGCTGATCGAGCTGCTGAGTTCCCCGATACCGCTGGAGTCGCTGGCCCACAGCCTCTTCGACGGGGTCGACAAGTTCCCGCTGCTGGCGATCCCAAACTTCGTGCTGGCCGGTGCGATCATGGCCCGCGCCGGCATCACCCGCGACATCATCGAGGTGATGCGCGCCGTGGTTGGGCAGGCTTATGGCGGCCTAGCCATCGTCACCATCCTGTCCTGCATGTTCTTCGCCGCCATCTCCGGTTCCGGCCCCGGCACGGTGGCGGCCATCGGTACCCTGCTGATCCCGGCCATGAAGGAAGACGGCTACCCGGCCGATTTCTCCGCCGCCGTGGCCACGTCGGGGGGTACGCTCGGCATCCTGCTGCCGCCCTCCAACCCGATGATCGTCTACGGCGTCCTCGCCTCGGTCTCGATCGGCGACCTGTTCCTCGCGGGGCTGCTGCCGGGGCTGCTGATGGGGGCGCTGCTGGTCACGACCACCTGGTTCCTCTCCCGCCGCCACGGCTATCGCGGCAGCCAGGCCCGGTTCGACCGCCGCGCCTTCGCCCTGGCCCTCTGGCGCGGCAAGTTCTCCCTCGCCACGCCCTTCATTGTGCTGGGCGGCATCTATGGCGGCGTCTTCACTCCGGTCGAGGCCTCGGTCGTCGCCGTCGGCTACGCCCTGCTCGTCGGCCTCCTGGTCAAGCGCAGCATCGGCCTGCGCGCCACCTGGGAAGCGCTGGGCGAGGCCAGCACCGTCTGCGGCGGGCTGGTCCTGATCATGGGCACGGCGATCTTCTTCGGCGAGTTCCTCGCCCTCAACATGATCCCGCAGAAGATCGCGGCCGCCCTCCTGAACATCACCACCGACCCCACGCTCATGCTGCTGCTGATCGCGCTGATCCTGATCGTGCTGGGCACCTTCATGGAAACCCTCTCGACGGTGATCATCCTCACCCCGATCCTGCTGCCGCTGATCCTCAAGCTGGGCATCGACCCGATCCATTTCGGCATCCTGCTCGTCGTCACCTCCGAGATCGGCTTCCTGACGCCGCCGCTCGGGGTCAACCTGTTTGTCGCCTGTGGCATCTCGAACCTGACCATCGAGGAGGTTTCCCGCCGCGTGCTGCCGTTCATCGCCACGATCATCGTGGGGCTGCTGATCCTGATCTTCTTCCCGCAGATCAGCCTGCTCCTGCCAGCCCTCAAGTAACCAAAGGAAACCGGCGCCCCCGGCGCCGGACAAGGAGACAAGACAACATGCTCACCAACGAAGGTGTCATCAACACGTTCCTCGAAGCAGGCATCACCCGCGGCTTCACCCTGCCGGGCCTCGGGATCACGTGGTCGCTGCCCGCGTTCCACGACCGCAAGGACGAGTTCGAGGTCGTGCTGGCCCGCAGCGAGCAAAGCGCCAGCGTGATGGCCCAGGTCGCGGGCAAGATGACAGGCAAGCCGGGCCTGCTGATGGCGCAGGGGCCGTTCTCGACCTCCACCGGCGCCTTCGGTATCCTCGAAGGGTACTTCTCCTCTTCGCCCATGGTCGTGCTGACCGACACCTCCTGCTATGACGGCTTCGCCCAGCACGGCGTCTACCAGACCATGACGGGCGATTACGGCGCGGCCGACGCCTTCGCCGTGCTCAAGACCATGACCAAATACGCCACCTACGCCACCACGCCGACCGAGGCGGTCTACGGCGCGCAACTGGCGGTCAAGCACGCCTCGACCCCGAGGCAGGGGCCGGCGGCGGTGGTGATGCGCACCAACGTCATCAAGCAGGAACTGCCGGAAACCTCCCGCGCCCGGCTCTACCCGGTCGACGGGCACCTGAAATACACCGCCCCGCGCGTCGACATCGACGCCGTCGACCGCATCGCCGCCCTGCTGGCCGACGCGAAACAGCCCGTCATGATCGTCGGCAACGGCGTCTACGGCAGCCGCTGCGGCCCGGCGCTTCAGGCGCTGGCCGAGCGCAACGGCATCGCCATCGCCTCCAGCTACCACGGCAAGGGCACCATCGACGAGGGCTGCGACATCGCCGTCGGCATGATGGGCACCTGGGGCTCCGCCGCCGCCAACCGCGCGGTTCAGGCCGCCGATCTCGTGCTGGTCATGGGCTGCTCGCTTGGGCCGGAATACACTCGCTTCCGCGACGAGAAAATGATCCGCCCCGGCGACCAGACCATCATCCAGGTCGACCAGGACCCGCTCAACGCCGGCTGGGTCGTGCCCGTCGACATGGCGGTCACCGCCGACGTAGCCGAGGTCGCCGCGCTCCTCTCTGACACCGCCCCCCACGACACCGCCCTCGTCGAACGTCGCAAGGCGGCCATCGCGAAGATCAAGCAGGAAAACGACTACGGCGTCCTGCCCACCTACCAGACCCGCCCCGGCACCATGCATTACGCCGACATCATGCGCGGGTTGCAGGGCTTCCTCGGGGCCGACGACCTCATCACCATGGATGCCGGCACCAACCGCATCTGGGCCACCTGCCGGCTGCCCCTGCGCCATCCCAACCAGCTTGTCGCGCCGGGCGGGATCGGCGGCATGGGCTGGTCCACCCCGGCGGCCACCGGCGCCAAGATCACCGCCCCCGAAAAGCGCGTGACCGGCGTGATCGGCGATGGCGGCTTCATGATGACGATGGATGCCATCGCCACCGCCGCCGAACAGGGGCTCGACGTGGTCTACGTCGTGGCCAACAACGCCGGCCTCGGCATGGTGCGCGACAATCTCGGCAACCAGAAGATCGCGGTCGACTTCCTCGACCACGATTTCGCCAAGGTGGCCGAAGGGCTGGGCGGCAAGGGCCTGACCGTGACCGAGGGAGACCAGATGGGCGACGCCCTGCGCGAGGCTCATGCCATGGGCGGGCCGGTGGTGATCGACGCCAAGGTCGACCCGGCGGCCAGCCACCGCGACTGTTCCGACTATGCCGAGCTCTGAGCGAAAGGCCCCGCCGATGAGACGTTTCGAAAACCGCACCATCCTCGTCTCCGCCGCCGCCGACGGCCTGGGCCTCGCCATCGCCGAACGGCTCGCGGCCGAGGGCGGCACCGTCGTCGCCCTCGACCGCAGCGACGAGGCGATGACCGCCGCCCGCACCCGCCCCGAGGCCGCCGGCATCCGATTCGAGAAGACGGACCTGATGGACCTCGCCGACATCACCGACACCATCGCCCGGCTCGAGGCCGACGGGTTGCGCTTCGACACGCTGGTCAACAACGCCGGCGGCTCGCTGCACACCCCGCGCCCCTTCCTCGAGGAAACCGACGACCACTGGAAACTGGTGATGGACCTCAACGTCGCCGCCACCGTGCGGCTGACCCGGGCGATCCTGCCGCATATGCTGGAAAAGCGCTTCGGGCGCATCGTCAACCTCGGCTCCAAGGCCGGCCGCTACGGCAGCCTCTTCACCGGGGCGAACTACGTGGCCGCCAAGGGCGCGGTCCAGTCGATGACCCTGCAATTGGCGCAGGAATTCGGCCCCTCCGGCATCACCTGCAACGCGGTCTGCCCCGGCGCGATCCTGACCCCCCGGGTCGAGCGGCTGCTCTCCGAGCGCATGACACAGGCCGAGCGCGAGGCGGCGATTGCCCAGATCCCCATGCGCCGCAACGGCCGGGTCGAGGACGTGGCCAGTGCCGTGGCCTTCTTCGCCGCCGACGAGGCCGGCTTCATCACCGGTCAGATGCTCGACGTGAACGGCGGGCAGGGGATGTGCTCGTGACCGACGCATCCCTCGGCCCGGTCCTGATCACCGGGGGCGGCGGCTTCCTTGGCCGCGCGCTCACCGCCCGGCTGCTTGACGCCGGCGAAACGGTGGTCACCCTCGACCTCTCCCCCGCCACGGGCGGCGACCCGCGCGCCACCCATCTCGGCGCCGACATCCGCGAGGGCGCGGCGCTGCTGCAACTTGCCCGCACCCACGAGATCCGCGCCATCGTCCACCTCGCCGCCCTGGTGATCCCCGACTGCCGCAGCAACCCCCGGCTCGGCGCCGAGGTCAACGTCATCGGCCATCTCAACATGCTCGAACTCGCCCGCAGCCTCGGCATCCGCCGCTTCCTCTACACCAGTTCCATCGCCGCGCGCCCCCGGCCGCCCTTCGACGCCCCCGTCAACCTCTACGGCGTCTGGAAACGCGCCTGCGAGGATGCCGCCAAGGTTTGGTTCCTCGACCACGGCCTGCCCTCCGTCGGCCTGCGCCCGAACGTGGTCTACGGCCCCGGCCGCGAAAGCGGCGAGACGGCGGCCATCACCCTCGCCATCAAGGCCGCCGCAAAAGGTCAGCCCTACGCCATGCCCTTCACCAGCCGCATGTGCTTCCAGCATGTCGACGAGGTGACCGACATCATGGAACGCTGCCTGCGCGTGATCCCCGCCGAACCTGTCGTCAGCGACCTGACCACCGAGATCACCGGCACCGACGACGTCATCGCCGCGATCCGCGCCTGCGCGCCGGATGCCCGCATCACCCCGTCCGACACGGGGCGGCCCTCGCCGCCCGAGCTCGACAACCGCCCGCTGGTCGACCTTATCGGCGACTGGCGGAAAATCACCCTGGCAGAAGGAGTACGCAAAACGTTCGAACACTACCGAAAGACTGCCTGAGGGCGGACATCACGACCTGTCACGCGCCGAGGCGCGACGGGCGCGCAGCGCGACCTTCCCAAGGGGTTCTACTGCGTCGCCCGGTTTTGCGTTACGACGGGGGCAGGGCCGCATCATTGACAAGGTTCAGGAGGAAACCATGACTTTCAGGAAATTCGCAACCGGAACATTCGCAGCCGGCGTCATCGCCGCCGCGCTGCTCCACGCCGGCACCGCGGCGGCACAGTCGGTTACCATCGTCGTGCCGTTCTCGGCCGGCGGCGGCACCGACATCACCACCCGCTCCATGCAAGAGGAGATGGCCAATTCCCTTGGCGCCAACGTGGTGGTCAAGAACACCGCCGGGGCAGGGGGCACCATCGGCGTGGCCGAGGCCGCCCGCGCCCGGCCCGACGGGCGCACCATCGCCATGGCCCCGGTCGGCCCGCTGACCACCCAGACCCACCTGCGCAAGCTGCCCTACTCGGTCGACAGCTTCGAATATATCTGCCTCGCCTACTCGGCCCCCACCGCCATCGCGGTCGGCAAGGACTCCGAGTTCGAAACGCTGGAAGACCTCGTGGCCCACGCCAAGGAAAACCCCGGCGACCTCACCTTCGCCGTCCAGGCCATCGGCTCCATCCCCCACGTCGCGGGGCTGGCCCTGGCCGACGCGGCGGGGATCGAGATGACCTTCCTGCCGGTCGACGGCGACGGCCCGGCGCTCAAGGCGCTGCTCGACGGCACGGCCGACCTCTTCATCCCCCACGTCTCGTTCCTCTCCAGCAACGCCGACCAGCTCCGCTCGCTGGCGATCCTCAAGGACGGGCGACTCGACACCATGCCCGACGAGGTGACGGCGATGGAACAGGGCTATGACCTCGACATCCCGATTTGGGGCGGTCTGGTCGCGCCCAAGGGCACGCCGGCGGAACAGGTCACGGCGCTCGAGACGGCCTGCGAGGCGGCGATCTCCTCGGCGCCGTTCCAGGAACGGATGGACCAGCTTCAGCAGCCCACGGCCTACATGAACGGCGCCGATTTCGAGGCCTTCGTGAAAAAGCAGTTCGACCGCAACCGCGGATTGCTGGAAAAGGCGGGCCTCTTGGCCGAATGATTGCGAGGGGCGCCCCCCGGGCGCGGCGTGCGCGGTAACAGGAGATGCAGATGAAGACGCATGACACCGACCCGACACACCCGCCCGGCGGGCGCGCCATCGCGATCGGCGTGGCCCTGGCGATCCTCGCCCTGGCCGCGCTGCTGTTCTCGCAGACCTTCGCGGAAATCAGCGCCTTCGCCCGGGCCAGCCAGGGGCGGGGGCCGTTCTTCTACCCGCGCTTCATCCTCGCCGCCGTGGCGCTGCTGGGCCTGCTGATGGTCCTGCGCCCGGTTCCCACGGACGAACCCATGCCCTCGGGCGCGGGGCTGCGCCGCGCGACGGGGCTGGTCCTCGCCGTCGCGGTCTATGCGCTGGGCCTGTCGCTGGCGGGCTTCCTGATCTCCAGCCTGCTCTTCGCCTGCCTTGCGCCGCTCTTCCTGGGCTACCGGCGGCTTGCCGTCACAGCCCTCGTCGCGGCGGTCTTCTGCCTCTCGGTCTGGTACCTGTTCGAGAACGCCTTCCTCATCATCCTGCCGCGCTCGCCGTGGTTCGACGGGTTCTGAACCCATGCCCGCAGACACCGTACCCCAAGACGAAGGACCAAACGCATGGAGCTGATCCTCGGAACCCTGGGCGAGATCGCAACGCCGCTCGCGCTGCTCTGCATGGTGGCGGGCACGGTGGTGGGCGTCCTCGTCGGCGTCCTGCCGGGCCTCGGTTCGGTGGTGGGGCTGACCATGGTGCTGCCCTTCACCTTCTCCATGCCGCAGGTGCCGGCGCTGGCGCTCATGCTCGGGGTCTATTGCGGCTCGGTCTATGGCGGCTCGATCACCGCCATCATCCTCAACACGCCCGGCACGCCGCAATCGGCGGCCACCGCGATGGAAGGCTTCCCCATGGCCCGGCGCGGTGATGCCGACATCGCCATCGGCTGGGTGACCGCCGCCTCGACGCTGGGCGGGCTGTTCTCCGTCCTCGTCCTGATGCTGGCGGGGTCGTGGCTCGCGGCCTTCTCGCTCAATTTCACCCCGATCGAGTATTTCGCCCTCGGTGTCTTCGCCCTGACCTGCATCGCCGGGGTCTCGGCGGGGGCGATGGTGCCGGGCCTGCTGTCGGGCGCCTGCGGCCTGCTGGTCGCCACCATCGGCGCCGACCCGGTCACCGGCGACCTGCGCTTCACCTTCGACAGTTTCGAACTCAGCGCCGGCATCACCCTGATCCCGGTCATCGTCGGCCTCTTCGCCTATTCGGAGATGTTCCTGCGCGCGGCCCGCATCGACCCCTCCGCCGCCCGCGAAAAGAACCGCGTCGGCTTCCGCCTCCCGCCGCTGAAAGAATGGCGCAGCCGCCTCGGCATGCTGGCGCGCGGCTCGGTGATCGGCTGTTTCGTGGGCGCCCTGCCGGGCACCGGCGCGGCCACCGCGGCCTTCATCGCCTATTCCGAGGCGCGCCGCACCTCGAAACGCCGCGACAATTTCGGCAAGGGAGAGCCCGACGGCCTCGTCGCCTGTGAAAGTGCCAACAACGCCGTGACCGGCTCGGCGCTCGTCCCGACCCTGGCGCTGGGCGTGCCGGGCGATCCGGTCACTGCCGTCATGCTGGGCGCGCTCATAATCCAGGGCGTCACGCCGGGCCCCCAGCTTTTCACCCAGAACATCGAACTGGTCTACGCGATCTTCGCCCTGCTGATCGTCATCAACCTGATCATGTTCGCCACCGGCGCCCTCGGCGCGCCGCTCTTCACCCAGGTCCTGCGCATCCCCGAACCGCTGCTCATCGCCATGGTCCTGATTGTCTCGACCCTCGGCGCCTATGGCGTGCGCGGCAACATGCTCGACGTCTGGATCGCGCTGGGCGCGGGCGTCGCGGGGGTGTTCATGCGATTGGCCGGAATGCCGGTGGCCCCCTTCGTCATCGGCATGGTCCTCAGCCCGATGATCGAGCAATCCCTCCGCCAAGGCCTGGTGCTGACCCGTGGCAATTTCCTCGCCTTCTTCGAGCGCCCGATCGCCCTGGTGCTCTTCCTCGTGACCGCCGGCATGCTGCTCTGGCCCTTGTTCCGCCGCTGGCGCACGCGAGGGTGATCTTCGTTCTATGGCGCCTGACGCTGATGCTTCTAGCTTTTTGACTTCGCTGCAAAATCCGACAAGGCCTGCCCAACCCGCTGGGGAATCTCGGTCATCAGCCCGTTCTTCACTTCCGGAAAGATCTTTAGCTCCCCCTCGGGTAGCCGTTCAGTTATGAAATGCGCCGTCTCGGCCCCGGCCCCGCGCGCGAATTCACCGGTCAACACGAGGGTTGGCCTGGTGATTTCCGGCAAGAGCTTATCGACGCTTACCTCGCTATAAAGCTGGTAGAAGGCGATGAAGACATCATCATCGATCTTCTGAAGCTGATCGAGCCGCCGCTGAAGATAGCCGGGATGCGCCGTGACGAAGGCCTGCGTATACCACAGGGTCACGAGGTGGGGCACCGTTTCACCCACACCGTCGACCTTGAGGCGTTTCAACAGTTCCTTCGCCGCGACCTTGTCCGCCGCGGTACGCCCGGCAGGCATCGCCATCAGGCTGCACCAGGCCACCCGTTCGGGAAAGCGATGGGCATAAGCAGCGACAATGAAGGCGCCCAGGGAATGGCCGACAAGCGCGATGCGGTCCTGCCCCGTCGCGAGGCGGACCGCATCGAGATCGTCCACGAGTTTCCCCAGTGACAGCTCACCGTCCAGCGCCGGCCCTTGGCCGTGTCCCCGCAGATCGTAGGTGACACAGCTGAAGCGGTCCGCCAGCGCCGGCGTGACCTCCTTCCAGATGTCCCGTGTCGAGGCGTTGCCATGCACGAAAACGATCGCGGGCCCTTTTCCTGAGACGGTCAGGTGTTCCCGGTCAAGGCATCCGGCGCCGGTCATTTGGCCTTCTTGCTGACCAGCTGACCTGCAACGGCCCAGTTATGCGGCGCGACGTCCGAGATCACCACGTGAACGGATTCCGGCTTGCCGCCACAGCTTTCGATGAAGGCCTCCGTCAGGCTCTCTGCAAGACGGCTTTTCTGATCCTCGTCGCGGCCCTCGAACATTTCTACGCGAATGATCGGCATGATGGTTATCCTTCAGTTTTCTTTTCAAATGGACGGTTTGTGGTCGACGGCGACACGCAGGCTGTTGCGGAACCGGCTGCTTTTGGCAAGCAGGGGCAGGACAAGGCTGCGAAGCCACAAAAGGCTTTTCGGCCAATGCGTTCCGACCCGGCCGTAAAGGAAGGACATTCGCTGCGTCTTGTCGATATAGGGTCGTTCCAGCCGTTCCCATTCGGCCAGCGCCTTCGGAACGTCGGGATGTTTGCTGACCGCTCGGGCAAGCACCACCGAGTTCACGATCGCCACGCAGGCACCTTGCCCGAGGTTCGGCGCCATGCCATGTGCCGCATCCCCGACGATGCACACCTTGCCCTTCGACCACGTGGTGCAGATGACATTGTAGAAGGGCCGCCAGCGTTCCTTCGGATGCCGAGGCAGGCGTTCCAGGTACTTGCGGTAATTGGGATGGCTGTCGACCCATGCCTCGAGATTGAAGGGCTGCTGCATGCGTCCCGGCAGGTCACTCTCGGGGCAGCAGAGAAAGACATAGTGGTTGTCCTTGCTTGCGGCGGCCATGCCGATTCGTCGTCCGGCGTTCCACATCTCGATGCGCTGGGTGTTCAACTCGTCCCCCTCCTCGCGGGGGATGAGGTGACGGCCGCATCCGTCCTTCAGTTCGATTATTTTTTCAGCAAGCTTCAGGGAATCCCGCACCCGCGAAAAAACGCCGTCAGCGCCGACGACCAGGTCGACATACGGGCCCCACCCGTCTTCGAACTCGAGCCGGCCATCCGGATCGGCGCCAAGAACCTTGGACCCGGTGACGATCTCGACGCCACTATTCACAGCGCATTCGGCAAGGATTCGGTGCAGGTCGGTCCGCAGGATGACGATCAATTCGGGCAATTCGTCATCCCGGCCGACGATGTTCACCTCCTGCTGGCGGTGATCCTGAAGCAGCCGGGGCACTTCCGAACGGATGCCGGTCTCGGCAATCTCGTCGTAGACGCCCAACTCGCGCAGCGCATCGAGGACGTTTTTCCAAAGATAGATGCCGGCGCCGATCTCGCGCAGTTCGCTGCCGCGCTCATGCACGCGGACGCGCCAGCCTTGCTGCGCCAGGGCGGCCGCGGCCGCCAATCCTGCCAGGCCTGCTCCGGCGATTTCTGCTGTTCTTTGCTGGGGGGGCATTGCGTCACTGTCCTCAATAGCTGTCTTTAACTGGCATCACGTGTCAGGCTGCGCTGTCAGGCACGCGATTGGATGAAGCGATCCATGTGTTCGGCGACCTTTTCCGGCGCTTCCATCAGGATCGAATGCTTCAGCCCCTCGAGAATGACGAGCTCTGAATCCGGCAGGGTCTCGTGGATGAACTGGTTCAGGCGCGGATTGCAGCCGCCGTCCAGCTCACCCGTCAGGACAAGCGAGGGGGCTTTGACCTCGTGCAGCCACGGCGCCATTTCGGTTTCGGCGTAGATATGGAAAACATTCAGGAAAACCTCGGCGCTCATGCCCGTGATCTGGTCAAGCCGCGCCTGTACCTTGTCGGGGTTCCGCGCCGCGAAATCATCCGTGTACCAGCGGTCGACAAGGGTCGAGAGGATGTTGGGAATGCCATCGCGCTCCATCGCGGCCACCACGCTCTGCACCTTCCGGCTGTCCTCTTCCGTGCGGCCTGCCGCCGTCGACAAGAGACCGAGGCTGCGTACCCGCTCGGGGAAGCAGCGGGCATAGGCCGGGCCGATCATGCCGCCCAGGGAATGCCCCGCCAAATGCGCGCTCTCGATACCTAGTTTCTTCCGCAGAGCCTCGAGATCGGCGACAAGGGCGTCGAGCTGGAACGTCCCGTCCGGCAGGGGCGAGATGCCATGCCCGCGCAGGTCGTAGGTGATGCAGCGATAGCGGCCGTCGAGCGCGTTCACCACGCCGTCCCAGGTGGCATGTGAGGCACCGATCCCGTGAATAAGGAAAAGTGGTTCGCCCTCGCCCGTTTCCCAGTGAGCGCAATCAATCGGTGCCGGTAGGTCGCTAGCAATCATCAGATATGTCCTGTTCCAATCGTCTGGGGAGTACGGGCCGAAAGCAGAACCGGGGCCCGGATCAGACTTCAAAAAAGGGCAAAGCTAACCATCGGTCAAATCGATAATTGCAATCTGCGCCTCAATTTATGTGATGTAAGCCCGGGTGTGCCTTGGATCATTAAAGATGATCAAAACATGAATAATATCGATTTGATTTATTTAAAACTTTCCCTCTTGCTTGTCGGAAAGCTCGCCCACGGCCCTTTTCGTCGAAGCGACAACGCAAGATACGGAGATCGGAAACAGTGATGCACGCATTCTCCTCTGGCACGGCTATTGCGGTCGAGGCAGGATATGCGCCTTTGAAACGCACAAGCGGGAAAAGGGGGCGCGACCTGCCATGACGGAAAAGCTGAAGGTGGAAGGCCTGTACAAGGTGTACGGTGAACGCCCCGAAGAGGCGATGAGGCTGATCCGAGAAGGGGCCGACCCGGACACCATACGGGAACAGACCGGCCAGGTCGCGGCCGTCATCGACGCCTCGTTCAAGGTCGACGAAGGCGAGATTTTCACGATCATGGGGCTTTCCGGTTCCGGCAAGTCGACGCTCGTGCGCTGCCTCAACAGGTTGATCGAGCCGACCCGAGGCAAGATCATCCTCGACGGGCAGGACATCTTGCAACACTCGAAGTCCGAAATGCGTGCAACCCGGCGCCGCAAGATATCGATGGTCTTCCAGAACTTCGCGCTGTTGCCGCACAAGACCGTCTTCGACAATGTCCAACTCGGCCTCAGCCTACGTGGAGAATCACGGGAGCATTGCGAGAAAGCCGCGACTGACGCGCTGGCGCAAGTCGGGCTTTCGGGCTGGAGCGACCGGTATCCCGACGACCTGAGCGGCGGGATGAAACAACGGGTGGGGCTGGCCCGGGCGCTGGCGAGCGATCCGGATATCCTGCTGATGGACGAGCCCTTCAGTGCGCTGGATCCACTCATCCGCGACGAACTGCAACGTGAGTTGCTGAAGCTGCAGCGCGAGATCAAGAAAACGATCATTTTCATTACCCACGATTTCCAGGAGGCGGTTAAGCTGAGCGACCACCTCGCCGTCATGCGTGATGGCCGCTTCGTCCAGGTCGGCACCCCGCAGGACATCGTGTTCCGCCCGTTTGATACCTACGTTAAAAACTTCTCCCGCGAGATGGACCGGGGCAGGGTGCTTACTGCAGCTATGCTCGCCGACGCCTTCGAGACGGTGCGCGTGGCTCCCACGGCGCGGGCTGCCGATGCCGCCGCGGCCCTTGATGCCGCCGGGCGGCCCTTCGCTCTGGTCGAAACGCCGAGCGGCGCGGTCCAGGGCTACGTCGGTCGCTCCGACCTTTCGCGCACCGGCGGCACCGTTTCGGACGCGATGAACGACCTCTCGGCCAAGTTGGCATCAGACGAGATCGTCGGCAATGCCTATGACCGGTTCCAGCCGAACCGACCGGTGGCCGTTGTCACCCCCGATCAGCGCGTGACAGGGCTGGTGACGGCCGATGACGTGCTCGGCTTCCTTGCCGGCAAGACCATGCCCGACCTCCGCCTTGTTGCGGAACGGGCTCCGGTACACGCGCCTACACCCGCCTACCAGGAGGCCAACCCATGATGGACCGTGTCCCGCAGGAATACGTCTTTCCGCTGGATGACTACATCCAGACCGGCGTGCACTGGGTGGTGGACGAGTGGCGCCCCTTCTTCCAGGCACTCCGCTGGCCGATCGCCAAGGTGCTCGATGTCACGCTGGACAGCCTCGTATTCATGCCCTTCTGGGGCGTCGTCGCGGTTCTTCTGGTCCTCGGCTGGCGGCTCGCCGATATCCGGGCGGGCATCACCGCCGCCCTGTCCTTCACGGTGATCGCGTTCCTCGGCCTTTGGGACGAGGCAATGATCTCGCTGTCGATCCTCATCACCTCGGTGGTGTTCTGCGTCATCGTGGGCGTCCCTCTGGGCATCCTCGCAGGGCGAAGCAACATGTTCTGGGCCTTCCTGCGGCCTATCCTCGACACGATGCAGACCACGCCCTCTTTCGTCTATCTCGTGCCCGTGGTCATGCTTTTCGGGATCGGCACCGTACCCGGGGTCATCGCCACCATCATCTTCTCCATGCCGCCAATCATCCGGCTGACCAACCTCGGCCTGCGCCAGGTGCCCGCCGACGCCATCGAGGCAGGTGAGGCATTCGGCGCGACCGAGTGGCAGACCCTGGTCCGGATACGCATGCCGATGGCGATGCCCTCGATCATGGCTGGATTGAATCAGACCCTTCTGATGGCGTTGGTGATGAGCGTGATCATCTCGATGATCGGCGCCGAGGGTCTCGGCCTGACCGTGCTGCGCGGGATCGGCGCGCTCGATGTCGGGCTGGCGGGTATCGGTGGCCTGTCGATCGTGCTGATCGCGATTTCGCTCGACCGGATCACGCAGGGCCTCGGACAGCCACGGAAATCCGCCGGCGACCAAAAGGGTTTCATCGGCCGCATCGGACGCGCGGCGCAACTCCGTAGGTCCGCGGCCTGAAAACGATAATCAAAGTCCAGACACTCGCACAAACCAACAGGAGAAAGATCAATGACGCGACACAACCGGAAAAGCTATGCACGCGCGCTTGCAGCGGGGGTCTCGGCCCTTCTGGCAGTCACGGCGCCTGGCTTCGCCCAGGACGCCCTTCCGGGCGAAGGGCAGACATTGCAACCGGCCCGGCCCAACTGGGATTCGTTCTGGTTCGGCCAGAAGATCGTGGATCTCGGCCTCGAAGAGCTGGGCTATGAGGTCAAGAACCCGATGACGCTGGGGTCGAGCGCCATCTTCACCTCGATCGCGCGCAACGACATCCAGTATTCCGTTGACACGATCCTGCCCAATCACTCGGCCTTCTACGAGGAGACGAAGGATGACGTGATGCCCGTCGGCCCGATCATGGATCCGGGCACCGTGCAGGGCTACATGGTCGACAAGAAGACTGCCGAGGAATACGATATTCGCTACCTCGAGGATCTCAAGGATCCCGAGATTGCCGCCTTGTTTGATCAGGATGGTGACGGCAAGGCCGATATGGTGGGCCCTTCCGTTGGGTGGACAGGCTCTTCCGCGGTTGCCATGAAACACATGGCCGACTTGGGGCTGGAAGACACGGTGCGCGTCGTTCAGGGCGAATACACCGCGTTGGCGGCGGACGCGGTCGGCCGCTACTCATCTGGCGATCCCATCTTCCTCTACACGTGGTATCCCAACCCGACCACCATGAAGCTGAAGCCCGGCGAAGATCTCGTCTGGCTGGAACTGAAGGATGTGTCGCTCCCAGATGACCAGATGAAAAAATACCAACCCCTCGCCGATGTCGATGGCTGCCGGTCCAACCCGTGCGACGTGGGTTGGCTGCCCACGGTCTATTATATTGCGGTCAACAAGGAATGGGCGGCGGAGAATCCGGCGGCTCTTGAGTTCTTCAACCAGATTGAAATGACGCTCGTGGACCGTGCCGAGCAGAACGTGAAGATGCTGAACGGCGAAGGCCGCGAGGAAGACATCGCGCGCCATGCCGAGGAATGGATCGCGGCCCACCGCGAGGAATTCGACACGTGGCTCGCGGCAGCACGGGCAGCCGCCGAGTAGAGCAGATCGCAAATCGCAGGTGAGGGCGCGTCCGGTCGGAGGCGCCCTCCGTCTTTGCGTCTTGATTCGCTCCACCACCCATCACTAGAATCGATCCAACCAATCTTGCATCGACAGGACGTGCGGATGCCATGAGCCTATCACGAGACATAAACTGGAACCTGCTCTACACCTTCGTCGTCATCGCCGAGATGCAAAGCCTGTCGCGTGCGGCGCGCGTTCTGGGCCGCGGTCAGCCTGCGGTCAGTGCGGCACTGAAGAACCTCGAGGCCCAGGTTGGGGTCCGGCTGATCGACCGCGGCGCCCATTTCTTCCGGTTGACCAGCTCGGGCAAGCTGCTGTACCGCGAAGCAGTGGAGATTTGCGGCGCGATAGACAGAATTTCCCTTCTGCTGTCGGATACTGAGGACACGCTGACGGGCAAGGTTCGCCTGACATCCGCCAGCCAAATGACCAGCCCCATCATCAACGACTCGCTCAGGGCATTTCACCTCCGTCACCCCAATGCGACGATTTCGTCAACAGTGATGAACAGCCCCGAACTGCTGCTTGCCCTGACCAACAAGCTCATCCACTTTGGCATTGCGCCCATCTTCGACAAGAATCCCGACTTCAATTACGTGCATATCTTCAAGGAGTACTGCGCCTTCTACTGCGGGGCCGGGCATCCACTCTTCGGGCGGTCGGATCTTGCCGTGTCGGACCTGAAAGACCAGAACGCCATCGTGTACCAGACGGCGCTCCTGTCCGACGCACTTCATTCGATTACCGAGCTGACGAACGAGGTCGGGTTCGCGCAGCCCTATGTCGGGGTCGCCAACACGTTGGACGAGTTGCGGCGCATGGTGGTCTCGGGCATCGGAATCGGTGCAATCCCTGTCCAGATCGCTGCCCGTGACGTGCGCGACGGACGGCTCTGGCGGTTGCCGCCCTACGACGATGTCATGCCGATCGACGTGTATCTCGTCTCTAACCCGCGCGTTCGGCCCAGCCAGACCGAGCTGGCCTTTCTCGAAGTTTTGAATGAACAGATCGACAATATGCTGCCCGAAGATCGTGTCTACCGAACGACGAACACGGCCGATTTCATGCCCTAGGACAATGCGGCCGGGTCAGTGCAATATCCTCTTGGTGCCAAGCTGAGAACGCGTCGCTCGACCAAAAGGGGCACGGTTCCATTTGAAGATGTGTCGACTGAATGGGCTACCTTCTTGATTGAACAGACCCGACCGGCGCCAATCATCGCGACATTCAAGGTGGTCTCTTTCCCCATCAATCAGGCTCCTGGACCGCGCGGGTTCCTGTTCAGTCAAAATGTGCGACATCGCTCGAGGCGACGTGATCGAGCCCCCGTTCCCAAAGGCTGTGTCAGCATTCAGTCGGTGACGGTCTTTACGTTATCCAACTCCATGTCCAGCAATACAGACGCGAGGCACTTGCCATGCGCATCAAGCGCCAGTGAGCGCGTGACCCCACCGGTCAGCGCCCCGCGGATCACGAAATTGAGCGCGCAGAGCTGGGGCAGAGCGTAACGCGTGACGTCGTCCGTCGCGAAAACGCCGAAATGTGCGGCGACCCGGGCCGGGGTGACATGATCCCGGATTAGCGACCAGTGTGCCGGATCGTAGGAAATGACCGAGATGTTGGACACGTCGCCTTTGTCGCCTGTCCGGGCATGGGCGATGTCATGCAGTTTCATGGTGGACCTCCAGCATCTCGACAACTGCCTTGACCGTGGCGGCGGGCATCAGGGTCGAGGCGATGGCCAGCACTTCGCGCACCATTCCCGTGGCCCCTCCGCCACCCGCAGGGCCGGCGAGGTAAAGGCCCTCGACCTCTTCTGCGACCCGCTGCGCCGTGTCGCGATCCGCGCAGCGGGCGGCATAGCGGACGCGGACCTCGGGCGCAGATGTATGTCTGCTCGCCCCTTGCCAGACCGAGTTGACGCCGATCAGCTCGCCGCGCTCCTCGAATATCTCGGCCCGATGCGGGGCAAGGCGCGCCTGCAAGATTTCAACGGCCAGCTGACCGCGGGCCACGCAATTGGCGCCAGCATAGCTGATCTGACCTTCGCCGATCCAGCCGTCGCGATACCCGACGGAGACCTTGAACTGTCCCGTGGCCGGCGCCCCGGTCGCACCACTTACCCCGACGCGGTCGGTGCCAAGGTCCTGGAAGTCGACGCTTGAAAAGTCGGCCACCACGTCGGGTTGCAGGTAGCGGGCGGGATCGTGGATTTCGTAGAGAAGCTGCTCGATGCAGGTGGCGCGGGTTATGCGGCCGCCAGTGCCTTGCAACTTGGTAATCGTGGCATTTCCGTCGGCGCCGACCTCGGCCAGAGGGTGCCCGACCGCGGCGAGATCGGGCACCTCCTTTACGCCGGGATCGGCGAAATACCCGCCGGTGATCTGGGCAGCACATTCCAACAGGTGGCCGATCAGCACGCCTCGGCCCAGTCTCTCCCAGTCATCCCGCGCCCAGCCGAACTCGTGCACCAGCGGCGCAAGGAACAGCGTCGGGTCCGAAGCCCGGCCGCAGATCACCACATCCGCATCTGCCTTCAGCGCCGTGACGAGGCCGTCGATTCCGACGTAGGCATTGGCCGAGACCAACCGGTCACCGAGATCCTCGGCAGGGGCTCCGGTTTCATCCAGAACGAAGCTGCCGATCCGGTCGAGCACGTCGTCGCCGGTGACGGCGGCCACCTTGAGCCCCGTGAGCCCAAGTTCGCGCGCGATCCGGGCGGTGTGCTGCGCCGCGCCGAGAGGGTTCGCCGCCCCCATGTTTGTCACGACCTTCGTGCCGTTCCTGGCGCATACCGGCAGCACTGCGCGCATGCGCCGCTCGAGCAGCGGATCGTAGCCGCCAGACGGATCGTTGCGCCGCGCCTGCTGCGCCAAGGCAATCGTACGCTCGCCGAGGCACTCGAACACGAGGTAGTCGAGCTTGCCCCGCTCTGCAAGGTCGAGGGCCGGGGCAAGCCTGTCACCCTGAAACCCTGCGCCGGCACCGATCCGGACCACGCTCATGTCGTCACCCTCCGCTTGTTCGTGCGGCCAGTGAAATAGGCGCCTGCCAACAGGGCCAGGGCTAGGAAGGGCGTCACCGGGTGGGGATAGATGGCCAGGATAATGATTGCGAGATATAGCATGATGTTGACGGCCCGCACATGATGCAATCTCGCCCCGGCCAGAAGACCCGGCACCGCGATGACCAACACCATCCCCGCCGTAACAGCCTCCAGGATGTCGAGCGGCCCACCCCCCAGCAACACGCCCGGATAGAGCAGCAGCAGGAACGGCACGATATAAGTGACTGCTCCCAAACGCACGGCCTCGCCCGCGGCAGGCAGCCAATTGGTCCCGGCGATGCCCGAACCCACAAAGACCGCCACGCAGACCGGCGGCGTTATGACCGAGATTGTCGCGAAGTAAAAAACGAAGAGATGCGCGGCCAGCGGATCAACGCCGACAGCGGTCATGGCCGGGGCCAGCACGGCGGCGACCAGCACGTAGGCTGCGGTTGTCGGCAGCCCCATGCCCATGATCAGGCAGACCGCGCCAACGATCACCGCGACCAGCACGATGCTGTCGCCCGCAACCGAGACGATAAGCGAAGACAGTGTCACACCGATGCCAGTCAGGTTGATCATCGCCACCAGCACTTGTGCCCCCGCCAGCAAGACGCCGATGATGACCATGCCTTTGCCCGCATCCTCTAGCCCATTCAGCAACTTGCGGACCATCTCGCGCAAGCTCAGCCGTCCGGTTTCGGTGGCGAAGAAGGCAATTAACAAGCCGACGATACCGTAGAACGCCGAGGTCGCGATAGACCGTCCCAGCCAGATGCCGACGCCAAGCCCTCCGAGCGCGGCAAGGATCGGCACCATCCGGCGAGGGGCCAGGATCGTGGCCCATTGCGGCATCTCCTCGTCCGGTACAACGGCCAGTCCGCGCCGCAGCGCGACGAAATGCACGGTCATGAAGACCGAAATGTAGAAAAGAACTGCCGGAAGGATCGCGCCGACGATGATGGTCAGGTAGGGCAAGCCGAGGATCTCGGCCATGACGAAGGCCGCGGCCCCCATAATCGGCGGGGCGATCTGGCCGCCGGTAGAGGCCACCGCCTCAACCGCCGCTGCGAAAGGGCGAGGATAGCCCAGTCGGATCATCATCGGTATCGTGAAATTGCCCGTGGTCGCCACGTTCGCGACCGCCGAGCCCGAGATCATCCCGAAAAGCCCTGACGCAATGGTTGCGATCTTTGCTGCGCCGCCGGGCTGTCTTCCACCAAGCCGCATGGCGAGGTCCATGAAAGCCTGACCGCCACCGGTATGCAGCAGCAGCGCGCCGAACAGAACGAAGGCGGCAATTACCGTGGCGGCAACGCCCGTCAGCATCCCCCAGATGCCCAGATCGCCCAGGAAGATCGTTTCGGTCACGAACTCGATCCCGAAGCCGCGATGACGCAGCGGACTAGGCAGGTAGTTGCCGAACAGTGCGTAGCCCAGCCCCAGCAGCACGAGGATCGGAAAGATCAGCCCGACAGTTCGCCGCCCGAGCTCCAATACCGCCAGAACCAGTCCTGCTGTCAGAACCATGTCGAACCGTGTAGCCCAAGGCAGTTCCGTCATGATCCGGTCGTAGTTGGCGACTACATAGGCACAAGCCGTGAGCGTTATCGCTGTTAACGTGAGGTCGATGACCAGCCCGACGGGGCGCCAGGTCTTCCCGGCGCCCAGCGGGTAGAGTGCAAAGCCGAGCGTCGTCACCAGCGCTAGGAAAAGCGCGCGTTGGATAAGCCCCTCGAAGGGACCGGTTGCCGCGGTGTAGAGGACGAAGAGCCCGACGAGGATCGCCAGCCCCTTCTGGATGCGCTCGGCAGTCATGGTTCGCTTCTTACTCGGCGGGCTTCAGTTTGGCGGGCAGGTCGATGCCTTGTTCCTCGAACCATTTCGCGGCACCCGGGTGCAGCGGGATAGTACCGAACTGAAGGGTCATGTCCGCAAGGTTCGCACCCTTCAGGCTGGCCATCGCATTGGCCTGTGCGGTTTCGTCCTCCATTACGGCCTTGACGATCTTGTAAGCGGTGTCCTCGTCCATCGAGTTGGGTGCCGCGACACCGACGCCGAAGCTCCACGTCGTGTAGGCCGGGATGCCGTCCGCCGCGCCTTCGGGGATATCGACGACCGAGATGTCAGGCATCTCGGTACGCAGCGTTTCGGCCTGTTCGGGCGTCAGGCCCAGGATGGCGATGTCGGTAGAGGTGGCGATGTCCATGGTAGACCCGTCCAGCTTGTTGCCCGAGCCGGACTTGACGTAGCCCGCGACGCGGTTGTCCTTTATCATACCGACAACATCGGTGGTCGAACCGCGCACATAATCGGCGCTCAGCCCGAGCGTCGCAAAAACCGCTTCGGTCGTGGCCTCGGTGGCCGATCCCTTGATGCCTGGGTTGAAGCGCACGCCCTCCAGCCCTGCCAGATCCTGGACTCCTGCATCGGCCCGCATCACCACGTTCTGCGGTGCTCCGGTGTATACCCAGAGCAGGCTCAGATCCTGCGGTTTGCCTTCGAAGTCGTTCTTGCCCGCGGCCGCATGCTGGGCGACATTCGTGGTGACCAAGCCCAAATCAACCTGCCCGCGTTCCATGCGGCGGATGTTGTCCATTGTCGCGCCGGTTTCAACGACGGAAGCGCGCAGCCCGTCGGCATTTTCATTGATCAACTGACCCACGGCAACGAAATAGCCATAGTGGCTGGACGAAGCAGAGGTTGACCCAATCAACAGGTCCTTGTCTTGGGCCAACAGCGGCCCGGCAAGCAGTGTGGCGCCCAGTAGGGCGTAGGTAAAATGTTTCATGGTATTCCTCCCGTTGTGCCCGCAACGCGGGCCTGGGGGCAGCGTCGCACAGGTTGCCTGTTGTCAGAATTGCGATATTTGCCATAATTAGTGTGCAATGCGCATCAACCCCTCCCTCTCCGACTTCCGAGTCGTTCTTGTCCTTAGCCAGCAGCGCTCATTTCGGCTGGCGGCAGAGGTCCTTGGCATGTCGCCCTCGGCCCTGTCGCGCCAGCTTGCTGCGCTCGAGATTAATCTAAGCGCACGTTTGTTCGATCGGGACACACGTAACGTGTCGCCGACGGCCTCCGGCCTGGCCTTTGCCCAACTGGCGGAGCGTATGCTGAACACCGCAGACAACGTGATGGAAGAGTTCAATTCCCATCTTTCGGCCAACCGGGGGCGCCTGACAATCGCCGGGCTTCCGTCTGTCACCGTTGGTCTTCTGCCCGGGCTTCTGAAAAGTTTTGCCGAAAGGCATGCCGGCATAGACCTCCGAATCATGGACGCGCTGTCGGAAAGCGTAGTCGAGGCGGTCGTGGCGGGCCGGGCAGACATCGGCTTTACCGCCGGGACCATCACTGCACGGGACCGGCTGTCCTTCCACCCGCTGCTGGACGACTCGTTCGTCGCAGTCGGCGCGCCGGGCGGCCCGCTGGCAGAGTGCCGGAGCTACGGGATGGCGGAACTCATCGCCATGCCAGTGATTGCCATGGAAAACGGCACCAGCGTCCGCGAACTGCTGGACGGTGCTTGTCAGCGGCATGGGTTCGCACTGAGTCCGCGGTTCGAGGTCGCTCATCTTGCGACGGCCGGCGCGCTTGTGGCGGAGGGCCTCGGTGTATCGATACTGCCAACGCTGACATTGCCGGTGCTTCCGATGGAGCGCCTGATACAACGCCCGGTGCACGACTTCGGTGCCAAGCGTCGTATCGGCCTCGTTCACCAGCAAGGCCGCTCACTCTCTCCTACCGGCCTGGCATTTCTCGAACATACCAAGCAGAACCTGCCCGTTCTGCGGAGGCGCGAGACGGATTCACCCATGTGATTTCCTGTTTGCCGCGGTCGGGTGCCCGCCTCGGGGGCTGTGAACCCATACTTGCGGTCTGGTAGACAAGCCCGCACCAGTCTCGGCGAGGCGAGAAGGGTTACCTTTTTGCCGCAAAGTAGCGCCAATCCCGATGGCGGGCGGCAAGCTCAACCTTCTTAGGCCTTCCTTTCAACTGCCCTCAGGTTCTTACGCTTTTCGGAACAGGCATAGTAAAGCTACGCTCGCTGCCGCAACTGCAGGCAACACCAGTATCATCGTCGCGGTTGCATCCATCGCTAGCAGCCCGGCACTGCCGAAGATCGAAACGGCCACCGCTGCCTTATTGATCATGGTGAAGGCAGCAGTGGAGACGCCCTCGACTGATTGGCCAAGACGCGCGGCGTGTGCTGCGGCCACGTCGGGGATCATGGCCCAGGGCGCCACGGACAATCCGCCGGTGGCGGCACCCGCAAGTATCGCTGCGGCAAACAGAAGAACAGACATCCCGGAATTCGTGGGCACAAGCGCGGCGAGGCCCAGTGCCACAAGGTAGAGCAGAGCCGCGTAGCGCAGGGCGTCGACCTTCCCACATTTCCGACAAACGGCCACCCACAGTCCCAGGGAAACGAACGTGGCGGCAAAGACTGTTCCCAAGACGACAGCCTGCCCATTCGCCCGGAGACCAACGCCGAATTCCATCCAGAACGGCAGGGCCGATTGCAGGGACACCAGCGCCACCACAGATGCCGCGAACGTCGCGAGTGTCATGATTGCGTTGCCTTCGGTCGAAAGGCTGGCCAGTGCTTTCCATGGCGAGATCGAAACAGAATCCCGGCCTTTTTCCGAAATCTTCATCATGAAGGGCAGGTAGGCAGCAACTGAAATTACCGTCATAGCGATCGCCACGCCGACCCATGTCGTTGCATCAGATGCTGACAATGGGCCATCGTGCTGCGCTCCGATGATGGCCGGAAACAGAGTCGACGCGATGAGAAGGGCACAGAATACGAATGCCATGTCGACAGCAGCCTGAACGCTACGGTCGTGATAGGTCGGGGCAAAGGACGGGACCATCCCCAACCGGGGGATGGACACGCATGTATATCCGAACGTGAAGACCACGAACGCCGCAGCTGCGGCGACGAGTTGCAACGCCGTATCCTCGAACCCGAGCGGCGCCGCCCAAAGCGCGATAAAGGCGGGTGCGGCAATCGGCAACCCGATGGCGATAGTGCGCTTGCGCCCGAACCGGTCGGCACAGGCTCCGATAAGTGGGTCGAGTAATGCGTCGCAAATCCTGCCTGCCACAAAGACGGTGCCCGCCCAAAGCGGCGGAAGGCCCACGATCGTGACGAAGTAGAACAAAAGCCACCCGTTCACCGTAGCGAAGAGAAGCGTGATCGAAAGATCAGGGCTTCCGAACGCAAGCCTGTTGCGAAATGGGATGGTGGTCATTCTGCCGCCACCTTTTCGAGCACGCGGTGCAAATGCTCGTACCAAACAAGCTGTCCCGCCCCAGGCAGTACATGCAGCCGCGCGTTGGGAAGCGATTCCGCCAATGCTTCGATTATCGGAAGTGGATGTATGGCATCTTGTGCCCCGTGATGAAGTTGAATGGGAAGGTCGGCAGGCGCCCGGTGCCATCCTAGGTCGGCCTGGAAGAGAAAGTCGTGTCTGGCCGACGCTGCGCTGTCCAGCAATGAGTCGGAAAAGCGGTCGATCCCGTATGTTCCGTTCAGATCACGGGCGACAATTGCCGCGTCGGCCGGACTGTCGGAGAATTGCGTTTCCAGGAATTGCTTAAGTGCGCCGGGTCGCCGGAGCCTTGTTTCGAGATGTCCGAGAACCGGGTCGAGCAGCATCGGCCGCTGCGCCGCAAGTGCAAGTACCCCGCGTGCCAGTCGGCGTGCCCCTGACTCCGGCCGGCCCTCCCTTACACAAACGCCCGCCACATGCAGTACAGAGACATGCTGGGGGTGCGCACGTGCCAGTGCCAGCCCGACCTTGGAGGCCGCGGCGAAAGCCAGAACCGGAACCGTATCACGTGCGATTGTAGCGATCGCCAGTTCAGCGCCGCGTACAGCATGTTCCAGTTGCGCTTCGGGCGTGAGAGCTGAAGCGCCGGGGTCAAGTGTTCCATGCCGAAGCGGCCAGACCAGCCGAAGTCCGAGGCGTTCACACACTTCGATGTCTGCCGCTTGGATATCCGGAAGCGCCATGGGATGTAGGACAATCACGGGCCTGGCGTTCGGCCGACCCATATCCAACACTGGCGTCGATGTCTGGCCGTCGGCGCTTGTCAGCCCGTAGGCGCGAACCCCCTTCGGCATGTATCGACTGACATAATCCTCAAGGGTGCGGCCAACCGCTTGTCTTGACGGATTGACGTGCCTCGCAAGGGCAAGCACCAGTGCGGCGGCGACCTGCCGACTGATGGTCGAAAGATCTGCCCCGTCAAATCTTTCACGAAGATGCTGAGCCTGGCGTTTTCGTGTTTCCACGCTTCGATTGTCAAGCCGTGCGCCCTCCTTGAGCCCGATGCCGGACATCTGCAGAACAAGAACACGTCGTAAAGCGGGCGAGAGGCTGACGGTCGGGAATGTCGCCGTGAGAAACTCGCTGAGACAGTCCGGATCGAGCAACGCGGTGAAACCGGCTGTTCCGGCGCTTTGCCCTATGACCCGGACCAGAAGTGCATCGCCCTCGACACCAAAGGCGATTGGCATCGCCTCGTCTCGCACGCTGGCGAAAAAACGCGTCGCAGTCTGATGGGATGCCGTATGACTTAACGTCGGATCGGTCGGTTGAAGCCTTCCGCCCGATTCTGAAAAAACGACCGGGCGCCATGTTACGAGCTTCAACGGAGGGGCACCGCGTTCGGAGGGAAGGACCGACATTATGTCGTCCAGCCCTCGGGTGACCAATTCATCGTTTTCTTCGGATGACTCAGTCAACATTCGGTAACAAAAAATCTATTACATACTGACATTTACATGGACAATAAGAGTCTGTTGCCGGATCGTCCAGCCCGATACCACCCAAGGGGGATGCGGGCGCCACCAGAAACGGACATGATCTTTCTGCCAATGGCCTGACGAAAACCGGCCATTGGTTGACCGGAATCTCGTCGCTGATTTTGTGGATATTGCATGAGTGCATTGTTTTGTTTCTTGCGGATTCCCGCGGCATCTCTTTCTGCCGCCATTCTGTTAGCCATTCCTGAAACACTTGTGGCTCAAGAAGAGGTGCCGGTCTACACGACCGGCGCCGTTCCTGCTCCGCGCGAGCTGCTCGACAGCCTTCCGACGACCCCCGAGTTCCGATCCTACCTCCCGCAAGCCATCAGTCTTTCTGACCGAATGCCCGAAGCCGGCAATCAGGGTGCATGGGGCTCATGTGTCTCCTGGGCCGTGGGATACGCCGCCCGGTCCTATTACGAACGTGCGGCACACGGCCGGCAGATTTCGCGCCCGAACAATCTGGTAAGCCCGAGTTGGCTCCACGGCATAATCCGCGTCGACCCGAATGACTGCACACGGGGCGCACTGGTGGTGAAAGGTCTCGAACAGCTCAAGACAGGTGCCGTCTCGATGACATCGTACCCCTACGACACGAGGCGGTGCGAGGCCATTTCGGCGAGCGAGGCGCAACAGGTGTCCGATTTCCGGATACGCGATTACCGCACCGTATCGACGACCGACCTCGACCAGATCAGGGGGCAGTTGGCCTCTGGCCACCCGGTCGTGTTCGCCGCCCGTCTCAACGAGGAGTTCATGCGCGACAGGGGAAAGTCGACGTGGCGTGCATCGCCGGATCAAGGCGAGTTCACGGGCAACCACGCGATGACGCTCACCGGCTATGACGACCGCGACAAAGTTTTCACCTTTATCAACTCGTGGGGCACCGCTTGGGGTCAGGACGGGTACGGCACGATGACCTACGACACGTTCAAGGCACGGGCTTTCGAGGCCTTTGTCATAGAACCCACCGCCCCGCCAATCCGCCCCCGGCCACTGGAACCCGACCCGCCGCCGCGTCCCCAGGTAAGGGTGCTGACCGACCCGCAGCTGGAATGCGCTCAGGTCGTCGAGCGGATCGACCAGTCCCGCCCGGCACTGGACGGTTTCGTCGGCTCCGAGGAAGACCTCGAGGCATTGCGCACCCGCTTCGGCGAGAGCCATGATATAGAGGTCGAACTACGGCCCTGGCCGCAATGCGAGGCCCTGCTGATCCTGACGCAGGGGCGGCTGGCAGCAGAGGGCCCCGAGATCGAAATCCCGAAGACAGATTACCGCGAGGGCGATCTCTTCTCCTTTGCCGTCGTCACACCTGATTTCGACACGCATCTGCACCTGTCGTATTTTCAGGCCGACGGATCGGTCGTGCATCTCAGCCAGAGTGCCGGAGACCGGCTGGTCACGCTGCTGCCGCGCCAGCAGGTCAAGATGGGCGACGGCGAGGACGGGCGGCCGGCCTTCCAGGTATCGGGGCCCTTTGGTAACGAAATGCTTCTGGCGATCACCACGAAAAGCCCCCTCTTCACCGAGGCCCGCCCCCAGGTCGAAGACGAGCGGGATTTTCTCAGCGCGCTACGGGCCGCGACCATCGAATTCGAAGATGACGGGGCGGGCCGCTACTACGCCAGCCGTTCCGTCGCCATCACTACACGGGGAGACACCGAATGAAGGCAACGATCTACAGTCTTGCACTGGCTATGCTGCTGGCAACTCCATTGCCTGTTGCCGCTCAGTCCGTCGACGCCGAAGCCATCGTGGATGCCCTGCGCACCGATCTCCCGGGGCGCGGCAAACGCGGGCTGACCATTCTCGACGATGAAGACGTGCCCCCGCCGGCGATCGACCTGCGCATCGGCTTCGATTACAACGAAGCCACCCTGACCGTCGAGGCGCGACAGAGCATTCGGGCACTCGCGACTGCCCTGTCCGACGAACGCCTTGCAAGCCTCCGTTTTGAGATCATAGGCCATACCGATGCCCGCGGAACCGATGCCTATAATGACGACCTGTCGGAGCGCCGGGCCCTTGCCGTGGCAAGCAGTCTGACCACCGATCATGGTCTTGACCCGTCGCGGTTCGTGCCGTCGGGGCGCGGAGAACGGGAACTGATCAACCCCTCTGACCCCGAAAGCGGAGAGAATCGCCGCGTCGAAATTCGCACCATCCTCGACTGATCCCTTGCAAAAAGTGCCTTCCATGTCCGCCCGCGCCGTTTTTCTATCTGCCCTCTGGCTCGTATTCTTTGCCACCTCCGCCACGGCGGCGGAGCTCTACCTGCGCACCGGGGAAATTGCCGTTTACAACGGCTGGACTGATGCAAGCGAGCAACGCAACGAAATCGGCCGCATCCAGGGCGGACGGCCCGCCGCCGAACTCAACAAGCTCCATCGGCAGACGCGTGAATTCTACCGGATCGAGCATGGCGAGGTGGAAGGGATCATCCGCGCCGAGGATTTACTGCTAAGCGAAACCGACCTCGAAGATGAGGGGTTGATCCAGTTCCTGCCGGCCAACGGATCCTCTTTCTTCCGCGGGTCGTCGATGGCGCCGCCGCGCCTGACGAATAACGGGCGCTACCTCATCAACAGCAACCGCGCTTTTCTTGATCTGGAACTGGAGCGCGTGGTGCTGGAACTTGGGCCGGTCACCAATTCTGCCATGGGGCAAGGGGTTCTGACCGAGACACGATACGTCAGCACCTCGACCGGGACATCTGATCTCTCGCGCTTGATCGCCTACGACACGGACAACATCTCGCAGTTTCAGGAATACAACTCCTACGACTATGGAATGGCAGATTTCCAACGTATCTGGCACAGCGGCCAAGGGGACGTGATCTTTGCGACAGGTCAACTCGATGGTGATATCAATGACCGGCGCGCCGACCTGATCGCCGTCGATGTGCTTACCGGCGAAGAACTGTTTCGGCACTCTCTCAAGGCACCGAACGGCTATGTCAACCTTGCCCGAATGAATGACGGGCGGTGGCTTATCTTGCAGCGCGCCGGTGTCGGCGGGGGCGAGCATCTCTACCTGCTTGATCCTGTGGGCTTGTCCATAGATCGCGAGACGACGGTTGATTTTGCGACAGACTGTTCCGCAGGCGGCCCGCGTTTCAAAATTTTCGAACAAGACAACATTGTTGAGTTCGGGCTGGAATGTTCGGACCACTCTACACCTTCCTATTTCGCAGCAGTCGACCTGGAACGATTCGAGCTTCTCTGGAAAAAGGTCGAGACCGGCCTCACCGCGATTCAGTACACACCGGAGGTCGGATACTTTCACTCTCCACGCTACGGCAAAGCCTTTGCCGCCGATATCTTCACCGGCGAACGGACCGACGACCCGCGTCCCTTTCCCGCCTACGAGCATGGCGAATCGCGGCGCAGTTACGAAGTAAGTTCACCCGACGGAACGGTTTCCGTGATGTTCCGCGGCAGCCTCTGGGTTCGGCCCAATAGACATGGTGTGGCGAAGGAAAGCATAACCTTCGCGTCGGGTCTGCGCCAGGATCTCAGCATCACCCGATCCGGCCCTGGTCTCGACAAGAGTTTCGATGTGTCCTTTGCCCGCCGGCAATGGGCCGATCTGGACCCCGAGTCGAACCTGCTGCGAACCGTCATCATGGATGGACCGGAGGAAAAGGCCTATTTCGAGTGGACCTTGGGGCAGCCCGAGGTTTCGGTGGCGCAACCGCTTCCCGAAGACGTATTCTGGCTCTCGGGGCCGGAGGACACGCCGCGCAAGGCGCTCGTGCTTGCCGATCTGGAGGATATCGACAAACGCCTTGTCGACATCCACAGGCTCGCCCCCGGGTCCCGCGTCGCCAGCGACGGAGAGATCATCCTGGCCCCACCACGGCGAAACTCATTGACATCTTGCCAGCAGTCGAACGGCAACGACATCTGGAAATGGTCAGGCGCGAAGGGCCGGCACCTCTTGCTGAACCATTGCTTCATCGACACCCAAAGCGATGACGGCACCTGGTCGTACGTGGACGACATGACAGTGAAGCTGCGGTCGGGGTGCCGTTACGGCCGCGATGCCGGCCCGTGCAGGTCCTCGCATTTCGGCGACTTGCAAATCACCCACCGGCTGGTCGCAACCGATAGCGGCACCGCTTTGGTGAGCTATGGTATCACGTCCGACAACGGCATCGAGGTGCTCGTTCAACACCCCGACGCGCCCGAGGTACCACGCTACCTTGCCTTCGACTTCCTCGACAGGGATTTTCACCTCTATGATCAGGGCGACAATACCTACAATGCAAACCTGTACGTATTGCCGCCATTGGACGGTACCCTGAGGTTCCTGGTTCGGGGTGTGCCTAAGACCGACCCCAAGATGCGCGGCGACTACGGCCCCACCTGGCAGAGCACCTTCATTTACCGCTTCGACCTGTTGGGCAACCAGATCGGCGCGCCGATGCGCGCCAGTTCGGAATTGAGCCCGGACGGTCTGATCGGTGCGCAGGATATCGCGGCGGACAATGATGCCGTGGTGATCGCGGGCAGCTCGGGCGGGCTTTACTTCTTCGACGCCACCATGGCTCAGGTTAGCGGCCATCCCCGCCACCCTGGCTTCACCGGCCTCGGCAACGCCGAAATCCTGATGGGCGATGGCTATACGGTCGTCCCGCAAACCGCGAGTGCCTCGGACGTTTTCAACACTGCCACCGGCGAACATCTCGCCACCCTGCATTTTGGCCCCGATGGGGCGGCTCTGGCGCTCCTGCCGTCGGGGTTCTTCTCGTTTAACGAGCTCTCGGCGGCGGCCGACATTCTTGTCAGGAACCGCGAAACCAACCGCGCGGTGCCATTGTCCGCCTTTGCCGAAACCTTCTACCGGCCCGACCTCGTGCAGGCGGCGCTTGTGGGCGACCCCGGCCGCCAACTGGCCGATGCCCGAGCCAGCGTCTCGCTCGCAGATGCGTTCGAGGCCGGCCCCGCCCCGCGCGTGACCGACCTGACGCTGGAGCAGGACAATCGGCCCGGCGCGGTCATCGCCCGGGCCACCTTGTCGGTGGGCGAGGGCGGGCTTGGCTGGCTGCTGTGGCGCGTGAATGAAAGGGTCGTGGCAATCGATGAAAGCCAGGCCGGTGCCGAGACCGAGGAGGTGCTGATCACCCGCAAACTGCCCTTGTCGACGGGGGCAAACGAGGTCTCGGTGCAGGCCACGAATTCCAGCCGCCTGCAAAGCTCGGAGGCGGTCAGCGTGGCCGGCCCGGAATTCGAGGGCGACGCCGCGCCCGGGAAGTTGCATATTCTGACGGTTGCCGTTCAGGATTACGCTGACGACCGGCTGGACCTTGCATACCCCACCCGCGACGCGGAAGCCTTCGAAAAGGCCCTCGTCGGTGCAGCGACCGCGCAGGACGCCCGAGTGCGGCCCGCTTCGCTGCTGGGCCGGGAAATCTCTGTCACGCGGCTCTTCGATCAGGATGTCACGCGCGCCAGGGTGGCCGAGACGATACGCGATATGTCAGAACGGATGCATCCGAACGATGTCTTCGTCCTCTTCGTCGCAGGTCACGGCTTGACCGATGAAGGCCGCTTCCACTTCCTCGCCTCCGACGTCCGGACCGGCCGCGACCCCAAGGCGGAGCTGGCTGAACGCGCGATCTCTCAAAGCGACCTGAACAGGTGGCTGTCCCGCCTTCCTGCTCAGCGCTCGATTGTTCTGATCGATGCTTGCGAAAGCGGCTCGGCCTTGCGGATGGACGCGGCCTTCCGCCTGCATCAGGCCTCCGTCAATGGTGCGGTCGGAAGCGGATCGACCCGCTTGATGCTATCGGCATCTGCCGAAACCCAATATGCCCTCGAGGGCCATAACGGCCACGGGGCCTTCACCAGCGTCCTGCTGGACGCTTTCGCATCGGGAGATCAAAATGGTGACGGGCTCATCAGCGCAACCGAGCTGTCGGATTATGTCATGACCACCCTGCCGGAACTTACTTCGGAAAAGTGGAGCTACCGGCAGGTTCCGCAAATCAACCTGATCGGCGAAGACATCATCTTGGGGCGATCTCGTTGATTTGCGTGGATTGCGGCCGAACGCGTGGGAAAACTCACACGGGCGGTAAGTGAAGGCTCAGTCCGCTTCAGCCCACGTTGCTTTGATATGACTCCTTTCGGTACACGGGAACGTTTCCCATTCGTCTAGTGTCCTGAGTATAGTGCCGGTGCAAGGAACGTTTATTGAAAGCTGTTTGATGCAAGACCGGCAGATCATGGGGCTCATTGCCACATTTGTGGCGGTGGCCGAACTTGGCAGCTTCAAACGTGCGGCCGAGCGAGTTGGCAGATCACCCGCTGCGGTAAGCGGGCAAATTGCTCAACTGGAAGAAATCGTGGGCGTGAGGCTTCTTGTCAGGACTACACGATCGGTTCGTTTATCGGACGCGGGGGAAGAGTTTCTGATACGCGGGCGGCGTGTCCTTAACGAGACGGACCGGCTGCTGCGGGATTTCAAGGCAAACACTGCGGCCTTCTCGGGGAGCGTCGAGTTGTCCGTTTCTCCGACCATCGCGGTCAGCATCATTCCCGAGGCGATCAAGCGGATCGAGCTGGAGCAGCCGGATGTGAAGGTATCTTTGTTGGAGGCTCTTCGTACCGACATGCTGAGCTCGGTCGAAAGCGGGGCCGTCGATTTTGGCATAGGCCCGTATTCTGACGTTCCCGAGGTGCTCGAATTCACACCTCTCTTCGAGCAGGAGTTCAAGCTCATACTACCAGAGACGCACCCGATAGCGCGACGTGGTTTCGCCGAGGCAGAGGATTTGCGCCACCTTCACCTCATGTGCCCAAGCGTCGGCAGCACCGCCCGCGGCGTCCTGGACGACCTCTCGCGGCGGGCGGATATCAAGATCATGCCCCGGCATGAGAGCATGCAGTATCCGACGCTTTACGCGCTTGTCGCTGCCGGGCTCGGGGCAACGGTCATGCCCGTGGTCGACCCACGGCTTCTTGTCGCGTCAAGGCTGGTGGCGCTTTCCTTCAAGGATCAGCGCGCCTCGCGAACGATTGGAAAAATCTCGCGCAGAGGCGAGAAACTGTCGCCGGTCGCGGACCTATTGCTGGGAACATTGGTAAACACCGCGGCAAAGAATGCAGACCGGCTCGGCCTTGCTATCTGATTATTAGAATTTTCCAACTTATTGTTTAAATATTTAAGTTTTTATTAATGAATGGCTTTCGATAGCCTTGGTTTTGCGCGAACCAGGAGGACGAAAGTGAAACTGTTCATGTCGGGCAATTCGCCCTACGCGCGGAAAGTGCGCGTAATGCTGCGCGAGCTTGATCAGGCCGACAGCGTGCAAGAAGTCTCTATAAATCCTCGTGATCCGGCGACGGGTTTCTGGGATATCAATCCTGTCGGGAAGATTCCGGCGTTGTCACTAGATAATGGTGTCACGATCATCGAATCCGATCATGTGTGCCGGTACTTGGATGATCGGTTCGCCAATGGCGCGATGCATAAGCCCGTCGATCGCGATGCCGGCCGTTTGCGTATCCTTGGCCTTGCCCAAGGTATTTTGGATAAGGGAATGCTGACGCGGGTCGAGAAACAGCGCAAAGGCGGTCCCGATCAGGATGAATTCGTAAAATTCCATCAGGCTGCGGTCTGTCGCGCACTTGATGCGCTCGAGGAAGTTGCACCCGATTCAGTTAGCGTTCCGGACATGGCCGACATCGCAGCAGTATGCGCCGCGGATTGGGTCGGATTTCGTCATCCGGAGCTGGAAATTCTCGACACTCGCCCACGCTTGTCAGGTTGGGTGTCAACTTTGAACGCGCGGCCGGCCTTCGCCGCGACTCGACCCGGCTAAGGCAGGGCCGACAAAACCGCTTGAAGGTCAAAATAGGGAGGAGACCATGAAAAGACGTGAACTTCTGAAGATGAGTGCCGCCGCAGGCGGTCTGGTGGCCATGCCAGCCGTTCTGCGCGCAGCAAGTGCTGTGGAACTGACCGTGGTGCACGGCAGCCCCAATAAACACGTGATCTCTGCCGGCGGCGTCGAGCCCTGGATGAACAAGCTCAAGGAGCTGGTGGGCGACGCCGTGTCGTACAATTATTTCCCGGCCGGGCAGCTGGCCAATCTCAAGGGCCTGATGAACGCGGTCCAGACCGGCGTCGCCGACGCGGTGCCGGTGCCGATCGGCTATGTGAGCGACAAGATGCCCCTGAACGGTGTTTCGACGCTGCCCGGGCTGGGTTCGTCGGCGCGCACGAATATCGACACCTACGCCGCCGCGATCCAGACGCCCGAACTGATGGGCGAGTTCGACGAGAACGGGATCGTGCCGATCTGGAACATGGCGTACCCGCCTTACCAGCTGTTCTCGTCCAAGGGTGCCATTCGCAGCCTTGCCGAGTTCGAGGGCCGCGTCATCCGGTCGGCCGGTGGCAGCATGAATCTTGCCATCGAGTCGCTGGGCGCCGCGCCGGCCGAGATTTCCGCCAGCGACATCTACGTCGCGATGGAGCGGGGCACGGTCAACGCGACACTCTCGGCCTTCAGCAGCGTGAAGGGCTACGGCGTGCAAGAACTCTGTGACGCCGCCAGCACCAATGGCTCGTTCGGGACGTTCACCAACGTCTTCTCGATCCGGCAGGAAAAGTGGGACACGATCCCGGCCGAGATCCAGGATGCGATCATGGAAGCCGGAAAATTCACCGAACAGCATGTCGGCGACCTGATGGATTCCGACACCGAAACGCTGGGCAAGGAATTCTCCGAGCTCGGCATGGATCTTTACGCGTTCCCGGCCGAGGAGCTGGACAAGATCAACGGCGCGCTGGAATCTGTCCACGACAGCTGGGTCGAACGTCTGGCGGGCCGTGGTCTTCCGGCCGAGGCGGCGCTTGAGAAATATCGCAAGGCCGCAAAACAGGCATGACATCGGGTGTCTTCAAAAGAACGGTGGGGGCAGCCGATCACGCGTTGTGCGCGGTCGAGAATGTCTTCATCGTCGTGGGCGGGGCGGCTATCGCCCTTGCGATGGTCTTCGTCAGTTCAGATGCCGTGATGCGGCATCTGTTCTCTGCCCCGCTCACGTTTCAATACACGCTGACTGAAAGCTACCTGATGGTGATGGGCTTTTCCCTGGCACTTCCCTGGGGATACCGGACAGGCGGGCGTATCCGCATCCAGCTCTTGCTCAACACCATTCCTAAGGGGCCGCGCATCCTGCTTTTGCGGGCCGGGAATATCCTGGCAGCCATCTACCTGACGTTCATCTGCTGGCAGGCCCTGGGAAAGACAACCGACGCCTTCGTCAAGAACGACCTGATGATGGGCGTGATCGACTGGCCGGTTGGATGGTCATGGGTATGGATTCCGATCGGGATGTTCATGCTCGTCCTTCGGCTTCTCGTCGATGCTTTCAGCGACTTCGACCTAGACGCGCCCGCGGCGCACTAACCCGACAGGCCTGTTCATGACCATACTCGCCGGCACTCTGCTGCTGATCCTGTTTCTCTTGCTTGGTCTGCCCGTTGGCTTCGCCCTTGGCGTGGCGGGTAGTATCAGCCTGCTGTTCGTGGCCCCGCAGGCCACCGTTCTGGGCCTGATGACAGAGGTCGTGCACCACACCTTTGCCAATTACGTGATCCTGACCATCCCGGCCTTCGTGATGATGTCGGAATTTCTCAGCGCGGGCGGCATCGCCGACGACATGATGATCGCGTGCAACCGGCTGATGCGAAAGGTGAAGGGCGGGCTGGCCATGGCCTGTGTTCTGGCCGGCGCCGTTCTGGCGGCCACGTCCGGCTCGAGCACGGCCTCGGTGGCCACCATCGCCCGCGCTGCCTACCCGACGATGAGCCGGCTGGGCTACAATCCGGGCCTTGCGATCGGTACGATCTCGATCGCGGGCACGCTGGCCATCATGATCCCGCCGTCGATCGCGCTTGTCGTCTACGGCATCCTGACCGAGGAATCGATCGGCAAGTTGTTCATCGCCGGCATCGGCCCGGGGGTGGTGACGGGGCTGGGCTACATGGTCGCGATCCGCCTGGTGCTCTGGCGCAACCCCGACTGGGCGCCGTCGCATGACGACGCGCTGACCGATGCCGAAGGCCACCGGCTCGAACAGAAGGGGCGGGTCTGGCCGGTCGTGTTGCTGGTGGTGCTCGTGTTGGGCAGTCTCTATTCTGGGCTGGCGACGCCAACCGAAGTGGGCGCCATCGGGGCGGTCGGTGCCTTCCTGCTGTCGCTCTCGCTTGGCCGACTGCGCGCCGGCACCGCGGCCACCGCCATCGGCAACACGCTGCGGACCAGCGCGATGATCGTGACGATCATCTTCGGCGCGCTAATGTTCGGGTATTTCATGACCTACACCCAGGTCACCAACCACCTGCTCGACTTCATCGCCGCATCCGATATCTCGCCGCATCTCGTGCTGGTGCTGATCCTTCTGATGTATCTCCTGCTGGGCATGCTGATGGATCAGTTCGCGATCCTCGTGCTGACGGTGCCGGTCAGTTATTCGATCGTCACGGGCCTCGGCTTCGACCCGATCTGGTTCGGCATCCTGATCGTCAAGACCGCCGAAATCGGGCTGGTGACACCGCCTGTAGGCCTGAACGTCTTCATTGCCTCAGCCGCCACGAAGACGCCCACCAAGGTCGGGTTCAAGGGCGTCGCCCCCTTCGTCGCGGTCGAGCTGGTGCTGCTGGCGCTACTCGTGTCCTTCCCGGAAATCTCTCTGTTTCTCGTGAACTAGCCCGGAGGCCAGAATGAAACTCTTCACCTACTGCCTTCAGAGCGACAGACCCCGCGCCGGGTTTGCCCTGAACGGGGACTACTTCGATCTGGGCGCCGCCCTTCTCGCACGCGGCAAGACGGATCAGGCCGATCTCGTTCAGAACGGCGGGCTTCGCGCCATGCTCGAACACGGGCTGCTCGACGATCCGGCGTTTGGTGACGTGACCGCCGCCGAAGGGCCAAAGAAACTGGACCCTGACACCATCCGGTTCCTTCCGCCCACCGGCCGGCCCGCCAACGTGATCGGCGTCGGGCGCAACTACGGGGCCCACGCGCTGGAAGGTGGTCTGCAGGCACAGGAAGAGCCCCGGCTTTTCGCCAAGCTGACCTCCTCCGTCATCGGCCACCGCGACCCGATCCGCCGGCCGACGGGGGTCACCAAGCTCGATTGGGAAGGCGAGATCGGCATCGTCATCGGCAAAACTGTCCGAGGCGTGGGTGGAACCGGGGCGCTGGGGGCGATCGCGGGCTATATCCCCCTCAATGACGTGACGGCCCGGGAATTCCAGTTCGACAGAAGCCCCGGCCAGACGACCTTTGCGAAAAGCCTCGACACGTTCTGCCCGGCCGGGCCGGTCATGCTGGCCGCCGGCGACAAGGTCGACCCCGGGGGGATGTCGCTGCGCACCTTCGTGAACGACGACCTCGTTCAGGAAGGCAAGACAGACGACCTGATCTTTCCGATCCCCTACCTGGTCAGCTTCATCAGCCGGTACGTGACCCTGTCGCCGGGCGACATCATCGCCTCTGGCACGCCCGCCGGCGTGGGCCATTTCCGGGAACCGCCCACGTACCTGCAGCCCGGCGACGAGGTGCGGGTCGAGGTCGAGGGGCTGCCGGCCCTCGTCAACCCGGTCGTGGATGAAAGCTGAGGAGCCAACGAAAGAATGAGCGAAGACAAACAAGACACCCTTTACGACGCCCAATCCGTTCGCAGGCAGGCGGCCGAGGTTCTGTCCGCATGGGGCATGGGGCCCGAGAATGTCGCGCTGACGGCCGAGGCGATGCTCGATTGCGACCTGCGCGGGATCGGCACGCACGGGATATCCCTGCTTGCGCTGTACGAAAAGTGGCGTGAGGGCGGCAACTTCAACCTTGGCGCCGATGATCGCGTGCTGAGCGACGGCCCCGGCTACGCCAGCATCGACGCCCAGGGCGGGCTTGGCTTCCCGGTCTCGGTGCGCGCCGTCGACCTGGCCTGCAAAAAGGCCAGAGAGGTCGGCGTGGCCGCCGTCACCGTCAACAACTCGCGCCACTTCGGGGCCGCCGGTTATTACGCCCGACGCGGGGCAGAGCAGGGCATGATCCTGCTCGTCGCCTCCTCCACCAAGGTGGTGTGCGTCGTGCCGCCGGGCGCGGGCGAGTCCGTTCTGGGCACCAACCCGCTGGCTTACGGCGTGCCGCGACAGGGCACGCATCCGATCGTGTTCGACATGGCCACCTCGACGGCCGCCGGCAACAAGATCCGTCTGTTCCAGCTGACGGGCGATCCCGTGCCCGAAGGCTGGGTCGTCGATGGCGAGGGCGCCACCGTGGCCGACCCCGAGGTTGCCGCCAAAATCGTGTACGGCAATCGGCCCGGGGGGCTGACCCCGCTGGGCTCGACCCCGCAGATGGGCGCCTTCAAGGGCTACGGGCTCGCCCTGCTGGGGCATTTCCTTGGCGGTACGCTGGCGGGTGGCGCGTTCACCGGCGCCCGCGGCGACGCGGCGCCCAAGGGCGACAATATCGGTCACTTCTTCCTGGCGCTCGACCCCGAGAAATTCCGCGGCCTGGCAGAGTTTCACACGGACCTCGGCATCGTCGACGACACCCTTCGCGCGACACCGCCGCTCGACCCCGAGCGCCCGGTTCTGCTGCCCGGGGATGTCGAAAAGGCGTTGTCCGACCGGCGCCTCGTCGAAGGCGTGCCCTTGTCATCCGAGCTGGTGGCGCATCTGCGGCGCATCGCCCAGGCGGCGGGGGCCGAATTCGTGCTGTCGCCCGTCACCCAATCCACAGAATCAGCCTAGGAGGTATCGAAATGGTTAATGTCGTTCCCAATGATGACATCATGGGCGCACGGGTCGAAGGCCTCGACCTGTCCAAGCCCATGGACAGAAAAGTCTACGAGACGGTCATGCACGCGGTGGGCACCCACGGTGTCGTCTGCTTTCCCAACCAGCATCTCGAAGCGGGAGAGCTGAAAGCCTTTGCCCAAAACTTCGGCGGGCTCGAGGTCAACGTCGCCAATTCTTTCATGGATGACGAGCACCCCGAGGTGATGATCCTGTCGAACATCAAGGAAAACGGCAAGCCAATCGGGCTGGCCGATGCCGGGCAGGACTGGCACACCGACATGTCCTATTCCAAGGATATCGCGTTCGCCAACGTGCTTTACGGTATCAAGATTCCGCGGCGGAACGGCGTGCCGCTCGGCTGCACGGAATTCGCCAACATGCACAAGGCCTACGAAGACCTGCCCGACGATATCAGGCAGAAGATCGAAGACCGCACCGCGACGCACGACTTCAACAAGTTCTGGGAAAAGATGCGCCGCGAGAAGGGAAGTGCGCGCCCGCCGCTGACGCCGGAACAGCGCGCGAAAAAGCCGCCGGTCTCGCACCCGATGGTGATGACGCACCCGATCACCGGCAAGAAGGTGCTCTATGCCAACCCGGGCTATACCATGAAGATCGACGGCATGGACCCCGAGGAAAGCGATGAAATCCTGACATTCCTGTTCGACCATCAGCTTCAGGACAAGTATCGCTACAAGCACCTTTGGTCCGAGAACGACGTCATCATGTGGGACAATATCGGCACGCTGCACAATGCTGTCGCCGATTACGGCCCGGATGAGCCACGTCTGATCAAGCGGTGCCAGGTGATGGCAGACAAGGTTTTTGACTTCGAGTTCAAGACGACAGCGTGAGCCATGCCAGGCCGGCCTGGCCGCACGCCGGACCGGGGAATATACACCCGCATAACAGACAGCAGGACCCAATGCAGTATACAAGCGAAGAAGGCTACGAACCGCTTCCGTTCGACCCGTTCAAGGCCATCATTGCGCCGCGGCCGATCGGCTGGATCTCGACCGTCGACACGGAAGGGCGCCCGAACCTCGCCCCCTACAGTTTCTTCAATGCCGTCTCGAGCCGGCCCAACATGATCGGCTTTTCCAGCGACGGCTACAAGCACTCGCCGCGCAATGCCAGGGACACCGGCGAGTTCGTCTTCAACCTGTCGACCAGACCACTGCTCGAGCAGATGAACCGCACATCGGAAGAGGTCGAAGACGGCGTCAACGAGTTCGACTTTGCCGGGCTTGGCATGACGCCTTCGAAACTGGTTGCGCCCCCACGCGTGACCGAGGCGCCTGCCGCCCTCGAATGCAAGGTAGTGTCCTGTGACGAACTCACGGATATGCACGGCGCATCAACTGGTCGCTGGTGGGTCGTGGGGCAGGTCGTGGCCGTCTATATCGACGATGACCTCATCCGCGACGGCCGCTTCGATACCGCGAAAGCGCAACCGCTGGGGCGCTGCGGCTATCGCGACTATGCGACGGCGGGCGACCTTTTCGAACTGTTGCGCCCGACCGACCCCGGGCGCGTGATCAGATAAGACTCTATCGCCTGATCGTTTCCAGCAGCGTCAAGCGCCTTCAGCTACAAGAGGAGCCGAAACCGGAGCGCGCTACTTGGCTAAAGCAACGGCGCGGTTTCTGATCCCGCATACGGTTTCGAGATACTTGAATTGACTGCAATCTATCATGCGGGCAGCGTAGGCCAGCGGCGTACCGACCTCAACCTGAGTTCTATTGACTAAGCCCAAGTGTGAGATTTCGTTGCAAGCTCATCGCTTTGGCACTGCCTCGACCCATGCCCCATTTCTCGATCGTCTGGCAAGGCCGTCCGTTGGTGCGAGCTAGTATATTTCCCTTAAGGCTTGCATGCGTTCATTCCAGATCCGATTTTCCCTGAACTGTCGCACTGCAATGTACGCCATCACAAAGCTTACCGACGCGACTGCAAATATCACTTCAATCGGCATTCCCAGACTCCTCCACGAGGTTCTCTCAAGCAAAAGAATTACATACCTAAGTATGTATAATTTGCACTTACGACATCAACACAGATACGGCCCTCGGCAGGAATAACTGTGTACTTATATCGAGAACAATCGTGGAGCTTTATCACTGCTTTCAAGGTCTTGAGAACACATCGCAGTTTCAAACTGCACGCCAATGCTTCATCGACTTGATGGCGCCGCCCACGTGGATCATGCCCGGTAACCGATACTCCCCCGGGAAATCTCCTCCGTTAGGGAAACCGTATACGCTGTCATGAGTACACAGCTCGGATTTGACCAACGGCCAGACTACATCCATCAGAAAGGCTTGGTCACCAAACCGGTTCTCAAAGTAGTCTGTGGCGCTTCCAAGGGTTTCGCGCATGTTGGGAAGCACACCAGAAACGCCCCCCCACATCCCTGCCAGAATGAGTTCCATATGATAAATATGGTCACGCATCACGTGAAATCGTTTGCCCGACCTTATCCATTCGTCTACCGCGAGGAACTCTTGCACATTCAAACGTGAATCCGCGTCCCGGCAGACGAAAAAATCCGTGTCCGGATCATCTGATACCAAGAAACGCCACATTGGCCGGATCTTTTTTAATTCCGGATCCTGGAGAATTATCACTTGGGCGCCGTGCTTTTCCAACTCTGCACGCGCGTCAGCCGGAACAGTTTCGTCGCAGTAAAAACGAGCGGTCCACCCCACGTAGATATGTGGGGCGATTTGCGCGTTTACGATGGCTCCCGTGACGTAGGTCGGATCGTCTCCCCAAAGGGAGAATGAAATGATGTTCCGCTTGGTGCGGCTCGGATCGAACTGGGGTCGTCGATCTTTCAAAGCCAATCCGTTGAATGGAGACGATGCGAACTTCTCGAAGGCAATCTTGTCCTTGAGCTTCAGGTTTACCATTCCTTCTTGAGTGGCCCTCTCATGCTGGCCGGTTCGCCATAGAGAGGTTACAAACGCGTTGCGAGCTGCCGGGTCTTCCTTCAACTCCAGCGCCCGCTCGAACGCTTGCACGGCCTCGTCAAACTTCTGGTTCTGCTTCATGGTGACGCCATAGCTGCACCATCCGTCAAAATGGTCAGGCTTCGACCGAAGAAATGCTTTGTATACAGTCGCGGACTGTTCGATCTCGCCGGCATGTTTCAACTGGATAGCCTGAAACAAGCTGGCATCACTTTCTGGTTTCAAGCGGGCGGCCAACTCGTACGCGACCGCCGCTTTCAAATGCTTGCCGTTTGCCGCAAACGCTCTGGCGCGGACCTTTAGAACGTCAAAGGACAACTCCTTCAATTCATCCCTGCTTGTCATGGCGGCCTCTCAAGTTGATCTGAGCGTCGACAAAGAACAGCAAATAGGGACGGCGCGCAAGTTTAGGATTCTGAAGCAAATCTGCTTAGCGCGCAAAGCTCAGATATGTACTGCTTTCAATGCGGCCCTTTTGGGACGCACCAAAGCTCACCCGGTCTGGCCTATTGAAACAATTGGCGGCTGTCACTATCCGGCGACTTAACGCAGGATAATGACAGATCGTAGCTCTTCAGAGACCAGATTTCTTCAGTTCAGTATAACCCGAGTTCCTTCGCACGAAGTACAGCCTGTGTCCGGTTCTTCGCCTCGAGTTTGCCGCAGATCGAACGGACATGCATTTTTATGGTAGGTTCGGCCAGTTGCAGCGCCTCGCCAATCTCCCGGTTCGACAAGCCTTCGACCAACTGGGCCAAGACGAGGCTCTCTTTCCTGGACAGTAGCCCGTCTGCACCATGTTCATCTTGTTCACGGTCGATTGTGATCTGGCGAGGGAGATACAATTCTCCTGCGGCCATAAACTGCAAGGCGTTGGCGAGCGTACGCATCGGCGTCGTCTTCAGCACGATGCCTGCTGCGTTGGCATTGACGATGTCAGTTACGTTTCTTCCTGATGGGTTTCCCGTGATGATGCCAACAGGCTTGCCGTCATTTGCCTGTATCGCCGTTTTCAGACCGACAATGCCCTTCATTCCAGGCATGACGAAATCCAGAAGGACGACGTCAAATGGTCCATTCTTCTTGATTTCTTCTACAGCGTCCGTCAGCGATCTGGCCGTCCAAACTTCAAAATCTCCGGTTTGCGATAGAAACAGTTCTATCATCTCGAGAATCATCTCATGGTCGTCAGCCACAAGGACTCGGACCTTTCCATTATGGTTTTTGTTCATTCCAGGCACTCTGTTCCGCTAGTACTGGTTACCAAGTTATCGACATTTACATTGATTAAGATTGATTAAGATTGACTTAACCGCACATGACCAGTGTTCCACTTTAACGTACTTTTATTGGCGGAGTTCCGCGGATGTGTTCCAAGACTCGCACTTATCCACGCAGTGTGGATTTTCGGAAGCGAATCGCCCGCAGGGCATTATTTCAGAACCTGATCCGCCGTTTTGATCGCGTCATTCAGCAAACCGAGGGCCGCCGAGAATGCAGCGCTTTCGACAGAACGGACCTTCGAAACGGCCTGCACGATCCTGAGAGCGTGGTCGAGTTGTGACAGGCCTGTCATCCCTGCTGATCCAACAGCAGAGTGTATTTCGTTCCTATCAGGCGATTTCCCATTGTTCTCCGTCAAGCTTGAATGCAGCCGTTCAGCCTCTTCGAGGGCACGACGCATCATTTTGTTTGTTGCCTCCTGGCCAAACTCCTCGTTGAGTTCATTTGTCACGCTCGTATCGAGAACCAACCATGACGTTGCGGCACGAGTTCGTTCGGCGGTGTCCAATATATTCCTGATCCGGTTGCGAAGAACATGTGGACGCACGGGTTTTAGAATCAAATCCAACATTCCGATCGCTTAGCATGCCTCCAGGCAACTGTCGTCGGATTCGGCGGTCAGGGCGGCAACCAGAGGGCGCTTCGACGCTTCGGAGCGGATCAATTCAATAGCAAGTGCAAGGCCATCGGTCTCTGGCATGTTCAGGTCGGTCAGTACGAGATCATAGGCGATGTCCGCGGTCCGTACGCACGCCAACGCAGCATCGCCACTTGTCGCGGATGTTACGGTTTCCGCCTCGGCAGACAGTGCCTTCACGAACAAGTCGAGGTTGACCTGGTTATCGTCTACAACGAGAATCCTTGGTTTTCTGGTTCTTGGGTCATGAAGGTCCATTTCGGGCTCGTGGAGGCGTTTGCCGTCGGCCTTCTCTGCAAGGGGCAGTGAGAAAGTTGTAGTGAACCGCGAGCCGCGACCAAGTTCTGTATCTACTTCGATATCCCCGCCCATTGCCCTGACAGCTTCTGCCACCGCGTATGTTCCGATGCCAAACCCGGAAGCGTCGCTGTTGCTGGCTGCGCGACTCTCGTAAGGCTTGAACAAGCGATGAAGATCTTCCTCCGCAATTCCTTTTCCGGTGTCCTCGACGGACAACGTTACAAGACAATGTAGATTGTCGGGGGTGATATCTTCGGAAATCCTCAGAGTGATGGTACCGTTCTGCGTAAACTTGTTTGCATTGCTGAGCAGGTTCTGGACGATTGTATCTACGAGGCTTGAGTTGCCTGTCAGCAAACTATCGAAAGTATCGATCTCGACAGTTATTTTGTTTTTATTCTTGTCGGCAATTGCCTTCATCCTCTCGGTGATTTCGGAAGCGCGTACGCCAATCTGGAAAACCGAAAGTGTCTCTTTCGGACGGTAATGCTCCGCGCGTGCGGACGTGAGGAGACCATTGGCGAGGTCCAATGCCCTTTCCGTGGCATTTCTGATGTTGACCATGGATTGGCAGACTGACGTGTCTTCGTTCCCGGGGCATTCCGCAAAGAGGTCAACGCTGGCGAGAATTGTCTGGAGCTCGTTTCGGATGTCGTGCGCGGTAACTGCCTGTTTATGCGTCGTTTCGGCGAAACTGGAGTCGTTTGACTGATCGTCTATCATCTAAGTCGGTTCCTGCACCCCGTCATGTATCTGCGATGTCACCTCTGGCTGACAAGAGAAACGGCAAGCTTTTTTACGCTTGGGTACATCATTGCACAGATTCGTTTTAGCGGCATGTATCAATGCCAATTAAATTGGCAAATTGCGCCTGATTTCTTTCGATAGTTCTCGAATTGTAACCAGTTGTTCGGATTAGGGAGAAATGTTGCGAAGCTCACATGGAGAAATCTCCGGCTCGTTGCATAAATGTTTTTTTAAAATCAATTGGTTGGACGGATACGTAAAGTTTTAGGGTCGCTCCCTACGCAGTTTCGTTGACATGCATAGCCAAAAGTCGGCAATACATACTTAAGATTGTTTATGGAAACGAAAGTATCTTCATTGGCTGAGTACTGGGCTGTCGGCAGAGAGTCGGCAGTTGAACTGGCCCCATTTTCGACCGGACACCTGGGCCTGAACCAGGAGGCTTAGGC
>NZ_JAUCYU010000012.1 GCF_030373445.1 Roseovarius sp.
CGATCGCCATGGAAGACGGCCTCCGCTTCGCCATCCGCGAAGGCGGCCGCACCGTCGGCTCCGGCGTCGTGTCGAAGATCATCGAGTAAGAACTACCCCAAGGGTTCGACGAGGGAGGCCGGGTGGTCCGGCCTTCCTCCTATCAACTCCAACGCCGCGAAAGGCTACCCCAATGCAAAGCCAAAACATTCGCATTCGGCTGAAGGCATTTGACTACCGCGTACTGGATGCCAGCACGCAGGAGATCGTCAACACCGCCAAACGGACCGGTGCCGAGGTACGTGGGCCGATCCCGCTGCCGAACAAGATCGAGAAGTTCACCGTTCTGCGTGGCCCGCACGTGAACAAGAAATCCCGCGACCAGTTCGAGATCCGCACCCACAAGCGGCTGCTCGACATCGTCGACCCCACCCCGCAGACCGTGGACGCGCTGATGAAGCTCGACCTCGCCGCGGGCGTGGACGTTCAGATTTCGGTTTAAGGGAGGGTAACGACATGTTGCGCTCTGGCGTAATCGCAAAGAAAGTCGGCATGACCCGGCTTTTCATGGAGGACGGGAAGCAGGTTCCCGTGACCGTCCTTCAACTGGACAAGCTTCAGGTGGTCGCTCAGCGCACCGCCGAGAGCCACGGCTATTCGGCCGTTCAGCTGGGTGCCGGCACGGCCAAGGCCAAGCGGACCTCGAAGGCCATGCGCGGCCATTTCGCCGCCGCCAAGGTCGAGCCCAAGCGCAAGATCGCGGAATTCCGCGTGGCGCCCGAGAACATGATCGACGTGGGTGAGGAAATCACCGCGAACCACTATTTCGAGGGTCAGTTCGTCGACGTGTCGGGCACCTCGATCGGTAAGGGCTTCCAGGGCGGCATGAAGCGGCACAACTTCGGCGGCCTGCGCGCCAGCCACGGTGTGTCGATCAGCCACCGCGCCCACGGGTCGACCGGCCAGTGCCAGGACCCGGGCAAGGTGTTCAAGGGCAAGAAGATGGCCGGCCACATGGGCGCCGTCCGCGTGACCACGCAGAACCTTCAGGTCATCAAGACCGACGCCGACCGTGGCCTGATCATGGTCAAGGGCGCGGTTCCTGGCTCGAAGGGTGGCTGGGTCACGATCAAGGACGCGGTCAAGAAGCCGTTCCCGGAAAGCGCGATCCTGCCCGCGGCTCTGAAATCGGAAGCCGAGGCTGCCGCCAAGGCCGCCGAGGAAGCCGCTGCCGCCGCCGCTGCCGAGGCCGAAGCCGAAGCCAAGCGCCTTGCCGAAGAGCAGGCCGCGGCCGAAGCCGAGGCGCTGAAGGAAGCCGAGGCCGACATCGAAGCCGAGAAGGGCGACGATGACGGTGAGAAGAAGGAAGGCGAGGAATGAAACTCGACGTGATCAAACTGGACGGCGGGAAAGCCGGCTCGGTCGATCTGGGCGAAGAGATCTTCGGCCTGGACCCGCGCGCCGACATTCTTCACCGCGTCGTCCGCTGGCAGCGCAACAAGGCGCAGCAGGGGACGCACAAGGCCAAGACCCGGTCCGAGACCAGCTATTCGACCAAGAAGATCTATCGCCAGAAGGGCACCGGTGGCGCCCGCCACGGCGACCGCAACGCGCCGATCTTCCGCAAGGGCGGCATCTACAAGGGCCCGGTTCCGCGCAGCCATGCGCATGAACTGCCCAAGAAGGTGCGCAAGCTGGGGCTCAAGCATGCCCTGAGCGCCAAGGCGAAAGCCGGCGAGCTGGTGGTGATCGAGTCGGCGGACGGCATTTCCAAGACCAAGGAGCTGGCCAAGCAGGTCCGCGACCTGGGCTGGAAGCGCGCGCTGATCATCGACGGTTCGGAGGTGAACGCCGAGTTCGCCCGCGCGGCCGCCAACATCGAAGGGCTGGACGTGCTGCCGAGCATGGGCGCGAATGTCTATGACATCCTCAAGCGTGACACGCTGGTGCTCACGAAGGCGGGTGTCGAAGCACTGGAGGCTCGACTGAAATGAGCGCGAAACCGGAACATTACGACGTGATCCGCAAGCCGGTGATCACCGAGAAATCCACCATGGCGTCGGAAGCCGGCGCGGTGGTCTTCGAGGTGGACATCGACAGCTCCAAGCCGCAGATCAAGGAGGCCGTCGAGGCGCTCTTCGGTGTGAAGGTGAAGGCTGTGAACACCACGATCACCAAGGGCAAGAACAAGCGCTTCCGCGGTGTCAAGGGCACCCGGAAGGACGTCAAGAAGGCGTATGTGACGCTTGAGGAAGGCAACACGATCGACGTGACGACCGGTCTTTGATCGGGTGACGTCGGTCGGGGGTTGGCCCTGGCTTTTGAGAGATAGGACCCCGGCTGCGTGGAGTGGCCGGGGTTTTTTCGTGGGGTGGTGGGTTGGCACCGCCCAACGGCTTGGCACACGCCCGGCTCCGAGGCCGTTGGCGAGGTGGGTTGCACCCACCCTACGGCTTGGTACACGCCCGGAACAGAGCCGCGCCTTGGCGCGGCGCCGGGCGAGCGCCGGCCCGTCCCGGCGGGCAGGCGCTTTTGAGGTGTGGCGCGGGGTTTCGGGGGCAGGATGTGTTTGGCACCATAAATTGCCAGTCGTGACCGTTGCAGCGCCTCCCCACGGGCCGGCGCTCGCCCGGCGGGGATGTGTTGAGAGCGGGATGGGGCAGGCCAGTGGTGAATTGGTTTGTCCTCCACCCCAAGCCACAAGCGTCCCGCAGGCGCATTTCTGCCCTTAATCGCTTGACCAACCCGGGTCTCTCGCTTAAACGGACCCATCTGCACCGCCCCGGATTCGTCTGGGGCTGTGTTTTTATTGTTCGCGAGAACATCACCGAACCGGGGACCTTCGGGGCCCTACACCAAGGTGGGTTCACACCCACCCTACACATAGCCCCGGATCCAAGCCCGGGGCGTTAGCTAACGGAAGACAGAAAGCATGGCACTCAAGTCGTATAAGCCGACGACGCCGGGCCAGCGCGGGCTGGTGCTGATCGACCGTTCGGAGCTGTACAAAGGACGCCCCGTCAAGGCCCTCACCGAGGGTCTGACCAAATCGGGCGGCCGGAACAACACCGGACGTATCACTGCACGACGCCGCGGGGGCGGGGCCAAACGGCTCTACCGGATCGTCGATTTCAAACGCAACAAATTCGATGTGACCGCCACCGTCGAACGGATCGAATACGACCCGAACCGGACGGCCTTCATCGCGCTCATCCGCTACGAGGATGGCGAACAGTCCTATATCCTGGCCCCGCAGCGGCTGGCGATAGGCGACAAGGTCGTCTCGTCGGAACGCGCGGACATCAAGCCGGGCAACGCCATGCCGTTTTCGGGCATGCCGATCGGGACGATCGTTCACAACATCGAGCTGAAGCCCGGCAAGGGCGGCCAGATCGCACGCGCCGCGGGCACCTATGCCCAGTTCGTCGGCCGTGACGGCGGCTATGCGCAGATCCGCCTGTCGTCGGGCGAGCTGCGGATGGTGCGCCAGGAGTGCAAGGCCACCGTGGGTGCCGTGTCGAACCCCGACAACTCCAACCAGGATTACGGCAAGGCCGGTCGCATGCGCCACAAGGGCATCCGCCCCTCTGTCCGCGGTGTCGTGATGAACCCGATCGACCACCCGCACGGTGGTGGTGAGGGCCGCACCTCGGGTGGCCGCCACCCGGTCACGCCCTGGGGCAAGCCCACCAAGGGCAAGCGCACCCGCAACACCAACAAGGCGTCGCAGAAACTTATCCTGCGCTCGCGTCACGCACGGAAGAAGGGCCGCTAAGACATGGCACGTTCTGTATGGAAAGGCCCCTTTGTCGATGCCTACGTCCTGAAAAAGGCCGAGGCAACGCGCGAAAGCGGGCGCAAGGAAGTCATCAAGATCTGGTCGCGCCGCTCGACGATCCTGCCCCAGTTCGTGGGCCTGACGTTTGGCGTCTATAACGGTCAGAAACACGTTCCGGTTCTGGTCAACGAAGACATGATCGGCCAGAAATTCGGGGAATACGCACCGACGCGGACCTATTACGGGCACGCGGCCGACAAGAAAGCCAAGAGGAAGTAAGCCATGGGCAAGGAGAAGAATCCCCGCCGCGTGGCGGACAACGAAGCGATGGCGAAGCTGCGCATGCTGCGCACCAGCCCGCAGAAACTCAACCTGGTTGCCGCGATGATCCGGGGCAAGAAGGTCGACAAGGCGCTGAGCGACCTGACCTTCTCGAAGAAGCGGATCGCGCAGGACGTGAAGAAATGCCTTCAGTCCGCCATCGCGAATGCCGAGAACAACCACAACCTTGACGTCGACGAGCTTGTCGTCGCCGAGGCCTACGTGGGCAAGAACCTGGTCATGAAGCGCGGTCGTCCGCGGGCACGCGGCCGGTTCGGGCGGATCATGAAGCCGTTCTCGGAGCTGACAATCAAGGTGCGTGAAGTCGAGGAGCAAGCCTAATGGGTAACAAAGTCAATCCGATTGGCATGCGCCTGCAGGTGAACCGCACCTGGGACAGCCGCTGGTATGCCGATACGAAGGATTACGGCAATCTTCTTCTGGAAGACGTCAAGATCCGTGAGTTCATCAAGGAAGAGTGCAAGCAGGCCGGCGTCAGCCGCGTGATCATCGAGCGTCCGCACAAGAAGTGCCGCGTCACGGTGCACACCGCGCGCCCCGGCGTGATCATCGGCAAGAAAGGCGCCGATATCGAGAGCCTGCGCAAGAAGCTGGCGAAGATGACCGACAGCGAACTGCACCTCAACATCGTCGAAGTGCGCAAGCCCGAGCTCGACGCCGCGCTGGTTGGCGAAAGCATCGCCCAGCAGCTCGAGCGCCGGGTCAGCTTCCGCCGTGCGATGAAACGGGCCGTGCAGAACGCGATGCGCATGGGTGCGCTGGGTATCCGGGTCAACGTGTCGGGCCGCCTCGGCGGTGCCGAGATCGCCCGGACCGAGTGGTACCGGGAAGGCCGCGTGCCGCTCCACACCCTGCGCGCCGACATCGATTATGCCCATGCGGAGGCGTCCACGCCTTACGGCATCATCGGCGTCAAGGTCTGGATCTTCAAGGGCGAGATCATGGAGCACGATCCGTCGGCCCGTGATCGCAAGGCCCAGGAACTTCAGGATGGTCCCGCGCCCCGTGGCGCCGGCGGCCGCCGCTGAGGAGGGATAAGAGATGCTGCAACCGAAGCGCACCAAATTCCGCAAGCAGTTCAAGGGCCGGATCAAGGGCGAAGCCAAAGGCGGCTCCGACCTGAACTTCGGCACCTATGGGCTCAAGGCAACCCAGCCCGAGCGCGTCACCGCGCGCCAGATCGAGGCCGCCCGCCGGGCCATGACGCGTCACATGAAGCGTCAGGGCCGGGTCTGGATCCGGATCTTCCCGGATACCCCGGTGACCTCGAAACCCACCGAAGTGCGGATGGGTAAGGGTAAGGGCTCGGTCGATTTCTGGGCCTGCAAGGTCAAGCCCGGCCGGGTGATGTTCGAGATCGACGGCGTTTCCGACGCCATCGCGAAAGAGGCCCTGCGCCTTGCCGCGATGAAGCTGCCGATCAAGACCCGCATCGTGGTCAAGGAAGACTGGTAAGGTCATTTGCTTGCGAATGACGCAGGCGGTGTAGCGGATTTCGAAGAAATCTGCGGGTCGCCTTGCCCGAGAGAATTCGGAACCCCCGTCGAGAGATCGGCGGGGGTTTTGGTTTTGTTGATAAGTGGGGGCGAGGTGGGTTTTCACCCACCCTACGGGGTATTCGCCCGGCGGGGCCGCTTCTGACAAGGGAATCGTTTCTGACCTCTCGCGCTGGAGCGAAGGGTGGGCTAGGAGTGGGCCATGCCACAGATCGACTCGCTTTTCGTCACCCGCCTTTACCGTGCTGCGCTCAGCGAGCACGGGCCCGCCATCGATGCCGATGAGCTGGAGGCGTCGTGTTATTCCATCGCGGAGGATGACGAGGCGGGGCAGGACTGGTGCGAGGAGAACGGGTATCCGGGCTATACCTCCTATGCGTCGCTGACCGACCTGCCGTGGCGGTTTCCGATCTTCGCGGATGTGGTCAAGGCGCTCGATGCGCATGTGGCGGCGTTCGCGGAGGATTTGGAGTTCGACCTCGATGGGCGTGAGCTGAAGCTGGAGGATATCTGGATCAACATCCTGCCGGAGGGGGGCAGCCATGGCAGCCATATCCACCCGCATTCGGTGATTTCCGGCACGACCTACGTGGCGATGCCGGGGGGGACCAGCGCGCTGAAGCTGGAAGACCCGCGCCATGCAAGGATGATGGCGGCGCCGGCAAGGCTGAAGGGGGCAAGGCGGGAGCTCCGGACCTTCATCTACGAGGCGCCGAAGGTGGGCGATGTGCTGCTGTGGGAAAGCTGGCTCAGGCACGAGGTGCCGGCGAACATGGCCGAGGATGACAGGATCTCGGTGAGCTTCAATTACGGGTGGGGGTAGACGAGTACACGGTTCGGTGTTTTCCCTGCGCGGAATCCAGGGCGAAGCCCGCCGCGCATCGACGGGCCGCCCCGACGGCACGGCGATTTGGTGAGGTAGGCGCGACGTCGTGAGGGTGGATGTGTTTGGCCGGGATAAAGTGGCGCCCACGGCCGTTGGTTCGCCGCACCGCGGCCCGCCGATGCGCGGCTTCTCGTCCGGCCGCAAGGTGGGTTCGCACCCACCCTACGGAAATCGGAACTTCCCCCTTGCCCTGTCGCCGCGCCTCCCTTATAGAGCCCAAATCCGCGAGCCCGGGATGCCCCCGGGATTCGCTTGTTTGCAATTCATCCACCGGGTTTGCAGGTGACCCTGAGCCAATCGTCAGGGGCCGACCGGTGTTTTGAGAGAAGGACGATGGCGACATGAACGCTGCAGAGCTGCGTGACAAAACGCCCGACCAGCTGCGTGAAGAGCTGGTGAATCTGAAGAAAGAGCAGTTCAACCTGCGCTTTCAGGCCGCGACCGGCCAGATCGAGAACCCCGCGCGGATGAAGACCGTGCGCCGCAACGTGGCGCGCGTTTTGACCGTGCTGAACGAAAAAGCCGCGTCTGCGGCAGCGGAATAAGGAGGCCACCCATGCCCAAGCGTATCCTGCAAGGCGTCGTGACCTCTGATGCCAATGCCCAGACCGTGACCGTTTCGGTCGAGCGCCGCTTCAAGCACCCGGTGCTGCAGAAAACCATTCGTAAGTCCAAGAAGTACCGGGCTCACGACGAGAAGAACACCTTCAAGGTGGGTGACCAGGTCCGCATCATCGAATGCGCGCCCAAGTCGAAAACGAAACGCTGGGAGGTGCTGGAAGCCTAAAGGCTCTCGCACACCCGGTTTGAGCGAAACCCTGGGGTCGTTACCCTAAAGGTCGGGAGAAACCAAATGATCCAGATGCAGACCAATCTGGATGTGGCTGACAATTCCGGTGCCCGGAAAGTTCAGTGCATCAAGGTCCTGGGTGGTTCCAAACGCAAGTATGCCTCCGTCGGCGACGTGATCGTCGTCTCGGTGAAGGAAGCCATCCCCCGCGGCCGTGTGAAGAAAGGCGATGTCCGCAAGGCCGTCGTCGTGCGCACCGCCAAGGAAATCCGCCGTGAAGACGGCACCGCGATCCGCTTCGACCGCAACGCCGCCGTCATCCTGAACAACGCAGGTGACCCGATCGGCACCCGTATCTTCGGGCCGGTCGTGCGCGAGCTGCGCGCGAAGAACTACATGAAAATCATCTCGCTCGCCCCGGAGGTGCTGTAAGATGGCTGCTAAACTCAAGAAGGGCGACAAGGTCGTCGTGATCTCCGGCAAGGACAAGGGCAAGGAAGGCACGATCACTTCCGTCGACCCGAAAGCCGGCAAGGCCGTCGTCGACGGCGTGAACATGGCCATCCGCCACACCCGCCAGAGCCAGCAGAGCCAGGGCGGCCGCCTTCCCAAGGCGATGCCGATCGACCTTTCGAACCTGGCGATGCTCGACAAGAACGGCAAACCCACCCGCGTCGGCTTCAAGATCGAAGGCGACAAGAAGGTGCGTTTCGCCAAGACCACGGGGGACGTGATCGATGCTTGATACCGAGAATTACACCCCGCGCCTGCGCCAGCAGTTCCGCGAGACGATCCGCCCCGCGATGAAGGAAGAGTTCGGTTACACGAACGACATGATGATCCCGCGGCTGGACAAGATCGTCCTGAACATCGGCTGCGGCGCCGAGGCGGTGAAGGATTCCAAGAAGGCCAAGTCGGCCCAGGAAGACCTGACGCTGATCGCCGGCCAGAAGGCCGTCGTCACCAAGGCGAAGAAATCCATCGCCGGCTTCCGCGTGCGTGAAGACATGCCGCTGGGCGCCAAGGTGACCCTGCGCGGCGACCGGATGTACGAATTCCTCGATCGCCTGATCACCATCGCGATGCCCCGGATCCGCGACTTCCGCGGCGTGTCGGCCAAATCCTTCGACGGCCGCGGCAATTATGCCCTGGGCCTGAAGGAACACATCGTCTTCCCCGAAATCAACTTCGACAAGGTCGACGAGGTGTGGGGCATTGACATCATTATCGGAACCACGGCGAAGACCGACGCTGAAGCCAGGGCGCTGTTGAAGCATTTCAACATGCCCTTCACCAGCTGAGCCGGGAGGAATTTGACATGGCTAAAAAAGCAATGATCGAACGCGAGAAGAAGCGTCAGCGCCTGGTGAAGCAATACGCCGCCAAGCGTGCCGCTCTGAAGGAAATCATCAGCGACGAGTCGAAGCCGATGGAAGAACGCTTCCGTGCCTCGCTCAAGCTGGCGGAACTGCCGCGCAACAGCTCGGCCACCCGCCTGCATAACCGCTGCCAGCTCACCGGCCGGCCGCACGCCTACTACCGGAAACTGAAAGTCAGCCGGATCGCCCTGCGCGACCTGGGCTCGGCCGGTCAGATGCCGGGCGTGGTCAAGTCGAGCTGGTAAGGAGGGACATGAGATGAACGATCCTATCGGCGATATGCTGACCCGCATCCGCAACGCGGGCATGCGCGGCAAGTCCACCGTCATGGTGCCGGCCTCGAAGATGCGCGTGCGCGTGCTGAACGTGCTGGCGGACGAGGGCTATATCCGTGGCTTCGAAGATGCCACCGACAGCCGCGGCCACCCCGCGATCGAGGTCAGCCTGAAGTATTTCGAAGGCGCCCCCGCCATCCGCGAGATGAAGCGGGTCTCGAAGCCCGGCCGCCGGGTGTACATGGGCGTCAAGGACATTCCGTCGGTCCGCCAGGGCCTCGGCGTGTCGATTGTCTCGACCCCGCAGGGTGTGATGTCGGATGCAAACGCACGGGCGGCCAACGTTGGCGGCGAAGTGCTTTGCACCGTATTCTAAGGAGGCCTGATTATGTCTCGTATCGGTAAACAACCCGTGGCCCTGCCCGATGGCGTCACTGCCTCGCTCAGCGGCCAGACGATCGAGGTGAAAGGTCCGAAGCAAACGAAAAGCTTCACCTTCACCGACGATGTCACCATCGCGATCGAGGACGGCCAGGTCACCGTTGCGCCGCGCGGCAAATCCAAGCGCGCGCGTCAGCAGTGGGGCATGAGCCGCACGATCATCGCCAACCTCGTTCACGGATCGAAAGAGCCCTTCAAGAAAGAGCTCGAAATCCAGGGCGTCGGTTACCGGGCACAGGTTCAGGGCAACACCCTGAAGCTGAACCTCGGCCTGTCGCACGATGTGGATTTCCCGATCCCGGAAGGTATTACTGTCACGGCGCCGAAGCCCACCGAACTGGTGGTCGAGGGCCATGACAAGCAGCTCGTCGGTGAAGTCGCGGCCAATATCCGCGACTGGCGGCGCCCGGAGCCCTACAAGGGCAAAGGCATCCGCTACAAGGGCGAGTATATCTTCCAGAAGGAAGGCAAGAAGAAGTAAGGACGCGACAGATGGCAAACAGCAAAAGACAACTGTTCCAGAAACGCCGCCTGCGCGTTCGGAGCAAACTTCGCAAGGTCAATGCCGGGCGTCCGCGCCTGAGCGTGCACCGCTCGTCGAAAAACATGAGCGTGCAGATCATCGACGATGTGAACGGCGTCACCCTGGCCTCGGCCTCGACGCTCGAGAAGGATCTCGGCTTCGTCGGCAAGAACACGATGGATGCGGCGAAGAAGATCGGCGCCACCATCGCCGAACGCGCCAAGGCGGCGGGCATCACCGAGGCCCAGTTCGACCGCGGCGGGTTCCTGTTTCACGGCCGGATCAAGGCGCTGGCGGATGCCGCCCGCGAAGCCGGCCTGAAAATCTAAGGCGCAGGCGCCGCGGGGCTGATCCCGGGGCGCCTCGATGATCCGGGTCGGGGGCACAAGGCCTTTCGACACCTGGATTGGACAAACTTGAAGCCCGCGAGGGCGCCAGGAAAGGATGCCAGATGGCAAGAGATGACAACCGCCGCGGAGGTCGCGATCGCGACGAAGCGCCGGAATTCGCCGATCGCCTTGTCGCGATCAACCGTGTTTCGAAAACCGTGAAGGGCGGCAAGCGCTTCGGGTTCGCAGCTCTCGTCGTCGTGGGCGACCAGAAGGGCCGCGTGGGCTTCGGCAAGGGCAAGGCCAAAGAGGTGCCCGAGGCGATCCGCAAGGCCACCGAGCAGGCCAAGCGCGGCATGATCCGCGTGCCGCTGCGCGAAGGCCGCACGCTGCACCATGACGGTTACGGCCGTCACGGCGCCGGCAAGGTGATCATGCGCACCGCGCCGCAAGGTACCGGTATCATCGCCGGTGGTCCGATGCGTGCCGTGTTCGAGATGCTGGGCGTTCAGGACGTGGTGGCCAAGTCGGTGGGCACGCAGAACCCCTACAACATGATCCGTGCCACGCTGGACGCGCTGCAGTTCCAGGCCAGCCCGCGCCACGTGGCGCAGCGCCGCGGCAAGAAGGTCGCCGACATCCTGAAACGGGATGAAGGTCCGAAGGGCGAACACCCGGCCGACACGGCCGCGGAAGCGTAAGGAGACAGGGACATGGCCAAAACCATCGTCGTCAAGCAGGTGGGTTCGCCCATCCGCCGCCCCAAGGAACAGCGCGCCACGCTCGTTGGCCTGGGGCTCAACAAGATGCACAAGACCCGTGAGCTGGAAGACACCCCCTCGGTGCGCGGCATGATCAACAAGATCCCGCACCTGGTGGAAATCGTCGAAGAGCGCGGTTGAGTTTGGGTGAGGTGGGTTGACACCCACCCTACGGATAGGCGCCCCGGTCAGTGATGGCCGGGGCGTTTTTCTTTGGCGGCGCGGTTTTGGGGGAGAGGAAGCCCGGAATCGAGCCGAAGGCGCCGGGCGAGCGCCGGCCCGTCCCGGCGGGCAGGCGCTTTGGCGGGTGTGGCATAACGTTCGTAGGGAAGATGTATTCGGCACCATAAAGCGTGAGCCAATTCCGTCGCTGCGCCTCCCCACGGGCCGGCGCTCGCCTATCGTGAATTGCCTTGCAATTCACTTGCGGCAGGCGATTGCAAGCAATCGCCGATAGCCCGCCGGGCGGGATGCGGCATTCCTCCCGTTGCCCCGGCGCGGGCGGTCTGCCAAAAGAGAAACAGATCCCCCGGAGACACGCCGAATTGCCCGCCATCGACCTTGAAACCCTGATCCGCGAGTTCATCACGCTTTTCGTCGTGATCGACCCGATTGGCACGCTGCCGGTCTTCTATTTCGCCGTCGCGGGCGTGCCGGAGAAGCTGCACTGGCGGCTGGCCGTGCGGGGTGTTCTCGTGGCCGCGATCGTGCTGATGGCGTTCCTGGTGCTGGGGCAGGTGGTGCTCGAGGCGATCGGCCTGCGGCTCGGGTCGTTCCAGATCGCGGGCGGGCTGATCCTGTTCGTCTTCGCCATGCAGATGATCTTTGGCGAGGCCAAGGCCGAGCGCGAGATCGAGGCGGCGGAGAAGGATCACATGAGCGGCGCGGTGTTCCCGCTGGCGATGCCCTCGATCGCCTCGCCCGGGGCGATGCTGGCGATTGTCATTCTCACCGATAACAACCGGAATTCCATTCCAGACCAGGCGGTTACGGCGGGGCTTCTGGTGGTGGTGCTGCTGATCACGCTGCTGCTACTGCTGCTGGCGAGCCGGTTGAAACGGGTGATCGGCAATACCGGGGCGAACGTGATCAGCCAGGTGATGGGGATGATCCTGGCGACCGTGGCGGTGGACGCGGTGCTGAGCGGGCTCGAGGTTGTGGGCGTGCTGAACCTGGCGGGCGCGGGATAGGGTAGGAGAGGTGGGTTTCACCCACCCTACGGGCGGCCCCTGTCGGACGCGATGTGCTAAGCGCCGTGGGTCAGTGGCAATGGTAGGGTTTCGACCCGGCGTGGCAGCATTTTCCCGGGGGCGAATTCTTGCGGCATCCGCCGCTGTGCCAGACCTCGTCTGCCAGTAAGCCCTGCGCCGCGCCCTGGCTGGCGGCGAGAACCGGGCTGGATGATACCAGGATGCTGATGATCGCCGCTGTCGTGAACCGCTTCATGTCATTCTCCCCCCACATGATGCGTTAACAGTTTACTAACTTTTTCCCTTTCGGGGTAAAGATTTTCGACCTTGGAGAGGAGCTGGTTTGTTTAGCCGGCCGAAGTCGCGGGACGGGCAGGGGCCCGCCCGATCAGCGCACAGCCCAGCGTCTCGCGCAGGGCCGCGGCCAGTTCGTCGACGGTTTCGGTGGAGACATACATGCCGCCCGTCCGGTCGGCGAGGCACTTGGCGACGGTCGTGCCGTCATAGCCCTCGGCCTCGGGGCTGTTCCAGCTGAACGGGTCGTAGACCACGCGGAAGCCGATGACGTGGACGGTGAGGTCGTACCCTTCCGCCGCCAGTGTCGCGCCGAGGGCGCAGGGGCGGCCGCCGCAGGTTTCGTTGCCGTCGGTGACCAGTACCACGATGCCGGGGGTGCCGCGGTAGTCCAGCGTTTCGGCGGCGGCGAGGACGGAGGCGGCGAGCGGCGTGAGGCCCTGCGGCGCCAGGGTGTCGATGGCGCCGGTTACGGCTTGGGACGCGTCGGGGATGGGGGCGAAGCGGAGGTCGATGCCGGTGCAGCTTCGGTCGCCGCCGGGGCCGTAAACCAGCAGGCCCACGCGGCGGAAGGGGGCGATCTGGGGCATGGCGCGGTGGAGCGCGGTGCGGGCCTCGGCGATGCGGGTGGGCGCGGTTGCGTCGGCGCCGATCTCGGCCATCGAGGCGGAGCCGTCGAAGACCAGCATGGCATCGGTGGCGCAGCCCGGGGCGGCCGGGGTGGCCGATAGGGCGAGGGCCGAGGCGAGGAGGGCGGCACGGAGGGTCATGGGAGAAGGAGATAACGCGGGAGGCGAGAAATCAATCGGGTTTGGTGGGGGGGCGTTTCTGGCTGAGGTCGCGCGGCGGGCGTCACCGGGGCCGATGCGCCGTGGGTCTGCCCCGTGACGTCAGCCCCCGCACAGGCCCCTTGATCCGCCCGCGCAACCCGTCTATACGCGCCCGGTGGCCCGGGATGGGCCCGACTCGAAAACCAAGACATGCCGAGGTTGTCCTCACCCGCTTCGGGGGGCACATCCGGCTCAGGAGAAGCGATATGAAACTGAACGAACTGCGCGACAACGCGGGCGCGACCAAACCCCGCAAACGTGTCGGCCGTGGCCCGGGCTCGGGCATGGGCAAGACCGCCGGCCGTGGTATCAAGGGCCAGAAATCCCGTTCGGGCGTGGCCATCAAGGGCTATGAAGGCGGCCAGATGCCGCTCTACCAGCGCCTGCCCAAGCGTGGCTTCAACAAGCCGAACCGCAAGAAATACGCCGTGGTCAATCTCGGCCTGATCCAGAAATTCGTCGACGCCAAGAAGATCGACGGCGGCAAGCCGATCACCGAGGACGTGCTGGTCGAAAGCGGCCTCGTGCGCCGCAAGCTCGACGGGATCCGCGTTCTGGCCAAGGGCGAGATCAGCGGCAAGCTGACGCTGGAAGTGACCGGCGCGTCGAAATCGGCCGTCGAGGCGGTCGAGAAAGCGGGTGGCTCTCTGAATGTCACAACCGCGCAGGCGGCCGAATAAGAGGTTGTGAGCGGCCCTCACGCCGCTTACATAGCCCCTAGTTTTCCTTAGGACGCCGCCTTTGCCGGAAAACGGCTTTGGCGGCGTTCGTTTATAAAGAAAAAGAGACCCGCGCATGGTATCCGCAGCAGAACAAATGGCCGCCAACACCAGTTGGTCCGCCCTTGGCAAGGCCACCGATCTTCGCAAGCGCATCCTCTTCACCATCGCCCTGCTCATCGTCTATCGCCTCGGCACCTATATCCCGGTGCCCGGCATCGACGGGGCCGAGCTTCGCCAGTTCATGGAAGATGCCAGCCAGGGCATCGGCGGGATGCTGTCGATGTTCACCGGCGGTGCGCTGGGGCGGATGGGGATCTTCGCGCTGGGGATCATGCCCTATATCTCGGCCTCGATCATCGTGCAGCTCATGACGGCCATGGTGCCGGCACTGGAGCAGCTCAAGAAAGAGGGCGAGCAGGGGCGCAAGAAGATCAACCAGTACACCCGCTACGGCACGGTGGGCCTTGCGACGCTGCAATCCTACGGGCTGGCCATGAGCCTTGTCTCGGGCGGGCTGGTGCAGGCGGATCTTCCCGTGCCGTTCTTCGTGGCGGCCTGCATGATCACGCTGGTGGGCGGCACGATGTTCCTGATGTGGCTGGGCGAGCAGATCACCGCGCGCGGCGTGGGCAACGGCATCTCGCTGATCATCTTCGTGGGCATCATCGCCGAGATCCCGGCGGCGCTGGCGCAGTTCTTCGCAAGCGGCCGCAGCGGCGCGATCAGCCCGGCGGTGATCGTGGGCGTGCTGCTGATGGTGGTGGCCGTGATCGCCTTCGTGGTGTTCATGGAGCGCTCCTTGCGCAAGATCCACATCCAGTATCCGCGCCGCCAGGTGGGGATGAAGGTCTATGACGGCGGGTCGAGCCACCTGCCGGTCAAGGTGAACCCGGCGGGCGTGATCCCGGCGATCTTCGCCTCGTCGCTGCTGCTTCTGCCGGTGACGCTGTCGACCTTCTCGGGGCAGAACAGCGGGCCGGTGATGTCGACCATCCTGGCCTATTTCGGGCCCGGTCAGCCGCTTTACCTGGTGTTCTTCGCCGGCATGATCGTGTTTTTCGCCTATTTCTATACCTACAACGTGGCCTTCAAGCCCGATGACGTGGCCGACAACCTGAAGAACCAGAACGGTTTCGTCCCCGGCATCCGGCCGGGCAAGCGGACGGCGGAGTATCTCGAATACGTGGTCTCGCGCATCCTGGTGCTGGGTTCGGCTTACCTTGCGGCAGTTTGTCTCCTTCCTGAAATCCTTCGTAGCCAGTTCGCCATTCCCTTCTATTTTGGCGGCACGTCGGTTCTCATCGTGGTGTCGGTTGTCATGGACACGATCCAGCAGGTGCAGTCGCATCTCCTGGCGCACCAGTACGAGGGCCTTATTGAAAAATCGCAATTGAGTGGCAAGGGACGCAAGCGCGCCCGTCGGAAAGGAACGGCACGCCGATGAATATCATTCTTCTTGGACCGCCCGGCGCGGGCAAAGGCACACAGGCCCAGATCCTTGTCGAGAAGCGGGGCATGATCCAGCTTTCGACCGGCGACATGCTGCGCGAGGCCAAGGACAGCGGCACCGAGATGGGCAAGGTCGTGGCCGACGTGATGGCGCGCGGCGACCTGGTGACCGACGAGATCGTGATCGGGCTGATCCGGGAAAAGATCCAGGGCGAGAATGCCGGCGGGTTCATCTTCGACGGCTTCCCGCGCACGCTGGCGCAGGCCGACGCGCTGGCCCAGCTGCTGGAGGAAACGGGCCAGACGCTCGATGCCGTGATCGAGCTTCAGGTCGATGACGAGATCCTGGTGAGCCGCATCGTGGGGCGCGCCGAAGAGGCCGCCGCCGCCGGTCAGCCGGTGCGGGCCGACGACAACGAGGAAAGCCTCAAGCAGCGGCTGATGGAATATTACAAGAAGACCTCGCCGCTCATCGGTTATTACTATGCCAAGGGCCAGCTCACCGCGGTCGACGGGCTGGGCACGATCGACGAGGTGTCGGCAGCCATCGACGGCAAGCTCGGCTGAGCGCCGTCGCCTGACGCTTGGCGCTTTCACGGAAAGCGGCTAACCTCCGGTCCCACGGGTCGGAGGTTTTTTCATGAAGGGTGTTTGGATCGCGGCGCTGGTTTTCCTGGCCACGCCGCTTCGGGCGGAGATGGATTTCGTCACCGACCGGGCGCTCTGCGGGCTCGAGATGGTCGAGCGGCACGAACGCGGCATGAGCTTCGACGGCACGTGGTTTTCCGAGATCGAGTATCACTGCGAACTGTCCGAGCCCATCCCGCGCCCCGACTGGACCGGTGACCAGACCCATATCCGCCCCGGTTACTGCGAGGAGCCCGGCGCGCTTTACCCGAAGGTTTTCGTGCTGCGGACCTTCCAATCGGAGCCGGGCCTGCTATATGTCTACGAGGACGAAACGGGCAGTGCGCAGGCTTATTTCCTGTGCAGTGACTGACAGGCCCCGCGGGGGGCTTGACGCTCTTGGCATTTGCTCCTAAGCACCACCATCTCATGAGAGAAAATGATTCTTTTCCGGGTCGCACCCGGGGCCGAATCGACCACCTGTATCAGCTGCGGCCCGGACGGAACCGTCTCGGGCCTACGTTGTGAAAAAAGGTTCTGGCACTACGGAACCGCAACACAAGAGGACACGACACTTGGCACGTATCGCCGGCGTTAACATCCCGACCCACAAACGGGTCCCGATCGCCCTGACTTACATCACTGGTATCGGCCATTCCTCGGCCAAGGCCATCTGCGAAGCCGTCAACATCGACGTCACCCGCCGGGTGAACGAGTTGAGCGACTCCGAAGTGCTTGCCGTGCGCGAGCATATCGACGCCAACTACACCGTCGAGGGCGACCTGCGCCGCGATGTTCAGATGAACATCAAGCGGCTCATGGATCTCGGCTGCTACCGTGGTCTGCGCCACCGCCGGAACCTGCCGGTTCGCGGCCAGCGGACCCACACCAACGCCCGCACCCGCAAGGGCCCGGCAAAAGCCATTGCCGGCAAGAAGAAGTAAGGGAGGGCAGCAGATATGGCACGTGATACCCGCCGCGGCGCACAGCGCGGCAAGAAAAAGGTCTCGAAGAACATCGCCACCGGCGTGGCGCATGTGAACAGTTCCTTCAACAACACCAAGATCCTGATCTCGGACGTGCAAGGCAACGCGATTGCCTGGTCGTCGGCCGGCACGATGGGCTTCAAGGGGTCGCGCAAGTCGACCCCCTACGCCGCCCAGATGGCCGCAGAGGATGCAGGCCGCAAGGCGCAGGAACACGGCATGAAGACCCTCGAGGTCGAAGTGCAGGGCCCCGGTTCGGGCCGCGAAAGTGCCCTGCGCGCGCTGGCCGCTGTCGGCTTCAACATCACCTCGATCCGTGATGTGACCCCGATCGCGCATAACGGCTGCCGCCCGCCGAAGCGCCGCCGGGTCTGATCTTACCGATTATCGGTGGGGCCGCGTGTTCGTTCACGGCCCCATTCCGTCATTTTAAACCTCGGGCGTTCTTGGCCTTCGGACATGGGGCCGAGAACAGGAATGGAGGGACCGCATGATCCACAAGAACTGGGCAGAACTGATCAAGCCGACGCAGCTGGACGTGAAGCCGGGCAATGACCCGCTGCGCCAGGCCACCGTCGTGGCCGAACCGCTGGAGCGCGGCTTCGGTCTGACCCTTGGCAACGCGCTGCGCCGCGTGCTGCTGTCGTCGCTTCAGGGCGCCGCGATCACCTCGGTGCAGATCGACAACGTGCTGCACGAATTCTCGTCGGTGGCCGGTGTGCGCGAAGACGTGACAGATATCGTCCTGAACCTCAAGGGCGTGGCCCTGCGCATGGAAGTGGAAGGGCCCAAGCGCCTGTCGATCTCGGCCAAGGGGCCGGGCGTCGTCACCGCCGGCGACATTTCCGACAGCGCGGGCATCGAGATCCTGAACAAGGATCACGTGATCTGCCACCTCGACGAGGGTGCCGACCTGTTCATGGAACTGACCGTGAACCAGGGCAAGGGCTATGTCGCCGCCGACAAGAACAAGCCGGAAGACGCGCCGATCGGCCTGATCCCGGTCGACGCGATCTATTCGCCGGTCGTCAAGGTCAGCTACGACGTGCAGCCCACCCGCGAGGGCCAGGTGCTGGACTATGACAAGCTGACCATGAAGGTCGATACCGACGGGTCGGTCACGCCGGACGACGCGGTGGCCTATGCCGCCCGCATCCTGCAGGACCAGCTTTCGATCTTCGTCAACTTCGAAGAACCCGAATCCGCCGGCCGCCAGGACGAGGACGACGGGCTGGAGTTCAACCCGCTGCTTCTCAAGAAGGTCGACGAGCTGGAGCTTTCGGTGCGCTCGGCCAACTGCCTGAAGAACGACAACATCGTCTATATCGGCGACCTGATCCAGAAGACCGAAGCCGAGATGCTGCGCACCCCGAACTTCGGCCGCAAGTCGCTGAACGAGATCAAGGAAGTGCTCTCGGGCATGGGCTTGCATCTCGGCATGGATGTCGAGGACTGGCCGCCGGACAACATCGAGGATCTTGCGAAGAAATTCGAGGATCAATTCTAAGCATTGGTGGGTTTCACCCACCCTACGGGAGATCGTAGGGTGGGGGCCAACCCGCCGCACAATGGGCGTCGAGCCCCAAGGAGAGCCGGTGACACGCATCGCCGGCCGGACAAAGCAAAACCGCCCGTAGAGGGCACATAGGAGTAAGAAACATGCGTCACGCACGAGGCTATCGCCGCCTGAACCGCACCCACGAGCACCGCAAGGCGCTGTGGGCGAACATGGCCGGCTCGCTCATCGAACACGAACAGATCAAGACCACCCTGCCCAAGGCGAAAGAGCTCAAGCGGGTGATCGACAAGCTCATCACGCTGGGCAAGCGCGGCGACGTGCATGCGCGCCGCCAGGCCGCCGCCCAGCTCAAGCAGGACATCCACGTCGCCAAGCTGTTCGACGTGCTGGGCCCGCGCTACAAGGAACGCTCGGGCGGCTATGCCCGCGTCCTGAAAGCCGGCTTCCGCTATGGTGACATGGCGCCGATGGCGATCATCGAACTGGTCGACCGCGACCTCGACGCCAAGGGCAAATCCGACAAGGAGCGCGTCGCGCTCGAGGATGCCGACGAAGAATAAGAGACCGCCCCTTCCGGGCCGTTTCCACCCCCGCCGGTTCCGCTGGCGGGGGTTTTCTTTTTCCCCCATGCTTCTTCTGGCTATAAATATCCCAGGGGGTCCGGGGGGCTGGCCCCCCGGGTGACAACCACGGGCGCCCACGCCTGCGCATTTTTCGCGTGACATGGCCACCCGAGCCCGCTAGCGTGCCCGCCATGACACGCACCTTTGCCGCATTCTGGTATTTTTATGCTCCGAGCCATATGGCGGCGGGAAGGGTCTGCGCGTTCTGACACAACGTTGACAGTGACACACCAAACCGAACCGCCCTCACCGGCGGTTTTTTCATGTCTCCGCCGGGGGCCAGCCCGAAGGACAGATCCCATGGCGACGACGACACAGAACCTCCGCATCACGAAGATGCACGAACTTCTCTCCCCCGCGACGGTGCGCGCGCGGCATCCCGTGAGTGGCCCGGCCGCGAAGACGGTGCAGGAGGGCCGCGCCGCGATCCGCGCGATTCTCGACGGGCGCGATGACCGGATCGTCGCGGTGGTCGGGCCCTGCTCGATCCACGATCCGGTGGCGGCGGTCGAGTATGCCGGCCGCCTGCGTACCCTGCGGGACGAGCTGTCGGACGCGGTGGAGGTGGTCATGCGGGCCTATTTCGAGAAGCCCCGCACCATCGGCGGCTGGAAGGGGCTGATCAACGATCCGGGCATCGACGGCTCCTTCCGCATCAACGAAGGGATCGAGACGGCGCGCACGCTTCTGCTGCAACTGGCCGAGATGGGGCTGCCGGTGGGGACCGAGTTCCTCGATACCACGGTGCCGCAATACATCGCCGATCTCGTGGCGTGGGGCGCCATCGGGGCGCGGACGACGGAAAGCCAGATCCACCGCGAGATGGCGTCGGGCCTGTCCTGCCCGGTGGGGTTCAAGAACGGCACGCGCGGCAACGTGCAGATCGCCATCGACGCGGTGCGCTCGGCCGCGCAGCCGCATCATTTCATGGGGCTGACGGAGGAGGGGCAGGCGGCCATCGTCGGCACCGGGGGCAACGAGGATTGCCATGTCATCCTGCGCGGCGGGGGCGGCACGAATTACGACGCGGGGTCTGTCGACGCGGCCTGCGCGAAGATGGCGAGCGATGGCCTGCGGCCACAGGTGATGATCGACGCAAGCCACGCCAACAGCGGCAAGGACCCCGAGAAACAGCCGGAGGTGCTGGAAGAGATCGGCGCGCAGGTGGCGGCGGGCGATACCCGTATCACCGGCGTGATGGTGGAGAGCCACCTTGTCGGCGGGGCGCAGAAGGTGGGGCAGCGGCCGCTGGTCTACGGCCAGTCGATCACCGATGGCTGCCTTGGCTGGGAGAAGACGGAAACCGCGCTGCACGGCCTGGCCGACGCCGTGCGCGCGCGGCGGGGCCGGCTGGCCCGCAAGGCGGGCTGAGCCGCGTCCAAGCCGGGCCCTGCAACGGGGCCCGGCCACCGCGTGACAGCTTGCAATCCGCCCGCCGGCCCAGCATATCAGGAAGGCAGCCGAGAAAACGGAGGGCGGACATGCGTTGGATCCTGGTAATCTGTCTCCTCCTCCCCGGCCTGCCCGCCCGGGCCGAGATGCAGGTGCCGACCAGCCAGATCGAGATCCAGACCGGTTTCGTTCCGGTGGTGAAGAAGGTTTCTCCGGCGGTGGTGAACATCTATGCCCGCCGGGTGGTCAGCGTGCAGAGCCCGTTTTCCAGCGACCCCTTCTTCCAGGACCTGTTCCGCGATTTCGGCACGCCGCGGCAGCGGGTGCAGAACAGCCTTGGTTCGGGCGTGATCCTCGGGAAAGACGGGATCGTGGTGTCGAATTACCACGTGGTGGGGGAGGCCACGGATATCCGCGTCGTGCTCAACGACCGGCGGGAGTTTTCGGCGAAGGTGCTTCTGGCCGACGAGGAAAGCGACCTTGCGATCCTGCAGATGGAGAACGCCCACGACATGCCGGCGCTGACCCTGCGGGACAGCGATACCGTGCAGGTGGGCGAGCTGGTGCTGGCGCTGGGCAACCCGTTCGGAGTGGGGCAGACGGTCAGCAGCGGGATCGTCTCGGGGCTCGCGCGGTCGGGCACCGCGACCGGCAACGCGCGGGGCTATTTCATCCAGACCGATGCGCCAATCAACCCCGGCAACTCGGGCGGCGCGCTGGTCGACGTGAATGGCAGCCTGATCGGCATCAACACCTCGATCCTCAGCCGCTCGGGCGGGTCGAACGGGATCGGCTTCGCCATCCCCTCGCGGCTGGTGTCGCAGTTCGTGGCACAGGCGCGCGACGGCAAGAGCGTGTTCGAGCGGCCGTGGGCGGGGATGGATGGCCAGCCGGTGACGGCGGACATGGCCGAGGGGCTGGGGCTTTCCGCGCCGGGTGGCGTGGTGATCTCGCAGTTGCACCCGGCCAGCAGCTTCCTCGAGGCGGGTTATCAGCCGGGCGACGTGATCACCGCGGTCGAGGGGCACCCCGTGAATACCCCGGCCGAGATGATCTTTCGCATGTCGGTGACCGGCATCGGGGCGGAGGCGCGGATCGCCCATGTGCGCAACGGCGAGGCGGGTGAGGCAACGGTGCGCCTGATCGCGGCGCCGGACGTGCCGCCGCGCGGGCAGCTGACGACGGGGCGGAACGCCGCCATTCCCGGCATGATGCTGTCGACGGTGAACCCGGCGGTGATCGGGGAATATGCCCTGCCGCTGTCGGCCCAGGGCGTGGTGGTCGACGACCCCGGCCAGATCGGGCTGCGCGCCGGGCTTCGGGCGGGGGATATCCTGCGCGGGATCAATGACGTGACGGTCGAGAGTGCGACCGAGGCCGAGGCGGCGCTGGAGGAGGCGCGGCGGCACCTCTTCCTCGACGTGCAGCGCGGCACCCAGCGCATGACCATGCGGTTCCGGTTGTAAGCCGATGAGCGACCTGTTCGACACCCAGCCCGAGGCCCTGCCCGACACCGCGCCGCGCCCGCTGGCCGACCGGCTGCGGCCGCGCAAGCTGTCGGACGTGATCGGCCAGCAGCAGGTGCTGGGGCCGGAGGGGCCACTGGGGGTGATGCTGGCCTCGAACAGCCTTGGCTCGCTGGTGTTCTGGGGCCCGCCCGGCGTGGGCAAGACCACCATCGCAAGGCTGCTGGCGGATGAGACCGACCTGCATTTCGTGCAGATCAGCGCGATCTTCACCGGCGTGCCGGACCTGCGGCGGGTGTTCGACGAGGCCAAGCACCGCCGCGCGAACGGGCAGGGGACGCTGCTCTTCGTCGACGAGATCCACCGGTTCAACAAGGCCCAGCAGGACAGTTTCCTGCCGCATATGGAGGATGGCACCATCCTTCTCGTGGGGGCCACGACCGAGAACCCCAGCTTCGAGCTGAACGCCGCTTTGCTGAGCCGGGCGCAGGTCTTCGTGCTGGAGCGGCTGTCGCTGGCCGACCTTGAGCTGCTGACCCAGCGGGCCGAGGCGGAGATCGGCAAGCCGCTGCCGCTGGATGGCCCGGCGCGCGAGGCGCTGCTGGAGATGGCCGATGGCGACGGGCGGGCGCTTCTGAACCTGATCGAGCAGGTGGCGGCGTGGAAGACCGACAGCAAGCTCGACGTGAAGGGCCTGACCTCGCGGCTGATGCGGCGGGCGGCGAAGTATGACAAGAGCGGGGACGAGCATTACAACCTGATCTCGGCGCTGCACAAATCGGTGCGCGGGTCCGACCCGGATGCCGCGCTTTACTGGTTCGCGCGGATGCTGGAAGGGGGCGAGGACCCCCGTTACCTGGCCCGGCGGATCACCCGCATGGCGGTGGAGGATATCGGGCTGGCCGACCCGCAGGCGCAGACCCATTGCCTGCACGCGTGGGAGGTGTACGAGCGGCTGGGCAGCCCCGAGGGGGAGCTGGCCATCGCGCAGGCGCTGACCTACCTGGCGCTGGCGCCCAAGTCGAACGCCGCCTACAATGCCTACAAGGAGGCGCGGAGACAGGCCCAGAAGACCGGCAGCCTGTCACCGCCCAAGCATATCCTGAACGCGCCCACCAAGCTTATGAAGGAGCAGGGCTACGGCAAGGGCTATGCCTATGACCACGACGCAGAAGACGGGTTTTCGGGGCAGGATTACTTCCCCGAGGACATGAAGCGCCCGGTGCTGTACCAGCCGGTCGAGCGCGGCTTCGAGCGGGAGCTGAAGAAACGCGTGGACTATTTCGCCAAGCTCAGGACCAAGCGCAACGAGTGAGGCGCGGCCGGCCGCGGAAGATCGCGCGGCGGCAGGAAATGTCGTTTTTTGACCACCCGGTCAGGACAGGGCCGGGGCGGGGCGAAGCCGCCGCGACGTAAGCCGCTTTCAAAGCGGGCCCTATCCATGCGGAGTTCTTCAAAAAACCGTGGAAAGGCAAACTCCACACTGGAAGACTCGCCGATTTCGTGTTTTGCTATCAATATGTCGCATTCAAGCCGCCCGAAACTTCACAAGGGAGAGAAGCTTTGACGGTGATGCCGCAATCCCGCGGACCGTCCGACATTATGAAGAATTCCTGGGAGAAAATATGACCAAGAGAACAGATCAATTGTTGATTGATCGGCTCGCCGAAGCCGCCCGCGAAGGCAAGATATCGCGCCGGTCCTTCATGAATTACTCACTGGCCGCCGGCATGTCCGCCTCGGCCGCCACCGGTCTCTGGACCACCAAGGCCAACGCCCAGCCCAAGCAGGGCGGCACTTTCCGGGTCGGTATGCATGACGGCAACTCGTCCGACACGCACGACCCCGGCCAGTATGTTTCACGCCAGCAGATCTACCTCGCGCACCAGTACCGCAGCTACCTGACCCTGATCGAGCCCGATGGCTCTCTCGGTCCGGACCTTGCCAGCGACTGGTCGGCGAACGAGGACGCGTCGGTCTGGACGTTCGAGATCAACCCGGATGCCTCGTTCCACAGCGGCAAGCCGGTGATGGCCTCCGACGTGGTCGCCTCGCTCAATCACCACCGCGGCGAGGAAAGCACCTCGGCGGCGAAATCGCTGCTGTCGTCGGTAACCGACGTGACCGCGGATGGCGACCACACCGTCGTCGTCTCGCTGGAAAGCGGCATTGCCGACCTGCCGTGGCTGATGACCGACTATCACCTCGCCGTCTGCCCCGGCAACGAGGATGGCAGCATCGACTGGCAGTCGGGCGACGGTTCGGGCCCCTACAAGATCGACCAGGGCGAATGGGGCGTCAGCTGGAAGCTCAGCCGCCATGACGGCTGGCACCTAGAAGGCGCCTATTTCGACAACCTCGAAATGCTGGTTCTGAACGACCCGAACGCCCGCCAGACCGCGCTTGTGACCGGCGATGTCGACGCGGTCACGCTGATCGACATCAAGACCTCGTCGCTGCTGGAACGCGATCCGAACATCGTGGTCGAGAACGTGCCGTCGGCCGCCGCGATCACCATGCCGATGTTCTGCGACACGGCGCCGTTCGACGACGTCAACGTGCGCAACGCGCTGAAGCTGTCGATCGACCGCAACGAGATCATCGAGAAGATCGCCTTCGGCGCGGCCACGATCGGCAACGACTTCCACCATTCCCCGGCCCAGCCCTACTGGCCCGAGGATATCGAACAGCGCGAGTACGATCCGGACCAGGCCAAGTCGCTGCTCAAGAAGGCCGGCGCCGAGGACCTGACGGTCAGCATCTCGACCGCCGACAGCCTGTTCTCGGGCGCGGTCGACATGTGCGTGCTCTATGCCGAGCAGGCCAAGCAGGCGGGCATCACTGTCAAGGTCGTGCGCGAGCCGAACGACGGCTACTATTCCGACGTCTGGCTGAAGAAGCCGTTCTGCGCGGTGTCCTGGGGCGCGCGCCCCACGCCCGACGTGATGTACACGCTGGCCTACAAGGCGGATGCCGACTGGAACGAGAGCCACTGGCAGAACGAGGAGTTCAACGACCTCCTGCTGAAGGCCAAGTCCGAGCTCGACGACAGCCTGCGCGCCGAGATGTACCACGACATGGCGATCCTCGCGAAGGACGACGGCGGGACGATCATCCCGATGTTCAACAACTTCGTCTACGCGCGCCGCGCCAACGTGAAGCATGGCGAGAACCTTGCCGCGAGCTGGGAGCTTGACGGCGCCCGCGGCCCAAGCCGCTGGTGGTTCGAAGACTGATCTTGCAAAGGGCCCGGCGCCGCGTGCGCCGGGCCCGCTCATTCGGCCGCCCCGGCGGCCCAATAGGAAAGAAGAAAAGAAGAAAGGGGACCCAGACCAGACGATAGACGAAGAACAAGGTCTTCGTACCACCCCTGAACGACATGCCCCCTGCGGGTTTCGGGGAAGGAACCGGACCAGAATACCAAGAAAAACCCGGAACCGACCGGGACATTGTCCAACAAGACGACATACCAGGGAGAAGATATGACAAAGAAACACGATCAGATGATGATCGACCGGCTGGCGGATGCTGCCCGCGAAGGCAAGATCTCGCGCCGCTCGTTCATGCATTACTCGATGGCCGCGGGCATGACCGCCTCGGCCGCCACTGGCCTTTGGACCACTTCGGCGAAGGCCGAGCCGCAGAGCGGCGGCCATTTCCGCCTCGGCGCGCATGACGGCAACACGTCCGACACCCATGACCCGGGCACCTACCTGTCCTTCTCGATGATCCAGGTCGCGCATACCTTCCGCAGCTACCTGACCCTGATCGAACCCGATGGCTCGCTCGGGCCGGACGTGGCGACGGAATGGTCGGCCTCCGAGGACGCGAAGGAGTGGACCTTCAAGCTGAACGAGAACGCCACCTTCCACAGCGGCGGCAAGGTCACGGCCAACGACGTGATCGCCTCGATGAACCACCACCGCGGCGAGGACAGCACCTCTGCGGCGACCGCGCTGCTGACGGATGTCGAGGACATCACCGACAACGGCGACGGCTCGATCACCTTCAAGCTGGCCTCGGGCAACGCCGACCTGCCGTGGCTGATGACCGACTATCACCTGGCCATCTGCCCGGCGAACGAGGACGGCTCGATCGACTGGAAATCGGGCGACGGCTGCGGGCCGTACAAGCTGACCAATGCCGAGTTCGGCGTCAGCTACGCGTTCGAGCGCCATGACGACTGGCACCTCGACGGGGCCTATTTCGACAGTGTCACGATCACCGTGCTGAACGACCCCAACGCGCGCCAGACCGCGCTGGTCACCGGCGATGTCGATGCCGTCACGCAGATCGAACTGAAGACGCTCGCCCTGCTGCAGCGCGACCCGAACATCGAGATCGACCAGGTCGCCTCGGCCGCGGCGATCACCATGCCGATGTTCTGCGACGTGGCGCCGTTCGACAATGTCGACGTGCGCAACGCGCTGAAACTGTCGATCGACCGGCAGGACATCATCGACAAGATCGTCTTCGGCACGGCGACCATGGGCAACGATTTCCACCATTCGCCGGCCATGCCCTACTGGCCCGAGGATATCGAACAGCGCCCGTATGACCCCGACCAGGCCAAGTCGCTGCTGAAGAAGGCGGGGATGGAAGACCTCACCGTCGAGATCAGCGTCGCCGACTCGGTCTTCTCGGGCTCGGTCGACATGTGCGTGCTCTATGCCGAACACGCCAAGGCCGCCGGCATCAACATCAAGGTCAAGCGCGAGCCGAACGACGGGTACTATTCCGACGTCTGGCTCAAGAAGCCGTGGTGCTGCGTGCAGTGGGGCGCGCGTCCGACTCCGGACGTGATGTACTCGCTGGCCTACAAGGACGACGCGGCGTGGAACGAAAGCCACTGGCAGAACGAGCGGTTCAACGAGCTGCTGCGGATGGCCAAGTCGGAGATCGACGACGCCAAGCGCGCCGAGATGTACCGCGAGATGGCGGTTCTGGCAAAGGACGATGGCGGCACCGTCATCCCGTTCTTCCCGGACTTCGTCTATGCCCGCCGCAAGAACGTCAAGCATGGCGAGGATCTTGCCCCGAGCTGGCAGATGGACGGCGCCCGCGCCTGCAGCCGCTGGTGGTTCGAAGGCTAGGACGACACACCCGGCCCCGGCGCAGAAGCGCCGGGGCTTCACCGTCCGGACCCCGGCACGACGCCCGGGCCCGGACCCATCGCCGAAGCGGGTCATCCAGACAGTCTTACCCAGCCCGCCAAGGCCAAAAATATCTGTATACCCGGCCACCCGGACAGCCATGAGCGCGGGACCACGGGGCAACAGCAGGAGGGACAGATGGGAGACATACTTGGGCTCGTTGGAAGACGGCTCGGGCTAGGGCTGATCATTCTACTGGTCATCTCGGTCATCATTTTCTTCATGGTCGAATTGCTGCCGGGCGACATCGCCCAGGCCGTGCTCGGCCAGGGGGCCACGGAAGAGAACCTGCGCGCGCTGCGCCGGGAAATGGGGCTCGACCAGCCGGCGATCGTGCGATACCTCGACTGGCTGAGCGGCGCCGTCATGTTCGACTTCGGCAACTCGATCGTCACCGGCGAATCCGTCGCCCGCACGATCAGCGACCGGTTCATGAACACGCTTTTCCTTGCGGCCTATGCCGCGGTCATCGCGGTGCCGGTCTCGATTATCCTCGGCGTGATCGTGGCGCTGCTGCGCAACTCGATCTTCGACCGCGTGGCCAACGTGGTCTCGCTGTCGTTCATCTCGTCGCCGGAATTCTTCCTCGGCTACATCCTGATCCTCTACTTCGCGGTCAATTGGGGCATGTTCCCGGCGATCTCGAGCTTGAGCGAGGGGATGTCCTTCCTCCAGCTTCTCGAGCGCACGTTCCTGCCGGCGCTGACGCTGGTGCTGGTGGTGATGGCGCACATGATGCGGATGACGCGGGCGGCGATCATCAACCTGCTGGCCTCGCCCTATATCGAGATGGCCCGCCTGAAAGGTGCGCCGCCGTGGCGGGTGATCGTCAAGCACGCCCTGCCGAACGCCTGGGCCCCGATCATCAACGTGGTCGCGCTGAACCTCGCCTACCTGATCACCGGCGTGGTGCTGGTCGAGGTGGTCTTTGTCTATCCCGGCATCGGGCAGGCGCTTGTCGACGCGGTGTCGAAGCGTGACTTCCCGGTCGTCCAGGCCTGCTGCCTGATCTTCGCGGCGACCTTCATCCTGCTCAATCTCGCAGCCGATGTGGGCGCCATTCTCACCAACCCGCGTCTGCGGCATCCGAAGTAAGGAGGCAGTCACATGAGCTGGTTTGTAATCGGATATTACACGCTGCTTCTGGGCGGTTCCTGCCTTGCAGCTTACTTCAACAAGAGATCGGCCTTCCTGCTGCTGTTCTCGCTGACGCTGGTGTCCTTCGTTCTGGGCATCATCGGCGGCACGGGCGCGCTTCGGGCGATTGCCATCTGCGCGGGCGTGCTGGCGCTGGCGGCGATGGTCTCCTACGCCTTCCGCGAGTTCCTGATCGCGCTGGTCTCGGACGAGATGGCCAAGGAGCTGCGCACCGCGCCGCTGACGGCCGCCTTCGGGATGTTCGTCATCTTCACCTACGCGATCATGGGCGTCTTCGCCCCGTTGATCGCGCCCTATGGTGAGGCACAGGTGATCGCCTCGGCCTTTGCGCCGGCGGATTCGAACATGCTGCTCGGTGCCGACCAGCTGGGCCGCGACATGTTCAGCCGGATCGTCTATGGCACGCGCAACTCGGTGGGGCTGGCCCTGTCGGCGACGCTGGCGGCGTTCTTCTTCGGGGCGCTGGCCGGGCTTCTGGCGGCCACCAAGGGCGGCTGGTTCGACCAGTTCATGGGCCGGCTGGCCGACGTGATCATGTCGATCCCGTCGCTGATCTTCGCGCTGCTGATGCTGTCGATCTTCGGGCCGCAGATCATCGTGATCATCATCGCCGTGGCCATCATCTACGCGCCGCGCGTCTTCCGCCTGACACGGGCGGTGGCGGGCAACGTCGTGGTGATGGACTATATCGAGGCTGCGCAGTTGCGCGGTGAGGGCATGTGGTACCTCATCCGGCGGGAAATCCTGCCCAACTCGACCGCCCCCCTGGTGGCCGAGTTCGGTCTGGAATTCTGCTTCGTGTTCCTGCTGGTGGCGGGGCTGTCGTTCCTCGGGCTCGGCATCCAGCCGCCCACGGCGGACTGGGGCTCGATGGTGCGTGAGAACGCCACCCTGATCTCGTTCGGAGACATTACCCCGCTCATACCGGCGGCCGCCATCGCGCTGCTGACGGTCGGGGTGAACTTCGTGGTCGACTGGATGCTGTTCCGGTCCTCTGGCCTGAAGGAGAAATAAAAATGGCGACCAAGTTCAAGGACAGCGATGTCCTGCTCAAGGTGAGGAACCTGAAGATTCAGGGCTACAGCGACGAGCAGTGGATCGACATCATCAAGGGGGTCGACCTGACCCTCCACCGTGGCGAGGTGATGGGCCTGATCGGGGAATCCGGTGCCGGCAAATCCACCATCGGCGCCGCCGCCATGGGCTATGCCCGTGACGGCACGCGCATCTCGGACGGCTCGATCGAGTTCGACGGGATGGAGCTGACGACTGCCAGCGAAAGCGAGAGGCGCGCCCTTCGGGGCTCGCGGATCGCCTACGTGGCACAATCGGCGGCGGCCTCGTTCAACCCGGCGCACAAGCTGATCGACCAGCACACCGAGGCGCCGGTGCAGTACCGCATCAAGAAACGGATGGAGGCGCAGGAGGACGCGGTGGAATTGTACCGCCGCCTGCGCCTTCCCAACCCCGAGGAGATCGGCTTCCGCTACCCGCACCAGGTGTCGGGCGGGCAGCTTCAGCGGGCGATGACGGCGATGGCCATGTCCTGCCGGCCCGACCTGATCATCTTCGACGAGCCGACCACCGCGCTTGACGTGACCACCCAGATCGAGGTGCTCGCGGCCATCCGCGACATCGTCGACCAGTTCAACACCGCCGCGATCTACATCACCCACGACCTGGCGGTCGTGGCGCAGATGGCCGACACGATCAAGGTGCTGCTGAAGGGCGAGGAGGTCGAGGAAGCCCCGACGAAGGAGATGCTGGAAAGCCCGAAGGAGGACTATACCAAGTCGCTCTGGGCGGTCCGCAGCTTCCAGCGGGATCAGAAGCATCGGCCCAAGGACGCCACGCCGCTCATCTCCGTGCAGAACGTCGACGCCTCCTATACCGGCGGGGCGAAGGTGCTGGATGACGTGTCCTTCGACATCTACGAGGGCATGACCGTGGCGGTCGTGGGCGAATCCGGTTCGGGCAAGTCGACCACGGCGCGGGTGATCACCGGCCTGCTGCCCCCGTCCAAGGGGCAGGTGATGTTCAAGGGAGAGCCTTTCCCACCCTCCTACAAGGACCGCAGCCGCGACCAGTTGCGCCAGTGCCAGATGATCTACCAGATGGCCGACACGGCGCTGAACCCCAAGGTGCGGATCTCCGAGATCATCGGCCGGCCGGCGCAGTTCTATTCGGGGCTGTCGGGGGCCGCGCTCAAGAACCGGGTGGACGAACTGCTCGACCTGATCGAGCTGGAGCCGTCGAAGTTCTACAATCGCTTCCCGCCAGAGCTGTCGGGCGGACAGAAACAGCGGATCGGCATCGCCCGGGCGCTGGCGGCCGAGCCCACCTTCATCATCTGCGACGAGGTGACATCGGCGCTCGACCAGCTTGTGGCGGAGGGCATCCTGAAGCTGCTCGACCGGTTGCAGAACGAGCTGAACCTGGCCTACATGTTCATCACCCACGACCTTGCCACCGTGCGGTCGATCGCCGACGAGGTGGTGGTGATGCAGCACGGCAAGGTGGTGGAACAGGGGCCCAAGGACGAGATGTTCACGCCCCCGCACCACCCCTATACCGACCTGCTGCTCAGTTCGGTTCCCGAGATGGACCCCGACTGGCTGACCACGTTGCTGGAAGAGCGCGGCGTCGACAACGTGGGCGACGCGGCCTCGGCCAAGATCGACCCGGGCGACGAGAAGGTCGAGGGCACCGAGGTCGGCACCGAGAAAAGCAGCTGAGGCTGTCGGCCTGACACAAGCAGAAACGGCGGAGGGTCAGCCCTCCGCCGTTTCGCGTAGAATTCCAGATTTTCCTGATCGTCAGCCGATGATCCACATGGCAGAGCCCACCATCGACGCGACGATGAGGCCATAGACGATCGCCACCGATTGCCAGGTTGCGCTGTGCATGCGCAGTTCGCGGTTCAGTTCGTCACGTGTCATTCTCAGCTTCCTTCCCGGAACGGGGGACAGCACGATGCCGTCCGGGGTGTCAAACTACAAAAGCCGCGCGGTAGATACCGCCCGGCGCCTTTTCGGTTGTGAAGAGCGTGGTACCGGGCGCAGGAGGCGCCCGCCCTGCCTTTATGCGGTGATGGCCATTGCCGAGAGCACCAGCGTACCGACGAGCAGACCGTATACCAGCACAACCGACTGCCAGGTGGCACTATGCATACGAAGTTCGCGGTTCAGTTCATCGCGGGTCATGTCCAGCCTCCTGGGTCTAGAGTGGGTCAGGTCCGAGTCGCGTTACGCTGCGGCTCATGGCCCGCATATATGGCGCAAGTGGAGTCGCGCAACAGAAATGAAGATTAAAATCTATGCAATTCGTGCATACCCGGACAGACCGGCGGTCATGGCTGTGGATAACGCCAAAAAATGCCGTGTTCGCAAAGGCTTGCGATTCTTGCGCCGCCGGTCTACGCGGCCGTCTTCCCGGGCCCCTGTAGCGCCATTACCACAAGGTCGCCCTCGTCGCGGGCCTTCATGGCCAGGGCGGCGGCGTGGGCGGCGGCGGCGGTCGTGTAGTAGGGGATCTTGTCGTAGAGCGCAACCGAGCGAATCTCGCGGCTGTCCTCGACCGCCTGCGCGCCCTCGGTGGTGTTCATCACCAGCGCGATCTGCCCGTCCTTGAGCATGTCGACCACGTCGGGCCGCCCCTCGTAGACCTTGTTGACCACCTCGCAGGCGATCTCGTGCCCTTCGAGGAAGGCCGCGGTGCCACGGGTCGCGACGATCTCGAAACCCATGTCCACGAGCGTCTGCGCGGTTTCCACGAGCTGCGGCGTCTTGTCGGCATCCTTGATCGAGAAGAACACCTTGCCGCTTTCGGGCAGCACCGCGCCCGCGCCCATCTGGGCCTTGAGGAAGGCGCGGGGGAAGGACACGTCCCAGCCCATCACCTCGCCGGTCGAGCGCATTTCCGGGCCGAGGATGGTATCGACGCCGGGGAAGCGGGCAAACGGCATCACCGCCTCCTTGACCGAGAACCACGGCATCGCCGGGTCGGCCAGCGTCATCTGGTCGGCCATCGGCAGGCTGCCGGGCCGCGCGTCGGCGGGGTAGGGGCCGCGGTTGGGGAAGGCATCCAGCGTTTCGCCCGCCATCAGCCGCGCGGCGATGGAGGCGATGGCGCTGTCGGTCGCCTTGGCGACGAAGGGCACGGTGCGGCTGGCGCGGGGGTTCACCTCGATCAGGAAGATCTCGCCTTCCTTGACCGCGAACTGCACGTTCATCAGCCCGCGCACGCCCAGCTCGAGCGCCAGCGCCTCGGTCTGGCGCTTGATCTCGTCGATCGTGTCCTGCGCGAGCGAGTAGGGCGGCAGGGAGCAGGCGGAATCGCCCGAGTGCACGCCGGCCTCCTCGATATGCTGCATGATGCCGGCCACGTGGACCCGCGTGCCGTCGCAGAGCGCGTCGACATCGCATTCGATGGCGCCCGAGAGGTAGCCATCGAGCAGCACCGGGCTCTTGCCCGACACCACGACCGCTTCCTTGATGTAGCGTTCGAGATGGGCCATGTCGCGGACGATCTCCATCGCCCGGCCGCCCAGCACGTAAGACGGGCGGATCACCAGCGGGAAGCCGATGCTCTCGGCTATCGCCAGCGCCTGTTTGTCGCTCGAGGCAATCCCGTTCTTCGGCTGCCGCAGGCCCAGCTTGTTGACCAGCGCCTGGAACCGCTCGCGGTCTTCGGCAAGGTCGATGGCGTCGGGCGAGGTGCCCAGGATCGGGATGCCCTCGGCCTCGAGGTCATTGGCCAGCTTCAGCGGCGTCTGCCCGCCGAACTGAACGATCACCCCGTGCAGCGTGCCGTTCTCCTGCTCGACGCGCAGGATCTCCATCACGTGCTCGAAGGTCAGCGGCTCGAAATAGAGCCGGTCCGAGGTGTCGTAGTCGGTCGACACGGTCTCGGGGTTGCAGTTGATCATGATCGTCTCGTAACCCGCATCGGTCAGCGCGAAACAGGCGTGACAGCAGCAGTAGTCGAACTCGATGCCTTGCCCGATCCGGTTCGGGCCGCCGCCGAGGATGACCACCTTCTTGCGGTCGCTGGGCCGCGCCTCGCATTCCACCTCGCCCATCATCGGGGCCTCGTAGGTGGAATACATGTAGGGCGTCTGCGCCTCGAACTCGGCCGCGCAGGTGTCGATCCGCTTGAAGACGGCGGTGACGTTGAGCGCATGGCGCGCCCGGCGCACCTGCCCCTCGGTCCGGCCCGTGAGGGCGGCCAGCCGCGCATCGGTAAAGCCCAGCATCTTGAGCGCGCGCAGCCCGTCCTCGTCGACCGGCAGACCGTCCTTGCGCACCCGCTCCTCTGCCTCGACGATCTCGCGGATGCGGGCCAGGAACCAGGGGTCGTACTTGGTGGCGTTGAAAATGGCGTCATCCGACAGCCCGTGGCGCATCGCCTGGGCGATGGTGCGCATCCGGTCCGGGGTCTGCAGGCTGAGCGCCTTGATCACGGCGGCCTCTTCCGGGGCGCCCTCGATCTCGACCTCGTCGAAGCCGGTCAGGCCCGATTCCATCGAGGCCAGCGCCTTTTGCAGCGATTCGTGGATGGTGCGGCCGATGGCCATCGCCTCGCCCACGGATTTCATCGCGGTGGTCAGGTAAGGCTGCGAGCCGGGGAACTTCTCGAAGGCGAATTTCGGGATCTTGGTGACGACATAGTCGATGGTGGGCTCGAAGCTCGCCGGCGTCACCTTGGTGATGTCGTTGTCGAGCTCGTCGAGCGTGTAGCCCACGGCCAGCTTGGCGGCGATCTTGGCGATGGGGAAACCGGTGGCCTTGGACGCCAGCGCCGAGGAGCGCGACACCCGCGGGTTCATCTCGATCACGACCATCCGGCCGTCATCGGGGTTGATCGCCCATTGCACGTTCGACCCGCCGGTCTCGACCCCGATCTCGCGCAGAACGGCAATCGAGCCGTTGCGCATGATCTGGTATTCCTTGTCGGTCAGCGTCAGCGCCGGGGCCACGGTGATCGAATCGCCGGTATGCACGCCCATCGGGTCGACGTTCTCGATGGAACAGACGATGATCGCGTTGTCCGCCTTGTCGCGGACGACCTCCATCTCGTACTCCTTCCAGCCCAGAAGCGATTCGTCGATCAGGATCTGGCTGACGGGCGAGGCATCGAGCCCCGACTTGCAGTAATATTCGTAATCGTCGCGGTTATAGGCCACGCCCCCGCCGGTGCCGCCCAGCGTGTAGGCGGGGCGGATGATCGCGGGAAGGCCCACCGTATCGAGGGCCGCCATCGCCTCGTCGAAACTGTTGGCAATGGTGGCGGCGGGGTTCTCGATTCCCAGCCGGTCCATCGCCTCGCGGAAGAGTTTCCGGTCCTCGGCCATCTCGATGGCCTCGCGGTTGGCGCCGATCAGCTCGACCCCGAACTTGTCCAGAACACCCATATCGGCAACGGCCAGGGCCGTGTTCAGCCCGGTCTGCCCGCCCATCGTGGGCAGCAGGGCGTCGGGGCGTTCCTTCTCGATGATGCGGGCCACGACCTCGGGCGTGATCGGCTCGATATAGGTGGCGTCGGCCAGGCCCGGGTCGGTCATGATCGTGGCCGGGTTCGAGTTCACCAGGATCACCCGGTAGCCTTCCTCGCGCAGGGCCTTGCAGGCCTGTGCCCCGGAATAGTCGAACTCGCAGGCCTGCCCGATGATGATGGGACCGGCGCCGATGATCATGATGGACGAGATATCGGTTCTCTTCGGCATGGACGTTTCCCCGGGGCAGCGCAAATTGTTGGCGGTTATATCCATCACGCGCCTCTGTGCAAGGGGGATCGCAAAGCCGTGTGGACCTGCCGTTTTTGGGGGTGAAGGCCGCGGCCGGACGGCGTAGGCAGGCGGGGGGAGGCGAAAGAAGGATGCGGTGTGATGCAGATTCGCTTCGATCATGGCCCGGATGGCGGGCCGGCCCTCTTCGGGGCGCCCCTCCGGCTCATCACGGCCGATACGCTGTCGGAGGTGTCATCGGCGCTTGCTGCACTGGACGAAGCCCGCGCCTCGGGCGCGTGGCTTGCCGGGTTCGCGAGCTACGAGCTGGGCTATGCGCTCGAGCCGCGGCTGGCGCCCCTGATGCCCGCGACCCGCCGCCTCCCGCTCCTGTCCTTCGGTGTCTACGAGGCGCCGCAGGCTGCAGCCGCCCTGCACCCGGGCCCGGCCACGCTTGACCGGTTCCGCCCGGCATGGTCCGAGGCCGACTACACCGCCGCCTTCGAGCGCGTGCACGCCCTCATCGGCGCGGGCGACATCTACCAGGCCAACCTGACCTTCCCCGCCACGATGGAGGCCACCGGCACGCCAGAGGCGCTCACCACCGCTCTCACGGCCATCCAGCCGGTGCGCCACGGCGCGCTTGTCACCGGCCATGACGGCCCCGACATCCTGTCACGCTCGCCCGAGCTGTTCTTCCGCACCGATGCGGCGGGCCGGATCGAAACCCGCCCGATGAAAGGCACCCAGCCCCGCAGCGATGACCCGGCCGAGGACGCCCGCCGCCGCGCCTTCCTCTCGACCGACGAAAAGAACCGGGCCGAGAACCTGATGATCGTCGACCTGCTGCGCAACGACATCAGCCGCGTCTGCACCCCCGGAAGCGTCCGCGTGCCCGAACTCTTCGCCGTCGAGAGCTACGAGACGGTGCACCAGATGACATCGCTCGTCACCGGCCGGATGCGCGGCGGGACGGGCCTGTCGGACATCTTGCGCGCGCTCTTCCCCTGCGGCTCGATCACCGGGGCGCCGAAACTGCGGGCGATGGAAATTCTTGCCGAGCTGGAGCCCACCCCGCGCGAGATCTATTGCGGCTCGATCGGCTGGGCCGCGCCCGACGGGCGGGCCGAGTTCAACGTGGCCATCCGCACGCTGATGCTGGAAGGGACGAAGGCCGTGCTCAACGTGGGCGGCGGCGTCGTATATGACAGCACCGCCCCATCCGAATACGAGGAGGCGCTATGGAAAGCCCGCTTCGCCCGCCGGCTGACCCCGGCTTTCGCCTGATCGAAACCTGCCTCTGGACGCCGGAGGGTGGCATCCACCGGCGCGCCCGGCACCTCGCGCGGCTGAACGCCACGGCGGATCGGCTCGGCATCGTGCCCGTGGGCGTCGCGGCCGCGCTCGACGCGGTGAACGGGCAGGGGGCGCTGCGGGTGCGGCTGACGGTCGATGCCGAGGGACAGGCAGAGGTGACGTCACAGCCCTTCGCGCCACTGACCGGGGGGACGGTCTGGCGCGTGGGGTTTGCCGGGGAACGTGTGACGGCGCGTGATCCTTGGCGGCAGGTCAAGACCACCGAGCGCGGCATCTATGACCGCGCCCGGGCCACGATGCCGGAGGGGGTGGAGGAACTGCTTTTCCTCAACGAATGTGGCGAGATCTGCGAAGGCACGATCACCAGTATCTTCGTGGAAACCGAAAAGGGCCTGCTGACCCCGCCGCTTTCCTCCGGCGCGCTGCCCGGTATCCTGCGCGCCGAATTGCTGGAAACCGGACAGGCGCGCGAGGCCGTGCTTACGCCCCCCGATCTGCAGTCCGCGAAACGCCTCCATGTCGGCAACGCCCTGCGCGGCCTGATACCGGTCACGCTCGCCACATGATGGCGGGGCGCGCCTGCAAGGGCGCGCCGGGCGGAGCTACTCCGCCGCGTGCCGCAGGTCGTCCTTGTCATCCGGGCAATACAGGTAATCCCGCGTCAGCGGCACCGCGTCCTGCTGCTTGGTGATCTGGAACTGGAACACCACCTGCCGGTTATGGCGGAACGTCATCTCGCAGGCGAGCAGGTAATAGCGCCACATCCGGCAGAATCGCTCGTCATAGAGCTCCCGCGCGCGGTCGATATTGGCCATGAACCGGTCGTGCCAGTGGCGCAGCGTCTCGGCGTAATGCAGGCGCCAGACCTCGACATCGGTCGCGAACAGGTCCTGGTTCTCGATCGGCCGCATCGCTTCCGACAGGGCCGGGCAATAGCCGCCGGGGAAGATGTATTTCAGGATCCACGGGCTCGTGGTGCCCGGCGGGTCGGACCGGCCGATCGTGTGGATGAGCGCGATGCCGTCATCGGTCAGCAGGCGCTTCACCGTGCGGAAATACTCCTCGTAATGCGGGATGCCCACGTGCTCGAACATGCCGACCGAGACGATCCGGTCGAACTGCCCCTGCACGTCGCGGTAATCCATCAGCTCGAACTTGCAGCGGTCTGCCAGCCCGGCCTCCTCGGCGCGCTTGTTGGCCATGTTGTACTGCTCGGTCGAGAGCGTCACGCCGGTCACCTCGGCGCCGTAATCGCGCGCCAGCGTCAGGCCCATGCCACCCCAGCCACAGCCGATATCCAGCACCTTCATGCCCGGCTCGATCAGCAGCTTGCCGGCGATATGGTGCTTCTTGGCCGCCTGCGCCTCCTCCAGGGTCATGTCGGGGCGGCGGAAATAGGCACAGGAATATTGCCGGTCGGTATCGAGGAACAGGTCGTACAGCTCGCCCGACAGGTCATAGTGATGCGCGACATTCGCCCGCGACCGGCCAACGGGGTTGAATTGCTGCAGGTAGCGCATCATATGCCGTCCAACCGCAAGCGGCTTGCGGAACCACGGGTCGCCCTGCATCCCGACGTTGCGGATGGCCAGTTCGAGGAAGCCGGACAGGTCGTCGTCGCCGATGGTCAGGCGCTCGTCCATATAGGCCTCGCCGACCGCCATGTCGGGAGACATGATGATCTTGCGGGGCAGGGCCGGGTCGTGCAGCGTCACCGCGATCGGCTTGCCGGATCCGTCGCCATACTGCCGCGTCGTGCCGTCAGGAAAGGTAAGCCGGAAATCGCCGACATGCATGAGATGGGTGAGAAACCCATCGAAAATCTTGTCCCACATGTTTCACCCCATCTTGGTCTTGCGGATCTGCGCCCACCCACGGCGCCCTGTCGCGATGTAGTAAAACCTACCCAAAAACATCCGGTTCCCCCGGCTTTCTGCTCGCTAGCCGGTATTTTTGCCGAAAATCATGCACCTGTAAACGATTTTGCAACCTTTCCGTGGCGGCTGGCAAGGCGCCGCCCCTTGACTTTGCCCTCCCGGCCATGTGTATCGGCGCGGACCGAGAGCAAGGGCCGCCCGGGCCTGGTGAGAGGGTATCATGCACGCATTCCGCAGCCACACCTGCGCTGAACTGACCAAGTCGAACGTGGGCGAGACCGTCCGCCTGTCGGGCTGGGTGAACCGCATCCGCGACCATGGCGGCGTTCTGTTCATCGACCTGCGCGACCATTACGGCATGACCCAGGTGCTCTGCGACCCCGACAGCCCGGTGTTTTCGCAGGTCGAGAAGGTCCGCTCGGAATGGTGCATCCGCATCGACGGCACCGTGAAGGCGCGCGACGAGAGCCTCATCAACCCGCGCATTACCACCGGCGAGATCGAGGTCTATATCCGCGACATCGAGGTGCTGGGCGCCGCGGCCGAGCTGCCGCTCATCGTCTTCGGCGACCAGGAATACCCCGAGGAAACCCGCCTGCGCTACCGCTACCTCGACCTGCGCCGCGAGGCGATGCAGCGCAACATGACGCTCCGTTCCGACGTGGTCGCCTCCTTCCGCCGCCGCATGTGGGAGAAGGATTTCCGCGAGTTCCAGACGCCGATCATCACCGCGTCCTCGCCCGAGGGCGCGCGCGACTTCCTCGTGCCCTCGCGCCTGCACCCGGGGAAATTCTACGCCCTGCCGCAGGCCCCGCAGCAGTTCAAGCAGCTGATCATGATGTCGGGCTTCGACAAGTATTTCCAGATCGCCCCTTGCTTCCGCGACGAGGATCCGCGCGCCGACCGCTCGCCCACCGATTTCTACCAGCTCGACATGGAAATGTCCTTCGTCACCCAGCAGGACATCTTCGACACCATCGCGCCCGTCATCGCGGGCGTGTTCGAGGAGCATGGGCAGGGCGCCAAGGTCGACGACCCGGCCAGCTGGCCGCAGATCCCCTACAAGGAAGCGGCGCTCAAATACGGCACCGACAAGCCCGACCTGCGCAACCCGATCGAGATGCAGGACGTCTCGGACCATTTCCGCGGCTCGGGCTTCGCGATCTTCGCCAAGCTCTTGGAACAGGACGGCACCGAGATCCGCGCCATCCCGGCGCCCACGGGCGGCAGCCGCAAGTTCTGCGACCGGATGAACAGCTTTGCCCAGAAAGAGGGGCTGCCGGGGATGGGCTACATCTTCTGGCGCGACCAGGGCGAGGGGATGGAGGCGGCCGGCCCGCTGGCCAAGAACATCGGGCCCGAGCGCACCGAGGCGATCCGCGAGCAGCTGGGTCTCGGCGTGGGTGATGCCGCCTTCTTCCTCGGCGGCAAAGCGCAGGCCTTCGAGCGCGTCGCCGGCAAGGCCCGCGACGTGATCGGCGAGGAGCTGAACCTCACCGAACAGAACCGCTTCGCCTTCGCCTGGATCGTCGACTTCCCGATCTACGAGAAGGACGAGGAGACCGGCGCCATCGACTTCGAGCACAACCCCTTCTCGATGCCGCAGGGCGGGATGGAGGCGCTCGAGGGCGACCCGCTCGCCGTCAAGGGCTACCAGTACGACCTCGCCTGCAACGGCTACGAGATCGTCTCGGGCGCCATCCGGAACCACAAGCCGGAAATCATGTTCAAGGCCTTCGAACTGGCCGGCTACGACGAGGCCGAGGTGCGCAAACGCTTCGGCGCCCTCGTCAACGCCTTCCAGTACGGCGCACCCCCGCACGGCGGCTGCGCGGCGGGCATCGACCGGATCGTAATGCTGCTGGCCGGCACCTCGAACATCCGCGAGGTCATCATGTTCCCGATGAACCAGCGTGCCGAGGACCTGATGATGAACGCACCGTCAGAGCCGACCAGCGATCAGCTTATGGAGCTGGGCCTGCGGGTGATCCCGCAGGAATAGATCGCGACCGCGGGGTCAGTCTTCCAGGCTGTCCTCGCGCTTCTCCTCGATCAGCCCGCGCTCCTCTTTCTTGCGCTTGAGGAAACGGTCGCCGAAGGCCTCGTCCTCGCCCGCGTCGAACACCTCCTTGGCGCGGGAGAAGACGTCTTCCTCCTCCTCGTCCATGTGGTGCTCGTAATCGTGCTTCAGCGTCTCGAACCGCTGCAGCCACCCGGGCGAGGACATGTCCTTCTCGTTCAGCTCTTCCATGATATCGTCGAGCTGCTGGTGCTCGTGCACCGAATGCCGGGCGGCATCCTGGCCCCAGGTCTTGTTCATCAGCTTGGAATAGAACGTCTCCTCCTCGGCGGCGGCGTGCGATTTCACGTCCTCGTAGAAGGTTTTCCACGCCTTGCGGCGCTCCTCGCTGTCGCCGGACGTGTCGGCGATCTGGTCCAACAGCTTGCGATGGGTGTCGTGGTCATCCTGGATAGCATCGTAGATCGACGGCATGTCTCGGTTCCTTGGGTTACGTCAAAAACGTACCAACGCAGAGCCTTCGGCGGAGTTCCGCACGCCGCCGCGTCAGGCCTCACAAAGCTGCGACGGAAGGTGAAACGCCGCCCGTTCCATGCTATGTACCACGTGACGTTCCGCATTTTCCGAGACTGACCGATGAGCTTTGACCCCGAACGCGCGGCGATCCGCTTTGGATGCGGACTTTCGCCGCGCATCGCCCCCCCGGACTCAGCCGAGGCGATGCTGTCGCAACTGACCGGCCGCGACCGCGCGGCCGAGGCCTTCCCCGTGCCCGGTTTCCAGGCGGCGGTGGCGCATTACGTGGCAGTCCGCGCCGCGCGCAAGGCCCTGAGGGCCACGAAGACCGAGGCAGACCGGGAGGCAAAGCTGAAAGCCCGGAAAAAGGTCGAACGCGCCATGTCAGACGACGGAAGCCGCTGGTTCGCCAGCACAATGCTGCGCCGTGCCCTGACCGAGGACGGGTTCCGCGAACGGCTGGTGGCCTTCTGGTCGGACCATTTCACCGCCTTCGAACAGGGCGGCCCCCTCCGGTTCAGCCATGTCACCTATACCGAAGAGGCGATCCGCCCCCACGTGGCCGGCCGCTTTGCCGATCTGCTGCGCGCCTCGGCCACCCACCCGGTGATGCTGCGCTATCTCGACCAGTCGCGCTCGGCCGGGCCGAACAGCCAGGCGGCGGAGCGGCGGGAGAAGATCGGCGGGCTGAACGAGAACCTCGCCCGCGAGATGCTGGAACTGCACACGCTCGGGGTCGAAGGCCCCTACACGCAAACGGATGTGCGGCAACTGGCCGAGCTTCTGACCGGGCTCAGCTACAGCATGAAGGCCGGGTTCAAGTTCCGGCCCGGCCTGGCCGAGCCCGGCGCCGAAACCGTGTTGTCGGTGGAATACGGCGGCAACAAAGCCCGGCTCGAGGACATATACGCCGCCTTCGAGGACCTGGCGCGCCACCCGGCCACGGCCCGGCACATCGCCCGCAAGCTGGCGGTGCATTTCGTCTCTGACCGGCCCGACGAGGCGCTCGTCGATGCCATGGCTGCGCGCTATGCCGAAACCGACGGCAACCTGCCCGAGGTCTATGCCGCGATGCTCGAACATCCCGCCGCATGGGCGGACCAGCCCGGCAACATCAAGCAGCCGGTGGATTTCATAGGCTCCAGCCTGCGCGCGCTCGACATCGTGCCCCGCGCCCTTCCGTCGGGCAAGTACGGGCGGATGCGGAGGATGTTCTTCACGCCCCTGCAACTGATGGGGCAGGACTGGGGCCGCCCCGCCGGGCCCGACGGCTGGACCGAAAGCGACGCCGAATGGATCACGCCGCAGCGCCTGTCGGCCCGGCTGATCTGGGGGATGACCATGCCCTACGAGCTGCGCCGCGCGCTGCCCGACCCGCGCGACTTCGTCGAGACCGCCCTTGGCCGCCGCGTTCCGGAAGAGGTGCGTTTCGCCGCCCGCGCCGCCGAAACCCGGGCCGAGGGGATCGGCATCGTGTTGTCCTCCCCCGCCTTCCAGCGCATGTAGCAAGGACCATTGCCATGACCCGCCAGACCCTGTCCCGCCGCCTGTTCCTGACCCGGTCCGCGGCGCTTGGCTGTTCGCTCGCCGCGAGCCCGCTGATGACGCCGGTGACCATGGCCAGCGCGCCGGGCGAGAACCGCCTCGTGGTGCTGATCCTGCGCGGCGGGCTCGACGGGCTCGATGCCGTGCGCCCCTATGGTGCGCCCGAGTTCGACAGCTACCGCGGCCGCCTGCTCGACACTGCGGTGCCGGGCGAGCTCGATCTCGACGGGTTCTACGCCCTGCACCCGGCGCTTGCGCCGCTCATGCCGCTCTGGCAGGCGGGCGAGTTGGGCTTCGCCCATGCCGTCTCGACCCCCTACCGCGACAAGCGTAGCCATTTCGACGGGCAGGATATCCTCGAGGCCGGCACCGCCTCGCTCGACCGCGCGCCGGATCGCGATGGCTGGCTCAACCGCCTGCTGCAGGGGCTTCCGGACGCCGAGGCCGAGACCGCCTATGCCATCGGCCGCTCCGACATGCTGCTGACCCGCGGCAAGGCGGACGTGTCGAACTGGTCGCCCGACGCCGCCCTGCCGCTCAGCCCGCAGGCGGAGAAGCTGCTCGACATGGTCATGCATGACGACCCGCTCTTCCGCGACGCCACGGCCGAGGCGATCGCCCTTTCGCAGATCAGCCTGGGCCTGTCCGCCGATGCGGTCGAGGGGGAGGACGCGCTCGACAGTTCCGGCATGATGGGCGCCATGCAGGACAGCATGGCCGGCGCCGGCAAGAAGGGCGGGCTTGACGAGATCGCCCGCTTCGCCGCCGGCCGCCTGCGCGAGGAGACCCGCATCGCCGCGTGGTCGGTCAACGGGTTCGACACCCATGCCGCCCAGTCGAAGCGCCTGCCGCGGGCCTTGACGGACCTCTCCGACACCCTCCTCGCCCTGCGCGAGGCGCTGGGCCCGGTCTGGGAAAAGACCGCCGTCGTCGCCATGACGGAGTTCGGCCGCACCGCGCGCGCGAACGGCACCGGCGGCACCGATCACGGCACCGGGGGCGCGATGCTCTTTGCCGGCGGCGCGCTGCGCGGCGGCCGGGTGGTGGGCGACTGGCCGGGGCTGGCCGAGGCCGACCTCTACGACCGGCGCGACCTGATGCCCACACGCGACGTGCGCGCCCATGCCGGCTGGATGATGCGGCAGCTCTTCGGGCTCGATACCGGGCTGATCGAGCGCAGCGTCTTTCCGGGCGTCGAGCTCGGGGCCGACCCGAAGCTGATCCTCTGACCCGGTCGGCGGGGCGCCCCCGCGCCGCCCGCCAGGCAACCGGTCGCGTTTTCCTTTCCAATTTCCGCGCGGCGGGCCTATCCTGCCCCCAAAATGCAGGCAGAAGAGGGCAATCCGATGCAAGATGCGCGGCCACTGGGGCCGGCCGTTCCCGACTGGACACCGCCGCCCCTGCCCGGGGGCGAGGCGATGGCGGGGCGCTACGCCGAGCTCGAGGCGCTTGACGCCGACCGCCACGCCGCGCTGCTCTACAAGGCGTTCGACGGGCATGACACCGTCTGGGACTACATGCCCGACGGTCCCTTCGCCTCGGCCGCGCAGTTCCATCGCTGGATGCGCGGCGCCACCCAGCGCGACGACATCCTGTTCCACGCCATCCGCGACAAGGTCAGCGGCACCTATGGCGGCTTCGCCTCCTACCTGCGGATGCAGCCGGCGGCGGGCTCGATCGAGGTGGGCTTCATCGCCATGTCGCCCCAGCTTCAGCGCACGCGGGCCGCGACCGACGCGATGTACCTGATGATGAAATGGGCCTTCGAGGCGGGCTATCGCCGCTACGAATGGAAATGCGACGCCCTGAACCGCCCCTCGCGCCGGGCCGCGCAGCGGCTGGGCTTCACCTACGAGGGCGTCTTCCGGCAGGCCACCGTGGTCAAGGGGCGCAACCGCGACACGGCGTGGTTCGCCGTGATCGACAAGGAGTGGCCCGCGCTGGAGGAGGCCTTCCGTGCCTGGCTTTCGCCGTCGAATTTCGACGACGAGGGGCACCAGAAGGAACGGCTGAGCGATCTCACCCGCCTGGTGCGCGCCGGGTCGGACCCCACGCTGAAATAGCCACGCCCGCGAGGGGCGCCTCGGGCACCCGGGCCCTCTCGACAGCGCATCCGGGAGCGGACGGGGTCGAACCCGAGCATTCCGGTCCATCGCACCCGCCCCAACGCCCGTCAGATCGCCGCCCGGCTTTCGATCCGGGCATGCACCATCTGCATCAGCCGCGCCACCTTCTCGCGCTGCGGATCGCCCTGGCACCGGCTGCGGGCCAGGTCGCTCGCCGCGCGTTCCAGCGTGTAATCCCGTGCCGAGCGGGCCACGCCGCCCAGGAACTGCACCACGTAATCGATCGTCGGCCCGTCCTGCCGCTGTTCCAGCAGGGTGGCCACGTGGGACATGTCATCGCAGAACGCCACCCGGTCGGGGCTGACCGCCTCCTGCGCCACGGGGCGCGGGCCGCTGGGCACCGCGTCGGGCGGCAGGGCCGACAGGATCGCCTCCTGGAACGTGGCCAGGCTGTCGAGCGGCTTGGCCAGGAACCCGTCCGCCCCGGCCGCCAGTGCCTCTGTCTCGGCCCTGTCGTCGCCGCTCAGCCCGAGCAGCACACCCACCCGCGGTACCGCGCGGGCCAGCTCGTCAATCAGGTCGAGCCCCGAGCCATCGGGCAGCCCCATGTCGATGATCGCCGCCGAGGGCCGGTACACCTTCAGGTGCCGGCGTGCCGAGGCGAGGCAATCCGCCCGCCTGATCCGCGCGCCGCTGCGCAGGCACATCAGGCGCAGGGTCTCACAGGTATAGCGGCTGTCCTCGACCACGAGGATGGTCATGCCCAGAAGCGGGCGGCTAGCCGTCGGCCGGGTCTGGCTGCGGAAACTGTCGGGCGTTGTCATCGGCTGCTCCCTTGCTGCGATGCGACTCACGCTAGGTCATCACGCCTAACGAACGGTTAAGCGCCGCCGGGCGGGCCGGGCGGGTCGGGGGGGGGTGCGCTGTCCTGCCGCTTGCACGCGCCCCGCCGCCCCGGCATAACGGCCCCAGCCAACCAGCCCGAAGGATGCCCCCATGATCGGACGCCTGAACCATGTCGCCATCGCCGTGCCCGACCTCGAGGCCGCGGCCGACCAGTACCGCACCGCGCTCGGCGCAAACGTGGGCGCACCGCAGGACGAGCCCGATCACGGCGTCACCGTCATCTTCATCGAGCTGCCCAACACCAAGATCGAACTGCTCTACCCCCTGGGCGATGACAGCCCGATCAAGGGCTTTCTCGAAAAGAACCCCTCGGGCGGCATCCACCATGTCTGCTACGAGGTCGACGACATCCTCGCCGCGCGCGATCACCTGAAGGAAAGCGGCGCCCGCGTGCTGGGCTCGGGAGAGCCCAAGATCGGCGCCCATGGCAAGCCGGTGCTGTTCCTGCACCCGAAGGATTTCAACGGCTGCCTCGTGGAACTGGAGCAGGTCTGATGGGCATCGCCTCCGGCATCGTCCTGTTCATGGTGGTCTGGTTCATGACCTTCCTCGTCGTGTTGCCCCTGCGCATCCAGACGCAGGGGGAGGCGGGCGACGTGGTGCCGGGCACCCATTCCGGTTCGCCGGAAAAGCATCACCTGAAGAAGAAGGCGCTGATCGTGACGGGGATCTCGGCGGTGATCTGGTCGATCCTTGCCTATATCATCCTCTCGGGCATGATCACCGTGCGCGACATCGACATGTTCGACCGGATGGGCCCCGCGACGGAAGAAGCTTCCTGAGGCCGCTCCCCGTCCCGGACCCCGATCCGGGGCCTCTCGGTGTCGAAACGCAACGTCCGCTCCGTTAATCCGGCGGGTGTCGGTCAAGAACACCGACAAAATACCGACGTTATACCGACGCGATACCGATACCCGGTTCTCCCGCCATATCAACGCGTTAACCCCGATTCGCGGGCAACTCCCGTCACAGCGGCAATTCCGTCGTCTCCTTGATCTCCTCCATCACGAACGATGCCGAGACATCCCCCATCGGCACCTTCGCCACCAGCCTCTGGTACAGCCGGTCATAGCCCTTCATATCCGCCACCCGGGCCCGGATCAGGTAGTCGAGCTCCCCCGTCATCCGGTAGACCGCCTGCACCTCCGGCATGGCCCGTGTGGCCCGCGCGAACCGCTCCAGCCAGTCGGCATCATGGGCGGCGGCCTTGATCTGCATGAACACCGTAAGCCCGAAGCCCAGCGTCTCCGCATCCAGCAGGGCCACGCGTTTCCGGATGATCCCCGCCGCCTCCATCGCCTTGACCCGCCGCCAGCAGGCGTTGCGCGACAGGCCCACCCGCTCGCCCAGCTGGTCGAGTGGCAGGTCGGCATTGCGCTGAAGTTCGGTCAGGATTCGCCGGTCGATATCGTCAATTTCGCTCATGAAAGGCAGGTTACTTGGGATATCCTCCCAATATCAACCCGCATCACCGCGAGAATGGGAAAACTGCCACGGCGCGCCGCGTTAAACATATGGCAAGGATATTGGCGCAGACAGGAGCACACGATGATCACGAAAACCTTCCTCGACCACCCCCGCAGCGTGGATGAAACCTATCTCGAACACGCGGCCTTTGCCGGCAAGTTCAGTGTCAGGCTCTTCGCCGCAGGGTTCTGCGCGCTGGTCCACGCCGTCATCCCCTGCCTGTTCGAGAAGACGGCCAGCCGGATGATTGCCGAGATGTACGCCAAAACCCACAATCGCGGGTCCTGAGCGGGGTCAGTGGGTGGCAGTTTTCGAATACAGGTTGATCACCACGATGCCCGCGACGATCAGCGCCATGCCCAGGAGCGCCGCAAGATCGACCCCCTGCTTGAAGAACAGCCATCCGAGGAACGCCGTCAAACAGATGCCCAGCCCCGACCAGATCGCGTAGGTGATGCCCAGCGGCATGAATTTCAGCACGATCATCATCAGGTAGAAGGCCGAGCCGAACCCGGCCACCACGCCCACCGAGGGCCAGAAACGGGTGAATTGTTGCGATGCCTGAAGACAGGTTGACCCAACCCCTTCGCAGAGAACGGCCAGCAGCAGGATGAGGTAGATCTTCAGCATGACACATGCACCTTGTGACGAAATGGGCGGGAGTCGCGCCCATATCGCAGGGGTTTCACGGCAGGGTCAAGCGACGCCGCACGCGGTTGTGGGCCGCCTGCTGCCTTCCTGCCACCGGGTGTGCCGGGGTGCCTAGCCGGCGAGCGCCTTGTCGAGGTTTTCATCGATCTTCTCGAGGAATCCCATCGTGGTAAGCCAGCCCTGATCGGGCCCCACCAGCAGGGCGAGGTCCTTGGTCATCGACCCTGATTCCACCGTCTCGACGATGACCCGCTCCAGCGTGGTGGCAAACGTCATCAGGGCCTCGTTGCCGTCCAGCTTGGCCCGGTGCTTCAGCCCGCCCGTCCAGGCATAGATCGACGCGATCGAGTTGGTCGAGGTCGCCTCGCCCTTCTGGTGCTGGCGGTAATGGCGGGTGACGGTGCCATGCGCGGCCTCGGCCTCGACGATCTTGCCGTCGGGCGTCATCAGCTGCGAGGTCATCAGGCCCAGCGAGCCGAAGCCCTGCGCCACGGTGTCCGACTGCACGTCGCCATCGTAGTTCTTGCAGGCCCAGACGAAGCCGCCGCTCCACTTCATGGCACAGGCGACCATGTCGTCGATCAGCCGGTGCTCATAGGTGATCCCGGCCTCCTCGAACTTGTCCTTGAACTCCGTGTCGAACACCTCCTGGAACAACAGCAGGAACTGGCCATCATATTGTTTCAAAATGGTATTCTTGGTCGACAGGTAGAGCGGCCAGCCCATCGAAAGAGCATAGTTCATCGACGCCCGCGCGAAATCGCGGATCGAGTCGTCGAGGTTGTACATGCCCATGTAGACGCCGGAGGAGGGGGCGTCGAACACCTCCTTCTCGATCACTTCGCCGTCTTCTCCGACGAACTTGAGGCTCAGCTTGCCGGGCCCCGGAAACTTGATATCCGTCGCGCGGTACTGGTCCCCGTAGGCGTGCCGCCCGATGACGATGGGCTTGGTCCAGCCCGGCACGAGGCGCGGCACGTTGCGGCAGATGATCGGCGCCCGGAACACCACGCCGCCCAGGATGTTGCGGATCGTGCCGTTCGGGCTGCGCCACATCTCCTTGAGGCCGAACTCCTCGACCCGTGCCTCGTCCGGCGTGATGGTGGCGCATTTGACGGCGACGCCCACTTCCTTGGTCTTCTCGGCGGCGTCGATGGTGACCTGGTCGCTCGTCGCATCGCGATTCTCGATCCCGAGATCGTAGTAGAGCAGGTCGATATCGAGATAGGGCAGGATCAGCTTCTGCTTGATGAAATCCCACATGATGCGGGTCATCTCGTCGCCGTCCATCTCGACGATGGGGTTGTCTACCTTGATCTTCGACATGTCATGCTCCTCGGCAAGGGGGCCTGCAAAAGAAAACGGGCCGCCTTGGGGATGACCCAGGACGGCCCGTCTTGCAAGGGGAAGGGACGGTTAGCCCATGATCGCGTTCAGCGTTGCACTGGGGCGCATGACCGAGGCGAGCTTCTTGTCATCGGGGTGGTAATAGCCGCCCGTGTCGGCCGGCTTGCCCTGGACGGCGGCCAGTTCGCCGGTGATCTTTTCCTCGTTTTCCGCCAAGGCCTTGGCGATGGGTCCGAACTCCTCGGCCAGGGCGGCATCGTCGGATTGCGCGGCAAGTGCCTCGGCCCAGTAGCGGGCGAACCAGTAGTGGCTGTCGCGGTTGTCGGGCTCGCCCACCTTGCGGCTGGGCGACCGGCCGTGATCGAGGATGCCCTGCGTGGCGGTCTCGACCGTTTCGCCCAGCACCCGGGCGCGGGCGTTGTCCTTGGAATCGCCCAGGAACTTGAAGCTTTCCCCAAGCGCGCAGAACTCGCCCAGGCTGTCCCAGCGGAGGTGGTTCTCCGACTGCAACTGTTGGACGTGTTTCGGGGCCGAGCCGCCGGCGCCCGTCTCGAAGAGGCCACCGCCGTTCATCAGCTTGACGATCGACAGCATCTTGGCCGAAGTCGCCAGCTCGAGGATCGGGAACAGGTCGGTCAGGTAGTCGCGCAGCACGTTGCCGGTGATGGCGATGGTGTTCTCGCCCTTGGTGATGGTCTCGAGGCTGGCGCGGGTCGCCTCGCGGGGGGCCATGATCTCGAACTTGTCGGCCACGCCTTTCGCCTCGAGAATCGGCTTCACGAAGCTGATCAGCTCGGCATCATGTGCGCGGTTTTCGTCGAGCCAGAAGATGGCGCGGTAGCCGGTGGCCTTCTGCCGCTCGATGGCGAGGTTCACCCAGTCCTCGATCGGCGCCTTACGGGCCGAGGCGGAGCGCCAGATGTCGCCTTTTTCGACCTTGTGCTCGTGCAGCACGGTGCCATCTTCCAGCACCATCTTGACGGTGCCGTCTTCCGGGATCTCGAAGGTGGTCGGGTGGGAGCCGTATTCCTCGGCCTTCTGTGCCATCAGGCCGAGGTTCTGCACTGTGCCGGCGGTGGCCGGGTCGAGTTTTCCGTTGGCTTTGAAGAACTTGATCGTCTCGTCATAGACCGGCGCGTAGGAGCTGTCGGGGATCACGCAGACCGCGTCGTGCTCCTTGTTGTCCGGGCCCCAGCCCTTGCCGCCCGAGCGGATCAGGGCGGGCATCGAGGCGTCGATGATCACGTCGGAGGGCACGTGCAGGTTGGTGATGCCGCGATCGCTGTCGACCATGTACATGGGCGGGCGGGTGCCGCGGGTTTTCTCAATGGCTTCAAGGATTTCGGGCTTGTCCTTGACTCGTTCCAGCAGGTCGCCGAGCCCGGAGTTCGGGTTGACGCCGGCGGCCTTCATCTCGTCGCCGTATTTCTCGAAGACGGGTTTCAGCCATTCCTTGACCGCGTGGCCGAAGATGATCGGGTCGGAGACCTTCATCATCGTGGCCTTCATGTGCAGCGAGAAGAGCACGCCTTCGGCCTTGGTCTTCTCGATCTCGTCGGCGAGGAAGGCGTCGAGGGCCTTGGCACTCATGTAGGTGGCGTCGACAACGGTGCCTTCGGGGTAGCTGACGCCGTCTTTCAGGACGGTCTCGCCACCCGAGGTTTCGAGGACAATCTTTGCCGTTGCCGCCTTGTCGAGGGTTGCGGATTTCTCGTTGGAAAAGAAGTCGTTATCCGACATGGAGGCAACGCGGGTCTTGCTGTCGGAGGTCCATTCACCCATGCGGTGCGGGTTGTTCTGGGCGAATTTCTTGACCGGGGCCGCGGCGCGGCGGTCGGAGTTGCCTTCGCGCAGGACGGGGTTCACCGCCGAGCCCTTGATGGCGTCGTAGCGGGCGCGAACCTCCTTTTCCTCGTCGGTCTTGGGGTCGTCGGGGTAGTCGGGGATGTCGAAGCCCTGGCCCTGGAGCTCGCGCACGGCGGCGACGAGCTGGGGCACGGAGGCCGAGATGTTGGGCAGCTTGATGACATTGGCCTCGGGCTGTTTCACCAGCTTGCCCAGCTCGGCAAGGTCGTCGGTGACGCGCTGGTCGTCCTTCAGCCTGTCGGGGAAGGTGGCGAGGATACGGCCCGCCAGCGAGATGTCCTTGGTGCCGATCGACACGCCGGCGGCGGCCGCGAAGCGCTGGATGATCGGCAGAAGCGAGGCGCTGGCAAGCTCGGGTGCCTCGTCGACCTTGGTGTAGACAATATCGGGATTGGAGTTGTCGGCCATCGGTGATCCCTCTTGATCCGGGTAAGACGCGTTTGGGCGCGTCATAGCCTATCACGGCGCCTCTGGAAAGACGGTATGCGACTGTATACTAAAAAAGTGACGACACGCAGGCGGGAGGCCGCGCAGGGGCGCGCACGGCGGGGTCAGCCTTCGTAATGCTCGATCTTTTCCAGCTTCCGCATCAGCAGGGTGCCGCCAAGCACGCAGGCGAGCACACCGGTGAGAAGCGGCAGGGGCGTGCCGTTGAACGACAAGCCCACGGGCACGGTCAGGATCACCGAGCCGACCGTGCCGATGCTGGCGATGACGCTGGCGGCCATGCCGGCGATGTGGCCCAGGGGCTCCATCGCGAGGGCGTTGAGATTGCCGAGCGTCAGCGCCGCCTGGAAGAAGACGGTGGTCTGCCACGCGACGTAGACCGCGAAGTCGATTCCCGGCGGCAGGCCGATCAGGAAGAGGGTCAAGGTGATCGCGGTCAGGCAGACCTGGGCCATGAGCGCGAAGCTGACCAGCCGCCGCATGCCGAGCCGCATGACCAGCGCCGCGTTGACGAAGCTGCCGGTGCCGGCGAGCAGGGCGATGACGAAAAACCAGTAGGGGAAATCGTCGGTGCGGCCGAAGGTGGCGCTGAAGATCTGCTGGATCGAGCTGATCGAGGAGAAGAGCGTGGTGAAGCAGAGAATCTGCACGGCGATCGACAGGCGGACTGTGCGGTAGGACAGCACCTCCTTCACCGCGCTCCAGAGGGCGCGGGGGCGGAAGGGGCGGCGGCGTTCGGCGGGCAGGGGTTCGGCGAGGCGGAGCAGCATCCACAGGGTCGTGCAGATGGTGAAGAGGATGAAGATGGCGAAGATGCCGCGCCAGCCGGTGAGCGCGATGACGCCGCTGCCGGCGAGGGGGGCTATGGCGGGGACGAGGGTGAAGACCATCATCACGAAGGAGATCAGCCGCGCCATCTCGCGCCCGGCATAGAGGTCGCGGATGATGGCGAGCGCGACGATGCGGGCCGCGGCGGCGCCGAGCCCCTGAAGGATGCGCGCCGCGACGATCAGTTCGAGCGAGGGCGCGATCATCGCCATCAGCGCGCCGGTTATGTAGACCGCCGCGCCCATCAGGATGACCGGCTTGCGCCCGAAACTGTCGGAGAGCGGGCCGGTGAAGAAGGTGCCGCAGCCGAGCCCCAGAAGGAAGGAGGCCACGACGAGCTGGGCCCGGTTGACCGCGTCGGGGGTAAGTTCCGCGCCGATCCGTGGCAGGGCGGGCAACATCGCGTCGATGGAGAACGCGACGGTGGCCACGAGCATCGCCATGAGGGCGACGAATTCGATGCGCCCGATGGGCGCGCGGCCGGGCTGGGGAGTTTCGGAAACGCTCATCCTTGGGCGCTAACACGCTGTGCAGACATGCGCCATAGGCGGGTTGCGCACATAGCGAGGGCCGTTCATGCACATATGCGGGCGGGAACCTTTCCGGCCGGTTAACATGCCGAACCGGAGGTGGCGCGCGCCCCGCAACAGGGATGAGCGGGGACGCGCGCCGGGTGACGGGCCCTAGTGGGCCGTCATCTCTTCGACGATCTGGTCAACGGTCAGGTCGGCCGGGTAGTAGGTGGGCCAGTTGGTGACCTCTTCGAGCAGGGCGGCGCGGTCGTCGCCCCAGTAGAGGTGGTAATGGTCGGCCTTGGCGGGGGCGATGCGGTGGTCGCTGAACTGGATGTAACCTGGGGCCGCGTCGTCGCCTCCGGTCTTTTCGAAGATGAAGCGGACGCCGCGGTTGCCCTTCTTGTAGGTCAGGATCTCGTAGCCGTCATCGGCATAGGTGCCCGAGACGGCGCTGTCGCCCTCGTGGAAGGTGACCTGATCGCCGGCGATCTCGATGCGGTCGACATCGGTGGCGTAGCCGATCTCGTAATAGGCGCGGTATTCCTCGGCGGTCTTGTCGCCGTGCTCGGCCTTGTGCTCCATCACCGGGGCGAGGCTGCCATCCACCAGGTAGGGGTAGACCGATTGCCAGTCGCCTTCCCAGTCCGACAGGGGGCGGGACGCGATCTGGCTGTCCTCGAAGTAACCCTTGTAGATATCGGATTGCTGATTGGACTCGGCGTGGGAATGGTCGTGATCGTGTGATTTCCCTGTTGAGTCCGAGGCCAGCGCGGGGGCGGAGAGGGCGAGCAGGGCGCCGGTGGCCAGGGCAGCGGTGCGTCTGAGGAAGAGCGTTTGCATGTGGTCTTTCCCTTTCGGGTTGGTGTTGGAAGGGCCGGGCGGGCGAGCCGTCCGGCTGATTCGGTACGTTATATCGTAACATAAAAAGCCTTAGAACACCTGCGCCGGGGTGGCAACGGGGCGCGGGGCGGGTTTGGCGGGGAAAGGTGTTGACGGAGGATTACCGCCGGGGGGGATCCGGCCGGGTGTCGGTATTGGCGGCGTGGTCCTGCGCGTCGTCATGGACGTGCGGCGCGTGGCGGACCTTGCCGATCAGCCACTCGGTATGCTCCTTGCGTTGACGCATCGCGAAGGCACCGAACTGCTGGATGGCAACGGCGAAGATGCCGAGGCCCACGAAGATGAAGATCGTGGTGCCGATCTTGCCCGTCGCGGTGGCGGGCACCAGCTCTCCGTATCCCACGGTCGAGAGGGTCACGACGGTGAAGAAATAGCTGTCGATCCACGACCAGCCCTCGACATGGTGGAAGAAGATCGTGCCGCCGATGATGATGGCCGGCAGGGTGGAGAATAGGGCGATGACGCGGCGCCAGTTCATCCCTTGCCCCCTCGATCCTCAGCCGTTGCCGGCCTGAGCGGGCTGGTTGTTGAGCTCGTCGATCACCTTGATCCAGAGCTCGGGCGGCTGACAGCCGGGCACGGCGTGCTTGCCCGCGACGATGAAGGTGGGCACGCCGGTGATCCCCATTTCACGAAAACCGGCGTCCTTCTTGTGGATACCTTCGAGGTCGGCATCGGATTTGAGCAATTTCAGCACCACGGCGGCATCCATCTCGGCCCCGTCGGCAATGTCGGCCAGCGTGTCGTGATCGGCGATATCGCGACCCTCGTGGAAATAGGCGCGGAAGAGCGCCATGGCGACGGCCATCTGCCTGCCCTCGATGCCGGCCCAGTGGATCAGGCGGTGGGCGTCGAGCGTGTTGGGCGTGCGCTTGATGCCGGCGAGGTTGAGGTCGAGCCCCGCGGCCTCGGCCGCCTCGACGATGGGGGCATAGGCGCGCGCCGCGCCTTCCTGCCCGCCGAATTTCTTTTCGAGGTAAACGTGGCGGTCCATCCCCTCGGGCGGCATGTCGGGGTTGAGCTGGAACGGGTGCCACTCGATCTCGAACGGGTGGTCGGGGCGCTCGGCCAGCGCCTTGTCGAGCAGGGTTTTCCCGATATAGCACCAGGGGCAGATCGGGTCGGAGATGATATCAAGCTTGACCATGGAGCGCCTTGTAGATCGGCCGCAATTCGCGGCGCAGGATTTTGCCGTTCGCGCCGGTGGGCAACGCGTCGAGGTGGAAGAAACCGCGGGGGCATTTGTAGCCTGCCAGCCGCTCTTTCGCAAATGCGTGCAGTTCGGCCTCGGGAAGCGGTTCGGGGCCGGTGTAGAAGGCCATGATCAGGCGGGCGTCGGCCTTGACCTCGATATCGGTGACGGCGGTCTGAAGGATGCCGGGGTGGGCGTTGAGGACGGCCTCGACCTCCATCGGGGAGACGCGGAAGCCGCCGGCGTTCATCATGTCGTCGGCGCGGCCGAGATAGGTGATGGCGCCGGTGCCGTCCATCGCGCCCTGGTCGCCGGTGAGGAACCAGTCGCCGCGGAATTTGCGGGCCGTGGCCTCGGGCGCGCCGAGGTAGCCCAGCATCAGGCCGGGATCGGAGCGGTGGACGGCGATGGTGCCTTCCTCGCCCAGGGGCACGGGGCCGTCTTCGCCGACGATCGCGACGCGGCGGCCGGGCTGGGGGTAGCCGAGCGTGCCGCGCGGGGCCTGGTGGCCCGGCGCGGCGGAGATGAAGGTGGAGCATTCCGACATGCCGTAGGCCTCGAAGATCTCGGTGCCGGTGGCGGTTTTCCAGGCGTCGCGGATGGTGTCGGCGAGTTTTTCCCCGGCGGAGAGGCCGTGGCGGAGTTTCGGCAGGTCGAGGGCGGTGCCGTCTTTCAGGAATTTGCGGTAAACGCCCGGGGCCGCGGCGAAAATCGTCGCGTCGTGGCGTTTCATCAGCAGGGGAAGCTGGGCCGCGTCGATGCCGGATTGGGGGATGAGGGCGGTGGCGCCGGTTGTCCACGGGTCCATCAGGCCGGTGCCGAGCGTGTAGGTCCAGTTGAAGGCGCCGGCGTGGCAGAGGCGGTCGGTCTCGCGCAGGCCGGACCAGCCGTCGACCATCATCTGGCGGGCCCAGATGGCGCGGTGGGCATGCATCACCGCGCGGGGCGTGCCGGAGGTGCCGGAGGTGTAGATGATGTAGGCCATGCGCTCGGGGTCGCCCATGTCGTAGGCGGCGGGCGGCAGGGTGCGCATGGTTTCAAGGGTGTCGGGGGTGATGACGGGGATGTCCGTCTCGGGGCAGGCGATGGCGGGGTCGCGGAGGATGGCGCCGGGGGTGACGGTGGCGATGATGCCCGCGACCTCGCGCTCGGTGAGCTGCGAGGAGGTGGGCACGGGAACGAGGCCCACGGCAATGGCGCCGAGATAGGCGATGGGGAATTCGACGGTGTTGCCAAGGCGCATGAGCACGCGGTCGCCGGGCTGGAGGCCCGCCTGCAGGAGGCCCGTGCCGGTGCCGAGGACCGCCGCTTTCAGCCGGGCGTAGCTCCAGCGTTCGGCGCCGGAGAGGCCGAGGACGGCGAGCGCCACCTTGTCGGGCGTTTCGTCGGCGTGCCGGAGGACATGCGCCGCGAGGTTGAAGGGCGCGGGGCAGGGCGCGAAGGCCGGTGAATTCGTCTGCGACAACATGGCATTGCTCTAGGCACAGGCGGGCTCAGTTGCAAGTCGTTCGGGCCGGGCGTATAGCGTTTGACATGAAGGAAACGCTGCCCGGAAACCTCATCAGGATCTCGCGCCAGGACGGGGCGGAGGAGCAGGCCGAACCGCTCAACCTCGGCGAGCGGGTGCGGGAGCTTCGGAAGGGGCGCGGCTGGACGCTGGAGCAGGCGGCGAAGCAGGCCGGGCTGGCGAGATCGACCCTGTCGAAAATCGAGAACGGCCAGATGTCACCGACTTACGAGGCGTTGAAAAAGCTGGCCGTTGGCTTGCAGATCTCGGTGCCGCAGCTGTTCACGCCGCCGCAGCGGGACCAGATCAGCGGGCGGCTGGCGGTGACCAAGGCGGGCGACGGGACGCATCACGCGACCACCACGTACGAGCACGAGCTGCTGGGCGAGGCGCTGAGCAAGAAGCGGATGCTGCCCTATCGGGCGCGGATCAGGGCAAGGTCGGTCGAGGAGTTCGACGGCTGGGTCCGGCATGATGGGGAGGAGTTCCTCTACGTGCTGACCGGGGTGGTGCGGCTGTTCACCGAGTTCTACGAGCCGATCGAGATGCGCCGGGGTGACAGCGCCTATTACGACGCGACGATGGGGCATAACGTGGTGTCGGTCAGCGACGAGGATGCCACGATCTTGTGGGTGACGTCGCTGGCCTGACGACTCGGTGGTTAACGGCGTTGTTTTGCTGGGATTCCAACGTCGGTATCACGTCGGTATTCTGTCGGTATCGTGTCGGTGCGGGGTCGGTGGCCGGGGGCCGTTGACACAAGGCGCGTTGCGCAACGGCCCGGCTTTAACCCTATTTTGAGATTCGCCGGCCAGGGTGCGGGTCAGGCGTTGCCCGCAAGCCGGTGATAGATGTGGGTGAAGGTCGCCGCGCCGAGGATCGGGATGATGAGATTGATGAGCGGGATCGAGAGCGGCAGGGCCATCAGGATGCCGGCGAGCCAGATCGTCGTTACGTGGCGGCGGCGTTCTTCCTTGGCCTTCTGGCGGCCCACGCGGCGGATGGCGACGAGGGTGAAATACTCCATGCCCAGGAGGTAGCCGTTCATCGCGTAAAAGATGAATGGCGCGGCGGGCGTGAAGAAAACGTAGAGGACGAAGGCCAGGAGGTTGGCGGCGATGATGATGCCGAGGAAATTGATCGTGTCCTTCACCGCCTCGCCGAAAGGTGTGCGGTTGGCCGGCGGCAGGCGCGGGTAATGGCGGTCTTCGACGGCCTGTGCCACCTCGTCGAGGAACATCGACGTGATGGCCGAGGCCACCGGCACCATCAGGAAGGCCGAGAGGAACAGCATCAGGAAGAGGGAACCGACGCTGAGCAGATCGCCGACCCAGGTGACCTCGCCCACGATGGGGAGGTTGGTCGTCTCGCCCGTCAGCCATTCGATCACGGCGAGGAGCCCGGCATAGGTGGCGATCAGCAGCGCCAGCGTCAGGCCGATGCCGAGGATCAGCACCTTGCGGAACCGCGGGTCGCCCAGCTGGCCCAGGGCCTTGAAGAAGCTCGAGAAGATCATTCGCTTACCCAGGTGGTGATGGCCTCGAGATCGGGGCGGGGGCGTTCCGGCGGGGCCGAGGTTTCGGTGCCGATATGGATCAGCCCGGCGATGCGTTCGCCAGCGTCGAGGCCGAAGCCCGTCTCGACGAAGTCGCGGTCATGGACGGCCCAGCCGGTGAGCCAGTTGGCGCCCCAGCCCGAGGCCAGCGCGGCGTTCAGGAGCGCGAGGCAGACGGCCCCGGCGGAATAGGTCTGTTCGAGGAGCGGAATTTTCCCCGAGGGTTTCTGCACCTCGACCACGGCGATGGCGAGATGGGCGTCGGTGTACTGGGCGCGGGCCTTGGCGATATCCTCGGGCGGTTTGCCGAGCCGTTCGCCGCATTCGTCGATCAGCGCGGCGAGGCGCAGGAGGGCGTTTCGTTCCAGAACGATGAAGCGCCAGGGTTCGAGCTTGCCGTGGTCGGGGCTGCGGGCCGCGGCTGTCAGGATCGGCGCGAGCGCCGCGCGGTCGGGTGCCGGCGTGGTGAGCGTCTTGGCGGGGCGCGAGCGGCGGTTGAGCAGAAACTCCATCGCGGCCGGGTTCGGATCGGGCATGCCTAACTTCCTGTCCTGTTGCGCGCTTACATGTCGGGTGCCAGCGCGCGGGGGTCAACCCTGCATCTTCCGCCGGGCGGGGAAAGAGGCTAGGGCTGGGCACATGAAACTGCCCGACCTGAGCCATCTTGCCGAGGCCGGCGCCACCGTGACGGTGCGCGTGACGCCGAAGGCCGCGGCCAACGGGATCGTGCTGCGCGAGGGTCAGATCCGGGTCAGCGTGACGGCGGCACCCGAGGGCGGCAAGGCGAACGCGGCGGTGCAGAAGCTGTTGGCGAAGGCGATGGGCGTGCCGAAATCGCGGCTTGAACTGATCCGGGGCGCGACGGCGCGCGACAAGGTCTTCAGCGTGGATTGAGGGTCTTGCCGTTCAGGGAATAGACCCCTTCGGGCAGGTTGAGCGCCGCGCCGAGATCGCGCAGCTGGGCCGGGGAGAGGGTGATCTTCTCGACCCGGTCGGTACGCGGATCGTATTGCTCGATGGTGACGCATTCCTCGAAGGCGTTGATGATCACGTCTTCCTCGAGCCGCGGGCGGCCTTCGTCGACGAGGGTGATGACGGTGGCGTCGAATTCGTGTTCAATGGAAAACATGGCGCCACCTTATTCGCTTGGCGGGGCATTGCAAGCAGGCCGCTGCGTTTCCATTGGGGGGCTGGCGGGCGGGGCAAACCCTGCTAGAACCTATGGGAAAGACGATTGAGGATATCGATGCGCTGGTTTCTGTTGTTGAGTGTGATGATCGGTCTGGCGGGCTGCGTGACGACGGCGCCGGCCCCCGGGCCCAATGCCGTGGCACGGGCGCCGCAAGCGCCGGGGGCGAGCGACATTCAGCGGTTCCAGTCGGTGGTGAGCCGGGTGGAGCCGGTGGCGGAGAGTATCTGCCGGAGCCGCGCGCGCTCGGCGAACTGCGATTTCCGGATCGTGCTGGATGACCGCGCGGGCCTGCAGCCCAACGCCTACCAGACGCTTGACGATAACGGGCGGCCGATCCTGGCCTTCACCCGGTCGCTTCTGGCGGATGTGCAGAATGCCGACCAGCTGGCTTTCGTCATGAGCCACGAGGCGGCGCACCATATAGCCGGCCACATTCCGCGGCAGCAGCAGAACGCCATGGCCGGCGCGATCCTGATGGGCGGGCTGGCCTCGCTCTCGGGGGCGGATTCGGCCGGGATCGAGGCGGCGGTGAACATGGGCGCGGGCGTGGGCGCGCGGCGGTATTCCAAGGATTTCGAGCTGGAGGCGGATGCCATTGGCACGGTGATCGCCCACGAATCGGGCTATGACCCGGTGCTGGGGGCGGAGTATTTCATGCGGATCGCCGACCCGGGCGACAGTTTCCTGGGCACCCACCCGCGCAATGCCGACCGGATCCAGACGGTGCGGCGCGTGGCGGCCGGGCTCTGATCGCGGCTCATGCAGCAACTGCCGGATGTGGTGCGCGACCGGGGGTCGAAATATGCCGTCTCGGGCGGTGTTGCGGCCAGCCGGGAGGATGCGGACGCCTTCCTCGCAGAGCTGAAGCGGGACAAGAAATTCGCCAAGGCGACGCATAATACCTGGGCGGTGATCCTGTCGGACGGGACGCCGCTGAAGGGGGATGACGGCGAATCGGGGGCGGGCAACGTGATTTTGCGGATGCTGGAGCGGGATGGCGTGACGGACCGGATACTGGTGGTGACGCGCTGGTACGGCGGCAAGCACCTGGGCGGCGACCGGTTCCGGCACGTGCAGACCTGCGTGCGGGCGTGGCTGGAGGCGTTCGGTTGATGCAGGTCAAGGACGGGGGGTGCCGGGCGGTCTAGCCTTGGTGGCGTATAACGCGACGGGAGAGACGACATGCCCAACCTGACCTACAAGCGCCATGCCGATCTGGTCGACCGGATGGCCAACGCGCTGGGGATCGACCTGGAAGAGAAGATCATGCGGGGCAAGCTGCAGATCGACACGCTGGGGGACGCGGTGCTGCGCTGTACCGGCTGCGCCGATCCCTGTGGCTGTGAGCAGTGGCTGGCCGCCCGGGTCGAGGTGGCCGACGAGGCGCCGGCGATGTGCCGGAACGCCGAGCTGTTCGACGGGCTGAAGCAGGGGCGGCGGCTCTGACCCGGGGTCAGAGCGGGATCTGCACGGCGCTGGCCAGGGCGGCGGAGATGCCCATGAAGAAGCAACCCGTCGCCACCAGCACGAAGGCGTGCCAGATGGCGTTGGCATAGCGCAGGGTTTCCCAGCAGTAGAAGATCACCGCGACCGAGTAGATGATGCCGCCGGTGAGGATCAGCCAGAGGCTTTGCGGGGGCAGCAGCGTCCAGAGCGGCACGATGAGCGCCACGCCGATCCAGCCGAGCGCGACCTGGGGCCACCAGCCGGTGGTCATGGCGCCGCGGGCCGCCATGAGTTTCGCCCCCGCGCCCACCAGCGCCAAAAGCCAGACCAGCCCGAGGACGATATAGCCGAAGGCGGTGCCCAGAAGCACGCTGAGCGGGGTGAAGGTGCCGGCGATCTTGAGGTAGATGGCGGCGTGGTCGATGCGGCGGAGGATCGGGCGGGCGGCGGTGTGGGCGCCGAGGTGATAGGCGGCCGAGGCCGAGAGCATCAGGATGAGGCCCGCAGCATAGACCGAGGTGGCCACGAAGGTCGACCACGGCATGTGCTGGTACCACATCCAGAAGATCGTGGCGACGCCGGCGAGCGCCGCGGTGACGCCTGTGACGTGGACGATGCCGTCGGCCCAGCGTTCGGCGCGGGTGTAATTGGGATAGGACATGGTCCCGGTACCTCCTGCCCGGTTCTTGGCATCTCTCCACGACATCCTGATGTCGGCATCCGCGCAAAACTGTGGTTTGTTTTCGGCCGGTTTGAAACCGGGGCCGACGCGACGTCATGCAGGGGATCAAGCGCCGATGGGGGCGAATGGTTCCCGAGGGATGGGGCGGGCAAAGCCGGGATTGGCGGCGGAGCGCCGGTGTCAGGCGCGGGTGATCTGCCCCCACAGATCGTACTCTCCCGCCTCGTCGACCTCGACCGTGACGATATCGCCGACCGAGAGCGCCTCGGTGCCCTCGTCGATGAAGAGGCAACCGTCGATTTCGGGGGCGTCGGCCTTGGTGCGGCAGGTGGCGATGCCGTCTTCGTCGATATCGTCGACGATCACGTCTTGCACAGATCCGACCTTGGCGGCCAGTTTATCCGCGGAAATGGCCTGTGCCTTTTCCATGAATCGCTCCCACCGCTCCTGCTTGACCGGTTCGGGCACGTGATCGGGGAGGGCGTTGGAGCGGGCGCCTTCGACGTTTTCGTATTTGAAGCAACCGACGCGGTCGAGGCGGGCCTCGTCAAGCCAGTCGAGAAGGGTCTGGAATTCCTCCTCGGTTTCGCCCGGGTAGCCGACGATGAAGGTGGAGCGCAGGGTGATATCGGGGCAGATCGCCCGCCAGGCGTTGATTTCATCGAGGGTTTTCGCCGCCGCCGCGGGACGCGCCATGCGTTTGAGCGTGTCGGGATGGGCGTGCTGGAACGGGATGTCGAGATAGGGCAGGATGCGCCCCTCGGCCATCAGCGGGATGAGGTCGCGCACATGCGGATAGGGGTAGACGTAGTGCAGGCGGACCCACGCGCCGAGATCGCCGAGGTCACGGGCGAGATCGGTGATATGGGCGCGGTGGCCGCCGGTTTCGGCGTGCCTGGTGTCGACCCCGTAGGCGGAGGTGTCCTGACTGATGACGAGCAGTTCCTTGACCCCGTTCTCGACCAGTTTCTCGGCCTCGCGCAGCACCGCGTGGGCGGGGCGGGAGGCCAAGCGGCCGCGCATGTCGGGGATGATGCAGAACTTGCACTTGTGGTTACAGCCCTCTGATATCTTTAGGTAACTGTAATGCCGGGGCGTAAGCTTCACGCCCGAGGAGGGGAGCAGGTCGACGAAGGGATCGGGGCTGGGCGGGACGGCGGAATGGACCGCGTCGAGCACCTGTTCGTACTGGTGGGGCCCGGTGACGGCGAGCACCTTGGGGTGGGTGCCGGTGATGTATTCGGGCTCGGCCCCCAGACAGCCGGTGACGATCACGCGGCCGTTTTCCTGAAGCGCCTCGCCAATGGCTTCGAGGCTTTCGGCCTTGGCGCTGTCGAGGAAGCCGCAGGTGTTGACGATGACCGCGTCGGCCCCGCCGTAATCGGGCGAGATGCCGTAGCCCTCGGCCCGGAGCCGCGTGAGGATGCGTTCACTGTCGACCAGCGCCTTGGGGCAGCCGAGGGAGACCATGCCGATGACCGGCTGGCCCGGGCGGCTGGCCTCGGAAATGGTGGAGCGCGCGAGATCGGGGCGCAGGTCGGGGGGGTTGGTGCTCATGTGGCGCGATATAGTCGCTCGCGCCCCCTCGCGAAAGTGAAAACGAGGTTGTTGCGCGGGGCGCCGGGGCCTAACCTTGCGGGAAAAGACGCGGAGGGGTGAGCGGTATGCGTTGGATCGTGCGGGCCTTCGGGCTGTTGCTGCTGGCGGTGGTGCTGGTGGCGGGTGTCTTCCTGCTTCTGCCGGGCGACAAGATCGCCAAGGTCGCGGCGAGCCAGCTGTCGAGCTGGACCGGCCGCGAGGTGACGATGAGCGGGGAGACGACGCTGAGCTTCTATCCCATCCTCGGCGTCAGTACCGGGGCGGTGACGGTGGCCAATGCCGAGTGGAGCGACGGGCCGCCGATGTTTCGCGCCGAGAGCCTGAAGATCGGGGTGGAGCCGCAGGTTCTGTGGGGCGGGGATATCCGGATCACCGGGCTGGAGGCGGTGGGGCCCGTCATCAACCTCGAGAAGGCCGCCGACGGGCGCGTGAACTGGGAGCTGAATGTCGAGGGCGTGGCGCCGTCGGGTCAGGCGGGCGAGGGTACAGCGCCGGAGCAGCCGGACGGGATGGCGCGGTCGGACCGGCTGGCGCTGACGTTGGACCGGGCGTTGGTGCAGGATGCGACCTTTCTTTACACCGATCACGGCACCGGCGAGCGGACCGAGATGCGCGGCATGGCGTTCGATTTCCGCTGGCCCGAGTACGAGGGGCGGGCGACGTTCGCCATGACGCTGCGGCCGGCGGGCGAGGCGGTGCGGATCGAGGGCTATCTCGACCGGGTGGGCGAGTTCATCGACGGCGCGGTGAGCGACGTGAAGGCGACGGTCAGCACGAAGGGGGGCGAGGCGACCTTCCTTGGCCGGGCGAGTGCGGCGCCGGAGCTGCAGGGCCGGGTGACGGCGGCGGTGTCGGATACGCGCGCGTTCATGGCGTCGCTGGGTCTGCCGGCGGCGGATATTCCGGCCGGGCTGGGGCGGAGCGTGAATGGCGAGACGCTGGTGACCTACAGCGCAGATCAGCGGCTGTCGCTGCGCGAGGTGGCGTTGCAGCTTGACGGCAACCGGATCGGCGGGGCGGCGGACGTGGAGCTGGGCGGCGAGCGGCCGGTGGTGTCGGCGCAGATCAACGCGGGCGCGCTGGACCTGACGGGGATGGAGAGCGAGAGCGGCGGCGAGGCGAGCGCGGGGCGCGCGTCGGTGGCGGCGGACAGGGGGTGGTCGACCGAGCCGATCGATGCCTCGGCGCTGGGCCTGGCGAATGGCGAGATTGCTCTGACGGCGGAGAGTGTCGACCTCGGGGATCTGAAGGTCGGCACGGTACGCTCGATGATCACGCTGGACCGGTCGCGGCTGGTGTTCGACCTGCGTGAGGTTCGGGCGTATAACGCGTTGATTACCGGGAATTTCGTGGTGAACAACCGTTCCGGCCTGTCGGTGGGTGGCGACCTGAAGGCGGCGGGGATCGACATGGAGCGTTTCCTGACCGATGCCGCCGGGATCACGCGGTTTTCCGGCGAGGCGGACGCGAGCCTGAGCTTTCTGGGCGTGGGCGCGTCGCAGCAGGCGATCATGGAGTCGCTGAGCGGCAAGGGCGCGTTCCAGACCGGGCGCGGGGTGATCTCGGGGTTCGACCTGGACAAGCTGATGCGGTCGGGCGTGGCGACGGGTGGCACGACGATCTTCGACACGATGGGCGCGACCTTCACCATGGAGGACGGGTTCGCGCGAAACGACGACTTGCTGCTGAAGCTGCCGCTGGCGAAGGCGGAGGGGGAAGGGGTGGTCTCGCTCGGCAAGCGTCGGATCGATTACCTGTTCACGCCGGTGTTGCTGGAGGGGGAAACGACCAAGGGGCTGGCCATTCCGGTGCGGATCCGGGGGGCGTGGGACGATCCGGAGATCGTTCCGGACATGGAGGCGGCGATCGACCGGAACTTCAGGGACGAGAAGAAGGAACTGGAGGACAAGGCCGAGGAGGAGGTGCGGCGCGCTGTTGAAAAGGAGCTGGGCGTCGAACTGCAGGAGGACGAGTCGGTCGAGGATGCGCTGAAGAAGAAGCTGGAGGAGGAGGCCACGAAGGGGCTTCTGAAGCTCTTCGAGTGATGCAGGATCGGCGCGCAAGGGGTTGAGATGGTGTTGAATTCGGTTGACGAGGCCTTTGTCGGGCGGCTGCGGGAGGTTCTGCCGGAGGCGGCGTTCCGCGAGGTGACGCCGGCCTACCTGGAGGAGCCGCGCGGGCGCTGGGCCGGCCAGGCGGGCGTTCTGGTGGCGCCGGATTGCGTGGAGGATGTGGCGGCCTGTGTGCGCCTCGCCGCGGAGGCAAGGGTGCCGGTGGTGCCCTATGGCGGCGGCACGGGGCTGGTCGGCGGGCAGCTCGTGGCGGACGGGCCGGCGCCGATGCTGCTGAGCCTCGAGCGGATGCGGAAAGTGCGGGGCGTCTGGCCCGAGGAGAACGCGATGGAGGTCGAGGCGGGGGCGATCCTGTCGGATATCCACGCGGCAGCCGAGGCGGTGGACCGGCTGTTTCCGCTTTCGATCGCGGCGAAGGGGAGCGCGCGGATCGGCGGGATGCTGGCGACCAATGCGGGCGGGGTGAACGTGCTGCGCTATGGCAATGCGCGGGCGCTGTGCCTCGGGCTCGAGGCGGTGCTGCCGGACGGGCAGGTCTGGCACGGGCTGCGGCGGCTGCGGAAGGACAATATGGGGTACGACCTGCGCGACCTGCTGATCGGCTCGGAAGGGACGCTGGGGGTGATCACGGCGGCGACGCTGGTGCTGCACCCGAGGCCCGCGGGGGAAGGGACGGCGCTGATGGCGGTGCCGGGGCCCGGTGAGGCGCTTTCGCTGCTGGCGCTGGCGCGGGAGCACATGGCGGAGGGGGTGTCGGCCTTCGAGCTGATGCACCGGGCGGGGCTGGATTTCCTGGCGGAGACGATGCCGGATGTGCGGCTGCCGTTCGACGAGGCGCCGGAGTGGGTGGTGCTGATCGATATCGGGCTGGCCAAGGGGCTGGAGCCGGCGGGAGCGCTGGAGCGGCTCTTTGCGGAGGCGTTCGAGGCGGAGCTGGTGAGCGACGGGATGGTCGCCCAGTCGGAGGCGCAGCGGGCCGCGTTCTGGGAGGTGCGGGAGACGATCCCCGAGGCCAACCGGCGGATCGGGTCGGTCAGTTCTCACGATATTTCCGTGCCGCAGGGGGCGCTGCCGGAGTTCATTGCGCGGGGGAACGGGGCGATGGCGGCGCTGGGGGCGTTCCGGGTGAATTGCTTCGGGCATGTGGGCGACGGGAACTTGCATTACAACGTCTTCCCGCCCAAGGGGCAGAGCAAGGAGGCCTTCACCGGCCAGCGGGACGAGATCAAGCGGGTGGTGCATGACCTCGTGCATGAATTGGGCGGGTCGGTGAGCGCCGAGCACGGGGTCGGGCGGCTGAAGGTGGATGACCTGGAGCGCTATGGCGATCCGGCGAAGCTGTCGGCGATGCGGGCGATCAAGGCGGCGCTGGACCCGGTGGGGATCATGAACCCGGGGGCCGTGTTGCGGGCGGATTAGGGGGCGCTGCCCCCCACGTTGAAATCAGGGATTTCAACGCTCCCCCCGGGATATTTCCGGCCAGAAGAAGCTGGGCGCCTGGTCTTTCATCTTTCTGGAAATACTCAGAATCCTAAGGGTCAGACCGGGAGCGACGTTGTCCGTTTGAGCGCCTTCAGGGAGAAGCTGGAGTGGACGGCGCGGACCACGTCGCTGCGCAGGAGGGCGTTGGTCATGAAATGCTCGTAGCTTTCGACGTCGGCGGTGTGGATCTTCAGCATGTAGTCGGCGCTGCCGGTGATGGCGTGGCATTCGAGGATTTCGGGGTGCCGGTCGATCAGGCGGGAGAAGGCGGCCAGCGACGCCTCGGAGTGATCCTGCAGCGAGACGGTGGCGAAGACGCAGAGCTTGGCGCCGACCTTGGCGGGGTCGAGGAGCGCCACGCGGGCGGTGACGATGCCGGTGGCGTCGAACTCCTGCAGCTTGCGCCAGAGGGTGCTTTGGGCCATGCCGACGCGCTCGGCCAGCGTGGCGAGGGAGGCCGCGCTGTCCTGCTGGATTTCCCGAAGAATTGCTTTTTCCTGATCAGAAAATTTCATGGAATACGGGATAGCGGAATAATTTCTTGAATTCTACTGGTATCGGCGCGTGATCGGGAAAACTCTTCAGGCGGTGCGCGGTAGGCTGAAGGAAAGGAGAGACACCATGGCCAAGGACACCACCTACCACTCGAAAACGCCGGATGCGGACGGTTTTTACAGCTATTCTCCGGAGGAGGATGCCGTCTGGGGCGAGCTGTTCGAGACGCAGATGGCGTATCTGCGTGACAAGGCGACGCCGGAATATTTCGAGGGGGTCGAATTGCTGGGGCTCAAGGCCGGCAAGGTGCCGCAGGTCAAGGAGATCGACGCGCGGCTGGCGGAGCTGACCGGGGCAGGGGTTGAAGGCGTGCCGGCGATCATTCCGCCGAGCCGGTTCTTCGACCTGCTGAGCCAGCGGAAGTTCCCGGTGGCGACCTTCCTGCGGCGGCGGGAGCAGATGGAGTATATCGAGGAGCCGGACCTGTTTCACGAGGTGTTCGGCCATTGCCCGCTGCTGACCAACCCCGATTACGTGGCCTTCATCGAGGGCGTGGGGAAGAAGGCGAAGGCGCTGGGCAAGGGCTATAGCTGGCACCTGTTTAGGCTGTTCTGGTTCACGGTGGAGTTCGGGATGATCCGCCATGGCGATGGCTATCGGGCGTTCGGTGCCGGGATCGTGTCGTCGCCCGCGGAGGCCGCGCATGCCACGGGCGGCGAGGCGGTGACCGAGCCGTTCGATCTGCACCGGGTGCTGCGGATGCCTTACCGGATCGACATCGTGCAGCCGGTGTATTTTGCCATCGACGATTTCGCGCAATTGGCGGCGACGCTGGAGGAGGACTGGCAGGCGGCGATCGACGGGGCGCGGGCGCAGGGCGACCTGCCGGCGCCGTTCGACAAGGCGGCCTGAGCGAGGTTTCGTTTCCTATACCGGGCTGTCTGGGCTAAGCCCCTTCGTGTATTTCCAACGCGAGGGGCTTTTCCAATGGCCGATCTTCTGACCATCGAAAACCTCGGCAACCTGCTGATGCTGTGTTTCCTGCAGGCGGTGCTGGGCTTTGACAACCTTCTCTACATCTCGATCGAATCCCAGCGGGCGCCGGTGGCGCAGCAGAAATCGGTGCGGTACTGGGGCATCATCATCGCCGTCGCGCTGCGGGTGGTGCTGCTTTTCGTGATGATCCGGCTGATCGATGCCATGGCCGAGCCGTTCTACGTGTTCGACTGGGAGGGTGTGCTGACGGGGGGCGTGAATTTCGCGACCTGCGTGTTCATCATCGGGGGCGTCTTCATCATCTACACGGCGGTGAAGGAGATCAGCCACATGCTGACCATCGAGCACCTCGATACGGATATGAGCGACAAGCCGGGCAAGTCGGCCACGCAGGTGGTGATCATGATCGTGATGATGAACCTGATTTTCTCGTTCGACTCGGTGCTGTCGGCGCTGGCGATCACGGATGTGTTCGTGGTTCTGGCGACGGCGATCATCCTGTCGGGGCTGGCGATGCTGCTGCTGGCGGACGGGGTGACGCGGTTCCTGGAGAAGAACCGGATGTACGAGGTGCTGGGCCTGTTCATCCTGCTGATCGTCGGCGTCGTGCTTCTGGGCGAGGCGGGGCAGGCGGCGGCGCATGCGGTGCATGACGAGGCGCTGGCGCTGCGGTTCTTCGGCTACGAGGTGGTGCCGATGTCGAAGACGACCTTCTACTTCTCGGTCATCGTGCTGGTGGCGGTGGAGGTCATCCAGTCGGGCTATACGCGCAAGCTGAACGCGCAGCGGCGGACGGCCTCTCGCCACTGAGGCGGCGCGACGGCAAATCCCGAGGCCTTTGCCGGGCGTTAAGGCGATGTTTACCCTAGCAACGCCTGACGCCATGACCTAAGTTTCGGGGGAGTAAAGAGCCACCGACAGCGGGAGATGGCCCGGCATGGCGCGCCTGTTAATGCTCGTTATCCTGGCACTGGCGCTGTTGGCGCTGGCCGGTTTCGCCGTGTCCGCCATGACGCGGGCCGCGCGCGAGGCCCGGTCGCTGGGGCAGGAGATCGCGCTGACCACAAGGGGAACGAGTGTGCAGAAAATCGCCTATGCGGCCCTGTTCATCCTGATGCTCGGTGTCACGAGCGGCCTGCTTGGAGGGCTGTGAGGGGCATGGCGCGGAAATTCGGCGGCAAATACAGCCCGGACGGCAGCGATGTGCAGGGGCCGGATCAGACCGACGCGGTGCTCTATCGCGGGGCAAGGGTCGACCCGGCGGGGGCGCGGGCGAACCTGATGTTCCTGCCCGCGGCGGTGGTGCTGTTCACCTCGATCACCTCCGGTGCCGCCGGGCTGGCGCTGGGCGTGGCCTCGGCCGGGGTGCTGGCGCTGTCGGCGTGGATGCTGCGCAACGGGCTGAGGGCGGAGGCCGCGTATAACGCGCGGAAGGTGGCGCGGAGCCCCGGCATTCCGCGCAAGCTGTTCTCGTCCGTGCTGGCAGGGCTGGGGGTTGCGATTGCCGCCTACAAGGCCGAGCCGGGCCTGGTGGCGCCGATCATCTTCGGCGTCGTGACGACGGGCCTGCATGTCTTTTCCTTCGGGGTGGACCCGATGAAGAACAAGGGCATGGAAGGCGTCGACCAGTTCCAGACCGACCGGGTGGCGCGGGCCGTGGACAAGGCCGAGAACTACCTGAAGGAAATGATGGACGCCGTGCAGCGCGCCGGCGACCGGCAGGCGGTGGACCGGGTGGAACGGTTCCAGGTGAGCGTGCGGGAAATGCTGCGCACCATCGAGAACGACCCGCGCGACCTGACCGGGGCGCGCAAGTACCTGACGGTGTACCTGATGGGCGCGAAGGACGCGACGGTGAAGTTCGCCGATGTCTACGCGCGGTCCCGCGATGCCAAGGCGCGGGAGGATTACTTCGGTCTGCTGACCGACCTCGAACAGAATTTCAATGCCAAGACCCGGGCGCTTCTGAGCGACGATTCCGCCGATCTGGAGATCGAGATCGACGTGCTGCGCGACCGGCTCGAACGCGAGGGCATTCGCCCGGCCAACCCCAACGCATGAGGACCGATGATCCATGTCTGAGAACAGCCGTCAGAAAGCCGAGGCCGAATTGGCCGAAGTCGAGGAAGTGAGCCGGGTGATCCTGCCGGAGCCTGCGGAAGCCAATGCCGTGGTGCCGCTGGAGAAGGCGGACCCGGCGCAGGGGGCCGAGATCCGCAAGCGGATGGACGAGATCGACATGACCGACACGAATTCGATCGTGTCCTTCGGCTCGGGCGCGCAGGCGGAGTTGCAGGAGATCTCGCAATCCATGCTGTCGGGCGTGCGCAACAAGGACGTGGGCCCGGCGGGGGATTCCTTGCGCAATATCGTGACGACGATCCGGGGCTTCTCGGTCTCGGAGCTGGACGTGCGGCGCGAGCGGACATGGTGGGAGAAGCTGCTGGGCCGGGCCGCGCCCTTTGCCAAGTTCACCGCGCGGTTCGAGGACGTGCAGGGGCAGATCGACAGGATCACCGACGACCTGTTGGGCCATGAGCATGTGCTTCTGAAGGATATCAAGTCGCTCGACCTGCTCTACGAGAAGACGCTGACCTTCTATGACGAGCTGGCGCTTTACATCGCGGCCGGCGAGGAAAAGCTGAAGGAGCTGGACGAGCAGGTGATCCCGGCCAAGGACAAGGAAGTGCAGGCCGCGCCGGAGGACCAGCAGGTGATGAAGGCGCAGGAGCTGCGCGACCTGCGGGCGGCGCGGGACGACCTGGAACGCCGGGTGCATGACCTGAAGCTCACGCGGCAGGTGACGATGCAGTCGCTGCCGTCGATCCGGCTGGTGCAGGAGAACGACAAGAGCCTTGTGACCAAGATCAACTCGACGCTGGTGAACACCGTGCCGCTGTGGGAGACGCAGCTGGCGCAGGCGGTGACGATGCAGCGTTCGGCCGAGGCGGCGGCGGCGGTTCGGGATGCCAATGACCTGACCAACGACCTGCTGACCGCCAATGCCGAGAACCTGCGCGAGAGCAACAAGATGATCCGGCAGGAGATGGAGCGCGGCGTGTTCGATATCGAGGCGGTAAAGAAGGCCAATGCCGACCTGATCGGGACGATCGAGGAAAGCCTGCAGATTGCCGACGAGGGCAAGGCGAAACGGGCCGCCGCCGAGGAGGACCTGAAGAAGATGGAAAAGGATTTGCGCGACACGCTGGCATCGGCCAAGTCACGCCGCGACGGCGTGGGCGACAACGCCGGCACCGCCGTGCCCAAGAGCTGAGGCGTCATTTGAACAGAGCAGTTGGCATAGGGCGGTTCAGGCCGCTGTGGGTGGGTGCGCTTGCGGGCGCAGTTCTGTTGGCGTCCTGCGACACGCCGGAGGCGCCGACGAGCAAGCCGCATGCCCGGCCCGACGGGCTGGTGACCGAGAAACCCTACGAGCCCTCGGCCGAGAGCGCGGCGCTGAGCCGGTATTACAATCGGCTTCAGTCGCAATTGCTGGCGCAGGGCCTGTTGAGAACGGGCGGCGGCGGGGTGGACACGCCCTATACCGAGCGGGACGTCTCGCGCAATTTCGAGCGGATCGCGTTCTACAACGAGTATACGCCGGGCGGGGGGCTCGAGGAATCGAAGGACGGGCCGGACGTGCTGCGCAAGTGGGTCAAGCCGGTGCGGATGACGATCGAGTACGGGAAGACCGTTCCGGAGGAGATCAAGGAAGGCGATACCGCCGCCATCAGGGGCTATGCCGCGCGGCTGTCGCGGGTCACCGGCCATGATATCGCGCTGGATGACGGGGCCCCGAATTTCCACGTGATCATCGCCTCGGAGGATGACCGGCAGGATACGGTGGCGCGGGTGCTGGAGCTGGCGCCGACGATCGGGGCGGCGTCGCGGGACATTTTCGAGAACCCGCCGCGCAAGTTCTACTGTTTCGTGATGACCTTCGGGCGGCCCGGGGCACTGCATACGTTCGACAAGGCGATCGTGCTGATCCGCAGCGAACAGCCGGACCTGATGCGCCGGTCGTGCATTCACGAGGAGCTGGCGCAGGGGCTGGGGCTTGGCAACGACAGCGCCACGGCGCGCCCGTCGATCTTCAACGACGACAACGAATTCGCCTTCCTGACAACGCATGATGAAGAATTGCTGCGGCTGTTGTATCATCCGAGCCTGAAACCGGGGATGACGCTGGATCAGGCCCGCCCGCTGATCAGCCGGATACTGGACGGGGACCCGGGGCAGATTTGATTATTTGAGGAGACCTGAGACATGGGCATTTTCGATTTCCTGACGGGCGAGTTCATCGACGTCATCCACTGGGTCGACGATACGCGCGACACGATGGTCTGGCGGTTCGAGCGCGAGGGGCACGAGATCAAGTACGGTGCCAAGCTGACGGTGCGGGAGGGGCAGGCGGCGGTGTTCGTGCATGAAGGCCAGCTGGCGGACGTGTTCACGCCGGGGCTTTATATGCTCGAGACCAACAACATGCCGATCATGACGACGTTGCAGCACTGGGATCACGGGTTCCAGTCGCCGTTCAAGTCGGAGATCTATTTCGTCAACACGACGCGGTTCAATGACCTGAAATGGGGGACGAAGAACCCGATCATGCTGCGCGATCCGGAGTTCGGGCCAACGCGGATCAGGGCGTTCGGGACGTACTCGGTACGGGTTAGCGACCCGGCGAAGTTCCTCAGCGAGATCGTGGGCACCGACGGCGAGTTCACGATGGACGAGATCAGCTTCCAGATCCGCAACATCATCGTGCAGAGCTTTTCCCGGATCATTGCCGGGAGCGGCATTCCGGTGCTGGACATGGCGGCGAACACGGCCGACCTGGGCAAGCTGATCGCGTCGGAGATCTCGGCGGTGGTGGCCGAGTACGGGCTGATCATCCCGGAGTTCTATATCGAGAACATTTCCCTGCCGCCGGCGGTGGAGGAGGCGCTGGACAAGCGCACCTCGATGGGGCTGGCGGGCGACCTGGGCAAGTTCACCCAGTACTCGGCGGCCGAGGCGATGACCGCGGCGGCGAAGAACCCCAGCGGGGGCGCCGGGATCGGGGCCGGGCTTGGCATGGGGATGGGCATGGCGATGGCGCAGCAGCTGTCGGGCAATAACGGTCCGTGGGGGAATAACGGGCAGGGCCAGCACGCGCAGGCGCCGGCTGCCGCGCCGCCACCCCCGCCGCCGGTGGAGCATGTCTGGCACATCGCCGAGAACGGGCAGACGCATGGCCCCTATTCAAAGGCCGCCATGGGGCGGATGGCCAGCGAGAACAAGCTGACCCGCGAGAGCCTTGTCTGGACCGCCGGGCAGGATGGCTGGCTCAAGGCCGGAGAGGTGCAGGAGCTGGCGCAGCTTTTCACCATCCTGCCGCCGCCCCCGCCGGGCGCGTGAGGCGCGCGGCTTCATGAGCGAGACCACGACCGACACCGTCGCCGACGCCCCGCCGCCCGCCCCGGAAGAGCACCGCTTTCCCTGTGACCAGTGCGGGGCGGATTACCGGTTCGACCCGGACAGGGGGGAGCTGGTTTGTGACCATTGCGGCCACGTGGAGGAGATCGCGCAGGCGGGCCCGTGGCAATCGACCATCCGCGAGCTGGATTTCCAGTCGGCTCTGGCGGGCGAGCTGGGCGACGAGGAGATCGAGGAGACGCGGGTCCTGGAATGCCCGAGTTGCGGGGCAAGGGTGGAGTTCGACGACGCCACCCATTCCAAGGAATGCCCGTTCTGCGCGACGCCCGTGGTGACCGGCACCGGCACGCACCGGCATATCAAGCCCAAGGGGGTGCTGCCTTTCGCATTGGATGAACGCGCCGCAAGGCAGGCGATGACCGAGTGGCTGGGACGGCTGTGGTTCGCGCCGGAGGGCCTGCAGGACTATGCCCGCAAGGGGCGGAAGATGCAGGGGATTTACGTGCCCTACTGGACCTTCGATGCCGATACCAAGTCGAGTTATCACGGCGAGCGGGGCACGGTGTATTACGAGACGCGCACGGTGACGCGCGACGGCAAGCGGCAGACGATCCGGGTGCAGAAGGTGCGCTGGCGGTCGGTGTCGGGGCGGGTGGCGCGGTTCTTCGACGATGTGCTGGTGCTGGCCTCGCGGACGCTGCCGAAGCGGTACACGGATGCGCTGGAGCCGTGGGACCTGTCGGCGATGGAGCCCTACCGGCCGGAATTCCTGGCCGGGTTCCGGGCCGAGGGCTACCAGGTGGAGCTGGAGGAGGGGTTCGTCGAGGCGCGGGCGCATATGGACAACGTGATCGCCCGCGACGTGCGGTTCGATATCGGCGGCGACCGGCAGAGAATTCACGACATCGACACCGCGATCAGCGACGTGACCTTCAAGCACGTGCTGCTGCCGGTGTGGCTGGCGGCCTACAAGTACCGGGGCGAGACTTATCGCTTCGTCGTCAACGGGCGCACCGGCCGGGTGCAGGGAGAGCGGCCGTGGTCGGCGTGGAAGATCGCCGTGGCGGTGGTGCTGGGGCTGATCGTGGCTGGCGGCGTGGGCTACCTGATTTCGCAGAACAGTTGATGGAGGCCGGAATGCCGGAAGATTTCGACGCGCTGAACCGCGTGATGGACGGGCGTTATAGCTGCCGGGGGTTCAAGCCGGAGCCGGTGCCGGAAGAGGTGATCCGCCGGATCGTGGGCACGGCGGGCAAGGCCGCATCGTGGTGCAACGCCCAGCCGTGGCGGGTGGTGGTGACGCAAGGCAACGAGACGGAGCGGTTCCGGTCGGCGTTGCTGGAGATGGTGGCCAGTGGCAAGCCGGGGCCGGATCTCGCGTGGCCCGAGGAATATCCGGGGGTCTATGGCGAGCGGCGGCGGACCTGCGGCTACCAGCTTTACAGTGCCGTGGGAATCGACCGGAAGGATTACGGCGCAAGGGCCGAGCAGGCGATGCGGAATTTCCACCTTTTCGACGCGCCGCACGTGGCGATCGTGCATTCCGAGGCGAAACTGGGGGCCTATGGGGCGCATGATTGCGGCGAGTTCGTGCTGGGCTTCATGCTGGCCGCGACGGCGCAGGGGGTCGCGACGGTGGCGCAGGCCTCGGTCGCGGGCTATGCCGATTTCATCCGCAGCCATTTCGGGCTGGATGACAGCCGGATGGTGCTGTGCGCGATCTCCTTCGGGTACGAGGATCCGGATCACCCCGCCAATGCGTTCCGGACGGAGCGGGCGGGGGTGCGGGAGCTGCTTGATTTGCGGGGGTGAGGGGCGCGGGGCCGCCGGATTATTCCACCGGGCCTAGCACCACGCTGAAGGTTCCCTGCATCGTCATCGCCTCAGATAGGTCGATGTCGCGTCCATAATTGTCGCTGGTGCCCAGCTCGGTCTGGAAGCTGCCGGTCAGGCTTAGTTCCTCGCCGGAGACCGATGAGCTGTCGAGCGTCACGACGAGTCCGCCCTCTTCCGCATCGTCGCCGGCGTAGTAACGGATGGTGTCCCCATCCGACACCGTGCGCAGGTTGATTTCGCCGCGTTCCGCGCCGCCGGGGGCAAGGCTGAACCCGAGCATCAGGCTTTGAAGGTGAGACGATTTATCCGTAGGGAGCGCGTAGATGCTGGCGCTGCCGAAGCTTTCCGAGCCGGACCAGTCGCTTTGGCTGGGTAGAAGGGTATAGGCGTGGGTTTCGCCATCCACTTCGAGGACAAGCTCGCCGCCTTCCTCGGCATATGCGGCAAGGCCAATGGTGGAGACGAGGGTTGCGGCTGCAATTGTCCTGAACACGATAATCTCCTTCTAAGAATGCTTTCTCCTGCGTAGCACAGCTTTCGGTGGTGCACCAAACGCGTTCAACAAAAGAAAAACCCCCGGCGGTTGAACCGGCCGGGGGTTTGACTGGCAAAAGGTCAATGGCTCAGTCCCAGCCGACCTCGTTGAAGATGGTCTGGGCCGCCTTGGCGTTGCGGCTGAAGGCAGCCGTTGGGGTGGTGTCGTCGGCCTTGAAGTCGCCGAGCCGGTCTGTCGCCTCGACGCCCGGGGCGCCTTGGACGGCCGGGTACTCGTTGTTCTGCGAGGCGAAATGCGATTGCGCGAAGTCGCTGGTCAGGAATTCGAGGAACTTGACCGCGTTCTCGGGGTTCGGGGCCGCCGCGGTCATCGAGGCGGTGGCGAGGTTCACGTGGGCGCCGCGGTCGTCCTGGTTGGGCCAGACCCAGCCGATGCTGTCGATCTCGTCCGAGAGGCCGTCGACATCGCCGCCGAAGCCGCGCAGGAAGTAGTAGTGGTTGGCCACGGCCACGTCGCATTCGCCCGAGATCAGGCCGCGAAGCTGGTCGGTGTCGCCGCCCTGGGGCGCGCGGGCCATGTTGTCGACGATGCCGGCGGCCCAGTCGCGGGCGGCCTCTTCGCCATGGACCTCGATCATCGAGGCCAGCAGCGACTGGTTGTAGACGTTCGAGGAGGAGCGGATGCAGATCTTGCCCTTCCACTCGGGCTCGGCCAGCGCCTCGTAGGTGGCGGGCGGGTTTTCCACGCGGTCCTTGGCGTAGAAGATGATGCGCGCGCGCTGCGAGACGCCGAACCAGAGGTTCTCGGGGTGCTGGAACTGTTCCGGCACGCGCTCTTCGATCACGTCGGAGGTGAAGGGCTGGAGGACGCCCGCCTCTTCGGCGCGGTCCATGCGGCCCACGTCGACGGCGATGAAGATGTCGGCGGGGCTGTTGTCGCCCTCGGCCTCGAGCCGGGCGATGATCTCGTCGGCGTCGGCCTCGATCCGGTTGACGGTGATGCCGGTCTCTTCGGTGAACTCGTCGAACAGCAGGTCGTCGGAATCGTAGTGACGGCTGGAGTAGATGTTGACCTCCTGCGCGAAGGCAGGCGCGGCGAGGGCCAGGATGGCGGCGGCGGCGGTCAATGTTGGGGTGAGGCGGGTCATTCGGCGTGGTCCTCCCTCGGGTTTCCGACTGAATTTCTGGGTCTTCTGGTCGTATGTCCGACCAAATTAGTCAAGTCAATTCGGTCCGGCGCCGGGAGCCGCCCCGCCGGAGTGCGCCGATCGGCGGGGAAACGCAGCGTAAAACTTGCACCGCAGGCCAAAGACTTTCATGCTGTTCCGACGGGAGAAATGACGGCGGACCCCATCGGATGACCGCCGCGAAGGGAGGAGACGGCAATGAGTTTTGCCACGCGTCAGGATGTTCTCGACATTCAGAACGAGATGCCGTGGGAGGAGCGGGACCGGCCGGAAACGCTGTACCAGATGCTGCAGCAGGTGGCCGAGGCCTTTCCCGACCGCCCGGCCATCAGCTACCAGCTCTTTTCCGGCGCGACCGACCCGGCGCAGACGCTGACATGGCGGGAGTTTCACGAGCAGGTGTGCCAGGCGGCGAACCTCTTCCGCTCGCTCAAGGTGGAGGAGGGCGACGTGGTGGCCCTGATCCTGCCCAACTGCCTGGAGACCGCGACGGCGATGGTGGGGGCCATGGTGGCTGGCATCGCCAGCCCGATCAACCCGCTGCTCGAGCCCGAGAATATCGGCGCCATCCTGCGCGAGACCAACGCCAAGGTCGTGGTGACGCTGAAATCCTTCCCGAAGACGGATATCGCCCAGAAGACCGCCGAGGCGGTGCGCCATGCGCGGCAGGTGCACACGATCCTCGAGATTGACCTGAACGCCTATCTCCGCCCGCCGAAAAGCTGGATCGTGCCCTTTCTGCGGCCGAAGATGACCGGCAAGCACCATGCCGATATCAAGGATTTCGTGACCGAGGCCGGGCGGCAGAACACCACGCTCGATTTCGCCGATTCCGCGGGCGACCGGGTGGGCGCCTATTTCCATACCGGCGGCACGACGGGTATGCCCAAGGTGGCGCAGCACCGGTATTCGGGGATGGTTTACAATGGCTGGCTGGGCGATCAGCTCTTGTTCTCGGAAGAGGATAACATCATGTGCCCGCTGCCGCTGTTCCACGTGTTCGCGACGCACGTGATCCTGATGGCGATGATCAAGTCGGGGGCGCACGTGGTCTTCCCGACGCCCGCCGGCTATCGCGGCGACGGGGTGTTCGACAATTTCTGGAAGCTGTGCGAGCGGTGGAAGATCACGTTCGTGATCACCGTGCCGACCGCGGTGTCGGCGCTGATGCAGCGCAAGGTGGATGCGGACCTGTCGACGGTGAAGAACGCGTTCTCCGGCTCGGCTCCGATGCCGCTGGAGCTGTTCAAGCGGTTCGAATCGGCCACCGGCATGGCGGTGATCGAGGGCTACGGCCTGACCGAGGCCACCTGTCTTGTGGCCGTCAACCCGCCCACGGGGGAGAAGAAGGTGGGCTCGGTCGGCTGCCCGCTGCCCTATACGGATGTGCGGATCTACAATGCTGGGAACGCCGAGGACCCGGTGGAGGCGGCGACCGACGAGGTGGGCGAGATCTGCATCTCGAACCCCGGCGTTTACCCGGGGCACACCTATACCGACGCGACGAAGAACGCGAACCTGTACTATTACGACAAGTACCTGCGGACCGGTGACCTGGGCCGGATCGATGCCGACGGGTACCTGTGGATCACGGGCCGGGCGAAGGACCTGATCATCCGGGGCGGGCACAATATCGACCCGGCCGAGATCGAGGAGGCGCTGATGGCGCATTCCGAGGTGGCGATGGCGGGCGCGATCGGCCAGCCGGATGCCTATTCGGGGGAGATCCCCTGCGCCTATGTCGAGCTGGTCGAGGGCGGGAGTGTGAGCGGCGAGGAGCTGGTGGAGTATTGCAAGACCCATGTCCACGAGCGCGCCGCGCAACCGAAGTTCATCGAGGTTCTGCCGGAGCTGCCGAAGACGGCGGTGGGCAAGGTGTTCAAGCCTGACCTGCGCAAGCGGGCCATCACCCGCGTCTACAATGCCGAGCTCGAGAAGGAAGGGCTGGGCGCGCGGGTGGTGAACGTGATCGACTCGAAGAAGCAGGGGCTGGTGGCGCAGATCGAGAAGACCGGCGAGGTCGACGAGGCGAAACTGAGAGAGGTGCTTGGCCGGTTCACGCGGCCCTGGGAGTGGGCGGACCAGGCCAAGGACTAATCCGCCCCCGCCACGAGTGCGCGGCGCGCCATTGACAGCACCGTGGCCGTGTAGCGCGCCTGGTCCCAGCCGCATCTGACGACCAGCGATTCCCATGTCTGGAGGCTCAGGAGCGTCCAGAGAAGATCGGTCGCTTCCGTTTCCGAATAATCCGAAGAGAGGGTGCCGTCGCGGGCCAGTGCCGCCACGGCGGCCTCGCAGCCTTCGCGCATGTCCTGCATCCGTTCAAACCAGGCGCGGGCGGCGTCCTCGTCTGTCTCGGACATGACGATCAGGGTCTTGGCGATGCCGTAGATCTTCGGCACGTAGGCCGACCAGGCGGCGACAAAGGCCTCGAGCCGGGCCTCTCCGGTGGTGGCGGCGCGGCTTGGGGCCAGCTTCTCCTGCACGCGATAGACCTCGTCCATGTACTTGGTCGTGGCGACGAACAGCTCTGTCCGGTTGGGGAAATGCAGGTAGAGCGCCTGTCGGCTGATCCCGGCCTTCTTCGCGATATCCGACATGCGGGCGGCCACGCCGGGGCTCGATTCCAGCAATTCCCACGCGGCCTTGAGGATGCGGGTGCGGGTTGGATTCTTCTCGCTTGACACAATGTAAACTCCTGTCTATTGACACGGTGTCAATTTACACAGTGTCAAGTCAATAGGAGATCGAAAATGGCATGGAAGAATTTCACCTGGTTGGCCTGTCGGATGGCAGGCAGTTTGGTGGTCGCGCGCGGTATTTCGCATATGAACAAGGGAGTTGGGTTCGATGTCTGAAACCGTTGTCCTGATCGCCTTCGGGTCGGTCGCGCTGGTCATGGCGCTGGTGTCCGGCGTCTTTCTCGGGTTTTCCGATTTCATCATGCGGTCGCTGCGGGTCAGCTCGCCCCGGGCCGGGATCGAAGCGATGCAGCAGATCAATCGGGAGGTTCTGTCGTCGGCATTCGTCTTTTCGCTGCTGGCCCTGGCCCCGGTGTCGCTGGGGCTGATCGGGTACGCGTGGTTCGCGCTGGGCGGGCCTGAGCAGGGGTGGTTCATCGCGGGCGGGGCGATTTACGTGGTGGGCACGTTCCTGGTGACGCTTTTCGGCAACGTGCCGATGAACCGGCGGCTGGACGCGATGGCGGTGGAGGGACCGGAGACGGAGGCTTACTGGGCGCAATATGCCGTCGCGTGGACGCGGTGGAACCATGTGCGCACCGCGGCCTCGGCGGTGGCGGCGGCGGCCTTGCTGGTGGGGTGTGCGATCTACGCCTGAGGACTTTTCGGAAAGCGCAGGATCCGGGTCATGGCCTCGCATGATCCGGGTCGAGCGGTGGCGGGGGCGCGGCCATGGTGGCGCCCGCGACATCTGAAAAGGAGTGTACCCATGTTGCTGAAGGACAAGATCATCATCGTTACCGGCGCCTCGAGCGGGATCGGGGCGGCGGCGGCGCTGAAGCTTGCGGAGCAGGGCGCGAAGCTGGTGCTGGGCGCCCGGAGAGAGGCCGAGCTGCGGCAGATCGAGGGGCAGATCATCCAGTCGAACGGGGCCGCCGTGGCGGTGCCGGGGGACGTGTGCGATGCCGGGTACGCGGACGCGTTGGTCGCCATGGCGACTGAGCGGTTCGGAGGGCTGGACGGGGCGTTCAACAATGCCGGGATCCTCGGGAGCGGCGCGATGGTGGCCGAGACGGCTCCCGCGGAATGGGACGAGGTGCTGGCGACCAACCTGACCGCCAGTTACCACGCCGCACGGGCCCAGATCCCGGCGCTGCGGGCGCGGGGCGGGGGATCGCTGGTCTTCACCGGGTCGTTCATCGGCCACACCGCGACCCTGCCGGGGATGGGGGCCTATGCGGCCTCGAAAGCCGGGCTGGTCGGGCTCATGCAGGCGATCGCCGTGGAACACGGGGCGGAGGGGATCCGGGCCAACGTGCTGATGCCCGGCGGCACGCTGACCGCAATCGCGATGGATGCAGCGACGAACCCGGAGACGGCGGCGTTCATTTCCGGGCTGCACGCGCTGAAGCGGATGGCGGAGCCGGAGGAGATCGCCGACGCGGCGTTGTTCCTGCTGTCGGACATGGCGAGTTTCGTGACCGGCTCGGCCATGCTGGCGGACGGGGGGAACTCGATCTGCAAGATGTGAGTGCAGGTCGGAAAAAGAAGTCGGCACGATCTGTGCCGGCTTTGGCCTATGGGAGGATTGCTGTAGAAATACAGGCATGAAAGGCAGGGCCCATGTCGATCGGTCATGGCAATGAGTGATGTCGAGCGGGCGGTCGTCCGCCTTCTCCAGGGCGTGTCCATCGACGACACCGTGATCCGCCGGGATGCCTGGCGGCGCCTGGTCGATGCCGGGCCGGAGGCCGTGCCGCATGTGCGGGCGAAGCTCGACTCGGCGGCGTGGGGCGAGCGGCCGAAGGGGCCGTCGCACCTGTATCTGGGCGTGCTTCTGTCGTTGCTTCATGAGCTCGATGTGTCTGCCTTTCGGGCAGAGATCGGGCGGTTGCGATCAGTTCGGTTGCATGACCGGTATCTGCGCATCGTGGATTTCATGGCGAAGATGAGAGATGCACCGCCGGTGCTGCATTTGGCGGACGGGACGCCGGTTTTCGTGGCTGAGGAGGTCGAGGACCGGGGGCGGATTGCCGGGTATGTTGCCCGGTGGGCTCGGACACCGGGTATGGAGCTTGGCGATGTCTCGCGGATCGACGTGATCGGATGGTCGGGAGACATGGAGTATGTCGGTCTCTACCGGATCTGCGAGTCGGCCATCGTGCTGACCTGGCCCGCCAGGCGGGCACGGGGGATGCTGCGGTGGTGGCGGCGGATCGAGGCGGAGCATACGTTCTATCACGAGGTGGGGCACCATGTGTGCGGGCATCTTGAGAGCGGGCAGGCGCCGGAGCAGGAACGCGAGGCGGATGACTTCGCGCGATGGACCATGTACGCGGCGCATCCTTGGTTCTTCAGAACGGTGAAAACCCTGCTTCTTCCATTCAAACCGATTGTCCACCTTTGGATGCGACTACGCCGTCGGCGAATAAAGGCGGTGCCGCAAAACCCTGAGTGAAGCTTGGGGAGATGATCGGCGGACATGGAAAAACGCCGCCAGCGGGGCTGACGGCGTTTGACGTTTCCGGTTCTGCTTGAGGAGGTTACGAGACATCCTTGTAGCTGATCTCGCGCTTGTCCTCGCCGGTCTTGCCGCGGCGGACGAGCAGGCGGTTGAGCGCGTGCACATAGGCCTTGGCGGAGGCGAGGACGGTATCGGTGTCGGCCGACTGGCCCGTGGCGATGTTGCCCTCTTCCTCGAGCCGGACGGAGACGGTGGCCTGGGCGTCGGTGCCCTCGGTCACCGCGCTGACCTGGTAGAGCGAGAGCCGCGCGTCGTTGGGGTGCAGCTCGCGGACCGCCTTGAAGGTGGCGTCGACCGGGCCGTCGCCCGACTGGGTGGCCGTCTTCTCCTCGCCGTCGACGGACATGACCAGCTTGGCCTCGGCCGGGCCGCCGGTGCCGCAGACCACGCGCAGGGACTTGATGACAAGACGATCCTTTGCCTCGTCCTCGCCTGCGGCGACGAGGGCGACGAGGTCTTCGTCATAGACCTCCTTCTTGCGGTCGGCGAGATCCTTGAAGCGGAAGAACACGTCGTCGAGCTGGTTGGCGCCCAGTTCGAACCCGAGATCCTTGAGCTTGGCGCGGAGCGCGGCGCGGCCGGAGTGCTTGCCCATGACGATATTGGTCTCGGCGAGGCCCACATCGGCCGGGCGCATGATTTCGAACGTCTCGGCGTTCTTGAGCATGCCGTCCTGGTGGATGCCGGATTCGTGGGCGAAGGCGTTCTTGCCGACGATGGCCTTGTTGTACTGGACATTGAAGCCCGAGACCGTGGCGACGCGGCGGCTGATATGCATGATCTTGGTGCTGTCGACGCCGGTGTAGTACGGCATGATGTCGTTGCGCACCTTGAGCGCCATCACCACCTCTTCCAGCGCGGTGTTTCCGGCGCGCTCGCCGAGGCCGTTGATGGTGCATTCGATCTGCCGCGCCCCGCCCGCGACGGCGGCCAGCGAGTTGGCCGTGGCCATGCCGAGGTCGTTATGGCAGTGGGTGGCGAAGACCACCTCTTCGGCGCCCGGCACCTCGGCGATCAGGCGGCGGATGAGGTCGGCGGATTCGACCGGCGCGGTGTAGCCCACGGTATCGGGGATGTTGATGGTGGTCGCCCCGGCCTTGATGGCGATCTCGACCACGCGGGCGAGGTAATCCCACTCGGTGCGGGTGGCATCCATCGGAGACCATTGCACGTTGTCGCAGAGGTTGCGCGCGTGGGTCACGGTTTCATGGATGCGGTCGGCCATTTCGTCCTGCGTGAGGTTGGGGATGGCGCGGTGCAGCGGCGAGGTGCCGATGAAGGTGTGAATGCGCGGGCGCTCGGCGTGCTTGACCGCCTCCCAGCAGCGGTCGATATCCTTGATGTTGGCGCGGGCAAGGCCGCAGATCACCGAGTTCTTCGCGTTCTTCGCGATCTCGCTCACCGCGCGGAAATCGCCCTCGGAGGCGATGGGAAAGCCCGCCTCGATGATGTCGACGCCCATCTCGTCGAGCAGCCCGGCAATCTCGAGCTTTTCGTCATGCGTCATGGTAGCGCCGGGGGATTGTTCGCCGTCGCGAAGGGTCGTGTCGAAGATTACCACGCGGTCCTTGTTCGCCTGCGGCGAAACGCGGTCATTGTCCGTCTGCGGCGGAACGCGGTCCTTGTTCGCGTCTGGCGAAACACGGTCTTTGTCAGCGTTTGTCATGTCTGGTCTCGTTTTGTTGTCCTAAGCCTGGTGGCGCGAAGAAGGCGTATCCTCTGAGCGGTCGCGCCGGCTCACGGCACGCTCAGAGGCGGCTTAGGAGCAGCAGGACGGGAAGGCAAGCCGCGCGGGGGCGGGTGGCCTTGGGCGTGATATGGTCCTGCATCATCATGGGGCGAAGTATAGGGATGGTGCGCGGGCTTGAAAACCCCCGGATTTCACGGGTCGCTTGATACCGGGCGCGGGCGCTTTAGGTCCGCTTGCATGGAAACGGCATTGGTGATCGGGGCGTCGGGCGGGATCGGCTCGGCTGTGTGCGCGGCGCTGGAAGCGCGGGGCGTGGCGGTGACGGGGCTGTCGCGGTCGGCGGACGGGCTGGACGTGACCGACGAGGGGTCGGTCGCGCGGGTGCTGGGCGGGCTTGCGGGGCCGTTTGACCTGGTCTTCGTGGCGACAGGGGCGCTGGAGCTTGACGGGCGCGGGCCGGAGAAATCGCTGAAACACCTGGAGGCCGAGGCGATGGTGGCGCAGTTCCGGTTGAATTGCGTGGGGCCGTCTATGGTGCTGAAGCATTCGGTGAGGTTGCTGCCGCGGGACGGGCGGGCGGTGTTCGCGGCGCTGTCGGCACGGGTCGGGTCGATCGGGGATAACGGGTTCGGCGGCTGGTACAGCTACCGGACGGCGAAGGCGGCGCTGAACCAGATGATCCATACCGGCGCGATCGAGCTGGGGCGGACGCACAAGGGCGCGATCTGCGTGGCGCTGCATCCGGGTACGGTGGAGACGGCGTTGACCGCAGATTACGCGAAGGGCCATCCGACCGTGCCGGCGGAAGAGGCGGCGGCGAACTTGTTGTCGGTGATCAACGGGCTGGTGCCGGAGGATACGGGGCAGTTCTTTGACTGGCAGGGAGAGCGTGTGCCGTGGTGAAGCTGGTACTGGTGCTGGGCGATCAACTGTCGGACGGGGTGGCGGCGCTGAAGGCGGCGGACAAGTCCGAGGATATCGTGGTGATGGCGGAGGTGGGCGACGAGACCGGCTACGTGCCGCACCATCCGAAGAAGATCGCGCTGGTGCTGTCGGCGATGCGGCATTTCGCGGCGCATCTGGAGGACGAGGGCTGGACCGTCGCCTATACCAAGCTCAATGACCCGGATGCCACGAAATCCATCGTGGGTGAGCTGATGCGGCGGGGGCAGGAGCACGACACCAGCGAGGTGATCGCGACCAGCCCGGGCGAATGGCGGCTGGTGGAGGCGCTGGAAAACGCGCCGCTGAAGATGACGGTGCTGCCCGACGACCGGTTCGTGGCGAGCCTCGACGAGTTCAACGACTGGGCCGAGGGGCGCAAGGACCTCAGGATGGAGTATTTCTACCGCGAGATGCGGCGGAAGACGGGGTTCTTGATGGATGGCGACAAGCCCGAGGGCGGCAAGTGGAATTACGACCATGACAACCGCAAACCGGCCTCGGACGACATGCTGCGGGCCAAGCCCATGCAATTCACGCCGGACGAGGTTACAGAGGAGGTGCTGGACCTGGTCGAGACCCGGTTCGGGAAGAATTTCGGGGAACTGCGGCCGTTTCATTTCGCCGTGACACGGGGGCAGGCGCTGCGGGCGCTCGACCATTTCGCCAAGGAATTGCTGCCGGAATTCGGGCCCTACCAGGATGCGATGCTGGTGGGGGACAAGTACCTGAACCATTCGCTTCTGAGCGCATATCTGAATATCGGCCTGCTGGATCCTGTGGAAATCTGCACCCGCGTGGAAGAGGAATGGAAAGCCGGGCGGGTGCCGCTCAACTCGGCGGAGGGGTATATAAGGCAGGTGATCGGCTGGCGGGAATACGTGCGCGGGCTCTATTTCCGGGAGGGGCCGGATTATGCCGCGCGCAACGGGCTGAAGCATGACCGCGCCCTGCCGCCGCTCTACTGGGGGGCGGAGACGAAGATGGCCTGCCTCGAGGCGGCGGTGGCGCAGACGCGGGACGAGGCCTATGCCCACCACATCCAGCGGCTGATGGTGACCGGCAATTTCGCCCTGCTGGCCGGTGTGGACCCGAACGAAGTGCATGAATGGTACCTGTCGGTCTATTTCGATGCCTTCGAATGGGTCGAGGCGCCCAACACGGTGGGGATGAGCCAGTTTGCCGATGGCGGGATCATCGCGTCGAAGCCTTACGTGAGCTCGGGCAATTACATCGACCGGATGTCGGATTACTGCGGCACCTGCGCCTATTCGGTGAAGAAGAAGACCGGCGAGGGGGCGTGCCCGTTCAACCTGCTCTACTGGCATTTCCTGGTGCGGCACCGGGAGCGGTTCAAGGGCAATCCGCGCATGGCGCAGATGTACCGGACATGGGACAGGATGGAGAAGGCGAAGCGCGATACGGTGATAAAGGACGCGGAGGCGTTCCTGAAAAAGCTCGACGCCGGGGAGGCTGTCTGAGGATCGGGAGCCTCCGGCGGGGATATTTGGGGCCAGAAGAAGCGGCAGGGCGCGCCATGCTTCTTCTGGCCGGAAATATCCCGGGGAGCTTGAGGGGCTGGCCCCTCAATCCGGAGGGATGAACCGGGCTATTCGGTGGATTGAGGCTCGTCCGCGCCGTCTTCGGTGGGCTGGGCGTCCTGGGTGGCGGCCTCCTGCGTCGTGGAGTCCTCGGTGACCGTTTCGGTCAGCGCGCCGTCGAGCCATTCGCCGCTGGCCTCCTCGCCGCTGGCATAGCGCATGGTGCCCTCGCCCTGGCGCTTGCCGCGCAGGAAGGTGCCTTCGTAGACATCGCCATTGGTGTAGGTGGCGACGCCCTGGCCGGAGATTTCGCCCTCCTGCCATTCGCCTTCGTAGGTGAAGCCGTCGGGCATGACGATCTTGCCCTGGCCGTGGCGCTGACCGTCGGCGAACTGGCCTTCGTAGACCGTGCCGTCGGGATAGGTGGCGGTGCCCTGACCGTGGCGCTGGCCGTCCTGCCATTCGCCCTCGTAGCGGTAGCCGTCGGCATAGGTCATGACACCGGTGCCGTGGTTGCGGGCGTTCTCGAACTCGCCCTCGTAGACCAGCCCGTTGGGATAGGTCGCCTTGCCGGTGCCGTCGATCACGCCGCCGGTCCACTCGCCCTCGTAGGTCGAGCCGTCGGGATAGGTGATCTTGCCCATGCCGTTGGCGAGGTCGTCGCGGAACTCGCCCACGTAGACCGAGCCGTCGGGGTAGGTGACGGTCCCCTCGCCGGAGATCTTGCCGGCCACCCAGTTGCCCTCGTAGCGGTAGCCGTCGGTGCCGGTGAAGGTGCCCTGGCCGTGGCGGCGGTCTTCGGCGAATTCGCCTTCGTAGATATCGCCGTTGTTGTAGACCACGCGGCCCGTGCCCTCGCGCCGGCCGCGGACGAGGTCGCCCTCGTAGATGTCGCCGTTGGGCTGGGTGAGCTTGCCCTTGCCGTCGATCTGGCCGTCTTTCCAGCGGCCCGCGTAGATCAGCCCGTCGGGCATCGAAAGCGTGCCTTCGCCCTCGCGCGCGCCGTTGACGACCTGGCCCTCGTAAACCGCGCCGTCAGGGTACGTGATCTTGGCCATGCCTTCCTTGACGCCGTCAACCCATTCGCCGTCGTAGACATAGCCGCCGGGGCTTTCCATCCGGCCGCGGCCGTGGTGCATGGCATTGCGGAACTCGCCATCATAGCGGACGCCGTTGGCATAGACCGCCACGCCGCGCCCCGTGATCTTGCCGTCGAGCCATTCGCCCTCGTAGGTGCCCTCGTCGGCGAAGATGATCTTGCCCACGCCGTGGGGCTTGCCGCGCAGGAACTGCCCCTCGTAGACCGAGCCGTTGGGGAAGCGCGCGGTGCCCTGACCGCGGATCTCGCCCTCGACCCATTCGCCGGAATATTCATAGCCGTTGGGGAGCGTATAGGTGCCGGTGCCGTGCTGGAGCCCGTCCTTGAACGTGCCCTCGTAGATGCCGCCATCCTCGTATTGCTTGGTCTGCACCTCGCCATCCTGCGCGAGGGCGGCGCCGGCGGTGCCGGCGGCTGCGAATACGAGTAATCTGGTCAGCGTTCTGCTCATGTCTGCCTCTGTTGCCCCGGCCTGCGCCCCTGCAGGTGGCCCAAATCTAGTGGACCGGGCTTATGGTGACAACGGGTTTTGGTCAAATCGCCTTTCCCTCGCGGTGTCATCTGCTAAATCAGGCGGGGACGACCGGCAAGGGAAGGGCCCGCGCATCATGACCGACAGGTTTCGCCTGACACTGGCACAGCTCAATGCGACGGTAGGCGATCTGGCGGGCAATGCCGCGCTGGCGCGCGAGGCGTGGGAAGAGGGCCGCAAGGCCGGTGCGCAGATGGTTGCGCTGCCCGAGATGTTCATCACCGGCTACAACACGCAGGACCTGGTGATGAAGCCGGCCTTTCACCAGGCGGCGATTGCCGAGATCGAGAAGCTGGCCGCCGATTGCGCCGACGGCCCGGCGCTGGCCATCGGTGGCCCGGCGCTGGAAGGGGCGGGGCTCTACAACGCCTATTACATCCTGAAGGGCGGCGAGATCACCGCGCGGGTGCTTAAGCATCACCTGCCCAACGAGACGGTGTTCGACGAGGTGCGGATCTACGAGTCCGGCCCGGTCGGCGGGCCTTACGTGGTCGATGACGTGCGCATCGGCAGCCCGATCTGCGAGGACAGCTGGTACGAGGATGTCTCGGAGACGCTGGCCGAGACGGGGGCGGAGTTCCTGTTGGTGCCCAATGGCTCGCCCTATTACTGCGGCAAGCTGGATACCCGGATCAACCTGATGGTGTCGCGGGTGGTCGAGACCGGCTTGCCGCTGATCTACCTGAACCTTGTCGGCGCACAGGACGACCAGGTTTTCGACGGGGGGACCTTCGTGCTGAACCCCGGCGGCGAGCTGATGGTGCAGATGCCGCTGATGGAGGAGGCGATCTCGCACGTCGATTTCGTGCGCACCGAGGAGGGCTGGCGCGCCGAGCCGGGAGAGCTGGCGCATATCCCCGAGGGGTTCGAGCAGGATTACCACGCGATGGTGCTGTCGCTGCGGGATTACCTTCGCAAGACCGGGTTCAGGAAGGTGCTGCTGGGCCTGTCGGGCGGGATCGACAGCGCGATCGTGGCGACCGTGGCGGTCGATGCGCTGGGCCCCGAGAACGTGCGCTGCGTGATGCTGCCGTCGGAATATACCTCGCAGGCCTCGCTGGACGATGCCAAGGCGGTGGCCGAGAACCTGGGCTGCCGGTATGATTTCGTGCCGATTTCCGAGGGGCGGGCGGCGATCACCAACACGCTGGCGCCGCTGTTCGAGGGGCTGGAGCCGGACGTGACCGAGGAGAACATCCAGTCGCGGCTGCGCGGCCTGCTGCTGATGGCGATGTCGAACAAGTTCGGGGAAATGCTGCTGACCACCGGCAACAAGTCGGAAGTGGCGGTGGGCTATGCCACGATCTACGGCGACATGGCAGGCGGGTACAACCCGATCAAGGACATGTACAAGACGCGGGTGTTCGACATCTGCCGCTGGCGCAATGCCAACCACCGGGCGTGGATGAAGGGGCCCGGGGGCGAGGTCATTCCGCAGAACATCATCCAGAAGCCGCCCTCGGCCGAGCTGCGCGAGGATCAGAAGGACAGCGATTCGCTGCCCGATTACCCGGTGCTGGACGGCATCCTGAAGATCCTCGTCGATCAGGACGGGTCGGTTTCCGATTGCGTGGCGGCCGGGTATGACCGCGCGGATGCGAAGAAGGTGGAGCACCTGCTTTACATCTCGGAATACAAGCGGTTCCAGTCGGCGCCCGGGACAAGATTGTCGAAGCGGGCGTTCTGGCTGGACCGGCGCTATCCAATCGTCAACCGCTGGCGCGACGGCAGCTAGGCGGCCGGGCGTCAGGCGTCAGTTGTCGTCGTCGCCGCATTTGCCGTTCTTGCAGCCATCCTTTTCGTCGCCGGGATCGCGGCCTCCGCCACTGGCGCGGGCCTGCTGCGCGGTGATCGCGACGGCCATGGCCGAGGCGGGCACACCCAGCAGGGTGCCGAGAATGACGTTGCGCCGAGAGACGAGGGACGTCCGTTCATCGAGTTTCATCTGGTTATCCTCCCCTGAAGCGGATGCGCCAGAATACTCCAAAACGGGATTTCGGGCAAATTGGCGCTCCCGGACGGCGCGGTGAGGGCAGGTTTCGCGTGGTTTCGGGGGGCGGTTTGCCGGGCCTTGCCCGGACCGGCGCTCACTCCCACCACCTGTCGATCGTGGCGATATCGTCGTCGGACCAGCCGAAATGGTGGGCGAATTCGTGGATGGTGACGTGGGCCACGAGGTCCTCGATCTCCACATCGCCCCGGTCGCGCCATTCGGCGAGGATGGGTTCGCGGAAGAGCCAGACACTGTCGGGGCCAAGCGGCTGGTGGATGACCGATTTCTCGGTCATCGGGATGCCGTCATAAAGGCCGGTCAGCTCCAGCGGGTCGGCCATGCCGAGATCGTCGAGCATCCAGCGTTCGGGCCAGTCGACGACGCGCAGCGCCACCTCCTTGGCAGCCGGCTGGAAGCCGTCGGGAAGGTCGGCGATGGCGGCGCGGGCCATCTCCTCGATCTGGGCAAGGCTGGGGTCGGGGCGTGACATGCCCCTGATATGCGGGGTGGGGCACCGGAATGGAAGGGGCCTGTCGCGCGGGCGGGTGACAGGCGGGCCGGGCGCGCGTTAATTTGCTGGTGAGTGGGCGCTTTCGGGGCGCGGAAAAGATCGTTTGAGGCATGCTGGGACTGTTCGCCAACCGCACCTATGCCGCGCTGTTTTCGGCGCAGGTCATTGCGCTTCTGGGCACCGGGCTGATGACCGTGGCGCTGGGGTTGCTGGCCTATGACCTGGCCGGGGCGGATGCGGGCGTGGTCCTGGGGCTCGCGCTGACGATCAAGATGGTGTGCTATGTCGTGCTGTCGCCGGTGGCGCAGGCGGTGGCGCAGAAGCTGCCGCGCAAACCGGTGCTGGTGGGGGCCGATCTTGTGCGGGTCGGGGTGGCGCTGTGCCTGCCCTTCGTGAGCGAGGTGTGGCAGATCTACGGTCTGATCTTCGTGCTGCAATCGGCCTCGGCCACGTTCACGCCGGCGTATCAGGCCACGTTGCCGGATTTGTTGCCGGACGAGGGCGATTATACGCGGGCGCTGTCGCTGTCGCGGCTGGCCTATGATCTCGAGAACCTGACGAGCCCGGCGCTCGCGGCGCTGTTGCTGACGGTGACGGGGTATTCCGCGCTATTTGCCGGGACGGCGGTGGGGTTTGCGGGGTCGGCGGTTTTGATCGGGATGGCGGCGGTGCCGGCGCTTGACCCCGCCTCAGGCGCCCGGCCGTTTCGCGAGCGGCTGACGCGGGGGGCAAGGATTTACCTCGCGACGCCACGGTTGCGGGGGTTGCTGGCGCTGAACCTTGCGGCCTGTTCTGCGGGGGCGTTCGTGCTGGTCAACACGGTTGTGCTGGTGCGCGGACAGATGGGCGGGCGCGAGTCGGACCTTGCCATTGCGATGGCGGCCTTCGGGGCGGGCTCGATGGCGGCGGCGCTGATGCTGCCGCGGCTGCTGGAGCAGGGGAATGACCGGCGGGTGATGATCTCGGGGGCGACCGGGGCGGCGGCGTTGTGCGTGGGTCTTGGCGCTTGGATCGCGATGGCCGGGTTGCCGGGCTGGGGGGTGTTTCTGGCGCTCTGGGCGGTGATCGGGTTCTGTTACGCGTCGATCCTGACGCCCTCGGGGCGGCTGCTGCGCAGTTCGGCCCATGCGGAGGACCGGCCGGCGGTCTTTGCCGCGCAGTTCGCGCTGAGCCATGCCGGGTGGCTGGTGACCTATCCGCTGGCGGGCTGGGCCGGCAAGGCCCTGGGCATGGGGGCGGCGCTGGCGCTTCTGGGCGGGCTGGCGTTGCTGGGCGTGGTGGCGGCGCGGCTGGTGTGGCCGGCGGGGCTGGGCCGGGTGGTGGAGCACGAGCATCCAAACCTGCCGCCGGATCATCCGCATTTGCGGGCGCATCAGGGCAGGCGGCGGCACAAGCATGTTTTCGTCATCGATGACGAGCATCGGGCGTGGCCGACGCAGGGGTGAACTGGACAAAGCGCGCGACCTGTGACATTGCCCGCTGCGACCATCCGGAGCATGACCCAATGACCACCACCCGTTTCGCCCCGTCGCCCACCGGTTACATCCACGTGGGCAACCTGCGCACCGCGCTGATGAATTTCCTGATCGCGCGCAAGGCCGGGGGCACCTTCATCCTGCGGATCGACGACACCGACCCGGAGCGGTCGAAGGAAGAATATGTCGACGCCATCAAGGAAGACCTCGAATGGCTGGGCCTGACATGGGACCGGGTCGAGCGCCAGTCGGAGCGGCTGGACCGTTACGCCGAAGCCGCCGACCGGCTGCGCGAGATGGGCCGGTTCTACGAGGCGTTCGAGACGCCGACCGAGCTGGACCTGAAGCGGAAGAAGCAGCTCAACATGGGGCGGCCGCCGGTCTATGACCGGGCGGCGCTGTCGCTGTCGGACGAGGAGAAGGACAGGCTGCGGGCCGAGCGGGGCGATGGCGTGTGGCGGTTCAAGCTGGATCACGAGCGGATCGAGTGGGAGGACGGTATCCTCGGCCCGGTGTCGATCGACGCGGCCAGCGTGTCGGACCCGGTGCTGATCCGGGGCGACGGGCAGGTTCTGTATACCATGGCCTCGGTCGTCGATGACACCGAGATGGGTGTGACCCATGTCGTGCGCGGGTCGGACCACGTGACCAACACGGCGACGCAGATCCAGATCATCGAGGCGCTGGGCGGCAACGTGCCGTCGTTCGCGCACCACTCGCTGTTGACCGGGCCGATGGGCGAGTCGCTGTCGAAGCGGCTGGGCACGCTGAGCCTGCGCGACCTGCGGGCGCAGGGGGTGGAGCCGATGGCGCTTTTGTCGCTGATGGCGCGGCTGGGCTCGGCGGATCCGGTTGAGCTTCGCGGTAGCGTGGACGAGCTGGTCGAGGGGTTCGACATCTCGCGTTTCGGGGCGGCGCCGACGAAATTCGATGCCAATGACCTGTTCCCGCTGAGTGCACGGATCCTGCACAATCGGCCGTTTTCGGACGTGAAGGCCGAGATCGCCGCGCTGGGGGTGCCGGACGACCAGGCCGAGCGGTTCTGGGAGGTCACGCGCGAGAATGTCTCGACGATCAAGGATCTGGGCCCGTGGTGGGTGATGTTCCGCGACGGGGCCGAGCCCGATATCGCCGAGGAGGACCGGGAGTTCGTGGCCGAGGCGATGGCGCTGCTTCCGGAAGGGCCGCATGACGGCGAGACCTGGGGCAAGTGGACGGCCGAGGTGAAGGAGAAGACCGGGCGCAAGGGCAAGGGGCTGTTCATGCCGCTGCGCAAGGCGCTGACCGGTCAGAGCCACGGGCCGGACATGAGCCAGGTTCTGCCGCTGCTTCAGACGATCAAGGCGAAGCGCTAGCGCCGAAGGCGTCGTCGTAGGTTTCCCTGATCCGTTCGCGTTCCCATTCGATGGCCAGCGCGGCCTGTCCGTAGTCGAACGTATGCTTTGCCCAGTCGCGGGCGGCCCGGGCCATGCGGTCGTTGCCGGCATCCTGAAGGGCGTCGAGCGCGTGAAGCACGCGGCGCTGGACCTCGAGATGCCCGGCGCCGTCACGGGCGACCCCGGCGAAGGCGAACTCGACAAGGCTTTCGGGCGAAACCTCGGTGACGAAGATGCGGGAATAGGCCGGCGTGGCGTCGTTGCGCGGCGTGGTGGCCCATTCCCAGAGCAGGCGCTCCTGCCGTCCGACCACGTCGATGGCGGTGCCGGGGTCGTTGATGCCGGGTGACAGCGCGCGCGAGGCGACCTCGGACAGGACCAGCAGGCCATAGGTGGCGTCCTGTTCGAAGGTGCGGAACTCGCCGATGGTCAGCCCACCCTGCACCTGTTCGATCCTGGGCTCGTCGAGCCCTGCCACGTGGCCCACGGTCTGCCCCTTGAGCACGAAGGTGCCGGGCGGGGTGGTGAACCAGACGCGGGCGGCTTCGCCCGGCAGGCAATCGTCGATATGGGGCAGGTTGACGACCTGGATGTAACCCGATCGGGGCGCGGGAAGCGGCTTGGCGTCGGGCGGGATCACCGTGTCGCTGGTCAGCGGTGTCGCGGTCAGGGCCGGGCTTTGCCGCGTGGTCATCAGGCTGACGCGCGCTTCCTCGTCGGTCTTGCGCAGGGTGGCATCCATGCTGCCGAGATCGCTGAGGCGGTCGATCCAGCGCAGCATGGCGAGGATCACCAGCACCACCACCAGCACGGTCATCCCCATGAGGATCACCGCCGAGCCCTCGGCATGCAGACCGGCCTGCACGAGGATGATGGAACTCAGCGAATAGACGAAGGCGCCGATGAAGGTGGCGAGCGCCGTGTGAGTGACGGTGTCGTTGAGCAGGATGCGGTGGGCGCGGGGCGTGGCCTGGGCCGCGGCGGCGTGGTGGGCGGTGACCATCACGTTGAGGGAGAAGGTGCTGACCGCCAGCATGCCCGAGGCGAGGATCTTCAGCACGGGCATCACCGCGCCGGTGCCGAACCGCTGGCGCAGGGCTTCGGGCAGGATGGTCTCGAACGCCATCGCCAGCCCCGAGGCCAGCAGCGCCAGCACCGAGATCAGCGCCACCCGGATCCAGAGGCTGCGGACGAAGCGGAGGATCTTGAGCGCGGTCCCCGAGACGATCGCCGATCTTTTCATGAAGGTTTCCTTTTTCCGTCTTCGCAGCCTAGGCGCCTAGCGGGTCAAAAGGCGAACCTTTCTTTCGGCCAGCATGTCATCGACAAGGGCGCGCTCGTGCTCGTTGAGCGTGCGGTGGCGGGGGTAGACCGGATCGGCCCGGTCGTTGAGCACCGGGGCGTCCCATCCATCCGTCGTGTCGAAGAACCGCTGCACCCCCTGTTCGCCGAATTCGCGCAGGTAGCCCTGCACGACCACATCCAGATAACTCAGCAGCACCGGGCAGGTTTCATCCGGCGCGCCGTGCTTGCCCTCGGGGATGGTGTAGACGGCGATCTCGGGGCGGTGGGCGAGGCTGTGGGTGATCTGCCCGTGTGCAGCGATGCGGTCATAGGCGCCCTCGCGCTCGTCGAGCGCGGCCCAGTCGGCGGCGGGGACCGGGGCGATCAGCCCGTCGATCTCGGCCACGGGGTCGGGGATGACGGTGAGATAGGCGACCGGGCGGATGACGGTGTGCCGCCAAGCCCGCCGCCAACCCTTCAGGCGGGCCAGCTCGGCGTTCCGGAAATGATGGGTGTCGCGGTTCACGAGGCTGCCGTAGCCGAAGAAATACGCCTCGGGCAGGTCGGGGGCAGAAGTTGTATCTGCCGTGTATGTTTTGATCTGTGTCATGGTACGCCTCTTTATCTGCCTGCAATGTTCCCGGACATCAAGCCGGGGAGGGCATCGGGCATGCGTGTCACGAAACGAACCAACATCGCGTTCCGCGTTCTCATGTTCTGCGGTGTCCATGCCGGCCGGCTGGTGACCAAGGCGGAGATCGCCGAGCGCTGCAACACCTCCGAAAGCCACCTGGCACAGGTGATCAACCGGCTGGCGCAGCTGGGTTACCTGCACACGCAGCGCGGCCGGGCCGGGGGCATCACGCTGGCGCGGCCAATGGGCGAGATCGAGGTGGGCGGGGTGTTCCGCGACCTCGAGGCGCAGGCGCCGCTGGTGGAATGCTTTGCCGATATCGACAACACCTGCCCACTTGTCGAGGCGTGCCGCCTGCGCGAGGCGATGGCCGATGCGGCGGAGGCGTTCTATGCCCATCTCGACCGGTTGACGCTGGATGACCTGATCTGCGAGAACGTGGCGCTGGCCGATATCCTGCGCCCGCTCCCCTGCGCGAAGCGGGCTTGAAACGACTCGTCCCGTATACTAGCGTACACCCAGATCGAAACGGGAGAACCGGCCACAGCCGGTGCCGAAGGAGCAACCGCCCCGGAAACTCTCAGGCCTCAGGGACCGTTTTGCATCTGAAGTGAACTCTGGAGAGATCCCGGCAGCATGACCGGGGCGCCGAAGGGATAGCGATCTCAGGCAGAAGGACAGAGGGGGCATCGGAAATGGCGCGCGCAGTGCGTGCCGAAACGGTGCCGGATGCGACCCATCACGCGACCCGGCCTTGAAGAGCGAGAAAGGTGCGGGATGAGCGATCTCGGCAGGACGCCGCTATACGATTTGCACGTGGAACTGGGCGCGAAGATGGTGCCCTTTGCCGGCTACGAGATGCCCGTGCAGTACAAGCTTGGCGTCATGAAGGAGCATCTGCATACGCGGGAAAAGGCGGGGCTGTTCGATGTCAGCCACATGGGGCAGGTGATCCTGCGGCACGAGGGCGGCTATGGCCCGGTGGCGCAGGCGATGGAGGGGCTGGTGCCGGTGAGCCTTCTGCCCCTGGGCGAGAAGCGGCAGCGCTACGGGTTCTTCACCAATGACGAGGGCGGCATCCTTGACGACCTGATGATGACCAACCGCGGCGATCACATGCTGGTGGTGGTCAACGCGGCCTGCAAGGAGGCCGATATCGCGCATATGAAGGCGGGCCTGCCGGGGGTCGAGGTGGCCGAGCAGCGGGACCGCGCGCTTCTGTCGCTGCAGGGCCCGGCGGCGGAAGAGGTGCTGGAGCCGGTGGCACCGGGCTGCGACATCATGAAGTTCATGGATACCGGCATTTTCACTTCGGATTTCGGGGAATTGTGGGTGTCGCGCTCGGGCTATACGGGCGAGGACGGCTACGAGATCTCGGTGCACGCGACCCATGCCGAGGCGCTGGCGCGGCAGCTGCTGGCGCATGAGGCGGTGGAGCCCATCGGGCTTGGCGCGCGGGACAGCCTGCGGCTGGAAGGCGGGCTTTGCCTTTACGGCCACGATATCGACGAAACGACCAGCCCGGTTGAGGGCAACCTTGCCTGGGCGATCCAAAAGGTGCGCCGCAGTGGCGGCGACCGGGCGGGCGGTTTTCCGGGCGCCGAGCGTATCCTGAACGAGCTGGACGAGGGCACGCCGCGGCTGCGCGTGGGCCTTGCCCCCGAGGGCCGCGCGCCGATGCGCGAGGGTGTGCAGCTTTTCGCCAACGAAGAGGGTGGCGAGGCCATTGGCCACGTGACATCCGGCGCGTTCGGCCCGACGGTGGGCGCGCCGGTGTCGATGGGCTACGTGCCCGCCGAGCTGTCGCGCCCCGGTGCCCGGCTTTTCGGCGAGGTGCGTGGCAAGCGCCTGCCGGTCCGGGTGGCCGAGCTGCCCTTTACGCCTGCCAATTTCAAACGCTGATCCAACACGAGGGAGACCCACATGAAATTCACCGAACAGCATGAATGGCTGAAGCCCGAAGGCGACGAGATTGTCGTCGGCATCACCGAACATGCCGCCAACGAGCTGGGCGATATCGTCTTCATCGAGCTGCCCGAGGAGGGCAAGACCGTCAGCAAGGATGACGAGATCGTGGTGATCGAAAGCGTCAAGGCCGCGTCGGACATCATGGCGCCGGTCGATGGCGAGATCACCGAAGTGAACGAGGCGATCGTCGACGAGCCGGGCAAGGTGAACGAAGACCCGATGGGCGACGGCTGGTTCTTCAAGATCAAGCCGTCGGACCCCAGCCAGATGGACGACCTGATGGACGAGGCCGCGTACCAGCAGTTCATCAGTTGAGGCGTGCCGCATAGGGGCGGCCGTTGCGCTGCCTCCGGCGGGAGTATTTGGCGAAAGATGAAAGCCGGGCGGCGCGGCCTGCGCCGGCCCGCAATTCCAGACGAGGTAAGAGATGCCCTTCAAACCCACCGACTACCTGCCCTACGATTTCGCCAACCGCCGCCATATCGGCCCCTCGCCGGAAGAGATGGAGGAGATGCTGAAGGTGGTGGGGGCCGACAGCCTCGATGCGCTGATCGACGAGACGGTACCGAAGGCGATCCGGCAGGAGACGCCGCTCGATTTCGGCAAGCCCAAGTCGGAGCGGGAATTGCTGCATTACATGCGTGGCGTGTCGTCGAAGAACAAGGTGCTCGTCAGCCTGATCGGGCAGGGCTATCACGGCACGGTGACGCCGCCGGCGATCCAGCGGAATATCCTCGAGAACCCGGCGTGGTACACCTCCTACACGCCCTACCAGCCCGAGATCAGCCAGGGGCGGCTCGAAGCGCTTTTGAACTTCCAGACCATGATCAGCGACCTGACGGGCCTGGAGATCGCCAATGCCTCGCTTCTGGACGAGGCAACGGCCTGTGCCGAGGCGATGACCATGGCGCAAAGGGTGTCGAAATCGAAGGCGAAGGCGTTCTTCGTGGACCGCGATTGCCACTCGCAGAACATCGCCGTGATCAAGACGCGGGCCGAGCCGCTGGGCATCGAGGTGATCGTCGGCAACCCCGACAAGCTGGAGGCCGACAAGGTGTTCGGGGCGATCTTCCAGTATCCCGGCACCTATGGCCACGTGCGCGATTTCAGCGACCAGATCGCGGCGCTGCATGAGCATCAGGGGATCGGGGTCGTTTCGGCCGACCCGCTGTCGCTGACCCTGCTGAAGGAGCCGGGCGCGATGGGGGCGGATATCGCCGTGGGCAGCACCCAGCGCTTCGGCGTGCCGATGGGTTATGGCGGGCCGCATGCCGCCTACATGGCCTGCCGCGAGCCGATGAAGCGGGCGATGCCGGGGCGGCTGGTGGGCGTGTCGGTGGACAGCCACGGCAACCGGGCATACCGGCTGGCGCTGCAGACCCGCGAGCAGCATATCCGGCGCGAGAAGGCCACCAGCAATGTCTGCACCGCGCAGGCGCTTCTGGCGGTGATGGCGTCGATGTACGCCGTCTTCCACGGGCCCAAGGGGCTGAAGGCCATCGCGCAGCGCATCCACCGCAAGACAGTGCGGCTGGCCCGCGGGTTGGAGCAGAACGGGTTCAAGGTGGACCCGAAGGCGTTCTTCGACACGATCACGGTCGATGTTGGCCCGCTTCAGGCGGCGGTGATGAAATCGGCGGTGGACGAGGGGATCAACCTGCGACGCGTGGGCGAGACCCGCGTCGGCATCACCATCGACGAGGCGACGCGGCCGGAGAGCGTGGAAGGCGTCTGGCGGGCCTTCGGGATCGAACGGAAGGATGACGATTTCGAGCCCGAGTACCGCGTCCCCGAGAAGATGCACCGCACGTCCGAATACCTGACCCACCCGATCTTCCACATGAACCGGGCCGAGACCGAGATGATGCGCTACATGCGGCGGCTGGCCGACCGCGACCTCGCGCTCGACCGGGCGATGATTCCGCTGGGCAGCTGCACGATGAAGCTCAACTCGGCCGCCGAGATGATGCCGATCAGCTGGCGCGAGTTCGCCGACCTGCACCCCTATTGCCCCGAGAACCAGGCGCTGGGCTACAAGGAGCTGATCGGCGACCTGAACGCCAAGCTGTGCGAGATCACCGGCTATGACGCCATTTCCATGCAGCCCAACTCGGGCGCGCAGGGGGAATATGCGGGGCTGCTGACCATTGCCGCCTATCACCGCGCGAATGGCGAGGGGCACCGCAATGTCTGCCTCATCCCGATGAGCGCGCATGGCACCAACCCCGCCAGCGCCCAGATGGTGGGCTGGAAGGTGGTGGTGGTGAAATCCGGCAAGAGCGGGGATATCGACCTCGAGGATTTCCGGGCCAAGGCCGAGGAGCATTCCGAGAACCTGGCCGGGTGCATGATCACCTATCCCAGCACCCATGGCGTCTTCGAAGAGAATGTGCGCGATGTCTGTCGGATCGTCCATGACCATGGCGGGCAGGTCTATATCGACGGGGCGAACCTCAATGCGATGGTGGGGCTGGCAAGGCCCGGCGACGTGGGTGGCGACGTGAGCCACCTGAACCTGCACAAGACCTTCTGCATTCCGCATGGCGGTGGCGGGCCCGGCATGGGGCCGATCGGGGTGAAGGCGCACCTAGCCGATCACCTGCCAGGTCATCCGGCGACGGGGGGCGAGGCCGGGCCGGTGTCCGCCGCGCCCTTTGGCTCGCCCTCGATCCTGCCGATCAGCTGGGCCTACATCCTGATGATGGGCGGGGCCGGGCTGACGCAGGCGACGCGGGTGGCGATCCTCAATGCCAACTACGTCGCCAAGCGGCTCGAAGGGGCCTATGACGTGCTCTACAAGGGCTCGCAGGGGCGGATCGCGCATGAATGCATCCTCGACACCCGCCCCTTTGCCGAGAGCGCCAAGGTGACGGTGGACGACATCGCCAAGCGGCTGATCGACAACGGATTCCACGCGCCCACGATGAGCTGGCCGGTGGCGGGCACGCTGATGGTGGAGCCCACGGAGAGCGAGACCAAGGCCGAGCTCGACCGGTTCTGCGAGGCGATGCTGGCCATCCGCGAGGAGATCCGGGATGTGGAAGACGGCAAGATCGACGGCAAGAACAACCCGTTGAAGAACGCGCCGCACACGATGGAGGACCTGGTGAAGGAATGGGAACGGCCCTATAGCCGCGAACAGGCCTGTTTCCCGCCGGGCGCCTTCCGGGTCGACAAGTACTGGCCGCCGGTCAACCGGGTCGACAACGCCTATGGCGACAGGCACCTCGTCTGTACCTGCCCGCCGATGGAGGACTATGCCGAGGCGGCGGAGTAGCCCGCCCTGCAACGGCGGGGCTTTACGGAGCCCCGCGCATCCTCTAATCGCCGTCCGGATGGACCCATGTCCGGGAGGCGGTGATGGCCAAGACGGAAAGCTTCGTCTTTTACCTGGTCGATGAATTTGCGCATCTGTCCTTTTCCTGCGCGGTCGAGCCGCTCAGGATCGCCAATCTCGTGTCCGGCAAACCGCTCTACGAGTGGAGCTTCGCCTCGGAGAACGGCGAGACGGCGCTTGGCAACAATGGCACGGTGGTGCGGGTGCATGGCGGGTTCGACCGGCCGGTGAAGGCGGACCGGCTGTTCCTGCTGGCGGGCTCGAACATGCGCAACCATTTGACGAAGCGGCTCCTGTCGGCGCTCCGGCGCGAGCGGTCGCATGGCACGCAAATCGGGGCGCTGTGCTCGGCGGCCTATATCCTGGCATATGCCGGGATGCTCGACGGGATGCGCGCGGCCATTCACTGGGCCTATCACGATCTCTTCGTCGAGGAGTTCCCGAACGTCCAACTCGTGCCCAATGTCTTCGTCGCCGACGAGAAGATCATCACCGCCTCGGGCGGGACGGCGACGGCGGACCTGATGCTGCACCTGATGGGGCAGGCGCACGGGGCGGACCTTGCCAACGAGGTGGCCGACCAGATGGTCTACAACACCGTGCGCGAGGCCAGCGCCACGCAGAAGGTCTCGGTCCAGGCCCGGCACGGGATGCGCAACCCGCACCTGACCCAGGCGGTTCAGATCATGTCGGAGTCGATCGAGGACCCGGTGCCGACGGCGGAGGTCGCCCGGCAGGTGGGCATCTCGACCCGACAGCTGGAGCGGCTTTTCGGCCAGTACCTGGAGCGGTCGCCGTCGAAATACTACCTCGAGATGCGGCTCCAGCGGGCGCGGAACCTGCTGTTGCAGAGCGAGAAATCGGTGACCGAGATCGCGGTGGCCACGGGGTTCCGATCGACCACGCATTTCGCGCGGGTCTACCGGGGGCTTTTCGGAGTGTCGCCGGGTGGACAGCGGGCGCGCCTGACCTGAGATGCCGGCGCCTGGTCTGACTGTCGGATGCCTCCGGCGGGGATATTTGGGGCCAGAAGAAGCCGGAAGACATGCTTCTTCTGGCCAAAAGTATCCCGGGGGGAGCGTTGAAATCTCCTGATTTCAACGTGGGGGGCTGGCCCCCCTGCTGCGCTCTCAGTCCAGCAGGAAGGAGAAAGTGTCGCGCAGGCGGGTCCAGCTTTGTTCGTCGGGGGCGGCGAGGATGTAGCTGTCCATCTTCCCGGCCACGAAGTCGGAGCCGTCGAGCATGCGGGCGACGCCGCCGGCCTTCTGCGTGATCAGCACGCCGGCGGCGTGGTCCCACGGCTTTGGCGGGCCAGAGAGGAGGAAATCCATGCCGCCTTGCGCCAAAGTCCGGTAATGATGGCAGGAACAGCGCAGGGCCGTGGTGAAGGCGAAGCGGGGCAGGGTTTCAGAGAGCGCGGCGCGCTTGTCCTCGGGCAGGTTGTAGATGGGCACGTAGCCCGACAGGTCGGCCAGTTCGGCGCCCTGCGAGACGCTGAGCGGGCGGTCGGCGCCGAGGCTGCGGGCGAGCACCGCGCCGTCGCTGCCCTCGTCGGCGGTGATCCAGTCATCCATAACCGGGTCATAGAGAAGCCCCCAGACCGGGCGGCCGAAGCGGGTGGCCGAGAGGATCACGCCGAAGAGCGACAGGCCGTGGGCGTAGTTCCATGTGCCGTCGACCGGGTCGATGATGAAGGCCAGTTCGGCCTCGGCCAGCTTGTCGGTGATCGAGGGGTCGTCGGCCGCCGCCTCCTCGCCCACGACGAGGGCGTGGGGGAACATCTGCTGGATGCCGCGTGCGAGCATGGCCTCGGCCGCGATGTCGGCAGCGGTGACGAGGTCGAACCGGTCGGCCTTGGCCGAGATGTCGGCATGGCCGAGGTTGCGGAAATGCGGCATGATCTCGGTTTTCGCGGCGCGGCGGACGAGGTTCACGAGGCTGGTCTGCTGGGCGCGGCTGAGCGGCGAGGTCAGCGGGATGGGCAGGCTGTCGGGCATGGGCGATTCCCCCTTTCGGGCTGGCTTGGGCCATGAAGTGCCACCCTTGGGCGGGAAGTTCAACTTGGCCTTAGTCCTGTGCGCGGAGAACCCTTGCCGGCTTGGCGGAGACCGGCCCGAGGGCGAAGGCGAGGCCGGCGAGCAGGCTGATGACCGCCCCGCCCGCCACGATCAGCACGGCCGGGCCCCAGGCGATCTCGAAGCCGGTGTCCATGATGTAGTGGCTGACCGCCCAGCCGCCGGCGATGCCCGCGAAGAGCGCCACCAGCCCGGCGGCCAAGCCGAGGAGGGCGGAGCGCAGGGTCAGCCCGGCAAGGATGCGGGCGCGGGTGGCGCCGAGGGTTTTCAGGATCGCCGCCTCGTAGCTGCGCGAGCGCTGGTCGGCGGCCGCCGCGCCGATGAGGACGAGGAAGCCGGTGAGCAATGTCGCCGCCGCGCCCCAGGCGGTGGCCGAGGCGAGGCCCGCCAGAAGGTCGCTGACCTGGTCGATGGCGTCGCGGACGCGGATGGCGGTGATGTTGGGGTAGCTGTCGGAGAGATCGCGGAAGATCGCCGCTTCGGCGGCCTCGTCGGCATAGACGGTGGCGATGAAGGTATGCGGCGCGGCTTCGAGCGCGGCCTGGTTCATGACCATGATGAAGCCCATCCCGGCGGTCGAGAAATCGACCTCGCGGAAGGAGGTGAGGGTCGCCGTGATGTCGCGGCCGAGGATGTTGACGGTGATCTCGTCGCCGAGCTTGAGCCCCATTTCGGCGGCTTCTTCGGCGGCAAAGCTGACCTGCGGCTCGCCCTCGTAGCCTTCGCCCCACCAGTCTCCGTCGACGATCGTGGTGCGGGAGGGGACGGCATCGGCATAGGTGATGCCGCGGTCGCCCTGGACGACCCAGTGCTCGCCCGCGACCTCGGACGCGGGCTGGCCGTTGATGCGGCTGAGGATGCCGCGCAGCATGGGCGCGTTGTCGATGCGGCTGACGCCGGGGTCGGTTTCGAGGCGGTCGAGGACGGGGCCGATCTGGTCCTTCTGGATGTCGACGAAGAAGAAGGAGGGGGCCTGGTCGGGCAGGTCGCGGGCGATGGCGCCGCGCAGGTTCTGGTCGATCTGGCCGACGGCGGCGAGGACGGAAAGGCCGAGGCCGAGCGACAGGACGACGGGGCCCGCGGTACTGCCCGGCCCGCCGATGGCGGCCAGCGCCCAGCCCAATGCCGGGCGGCCGCGGGCGGCGGGGCGCAGGGCGCGGGCGGCGGCCTGGATGCCGAGGCCGGCGATGGCGAGGATGAGGAGGGCGCCGAGGATGCCGCCGGCGGTCCAGAGGGTGAGTTCGAGGTTGCCGGAGAAGCCGGCGGCGGCGAAGAGAAGGAGGGCCAGAAGCGCCAGCGTGGCAAGGACGAATGGCCACGACGGCAGGTTGCGGGCCCGGGCGAGCGCGTCGCGGTAGAGGGCGGCGGCGCGCACGTCCTTGGCGCGGGCCAGCGGCCAGAGGGTGAAGATCAGCACCGTCAGGACGGAGTAGATCGCGGCCTCGATCATCGGGGCGGGGTAGGGGGCGAAGACCGCCGGGACGGGGAGTTGCGCCTCGATGAGGGGCGAGAGGAGCACGGGAACGCCCACGCCGAGGGCGAGGCCGAGGACCAGCCCGAGGGTGGCGAGCGCGCCCACCTGCAGGAAGTAGGTGAGGAAGATGGTGGACTGCCCCGCGCCCAAGGTGCGCAGGGTGGCGATGGTCTGGGTCTTGCCGGCGAGGTAGGCGCGCAGCGCGGCCGAGATGCCAACGCCGCCGACGGCGAGGCCCGAGAGGCCGACGAGCACGAGGAAGGCACCGAGGCGCTGGACGAACTCGGCGACGCCCGGCGCGCCGTTGCGGGCATCGCGCCAGCGCAGGCCGCTGTCTTCGAGCGTTGCCTTGGCGTCGGCCTCGACCAGCGGCAGGATGGCGCCCGGCGGCAGGTCGAGCCGGTACTTGGTGGAGTAGAGCGAGCCGGGTTCGAGCAGGCCGGAGCCTTCCAGCGCCTCGGTCGCGACGATGGTACGGGGGCCGAGGCCGAAGCCGGCGGTGGCGTTGTCGGGCTCCGACTCGAGCGAGGCCATCAGGCGGAAGTCGCGCGTGCCGAGGCGGACGGTATCGCCGGGGGCGATGCCGAGCCGGTCGATCAGCAGGGGGTGCATGACGAGGCCGGGGGTGTCGTTTTGGCCGGCCAAGGCCTCGGCAAGCGGCATGGGCGGGTCGAGCGTGACCTGGCCCACGAGCGGGTAGGCGTCGTCGACCGCCTTCACCTGGGTCAGGCCGCGGGGGCCGTCGGGAACGGCGGCCATGGAGCGGAAATCGGCGATCTCGGAGACGCGGGTGGCGGTTTTCTCCATCCACGCGCGTTCCGCCTCGTTGGCGAAGCGGTAGGTGAGTTCGATCTCGGCATCGCCGCCCAGAAGGCGGGCGCCTTCCTGCGAGAGGCCGGTGGCGATGCTTTCGCGCACGGTGCCCACGGCGGCGATGGCCGCCACGCCGAGGATCACGCAGGCGAGGAAGATGCGGAAGCCGCGCAGGCCGCCCCGCAATTCCCGCGCTGCCAGTTTCGCGGCCAGCCGCAGTGTTCTCATGCGGCGGCCTCGGTCCGGGAGAGGCGGCCGTCGGTCAGGGTGATGACCCGGTCGCAGCGATGGGCCAGTTCGGGGGCGTGGGTGACGAGGATGAGCGTGGCGTTGTGGCGTTCGCGCAGGCCGAAGAGCAGGTCGACGATGGCGGCGCCGTTGACCGAGTCGAGGTTGCCCGTGGGTTCATCCGCCAGCAGGATATCGGGGCGCGGGGCGGCGGCGCGGGCGAGCGCCACGCGCTGTTGTTCGCCGCCCGAAAGCTGCGAGGGGTAGTGGTTCATGCGGCTTACGAGGCCGACGGTCTTCAGCTCTTCCTCGGCGCGGGCAAAGGCATCCGCTGCGCCGGCTAGCTCCAGCGGGGTCGCCACGTTTTCGAGCGCCGTCATGGTCGGGATCAGGTGGAAGGACTGGAAGACCACGCCGAAATGATCGCGGCGGAGGCGGGCGAGCTGATCCTCGGTCATGCTGGTGAGGTCGTGGCCGAGCGCGGTGACGGTGCCGCCGGTGGCCTGTTCCAGCCCGCCCATCAGCATCAGCAGCGAGGATTTGCCGGAACCGGAGGGGCCGATGAGGCCCACGGTCTCTTGCCGGTGGACATCGAGGGAGATCGCATCAAGTATCCGGACGGGGCCCGCATTGCCCTTGAGTGAAAGCGAAGCGTCCTGAAGCGAAAGAACGGGTGAAGACATGAACTGGCGCCTGAAAATGAAAGGTTTTCTGTCATATGGGGTCACGCTGGCGCGGGGCAAGGCGCTGGCGGTCATTATGCTGGCCGCGACGCCCGCCTGGGCCGAGGAGGTCACGGTGCTGGCCTTCGGCGACAGCCTGACGCAGGGCTACGGGCTGGCCGAGGCGGACGGGTTCGTGCCTCAATTGCAGGGCTGGCTGGACGGGCAGGGGGCCGAGGCCACGCTGATCAATGGCGGGGTGTCGGGGGATACCACGGCGGGCGGTGCGTCGCGCGTGGAATGGAGCCTGACGCCCGAGGTGGACGCGATGATCGTGGCGCTGGGCGGGAATGATCTCTTGCGGGGGATCGACCCGGCGGTGTCGCGGGAGAACCTCGACCGGATACTGGCCGCGGCGGAAACGCAGGAGGTGCCGGTGCTGCTGGTGGGGATGGACGCGCCGGGGAATTACGGGGCGGAGTACAAGGCGGCCTTCGACGGGATGTACCCGGAGTTGGCCGAGGCGTATGGCACGCTTTACGTCGAGAGCTTCTTCGAGGGTCTGGGGACGACTGACCCGGCGGAGGCGCGGGGGTTGTTCCAGTCGGACGGCATCCACCCCAACGCCGAGGGCGTGGCCCGCATCGTCGAGGCGATGGGGCCGAAGGTGCTGGAGCTGATCGGGGAGGTCGACTGACCGCCACCCAACGAAAAAGGGCCCCGGCGAGGGGCCCTTCTCTATCTTGTCAACACGCGTCTCAGGCGAGGGCGAGGTTGGTCGCCGCTTCGCGGCCGTCACGGCCGGCTTCCACGTCGAAGGTCACCTTCTGGTTGTCGGCGAGGCCGGTCAGGCCGGCGCGCTCGACGGCCGAGATGTGGACGAAAACGTCCTTGCCGCCTGCGTCAGGCGCGATGAAGCCGAAGCCTTTGGTGGTGTTGAACCATTTCACAGTGCCAGTGGCCATGTGCTGTCTCCTGGTATGTTTCTGCCCGCGGAATTGCGGCAGACCGGCAAGTCATTGCTAGATCGAGTGACTGAGCCGTGGATAGGAGCAGGTGGTCGATAGAGATAACGTCGCGCGCCTGATATGGCCCTGTTCCGGCGCTAACACAAGAAAAATTTCTATGACAGCACGAAACTTACCCCGTTGACCGGGCCGGAAAGTGCCACCGATTCGGTTAATGAACCGTTAATGGCCGGGTTAAAGAACCGTGACCTTGGTGCCGATCGGGACACGCTCGTAGAGGTCTTCCACGTGGGCGTTCAGCATCCGGATGCAGCCGTTCGAGACCGACAGGCCGATGGTGCGCGGCGCGTTGGTGCCGTGGATGCGGAAATAGGTGTCGCGGCCGTTCTTGAAGAGGTAGAGCGCCCGCGCGCCGAGCGGGTTGCCCGGGCCGCCGGGCTGTCGATAGCTTTCGTCCGCGGCGAACTTGGAATAGGTTTTCGGCTCCCGCTCGATCATCTCGTCGGTGGGACGCCAGTCGGGCCATTTGCGCTTGGCCTGGATGGTGGCGGAGCCCTGGAATTCGAGCCCGGCGCGGCCGACGCCGACGCCGTAGCGCATCGCCTCGCCCGGGGCGGTGACGTAGTAGAGGAAGTGCGCCCGCGGCAGGATCAGAAGCTGCCCCGGCCCGTAAGGTGCCTTGATCTGCACCTTGGTGGGCTGGTAGCGCGGCTTGATCACCGAACTGGCCGACTGGGCGATGGCCGGGGCGGCCAGCGTGGAGACCCCCGTCATGGCGAGCCCGGTGGCGATGAAATGGCGTCTGTCGATCATGGCAGCCTCCTGCTTGGGCGACCTGACATAAGCGGCCCGGAGGTCATTTGCCACCATGTCGGGAAAAATGTCAAAACTCCGTAAACAAGGCGTGCCGGAGGTGTGGCCGCCATGCGTCGCTCAGAGCAGGATCTGCCCGATATCGGCCGGAGTGAGCCCCGGCACGCCGGCCACGGTGGCCACGCGCAGCCCGTTGATCAGCACGTCTGTACCCCGCCCGTCGCGGGTGGGGCGGGTTTCGATCACGGCCTCGGCGCCGGTGTCTTCCAGCGCGATGACGAGGATATCCTCGGCCGGGTCGAAATCGTCCACGGTCACCGGGTTTTGCGGCAGGGCGGTGACGCCGGGCAGATCGGCGAACGGATCGTCGGCCGGGCCGCCCGACGGCGATTCGCCGAAGATCGGGCCGCCGAATACCGTATCTTCGAATACCGTATCGCGCATCATACTATCCCTTGTGGCGGGGGCCGGCGGTAAGGCGGTTGGCAGGCCGCGGCAAGCCCCGTTGGCAGAACGGCATGCAGTATTCCCCGGAAAGGCTTGTCAAACCAAGGAAAAAATCACGGTGCTACCGGGAAACACTGCGTTTCCCCCGGACCATCCAGCGCCATGCCGCCCGGGGCAGGCGAAGGATCGTGCGGGCCAGGAGGGCCGGGTATTCGACCTCGCCGGAGAGCAGGTGCATGTAGTCGCGCTTGAGCGTGCGGGAGGCGCGGAAGGTGCTGGCGAAGAATGGCTTGAGCGTTGGCGAGAAGATCATCGGGCGCAGCAGGCGGGCCGAGCGCAGCGCGGTGCGGATCGGCCGGGTCATCGGGCGGTAGCGGGCCAGCGCGGTGTCGGGTTTGCCGGCGGCGATGGCTTGTGCGGCGGCGGTGGCGGCCAGCGCGCCGGAATGGATGGCGTGGCCGATCCCCTCGCCGGTGATCGGGTCGACGAAGCCCGCCGCATCGCCCGCCAGCAGGACGCAGCCCTTGCCGGGAACGCTCCTGTAGCCGCCGAAGGGCAGGAAATGTCCTTTGATCTTGGTGCCTTGGCCGGTGTGGAGCTGATCGAGGTAGCGGGAGAGGCGGGCCTTCATGTCGGGGTTCTTCAGGTGCAGACCGCCCAGCCCGATGGTGGTGCTGCCACGCTTGGGGAAGGACCAGCCATAGCCCCAGTCGGCGGCGGCGAAATCGATGCGGACGGGGGTGTCTGGCGTGGGGGCGCGGGCGGGCGCCTCGATCTCGAGGGCAAAGCCCACGCGGGCGGGGTCGAACGGCGCGCCGAAAAGGGCGCGGGCGACGATGCTCTGGACGCCGTCGGCGCCGATCAGGCAGCGGTAATCGAGGGTATCGCCGGAGTGCAGCGCGACGCGGCGCGCGGCGAGGTCGAGCGCCTCGACCCGCTGGCCGGAATAGTCGGCGGCGCCGGCGGCGAGCGCCTTCGAGACCAGGAGCTGGTCGAGATCCCAGCGCATGGTCAGGTGCGTGGGCGGCACCCCGTCGAGCCGGCCGAGCGGGCGGCCCTCCATGTAGAATTCGAAATTGCGCCGGGTTTCAAAGAGTTGCGGGTCGATATCAAGGTCGAAGACTTGTTTGAGATGGGTGGCGCAGCGGCCGGTGATAAGGCCGCCGCAGAGCTTGGGGCGCGGGAAACGTGCCTTGTCGACCAGCGCCACCGAGAGCCCGTGTTTCCGGGCCGTCATCGCGGCCGAGGCCCCTGCCGGGCCGGCGCCGAGGATGACGAGATCGAATTGTGGCATGGGCGGTCGGGCTCTTGCGGCGTCTGGAGGAGAGCATACTGCGCCCGTTGCGCCAGGGAAAGGCGCCATTTTACAGGCGCTTAGATCAGAGGGCGGCCCAGTCGCGGAAGCGGTAGGGCGTGGCGGGGCGGTAGCCTGGCAGGCGGCCTGGATGGCGGCGGGGCTGGCTCCATTTCGGTGTCCGGTTCTGGTGCATGGCGGGTCTCCTCGGCGGGGGAGTGTGCCGTGGAAATCCGCCGGAATTGGCGCGGTGGCGGGGTTTTCGGGGTCTGGAATGTGCCGGGAACCGACGTCGGTATCACGTCGGTATTTTGTCGGTATCGCGTCGGTGCGATGGGCGGCCGGGGCGGTTTCCGGCGGGCGTGAACGGTTTTTTAACCGGAATCGGTCAGGCTGGGGCATGTCGAATTACATACGTCCCCGCCGCGGCGGCGCGTCGGTGTTCTTTACCGTCTGTCTGGCCGAGTGTGGCAGCCGCCTGCTGACGGAAGAGATCCTGCGCTTGCGCGCCGCCGTTCGGCGGGTGAGGGAAGAGAGGCCGTTTCATATCGACGCGTGGGTGGTGTTGCCGGATCACCTTCACGCGGTGTGGACCCTGCCGCCGGGGGATTCGGATTTCTCCACGCGGTGGGGCGCGATCAAGGCGCGGTTCACGCGGAGTTTGAACGCGGCGGCGCGCGGGACGGAGGCTGGCGGAACGGAGGCTGGCGCGGATGCCGGGCCAGAGAGAGGGCCGGAGGCAGGGCCAGGTGCTGGGCCGGATGCCGGTCCGCTGCGATTGCCGGCGGAGTTACCGGTGGTCCGGTCGGGGCGGTATGCCGGGCTGAAGCCCGGCCTGCGGGCAGACAAGCGCGAAGGCGCGCTCTGGCAGCGGCGGTTCTGGGAACACCACGTGCGCGACCTCGACGAGTATGCGCGGCTGGTGCGGTATTGCTGGGGCAACCCGGTGAAGCACGGGCTGGTGGAGCGGGCGGTGGACTGGCCGTACTCGTCGATCCACCGGGATGTGCGGCTGGGGATGGTCGAGCCGGAATGGACCGGGGCGCAGGTACCGGGCGCGCGGCGCGCATAGGGCCGGGCAGAACCGGGTTGGCGGGCGCTTGGGCGCGCCGGAGGCGTAGCACGGGCGCTGGCGCGGCGCAGAGCGCAGGCGTGGTACGAGGTGCGGGCGTTGTGTGAGGCGCAGGCGCGAGGCGGCGCGTAGGTGCGGCGCGTGGCGCAATTGTGGTGCGAGGCGTAGCCCACGGCGCAAAAGGCACTACGCGCGACAAGCCGAACCGGATGCGGTGGCCGTAGGCCGGGCTTTAGCCCGGCTACCGCCCGCAAAAAATCCGCGGCGTGCCGGGCGAAAGCCCGGCCTACATGCGGACTCGCTGCCGACCTTCAGGCCCCTACCGCGCGAACTTCTTGTGCTTGATCCGCTTGGGCTCCAGCGCGTCCGGGCCCAGCCGGCGCTTCTTGTCTTCCTCGTAATCCTCGAAGTTGCCCTCGAACCATTCCACGTGCGCCTCGCCTTCGAAGGCGAGGATATGGGTGCAGATCCGGTCGAGGAAGAAGCGGTCGTGCGAGATGACCACGGCGCAGCCGGCGAAATCCACCAGCGCGTCTTCCAGCGCGCGCAGGGTTTCGACGTCGAGGTCGTTGGTGGGCTCGTCGAGCAGCAGCACGTTGCCGCCGGATTTAAGCAGGCGCGCCATGTGCACCCGGTTGCGCTCGCCCCCCGACAGGAGCGAGACCTTCTTCTGCTGGTCGCCGCCCTTGAAGTTGAAGGCCGAGCAATAGGCGCGGGAGTTCATCTGCGCGTCGCCCAGCTCGATCACCTCGGCGCCGCCGGTGATCGCCTCCCACACCGTGTCGCCATCCTTGAGATCGTCGCGCGACTGGTCGACATAGGACATCTCGACCGTGTCGCCATACTCGATGGTGCCGGCGTCGGGCTGCTCCTGCCCGGTGAGCATCTTGAACAGCGTCGACTTGCCGGCGCCGTTGGGGCCGATCACGCCGACGATGCCGCCGGGGGGCAGCGAGAAGGAGAGGTTCTCGATCAGGAGCTTGTCGCCCATGTGCTTCTTCAGCCCCTCGATCTCGATCACCTTCGCGCCGAGGCGCGGGCCGTTGGGGATGACGATCTGGGCCTTGCCGACCTTCTCGCGCTCGGACTGGCTGGCGAGCTCGTTATAGGCGTTGATTCGGGCCTTCTGCTTGGCCTGCCGGGCCTTCTGGCCCTGGCGCATCCATTCCAGCTCGCGCTCGAGCGTCTTCTGGCGCGACTTGTCCTCGCGCGCCTCCTGCGCCAGTCGCTTGGCCTTCTGCTCGAGCCAGGCTGAGTAGTTGCCCTCATAGGGGATGCCGCGTCCGCGGTCGAGCTCGAGGATCCAGCCGGTGATGTCGTCGAGGAAATACCGGTCGTGGGTGACGATCAGGATGGTGCCCTTGTAGTCGATCAGGTGCTGCTGGAGCCAGGCGATCGTCTCGGCGTCGAGGTGGTTGGTGGGCTCGTCGAGGAGCAGCATGTCGGGCGCCTCGAGCAGCAGCTTACAGAGCGCGACGCGGCGCCGCTCGCCGCCCGAGAGAGAGCTGACGCTGGCCTCGTCGGGCGGGCAGCGCAGCGCCTCCATCGACACGTCGATCTGGGCGTCGAGATCCCAGAGGTTGGCGCTGTCGATCTCGTCCTGCAGCGCCGCCATCTCGTCGGCGGTGTCGTCGGAATAGTTCATCGCCAGCTCGTTGAACCGTTCGAGCTTGGCGCGCTGGGGGGCCACCGCCTGCATGACGTTCTCGCGCACGGTGAGGGTCTCGTCGAGCTGCGGCTCCTGCGGGAGGTAGCCCACGCGGATGCCGTCCGCCGCCCAGGCCTCGCCCTGGAACTCGGTGTCGAGCCCGGCCATGATCTTCATCAGCGTCGATTTCCCGGCGCCGTTGGGGCCGACCACGCCGATCTTCACGCCGGGCAGAAAGCTGAGATGTATGTTCTCGAAGCATTTCTTGCCGCCGGGATAGGCCTTGGACACGCCTTGCATATGGTAGACGAATTTCTGCGCCATTGGGGCTCTCTTCCTGAAACTCTGAGGTTGGCGCCCATGTAACCGGGCCGCGCGGCGAATTCAAATGCTCTTGCGGCCCATTCGCGGGCCGTGCGCGCGCCCCGGCTTCTTCTGGCCCTAAATATCCCCGCCGGAGGCTCCCCCGGCCGGCCCCGGGCGCAGGCGGGGCGACGGCACGAAACCGCTGGACACCCGGGTGCCGCTGCGGTCAGAAAGGCGCGATGCGATATGCGCTGCCACATACACGCGCCGGACAGGCGATCGGCCTTCTGGGCGGGTCCTTCGACCCGCCGCATGCGGGCCATGTGCATATCAGCCGCGAGGCGCTGCGCCGGTTCGGGCTGGACCAGGTCTGGTGGCTGGTGAGCCCCGGCAACCCGCTGAAGGAGCGCGGCCCCGCGCCGCTGGAGGAACGGATGGCCGCCTGCCGGGCGATTCTCGACCATCCGCGGATGCATGTTTCGGATTTCGAGGCGCAGGCGGGCACGCGCTTCACCGCCGAGACGCTGTGCGTCTTGCAGGCGGCGCGGCCCGAGCTGCGCTACGTCTGGCTGATGGGGGCCGACAACCTGGCCCAGCTCGACCAGTGGCAGGACTGGGAGGATATCGTCGGCCGGGTGCCGCTGGGGGTGCTGGCGCGGCCCGGTCAGCGGATATCCGCGCGGGTGTCGAAGGCGGCGCGGGTCTATCGGTTCGCGCGTCTGAAAGGGGCGCAGAGCCGGTGTCTTGCCCGTGCGGACGCGCCGGCGTGGTGCTTCGTGAACGTGCCGATGCGCGGGATTTCGTCGACCGAGCTTCGCAAGGCCGGGGATTGGCGCCGCAGTGGCAACAATTGACGGTAACGTGAGCGTGGTAGCGGATTGTACGCGCGGCAGAGTTTGGCATAATTGACCATATGTTAAAACGTGTTTCGAGACGGTTCTTTCTGGGTGGGGCCCTTGGCGGGCTCGCCGGCCTGAGTTGGGCCGAGGCGCCCGAGGTTTCCCTGCGCCCGAGGGCACGGCCGGCGCCGGCCGCGCCCAAGAGGCTGGCCACGCCCGAGGAGCTGATCGCCGAATCGCGGCTGACCGGGGTGGTGAGTTTCTCGGTGGTCGACGTGAAGACGGGCGCGGTGCTGGAGGCGCATGACGGCTTCACCGGGCAGCCGCCGGCGAGCGTGACCAAGGCGGTGACCGCGCTTTATGCGCTCGACGTGCTGGGGCCGGACTATCGCTTCGAGACGCGGCTCCTGGCCGGGGGCGGGGTGAAGGACGGCGTGGTGCAGGGCGACCTGGTGCTGGCCGGCGGGGGCGACCCGATGCTCGACACCGACCAGCTGGCCGGCATGGCCGCGAAGCTGAAGGCCGCCGGGGTGCGCGAGGTGAAGGGCAAGTTCCGGGTCTGGGGCGGCGCGCTGCCCTTCGAGCGGGTGATCGACCCGAGCCAGCCCGAGGAGGTCGGCTACAACCCGTCGGTGTCGGGGCTGAACCTGAACCACAACCGGGTGCATTTCGAGTGGAAGCGCGCGGGCGGGGATTACACCGTGACGATGGATGCACGTTCGGGCAAGTACCGCCCCGACGTGCGCGTCGCGCGGATGCAGGTCGCCGCGCGCAGTGCGCCGGTCTATACCTATGCCGACATGGGCGATCACGATGCCTGGACGGTGGCCAAGGGCGCGCTGGGCGGTGGCGGGGCGAGGTGGCTTCCGGTGCGCAAGCCCGAGGCCTATGCCGCCGAGGTGTTCGCCACCTTCGCGCGCTCGCACGGCATCAAGCTCGAGGCGGCCCCCCCGCCCGGGGCCGCGCCGAAGGGCGACGTTCTGGTCACGCACCGGAGCGAGCCGCTGGACGAGGTGCTGCGGGGGATGTTGAAATATTCCAACAACCTGACCGCCGAGCTGTGCGGGATGACCGCCAGCGCCAAGCGACTGGGCCGGCCGGTGGCGATGAAGGAGTCGGCCGAGGAAATGAGCCGCTGGGCGCAGACCTACCTGACGATGCCGGGCGCCAAGCTGGTCGATCATTCGGGGCTGGGCGAGACCTCGCGCCTGCGGGCTGCCGCGCTGGCGCAGGCGCTTGCGAAGGTCCACAAGGACGGGCTGCTGAAGCCAATTCTCAAGGAATTCCCGCTGCACGCGGCCAACGGGCAGGTCAACGCCGCCCATCCGGTCAAGGTGGTGGCGAAGACCGGCACGCTGTATTTCGTCAGTTCGCTGGCGGGGTACGTGACCGCGCCGGACGGGCGGGAGCTGGCCTTCGCGATCTTCACCGCCGATCCCGAGCTGCGGGCCGGGTTCGACAAGGGCTCGGAATCGCGGCCCGAGGGGGCGGCGACGTGGAACGCCCGGTCGAAGAACCTGCAGCAGACGCTGCTGGAGCGCTGGGGCCGGGTTTACGGCAGCTGAGGCTGCCTAGCTGCGCCGGTCGATCCGTGTCGACAGGTGGATCAGGCTTTCTGAACTTCTGACCCCCTTCGCCTCGCCGATGCGGTCGAGCGTGTCGTCGAGCTCCTCGGTGGTGGCGGCCTCGAGCCCGACGATCAGGTCGACGCGGCCGGACGTGGTGTGGACGGTGCGCACCCCCGGCAGCGACTCGAGCCGGGCGAGGACGGTGGGCGCGCTGCGCGGCTCGATGCTGACCAGGGCCGTGGCGCGGATCGGGGCGCGGAGGGCGTCTGTCACCCGCACGGTGTAGCCGGCGATGGTGCCCGTCTCCTCGAGCCGGTCGAGGCGGGCCTGCACGGTGGTGCGGGCCAGGCCCAGGCGGCGGGCGAGCCCCGCCACGGGCATGCGGGCGTTTTCGCGGAGCAGGGCGAGGAGGGCGTGGTCGAGCTTGTCGATTTGCATGGTGATTTCGGCGATATGTCGGCAATTTTCGACATTTTATACGATCCGCCTGATGAAATCGACGAGAATTGCGCGCAGACTGGAAAGAAACGGGACGCGAGGCAGTGACATGAGAGAAACCCCGACCTGGGCCGACCCGGCCAGCCATATCGCGCGGCACGGGCCGGACATGGCGCAGTTCTATTTTTCCCCATCGGTGTTGCAGGCGACGGCGAGGCGGTTTCGCGACGGTTTTCCGGGGCTCGTGACCTACGCGGTCAAGGCCAATGCGGGGGAGGAGGTTCTGGCGAACCTCGCGGCGTGCGGCATGCGCGCCTTCGACGTGGCGAGCCCGCGGGAGATGTACGCGGTGCGCGCCGTCTGCCCCGACGCGGTGCTGCATTACAACAACCCGGTGCGGTCGGTGGAGGAGGTCGGCATGGCCCGCGCGATGGGCGTGGCGTCCTGCTCGGTCGATTGTTTCGGGGAGCTGGCGAAGCTGGACCCGCTGCCAAGGGAGACGGAGGTGGCGGTACGGCTGGCATTGCCGGTGAGCGGGGCGGCCTATGATTTCGGCGAGAAGTTCGGGGCGGGGCCGGAGAAGGCGGCGGCGCTGTTGCGAGAGGTGGCGGCGATGGGGTTCGTGCCGGCGATGACCTTTCATCCGGGCACCCAATGCGCCGACCCTGCGGCGTGGGGCGCCTATATCGCGGCGGCGGCGGAAGTGGCACGGGCCGCCGGCGTGCGGATCGCGCGGCTGAACGTGGGCGGCGGGTTCGCCTCGCACCGCAGCGGGGTGGCGCCGGATCTGGAGGCGATTTTCGGGCATATCGGGGAGGTGACCCGCAGCGCGTTCGGAGAGGACGCGCCGGGGCTGGTGTGCGAGCCGGGCCGGGCGATGGTGGCCGAGGCGTTCACGCTGGCGACCCGGGTGAAGGCGTTGCGCGGCTGCGGGGCGGTGTTCCTCAATGACGGGTTGTACGGCGGGCTGTTCGAGGCGCGCGACATCGGCATGGGCGACCGCATCCGGGTGATCGGCCCGGATGGCACGCCGCGCGGCGGCAAGGCGGTCGAACGGGTGGTGTTCGGGCCGACCTGCGACAGTCTCGACCGGTTGCCGGCGCCGGTGGCGTTGCCCGGCGAGATGGCGGAGGGCGATTACGTGCTGTTCGACGGCATGGGTGCCTATTCGAGCGCCATCGCCACGCGGTTCAACGGCTACGGCCCCGGCGAGGCGGTCACGGTGGCGGCATTGGCCTGATCGGGTCTGGACACTCGGCGCCCAAGGGCTAGGGTCGGGCACATTCCGACACAGGCCAGAGGACCCCGCTGACCCATGCAGAAATTCGGCAAGAGCCAACCGGCCTCCCGCCTCGAAGATGCGCGTTTCCTGACCGGCCATGGCCGGTATCTCGACGATACCCCGCCGGAAGAGGCGCTGCGCGTCTATTTCCTGCGCTCGCCCATGGCGCATGCGACGATTGCGTCGATCGACCTTGAAGCCGCGAAGGAGGCGCCGGGCGTGCACCTCGTGCTGGATGGCGAGGGGCTGCGCGACGCGGGCGTGACCGAGGGGCTGGCCGCCGTGACGGTGGAGAACCGCGACGGCAGCAAGGGCGCCGCCCCGCGCCGGCCGCTTCTGGCCGAGGGGCGGGTGCGGTTCGTGGGCGAGGCGGTGGCGATGGTCGTGGCCGACAGCCTGCAGGAGGCGCGGGATGCCGCCGAGCTGATCGAGGTCGATTACGAGGATTTGCCGGTGCACATGGCGCTGGCCCCCGGCGGCGAGCTGCTGCACGAGGACGTGCCGGAGAACCGGGCGTTCGACTGGGCGCTGGGCGATGAAGAGGGCACGGAGAAGGCCATTGCCGAGGCCGCGCACGTGGTGCGGCTGTCGGTGGGCGACAACCGCATCATCTCGAACCCGATGGAGCCGCGCGGGGCGTGGGCCGCCATGGAGGACGGGCGCCTGCACCTGTCATTCGGTGGGCAGGGCGTGTGGAACACCAAGCGAAACGGGGCGAAGATCTATGGGATCGAGCCCGAGGAGATTCGCGTGACCATCCCGGATGTGGGCGGTGGGTTCGGCACCAAGGCGCCGGATTATCCCGAGACCTATCTCGTGGGGCAGGCGGCAAGGATGCTGGAGCGCCCGGTGCGCTGGTATGCCGACCGGTCGGAAACGATGCTGGCCGACAATGCGGGGCGCGACCTGGAGCATGACCTGACGCTGGCGTTCGACGAGGATCTGAGGATCACCGCCTACCGGGTCGAGACGCGCTGCAACATGGGGGCGTATAACAGCGGGCTGAACCAGCCGATCCAGACGGTGCTGTTTTCCAAGGTGTTGACCGGGGTCTACGACATCCAGACCGCGTACCAGCATGTCGAGGGGTTCTATACCAACACCACGCAGGTCGATGCCTATCGCGGGGCCGGGCGGCCCGAGGCGATCTATGCGCTGGAGCGGGCGATGGACCGGGCGGCGCGGGAGCTTGGCGTGGATACGTGGGAGCTTCACCGGCGGAACTTCATCAGGCCGGAGCAGTTTCCTTATACTTCCTTTACCGGCGAGACCTATGATGTGGGCGAGTTCGCGCGGCTGCTCGACCGGGTCGAGGCGCAGGCGGATCGCGACGGGTTCGCGGCGCGGAAGGCGGAGAGTGAAGGCAAGGGCAAGCTGCGCGGCATGGGGCTGTGCTATTATATCGAGGCGATCCTCGGCAATCCGACCGAGACCGCGAAGGTGGAGTTTCACGAGGATGGCACGGTGTCGATCTACGTAGGCACGCAGTCGAACGGGCAGGGGCACGAGACGGCCTATGCCCGGTTCCTGTCGGACCAGACGGGGATTCCGGTGGAGCAGATCCGCGTGGTGCAGGGCGACAGCGACCGGATCGAGAAGGGCGGCGGCACGGGCGGCTCGCGCTCGGTGACGACGCAGAACAACGCGACGCTGGCGACGGTGGGAAAGATGGTGGAGGCGTTCACGCCCTACCTGGCCGAGAAGATGGGCGTGGCGGCGGAGGATGTGAGTTTCGACGACGAGACCTTCCGCGCGCCGGGCTCGAACGTGACGCCGACCTTCGTGGAAGCTGCCGAGATGGCGCGGGCGGACGGGCGGACAGACCTGCTGGTGCACGAGGAGACGGCGACGCTTCCGGGCCGGTCCTATCCCAACGGCGCGCACGTGGCCGAGGTGGAGGTGGACCCCGAGACGGGGCACGTGACGCTGGAGCGCTACACGGTGGTCGACGATTTCGGCAACCTGATCAACCCGATGCTGGCCGAAGGTCAGGTACATGGCGGCAGCGTGCAGGGCATCGGCCAGGCGCTGTGGGAGCATGTGGGCTATGACGAGGATGGCCAGCTTCTGACCGGGAGTTTCATGGACTATGCCATGCCACGGGCCGATGATGTGCCGATGATCGGCTTTACCTCGGAACCGGTGCCCTCGACGGCGAACGTAATGGGCATGAAGGGCTGTGGCGAGGCCGGCACGGTGGGGGCGATGGCGGCGACGGCGAATGCCGTGGCCGACGCGCTGTGGCAACGGGGGGTGCGGCAGGCCGACATGCCGTTCACGCCGTCGCGCGTATGGGACATGCTGAACGATGCAATGGCGCCGGTGGGTTGAGAGGCTATATGGCCTGTTCCGCCCGGGCCTGCGCCACGGGCAGAGCCGGTACGAGGGCACGCGGGGGCAGGTCACCCATGTGATCATCCTCGACGGGACCATGTCGACGCTGGACAAGGGGCACGAAAGCAACGCGGGGCTGGCCTATCGCCTGCTGAGCGAGTTGCGCGGGGCGCGTCTGTCGCTCTATTACGAGGCCGGCGTGCAGTGGCAGGACTGGAGCACCACGGGCGACGTGATCCTGGGCCGGGGGATCAACCGGCAGATCCGGCGGGCCTATGGCTATCTTGCCAGCCGCTATCGCGCCGGCGACCGGATCATCCTGATGGGCTATTCGCGGGGGGCCTATGCCGTGCGGTCGCTGGCGGGGATCATCGACCAGGTGGGTCTTCTGAAGGCGCAGGACGCGACCGAGCGGAACATCATGACCGCCTATCGCCATTACCAGGCGGGGGGCGAGACCGCGGCCGAGCGGGCCTTTGTCGAGGCCTATTGCCACGAGGCGGTGGAGATCGAGATGATCGGGGTCTGGGACACGGTGAAGGCGCTGGGCCTGCGGTTGCCGGTGATCTGGCGCTGGTCGGAGCCGGCGCACGCGTTCCACAACCACCGGCTGGGGCCCGCGATCCGGCGCGGGTATCACGCGCTGGCGCTGGACGAGACGCGCGAGGTCTATTCGCCGGTCCTGTGGGAGACGCCGGAGGGGTTTGACGGCAAGGTCGAACAGGTCTGGTTCCGCGGCAATCACGGCGACGTCGGCGGCCAGCTTGGCGGGGTCGAGGCGGCAAGGCCGCTGGCCAACGTGCCGTTCCGCTGGATGATGGGCAAGCTGGAGGAATGCGGCGTGGCCCTGCCCGAAGGGTGGGAGGCGCGGTTCCCGGCCGATCCGGATGCGCCGTCCTGCGGGTCGTGGGGCGGCTGGGGCAAGATCTTCCTGCTGCGCCGCGCCCGGGTGGTGGGGAAGGACCCCTCGGAGCGCCTGCACGAAAGCGTGCGGGGGCGGGAGGACCTGATGGCGCACGTGGCGGCGGCTCAGTGACTTCGGGCGCTGGCGCGGGTGGCTATCGGCGGATTTCGAGTATTTGGGCCAAGAAGAAGCGGGGCCTGCGCTGCTTCTTCTGGCAGGAAGTATCCCGGGGGAACGTTGAAGTTCGGTACGAATTTCAACGTGGGGGGCAGCGCCCCCTCGACGGGTGCGGGTGGTGTCAGCCGTCTGCGCTCATGATCAGGCAGGTGGTGGAGGCGGTGGCGTAGAGCTTGCCGTCTTCGGCGCCGCGGATTTCCCCGGTGGAGACGCCGGTGCGGCGGCCGGCATGGCTGACCTGTCCGATGCCGTCGACCCGGGTGCCCAGCGGAATGGCGCGGGTGATGTTCACCTTGTATTCGAGCGTCGTGTAATGCTGGCCCTTCTGCAGCATGGTCATCAGCGCGCAGGCCATGCAGCTGTCGAGAAGGGTGCCGTACCAGCCGCCATGGACGCCGCGCATCGGGTTGGTGACATGAAATTCGGGCGTCCCCGAAAAGACCACGCGGCCCTTTTCGACGCTGGTGAGCTCAAAACCCATGGTGGCGCCGATCGGGGGGCCGGAGAGCTTGCCGGAGAGGATATCCTGCATGAACTCGAGCCCGCTACGCGACAGGAGGTCGGTCATGTCCGGCAGGTCTTCGAGGGTTTCGGCGACGTGGGGTTCGGTATCGGACATGCGGGGCCTCATTCGTTTGCGGCCAAGCGTATGTGGCCCCCGCCACGCGGGGCAAGTCTGACGCTACGGCATGAAAAAGGCCCGGCCTGCTTGGGATGCTGAGGCCGGGCCGGAGGGACGGGGGCGGAGATCCCCGACCAGAGAGTCGTGAGTGGTATCAGGCGACGTCGCGCAGTTCGACCTGCGAGCGGACGCCAAGCGCGTGGCAGACGTCGCGGGTGAGGTCGGGACGGTTGAGCGTGTAGAAATGCAGGTGCTCGACGCCGCCGTCGATCAGCTTGCTGCAGAGCTCGGTCGCCACGGCAACGGCCAGCAGGTCGGCGCGGCCGTCGTCATGGGCCTCGGCCTTCTCGAAGGCGTCGGCCAGCCATTTCGGGATCGAGGTGCCGCAGGATTCGGCGAAGCGGCGGGCGCCCTTCCAGTTCTCGATGGGCAGGATGCCGGGCAGGATGGGCGCGGTGATGCCGGCCTTGTCGCAGGCGTCGCGGAAGCGGAAGAAGGTGTCGGCCTCGAAGAAGAACTGGGTGATCGCCTCGTCCGCGCCCGCGTCGAACTTGCGCTTGAGGTAGTCTACATCGGCCCCCGGGTCGGCGGCCTCGGGGTGTTTCTCGGGGTAGGCGCCGACGCGGATCTTGAACTTGCCGGTTTCGGCCAGGGCCGAGATCAGCTCGCAGCTGTCGGAAAAGCCGTCAGGATGCGGGGTGAAGCCGCCCGAGCCCTTGGGCGGGTCGCCGCGCAGGGCCACGATCTCGTTCACGCCCGCCTCGGCGAAGGTGTCGGCGATGGCCAGCGTTTCCTCGCGGCTGGCGTCGACGCAGGTCAGGTGCGCGGCCACGTTGAGGCCGGAGGTCTTGTGCAGGGTCGCCACCGCGTCACGGGTCAGCTCGCGCGTGGTGCCGCCGGCGCCGTAGGTGACCGACACGAAGGACGGGTCGAGCGGGGCGAGCGCCTGCACGGTGTCCCAGAGGCGGAAGGAGGCCTCGAGCGACTTGGGCGGGAAGAACTCGAAAGAGACGGACGGGGCGGTCATGGGGGCGGATTCCTTTGCAAAGCCTGCTTGCCCTTATGTCGCATTTGCGCGAACGTGAGACAACTTCATAAACTTCATGATCTAGATGAGGCTGGCTAATAATGCATATCGACTTCCGGCATCTGCGGACGATCCGCGCGATCCACCAGTCGGGCGGGCTGGCCAAGGCGGCGGAGCTTCTGCACATCACCCAGTCGGCGCTCAGCCACCAGATCAAGGGGTTGGAGGACCAGGCCGGGGTCGAGCTCTTTGTCAGGCGGTCCAGGCCCTTGCGCCTTTCGGCGGCGGGGCTGCGGCTGTTGCGGGTGGCCGAGAAGGTGCTGCCCGAGATCGAGGCGCTGGAGGCGGAGTTCGAGGGGCTGCGGCAGGGCAGCGCCGGGCGGTTGCATATCGCCATCGAGTGCCATGCCTGTTTCGAATGGCTGTTCCCGGTGCTGGAGCAGTTCCGCAAATCCTGGGGGGACGTGGACGTGGATATCCGGCCCGGGCTGGCCTTCGACGCGCTGCCCGCGCTGCAGAAGGAGGAGGTCGATCTTGTCGTGTCGTCGGACCCGGAGGACATGGAGGGCATCACCTTCCGGCCGCTTTTCGATTACGAGCCGGTATTCGTGGCCTCGTCGCAGCATCCGCTGGCGGAGAAGGATTTCATCGAGGCGGAGGACCTGCGGGGCGAGACGCTGATCACCTACCCGGTGGAGCGGACGCGGCTGGACGTGTTCACCGAGTTGCTGACGCCCGCCCGGGTGGAGCCGCGGGCGGTGCGGCAGGTGGAGCTGACGGCGGTGATACTGCTGCTGGTGGCGTCGAACCGTGGGGTGGCGGTGCTGCCGGACTGGGTACTGCGGGAGCAGCGGGCCAGTTCGGATTACATCACCCGGCGGCTGACGGAAAAGGGCGTGACCAAGCGGCTTTACGCGGCGATCCGGGAGGATGACGGCGACAAGCCGTTCATGGCGCACCTGTTGCGGCTGGCGCGGGAGATCCCGGTCAGGATGCAGCGGCGGGCGAAGGAAGTGACCGCGGTGGAGTAGGGAAGGCTTCGGTTCGGATTAGTCGTGCGCGGCTCGGCCCACCAGGAACGCCTCACATCTTCTGCTGCGTGTATTTCCTCAGCTCGGCCCGGGCCACCTGGCGGCGGTGCACCGCGTCGGGACCGTCGGCAAGGCGCAGGGTGCGCAGGTGGGTCCACATGGCGGATAGCGGGACGTCCTGGCTGACGCCCTGGCCGCCGAACATCTGCACGGCCTCGTCGACGACCTTGAGCGCCACGCGGGGCGCGACCACCTTGATCTGGGATATCCACGGGGCGGCGGCGCGGGCATCGCCCTGGTCCATCATCCAGGCGGCCTTGAGGCAGAGCAGGCGGGCCTGTTCGATCTCCATTCGGGCCTCGGCGATGATGTCGTAATTGGCGCCAAGCTGGACCAGCGGCTTGCCGAAGGCCTCGCGCTCGATGCCGCGGCGGCACATCAGCTCCAGCGCCGCCTCGGCCTGGCCGATGGCGCGCATGCAGTGGTGGATGCGGCCCGGCCCGAGGCGGCCCTGGGCGATCTCGAAGCCGCGCCCCTCGCCGAGGAGCAGGTTTTCCACCGGCACGCGGACATCGGTGAAGCGGATATGCATGTGACCGTGGGGCGCGTCGTCATGGCCGTAGACCTGCATCGGGCGGAGTTTCTCGATGCCGGGCGTGTCGGCGGGGACCACGATCATCGAATGGCGCTTGTGCCTGGGCAGGTCGTCGCCGCCGGTTTTCACCATGACGATATAGACCTTGCAGCGCGGGTCGCCCGCGCCGGAAGCCCACCATTTCTCGCCGTTGAGCAGGTAGGTGTCGCCGTCGCGCACGCAGGACATCTCGAGGTTGGTGGCGTCGGAGCTGGCGACCTGCGGTTCGGTCATGAGGTAGGCGCTGCGGATCTCGCCCTCGAGGAGCGGGGTGAGCCAGCGGTCTTTCATGTCGTCGGTGCCGTAGCGCTCGAACACCTCCATGTTGCCGGTGTCGGGGGCGTTGCAGTTGAACACCTCGGCGCCCATCGGCGTCTTGCCCATCTCCTCGGCGAAGCAGGCGTATTCGACGGTGGTCAGGCCGAAGCCACGCGCGCTGTCGGTGAGCCAGAAGTTCCAGAGGCCTGCCTCCCTGGCCTTTGCCTTGAGACCTTCGAGGATCTCGGCCTGTCGGGCGGTATAGGCCCAGCGGTCGCCCTTGGCGATCTCGGCGTGATACTCGGCCTCGAGCGGGGCGATCTCGTCGCGGACCATGGCGGCCACGCGGTCAAGCAACGTCCTGATCTCGGGCCTGATCGAGAAATCCATGCACGGCTCCTGTCGTCGTCGTGGTTGGCCCCGCGGGGGGCGGGGTGGCCACATCTCTTGACCGTTTCGGCAGGATTGTCGCCGTAATGTCAACACGTATCCCCGGAAATCCCCAATTCCCGCCACAAAGCCGGGCTAGGGTGACCGGCAGAACGAGTTCCCTGTCGCAAAGGCCCGGTCACGGGCCGGGGCGGACAGGGTGTAAGGGGTGTTTCGAGTGACCAGTGCAAAGGCGATACCGGCGATCGGCGACGGGTATGACGGCCCGTTCGCCGGGACGCTTCGGCCCGGTGCGGCAGGGCGTGGCGAGACGCCCGGAGACCGGGTCGTGCCCTGTTTCACGCCCGGCACGATGGTGACGACGCGGGCCGGCAAGCGGGCGGTCGAGACGCTGCGGCCGGGCGACATGCTGCTTACCCGCGACCGGGGATTTCAGCCAGTGGTGTGGCGCGGGATGCGCCGGGTGCCAGGGGCGGCTCTGTCGCCCGAGACGGCGCCGGTGACGATCCGGGCGGGCGCGCTTGGGCCGGGGCAGCCGGAGCGGGACATGACGGTCTCGCCCGGGCACCGGATGCTGAGCACCGACGCCGACCTGCTGCGTGGCGTGGGCGAGCCGGAAGCGCTGGTCGAGGCGCGGGCGCTGGCCGGGCTGCCGGGGATCGGCCGGGTCACGGGCGGCCCGGTGGGTTACGTGCACCTGCTGATGGAAAAGCACGAGGTGATCCTGGCGGAAAACACCTGGACCGAGAGCCTGCGGCTGACGCCGACGCTTCTGCGGGCGCTGTCGGCGGCGGGGGTCGATGTCGGCCAGCGGCTGGCCCGCGCCGGCGATCGGACGGCGGCGACGGCGCAAAGCCCGGCGCGGCATTGCCTGACGGTGACGGAGGCGGCGCAGGGGCTGCGCGTTTGATGCGGGGCAGTGGGGGCCATCGGCCCCAGGAGCACCCGGTGTCAGAGGGTCAATGACAAATCGAATATATCCGTTATTCTTTGGTATGGTTTTATCCAATGGTATGGGAATTTCCATTCGAAGGATTGACGGCAAATGAGTGCGCGCACCTCGACGTCGAAACCGGTTATCGCCTTTGTCGGGGCCGTGTATCCCGGGCAGTTCGGCGGGGTGTGCGATTACCTGAGACAGGAGAACCTGGCCGAGACGTATTTCTTTACCACGCCCGGGAACTGCAAGAGGAACAACAGGCACCGTCCTCACCTGCGGGCCTTCGTGCCGGACGGCGCGATCGTCGGCTCCCAAGGCTACTACTATTCCGCCAAGGTCGAGCGATCAGCCCGGATAAGCCGCGGGCTGCACAGCGCCATTCGCGATTTCGAGAAGGAAAGGAAGATCGATGTCCTGGTGTGTCATTCCCTGTGGGGCGCGCCGCACATGCTGTATGGCGAAACCGGCGCGGCCATCGTCAGCTATATCGAATTTCCGAGCTATCGCACGCATGGCTGGGACCCGGCCTATCCGCCGAGCCCCTCGCAACGGCTGACCGATCACAACAGCGAAATGCTCAATCTTTACCAGGTTGTCAGAAGTGACCTCGTGATCTGCCCGTCCCACCATGCCAAGGGCATGATCCCGAGCGCGCTGCAGGGAAAGGTCGAAGTCCAGATGGAAGGGTTCGACATGACCTCCTGGAAGACGATCGCGGTCGCCGGCGAGGACAAACCCTTCACCGTCGGCTTCGCCGCGCGTGACCTTTCGAGTGCCAAGGGGATCGACCGCTTCATGAGCATCGCGGATAGCCTCGCGAAGAAGGATGCCGACATCGAGTTCGTCGTCATCGGCGACGAAAACGCCTCGAGCTACGGATACGAGAAGCAGTGGGTCGAACAACGCTATCCGGGCGAAACAGTCTCCTTTGCCGAGCACCTGCGGCGCATTCACCCGAAAGCGGCGCGCAAGGTCACCTTCGCGGGCCTGCTCAAATATGACGAGTACGAGAAGACCCTACAGGGCATCGACGTGTTCCTTTACCCGCTTCGTCACGGCGTCGCGAACTGGGGGCTGGTCGAGATCCTGGGACGTGGCGGGTGCGTCATTGCCTCGAACGAAGGCTATCCCGCGGAAATCATTCAGCACGACGTCAACGGTTGCCTGTTGCCTCATGACGAAAGGCACTGGGTGAAAGAAGTGCTTTCGCTCAAGGGTGATCCGGCACGCCGGCAGACGTATTCCGGTAACGCCCGCAAGATGGCGCAACAGGCGTTTTCCCTGGAGGTGGTCGCAAACCGGTACATGCACCTGTTCGGCCAGGCCATCGTGAACAGGGACGCGCGCCATGCGGGGGCCTCGCTTTATTGAGGGGCGGGGAAGCGGGCCTCCCTTTCTGTTTCAGCGCAGCTGTGCGGCGGCATCGTCTTCGCAAACGCTGATCGCTATTGCCTTGGAGATGGGTGAGGCTGTTTGGAGATAATGGTGCCCGGGGGCGGAATCGAACCACCGACACGAGGATTTTCAATCCACTGCTCTACCCCTGAGCTACCCGGGCACGGGGAACGGCGGGGCCGTTCGGGTGGAGGCGTTCTAGGCGAGGTTCGAGAGGGTGTCCAGAGGGAATTCGCGGCAAATTCAGTGTGGTTTGCCGTCGGGGCGGTCGAGCTCGTCCAGGGCGCGTTCGGCGTCTTCGGGATCTTCGGAGGGCACCGCGTAATCGCCGCGGATCCACTTGCCGAGGTCGATGTCGGCGCAGCGTTTCGAGCAGAAGGGCCGATAGCGTTTGTCGGTGGGGTTCGAGCAGATCGGGCAGGTCATGAGAGCACCTCGGCGAGCGGCACCCGGTCGCGCTTGCGCTGGAGCTCGTAATGGCCGAGCGGGGTCCAGCCGGCGAGGGCGGTTTCGGTGGCGTCGTGGCGGAAGGCGGCGCGCAGGGTGGTTTCGAACTGGCGGCGGTCCTTCTTGCCCATCGGCGCGAGGTCGAGCGTGATCTGGCCGCCGAGGCCCCGGAGGCGGAGCTGGCGGGGCAGGTCTTTGGCCGCGGCGAGGTTGGCCTTGAGGCCCGCGGCGGGGGAGGTGTCGCCGCCGGTGTTGACGTCGACCGCCACCAGCGCGCGGGTGGGTTCGATGTAGAAAGAGGCGCCGCCAGGCAGGGGCGCGAGGGGGGATTGCAGCGCGTCGAGCGCGTCGAGCACGCCGTGATCTTCGAAGGCGTCGGGGGTGTCGGCGAGGGTCGCCTCCATAACCCAGTCGCGCCAGGCAAGCTCGTGCGGGCCGTCGCCCTCGGTGAGTTTCTCGGGCTCGCCCGCGCGGTCGGCGGTGACCTGCTCGGCCATGGCGGCCATGGTGCGGATATCCTCGGCGATGGCGTCGGGGTCGGCGCCGGCGCAGGAGGAGCGCAGGATCAGGCCCATCTGCGCCCCGCTCATTTCCTCGTGCGCGATCTCGAGCAGGCTGTCGCGGATGTCGTCGTCGCGGATCTGGCGGGAAATGTTGAGGCCGGGTGCCCCGGGGGTGACGATAGCGTAGCGGCTCTTGAAGAGGAGCTTGGAGGAGACCGGCACGGCCTTGCCCGGCTCGGCATAGCCGGTGACCTGCACCAGGATCGGCTCGCCCGGGGAGAGGCCCTTGACCTGCCGCAGGAAGACCGGGCCGTCGGGGGTGTTCAGGAACATGCCGCCCTGGCCCTTCATCGGGCGGTCGGCGCGGGCGCGGTAGATTGCGCCGGGGCGGGGGCGGTCGCTGTCGATCAGCAGGTCGGTGAGGCGGCCGTCCTCGATCAGGGCGGCGGCGTCGCGGCCATTCACGGCGCCAAGGGCGATGACGGTGCCTTTCATGGTGTTCCTTTCCAGATCGGGTGCCCGGCGGCGCGCAGGAGATTGGCCGTCTCGGCCAGCGGCAGGCCCACGACGGCGGTGAAGGAGCCTTCGATCCACGGGATGAGGGCGCCGGCGGGCCCCTGGATGCCGTATCCGCCGGCCTTGCCCTGCCAGTCGCCGGTGGAGAGGTAGCCCGCGATCTCGTCGTCGGTGAGGCGTTTCATGCGGACGGCGGTGACGACGTCGCGTTCCCACAGCTTTTCGCCGCGTTTCACGGCGACGGCGGTGATGACCTTGTGGCGACGGCCCGACATGAGGCGGAGGAAATCCGCCGCTTCGTCCGCGTCGGCGGGTTTGCCGAGGATGCGGCGGCCGACGGCGACGGTGGTGTCGGCGCAGAGGACAGTATCGTCCGGCCCGGCGGTGACGGCCGCGGCCTTCTGCCGCGCGATGCGCACGCAGTAGGGGCGGGGCAGTTCGCCCGTCCGGGGGGTCTCGTCGATCTCGGGCGGGCGGATGTCGTCGGGTGACAGCCCGAGCTGCGCCAATAGTTCGAGGCGCCGCGGACTGCCAGATCCGAGGATGAGTTTCATCGGGTTTTCAGACGCTTACTTGAAGCGGTAGTTGATCCGACCCTTGGTCAGATCGTAGGGGGTCATCTCGACCTGCACCTTGTCGCCAGCCAGAACACGGATGCGGTTCTTGCGCATCTTCCCTGCCGTGTGTGCGATGATTTCATGGCCATTTTCAAGCTCGACCCGAAATGTCGCATTGGGCAGGAGTTCCTTCACGACACCGGGAAATTCGAGCGTATCTTCCTTGGCCATGACGTCTCCATTGTTGATCGCCCCGCCTGAACGCGGAACGTTGCTTACATGATCCCATTCGCCGTTTATTTCAAGGCTTTTATCAGCGCAGCCGTTCGGCCGTGACATAGGTGTCGCGCCCGTCCTGCTCGGCCCAGTGGGTGCGGCCCAGCACGTTGCCGTCGGCGCGGACACGGGCGATGGCGGCCGGGTCGACCTCGGCATAGGCCCAGCCGGGGGTGTTCATGCTGCCCTCGGCCAGGATGCCGGTGGGCGGGAAACCGGTGTCGGGCGGGCCGAACACGCCGCCCATGCCGGCGTTGGTGTCGACATGCTCGCACCACTCGGCCTTGCCCACGAGAGAGGCCATGGCCGAGACGCACTGGGTTTCCAGCGCGCGGGCCATGGCGCCGATGCGGACGCGGGAATAGCCGGCCTGCGCCTCGGTGCAGGAGGGCACGAGGATCAGGTCGGCGTCGTGCAGGGCGCGGCCCAGCAGGGGGAATTCCGAATCGTAGCAGATCAGGATGCCGATCTTGCCGAGCGCCGTGTCGAAGAGGTGCAGCGGGCCGCCGCCGATCACGTCCATCGCCTCGCGCTCGTAGCGGGTCATGAGCTGTTTGTCCTGGTGGGCGGTGGCGCCGGTGGGGGTGAAGACATAGGCGCGGTTGACCGGGCGGGGGCCGAAATCGGGGTCGTAGACCGGGGCGGAGGCGCCGACTATATGCACCTTGTATTTCGCCGCCAGCTCGGAATGGAGGCTGTTGGCGTCCTCCATCCGTTCGGAAACGGCGACCATGCAGCCCTCGTGGTCGGCGGCGGTCTCGGCCCCGGCGAGCGTCGCCAGTTCCATCGCGCCGTATTCGGGGAAAAGCAGCAGCTCGGCGCCCTGGCCGGCGGCGTCGGCGACCCAGGTCTCGATCTTGGCGGCGTAGTCGGCCCAGGTCTGGTGGAAGTCGAGCGGGTAGGCGGAGGTGGCGATTTTCATGGTGTCATCGTTCCGGTGCGGAGGTGGCGTGCGCCCTGTTTAACCGGATCGTGGCGCCGAATGCCAGAGGGTCGTGGCCGCGAAGGTGGTTGGCGGCCCGGTCGGCTGCCCCGTTCAGCCGCCCTTGGCGCAGAACAGGTCATAGACCACTTCGAGCACCCGTTTCGGCCGGTCGTCGGCGAGGCTGTAATAGATCGTCTTGCCCTCGCGGCGGGGCACGACAAGCCCCTCGATCCGCAGGCGGGATAGCTGTTGCGACACCGCCGCCTGCCGGGCCGAAAGGAGGCGTTCCAGCTCGGTCACGGATTTCTCGCCCGTGACGAGGTGACACAGGATCATGAGCCGCCCCTCGTGGCTGATCGCCTTGAGGAAATTGGCGGCCTCCTGCGCGTTTTCCGCCATGTGCGCCCTGTCTTCGGGGCTGAGCGATGTGTCGAGTACCGGAAGTGCCATCGTGCCGTCTTTGCAATGTCTGCCGTTGTCTACTGTGTTCGGGGCCGATGTGCAAAAGCGATATGCGCGCAGGCGTTCGGGCTGGGCCGAAATTGCCACAGCCTGCCTGCCGAATGATCAATCACCGGGGCCGGCCGGTGCCGCGGGCGTGATCCGAAATTGCCGGGCGGCACTTGCAGCCCCTCTGGCTCACCACTAAGACTCTCTTAGCACCTGATCCGTTAAGGGTCGGACACTCAAGCAGGCAGGCGGATTATGAAAGACCCATTCGAAGTATACATGAACACGCTCGTGCCCATGGTCGTGGAACAGACCAGCCGGGGCGAACGGGCCTACGACATCTTCTCGCGCCTCCTGAAGGAGCGGATCATCTTCGTCAGCGGCCCGGTGCATGACGGCATGTCGAGCCTGATCGTGGCGCAGCTTCTGCACCTCGAGGCGGAGAACCCGTCGAAGGAAATCAGCATGTACATCAACAGCCCCGGTGGCGTGGTCACCAGCGGGCTGTCGATCTACGACACGATGCAGTACATCAAGCCCAAGGTCAGCACGCTGGTCATCGGGCAGGCGGCGAGCATGGGCTCGCTTCTGCTGACGGCGGGGGCCAAGGGGATGCGCTTTTCGCTGCCCAACAGCCGAATCATGGTGCACCAGCCCTCGGGCGGCTACCAGGGGCAGGCGACGGATATCATGATCCATGCCGAGGAAACGCTGAAGCTGAAGCGGCGGCTGAACGAGATCTACGTCAAGCATACCGGCCAGACGCTGAAGAAGGTCGAGGATGCGCTGGAGCGTGACAATTTCATGGACCCCAGCGAGGCGAAGGCCTGGGGACTGATCGACGATATCGTCGAGAACCGGGTGAAAGACCCGGACGAAGGCGCCTGATCGGCGGGAAAGCCGGCGAAACGGGCAGGGCCATTTTTCACATTGAGGTGACTGGGGCTCTGTCTTAAGCTGGCGGGAAAGCGAATGGAATATATGGGTCAGGCCTGACCCGGAAGTCGGCGGGGCACGGCCCGAAAGGTTACGAATGGCGAACAATTCCAACGGCGACAGCAAGAACACCCTGTACTGCAGCTTTTGCGGAAAAAGCCAGCACGAGGTGCGAAAACTGATTGCCGGGCCGACCGTGTTCATCTGTGACGAATGTGTCGAGCTGTGCATGGACATCATCCGCGAGGAGACCAAGAGCGCCGGCCTTAAATCGAGCGAGGGCGTGCCGACGCCGCGCGAGATCTGCGACGTGCTCGACGATTACGTGATCGGGCAGGCGATGGCCAAGCGGGTTCTCTCGGTCGCGGTGCACAACCACTACAAGCGGCTGAACAACTCGGGCAAGAGCGAGATCGAGCTGCAGAAGTCGAACATCCTGCTGATCGGCCCGACCGGTTGCGGCAAGACGCTGCTGGCGCAGACGCTGGCGCGGATCCTGGATGTGCCGTTTACCATGGCCGACGCGACCACGCTGACCGAAGCGGGCTACGTGGGCGAGGATGTGGAGAACATCATCCTCAAGCTGCTGCAATCGAGCGAGTACAATGTCGAGCGGGCGCAGCGCGGCATCGTCTATATCGACGAGGTCGACAAGATCACCCGCAAGAGCGAGAACCCCTCGATCACCCGCGACGTGTCGGGCGAGGGGGTGCAGCAGGCGCTTCTGAAGCTGATGGAAGGCACGGTCGCCGCGGTGCCGCCGCAGGGCGGGCGCAAGCATCCGCAGCAGGAATTCCTGCAGGTGGACACGACCAACATCCTGTTCATCTGCGGCGGGGCGTTTGCCGGGCTCGACAAGATCATTTCGCAGCGCGGCAAGGGCAGCGCCATGGGCTTCGGCGCCGATGTGCGTGACGTGGATGCCCGCGGCATCGGCGAGGTGTTCACCGATCTCGAGCCGGAAGACCTTCTGAAATTCGGTCTGATCCCGGAATTCGTCGGCCGCCTGCCGGTGATCGCGACGCTGGAAGATCTCGACGAAGAGGCGCTTGTCACCATCCTGACCGAGCCGAAGAACGCGCTGGTCAAGCAGTACCAGCGCCTGTTCGAGCTGGAGGATGCGCAGCTCACCTTCACCGACGACGCGCTGAAGGCCATCTCGAAGCGCGCCATCGCCCGCAAGACGGGTGCCCGCGGGCTGCGCTCGATCCTCGAGGATATCCTGCTCGACACGATGTTCGAGCTGCCGGGCATGGAGAATGTCGAGGAAGTGGTCGTCAACGAAGAGGCCGTCACCTCCGACGCGGCGCCGCTGATGATCTACGCGGATGCCAAGAAGGAAGGCACCAGCGCCGGCTGAGGCTTTTCGGCATAACGGGAATTTGGAAAGGCCCCGGCGAGACGATCGCCGGGGCCTTTCCGATTCCGGGTGCCGGGGCGAAGCGTTTCGACTTTGACTCGAGGCGTCAGGCAAAGGCGAAACGCGCGCCGGTTCGCGCATCCTGCGCGTATCGCGACAACCTGTATCTCGGGTTTTCCCGAAACGCTTTAATGAGAGTTATTATCATTAGCGAATTCAACGTCTTGAGCGTTCGACCGCCACCCTGTATGGCCGACAGGACCAAAGGGGAACGCCATGTCTGACGCGCTGAAGCTGGCTTTGGGCAGTCTTGTGATCGGCTGCGTCGTGCTGTGCCTGAAGGTGCTGGCGTGGTGGATGACCGGGTCTGTCGCCCTGCTGTCGGACGCGTTGGAAAGCACGGTGAACCTTGCCACCGCCTTTGCCGCGCTTGTCGCGATCCGTGTCGCGGCGCGGCCGCCGGATGCCAACCACCCCTATGGCCACCACAAGGCCGAGTTCTTCAGCGCGGTGCTGGAAGGGGTCATGATCATCGTCGCCGCGCTGTTCATCCTGCGCGAGGCCTATGCCACGGTGTTCAGCCCGCAGGCGCTGGACGCGCCCCTGGAAGGGCTGCTTATCAACGGTGCCGCGACGGTTCTGAACGCCGTGTGGGCCTCGGTGCTGGTGCGGCGGGGCGGGGGGCTCAGATCGCCCGCGCTGGTGGCCGACGGCAAGCACCTGTGGACGGACGTGGTGACATCCGCCGGCGTGGCGGCCGGTGTTCTGATGGCGATGCTGACCGGGTGGTGGGTGCTCGACCCGCTTATGGCGGCCGCGGTCGCGGCGCATATCCTGTGGTCGGGCTCGCGCGTGGTGACGCAGTCGCTCAGCGGCCTGATGGACGAGGCCGTGCCGGAAGAGACGCTTGCCCGGGTGCGCGACGTGATCTCGACCGAGGCGAGCGGCGCGGTCGAGGCGCATGACCTCAGGACGCGCCACGCCGGCAGCGCAACCTTCATCGATTTCCACCTCGTCGTGCCGGCGGAGATGACCGTCTACGATGCCCACGAGATTTGCGACCGGGTCGAGGCGGCGATGGGTGAGGCGGTGCCCGACGCCCGCGTCACCATCCATGTGGAACCCGAGCACAAATCCAAGCATACCGGCATCGTGGTGTTGGACTGACCTGGGGCGGCGTTCGCGGGCGACGTTACCCCGGACGCGCGGCGGCCTTGGAAAACCCGGCCTTCTGCACTGGACCTTTGCCGCCATATGCGCCATATCGGAGGGAGCCATCACCGGAGGGTTTCATGGGGCTCATCAACACGCTTCTGCGCGCCGTGACATGGTGGAACGGGGCCACGCTCAACACGCTGATCTACACCTCGCGCAAGGGTGTGAAGGTTGGCGAGGACGAGCAGGGCAATGTCTTCTACCGCGACCGCGACGACAAGCGCCGCTGGGTGATCTTCAACGGCGAGGCCGAGGCCAGCCGGGTGAGCCCGGCCTGGCATGGCTGGCTGCACTACACCTACAAGGAACCGCCGACCGAGCGGCCGCTGCCGCGCAAGGCGTGGGAGAAGCCGCACGAGGAGAACCTGACGGGCACGGCGCTGGCCTATGCGCCCGCGGGCTCGATCCGGCGGCCGGAACCCGTCGAGCGGCGCGATTACGAGGCGTGGAGCCCCGAGTAACGGCGGCGCCACGGGTCGGGAGAAGGCAGGCTCATGTCCACGCAGCAAACGACGGAAGTCCTGGTCGGCGGCGCCGTTCTGGCGGTGGCGATCGGCTTCATGGTCTACGCGGGCCAGGTGACGGGGTTTTCCGGCGGGCAGCCGGAATATGACCTGAGCGCCAGCTTCCGCAGCGCCGACGGGGTCAGCGTGGGCACCGACGTGCGGCTGGCGGGCGTCAAGGTGGGCCGGGTCACGGATATCGCGCTTGACCCGCAGACCTTCCGCGCCTCGACACGGTTTTCCGTGCGCGAGGGGATCGACGTGCCTGACGACAGCGCCGTGGCGATCTCGTCCGAGGGGCTTCTGGGCGGCAATTACGTCGAGATCCTGCCGGGCGGCTCGCCCTTCTTCCTCGAACCCGGATCGGAGATCGAGTTCACGCAGAGCTCGGTCAGCCTGGTCAGCCTGCTGATGAAATTCGTGGCCGGTGACGACGAGGGGTCTGCGGAATGAGGCGGGCCTTGGCGGGGGTGGTGCTGGCCTGCTTCGCGGGCCTGGCCGTGGCGCAGGAGAACGCCGTGGAGATCGGCACCGGCGTGGTGCTGCGTGGTCTCGACAAGGTCAATGCCAGCGTCACCGATATCGAGCTGCAAAGCGGGCAAAGCACCGAGTATGGCCGGCTGACCGTCCGGCTGGGCGAGTGCCGCTATCCCGAGGGCGATGCCGCGGGCGATGCCTTTGCCTTCCTGACGATCACCGATACCGCCAGCGGCGACGAGGTGTTTTCCGGCTGGATGGTGGCCTCGTCCCCGGCGATCAACGCGCTGGAGCATCCGCGCTACGACGTCTGGGTCCTGCGCTGCAAGACCGGCTGAGGCGACGGGTCGAACGACACTGCATTGATCGAAACCGGCATTTCCAGCGCCTCGTGCAGCAACGAGCGATAGCGCGCGCGGGAGATTTCCGTGGCGCCCAGCGTGGCGAGGTGCGGGGTCAGGAACTGCGTGTCAAAGAGGGTGAAGCCGCAGGCGTGCAGGTGATGGGTGAGATGCGCCAGCGCCAGTTTCGAGCCGTCGGTGCGGCGCGAGAACATGCTTTCCCCGAAGAACGCCGCGCCGAGTGCTACGCCGTAGACGCCGCCGGCCAACTGCCCCGCCTGCCAGATTTCCAGTGAATGGGCGTGGCCCAGATCGTGCAGCGTGCCGTAGATGCCGGCGATTTCGTCGTTGATCCATGTTTCGGACCGGTCGGCACAGGTGGCGACGACCGCGTCGAAATCGGCGTTGAGCGTCACATCGTAGCCGCCGCGCCGGATGCGGCGGGCGAGACTGCGCGAGATGTGGAAGCCGCTCATCGGGAGGATGCCGCGGCGGCGCGGGTCGACCCAGAAGATCTCGGGGTCGTCGCGCGATTCGGCCATCGGGAAGATGCCCGAGGCATAGGCCCCGAGGATGAGCTGGGGGCTGAGGAGGGGGGCGTCGTCCTTCATGGGCGAGGCCACTGGGAGACGGCGGCGGGCAAGGGGGCGCTGCCCCACGTTGAAATCCTTGAGTACTTCAACGCTCCCCGGGATACTTGGAGGCCAGAAGAAGCCGGGCGGGATGGCGGGATCAGCCGCGCAGGTTGGTTTCCAGCCATTTTTCGAGCCAGTGGATGTTGTAGGCGCCGGTCTGGATGTCCTCTTCCTGCAGGAGCGCGTGGAAGAGCGGCACGGTGGTGTCGACCCCGTCGACGATCAGCTCGCCCAATGCCCGGTTGAGCCGGGCCAGCGCCGACTGGCGGTCGCGGCCGTGGACGATGAGCTTGGCGATGAGCGAGTCGTAATAGGGCGGGATCTTGTAGCCGTCATAGAGCGCCGAATCCATCCGCACGCCGAGGCCCCCGGGGGCGTGGAACTGGGTGATGGTGCCGGGGCGGGGCGAAAATTCGGGCAGTTTCTCGGCGTTGATCCGCACCTCGATGGCGTGGCCGTTGATCTTGAGGTCTTCCTGCGTGAAGGACATCGGGTAGCCCTCGGCCACGCGGATCTGTTCCTGCACGAGGTCGACGTCGAAGATCGCCTCGGTCACGGGGTGTTCGACCTGCAGGCGGGTGTTCATCTCGATGAAGTAGAACTCGCCATTCTCGTAGAGGAACTCGATCGTGCCGGCGCCGGCGTAGTTGATGCGCGCCACGGCGTCGGCGCAGATCTTGCCGATCCGCTCGCGCTCTTCCTCCGAGATGGCGGGGCCGGGGGCCTCTTCCAGCACCTTCTGGTGGCGGCGCTGGAGCGAGCAGTCGCGCTCGCCCAGGTGGACGGCCTTGCCCTTGCCGTCGCCGAAGACCTGGATCTCGATGTGGCGCGGCGTGGTGAGGTATTTCTCGATATAGACCTCGTCATTGCCGAAGGCGGCCTTGGCCTCGGACCGGGCGGTGAGGAAGGCGCGTTCGAGCCCGGCGGCATCCTGTGCCACCTTCATGCCGCGCCCGCCGCCGCCGGCGGTGGCCTTGACGATGACCGGGTAGCCGATCTCGTCGCAGAGCTTCCTGGCCGCGTCGACATTGGGCACGCCGCCATCGGAGCCGGGGACGCAGGGCACGCCGAGGTCCTTCATCGTGTCCTTGGCGGTGATCTTGTCGCCCATGATCCGGATATGCTCGGCCGTGGGGCCGATGAAGGTCAGGTCGTGATCCTCGACGATCTGCACGAAATTGGCGTTCTCGGAGAGAAAGCCGTAGCCCGGGTGGATGGCCTGGGCGCCCGTCACCTCGCAGGCGGCGATGATCGAGGGGATCGACAGGTAGCTGTCGGAGCCCGGCGGCGGGCCGATGCAGACGCTCTCGTCGGCCATGCGGACATGCATCGCGTCGGCATCGGCGGTCGAGTGCACGGCGACCGAGCGGATGCCCATCTCGCGGGCGGCGCGGATCACGCGAAGGGCGATCTCGCCCCGGTTGGCCACAAGGATCTTGTCGAACATGGGTGCGGCCTTATTCGAGGATGATGAGCGGGGCGCCGTATTCGACGGCGGCGCCGTCTTCGACGAGGATGCGCTTGACGGTGCCGGCGCGCGGGGCGGGGATGTGGTTCATCGTCTTCATCGCCTCGACGATCAGCACGGTGTCGCCCTCGGAAACCTTGTCGCCGACCGAGACGAAGGGCGGGGCGCCCGGTTCGGCCTGCATGTAGACGGTGCCGACCATCGGCGAGGTGACGGCGCCGGGGTGGCTGGCCGGATCCTCGCCCGGGCCCGCGTCGGCGGGTGCGGCCGGGGCCGGGGCGGCGGGGGCCGCCGGGGCCGCGGGGGCGGGCGCCGCGGGGGCGGCCATGTGGGTCACGACCTCGGTCTTGCGGCTGACGCGGACGTTCAGGCTGTCGTTTTCGCCGTAGTCGCGCTTGACCTGCAATTCGGTCAGATCGTTCTCGTTCAGCAGCTCCGCCAGGGCACGGATAAAGGCTACGTCGGTGTCGTGGGTTTTGTTCGCCATCTCAGTCCTCGACCAGAAGCGACCTTTCGCCGGTCGCATGTTTTTGCCGCTTATAGGGGAAGCCGAAGGGCGAGAAAAGCGGCGCTTTGCCATTCAAGGTGGGGCAAGCGCGCAAAAATTGCGAGGGGAAACGCGAAATTTTGCTGAAGCGGGGGCTGGGGCGGGCGGCGCGGCCACGCTCAGAGGGGCATGCCGGAGAGCTTTGCCACCAGTTCGGCCAGCTTGCGGGCCTGGAACTTATCGAGCAGGCGGGCGCGGTAGACCTCGACCGTGCGGTAGGAGAGGCCGAGCTCGAGACCGATCTCCTTGGAGGTCAGGCCGCGGCAGGTGAGGATGGCGACCTCGCGCTCGCGCTGGGTGAGTTCCACCAGCGGGCGTTCGTCGGAGAGGTCGGCGAAGGACCAGACGCCGCGGGCGAAAGGGTCGTCGGGGGTGACCGACTGGCCCCGCACGCGGCACCAGAAGAGCGTGCCGTCGCGCCGTTTCATCACCCGTTCGTCGTGGTAGGTGCCGGTCAGGCGCATGGCCTTGAGGCCGCGTTCGCCGATGCGGCGGTAATCCTCGATCGAGGGGTAGTAATGGGCCAGCGGAATGCCGGCATACTCCTCCGGAGCACCGCCGAAGATGGCGGCGAACTGGCGGTTGCACTGGCGGATGATGCGGTTTTCGAGCACCGCCAGCCCCACAGGCGCGTGGTCGAAGGCCATTTCCTTGATCTGCATTGGCGCACTATGCCTTGGCCGCCCGGGCGCGCCAAGCGGGCATGCGTGATTCTACGGAATTGATTGCGGCGCGGGGCGGTGGTTTGGTGGCGCCGAAGCCGGCGAGGGAGGACAGGCATGAACATCGGTCAGTGGCTGATGCGGACGGCGCAGATGCGTGGCGGCGAGGCGGCGATCTACCTGGGGGCGGAGCCGGTGGCGGATTACGCCGGGTTCCATGATCGCGCGGCGCGGCTGGCGGGCTGGCTGGGCGCGCAGGGGATCGGGCCGGGCGACCGGGTGGGGATCTTCATGAAGAACTGCCCCGAATTCCTGATCGCCTTTTACGGCGTCTGGTATGCCGGGGCGGTGGCGGTGCCGATCAATGCCAAGCTGCACGGGCGCGAGGCGGCGTGGATCCTTGGGCATTCGGGGGCGAAGATGTGCTTCGCGACGCCCGACCTGGCCGGGGCGCTGGACGAGGCCGATGTCGAGGCGGCGGTGGTCGACGTGACCGGCGGCGCCTTTGCCGGGGCGATGGAGGCCGAGCCGGTGGCGGGCCCGGCGCCGCGAGAGCTCGATGACCTGGCGTGGCTGTTCTACACCTCCGGCACCACGGGGCGGCCCAAGGGGGTGATGATCACCCACCGGATGCTGATTGCCACCTCGCTGACCTATCTTGCCAGCGTCGACCCGGTGACGCCGGCCGATGCCACGCTTTATGCCGCGCCGATGAGCCATGGGGCGGGGCTTTATGCGCCGGTGCATGTGCTGATGGGGGCGCGGCATGTCTGCCCCGCCTCGGGCGGGTTCGAGCCGGGGGAGATTTTCGACCTGGCGAAGCGCCTGGGCAACCTGCACCTGTTCGCCGCGCCGACGATGGTCAAGCGGATGACGCAGGCGGCGAAGGCGGCAGGCTATGGCGGCGAGGGGCTGCGCAGCGTGGTCTATGGCGGCGGGCCGATGTACGTGGCCGATATCGTCGAGGCGGTGGAGGTGTTCGGGCCGGTCTTCGTGCAGATTTACGGGCAGGGCGAGGCGCCGATGGGCATTTCCGCGCTGAGCCGCGAGGAGGTGGCCGACCGGACGCATCCGCGCTGGCGGGAGCGGCTGGGCTCGGTCGGGCGGGCGCAGGCCGGGGTAGAGGTGAGGATCGGCGATGCAGAGGGCGCCCCTCGTGCCGTGGGCGAGCCTGGCGAGATCATGGTGCGCGGCGACGTGGTGATGCGGGGGTACTGGGAGAACCCGGAGGGAACGGCGAAGACGCTGAAGGATGGCTGGTTGATGACCGGCGATATCGGCACGATGGATGCCGACGGGTTCGTGACGCTGCAGGACCGTTCGAAGGACGTGATCATCTCGGGCGGGACGAATATCTATCCCCGCGAGGTGGAGGAATGCCTGCTGATGCACGGCACGGTCAGCGAGGTCTCGGTGGTCGGCCGGCCTGACCCGGAATGGGGCGAGGACGTGGTGGCCTTCGTGGTGTGCGAGGGGGCGCTGGACGAGGCGGCGCTGGACGCGCATTGCCGCGAGCATATCGCGCGGTTCAAGCGGCCGAAGGCGTATTTTGCCGTGCCGGACTTGCCGAAGAACAACTATGGCAAGGTGTTGAAGACCGAGCTGCGCAAGCGGCTGGAGGAGGGGGCGGGCGGTTAACCGGGCTTGGGCTCCAGCAGCTCGACCTCGACGAAGGCGCATTCGAAATCGTTGCCGTTGATCACGTCATGCTCGACGCCCAGTTCGCGGAAATAGGGCACGCCGTTCTGCATGGGCGCGGTGACCCGCTCGCCATTGCCGAGGTCGATCTCGAGCACGCCGTCGAAGAGCGGAACCACGATGTAATCAAAGGCGTGGCGGTGCCAGCCGGTGTTGTCGCCGCGTTTGGCGAAGCGCCATTCGGTGACGCGCACGCGGTCGTTGTCGATCATCACGGTCGGGGTGGCGGTGCCGGGGTCTGAGCACATGGGCTGTCCTTCGTTCTTGGTGGGGTCAGCCTAGGAGCCCTTGCCGCCGGGCGAAAGCGCCGTTGTGCAAAAAAGGGCCGCGGGCCAGGTGACGCCGCGGCCCCAGTATCGCACCACTGGCATGGGAAGCCCCGGGGCGAGTCTTGGTTAACGAATGGTTAATTCGGGTGGAAATCGTCGGGCGTGCAGCCTGCCGCGAGGCTGGCGGCGATCCAGTTGATCGAAATGCTTTCGCCCCGTTCGGCCAGCCATGCCGCCTGAAGCCGGTAGGCGGGCAGTTCCTGCTGGCCGGGGCAGTACCAGTGCCGCGCCGTGGCCTGCCGGTGGTGGGTGAGTTCGTGCAAGAGGACACTCACGTCCTGCGGGTTGCGCATCGACCACGGGCGGACGAGGAAAATGGTTTGGGTATCCGGGTCATAGAGGCCGCGGCGGGTCGCGCCCAGCCGCCCGCCGCTGTCGGACATGGCGCGCGCCCGCTGGGGTGAGATCAGGCGGAGGCGCGGCGCGGTGGTGCGTGGCGGATAGGGGCTTTCGGCGTCGAGCCAATGGTCGAGCGTGGCGATGAGATCGGGCAGGGTGGTCGCGCGCTGCCAGTCGGGCTCCGGTTCGGCGGCGTGGGCGGTGAGCGGGCCGAGGCCGAGCCAAAGGGCAATAGCGATCGGGGCGATCCGCGCAAGCGCGAACCGGGGCAGGGGTTGCATGGCACCCTCCGTAAAATTTTGCTGAACGTGGGAGTCATGCTAACCTTGGGTAAAGAAAGCCTCAAAGGATCGTTCCTCAACCGCAGATGAACCGCGTTCACCCATGACCCAGCGCCCGCTTCCCCCGTTCTCCGCCATCCGCGCCTTCGAGGCCGCCGCCCGGCATCTGAGCTTCAAGGCGGCGGCCGAGGAGCTGTGCGTGACCCCCTCGGCGATCAGCCACCAGGTCAGGACGCTGGAGGATCATTTGGGCCAGCCGGTCTTCGTGCGGGCGGCGAACAGGCTGGCGCTGACACGGGCGGGGGCGGAGTATGCCGGGGCGCTTTCCGGCCTTATCGGCGGGCTTTTCGCCGCGACGGACCGGGCCACGGCAGGGGCCGGGGCCGGGCCGTTCCGGGTGCAGGCGACGGCGGCGTTCAATGCCCGCTGGCTGGTGCCGCGGCTGGAGCGGTGCCCGTTGCGCGAGGCCCTGTCGGTGACCACGGCTGCCGGGGCGCCGGATACGGATTTTGCCAGCAATGACGCGGACTTGATCGTGCATTGGTGCGACAGCCCGATCCCCGGCTGCCACGTGCTTCCGATGCTGAAATCCGTGCGCTTCCCGGTGGCGAGCCCCGACGTGGCCGCGCGGATCAGGACGCCGCGGGACCTTTTGCGCGAGCCGCTGTTGCGCGACCAGGTGCTCGATTGCTGGGGCGACTGGTTCCGGGCGGCGGGGGTGGTGGCGCCGGAGGAGGGCCTCGGGGGCAGGTTCAACGCAAATTGCGATATCAACCTGACCGCCGCCGAGCGGGGACAGGGGGTGGCGCTGGCGTGGGATGGGATCGCGCGGGCGACGCTGGAGGAAGGGCGGCTGGTAAGGCTCTTCGATATCGAGACGGCGCCGAAGGTCATATATTCAGTGGCTTACCCGGAAGCACGGGCCGATGACCCGCGCATCGCGGCGATGCGCGACTGGCTGCTGCATGAAAGCCTGGAGGACGGCACCAGCGCCGATCCGGTGCGGGTCGAGGCGGCGCAGTAGGCCCGGAAACGCGACGTCGGTATCGCGTCGGTATAACGTCGGTATCTTGTCGGTGTTTTTGCCGACGGGAGCGCCCGATGACCCTTCCCCTTGCATTCGATGAGGCGCGGCGTTAGTCAGCCGCCCTGCGGTCGCAGCCTACCCGCATAACAAAACAAGGGTCACAACCATGGATACGATTGTCATCTGCTCGGGCGGGCTCGATTCCGTGTCGCTCGCGTACAAGGTCGCGGCGGAACACCGCCTGCGGGGCCTGCTGTCCTTTGACTACGGGCAGCGGCATGTGAAAGAGGTCGAATACGCGGCGGCCTGTGCCAAGCGCCTGGGCGTGCCGCACAAGGTGGTGGATATCTCGAATGTGGGCGCCGCCCTGTCGGGGTCGGCCCTCACCGACGATGTCGACGTGCCCGACGGGCATTATGCCGAGGAGACGATGAAGATCACCATCGTGCCCAACCGCAACGCCATCATGCTGGCGATCGCCTTCGGCATGGCGGCGGCCGAGAAGGCCGATGCGGTGGCGGCGGCGGTGCACGGGGGGGATCACTTCATCTATCCCGATTGCCGCCCCGGATTTATCGACGCGTTTCAGACGATGCAAAATCATGCGCTTGAGGGTGTGGCCGAGGTGCAGCTTTACACGCCGTTCGTGACCATCTCGAAGGCCGATATCGTGAGTGAGGGGGCGAAGCACGGCACGCCGTTTGCCGAGACATGGTCGTGCTACAAGGGCGGCGCGGTGCATTGCGGGCGTTGCGGCACCTGTGTCGAGCGGCGCGAGGCGTTCGATATTGCGGGGGTCGAGGACCCGACCGTCTATGCCGACCCCGATTACTGGCGGGAAGCGGTGGAGCGGGCCTGATGTACCGGATCACCAAGGAATTCGCGTTTTCGGCTTCGCACCAGCTGACGGAGCTGCCGCCGGAGCACCAGTGCGGGCGGCTGCACGGGCACAATTACGTGGTCGTGGTGGAGTTGGCGAGTGCGGAGCTCAACGCGCATGGGTTCGTGCGGGATTATCACGAGTTGGCGCCGCTGAAGCGGTATATCGACGACGACTTCGATCACCGGCACCTGAACGATGTTCTGGAGGATGACATGGTCACGGCCGAGCGGCTGGCGAAGCATTTTTACGACTGGTGCGCCGCGCGGTGGCCGGAGACCGCGGCCGTGAAGGTCAGCGAGACGCCCAAGACATGGGCCGAGTACCGGCCATGACCACGCGCGACACCATCCGGGTTTCGGAGATATTCGGGCCGACGATCCAGGGCGAGGGGGCGCTGATCGGGCAGCCGACGGTGTTCGTGCGGACGGGCGGGTGCGACTACCGCTGTTCGTGGTGCGACAGCCTGCACGCGGTGGATTCGGAGTATCGCGAGACATGGCGGGCGATGCCGCCCGAGGATATCATGGCCGAGATCGAGCGGCTTTCTGGCGGCAAGCCGATCATGGTGACGCTGTCGGGGGGCAACCCGGCAACCCAGCCGCTTGACCGGCTGATCGAGCAGGGGGTCGCGAAGGGCTACAGCTTCGCGATGGAAACCCAAGGCTCGGTGGTGAAGCCCTGGTTTGCCGATTTGCGGATGCTGGTGCTGAGCCCCAAGCCGCCGTCATCGGGGATGGGCACCGACTGGCGGATCGTGGCGAATTGCGTGCGGGCGGCGAAGGCGGCGCCGACGGTCTTGAAGATCGTGGTGTTCGACGAGGCGGATTACGCCTATGCGCGCGAGGCGTCGGAGCGGTTCCGGGAGTTGCCGGTCTACCTGCAGCCCGGCAACCACACGCCGCCGCCGCCCGAGAACGACAGTGCCACGGTCGACCATGCGGGGATCGACGACCGGATGCGCTGGCTGGTCGACAAGGTGGTCGAGGACAAGTGGTACGGGGCAAGGGTGCTGCCGCAGCTGCATGTCATGCTGTGGGGCAACAAGCGGGGCGTCTGAGGGGATGATGCGATGAGCGACGATATCTACAAGGGGCTGAAACAGCTGGGCGGGGCGACATCGATGCCACAAAGCCCCGAGGAGGCCGAGCTGGAGCGGGTGCAGAACCCGCAGGCGGACGTGGCCTACAACGTGCGGTTCACGGCGCCGGAGTTTACCTCGCTCTGCCCGATGACGGGGCAGCCCGATTTCGCGCACCTGGTGATCGACTACGTGCCGGGGGAATGGCTGGTGGAGAGCAAGTCGCTGAAGCTGTTCCTGGGCAGTTTCCGCAATCACGGGGCGTTCCACGAGGATTGCACCGTGTCGATTGCCCGGAGGCTGGTGGAGTTCCTTGAGCCGCAATGGCTACGGATCGGGGGGTACTGGTACCCGCGCGGGGGCATTCCGATCGACGTGTTCTACCAGACCGGACCCATGCCCGAGGGGGTGTGGATTCCCGACCAGGGCGTGCCGCCCTATCGCGGGCGGGGATAAAAAAACGCCCGCCGGAGGGATGCCCCGGCGGGTCGCTTCAAGTCAGTTGACTTCTCAGGTGCCTCAGCACGGGCCGCGGCGGTAGCGGCCGTCGCCGGTGGCGTAGGCGCACTGGTTGTTCGCGGCGTTGCGGGCGACCAGCGTACCGGCCGCGGCGCCGCCGAGGGTCGAGACGACGGTCCAGTCGCTGTCGGCGTCAAGGGCCTTGGCGGTGATGAAGCCGAGGCTGCCGCCGATCAGCGCGCCACCAACCTGGTTCTGCTGCTGGGGTGTCATGCAGCCGGCAACAGCGACGGGCGCGGTGAGGGCAAGGGCGAGAACGGTCTGTCTCATGGAAATCCTCCGATTTGTGGCGGCGTTTTGCCGCGATTTCGCTGATTGGAAGCTAGGTTTCTTTGGCGAAAGCGGAAGAACCAGTTTTGCGGACGGCAAATTTTTGCAGAGGGTTCAGGCCCGTACCGGCAAAATGTTGCTTACGGTCAGGGCCATGTCTGATCGTCGGGAACTTTTTGCGGGTGGGGGCTGCCCGGAACGGTGACCGTTTCGGCCACGTAGACGGCCTCTTTCCCGGTGCGGGCGGCACGCAATTCGCGGTAGCCGATATAGAGCCCGCTGGCCACGATCAGCGCCATGCCGAGGATCGTGGTGAGCGCCGGCACCTCGCCCCAGAGCAGCCATGCCATCACCGAGGCTATGGGCAGGTAGCTGTAGTCGAAGGGCGCGATGATGCTGGCATCGGCCACCTGGTAGCCGCGGGACAGCAGGATATAGGCGGCCATGCCGATCAGCCCCAACAGGGCCAGCGTGGGCAGGTCGGTGAGCGTTTCCGCCGGGATCGCCCAGCGGAGGTGATGAAACTCGGGCCCGAATGTCAGCACGCTGTTGAGCAGGTAGCCCATGCCCAGCAGGATCGGCCCGGTGAAGGCGAGGGTGTAGAGACCGACGGTGAGGCTCGATTCCCGCTCGCCGATCTGCCGGGCGAGGATCTGCGAGGCGGCGTAGAAGGCCGCGCAGACCAGGGGCAGGATCGAGATCCAGGTGAAATTGTCGCCCGCGGGGTTCATGGCGATGAGCACGCCCGCGAAGCCGGTGACGAGTGCGCCGATCCGGTGGATGCCGATGGTCTCCTTGAGGAAGACCGCCGCCATCACCGCGATCATCAGCGGGGCGGAGAAGAAGATCGTGGTGACCTCGGCCAGCCCCATGAAGGGAAAGGCGGTGTAGAACAGCGAGAACCCGACCGAGAACAGCGCCGCCCGCAGCAGGTGCAGCCGCCAGAGCGGCGAGGTTAGCCGGTGCGGCCCGCCCAGCACCAGGATCAGCGGCACCAGCACCAGCACGGCGGCGCAGGAGCGCACGAAGATCAGCATCCAGATCGGGTAGGTCAGGAGCAGGGACTTCATGAAGGCGTCCTGTCCGGCGAAGAGGCACATGCCGACGAGGACGCAGGCAATGCCGTGCGCCGTGCGCGATGGCGCATGGAGGGTGTCGGGTGTGCATGTGGCCATGCCGGCACGCTTGCCGTTCGCGGCCAGTACCGTCAAGCGCGTTTGCGACCGGAGGTCGGAAACAGGCCTCGGGGCGGGATAATCCCCCGTGGCATCGCACAAAAAAAGGCCGGCGCGATGGCACCGGCCCGAGGCGGCCCGGCCGGGCCCCCGAAAGGGCCCGGCGACAGGGAAATCACTCGCGGTTCATGCGGTTGTCGATCAGGTCGTCGACTACGCCGGGATCGGCGAGGGTCGAGGTGTCGCCGAGCGCGCCGTAGTCGTTCTCGGCGATCTTGCGCAGGATGCGGCGCATGATCTTGCCCGAGCGGGTTTTCGGCAGGCCGGGCGCCCACTGGATGAGGTCGGGCGAGGCGATGGGGCCGATCTCCTTGCGGACCCAGTCGCGCAGCTCCTTGCGGAGCTCTTCCGACGGCTCTTCGCCCGACATGAGGGTGACGTAGCAGTAGATGCCCTGGCCCTTGATGTTGTGCGGGTAGCCCACCACGGCGGCCTCGGACACTTTCGGGTGCGCGACCAGCGCCGATTCCACCTCGGCGGTGCCCATCCGGTGGCCCGAGACGTTGATCACGTCGTCGACGCGGCCGGTGATCCAGTAATCGCCGTCGGCATCGCGGCGGCAGCCGTCGCCCGAGAAGTAATAGCCCTTGTAGTCGGAGAAATAGGTCTTCTCGAACCGCTCGTGATCGCCCCAGACGGTGCGCATCTGGCCGGGCCAGCTGTCGGTGATGACGAGCACGCCCTCGGCCGGGTTCTCGGTGATCTCCTCGCCCGATTGCGGGTCGAGCACGGCGGGTTTGACGCCGAAGAACGGCTTCATCGCCGCGCCGGGCTTGAGCGCGTGGGCGCCGGGCAGGGGGGTCATCAGGTGGCCGCCCGTCTCGGTCTGCCACCAGGTGTCGACGATGGGCACCTTACCCTTGCCGACGATGTTGTGATACCACTCCCACGCCTCGGGGTTGATGGGCTCGCCCACGGTGCCGAGGATCTTCAGGGTGGAGAGGTCGCATTTCTCGACATACTCGGTGCCCTGGCCCATCAGCGCGCGGATAGCGGTGGGGGCGGTGTAGAACTGGTTCACCTTGTGCTTCTCGCAGACCTGCCAGAAGCGGCTGGCGTCGGGGTAGGTGGGCACGCCCTCGAACATCAGGGTCGTGGCGCCGTTGGCCAGCGGCCCGTAGACGATGTAGCTGTGCCCGGTGACCCAGCCCACGTCGGCGGAACACCAGTAGATATCGCCGTCATGGTAGTCGAAGGTGATCTCGTGCGTCATCGAGGCCCAGACGAGGTAGCCGCCGGTGGTGTGCACCACGCCCTTGGGCGCGCCGGTGGACCCGGAGGTATAGAGGATGAAGAGCGGGTCCTCGGCGTTCATCGCCTCGGGCGCACAGTCGGCCGAGGCCTTGTCCATCAGGGCGGCGTAGGTGAAATCGCGGCCCTCCTTCATGTCGACATCGGCGCCGGTGCGCTCGACCATCAGGACCTTGGTGTCGCCGCTGATCTCGAGCGCCTTGTCGACGTTGGACTTGAGCGCCGTGTTGCGGCCGCCGCGCGGGGCCTGGTCGGCGGTGACGATCAGCTTGGCCTCGCAGCCGCTGACGCGGGCGGCCAGCGCCTCGGGCGAGAAGCCGGCGAAGACGATCGAGTGGATGGCGCCGATGCGGGCACAGGCCAGCATGGCATAGGCCGCCTCGGGGATCATCGGCATGTAGAGAACGACGCGGTCGCCGCGGCCGACGCCCAGCTCCTTGTAGACGTTGGAGAGCTTGTTCACCTGTTCGGAAAGGTCGCGGTAGGTGATGTGCTTGGACGGCTCGTTGGGGTCGTCGGCTTCCCAGATGATGGCCGTCTGGTCGCCGCGTTTCTCGAGATGGCGGTCGACGCAGTTGGCGGCGACGTTGAGCTGGCCATCCTCGAACCACTTGATCGAGACGTTGCCAAGGGTGAAATCGATATCCTTGATCTTGCTGAACGGCTTGATCCAGTCGACGCGCTGGCCGTGTTCCTTCCAGAAGGTGTCGGGGTCGCTGATCGAGGCCGCGTACATCTCCTCGTATTTCGCGGCGTCCACGTGGGCGTTCGCGGCAATCTCGGCAGCGGGGGGATAGGTTTTCAGTTCGGACATGGCGGACCCTTGGTTTTTTCAAATTCCGGTCGTGGTGAAACGGCCCGCGCCGCCGGCAGGGCAAAGACTGCAGGGCGCACGCCGTTCGGCCTCAGATGGCCAGGTATTCCGAGCGAAGCTCCTCGTTTTGTAGAACCTCCTCCGCGGTGCCGTCGAAAACGATACCGCCGGTGTCGAGGATAACAGCGCGATCGGAAAGTTCCAGTGCGCGCACCGCGTTCTGTTCGACGATGATCGTGGTCATGCCCTGTTCCTTGATCAGGCGCAGGGTTTTCTCGATTTCATCGACGATGACGGGGGCGAGCCCCTCGTAGGGTTCGTCGAGCAGGAGGACCTTGATGTCGCGGGCCAGCGCGCGGGCCACGGCCAGCATCTGCTGCTCGCCGCCGGAGAGGGTCACGCCCTCCTGCTTGCGGCGTTCGGCAAGGCGCGGGAACAGGTCGTAGAGCCGTTCGAGCGACCAGCCCACGGGCGGGGCGATCTGGGCCAGCTGCAGGTTCTCCTCGACCGTCAGGCCGGGGATGATGCAGCGGTCTTCCGGCACCAGGCCGATGCCGGCCTGGCTGGCCTGGTGGCTGTTCATGTTGTGCAGCGGCTGGTGGTCCAGCCAGATCTCGCCGTGGTTCACCTGGGGGCTGTCCATCCGCGCGATCGAGCGCAGCGTGGTGGTCTTGCCGGCGCCGTTGCGGCCCAGCAGGGCGAGGATCTCGCCCTCGTGGACGTTGAAGCTGATGTCCTGCACGATGTAGCTTTCACCGTAATAGGACTGCATGCCCCAGACCGACAGGAAGGCGGGGGCCGTTTCGGCGTAGTTCTTGCCCTTCGAGAAATCGGGTTTGACGTTCATGGTTCGTGTCCTCCCGTCCCGGACCTGATCCGGGACCTCCGTTATGGGGGCGGGGCTCCGGGGCGGGCCCGGGGCGCCGGTGAAATGTCGCTCAGGCGCTTTCGCCGAGATAGGCCTCGCGCACCTTCGGGTGGCCCTTGATCTTGTCGGGCGTGTCCTCGACCAGCGGGGTGCCCTGCGCCAGCACGGTGATCCGTTCGGCCAGCGAGAAGACGACGTGCATGTCATGCTCGATGATGGCGATGGTGATGTCGCGCTCGTCGCTGATCTGCTTGAGCAGGTCGATGGTGTTGTTGGTGTCGGCCCGCGCCATGCCCGCCGTCGGCTCGTCGAGCAGCAGCAGGCGTGGGTTCTGGGCGAGGCACATGCCGATTTCCAGCCGCCGCTTGTTGCCCCGGGACATCGAGGCCGCCTTGGTGTGGCGCTGTTCGGCGAGGTTGAGGTTCTCGAGCATCTGCTCGGCCTGGCCGATGATGTCCTTCTCGTTCTCGGTCTTCTCGATGGCGTGCATCCGGAAGGCGCCGTCGCGGGTGGCGAAGATCGGGATCATCATGTTTTCCAGCACGGTCAGGTCGCCGAAGATCTCGGGCGTCTGGAACACGCGGGAAATGCCCATCTGGTTGATCTCGTAGGGCTTGCGGCCCAGCACCGACTGGCCGTCGAACATGACCGAGCCGGTATCGGGGATCAGCTTGCCGATCAGGCAGTTGAGCAGGGTCGACTTGCCCGCGCCGTTCGGCCCGATGATGGCGTGCACCGAGTTCTCCTCGACGCTCAGGTTGACGTCGCCCAGCGCCTGAAGGCCGCCGAAGCGCTTGTTGACGTTCTTGACCTCAAGAATTCCCATGGGTCCGTCTCCTTATTCGGCGGGGTTGCGCTGGTTGGCGGCGTCACGCTCGGCATCCGAGCCCTTGGCGTCGCGCCGGCGGAAGGTGAAGCGCCCGATCCTCTGGCCGCCCTCGACAAGGCCGCCGGGCAGGAAGATCACCACCAGCATGAACAGCATGCCGAGCGTCAGGTGCCAGCCCTTGCCGACGAAGGGGTAGATCAGGGCCACGACCACGTCCTCGAGCCCGTCGGGCAGGAACGAGAACCAGCTGTGCAGCACCGCGTCGTTGATCTTCGAGAAGATGTTCTCGAAATACTTGATGAAGCCCGCGCCGAGGATCGGCCCGATCAGGGTGCCGGCGCCGCCCAGGATGGTCATCAGCACCACCTCGCCCGAGGCCGTCCACTGCATCCGCTCGGCGCCCGCCAGCGGGTCGACCGCCGCCATCAGCCCGCCCGCGAGCCCGGCATACATGCCCGAGATCACGAAGGCCGCCAGCGCGTAGGGGCGCGAGTTGAGGCCGGTATAGGTCATCCGGGTCTGGTTCGACTTCACCGCCCGCAGCATCATGCCGAAGGGCGAGCGGAAGATCCGGATGGCGATGTAGAAGGCCAGGATCATGCAGACCGCGCAGACGTAGTAGCCGGTGTTGAAGTTGAAGTCCCAGGCGCCGAAGCTCATCTGGTTGTTGCCCCGCATCGACCAGCCGAACAGGTGCGGCAGGTTGGGCAGGCCGGCGCCGTGGAAGATCTGCGGATCGTCGCCATAGACCTGAAGCCCTGTCTCGCCGTTCGTCAGGTTGAACTTGGGGTTCGACAGCACCGAGTAGGCCAGCGCGAAGGACATCTGCGCGAAGGCCAGCGTCAGGATCGAGAAGTAGATGCCCGAGCGCCGCAGGCTGATATAGCCGATCAGCAGCGAGAAGAGCCCCGCCAGGATCACCGCCACCACGATGGCCGGGATGACGTTGTAGGTGAACAGCTTGAACATCCAGACCGCGGCGTAGGAGCCCACGCCGAGGAAGGCGGCGTGGCCGAAGCTGAGATAGCCGGTCAGGCCGAAGAGGATGTTGAACCCGATGGCGAAGATGCCGAAGATCACGAAACGCTGCATCAGGTCCGGGTAGCCCGCGTTGAACTGCGCCATGGCGCTGTTCGTCGGGAAGGGGTTGAGGATGAAGGGCGCCAGGATCGTCAGGGCGATGACGATCAGGAAAAGCGCCGTGTCTTTCTTGTTCAGTCCCAGCATTGGTTCAGTCCTCCATCACGCCTTTGCGTCCCATCAGACCGCGCGGGCGGGTCAGCAGGACAATGATGGCGACAAGGTAGATGATGATCTGGTTGATCCCGGGGATGGTCGTGGTGGCCCAGGTGGTCGAGGCGAAGCTTTCGAGGATGCCCAGAAGGAAGCCGGCCAGCACGGCGCCCGGCAGGCTGCCCATGCCGCCGACGACGACGACCACGAAGCTGAGCACGAGGAAGTCCATGCCCATGTGGTAGTTGGGCGGGTTGATCGGCGTGTACATCACCCCCGCAAGCCCCGCCACCGCGGCGGCGATGCCGAACATGATGGTGAAGCGCCGGTCGATGTTGATGCCCAGCAGGCCCACGGTCTCGCGGTCGGCCATGCCGGCGCGGACGACCATGCCGAAGGTGGTGAATTGCAGGAAGGCGAAGACCCCGCCGATGATCAGCGCCGCGAAGACGAAGTAGATCAGCCGCCAGTAGGGGTAGATGATGGCGTTCGGGTCGAAGCCGAACATCACGCCGAGGTCGAGGCTGCCGGCGAAGGCTTCGGGCGCCGGGGTGGGGATCGGGTTGGCGCCGTAGAAATACTTGATGACCTCCTGCAGCACGATGGCCAGGCCGAAGGTCACGAGGATCTGGTCGGCATGGGGGCGGCGGTAGAAATGCTTGATCAGGCCGCGCTCCATGATGAAACCGATGAGCAGCATGATCGGGATGGAAAAGAGGATCGCAATCGGCACCGACCAGTCGCTGATCGCGGCCCCGATCTCGGGCCCGAACCAGTTCTCGACGTAAGGTGTCTGGACCTTCAGCGGGTTGCCGAGGAAGTCGGTCCGGCTTTCGTCGACCGTGGTGACGCTGAGGTTCAGGATGCGCTGTACGGTCACGGCGCAGAAGGCGCCGATCATGAACAGGGCGCCATGGGCGAAGTTGACGACACCGAGCGTGCCGAAGATCAGCGTCAGCCCCAGCGCGATCAGCGCGTAGGCCGACCCTTTGTCGAGCCCGTTGAGAATTTGCAGAATGATTGCGTCCATTGTTCCCACCCGTGGGTTAAGTCGAATTGGGTGTATCCGGGAGTGTCGGATGAAAGCCCCGGCCGCGCGTCGGCGGCCGGGGGGCCGGGGCGGTTAGGCGCCGGCGTTGCACTCACCCAGCGTGGCCTCGTCGCCACCGAACATCGGGTGGTTCGGCGGATACATGACCTGGTCGACCGGCGTGATCTCGACGATTTCCAGCGTGTCGTACTGGCTCGACGGGTTCTGCGCGCCGCGCACCACGAGCACGTCCTTGAAGCACTGGTGGTCTTCGGCACGGTAGAGCGTCTTGCCGTTGCCCAGGCCGTCGAATTCGAAGCCCTCCAACGCCTCGGCCACGCCGCAGGGGTTGAACGTGCCGGCGCGTTCGCAGGCGTCGGCATAGAGCAGGACCTGCGCATAGCAGGTCTGGGCCGAGTTCGACGGCGGCTTGCCGTATTTCTCGCCGAAGGACTTGACGAACGCCTTGGAGCCCTCGTTCTCGAGCTGCCAGTTGTAGTTCATCGAGCCCAGCACGCCCTTGATGTTCTCGCCGGCGCCCTGCGCCATGAGCTCGGAGTAGAGCGGCACGACGATCTTGAAGTCCTTGCCGTTCACCTGCTTGTCGAGCAGGCCGAACTGGATGGCGTTGGTCAGCGAGTTGACCATGTTGCCGCCGTAGTGGTTGAGGACCAGCACGTCGGCGCCCGAGTTCAGGACCGGCGTGATGTAGGACGAGAAGTCGGTCGAGGCGAGCGGGGTCTTGACCGTGTTGACGGTTTCCCAGCCCAGCGCCTCGGTCGAGGCGACGATCGATTCCTCCTGGGTCCAGCCCCAGTTGTAGTCGGCGGTCAGGTGGTAGGCGCGGCGATCCTCGCCCATCTCCTTGGCCAGCACCGGCGCCAGCGCGGCACCCGACATGTAGGCGTTGAAGAAGTGGCGGAAGCCGTTGGCCTTGCGGTCCTTGCCGGTGGTGTCGTTGGCATGGGTGAGGCCGGCCATGAAGATGATGCCCGCCTCCTGGCAGAGGCCCTGGACCGCGACGGCCACGCCCGAGGACGAGCCGCCGTTGATCATGATGGCGCCGTCCTTCTCGATCATCGACTTGGCCGAGGCGCGCGCGGCGTCGGACTTGGTCTGGGTGTCGCCGGTCACGAACTCGACCTTCTTGCCCAGGATGCCGTTGCCCTGCAGCGCCTTCGAGGTGAAGGTGCTCAGGCAGCCGCCGTCGCCTTCGCCGTTCAGGTGCTCGACCGCCAGCTTCTGTGCCAGCAGCTCGTCGGCGCCCTCGTCGGCATAGGGGCCGGTCTGGGGCACGTTGAAGCCGAGGGTCACGGAACTGCCGGTCGGCTCGTTCATGTAGGCCGCCGCGGACGATGCCGTGAAGATCGTCGGCAGCGCGACGCCGGCACCAGCGACTGCGCTGGTCTTCAGCAGGCCACGACGAGTCAGAGTCGATTTAGACATTGATATCCTCCCGTTAATGAACTTCGCCGGAGGGCCTCCTCTGCGCCGCCGGCTCACACAAATGTGCAAAGCGATTATCGCAGGTCGGAAGAAAATGTCGCAACAACTGGCTACGGCGAAAGGATTTTTTTGTAAAGAAATGGACAAAACCGTTCGAAATTTTGTAAATATATTTTTATGACGCTGCGGAAACCGCGCGATTCAATGGGAAAAACGTGATGGCGGAATCCTCGATGATCGGCAGCCGCATCCGCGAAAGGCGGGTGATCAGCGGGCTCAAGCAATCCGAGCTTGCGAAGCGCGCCGGCATCTCGGCCTCCTACCTCAACCTGATCGAGCACAACCGCCGCAGAATCGGCGGCAAGACCCTGAACCGGCTGGCGGATATCCTCGGGGTCGCGCCCGTCCTGCTGTCGGAGGGGGCCGAGGCCACGCTGATCGCCGCCCTGCGCGAGGCCGCGGCAAGGGCCGAAACCGAGGGTCGCGCCGGGGCCGAGGCGGACCGGGTCGAGGAACTGGCCGGCCGGTTTCCCGGCTGGGCGCGGCTGCTCAGCGATCTCGCCCGCCAGCGGGCCGAGCTGGAAGGCACGGTGAAGGCGCTGACCGACCGGCTGGCACATGACCCGCAGCTCGCCGCCTCTCTGCACGAGGTGATCTCGACCGTGACCGCCATCCGTTCGACCGCCTCGATCCTGGCCGATCCCAGGCCGCTCGAACCGGAATGGCAGACCCGCTTTCACCGCAACATCAACGAGGACAGCCAGCGCCTGGCCGAGGGCGCGGAGGCGCTGGTGCGCTACCTCGAACAGGCGCCCGACGCCCGGTCGGAGGTCATGTCGCCGCAGGATGAATTGCACGCCTTCCTCGAAGAGCACCGGTTTCATTTCCCCGTCCTGGAAGGGGCGGGGGGCGCGGACCGCATCGCGGCGGTGATCGCCGGCGCGGACCGGCTGGAAAGCCAGGCCGCCCGCAGCCTCGCCCGGACGGTGCTGGGCCAGTATGTCATCGATGCCGAACGGTTGCCGGCCGAGGAGATGGCCCGGGCAGTGGCCGAACACGGGCCCGACCCCGCGGCCATCGCCGCCGCGACCGGCGTCGACATGCCCACGGTCTTCCGCCGTCTCGCGACGATGCCCGAGACCGAGGCCGGGCCGGTGGGGCTGGTGGTCTGCGACGGGTCGGGCACGCTGATGCTGCGCAAGCCGGCGCTGGGCTTTACCATGCCGCGCTCGGCCGCGGCCTGTGCGCTCTGGCCGCTTTACCAGTTGCTGACCCAGCCCGGCGCCCCCGTCCGCCTGCGCCTGCGGCAGGGCGAGGCGCGGGTGCTGGCGCTGACCGTCAGCGAGGAGGTGGCCCCGGCCCGGTTCGACCGCCCGGCGCTTTACCGGCCGCACATGCTGCTCTTGCCCGACCCGGGGCCGGAGGCGGCGGGCCCGCTGCGCGAGGTCGGCGTCAACTGCCAGGTCTGCCCGCTGAGCGATTGCGAGGCGCGGCGGGAGCCGTCGATCCTTGGCCGCGGCTTTTGACAGGCCCGCACAACTTGTCGATAGTGAACTGCAGCCGTCATTCGGCGCAATCGGAGGGGGAGGCCGATTGGATGGGGAAAAAGGTGATCCTGATAGAGGACGAGCGGAACATCATCGAGGCGATTAGCTTCATCCTGAGCCGGGACGGGTGGGAGGTGAAGACACACTCCAACGGCCATGACGCGATGCAGGCGGTGCGCGACAGGCGGCCCGACCTGGTGATCCTCGACGTGATGCTGCCGGGCAAGAGCGGGTTCGACATCCTGCAGGAAATCCGCGACGATGCCGAGCTGGGCGCGACGCCCGTGCTGATGCTGACGGCGCGCGGCCAGCAAAAGGACCGCGAGATGGCCGAGCGCGCGGGCGCCAGCCGCTACATGACCAAGCCGTTCTCGAACGCCGAAGTCCTGGAGGCGGTGCGCGATCTGGTGGGGCCGTGACCGCCAAGAAGACGCCCGTCTTCGTCCAGCGGCGCACCTACCGGCGCCGCCGGGTGGCCGACGGCGCCCGGCTTCTGCCGGTCTTCGGCGGCATCCTTTTCCTGATCCCGCTGCTGTGGGAGGGTGACCCCGCCGGGGCCGAGGCCGTGCCCGACGGCGCGCGCACCGCCTGGGTGATGACCTATCTCTTCGTCGTCTGGTTCGGGCTGGCGGTGCTGTCGGGTGTTCTGGCCCGGTTCCTGGTGGCCGAGGACGATGGCGGCGACGAGGAGGGGGACAGCTGATGGTTACCCTCAACGTCCTCGTCCTTGTCTGCCTGCTTTACGTGGCGTTCCTGTTTGCCGTGGCCTTCGGCGCCGACCGGGCGGCGCTGGTGGGGCGGGGGACGTGGCTGCGCTCGCCCATCGTCTACACGCTGTCGCTGTCGATCTACTGCACGGCGTGGACCTTCTATGGCGCGGTGGGCTTCGCCGCGCGCTCGGGGCTGGAATTCGTGACGATCTATCTCGGGCCGACGCTGGTGATGATCGGCTGGTGGTGGACCCTGCGCAAGATGGTCCGCGTGGGCCGGAGCCAGCGGATCACCTCCATCGCCGACCTGATCTCTTCCCGCTACGGCAAGTCGAACACGCTGGCGGTGTTCGTCACGCTGGTCGCGGTGATCGGGCTTACGCCCTATATCGCGCTGCAGCTCCAGTCGGTGACCCTGTCCTTCGCCACCTTCGCCGAGGCCGACCCCTTCACCGACGCACCGCCCAGCCAGCAATCGACGGCCTTCTGGGTGGCCGCGGGGCTCGCCGTCTTCACCATCCTCTTCGGCACCCGCAACCTTGATGCCAACGAGCGCCATCACGGCGTGGTCATGGCCATCGCGCTCGAGGCGGTGGTCAAGCTTTTCGCGCTGCTGGCGGTGGGGGTCTTCGTGGTCTGGGGGCTGGCGGGCGGCGTCGACGAGATTCTTGCCCGCATCGATTCCTCGCCCATCGCGCGGTGGGAGGTGCCGGGCAGCCGCTGGGTCGGGCTGACGCTGCTGTCGGCGGCGGCCTTCATGTGCCTGCCGCGGATGTTCCAGGTGATGGTGGTCGAAAGCGAGGACGAGGATCACCTGCGCATGGCCGCATGGGCCTTTCCCACCTACCTGATGCTGATGAGCCTGTTCGTCGTGCCGATCGCGGTGATGGGGCTGGAGCTGATGCCCGAGGGGGCGAACCCCGACCTTTTCGTGCTGACCCTGCCGCTCAGGAACGGGCAGGAGGGGCTGGCGATCCTGTCCTTCCTCGGCGGGTTCAGCTCGGCCACCTCGATGGTGATCGTGGCGGCGATTGCGCTGTCGACCATGGTGTCGAACCATATCGTGATGCCGATCTGGCTGTGGTCCACCGGGGGCGGGGCGATGGTGTCGGGCGATGTGCGCAGCGTGGCGCTTCTGGCGCGGCGGCTGTCGATCGCGATGATCCTGTTCCTGGGCTACTGCTATTTCCGCCTGTCCGGCGGGGGCACGGCGCTGGCGGCGATCGGGCTGATTTCCTTCGTCGGCGTGGCGCAGTTCCTGCCGGCGCTGATGGGCGGGCTGTTCTGGCGCGGCGCCACGCGCTCGGGCGCGCTGGCGGGGCTGGGGGTGGGGTTCGTGCTGTGGCTCTACTGCCTGTTCCTGCCCAGCTTCGGCGCGTCGGAGATCATGCCCTATTCGGTCATGCAGAACGGGCCGCTCGGCATCGGCTGGCTTCGGCCGCAGGCGCTCTTCGGGGCCGACGGGATGGACCCGGTGATTCACGCCGTGATGTGGAGCCTGCTGCTCAACACCTGCACCTTCCTCGGCGTCTCGCTGCTGACCCTGCCCAAGCCCATCGAGCGGCTGCAGGGGGCGCAGTTCGTCAATGTCTTCCAGCATTCGCAGACGCCCGGAAGCTGGTCGGGGGGGCTGGCGCGGTCGGAAGACCTGATGATCATGTCGCAGCGGATCATGGGCGCGTCGGAGGCGCAGGCGATGTTCTCGAAGGAGGCGCGCAAGCAGGGCATCGCGGGCTACCTGCCGGAACCGACGCCGGATTTCCTGCAGATGCTGGAGCGGGAGCTTTCCGGCTCGGTCGGCGCTGCCACGGCCCACGCGATGATTTCGCAGATCGTCGGCCGGGCGACCGTGTCGGTCGAGGACCTGATGGCGGTGGCCGACGAGACCGCGCAGATCATGGAATATTCCAGCAAGCTGGAGGCCAAGACCGAGGAACAGGCCCGCACCGCCCGGCAACTGCGCGAGGCGAACGAGAAGCTCACGCAGATCTCGGTGCAGAAGGATGCCTTCCTCAGCCAGATCAGCCACGAGCTGCGCACGCCGATGACCTCGATCCGGGCCTTCTCGGAAATCCTGCGCGACAGCGAGGGGTTGTCGGAGGAGGAGCGCAACAAGTACGCCTCGATCATCCTCGAGGAGGCGACGCGCCTCACGCGGCTGCTCGACGACCTGCTCGACCTGTCGGTGCTGGAAAACGGGCAGGTGGTGCTGAATTCGCAGACCGGGCAGCTTTCGGATATGCTCGACCGGGCGGTTTCGGCGGCGGGGGTGCAGGACCGGCTGCGCATCCACCGCCGCCGCGAGGCCGAGAAGATCACGCTGCACACCGATCTCGACCGGCTGGCGCAGGTGTTCATCAACCTCATCTCCAACGCCGGCAAGTATTGCGAGGCCCCCGACCCGGCGCTGACCATCCGTCCGCAGGCCGAGAACGGCAACCTCGTGGTGGATTTCATCGACAACGGGCCCGGCATTCCCACTGACCAGCAGGCGATGATCTTCGAGAAATTCTCGCGTATCGGCCAGACCAAGGCGGGGGGCGCGGGGCTCGGCCTTGCCATCTGCCGCGAGATCATGGGGCGGCTGGGCGGCGACATCACCTATCTTCCGGGGCAGGAGGGGGCGGCGTTCCGCGTGGTTCTGCCCCTGCGTGAGGCGGCGACGGTGCAGGCCGCGCAATAACAACTTTCGTAAACGCGATGGTAAGGATGCGGGCGCTAGGATGCCGCGGGCGGCCGGACCGGGCCGGCGAATTGCGGCGAGGGCGATGTCGAGCGAGGAACGGAAATCTGTCATCCACCGGAAGGCCGCCAGCGCGCGCGAGGATTTCGACGCGCGCGCCATGTCGCCCTCCAAGGCGTTGCGGCTGTCGCTCGAGAAATGCGGCGACCGGCTGTTCCAGCTTGCGCTGACGGTCGGCACGCTGGAACAGCGGCGGCTGACCCATGCCGCGGTGAAGGAGGAGGTGGGCGACGACACGCTGATCCTGCTGCTTGACGGGGAGGGGGGCGCGCGGGGCGCGGCGCTGCTCGACCTGCAATTCGCGCAAGCGCTGGTCGAGGTGCAGACCATGGGCCGCGTGCGCCCCGGCGCCGCGCCCGACCGCCCGCTTACCGGCACCGACGCCGCCATTGCCGCGCCGCTGGTCGATGCCATGCTGACGGGCTTCGACGACAAGCTCGAGGAGGCGGTGCCGGGCCACCGGCCGCTGGGCTTCCGCTTCGGTGACCGGGTGGGTGATGCGCGCGGCCTGCTGCTGGCGCTCGAGGCGGCGGATTACGAGCTGTTCCGCCTGACCGTGGATATCGGCGGCGGCGCCAAGACCGGCATCCTGGCGCTGATCCTGCCCGCCGCCGTGCTGGCCCGGCCGGAGCCCGGCACGGGCGAGGCGGGGGAAGGGGCGGCGTTCGACCTGGGCGACCTGGCGATGCAGGTGCCGGTCACGCTCGACGCGGTGCTCGACCGGGTGCAGCTTTCGCTGGCCGAGGTCTGGGCGCTGAAACCGGGCATGACCCTGCCGGTCAGCACGTCCGCCATCGGGCGCACGGAACTGGTCGCGGCCTCGGGGCACGTTGCGGCGCAGGCGCGGCTGGGGCAGATGAACGGCATGCGCGCTGTCCGGCTTTGCGGCGCGGGGGAGGAGGGGCCGCGGGCGGCGCCCGGCATGGCCCAGCCGGGGGCGGAGCCCGCGTTGGCCGACATGCCCGGGCCCTCGGCCGAACCGCCCGCGCCCGAGCTTGCCAACCTTGCCATTAGCGAACCGCCCACGCTGACCGGCTTGCCGGACTTGCCGGACCTGCCCGCCACGGGCGGCGGCCTGCCCGATTTGCCCGACCTGCCGGGCGAGGGCGGCGGGGATGGCGGCGGCCTGCCGGACCTGCCGGCGCTCGTCGACCTGAAATGATCAGAGCTTGTTGAGCGGCACTTTCAGGAACACGTCGCCCTTGTCATCCGCCGGTGGCATCCGCCCCGCGCGCATGTTGATCTGCAGCGAGGGGATGATCAGTTTCGGCATCGCCAGCGTGGCATCGCGTTCGTTCCGCATCTTCACGAAGCTGTCGCGGTCGCGGCCCGCGCCCACATGCACGTTCTTCGCCTTCTGCTCGCCCACCGTGCTTTCCCAGGCGTACTCGTCCCGCCCCGGCGCCTTGTAATCGTGGCCCACGAAGATGCGGGTGGCGTCGGGCAGCGACAGGATCTTCTGGATCGAGGCGTACAGTACCTCGGACGAGCCGCCGGGAAAATCGCAGCGGGCGGTGCCGAAATCGGGCATGAAGAGCGTGTCGCCCACGAAGGCCGCGTCGCCCAGCACGTAGGTCAGGCAGGCCGGCGTGTGCCCCGGCGTCTGCAGCACGTCGCCGCGCATCTGGCCGAGGTGGAAACTGTCGCCCTCCACGAACAGCCGGTCGAACTGCGAGCCGTCGCGCTGGAACTCGGTGCCCTCGTTGAACACCTTGCCGAACGTGTCCTGCACCTCGCGGATCTTCTCGCCGATGCCGATCTGCCCGCCCAGCCGCTCCTGCAGGTAGGGTGCCGCCGAGAGGTGATCGGCATGCACGTGGGTTTCAAGAAGCCACTGCACCTCGAGCCCATTGGCCGTCACGTGCGCGATGATCCGGTCGGCCGAGCGCGTGTCGGTTCTGCCCGAGGCGTAATCGAAATCCAGCACCGAATCGATGATTGCGCAGGCACGTCCGGCGGGATCGCGCACAACATAGGAAATTGTATTCGTCGCATCGTCGAAAAATGCGGTAACATCAGGTGACATCCGGGCCTCCCCTGCGCTGCGCCATATTGAAACCTTTGCATATGTTTGAACCGCAGGGGTTGACTTGGGTCAAGGACGATCACGACATGACATGACAGGGTGTGCCGGATTGACGGAGGAAAGACATGCCTGACACGACCCCGTACCGCAAGGCGCTGCTCGACCGGCTTGGAGAGCTCGACAGCCGCCTGCACCAGATCGAGGCCGAGCTTGACGAGCCCCATTCCAAGGATTGGGAGGAGAACGCCGTCGAGCGCGAGGGCGACGAGGTGCTCGAACGGCTGGGCCACAGCGGCGAGGCCGAGATCGCCCGCATCCGCGCCGCCCTGCAACGGCTGCGCGACGGCACCTATGGCGAATGCGTCCGCTGTGGCGAGGACATCGCGAAGGCCCGGCTGGATACGCTGCCCGATACGCCGCTCTGCCGCAACTGCGCGGCGGCGGCCTGATGTGCCGCCCGGCCGCGCGGCGATGGCGCGGGCGGGCGTTTGTGAACGGTGATCCCGGTACCAACCGCAACCTGGGAGGACGACCATGACCAAGCTGACCGAAGACATGAACCGCTTGCACGACCGCATCCTCGAGACCGATGAGGAGCACAGGCACCAGTTCCGGCCGAAGCTCACGGAATTGATCGAGCGGATGGAGGAGGCGGGCGAAAACGTGCCGGCCGGCATCCGCGACCTGCACGAGGAGCTGACCGCCGACGCCATCGAGGCACAGTTCGACAACATGCCCGTGTGATCTGCGCACCGGTGCCGCGCAACGCTTGCCAGCACCTTGTTTGTCCGGTCTAATCGCGCGGAACGAACCGGGTGAAGGCGGGGGCAGGCGTGACGCAGCAGGTGCAGCAGCGGGTGCAGGACGGGGTCACCGTTCTCACGCTCGACCGCCCGCCGGGCAATGCGCTTGTTCCGGCGCTCAGGTCGGAACTGCGCGAGGTGCTGCGGGCCGCCCTGGCCGATCCGGCGATCCGCGCCGTGGTGCTGCACGGCGCCGGTAGCGGGTTCTGCGCCGGGGTCGATCTCAACGAATTCACCGCCGACGAAGACGGGCCACGGGTGCCGCTCAACGACCTGTTTGCCATGATCGAGGAGGCGCCGAAGCCGGTGGTCGCGGCGCTGCACGGCTCGGCGCTGGGCGCCGGGGTCGAGCTGGCCCTCGCCGCCCATGCCCGCGTGGCGCAGCGCGGCACGCGCGTCTCGATGCCCGAGGTGACGCTCGGCCTGGTCCCCGGCGGCGGCGCGACCCAGCGGCTTCCCCGGCTGGTCGGCGCGCAGGCTTCGCTGGAACTGATGCTGTCGGGCCGCGCGGTGGAGGTGACGGATGCCCGCCTGGCCCGCGTCTTCGACCGGATCACCGAGGAAGACCCGCTTGCCGCCGCGCAGGAGCTGGCCGCAAGCCTGGCGGACAGTGCCTCGTGGACCCGCACGCGCGACGTGACCCGGGGCCTTTCGGACCCGGCGGCGTTCCAGGCGGCAGTGGGCAATGTCGCCGCCCGGATGCGCGCGGGCGGCTCGGCCGAGGCCGATATCCTCGCCTGTGTCGAGGCGGCCCAGCTTCTGCCCTTCGACCAGGGGCTGATCTTCGAGCAGAGCCGCCACGAAGAACGCCTTGTGCTGCCCGAGTCGCGGGCGATCCGCCATGTCTTTACCGCCGAACGCCGCGCCGCAAGCCTGCCGAGAACCGCCGTGGGCGACGTGCCGGTGATCCGCACCGTGGCCCTGACCGGCACGGGGCCGAGGCTGGCGGGGCTGGCCGCGCTGTGCCTTTCCGCGGGCATGGACGTGCTGCTGCTGACCGCCACGCCCGACCAAGCCGCGGCGGTGCGGGACACCCTCGAGACGGCCCTGGCCGAGGCGGTCGAGGCCGGCCGCCTGGCGCCCGGGGTACGCGACGACCAGCTGTCGCGGCTCGTACCGCTGGAACGCCCCGAGGGGCTGGCCCGCGCCGACCTGGTGCTCGACACCGGCACGCCCGCCTTCGAGCGGCCGGTGGCCTTGCCCTCCAGCCTGATCTGGGGCCTGCTCGACGAGGCGACCGGGGCCGAGGGGCGCGCGCGCGAAGCGGGCGCCGCCGGCCGCCTGCTGCGCCTGCGCCTGCCGACCGGCGGCCCGGCCGTGCGGCTGGCCGAGGTGGCCGCCCCGCCCGAGGCGCCCCGTGCGCTGTCATGGGCCGTGCACCGTGCCTTCTCGACCGCGTCCCGCTCGGTGCTGCTGTCGTCCGAGGCCACCGGTTTCCTGAGCGACGCGATGGGCGCGGCCCTGTTCGGGGCGGCGCTGACCCTGCTGGCGGGCGGGGTGCCCCCGGCGCAGGTCGAGGCGGCGGGGCGGACACTCGGCTTCGCGCGGGGTCCCCTGCGGCTGATCGACGAGCTCGGCGCCGTTCCCACGTTGCGCCGTCTGCGCCGCACCTTCGAGGCGCGGCAGGTGCCCGAAGGCCCGCTGCGCCTGCTGTCGGACCGGCTTGCCGATCACGGGGGCGACACGGCGCGCGCATTGGCCTTCCATGGTCCCGCCGGGCAGACGCTTGCGCCCGATCCCGGCCTGGCCGACTGGCTGGCGGCATGGCGCGCCGAGCACCCGGATCATGCGCCCGGTTGGCCGGGGGTCGACCCGGCGCTTGCCATGCACGCCGCGATGGTCAACGAGGGCGCCCGCCTGATCGCCGCCCGTGCCCTGCAGCGCCGGTCGGACCCCGACCTGGTGATGATCCGCGGTTTCGGGATGGAGCGGACGAGCGGCGGCCCGCTGTTGCAGGCCGACCTGAACGGCCTGCTGGCCCCGATGCGTGCGATGGCCGCCCTGCGCGGGGTCAACGCCGCCCTCTGGGCGCCGTCGCCGCTGCTCGACGACATGCTCAAGAACGGCGAACGGTTCTTCTGACGGGGGGCCTCAGCCCAGTGCGATGCCCAGCACCACCAGCATCAGCCCCATCACCGACAGGAGCAGCGCGCCGGTGTTGAGCGGCACGACCTTCTGCAGCTCGGCGCGCAGCGCCTCTTCGCTCAGGCCGGCCTTGCGCGTCTTCCAGACCCGCACGATGCACCACACGAGCCCCGCGAGGCCCACCAGAGAAACGCCGGTTCCCAGCCAGATCAGCACGTCCATCGGCACGCTCCTTTCGCGACTACTCCATGGGCATCCCGCCGCCTAGCGCACCGGCGCCCCGCGCGCAAGCCGCGAGGGCGCGTGGTTGGGCCTTGCAGGGGCATCGCGGCAGCTTTAGGAAAAGGGCCCGGCCCAATCGGAGAGGATGCCATGACCGACGTGAATACCGATGCCAGCTATCGCGTGACCGCCGACGAGCTTCGCCAGTTCATCGAACGGTTCGAGCGGCTGGAGATCGAAAAGAAGGACCTTGCCGACCAGCAGAAAGAGGTGATGGCCGAGGCCAAGGCGCGGGGCTACGACACCAAGGTCATGCGCAAGGTGATCGCGCTGCGCAAGCGGGACAAGGACGACATCGCCGAGGAAGAGGCGGTTCTGGAGATGTACAAGGAAGCGCTTGGCATGGCCTGAGGCCGTGCGGGGCGATCCGGTCATTGAAAGGCGTGCCATTCCGCGTTTGAAACGCGGTCGAAGCCATGGCACTGTGAACGGGATTTCCCGAGAAAGGATTTGCCCCGTGCGACATGTTGCTGTTCGGCTTGCATTAACCGGTTTCATCGCGATTGCGGCAGGCCCTGCCCTGGCAAACTCGCTGTTGCGGCAGATCGAAAGCACGGGGCTGACGCAAGAGGATCTCAACATCATGGTCCGCGCCGGCGGAGAGCTTTATGCCAGCCGGGCGGCGCGGCCGGGTGAGGATACCATCTGGTCGAACCCGGCCACCGGCGCTTACGGGTCCGTCGAGATCACCTCGGTCTCGGGCAAATGCGTCGGGTTGAACTACAAGTTCCGGACCCGCCGGAACTCGCGCATCCAGACCGTCCAGACACGACGGTGCCTGAACGATGGCCGCTGGGTGCTTGCCTCCTAGGGCAAGGCACCCAGCGGATAGCGCCTAGAAGCGGAAGGTCGCGCCGACGATCGGGCCGGTCATGCTACCCTCGAAATCGGCGCCGCCGTCGGTGTAGTCGATGTAGAGGTGGCGCCATCCGCCCGACAGGTAGAAATGTTCGCTGACCTTGTAGTTCGCGGTCACCGCCACCTGCCAGGTCACGTCGGAGCCGACGCCGAAGCCGCCGCCATCCACGTAGGCCAAGAGGGACCAGCGCGGAGAGAGCCGCGTGTTGGCTCGCAGGGCGACGACGGGATCGGTGAACCTGGCCTCGGGTGCGAAGCTGATACCGGCAAGCGGGACAGCGACGGAGCCGTCGATACTCCAGAACCGTGCCCCGCCGAGCAGGTCGAGCGTCGTATTCGGCCCGGCCTGGAAGCGCTTGCCGGCGGCAAGCGTGACCGACCGCATCTCCAGCTTGCCGGAGGCCGGGATGCCCGGGGGCACGCGGCCGCCTCGGGAGGAGGCGGAATAGGTAAGGTCGCCGAAGAAGACGAGATCGCCGCGGCGCGCAAGCGCGGTCATGAAGAAGGCGCCGTCCGAATCCTTCAGGACATCCGAGAAGGACCTGTCGAAAGAGAGTCGCGGCGCGCCCGGGAAGGGCCTGAAATCGCCGGTGACACCGGCGCCCCAGCCGTAGAGCGTGACCTGGCCGGACCATTCCGACGACCCGGCCTGCGCCGTGACGGGGGCCAGGGCGGTGATGGAAAGTAGGGCCGCGGCGGCAAGGGTGCGCAGGCGATGGCGTGGATTGAAGGGCATCACAGCGTCTCCTTGAACACGCGCCCGCCCTTCATGACGAGGCGCAGTTTGCTTTCCGGGTCATCGAGGAAGTCGAGTTCGGTCTCCGGGTCGCCGTCCCAGACCAGGATATCCGCCAGCGCCCCCTCGGCGATGACCCCGAGCGCACCCGGGTAGGGCGCCCGTTCCCCCGACAGGGCCAGCAGCTCTCCCGCCGCGCCGGTTGCCATGCGGAGCGCCTCGAGCGGTGGCATGAACCGCGCCAGCTTGGCCAGCTGGCGCCCCTGCGATGCCGCGCCGCCGGGGTTGAGCAGCACGTCGGTGCCGAAGGCCATGTTGACGCCCTCGGCCCGGCCCGCCTCGAAGGCGCGCACCGTGCCCTGGGCGACCTCCTGCTGCTTGGCCTGGGCGGCCGGGTCGGAATACTGGTTCGCGTCCTCGTCGGCGAGGAAGGGCTGAATGCTCCACCACGCACCGGCCTCGGCCATCGCCCGGATCGCGGCGTCATCGGCAAGCTGCCCATGCTCGATCGAGCGCACGCCGGCCTCGAGACAGCGCAGGATGGCCTTGGGCGTATAGACATGCGCGCAGACATAGGTGCCCCAGTCGGCCGCGGCCTCGACCGCCGCTTTCATCTCGTCGAGCGTGTACTGCGTCGTATCCAGCGGATCGTAGGGCGAGGCCACGCCGCCGCCGGCCATGATCTTGATCTGGCTGGCCCCCTGCATCAGCTGTTCGCGGGTCTTTCTCAGCACCTCGGTGCGTCCGTCGGCAATGGCGGCCACGCCGGCGGTTTCGGTGTAGTCGAGCGTGTCGCCCATGGTCTTGGGCAGGGTGTTCAGAAGGCGGAAATCGCCGTGGCCCGAGGTCTGCGACAGCATCGCGCCGGAGGGGAAGATGCGCGGGCCGGTCACGGCGCCCTGGTCGACGGCCATTTTCAGGCCGAAGACCGGGCCGCCGGTGTCGCGCACGGTGGTGAACCCCCGCATCAGCGTTGCCCCGGCCTCGCGCCCGGCCATCAGGTGCACCCAGCCGATATCCTGCGTCAGCGCCGCCAGCTTGCTGACGCCGACGAGGGTGGCGTGCCAGTGGCAGTCGATCAGCCCTGGCATCACCGCCCGTCCGCCGCAATCGATGACGTCGGCGTACTCGGGCCCCGACCCGGCCGCCGGCAGGCCGGTGATGCGCCCGCCCTCGACCAGGATGTCGCGGCCGGTCTGCATCGCCAGCGTCGTGCCGTCGAAGTACCGCAGGTTTGTCAGCAGCGTCGGCCGCCCCGGTGTCTGTGCGCGCAGGTCGGTCGGCGCAAGGCCGAAGCCTGCGAACATGCCGACGACCGCGGCCATCCCGCCCAGCAGCCGCCGGCGCGTCAGGTCGGCTTCGATCCGGTCCATGGCCGCCTGTGTTTCGGGGGCGCCACACAGGCAGGGGTTGATCGGTTCAACTCCGGCTTCAATACTTTCACAGCAAGACAGGCACATTTCAAAGAACTCCGTTTGAGAAAATGGGAAGAGATTCCTGCTTACCTCGCAACAACCATAGGATGTGTTCCTGTGATGATAGGCAAGGGGGGACGTGGGAACGCCACCGGGTTTCCCGGCCGCGAGGGCGCTTTCGCGCAAAGGCGTGGCGCGGAGACGACAGGCCGCGGCGTGGCGCACCAGGGCAAGGGAACGGTCGGGCCTCAATCAACGGCATCGGAACATCCTGCCTGAAAGCCCTTGTCGCAATGGGCCTTGAGCCGCGTGGTATCCGCCTGCGTCCAGCCTTGCGGGGCGGTCACCTCGGCCCAGGGGGCTATGTAATCCTGCGCGTAGTAGGCGTGGCCATGCCCGGGCGGCGACCCGAAGGACAACGCCATGTCCAGGGCAAGCTGGAACTGCGTCACCACCGGCACGAACACGAAATGGTCCGACATGTCCTCGGCCGGCGGGTCGCGCATCCAGGGCGGCGCACGCCAGAGGGAATAGGGATCGTAGAACACGACCGGGTCGCTGGAATACTGCAGGAAGGCGATGCGCATCCGGCCCCAGCCGGCCGTCGCCCGCGATGCATCGGCCGTGTGCGAGGCGTAGCGCACAAGCGAGCCGTCGCCGATTTGCGGCAGGACCCAGGGGCTGCCCGGCTCACGCTGGCGCTGCACGTAGTTCCAGAAGACCGATGGGAAGGGCGGGCCGGCCCAGAAGGCGCCGTCGATCGGGTCGTCCATCAGGCGGAAGAGGTTGGTCGCGTGCATGGATGACCACGCCCCGAGGCTCAGCCCGTGCACGTAGAGGCGCGGGCGGGCATCGGCGGGCAGCGTCTTCCAGTGGCCGTGCACGGCATCCTGCAATGCCGTCGCCTGCTCCAGCCCGGTTTCGGTCTCGAGGATCAGGGCCAGCGGGGACTGCAAGTAGGAATACTGCGCCGCGACCGTCGCGATATCGCCGTCATGCATGTATTCCACCGGGTCGTGCGCGCCGGGATCCATCCAGCCGGTGCCTGTCGGGCTGGCCACGATCAGTACGGCGCGCTCGAAGGCGCCTTGCCGCTTGAGCTCGGCCAGGGCCAGTTCCGCCCGCGCCCGCGGCGTCTCGCCGTTGGCGCGACCCACGTAGACGCGGATCGGGTCCATCGCCGGGCGGCCGGTGAAGGCCGAGATGGCGGCGGCATCGGGGCCCGAGGTGATGAAGTCGCGCCCCGGTTCGCCGATGGCGGCCCAATCGACAAGCGACCCGGCGCTTCCGGTCATCCGGGGGTCGGATGGCGGTGGCGGGGCATTGTCGAAAAGCGCCTGCGCCGTCTCGTAGCTTTCGTCGAGGGCGGCAACGACACGGTCGAATATCCCGTCGCGCGTGACCAGGAAGAGGAGGGCGGCCACGGTGACAAGCCCGAGCACGTTGGCCCGTCGCGGCGGCATGACACGGTAGAACCGGGCCCGGACCAGCCGGAAGAGCGCCGCGACGAGACGCCCCAGGGCAAAGGCCGCGGCGAACACCACCAGCGCGAAGAAGAGGATCTGCCACAGGTTCAGCGCATCCGCGGGCGTCATGCCCATCTTCTCGCGCAGGTCGTTCTGCCAGGTCAGGCTGGAGCCCAGCACCCACAGGAAGACCGCCGCCGTGACGGTTGCGGCAATCCATGTCAGCAGGCGCGCGGGCCGCCCGGCGAGGCGGGGCATGTCGGCCGCGCGCCACAGAAGGCCGACGATCTGGCCGGCCAGGTAGCCAAGCGCCGTGACGAGACCGCCGAGGATGCCCTGCACCACCGGGCCGCGCGGTATCAGGGAGGGTGTCAGCGACGCGGCAAAGAAAAGCAGGCCGAGCAGCAGGCAAGGGACCGAGAACGGCCCGATCACCCTCGCCACGGCCGCCGCGATCATCCGCGCCGCCCTTTCGGTTCGGGCCCCTGGCCGCCCGCCGGGATTCCTGCGTGCCGCCCTGTCACCGGATCAGCTTTCCGAATGTCAGCTTGCAGGCCGTGACCGGCGCATAGACCTTCTGGAAGTAGACCGGCTTCCCGTCCGGGTTCTGGGTTCTCGCCGTGATCTCGTACCAGCCGACCGACTTGAATTCCGGGGCGACGTCAAAGGGGATGTCCGCCGCAGTCACGACCAGCACGTCCTGCTTCACATGCGTGGTCTCGACGCCGAACTCCTCTTTCAGGAAGGCGCGTATGTTCACCACGGTCAGGCTTCCCGAGGTTCTTTCCAGCAGGCCGGGCGCCGTCTTCGGGTGCAGGTACATGCGCGCGTAGGAAGACAGGCCCTCGCTCATCTGGAGCTCGCGGTCGATCCGGAGATAGGTCGCACTGCGCCCCAAAAACCCGGACCATTCGCCCTGGTCCGGCGTTTCGCTGATCTGCACGTTCGCCGCCAGCACCTTCAGGCTTTCCTGCGTGCTGACCGACTGGAACCTGAAATGCCAGACCTGGTCGCCGATGGACCGGTTGTTCTTCACCGAGGTGCCCGACCCCCGCTTGCGCTCGATCAGGTCCATCTGGGTGAGTTGCTGCAAGGCGGCCTGCACGGTGCCCAGGCTGACGCCGCACAGGTCCACGAGCTCGCGCTCGGTGGGCAGGGGGTCGCCGGGCCTCGCGGCGCCGGACCGGATCGCCTCGATCACCGCCAGGCGGACCGCCGAGCGTTTCTTGCACGAGGGATCCTCGAGGTATTTCCGGGCCGAGTCGCTGATCAGCTTTCTCGCGTCCTGTTCCATTCCAGTATCTTTCATTTCCGCACCACCGCCCGACCGAGTATGAACACCGCGAGACCGAAGAAGCCAATGGCGATCGGGCTGCCGAGGACAACCCCCGGCGTTGAACTGTAGAGTAGCACAGATTGCCGCAGTGACGTTTCGAACATGCCGCCAAGCAGGAACCCGATCACCAGGCAGACGACCGGGAAACCGGTGCGGCGCATCGCCAGGCCGACCACGGCAAAGACAAGCATGACCGCCACGTCGAAGCCCGATTGCCCGGGCAGGTAGACGCCGGCGATGCAGAGCGTCAGCACGGGCGGCAGGACCGCCCATTTCGGCAGGCGCGCGACGTGGCCCCAGACCGAGATTCCCATGCGCCCGAGGCCCAGGTGGATGAAATTTGCCATGATCATCGAGGCGAACAGCGCGTAGATCACATCGCCATGCATGGTCAGCATGAACGGGCCGGGCACGATGCCGTGGATGATGAAGGCGCCGATCAGCAGCGCCGCGGCGATGTTGCCGGGAATGCCCAGGGCGATCGTCGGAACGAGGTTGGAGCCCACGACCGCGCTGTTGGCGGCTTCGGTGGCGATGATTCCCTCGGGGTTGCCGGTGCCGAAACTGTCCGGTTTCTTCGACGCGCGCCTGGCCTGGCCGTAGCTGAGGAAGGCCGCAAGCGTCACCCCGAGCCCGGGAAGCATGCCCACCAGGGAGCCGATCATGGAGGACCGCAGGATGGTTTTCCAGTAGGTCAGGAACTCCCGGACGGGCAGGGCCCTGTTCTCGTTGGCGCCCTGGTTGACATAGCCGCTGTCGACGCCGTCCCTGCGCATGTCGAACAGCTGTTCGACGACCGAGGCCAGCGCAAGCGACCCGATGGCCAGGGCCGTCAGGGGCAGCCCGTCGTAGAGGTTGATGTTGCCGAAAGTCATCCTGGGCGAGCTGTCGATCGGGTCGAGCCCGATGGTCGACAGGAAGATCCCCGCGAAGATCGCGACCAGGGCCTTCAACGGGTTGTCGCCCGAGATGCCCGAAAGCAGGGCGAACGCGAAGAGAAGGACGGCCGTGTATTCCAGAGGGCCGAACTGCAGGGCGATGGCCGCGAAGGGCACCACCAGGACGATCAGCAGGATGTCAGAGATCGTGTCGCCGGTCACCGACGAGTAGAGCGCGAATTTCATGGCGCGGACGGGCTCGCCGCGCCGCGCCATCGGGTTGCCGTCCAGCGCGGTCGCGGCCGCTTCCGGTGTTCCCGGCGAATTCAGCAATATGGCCGGAACCGCGCCACCGGACGTGCCGCCCTTGTTGATCCCCACGAGGAAGGCAATCGCCGAGACGGGCGACATGTAATAGGTCATGGGAATGAGAACCGCCAGGGCGGTGACGCTGCCAAGGCCGGGCAGGGCGCCGATGACGATGCCCAGCAATATGCCGGCGGCGATGAACAGCAGGTTGGTCAGCGTGAAGGCCGCCGCGAAGCCGGTGACGAGGTTCTCGATCATGGAAGGCCTCCTCGCAGGGTCACGGCAGGTAGACGCCGAAGATCGAACGCGCCCCGAGCCAGACCAGCAACGGGAAGACGATCGAGACGGCGGCGATCACGAGGCGGTTGCGCCCGCCGGCAAAGAGCATCGCCCCTGCCGTCAACGGGATCGCCAGTGCGAGGAACCCCAGCTTGCTGAACGCCAGCAGGATCACCCCGGTCACCGCCGACGCCAGCAGCAGGTCGGACAGCACGCTTCCCGGGGGCACGGGCAGCGCTTCGCCGGTGTCGCGCAAGAGTGTCTGAAGCACCAGGCCGATGGCCAGCAGGAACACCACGCCCGCGGACAGGTAGGGTATCAGTGACGGGGGCAGATCCCCGGCGCTCGTCCCCTCCGAGACCTGGAGGGGAACCAGCCAGAGGATGCAGCCCAGCGCCATGGCGGCAAGGAGTCCCCCCGCCACCACGTTGATGCGCCTGGTGCCCGGACCCTTTCGAGGCATGACGCTCACTGCGTGGCCGCGACGACGGCTTGCAGGCCGGCCGCCGTTTCGGAGATCTCCGCCGTGATGGCCTCGGAGCCGAGATAGGCGACCGGGAACATCAGCTTATTGGTCACCATGTCGACGACCTCGTCGTCTTTCGTTGCCGCCTCGATCGCGGATTCGAGCGTGGCGACAACCTCCGCCGGTATGCCCTTCGGCGCGACGATCACGGCCTGCGACGGCATCGAGACGCCGAACATCTCGCCGATCGAGGGCACGTCGGGGCTGGCCAGAAGGCGTTGGGCGTTCATCGACAGGAGCACCTTGATCTTGTCGCCGTAACGGTTGTGAACGCCGCCGCTCCAGGCAAAGTCGACCTTGCCGCCAAGCAGGAAGGGGACCATCTCGCCGCCGCCCTTGGTGGGGATGCCGGTGAACTCCACGCCGCGTTCCTTGCCGATATAGTTGATATAGGCGCGGGACATGGCGCTTTGATCCGCGAAGTTTAGTTTCGTGTCACCGGCCTGGGCGATCAGCTCATCCAGGGTGTCGAAAGGCGCGTCGGCCTTCGCCACGATGGCCTGCTGGTACTCGGTGACCTTGGCGACATACTGGAAGCTGTCGAGATCGAACGCCACATCCTGCGTCAGCGGCGGCCAGAGCAGCGAGGAGGATGCGGCGAACATGATGGTGTAGCCATCGGGTTCCGCCGCGGCGACCTCGGTTGCGCCCACGGCGCCGCCCGCGCCCGGCCGCGTCTTGACGACGACTTTCGTTCCCAGTTCCGCGCCAAGCGCATCGGCGACGATGCGGCCCATCGTTTCGGTGCTTCCGCCGGCCCGGTACGGGATGACCATGGTGATCGGCTTCGAGGGATAGTCGGCGGCGGCGCCGGTGGATCCGGTCGCCAGTCCGGCTGTCATGGCAAGGGCGAGGATCGCTCCGCGGCGGGTGAAGAGAGTCATTGGGGCCTCCGTGTCGGGTTGGTTTGTTGAATCAAATCTGCTCTGTAGTTTACTATAGTTTTGCTATAAAGCAATATTGATAGATCGGTCAGTTCAAATCCAGGGAGCAAACCACATGACCTTGCCCAAGAAAGCAGCACCCGTTCCGACGCGGCTTGTCGGCGCGAACGGCCCGTCGGTCCGGCCGGGCGACGACCCGGCAATCTACGGCTCGGCGGTTCTGGAAGCCCCTGAAATCGTTGAGGTGCGCACCTACCAGACCTACCGTGTGCGCTATACCGTCGGGCGGCTCGGGCTGGACGACACCGGCGCCGTGCGGGTGGCCTTCCGGATGATCACCGATGCGGGCAAGCCGCAGGCCACGGACCCGACGGCGGCCAACTACGTGTCGGCCGACTGCAGCGGCGACGGGAAAATGAGCCTGCGAATCGGTCCCGAAGGGGCGCGCCCCTGGATCCTGACGGTCACCGCGCAGCTCAACGGCGGCTATCTCAGCGAAGGCGACGAGATCACGCTGACCTTCGGGGACACATCTAAGGGCTCGCCGGGGATGCTCATGCAGACCTTCGTCGAGGAGGGCTACGAGCTGAGGGTGATGACCGATGTTCAGGCGACCGGTAACTTCCTTCCGTTGCCGGACCAGTTCGCCATCGGCGTTCATCCGGGGCCGGGCAGCAAGTGGCGGGCCGTATTGCCGTCGCTGCGGCAGATCGGTGAGGGATTTCGCTTTGGGCTGAAATGCGAAGACAGGTGGGGGAACCCCACGGATCAGGCCTCGGGCAGGGTTAGAATCGAAACCAGCATGCCGGTCGACGGCCTGCCCGAGAGCTTCGACTATGTGCCATCCGACCGGTCCATGATTTTCGACGACCTGGCGGTCAACGAAACGGGCACGCTGCGGGTGAAAGTCTATGTCGACGACATCCTCGCCTGCGAAGCCGGCCCGCTGGTGGTGAGTGACGCGGGCCTTTCGGGCTACTGGGGCGACCTGCACGGCCAGACCGGCGAGACCGTCGGCGTGAACTCGATCGAAAGCTATTTCGACTTTGCCCGCAACAAGGCGTTTCTCGACGTGTGCGCCCATCAGGCCAACGACTTCCAGATCAACCAGACCTTCTGGCACAAGCTGAACGACCTGACGGCCCGGGTGAACGAGCCCGGCAGGTTCACGGTGTTCCCCGGCTACGAGTGGTCCGGCAACACCGCCGTCGGGGGCGACCACAACGTCTTTTACGCCACCGAGGGCCGGCCGATCTATCGCTGCTCCCATGCCCTGCTCGAAGACCGGTCGGACATGGCCGATGACGCGAACACGCTGACCGACCTTTTCGCGAAACTGAAGGACGAGGATGCCACGGTCTACGCCCATGTCGGCGGGAGGTACTGCAACATCCACTTCGACCATGACCCGCGGATCGAAACGGCGGTCGAAATGCATTCGGCCTGGGGCACCTTCGAATGGGTTCTGACCGACGGCTTCCTGATGCGCCGCCGGGTCGGGGTGGTCTGCAACAGCGACGGTCACAAGGGGCGGCCGGGCGCGAGCTATCCGGGGGCGTCCCGTTTCGGGGCCTATGGCGGCCTGACCTGTTTCCTGACGGAGAAGAACGACCGCGCCGCGATTATGGAAGCCCAGAGACGCCGCCACCATTACGGCACCACGGGGTGCCGCATGCACCTGGCCGTGTCCGCCCGGTTCGAAACCGACGCGGCCCTGTACCGGCGCAACCCTCTGGCCTGGCCGGAGGAGACGCCGGAGATCGTGCGCTCTGCCATGATGGGAGACATCGTGCAGGTCTCGGACGAGACCGTGGAAACGGAGATCCGGGTGGAGGCGCATGCCGGCATCCTGGAGGTCGAGCTGCGCGACGGGGCCGGGGTTCTGGAAAGGCTGCACCCTTACGGCGCGGATGACCTTGGCGACCGCATCCGCGTCACCTGGTCGGGGGCGGAATACCGGGGCCGGGGCCGGGACGTGCGGTGGACCGGGCGCGCGCAGTTCGACGAGGCGCGCATCCGTGACCTGGCCACGATCAACCCCTGGAACCCGGAAACGGTGCTGGAGCAGCGCGGCAGCCGGAGCGTGGTGTGGAACGGCGTCACGACCGGCAACTTCATGGGGTTCGACGCGCATTTGACCGACAGCCGGAATGGCCGCCTGCACATCACCACGAACCAGGGCGAGATCGACGTCGCCCTGGCGGAAATCGGGCTCGACCCGGTGGTGTTCGACGCCGGCGGTCTGGGCAAGAGGCTCACGATCCAGCGGCTGCCCGACGCCCCCCTTGTCCGCCGCGTGACTGCCACGAGGTCCGTTGCCGTCCATCCCTCCGGGGACACGCCCGTCTGGGTCAGGGTCACCACCGAGGACGGCTTCCAGGCGTGGAGCTCGCCGATCTACCTGTACCGGGACTAGGGGCCACGCGCGGGCGTGGGCGGGGGCCTGCCGGTCAGGCGCCCCCGCGGGGCCGCTCGAACAGGCGCACCTCCTGTCCGGACCTGTCGATGGCGCCGAAATCGCGATAGCCGATATCCTGCGCCAGCCGGATCGACACCGGGTGCGCCGCGCTGACGACGCAGACCGTGACCGGGGCGTCGAGCCCCCCGTCCGCCCATTCCAGCACCGCGCGCATCGCCTCGCGCGCATAGCCGTGGCCCTGGGCCCGGGGTGCCAGGATCCACCCGGCTTCCGGCTTGCCGTCGAACTCCGGGCCCAGCCCGCGGCGGTGATCGGCAAGCCCCACCTCACCCAGGTAGTACCCCGTCTCGCGGTGCTCGACCGCCCAGAACCCATAGCCCGCCAGCCGCCAGTGCCCGGCATATTTCAGCAGCCGCGTCCAGCTTTCCGCCGGGGTCGAGGCGGTGCCGGTGATATGCGCCGTCACCGCCGGATCGCTCCACAACCCGTGCAGCGCGTCATGGTCCGTGGCCTCGTGCCCCCGCAGGCACAGCCGGTCGGTGATGAGAACCGGTGTGTCCGGCATGCCGCTTTCCTCTCCTGGACGCCGTGCGCCACCGCTGCCCCGGCATTGTACAATGATGTACCGGCCATGTAAGGTCAGGCCAAGGGGGCCCTTTGCTGACCGGGCGCCGCAAGACTGTTGAAGACGTAACCCGTGACCACGCGCTTTGCGAACCTGCTGATCGACACCGCCGACGCGCTGGCCGAGGCCGGCGATGCCGACGCGGCGTGGCAGGTCATCAACCGGGTCGGCACGCGGCTCGGCGCGCGCTCGGTCAACGCGGGCGTCTTCCTGACGGGCACCCCCACCATCGCGTGGATGCGCAGCACGATGAACCCCGACTGGCTCGAGGAATACGCGGGCGATGCCCTGCACGAGATCGACCCGCTGCTCAAGGCCTCGATGGCGGGCGAACCGCCGCGCCTTTACGATGTCGGCTTCCAGCAGCAGCTCGGCCCCCCCGATAGCCGCTATCGGCAGTTGCACCACCGCATGATGAGCTATGGCTATCGCTACATGCTCACCCACAACTGGCAGCACGGGCCCGAGAACAAGTGCCTCGTGCTGGGCTGCGAGGACGATCCGACCCACCTGTTCGGCCCCGGCACGGCGCGCGCCTTCTCGGCGGTGGCGGCCATGCTGTCCTGCCGGCTGGAACCGCCCGGAGCTGCCACCACCGATGGCCGGGCCTTCGGCTCCTCCTGGCAGGGGCTCGAGCCGGTCGAGGCCGAGATCCTGTCGCGGCTGGCCCAGGGGATGACCGAGGACGACATCGCCGAACGGGTGGGGCTGAGCGAGGCCGACGTGCTTCGCGTGATCTCCAGCGCGGCGGGCAAGATGCAGGCCACGTCGCGCGACGAGGCACTGGCGCTGGCGGTGCTGCGGGGGCTGCTGACGCTCTGACGGGGCGGGAACGGGGACGGGGCAGGGGCCACTTCAGGGCGTGATCATGGTCACGCCCGGCACCCGTTCGATCGCATAGAGGTCTTCCTCGTAGAGATCGGTCAGCCGGTCGATCTTGTCCTCGGTCCAGCCCTCGATATCGTATTCTTCCTCCACCGCCTCGTCGTCGGCGAACTTGTCGAGAAAGGCCGAGATCACCCGCCGTTTCTGGATCTCCGTCATGCCGGGATGCTCTTCGACATAGGCGTGGAAGCGCTTCATCCCGGCCTCGGTCATGATCTCCTGAAGCAGGCAGAACTCGCCCTCGAACCCGGTCAGCGGTTCCAGCGCCGCCATCTCGCGCACCACCTCGGCCCAGATCAGCGGCGTATCCTCGTTGCACCAGACGGTGATCGGGATATCCGGCACCTGCGCCCGGATCCGCTCGAACAGCTCCGACCAGCGGAAGCTGTAGGGGTCGTAGCCGCGGAAGATGTCGTCGATCGTGTTGAAATTGGTCATCGCCAGCAGGGCGGGCATGAAGGTGGCGGGGTTGCGGATGGCGAAGAACAGCTCGACCTCGTCATCGGGGAAGATTTTCCGCACCGCTTCCAGCCGGGCACAGGCGGCGGGGTAGAACATCCGCTTCACCGCCATCTTGTGGGTGCCGAAGAAGCTGTCATTCGACAGGATCAGCCGGTCGGCCTCCTCCTCGCCGGGCAGCACGGCATCGAGGATCACCTCGCGCGCATCCGGGCTCACCCCGTCCTGCGTGGCGGCGTTGACGATGTCGCGCAGCAGGATGCGGTAATCGTCGGGCCTCGGCACGATGGTGCCGCGTTCCGCCAGCATCCCGGCATTGTCGACAAGGCAGTTGATCAGCCTGTCCTCGTCGGTCACATGGGCACCAGCGTGAAGAACGACCTGCATGAAACTTCCCGGTTCTACTCGTCAATCGCCCGCCAATATAAAGTGTTTTGCAAGCAGTTAAACAGCTTTCGGACGCCTCTGCGGGGGTGTTGCGCCCGCGTCCGGGGGGCGGGGCAGGGCGGTCATCCCCCGGCTTTCTTCCGGGTCAGCCCCTCGCGCTGGTAGGCCTGTATCCGCTCGCGCTTGGCCGCGTTCAGCGCGGCCTCGTCGAGATCGGACCGGTTGAGCCGCAACAGCTCCTCCACACCGCCCGCGGGCTGCATGTTGTAGGACTTGAACGGCATCAGGTCATCCGCCGCCACCCCCAGCTCCCGCAGGATCGCCCCCAGCGGACCCTGCGGTTCGCCCGACAGCGCCTCGATGGGGCGCGAGATCACCCGGGCGCGGGCCCCCAGCCGCGCGCGCGTGGCCACCACCACGTCGTCGAGCCGCGCGGCCCGCTCCAGCCGGGGATGGTAGGCCGCGAAATCCTCGGTGATCCGCATCGAGCGCAGGTTCTGCCAGTAGACGCTGCGCGCCCAGTCCCCGGCTGCGCGCGTGGTGAAGTAGAAGGTGATGTCCGCGCCCGTGCCGAAATGCCCCTCCAGCACGTCCGCCAGCCGTTCCGTGAAATCCGGCGTCGCGTCATAGCTCCAATTCTCCTTCCGACCCGGAATCCACCCCAGCAGTTTCTCCGAGCTCACCAGAAGCGGCCGCGGATCGCCCGGATCGAGCGGCGCCACCGCGGCGGCGAACCCGGCCGCGTATTTCTTCAACCGACGCGGCGCGGGCTGCGCGGTATGGCGGCGTGCGGCGGCAATGGCGTCGGGGAAATCGTCCATCTGCAGGACGCGCACCCGCGCGCCCAGAACGCCCGCGTTGCGCTCGAGCCCGTATTGCACGCTCGTCGTGCCGGTCTTGTGAAAACCGGGATGAACCAGAATCCGCATGCCCTGCCTGCCCCCTTGACGGTTTCGCCCAGCCTATCCCTTCGACCGGCGGGTTGAAAAGCGGCGCCGTCCGGACCACGCTTTCCCAGTTGCATGCGCGCCGGAGCTTTGGCATTAGAGCGCCAGCGGCCGGCCCAGCCTTCGGGCCCGGCCGCCCGGGGGTCAAATGCCACCTCCGCCCCTATAGCTCAGCTGGTAGAGCAACTGATTTGTAATCAGTAGGTCGGGAGTTCGAGTCTCTCTGGGGGCACCATCATATTCTCTCATACGGTTGGAACATCAACAGCCTAGGATCTGCGGGTCAAACGCTGTCTCCTCCATGTCCCCTCCCTCGTGTTCCCCTCGGCACAGCCCAAAGCTGACAAAAGTTGTCAACGGCGGTGTAAGGTCAGGCCATTCTGCGGACGCTTGAAGCGGCATGGCGAACATGCCCTTCCTCTTCAGCGTAACCGTCGGCATACGACTTGGGCCGGTGTTCCGCCGCTGGCTCGGCGCTCGAGAAAGATACTCGCCCGAGGGAACCTGATCGGGCTGGCAAACGCGGTAGATCCGTGGCGTGACAACACTCTGCCTGACTGCCAGACGGACGATCCCTCGACTGATTCTGAATTCTTTGAATGGCGCCAGTTTTGTCGTTCCGGAAGAGCGGGTGGGCCATCAACCGGGCTCGAACTGAGTACTTCGGACAAGATAAACGGCAGAAAATCGGTACACAAAGCATAAATCAGAAATTTATTTCTGGAACACGACTGAAGCTCATTCGCTTCGCTGGACGCCTCCGGTTTCGTTGTTCTTCGGTCGAATGGGAGCTCGGTGACGTCATTGCAGTGTCGATAGGCTGCAGGTTCGGAGGCCTTCAGCCGAGGGGGCGTAGTCCTTAGTGCTTCACGATTGCGCCGATGAGCTTCAGTGGATTTTGGCTGTGGCGGGATGGCAACAGGGCGTTCCTTGCCTGGTTTCGAAAAATGAGACTATTGGTGAGCACATAGGCACCAACTTAGGGAGCCTGGTTTTACAAGTGCAAAAGGGCCCGACGACGGAGGCGCGGACATGATCGTTTCCCGCACAGGCGTTGGCCATTGATGAAGGATAAGGGCGATGCCGTCTTGTGTTTCATGATGTCGGAAAGGGTGTGAGCTGCGGCCAACTCCTCCGTGGTTCGGGGCGATTATCTCTCGCGGGATCAAAACCGCGCTGCCCGAGAACGGAAGTTTGGCTCTCTAAGTGCGGGATGATCAGCCTCGAGTTCTGACCGCGCTCGGAAAATGCACCGCTTTCCCTGGCGACGACTTGGGCATGCACCAGGAGGGGCGCCCCCTCCGCGTCGCATAGAAATTTACCGAGATTGAGGGGCCATTGAATGGCTCGCTGTCCAACTATCGAGCTTGGGCAACGGTCGCGTGCGGGCTCCGCGTAGGTCTCGCAAGCGCAATGAACGTGGAGAACTAGCGAATGGCCCTGACGAGAATACCTAACCACCTTGATCTGCCCGGGGAAGTTGGGTCCGGGGTGACCTTCGTGACGTCGTCACTCGATCTGTCTTCCGGAAGTAGTTACGACGTAACCTTGGCCGATCTTCGGCAATTTGATTTCGACACAAACGACGATGGTCGCCACTTGTTGGGAGAGACCATTACGCTGGACGATGGCGCCATCAGCACCACCCTGGACGGGAATGTTCAGGTCGTCACTGCCAATCTCACCCTTGATGACGGCAGTGTCATCAGTTGGGCCAACAATATTCGTGTTATGCCGCTCGCGAATGGTGAGTACCTTTGGTACGTCGTTTCTGTTCCGCCGGAGTATGAAGACGCAATCATTGAATCCATCGAGATAGTTTCCAGTTACGAGGGCAACGCCCAGCTCGGCACTTACAGCCCCTCAAGCATCGACCTTCGGAATGGTATTGTCGATGGCACGGACAACGCCGATCAGATCGATGAGAATTATTCCGGTGACCCAGGTGGCGATTATGTTGACAACGACGACAATACTGCCGCCGGCGTGGATGCCGGCGGGGCTGCCGGTTCCGACGATGACCTGATCGAGGCTTATGGCGGCAACGACGTTGTATTCTCGAGAGACGGAAATGACACCGTATACGGCGGGACCGGCAACGACACGATCGAAGGAGGGGCCGGCAGTGACAGCCTTTCCGGGGGCGATGGTGCAGACCTTCTGCGGGGAGATTTTGCAGCTGGCAACTGGACGCTCCCCGGTGCCGGCGCAGATACGCTTGATGGCGGGGCTGGCAACGACACCCTGTTCGGCGGTAATGGAGACGACGAACTCTTCGGTGGCACCGAGCATGATGTCCTGCAGGGGGAACTGGGAAATGACCTCGTCGATGGCGGCGCAGGTGATGACTACCTCATGGGGGACTCATCCAATTCCAGTAACACCGGCGGCAATGATACGATCTATGGCCGCGACGGATTCGACGCCATCGACGGTGGCGCTGGAGATGATCTCATTGACGGTGGAGTGGGGAACGACACTGTCTGGGGAGATTTCGGGCTATACGACAATGAAAACAACGGTGCCGACACGATACATGGCGGCGGAGGCAACGACCTTCTGCACGGCAACTTCGGCGACGACTCGATAACCGGTGACGACGGTGATGATACTCTATACGGCAACGGGGGGTATTACACGGAGAGCGGAATTCCTGGCGTCACTGATAACGATTTTCTGGACGGCGGCGCCGGGAATGACCAGATCGACGGTGGCACTGGAAATGATACGATATCCGGCGGGGCAGGGCTGGATTCGATCTGGGGCGGACTTGGTGACGACTCGATCGAGGGTGGCGACGATGACGACCAGATTTCCGGAGACAACGGACTTACCCCTGGGGTTGGTGGCAACGACACCATAGATGGTGGCGGTGGTAATGATGATATCACGGGCGACGCCGGCGACGACTTGATCTTCGGCGGCGTCGGACACGACACCATCAATGGCGATGAAGGCGATGGCAGCGAAGCCGTCGGGCACGACACCATCTACGGCGGCGACGGGAATGACCAGATCTTTGCCGACGCCGGGGACGACCTTGTATTCGGCGAAGGCGGCGATGACCTGATTTCGGCGGATACCGGTAACGATACCGTTGATGGTGGAGACGGTCACGACGAGATCTACACGTGGACCGGGGACGATGTGGTCGATGGTGGAACCGGCGACGACTACATCGATTCAGGGGCCGGTCACGACTCGGTTCTTGGCGGAACCGGAAATGATTTCATCCAGACCTTCGACGGCAACGACACGGTGTTTGCCGGGGATGACAACGACACCGTCTATGCAGGCGACGGGAACGACACGGTCGATGGCGGGCTGGGCAGCGATTCCGTCGATGGCGGTGCCGGCAACGATACGCTTTCCGGGGGCGGCGGCGGCTCGGATACTCTGACCGGCGGATCCGGCGACGATCTGTTCATAATCTCAGGCGGTGCGGGCGACGAGATCTTTCTCACCGATTTTGGTGCCGGCGAAACGGAGGGCGTCAACGGCATCAGCAGCGACAATGACTATGTCGACCTGACGCCGTGGTACAACGACGCCACACTCGACGCCTACAACCAGGCGAACGGAACCGCGTTCGGAACCCCTCTGGGCGCGCTTGAACATGATGCGGCGGATGGTCAGCTCCAGTGGATCGCTGCTTCCGGTGGGCCCTCGGTTTCGGTGTCCCTGAGCGGAACCGGTGCCATGGATACCGAGCATACGGGGGTCGTGTGTTTCTCGGCAGGCACGCTGATAAAGACGCGGCATGGCGAAATCCCGATCGAACGTCTGAAGGCTGGAGACTTGGTGCTCACGTTGGATCAGGGTTATCAACCGATCAGGTGGATTGGACATCGGCATCTGACCGAAAGCGACCTGCGCAATAACCCGCAACTCCGCCCAATTTGCATTCGTGCAGGCGTGTTGGGCCCAAATCAGCCGGATCGCGATCTCGTCGTTTCGCCTCAGCACCGGATCATGATCGGATCGAAGATTTCAGAACGGATGTTCGGTACGCTTGAAGTTCTCGTGCCGGCAAAGGACCTTCTGGAAATCGACGGAATAGATGTCGTCGAGAGCATGAGTTCCGTCGACTACTGGCACTTCTTCTTCGCGGCGCATCAGGTGGTGTTCTCGAACAGCGTCCGAACCGAGTCGCTCTATCCGGGGAAGCAAGCCCTCAAGATGGTGGGGGCGGAAGCAAGGGAAGAGATCTTCTCTATTTTCCCACAGTTTCGGGAGTTCTTGGAGGGAACCGGAACGGCCGTGCCAGCGCGAAAACTCGTCAGCGGCAAGAAAGCGCGCCGTTTGGCAACAAGGCATGCGGCGAATTCAAAGTTCGTCGTTTCCAGCCTGGAATGCGAGCTGAGCGGTGCTGAACATCGCGCTGGGGGAGGTGTCCAGAAGGCCGCTGCCTCGGGCTAAGTCAATACGCCGTCTTCAGTTGTCGCGGCCAGTGTGTCGATCGCGTGGATACCGACCAACGCAGTCCGTTCGGGGCGGGCGAAAGCCAGGGCGGTTCATGCCGGGAAACGGATGCCGGTTCCGGGGGCGCCGTTCTGCAGTGACAGCAGGGGCCCTGACGCCTGCATGACGCCGGTCGCGTCATGTGCCACCGCACTCGGGTCAGTGACGAGACGGCCAAAAGCATACATCTTCTCGGATGACCTAAAGTGAGCTACTCTCCTTCACGGGGAAGACTTGCATGGGGAGTTGCAGTGAAGAACCAGTATGTTTACCACCTGACCAAGAATTTGAAGACCCTCGTGGCGGCGCAGGCCAGTGTGGCCGAAACGGCCAAGAGGCTCGATATCAACCGCCAGCAACTGAACAAGTACATTTCCGGAGCGACGACGCCATCCCTGAGGGTTCTGTCCATACTGTCCAGAACGTTCGGCATTCCCATCGACGATTTCCTTCTTGCCCCGGAAGAATTCACCGAACGCTATTTCGCGCAGTCGACGGGCACGGATTTCCCCCTGGAAGTCACCACCAAGATCGACGAGATCCTTCACGCTGCGGCTGAGGCAGCGCCAGACCTGAAGGCGTATTGCGGCACGTATTTCCGTATCAGCAAAATGCCGAGCATGCCGCACAAGATGCTACGGGCGATGTTTTACATCTATCAGTACGAAGGGCTGACCTTCGGGCTGGCCGTCGAGGTGTTTCCTACGCCCGGCGATCCCAGTGGCAGGAAGCTGTTCTTTCGCCGCCAGGCAACAATGATGCATTTGCGTGGTGATCGAGTTTATACGTTCGATGCATCCCAGGATACTCGCTTCCTGTTCGGAATTCTCTACGCCGAGACCATGCCAGGGTTTGACTTCCTCCAAGGCCACTCTCTTGGAGTTTCTGACTATGGTTCGCGCCAGATATTCTCCCAGCCTTACGTGTTGCAGCGCCTGGGCGCGAGACGTCCTACTCTGAGCGATATCAGGGCCTGCGGAATCCTGGATCGGAACGATCCGGCGATTCCGGAGGAAGTGCTGCACCGGCTTGCCCAGGTTTAGACAGGCTCAATCTTTTTTTCTGCGCCGAGGCGTTTCGTGAATTGTGCAGGCACGGTCACTTCGGTGACCACGCTTGTCCGATACGGCCTGAAACAAGTCTGAAGCAGCCAGTGGACACCCTTGAGCCGAAGCAGAGCGGCTTCGGGGAAGCGTCATCGTGCGTTGGGTGCCGGGTGCCACGACGGGCAGCGTTCGTACCCCTGCACCATGCCGGACGTGGGACGGCAATCCGGTTTCCGCGGCCGTCAGGTGGCGAAGTGACTTTTAGCTGCACCTTCTCCTGGCAGGCGACTTAGTTGCGCCAAACCCGACGCACGAAAGCGTCAGATAGGCCGGAATTTGCAGCAAGGTAGAGAAATTATCACGTGGGACATTCTGGCCTATAGCCCTCCGTATGTGAAGCGCCCTTGGGACAGATCGGGTCGGTCGCGGGAGATCGGGCCCGCCAAGGGTGGAGAAAATGCAGCTGCCCCAAGGCAGTCGCTGGCTTGAGAAAGGTAGGCTGATTGGTGTCCCTAACGCAGTTGCTACGTGTCGAGGCGCACGCCGCGCGTGCCGTTGTTCGCACTCTATTCCTGGTTTCCACGATGATTGGGGCTGCCGGGTGTAGCTCGCAGTTTTCCGTCGACTACACCCCGGTGCCTGCCGAACGTTCGAAGGCCTGGACGGTCCAGTCAGTCAAGGTCGCCGTGCCCGAGGAACTGACCGTCAGTGACATGAACGTCCTCATTCCCGACGCGGACATCGTCTGGCATAGCGACGGCCCGGGGGATCGCCGCGCACAAGTGGCTGACGTGCTCAAGGACGGGATCGAGCTGGGCGCGCGCGGGCTTGGAGGTCCGGTTCCAGTGATTGTCGAAGCGGAGCTGGTGCGCTTCCACGCGCTTACCCCTTATGCCTTTCAGGTTGCCCCTCCGGGCACCGGCGTCGAGAGCGTGAGATTCAAGGTCGTTGTTCGAGACGCCCGGACACGAAAGACGCTTCTCGCGGAGGGTTTCATTTCCGCCGATGGCCGAGCGGTTGCCGCCAAGGATGGCGGATTTCGTGGCCCCCAGGAACGCACACGTATTGTGAGCCGAATTGCCACCGTCACGCGGGGCTGGCTGGGGCTGGGCGAGGACGTGCGTCAATCGTTTCGGCGCCTCGGTCGATGATGTTTGGAGGTGCAAGCACTCCCCGTGAGGCGCACCCCACGTCGCGTTTCCCACGGCGCCCTGACGGGTCGGTATCGGATCGAGTGAGGATGCTGTTTTTGCAAAGCCCATGAGGCCCGCACGGGTGTGAGGGCATACGGGCGGCCAGAGATTACGAGTTCACTCGGAGGCCGCTTGGGAGGAGAACCAAAATGTTGAATTATGACGATTTGCGCGGGCGTTCCGTTTTTCCGGTCAAGCCCGGCCTGTTCGCGGCCGGATCGAAAGTAATGACGCCTGGTGGGCCTGTCGCCATCGAGTCACTGAACGAAGGCGATCGTATCGTAACCTACGATCGTGGCGCTGAAACAGTACGCGGGCGCCTGCGTGTCGTTCTGCCTGCTCGAGGATTGATCGCGCCGATCTGCATCGGAAACGATGGGGCGCCCGGGTTGATCGTATCTCCGCACACGCTCGTCATGATCAATTCGCCGCTTTGCGATTATCACTTCGGATCGCCACGGGCGATGATCCGCGCTGCATCGCTCCGGGGTGATCGTTTTGCGCGTGTCGTCGATGAAGGCGAGATGGAGTTCATCTCTCTCTACATCAATAACGCGGCGATGATTTTTGCGGAAGGCATGATCTGTGAAACCGCGGGCGTTCAGGAAACCGCAGACAGACAAGACGACAGCTTCCTGCAGTTGTTGTCAGCCCCGAAGACCAAGTTTCCCGTTCTGAGCGATGAAGAGGCCCGGTTGCTGTACACCATGGCCGGCGGGGCGGTGAACGTCCTCAAGCTTGATCACCAGGGGTGGAACTGATGAGTGGTTCCGGTCGCGATCGAGACCCCAAAAACGGTTATGCCGAGCTGTACAGTGAACCTTGTGCCGACGTGCCGACCGTCCGCACACTTTGGGTGACGCGAAAATTCGAAGACGCGTTGGCGGAGGCGAAGGCAGGCGATGTCGAGCAAACCGATGTGCTGCAGCTTTCGAACGGCGCCATCCTGCTTCAGGGTAGCCGGGAACTGTCAGTGAGGCATCGCTCGGAGTTCTTTGACCTTTCCGACCCGTCTGAAATGCATGTACTGGCCTCGGTTCATTTCGCGAGGAGGTTCGTGAGCCCACCGTCGATTATGCTCGCCTTCGGGCCGTCGCGGCCGGGGGTCACGATCTGTGCGGAACGTGTCACCTCCGAGTCTTTCACGATCGCCATGCAGTCCGCCTGCGCTGATCCGATTGACGTCAGCGTTTCGTGGAAAGCCGTCGGGTTTTCCACGTTTGGCAATTTCTCGATGGTTTGACCGATGAAACAGTCACGTCTGCCTGCAAGCCGGCTAAGGTTCCCCTTGTCGCTGATACTCCTGAACGTCACGCTTGCCGCGTGCGGTGTGCCTTCGGATGGGCCGTCAAATCAGGCAGTGCTGAACAGTTCCGAGGTCGAACTGATCGATGTGACGCGCGACGTGGCGACCTCTCTGAGGGAAGAGCCAGGTCAAGGCTTTCCCACTGAATTCATTCGCCAGCCATTGCCTGCCATCGACCGCATCGGCGAGGGTGACGAGCTGCAGCTTCAGATATTCGAGAATATCGATAACGGGTTGTTCAGCAGCGTTCGTGGCGCCCCGACAACGATCACACCTCTGATGGTCGACAGTACCGGGCATGTCAGTATCCCCTATGTCGGCCGCATTCGCGCCGTCGGGAATACGTTGGAGCAGTTGCGCATGATCATCGAGCGCAAACTGTCCCAGCAGACGCCGGACCCGCAAATCATCGTGTCCCGGGCCGACAAGGCCGGGCTGTCGGTTACGGTTTCCGGAGACGTACAACAGCCGGGTACCTATCCCCTGGAAGTTGCCTCCCGCAGCATCGGTGCGGTCATCGCGCAGTCTGGTGGAGCCTCGGCGCCCCCGACGCAGGTGCAAGTGACCCTGCGCCGCAATCGCACTGTCGGAAGCGCCAGCCTGCAGGCCATCCAGAGCGATCCTCGGCAGGACGTTGCCATCCTTCCCGGCGACAAGGTCATCGTCACCATAGGCCATCATCGCGTATTCGTCCTTGGCGCGACGGGCACTCAGAGAGTTGTGCCGCTGGACAAGCCCAGGCTGACCCTGATTGATGCGTTGGCCACGTCGGGCGGCCTCAACGCCGAAGCGGCAAATCCCGACGCGGTCTATGTCCTGCGGACAAGGGCAGGCGAACGCCCGACCGTGTATCGCTTCGATTACTCGGAACCCGAAGGATTGATTGCTTCGTCGGCGTTTGTTCTCCGGGATGCCGACGTCGTCTATGTCGCGGAATCTGCAACCACGAAGTTCGGCAGGATCCTGCGGGCGATGCTGGGGGCAGCAACACCCGTCAACCAGATCGCAGATCTCGCAAACAGTGGATGACCGATGACGATTGCCATTATTCCAGTCGCGTTTGATCGTACCCCTCGGAGTGGGGTTCCGGAGTTGTACGAGGTCGGCGGAAAGTCCCTGCTCGAGCATTGCAGATAGTGTCCCATCGAATGGTGTAAGAGCGCCGACCTTCGGTAAGGCCCGAGC
>NZ_JAUCYU010000013.1 GCF_030373445.1 Roseovarius sp.
CCTAAGCCTCCTGGTTCAGGCCCAGGTGTCCGGTCGAAAATGGGGCCAGTTCACTGGACCTTCAGGGGATTTATACCAAGAAGTTCCGAATTCCGGCCAAGGCGAAGATCGCAACCGCCGGGAGTTGCTTTGCCCAGCACGTTGCCCGCCACATGCGTCAGCGTGGTTACAACGTGATGGACGTAGAGCCTGCGCCCAAGCAGCTCGACCCTGCCAACCATACCGCGTTCGGCTTCGGGATGTATTCCGCCCGATACGGCAACATCTACACGGTCCGCCAGCTGCTCCAGTTGGCGCAAGAGGCGATATCAGACACCCCGCCGCAAGACTACATCTGGGAGAAGGATGGCCGCTATTACGACGCGATCCGCCCCAATATCGAACCGAGCGGACTGGACACGCCGGAAGACGTAGCCGAGCTGCGACAGCACCACCGGGCGCAAGTGCGGGATATGTTCAAGAACATGGACGTCTTCGTGTTCACGATGGGCCTTACCGAAGCATGGATGCACAAAAAGCACGGAACGGTCTATCCGACCGCGCCCGGAACGATCTGCGGCACGTTCGACCCGGAGGTGTATGAGTTTCACAACTTCACCTACCAAGAGATCCAGAATGACTTCCTGTCTTTCTTGAAAATCGTCAACGAGTTTCGGGGAAGCCGCTTCAAGGTCATCCTGACGGTGTCGCCCGTGCCCCTGACCGCAACCGCGAGCGATACCCACATCCTGCGAGCCAGCACCTACTCGAAGAGTGTGCTGCGGGCGGTGGCTGGGCAGCTGAATGAACGCCCGAACATCGATTATTTCCCCAGCTATGAAATCGTGACCAACCCCGCCTCGCGCGGCGTGTTCTTCGCCTCGAACCTGAGATCCGTGACGATCGAAGGCGTCGACGTGGTCATGAAGACGTTCTTTGCGGAACATACCCTTTCAAAGGCCAGGCCGGCACGTACACAGCAGCCGCAGCCTTCGAAGAAAGCTAGTCCGGCCGAGCCGGAAAGTTCCAAGGACGATGTGCAGTGCGAGGAAGCCATGCTGGAGGCCTTTTCCAGGTGAAGAATGTCTGTCTGATCGGCAATTCCCACCTTGCCGCCATCAAGTTGGCAGCCGACGCCATGAAGGATGACCTTGCGGCACAAGGGTATCACTTCGACACGTTTGCCGCACATCGAAAGGAACTGCTGGAAACCACGATCGTCGACAACGTCATTCATCCTGACAGCGCGACTGTCGCGGAGAAGTTCGAATGGACGTCCGGCGGTCAGAAGACCATCAACCTCGACAATTACCAAGAAATCTATGTCGTCTTCGGCTCCAACCCGTTCGACATGCTGAATTACGCCCAGGAGGGAGCACTGCTTCCCCTGTCGCCGGAACTGATCGAGCACATCTTCAACGGCTGGATGCAAAGCCCGGGGGCGGAGTTCCTTGTCCGGCTGGCAGAACGTTCGGACTTGCCGATCGGGTTCCTGGGGCATCCCTTCCGCTCGGAGAACGCGCCGGAAGCTCGTGCCCTGACCGCGTACATGGACAGTCATCCAGCCGCGGCAATACGGGCCGAAACGGTCAGGCGCCATGTCGAGCGACTAGCGCAAGAGAACCTGCCAGCGAATGTGGAACTGCTCTTCCCGCCATGCGAATGCCTTAATCAGGACCGGCTGTTTACGCTGGACGAATTTTGCCGTGGATCGGCACGGCTTACGCGCAGGTCCAAACTGCATGACGACACCGATTTCGGGCACATGAACCAGCAATACGGCGAGGTGGTGCTCAAGACGATCGTCAGCGGCGACCAACGGCGCGAGCGGCGGAACTGAACCGGAACTTCGCTCAGATGCCTTCAACGCGGGTCAGCTGGCCAGACGACCGGGTCGTGGCCGGGACATCGCGGCCGGTCGGCCGTCAGAAGCTCCAGCGGCGTTTCCCCGTCTGCCCTGTCGGGACCAGGCCGACCTTCTCCGCCAAACGGGTCGCGGCACGGTTGCCCGGCATGGTCTCGGCCGTGAATGTCCGGATGCGCAGAGTCTCCCGCGCCCAGGGTACAAGGCTGCGCATCACCTCGCTTGCGGCGCCGCGCCGCCACCATGCCGGGCTCACCTCGATCCCGAGCTCGCCCTCGCCAGGCCGCAGACCGTCGGTGCGGAGGCCGACATTCCCGATATAGCCGGCAGGGTCATCGCGCGGTGCGATGGCGAACTGGAAATTCGCACGCGGGTGATCCGCCTGCCAGGCAAGAAACGCATCGAACACCGCCGATGCATGCGCCCTGCCCCGTTCGTGTTCCAGGTGGTGGCGCGAGAACACGGGGTCGAGATGGCAGGCGATGAACGGTTCGCGATCGTCCCGCGTGAACTCGCGGACGCGAAAGCGCCCGGTGGTGAAGATGGTTCCGTCCGCCATGATCCACTCGACATCCGTCCCGCCCGTGACGCTAGCGCGCCGCCGCGCCGCCCGCAATTACCTTCAAGGTCATTGAGGCGTGCTGGTGCGTGTGCGCATCTGGCCCTGCACGGGCGGTCGAACGGCAGGGTTTGAGTTGCCGTCCCGCGCCGCTTCAGGGAGGTCATCAATGACAGGCAAGATCGTCGCCACGCAATACATCTCGCTCGACGGCGTGATAGAGGATCCCGTGGGGATGGAGGACAGCGGGCTGGGCGACTGGACCGGACCGTTCAGCCGCGGTCCGGTCGGGGACAGGTTCAAGGAAGACGAACTGCGCGGCGCCGACGCCCTGATCCTCGGACGCAAGACCTACGATGGTTTCGCGGCGGTCTGGCCGGCCGTTCCCGGCGACTACGCCGACCGGATGAACGCCCTGCCGAAATACCTCGCCTCCCGCACGATCACGGCTCCGGATTGGTCGAATACCCGCCTGCTTGGCGCCGATCTCTGCGCCGCCGCAAGGGAGCTGAAGACCAGGGTCACGGGCACCATACTCATTTTCGGAAGTGGATCGGTGTGCCACGATCTCTTGCGCGGCGGCCTGGTCGACGAGGTTTCGCTGATCGTCTACCCGGTGGTGCTTGGCCGCGGCACAAGGCTGTTCCCCGAGAATGCGCGGACGCGTCTAAAGCTGATCGAGCATACCGGGCTGAAAGACGGGCTGCTGCTGCTGCGCTACCGGACACTGCCTGACCTGGCGTGACCCGCGCCGCATGGATGACCGGTTCCGGAGGACGGCCCCGGCGGCGAGCCTGCCGGGCCGTCACCCGCCCGCCTTGCAGCGCACCGGTCCCGGTCGCCTCGTGCCCGTGGACCTCGTGCCCGTGAAACTCGAGCCCGTGGAATCGGTTTTCCAAAACGGGAGATTTGGCGCACCTGTCAGGATTCGAACCTGAGGCCTCTGCCTTCGGAGGGCAGCGCTCTATCCAGCTGAGCTACAGGTGCCTACGCGGCGGGGTATAGCTTTCACGAGAGCGCCCTGCAATCGCGAAATGCGCCCCGGGTCAGGTTTCCGGCCGCCACAATTCACCGGCCGCGAAAGTTAAGAGGCCGCAATCCCTGGCGGGAATGCGGCCTCTTGATGTTTTATACTCACCAGAAATGGTCGAGCGGTCAGAGACCGTTCGATCAGATCGGGTTGCCGTACTTGTCGTAAACCGGTTCCGGAACGACCATCGGCGCGGGCTCTTCCTGCTGCTGTTGAGCACAGGCAGTTGCACCGAAACCGATTGCCAGCAGAGTGATAAGCTTGATCACTTTCATAAGGGCAGCTCCTTTCGCATTAAACACGGTGGATAAAACAACGAATTAATTCCTTTGTCGACCGTCTTTTCACGTTACCGCGATGAAATCCGGGAGACTGGCGCAAGAGATTGGCTTGTGTTGCCTAGTTGACGCACATTGGCCGGTTTTTGGCCTTTTTCAGGCCCGAATCCGCCGAAGAATCAGGTGAATAACTCGTGTGCGAGCTCCAACGCCTCGACAAGCGTGTCGACTTCTGACTCGGTATTGTAGAGCCCGAAAGACGCCCGGCAGGTGGCCGTCAGCCCGAGGTGATCCATCAGAGGCCCGGCGCAATGGTGACCCGCGCGCACCGCCACCCCCTTCTTGTCGAGGATGGTCGAAATGTCATGCGCATGGGCCGCCCCGTCGAGCGTGAACGAGAAGATCGCGGCTTTGTCGGGCGCCCTCCCCTGCAGTTGAAGCCAGTTCAGCCCGCTCAGCCTTTGGGCGGCATAATCGCGAATCCGTTCCTCGTGGGCGGCGATGTTCTCCATCCCCAGGCCCATCATGTATTCGAGCGCCACGCCCAGCCCGATGGTCTGGACGATGCCGGGCGTGCCGGCCTCGAACTTCATCGGCGGATCGGCATAGCTGACCTCGTCCTTGCTGACCTCGCGGATCATGTCACCGCCGCCCATGAAGGGGCGCATCTCGGCCAGCCGCTCCTTCTTCACGAAGATCGCGCCAGAGCCCGAAGGCCCGTAAAGCTTGTGCCCGGTGATGGCGTAGAAATCACAGCCGATCTCGTCGAGGTTCACCGGCATGTGCACCGCCGCCTGGCTGCCATCGACCAGCACCGGCACGCCCTTCTCGCGCGCGGCATCGCAGATGGCCTTCACGTCGACCTTGGTGCCCAGCACGTTCGACAGGTGCGAGATCGCCACCAGCTTCGTCTTCGGCCCGATCGCGTCGATCACCTTCTGCGGGTCGAGCGCGCCGTCGGCCTCGGTATCCACCCACTTGAGGTTCACCCCCTGCCGTTCGCGCAGGAAATGCCAGGGCACGATATTGGCGTGGTGCTCCATCACCGACAGGACGATCTCGTCGCCCGCCTCCATCCGCGGCATGGCCCAGCCATAGGCGACCATGTTGATCCCCTCGGTCGTGCCGGTGTTGAGGATGACCTGCTCGGCATCCGCCACGCCCAGGAACCGCGCGATGGTGCCGCGAACGCCCTCGTATTTCTCGGTGGCGATGTTCGACAGCGTGTGCAGGCCCCGGTGCACGTTGGAATATTCGTGGCTATAGGCATGGGCGATCGCGTCGATCACCACCTTCGGCTTCTGCGCCGAGGCGCCGTTGTCGAGGTAGACCAGCGGCTTGCCGTTCACCTCGCGGCTGAGAATCGGAAAATCGGCGCGGATCGTGTCGACGTCATACATGGTCATCTCCCTGTCACTCCCAGCCCGCCAAGCACGGCGGACAGGATCGTCATGCCGATGGAAAAGGTCACCACCGTCAGAACGCAGACGCCCGCCGCTTTCAGCAGGCCGTCGAATCGGTGGGCGGCGGCGATCAGTGCCAGCGTCGCCCACAGCCCCCAGAAGAAGGCGGCCAACATCATCAGCCCGCCCACCAGCGGCAGGATCAGCCCGATCACGAACAGCACCACCGCCAGCACCAGCGACACGACCTGAAGCCAGATCATCACTGCCAGCACGTCGGCCAGCTCGCCCTGCCCGCCGAAGGCCAGCCCGATCCGGTGCAGCAGCACGACCGAAATCAGAGCCTGCGCCCAGTTCAGCAGCGCGAACAGAAGCGGCGTGTGGTAGGCCGGCGAAAGCTGGATCAGCTCGCCCATCTCGCCGGGCGGCAGCGGGGCCACGTAGAACACCCCCGACACCAGCAGCGACAGCAGCACCGACACCAGCATCAGCGCGATCCACAGCCCCTGCATGGGCCAGCCCATCTCGACCACCAGCGCGCCGGCCTCCCGGGGTTTGGTCAGCGTCAGGCGCAGCATCGCCCGGAACCACGCGAAACTCATGACGTGCCCCATTCCGCTTCGCGCAGGTTCGACAGCCAGAACCACAGGAACACCGCGACCCAGACCACGCCCACACCGGTCAGCCCCGGCCCCGGCCCGATGAACCCGGCGACCAGCCCGAAAAGCAGCAGCAGCGGGCTTGCCGCAAGGAAGGCCCAGAACAGCGCCAGCCTTGCACCATAGCCCGTGCCGCGGGCGCCGAACGCCCGGCTGGCAAGGTGGCTCAGGAAGGCCAGCGCGTAAAACGCCAGCGGCGCGATGAAGATCCAGCCCAGCAGCGCCCCGCCCAGAAGCGGGTTCAGCTCCTGCCCGGTCAGGTGCGCCTCGCGCGCCAGCCTTGGCCATTGGCCGATGAAGGTGACAAGACAGCCCGCCATCAGGATGGCCAGCGCCCTGCCCTCGTTCACCGGCATCGCCAGAAGCCGCCGCATCACCGGCCGCGGCCCCCGGTAGGAGGCCACGATATCGGTGGTGACCGGCATCAGCCGCGCCGGCGCTGCAGCCAGGCGTCCAGCCGGCCGACAAGCTCTTCGCGCAGGGTCTCGTCCTCGATCTCCTGCACCGCCTCGGCCAGGAAGGCGAGCGTCAGCAGGTCGGTCGCGATCTCCTTCGGCACGCCCCGCGCGCGTAGGTAAAAGAGCCCTTCCTCGTCGATCGCGCCGCTGGTGGACCCGTGCGAACAGGCCACGTCATCGGCGTAGATCTCGAGCTCCGGCTTGGCGTCGAACTCGCTGTCATCGTCCAGCAGAAGCGACTGGCTGATCTGGTAGCCGTCGGTCTTCTGCGCGCCGGGCTTCACCAGGATCTTGCCCTGGAACACGCCCTTGGCGCCGTTCCGCAGCACCTTCTTGAACACCTGCCGGCTTTCGCAATTCACCGCGTCATGGGTCACGAACACCGTGTCGTCATGGTGGAAATCGCCATCGCCCACGCAGGCGCCCGCGATATGCGCGGCGGCATCGTCGCCCAGCATCTCCACGACACACTCGTTGCGCGTCAGAACCCCGTTCACCGTCAGGGTGAAGGTCTTGAACGTGCTCTCCTTGCCGAGCCGGGCAAAGATATGCGTCGCCGCCCGCCGCTCGTGGTCGCGGCCTTGCGTGCGCACGTGGTGGAAGCCCGCGCCATCGGCCACGTCCACCTCCATCACCTTGTTGAACCGTGCCGCCGCCGGGCCGTTCTCCAGCACCGTCAGGTCGGCGCCCTCGTCCAGCCTGATGACATGGTGCAGGATGGCGTCCGACGTTTCCGACCTGTGATGATAGACAAGGTTCAGCGGCTTGCTGACCCGGCCGGTGACATGGATCAGCAGCCCATCCTCGGCCAGCGCCGTATTCAGCGCCGCGAGCGGCCGCTCGACCGGGGTCTGCCCCCGCTCTTCCAGCACGCCGTAAACGTCCTTGGCCCAGTGAATGTCCTTCTCCGCCGCCGCGCTCAGCCGCTCGATGGTGACGCCCTCAAGGCTCAGGTCATCGCTCGCGGCCTCGTCGAACTTCCCGTCGACGAAGACGATCTTCAGCCGGTCGATGCCTTCGTACATCGGCCCGTCGTCCGAATCGAACGTCGCCGCCGGCGGCACCTCGGCCTGCACCAGCGTGTCGGGGCGGGTGTATTTCCAGTACTCGTCGCGTCGCTCGGGCAGGCCCATCGCCTTCACCCGGTCCAGCGCCGCCTCGCGCGCGGCGCGGGCCCATGCCGCCCCACCGGGCAGGCTCAGACCCTCCAGCCGCGCTTCCGTCGCGTCCAGCTTCTTCTGCGGCAATGCCATCAGGCCACCTCCCCGCGCAGGTCCGCATAGCCGTTCTCTTCGACTTCCAGCGCCAGTTCCGGCCCGCCGGTCTTGATGATCCGGCCCTCGGACATGATGTGCACCACGTCCGGTTGGATATGGTTCAGCAGGCGCTGGTAGTGCGTGATCACAAGGAAGCTCCGGCCCGCGTCACGCAGGGCGTTCACCCCGTCCGACACAAGCTTCATCGCATCCACGTCGAGGCCCGAATCCGTCTCGTCGAGAATGCACATCTTCGGCTCCAGCACCGCCATCTGCAGCACCTCGTTGCGCTTCTTCTCGCCGCCGGAAAAGCCCACGTTCACCGGCCGTTTCAGCATGTCGGCATCGATCTTCAGCGTCTTCGCCTTCTCGCGCACCAGCTTGAGGAAATCGGCCGCGCTCATCTCCTCCTCGCCGCGCGCCTTGCGCTGTGCGTTCAAAGCGGTGCGCATGAAGGTCATGTTGCCAACGCCCGGAATTTCCACCGGGTACTGGAACGCCAGGAACAGCCCCGCCGCGGCGCGCTCTTCCGGCTCCATGTCGAGCAGTTCCTCGCCCAGGAGCGTGGCACTGCCCTCGGTCACCTCATAGCCATCCCGGCCCGACAGAACATAGCTGAGCGTCGACTTGCCGGACCCGTTCGGCCCCATGATCGCGTGCACCTCGCCGGCGCCCACCTTCAGGTCGACGCCCTTCAGGATCTGCTTGTCCTCGTCTTCAAGACCGACGTGCAGGTTCTTGATTTCCAACATGTTCTAACCCTTCTTCATCTCTGCCGCGGGGGCCGTGCCACCGGGCGCATTTTCCTTCATCCGCGCTATCTGCGCATGTGTCATCTCAGTCTCGGCGGCGCGTCTCGCGTTGAGCGCCGCCACCTCCCGTTCCATCTTGCGCCGGCTGACCACGCGATGGATCACCGCGCCCGCCCCGAACCCGGCACCGACCCCCACGGCCAGCGCCACCGGGGCGGAAACCGCCGCATAGGCCGAAAGCCCGACGATGATCGCCACCGCCGAGCCGCCCAGCCCCGCCAGCCGCCCGGCATCCATGTGCCCGGGATAGTCCAGCCGCGTGAGCAGCCATTCCTCGGTGGCGTTCCCGGTCATCGCGCGGCCCTACTCGATCACCACGGCGGTGCCGCTCGCCGATACCATCAGCATCGACTGCCCCACCACCTCGTAATCCAGATCGACGCCGACAACCGCGTTCGCCCCCATCGCCGCCGCCCGCGCCTCCAGCTCGGTCATCGCCGTGTCGCGGGCATCCTGCAGCTTGCTTTCATAGGCGCCCGAGCGCCCGCCGACGATATCGGTGATCGAGGCGAAGACATCGCGCACGACATTCGCCCCCATGATCGCCTCGCCCACCACGATCCCCTTGTAGGCGGTGATCCTGTGGCCCTCGATGGTGTTGGTGGTGGTGATGATCATTGTTTGCTTTCCCGCCACAGCAGTTTGAATTGCGGTTCCTTCAGGTCCTGGAGAAACTCTTCCCCGAAACGAAACTCGTCAAACTCCACGGTGAGCGCTTCGACCGGACTTCCCTGCAGTTCCACGATCGTGCCACGTGTGCCGTCGGGCAGCGTCACGCCATTGCTGACAACATCGCAAGCCAGCTCGACAACGTCATATTGGCGCGGAGGGCCCTCCGGCGCGTCTTGCACATTCAGTACAGGCTGCGTCATCTCCGCGTCCTCAGTTAAAGCAAGCTATCGGGCTCACCGGGGCGAACATATTCCAGTCCTGGCGACACGGTGTCGGATTGGGATAGTCCCAATCAACGACAAAACCGGGGATCAGGACCCAATTCAGGACTGTTTCGCCAACGCCGGCGCCAAGGGCCATATCAAGCCTCGCCCCATCATGGAATTGCCAAGGCCCGACAAGCAACAGCGCCACGAAGGAAAACACCATCACCCAGACGATCCAGTCCCGTATCGCCGGCCGGGTCATCAGCCCACCGACCCTTCCAGCGAAATCGCCACAAGCTGTTGGGCTTCCATGGCAAATTCCATCGGCAGGGCCTGGAGGACGTCCTTGCAGAAGCCGTTGACGACAAGCGCCACCGCCTCCTCCTCGTCCATGCCGCGCTGGCGGCAATAGAACATCTGGTCGTCATCCACCTTCGAGGTCGTGGCCTCGTGCTCCACCCGGGACGAGTTGTTCTTCACCTCGATATACGGCACCGTGTGCGCCCCGCAGTCGCTGCCGATCAGAAGGCTGTCGCACTGCGTGTAGTTCCGGCTGTTCTTGGCCTTCGGGTGCATGCTCACAAGCCCCCGATAGGTGTTCTGCGCCTTGCCCGCGCTGATCCCCTTCGAGACGATCCGCGACCGGGTATCTTTCCCCAGATGCACCATCTTCGTGCCGGTATCGGCCTGCTGGTAGTTGTTGGTGATGGCGATCGAGTAGAACTCGCCCTGGCTTTCATTCCCGCGCAGGATGCAGCTCGGATATTTCCACGTCACCGCGGACCCGGTCTCGACCTGCGTCCACATCACCTTGGCCCGGTCGCCCCGGCAATCGGCCCGCTTGGTCACGAAGTTGTAGATGCCGCCCTTGCCGTTCTCGTCGCCCGGGAACCAGTTCTGAACGGTCGAATACTTCACCTCGGCGTCTTCCTCGACCACGATCTCGACCACCGCGGCGTGAAGCTGGCTGGTGTCCCGCTGCGGCGCGGTGCAGCCCTCGAGGTAGCTCACGTAAGAGCCCTTGTCGGCAATGATCAGGGTCCGCTCGAACTGGCCGGTATTCTCGGCATTGATCCGGAAATAGGTCGACAGCTCCATCGGGCAGCGCACCCCCGGCGGCACGTAGACGAACGAGCCATCAGAGAAGACAGCCGAGTTCAGCGTCGCATAGAAGTTGTCGCTCACCGGCACGACGCTGCCGAGGTATTTCTTCACCAGCTCCGGATGCTCCCGGATCGCCTCGGAGATCGAGCAGAAGATCACGCCCGCCTTCTGAAGCTCCTTCTGGAACGTGGTCCCGACACTGACGCTGTCGAACACCGCATCGACGGCCACCTTCCGGTCACTCTCGCGCGCCTCCGCCGGGGCCTCCTCGGCCCCCTCGACGCCCGCAAGGATCATCTGCTCCTTCAGCGGAATGCCCAGTTTCTCGTAGGTTTCCAACAGCTTGGGGTCCACCTCGTCGAGCGACTTGGGCTTCGTCTCCATGCTCTTGGGCCGGGCATAGTAATACTGGTTCTGAAAGTCGATCTGCGGATAATCGACCATCGCCCAGTTGGGCTCTTTCTTCTGCAGCCAGCGCTCGTAGGCCGCCAGCCGCCAGTCGGTCATCCATTCGGGCTCGCCGTTCTTCTTGGAAATCAGCCGCACGATATCGGGCGTCAGCCCTTTCGGCGCGTATTCCGTCTCGATCTCGGTTTCCCAGCCGTGCTTGTAGGTGCCGGCCTCGCGGACCGCATCGACCGTGTCCTTGTCGACGCCTTCCTTCACGCGTGTTTCGTCCAGTGCCGCCATCTTCAAGCTCCTTTCAGCTCACGCCGCGCGGGCGCGATGCTTTGCATGCTGCCTTGCCCAGGCTTCGGCAAAGCGTGTCACGTCGTCTTCACTCGTCCCGGGGCCCAGCGACACGCGCACGGCGCTTGCCGCCTGGGTGTCGCTGTATCCCATCGCCCCCAGAACCCGGCTCGCCTTCACCTTGCCGCTGGAACAGGCCGAGCCTGCGGATATGGCAAACCCCGCCAGATCCATCGCCATCACCTGTGTCTCGCCTTTCCATCCGTCGGAAATGAAGCAGGAGGTGTTGGGCAGACGCCGATCCGATTTCCCGACAAAAATAGTCTCTCTCGCCGATTCCTCAAGCAGTGTTTCTAGAATGTTTCTAAATTTCTCGATCTCGTCCCAGCCCCCCGCGGCCTGGTCCCGGAGCGCTGCTTCAATTGCGGCGCCGAAGCCCGCGATTCCAATGATGTTTTCGGTGCCCGAGCGGCGCCCCATCTCCTGCCCGCCGCCGGGGGTAAGCGCGAGGAAATCCACCCCCTGCTTCACGATCAGCGCACCGATGCCCTTCGGCCCGCCCAGCTTGTGCGCCGAGAGAATGGCGAAATCCGCCCCGCTCCAGGCGAAGGAAAACGGAATACGCCCCACCGCCTGCGTGATGTCAAGCAGAAGCGCCCCGTCTCGCGCCTCCGGCTCCGTCACGATCCCCGTCTCGGAATTCGCCAGTCCCATCGCGTAAAGCGGCGTGCCCTCGCCCTCCGCGCGCCGATGCGCCCAGAGCGCGTCATGCGCCGTCGCCTGAACCTCCACCGGCCCCGGCCAGCGCTCCATCACCCGCGCGGCTTCCGTCGCGCCGGAGGTGAACACCACCTCCTGCGGCTTGCACCCCACGGCCTCGGCCACCTGCGCCCTTCCCCGTTCCACCAAGGCCTTGGCCGCCCGCCCCTCGCCATGCACGCTCGACGGGTTGCCGGCCACGTCCATCGCCGCCACCATCGCCTCGCGCGCCTCGGGCCTCAACGGCGCCGTCGCGTTATGATCGAGGTAGACCCGCGCCACTACGCCCCCCGCTTCTTCTGGCCGAAAATATCCCGGGGAGCGTTGAAACCCTGCCGGGGTTTCAACGTGGGGCAGCGCCCCCTGCCACGGCTTTCACACCCACAGGTCACTGATCGTCGACCACCGGCACCAGCGTCGGCACGATCGGGCATGGCGTCAGCGAATTCTCCACCACGTCCGACAGCCGGGTCTGGTGCAGGAACACGTAGACATGGGCCGACAGCCCTTCCCACAGCCGGTTCGCCATCGACTGCGCGCGCGAGCCTGACGTGGCGCCCGACGCGCCCGCGCCCTTGTGCAGCGCGTCGACCGTCTCGTCGACCGCCTGCAACACCTCGCTGATGCGGATCTCCGCCGCCGGCCGCGCCAGGCGATAGCCGCCCCCCGGCCCGCGCACCGATTCCACCAGCTCGGCCCGCCGCAGCTTCACGAACAGCTGCTCCAGGTAGGGCAGCGACACCTTCTGCCGTTTCGAGATTTCGCCCAGTGTCACCAGCCCGTCCTTCTGGCTGAGGGCGATATCGACCAGCGCCACCATCGCGTAGCGCCCCTTCGTGCTGAGTTTCATGGCCCCGACCCTCGCGAATAGATTGACCTGACGATGCGCAAAGCTTATCTCGCTTGCAGCCCGATCCGGCCCCTGGCTGGAAATTAGAATAATTCTAAGGTGCCAAGGGAAATTCGTCAAGAATAGCCTCGGCACCCCTGAGATGGACAAAGGGACCATATGCCCGAGGTAATATTTCCCGGACCGGAAGGCCGGCTCGAAGGCCGTTATCACCCCCAACGCGAGAAAGACGCCCCCATCGCCATCGTGCTGCACCCGCACCCGCAATTCGGCGGCACGATGAACAACAAGGTCGTCTACAACCTGCATTACGCCTTCTACAACATGGGTTTCACCGTGCTGCGGTTCAATTTCCGCGGCGTCGGGCGGTCCCAGGGCGAATATGATCAGGGCGTGGGCGAGCTGTCCGATGCGGCCTCCGCGCTCGACTACCTGCAGTCGATGAACAACAACTCCAAGCATTGCTGGGTCGCCGGGTTCTCCTTCGGCGCCTGGATCGGCATGCAACTGCTGATGCGCCGGCCCGAGATCACGGGCTTCATCTCGGTCTCGCCGCCCGCCAACATGTACGATTTCTCGTTCCTGGCGCCCTGCCCCTCCTCGGGCCTCATCATCAACGGCGGCGCCGACCGTGTCGCGCCCCCGGCCGATACCAAGTCGCTCGTGTCGAAACTGCAGGAACAGCAGGGCATCACCGTCACCCACGAGGAAATCGACGGCTCGGGCCACTTCTTCGAAGAGCCTTACATGGACACGATGATCGACACGGTCAGCGATTACGTCAAACGCCGGCTGACCGAAACCACGAGGTAAGCCCATGGGCGTGACCGAGGACCTGGCCGACGACCTGGCGACGCAAGTCATCAAGTATGTCGATGCCTCGGGCGACGAGGGCGTGGTGAACGAGATCGTGGCGCTGCTCGGCGCCACCTCGCAAACCGCCGAGGAAGCCTTCCTCACCTCCATGCGCGTGCGCCGCGCCAACATGAAGGCGCGCGCGCTGCTCCTGCAGAAGGTCAAGGCGTTCAAGGCAAGGCAGGAGGCGGCGGGCACCGCGGCCCCGCCCTCCGCCGACACGCCCAAGACATGAGCGAAGACCGCCTCGACGCCCGGATCGCCTTCCTGAACGAGGCCTGCCGCCTCAAGTCGGTCACCCGCACCACCACGCTCTGCGACGGCTCCCGCTACGAGAACTCGGCCGAACACAGCTGGCACCTCGCCCTCTACGCCATTGTGCTGGAAGACCACGCGCCAGAAGGCACCGACATCTCGCGTGTCATCCGCATGCTGCTCCTGCACGACATCGTCGAAATCGACGCGGGCGACACGCCCATCTACGGCAATACCGGCCACGACGACCAGGCCGAGCGCGAAGCAGAAGCCGCAAGCCGCCTCTTCGGCCTCCTGCCCCCGGACCAGGCCGACAGCTTCCGCGCCCTCTGGGAGGAGTTCGAAGCCGCGGAAACCCCGGACGCCCGCTTCGCCAAGGCCCTCGACCGCTTCCAGCCGCCCAACCAGAACCTCGCGTCAGACGGCATCGGCTGGCGCGAAAACGGCGCCACCTGGGACAAGTTCGAAGCCCGCATCGCCCCTTCGCTGCGCGACACCGTCCCCGCCTTCTGGGCCCACATCGCGCCCAAGGTGAAGGCGTGGTTCTCACGAAACGGGTGATCCCGCCGCAGGGTGGGTGAAACCCACCACTCCGCAACCGACGCGCCGGGACGCCGCGCCACCCGTAAGGCGCGTCACCGCCAGAGCTGCGCCCGGTATATCATCTCGTCCCAGAGGGCCGGGAAATCGGGTTCCGGCTCTATCGCCCGTCCCAGCGCCAGCGGATAGCTCAGGAAATGCGGCCGCTTGGTGTCCGGGCTGCAACGCGACAGGTAGCGCTCGGCAAGCCCGCAGAAGATATCGTCCGGCTTGACCGCCTTGACCATCTCGTAATGAAAATACCGCGACCGGCAAAACACCACCCGCCGATAGAACACCGGCAATGTCTGCAACAGCTGCCGGAAAAAGGAATCCCCGAACACCAGCACCGTCTTGTCGCTCAACGCCTGCGGCGACGAGACCAGGAACATGAGACCGTCATTCCCTTGCAATCCGTTGCTCGCCATGGTGTTCGGCACTGCCTGCCCTTTCATGACAAGCTGTGTCTCGCCGACCGGATCGGCAAACTTGCGACCAAGGTCACCGAAAAACGCGGTGGATTCCGTCAGCAGCGCCCGGAGCATGGTCATCCCCGTTTCGATCTCCTCGGGAAAAAGGTCCGCCAGCAGCGCCTCTGTCACGCCAAGCACACCGGGGGCGGCATAATGCGTATCCGTCCGCGACATGGCCGCCGGGTTCTCCCGAAGCGCCTCAACCGGGTAGAGAATATTGTCCTCCGCCCTGGATCCGGCCATGACCGGCCCGTAGCACCGCTCGTAAAGTGACGAGAACTGCTCCGGCAGGTCGATCTTTTCCCGAAGGACAACGCATTTCTCGGGAAAGATGACCATCCGAAACCGCCGGCCCGTCTTCGCGCAGAAATCCGTCCGGGCCTCGGCATTGTTGCGGAAAATCCGCGGCGACTTGCGATCCGGGCTCTTTACGCCAGTGAAGTACGAGAACACCCCGTGCTTTCCACCGCGAAGAAATATGTAATCGTCGCGCCCGACATAAAGCCCGTTTGCGTCAGCGTCTGCTTGCTGGTCCATCACGTCGCATTTCCCAATCAACTTTTTACCAATTCCGCGTCTCCGCCGACGCAGTTCCGATTGGCGCAAGCGCCGCGTCAAACGGTAACTGCGGGAAGAAGGCGGCCGACATGTCCAAGACACCACCATGCCTCGCGGCAACATTGCCCGTTCCCGGCCCCGGATCAAGCGATTTACCCTCCGGCCCGGCCTCTACCGGCCCATCCTCCGCTCACCGGTCCCGGCCCCTCACACCGCCGTTGCGCCCCGCACAACATCCGGTACCACCCCCCACCGCACGCCACATCAACCCGGCCAATCACCGCCAAGAACACCGACAAAATACCGACGTAAGACCGACGTGATACCGACCCGCCAAATCTCAACGAAATCAGCCCGTTAACCCCGATTCGCCTTCTTCTTCTCGACGACCTTCTCCGCAAGGTCCCGGGCAATGGCGAACGCCCCCTTGATCTTGTCGCTTTCCTTGGTCCAGTCCCGCCGCACGACGATCTTGTTGTCCTTGACCTTGGCCATGCCCCTCTGGTCCTGCATGAACTGCACAAGGCCCTCCGGAGACGCGAACTTGTCGTTGTGGAACTGGATCGTTGCCCCCTTCGGGCCCCCGTCGAGCTTGGCAATCCCCGCCCGTTTGCACATCGCCTTGATCCGCACGATCAACAGCAGCGTGTTCACCTCCTTCGGCAGCTTCCCGAACCGGTCGATCAGCTCAGCGGCGAACCCCTCCAGTTCAACTTTGGTGTGCAACCCACTGAGACGGCGATACAATCCCAGCCGCACGTCCAAATCCGGCACATACTCCTCGGGGATCAGAACCGGCACGCCGAGGTTAATCTGCGGCGCCCATTGCTCGTCCGTCTCGGTCAGCCCTTCCAGCTCGCCCGCCCGGATCTTGGCAATCGCCTCCTCCAGCATCGACTGGTAAAGCTCGTAGCCCACGTCGCGCATCTGCCCCGACTGTTCCTCGCCCAGCAGGTTCCCCGCCCCGCGAATATCCAGATCTTGGCTCGCCAGCGTGAACCCCGCCCCCAGCGTATCGAGGCTCCCCAGCACCCGCAGCCGCTTCTCCGCCGCCGGCGTCAGCGGCACGCGCGGCTTGGTCGTCAGGTAGGCATAGGCCCGCACCTTCGACCGCCCCACACGCCCCCGGATCTGGTAGAGTTGCGCCAGCCCGAACATGTCCGCCCGGTGCACCACCATCGTGTTGGCGGTGGGAATATCCAGCCCCGACTCGACGATCGTCGTCGCCAGCAGAACGTCGAATTTCCCGTCGTAAAACGCGTTCATCCGGCTATCCAGCTCGCCCGCCGCCATCTGCCCATGCGCCACGACGTAGGACACCTCCGGCACCTGCTCCTTGAGGAATTCCTCGATCTCCGCCAGGTCCTTGATCCGCGGCACCACGAAAAAGCTCTGCCCGCCCCGGTAATGCTCGCGCAGCAATGCCTCGCGAATGGTCACCGTGTCGAACTCGCTCACATAGGTCCGGATCGACAGCCGGTCGACCGGCGGCGTGCCGATTATGCTGAGATCCCGGACACCTGAGAGCGAAAGTTGAAGTGTCCGCGGAATAGGCGTGGCGGTCAGGGTCAGCACGTGCACATCACTGCGCAACTGCTTCAGCCGCTCTTTGTGCGCCACCCCGAACCGCTGCTCCTCGTCGATCACCAGCAGCCCGAGATTGGCAAACCGCACCCCCTTGGCCAGAAGCGCATGCGTGCCCACCACGATATCCACCTGCCCCCGCGACAGCGCCTCGCGCGTCTTCGCGGCCTCGGTCGTCGACACGAACCGCGACAGGGGCCGCACCGAGATCGGAAAGCCCCGGAACCGCTCGGCAAAGCTCTGGTAATGCTGCCGTGCCAGAAGCGTCGTCGGCGCGATCACCGCCACCTGGTATCCCTGCAGCGCCGCCACGAAGGCCGCCCGCATCGCCACTTCCGTCTTGCCGAACCCAACATCGCCACAGATCAGCCGGTCCATCGGCGTGCCGGAACTCAGGTCGTTCACCACGTCCTCGATCGCGCGCAGCTGGTCGTCGGTCTCCTGGTACGGGAACCGGGCCGAAAACGCCTCCCACGCGTGGTGCTCGGGCTCCATCACCGCGCCCTTGCGCAGCGCCCGCTCGGCGGCAATCCGGATCAGCCGGTCCGCCATCTCGCGGATGCGCTCCTTGAGCTTGGCCTTCTTCGCCTGCCACGCGCCGCCCCCCAGCCGGTCGAGCAAGCCTTCCTCGTGCCCATACCGGCTCAGCAATTCGATATTCTCGACCGGCAGGTAAAGCCTTGCCCCTTCGGCATATTCCAGGCTCAGGCATTCATGCGCCGCCCCCGCCGCCGTGATCACCTCCAGGCCGTGATACCGCCCGATCCCATGATCCACATGCACCACCAGGTCGCCGGGGCTGAGCGATTGCGCCTCGGTCAGGAAGTTCTCCGCCCGCCGCCGTTTGCGCGGCGAGCGGATCAGCCGGTCGCCCAGCACGTCCTGCTCGGCAATCACCGTCAGCCCGGGCGACTCGAACCCGTGTTCCAGCCCCCAGACCGCCAGGTGCAGCCCGCGCTTGCCCACGCCGCCCACGTCGCGCACCGTGACCGCGCCGATCAGCCCCTCGTCCTCCAGCAAACCCTCGAGCCGCTCCCGCGCCCCCTCGGAATAGCTCGCCAGAAGCACCGGGCCCTCACCCATCTTCGCTTCGATATGGTCCTTCAACGCCCCGAAAAGGCTGATGCTTTCCTGCTGCCGCTCGGGCGAGAAGTTCCGCCCGATCCGCCCGCCCGCGTCGATGATGTTGGGCCCCGGGCTCTTCGCCAGCGGCGAAAACGCCAGCCGCCGCCGGTCGGCCACCGCCGCGTTCCACGCATCGTCATCGAGATAGAGCTGCCCCGGCGGCACCGGCTTGTAGATCGTCTCGGCCCGTTGCTTCTGCTCCAGCGCGTGCCGCCGCGCCTCGTACTGGTCCTGCACCGTGTCCCACCGCGACAGCCGCGCCGCCTCGACCTGGTCGTCCAGCGTCACCGGGGCCCCGGGCATGTAGTCGAACAAAGTCTCCAGCTTTTCATGGAAGAACGGCAGCCAATGCTCGATCCCGGCATGTTTCCGCCCGGCGCTCACCGCCTCGTAAAGCGGGTCGTCCGTGCCCGCGGCACCGAACTCGATCCGGTAATTCTGCCGGAACCGCGTGATCGACGCCTCGTCGAGGATCACCTCGCTCACCGGCGCCAGCTCGACCTTCGAAAGCTTCTCCGTCGTCCGCTGGCTGCCCGGATCGAACCGCCGCACGCCGTCCAGCACGTCGCCGAACAGGTCCAGCCGCACCGGCCCGCCCTCGCCCGGCGGGAAGATGTCGATGATCCCGCCCCGCACGGCATAATCGCCGGGCTCGGTCACCGTCGGGCTCTGCACGAAGCCCATCCGCACGAGGAACGCCTTCAGCGCCTCCTCGTCGATCTGCCGGTCGACCTCGGCCGTAAACGCGGCCTCGCGCAACACATCGCGCGGCGGCACCCGCTGGCTCGCCGCGTTGAGCGTGGTCAAAAGCACGAACTGCTTGGGCGCCCCGTGCACCAGCCCCGCCAGCGTCGCCATCCGCGCGGCGGATATGTCGGCATTGGGCGATATCCGGTCATAGGGCAGGCAATCCCACCCCGGAAAGCGCAGCACCGGCATGCCGGGCGCGAAGAAGGCCAGCGCCTCGGCCACCTGGGCCAGCCGCTTGTCGTCGCGCGCCACGTGGATGACCGGGCCGCCATCCCGCTCGGCCTCCTTCAGGATCAGCCGCGCGTCGAACCCCTCGGGCGCGCCGCCCACGATTATGTGCTTCGCATCGCTCATCTATCACCGCCTGGCCGGGCCTGACCCCTAGCCGAGCGCCCCGATCATCATGTTCTGCAGCATGCCCCACATGGCGGTGACGAAGATCGAGATCACCCCAACCACCTGTGTCAGCACCCTGTGCTTGTGCATCATCCTGTAAAGCGCCTCGCCCGACAGCCCGTCGCGCCGGATCACGTGCGCCGTGGCCACCGACAGCAGCCCGACGATGGTCATCGGGAACAGCAGCAGGAAGACCGCCTGCGAGAACTCGTTGCCATAGACGAAGCCCAGCAGCATCAGCATCGTCAGCATGAAGCAGGTGAGCCCCGCCAGCAGCAGCCCCGATTCCTCGGCGATCAGCAGGATGCGGTTGATGTTGATCCGCACGATGGTCTCGAGATCCTGCATCCGCGCCTCGGTGTCGTCCTTGCGCGCGCGCATCACCATGTCCCACGGCACGCCCAGCACCCAGTGGCTGGTCGACGACCACATCACGGCAAGAATGATCCAGTACCAGAGGTTACTGAAGCTGCGCATGTCGATGAGTTCGAAGACGCTGTCGTACCAGTCCACGAGATAGAGCCTGTAACGTTTCTTGCCCGGCCGGGGCTGAAGGTTCACCCCTCATAGCGCCGCCACGCGGCAATTCCTACCCTTGAGATCGTCAATTTTCCATGCCAGTGACAGCAGGGTGGAAAACAAGGATTGACGCCGATGCGCCCGACCCAAGCCCCCTTCCCCGCCACGCGCCTGCGCCGCACGCGGCAAAGCCCCGCGATCCGCGCGCTGGTGGCCGAGAACACGTTGACGCCGGGCGACCTGATCTGGCCGGTCTTCGTGCGCGAGGGCGACGGGATAGAGGAGCCGGTGCCGTCGATGCCCGGTGTCGTGCGCCGCAGCGTCGACCGCGTGGTCGAGGCCGCGCGCGAGGCGGCCGATCTCGGCATTCCCGCCATCTGCCTCTTTCCCTACACCGAGGCCGCCAACCGCACCTCCGACTGTGCCGAGGCCTGGAACCCCGAGAACCTTTCGAACCGCGCCACCCGCGCCATCAAGGCCGCCGTGCCCGAGATCGCCATCATGACCGACGTGGCGCTCGACCCCTATTCCGACACCGGCCATGACGGCTTTGTCGTCGATGGCGAGATCGTCAACGACGAAACGGTCGAGGCGCTGGTCAAACAGGCGCTGTCCCAGGCCGAGGCCGGGGTCGACATCATCGGCCCCTCCGACATGATGGATGGCCGCATCGGCGCCATCCGCTCGGCGCTCGAAGGCGCCGGCCATCGCAACGTGATGCTGCTCTCCTACGCCGCCAAGTATGCCTCGGCCTTCTACGGGCCCTTCCGCGACGCGGTGGGCGCCTCGGGCGCGCTCAAGGGCGACAAGAAGACCTACCAGATGGATGCCGCCAATTCCGACGAGGCGATGCGCTGCGTCGCCCGCGACCTGGCCGAGGGGGCCGACATGGTGATGGTCAAGCCCGGCATGCCCTATCTCGACATCTGCCGCCGGGTGAAGGACGAGTTCGCCACCCCCACCTTCGCCTACCAGGTGTCGGGCGAATACGCGATGATCACCGCCGCCGCCCAGAACGGCTGGATCGACGGCGACAGGGCGATGGCGGAAAGCCTGATGGCCTTCAAGCGCGCGGGCTGCGACGGCATCCTGACCTATTTCGCCCCGGCCATGGCCCGGGCCCTTGCATAACCGGCCGCGGCACCAGGACGCGCCGCCGGACGCCTCCGGCGGGAGTATTTCGGGAAAGATGAACCCCGGGTGACAAAGCCTTAATCGCCTTGTGGAATAGTGCCCGCGAATCGCTGCGGCCGGGGGGTTTGTACGCCGGGTCGCAATATCCCGCCGAAAAGGCGCTTTGCGGGTGACACTTTGCCGGCTCGCCTCTATACTCGGCCCCAGATCGGCAGGTACATGCCGACGCGGAACACAGGCAGTCACAGGCAAATAACATGAGCATTCTCTCCAGACGCAGCTTCACGCTCGGCATGCTGGCCACCACCCCCGTCGTCGCCGCTTGCGGCAACGGGGTCGGCAGCACCAAGGGCACGGAAATCGACGCCCGCGCCGACGCGACCATCAACCACCTCTACACCCGCTATCCCGCTACCCGCGAGATCGGCGAGAAATCCACCGGCGTGCTGATCATGCCGCTGGTGACCGAGGGCGGCTTCATCGTCGGCGGCGGCTATGGCCGCGGCGCGCTCCGCGTGGGCGGGGTGACGGTCGATTACTACTCGGCCACCAAGGGCAGCGTGGGCCTTCAGATCGGCGCCCAGCAATTCGCCCATGTCCTGTTCTTCATGACCGAGGACGCGCTCAGCCGCTTCCGCCGGGCCACCGGCTGGGTCGCGGGGGCGGACGTGGAATATGTCTTCAACGACCAGGGCGGCAACCTGCGCGCCGACACGACGACATCGACGGCACCGGTCGTCGCGGTGGTCTTCGGCCAGGCGGGGGCGCTGATCGGCGCCTCGCTCGAAGGCATGAAATACACCCGCATCATTCCCTGACCGCCGCCTCCCGCGGAGGGTCGGACAGAGCCCCGGGCCGAAAACGCCCGGGGTTTTACGTTTTGTTAACCCTGGTTAATGAAGCGTGAACTCGCCCACGACCTGCCGCCATTCGCCCGGCGCGATCAGCTTGCGATGGGTGAACTGCACCGAATGCAGCGGCCCCTCGATCTCCTTCTGCCAGAACTCCACGAACTCGAACAGCCGCGGGTGATCGGGCGCGATATCGTACTCCTGCCAGACGAAACTGTTGAGAACATGGGCATAGTCCGGCATGTGGTAGAAGAACTCCGCCGTGGTAAGGCCATACCCCCTGAGCATCATCTCCGTCTCGGTCATCTCGTTACACTCCTGCTGAAACCCCGGATTTTTTGCCTTTGGTTCCATCAAGGATGCCGCGATTTTTTTAGTTTTCAACAAAAACAGCATGTTAGCAGCCATCCGCCCCGGCTGCCAAAATGCCCGCCAACCGGGCCGGGCATTGCGCATTGCGCCCCCTGCAAGCCCTCTGATATACCCTTGGCAACAGCAAAAGACGACAGCAGGACAGAGCGGGCAGAAACGTGAACGATACGCCGGAAACACCTGAAAACGAAGACGAAATGCCAAACGGCGGTTCCGGCCCCGAGCGCCCGGCCTATGACGGGCCGACGATCTCCATCTCGGAGGAGATGAAGACCTCCTATCTCGACTACGCGATGAGCGTGATCGTCAGCCGCGCGATCCCCGATCTGCGCGATGGCCTAAAACCTGTGCACCGGCGCATTCTTTATGCAATGCACGAAACCGGAAACACCCACGACAAGCCCTATCGCAAGTCCGCCCGCCCCGTCGGCGACGTCATGGGTAAGTACCACCCCCACGGCGACAGCGCGATCTACGACGCGCTGGTGCGGATGGCGCAGGATTTCTCGATGTCCCTGCCCCTGCTCGACGGCCAGGGTAATTTCGGCTCGATGGACGGCGACAACCCGGCCGCCATGCGCTACACCGAGGTGCGCATGGACAAGCCGGCGCAGTCGCTTCTCGCCGATATCGAGAAGGACACGGTCGACTTCCAGGACAATTACGACGGCAAGGATCGTGAACCCTCCGTCCTTCCGGCCCGCTTCCCCAACATGCTGGTCAACGGCGCCGGCGGCATCGCCGTCGGCATGGCCACCAACATCCCGCCCCACAACCTGGGCGAGGTGATCGACGCCACGCTGGCGCTGATCGAGAACCCCGATCTCGACAGCTCGCAACTCAACGAATACGTGCCCGGCCCCGATTTCCCCACCGGCGGCCTGATGCTCGGCCGCTCCGGCGCGCGCAAGGCCTATCTCGAAGGGCGCGGCAGCGTCATCATCCGATCGAAAACCCGGGTCGAGGAACTGCGCAAGGACCGCTACGCCATCGTCATCGACGAGATCCCCTACCAGGTGAACAAGGCGGCGATGATCGAGAAGATCGCCGAAACCGCCCGCGAGAAGCGGATCGAGGGCATCGCCCACGTCCAGGACGAAAGCGACCGTACCGGCGTGCGCGTTGTGGTCGAGCTCAAGCGCGACGCAACCCCCGAGGTGGTGCTGAACCAGCTCTTCCGCTTCACGCCGATGCAAACCTCCTTCGGCTGCAACATGCTGGCGCTCAACGGCGGCAAGCCCGAGCAGCTCACGCTCCACGGATTCCTCAGCGCTTTCATAAGCTTCCGGGAAGAAGTTGTCGCACGCCGCACGGCCCATGACCTGCGCAAGGCGCGCGAGCGCAGCCACGTGCTCTGCGGCCTCGCCGTCGCCGTTTCCAACGTCGACGAGGTGGTCGCCACCATCCGCGCCTCGGCCGACGCGGCAGAAGCGCGCGAGAAGCTGATGACCCGCCGCTGGCCGGCGCAGGACATCCTCGAATACATCGCGCTGATCGACGATCCGACCCACACGGCGAACGAGGACGGCACCTACAACCTCAGCGAAACACAGGCCCGCGCCATCCTCGAGCTGCGCCTGCAACGCCTGACGCAACTGGGTGTCCGCGAAGTCACCGACGAGCTTCAGGAGCTGGCCGCGAAGATCAAGGAATACCTCGCCATCCTCGCCAGCCGCGAGCGGATCATGCAGATCATCTCGGACGAGCTGACCGAGGTGAAGGAGCAATTCGCCGTCCCCCGCCGCACCGAGATCGTCGACTGGTCCGGCGACATGGAAGACGAGGACCTGATCGAGCGCGAGGACATGGTCGTCACCGTCACTCAGGGCGGCTACATCAAGCGCACCGCGCTGGCCGATTTCCGCGCGCAAAAGCGCGGCGGCAAGGGCCTGTCGGGCATGCAGACCAAGGAAGAGGACGTGGTCACCACCCTCTTCGTGGCCAACACCCATACCCAACTTCTGTTCTTCACCACCGACGGGATGGCCTACAAGCTCAAGACATGGCGCCTGCCGCTGGGCGGGCGGACCTCCAAGGGCAAGGCGATCGTCAACATCCTGCCCATCCCGCAGGGCGTCTCGATCGCCGCGATCATGCCGGTCGACGTTCCGGAAGACGAATGGGAAAACCTGCAGATCTTCTTCGCCACCTCCGCCGGGGATGTGCGCCGTAACGCCTTGTCGGACTTCACGAATGTCAAATCCAACGGCAAGATCGCGATGAAGCTCCCCGAGGACGGCACGCAACTGGTGAACGCCCGCATCTGCTCGGAAGACGATGACGTGATGCTCTTCACCGACTCGGGCCGCGCCATCCGCTTCCCGACGACCGAGGTGCGTATCTTCAAGGGCCGCGATTCCACCGGGGTGCGCGGCATCCGCCTGCAGAACGGCGACAAGGTCGTCTCGATGTCCGTGATCCGCCATTTCGAGGCCACGCCCGACGAACGCGCCGCCTATCTCAAGATGCGCCGCCAGATGGCCGGGGCCGAGGATGAAGGCGCCACTGACGACGAAGGCAATGCCGACGCCACCATCTCCGACGAACGGTTCGAGGAGATGAAGGCGGCCGAGAACCTGCTCCTCACCATCACCGAGGGCGGCTCGGGCAAGCTCTCCTCCAGCCACGACTACCCCGTCCGGGGCCGCGGCGGCATGGGCGTTCGGGCGATGGACAAGGCCATGCGCGGCGGCGCGCTGGTCGCCTCCTTCCCGGTGGAAGCCGAAGACCAGATCATGCTCGCCACCTCGCGCGGCCAGTCGATCCGCGTCCCGGTCGAGGGGATCTCCTTCCGCTCGCGCGGGGCGGGCGGCGTCAAGGTGTTCAACACCGGCAAGGGCGAAAAGGTCGTCAGCGTCGCCTGGATCGCCGAGAAGGCCGAGGAAGAGGCCGAAGACGCGGAAGCCTGATCTCCCTGCGCGGACTCGCTGCAACACAAGCGGTTCCGCCAGCATTTTCCGTCTTTGCGCTCAAGTTTTGCCACATTTAAGGCCCAGAAACCGGGTTCGAAATGCGTATGCGCCCAGCCACCCGGGCGCATCTGCCCTGCGATCAACCCTCTCTCGCGAACCTATTGCGCGGGTCGTACAGGACAACCGTGGTGCCGACCAAGAACGAACGCTGGCTTGACCATACCGGTCTCAACCTGATCCGCATCGTGATCGGGTCGTACTTCATGGCGATCTCCCTCGGCCTGATCCAGGGGTTCGACCATTCGGCGCTCTTCACCCCGGTGCTTGACGGCAAAACAGCCCGACTGGTCGGGATGGGCGTGCTGCTGTCGCTGTCGCTTCTGTTCATGTCGGGCATCGTCCTGCGGCGCGCGGCGCTCGCCCTGGCGCTCTTCATCCTGTGCTCCAGCGTTGCCGAGAACTTCCTGCGCCCCGACCCGCTGCCGGTCTCGCCGTTCTGGCGCGACCTGGCGCTGGTTTGCGCGGTACTGATGTCCTATTCGAGCCTGCACCGGCACGAGCTGCGCAAGGCCGCGCTCTTCATGGGCCGGCGGGCGTCGCGGATCAAGCATGGCAAGTTCTCCACCGTCACGCCCCGCCGCGTCATCGTGCAGAAGAGACCGGGCACCGAGGAAGCCGGCCAAACCACCGAGCGGCCCAATTACGACCGCGTGCTGCGCCCGCTGATCGCGCCCACCGGCCCGATCGCGCGGCCCGAACCGCCGGTCAGCCCGCGCCCCGATTTCAACGGCGCAAGCGTTCCGGCGAACGACCGCACCGGGGCGCAGCACCCCCTGAAGCTGACGAACCGCCTGCGCCTGATCCCGCCCCCGCTTGACGGCGAAGACGAGGTCGACAACATCTTCTCGAATATCTGAGGGCCGAACCGCCCCGGCCCGAACCGGGCCGGATCAGTTGGACAGGTTGTTCACCGAGGAACTCACCCCGATCACCGTGCCGAACAGGCCGATGATGGTCTGAACCGCCGTCACCGGGGATTCGGTCGCCATCAGCGTGTCGTTCGGCATCACCTGGAACTGGCGCGCCGCGAACAGGCCGTCGGCGCTGGTCATGTCGATCGAGAAGATCACCTGCTGCATGTCCGGCCCGCGCGGCCCCGGCGTCAGGTGGCGGGGGTGATACTCGCGCAGGATCAGGATGCCTTTCGGGTTCGCCCGCGACGCGTTCAGGCCGCCCGACGCGGACAGCGCATCGAGCGCGTTCATCCGCTCCTTCTCGAAATACACCAGCTTCTGGCTCTGCGAAGCGCCCAGGACCGTGAAGCTGCGGGAATCCTCGAGAACGGCGATCTGGTCGCCACCGTGAACGGTGATGTTCATCGACGGATCGGCCAGGACGGATTCGACGCGCGTCTCGTACACCCGCCCGCCCCGCTGAAGCCGCACGCGCGGATGCCGCATCGTGGTGTTCACCCCGCCGGCCAGCGCCAGGACGCTCAGCAGGCGGGTATTGCGGTTCTCCAGCGGGTAGCGGCCGGGCGCGCCCACGCCGCTGGCCACGTCGACCGAGTTGTTGCGCCCCGGCGTGACCTGCACCTGCACCTGTGCGGCGGGCACGATCATTTCCATCTTCCGCTGGATCCGGTCGCGGGCGCTGTCGGCGGTCAGGCCGCGCACGGGCACGTCGCCCACGTAGGGCAGGAAGACCGAGCCCGAGGACGACACCGTCAGCGGCGGAATCGGCGTCTGCTTGGTGCCGTCGGAGATCAGCGAGTTTTCCTGGTTGTCCCAGACCACCACGTCAAGCCGGTCGCCCGTCTGGATGACCGACGAATCCGGTCCGCGATCGGCGTGGAACCAGAGGCTGTGCTCCTGGTCGCCGGTATAGGGCCAGGTCGAAATCATCGGCGTGGCCGCGCGGGTCACCTCCACCACCTGGAAGGTGGGGTTCTCGGACGAGCCCTGGCTGACGACTTCCCTCTGTACCGCCGCCCCCCTTGGTAGAGAGCATGCACCAATGGAAATGGCGATGCCAACCAGAAGGATCGTCTTGGAAAATCGCGTCAAACCGTCGTCCCCCGACTTCTTCGTATTGGCAGTTCACTACCGCATTGAAAGGATGTTAGACAACGGAAATCTCACCGCATCTGGTAGTTGGGCACATTCTTGACACATATGCCGCAAGCAGCCGATATTTTGGTCACAGGCGCGGGCGGGCGGCTTGGGCGACTGCTGCGCCGCGCGGCGGTGCGCGACGGCACCGGCGGCCAGCGGCTGGCGTTCCAGTCGCGCCGGCCCGGCACCGGGCTGACATGGGCCCCCGGCGAGGCCCTGTCGGCCTTGCCCCGCTGCGATACCGTGGTTGCTCTCTGGGGCCGGACAAGCGGCGACGCGGCGGCCCTGGCCGAGAACGCGGCGCTCGTGGCCTTCGGCCACACCGTTGCCCTGGCGACCGGCGCGCGCCGGCTGTTCCACCTCTCCTCGGCCGCCGTCTACGGCCCCGGGCGGCGCCTGGACGAGGGCGCGCCCCTCTCCCCATCGGCGGACTATGGCCGCTCGAAACGCGAGATGGAGCGCGAAGTTGCCCGCCTGCCCCGGACCGACCGGATCACCCATTGCTGCCTGCGACTCGCCAACGTGGTCGGTGCCGACAGCCTGGCGCCAGGCCTGCGCGGCAGCGGCCCCGTCGGCATGGACCGGTTCGACGACGGCACCGGCCCGCTCCGCAGCTACATCGCGCCGGGCGACCTGCTGCGCGTGCTGACCGGCCTGGCTTCCCTGCCGCCCGACAACCTGCCCGAAGCGCTCAACATCGCCGCGCCCGGCCCCGTCCGCATGGATGAGCTGGTGCGCGCCCGCGGGCTGGAACTCGACTGGCGCCCCGCCCCGCCCGCGGCCACGCAGGAGGTCTCGCTCGACACCGCGCGCCTCTCCGCGCTTCTGCCGGGGGCCGTCCGCCACGAAACGGCCGGTGCCATGGTGGCCGACTGGGCGGCACTGGAGGCCAGGCAATGACGCTGGCCAAGCGGCTGATGGATATCGGCCTTGCCCTGCTGCTGGTGATCGCCCTCGCCGTGCCGATCCTGGTGATCGCGCTCTGGGTGCTCGTGGTCGACGGCCGGCCCGTCTTTTACCCGTCCGAACGGATGAAGACCCCCGACACGCCCTTCACCCTGTGGAAGTTCCGCACCATGCGCACCGACCGCAACGATACCGGCGTTTCGGGCGGCTACAAGTCGGCGCGCATCACCCGCACAGGGCGCGTCCTGCGTGGCAAGCGCCTTGACGAATTGCCCCAGCTTTACAACATCTTGCGGGGCGACATGAGTTTTGTCGGCCCCCGCCCGCCCCTGCGCCGCTACGTCGAGCTGCGCCCCGAGCTCTATGCCAGGGTGCTCCGCAACCGCCCCGGCGTCACCGGGCTCGCCACGCTCACCTATCACGGCCGCGAAGAGCGGCTGCTCAACCGCTGCACCGACGCCGAGGATACCGAGCGCGTCTACCTGAAATATTGCGTGCCCGCCAAGGCCCGGCTCGACCTGCTCTGGGCGCGCAACCGGTCGTTTTGCTACGATGCAGCATTGATCGTCGAAACCGTTCGCCGGGTGCTCATCCGCCGCTCAAATTAACGGCAGACTCGGGGGAGCGCCCTTCGCTTGCGCGGAAATCCGCGATGCGCCGCGATAAGGCTTGTCGGCAGTATGCATCTTGCAATACATTGATTTTCGGACACCTTGGGTACTTTACGGCGCTTTGTCTTGCGGCGGACACATCCCGCCGCGGGGTCTGAAGAAATGACACCGGGAGATGCTCCGGCATGTTCTATAAAATAGTCGTTGCCCTGACTCGACAGCAGAAACGCTTCATCATCCTCGCCGTGGATCTGCTGCTCATCGCGCTGTCTTTCGCACTCGCAAAATCCATCGTCATGCACCCGGTCAGCCTGCTCGAAACGCCGGTGACCTCGGCCCTGTTCGTGCTGGCGATGATGTGCTCGGGCGCGGTCGCGACGGTCTCGCAGGGGCTGCACAAGGTCAAGCTCAACGCCTACCAGATGCAGGGCGTGATGGAATCCGCGATCGTGGCGGCGGTGCTGATGGCCACCGGCATGACGCTCTCCTATCTCGGCGCGGTCAGCGGCGGCTCGGTACAGCTCTTCATCGTCGTCGGCATGACCTTCCTGATCCTGTCGGTCGCCACCCGCCTGCTGATGCGCCGGGTGCTGCTGCGGATCTACGCCAACGGCACCCAGCGCAAGCCGCTGATCATCTTCGGCGCCGGCCAGACCGGGCAGCAGCTCGCGATGGCCCTGGCCACCGACGACGCGGTCGAACCCGTGGCCTTCATCGACGACGACCGCCGCCTCCAGGGCCTCACCGTCGCCGGCCTGCGGGTCTACCCGGCCACCGACCTGATGAAGGTGGTCAAGCGCCGCGGCGTCAAGCGGATCGTGCTGGCCATCCCCAGCGCCAACCGCAACAAGCGGGCCGAGATCACCCGCCGCCTGTCCCGCACGGGCTGCGAGGTGCACGCCCTGCCCTCCTTCGCCGATCTCGTCGCCAACAACGCCCGCAACCTGTCCGACACCCGGCCCGTCAACGTCAACGAGCTGCTCGGCCGCGACCAGATGGAAGAGGAACTTCCCGGCGTCAGCGACACCTACCTGCGCCGCCGCATCATGGTCACCGGCGCCGGCGGCTCGATCGGCTCGGAGATCTGCCGCCAGCTCATCACCTGCCGCCCGGCCTCGCTGATCCTCGTCGACCACAGCGAACTGGCCCTGTTCGAGATCGACCGCGAACTGCGCAGCTACTGCAAGGATGTCGAGATCGTCCCGGTGCTGGGCTCGGTCTGCGACAAGTCACTGGTCGAGGCCGCGCTCGCCGACAACGAGGTCGACATCGTCCTCCACGCCGCCGCCTACAAGCACGTGCCGCTGGTGGAATCGAACGGGCTCGAAGGCATCCGTGTCAACGTCTTCGGTACCAAGATCGTGGCCGAGGCCGCGCGGTCCGCGGGCGTGGAACGCTTCATCCTCGTCTCAACCGACAAGGCCGTGCGCCCCTCCAGCATCATGGGCGCCTCCAAGCGCTTCGCCGAGCTGCTGGTACAGGATCTCGCCACCCGCAGCCAGAGCACCCGCTTCTCGATGGTCCGCTTCGGCAACGTGCTGGGTTCCTCGGGGTCCGTCATCCCGATCTTCCAGAAACAGATCTCGCGCGGCGGCCCGGTCACCCTGACCCATGCCGACATCACCCGCTACTTCATGACCATCCCCGAGGCCGTTCGCCTGGTGCTGCTGGCCGGCTCCTTCGCCCGCGGCGGCGATGTCTTCGTGCTCGACATGGGCAAGCCCGTGCCGGTGCGCCAACTGGCCCGCAAGATGATCGAAAGCGCGGGCTACACGGTCAAGGACACGTCGAACCCCACCGGCGATATCGAGATCAAGATCACCGGCCTGCGCCCCGGCGAGAAGCTGCACGAGGAGCTGCTGATCGGCTCCGACATGCTGACAACGCCGCACCCCAAGATCCTGCGCGCCCAGGAAACCGGCCTGTCCGAGCTCGAGATGGCCAACGCCATCCAGTCGCTGCGCCAGGCGCTGGAAACCCGCGGGCTCGACCTGATGAAGCAGACCCTCGAAAAGTGGATCGAGAAGGACGACGCCAAGACCATCAAGACGGTCAACGAATAGGCGTCACGCCTCCGCCTTCTCCGCCAGTTCCAGCCATTCCTCTTCCGCCTCCGATAGCGCCGCCTGCCGCTTGGTCAGGGCATCTGTCGCCTTCCGGAACTTCTCCGGCTCGCGGGTGAACAGCTCGGCATCCGAAAGCAGCCCTTCTAGCTTGGCAATCTCGGCCTCCAGCCGCTCGATCACGCCGGGCAGCTCTTCCAGGCGGTGCTTCTCGGTGAAACTCAGCTTGGGCTTCGATTTCGGCGCGGCGGGCTTCGGCGCCCCCGGCTGCGCGGGCTTCCCCCTGGGCTTCGCAGGCTCCGCCGCCACCGGCGCCGCCTCGGCCCGCTGCGCGCGGTAATCCGACCAGCCCCCGGCATAGACCGTGGCCTGCCCGTTGCCTTCCATCGCGATGGTCGTGGTCGCCACCCGGTCGAGGAAATCCCGGTCGTGGCTGACCAGCAGCACGGTGCCGTCGAAATCGTCCAGCAGTTCCTGCAACAGGTCGAGCGATTCGATGTCCAGATCGTTGGTCGGCTCGTCGAGCACCAGCAGGTTGCTCTCCCGCGCCATCAGCTTGGCCAGAAGCAGCCTTGCCTTCTCGCCCCCCGACAGCGACCGCACCGGCGCCCGCACCTGCCGCTCGTCGAACAGGAATTCCTTGAGATAGCCCACCACGTGTTTCGGCTGCCCCCGCACCAGCACCTGGTCGGCCTGCCCAGACACCCGCATGTCGCGGTCGCCGGTCAGGTTCTCCCAAAGGCTCATGTCCGGGTCGAGCCCGGCGCGCGACTGGTCGAAGATCGCCGGCACAAGGCTGGTACCGTGGGTGACGGTGCCGCTGTCGGGCGCCTCGCGCTTCATCAGCATGTTGAGCAGCGTGGTTTTGCCCACGCCGTTCGGACCGACAAAGGCGATCCGGTCCTTGCGCAGCACCTTCAGGCTGAAATCGTGCAGGATCACGTTCCCGCCGTAAGCCTTTGAAATCCCCTCCGCCTCGATCACCTTGCGGCCCGATTTCGGCCCCGAATCGAGCGCCATCGCCGCCGTGCCCTGCCGCTTGATCTGGGCGGCCCGCTCGGCCCGCATGTCCTGCAGCGCCCGCACCCGGCCCTGGTTGCGCTTGCGCCGGGCGGAGATGCCCTCGACGGCCCACCGCGCCTCGGCCTTGATCTTCTGGTCGAGCTTGTGGCGGCTCGCGTCCTCCTCTTCCCAGACCTTGTCGCGCCAGGCCTCGAAATCGGTGAAACCCCGCTCCTGCCGGCGGGTGATTCCCCGGTCGACCCAAAGGGTTGCGCGCGTCAGTTCACGCAGGAAGGCCCGGTCGTGGCTGATCAGCACGAACGCCTTGCGGGTCTCCTTCAACTGCTGTTCCAGCCAGCCGATCGCCTGGATGTCGAGGTGGTTCGTCGGTTCGTCGAGCAGCATCAGGTCCGGCCCCTCGGCCAGGAGCTTGGCCAGCGCCGCGCGCCGCCGCTCCCCGCCCGAGGCGGTCTGCGGCGACAGGCCCGGATCGAATTTCAGCCCCTCGGCCACCATCTCCACCCGGTATTCCTCGCCCGCGTCCAGCTCGCTCGCCGCGAACTCGCCCAGCGTGGCAAAGCCCGAAATGTCCGGGTGCTGCTCCATGTAGCCCACGGAAATCCCCGGCGGCACGGTGCGCGTGCCGGTATCGGCCTCGACCAGCCCGGCCATCACCTTCATCAGCGTCGATTTGCCCGACCCGTTGCGCCCCACGAGCGCCACGCGGTCGCCCTGCTGCACGGTCAGCGAAACGTCGCGGAACAGCGGATCGCCCCCGAAGGTCAGCGAGATATCGGAAAGTTGGAGAAGCGGTGCCTTGGCCATGGGCGCGAGCTATCCCGCCACCCGGTCATGGTCAAGCGGCGCCGTGCGACACCACGCCGGTTTCACCCCGCGGTCGCCCGCAACAGCCGCTTGCGGGTCGGCGGGATGGCGGCGATCTCCAGCCCGGTGAAGACATGCAGCGTGTTCATCTGGGCATCGACCACCGCATGGTCGCTCACCCAGCCCCCCATCAGCAGGTAGGTCCGCAACAGGGGCGGCATCCCCAGCATCGCAAGCTTGGCATCCGGCTTCCGCAGCCGCAGCTTCTGGGCGAACCGGAAGACCGACGGCGCCTTCACCCTGGGCAGCCAGCGGCGCGGGGCAAGGTGGCGGTCCTTCAGCATGGCGAAGGCATCGGCGTAAAGCTCGGCATCGGTGCCCTTGAACGACGAGCAGCCGAACAGCATCTCGACCCCGTTCTCGTCAACGAACCGCGTCATCGCCCCCCAGGCCACCCGCAGGATATCGGCATCGCGCGCGTCGGGATGGATGCAGAACCGCCCCATCTCCACCATCGGCCCCTCGAAATCCTTCAGCGCCGACAGCTCGTAGAACTGCGCCGAGTAGCTCCGCCCGATCTCGGCCCCACCGGTCAGCGGCAGCATCCGGAAACAGCAGACCAGCCGGCCCGTACCGTTCTCCTCCACCAGGATATGCGTGCAGATGTCGTCGAATTCGTCGGCGTCTATGCCCGGCACGTCCTCGCCCTGCTTGAAGGCAACGAAGCGCAGCCGCTGCGCGGCGCGGATATCGGCCTCCGTCTCGGCCACCCTCGTGCTGTAGCGCCCTTTGCGGAACATCGTCCTGCCCATGCCCGAACACCTACTCTCAAAGGTAGTTGCGGGGGCTTTAACACTCAAGATGTGACAGGGCCGTGACGCGCGGGCCCGATCAGTTGAAGAGCTGGCTCGGATCGATATTGCCGAAGTTGCCGAAGATCTGCCGCAGCAGCCCGTTGCCCATCACCGACGAGTCCGTCACCCGGCGGGTCAGCGGCACCACATGGCCGTCTTCCAGCCCGAAGCTCTCGATATTCCGGATCGTGTCGTTCTGGTTGAAGCTGATCGCCACCACCTGGCGCTCGATCACCTCCGGCGCGCGCATCCCGTATTCCCGCATCCGGGTCTTGACGTAATAGTAATCCCCGTCGCTCAGCAGCCCCGAGGCCGAGGGCGCGCCGATCACTTCGTCCACCGTGGCGCGGGTATCGACACCGACGTTCAGCTTGTTGAGATCACGCGCCGGCGGCACGTAGCCGTGGTTCTGGTACTGCGACTGGCAGGCGCCCAGCCCGATCAGACAGACGACGGCCAGCGCGCTGGCCAACCGGTTGCGAATACCCATCATCATCTGTCCTCTTGAACTCAGCCCAGATTGCTTTCACACCCGCTTACAACAAGCTAGGCTACATGTTCAAGAAATGATGAGAGAGGCCCGATGCCGGAACATTCCCGGAAATCCGCCCTTTACCGCGTCAGCGGCCTGTCCCCGCGCAAGCCGCAGCCCTTCGAGATCGTCCCCGGCCCCGACGAGTTGCAGGAGATCGCGGCCGACCTTGGCATCCTCGGCCTGAAGAAGCTGCGCTTCACCGGCGAGCTTGGCGCCGAGGGCAAGGAGGACTGGCGGCTCGACGGCCATATCGGCGCCACCGTCACGCAGGCCTGCGTCGTCACCCTCGAGCCGGTCAACACGCGGATAGAGGAGGACGTCGCCCGCCGCTTCCTCGCCAACTGGCCCCCGCCCGAGGAAAAGGGCGACGAGGTCGAGATGCCCGAGGACGAAACCATCGACCCGCTGGGCGAACAGATCGACCTCTGGGCGGTGATGACCGAGGCGCTGGCGCTGGCCCTGCCCGCCTATCCCCGCGCCGACCGGGCCGAGCTGGAAACCGACAGCGCGATTCCCCCCGGCGCCGCCCCGATCGAGGAGGAGGAAACCAAGCCCTTCGCCGCGCTCGCCGACCTGAAGAAAAAGCTCGAGGATAAAGGCGAATAACCGCCAAAAAACCACTTGCTCCTGCAACAATTCCCTGTATTTTCGCCGTCTCACCGGAATTTGGGGTTGAACCGGCGGCTCGAGACAGATTATGAGCCGCCTCAACCCGTGACACACGGGTCTTTCCAAGGACCCACAGAAAACTGAGGTTGCGACATGGCCGTCCAACAGAACAAAGTATCGAAATCGCGCCGCAACAACCGTCGCGCCCACGACTCGCTGACGGGTGCGAACCCGAACGAGTGCCCCAACTGCGGCGAGCTCAAGCGCCCGCACCACGTCTGCGCGGCGTGCGGTCACTATGCCGACCGCGAAGTCGTGGCGATGGTTGACGAGGTCGATCTGGACGACGACGCAGCCTGAATCAGCCGGGGGCGCGCGTCCTGATGACCGCAGATTCGGATCAGTCCAGGGCACGCCCGAAACGCACGATCATTTCCGTCGACGCGATGGGTGGCGATCTGGGGCCGGCAACCGTTGTTGCCGGCATTTCGCGTTCGGCCAAGAAGAACGACGAGATCGGCTTCATCCTGCATGGCCGCAAGGGCATCCTCGAACCGCTCGTCGCCAAGCGCAAGAATCTCGAGGGCCGCTGCGAGATTCGCGATGCGCCCGACGTCGTCTCGATGGACGAGAAGCCCAGCCAGGTGATCCGCCACGGCAAGGAAACGTCGATGTGGTCGGCGCTGGAATCGGTGCGCAAGGGCGAGGCCACGGTCTGCGTCTCCTGCGGCAACACCGGCGCGCTGATGCTGATGTCGGTGGTGCGCCTGCGCAAGCTGCCCAGCATCTACCGCCCCGCCATCGCCGTGCTCTGGCCCTCGCGCAATCCGCAGGGCTTCAACATCATGCTCGACGGCGGCGCCGATATCCGGGCCGACGCCAAGGACCTGATGCAATACGCGCTGATGGGCACCTCCTACGCCCGCAACGGCTTCGGCCTGCAGCGGCCGCGCGTGGGCCTGCTCAACGTCGGCACCGAGGAACACAAGGGCCGGGCCGAGCTGCGCGAGGCGCATGACCTGATTTCCGCCAACGCCCGCAAGGCCGATTTCGAGTTCGTGGGATTCGTCGAGGGCCGCGACCTGCCCGGCACGCTCTGCGACGTGATCGTCACCGACGGCTTCACCGGCAATATCGCGCTCAAGACCGGCGAAGGCGTGGCCAAGCTGGTCTCCGACCTTCTGAAGGAGGCGTTCCGCTACACCCCGCTGTCGCGTTTCGCCTCGATCCTCGCCTACACGTCGCTCCAGCGTCTCAAGAAGCGAATCGACCCGCGCCGCGCCAATGGTGGCGTGTTCCTCGGGCTGAACGGCACGGTGGTGAAATCCCACGGCGCGGCCGATGCGATGGGGGTCTCGTCTGCCGTCAAGCTGGCCTTCCAGCTTGCCCAGACCGGCTTTACCGAAAAACTTGCCGCGCGGGTTGCATCTGCCTCGATGCTTGATCAGGATGATGCGACCGAAGACTCGAAAGCCAGCGGTGACCCTGCATGACAATACGCGCCGTTGTAGAGGGCGTCGGCCACTACCTGCCGGAACGGATCGTCCCGAACACGTGGTTCGAAGAGTTCCTCGACACCTCCGATGAATGGATCCGCACCCGCTCGGGGATCGAGCGGCGGCATTTCGCGGCCGAGGGCGAAACCACCTCCGACCTTGCCGTTCACGCGGCCACCGCCGCGCTGGAAAAGGCGGGCGTGAGCGCGGACGACATCGACGGCGTGCTCGTCGCCACCTCGACGCCCGACCTGACCTTCCCCTCCGTCGCCACCATGGTGCAAAGCCGGCTGGGCATGACCCGCGGCTTCGGCTTCGACGTGCAGGCAGTGTGCGCGGGCTTCATCTACGCGCTGGCCAATGCAAACGCGCTGATCGTCTCGGGCCAGGCCAGGCGCCTGCTGATCATCGGCGCCGAGACCTTCAGCCGGATCATGGACTGGGAAGACCGCTCGACCTGCGTGCTCTTCGGCGACGGCGCGGGCGCCCTGGTCCTCGGCGCGGCCGAGGGCGACGGCACCTCCGCCGACCGGGGCATCCTCGCAACCGACCTCAACTCCGACGGGCGCTACCGCGAGATGCTGTACGTCGATGGCGGCGTCTCGACCACCGGCACCTCGGGCAAGCTGCGGATGCAGGGCAACCCCCTCTTCCGGCAGGCCGTGGAAAAGCTGACATCGACCGCCGAGACCGCGCTGCAAAGCGCCGGGCTCACCCATGACGACATCGACTGGATCGTGCCCCACCAGGCCAATATCCGCATCATCGCCGGCACCGCCAAGAAGATGGGCGTGCCGCTCGACCGGGTGATCATCACGGTACAGGAGCACGGCAACACCTCCGCCGCCTCGATTCCGCTGGCCATGTCCGAGGGCGTGGCACAGGGCAAGATCAAGCGCGGCGACCTGCTCGTCTCCGAGGCGATCGGCGGCGGGCTGGCCTGGGGCTCGGTCGTGCTGCGCTGGTAAAAACCGCCCCGATTGGCCTGAAACCGCGCTTAAACTCCTTCCGCCAAGTCATTGACATTGACTCGGAAATTTCTTCCGCCCTAAAGTCTTGGAAAGAGCGAGGGGATGAGATGAGCGACAAGACGTTGACCAGGATGGATTTGAGCGAGGCCGTTTTCCGCGAGGTCGGCCTTTCCAGGAATGACTCGGCAACGCTGGTGGAAAGCGTGCTGGATCACGTCTCCGACGCGCTGGTGCGCGGCGAGCAGGTCAAGATTTCCTCCTTCGGCACCTTCTCGGTGCGCGAAAAATCGGCCCGCGTGGGCCGCAACCCGAAAACCGGTGAAGAAGTGCCCATCAACCCGCGCCGCGTGCTGACATTTCGGCCGTCGCACCTGATGAAAGACCGCGTCGCCGCCGGCAACCGGAAATAACGAAGGCCCTCCGCGATGGCCAAATCCGCAGACGCCTTTCGCACGATCAGCGAGGTTGCCGAGTGGCTGGACACGCCGGCACACGTTCTGCGGTTCTGGGAAAGCAAGTTCACCCAGGTCAAACCGGTCAAGCGCGCTGGCGGGCGGCGCTATTACCGGCCCCAGGACATGCGCCTTCTCGGCGGCATCAAGAAGCTGCTTCATGACGACGGGATGACGATCAAGGGCGTGCAGAAACTCCTGCGCGAAAACGGCATCAAGCACGTCTCCTCTCTGTCCCAGCCGCTGGCCGGGGAAGAGGACACGGCCCTCCCCCATGTCCCGGCCCCCGAGACGCAGGAACCGGCGCAGGTGCTCGATTTCCGGCCCCGCTCCGAAGACACCGCGGCAGAGCCCCCCTCGACCTTCCGGCCCGAAGCTGCGAATGCTCCGGACGAGACTGAACACGAACCTGCCGGAGAACCGCCAGTGCCGCCGCAACGGGATTTCACCCTGACCCACACCGTTCCGCAAAACCCCGCCGCCACCGAAGAGTTGGCCGACGACGCGCGCGCGCCAGCCCCGGAGACGCCGGGCGAGCCGACCGGAGAGCCAAACCTCTTCGCCGATGACGACACCGCGCCCGAGGAAGACCGGAACGGCGTCGAGGACGACGAGGCTCACCCCTGGCCCGGCGCCGAGGACTCGGCCGAGTCCGACCCGAAACTCCCCGGCTTCCTCACCCGCGACCCCGCCGCAGAGGACACCGCCTCCGAAGATGCCCCCGCCACGGAGGACACGGCCTCAGAGGAGCAGGAAGCCCCCTCGCCCGCCCCGGTGCCGCTCAACGTCGATGTTCCCGACGACCCGGCCGACGACGCGTTCGTCACCCCCGGCCCGCTGACCATGCTCGCCGAGGTGCCGCGCCCCTTTACATCGCCGGTGATCCGCTCGATCCGGCCGATCGTCCAGCGCCTTCGGAAGAAGCTTGACGAAACGGATGAAACTTGAGCCGGAAAATTCGCATTTGCCCCTTGTCCCCGTGCGCAAATCCAGTATGTAACCCCAATCGTCGGGCTATAGCGCAGGCTGGTAGCGCGTCCGTCTGGGGGACGGGAGGTCGCAGGTTCGAATCCTGCTAGCCCGACCATGAACACCCTCCCCGCAGAACCGGAACACCAGGCGCCCCGCGCGTCGCGCAGGTCGCCCGGCCGCAACGGAGCCGCAGCATGACAGGTGTTCTCGCCAGCCAGCAACTCAGAGCGATGATCGCCGACGGGCGCATCTCCGCCCCCACCGCCATCCTCTCCGAACAGGTCCAGCCCGCCAGCCTCGACCTGCGCCTCGGGCATATCGCCTACCGCGTCCGGGCCTCCTTCCTCTCCGGCGCCGGGCGCACCGTGGCCGAGCGGCTGGAAGAGCTGGAGATGCACCGCATCGACCTGACGCACGGCGCGGTGCTGGAAAAGGGCTGCGTCTACGTCGTCCCGCTGATGGAGAGGCTCGACCTGCCGTCAGACGTCACCGCCGTCGCCAACGCCAAGTCCTCCACCGGCCGGCTCGACCTGCTGACCCGCACCATCACCGACCAGGGCGAGGAATTCGACCGCATCGCGCCCGGCTATACCGGCCCGCTCTATGCCGAGATCTGCCCCCGCTCCTTCTCCGTCCTCGTCCGCCCCGGCATGCGCCTCAACCAGATCCGCTTCCGCGACGGTCAGGCCGCGCTCGACGACGCCGCCCTGACAGCCCTCCATGCCGAGTCGCCGCTGGTGGATGGCGAGGCGGTGATCTCCGACGGGCTCGGCTTCTCGGTCGACCTCGAACCCAGCAAGGGCTCGCTCGTGGGCTACCGCGCCAAACCCCATACCGGCGTGATCGACCTCGACCTGATCGGTCATTACGACCCCTCCGAATACTGGGAAGAGGTCCACACCGACACCGGCCGCATCATCCTCGATCCGGGCGCCTTCTACATCCTCGTCAGCCGCGAGGCGGTGCACATCCCGCCCGCCTATGCCGCCGAAATGGCGCCCTACCTTGCCATGGTGGGCGAATTCCGGGTGCATTACGCGGGCTTCTTCGACCCCGGCTTCGGCCATGACGCCGCGGGCGGCGCGGGCTCCCGCGGGGTGCTCGAAGTCCGCTGTCACGAGGCGCCTTTCGTCCTCGAACACGGCCAGGTCGTGGGCCGCCTTGTCTACGAGAAGATGGACCAGGTGCCAGACCAGCTCTACGGCGCCGGCATCGCGTCGAACTACCAAGGCCAGGGCCTCAAGCTCTCGAAACACTTCCGCGCCTGAACCGGATCGAGACGTCCAGCACCTGCCCCGCCAGCCGCCGCTGGATCGGCAGCGCCGTCACCTCCGCCGCCCACGACAGGCCAGTCCGGCCCTCGCGGCGGTCAGCCCGGTCGACCCGGCGCCCCGTTTATCAGAAGCGGCCCATACGCCGCGCCATGCGCATGGTCTGGCGCATGCGCTTCTGGGTCTTGGCCGTCTCGGGGCTCTTGCCCTTGGCCTGCCCGGTACCCTTAGCCTGCCCCGTGCCCTTGCCCGACTTGGCATCGCGCCGGTTGGCATAGGCGTTCACCCCGGCATCGACGCCCGAGCGGATAAGGCGCTGCATCACCATGCGCACGACCATGTTAATGATCCGATTGGCGTTCATGACGCCCTCCTTTCCTGCCTGTTGAACCTTATATAGCAGGAAAACGTGGAGATTTCAGGGCATATGCGCGGAATTTCCCCGGCCCCTCGCGGCCCTCAGTCGTCGAACAGCTCGTCCTGCCCCTTCGCGCCCGGCTCGTCCTCGTCTTCGCCCTCGCCGCCTGTCGGCATCTCGCCCAGCGGCGCCCGGCTTTCCAGAAGGCCGGCGGCGCGCAGCTCCTTCAGCCCCGGCAGGTCGCGCGCACTTTCCAGCCCGAAATGGTCAAGGAAGGTCTGCGTCACCACGAAGGTCACCGGCCGCCCCGGCGTCATCTTGCGCCGGCCGAACCGGATCCACTCCATCTCCAGAAGCTGGTCCACCGTCCCCCGGCTGACCGACACGCCGCGGATCTCTTCGATCTCGGCGCGGGTGACGGGCTGGTGATAGGCGATGATCGCCAGCGTCTCGATCGCCGCCCGCGACAGCTTGCGCGTCTCCACCGTTTCCTTCTGCATCAGGTAACCCAGGTCCGGCGCCGTACGCATCGCCCAGGCATCGCCCACCTTCACTAGGTGCACCCCGCGCCCCTCGTACCGCTTGCGCAGATGCACCAGCGCCTCGGCCGCGTCGCTGCCATGGGGCATCCGCGCCTCCATCTCGCGCACGGTGATGGGCTCGGCCGTGGCAAAGAGGATCGCCTCGCACATCCGTTCCTGCTCGGCCATGGGCGGGGCCGCGAACAGGCTTTCTTCCTTATGTTCCGTCTCTTCCGTCACGACCCTGACCCAAACTCCCGACGCCGACGATTTCTTGAAAAGAAATCGACCCGAAATCTTTTCAAGATTTCGACACCGCCCATCCTACTGATCCTTCCGCCGCAACTGAACCGGCGCGAAATGCTCCGACTGGCGGATCTCCACCTTGCCTTCCTTCACCAGCTCCAGCGAGGCTGCGAAGGTCGAGGCCGTGGCCGACCGCCGCCGCCCCGGATCGGTGGTGAACCCCTCCGGCAGGTAGCTGACGATATCCGTCCACGTGCCCGCGAACCCGATCAGCCCGCGCATCCGCTCCAGCGCCTGTTCCAGCGTGAACAGCGCCTCGCGGTCCATCGCGTAGGGCCGGAACTCGTCCTTCGTGCGGATGCGGGCATAGCCCTGCATCAGGTCCAGAAGCGTCGCGGTGTAATTCACCGTCTTCACCCGCGTCACGTCCTCGGGAATGCCGCGGGCAAAGAAATCCCGCCCCAACCGGTCACGCCCCATCAACTGCGCGGCCCGTTCCCGCATCGCCTGCAGCCGCTCCAGCTGGAACGCCAGGTGCGCCGCCAGCTCCTCGCCCGATGGCCCCTCATCCTCGGGATCGGGCGGCAGCAACAGGCGCGACTTCAAAAACGCCAGCCACGCCGCCATCACGAGGTAATCGGCCGCCAGCTCGATCCGAAGCTGCTTGGCCTTCTCCACGAAGGCCAGGTATTGCTGCGCCAGTTGCAGAACGGAAATTTGCCGCAGATCCACCTTCTGCGTCCGCCCCAGCGTCAGCAGAAGGTCAAGCGGCCCCTCGAACCCGTCGACATCGACGATAAGCGCCTCGGCCGCCATGCGGTCGGCCACGCGCTCCACCTGTCCCGGTCCCTCGAAGTTCTCATCCGCCATAGACGCGCCCATTCATCAGCGCCTCAAGCTTTGCTTCCATGGCCGGAATGTCAACCTCGTCGGGCTCCCGCCGCGCCGCCAGCGCGCTTTCCGCCCTGGCCTGCCCCTTGTTCGACAGCCGGCCCGCGGCCTCGGCCACCGCCCGGCGCTCGTCCAGCGTGCCGTTGCAATGCAGGACCACGTCGCACCCCGCCGCCAGCGTATCGAGGGCGATATCCGTCAGCGACCCGTCCAGCGCCTTCATCGAGATATCGTCGCTCATGATCAGCCCGCCGAACCCGATCTCCTCGCGGATGCATTTCATCACGATGTTCGAGGTCGTGGCCGGTAGCTCGTCCAGCGCCGAATAGACCACGTGGGCGGTCATCCCCATCGGCAGGTCGTTGAGCGCCCGGAACGGCGCGAAATCCACCGCGGCCAACTCCTCGTGCGGCACGTCGGCCACCGGCAACTCGTGATGGCTGTCCACCAGCGCCAGCCCATGCCCGGGGATATGCTTCACCACCGGCAGCACGCCACCGGCCAGCATCCCGTCTGCCGCCGCCCGGCCCAGCCGCGCCACCGTATCGGCATCGAAGCCGTAACAGCGGTTCTTCAGGAAATCATGCGTCTCGCCCCGCGCCACGTCCACCAGCGGCGCGCAATTGCCATCCACCCCGACCTCGCGCAATTCATGCGCGATCAGCCGGTACCGCAGGTACATCGCCTCTTCCGCCGCCTCCCCTGCGGCCTCCACATGCTCCAGCGGCGGCAGCCACTCGCGCCAGCGGGGCCCGCGCAGCCGCTGCACCCGCCCGCCTTCCTGGTCGATCAGGATCGGCGCCTCGCGCCCCACCGCCGCGCGCATCTCCTCGCACAGGCCGTAAACCTGGTCCGGCGTGTCGATATTCCGGGCAAACAGGATGAACCCGAACGGGTCATGCTCGGCAAAAAGCGCCCTCTCCGCCGCCGAAAGCCGCAGCCCCTCGGCGTCGAGGATCGTCGCGCCGAACCGGCTCACCGCGTGACCACCGGGATGCATTCCGCCCGTTCCGCCACCAGCGCCGAACAGAACCGCCGCGCGTCCGACAGGTCGGCAAACCCCATGGCCCGCAGACGATAGAACGTGCGCCCGCCGCTCGTCGCCTTCTCGATCACCCGGTCCTTGTCCTCGAGATACTCGTCGAACCGATCGGCCAGCTTGTCCCACTCCTGCACCGCGATCTCGTGGCTGGCAAAGGCGCCAAGCTGCGCCAGCCGCGTGCCCACGGGGATCTTCGACGGGTCCACGTCCCGCGCCGACGCGTTCGCCACCGAGGCCAGCGCCACGCCCTCGGGCGAGGTCACAAGGCTCGCCGGCCGCGTCTTGGGCCGCAAGGACCGCCCGATCCCGCCTTCCACCGGCGGGCTGTCGCGTTCTTCCAGTTCTTCTTCCTCCACCGGCTCGGCGGCGGGCAGCTCCTGCAAGGGCGCCACGCCCTCCGCGAGCGACTCCGCCAGCGCCTCGACCGAGGCGAACCGCATGGTGCCGTCGTCCTGTGCCCCCTGGTCGCCCTGCTCGGCCGCGCCGATCGTGACAGGCTCGGCCGTGGCGCCCCGCGCCTCCAGCCGGGCCAGCTGCGTATCCTCCAGCGTCAAATCCAGCGGCTCCGGCGCCAGGATCAGCCGGTCTGCCGGCCGCGCCGCCGTCCCCTCGGCCGCCACGTCGTTCACCGACAGCCCCTGGTGCAGCGCCTGCCGCCCGCCCGGGTCCTCGGGCGCCACCCGCATCGGCCCCTCGGCCGCGCGGATGACCGGCACACCGCTCACGTCCCGCATCACCAGCTTGTACCCCCAGACGCCCATGCCAACCACAAGGGCCAGCGACGTGACTGCCCCAAGCAGATTGACGACGTTCGTGATGGATCTGGGCTGCCTCTCGGCACCGTCACGGTGCCCCTGCTGCATCTCTGCCATGTCTCGCCTCGCCACTTCCGGCGATGCATCGCCGCCGGACTTTCTGATATCTGCCTCTAGCGCCCGGCGGTTTGTTTTATGTCTCGGATGCGGCTCAGCGCATCTCCTCTGCCGGGACAACGCCGAGAATACCAAGACCGGCAGAAATAACAACGGTTACGGCCCGTGCGAGGGCGATTTTTGCCTGCGAGGTCGCCGGATCGTCCTCCTGCAGGAAGCGCAGAGACGGTTCGTCATTGCCCCGGTTCCACAACGCGTGCAGATCGCTCGCCAGGTCGTAGAGGTAGAACGCCACCCGGTGCGGCTCATGCGTGCGCGCGGCGATCTCCACCAGCCGCGGCCACTCGGCCAGCTTCTTGGCCACCGCCAGCTCCGCCTCGTGGGTCAGCCCGCTGATATCCGTTTGGCTTAGCGTCGCATCGCTCACGTCGATCCCCGCGCCTTCCGCCTTGCGCAGCACCGAACACACCCGCGCATGGGCATATTGCACGTAGAAAACAGGGTTTTCCTTCGACTGCTCCAGCACCTTGTCGAAATCGAAATCGAGCGGCGCGTCGTTCTTCCGCGTCAGCATCACGAAGCGCGTCACGTCCGAGCCCACCTGGTCGACCACGTCCCGCAGCGTCACGAACGTGCCCGCCCGCTTCGACATCTTGAAGGGCTCGCCGTTCTTGTAGAGCTTCACAAGCTGCGTCAGCTTGATGTCCAGCGGCACCCGCCCGTCGGTCAGCGCCCGAACCGCCGCCTTCATCCGCTTGACATAGCCCCCGTGGTCGGCGCCCAGCACATCGATAAGCGCGTCGAACCCCCTGGAAACCTTGTCATAATGATAGGCGATGTCGGGGGCGAAATAGGTCCAGCTGCCGTCCGATTTCTTCACCGGCCGGTCGACATCGTCGCCATGCTCGGTCGACTTGAACAGCGTCTGCTCCCGCGCCTCCCAATCCTCGGGCACCTTGCCCTTGGGCGGCTCCAGCACGCCTTCATAGATCAGGCCCTTGTCCTCCAGCGCCTTCAGCGCTTCCTCGATCCGGCCCGTGCCATAGAGCGACTTCTCCGAATAGAACACGTCCATCTCGACACCGAGCGCCTTCAGGTCCGCCCGGATCAGGTCCATCATCCTGTCGGTCGAGAAATCCCGCACCTTCTCAAGCCAGACCGACTCCGGCTGATCGACATAGGCATCGCCCACCTCCGCCTTCAGCGCCTCGCCCACCGGCACGAGGTAATCGCCCGGATAGGTGCCGTCCTCGAAGGCCACGGCCTGCCCGTGCGCCTCGAGGTACCGAAGATAGACCGACCGCGCCAGCACATCGACCTGCGCGCCGCCGTCGTTGATGTAATACTCCCGCGTGACGTCGTAGCCCGCGTAATCCAGCAGGCTTGCCAGCGCGTCGCCGAAGACCGCGCCGCGCGTGTGACCCACGTGCAAGGGCCCCGTCGGGTTGGCCGAGACATACTCGACATTCACCTTCTGCCCCTTGCCCATCTCGGACCGCCCGAACGCCTCGCCCTCGCTCAACGCCTTGCGGATCACGCCCTGCCAGACAGATGCCGACAGCCGCAGGTTCAAAAACCCCGGCCCCGCCACCTCGGCGCTCTCGATCCAGTCCTCGCCCGACAACCGCTCCGCCAGCGACGCCGCAATATCGCGCGGCTTCATCCCAGCGGGCTTGGCAAGGACCATTGCCGCGTTGGTCGCCATGTCGCCATGCGCCGCATCGCGCGGCGGCTCGACCGTCACGTTGGCGGTATCCAGCCCCTGCGGAAGCTCGCCCGCCTCCTGCATCGCCTGCAGCGTGTCCAGAACAAGGGCCCTGATATCGGTGAAGAGGTTCATATCCGTTTCGTCCTTCCAGCGTTGGCGCCGGTTTACCACCGCCAGCCTTGGCGTCAATCGGCCTGACCAGCCGTCAGCCGCGCCGTTCCCCCGCCCCACCGGGCCCGCCCAGCAGCCGCGCATGGCTTTCCAGCGCGAACCGGTCCGTCATCCCGGCGATATAATCGCAAACCAGCCGTGCCAGCGCCGTCTCGCTATCGGCCCGCGCCACGTCCTCCTGCCAGCGCTTGGGCAGGAATTCGGGCTTCTCCATGTAGAAGGGAAACAGCTCCTCGACCACGGCCGTCACCCGCTTGCGCATCTCCACGACCGAGGGCGCCCGGTACATGTGCCGGAACAGGAACGCCTTGATCTCCTTCATATGCCGCCAGACATCGTCCGAGAACGCGATCGCCGGCCGGCCCTGATGCCGCACCGCCTCCACGCTCTCGGGATCCGCCTCCTCCAGCACCCCCCGCGACGTCTCGATCACGTCGGCCACCATCACCCCGAACACCCGCCGCAGGGCCTCGTGCCGCCGCCGGTAGTCATCCAGCCCCGGATAGACCCGGTCGACCTCGTCGTAACAGTCGCCCACGATCGGCAGCCCGCGAATATCCGCCTCGCTGAACAGCTTCGCGCGCAGCCCGTCATGCAGATCGTGGTTGTTATAGGCAATGTCATCCGACAACGCCGCCACCTGCGCCTCGGCACTCGCATGGGTGTAAAGCTCCAGGTCGTGCCGCTCGTCATACTCGGCCAGCGCCCAGGGCAGATCTCCCGTCACCGGCCCGTTATGCTTGGCGATCCCCTCCAGCGTCTCCCATGTCAGGTTCAGCCCGTCGAACCCGGCGTAATGCCGCTCCAGCGCCGTCACGATCCTCAAGGCCTGCGCGTTATGGTCAAACCCGCCATAGGGCGCCATCAGCGCATCCAGCGCATCCTCGCCCGTGTGTCCGAACGGCGTGTGGCCCAGGTCATGCGCCAAGGCCACCGCCTCGGTCAGCTCCTCGTTCAGCCCCAGCGCCCCGGAGATCGTCCGCGCCACCTGCGCCACCTCGATGGAATGGGTGAGCCTTGTCCGGAAATAATCCCCCTCGTGTTCCACGAAGACCTGTGTCTTGTGTTTCAGCCGCCGGAAGGCGCTGGAATGGATGATCCGGTCGCGATCCCGCTGGAAACAGGACCGGAACGCGCTCTCCTCCTCGGCCACCAGCCGGCCATGCGTCCGCACCGGGTCCGCCGCGTATCGCTTCTGCATGACCACTGTCCTTGTCGCCTGTTCCCCAAGCCCATATATTGCAGCCAAGCGAACAAGGAAACCACGAGGGTTTATCGACAGATGGAACTGCCACCGAAAGTCACCGACCGCGCCTTTGCCCGGCTGGCCGAAATCGGCGCCGGCGATCAGGGGCAGGCCCTGCGCATCGCCGTCGAGGGCGGCGGATGCTCGGGATTCCAGTACGATATCAAGCTCGATCAGCCCGCCGATGACGACCTCGTGCTCGAGGGCCAGGGCCAGAAGGTCGTGGTCGACAGCATCTCGCTGCCCTTCCTCAACGGCGCGACCATCGACTTCGCCGAGGAAATCATCGGCGCCCGGTTCACCATCGAGAACCCCAACGCCAGCAGCTCCTGCGGCTGTGGCACGTCATTTGCCATGTAATCCAGATACTTGAAGGGCGCCCTCAAGGCGCCCTTCCCGCTTATTCCGCCGGCACCACCCGCGGCTCTTCCCGTCGTGGCCTTGTCTGGTCCCAGACCAGCCAGCTGCCCGCCGCGATCACGATCGCCGCCCCCACGAACACGCCTGCCCAGGGCACCTCGCCGAAGGCCACGAAGCCGATAGCGACCATCCACAGGAACTGCAGGTTCATCAGCGGCGTCACCACGTAGGCCGGCAGCATCCGCAGCGCCGCCACCAGCACCCAGCGCGCCCCGAACAGGAACACCGCGTAGGCCACCGCCCAGCCCAGGTCCGCCAGCCCCATCGGCTGGAACACGAAGGGCAGCGCACAGGCCATCACCGCCATCAGCGCCAGGTTCGGATAGAACACCTGCGACAGGATATTGTCGTCCCGCTGGCCGATATAACGCGAGGCCACCATCGACACCGTGCCCAGCAGCACCGCGGCCAGCGCCACCAGGTGCCCCAGCCCCACGCTGCTCAGCCCGCCGGGAAAGAGGCACATCACCCCCACCGTGCCCACCACCAGCGCCGCCCAGACCTGCGGCCGCACCGGCTCGCCCAGGACGGGCCCGGACATCAGCGCCGCCACCAGCGGGATAAGCGCGATGAAAAGGAACACCTCGGCAAAGGGCAACAGCCGGAACGCATAAAAGAACGCGATCGAGCCCAGCACCGTCGCCCCCGCCCGTATCGCCATCGCCTTCGGGCATTTCGTGCGCACCCCCCGCCACTGTCCGCCCTTCCGGTTCGACACCAGCGCCAGCAGCGCCACGATCCCCCCCGAAAGCGCGAACAATTGCGGCGCCGCATAGGAAGTGGCGAACAGCTTGGTGATCGCATCCGCCGTCGAAATCAGAAGCGTGTAAAGCGCGGTCAGCCCCACGCCAACAAGCAAGGCACTGCGCGCGACAGACCCGATCATGTCAAACCTCCCGGCCCGCCGGCCCTGGCGAACCCCTTGAAAAACGCCCCGAAATCGACGGCCTGCTCGGCGGCTGCCAGCACCGTGCGCGCCTCGTCCGACAGCCGGTCGCCCACCCGGTCGCGCATCTGGCCCCAGTCGGGGCTGCGCGCCTCGGTCATGTTGTACATGCAGTCCGACAGCTCCCGCAGCGGCCCGGAATTGGGCTCCGGCGCGGCGAACACCACGGCCCCCTCGGGCATCTCGTGGGCAAACCCGCCCCGGCCCGACAGGTCCATGAACCAGTTCACCATCAGCCATGTATGGTAATCATCCATTCCCCCCGGCCGGTCCGCGGGCATCACCTGGAACCGCATCATCTGGTCCGACAGCCACCGCTCCCACACCGGCGGCGGCGTCTTGCCGGCAAAGCGCAGCGCGATGCACACCTCCGACAGCAGGTCGATGTTCAGCTCCAGGAAGGCCAACGTGCCCGCGTAACACAGGCTGTCGATCATCTCCGGATCGGCGCAGGGCGACTTGCGGCCGTATTCCGAGAGGTAGAAAACGATATGGGTCAGCTCGTAAGCCGCCTTCTTGTTGGGCAGCGTGAAGGTCTCCGACCGCCGCGCAAAGGCCCGAAGCCGGTCGTCCAGCTCGGGGTCCGCGCCCACCGGGTCGACCCCGCGCCGCAGGCACAGCCGCCGCGCCTCGGCCCGCTGCAGGTCCGACAGTTCCGCCCCGGCCAGCCCCTGGCGGGCCACCCATTCGGCCAGCGCGGCGCCCTTGTTGCCGGGCATCCCGAGGTCTTCAAGGTCAAGGCAGATCGACAGGAAGAACCGGTAATACTGCGGAAAGAACCCGATCCGCTTCTCGATCTCCCCGTAAACTCCCGCATAGGCCTCCAGCGCCGCCTCACCCGGGCGGGCGTCGGCGGTCTCCAGCGCGTTCAGCAGCTCGGCATTCTCCTTAAGCCAGTAAACGTCTTCATGCGGCCGGCGCTCCCGCGCGACACGGTCGACAAGCGCTGCCTGCCGTGCCGCGCGCGTGCGCTGGCGAAACGGAACGTCGAGATGAAGTATGCTAGCCATCGTATTGATTTCCCAAAGCTTCGTCAGATATTCCGTTTCGGGTCCACCGGCTTACATGCTCGAGGTGAACATCTCGCAGCCATCGCCCTCTTCCGCGGTCACGGCACGGGGGCCCATCGAGGAGGTGAAGGCGCCGACGGCCTCGCCGGTCTCGGCGGCGCTGGCGGTCACGGGCGCCATGGACGAGGTGAACAGCTCGACCGCGTCACCGGTTTCCGCGCGGGCCGACGCCACCGGCGCCATGGACGAGGTGAAAAGACCGGTCGCATCGCCCGCGCCGGCCTCGGCCACGGTCAGCGGACCCATGGAAGAGGTGAACATCTCGACACCCTCGCCAAGCCCGGCATCGGCCCGGGCCACCGGGCCCATCGACGAGGTGAACGCGCCCACGGCCTCACCGTCGTGAAGGCTGGCGAAGCCGCGCGAATTGGAGGTTTCAACAGATTGATCAAACTTACGAATTGCAGACATTAGGTAACTCCCGTGTATGACGTTGCCGGGAGACGCTTGCACGTTAAACGGGTCTTGCCAATATAGATTTCCCTCATAGCGAGTTATCCACAGGCGGTTCCCAAACCCGCCAATCGGACAAATCTTTGAATTTCCGTCGGGTTTCTCGAGTCCTGAGTAAACTCAAAAAAAGTTATCCACAGGTCTGATTTTGAACACGTTTCAACTTATGGGTGTATCGCGCTCGGCGAATCAATCGAGCCCTCTCCCGGTCCCGCCAAGGGATTCCCTTGTCAGCCGGAACCGGCTGGGCGATAGAAGGGGCCAGTCAAGCGCGGAGGGCCCGATGAAAATCGCCAGTTTCAACATCAACGGCATCAAGGCGCGCGCGGCCGCCCTGACAGACTGGCTGGACGAGGCGCAGCCCGATGTCGCCCTCTTGCAGGAGATCAAGTCGGTCGACGAGAATTTCCCCCGCGAGATCTTCGAGGAGCGCGGCTACAACGTCGAAACCCACGGGCAGAAGAGCTTCAACGGCGTCGCCATCCTGTCGAAACTCCCGCTCGAGGATGTCACCATCGGACTGCCCGGCGACGACGGCGACGATCACGCCCGCTGGATCGAGGCGACCGTCATGGGCGAGCGCACCGCCGTCCGCGTCTGCGGGCTCTACCTGCCCAACGGCAACCCGGCGCCGGGGCCGAAATACGACTACAAGCTCGCCTGGATGGAGCGGCTGAAGGCCCGCGCCGAGGCGCTGATCGCCGCCGAGGAACCGGCACTCATGGCGGGCGATTACAACGTCATCCCCCAGGACGAGGACGCCAAGCGCCCCGAGGCCTGGGCCGAGGATGCCCTCGCCCTGCCGCAAACCCGCGCCGCCTTCCGCCGGGTGGTCAATCTCGGCTTCACCGAGGCCTTCCGCGCCCGCGTCCAGGGCCCCGGCCACTACACGTTCTGGGATTACCAGGCCGGCGCCTGGAACCGCGACGACGGCATCCGGATCGACCATTTCCTGCTGACCCCGCAGGCCGCCGACCTGATGACCGACTGCCAGATCGACAAGGACATCCGCGGCCGCGAAAAGCCCTCCGACCACGTACCCATCTGGGTGAACCTCGACGCGTAAGCCTACGGTTTATCTACAAAAACGCCGCCTCTCCCAAAACCACCCTGACCCGGGGCCTTTGAACGGAACCAGACCCCGGCTCAGAGCCGGGACGGCAGCGCAAGAGGTCCACACGCCCGGAACAAGGCCGAAGGCCGCCGGGCGAGCGGATATACCTTACCCGCCGCTCACCACGTCATGCTCGTAAATCCAGTCGAACTGGTGCAGCATCTTGCCCGGCGCGACCGTCCCGCCGACCCGCAAAGCCGCATGCGCCGCCCACCGCAGCGGCGGGAAAGACAAGTGATATTTCCACGCGTTCGAACTGGCCGCGTCCACCACCTTGCGCACACGCCCCTCCCGCCGCGCCTGGTAAGCGGCCAGCCGCGCCTCCAGAGCGCCCGGCCCCGCCAGCGCCTCGGCCAGAACCCAGGCATCCTCCAGCGCCATCGACGCCCCCTGCGCCATGAACGGCAGCGTCGGATGCGCCGCATCGCCCAGCAGAACCGTCCCTGCGCCGTGCCACGCCCGCGCCACCGGGTGCCGGAACAGCCCCCACAGGTGCACCGTCTCGACCCGGCCCAGCATCTCCTGCACCTCCGGCCCGAAATCGGCGAACGCCGCCTGCAGGGCCTCCGGATCGTCCCGCTGGCTCCAGCTTTCCTCCTGCCACTCGGCCCGCTCCTGCACCGCCACAAGGTTCAGCGCCGACCCGTCCCGCAACGGATAGCTCACCACGTGCCGGTGCGGGCCCATATGCACATGCACCTCCGTGCCGCGCCCGTCCACGTTCGGCACCACCGCGCGCCACGCCACCTGGCCGGTAAAGAACGGCGCCACGCTCCCGTTCAGCGCCTCCCGCACCACCGAGTGCAGCCCGTCGGCGCCGACCACGAGGTCCGCCTGCACGTCCACCCCCCGGGCCAGCGTCACGTCCGGCCGCGCGCCGGGGCTCACCCGCTCGGCATGCTGCAACAGCCGGATCTTCACCCCCGCCTCCCGCGCCCCCGCGGCCAGCACGTCGACCAGGTCGGCCCGGTGCACGAAATGGTAATCCCTGCTCCCCAGCCCACCCAGGTCGAGCCGCAACACCTCCCCGCCCCGGTAATCCTTCAGCCGCACCGCCCGGCCCTGCACCGACACGGCGCGCAGCGCGTCGCCCAGCCCCAGCGCCTCCAGCACCCGGAACCCGTTCGGGCTCACCTGCAGCCCGGCGCCCACCTCGCGGATCGCCTCGGCCTGCTCGAACACCGTCACCTCGGCGCCGCGCAGCGCAAGCGCCCGCGCCGCCGCTAGCCCGCCGATGCCGCCGCCCACCACGACGATCTTCATGCCATCCAGATGCATATGTCCGCCCCCTGACGAAAAACGCCGGAGCTTTCACCCCGGCGCCTTGATCTGTCTCAGGCCACGCCCGCGTCAGTCGTCGCGGTGAACCTTCTCGCGCCGCTCGTGGCGTTCCTGCGCCTCGAGGCTCATGGTCGCGATCGGGCGCGCATCCAGCCGCTTCAGGCTGATCGGCTCGCCGGTCACCTCGCAATAGCCGTACTCGCCGTCATCGATCCGCCGCAGCGCGGAATCGATCTTGGCCACCAGCTTGCGCTGCCGGTCGCGGGTGCGCAGTTCCAGCGCCCGGTCGGTTTCCTCGCTGGCGCGGTCGGCCACGTCGGGGATGGCGCGGGTGCTGTCCTGCAGCCCCTCGATCGTGTCGCGGCTGTCCTCGAGCAGGTCGGATCTCCAGTGAATCAGCTTGCGGCGGAAATACTCAAGCTGGCGTTCGTTCATGAACGGTTCATCTTCGGCGGGACTGTAGTCCTCGGGAAGAAAGACCTCGGCTTTCATTTCAACTCCCTCATCAAAGCCAGTGTCTGGCATGGTATTCTCCTCAGACATTTGGCAAGCCCGTGGCCTCGCACTTACACTTCCGCCCCGGGAATGTCACTACACAAATACGCGCCATTGCGGTGTTTTCTGCGCCGCAGTACGGTGCAACGCGACCGTCCGGGGAAAGATGCAAAAAGGATAGACATTTCATGAAGTTCGAGGGCACCGAATCCTACGTCGCCACCGAGGACCTGACCGTCGCGGTGAACGCCGCCGTCACGCTCGAGCGTCCGCTGCTGGTCAAGGGCGAACCCGGCACCGGGAAAACCGAGCTGGCCCGCCAGGTGGCCCAGGCGCTGGGGGTCGAGATGCTCGAATGGAACATCAAGTCGACCACCAAGGCCCAGCAGGGGCTCTACGAATACGACGCCGTCAGCCGCCTGCGCGACAGCCAGCTGGGCGACGAACGGGTGCACGACGTTAAGAATTACATCCGCAAGGGCAAGCTCTGGCAGGCCTTCGAGGCCGACAGCAAGCTGGTCCTCCTGATCGACGAGATCGACAAGGCCGATATCGAGTTTCCGAACGACCTCCTGCAGGAACTCGACAAGATGGAGTTCCACGTCTACGAGACCGGCGAGACGATCCGTGCGAAACACCGGCCCATCGTCATCATCACGTCGAACAACGAGAAAGAGCTGCCCGACGCCTTCCTGCGCCGCTGCTTCTTCCACTACATCCGCTTCCCCGATGTCGAGACGATGAAGCAGATCGTCGAGGTGCATCACCCCGGCATCAAGGAACAGCTCCTGACCACCGCCCTCACCCAGTTCTACGAGATCCGCGACCAGGGCGGGCTCAAGAAGAAACCCTCGACCTCCGAGGTGCTGGACTGGCTCAAGCTGATCCTGGCCGAGGACCTGACGGCAGAAGACCTGCGCCGCGACGGGGCCGACGCCCTGCCCAAGCTGCACGGCGCGCTGCTGAAGAACGAGCAGGACGTGCACCTCTTCGAACGGCTCGCCTTCATGGCGCGACGGCAACGCTGAACCGGCCATCCGCCCCGGCGGCAGGAAAGCCCTTCCCCGGCCCGGCAAAGCGTGTAGGCTTGGCCGGGCAGAGACCCTCCCCCTTGCGGGACACCTGACAGAAAGCCCCCGAGCCCGTGCCAGTCGACACCCCCAGTTCGCACCGCAACCGCCGCCCGAAAGCGGCAGGGCGACCGGGCCTTGCCGCAACAGTGCGCACCGGGGCAGATGGAAACAATATCGCGCTTTTCAAAGGATTGTTTCGCCGTTTGACCGCCCGGCCCGGCCGCCCTTGCGCGAATCGCCCCGGTCCCGCCGCGCCTGGCGCCCTGCTGCGCCGCGCCCTGCTGCCCCTCTGCCTGGCAATCGGCGCCTGCACCGCCGCCCCGCAGGAGGACGTCCCCTCCCGCGCCGCCACGCCCGAGGCGTCGAACCTGCCGCCGATGAAGGCCTTCTCCGTCGCCCATCCCGAGCCGCCGGCCCGGTCGAACCGCGACATCTACCGCGACTTCCTCGAACTCAGCTTCCAGCTCGAATCCGGTCGCCAGCTCGACCGTTTCTCGCGCTTCGAGGGGCCGATCTCGATCCGGGTGGCGGGCAAGCCCCCGCCCAGCCTCATGCCCGACCTCAACCGCCTGGTCAGCCGCCTGCGCACCGAGGCCGGCATCGACATCGGCCGCGTGCCCGGCCGCGGCGGCCATGCCAGCATCACGATCGAGGCCGTCAGCCGCGCCGACATCCGGCAATTCCTGCCGAAAGCCGCCTGTTTCGTCGTGCCTAACGTCTCCAGCCTGCAGGAATACCGCAGCGCCCGCCATTCCCGCCAGACCAACTGGAGCGACCTTGTCGAACGCGACCGCATCGCCATCTTCGTGCCCGGCGACAGCTCCCCGCAGGAGGTGCGCGACTGCCTGCACGAGGAACTGGCCCAGGCCCTCGGCCCCTTGAACGACCTTTACCGCCTGCCCGACAGCGTGTTCAACGACGACAACGTGCACGCGGTGCTGACCGGCTTCGACATGCTGATCCTGCGCGCCTACTACGCGCCGGAACTGCAATCGGGCATGACCCGCCAGCAGGTCGCCTCGCGCCTGCCCGCCATCCTCACCCGTCTCAACCCGCGCGGCGACGGCATCGCGCCCCGCGCGCTCGGGCCCACGCCGCGCCCGTGGGTCCGCGCCATCCAGACGGCGCTCGGCCCCGGCGCCACCTCCAACCAGCGCCACCGCGCGGCGCTCGAGGCCCTGTCGATCGCCCGTGCGCAGGGCTGGAACGACCATCGCCTCGCCTTCAGCCATTTCGCCCTCGGCCGCCTGACCCAGATGTCCGAGCCCGATTTCGCCCTCGCCCAGTTCCAGGCCGCCGAGGCGATCTACCGCGCCACGCCGGGCACCGACCTGCACCGCGCCTACTCGGCCTCGCAGCTTGCGGCCTACGCCATCAGCCAGGGCCGCAGCGCCGAGGCGCTGCGCCTCATCGCCCCCCACATGGGCATCGCCGAGCGGCACGAGAACGCGGCGCTGCTCGCCACCCTGATGATGCTCCAGGCCGAGGCGCTCGACCTCGCCGGCCGCACCGACGAGGCCCGCGCCGTGCGTCTGGACAGTATCGGCTGGGCACGGTACGGGTTCGGGGCAGACTGGGCGGTGCGCGCCAAGATGAGCGAAATCTCCGCGCTCAGCCCGCGGACGGAAACGAACGGGTAACCTGACCATGCTCCTTGCCTTGATAGGCCTCGTCATCGGGGCGCTCCTCGGCGCCCTCGTCGCACGCCGCCGCAAGGGCTCGAAGACCGACATGCTGCAATACGCGGCGGTCTTCGCCATCCTCTTCGCGCTCGCCGGCCTCTTCGTCACCATCTTCCTCGTCCGGGCGTCGGGCTGAGGGGGCGGCAATGTTCCTTCCCTTCTTCGAGAACCTGCGCAAATCCGGCCTGCCGGTGTCGCTGCGCGAATACCTGACCTTCCTCGAAGCGATGTCGGCGAACCTCGTCACCTACGACATCGAGGGCTTCTACTACCTCGCCCGCGCCGCCATGGTGAAGGACGAGCGCCTGATCGACCGCTTCGACCAGGCCTTCGCCGCCAGCTTCGAAGGCCTCGAACAGATCAGCGCCGAGCAAGTGCTCGACGCCGTCGACCTGCCGCAGGAATGGCTGGAAAAGATGGCCGAGAAACACCTCAGCGCCGAGGAAAAGGCTGAGATCGAGGCGCTTGGCGGCTTCGACAAGCTGATGGAAACCCTGAAAGAGCGCCTCAAGGAACAGGAAGGCCGCCACCAGGGCGGCAACAAGTGGATCGGCACCGCCGGCACCTCCCCCTTCGGCGCCTATGGCTACAACCCCGAGGGCGTGCGCATCGGCCAGAAGGAAAGCCGCCACCAGCGCGCGGTCAAGGTCTGGGACAAGCGCGAATTCCGCAATTTCGACGATTCCGTCGAGATCGGCACCCGCAACATCAAGGTCGCCCTGAAACGCCTGCGCAACTGGGCCCGCGAGGGCGCGGCGGACGAGCTTGACCTCAACGGCACCATCCGCGCCACCGCCGAGCACGGCTATCTCGACGTCAAGATGCGCCCCGAACGCCACAACGCCGTCAAGGTCCTGCTCTTCCTCGACGTCGGCGGCAGCATGGACCCCCATATCAAGGTGGTCGAGGAACTCTTCTCCGCCGCAAGGACCGAGTTCAAGCACCTCGAATACTACTACTTCCACAACTGCCTCTACGAAGGCGTCTGGCGCGACAACCGCCGCCGCTGGGATGCGCAAACCCCCACCGACGAGATCCTGCGCACCTACGGCGCCGACTACAAATGCATCTTCGTGGGCGACGCCTCCATGTCGCCCTACGAGATCGCCTACCCCGGCGGCGCCAACGAGCACTGGAACGCCGAGGCCGGGCAGGTCTGGCTCCAGCGCGCCCGGGAACACTGGCCCCAGCACCTCTGGATCAACCCCGTGCCCGAAAAATACTGGCCCCACACCCAGTCCATCCAGATGATCCGCGAGATCTTCGAAGACCGCATGGTCCCGATGACCCTTGCGGGGATCGAACAGGGCATGAAGGAACTGGGGCGCTGAATGGCGACCGCTGGGGGCGCTGCCCCCAGACCCCCGGGATATTTCCGGCCAGAAGAAGGGCGGGAGTGCGCCCAGTCTGCATCTCCCAGTAGACAAATCGCCCCGACCGTGAGACAGCCACCCCATGACCGCGCGCAAGATCATCATCGACACCGACCCGGGGCAGGACGACGCCGTCGCCATCCTTCTGGCACTGGCCAGCCCGGACGAGATCGAGCTGCTGGGCCTCACCTGCGTCGCCGGCAACGTGCCGCTCGAGCTCACCGCGCGCAACGCCCGCATGATCTGCGAACTGGCCGGGCGCACCGATATTCCCGTCTTCGCCGGCTGCGACCGCCCCCTCGGCCGCGACCTCGTCACCGCCGAGCATGTCCACGGCAAGACCGGCCTCGACGGCCCCGACCTGCCCGAGCCCGCCATGCCGCTGGCCGACACCCACGCCGTCGACTTCCTCGTCGACACCCTGCGCGGCGAACCCGCGGGCAGCGTCACCCTCGTGCCCATCGGCCCGCTCACCAACATCGCCGCCGCCTTCAAGGCCGCCCCGGACATCGTTGAAAAGGTTCAGGAAATCGTCCTCATGGGCGGCGCCTATTTCGAGGTCGGCAACATCACTCCGGCGGCCGAGTTCAACATCTACGTCGACCCCGACGCCGCCCATATCGTCTTCCGCGCCGGCGCGCCCATCACCGTCATGCCGCTCGACGTCACCCACAAGGCGCTCGTCACCAAGCGCCGCAACGACGCCTTCCGCGCCCTCGGCACGCCGGTCGGCGTCGCCGTGGCCGAGATGACCGATTTCTTCGAACGCTTCGACAAGGAGAAATACGGCTCCGCCGGCGCCCCCCTGCACGACCCCTGCACCGTGGCCTACCTGCTGAACCCCGACCTCTTCACCGGCCGCCACATCAATGTCGAGATCGAAACCACCTCGCCGCTCACCATGGGCATGACCGTCGCCGACTGGTGGCGCGTCACCCGCCGCCCCCCCAACGCGCTCTTCATCGGCGACCTCGACGCCGATGGCTTCTTCGACCTGCTGACGGAAAGGCTGGCCCGGCTGTGACCGCTCTCACCATCGCCAAGACAGACGACCTCGACCGGATCATGCGCCTCGTCGCCGATTACCACGGCGAGGAAGGCATCGACCAATCCGAAGACACCCGCCGCGCCGCCATCCTGCCACTCCTCGAAGGCTCGCCCCACGGCGTTATTTACCTGATGGGCCCCGCCCGCGCGCCGATCGGCTATGTCGTCGTCTGCTTCGGCTGGTCGATCGAGTTCGGCGGCATGGACGGCTTCGTCGACGAGATCTACGTCCGCCCCGCCGTGCGCGGCCGCGGCATCGGCACCGAAGTGCTCCACACGCTCCCCAAGGCGCTCGCCAAGGCCGGCATGAAGGCCATTCACCTCGAAGTGGGCAACGAGAACCCCCGCGCCCGCAAGCTCTACGAGAAACTCGGCTTCCGCGCCCGCGAGGGCTACGGCATGATGACCCGCGAGCTGTAACCGCCCCCTAGCCATTCGCGGCGGAACACTTATCTTTCGTCCATGACCCTGACGATTCCGTTCGACAACTCCTACGCCCGCCTGCCCGCGCGCTTCTACAGCCGGCTGAACCCCATGCCGGTGAAGACGCCGCAGCTCATCCGCTTCAACCACGCGCTGGCGGCCGAGCTGGGCATCACCCCCGGCACGGATCAGGAGATCGCGCTCGCCTTCTCCGGCAACACGCCGCCCGAGGGCGCCGACCCGCTGGCGCAGGCCTATGCCGGGCACCAGTTCGGCGGCTTCTCGCCCCAGCTGGGCGACGGCCGCGCCAACCTGCTGGGCGAGACGGTGGCGAACGGCAAACGCTACGACATCCAGCTCAAGGGCTCCGGCCCCACCCCCTATTCCCGCATGGGCGACGGCCGCAACTGGATGGGCCCCGTCCTGCGCGAATACGTCGTGTCCGAGGCGATGCACGCCCTCGGCGTCCCCACCACCCGTGCGCTGGCCGCCGTGGCCACCGGCGAACGCGTCTATCGCGAGAACGGCGGCATGCCCGGCGCCGTGCTGACCCGCGTCGCCGCCAGCCATATCCGCGTGGGCACCTTCCAGTTCTTCGCCGCCCGCCGCGACACCGAGGGGCTGCAGGCCCTCTTCGAGCACACGGTCGAGCGCCACTACCCCGGCGTCGAGACCCCCACCGACCTGCTGAACGCCGCCATCGCCCGGCAGGCGTCGCTCATCGCGCACTGGATGTCCGTGGGCTTCATCCACGGCGTCATGAACACCGACAACACCACCCTCTCGGGCGAGACCATCGACTATGGCCCCTGCGCCTTCATGGACACCTACCACCCCGACACCGTCTATTCCTCGATCGACGCGCATGGCCGCTACGCCTATTCGAACCAGCCCAACGTCATCGTCTGGAACATGGCACAACTGGCCACCGCCCTCGTGCCGCTCATGCCCGATCAGGACGAGGCGATAGACGTCTTCACCAAGGCCGTTCACGCCATGCCCGACCAGATACAGGCCGCATGGCTGGCCCGGTTCCGCGCCAAGCTGGGTCTGGCCACCGAGGACGCGGGCGACGAGGAGCTGATCACCGGCCTCCTCCGTGCGATGGCCGAGAACCGCGCCGATTTCACCAACACCTTCCGCGCGCTGGCCACGGGGAAGGCCCGCGACCAGTTCCTCGATCCGAAAGCCTTCGACGAGTGGGAACCCCTCTGGCAGAAACGGCTCGAGGCCGAGAAGGGCGCAGAGGCCCGGATGCTTTCCGCCAACCCGGCTTTCATCCCCCGCAACCACCGCGTCGAACAGATGATCCAGGCCGCAATCCAGGGCGATTTCGCCCCGTTCGAGCGCCTGCTCGGCGTGCTGGCCAACCCGTTCGACGACCAGCCCGACGCCGCCGACCTCACCCGCCCGCCGGGGCCGTCGGAGGTCGTCCACCAGACGTTCTGCGGCACCTGACCCGTTGCGCGCGCCCCAACATCTCGCGCCACACCCCACCGAACGCCACATCAACACATGCGCTTACCGCCCGGAATACCGACGTGATACCGACGTGATACCGACGCGATACCGACACCGGTTTCCCTGCAAAATATGGCCGTTAACCTGAGTCGCGCCGAATCCCTGCCGACAGGGCCCCGCCTACTTCCGGCGCAGCCGCCGGAAATACCTCGGGTTGCTCCGCACGAACTCGTCGATCAGCACCGCCAGCCCGCCCCGCGCCTGCCCCTTGAGGTATCCGAACCCCGTCGCCGCCCCGATGAACGCCCCCACCGCGTCGACGATCAGGTCGCCCATCGTGTCCATCAGCCCCGATTTCTGCATGTTGAACCCGAACGCCTGGTCCATGAAGAACTCGAAGATTTCCCAGGTTGTCCCGATGGTTATGGCAAAACAGAAGGCAAAGAACGCCACCGCGATCGGCGGCGCGGCATAGCGGTCGCCCTGGAACATCATGAAGACCAGCACGAAGCCGATCAGCCCGAACCCCACGGCCGACGCGCCGTGCATCACCATGTCCCACCACCAGAAACGTTCATAGAAATCATAGACTTCGCCAAGAAACAGCGTGGCACCCACGAAGATCACCAGCGCCGCGATGAAGCTGGGCGGCACGTGCACATCCGTCCACTTCGCCACCACCACCGGCGCATAGGACAGGGCCAGCGTCCCCAGCGCCACGAAGGCCAGCTCCAGCCGCCCCTCCACCAGCGCGAACAGCACCACACCGGCCAGCGCCAGCCAGATTGCCCGTGCCAGCCATGTCTGATCTGCGAACACCGGTGATGTCTCTTTCTTTCAGAAGTACTATCTGAAGGATATGAATGGTCAAAGCTTCCGGATTGCAACCTACAACCTGCAGAAATGCGTGGGCCTCGACATGCGTCGCCGCCCCGATCGCAGCCTGTCGGTCATCGCCGCGCTCGAGGCCGATCTCGTTGTTCTGCAAGAGGCCGACAAGCGTCTGCCCCCCCGGCCCGCCGCCCTGCCCCACGACATGGCCGAGCAGGATGGCTGGCGCATCCTGCCCTTCGGCGCCCCCGGCGGCTCGCTCGGGTGGCACGGCAACACCATGCTCGCCCGTCCCGGCGTAACCCTTTGCGATACATGGCATTTAGAGCTTCCGGGGCTCGAGCCGCGCGGCGCCATCATGGCCGAGATCGACACCCCGATCGGCCCCCTGCGGGTCATCGGCGTGCATCTCGGGCTGGTCCGCCGCTACCGTCTCCTGCAACTGGCCGCGATCCAGCGCCGGCTCCGCCGCCTGCCGCCGATGCCCACGGTCCTGGCCGGCGATTTCAACGAATGGGGCAGCGCCGCGGCCCTCGCCGCCGCCGTCGATGACAAGCGCTTCGCCCCTACGCCCCCCAGCTACCCGGCCCCCCGCCCCGTGGCCCGGCTCGACCGCATCGCCACCTGCGACGCGCTCGTCGCCCGGGCCACCGGCACCTACGCCGCCAAGCCCGCCCACATCGCCTCCGATCACCTGCCGGTCTGGGCCGACCTCGAACGCGCGCCGCGCTAGACATCTGGCGCGCCCCGGGGCACCGTGATAGGCGCTGGCCCGCCGACCCGACATTGATGGACGCTTTTCATGACCATTCTCCAGATCACCTCGCTTCTCATCGTGCTGGCCGGCGTCTTCGGGGCCATCAACTACCTGTTTTTAAAGCTCCCTTCGGCCATCGGCATCCTTGTCGTGGCGCTGCTGGCCTCCTTCGGCGTGCTGCTGACCGACGTGATCTGGCCCCAGCTCATCATCGCCGAAACCGCCCGCGACCTGATCACCTCGATCGACTTTTCCGACGCCCTGCTCGAAGGCATGCTGGGCCTCCTGCTCTTTGCCGGCGCCCTTCACGTCAAGCTGGCAGACCTGCGCGCGGAATGGCGGGCGGTCTTCCTCATGGCCACCATGGGCGTGGCGCTCTCGACCATCGTCATCGGCACCGGCTTTCATTGGCTGACCGGCATGCCGCTGATCGTCGCGCTGGTGTTCGGCGCGCTGATCTCGCCCACCGACCCGGTCGCCGTCCTGGGCGTCCTGCGCGAGGCGAACCTGCGCAAGTCCCTGGAAACAAAGATCGCCGGCGAATCCCTCTTCAATGACGGGGTGGGCTACGTGGTCTTCCTCGTGCTGGTGGGCCTCGCCTTTCCCGGCGACGACCACCACGCCAGCGGGCTTCAGGGCGCCGCCCTTCTCTTCGTGCAGGAAGCCCTCGGCGGCGCCGTCCTCGGCCTTGTCCTCGGCTGGCTCACCTTCCGCGTGATGCGCCTGATCGACGACTATTCGCTCGAGGTCCTGCTCACCCTCGGCCTCGCCTTCGGCGGCTACGAACTGGCCGTCTTCCTCCACGTCTCGGCCCCCATCATGGCGGTCTGCGCCGGTCTCCTGATCGGCGAAGTCGGCGCCAAGCACGGCATGAGCGAGGAAACCCGCGACTATGTCGACGCCTTCTGGAAACTGGTCGACGAGATCCTCAACGCCGTCCTCTTCCTGATGATCGGGTTCGAGGTCTTCGCCGTGGCCTTCGAGGTCGATTTCCTGCTCGCCGGCGTCCTCTCCATCGGTCTTGCGCTGCTGGGCCGGCTGGCCGCCGTGGCGGTGCCCGTGCTCATCCTGCGCCCCTTCCGCACCTTCTCCCCCGGCGTCGTGCCGATCATGACATGGGGCGGGCTCAAAGGCGGCATCTCGGTCGCGCTGGCGCTCTCGCTGCCCGACAATGAATGGAAACCCCTGATCCTGACGGCCACCTATATCGTCGTGATCTTCTCGATCATCGTGCAGGGGCTGACCGTCAGCAAACTGGCCAACCGCGTCGGCCGCGAGCCCGACCTGGTCTGAGGAGGCCGCCCATGACCGCCTATGTCGTCTACGACGTCTTCACCGACACCCGCTTCGGCGGCAATCAACTGGCCGTCTTTCCCGACGCCACCGACCTGCCCGAGACCGACCTGCAGGCCATCGCGGCCGAGTTCAACTTTTCCGAGGTCACCCTCGTCTATCCGCCCGAAGACCCGGCCCACACCGCCCGCGTCCGCATCTTCACGCCCACGATGGAGATCCCCTTCGCCGGCCACCCGGTGATCGGCACCGCCATCGCGCTCTCCGATGCGGGCCACGGGCCGGAGATGATGCTGGAACTGGGCGTCGGCCCCCTGTCCTGTAGGGTCGAAAACGGCACCGCCGCCTTCACCACCGAGGCGACGCTGGAGGTGCTGGCCACGCCCGACCCCGCCCTCGTCGCCCGCGCCCTCGGCCTGCAACCCTCTGATATCGCCGCCGAAACCCATCCGCCCACCATGGCCACCCTCGGCCTGCCATTCACCATCACCCAGCTTGCCAGCCGCGCCGCCCTCTCCGCCTGCCAGACCGATATCGCGGCTTTCCGCGAAGGCGCCAAAACCCATCCCGGCGGGCTCGATTTCGCGCAATTCGCGTATGTCCGCGAGGGCGACACCGTGCATGCCCGCATGTTCGCCCCGCTCGACAACATCCCCGAGGACCCGGCCACCGGCAGCGCCTGCGCCACCCTTGCGGCTCTCCTCGCCAAGGCCCTGGGAAAAGACCTCTCCCTTATCGTCCACCAGGGGGAGGATATGGGCCGACCCAGCCGCATCGCCCTGCAAACCGACCGCACCCGCGTCACCGTGTCGGGCGCGGCCGTGAAAGTCATGGAAGGCCGCCTCCTCTGACCCGCCGATAAAATCTGGCCAACACGCCGCGAACCGGCTATCCAACGGGCCCACGAGTCGCAAAAGATCGAGCCGATGACCGAGACCATCACCGAGCGTTGCGAGGCCAAGGGCCTGCGGATGACCGGCCAGCGCCGCACAATTGCCGGCGTGCTGGAAGACTCCGACGATCACCCCGATGTGGAAGAGCTCTACGCCCGCGCCTCGGGCCGCGATCCGAACATCTCCATCGCCACGGTCTACCGGACCGTGAAGCTGTTCGAGGAAGCCGGTATTCTCGAAAAGGTCGAATTCGGCGACGGCCGCGCCCGCTATGAAGACGCCGAGCGCGACCACCACGACCACCTGATCGACCTGCAATCCGGCGAGGTCATCGAGTTCGTCGATGCCGAGATCGAGGCGCTTCAGGAAAGGATCGCCAACAAGCTCGGTTACAAGCTCAAGGGCCACAAGCTCGAACTGTACGGCGTGCCGCTCAAGAAGTCCTGAGCCGTCTGGCCCTTCACATTCGCGCGCCGTAGGGTGGGTTCCAACCCACCGTCCAACCCCGATCACATCCTCCGAACAACCCCTTCCGACGCGCCAACGCCCGGCCCTCACGCCCGGTGTTGCTGCTGACGCCAATGGTCACTATAGGCGGTTTCGTGCGGCATCCCGCCGCAGCGAGGGAAAGGCACCCCATGCAGAACGTCCACGGCATCCTGCTCGTGATCGCCGCCATGGCCGGCTTCACCATCGAGGACACGCTGATCAAGCGGATGTCGCAGGACATTCCCGTAGGCCAGATCCTGATAATCCTCGGGCTCGCCAGCACCGTGATCTTCGCCCTCGTCGCCCGCGCCCGGGGTCACGATATCTTCGCCCGCGCGGCGTGGCGGCCCATGTTCCTCTGGCGTGCCCTGGCCGAGGCGACGGCCTCGATGGCCTTCGTCACGTCGCTCTCGCTGGTCGATATCTCGGTCGTCGCGGCCGTCTTCCAGGCCACGCCGCTCGTCATCACCATGGGCGCCGCGCTCTTCCTCGGCGAAGACGTCGGCTGGCGGAGGTGGAGCGCCATCGGCCTTGGTTTCGTGGGCGTGCTGATGATCATCCGCCCCGGCGTCGCCGGATTCGAGCCGGCCGCGCTGATCGTCCTCATCTCGGTCTGCGCCATCGCCGCGCGTGACCTGATCACACGCCGCATCGACGCCAACGTCTCCTCCTTCGTGATCTCCTTCCAGGGCTTTGGCGTCGCGATCCCCGCGGGCTTCCTGTTGCTGGCCCTCTCCGGCGACGGGCCGACGGCCATGTCCGCCGCCCACGGCGCCATGATGCTCGGGGCGGTCGTCGTCGGCGCGCTCTCCTATTACGGCATCGTGCAGGCCATGCGCCTTGGCGAGGCCGCAGCCGTTACACCCTTCCGATACACTCGCCTGCTCTTCTCGCTCTTCGTCGGCGTCACCGTCTTCGGCGAACACCCCGACACCATGACATTGGCGGGCGCCGCCCTGATCATCTGCACCGGCCTCTATACCTTCCTGCGCGAACAGCGCCTCGCCCGCCGCCAGCGCCGGGACCTGGCGGGAAACCCCAACATGTAGTTAGCGCTAACAACGCCTGGTTGCATTCGACGCAAAACTTGGTATGGGACAGCCAACCATTTCAGCCTTCCGAGGGACAAAGACATGAGCACCATCATCGACATTCACGCCCGCGAGATTCTCGACAGCCGGGGCAACCCCACGATCGAGGTCGACGTCGTCCTCGAAGACGGCACCATGGGCCGCGCGGCGGTGCCCTCGGGCGCCTCGACCGGCGCGCACGAGGCCGTCGAAAAGCGCGACGGCGACAAGGGCCGCTACCTCGGCAAGGGCGTGCTCGAGGCCGCGGCTTCGGTCAACGGCGAGATCGCCGACCTGCTGCTCGGCTTCGACGCCACCGAACAGGTCTCGGTCGACGCCGCGATGATCGAGCTTGACGGCACCCCCAACAAGGCCCGGCTCGGCGCCAACGCCATCCTCGGCGTCTCGCTCGCCGTCGCCAAGGCGGCCGCCGATTTCACCACCCAGCCGCTCTTCCGCTATGTCGGCGGCACCTCCGCCCGCGTCCTGCCGGTGCCGATGATGAACATCATCAACGGCGGGGAACATGCCGACAACCCGATCGACATCCAGGAATTCATGATCATGCCGGTCGCCGCCAGCGACATCCGCGAGGCCGTGCGCATGGGCGCCGAGGTGTTCCACACGCTGAAGAAGGAACTCTCCGCCGCCGGCCTTTCCACCGGCATCGGCGACGAGGGCGGCTTCGCCCCCAACCTCTCCTCGACCCGCGAGGCGCTCGACTTCATCCTGAAATCCATCGAGAAGGCCGGCTACAAGCCGGGCGAGGACATCTACCTCGCCCTCGACTGTGCCGCGACCGAGTATTTCAAGGACGGCAAGTACGAGCTCAAGGGCGAAGGCCTCTCGCTCACCTCCGAGGAAAACGCCGACTACCTCAAGGCGCTCGTCGGCGACTACCCGATCATCTCGATCGAGGACGGCATGAGCGAGGATGACTGGGACGGCTGGAAAGCCCTGACCGACATGATCGGCGACAAGGTCCAGCTCGTGGGCGACGACCTCTTCGTCACCAACCCCGTGCGCCTGGCCCAGGGCATCGAGAAGGGCGCGGCCAACTCCATGCTGGTCAAGGTCAACCAGATCGGCACCCTGACCGAGACCCTGAAAGCCGTCGACATGGCCCACCGCGCGCGCATGACCAACGTCATGTCCCACCGCTCGGGCGAGACCGAGGACGCCACCATCGCCGACCTCGCCGTCGCCACCAATTGCGGGCAGATCAAGACCGGCTCGCTGGCGCGCTCCGACCGGCTGGCCAAGTACAACCAGCTCATCCGGATCGAGGAAGCCCTGGGCGACAGCGCCGAATACGCCGGCCGCTCGATCCTTCGCGGCTGAGGCGCCTAGCCGCTCCGCCCTTCCCGCCGCGCCTTTTGCTGGCGCGGCGGCGTCAGCTTCATCTCCGGCAGTTTCAACCGCGCCTCCGGCCCGCTCCACGCATAGGCCAGCAGGCAGGGTTCCTGCTCTCCGGTGGTGATCCGGTGCTCGTCCCCCGCCCGGTTCAGGATCAGCGAGCCCGGCGCATAGACCGCCGCGTCGTTCTCCGACCACGCCCCCGCGATCGAGACATAGCTTTCCTCGATCTCGTGATGGCTGTGCTGCGGATAGGTCGTGTTCGGCGCGAACAGCACGAACCCGATGATCAGCCGGCCGGTCCGCACCGGCCCGTTCGGCCCCATCACCTCGCAATAGGCGTATTTGCGCGCCAGCGCGGGCGAAACCTTCTCGTAGCCATATTCCCATGTCAGCTGGCCCGAGACCCGCGACAACGCCCTTGCCAGCCCCTGCATCGCCCCGCGTTCGCCGATATCGAGCGCCCGGCCCAGGTGCGCGGTGACGGGTTTCGCCTCCGGTGCCCGCACCGCCATTTCCGGGTTCGCCTCCAGCACCGCAGACACCGCCTCGCGCACCCGCTTGCGGTGGCTGCGGATCGACCGGCTCCCCCCGGCAGAGCCCTGCCGGTACAGCACTTCGAACTCGCGGATCAGGTAATACCAGTCCGGGCAATCCTTTAGCCGCGGCCCGGTGGTCGCACCCTCGCCCGGCGGTGTCCCTGCCTTCGGTTCATCCTGCTGATCGGTCGCCATGCCTACGCCCTTCGTCCCCATGCCATTCCCAACTAAGCCCGCGGGACCAGGGTTGCAAAGGGGGCGACCGGCCTCGGAGCGCCCCGACAGCCCCCCCTGCACCGCCAATGCCCGCGGCTTGGGCGGATAACGCCCTTTCGCGCCGAAGGAAACGGCGAAACTAACCTTTCAGGAACTTTCGCCGCGCCTCCTCGGCAATCGACTGGCGCATCGTCAGCTGCGCCAGTTCCGCCATCGCCACCTGTCGGGCCTCGGGGTCGGTGATGTCGTTCATTCGCGCCTTGTGCGCGGCGATCCGTTTCTTCAGCGTGATTTCCTCCGGAACGACCCCGGCCTCTGCCATCATCCGAAAGGCCGCGGCCTCCCCAGCATCGAGATACGCCTCGCCGCTGCGATCGGGCAGCGGTTCTCCCTCGCCATCCAGCCCCTGAAGACGGCCCTCGGCGCGCGCCTTGAGGATCTGCCGCTCGATGATTCGTGCAAGCCATGACATGCCATCATTTTACCGCGGAACGGTCTGCCACTGAAGCACGCGGCGGCGTTGTATTCCGGCAATGGCCTCTCGGCACGGTATCCCGCTTTCCCCTTTCCCACCTCCGCCGCAGCCGATACCCTGCGCCCATGACAGCAGACGACATCATCCGCCAGCTCGACCTTCAGCCCCACCCCGAAGGCGGCCACTACCGCGAGACATGGGTGGCCGACAACGACGGCCGCGCCACCGGCACCTGCATCTATTTCCTGCTCAAGGGCGGCGAGGTGAACCGCTGGCACCGGGTCGACGCCACCGAGATCTGGCATTTCTACGCGGGCGACCCGCTCCTCCTGCGGCTTTCCGCCACCGATTCCGGACCGGCCGAACGCCACCTGCTCGGCCCCGACCTCACCGCCGCGCAACGGCCGCAGGTGATCATCCCGCCCCATCACTGGCAGCGCGCCGAATGCACCGGGGCCTACACGCTGGTCGGCTGCACCGTGTCACCGGGCTTCCGGTTCGAGGGATTTACCCTTGCAGACGACGGGTTCGACATTCCCGACACCGCCTGACGCCGCGTGTGCAAAAGTTTTTTTCGCAACCCGATCAATGCCTTGACGGATATTCGTTAAAAACATCAGAAAAAGTAGACGCTGGCTGAAACTTTTCCAGACCACGCACGTGGTTTTTCACTGAACTCAGCCAGACGGCGTGGATGCCGTGGGGTCTTTTCCCGACTCCCGTACACCCACGGTGCTGCATCACGGCGTTGCCCGCAGCATTTCCCCACCGCGCCCAAGGCCGAGTTTGTCGGGGCCCGCCCTTTGCCCCGACAGACAGGACCGGCGCTGCGTATGAGTGTGAGCGTTTTCTTCGCCTTCGGGCAAGATCGGCGTCGGTTCTGGTCCGGGGTGCCAGCGTGCATCCCGGACACACGCCGCCGGATCGCGGTTACGAGTTGTGCTATTGATCCCGGTTACGAGGTGATACGAGCAGTCCAGTCGCGGCACCGGCCCGGAAAGCGGAAACGCTCTCCGGGCCTCTTTCATTCCACCGCGCCGCGCACGAAATCCACGAGCTGCCGGGTCGAGCCATCCTTGTCGGCCCCGTCACGCTCGCCCGACAGGATCGGCGCCATTTCCTTGGCCAGCACCTTGCCCAGCTCCACGCCCCACTGGTCATAGGAGTTGATCCCCAGGATCACCCCCTCGACGAACACCCGGTGCTCGTAAAGCGCCACGATCTGGCCCAGCCGGCGCGGCGTCAGCCGGTCATAGATCAGCGTGGTCGACGGCCGGTTGCCCGGGAACACCCGGTGCGCCGCCTGCCGCTCCAGCTCCTCGCCCTGGAACCCGGCCTCCTCCATCAGCGCGCGCGCCGCCTCGAGCGACCGTCCCCGCATCAGCGCCTCCGACTGCGCAAGGCAATTGGCCACCAGCAGGTGGTGATGATGCGCCAGCTCCGGCTCGTGGCCCTTCGCCGCCACCATGAACTCGCAAGGAACAACCTGCGTGCCCTGGTGAATGAGCTGGTAGAACGCATGCTGCCCGTTCGTGCCCGGCTCGCCCCAGACGACCGGGCCGCTCTGCACCTCCAGCGCGTCGCCCTCCATCGTCACCCGCTTGCCGTTGCTCTCCATCTCGAGCTGCTGGAAATACGCCGGCAGCCGCGACAGCCGCTGGTCATAGGGCAGCACCGCGCGCGTCGGGAACCCGCAGGCATGGCTGTGCCACAACCCCGTCAGCGCCAGCATGACGGGCATGTTCTCCTCTGCCGGGGCTTCCCGGAAATGCCCGTCCATCGCCTCTCCGCCCCGAAGGAAGGCGCGGAAACCTTGCGATCCGATGGCCAGCATCAGCGGCAGCCCGATGGGCCCCCACATGGAATAGCGCCCGCCGACCCAATCCTCGAAGCCGAAAACCCGCTCGGGCGCGATGCCGAAGGCGGCGGTCTTGTCCTCGGCGGTCGAGACGGCGGCGAACTGCGCGGCGGGGTCGTCGACCGCCTTCGCCATCCATGCCCGCGCGGTTTCGGCATTGGTCATCGTCTCGATCGTGGTGAACGTCTTCGACGCCACGATCACCAGCGTCGTCCTCGGGTCGAGCCCGGCCAGGCAATCGGCGATATCCGCCCCGTCCACGTTCGACACGAAATGACAGCGCGGCCCGTCGTGATAGGGCGACAGCGCCCGCGTCGCCATCTCCGGGCCAAGGTGAGAGCCGCCGATCCCGATATTGACCACGTCGGTGATCGGTCCGCCCGCGCCCCGGAACCCGCCGCCGCGCACCTCTTCGGCGAACACCTCCATCCGCGCCAGCGTGTCCAGCACGTCCGGCATCACGTCGCGGCCGTCCACCTCGACCGGCCCGCCGCCCAGGTTGCGCAGCGCCGTGTGCAGGACGGCCCGCCCCTCGGTCTCGTTGATCGCCTCGCCCGCGAACATCGCGTCGCGCCGGTCCTCGACATGGTGCGAGCGCAGGATCGACAGCAACAGCGCCCGCGCCTCGCGGCTCATCGCGGTCTTGGAATAGTCGAACAGCATCCCGTCGAACCGCACCGAGAAATCCGCCGCCCGGCCCTCCTCGGACAAAAGCTCGGATATCCGCGCGCCTGTATCGGCTTTCAGGGCCTCCCACATGCCATCAACTCCTGCCTGTACATTTCACCGTTCCAGAAATACTCCGGGGGAGATGTTGAAATCCCACGGGATTTCAACGTCGGGGGCAGCGCCCCCCCGCCGCGCTCACGGCGCCCAGTGCACCGTCGCCTCTTCCAGCACCGCCGCCACCGGCGCCTTCGCCCATTCCAGCGATCTTGCCCGGTCGAGCGCCGCCTTCTTCGCCTGTCCGGTGATCACCACGTGCAGCGCCAGCGCGTCGCGCAGCACCCGCGCGGAAAGCGTCACCCGCGGCTCCGGCACGTCCGGCGCCCGCATCGGCACCAGCACCGGCGCGTAACGGTCCAGCGCCTTTTCAAGGTTGTCCGCCCCGGGAAACAACGACGCGGTGTGCATGTCGGTCCCCATGCCCAGCAGGCACACGTTGATCGGCAGCGCCGGGCTGATCCCGTCCTCCAGCTCCTCCAGTACCGGCTCCGGCGTCTCGGATTTCCGGTAGAGCGGAATGAAATTCGCCTTCGCCGCCCGCCCCGTCAGCAGGCGTTCGCGAATGAGCCGGCTGTTCGAGCGCACATGCACCTCCGGCAGCCAGCGCTCGTCGCTGGGCAGCACGTCGACCCGGGCCCAGTCGAGATCGGCATCGCAGAGACTGTCGAAAACCGGCCCCGGCGTGGTCCCGCCCGGCACCACGAACAGCACCCGGTCCTTGTGCTCCAGCGCCGCGGTCAGCTCTCCGGCCATGTTGTTGGCCAGGTGCACGGCCATCAGCTCGTCATCGGGGTAGTCCACGAAATTCATGCCTTGATCTCCCGCCAGCGGCGCCCGTCCCGGTGCATCAACATCAGCGCGTCATCGGGCCCGGAACTTCCGGTGGAATAGGGCAGCGGATCCTCGCCGCGCTCCTCCCATCCGGCGATGATGCCGTCGGTCCAGGCCCAGGCCGCCTCGACCTCGTCGCCGCGCATGAACAGGGTTTGGTTGCCGCGGATCACGTCCATGATCAGCCGCTCGTAGGCGTCCGGGAAATCCGCCTCCTCCGGGCCCAGCGCCTCGGCGAAGGTCATGTCGAGCGGCACGTCGACCAGCCGCATGCCCCCCGGCCCCGGCTCCTTGATGGTCACGCCCAGCTCGATCCCCTCGTTAGGCTGCAGCTTGATGGTCAGGATGTTGCGGTGCCGCCCGGCCTCGTCGCCGAAGATCGAATGCGGCGCATCCTTGAAAACCACGGCGATCTCGCTCGCCCGCTCCTTCAGCCGCTTGCCCGTGCGCAGGTAGAAGGGCGTGCCGGCCCAGCGCCAGTTGCTCACCCGGGCGCGCAGCGCCACGAAGCTCTCGGTGGTGCTGTCGCGGTTTCCGACCTGGTTGCGATAGCTCGGCCGCCCGTCCGCGCCGTCATACTGCCCGCGCACCACGTCCTGCGGCGGCACCGGGTCGAGCGCCCGGATCACCTTCAGCTTCTCGTCGCGCACCGCGTCGGGGTTGAACTTCGCCGGTGGCTCCATCGCGATCAGGCACAGTAGCTGCATCAGGTGGTTCTGCAGCATGTCCCGCATGGCGCCCGAGCGGTCGTAATAGTCGCCCCGCCCGCCGACGCCCACCTCCTCGGCCACGGTGATCTGGATGTGGTCCACGTACTGGCTGTTCCACAGCGGCTCGAACAGCATGTTGCCGAACCGGATCGCCATCAGGTTCTGCACCGTCTCCTTGCCCAGGTAATGGTCGATCCGGTAGATCTGGCTTTCGTCGAAATGCTCCGCCAGCACGCGGTTGAGGTCCTTTGCCGTGGCAAGGTCGCGCCCGAACGGCTTTTCCACAACGATCCGCGTCTGCCCGTCGGCCAGCCCGTGCTGGTGCAGCCGCTCGGCCAGCGGGCCGAAAAGCCGCGGCGCGACCGAGAAATAGAACGCCCTGATCCGGTCCGACCGGATGATCCCGGCAAGCTCCTCCCAGCCGTCGTCGCCCATGGCATCGACCACCACGTAATGCAGCATCTGCAGGAACGCCTCGAGGTTGCCGCGGTTCGCGCCCGCCCCCTCGTCCGAGGCCACGATCGCGTCCGAGGCGAACTGCCGATAGCCCTCGGTATCCATCTCGCCACGGGCGGCACCGATGATGCGCACGTCGCCCTCGATCTGGCCCGCACAGTAACGCCGGAAGAGCCCCGGCAGGATCTTCCGCCGCGCGAGATCCCCCGTGCCGCCGAAAATCACCAGGTCGAAGGGATCCACCGGAATGACTCGCGAAACCATCAGACCTCTCCTGTCCCGCCGCAGTACCGATTTGCCGCGCGGCGTTCACCGGGACTTTATGCCCGTATCACAAAGCCGTCACCAGCCCGGTCATGACTTTTCACGACAAAAAGGACAGGTTACGCCGGAAATGCAAACCAAAATCAGGTGAAGTGATGAAAGACGCCGCCACGGACCGGGCCAATGACGGCAAGTTCCGCGACCCGCATGTGACAGCCGACGGGCAGGCCCGCGCGCATGTGCCGCTGTCCAATCCGCAAACGCTCTGGTTCAACACCGGCACGCTCTGCAACATCACCTGCGTCAACTGCTATATCGAAAGCTCGCCCGAGAATGACCGGCTGGTCTACATCACCGAGGCCGAGATGCGCGACTACCTCGACCAGCTCGCGGCGCGCAGCTGGCCCGTGCGCGAGATCGGCTTCACCGGCGGCGAGCCTTTCATGAACCCCGAGATGTGCGCCATGGCCCGCACCGCGCTGGAGCGCGGTTTCGAGGTGCTCATCCTCACCAACGCCATGCGGCCGATGATGCGGCCCCGGGTGCAGGACGACCTCCGCACGCTGATCGCGGATTATGGCGACCGCCTCACCCTGCGCATTTCGGTCGATCACTGGTCGGCCAGCCATCATGACGAGGAACGCGGCCGCGGCGCCTTCGACAAGACGCTCACCGGCATGGCCTGGCTCCGCGACGCGGGCGCCCGAATGGCCGTCGCCGGCCGCACCCTCTGGCACGAGACCGAGGCAGAGGCCCGCGCCGGCTACCGCGCCCTCTATGCCCGCCACGGCTTCGCCATCGACGCCGACAACCCCGGCGAAACCGTGCTCTTCCCCGAAATGGACATGACGGTCGAGGTGCCCGAGATCACCACCGCCTGCTGGGGCATCCTCGGCAAGTCGCCCGACGAGGTGATGTGCGCCTCCTCGCGCATGGTCGTGAAACGCAAGGGCGCGCCCCGCCCCACGGTGCTGTCCTGCACCCTCCTGCCCTACGACCCGCAATTCGAGATGGGCGAAACCCTGGAAGAGGCCGAGCGCGACGTCTCCCTCAACCACCCGCACTGCGCCAAGTTCTGCGTCCTCGGCGGCGCCAGCTGCTCGGGCTGAGGCGCCCCCTCGTCCCCACGCCCGAGGCGGCACGCCTCCCTCCGCTTCTTCTGGCCAAAAATATCCCCGCCGGAGGCTCCCGAGGTCGCAACCAGACGCGCACGCCCGCCCGGAAGCGGCTCCAGTGCCACGGACCCCCGTGACGGAGCCCGCAAATGCCCTTCCATTTCGACGACGCCGAATACGCCGCCCGCCGCGCCCGCGCCACGCAAGCGGTCAACGACGCCGGCCTCGACGCGCTGATCCTCTTCGCGCCGGAAAGCCAGTACTGGATCTGCGGCTACGACACGTTCGGCTTCGCCATGTACCAGGCCATGGTGCTGACCGCGAAGGGCGAATTGCACCTGATGACCCGGATGCCCGACCGCATCCAGGCCCTGCGCACCTCGGTACTCTCGGAAGACGAAATCCATGTCTGGCCGCAATACGAGGGCTCGAACCCCGCCCGGCACCTGAAAGACCTGCTTACAGATCTCGGCGTCGCGGGCGGGCGCCTAGGCTTCGAATCCGATACCGCCGGCCTCACCGACCGCAACGGCCAGCTTACCCGCGCCGCGCTGCCAGGCGCCGAGGACCAGTCCGACCTGATCCGCGCCCTGCGCCGGGTCAAGTCACCGGCCGAGATCGCCATGCATCGCCGGGCCGGGCAACTGGCCGATGACGCGATGTACGCGGGCCTTGCCGAAACCCGCGCGGGCGCCTTCGAGGGCGATATCCTCGCCGCCATGCAGGGCGCCGTGTTCCGGGGCGGCGGCGACTATGCCGGCAACGAGTTCATCCTCGGCTCCGGTCCCCAGGCGCTGCTCTGCCGCTACCATTCCGGCCGACGGCATCTCGACGCGCAGGATCATATGACATGGGAATGGGCCGGCGCCTATGCCCGCTACCACGCCGCCATGATGCGCACCGTGATCATCGGCAAACCCAGCGACAAACAGCGCCACATGCACGAGGCCGCGACCGCCGCGCTGGAAGCCTGCGAAGCCGCCATCCGCCCCGGCCGACCGATGAGCGAGGTCTTCGACGCCCATGCCCGCACCCTCGACGCCTATGGCCTGGGCCACGCCAGGATGCAGGCCTGCGGCTACGGCATGGGCGCGGTCTACAACCCGATCTGGGTGGATTTCCCCATGTTCTACGAGGGCAACCCGCTTCTCATGCAGGCGGGCCAGGTCTTCTTCCTGCACATGATCCTGATGGATGCCGAGGCGGGGCTGGCCATGTGCCCCGGCCATTCCGTCCTGGTCACCGAAACCGGCGTCGAACGCCTCTCCGGCCAGCCGCTCGACCTGCTCGTCCGCTAATCCGCCCAAATCGTCACCGCCCCGCATTATCCTGTTGCCAGCGGCCCGGCCTTGCCCGACACTCCGCCGTCGGCCCCTGTCCTCCTGTCCGGATTCCTCCCCCGAAATGCCATACGACCAGATCTTCGTTCTCGTCCTCCTGGGGCTCGTCTTCGCGGGCTTCATCTTCGAGATCTACCCGCCCGAGGTGACGGCCCTCGCGGCCTCCGCCATCCTGCTGGCGACGGGCATCCTCAGCACCGATGACTTCCTCACCGTCTTCAGCTCCGGCGCGCCGATCACCATCGCCATGATGTTCATCATCTCCGCCGCGCTGGAACGCACCGGGGTGCTCTCGCTGTTGGGTGACATCCTCCAGAGACGGGCGCGTGGCTCCCTTTCGCGTGCGGTGATGATCATGATGGGCGCGGCCATCGCCGCCTCGGCCTTCATGAACAATACGCCCGTCGTGGTCCTTTTGACCCCGGTGATGATCTCGGTCGCCGCCAACGTGGGCGCCGCGCCGTCCAAGGTGCTGATCCCGCTCTCCTACGCGGCGATCTTCGGCGGCACGCTGACGCTGATCGGCACCTCCACCAACATCCTGATGAGCGACGTGGCGCTCGCCGCCGGCCAGCCCCGGATCACCATGTTCGAGATGACCCTGCCGGGGCTGATCCTCGCCGGTACGGGCATGATCTACATGCTCTTCGCCGGCCGCTACCTGCTGCCCGACCGCGCCTCGCTCGCCTCGGTCTTGGGCCAGGAGCGCAAGCGCAAGTTCCTGGCCCGCCTGCTGATTCCCGCGGGCTCTGCCCATGTCGGCAAGGCCCTGGCCGACCTGCCCTTCAACACCGGCCAGGCCCGCATCCTCGACGTGATCCGCGGCGACCGCTCGCAGCGCACGCAGCTCTCCAACCTCACCCTCCAGCCCGGCGACCGTGTGGTCATCAAGACCGACGCGGGCGAGCTTCTGGGCCTCAGGGAAGACGGCAGCGTCGCCTTCAACGAGATGCACGACACCGGGTTCGAACCGGTCACCGCCGAAAGCACCATGATGATGGAAGGCAGCATCGGGCCCAAGTCGATGCTGCGCGGCCGCACGCTGGGCGACCTGCGCCTGCGCCGCACCTATGGCGTCTACGTCATCGCCGTCCACCGCGACGACCGCAACATCACCGAGAGCACCGACAACCTGCGCCTGCGCTTCGCCGACACGCTGCTGCTGGAAGGCCCCGCCGACGGGCTGCAAAGGCTGGTGGCCGACGGCGGCATCGTCAACCTTTCCACCCCCTCCGACCGCCCGGTGCGCCGCGCCAAGGCGCCCATCGCCATCGGCGCGATCCTCGGCGTCATGGTGCTGGCCTCCTTCGGCATCATGCCCATCGCCGGGCTCGCGGTGATCGGGGCGACGGTGGTGATGCTCACCGGCTGCGTCGACCCCGAGGATGCCTTCGACGCCATCGACTGGCGCATCCTGTTCCTGATTTTCGGGATGCTCGGCCTCAGCCAGGGGCTCGACAATACCGGCGCGGCGGCGACCGTGGTGGAATTCGTGGTCGGGCTGACCGGCGGCTTCGGGCCGATCGCGGCGTTGGCGGCGGTCTATCTCTTCACCAGCCTGCTGACCGAGATGATCAGCAACAATGCCGTCGCGGTGCTTGTCGGGCCCATCGTGATCGGCATGGCGGTGCAACTGGGCTACGATCCGCGCCCCTTCATCATGGCGGTGATGTTCGCAGCCTCGGCCAGCTTCGCCACGCCAATCGGCTACCAGACCAACACCTTCGTCTACGGCGCCGGCGGCTACCGGTTCCGCGACTTCGTGGTGGTCGGCATGCCGCTCAACCTGCTCTTCGCGGTGGTGGCGGTGCTGGTGATCCCGTGGTTCTTCCCGTTCTGAGGCACGGCAGGCGCGGGATCCCCCCGCGCTTGCCCGGCCCCGTTCCGCACCCCATATTCGGACCATGCTGAAGTTCACCCCGATCCTGCTGGCGATTCTCTATGCCGTGGCGATGTACCGCTTCTCGGTCTGGCGCACCCGGCGCGAGCTTGACGCGCGCTCGTCCGAGCTGGCCGACCCGCGCCTGAAGAAGCTTACCGACCGGCTGGCCGCCGCGCTCGACCTGCCGCGCATCAAGGTCCATATCTACGAGATCGACCCGGTCAACGGGCTGGCTGCACCTGACGGGCGGATCTTCATAACCCGCGGATTCTACAGGAAATTCCAGAATGGCGAGCTTTCGGCCGAGGAGATGACAAGCGTCATCGCGCACGAGCTGGGCCACGTGGCGCTCGGCCATTCCCGCCGGCGGATGATCGACTTTTCCGGTCAGAACGCGCTCCGCACGGCGCTGGCCATGATCCTGTCGCGCTTCCTGCCCGGCATCGGCGCCATGATCGCCAGCGGCCTGACCACCCTGCTCGCCGCCCGCCTGTCGCGCAGCGACGAGTACGAGGCCGACGAATACGCCGCCGCCCTGCTGACCAAGGCCGGCATCGGCACCGCGCCGCAAAAGGCGCTCTTCACCAAGCTCGAGGAGCTCACCCAGTCCCGCTCCGGCGCCATGCCGGCCTGGCTGATGAGCCACCCGAAAACCGGCGAACGCATCGCCGCGATCGAGAAGCTCGAAGCGAAGTGGGCCCGGTAACCGACAGCCATCCCGCCCCACCGTAGCCCGTTGCCGGAATCTCGGCCCCCTATGACCGCCCTTCCGCCACAAACCGATCATAATTCGGCACGATCCCGCATGTATTGAAGGCCCGGGGGGCCCAAAGAGGACCAACATGCAGGTATCCGATACGCCGGCCGCGGGCGTCTCGACACGCGTCGCACCGGCCATATTCATCGCCACGATGTTTCTCAGCGCCTCGCTGCTGTTCTTCGTGCAGCCGCTCTTCGCACGCCTCGTGCTGCCCCATGTGGGCGGCTCGCCCGCCGTCTGGACGACGGCGATGCTGTTCTTCCAGACCGTGCTGATCGCCGGATACCTCTATGCCCACCTGCTGACCCGCGCGCTGCCCGTGCGCGGCCAGGTGCTGGTGCACCTGGGCCTCTGGGCGGCGGCGCTGCTCAGCCTGCCGCTGGGCGTGCCCGAAGGCTGGCAACTGAACCCCGAAGGCTCGACCGCGTGGCAGACGCTGCTCCTCTTCGCGGCAGGCGTCGGCCTGCCCTTCCTCGCCCTTTCGGCCAACGCGCCGCTGATCCAGTTCTGGTACAGCCGCAGCGGCGGGCCGTCGGCGCATGATCCCTATTTCCTCTACGGGGCGTCCAACCTCGGCTCGCTGATCGCCCTGCTCGCCTTCCCGCTGGCCGCCGAGCCGATCTTCGGCGCCGGCAGCATCGGGCTTGGCTGGGCGGCGGGCTTCGTGGCCCTGGGCGGCGCGTTGGCCCTGAGCGCTCATTTCAGTCATGGCCCTGCCGCAGCCGCCCCGACGCAGCGCGGGACCGCCGCGGACCGTCCGACCGCCTCGAACTACCTCCTCTGGGGCTTCCTCGCCTTCATCCCCTCCTCGCTCATGCTGTCGGTCACGCTCAAGATCAGCATCGACATGGGCTCCTTCCCGCTGGTCTGGGTCGTGCCCCTCGCGCTCTACCTGCTGAGCTTCGTGCTGGCCTTCTCCAACCGCCGCCTCGTCTCCGACCGGTCGCTGAAGATCATCTCCGCGCTGGCGCTCGCCGTGCTGAGCCTCTTCGTCTTCGGCCTCCACGGCAACTACCTCGACTGGGCGTCGGTCGGCATCCTGCTCCTCTGCTTCTTCTGCATCGCGCTCTTCGCCCACCGCCGGCTCTATGCCGCGCGGCCCGCGGGCCACAACCTGACCGGCTTCTACCTGACCATGTCGGTGGGCGGCGCGCTGGGCGGCCTCTTCAACTCGATCCTCGCTCCCGCCATCTTCCCCGGCCTGCAGGAGGCCGTGATCACGGCTCTGCTCGCCGTGCTGCTCTTCCTGCCCTTCGGCCGCAACCTGCGCGAGACGGTCACCAGCCTCAGCCGCGGCGCACTGATCGGCTTCGTGGTCTCCGTCCCGGCCCTGCTCACCGGCCTGACACCGTCGGGCGACGGGCACTGGACGGCGGTGCTGCTCATCCTGCTGATCGGCGGCGTGCTCTGCCTCGCGTGGCTCCGCCGCTCCCCGCTGGGGGCCTTCGCGGCGGGCATCGTGCTGCTTCTGGTCGGCACGCTCTTCGTCCCCGACCACGCCCTCTGGCGCGACCGCAGCTTCTTCGGCACCCACGTGATCACCGAAGGGGACGGCCTGCGCATCTACGGCAACGGCACAACTGTGCACGGTGCCCAGCGCATCGCCGACGACACCGCCGCCCGGCCCGAGCCGCTCTACTACTACCACCGCAACGGCCCGCTGGGCCAGGTGATGAGCTCTGCCCGGGGCCGCACCGCCGGCACCGTCGGCGTGGTGGGCCTCGGCGTGGGCTCGCTCGCCTGCTACAGCCAGCCGGGCCAGAACTGGCATTTCTACGAGATCGACCCCCTCGTCGACCGGATCGCCCGTTCGCCCGAGCATTTCCGCTTCCTCTCGGCCTGCACGCCCGAGGCGCCCACCCACATGGGCGACGGCCGCATGATGCTCGACCGCCAGCGCGATTTGCGCTTCGACATCCTCGTGATCGACGCCTACAGTTCCGACGCCGTGCCGGTGCACCTGACCACTAACGAGGCGATGCAGCTCTACCTCGACCGGCTCTCGCCCGGCGGGCTCCTGCTCTACCATATCTCGAACCGCTACTACGACATCGACCTGCCGCTCGCCCGCTCGGCCGCCGATCTGGGCCTCGCGGCCCGGGTGCAGCACTACAAGGGCAACGCCAGGAAAGACCCCGGCGACAGCCCGTCGAGCGTGGTCATGCTGGCCCGCGACCCGGCCGCCTTTGGCGAGATGTCCGCCGATCCCCGCTGGAGAGTGCTGGAAAGCGACGGCGGGCGGGTCTGGACGGACGATTACGCCAACCTGATCTCGATCATGAAACGGTAAGCGCCTTGCCCAGCCGCGGCAGCTTCGCCTTCTTCAGAAGCTGCCGCATCTCCCAGGTGTCGCCCGAAAGCCGGTTCGCATCGGCCAGCACGCTTTCCGCCGCCTCTTCCACCAATTCCGGCCCGGCCTTCCACAGCCCCAGCAGGAACCCGTCCGGATCGGCCCGTGCCACGCCTTCCTCTGCCAGAACATTGCGCGGGAAATCCTTGACGTTCAGCGTCAGGATCAGGTCCGCCGACCCCGCCACCGCCGCCGCCAGCACGTGAACATCCGCGGGGTCAGGCAGCCACAGCCGGCTCTCCAGCGACGGCGGCCAGCTCACTTCGGCCTCGGGCCAGTCCACCGACAAAAGCGCCGCCTCCGCCCCGGCCTGTGCCACGCCGTCTGGCCCAAGCTTCGCGGCCGCCCGCTGCCATTCCTCGATGATCCGCGCCGACCAGAGCGGCGTGTACGCCCCCCGCTCGGCGACCCGAAGAAGCATCTGCCGCATCACCGTGGGATAGATCACGCAAGTATCGAGAAGCGCCCTCACAGCCGGAAGAACAGCGCCTTCAGATACGCCGTCTCCGCCAGGTTGGGATGCTGCGGATGGTCCGGCCCCGCAAAGCCGGTGTAAATCAGCGGCCCCGCACGCCCGGCCCGCCCGATCCCCCGCAAACAGGCCGACCGAAACTTCGCCAGGTCCGCCGCATGCGAACAGGAACACAAAGCCAGTATCCCGCCCTCTTCCACCAGCGGCGCCGCAAGCCGGGCCACCCGCTCATAGGCCCGCAACCCCGCCTCCAACGCCTGTTTCGACGGCGCAAAGGCCGGCGGGTCGCAGATCACCATGTCGAACCGCGCGCCCTCCTCGGCCAGCGCGGCCAGCGCCTCGAACGCATCCGCCTTCCGGGTCTCGAACCGGTCGCCAGCGCCCATCCTCCCGGCCCCGTCGCGCGCCAGCTCCAGCGCCGGCTCCGAGCCGTCCACCGCCAGCGCGCTCTCCGCCCCCGCCGCCAGCGCCGCCAACGAAAACCCGCCCACATGGGCAAACACGTCCAGCACCCGCGCGCCCTTCGCCATCTGTGCCGCGAACGCATGGTTCGGCCGCTGGTCATAGAACAGCCCCGTCTTCTGCCCGCCCGTCAGGTCGGCCATGTAGATCGCCCCGTTCATCGGCACCTCGACCGGCCCTTCCGGCGCCGCGCCTTCCAGAACCGCGCTCACGTCGTCGAGCCCTTCCAGCCCCCGCGCCCGGCCCCCGGCATTCTTGAGAACCGTCGTCACCCCGGTGACCTCGCGCAGCGCCGCCACCAGTTCCGGCAACAGCCCCTCCGCCCAGGCCGCGTTCGGCTGGATCACGGCCACATCCCCGAACCGGTCGATCACCACGCCCGGTAGCCCGTCACCCTCGGCATGGATCAGCCGGTAGAACGGCGCATCGTAGAGCTTAGCCCGCAAGGCCAGCGCCGCCGTCAGCCGCCGGCGCAGCCAGTCCGCGCCGATCTCCGCCCCGGTATCGAGGTCCAGCACCCGCGCCATGATCCGAGAATTGGGGTTCACCGCCACCAGCGCCAGCGGCTCGCGCCCGGCATCCTCCAGCACGGCAATGCTGCCCGGCGCAATCGCCTTCGTGCGGCGGTCGGTCACGAGTTCGTTGTCGAACACCCATGGCGCCCCATGCCGGATGGCGCGGGCATTGGCCTTGGGTTTCAGGCGGATCACGGGCAAAGGGGACGGCGTCATGCCGTCCCCTTAAGCCCTTTCCGGCGCCTGGGAAAGATCAGAAGTCAGTCGAACGCGCTCATCAGCCCCAGCCGCTCGGTCTCGTAATGGGCCGGATCGGTCAGCTGCTGCCGGATCACCCCGGCCAGGTGATCGGTAATCCGCACCTTCTGGGTCTTCCCGGCCCTCTCGGCCGCCTTCGCGGCCTTGCCGCCGAATCCCTTGAAATCGGCCTTCACGAACCTCGGCGCGTTCAGGGCCGCGCCAGTCTCCGGGTCGCGATACTGCATCGTGAACTGCAGCGCATGCACGCCGCCCACGGTGTTCCGCGTCTTCTCGGTCAGCGCATGGAACCGCGTCACCTCGATGTCCAGCACGACCGGCCGTCCCTCGCCCTCGACCGCGCGCACGCCCTTCAGCATGGCGGCCTCGACGATGGCCTGAACCTGCGCATGGCGATCGCCCGGCGGGTCTTCGCGCCACACGATATCGCCGCCCGGGTAGAACCGGTTCGCCTCCGACACGTCCAGCGTCCGCGGCACGCTGACCATGACGGCGGTCACCTTCACCGCTTCCGCCACAGGGGCAACCCGTGGCGTCGCGAAGTCCGCCGGCGCGTTGCGCGTCGCCGTCTCCATCGGCGCCCCGCCACAGGCCGACAACGCCAAGCTCGCCGTCACGGCCGCGATAATCCCTGATCTTTTCATCCTGTCCTCCAGTCGGCCGCGTCCGGGATGTCTCGCCGGTCTCCCCGGTCTTCTCCGCACGCAGGCCTTGCTCGTTTTGCCTGGAATTCAGGATGTCGTTGAAATCGGGCGCATTTGGGACCAAAGCGGACCTTTACCAAGACCCTGCGCACGTCAAGCGGGTGCCCCGCTCAGTCCCGTTCCCGAGACCGCCACCCCCCGCGCCGCCGTGGCTTTGCCGCGGTCTCCAGCCCCTGCCGCAGCACCGTGGTCATTGGGTGGTCGGGAAACTCCGCCTCCCGCCGCGCAAGATGCGTCTCGATCGCCTCTCGCGTCTCCTGCCCCTCGGGCAGCGACAGCGCCCAGTCCAGGAAGACCGACCGGCACTCGCCTTCCGTGATCCCCTCGATACGATAGGATTCCCGGATCAGCCCCTTCGGGTCCAGCGGGTCACGCTCCCTGCTCATGCCTCGTCCTTTCCCTCGTCCGCCAGCGCGGCATCGATGATCTCCGCCGCCCGGCCCGTCGCCTCCACCAGCCGCGCCTGCACCTCGTCCAGCGTCTCGGCCCCGGTTTCCCGCAGCAGGAAGGCCACCGCCCCCTCGCCAAGGTTCTCCGGATCGAGCGGCTTGTCCGTCAGCAATCGCGCCGCCTGCAACACGCACCAGCAAAGCCCATAAGCCTCGGCAAGCGCTGCCCGGTCCGCGTCATCCAGCCAGCCGATTGCGACACAGGCCTGCAAGCCCGCCGCCACGCTCCGCCCCGGCTCGGCCGCCATCAGCGCCCCGGCCTGCGCCACCAGCTCGATCTCCTGCATCCGGCCCGGGCCCAGCTTGGTGTCCCACGCCCCCGCCGGGCTCTTGGCCTCGGCGATCCGCCGCCGCATGTCGGCCACGCCGGGCAACACCCGCTCCCTTGCGCCCTTTTCCGTCAGCAACTCGCAGCGAAACGCCTCGAAATCCCCGGCCAGCGCCTCCGGCCCCGCAATCACCCGTGCCCGCGTCAGTGCCAGGTGCTCCCACACCCACGCCTCGCCCTTCTGATACTCCTGGAAGGACGGCCATCCCGTCGCCACCGGCCCCTGGTTCCCCGAGGGGCGCAACCGCATGTCCACCTCGTAAAGCCGCCCCTCCGCCATCGGCGCGGTCAGCGCGGTAATCAGCGCCTGCGTCAGCCTTGCATAATAGGTTCGCGACGCCAGGGGCCGCCGCCCGTCGGAACTTTCCTCACCCGCCGCATCGTAAAGCACGATCAAATCAAGGTCCGACGTCGCGTTCAGCTTCGCCGCCCCCAGCGAGCCCATGCCCAGCACCACCGCGCCCCGCCCCGGCGGCGACCCGTGCTTGCCCGCAAACTGGTCCACCACCACCGGCCAGAGCGCCCCGATCACCGCCTCGGCCAGCTCGGCATATTGCGTCCCGGCCTCGTCGGCATCGATCAACCCCCGCAAATGATGCACCCCGATCCGGAAATGCCATTCCTTGCTCCACCGCCGTGCCGCATCCAGCCGCCGCTCGTAATCCTCGTCCGCCTCGAACCGCCCGACAAGCTCCGCCTCCAGCGCCTCGCGCCCCGGCCACTTGGCAAAGAAATCCCCCGCGATCACCGCGTCGAACACGCCTGCATTGCGCGACAGGTGCGCCGCCAGCGAGGGCGACGTGCCCGCGATATCCACCAGCAGGTCCACCAGTTGCGGGTTCGCCTCGAAAAGCGAGAAAACCTGCACCCCTGCCGGCAGCCCCTTCAGGAACCCGTCAAAGGCAAGCAGCGCCTCGTTCGGCTCCACTGATTTCGCCAGCTTCGCCAGCAATTCCGGCTTCAACCGGTTGAAGATCTCCACCGCCCGGCTCGACCGCAGCGCCGGATAGCTCGGCCACCCGGCGATGATCTCCTGGTCCAGTTCCGCCCCGATCTCCTCGGCAGTTCCCGCATCCTCCGGGGCAAAGAAGCTCTCGATCGTCTCGTGCACCTCGGTCAGCCGCCGTTCGAGCCCTTCCTCCATCTCCGCCCTATCGCAATCCATGAAGGCCGCCAGCCGCTCAAACTCCTCCCCGCTCGTCGGCAGGTCATGGGTCTGCTGGTCCCGCAACATCTGCAACCGGTGCTCCACCTCGCGATGCGCCTGGTAATGCCGTGTCAGCATCTCCGCCGCGTCCTTGGGCACCCAGCCCTTCTCCGCCAGCCGTTCCAACCCCTCGACCGTGCCGCGCACCCGCAGGTCCGGGTCCCGCCCCCCGGAAATCAGCTGCCGCGTCTGGGTGAAGAACTCGATCTCGCGTATTCCGCCCCGCCCCAGCTTCATGTTATGCCCCGGCAGGCTCAGCCGCCCGCCCAGCCCCTTATGCTCGCGTATCCGCAGCCGCATGTTATGCGCGTCCTCGATTGCCGCGAAATCCAGGTGCTTGCGCCAGACGAAAGGCTTCAGCGTCGCCAGGAAACTCTCCCCCGCGCCGATATCCCCCGCACAGGGCCGCGCCTTGATATAGGCCGCCCGCTCCCATGTCCGGCCAAGGCTCTCGTAATAGGTCTCCGCCGCCGCCATCGCCATGCAGACCGGCGTGACCGACGGATCGGGCCGCAGCCGCAAATCGGTGCGGAAAACGTACCCCTCCGCCGTCTTGTCATTCAGCGTCGCCGCCATCTTCCGCGTTGCCCGCACGAAGGCCGCCCGCGCATCGTGATAGTCGTCCTTGTCGAACCGGGTCTCGTCGAACAGGCAGATCAGGTCGATATCCGAGCTGTAGTTCAGCTCTCCCGCCCCCATCTTGCCCATCGCCAGAACGGTCATGCCGCCGGCAACCTCCAGCTCGTCCTCGCCCACCCCCGGCAGCTTGCCGCGCCTGATCTCCACGCCAATGGCGGCCCGCAGCGCCACCTGCACCGCCGCATCGGCAAACCCGGTCAAATGCCCCGTCACCTCCTCCAGCGCCCAGACCCCGGCCAGGTCCGCCAACCCCGTCAAAAGCGCCACACGCCGCTTGGCCTGCCGCAGCCCGTCAGCCACCGTGTCCGGCGCGGCCTCCCTGACCTCCGACAACACCGCCTTCAGCGCCTCTTCAGGCGCCTCCAGCGCGCCGGGCAGCCATCCCGTTTCCTTCTCGCACAGGGTCCGCAAATACGGGCTGCACCCCGCCGCCCCCTCGATCAGCTCTCCCAGTTCGGGCGCCACGTCCGGAAACCGGGCGCGCGTCTCCGCCCCCTGGTCCGGTTCGAAAGGGCGCGGGCAACGGGTCATGCGGTCGGTAAAACTCATGGCGCCAGTGATACAGCGCCGCCGGGTCTGGTCAATGCCGCGCGGCTGATCTATCTCCGCCCCGTCCCCAGACGGAGCGCGCGCCCCATGTCCAAATCCCTCAAACGCGTCACCCTTGCCCTGCAGGAAGGCGGCGTCGACACCCTGCCCGTCGAGGTGGGCCAGGCCACGACCGCCCAGATGGCCGCCGATCTCGTCGGCTGCACCACCGACCAGATCGCCAAGTCGATCATCTTCCGCGGCGAGGAGAGCGGCGCGGCGATCCTCTTCATCACCGCCGGTGGCAACCGGGTCGACGACGCCAAGGCCAGCGCGCTGGCGGGCGAACCCCTCGGCAAGGCCGACGCCGGCCTCATCCGCACCCAGACCGGCTTTGCCATCGGCGGTGTCTCGCCCGTGGGCCACCTCACCCGCCCCCGCGCCTTCTTCGACCCGCGCCTCAACGCCTTCGACCAGGTCTGGGCCGCCGCCGGCACCCCGCGCCACGTCTTCCCCATCGCCCCCGCCGACCTCCTCCGCCTTTCCGGCGCCCAGGAAGCCGATTTCACCGCCTGAGCTCCACCGCAATTCAGGCCGAACCCCCATGCTTCTTCTGGCCAAAAATATCCCGGGGGCTTGGGGGCTGGCCCCCAATTTGCGCCATAAAAAACAAGCGCAACGCCCAATAATGTAAAAAACATTCACATCACCCCTTGCAACACGCACCCGCAATCCCGATCTAGGGGATGTGAAAGACATTCACATTGAAAAGCAACGCTGACCCGAAAGGACACGCCGAATGACCACCGTCGCTTCATCCACCCATGCCACCGGACCGATCGGCTGGCTTCACCGGGCCGAGGCCTGGCTGGATGACAAGGGCAAGGGCGCATGGATCGCCGCCATGGTGCTCGCCTTCATCCTCTTCTGGCCGGTTGGCCTCGCACTCCTCGCCTACATGATCTGGAGCAAGAAAATGACCTGTTCAGTCTCGCAGCGCCGCCACAAGGGCCATGGCCGCATGAACATCAACCGCTCGACCGGCAACGCCGCCTTCGACGCCTACAAGGCCGACACGCTGGAACGGCTCGAGCGCGAGCAGGACAATTTCGAAGCCTTCCTGCAGCGTCTCCGCGATGCCCGCGACAAGGCCGAGTTCGACCAGTTCATGGAAGAACGCGCCCGCGCCGCCCAGTCGGACCGCGACGACGAGACCCCGAAAGAGGCGTAACGCGCCTCTCCTCCCCCTGCCCGGCCCGGAACTTCCCGGGCCGGTTCCCCGTTGATAGAAGGCAACCAGATGACCGACTACACATGGCATACCCCCGACCCGGTGACACAGCCGGAATTCTACGCCGACGTGCCGGTGAAACGGCTGATCGCGTGGGTGGTCGATACGATCCTCGTGGTGGTCCTCTGCCTGCTCATACTGCCCTTCACGGCCTTCACCGGCATTTTCTTCTTCCCCTTTCTGATGCTGGTGGTGGGCTTCGTCTACCGCGTGCTCACCATCGCGGGCGGCTCGGCCACGTGGGGCATGCGCCTCGTCGCCATCGAGTTCCGCACCGCCTCGGGCCAGCGCTTCGACCTGCCCATGGCCTTCCTGCACACGCTGGGCTTCTCGCTCTCCTGTGCCTTTTTCCTGGTCCAGATCGCGTCGATGATCTTCATGCTGACCACCCCGCGCGCGCAGGGCATCACCGACCACCTGCTCGGGACGGTGGCGATCAACCGGCGTGCCGCAACGTAAGGCGCGGCAAGGTTTCGCACTTGGCGCCTGCCGGGTTCGTTGTTATCGTTTCTGTAACAGACCGGATGAATAACGAGCCTTCATGCGCCATACGCTACCCATCGCGCCGCAGTTCTACGTGACGGCCCCGCAGCCCTGCCCCTATCTCGAAGGCCGGATGGAGCGGAAGCTGTTCACCGCCCTCCAGGGCGAATCGGCCCAGCGTCTCAATGACAGCCTGTCCAAGCAGGGCTTCCGCCGCTCGCAGAACGTGCTCTACCGGCCCTCCTGCGCCGATTGCGCGGCGTGCCTCTCGGCCCGCATCAACGTGGCCGAGTTCACGCCGTCGAAAAGCCAGAAGCGCACGCTCAACCGCAACCGCCATCTCGAACGCCGCGCGACCTCGGCCTGGGCCACCGAAGAACAGTACGAGCTCTTCCGCCGCTACCTCGAAACCCGCCACGCCCAGGGCGGCATGGCCGACATGGACGCCTTCGAATTCGCCGCCATGATCGAGGAAACCCCGATCCGCACCCGCGTCGTCGAATATGCCGACAGCGAGACGGGCGAACTGGTGGCCGTCTGCCTGACCGACGTGCTCGATGACGGGGTCAGCATGGTCTACTCCTTCTACGAGCCCGACCTGCCGCGCCAGTCGCTCGGCACCTACATCATCCTCGACCATATCGACATCGCCCGCGAGGCGGGGCTGCCCAATGTCTATCTCGGCTACTGGGTGCCCGGCAGCGCCAAGATGGGCTACAAGGCCGCCTTCTCCGGGCTCGAGGTCTATTCCTCCGGCGAATGGCAGAAGATGCGCGACCCGGCGGATTACCATTCCAAGCGCCACCCCCTCTCGAACGATCCCATCGCCGAGCAGGTGGCCAACATCTCCCTTCCCGACAGCCGCCCCCTCCGCGGGCCGCAGCGGGGCTGACGGCCCCTAGCCGTCGCCCCCGCAAAAAGAAATCACCGCCTGCATCAGCTTCTCCCAGCCCTCCTCCTGCGGCAGCGGCACGTGGTTGCGCGTGTCCAGCATCATCAGCCGCGCATCGGGCAGCCTGGCGGCCATCTTCTGGCTCTGGCTGAACGGGTGGATCGCGTCGTCCCGCGCATGGGCCAGCAACACCGGCGCCCGGACATGGACCAGGTCCTCCTCGACCACCAGCCGGTCCACCGCCTGCCTGAGCAGCGCGGCACTCTCGGCCGAGACCGACTGCTGCTGGATGCGCACGATGCTTTGCACCTGCTCCGGCGTGGCATCCGGCATGAACAGCGCCGTGAACGCGTTCAGAAACGCCGACCCCTCGCGCCCCCAGCCCGCGCGAATGAGCCCGAGGATCGTCTCCTCGTCCACCTCCCCCGGCGCCGCCTCGCGGTAAACCCGGCCCACCGAATAGCCGCCGTAAAGCGCCATCCGGCTGATCCGCTCGGGATGCTTCGCCGCGAACCTGAGCGCCACCGGCACCGCCTGCGACGCCGCAAAGATCGCCACCCGCTCCAGCCCGTTGGCCTCGACCACCGCCGCGAGGTCGTCGGCAAAGGCATCGAGCGACAGGTTGTCCGTCGCGCGGCTCGACAACCCCGTTCCCCGCTGGTCATACCGGTAAAGCGTGAAATGCTCCCCCAGCCGCGCCATCAGCGGCTGCCAGACCGGGCAGTCCCAGTCGAGCTCCAGGTGCGACAGCCAGTGTCCCACCCTGACCAGCGGCGGCCCTGTCCCGTGATGCGCATGGGCGATCACCTCGCCATCCGCCGAGGTCGCATACCGGATCGTCGGCGCCGCCACGGGCCGGGACGGCGCAGCCGCCGCGCCTTCGACCGCCACCGGCGCCACCATCTGGAACCCCCGCTTCGGCACCGTCCGGATCACCCGCTGCGCCGTTCCGTCATCCCCCACCGCCTTGCGCGCCGCGTTGATCCGCGCGCTGATCGTGGCATCCGACACGTTCAGCCCCTTCCAGACCGTCGCCACCAGCTCATCCTTGCTCACCACCGCCCCGCCCGACCCGGCCATCATGGCCAGCAGCGCAAACACCTGCGGCTCCACGTGAACCGGCACGCCATCACGGCAAAGCTCGTGGCGCCCGGTATCCAGTGTGCACTCCGCGAAACGATGGATCATGCGCTTAGGATAACGGCCCTTCACGCCGCCCGCGCAACAAAAATCCACCGGCTTCGGCATATCGCAAGGAAAGCACAAGCCTTTCGCAAGACCCTCTTCAAGCGGGACCTACCGATCCGTGCTCACATGGTCCCAGGCAACGGAAGGACCGAGACCATGACCACCGAGATCAAGACCCGCCGCGACGGCTCCATCGACACCGCGCATTACATGCAGATCGGCCGGCGGATGCGCAGCGAACAGGCCATGACCCTGCTCACCGGCGGCACCCGGAACGAGGAACGCCCCCGCCGCAAGGCAAGGGCGCTCTTCAGCTTTCTCTGAAACACCCGACACGGGGGCCGAACGCCATACGCGCTGCGGCCCCGCGCCCCGGCCGCCGGAAAACACCTGTTTCCGCGGCGGCCGGGGCGCCCTTTGTCAGCCGATGAGCTGCGGCACGATCGTCACGATCCACGGGAAGAACCACAATATCGCGATCCCCACCACCTGGATCAGCACGAAGGGCGCCACACCGCGATAAATATGGCCCGTCGTCACCTCCTTCGGCGCCACGCCCCTCAGGTAGAACAGCGCGAAGCCAAATGGTGGCGTCAGGAACGAGGTCTGCAGGTTCACCGCGATCATGATCGTCACCCATTTCGGGTCGAACGTGCCGCCATAGATCACCGGCCCCACGATCGGGATGACGATGTAGATGATCTCGAGGAAATCCAGCACGAAGCCAAGGATGAACAGCACCAGCATCACGATCAGGAACACCGTGAACTCGTTGTCGAAGCTCTTCAGGAACTGCTGGATGTAATGCTCGCCCCCGAAGGAGATCACCACGAGGTTCAGAAGCTGCGAGCCGATCAGGATGGTGAACACCATCGACGTGACCTTCGCCGTCTCCCGCACCACCGGGCTCAGAACCCCGCCCGCGTACAGAACCCAGCACGCGAAGAACAGTCCGAACGCGGCATAGATATAGGCGGCATAGGCCAGGAAGAACGCCACCCAGGTGTCGAAGCTCACGTTGTCATTGTTGATCCGCAGGTCGAAATTGATCCCGATCAGGATCGCCACGACGATGGCCAGCGTGGCGAAGATGATGATCCTGCCCGAGCGTTCCTCGTCGCGCAGCTTGCGATAGGCCGCCAGCATGATCGCCCCCGCGGCCCCCAGCGCCGCCGCCGGCGTCGGGTTGGTGATCCCGCCAAGGATCGAGCCCAGCACCGCCACGATCAGCACGAGCGGCGGGAACACCACCCGGATCAGCTCGTTCTTCGACAGCCGCGCCGCGGCATGGACACAGCCATACATCGCCAGCGCGAAGGGGATCAGCAGCACCATCACCGACCCGCCCGCGCTCCATTGCGGCCCGATCAGCAGGATATCGACCAGCAGGCCCAGCACCACGCCAAGCCCGCCCACCAGCAGCGGCGCCGGGCTGGCCGAGGGCATGATCCCCCGCGCCACCGCCAGCACCAGCGCGAACAGCAGCATGATCGTCGCCACACCGGTGCCGATCGGCGCCGCGTTGGCGATCTTGGCCGCGCGTCTCTCGGCGATTTCCTCTTCCGTCAGCTTGTGCGCCTCGGTCATCCCGCCGGATTCGTCGATCGCCGCCTGCTCGGCCACGGCCCTGTCCCAGGCCGCCTGTCCGTGCAGGTCGATCATCGCCTCCTGGCAATCGGGGCTGACATTGGTCCGCAGGCTCGCCGCCTCTCCGCGCTCGGAATAGCGGTCGACATTCAGGCTCTGCGACCCGATCACCCCGAACTCCGACAGCACCAGCATCCCGGCCACCAGCGCCACCGGCACGCCGATGAACCACGTAAAGCTCTCGCCCCGCGTGATCGGCTCGGCATTGGTCTGGCCCAGGTCATCGACCGCCGGCGCCTTCGACGGGTTGAACAGCGCGTAGCCGAAGGCATAAAGCGCATAGAGCAGCGCCAGCAGGATCCCCGGCAGAAGCGCCGCCTGGAACAGCGTGCCCACCGACACCACCGCCGGCTCGCCCAGGTAGGTCAGCGCGTCGGAACAGCCGGCCTCGATCGCCCGGTTCTCCTGCGCCACCGAATACAGGTCGCCCGCCAGCGTGCCCAGCAGCACGATCACGATAGACGGCGGAATGATCTGCCCCAGCGTGCCCGACGCGGCGATCACGCCGGTGGCAATCTCGGGGCTGTAATTGTGCCTGAGCATGGTGGGCAGGCTCAACAGGCCCATGGTCACCACCGTCGCCCCGACGATCCCGGTCGAAGCGGCAAGGAACGCCCCCACGACCACCACCGACACGGCCAGGCCGCCCGGCAGCGGGCCGAAGACCCGCGCCATCGTGGTCAGCAGGTCGTTGGCGATCTTCGACCGCTCCAGCGTGATGCCCATAAGCACGAACATCAGCACCGCCAGCAGCGTCTCGATCGACTGGCCCGCCAGCACGCGTTCGTTGATCCGGTTCACGATGAACGAGATGTTCCTGTCCAGCGCCATCTCCCAGCCGCGGTCGAAGACCGGCATGCCGATCCTTGGCAGATCCGGGTATCGGAAGACCGATATGCTCTCGGATTTCACCCCGCTCTGTATCAGGTCCCTGTAGGCCTGCGACGAGGTGTCGATGGCCTGGTGAATAAGCAGTCCCGCACTGTCGAGCGCGGCGATGATCGCGAAAGAGATCACCCCCGCCCCGCCGATGGCGAAGGCCACCGGGAAACCCGACAGAATGCCCCCGAAGAGGCACAGGAACACGATGATCAGGCCGATCTCGACGCCATCAAGTCCGAATAACATTGTCCCCTGCCCCCTTAATGCGCGCCTTCATAGGCTTCTTCGCCATCGCCAAGCGTATCCTTGTCGAGGTACTTGTTCTCGCTCTCCGGCCCTTCCTTCCACTCCAGGTACGACCGGTAGAAGAACGCGATCGCGTGGATGAAGATCATGCCGGCGAAGGCCACCATCAGGATCTTGAACAGGAAATACCCGTTGAACCCGTTCGGGCTGAAGCCGATCGTCTCGACGTTCCAGCGCACCGCGCGGGCCTTCATCAGCAGCCGCTCCAGCGTGTCCGAGGCCGAGGGCTTGGGCGTGATCAGGTGTCGCCACAGGAAGTACCAGCCATACATCCAGATCAGGATCGCCATCGGCAGCATGAACAGCAGGCTGCCGACCATGTCGATCACCCGCTTGGTGCGGTGGCTGACAGTGGCATAGATCAGGTCGACCCGCACGTGCCCGCCCTGTACGAAGGTGTATGTACAGCACAGCGCCACCACCATCGCGTTATAGAGCTTCAGTTCCTCCGACCACCAGCTGATGTCCATCTCCAGCGGGATCCCGAACCCGATCGAGATGTCCGGCCGGGCAAAGATGCGCTGCACGAAGACGATGATCACCTGCTGCAGCACCATGATCAGCCCGGCCCAGGCAAAGAACCGGCCGACCGTGTTGGCAAACCCCTCCATCACCCGGACACAGCCCCACATCACGCCGTTCTTCCACATGCCGACGGCGGTCAGGATCAGGATCGCGGTGAAGACGACAAAGAAGAACTCGATCGACCCGCCGTAATAGACGAACCGCATGATCGCTTCCTTGTCCGACCAGTCAAGCCAGAGCCCCGGATGGCTGATCGCGTAGAAAAAGTTGTAAAAGGCCAGGCCGATATTCTGGAAGAACCAGGCGACTGCATCCAGCATCGCTCCCCCCGGGACTGTTGTACGGGCCGCTGGCCCAAATGGCGGCGGGCCCCGCCGGGGGACCCGCCCTTCTCGTCAGGCCATGGCCCGATCAGATACCGACGACGCGGTTGCGCTGGCGCGTGAACTCGTCTTCCGAACGGCTGATCCATTCGGCCGAGCTGCGCAGCGACGCCATGTAGCTCTCGTAGAAGCGGGCGTACATCTCGTCGCCCATCGGCTCCTGCGTGACTTCCTCGGCGGCGGTGCCGAACGCATCCCAGACCGAGTCCGGGAACTCGCGGATCTGAACGCCGCCCGACTGCAGGCGCTGCAGCGCGGCCGAGTTGTTGGCCATGAACAGCGACATCGTCCAGATGTTCGACGCCCGCGCGGCCTGGCTCACGATCTCTTTCTGCGCGGCGGTCAGGTCCTCGTAGATGTCGAGGTTCATGTTCAGGTTCAGGTTCGGGCCCGGCTCGTGGAAACCGGCGGTATAGTACATCTTGGTGATTTCCTGGAAACCGGCCTTCTCGTCGGCCCACGGCCCGATCCACTCGGTCCCGTCGATCGCGCCCGAGGCCAGCGCCTGATACACTTCCGCGCCCGGCAGGTTCTGCACGCTCGCGCCCAGCTTGCCCAGAACCTGGCCGCCCTGGCCCGGCATCCGGAACCGCAGGCCCTGGAAGTCCTCGGGGCTGTTGATTTCCTTGCTGAACCAGCCACCCGACTGCGGGCCGGTGTTGCCGGCGGGGAAGGATTTCATGCCGAAGATGCCGTACAGCTCGTCGGCCATCTCGGCGCCGCCGTCATGGTAGTACCAGTTGTTGAATTCCATGAAGTTCATGCCGAACGGCACCTGGCTGAAGAACGACAGCGCCGGGTGCTGGCCCATGAAGTAGTAGTCGACACCGTGATACAGGTCGGCCTGGCCCGACGACACCGCGTCGAACACCTCGAACGCGCCGACAAGCTCGCCGGCGGCCTTGAGATCGATGGTCAGCTGGCCGTCGCTCATCGCGGTGATGGCGTCTGCGCAGTATTGCGCGCTGTCATGCACCCCGGCCAGGCCCCGGCCCCAGGTGGTGACCATGGTCAGCGTGCGGTTGCCCTGGGCGTAGGCCGGTGCGGCCAGCGCCGACGCGGCGGCCGCACCGCCGCCGAGTGCGGAATTTCTCAGAAATGAACGACGATCCATGTGGTGTTTCCTCCCGATACAATTTGAGCGCCGCAGGCTCTTGGTGTCCCGCGCGCGGATCGTTGCAAGTGCGACGACCCTAGCGTGCACACGGTAACATGGGAATACCGACTTCTGCGTAGAAACCCGCCCCCGCCGCGAATTTAGCGCTTAATTATCAGGCTTTGAGCCACCGCGACGTTATGAGTCTGTGCAACCGCAACGATTCGCTATATCGATTCGTCATGCAGGCTTTACACAGCAGACTCCGGCTCAATTACGGGCAGAAACTGTTCCTCGTCGCCACCCTGCCGCTCGTCTTCGCGGCGGTCCTGATCTCGGTCATCGTCACGCTCGAATCCCGGCAACTGGCCGAGCGCGAAATCCGCAACCTCGAGGACCAGCTGATCGCCGCCAAGCGCGACGAGCTCAAGAACTACATGTCCATCGCCCGCACCGCCTTCGTCAACATCTACGGCCGCGCGGCGCCCGATGACGAGGCGGCGAAACTGGCCGTCACCCAGATCCTCTCGGCCATGCTCTACGGGCAGGACGGCTACTTCTTCGTCTTCGATTACGACGGCACCAACCTCGTCAGCCCGCGCCGGACGGAACTGATCACCCGCAACTGGTCCGGGCTCGAGGACGAGAACGGCACGCCCGTCACCGACAAGCTGATCCGCCTCGCCCGCACCGGCGGCGGCTACCACAGCTACGAATGGCCCAAGCCCTCCACCGGCGAGACGGCGACGATGATCACCTACGTGGTCGGCCTGCAGGACTGGCGCTGGGCCGTTGGCACCGGCGTCTTCGTCGATGACGTGGTCGCCACCGTGAACGCCGCGCGCGCCGGGGTCGAAAACCGCGTCCAGCGCACCTTTCTCTGGATCGGCGGCATCACCCTCGCCGCCCTGCTGCTGGTCTTCGTCACCGGCCTCTTCATCAACATCCGCGAACGCCGCCTCGCCGACGCCAAGCTCAAGAAGCTCACCCAGCGGGTCTTCGACGCCCAGGAGGAAGAGCGCGGCCGCGTCGCCCGCGAGCTGCATGACGGCATCAGCCAGATCCTCGTCGGCGTCCGCTACGCGCTCGACACCACCCGCCGGCGGATGGCGGCGGGCGACACCCGCGCCGCCGACAATCTCGACAAGGGCATCGCCTATCTCTCCGGTGCGATCCAGGAAGTGCGCCGCATCAGCCGCGACCTGCGCCCCGGCGTGCTCGACGATCTCGGCCTCGGGCCGGCGCTGAAGGCGCTGATCGAGGATTTCGGCCAGCGCACCGGCGTCGAGATCGAGTTCGACACGGTCGTCTTCCGCAACCGGCTCGACGGCGATTCCAAGATCGCCCTCTACCGCGTCGCCCAGGAGGCGCTGACCAATGTCGAGCGCCATTCCGGCGCCACCCGCGTCTCGATCGACCTGCGCGGCCACGCCCGCGGCGCCACCCTGCGGATCACCGACAACGGCCGCGGGCTCGACCAGTCGGGCCGCCGCGACAGCACCGGCAATGGCGGGCTAGGCCTGCGCAACATGCAGGAACGCATCGAACAGCTTGACGGCACGCTCAGAATATTGTCCAGCAAGTCCGGCACCGTGATCGAGGCCTCCGTGCCCCTCACCCACCTCCTGCCGCCGCAGGAACGCACCGACACCAACACCAAGGCCAGTGCATGACCGACACGCCCACCCGCATCGTCATCGTCGACGATCACCCGATGGTCGCCGAAGGCATCCAGTCGATCCTCGAAAGCTACGACGATGTCCAGGTGATCGCCACGCTCTCGACCGGCCAGCAGATCATCGACAACGTCGAAACCCTCCGGCCCGACGTGATCCTGCTCGACCTCAACATGCCCGGCATCGGCGGGCTCTCGACCACCGAGATCATCCTCGAACGCCGCCCCGAGACGCGCATCCTGATCCTGTCGATGCATGACAGCCCCGAATACATCTCCTCCGCCCTCAGCCACGGCGCCGTGGGCTACGTGCTGAAGGACGTCCCCACCGAGGAGATCAAGCGCGCCATCGACGCGGTCATGGCGGGGCGCCGCTACCTCTGCACCGGCGCGCAAGGCTCCCTCGCCCCGCGCGAGGGCGGCCTGCGCGAACAGCTCACCAACCGCGAACAGACCATCCTGCTTCAGGTGGCCCAGGGCCGGTCGAACCGAGAGGTGGCGCTCGACCTCGACATCTCGATCCGCACCGTCGAAACCCACCGCAAGAACATCAAGAGCAAGCTCGGCATCAGCTCGACCGCCGGCCTGACCCGCTACGCCATGGAACACGGCATGCTGCAGGGCACCAGCGTCTCGCTTTAGGGGGCGTTGCGGGGGGCCAGCCCCCAACGTCGAAATTCCCTTGGAATTTCAACGTCTCCCCCGGGATATTTCCGGCCAGAAGAAGCCCCGGTGCCGCGAAACACCGGGGCCGTCTTTCCCAGGCTCAGCCGACCAGCCCGCCATCCTCGCGCCAGACCACCACCACCGACGAGCGCGGCAGCTTGCCCTCGCCGTCGGGGAAGGGCGCGTCGGGGTGCTGGATGCCCACGAACATCGCCGTCCGGTCCGCCGACCACGTGAGCCCGGTCACTTCCGAGCCCTTGGGCCCGGTCAGGAAGCGCGCGATCTCGCCCGTCACCGGGTCGCCCGCCAGCATCTGGTTGTTGCCCATGCCCGCGAACTCGCCCTCGTTGCTGTCATCGCCATCGGTCTGGATCCAGACCAGCCCGGCGCTGTCGAAGGCCATCCCGTCGGGCGAGTTGAACATGTTGCCGTTCGTCACGTTCTCCGAGCCGCCATAGACGTTCTTGTACACGTCCGGGTTGCCCGCCATCACGTAGAGATCCCAGTCGAACGTATCGGCGGCATGATCGTCCTCATGCGGCCGCCAGCGCACGATCTGGCCGTAATTGTTGGTCTCGCGCGGGTTGGGCCCGTTCACCGGCGTCTCGTCACCGCCCGCATTGGGCTTCACGCCGCGGTTCTTGTTGTTGGTCAGGCAGCAATAGGCCTCGACGGCATGCGGGTTGGCGGCGATCCACTCCGGCCGGTCCATCGTCGTGGCGCCCACCTTCGAGGCCGCCATCCGGGCGAAGACCAGCACCTCGGCAAGGCTTTCCATGCCGGTGCTCTCCGGCGTCAGCGCCAGCCACTGGCCAGTGCCGTCATCGTTGAACTTCGCGGCATAGAGCGTGCCCTCGTCCAGCAGCCCCCCGGTCGACCCGCCCGGCGCATAAGCCGCGTTTGAGACGAAGCGATACATGAACTCGCCCCGCTCGTCGTCGCCCATGTAGACCACCACGCGCCCGTCGGGCGCCAGCACCACCTCGGCATTCTCGTGCTTGAAACGGCCCAGCCCGGTATGCTTGACCGGCGTGCTCTCCGGGTCCGCCGGGTCGATCTCGACCACCCAGCCCGCGCGATGCGGCTCGTTGGGGTTTTTCGCCGTATCGAACCGGTCATCCCACTTGTGGTAATCGTAGCCCCAGCCATCGGCCCCGATCCCGTAGCGCTCGTACCCGGCCTGCACCGCCTCCGGCACGTCACCCTCGGACGTGGCACCGAAATACCCGTTGAAGTTCTCCTCGCAGGTCAGGTAGGTGCCCCACGGCGTCTTGCCCGAGCCGCAATTGTTGTACGTGCCAAGGCTCTCGGTCCCGCTCGGGTCGGCCTCGGTCTTGAGCAAGTCATGCCCGGCAGCAGGCCCCGCAAGGGTCATCGGCGTCAGATGCGTGATCCGCCGGTTATACGGGCTGTCGACCACGACGCCCCAGCCACCCTCGCCCTTCTCGATCTCCATCACCGTCACGCCCTGCAGCTTCTGCAGCTTGCGCACGTCGTCGAGGCTGGCGGGCACGCCTTCCCCGGTCTGCGGCAGGTTGATCTCCTGGTTGGTGTATTCGAGGTTCACCGCGATCAGCTCGTGCCCGTCATGCACGAAGCTTTCCATCCCGTCGGTGTTCTCTCCGAACACCCGGTCGGCGCTCTCGGCATCGCCGCCGGTCTCGTGGTCGAACGCCGGCGCGTCGGAAAACAGCGGATCGCCCCAGCGCACCAGAACGTCCCAGCTGTAGCCCTCGGGCACATGCACCGTGGCATCGGTCTGCGCCCCGATCGGCGTGAAGGCAAAGCGCGAGACTTCCATCGCCTCGGCGGCCGAGCCCAGCAGCTGCGCCGTACCCATCGCCGCGGCGCCCGAGCCGAAGGCCATCACCCCGCCAAGGAAGCCCCGCCGCGAAAGCGCACGCTCGACCACCTCGTCGAAATCGCACCCCTCGGGGCGCGGGTCGTTCAGCTCGTCCCACTCGTCGGCGGATATCCGGTTTCCCTGCGCGTCTTTCATGGCTGGCATCTCCCTTGCTTCAAAGACTGTCTGTCCCTCCTGCATTGGGTGATTCCTGTAAAATCCATGTGTCCCTTTTCATCAAACCCGCCCCGGAGCCGAAAAATCCCCGCCTTGCGCGGAATGACGCCGCCTCAGGTACAGCGCACCCCCGCCTCCACCAGCTCGAACGCCACGATCTCGAACTCGTAGAGCGCGCTGTTATCCGCCCGCATCGCCCGCGCGATCAGCCGGCCCTCGGCGTCGTGATAGACCGCGTGCGCCGTGTGCAGCGCCCGGTAGCAATGGTCGCCGTTGGGATAATAATACTTGATCATGCCGCTCTCCTTCGCTTCGGGCCATCTCTCCCCCTTTCCTACCCCCGCCCCCTGACAACCATTGTCGGCATACCCCGCTCCCGCGCAACATCCGGAAAGAAAACCCGCCGCCCTGCGACATTTTTTTCACCAACACCCCCATGACAGCGGTTGACGGGTCCCGTCCCCCGCCATAATGTCCCGCGCACGCAGACAGGAGCTTCCGATGATCGGTTCGATCGTAATTCTGGTAGGTAAATGGCGCATGGGCCGGTAACGGACACCATAACGGTACCCCATGCGCCCCCGAAACTCGGGGGCTTTTTTATGCGCAGCGACAGACACGTCATAAACGGAGCAAATCAAGATGACACGTCACATGACCGGAGCGAAAATGGTGGTTCAGGCCCTCAAGGATCAGGGTGTGGACGTCGTATTCGGATACCCCGGCGGGGCCGTGCTACCGATTTACGACGAGGTCTTTCAGCAGAATGACATTCGCCACGTGCTCGTACGCCACGAACAGGGCGCGGTGCACGCGGCCGAAGGCTATGCGCGCTCGACCGGCAAGCCCGGCGTCTGCCTCGTCACCTCGGGCCCCGGTGCCACCAATGCCGTGACCGGCATCACCGACGCGCTGATGGATTCGATCCCGCTCATCGTCCTCTCGGGACAGGTGCCCACCTTCATGATCGGCAACGACGCCTTCCAGGAGGCCGACACCGTCGGCATCACCCGCCCCTGCACCAAGCACAACTGGCTGGTGAGCGACACCAAGGATCTCTCCAACGTCCTGCACCAGGCCTTCCACGTCGCCACCTCCGGCCGGCCCGGCCCGGTCCTGGTCGACATCCCCAAGGACGTGCAGTTCGCCAGCGCCGAATACACGCCCCCGCAAAAGGCCAAGACCTCGCATTACCAGCCGCAGGTCAAGGGCGACATGGAGGCGATCACCGAGCTGGTCGAGGCGCTCGAGACCGCCGAACGCCCGATCTTCTACACCGGCGGCGGCGTGATCAACTCCGGCCCCGCCGCCAGCCAGCTTCTGCGCGAACTGGTCGAGGCGACAGGCGTGCCGATCACCTCCACCCTCATGGGCCTCGGCGCCTACCCGGCCAATGGCGACAAGTGGCTCGGGATGCTCGGCATGCACGGTCTCTACGAGGCCAACATGGCGATGCATGACTGCGACCTGCTGATCAACGTCGGCGCCCGGTTCGACGACCGGATCACCGGTCGCGTCGACGCCTTCAGCCCCGACTCCAAGCGGGTGCATATCGACATCGACCCGTCCTCGATCAACAAGGTGATCAAGACCGACATCCCCATCGTCGGCGACATCGCCCACGTGCTGGAAGACGTGCTCAAGATCTGGAAATCCCGCGGCCGCAAGACCAACCGCGAGGCGATCGAGAAATGGTGGGCGCAGATCAACGACTGGAAGAAGGTCAACTGCCTCGCCTTCACGCAGGCGGGCAAGACCATCAAGCCGCAATATGCCCTCCAGCGTCTCGAAGAGCTGACCAAGGATCACGACCGCTATATCTGCACCGAGGTCGGCCAGCACCAGATGTGGGCGGCGCAATACCTGGGCTTCAACGACCCCAACCGCTGGATGACCTCCGGGGGCCTGGGCACCATGGGCTACGGCTTCCCGGCCTCCATCGGCGTGCAGATGGCGCACCCCGACGCGCTGGTCATCAACGTCGCGGGCGAGGCGTCGTGGCTGATGAACATGCAGGAGATGGGCACCGCGGTGCAGTTCCGCCTGCCGGTCAAGCAGTTCATCATGAACAACGAACGCCTCGGCATGGTCCGCCAGTGGCAGGAGCTCCTGCACGGCGAGCGCTACTCGCATTCCTGGTCCGAGGCCCTGCCCGACTTCGTGAAACTCGCCGAGGCCTTCGGCGCCAAGGGCATCCAGTGCAAGGATCCCACCGACCTCGACGACGCGATCATGGAAATGATCGAGCATGACGGGCCGGTGATCTTCGACTGCCTCGTCGAGAAGCACGAGAACTGCTTCCCGATGATCCCCTCGGGCGAGCCGCACAACAAGATGCTGCTGGGCGAGAACGCCTCCACCAAGGACGCGATCAGCACGTCCGGGGCGGTCCTGGTGTAATGACCCACTCTCACCCACCCTCCCCCGTAGGGTGGGTGAAACCCACCACCTTGCCCCCGCCCGACTGGTCCCCCGCAGGGTGGGTGAAACCCGCCAACCCTTCTCGCCTTAGCGCCGCCCAAGGACCCGCCGCATGACGCCCCACGCCGCCGCAGACGCCCGTCTCGCGATCTTCGACAGCCGCCGCGGCTGGCAGCTCGGCCTGCTGGGCGCGGTGGTGACGGTGATGCTGGGGGCGATCTTCATCATCGGCGGCATCGTCGAGGTCAACAACACCGATCTGATCTCGGTTTCGGTCGATTTCTACGTCTTCTGGGCCGCCGCCAAGCTGGCGCTCCAGGGCCTGCCCCTCGACGCGTTCGACGTCACCCGCATCGCCGAGATGGCCGCCGTCACCCATGACGACTGGATGCCCTGGGCCTATCCTCCGGGCTTCCTTCTGCTGGTGATGCCGCTGGGCCTCCTGCCCTTCGCCCCCGCCTGGGCAGTGTTCATGGCCGTCTCCTGCGCCGCCCTGCTGCTGGCCACCCGCCCCTTCGCCGCCGGTCGCACGCAGGTGCTGCTCGGCGCGGCGCTGGCCCCCGCGATCCTGCCCTGCCTGCTGGTCGGCCAGACCACCATCCTCTGGCTCGCCGGGCTGATGGCCGCGCTGGCCGCGCTCCGCGCCGAAAGACCGATCCTCGCCGGCGCCTTCATCGGCCTGCTGACGCTGAAACCCCAGCTCGGCCTGCTCATCCCCTTCGCCCTCATCGCCGCCGGCCAGTGGCGCGCGATCGCCTCGGCCGCCGTGACCACCCTCCTCCTCGCGGCCATTCCCACCGCGCTCTTCGGCACCGCCTACTGGCCCGAGATGCTCGCCATGATGCGCGAGCATGGCGACACCGTCCGCAACGCAATCGCCGATCTCAACCTGATGATCAGCGCCTACGCCACCCTCACCTTCATGGGCCTCGCCGAAACCACCGCGCTGGCCGCCCAATGGGCCCTCACCGCCCTCTGCGCCGCCGCCGTCTTCCTGACCTGGCGCCGCCCCTCCATCTCCTTCGACCTGCGCGCCGCCACGCTGCTCTGCGCCATCCCGCTCGCCTCGCCCTACCTGTGGCACTACGAATCCGCCCTGCTCGCCCCCGCCGCCCTCTTTCTCACCCGCGCCGGCGTGGTCACGCCGGGGCGCCCCCTCACCGTGCTCCTCGGCCTCGCCATGTGGCTCAGCCTCGGCCCCTCGGCCCTCGTCCTGCTCAAGTCCGGCGCGGCCGATGTCTTCCGCCCGGTCTTCCTGCCCCTCGCGTCGATCGCGCTTCTCACCTGCCTGTGGCACGCCCTGCTCAGGCCCCGCCCTGCGGCCACGCCGGCCACCCCCGAAGAAACCCACTGAAGGACCAGACCCAATGTCAGCGCTCAAGATCAAGAAAGGCTCGACCAAGCATTCCGCCTACAACCTGCGCCCGACCTTCTCCGACAAGGCCGAGACGCATACGCTGGCGGTGATCGTCGACAACGAACCGGGCGTTCTGGCCCGCGTCATCGGCCTCTTCTCCGGCCGCGGCTACAACATCGACAGCCTCACCGTGGCCGAGGTCGACCATACCGGCCACATGTCGCGCATCACCATCGTCACCACCGGCACGCCACAGGTGATCGAACAGATCAAGGCACAGTTGGGCCGCATCGTCGTCGTCCACGATGTCCACGACCTCACGGTCGAGGGGCATTCCGTCGAACGCGAGCTGGCGCTCCTGAAAGTGGCGGGTGAAGGGGAAAAACGGGTCGAGGCCCTGCGCCTTGCCGACATCTTCCGCGCCAACGCGGTCGACAGCACGCTCAACAGCTTCGTGTTCGAGATCACCGGAACGCCGCAGAAGATCGACGCCTTCGCCGATCTCATGCGGCCCCTCGGCCTGACCGAGATCGCCCGGACAGGCATCGCCGCGCTCTCGCGCGGCGCCTGATCAGCGGTAGGAGGATTCCGCCGCGCGGCGTGCCCCGGGCGTGCCGCGCGGATGCAGCGCCACCACGTTCTGCCGGCCCGCACCCGTCTTTGGCGGCGCGATCTTGTTGCGCCGCAGGTTGGCCTTGGCCGTCTTCAGATCCCCGGGCAACGAGGCGAATTCATGCTTCGACACGATGCTGGGATCGACCGCAAGGCGCATGTCGTCCACCTCGCGCAGGTCGAACTCGACAAGGTCGCCGGGCACGAAACAGCTCGCCTCCGACAGGTTTTCCTCGTCCTTGTAAAAGGCCAGGTTGCGGTGATCCTCGCACCAGATGACCGCCCGGTTATGCTTTTTATCACTCCAAAGAACTACGCCGTACATGGTGACCCCAATCTTCTTCCTCACTCCTGATTTTGAAAGAGTTTGAATAAAAGTGAATGGGGTGATTGACCCTGAACCGCCGGCAATTTGTGACAAACCGGGGGAAACCTGACGCCAAGTCGCGTCACGTTTGACTCTGATTAGCGTCGATTCTTGTGGAAACGCCCGGGAATCTCCGATAGCGTGATGATATCCCCGCCTTTGCAACTATAAAGCATGTCCTCCCTTGACACAACAACGCACAGCCGACTCGCGAACACGCGACACTGACCCGGCCGCGCTGAGGGAGGTCTTCGGCGACAACCTGCGCCGCCTCTGCGCCAGCTACCCTTCAGTGTCCGAGCTCTGCCGCGAGCTCGGCATCAACCGCACCCAGTTCAATCGCTACATGTCCGGCGAAAGCTTCCCCCGCCCCGACGTGCTGCACCGGATCTGCGCCTTCTTCGGCACCGATGCCCGCATCCTGCTCGAACCGGTCGATTCCCTCGCCCCGAAGCCGAACGACCTGCTCAACCACCCTTTCCTTTCCGAGTTCTTCGGCAAGCCCACGGTCGACGTCTCCACCGATGTCTTCCCCAGCGGCTTCTACCGCTTCGCCCGCAAGAGCTTCGTCGACGCCTCGCGCTTCGTGCTGGGGCTGGTGATGATCAAGCGCGGCGACGGCTACACCTTCCTGCGCGGGTTCGAGCCGCGCCAGGGCGTGCGCGAACAGGGTCTCTCGACCGATCCGCACACCCGCGAATACCGCGGCATCGTCATGCGCCAGGAAGAGGGGATCATGGCCGTGGTCACCCACCGCGCCTCGCTCTCCTGCTCGTTCAACTTCCTGACGCCGGAAACCTCCTTCCAGTCGAACCTGTGGGAAGGCTACGCCTCCCGCACGGTACGCGAAAAGGTCTCGGGCAACCGCGCCACCCGGATGGTCTACGAGCACCTGGGCAATTCCTCCGCCCGCATCCTGCAGGCCGCCCGCGAAACCGGGGTCGTGCCCATCGACAAGGTGCCGCGCTTCTACCGCCACCTTCTGCGCCCCGACGAGGATTTCCGCTAGGCGCATCGCCCCTCAATTTGTCGCCCTGAGATAATCCGGGTCGCTGCCGGTCGGTCGCGACAGGCCCTTTCATGCGTAGCTCTCCCCAGCCAACGCATGGAGACCCGCGATGACCGCCACCGTGACCGATCTCAGCCACGTCCGCCTGTCCGTCGACAAGGCGCACGGCCTGCCCAACGCGCATTACATCGACCCCGAGGTCTATGCCGAGGAACGTCAGGCGCTGCTCTTCTCGCAATGGGCGGGCCTCGCCGTCGCCGCCGACGTGCCCGAACCGGGCGATGCCGTACCGATGGATTTCCTCGGCATGCCGCTCCTCCTCATCCGCGACAAGGAAGGGGACGTCCGCGTCTTCCAGAACATCTGCCGCCACCGCGGCATGATCCTGGTCGAGGAGCCCCGCAAGATCGAGGGCGCGATCCGCTGCCCCTACCATTCCTGGTGCTACTCGACCAAGGGCAAGCTGGTCTCGACCCCCCATGTGGGCGGCCCCGGCCACAACACCCACGAGACCATCAAGCGCGAGGATCTCGGCCTGATCGAGGTGCGCTCCCATATCTGGCGCGACGTGGTCTGGATCAACGTCTCGGGCGACGCCCCCGCCTTCGAGGACGCCATGCGCGACATCATCGCCCGCTGGTCCGAGTTCGACCTGCCCCTCTACCACGGCGGCCATGACAGCAAGATCACGCTGGAAGTGAACACCAACTGGAAGCTCGCGGTCGAGAACTACTGCGAAAGCTACCACCTGCCCTGGGTCCACCCCGGGCTCAACAGCTACTCCAAGCTCGAAGACCACTACAATATCGAGAAACCGGGCGAATTCTCCGGCCAGGGCACCATGGTCTACCGCCAGCTCACCAACGAGAACGGCGAAACCTTCCCCGATTTCGCCGATGTCGGTTCGAAATGGAATGAACAGGCGGAATACATCGCCGTCTACCCGAACGTGCTTCTTGGCGTCCACCGCGACCACGCCTTCGCCATCATCCTCGAACCCCGCGGCCACGACCGCACGGTCGAACATATCCACCTCTACTACGCCGTCCCCGACAGCGACGAAGGGCTGCGCATGCGCAACACCCAGCTCTGGAAGACCGTGTTCGAGGAGGACATCTTCGTCGTCGAGGGCATGCAGAAGGGCCGCCACGCCACCAATTTCGACGGCGGCCGCTTCTCGCCGGTGATGGACAGCCCGACCCACTGCTTCCACGACTGGGTCGCCGCCAAGGTCGAAACCCACCGCGGCCAGGCGCAAGCCGCCCAATGACCGCCCTGCCGGATCAGGGCATCGGCATGGTCGACAGCCTCGACGCGCAGCTCCTCGCCGCGCATGACGGCGACGACCGCTTCGCCCTGATCCGGCTCTACACCCAGGCCGCCGACATCACCAACGACATCGACGCGGCCTGCTTCTTCCTCACCTACGCCTATATCTTCGCGCTCGAGGCCGGCGCCGCCGAGGCCGCCACCCTCCACGCCCGCCTCAAGGCCCACGGACGCGAGGAATAGCCGCTTCCTCCCCTTGGCCGTACGACTTCCGCCGCGAGGCAGCCTGTAAAGGCTGACAAGCACGCCCCGCTCACTCCGCCAGGAACGCCTGCCAGTTCGCCCGCGCATGCACCACCCGCACCACGTCCAGCACGGCCTCATCGCTCTGGAAGATGACGAGATGCGCGCGATAGGGATGCACCCGCACCGGCGGCACGAATTCCTCCCTCAACCGCGCCGTTTCCGGAAACTCCGCCAACAGCCGCAACGTCCGCTCCAACCCGGTCAGGTAGGCCACCGCCTGCCCCTCCGACCACGTCTCGACCGTGTATCGCCAGATATCGTCCAGGTCCGCCTCGGCCCTCGGGCGCCACAGAACCTCCCGGCTCACCCGCCCTGCCCGCGCGTCTTCCTTTCGATGAACCCGGCCATGTCGACCGCTCTCGGCTCTCCGCTCCGAAGCCCCTCGTCGATCAGCCCCTGCAACTCGCCGATCGCCTGCTGCCGCTCCAGGTCCTTGCGGATCAGGTCACGCACGTAATCGCTCACATTACTGTACTGCCCGCCTTTGGCGCGCGCCTCGACAGAGGATTTCATATGGTCGGGAAGCGATATGTTCATCGTGGCCATGGCTGATATCTTGTCACCTTGGCAATCTTTGTCAACTCTCCTCCCCCATCCCTGCAAAACCGGTCTGCATAAATCAATCTTGCATTACCCCCTTCCCCTCCGTTAATTAAACACACGTTCAATTAGACGAACGCCAGGAGGAGGAGGAGGCACCCCCATGGATTTCGCCCTGAATGAAGAACAGACGGCCATCTTCGACATGGCCCACGCTTTCGGGCAGGAACAGATCGCCCCGCACGCCCGCGACTGGGAGAAAGAAGGCACCATCCCGAAAGAGCTCTGGCCCCAGGTCGGCGAACTGGGCTTCGGCGGCCTCTACGTCTCGGAAGAAGCGGGCGGCGCCGGCCTCTCGCGCCTCGACGCCACCCTCGTCTTCGAAGCGCTCTCCATGGCCTGCCCCTCCGTCGCGGCCTTCCTGTCGATCCACAACATGTGCGCCAAGATGATCGACAAGTTCGCCTCCGACGACATGAAGGCGCGCGTCCTGCCCAAGGTCATCTCGCTCGAAACCGTCCTCTCCTACTGCCTCACCGAACCCGGCTCCGGCTCCGACGCGGCCGCCCTCAAGACCCGCGCCGAGAAAACCAACGAGGGCTACACCCTCAACGGCACCAAGGCGTTCATCTCCGGCGGCGGCTATTCCGACGCCTATGTCGTGATGGTCCGCACCGGCGACAACACCCCCAAGGGCATCTCCACCGTCTATGTCGAGGACGGCACCCCCGGCCTCTCCTTCGGCGGGCTCGAGGACAAGATGGGCTGGCGCTCGCAACCCACCCGCCAGGTCCAGTTCGACGATTGCAAGATCACTGCCGACAACCTCGTCGGCGACGAGGGGCGCGGCTTCACCTACGCCATGGCGGGCCTCGACGGCGGCCGCCTCAACATCTCGGCCTGCTCGCTAGGCGCGGCCCAGACCGCCATGAACCTCACCCGCGACTACATGGCCGAGCGCAAGGCCTTCGGCCAGTCCATCGACCAGTTCCAGGCCCTCCAGTTCCGCCTCGCCGAGATGGAGATCGAGCTTCAGGCCGCCCGCACCTTCCTGCGGCAAGCGGCGTGGAAGCTCGACACCGAGGCCCCCGACGCCACCAAGTTCTGCGCCATGGCCAAGAAATTCGTGACCGAAGCGGGCTCGAAGATCTGCAACGACTGCCTCCAGCTCCACGGCGGCTACGGCTACCTCGCCGATTACGGCATCGAAAAACTCGTGCGTGACCTGCGCGTTCATGAAATCCTCGAAGGCACCAATGAAATCATGCGCCTCATCGTGGCGCGGCACATGCTGGCGGAGAAATGACAGACATATCGATCCGGAAAGACGGCAAGGCGGGCCGCATCACCCTCACCCGCCCCAAGGCGCTCAACGCCATGACCTACGAGATGTGCATCGCCATCGAGGACGCGGTCGATGCCTGGGCCGATGACGACACGGTCGAACTGATCATCATCGACGCCGAGGGCGACAAGGCCTTCTGCGCCGGCGGCGACATCGCCGCGCTCTACGAGACCGGCACCAAGGGCGATTACGAATACGCCCGCCGCTTCTGGCGCGATGAGTACCGGCTCAACGCCAAGATTTCCGAGTATCCCAAACCCTACGTCGCCTTCATGCAGGGCTTCGTCATGGGCGGCGGCGTTGGCATCTCCTGCCACGGCCACCCCCGCATCGTCTGCGAATCCAGCCAGATCGCCATGCCCGAATGCGGTATCGGCCTCGTGCCTGACGTGGGCGGCACCTACCTGCTGGCCAGGGCGCCGGGTCGCCTGGGCGAATATCTCGGCACCACCGGCACCCGGATGAACGCCGGCGACGCCATCCATGCGGGCTTCGCCGACCACTTCATCCCGCAGGAGAAATGGGCCGACCTCATCGCGCAACTCTCCGAAACCGGCGACCTCTTCCTCATCGATCAGGTCAGTGCGACCCCGCCCGAAGGCACGGTCAGCGCGCAGGCCGCCGAGATCGACACCCACTTCAGCGGCGATACCCTGTCCGATATCGTGGCCTCCCTCAAATCCTCCGACAGCGAGTTCGCCGCCGCCACGCTCAAGGCCCTCTCCCGCGGCTCGCCGCTCTCGATGGCCTGCACCGTCGAGATGCTGCACCGTCTCGAAGGGCCCGGCACCGATATCCGGCAGGCGCTCGACCTCGAATACCGTTTCACCCACCGCGCCATGGAACATGGCGATTTCCTCGAAGGCATCCGCGCCGCGGTGATCGACAAGGACCGCTCTCCCAAGTGGCAGCACGATCTCGACGCCCCGCCCCAAGAGGCGGCCGACGCGATGCTGACGCCCCTCGGGGCCGACGCCCTGACATTCCAAAAGGAAGGATAACGCCATGAAGATCGGATTCATCGGACTTGGAAACATGGGCGGGCCGATGGCCGCCAACCTCTCCAAGGCCGGCCATGACGTGACCGGCTTCGACACCGCTGATGTCAGCATCGAGGGCGTCACCACCGTCGCCTCCGCCGCCGAGGCCGCCAAGGGGGCCGACGTGGTCATCACCATGCTGCCCAACGGCAAGATCCTCCGCGCCGTCGCCGAGGAAATCCACCCGGCGATGGACAAGGGCGCCGTGCATCTCGACTGTTCCACCGTCGATGTCGACAGCGCCCGCGCCGTGGCCGAAGCCGCGCAGGCCGCCGGCCTCTCCGCGCTCGACGCGCCGGTCTCGGGCGGCGTCGGCGGCGCCACGAACGGCACGCTGACCTTCATGGTCGGCGGCGACGAGGCGGGCTTCAACATCGCCAAGGAACTCTTTGACATCATGGGCCAAAAGGCCGTTCACTGCGGTCCCTCCGGCAACGGCCAGGCTGCCAAGATCTGCAACAACATGATCCTCGGCGCCACCATGATCGTCACCTGCGAGGCCTTCGCGCTGGCCGACAAGCTGGGCCTCGACCGGCAGGCCATGTTCGACGTGGTCTCCACCTCCTCCGGCTACTCGTGGTCGATGAACGCCTACTGCCCCGCCCCGGGCGTCGGCCCGCAATCGCCCTCAGACAACGACTACAAGCCGGGCTTCGCCGCCGACCTGATGCTCAAGGACCTGCGCCTTGCCATGCAGGCGGCCGAAACCGCCGATGCCGACACCACGCTCGGCAAGGCGGCGATGAAGCTCTACGAACAGTTCGTCGAGAAGGAAGACGGCGCCGGCAAGGACTTCTCCGCCATGCTCCCCCGCCTCGAGAAGCGCGGCCACAGCTAAGGCGGTTTGATCTGCATCATATTCATATTTGAAAATATGATTAAGGCTGGTCCCGTCTTTCACGAAAGGGACCAGCCATGTTCAAACAAAACATCGGCAATATCGAACGTATCCTCCGCGTCCTCGTCGGCGCGGCCCTGATCCTCGGCTATTTCCTCGGCGACGGCGCCTATAGCTGGCTCTACCTGCTGGGCATCATTCCGCTCGCCACGGGCGTGATCGGCTATTGTCCGCCTTACGCCTGGCTCGGCATCAATACCTGCAAGCGCAGCTGAGGCAGCAATCCGCGCACCCGCCCCGGCCCGCCTTGCGACGTGGCCGGGCGGCCCCATCTTGAGTGGTCCATGCCAAAGCCACGCCAAGGAGGCCACCACATGCGCAGGATACTCATCACCACCGCCATCGCCGCGGCCACACTGACGGCCCCGCTCACCGCCCATGCCGGCGCCGCAGGCTGCCCGCCGGGTCTGGCCAAGAAACAGAACGGCTGTCTGCCTCCGGGTCAGGCCAAGAAGATCTACAACAACGATCAGCGCAGATACCTCCGGAATGGCATCCTCGTCGAGTATCCGCAGCGCTACGGGCTGAACCCGGCCTACACCTATTACCGCTCCGGCGGGAACGTCTACCGGGTCGACCGCGACACCCGCGAGGTGCTCGACCTGATCGGCGCGGTCAGCCGGATCCTGAACTGATCCGTCGCAGGTTTGCCGGGTGGCGGACACCGCCACCCGCACCGACGTAATACCGACAAAATACCGACGTGATACCGACGTTGAAAACCGGCCCTATTCGGCCGCCACTTTCCGCGCCGCCAGCATCTCCTTGAGGTAGCGCCCGGTATGGCTCCGCGGCTCCTCGGCCACGGTTTCCGGCGTGCCCACGGCCACGATCTCACCGCCGCCATCCCCGCCTTCCGGCCCGATATCGATCAGCCAGTCGGCGGTCTTGATAACGTCCAGATTGTGCTCGATCACGACAACCGTGTTGCCGGTTTCCACAAGCTGATGAAGGACTTCCAGCAGTTTCTTCACGTCCTCGAAATGCAACCCCGTGGTCGGCTCGTCGAGGATGTAAAGCGTCCGACCCGTCGAGCGTTTCGACAACTCCTTCGACAGCTTCACCCTTTGCGCCTCGCCGCCCGACAGGGTCGTCGCCTGCTGCCCGACCTTGATATAGCCAAGCCCGACCCTTGCCAGCGCGTCCATCTTTTCCCGGATCGACGGCACCGCCTTGAAGAACTCCTGCGCGTCCTCGACAGTCATCTCAAGAACGTCGGCTATGCTCTTGCCTTTCCACGTGATTTCCAGCGTCTCACGGTTGTACCGCGCGCCGTTACACGTTTCGCAGGTGACATAGACATCGGGCAAAAAGTGCATCTCGATCTTGATCAGGCCGTCCCCCTGGCACGCCTCGCACCGCCCGCCCTTGACGTTGAACGAGAACCTGCCCGGCTTGTACCCCCGCGCCTTCGCCTCCGGCAGCCCGGCAAACCAGTCCCGGATCGGTGTGAACGCCCCGGTATACGTGGCCGGGTTACTCCGCGGAGTCCGCCCGATAGGCCGCTGGTCGATGTCGATCACCTTGTCCAGGTGCTCCAGCCCCTTGATCGTCTCGCACGGCGCCGGCGTCTGCCGCGCCCCGTTCAGCCGCATCGATGCGGTCTTGAACAACGTCTCGATCGTCAGCGTCGACTTGCCCCCGCCGGAAACCCCGGTCACGCAGACGAACTTGCCCAGCGGAAACTCGGCATCGACCGCCTTAAGATTGTTTCCTTCGGCCTTGATAACCTTGACGGATTTCCCGTTCCCCTTGCGCCGCTCCGCCGGGATGGAAATCTCCCTCTGCCCGGACAAATACTGCCCGGTCACCGAGTTCGGATCGGCCGCGATCTGCTCCGGCGTGCCGTGGCTCACCACCTGCCCGCCATGCACCCCGGCCCCCGGCCCGATGTCGAAAACATAATCCGCCGTCCGGATCGCCTCCTCGTCATGCTCCACCACGATCACGGTATTGCCCTGGTCCCGGAGGTTCTGCAGCGTCTGCAACAGCCGCCCGTTATCCCGCTGGTGCAGGCCAATCGACGGCTCGTCGAGCACGTAAAGCACCCCCGTCAGCCCCGACCCGATCTGGCTCGCCAGCCTGATCCGCTGGCTTTCACCGCCAGAAAGCGTGCCCGCACTGCGCGACAGCGTCAGGTAGTCGAGCCCAACATTGTTAAGGAATCCAAGACGTTCGCGGATTTCCTTCAGGATGGCCCGCGCAATCTCGTTTTTCTGCGAAGTCAGGCTTTCCGGCACCGTCTCGCACCATGCATAGGCCTCGCGGATCGACATCTCGACCACCTGGCCCACGTGCAGCCCGGCAATCTTCACCGCCAGCGCCTCGTCCCGCAGGCGATAGCCGCCACAAGCCCCGCATGGCCGATTATTCTGATACCGTTCGAATTCCTCGCGGATCCACGCACTGTCCGTCTCGCGATACCGGCGCTCCATGTTGGGGATCACCCCTTCGAACACCCGGCTCACCTGGTAAACACGCCCGCCCTCGTCATAGCGGAACTGGATCTCCTCGTCGCCCGAGCCATACAGGAAAACCTGCTGCACATGCGCATCAAGGTCCTTCCACCGCGCGTTCCGGTCGAACTCGTAATGTTTCGCGATGGCCTCGATCGTCTGAAGGAAATAAGGGCTTTTCCCCTTCCGCCACGGTGCCAGCGCACCGTCGGCGATGCGCAACTGCTCATCCGGCACCACCAGCCGTTCGTCGAAGAACAGCTCGGCCCCAAGGCCCCCACATTCCGGGCAGGCCCCGAAGGGCGCATTGAAGGAAAACAGCCGCGGCTCAATCTCGGGGATGGTGAACCCGCTGACCGGACAGGCAAAATTCTCGGAGAAGGTAAACCGCTCAGGATCCCCCTCCTTCGGCGCCGTTTCCAGCACGGCAATTCCGTCGGCCAGGTCCAGGGCGGTGCGGAAACTGTCGGCCAGCCGCGTGCCGATCCCGTCCTTCACCACCAGCCGGTCGACCACCACGTCGATATCGTGGCGGAACTTCTTGTCGAGCTTGGGCGGATCGTCGAGCTCGTGAAACTCGCCATCGACCTTGACGCGCTGGAAGCCCTGCTTGCGCAACTCCAGGAATTCCTTGCGGTATTCCCCTTTCCGGTCACGCACGATCGGTGCGAGGAGATAGGCGCGCGTACCTTCTTCCATGCCCAGCACCCGGTCCACCATGTCCTGCACCTGCTGCGCCTCGATGGGCAGGCCGGTGGCGGGCGAATAGGGCGTGCCGACCCGGGCGAAGAGCAGACGCAGGTAATCGTAGATCTCGGTGACCGTGCCCACTGTCGAACGCGGGTTCTTGCTGGTCGTCTTCTGCTCGATGGAGATCGCCGGGGAAAGACCGCTGATGTGGTCCACATCCGGCTTTTCCATCATGTCGAGGAACTGCCGCGCATAAGCCGACAGGCTTTCGACATAGCGCCGTTGCCCCTCGGCATAGATCGTGTCGAAGGCCAGAGACGATTTCCCCGACCCTGAAAGCCCGGTGATCACCACCAGCTCGTTGCGCGGAATATCCACGTCGATGCTGCGCAGGTTATGCTCCCGCGCACCGCGCACTTCGATATGCTTGAGCTCGGCCATCCGGTCCCCCGTTCACACTGGTTAAGAGATAGTGGAGCGGTGCGGATCTTCCAAGCCCAAACTGCGAACATAAGGGGAACGCCTGACAACCTCTGTCAGGACGGCGATTATTTTCCCGCTATGCTCGAAAACCTGCCGATCTCTGGCCTGCTCCCCGCGATCCGGGTCAGATATGGATGACCCTGTCATAGGCATCCAGAACCGTCTCGTGCATCATTTCGCTGAGAGTCGGATGTGGGAACACGGCGTTCATCAGGTCTTCCTCGGTGGTCTCGAGCTGCCGCCCCACCACGTAGCCCTGGATCAACTCGGTCACCTCGGCGCCCACCATGTGCGCGCCCAGAAGCTCGCCGGTCTTCTCGTCGAACACCGTCTTCATCATGCCTTCCGCCTCGCCAAGGGCGATCGCCTTGCCGTTGCCGATAAAGGGGAAGCGGCCGACCTTGATCTTGTAGCCCTTCTCCTTGGCCTGTGCCTCGGTCATGCCGACGCTGGCGATCTGCGGGTGGCAATAGGTGCAACCGGCAATGCTGTCGGGGCGCACCGGGTGCGGGTGCCCGCCGGCGATGAGTTCGGCCACCATGACACCCTCGTGGCTGGCCTTGTGGGCGAGCCACGGCGCACCGGCAAGGTCGCCGATGGCATAAAGCCCGTCGACCCCGGTGCGGCAGTACTCGTCGACGATCACGTGGGTCCGGTCGACCTTCACGCCCAGCTCGTCCAGCCCGAGATTTTCGACGTTCCCGACGATGCCCACGGCCGAGATCACGGTGTCGAACTCGTGTTTCTCTGTCTTGCCGCCGGTCTCGATATGGGCGGTCACCTTGCCCTTGGCGCGGTCGAGTTTCTTGACCGTCGCCTTCTCCATGATCTTCATCTTCTGCTTCTGGAACGCCTTCTTGGCGAAGGCGGAAATCTCGGCATCCTCGACCGGCAGGATCCGGTCCATCACCTCGACAACTGTCGTGTCGGCGCCCAGCGTGTTGTAGAAGCTGGCAAACTCGATGCCGATGGCGCCCGAGCCGATCACCAAAAGCTTCTTCGGCATCCGCGGAGGCAGGAGCGCGTGCTTGTAGGTCCAGACGAGATCGCCATCGGCTTCGAGCCCCGGAAGTTCCCGCGCCCGGGCGCCGGTGGCCAGCACGATCGCCTTGGACTCCAGCTCCTCGGTGCCCCTGTCGGTCTTGACCGAAACCTTGCCCTTGGCAGGTAGCGTTGCCTCGCCCATCACGGTGGTGATCTTGTTCTTCTTCATCAGGTGGCCCACGCCCGAAGCCAGCTGCTTGGCCACCCCGCGAGAGCGTTTCACCACGGCGTCGAGGTCGTAATCTATCCCGTCGGCCTTCAGTCCGAACTCTTTGGCGCGGTGCATCAGGTGGAACACTTCCGAGCTGCGCAGCATCGCCTTGGTCGGAATGCAGCCCCAGTTGAGACAGATGCCGCCCATGTGCTCGCGCTCGACAATGGCAACGTTCAGGCCAAGCTGCGCCCCGCGAATGGCGGCCACGTAGCCCCCCGGACCTGCGCCGATAACGATCATGTCAAAGGATTTTGCCGCCATTTCCGTCTCCGTCTGGCTATGTGCCGGAATTTAGTTTGATATTAAACTATCTGCCACTTGCATTCAACGCGCCAAACGCACCCCGCAACGCAATGTCACGGGGGGCGAACCTAAGAGGCTTACAGAGAACGATTTTCACCGCCCCAACTCAGGCGGCATCGGCTTTCTGCAGCGCCTGAAGCGTCGAACCATAGCCGCCCTGCTCGACGTAATCGAGTTCCGGCTCGGTCGAATTGCGGCTCAGCGCGTCGTTGCGATAGGGGAAACGGCCGAACATGCGGATCACCTCGCGATGCGCACGGGCGTGCAGCAACGTGTCTGCGCCGCCCTTAGGCATCCGCTCCATCACCAGGCGGATGCAGCGTTCCTGGTCGCAGAGGTTCTCGGAATGCATCAGGGGGAGATAGAAGAATTGCCGCGCCGGTTCATCGATGCGCAGATCCCACTTCCGGTGGATCGCCGCCTTGGCCGCGGCCATCGCGTGCTTGTCGGTCGAGAAAGCCGCCGCCTCGCCCCGGAACATGTTGCGCGAGAACTGGTCCATGACGATGATATAGGCCAGCGTGCCACTCGGGTAGGTCAGCCAGAGGCCGTAGGTGCCGTCTCTCGCCCGATCCCATGTTTGCCGGAACCTTTCGCGAACCTTCGCGTCAAGCTCGTCCGACGCCTCGTACCAGCCCTGAGGTCCGACCTCATCAAGCCAGAACTGCAAGACCTCCTCAGGGGTCGTCATTGGTGCCTCCTCATTTTTCCCACACCCGATCAGGAACGATTATTCCCATATCCTTTTATTTGGACAGTAAAAATTTGTAACATCGGCAACAGTCCGTGACTGTGGATAACTCGTTAGCGCTATCCGGCCTCCTGCTCGTCCTGGGCTGTTTCATAGTCGTACTCGGCGGCGAAGTTCACGGCCAGCGGCGAGGCGGACATCGACACCATGGTGAAGCTGTCTGTTTCGTCCACGGACGGCGCCGCGCGCTGCGTCATCCTGTAGGCGGCGTAGCCCGTGACCGCGAAACACAGCACCGCGATCACCAGGAAGAACGCCCATGCGCCAAGCTGCCCCATCAGCCAGCCCGTCACGACCGGACCGGCAACCGCGCCCAGCCCGTTGATGAACACCATGCCGCCGGCAGCGGCGGCCATGTCCTCGTGGCTCAGGAAGTCGTTGGTATAGGCGATCAGCAGCGAGTAAAGCGGGTTCGACATGCCGCCCACCATCAGCCCCGCCAGAAGCAGCGCGGGGAAGAACGCGCCGAACAGGGCGCCCACGACGCCGCCCAGTCCACAGATGGCCGCGGCGATCAGGATCAGAAGCCGCCGGTCCATCCTGTCGGACAGCCAGCCGATCGGAAATTGCAGCACCAGGGCGCCCACGAAAAAGGCGGATACGAAGGTCGATATCTGCCCAACGGAAAGCCCCACCTCGGCGCCATAGACCGGCGCCATGCCGAACTGGGCCGAGAAGACGCCCCCCAGAAGGAACATGCCCACACAGCCCAGCGGCGAGATCTTCATGATCTGGCGCAGACTGAGGGGCTTGGCCGTATCGAAGGCCGGTGTGGGGCTGATCGACAGGAGAATGGGCGCAAAGGCCAGCGAGATCAGCACCGAGGGGATGATGAACAGCACGAATCCGCCCGGATCGGCCACCAGCATCAGCGCCTGCGCCGAGACGATGCCGACCATCTGCACGATCATGTAGAGCGACAGCGCCTTGCCCCGGTTCTCGTTGCTCGCGGCCTCATTGAGCCAGCTTTCGGCGGTCACGTACACGCCCGAGAAGCAGAACCCGATCAGGATGCGCCCGAGACCCCAAGCATAGGGGTCGGCGAAGGTCGGATAGAGGATCATGACCGCCGAGATGAGGGAGGCCAGCGCGGCGAAGACCCGCACGTGCCCGACCCGGCGGATCATGTCGGGTGCCATGCGCGAGCCGAACAGGAAACCGACGAAGTAGCCCGACATCACGAGGGACATTTCAAGCGTCGAGAAGCCTTCGATCTCGCCCCGGATACCGAGCAGGGTGCCCTGCATGCCGTTGCCGACCTGCAGAAGCATCATCCCAAGAAGCAGCGCCCATGCGCTGGACAAGACCGAAAACATGAACTGTGCCTCCCGTACAGACCCGGCAAGAGTGCCTTAGCACGACACAGGTGTCAGGGCCAAAGCCGACTCGCGCTGGTCTGCCCGCGCCGCCCTGCCAGCGTTTCAGCCGGGGATCAACAGCGAAGCGTCGCCATAGGAAAAGAAACGGTACTCCTCGGCAATCGCGTGCTCATAGATCATGCGGATACGCGCCGACCCCATCAGCGCCGAGACCAGCATCATCAGGGTCGAACGCGGCAGGTGGAAATTGGTCATCAACGCGTCGGTCACCCGGAAGGTGAAACCGGGATAGATGAAGATGTCGGTCTCGCCCCGCCACGGCGCGATCTGTCCGCTCTCCTGCGCGGCGCTCTCGATCAGCCGGAGCGCGGTGGTGCCCACCGGGATGACCCGGTGCCCAGCCGCCTTGGTCGCGGCGATCTCGGCGGCGGCCGTCTCGCTCACTTCGCCCCATTCGGCGTGCATCTTGTGGGTGGTCACGTCCTCGACCTTCACCGGAAGGAAGGTGCCCGCGCCCACGTGCAGGGTGACGTGGGTGAAGGCCACGCCCATCTTTGCAAGCGCCGCCAGCAGCGCCTCGTCGAAGTGAAGCGATGCGGTCGGTGCGGCAACGGCGCCCGCGTTACGGGCCCAGACGGTCTGGTAATCCTCGCGGTCCTGCGCGTCGGCGGTCCGGCGCGCGGCGATGTAGGGCGGCAGGGGCATGGCGCCCGCCTCGTTGAGCGCCGCGTCGAAAGCGTCGCCCTCGAGGTTGAAACGCAGCACAGCGTGGCCGTCTTCCTTCGCGACGCAGGTCGCCTCGAGCCCCGCGCCGAAGCGCACGACCTCGCCCTCTCGCAGTTTCTTCAGCGGTTTGACCATCGCCCGCCAGCCCCCGTCAGGCGCCGGGTCGAGCAGCGTCACCTCGATCCGCGCCTCCGTCTCGCCGGCCGGGCCCGTGCGGGGCCGAACGCCGGAAAGCCGCGCCGGGATCACCTTCGTGTCGTTCAACACCAGCCGGTCGCCGGGTCGCAGCCATTGGCCGAGGTCGGCCACCGTCGCGTCGGTGATCGCGTCCCCCTCGGCCACCAGCAGGCGGGCCGAGGTCCTGGGCCGCGCGGGCCGGGTAGCGATCAGCCGGTCTGGCAGATCGAAGTCGAAATCAGAAAGCTTCATTCCTAGCGGTCCTGGGTCCTGGTCGCGTCCTCGCGTGTTTCGCTTTCCTCTTCGTTGGACGCAACACCCGACCGCTTCGGCGGGGCGCGGCGGAAGATTTCCCGGAACATGCCGGGTGTCAGGACCGAGAGCGGGTTGACCTGCACCCGCGGGCTGGTCGTGGGGCCTTTCAGCGAATACTGGAACCCCAGCAACCCTTCGCCCTGGCGTGAGAACAACCCGCCCAGCATGTTGACGGCATAGACCGGGGAAATCACCCCTTCGATATCCATCTGCGCGGCCTCGAGCCAGTAATACCCTTCCATCGATATCCCGAGCGAGGCCCCGACGGCGCTACCGTTGTAGACCGTGACCCGGTCAGGACCCAGCTGGAACTCCGCCTCGACCCGGTTGAAATGCAGCCCCTCGCCGGCGAGCTGTTCGAGGATGCCCACCACGCTCAGGGCGTTGAGCAGGGCAGCCATGGCCGGCGCGTCCTTGACCCGCAGGTTGTCGACGGTGAGCTTTCCGTCATAGATCCCTTCCCCCTGCCCCGGCACCAGCACCAGCACAAGCGAGCCGTCGCGGGCCTGTTTCAGCGCGTTGGCCGAGCGCAACACGCCGCCCGCGTCCTGCGAGGTGATGGTAAAGGCGCTGCGCCCGTCGCGGGGCAGAACGCGCCCGACGATAGGTGTGCCCCCGTTGACCTTCCCGGTGAACTTGCCGTCCGCGCCGCGTGACATGTCGAGCTCGGCGTTGAAATCGGTCAGGGCGATCTTGTCGGAAATCTGCAGCCGGTCGAGCCGAAGCGACACCGGCCCCTGCTCGCCGCGCGGCCCGTCACCCTTGGCGGCAAGGGAGGTCTGGCGAAGGTCGATCTCGCCGCCCGTCACCCGCACCAGCGGCGGCTTGTTCGGCCCCAGCCCCACAAGGTCGACCGGCGCATCGACCCAAGAGCCAAGCTGCACGCGCCCGAAATTGGCCTGTTGCAGCGTGCCGTCATTGTTGAGCGTGACCGACCCGTTGGCCCGCAGGCCCGCGGCGTCGAGCCGGATCCGGTCGACCTGCGGCGGCTGACCAAGCGCGCCGTCGACTTCCAGCAGGCCGGTCGCGCTGGCCCCGATCGCCCAGTCGAGCGGGCGCAGGCGCAAGGCCACGCCCGACAGATCCGACGCCATGCGGAACACCGGCGGCTTCTCGTTCTCGAAATCGATCTCGATCTGCCCGCGGCCTGCCCCGGATATGCTGCCCGGCGGCAGGCCGATGCGGAATTCGTCGGCGAACCGTTCCGACAGCTCGATCCAGCCATCCACGTGCGACCGCCCGTTGCTGCCCTCGACCAGCGGCATCGACCACGTGCCCCCGAACGGCACCCGGCCGACGCGGCCCTCGCCGAAGATGTTGAGCCGCTCGCTGGTCGCGTCGATCTTCAGTTCCGAGGCGGCCAGCACACGGTTCTCGACCAGGGTTTCGCTGCGCACGTCACGCATCGTCCCGGTCAGCCCGAACGCCACGTCCTCGGGCTGCAGGTCATCGACCACGAGGAAATCGAGCTGCCCTTCCAGCTGCGCCATCCCGTCGGCCAGCGTGACCGGACGCCCGGCCTTGTCGAGAAACCGGAACGGCTCCTCGTTCAACAGCGACAGGGCGGCGGTGATCGTGCTGCGGGTCTTCAGCCGCACGGTGCCGGGGCCGCGCTTGATACCGATGTCGGGGATATCGAAGCTTGACCCGGAAATGTCGATCTTGCCGCCTTGCGCGGCAGTCACGTACCCTTCGTGCGCGGCGATCACGAAGCGGTTGTCATAGATGGTGGCATGGCCGCGCCCGTCCTCAATCACCGGCACGTTCTTGATGAACCGCGAGGTCAGCTCGGAAAAGTCGAAGCCCAGGAAAACATCGGGCTTCTCCCCCGGCACGGCGCGCAGGGCAACCTGTATATCGCTCAGCTTCGCACTGACGATGTTTTCCTCGATCCACGTGCGGGTCTTCGGTTCGAGACTCTCGGGCCAGAGCGTCAGAAGCCGGTCCGGGTCGATCCCCGGGAGACGCCCATCGACGCTCACGTACCAGCCATCGGGCCGGGCATGGACATCGCCCGAGACGACGAGATTGCGGCCCTGGTCCGACAGGCTGAGCTCGCCCAGCGTGATGCGGAACGGGTCGAGCGTCAGGCGCATGTCCATCGTCGCGCCCTCGAAGGCCACCGGCGCGTCGTAGATCTCGAGCGGGTTGGCCGAAAGGTCCCGCACCTGGAACTGCGAGACCAGCGCATTGGGCCAGCCATCTTCCATTCCCGCCAGGTAGGTCTGCCCCTCGATCCGGGCACTGACCCATTTGCTTTGCACATCGAGCGCGTGGAAGCGGATCAGGTCGTCGGCCGGGTCGAAGGTGAAATGCGTGCTGGCATGGTCGAAGGCCACCGGTCGGGCGGCTTCGTTCGGGTGCAGGACCCCTGCCCCGATCTCGAGCTTGGTATCGAGCGGGCCGAGCTGCCCCTCCTCGTCGACCGCCGCGCGGACGGAGCCCGAAATCGGCGCGTCGAGCGCGGTCAACCATGTCAGCGCCGGCGACTGCCCGGCGATGTCACCGGCCGGCATGTCCTCGAAATCTATCGCGAACTCCGCCGCGGTTTCGCCGATCCGGCTGGAATACGCCACGGCCAGTGTCGTGGCATAGTCGCGCGCGCCCAAAAGCGCGAAATCGGACCGGATCGACAGCGTCTCACCCTCGCGGCGCATCTGGATCCGCCCGCCATCGACCGTCCAGGCCTTTCCGGCGCGGGCATCCTCGAAGCGCAGGGTCAGGTTGTCGGCCGACACTTCTGTCAGGGCCGAGAAATGGGGGCGCTGGAAGAAGGTATCGGCCCGCTTTATCAGCGCGGTCACCGTCTCGGCCTCCTGCACCGGGTCGGGCGTGTCGCCCACGCTGACGCCCACCGCCCCGTCATCGGCGCGCCGCAGCGTGACACGGGCCCCGTTCAGCGATATGCGCCCCGGCTGCAACTGGCCCTTCAGGAGCGGCCCCAGCGCCACGGCGCCATGCACGTCGGACAATTGCGCCACCGGCGTGCCCGCCTCGTCTCGGATCGTCACCCGCTGCAGCGCCAGCCGCGGCACCCAGTCGTTTTCCAGCACGATCGACACGTCGGCAAAACCGATCGACAGGCCCTCGACGTCGCTGTTGATCTTCTCGGTGATGCGCGTGCGCAGCCAGTCGGGCGCCGACAGGCGCGTTCCGACCAATGACATGACAGTAACGCCAGCGGCCACGACGAGCGCAACCAACAGCCCGCCGCTCCACAACCCGGCCCTCTTCAGGCGTCGGGCGCGCGGCCGTTCCTGTTTTTCATCGGTCATTCTTGTCTTCAAACGGTGACCTGCCTCTGGTTGTTTATTCTGGCGGCTCGCGCCCTAATATGAAACTCAATTCTTTGTGGAAGGAGACTCCCCGTGCTGAAACCCGCCGAAGCGGCCCCCGATTTCACCCTGCCCCGCGATGGCGGCGGGAATGTGACCCTGTCCGAACTGCGCCCCGCGCCCGTCGTCCTGTTCTTCTATCCGAAGGACGACACGTCGGGCTGCACCAAGGAAGCCATCGCCTTCACCGGACTCGGCCAGGAGTTCGAGGCGGCGGGCGCGAAGGTGTTCGGCATCTCGAAGGATACCGTCGCCAAGCATGACAAGTTCCGCGACAAGCACGAGCTGGGCATTCCGCTGCTCTCCGACGCCGAGTCCGACGTGTGCGAACAATACGGCGTCTGGAAGGAAAAGAGCATGTACGGCAAGAAATTCATGGGAATCGAGCGCACCACCGTGCTGATCGGTGGCGACGGCAAGGTCGTGCGGGTCTGGCCCAAGGTGAAGGTGCCGGGACATGCCGAAGAGGTGCTCGAGGCGGTGAAGGCGCTTTGACGGAACCGACGCTGTCACGGATGGCGGTGGAGGTTCTGACCACCGCCGACGGGCGCGAAAAGACCGCCCTGTCCCGCCGGCACGCGGCGGCATGGTTTGCCGCGCGCGAGACGGGCGAGGCCATTCCGCTTGGCCGCGCCACCCCGCCCGATTTCCCCGCAAGGCCCGACAGGCCAGAGCTTCTCGACCCCCGCGACGTGCCGCGCCGCCGCCCCGGCTCGCCCAAGGGGCGGCTGGCGATGCTGCATGCGGTGGCGCATATCGAGCTGAACGCCGTCGACCTGCACTGGGACATCATCGCGCGGTTCGCGGATGTGCCAATGCCTATCGGCTTCTACGATGACTGGGTGAAATCGGCGGACGAGGAATCGAAGCATTTCAACCTGATATGCGACTGCCTTGAAGCACAAGGCAGTTATTACGGCGCCATGCCCGCCCATGCCGGCATGTGGCGCGCGGCCTCGGACACCGCGCAGGACTTCATGGGCCGGCTCGCGGTGGTGCCCATGGTGCTCGAGGCGCGCGGGCTCGACGTGACACCGGGGATGATCGCGCTGTTCGAGACGGCCGGCCCGACAGATGCCGTCGAGGCGATGAAGGTGATCTACGCCGAGGAGGTGCATCACGTCGCCTATGGCTCGAAATGGTTTCATTTCCTCTGCGGACGCCACGACCAGGACCCGAAAGAGGCGTTCCACACCCTTGTGCGCCGATATTTCCACGGCCTGCTGAAACCGCCCTTCAACGAGGAAAAGCGCGCCGAAGCCGGCCTGCCGCCCGATTTCTACTGGCCGCTTACGGAAGCGACCGGCTGATTCTTGCCCTGCTGTTAGCGCCAACCCATTGAGATCGGCAATTTTTTGCCGTCTGTGCGGTAAATTGCCGGATTTCTGGACGGTGTTGTCCAAAAACCTTGCTCATCGGAACGCCAGCCGATAATCACACCAAAGGCATCGGTGAAAGAAAAAGTGATCGACGGTGCCGCCTTGGGGATGGGGCAACAGGGACGGGGTTTTCGTGCGAACACGACTCGCAATCAAGTTTCATGCGTTTCTGGAAAGATATTTCCCGGAGCGCAGGGTTTTCCTCCGGTCAGATAACGACACGCGGTTCATCCGCCTCAAGCCCGGCTCTCAACTCATTGCCTTCGTGGGCGTTTCGGCCGTGGTCGCATGGACGATCATCGCCACTGCCGTGCTGCTGATGGATTCGATCGGCTCGGGCAATTTCCGCGAACAGGCCAAGCGCGACCAGCGCACCTACGAGGCGCGGCTCAACGCGCTCGAGGCCGAGCGCAACACCCGCGCCGAGGAAGCGGCGGCCGCGCAGGAGCGGTTCAACTCGGCCCTGAAGCAGATTTCCACGATGCAATCCGATTTGCTGGCCTCGGAGACGCGCCGGCGCGAGCTCGAGACCGGCATCGAGGTCATCCAGTCGACCCTGCGCCGCACCATGAAGGAGCGCGACGCCGCCCGCGCGGAGAGCGAGGAACTGACACTGGCGCTGAAGGACAGCGCCCCGGGAACGCTGGCCGACGAGGAAGGCATGGGCACCGAGGCGACGCTGGAAACCCTGACCGCCGCCCTCTCCGACACCGCGCGCCAGCGTGACAAGATCAGCAACGACGCCGAGCTGGCGCTGCTGGAAGCCGACGAGATGGCCGCGCAGATCCAGCTGATGAAAGACCAGAACGACCAGATCTTCCGCCAGCTCGAAGACGCGATGACGATCTCGGTCGAGCCGCTCGACAAGATGTTCACCGCCGCCGGCATGGACACCGACAACATGCTCGATACCGTGCGCCGCGGCTACTCGGGCCAGGGCGGGCCGCTGATGCCGCTGTCGTTCTCGACCCGGGGCGAGGAGCCCACGCCCGACGCGATGCGCGCCAACCGCATCCTCAACCAGCTCGACCGGTTGAACCTCTACCGTATCGCCGCGCAGAAGGCGCCCTTCGCCCTGCCGGTGAAGTCGACCTTCCGCTATACCTCGGGCTTCGGCATGCGCTGGGGGCGGATGCATTCGGGCACCGACTTCGCGTCGAAACACGGCACACCGATCTATGCCACCGCCGACGGGGTCGTCATTCACGCGGAATGGCTGTCGGGCTATGGCCGGCTCGTGAAAATCCAGCACGAGTTCGGCATCGAGACCCGATACGCCCATATGTCGCGCATTCGGGTCGAAAAAGGTCAAAGGGTCTCGCGCGGGGAACGTATTGGTGATATGGGGAGCACTGGACGTTCCACGGGCACGCATCTACACTACGAGGTCCGTGTCGGCGGCAAGGCCGTCAACCCCATGATCTACATCAAGGCTGCGAGAAATGTTTTCTAAGAGCAAAATCAACGATCCCGCCCCCAAGCAAGATGCCGCGGCCAAACCGGCAGTTCCGGAAAAGCCCGACACCGCGCGCAACGACTCACCGTCGAACGAATTCAAGGCCGCCGCGCCCAAGGCCAAGCCGCCGGCATCGGTGCTGTCGTCGGACCTGCACGTGACCGGCAACCTGAAGACCACCGGCGATATCCAGGTCGAAGGCACGGTCGAGGGGGATATCCGCGCCCACCTGCTGACCATCGGCGAAGGCGCCACGATCAAGGGCGAGGTGATTGCCGATGACGTGGTGATCAACGGCCGTATCGTCGGCCGGGTCCGTGGCCTGAAGGTACGCCTGACCTCGACCGCGCGGGTTGAAGGCGACATCATCCACAAGACCATCGCCATCGAATCCGGCGCCCATTTCGAAGGCTCGGTGCAGCGGCAGGACGATCCGCTCAACTCGAAGCCCAAGAACCAGCAGCAGCAGGGCGGCGGTGGCGGCCAGCAGGGTCAGCAGAACCAGCAGAAGCCCCAGCAGGTGCAGGAAGCCGCCAAGGGCTGAACCGGCCCGCCGGCGGAAGACCTTTCGGGGTCATCATGGAAAGGCGCCCTGCCCCGCAGCGGCGCCTTCTGCATGCCGGCTCATCGCGATGGCGCCCGCGCAGGCAACTGTCAGGCCGCAGCCTCCGACAGCGGCAGCGTGAAAGCGAACGTGGTGGTGCCACCCTCGCAGGTCACGCCGATCCGGCCATTATGCGCCTCGGCAATCGTCGCGGCGATATAGAGGCCGAGGCCAAGCCCCTCGCCCTGGGCATGGGTGCCGCGCTGGAACGGGTGGAACAGCTTGTCGCGCAGGTCGCCGGGCACGGCGAGCCCGCGGTTGCTGACGGTGATTGACACCTCGTGATCGTCCGTCGTGCCGCGTACCTCGACCGGCGAGCCGGGGGTGCCGTGGCGGACCGCGTTCGACAACAGGTTCGACACCGCCTGCGCGACCCGCGGCGCGTCGCAGGCGACCGGGCGGGTGAAACTGAGGTCGAGATTGATCGTGCTTTCCGGCTCGGCCGCGCGGATCTCCTCGACCACCTGGCGCACGGCCTCGGCCAGCGGCGCGTCGGGGGTTGCGGTCACGCGGATGCCGCCGCCCAGCCGGGCGCGGGCGTGCAGCATGATGTTCGAGATCAGGTCGTTCATGCGGAAGAGCGACGATCGCATCAGCGGCAGGATCATGCGCGCCTTGTCGTTCAGCGGCTCACGCTCGAGCTGGCGGATGCCGGCCGAGAAGGCCGCGACGGGGTTGCGCAGGTCGTGCCCCAGCACCGCCACCAGCTCGTCCTGCAGGCGGGCCAGTTCCTTTTCATGGGCGAGGTTGTGCTCCTGCGCCTCCAGCCGCTCCTCGGTCTCGAGGCTGCGGCCGATGACGTCGGCGAACATCTCCAGCATCGCCACCACGCGTGCATCCTTCACGTCGCGCGGCTCTGTGTCGATGGCGCAGAGCGTGCCGAAGAAGCTGCCGTCGCTGCGATAGATGGGGATCGAGGCGTAGCTGACGATGCCGAACTTCCGCGCGATCGGATGGTCCTTGTAGATGTCATCCGTGGCGCTGTCGTTGAACAGGACCTTTTCCGCGCTGGTCCGGACGATCTGGCAGAAGGTCGACTCGATGTCGATCTCGTCCCCCTCGGCCAGCCCGAAATTCACCTCGTCCACCGTCCGGCAGGCCACCCAGCGCTCGGCGGTGACCCGGGCAATGGCGGCAAAGCGCATGTTCGTCGCCAGCATCACCGTCTCGAGAATGGTGCCGACGGTATCGCTGCCGGCAATCCGGTCGATATCGGTCTGGAAATCATGCCGCTGCGCAAGGAATGCGGCGTGGTCGTGCATCGCCGCCTGCGGCAGTGAAGTCTGGCTCATACTCGTCCCGTACAATCGTATCTCCGGCGCCCGGCCGCCGCCGGGCGGAAGAGGCGGAGCGCAGGATCATATACCGGCCATTTGAAAGGAATGGCAATATACCCGCGCCCCGCCGCTGCCGTCAGACACCAGCCGGGTTGTCGACGTCATGCCCCATCGCCCGCAGATCGGCATAGCGATCGCCGATCCGGTGGTTGGGATGCCCGCCCACCGAGGCGCCGAGCGCGATGACAACCTCGTCGGGGGCTGGCGCGTCGGGGATGTCGAGATGGATGGTCTGGTAATGCGAGCGCATGCCGGCATCGTCCTTGTGCATCAGCGGGATCATGATCGGCTGCCCTGCCCCGCCCCGGCCATTGGTGAAGGCGAGATAGGACTTCGCCTTGATCGCATCGCGCAGCTGGTTGCCGAACCAAAGCGAATGGGTCAGCGCCTGCGCATGTTCCACCTCGCCGCCCATGCCCACGACCGCGGCCTTGCCACAGCCCTCCAGCGTGTCGCCTGTCACGTCGAGCAGCATTTCGGTCAGCAGCCTGCCGATCTGGGGGCAGATATCCTGCACCTCGGGGCTCAGGTCTTCCACATGCTCCTGCCCGAACCACGGGTTGCGGATCACCGCCAGCGCGGCCACCAGCTTGGTGGGGGTCGCCACCTCCTTCCAGCCTTCCTTGTAGGTCGTTTGCACCTGCAGAAGCGTGCGCCTGATCTCAGCCGGCATGGGCCACCTCCCTTTCCGCGAACTCGGGCATCACCTTGTCGATGAAGAGCTGCAGCGAGCGTTTCTGCTGGGCCATGTCCATGCCCATCGAGGCGTAGTAGACGAAGGCGTCGGCGCCCACCGCTTCATGCGCTTTGAGCTTTTCGATCACCTGGTCCGGCGAGCCGAACATCAGGTTCTCTTCCAGCATCGCCGGGTCGACCCGGGCGTTGCCGTCAAGCTCGGCCAGCGGCACCTGTTCGGGGAAGCCGTTGATCACCTCGCCCTTTTTCATCATCAGGTTGCCGAACTGCCCCAGCACGTGGCGAATGGCGCCCATCGCGGCTTTCCGGTCCTCCTCGGTCTCGTAGACGGCGGAATGGCGCATCACGGCCCATGTGGCCTTGAACGGCTTGCCCGCCTTCTCGACCGCCTCGTCAAGCCGGCGGCGATAGGTCTGCACCTCGGAGATCGGCATGGTCAGCGGCCAGCTCAGGATGTCGCAGTCATGCTCGACCGCGTAGTCGAAGGTGATGGGCGCGCGGGCCGCCACCCAGACCGGCACCTTCTGCTGCACCGGCTTGGGGCAGGAGGTGGCGGTGGGGAACTGCCAGAACTCGCCGTCATGGGCATAGTCGCCCGCCCAGAGCTTCTGCACCACCGGCAGCATTTCCTGCATGTAGCGCCAACTGTCCTTCTGATCGAGGCCGGGTTTCATCCGGTCGAATTCCCGCTGGTAGGCGCCCGATCCGATGCCGAATTCGAGCCGGCCGTCGCTCAGCAGGTCGAGCATCGCCGCCTCGCCGGCCAGGTTGATCGGGTGCCAGTAGGCGGCGTTCACTACGCCGATACCCAGCCGGATGTTCTTCGCATGCTCGCCCCACCATGTCAGGATCTGGAACGGGTTGGGCGCGATGGTCATCTCGAGCGCGTGGTGCTCGGCCGCCCAGGCGATCTCGAACCCCGCCGCATCGGCCATCTTCACCATCTCGAGCGTGTGGTCGCGCACCTCGCGCATGTCCGTCTCGGGGCTCATGCGTTCGAGGTTGATTGCCAAATGGAACTTCATAACTCTCTCCTTCTCATCGCATCTGGAACGGGTTGCCGACGGGCTCGTCCGACATATTCATCCACACGGTCTTGGGGCGGGTATAGTCGTAGACCGCCTGGAACCCGCTTTCCCGGCCGTAGCCAGAGGCCTTCACGCCCCCGAACGCGGCCACGGGCGAGATCGCCCGGTAGGTGTTCACCCAGACGATCCCGGCCCGCACGGCGCGGCTCATCCTGAGGGCGCGGGCGCTGTCACGGGTGAAGATGCCGGCGGCGAGGCCATGCTCGGTGTCGTTGGCCAGGCGCAGCGCCTCCTCTTCCGTGCGGAAGCGCAACACGCAGAGGACCGGGCCGAAAAGCTCGGTATCGACGATCTTCAGTTCGGGCGACGGGCAGTCGATGATCGTGGGCTGAAAGAACATCTCCCCCGCCTCGGCCCGCCTGCCGCCGCAGACCACGGTCGCGCCTTCGTCGACCGCGCCGGCAATTTCGCGCTCGATTGTCTCGATCTGGCCATGCGTGCAGAGCGGGCCCATCTCGGTCTCCTCCGCCATCGGATCGCCGATGCGGATGCCCTGCGCGATGTCCTTCATCCGGGCGATGAAGTCGTCCGCCACATCCTCGTGCACGATAAGCCGGGAACCGGCCACGCAGCTTTGCCCCGAGGCCCCGAATATCCCCGCGACGGAGCCGTTCACCGCGCTTTCAAGGTCCGCATCATCGAACACGATGAAGGGCGACTTGCCCCCCAGTTCCAGGCTCACCTCGGCGAAGTTGCTGGCCGAGTTCATGATGACACGCCGCGCCGCCACCGGCCCGCCCGTGAAGCTGATCCGCGCCACCAGCGGGTGCGAGGTCAGTGCCTTGCCGCAGGGGTCGCCATGGCCCGAGACGATGTTGACCACCCCGTCGGGGATGCCGGCCTCGGCGATCAGCCGCCCGAATGCGAGGATCGCCGCGGGCGCCTGTTCCGAGACCTTGAGGACCACCGTGTTGCCCGCCGCCAGCGCCGGGCCGATCTTGACCGCGGTCAGGAACAGCTGGCTGTTCCACGGCACCACGGCGGCGACCACGCCCAGCGGTTCGCGGTTGGTGAAGACGAAGAGGTCGGGCTTGTCGATGGGCAGGGTTTCCCCGCCGATCTTGTCGGCGGCGCCGGCGTAGAAATGGAAGAACTCGGCGATGTATTTCGCCTGCCAGCGGGTTTCCTTGAACATCTTGCCGCTGTCGCGCGTCTCGATCTCGCCCAGCTCCTCCGACCGGTCGGCGAGCAGGTCGCCCAGCTTTCGCAGGCAGCGGCCCCGCTCGGTGGGGGTCATGCGCGACCAGGGCCCTTCGTAACAGGCGGCGTGGGCCGCTTTCACCGCGCGGTCGATATCCTCTGCCGTGGCCTCGGGCGCGGTGGCCCAGGCTTTTCCGGTGGCGGGGTTTACCGTCTCGAACCTTCCCCCGTCGGACGCGGCGACCCATTGGCCGCCGATCAGCATGCTGTACTCTTCCATCAATCGTGCTCCTTCATCCGGCATGGGCGTGCGGCACGACCCGGTGATAGGCCCCCTCGCGATAGGCGAGCGGCGGCGCGGCGCCATCGAGCACGGAGTGCACGTGCCCGAGCAGGATCAGGTGGCTGCCCGAGCGGATCACCTGCTGCAGGCCGCATTGAAAGGCAGTGGCCCCGTCGATCACCGGCGCGCTGCCGCGGGGGGCGAACATCTCGATCCCGTCGAACCGGTCGGGGACGATGGCATCATGCCGCCCGGCGAAACGGTCGGCGATATCGGAGAATCCCTCGGGCAGGACATTGACGCAGAACCGCCCGTTTTCCTGCACCACGCCCGCGATCCGGCTTTGCGCGGCAAGGCAGACCAGCACGGTGGGCGGGTCGGCCGAGACGGAAGAGAACGCGCTGACCGTGGCGCCTGCACGGCCCGCCGGGCCGTCGCTCGTCACCACCGTGACCGAGGCCGCCACGCGGCGCATGGCCGAGATGAAATCCTCTCTGGGTGCAAGCCCGTGGGTCTGCCGAACCATGTCGCATCTCCTGTCTTCGCATCCTGTCGCATCGTCAGGGGTGACACAGAATCTCAATTCTTGAAAACGAATTGTTTTGCGGAATAAGTTCGGAGTATTCGAATTGTCAGGCCCGCCCCCATGAACATCACCGCGCTCCAGACCTTCCTCGCCATCGTCGACACCGGCAGCCTCGTGCGGGCCTCGCAGGTGCTGCACGTCACCCAGTCGACCGTCACCGCCCGGCTGCAGACGCTGGAGGACGGGCTGGGCCAGCAACTGCTGAACCGCCAGAAATCCGGCACCACGCTGACCCCGGCAGGCACGCGGCTGTTGCGCTACGCCCGGATCATGACGGGGCTCTGGCGGCAGGCGCAGCTCGAAACCAGCCTGCCGGCGGGGCTGGCCTCGGTCTGTACCTTCGGCTGCGACCGCGAGCTGTGGCACGGGCCGGGGCGCGACTTTTTCAACGGGGTGCTGTCGGGCAGCCCGGAGATGGCCGTTTCCGTCTTGCAGGGCAGCGCGCGGGATCTGGAAGAGTGGCTCGCCAACGGCATGGTCGACGTGATCCTGACCTTCGACTCGGTCACGCGCGGCAACCAGACGGTGCACCCGCTGCCGGCCGAGGAGCTGGTGCTCTATTCCGACCAGCCGGACACGCCGATCGACAAGGGGCCCTTCTATATCTTCGTCGACCACGGCGCCGAGTATCGCCGCCAACATGCCGAAACCTATTACGGCGCGGGGGTGGCCAGGGTCAGCCTCGACAGCTCGTGGTGGGCGCTGCAGACCATGCTGGACAGGGGCGGCTCGGCCTACCTGCCCCGCGCGCTGGCCGAGCCCTACGTGGCCGAGGGCAAGCTCTTCCAGCTCGATGCGCCGGTCTACACGCGCAAGAAGAACCTGATCGTCAATGACGCCGCGGCCCGGCGGTGGACATGGTTCGCCCCGCTCGTGGCCACGATGACCGCCCCCGAAACATGAACGAAAGGTTAATGCCGGTGCCTGTCGGCGCGCGCCGGCCCTTGCTTCATCTTTCCAAAAATACTCAAATCCGCCGGCAGGCCACGCGGTGGCTCCGGCGCAATTCAAACACACAAGGTTAAGATATCGTATGAAAGCCGCCCTGATGATGGAATATGACGGCGAGCTTCCGCTCGAAACCGTCCCCGACCCGACCTGCCCGCGCGACGGGGCCGTCGTGGCGGTGCGCGCCTGTGGCGTGTGCCGGTCGGATCACCACGCCTGGAAAGGCGCCGACCCGGACGTGGCGCTGCCGCACGTGATGGGGCATGAATTTGCGGGCGAGATCCTCGAACTTGGTCAGGACGTGCGCGCTTTCGCCGTGGGCGACCGGGTCACGGCGCCCTTCATCCTCGGCTGTGGCACCTGCCCCGATTGCCGCGGCGGCGAGCCCACGATCTGCAACCACCAGGAGGTGATCGGCTTCACCGGCTGGGGCGCCTTTGCCGAGCGGGTGGTGATCCGCCGGGCCGATTTCAACCTCGTGCGCCTGCCCGAGAACGTCGACTACACCGCCGCCGCCGGGATGGGCTGCCGCGTCACCACGGCCTTTCGCGCCGTGGTCGACCGCGGGCGCTTGCAGCCCGGCGAATGGCTGGCGGTGCATGGCTGCGGCGGCGTGGGCCTGTCGGCGATCATGATCGGCGCCGCGCTGGGGGCGCCGGTGGTGGCGGTGGATATCAACCCCGAGGCGCTGAAAATGGCCGAGGCGTTCGGGGCGACGGCCACGGTCAACGCGAGCGACGGCGATGTCGGCCAGGCGGTGCGCGAGATCACGCAAGGCGGCGCGCATGTCTCGGTCGAGGGGCTGGGGATCACCGCGACTTTCGAGAATTCCCTGCGCTCCCTGCGCAAGATGGGCCGGCACGTGCAGATCGGCATGCCGGTGGGCGCCCATGCCTCCCCGTCCCTTCCCCTACTGGAGCTGGTCTATGCCCGGCAGTTGACCCTGCACGGCACGCGCGGCATCGGCGCGACGCGGTTTTCGGCGCTCTTCGAGATGATCGCTGCGGGCCGGCTAGACCCCTCCCGGCTGGTCACGCGGACCATTCCGCTGTCGGGCGCGGCGGCGGCCCTGCGCGAGATGGATGGTTTCCAATCCAGCGGGGTAACCGTGATCGACCGCCTAGATTGTTGATATTTAGGCAACAAGTTCGCCCATCTGGCCGCGACAGCCTGTGGAAAAGTGTAGATTCGCACACTTCTTTATGAAAGCCTTGTGACAGGGGCGCCGGTTGGCGCAAGTCAGCCGGCGCTCTGTAAAGAGTAGGGAGCCGAGCATGGCCAAGACAGCGACACCGCCGCCGGACACGGGCAAACCCAAGCCCCAGAACCCGACGAAATCCACACCTAATTCGCCGCGCGTGACCGCGACCACGCGCGTCTTTAACGACTTCGCCGCCATCTGAGCGGCGCAAAAATGAAAAGGCCGCCCCCTTTGACAGGCGCGGCCAATCCGAGCGGGCAGTCAGGGACGGCGCTTAGCCGACCAGTTCCAGACCCGAGAAGAAATAGGCGATCTCGACCGCCGCGGTTTCCGGTGCGTCCGACCCGTGAACCGAGTTCTCGCCGACGGATTCAGCGAATTCCGCGCGGATCGTGCCCGGTGCCGCGTCCGCGGGGTTGGTGGCGCCCATGACGTCACGGTTTTTCGCAATGGCGCCCTCGCCTTCGAGCACCTGCACGACGACCGGCGCGCTGGCCATGAATTCGCACAGCTCATCGTAGAACGGGCGTTCCTTGTGGACAGCGTAGAACACGCCGGCCTGTGCCTTGGTCAGGTGGATGCGTTTCTGGGCGACGATGCGCAGGCCCGCCTCCTCGAACTTGGCGTTGATCTTGCCGGTCAGGTTCCGGTTGGTGGCATCGGGTTTGATGATGCTCAGCGTGCGTTCGACAGCCATGTCAGCCTCTTTTCCTTGGGTTATGCGCGCGGGGTCAATGCGCCCGCGCCGAAAGATCGCGGCTCCGATAGCATGGGGGATGTGCTTTGAAAAGCCGCGATTGACCCTCGCCCGTGGATGGGGCATGCGGGGGCCATGCTGCGGATTGACGACATATCCTATTCGGTGGCGGGCCGGCCCCTGATCGAACACGCCTCGGCGGTGATCCCCGAGGGGCACAAGGTGGGCATGGTCGGGCGCAACGGCACCGGCAAGACGACGCTCTTCCGGCTGATCCGGGGCGAGCTGGCGCTGGAGGGGGGCGAGATCAGCCTGCCCAAGCGCGCCCGCATCGGCGGGGTCGACCAGGAGGTGCCGGGCAACGAGGTGTCGCTTCTGGATACCGTGTTGAAGGCCGACACGGAACGCGCTGAATTGCTTGAGGAATCCATGACGGCGACGGAGGCCGGAAGGATTGCCGAGATCCAGACGCGGCTGGCGGATATCGACGCGTGGTCGGCCGAGGCAAGGGCATCGTCGATCCTGAAGGGGCTGGGCTTCACCGACGAGGAGCAGGCGATGCCCTGCTCGGCCTTCTCGGGCGGCTGGCGGATGCGCGTGGCGCTGGCGGCGGTGCTGTTCTCGGCGCCCGACCTGCTGCTGCTCGACGAACCGACCAACTATCTCGACCTCGAAGGGGCCTTGTGGCTCGAGAGTTACCTCGCCCGCTATCCGCATACCGTGCTGATCATCAGCCACGATCGTGGGCTGCTGAACCGGGCGGTGGGGGCGATCCTGCATCTCGAGGACCGCAAGCTGACGCTCTACCAGGGCGGCTATGACCGGTTTTCCGAAACGCGGGCGGCCAAGCTGGCCGCGGCGGAATCGGAGGCCAAGAAGCAGGAGGCGCGGCGGGCGCATCTGCAGTCTTACGTCGACCGCTTCCGCTACAAGGCCGACAAGGCGAAACAGGCGCAGGCGCGGATCAAGGCGTTGTCCAAGATGCAGCCGATCACGAGGCCGCAGGAGGCCGCGCTCCGGGCGTTTTCCTTCCCCGAGCCGGAGGAGCTGTCGCCGCCGATCCTGCGGCTGGAAGAAGCCGCGGTGGGCTATGACGGCAGGGCGGTTCTGAAGCGGCTCGACCTGCGGATCGACCAGGATGACCGGATTGCCCTTCTGGGCCGGAACGGCGAGGGGAAATCCACGCTTTCCAAGCTGTTGGCGGGCAAACTTGAGGCGATGGAGGGGCAGATGCATGCCTCCTCGAAGCTACGTGTGGGGTATTTTGCCCAGCACCAGCTCGAGGAGTTGCGGCCTGACGAGACGCCGCTCGACCATATCCGCCGGATGCGGCCGGGCGAGGCGCCGGGCAAGCTGCGGGCGCGGCTCGGCGGTTTCGGCATCGGGGCCGAGCAGGCGGATACGCAAGCCGGGCGGCTTTCGGGCGGGCAGAAGGCGCGGCTGTCGCTTTTGTTGGCGACGCTCGATGCGCCGCATATGCTGATCCTCGACGAGCCCACCAACCACCTCGATATCGAGAGCCGCGAGGCGCTGGTGGAGGCGCTGACGGCCTATACCGGGGCGGTGATCCTGGTGAGCCATGACATGCACTTGCTGAGCCTCGTGGCCGACCGGCTGTGGCTGGTGAAGGACGGGCGTGTGCGGCCGTTCGACGGGGACCTAGAGGCGTACCGGCAGATGCTTTTGGGCGGGAACGGCGAGGAGAAGGCGGCGCCGCGGCCCAAGGCGGAGAAGGTGAAACGGCCCTCGCGGGATGCCATTCTTGCCATGCGGCAGGAGGTGAGGAAGTGCGAGGAACGCGTTGAAAAGCTTCACGAAATGCGCGACCGAATTTCGAAGAAACTGGCCGACCCGGAACTCTACGACGAGGCCCGCGCCGGGGACATGGCCGAGTGGCAGAAGAAATATGCCGAGGTGATGAACGGGCTCGACCGGGCCGAGGCGCTGTGGATGACGGCGCTGGAAAAGCTGGAGCGGGCCGAGGGGTGAGCCGGGCCGAAATGGCCGAAATCCGACGTCGGTATAACGTCGGTATTCTGTCGGTATTACGTCGGTGCGGATGACCGACGCAGCCTTCCCCCCACCGCCCCCATCTGCAATGGTGGCCTCATGGATACCGGGTTTCTGATCACCGCTTTCGTGACCCTCGTGGTCATCATCGACCCGGTCGGCATGACGCCGCTGTTCGTGGCGCTGACGCAGGGCATGACCGGCGCCCGCCGCCGGGCCATCGCGCTGCGCGCCTGCATCACCTCGGCGCTAATCCTGATCGTCTTCGCCGCCTTCGGCGAGGCGGTGCTGGGCTTCATCGGCATTTCCATGCCCGCCTTTCGCATCGCCGGGGGCATCCTGCTGTTCCTGACCGCGCTGGACATGCTGTTCGAGCGGCGCACCAAGCGGCGCGAGGGCACGGCGCAGGCCGAGGAGGAGGATGACGACAGCGACGACCCCTCGGTCTTTCCGCTGGCCATTCCGCTCATTGCCGGGCCGGGGGCGATCGCCTCGGTGATCCTGCTGGCGGGGCAGCGGCCGGGGCTGGAGGGGCTGGCCTGGGTGATCGGCGTGATGCTGTCGGTGCTGGGGATCGTCTTCGTGCTGTTCCTGACCGCCGGGCTTCTGGAGCGGGCGCTGGGGCGGACGGGGATCATCGTGGTCACCCGCCTGCTGGGCATGCTGCTGGCGGCGCTGGCGGTACAGTTCGTCCTGGACGGGCTCCGCGGCTTCGGACTGGCGCTGTGACCTTCCCAACCGCCCCGCGCGGAACTATATCCGCCCCATGAGCGAATTCGATTATGCCCGCGTCTTCTACCTCGTGCTGCTGGGAAGCGCGGTGGTGCTTTGGTTCTTCGCGCAGAACCGCAATTCCCTTGGCAAGATCACGCAGCAGGCGATCATCTGGGCGCTGATCTTCGTGGGCGTGATCGCCGCGGTGGGCCTCTGGGGCGATATCCGCAACACGGTCATGCCCGGGCAGGCCGTTGTGGCCGAGGACGGGCGGATCGAGCTGCCCCGCGCGGCGGACGGGCATTACTACCTGACGGCCGACGTGAACGGCGCACCGATCCGCTTCGTGGTGGATACCGGGGCGAGCCAGATCGTGCTGACCAAGGCGGATGCGGAAACGGCCGGGCTGGCGACCGAGGAGCTGTCCTTCGTCGGCCGGGCCTTTACCGCCAATGGCGAGGTGCGCACGGCGCCGGTGCGGCTGGAGCGGGTCGAGGTCGGGCCGCTGGTCGACGAGGATGTGCGCGCGGTGGTGAACGAGGGCGAGCTGGACCAGTCGCTTCTGGGGATGGAATACCTGCAGCGGTTCACCAGCGTCGAGATCACCAACGGGACGCTGGTGCTGACGCGCTGACGCGCTTTACCGTGCCTTAACCATGTTCGGGGCAGGCTTGGCCCCATGGACAATCGCAACTCTCCCCTCTCGCCGGAGCTTTGGCTCAACGATCTATTCGCCAGCAAGGCGGTGCAGCAGGGTGGCGTGATCCGACGCAAGGCGCGGGACGTGGAGCGGTTCGCGGGCATGGACGTGTTCCTGCGCGAGGTCCGGCGGCGCGGGTTTCGCGTGGCGCTCAATGGCGGGCAGGTCGTGGTGTTCTGCAACCGGGAGCCTGTGAGGTGGCTCGAGTGAGGGTTGGGGGCGCTTTCTTGAAAAGAAAGCGGATCGAAATCTTTTAAAGATTTCGGGTGGCGTCAAGATTAGGCCGTAAGGCTTTATTTTTCGGCCTTTTTCTCCCATCTGCCAGACTCTTCCGACCAGTATTGCGCGGAACATCCGGCATCGGTCAGGGCCTTCCACTGGCCGCGGGCCGTCTGCAGCGCGGCCTCGTCATTGCCGTCGAACAGCACGCAGACCCGGTCGAGGCGCTGAACCTCCTCCGCCGCGACCTCAGCGCCGTCGATGGTCATCACGCAATGCGGGTCGTTGGGGCTGTCGGCCCCGGTGGTCAGCAGGATCGGCTGGCGCGCGGCATGGGGCGCGGTGGCGAGGCCGTGGGGGAGAAACCCTTCCTCGGGGCCCAGCCAGAGCTTCTCGTCGAGCCATTCCATCCGGGCGGCCGCCCTGCCCCGCACCGCGACCCGCCAGCCCGCCTCCTGCGCCTTGCCCAGCAACATGGGCAGGGTCGCCTCGAGCGGGCGGCGGGTGAGGTGGTAGAAATAGGCGGCCCCCATCACTTGGCTTCGTAATTGTCCGCGATCATGCGGTTGAGCGACAGGACGCCCCAGCCCGAGGAGCCCTTGGGCGCGTAGGTTGTGTCTTCGCCCACGCGCGCCACGCCGGCGATGTCGAGGTGGATCCAGGGCGTGCCCTCCTGCACGAAGCGCAGGAGGAACTGCGCGGCGGTGATCGACCCGGCCGGCCGGCCGCCCACGTTCTTCATGTCGGCGATGGCGGATTTGAGCTGCTTGTCATAGCTGTCGCCCATCGGCATGCGCCAGGCGCCCTCGCCCTCGGCATCGGCCGCCTTGAGGAAGCTGTTGCAGAAGGCGTCGTCGTTCGAGAAGACGCCGGCCTTGTCGTGGCCGAGGCCAATGATGATGGCGCCGGTGAGCGTGGCGAGGTCGACGATGCCGGAGGGTTTGTATTTCTCCTGCGCGTACCACAGCACGTCGGCCAGCACGAGCCGGCCCTCGGCGTCGGTGTTGATGATCTCGACGGTGTCGCCCTTCATGGATTTCACCACGTCACCGGGGCGGGTGGCACGGTCCGACGGCATGTTCTCGACCAGCCCGACGAGCCCCACCACGTTGGCCTTGGCCTTGCGGGCGGCGAGCGTGTGCATGACGCCGGTGACGACGCCGGCGCCGCCCATGTCCATGGTCATCTCCTCCATCCCGGCGGCGGGCTTGAGGCTGATGCCGCCGGTGTCGAAGACGACGCCCTTGCCCACCAGTGCCAGCGGCGCGTCACCCTTCTTGCCGCCCATCCATTCCATGATGGCCAGCTTCGACGGCATGGCGCTCCCGTGGCCCACCGACAGGAGCAGGTGCATGCCCAGCTTGCGCATCTCGTCCTCGTCGAGGATCTTGACCTTCAGGCCGGATTTCTCCAACCCCTTGATGCGGCTGGCGAATTCCTCGGTTGTCAGGTGGTTGGCCGGTTCGCTGACAAGGTCGCGGGTGAGGAAGACGCCCTCGGCTGCGGTGAGGTGCGGGGCGGCGGCCTCCTTCAGCTCGTCGGGTTTGCCGGTCATGACGGTGATGCCCTTGGGCGCGTCGCGCTCGGCGGTCTTGTGGGCGGTGAACTCGTAGCCGCGCAGGACGAGGCCCAGCAGCATCTCGTCGGCGCGGCGCACCGGGTTCGCCAGCACCAGCAGCGCGGCGTCGCCCTTGAGGCGGCCAAGCGCCACGCCGGCCTTGCGGGCCTCGGCCACGTCGGCATTGCGGGGCAGGCAGACCACGTCGAGCGCCTCGGCCTTCATGCCGGCGGGCCAGGCCAGCGTTCTGACATCGCCGGGCGTCATCTTGCCCCAGCTCTCGGCCTCGGCCATTCGGCCCACCGCGCCCTTGGTCTGCCGGTTGGCGCGCCGCGCGCCGGGGTCGAGCTTGCCATCGGGGGTGACGAAGACGGCGACGCGGCCTTCGAATTCGGCGATCTGCTCGATGTCGGTCTCGGTGATGGTGACGGCGGCGGGGGTGGTCATCGGCTGCTCCTGATATCCTGTGGTTGGGCAGAGTCCTAGCGCGGCTGTGCCGGCTTGGCCAGTTAGCAGTTTTCCCCCGTGATCAATTCCGATAAGTTGCCTGAAAAGACGAACCTTGGGGGGTTTAGAGCATGACCAGATTCGACAGGTATATGCTGTCGCAATTCATGGTTTTGTTCGGATTCTTCTCGCTTGTGCTGGTGTCGATCTTCTGGATCAACAAGGCGGTGCGGATGTTCGACCGGCTGGTGGGCGACGGGCAGCCGGCCTGGGTTTTCCTCGAGTTCACCGCCCTCACCCTCCCCGGCGTCATCGGCATGGTGTTGCCGATCGCGGCCTTTGCCGGGGCGGTTTATGTCACCAACCGGCTGTCGACGGAAAGCGAGCTGACGGTGGTGCAGGCGACGGGGTATTCGCCGCTTCGGCTGATCAAGGCGGCGGCGGTGTTCGGGGTGATCATCGCGCTGATCATGTCGCTTCTGAGCCATTACCTGATCCCGACCAGCCTGAGCGAGCTGCGCCAGCGCGAGGCGGAGGTGCGGCAGAGCGTCTCGGCCCGGTTCCTGGAGGAGGGCGAGTTCCTGCATCCGGCCCCCGGCATCACCTTCTACATCCGCGACATCAGCCCCGAGGGCGAGCTGCGCGACGTGTTCCTGTCGGACCGGCGGAACACCGAAAGCCCGGTGACCTATACCTCGACGCTGGCCTACCTGGTGCAGGAGGGGGGCGGCACGAAGCTGGTGATGGTCAAGGGGCTGGCGCAGACGCTGCGCGCCGACGGCAAGCGGCTCTTCACCACGCATTTCGACGATTTCTCCTATGATATCAGCCGGCTGATCGCGCAGAACCCCACCAACCTGAACAAGGTGGAGTTCGCCCATACCGCCGACCTGATCCTGCGGCCGGAAGAGGTGATGGAGGTCACCGGCGCGACCGAGGGGCAGCTGCAGTTCACCCTGCACAGCCGGTTCACGCAGGCGCTGATGTGCATCGTGGCGGCGCTGATCGGGTTCGCCACGCTGCTTCTGGGCAGCTTCAGCCGGTTCGGCGTGTGGTGGCAGATCCTGATCGCCTTCGTGCTGCTGGTGGGGATCAAGCTGGTCGAGGGCAGTATCACCGGGGTGGTGATTAGCCAGCCCGGCATGTGGCCGCTGATGTACCTGCCGGCGGGGATCGGGTTCCTGACCACGCTGATACTGCTCTATTTCGCCGCCCGCCCCGGGCTGTTGCGGCGGCTGGTGCCATGGCGACGGCGGGCATCCGAGGGAGGAGGCACGCCATGATGCTGGATGCCTATTTCGCGCGGAAGTTCTTCTGGTCGGTGATGCTGGTCTTCTCGATCTTCCTTGTGCTGCTGGCGCTGATCGACCTGGTCGACGAGTTGCAGGATTTCCCCAACCTGCCCTTCGGCGACGTGCTGGAGATCGTGCTGCTGAACATGCCGTCGGCGAATTACGAGATCCTTCCGCTGGTGATCGTGCTGGCGACGGTGGGGCTGTACATCCGGCTGGCGCGGTCGTCGGAGCTGGTGGTGGTACGGGCGACGGGGCGGTCGGCGCTGCGCAGCCTGGCCGCGCCGGTGGGCGTGGCGCTGTTGCTGGGCCTCTTGTCGGTGACGATGCTGAACCCGATCGTCGCGGCCTCGGCCAAGCGCTACAACGACCTTGTGAACAGCCACGTGGGCGGCGGCGCGGCGATCATGGTGATCGCCTCCGAGGGCCTATGGCTCAGGCAGGGCAGCCCCGAGGGGCAGACGGTGATTCATGCCGAGCGGGCCAGTTCCGACCTGACGGTGCTGTTCGACACGACCTTCATCGACTTCGACCCCGACGGCCAGCCCGCCAAGCGGATCATGGCCGAGGCGGCGCGGCTGTCGAAGGGCGAATGGATGCTCTACGACGCCAAGATCTGGGACCTGTCGCGCGGCGACAACCCCGAGGCCGCGGCCGAACGCGCCGAGACGCTGCGCCTCAGCTCTGCGCTGACGCAGGACCGGATCATCGACACGTTCGGCAAGCCCGAATACATCCCGATCTGGGACCTGCCCGGCTTCATCGACCAGCTTGACGAGGCGGGGTTTTCCGCCCGCCGCTATGCCATGTGGTTCCAGATGGAGCTGGCCCGGCCGCTGTTCATGATGGCGCTGGTGATGATCTCGGCCGCCTTCACCATGCGGCATGCCCGGCTGTCGAATACCGGCATCTCGGTCCTGTCGGCGGTGCTGCTGGGATTCGGTCTGCATTACATACGGAATTTCGCCCAGATATTGGGGGAGAATGGAGAAATCCCCATAGTTCTTGCGGCCTGGGCTCCCCCGGTGGCGTCAATACTATTGGCGACGGGCATCCTTTTGCATATGGAGGACGGATGAGGGGTGCTGCCGTCATATGTCTTCTGGTGCTGGGGATGGCGCTGGCCGGGCCAGGTGTGGCCACGGCGCAGGCTGCCGGCCCGGCAGAGGGCCAGACGGCCGGACAGACGGGCGCCCCGCCCCCGCCCGCCGTCCTGGTCGCCGACGATGTCTACATGGAAGGCAACGAACGCCTGGTCGCCACCGGCAATGTCGAGGCGCTCTACGACGGCACGCGGCTTCAGGCCGAGGGGATCATCTACGACCGCACCGAGGATACGCTGATCCTGAGCGGGCCGATCGTCATCCACGAGGACGGCGAGTCGATCATCCTGGCCTCGTCGGGGGAAATCGACAAGGAGCTGCGCAACGGCATCCTGCGGGGCGCACGGATCGTGATGGGCGACCATGTGCAGCTTGCCGCGCAGGAGCTGAACCGCTCGGCCGGGCGGTACAACCAGCTCGTGAAGGTCTCTGTCACCTCGTGCAGGGTGTGCGAAACCGGGCGTGCCCCGCTCTGGCAGATCCGGGCGCGGCGGGTGATCCATGACCAGGAGGAGAAGCAGCTCTACTTCGAGGACGCGCAATTCCGGGTGATGGACACGCCGATCTTCTACCTGCCGCGGCTGCGCCTGCCCGACCCGTCGCTCGAACGCGCCACTGGCTTCCTGGTGCCGTCCTTCTACAATTCTTCGCTGCTGGGCACCGGCGTCCGGGTGCCCTATTTCATCAAGCTGGGCGATCACAAGGACCTGACGGTCACGCCCTTCGTGACCACCAAGAGCACGACGCTAGAGCTGCGTTACCGGCAGGCCTTCCGCAACGGGCGGATCGAGTTCGAGGGCGCGATTTCCGACGACGATCTCGGCACGAGAAGCCGGCGGGGGTACATCTTCGGCGAGGGCGAGTTCACCCTGCCGGGCGATTTCATCCTGCGCTTCGATGTCGAGACGGTGAACGACGACACCTACCTGCTGGATTATTCCTATTACGAGAAGGACCGGCTGGACAGCGAGATCGAGATCGAACGCGCCCGGCGCGACAGCTACGTGCGGGGCGCGATCACCCATTTCCACAGCCTGCGGGTGGGCGAGCAGAACAGCACCCTGCCGACGCTGGTCACCAATGCCGAGTGGGAGCGGCGGATGCATCCCAACTGGGCCGGCGGCGGCGAGATCCGGCTGGGGATGCTGGCGCATTCGCATATCCGCTCGTCCGGGCTGATCAGCGACGGGCCGGATATCGACCCCTGGGCCGACGGGCGCGACGTGGGGCGGCTGACGCTCAGCGCCGACTGGCACCGCAACTGGACCCTGCCGGGCGGCGTGCTGGCGCATGTGCGCACCGGCGTCGCCATCGACCATTTCGAGATACGGCAGGCCGGGCTGACCAGCCTGTCGACCGCGACCGAGGTGTCGCCCACCGTCGCGGTCGAACTGCGCTGGCCGCTGATCAATGCCATGTCGGGCCATTCGACCCACGTGATCGAGCCGATCGTGCAGTTCTCGTGGACCGGCGGCGAGAACCCGTTCATCCCGAATGACGAAAGCACGCGGATCGAGTTCGACGAGGGCAACCTGTTCTCGACCTCGCGCTTCACCGCGCCGGACCGGCGCGAGCGCGGCCGCATCGCCGCCTATGGCGTCAGCTGGACAAGGTTCGACCCGTCCGGGCTTCAGACCTCGCTGGCGATGGGGCAGCTGGTACGCGACGAGATCCAGCTCGAGGTGAACGGGCAGGACAGCTTCACCAGCTCCTCGGGGCTGAACGGCAAGGTGTCGGACGTGCTGGTGGCGGGCCAGGTCAAGACCGGCAACGGGCTGGTCCTGACGGCGCGGGGGCTGTTCGACGACACGTTCAATACCACCAAGGCCGAGGCGCGGGCAAGCTGGCAGAACAGCCTTGCCAGCCTGAGCGCCACCTATATCTGGCTGGGCCGCGACCTTGCCGAGAACCGGCCGACGACGATCTCGGAATGGGCCTTCGATGCCTCCTACCGGCTGTCGCGGCACTGGACGGGCAGCGCCAACTGGCGTTATGACATTGCCAGCGACGAAAGCGTGCGCGCCGGGCTGGGGCTGACCTACACGAACGAATGCGTCGAGGTCCGCCTTGCGGCGTCGCGGCGCTTTACCTCATCGACGATCCTTGAGCCCTCGACCGATATAAGCTTGACGGTCGGGCTCAGGGGCTTCACCACGAAGACGAGCGACAAAAGCTACGTCAGAACCTGTAACAATTAACCCGAATGGACGTCTCTATGCGAATTGTTGTCTTCAAAGCCGCCATGATCGCGCTGGTCGGCGCGCTGGTTTCGGTGCCGGCGCCCCGAGCCGCGGCGCAGGGCCTTTTCCAGCCGGTCATCAAGGTTAACGAACAGGCCGTCACCCGGTTCGAGATCGAGCAGCGGGCGCGGATGCTGACGCTGTTCCGCACGCCGGGCGACCCGATCGAGATCGCCCGGGAGCAGCTCGTGGACGACCGGCTCAAGCTGGGCGCGGCGAAGGTCGAGGGTATCCAGGTGACCGAAGACGTTGTGAACGCGGCGATGGAAGAGTTTGCCCAGCGGGGCAACATGTCGGCCAACCAGATGGTGCAGAGCCTGGCCGGGGCCGGGGTGGACGAAAGCTCGTTCCGGGCCTTCGTGCGGGCCGGCGTGACCTGGCGCGAGGTGGTGCGGGCGAAGTTCGGCAATTCCGTCGACGTGAGCGAGGACGACATCGAACGCGCCAAGCTCGCGCTGACCGGGAGCTCGGGCGTGACCGTGCTCCTGTCGGAGATCGTGCTGCCCATTCCGCAGGGGCGCGGTCAGGAAGCGATGGCCCGGGCCGAGGAGCTGTCGCAGATCCGCAGCCTGGCGGAATTTGCCGCCGCGGCGCGGCGCTATTCGGCCTCGCCCTCGGCCGACAGCGGCGGGCAGATGGGCTGGACCGCGGTCGACGAGCTGCCCGAGCCGCTGCGCCCCGTGGTGCTGGGGCTGTCGCCGGGCGAGGTGTCGGCGCCGCTGCCGACCGAGCGGGCGATCGTGCTGCTGCAACTGCGCGACATCGCCGAGACCGCCGTGCCGACGCCGCGCTACTCCTCGATCGACTATGCCATGTACTATATCGACGGTGGCCGCAGCCAGGCCGCCCTGCAGCGGGCCGCCAATGTCGAGGCCGACGTGGATGTCTGCGACGACCTCTACGGCATCGCCAAGGGCCAGCCGCCCGAAGTGCTGGCGCGCGAGAAGAAGGCGCCGAACGAGATCCCGCAGGACGTCGCGCGCGAGCTGGCCAATCTCGACCCCGGCGAGGTGTCGACCCGGCTGACCCGGTCGAACGGGCAGACGCTGGTCTTCCTGATGCTGTGCGGGCGCACGCCGCTGGTCGATGGCGGCGAAGGCCCGTCGTCGGAGGAACTGACCAACTTCATCCGCAGCCGGCAGCTCGATTCCCTTGCCAATGGCTACCTGGAACAGCTGCGCGCCGAGGCCCGGATCGTCGAGCTGAGATGACGGCCCCCATCGCGCTGACCTGTGGCGAACCGGCCGGGGTGGGCCCGGAGCTGGCGGTTCGGGCGTGGGAGCGGCTGGAGGGGCGGCTGCCCTTCTTCCTGTTGGGCGACCCCGATCACCTGCCCGAGGGCGCCCGCGTGGTCGAGATCGACAGCCCCGAGGGGTGCCTGGCCGCCCTGCCCCGCGGCCTGCCGGTGCTGCCGCACCGGTTCGAGGGCGCGCTGACGCCCGGCCAGCCCAACCCGGCCCATGCGCAGGGCGTGATCGACGTGATCGCCCGCGCGGTGACGCTGGTGCAGGACGGGTTCGCCGGCGCCGTCTGTACCGCTCCCATCCACAAGAAGGCCCTGCAGGACGGCGCGGGGTTCGCCTATCCCGGCCATACCGAGTACCTGGCCGCGCTTGGCGGGGTCGACCGGGTGGTGATGATGCTGGCCAGCGACGTGCTGCGGGTGGTGCCGGCGACGATCCACATTCCGCTGAAGGACGTGCCCGGGGCGCTGACGGCCGAGTTGCTGCGCGAGACGCTGCGGATCACCCATGCGGCGCTGGTGCGCGATTTCTCGGTGGCGACGCCGCGGCTGGCGGTGGCGGGGCTCAACCCCCATGCCGGCGAAGGCGGCAAGATGGGGCGCGAGGAGATCGAGCTGATCGCGCCGGTGATCGAGGAATTGCGGGCCGAGGGGCTGGACCTCGCCGGGCCGATGTCGGCGGACACGATGTTCCACGCCAGCGCGCGGGCCACCTATGACGCGGCGGTGGCGATGTATCACGACCAGGCGCTGATCCCGATCAAGACGCTGGATTTCGACCGGGGCGTGAACGTGACGCTGGGCCTGCCCTTCATCCGCACTTCGCCCGATCACGGCACCGCGCTGGACATCGCCGGCAAGGGGGTGGCCAACCCCACCTCGACGATCGAGGCGCTGCGGCTGGCCGCGCGCATGGCCGTCGCCCGCGCCGCCGCATGAGCGGGATCGACAGCCTGCCGCCCCTGCGCGAGGTGATCGCGGCGCACGGGCTGTCGGCGCGCAAGTCGCTGGGGCAGAACTTCCTTCTGGACCTGAACCTGACGGCGCGGATCGCCCGCGCGGCGGGGGATATCGCGGGCGCCGACGTGCTGGAGATCGGGCCGGGGCCCGGCGGGCTGACCCGTGGGCTGCTGGCCGAGGGCGCGCGCCGGGTGCTGGCGGTGGAGAAGGACAGCCGCTGCATCCCCGCGCTGGAGGAGATCGCCGCGGCTTACCCCGGCCGGCTGGACGTGATCGAGGGCGACGCGCTGGAGGTGGACCCGCTGGCGCACCTGACCCCGCCGATCAAGGTGGCGGCCAACCTGCCCTACAATGTCGGGACGGAACTGCTGGTGCGGTGGCTGACGCCGAAGGACTGGCCGCCTTTCTGGGAGAGCCTGACGCTGATGTTCCAGCGCGAGGTGGCGGAGCGGATCGTGGCGCAGCCGGGCGGCAAGGCATACGGGCGGCTTGCCGTGCTGGCGCAGTGGCGCTGTGACGCGAAGATCGTGATGAGCCTGCCGCCAGGGGCGTTCTCGCCCCCGCCCAAGGTGTCGAGCGCGGTGGTGCACCTGACCGCCCTGCCCGGCCCCCGCTATCCGGCGAATGCGAAGATATTGCAGGACGTGGTGGCCCGCGCCTTCAACCAGCGGCGCAAGATGCTGCGGGCGGCGCTGAAGGGGCTGGGGCCGGATATCGAGGACCGGCTGCTGGCGGCGGGGATCAAGCCCACGGACCGGGCCGAGGTGGTGTCGCTGGAGCAGTTCTGCGCGCTGGCGCGGGGGTTCGAGGGGTAGCGACCGTCTTTCAGGCCCCTGCGCGGAACAAAGGGCTTCAGCCCGCCGCGCATCGACGGGCCGCCCCGACGGCACGGCGATTTAGCAGGCGAAGTGCCACGCACGCAGTTCAGATGTATTTGGCAGGTATAAAGTGCCCATCACGACCGTCGGATCGCCGCGCCACGGCCCGTCGATGCGCGGCTACTCAAGCGAAGCGCAAACTTTCCCTACTGTTTCCCCAAAAGAAAAAAGCGCCACCCTTCGGCAGCGCTTTTCCAGATTTCAACCGTAGCGAGGCAGCCTACTCTGCCGCTTCCTGCGAATCCGGGCCCTTGTCGCCGCCGTCGCCGCCCTTGTCGCCCCCGTCGGAGGCTTTCGGCTTGGGCGTGCGCGGCTTGCGGGTGCGCTTGGGCTTTTCCTGCGGCGCGTCCTGCTGGCCACCGGTGTCGCCCGACTTGCTTTCCGGCGTTTCCACCAGCCCGCTGTCGGGCTCGTCGCCCGTGGTTTCCAGCACGTCCGAGCGGGAAGACTTCTTCGACTTGCCTTCGCCCTGCGACGGCTGGTCGTTCTGGTGATGTTGCGACGGCTGGTCATCCTCGACCATGTCGCCGCCGTTCATCTCGCGTTCCTGCCGCTTGGCGCGCTCGCGGTCGCGCTCGGCCTGGCGTTCGCGGTTCTGGCGCTCCTGCTCCTCGCGCTTGGCGTCCTGCTCCTTCTGGGCGGACCCCAGAAGCCGCAGGTAATGCTCGGCATGCTGCTGGAAGTTCTCCGCGGCGACGCGGTCGCCGGACAGCTGGGCATCGCGCGCCAGCTGGTTGTACTTGTCGATGACCTGCTGCGGCGTGCCGCGCACCTTGCCCTCGGGCCCCGAGCTGTCGAAAACCCGGTTGACCACATTGCCCATCGATCTATTGCGGTTCGACTTGTTCCGCGAACGTGACTTGGATGATCTCATTGTTAAGTTGTCAGCCCTATGCTCAAAGCGTCTTTTCGATCCGACTGGCGCCCCTTGCGCCGAAATTTTACCCGGATCCGACATGTTCTGGCTTGATGTCAAGCGGGACCGCCCGTCTGGGCATCCACCGGCTAGACCCCTTCAGTAAACATGCCTGAAGGCCCGAGACAAGGGGAAAGGCTGAAATTTCGGTCAAATTGCGCGTTTTTTGGCTCTCGCGTGTCGGCAAGTCACGGGGCCGTGAGGGGGCGGGCCGCGCTGAGCACCCTGTCGCGCCCGTCGAGATCGGTCAGGAGGCGCGGGTTTTCGAAGCCGTGGGCGTGCAGAAGGGCCGAGACGTCGGGCCCCTGCCGCCAGCCGATTTCCAGCAGAAGGCGGCCGCCGGGGCGGAGGTGATCCATGGCGCCTTCGGCAATGGCGCGATAGGCGGTCAGGCCGTCGCCCTCGTCGGTGAGTGCCCCGCGCGGCTCATAGCGCAGCTCGGGCTCCAGCATGTCCATCTCCCACGCGGCGATGTAGGGCGGGTTCGAGACGATGAGGTCATATTGCCCGTCGACGGCGGTGAACCAGTCGGAGCGCAGCAGCTCGCAGCGGTCGGTCACGCCAAGGTTTTCCGCGTTCTCCCGCGCCACCGCCAGCGCCTCGTCGGAGATATCGGTGCCGGTGCCGCTGGCCCCGGGCCGCGCGGCCAGCAGCGACAGCAGGATACAGCCTGTGCCGGTGCCGAGGTCGAGCACCCGCTCGAACGGTGCGCCCAGCCCGGCCTCGACCAGCATCTCGGTCTCTGGCCGGGGGTCGAGCACGTGGCGGGTGACGCGGAATTCGTGGCGGTAGAAGGCGCGCAGGCCCAGGATATGCGACAGCGGCTCGCGCGCGCAGCGGCGGGCGGCCATGCCGGTCAGGCGGTCCTCGGCCTCGGCCGGCAGCGGGTCGGTCTGCATCAGGCTGACGCGGTCGGGCGCCACGCCCAGGGCGGCGGCCATGATCCGCCGCGCCTCGCGGGGGGCGCCTTCGATGCCGGCGGCGGCGAGCCTCCCGCGCAGGTCGGAGAGCCCGTCGCCCACGCTGCGGGTCACCCCTCCATCTCCGCCAGCAGGGTGGCCTGGGCGTCGGCGGTCAGGGCGTCGGTGATCTCGTCGAGGTCGCCGTTCATGATCTGGTCGAGCTTGTAGAGGGTGAGGCCGATGCGGTGATCGGTCATGCGCCCTTGCGGGAAATTGTAGGTGCGGATCCGTTCCGATCGGTCGCCCGAGCCCACCATCGCCGCCCGGGCCGAGGAGCGTTCGTCATGCGCCTTCTGGCGCTCCATGTCGTAGAGCCGGGTCTTCAGCACCTGCATGGCGATCTCGCGGTTGCGGTGCTGGGATTTCTCGGAGGAGGTCACAACGATGCCGGTGGGCAGGTGGGTGATGCGCACGGCGGAATCGGTGGTGTTGACGTGCTGCCCCCCTGCCCCGCTTGACCGCATCGTGTCGATGCGCAGGGCGTTGGGGTCGATCTGGATGTCCACGTCCTCGGCCTCGGGCAGCACGGCGACGGTGGCGGCGGAGGTGTGGATGCGCCCGCCGCTCTCGGTTTCCGGCACGCGCTGCACGCGGTGCACGCCGCTTTCGAACTTCATCCGGGCGAAGACCCCGTCGCCCTTCACGTGGGCCACCAGCTCCTTGATCCCGCCAAGCTCGGTCTGGCTCATCTCGATGATCTCGAAACTCCAGCCCTTCTCCTCAGCGTGGCGCTGGTACATGCGCAGCAGGTCGCCGGCAAAAAGCGCCGCCTCCTCGCCGCCCGTGCCGGGGCGGATCTCGAGGATGACCGAGCGGTTGTCGGCCTCGTCCCTGGGCAGCAGGGCCAGTTGCAGCTTGTCCTCGAGCCCGGGCTTGCGGGCTTCGAGCGTCTCCAGCTCCTCGCGCGCCAGCTCGCGCATCTCGGGGTCGTCGAGCATCGCCTGCGCGCCCTCGAGATCGTCGAGCAATTGCCTGTAGGCGCGGATTTCCTCGACCACCGGGCGCAGCTCGGCATATTCGCGGCCCAGCTTGGCGATATCGCCGCCGCCCTCGGCCATCCGCGCCTCGAGATACTCGAAGCGCTGCGTGATCTCGTTCAGTTTGTCCAAGGGCACCATTGCGCCGGTCTCTCCCATTCCTTTCATTTGGTCAAGCGGGTTGACGGTGCTATACTTGGCCCCATGAAACGGCTTGCCATCCTCTTCACGCTTCTTGCCGCGCCGGTGCTGGCCGACGGGATGTACAATGGCAAGACGGTGGATTGCTACTGCACCGACAAGACCGGCGGGCGGGTCGAGATCGGCGAGATGACCTGCCTGCACGTGGACGGCCGCAGTTTCATGGCGCAGTGCCAGATGTCGCTCAACAACCCGATGTGGCGCGAGGTGAGCGAGGGGTGCCTGTCATCCTCCCTGACGGAACCGGTCGAGCCAGCCGTCGACGCGCCTGGCGTTCACTCCAAGATCTGACGAGCCGAAGCGCTGGCGGGCATGGATGCGGATCTCGCCGCCCGCCTGCTGAACCGTGGTGTAATCGGGAAAGCCCATGATCTTCGTCCGGCTGACATAAGTGATCATCCCTTCCTCCACCGAGCCGGCCAGCACCGTGGTGCGCGGGCTGCCTGCGATGATCCCGTGCAGCCGGGCGAGATCGCCCTCGCCCGCCGCGATCACGCGCATGGCGCCGCTGCTGAAATCGCGGTCGGTCACGTCATCCGGCATCTTGTGCCAGCGCTGAGGATCGGAGGGCGCCAACCGCACGTAAGCCGCCAACCCCACGGCCAGCACCAGCACCACAACGACAATGATCACCGCGATACGCATGTCCCGCCTTTCATTGTTCCAAAAATACTCACTCCCGACCGTTCCGATGGCGCCATCCCCAGAGGCTGATGAGATCGGTCGCCACATGCGCCCCCGCGACCGCCGTCGCCCCCGAAGTATCATATGGCGGCGACACTTCCACAACGTCGCCACCGACCATGTTGATCCCGGCAATATCGCGCAGGATGATCGCCGCCTGAACCGAGGTCAGCCCGCCCCAGACCGGCGTGCCGGTGCCGGGCGCGAAGGCCGGGTCGAGCCCGTCGATGTCGAAGGAGACATAGGTGGGGTGATCGCCGACGATTCCCTTGATCTTCTGCGCCGTGGCCGCCGGCCCGGCCTCGTAGACCTCGCGCGCGTCGATGATGTTGACGCCGAGCGGGTCGGAATTGGAGGTGCGGATGCCCACCTGGACCGAGCGCGCGGGTTCGATCAGCCCCATCTTCACCGCCTTGTAGAACATGGTGCCGTGGTCGATCCGCTCCATGTCGTCATCGGGCCAGGTGTCGGTATGGGCGTCGAACTGCACCAGCGACAGGGGCCCGTATTTCTCGTGATAGGCCTTGAGGATCGGGAAGGTGATGTAGTGATCGCCCCCCAGGGCGATGCTGGGCACGCCGGCGGCCAGGATGGTGCGGATGTGGTCGGTCACCGCGTCGGGGAAATCCTGGATCTTGGCATAGTCGAAGGCCACGTCGCCGTAATCGACGATCGCCAGCTCGCTCATCGCGTCGTAGCCCCAGCCATAGGGCGCATCGAAGGCCTGAAGCGTGCTGGCCTCGCGGATGGCACGGGGGCCGAGCCGCGTGCCGGGGCGGTTGGTGACGGCCTGGTCGAAGGGGATGCCGGTGACCGCCACGTCGACGCCTTGCAGGTTCTTCGTATAGGCGCGGCGCAGGAAGGACAGCGCGCCGCCGAAGGTGTTCTCGTGCGAGAGGCCTTTCAGGTCCTCCTGAATGAGCGCGTTGTCGACTTCCTTCTTCGCATCTTCCAGTGCCATGCCGGTCTTGCCTCCAGATCTGCCGGGATAATTTGATCAAATTGTGCAGGTTCGAAGCGGGGCGTCAAGCCCCGTGGTTCACGCCGCTGGCTGGGCGCGCTCCACCAGCCGGGCAAAGAAGGAGGCCCCGACCGGCGCCACCGCGTCGTTGAAGTCGAATTTCGGGTGGTGCAGCCCCGCGGCCTCCCCCTGGCCGAGGAAGAGGTAGGCGCCGGGGCGCTCGGCCAGCATGTAGGAGAAATCCTCGGCCCCCATCTCCTTGCGCCGGTCGTCCACCACCGAGCCGCCGGTGGCGACCTCGCGGGCGATATCGGCGGCAAAGCCCGTCTGGTCGGGGTGGTTGATCGTGGCCGGGTAGCCCACGTCGATGCGCAATTCCGCCGTGACACCGTAGGAGGCCGCCTGCCCCGCCACGATCTCCTCCAGCCGGCGGTGGACCATGGCCTGCACTGCCGGGTCGAAGGAGCGGATCGTGCCGTTGATATAGGCGGTTTCGGGGATGATGTTCTCGGCGCTGCCGGTGTGGATCTGGGTCACCGAGACGACCAGCTCGTCGAGCGCGTAGTGGTTGCGGCTGACGATGGTCTGGATCGCCTGCACCATGCCCGCCGCCGCCACGACCGGGTCGCGCGTCTCGTGAGGCATGGCGCCATGGCCGCCAAGGCCGGTCACGTCGATATGGAAGGTGTCGACGCCGGCCATGATCGGGCCGGGGCAGGTTTCGAAACTGCCCTCCGCCGCGCCCGGCAGGGTGTGGAGCGCGTAGACCTCGGAGATGCCGTAGCGCTCGAGGATGCCCTCCTCGACCATCACCCGGCCGCCGCCCGGCCCTTCCTCGGCGGGCTGGAAGATCAGCGCGACGCGGCCGGCGAAATTGCGCGTTTCGGCAAGGTAGCGGGCCGCCCCCAGCAGCATGGTCGTGTGCCCGTCATGGCCGCAGGCATGCATCCGGCCCGGCGTTGCGCTGGCATAGTCGAGCCCCGTCGCCTCCATGATCGGCAGCGCGTCCATGTCGGCGCGCAGCCCGATGGTGGGCCCCTCGCCGCGCCCTTCGATCACCGCGACAACGCCGGACGTGGCAATGCCCGTCTCGATCTCGGTGATGCCGAACTCTCGCAGGCGTTCGACCACGAAGCCCGCCGTCTCGTGGCACTCGAGCCCCAGCTCGGGGTGGGTATGCAGGTGCCGTCGCCATGCCGTCATGTCGTCGGCGAACCCCGCGATGCGGTTTATCACGGCCATGTCTGGACTCCTTGCCCCTCTGCGGTCACGCTGCATTCAACTGCAAGAATTGAGGGGGTGCAATGCCTGACGATCCGCTGATTTTCGACCCCCATGGGGGCATGCCCCGCCTCATCGAGATCATGCGGCGGCTGCGCGATCCCGAGACGGGGTGCCCGTGGGATATCGAGCAGGATTTCGGCACGATTGCCCCCTACACGATCGAGGAAGCCTACGAGGTGGCCGATGCCATCGAGCGCGAGGCGTGGGGGGAGCTGAAGGACGAGCTGGGCGATCTGCTGTTGCAGGTGGTGTTTCACGCGCAGATCGCCCGCGACCGCGGGCTATTCGGGTTCGACGAGGTGGCGGATGCGATCGCCGACAAGATGGTGGCGCGGCATCCGCATGTCTTCGGCGACGAGAGCCGCGACAAGTCGGCCGAGCAGCAGACCCGCGACTGGGAAACCGTGAAGGCCGCCGAGCGGGCGGCCAAGGCGCAGACCGGCGTGCTGGACGGGGTGGCGCTGGGGCTGCCGGCGCTTCTGCGGGCGGTGAAGCTGCAGAAACGGGCGGCGCGCGTGGGGTTCGACTGGCCCGATGCGTCCCACGTGCTCGACAAGATCACCGAGGAGGCCGGGGAGCTGCGGGAGGCCGCCGAGAGCCTGCCGCAGGAGAAGGTCGAGGAGGAGTTCGGCGACCTGCTCTTCGTCATGGCCAACCTTGCCCGCCACATGGGAGTGGAACCCGAGGCGGCCCTGCGCGGGGCCAATGCCAAGTTCACGCGGCGGTTCGAACGGATCGAGGCATGGCTGGCCGAGGACGGGCGGGAGGCGTCGGACTCGGACCTCGCCGAGATGGACGCGCTGTGGGACCGGGCGAAGGCGGAGGAGCGGGGATAAGTCATGCAGCGCCCGCCCGCCCGTCGCACCAGAGGTGCGCCACTCTAGGCGGTACGCCCCGGCGTGACGGGCGGGCGCTGACCGTCGGCGCCCCCCTAGATGCTCAGGCGATGACCCTCAGCCTCGGAATGCGCAGGTTGATCTGTTTGTTGGAATATCCCCGCCGCCAGGGCACGTTCGTCATCTGGCAATTGACCGGGGTGCCGCTGACGAAATCCTCCATCTCGCCCTGGGTGAAGAAGCCCACCCCCTTCAACAGGTAGGTATCGCCCAGCATCACCGTCGTCACCCCACGGACCCGCATCGGCAGGTGCCCCTTGATGACATAGGCCTGCCAGCGATCGCCCTCGGCCCAGATGCCGCAGACCGCCACCTTGCCCTGCACTTCGCGGATCGTGATGGCGTAATACATGCTGCCATAGGGCTTGAACGGGATCTCGATAACGTAGGCATCCTTGACCAGCGGCGTGGTGAACCCCGTGGTCTGTGCCACGGACGGCGCCACGCCCGACAGGCCGATGGCAAGGGACAGGCCGAGCAGGCGGGTGCGGATATGCTGAAACGGGAAATTCATATGGCATCCTTCTGTAATGTACGGATAAAATGCCCCGGAACGCGCCCTCGTGCCAGCACAATCCAAGGTTGACGCGACCTAACTCAAGGGCGTTGCATATCCGCCATGGCGGACGCCCGGCGCCCGGTGGGCCCATTCCCCGGCGGGCTACCCCTCCCCCGCCTCCACCATCTGCCGGTAGAGATGCCACGTCCCGTGCCCCAGCAGCGGCAGCACCACGAACAGCCCGAGGAACCCCGGCAGCATCGCCACGAAGGTCAGCCCGGCCACGATCACCGCCCAGCCCAGCATCGGCCCCGGCGCGCGCAGGACCGACTGGAAGGAGGTGATCATGGCGGTCACGAAATCGACCTCGCGATCCAGCAGCAGCGGCAGGGCAATCACCGTGATCATGTAGAGCAGCAGCGCGAAGGCCGCGCCCACCGCCGTGCCGAAGCCCAGCATCAAAAGCCCCTCGCGGGTGAGGTAGATCTCGTAGCTGCTCGACACGTTGGTCATGGCCGACAGGCCGAGGAACAGGGCAAAGATCATGTGGGCGAGGAAGAACCAGAACAGGAACATGATGATGATCACCGCGCAGATCGAGGGCAGTTGCCGCCGCCTCTGGTGGGCGATCACGCCGAATATCTCGCGTGCCACCAGCGGCTCGCCGCCGCTCAGCCGGTGACTGACCTCGTAAAGCCCCACCGCCGCGAAAGGCCCGATCAGCGGAAAGCCCACGGCCGCGAAGATCAACCAGTAGCTTTGCCCCGTGACCCACGTGATCCACGCCATGACCCAGCCGATCGCCACGTAGACCCCTGCGAAAACAATGGCATAGCCCGGAGCCCGGCGCATGTCGCGCCACCCCCGGCGCAACGCCGCGCCCAGCATGTCGAAGCGCGCCGCCCCCAGCGGCGGCACCCCGAGCGGTTTCTCCTGCATGGCTGTCCTCCCTCGTCCCCGGCACAGGTTAGCCAAGGGATCGGCGGGGGCAAAGATGTAACTTGCGCTCAGCTTAGCAGCGGCGGCCGCGCCTCGGGCCAGCCGGTCGCGCGGTGATAGGCCTCGGCCACCTCCAGCAGCATCGCGTCCGTGCCCGGCGCGCCGATCAGTTGCAGCCCCATCGGCAGCCCCGCCGCGCCGAACCCCGCCGGCACCGCCACCACCGGCAGGCCCAGCAGGCTGGCGGGGATCACCACCTCCATCCAGCGGTGATAGGTGTCCATCGCCACGCCCGCCACTTCCCTGGGCCAGTCGATATCGGCCGGGAAGGGCCAGGCCTGCGCGGAGGGCAGGGCCAGCACGTCATGGGTTTCGAACAGCGCCATCGCCTGCCGGTACCAGTCGGACCGGCGCAGGCTGGCCCGGTGTATGTCGAGCGCCGAGAGTGCCCGCCCCTGTTCGATCTCCCACAGCGCCTCGGGCTTCAGCAGCCCGGCGGTGGCCGGATCGTCGAGCAGCGGGCCGAGGTCGGCGGCATTGCTCCAGGCGCGCAGGGCAACCCAGGATTGCCAGAGCGCGTCGCGGTCGAAGGGCGCGCCCACCGCATCGACCCGCGCGCCGGCGGCATCCAGCACCCCCAGCGCGCTTTCGCAAAGCGCGAGGATCCCCTCCTCCATCGGCCAGGCGCCGCCCCAGTCGCCGAGCCAGGCCACGCGGCGGCCCCCGGCGCGGGGTTCGGGCGTGCCACAGGGCGCGGCATCCCGCACCATCGGCTGGCCAGGCGCGGCGCCCGCCATCACGTCGAACTGCAGCGCCAGGTCGGCCGGGCAGCGGGCCATCGGCCCGCGCGTCGACAGCCGGTGCAGGTAAAGCTCCCCGCCCCCGCCCGACGGCACGGTGCCCCAGCTTGGCCGCATCCCGTAGACATTGCACCACCCCGCCGGGTTGCGCAGGCTGCCCATCATGTCCGACCCGTCCGCCAGCGTCAGCATCCCCGCCGCCAGCGCCACCGCCGCCCCGCCCGACGAGCCGCCACAGCTCCGGTCGAGCGCGTAGGGGTTGCGGGTGACGCCATGCACCGGGTTGTAGGTGTGGCTGCCCAGCCCGAATTCAGGCGTGTTTGTCTTGCCGATGACGATGGCCCCGGCGGCGCGCAGGCGGGCCACGTGCGGCTCGTCGGCCTCGGCCACCTGGCCTGCGAAGGCGGGCGAGCCCATGCTGGTGGGCAGGCCCCTGGCATCGGCCAGGTCCTTGATGGCGATGGGCAGGCCGTGCAGCGGGCCGCCCGGTCCGGCCTTGTCCGCCGCCCGGGCCTCGGCCAGCACCTCGTCGGCGGCGCGCAGCGAGACGATGGCGTTCACCGCCCCGTTCACCGCGCCGATCCGGTCGAGCGACGCTTCCATCAGCGCCTCGGCGGTCAGCCGGCCTTCGGCGATCGCGTGGGCCTGCGCGGCGGCGGTCTGTGCGGGGACATCATCCATGCGGCCAATCTGGCGGGCCGTCCGGAGCGGTGCAAGGCCGATTTCGCGGCGCGCGGACCGGTCGGGTCCGCGCCTGTGCGCAATAAAATTGCCAAGTCCCCCCGCACGGCGTAGCGTTCGTTGCACAGACTGTATGTTTTTACACCCGACCCCTTGCGAAGTGGATTTAGACATGAAGCGCCCTTTCCTGACATCCCTGCTTGCGACCTGCGCCCTGTCCGGGGCCGCCCTGGCCGACCAATTGGTCACGGACGACCTGATCGTGGTGGAAGACCTGCTCTGCGTCGGCAACAAATGCGCCGTAGGCGAACCCGAGATACCCGACCGGCAGGGTCTCAAGATCAAGGACGTCGCTCCTGCCATCCTGTTCGAAGACATGTCCGACTCGGGCTTTCCAAGTGGTGACTGGTCGATCCGGACCGGCGAAACCACGGCCAGCGGCGCCGAAGAATTCGCCGTGCAGGACGAAGACGCGGGCACAAGGCCGTTTCGCATCCTGGGGGGCGCGGACGAGAACACCCTCGTGATCGGCGAAGACGGCCATGTCGGCATCAACACGATGCTGCCCACCAAGCAGCTTCACGTTACCGGGACGAGCAGCGCCGTCGGCATCCGCATGGATTCAGGATCGGCCTTCTGGGAATTGCGGGCGAACCCGACTTATTTCCAGGTCCGAAACGCCAACGAGCACGACGCGATCTTGCATCTGGAAAAGGCAGCGCCGAACCACAGCATATTCGTCCATGCGACCGGCAATGTCGGCCTGGGAACAAACGACCCGAGCGCCCCGCTCGAGGTGTTCGGCGAGGACACGTACAACTTCTTCCGCATCACCGCCGACGGCGCGGCGATCAACCAGTCGGTCGACATCACCTTCACCCAGGGCCCGCTGGGCACCGGAGAGCTGCGCTACAACATCGTCGATGGCGACGGGCCCGAGATGCGCCTGAACGCCAATGGCGACATGGTGCTCGGCGGCACGCTGACCACGGGCGGGCCAACCTGTGCGGGCGGCTGCGACGCGGTGTTCACCGAACGCCGGATCATTCCCGAGGGCGAGTATGCCGCGCGGATGTGGGCCGACGGCCACCTGCCCTTCGTCGGCCCGACCCTGCCGGAGGCGCCGATCAACGTCAGCGAGAAGATGGGCGGAATGCTGAACGCGCTCGAACATGCCCATGTGTTCATCGAGCGGCAGAACGGCCGCATCGCGACGCTCGAGGCGGAGATTGCCGCGCTTCGCGGCGAGCAGGCGGCGCAGATCGCCGCCCTGACCCGGCAGCTTGCCGCGCTTTCCGGGACAGTGGAGAAGAAGTGAGCCCAATCGCGAAAGTTTGACAGGGGGCGCCCGGGGCGGGTTAACTAATGCCAGACCCGCCGTCCGGGGCGGCGGGATTTGAGACCAGTCATTGCCGCGCCAGCCCCCGCCCCCTTGCCGGCGCCCTCATCGGGAGCCTGCCCAATGCCCTTTCGTCCCCCGGCGCTTTGCGCCATTCTTGCCCTGTCCGGTCTTGCCGCGCCCGCGCTGGCGCAGGACGTGTTCACCGACGGTGTTCGGATCTCGGACGTCAATCCGACTAACGCTGATCTTTACGTGGAGGACGATAGCGTCGTCAGGGGCCATACCTGCATTGGTGAAGTCTGCAATCTGGCCGAAAGTTTTGACGTTGGGTACATTCTGAAGCTGAACACGAGTTCGCCAAGCATCTTTTTCGACGACGACAGTGGTTTTAGCGGCTCAACACCTTCGAACGACTGGCGGATCAGGGTCAACGATCCCGAGCCGTTTACCGAGGGCGGGCTGAACCGGTTTTCCATTGAGGACATCACCGCCGCAACCATCCCCTTCACCATTGCGGCGGGCGCGCCCGAGAATGCCTTCTGGATGACCAGCGCCGGCAATATCGGCCTCGGCACCCTGCTGCCGCAGGACCGGATCCACGCGGTCGGCGCCTTCGGCCCCAGCGTCCGGTTCGAGCAGACCGGCAACGGGCTTGTGCCGGCGCAGACATGGCGCCTGATCGGCCAGAGCAGCTTCAGCATCGCCGACACCACCGCCGGCACCACGCCGTTCCGCCTGGAACGCGCGGCGCCCACGAATGCGCTTTACATCGCTGACACCGGCAACGTGGGCTTCGGCACCGCCACGCCCGACGCGCCTTTCGAGGTCAGCGACGCGGGCAGTTTCAGCTTCTTCCGCATCACCGCCGAGGGCGCGCCGGTCAACCAGTCGGCCGACGTGGTCTTCACCCAGGGGCCGCTCACCACCGGCGAGTTCCGCTACAACATCGTCGACGGCGACGGGCCCGAGATGCGGCTGAATGCCGATGGCGACATGGTGCTCGACGGCACGCTCACCACCGGGGGCCCCACCTGCGACAGCGGCTGCGACGCGGTGTTCGACGCGGAGTTCGCCCGCCTCTCCATGGCCGACCACGCCGCGCTGATGTGGGACAAGGGCCACCTGCCCGCCGTGGGCCCCACCCTGCCGGGCGCGCCGATGAACGTGTCGGAGAAGATGGGCGCCATGCTCAACGAGCTGGAGCATGCGCATATCTACATCGAAGAGCTGCACACCCGTCTTGCGGCGCAGGAAGAGCAGCGACAGGCACAGGAAACCGTCAACGTGGCGCTGTCGGCACAGGTCGCGGCGCTGGCTGCCCGGCTCGACGCGCTGGAGGGGCGTTGACGGACCACCGGCCCTGCATTACAAAAAAACCTTTATAAACCAATGACGTTGCCCCGGCGCAGCGATTGATCAAAGGATATTGTGATGAAGGTTTTCCCGCTTGTTGCCGCGCTTGCCGCAGCGGCCTCCCCCGCCATGGCCGAACAGGTCTTCAACGAGAACGTGATCGTCCAAGGCGGGCTCTGCGCCGGCGATTACTGCCAGCCCGGCAGCTTCTTCCCCGACGGGCTGCTGCGGCTCAGCACCCAGTCGCCCCGCATCCATTTCGACGATGCCTCGGCCGTCAACCAGCACCACTGGCAGATCCGCGCCAACGAGGACAGCAGCAGCTATCTCAGCCTGTTCTCGATCCTCGACCTGTCGGCGGGCACCACGCCCTTTACCCTGTTCGGCGGTGCCCCCGACAACGCGCTCTGGGTGGGCAGCGACGGGCGGGTCGGCCTCGGCACGTCGCTGCCGCAGCAGGACCTGCATGTCGTGGCGAAGGGCACCTTTCCCGGCATCCGACTGGAGCGCACGCAGGCACCCGCGCACGCGTGGGACATCGTGGCCGACCAGACCGGCTTCGGCATTCGCGACGTGACCAGCAACGGGAAGATGCCGCTCTTCATCGCCAGCGACGCGCCTGCCTGGGCGATGTGGCTCGACGGTAACGGCTACCTCGGCCTCGGCACCGACGACCCGGCTGCCCCTCTGGAACTGCGGCGCGAGGAGAGCTTCAACTTCTTTCGCCTCACCGCTGCCGGAGCGCAGTTCAACGAGTCCGTGGATTTCGTCTTCACCCAGGGGCCGCTCAAAACCGGGGAGCTGCGCTACAACATCGTCGATGGCGACGGGCCGGAGATGCGCCTGAATGCCGATGGCGACATGGAACTCGACGGCACGCTGACCACCGGCGGGCCGACCTGTGCGGGCGGCTGCGACGCGGTGTTCGATGCCGGTTTCGAGCGGCTGTCGGTCAAGGAACACGCCGCGCTGATGTGGGAGAAGGGCCACCTGCCCGCCGTGGGCCCCACCCTGCCGGGCGCGCCGATGAACGTCAGCGAGAAGATGGGCGCGATGCTCAACGAGCTGGAGCACGCGCATATCTACATCGAGGAGCTGCACGACGACCGCGATGCCGCGCAGGCGCGGATCACCGAACTGGAAGCGCGGCTCGCGCGGGTCGAGGCCCTGCTGGCGGGGCGTGCCGACCAGCCCCCCGCGATACGAAATTGACAACCCGGCGCCGGCTGTCGTTAACTTTCCGCGCGACGCGCCCGCATGATGCGCGCCTTTGCGAAAGACTTATTTCAGACCAATGGCATTGAGCCGGACGCCGGCCAGCCGCTTACCAGGGAGATCCCCATGCCTTTCCGCCTCCCCCGGGCCGCCACGACCTGTGCCCTTGTCCTACTTGCCGCCCCGGCCGCCGCGCAGGTCACCACTTTCCCCGACGACGTCGTGATCCAGGGCGACCTGACCGTCGACGCGGGCACCACGGGCAGCATGTATGTCGAGGGGGCCAGCGTCATCGACGGCTCCCTCTGCCTTGGCAATACCTGCCAACCGACCACGACCTTCGCGAATGACGAAACGCTTATCCTGAGATACACGCAGCATTCCATCGTCTTCGACGACACGTCCGGCTCGACCTCGCCCGACCGCGACTGGACATTGCGCGTCAACGACCCCAACACCGTCGCCACGGGCGGGATCGACAAGTTCGCGGTCGAGGACGACACCGCCGGCACGACGCCCTTCACCATCGCCGGCGGCGTGCCGGACAATGCCTTCTGGCTCGACACCAGCGGGTATCTGGGCCTCGGCACCTCGATGCCGCAGACGAATGTGCATGTCGTGTCGCCCCTGACCTCGGCGGTGATGCGGCTCGAGGAGACGAACGGCACGGCCGGCGGGTTCGACATCGCGGCCTCGGATACGGCGTTCCAGGTGGCCAGCAGCGGCAACGGGACCATCCCGCTGGTGATCGAGGGCACCGCCCCCAGCAATTCTCTCTACGTCGCCGGGACGGGGTATGTGGGCTTCGGCACCAACACCCCCGACGCGCCGCTCGAGGTCAGCGACGACAACAGTTTCAGCTTCTTCCGCATCACCGCGACCGAGGCGCCGGTCAACCAGTCGGCCGACGTGGTGTTCACCCAGGGGCCGCTCACCACCGGCGAGTTCCGCTACAACATCGTCGATGGCGACGGGCCGGAAATGCGGCTCAACGCCGATGGCGACGTGACGATCGCCGGCACGCTGACCACCGGCGGCCCGACCTGCGCGACGGGCTGCGACGCGGTGTTCGATGCCGCGTTCGCGCGGAAGTCGGTCATCGAGCACGCCGCCCTGATGTGGGAAAAGGGCCACCTGCCCGCCGTGGGCCCGACGCTGCCGGGCGCGCCGATGAACGTCTCCGAGAAGATGGGCGGCATGCTCAACGAGCTGGAGCACGCCCATATCTATATCGAGGAATTGCACAGCCGGAACGCCGCCCTCGCGGCCGAGGTCGCCGCCGAGCGGGCTCAGAACGCCAGGCAGGCCGCCCAGATCGCCGCCCTCGCCGCCCGGCTCGACGCGCTGGAGACGAACTGATTTTTTCCAACGCCCGGATTCGGGCCTTTTCATTCAAGGAAACTGACCCATGAAAAGACTTCTGACCACGACCGCGCTTCTTGCCCTGTCCCTGCCGGGCACGGCGCAATCCGACGAGGTCATCCTGAACGACCTGATCGTCACCGGCAATATCTGCACCGGGGGCTTCGAATGCGAGGATGGAGAGGTGTTCGGCGCCACCGACCTCCGGGTCAAGGGCACGATCCCCGAGATCCAGTTTTTCGACACCTCCACCGACGCCACCACGTGGACACTGAGCGTCGACGACACGACTTCGGGTCTCTTCAATGGCTTCACCCTCAAGAACGAAACCGAAGGCGTCTATCCGGTCCTGATCGAGGATGGCACGCCCCCCGCCGCCCTGTTCATCGAGGATACCGGCAATGTCGGGTTCGGCACCGCGTTTCCCCAAAAGGACCTGCACATCATCAACGGCAACCAGCCGGCCATCCGGCTGGAACAGGACACCACGCAGGCACAGGCCGCGCACGTATGGGATATCCTGGCCGACGAGCGCGGCGTGCGGATCGACAACGTGACGGATAGTGATAATTACGTCTTCCGCATCAGGACGGGCGCCGCCCCCTATTCGCTCTACATCGATGAGAACAGCTATGTCGGCCTCGGCACCAGTTCACCGAGCGCACCGCTGGAAGTGGCCGGAGACGACTCGTTCAACTTCTTCCGCATCACCGCCAACGACGCCGCGATCAACCAGTCGGTCGACGTGGTCTTTACCGAAGGTCCGCTCGGAACGGGCGAATTCCGTTACAACATCGTCGATGGCGACGGGCCGGAAATGCGGCTGAATGCCGATGGCGACATGGTGCTCGATGGCACGCTGACCACCGGGGGCCCCACCTGCGACAGCGGCTGCGACGCGGTCTTCGACGCGGAATTCGAGCGCCTGTCGGTGACGGATCACGCCGCGCTGATGTGGGAGAAGGGCCACCTGCCCGCCGTGGGGCCGACGCTGCCGGGCGCGCCCCTGAACGTCAGCGAGAAGATGGGCGCGATGCTCAACGAGCTGGAGCACGCCCATATCTACATCGAGGAGCTGCACCGCGAGAACGCGGCGCAGGAGGCACGTTTCACCGCGCAGGAAACCCGCATCGAGGCGCTGACGGCCCAGCTTGCCGCGCTGACGGCCCGGCTCGACCAGCAGGCTGACTGACGGCGCAATGCCGGGGGCGCACGCTTGACAGGATGCGCCCCCGTTCTGCTACCCTTCCGGCATCCGCCGACCGGGACGACGGAATTTGAGACCAATTCATTTGCGCCGGTTCCCGGCCCATTCGCAGGCGCCCATTCAAGGAAGGCCTGCCGCATGCCGCTTCGATTTTCCCCGCTCCTCGCCCTGCCTCTCTTCGCCCTGGCCCCGGCCCTTCACGCGCAGGAAGCCGTCTTCGGCGAAGGCGTCGACATCTCCGACATCGACTTCACCCAGGCCGACCTCTTCGTCACCGGCGACACGGTGTTCGACGACAGCGTCTGCATCGGCAACGCCTGTGTCGAGACCGAGGTCTTCCCCGAGGACACGCTGCTGCGCCTGACCAATCCCGATATCCGCGTGGAATTCGTCGACACCAGCTCCGCAGCGGGCAGCTTTCCGAGCAATGACTGGGAAATCCAGATCAACGACACTGCGAATTTCGGGCAGGACCGCTTCTCTATCGCCGATGCGACCGCCGGCACCGTGCCCTTCACCGTCGAGGCGGGCGCGCCGAGCAGCGCGCTCTGGATCGCCCCCGGCGGCGAGGTCGGGGTGGGCACGTCGCTCCCGCAGTCCGACCTGCATGTCGCGGCCTCGACGCTGCCGACGCTGCGGCTGGACCAGGTCGGGTTCGGGGCCTTTCCGCCCTTTTTCTGGACCCTCGCTGGCAATCACAACGTGTTCTACATTGGCAATTCAAACGGCAACGGCTTTCCGTTCAGCATCAATGACGAAGCCCCGAATGCCAGCCTGGCGCTTGCCGCGAACGGCAATGTCGGCCTCGGCACCGACAGCCCCGACGCCCCGCTCGAGGTGAGCGACGACGACACTTTCAGCTTCTTCCGCATCACCGCCACCGGCGCCCCCACGAACCAGTCCGTCGACGTGGTCTTCACCCAGGGCCCGCTGGGCACGGGCGAATTCCGCTACAACATCGTCGACGGCGACGGGCCCGAGATGCGGCTGAATGCCAATGGCGACATGCTGGTCGAGGGCACTTTGACCACCGGCGGGCCCAGCTGCGACAGTGGCTGTGACGCGGTGTTCGACGCCGATTTCCCCCGGCTTTCCGTCACCCAGCACGCCGCGCTGATGTGGGACAAGGGCCACCTTCCGGCGGTCGGCCCAACCATCCCCGGCGCGCCGATCAACCTCTCCGAACGCATCGGCACCCTCACCAACGAGCTTGAGCACGCGCATATCTATATCGAGGAACTGCATCGCGACAACGCCACGCAGGACACCCGGATCGAGGCGCAGGCCAGCCAGATCAAGACGCAGGCCGCGCAGATCGACGCCCTGATCGCCCGGCTCGAGGCGCTGGAACGCGACGGCTGAGGCCGCCAAATTCCACGCCCTAGGCCAAATGGCAAAACCGCGCTATCCTGCGGCATGTTACCGGCCCGGTTCGCCGGGCGGTTCTCCAATCCGGAGCATGTCATATGAAGAAAGTCTTTTCCGCCCCCGCCCTTGCCCTCCTCCCTGTCCTTGTCCTGCCGGTCCTTGCCCTCGCCCCCGCCGCCGCGGCGCAGGAACAGGATTTCTATAACGGCGTCGACATTTTCGACGGCGATCCCAGCCAGGCCGCGCTTTTCGTGGGCGATGACAGCGCGCTTTCGGGCAGCGTCTGCATCGGCGACGCCTGTTCGGATTTCGAGGATTTTGACGTACAAACAACGCTGAAGCTCAAGTCGACATATCTGCGCCTGGAATTCGTCGACAGCAACAACGCGGTCGGCACCGAGCCCAGTAACGACTGGACGCTCGAAGCCAACGATCTCAACGCGGGCGGGCTGGCGCGGTTTTCCATCGCCGATGCCACCGCGGGTACGCTGCCCTTCACGATCGAGGGCGCCGCCCCGGACAGCACGATGTGGCTCGACAATAACGGGCGCGTGGGGCTGGGCACGATGTTTCCCCAGAACAGGCTCCACATCCTCGGGCTGGTCGGGCCCTCGATTCGGCTGGAACAGCAGGGCACAGGGCTTTTGCAGCCGCGAACCTGGCGCCTATTCGGCCAGAACAGCTTTGGCCTGAGTGACGAAACCGCCGGCACCACGCCGTTTCGCATCGGGGCTGCCGCCCCCGACGCGTCGTTCGTCATGGATGCCTCGGGGAACATCGGCCTGGGTACCGATACGCCCGCCGCCCCGCTCGAGATCAGCGACGACGCCAGTTTCAGCTTCTTCCGCATCACCGCCACCGGCGCATCCGTCAACCAGTCCGCCGACTTGGTCTTCACACAAGGGCCGCTTGGCACCGGCGAATTCCGCTACAACATCGTCGACGGAGACGGGCCGGAAATGCGGCTGAATGCCAATGGCGACATGCTGGTCGAGGGCACGCTGACCACCGGGGGGCCCAGCTGCGACAGCGGTTGCGACGCGGTGTTCGATGCCGATTTCGACAGGCTCTCGGTTAGCGATCACGCCGCGCTGATGTGGGAGAAGGGCCACCTGCCCGCGATCGGCCCGACCCTGCCGGGCCAGCCCATGAACCTGTCCGAGAAGATGGGCGGGATGCTCAACGAACTGGAGCATGCGCATATCTACATCGACACCCTGCACCGCGAGAACGCCGCGCAGGAGGCCCGGATCGACACGCAGTCGACCCAGATCGCGGCGCTCACCGCCCGGCTCGACGCGCTCGAACGCGCCGACTGAGCGGCCCACGTCAACAGCCTATGCCGAAGGACCGCGCCGCGCTATCCTGCGGCCATTGCCATTTCGTCCGCACGGCCCGTCGGGTCGTATTCCATCCGGAGACAATACAATGCACAAAGCCCTTTCCGCCGCCGCGGCCCTTGCCCTTCTTCCTGCCACCACATTGGCCGACCAGGTCTTCAACGATGACGTGATCGTCGCCGATGACTTGCTCTGTGTCGGCTTGAGCTGCGCGGATGGCGAGCCCAACGTCGCCAACCGAACCATCCTCAAGCTGAAGGCCAACAACACCGCGATCCTGTTCGACGACCAATCTGACCCCGGCAGCTTTCCGAGCCACGACTGGCAGCTCAACGCCAATGAAAACACGCTGTCCGGGCGCAATGCCTTCTTCCTCTCCGACGTCACCGCCGGCACCGACCCGTTCTGGGTCGAGGGCGACGCGCCGGACAACGCGCTCTACGTGGCCAATGACGGGGACGTCGGGCTTGGCACCGCCGCCCCCCTCTCCCGGCTGCACATCGTAAGCGCTTCCACTCCCGCGATCAGGCTCGAGGAGGCGGACGGCACGCCCTACGCCTGGGAGGTCGCCGCGAACGCGAATTTCTGGTACATCCGCGATGTGACAGCGCTCGCCGCGCCCGTGGGCGTGGAGGCTGGCACGCCCGCCAATACCTTCGTCATCCGCAACACCGGGCGGGTCGGCATCGGCACCTCGCTCCCCGAGGCCCCGCTCGAACTTGAAAGCGACGAAACCTTCAACTTCTTCCGCATCACCGCCGACGGTGCCGAAATCAACCAGTCGGTCGACATCACCTTCACCCAGGGCCCCCTCCGCACCGGCGAGCTGCGCTACAACATCGTCGACGGGGACGGGCCGGAAATGCGGCTGAACGCCAATGGCGACATGCTGCTCGAAGGCACGCTCACGACCGCCGGCTCCTGCTCGGTCGGCTGCGACGCGGTCTTCGACGCGGGCTATCCCCTGCCCTCGATCGAGGAGCACCACGCGCAAACCCTGGCGCTGGGCCACCTGCCCAATGTCGGGCCGACGCGAGACGGCGAGCCGTGGGACGTGACCGACAAGATGGGCCGCATCCTCAACGAGCTGGAGCATGCGCACCTCTTCATCGCCGGCCAGCAGGAGGAGATCAGGCGCCAGGAGGCAGAGCTTTCCGCGCAACGCACCGAGCTGGCCGAAACCGGCGCCGCGCTGTCCGAGACCCGGGCCGCGCTGGCCGCGCTGACCACCCGGCTGACAGCGCTCGAGACGAGCCGGCAGGCGGATTGACCCCGCCGGCCGGCGCGCCGCCCCGTATCCCGTTTTGAGAAATCGCGGCCATTTGCTAGGCTGGAGGGCAAATTTCCCCGTCACTTTGATGAAAGGAATTGCCCATGCACCGCCTTTGTCCCGCGCTGGCCATCGCCGGCCTCCTGCCCGCCGCCGCCCCTGCCCAGACCCTGCTGTCGGGCGATCACAGCATCTCGGGCGGCGTCTGCATCGGCCCCAGCTGCGCCGCAGACGAACCCATCACAAGCATATTGAAACTCAAGGGCAACAGTGTCCGGCTGTTTTTCGAGGATATCTCCACATCCGCCGGCTTTCCCACCAACGACTGGGTGCTCGAAGCGAATGCGTCATCCGGCACCGGGGATTATTTCGCTCTCAGGGATGCCGATACCTTCCATGCGATCATGCGGCTCAACGCCGGCGCTCCCCCGAATTCGCTCTACGTCTCCTCGGACGGCGACGTGGGGCTGGGAACCTCCCTGCCGCTGGCCAACCTGCACGTCGTCGATACCGCTGGCACCGCGAGCCTTCGGCTGGAGGGGACAACGGGCACGCCCTACAGTTGGGACCTGCGCGGCAACCAGGGCGGCTTCTATGTCTACGATATCGGGGCCGGAACCCTGCCCTTGCGGATAAACTCGGGCGCGCCCAGTTCGTCCTTCGCGATCGGCTCTGACGGGAACGTGGGCCTCGGCACCAACAGCCCCGACGCCCCGCTCGAAGTCAGTGACGCGGGCACGTTCAGCTTCTTCCGCATCACCGCCGAGAGTGCCCCGGTCAACCAGTCTGTCGATATCACCTTCACCCAGGGGCCGCTGACCACCGGGGAGATACGCTATAATATCGTCGACGGGGACGGGCCCGAGATGCGGCTCAACGCCGATGGCGACATGGCGATCGACGGCACGCTGACCACCTCCGGCTCCTGCTCCGTCGGCTGCGACGCGGTGTTCGACGCGGGCTACCCCCTGCCCTCGATCGAGGAGCATCACGCGCAAACCCTCGCCCTGGGTCACCTGCCCAATGTCGGGCCGACGCGAGACGGCGAGCCGTGGGACGTGACAGACAAGATGGGCCGCATCCTCAACGAGCTGGAACACGCACACCTCTTCATCGCCCGCCAGCAGCAGCAGATCACCCGCCAGCAGGCAGAGCTGGCCGAGACCCGCGCCGCCCTGGCCGCGCTCACGGCCCGGCTCGACCGCATCGACGACACTGACCACACCGGCCAACCGTAAGGAGACTGCCTCGCGCCCTCCCCGCCGGCCGGTTCACCGCCAACAGGGAGAAGAAAGATGAAAGCACGTCACGCCGCCGCCCTCCTGCTGCTGCTCGCCGCCACGTCGGGCCGGGCGCAGACCGTCTTGCCCGGGGACCATACGGTGCTGGGCGCCCTCTGCGTCGGACCCCAGTGCGCCAGCGAAAGCTTCGGGGACGACACGTTGCGCCTGAAGGCCTACAACCTTCGCATCCATGTCGACGACCGGACCACCAACCCGGACTATTCGGGCCACGACTGGGGTTTCCTCTTCAACGATGTCGCCCAGTTCGGCGAGGATTACTTCGCCGTCGAGGACCGCACCCTCGCGACCGTTCCCTTCCGCATCGACGGCTTCGCCCCCACCAACGCGCTTCGGATCGCGGGCAACGGCGATATCGGCATCGGCACCGGCCTGCCGCAGCACGACCTGCACATCGTCTCGAACGGCGGCACCGCCACGATCCGGATGGAGGAAACCGTCGGCACCGCCGCGCGCTGGGACATCGAGGCCAACAGCGCCGCCTTCGTCATCCAGGACGTGCTGGCCGCCACCAATCCGATCATGCTGGAAAAGAACGCCCCCTCCTACGCCCTGCGGATCGCCAATACCGGCAATGTCGGTCTCGGCACCTCCAGTCCGCAGGCCCCGCTGGAGATCTTCCGGCGCGAGGCGTTCAACTTCCTGCGCATCACCGCCGCCGGCGCCGAGGTCAACGACTCGGTCGATATCGTCTATACGCAGGGCCCGCTCGGCACCGGCGAGCTGCGGTACAACATCGTCGATGGCGACGGGCCCGAGATGCGCCTCAACGCCAAGGGCGACATGGAGATCGCGGGAACGCTCACCACGATCGGCCCGGCCTGCGCGGCCGGCTGCGACGCGGTCTTCACCGAGCGCCGGATCATCCCCGAGGGCGAGTATGCCGCGCGCATGTGGGCCGACGGCCACCTGCCCCATGTCGGCCCGACCCTACCGGAGGCGCCGGTCAACGTCAGCGAGAAGATGGGCGGAATGCTGAACGCGCTGGAACATGCCCACGTGTTCATTGAACGCCAGAACCGGCGCATCGCGACGCTCGAGGCGGAAAAGGCGGCGCAGGACACCCGGATCGCCCGGCTCGAAGCGCGGCTGATGGCGCTGGAAACGAGCCGGACCACGGACTGAACCGCCAGCAGCCTGAAAACGCCGGGCGGGAGAATGCGCCATACCAAAGGCCGCACAGGGGCATCTTCCGTTTTGATAAAACTGCCGTCGTGCGATAGTGTCGCCACGAGTTTTTTAATATTGTCATGAACCAAGGATATTGCCCATGTCCCGCCCCCAGCCCGTTTTGGCCTCTGCCAGCATTCTGCCCGCGGTCTCGATCCTCGCCACGCTTCTCGCCCAGCCCGCCGCGGCGCAGGTATTGGAGGCGTCAAGCGACGCCACCATCCGCGACCGTCTCTGCCTGGGCGGCGAATGCGCCGATGATCCCTCCCCCCAATTCGTCGCAGATGGCTTCACCGCCTCGCTCGAGATCAATGATTTCCGAAGCCGGATAGACTTTGTCGACACCTCGACCGACAGTTTCCCGAATACGAACTGGGCGATCCAGCTGAACGAACCGGACCTTTCCATCGCCAGTGGCGGCACCGAATATTTCGCCATCCATGACATGTCCGCCGGCACGGTCCCCTTCCTGGTCAGGGGCGCCGCGCCCACCAACGCGCTCTATGTCGCCGAATCCGGGGCCGTCGGCCTGCAAACATCCATGCCGCAGGCGAACCTGCATATCTTCGACGATGCCGTATTCAACGAGGCCATCATCCGGTTGGAGGAAATCGGCGCCACGCCCTACACATGGGATATTCGGGCGAATAACTTCGGCTTCTACGTGTACGATCCCGCCGCCGATACAGTGCCCTTCCAGGTCCGCCCCGGTGCGCCGACCTCCGCCATCGACATTGCAAGCAACGGCAACGTGGGCATCGGCACCGCCGGCGCAAGTGCCCCGCTGGAAATCGGCGACGACGCGAGCTTCAGCTTCTTCCGCATTACCGCCGGCGGCGCCGCCATCAACAAGTCCGTCGACGTGGTCTTCACCCAAGGGCCGCTTGGCACTGGCGAGCTGCGCTACAACATCGTCGATGGCGACGGGCCCGAGATGCGCCTCAACGCCGATGGCGACATGACACTCGATGGCACGCTCACCACCGGCGGGCCGACCTGTAGTGGCGGCTGCGACGCGGTCTTCACCGAGCGCCGGATCATCCCGGAGCCGGACTACGCCGCGCGCATGTGGGCAGACGGCCACCTGCCCCATGTCGGCCCGACGGCCCCCGGCGCACCGATCAACGTCAGCGAGAAGCTGGGCGGGATGCTCAACGCGCTGGAACACGCCCACGTGTTCATCGAACGCCAGAACCGGCGCATCGAGACGCTCGAGGCGGAAAAGGCGGCACAGTCCGCGCGGTTCGCCCGGCTCGAGGCGGAAAGATCCGCACAGGCCGCGCGGCTGGCCCGGCTCGAGGCGCGACTTTCGGCCATCGAAGCGGGCGCGCGGGCGGACTGAACCGGCACACGGGCGGCGGAGCCGGTCAAAACGGGCCCTGGCGCCTCATTCCCGTTTGAGTTGTCGCGTTCATGCGGTACGGTCGCCCGGAATTTTTCAATTATCCAGATCAAGGGAATTGCCAATGCTCCGCCTTCATTCCGCCCTCCGCCTGCTCGCCGTCGCCAGCATTATTCCCGCCACCGCCCATGCCCAGACCGTGCTGTCCGGCGATCACAGCGTCGATGGCGCTCTATGCGTTGGCGAAGGCTGTACCGGCAGCGAGGACTTCGGGGACTTCGCCCTGAAGATCAAGCAGAACAACACATGGCTGAAATTCGAGGATAATTCTTCAACCTCTAGCTTTCCCACCAATGACTGGCAGATCAGGGTGAACGACTCGTTGAGCGGTGGCGCCGACCATTTCTCCATCGTCGATGACGAAACCGGCAACACGATCTTCCGCCTCGACGCGGGCGCACCGGGCGCCTCCCTCCATGTCGCCAGCAGCGGCCATGTCGGCCTGGGCACGGTGATACCGACCGACGAGCTGCACATCTTCGACGCGATCGATCCGGGCATCACCTTCGAGGATCCGTCCTGGAGATGGACGCTGGCGGGCAATGACGGCGGCTTCTACCTGTTCGACCCGCAGAACTCTGCCATCCCCTTCGAAATTCGCAGCGGGGCGCCGACCCGGGCGCTCTACATCAACAGCGAGGGCCAGGTCGGCCTTGGCACCGATGCGCCCGCGGCACCGCTCGAAATCAGCGACGCGGACAGTTTCAGCTTCTTCCGCATCACCGCCACCGGCGCGCCGGTCAACCAGTCTGTCGATGTCGTCTTCACGCAAGGCCCTCTGAACACGGGCGAGCTGCGCTACAACATCGTCGACGGCGACGGGCCCGAGATGCGCCTCAATGCCGATGGCGACCTGGTGATCCGCGGCACGCTCACCACCGGCGGGCCGACCTGCGATGGCGGCTGCGACGCGGTCTTCACCGAGCGCCGGATCATCCCCGAAGACGACTACGCCGCCCGGATGTGGGCCGACGGTCACCTGCCTTTCGTCGGCCCGACCGCCCCGGAGGCGCCGATCAACGTCAGCGAGAAGATGGGCGGGATGCTGAACGCGCTGGAGCACGCCCACGTGTTCATCGAGCGCCAGAA
>NZ_JAUCYU010000014.1 GCF_030373445.1 Roseovarius sp.
GAGCACGGTGAAGATCGACGGGTCGGGGTGGTCGAAGAGGATCGCGCCGACCGGGGAATAGGTGCGCAGGTCGTACTTGCAGGGGGCGTAGTTGCCGTGCCACGCGACCACGTCGAGCGGGCTTTGCGGGATCTGCGTTTCGTGGAACTGGCCACACCACTTGATGGTGAGGGTGGAGGGGGTTTCCCGATCCTCGAAGGCCGCCACCGGCGCCTTGAAGTCGCGCGGGTTGGCGAGGCCGTTGGCCCCGATGGGCCCGCGGGCGGGGAGTTCGAATTTCTGGCCGTAGTTCTCGCAGACGAAGCCGCGGCAGGGCCCTTCCAGCACCTCGACCCGGTAGACGAGGCCGCGGGGGAGGATGGCGATTTCCTTGGGTTCGACGTCGATGATGCCGAGCTCTGTGCAGAAGCGGAGGCGTCCTTCCTGCGGGACGACCAGCAGCTCGCTGTCGGCGGAGTAGAAATAGGCATCTTCCATCGAGGCGGTGACGAGGTAGATGTGGCTGGCCATGCCGACCTGCGTGTTCACGTCGCCCGCCGTGGTCATGGTGCGCATTCCGGTGAGCCAGGTGAGCCTTTCGTCGGAATGGGGCACGGGATCCCAGCGGTACTGGCCCAGCGAGATCACGTCAGGGTCGACATTCGGGGCGGATTTCCAATGCGGCAGGTCGATCTTCGTGTAGCGCGCCGAGTGCTTGACCGAGGGCCTGATCCGGTAGGTCCAGGTGCGCTCGGGCGGGTTGGCGGTGAAGGCGGTGCCGGAGAGCTGTTCGCCGTAGAGGCCGTAATTGCATTTCTGCGGCGAGTTCATGCCCTGGGGCAGGGCGCCGGGCAGGGCCTCGGTCTCGAAATCGTTGCCGAAACCGGGCATGTAGCCTTCGTGCGTGCCCACGGGCGTGGCGGCCTGGGTCAGGCCATGGGACTTGGTCTGGCGGTTCATGGCAGCGGTCCTCCTTGACCAATGGAGCTAACAGTTGAATTTGTAACTAACAAGGCTACATGGCTCACCATGATGCGCGATACATGTGACGAGACATTCGAGCTGGCCGATTTCCTGCCGTACCTGCTGAACCAGGCGGCGGAGGCGTCGGGGCAGGAATTCCAGACGATCTACAAGGGCCGCTACGGGATGTTGCGGACCGAGTGGCGGGTGCTGTTCCACCTTGGCATTTACGGCCGGATGACCGCCAAGGAGATCGGCGAGCGGGCGGTCATTCACAAGACCAAGGTGAGCCGGGCCGTGCAGAAGCTGGCGGCGCGGCGGTTCATCACGCGCGAGCGGCACGCGGCGGACCGGCGGTTCGAGTATCTCGACCTGACGACGGCCGGGCGGGCGGCCTATCGCGACCTGCACGAGGTGGCGCGGCAATACGATGCAAGGCTGACCTCGCAGTTCTCGGCGGAGGAGACGGCGCTGTTGCGGTCGATGCTGAAGCGGCTGGCCGGCGGGCGGTAGGCGCGGGACTTTACTTTCCCGAGGAAAAGCCGTTCTGCTGGCGCCATGAATGAACATCTCAAAGGTCTGATCATCACCACGCTGGGCGTGCTCTTCGTGGTGCCGGATTCGCTTTACGTGCGGCTCATCGATGCCGAGCCGATGGTCACCGCGTTCTGGCGCGGGATGAGTGCCGGGGGGATCATCCTTCTGGGGCTTCTGGCGGTGCAGGGCACCAAGGGGTTCGGGCAGGTGCTGCGCTCGGGCTGGCCCGGGGTGATCTACATGGTGCTGATCGGGTATACGGCGCCGGGCTTCGTGCTGGCGGTGACGCATACCAGCGTGGCGAACGTGGTGTTCATATTCGCCTCGATGCCGATCTTCTCGGCGATCTTCGCGCGGGTGTTTTTGGGCGAGCCGATCAGCCGGCGGGTGGTGATGACCATGCTGGCGGTGATGGCGGGGCTGGCGATCATCGCCTATGGCTCTGGCGAGAACGAGGTGGCGCATTGGTCGGGGGACTTGTACGCGCTGTCGGTGTGCATTGCCTATTCCGGCGCGCTGACGGCGGTCAGGGGGCTGAAGGATATCTCGATGATCCCGGCGATCCCGCTGGCCTATATCGGGGCGGCGCTTTTGATCTGGCCGTTCATCGAGCCGGGGCCGCCGGTCGAGGCGCAGTGGCACCTGTTCCTTGGGCACGGGGCGTTCATCGCGGTGGCGACCTGTTTCCTGACGCTGGGACCGCGCTATATCAGCTCGCCCGAGGTGTCGTTGCTGATCCTTCTGGAATCGGTGCTGGCGCCCCTGCTGGTCTGGGCGATCGTGGGCGAGGACCCGGGGCGCTGGGCGATGATCGGGGGCGCGGTGGTGATCGGGGCGCTTTTGGCGTCGAACTTCGTGGCCCTGAGGCGGCGGCGGGTGGTCTGACGGTGGGGCCGGCGTTCATCTCTTACGAGGAGGGCGAGCGGCAGCTTGAGTGGCTGGCGATGGCGAAGGCGCTGGAGGCGGGGCATCACCTGCCGCGTGCGACAGCCGAAGTGAGTTACCTGACACGGGGCGAGGATACCGCGATCACGCTGTCGGCGTGGATCGACGGGCTGGGGCTGGCGGTGAAGTCGGCGCATGTGTTTCCGGGGGCGCCGGCGCATGGCGCGCCGAACATCAATGGCGGGGTGTATGTCTACGACGACAAGACCGGGGCGCTGAAGGCGGTGCTGGACTTTCACCTGGTGACCAAGTGGAAGACGGCGGCCGACAGTCTGCTTGCGGCGCTGAAGCTGGCAAGGCCGGAGAGCCGGCGGGTACTTATCGTGGGCGCGGGCGTGGTGGCACGGTCGATGGTGGAGGCCTATGGCGCGGGGTTTCCGGGGTGTACGTTTCGTGTCTGGAACCGGTCGGTGGAAGGGGCCGAGAGGCTGGCGGCCGAGTATCCCGGTGTGGAGGTCGTGACCGACCTGGAGGCGGCGGTGCGTTGGGCGGATATCGTGAGCTGTGCGACGCTGGCGAAGGAGCCGTTGATCCACGGCGAGTGGCTGCGGCCGGGGCAGCATGTCGACCTGATCGGGGCGTTCCTGCCGGATATGCGGGAGGCGGATGACGCCGCCATGCGGCGGGCGCGGGTGTTCGTGGATATCCGCGGCGACACGATGGAGAATATCGGCGAGATCGCGGACCCGCTGGCGCGCGGGGTGATCTCGGAGGCGGACGTGTTGGCGGATTTCTATGATTTGCCGAAGGGCATGTTCCGGCGGGAGAGCGATGAGGAGATCACGCTGTTCAAGAATGGCGGGGGCGGGCACCTGGACCTGATGGCCAGTGCCCATATTCTCGAGATGTGCGGCGCTACCTGATGAATTCGGCAAGCTCGCGGGCGCGGTCTTCGCCGAGGTTCATCTTGCAGGCGCCGACGGCCATGTCGGTGCCGGGGTCGCCGCCGAAGGTGGTGGCGAGGAAGGCGCACTGGGCGTCGCGATAGGCGATCCATGCGGTTTGCGAGGCTTCGAGCGCGGGGACGGCGGTGGTTTCGCCGGTGATGGTGTCAATCTCGTGGGCAAATTTCATCGCGGCGTCGAGGTACATGGCGACGATTTCGTCGACCCGCTGAACTTCGGCCTCGATCGTGTCGGCGGGGGCGGCGGTGGCGAAGCCGAGGGTGAGGGCGAGGAGAATTGCGAGACGAGTCATGGTGGCTTTCGGTAGCGGGTGGGGCGTTTTCTTGAAAAGAAAACGGGCCGAAATCTTTTGAAGATTTCGGGGCGTCGCGCCTAGAAATCGACCTCGACGCCGGGGAGGTTGAGCGCCTTGATCAGGTCGCGGAGTTCCTGCCGGGCGGCGACGTTGGAGATGTTGAGCTGTTTCACCCCGATATCCTTGAGATCGAGCAGGGTGAGGCCGCGGGGGAAGAGTTCGCGGAAGATGACACGCTCGTTGAAGCCCGGGGCGGTGCGGAAGCCGATGCGCTTGGCGAGGTTGTCGAGCGCCGCACCCATCTTTTCCTTGTTGACCATCTGTTGCGCGCCGAGGCGGTTGCGGACAACGATCCAGTCGATCGGTTTGAGCCCGGCCTGGGCGCGCAGCTGGCGGGCGTTCCAGACCATCTCGGAATAGACCGAGGGGCCGAGGATCTTCATGCCGTCGGCATCGACATGGGCGAGCAGGTCAAAATCGATGAAGCTGTCGTTCAGGGGCGTGATCAGCGTGTCGGCCAGCGAGTGGGCGACCTGGCTGAGGCGGGTGTGGGAGCCGGGGCAGTCGATCAGGATGAAATCGCTGTCGGGTTCCAGCTCGGCTACGGCGGCGGAAAGCCGGCGGTCATAGATGTTCTCGCCCGGCTGGAGGGCGGACTGGTCGACCTCGGGGAGGTCGCGATAGGCGGGAGAGGGGAGGTTCAGGCCCGATTTCTGAAGGAAACGCTCGCGGTTGCGGATGTAGGTGCCGAGCGTCTTCTGGCGGAGGTCGAGGTCGAGCGTGCTGACCTTGTGGCCGAGCCGGGCCAGTGCCGTGGCCACGTGCATCGACACGGTCGACTTGCCCGCACCGCCCTTTTCGTTCCCCACGACGATGATATGCGCCATGTTCCGTTGCCCCTCGTTCTGCGCCTGGTGTCTGCGCGATTTTTTGCGCAACTTACCGGTGCCGTTGACGATTTGAAAGAGAGCTTCGCGCAGTTGCGGCGCGGGACTGGCGCTGTTGCATCAGGTGGGCGGAAAAGGAAAACGCCGCCCCGGTGGGAGCGGCGTTCGGTGGTTCGGCGCGTGGCGCCCGATCAGAAGCCGAGGCCTGCGTACTTGTTCTTGAACTTCGACACGCGGCCGCCCGCGTCGGTCAGGCGGTGGCCGCCGCCCGTCCAGGCCGGGTGGACCGTGGGGTCGATGTCGAGCGACAGGCTGTCGCCGTCGGACCCGTAGGTCGAGCGCATGGTGACGACGGTACCGTCGGTCATCTTGACTTCGATGAAGTGGTAATCGGGGTGGATGTCTTTTTTCATGTCGCCGATCCTTGCACGGGTTTCTTGCCGTCGTCCTTGGGCTTGTAGTTCGAATCCTCGGCGATCCGGGCCGATTTGCCCCGGCGCGCGCGCAGGTAGTACAGCTTGGCGCGGCGAACGCGGCCGCGGCGGATCACGGTGATGTTGTCGATGTTGGTCGAGTAGAGCGGGAAGATCCGTTCCACGCCTTCACCGAAGGAAATCTTGCGGATGGTGAAGCTTCCGGCGATGCCGTCGCCGTTCTTGCGGCTGATGCAGACGCCTTCGAAGTTCTGCACCCGGGTGCGGGTGCCCTCGGTAACCTTGAAGCCGACGCGGACGGTGTCGCCTGCCTTGAAGTCGGGAATGTCCTTCCCGAGTTCGGCGATCTGTTCCGCCTCGATCTGAGCGATAATGTCCATCGCTGCATTCTCCTAATTGCGCTTGCGGTTTGGCCCGCAAAGGTGTCTCGCGTCCTCAGAGCTCTTGGTCTTCGTCCGGGTCCGCCGTGCCGGTCATTGCCGGGGGCGCCCGCCAGAGGTCAGGTCGTCTTGTCTTGTTCGGTGCCCCTAAGGGCCTGTCCGGAAAAGCGAAAATGGCGCGGAGACGGACCCATCAGAAGAAAAACGGGAATCACGCGCGCCGACGCTGGTTCGGAATGGGCGCGGTAAATCAGGTTCGAGGCTCAAATTCAAGGAAAAAAGGGCCCTGGCAGGCGTCAGGCGACCTCGACCACGCCCATCATGCCGGAGGCCTGGTGTTCGAGGATGTGGCAGTGGAGCATCCACTTGCCGGGGTTGTCGGCGACGAGCGCGATCTCGGTGGTCTCGTCGGGCATCAGGAGGGCGGTGTCGCGGAGGGTGGCGATGTTGCCGGCGCGGGGGTCGGTGAAGCGGAAGCTGTGGCCGTGGAGGTGGATGGGGTGCGGCCAGCGGGTGCGGTTTTCCAGCGTGATGCGGTGGGTCTTGCCGAGGGCGAGGCGCAGGAGCGGTTCTGTTTCGTGCAGGCGGGTCGGGACGGTGCCGTTGATCGACCAGAAGCGGCCCGCCTGGGCCAGTTCCTGAATGGAGAGCATTTTGCCGTCCATCATGGCCTCGGACATGCCGCCCATGGCGCCGCCGTCGAAGGTGAGTTTGTGGGTCTCGGCATTGGCGAGGTCGGGTTGGGCGACGGGGTTGGGGGGCAGCGCCTCGGGCGGGCCGAGAGGGGTGTCGCGGAGGGGCGGTTCCTCGGAGACCTCCCATGTCATGACTTCGAAGGCGCGGTCGGGGCCGTAGGCGTCGTCGATCACGCGGGCGGGGGTGCCGGGGGCCACGTCGATATCGAGGATGAGGTCGGCGCGCTGGCCGGCGCCGAGCCAGACGCCGGTGTCGCCAAGTTTCTGCGGGGCGACCGGGTGGCCGTCGAGGGCGATGAGCCACGGGTCGAAGGGGGCGAAGGTGAGGTGGAAGTTCTGGGCGTTCGAGACGTTGCAGATGCGCAGGCGGAGGCGTTCGCCGGAGCGGACGGGGGTGCGTGTCAGGTAGGTGCCGTTGACGGTGAGCACGTTGCCGGTGCGGCCGCCGTGGCTTTGATCGTGGCGGTTGCTGAAGGGGGCGATCTGGGCCTGCTGGTCGAGGCGCCAGTCGTCGATGGCCCATGTGAGATCGCGGTCGGCCTGAAGGCGGGCGGCGATTTCGGGGGGTTCCTCGACGATCAGCAGGCCGTGGAGGCCGCGGCCAACCTGTTCGGAGCTGTTGACATGGGGGTGATACCAGAAGGTGCCGGCGTCAAGGAGGGGAAGTTCGTAGTCGAAGCTGTCGCCGGGGGCGATGGGGGGCTGGCTGAGGAAGGGCATGCCGTCTTGTGAGACGGGGACGCGGAGGCCGTGCCAGTGGACGGTGGTGGGCTCGGGCAGGTCGTTCTGGACGGTGACGCGGAGGGTGTCGCCTTGCCGGGCGCGGAGGACGGGGCCGGGGGCGGTGCCGTTGTAGAGCCATGCCTTAGTGGCCGGGCCGTCGGGGACGACGAGCGGCGCCTCGCCCGGGGCGGCGGTGAGGGTGAGGGGGTTGGCGGCGGCGAGGCGGGGAAGGGTCGTGACAAGGCCGGTCGCCAAGGCGCCCTTGAGTACGGTGCGTCTGTGCATGGTGATCCCCTCCCTGTGCCTGGGATCGAAGATAGGGCGCGGGAGGGTCTGTGGCGAGAGGTCAGTCGTTTTTGTCGCGGCGGGCGGTGTAGGCCTGCCAGAGGTCGGGGCGGCGGGCGCGGGTGAGCGCCTCGGCCTGTTGCTGCCGCCACTCGGCGATTTTCGCGTGGTTGCCGGAGAGGAGGACTTCGGGGATGGCGCGGCCGTTCCATTCGGCGGGGCGGGTGTATTGCGGGTGTTCGAGAAGGCCGGAGGTGAAGCTTTCCTCTTCGGTGGAGGCCGCGTTGCCGAGAACGCCGGGGAGGAGGCGGACGGTGGCGTCGATCATCGCCTGTGCCGCGATCTCGCCGCCGGTGAGGACGAAGTCGCCGAGCGAGACCTCGGTGATGCCGTAGTGGTCTATCACGCGCTCGTCGAGCCCTTCGAAGCGGCCGCAGATCATGGTGAGGCCGGGGCCTTCGGAGAGGTGTTGGGCCATGGCCTGATCGAAGCGGCGGCCGCGGGGGCTGAGGTAGAGGAGGGGGCGTGAGGGCGGCGCGCCGGCGGTGGCGGCCTCGATGGCACGGGACATGACGTCGGCGCGCATGACCATGCCGGCGCCGCCGCCGGCAGGGGTGTCGTCGACATTGCGGTGGCGGCCTTCGCCGAACTCGCGCAGGGGGGTGGTTTCCAGCGCCCAGAGCCGGTCTTTCAGAGCGCGGCCCGTCAGGCTTTCGCCCAGCACGCCTGGGAAGGCCTCGGGGAAGAGGGTGATGATATGGGCGGTCCACACCCCGGCGAGGCGGGGGTTGTGATCCATCAGGCTGCGCGGTTGAAGCGAGGCGGTGATGGATTTGCGGCCATGGGAACGGGGCTGGTCAGACATGGCCTGTCTTTTGGGGGGGACGGGCCGGGGCGGTCAAGCGCATTCGTCGTGACCGGCCCCGGCCCGAAGGCCTGTGGCCCTCGTCAGAGGGCTATGACCCCGATCGCGAAGAGCAGGAAGAGCACCAGCGCGACAATGATGAGGATCTTGGCGCCCGACAGGGCGACGCCGGAGAGGCGGCCGAAACCCAGCATGGCGGCGATGGCGGCGATGGCGAGGAGGATGAGGATCCATTCGAGCATTGGGGACGTTCCTTTCAGTTGACCGCGCGGGGATTTGGCGGCGTCTGAGGGATAACGTCACGTGATGCGTCTGGTTCCGCCCGTTTCGTACGCGATCAGCTTTTTGCGTCGTCGGGGAAGAGCCCGTCGGGCGGATCGGCCACGATCCGGCGGGCGGCGAGGTCGACCGTGGGCACGGCCTCGCGCGTGAAGGGCAGAAGGACGGTGGCGGAGGAGCCGGGCAGGCGGATTTCGAGCAGGTCGGTGGCGCCGTGGTTGTGGACGGCCTTGACGGTGCCGAGGCGGGTGCCGCCGGTGTCGAAGACCTCCACCTCGATCAGGTCGGCATGGTAGAACTCGTCCTCCTCGGGTTCGGGGAGGCGGGCGCGGTCGACATAGAGGCGCGTGCCGCGCAGGGCATCGGCCTGTTCCTTGGTGGCGATGCCGGAGAGGCGGGCGGTGAGGCCGTTCTTGGTCTGGCCCGTCAGGGTGATCTCGTAGCTTTGGCGGCCGTCCTCGGAGGTCAGCGCGCCATAGGCGGTGACATCCTCGGGGATGGCGGTGAAGCTTTTCAGACGGACCTCGCCCTTGACGCCGAAGGCGCCGGCGATGGCCCCGAGGCAGACACGGTCTTCCATCAGCGCACCTCCAGGGGGATCGAGCCGCGGCGGTCTTCCCACCCGGCCTGTTCGAGTTCGGGGGTGTCGGAGAAGGCCTCGGGCCAGCCGACACAGAGATAGGCGACCAGCGACCAGTCACCGGGCAGGTCGAGGTCGCGGCGGAGGCGGGCGGGGTCGAGGATCGAGACCCAGCCGACGCCGAGCCCCTGCGCCCGGGCGTAAAGCCAGAACTGGGTGATGGCGGCGACAACGGAATAGGGCCGCATCTCGGGCATGGTCAGCGCGCCGAGCCCCGCGCCCTTGGCGGTGGCGGTGTCGCAGAAGACGGCGAGTTGCACCGGGGCTTCCTGCATGCCGGTGAGCTTGAGCGTGCTGTAAAGCTTTGCCTTGTCGCCGGAATAGCCGTCGAGCGCCCGTGCATTGGTTTCGCGGAAATTGTCGAGCGCGGCGGCGCGGGCGGTGTCGCTGTCGACACTGATGATGCGCCATGGCTCGGAAAGCCCCACGGAGGGGGCGAACAGAAAGGTGTCGAGGCACTGCGCGAGCAGCGCCTCGTCCACCGGATCGGTGCGGAAGCGGCGCACGTCGCGCCGCCACCGCATCAGGTCGATCAGGCCGGACTGGAAGTCTGATGAGAACCGCGACATTCCAGTTTCCTGCCCGATTTACTCTTCGGTCGCCTCTTCGGAAGCGGCCTCTTCTGCCGGGGCTTCCTCGGCCGGAGCGTTGGCGGCTTCCTCGGCGGCCTTGGCCTTCTCGGCCTTCTGCTCGGCGCGGTCCTGGGCTTTCTGGCCCGGGGTGCCCTTCTTGGGGTTCGCGCGCTCTTTCTTCTCGAGCACGCCGGCGTTCTCGAGGAAGCGGGCGATGCGGTCGGACGGCTGGGCGCCGTGATCCATCCAGTACTGGATGCGCTCGACGTTCATCTTGACGCGGTCCTCGCTGTCCTTCGGCAGAAGCGGGTTGTAGGTGCCCAGCTTCTCGATGAAGCGGCCGTCACGCGGCATGCGGCTGTCGGCAGCCACGATGCTGTAGAAGGGGCGTTTCTTGCTGCCACCACGGGCAAGGCGGATTTTCATGGCCATTGTGATTTCTCCTTTTGAATGGCGTTGGTTCGGCGGGATGTCCCGCCCTACGATTGGTGTTGCTGGTGATGCCGGATCACCTCGGCGATGATGAAGTTCAGGAACTTCTTGGCGAAATCCGGGTCGAGATCGGCCTGTTTCGCCAGGTCTTCGAGCCGTGCGATCTGGGCCTCTTCGCGGGCCGGATCGGACGGGGGAAGGTCATGTTCGGCCTTGAGCTTGCCCACGGCCTGGGTGTGTTTGAAGCGCTCGCCGAGCGTGTAGACGAGGATCGCGTCGAGCCTGTCGATGCTCTCGCGGTGCTCCTTGAGGAGCGAGGCGGCGCGGGTGGTTGCGTCAGTCAATGGGCATCCCCTTCGGTTTGAAGAGCGGGTCGCAGTAATGCTCGATTTCCAGTTCGATCCCGTCGCGAAGCTGGCCGGACTGAAGGCGCGCGGGGGCCGGGTGGCGGTAGACCGTGTCGTTGCCGTCGATGGTGGCGGCGTCGGGGTCGCGGACCGCGCCAAGCCGCTCGGCCAGGCGGATGGAATCGAGGTTCTTGGGGTCGATGTAGCTGACCGCGTCGTCCCAGCCGAGATCGGCATAGAGGTGCTTGCGGACCCGGTGGGTCGCCTCGAGCGCGTAGCCGTTGCCGGCCTCCTCGGGCCAGATGATCCAGGCGAGTTCGCGTTCGGGCCAGGCGGCGGGGAACCAGCCGCCGGCCATGCCGAGGGTGCGGTCGGTTTCCTTGTCGTGGATCATCCACATGCCGAAGCCGCGGATGTTCCAGTGGCCGATTTCGGCGGCGTAGAGCATCCAGGTCTCGTACGGGTTGAGCGGCCCGCCCATGAAGCGCGAACGGTAGGAGGCGAAGGTGGCCTTGAAGTTCGGGTAATCCTGCGGTTCCGGCCCGCGCAGGGAGAGGCGGCGGGTTTCGAGGACGGGGATGGACGTGGTGACCATGTCAGCGGCCCCCCGGTACGGCGTGGCGGTAGACGGCGCAGCGGTCGGCGTCCGGCAGGGCGGCTTCGGCGGCCGGGTCGCGGGTGGCGCCGAGGCGTTCGGCCAGCGCGACGGAGCGGATGTTGTCGGCGTCGACATAGCTGACCAGCCGGGAGAGGCCGAGCGGGCCGAGGGCGTGGTCGCGGACGGCGCGTGCGGCTTCGAAGGCGATGCCGCGGCCTTCGGCTTCGGGGGTGACGGCCCAGCCGAGCTCGGGCTCCATGTCGCCGGGTTCGGCGCCGATCAGGACCATGCCGAGCACGGTGCCGGAGGCGCGGTCGGTGACCGTCCAGGCGCCGTGGCCGCGCAGGGGCCAGGTGCCGGTGAGCTGCATGAAGATCTCCCACGCGTCGGCGCGGGTTTTCGGATGGCCGAAGAACGAGCCGCGCGGGCCGTCGACCATGGCGGCGAAGGCGTCGAAATCCTCGATCCGGGGGGCGCGCAGGACCAGGCGTTCGGTTTCCAGCACGGGGATCAGGGCCTGCATCCGGGCGGCGAGATCGGCCGTGGCGCCGGTGGGCGGGGTTTCGTGGAAGGGGATCGGGTGGGTCATGCGCCGATCTCCTCTGCCGGGTGGCGCCAGAGCTGGCAGGGGCTGCCCAGCACCTCGACATCGCGCTCGTGCCAGCAGCCGAGGCGTTGGGCCAGGCGGAGCGAGCGGGCGTTGTCGGGGGCGATGTAGGACATGATCGCGTTCATGCCGAGATGTTCGGCCGCGTGGCGGCGGGCGGCGCGGCAGGCCTGGTAGGCATAGCCGCGGCCCTCGAACCCGTCGTAGATGTGCCAGCCCAGCTCGGGCTCGTGCCAGCCGTCATTGTAGATCACGCCGACGCGGCCCGCGGCCTCGCCGGTTTCGCGGTGTTCGAGCATCCACATGCCGTAGCCCCGGAGCGACCAGTGGCCGATGCCCGCCATGAAGGAGCGCCAGCTGTCGTAGCGTGCCTGCGGCCCGCCGACGAAGCGGGCGCGGTCGGAGGCGGCGAAGCGGGCGAAGGCCTCGAAATCCGCTTCGCGGTAGCCGCGGAGGATCAGGTCTTCGGTTTCGATCACGGGGACGGAGGCGGGCAGCGACATCAGGCGTAGGCCTCCGGGCTTCCGTCACTGTCGGTGTCGAGCCCGAGCGCCGAGGGGCTCGGGTGACGATAGAGCATGTCCTCGCCCATGTTGGGGTTGTGGTAGGTGCGCTCGTAGGTGGCGCCCATGCGTTCGGCCAGCGCGACCGAGCGGTCGTTGCCGGGCACGATGTTCGAGGTGAGCGTGGTGAGGCCCAAGTCGGTATAGGCCCATTCGCGGGCGCGGGTTGCGGCCTCGTAGGCGATGCCCTTGCCTTCGTATCCGTCGTAGACGACCCAGCCGACCTCGGGCTCGGGCCAGCCCTCGGGCTCCCATATGCCGGAGATGCCGCAGGGGGTGCCGGTCTCTTTCAGCTCGATGGTGAAATAGCCGTAGCCGCGCAGGGCCCAGTGGCCGATATTGGCGGCGAACCAGCGCCAGGCGGTGGGGCGGTCTTTTTCCACCCCGAAGCCCCAGGCGCGGACCGGGTCGGTGAGGAAGGCGCAGAGCGGCTCGAAATCGGCCGGTTCCGGCGCGCGCAGGATCAGGCGGGGGGTCTCCAGCCGGGGGATGTGCAGCGCGAGGGTCATTGCGCGGCCCTTTCGGCGGGGCGGGCGTGGCGGTAGACGAGGTCGGTTGCGTCTTCGCCGCGCGCGTCGCGGTCGAGGGTGGCGCCGAGGCGTTCGGCCAGCGCGATGGAGCGGGTGTTGCCGGGGCTGATGTAGCTGACCAGTGTGGGCAGGCCGCGCTCGGTGAAGGCCCAGTCGCGGGCGGCGGTGGCGGCCTCGAAGGCGTAGCCTTGGCCCTCAAACCCCTCGTAGAGGTGCCAGCCGATCTCGGTTTCCGGGTAGGTGTCGTGGTTGAGGATGCTGACCGCGCCGACAAGGGCGCCGTCTTCGCGGCGTTCGACATGCCAGGGCCCGAAGCCGAAGAGCGGCCAGTGGCCCAGCTCGGCGGCGAATTCCTTCCACGCGGCGGGGCGGTCTAGCTGGAACATGTGCGCGGCGCGATCGCTGGCGACGAGGGTGCAATAGGCCTCGAACTCCTCGACACGCGGGGCGCGGAGGATCAGGCGGGCGGTTTCGAGGCGGGGGATCTGCACGGTCCGGGTCATGCCGCCTTCCCCTTGCCGGTGAGGCCGAGGTCGATGGCACGCCAGATGATCATGCCGCTGATCATCGCCATCAGGAAGATGATGCCTTGCGTGCCGCCATAGGAGAGAGAGGCGAGTGCCGGGCCGGGGCAGAGGCCGGCGAGGGCCCAGCCGATGCCGAAGAGGGCCGAGCCGGTGAGCAGGCGCGGGTCGAGCTGCACCGAGGGTTTCGCGGGCAGGGCGGTGCCGAGCGCCGATGACCGGCGTTTCGCGGCGACGCGCCAGGCGATGGCCATCGGGAGGATGGCGCCGCCGAGGACAAAGGCGAGCGTGGGGTCCCACGCGCCGAAGATGTCGAGCCAGCCCTGCACCTTGGTGGTGTCGGTCATGCCGGAGACCAGCAGACCGGCCCCGAAGAGGCCGCCGGCGAGGAAGGCGAAGAGCGCGCGCATTCAGATCACCCCCATCACGTGGCGGGCGATCAGCATGGTGGCCGCGCCGACGCCGAGATAGACCAGTGTCGCGACGATGCCGCGCGGCGAGAGGCGCGAGATGCCGCAGACGCCGTGGCCCGAGGTGCAGCCATTGGCCATGCGGGTGCCGATGCCGACGGCGAGGCCGGCGATGGCGACGATGAGAAGGTTGCCGGTGAGGTGGGTGTCGGGCCGGGTGGTGGCCAGGGCGATCAGGGCGGGCACGCCGACGAGACCGGCGAGGAAGGCCAGCCGTTCGACCAGGTTAGACCAGCCGGAGCCGTCGACCACGCCGCCGATCAGGCCGCTGGCGCCCATGATCCGGCCGTTGACCAGCAGGAACAGCGCCGCCGCGCTGCCGATCATCAGGCCGCCGATCAGGCCGGTTATCCAGTCGGGCTGGATCATTTCTTCTTGCCGAACCCGCTGAGACCCGGGGGCAGGGACTGGCCGCCGCCCATGCCGGGGAAGCCGCCGGGCATGCCGCGGCCCGAGCCCATCTGCTTGGCCGCCTGTTCGATCGCCTTGGGGTCCATGCCCTGCATGTCCTCGGGGGAGGGGCCGCCCTTGCCGAACATGCCCTTCATGGCCTGTTTCAGCATGCCGCCTTTGCCCATCTTTCCCATCTTCTTCATCATGTCGCCCATCTGCCGCTGCATCTTGAGCAGCTTGTTGAGCTCGGAGACTTCCATGCCGGCGCCCGCGGCGATGCGCTTCTTGCGGGAGGCCTGGAGGATCTTGGGATTGGCGCGTTCCTTCTTGGTCATGGATTGGATGAGGGCGATCTGCTGGACGAGCATCCGGTCGTCGATGCCGGCGCCTTCCATCTGTTTCGCCATCTTGCCCATGCCGGGCATCATTCCCATCATGCCTTCCATGCCGCCCATCTTCTGCATCTGTTCAAGCTGCATCTTCAGGTCGTTCATGTTGAACTGACCCTTCTGGAAGCGCTTCATCATGCGCTCGGCCTGTTCGGCCTCGATGGTCTGCTGGGCTTTTTCCACGAGCGAGACGATGTCGCCCATGCCGAGGATGCGGCCGGCGATGCGCTCGGGCTCGAAGGTTTCGATGGCGTCCATCTTCTCGCCGGTGCCGACGAAGCGGATGGGCTTGCCGGTGATGGCGCGCATCGACAGCGCGGCGCCGCCGCGGCCGTCGCCATCCATACGGGTGAGGACGACGCCGGTCACGCCGATCTTGTCGTCGAACTCGGTCGCGACGTTGACGGCATCTTGACCGGTCAGGCCGTCGACCACGAGCAGGGTTTCGCGCGGGTTGGCGACGTCACGGACATCGGCCGCCTGCTGGATCAGCTCGGCGTCGATATGGAGGCGGCCGGCAGTGTCGAGCATGTAGACGTCGTAGCCGCCGAGGGAGGCCTGCGTCTTGGCGCGCTTGGCGATGGTGACCGGGTCTTCGCCCTTGACGATGGGCAGGGTGTCGACGCCGACCTGCTGGCCGAGGATCTGGAGCTGTTCCATGGCCGCCGGGCGGTTGACGTCGAGCGAAGCCATGAGCACGCGCTTGCCGTCGCGTTCCTTGAGGCGCTTGGCGAGCTTGGCGGTGGTGGTGGTCTTGCCGGAGCCCTGCAGGCCGACCATGAGGATCGGGGCCGGGGCGTTGTCGATCTTGAGCGCGCCGGGGTCGCCTTCGCCGGTGAGCGTGTCGACCAGCGCGTCGTGGACGATCTTGACGACCTGCTGGCCGGGGGTGACGGATTTCGTCACGGCCTGGCCGGTGGCCTGGTCCTGCACCTTCTTGATGAACTCGCGCGCGACGGGCAGCGAGACGTCGGCCTCGAGCAGCGCGACGCGGACCTCGCGCAGGGCGGTCTTGACGTCGTCTTCGGACAGCGCGCCCTGTTTCGTCAGCCGGTCGAGGACGCCGGATAGGCGTTCTGATAGATTTTCAAACATGCCTGCGGCCTCCTTCGCCGGTTTCTGTCATGCCCTCCGAACATAGGAGAGGCGGTTCAAATCATAAACGCCCCCACGGGCGAAACTCGCTGGTGGGGGGCGATCCCGGGCATGGCCCATGGGACCGGAAGCGATAGGGACTTCCGGAAATTTGGGGTCGGTTAAGCCGAAAGCGCCGGCGAGTCAAGCGAAGGCTGCCGGATGGGGCGGCGGGGAGGGTCTCAGGCAGGCTGGCTGGTGCTGCGGCTGGCGGCGAGCCAGTCGTTGATGGCGGCGACGAGGCGGGCGGCGCCGGTGCCGGACGAGAAGACCTCGGTGATCGGGTGGAGGGTTTCGCCCGCGCCGGTGCCGTCGTTAAGCACCAGGGTCGGGCGAAAGAGGCGCTGGCGGGATTTTCCCGAGCTGGTCGTGCTTTCGGTGGTGGCGCGGACCAGTTCGACCAGCGGCAGCGTGGTCTCGCGAAGGCCGAGCATGGTGCGGCGGCGGATCGTGGCGGTCTGGGCCGCCGCGTCGAGAATGACCTGGAGCCGTTCGACGAAGACGCACATGGCCGCGATGCCGAGCCCCCCGCCCAGCGTGCCGAAGGCCAGGCCCAGCCATTCGCCGGCGAAGACCAGCAGGACGCCGGGGGTGACGAAGGCCATGACGAAGCCGAAGAGTCCGATGGCGAGCAGCAAAGGCACCCGTTCGGCGACCAGCAGGTCCGGCGTGTTGCGGTATATCTTCATCGGCTCCCCTGAAAGCCATTTGTACGGAAGGTAGCAAAATTTCAGGGGCGCGGGCGGAAAATCCGCCGTCCGCGGCGGGGCGGGCGGCGGATTGCTCATGAATCGGGCCGGTCAGGCGGCGTTGCGCAGTTCTGCGATCTGGTCGAGGGCCTTTGCCATGCCGGCCTCGGCGTCGGCACCGAGACGGTCGGCGGCGACCACGGTGACGTCGGTGATGCCCATGAAGCCGAGGATGAATTCCAGGTAGGGGGTGGCGTGGTCGATCTCGGAGCCCGCCCCGGTGCCGCCGGAGGCGAGTGCGACGATGACACGTTTGCCGGAGAGCAGGCCGACGGGGCCCTGCTCGGTATACTTGAAGGTCAGGCCGACGCGGGCGACGAGGTCGATCCAGGCCTTGAGGGCGGCGGGGATCGAGAAGTTGTAGACCGGCAGGCCGATGACGATGGTGTCGGCCTGTTTCAGCTCGGCGACGAGCGCGTCGGACTGGCCGAGCACGGCCTGCTGGGCCGGGGTGCGGCTGTCGGCGGGGGTGAAGTTGGCGGCGACCCAGTCTTCGGTGACATGGGGCAGGGGCGTGTCGGCGACATCGCGGGTGATGACGCGGGCGTCGGGGTGATTGGCGACGATGCGCGCCGAGAGGTCGCGGCTGACGGAGCCGGTGTGGCGGGCGGAGGCGTCGATATGCAGGATGGTGTGGGTCATGTGAGGAGGTCCTTGGAAGATCGGTTGCGATTGGCATCAAGATTGGCTTGTGCCGATGCGAACGCAACGATAGGAAAGTGACAGGCTATGTTGATATTCGCACATGAGTTGGCGGGCGGCCTGCACGGGCTGCGCCAAGAGCGGACATCGGATGGCCGGGAGCCGGGCCCCTATGGGCCGACAGAGCCGGAGGGTGAGCGATGCCGATGGACAACTGGGATGAAATCCGGACGGCGTACAACGTCGCCCGGATCGGGACGGTGAGCGGCGCGGCGGAGGTGCTGGGTGTGCACCACGCCACGGTGATCCGGCATATCGACGCGCTGGAGGAGCGGCTTGGCGTGAAGCTGTTCCAGCGGCACGCGCGGGGCTATACGCCCACGGAAGCCGGCGAGGACCTGTTGCGGGTGGCGCAGGCGACGGATGACCAGTTCAGCCAGCTGGCCGGCCGCATCAAGGGGCGCGGCAACGACGTGTCGGGCGAGCTGGTGGTGACCACGCTGGGCGGTCTGAGCCACCTGCTGGTGCCGGTGCTGGCGGATTTCCAGAAGGCGCATCCGGAGATCGTGGTGCGCTTCCTGACCGGCGAGCGGCTGTTCCGGCTGGAATACGGCGAGGCGCATGTGGCGGTGCGGGCGGGCAACCCGCCGGACCAGCCCGACAACGTGGTTCAGCCGTTCCACAAGCAGCGGATCACCCTCTTCGCCAGCGAGGGCTATGCCGCGGCGCACGGCCTGCCCGGCGATGTGAGCGATTATCACAAGCACCGGTTCGTCAGCGCCGACGACCCCAAGTCGCGCGCGCCCTTTGCCAAGTGGCTCCGCGAAACGGTGCCGGTGGAATGCATCACCTTCCGCAGCGGCGACGTGCATGCCCAGCGACGGGCGATCCGCGAGGGCGCCGGGATCGGCTTCATGTCGCGGCTTCAGGCCGAGGAGATGGGCGGTCTGGTCGAGGTGACCGAGCCGCGCGAGGAATGGGCGGCGCCGCTGTGGCTGGTCACCCACATGGACCTGCACCGGACGACGAAGGTGCAGGCCTTCTTGGCCTTCCTGAAGGACCGAGCGAAGGCCTGGGAGGACCTATGACCGAAGCGATGAAGGGGCATCTGGCGATGCTCTGCTTCTCGGCGCTGGTCGCCGGGTCGTTCGCGCTGGGCTCGATGGCGGCGAACCACGTGGAGCCGGTGGTGCTCAACGCGGTGCGGTTCATGGCGGCGTCGGTGATCCTGGGGGTGGCAGCGCACGTGGTGGCGGGCATTCCGCGCAAGGCCTTCTCGGCGCCGTGGCGGTACCTGCTGCTGGGCGGGTCGATGGGCTTGTACTTCGTGCTGATGTTCGAGGGGCTGAAGACCGCCGAGCCGGTCTCGGCCGCCGCGGTGTTCACGCTGACGCCGATCCTGTCGGGGGTGTTCGGCTACCTGCTGCTGCGGCAGGTGACGACGGCACGGATGGCGCTGGCGCTGGCCGTGGGGGCGGTGGGCGCGCTTTGGGTGATCTTCGACGCGAGCTGGCAGGACGTGGCGGCCTTCGAGGTGGGGCGCGGCGAGATCGTCTATTTCTGGGGCTGCGTGGCGCATGCGGTCTATACGCCGATGGTGCGGCTGCTGAACCGCGGGGAGAAGCCGGTGGTGTTTTCCTTCGGGGCGATGGTGGGCGCGACGGTGCTGGTGACGGCGGCCGGGTGGCAGAAGCTGATGGCGACCGAGTGGGCGACGCTGCCGCCGATCGTCTGGGTGACGATCGCCTATACGGCGGTGATGGCGACGGCGGTGACCTTCGTGCTGCTGCAGTTCGCCAGCCTGAGGCTGCCGAGTGCGAAGGTGATGGCCTATACGTACCTGACCCCCACCTGGGTGGCCTGCTGGCAGGCGGCGCTGGGCAAGGGGTTGCCGCCGGGGATGGTGCTGCTGGGGGTCGGCATGACGGTGCTGGCGCTGGTGCTTCTGCTGAAGGACGAGCACCCGGGCTGAGGCGGGGGGAATTTTCCGGTGCGGAAAATTGGCCGGAAAACGGGGTTTTCCGGTGCCTCCGGCGGGGATATTTCCAGCCAGAAGAAGCCGGGGCCGGGGAGCCCCCGCGACGTGGCGCGAGGCTAGAGGAAGCCGGCGCTGTCGAGTTCCTCCTCGACCACGGCGAAGTCGATCGGTGTGGCGGCCTCGCTGGGGTGGGGGGTGTCGTCGGTTTTCGGCAGGACCGGGCGGATCAGGCTGACCTCGGACTGGGCGAAGGCCTCGATCTGGGCGGTGAAGGCGTCGAAGACCTTGGGCCGGTGGCGGCGCTGGATGAGGCCGACGCGGGCGCCCGGCTGCATCGAGAAGGGGGCGAGGTGGAAGGCCGAGCCGTCACCGCCGACCAGCACGCGCGCGGCCATGTAGCGGGCGAGCTGTTCCTCGATCGTGTGGTCCTGGGGATGGAAGATGTCGTAGCCGGCGCGGCGCATCAGGTCCTCGATCTTCTGCTCGTCATGAACCTGCTTTTCCTCCTGCTTGAGGGCGGAGCGGGAGATGTAGAGCTTTTCGGGCCCGTCGGGCTTGATGTGGCGGGCGATGCGGGCGCGGATTTCGCGGCGGTAGATCCCGGTGCCCGCGACCCAGCCCAGCGGCCCGAAGCCGGGCGAGGGCAGGAGAAGGGTTTCGTAGCGGCTGGGATACTTGGCGAGGTGGACCGGCAGGCCCTCGGTCAGCATCGACAGGAAGCTGCCGTAGCGGCGGTCGAGCGCGACGGAGAAATCCATGCCGTCCTTGGGGATGATGACGATGCCGTCGAGCTCGTCCCGGTAGGGGCCGAGGGCCCAGAGGCGGATCAGGGTCTCAACGACGAAATGACCGAAATGATGCCGCCCGATGCCGACGAAGAGCCAGCGGCCGGGGACGATCTCGGCGAAGGGCGTCTCGTCGAGCTGGGGGATGCCGGAGAGGCGGGCGCCGGACAGGAGCGTGCGCGACATCTGGCGGAAGCTGCCATCCGCGCGGAAGACGCCGCAGGCGCTGTCGGGGCCGGGCGCCATCGGCATGACGAGAGGCAGTTGCAGCCGCTCGACGATGGCCGGCGGCAGGCGGTCGGGCGAGAGGGGGACGTGGTTATCGGTCATCGGCAAGCTCGGAGGCGAGGAAGCGTTCGAAGGCGTCGAGGTTGACCGCCTCGAACTGGCCGAAGCTCTGCATCCAGATCGAGGCGTCGCGCAGGGCGTCGGGTTCGAGCTTGCACCATTTGACCCGGCCGCGCTGTTCCTGGGTGATGAGGCCCGCGCGGCTGAGGATGCCGAGATGCTTGGAGATGGCCGCGAGCGACATGTCGAAGGGCTCGGCCACGTCGGTGACGGCCATGTCATCCTCGAGCAGCATGGTGAGGATGGCGCGGCGCGTGGGGTCGGCAAGGGCCGAGAAGGCGGCATCGAGCGGGTGAGACATGGCACCTGTTAAGCCTGCTCGGGCGCGTGCCGTCAACGGGGATGATGCGGGCGGGGGCGCTGCGGGAGGCAATCTCAACCGAATGGTTGAATATGCGGAATCCGGGGTTTCAGGCACGGCAGGGGACGAGGCGGGTGGTGGAGGCGATTGGCTGGGATCGGATATGTATTGGAAAACAATGATTTGCGGGACATTTTCTGCGGTGCCGCGCGTGCTTGACTCGGGACCCGCCCGCGCATAGCAAAGGCGCAACCGTTCCGGAGGGGCAAGGGTGACCGATCCAGATGACAGCGAGCGCATGGCGCAGCTCGAGGCGAGGATCAACAAGCTGAAAGGCAAGGACACCCCGAAGCCTCACCAGGAAGAGCACTACAGCCAGGCGCATCTTGCTTGGCGGATGGTGATCGAACTCGTGGCCGGTCTGGCGATCGGTTTCGGCATGGGGTTCGGGCTGGACAGCCTTTTCGGCACGCTTCCGGTCTTCCTCGTGATTTTTACATTGCTGGGCTTCGTTGCCGGCATCAAGACGATGATGCGGAGCGCCAAGGAAATCCAGCAGGCGGACGACGCGCCCGACGGGGCGGAAGACAAGAGGGTGAAAGATGGCGACTGAAGCAGCGAACGGTGCCGAACACGCAGAAGAGGGCGGGCTGGTTTTCCACCCGATGGACCAGTTCATCGTCAAGCCGCTGTTCGGCGACGGGCCGGTGGGCATGTTCACCATCACCAACGTGACGCTGTGGATGGCGCTGACGATCCTGTGCATCTTCGCGCTGCTGGTGCTGGGAAGCTCGAGCCGGTCGCTGGTGCCCGGGCGCATCCAGTCGATTGCCGAGCTGGCCTATGGCTTCATTCGCAAGATGGTCGAGGACGTGGCGGGCAAGGACGCGCTGCCGTATTTCCCCTATATCATGACCCTGTTCATGTTCATCGTCTTCTCGAACTTCCTGGGCCTGCTGCCGGGGTCGTTCACCACCACCAGCCATATCGGCGTGACGGCGGTGCTGGCGATGGCGGTGTTCCTGACGGTCACCATCCTGGGCTTCGTCAAGCACGGTGCCGGCTTCCTCAGCCTGTTCTGGATCAGCGCCGCGCCGCTGCCGCTGCGGCCGATCCTGGCGCTGATCGAGGTGATTTCCTACTTCGTGCGCCCGGTCAGCCACTCGATCCGGCTTGCCGGCAACATGATGGCCGGCCACGCCGTGATCAAGGTGTTCGCGGCCTTCGCGCCGATGATCCTGATTTCCGCGGGGATCGGCCTTGTCGTGACCCCGCTGTCGATCGTGGCGATCACCGCGATCTACGCGCTCGAAATGCTCGTGGCCTTCATCCAGGCCTACGTGTTCACGATCCTGACCTGCGTGTACCTGAAGGATGCGCTGCATCCCCACCACTAGGGATCGAACAACCTTTTTTGCCAATTCCAACGTAAGGAGACATGAAATGGAAGGCGACGTCGTACAAATGGGTGCTTACATCGGTGCCGGTCTTGCCTGTACGGGCATGGGCGGTGCAGCTGTCGGTGTGGGCCACGTTGTGGGTAACTTCCTGTCGGGCGCCCTGCGCAACCCGTCGGCGGCCGGTGGCCAGACCGCAACCATGTTCATCGGTATCGCGTTCTCGGAAGCCCTGGGGATCTTCTCGTTCCTCGTCGCGCTTCTGCTGATGTTTGCCGTCTAAACCCTGCGGAACCTGATCCTTACGGCCGGGTGGCGGCGCGACACGCGCAGCCGCCCGGTGTATTCGGAAAGTTCCCAAGGAGGACGTCATGGCAAGCGAAACGCATGAAACTGTAAGTGCCTGCGTCGACAATACCGGCGGCGCGGTCGGCATGCCGCAGTTGTGCCCCGACTGGATGGGCAACCAGATCTTCTGGCTGGTCGTCACGCTGATCGTGATCTTCTTCATCCTGTCGCGCCTCGCACTGCCGCGCATCGCCGCGGTTCTGGCCGAGCGTCAGGGGACCATCACCAACGATCTGGCCGCGGCCGAGGACCTCAAGGCGAAAGCCTCCGAGGCCGAGGAAGCGTATAACAAGGCGCTGGCCGATGCGCGGGCGGAAGCCCAGAACATCATCGCCGCCACCAAGGCCGACATCAAGGCCGAGCTGGACGAGGCCACGGCCAAGGCCGACGCCGAGATTGCCGCCAAGGCGGCCGAGGGCGAAAAGAAAATCAGCGAGATCCGCGCCTCCGCGATGGAGAGCGTCAAGGACGTGGCTGAAGCGACGGCGAAGGAGCTTGTCGCGGTGCTTGGCATCAAGGCCGACGACAAGACGATTTCCAACGCGGTGCAAACGCGGGTCAAGGGGTAAGCGAGATGAAAAAGCTGATCGCAACATTCGCCGCGCTGACCGCCGGCAGCCCCGCACTGGCCGCGACGGGCCCGTTCTTCTCGCTGTCGAACACCAATTTCGTGGTGCTGATCTCGTTCCTGCTGTTCATCGCCATCCTTCTCTATCTCAAGGTGCCCGGCCTTGTGGGCAAGCAGCTTGACAAGCGGGCCGAGGGCATCAAGTCGGAGCTGGACGAGGCGCGCGCCATCCGCGAGGAGGCGCAGACGCTGCTGGCCAGCTACGAGCGCAAGCAGAAAGAGGTGCAGGGCCAGGCCGACCGCATCGTCGCCCATGCCAAGCAGGAGGCCTCCGAGGCCGCCGAGAAGGCCAAGGCCGACCTGAAAGTGTCGATCGAGCGCCGGATCCGGGCCGCCGAAGACCAGATCGCCTCGGCCGAGGCGAGCGCGGTCAAGGAGGTGCGCGACCGTGCCGTGACCGTGGCGGTTGCCGTGGCCAAGGAAGTGGTGGCGAAGGAAATCACCGCGACGCAGGCCAACAAGCTGATCGACGAGTCGATCGCCGACGTGGAGGCCAAGCTGCACTGAGCGGCGCCTTTCGGACGATTTGCAGACGGGCCGCCACGTGCGGCCCGTTGTTTTTTTGGGCTGGCCTAGCGGATCAGCCGGGATCGGTTCACCCAAAATTAGGTATTTGGGCCAATGCTGCGGGAACCACCGGCGGTGCGGAAGGCCCGTGCCGTCAATCGTTCTACTTGGTAAAGGTGCTTGCAATGGTTTTGGATCAAACCACGGGGGATGTCGGATCCCTTGATATCGAGCTTGCCCGACCGGACTTTTTCGCGGACATCGCCACGACGCTGGCCGGAGAGCTGGAAGACACGATCGGCCTGGTCGAGGCGTCGTCTTTCGTCGGGCAGGTCGGGGACGAGCTGGGTGCATCGATCAGCCGGCGATACGCGGAAGCGATGGGCGGGCTTCCGGAGGAGCCAGGGGCGCTGGCCGCGATCCTCTCGGACCTCAAGAGCCGGATCGGCGGCGATTTCTCGGTCGAATCGGTAAGCGGGACCGAGATCGTGCTGATCAACAGCGCCTGTCCCTTCGCCGACCGGGTGAAGGGGCGGCCGTCGCTCTGCATGATGACGACGAACGTGTTCGGGCGCATCGTGTCGGATGCGCGGGGCTATGCGCGGGTGAATATCGAGAAGGCGATCGCGACCGGCCACCCGGGTTGCCGCGTTCGGGTGAGCCTGCAGGACGATGACGCGGGAGACGGGTTTGAGTTCTTCAGATGAGTGCGATCCGACCCTTGCCGGGATCAGCACCGTCGTCACTGCCCTGAAACAGCCGGCGATGGTGATCGACCCGACGGGTCATGTTCACTGTGCCAATGCCGGCGCGCAGGCCCTGATCGGCGGGCCGGGCGGTCGGCCGCTTCAGGAGGTTCTGCTCTCCCCCGAGGCGGAGCTTTGCCGCAGGCTCTCGCGGCTGACGCGGACGAGTGCGCCGGCCTACCTGCGGCTCGAGTTTTCCGGCGGAACGCCGACGATCTTCCAGGGGTCGATGCTTCGGGGGCAGGATGGCCGCGGCAACGGGCTGATCCTGCTGGTGGCGGACAATGCCAGCGCGCTGATCGGAAAGTTCATCAACCTGAAAACGGCGTCGCGGAAGTTCCGCCAGCAGATCGATCACAGCCAGCGGCGGCAGCGCGCGCTGCGGCAGGAGGCGGCGCAGCTTAAGCGGCTGAGCGAGACCGATCCGCTGACCGGCCTCTTGAACGTGCGGGCGTTCGAGGAGAAGGTGCGCCACGCGCTGGCCGACCGGCCGGGGCGGCACGGGGCGCTGATCTTTCTCGACCTCAACGAGTTCAAGCATGTGAACGACGTGCATGGGCACGAGGCGGGGGACAAGGTGCTCAAGCACGTGGCACAGGCGCTGACATTCCCGCCGCATAGCTGGGTGGCGACGGGGCGCATTGGCGGCGACGAGTTCGCGCTGTGGATGCCCGGCACGGAAGCCGAGGCGGTGCCGGAGCTGCTGGCGAGCCTGCAGGCGCGGGTATCGGTGCCCTACGCGCTCATCGGGCGGGCGGGGCGGCTGACGGAAATCTGCATGACCGCCGCCGCCGGCGCGGCCAGCTGCCCGGAAGACGCGACCGGCTATGGCGAGCTGAAGCGGATTGCCGACAGCCGGATGTATGGCAACAAGGCCGACAACCGGCAGAACCCGAGACCCCAGGCCGCCAAATGAAAGGAGGCCGTTGAACCGGCCCCTCAATCATTCCTGCCACGGTGTTGGGGTGCGCCGGTGCCTGTTGGTCAGGCCCTCGACGCGAAGGAGACCCGGGCGGCCAGGGCCGCGCGGAGGGAAATTCGGGTTGGAGACGCGATGCCGGGGATAGCGCGGGGGCGGCAATGAGCCGGCCTGTCTGCTGCGTGTCCCCTTGCCGTCAGATGCACGGCTTGCTCCCCGTTTCGCGGCGCTGTCCGGGGCTGACCCGGGGCGCGTTTGCTGTCTTTCAAGGTATAGGCGAATCGCTGCGAATCGGTCAACAGGAAGTGATTCGTTTTTCGCGAATCAATCCGAATAATCGTTCCGCCTGCGTCATCGGCGGGCGGAGGCACGAAAAACCCGGCGGCGCGCGGGGCGCCGCCGGGCAGACTTCATGCAACCAAGGGCCGGATCAGCTGTCGAGCCAGGTTTCCTCGAAGTGCATTTCGCGGAACTGGTGGACGAAGTTGTTCTTCACCTCGTCGGTGTGGTGTTTGGTCTGGTTGCGCCAGTACGGCTGCACGATCGCGCCGTCATCCTGCAGCATGGTCTGCAGCTTGGCGGACAGCTCGCGGCGTTCGTCGGCGTCGAAGACGCCCAGTGCCTCTTCCAGCGTCGAGTCGAACTCGGGGTTGCTATGGGCCGATTCGTTCCACGCCTCGCCGGACTTGTAGGCCAGCGCCAGAACCTGAACCCCCAGCGGGCGCGGGCCCCAGTTGGTGGTCGAGAACGGGTATTTCGTCCAGTCGTTCCAGAAGGACGAGCCGGGGATCACCGTGCGCTTGATGTTGAAGCCGGCCTCGCGCAGCATCGCGCCGATGGCGTCGGTGGTCACCGTGCGCCAGTCGCCGTCGATCGAGATGAGCTCGAGCTCGGTCTCGCCATGACCGGCGGCCTTGGCCATCTCGATGGCGGCGGCGGGGTCGGGCGCCTTCTTCGGAATCTCGGCATATTCCGGGTGGAAGGGCGCAACATGGTGGTTCTCGGCCGGGATGCCGTCGCCGTTGATGCCGAGCTGCAGCGCGATGTTGTTGTCGACCGCCATCTGCACGGCGTTGCGAAGCTCCTTGCTGGTGTAGGGCTCGGTGTCCGCCCGCATCCGGGCGACGATGGTGTTGGCGGTCGCCTTCGACTGCTTGACGAGGCCGAGACCGTCGAGCGTGTCGATGAAGTCGGCGGTGGTCTCGTCGTTGATGTCGATCTCGCCGCCGTCGAAGGCCGCCACGATGGCCGCGCCGTCGGTGCCGAAGTCGATGAACTTGACGCCGTCGAGATAGGCCTCGCCGCCCCACCATTCACCGTTCTCGCGGCGCTTCACCTCGGCGCCGGTGCCGATTTCCATCGACACGAATTCGAACGGGCCGGTGCCGATCGGCGATTTCGACAGGTCGCTGTCGTCCCCATGGCTGCGGTGCACCACGAGCGCCGGGTAATCGGACATGCCCGCGATGAGCGAAATGTCGGGCCGCGGCAGGTGCAGCTTGATCGTGTAGTCGTCGACGCGCTCGATCGCGCCGTCGGCAACCTTGTTGGTCTCGGGGTCGATCAGCGGCGACATGCGCGATGCCATCGAGTTGCCCTCGACCGTCTTGTCGCACCAGCGGGTGATGTTGTGGATCACGTCGTCGGCATCGAAGGTGTCACCGTTGTTCCACGTCACGCCCTGGCGGACGTTGAGCGTGTACATGGTGGCGTCATCCGACACTTCCCAGCTTTCCAGGAGCATCGGCTTGAAGCTGAAGTCGACGTCCCAGCGGACCAGCGGCTCGCAGAACTGGCGGACGAGGTTGCCCGGCTCTGTCCAGGCGAACTTGCGCGGGTCCTGGATTTCCAGAACGCGGCTGGCGACGCGCAGGATGCCGCCCTTCTTGGGCTCTTCCTGGGCATGGGCCGGGGTGGGGGCGGCCATGCCGATCAGGCCATAGGCCGCGGCCGAGGTGGCGCCGAAGGTGGTGGCCATCGCGAGAAATTCGCGGCGGTCGAGCTTGCCGGCTTTCACGTCTTCCGCGAGCTGGCGGACAACGGGGCGAACAGCCTCCGTCGATGTATGCTCTGTCATTTTCTTCTCCCTGTTGGTGATGGTTTTCGAGGTGTTTGTGGTTGCGTATCCCGGGTCAACCTTACCCCAGACATGATGATGATCCAGCGAATTCTCGGCCCGTGGGCGGGCGCGGCAACTGGCCGGGGTCCGGAGAGAATGGGGGTGACATCGGCGCGGGCCTGTAATTTTTTCGACAGGATCAGGCCTGTTTGCGACATCGGTGTCGGTTGTAATCGTCTTAATTGGACAGGGCTGTTCAATCGGCCTGCCGCCTGCCGGAAGAGGCGGCGAAATCCCGGTATGTTGCCCCGCGCCGGGGGCCTTCGGGGGGATTGGGCTTGAGGCCGGGGCGGCACGCGGCTAATTCAGGCGGAGCAAGGAGGGCGCGATGAGCCTCAACACGTTCGGACATGTCTTTCGGGTCACCACTTGGGGCGAGAGCCACGGGCCCGCGCTGGGTGCGACGGTGGATGGCTGCCCGCCCGGCGTGCCGGTGGACGAGGCGTTCCTGCAGCAATGGCTGGACAAGCGGCGGCCGGGGCAGAGCAAGCACACGACGCAACGGAAAGAGCCGGACGCGGTGAAGATCCTGTCGGGGGTGTTCGAGGGCAAGACCACGGGCACGCCGGTGCAGCTGATGATCGAGAACACCGACCAGAGGTCGAAGGATTACGGCGAGATCGCCCAGACGTTTCGGCCCGGCCATGCGGATATCACCTATCACCAGAAATACGGGGTCAGGGATTACCGCGGCGGCGGGCGGTCCTCGGCGCGGGAGACGGCGGCGCGGGTGGCGGCCGGCGGGCTGGCGAGGGCGGCGTTGAAAGAGCTGGTGCCGGGGCTTCAGATCACCGGGTACATGACCCGGATGGGCGAGATGGAGATCGACCGCGACCGGTTCGACTGGGAGGTCATCGGGCAGAACGATTTCTGGATGCCCGACGCGGAGGCGCTGCCGAATTGGGAGAAATACCTGCAGGAGATCCGCAAGGGCCAGAACTCGGTGGGCGCCGAGATCGAGATCTGCGCGCGGGGCGTGCCGGCCGGGCTGGGGGCGCCGATCTACGGCAAGCTCGACACCGACCTGGCGGCGGCCTGCATGTCGATCAACGCCGTGAAGGGCGTGGAGATCGGCGAGGGCATGGCGGCGGCCCGGCTGACGGGCACGGCCAATGCCGACGAGATTTTCATGGGAGAGGACGGGCCGGAGTATTCATCGAACCATTCCGGCGGCATACTAGGGGGGATTTCCACCGGTCAGGATATCGTGGTGCGCTTCGCGGTGAAGCCGACCTCGTCGATCCTGACGCCGCGCCGGTCGATCCGGCTGGACGGTTCACCCACGGAGGTGGTGACGAAGGGGCGGCATGACCCCTGTGTCGGCATCCGCGCCGTGCCGGTGGGCGAGGCGATGGTGGCTTGCGTGATCCTCGACCACCTGCTGCTCGACAGGGCTCAGACCGGGGGAGAGCGCGGCCAGATCGGCCCGTGATCGAGGTTCTTTCGATTACGTTCCCGCTCTTTGCGGCGATCGGGCTGGGCTATGGCACGGTCGCCTTCGGGCTGTTCAGCAGCGACGACATGAAGGTGCTGGGGCGCTACGTGCTGAACATCGCGCTACCGGCGCTTCTGTTCAACGCGGTGGCGGGGCGGGACCTGGGCGAGGTGCTGCACCCCGGGTACATGGTGGTGTTCCTGGCGGCCGGGCTTGCGACGATGCTGGTGGGATACATTGCCGTGACGCTGACGGGCACCGGGCCGGCGCGGCGGGCGGTGGCGGTGATGGGGATGGCGGTGCCGAACTCTGCCTTCGTGGGATATCCGGCGCTGTTGCTGACGCTGCCGGATATTGCCGGGCAAGTGCTGGTGCTGAATTTCCTCGTGGAGAACGTGATCCTGATCCCGCTGGGGCTGATCCTGCTCGACCTGGCGCGGCCGCGGCCGGGGCGGACGATTGCCGGCGTGCTGGGCGGGATCGCGAGGGATTTCTTCAGCCGGCCGTTCGTGATCGGGCTGTTGCTGGGTCTGGTGGTGTCGGTGACGGGCCTGCCGTATCCCGAGCCGCTGGAGCGGTTCCTGTCGATCCTGGCCGGGTCGGCCAGCGCGCTGGCGCTGGTGGTGATCGGCGGGACGCTTTACGGCCTGCCGATGCGGGGCGACCGGGCGCTGGCGAGCGGCATTGCCGCGGGCAAGCTGGTGCTGCATCCGCTGATGGCGGCGCTGGCGGTGGCGGTCTGTTCGATGACCGGGCTTTTCGCGCTTCCGGAGGAATTCCGTCAGGCGGCGATCCTGTCGGCGGCGATCCCGATGTTCAGCATCTACATCATCCTGGCGCAGCCTTACGGGCATGACGGGATTGCCTCGATCGCGCTGCTGACGGCGGTGGCGTCGTCCTTCGTGACGCTGTCGGTGGTGTTGTGGCTGCTCTAGCCGCGGTCAGCTGCCGGGCATGAGCCGGGCGGCGGTACGGGCGTCGGCGGGCAGGAAGGTTTCGATGGCACACTCCGAGAGGGCGATGTCGAGCGCGGTGCCGAAGACGGTGGTGGTGCTGAGGAAAGACAGGGTCCCGGCTTCCGTGCGCAGGCGGAAGGGGATGGCGATGCCGGCGGGATGGATCATGTCACCCGGTCGGTAGGGTGCGGCGCCGGGTGGCACCGGGTAGGTTTTCAGCTCTTCCAGCAGGGTGACGAGGCCGGGATCGGCCGTCTGGTCGATCAGGCCGTTCAGCCGGTGGAAGACATGCGTGCGCCATTCGCGGAAATTCTCGATGCGCGGGGCGAGGCCGCCCGGGTGAAGCGTGAGGCGAAGGGCGTTGACGGGCGGTTCGAGGAGGGCCGGGTCGATCCCGTCGAGCAGGGCGGTGATGCCGGCATTGGCATGGAGCATGGTCCAGTGCCGGTCGATGGCGAGCGCGGGGAAGGGCTCGTGGTGCTTGAGGATGAGCTGCACGGCCTGATGCGCCGCCGCGCTTTCGGGGTCGTCTGCGGGCCGTTCGCGATAGGCCGGGGCGAAGCCCGCCGCGACCAGCAGGGCGTTGCGCTCGCGCAGGGGGATCGACAGGGTTTCGGCCAGCCGGAGGACCATCTCGCGGCTGGGACGGCTGCGGCCGGATTCGATGAAGCTCAGGTGGCGCTGGGAAATCTCGCTGTCGGCGGAGAGCGCCAGCTGGCTGAGGGATCGGCGGTTGCGCCAGAGGCGGAGCATCGGGCCGAAATCGGGGGAGGGGGCGGTTGCGGTTGTCATGGGGGGATCATACCGCGGCGGGTGCTGGGGCCAATTACCTTTGGCGTAATCGACGGGGTGAAGCGCGATGGTCAGATTGCAGGCCATGAGTGAAATGCCAGACAAGGAGTTTTCCCATGGCACCCCTGCAAACCCGATACTCCCTTTCCTCGATCCTGCTGTTCGATGCCGCCGCCTGTGTCGGCATGGGCGCGGGGCTTGTCTTGCTGGCCGGGCCGCTGGCCGGGTTGCTGGCATTGCCCGCGCCGCTTCTGTTCTGGGCGGGCGTGATCCTGTTCCCGGTGGCGGCCTACATGGCCGCGGTGGCGCTGTGGTTGCCGGGCAACCAGCCGGCGGTGATGCTGGTGATCCTCGGCAACGTGCTGTGGGTCGTGGCCAGTGTCGCACTGTTGGCGGGAGTGGTCACACCGAATGCGCTGGGCGTGGCCTTCGTGTTGGGGCAGGCGGCGTTCGTGGCCGTGCTGGCCCGGCTGGAACAGCTGGCCCTGCGCGCGACCTGCCCGCACAGGCAGCAGGTGTGAGCCATGGCGAGGCAGGACAGGACCGCGAAGGCCTATGCCGTAGCGCTGTTGCACGACGTCGAGATGGGGCCCGAGATCGTGGCCTATCTCGAGGGGATCGACGAGACGCTGGCGCCTTTCGGCGGGCGGTTCATCATCCATGGCGGCCCGGTGACGGAATTGGAGGGCACGTGGGCCGGCGACCTGATCGTGATCGAGTTTCCCGACCGGGCGGCGGCGCAGGGGTGGTACGCCTCGCCTGCCTACAAGGCGATCCTTCCGCTCAGGACCGGGCATTCGAAAGGTGTCGCGATCCTGATCGACGGGGTCGGCGAGGGGCACGCGGCCCCGGATATCCTCGGCTGAGGCCGGGGGCCGGCCCGGGCGGTGTCAGGTTTGTGCCGCCGCCCCGGCCGGTTTCTGGCGCTGGCGGGAGAGCTGCACGGCGAGGATGCCGCCGGTGACCACCAGCACGCCGAGGATGTCCCACATTCCCAGCCGTTCGCTGAGGATCACCGCCGCGATGACGACGCCGAAGAACGGGTTGAGGAAGTGGAACGTCGCCGCCTTGATGGCACCGATGCGGTCGACCAGCAGGAACCAGACAAGCGTGGCCGCCAGCCCCGGCACCAGCGTGGTATAGGCGAAGGCCGCGACGAGTTGCCAGGACCAAGCGATCTCGATGGTTTCGGTGGCGGCGCCGAAGAGGCCGAGCGCCGCGCTGCCCACCAGCATCTGCAGCCCCACGACCATCAGGAAATTACCACCCGAGGTGGCGCCGCGCACGGCGAGCGTGGCGAAGGTAAGGGCGATCACCCCGGCGATGCAGAGCGCGACGCCGTACATGTCGGCCCCGCCCTGAAGCCGCGAGCCCATGATGATGGCGACGCCGATTACGCCGGCGACGAGGCCGAACACCCCGAGCGGGCCGACCTTCTCGCCGAAGATGGCCCAGCTGGCCAGCCCCACCATGAGCGGCATGGTCGAGGCGATGATGGCGGCAAGCGAGGCCTCGACCGTCTGCATGGCGACGAAGTTCAGCCCGAGATAGAGCGCGTTCTGGCAGATGCCGAAGATGATCGTGGCCCGCCATTGCGCCGGGGTCAGTTTCCAGCTTTGTCCCAGCATCCGGGCGATCAGCACGCCCAGCAGCCCCGAGATGAGAAAGCGCAGCGCCAGCGCCGAGACGGGCGGGGCGGCGACAACGATGAACTTGGCCGAGGTGAAGGCGCTGGACCACATGAAGGCGAAGGCCAACCCCATGACGATTGCCCGGATATCCATGATTGTCCCGCCTCCCGACACTGCAACAGAAAAGGGCCGCCCCTTGCGGGGGCGACCCTTTCCGAAACTCGTGCCGATTACAAGGTCAGTCGTTCACGCTGTCCTTGAGAGCCTTGGCGATGGTCATTTTCACGACCTTGTCCGCCGGCTTCTGGATCTGTTCGCCGGTGGCGGGGTTGCGCACGGTCCGCGCCGGGCGTTCGCGGCAGTAGATCTTGCCGACGCCGGGCAGGGTGACCGCGCCACCGCCCGACACTTCGCGGGTGATCACGTTGACAACCGCATCCAGTGCCGCGCTTGCGGTTTTCTTGTCGCCGCCCATCTCGTCTGCGAGGGCTGCAACCAACTGCGTTTTCGTCATCGGTTTTGCCATTTTTCTGGTCTCCTTCAACTGCCCGTTCCTATGGGCCTCGTGGGGTGATTTAACTGTATCTTGAGAGCGAACACAACGAATAGTGTAAGAAAAGAAGGGTTTTTCGCGGATTTTGTGGTGATTTTTCCGCCTCAGAGGAAGGCAGTCTCGTCGAAACTGCGCAATTTGCGGCTGTGGATGCGTTCCAGGGGCATTTCCCTCAAGGTTTCCATTGCGCGGATTCCGATCATCAGGTGCCGTGCGACCTGAGTCTTGTAGAAGTCGCTGGCCATGCCGGGAAGCTTCAATTCGCCGTGGAGCGGCTTGTCGCTCACGCAGAGCAGCGTGCCATAGGGCACCCGGAAGCGGAAGCCGTTGGCGGCGATGGTGGCGCTTTCCATGTCGAGCGCGATGGCGCGGGATTGCGACAGGCGCTGCACGGGCCCGGACTGGTCGCGGAGTTCCCAGTTGCGGTTGTCGAAGCTGGCCACCGTGCCGGTGCGCATGATCCGCTTGAGGTCGTACCCCTTGAGCCGGGTTTCGACGGCGACGGCCTCTTCCAGCGCGATCTGGATTTCCGCCAGCGCCGGGATCGGCACCCAGGCCGGCAGGTCGGCATCGAGCACGCCATCCTCGCGCAGGTAGGCATGGGCGAGGACGAAGTCGCCAAGGCTCTGGGTGTTCCGGAGGCCGGCGCAATGGCCCACCATGATCCAGGCATGTGGGCGCAGCACGGCGATATGATCGGTCGCCGTCTTGGCGTTGGAGGGGCCGACGCCGATATTGACCAGCGTGATACCCGCCGCGCCGGGCCGGGTCAGGTGATAGGTCGGCATCTGCGGCAGTTTCAACGGCAGGTCGAGCGGCGCGTCGGGTTCGGTGATGGTGGCGTTGCCGGGGCCGACGAAGCTTTCGTAGCCGCTGTCGGGGTCGGCCAGCACGCGGCGGGCATAGGCCTCGAACTCCGAAACGTAGAACTGGTAGTTGGTAAACAGCACGTGGTTCTGGAAATGCTCTGGCGCGGTGGCGGTGTAATGCGAGAGCCGGGCGAGGGAGTAGTCGACCCGCTGCGCCGTGAAGGGTGCGAGCGCGCCGGCGCCGTCGGGGCCGGGCTGGAACGTGCCGTTGACGATGTCGTCATTTGTGGTCGTGAGGTCCGGCACGTCGAAATAGTCGCGCAGGGTGAAATCCATCGCGCCTTCCTGCGGCACGGTCAGCCCGGCATCGTTGGCCACAGCGAAATGCACCGGCATAGGCGTGTCGGAAACGCCGATGGTGACGGGCACGTCGTGGTTGTCCATCACCAGCTTGAGCTGTTGCAGCAAGTAATTGCGGAACATCCGCGGCCGGGTGACGGTGGTGGCGTTGGTGCCGGGTTCAGCCACGTGGCCGAAGCTGAGGCGGCTGTCGATCTTGGCGAAGCTGGTCGTGGTAAGGCGGATTTCCGGGTAATAGGCGCGGATGCGGTGGGCCGGTGCGCCGTTGATGACCGCGTCGGAGAAGGCGTCGCACAGGAAGGCGGCGGCGGTGTCGTAGAGCTCGATCAGCCGGTCGACGGCCTGGCCCGCGTCGCGGAAATCCTCGGCAGCGGGCAGGTCGGGGGTGTGGATCCCGCCGGAAAGGTCTGTCAGCGCCATCGGATTGTTCCCGTCACATTCAACTTTTGCCGCTCAAGTTGACACGCGGGGGCGGGCGGATCAACCTGCGCCGGCATTGCGGCAGTCTCGGAGGGGGAGATGGATTTCGAAACGGTCAGCCCGGCGGAGTTCGGCGCGTCGCTGAAAGGGCTGGGACTGAACATCCTCGTGCGGGACGTGGCGGCGGAGGTGCGGTTCCTGGAAGCGGTGTTCGGGATGGCAAGCCACCGGGTGAGCCGGGATTTCGCGATCATGGCGTACGGTGGCCAGGTGTTCCAGCTGCATGGCGATCACACCTATTCGCAGAACCCGCTGCTGGGGTTGTTGCCCGAGGCGCCGCCGCGCGGGGCCGGGATAGAAATCCGGCTTTATGACAATGATCCGGACGAGGCGGCGGAAAGGGCGGAGCGGTTCGGGGCCCATGTGTTGCAGGCGCCGTCGGACAGGCCGCACGGGCTGCGCGAGACCTTCATCCTGTGCGAGAACGGCTATGCCTGGGTGGCCTCGCGGGTGTTGCGTGTTGAAGAGCCGGCGGCGGGTGGCTAGGTCGGGCGGATGGGCAAGACACTGATCTCCTTCGGGCATGGCTATTCGGCGCAGGCGCTGGCGAAGCGGCTGTTGCCGCAGGGCTGGGTGATTTACGGGACGACGCGGAAACCCGAGAAGGCGGACGCGTTGCGGGAAGACGGTGTGATCCCGGTGATGTGGCCGGATGGCGACCTGACGGAGGCGTTCGAGGCGGCCACGCATATGCTCGTGTCCGCCGGGCCGGACGAGGAGGGCGACCCGGTGCTGGCGAAGCTGGAGCCGCAGATCCGGGAGATGGCGCCGCGGCTGGAATGGGCCGGGTACCTGTCGACCACCGGCGTTTATGGCGATCACGAGGGCGAGTGGGTGGATGAAAGCGCGCCGCTGACCCCCGCCACCAAGCGTGGCAAGCTCAGGGTGATGGCCGAGACGCAATGGCGCGACATCGACGGGCTGCCGCTGCACATCTTCCGGCTGGCGGGGATTTACGGGCCGGGGCGGGGGCCGTTCGAGAAGGTGCGCAAGGGCACGGCAAGGCGGATCATCAAGGAAGGCCAGGTGTTCAGCCGGACCCACGTGGAGGATGTCGCTCAGGTTCTGGAGGCGTCGATCAACCGGCCGAACCCCGGTGCGGCCTACAACGTCTGCGACAATGACCCGGCGCCGCCGCAGGACGTGATCGCCTATGCCGCCGAGCTTCTGGGGCTGCCAGTGCCGCCGGAGGTGCCGTTCGAGGAGGCGGATATGAGCCCGATGGCGCGGTCCTTCTATGCCGAGTCGAAGAAGGTGGATAACCGGCGGATACGGGAAGAGCTGGGCGTTGAGCTGAAGTATCCGGATTACCGGACGGGGCTGAAGGCACTGTTGGCCGAGGCGGGGTGAGGCGTTTTCCGCGCGGAAAACGGGTAAGAAAATGCGTATTTTCTTATCCGGAATTTTCGAGAATTCCGGGCGCGTAACTCAACCGTTTTCGCGCAGGATCGAGCCGGCGAGGTAGAGCGAGCCGCAGATCAGGATGCGGGCGTGGGGATCTTCGGCCACGATGGCGCGGATGGCCTCGAGTGCGCTGTCGGCGATGCCGGCCTCCATTCCCACGGCCCGGGCGTCGGCGGCGGTGTCCTCGGCCGAGAGCGTATTGGGTTCGTCGGGGATCGACAGCGCCGTGAGGCTGGCGGCATGGGCCGCGAGCGGGCGCATGTAGCCCTTCACGTCCTTGGTGTTCATCATCCCGCAGACAAGATGCATCGGCCGGTCGGGCAGGCTGGCGAGGTAGCGCCCGAGCGCCTCGCCCGCCGCGGGGTTGTGGCCGCCGTCGAGCCAGAGCTCGGCCTCGGGGGCGGCGTCGACCAGCGGGCCGTGGGTGAGGCGTTGCATCCGGGCGGGCCAGCGGGCCTGGGTGACCGCCGCCTCGAGCGCGGCATCGCCGGCCTGAAGGTGGCGGAGGGCCATGAGCGCGGCGCCGGCATTCTCGATCTGGTGGGCGCCGGGGAGGTTGGGCAGGGGCAGGTCGCGCAGGCCGGTTTCATCCTGGAACACAAGGCGCCCGCGTTCGGTGGTAACGTGCCAGTGCTGGCCATGGGCCATGAGGGGGGCGCCGAGACGCATGGCCGTATCCTCGATCACCTCCATCGCCGGCTCGGCCTGCGGGCCGACAACACAAGGCACGCGGCGCTTGAGGATGCCGGCCTTTTCGGCGGCGATCTTGGGGAGCGTGTCGCCGAGGAAGGATTCGTGGTCGATCGAGACGGGCGTGATGACGGTCAGTGCCGGTTGGGCGATGACGTTGGTGGCGTCGAGCCGCCCGCCGAGGCCCACCTCGAGCAGGGTGTAATCGGCGGGCGTGCGTGACATGGCCAGCAAGGCGGCGCAGGTGGTGATCTCGAAATAGGTGATCGGCTCGCTGCCATTGGCGGCATAGCATTCGTCGAGCACCGCCGTGAGGTCGGGCTCGGAAATCAGCGACCCGGCGAGGTATATGCGTTCGTGAAACCGGGCGAGATGCGGCGATGTGTAGGCGTGGACGCGTTTGCCCGCGCCTTCGAGCCCGGCGCGGATCATTGCCAGCGTCGAACCCTTGCCGTTGGTTCCGGCGATATGAATGACCGGCGGAAGCGCGTCCTGGGGGTTGCCCAGTTGGTCGAGCAGGCGCCAGACACGGTCGAGCGTGAGGTCGATGATCTTGGGGTGCAGCGACATCATCCGGTCGAGGATGACGTCGGAGGAGGCGCCGCTCATTCCTTGTCGGATTTCTTCTTGTCGGCCTTGGGTGCCGGCTTGGGGTTCTCGGGCGGCTCGACCGGGGGCGGCGAGGGCGGCATTGCCTCGGCGGTGTCCGGTTCGGGGGCGGGCGCGGGCAGGTCGCCCTTCACCGCGGGCGGCAGGCCGAGCAGCATCCGGGTGATGGTGATCAACTCCTCGCGCATGGCGGTGCGCGGGGTGACACGGTCGAGCATGCCGTGGTCGAGCAGGTACTCGGCCCGCTGGAAGCCTTCGGGCAGCTTCTCGCGGATGGTCTGTTCGATGACCCGCGGCCCGGCGAAGCAGATGAGCGCGTTGGGCTCGGCGATATGCACGTCGCCCAGCATCGCGTAGGAGGCAGTGACGCCGCCGGTGGTCGGGTGGGTCAGCACGACGATATAGGGCAGCCCTGCCTCGCGCAGCATCTGCACGGCGACGGTGGTGCGGGGCATCTGCATGAGGCTGAGGATGCCTTCCTGCATCCGCGCCCCGCCCGCGGCCGAGAACAGGATCAGCGGGCGCTTGAGCTTTACCGCCTCCTGCGCCGCGGCGATGATGGCGTTGCCGACATACATGCCCATGGAGCCGCCCATGAAGGTGAAATCCTGGGCCGCCGCCACGATGGGCGTGCGCCCGATCTCGCCCCGGGCGACCAGCATCGCCTCTTTCTCGCCCGTGGTCTTCTGGGCGGCGCGCATGCGTTCGGGGTATTTCTTCTGGTCGCGGAAATGCAGCGGGTCGGCGGTGGGAAGCGGCACGTCGACCTCGGAAAAGGTGCCGCCGTCGAACAGCGCCGTGAAGCGGGCGCGCGGCGTGATCGGCATGTGGTGGCCGCAATTGGTGCAGACGTTGAGGTTCTGGCTCAGTTCGCGGTGAAACAGCATGGTGCCGCATTCATCGCATTTCGACCACAGGTTCTCGGGGATTTCCCGCCGCGAGAAGATCGAGTTGATCCGCGGTCTGACGTAATTGGTGATCCAGTTCATCCGGTCGCCCTTTTGCGGCTTGGCCATATGGCGCCTGAAATAAGCGCCGGGCGCGCGGAATGCAATCGGACTTGCGGCAGGGCCTAGCGGCGCAGGGCGATCCGGGCGGTGAGCCAGGCGCAGAGGGTGAAGAGGATCTCGATCGGCAGGACGTACCAGGCGAGGCCTTCCTCTTCGAGCGCGAGGGGGAAGGTATAGAGCGCGATACCGTCGAGATTGCCCGCCGGGGCGGTGACCAGAATGGCGAAGACGTTGTTGGTGAAATGCAGCGCCAGCGCCGGGCCCAGCGTGCCGGTGCGCGCGGTCAGGTCGGCGGCGGTGACGCCGAAGAGCCCGGCCCAGAGAATCAGCGCCCAGGCGTTGGGTCCGGCCAGGAGCGGGCTGTAGTGGAACAGGCCGAACAGCGCCGAGGGCAGGCCGATCCAGACAAGCGGGCTGCGGAAGCGGGCGGCAAGCTGGCTTTGCAGGTAGCCGCGGAACACCATCTCCTCGGCGCCGGTCTGGATCAGCACGCAGGCCAGCGCGAGGGGCAGCCAGAGCACCCAGTTGCCGGGCGAGAGGTTGGGGCTGAGCTGGTATTCCGGCGGCATCGGCATGACCGTCAACAGCAGGTAGAGCGGCAGGAGGTACCGGGTGCAGCGCAGGAACTGGTTCGTGGCGGTGCCCGCCGGGCCGATCAGGCTGGCGAGACCGCGCTGGTGCACCAGGCGCAGCACCATCCCGAGCGCGAGGATCAGGAAGGTGAACTGGAACAGCAGGATCAGTACCGCCAGCGGCGTGCGCCCCTCGGTCAGCGCGGCCGCGCCGTCATATCCCAGCGCCGACGGCACGACCCCGGCATAGGCAAAGGCCAGTGGCAGGAAGAACAGGACGACCAGCACCACCCCCGCCGCAAGCCGCAACGGGTTGGCCGATGGCCGCGCCGGGGCGGCCAGGGTTTCGTGGGCGTCGTAGCGCATGAGGGCCAAGCTAGGGGCCCTGCCGGGCGGGGGCAATGGTGCCCGGTGAAAAGGGGGTCAACGCGGGGCCGGCCTTTCGCTATCCTGCCCGCGGACAGGGAGAGTCGGCATGGACGGATATTTCGATTTGGGGGCCCACAGCTTTCCGGTGACCACGGGCTCGGACGAGGCGCAGATCTGGTTCGACCGGGGCCTGTTGTGGACCTACGGGTACAATCACGAGGAGGCGGTCGCCTGTTTTGACAGGGCCATCGCCGCCGATCCGGGCTGTGCCATGGCTTATTGGGGCAGGGGGTATGCGGCGGGGCCGAATTACAACATGCCGTGGGACCTGTTCGACGAGGCCGGGCGTGCCGCGGCGCTGTCGGCGGGGCATGACGCTGCGCAGCAGGCGCTTGCGCTGGCGGACGGGGTGACGGCGTGGGAGGCGGCGCTGATCCGGGCGCTGCCGGCGCGCTATCCACAGGGCGAGCCGGCCGATCCGAAGGTGATGCGGGGCTGGAACACCGATTTCGCCGACGCGATGCGGGCGGTCCATGGCGACCACTCGGACAAGCTCGAGATCTGCGCCGTCTTTGCCGAAGCCCTGCTCAACATCACCCCGTGGAAGATGTGGGACCTGCCCAGCGGTCAGCCCGCCCCCGGCGCCCGGACAGAGGAGGCGCAGGCGGTGCTGGAGAAGGCCATGGCGCTGCCCGGCGCGATGGGGCATCCGGGTGTCCTGCATCTCTACGTGCACCTGAAGGAGATGTCGCCCTTCCCCGAGAAGGCGCTTAAGGCCGGCGACGCGCTGCGGACGCTGGTGCCCGATGCGGGCCACCTGATCCATATGCCCACGCATATCGACGTGCTCTGCGGGCATTACCAGAACGTGGTGCACTGGAACGAGGCGGCGGTGCGGGCGGACGAGCGGTTCTGGCGGGAGCGCGGGGCGTACAACATCTATTCCGGCTACCGGCTGCACAATTACCATTTCGTCATCTACGGCGCGATGTTCCTTGGCCAGATCGAACCGGCGCTGCGGGCGGTGCGCGGGGCGTTCGAGACGGTGCCGGAGGAGATGCTGCGGATGGTAAGCCCGCCGATGGCGGATTACTTCGAGGCCTACCTGGGCTTCGAGCCGCATGTGCTGGTGCGGTTCGGGCGGTGGCGGGAGGCGACGCAGCTTCGGCTTCCGGACGACCCGGAGCTTTACTGCACCCTGGCCGCGCATGTGCATTACGCGCGTGGCGTGGGGCATGCGGCGCTGGGCGAGGTCGAGGCGGCGCTGGCGGAGGAAAAGCTTTACCACGCGGCGATGGCGCGGGTGCCGGAGAGCCGGCTCATTCACAACAACAAGGTGATCGACCTGCTGGCCATCGGGGCCGAGATGCTGCGGGGCGAGATCCTTTATCGCGAGGGGCGGTTCGACGAGGCCTTCGCGGCGCTGCGCCGGTCGGTGGCGCTGGATGACAGCCTGCCTTATGACGAGCCCTGGGGCTGGATGCAGCCCACGCGGCACGCGCTGGGCGCGCTGCTGTTGGAGCAGGGGCGGATCGCCGAGGCGGAGGCGGTGTTCCGCGAGGACCTGGGGCTTGGCGGGCAATTGTCGCGGGCGACGGTGCACCCGGATAACGTCTGGGCGCTGAAGGGGTTGCACGACTGCCTGAAGGCGCGGGGTGAAACGGTGGAAATCGCGCAGGTGCGCCAGCGGCTCGACCTGGCGCAGGCCCGGGCCGACAAGGCCGTGGCGGCGTCGTGCTTCTGCGCGCAGGCGGCGCTGAAGGCGGCCGAGTAGGGGGGCGCTGCCCCCGCCGCGCCAAGGGCGCGACTCCCCCGGGATATTTCCGGCCAGAAGAAGCCGGGTGTGCGCCAAGGGCTTCTTCTTGGTCCAAATATCCCCGCCGGAGGCATCCGACAGCGCGGCCCGCGACCCCGCCTCGAGGGGACAACCGGCTTGCCCCACGGGCGGCTCTATCCTAGACCGTTGAGACGACGCTCCAGGAGGCCCCCAGATGACGAAGTTCGACAAGACCAAGCTGCCCAGCCGTTACGTGACCGAGGGCCCCGCCCGCGCGCCGCACCGGTCCTATTACTATGCCATGGGCATGACCGAGGACGAGATTCACCAGCCCCTGGTCGGCGTCGCGACCTGCTGGAACGAGGCCGCGCCCTGCAACATCGCGCTGAGCCGGCAGGCGCAGGCGGTGAAGGGGGGTGTGAAGGAAGCCCACGGCACGCCGCGCGAGTTCACCACCATCACCGTCACCGACGGGATCGCCATGGGGCACGAGGGCATGCGCTCGTCGCTCGCCAGCCGGGAGGCGATTGCCGACACGGTCGAGCTGACCATGCGCGGGCATTGCTATGACGCGCTGGTGGGGCTGGCGGGCTGCGACAAATCGCTGCCGGGGATGATGATGGCGATGGTGCGGCTGAACGTGCCGAGCGTCTTCATCTACGGCGGATCGATCCTGCCGGGCAAGGCGCCGCAGGTGGATGATATTCCAGAGGATTTCCGCAGCCGCGACCTGACCGTACAGGACATGTTCGAGGCCGTGGGCCGGCACCAGAACAAGGAGTTGTCCGACAAGGCGCTGGCGATGCTGGAGCGCGTGGCCTGCCCGAGCGCGGGCGCCTGTGGCGGTCAGTTCACCGCCAATACCATGGCCTGCGTCTCCGAGGCGATCGGGCTGGCGCTGATGAACAGCTCGGGGATGCCCGCGCCCTACGAAAGCCGCGACCAGTATGGCGAAGCGTCGGGGCACGCGGTGATGCACCTGCTGGAAAAGAACATCCGCGCCCGGGACGTGGTGACGCAGAAGAGCCTCGAGAACGCCGCGCGGGTCGTGGCCTGCACCGGCGGATCGACCAATGCGGGCCTGCACCTGCCGGCGATCGCGCACGAGGCGGGGATCGACTTCTTCCTCGACGATGTCTGCGAGATCTTCCGCGACACGCCCTATTTCGTCGACCTCAAGCCGGGCGGGCAGTTCGTGGCGAAGGACCTGTTCGACGCGGGCGGCATCCCGGTGGTGATGAAGGAGCTGCGCAAGGCCGGCCTCATCCACGAGGATTGCGTGACCGCCAGCGGGCGGAGCATCGGCGAGGAGCTTGACCGGATCGACCGCGAGGCGGACGGCCGGGTGATCTACCCGATCGACAAGCCGATCACCAAGACCGGAGGCGTGGTCGGCCTGAAGGGCAATCTTGCCCCCGCGGGCGCCATCGTGAAGGTGGCGGGGATCGCCGCCGAGAACCAGGTTTTCACCGGCCCGGCGCGGGTGTTCGAATGCGAGGAAGACGCCTTTGCCGCCGTGCAGAACCGCGGCTACGAGGAAGGCGAGGTGATCGTCATCCGCAACGAGGGCCCCGCCGGCGGCCCCGGCATGCGCGAGATGCTGGCCACCACCGCCGCCCTTTCCGGGCAGGGCATGGGCAAGAAGGTGGCGCTGATCACCGATGGCCGGTTCTCGGGCGCGACGCGGGGCTTCTGTGTCGGTCACGTGGGGCCGGAGGCGGCGCATGGCGGGCCGATCGCGCTGTTGAAGAACGGCGACATGATCACCATCAACGCCATCGAGGGCGAGCTTTCCGTGGACGTTTCGGAGGACGAGCTTGCCAAGCGGAAAGAGGCGTGGGGCGGCCCGCGCGAGACGATCTATGCCTCGGGCGCGCTGTGGAAATACGCCAAGCTTGTGGGCGAGACCTACAAGGGTGCGGTCACCCATCCCGGGGGCAAGGCCGAACGCCATGTCTACATGGATATCTGAATGGCGCGCGGTCCGGGGGTTGCTCCGGGCCGTGGTGCTTGCGGCGGTATTGCCCCTGGCGGGGTGCATGGCGGCCGAGCCGGGGGCGCTCGGGTTCCTCTCCTCGGGGAGCGAGCCGGCCACGCGTGACGCGCTGCGCAAGGTTCAGATGTACGAGGGCGATGTCGTCGTGCGGGGGCCGGCGGGCTATTGCATCGATCGGCGGACGCTGCGGCGGGCCCGCGATGGCGGGTTTGCCCTGCTGGCCAGTTGCGAGTCGCTGAGCGGGCTGCGCGGGCACGGGGTCGAGCCGCTGATGATGACCATCTCGGTCATGCCCGACGCCCCCGGCGCCACCCGCCCGACGCCGGGCGAGATCGCCGCGCTGATGGCGCCGGCGGAGGTGATCGCCGCCCACGAGACCACGGACGTGACGCTGGTGCATTTCGCCAGCGGCGGCGACGGGGTCCTGGAAGGGGGCGATGCGCGGCACTGGCGCGGGGGGATGCTGTTGAACGGCCACCTGATCGCGCTGGCGCTTTATGCCCGCGAGGGCAGCCCGATGGCGGGCAGGGACGGGCGGGCGCTTCTGACCGACCTGGCAAGGTCGATCCGGCGGGCCAGCCCGGCTCGCCCGGTGGCGCCGCCGGCCACTCGAAAGGCGCCGAAACCCGAACCGGAAAGGTCGGATTCGAGTGGATTGTCAACGGATTCCGGATAATGATGGGACCGGGTTAACCGAGGCAGGACAGGGCGGACCAGACAGAGTGGACCCGGAATGGCAGTGTTGAGAAATTCGGTTCTGGACTGGATCGCGCAACGGCGGTCGCTGCGACGGTGGCGGAGCGCGGCGCGGCAGGCGTCGTCTTTTTCTTTCAAGGACTTGCGGAAGGAACGGGCGGCGGCGCGGAAGCTTCGGCACGAGCTGAACGAGCTGATCGCGGTGGCCGATCACCGGCTGGCGCTTCCGGTGATCGGGTCGGCGGTGTTTCCGAAACCGCATGGCACCGACTGGGCCTGGCGGCCGTCGTTGTGGCGCAATCCGCTGGCGGTGCCGGGGATGTCGTCGGCGCAGAGCAACACGCGGCTGGGCGACGAGATCGTGCTGTTCCACGACTGCAAGCATTCCGAGCTGACGCTTCGGCAGGTGCGCAACCTGCGGGAGGCCGACCTGGCGCCGTTCGGGCTTCGGATGGACGTGTTCAACTTCGACGGATCGTTCCTGTCGCTGGCGCTCGATCTGCCGGACGGGGCGGTGCAGGGGTTGACCCGGTCGCACCTTGTGAGGGTGGATACGATCGCCGAGCTGGAGAAGCCGCTGGAGATCTTCGTGCGGCTCAATATCAAGCACGGACCCAATACAGAGCAGCTGGTGAGGGAGCTTCCCCTGAGGGAGGACATGGTGATGGCCGAGTTTGACCTGGCCTATTCGAACATCAATGAAAAAAGGGTCGAGCGCGCCTGGATCGACCTGATCTTCGAGAACCCGCAGATGAGCCAGGTGACGGTGCGGGACCTGACCCTGAGCCGGCGGTTGCGGGCGGAGTTCTGAGGGAGCATTTCATGACCGATCTGACACTCACCAAGACGCGGCTGTTCGAGGGCGTGTGGGAAGGCGTGCTGACCCGGGAGAGCGGCGGGACGGCAACGCCTGAGGTCGAGGTGACGCATCTTCAGATCCCGCTGGACGGTGTCGAGGTCATTGAAAAACCGGAAGAAAAACTGTGGGTGCTGCGGGTGCCCATCCCGGCGGAGGTGATCGCGGACGGGGTGCAGACCTTCCTGATCAGTGACCGGGCGACGGGCGAGAAGATCGGCGATTTCGCCCTGATGTCGGGGGATGCGCTGAGCTATGATATCCGGGCCGAGGTGACCCTTCTGCGGGAGGAGCTGGACATGCTGAAAAGGGCCTTCCGGCGGCATTGCCTGGAGACGACGTGAGGCGGTTCGGCCCGGGTCGGTGACGGGCAGATTCTTGCCGGAACGGCCCGCGATTCGGCTTTCGGGTTGCCGATTCGGCCATTTTCCCCCTTCCTGCGGTCACCACGGGGTTTTGGGACAGGACACCGAATGAATCTGAAGAATATTTTGCTGTGCCTCGGCATGGTCGCGATGGCGGCATGCGGCGAGGCGCGGGAGCCGGAAGTTTCGCGCGCGGCGGCGCCGCTTTTCCCGAACGAGACGCCGGAACTGCGCGTTCTGATCAACAAGTATGCGGATGCCTACGAGGTGCCCCGGCCGCTGGTGCACAAGGTGGTGCAGCGCGAGAGCGATTACCGGCCCAAGGCCCGGAACGGCCCCTATTACGGGATGATGCAGATCCTGCCGGCGACGGCGCGGGGGATCGGGTTCAAGGGCGCGAACAGCGACCTGCTGGATGCAGAGACCAACCTGAAATGGGCGGTGAAGTACCTGCGCGGCGCGTGGCTTGTTTCCGACGGGAACATGGACGAGGCGGTGATGTGGTACGCCAAGGGCTACTACTACGAGGCCAAGAACCGGTGCCAGCTGGTCGAGACGGGCCTGTTGAACCGCGAGATTGCGAAGCACTGCCGCGGGTAGGCGTTTCGTGAGGGTTTGATGGAAAGGCCCCGGGGTTTCCCGGGGCTTTTTTGTTTTTGGGGGGGTGGTGCCACGGTCGCGGTTTGTCACACGCCCGGAACAGAGCCGCGCCATGGCGCGGCGCCGGGCGAGCGCCGGCCCGTCCCCACGGGCAGGCGCTTTGGCAGGTGGGGCATTACGTTTCTTAGGTACGATGTACTCGGCGCCATAAAGTGGCGGCTAGATCTGTTGCAGCGCCTCCCCACGGGCCGGCGCTCGCCCGGCGGGCAATCGGGGGCGATTTTCGGATGGGTCGGTGGGTTGGCACCCACCCTACGGAAACGTTTACCGGCGGGGAGAATGGCCGGGTCGGCGGTGGCGGTCGGTTCGGCAGGGAAATCCGCGTTAACCACCTGAAATCGCCGGGAAAAGCCGATGTCGGTATCGCGTCGGTATTACGTCGGTATTTTGTCGGTGTTTTTTGCGGTGCCGGGAGGCGAGATCAGCGAAACGGGCGGTTCGTGACCGGACCGGGCGCCGGGGGGAGGGAATTGGTAAGGATGGCGGGGTAAGGTTACCCGTCGGGCTTGGTCAACTTGACGATCGTGGGTTCGGTTTCGGGGGCCAGTTCCTCGAAGTCGAAATTGTCGAGGCGCTTGGCGCGGCGGCCGGCCTTGTCGGCGGAGATCTTGATTTCCGAGATGTCCTTGGCCGCCTGGTGGAAGTGGCGGTCGAGGTTTTCGACGCGGTTGCCGAGCCGGTCGACATCGGCGAAGAGCAGGCCCAGTTCGCGGCGGATGGCGCCGGCCTGTTCGCGCATCCGGGCGTCTTTCAGGATGGCGCGCATGGTGTTGAGCGTGGCCATGCAGGTGGTGGGCGAGACGATCCAGACGCGGGCCTCGAACCCCTCGCGGACGAGCTCGGGGAAGTTGGCGTGGAGCTCGGCGTAGACGGCCTCTGACGGCAGGAACATCAGCGCGCCGTCGGCGGTTTCACCGTCGAGGATGTATTTCTCGGCAATGTCCTTGATGTGCTTGCGGACGGAGGTTTTGAGGAAGCGGGCGGCCTCCTGCACCTGCCGGTCGTCGGCGGCGTTGCGGAGAGCCTCGTAGGCCTCCAACGGGAACTTGCTGTCGATGCAGATCGGGCCCGGCGGGTTGGGCAGGTGGATGAGGCAGTCGGCCCGCTTGCCGTTCGAGAGGGTGGATTGCAGCGTGTAGCTGTCGGATGGCAGCGCCTTGGAGACGATGTCGTGGAGCTGGATTTCTCCGAACGCGCCGCGGGTCTGCTTGTTGGACAGGATGTCCTGCAGGGTGAGCACGTCGCCGGAGAGCTTGGTGATGTTCTCCTGCGCCTTGTCGATGGCGGTGAGGCGTTGTTGCAGGTCGCCCAGCGATTGCGCCGTGCGGCGGGCGGAGCCGTGGAGGTTTTCGTTCATCTGCTCCTGCACTTGCGCCAGGCGCTTTTCCATCAGGTGCAGCATGTTGGTCTGGGCCTTCGACTGGGCCTCGGCCACGTGGGTGAGGCCGCCGGAGAGCTGGTGCTGGCCGTCGGAGAGGCCCTGCACGCGCTGGCCGAGATCGCCCATCTGGCGGATCAGGGGTTCGGTGAGCCTTGCCGAGCGGGAGGCCGCGCGGATGGCCGCGAAGAGCAGGATGACGATGAGGAGGAGCAGCACGCCGGCGCCGAGGGCGGCCAGCGTGAGCGGGTCGGAGAGGTTGAGGGTGGTGTCGCCGATCTGGATCATGTGCGCCCGAAGAGCCGTTCGATATCGGCGAGTTTGAGTTCGACATAGGTGGGGCGGCCGTGGTTGCACTGGCCGGAATGGGGGGTTGCCTCCATCTCGCGGAGGAGGGCGTTCATCTCGTCGGCGGACATGCGGCGGCCCGAGCGGATGGAGCCGTGGCAGGCGATGCGGGACAGGATGGCCTCGATGCGGGCGCGGAGGGTGAGGGATTGGCCCTCGTCCGAGAGCTCGTCGAGGATGTCGCGGAGCATGGCGCCGGCGTTGCAGGGGCCGAGGATGGCCGGGGTTTCGCGCACGGCGATGGCGCCCGGGCCGAAGGGTTCGATGGTGAGGCCGAGTTTGGCCAGTTCCTCGGCCTCGTCGAGGAGGCGGGCGGCGTCGGCCTCGCTCAGGTCGACGATCTCGGGGATCAGGAGGGCCTGGGCGCGGACGCCGTTTTCGGCCATCTGGCGTTTGAGTTTCTCGTAGACGAGGCGTTCGTGGGCGGCGTGCTGATCGACGAGGATCATGCCGTCGTCGGTTTGCGCGACGATGTAGTTTTCATGCACCTGCGCGCGGGCGGCGCCGAGGGGGAGGGATTGCGGGCGTGGTTCTTGCGGCTGCTCGTCCGTCTCTGGCGTGACGGCCTCGCGGGTGGGTTCGACGCGGGCGGAGTAGCTGTCCTGCATCTCGGCAAAGCCGGGCGCCTGGGCCTGGTAGGCGGCGGCGCGGGCGGCGGGCGAGGGGCGGTCCATCTGGTAGATGCGGGGGCTGGTCTGCTCGGGGCGCATGGCGCCGAGGGTGGCGCCGGCGACGGTGGAAGAGGCGCGGTGGCCGGCCTCGGCCAGCGCGTGGCGGAGGCCCGAGACGATGAGGCCGCGGGCGAGGCCGGGGTCGCGGAAGCGGACCTCGGATTTGGCCGGGTGGACGTTGACGTCGACCAGCACCGGTTCGCATTCGATGAAGAGGGCGGCGGCCGGGTGCCGGTCTCGGCTGAGGAAGTCGTGGTAGGCGGCGCGGAGGGCGCCGTAGAGCATCTTGTCGCGGACGGGGCGGCCGTTGACGAAGAGGTATTGGGTGACGGCCGAGCCCCGGGAGTAGGTGGGCAGGGCCGCGAAGCCGGTCATGTGCAGGCCCTCGCGGCTGGCGTCGATCGGCAAGGCGTTGTCGGTGAACTCGCGCCCGATGATGCGGGTGAGGCGGCCGTGGAGGGCGTCGAACAGGTCGCCGGTTTCGGCATCGGCGCGGAAGGTGACGCGGCCCTCGCCGCCGCCGGAGGTGTCGCGGAGGGTGAAGCCCGTGAAGGGCTCGGCCATGGCGAGGCGCTTGACGGTGTCGGTGATGGCCTGCGCCTCCGCCCGGTCGGAGCGCATGAACTTGAGGCGCGCGGGGGTGGCATGGAAGAGGTCGCGCAGGGTGACGATGGTGCCGGCGTTGAGGGCGGCCGGTTTGACGGGGCCCAGCTTGCCGCCGGTGACGGCGATTTCGGCGCCGTCGTCGCCCGGGGGCCGGGAGGTGATGGTGAGGCGGCCGACGGCGCCGAGGGAGGGCAAGGCCTCGCCCCGGAAGCCGAAGGAGTGGATGTTCAGCAGGTCGGTGCCGTCGATCTTGGAGGTGGCGTGGCGGGCCAGCGCCAGGGGGAGGTCGCCCGCTGCCATGCCGCAGCCGTCATCGGCCACGCGGATCAGGGTTTTTCCGCCATCGGCATAGGAAATGTCGATGTGCCGCGCGCCGGCGTCGAGGGCGTTTTCCACCAGTTCCTTGACCGCCGAGGCCGGGCGTTCCACGACTTCGCCGGCCGCGATGCGGTTGACGGCGGCTTCGTCGAGCTGGCGGATTATGGGCCGGTTTTGGCTTATATTGGGGCTGATCGTGTTCATTCCGCTAAACCTAGCATGGGTGGGGACGATTCTGCCAGACGGGAACGGCGGTGCCGCGAGAAATGCGGAGCCGGGGGGTTGGAAACGAAACATATTCAATTATCTGTATATGAACTCAGGAACGGAGGGTCGAGATGTTCAGCCGCAGGAGCCCGTCGAACGGGGCAGGATCGCCGGAGGTGACCGGGTTTTACGAGCCCGACACGGGCAGTGTTCAATACGTGGTGGCCGACCCGGCCACGCGGAAGGCGGCGCTGATCGACGTGGTGCTGGATTTCGATCCGGCGAGCGCGAAGACCGGGACGGAGAGCGCGCGGGAGGTGCTGGATTTCGTGAAGGCCGAGGGGCTGGAGGTCGAATGGGTGCTGGATACGCATCCGCATGCCGATCACCTGATGGCGTCAAGCTGGCTGGCGGAGCAGACCGGCGCGCCGAACGCGATTGGCGAGAAGGTGGTGGAGATCGCCCATCTCTGGGCCGATCTCTACAACATGCCGGGCGTGTTCGACCCGGAGAAGGATTTCAGCCGGCTGTTCGCGGATGGGGATACGTTTCGCATCGGCGACCTGGAGGTCAGGGTGATGCTGTCGCCGGGGCATACGCTGGGCTCGATCACTTACGTCGTGGGGGACGCAGCCTTCGTGCATGACACGTTCATGCATGTGGATGTGGGCACGTCGCGGGCGGATTTCCCGGGCGGGTCGTCGAGCGTGCTCTATGACAGTCTGCAGCGGATCCTGGAGTTGCCGGACGAGACGCGGCTCTTCATCGGGCATGACTACCCGCCAGTGAAGGACCGCGAAGACCCGGCGTGGGAGGCCACGGTGGCGGAGCACCGGGAGAAGAACCCGCATGTGGGCGGGGGCGCCTCTCGCGAAGACTACGTGAAGCTGCGGGATGAGCGGGATGCGACGCTCGGCCTGCCGGACCGGATGCTTTACGCGCTGCAGGTGAACCTGCGGGGCGGGCGGCTTCCGGAGAAGGAAGGCGACGGGCACCGGTATTTCAAGATCCCGGCGAACAGATTCTGAGAGGAGAGCGAGATGAAAACGGAAAACGTGGGCGACGCCGTGCTTGAGACATGGACTGTCGAAGAAGTGGCCGAGGCCTTTGACCGCGACGAGATCGTGCTGATCGACGTGCGCACGGTGCAGGAATATTCCTTCGAGCATATCGTCGGCGCGCTTCTGATGCCGATGCCGTTCTTCGAGGCGCGCAAGCTGCCGGGGCAGTCGGACAAGCGGATCGTGTTCCACTGCGGCTCGGGCGTGCGGTCGGAGAAGGTGGCGCGGACATGCATCGAGGCGGGGATGACCCGGATCGCCCATATGGAGGGCGGCTTTGGCGCGTGGAAAGAGGCGAAGAAGCGGTACGTGGGCACGGATATGGCGACGGGGGCGCCGAAGGTGGTGAATGGGTGAAGGAGGGATGCCGGTGTTCGTGGTGGTTGCGGTGAAGGGCGGCGTTGGGCTCATGTTTTCCGTCAGGGCTCGATGACGATGGGGATTTCCGCGATAACCACTCTGTCGAAATTCAGCATTTGCACACCCATGTGCGGTAAGCGGCCCTTGGGTTCATGCCAATGCGTAACCACGCCGCAAATTGAGCATCTGTGGAATTCGATGGTCCGTGTCGCGCGGCGGTAGACGTCCGTTTTTCCGTCCACCTGCACGGTGTCGCGCTTGAAATAGCCCCAGCGCGCTCCGACCCGCGAGCAGAACTCACACGGACAGGCATTCATTTCCGAAGGCAATTCCGGGATGGTCACCGTAACGTTTCCACAGTCACATTGACCCCGCATATTGCACCCCCGGTATGAAAAGTGATCAGGCCCGTATTCTACAGCATCAGGCGTACCGAGAAAGACCGCATTGTTCGCATTGCCGACCTTCATGCAGTGCGCGGCATAGAGCGGTCCAATACCTTAGGCAGCTTTTCCGCCAAGCCCCCGCGCGGAATCGAGGGCGGAGCCCGCCGCGCATCGACGGGCCGTACCGTCGCACCGGAGGTGCGCCGCCTATACACGGCACGCCTTTGGCGTGACGGCACGGCGATTTGGCAGGTGAAGTGCCACGCTCGTAGAATGGATGTCCTTGGCGGGCATAAACTGCCCCTTACCACCGTTGGTTCGCCGTACCACGGCCCGTCGATGCGCGGCTTGTCGGGTGGGGCGGAGGGCTGACCGCCCTGCCGCCGCTCACGCCTTCCGAGACATCTTTCCTACAGCACCGCCCGCGCGACGCGGAGCATCTGGAGCAGGTCGTATTCCGAGTTGTCCAGCTGCACGAGCTGGCCGTTCAGCACGGCGTAGCTCTGGTCCGGGCCCGGCTGGGGCAGGCGGTAGAGGTTGATCAGCTCGTCCTGCGTCAGCGCGGCTGTCGGGGCGATGGGCACGCCGCCGAGGTTGGGCACCTGGGCGAGCTGGTTGACCACCATGAGCGAGGTGTAATCGTCGTCGTCCAGCAGCACGGGCATGCCGTCGATCAGGCCGTATCGCTGGCCGCCCGGGGCGGGGGAGAGGTTGTAGAGCGAGGCGATCTGGTCGGATTGCAGGAGCAGGTAATCGGGGTTCGGGTCGACATCGTAGCCGGAGCCGAGCCACGTGTCGCGGCGGTCGATCCAGAGCGAATCGTAGCGGTCGCGGTCGTAGGACACCCAGTCTTCGTAGCTGATGCCGTCCCTGGCGAGGCCGGGCGGCACGCAGGGCGGGTTCTTCTTGGCGAGGCCCGGCGGGCAGTTGGCATAGGAGATGAGCTGGTCCTGCGGGGTGTCCGCGATGACGAGCTGCGGGGTTGCGAGGGCCAGGCCGGTGGCGGCCAGCACGCGCGTCATGTCGCGGCCGTCGGGCGCGGATGTCGAGAGCAGGCGGGTGACGGCGTTTTCGCGTTCGTCCGGGGTGAAGGCCTTGACGCGCATGTTCTTGTTCTTGCCGTTCGAGGCGAGGTCGGCGTTGCCCTTGGCCTTGTCGGCGTTGCCGTTGGATTTCTGGACGGCCTGTTCGGGCTTGCCCTTGGCCTTGCCGGCGTTGCCGTTGGCTTTCTGGACGGCCTGTTCGGGTTTGCCCTTGGCCTTGCCGGCATTGCCGTTGGCTTTCTGCGCGGCCTGTTCAGGCTTGCCCTTGGCCTTTCCGGCGTTGCCGTTGGCTTTGACCTGCTTCTTCTTGACCTTGGCGTTGCCCTTGGCTTTGCCCTTGCCCTTGGCGTCGGCAAGCCAGACCTGCTGGTCGGAGGCGGTGTCGATGCCATTCAGGGGGGCGTGCCCGTGGATCGGGGCGGCGGCCAGGGAAGTGGAGCCGAGGGCGAGGGCGAGGGCGGAAGAGATACAGATCTTTTTCATGCGGAATGCCTTTCTTTTCGAAAGCAACGCGCCCCCCCCGCCTTGCGTTCCATCGCGGAGGGCGGTGCGCGGTTGTCCGCCGGGGTGGCGGGCCCGTCCGACCCGGGGCGACATGTTGAAAAGGCATAAAAAAACCCCGGGCCGAAGCCCGGGGGAAGTTGCTCCAGGAAAGACGCTTTATCAAGCGTTGGAGAACTCGGGATAGGCTTCCATGCCCATTTCGCTCATGTCGAGGCCGGCGATTTCGGCCTCTTCGCTCACCCGCAGGCCCATGGCGGCCTTGAGGATGAACCAGAGCACGAGGCTGGCGACGAAGGTGAACACGCCGTAGGCGATGATGCCCGTGATCTGTGTCACGATGCTGGCCTCACCATTGTAGAAGACCACGGCGATGGTGCCCCAGATGCCTGCGAACAGGTGAACCGGGATGGCGCCGACGACGTCGTCGATCTTCATCTTGTCGAGCATCGGCACGGTGAGCACCACGATCACGCCGCCGACGGCGCCGATCCAGAGCGACCCGAAGAGCGTGGGGGCCAGCGGTTCGGCGGTGATCGACACCAGGCCTGCCAGGGCGCCGTTGAGCACCATGGTGAGGTCGGGCTTCTTGTACATCGCCTGCGTCAGGATCAGCGCGGTCACGGCGCCGGCCGCTGCGGCCATGTTGGTGTTGGCGAAGATGCGCGAGACGTCCGACACGTCACCCACGGTGCCCATGGCAAGCTGCGAGCCGCCGTTGAAGCCGAACCAGCCCAGCCACAGGATGAACGTGCCCAGCGTGGCGAGTGCGAGGTTCGAGCCCGGGATCGGGATGACCTTGCCGTCCTTGCTGTACTTGCCGATACGGGGGCCCAGCACGATGGCACCGGCCAGGGCGGCCCAGCCACCCACGGAGTGCACCACGGTGGAGCCTGCGAAGTCGGAGAAGCCCATCTCGGACAGCCAGCCGCCGCCCCACTGCCAGGAGCCGGAGATCGGGTAGAGCACGCCGGTCAGCACGATGACGAAGACAAGGAAGGGCCACAGCTTGATGCGTTCCGCCAGTGCGCCCGAAACGATCGAGGCGGTGGCGGCGACGAAGACCAGCTGGAAGAAGAAGTCCGAGCCGATCGAGGCATAGTCGAGGGCCGCGTCGGCCGCGGCCACGCCCACCGGGTCAAGCACGGTGGTCGAGAAGAAGGGACCGACCCAGCCGGCCATGATCCAGCTGTCACCCGGGTACATCAGGTTGAAGCCGATGAGCCAGTACATGATCGCCGCGAAGGAGTAGAGGGCGATGTTCTTGGTCATCTGCATGGTGACGTTCTTCGAGCGGACGAGCCCGCCTTCGAGCATGGCGAAGCCGCAGGCCATGAAGAACACCAGGAAGCCTGCCATGCAGAACAGCAGGGTGGTCATGATGTACGGACCGATTTCGTCGAAGCCCGGGGCCGCGGCCTCCTGGGCGAGGGCGAGTGACGGCAGCGCGGTCAGTGCCGCGGCCCCAAGCCCGAATTTCACAAGACGTTTCATTAGATAAAGCTCCTTTCCCTGCACGCGGTATTTACAGCGCGTCTTCGTTGGTTTCGCCGGTGCGCACGCGCATGGCTTGTCCGATGTCGAGCACGAAAATCTTGCCGTCGCCGATCTTGCCGGTGCGGGCAGTCTTGGCGATGGTTTCGATTACCTGGTCGGCCATCGATGCGGAGACGGCGACCTCGAGCTTGATTTTCGGGACAAAGTTCACGGCGTATTCGGCGCCGCGGTAGATTTCGGTGTGGCCGGATTGAGCGCCGAAGCCCTTAATCTCGGTCACCATCATGCCGCGGACGCCGATCTCGGTCAGCGCTTCGCGAACATCCTCAAGCTTGAACGGCTTGATGGTTGCTACAATGAGTTTCACAGGACACCCCTTTCGGATTCTCAGTGCAAGGGTTAGTTTTGCACCCGCAGAAAAGCCGCCTGACCGGGCATTCGGAAGATGACTCGCAGGGTTGGGCGCGATAGAAACGGGCATCGTGCTTAAAAAATGAGCAGTAAAATTTGTATGCCTATTAAATAGGCTATTCAAAAAGACAAAGCAGGGGTCAACTTTGGACGGAAGGCAGTTTATCATCTGTCCATCGGGCAAGATCCGAATGGGGCGAGCATGAGCAATAATGGTCGGAAGGATCCGCGTCTTGTCGCGGACGATCGGCGCAGGAAAAAGACGGCGAAGCCGCAGGCGACAAAGGCCACCAAGACCACGCGGCGCAAGACGGCGCCGAAGCGGAAGAGCGGGCGCAGAGCGCCGCTGGTGGTGCGGCTGTTCGGGGGGCTGTTCGGCTGGATCTTCCGGCTGATCTGGGCCGCGACCTGGCGGATCACCGCGGTGGTGGTGCTGATCATCGGCATGGCGGTGCTGTATACCTATTCGACCCTGCCGGACGTGCGAGAGGTGCTGGACGGGCGCGCGCGGGGCTCGGTCACGCTGCGGGACCGCGACGGCGAGGTCTTTGCCTGGCGCGGCGACCAGTTCGGCGGCGTGGTGACCGCCGAGACGGTGAGCCCGCACCTGAAGAACGCCGTGGTCGCGACCGAGGACAAGCGGTTCTACCGGCATTTCGGGATCAGCCCGCGCGGCGTGGCCGGCGCGGTTCGCATCAACCTGAGCGAGGGGCGGGGGCCGCTGTCGGGGCATGGCGGCTCGACCATCACGCAGCAGACCGCGAAGCTTCTGTGCCTTGGCGTGAAATACGACAAGAGCGTCTGGGAGAGCGAGCAGGATTACGTGCAGGATTGCCGGCGCGGGTCACTTTGGCGGAAGGCCAAGGAAGCGATCTATGCGCTGGCGATGGAGGCCAAGTACACCAAGAACGAGATCCTCTCGATCTACCTGAACCGGGCCTACATGGGCAGCGGCGCCTTTGGCGCCGAGGCCGCGGCGCAGCGGTATTTCGGGCGCCACGCGGCCGAGCTGACCCCGCAGCAGGCCGCGATCCTGGCCGGGTTGCTGACCGCGCCGACGCGGCTGGCGCCGACCACGAACCTGGAGCGGTCGCATGACCGCGCGGCGACGGTGCTTCGGCTGATGTACCAGCAGGGCTACCTGAGCGAGGCCGAGATGGAGGAGGCGCAGAACAACCCCGCCATGCTGTCGGAGGCGGCGGAGGCCCAGACCGGCGGGTATTTCGCGGACTGGGTGATGGAATCGGGGCCGGACTTCTTCACCCGCGACACGACCGAGGACGTGCTGATCAGCACCACGCTCGACCAGCGCATCCAGCGCGCCGCCGAGGAGGCGCTTCAGGCGGTGTTCGACGAGAAGGTGAAGGACGGATCGAAGGCGCAGGCGGCGATCGTGGTGATGTCGGCCGACGGCGCGGTGCGCGCCATGGTGGGCGGGCGCAAGACCAAGGTGACGGGGGCGTTCAACCGGGCGACCATGGCCAACCGGCAGACCGGCTCGGCCTTCAAGCCGTTCGTCTATGCCACGGCGCTGGAGCTGGGCTACAGCTACAATTCGACGGTGGTGGACGAGCCCTATTGCCTGAACATTCCCGGATCGGGCCAGTGGTGCCCGGAGAACTATACCCGCAAGCATTACGGGCGGGTGACGCTGGCCGATGCGCTCAGGCGGTCGCTCAACGTGCCGGCGGTGAAGGTGTCGGAGGCGGTGGGGCGCGAGCAGGTGCGCAAGGTCGCCTCGGATTTCGGGATCGAGAGCAGCCTGGCGGACGGCCCGGCGCTGGCGCTGGGGGCGTCGGAAAGCACGCTTCTGGAGATGACAGGGGCCTATGCGGGCATCCTGAACGGCGGGTCGTCGGTGACGCCTTACGGGCTGGTGGAGCTGTCGCTCCTGGGCGAGGGCGAGCCGATGATGGGCGCCGGCGGCGGTATCGGCGAGCGGGTGATCCGCGAGGAGGCCGCGAAGGAACTGATGTTCATGATGAACCAGGTGGTGATGACCGGCACCGGCGGGCGGGCGAAGCTGCCCGACCGCGAGGTGGCGGGCAAGACCGGCACGACGCAGGCGGCGCGGGATGCGTGGTTCCTCGGGTTCTCGGCGGATTACGTGGCGGGCGTCTGGATGGGCTACGACGACAACTCGCCCCTGCAGGGGGTGACCGGCGGCGGGCTTCCGGCCGAGATCTGGCGCGAGGTGATGATCCGGGTGCACGAGGGGCTGGAGCCGAAGCCCTTGCCGATGCTGCGCGGGCAGCAGGTGGCGAGCGACCGGGACATCGACCCGCGCCCGCAGCAGCAACCCCAGCAGCAGCCGCAGCAGGGCCGGGGCGAGACCGCGGTGGAGCGAATCCTGCGGGACCTGCTTGGCGGGGGGAACCGGTAGGGGAATGGTGGCGGTGATGCACTGCACGCAGGCCGCCATTCACGATCCGGTGAGAAGCCGCGCATCGCCGGGCCGTGGTGCGGCGAACTAACGGTGGTATTGCCACTTTATGCCCGCAAAGCACCTCGGACCCAACGATGCTGCGCCTGTCTCACCAAATCGCCGTGCCGTGGCGACGGCCCGGCGATGCGCGGCGGGCTTCGCCCTGGATTCCGCGCAGGTGCCGGCCCCCTAGCCGGCGCGCTGGAGGTCCTGGATCAGGGCGTCGATATTGCCGCGGCGGGCGTCGAGCATGGCGCCGATCTCGGTGCGTTCGCTGAGGCGGAGGCTGACGCCCTCGATCAGCATGTCGAAGAACAGGTCGCGCCCGGAGCGGTCGGAGACGAGGAAGCGCACCTCGAACGGTGCCTCGCCGCGCAGGTAGACGGTGGAGATGACCTCGTGCCAGGATTTCACCTGGCGGACGCCCTGCACCTCGATCCGGCCGCCGACGAACTGGCGGAACTGCTTGCCGTACTTGCGGGCGATGTAGCCGCGGAAGGCATCGGTGAAGGCGCGCATCTGGGCCGCGCTGGCGCGGCGGGAATCGGCGCCGAGCGTGGATTGGGCGATGATGTTGACGTCGGCATAGCGGGCGAAGATGCGCTCGAAATCCTGGATCATCGCGCCGAGGGACTTGCCCGAGGCGATGACGCGGTTGATCTCGGCCACGACCTTGTCGATGAGGGCCTTGGCGGTCGCGTCGTTCAGCGCCAGTGCCGGCAGGGGCAGGGCCAGCGCCGTGGTGGCGGCGAGGCCTGTGCCCAGCAGGTGGCGGCGGGTGAAGTTACTCGGCATACGGGTCGTCATAGGGGTCCTCATAAGTCGCGCCATACGGGTCTTCGTAGGGATCAACATAGGTCTCGCCATCGGGCCCGCCCAGCTTGAACCTGCGATTCTGGAGATAAAGTGAGCGGGACTGCGCGTAGCTGTCGGCGCTGTCGTAGAGGATGGCGTCGATCGAGTCGCCGTAGCGGCCGCGCTGCGACAGGGTCGAGGAGAGCCGGGCCGCGGGCGGGATGTAGGATTCGGGCGATTCGAGGACGTATCTCAACGGGTTGGTGAGCAGGTCGACCCAGCGGCCGGCATAATCGCGTTCCGTCGAGGGGCCGAAGACGGGGGTTTCGACATAGGCCCCCTCGGGTACGCCCCAGACGTGCAGGGTTTCGCCGAAATCGGTGTCTGTCGCCTCGGGCATGCCCAGTTCGGTGGCCGGATCGAAGAAGCCGCCGAGCCCGATCGTGGTGTTGACGACGAATCGGTAGGTGTCCTCGGTGGCGCCGCGCATGTTGCCCTGGAGGATGTTGTTCACCACCGCCTGCGGGATCGACAGGTTGAAGGAAAACCGCGACACGGCGGTTTCGATGTCGTCGGGCATGAAGGCGCTGTAGCCGCGGCTGACCGGGCGGAGCACGTTGCGGTCCAGCCCCTTGTTGAACTTGTGAATCTTGCGGTTGCGCTCTTCATGCGGGTCCCAGGGCGTGCCCGGCGGATGGTCGGGGCCGGGGGCGGAACAGGCCGCGAGACCGGCCGCCAGCAGGCATGCCAGCAGGGCGCGCAGAAGGCGGGAGGGCGAGAGAGTAAGATGATAGGTCAAGAACTGGCAGCCACCGTGTTAATAGAACGGTACATAAACTATAGGATCATTCTGCCCAGAAGTCGCCCGCAGGATCGAGGAAGATGTGGCGCCCCGGCGACAGTAGGTCTATGGCAGGACGGAGGTAATTTGCAAGATCGGCCCGCAACAAGAAGAGCCACGATGCCATGACCAGTCAATCGCAGGATATGCGGCGGGGCAGGGCTGAACTTCGGGCCGCGCGGAACGAGAGCCGGGCGCTGTACTGGTTCGTCGGGCTGTTCAGCTTCTTCGTCAACCTGCTGATGCTGACCGGGCCGCTTTACATGCTGCAGGTCTATGACCGGGTGCTGGGCAGCCGGTCGGTCGAGACGCTGATCGCGCTGTCGGTGCTGGTGCTGTTCCTCTACTGCATGATGGGCCTGCTGGATTATGCCCGCGGGCGGATCATGGGGCGCGTGGCGGCCCGCTTCCAGGCCCGGCTCGACCGGCGGGTGTTCGACGCGGTGATCCGCAAGTCGGCGGTGGCGCCGGACGCCAACAGCGCGACCGGGCTGCGCGACCTCGAGGCGGTGCAGCGGCTGATGTCGTCGCCCGTGCTGATGGCGGTGTTCGACATTCCGTGGACGCCGTTCTTCCTGGCCGGGATCTTCATCTTCCACCCGTGGCTGGGCACGCTGGCCATCGTCGGCGGGGCCGTGCTTGTCCTGATCACCGTACTCAACCAGCGCCTGACGAATGCCCCGTTGCAGGAGGCCAATGCCGCGGTCGTGCGGGCGGAGCAGGTGGCCGAGCAGATTCGCACCGAATCGGAGATGGTGCAGGCGATGGGGATGCGCGACGCCGCCTTCGGCCGGTGGCAGGAGGCGCGGTCGCGGGCGTTGAACGGCCAGATCGAGGCGTCGGACCTTGGCGGCACCTTCTCTACCTCGACCCGGGCGTTCCGGCTGTTCCTGCAATCGGCGATGCTGGGGGTGGGCGCCTACCTGGTGCTGCAGGGCGAGCTGACGCCCGGCGCGATGATCGCCGGGTCGATCCTGCTGGGCCGGGCGCTGGCGCCGGTGGAGCAGGCGATCACCCAGTGGCCGCTGGTGCAGCGGGCGGTGCGGGGCTGGCAGAGCCTGGAAGAGCTTCTGTCGGCGGTGCCGCCGGAGGTGCCGAAGACGCCGCTGCCGCGGCCGATGGCGCGGCTTGACGTGCAGCGGATGACCGTGGCCCCGCCGGGCGAGAGCCAGGCCTCGCTGCGGGGGGTCAGCTTTACCGTCGAGCCGGGGCAGGCGGTGGGGGTGATCGGGCCGTCGGGGGCGGGCAAGTCGTCGCTGGCCCGCGCGATCACCGGGGTCTGGCGGCCGGCGGCCGGCTCGATCCGGCTGGATGGCGCGGCGCTGGACCAGTACGAACCGGCGGTGCTGGGCCAGCATATCGGCTACCTGCCGCAGCGGGTGCAGCTGTTCGACGGGACGATCGCCGAGAATATCGCGCGGCTGGCCGGGGCGCCGGATGCCGCGCAGGTGGTGGCGGCGGCGAAGATGGCCGACGCGCACGAGATGATCCTGAAGCTGCCGCAGGGGTATGACACGCGCGTCACCGCGTCGAGCGCGCGGCTGTCGGGCGGGCAGATGCAGCGGATCGGGCTGGCCCGCGCGATGTATGGCGATCCGGTGATCCTCGTGCTGGACGAGCCGAACTCGAACCTCGACAACGAGGGGAACGCGGCGGTGAACGCGGCGATCAAGCGGTTCAAGGCGCAGGAACGCTCGGTGCTCGTGATGGCGCACCGGCCCGCCGCGATCCAGGAATGCGACCGGATCCTGATGCTGGAGGGCGGGCTGGTGCGCGCCTTCGGACCCAAGGAGGAGGTGCTGAAACAGGTGGTGCACAACCACGCGGAGATTGCCAAGGCACGCGGCGCGGGGGGTGTGCAATGAGCGCCGCCGAAGGCCGGAGCTGGTCGGTCAGGGGGCCGATGACCGCGGGGCTGGTGGGGCTGTTCCTGCTGGTGGGCGGGTTCGGGACATGGGCCGGGGTGACGACGATTTCCGGTGCGATCATCGCGCCCGGGCGGATCGAGGTGGACCAGAACCGGCAGGTGGTGCAGCACCCCGATGGCGGTGTCGTGGCCGCGATCGAGGTGGACGAGGGCGACCGGGTGGAGGCGGGCGACGTGCTGATCCGGCTGGACGAGACGGCGCTGGCCTCGCAGCTGGCGATCACCGAGAACGAGCTGTTCGAGATCATGGCGCGGCGCGGTCGGCTGGAGGCCGAGCGCGACGAGAGCGGGGCGGTGCAGTTCGACCCGCTGCTGGTCGAGGTGGCGGCGGCGCGGCCGGACGTGGCGGGCCTGATGGAGGGCCAGAAGCGGCTGATGGAGGCGCGGGCCGAGTCGATCGCGCAGGAGATCGACCAGCTGGAGAAGCGGCGCGGGCAGATCGCCAACCAGATCGAGGGGATCGCCGCGCAGGAAAAGGCGCTGGCACGGCAGCTGGAGCTGATCGAGAGCGAGCTGGCGGATCAGCAATCGCTGCTCGACCGGGGGCTGGCGCAGGCGGCGCGGGTGCTGGGCCTGCAGCGCGAGCAGGCAAGGCTGAGCGGGCAGGTGGGGGAGCTGGCCGCCTCGAAGGCGCAGGCGGCGGGCCGGATCACCGAGATCGAGGTGGAAATTCTGCGGCTGGGCTCGCGCCGGCGGGAGGAGGCGATCACCAACCTGCGCGATATCCAGTACCGCGAGCTTGAACTGCTGGAGGAGCGGCGCGCGCTGCTGGAGCGGCTGGACCGGCTGGATATCCGGGCGCCCGCCGGCGGGGTGGTCTACGGGCTGACGGTGTTCGCGCTGCGGGCGGTGGTGCGGCCGGCCGACCCGCTGCTGTATATCGTGCCGCAGGACCGGCCGCTGATCATCAACGCCGAGGTGGACCCGATCCATATCGACAAGCTGTATCTCGACCAGGACGTGGTGCTGCGGTTCCCGGCGCTGGACCAGCGGACGACGCCGGAGCTGACCGGGACGGTGATGCAGATCTCGGCCGATGCGTTCCAGGAACAGGAGACGCGGCGGAGCTTCTACCGCGCCGAGATCGCGCTGAGCGAGGGGGAGCAGGCGAAGCTTCCGGAGGGGGTGGCGCTTATCCCGGGGATGCCGGTGGAGGCGTATATCCGCACGGCGGACCGGACGCCGATTGCCTACCTCGTGAAGCCGCTGACGGATTATTTCACCAAGGCGTTCCGGGAGTAGGGCAGCTGCGCGGAACAAAGGGCGAAGCCCGCCGCGCATCGACGGGCCGTCCCGACGGCACGGCGATTTGGTGAGGGCAGCGCGACGGTCTCTGGGTGGAGGGACTTGGCAGGCATAAAGTGGCATCCACTGGCGTAGGATCGCCGTACCACGGCCCGCCGATGCGCGGCTCCTCGAGAGCGGCATTCCCCCCTGACAGCGAAATCCGGCGTGGCGCGGACGTTTCGGGTTTTCAACCCGGATCGGCGCGGGTAGCGTCCGCCGCAACGGACACGGCAAGGAGGGAGCCATGGGTAAGTTCGAGGACAAGCTGGCCGAGATGGGGGTGAGCCTGCCCGACGCGCCTGCGCCGGCGGCCAATTACGTGCCGTACGTGCAGGTGGGTGACACGCTCTATGTCTCGGGCCAGATTCCCAAGGCGGGCGAGAAACTGATCACCGGCAAGCTGGGGGACGACATGGACACCGCCGCCGGGGCCGAGGCCGCGAAGGTTTGCGCCATCGCGCTCCTGGCGCAGGTCAAGGCGGCGTGCGGCGGTGACCTGGACCGGCTGAAGCGGGTGGTGAAGCTGACCGGGTTCGTGAACTCGACGCCTGACTATGGCGAGCAGCCGATGGTGGTGAACGGCGCGTCGGATTTCATGGCCGAGGCGCTGGGCGAGGCGGGGCGGCATTCGCGCTCGGCGGTTTCGGCGGCGTCCCTGCCTTTCGGCGTGGCGGTCGAGATCGAAGGCATCTTCCAGATCGGATGAGCGGGCTTCCGACAGATTTCCTGCGGCTGCCGATCGCGCACCGGGCGTTGCACGACGTGGGCGACGGCCGGCCGGAGAATTCGCGCGCCGCGATCGGGGCGGCGATCGAGGCGGGGTATGGAATCGAGATCGACCTGCAGCTCAGCCGGGATGGCCGGGCGATGGTGTTTCACGACTATGACCTCGGGCGGCTGACCGGCGACAAGGGGCCGATCCGCCAGCGCGAGGCGGCCGAGCTGTCAAAGATCGGGCTGCTGGGCGGGCACGAGGGGATCCCGGGTTTTGCCGAGGTGCTGGCGCTGGTGGGCGGCCGGGTGCCGTTGCTGGTGGAGCTGAAGGACCAGCACGGGCAGATGGGCGAGACGGACGGGGTGCTGGAACGGGCCGCGGCGGCGGACTTGCACGGATATGACGGGCCGCTGGCGCTGATGTCGTTCAACCCGCACATGGTGGTGCGGATGGCGGAGCTGGCGCCGGGCTGGCCGCGGGGCATCGTGTCCTGCGGGTACGAGGCCGAGGACTGGCCGCTTCTGAAGGACGAGACGCGGGCGCGGCTGCGGGATATCCCGGATTACGAGGCGGCGGGCTGTAGCTTCATCAGCCATCATGCGCCGGACCTTGGCCGCGAGCGGGTGGCCGGGCTGAAGGCGGCGGGGGCGGGCGTGCTGTGCTGGACGATCCGGACGCCCGAAGCGGAGGCAGAGGCGCGCAAGGTTGCCGATAACGTGACCTTCGAGGGGTTCCGCGCCGCCATTCCGGCTTGAACTCGGGCCCATCGGGCACAAGTCTAGGCGGGACACTCACGGCGAAGGCAGCAAGCAATGGACGGGCAGGCGGTCACCATCACGGTGCATGACCGGCTTGACCAGATCGGTCAGGCGGCTTGGGATGGCTGTGCCTGTCCGGAGGCCGAGGATGGCGGGCGGCCGCGCGACCCGTTCACCACCTACCGGTTCCTGAAGGCGCTGGAGGACAGCGGATCGGTCGGGCCCGGCACCGGGTGGCATCCGCAATACATGGCCGCCGAGATCGACGGGCAGGTGATCGCCTGTGCGCCGCTTTATGCCAAGACCCACAGCCAGGGCGAGTATATCTTCGATTTCAACTGGGCCCATGCCTATGAGCGTGCCGGTGGACGGTATTACCCCAAGCTCCAGGTCGCCGTGCCGTTCACGCCGGTGACGGGACGGCGGCTGCTGACCCGGCCGGGCTACGAGGAGGCGGGGCAGGCGGCGCTGGTGCAGGGAGCGGTGCAGCTGGCGGACCGGAACAGCATCTCGTCGCTGCATATCACCTTCTGCACCGCGGAAGAATCGGAGGCGGGGGAGGCGATGGGGCTGATGCCGCGGGCGTCGCAGCAGTTCCTGTGGCGGAACCGGGGCTACGCCGATTTCGACGGGTTCCTGGCCTCGATGTCGTCGCGCAAGCGCAAGAACATCCGCAAGGAGCGGCGGGAGGCCAATGATTTCGGCGGCGAGGTCAGGATGCTGACGGGCGCGGATATCGAGCCGCATCACTGGGATGCCGTCTGGACCTTCTACCAGGATACCGGCGCGCGGAAATGGGGGGTGCCGTACCTGACGCGGGAGTTCTTCGATATCGCCCACGAGGGGCTGCGCGACGATATCCTGCTGGTCCTGGCCGAGCGGCAGGGCCGGCCCGTGGCCGGCGCGCTGAACATGATCGGGCGGGAGGCGCTGTTCGGGCGCTACTGGGGCTGTACCGAGCATCACCCCTGCCTGCATTTCGAGCTGTGCTATTACCGGGCGATCGATTTCGCCATCGAGCAGGGGCTCGACCGGGTCGAGGCCGGGGCGCAGGGGGAGCACAAGCTGGCCCGCGGATACCTGCCGGCTGAGACGTATTCGCTGCACTGGATGCGCGATGCGGGTTTCGCCGAGGCGATTGCGCATTATCTAGAGGCGGAGAGGAACGCGGTGGAGGAGGATATCGAGATCCTCACCAGTTACGGCCCGTTCCGGAAGGACAATAGAGAGGAACGCCAGTGACCGAAAAACTCAGCGATACCGCCCGCAAGACCACGCTGGAGCCGCTGCTCGAGGCCGGCTGGGAGATGGATGGCGAACGCGACGCCATCAACAAGACCTACGAGTTCGGCAACTTCGTCGAGGCGTTCGGCTTCATGACGAAATGCGCCATGTGGGCGGAGAAGTGGAACCACCACCCGGAATGGTCGAACGTGTACAAGACGGTGAAGGTGACGCTGACCACGCATGACGTGGATGGGCTCAGCTCGCTTGACGTGAAGCTGGCCCGGAAGATGGACGGGTTGGCGGAGTAGCGCGCGGGGCTCAGGCGGGTTCGCGCAGGACGCGGGGCACCTTGAATTCGACGTTTTCCTGCGCCGTTTCCACCTGTTCGGTGGTCACGTCGTACCGGGCGCGGAAAGCGTCGATCACCTCGTCCACCAGCACTTCCGGCGCCGAGGCGCCGGCGGTGATGCCGATGGAGCGGATGCCGTCCAATGCGCGCCAGTCGATATCGGCGGCGCGCTGGACGAGCTGGGAATAGGTGCAGCCGGCCTTGGCGCCCACCTCGACCAGCCGGCGGGAGTTGGAGGAGTTGGGGGCGCCCACGACCAGCATGGCATCGGCCTTTGCCGCCATCGCCTTGACCGCCTCCTGGCGGTTGGTGGTGGCGTAGCAGATGTCTTCCTTGTGCGGGCCCTTGATGGCGGGAAACCGCGCGTTCAGCGCCGCGACGATATCGGTGGTGTCGTCGACAGAGAGGGTGGTCTGGGTGACGAAAGCCAGCTTCCCGGGGTCGCGGACGGTGACGCCCGCCACGTCATCGACGGTTTCCACGAGCAGGACGTCGCCGTCGGGCAGCTGGCCCATGGTGCCGATGGTCTCGGGGTGGCCGGCATGGCCGATCATGATGATCTGGAGGCCGTTGGCGGCGTGGCGCTCGGCCTCGATGTGGACCTTGGAGACCAGCGGGCAGGTGGCGTCGACATAGACCATCTCGCGGCGCGCGGCCTCGGCCGGGACGGCCTTGGGTACGCCGTGGGCCGAGAAGATCACGGGCCGGTCGGCGGGGCAGTCCTCAAGCTCCTCGACGAAGACGGCGCCCTTGGCGCGCAGGTCGTCGACCACGTACTTGTTGTGCACGATCTCGTGGCGCACGTAGACGGGGGCGCCCCATTTCTGCAGCGCCATCTCGACGATCTTGATTGCCCGGTCGACACCGGCGCAGAAGCCGCGCGGGGCGGCGAGGTAGAGGGTGAGGGGCGGTTTGGTCATCGGGCCTCCTGCGTCGTGGGCCAGAGGTAAGGCCTGTGGCGGCCCGCGTCCAGAGGGGGCGGACATGCGAAGGCCCGGGCGGCGGGCGCCCGGGCCGGATGGTGACAGATCACGGCGCTTCTAGCCGGAAGGCTCAGCTTTCCTGGGCGTAGGCCGCTTCGCGCTCGGTGTTCTGGTTGTCGCGCGGGGGGCGGCCGATCACGTCCTTGAGGTCTTCCAGCTCGATGAAGTTGTCGGCCTGGCGGCGCAGGTCGTCGGAGATCATCGGCGGCTGGCTGCGGATGGTCGACACGACCGACACGCGCACGCCCTGGCGTTGCAGGCTTTCCACGAGCGGGCGGAAATCGCCGTCGCCGGAGAAGAGCACGATATGGTCCACACGCGGGGCGAGTTCCATGGCATCGACCGCAAGCTCGATATCCATGTTCCCCTTGACCTTCCGGCGGCCCTGGCTGTCGGTGTATTCCTTGGCCGGCTTGGTGACCATGGAAAAGCCGTTGTAGTTCAGCCAGTCGACCAGCGGACGGATGGGCGAGTACTCGTCATTCTCCAGGAGTGCGGTGTAGTAGAACGCCCTCAGGAGCTTGCCCCGGCGCATGAATTCGGCACGGAGCAACTTGTAATCGATGTCGAAGCCCAGGGATTTGGCCGCCGCATACAGATTGGAACCATCGATGAACAGCGCAAGCCGTTCGTCCTTGTAAAACATCGAAATGTCCTTTCAAATGTAAAGCCCGGTCCGGTTTCGAGTGGTGTGAGTGGTGGTATGGCATTCCCGGAGTGGGCTGGCCAAGAAGGATAGGAGGTCCGCCGGGGATGCACAAGGGAGTTTGATGCGACCTCAATTCAACTTTGAGCGGTAAACCGGGCAAGGCGCTGTGTCAAAAGATCAATTTTATCTGATAGCTCTCGGCGCGAACCTGCCGTCGGCGGCGGGCGCGCCGGAAGTGACGTTGCGTTCCGCGCTGCAGAAAATGGCGGAGGCGGGGGCGAGAGACGTGGTGGCGAGCCGGTTTTTCGCCACGCCGTGCTTTCCGCCGGGGGCCGGGCCGGATTACGTGAACGCCGCCGCGGGCCTGTGGTTCGGCGGCGGGCCGGAGGCGCTGCTGGCGGTGATGCACCGGATCGAGGCGGATTTCGGGCGGGAGAGGGAGCAGCGCTGGGGGCAGCGGGTGCTCGACCTCGACCTGATCGCGGCGGGGGAGGCCGTGCTGCCGGACGAGGCGGGGTATCGGGCGTGGCTGGATTTGCCGCTGGAGGAGCAGAAGCGGCAGGCGCCCGACCGGCTGATCCTGCCGCATCCGAGATTGCAGGACCGGCCCTTCGTGCTGGTGCCGCTGGCCGAGGTGGCGCCGGACTGGCGCCACCCGGTGCTGGGCCGGAGCGTGGCCGAGATGGTGGAGGCGTTGCCGCAGGCGGCGCGGGACGAGGTCGTCCCGCTCTGAGCCCGTCAGTTGGCGGGGCGGCCCGTGGGGATCAGCGCCCAGTACTGCCCGCTGTAATTGGCGCAGGGCACGAGATGGGTGAAGTTGTCGAGCCCGCCGCCATTATGGACGTCGAGGCACATGTTCGGGCCGCGGAAATCGGTGGTCAGCCGGTAGCGGTTGTTGTCGGGCCGGATGGTCCAGAACTGGCCGGAATAGTTTCCGCAGGGCGCGAGGTGGGTCATGTTGTCCTGCGGCCCGCCATTGACCACGTCGAGGCACATGTCGCGGCCGCGGAACTCGGTCGTCAGGCGGTAGCGGTCGGCGCCCGCCGGTTCGAGCCGCCAGTATTGGCCCGAGTAGTTGCCGGCCGGGGCGAGGTGGCTGAAGTTGTTCATTGCCCCGCCATTGGCGATGTCGAGTTGCATCCCGGGCCCGCGGAAATCGGTGGAGAGCTTGTAGAAGACCGAGGTGTCGAAGGCCGAGGCGGGCGCGGCGAGGGCCAGCAGCGCGGACGCCGCGAGGGCGGCGAGGCCGCGGGGAATCGGGAAGGCGAACATATGCGAAATCTCCGGTGAATGGCGGGCGGTCCGAAATGGTTATGCGCCGCGCGGAGTATCGTTAGGCGGCGGCCGGAATAAATCAATCTTTCTTGTGGAAACGGGCGCCGGAACCGGGCGGTTGAGGCCAAATATCTCCTTGTAACTCGGGCGGAGAGGATTTAGATAAGGCACTTCCATATTTCTGTGCCACCCTCTGGAGGTCTCATGGCCCGCGTGACAACCGAAGATTGCGTCGACAAGGTTCCGAACCGGTTCGATCTGGTGATGCTTGCCGCCCACCGGGCGCGCGAGATTTCCGCCGGATCGCAGATCACCGTGGACCGCGACAACGACAAGAACCCGGTTGTCGCCCTGCGCGAGATCGCCGAGGAAACGCAATCGGCCGACGAGCTGCGCGAGCGGCTGATCGAGTCGAACCAGACCCAGATCGAGGTGGACGAGCCGGAAGACGATTCCATGGCGCTTCTGATGGGCGGCGGCGAGCCGGACAAGCCGGCCGAGGACGACATGTCGGAAGAGAACCTTCTGCGGGCGCTGATGGAGGCGCAGGGGCAGGGCTGACCTGTCCCCCGCCTTTGAGGGGTTTCGCACGGCATGATCGCGGCACAAGACCTTATCGAGCTTGTCCGCACCTATAACCCGCGAACCGATGAAAAGCTGATCACCGCGGCCTTCGATTTCGGCCGCGAGATGCACGAGGGGCAGTTCCGCCACTCGGGCGAGCCGTATTTCACGCATCCGGCCGCCGTGGCCGCCATCCTGGCCGAACAGCGGCTGGACGACGCGACCATCGTCACCGCCCTTCTGCACGATACGATCGAGGACACGCGCGCCTCGTACAAGATCGTGGCCGAGAAGTTCGGACCGGAGATCGCCGACCTTGTCGATGGCGTGACCAAGCTGACCAACCTGCAGCTTTCCAGCACCGAGACCCAGCAGGCCGAGAATTTCCGCAAGCTGTTCATGGCGATGTCGAAGGACATGCGGGTGATCCTGGTGAAGCTGGCCGACCGGCTGCACAACATGCGCACGATCAAGGCGATGCGGCCCGAGAAGCAGCTCAAGAAGGCGCGGGAGACGATGGATATCTTCGCGCCACTGGCGGGCCGGATGGGCATGCAGTGGATGCGCGAGGAGCTGGAGGACCTGGCGTTCCGGGTGATCAACCCGGATGCGCGCGCCTCGATCATCCGGCGGTTCATCACGCTGCAGAAGGAAGCCGGCGACGTGATCGAGCGGATCACCTCGGACATGCGGCACGAGCTGGACAAGGCGAAGATCGAGGCCGACGTGCTGGGCCGGGCGAAGAAGCCCTACTCGATCTGGCGGAAGATGCAGGAAAAGGAGATGGGCTTTTCGCGCCTGTCGGACATCTATGGCTTCCGCATCATCACCCGGAGCGAAGAGGATTGTTACCGCGTGCTGGGCGCCATCCACCAGCGGTGGCGGGCCGTGCCGGGGCGGTTCAAGGATTACATCAGCCAGCCCAAGTCGAACGGCTATCGCTCGATTCACACCACGGTATCGGGGCGCGACGGCAAGCGGGTCGAAGTGCAGATCCGCACCCGCCAGATGCATGACGTGGCCGAGACGGGGGTGGCGGCGCACTGGTCCTACCGCGACGGGGTGCGGGCCGAGAACCCCTTTGCCGTCGATCCCGCCAAGTGGATTTCCAGCCTGACCGAGCAGTTCGATTCGGAAGAGGATCACGAGGATTTCCTCGAGGCCGTGAAGCTGGAGATGTATTCGGACAAGGTGTTCTGCTTCACGCCGAAGGGGGACGTGGTGAAGCTTCCGCGGGGGGCGACGCCGATCGACTTTGCCTATGCCATTCACACGCGGATCGGCCATGCCTGTGTCGGCGCCAAGATCGACGGGATGCGGGTGCCCTTGTGGACACGGATCAAGAACGGCCAGTCGGTCGAGGTGATCACCGCCGACGGGCAGACGCCGCAGGCGACGTGGCTGGACATCGCCACCACCGGCAAGGCGCGGGCCGCCATCCGCCGGGCGCTGCGCGAGCTGGACCGGGACCGGTACATCAAGCTTGGCCGGGAACTGGCGCGGTCGGCCTTCGAGCACGTGCGCAAGCGGGCGACCGAGAAGGCGCTGACCGCCGCCGCCAAGACGCTTCGGCTGAAGAATGCCGACGAGGTGCTGGCCCGGCTGGGCAGTGCCGAGCTGACCGCGCAGCAGGTGCTGCACGCGGTCTATCCCGACATTGCCCCGGACGAAAGCAACGTGGTCGGCCGCGACCGCGCGGTGATCGGCCTGGCGCGGAACCAGAGTTTCGACCGGGCGCGCTGTTGCCAGCCCCTGCCGGGCGAGCGTATCGTGGGCATCACCTATCGCGGCAAGGGAGTCGTGGTGCACACGATCGACTGTGAAGCGCTGTCGGCGTTCGACGATCAGCCGGGCCGCTGGCTTGACCTGCACTGGCATGCCGGCAAGCACCCGGCCGAGTACGAAGTGACGCTCGATATCACGATGAGCAACGACGCGGGCGTGCTGGGACGTATTTGCACATTGATCGGAGAGCAGAAGGCAAATATCTCGGACCTGACATTCGTCGACCGCAAACCGGACTTTTACCGCCTGCTGATCGATGTCGAGCTGCGCGATGCCGAGCATCTTCACAGCGTGATCTCGGCACTGGATGCGGAAAGCGACGTGGCCGCGATAGAGCGTTTCCGCGATCCGGGCCGGGCCGGTGGCGGGGAGAACAAGTGAACCGGGGAGCCGCGCAAGGTGGTCTTCAAGCGCAGAGACAGACGACCATGGTGGAAGATCGTTTATGAAACGGTCTGGCCTAAGGGCGGCTGGAAACGTGCGTTCTATTACATCAAGCACCGGGTGCGCCGCCTGCCCGATCCGCCGCACCGGATCGCCCGGGGGATCTTTGCCGGGATCTTCGTGACCTTCAGCCCGTTCTTCGGGATGCATTTCTTTGCCGCGGCTTTGCTGGCGCTGATCATCCGGGGCAATATCATCGCCTCGCTGCTGTCGACCTTCGTGGGCAACCCGCTGACCTTCGTACCGATCGGGGCGATCTCGTTCCAGACGGGCAATTTCCTTCTGGGCCGGACCTTCAAGCACGAGACCGGCGCGCACCGGTCGCTGGGGGGCAAGTTCGTCGATGCGTGGACCGACCTGAAGGACAACTTCATGACGCTGTTCGGCGACGGCAAGGCCGACTGGCACAACCTGTACGTCTTCTATGACGAGGTGTTCTTTCCCTACATGATCGGCGGGATCATTCCCGGGCTGATCTGCGGGATGATCGGCTATTACGTCAGCCTGCCGGTGATCCAGGCCTACCAGAAGGGCCGCAAGGGGCGGATCAAGGACAAGTTGCTGGCGCTGAAAGAAAAAGCCGCGGGCAAGGCTGACGCCAAGCAGAATCAGGATTAGGGTGGCGGCGACCCCCGGTGGAAACGGGCTTGTAGAGGAGGGCGGCATGACGTCTGCGGGAAACCTGCGCCTTGGCGTGAACATCGACCACGTGGCGACCGTGCGGAACGCGCGCGGCGGTGAGTACCCAGACCCGGTGCGCGCTGCGAAGCTGGCCGAGGAGGCGGGCGCCGACGGCATTACCGCGCACCTGCGCGAGGATCGGCGGCATATCTCGGACGGGGATATCGACGGGCTGATGGCGGCCCTGAGCGTGCCGCTCAACTTCGAGATGGCGGCGACGGAGGAAATGCAGAAGATCGCGCTGCGCCACCGCCCGCATGCCGTCTGCATCGTGCCCGAGAAGCGCGAGGAGAAGACAACCGAGGGCGGGCTGGAAGTGGCACGCGAGGAGAACCGGCTGGCGCATTTCATCGCGCCGTTGCGGGATGCGGGCTGCCGGGTGTCGATCTTCATTGCCGCCGACAAGCGCCAGATCGAGGCCGCGCACCGGATCGGGGCGCAGGTGATCGAGCTGCATACCGGCGCCTATTGCGACGCCCATGCCGAGGGGCGGACCGGGGACCGCGACCGGGAACTGGCCGGGCTGCGCGAGATGTCGGCCTATGCCCATTCGCTGGGGCTGGAGGTGCATGCGGGCCACGGGCTGACCTACGACACGGTGCAGCCGGTGGCGGCGTTTCCGGAGGTGATGGAGCTCAATATCGGGCATTTCATCATCGGCGAGGCGATTTTCCGCGGGCTGCAGCCGGCCATTGCCGAGATGCGGCGGCTGATGGACGAGGCCCGCGGGACAGAGGCGCGGTCGGCGGGATGAGCGCCGTCAGCCTGATCCGCTATGCGCTGGTGTTCCTGGCCGTTGCCGTTGGCGTGGCGCTGTTGGTGGGGTTCCTGAACACGCAGGTTGATTCCGCGCTGGGGTCGTCGGCACAGCTTATGGTGCCGGCGATGATCGCCGCGGTGATCGAGGGGCAGCAATTCGCCCGGCGCGAGAAGCGCAAGCCGGGCGGCGCGGAAGCGTGGAACTTCGCCTGGATCGCGACGGTGATCGCGGTGGCACTGAACGTGGCGCTGGCCTATGGCGCGGGGCGGTGGCTGCCGGAGTTCGGCAAGCTGGCGGTGACGGCGCCGGGGTCAAGGCAGTTCCTGATATTGCTGGGGCTGTATGCCGGGGGCTACCTGATCTGCAACCGGTTCTTCCTTGGCATCGCGGCGGGCAACCAGGTGAGCCTGATGCGCGGGCGGGGAGAGATCGAATGAGGTGCGCGGTGAAGTCGGCGGCCTTCGGGTTGGGGCTGATGGCCGGCCTGCCGGCGGTGGCGCAGGAGGCGGTGCCCTGCGACTGGCCCGCGCGGGCCGACAATATCGCCGAGCCGTGGGAGGAGAACACGCGCACTTTCGCCAATGGCGATGTGCGGCTGGCGCTTCTCGACACGGTCGAGCCGGCGGGGGCGCCGTTTCATATCCTCGTGATGTCGCCGCCCTATGACGAGCTGGGCCTGCGGCAATGCCGGACGGTGGGGCTGAACGGCATGGGGTTCGGCGGGGCGGATTTCGGCAGTCTCGAGGCGGGTTATGACCCGGCGGAGGGGCTGGTCTTCACCATGGCGGTGAAGGTCTATGAGGGGGCGGATTTCCAGCCCCACACGCTGCGGTTCACGCTGAACCAGGCGACAGGGGCCATCGGGGCGCAGCTTCTGCCATGATCCTCGGCATCGGCACCGACCTTGCGAATATCGACCGGATCGCCGGCACGCTGGAGCGGTTCGGCGACCGGTTCCGCAACCGGGTCTTCACCGAGGTCGAACAGCGCAAGGCCGAGCGCCGGGCCGACACGCCGGGCACCTATGCCAAGCGCTGGGCGGCGAAGGAGGCCTGTTCCAAGGCGCTGGGCACGGGCCTTCGGATGGGGATCGCGTGGAAGGACATGGCGGTCAGCAACCTGCGCACCGGGCAGCCGGTGATGCACGTGACCGGCTGGGCCGCCGAGCGGCTGGCGGAGATGACGCCGGAGGGGCACGAGGCGATCATCCACGTGACGCTGACCGACGATCACCCCTGGGCGCAGGCCTTTGTGGTGATCGAGGCGCGGCCCCTGACCCGTTAGCTTTCGCGGAGCAGCTTCAGGAGTTTGCGCGACACGACCGACCGGTTTCCGGCGCGCAGAAATGGTGTCGGGATGGCCCGCAAACTGGGTTCGATGCGTGCCGGACGGTCTTTTCTGGCGATATGATCGAGGATGCGAAGCGCGTGCCCGCGGCTATAGGCCCACAGGACGTTTCCCTTGATGTCGACCTGATAGAACGCGTCCTGCGGCCAGTTCAGCACGTGGGCCCGGTTACACCCGCAATGGCGGCACAGGATCGTGCCGTGCATCGAGGACAGCATCTTCTCGTCATTTCCCCATCCCCTGGTGTAGCGATCTTCCGGCCCTAGCGAGGCGGATGGCAGGCGAAGGTCTCTGAACGACCTGGCCTGCGTGGCATACCGGCCGAACCTGGCGTTCAACGACGATTTGTAAGCCGAACGGAAGCGGTGCCCCTTTTTCTTCAGCCCGAGAGGATCGGCGGGGTTCGTCCATCGCGGCGGGTTATTCGCGAACGCCGCTTCGCGGCTGCAATCGGGGCAGGCGATCGAAACCTCGTGCAGATAGGCGTTCGGGTAGATGTGAGTCGCGGTATCGGTGCGATTGACCATGGGTTCCCTCAAATCGGCCGCCGCCGTCCGCACGAGTTTACAGGGTGGTCGGGACACTGCAACTCTGTCGGCTGTGTCGGATCACCACGGGCTGTGCGACTTGACACTATCCCGCGTGACGCTCATGAAACCCGCAACTACCCGGAAACCGAGGCGCGGAGACAGGCATGGCCGAAGAGGGCAAGAAATCGAGCTCGCTGTGGGAGACCGTCAAGACGGTGTTCTGGGCGCTGGTGATCGCGGGGATCTTCCGCACCATCTTCTTCCAGCCGTTCTGGATTCCCTCCGGTTCGATGAAGGATACGCTGCTGATCGGCGATTTCCTGTTCGTGAACAAGATGGCCTATGGCTATTCCTACGCCTCCTGCCCGTCGATCCGTATCCAGCGGTTCGGGATCAATATCGACGCCAAGGATATCTGCGGTTTCCTCGACGGCGACAACACGCGGCTTTTCGGCGGCGAGCCGGAGCGGGGCGACATCATCGTCTTCCGCCACCCGGTGCAGGGCACGGATTTCATCAAGCGGGTGATCGGCCTGCCCGGCGACCGGGTGCAGATGAAAGAGGGCGTGCTGCATATCAACGATGAGGCGGTCGGGCTCGAGGATGCGGGCACCTTCACCGAGATCAAGGAGCGGCAGGGCCCGCTCCAGGTGACGCCGCGCTGCGAGAACGGGCCGGTGGGCATGGGGGCCGAGTGCCGCAAGTCTCGCCAGATCGAGACGCTGCCGAACGGGCGGAGCCACGCGATCCTGAACATCTCGCGGCAGTCGCTGGACAATACCGGCGTGTTCACGGTGCCGGAGGGGCATTATTTCTTCATGGGCGACAACCGCGACAACTCGACCGACAGCCGCGTGCCGCTGGCCGCCGGGGGTGTCGGGTTCGTGCCGTATGAAAACCTGATCGGGCGCGCGGGGCGGGTGATGTTCTCGTCCGCCGGGCGGTCGATGCTGTTCTTCTGGACATGGCGGGGCGACCGGTTCTTCGAGAAGCTTGAATGAAGCTTTCGGGGGAGCTGAAGGCCTTCGAAGGCCGGCTGGGGCACCGCTTTGCCGAGCCGGAGTTGCTGGTGCGGGCGGTGACGCATTCCTCGATGTCGTCGCCCAACCGGGACGACAACCAGCGGCTTGAGTTCCTCGGGGACCGGGTGCTGGGTCTGGTGATGGCCGAGGCGCTGCTGGAACGGGACCTGGCGGCGCAGGAGGGGCAGTTGGCGCCGCGGTTCAACGCGCTGGTGCGCAAGGAAACCTGTGCCGACGTGGCAAGGCAGATCGACCTTGGCAAGGTGCTGAAGCTCGGCCGGTCGGAGATGATGTCGGGCGGGCGGCGCAAGCAGGCGCTGCTGGGCGACGGGATGGAGGCGGTGATCGCCGCCGTCTATCGCGATGCCGGGTTCGAGGCGGCGCGGGAGGTCGTGCTGCGGCTGTGGGGCAAGCGGATCGAGAGCGTCAAGGAGGACGCGCGCGACGCCAAGACCGCCCTGCAGGAATGGGCGCAGGCGCGGGGGCTCAACCCGCCGGACTATGTCGAGACGGCGCGGTCGGGTCCTGACCATGCGCCGAAGTTCACCATCGAGGCGCGGCTGGCCGACGGGCAGGCGGAGAGTGCCACGGCCGGGTCGAAGCGCCAGGCCGAGCAGGCGGCGGCGCAGGCTTTGCTGGCGCGGGTCGAGGCGGGGTAGGGTCGTCCGGCGCGGCGTCACGCCTTACAGCCGCGTCAAGGCATCCTCCAGGTACCTGACCCAGTTCGCCGGCGCGTGGTCGGCGCGGGCCTGTATCTGGGCCGTCTGGGCGATGGCCTGGGCGGCGTCGCTGTCGGTGAAGAGGCCCTCGATCGCCTCGGCCATGGCGTCGGTGTCGCCGGGGGCGACGCGGCTGTAGACCGTGCCGTCGGAGATGTATTCCGCCAGCCCGAGGCATTCCGTCGCCACCACCGGCACGCCCAGCAGCTTGGCCGCGACGAGGGTGATGTGGCCGCAGGCGGTCTCGTGGCTGAGAAGCGGCAGGGCAAGGCCGACCGAGCCGGTGGCCAGCCGCCATGTCACCGGGCCGGGCAGGTTGAGGCGGATATCGACATTGTCGGGAAATTCGATGCCCTGCACGCTGTAGGGGCGGGCGACGATGACCGCGTGGCGCCCGGGCAGGCGGCGCATGGCGGCGGCGAGCAGGCGGTAATCGCGCGCCTCGCCGCCGATCGAGCAGAGATAGGGCGTGTCGGGCGTGTCGGCGGAGGGGGCGACCTCGGGCGGGTCCATGGCCCATTTGAGCACGCGGATGCGCTCGGGCGGGAGGCCGAGTTCGCGGGCGTAGAGCTGTTTCTCATGCGCCGAGAAGACGACGAACTCGTCGATGCCGCGCAGGCCGCGGAGATAGGCCCTTCGGCGGGCGCCGTGGGGCAGGGCGGTGAAATTGAAGGAAAAGGCGATCTGGGGCACCGAGGGGCAGAGGTTTCGTCGGGTGAAATTGGTGAGCGCCGCCATGTTGGGCAGGTGCGAGACGAGGATCGGTTCCTGCCCGGCCTTGCCGGCACGGCGGGCGGCCAGCGCCGCGGCGGAGACCGCGCGCAGGCGGCGCAGGCGGGCGGGCCCGCCATAGGCCTGCGAGGAGAAGCTCGACCAGTCGAGCGCGGCGTCGGGCATGTGGCCGGCCATGAACCGCCAGCCGGGCGCCATCAGGTCTGTGGTGTTGATGAGCGCGCGCGTCATCCCGGCCCGGCCATTGGTTGCAAGTCTCTGCGCCCGACGCTAGCCAAGTTTCGCGCCGGGGGGAATAGCACGAGTTCTGGCAAAGCGGCCCGTGATGGGCTAAGGCGCATCAACTGAGCCAAGGAAGAGAGAATGACCCAGCGCGCCGGTTTCATCGCCCTGATCGGAGAGCCCAATGCGGGCAAGTCCACGCTTCTGAACCGCATGGTGGGGGCGAAGGTGAGCATCGTGACCCACAAGGTGCAGACCACCCGCGCCCGCATTCGCGGCGTGGCGATGGAGGGCGAGGCGCAGCTGGTGTTCGTGGATACGCCGGGCCTGTTCAAGCCGCGCCGGCGGCTGGACCGGGCGATGGTGGCGGCCGCATGGGGCGGGGCGGCGGATGCCGACGTGGTGGTTCTGCTGGTCGAGGCGCATCGCGGGATCACCGAGGGGGTGGGCCATATCCTCGATGCGCTGGGCGAGGCCACGAAGGGCCGCAAGGTGGCGCTTGCGATCAACAAGATCGACCGGGTGAAATCTGAGGCGCTGCTTGGGCTGACCGAGGAGCTGAACGCGCGGTTCCCGTTCGAGCGGACCTTCATGATTTCCGCCGAGCGGGGGCACGGGGTGGACGATCTGCGCGAATGGCTGGCGGGCGAGGTGCCGGAGGGCCCGTGGCTTTACCCCGAGGACCAGATCGCCGACCTGCCGATGCGGATGATCGCCGCCGAGATGACGCGCGAGAAGCTGACCCTGCGGCTGCACCAGGAATTGCCGTATCAATTGACGGTCGAGACCGAGAGCTGGGAGGAGCGGAAAGACGGCTCGGCCCGGATCGACCAGGTGGTTTACGTGGCGCGGGACGGGCACAAGGGCATCATCCTTGGCCGCAAGGGTGAGACGATCAAGGCCGTGAGCCAGGCCGCGCGGGAGGAGCTGGAAGAGTTTCTCGGGCGGAAGGTGCACTTGTTTTTGCAGGTGAAGGTGCGGCCGGGATGGCTCGAGGAAGCCGAGCGGTATTCCGAGATGGGGCTGGAGTTCAAGGACGGGAACGGGTGAGCGAGTCCGGTCCGGCAAGGTGGGGAGGTGGGTTGGCACCCACCCTACGGGGCCCGGGACGGGGGACGTGCCGGGTGGCAGCCGCCCTACGGCATATGCGGCGGTTGGAGGCCCCGGATCGGGTCCGGGGCGGGTAGAATGGCGCGGCTGACGGCGGAGTTCTGGGTGCAGGCCTACCTGGCAAGGCTGCGGTTGCAGGATATTCCGGCCTTCGTGACGGCGCATGGCGATGACACCGCCGGGGCGGTGCTGGTGAAGCTCAACACGCTGGACGGGCAGGCGCAGGCGTTTCAGCGCAGTTTCGACCTGATGAGCGGGGAGCGCGCCTGGGTCGTGCTGGCCGAGGGCGAGGAGCGGGCGGTGGACGAGGCGATTGCGAAGCAGCGGGGATTCGACCCCGACCTGTGGGTGATCGAGGTCGAGGACCGCGCCGGGCGGCACCTGTTGGACGAACCGGGGCTGGCGGATTGAGGCCGGGTCAGGCGACCTGCCGGGCGATCCACCATGTCACGCCGCCGGGCCCGCGGACGCCGCCGCGGCGGTCGCCGTCGCCCTTCTCGGTCATCGGCTGGACGACCTCGGCGCCGGCCGCGACGGCGCGGTCGAAGGCGGCGTCGGCATCGGCGAGGTAGAGGTGCAGATGCGCCTCCGGCCCGCCGGGCATTTCGCCCATCATCACCACGCTGTCGCCGATGCGGGTTTCCGCGTGCATGATTCCCGTGTCGCCCTCGCGGGTGATGACACGGAGGTCTTCCGCGCCGAAGACGGCGGCGCAGAAGTCGAGCACCGCGCGGGCGTCCTCGACCAGCAGGTAGGCCGAGACATCGGGGTAGCCGTCGGGCTTGTGCATGGGGCCTACTCCACGGTGATGACCTTGCGCGCCAGCACCTGCTGGTTGCTGACATCGAGGAAGCGCAGCTCGTAGATGCCGGGATCGTCGGGCAGGGTCAGGCTGACCGGCGGTTCGCCGGTGATCTTGACCGCCTCGATCCACGTGAAGATGGCCTGGTCGGCGGCGGCGATGGTGATCCGCTGGTCGGCGCTTTCGGCGGCGACCGTCCAGCCCACCTCGATGGTGCTGCCGGGCCCGGCGGTGTCGGGCGCGGTGAGTTCCGCGCCGGAGTTGAGGGCGGCATCGGCGTCGAGCACCTCGACCGGCTGGCGGGCGAGCACGCGGCCGCCCTCGCGCAGGATGTAGCGGAGCTCGTACATGCCGGGGGTTTCGGGGGCTTTCATGTCGTGCTCGGTCTTGTCGCGGATGGTGAAGTAGTTCGAGAAGTCGTCATCCTTGCTGCCCATCGGCGCCAGCGCCACGTAGTCGCCGGGATCGACCGCGCCGGTCCATGAAACCTTGAGCGTGTCGGTGGCGCGCACTTCGGCGGGGCCGGATACGGTGACCTCGGGCTCGGTGATCTCGATGGGCCGGGTGGCCAGGGTCTTGCCGCCCTCGCGGAGGATGTAGCGGATCTCGTAGAGGCCGGGGCTGGACGGCGCGCGCAGGTCGTTCTCGGACTTGTCGCGGACGGTGAAGTAATTGCCGAACTCACCCTCTTCGGCACCGGTGGGGACGATGGCGATATAGTCGCCGTTGGCGACCGTGCCCGTCCACGAGACGCGGATGGCGGAGCCGGCGAGCGCCGTGTCGGGCGCGGTGACCGAGACCTTGGGCGCGGTGATTTCGATCATGTCGGTGGCCAGCGTCTTGCCGCCCTCGCGCAGGACATAGCGGACCTCGTACATGCCGGTGTCCGCAGGTGCCTGGATCTCCTTCTCGGTGGCGTCGCGGACGGTGATGTAATTGCCGAACTCGCCCTCGGCCGTACCGGCGGGAACGATGTTGATATAGTCGCCGGCGTTGACCGTGCCGGTCCAGGACACGACGAAGCGTTCGCCTGTCTGGGCGGTGTCGGGCGCGTCGACCGTGACCTCGGGCGCGGTGATCTCGATGGGGGTGGTGGCGAGGGTCTTGCCGCCTTCGCGCAGGACGTAGCGGACCTCGTACATGCCGGTATCCGCGGGGGCCTGAAGCTCGTTCTCGGTCCGGTCGCGGACGGTGATGTAGTTGCCGAACTCGCCCTCGTCGGTGCCGGCTGGCACGATGTTGATATAGTCGCCGGCGTTGACCGTGCCTGTCCAGGAGACCGGGAATTTCGAGCCCGTGGCCGCGGTTTCGGGTGCGGTCACGGTAACTTCGGGTGCGGTGATCTCGATGGGCGTGGTGGCCAGCGTCTTGTTGCCCTCGCGCAGGACGTAGCGGACCTCGTACATGCCGGTTTCGGCCGGCGCCTGAAGGGTGTTCTCGGTCTTGTCGCGGACGACAATGTAGTTGCCGAATTCGCCCTCGTCGGTGCCGGCGGGCACGACGGTGACATAGTCGTTGCCGCTGACCGCGCCGGTCCAGGAGACCGGGAATTTCGAGCCGGTCTGGGCGGTCTCGGGCGCGGTGACCGTGACCTCGGGCGCGGTGATCTCGATGGGGGCGGAGGCCAGCGTCTTGTTGCCTTCGCGCAGAACGTAGCGGACCTCGTAGAGGCCGGTTTCGGCGGCGGCCTGAAGCTGGTTCTCGGACTTGTCGCGGACCACGAAGTAATTGCCGAACTCGCCCTCGTCGGTGCCGGCCGGGACGACGGTGATGTAATCCTGCGCGTTGACCGTGCCGGTCCAGCCGACGGTGAACCTGGAGCCGGCGAGCGTGGTGTCGGGCACGTCGAGCGTGACCTCCGGGGCCGTCACCTCGATGGGGCGGGTGGCGACGGTGCGCTTGTCGACGCTGAGCACGTAGCGCAGCTCGTAAAGGCCGGGATCGGCGGGCGCGCTGAGTTCGCCTTCGGATTTGTCGCGCACGGTGACGTAGCTGTCGGAGGTGCCGGTTTCGGCACCGGCCGGCACGATGGTGACATAGTCGTTCGGGTTGATCGTGGGCGACCAGCCGGCGTCGAAATCCTCGCCCGTCAGCACCATTTCGGGACCGGTCAGCACGACCTCGGGCCTGGTGATCTCGAGCGCGTCGGTGCCGAGCACCTCTTTGCCGTCGGCGTGGATGTAGCGGATCTCGTACATGCCCTGGTCGGCTGGGACGGTGAAGTTGACGGTCTTGTCCTCGTTGACGCTTTGGGTTTCCTCGTACTCGGCCGGGTCGGTGCCGGCGGAAACGATGGTGAGGAAGTCGCCGGGTTCGGCGGTGGGGTCCCAGGTGACCTCGATGATCGAGCCGCCGATGGCGGTGCCGGGGCCGGTGACGGTGACCTCGGGCAGGGCGGGCTCGGGGTCGGGGGTGGTGTCGGCGACGGCGGTGCTGACGCTCGACATGGCGGCCTTGAGTTCCTCGGCGTTGGAGGCCTGGATATAGGTGCCGCCGGTTTCCTCGGCGATGCAGGAAAGGGAGGTGTCGTCCTGGTCGGCGCCGAGGCCGAAGCCCACGACATGGGCGGTGAAGCCGACGCCGCCCTGTTCGAGCGCGCGGGCCAGTTCGCAGGGGTTGCGTTCGCAGCTTTCGAGCCCGTCGGAGATAAGCACCACGGTGGCGGGGCGGTCGGTATAGGCAAGCTCTGTCGCCGCGCGTTCGACGGCGTCGGTGAGGGGGGTCTTGCCGGTGGGGGTGATGCTGCCCACCTGTTCGAGGATGGTGGCGCGGGTCTGGGCGCCGGGCTGGACGAGGGTTTCGATATCGCCGCAATCGCCGCGGCGGCGGTGGCCATAGGCCATCAGCCCGACCTCTCGGTCTTCGGTCCAGTCGCCGAGGAGGGTGTCCATCACGTTGCGGGCGATCTCGATCTTGGCGGTGCCGTCGATCTGGCCCCACATGGAGTTGGAGCCGTCGAACACGACCATGACGTTCTCCTGGGCCGCGGCGGTTGTGGCGGCGACTGCGAGGCCCGTGGCCAGAACGGCTTTGCGGTAAAATGACGACATGACTATCCCCCTCGAAAAAATCTGATTTCCGGGGAGATAAGCACATAACGCGAGTCGGTTCCATCCGCTTGGCATTGGCGGCGATCTGGTGTCCAATCGGCGGCGATCGAGGCAGGGGACGGGCATGGAGTGGCGAGACCAGGGCATATTGCTTTCCAGCCGCGCGCATGGCGAAACCTCTGCAATCATTGAGGTTTTCACGCCCGGGAAGGGCCGGCACGCGGGGGTTGTGCGGGGCGGTGCGTCGCGGCGGATGGCGCCGGTGCTGCAGCCGGGGGCGCAGCTGGACGTGACATGGCGGGCAAGGCTCGAGGATCATATCGGGACGTTTTCGGTGGAGCCGGTGCGCTCGCGCGCGGCGGCGTCGATGGGGGACAGGCTGGCGCTGTCGGGGCTGAACGCGGTGGTGAGCCTGTTGCTGTTCTGCCTGCCGGAACGGGAGGCGCATGAGCGGCTCTACCGGCGGACCGAGGCGCTGCTGGACCTGCTGGGGCAGGGCGAGATCTGGCCGCTGGCCTACATGCAGTGGGAGATGGTGCTGCTGGATGACCTCGGATTCGGCCTTGATTTGCAGGCCTGTGCGGTGATGGGGCCGCGGGCGAACGACCTCAGCTATATCTCGCCCCGGACGGGGCGGGCGGTGTCGAGGGCCGGGGCGGGGGAGTGGGCCGACAAGCTCTTGCCGCTGCCGCCCTGCATGGTGGGGCACGGGCCGGCGCCGGACGCGGAGGTGGCCGAGGCGCTGGGGGTAACGGGGTATTTCCTGCAGAACCGGGTGGCGCCGGAGTTGGGGCACAAGCCGTTGCCGGAGGCGCGGGGGCGGTTCGTGGAGAGATTCAGGGCCAGCGTGGCGAATCAGGGTTAACAGACTGACTTTGCGGGGAAACCGGGTGTCGGTTTCGCGTCGGTATCACGTCGGTATTGCGTCGGTGTTTCTTCGGTGGACGGGCCGGGTTAATGTGGCGGGCGGTGCGCGGCAGCCGGAATTTTCGAAAATTCCGGGTTGGAAAATGCGTATTTTCCAGCCCGTTTTCCGCGCGGAAAACGGCGGCGCGGGCGGCGATCGGGGGATGTCGCCAGAGGGGGATGCAAGGGGTCGGGAGGGTGCGGGGCGATATCTTGAAAAGATATCGGGTCGAATTCTTTTGAAGAATTCGGGGCGGTGCATCAGCGGAACCAGTGGCGGGGCGCGTCCCAGAATCGGCGGGCGGCCTCGGCGCGGGCGGCGTCTTCGGTGAGGCCCACGTCGCGGAGGAGGTGCGGGTCGAGCCGCGCGAGGGCGCGGCGTTGGCGGTGGAGGGAGAGGTAGGCCCGGAGCGAGAGGCGGCGGCTCGGGGAGTTTTGGCGGCGGCGGGAGAGGGTGATCATGGGAGATCCTTTCGGTGTGTGTGAGAGGATCATGGCCGTTTGCGCGCGGGCGGGCGAACCGGATCGTGCGGGAATGTGGCGACCCGGTTGTTGCGGAAAGTGGTGGGGTGGTGCGAGGCCCCGGGTCAGGCCCGGGGCGGGTGGTGAGAGGCCCCGGGTCAGCGCCCGGGGCGGGGGCTCAGCGCAGGGCCAGGACCAGGTCGACCAGGGAGCCGATGGAGCCGCGGTTATCGCCCGTGCCGGTCTGGCCGAGGCGTTCCATGCCGATGCCGGCGGCGTAGATGATGCGGGCCATCTCGGGGTTGCCGATGCCGGTTTCGGACAGGAGCCCTTGCAGCGCCGAAAGGCGGGCCTCGTCGACGCGGGCAAGCGTGGCGCGGGCCGCGGCGGACGTGGTGGCCCAGGAGCGGATGGCGGATTCGGTGGCGGTGCCGGTCTCGGGCTCGGCGATGGACTGGGCCAGCGCGCGCAGGCGGGGGACGGCGCCGGTTTCGCCCTCGAGGACCGAGGAGAGATCGGCCAGCGCGGCCTTTTCCCAAGCCGAGAGGATCTGCGCGTGGTAATCCGGCACGTCCTTGAAATGCCAGTAGAACGAGCCCTTGGTGGTCTTCATGTGGCGCGCCATGGGCTCGGCCTTGAGCGCCTCGGCCCCGGCGGCGGCCAGCCGTTTCGCCCCGGCGGAAAGCCAGTCGTCACGGGTGAGTCGCTTGGGGCGCGCGGCGGTCATGGCGCTGGCATACGCGGGCGTATGCCATGGCGCAAGGGTCTCGGGCGTTCAGAAAACGCCTGTTTTGCGGGCATGGGCGGGCACGGGGCGGGCCGGGCGGCGTGCGTCATGAAACTTTTACCGAACCGTCGCAAATGCTTTGAGGTTTGCGCCTAGCACGTCCCCAAATCCAGGGGGACATTCATTTGCTGGACATCAAGTCGCTGACCAAGGCTTTCGGTCGGAACACGGCGGTCGACGCCGTGTCCTTCACCGTGGAGAAACCCGCGATGATCGGCATCATCGGCCGGTCGGGGGCGGGCAAGTCGACCTTCCTGCGGATGCTGAACCGGCTGACCGACGCGACCGAGGGGCAGATCCTGTACGAGGGGCGCGACGTGACCGCGCTGAAGGGTGCCGAGAAGCGGGCGTGGCAATCGGACTGCGCGATGATCTTCCAGCAGTTCAACCTCGTGCCGCGGATGGACGTGGTGTCGAACGTGCTGCACGGCACGCTGAACCGGCGCTCGACCCTGGCGACCATGTTCAACCTCTACCCCGAGGAGGACATTCACCGGGCCATCGACATTCTCGACCGGCTGGGCATTGCCGAGCACGCGCCCAAGCGGGCCGAGGCCCTGTCGGGCGGGCAGCAGCAGCGCGTGGCGATTGCCCGGGCGATCATGCAGCAGCCGAAAATCGTTCTGGCCGACGAGCCGATTGCCAGCCTCGACCCGATGAACGCGCAGCTTGTCATGGATGACCTGCGCCGCATTCACGAGGAAGACGGCCGCACCGTCATTGCCAACCTTCACACGCTCGATACCGCGCGGCGCTATTGCGACCGGGTGATCGGGATGCTGCACGGCCGGGTCGTGTTCGACGGCACGCCGGCGCAGCTGACCACCGGCGTCGCACGGGACATCTACGGCGCGGACGGGAGTTTTTCCGAGGCCGCGACCTCGACCGATATCGCGGCGCTCGAGCGCGAGTTTGCCTGAGTTTCATCTGCCCGCCGCAGCGGTTGCGGGGGCACAACAACCCAACCGGAGGACCAAGATGAAAAGACTGTTTGCTGCCATTCTGGCGACCACTGCCCTGACCGTGCCCGCGGTTGCACAGGAGATCGAGGAGTTCCGCATCGGCATCCTTGGCGGCGAGAACGCCCAGGACCGGCTGAACTCGAACGAGTGCCTGCGCCAGTATACCGAGGAGGCGCTTGGCGTTCCGGTCAAGCTGTTCGCGCCGGCCGATTATAACGGCGTGATCCAGGGCCTGCTGGGCGGCACGATCGACATGGCGTGGCTGGGTGCCAGCGGCTATGCGAAGACCTACCTGGAGAACCCCGACGCGGTGACGCCGGTGTTGGTGAAGGTGAACGTGGACGGCAGCTATGGCTACCACTCGATCGGGTTCGCCCGGAAGGACAGCGGCATCACCTCGCTCGAGGGGCTCAAGGGCAAGGTGTTCGGCTTCGGCGATCCGAACTCGACCAGCGGCTACCTGATCCCGTCGATCGAGATCCCGGAAGAGACCGGCGCCAGCATGGAGTCGGGTGACTATTTCGGCGAGGTGAAGTTCACCGGCGGTCACGAGCAGACCATCGTCGCGGTCAACAACGGCGACGTGGATGGCGGCGTGACCTGGGCCGATGGCCTGGGCAACTGGGAAGATGGCTACAACTCGGGCGCGCTGCGCAAGGCCGTGGATGCGGGCCTCGTGGACATGAACGACCTGGTGGAAATCTGGCGGTCGAAGCCCATCCCGGAAGGCCCGGTGGTGATCTCGAACGCGATGCCCGAAGAGGTTAAGGCGACCATGACCGAGCTGTGGGACAATCTGTCGGAGAAGGACGCGGATTGCTTCTACGGCGTGGCCGCGGGCGAGGCGAAGAGCTTCGATCCGATCACCCATGACGCGTATCTCTCGATCATCGAGGCGCGCAAGTCGCAGTCGCAGTAAGCGGCGGTTGAATGGTGCGGGTCCCGCCTGGCGGGGCCCGCACGTGCATTGAGCGGCAGGGGGTCAGATGGCGGAACTGAGCGCGGGCGGCACCGGGCGGAGCGGCGAGATCCGCGAGGATTACATGGCCATGGTGCGCCGGAAGCGGGCGTATTCGGGCATATTGCTGATCGTGTTCGTGGCGCTGATGGTGTCGGGCTTCATGCTGGCCGACAGCCGCAATGCCGGGGGGTTCTGGGACGGGTGGCACAACGTGCTGGCGTTCCCGGCGCAGGTCTGGGGCGAGGCGTGGGAGAAGGCGGGCGAGTTGCCCGGTCACCTGCTGCACTTCCTGCCGGCGCTGATCGAGACGGTGAATATTGCCGCCGCGTCGACGCTGTTGGGCGGGCTGGGGGCGATTGTGATTTCGCTGCTGGCCACAAGGGGGATGGCGCGGTGGCCGCGGCTGATCCCGGTGTTCCGGCGGGTGATGGACGTGATGCGGGCGGTGCCGGAGATCGTCATCGCGCTGGTGCTGATTTTCGTGCTGGGCGGCGGGCCGGTGCCGGCGATGATCGCGATTGCGTTTCATACCGTTGGCGCGCTGGGGAAGCTGTTTTCCGAGGTGAACGAGAATGCCTCGCTGAAACCGGTTGAAGGGCTGCAATCGGTCGGTGCGAGCTGGGCGCAGCGGATGCTGCTGGGGGTCATTCCGCAGGTGTCGCCGAATTACCTGAGCTATGCGCTGCTGCGCTTCGAGATCAATATTCGCGCCTCGGCCATCCTTGGTTTCGTGGGCGCGGGCGGGATCGGGTACGAGCTGAAGAACGCCATGTCCTGGGGGCAGGGGCAGTTCGACGAGGCGGCGGCGATCTTCCTGCTGCTGTTCCTGACGATCATGTTCTTCGACCAGGTATCGTCGCATTACCGTGACCGGCTGACCCGGGGGAGGCCGCTATGACCATGACAGTAGACGGCGGGCCGTCGCTGAAGGAGCAGGCCGAAAGCCTGTTCCGGCGGAAGCGGCTGCTGAATTTCGGGATGCCGGCGGTGATCGTCGCCTATTTCGTCTATATCTTCTTCAGCTTCGACATTGCCGGGCTGGCGGAGCGGGCGAGCTTCGACAACGCGCGTACGCTGGTGGCGGACAGCTACAGCTACAAGACGCACGTGACGCTGGACGACCGGTCGGACGAGCTGGTGATCGCCATCGAGGGCGAGCGGAAGGGGACCTATCCGGAAGGCATGACGCCCGAGTGGGTGACGCTGACCGAGACCGGGCTGGTGGCCGAGCTGGGGCGGGGCTATCGCGTGGTCTACGAGGGCGCGCGGGTGTTCTTCGACATTCCCGGTTACGGCACGCTGGAGGCGGAGCCGTCGCGGCAGGGGGTGGACATGGTCTTCCCCTCCGGGGGCATGGAGGACCAGCCCGACTGGATCAACGCGTCGAAGAACCGGCTGGCGGTGACGACGGAGGCCGGGCGGCTGACGGTGACCCGGACGCGGGCGGAGCTGTTCAAGTACCAGTTCGGCTGGGAGCTGTTCTTCTTCACGCTGGAGAGCCCGTTTCACGGCAAGAGTTTCGGCGAGCTGGTGGGGCTGGCGATGTCGGACGAGCGGCTGGTCGAGGGCAAATCGAACGCGGCCGCGATGTGGCACGATTTCTGGAACAACGCCATGTGGCGGCATTCGGAGGTGGCCTGGGCGATCTTCGAGACGGTGCTGATGGCGTTCCTCGGCACGTTCGGCGCGGCCATCGTGGCGTTGCCGCTGGCCTTCCTTGCGGCGCGGAACTTCACGCCGGTGAAGGTGCTGATGTTCGGGGTGCGCCGGGTGTTCGACTTTGTCCGGGGGGTGGATGCGCTGATCTGGACCATCGTCCTGGCGCGGGCCTTCGGGCCGGGGCCGATGACCGGGGCGCTGGCGATATTGCTGACGGATACCGGCACGTTCGGGAAGCTGTTCTCGGAGACGCTGGAGAACGTGGACGACAAGCAGATCGAGGGCATCCAGTCGACGGGCGCCAAGCCGTTGCAGCGCTATCGGTTCGGGGTGATCCCGCAGATCACGCCGGTGCTGTTGTCGCAGCTTCTCTATTACCTCGAGTCGAACACGCGGAGCGCCACGATCATCGGGGCGATCACCGGCGGGGGGATCGGGCTTTTGCTGACACAGGCGATCATCACCCAGAAGGACTGGGAAGAGGTGAGCTATTACATCGTGCTGATCGTGCTTATGGTGATGGCGATGGATACGATATCCGGCTGGTTGCGGAAGCGGCTTATCACCTCGGACGACAGCGGGGTCTGAGGCGTCGGACGCCTTCGGCGAGAGTATTTGGACCAAGAAGAAGCGAGGGGTGGGCCCATGCCGGAGCTGGGGCTGGAGCCGTATGTGCATCCGGGGTGCGAGATCACGGAGAGCACCTTCGGGCGGTATTGCGAGATCGGGCAGGGGGCCCGGGTGCAGCATACGGTGATGGGCGATTATTCCTATTGCGACCGGTATTGCGACATCGCGAATGCGGATGTGGGCAAGTTCGCCAATATCGCGAGTTTCGTGCGGCTGGGGGCGAGTGATCATCCCCTCGACCGGGCGAGCCTGCATCATTTCATGTACCGGTCGGCCTATTACTGGCCCGAGGAGGCGGATGACGCCGCGTGGTTCGAGGCACGGCGGGCGCGGCGGGTGGTGATCGGGCATGACACCTGGATCGGGCACAACGCGCAGGTGAAGCCGGAGGTGACGGTGGGGCATGGCGCGGTGGTGGCGGCGGGGGCCGTGGTGACGAAGGATGTGGCGCCCTACATGATCGTGGCCGGGGTACCGGCGAAGCCCATGCGGGAGCGCCTGCCGGGGCCGGTGGCGGAGCGGCTGATGGCGCTGGCGTGGTGGGATTGGGACCACGAAAGGCTGCGGGCGGCGCTGGAGGATTTCCGGGGGCTGATGGCGGAAGCGTTCCTTGAGAAATACGGCGGATGAGGGAAAGCGGGCGACCCCTGGGGGGCCGCCCTTATTGGTGCTGAAATGCTTGTTTTTAACGCGGCCCGGGATAGGCGGGGTTTGCGACGGGGGCGTGTCGGGCCTGCAAAGCTTTCGTGACGCTCATTCGGCCGCCATGGCGAGGCGGCCGGGGGAGGCGAGGAAGCGGAGGGCGGCCTCGCCCGTCAGGTGGGTGACGCGGCCGGCGACGAGCGTGGCCTCGACCTGGCGGGTTTCGGTGTTGACGATGGCGAGGTCGGCGCGCTTGCCCTCGGCGATGGTGCCGCGATCATTCAGGCGCATGATGCGGGCGGGGTTTTCGGAGATGAGCTTCCATGCCCGGGCGAAGGAGAGCACGCCCTCATCCGCCAGCCGGAAGGCGGCGGCGGCCATCGAGGGGTAATGGTAGTCGGAGACGAGCGCGTCGCATTTGCCGAGCGCCACCAGTTCGAGCGCGGAGACGTGCCCCTTTTGCGAGCCGCCGCGCACCACGTTGGGGGCGCCCATCAGCACCGGGTCGCCCACCGCGCGGGCGAGCTTGGCGACGGCGCGGGTGAGGGGGAATTCGCAGATCTTGGCGCCGATCATCGAGTAGGTTTCGCGGGTTTCAGGATGGCGGTCGTCGTGTGACCCGTAGCGTATGCCGAGCCGGTCGAAGGCGGCGGCCAGCGTGCAGAGGTAGCGGGGCACGGCCTGGGCCTGGCGCTTGGCGTGGTGGAGCGCGTCGGTATAGGCCTCGGGCGACTGGCCAATGGCGCGGGCCATCATCTCGAGCCGCGTGCTGTCGGTTTCGGCGAGCGCGAGGGTCTCGTCGAGGTGGTTGTTGAAGATGACGTAGCCGACGGCGTGCGCCTCGACCGCCTCGAGGAGGCGTTCGAGCGTGTCGGTGGTGTGGGTCTCGCAGCGGATCTGGACGCGCAGGTCGGTCTGCATCCGGGGGCGGTAGGTGTCGAGGGCCTGCAGGAAGGTCTCGGCGAAACCGGGGCCGCGGTGGCCGCCTTCCCAGGACCAGCTTTGCGCCATCCAGGCGGTGGTGAGCCCGTTGGCGGCGGCGTCGCGGTCGGTGGAGACGAGGGCCTGTTCGGCCGGGAAGGGCGCCGAGGGGCGGGGCCGGAGGTGGCGTTCGAAGGCGTCGCCATGCAGGTCGACGATGCCGGGCAGGACGAGGAAACCCGAGAGGTCGACCTCGGGCAGGCGGGCGTCGGAGATCAGGCCGCCCTCGACCGCCACGGGGGCGGCGTGAAACTCGCCGTCGCGCAGGATGGCCGCGCCGGTCAGGCGCATGGCGGGGGGGCTGGCGGACATGGGGCTGCTCTCATGCTCGGGTTTTCCACAGGGTAGCCGATTTGTTTATCGGTTTGGTGACAGGGGGTTCGGGGTTTCGATCACGGGTCCGCGACCGTGAGGGTGACGCGGTCGCCGGAGAACCAGGTGCGGCCGTATTCGACCGGTTTGCCGGCCTCGTCGACGTTGAGGGAGAGGGTGCGCAGGAGGGGCGCGCCTTCGCGGGTTTGCAGGTGGAGGGCCTGGGTGGGGGTGGCGAGCTTGGCGTTCAGCCGGGTCCAGGCGCGGGTGTAGTCGGGCAGGCCCTGTTCGGCGAGCGCGGCAGTGACGGAGCGGAGGCGGGTGAGCGCTTCTGGCAGGGTGGGGAAGCGGGCGGCGGGGAAGATGCTTTGGAAAAGCGCGACGGGCTGGCCGTCGGAGAGGGAGAGGCCTTCGTAGACATGGACGGGGTCGCCGGGGGAGAGGGCGAGGAGGTCGGCCTCGGTCGCATCGGCGGCGCGGGTTTCCATGGCGAGGATCTGCTTGGCGGGCAGGTGGCCCGCGGCGCGGAGGTTCTGGTGGAAACGGACGCGCTTGCCGATGGGATAGTCGGTGTGGCTTTGGGCGACGAAGACGCCGGCGCCGCGGCGCGGGTGGACGAGGCCGTCTTCGGCGAGCGTGGCCAGAGCGCGGCGGACGGTGTGGCGGTTGACGCCGAAGCGCTGGGCGAGGGCGGCCTCGGTGGGCAGCTTGTCGCCGGGGGCGTAGCGACGTTCGGAGATGTCGCGGCGGAGGGTGTCGTGGATCGACTTCCAGATCGGGGTGCGCTTGGCGGTGGGGGCCATGTCACGAAACTTTCACGTCGGAATGCCTTGTCCGACTCGGCAAGTCGGTCTATTGATTTGTCTAGTTGTATAGTAAATTAGACAAGCTGGCAAGGTGTCTAGATGACCGCGAATGACGAGCGCAAGGCATGGATGGGCCTTCTGGCCAAGGCCCCGGCGACGGAGCTGGCACGGCTTTGGGAGGCGTTCGGGGAGGAGCCCGGGCATGACTGGCTTCGGGCGCCGGAGGCCGGCGGCGTGATGGTGCGCGGCCGGGCCGGGGCGACGGGGGCGCCGTTCAACCTGGGCGAGATGACGGTGACGCGCTGTTCGCTGAAGCTGGAAGGCGGCGCGGTGGGGCATGGCTATGTGCAGGGGCGCGACAAGCGGCAGGCCCGGCAGGCGGCGCTGGTGGATGCGCTGATGCAGACGGGCGAGGCCGCGACGGTGCGCGAGGCGATCCTCGATCCGCTGGCGGAGACGCTGGAGACGGCAAGGGCCGCGAGGGCGGCGAAGGCCGCGGCGACGAAGGTGGATTTCTTCACCATGGTGCGGGGAGAGGATTGATGGACGCGGCGGTTCTGGAAGGCGGGTTCGGGGATGCGCCGGTGGAGGCCGCGCGGGCGTTTCGCGCGGCGATGCGGGTGATGGCGCGGCCGGGCACGATAGAGGATCTCGACGCGGCACGGCCGCCGGCGCCGGTGTCGGTGGCGGCGGGGACGCTTTTGCTGACGCTGTGTGACCATGAAACGGGGGTTTATCTGGCCGGGGCGTATGACACGGGCGAATTGCGGGAGTGGCTGGCGTTTCATACCGGGGCGCCGGTTGTGGCGGCTGAGCGCGCGCAGTTCGCGCTGGGGGACTGGGATGCGCTGATGCCATTGTCGCAGTACGCGGTGGGGACGCCGGAATATCCGGATCGTTCAGCGACGCTGATTGTCGAGATGGAGCGGCTGGAGGCCAAGGGCACGGGGCTGCGCGGGCCGGGGATCAAGGAGCGGGCGGAGCTGAGCCTGCCGGATGCGGACGCGATGCGGAGTAATGCGCGGCGGTTTCCGCTGGGGGTGGATTTCTTCCTGACCTGCGGCAACCGGGTGGCCGCCTTGCCGCGCTCGACCAGACTGGAGGATGCGCCATGTACGTAGCGGTCAAGGGTGGCGAACGGGCGATCGACAACGCCCATGCGTGGCTGGCCGACGAGCGGCGGGGCGACCGGGGCGTGGCCGAGCTTTCGGTGGCGCAGATCCGGGAGCAGTTGAGCCTGGCGGTGAACCGGGTGATGGCGGAGGGGTCGCTGTACGATCCGGACCTTGCGGCGCTGGCGATCAAGCAGTCGCGCGGCGACCTGATCGAGGCGATCTTCCTGATCCGGGCGTACCGGACGACCCTGCCGCGGTTCGGCGCGTCGAAGCCCATCGAGACGGGCGAGATGGCCTGTGACCGGCGGATCTCGGCGACGTTCAAGGATGCGCCGGGCGGGCAGGTTCTGGGGCCGACCTTCGATTACACACATCGTCTGCTGGATTTCAAACTGGCCGCCGATGGCGAGGTGCCGGAGGCGCCGGAGGGCACGCCGCAGGGCGGGGACGTGCCGCATATTACCGGGTACCTGAACCGCGAGGGGCTGATCCAGGACGAGCCGGAGAGTGACGAGGTGCCGCCGGACCTGACGCGGGAGCCGATGGAATTGCCTGCCGGGCGGCCGCTAAGGCTGCAGTCGCTGACGCGGGGCGACGAGGGGTTCGTGCTGGGCATGGCGTACTCGACCCAGCGGGGCTATGCGCGCAACCACGCCTTCGTGGGCGAGCTGCGCATCGGGGCCGTGGCTGTGGAGATGGATATCCCCGAGCTGGGCTTCGCCATCGAGATCGGCGAGATCACGGTGACGGAATGCGAGACGGTGAACCAGTTCAAGGGGTCGAAGACCGAGCCGCCGCAGTTCACGCGCGGCTACGGGCTGGTCTTCGGGCAGACCGAGCGGAAGGCGATTTCCATGGCGCTGGTCGACCGGGCGCTGCGCTGGAAGGAGCTGGGCGAGGATGACCAGGGGGCGCCGGCGCAGGACGAGGAATTCGTGCTGATGCATTCGGACAATATCCAGGCGACCGGGTTCCTGGAGCATATCAAGCTGCCGCATTACGTGGATTTCCAGAGCGAGCTGGAGCTTGTGCGGAAATTGCGGCGGGAGGTGGAGGCGGCGCGCTCTTCCGTCCTTTCGGACGGCCTCGCCCCGGGGGAGGCGGCGGAATGAGACGGGTGTCGCGAAGGGCGAGGCAAGCCGAAGCCGGGCCCGTGCGGGGCCGGCCTCGGCCGCTTCGTCATTCCGCGGGGGTGTGGTCGTCCGCGTCGTCGGCCGGTTTGCGTCCGAAACCGGAATTCGGGAACATGTCCATGAGCATCTTCCCGACAAGTGCCGCGCCGAAGATTACCATCAGCGCAACGATTACCATCGTCGTCATCTGTTCTCATCCCTCTCTTGATTTGAACATGGGGACACTCGCTAACCGGGAATGTCGGCGAGACCATGGCTGAAAGGGTCCATTTCATGACAAATGAAGCCGAAAATGTGACGGCCTACAACTTTGCCTACCTGGACGAGCAGACCAAGCGGATGATCCGCCGGGCGATCCTGAAAGGGCTGGCCATTCCGGGCTACCAGGTGCCCTTCGCGAGCCGGGAGATGCCGATGCCCTATGGCTGGGGCACGGGGGGCGTGCAGGTGAGTGCCGCGACGCTGACGCCCGAGGATTGCTTCAAGGTGATCGACCAGGGGGCGGATGACACCACGAACGCCGTGTCGATCCGGAAGTTCTTCGAGAAGACCGCCGGGGTGGCCACGACCGAGGAGACGGCGAAGGCCACGGTGATCCAGACGCGGCACCGGATTCCGGAGGAGCGGCTCACGGAGGACCAGGTGCTGGTTTACCAGGTGCCTATTCCCGAACCGCTCAGGTTTCTCGAGCCGAGGGAGACCGAGACGCGGAAGATGCACAGCCTCGAGGAGTACGGGCTGATGCATGTGAAGCTGTACGAGGACGTGGCGCAGCACGGGGCGATTGCCACCGCCTATGCCTATCCGGTGAAGGTGGAGGGGCGGTACGTGATGGACCCGTCGCCCATTCCGAAATTCGACAATCCGAAGCTGGAGATGGACGCGATCCAGCTGTTCGGGGCGGGGCGGGAGCAGCGGATCTACGCGCTGCCGCCGCATTCGAAGGTGGTGAGCCTCGATTTCGAGGATCACCCGTTCGAGGCGTCGAAGGCGGATCATGCCTGCGACCTGTGCGGGGCGGAGGACAGTTACCTCGACGAGGTGATCACCGACGATGCGGGTGGGCGGATGTTCGTCTGTTCGGACACGGATTACTGCCGCTCGCGCCGGGCGGCGGGGCATGTGGGCGCGCAGGGTGCGCCTTACGAGGAGGGCGTGGCATGACACCGCTTCTGCAGGTTCAGGGTGTGTCGAAGTATTACGGCGCGCGGATCGGGTGCGAGGATGTGGGCTTCGAGCTGTATCCGGGCGAAGTGATGGGAATAGTCGGGGAGAGTGGATCGGGAAAATCCACGCTCCTGGGCTGCCTCGCCGGCCAGTTAGCTCCTGATGCCGGCGAGGTTCTGTTCGACACGCGGGGCGAGGGGCTGCGCGATACTTTGAAGATGTCGGAGCCGGAACGGCGGATGCTGGGGCGGACGGATTGGGCGTTCGTGCATCAGAACGCAAGGGATGGCCTGCGGATGGGCGTGAGTGCCGGGGGCAACGTGGGCGAGCGGCTGATGGCCGTGGGCGCGCGGCATTACGGGCAGATCCGGGGGCAGGCGATCGACTGGCTGGGGCGGGTCGAGATTTCGGAGGACCGGGTGGACGACCGGCCGGGGATGTTCTCGGGCGGCATGCAGCAGCGGTTGCAGATCGCGCGGAACCTGGTGACCGGGCCGAGGTTGGTATTCATGGACGAGCCCACCGGCGGCCTTGACGTGTCTGTGCAGGCAAGGCTGCTGGACCTGCTGCGGGGGCTGGTGCGCGAGATGGGGCTTTCCGCCATCATCGTGACGCATGATTTGGCCGTTGTCCGGCTGCTGGCCGACCGGCTGATGGTGATGAAGGACGGGCATGTCGTCGAGGCCGGACTGACGGACCAGGTGTTGGACGACCCGCAGCACGGGTATACGCAGTTGCTGGTGTCGAGTGTTTTGCAGGTGTAGCCGATGATCGAGAGTTTCAGACCGGACGAGGCCGGGGGGCTTGCGCGCGAGGAGGGGATCGGGACCGATGCGGTCTGGATCGACCTTCTGGAGCCCACGCCGGAGGAACTGGTGGAGGTGGGCCGGGCCACGGAGGCCGAGCTGCCGAGCAAGGAGGATATGGAGGAGATCGAGCTGTCGAGCCGGCTGTACCGGGACGGCGAGATCGACTTCATGACACTGGTGCTGCCGGCGCTGTCGGAGACCGAGAAGCACGAGGTGGCGCCGGTTACTTTCGTGATGTGCAAGGGGCGGCTGGTGACGATCCGGTACCACGCGCCGCGGCCGTTCAAGACCTATCCGGCAAGGGCGGCGCACAGCCCCTATGACACCAATTCCTCGCAGGAGGTGCTGTTCGGGCTACTGGACGAGATCATCGACCGGCTGGCGGATATCCTCGAGCTGACCGACGGGCGGATCGAGGGGGTGTCGCGGGGCCTGTTCGGCAACGGCCTTGAGGTCGAGGTGGCCGACCGGCGTTCGGCCCTGGCGACGCTGGGGCAGGCGGGGGCGCTGGTGTCGGACGTGCGGAACAGCCTTGTGACGATCGAGCGGGCGCTGACCTTCCTGAACCGCGAGGCGGCGGGAGGCGGGAAGAAGCCGCCGCGCGCGCTGAAGGTGCTGTCGAGCGACGTGGCGTCGCTGGCGGAACATGCGGGGTTCCTGACGCAAAAGCTGAGCCTGATCCTCGATACGTTCTTCGGCCTGACCACGATCGAGCAGAATGCCGTGACCAAGACCTTCTCCCTGGTCGCCGTCCTGTTCATGCCGCCGACGCTGATCGGGGCGGTGTTCGGGATGAATTTCGCGTGGATGCCGTGGATCGCCACGCCCTGGGGCTTTGGTGCCTCGGTGGTGGCGATGGTGGCGTCTTCGGTGCTGTCTTACCTCTATTTCCGCTGGAAGAACCTGTTATGACCCATGATCCCGTGATCGCGCTGAGCGATGTGTCGAAATCTTTCGTGCTGCATAACCAGGGGGGCGCGCGGATCCCGGTGATGGCGGGGGCTGACCTGTCCGTCGCCGCGGGGGAATGCGTGGCGCTGACCGGCGCGTCGGGGGCGGGGAAATCGACCCTGATGCGGATGATCTATGGCAATTACCTTGCCGCGTCGGGCCGGATCATGGTGGCCGGGGTGGACGTGGCGAAGGCCGAGCCAAGGGAAATACTGAGCTTGCGGCGGCAGACGCTGGGCTACGTGAGCCAGTTCCTGCGGGTGGTGCCGAGGGTGCCGACGCGGGAGGTGGTGGCGGAGCCGCTACTGGTGACGGGGCACGAGCGGCAGGAGGCGATGGCCCGGGCCGAGCGCCTGCTGGCACGGCTGAATATCCCTGAGCGCCTGTGGGATCTGAGCCCGACGACCTTTTCGGGGGGCGAGCAGCAAAGGGTGAATATCGCAAGGGGGTTTGCCTATACCTATCCGGCGATGCTTCTCGACGAGCCGACCGCGAGCCTGGATGCGGAGAACCGGGACACGGTTCTGACGCTGATCGAAGAGGCCAAGGCGCGGGGTGCGGCGATCCTGGGGATCTTCCACGACGTGGCGGCGCGGGAGCGGGTCTGTGACCGGGAGGTCGACGTCTCGGCCTTCACGCCGGCCGCGGCATGAGCGAGGGCGCGCTCATTGGCGTGGTGGGGCCGTCGGGCGTGGGCAAGGACAGTGTCATGCAGGCGCTGGTGGAGGCCGAACCGTCGATGGGGCTGGTGCGGCGGGTGATCACCCGGCCGGAGGCGGCGGGCGGCGAGGATTTCGAGGGCGTGAGCGAGGCGGAGTTTGCCCGGCGGCGGGAGGCGGGCGCGTTCGTGCTGCACTGGCCGGCGCACGGGTTGTTCTATGGCGTGCCGGCGACGGTGACGGCGCGGCTGGCCGAGGGCGAGACGTGCCTTGTGAACCTGTCGCGGGCCGTGCTGGGGCAGGCGGAGCGGCTGTTCGAGCGGTTCGTCACCCTGCACCTGACGGCGCCGGCGGAGGTGCTGGCGGCGCGGCTGGCAAAGCGGGGCCGGGAGGACGAGGCGGAAATCGCGCGGCGGCTGTCGCGGCAGGGGTTTGCCCTGCCCGAGGGGCTGGGGCAGGTCATCGAGGTGGCCAATGACGGGCCGCTGGGCAGAACCGTCGAGACGGTTCTGGCGCGGCTTCAGGCGGGGAAGGTGTGACGTTGGATCAGGTGGAAGAAGCCATCCTCCCCCTCGCCCACGAGGCTGAGCCCGTCGAGGGTGAAGGGTTCGGGCACGAGCCCGTCGAGCTGTTGGGCGAGGACCGCTTTCACCGGTTCGATCCGGTCCTTCGGCAGCTTGGAGGACAGGGTCATGTGGAAGCGGAATTCGTCCATCACGTAAGGATAGCCCCAGCGTTCGAGCAGCGCCTCCTGCCGGTCGGAGAGGCCCGCGGCGCGGCGTTTTGCAAGCTCGGCCTCGGTGGGCGGGGCGCGGAAGCTGTCGAGGGTTTCGACGGTCATCGCCGCCACCCCCTGAAGCTTGGTCGCATCGCCCCGGGGCACGAGGGCAAGGAAGCGGCCCAGCGCGGCCAGCTCCAGCCCGTCGACGATAGCGGCGGGCATCTGGGTGCAGAGCCGGTCGAAGGCGGTGAAGAGCGCGTCTTCGGCCTGGTCCGGGGCCAGCCGGAAGGGTGGCTTTATCGTGGCGTGAAACCCGTAGGGCCGGGGCGATTCCGTCAGCTCGGCCAGCGGCGCCGGCAGGCCCGCGATCTCGGGCTGGTCGGCCGGTTCGCCGCGGGCGATGTCCCATCCCAGCCAGTCCGCCCCGAAGCGGGCGAGCCCCTCGTCGGAGGGTGTGTAATAGACCGCGTAGCGCTTGTATTCCATCGTTCCGCCTTTCCCGTCATTCCCTGCCACCGAAGAGTATCTCTGACATGACACAGGAAATCGTTCTCGCCAATGCCGCCGTGGTTCTGCCGGGGGAAACCGTCGCCGGATCGGTCCGGTTCCGCGGCGAGGAGATCGTGGATATCGCGACAGGTCGCGGCGTGCCCGCGGGCGCGGTGGATTGCGGTGGCGATTACGTGGCGCCGGGGCTGGTGGAGCTGCATACCGACAACCTCGAACGGCATATCCAGCCAAGGCCGATGGTCGACTGGCCGCATAACGCCGCGATCCTGGCGCATGACGCCGAGCTTGCCGGGACGGGGATCACCACGGTGTTCGACGCGATGCGGGTGGGTTCTATTCCCAACGGGCAGGGGCGGTACCTGAAATATGCCCGGCAGCTGGCGTCGGAATTGTGGACGCTGCGGGCGGAGGATGCGCTGAAGATCAGCCATTTCCTGCACCTGCGGGCGGAGGTGTGTTCGGAAACGCTGATCGAGGAGATGGCGGAGTTCGGGGCGGCCGACCGGGTGGGGCTGGTCAGCCTGATGGACCACACGCCGGGGCAGCGGCAGTTCCGCGATATCAGCAAGCTGGAGGATTACCTGAAGGGGAAGAAGGGGTTTTCCGATGCCGAGTTCGCCGAGCACGTGGCGCAGTTGAAGGCGCTGCGGGCGCAGTATGGCGACCGGCACGAGGCCGAGGCGGTGAAGGCGGCGGGGCGGTATGGGGCGGTGCTGGCGAGCCATGACGACACGACCGAGGCGCAGGTGGCGGTCTCGCATGGCTATGGCATCAGGCTGGCGGAGTTTCCCACGACGCTGGAGGCGGCAAGGGCCTGTCACGCCTGCGGGATCGCGGTGATGATGGGGGCGCCGAACCTCATTCGCGGCGGGTCGCATTCGGGGAACGTGGCGGCGCGGGAGCTGGCCGAGGCGGGGCTTCTGGATATCCTGAGTTCGGATTACGTGCCGGCCGCGTTGCTGATGGCGGCGGTGCAGCTGGGCGAGATCTGGGGCGACATGGCGCGGGGGATCGCGACGGTGACGCGGAACCCGGCGAGGGCGGTGCACCTGGAGGACCGGGGCGAGATTGCCGGGGGCCAAAGGGCGGACGTGGTAAGGTTCGCGCTGCGCGGCGGCGTGCCGGCGGTGAGGGGCGTGTGGTCGCGCGGGGTGAGGGTGGCGTGAGCGGGCTTTGACTTCGTGCTTGGCGGCGCCCATAAGGCGGGCGAACGCCAAAGGAGACGCCCATGCCTGCCGAGTACCTGTTCGATGCGCCCGAGCAACCCGTGGTGCCCGTGGAGGGCGAGGCGCGGGAGTTTCCCGTGCGCCGCATCTTCTGTGTCGGGCGCAACTATGCCGCCCATGCCGCCGAGATGGGCAACGAGGTCGACCGTGAGGCGCCGTTCTATTTCACCAAGTCGGCCCATGCGCTGTGCCTGTCGGGGGGCGAGATCGACTATCCGCCGGGGACCGCGGATTGCCATCACGAGATGGAGTTCGTGGTGGCGCTGGACAAGGGCGGCAGCGATGTCGCCGAGGCCGACGCGCTGGGGCTGGTCTATGGCTATGCCTGCGGGATCGACCTGACGCGGCGGGACCTGCAGGCGGCGGCGAAGGAGAAACGGCGGCCCTGGGACCTGGGCAAGGATTTCGAGAACGCGGCGATCATCGGGACGCTGACGCCGAAGGCGGCGTTCGGCGAGATCGGGGAGCAGCGGATCGCGCTCAGGAAGGATGGCGAGACGGTGCAGGAGGCGGTGCTGTCGGAGATGGTGTGGAGCGTGCCCGAGCTGATTGCGCACCTGTCGCGGTTCTACACTCTGGCGCCAGGAGACCTGATCTATACCGGCACGCCGGCGGGGGTGGGGCCGGTACAGCCCGGGTCCGTGCTCGAGGGGGAGATCGAGGGGCTGTCGCCGCTCCGGATCGGGATTTCGGGGTAGGGTCGGGCCGGTGCGGCTGCGGATCGGCCGGGTCGGGTCAGCGATCCTGTCCGTGGCGTGCCTCGGGCTGTTCGTGGTGTTCGGGGCGCTGTTTCATCTGCAGTATTCCAGGTGGCGGGGCTGTTTCAACGAGCAGGGCCGGTGCTTCGACGCGGAGGCCGGGGTGGTGTACCAGGCGCAATCCGGTATCGTCTGGGGCGCGCTTGCGGTCGTGGCGCTTGGTGTGTCGGGGATGTTTTTGTGGGGGTTGGTCAGGGCTGGAAGGTAAGGTGGGTGCGGCCGGGGCGATTGGTTGAGGGGATAGGTTGGAGGGATGTCGACGTTGGAACAAGCCAGTCAGGATCGTCATGAGGGATGATATTTCCGAAACCTCGGCATGCTTGCATGAGAGTTTGGTCATAAGGACGTTTGCATGAAGGATGTTTCCATGCGCCTGTGTTTCCTTGTCTTGTTGTTTCTGCTTCCTGCACGCGTGGTCTTGGCGGATACAGAACGCCTTCTGGGCCCTTTCGTGATTGCTCTACCGGATGATTTGCAAACCTTTCCCGGTGATGAGTACGGATCGGATGACCTGCTTAACCTGATGTGGAAACGCGAGTTGGATCCTCAAAGGATTGCCGAACTCAGGCAAACGAGCGAGGAGGGGCAATTTGACGATCTCGAGGCGACCATTGCGTCCGGGAATACGGGGAATATCATTCTCGCTGCAGAACCTCTTCGGACGGACCTTCTGGGCATGGACGCCAAGGAGCAACACGAACGGTACTGCGACGCGTTCCGCGAATACTGGGGTTACGGGTTCAGCAAGTTCGACCAGGGCAGGCAGATTGGCCACTGCGCATCGCCCGTGGGGGCAATGACCTACGTGATGTGCCGATATTTCGAACGGGACCGCGTTTGCGCATCGGGCATGGATTACATTGAGTTGCTGACCACGAACAGTTTCACCGAGGGCACTTTCTGGACGGACATGGTCGATGGCCTGGCAGACCCTTCATCAGCGAGAGCTGCAGACACGGTGTTACGGAACATGGCCGCCGGTGCGGCGGTCGACAAGGTGAATGATCTGCTCCTCCGGGTCAGGCTTCGAGCCGGTTCGGAATAGTGACGATCCCGGCCATCCTGGCGCCTGTCAATGTTGGAAATATTCACCCGATCCGATTATGAGCTGCAGTACCTTATGAAACGCCAGGCCAAGCCAATGACCGAAAAGCATGTTTGTCTGATGGGGGATTCCGTTTTCGACAATGACGGGTACATCCCGGGCGAACCCGGCGTCATCGAACAGATGCGTCGTTCGGTTCCCCAAAACTGGTCCGCATACAAGGTCGCTGTTGATGGGGACTGTATCGAGGATATCCCCGATCAGCTGGAAAACGTGCCGACGCATGCGACAGACATCGTCGTGAGCATTGGCGGAAATGATCTCAGGAAATTCAGACATCTTCTGACGCAGGCGGCACAAGGTTCAACGCTGGAGGACCTCATTGCGGCTCCGCTCGCGGATTTTGAAATCGCGTATGGCTGGATGCTGGACACGGTAGCCGAGCGCGGCGTGCCGGTTCGCGTCTGCACCATCTACACGGCGATTCCATTCGCGGAGCCGGAAATGAGGGATCATGCCCCGTCTGCGATCGGTGCCTTCAACGCGTTGATCATGCGCCTTGCGGAAAATCGCGGAGTGCCGGTCGTTCGGTTGGACCTGGCCTGTAGAGACGACAGTGACTTCTCGGAGATCTCTCCGATAGAACCGTCCTCGCAAGGTGGGCAGAAGATTGTCGATGCAATTCTACAGTCGCTTGGGCAGGGCTGAGCGTTCAATACCGCCAGCAGGATTCGCCCTATCCGCGACCCCTTCCCGCCAACACGTTTCAAAAAACATTGCAACACCACATTTCTGAAACATTTTCCCTGATGACAGTTGCAAAACGGATCAATTCAATGCCAACATCGGAGCGGCCCAAGACCCGGTGAACGGGCGGGGCGGCTTCGGCTGACGAAGGACGGCCCGCGCGGGACGCGCCGGGAGAAGCGATCTCAAGGGAGGAGACCCGAGAATGACATTTGTGACGAAAGCCATGCGCACCGCACTGGCCGGCGTCGTGGCGGCCGGGATCGGCGGCGCGGCGATGGCGCAGGAGGTGACGCTGAAGATGCACCAGTTCCTGCCGCCGCAGGCGAACGTGCCCAAGCTGATCCTGCAGCCCTGGGCCGACCGGATCATGGAAGCCTCGGACGGGCGCATCAAGATCGACCATTACCCGGCGATGCAGCTTGGCGGCAAGCCGCCCGAGCTGGCCAGCCAGGTGACCGACGGCGTGGCCGACATCATCTGGACGGTGGCGGGCTATACCCCCGGCCGGTTCCCGCAGGCCGAGGTGTTCGAGCTGCCCTTCATGATGACCAACGCGGAGGCGACCTCGCGCGCGTTCTGGCAGTATGCCGAAGCCAACATGATGGACAGCGATTTCAGCGACATCAAGATCCTGGGCGTGTGGGTGCACGGGCCCGGCGTGATCCATTCCAGCTCGCCGGTGAACGAGATCGCCGATCTCAACGGGCTGAAGGTGCGGGGCCCGACGCGGGTGATCACCGGCATGCTGACCGACCTTGGCGCGACCGCCGTGGGCCTGCCGGTGCCGGCCATTCCCGAGGCGCTGTCGAAAGGCGTGATCGATGCCTGCGTGATCCCGTGGGAGGTGACCGCCGCGCTGAAAGTGCCGGAGCTGGTGCAGAACCACACGGTTTTCGGGGGTGAGGCGCTGTACACCACCGCGTTCATCTTCGCGATGAACAAGGACAAGTACGAAAGCCTTCCCGACGACCTGAAGGCGATCATCGACGAGCACACGGGCGAGGATTTCTCGGCCATGGCCGGCAAGCTTCAGGCCGGGGCGGACGTGCCGTCGCGCAAGCTGGCCGAGGACATGGGCAACAACATCATCGACCTGACCCCCGAGCAGGTGGCCGAGTGGAAGGACGCCGCCAGCGGCACCGAGGCCAAGTGGATCGAAGAGATGGACGGCAAGGGCTTCGACGGGCAGGCGCTGGTCGACCAGGCCAAGTCGCTGATCGAAGAGAACACCACCGAGTGAGGCTGACAGGGTCCGGCGCCGGGTGACCCCCGGCGCCGGACGTGTTTCCGGGACAGGTTCCGCAATGCAAAGACTGTTCATGACCCTGGCCCGCGTGATGGCCGTTCTCGGCGGGGCGGTTCTGACGCTGGTGATCTTCGTGACCTGTTTCTCGGTCGCGGGGCGGATGCTGAACGGGTTCCTGCATGGCGGCGTGGCGCAGGGGCTGTTTCCCGAGCTGGCCGACCGGATGATCGCCGCCGGAGTTGGCCCGCTGCTGGGGGATTTCGAGCTGGTCGAGGCCGGGGTGGCCTTTGCCATCTTCGCCTTCCTGCCGCTCTGCCAGATTACCGGGGGCCACGCGAGCGTGGATATCTTCACCTCGAGCCTGCCCAAGGCGGTGAACCGGGGCATTCAGCTTGTCATCGACTGGGTCTTTGCCGCCGTGCTGATCCTGATCGCGTGGCAGCTTTACCAGGGGATGCTGGAGAAGGTGCGCTACAACGAGACGACATTCATGCTGCAATTCCCGGTCTGGTGGGCCTATGCGGCGAGCCTGTGCGCCGCCGTGGTGGCGGCGCTGGTGGGGGTGTTCGTGGCGCTGGCGCGGCTGGGCGAGATCCTGACCGGCCGGGTGATTTTGCATGGTAACGAAGGGGCGGATGCGTGACGAGCCTCGAGATCGGACTGGCGTCGTTCCCCGTGCTGATGGGGCTGATTTTCCTGCGGGTGCCGATCGGCCTTGCGATGTTCCTTGTGGCGCTGGGCGGGCTTTATTTCGTCACTGACGGGATGTCCGTGGCGCTGTCGCGGCTCAAGCACGAGACGTTCTCGACCTTTTCCAGCTACTCGCTGTCGATCGTGCCGATGTTCCTTCTGATGGGGCATTTCGCGACGCTGGGGGGCATGTCGGCGGCGCTGTTCAAGGCGGCGGAGGCGTTTCTGGGCCACCGCAAGGGCGGGGTGGCGATGGCGTCGGTGGGCGCGTGCGCGGGGTTCGGGGCGATCTGCGGGTCGTCGCTGGCCACGGCGGCGACGATGAGCCAGGTCGCGTTGCCGGAGCTGAAGCGGTACGGGTATTCGGGCGGGCTTTCCACGGCGACGCTGGCCGCGGGCGGCACGCTGGGCATTCTCATTCCGCCCTCGGTCATCCTTGTGATCTACGCCATTCTGACAGAGCAGAATATTGCCAAACTCTTTCTGTCGGCGTTCATTCCGGGGATCCTGGCCGCGGTCGGCTACATGTTGACCATCGCGATTTACGTAAGGGTTAACCCGTCGGCCGCCGGATTGCGGGAACCCATCCCGATGAGCGAGCGGTTCCGGGCATTGATGGACGTGTGGCCGGTGCTGCTGGTGTTCCTGCTGGTGGTGGGGGGCATCTACCTTGGCTGGTTCACGCCCACGGAAGGCGCGGCGGTGGGCGCCGCGGGCACCGGGCTGATCGCGCTGCTGAACCGCGGGCTGACGCGGAAGACGCTGGTGCAGAGCTTCTATGCCACGGCGCGCAACACCGCGATGATCTTCTTCATCGTGCTGGGTGCCGCGTTCTACAACGGGTTCCTGGCGCTGACTCAGGTGCCGCAGGAGCTGTCGCAATGGGTGGTGGCGCAGGGGATGAGCCCCTGGGCGGTGCTGGCCTGCATCCTGCTGCTGTACCTGGTGTTCGGCTGTTTGATGGACAGCCTGTCGATGATCCTGCTGACGATTCCGATCTTCTTCCCGATCATCTCGGAGCTTGATTTCGGCTTTGTTTCACTGGCCGCGATGCAGGCCGACGCGGCGAAGGCGGCGCTGGCGGCGGGCGTGCCGGACGTGGCGCCGGAGATGCTGGAGGGGATACGGGCCGCGATGGCGTCGGGGGCCGAGCTGACGCGGGAGCAGATGCAGGCGATCGGGATCAACGTGACGCCGATCATGGCGAACCGTATTGCCGCCGAGGAGGTGGCGATCTGGTTCGGGATCCTCGTGCTGATCGTGGTGGAGGTCGGGCTGATCACGCCGCCGGTGGGGATGAACCTGTTTGTCATCAACTCGATGGACCCCAAGACGCGGATGATCGACACCTACAAGGCGGTGATGCCGTTCGTGGCCTCGGACATCGTACGGGTGGTGATCCTGGTGGCGTTTCCGGGGATCACGCTGTTCCTGTTGAGGGTGCTGCATTAGGGGCGTCGCGGGGTGGGTTGGCACCCAGCCTACGGGGATTTGCGACGTCGGCATCACGTCGGTATTTTGTCGGTATTGCGTCGGTGTTTTTATCGCGGGCGGTGTGGTGGGTTTGCACCCACCCTACGTCGATCCGCCGGGCGAGCGCCGGTCCGTGGGGAGGCGCTGCGACGGTGGTGGATGGCATTTTATGGTGCCGGGTACTTCTTCGTCCACGACGTCACGCGACCTCTCGAAAGCGCCTGCCCGCCGGGACGGGCCGGCGCTCGCCCGGCGCCGCGCCAAGGCGCGGCTTTGTTCCGGGCGTGTGCCACGTTCAGCCGTAGGGTGGGTGACAACCCGCCACAAACGAGGTCCCGGCTCAGGGCCGGGACGGGGAGGGGTGTGGTGCGAGGTTCCGGCGCGGGGGCCGGGACGGGTCAGCCCATCGAGCGGTAGCGGAACACGCCGGTGGCGGTGGCGAGGAGGGTGCCCTCGTCGTCGGTGAGGCGGCCCTCGGCGAAATAGGTCTTGTGGCCGCCGCCGGTCATGCGGCCTTCGGCGATGAGGCGGGTGCCCTTGGCCTGGCCCACGTAATTCACCGTCAGCGACAGGGTAAGCGCGTTCTGCTTGCGGTCGGGATCGCCGGTGTAGCAGCCGGCATAGCCCATCGCCGTGTCGAGCAGGGTGGCGTGGATGCCGCCATGGGTCAGGCCCTGACGGTTGCCGAGGAAGGGCTGTATCGGCAGTTCGATTGTGGCGGCGCCGTCGGACCACGCGGTCATCTCGAGGCCGAGATGGGTTTGCAGGGGGTACGGGGCCTCGATGAGGTTCGGGTCGAGATCGTCTTTCATCGTTTTGCCGCCTCGAGCCCCGAGCGGGCGAATTCGGGCACGTAGGCGCCGAGTTTCAGGCCGCGCTCGGGGTCCGATGCGTTGCCGTCGAGGGCGCGTTTCTTCACGCCCTGCAGGATCGCCGCCATCCTGAAGAAGCAGAAGGCGAGGTAGAAGTTGAAATCGCCGATGCCGGGGATGCCGCGGCGTTCGCAATAGGTGTCGATGAAGCGCTGGTCGGACCAGAGGCCCTTTGCCTCGCGGTCGACCCCGCCGAGGCCGCGGCCCTCGGTGGTGGCGGGCATCGACCATTGCATGACGACGGCGGCGAGGTCGGCATAGGGGTGGCCGGTGGTCGACAGCTCCCAGTCGAGCACCGCCAGCACGTTCGCGCTGTCGGGGGCGTAGAGCAGGTTGTCGAGCCGGTAGTCGCCGTGCACCAGCGTGCGCTGGCCGTCGTCGTCGGGCATGTTGGCCTTCAGCCAGTCGATCAGCGCCTCCATGTCGGGGAGGTCTTCGGTTTGGGTGGCGTGGTACTGCTTGGTCCAGCGGTCGGTCTGGCGCTGGCAGTAATGGCCGGGAGGGCCGTAATCGGCGAGGCCCATGGCGTCGAGGTCGACCGAGTGGATGGCGGCGAGGACGCGGTTCATCTCGTCGATGATGGCGGAGCGGTCCTCGGGCGACTGGTCGGGCAGGCTGGGCTGGTCGAAGGTGCGGCCGTGGACGAGGTCCATGATGTAGAAGGCCGAGCCGATCACGTCATCGTCTTCGCAGAGGGCGTGCATTTTCGCGACCGGCACGTCTGTGTCCTGCAGCGCGGATTGCACGCGGTATTCGCGGTCGACCGCGTGGGCGGATTTCAAGAGCACGCCGGGCGGTTTGCGGCGGAGCACGTAAGAGCGCGAGGGCGTGTCGAGCCGGTAGGTGGGGTTCGACTGCCCGCCCGAGAACTTGGTGGCGGTGACGGGGCCGGTGAAGCCGGGGATGTTGGCCCTGGCCCAGCTTTCGACCGCTTCGACGTCGAGCGCGAGGCCGCTCATGCCGTGCCCTCGCGGAATTCGGGCAGGACGTAGTCGGAGAACTTTTCGCGCAGGGTTAGCTTGGAGACCTTGCCGGTGGCGGTGAGCGGCAGGTCGTCGACGAAGACGATGTCGTCGGGAAGCTGCCACTTGGCGAAATGGTCGGACATGAAGGCGTGGAGCGCGTCGAGGGTGATGCGGTTCTCGCCAGAGGGCACGACGACCAGGACGGGGCGTTCATCCCATTTCGGGTGGGGCACGGCGATGACCGCGCAGGCGGAGATGTCGGGATGGGCGGTGGCGTGGTTCTCGAGGTCGATGGAGCTGATCCATTCGCCCCCCGATTTCACGAGGTCCTTGGCGCGGTCGTGGATCAGGAGGCGGCCGTCTTCGCCGACCGAGGACACGTCACCGGTGCCGAACCAGCCGTCGCCATCGAAGGCGGACCGGGTGGCCTCGTCGTTGCCGTAATAGGCGCGGATGACGGTGTTGCCGCGCACGTAGAGCTCTCCGGTGGTTTCGCCGTCATGGGGCAGGCGGTTGCCGTCGTCGTCGACGATCTTGAACTCGACCCCGAAGAGGCGGCGGCCGGCGCCTGTCTTGGCGTCGATCTGTTCGTCTTTCGACGCGGATTTGAGCCATTCGGGCAGCATGCCGCGGGTGCCGATGGGGCTCATCTCGGTCATGCCCCAGGCCTGGCTGACGTTGACGCCCATGCCCTCGAAGGCGGCGATCATGGCGCGAGGGGCGGCGGAGCCGCCGACGAGGAGGTCCTCGAAGCCCTTGGGCGGCGTGTTGCCGCGTTTCTCGATCTCGGCCTGAAGCCCCGCCCAGACGGTGGGCACGCCCCAGGCGCTGAAGACGTTCTCGGCCTCCATCAGGTCGAAGAGGCTGGCACCGTCGAGGAAGCGGCCGGGCATGACCATGGTCATGCCGGCGAGCGGCGCGGTGAAGGGCAGGCCCCAGGCGTTGACGTGGAAGAGCGGCACGACGGGCAGCACGCGGCGCCCGGAGACGAGGCTTTCGCGGTGGCCGGTGACCACGTAGAGCGCGTGCAGCAGGGTGGAGCGGTGGGAATAGAGCGCGCCCTTGGGGTTGCCGGTGGTGCCGGAGGTGTAGCAGAGGCCCGCGGCGGTGGTTTCGGGGAACTCGGGCCAGTCCATATCGGTCGGCTGGCCGTCGAGCAGCTCCTCGTAGCAGAGCACGTCGAGATCGGTGTCGGGCATGTGGGCGCGGTCGGTCATGACGACGATCTTCATGCCCTCGGGCACGTCGCCCTTGAGCGCCTCGACAAGGCCGATCAGGCTGAGGTCGACGCAGAGCACGCTGTCCTGCGCGTGGTTGAGGATGTAGCTCATCTGCTCGGCCGGCAGGCGGGGGTTGAGCGTGTGGCAGACCGCGCCGATGCCGGAAATGCCGTAGTAGAGCTCGAAATGGCGGTGGCCGTTCCAGGCGAGGGTGGCGACGCGGTCGCCTTCCTCGATGCCCAGTTTCTTCAGCCCGTGGGCGAGCTGCGAGACGCGGCCCAGCACCTGCGGGTAGGAAAGGCGGTTCACGTCGCCCTCGTCGCGGGCGGAGACGATGCCCTGGTCCGGAAAAGCCTCGGCGGCGTAGGTGAGGATGTCGATGATCCTCAGGTCTCGGTGCATCATCATGCCTTGCATGGGGCGGTGCCTTTCGCAGTCTACGTCCTGTTCCGGGGGACGGTGGCACAAAGCCCCGGGGCATTCAATGCGATGCCGCCAGCCTTGACCGCGCGGCGCGGCGGGCCTAACCGGGGGGCGTGCCTTCCCTGCAGGAGAATCCCCCATGCCGTTCGACCGTTCCATCAAGATCGCCCCCTCCATCCTGTCGGCCGATTTCGCCAATTTCGGCGCCGAGATCCGGGCGATCGAGGCGCAGGGGGCCGACTGGGTGCACGTGGACGTGATGGACAACCATTTCGTGCCGAACCTGACCTTCGGGCCGCAGGCGGTGAAGGCGTTCCGGCCGCATGTGACCACCTTCATGGACGTGCACCTGATGATCTCGCCGGTGGACGCGTCGATTTTGGCCTATGCCGAGGCGGGCGCCGACATGATCACCGCCCATGTCGAGGCGGAGCCGCATATCCACCGGACGATGCAGGCGATCCGCGCGACGGGGAAGATGGCGGGCGTGTCGCTCAACCCGGCGACGCCGCTGGAGAGCATCGAATACCTGCTGGATGACGTGGACATGGTGCTGCTGATGACGGTGAACCCCGGTTTCGGCGGGCAGAAGTTCATCGAGAGCGGGGTGGAGAAGACGCGGAAGCTGCGGGAGATGATCGGCGAACGGCCGGTGCATATCCAGATCGACGGCGGCGTGACGCCCGAGACGGCGCCGGCGGTGGTGGCGGCCGGGGCGGATGTGCTGGTGGCCGGGTCGGCGGTGTTCAAGGGCGGGTCTGTAGATACGCCGGAGGTTTACGGGGCGAATATGAAGGCGCTGCGGGAAGCGGTGGCCGGGGTGCAGACGGCGGGGTGACGACTGGCACGCTTGCGCGGAACAAAGGGCGAAGCCCGCCGCGCATCGACCGCTGGCCGGCAGGCGATTGCAGGGCAATCGCCGAGAGGTGGGCCGTCCCGACGGCACGGCGATTTGGTGAGGGCAGCGCGACGTTCTTAGGGTGGAGGGCCTTGGCGGGCATAAAGCGGCATCCACAACCGTTGGATCGCCGTACCACGGCCCGTCGATGCACGGCTTCTCAGCCGATGGATCTAACGATGGCGTCATCAGGTATGGCTGACCTTCCGTTGCTGGCCAAACCGGTGCTACGCTTGCCCCCAAAGGCAAGGAGCATCGCATGGGTATCGCAGACAGGCTGAAGGCGGAGATCGCGGCGCGGGAGGATGACCTCGTCGTGCTGACGCAGGACCTGATCCGCATTCCCACGCTGAACCCGCCGGGGCGGGAGTACCGGACGATCTGTGACTATCTCGACCGGCGGCTGCTGCGGTCCGGCTTTCATACCGAGCTGATCCGGGCCGAGGGGGCGCTGGGCGACAGTGACAAGTACCCGCGCTGGAACATCGTGGCGCGGCGAGAGGGCCGCGCGCCGGGACAATGCGTGCATTTCAACTCTCACATCGACGTGGTCGAGACCGGCCATGGCTGGACGGTCGACCCGTTTGGCGGCGAGGTGAAGGACGGGAAGGTCTATGGCCGGGGCGCCTGTGACATGAAGGGGGGCCTCGCGGCGAGCATCATCGCGGCGGAGGTGTTCATCGAGCTTTGCCCCGGCTATTCCGGCGCCATCGAGATCTCCGGCACGGCGGACGAGGAATCGGGCGGGTTCGGCGGTGTCGCCTACCTGGCCGAGAAGGGGTATTTCAGCCCCGAGCGGGTGCAGCACGTGATCATTCCCGAGCCGCTCAACAAGGACCGCATTTGCCTGGGTCATCGCGGTGTCTGGTGGGCGGAGGTGGAGACCAAGGGCGAGATCGCCCATGGCTCGATGCCGTTCCTGGGCGATTGCGCGGTGCGGCATATGGGGGCGGTGTTGCAGGAGATGGAGACGAGCCTTTTCCCCGCGTTGGCCGAGAAGCGGACGGAGATGCCGGTGGTGCCCGAGGGGGCAAGGCAGTCGACGCTGAACATCAACTCGATCCATGGCGGCGAGCCGGAGCAGGAGGAGGATTACTCGGGGATGCCGAGCCCGTGCGTGCCTGATCGGTGTCGCATGGTGATCGACCGGCGGTTCCTGATCGAGGAGGATATCGAGGAGGTGCAGGCCGAGATCCGCGCCGTGCTGGAGCGCGTGCGCGACGGGCGGCCGGGGTTTGACTACGAGATAAAAGAGCTGTTCCGGGTGCTGCCGACGATGACCGAGCGCGAGGCGCCGGTGGTGACCTCCGTCGCCGGCGCGGTGAGCGAGGTGTTCGGGCGCGAGGCGAGTTACGTGGTCAGCCCGGGCACCTATGACCAGAAGCATATCGACCGGATCGGGCGGCTGAAGAACTGTATCGCCTACGGGCCGGGCATCCTCGACCTGGCGCACAAGCCGGATGAATATGTCGGGATCGAGGACATGGTCCAGTCGGCGCAGGTGATGGCTCTGGCGCTGAACGATCTGCTGGGTGGGGCCTGAGGGTCATCTTTCCGAAGATACTCCAAGGCCGGCGCCTGCGGTGAGCGGGGGATTCGAGTATTTGGAGAAAGATGAAAGCCGAAGGCGCGCCAGGGTGTGACGGCGCGGATCAGTCGCGGGCGAGGAAGTCGAGCGTGGCGGAGAGTTGCTCTTCCCACGCCGGTTCGGAGGGCATGCAGGCGATGTTGGTGCTTTCGATCACCATCAGCTCGGCGCCGGGGATGGCGCGGGCGATGAGCTGGCCCTCTGCGAGGGGGTGGGCGACACAGTTGCGGGGGTGGATGACGAGCGTGGGGATGGCGACGCGGTCGAGGCAGTCCTCGGCATAGAGCCCGTCGACGACGCGGCGCTGTTCGGCGATGTGGTCGGGGCTGCTGGCGGCGCCGAGGAGTTCGATGAACTCGGTCAGTTCCTCGCGGGTGGCGCCGGGCATGAACATCGACAGCCATGCGCGCATGAAGCCGTTGTCCGGATCACCCCAGCCTTCGCGCAGGAGGGCGATGCTTGGGTCGGCCTCGGGGTCGGCATAGGCCGTCTCGCGCCGGGCGCGGCCGCGCACGTAGCCGCATTGCACGACCAGCCGGGTGACGCGGCCGGGGTTTTCGGCGATGTAGCGGATGGCGGTGGGTGTGTTCTGCAGCGTGGCGATCATGGCGAACCGGTCGAGCCCGGCGGCGTCGATCACCGCGGCCATGTCCTCGACATGGGTGTCGATCCCGCTGCCCGGCGTGAGCGGGTCGGAGAGGCCGGAGCCGCGGATATCGAAGCGGATCAGCCGATGCGCGGCGCCGAGCCGGTCGAATTCGGGGCGCCAGATGCTGCTGTGCCAGTCGCGTTCGAGATGTGTGACGTGGTGCCCCGCCCGCAGGAGCGGCGGGCCGGAGCCCGAGACCGCCCAGGCGATGCGGCTGCCGTCGCGGGAGGTGGCGTAGCGGATGGTCTGGCGGCTGGTGGAGGCGGGTGCCGGGCTGGCCGGCGGGTGGCCTGTGACCTCGACCGGCGCGACCAGCTCGAACCCGCGGCGGGTGATCGTGCGGATGATCCCCTGGGCCTTGCCGGTGTCGCCCACCGCCGCGCGGGCGGCGCTGATCCGGGCGCTGATCGCCGCCTCGGAGACGATGCGCCCGCCCCAGATCGTGTCGATGAGCTGATCCTTGGTGACCACCTGCCCGGCATGTTCGGCGAGGTATCTCAGAAGGTCGAAGACCTGCGGCTCCAGCGGTACCGGGGTTCCGTCGCGCCGGAACTGGTAGCTCTCGGTGTCGAGGAGGCAGTTGGCGAAGGCGTAGCGCATCCATCTTTTCCGCGGCTCTGATCGGAAAAGCTTAGCCGGGGCGCGAAGGTTTGGGCAAGCGGGATCAGACCGCGATGTTGTCGATGAGGCGGACGCCGGCGAGCCAGGCGGCGGCGAAGAGGCGGGCGGGGCGCGTGGGGGCGTCGAGAAGGTGCAGGTCGTCGGCGGCGCGGAGGTCGAGATATTCGACCTGGGTGAAGCCGGTCTTTTCCAGCCGGTCGATGGCGGCGCGCTGGAGCGGGCCGAAGGGCTGGCCCTCGGCGAGGCCTTGGGCCACGGTTTCCATTTCCTCGAAGAGGCGCGGGGCGAGGGTGCGGGCGCGGTCCGAGAGCAGCAGGTTGCGGGAGGAGAGCGCCAGCCCGTCGATGTCGCGGATCGTCGGGCAGCCGTGGATGGTGATCTGAAGGTCGAGGTCGCGGGCGAGGCGGGTCACCACCTGCAATTGCTGGAAGTCCTTTTCGCCGAAGAAGGCATCGGTGGCCGTGGTCTGGGTGAAGAGCTTGGTGCAGACCGTGACGACGCCGTCGAAATGGCCGGGCCGCAGGATGCCGTCCATCATGTCGGTGAGGCCCGAGACCGAGACGGTGGTGGCGAAGCCGTCCGGGTAGATCTGGTCGGGGTCGGGCACGTAGAGCGCGTCGACATCGAGGCGGGCGAGCTTGCGGGCGTCCTCCACTTCGGTGCGGGGGTAGTTGGCGAGATCCTCGGGGCTGTTGAACTGTTTGGGGTTCACGAAGATCGTCACGATCACCCGGTCGCAGCGGTCCTTGGCCGCCTGGACCAGCGAGAGGTGCCCGTCATGCAGCGCCCCCATGGTGGGCACGACGCCGATGGTTTCATGCGCGTCGTGCCAGGTGCGGGTCAGGCCGCGCAGGTCGGCGAGGCGGCGAAGGATGGGGGGCGGTGTCATCGGCGGGCCTTCGGGTCATTTGCGTGTGTCGGAGCGGGTTCTATCCGCTGTGCGGAGGGGAATCCACCGCTTCGCGCGCGGCTTGAGGTTGATTGCGCGGCGGTTTCCGGAGAGACTTCGCCCACAGGGTGGGATTCCACGAGGGTATAGGAGACCGGGAAGGATGAAGACGTTCCGTATGGCCGCGTTGGCTTGTGTGATGGCGATGGCGGCGGGGGCCGCGCAGGCGAAGACCGACATCGTCGTGGGGCTGAACCTCGAACCGCCGCATCTCGACCCGACAAGCGCCGCGGCCGGGGCCATCGACCAGGTGCTTTATGCCAATGTTTTCGAGGGGTTGACCCGGTTCGGGCCGGATGGGTCGGTGAACCCCGGCCTGGCCGAGAGCTGGGAGATTTCCGAGGACGGGCTGACCTATACCTTCACGCTGCACGAGGGGGTGACGTTCCATGACGGCTCGGCGCTCGATGCCGGAGACGTGAAGTTCAGCCTCGATCGCGCGCGCGACGGGGACAGCCAGAACGCGCAGAAGGCGCTGTTCGAGGGGATCGAGAGCGTCGAGACGGTGGATGACCTGACCGTGAAGGTCACGCTTAAAGCGCCGGACGGAAGCTTCCTGTTCAACATGGCCTGGGGCGACGCGGTGATCGTGGCGCCCGAGAGCATCACCGAGATCGCGCAGGAGCCGGTGGGCACCGGCGCCTTCGTCTTCGACGACTGGGTGCAGGGCGACCGGATCACGCTGGTGAAGAACCCCGATTACTGGGGGGAGCCGGCGAAGCTGGACCGGGTGACGTTCAAGTTCATCTCGGACCCGACGGCGGCCTTTGCCGCGGTGATGGCGGAGGACGTGCATGCCTTCCCCGGCTTCCCGGCGCCCGAGAACCTGCCGCAGTTCGAGGCGGACCAGCGCTTCCAGGTACTGGTGGGCTCGACCGAGGGCGAGACGATCCTGTCGACCAACAACAAGATGAAGCCGTTCGACGACGTGAAGGTGCGCGAGGCGATTGCCCACGCGATCGACCGGCAGGCGATCATCGACGGGGCGATGTTCGGGCTGGGTACGCCCATTGGCACCCATTTCGCGCCGCATAACCCGGATTACGTGGATTTGACGGAGCTGTCGCAATACGACCCGGAGAAGGCCAAGGCGCTTCTGGCCGAGGCGGGCTATGCGGATGGGTTCACCACCACGCTGAAGCTGCCGCCGCCGTCTTATGCGCGGCGCGGGGGCGAGATCATCGCGGCGCAGCTTCGGGCCGTGGGGATCGAGGCGGAGATATCGAATCTCGACTGGGCGCAGTGGCTGGAGCAGGTGTTCAACGGCAAGGATTTCGGCCTGACCATCGTGAGCCATACCGAGCCCTTCGATATCGGGATCTATGCAAGGCCGGATTACTATTTCCAGTACGACGATGCCGGGTTCCAGGAGATGAACACCGAGTTGGGCGGCGAGGCGGACCCGGCGAAGCGCACCGCGTTGCTGGAGAAGATGCAGCGGAAGATCGCGGAGGATTACGTGAACGGGTATCTCTTCCAGCTTGCGACGCCGACGGTGGCCAATGCGAAGATCCGCGGGCTGTGGAAGGATGCGCCGACGCAGGCCACGGACCTGACGGGGGTCTATTGGGAAGACTGACCGCGGCGAGGCCGTTTTCCGCGCGGAAAACGGGGAAGAAAACGGGGGTTTTCTTGCCCGGAATTTCTGAAAATTCCGGGGCGCGGGCGGTGGCGGTGTGCCGCCGCCGCAACCGGGCGGGAGGTCCGGAGAGGTCGGATTTGAGTATTTCGGCCAAGAAGAAGCCGGGGGTGGCGTGATGCTGCGCTACGTGGGGCGGCGGCTGGTGTCGCTTGCGGTCTCGCTGTTGGTGGCGTCGGTGGTGATCTTCCTGGCGCTCGAGGTCGTGCCGGGGGACCCTGCCGCCTACATGCTGGGGATCAACGCGCAGGAGGATACGCTGGCCGCCTTGCGCGCCGAGCTGGGGCTCGATCAGTCGCGGGTGGAGCGGTACTTCAGTTGGGTGGGCGGCATGGTGCAGGGGGATTTCGGGACCTCCTACACGTACCGCACGCCGGTGGCGGAGATGATCGGCGACCGGTTGTGGGTGAGCCTGCCGCTGGCGGTCTATGCGCTGGTGCTGTCGACACTCATCGCCTTTCCGGCCGGCATCTGGGCGGCGTCGAGGCGCGGTTCGCCCGTCGACTGGGGGGTGATGGGGGTGACGCAGCTTGGCGTGGCGATCCCGAATTTCTGGTTCGCGATGCTGATGGTGCTGGTCTTTGCCATCAACCTGCGCTGGTTCAGCGCCGGCGGGTTTGCCGGGTGGGAGAACGGGCTGCTGGCGGGGATGAAGAGCCTGACCCTGCCCGCCATCGCGCTGGCGCTGCCTCAGGCGAGTATCCTGGCAAGGGTGATGCGCTCGGCGCTGCTGGACACGCTGGGGGAGGACTTCATCCGGACGGCGCGGGCCAAGGGGCTGACGCGGGGGCAGGCGCTCCGGCGGCACGCGGTCAGGAACGCGATGATCCCGGTGCTGACGATCATCGGGCTGCAGTTTTCCTTCCTGCTGGCCGGCGTCATCATCATCGAGAACGTGTTCTTCCTGCCCGGGCTGGGGCGGCTGGTGTTCCAGGCGATCAGCTCGCGCGACCTGATCGTGGTGGAATCGGTGGTGATGTTCCTGGTCTTCGCCGTGGTGATGGTGAATTTCGTGGTGGACCTGACCTATGCCTGGGTCGATCCGCGCCTGAGGGGGCGGCGGTGAGGGGGGCGCTCACTTTCGGGGCCTGCCTGTCGGCGGTGTTTGCCGGGGCGGCGGTGCTGTCGTTCCTGTGGGTGCCGTATGACATCGAGGCGCTGGACATTGCCAACAAGATCCAGCCGCCTTCGGCCGCGCACCCGCTGGGGACGGATCATTTCGGGCGGGATATCCTGTCGATGATCATGGTGGGGGCGCGGACCTCGATTGCCGTGGCGCTGGTGGCCGTGGGGATCGGCATGGGGCTGGGCGTGCCGCTGGGGCTGGCGGCGGCGGCGCGGCGGGGGAGTTGGCTGGACGAGGTGATCAGCCGGGGGAACGACCTGATCTTCGCCTTTCCGAGCCTGTTGATCGCGATCATGATCACGGCGGTGTTCGGGCCGAGTGCCGTGAACGCGATCATCGCCATCGGGATCTTCAACATTCCCGTTTTCGCGCGCCTGGTGCGGGGGGCGGCGATGAGCCTGTGGACTCGGGAATACGTTCTGGCGGCGCGGGTGGCCGGGAAGGGGGCGGTCAGGATTTCGTGGGAGCATATCCTGCCCAATGTCGCCAACCTGCTGATCGTGCAGGGGACGATCCAGTTCAGCTTGGGGATATTGGCGGAGGCGGGTCTGAGCTACGTCGGATTGGGTGCGCAGCCGCCGGTGCCAAGCTGGGGCCGGATGCTGGCCGACAGCCAGACGATGATTTCCTTCGCGCCGCACATGGCGCTGTTTCCGGGGCTGGCGATCCTGCTGACGGTGCTGGGGCTGAACCTGATGGGGGACGGGTTGCGGGACCTGCTTGACCCGCGGCTTCGGAGGGCGCGGCAGTGAGCTTGCTGGCGATCGACGGGCTGGGGTTGCGCATCGGGACTGTGTCGGTGCTGGAGGACGTGTCCTTTGCCGTGGGCGCGGGCGAGATCGTGGGGGTGATCGGCGAGTCGGGGAGTGGCAAGTCGATGACCGCGCTGAGCGTGATGCAGTTGCTGCCGCAGGGGGCAAGCTGCACCGGCCGGATCACGTTGGCGGGGCGGGACGTGCTGGCGATGAAGGAACGCGCGCTCTGCCGGGTCCGGGGGAAAGAGGTGGGCATGGTGTTCCAGGAGCCGATGACGGCGCTGAACCCGTTGCAGACCATCGGCGACCAGGTGGCGGAGACGGTGCTCATTCACGAGCGGGTGGGCCGGGCCGAGGCGATGAGCCGGGCGGCGGAGGCGCTGGAGCGGGTGGAGCTGCCGCAGGACAGGTTTCCGCTGGGGCGCTATCCGCACGAGCTGTCGGGCGGGCAGCGGCAGCGGGTGGGGATCGCGATGGCGATCGCGTTGCGGCCGAAGCTGCTCATTGCCGACGAGCCGACGACGGCGCTGGATGTCACCACGCAGGCGGAGGTTTTGCGGCTGCTGAAGCGGCTGGTGCAGGAGGACGGGATGGGGCTGATGCTGATCTCGCACGACTTGGGGGTCGTGGCGGGGATGGCGGACCGGATCGTCATCATGCGGCAGGGCAAGGTGATGGAGGAGGGGCGGTTCGGGGCGTTGAGCCATCCGTATTCCCTGAGACTGCTGGAGGCGTCGGACCACGTGCCCGAGCGCGAGGGGCAGGCGGGCGAGGTGCCGCTGCTGGAGGTGCGGGACGTGGTGCGGGAGTATGACGCGCCGCGGCAGGGCTGGCTGGGAAAGCCGGGCGTCTTCCGGGCGGTGGACGGGGTGAGTTTCGACGTGCGGCGGGGGGAAAACCTTGGCCTGGTGGGCGAATCGGGCTGCGGGAAGTCGACGCTGACGCGGGCGATCCTGGGGCTGGAGGAGGTGCAGGGCGGCACGATCCGGCTGGACGGGCAGCCGGTTTTCGTGGGGCACAGGCCGAACCGGGATGTCCGGCGGCGGATGCAGGTGGTGTTCCAGGACCCTTACGGCAGTTTCAACCCGCGTCACAAGGTCGGGCGGCTGGTGGCGGAGCCGTTCCACCTGCTGGACGATGCGCCGACGGGTGAGGCGCGGGCGGCGGCGGTGGCCGAGGCGCTGGAGAGCGTGGGGCTGAAGGCGGAAGACGCCGGGAAGTACATTCACGAGTTCAGCGGCGGGCAGCGGCAGAGGATCGCGATTGCCCGGGCGCTGATCATCCGGCCGGAGCTGATCATCCTCGACGAGGCGGTGAGTGCGCTCGACGTGCAGGTGCGGGCGCAGATCCTAGACCTTTTGGCGGGGCTGTCGGACCGGCTGGGGCTGACATACCTCTTCATCAGCCATGACCTTTCGGTGGTGCGGAACGTGACCGACCGGGTGCTGGTGATGCAGGACGGCCGGATCGTCGAGCAGGGCGGGACGGAGGAGGTGTTCACCCGGCCGCGCCACGCCTATACCAGACAGTTGATCGCGGCGGTGCCGAAACTGCCGAGGTCGGCATAGCCAACCGCGCCCGGCTCGCCTACAACTGGGCGGTAAGCCCCCGACACGGAGTTCGCCTTGCGCCTGATCATCGCCCTTTGCCTGAGCCTGACCTTCCTGCCTGTCTCCGCGTCCGCCGCGCCGGAGGAGGATGTCGTCGTCGTGACCAAGCAGGACATCATGGCGCTTCTGGCGCAGATTCCCGACATTGCGCCGGTGCGCGAGGACATGCGCGCGCTGGGCTTCCGGGGGGAGAACCTCGAGCTGGCGGTGGCGCAGAACCGGGCCTTCTATACCGATCCGGTGATCGCCGGGCATATCGCCGAGCAGGTGATGATGGCCTATGCCAACCCCGGCCAGCCGGGGCAGGCGCAGGGGCTGATCTGGCCGCTGATCGACCGGGGGCTGGGGCATCTGCCGACGCGGAAGCTGAAATACTATTTCGAGGTGGAATCGACGATGATCCACGCGCTGCCGGTGGCGCAGTGTGGGCGGATCATCCGCAACGACCTGTCGGCGGAGGCGCATTCGGACACGATGAGCCGGATGGCGGCGCGGCTGAACGCGCCGGCGCTGAAGGAGTATTACGCGATCCAGCTGCGCGCCGCCCGGCTTGGGGCGAGCCGGAATGCGGTGCGGCTGTCACGGTCGCAGTTCGACCGGGTGAAGGCGGGGCTCGACCGCGAGATGGAGGTGCTGATCGCCGGCACGCCGAGGCCCGAATCGATCGTCGATGCGATGCGCGACCTGCGGCGGGCGGACAACCGGCGGGCCTGCGTGATCGGGCGGCTGATGTATGACGCGGTGATGCGGCTGGAGGGACAGGTTCAGCGGGATGCGCTGATCTTCATGAGTTCCCCGTGAGCGCGCCGCTTCGCATCGGCAACCGCGACGCGCGGCGGCTGTGGCTGTGGACGAACGGGTTGTCGGGCACGCCGGTGGGGCCGGTCGATGTGATGGGGATGATCCGGGCGCTGGGATTCGTGCAGATCGACACGATCCGCAACGTGACGCGGGCGCATCATCATATCCTGTGGAGCCGGAACCAGAATTACCGCGAGAAGATGCTCTGGCCCCTGCTGCGACAGCGGGAGATCTTCGAGCATTTCACCCATGACGCCTCGCTTATCCCGATGGATGTCCTGCCGATGTGGCAGCGCCAGTTCCGGCGGTTGGGCGAGCGGGCGGCGCGGCATGGCTGGTACCAGTCGGGGCTGGGGCAGGAGCAGATTTCCAGCATCCGCGCGCGGATCGCGGCGGAGGGGGCCCTGTCGACCCATGCCTTCGAGACCAAGGCGGAGAGCCGCGAGATGTGGGCCCGTCCGCCGCACAAGAAGGCGCTGGACCAGATGTGGTATTCGGGGGAGCTGGCGACCTGTCACCGCGAGAATTTCGTGAAGTTCTACGACCTGGGCGAGCGGGTGTTCCCGGCGCATCTGCGCGAGGGGCCGGGGGAGGCGGAGAGCGCGCTGTGGCTGTGCGACGCGGCTTTGGACCGGCTGAGCGTCGGGACAACCGGCGAGGTGCAGCGGTTCTGGGAGGCGATGGACGCGGGCGAGGCGAAGGGCTGGGCCGAGGCGCGCCGACCGGTGCCGGTGGAGGTGCAGGGGGCCGACGGGGCGTGGCGGGCGGCCTGGGGCGCGCCGGATATCGAGGCGCGGCTGGCGGCGGCGCCGGGGGCGACGAGCCGCCTGAGGATTTTGAACCCGTTCGACCCGGCGATCAGAGACAGGGTGCGGGTGGAACGGCTGTTCGGGTTTGCCTACCGCAACGAGATGTTCGTGCCGAAGGAGAAGCGGCTCTGGGGCTACTACGTCTATCCGCTGCTGGAGGGCGACCGGTTCGTGGGGCGCTGCGAGCTGAAGGCGGACCGGGCGGCGGGGTGGCTGCGGGTGACCGGGTTCTGGCCGGAGCGCGGCGTGAAATGGGGGCCGGCACGGGTGGAGAAGCTGGAGGCGGAGCTCGGGCGGTTCGCGCGGCTGGCGGGGATACGGGAGATTCACTGGGACGTGGCGCGGCCGGGCGAAGGGGTGGTCGCGCCCCGGCCTTGAGCCGGGGTCTCTGGCGGACCGGTACGGGGAGATCTTGGCACGAGGTCCCGGGTCAGGCCCGGGACGGGTGAAGTTTACAGGGCCGCGGAAGGAGTCTTACTCGTTGCCTTGCGCGCGCTCCAGATCGGGCGCGTCGCCCTTCGTCAGCGCAAGCGCCTGATCGGTCGTCAAGGCCGTGCAGAATTCGCCATGCAGCGACGCCACCGACAGGGCATGCACCGTCTCGGGGTCGTGATCCGTGCCGTCCGGGCCCACCCGGTTGGTCGTGGCGCAGGCATCCGGCACGAGGTAGGTGTCGTAGCCCATGTTGCCCGCCATCCGGGTCGAGGTCTCCACGCAGAAATTGGTGAAGAAGCCGACCACGACCAGCCGGGTGATGCCGTGCTGGCGCATGCGGAGTTCGATGTCGGTGCCGATGAAGGCGGAGTTCACGTCCTTCCTGACGATGATCTCGCTGGCCGAGGGTTCGAACCCCTCGATCATCGCGCCGGTGGGCAGGGAGAGTTTCAGGGGGGAGGCGGCCTCGCGGCTGTCATGCTGCGTGAAGATCACCGGCAGGCCGTTCGCGCGCCATGCTTTCAGAAGGCGGGCCATCTCGGCCTCGGCGCCGGGGTTGTTGCGGCGGCCGGTGGGCCCGCCCCAGTGCTCGAGCACGTTCACGCCCTTCTGCACGTCGATGAGGAGGAGGGCGGTTTCGGGGCCGAACTGGCGGATCATGACTGTCCCTTTCATTTCAAGTTGCCGGTGCCGTCGCGCATCCGGGGACGTGGATGTCTGGTACAGCCGCGACGGGGGCGGGAGCAAGAGCGTCAATGCCGGCGCAGCCGGGTGGCCGGTGTCGATCGTGGCGAAGGGCCCCGGCGCGGGGGGCGGGACGGGGGCGCCTGGGGGCGGCGGGCCGGCGCCACAGCCCTCGCGCCCCGCCCAACCCCCTTTTCAACCGGGCGGGAAGCCTTTATCGGGTGAACCCCGAAGCCAAGGCGAGACAGACATGAGCCAGAAGACAGCACTCATCACCGGCGTCACCGGTCAGGACGGCGCCTACCTGGCGGAGTTCCTGCTGGACAAGGGCTACGAGGTGCATGGCATCAAGCGGCGCACGTCGCTGTTCAACACCGCCCGGATCGACCACCTGATCGAGGGGGAACCGGGCCGCGAGGGGCGGTTCGTGCTGCATCACGGCGACATGACCGACAGCTCGTCGCTGACGCATATCCTGCAGAAGGTGAAGCCCGACGAGGTGTATAACCTCGCCGCGCAGAGCCACGTGGCCGTGTCGTTCGAGGAGCCGGAATACACCGCCAATTCCGACGCGCTGGGCGCGCTGCGGCTGCTGGAGGCGATCCGGTTCCTGGGGCTGGGCGAGAAGACGCGGTTCTACCAGGCCTCGACCTCGGAGCTGTATGGCCTCGTGCAGGAGGTGCCGCAACGGGAGACGACGCCGTTCCACCCGCGCTCGCCTTACGCCGTGGCCAAGCTTTACGCCTACTGGATCACGGTGAACTATCGCGAGGCCTACGGGCTTTACGCCTGCAACGGGACGCTCTTCAACCACGAGAGCCCGCTCAGGGGCGAGACCTTCGTGACCCGCAAGATCACGCGGGCGCTGGCGCGGATCAAGCTGGGCACGCAGCAGGAGTTGCGGCTGGGCAACATGGATGCCAAGCGTGACTGGGGTCATGCGCGGGATTACGTCAAGATGATGTGGCTGATGCTGCAGCAGGACAAGCCCGAGGATTACGTGATCGCCACGGGCGAGCAGTATTCGGTGCGGGAATTCGTTGCGCGCGCGGCGGAGGTTCTGGGGATGAGCATTACCTTCGAGGGCGAGGGTGTCGACGAGGTGGGCCGGGACGAGAGCGGCCGGGTGATCGTGCGGGTCGATCCGCAGTATTTCCGGCCGGCGGAGGTCGAGACGCTCCTGGGCGATGCCTCGAAGGCGCGGCAGGAGCTGGGCTGGACCCCGGAGACGAGCTTTGACGAGCTGGTGCGCGAGATGGTCGAGAGCGATTTCGAGGAGGCCAAGCGCAATGGCTGAGCCGGTCTATGCGCTTGCCGGCAAGCGGGTCTACGTGGCCGGGCACCGGGGCATGGTGGGGCAGGCGATCTGCCGCCGGCTGGAGCGGGAGGACTGCACGGTTCTGACCGCGGGGCGCAAGGATGCCGACCTGACGCGGCAGGCGGAGGCGGAGGACTGGATGGCGGAGAACAAGCCGGATGCCGTGTTCGTGGCCGCCGCCAAGGTGGGTGGGATTCTCGCCAATGACTCATTTCCGGCAGACTTCCTTTACGAAAACCTGATGATCGAGGCCAATGTTATCCACGCTTCGCACCGGTCGGGTGTCGAAAAGCTGATGTTTCTCGGATCGAGCTGTATTTATCCCAAGCTGGCCGAACAGCCCATGCGGGAGGATGCGCTCTTGACCGGGCCGCTGGAGCCGACGAACGAGTGGTACGCGATTGCCAAGATCGCCGGCATCAAGCTGTGCCAGGCCTATCGCAAGCAGCACGGGGCGGATTTCATCTCGGCGATGCCGACGAACCTGTATGGCACGGGCGACAATTACGATCTCGAGACCAGCCATGTTCTGCCGGCGCTGATCCGCAAGATGGTCGAGGCGCGGGACGAGGGACGCGAGGAAGTGGTGATGTGGGGAACGGGCAGCCCGCTGCGCGAGTTCATGCATGCCGATGACCTTGCGGATGCGCTGGTGTTTTTGATGCAGCATTACTCGGGGCATGAGCATGTGAACGTGGGCTCGGGGCAGGAGATTTCGATCCGGCAACTGGGCGAGACGATTGCCGACGCGGCCGGGTATAAAGGTCGGATCGTGCAGGACACGTCGAAGCCGGACGGGACGCCGCGGAAGCTGATGGATAGCAGCCGTTTGCACGGGCTGGGGTGGCGGCCGGGGATTTCCCTCGACGAGGGGATCGCGCGGTGTGTCAGGGAATTCGAAGAGATGCGCGCGACCGCGTGAAGGAGAGATCCGATGGGACAATATGACAAGATCCACCTCGGCTGCGGCGTCAAGCATCTGCCGGGCTGGTTTCACGTGGATGCGCTGGCGTATGACCATGTCGACCATGTCGGCCGGGTCGAGGATTTGTCGTTCATTCCGGACGGGTCAGTGAAGCTGATCTATGCCTGCCACGTGCTCGAGCATTTCGGGCGGAACACCTACAAGGCGGCGCTGGCCGAGTGGTGCCGGGTGCTGGCGCCCGGTGGGGTGCTGCGGCTGGCGGTGCCGGATTTCGGTGCGGCGGCCAAGCTCTACATGTCCGGCATCCTGCCGCGCGGGATCGAGGATGTGCGCGGGCTGGTGACCGGGGGGCAGCGGGACGAGTATGATTTCCACGGGATGATTTTCGACGAGGCGTCGTTGGCGGAGGCCTTGAAAGAGGTCGGGTTTTCCGAGACGCGGCTGTGGGATTGGCGGGAGACCGAGCATTCCCACATGGACGATTATTCGCAGGCCTATTTGCCGCATATGGACAAGGAGAACGGGGTTCTCGTGTCTTTGAATATCGAGGCGGTGAAGTAGGGGTTCAGGTGCCCTTCGGGGGTATTGGACCGTGCCCGCCCCGGACGTGATCCGGGGTCGCTGGTCGTTCGAGGTCCCGGCTCGGAGGCCGGGACGGTGGGACGTATTGGCGGGCTGATTTCCGGGGAAATGCAACGTCGGTATCACGTCGGTATTTTGTCGGTATTGCGTCGGTGCGGGGTGTTGGGTTTTCGGGGGTGGTGGGTTTCACCCACCCTACGATTTGCACACGCCCGGAATCGAGCCGAAGGCGCCGGGCGAGCGCCGGCCCGTCCCGGCGGGCAGGCGCTTTGGCGGGTGTTGCGTTACGTTCAGAGGGAAGATGTGCTCGGCGGGATAAAGTGGCAGCCACGGGTGTTGCGGCGCCTCCCCACGGGCCGGCGCTCGCCCGGCTTCGTCAGAGGCCCCGGGTGGGTCCTGGAGGGTGGGTCAGGCCACCCCGGCCCGGAGCGCGTCGTGGATGTGAACGAGGCCGACGAGGTGGTCTTCCGTATCCGTCACCAGCAGTACAGTGCGCTTGTTGGCGTTCATGACGCCGAGCGCCTCGACCAGCAGGGCGTCGGGGGCGGTGACGAGGGGGGAGCGGGTGGCGACCTCGCCGGCGGTGCGGGTCATGAGGCCGTCCATGTTCCGGCGGAGGTCGCCGTCGGTGATGATGCCGGTGAGGCGGCCGCCGGAGACGACCGCCGCGACGCCGAAGCTTTTATGGGTCATCTCGACCAGCGCCTCGCCCATCGGCGTGTCCTCGGCCACGACGGGCAGTTCGTCGCCCTTGTGCATGACCGCCGAGACCAGCAGGAGCTGCGCCCCCAGCGTGCCGCCGGGGTGGTAGGCGAGGTAGCTGTCCTTGTCGAAGCCGCGCAGGCGCATGAGCGCCACGGCGAGCGCGTCGCCCAAGGCCAGCGTGCAGGTGGTCGAGGTGGTGGGGGCCATGCCGATGGCGCAGGCCTCGGGCGCGTCGGGGAGGGGGAGGACGTGGTCGGCCTGACGCCCGAGCGTGCTGTCGGGTTTCTTGGTGATGGCGATCATCGGGATGGCGAAGCGGCGGGTGTGGCCGATGATGTCGGCCAGTTCGCGCGTCTCGCCGGAGTTGGAGATCAGGATCACCGCGTCGGCGCTGGTGATCATGCCCATGTCGCCGTGGCTGGCCTCGCCCGGGTGGACGTATTGGGCGGGCGTGCCGGTGCTGGCCATGGTGGCGGCGATCTTGGCGGCGATATGGCCCGACTTGCCCATGCCCGAGACGATCACCCGGCCGGGCACGTTCAGCAGCAGCTCGGCGACGGTGTCGAAGCTGTCGGGCATCTCGTCGCGCAGGCGGGCGAGCGCCGCGCCCTCGATCTCGAGCACGTCGCGGGCAATGTCGGTGGGGCGGGGGGAGGAGGTCATCTTGCCGGCTCCGGAGCGTTGCTTGTGGCGCAGCCATACCGTGCTGTCGCGTCGAGGCCAAGCCCCGCCGGTTTTCGCGCTGGCGCATCGCCGGGCGCGCGACTAACGTCGCGGCCATGACAGGCCCTGATGTTCTCGACAGCCGGTATTCGTGGTTCCGCCTTGCCGTTTCGCTTCTGATCGCGACGGTGGGGAACGTGGGCATCTGGGTGATCGTGATGGTCATGCCGGCGATCCAGGCCGAGTTCGGCATCGACCGGGGCGAGGCATCGTTTCCCTACACGATGACGATGATCGGCTATGCGCTGGGCAATTTCGCGGTGGGGCGGATCATCGACCGGTTCGGGGTGACCGCGGCGCTGAGCCTGTCGGCGGTGATCATCGCGGGCGGCATGGGGCTGGCGGCGATCAGCCCGTCGGTGCTGTTGCTGGCGGGGCTGCAGCTTGTGATCGGGTTCGGCACGGGGGCCAGTTTCGGCCCGCTGATGACGGATGTGTCGATGTGGTTCTTGAAGCGGCGGGGGATCGCGGTGGCGATCACGGCCTGCGGCAATTACCTGTCGGGCGCCGTGTGGCCGCTGATGCTGGCCGGGGTGCTGGAGGCGGACGGGTGGCGGGCGGTTTACGTGTGGCTGGCGGTGATCACGGTGGTGACGATGGTGCCGCTGTCGTTCCTGTTGCGCCGGCGGGTGCCGCTGGAGGCGACGGCGCGGTCGGACGCGATTTCCAGCCTGCGGGCGAAGGCGGCGGGGTTCTCGCCCCGGACGCTGATGCTGATGCTGGGGCTGGCGGGGATCGGGTGCTGCGTGGCGATGTCGATGCCGCAGGTGCATATCGTGAGCCTGTGCACCGACCTGGGCTATGGCCCGGCGGTGGGCGGGCAGATGCTGGCGCTGATGCTGTTGGGCGGGGCGGCGTCGCGGCTGGTGTTCGGGTTCGTGGCGGACTGGCTGGGCGGGGTGAAGACGCTGTTGATCGGGTCGTCGCTGCAATGCCTGGCGCTGTTTCTGTATTTGCCGACCGGGGGGCTGACCTCGCTTTACGTGGTGAGCGCGGTATTCGGGCTGTCGCAGGGCGGGATCGTGCCGAGCTATGCGCTGGTGGTGCGGGAATACATGCCGAGCGTCGAGGCCGGGCGGCGCGTGGGGTTCGTGATCATGGCGACGATCATGGGCATGGCACTGGGCGGGTGGATGTCGGGGTGGATTTACGATGTCACCGGGAGCTACCAGATGGCGTTCGTGAACGGGATCGTCTGGAATTTCCTGAACATGGGGATCATGGTGCTGATCCTGCTGCGGACGCGGCCGCGGAAGGCCGTCGCCGTGGCGGCCTGAGGGCGCTGCTCGTCAGCCCTTGCGGGCGGCCTCGCGTCAGTCTTCGTGGACGATGCGGATGTGTTTCTCGCCGCGGGCCTCGGCCAGCGCCATCTGTTTCTGGCGTTCCCGGAAGCGTTGCTTGTCGTCTTCCGTGGTCTCGGCAAAGCACTGGTGGCAGGAGACGCCGTGTTCGTATTCGGGGCGGTCGCGGTCGGCGGGCAGGATCGGGCGGCGGCAGGCGAAGCAGAGCTGGTGCGGGCCTTCCCGTAGCCCGTGGCCCACGGAGACGCGGTTGTCGAAGACGAAGCATTCGCCGTTCCAGGTGGATTGATCCTCGGGCACCTCTTCGAGGTATTTCAGGATGCCGCCCTTGAGGTGGTAGACGTCTTCCACGCCCTGGCCCAGCAGGAAATTGGTGGATTTCTCGCAGCGGATGCCGCCGGTGCAGAACATGGCGATGCGCTTGTTGTGGAAACGGTGCTTGTTGGCCTCCCACCAGGCGGGGAAGTCGCGGAAGCTGGCGGTCTGGGGGTCGATGGCGCCGTCGAAGGTTCCGATGGCGACCTCGTAGTCGTTTCTTGTGTCGATCACGGCCACGTCGGGCGACTGGATGAGGGCGTTCCAGTCCTGCGGGTCGACGTAATGGCCGACGCGGGCCTGCGGGTCGACATCCGGCTGGCCCATGGTGACGATCTCCTTCTTGAGCCGCACCTTGAGGCGGCGGAAGGGCTGGTGGTCGCTGGTGCTTTCCTTCCAGTCGAGATCGGCACAGCCGGGCAGGGCGCGGATATGGGCGAGCACCGCGTCGATGCCGGCGCGGGGGCCGGCGATGGTGCCGTTGATGCCCTCCTGGGCCAGCAGGAGCGAGCCGGAGATCTTTTCCCGCTCGCAGAGCGCCAGCAGCGGCGCCTGGATGGCGGCCGGGTCGGGGAAGCGGGTGAAGTGGTAGAGGGCGGCGATGGTGTACATGGGCCGTTCCTCTAGCCCCTTGCCCGGGGCCGGGCAAGGGGCCGGAATGCCGCGCTCAGCCCCGGATGCGGTTGGCGAGGCGCGAGAGGTTGTCGGCGATGAACTCCTTGGTGTCGTCATGGGTGAGCTTGCCGTCGTTGATCTTGTCGTTCGACTTGCTGACCGCGATCTCGAAGCCCGGCACGATCTCGGCGTTGATGACCGAGAGCATCTTGCGCAGGTCGTATTGCGCGGTGAGCCCGCCGGTGGCGCTGGGCGACTGGGTGATGATCAGGACGGGTTTGCCGGCGAAGGGGGTGTTTGGCTCCTTCGACATCCAGTCGATCACGTTCTTCAGCACGCCCGAGGTGCCGCGGTTGTATTCCGGCGAGGAGATGACCACCGCGTCGGCGCCCTCGATGGCCTGGGCGAGGTCCTGCACCTGCGCGGGGGAGCTTCCGTTGGTCTTGAGGTCCTCGTTGTAGAGCGGGATGTCGTGGATGTCCTGCGGGACGACGGTGACGCCTTCCGGCACCAGTTCGTGCAGGCTGTCGGCGATCTTGGTCGAGAAGCTTTCCTTGCGCAGCGAGCCGCTGATCACGGCGAAGGTGAGGGCTTTGGCCATGGGGGTGTCCTTTGTCCTGTAGCGGGTTTGGTACGGTAACGCGCCGCGGCGCAGAAAGTTCACCGGGACGTGGCGGGAGCCATGGGGTGGCCGGGCCCGTGGAGGAGGCGGCGGAGGTCTACGAGAAACGTGGGCTGTTCCGGACGCGGTATTGAGGGGCGGCGATTCGTTGGTTAACGGCGTTGTTTCGAAGGGATTTCGACGTCGGTATCACGTCGGTATTTCGTCGGTATCGCGTCGGTTCCGGGGTCTTTTACGGCGGGAATTGATGTATCGCCCCGCGCGCAACACGCGAGATGTGGGGGGCGGCGCAACACCCACGGCGGCAGGCCTGCCCGACCGTCAATGCAGGACGGCAGCGTGGGTCAGAGCGTTCGGTCGAGCATCGCATCGACCATGAAACCGACCACGTCCCGGGCCTGGGCCGGGGACGCGCCGGCGACATCGATCAACGCGATCAAGGCTTCCATTCCGGTCGAGGCCGACAGGGCGCAGACGAGCGTTTCCTTCTGGTCGTCACTCAGCCCGGTGTCATGTTCCGAGAGCGCACGGTGAAACATGGCGACGCGGCGACCGCCCCGCGCGGCCACCCTGCTTTCGGCGGACCATGCGCGCATCGACGCGGCGAGGAACTGCCGGAACTCGGGTTCGTTCTCGAGCGCGAGATCGAGGAAGTACAGGCAGATCGCCTTGAGCTTGCCGTGCAGGTCCGGGGCGCCGCTGATGACGGCGTCGTAAGGCTTCACCGCGATGTCGAGAACAGCTTCTGCCACAAGGAGGTCGGCGTCGGAAAAATACCGGTAGCTGGTGGCCTTGGAGATGCCGGTTTCGGCAGCGGCCGCGGCGACGGTTACGGGTTTGCCGTCCGAAAGCAGTTTGCGGGCCCCGTCGAGAATGGCCTGTCGCGTGCGCGCGCGCTGTGCGGATCGGCCTTTGGTCTTGGGCATCGCGGAATCCGTAGCTTGAAGTTCGTGAGACTATTGTCTTATTGTGAGACATATGTATCATTAATCGGGTATCGCTGCAAATAAGGATTGTCGACATGGCACCGCTACCGCGCACCTATGATGTCTTGAATATTCTGCTGAAGTTCCATGCCTTTCCGGAAGAGACGGACGGGAAGTACTGTCTCGTCGAGTGTCTCGTGCCCGTCGGGGCCGGTGCGCCGCCCAACCATCATGCCGGCGAGACGGAGGGGTTCTTCATCCTTGACGGGCAGGTTGCCTTCAACATCGGCGGAACGGACAGGATCGCGGGAGCCGGTGAATTTGTCGCGGTGCCCGACGGTGAGACCCACGCGTTCCAGGCCATTGGCGAGGGCCCGGCGCGGCTGCTCATCCTGAATGCCCCCGGGCATATGCACAAAGCCTTCTTTACCGGCATCGGCAGGCCGCTTCCGGAGGACCAGACGACATTGCCAACGCCGTCGGAGCCGGATTTGGGTGTGGTTCTGAAGGTTGCGGAACAGGCGGGCATGACGATCTCGGCCCCGCAATAATCATCCGCTTGGGCAAAGCGGAGGGAAATTCGCCTCGCAGCATCGGTCAGTCCGGGGTCGGATCGGTCGTTGAGCCCTTGTCCGGGGTCACTCTTGTGCACCCGGACATGCAGATGGGCGGCGGCCGGGGCCGCCTTTGTGCCCGTCTGCCGGCACATGCGCCTCGGGCGAGGCCGGGATCGTCGGCCGTGTCGTTGGCGGCGGGGCGACGTTGACGGGGGGCGCCGGCCCGCTTAGGTCTTTGGGAAACGGAGGATGGCCCGATGACCGAAGCGCTGATCGTGATCGACATGCAGTATGATTTCTGCCCCGGCGGTGCGCTGGCGGTGGAAGGGGGCGACGAGATCGTGCCCGGGATCAACGCGCTGATCGACGAGTTTCCGGCGGTGATCCTGACGCAGGACTGGCACCCGGCGGGGCATTCCTCCTTCGCGTCAAGCTACAAGGACAAGGCGCCGTTCGAGACGGTCGAGATGTCCTATGGCACGCAGGTCCTGTGGCCCGATCATTGTATCCAGGGCAGCGACGGGGCGGCGTTCCATGCGGACCTGGACACCGACAGTGCCGACATGATCGTGCGCAAGGGGTTCAACCCGTCGATCGACAGCTACTCGGCCTTCTTCGAGAACGATCACGAAACGCCCACGGGCCTGCATGGCTATCTGCAGACGCGGGGGATCGAACAGCTGACCATGGTGGGGCTGGCCACGGATTTCTGCGTGAACTTCTCGGCCGTGGATGCGGCGAAGCTGGGCTATGACGTGACGGTTCTGACCGAGCTGTGCCGGGGGATCGACCTTGACGGGTCGCTTGCCGCGGCGCTGGAAGGGATGAAGGGCGCGGGCGTCAAGGTGGTCTGAATGGCCGGGCTGGAGCGGGAGATCGCGGCCTGCCGGATCTGTGCCCAGCGGTTTGCGGAGACGGCTACGGGGCATGAGCCGCGCCCGGTGGTGTGGTTCCGGCCCGGGGCAAGGATGCTGATCGCGGGGCAGGCGCCGGGGGCAAGGGTGCACCAGTCGGGCAAGCCGTTCGATGACCCGTCGGGCGACCGGCTGCGCGACTGGCTGGGGCTTTCGGCCCACGAGTTCTACGATACCGCGCGGGTGGCGATCGTGCCGATGGCGTTCTGTTTCCCGGGATACGATGCGAAGGGCTCGGACCTGCCGCCGCCGAAGGTGTGCGGGCAGACATGGCATGACCGGGTGATGCAGGAGCTGGCCCAAGTGCGGCTGCGCGTGCTTGTGGGGGGATATGCGCACAAGTATCACCTTGGCGTGAAAACCGGGGTGACGGAGACGGTGAAGGCGTGGCGCGAGCGGGCGCCGGAGGTGTTCACCCTGCCGCACCCGTCGTGGCGGAATACCGCGTGGTTGCGGAAGAACCCGTGGTTCGAGGCGGAGGTGCTGCCGGCGCTGCGGGCAAGGGTGAAAGAGGTGATGGATGACTGAGGCGACACGGCTCGACGCGGCGCATGCGAGGATGGAAGCGGCGCCGGAGGACGAGGGCGCGCGGCTCGATTTCTACGGGCAGTTGGCGGCGTCGGAGCTGTTCCTTTTGCTGGAGCGCGAGGCGGAGGGCGAGCGGGTGACGCCGCGGACCTTCGACGTGGAAGGGCAGGCTTTCGTGCTGGTCTTCGACGGCGAGGACCGGCTGGCGCAGTTTGCCGGGGGCGAGGCGCCCTATGCGGCGCTGTCGGGGCGGGCCGTGGCGGAGATGCTGGCGCCGGCGGGGCTGGGGCTTGGGTTGAACCTCGACGTGGCGCCCTCGGCGATGCTGTTGCCGTCCGAGGCGGTGGCGTGGCTGGCCGGGACGCTGGGGCAGGGCCCGCGCGAGGTGGAGACGAAGGTGCGGGCGTTCACGGCGCCGGGCGGTCTGCCCGAGCGGTTGCTGACCGCGCTCGATGCGCGGCTGGCGAGCGCGGCGGGGCTGGCGGCGAGCGCCTACCTTGTCGGCGTGGAATACGAGAGCGGGGCCGAGGGGCACATGCTGGGCGTGATCGACGCGGTGCCCGGGGCCGAGGGGGCGCTGGCGCGGGCGGTGTCGGACCTGTTGCAGTTTTCCGGGCTGGAGGCGGCGGCGCTGGACGTGGCGTTCTTCCGGGCCGAGGACGCGGCGGCGGCGCGGCTGGCAAGGGTGGGGTTGCGGTTCGACCTGCCGGGGCCGGAGGTGGTGCGCGCGGCGCCGGGCGCGGCGCCGGGGATGGACCCGGCGAAACCACCCCGGCTGAAATAGGCGCGCGGTGCGACACGACGATTGACCGGCGCGGCGGGCGAGGCGATATTCCCCGCATGGTACGGATTTTCTTCACTCTTCTGCTGCTTGCCCTGCCGCTTCCCGTGATGGCGCAGGCGCTGAGTTTCCCGCCGGTGGACGAGGCCGGGCAGGATGAAAGCTTTGCCGCCTATCGCGAGCGGCTGATCGAGGCGGTGGTCGCGCGGGATGTCGAGGCCATCGTCGGGATGGCCTCGGAGGACATCAAGCTGAGCTTCGGCGGTGCCTTGGGTCACGCGGCGCTGCGCGAGTTCCTGACGGTCGATCCGCAGACCTTCCCCGAGGGCCAGCGACACGAGGCGCCGGCGCTGCGGCAGCGCAACTGGGCCGACCTGGAGACGGTTTTGCGGATGGGCGGGGTGTTCGACGGCGAGGGGCGGTTCGTGGCGCCCTATACCTGGTCGTTCCAGCAGCCGGACGGGATGGACCCGTTCGAGGTGATGTTTGTGACCGGCACCGGCGTGGCGATGCGCGACCGGCCGATCCGGTACGGGGAGGTGACCGCGTGGCTCGACCATGACGTGGTGCGCCATCTCGACTGGGTCAGCGGCACGCCCTATGTCGAGGTCGCACGGTCGGATGACACCAGGGGGTTCGTGCACCGCGACTACTTGCGGGCGCTGGTGGACTACCGGGCGTTTTTCGAGAAGCGGGACGGCGCGTGGAAGATGGTGACCTTCATCGCGGGGGATTGAGGCCGGGCCCGCTGCTTCTTCTGGCCGAAAATATCCCGGGGAGTTTGAGGGGCTGGCCCCTCAATCCCACCTTCCAACCTAGTACCCCTGGTCGCGGTCGACGAGATACAGGAACGGCTCGCCCGCTTCGCCCCGGCGGATGTTCTCGGCCACCACGCGGGCCGCGGTGGCGGGGCGGGTTTCGGCGGCGATGTGGGGGGTGACGGTGACTTTCGGGTGGTGCCAGTAGGGGTGATCCTCGGGCAGCGGTTCGGTGCGGAAGACGTCGAGCGTGGCGTGGGCGACCTGGCCGAGGTCGAGCGCCGCGAGGAGGGCGTCGTCGTCGATCAGGGGCCCGCGGCCGGGGTTGAGGATGACCGCGCCTTTCGGCAGGAGGGCCAGCGATTCCGGGTTGATGATGTTCGTGGTGGCCGGCGTGTCGGGCAGCAGCAGGACGAGCACCTGCGCCGTCTTCAGCGCCTCGATCAGCCCCTCGTCGCCGGAGAGGCAGGTGATGCCCTCGATATCCTTCTGCGTGCGGCTCCAGCCGGTGACGGGGAAGCCGATGCCGGCCAGCATCTGCCCCGCCGCCTGGCCGAGCTGACCGAGGCCGAGGATGGTGACGGGCCGGTCTCGGGCGAGCGGGGGGTTGTGCTGCGACCAGTCGCCCGGCTTGCGCGCGAGGTCGAGATCCATCTCGAGATGGTAGCGCAGGGTGTGGCCGGTGACCCATTCCGCCATGCCGCCCGTGAGCCCTTCCTCGACCATGCGGGTGAGCGGCTGGGTCAGGGTCTCGTTGCCGACGATCTGCTCGACCCCGGCCCAGAGGTTCATCACCGCCTTGCAGCGCGTGTAGGCCGTGAAATCCTGCACCGGGCCGTTGGGGGCGTAGATGATGTAGTCGACGGTTTCGGGCGGATGATCGGTGGAAAGCGCCACGTCGAGGCCCTGCCGGGCGAATTCGGATTTCAGGATGGGTTCGTAGCTTTCCCACCGCTCGGGGCGGGCCGCGAAGAGGACGTTGAGGGTCATGGATTACCTTGGTCTGTGGATATGGGCGCTTTGCACGAGGCCGAAGCCCAGCATCAGGATCAGCATGGCGGAGCCGCCGTAGCTGACCAGCGGGAGCGGTACGCCGACCACGGGGGCGAGGCCCATCACCATCGACATGTTGACCGCGAAGAACAGGAAGAAGGTGATCGCCACGCCCAGCGTGAGGAGCGAGGAGAAGCGGTCTCGGTTGGTCATGGCCGAGGAAATGCAGAACACGATGATGAGCGCGTAGAGCGCCAGCAGCGAGACCGCGCCGACGAAGCCGAATTCCTCGGCGAGGGTGGTGAAGATGAAGTCGGTATGCTTCTCGGGGAGGAAGTTCAGCCGCGACTGGGTGCCCTGCATGAAGCCGCGCCCCGTCCAGCCGCCGGAGCCGAGGGCGATCTTCGACTGGGTTATGTGGTAGCCCGCGCCGAGCGGGTCGGTGGAGGGGTCGAGGAAGGTGTCGATGCGGCGGTACTGGTAGTCGGCCAGCATCTGCCAGTCGGTGCCGCGGCTGCGGAACACCGCCGTGATCAGCCCGCCGATGGCGGCGATCACCACGGCGAAATAGGCCCAGTGGACGCCGGCGAGAAACATCAGCGCGCCGCCGCCCATGATCAACAGGATCGAGGTGCCGAGGTCGGGCTGGCGCAGCACGAGCGCCACCGGCACGATGATCAGGATCACCGGGAAGATCACCCAGAGCGGGCGGGAAAGGCGCGACATGGGCAGCCAGTCGTAATAGGCCGCGAGCACCATGATCAGCGTGACCTTCATCAGCTCGGAGGGTTGCAGGCGCATGACGCCGAGGTCGATCCAGCGCTGGGCGCCCTTGCCCTCGGTGCCTACCAGTTCCACCGCCACCAGCAGGATGACCGACACGAGGTAGGCCAGCACGGACATGTTGCGCCAGAACCAGATCGGCACCATGCCGATCATGAACATCGCCACGAAGCCGAGCGCGTAGCGTTTCATCTGCGGCTCGGCCCACGGGTTGAACGAGCCGCCGGCGACCGAGTAGAGCATCAGGAAGCCGATGCCCGCCACCGCCGTCAGCAGGATCGCGAGGCCCCAGTTGAAATAGAGCACCTTGCGGATGCCCGCCGGCGTGGTCTTGACCGTGTACTCGAGATAGCTCATGCGCGGTCGCTTTCGTCACCGGTGGGGCCGGGGCGGTACTGGCGCAGTTGCTCCTGCTGGGTCTGGATGCGGCCGCGGTCCTTCGAGGGGTAGGCCGAGAGCGGCGGATCGCCGCCGTAGAGCGCCTGCAGGGTGATGTCGCGGGCGATGGGGGCCGCCACGGACGAGCCGCCGCCGCCATGTTCGACCACCACCGCGACCGCGACCTTGGGGTTGTCGAAGGGCGCGTAGTCGACGAAGAGCGCGTGGTCGCGCTGGCGCCAGGGCAGGTCCTCGTTGCGGCGCACGCCGGAGGCGCGCTCGCCCGAGGAGATGTTGCGCACCTGGCTGGTGCCGGTCTTGCCGGCCATGCGGAAGGCATCCTCGATGATGCGGCTGGAATAGGCCGTGCCGCGCCGGTCGTTGGAGACGGCGAACATCGCCTTGCGGACCTCGCGCAGGCTGTTCTCGTTGATGCCCAGCGACGGCCCCACGCCCGAGGGCTGTTCGACCCCGTCGATCGACTTGATGACCCGCGGTTTCACCTCGCGCCCGGTGGCGATGCGGGCCGACATCAGCGCCAGTTGCAGCGGCGAGGCCAGCACGAAGCCCTGCCCGATGGAGGCGTTGACGCTGTCGCCGACCACCCATTCGGCGTCGCGGTTGATGAGCTTCCATTCCTTGGTGGGGGCAAGCCCCGCGGCGACCGAGGTGAGGGGCAGGTCATGCTCGATGCCCACGCCCAGCTTGCGGGCCATCTCGGATATCTTCTCGATGCCCACGCGCAGGGCCATGTCGTAGTAGAACACGTCGCAGCTTTCGCGGAGCGAGCGGTGCAGGTCGACATTGCCGTGGCCGGCGCGCTTCCAGCAGTGGAAGCGGCGGTTGCTGACCTCGAGATGGCCGGGGCAGTAGACGGTTTCAGTGAGGTCCAGCTCTCCGGCCTCGAGCGCGGCCAGCGCGACGACCATCTTGAAGGTCGAGCCGGGCGGGTAGATGCCCTGGACCGCCTTGTTTGGCAGCGGGCGATACTCGTTTTCGAGCAGCGCCTGGTAATTGGCGACGGAGATGCCGCGCACGAAGAGGTTGGGGTCGTAGCTGGGGGTCGAGGCGCAGGCGAGCAGGTCGCCGGTTTCGCAGTCGATCACCACGGCCGCCGCGCTTTCCTCGGAGAGCCGGGCGTGGGCGTAGGTCTGGAGCGCGTTGTCGAGCGAGATCTGGATATCCTTGCCCGAGGTGCCTTCCTGCCGTTCGAGTTCGCGCATCACCCGGCCGGCGGCGTTGACCTCGACCCGCTTGGTGCCGGCCTCGCCGCGCAGCAGCTCCTCGCGCTTGGCCTCGAGCCCGATCTTGCCGATCTGGAAGCGGGGGATCAGCAGCAGGGCGTCGGGCGCGTCGATCCGCTCGAGGTCGCGGTCGCTGACCGGGCCGACATAGCCCACGACATGGGCATAGGCCTCGCCATGCGGGTAGCGGCGGGACAGGCCCACGTCGGGCGTGATGCCGGGCAGGGCGGGGGTGTTGACGGCGACGCGGCTGATGTCTTCCCAGCTGACGCGGTCGGCGATGGTGACGGGCGTATCGCCGCGCAGGCGTTCGAGGTCGCGGCGGGCGCGCTCCAGCTCCTCGGGGTCGAGCGTGACCAGCTTTGACAGGCGGGCGATCACGTCCTCGACGTCGCCCGCTTCCTCGCGGACCATGGTGATCCGGTAGCTGGGCACGTTCTCGGCGATGGTCATGCCGTTGCGGTCGAAGATGCGGCCGCGGGTCGGCGGGATCAGGCGGATGTTGATGCGGTTCTCGTCGGCGAGCAGGCGGAACTGGTCGGCCTGCTCGACCTGGAGATAGCGCATCCGGAGCGCCAGCGCGCCCACGAGGCCGGACATGCCCCCACCGACGATCAGCCCGCGGCGGGTGATCTTGCGGTAGCTTTCGGCGCTGTCGCGTGTCGGGCGTCTCATGAGCCGGGCCTCATCGCGTCAAGTTCGCCCGGCGCGACCTTGCGCACGCCGAGCAGGGATTGCGAGACCAGCACCACCAGCGGATAGGCGATGAGGGTCATGAGCATCTGCATCAGGCTGAGGCCCAGCGGCGCCTGGTCGACCATCATCACGCCGAGGATCAGCCGGTAGCCGATGGTCATGGCCGCGAGCGTGGTGGCGACGCTGACCCATTCGACCGGGAAGGTCAGGTCGCGCAGGTCGGGGGCGCGGGCGCGGAGCGTCTGGCTGCCGATCAGCACCAGCGCCGCCCAGAGGCCGGGCGGGCGGTGAAACAGCAGGTCGCAGAGCAGGAAGATCGCCGCCACCAGCAGGGGCGGGACGAATTCGGGCCGTCGCAGGCCCCATGCGAGCGTGAAGGCGAGGATGAAGTCGGGCCCCGCCCAGCCGCGCGGCAGCGTGTCGAGCGGCAGCAGGCGCAGGAAGACGAACAGCGTGCAGATGCCGACGAAGAGGGCGCGCATGGCCCAGAGATATGTCTGGCTGCGCTCAGCCATCGGCGGGCTCGGCTGCAATGGCGCCGGTGGCGGCGGCCTCGGGCGTGACGGGGTTGGGGATCGGGCCGAAGGGGGTGACGAGGCCGCCCGGGTCGGTGATCCGCTCGTCGCGCCAGTTGCGCAGGACGCGGAGGAATTCGAGCCGCTCGTAATCGGCCGAGAGGCGCACGCGGAGGCGGCCGCCGGGATCCTTGGCGAGCTGGCCCACGTGCAGCCCGGCGGGGAAGACCCCGCCATCGCCCGAAGTGATCAGCCGGTCGCCGGGGCGCACGCGGTCGGGCGCCTCGATGAAGCTGACGGTGGGGGAGGGAGTGTTGTCGCCCGAGACCAGCGCCTGCTGGCCCGAGGGTTCGATGGTGACGGGGATGTGGCTGGAGGTGTCGGTGAGCAGGATCACCCGCGCGGTGTTGTCGCCCACGCCCGAGATGCGCCCGACGAGGCCGAGGCCATCCATCGCCGCCCAGCCGTCGACGATGCCGTCGCGGGCGCCCACGTTGATCAGCACCGATTGCCGGAAGGGCGAGCCGCTGTCGGCCAGCACCACGCCGGTGACGAAGGTGAGGCGCGGGTCGAGCTGGACGTTGTTGAGATCGAGCAGGCGGGCGTTTTCCTGTTCGAGCTGGAGCGCGGCCTCTTTCCAGGCCTTCATCTGCTGCAGCTCGCGGCGGAGTTCCTGGTTCTGCTGGTAAATGCGCTGGTAGCTCTGGAAGTCGTGGATGATGTTGACCGCGCCGGTGACCGGCGCCATCGCCCAGTCGAAGCTGGGCACGACTCGGTCGATCACCTGGGCGCGGAAGCGTTCGATGCGGGGGCTGTCGATGCGCCAGATCAGGAACAGGCCGAGCAGGCACAGCAGAAGCACGCCCACCAGAAGGCGCCTGAGCTGGCCGGAATAATCCCCGTCCTGGTTTCTGTCCTTTGCCAACGGCTGCCCCTTCGTCAGACAGGTGGATGGCGTGGAGTGGCCGGAACGTCAGCCGGTCTGCGGCATGGGCTCCGGTCCGCCTTCTACATCAATGGGTTCGCGGCGGTCCGCGCCGGTCTTTCCGGTCGAGGATAGCGCAGATCGCCTTAGCTGTCGTAGTCTATCGCGTGTCGGAGCTGTTTTTCAAACTCCAACGCCTTGCCGGTGCCGAGGGCCACGCAATTGAGGCTGTCATCGGCTATCGAAACGGCAAGGCCGGTCTGTTCGCGCAGGGCGAGGTCGAGATCGCCCAGAAGGGCGCCGCCGCCGGTGAGCATGACGCCCCGGTCGACGATATCCGCCGCGAGGTCGGGCGGGGTGGTCTCGAGCGCGGTCATCACCGCCTCGCAGATCGCCTGGACGGGCTCGGCCAGCGCCTCGGCCACCTGGGCCTGGGTGATCTCGGTTTCCTTGGGCACGCCGTTCAGCAGGTCGCGGCCGCGGATCTGCATCGAGGTGCCGCGCCCGTCATCGGGCATGCGGGCGGTGCCGATCGAGGTCTTGATGCGCTCGGCCGTCGACTCGCCCACCAGCAGGTTCAGCTGGCGGCGCAGGTAGTTGATGATCGCCTCGTCCATCCGGTCGCCGCCGACGCGGATCGAGCGGGCGTAGACGATGTCGCCCAGCGACAGGACGGCCACCTCGGTGGTGCCGCCGCCGATATCGACGACCATGTTGCCGGTCGGGTCGGTGATGGGCATGCCCGCGCCGATCGCCGCGGCGATGGGTTCGGCCACGAGGCCCGCGCGGCGGGCGCCGGCGGAGAGCACCGACTGGCGAATCGCGCGTTTTTCCACCGGGGTGGCGCCGTGCGGGACGCAGACGATGATTTTCGGTTTCGAGAAGGTCGAGCGCTTGTGCACCTTGCGGATGAAATGCTTGATCATCGCCTCGGCGGTGTCGAAATCGGCAATCACGCCTTCGCGCATCGGGCGGATCGCCTCGATGCTGCCCGGTGTCCGGCCCAGCATGAGCTTGGCGTCTTCACCGACGGCGAGCACTTTCTTGACCCCGTCCTTGACGTGGTAGGCCACCACCGAGGGTTCCGACAGGATGACGCCGCGACCCTTGACGTAGACCAGCGTGTTCGCAGTCCCGAGGTCGATCGCCATGTCCGACGAGAAAAGCCCGGGGATATTACTGAAGATTGACATCTGCGCCTGCTGATCCATCGCCCAATTGATACCTTGGCCGCCGAGTCGCGAGCCCGGAAGCCGTGTGAGTTATAGAGTGGGTGCGGCACGGGTGAAAGGGGCAGTTTTCAAAGGGGTGAGCGTTATTATGCCGGATCGCGGGCCGTGGCGCGGCCCATGGCGGAGATCATGCCGTTTTCGAGCCAGCCGCGAAGATGGGCCGCCATGCGCGCGGCGGTGGTGTCGGGCTCGTCCAGCATGGCGGCGGCCTCGCACAGGCGGGCGAAGTTGTGGCCCTGTCGGGCGAGGTCGAGCAGGGGGCCTTCCCCGCCGGTCAATTCCGCGTGATGGCTGTTCAGGTCGCGGCGCCACGCGACGATCCACCGCAGGTCCCGGGCCCTGGCGGGGGGCGGCGGGGTATTCCCGGCGCGGAGCGCGCGGAAGATGTCGTAGGCGTTGGTCTGCATCGGCAGGAGGGCGAGCGAGGGGTGGAGGGTGAAGACCGTCGCCTCGGGCTGGTCGGCGATGGCGGCGAGGTCTTCGGGCGTGGCCACGGGCGCGTCGGGCGCGTCGAAGGCATCGCGGATGGCGCGTTCGAGGCGGGCGATCTCGGGCAGGGCGGGGATCTGGGCCGCGATGGGTTGCCCGGCGAGGTATTCGGGCAGGGCGTGGCCGATCCAGCGGGCATTGCGCGAGGTCGAGGGGTGGGCGCGGAGATAGGATGTGGCGAGGTCGCGGAAGGCCGTGTCGCCCATGAAGCTCCAGAGCGTGTCGTAGTCTTCACCAAGGATGTTGACGAGGCGGATTTCGTAGGCGTTTTGGTAGACGGCGAGGCGGCTTTCGGCGGTGGTGCCTTCGGGCACGGAGAGGCTGTCGAGACTGGTGGACTGGCGGTGGAGCACGTCGTTCTGCAGCGCCGCCTGCAATTCCGCGAGGGTGCGGGCCATGGATCAGGCGACCTTGAGCTGATCGGGGGCGAGGGTGTCCCGGGCGATCTGCCGGGCGCGGGCAAGCTCGGCCAGCAGCTCGGACAGGGGCGGGATGTTGTCGTCGCGCTCGATCATGGTGGAGACGGGGCCGAAATGGCCGATGGCGCGGCGGTAGAGCTCGAACACCTCGTCGCAGACCGGCTGGTCATGGGTATCGATCAGGCAGTCATTGCCCTCGCTGTGGCCGGCGAGGTGGAACTGCACGACGCGGTCCGTCGGGATCGCCTCGATGAATTCGGCGCCGTCGAAGCGGTGGTTCTGCCCCGAGACGAAGACGTTGTTCACGTCGAGCAGCAGCCAGCAATCGGCACGGCGGGCCAGTTCGCCGACGAATTCCCATTCGGTCATCTCGGATTCGGCGAACTCGATGTAGGAGGATACGTTCTCGATGGCGATGCGGCGGCCGAGATGGTCCTGCACGCGGGCGATGCGGGCGGCGATGTGGGTCAGCGCCTCCTCGGTATAGGCGACGGGCATCAGGTCATGCAGGTTGATGCCGTGCACGCCTGTCCAGCAGAGGTGGTCGGAGATCCATTTCGGCTGAACGTGATCGGCGAGGGATTTCAGACGGTCCAGGTAGGCCCGGTCGAGCGGGGAGGACGAGGCGATGGACATCGACACGCCGTGCATCACCAGCGGGTAGCGTTCCTTCACGCGGTCGAGCATGTGGCGGGGGCGGCCGCCGGCCTCCATGTAGTTTTCCGAGATGATCTCGAACCAGTCGACGGGCGGGGGCGTGTCGGCGTCGAGGATCTCGGCGTAATGCTGGGGCCTGAGGCCAAGGCCGAAGCCAAGGAACGGGGGGCGGTCGACCATCATGCTCCTCCTGTCGTGGTGCGGGGCAGTGTAACGGCAAACCGGGCCCCTGTCCGCACTGGAAGAGGCCCGGTGGAATTGCCCTGTGACGGATCAGCTTTCGACGGTGCCGCCGGCCTCGTCGCATTCGGCCTTGGTCATCGACAGGAAGCCTTCGCCCTTGCAGGAGTTCTGGCCGGCGCAGGAGTTGCTGGCGGTGGCGCAGTCGCTGGTGCCCTTGCAGCTGTTGACGCCCATGCAGTGGATCTTGGCCTCGTCGGCGGCGGCGGCCGTGGGGGCAAGCGCGGCGGGGCCGGACAGGGCAAGGGCGAAGGCGGCGGATGCGATGGCGGCGCCGGATCTGGTGGTATGTTTCATCGTTAAGCTCCTCTTCTTTGTACGATGGATCGCAAACCGACCATCGGGCGGAAGGTTTGTAACGGGCAACTAAACTTATCGTTACGTCGCGTAAGGTGGGGGTGAGGCGTGGTTACCGCTGGATGTCCCAGGCGGGGCCGTAACTCCGGAAGCTGGGCACAAGGGGCCGCCCGGAACGGCGCTGCAGCCAGTCGACGAGGAGGGAGACCGACGTGGTGAAAACCACGATGAGGACGAGAATGTAGATCGGGATGAAGTCACCGAAGGTGAGCAGGGTCATGTTTTGAACGGCGGTGGCCCCGATGGACGCCAGCGGATAGGGCACGCCCATGCCGAAGAACGACATCGCGACCTCGGTCAGGAAGGCGATGTTGAAGACGATGCCGAACATGGCCGCCAGAAGCACGCCGTCGTTGCGGAGGAGAGCGGTCACGAGGCGGAGCATGGGCAGGCGGGAGGCCGAGGCGGCGAGGGCGTAGCGCTGGGTGGCCTGCATGGTTTCGGTGCTGCACAGCCGGAAGACCCGTGGCGCCAGCGCCAGGGTCAAGGCCGTGACCAGGGCCGGGCCCGACGGGGGGAAGACGGCGATGATGAAGAAGGCCCAGTAGAAGGCCGGGAAGGTCGACAGGGTCTGGGCCAGGAGGAACAGGATGGCGGAGGGCCATGCCCCGAGGGCCGTGGCGAGCGCGCTGGCGGCCACGCCGATGCAGAGCGACAGGACGGCCACGGCAAGCGCGAGCCCGACGCTGTTGCGCAGGCCGTAGATGATGCGCGTCATGAAATCCCGCCCGTAGGCATCGGTTCCGAGAAGGTGGGTGTTGTCGGGCGGCTGGAAGGGCTGGCCCACGATGTCCGTCTGGCCGAACGGCGCGATCAGGGGCGCGAGAGCCGTCACGAGCAGGACGGCGAGCGTGATGGCCAGGGGGATGGCGACGGCGAAACGGGCCGAGGGGCGGATGGCGTCGGGATGTGGGTGATGGAGGGGGGTTTCCCGAAATAACCGTTTCATGCCAATGCCCTGCCCTCTTTCGGGAAGTTTAGGCGCAGGCGGCCGGCAAGTAAACCTTGGGCGGGCGTTGGGCGGCGGTGGCGGGTTGTTTTCCGGGTGCCAGAGGGTGGGGGAAGGGACGCGGCAATCAGCATGCGGCGTCTAAACAGAGATATGCCGTCACCAGATGTACGCGTCGCGGTCAAACCTGTATTCGAATGGAAAGACGGACGCATACTCCGACTTGCCACCTGGATTGCCATCTCCTTGATCTGGAGCGACCAAGGCTCTCGGTGGCAGAGGCGGCTTGTTTCCAAAGCGATCAGTGGTCACCAAATGATGATGTTCACCAATCTTCCTGCCGGATTTGAGAAATTCGGGCCAAACCTCCTGGTAAGCTCTTCCCACACAAATCGTATGTGCCTCATGATCGGGTAGACCATACCAACACCAACCACCCCGATTGTCGGTTTGCACGATCTCCGCGTACACAACATCGAAGGTTATGCACAACGACTCGAAAAGAGATTTGAGGCGGTCAAGATTTGCTGGATGTGTGAACAGTTTTGGACGGAGCTCAAAGCACACGCGGCACAGCAGAAATTCTCGACGGACAAAATGTTGTGGGTGGTATCTCTCGAACGTCTTTTTACAGGGAACATCCAGGAAAATGTGTCCGAAAGGCGATCTGGATTTCATGAAGATATCCGTTTCAGTCTTGAAGGATGAAACCAGTTCCGAGACGTCGCCGTCTTCGACTTTGCCTTGCAATGGTTCGTAGTAGCCGAACCTTGCCGGAGCGGCTTCAGGCATCAAAAGAGAAATCTCCCGAAGCAACTGTTCAAATCCACTCTCGTAGAATTTCTCGCCGCCCTCGAAGTAGAATGACATCCAGCCACTGTCGTTCGGCTGAATTGCCTTTTCCTCCAGCTTCCCGGATTTCGTTGGCGTTTCAAAATGCTCGGTTTGCAGGTCAATCAGAACGCCCTTTGTTTCAAGGACAATTGCGCCAAGCCATGAATCAACGGCAGCTCGATCGGATGACGTGTGATTGCCTTCTAAGCTGATCCTGAAGAGGATACGCTTCTTGCCCAAGACGGGTAGATAGTTGGCCGGTATATCCTCTTCTTCCACGACATCCGGGCCATCAACGCGAATGTATTTTCCGACACTGGTTTGTGGCGGATCAAGTGTCAGCTTTCGGCTCGTATAAAGCTCGAAGTCATAGCTCAAATTAACCGCCTCGCTTTCCATATACCGGATCAGTGTCTTGCAACTCGAATATACCCTGCTCCACAGGATGCGTGAGCGCCAAAAGCAGTCATTGACAACAGGAATTTGGACTGCACGGACGTCCGCACTGCGGCTATTTCGGCACAGGGTGCCCCTGTCGGACGCATCGCGTCGGATGAAGGCTGCGGGGCAGTCCGGCAATTTTCGGGAGGGACTGGTGCTGCTGGGGAGGATTGAACTCCCGACCTCACCCTTACCAAGGGTGCGCTCTACCACTGAGCTACAGCAGCCTCGTCGATGGCGGGCCTCTTAGACCGTTCCGCGGCCCCGCGCAAGGGCTATCTGGCCGGGTTTTCGTACCGGTTTGCCGCAATGCCGGGAAAAACCGCCGGGGCGGGATTTCACGGGGCGCCGTACCGCATTATATGACTGGCTTCTGGTTTCGCCGGCTTGATTTCTCGGGTACAAAGCGGAACACAGTAGGACGGCACGATGACGAAAAAGACCCCCGACAAGGCCCGCCCCGCCGGAAAGGACAGCCGCGAAGACCGGCTGAAGGCCGCGCTGAAGGCCAACATGGCGCGGCGCAAGGCACAGGTGCGGGGCAGAAAAAACGCCGCCGGGGCGGACGAGGCAGACAAGGACGAGGGATAGGAACCGATGGATTCGATACTGGTAAGGGGCAATGGCCAGCTGAACGGGGATATCCCGATCGCCGGGGCCAAGAATGCCTGTCTGACGCTGATGCCGGCGACGCTTCTGAGCGAGGAGCCGTTGACGCTGACCAATGCGCCGCGGCTGTCGGATATCCGCACGATGAGCCTGTTGCTGCAGAGCCTTGGCGCCGAGGTGATGAGCATGCAGGAGGGCAAGGTGCTGACCATGTCGAGCCATGCCCTGAAAAGCCACGTGGCCGATTACGACATCGTGCGGAAGATGCGCGCCTCGATCCTGGTGCTCGGGCCGCTGCTGGCGCGGGACGGGCATGCGGTGGTGTCGCTGCCCGGCGGCTGTGCCATCGGGGCGCGGCCGGTCGACCTGCACCTCAAGGCGCTGGAGGCGATGGGCGCGGAGCTGGAGCTGAAGGACGGCTATGTTCACGCCAGCGCCAAGGGCGGGCTGAAAGGCGGCGTGGTGGAGTTTCCGCTGGTGTCGGTGGGGGCGACGGAAAACGCGCTTCTGGCCGCGACGCTGGCCAAGGGCACGACGGTTCTGAAGAACGCCGCGCGGGAGCCGGAGATCGTCGACCTGGCGCGCTGCCTGCGCCGGATGGGCGCGCAGATCGACGGTGAGGGCACCAGCGAGATCACCATCCAGGGGGTCGACCGGCTGAACGGCGCGACGCATCCGGTGGTGCCCGACCGGATCGAACTGGGCACCTACATGCTGGCGCCGGCCATGTGCGGCGGCGCGGTGGAGTGTCTTGGCGGGCGGCTTGAGCTGGTCGCGGCGTTCAGCGAGAAGCTGGACGAGGCCGGCATCTCCGTCGAGGAGACCGAGCGCGGCGTGAAGGTGTCGCGCGGCAACGGGCGGGTGAAGGCGGTTGATGTGACGACCGAGCCGTTTCCGGGCTTTCCCACGGATTTGCAGGCGCAGATGATGGCGCTGATGTGCATTGCCGAAGGCACGAGCGTGCTGGAGGAGAAGATCTTCGAGAACCGCTTCATGCACGCGCCCGAACTGATGCGGATGGGCGCGAGGATCGACGTGCAGGGCGGCACCGCGAAGGTGACGGGCGTCGAGCGGATGAAGGGCGCGCCGGTGATGGCGACGGACCTGCGGGCGTCGGTCTCGCTGATCCTTGCCGGGCTGGCGGCCGAGGGCGAGACGCTGGTCAACCGGGTCTACCACCTGGATCGCGGCTACGAGAGTGTCGAGGAGAAGCTGGGCAACGTGGGCGCGCAGATCGAAAGGGTGAAGGGCTCGTGAGCGATGACGCGAGATTCGAGGACGGGCGCGAGGCGCCGCTGAACCTTGGCGCCTTCGACCTGGAGGATTTGCAGGTTCTGTCGTCGCTGGTGCAGGATGCCGTGTTCCCGGTGACCGAGATGGCGTGGCGCCCGCGCGAGCGGCGGTTTGCCCTCCTGCTGAACCGCTTCCGGTGGGAGGATGCCGGCCGCGAGCGGCACGGGGCCGAGCGGGTGCGCTCGGTTCTGGCGGTGGATCATGTTCTGAAGGTGGCGAGCCAGGGCATCGACCGGGGCGACAAGGACACGATCCTGTCGGTGCTGACGGTCGAGTTCGAGCCGGGCGAGGACGGCACCGGCCACGTGCTGCTGACGCTGGCGGGCGACGGGGCGATCCGGCTGGCGGTCGAGGCGCTGGAGGTGACGCTGAAGGACGTGACGCGGCCCTACAAGGCTCCCTCCGGCAAGGCGCCGGAGCACGGGGACTGACGCGATGAGCGAGGTGCGTGCCGCCCGGCCGGAGGACGCGGTGGAGATCAGCGCCGTGCTGATCGCCTCGATCCGGGAGCTGTGCGCGCCCGATCATGAGGGCGACGCCGCCGCCATCGAAGCCTGGATTGCCAACAAGACCCCCGAGCACGTGGCCGTCTGGCTGGAAGGCGCGCACGGGGTGCGCGTGGCGGTGGAGGGCGAGGAGATCGTTGCCGTGGGCGCGGTTTCGGGGTCGGTTTCGGGCGGGGGCGAGGTGCTGCTGCTCTACGTGGCGCCGGAGCATCGCGGCCGGGGTCACAGCGCCGCGCTATTGCAGGTCCTGGAGGCGGAACTCGCCAACGCCGGGCACACGGAGGCGACGCTTGTCAGCACCAAGACGGCGCATGGCTTCTACCTGTCGCGCGGCTGGCGCAATGACGGGCCGGAGGTGGATTGCTTCCGCACCCGGGGCCAGCCGATGAGGAAGGCGCTGGGCGGCGGCCCTTGAGCCCCCGGCGGGGGCCGTTTAAGGGTTCCGCGAAAGGATCTGCCATGCCCCATTTTCTGAACGCCAACGATGCCGGTTTCGAGGAGGCTTTCGCCGCCCTGCTGGGCGCCAAGCGGGAAGAGGCGCAGGATGTGGACGAGGCCGTGGCCGCGATCATCGCCGATGTTCGGGCGCGGGGCGATCAGGCGCTGATCGACCTGACGGCGAAGTTCGACCGGATGGAGCTGTCGCCCGACCGTCTGCGGTTCACCGCCGCCGAGGTCGACGCGCTGGTGGCGCAGGTGTCGCCCGGGGACCGCGCGGCGCTGGAACATGCGGCGGGCCGCATCCGGGGCTATCACGCCCGGCAGATGCCCAAGGACGAAAGCTGGACCGACCCGGAGGGCGCGACGCTGGGCTGGCGCTGGACGCCGGTCTCGGCGGCGGGTTTGTATGTGCCCGGGGGGCTGGCGTCGTATCCGTCGTCGGTGCTGATGAACGCGATCCCTGCCAAGGTGGCCGGGGTGGAGCGGCTGGCGATCACCGTGCCCACGCCCGATGGCGTGGCCAACCCGCTGGTGCTGCTGGCGGCGCGCATTGCCGGGGTGGACGAGATCTACCGCGTGGGCGGCGCGCAGGCGGTGGCCGCGCTGGCCTATGGCACCGAGAGCATCGCGCCGGTCGACAAGATCACCGGGCCGGGCAACGCTTACGTGGCGGCGGCCAAGCGGCGGGTCTTCGGGCGGGTCGGGATCGACATGATCGCGGGGCCGTCGGAGATCCTGGTGATCGCCGATGCCGAGAACGATCCGGACTGGATCGCCGTGGACATGCTGAGCCAGGCCGAACATGACGAGAGCGCGCAGGCGATATTGATCACCGACGATGCGGGGTTCGGCGAGCAGGTGAAGGCCGCGGTCGAAAAGCGGCTGGAGACGCTGGAGCGGCGCGAGATCGCGGGGGCGAGCTGGCGCGATTTCGGCGCGGTGATCGTGGTGCCGGACCTGGAGATGGCGGCAAAGCTGGCGGACCGGATCGCGCCCGAGCACCTCGAGCTGTGCGTGGCCGATCCCGAGGGGCTTTCGGGCAAGATCCGCCATGCCGGGGCGATTTTCCTGGGCGCCTGGACGCCCGAGGCGATCGGCGATTACGTTGGCGGGCCGAACCACGTGCTGCCGACGGCGCGGTCGGCAAGGTTCTCCTCCGGGCTGTCGGTGATGGATTTCCTCAAGCGGACGACGCTGGCCAAGATGACGCCCGAGGCGCTGAAGGCCATCGGGCCGGCGGCGGAGCGGCTGGCGATTGCCGAGAGCCTGGAAGCGCACGGATTGAGCGTTCGGGCGCGGCTGGACCGGCTGAACGAGGGCTGAGGCCCGCGCCACGTTGCGCGAAAAGGATTGCCGTTGCTAAGATACCCGGGGCCGAGGCCCACGGGAGAAAGGGCATGGATCAGCCAAGACCGGTCATTCCGCCGGAGACGATGGCCAGCTGGCAGAGCATCGTCGACCTGATCGCGCGGCTGGCGGAGGTGCCGGCCAGCCTGGTGATGCAGACGCGGGCGCCCGATCACGCGGTGCTGGTGACGAGCGCGAGCGAGGGAAACCCCTACACGGTCGGGCAGAATTTCGTGCTCAATGAAAAGCTGTACTGTTACGGCGTCATGAAGAATGACGGCGAGCTGGTTGTCGAGGATGCGACCTGCGAGCCGGACTGGGCGGACAATGACGACATGGAGCACGGGATGAGCTTCTATGTCGGGCTGCCGCTGAAGTGGCCCGACGGGGGGCTTTTCGGCACGATCTGCGTGCTTGACCGGCGACGAAACCCGCAGGCGCTTCTGTTCCGGCGGGGCTTGCAGGAGTTCGCCCGGGTGATCGAGGCCGACCTGGAACGGCTGACCGAAATCGCCCGGCGACAGGCGCTGGAGGCGGCGTTGCAGCAGACGCTGGACACGCTGGAGCAGCGGGTCGCCGATCGCACCTCGGAGCTGGAGGAGGCCAACACCGCGCTGCGGGTGCTTCTGGCCAATGTCGAGCGGTCGCGGGAGGAGTATGACGAGAAGGTGCTGCGCCAGATCAAGGGGCTGGTGATGCCGCACCTGGGCCGGCTGCGGCGGCGGCTGGGCGGCGATCTTGCGGCGGCGGCCTACCTGGACCTGGCCGAGGAAAATCTGGGCGACATCACGGCCGCCATGTCGGGGCAGCTGACCACGGTCTTCGAGAAGCTGACCCCGACCGAGCAGGAGGTCGCGCAGATGGTGATGCGCGGCCAGACCACCAAGGATATCGCGCAGACACTGGCGCGCGAGCCCAGTACGATCGAGTATCACCGCAACAACATCCGCCGGAAGCTGGGCCTGCGCCGCAGCGGCCAGAACCTGCGGAGCCTGCTTTTGTCGATCCAGTGAAACCATGGGGGTGACCCCCATGTTATGCCCCGGGTTTTCCCATACGCGCGGATCGGCTTTCCGTTGCTACCCTGACCGTCCCGGGCCACGCCCGGCGCAGAACAAAGACTTCGATCAACAGGGAGCAATTTCATGGAAAAAGAAGATCTCAATCTCGAACCCGTCCTGCTTCACGGTGAGCGGGACGACCTGTCGCCGGGACTGTCGCGGCGATCGTTCTTCATGGCCGCCGGGGCGGCGGGCGTGGGCGGCGCAGCTTCGCTGCTGGGCGGCACGGCGGCGCGGGCGCAATCGACCGACTGGACCCAGCCGGGCAACAACAATGGCGTGATCGAGCTGCAGAAGACCACCGGCAGCATGGTCGAGGGCGACGTGGCCATCGACTATTACGGGCATTGCGCGCTCAAGTTCACCTCTCCCGGCGGGGCGACGGTGCTGTTCGACCCGTTCCGGGATGACCCGTCGGGCGCCTGGGGGATGTGGTTCAAGAGCGAGTTTCCGGAAACGCCGGTCGATATCTGCATGTCGACCCATACTCATTTCGACCATGACGCCATTCACCGCCCGGTCTCGACCATGGTGCTGGACCGGATGGTGGGGAATTTCGAGTTCGCCGACCTGAAGATCACCGGTTTTGCCGACAAGCACGCCTGCGTGGCGCCGGGCTGGTACAGCTGGACCGACGCGCTGGCCGAGTTCGGGGCGAATGCCTGCCCGCCCGACAATGTGAGCCACATGGACATGGTGGTCTACCTGGTCGAAACCGGGGGGCTGCGCACGCTGATCTGGGGCGACAACCGCCACAATCCGCCCGAGGAATTCTGGGAGGCCGTGGGCGAGGTCGATATCCTGACCCTGCCGGTCGACGGGTCGATGCATATCCTGAGCTACGAGATGGGCGATGCGATTGTCGAGCGGCTGAAGCCCAAGGTGGTGATACCGACCCATTACCTGAACGAGACCACCAGCTACACGCTGACCACGCTTCAGGATGCCGACGAATGGGTCACCGGTCAGAAAAGTTACCGGATGCTCGACAATGGCAGCCTCTCGCTGAATGCGGGCGAGGTGGCGGGGATGGACCGGGAATTCCTGTATTTCGGCCATAACGCGCTGACCGCCTGAGGCTTTTCGGGTGCCAGGCAGGGCAGGGGCCCGCCGCGCCGCAGCGTGGCGGGCCTTTTCATCCGCCACACCGCCGCAAAATCGCCATGCCCCGTCGCTTGGCCGCATTGCCGAGCCGGTTCGGCTGGGCTAGTCAGGGCCACGCGAACAGACGGAAAGACAGTCATGATGAGCCGCATCTGCCACATCGAGCTGGACGACGCGAACCTGCCGCCGCCCACGCCGGAAATCGAACAGGAGCGCAAGGTCGCCATGTTCGACCTGATCGAGGAGAACTCGTTCACCCTGCCCAAGCGGGATGACCGGGTCGTGCCCGAGGGACCCTATCGCGTGGGCCTGTCGATCCGCGAGAAGCGGCTGGTCTTCGACATCCGCACCGAGGAGAACGAGCCGGCGGCCGAGTTCCACCTGTCGCTGTCGCCCTTCCGGCAGGTGGTCAAGGATTACTGGTCGATCTGCGAAAGCTATTTCGACGCGGTCAAGAACCTGCCGCCCGGCCAGATCGAGACCATCGACATGGCCCGCCGCGGCATCCACAACGAGGGCGCCCGCGTGCTCGAGGAACGTCTGGAGGGCAAGGCCGATGTCGACAGCGACACCGCGCGGCGCCTTTTCACGCTGATCTGCGTTCTGCATTTCGGGGGCTGACGCCGTGGCGCAGGAGCTTCCCCAGTCGGTGCTCTTCTGCTGCGACCACAACGCCGTGCGCTCGCCGATGGCCGAGGGCGTGATGAAGAAGCTCTACGGCACCGACACCTACGTGCAGTCGGCGGGCGTCAAGGGCGACATGGATATCGACGGCTTCGCCATCGCCGTCTGCCGCGAGCTGGGGGTCGAGCTTGACCGCCACCGCACCAGAAGTTTCGACGAGATGGAGCAATGGGGCGACGACCTGTCGTCGTTCGACCTGATCGTCGCGCTCAGCCCCGCCAGCCAGCGCAAGGCGCTGGACCTGACGCGGCTGTTTCACCTCGACGTGGTCTACTGGCCGATCATGGACCCGACCGGCCTTGGCGAAACGCGGGAGGCCAAGCTGAACGCCTATCGCCAGACACGCGACCAGATCATCAAGCACCTCAAGGACAGATGGGGCGACCCGGGGATTGGATTATGAACGAGACCGTCAAAGCCTATTTCGATGCGTTCAACAACGGCGACACCGCCGCGATGCTGGCCTGCCTGGCCGATGACGTGGCGCACCACGTCAACGAGGGGCAGGTGCGCGTGGGCAAGGAGAAGTTCCGCGCCTTCTGCGACCACATGAGCCGGTGCTACCGCGAGGAGCTGACCGACATGGTGATCTTCGAGGCCGAGAAGGGCACGCGGGCCGCCGCCGAGTACGTGGTGAACGGCACGTATCTTCAGACCGACGAGGGGCTGCCGGAGGCCGAGGGGCAGAGCTATCGCCTGCCCGCCGGGTCGTTCTTTTCGTTGCAGGACGGGCTGATCACGCGGGTCGTCACCTATTACAACCTCGCCGACTGGACGCGCCAGGTGTCACGGTGATCCGCGTCGAGCGGCTGACGGGTCAGTCGCTGGCCGAGGCGCTGGACGACGTCGCGCGTTTGCGGATCGAGGTGTTCCGGGCGTGGCCGTATCTCTATGACGGGGATGCGGGGTACGAGGCGGAGTATCTCCAGACCTACCGCGAGAGCGCGGATGCGATCCTCGTGGGGGCGTTCGATGGCGACCGGCTGGTCGGCGCCTCGACCGGCACGCCGATGGAGGATCACGCCGAGGATTTCGGCGCGGCCTTCGCCGGGCAGGGCATTCCGCTGACGGATATCTTCTACTGTGCCGAAAGCGTGCTTTTGCCGGAGTACCGGGGCCACGGGCTGGGGCACCGGTTCTTCGACGCGCGCGAGGCGCATGCGCGGGCGCTGGGGCGGAGGTATTGCGCGTTCTGCGGGGTGGTGCGGCCGGCGGATCACCCGTTTAGGCCCGCGGATTACCGCCCGCTTGACGGGTTCTGGCGCAAGCGCGGCTACGAGAAGGTCGAGGGCGCTGTGGCCGAGTTCCGCTGGAAGGATCTCGACCGGGAGGAGGAGACGGCGCATCCGCTGCAGTTCTGGATGCGCCGGCTGTGAAGGGGGGTCCCCGGGATGCAGAAAGGCCCGCCTTTTTGGCGGGCCTTTTTCTTTGGCGCGTGGGTTACTGGCTCAGTAGCACTGCCAGACGGTGACCCAGTTGCCCCAGTAGTCGTAGACGGTGATCCATTCGCAGTAATAGGCGGTGTCGACGGCGGCTTC
>NZ_JAUCYU010000003.1 GCF_030373445.1 Roseovarius sp.
CCCGGTCGGCGCGATCCTCTTCGACCACCCCGACCCGTCGATCTTCACCGTGCTCACCGCCCCCTCAGGCGTGCCCGGCACTGCGAATATCGACTTCGTCCTGTTCCGGGAACGCTGGATGGTGGCCGAGGATACCTTCCGCCCGCCCTGGTACCACAAGAACATCATGTCCGAGCTGATGGGCAACATCTACGGCCAGTACGACGCCAAGCCACAGGGCTTCGTCCCTGGCGGCATGTCGCTGCACAACATGATGCTGCCCCACGGCCCGACCGCGACGCGTTCGAGAAGGCCTCGAACGCCAATCTCGGCCCCGACAAGCTCGACAACACCATGTCCTTCATGTTCGAAACCCGCTTCCCGCAGCACCTCACCAGCTTCGCCGCCAACGAGGCCCCGCTGCAGGACGACTACATCGATTGCTGGGACAGCCTCGAGAAGAAATTCGACGGCACACCGGGCCGCAAATGAGGCTCCACACATACTGGCGGTCTTCCACGTCCTACCGCGTCCGGATCGCGCTCGACTTGAAGGGGATCGCCTACGAGGCGGTCCCCGTCGATCTCCTTGCCGGGCAACAAAACAGGGCCGACCACGCTGCGCTGAACCCAACGCGCAGCGTGCCGGTATTGGAGCTCTCGGACGGCACGGTGCTAACCCAATCGATGGCGATTCTCGATTGGCTGGACGAAACACACCCCAAGCCCCCGCTCCTGCCCACCGGTCCTGCCGCACGGGCCCGGGTGCGCGCAGCAGCGCTTGCCATCGCCACTGAGATCCACCCGATCAACAACCTTCGGGTCTTAGATCAGTTGAAATCCATGGGCCACGGTCAGGCCGAGATCGTGGACTGGATGAACACCTGGATGAGCCGCGGCCTTGTGGCCTTCGCCGGTATGATCGCCAACGATACGCCTTTCTGCTTCGGTAAGACGCCCGGACTCGCTGATATCTGCCTCGTTCCGCAGCTCTACAATGCTCACCGCTGGGGCTGCGACCTGGACCCCTTCAGGCGGCTGAGAGAGATCGAAGCTCGCTGCCTCGCTCTGCCTGCCTTCGACGGTGCGCGCCCCGAGCAACAACACGATGCGACATGAAGAAAGAGATATGCCATGACTGACCTCGTCCGATCCTGGATCGACAGCGCCAACTCGCCCGATACTGATTTCCCGCTCAACAACCTGCCCTGCGGCGTTTTCTCCGCTGGGGAAACGGCGCCTCGTTGCGGAACGGCGATCGGTGATTTTATTCTCGACCTCCATGCGCTCGAGGAAAGCGGGCGGCTGGAGTTCGGTGGGGCACTCAAAACCGGCCGTTGGAACGCCTTCATGTCACTTGGCGCACAGGATTGGGCCCGCCTACGCAGCACGTTGACGCAATTCCTGGGAGAGGATTCGGACTTGAAGGCCGCGATCGTTCCTCATCTTGTACCGATGGACGCAGCCGCGCTTCACATGCCATTTGACGTCGCAGAGTACACCGATTTCTATTCAAGCCGCCATCACGCCTCCAACGTCGGCACCATGTTTCGCGGCCCCGAAAACGCGTTACCGCCTAACTGGCTGCACATCCCTATCGGCTACAATGGACGCGCCTCGTCTGTGGTCGTTTCTGGCACGCCGGTCATCCGGCCGCATGGCCAATTAAAGGGGCCGAACGAGACCAATCCACGCTTCGGCCCCTCGCAGCGCTTCGACATAGAGCTTGAAATGGGTGCAATCGTCGGGCAGCCATCGTCGGGGCCGATCAGCGTTACTGAGGCTTTCGAGAACATATTCGGCTACGTGCTTCTCAATGACTGGTCGGCGCGCGACATTCAGGCTTGGGAATATCAACCGCTCGGGCCGTTTCAAGCCAAAGCCACGGCCACTTCGGTCAGCCCGTGGATCGTGACCGCCGCCGCGCTGGAGGCGTTTCGCACCCCCACCCCTCAGCGCGAGGTAGAGCTCCTGCCTTATCTCGCCGAAGCCAGACCGATGCTTTACGACATCGACCTTGAAGTTGGCCTTGCGCCCGAGGGGCGAGCTGAGACGGTAATCGCGCACACGAACTACAAAGAGATGTACTATTCGGCCGCCCAGCAGCTGGCGCATCATACGAGTTCAGGGTGCCCGATGCGAGTGGGTGACCTGATCGGGTCGGGCACAATTTCCGGTCCCGATAAGACCAGTCGCGGCTCTCTTCTAGAGATATCCTGGGGCGGGAAAGAGCCCATCGCCATCGACGGCGGCACGCGTAGTTTTATCGAGGATGGCGACACGCTGACCCTGCGCGGACATGCGCGAGGTAATGGTTACAAAGTGGGTTTCGGGGAATGTACAGGCCAGATCCTACCGGCACCTACAACTTGAGGGGGGGAGCTCATTTCATTTGAATGGATGGCGATCGTTCGGGTATCTACTGGTCAAGAGGATTGAGAGCCACAATCTGCCAGTCAACTCCGGCTGAACGAATTTCCCCCACGATCTTAGCCCGTATGGCGGGCCGATGAGATCAGACAACCCTGAACAGAGCTAACTGATAAATGCGGACTCCAAGGGGAGCAGGTCACCTGTTGTCCAGTATCAGCTCCGCGACCACTTCCTTCAGCGCGGTTGCATCAGAGCGCAAGTCCTTGTCCTCGGGGGTGGTAGCCTGACGCACCGCGCCACCCGCCAGCCGGTTCTTCCCAGCCTCAAGAAAGTCCTTCGATCAGCTGAATAACAGGCTCGCAGCTATCCCTTCACGACGGCAAAGAGGTGCTATGCATTATTCGCCTCGCCTCCCGGCAAGCACAATGCGGATCTTCCCTTCCGCCGAGCAGCGTTTGCGCGTCTTACGCTTGATGCCTCTGACAAGCTCGTCAGCAGCATCCTTTGATGTTCTGGATCTCTTGTTCATCTTCACTCCATTATGGCTTCAATGAAATAGAAATCCTCCGCTACCAAAAACACCTGAAGCTGTCCGGTGGGTGCTAACGTTAGAAAGTAAACTCCATCAGCCCACCTATCTTGACGAAAACCATCCCGCACCCGGGCTCGACCAACGGGCCCGGGTGCGGGAAAATCGGCGCGCGGCTTAAAGCTTCATCCCTGCTCGATCCCCCCCTTCCGGAACTGCGTTGCCATGCCTGCCGACTGGCGGGTTCCCCACGTGCGGGGACGACAGACGGCATGACAAGCATCGCTGCAACAGCAGGTTTCATTTTTTAAGACTCTCCTCCATTCAACAAACTCTGGACGACAGGCAGCAGTCGACCGCGCCGCCCTGTTATCCCGGGTTCGCCCGACTGGTCTCATTCAACTTTGATCACCTTGCGCGACAGAACCGCCTGGTTCGCTACATCCAGGAAGCGCAGCTCGTACATGCCTGGCTCCTCCGGCAGGGTGAGCTTCACCGGCGGCTCGCCCGAGATCTTGATTGCCTCCAGCCAGGTGAAGATCTCTTGGTTGCCGCGCGCTAGGGTAATCCGCTGATCCCCGCTTTCGGTCTCCACCTCCCAGCCAACGTCGATTTCGGCACCGGGCGCACCGGTTTCCGGGGCGCTCAGGCTGGCACCGCTTTCCAGCGGCGCGTCAGCGGCCAGGATCTCGATCTTGTGACGGGCCATCGTGCGTTTGCCCTCCTCAAGCACATAGCGCAGTTCATAAAGCCCGGGCTTTTCGGGCGCCTGCATCGTTTGTCGACTCCTGTCCTTCACGCGGAAGTACTCGCCGTGGCTGCCCTCTTCGGCCCCTACCGGCACGATGGTGATGTAGTCCCTGCCATGCACGGATCCGGTCCATTCAATTGTAGCTTCCGTGCCGGCCCTGATTTCATCCGGCCCGCTCAGCGTCACCTCGGGCTCAGTGATCTCGATGGCCTGGCTCGCCATCGTCCGCTCACCTTCCTCGAGCACGTAGCGCAGCTCATAAAGCCCCGGCTCCGCCGGCGCCCGCAGCTTGTTGCGGCTCCTGTCCTTCACGCGGAAATAGTTGATGTGGCTGCCGTCCTCGGCACCCATTGCGACGATCGTAATGTAATCCCGGCCGTGCACCGTCCCGGTCCATTCCACCGGGAACAGCTCACCGGCCAGCGCCGTCTCCGGGCCGCTCAGCGTCACCTCCGGCTCGGTGATCTCGATGGCCTGGCTCGCCATCGTCCGCTCACCTTCCTCGAGCACGTAGCGCAGCTCATAAAGCCCCGGCTCCGCCGGCGCCCGCAGCTTGTTGCGGCTCCTGTCCTTCACGCGGAAATAGTTGATGTGGCTGCCGTCCTCGGCACCCATTGCGACGATCGTAATGTAATCCCGGCCGTGCACCGTCCCGGTCCATTCCACCGGGAACAGCTCACCGGCCAGCGCCGTCTCCGGACCGCTCAGCGTCACCGCGGGTTCGGTGATCTCGATGGCTGCGGTGCCGAGCACCTTATCGCCCTCGTCCGTCATGTAGCGCAGTTCGTACATGCCGGTATCCGCAGGGGCCCGGAGGTCACCCCCGGACCTGTCCTTCACGCGGATGTAGTTGCCGTACTCCCCCGCCTCGGCACCGGCGGGCACGATGGTAACGTAATCCCTGTTGTCCAGGGCCTTGTCCCAACCCACCCGCACGAGCGACCCTGCGGGCGCCGTCTCCGGGCCGTTGACGATCACTTCGGGGCGTTCCGGCTCCGGTTCCGGCTCGGGCTCCGGTTCGGAAACCGCACTGGCCACGGCGCTGAACGCCTGCCCCAATTCCTCGGCATTGCCGGCCGCAACGTACTGCCCGCCGGTCTTCTCCGCCAGGCAGGACAGCGCACCCGCATCCGCATCGCCAAGACCGAACCCAACCACATGCGCCGTGAACCCGACGCCCCCCTTCTCAAGCGTTTCCGCCAGCGCGCACGGGTCGCGGTCGCAGCTTTCGAGCCCGTCGGAGATAAGCACCACGGTGGCAGGCGTATCGGTATAGGACAGCTCTGTCGCGGCCTGTTCCACCGCACTGGTCAGCGGCGTTTTCCCCGTTGGGGTGACCCCGCCGATCCGGTCGAGAATATCGGCGCGGGTGCCGTCACCCGGGGCGACGATGGTTTCGATATCCGTGCAATCCCCGCGCCGCCGGTGGCCATAGGCCATCAGCCCGACCCTGCGGCTCTCGGTCCAGTCTCCCAGCAGGTTGTCCATCACGCCCTGGGCGATCTCGATCTTGGCGGTGCCCTCGATCTGGCCCCACATCGAGTTCGACCCGTCGAAAACGATCATGACGTTCTCATCCTCCGCGATGGCAGGGGTGGCGCACGCCATCCCCCCGGCAAGCGCGAAGGCAGCTCTGCGCAAGGCAATCTGTTTCATGTCCTGTTTCTCCCTGGTCTTGTTCTGGCACTGTCCGGCCGTGGCATATCCGTGACGGTCATGCCGGATGATCGCCATGCAGGCGGTCGATGATGCGGCGCACGGTGGTGATGTCCTCGAAGACACCGTGCAATTCCTCCTCGATGTCATCGGCCGGCGTGGTGAGGGCCCCCATCTGCAGGAAGTCGTCTTCCCTTTTGAGCGCCATGAAGAAGGACTCCTCGTGAAACCCCGCTTCCAGCCCCTCCGGCCCGTGCCGGCCGCTCTCGGCGTCCGCGATCTTTACGAAACTGTCGAGGAACCCCGGCGCCAGAATGTTGCGCGCGACGGAGGGGTTCGAGGAATAGACCTCGAAATACCGTTCAAACACCTCGTGCCCCGTGTCTACCTTCGGCAGGTCGCGCCCGGTGCCGCCCCCGAACATCTCGGCCAGCTTGTTGCCCGGCCCCTGAAAATCGCGCGCAATCAGGATGCGGTGCGAAATCGGCTCCGGCACGCGAACGCGCATCAGCAAGCCCTTGAAATGCGTCTTCGGGGAATTGTCGCCGTGCCGACGCGAATTCGAAGACAACTCCGCATGGACAAGTTCGAACGGCGTATCGCGATAGGTTCCCTCCAGCCGATCCCGGATCCTGGTTTCGCTGTACGGGCGGATCACGCCGAGCTTCTGCATCCGCTCGAGTTCGAACCCTCTCAGCGCCTCGTGGTCGTATGTCATGTCGCCAAGGAAGTCGCAGATGACGGGCATCACAGTTTGTGCCGCAGAGCCACGCCATTTCGCGGCCTGCCGCTTCCACAGGAGGAACGCGGCAACACCGCCAAACGCGACCGGAATGAAAAACCCGACAAGCAGGCCCCCGATCCCGTCCGCCCCTTCCCCGAACACCCTGAACACAAGGCCGAAGACCGCCCCGACCGCCAGCGCGATGATCGCGTGTCGCTTTGCCACTGCCAGGATCGCTTTTCTCTTATCCTCGAGTTCAGCCAGGCGCGGCACAATTCGGGCAGAGAATACCTTGGAAAAGCCTGTCTCAATCTCGACGTGCTCGGTGAATGTGGTCGTCATGATGCCTCTGTTCTTTGGGCTTTAATGCGCTCTTCTGGAATTCCGGACAGGGTGAATGAGAAGATCACGGGTCACGGAAATTCCCAGCCGTCATGTTCGATCCGGAAAATGCGAACCGGGGCGCCTGGCCTTGCGGTATCGGCGCGCAGCCGGAAGACGGCACGCTGCGACTTGCCCCAGTTGGTGAAATCCACTTCGATGGTGATCATTCCCCGAAGCATGGGCTGATCGGAGTCAGGCGCGATGCGCGTCACTTCTCCCTGGAAATCCTGTGCGTCGTAAAGCAGGTCCGCGCCACGCCCCGACAACTGAGGCGCAATCGACGCGAAGAAATAGGCTTGGCGATTTTCCGGGGAAAAAGGGTTGGCCGCGACTGTGCTGGCGGTTTCGAAGCTGCTGTAAAGATCACGCACAAGCGCCTGTGCCTCGGCCACCGACGGCTCCATCTCCGCATGCACGCCCGACATATCCTCCTGCAGGTACTGCGCGGAAACCCACCCCTTTGTCCGGCGGTCCGGGCTTGCCATCAGGCACCATCTGGGCGGCAGGTTCGCGCGTTGGGCCTCCGTCATTTGGTGATATTTCTGCCGAGTCAGGAACGGAACGCAGGTGGTCATCCGCAATCCCGTGGCATCATGCGCGAAGGTGCCGATGACCAGATGCTCCGTCCCCGGCCCCGTGCGCACATTCAGCGTGTCATTCGGTGCAACGCCCGTGACCTGCCATGCGTCCGGCCCATGCCCGTCCATCTGCGACAAGGCGGCCGCCGGAGGCAGAAACAAGGAAAGCATGATGATCAAACGCTTGGTCAATGTCAGCAAGACATCCTCCGTCACTCGTAGAATGTGAATAGTCACACCGCGTCACGCCGGCTTGGCACCGCCGTCCTGGGCCGCCTCCCCGCCCACGGCCCCAACGGCCCGTTCTTTCAACTCGCGGAATTTCCCCGACATCTGCTCCAGCTTGGCCTCCCATTCCGGGTTGGGCGTCTGGCCTTCGATGGTGCGGAAATAGACCTGCATCATGCAGGCGATGGCGAAGGGCTCCAGCAGCGCCGCCTTGACGCTCCACGCAAACAACAGCGCGAAGACAACACCCCCGGCCGCCCACGCGCCAGGCATCATGTAGACGACAAGCGCCGCAGGGGCGAGCATGACCAGAAACACCAACAAGCCCAGCCCGTACACGATAAGCGCCAGCCACGCCGCGTTCTTCAGCATGACCTTGTAGTTCTGCCCGTAAAGCACCAGCGCCTGCTTAGCGGACATCCAGGAATTCTCCGAATTGGTGCGGATTGCGTAGGCAAGGATCACCTCGTCCACGAAGCCGACCGCGACGCGCATGAAAGCCGAAAAGATGTTTGAGATCTGCTGCACCCCGGGTATCGGCAAAATGGTCAGGATCCCCTTCACCAACCCGGATATCGCCTTGATGACCCCCTTGATCAGCTGATCGATTGCGAACAGCAGGCTCGCCTGCGGAAAGCGTTCCTTTACCACGGCGGTCGCATGCGCGACCTGCCCGCGCCCCTCCGGCATAGGCTTGCCGTCGATCAGTTCGATCAGAACCGCGATATGGCCAGCCTTGACGATGTAGAGGATGTACTCCCGCACCCAGTACATGATCGCCCCGAATATCCCGAGGCCCGCAAACCCACCCCACATGGTGGCGCTTGCGCGAAAGTCCTCATCCCCGAAACCGCCGATTCCGTACCCGATCCCGGCCCCGGCCCCGGTGACCAGAATGTAGCCAAGCGTGATCCCGAAATAGACGGCCATGCGCAGAAGAATGAAGGGCATCGTGCGCGCCATCATCCCCAATGCGCCGCCAAGGCTGAAATCCCACATATCCATCTTCCCCTTGTTCAGGCTCCCGCCGGTTTCGGGCCAAGACGTCAACCCGCCGCCTGATTCTGAATTTGGGTGGAAGGGTCGGCCAACTTTCCCCGTCGCGCCCCGTTCGTTCAGAGGGGGAAGCCTAATTATTTGTAAGATAAGGGTTTGCGCAACGGTCTGAGGGCTGGTGAAGTAAGGCGCAAAACAAGGGGAGTAAGATATGCTGAATCCAACAGCCTGTATGGTGGCTACGTTGATGCTGGTCAGCGGCGACGCTCTCGCCGGTCAGGATGATATCATTCTGGAAGTCACGGGCAATATCACCGAAGGCACGGTCAGGCTCGATCGTGAGGCCCTGCAGAAGCTACCCCGGGCCTCGCTGGAGACATCCACAGTCGTCACCGACGGCACGCACAAATTCACCGGCTTCCTCATGCGCGACCTGCTCAAAAAACTCGGCGCCGAGGGCGATGAGGTCATCGCCTCCGCGCTGAACGATTACATCGTCGAAATCCCGATGACGGATTTCACCGAATTCGATGTGATCGTAGCCTACAGCATGGATGGTCAGCCCCTGCGCCGTAATGACAAGGGCCCACTCTGGATCGTCTATCCGCGCGACCAGCACCAGGCGCTACAGGATATCCGGTTTGATTACCGCTGGGTCTGGCAACTCTCCCGGCTCGAGGTGCAATGATCCGGTTTCGCAACCTGGCCTTCGGCCTGCTTTTGCCCCTCGTCGCCGTCGTTGTCTTCGCGGTACTGCTGACGTTCTCGCTTATCCGCATGCTCGAGGTCGAGAACGCGATGCGGGTCGGTGCGGAAAAGAACATGCTCTGGGTCTTCCACCAAAGCGAGGTCGCCGCCCGCCGTCTGACGGAAACGGCAGCGCTCATCGGACTGGGCGAAGCCGACACCGAGGAACTTTCCCTGCGCTTCGACATCCTGAAAAGTCGGATCGCCATCCTGAACGACGGCCCGCAGCGCCGCTTTGTCGAAGGGATCGGCTATGATGACGACCTCGACCGGATAGCCGCGGTGTTGGACGCCATGACGCCGGTCGTCGCCGACTTATCCCCGGGCGACGGGGCGCGCCTGCGAGACGCCCTGAAACCCGCAGCCAGGTTGTTCGGGCGTGCGGCCAACAAGGCAATGATCGCGGAATGGAATGATCTAGGTGAGCGGCTCGAAACCTATCGCGCCCAGCTCCGCCAGATCATCCTGTTTCTGATCGGCATCATGGCGGCGGGCGGGATACTCGCTGCGACGCTGGCGGTCGCCCTTCGCCAGTCCCATCAGCGCAACCTGATGCTCCGGCAGTCCCGGGATTTCTCGGCGCTGCTGGTCTCCTCCAGCGGCGAAGGCATCCTGGCGGTCGATCGCGCCGGGCTCTGTACCCTGTGGAACGACGCCATGGCGGGCCTGATCGGGAAATCTGCAGAACAGGCCATGGGCCGACCGCCGGCCGAGCTTGCGGGCTTTTTCGGCATCGCCCCGCTGCAAGCCGGCCTAGCCAGGGCGCTTGAGGGCCAGTCCTCCGAGCTTGCCATGCACCCGCTTTTCCAAAACGAACAAACGGAGCCACGCTACGTAGATCTCCGGTTTTTCCCCATGCGCAACGACGGCGTGGTGATCGGCGCGATACTCTTCCTGCATGACGCCACAGACCGTCACGCCGCCCAGCAACGCGAGGCCGAGGACCGGGACCGGCTGGAAGACCTGGTGACCGAGCGCACCCGCGATCTCGACGACGCGCTACAACGCGAACGCTCCGCCGCGGATCTCTACCGCAACTTCGCGGCGATGGTCTCGCACCAGTTCCGCACCCCGCTGGCCGTGGCGGATTCCGCCCTGCAACGGCTGATCCGGCGTGGGCCCCGCGTGGAGCCGGGCGAGATCGCGGAACGGGCCAACCGTGCCCGCAGCGCGATCGCCGGGCTGACCCGGCTGGTTGAAAGCACACTGGATGTAGCCCGGTTGGACGCAGGCCAACTCGGCGTTCAAAGGGTGCGGTGCGACCTGAACGACATCGTCGACACGGTCTGCGCCCGCCAGCGCGAGACCGACCCGGCCCGCGAAATCAGTATCCTTCCCTCACCGAACACCGACGATGCGGTGTTCTGCGACCCGGCCCATGCCGAACAAATTCTCGAAAACCTCCTCTCGAACGCGATAAAATATACTGCTCCCGGATCACTGGTTTCGATCCGCGTGCATGGTGACCGGCAAAACCTGTTCTGCGATGTGCACAACGAAGGCAGCCCCATCCCCGAGGACGAACGGAACCTGGTCTTCAATCGCAACTACCGGGGCACCAACAGCACCGGAAGCGCGGGCACCGGGCTCGGCCTCTTCATGGCGCGCACGCTGGCGCGGATGCAGGGCGGCGACCTCACCCTACGACCCGGCAGCGACGGCGTCACCTTCCGCATGACCCTGCCCCGCTTCAAACCGAGCATCGCATGACCACCTCCACCGATCCCCGCCTGATCTTCGTCATCGAAGACGAGGACGCCCTGCGTCGCGACATCGTCGAGGAGTTGCAAGACGCCGGCTATCGCGCCATGGAAGCGGCCAATGGCGAGGCGGCGCTCGAATTTCTAACGAGCGCCAAGCCCGATCTGGTTCTGTGCGATATCTCCATGCCCGGTCTCGATGGCTACGGCGTCCTCGAGACCCTGCGCGAGATGCCGCCCGAACTGGCAACAACCCCGTTCGTCTTCCTGACTGCCCTGTCTGAACCGCACAAGGTCGTCGAGGGAAAGCTCCTCGGCGCCGACGATTACCTGGTCAAGCCCGTCGATTACGACCTGATGCTGGCAACGATCGCGGCCCGCCTGCGTCAGGTCGAACGTATCCGCGAGCATCATCACGACGAGCTCTCCGCCTTGCGCCGCGCCCTTGCCGGGCTTTCGGGCAAGGGGGCCGAACAGGTGCTGAACCTGGTTGCATTGGGCGTGGTCCTTCTCGACGGGTCGGGGCGGTTGCTTTACGCCAACAGCGCAGCTTACGACCTGGCGGCCGCCGCCAACTGGATCCGTATTCAGAGCAAGAGTGTGATCCCGCTGGACCAAGGGTCAGGCCGTGCCTTCCTGCGCGCACTGGCCGAAACGCTAGAGGCGGCAAAAGCGGGGGATGACAAGGTCGTGGGCATCCAGCTGCCTAGCGTTACCGGCGAAGGCGCACTCTCATCGCTGGCCTGCGCCTTACCCGTACTGGAAGACGACCCGCCCGACGCCCCGGCCCTGGCCCTGTTCCTCGCGGCTCCCGACCGCCGCAGCCGCGCGCCGGAAACCCTGTTGATGGATCTATTCGGCCTGACCCCCACCGAGGCGCGTGTCGCGGGCGCCTTGGCCAACGGCGCCCGCACGGTCGACGTTGCCGAAGAACTGGACGTCTCGCAAACCACCATCGCTTTCCATATGCGCAACCTGTTTCAGAAAACCGGCACGAACCGCCAGGCCGATCTCGTAGCGCTGATCCTCGCCGGGCCGATGATGATCAAATACGAAGGGCTCACGTAATTCCGTGATATCTTCTTCGTTTTTGTGGCATCTCAAGACCTTTAAATTTTCAGGGCTAGCTTCGAGAAACCGTCGAACCTACGGCGAAGTCATCGCTTCTGAAGGAATCTCGGCGGCACGCGATCCTGATCAGCGTTTATACGCAGGGGAACTCAAACGGCATTCCTCCTCGAACCGGGCCTCAGAGGTTTTTTCCGAGCATCTCTTTCAGGGTGGCAACGTTGAGTATCTGCTCCGCCAGCATCTTCTTCAGCTTCACGTTCTTAGCGTCCAATGCCTTCAGAGGCCGAGCGTCAGACACGTCCATGCGCCCATACACCTCGACCGCAACTCGTATTACGTGGCGTCGCTGATCCCGTGTTTCCGGCACAGCTCCTTCGCACCGAAACCAGCCTGGTGCTCCTTCAGGACGCCAATGATCTGCTCTTCATTGAAACGGCTTCACTTGAGCTGACTAACCTTCCTGGGCCGTTAAAACAACAACACCAACCCCAATCTCACCCTGAGCAGAACACCACGAAGACGTCTTCCCCGGGGTGCGAATTACCCGCATGTCGAGGGGGCCCGGGAAGGACCAAACCGGCAAGCGGCATCAGTTCATCGCTCTTTACTGAGCGACTCGTATGTCTCAAGGAGGCGGCCCACCGCCTTCGAGAATGACAATTCGCCAGCCAACATCTGGCTATGCGCCAGTTCCAGTTCTCGTGCTGGAAGTTTCATCAGCCCCATGTAGCCGAAACCCTTGCGTTCAAATACTTTCACGACCCGCCTTTCGAACTCCCCTAGCGCCATTGCCTCCGAAGGCTGCCGTTGCCCTTGTGCACGTGACATCGCGGCTGACACACTCATTCTCTCAGCATTTTCTTTTTTCTTCTTTGTTTCCTTTATTGTTTCGGGTGCAGGGCGCTTCAGGTTTGAGCGGCAGCGTATTGCAGGCGTTGCGGCAACCGGGTGCATGCCAACTCGCTTTGCCCCTCTCATCTTCAGCTCCGCCAACCGCGCATTTTGCCCCAGCTCGTCCACCGAAAAAATCAGGAACTGATTGCGCGATCGCCGCGCTGCCCGATATCGTATCAAAGCGCCTCTTTCTTCCAATTCGGCAAAGGCGCCTCGGATACTCCTTTCTGAAAAGCCAGTTTCCTCCATCAGCCCAACGGCCGACGGGTCACAGCGACCGGTCTTGGGGTTCTGGCGATCCAACAATCTCATCAGGACGGCAAAGCTTGCACGGGTAAGTGGCGGATCCTGGCGGATCCAATACTGCGAAACCAGCCATTTCTGCATCAGGTCCAGGGGCTTTCGCTGGGTCATCGGGTGGTCCGCGCTCATCGTGCTGCCACGCCCGAAGCGGTGTCGACCCGGCAGGACTCGATCCAGGCCCGGAGATCGCCAACGCGATAGCGAACACTCCGGCCAATCTTGACCATCGGGGGCCCGTCCCCACGCACTGCGGAGACTTCCAGAAAACGTTGTGTGAGACCGAAGTAGCTGTGTACTTCACTCCGGCTCAAGAGACGGTCATCATTGAGGATTGTTTGCATTGGGACTGCTCCATGTTGCTCGATGCAACCCAATGTTCACCGTTCAGGCAAAGAAATCATTGGTCGGGATTCGCTTCGATTGGATTGAAACGAAATCCAACTACAGGTTCCGCTTTTTTCGTTCTTTGGCGATTGCCTTTTGAAGTCGAATTTCAGCGGCCCCCAATGAATATGAGCGGATTTCCTTTCGCCCGGGTTCCCACTTGCTCTCAGGGATTTCGCCGTATTTTGCCACCAAGAGCTGTGCCGCATTGAGCGCGCTCTTTGCCTGGCCGGTTTCAAGCATGTTCAGGCCTTCCTCGATGAAGGGCGCATCCACGGACGTGAACCCCTGATTGGATTTGCGAGTTTGTTGTCGCCTCGGCTGATCATCAGTCGCTGAGAGCATTGGCACCTTAGCAGAAGGCGCCATATCGCGGACCAAGACAAACCGCAGCCTATCGGCACCGAGTGCGAGTTTCGCCCGTTCATCCAGATCGAAGCATCCGGTTATGCCCAGGTCTTCTGGAAGTGCAAGGTCGCCATTCTCAGTAAGGCTCGGAAATCGATCCGGCGGAACCCAGGTGAAGTACCCGCCTTCCAGACCATCTTCGGCAAGGCAAAGCGCCCATCCTTCCTTCACTGCTTGCCAAGCCATTTGCGTGGAAAAGAAGATGAGTACATTGAGAGGATCAGCATCCGCCCGATAGTTCTGGTGATCGGACATCGCGCCATAACTCGGGAAAAGCTCGCTAATCGTCTGGTCGGGCACGAGCGGCTCACTATAGAAAACGGACCCCAAGTCACTCAACCCGTCTAGAACAGGAAAGTCTTCATCCTTAATGGCATGACCGAGTTGTTCTAGGTGGAGACCAAGTTTGGACACAACGAGCTCGGATTGCGTATCAGCATATGACCGAGTTGCGGGTTCTAGCACGTGTCGCCGTGCCTTTTCTCGCATTTCCTCGAGCCACCCGCTTTCCCGTCGGTTTTGGCGAGCCAACTCGCTATTCCAGAAATGCCATTTTGGTGGCAATCTATGGGCTCTCTTCCTCACCAAGCCATCCAAGCCGACGAAAGCAGCCGCTGCCCTGGTCATACCCAGCTCGAATGCTGCAAGATCAGTCATGTAATCGACCACAAGCGCTCTCACGGCGTTCATCAATTCGGATAGTTCAGAACGCGCGATCACCGCCTGCAATTCCTCTGGTTTGGCATCAGCAAGTGCGTCGGCAATGCGATACCTCCTAGAGACAGCGGACGGAAAATCGAAATCTCCAAACCGGACGTTTGCAATATCGGCGTCACTTTCTGCGATTTCTTTTAGGCGATGATATCTGTTGGCATGACCCTCGCCGGGCTTATCCCTTGTGATGTCCATTGCCTTCGAAAGCCGATCGTCGAGCCTTGCGGCGGCAAAAAGTGCGTCACTCAGCTCCTCGCATCTCTCGAAACGGTAACCAGTCTTTTTCAGCGCGGCTTCGTCCGAACTTGGCGCATGTCGGCAAGCATTTGTTAATTCGCCGCACAGAAGAAGCGCGTTGCCAAGCAACGCGACAACAAGATCGTTCAAGGTAATCGGACCGGTATCTGTCACTGTTCCTCGCCGTGACTGCATATAGGGATAAGCGCGGAGCTCTTTTCCGCGACGTACATCAAGACCCTTCAGAACGCAGGGCCAGTTCTTTGCAAATTACGTCCATCGGTGGCCTCAGGGCATCCAGCGATGGTTTGGCGTATCTTTGACCTGTAATCGACAGCGGCGTGTGATTGAGTAACCGCCCCACGATCTCTTCCAGAACCCCTGCCTCCATGGCCACAGTCGCAAACGTGCGCCGGTGGGCGTGCGGAGACCATTTGATCTTCTCAGGGGCACCTACATGGCCGGACGGGGCCTTTGGCGATGGAAACACCCACTTTCGGCTCAACCCCTGTATCGGCGCCAGTATCTCATGATGTTTTTGAAGGATTGGCAGATCGAAGCTACGGCCGTTTTTCGTCATCGGAAGATGAATGTGATCTTCGCGCACGTTCTTCCATTCAAGGGTCAGCGCTTCAGTTTTGCGCAACCCGGTGAACAGTATCAGCTCATAAAAAACCTTGTGTATCGGATTGTAGAGATCATCCACTGCATGGCGCCAGCCTTTCAGATCTTCGATAATGGTGCCCTTCGGCTGCTCGTCGTACCATTCGATTGCCATAGTTGGAGCCTCTGGCAGATCATGAATGCGCCTAGCATGGTTCCAAACCGTCCGAAACATTTTCAAAGTGTGGTTGGCTGCAGATGGCGTGGCGGCCATGGACCGATGCCGCTCCACCACCATTGACTTGGAGATCTCGTCGAGCGGTAGGCGCATCCAGTCTTTCAGATGCAGGTCGAACTGGTGTCGGACGTTATGTTTGTGCGTCTCCGAACGAAGTCTGGGCCTGACAAGATACGCTTCCATCGCGGCAGCCAATGTCGGGGCCCCGATTTGAGTTTGCTTGCCAGCCCCCCTACCCCATTCGAGTGCAAACCCCAAGGCCGTCTGACGAGCCGCGTCTGCCGAGATCACCGGAAATCGACCTATCAGGATCCGCCGCGTCTGACCGCCCACATCCTTCTGATAATACCAGGTCTTGGACTTCTTCCCCACAAACAAAACGAGGCCTCTGACCTCGCTATCCCAATACTTGTCTGTACCTGATTTTGTCTGTGGAACTTTGCGAGCGAACGTTTCTGTGAGCTTGGGCATTTTGTCGGCTTTTTGTCGGAATTGAAATGAAGCACGGTGGTACTGAGTGATAGTCAGCGCATTTCATTATTAAATGAAATGAATGAATTAGCAACTCAGTGCAGCTACGTGAAAGTCAGGTCTCTTCCTTGGAAGGCTGAGGTCTTACTATTACACAACGCCCGCTCAACACTGCAGACCAATATTTCATGCAGATAAAAGGGTCAAGTGCCGCGTAGTGAACGGCCCGCAGCCAACACTCACTATCTCAAAATCGAGGGTCCACATGTCACCAAATCAGCCGTATGACGGCACCAAGCAGGCTTGGGCTTCAGCTTTCTCCTGATCCGCATCAGGTTCTATTACACGGCCTCTTGCCCGAGGCTCATGCCAAACGTCGCTTAACCGCGGCCGTCCAGTTGCGCCGGGCAAGCACCTGACCTTTCCACACCACCTGGAGCGATGTGGCCAGATGGTAGGTATTGGCCGTGCATTGGACGTGCAGATGGGACTCAATCTGCGCAGTACCATCCGGCCGCTTCACTTCCATCCGGTGCGTAAAAGCGGTCGTCGCGCTGAGCGGGTCGTCGGGCCGAATTGCATGCTTTGCCGAGGTCTCGAAGGAAAAGGTCGTGTCGATGTCGCCATAGAGCGTCGTGACTGGCGGCTGATGCCAATCCACAACGACTGCTCCATGCGCCTTCCTCTCGCAACCGCGGCGCAGCACGGGTGCCGAAAGTACTTGAATGTCGTTCGTCGCCGTCATGCCCAGCGGCGCGGGAAACGGGGCCGAAAGCGCCCGGGGGGCGGTATTCAGAACCGGAAGGGCCAGACGCCCCGAGAGGATGCGCAGCTCGCCAAGCCGCGGAGGTGTCCAGACAAGCGGCCAGTAGGACGAGCCGACTGACAGCCGGATCCGATTCCCGGCCTTGAAACGATAGGCGCTGGTGTGAAACCGGATGCGTACGCGGCGCGGCCCGGACCCCTGCGGCGCGTCGGGATCATCAAGTCCGTCGTCCAGCGCAAGGTTGCGGATTGACAGCCCCACGCGCGACGAGGTGCCTTCGGGCGAGACGTCGTTCAGCCTAAGGCAAATCTGGCTACGCTCGACTTCGGCCTCCACCACAAGTTCCATCTCGGCGCTACCATAGAGCAGCACATCCTCCTCCAGCGGCCCGGTCTCGAACACGAGGGCCCGGGCGTCATCCTCGTTCTGCCGCAGGGGCAGCCCGCCATATCGGCCGAAATATCCCGTATCGCCCGAGGCCAACCCGTGCAGAAGGTCTGCCGGAACATCCCAACCGGTCTCATTGTCGGACGGCGAGTCGGCAAGCGCACCTCCGACGGCGAGGTGCAGCGCGGTAACGGCGGTCTCATCCGACGGTGGGCCGCTCTCGATCCAGCCGCCGTTGCGCATGTCCAGAACATCCTGCGGTACGTCGAACTCGCGCAGCCAGACCCGCAGTTTCGGCCAAGGCGCATCGCCCGGCTCCGCTTTGAGCCAGTGATCCCACCATTCGAGCGCCACTTGCTGAAATCCGATGGCGGGGCCGGGGTGGCCCTGGTCGGGGTAATGGTGCCCCCACGGCCCCACGATCCCCCAGACCTTGTCCGACCGGGCGTCCACCAGGGACATGACCGAATTGGAATACCGGTCCGACCACCCGCCGACGGACAAGACCGGACATCCGATCCGATCTGCCTGATGCCTGATCGACCCGTGCCGCCAATACGTGCCCCGCGCCTCCTCTCGAACCCATGTTTCCAGCGGGCTTTCCAGCGCCTCGAGCCGGTCCTGCCAGCGCTCATACCAGTCCTCGCCGCTTGCCGGCGTGGGCGGTAGCGCGAGGATCGCGGGCAATGTGGCCCCCCATTCGAACGTATCTGTCAGCAGGCCGCCGCCCTTGTGGTGGATGTCATCCTCGTACCGGTCATGCGTCGCACAGACGGCAATGACCGCCTTCAGCGCCTCGGGGCAGTCGATGCTTGCCTGAAGGCTGGCCGTGCCGCCCCAGGACGTGCCGAACATGCCCACCCGGCAATTGCACCAATCCTGCGCGGCGATCCATTCGATCACGTGCCGCGCGTCGTCAAGCTCGGCCTGCGTATACATGTCAGGCATCGTGCCCTCGCTGTCGCCCGATCCGCGCATGTCGACCCGCAGGCAGACATAGCCCTGTGCGGCGAACCACGGGTGGTTCTGTTCGTCCCTCGCCCGCACCATGTCGGCCTTGCGATAGGGGATGTATTCGAAAATCGCCGGGACGCCTGCCGGGGCGATCCCCGCGGGCATCCAGATACGGGCCGAAAGCCGTACTCCGTCGGGCATCGGAATCCAGACATGTTCGATGGATGTGACGCCTTCGGGCGCGGCGGGCAATTCATTCATTTGGACAGGTCTTCACGTATTTCTTGGTAAGATGAGCGCGCCGCAGCCGGCGTGCGCGGCTCTTCGCGATCAGGCGAACCACCATCGGCGCGGCAGGCGGCTGTCATCCATCCGGCGGCTCAAACCGACCGGGCCATGGGCCAGCTTTTCGGAATGCCCGATCAGGATATTCGCAAAGGCAAAGACGGCGGTGCCGCTTTCCTCCCAGAAGATGCGCTGCGCCTCGTGATATATCTCGCGGCGCTTGGCCTCGTCCGCCTCGGCACGAGCCGCGACCAGCAAGTTGTCGAAAGTCTCGTTCTGGAACGCACTCGAGTTCCAGTCGGACCCGGATGTGTAGGTCGAGCTCAGCATCCAGTCCACCGTCGGCCGCCCGTTCCAGTAGACCATGCACCACGGCACCTTGAGCCAGACGTCCGACCAGTAGCCATCGGCCGGTCGACGGTCGACGGTCACGCTCATGCCCGCCCCGCCCAGCGAGTTCTGCATCAGTACCGAGGCATCCACCGCACCGCCAAAGGCGCCGTCGCTGGTGGCCAGCGTCAGGTCGATATTCTCGAGCCCCGCCTGCTTGAGGTGATAGCGAGCCTTGTCGGGATCGTATTCGCGCTGTTCGAGTTGGTCATTGTAGAACTGCTGCCCGCGGCTGATTGGCAGATCGTTCCCTATCGTGCCATAGCCGCTCAGCACCTTGTCGACGATCTCCTGCCGGTTGATGCCCCATTTCACGGCGCGGCGCAGCTCGGCGCTGGTGAACGGGTCCATGTCGGCGCGCATGTCGCAGGTGAAATGCTGCGTGGCCGAGACCTGCACCAGCTCGAACCCCGGCGCGTTGGCAAGGCGCCCCGCCGTCTTGGTTTCGGGCGAGCCGATGGCGTGCAGCGTGTTCGACAGAAGCCCCGACATCCGCGCGCCGGGGTCGGAGATGTTGAGGATTTCCACCTCGTCGAAATGCCCCTGATCGTCGCGGTAGAAATTGGCGAACTTGCGTCCGAGATACTGGATGCCCGGCTGCCAGTCCTCCTTGACGTATGGCCCGGTGCCGATGCCCGCCGACCAGTCGTCATTGCCTTCCTTGCCGATGATCATCGCGAACGACGACAGGTGCGTGGGCAGGTCGAAATTGACCTCCTTCTGCTTGATGAGCACGGTATCGGGGCCGTCGGCGCGCAGCTCTTCGAAATTCTGAACGATCTGCTTCGCCTCGGCGACGCGGTTGTTCTCGTCCAGCTGTTGTTTCAGCGACCACACGACATCCTCGGCGGTCAGCGTTTTGCCGTCGTGAAACTCCACCCCCTTACGCAGATTGATCGCCCAGGTGCCGTCGGCGTTGCCTTCCCAGCTTTCCGCAAGGCTGGGCTGCGGGGCGCCGGTCTCGTCGATCTCGGTCAGGGTGTCGTAGCTCGACAGGATCGACAGCGTCGGATGATCGGCACCGTTCATCTGCAGCGGGTTGAACGTGTCGGTCGTCGCGCCCCCGTCGGCCCCAGCCTTCAGCGTGCCGCCCTTCTTGGGCGTCGCCGCCTGCGCCTCGCTCCAGAGCGAGCCGGCCATCGCTGCCGAAAGCCCGGCGCTGGCGGCTGTGCGCATGAAGTCGCGGCGCGATATACCGGCCTTGGCCCGGGCCGTCAGCCGCGCAAGTTTGCCATGTTCCATTTGAATCTCTCCCGTTGCTGCGCCCCTGCGGCGCTTGTGATTGGTCTGCGGGGTCGAATCGCAGACTTCTGCAACAATAATTCGCCTTTATCGAAATTTTGTAAATGAATTTCGTTGTAATCAGATTTTATACCGCTGTATGCTCCCCTTGACCGGGAACAGCGGAAGCCAGAGCATGACAGGACAGAGCAACGTAAAAGCCATGGCCAAAAGCCTTCTGACAATGGGCTCGGAGGTGCGCCAGCTGCGCAAGGCCCGTCAGATGACGCTCAAGGACCTGAGCGCGACCAGCGGCGTTTCCCTCAGCCATCTCAGCACTATCGAACGCGGGATGTCCCAGCCTTCGATGGACGCGCTTACCGCCATCGCCGATGCGCTTTCGGTGACGCCCGACTGGTTCTTCGCCCGCCGTCCCGGTGCAGGCCCGATGGAGCAGGCCTATGTCGTGCGTGCCCAGAACCGCCGCAACCTGAATTCTCTTTACGGCCAGGATGCGCAACAACTCGGTTATACCGATACGCTGATCTCCAGTTCCATCGGCGGCAACTTCTACATGGGCCTCGCCGTTTACCAGCCCTATTCCGAGCGGCCCGACGACCCGCTGCACAAGCATGAAGGCGAACAGCACGGCCTGATCCTCGAGGGCGAGCTCGAAATGCAGATCGGCGACGAGGTGATCACCCTGCGCGCCGGCGACAGCTACAGCTTCGACGCCCGCATCCCGCACCACGCCCGCAACAGAACCGACAAGAGCTGCAAACTGATCTGGGCCGTTTCGCCCGTCGTGATCCCCAAGGATGTCCGCCACAACGACGAAGGCCGCGGCACCGAGTCCCCCGAAAGTGACCGCAAATGAAACAAGACCCGCTCCTCCAGCCCTACCAGCTGAAGCATCTCACGCTGAAGAACCGGATCATGACGACCAGCCATGAACCGGCCTATCCCGAAGACGGCATGCCGAAAGCGCGCTATGCCGCTTACCACGCCGAGCGGGCCAAGGCCGGTGTCGCCCTTGCCATGACCGCGGGCTCCGCCGCGGTCTCGAAGGATTCGCCGCCCGTTTTCAACAACATCCTCGCCTACAAGGACGAGGTCGTGCCGTGGATCCGGCAGCTTACCGATGCCTGTCATGAACATGGCTGCGCCGTGATGATCCAGCTGACCCATCTTGGCCGCCGCACCGGCTGGAACAAGGGCGACTGGCTGCCTTCCATCTCGTCGTCGAAGCACCGCGAACCGGCGCACCGGGCGTTTCCCAAGCTGGCCGAGGACTGGGATATCGAGCGCATCATCGCCAATTTCGCCGACGCGACCGAGCGTATGAAGGAAGGCGGGATGGACGGTATCGAACTTCAGGTCTACGGCCACCTGCTCGATCAGTTCTGGTCGCCGCTGACCAACGATCTTGACGGTCCTTACGGCGGGGCGACACTGGAAAGCCGGATGGCCTTTCCGATGGCCGTTTTGCGCGGCATCCGCGACCGCGTCGGCGAGGACTTCATCGTCGGTCTGCGCTACACCGCAGACGAGACCACCGCCGGTGGCATCACTCCGGACGAGGGCCTCGAAATCTCGAAACGGCTGGCCGACAGCGGCATGGTCGATTTCCTGAACGTGATCCGCGGCCGCATTCACACCGACCCGGCGATGACCGACGTGATACCTGTTCAGGGCATGAAAAGTGCCCCACATCTCGATTTCGCGGGCGTGGTGAAAAAGGCGACCGGCATGCCGACCTTCCACGCCGCCCGCATTCCCGACGTGGCGACGGCCCGGCACGCGGTGGCCGACGGACTGCTCGACATGGTTGGGATGACCCGTGCCCACATGGCCGACCCGCATATCGTCAAGAAGATCACCGAGGGGCGCGAAGACGATATCCGCCCTTGCGTCGGCGCCACCTATTGCCTCGACCGCATCTACGAAGCGGGAGAGGCGCTATGCATCCACAACCCGGCCACGGGGCGCGAGCTTTCGATGCCGCACGCCATCCCGCCCGCCGAGACGCGCAAGACTGTCGTCATCGTCGGCGCGGGCCCCGCCGGGCTGGAGGCCGCCCGCGTCGCGGCCGAGCGCGGGCATGACGTCACCGTCTTCGAGGCCCAGCCCGACCCCGGCGGGCAGGTGCGTCTCACCGCCCAGAACCCGCGCCGCCGCGAGATGATCTCGATCATCGACTGGCGGATGGCCCAATGCGCGGCCCGTGACGTGATCTTCCACTTCAACACCTTTGCCGAGGCCGACGACGTCACCGCCCTGAACCCGGATGTGGTAATCGTCGCCACAGGCGGGCTACCCAACACCGAGCTTTTCGAAAGCGGCCGGGAACAGCCCCTCGTGGTCACCGCGTGGGATCTGATCTCGGGCGATGTGAAACCTGCCGAAACCGTGCTGGTCTACGACGAAAGCGGTGATCACCCGGGCCTGATGGCGGCCGAGATTGCGGCCAACGCCGGGGCGGAGGTCGAGGTGATGACCCCGGACCGCACCTTCGCCTCCGACATTATGGGCATGAACCTTGTCCCCTACATGCGCACCCTGCAAGACAAGAAGACCACCTTCACCGTCGCCCGCCGCTTGCTCGACGTGACCCGCGACGGCAACAAGCTGACCGCGCGCGTCGGCACCGATTACAGCGATCACGTTTCCAAGCACTCCTATGACCAGGTGGTCGTGAACTACGGCACGCTACCGCTCGACGATCTCTATTTCGAACTCAAGGCCCTGTCGTCGAACGCCGGCGCAGTCGACTACGACGCTCTCACTGAAGGCCGCCCGCAAAAGATCTCGCGCAACCCGGATGGCGAGTTTCAACTCTTCCGCATCGGCGATGCGGTCAGCGCGCGAAACACACACGCGGCGATCTATGATGCGCTCAGGCTGGTGAAGGACATCTGACGGAAGAGGAGCTAGGCCGATGTCGGGAACCAGCTCCATTCGCATTGGCAAGCGCGACGCAAGCAGCGGCAGGGAAGATTAGGACCACTTCAATTTTCTAGAGGCTGCGGACGCGGCCAACGTGCCGCACCATCGTTGCCACCTCAATGTTCTGTACCTGAGCACGTTTTTACTTGCCCTTCCATCATACCCGCGACCGTTACGCTGCCTTTCTCAAACTGATCCCGAACTCGAGCTCAAGCGCGTCGGTGATGAGTTCGTAGCATGATCCGACCCGAACGACCTTCATTTCGCTGAGGTCAAGAAGGGTCGAACTCTTTTCGTACAGGTGATATTTGCGCAGTCCGTAATCCACGATGACGTCAGCAACATCGCGGATCTCGGGTTCGATATCCTCGACGCGGAACTTAGTGCCCTGCATCGTACGGTTCGCGGATGACCCGAAGAGCGGATGGCATTCTTCGCGGCTCAGCCGGGAAATTTCTGCATGAAACGCTCCGGCATTGAGAAGCATGCAGACCGTGCCATCCCGGGTCGACCGGCGCAGCCCCTCCTCGTCAAGCGCCTCGATCAGAGGGTGGTCCAGATGCGCCGGTGCAATGATGCCGAGCGGCAAGCCTCGTTCCTTGGTCAGGCAGTTCACCACGTCGCGCTGTTCCGGTGTCAGGTCGTGCAAGTCCTCTGACATGGTGTTGTCGCCGATCATGGCGTTCAGCTTGTGTTCGGCCCGTTGCTTGGCATCGAAAATCCTGATCAGTGAGGGCGTCGAGCCCCCGATCAGGGAATAACCCACATCCATCGGCAGGATCGCACTGCCTCCGGACTTGAGTACATCGAAAGCCCGGCGCGCGTCGGCTTGGATATCGGTTCTTGCCATGGTCTTATCCTTTGTCGTTCTGTTGGGACCACTTGGCTTCGAAGGCCCAGACGTCCTCGAAACCCATAAGGCGGTTGAAGTCGGAGAAATCGAAAAGCGGCTGGTTGCCACCATGGCTGGAGCCGGTTTCGCGCAAGGTAGTATAGGCTTCGCGAAGGGCGGCCCCCGCGGCGAGAAAGCCGAAGGCCGGGAAAATCGCTGCGCTGTAACCCAACTTGGCGAGCGAGGGGGCGGAAAGCACCGGCGTGCGCCCCCCTTCCACGATATTGGCCACGAGCGGCGTGTCGAAACTCTGACAGATGCGTTCCATTTCCTCTTCGCTTTCCGGGCTTTCGATGAACAGGATATCGGCGCCCGCTTTGGCATAGACTTCGCCCCGGCGCAGGGCTTCGTCCAGGCCATGGACGGTGCGCGCATCGGTTCGCGCAACGATCAGCAGTTCCGGATCATCGCGGGTGTCGATCGCCACGCGGATCTTCTGGGCCATGTCCTCGGCCGGTATCACCTTGCGGCCAAGCGTGTGGCCGCATTTCTTCGGAAACTCCTGGTCTTCGATCTGGATCGCGGCGGCGCCCGCCGCTTCGTATCCCCGCACCGTGCGCTCGAGGTTCAGCAATCCGCCAAACCCGGTATCGGCATCGGCGATGAGCGGTGTCCGGGTGCCCCCGGCGATAGCGGTGACGCGAGAGAGCATCTCGGCATAGCTGATCAGGCCCGCATCCGGAATGCCCAGGTGCGAGGCCGTCGTGCCATAGCCCGTCATATACAGCGCGTCAAAGCCGATCTGGTCGGCAATGCGCGCAGAGATCATGTCGAACACGCCGGGAATGGAGGTCAGGCCCGGCGCCCGGATACTCTCTGCCAGCCGTGTGCGGAAATGAAGATTTTGGCCCGTCATGAGTGATCTCCTGAAACGGCGAGGATGTCTTTTGGCGCCCACGCCTGGCCGCCAAGATAAGCGTCGATCTTGCGCCGGGAGGTTTCGGCGCGGCGGATCGCCCGGTCGAGCGGCATGTCCCCATCGAGGATGGCTCTGCGCGCGGTCTCTTCCATCGACAGGACAAGTGCAGGCCTGCCGTCGGTCATCAGCGTACCGGTGGCGATATCTATGTGTAAGCTCGCGGTTCCGGCCGTGATATCGGGGCACAGGGCAAGGGCGGCGATCTCGTCAAGCGGTGCCGTCAGACAGGCCAGCCCGCACGTTGCCGCGTTGCCGGCGAATATCTCTCCGAAGCCGGCGGCGATGATGGCTTCGAACCCGGCATCCTGAAGCGCCCAGACCGCGTTCTCCCGCGAAGAGCCGCAGCCGAAATTTCGCCCGGCAATCAGAATGTTGGCCTTGTCATAGCGCGGGTCGTTCGTCGGGAAGCCGGGTTTCGGCGTTGCATCCGCGTGACACCGCCAGTCGGCGAAGAGCGCCTGGTCGAACCCGCCGGGCAACGTGTAGAACCGCGCGGGGTAGAGCGCATCGGTGTCCACGTCATCAAGAAAGAGCGGCATCGCGCGCCCGGTTATCGATGATTTCGCGATCATGTCCCTGCCCCCGCCAATGCGCCGGGATCGGTGATGACACCGGTGATCGCGGCAGCTGCGGCCGATGCGGGGCTTGCCAGATGCGTTCTGGCACCTGTCCCCTGCCGGTTCTCGAAATTCCGGTTGGTGGTTGAGACGATACGCTCTCCCGCGCCGGCCTTGTCTACGTTGAGGCCCGGGCACATGGAACAGCCGCTGTCGCGCCATTCGAAGCCGGCCTCCTTAAATATGAGGTCCAGCCCCTCGGCCTCGGCCGCGCGCTTGACGGACATGGAGCCGGGCACCACGAGCGCCCGGACAGTCGCAGCCACCTTCCGCCCCTGCAATATGGCTGCTGCCTCCCGCAGGTCGGACAGCCGCCCGTTCGTGCAGGACCCGATGAAGACCCGGTTGACCGGCGTCCCCAGCAGCGACGCGCCCGCGTCGAGCTGCATGTAGTCCAGCGCCCGGGCGTCAGCGGCGGCGGGGATCGTGCCGCAAATTGCCATGGCCTCGCCCGGGGTGGTCCCCCATGTGATCTGGGGCCGAAGACGCGAGACATCGAATGTGAGCGTCTTGTCCCATGTCGCCCCCGGATCGGTCGCGACGTCCTCGCAGGCGCGGCGCAGGGTTTCGAGCACGTCCGGCGAAGGCGCCAGCGGCCGCTTGGCGATATAGTCGAACGTTGCCTCATCCGGGGCCGTCATGCCGATGCGCGCGCCCATCTCGATCGCCATGTTGCACAGGGTCATCCGCGCCTCGACCGTCATGCCGGCAAGCGCCTCGCCGGTGAATTCGATCATGTGGCCGACACCCGCCGACACGCCGAATTCCGCGATCAGCCCGAGGACGATATCCTTGGCCGACCCCCCCTTGGGCAAGGTCCCCGTCAGCTCGACGCGCATCGTCCTGGGTTTGCGGATCGCCAGCGTCTGGGTCGCCAGGACCTGTGCAATTTCAGAGGTGCCGATGCCCCAGCCCATGGCCGACACCCCGCCCATGGTGCAGGTATGACTGTCGCCGCACACAACCGTCATTCCGGGAAGGATCAGGCCGAGCTCCGGGGCGACCACATGGACAATACCCTGGTGATCGTCGTCCACGTCGAAGTGCCGTATGCCAAAGTCGCGGGCATTCCTGCGGAACATTTCGAGCATTTCCGGACCGCCCGGCACATTGCCCGTCGCACGCCCCGGATCGGTTGACACGATATGGTCCGAAAACCCGATAACAAGGTCGGGATTGGCCACCTTCAGACCGCGTTTCCGCAACTCCTCGAACGCCCGCGGCGTTGACAGTTCGTGTAACAGCAGCCGGTCGATGAACAGAAGGGACTGGCCATTGTCCAGTCTCTCGACCTCGTGGTTGTCCCAAACCTTGTCCAGAAAGGTCCTTGCCTCAGGCATCTTGAGCCTCGCCCACGGCCGCCCCGCGCACCAGGTCGCGATCCGGCATCGGCGGAATCTCGATAGAGAAATGGCGGTTCAGGATGTCGCGGATCTGTTCGTAGCAAACGCCGAACCGGTGCACCTCGAAGCTGTCCACGTCGATGATTGTCGAGGAGATTGCCATCGGGTTGTTGTAGCGGCACAGGCCGTAATCCACCTTGATGGCGGCAGCATCAAGAACCGGGGCCTCGACATCTTGCAGGCGGAACTTCGATCCGCCGAGCGAGACATTGGCCGAAGAGCCCATGACCGGCGTTCCGTTCTGCCATGAGATGGCCGTCAACGCCCGATGCAGGGGCCCTGCATTCAACAACAGATCGATCGTGCCGGACTTGGTCGACCGCTCGAAGCAGAACGGGTCCAGCGCCCCGGTAAAGGCGTTGCCCTCACGGTGCTTGCCGACAATGGACAGCGGCAGGTCGTAATCCTCCGTAATGGCCGCGACCACCTCTCGCGCGCGTGTGTCCACGTCATGGACCTCGTGGAAGATGTCGCGATTGGCCAGCGTTCCGTTGGGCTTGGAAAAACTGCGCCCCTTCGCGGTGTAGATGCGCTGGATCGCCTCGGCGGTCATGCCGAAGACCGCATAGGCCACGTCCAGGGGGATAACAGCGACGCCGCCATCTTTCATCGTTTCGTAAACGCGCTGCGCGTCCGTGTCCGGATCGAGGACGGTCATGTCAGGTCCTTTCCTGAGGAAGTTTCACGATTGGTTGGAAATTGGTGCGGGTGCCGATCCAGAAGAGGCCGAAGATCAGCACGCCAAAGATCGAGATGTACCAGACCGGCACCAGAAGCGCGCCGCCGCTGGCGATCAGGATGAGCCGGCCCAGCCCGGTTACATGCGTGAACAGCCAGCCCGTCAGCCCGCCCGCGATCACGGCGGTGCCGGCCACGGCCGTGGCCACGGAAATGACCAGCCGGAGAGGATCGGCCGACTGCAGAAGCAGAACGGGGTCGTGGATGAAGATCATCGGCAGGATGAAGGCGACCGCGCCAAGCGATATCGCCCGCATCGACGTCCGGATGGGGTTCGATTGCGCGATGCCCGAGGCCGCGTAGGTGGCAAGGTCCACCGGCGGCGTGATGTGCGACAGGTTCGCGTAGTAGAAGACGAAAAGATGCACGGCGATCGGCATGTAGCCAAGCTTGATCAGCGTGGGCGCAACAACGGCCGCGGCAAGGATATAGGCCGCCGTGGCCGGCAGGCCCATCCCCAGGATGATCACCACGATCATGCCGAGGATCAGCGCAAGGATGCGGCTTTCCTGGGCGAACTCGATCAGGAATTGCGAGAACTTGATGGCAAGCCCCGTGCCGTCCATGCCACCGATGATGATGCCGGCGCAGGCACAGGCGCAGAGTATCGGCGTCGCCTGTTCGGTACTGTCGACCAACGCCGCGAAGATGGCGCGCGGCCCCATGGGCTGCAGAACCCAGGACAGGACAACACAGAAGCCGACCGTGTAGAGCGCGGCGCGCACAGGCGGGATGTCGATCGCGATGAGGCCGAGCAGAAGCAGCACCGGGATGAGATAGGGGCCACAGCGCAGCAACGCGGCGGACCGGGCCTCGCCCTCGGTATCGGAGCGGATATCGAGCTTGCGGGATTCGAAATGGACCGACAGGAACACCACGACGAAATACAGGATGGCGGGAAAGATCGCGGCGAGGATGATGTTGCCATAGGGAACTTGCAGAAGCTCTGCCATGATGAAGGCGCCGGCCCCCATCACGGGCGGCATCAGCAGCCCCCCGGTGGAAGCCACGGCTTCGATCGCGGCGGCGAAGTAGGGGCGGAACCCGGCAGCCTTCATGAGCGGGATGGTAAAACGGCCGGTGCCGACCACGTTGGCCACCGAACTGCCGGAAATCGTGCCCATGATGGCCGAGGAGAAGACGGCCACTTTGGCCGAACCGCCGTAAGACCCACGGGTGAATGCCCGGCTGAGATCGAGCACGCGATCCATTGTGCCCATGCGCGCCAGAAATGCCCCGAGCGAGACGAAGACGAAGATCAGCGTTACCGCGACTTTCGGCGCCACGCCGAACAGGCCCGCGCTCTGCGTGTAGAGCGAGAAAGTCATGAAGGACATGTCCCAGCCAGCGTGTCGCCACGCGGGTGGCAGCATGTTTCCAAGAAACGCATACCCGATCATTACCGTCGCGATGATGGGCAGGGCCCAACCGAAATAGCGCCGGGTGACTTCGAGCACCGACAGGACCGCGACGACACAGGCGATCTGGTCCCATATGCTGGGAATGACCTGGCGCACCTGGATAGCCATGTAGTTGAACACGACGTTCAGGAAGGCCGCGGAAACGGCGATGGCGAAAACAATGTTGAGTGCAGGATGGAGCCATACGCCCCGGCCACGCCGGGACGTATGAAGAAACGCAAAGGGCAGGATCAGGGCCATGGTCATGGCCGTCTGCCACATGGGCTGAAGCAGGCCGTAGTAGTTCGCCGACAGGACGAAGACCGAAATACCTGCGGCAAAGACGGCAAGACCGTTGCGCCAGAGCGCGCTACCCTTGCCGGTGCCGGTGTCTTCGAAATCTTCGTGCACGGTTCAGCCCTCCCAGCCCGGACAATCAGTCGAGCCAGCCCTGTTCGTTGTAGTAACGCTCGGCCCCCGGGTGCAGCGGCGCGATCGGCAGCAAAGACGCCTGCAGCCAATCCGGCGTCAGGTATTTCTGCGAGGGGTGGACGTTCTCGAGCTCGTCGAGGTTTTCCCACAGCGCCTTGGTCATCTTGTAGACCAAGTCTTCATCCACATCGGCGTTGATGATGTTGATGGTGTAGCCGACGATGATCGGCACATCGGCATCCGTGCTCTGGTAGCTTTCGGCGGGCACGACACCGCCGGACAGCAGGTCGCTCGCCGCATCCACCGCCTCGATCTGCTCATCCGTCAGGCCGACGATACGGATGTCGCGTGTTGCTTCAAGTTCCAGCACACCGGCGGTGGGAATGCCGGTGGTCTCGATGATTGCGTCAAGTGTGCCGTTCTTCAGCCCGGCCACCATTTCGCCATGGCCGATCTGGTATTCATCGATCTTGTCATAGCCGACGCCGAGCGTTTCAAGGATCACCTTGTTGGTTTGTTCCCCGACAGACCCCACCGAGCCGACACCGACACGCAGGCCTTCGAGATCTGTCCAGTCCTGCACGTCGCTCTCGGCCGGCACCACAAGCTGTGCGCCGTAGACGTAAATCGGCATCCAGGTGCGAACCTTGTCGGCCTTGGGCTGACCTTCGAAATTGGCGATACTGCGGACGGCCTCGTAAGGCGCACTGTTGCCGGCGGGACCAGCCTGAATGCGGCCTTGCTGAACAAGCTGCGTCGTCGGCACGCTGGGGCCCGAGGCCTGCACGGTCATCGAGACTTCGGGCACCTCGCGATTGATGACCGAGGACCAGCCAGTCATGATCTGGAAAGTCGTATGGCCTGAGCTGGACGCACCCTGAACGATGCTTTCCTGGGCACTCGCGGACGAGCCTGCCAGGGCCACCGCAACGGCGGCGGCCAGAATATTGAGTCTCATTGATGTTTCCTCCCTTGAAGTTTTGGCCTCTCCTCAGGCCGGTTGGCTGGCCAGATCCTTAGCTTTCTGGCGCAGTACGAATTTCTGGATCTTCCCTGTCGAGGTTTTCGGCAAAGCCCCGAACACCACGCGGCGCGGACGCTTGTACCCGGCAAGCCGGTCCCGGCAGAAAGCAATCAATTCTTCTTCCGAAGGCAGGCGGCCGGGTTTGGCTTCGACAAAGGCACAGACGGTTTCGCCCCATTTTTCCGACGGCTCTGCCACGACCGCCACATCTAGCACGTCGTCATGTTGGTAGAGCACGCTCTCGACCTCGATGGTCGAGACATTTTCCCCGCCCGATATGATGATGTCCTTCAGCCGATCGCGGATCTGCACATAACCGTCGGCGTGACGCACCGCGAGATCGCCGGTCGAGAACCAGCCGCCCTCGAAGGCCTTGGCCGTCGCTTCCTCGTCCTCGAGATAGCCCTTCATGACGACATTCCCGCGCAGAACGATTTCTCCCATCGTCTGGCCATCTGCCGGAACGGCTTCCCGCGTGTGAGGATCGACAACCTCCATGCCCTGCTGAGTTGCATAACGCACGCCCTGTCGGGCCTTGCGCCCTGCCAGTTCGTCTGCCCCGATTGACGGCCAGTCGGTCTGCGGCTCGCAGACCACGCAGGGGCCGTAAACCTCGGTCAGGCCGTAGACATGCGTGATCTCGATGCCGAGCTTCTCGACATTGCCGATCACGCTTGGCGCGGGGGCTGCTCCGGCGGTGAAGGCCTGCACCTTCTGTGCAAGTGGGCGGCGCACGTTCTCCGGCGCGTTGGCCAGCATGTTCAGGACCACGGGCGCACCACAGAAATGCGTGACGCCACATCCATTGATCGCCTCGAAGATCGCCTCTGGCTCGACCTTGCGCAGGCAGACATGCGTGCCCGCATTGGCGGTGATCGTCCACGGGAAACACCACCCGTTGCAATGGAACATCGGCAATGTCCAAAGATAGACGGGATGGCGAGGCAGGCACCAGGCTTGCTGGTTGCCCAACGCGTTCAGATAGGCACCACGATGGTGATAAAGCACGCCCTTCGGCCGCCCGGTCGTGCCCGAGGTATAGTTGAGGGCGATGGTCTGCCATTCATCCTCGACCGCGTCGGGCAGTGGGGTATCGGCCCCTTCTGCCAGAAGATCCTCGTAGGAGGGCACGCCCAGCACCGGAAGGTCCGCAGTGGCCGGGTCATTGATCTCGAACACGGTCAGGCGGTCGGACAGGCGCAAAAGAACGTCCTTGAGGGGCTGGCCCAGCTCCCTGTCGACAAGCAGCACGCGGGCACCGGAATGGGTCAGGATATACTCGACTGTCGCCGGGTCGAGCCGCGTGTTGACCGCGTTGAGGACGGCCCCGATATGCGGCACGCCGAAATGACATTCCAGAAGCGCCGGAACGTTGGGTGCCATCACCGCGACGCAGTCACCGGTGCCGATGCCCCTACCCGACAGCGCGCTGGCCAGCCGTAAACAGCGCGCCTGCATCTCGCGGTAGCTGTACCGCCGCTCGCCGTAAACAACCGCAGTTTGGTCAGGGTGCACATCGGCCGTTCTTGAAAGAAAGGACAGCGGCGTCAGCGGCACGTGATTTGCCGCCGACATTGAAATTGCGTTCAGGTTCGGCCGTTCCGTCATCCTTCGCTTTCCTTCCTGATACCGGCACGCTCCTTCGCGGGCACGAGAATGCGCTTGCCTCTCGACATCGGCACGCGGCGCGCTTGGCTGCCGGCCCGCTTCGTTTTCTTCACCGACATTCGGTCGCGGGCGGCCCAGATATGCTCACGCATCAGCCCCGCCGCACGGTCCGCCTCCCCGGATGTCAAAGCGGCCAGAATGTTGACATGGGCCGCATGGCTCTCTGTCAACTGCTCTGCCGAGAAACTGAAGAAGTTTCGCAACGCCAGGGGCAGGTCCGCTGTCGACGCGATCTGGCGCAGCAGGAATTCATTGCCGCAATTGTCATAAATCTGCCGGTGAAACCGGTGGTTCATCTTGAGAAACCACGCCCGCTGTTCTGCACTGTGGTCCGGAATGTATACAATTTCCTCCATTTGCCGGGTCAACTCCGTCAATTCCCTGACAAGGACTGCCGACAGGCCGCGACGCCCGCTCAGCCTGACGGCCTCGGCCTCCAGGATCGCCCGCACGCCATAGATCGCCCGCACATCCTCGATCGAGAAGACCGTGACGCGATATCCGCGGTTCGCTTCCCATGTCAGAAATCCCTCGGCCTCAAGCCGCGCCAGAGCGATCCGGACGGGCGTTCGCGAGACCTGCGTATCCCTGGCAAGCTGCGTCTCGGACATCTTGTGCCCCATGGGAAACTGTCCATCGCAAATGCGCACCTTGATGTGCTCATAGGCGATCTGGGCCAAGCTGTTATCTTCCATTTTCCCGTCCATACCCGGTTGTTCCCACTTCGGGACAAATCCGGCAACATAGATCTACAATATACTTAAATTGTTGTTTAATCTGATATTTTGAGCATTTAGTTAACCATAATTGTATTCAAAATTTCCAATAACTAAGTCGTAAACGATTTAAAAACAAATACATATGACATTTAAATTATCACGATATAGCAGAACCGGTAGACGCGGCTTCGCCGTCCGTGATGCGACCCCGGCTCACCCGTAATTACAGCATTTGAATTATACGCGTACCGGCCCGCCAATGATCGCGGAACGCCCCCTAGAGACGATCAACCCACTGAAGGGGAATGGAAAAAGAACCTTCAGCCAGTCTGCAGAAACAACGGAACGCTCCTATCGCCGCCGGCTCACCTCAGCCCGCGCAAAAGCTCCACCGACGGCTCGCCCGTCACAGGCAGCCCCCGGCTCGCCTGATACCCCCGCAGCGCCTCCCGCGTATCGGGACCGATCACGCCATCGGTGCCGCCCGTGTCGAACCCGCGATTGGTCAGACCCCGTTGCAGCGCGATCCGGTCATCCTTGGTCAGCCCGTTGGCATCCGGCGGAAACTGGCCAACAAGCGGCCCGGCGCCGCCAATCCGGTCTGCCAGATGCCCCACGCCGATAGCATAGGCGTCAGAGTTGTTGTACCGTTTGATCACCTGGAAATTGCTGTTGACCGCGAAACGCGGCCCGCCCGGCTGGGGTTGCAGCACACGACCCGACGTGCCCGCCGGCACCTCGCGCCCCCAGCCCCGACCGCGGGTCCAGCCATTTCGTGCGAGATAGGCTGCGGTAGAGGCCAGCGCATCGGATGGGTCATCCGACCAGATATCGCGACGCCCGTCGCCGGTGAAATCCACGGCAAACGCCTGGTAGGAAGTCGGAATGAACTGCGTGTGCCCCATGGCCCCGGCCCAGCTACCGGTCATCCCGCGTGGTGAGATATCTCCGTTCTGCAAAATCCGGAGAGCCGCAAGAAGCTGTTTCTCAAAGAAGGCACCGCGGCGCCCATCGTAGGCCAGCGTAGAGGTGGCGGAGATCACGGGGACATTGCCCCGACGCGCACCGTAGAAACTTTCCAGCCCCCAGATGGCGGTCACGATTTCAGCGTCTACGCCGTATTGGCTTTCAATGGCGCTTAGCGTTGCCCTTTCCCTTTGCAGAGCGGCACGGCCCTTCATCACGCGCTCATCCGAGGCGGCAATCGAGAGATAGTCTTCAAGGCTGCGCTTGAATTCGGTCTGGTTGCGGTCCCGTTTTATGACACCGGGTAGGTACCCGGCTCCGCGGAATCCTGCGTCTAGAGTGGTTTCGCTTATCCCCTGTCGAACGGCCCGGGCCCGGAAAGAAGCGACCCAGGTATCATACCCTTCATTTCGCACAGGCTGAAGATCGGCAGGCAGGATCTCCGACCCGCCGGTATCCTCTGACCGGGGGCCGCTTACGCCTGTACATGCTGAGAGGCTGAGAACTGCGGCCCCAAGGCCGAACTGACGGCGAGACAAAATCATTCTTCAAGGGCTCCTACGGCAGTTGATCATACGCTCCTGACAAACTGAGCTAACGCTCTCTCTGTCCGAAACAAGCTCGACTGTAAATCAAGCGCGTCCAACCAGTCCAATGCTGAACGGCACGACAGCGATTCCAATTCTGGCGGTCACGCAGACACTCGGTTTTCCACCGACAGGATGCCACCTGGCAAGCGAATGACCTCTCTGAGAGTTACTTCTTCTCCATTGCCTCGCGAAGCGCAGCGCCGAACGATCCCGTCGAATCCGGCTCCGCGCGTGTTTCGTTCTCCTTTTTCGAACGTTTTTGCTTACCAGGGCCCCGTGGCTTCCCACGACTCCCTGCGGGCGGATTTCCGGACTGGTCGTGGCCCCCCTTGGGCTGGTCGGCTTGTTTGCGCATGCTGAGTCCGATCCGGTTTCGCGGAACATCGACCTCCATCACGCGCACCTGGACGACATCCCCGGCCTTCACCACCTCGTGCGGATCCTTGACGAACCTGTCCGCCAATTGGCTGACGTGAACGAGGCCGTCCTGGTGGACCCCGATATCCACGAATGCACCGAAGGCGGCGACGTTGGTGACGGTGCCTTCCAGCCGCATGCCGGGCTTAAGGTCAGTGACCTCGTTTACATCTTCCGCGAACGTCGCTGTCTTGAAGGAGGGTCGCGGATCTCGTCCGGGCTTTTCCAGCTCGCCAAGGATGTCGCGAACAGTGGGCAGGCCGAAACGGTCATCGACGAACCTCTCGGGCTCAACGCGCCGGAGGGTTTCCGGGTTGGACTGAATGGCGCGGAGGTCGCGCCCGCAGGCAATGACGATCTGTCGAGCAAGGTCATAGGCCTCCGGGTGAACTGACGAAGCATCCAACGGCTCCTTGCCATCCCGGATCCGCAGAAAGCCCGCGCATTGTTCAAAGACTTTGGGTCCCAAGCGGGGAACCTTGAGGAGTGCGTCGCGCGTGCGGAACGGACCATGTTCGTCCCGGTAGGCCACGATAGCCTCCGCGAGACCCGCGGTGAGACCCGAGACATGGGCCAGGAGGGGTGCGGAGGCTGTGTTCAGGTCGACACCGACGGCATTCACTGCGTCCTCCACAACAGCATCCAGGGCCAGGGAGAGGCGCTTCTGATCGACGTCGTGCTGATATTGCCCGACACCGATCGCATTTGGCTCGATTTTCACCAGTTCGGAGAGCGGATCCTGCAGCCTGCGGGCGATAGAGACGGCCCCCCGCAGCGAGACATCGAGGTCGGGGAATTCTTTCGCGGCGTTCTCTGAGGCGGAGTAAACCGACGCCCCGGCTTCGCTGACGATGACTTTCGCGGGCTTTGCGGTGCCTTTCGGCATAGATACGAGCGCGTCGGCAACCATCTTGTCGGTCTCCCGCGACGCGGTGCCGTTGCCTATCGCGATGAACGCTATACCATGGCGCTTGACTAGTTCGACGATCTTCGCCTGTGCCCCGCGCAGATCCTTGCGGGGCTGAAACGGGTAGAGCGTGTCGGTTTCCAGAACTTTTCCGGTCGCGTCAATGACGGCAGCCTTCACGCCGGTACGGATGCCCGGGTCGAGCCCGAGGGTCGGCTTTGCGCCGGCAGGAGCTGCCAACAGCAGATCCTTGAGGTTCCGAGCAAAGACCGCGATCGCCTCCTCGTGCGCCCGGGCACGAAGATCAGCAAGAAGGTCAGTCGTGAGCGTCAAGGAGATCTTCGACTTCCAGGCATGACTGGCGGCCTCCCGGAGCCATTGATCTCCAGCCCCCGTGCCGACGGGCTCAAGTGCCTTGGCAACCATGGCCTCACAACGAGGCTTGCCGATCTCAATGTCCGGACCGATATCAAAGCGGATCACGCCCTCGTTCACGGCGCGCATCAGGGCCAGGGCACGGTGCGCAGGCATGTCGGCCCATTTTTCCGTGCGATCGAAGTAGTCAGCGAATTTCGCGCCCACCGCCTCCTTTCCTTTGATGACCTTCGTCGTAACCAGGGCCTCCTTTTTGAGGTAGTCGCGAAGCTTCTTCCGAAGTTCCGCCGTCTCGGCGAGCTCTTCGACGATGATATCCCTTGCGCCGCTAAGGGCCTCCTCCACGCTGGGGACGTTCTCATTGATAAACCGAGCAGCAATCTGTGCCGGGTTGGCGCTGCGGTCCGACAAGATGGCATCGCGCAGTGGCCCCAACCCGTTTTCACGCGCAATCGTCGCCTTGGTGCGACGCTTGGGTTTGTAAGGCAGGTAGATGTCTTCCAACTCGGATTTGGTCTTGGCGTTGGCAATGGTACGCGCCAAGGCATCGGTGAGCTTGTCCTGCTCGCGGATCGATTTGAGGATTGCGTCTCTGCGATCGTCCAGGGCCCGCAGATAGACAAGGCGTTCTGACAATGTGCGAAGCTGGGTGTCATCGAGGCCGCCGGTGGCCTCTTTCCGGTAACGGGCGACAAAGGGAACCGTTGCGCCGTCGTCGAGAAGGGTTACTGCGGCCGCGACCTGGGCAGGGCTGGCGGCAATTTCCTGGGCAATAGTCTGAGCAATACGGGCGGCTTGATCCATGGAGAGAATTTCGATCCTGATTCGAGGTGTCGCAAGGCACCCCCGTCGGAGGGGCTTGTGTGGGTCCTGCAGGATATTGTCTCCTGCTGCCCTCGACCAGAGGCGTTTTCGGGAACGGAAGTGGCACTTGGTGCCATGTCGTTCGAGGTCCCGGAAAAAAGCGGTTACATATCACGCAAATTCCGCGCAGACCCATTCAGCTTGAGACAAGATATCATTTCATTGCCGGACTTCGACTTATTGGACATTCCTTGCCCCGATCAGGAACGTCGAAACTGTTCCAGCCATCCTGAATCTATTTCTGGGACGGATTTGACTAGCTTTTCCGTGTAGGGCTCGAAAGGCGGACTGAACACGACATCGCGTGAACCTCGGTCGACGATTCTTCCCTTGCTCATCACGATAACCTCGTCGGATATAGCCTTGGCTGCCAACACGTCATGCGTAATGAAGATATAACTGGTACCCATTTCCTCCTGCACCCGGTTCAAAAGACGGATGATATCCTCTTGCACAAGTTGATCCAGGGCCGACGTGACTTCGTCGCAGATCATGATTTCCGGCTCGGGCGCCAATGCGCGTGCAATGCAGACCCTTTGCTTTTGTCCTCCCGATAATTCCTCCGGGTAACGTGAGGCAAGCGACGGGTCCAGTTCGACCATCGAGAGCAGTTCCTCCATCCTGCGACGCGCCTTTTCTCGCGGCAAACCCGTAAACCAACGCAGGGGACGCAGGATAATCTGACCGACGGTCTGCCGCGGGTTGAGGGCCGTGTCGGCCATTTGAAAAATCATCTGTACATGGCGAAGCTGTTCCTTGTTCCTGTTCTTCAAGTGGAGTGGAAGTCGCTTTCCGGCCAGCGTAACCTGTCCCTCCACATCTTTGACCACTCCCGAAATGCATCGTGCCAAGGTAGATTTGCCGGAGCCGGATTCTCCCAGAATCGAGACGGTTCGCCCCACCGGAACCGTAAGGCTGACATTGTCGAGCGCCTTGAACTTCCCGTAATAGGCCGTGAGGTTCTCGATGGTCAGCCTTGGCTCCGCCCCGATCTTTGCATTTCGTTCAATGTTCCTGACGGCCCAGAGAGATCTGGTGTATTCTTCCTTGGGCGCGTTAATCATCTCTTGTGTTTCGGCCTCTTCAACCTCCTTGCCATGGCGCAAGACCTTGATCCGGTCTGCCATCTGGGAAACGACGGCAAGATCGTGACTGATGTATATGGCACTGCTGCCCAGCGTGCGCATCGCGTCCTTGATCGACAGCAGCACTTCGACCTGCGTGGTGACATCAAGTGCCGTCGTCGGTTCGTCGAAAACTATGAGTCCCGGCTCAGGAACCATCGCCATGGCCGTCATCACCCTTTGAAGCTGACCGCCTGAGACTTGATGCGGAAACCTCGAGCCAATGGTTTCAGCCCCGGGAAGGCGGAGCGTGCCAAATAGCTTGATCGCATGACGGCGCGCCTTTGTACCGTTCCAGCCACGCTTTACCAACGAGGTTTCAATCGTTTGACGGATCAAGCGATGTGCAGGATTGAAAGCGGCGGCCGCCGACTGTGCGACGTAGGTCATACGATTGCCGCGAAGGCGATTCAGCGTCTTAATGCCCGCGGCCCTCAAATCCTGCCCCTCGAACAGGATGGTTCCGCCCGATATCCGGCAGCCAGCCCGCGCATACCCCATGGAAGCCAGGCCCAGACTTGACTTTCCTGCCCCGGATTCGCCGATAAGGCCGAGAACTTCGCCAGGATAGACTTTTAAATCCACCCGGTCGACGATGGTGGTCCATCGATCGTTGCTGAACCCTTCGATGACCACGCCTTGCATATCCACGAGCGGCTTGATCTCATTCTGGGCGGCAGCGTGATTATCCATTTGGTGTATCTCCGTCAGACAACAGGAACCAGTCGACAAGCGCGTTCACGGAAACAGTAATCAACGCGATCACGATGGCAGGCACCAAGGGTGTGATACCGGCGCGCAGGTCGAACCGTGCAAACTGGATGAGGTTTGCATTCTCGCGAACCATCGACCCAAGATCGGCAGTGGGCGGCTGGACCCCCACCCCCAGGAACGACAGCGCAGCGATTGTCAGGAATACGAAGCAAAAGCGAAGACCGAATTCCGAAAGCATGGGGGCGGTGATATTCGGCGCCACTTCGCGCAGCATGATCCAAGGCAGGCGCTCGCCGCGCAACCGGGCGACTTCCACGTAGTCCTGAACGACAACACCGTAGGAAACCGAGCGGGCCAATCGAAAGACCCGGGTGGATTCCAGCACTGCGATCACCACGATCAGATTCCAGATCGTGGACCCGAAAATAGACAACAGCATAAGCGCGAAGATCAGGCTGGGGATGGCCATAAGCACATCTGTAAGGCGCGCCAGAAGCTGATCAAGCACACCGCCAAGGATCGCTGCTATCAGGCCAAAAATCCCCCCGATCACGAATGCCAGCACCGTCGCGAGCAGGGCGATCAGGATGGAGTTTCGTGTTCCGTAGAGAAGTCGCGTGAGTATGTCCCTCCCGATCTGATCGGTCCCGAGCCAGTGCTCGGGGCTCCACGGGGCGAAAGGTTCGGGAAAAACCTGTGCCTCGCCATAAGGGGCGATCCATGGTGCGAACACGGATGTAAGCACCAACACCCCCAACAGAGCGCAAATAACGGTCAGGCGACCATGATTGAATGCAAGAGCCATGGTTTTCACGAGGGTACTCATTTTGGATGCAGCAGCCGCGGGTTGGTCATGATCGCGATGACATCGGCCAGAAGGTTCAGGACGATATACGTTCCCGCAAATACCAGGGCGCAGGTCTGTACGACGGGAATATCGCGCGACGTCACTGCATCGACCATCAACTGGCCGATACCCGGATATGCAAACACCACCTCCACCACGACCACCCCAACGATGAGATACGCCAGGTTGAACGCGATGACAGTCGCGATTGGCGCCCAGGCGTTGGGAAGTACATGCACCAGCACAATCCGCCGGCGGGAGAGCCCTTTGAGTTTGGCGGTCTCGACATATGGCCGGGCCATCAGGTCATTCAGGGCCGCCCGTGTCATTCGCATCATATGCGCCATGATCACGATCGTCAGAGATGCCGCCGGCAGGGCCATGCGGCTCAGGCGTTCGTCCCAGGCCATGTCCGGCGACACGTTCGCTAGTGCCGGAAAGACCGGGAAGAGCGACGCAAGAAGAAGTATCAATGCATAAGCGATAAGGAATTCCGGGAACGATATCGCGCCCAGGACCGTCCAGTTCAGGGCACGGTCGAACCATGTCCCGCGATACAAAACCGCGGCGAAACCCAGGCCAAGGGCAAGCGGCACGCTGATCGCGGCCGTGAGCCCCGCAAGCAAAATGGTATTGCTCATTCTCGGCGCCACGAGGTCGACGACGGCTCTTGAGCGGTCATAGCCGGACGAGGCCCGACCGGAGAACGACTGGCCGAAATCACCCTGTAGCGCATTCAAAAGCCAGTCGAAATAACGCACGAAAACCGGCTGATCCAGCTGGAGTTCAGCTCGGAAGGCACGCACGGTCTCTTCGGTGGCGGATTGACCCAGCACGGCTTGGGCAAAGTCGCCGGGCAACAATTCCATTGCGCCAAAGATCACCATGGACGTGATGAGCAAGGTTACGATGCCAAGCAACAGACGCCCGGCGACGATTTTGGAAAGCGCGATCATGACTCAGCTTCGGTTTGTGGTATCAACGGCGATTTAAGGCCCGGCGCCGGTTCACAGCGCCGGGTCGGCGCGAGCCCTATGCGAACCACCAGCGTTCCGCGATCTTGTTGCCGTCGAGATCCCAGTTGGCTGCCACTTGCTCGTCATGGTCCAGCTTGTTGCTCGCGGCCATGATGTAATTGGCGAACATCGGCACGATCACCCCGCCGTCATCCCGCACGAGCGTCTGAGCCTCGGTGTAAAGCTGTTGCCGCTTGCCGGTGTCGAGCTCTGCCCTCGCCTGTTTGACAATCGAGTTGAATTTGTCAGCCGCCGGCGTATCCCGCCACGCGGTATCGTTCCACTCGGTGTCCGCCGTATAGGCCGTCGAGAACATCCAATCCTCGGTAGGGCGTCCGCCCCAGTAGCAGGCGCACCAGGGCTTCTTGTTCCATACGTTGGACCAATAGCCATCTGTCGGCTCACGAACGACTTCGATCTCGATCCCGGCTGTAGACGCCGAGGCGGACAAAAGCTGCGCGGCATCGACCGCACCTGCAAAGGCGGCATCCGATACGTGCAACTGCACCGGCCCGGCGTGGCCGGATTTTTCGAAATGGTGCCGCGCACGATCCGGATCGTAGCTGCGCTGTTCCAGATCGTCGGCATGGTAGGCATTCGCCACGGCAATGGGGTGATCGTTACCCAAGACACCATGACCAAGCAGTATCTTATCCAGCATTTCCTGCCGATTGATGGCGTATTTCATGGCCAGCCGCATATCGACATTGTCGAAGGGCGACGAGTCGAGACGCATCGGAAACGTGTAATGCTGCGTACCGGTAACCTCGAGGATGCTCAGGTTTGGGGCCCGGCTCATGATGCTGACCGTCTTCGGGTCGACGCGATCAATGACGTCGACATCGCCGTTCAGAACCGCGTTCTGCCGTGCGGTCACGTCAACAAGTGAAAGGATGGTTACGGAATCGAAATGCCCGCGTCCTTCCTTCCAGTAATTCGGATTTCGTGAAAACTCCGCACGAACCCCCGGATCGAAGCGATCAAGCTTGTAAGCCCCTGTCCCGACACCGCCGGTGGCATCGATCATTCCATCTTCAGACGGCAGGATGACCAGGTGGAAATCGCTGGTCAGAAAGGCGAAGTCGGCGTTCGGCTCCGAAAGTTCGAATACGACACCGTCTTTTCCGTCACGGCGCACGCTTTCGACCGAGGACAATAGCCCTTTGGCGGCCGAACGCGACCCGTCGCGAATGTGGTGCTCGAAGCTGGCGACGACATCGTCTGGTGTCAGCGTTTTCCCGTTATGAAACTCGACCCCTTTGCGAAGACGGAAATACCAGGTCTTGCCGTCCTCCGTTTCATGTTGCTCGGCCAGCTCATTCACCAGCGAGCCATCATTACCAACTTCCATGAGGTTGTTGGCATAGGTGTAATTGATGTTGATGGTCATGCCATGTTCGGTCGTCGCCGGATCCAGCGAGTCAGTGGTTGACCCGAACCCGGTTCCGACGCGCAGATGCCCGCCCGACTTTGGTGACGCAGCCCTGGCCGACCCCGGCAGAATGCCCTGCACGGCGGCGAAGGCGCCAAATCCACCAGCACTTTTCAGAAGGTCGCGCCGACCAAAATTCCGTGCTCCGCCGATCACCGACGATGCTCTGATCTTACCGTTCATATCCGAAGCTCTCCCTATTTTGTGATTCTTGATCAAACATCATTCATTCTTGATCATATAATGTCAACGTTCGTTTCCCTTGCACTCACCCCGCAAGCACCGATTGACATCACCGCAAGCAAGTATCACTAATTGAGATTAGTTGCGTTTTTTGGAATCAAAGGCAAGGGAAAATGACGAAATCAATGACAAACCACCGACACCTGCTCGACACCCTGAGGATACAGGACAAGGCAATCGTCGGAGGAGACCTGTGCCAATCCCTGTCGGGCGAATCGTTCAAAGTGATCGACCCTTCGACGGGCAAGGCCCATGTCGACATAACCCACTGCGGGCCGGAAGATATCGACCTTGCTGTAAAGTCTGCGCGCCGCGCTTTCGAGGCGGGGGCATGGTCCCGGATCTCGGCGACGGAACGCAAGACCACCCTTATGCGCCTCGCCAGCCTTATGCGCGAACATGCTGAAGAACTGGCATTGCTGGAAACACTCTGCGTCGGCAAACCCATAAACGATGCGCGCAGCGTTGATATCCCCGCGTCCTGCAACACACTGGCCTGGTTTGCCGAAGCAGCCGACAAGGTTTACGGCGAAGTCGCGCCCTCCGATGACAACTCCCTCGGTTTTGTCGAGCATGAACCGCTTGGGGTCGTCGGGGCCGTCGTCCCTTGGAATCTCCCCTTGCTGATGACCATCTGGAAAATCGGCCCGGCACTGGCGACCGGAAACAGCGTCATCCTGAAGCCGGCGGAACAATCCCCCTTGTCGGCGCTCCGGCTCGGCCAGCTGGCCCTGGAAGCGGGCATCCCGGAAGGCGTGCTGAACGTCGTGCCGGGCTACGGGGAAACCGTCGGGAAGGCGCTCGGTCTTCATCCCGGCGTCGACGCCATCGGCTTCACCGGATCGGCCGAGGTTGGCAAGCTCTTCCTCACCTACTCGGGTCAGAGCAACATGAAGCGCATCTGGCCCGAATGCGGGGGGAAATCGCCTCACATCGTCACCCGGAACTGCAAAGACTTGAAAAAGGCGGCCGCGGCCGTGGCGACCGGCATCTTCTTCAATCAGGGCCAGGTGTGCAACGCCGGTTCACGTCTGCTGGTGGACCGTCAGATCAAGCAGGAATTCCTCGCCCTCGTCCGCGAGGCCTCTTCAGACCTGATACCCGATGACCCGTTCCTGACCACAACCAAGCTTGGCGCGATTGTCAGCCGCCCGCAAATGGAACGCGTTCTGTCGTACATCGAAACAGGTCGGAACGAGGGCGCAGACCTCGTGATGGGTGGCAAACAGGTCCGCCAGGATAGCGGCGGCTATTTCGTGGAACCGACGATTTTCGACAATGTCACGAATAACATGACGATAGCCCGGGACGAAATCTTCGGCCCCGTCCTCGCAACCATCTCCTTCGATACTCTGGATGAAGCTATCGCGATTGCCAACGACAGCATCTACGGCCTCGGCGCCGGCATCTGGACGGATGACCTGGACGAGGCATTGACGGCCTCGAAGCGGCTGCATGCCGGTACCGTCTGGATCAACAATTTCGACGATGCAAACGTCACGGTGCCCTTCGGCGGCTTCAAACAGTCCGGCTTCGGGCGTGACAAGTCCCTGCACGCCCTTTCGAAATATACCGACTTCAAGACCACTTGGATCGCAAAATGACCAAGGATGCCCCCTCGATGAACCTCTCACAAGCCATCGCCGACATCATGGCCATGAGCGGCGCCAAGCATATCTTCACGCTGACCGGCGGCCCGCAGGAGCCATTGATCGAAGCAAACCGGCGACATGGCATCAAGCCAATCCTTGCCCGATCCGAGCGATCTGCCTTCGCAATGGCGGATGCCTATGCCCGGATGACGGGCAAGCCGACGTTCGGCACGGCCCAGGCAGGATGCGGCACCTCTGCCCTGCCATTCGGCATGGTCGATGCCTATTGGGCCAAAAGCCCGGTCATCGCCATCAACAGCGCGGCCAATTCCTCTACGGCACTAAGCCACGACTACCAGGAGCTCGACCAGATCCCATCGATGAGGCCGGTGACGAAATGGTGCGAAATGCTGCCTTCTCCGGACCGGATTTTCGATGTCCTGCCCATGGCCATCCGCGCCGCTCTTTCGGGGAATGCCGGCCCCACCTACCTTGGCATCCCGATGGACTGGTATACACGCGACGTGAATGGCAACTGGCTGCAGGAATTCGCGATCAGCTCCCTTCAGTCCCACGCTTGCCCCGCTGATCCGGATGATGCCTGCCGGGCGGCGCAACATCTCGCATCCGCAGAGCGCCCTGTCATTCTCGCCGGCGGCGGGATTCTCGCCGCACACGCCTGGGATCGTTTGACAGATTTCGCACGGCGCTTCGGCATACCCGTAGCAACCACCATGTCCGGCAAAGGCGCATTTCCGGAAACCGACGCCCTTGCCCTCGGCGTGTCCGGGCGGTACGGGCGTAGCGCCGCCAATGCAATCATCGCCGAAAGCGATTGTGTTCTGGCAATCGGAACACGCATGGGATCAATGGGCACAGACAGCTTCGCATGTCCCACACGCGATTGCCGGATCGTTCACATCGATATCGAACAGACGAATTTCGGCCGGACATATCCCAATACGGTTGCCTTGCTGGCCGACGCAAACGCCGGTCTTGAGGTCCTTCAAAGCGCGATGGACGGCGTGACCCAAAGGGATCGAACATCATGGCTGGACGCCGTCAGGGGTGCCATGGCCACCTGGCGCCGTAAATACAAGGCATTCGCCGACACCCCGTTGCTTGGCGGTCGCCTGAACCCGGTGTCTGTCATGCAGGTCCTCGATGCGACGCTGAAAGATGACGTCATCGTCTCCGATACCGGCTACATGGCGGCTTGGGCGGCGACATTGATGGATCAGCACACGCCCGGCCGCCAGCACCTGCGCGCCGCAGGGTCGCTTGGCTGGGCGTTTCCCGGCGCGATGGGAGCCAAGCTGGCGACCGGAAATGACCGTCACGTGGTTTGCATAACCGGCGACGGCGGCCTCGGCTACCACCTCGCCGATCTCGAGACCGCGTGTCGGCTGAACCTCCCGACGGTGACCATCGTGATGAACAATGCCGGGTTCGGTTTTTCCTATGACGCACAGCGGCAAGGATCCATTGGCAACGCATGCCTGCACGAGATCACCGATTTCGAGGATAACGACTTCTGCGCAATTGCCCGGGCGTTCGGCGCGCATGGCGAAACGGTAACCGACTTGTCGGACCTCCAGCCGGCCATTGAAAGGTCAAAGGAATCTGGCCGTCCCGCCATTCTGGACGTGAAGGTGTCCCGCGAGATCGGCCCGCCGGTAGCACGGTTCGCAGAAAGCTCCGCGCACGGGCTTTGAAGCCCGGCAAATGCCAAATCGAGCGTTGAGGTTGGAATGCTAGGCCAGGATATCGAAGTTAAGAACGCGTCAGTCACCTCTGCCGCCAGACGCCTGTTGAACGGCGACTTCCGGCAAGAGCCTTACTGGTGGACGGCCGCGCCGCCAGAGGAGTTTTCAGACGGCTTCCCCGACTCTACGGATGTTCTGATCGTCGGAAGCGGCGTAACCGGGACAAGTGCTGCCTATCATCTGGCCAAGCTTGGCCACCAGGCAGACGTCCTCGACGCAAACCTGATTGGCAGCGGAGCAGCAAGGCGCAACGCCGGATTTCTCAGTCGGACGCTGAAAAAGACATTCACAACCCTCGCCAGATCCCACGGCGAGGGTTTCGCGGACGCCGCCTTCAAGGAGGTCAATCATGCCTTTGATTTCGTAACCTCATTGATCCGGGAACTGGAGATCGACTGTGCCCTGGAACCCTCGGGGCGCCTCGTCATGGCCACCTCCCCCGCTCATCTCACCATGATGATCGACACATTCAATGACCTGCATCGACAGTACGGAACACCTTACGAGGTTGTTTCGGAAGCCGATATCCACCGCGAGGTCGGAACGACCCATTACCACGGTGCCGTATTGATCCCCGGCCTCGCCAAGTTTCACCCCGGCCTCTTTCATTCCGGGTTCGTCAATCGTGCCCGAAGTGCCGGCGCGCGCTTCCACGCCCGCACGAAGCTGGAAAGACTGAAGCAAACCGGGAACGGGTTCGTGGCCCACACAACGCGTGGAACCATTCGGGCGCGCCAGGTGCTCATCGCGACCAACGGCTATAACGACAACGAAATGCCGTGGCTGAAACCGCGCCTGGCGCCTTTCAGCGGCCACATGCTCGCCACCGAAGAACTGTCGCCGCAACTCCTCCGGCGCCTGCTGCCGACAAACAGGGGATGCACCGACAGCAACACCAATCTCGATTACTTCCATCTGGCACCGGGCGAGAACCGGCTGTTATTCGGCGGCAGAACCGGTGCGACCCCGGAAATCCCCTTGGACATGGCCTGGTATCTGCACCGAAGAATGTGCCGGGTCTTTCCCGAACTCGAGGATGTAAGGGTCAGTCGCCTATGGTCCGGCAAATGTGCAGGCACGTATGACCTGATGCCCCATGTGGGAGAACGAAACGGGGTGTTCTTCGCATCCGGGTACAACTTCGCGGGCACGCCGATCGGCGCGCTCTTCGGCAAGAAGGTTGCCGATGCCGTGGCGACCGGGAAAGCGGTGGATTCGATCTTCGCCACGACCAGGATGCCCCGCTTTCCCCTGCCCGTTCGCCGTTGCGGCGGCGTCAGAATTGTGATGACCTATCTGGACGTGAAGGATTGGTTGATCGCGCGAGGAATTTTGTGAAAAGTGACGGACCCGAGGAAACATCTGGCGACACACCACTGGAACGCTATCTCCGGGTGCTCGAATTTGTATCGGGGCTTTCTGACGGCGCAACCGCCAATGAAATTGCCACGCACCTGAATCTCCCGAAGCCAACTGTGCACCGGTTGGTGCGCGCGTTGGCCGCGTCCGGCGCGTTGAAACTGTCGGAAGAAACACCGCTCAAGTATGTGCTCGGGCGCCGCGTTCTGGATCTCCTCCATGCAGGGGCAACAGCATCCTGGCTCAGCAGCATGAGCAAACCGGTCCTGGAAAAGCTTGCGGCCCAAAGCGGTGCAGCCTGGTTCGTGGCTGAACTGAAAGACGGAAAGATCCAGAGCATCTGCTTCGCCGCCCCGAATACCGAGGTCCAAGCCTACGTCATCCCGGGTGCCCCCGTCGTGCCTCACGCCGGTGCCAGCGGCAAAGCCATTCTCGCGCATCTCTCCCCGGCGGAGCGTAAATCCCTGCTCGGCGCCCGTTTGACCCGACTGACCGACGCGACGATTGTCGATAAAGCAGCGCTCGACCGCCACCTCGAAGAAGTGCGCCGAAGGAACCTCGCCATCTGTGACGAAGAAGACCTTGAGGGGTTCGCCGCGATCGCATCGGCGCTCGTGACCGACAATTTCCCGGTGAAGTTCGCGATCTGTGTCACCGGCACGCGAAGACGCATTCTCGGTGACGCACGGCAGGAACTGGAAGCCATGGCGCAAAGCGGCGCATCAAGTCTGTCCGCAATGCTCGAAACCCGGCTACGCGGCGAACTGAACCCCGAATCCGTCCTCCAGTAAGACCACCAAGGTTGTTCGACGCACCGTTCGATGATATCACTTTTCGAGATTTAACTCGAAAAGTGAGGAATCCAATGTTCAAGCCGGATGGAAATGGTCGCAGGGCACGTATCGGAATTCTGGAGGCGCATCTCGACCCGGTGCCGGAGTCGGAAATGCGCATGCTCACGCCTTCCGGCGTGTCCATCCACACGACCCGGGTTCCTTACGGTCTGAACGCCGGATCCTCCGAAACGGTCGACCGGGCAAGCGCTGCATCCTATGTCGCGCCGCCGAAAATCGATGAAGCGGTCGGGCTGCTGGCCGCGCTTCGACCCAACGCGATTGCCCACGCGTTCACGTCCAGCAGCTATCTTCTCGGCAAGCAGGCCGATCTCGCCCTGCGGGACCGGCTGACGGACGCCGGCGGTGGCATACCGATCGTCATTCAGGCATTGGCCATTGTTGACGCGCTCGAGGAGCTGGGCGCCTCCAGGATCGCTCTCTTCCACCCGCCCTGGTACCAGGAAGATGTCGACGCGCTCGGTGTCGAGTACTTCCAGTCTCACGGCCTTGACGTCGTTCAACACGGGGTAGCGAAGATCGAAAGTGAATTCTGCGACGCCAAGTCCCATGATGTGTACACATGGTGCACCGAACAGACCTGTGACGCCGCACAGGCGGTGGTTCTGGGCGGCGCCGGTTTCCGTTCCATCGGGGCGATCGATGCCATCGAACAAACCCTTGAACGGCCAGTGGTGACGGGCAACCAGGCGACGTTCTGGCGCGCCCTGCACCATGCGGACATTCATGATGCCGTACCCGGATATGGAAGACTGTTTCTCCGGCACCCGGCCCGAGATCACAGGTAAGAGACCATTTCCTCGGAAACCCGTTTCAATGTGCGACCCAACCGGTCGCACAATTCCTCGGCCTGCGACCTGGACGTAATCAGGGGCGGTGAAATCATCAGCCATTCCCCAAAGACCCCACCGGACGTCCGGCGCGCGTAAAGGGCAAGGCCCTCTTGCATGCCGATTGCAACCGTGCGGCCAATCACGTTGGCATCCGCCGGAAAAATGGACTTGGTCTCTTGATCCTGCACCAGTTCCACCGCCATGAGCAGCCCCTTCCCCCGTACGTCGCCAATGATGGGGCATTCCTCGGCAACGCCCCACAAGCCGGCTTTCAGGTGCCTCCCCACGGCTTCGGCATTGGCAATGAGCTCATCTTCTTCGAGGACGGAAATGACTTCGGACGCAACGGCGCAGGAAAGCGGATTGGCGGCGTACGTATGTCCATGACTGAAACCTCCGCCGTTGACGACCGGCTCGACGATGCGATCGGGCGCCAGCACGATACCCAACGGTGTGTATCCCGCCGCGACACCCTTCGCCAAAACAACGATATCCGGGCGGCAATCGGGCCAGTGATGCGCCGCAAGAAAGGCCCCGGTCCGGCCCGCGCCGCTCATCACTTCGTCAAAGATCAGGAGAATGCCGTAGCGGTCACAAATTTTTCTAACCTCGCTGTAGTAGATGTCCGGCGCGACTAGCGCCCCGGTCGCAAGGCCGCCCACCGGCTCCATCAGGAAGGCCAGGACCTTGTCTCCCCCGACTCGTTCGACCTCGTCGGCGATGGCCTGGGCACAGTGACGCGCATAACTCTCCGGCGAAAAGTTATCCGGAATTCTGTAGGTAAAAGGCGCCGGAACAAGAGGTTGGGGGTTCATCAGGTCGGCAAACAGCTTGCGCGACATCGCATCTCCGGTAACCGCGGCCGCCCCCAGGGTTGCGCCATGATAACTCGGGTTCCTCGCCAGAACGATGGATCGGTCCGGCTGCCCGATGGCCTCCGCGTACTGTTTGGCGAGCTTGATTGCAGCTTCGATGGCTTCCGAACCGCCCGACACCACGTAAGCCTGGTCGAAACCGTCCCCAGCAAGCGCGGTAACCTTTTCAGCCAGTTCGCGGTTCGGAGCATTCTCGAAATGTGCTCTGCTTGCATAGGCGACTCTCTCGGCCTGCCGCGTCATCGCTGCGATGACACGCCGGTTCGCGTGCCCGATGTTGTTCACCACCGGACCGGACGAGGCGTCGATGTACCGGGCGCCATTCGTGTCCCAAAGGTAGATACCCTCCCCATGAGATATTTCCGGCAAGGAAGATGCCCCGTTTGAGAGATAGAAACGTTGGATGGCTTTTGACGGGTAAGACATGACCGCATTCTCGTTTTTCAACATTATTTTCATTTATCGGAATCTATCATCATAAAGTCAAGCAACCAGAGCCATCGACCACATGATTTCCGCACCCAAAGGCCTATGCCCCACTGCGGTCATTTTCATCCTGGAGAAAATGTCGAGGGCGCCCGAAACGGCCCCCTACTTCAGAAATGCCCGAATGGCGGCAAGCGTCTCTATCGGGGCCTCCTCGGGGATGAAATGACCGCTTGGCAGCGGCACGAACCGGGCATCATCGCACCATGAGCTCCAAACGTCCCTCATGTCGAAATGCTTCTTGATAACTCCCTTTTCGCCCCACCCGACCAAGGTCGGACAGCTGATCCGACGGCCCGCCTTGATGTCCTGACGGTCGTGGTCACGATCGACGTGAAACCCGGCCCGGAAACATTCACACATCGCGACAATCGCGTCCGGTCGTCTCGACGAAGCGAGATAGGCCGCCATGGCTAACGGATCGTAGTCAACCACGTCTTCCGACAGCCCCAACATCATTGTCCGCATGAAGGTCTCGGGGGCTCCGGCGATCATCTTCTCTGGTACCGGCGCGGGTTGCGTCAGAAAATTGAAGTAGAAGTAATCCTGTGCAAGCTCCGCATCCAGCCGATCGTAAAAATTCAGCTCCGGGATGATATCAAGAACGGCCAGCTTGCGAACGGCCCCCGGATGATCCAGTGCCATGCGCCGCGCCGTACGCGCGCCACGATCGTGTCCGACAAGGTAAAAACTTTCAAAACCCAAACCCCTCATCACCTGCAACTGTTCCTGCGCCATCGCGCGTTTCGTGTAGTTGCGGTGATCTTCGGTCGGCTCCGCGATGTTACCCTCTCCGCGGCCGCGAAGATCCGGCAGCACGACCGTGAAGTCGAGCGCCAGACTTGGCGCGATCCTATGCCAGCACAAATGTGTCTGCGGGTCGCCGTGCAGCATCAAAAGCGGCTCGCCCTGACCGGCAATCAAGGCCAGGATGGCAACCCCGTCGACCTCTACGAACACCCGCTTGAACGCTGGCAGAAGCGCGCGATCGGCTTCCTCGAATATCGTCACTTCATACTCCTGCAGTTTGCGTGCGTTTCACGCGCGAAGGCGCCATCTTCAGCCGCCAAGATAGGCATCGACGATACTCGGATCATCCACCAGTTCCGCCGAGGCAACCGACTTCGTGATGCGGCCCAGTTCGATGACATAGGCCCAGTCGGAATGCTCCAGAGCCAGCATCGCGTTCTGTTCCACCAGCAGAACCCCAAGGCCAAGCTCGTTGGCAACCTGCCGGATAGAGGCCATGAGCTGCTCTTCGATCAACGGCGCCAGCCCGATCGACGGCTCATCAAGTAGAAGAAACCGAGGTGACGCCATCAGCGCCCGCCCAACCGCAAGCATCTGTTGTTCACCACCGCTGAGGTTCCTTGCCGCCATCGACAGTTTTCGGCCCAGCACGGGAAAAAGCTCGGTTACGGTAGCGAGGTTTCTCTTTTTTCTGGCCTCGTCCCCGCCAAGGCTGGCACCGACTTGCAGGTTTTCCAAGACGGTCATCTTTGGGAACAGCTCCCGCCCCTCCGGCACGAGGACAACGCCCCGCGCCACGATCTCACTGGTCGATAGCCCCGCTAGCCGTATCCCGTCCAGGCGCACCTCGCCGGCCAACGGGGGCTTGAGGCCCATGATGCCCTTCATCAGGGTCGACTTACCCGCCCCGTTGCTTCCGACCAGCGTGGTGACGGTGTTTTCCCGCACCCTGAGCGAAACCTCCTCCAGCACGCGAATTCCTGCGTATCCGAGTGTGAGGCCATCAACCTGCAGCATGCCGCGCCCCCTTTTCCCCGAGATAGGCTTTGATAACGGCTTCGTTCCTGCCGATCTCTGCGGGCGATCCATCAGCGACGCGCTGACCGAAATTGATGACCGTGACGCGGTCGCACAAACGCATGACCGATTTCATATCGTGTTCCACCAGCAATATCGTGATGCCCTCGTCGCGCAGCAGCTCGATGCGCGTCGCAACGTCGGCCTTCTCGGTGGCGGTCAGCCCCGCCAGCGGTTCATCCAGAAGAAGACATTGAGGGGTAGCAGCCAGTGCAGTCGCGATCGAAAGCACGCGTTGCCGCCCGCCCGGCAGGCTTCCGGCGACCTGGTTCGCCACATCTCCTAGCCCCATTTTCTCGATCGCCTGCATTGCGCGATCCGCGCTGGGGCCACGCTTGGGAAATGGCAGTACTGCGCGCCAGTTCAGGCGCCCGCGGTCCCCGGCCAGCGCCCCGAGCCGCACGGCTTCGAATACGGTGAGTTCGGCAAAGACCCGCGTCAACTGAAACGTCCGTATCAGACCGTCCCGTGCCAGCGCATCCTGGCTCTTGCCGTCGATACGGCAATCGTTCAGCGAGACCTGGCCGGCACTCGGCTTTAAAGATCCGCTGATTAGGTTCATGGTCGTGGACTTGCCCGACCCGTTGGGCCCGATAAGCCCGTGTATGGTCCCGCGTCCGACCGACAAATCAAGTCCGTCCACGGCAACCAGTTTGCCGAAACTGCGTGACAATCCCTTCGTCTCAAGCATGACGACGCCTCCGCACCAGGCTCGTCCTCAGCCGGTCGACCAGGCCTTCCAGCCCGTTGGGCACGTAGAGCGTTGCAGCCAGCACCAACCCGCCCCAGACAAAGGGCACATACTCGGGCACGCCGCGGAACGCTTCCTCGACAATGGTCAGAAACGTAAGTCCCAGGATCGGCCCGTACAGCCGCCGTGTCCCGCCAACGATGCAGGCGGCGACGATCTTGAACATCAACTCGGGGCTGAAATCCGCCGGTGCAACGATGCCGTTATAGCTGACCAGCAGCCCCCCCGCGACACCCGCCCCGACCGATCCCAGCACGAACGACAGCGCGCGCAACCGCCACGGATTCATTCCAAGCGACTGGGAGAGTGTCTCGTCCAGCCCGACGGCCCGGATCTTCATGCCCGTCTCCGAGGCGTCGAACATCAGGTAGAATAGGCCCAGCAGGAAGAAGACCGCCAGCACCAGCGCGAGGAACTGCAGGGTATCGCCAGTCTGGACGAATGCCGGGTACTCGATGAACGCAATCCCCGAGGTGCCGCCCGTCAACTGCCGGAACTGGATGAAACATTGCCGCAGGGCCTCACCGGCCGCGAAGGTCGACAGGAAGAAATAGTACTGTCGGGTCCTCAACACCGGATAGGCGAGCAAAGCCGAGACCAGGCCCGCCGCAAGACCACCCAGAGCGAATGTCACGGCAACGGGGATATCCATTGGCGGCTTGGACAGCACCGCCACCGCATAGCCCCCGACGCCCATGATCGCCACATGCGCAAACGACCAGCCTCCCATCGTCGTGATGGTGCGATAGGAGATGACGAGAATTGCATTTATCGAGAAGATGACCAACGCACCTTGCAGGTAGGACGACCCGACGGCTGCCAACACTGAGACGCCTGCAATGACGACCAGCACCGTGACGAGGTCCAACACCACCGTGCGGGGCGAATCCAGTTTCGCGAAAAGTTGCATCGGCCTACTCCTTCTCGCCGAACAGGCCGGAAGGCATGACGCTGAGTACGCCCAACATGATCACCGCGTTGGTCAGGGCAAGGTAACGCCCGGCCCCCGCGACCGTCATGAAGGTGTCGATGGTCCCAAACAGAAACGCCGCCGCGACCGCGCCCCAGATACTTCCGATACCGCCGACGATGATGATAATGAACGCTTTCCATAGCGCCGCGGCCCCCATGAACGGAGTTATCCCGCCGATCGGAGCCATAATGGCGCCCGAAACACCGGCAATCATCGATCCCGCGACAAGCGTCATCATCCCCACGCGGGTGACGCTGACCCCTTGCAAAACGGCGCCGGTGGGGTTCTGGGCGACCGCCCTGACCCGGCGCCCGACATCCGATCGCATCAACAGGAACCAAAGCCCCACCGATAACGTCGAGATCGCGACGATCACGAAGACCCGCGACCAGGGAAGGATGGCATCGCCGATCCGCACGATCCCCGGTATCGGTGACGGCAGACTGCGACCGACCGGCCCGAACAACTCCACGACGACCACCTGGAGCATGTACGACAGCGCCAGCGTCGCAATGAAGATGGTCAGGGGCTTGTCCATCAGCTTCCGGACAACAACCAGATAAAGCAGTACTCCAAGCAGGCCCGTCACGATCGCCGCCGCTGCGAAACTCACGATATATGCCGGCAGAGCGCCCGTCGTCGGCCCGATCAGGGACACGCACAGGAACGCGCTGTAAGCGCCGATCATGTAGAATTCGCCATGCGCGAAATTGATGACCCGCATGACCCCGAAAACAAGGGCAAGGCCCAGCGCGAAGCACATGTAGAAGGATGTCAGCGAAAGGATGTTGAGTGCTATTTGCATGATGTCATCTTCGATCTCGAGCGGGGATCGCGTGGGAGAAACACAACCCCCGCCGCCTGCGTCACTGCATCGTCACTGGGCCGTCACCTGGCCGCCGGCTTCCAGTTCGGTCAGCGCCGCTTGCGCGTTTTCCTGCCACCACGCGCCGACATCGACGATGCCGTCCAGCGTCACGTTACCCTCGGCATCGGTGACATAGACAGGCAAAGGCGTGAGGAGATGCGTGTCCGCCCCGTATATCTCCGAACCGGCCCAACGGGACTCGCCGAACAGTGGATTGTCGACCGTCTCTTCGGCGAAAAGCGCGGCCCGAACAGCCTCGCCGGTCGGCTCTTCAGCCATTTGGATGCCAGCTTCGATCGTTGTCATTGCGGCATAGGCGACAGAGGCAAACACCGACCATTCGGCCTGCCCGTATGTCTCGACATAAGCGTCGTAGAACTGTGCCACGCGTGGGCTGAAGCTCTGCTCCGAAGCGTCGACGACATAGGCGCTGTAGATGCGACCATCGAGGTAATCGGCCTTCAGCCGGTCGGTCAGGAAATTCATCGTCCAGCCTTCGCTGGCGAACAGACCGGAATATCCCAGCTGCTGCATGGTCTCCACGAAGCTGGCCTGCTGGCCCGGAGTGAACCCCAGCTCGACGATCAGGTCCGGCTCAGAAGACGCGATTGGCCCGGCGATCGAGAACATGTCGCCCGCCATCGCAGGGTCGTAAGGATCCGAGAACACGATCTCCACGCGGTCAGTATAAGGCGCGATGCCTGCCTTGTAGAACGCCCGCGCAGCTTCGCCGAAGGAGTGGTCCGCGGTCACGATTGCCACCTTTTCGATGTCCGGATTTTCCTCGATCAGGTAGCTGACGAGATACATGTAAGACGCCGGAGACCCGGTCACCGAGCCGATCAGATAGGGATAATCCGCGCTGAGATACCCTGCACCATAGCTCGTCGTCAGGACCTTGTTTTCCGTCGCGAGCGGCGCAATCGCCTTGCGGGAGGCCGGCGTGAATGTCTGCAGGATGAACTCGACCCCATCGTCAAGAATTGCCCGCCGGAAAGCCGTCAGTTCTTCGCCGGCAGTGTAGCAGGCATTGTCGTAACCGGTCACCTCGATCTGGTGCGAGTTGCCGCTCGCATCCTTGATTCCGCCGGCCTCGTTGAACTCCTTCGCCCAAAGCTCGACACCGCGCGTAATGGGCACGCCCCACTGCGCACATTCCCCGGATTGAGGCTGGACGACACCGACCTTGATCACCGAGTCCTGTGCGAAAGAGACCGACGCGGCCGCAAGCGCGGCGGCGCCCGCCAATATGGAAATCTTACGTTGCATTGTCATTGCTCCCTGTTTTGGATTCTTGAACTTCCGTTACCTGAGGATTTCCGTGTTTCCGCAGACCCCCAGAGACTGGCCGGAGATCGAACGCCCGCTATCGGATGCCACGTAGACCACCAGATCCGCGATTTCGTCGGGCTCGATCATGCGACCGAGGGACATGGCAGCAGTTTCCTCGGCCTCGACCTCGGCCAAGGACTGGCCGGTGGCCTTCGCCTTTGCCTGCATGACACGTGTCATCCGGTCGCCACGCACGGATCCGGGCAGGATCGCGTTTACACGGATATTGCTCGGGCCAAGCTCCATCGCCAGCGTCTGGGTCAGTCCAATGACAGCCCATTTGGCGGCCACATACGGGCTACGCATCGGCATACCCAACCGACCGGCGGCAGAGGACATGTTGAAAATCACACCGCTTTCCTGCCGCTTCATCGCAGGCACCACGCCGCGCGTGAACAGGAACTGGGAGTTGAGATTAACCCGGATCGCCTGATCCCATTCCGTCACATCGATGTCTTCCACACAGGCCGTCGGCCCCGCGGATCCGGCATTGTTGACCAGGATGTCGACGCCCCCCAGCCCGTCCAACATCATCTCCATGGCCGTCTCGACGGATTCCGGGTCGGAAACATCGCAGCGCACGGCGGTGATATCCGGCCAGACTTCCGTTACGGCACGCAACGCGGTTTCTTCGATGTCGCAGATGGCGACCCTGGCACCGGCGGCACGCAGACGCTCGGCGACGATCCGGCCGATACCTGATCCACCCGCCGTGACGATGGCGCGCTTGTCCCGAAGTTCCTGCGCCATCAATGTGCCCCCGCGAGGCCGAGCTCATCGCGCGTCGCCTGAACCGATTTCACCCGACTGCCCATGCTCTCCACGATCGTCCGGGCTCGCGTGACCAAATCCACATTGGTGGCCGGAACACCTTTCGAAAGCCAGATATTGTCTTCCAGCCCGACACGCACGTTGCCGCCCAGAAGGGCAGCCTGAGCGACCATGGGCAGTTGCATTCGCCCCACGCCAAAGGCCGACCAGACGACATCACGGCCCCCGAGCGCGTCGCACATGGCCTTCAGCGCACCGGGTGTCGCCGGTGCGCCGCTGCCCACGCCAAGGCAGAACTGCACCATCGCGGGCCCCTCGAACGCGCCCTCGTCGATCAGGCGAAGCACAAGACCCAGATGCCCCAGGTCGAACACCTCGAGCTCCGGCTTGACCCCGAAACCCCTGATCATTCTCGCACCCTCCCTGATCTGGTCGGGCGTGGAGACATAGATCACGTTGCCGTCCGCCATGTTGTACGTCCCGCAATCGAGGGTGCAGACATCGGGCCGAAGCGCATCGATATGGACGACCCTTTCCGCTTGCGACACCAGGTCGGTCGCTGGCCCGAATTGCGTGGGATCCTCTGCGCCAACTTCGAGGTCACCGCCCATGCCAGCCGTGAAATTGATGATGATATCCGTGCCCGCGTCCCGCACCCGCTCCATCACCTCGGCATAAAGGCCGGTTTCGCGGCTGCCCTCGGTGGTGGCCGTGTCACGCACGTGAATATGCGCGATCGCCGCCCCTGCTTCGCCCACGGCAACCACGTCCGCCGCGATCTGCTCCGGCGTCACCGGTACATTGGGGTTCTTTTTCGGGCCATCTCCGGCACCGGTGACGGCGCACGTAATGAATACGTCTTGCTTCATCTCTGTCTTCCTCGAATATCTCAGCTGCGAAGCCGTTTCGTGGCCGCTTCGTCCACGGTCATCGTGTCGCGATCGATGGCCACGAGGTAATCGCGCTCCGCGGCTTCCATGGTGATGTACTCGTCGAGCACGTCATCAAGCACGCGCTCGGGATCTCTCGATCTGACCGTCCCCCAGCCGCCGCCACCGGTACTGAGAAATTCGAACGACTCTCCGGGCCCGAACTTGTGCGAAGACAGCAAGGGCGAGGTCCAGGACCCGTCCTCCGAAGTGCCCCCGATAACCTTGCGCACGCCATCCGGACGCTCCTTGATCAGCACCTGCACGGGGCTGAAACCTCCGCCGTTGACACCCGGGCTCCCCTCAAGCGTCCGCGACGTCTCGATCGACAGCTCGCCGCCCTCGATGAACCGGAACCGGAACCGCGCCCCAAGGCCGCCCCGGTTCTCGCCGGGCCCGCCACTGTCGCTGCGCAGATCAAAGGCCTCGACCTCGATGGGATACAGCAGCTCGGCCGCTTCCGCCGGCATGTTGGTGCAATTGCCCAACGGGTCCAAAGTGACGTTGAGGCCATCATTGTAAGGCGTGCCGCCCCAGCCTCCGGCCGGGATGTCCGAGAACACGTCGATCCGGCCATCCTTGCCCCTGACCGCCGCCACGAACCAGTTGGCGTCCGCGCATGTGGGCGCAATGGCAAGGTCGGGAAGGGCCTTTGCTACGGCCTGCCAGATCGCGCTTTGCACCTTGCCCGACGTGATCGTGGTGCAGCCGACGACGGGCGCCGGCCATTTCGCGTTCAACCAGCAATCCTCGGGCAGGGAAAAGGAAATCGGCGCGAACATCCCTGCATTCGGCGGCGCGTCCGGTGCCAGGAAGAACTGCAACGCGGTATAGATTGCGGCTGCCGTGTTGGCGTAGGGAGAGTTGATCGCACCCGCGCATTGCGGATCCGAGCCATCGAAATCGACGTGGATGGCGTCACCATTCACGGTCAGCTTCAGCCGCACCCAGATCTTGTCATCGGAAATGCCGTCGCTGTCAGCGTAGTCCGCACCTTCATACGTCCCGTCGGGAATGGCCTCTATGGCGGCGCGAACGATGCGCTCGGTATAGCCAATCATCTGCGACATGCCGTTGAGCAGAACATCCTTGCCATACTTTCCGGCCGTGGTCTGCAGTTCTTCCTCGGCTGCCAGAAGGGCTCCCATATGTGCCTGAAGATCGCCCTTGATGTAGTGGGGCGTACGGGTATTCCGCAGCAGGATCTCCAGAAGGTCGGCATTGACTTCGTAATTCTCGTAAAGCTTCATCGGCGGAAGCCGCAGCCCTTCACCGGCCACGTGGGTTCCGAAGCCTTGACCGCCCGGACCACCCCCGCCGAGATCCATCCAGTGCCCCCGGCTTACGGCGAAACCGATCAGCTCTTCGTCGTAGAACACCGGCATGGTCAGCGTGACATCGTTCAGGTGGGTTCCGCCCTCATACGGGTCGTTCAGAACGACGACATCACCGGGCTTGAGCGTCTCTATTCCGAACTTCCTGTCGACGGCCTGAACGCTGAAATGCATGGCCGCAAGATGAACGGGGCAGTTCGCAGTCTGGCCGATCAACCGAAGTTCGGGATCGTAGATGGCGTTCGAGAAGTCCAGGTTCTCCGACAGGATCGGCGAAAACGAGGATTTTTGCAGAATGACGGTCATCCGCCGGCACACGTACTCGAACGTGTTACGCAGCACTTCGAAGGTCACCGGGTCGAGATCACCGAACTGTTGGTCCATGCTGCCGCTCATGCCTGCTCCTCCATGATGATGTTGCGAAAGTCGTCAGCCCGCGCCGTCCAACCGGGCGGCAGGATGATGCAGCTATGTGCATCCTCCACGACCGCAGGCCCGGCGATTGTCTGCCCGGGCAGAATGGTATTCGGCCCGTAGACAAGGGCCTTCGACCAATCGCCGGCGAAATAGACATCCCGCTCCGACGGGTCGCCCTGTCCTTCGGGCCAAGGTGCCGCGCTGTTTTCCGCTGCATCGACAATCGGAGCCTCGGCCGTCACGCCCAGCGCAACGATCTCGATCGGGAAATCCTCTGACCGAACGCCGAATTCCTGTTTGTGGGTCTGGTGGAACGCCTCGGCGATCGCACCAAGCTCCTTGGCGGTGACCGTCTGCTCCGCAACGCTTACATCCACTTCGAAGGTTTGCCCGGCGTAGCGCATGCGCATCACATGACTGATCGACACATCCCGGTTCGTCGCACCCTGGTCCAGCAACGCGGTCGATGCTCTTGCCTTCAGGTGTTCGAACTGCCTGGCAACCTGATCAAGGGCGGCCTCGTTCAGAACCGTGAAGTAGAACATCTCTTCATCGTGCTTGAGGTTCAGATACGTCGCGCCATGCGCCGAAGCGACGCCGGAATAATGCGGCACAACCACCTTTGGCGTCTGCAAGGCCGAGGCGACCGCACAGGCGTGCATCGGTCCGGCACCGCCGAAACTGGCCAGGGCATAGTCTCGTGGATCGCGCCCGCGAGAGGCCAGCACGATCTTGACCGCCTGTGCCATCGCCTCCGTCGCAATACGCACCATGCCTTCGGCACAGTCTTCGATCGAAATGCCCAGTTGTTCGGCGATCGTCCCAACGGCCTGCCTCGCGGCGTCCAGATCAAGCCGGAACTTCCCGCTGAGGTCGCTGCTGAGGCGCCCTAGCACAAGGTTCGCATCTGTTACTGTCGGGCAATTGCCTCCCCGGCCGTAACAGGCCGGCCCCGGCTCCGACCCGGCCGACATCGGCCCGACGCGCAGCGACCCGCCTTCATCGATCCAGCCGATCGACCCACCGCCAGCGCCGACCGAGCGGATATCAAGCATCGGAACCGCAACCGGAATGTCGAACTCGATCTCGTATTCCCTCGTGATCAGACCCTGCCCGTCTTCGACCACGGATGTATCGAAACTCGTACCGCCGACGTCGGTGTGGATAATCTTCGTCTGCCCGGTCATCCGGGAAATCCGGCTTGCATAACCGATACCGCCCGCGGGGCCGGATTCGACCAGTTCCTCGACCCGCGTCCGCGCCTGCTCGACGGACATCATCCCCCCATTGCTTTTCAGGATCATGAGTCGCCCGTTGAACCCTTTCTCGCGCAATGCGATCTCGAGGCGCTCGAAATACGTGGCCATCACCGGCAAAAGCACGGCACGCACCGCCGTCGTCGAAAACCTAGAATGCTCCCGAAAGACGGGCTTCACGTCCGATGACATGGTGATGGAGATGTCGGGCAACGCCTTGCGAAGCAGTTCCGCGACAGCTTGTTCATTCGCCGGGTTGGCATAGGAATTGATCAGGCAGACGGCGACACTCTGGATCTCGCGCTTCAGCAGCATGTCAATGATCGGCTCAAGCTCTACCGGATCAACTGGAATCTCGACAACGCCCTGCGCATTGACCCGCTCCTCCAGCACGAACCGGTTTCGACGCCGGATAAGAGGCTCCGGCTTGGTCTGGTACGGTCGGTACAAATGCTCCCTGTGCATGCGACCGATCTCAAGCACGTCGCGAAACCCTTCGGTCGTGATCATCGCCGCGGGCGGGAAGCTCCGCTCGATAAGGGCGTTGGTTCCGGTCGTGGTGCCGTGAACCAGAAGGTCGATATCCTCCGGCGAAAGCCCCGCTTCGGAAATCGCCGAGATGACACCGAGAACGCGATCCTTCGGCGTGGTGAGCACCTTGCCTGTACGGGCGGAGCCGCTGTCGGAGTCGACCGCGTAAAGATCCGTGAATGTACCGCCCACATCGATGCCAACTCTCCACACTTTCGGTCGCTCCTTTTGTGATGTTTGATCAAAGATAACAGATTACCTTCTCCTGTCAACCAGTGCGCCCGCCGGGCTTCTCATGCCTTCAATTCCTCACAAGGCCCTGAAAATAATTGGCAATCTCTCATCGCGTCTCTTCCGGCCCATTATGCTTCGGGAACATTTGCAACAGGCAATCAGATGAATTCACGATCCACTGATCATTGATTCTTGATCAATATTTGGCACCGTTATACATGTTCCTCACTAAACAGGAAAAGGCTCTCACATGAATGACCGCGAAACAGGCGCCACACTTCCCGACTTCCAACCGCGCCGGCGCATGTCCGATCTGGACCACGTTTATTCGCAGCTGAGCCGATCCATCATGATGGGGGAGTTCGTTCCCGGGCAGAAACTCAAGCTCAAGGAATTGGCGGACGTCTTTCACACCAGCCAGATGCCCGTCCGAGAGGCCCTGAGCCGCCTTGTCGTTTCCCAGGTGCTGGAGGCCGCACCGAGGAAATCTGTCACCGTCCCCCATGTAGACGCAAAGCGGCTGGAAGACCTCGTCAGCATCCGCATCGACCTTGAGTGCAAGGCACTGCGTCAGGTCGCTTCCGAACCGAACCAGGCACTCGCAAACAAGCTAGAGTCTATCAACGCAACCATGGACAAGGAAGCCGCCAGAAAACGGCCAAGCATCAAGAACTACCTGGCCGTAAATCACGAGTTTCACTTCACAATATACGAGCAAAGCGGCAACCCGGACCTGACCAGCATCATCGAGATTTTGTGGCTCAGGTATGGCCCCCTGCTCAATCTCCTCAGGAACAACGGTCTTAACTTCGCCAAGCACGACCATCATGAGAAGATCGTCCGGGCAGTACGTGTCGGCAATCCGGAACTTGGTGTCGAAGGTCTGACCGGAGACCTGATGGAGGCAGCCGTCGTGATCAAGAACGCACTGGAACCTTAATTCGCTTGGTCAAACAAGCCGAATGGTATGGTAACCGGTACCAATTGAATGACTTACGCTGTCTCCGCGAAGTGTGAACCGCGAGTTTCACGTAACGAAGTCGGTCTGGATCACCACGTCGGAGGACGTACCGCCCTACCCTTTCGTGATGCGTTGGGCTTTGGCACGGTACAAGGCCAGCTATTTCTGGACAAGGTGACCCTATAGTGGTTCCATAAATCGTATCTATGGGCCGCGAGGGGAGGAGTGTCGTGGACTCGAGACAACTCAGGTATTTCCGCCAGATCGTCGCGCACGGATCGATGAGTTCCGCCGCGCGCAGCCTCGGCGTGGCGCAACCTTCCTTGTCACAGCTTGTCAGGTCGCTCGAAACCACCCTCGGAACCGAGCTTCTGGTGCGCTCGGCGCGGGGAATCTCACCGACCGAGGCGGGCGAGCGTCTCGAATCCTATGCCGTCCGCATCGAGCGCCTGCTGGACGACGCCCGCACCGATGTGGCGAATATCGGATCTTCCCCGGCGGGCAGGGTCACGTTCGGCATGCCGCCCTCGATCTGCATGGCGCTTTCCATCCCGATGGCAGAAACGCTTCGGGTCGAACAACCGGAAATCCAGTTCTGCGTGACCGAAGCGATGAGCGGCCACCTGCGGGAATGGGTCATGAACGGCGAGATCGACATGGCGATCCTTTATGACAATACCGGGCTCGGCGACTGTACGTCAGCGTTCCTGCTGACCGAAGAGTTGTGGTTTTACTCAGCCGCCGATGACTGGCCCTTCGATACGCCGCCGGGGGAACCGGTCGATCTCAAGGACGCAGTTAACACAGACCTTGTCCTTCCCTCCAAAAGACACGGACTACGCAAGTTCATCGACCGGGCTGCCCAAGCCGAAAGCCGAAAGCCGCTGGTGACGCTGGAGATGGATTCCCTGCCACAAATCAAGTCGCTGGTCGCGCGTGGCAGCGGATACACGATCATTTCACCCGCTGCGGTGCTCGACCTCGTCGAAGATGGCAAGATCGTTGGCAGTCCCATCCGGGGACCAAGGTTGAGCCGCAAGATCTACCTCGTCCGATCCTCGGTAAACCGGATCACTGCCGCTTGCCGCGCGACTGAAGAATGCTGCCGCGAGGTCGTTGACGATCTTGTAACGCGGGGCATCTGGCAGGCGAACCTCGCCTGAAGATCAGCCCGACAGGCCGTTGCCAAGCGTGCGGGCGTCCATATCGTCGAGCGCTGCAAGCCGGTCCCAGATGGCGATACCGCGCGGGCCCAGGACGGCCTCGGCCTTGGTGCGCAGCTTACCGGCCAGAACGCTCTTCGGGATCAGCGCATCGAGATCGTGACGGATGGCGAGCTTGCGCCCATCCGCAAGGGTCAGTTCGCCTTCGGCCTGGGCGTCACTTAGCCCCTCGTCGCCTTCCACCGTCACCCTGTTGGCAAAGGCCGTAAGCTCGGGATCGGCGCAGATCTCGTCGGTGTAGGTCCGGCCGCTGCCGGTCGCATCGCCGCGTAGAGTCATCCCGGCGAGCCACTTGTACGAGAATTTCGCCTCGAGCCCGGTACGCGGTGCGGGGTTGTTGCAGACGCGGAGCCACCGCGGTGCCGTGCGCAGGTGAACGGCCGTGACATCAGCCAGTTCGAGCCCTTCACCCGAGCGCGCCTCCGACAGCGCCTCGATCATGGCATGCAGCCCATGGCAGCAGGCATGCAGCTTGTACTTGTTGTCGCGGAACATGAAGGTTTCCGGCGGCGGGTTGCTCCAGCCGGCCGCGGGGTTCGCCTCGGGCGTGTGGGTTTCCACGAAGCCCTGCACCGCCATCAGCCCATCATCGGCTGCGGTAAACCCGAGCCCGGCCAATTGAGCACATTCGACGCCATTGGCGGCGGCAATCCCGGCATTGTAGGGCTTACCCATGGTGCCGAATTGCGACTTTAGCCCCGAGGCCCGTGTTGCACAGAGGCTCAGCGCCGCACGCATCCGACCCTCGTCCAATCCATAGAGGCGGCCTGCTGCAGCGGTGGCACCAAAGGCGCCGGCAGTCGCGGTCTGGTGGAAGCCAAGATTGTAATGCGCGCTTCCCAGCACCACGCCAACGCGTATCGCCACTTCGGCCCCGACGAGGAATGCCTCGACCACCTCTGGCACGGTCGCCTCCTGCTCCTCGCCCGCGGCAAGCGCCGCGGGATATATGCCGACGGAAAGATGCCCGACATGGGCGAAATGGGTATCATCGTAGTCGAGCGCATGACTGGTCGCCCCGTTGACCAGCGCCGCCATGCGGGGTGGCACCCGGGTCCCCCCAAGGACCGAGGCCACGGGCATCCCGCCCTCGCGATCGGCGAACTGACGGAGTTTTTCGGCGAGCGGCTCGCCGATACCGGCGATACCGCAGGTGATCCAGTCGAGCAGCGAATAGCGCGCGAGCTGCAGTTCGTGGTCCTGCAATTGATCACGCGGCAGCAGGGAGAGGTCGATCAGGTATTGCGTGAATGCCATGGTTCGGCTCCGAAAAGGCGTTGGTTCTTTGAGTTTTGGTAAGTACTGGGGATGGCCTCGCAAACATCGTTACGACGCTTTCTTCACCACCCTCTCCAGCCCGGCGGCCAGCCAGTCCGGCGTGCGCCGTTTTTCCGGCTCGCCGAGCGTGATCGGCTTGATCCGTTCGGCCGATGTCCGGCCCAGTCCGACGCGATAGGCGAACCACCAGACCAGCAGCACGCCCAGAAGCCAGAACAGGATTTGCCAAACCCAGAGCGACGGGACACCCAGATCAGCCGAGCGGTCGGTGAAGATCGGCTCGCTGAAGAAACTGTTGCCCAAAATCGCGCCCGGCCCGTAGGCGAGAAAACCCCAGAGCAGCATCAGGGACCACAGAAGCCCCCGCCCGCCCGTCTGGCGGGGCGGCAGTGCAGCCTCGACCGCGTCATGCAGGCGGTCGCGCTGGAACCGGTCGGGGGACCGCAAGGTGGCGGCCGAGCTCAGCAGGACAAACGCCAGGTTGAAGGCCAGCCCCCAGGCCGCCGAGTGGATCGTCAGCGGCCAACGGCCCCACGGCAACTCGACGAAGAGCGACTCGAAGAGGATGAGCCCGAGCGGCTCAGTAAAGACGACGATGAGACAGCCGATGCTGAGGCCAGCCATAACCCCGCCTCGACTGATCACCCGCAGGAAAGTCAGACCCAGAACCGCCGGTAGCAGCTGTACCGAAAGCGGGAGAGCGACGCTCGCCCCCACGGCGCAGATGAGCGGCGCGAAACTCGCGGAAAGCGCCACGAAGAAGAAAGCCAAGCCCAGTGAAATACGGTGACCCAGCCGTGCCTGTCGCGCACCGAGTTTCGGGAACAGGTAGGTCAGGACAAGTTCGCGCGTGATCAGGATGGACCCACCCGTTACGAAAAAGCTGACCGCCAGCAGGCCCCCGATCATCATAAGCAGCAGTAGCCCTGCCCCGGCCAACGGCTCAACCTCGAAGAGGGAGCCGGCCAGGGCCAACGGCCCGTCGGACATCCTGGCCGCCAGCACCGGACCACCCAGTACGAACCCGCCAGCGACCAGCCCCGCCAGCAGCCAGACGGTAGAAACACCTAGACCCCGCCCCGCCGGTGCGGTCTGCCCGAGATAGAGCACCGCCGGGCTGAAGACGATGCCCAGCAGCGCGACAGCAGAGGAGGAGATGGCGGCAGCAGTGAAGATGCCGCCCGGCGGCATCGCCTTGCCGATGCCGGCCGAGTTCTGAAGAACGCCCGGGATGCGATCCCAAAGAATCCCGTCGGCCACGCCGATGGACTGGGCGGGGAAGCCCGGTCCGGTGGCAGTGATCTCGGTCAACACGGTCAGCCCCGGCATCAAGAGGGCCAGCAGCACGGAATACATTGCCAGCGTCATGATCGTCGCCCGCCAACCGCCGACGATGGCCGGAATGGCCAGCGCGATGGCAATCATCCACACGCCCGCCGCACGCGGTATAAGGCCTTCGGTCGCCGCCTCGAGAAGAACCGATACGGATGACAGGATATGCCCGGCAAAGGGCAGCGCGAAGAGTACCGTCAGCCCCATCACGACCACCCGAAGCGCGACGGAGTCGTAAAACCGTCCCAACGCCTCGCCGGGGGTGAAGAGCCCCGCAACTCGCGTCGCCATCCACAGCCGGTTCCAGACCAGCAAAGCCGCGATTGCAACCAACACCAGCCCGGCCGATACGTGAGAGGCCTGAAGGCCGAACCGCCCCACCAGGGTGAAATGCCGTTCTACGCCCAGCCCGGCGACCGCCAACCCCGGCAGCAGGAACATCACCGCCCAGCCCGGGAGGTTCGCCCCGCCATCGGCGAATTCCCCGGGCGGTCCGCCCACACGTGCCGTGCGGGCCGCGAAGTAAAGGCCATATAGCGCGACCAGAACCAGCAGGCTGAGAAGCAGAGGGGTCACCGGCGCCCACCCCTGTGCGGAAGACGCGAGGCGGGGCGCAGGTTGTTGTCGCGTATGACGTCGAACCTCTCGAAAGCGCCGCGCGGACCGAAGGCGATCACGAGGTAGGCGATCACCGCCACCACCAGCGAAACCAGCCCCAGCCCGACAGGAAGCACGACACGCTCGACCGTCTCGGACGGAGCCACCAGCACGGTGACCAGCAGCGCCACGATACCGACAGCAAAGGTCACGAGACCAAGTGCCGTCTCACCGGCTGTGAAGCGGGTCTTGAGCACCGCGTTGACGATGACATGCCCGGCATAGCCCAGGATAAGCACCCCGAAACCCGCGCCGATCCACCATGCGCCCCCGCCGGCGGTCACGCCTTTGTGCAGAAGCGCTGCCGCCAGGAAGGCCGCCGGAGACCAGATCGCCATCACCAGCCCGTGTCGGTCGAGGCGGTCGAAGAGGTTGTTCTCGATCATCGCGATCTCACCCTGTCCGGTCAGTCATCCTTGCCCCCGGACTTTCCGTCATCGCCTTTCACTTCGGGGAAGTTGCGGAACGACATGCCTCCGGCCGAGCCGAGGTTCTTCAGCGGCAGGCCGATCTCTTCCATCAGCCCGTCGACGAAAGCGACCTGGGTGCGGTATTTCATGGCAGAGTTCACCACCGAATCCGATACGCTGCCGCCCCCGCCGGTACCCTCGCCGCCGCCCGAGCCGCCGCCACCGCGCATCTCGGACGGGCTGTTGAGACCCGGCAGGCCATCGACCTGCAGGATCTTGATCGACTCGATGTTTTCCATCGGCTTGACCTGTTCGCGGATGATCTCGGGCAGGCGGTTGACCACGGATTCGAGGATGGCGCTGCGCCGCGCCTCGGCGTTGCGAATATTCTCGGCTTCGTTGAGCTTGCGATGACCCTCGGCATCGACACCGTACCGGAACTCGGCCGCGCGGGCCTCGGCCATGTCGCCCTCGGCGCGCTGTTCGCTGGCGCTCTTCTCGGCCTCGGCCTGTTTGACAAGCCGGATGGTCTCACGCTGCGCGCGGGCCTCGGCGTCGATGACCTCGATCGTCTTGGCACGGCTGGCCTTCTCCGAGGCACGGGCCGACTCGATCTGCTCTTCGGTCTGGGCGAGGATCTTCTGCGCCTCCGCCTCGCTGGTGCGGGCCACGGCTTCGTCGATGGCCTTGTTGACCACGGCGATCAGGCGCTCCTTCTCGGCGATGTCGATTTCCATCTGCCGCTCGATGTCGAACCGCTCGATATAGCGCCGCGCGGCCACGCGCAGTTCCTCGACTTCGCGGTCGGCGACGATGCGCGCATCCTCGATCTCGCGGAAGCTGGCGGTCTCGGCCAACTTGATCTTGTGCTCCCGCTGGATTTCGCGGGCACGGATCTGTTCCTCGGTCTCGACACGGTTGCTTTCCACGGCCAGCTTGCGGGCCAGCACGGCGCGCTCCTGTTCGGTTTCCGATTCCGCGACCGAGACGCTGATTTCCTTTTCACGGGCCACGCTGGCCAGTTCGATGAACTTCTCGGTGTTGATCCGCGCGTTCTCGATCTCCTGCTGCGACAGGTAATGCGCGTGCTGGATCTCGGCGTTGCTTTTCGCCTCGTAGGTCTCAAGCTCCAGCCGCGACTTGATCTGCGCCTCGCGCACCTCCTGCTCGCGCTCGATGCGCTCCGACTCGACCTGACGGCGCGTCTGGATCCGCTCGGTCTCAAGACGGGATTTCGCGGTGATGTCGGCCAGTTCGGTGTCGCGTAGTCTCTCGATCTCGTAGGACCGGATTTCGTTTTCGCTACGAATGCGTTCCTCGTCGATGGCCCGCGACTTGGCGATCTTGACGCGTTCGGATTCCTCCTCCGTCCTGGTGCGGGCCTGGGTGATGGCGATCTGTGAGGTAGAGCGTTCCGCCTCGATCGCCGCGGCCTGTTGCGACTTGCGGGTCTCGATGTCGCGGCTCTGATCGAGCCGGACATATTCGAGATCGCGGTCGATCTCGATCACCCGCTGTTCGGCTTCGAAGTCACGCGTCTTGATCTGGACCTTGGTTTCGTTCTCGATCTGGTTGCGCAGCTTGCGGCGTTCTTCGGTTTCGCGCACGATCAGGGTCAGGCCCTCGGAATCGAAGAAGTTCGATGGGTCGAAGACCGAGATATCCGCCTGGTTGAGCGAGGTGAGCGAGGCGGTTTCAAGCTCCAGCCCGTTCTTTTCGAGCACCCCTTCCAGAAGCTGCGTCACATGGCGGATGAACCCGGCACGATCCTGGTGGATTTCGTCCATCGTCATCGAGGCGGCCACCGTCGACATCGCATCGACCAGCCGCCCCTGGATCACCTCCTTCAGCGCCATCGCATCCTGCGTGCGTGCGCCGAGGGTCCGCGCGGCGGCCGAGACGCCCTCTTCCGTCGCCACCACCCGCACGAAGAACTCGGTCGTGATGTCGATGCGCATCTTGTTCTTGGTGATCAGCGATTGCTCGCCCTGCCGCCGTATCTCGATCGGAATGGCGTTCATGTTCACGACGGTGATGTCGTGAACGATCGGGATCACCAGCGCCCCGCCGCCCATCACGACCCGCTCGCCGCCCGAACCGGTTCGGACGAAGCTCTGGTCTTTCGAGGAATGGCGATAGAGCCAGTGCAGCAGGTAGACCCCCACTGCGATCAGGATCGTGATCAGGATGACGATTGCGATGATATCGGCACCGGTCATGACATGTTTCCTTCCTTAACGCCGGGGGCGGTCAGTAGCGGTCCTGGCCGGCGACGGCCACGACGATGAGAGACGGTATGATGAGGTTGACGATGTCGAATACGCTGTAGAGCACGATGACACCGCCCGATTGGCCGACGCCGATCACGACGTCGACGAAATGCAGGATCGGATAGGCGGCCCAGCCCACGGTCATCAGCAGGCGGATCCAGAAATAGCCGATGCGGACGGGGCGCGAGGATTTGCGCACCGCCTCGGACATCGCGCCGAAATACATCTCGCCCAGGATGTAGAGCCAGAAGGCGATGGACAGCAGCGCGCCAAGGGTCGGGTTGAAGAAGCTGGCATCCCCCAGCCACCGCCCGAATACCATCAGAAGGGCCGCACCGGTGATGCGCCAGAAGACACCGACCGGGACGGGCCCCTGGGTGCGGGCGAAGAAATAGACGGCCGCGACCTGCAGCGGATGCACCGTGTACCACGCCGAGAAGCGCACGCCGGCGCTGGCCTCTCCGCCCGAGAACCAGAAGCCCGCCGCGCCGGCATAATAAAGCGCCGTGGCAAGGCAGGCGGTGCCGACCAGCGCCTCGGGCACCCGCCAGCGTTCGTTCGACCAGCTGAGACCCACGTAACAGATCATCGCCGAGGCCAGGCTCATCAGGGCGAGCCCGGTCAGGGCGCTGGCGACCACGTCGGCGGAGGTATAGAGAGTAGTGAACATTGCGTTTCCTCAGACGGTGGCCCGGATATGCGGTGAGCGCCCGTAAAGAGCGACCATCGGCAGGATCAGCAGACCGAAGATGAACTGTTGCCATTCGTACTGGAGCCCGATGCCCTGCAGGAACGAGGTCAGCACCTGCAGCACGAGGACACCGATCACGGTAAAGCCATAGCCACCGTTGCCGCCCAGCAGAGACGTACCCCCGATGACGACAGCGGCCAGCGTGGTGAAAAGATAGGGGTCGCCCACCCCGATGAATGCCCCGCCGGACCAGCCCAGCAGAAGCGAGCCGGTCAGCGCCGCGAAGACGCCGGAAATGGTGTAACAGCCGACCCAGTACTTGAACTCGCTCACGCCGATCAGGCTGGCCGAGCGGCGATTGCCGCCAAGCGCGTAAAGGTTCCGGCCCCAGGCCGTGGTTCTCAGCCCGATGATCATGACGATGGCGATGATGATCCAGATAGCGATGGTCGGCGGGAAGTTCATACCGATGAACTTTCCGTTCATCGCCGCCAGGTTCGACAGCCATTTCGGCACCGTCCCGAACACGTTCCCGGCGAATTGCGAGCCGATCGAAGTCATGATCTGGGTGAAGCCTGCCAGCGCGAAGCCCGACCCAAGCGTCACGATCAGCGCCTGCCCCTGCAAGCGATAGCTCATGATGCCGTTAAACAGCCCGACGATGCCACCCAGCACGAGGATGAAGCCGAAGGCCACGAAGGACGGCACGCCAAGCGTGATCAGGAACAGAAGCGCGATGTTGGACGAGCCGATCACGAAGGGGATCGACAGGTCGAGCCCGCCCAGAAGCGCCACCATCGTCTGCCCGACGCTGGCGATGCCGAGGAAGGCCGCAAAGAGCAGGATCGCCTTGATGTTGGGCCCCGAGAGAAACCCCTCGATAGAGAAGGCCGAGATGACGATTAGCGCAAACAGCACGATCAGCCCGATGAAGGCGCTGCGGCCCGAGGCGAACTGGCCCGAGACCTTGAAGGCGAATAGCAGGATCAGCTCGAGGACGAGGAAGCCGATCAGGTTCTTGATCGACCGGAATTCCGGAATGGCCGCGGTCAGCAGCAGGTACAGCACCAGCAGCCCGGCCATCGCGATGATCAACACGCGGTTGTTGCGCCAGAGCTTCCTGGTCCGGCCGCTGCGTTCCTCCTGTTCGTCCTCGGTCTCCTCCGCCCGGGCCGCGGCGTTGGCCTCGAACGCGGCCACGATATAGTTGAGGAGCAGGAAGAGAACCGTCGCCGTCAGGATCGTGAAGAGGATCACCCTTTGGGCCGAGACCTCCTGCGCGAAGCCGACGCCGAGACCGATGGCCGCCACGACCAGCGAAAGCCCGATATTCAGCCATACCAGCGCGATCGACTTCGGCATCGGCAGCACGGAGACGCGGCCCCTTGTATCTGAACGCTCGGTCATTTCGGCACCCCGAAGAGGCTGCTGTCAGGCTGCACGATGATCGCCACGAATAGCGCGATCAGCATCGCGGCAACGAAGAGGTAGAGGAACGGGCCCATCTTGCGGGCTCCGGACTCGGCATCGACCAACCGCGCGGCAAGGACGATGGCAATGGCGCCCAGGCCGGCGATCAGGGCAAAGGCCTGAACCGGCGAGATCCGGAATCCGTCGGCGGCCACGCGTGCCGGCTCGATCAGGAAATACCGCTCGGAGGTCGCCGCCTCGACGGCGACCGGCGCGACCTCGGCATAAGTGTCGAAGGTGCCGACCTGCATCATGATGCTGAGGACGATGACGCCCAGAACGAGGAACGCGCTCCAGGGCGAGATGAAGCTGACGTAGCGCGCGATCACCGGAACGAGCAGCGTCAGCAATAGCGACAGCACGAGGATGATCCCGTAGACCATCTGCGTCATGAACGCCTGGATGGCGCCGAAATTGAAGGTTGCCAGCACGTACCCGATCAGCCACAGGCTGACCGCGCCCAGAAGCGCCCCGGTCACGCCGCCGCGTCCGCCGGACAGCGCCACGCCGCCCAGCACCAGCGCGGTGATTGCCGTCAGCGTCATGCTCTGCCCCTGCGTCGGGTCACCCGACGAGATCAACGCGGTGTAACAGATCGCACCCAGCCCGACATAAACCCCGGCAATGAGGTGGGCGCCGATACGCACGACGTCGGTGCGCACACCCGAGGTCCAGGCGGCGCGCTCGTCATAGCCCATCATCTTGAGGTTGGTGTAGAAGGTCGAGGCGGTGAACAGGTACCAGCTCAGCGTGGCCACCACGAGGATCACCAGGACCGGCGAGAAGATCGTCGTACCCGCGCCCCAGCTCATCATGAATTCCGGTGCCACGCCGCCCGGCCGTGGCAGGATCACGAGGTTGATGCCGGTGAGCGCGAGGAAACCCGAAAGCGCCACGATGATCGGCTGCACCCGCACCCAGATCACGATCAGCGCAAAGAGGAGCTGGTAGAGCATGCCCAGCCCGATCGCCACGATGAAGGTCGCGATCGGGCTGGACAGGATTTCGGCCGTGCTGAGCTTGACGATGACAACGTTGATAAAGGCCAGAAGCGGCCCGACAGCCAGGTCGACCGTGCCGCGCCCGGCCACCGCCAGCACCATCAGCGCATAGGTCGCAAGGATCACCGGCGCCGCCACGATCACCGCGCTGCCGATACCCGATTCCGTGATCAGGCTCGGCCCGCGGATGACCGCCGTTCCAAGCAGGGCGGCCATCAGCACGATGGGCACCAGCAGGTAGGCGTTTGCGGAAGAGGCGCGGGTTGCCATGTTTGCCGTCGTCTTTCGTCAGTTGCAGCCGGTCAGAGATCGATCACGCGGCGGTCGCTCTTGGTCTCCGACGAGCGGCTGCGCGAGCCCCCGTCAGAGCCGCGGGACGACCAGTCGCGCGCCGTCTTGCCCCGGCGTTCGGGATCGTTCTGGACGATCTTCTTCAGCACCGGCGTGATCACCTCCTTGAACTTCTCGGGGTCTTCCGAGGTCGGGAAGTGGCCGCCGCCGAAGATGACGCACTCGCTGTTCTTGACCTTCTCGGCGGTGCGCTGGGTCATCTCGGGGGTACAGGCGAAATCGTATTCCCCGGTCAGGAAGTAGATCGGCACCTTGCCCGAGATCTTGTGGACCTTGTCGCGATAGTCGCTGTCGACCGAGTAGTAGTAGAGGTCGCCCTTGAAGATGCCCGGGCCGCCCTGGGCATAGTACCACCAGGTTTCCCACCGGTATTCATCGGGGCTGTCGGGCGCCATTAGGCCGAAGACGGCGGTGGCACAGGCCTCGCCACCATGAATGGCAGGGTGATGCAGCGGGTCGATCCACCAGCCCGGCGAATGATCGCAGCCTTCCAGAGCGATCAGGGCCGAGTATTCATTCTCGTAGCGCAGCGCCAGTTCGAGGCAGATGTTGCCGCCCATCGACTGGCCCATCACGACCGGCTTGTGCAGCTCCAGCGCGCGGCAGAATTCGAGGATGAACTCGGAATAGAAGCTGGTGGTCAGCTTGTACTCGTCCTCCATCAGCTGGAAGCCTTCCGGGGGAAGCGACTTGCCGTGCCACGGCAGGTCGAACGCGATCATCCGGAAGTTCGAGTTCATGTCCGGGTCGCTGAGCTGATGGCGGTATTCGCGCCCGTCGGCGCCGGCGGTGTGCAGGCAGACCATGGGAATGCCCTCGCCCGCTTCTTCGTAATAGGTCCGGTACGTCTTGCCCTGGCAGGTGATGTAGACGTAGCGGCCGACGATCGGATCATGCTTGTTCATGGCTCGCTCTCCTTAAACTTCGCGCATCAGCGCCAGCATCCAGGTCAGCGCCCGCAGGTTCTGCCAAAAGGTCAGCTGGTTGCCTTCGATATGAAGCTGCTTGTGCAGCGGGTGCGCCATCGCCCAGATGTCATTGAACATCGGCGGCGGCATTTTCTGGCTGAACTTCGACCAGGCCGAGGATGGCGCCCGCAGCGCGAACTCGTAACCGAGGTCGGAGGGTTCGAGCCCCTCGGATATCTTCTCGATCTTGCCCTTGCGGACCTCGAGAAGGTAGTCGGTGTCGTCCACGCCCACCACGAAGCGGGCGTTGAAGAACCGTCCGATCCGCGGCAGGACACGGTCCTCGTTCACAAGGCGCGCCCAGCGCTCGACCCACTCCAGGTCGAAGGCGTTTCTGCTGCCGAATTTGCTCATTGTTCTCTCCTGTCTGTCAGGCCGCGGGCAGCGCCGCTTTGGCCGGGCCATAGGTTGCGGTGAAACTTGTCTGGTCGATCGTCACGGGCAGGATCGCCTGCGCGAAAGCCGGAAGGTCGGCATCGGGCGGCAGGTCGAGCGTCCGTGTTTTGAGCGCGTAAAGCGTGAAGATGTAGCGGTGCGCCCGGTCGGGCGGCCATGGCCCGCCATAGCCGCGCCCGAAGCCGGGGATGCCGAAGGTGACGAAATCGGGGTTCAGCTCCTGCGAGCCCGAGGGCATGGCCGACGTCATCGACGCGCCCTCCTTCAGGCTGCGCGCGTCGCCGGGGATGTTGTAGACCAGCCAGTGCGCGAAGCTGCGCGGAAACTCGAACTCCGGCGGCAGGTCGGGATCGGTGATCGACAGGGCAAAGCTTTGCGTGCCCTCCGGCACCCCTTCCCATTCCAGCGCGGGCGAGCGCTTGTTGATTTCGGAAAACCGGTCCGGAATGATGCTGCCCTGCGGGATATCGGGGGCCAGCAGCAGGAAGCCCGATTGGTTCATGGAAATCCTCCTGTTGATCTCGGGGCGCATGCGCACCGGGCGCGCGGCCGGGCGGCCGGCCTCGTGGCGCGGGCGCCATTCTATGACCTTGCGCGCCTCGTGGGTTTCCTCGCCCGGCATCGCCGCGTCGAGCTTGCGACCGAAAGTGGCGTTCAGGATGACATGGGGGTCGAAGGGCGGCTCGAAGGTCGAGGAGATCACCCCGCCCCGGAACACCAGCACGCGATTGCAGAGGTCGATGAACTCCTCGATCTCGGACGACAGGAACACCACCGCGTTGCCCCGCGCCGCAAAGGCCCGCAGGTTGCGATAGAGATCGAGCTTGGCGCCGACGTCGATGCCCCGCGCCGGATCGTTCAGCACCAGCACGCGCGGCCGCTCGGCAAAGGACCGCGCGATCAGGATCTTCTGCTGGTTGCCACCCGAAAGCGACGTGATCAGGTTGCCCGGGTCGCCCATCTTGGTGGCAAGGTTGCCGGTCTCGTGCTCGAAGATCGGGTCGAGCTTCTGCCGGTTGACGAAATTGAACGGCCCGCCCGCGGCATATTCCGGGTAGATCGACAGGCACATGTTCTCGTAGATCGACAGGTTCGGGAAGATTCCTTCCTTCTTCCGGTCGCCCGAGACATACGCGATTCCGTTGTGCCGGGCGCTGTGGAGATCGAAGATCGGTTCGGCCACGCCGTGATGCACGGTATGAATCGATCCGCTCAAAGCCGGTTCGATGCCGGCCAGCGCCTGGACGAAATCGGCCTGCCCCTGACCATCTAGCCCGGTCACGCCAACCACTTCGCCCGGGTAGAGGTTGAAATCGAAGGCGTCGGTATCGGGCCAGACGCGCATATCGTTGGCCCGAAGAACGGGGCGCTCGGCCTGCTTTTCGACCGGCTTGCTGGTGGAATGCGCGCTTTCACGTTCTGGGCCGGCGATCAGGTGCAGGATCTGTTCCTCGGTGATCTCTTCCTTGTTCAGCGTGCCCACCGACACGCCGTCGCGCAGCACGGTGGCGCGGTCGGCAATCTGGACGAGTTCGGCAATCCGGTGGGTCACGATGAAGATGGCGCAGCCCTGCGCCGTCAACTCGCGCATTTTCCGGAACAGTCGCTGGGTCGCCTCGAAATCGAGCGCGGCCGAGCTCTCGTCGAGGATCAGCACGCGCGGGTTCGTCAGCATGCCGCGGGCGATGGTAATCCACTGCTTGATCGACAGGGGAAGCTCGCCCACGATCGTTTCCGGATCCAGGTCGAAGCCCAGCAGCTCGCGCATGATTTTCTCGGCCCGGGCATAGCGTGCGTCGTAAGGCTCCGCTGTCGAGAACAGCCCGTCAGCACCGAGGAAGAGGTTGTCGATGACCGAGCATTCATCGGCCACCAGCACTTCCTGGTAGACGTTCGCAATGCCCAGCGCGCGGGATTCCGAGGGATTCGTGGCCGACTTGCCGAAGATCGACACCTGCCCCTGATCCGGCACCAGCACCCCGGAAATAACCTTGGCCAGCGTCGACTTGCCCGAGCCGTTACCGCCGATGATGGCGTGAACTTCCCCGGTAAATGCACGAAGACTGACCCGGTCAAGCGCCACGGTCGGACCGAAGGTCTTGCGCACGTCGATGATTTCAGCCGCTACAGTAGCCACGGCGACCTCCCCCTCGGGTCAGTATTCCACGAATTCCGGGATTTTCAGACAGTTTTGTTTTCGACCCGGCCGCCGCGCAAACGGCGGCCGGGTCTGCAACGGTTACTGCGCGGCCGGATGGGAGGCCGGATCGTAGGCTTCCGGATCGGCAGGGTGCAGGAAGAAGTTGTCGAGGAAGTCCTTGCCGGCCCATTCCTCGATGCCCGGGTGGTACCAGCCCGCCGACTGCTCGGAGCAATCCTCGGGAATGGCTTCCATCATCTCTTCCTTGGTCATCTTGACGGGCGTTGTCAGGATCGACTGGATCTTCGGCCCCTGCCCCTGAAGCGTGCGCATCATGATGTTCCAGATCATCTCGAAATCGTCACCCGGAGGCCAGGCATGGATCGCCGCAGAGACGTAATCGGGGTTGTTCCGCCAGTAGCACAGCGCCCCCATTTCCGAGCCTATCGTGATCGGAACCATCGGACGGCCCGATTGCTGCAGGGCCCGCAGCGCGCCGAGTTCGGAGGCCGACTGGATCAGGATGCCGTCCAGCTTGCCGGGGTTGGTGGCCAGCCAGCGCTGAACCTCGGCCTGCGCGACCTGGTCGGTCCACATGCCGGCGATCGGGCCCTTGACCTCGATATCAGGGTATTCCGCCATCGCCGCCTCGATACCCACGTTCTGGCTATCGGAGGCGGACGCGCCGGGGATACCTTCGACGTTCAGCACGCGGCCCTCGCCACCGATCTCCTCGGCCATCCACTCGCCCATCATCCGGCCGCCCACGACGAAGTTCGCCGACGAGTTCACCGAATAGGGGCTGGTCAGGTAGCCGATGCCCGAGAACACGGCCACGTCATTGTTGTAGGCATACTCGACCGACGCGTTTAGCGCGGTCGGGTTGGAACAGCAGACCACGATCGCGTCGACCCCCTGGTCGACAAGCTGCCGGATTTGCTGGATCTGGGTGGAATCGTTCAGGTTCGATTGGGTGATGATCACTTCGTCGATCATGCCGAGATCCTTCCACTTGGGAATGATCTCGTTCTGAAGCCGTTCCATCACCGCTGCACGCCACGTGTTGCCGGCATAGGACGACGCATAGCCGATCGTCCATGGCGGCGGGTTCTTGGCGACAAAATCGCGATAGGCGCTGTCGCCGATCGGCTGGTTCGGGTCCAGCAGGTCAGGATTGTAGAGCTTGTCCTGAATGTCCTGCGGCAACTCGTCGACACCGGCCGAAGCGACCGATGCGGCCGAGACGGCCGCACATAACGTGACGGCGCGCAGCACGGCTGCGGTATTCGAAATCATGGCTTACCTCCCTAGGTTTTATAGCCTTTGCGGCTTCTCCCTGCTGAAATTGAACCATCATAGTGCCGCCAATAGAAATAAGAAAATTCAATGGCTGGTATATCGCGGACCTATGATCTTCGTACGACCCAACCAAGGCGTGGCGACATGGCGCAAGACGCCAGCCGCCACAAGGCTACCCGGTCAGGGCTTCTCCAATTTCTTCAGGTTTTCCGGGGCAGCGCCGGCACGGGCCCATAGTGACGGGGTTCGCCGACGAACGCGAAACCAGGCGCGGGAAAACTGACCGGTCCGTTCGGGGTGTCAACGGTCACACGTTGAAGGTGCGGATGTGCGGCCAGCCCGGCCATGTCATTGACCGAAGCGAAGGCGATCTGGCTGCGGGACAGGATGGCGATGGCCTCTTCAGCACTGAACCGGGAGAAGGCCCGCGCCACGCGCGCGTCGGTTTCTTCGCGGTTCCGGACGCGCTCGACATTCGTGGCGAACCGCGGGTCGCTGCCCAGCTCCGGTGCGCCTAGGAAATCGCGGCACAGGATACGCCATTCCCGGTCGCTCTGAATGGAGATCAGGATCGGCGGGCCACTGCCCGGTTGAAAGGCGCCATAGGGCGAAATGGAAGGATGGGCGAGCCCTACACGCCGCGGGCTGTTGCCACCTTCGTGGTTGAGCAATGGCACAGCCAGCCAGTCCGCTATCACGCCGAACATCGACACGTTGATCTCGGCGCCCTCCCCGCTCTTCCCCCGACGGATCAGGGCCTCGAGAATGGCAGCATGGGCCGTGGCACCACTGGCAATATCGACGATGGAAATGCCCACCCGGGCTGGTTCCGTTGGCCCGCCGGTAATCGAGCAGAGCCCGGATTCCGCCTGGATCAAAAGGTCATAGGCCTTGCGGTCTGCCATCGGACCGTTGTCACCGTAGCCGCTGATGGAACAGATGATGAGCTGCGGATGCTCGGCACGTAGCCGCGCCGTCTCGAACCCCAACCGCTCGAGCGCCCCGGGCTTGAGGTTCTGGATGAGGATATCCGCCCGCGCCAGCAGCCTCTCCAGCTCCGCGCTCCCCTCCTCCGACGCAAGATCAAGCGTGCAGGACTCCTTGCCGCGGTTCAGCCAGACGAAATAGCTGGATTGCCCCTTCACGACATCATCGTAGCCCCGGGCGAAATCGCCCTCGGGCCGTTCGACCTTGACCACATGCGCGCCGGCATCGGCAAGCCGGGCCGAAGCGAAGGGCGCGGCGACCGCTTGTTCGATGGCGACAACCTCGATGCCCTCCAGGGGAAGCATCAGAAAGACCTCGGCATTCCGAGCACATGCTCGGCCACGTAAGACAGGATCAGGTTGGTCGAGATCGGCGCGACCTGGTAAAGCCGCGTTTCGCGAAACTTGCGCTCGACATCGTATTCATGTGCGAATCCGAAGCCGCCGTGGAACTGGATGCAGGCATTGGCCGCCTCCCAGCTGGCCTTTGCGGCGAGGTACTTGGACATGTTGGCCTCGGCGCCGCACGGTTCGCCTGCATCGTAAAGCGCACAGGCACGGTAGCGCATTAGGTTGGCCGCCTCGACCTCGATATATGCTTCGGCAATGGGGAACTGCACGCCCTGGTTCTGTCCGATGGGCCGGCCGAAGACCTGGCGTTCGCAGGCGTATTCGGTCACCTTGTCGGTGAACCAGTAACCGTCGCCGATACACTCCGCCGCGATCAGGGCGCGCTCGGCGTTGAGACCGGTGAGAATGTATTTGAACCCCTTCCCTTCCTCGCCGATCAGGTTCTCTTCCGGTATCTCGAGATCGTCGAAGAAAAGCTCGTTGGTCTCGTGGTTGACCATGTTGGCGATCGGCTTGACCTGCATGCCGCTCTTCATCGCCTGTTGGATATCGACAAGGAAGATCGACAGCCCCTCGGACTTCTTCTTCACCTCATCGAGCGGCGTGGTCCGGGCCAGCAGGATCATGTAATCCGAATGCTGCACGCGAGAGATCCATGCCTTCTGGCCGTTGACGACATAGCGGTCTCCCTTCTTGACCGCGGTCGTCTTGATCTTGGTCGTGTCGGTGCCCGTGGTCGGTTCTGTCACGCCCATCGACTGAAGCCGAAGCTTGCCCTCTGCGATCTGCGGCAGGAATTTCTTCCGCTGCTCTTCCGAGCCGTGCCGGACCAGCGTGTTCATGTTGTACATCTGCCCGTGGCAGGCGCCGGAATTGCCCCCTGCGCGATTGATCTCTTCCATGATTACGCTGGCTTCTGTGAGCCCCAGGCCCGCACCGCCGTATTCTTCCGGTATCAGGGCCGCCATCCATCCGTCTTGCGTCAGCGCCTCGACGAACTCTTCCGGATATCCGCGGTCGGCATCCACCTTCCGGTGATACTCCGGCGGGAACTGCGCGCACAGCCCGCGCACGCCGTCACGGATATCTTTGTACTTGTCGGCAAGGTCATGCATGGCAGCAACATCTATTGGAAGCGGAAACCCCGGTATCTAAGAGGATCGCTAGCCATTCCGGAAATATCTGTTTTCAATGATCTCCATAATCCAGATGTATGGGAGAAACATGCCAGAGGAGGGGTTGCCGGAGCGCGTTCTGCCGTGACGACCAAGACCGCTTGTACTCTCTGAAAACCCACACATATCTCATTGAGGCCGAGGCGTAACTTTCCAAAGGACGAACATGGGCTACGTGAAGACTGCGGTATTGATGGCGGCCATGACCGCGCTTTTCATGGGAATTGGCTACCTGCTCGGCGGCTGGGGCGGCGCGGTGATCGCTCTCGCCGCGGCGGCCGCCATGAACGCGTACACGTGGTGGAACTCGGATCGCATGGTCCTTCGCATGCACAATGCCCGGCCGGTGACCCGCGGTGACAGCACGGGACTTCATGACATGACCGCCGAGCTCGCGCGAAAGGCGGGCCTGCCGGAACCCAGGGTCTACTTGATCGATACGCCGCAGCCCAATGCCTTTGCCACGGGGCGCAACCCGGAAAATGCCGCGGTGGCTGTCACTTCGGGCCTGATACGCAGCCTGAGCCGCGAAGAACTTGCGGGCGTGATTGCGCACGAACTTGCACATATCCGCAACCATGACACCGCGATCATGACCGTCACTGCCACCTTCGCCGGTGCGATTTCGATGTTGGCCAACTTCGCACTCTTCTTCGGCGGCTCGCGGGAACGTCTTGGGCTGATCGGCACGCTTCTGATCATGATCCTCGCACCGCTGGCCGCCGCGCTGGTGCAGATGGCAATCAGCCGAACACGCGAATACGCCGCCGACAAGGCGGGCGCCGAGATTTGCGGCGAACCGCTATGGCTGGCTGCGGCGCTTGAGAAGATCGCTGCCGGAGCCGCCCGGATCGACAACGCCGCCGCCGAGCGTAACCCGGCAACGGCGCACATGTTCATCATCAACCCCCTTCACGCGCACAAGCGCGACAGGCTTTTCGCGACCCACCCTGCAACCGAGAACCGCGTGGCCGCCTTGCGCGCCATGGCAGGACAAGCCCGGGTTGCCCGGGAAACGACCGCGCCGCCGATCTCGAAAAGCCGTGTTCCCAATACCCGGCGCAGTGACCCACGCGGACCGTGGACCTGATCAAGACCTGCCCGGGCTGGCCGGGCCGATCGCGCTTATAACTGGCTTTTGTCCTGTGACGTCTCGGTTGTCGGGACGTGGGCCTCAAGGCTCACACGTCCCGGGTAATACCGATCTGGTCGCTCGGGATGTCGATGGACCCGAAGTGATGACACGCCACCCGCTGTCCGGACGGCGCGGGGCGCAAGCCCGGCGCGACGCTGCGGCAGGTGTCGTCGGCGAACGGGCAAGAGCCCTGGAACCGGCACCCGTCTGGCGGATCTGTCACGCTCGGGGGTTCCGTTCGGATTTCCAGGCCCCGCTTGGCGCGCTGAACGACCGGATCCGGCACCGGAAGGGCCGAGAGAAGCGTATGCGTGTAGGGATGCCGGGGCGAACCGAAGATCGCCTCGGTCGGGCCCTCTTCCATGATCTGGCCGCCGTAGAGCACCACGACCTTGTGCGACACGTACCTGACCACGCTCAGGTCATGCGTGATGAACAGGTAGGTCAGGTTATGTTCGCGCTGAAGGTCGAGGAGCAGGTTGAGGATCTGGCCCTGGATGCTCACGTCCAGCGCGGAGACCACTTCGTCGAGCACCATGAAACGCGGGTTGACCGCGAGCGCGCGGGCAATCGCGATCCGCTGACGCTGCCCGCCGGACAGGGCGACCGGGTAGCGATCGGCAATCTCGGGGCGCAGTCCCACCTGGTCGAGAAGGTCGCGCACCTTTTGCTTGCGTGCCGCGCCATCCGAGAGACCGTGGACATAGAGTGTTTCCGAAAGCGTCGAGCCCACGGTCAGGCGCGGGTTGAGGCTGGCGTAGGGATCCTGGAACACGAGTTGGCCCAGTTTCTGCAGATCCTTTTCCGGTGTCGCGAGCTCTTCGAGCGGCTTGCCGAAAAGCCGGATCGCCCCCGCGTTGGCGGGTGACAGCCCCAGCAGCGCCCGGCCGGTCGTCGTCTTGCCGCTGCCGCTTTCCCCGACGAGGCCGACAGTCTGGCCCTCGGGGATGTCGAAGCTCACGCCATCCACGGCGTGAACCGCGCCGACTGGGCGCCGCAGAAGGCCGCTGCGGACGGGAAACCGGACGTGAAGGTCGCGGATTTCGACGGCGTTGCCGGTTGCGGCCGGACTTTGCGTGATGGCTGGCTGGTTCATGACATTCCCCCGTTGCCTTGCAGGCGCGCCCGGGGGCCCTCGGCCTCGGCCGGCCTGAACGGGTCGACCGGGCAGCGGAACAGGTGCTGTCCGTCGTCTTCCGCCGCGATCATGGCCGGCAGGCTTTCGGTGCAGGAGGCGAGCGCGTGGGTGCAGCGGGGGTTGAAGGCGCAGCCGCGTACATCTTCACGAGGATCGACCGGAAGGCCGGGGATCGGCTTCAGCCGCTCGCCCCTGGGCTGGTCGGGTTTAGGGATCGAACTGAGCAGGGCGCGGGTATAGGGGTGCCGGGAGGCCGCGAATATCTGGTCGGTCGTGGCGGTTTCCACGATCCGCCCGGCATACATGACGGAGATCCGGTCGGCGATGCCGGCAACCACGCCGAGATCGTGGGTGATCAGCACCAGCGCCATGCCCAGTTCCTTTCGCAGGTCGTCGATCAGGTTGATGATCTGCGCTTGGATCGTCACGTCGAGCGCGGTTGTCGGCTCGTCGGCGATCAGCACCCTGGGGTTTCGGCTTATGGCCATGGCGATCAGCACGCGCTGGCGCATCCCGCCGGAAAGCTCGTGCGGGTAGGATTCCAGGCGATGCGCGGGCGCCGGTATGCCGACAAGTTCGAGCAGCTCGGTGCAGCGCTTGCGAGCCGCGGAGGCGGACAGGCCGTCATAGGCGATCAGCGGCTCGGCCATCTGGCGGCCGATCTTCATCGACGGGTTCAGCGAGGACAGCGCATCCTGCGAGATCAGGGCGATCCCCTGCCCCCGGACTTTCCGCATCCGCCGCTGCGAGAGGGATTGCAGCTCGGCCCCCTCGAAGCGGACCTGGCCGCCGCTGATGCGGCCACCTTCGGCCAGGAGCTGCAGCACGGCCAGTACGGTCTGGCTCTTGCCGCTGCCGGATTCCCCGACGATGCCCAGCACCTGCCCGGGCGCGACGTCGAACGAGACGTCCTTCACCACGTTCAGGGGCTGTCGTGCCGAGCCGTAGCTGACACTCAGCCCATCGACGGACAGGATCGGCTCGACCGGCTGTGCTGGATGGGTCATCTGCGTCTTCCCTGTCATCAGTTCAGGCGGATTTTCGGGTTGAAGTAGACATAGAGCACGTCGACGATCAGGTTGATCAGGACGAAGATCAGGGCGAGCATCAGGATACCTCCCTGGATGAGGGGGATGTCGCGGCTGGAGATGGCCTGGAACATGGCAAGCCCGACACCCGGCCACGAGAACACCGTTTCCGTCAGCACGGCCCCGCTGAAGAGGAAACCCATCTGGATGCCGATCACCGTGAGCACCGCGGGAATGGCGTTCGGCAGGGCGTGAAACAGGACGATACGGGCCTCGCTTACACCGCGGCTGCGAGCGGTGCGGACGTAGTCGTTGTTGATCACCTCGAGCACGGCCGACCGGGTCATCCGGGCGATGGCGGCGAGCGACCAGGCCGCCAGCGTGATCGTCGGCAGGGCCATGTGAGCCAGCAATGTCAGCAGGCCGGATTGCGGATCGGGCATGCCGCTGACCGGCAGCACGCGCAGATGCAGGCCGAATATCAGGATCAGCACCAGCCCGAGCCAGAAGGAGGGCATGCTGTTGAGGAAGAGAACGACGATGGTCAGCCCCCGGTCGCGGAAGGAGCCGGGCCGAAGTGCGGCCCATGTGCCAGCCGCAATGCCCGCGACGGAGGCCACGAAGATCGCCGCGCCCGCCAGTAGCGCGGTGTTGCCCATCAGGCGGAACAGCACCTCCGAGACTGGCGAGGAAAAGGAGATGGATTGCCCGAGATCGCCGGTGAGCAGGTTGCTCATGTAGATCAGGTATTGCGTCACCAGCGACTGGTCGAGACCGAGCGAGTCCCTCAGCCGTTCACGGGATTCTTCGGAGGCACCGGGCCCCAGCAGCACGTTGGTCGGATCACCGGGAATGAGCCAGGTCAGGAAGAATGTGGCAATGGTCACGCCGATGATCACGGGAATGATCTGCAGGAGACGCCGGATGATGAATGCGAACATGGTCCGGTCCTCTCAGTTGCCGCCGCGGCGGGCGCGCGGGTCAAGCAGGTCGCGGATGCCGTCGCCCAGCAGGTTGAAGCCGACGGCGAGGAAAACGATGGCGAGCCCGGGAATGGTGGCCACGTGGCCGGCCGTAGCGAGCGCGGTGCGCCCGCCGCTCAGCATCTGACCCCAGTCCGGCGTCGGCGGCTGGGTGCCCAGACCGAGGAAACTCAGGCTGGCCGCGAGGATGACGTTCCGCCCCGTCTGGAGCGTGCCGTAGATCAGCGCCGGGCCAAGCACGTTGGGCAGGACGTGGCGCAACAGGATGCGCGTGTGGCTGTAGCCCAGCACATGCGCCGCCTCGACGAACAGCTCTTCGCGCACGCCGAGGACGACGCCCCGGATGATGCGGCCGAATTCGGGGATGGTGACCACGACCATCGCGATGATCATCGAGTTCAGCCCCGGGCCGATCGCGGCGGATATGCCCAACGCCAGCAGGATGCCGGGAAAGGCGAACATGATGTCGAAATACCGCATCACGACCGTGTCACAGATGCTTCCGGCATAGCCCGCGATCAGGCCCAGCAGCCCGCCGATGCACAGGGCGATAATGGTCGGAAAGATCGCCACCACCAGCGCCATGCGCGCGCCGTAGATGAGACGGCTGAGGATATCCCGGCCAAGCTCGTCGGTTCCCAGCAGGTATCCGTCGGTCAGGGGCGGCGTGTAGCGGATGACGGGATTGGCGAAGTTGGGATCGTGCGGCGCGATGAAATCGGCGAGGATGGCCGCCAGCACCACAATCGACACCAGGGTGAAGCCGATTGTGAAGCTGGTATTGCCGAGGCTTCGCCGCAGGACCGGCAGCAGCCGGGCCCTGTCCTTTTCGGTGGTGGAGGCGAAGTCGGTCATCGTGGCATCCGTTCGTTGGCTGGTGTCAGGCGGCCGTCCAGAGTTTCCCGAGATCGGGAATCTGGTCCGGCAGGCCGAGAGTACGCAGCGCGTGCCAGAGTGTCGCCTGGTTACTGGTCACCACCGGCACCCCGGTATCCATTTCGAGATATGGGATGATCGGGAAGCTGCGGTAGGTGCCACAGGAGATCAGGATGGCATCCGCGCCCGGCGACTTGCGGAACACGTCCCGCCCGAGGCGATAGGCGCTGTCGGCGTCGTGAAGGCTGGCCTCGTAGGGGTCGGTGATCTGAAGACCGTCCATGCCGACCACCTCGAAGCCGTGGGCTTCCATGTACTCGGTCATCTTGACGTTCACCTCGTCCGAATAGATCGTCCCGACCGCGATCTTCTTGGCGTCGAGCGCGTGCAGGCCTTCCATCATGGCCTGCATCATGGTGATCGCGGGGATGCCGGTTTCGGCCTTGATCTCCTCGACCACCTGCTCGTCGTGGCCTTTCCCGCGCAGGAAGGTGCCGGGGGCGCCGCACTGCACGATCAGGTCGACCTTGGCGGTGGCGAGCTGCCGGGAGGCTTCGAGAACCTGCGACATCATCTCCTTCAGCCCTTCGTCATCGACCTTGCGGACAATCGTCCGGGCGTCTGCGAAGGCCACGCCCGTCGGCGCGACGGTACGCCATTCCTCGGCGCCTTCTATGGCCGTGGCCGGCCGCATCTGGCCAATCCTGGCTCGCCATCCTTGCATCATGTCTTGATCTCCTTCGAGTTATGGGACCGAGCCTGCCGGCTCAGTCCACCGAAATGTTGGCATAGTCGAGATAGACGGACCCGACGGGCTCGATACCCTTGACGGAGGTCCGGACAATCCGCGGCAGACGATCCTGGTAGAGGAAGATCCACGGCGCGTCTTCTGCCACGATCCGGGCGGCCTCGACATAGGCGGCGGCGCTTTCCTCGGCCTCGACGGCGCTGCGGCCTTCGGTGAAGAGGGCGTCGACCTCGTCATTCTGGTACCAGCCGCGGTTCACGCCGTTGGGCGGGCGCTGGTTGCCACCGAACATCCGCTCGAGCCAATAGGCGGCATCCGCCCCCGTCGTCCAGCCGTTATAGGCGCCGTGAATGTCATCGGCATGACCCGCGCGGGTGGTCGAAAGCAGGGTGGAAAACTCCATGTACTGCGTTTGCAGGTTGATATCGACGGCCGCAAGGTCCTGCTGCACCAGCGTCATGAGCTGGGTGGCAAGGCCGAAGCCCGGGCCGCTGTTGGGTGAAAGCATGTTGAGCGTGACCGGAAGCTCGACACCGGCCTCTTCCAGAAGGGCCCTGGCCTTTTCCGGGTCATGGCCGTAGCTGGGCACCGTGCCCACGGACTGGGTGCGCACCTCGTTCCCGTTTGGCACGGGCGAGCCGAGCGGCGCCGCCTGGCCGCCGAACAGCGCGGCGATCGCCTCGCGGTTCACGGCATAGTTCAGGGCCTGCCGGAACTTGGCGTCGTCGGTGTATTCGGCCCGCGTGTTGAGCCGGATGAAATAGGAATTTGCCGGATCGGGATACTGCACCTCGAGCGAGGGGTCGCCGCCAAGCTGCGTGACCTGCTCGGCGCTGGCGCTGGGGATCACGTCGACCTGCCCGGTCTGCATGGCGATGGCCATCGCGCTCGGGTCGATGATCGGGCGGAAGTTCAGCGTCTCGAGCTTCGGCTCGCCGCCCCAGTAGCCGGCATTCCTGTTCAGCGAGATGGATTGCCCCTGGTCGAAGGTATCGAGCGAGAAGGGCCCGGTGCCGGAGGGCGCGAAGCCTAGTTCATCGCCGGGATTGGCTTCCATCGCGCCGGGGCTGATGATGGACATCCGCCGGTCGCTGAGCAGGCGGGGCATGCCCGAGAAGGGACGCTTGAGCGTCATGACGAAGGTGCCGTCTTCGGCGGCTTCGGTGCTTTCGATCCAGTTGGTGATGAAGGCGAGGTTGCCGCTGGCGCGTTCATCGAAGAGCGGCGACTCGCTGTCCATGAGGCGATCGAAATTGGCCTGTACCGCGGCGGCATCGAAGGGCGTTCCGTCATGGAATGTCACGCCCTCGCGGATCTGGAAGGTATAGGTCAGCCCGTCTTCGGAAACGTCCCAGCCGGACGCCAGCGCCGGGATGATCTCGGGCGCGCTGCCCGTCGACTGCGACAGGTCTTCGCGCACCAGCGGCTCGTAGATCGCGTCGATAACGCGCAGTGCCACCGTCCCGCTGACCCGGTGCGGATCGAGCGGCGGGATGGACCCGCCCGACCCGATCGTGATTTCCTGGGCGTGCAGGTTCGTCGCCGGCAGAGTGACCGTGGCGGCCAGGCAGATCGCCACCGCCGCACGCCTGCAAGCTTGCATCAGTGCAGTTGAATTGGGCATGTTTCCCTCCTGTTGACAGAACGCGTTGAGATGCGTTCGATTTTTGGCTTTGCTGTTGCGGCCGGACGGGTGTTTCCGGCGGCATGTTCAGTATGAGCGGCGCGGTTCAATTCACAAATCCAATTATTTGGCATATTAATCGGTATCCCTGATCATTCTTTGCGCGCGGCCACCGAGCTTACTTCGCGGCGACCATCTCGGGGGGCGAGACCGGGTCGACGGGATGCCGGGCCAGCGGCAAGACGACAATGTCGTGCATCCACGGGTTGGCCGGAAGGCTGAGGATGATCTCGTGCAGTTCCGAGGCATCGGCGGCCTGCCAGATGCCCCAGTTTTCGAACCGGCCCGGGACACGCCACATGCGAACGAGATGCCCCTGCTTCGCGAGCTCCGCCGCATGGGCGCGTTCGTCGCGCGTCACCTTTTCCTTGAGGGCCGGATCCATGTCGTCCGACCAGCGAAGTTTGATGTTTACCAGGAATTCCATGGCGTCCTCCGTTTCTATGTTCGATTGTTGTCTTGGATGACCGCCCGCGCGGCATTGTATCCCGGAAGCCCGGAGACATACCCGCCGGGCCAAGTTCCGCCGCCGGACAGGTAGAGGCCGGAAAGCGGGGTGCGGTAGTCATGGACGTCACGGTGCGGCCGGCCGCCGAAAAGCGTGCCGGGCAGCATGTCGCCATGCGTGATGTTGGACTGGACGAGGCCAAGCTCGGCCTCGATCTGGACCGGGTCGAGCCAGGAGCGGTCGACGATCCGGTCGCGCAGGTTGGGCATGAAGCCCGCAAGCGTGTCGATGCAGCGATCGGCGAAGGTCTCTCCCAGGTCGGGCCAGCGGCCGTCCTTGGGCGAATAGGGGGCGTGCCATGCGTTGACGCTGAGCAGGTGCCGGCCCTTCGGCGCGAGCTCGGGGGACGTCTCCGACACGATGAGCCCCCAGAGGATCGGCGCCTCCGCCAGCCGGCCGGCCAGACCGTCGGAAATGGCGCGCTCGATGTAATCCAGCGAGGGGGCGATGCGGAACTGGACCTTCGCCGCCTCCTCCGGCGCAAGCCCGGGGGGCAGGCCCTTGTAATCGGGCAGCCCGTCGAGCGCGATGGCAAGCTTGAAGGCCGAGCCGCGCATCGGCAGGGCCGAGATGTCGCTTCGCAAGTCGGCGCCGACGGCATCATCGTCGAGAAGGTCGGCAAAGGTCGTCTTGGGGTTTATGGCCGAGACGATGTTCCGTGCCGTGATCGTCCGGCCGTCGGCGGTGACGACACCCGAGGCGGCCGCGTCGCGGTGCAGGATCTGCCGGACCGGGACGCCGGTTTCGATTTGTCCGCCCGCCGCCCGGATCGAGGCCGCCATCGCGTCGATGATCGCCCCCATCCCACCGACCGGAAGGCCGGTTGAGCCCCGCAAGGGGGCGGCGCGGGGATCGTCGGCCGCGAGGGAGGCGTAGGAGGCCAGCGAGATCGGGCGCATCATCAGGCCGATGGCCGAGCCGGGCGCGGATGGCGGATTGGCGGCGGCATTGATCGCCAGCATCCCCAGAAGCGCTTTCGCCTCGTCCGATTTCAACCGCTCATCGAGCAACTGGCGCAGGCTTCCGAAGAAGACCCGTTCGAACAGGGCTTCCATCCCGGGCGGAACACGGCGCGCGATCTCGGCGATCGGGGGCGAGGGTTCGAACACCGAGACCCCGAGGTGAGAGGCCAGCGTTTCCAGGTCGGACATGAGGCCGAAGTACCTGTCCGCCTCGCCCGGCACACGGGCCTCCAGCTGTTCGGCAACGCGGTCGCGGTCGCGCCAGCCGACGAAGGCTCCGGCCGGAAACGCCTGAAGCACGGTCGGATCGGTCTGCACGAATTCCAGGCCGAAGCCGGGCAGGTCGAGCTCTTCGATGAACTTCTTCTCGAAGCTGCCCGGGGAGTTGGTGAACGCGGCCTTGTAGCCGGGCATGAACTCGTAGGTGCCGCAGGGCCCGCCGAGCACGTCGCGGGCCTCCAGCAGGAGGGTGCGCAGCCCGGACCGCGCCAGGTAGGCCGCCGAGACGAGCCCGTTATGCCCGCCGCCGACGACGATCACGTCGTAATCCGTTTCATCCGATCCGTGCATGCGTCACCTGTTCCCTTCCTGCTCTGGCCATTGCGCCCCTACCCGTCTGGCTCAGGAAACGGCCGATGCCGGTTTGAACCCGTCCCGGAAGAACCTGAGCCAGTTGCCGCCAACGATCTTCTCGATCTCGGCCTGGGAAAAGCCCCGTTTCTGCATGCCCTCTATGATGTTCGGGAAATCCCGCGAATTCCTGAACCACGCGGGCCAGTCCGAGAAACCCTTGATCGGAATGGCGCTTTCGCGTGCCCAGCGCCCTGCCCGCCACCACTTGATCTGGCTTTCCGGCCAGCCGTCGTAGAAATCGGTTCCAAGGCCGACCGTGTCGGCGCCGACGAGATCGACGGTCCAGGCCATCATGTCGAGGAACGTGTCCAGCGTGCAGTTCGACCCGTCCTTCATGATCTTGGGATAGTTGCTGAGCCCGATGACGCCGCCCGTTTCGGCCAGCTTGCGGATCAGCTCGGTCGACTTGTTGCGGCGGTTCAGCTCGATATCCGTGCCGACGAATTCCTGCGGGTTGGCATGGGTCACGGCGATCGGGCGGGAGGAATACTCGATGGCGTCGAAACAGGTCTGCTCGGTGCAGTGGGAGACGTCGACAACCATGCCGAGCCGGTTCATCTCCTCGATGACATTGCGACCGAAGAATTTCGAGACGCCAAGCTCGTCGGGCTCCCAGCATCCGGAGGCGACCCGGTTCTGAACGTTGTAGGTGAGCTGGGCGATGCGGACGCCGAGCTGGTGAAAGATCTCGATCAGCTCGATATCGTCCTCGAAGGGCGAGGTATCCTGGAAGCCGTAGACCACGGCGGTACGCCCGGAGGCCGCGATCTCCTCGATCTCCTCGGCGGTGGTGGCCAGCGCGATCAGGTCGGCATGCTCCTCGAAATGCCGGTTCCACTGGCCGATGGCAGTCAGGGTTTCGCGGGCATTTTCCCAGATCGCGAGGGTGACGTGAACACAGCCCACGCCGCCGTCGCGCCACTCTTCAAAGCGGGCGCGTTCCGGGTTGTTGTACTGAAGGGCGTCGATGATCAGCATGGCTTCGGTTCCTTTTGCATGTATCGGGATATCTGTCTGGCCGCGTCAGGTGGCGAACGGGTCGGCGGCGGGGCCGTATTCGTGCACGATGGATTTGACCTGGGAGAATTCGTCGAGCGCCTCGACACCGTTTTCCCGCCCCAGCCCGGACTGCTTGTAGCCGCCGAACGGCACCCGGAGGTTGATGGCGCGGTAGGTGTTGACCCAGATGCTGCCGGCCTGAAGCTTGCGCGACACGCGGCGCACGCGGGACATGTCGCGCGTCCAGAAGCCGGCGGCGAGCCCGTATTCGAGGCCGTTGGCCAGCGCGACGGCCTCGTCTTCAGTGTCGAAGGGATGCACGGTGACCACCGGGCCGAAGATCTCCTCGCGGCAGATGCGCATGTCGGGGCTGACATCGGCGACGACCGTCGGCTCGACCCAGTAACCGCCGGCGTTTTCCGCGCCCATGTCGGGCACGCCGCCCCCGGCCAGGATATTGGCGCCTTCGCTGCGGGCCTCCTCGATGAAACCGATGATCTTCTCGTGCTGCCTGCGGCTGGCCACCGGCCCGAGATGGGCCTTCGGGTCGGAGGGTACGCCAAGCCGGATACGGGCGATCGAGGCGAGGTAACGCTTCAGGAACGCGTCGTAAACGGAGCGGTGAACCAGCAATCGCGATCCGGCGACGCAGGTCTGGCCCGTTCCGGAAAACGCGCCATGGGTGGCGGCGATGGCGGCATTGTCGATGTCGCCATCCTCGAAGATGATATGCGCCGACTTGCCGCCCGCTTCGCAGACGAAGCGCTTGAGCGCACCGGTCACCTTGGCGCCGAGCGTGCGGGCGACGGGCGTGCTGCCGGTGAAGGACACCATGTCGACGCCCGGATGGGTGGCGAGGCGCTCGCTGGTCTCCGCGTCGGCGATGACCGTGTTGACGAGACCTTTGGGAAAGCCCGCCTCGAGCGCAAGTTCAGCGAGGCGCAGGCTTGAGCCCGCGGCCTCCATCGGCGGCTTGAGAATGACAGCGTTGCCCATGGCGAGCGCCGGTGCGACCTTCCAAGAGCCCAGCGACAGGGCCCCGTTGAAAGGCGTGATGGCGACCACCACGCCCATCGGCTCGCGCGTGATGACGGCCTCGGCGGTGCGCGTCACGGGGCGGCGCTTGTCGTCGATGGTTTCGAGGGCACTGGCGAAGTAGTCGTACCAGTCGGCCGCCACGGTCATCTCGGCCGTGGTGGCGGCGTTCGACTTGCCATTGGCAAGGCTTTCGTAACGCGCGAGGTCGGCAGCGTTCTCGCGGATGAGCGCGCCAAGCCGGCGCAGCAGGGCCGCGCGCTCGTAGGGCGTCGTGCTGATCCAGTCTTCGCCGGCCCAGGCGGACCGGGCGGCGGCCACCGCCGCATCCACGACGGTATCATCGCAGTAGGACCGCCCCCAGGCATGACCCGTGGCCGGGTCGATGAGCGCCACCTCGGCTCCGCCGACAGGCCGGTAACCGCCGTCGATGTACGAGGTGAAGCTCTGTATCTCGGGGAAAGTCTCGGCGGCTCCCATGTCAACTCCTTGGTCTGTGGCCACGCGGGCCGGCATCCTGCGCGCCGCAAGGGCACGGCCCCATGACCGGCAATCGCACCGGTATGGTTGGACTGTGGCGGTTGCGTAGCGTGTTCGAAACGATCGACTGCTCGATGTCTGCCGTCATTCAACACAGGCGATAAAGATAATTCAAATTGAAAAAATTACCGGTTACATAGACAGTGACTATCAATCAGCAAGGAAGGCCCCCATGTCCTCTGCCACAGTCTCCAAAACCGACGCGTCGGGCCCGGCCTACACGGCGACAATCCGGCATTTGCGGGCGTTCCTCGCCGTGGCCCGGCATCAGAATTTCACCCGCGCAGCGACCGAGTTGCGGCTGTCGCAGCCCTCGCTGACGATGACGATCCGGCAGCTCGAGGATATCGTCGCGGCCTCGCTGTTCGACCGGACGACGCGGAAGGTGGTGCTGACGCCGGAAGGGACGGATCTTTTCCCGGTGGCCCAGCGGCTGGTGACGGATTTCGACTTTGCCATTCGCGATATCCGTCTGACCGCGGCGACCCGGAACAGCTGTGTCAGGCTGGCGGTGGTCAGTTCGGTGGCGTCCCAGATCATTCCGAATGTTCTGAAAACGCTGAAGGAAACCCACCCCGGGATCCGCGTGCAACTGCACGAGGGCAACTCCAACGAGGTCAGGCGGCTGGTGCGGCGTAACGAGGTGGACCTCGGGTTCGGCAGCAAGGACGGGGACGAGGCCGAACTGAATTTCGAACCCATGTTCCGCGACCGGCTCGGCCTCGTGATGCAACGGGACGACCCCTTGGCCAAGGTTGCCGTCAACGGATCGCTGACATGGAAAGACGTTGAGAACAGGGATTTCGTCGGCGTGACGGATGCAACGGCGACCGCGCCGATCCTGGCGATGATCCCGCAATTGCCGGAATGCGTGGAGTTGCCGCGGTACGAGGTGTCCTCCTATCACCTGATGTGGTCGCTGGTTGAGGGCGGATTGGCGGTGTCGACGGCACCCGCGCTTGCGGCACGGAATTCCGAGGCGAGGGGCGTTGTCTTCGCGGTTCTCGAGGAGCCGGTGGCCTGGCGGAAGGTCTGGAAGATCGCGCGGGTCGGCCGGACGATTCCGCCGGTCACGCGGTCGGTGGTTCGGGAGATCGAAAATCACCTGGTTGGCGTATCGGGAGAAAACAAAGATATCGAAACCGAGTTCGAGCTCTGAGGCCAGACCGGCGCGGCAACGGCAGTGCCGAGATCATGGCCGACGGGTCGTGTCGATCCCCGTCATCCGCGCGGCTTGTCCGCGTCGGTGAACACGAATTCCACGCTTGTCATCGGCCAGCACCCGCGTCCCAGCTCGATGGCCTCGCCACCCGGCGCGCGGTTGATCGCCGTCACGTATTGTACGGGCGTGTTGGCATTGATGCCGAGGATCTCCGCCTCGTCGGGCCGGGCGAGCCCGCCCTGCACCCGCGTTTCCGCACGGCGGAACCACGGGACGCCCGCGGCCTTGTAAACGGCGCTGACCGACTGCGTTTCCTCGAACACCCGCTCAAACTCGGGAAACCGTGCGGCGGGCAGTTCCTTGCGGGTGAAATAGATCGGCCCGCCATCGAGCAGCCGCACCCGGTGCAGGGCGATCACCTGCTCGCCTGGCCCGAGCCCGAAGAGCTGCGCCGCCTCGGGGCTGGGCGCGGTGCGGGCCAGGTGCAGGACACGCGATGTCACCTCCTCTGTCGCGCCCACGAGGGAGTCGGAAAACCGCATGTCGTTGCGAATGACGAAGGTGCGGGGCAATTGCCGCACGATGATCCCGACGCCCCGGCGCGCCTGAAGCCGTCCCTCGACCTGAAGCAGCGCCAGCGCCCGGCGCATCGTCACGCGGTTGACCCGGAACATCTCGGCCAGCTGCACTTCGCCCGGAAGGCGGCTGCCCGGGGCGACGAGCCGCTGGTCGATGGCATGGGCAAGGCGGTCGTAGATCTGCAACCAGATGGCGCGCGTGGCGCGGGGGACATAGTCTTCGGCGGCAAGGGTGCCGAGGCCGAATTCGTCGGCACGGTCGGGCGAGAGATCAGTCACGGGCAAGCACCTTTCGTCCGTTCACGAAGACCGCCCTCACCTTGCGCGTTTCACGGTCCACCACGAGCATATCGGCCCGCTGGCCCGGGACAAGCGTGCCGCGATCGTCCAGCCCGACGGCGGCGGCGGGGTTGGAGGAGACCAGCCTCCAGCCCTTTTCCAGCGGCAGGATGCCGGCGTCATGCAGGCGCAGGGCGGCGTGTAGCGGCGAGGGGTAGTAGTAATCCGAGGCCAGCACCGTGCACAGCCCGTCCCGGATGGCACCGGTCGCGCAAAGCGCCCCGTTGTGGCTTTCCCCCCTGAGCGCGTTCGGCCCCCCGAGGATGACGTGCTCGCCCGCCTCGCGGGCCGCCCGCGCGGCGGCTTCGCTGAGCGGGAACTCGGCCACCGTGACGCCGCGCGCGCGGCCGGCCGCGCGATCCTCCGGCGTGGCGTCGTCATGCGACAGGAGTGTTCGGCCCATGGCCAGCGCATCGCGGCAGATCCGGTCGGTTGCCGCCGGAACCTCGTCCCGCCGTTCCCAGGTCCGGTCGATCTCGGTCTTGGCCCCCTCCGGTGTCAGGCCCATCCGGGCGGCCATGCGCTTGAGCTTGTTGCTGTCCGTCCCGAGCTTGTGATTGGCCGTGGTGTGGTCGTTGATCGACAGGATGTCGCCCGGGCGGCGATCGAGCCAGCCCAGCACCTCGCCGACATGATCCAGCGCGAAGGTCTCCCAGCGGATGTTGAGGCGCGTGTCGCAGCTAAGCGCGGGGCCGGCCGCCTCGAGCGCGTCGCGCAGGCGGCGGGTGACGCCGATATCGCGCAGGCCCGGCTCCCACGAGACGGTGAGCCCGTGATAGGCCGTGGTGATGCCGTTGGCGATCATCTGGGCATCGGCCTCGGCAAAGGCCAGGCCATAGGGCATGTGCACGCCCGGCCGGGGTTGCGCGATGGCCTCGAACGCGTCGCCATGCAGGTCGACGATCCCCGGCAGCACCCAGGCGCCGGTGGCGTCGTGGCGCGCGGCGCCCGGGGGCCTTGCCCCGGCGATGCGCCCGTCTGCCACGTGCAGCTCCGTTGCCGCGAATCCCTCGGGGCCCAGTACCGTGCCGCCGCTGATCGTCCAGTCACACACCATCTTCACGTCACCATCCGCCTGTCATCAAAGCTTCAATCGAATCCCCTATGCCATTGCCGTGTGACGTTCCTGTGTACACAACCCTGGACAAATTAGGAGAGGACCATGATCCGTTCCCTGCTCGCCGCCGCCGCCGTGACCGTCGCGGCCTCCTTCCCCGCCACTGCCGAAAGCCTGAAATTCGCCGTGACCGACATCGAGGGTCTCGAAGCGCTTCAACAGGAATTCGGCGCCTTTGAAACCAAGCTTGAAGAGCTGACCGGCCACGATATCGAGCTTTTCCCCGTCAGCTCCCGCACCGCCGCGGTCGAGGCGCTGAACCAGGACAAGGTCGACCTGGTGCTGACCGGCCCGGCCGAATACGTGGTGATCAACGAGCTGACCAAGGCGAAGATCGTGACCGCCTGGCAGCGCCCCAACTACTTTGCGCAGATCGTGACGCTGTCCGACGGGCCGATCAAGTCGGTGCAGGACCTCAAGGGCAAGACCGTGACCTTCGGCTCGGTCGGCTCCACCTCGCAACACCTTGGACCGGCACAGGTTCTGGCCGATTTCGGGCTTGCCTACAACACCGACTACCAGCCCCAGATCATCGCCCGCAACGTGGCGGTCGAGGCGCTTATCCGCGGTGACGTGCAGGCGGTGGGCATGAACGAGGGGCACCTGTCGCGGATCCGCGAGGCGTTTCCCGACACGTCCTTCACCGTGGTGGCCCGCGGCCGCGACCTGCCCAACGACATCCTCGTTGCCCGTTCCGACCTCGACGACGCCACCATTGCCGACGTCAAGGCAGCCTTCGTCGATCACGGCGCCGACCTGATGAGCGCGATCCTGACCGGCGAGGACAACCAGAAATACAAGGGCGGTTTCTTCCTCACCAAGGTCGAGGACAAGGATTACGACTACGTCCGCTCGATGTACGAGACCATCGGCGTCGACACCAACGCCTTCGTGGGCAACTGAGCCCGGCTGCATACCACGTGCCCGGGGGCCCGCGGGCCCCCGGCCCTGCCATCGCCGAAAGGGTGACATGCTCGACCACCTGACAGATATCCGGCCTGCCGAAGCGACCGCCCGGGACGTGCCCGAGCCGCTGATCGAGGCGCGCGGACTTTGCAAGGCGTATTCCCGGCGCGCCGTGGTGCTGGACGGGGTCGACCTGCGCATCGAGGCGGGCGAGAGGGTGGCGCTGATCGGGTCGAACGGCAGCGGGAAGTCGACGCTGCTGAAATGCCTGATCGGGCTGCATCCGATCACCGGCGGCGAACTGACCTGTTTTGGCGAGCCGGTGGGCCCGCAGGCGAGCCGGGCGCAACGTCTCCGGACGCGGCGGCAGACCGGTTTCGTGTTCCAGAAACATTGCCTCGTGCGCCGGCGCTCGGTGTTGTCGAACGTCATTCACGGGCTTTTCGGCGAGGCGGGCAGCTGGCGCGCCTTCTGCCACAGCCTGGCGCCGGAAGACTGGCGCGGCCGGGCGATGGAGGCGCTTGACGCGGTCAACCTTGCCGACAAGGCGATGCTGCGCGCGGATACCCTGTCGGGCGGACAGCAGCAGCGGGTCGCCGTGGCCCGGGCGCTGGTGCGCAGGCCCCGGCTTCTCATCGCCGACGAGCCGGCCGCCAGCCTTGACCCGGTGTCCGGCCGCAACGTCATGGAGCTGTTCTCGACCCTGTGCCGGGAGCATGACATCACGCTGCTCTACACCTCGCATGACATGGCCCATGCGACGGCCTATGCGGACCGGGTCGTCGCCCTCAAGGGCGGCCGGGTGCATTTCGACCGACCGGTCGCGAAGGTCAGCCGGGCCAATCTTCACGACGTGTTCGATGGCTGAGCGCGGTTTCCCCCAACCCGGCCGGTTCGAAGGGTTCTCCGCCCTCAACTTCGCGCTTCTGGTGGCGCTCGGGGCCGTGATCCTCGCCTCGATGGGCAAGGTCGCCCCGTCGCCGCAGCAACTTGCCGAGGGCGTGCCGGGCATGGCCAGCCTCGTGGGCCGGATGCTGCCGCCCAATACCGAGCCGGCCTTCCTTGCCCGGATCGGGATGCGCATTCTCGAGACCTTCCAGATCGCGCTGGTGGGCGCGGCAATCGGGATCGTGCTGAGCCTGCCCATCGCCTGGTGCGCCGCGCGCGGCGTCTCGCCTTTCGGGCGGGGCAGTTTCCTGGTGAAGGCCTTCGTGTCGTTCCTGCGCACCGTGCCCGACCTAGTCTGGGCCCTGTTGTTCGTGGCCTCCATCGGGTTGGGCGCCGTGGCCGGGACCATGACCATCGTGGTCGATACCATCGGCTTTTGCGGGCGTTTCTTCGCGGAAGCGATGGAAGACGCCGAGAAGGAACCGCAGGAGGCTCTGTCGGCCATCGGCGCGGGCAAGGGCTCGATCCTGGTGGGCGCCATCCTGCCCGATATCATGCCGTCGCTGATCAACTCGTCGCTCTTTGCGGTGGAGAAGGCGGTGCGGTCCTCGGTGGTGCTGGGCCTGGTCGGCGCGGGCGGGATCGGGCAGGAGTTGAAGGTGGCCTTCGACCTCTTCCAGTACCGCAACGCGTCGATGATCATCCTCGCGATCTTCCTGATCGTGCTGGTGATGGAGATCTGCACCGACAAGCTGCGCGCCCGCATCCAGTAGGCGCCGGGCCGGAGCGCCGGAAGAAGTTACCAAAAGGTTAACGACGGGGTGATTTCGCGCCGGCCGCCGGATCGGGCCCCGGCCGGACATTCACGGCCATCCAACCCGCAAGCCGTCACCGTTTCCTTAAGCCGCCGGGCCCGGGGTGCGAAACGGAAACTTTTCGCCCCGCATCGGGTTGACTAGGAACGGGGCCGGCCGTTCCGGCGCGGCCCGCCCTGCCTGCTGCGAAAGGAAAAGGTGATGGCGTCGCGTGCAATCTGGAAAGGGCAGTTGAGGCTGTCGCTGGTCTCGATCCCGGTGGAAATCCATTCGGCCCGCAACTCCGGCAGCCAGGTGTCGTTCCGCCAGATCCACAAGCCCAGCGGCAAGCCGGTGCGCTATCAGAAGGTGGTGCAGGGGGTCGGACCGGTGGAATCCGACGACATCATGAAGGGCTACGAGACGGATGACGGCGAATACATCCTGCTGGAACCCGACGAGATCGACGCCATCAAGCTGGAAACCAAGAAGACGCTGGAGCTGAGCCAGTTCGTCGAGGTGACGGAGATCGCGCCGATCTGGTTCGACCGGCCCTATTACGTGGTGCCCTCGGACGAGCTGGCCGAGGATGCCTATCGCGTGGTGCGCGACGCGCTGCGCAAGACGAAGAAGGCCGGGCTGGGGCAGCTGACGATGCGGGGCAAGGAATATCTCTGCGCGATCCGGCCCTGTGGCGACGGGCTGCTGATGGAGACGCTGCATTACCAGAACGAGATCCGCGAGGCCGAGCCGATGTTTTCCGGCATCGAGGACGAGGCGCCGGACAAGGAGCTGCTGGAGGTGGCGACGCAGCTGATCGACAAGAAGACCGCGCCGTTCGACGCCGCCGCCTTCGAGGATCACTATGCCGCCGCGCTGCGCGACCTGATCGACCGCAAGATGAAGTCGAAGAAGACCCCGCGCGCCAAGACCTCGCAGGATGACGAGCGGCCCGAGGGCGAGAACGTGGTCGACCTGATGGATGCCTTGAAGAAGAGCCTCAAGCAAAGCAAGGGCGGCAGCAAGAGCAGTAGCAGCAAGGGCAAGAAGAAGGCCTCATGAGGAGCCTCGAGGCCTATTCCGGCAAGCGCGATTTCGAGGTCACGCCCGAGCCGCGCGCCGAGCTGGTCGAGGCGGGGGGCGACCGGCTGTCCTTCGTGGTGCAGAAGCACGACGCCCGGCGGCTGCATTTCGATTTCCGGCTGGAATGGGACGGCGTGCTGCTGTCATGGGCGGTGACGCGGGGCCCGTCGAGCGACCCGGGCGAGAAGCGGCTGGCGGTCAGGACCGAGGATCACCCGGTCTCCTATGGCGCCTTCGAGGGAACGATTCCGGAGAAGGAATATGGAGGCGGCACCGTGATGCTGTGGGACAGCGGCTGGTGGGAGCCGCTGCACGATCCCGCGGAAGGGCTGGAAAAGGGCAAGCTGCATTTCCGCGTGCATGGCAGCCGGATGAAGGGCGGCTGGGCGCTGGTGCGGATGCGGGCGAAGACGGGCGAGACACGCGAGAACTGGCTGCTGATCAAGGAGCGGGACGATTTCGCCGGGCGGAGCGCCGATGCGCTGGTGAACAGGTACAGGACCAGCGTCACCACCGGCCGGGCGATGCGCGATATCGCCCGGGGGCGCGAGGGGGTGACGCCCGCGAAACACTCAAAGCCCCTGCCCCGGTTTCAGAAGGTCCAGCTTGCCACGCTGCGCGATGCCCCTCCCGAGGGCGAGGATTGGCAGCACGAGGCGAAGTTCGACGGCTATCGCTGCCTCGTTGCCGTGGGCAAGGGGGGCGTGCGGCTGTTCACCCGGAACGGCAAGGACTGGTCGGACCGGTTCGGCGCGCTGTGCGAGCCGGCGGCGGGGTTGAAGTGCCAGTCGGCATTGATCGACGGCGAGGTGATCGCCGGGGGCGGCGGCGGCGATTTCTCGGCGCTGCAGCGGGCGTTGACGGAAGGCGGGGCGCTGACCTGCTACGTCTTCGACTGTCTTGCGCTGGATGGCGAGAGCCTGACCGGCAAACCCCTGCGGGAGCGGCGCAAGGCGCTGGAAGGGCTGTTCAAGGGGCAGCCGCCGAGGGGGGCGCTGCGGCTAAGCCCGGTGATCGAGGGCGACGGCCATGCCGCGCTGGCGGCGATGTGCGATGCGGGGGGCGAAGGGATCATCTCGAAGCGGCTGGATGCGCCCTATCGCGCCGGGCGCGGGCGGGCCTGGATCAAGTCAAAATGCCTGCGGCGGGCCGAGTTCGTGGTGGGCGGCTGGTCGCCTTCGGACAAGCGCGGCCGGGCGTTTTCCTCTCTGCTGCTGGGCAGTTACGAGGGGGGCCGGCTGATCTATCGCGGCCGGGTGGGGACCGGGTTCGACGAGCAGGCTTTGGAAGAGATCGGCAAGCGGTTGAAGGCGATGACGCGCAAGACGGCGCCGTTCGACGGTGAGCTGCCCGCCGAGACGAAGGGGGCGCACTGGTGCCGGCCGGAGCTGGTGGCCGAGGTGGACTATGCCGGGTTTACCGGCGAGGGGCGCGTTCGGCACGGGGTGTTCAAGGGCCTGCGCGAGGACAAGGCGGCGGGCGAGGTGAGCGCCGCGGCGGAGGTGGACGTCGACGCCGACACGGGGGACGATATCCGGATCGCGGGCGTGCGGATTTCCAGCCCCGGGCGCGTGGTCTATCCCGGGGGCGGGCTGACCAAGGGCGAGGTGGCGCGGCATTACGAGCGGGTGGCCGGGCGGATGCTGGCCCATGCCGGCGACCGGCCGTTGTCGTTGTTGCGCTGTCCCGGCGGGCTGGGGGGCGAGTGCTTCTTCCAGAAGCACGCCGGGAAGGGGTTTCCCACGGGTGTGAAAAGCCTGCCGATCGAGGAAAAGGACGGCGGGACAGAGGATTACATGTATGTCACCGGCGCCGGGGGGCTGCTGGGCGCCGCGCAGATGGGAACGCTGGAGTTTCACATATGGGGCGCCGCGCGGGACCGGATCGAGCGGCCCGACCGGATGGTCTTCGACCTCGACCCGGACGAGGGGCTGGGCTTTGCCGAGGTGGTGAAGGCGGCGCGCGAGGTGCGCGAGGGGCTCGCGGCCTGCGGGCTCGACAGCGTGCCGATGGTGACGGGCGGCAAGGGGGTGCACGTGATCGTGCCGCTGCGGCGGGTGGCGGGGTGGGAGACGGTCAAATACTTCTCTCAGGCCTTTGCACGCATCCTGGCCGGGCGGGCACCGGGGCGCTACACGGCGACCATGTCGAAGAAGAAGCGCAAGGGGCGGATCTTCGTCGACTGGCTGCGCAACGAGCGGGGGGCGACGGCGATCGCGCCCTATTCCCTGCGGGCGCGGGAGGGGGCGGCTGTGGCGGTGCCGGTGACGTGGAAGGAGCTCGACCGGCTGAAGGCGCCGGACGGGTTTCACGTGGACGACATGGAGGCGCGGATGGCCCGGCCCTGCCCGCTGGAGGCGGCGAAACCGGGCGGCATTACGGCCAAGGTGGTCGAGGCGCTGGAGGCGTGGTCGACAGGCTGAACGGGGCGTTACCGCGATTCGTTGGTTAACGGCCTTGTTTTGCTGGGAAGCCGACGTCGGTATCACGTCGGTATTCTGTCGGTATCGCGTCGGTGCCGGGGTCGGCATTGCCATTGGTTAATGTGGCGCCCCGGGCCTGCGCCCCCAGATATGGGGGCGCGCGCAACGGCAAGGGGGGCGGGCTTCCGCGCGGAACGGGCTGGCTCTTCCCAGCGCGTGGGACGATCCGGGCGGCTAGAGGCGCTCCAGCCCGCCGAGCACCCTGTCGGGGGTGGCGGGCATGTCGCGGAGGCGGACGCCGCAGGCGTGGTGGAGGGCGTTGAGGATCGCCGCGCCGGCGCCGCAGATGCCGAGCTCGCCCAGCCCCTTGGATTGCATCGGCCCGGCCCACGGATCGCGCTCTTCCACGAAATGCACCTCGAGCGGGGGCACGTCGGCATTGGTGGCGACGTGGTACTCGGCCAGGTCGCGGTTGACGATGTGGCCGTCGCGGCGGTCATGGACCAGCCCTTCGGTCAGGGCCATGCCGATGCCCCATGTCATGCCGCCGTGGCACTGGCTGCGGGCGGTTTTCTGGTTGAGGATGCGGCCGGCGGCGAAGCTGCCCAGCATCCGGCGCACGCGGATCTCGCCGGTGATGTCGTTGACCGCGACCTCGGCGAAATGGGCGCCGAAGGTGGATTGGCGGACATCCTCGAACGCCTTGCCGGCGTCGATATGGCCGTGACCGGTGAGCGTGTCGCCGCCCAGCAGGTCGGAGAGCGCGCGGGTGGTGTTGCCGCAGGTCGCCTGCCCGTCCTTCAGGGTCAGGTCGCGCTCGTCGCACTCCATCATCGAGGCCAGCTGCTGGCGGAGGTCGAGCGCGGCGAGCCAGGTGGCGTTGCCGGTCGAGGCCGCGCCCCAGGAGCCGCCGGAGCCCGAGCCCGGCGGATACTCGGTATCGCCCAGCTTCACGGTGACCCGGTCGGCGGGCAGGCCCAGCGCCTCGCCCGCGATCTGGGTGAGGATGGCGTAGGTGCCGGTGCCGATATCGGTCATGTCGGTTTCCACGAGCGCGCCCCCGGCGGTCAGGGTGATGCGGGCCTCGGCCTCGGACAGGATGTTGACGCGGAAGGCGGCGGCCATGCCGGTGCCGATCCACCATTCGCCGTCGCGCTGTTGGCGCGGGGCGGGGTTGCGGCCCTGCCAGCCGAAACATTTCGCGCCGTCCTGCAGGGTTTCGGCCAACATGTGGGAGGAAAACGGGATACCGCTTTGCGGATCCTTCTCGGGGATGTTGCGCAGGCGCAGCTCGATCGGGTCGAGGCCCAGTTGGACCGCCAGTTCGTCCATGGCGCATTCGAAGGCGGTGACGCCCACCGCCTCGCCGGGGGCGCGGACGGAACCGGCGGCGGGCCGGTGAAGGCGCGCGACGCGTTCGCCGATCAGCCGGTTGGCGGCGGCATAGGCGAAGGCGCTGGCCTGGGTGACCGGCTCGGCGAAGGATTCGTCGGGGAGATTGGAGACGAGGGCCTCGTGGCCGAGCCCGGTGAGGCGCCCGTCGGACGAGGCGGCCAGGCGGATGCGCTGGCGGGTTTCGGAGCGGCGGGTGATGGTCTCGAAGACCTGCCGGCGGTGCTGGACCACGCGGACGGGGCGGTCGAGTTCCTTTGCCGCGATGGCGGCGGCGACGGTCTCGGCGGAAATGCCGAGCTTGGAGCCGAAGCCGCCGCCGACGTAAGGCGAGAGCAGCCGCACCCTGGCCGGGTCGATGCCGAGGCAGTCGGCCAGTTCATTGCGGTTGTATTTCAGCATCTGGAGCGAGGCGCGGACGGTGAGGTTCTCGCCGTCCCAGGCCGCCACGGCGGCGTGGGGCTCCATCGGGGCGCTGGAGTGACCGGCGGTGGTGTACTCGGCGTCGATGCTGTGGGGGGCGTCGGCCATGGCGGCGTCGAGGTCGCCCTGCCCGTCCGGTTCGCCCTCCGGCTCGACGGCCTGAGGGTCGACCGGGCCGGGCGGGCCGTCCGCGGTGATCTTCAGCGCGTTGGCGGCATGGCGGGCCTGCTCGAAGCTTTCGGCGACGACGAGGGCGATGGGCTGGCCGGTATAGGCGGCGCTGTCGACGCCCTGCACGGGGGCCTCGTTGGCGGTGCCCTGGGCGGAATTGCGGACCATGCGGGGGTCGCGGATCACGGCGAGCACGCCTTGCATGGCGCGGATATCGTCGGCATTGGTGGCGGTCAGCGCCCCCTGCCCCGGCGCGCGCACCAGCACGCCGAAGGCGCAGCCCCCGGGGATGTCGTCGGCCGCGTAGGTGGCCGCGCCGGTGACCTTCAGGTGACCTTCGGGCCGGTCGGCCGGGGTGCCGAGCAGGCCCTGGGCGAGGCTGTCGGCGCGGTCTTCGGACTTGTCGTCGAGCTTGATCCGGATGGTCATGCCGTGGCCTCCTCGAGCACGGCGGGGAGCAGGCGCCGTACCAGTGGTATCTTGAAATCGTCGCCGCCGTGGGTCTCGGCGCCCTGCAGCAGGATGTCGGCCACCTTGTCGAAGAGCGCGGCCGAGGGTGTGGTGCCGGTGAGGGTGGCGTCGACCTCGATATCGCGCCAGGGCTGGGGCGCGAGCCCGCCGAAGCCGATGGCGGCATGGGCGATCCTGCCCCCTTCCATGCGGATCACGGCGGCGATGGAGACCAGCGCGAAGGCATAGGAGGCGCGGTCGCGCACCTTGCGGTAAACCTGCCGGTCGCCTTTCGGGGCGGGCAGGAAGACGGAGGTGACCAGGTCGCCCGGTTCGAGCATGGTCTCGATATGCGGCGTGTCGCCCGGCAGGCAGTAGAAATTGTCCATGTCGTAGGCGCGGCGGTTGCCTTCGGGAGATTGTACCTCAACCTGGGCATCGAGGGCGCGCAGGGCCACGGCCATGTCGCTTGGATGCAGGGCGATGCAGTGTTCGGAGGTGCCGAGGATGGCGTGGTTGCGGGTTTCACCGCCCAGCGCGGCGCAGCCCTCGCCGGGCGTGCGTTTGTTGCAGGGGGTGTCGGTGTCGTAGAAATAGGGGCAGCGGGTGCGTTGCAGCAGGTTGCCGCCGGTGGTGGCCTTGTTGCGCAGCTGGCCGGAGGCGCCGGCGAGGAGCGCGCGGGAAAGGACCGGCCAGTCGCGGCGGATGCGGGTGTCGGCGGCGAGGTCGGAATTGGGGACGGTGGCGCCGATGCGCAGGCCGCCGGCTTCCTCCTCGATGCGGTCGAGGCCGAGGCGGGTGACATCGACCAGTTTGCCCGGGGCCATCACCTCGAGCTTCATCAGGTCCAGCAGGTTGGTGCCGCCCGCGATGAAGGCGGCGCCCCGGCCGGCGCCCGCGTGGCAGGCGGCGGCGGTGTTCTCGGCGCGCAGGTAGTCGAAAGGTTTCATGCTTGGTGGCCTTTCGCGTCGCGGATGGCGGCGTTGATGCCGGGGTAGCAAGAGCAGCGGCAGAGGTTGCCGCTCATCCGCTCGGCGAGCTCGGCCTCGGTCAGCTCGCACGGGCCGTCGAGCGAGGGGCTGACATGGCTGGGCCAGCCGGCGGCGAGCTCGTCGAGCATGGCGGTGGCCGAGCAGATCTGGCCGGGGGTGCAGTAGCCGCACTGGAAGCCGTCATGCTCTATGAAGGCCTGTTGCAGCGGCGAGAGGGCGCCGTCGGAAAGGCCCTCGACGGTGGTGATGGCGTCGCCCTCGTGCATCACGGCAAGGCTCAGGCAGGAATTGATGCGGCGGCCGTTGACCAGCACGGTGCAGGCGCCGCACTGGCCCTGGTCGCAGCCCTTGCGCGAGCCGGTGAGGCCAAGGTGATCGCGCAGCGCGTCGAGCAGGGTGACGCGCGGGTCGAGGTCGAGCGTATGGTCGGCGCCGTTGATGGTGAGGGTGATCTGCATGGCGTCTCCGGATGGCGGTGGCGGTCGGGCGCGGTGTGTGGAAGGAACCGATACCCGGCGGGGTTTGTTCCTGCGGGCGCCGGTTTCCGTTGCGGCGGTCAGGTGCCGGACGGACCGCCATGGCTGCCCGGGCGGGGGTCGTCGTCGCGGTGCCATGGCTTCGAGCGGTCGGTCTGGCGGCAGATGTCGCGGAGGGCGGTTTGCAGGCCCTCGGCGAGGGTCGGGTGGTAGAACGGCAGGTCGAGCACGTCGGAGGCGGTGAGGCCCTGCTGGATGACCCAGGCGAGGAGGTGGGCGAGGTGTTCGCCGCCCGGCGCGCAGAGCGAGGCGCCGGTGAGGCGGCCGTCGGTGGCGCTTGCGTGGAGGCGGACGAGGCCGTGGGCCTGCCCCATGACCTTGGCACGGCCCTGGTCGCCATAGTCGGCGGTGCCGGTGACGTGCCCTGCCTCGTCGGGGCCCGGGATGGTGCCGATGGTGGCGGCCTCGGGGCGGGTGAAGGAGATGGCGAGGGGGGTCTTGCGGGGGGAGGCCGACACCTTTGGCCAGGTGGCGGCGTTGCAGCCGGCGATGGTGCCTTCGTCGGAGGCCTCGTGCAGGAGGGGGCGGTCGTGGTTTGCGTCGCCGGCGATGAAGACCGGCGCGTCGCCGCATTGCAGGGTGTCGGGGTCGAAGATCGGCGTGCCGTGGTCGTCGAGGTCGAGATCGGCGTTTTCGAGTTCCAGCGCGTCGAGCGACGGGGGCCGGCCCGCGGCGACGAGCACGCGCTCGAAGCGGGCGGTGTTGCCGTGCCAGGACAGGTCCACCCCGTCGGGATGGGCCGCCGGCTCGGGTTTGCAGTCCAGGTGGATGGGGAAGCTGTCGGAGAGCACGGCGTAGAGCGCGGCGCTTGTCTCGGGGGGCAGGCCCGCGAGGCTGTCGCCCGCGTCGAACACCTCGACCTGCACGCCCAGCCGGTGCATCGCCTGTGCCAGTTCCAGCCCCAGCGGCCCGGCGCCGATCACCGCCATGCTGGCGGGCAGGTCGTCGAGTTCGAAGATCGTGCGATTGGTGAGCACCCGGTCGGCCACGGCCCTGTAGGGGCCGGGCAGGTCGGGCGCGGCGCCGGTGGCGATTACGACGGCGCGGGCCTCGACCGTGTCGCCGGTGTCGAGGGCAAGCTCGCCCGGCGCCTCGAACCGGGCGCGGGCCTTGAGGCAGGTGCCGTCGGGCAGATCGGCGATGGACCGGCGGACGCCGGCGGCGAAGTCGTCACGCATCCGGCGGACGCGGCCGAGCACGTCGGCGCCCCGGACCTCGACCCGGGCATGGATGCCGAAGCGGTCGGCATCGGACGCGCCATGGGCCGCGTCGGCCGCGGCGATCAGCAGTTTGGAGGGCATGCAGCCCACCGTGGCGCAGGTGGTGCCGGCGAAGTCCGGGTCGATCAGCCGGGTTTCGGCCCCCTGCCGCCTTGCGTGGCGCTCGGCCGCGAGCCCGGCGGTGCCGGCACCGATCACGGCGACATCTGCAACATGGCGGGTCATCCGGGTCTCCTGCGTCCTGTCAGGGTCAACCCGGCGGAAAGGGCACCGGTTCCACGGCCGCCCGCCCCGGCGCGGCGTCAATGGGTCAAGGTCGGGAGGGGGATCAGGCGATTGCGCCCGACCCGGCGGCGATCAGCCCGGCGTGCCGTGGCCGAACCCCGCGTCCCCGACCGCGTCCCCCCTCTCGGCGAGCGCTGCAAGCTTCGGATAGGTCCGGTGGAACATCTCGAGGAACGCGTCGGCCGGGAAATCGGCGTAGAGGCCCCGGTCGTTCACGTATTCCATGTGGCGCCGGTTGCCGGCGTCGAATTCGTGGAAGAGCGCGTCGGAGGTGCCGTCGAAGACGAGGGGTTTCACGCCGAACCGGTCGCAGAGGTCCATGTTGAAGGCCGGGGTGATCTTGTAGCTCTTCCCGTCGAGCCAGACCTGCACGTAGCCGTGGAAGATGAAGAGGTCGGTCTCCATCAGCTCGGCCAGCTTGGGCGTGTTGAGGTGGTTCTTCACGTCGGCGAAGCCCAGCGCCGCCGGGATGCCCGCGGCGCGCAGGCAGGCGGCGAGCAGGATCGCCTTGGGCACGCAGAAGGCGGCATCCTGCGCGGCGATGGCGCTGGCGCGGTAGGCGTTGGGGGTGAGGTCGTAGGTGTAGGGATCGTAGCGCAGCCCGTCGCGCACGGCGTCGAAGAGGCGGATGGCCTTTTCGGTCTGCGTGGCGTCGGGCGGGAGGGCTTCGAGAGCGGCCTCGGTGAAGGCGCGGACGGCCGGGCTGTCGCTGTCGACGTAATGGCCGGGGCGGGTGTAGATCTCGGGCGGTTGGGCGCTGTCGGTGTCGGGGGTCATCTCGTCTCCCATCGGTTGGGGCGGGGCCGTCATGTCACTTGCCGACGAATTTCGATACGGCGGCGATCATTTCCGGCCGACCGGCCAGTTCGGCCTGGTAGTCGCGTTCGAGGTCGAGCTGGGCGTCGAGCGCGTCGTCGGTGGCGGCGTTGACGAGCTGCTTGGTGCGCTGCGCGGCCAATGGCGGCAGGGCGGCGATGCGGTCGGCGGTGGCGCGGGCCTCGTCGGCCAGCCGCTCGGGCGGGTGGACGGCCCAGACGAGCCCCCAGTCGCGGGCCTGTGCCGCGCCGATCCTTTCACCCAGCAGCATCATCGACAGGGCGCGGGTGCGGCCCGCGCAGCGCGGGATGAAGAGCGTGTTGCCGCCGTCGGGCACCAGCGCGATGCCGGCGAAGGGTTCGTAGAAGAAGGCGGTTTCGGCGGCCAGCACGATATCGGCGGAAAAGGCGAGGCCCACGCTGACCCCGGCGCAGGCGCCGTTGACCGCCGAGATCACGATCAGGCGGGAGCGGCGGACCGCGCGGATGAGGGGGTTGAAGTAGTCCTCGAGCACCGAGCGGAGGTCGCAGCCCTCGCTGAGGTCGACGGTGGAGAGGTCGTAGCCCGCCCCGAAGGCACGGCCCGCCCCGGTGACGATCACGGCGCGGACGGCTTCGTTGCCTTCCAGCTCGGCCAGCGCCGCGCGCATCTCGTCGGCGCTTTCGTTCCTCATGGCGTTGAGCTTGTCGGGCCGGTTGACCGTGAGGGTGGCGACGGGGCCGTCGATGGCGACGGTGATATCCTGGTAGGTCATGTCGGTTCCTTTTCCCGCGCGGCGCGCCGTGACAGCCGCCAGTCGAGTTGTGGCAGACGGTCGGCGCCGAAGAAAGGCTCGCCGTCGAGGATGAAGAAGGGCGAGCCCCAGATGCCGGCGGCGATGGCCGCGTCGTTGGCCTGGCGGAGTTTGTCCTTGGACGTGTCCGCCGTCGCCAGGTGGTCGGCCTCGGACCGGGAGAGGCCGATATGCGCGGCGAGGTCGGCCAGCGTTGCGGGGTCGGTCAGGTCGGCGCCCTGGCCGAAATGCGCGGAAAGCGCGTGGCGGGCGAAATCGGTGGCCTGTGCCGGGTCTTTTGCGGCGATGCCGTAGTAGAGCCGCGCCGCCGCGTGGGTGGACTTGGCGAAGGAGGGGGGCATGACGAAGGGCAGGCCGTGAAAGGCCGCGGAGCGTTCGAAATCGAGCGGCATGTAATCGGCCTTGGGCCCGTCCTGCAGCGGGGCCACCATGCCGAAATGGTTGCGGCAGGCCCAGAGCAGGACCGGGTGCCAGACCAGCCGCGCGCCGTGGGCCGCCGCGATGTCCTCGGCCAGGGGGGCTGCGCAATAGGCGTAGGGCGAGGCGAAGTCGAAGTAGAAGTCGATTGATCCGGTCACAGGCGCAGCACCCCGTAGCCGGGGGTGCCAAGCGGCGCGTTGAGCGCGCTGGTGATCGCCATGCCCAGCGCGTTGCGGGTGTCGACCGGGTCGATGATGCCGTCATCCCAGAGATGCGATGTGGCGTAATAGGCCGAGAGCTGTTCCATGTAGGCCTTGCCGGTGGTCTCGCGCAGCGCCTCGAGCACGGTGTCGTCGACCTCCTCGCCGTTGCGCTTCATCTGGGCGGCCTTCACGTCGGCCAGGGTGTTGGCGGCCTGTTCGCCGCCCATGACGCCGATCTGGCTGTTGGGCCAGGCGAACATGAAACGCCCGTCGAAGGCGCGGCCGCACATGCCGTAATTGCCCGCCCCGAAGGAGCCGTTGCACATGACGGTGAATTTCGGGACGTGGCTGCAGGTCATGGCCATGATCATCTTGGCGCCGTCCTTGGTGATGCCCTCGCGCTCGTACTCGCGCCCGATCATGTAGCCGGTGATGTTCTGCAGGAAGACCAGCGGCGTGTTGTTCTGGTTGCAGAGTTCGATGAAATGCGCGCCCTTGAGGGCGCTGTCGTTGAAGAGCACGCCGTTGTTGCCCAGCACGCCGACCTTCCAGCCCCAGATATTGGCGAAGCCGCAGACCAGCGTGGTGCCGTAATCGGGCTGGTATTCGTGGAAGCGGCTGCCGTCGACGATGCGCGCGATCACCTCGCGCATGTCGAAGCCTTTCTTGATGTCGTCGGGGAGGATGCCGTACAGGTCCTTCGGGTCGTAATGGGGCGGGACCGGGTCGTCGCGCTGGCACTCCCACTTCTTCGGCTTTTCCCATTGCTGGACGATCTCGCGGCCGATGGCGATGGCCTCTTCCTCGGTCTCGGCCGGGTAGTCGCAGGTGCCGCTGACGGAGGTGTGCATCTCGGCGCCGCCCAGTTCCTCGGCGGTGACCTCCTCGCCGGTGGCGGCCTTGACGAGGGGCGGGCCGCCGAGGAAGACCGCGCCGGTGCCGCGCACGATGACATTGTAATCCGACAGCCCCGGCACGTAGGCGCCGCCGGCGGTGCACTGCCCGAAGACGAGCGCGAGCTGCTTGATGCCGGCCTTGGACAGGAGGCACTGGTTGCGGAAGATGCGGCCGGCCATGTAGCGGTCGGCGAAGACCTGGTTCTGCATGGGCAGGAAGCCGCCCGCGCTGTCGCAGAGGTGGATCACGGGGAGGTGGTTTTCCAGCGCGATATCGAGGCAGCGGACGATCTTCTTGACCGAGAGCGGGTACCACGCGCCGCCCTTCACCGAGCTGTCGTCGGCGTGGATGATCACCTCGCGGCCCGAGACGATGCCGAGGCCGGTGATGATGCTGGCGCCGGGGCTTTCGCCGTCATACTCGGTATTGGCGGCGAGCGAGGACAGTTCGAGAAAGGGCGTGCCCGGATCGAGCAGCAGTTCCAGCCGCTCGCGCGGGCGCATCTTGCCGTGCTTTTCCAGCCGGCGGATGTCGCGCTCGGGGCGGTCGTCGCGGGCGGCGCGCTGCATTTCGCGGAACTCGGCGACGCGGGCGCGGTTGCGGGCGGCGCGGGTCTTGAACTCGGCGCTGGCCGGGTTGATCGCGGAGGTGATCCTACGCATCGCCGTCTTCCTCCTCTTGCAGCCGGGCCACGATGGCGCCCTTCTCGAAGACGTCGCCTTCGGATTTCAGGATCTCGGCCAGCACGCCGTCGCGCTCGGCCGTCAGGTTGGTCTGAAGTTTCATGCTTTCGATGGTCAGGATCGTGTCGCCGGCGGTGACGGGGTCGCCGGGCTGTTTCTCGACGCTGACGACGACGCCGGGCATGGGGGCGCGGATGTCGCCGCTGCCCTGCACCTTTTCGCGGGCGGCATCGCGCGGGTCGACGAATTCGACGATCCAGGTGCGGCCGCCGAGATGCAGGAAGGCGCGGTTGCCGCTGCGGGCCTGGTGATAGGTGATGTCCTCGCCGTCGATCCGGGCGTGGCGCAGGGCACCGGTGGTGCCGGTTTCGCGCAAGGCATGGCCGCGGCCGTCGATGCGGAGCTCGAGATCGGGCCGGAGGGCGGCGATGTCCATCTCGTGCGGCGTGCCGTTGAGGCGGAGTTTCAGTTTCATCAGTTCCTCCAGCCGCCGATCGAGGCGTAGGGTTCGGGCGCGTCGAAGGCGAGGGTGCGGAATTCGCGGAAGGTGAGCGCCGCGGCCATCAGCACGCGGGCGGCCTCGTGCGGGGAGAGGTCGGGCTCGGCCAGTGCGGCCTCGTGCTCGGCCACGAAGCCGGTGTGCAGCGGGTCGTCGCGGAAGGCCGGGTGCGCGAGGATGCGGGCGAGGTAGTTGATGTTGGTCTCGACCCCCAGCAGCACGGTGCGTTCGAGCGCCTGTTGCGCCGCCGCGATGGCGGCGGGCCGGTCGGGGCCGGCGACGACGAGCTTGGCCAGCATGGAGTCGAAATCGAGGGTGACGTCGGTGCCCTCGCGCAGGCCGTTCTCGAAGCGGATGTTGTCGCCCGTAGGCGGGTCGAGATGGAGGATGCGGCCGGTGGCGGGCATGAAATCCTGTTCCGGCACCTCGGCGCAGACGCGGCATTCAAGCGCGTGGCCGGTAAGGGTGATGTCAGGCTGGTCGAGGGAAAGCCCGCGCCCGGCGGCGATGTCGAGCTGCAGTGCCACGAGGTCGAGCCCGGTGACCATTTCGGTAACGGGGTGTTCCACCTGCAGGCGGGTGTTCATTTCCAGGAAGTAGAAGGTGCCGTCGGGGGCGAGGATGAATTCGACCGTGCCGGCGTTGCGGTAGGCCACGGCCTCGGACAGGCGGACGGCCGCTGCGCAGATCTCGTCGCGCAGGGCGGGGTCGAGATGGCCGGCGGGGGCCTCCTCGATGATCTTCTGGAAGCGGCGCTGGACCGAGCATTCGCGCTCGAAGAGGTGCAGCACCTTGCCCTGCCCGTCGCCCAGAACCTGCACCTCGATATGGCGCGGGCGTTCGACGTAGCGCTCGGCATAGATGGTCGGATCGCCGAAATAGCGCTCGGCCTCGGAGCGGGCGGTGCGGGCGCGGGTGAGCAGGTCTTGCTTGCCCTCGACGATGCTCATGCCCTTGCCGCCGCCGCCGGCGGAGGCCTTGATCAGCAGCGGGAAGCCGATGCTCGCGGCCTTCTCGACGAAGGCGTCGATATCCTCGCCGCCGGTGACCGAGGGGGCGACCGGCACGCCGTTTTCTTCGGCGAACCGCCGCGAGCGGATCTTGTCGCCCATCAGGTCGATCGTGTCGGGGGCGGGGCCGATGAAGACGAGGCCCGCGGCCTCGACCGCGCGGGCGAAGCCGCTGTTCTCGGACAGGAAGCCGTAGCCCGGGTGGATCGCCTCGGCGCCGGTTTCCCGCGCCGTCTCGATGATCTGTTCGGCATCGAGATAGGCGGCGACGGGCGTGTCGCCGGTGATCTCGGCGCTCGCGTCGGCCAGCCGGACGAAGCGGGCATTGCGTTCGGACAGGTGGTGCACCGCGACCGTCTCCACCCCGAGCCTGCGGCAGGTGTCGATCACCCGGCAGGCGATCTCGCCGCGGTTGGCGATCAGGATGCGTTTGAAGGGCGGGGTGTCGTGACCCATGGGAATGATACTCCGGAAAACTCGGGAATGCGGCGGGCCGGTGGGCCGGCCCGCCGCCTTGGTGTCAGTACTCGGTGAACTCGGTGACGGGCGTGAGCGAGCCCGCCTCGGGATCGACCTGCAGGACGCGCACGGCGGTGGCCGAGATGTGCCTGTCGGGCGCGAAGTCGAGCGGCAGGGTGATGCCGTGGGTGTCGAACGCCTCGCCCGATTCCATCTGTTCGACGGCGCAGGCGCGGGTCGGTTCGTCACCGCAGCGGCGGATCGCCTCAATCATGATCGACGTCGCGATATAGCCGGTGATGGCGTAGCGGTTGAGCGCGCCCTGTTCCTCCTCGTTCAGGTGCGCCTTGGCCATGTCCTCGAAATGCTGGCTCCCTTCCGAGCCGCGCGGGGAGATGTAGTCGCCGCTGTAGTAGTCGTATCCGAAGGGCGCCGAGAGCTGCATGATCGGCGGCAGGGTCGAGGTGGGCACGGTGGCGATCCTGAGGTCGAGCTTGAACTTGCTGGCCTCTTTCAGCATCGCCGGGATCTCGGTGGTGACGCCGCCCGCGACCAGCACGTTCACCCCGTCGGAGCGGGTGCGCAGGATCTCGGCGCCGAAATCCTTCTGCCCGCGCTTGTAGCGGATCGGTTCGGCGGTGTCGGCGCCGAACTCGTCCACCGCGCGGTGGAACGCCTCCTCGACCTGGTTGCCGAAATCGTCATCCTGCCGGATCACGCCGTATTTGGGGCTTTCGGGGCTGTCGTTGTCGTGGATGTACTTGAGCTGGGCATAGAGCAGGTCCTGGTAGGACGCGCCCAGCATGAAGACCGAGGGCTTGATCGGGTCCACCGCCGCCTGCAGCGGCGAGAAGGACACGATGGCGGGAATGCCTTCCTCCTCGAGGATCGGCAGGATCGCCGCCGTTCCGGCCCCTGCCCCGGTGCCGATGAGGCCGAACAGCCCCTCGTCCATCAGCTTGCGCAGGCCCTGCACCGTGCGGGCCGGCACGTAGCCGTCATCCTCGGTGCGGATGGTGACCTGGCGGCCGTTGACGCCGCCGTTGGCGTTGGCCTCGCGCGCGGCGATGACCGATCCGAAATGCGCGGCGCGGCCGACCAGCGCGGCCGAGCTTGTCATGGGCAGCACGTTGCCGATCACGATCTCGTCGTCGGTGACGCCCTCCTCCTGCGCCGTGACGAACGTGGCCGTTGCCAGCAACGCCGCGAGCCCGAGGGCTCCTGTCTTCAGTCGTCTCATGGTTGGTCCTCCTCTGTTCGTTGTCAGCCCGTGGCCATTGGCTTTGTCGTCATTTGGATAGGGGCCACTGGGTCCAGTACCGCTGCACGTCGCGCCAGAGCCCGACGAGGCCCTGTGGCTTGATGCGCAGCATGATGATGATGGTGAGGCCGGTGAGCAGGCCGCGGATCTCGTAGATGTAGGTCGAGAGCATGTTGTTGACGCCGGTCGGCAGCAGGTCGAGTGCCTCGCGCGTGGCCTCGGGCAGCAGGACGATGAAGACCGCCCCCATGATCGCGCCCGCGACCGAACCGAGCCCGCCGACGATCACCATCGCCAGCGCCTCGATCGACAGCAGCACGTTGAAGATGTCGACGTTGATGAAACGGAACTGGAAGGCCATGAGCCCGCCGGCGATGCCCACGAAAAAGGACGAGACCATGAAGGCCACCAGCTTGTAGCGCACGAGGCTGATGCCCATGACGCGGGCGGCGATGTCGTGGTCGCGGATGGCGGTGAAGGCGCGGCCGACGCGGGTGCGCAGGATGTTGAGGGCCATCAGCGTCACGAGGATCGCGGTGACCAGGACCAGCGTGTAGAGGCCAGTGGTGGTGGCGAGGTCGAGCCCGAGGAAGTTCAGGTCCTCGACGCGCACGCCGTAGGGGCCGTGGGTGATGCCCTCGGCGTAGAGCAGGAAATGGGTGACGATGAAGGAAAACGCCATCGTGGTGATCGCGAGGTAGAGCCCCTTGAGCCGCAGCGAGGGAACGCCGACCAGCAGGCTGAGCAGCGCCGGCACCACGCCGGCCATCAGCAGGGCCAGCTCCGGCGGCCAGTTGTAATCGGCGATGAGCAGCCCGGTGGTGTAGCAGCCCGAGGCGAGGAACCCCGCCTGCCCCAGCGATATCAGCCCGGTCGACCCGGTCAGGATGTTGAGCCCGATCGCCCCGATCGCCGCGATGCCCACGGTGGTGGCGAGCGACAGAAGGTAGCTGCTGGCCACCATCGGCAGCAGCGCCAGCGCCAGCACCAGCAGCAGGGCCCAGGACCACGTCACCGGGTTGTGGCTGAGCGAGACGTGTTTCTCGTAGGTTTCGACGAAGTGACGGGTCCGCATCAGACGCGCTCCAGTTCTTTTTCACCGAAGAGACCGTAGGGCCGGATCATCAGCACGATGATGATCACGATGAAGCCCGAGATCTCTTTCAGGCCGTGGCCGATATAGCCTTCGGACAGGGCGGCGATGACGCCGATGATCAGGCCGCCCGCGCCCGAGCCCAGCGGCGAGTCGAGCCCGCCGAGGATGGCGGCCGGGAAGGATTGCAGCCCCTGGAACCACATGTCTGGGGCGCGGGCGAACATCACCGCGAAGGCGACGCCGGCGAGGCCCGAGACCACCGCCGCGATGGCCCAGGCGAGCGACGAAATGCGGCGCACGTCGACGCCCATCAGCAGGGCCGATGTCTCGTCCATCGCGGTGGCGCGCATGGCGATGCCGATGCGGGTGAACCGGAAGAAGAGATAGACCGCCGCGCTGACCGCGCAGAAGAGCAGGAGCGCGAAGAGCTGTTCGGAAAAGAGCACGACCGGCCCGATCTCGATCAGCCCGCCCTCGACCGAGGCGTCGAAGGGCGCCGCGTCCGGCCCCCAGATCATGATGATCAGGCTGCGCAGGGTGATGGCGAGACCGATGGTGACCATCACGATCGAGAACACCGGCTGGCCCGACATGGGCCGGATGAAGACGAATTCGATCACCACGCCGATCAGCGCCGCGGCAAGGATGGTGACCGGCACCAGCAGCCAGAACGGCAGCGCGAGGGAGGTGGCGAGGCTCCAGCTGGTATAGGCCACCAGCATCATCACCTCGCCCTGGGCGAAGTTGAGCACGCCCGTGGTCTTGAAGATGATCGCGAAGGCGATGGCGATGATGCCGTAGATCGACCCGATAACGAGGCCGGAGGCGACTAGGTTGAGAAACAGGTCCATTCTGATCTCCTCAGGCGGCGTACATGGCGTCGATCTGGTCTTTGAACTTGCTTTCCACGACCGCGCGGCGGACCTTCATGGTCGCCGTGACCTCGCCGTCGTCGTGGTCGAGCTCCTTGGTCAGGAGGTCGAAGCGGCGGACGTTTTCCACCCGGCTGAATTCGCGGTTCACCTTCTCGACTTCCCTTTCGATCAGGTCGCGCACTTCGGGCAGGCTGGAGAGGCTTTTGAAGGTGGTGTAGGCCAGACCCTTTTCCTGGGCCCATTTGCCGACGGTTTCGTAATCGACCTGGATCAGCGCGGTCAGGTAGTTGCGGCGCTCGCCGATCAGCACCGCCTCGCGGATATAGATCGAGTCCTTCATCCGGTTCTCGATGAGGGATGGCGTGATGTTCTTGCCGCCCGAGGTGATGATCAGGTCTTTCTTGCGGTCGGTGATGCGGATCGAGCCGTCGGGGCCGATCTCGCCCACGTCGCCGGTATGCATCCAGCCGTCGACCACCGCAGCGGCCGTCGCCTCCTCGTTGCGCAGGTAGCCGGGGAAGACCGCGGGCGAGCGGATGAGGATCTCGCCATCCCCGGCGATCTTCTGGTCGTAGGTGTCGAGCGGCGGGCCGGACTCGCCCAGGGCGGTGTGGCCGGGGTACTGGCTGTGCGAGATGCCCGACAGCTCGGTCATGCCGTAGACCTGGTAGACCCTGAGGCCGATGGCCCAGAAATATTCCAGCACGTCGGGAGAGATCGACGCCCCGCCGCAGAGCATGGTGCGCGCCCGGTCGAGCCCCATGCTTTTCTGCAGCGGGCGGAAGCAGATGAGCCAGAGCAGCGCATAGACCAGCCTGTCGCGCAGCGAGGCGAAGCGGCCGCCATTATCGAGCCGCCGCCGGGCGATGGGCCGGCCAAGTTCGAGCGCGCGGGCGACCACCTTCTGTTGCAGCGGCGTGGCGTCCTTCAGCCGCACGATCACCGCGTATTGCAGCTTTTCCCAGATGCGCGGCACCCCGAGGAAGCCGGAGGGGGCGATCTCGCGCAGGTTCTGGCCGACCGCGTCGATGGATTCGGCGAAGTTCACGGTCGAACCGTTGACCAGCTGCATGACGGTGGAGCAGAGCCGCTCTGCCACGTGGCAGAGCGGCAGGTAGCAGAGCACCTCCCAGTTGGTCTCGTCGACCTTGTGCCGTTCGGACAGGCGCAGCGCGCCCCAGATCAGCCCGTGATGCGACAGCATCGCGCCCTTGGGTTTTCCGGTCGTGCCGGAAGTGTAGACGATGATCGCCGGGTCGTCGGGGGTGAGCGCGTCGATCGAGCGTTCGAACCGGTCGCCGTAGGCCTCTCGTTGTGCGCGGCCAAGCTCCGACACTTCCTCGAAGCTCATCAGCATGTCGCGCGGGTAGTGCTTCAGCCCCTTCATGTCGACGCAGATGATCTTTTCGAGATGGGGCAGCTCGCCCTCGTGCCGGATCGCGTCGAAGACCTTGTCGGTCTGCTCCTGATCGCCGCAGACGACGATGCGCGAGCGGGAATGTTCGAGGATGTAGCGCAGTTCCGGCCAGGGGTTGGTGGGGTAGATGCCGATGCAGGCCCCGCCGAGCGCCTGGATCGCCATGTCGCTGAACATCCACTCGGGCGTATTCTCGCTGGCGACGGCAAGGAAATCGCCCGGTTCCACCCCAAGCGCGAGCAGCCCGTAGGCGAAATCCCTGGTGCGCTCGTAATAGTCACGGTAGGTGAAGCGCTGCCAGACACCGAGGTCCTTTTCGCGGAAGGCCAGCCGGTCGGGCTGGGTCTGCGCCCAGTGGCGCAGGAGGCCCGGAAGGGTGGTGGTTTCGGCCAGCTTCGTGTCGCGCAGCATGGTCAGTTCTTCCCCAGGTAGGCCTGGATCACCGCCTCGTTGGCGGAGATCTCGGCGGGCGTGCCTTCCCCGATCAGCGCGCCGTGGTTGAGGACGGCGACCCGGTCGGAGATGTCCATGACGATGCCCATGTCGTGCTCGACCATCACCACGGTCACGCCCAGCTCTTCGCGGATGTCGAGGATGAAGCGGGCGATGTCCTCGGTTTCCTCGCTGTTCATGCCCGAGACCATCTCGTCGAGCAGCAGGAGCCTGGGCCCGGTGGCCAGCGCCCGGCCGAGTTCCACGCGCTTCTGCAGGCCGTAGGACAGGAGGCCCACGGGCGTGTCGCGCAGGTGCTCGATCTCGAGGAAGTCAATGATCTTCTCGACCTGCTTGCGGGCGCGGATCTCCTCGTTGCGGGCGGGGCCCCAGAAGAGGGCGGCGGTGAACGGGTTGGCCTTCAGCGTGTGGTGGAGGCCCACGAGCAGGTTCTGCACCACGGTGGCGTGGCCGAAGATCGCGAGGTTCTGGAAGGTGCGGCCGATGCCAAAATCGACAAGCTGGTGAGTCGAGGCGCGGTGCAGGGCGTGGCCGTCGAAGACGATCTCGCCGTCGGAAGGGGCGAAGAGCGCGCTGACCAGGTTGAAGAGCGTGGTCTTGCCCGCGCCGTTCGGGCCGATCACGCTGTAGATCGCGCCCTCGGGCACGTCGAAGGTCACGTCGCTCACCGCGGTGAGCCCGCCGAAGCGCTTGGTGACGCCGGACAGCGAAAGAATGCTCGTCATGACAGCCACCTCTTGCGACGCTTGTAGTGTTTCACCTCGCGGTAGTTCTTGCGCGAGCCGCTTTCGCCGAAGCCGAGGTAGAATTCCTTCACGTCGTCATTGCCGGCGATATCCCGCGCCGGGCCGTCGAGCACGACGCGGCCGTTTTCCATGATGTAGCCGTAATCGGCCACGTCGAGGGCGAGGGAGGCGTTCTGCTCGACCAGCAGGATGGACATCCTGCCCTCCTTGTTGAGGGCGACGATGGTTTCGAAGATCTGGTCGATGATCTGTGGCGCGAGCCCGAGGGAGGGCTCGTCGAGCATCAGGAGCCTGGGCTCGGCCATCAGCGCCCGGCCGATCGCTGCCATCTGCTGCTCGCCGCCGGAGAGGTAGCCCGCCACCGCGTTGCGGCGTTCCTTGAGGCGGGGAAACAGGGTATAGACCCGCTCGAGATCGGCCTTCATCTGGGCCTGGGTCTTGAGGAAGGCGCCCATCGAGAGGTTCTCTTCCACCGACATCAGCGGGAAGAGCCGCCGCCCCTCGGGCACGTGGACGATGCCGCGGCGCACGATCTCGTCGGCGGCGATGCGCTTGAGGTCGGCGTCCTCGAAGGCGAGGGTGCCGTTGATGACCTCGCCTTCCTCGGGGTAGAGCACGTTGGAGATGGCCTTGAGCAGGGTCGATTTCCCGGCGCCGTTGGAGCCGAGCAGCGCCACGATCGAGCCCGGCTCGACATTGAGCGACACGTCCCGCACCGCCTCGATCGAGCGGTCGTACATGATCTGGACGTTGGTCAGCCGGAGCATCGGTCAGCCGCCTTTCGCCTTGCCGTCGAGACGGTCGGCCACGCGTTCCAGCCGGGCCATCAGCCTGTCCATGTCCTGGCCCGCGTCGGGGGTGCAGATGCCCTGGCAGACAAGGTCGCAAAGCTGGCTGGACATCTCGTCGATATCGATGTCGCTGCGGCCCATCAGGAACGGGGTCACGCGGTGCTCGATGCCGCCGAAGATCACGTCGCGCACCAGGGCGGAGGAGGTGTCGGGGCGCAACTCGCCGCTGGCGATGCCGGTCTTGACCACGTCGACCAGCACCAGCGTGTAGCGCCGGTTCAGCTCGTAGAGCTCGGTGTCGTAATAGTCCGGCATGCTGCGGACTTCGGAATAGAACAGGCGGCACAGGTCGGGACATTCCCGGATCGACTTGAGGTGCTGCCAGATGATGACCTTGATGCGGTTGCGCGCGCCTTCGACGCCTTCGAGCTTCTCGTAGAAGTCGTCGAGCATGCCCATGTACCAGTCCTTGAGCAGCGTGTGCAGCAGGTCGCGCTTGTTGCTGTAGAACTTGTAGATCGCGGCCTCGGAGATGCCGGCATCGGCGGCGATCTCGCTGATCCGGGCGGCGGTGTAGCCGTGCTTGTGGAAGAGCTTCCGGGCGGCGGATTCGATCTGGTGCATCCGTTCGGCGCGCGGCAGGCGGACAACCGCCCGTTTTTCGGGTGACGGGCTCATGCGGGTTCCTCGGTCTTGGCCGCGTGGGCGGCGAGTGTCGGGTGTGCGCGGACAAGGTCGACCGGCACCGAAACGGGCATCATCAGCAGCGCCTGGGCATAGCCCTTGCCCTGCGGATCGTTGCGCAGCGACGCGATGCCACCGCCACCGAGGGCGCGCTCCATGACGAAGTTGAACCCGTGAAGGCCGGGCCAGTCGTGGCGGGTAACGGGGCCGCGGGCGACGTGCGCGAACTGCGCCTTGACCCGGTCGGCCGTGACCTCGCGGCGCAGGACCGGCAGGAAGGCCGGGTCGCGCGCCAGGAGGCCGATATTGGCGATGTCGCCCTTGTCGCCGCTGCGGCCGTAGGCCAGCGCGACCAGGGGCAGCGTCACGGCCGGCCCGGCCGGCGCGGCGTCGGCCCGCTCCGGCGCGCGCGACACCGGCGGCGCCGCATCTCCCCCCGGCACGATCACGGGCCGGCGCGTGCCATCGCAGTCGATCTCGATATCGACGGCCCCCTTGTCGAGCAGGGCCGAGAACAGCCGGATCACCGGCTGCGGCGCCGGCCGTCCGCCCGCGAAGCCGGTGAGCCCCTGCGCCATCGCGGTGGCGGCAGGGTAGATCTCGCGCCCGAACAAGCCCAGCGGCGCCTTTTCCGCATGGCGGGCCGAGAGGCGCAGAACCACCTCGGTGGCGTCGCTGTCGCGCGGATCGATCCCGAAGGCCGCGCCGGTGCCCAGCACCTCGACAAGCGTCTCCCCGAACGGGGCGAACCCCGCCTCGGCCGCCAGCCGAGATACGCGGGACAGGATGGCCTCTCCCGTCGCCTGCGCCCGCGCGCCGGCCTGGAACCCGCTGACCGTCATCGTGGCCGTGGCGCGGTAACCGTCGGCATAGGTGGCGCAGACCTTGTAACTTCCGGTCGGGGCCCGCCCCCGCGCGCCGGACACCCGCACCCGGTCCGGCCCGGCCTGTTCCACCTTCACCTGCGTGAAGTCGCAGATGACGTCCGGCAGCACATAGGCCGCCGGGTCGCCGACTTCGTAGGTGATCTGCTCGGCCACGCCCTGCCTTGTGACCCGCCCGCCGGTGCCGTCGGGCTTGGTCAGCTCGAAACTGCCGTCGCCCGAGCAGATCGCGATCGGGAAGCCCATGTCGTCCCAGCCATCGACCTCGCGCCAGTCCGTCACGATACCGCCGGTCGCCTGGGTGCCGCATTCGAGGACGTGACCGGCGAGACTGCCGGCGGCGAGCAGGTCGTGATCCTCCGCGCGCCAGCCGAACTCGTGGATCAGCGGCCCCAGCGCCAGCGCCGAATCCGTCACCCGCCCGGTGATGACGATGTCGGCGCCATCCGCCAGCGCCTCGGCGATGGGCAACGCTCCGAGATAGGCGTTGATGCTCGATAGCCGGTCGGGCAACGGCGCCCCGCTGGCCATCTCCCGCAGGCCGGCCTCCCGCAGGCTGTCTGCCATGTCCGACAGGTCATCCCCGTGGACCAGCGCGATCTTCATGTTCACACCCGCCGCGCCGAAGGCGGCCTCGAGCGCATCGCGGCAGGCGGCGGGGTTCAGCCCGCCGGCATTGGTGACGATCTTGACCCCCGAGCTTGCGATCTCCCCTGCAAGCGGCCCGGCAACATGGGTGACGAAATCCGTCGCGTAGCCCGCCGCCGGGTCCTTCGCCTTCATCCGGGCGAGGATCGACATGGTGATTTCCGCCAGGTAGTCGAGGATCAGGTAGTCCAGCGCGCCACGCCGGATGAGCTGCTTCGGGCCCTCGGGCGTATCGCCCCAGAAGCCCGCGCCACAGCCGATGCGCACGGTGTCGGGCATCGCGGTCATCGGCCCGTCCACTCCGGCGCGCGTTTCTGGGCGAAGGCGGTCATGCCTTCGCGGGCGTCTTCCGTGCGGCACATGTTCGCCAGCATGAATTGCGCGTATTCCAGCGCGTGATCGAAGCTCATCTCGCGGATATGCGCCAGGGATTGCTTGCCGAGCCGGATGCCGGTGGGTGTCTTGGAGGTGATCCGCTCGACCAGCCAATCGGTCTTGGCGTCGAGCTCGTCGGCCGGAACGGTATAGTTCACGAGGTTGAGCGGCACGGCATCCCGGGCGGTGACGGGCTCGCCCGTAAGGCACATCTCCATCAGGGCGCGTTCGGGTACGACGCGCAGCAGGTGGGGCAGGATCATCATCGGGAAAAGCCCGACGCGGGTTTCCGTCGGCCCGAGAAGGGCCTCCTCTTTCGCGACCGCGAGATCGCAGGCGCACAGCAGCCCGAAGCCGCCCGCAAGGGCATGGCCGTTGACCCGCGCGACGAGCGGCAGGCGGCAGGCGCGCATGCGGCGGAACAGCCCGGCAACGTAGTGGCGCGGGTCGGCCGCCTCGATCGTGAAGGGCGTGCCGTCGGCGTCGAGCTGCAGGTCGCCGCCGGCGCAGAACGCCTTGTCCTCGGCCCCGGTCAGGACGATGGCGCGCACCGACGGGTCGGCCTCGCCCTTGTCCAGCGCCGCGCTGATCCCGGCGGCGACGGAGGCATTGAGGGCATTGCGCCGCTCGGGGCGGTTGATGGTGATCGTCATCACCGCGCCGGATGTCTGATGCCACAGGTCGTCTGCCACGCGCTCCTCCCTCTTCGCTGGCTGGATATCGCTCTCCCAAGCGAATCCGTGCCCTTAGTGAGTATGATTTACTTAATCCTGTCAACAGGGATTGTGAGGGCGATTTGTCGAGCCGGTATCGCGCCGCAACTGCAAAGATGCGCTTCTGCAATGCAGCAAAAACAGGGAAAACAGGCGTTTTTCGGAATGAATCCGCTCTTCGCAATAAATTGTAGACACGGTAAGTGATGTTCACTAACTTTGCCGAGACGCCATTGATCCGCGGGGAAGCCCCCCGGGGTCAACGGACAGGGAGGAGACAGACATGACCAATTCCGCAGTGCCGGAACGGCTTCCGAATTACGACCCGAACATCCGGTTCGACCTCGACGAGACCCAGCGGGAAATCCTCGACCAGGCCGACCGATTCGCCCGGAACGAGCTTTACCCGCTCGCGCCGCGCATGGATGAAGAGGAATGGTGGCCGGAGGAGGCCTTTCCGAAAATGGGAGAGGCCGGGTATTTCGGCATCACCGTGCCGGAGGAATACGGCGGGGTCGGGATGGACCTGTTCACCTCGGGCCTTCTGCTGCAGGCGTTCGGGCGCTGGAACCACGCGCTTGCCCTGAGCTGGGTGGCGCATGAGAACCTGTGCCTCAACAACATCTTCCGCAACGCGAACGAGGCGCAGCGGAAGAAGTACCTGCCCGACCTGTGTTCGGGGAAGAAGACCGGCGCGCTGGGGCTGACCGAGCCGGGCGCCGGCTCGGACGCGCTGGGCTCGATGCGGACGACCGCGCGGAAGGAGGGCGACGAGTACGTGCTGAACGGCTCGAAGATCTACATCACCAACGGGCCGGTGGCCGACATCCTTCTGATCTATGCCAAGACCGACAAGGAGAAGGGCGCGCACGGGATTTCGGCGTTCATCGTCGAGAAGGATTTCCCCGGCTTCAAGGTGGCGCAGAAGCTGATCAAGATGGGGTACCGCGGCAGCCAGACGGCCGAACTGGTATTCGAGGAGTGCCGCGTGCCGGCGGAAAACCGGGTCGGCGAGGAGAACCGGGGCGTGCAGATCGTCATGTCGGGGCTGGACCTCGAGCGGGCGATGATCTCGCCGCTGTGCCTCGGCGTGGCCGAGCGGGCGCTGGAACTGTCGATCGAGTATGCCCAGACCCGCCAGCAGTTCGGTAAGCCCATCGGCAAGTTCCAGATGGTGCAGTCGATGCTGGCCGAGATGTATGTCGACGTGGAAACCCTACGGACCTTCACCTATCGCGGCCTTGCCGCGGCGGAGGAGCTGGAGGTGGGCTCGGGCCCGCGCGGAGATATCCACATGCTGACCGCCGCCTCGGTCATGTATGCGGGCCAGGCGGTGAACCGGGTGCTGGACAACGCGATGCAGATACACGGCGGATCGGGCTATATCTGGGAATCGGAGGTCAACCGCCTCTACCGCTCGATCAAGCTGCTCGAGATCGGGGCGGGAACCACGGAGGTGCGCAAGATGATCATTGCCGGCGAACTGCTCAAAGACATGAAGTGACATGGACCACGTGAGCGATGAGACCGCCGGCGACCCGATCGGCATGAGCGATACGGAGCTGTCCCAAGCCCCCACCGTCTTTCGCGACGATGCCTTCGCGGGCCAGGTCGTGCTGATCTCCGGGGCGGCCGGCGGGCTGGGCCGGGCGACGGCATGGCTGCTTGGCCGGCTCGGCGCGCGGCTGGTGCTCGTGGGGCGCGATCAGGACAGGCTCGACGCCCTGGCCAGGCTTCTGTCGCCCCAGGGCATCGAAGCGCTGCCCCGGGCCGTCGACATTCGTGACACCGCGGCGGTGCAACAGCTCTTTACCGAGATCGGCGAGCGCTACGGGCGGCTCGACGCGCTGATCAACTCGGCGGGCGGCCAGTTCCCGCAGGAGGCCATCGATTTCTCCGAGAAGGGCTGGAACGCGGTCATCAACACCAACCTCAACGGCACCTGGTTCATGATGCAGGCCGCCGCCCGCTTCTGGCGCGACCGCGGCCAGCCGGGCACCATCGTCAATATCGTGGTCGTCACCCGCCACGGGCTCTACGGCGTCGCCCACACGGTGGCGGCCCGGGCCGGCGTGGTGGCGCTGTCGCAGAACCTGGCGGTGGAGTGGGCACCGCTGGGCATCCGCATCAACTGCATCGCCCCCGGCGCGATCGAAACGGAAGGCTGGAAAGTCTACTCGGCCGAGGCCCGCGCGCTCTACCATCGCTCGAACCCGATGATGCGCAACGGCAGCCCGTGGGAGGTGGCGGAAGCCTGCGCCTACCTTGCCAGCCCCGCGAGCGCCTATGTCACGGGCGAGGTGATGCACGTCGCCGGCGGCGGCCAGCACTGGGGCGAGACCTGGACGATCGGCAAGCCCGATTACTTCAAGGAATAGGAGGCCGCAGATGCCGCTCCCCGAACGGCTTGCTGGCCGGCTTTCCCTTCCGGCCATCGCCGCCCCGATGTTTCTCGTCTCCGGCCCAGACCTGGTGGTGGAAACCTGCCGGTCGGGCGTCATCGGGTCCTTCCCCGCGCTCAACCAGCGCAGTTCGGAAGGCTACGCCGACTGGCTGCAGGAGATCCCCGGGCGCCTCGCCGCCTTCGACGGGCAGGCCGGCCCCGTCGCCCCCTACGCCGTGAACCTTGTCGTGCACCGCTCCAACCCGCGGCTGCAAGCCGATCTGAAGATCACCGTCGACAACAGGGTGCCGCTCGTCATCACCTCGCTCGGGGCGATCGAGGAGGTCGTTCAGGCCGTCCACGGTTATGGCGGCCTGGTGTTCCACGACGTGATCAACCTGCGCCACGCCCGCAAGGCGGCCGAGGCCGGGGTGGACGGGATCATCGCCGTGTGCTCGGGCGCGGGCGGCCATGCCAGCACGCTCAGCGCCTTCGCGCTGGTGCCGGAGATCCGCCGGATCTTCGACGGCACGATCATCCTTGGCGGGGCGATTTCCACCGGCGCGCAAATCGCGGCGGCGCAGTTGCTGGGGGCGGACATGGCGTATATCGGCACGCGGTTCCTGGCGACGCGCGAGAGCCTGGCCTTCGACGCGCAGAAGGAGATGGTGCGCACCGCGACGGCCGAGGACATCGTCTACACCCCCGCCATCAGCGGCGTGAACGGCAACTTCCTCGCGCCCAGCCTCCAGCAGGCGGGGCTCGACCCCAACGCCCTGCCGGAGAAGCTCGATTTCGGAACGACGGATGCCAGGGCCTGGAAAGACGTCTGGGCCGCCGGCCAGGGCGTGGGCAGCATCGACGACGTGCCGCCTGCCGCCGGGCTGGTCGACCGCCTGCGGGCCGAGTACCTCGCCGCGATCGACGGCATCCGGTAGACGATCATCGCCAGACGCAGGCCGCGCGCCCTTCGGGCCCGTCAGCTGGGCGGGCCGCTGTTGCCCCAGAACACCAGCCGGCGCTGCAGGAACCCCATCAGGCCGTGCATCGAGATGCCGATGATGGCCAGGCAGACCAGCACCGCGAAGATGCTCGACGTGTCCATGTTGACGTTGGCCTGAAGGATCACGTTGCCGAGCCCCGCTTTCGAGCCGACGAACTCGCCCACGATGGCGCCGAGGATGCTGAACACGATTGCCACGTTCAGGCCGGCGAAGATGATGGGCAGCGCGGACGGCAACCGGGCCATGCGGAACATCTGCCACTTGCTGGCATTGAGCGAGCGCATCAGCTCGATCTTCTCGCGGTCGATCGAGCGCAGCCCGGCGATCACGTTCACCAGCACGGGGAAGAAGGCCACGGTCGCGGCGATGACGACCTTCGAGGTCATGCCGAAGCCGAACCAGATGATCAGAAGCGGCGCGACGGCGATCTTCGGCGTCGTCTGGATCGTGATGAGGTACGGGTAGAGCGTCTTCTCGACAAGCCGGGACTGGGCGATCAGCGTGCCGAGCACCAGCCCGAGGCTGGAGGCGATGAAGAACCCCGACAGCGCCTCCGACAGGGTGACGCCGGCGTGGTAGAGGTAATTGCCCTTGAACACGCCGTGGTAGAAGGCCGAGGCGACTTCATACGGTTTCGGCACGATGTAGCTTGGCACCTCCATCCACGTCACCAGCCCGTGCCAGACCGACAGGATAACGACCAGAAGCAGCGGCCCCAGCACGTATTCGGGCCGGTGGCGGACGGTTTCGCCTAGCGTCTTGCGGCGCGGCGCCGGGGCGCCTTCGGTGGTGACGGCCATCAGTCAAGCCCCCTTGCGTTGAAATGGTTGCGGATCCTGCGGGCATAGGTCCCGAAATGGTCGGTGTTGACGATATCGATGCCCCGGTTGGCGGGCAGGTCGACATCCACCACCTCGGCAATCTTCCCCGGGCGGGCCGTCATCACGACGACCCGTTCGCCAAGAAAGACCGCTTCGGGAATGGAATGGGTCACGAAGAGGATCGTGGTGCCCGCCTCGCGCCAGATGCGCATGATCTCCAGGTTCATCGTGTCCCGCGTCATGGCGTCGAGCGCGCCGAACGGTTCGTCCATCAGCACCACGGAAGGCCGGTGCACGAGCGCCCGCGCGATGGCGACGCGCTGCTGCATCCCGCCCGACAGCTCGTTCGGGTACTTCTTGGCGAAGTCGGAAAGCCCGACGATTTCGAGCAGTTCCTCGGCCCGGTTGCGCGCATCGCGGCGGTCGAGCTTCAGGACGTCAGCCGGCAGCAGCACGTTGTCCATGACGCTGCGCCACGGGAACAGCACGGGCGACTGGAACACGATGCCCATGTCGCGCTGCGGCCCGGTGATGGGGCTTCCGTTCAGCAGCAATTCGCCTTCGCTCGGATCGGCCAGCCCGGCCACGAGCCGCAGCAGGGTCGACTTGCCACAGCCCGACGGCCCGACGATCGTCAGGAACTCGCCCTTGGCGATATCGAGGGACACGGAGCTGAGCGCCTGCACCGGATTGCCGTCGCGCGCGGCGAACACCTTCTGCAAGTTTCGTATCTCGATGACCGACGGTCGGGCGACCGGTTCGTCAACGCGCGCATGTGCTACTTTTTTCATAACGGTTTCTGGTCCTGTTCTTGCGCCTTGGCATGTTCGAAACCGCCGCCGGCCTTGACGATGTCAAGCAGGTGCGGCGGCAATGCCTCGGCCTGGAATGTCGTGCCGGTCTCGAGCGCCGTGACCTCACCGGTCGTGAAGTCAACCTCGATGCGGTCGCGATGTTCGAGGGCGTCGTAGATCTCGCCCGTGATCGTCAGGATCGGGACGCCCATGAAGATGGTCAGGCGATAGGGCCCCCGCGAGATGGAACGGCAAAGCAGCCCCAGCCCCATCGCCTTCATCGCGATGAACGGGTGGCTGTGGTTGCTGCCCTGCGCGAAATTCCGGCCCGCGAGGAGTATGTCGCCCGGTTTTGCCTCCGCGGCGATGCGGGGGTCGATCTCCTCGAGCAGGTGTTTGCGCAGGGTCTCGGCCTCGAAGTCGAAGACATGGGCCGGCCCGATCAGCTGATCGCTGGAGACGGCATCGGGCAGTTTCCAGCAGGTTCCGGTATACGGCCTCATGACGGCCGCCCCTTGGCGATGTCACCTGCCCCGCAGATATGGCCGGCGATGGCCGAGGCCGTCACGGTCAGCGCGCTGCCGAGGAATATCTCGGCCTCTGCACTGCCCATGCGCCCGGGGTCGTTGCGCGTGCTCGTGGAAATGCGCCGCTCGCCGGCACAAAGCTGCGCCAGCCCGCCGAAGCAGGGCCCGCAGGTGGGGGCGAGCACGGTGGCCCCGGCCGCGGTAAAGCGCGTGAGAATGCCTTCCTCCATCGCCCGCTGGTAGGTCTTGCGCGTCGACGGGATGACCAGCATGTTCACGCCCTCCCTGACCTTGTGGCCGGACAGAAGCGCATCGGCGGCGCGCAGGTCCTCCAGCGTGCCCGAGGCACAGGACCCCAGGTAGGCATGCTGGATCGTGGTGTCCCGCATCTCCGAGACGCGGCGCACATGGGTGGGGGACGGCGGGACGGACACCAGCGGCTCGAGCGTCCCGAGGTCGATCTCGACCTCCTGGCAAAAGCGCGCACCGGCATCGCTGACCACGTCCCCGGTCGTTTCGACGCCGATCCCTTCCAGGGCGGCGACGGTGACGGCGTCGGCGGGAACGACCGCCGACTTGGCCCCGATGTCGATGCACAGGCCGCAAAGCGTCATCCGGTCCCAGAACGGCACATGGGCCAGGCCCTCCCCCGCGAACTCCAGGAGCCGGTAGCTGGCGGCGGTCTCGTCAAGCTCGCGCATGGTCGCCAGGGCGATGTCGCGCGCGCCGACGCCGGGCTGCGGCTTGCCGGTCAGCGTGACGCGTATGGTCTCCGGCACCATGACCCAGATCTGGCCGGTCGCCATCAGCAGGGCGGTCTCGAAGCCGAAGGGCACGCCGACGGCCCCCGCCCCGCCGATCACGGCGGTATGGCTGTCGGCGGCGGCCACGAAATCGCCCGGCCGGACAAGGCCGCGCTCGATGAGCAGCGGGTGCGTGATGCCTTCGCTGTCGAACAGGTGGCCGACGGAAAACTCATGCGCCAGCTGGCGGGTAAGCCGGTTGCGCTCGGCGCCGGCCTGCGAATGGGCCGGAACCTCGTGGTCAATGGCCACGACCACCTTGTCGGGGTTCGAAAACCGCTCGAACCCGACGCCCCGCAGGCGTTTCACGTAAGCCGGGAAGGCCACCTCGGGCACGGTCACGAGATCGGGGCGCACCCAGACGACCTCGCCCGCCGTGACGGTGTCGCGCCCGGCGCATCGGGCGAAGATCTTCTCGACAAGCGTCATTGCCATGTCACGCCTCGCTTTCCGCAAGCGCATCGTCTTCGGACCAAACGTTGCGCGGCAGGGGCAGCCCCTCGAGGTCTTCCGGCCTCAACGGGCCGTTGGCCGAGACGCCGTTGTCCGAGAGAACCGACTCGAGCTGACGGGTGTGCTGGGCGATATGCCAGGTCGTACGCTCGAGGAACTCGTGCCGGGTCTGGGGGCCGTAATACGTCTCGACCGTCTTCGAGAAATCGCCGGGCACGGCGCTTGCGCGCCAGCGGTCGACCTGTTCGATCACCTCGGCGCCGTAGGCCTGGATATCGTCGCCGGGCCCGACGTCATGCGTGCCCCGCATCATGCGCTCGTAGCTGTAATCGTAACCGTCGCGGTCAACCTCGAGGAAAGCCTCGCCGATACGGAAGATGTGGTGCGCCAGGTTGTGCGGCGCGAAGAAATTGCGATACCGGTCATGCAGCAAATGCGGCGGCACCTGCGGCAGGTACCGCGCGGATGCGCGCAGCATCGTGTCCAGCCGGGCCGCCAGGACGTCGGGCGCAAGCATGTCCGGGCCGGCCTCGTCGAGGCCGAGAAACGCGGTGATATCGGCGTTCGACTGTGCGTACACGAAGGCCCCGCCGCGCTCGATCACCGGAACGCTTCGCGCCCCGAACCCGGCCAGCCGGTCCATCGCGCCGGGATCGGCGGCCACGTTGACGGAGGTGAAGGGAATGCCGCGCTCCTTCAGGAACTCCTTCACGCGCAGGCACGAACTGCACCCCGGCGCCCAGTAGACACTGATGCCCGTGTCGGTCATGACCCGCTGCCCTTTCTCGAGAACCGCTGCTCCAGCGCCGACGCATCAGCGTTGCCCACAAGCTCGCCGATCTCCGAGAACGGCGCCATGTCCTTGATAAGGTGTTCGGTGGTGCCGGTCTCCTGCAGGCTCATCAAGGCATGCCGCTGGGCCGCCACGCTCACCTGGATCAGCGTGAGCGGGTAGAACGCCATCGAGAAGCCCGCCCGTTCAAGCGCCTCACGCCCGAACATCGGCCGGATCGTCTCGGCGGCAAGGTAGATGACAGGGATATCGACGGCACCGGTGATCGCCGCGAACTCTTCCGGGGTACAGAGCGAGGGCACCATCACCGCGTCGGCCCCGGCCGCCGCCATGGCCTTGCAGCGGCGGGCCGCCTCTTCGACGCCGTGGATCGTAAGGGCGTCCGTCCTGGCGATGATCAGGAAATCGGGGTCGGTGCGCGCGTCGAGCGCAACCCGGATACGCAGCGCCATCTCCTCGTCGTCCACCAGTTGCTTGCCGGGCATCGCGCCGCATTTCTTCGGCATGACCTGGTCTTCGAGGTGCAGGCCGGCGACGCCGGCCAGTTCGAGCGCGCGCACGCATTCGGCGATGTTGTTCGGCCCGCCATAGCCGGTATCGGCATCGGTGATGACCGGCACGTCGACCGATTGCGCGATCTCGGCCGCGCGCTCGACGACATCGCGCATCGTGAGAATGCCGATATCGGGTTTTCCCCGGCTCGAGGCGAAGCTGAAGCCGGAGATGTAGACTGCCGGAAAGTCGGCCGCCTCGATGAGCCTGGCGCCCAGCGCGTCATGGCACCCCGGAACCAGTGTCAGTTCCGGCGAACTGAGGTATTTGCGCAGATCGCTTGTCTTGCCCATTGAAACGGCCTCCCTCCGTTTTCCGCTTACTCCGACTTGGCCCGGTCTTCGATCGCCTTGCGATCGAATTCGTTCGTGGCCTCGACGAACTCGTTCGTGTACAGGCTCTCCGGATCCACCTCGTCGTCAAGGATATCGTTGTCCAGCATGAACTTTACCGTGTCTGCGGCAGAGCCTTCCGGCATCAGCCCGAAGACACCGTCCGGACCGGGATCGACGAACTCCATCCGCGTCTTCACGATGTTGAGCGCCTGCGCCATCGCCTCTTCGTCCGACAGGTTCGAGGGCTTGGATTCGGGATAGATCTCCCAGTGCGCCCGGATCGCCGCTTCCGGGTTGGCCAGCGTGAAGGCCGTCCCCTCGGCGATGCAGCGAAGGAACGCACCGACCGCTTCCTTGTGGTCCTCGGCATAGCTCTTCGTGGTGAAGACCGAGCTTCCCCAGTTGAGCTTTTCCGCCTCGGGCGTCGTGAACCGGCGGAACTTGAGCCCCATGTTCTCGGCCGTTGCAAGCTGCGAGTCCCAGGTCCCCCATGCGTCGACCCGGTTCGACTCCAGCGCCGCGACGGCCTGGGCCCCTGCCCCGGTTTCAAGCCAGGTGACGTCTGCCTCGGGGTCGAGCCCCGCCTCGGCGATCATGCCGCGGAACACGCGGTATTGCTGGGCGCCGTAGGAATAGACACCGACATTCTTGCCCTTGAAATCCTCGAGGCTCTGGATCTCGCTGTCCTCGGGCACCGTGAGGAAGACGAAGTTCTTGCGGATATTGAGATAGACCGCCTGCACGTCGGCGCCCTTCGAGGCCGCCACGATCGAGGCGGCCGGCCCGGCCAGGACGAAATCGACACCGCCGGTGACAAGCGCCTGCACCGCGGCGCTCGAGCTGCTCGGCTGGATTTCCACGTCGAGACCGGCGTCTTCCCAGCAGTTGAGATGCTGCGGCACCGAGGTGTTGTTGGCCTGCGACGCGTCGATCACCGTCGTGCCGAGGGCAAAGGTGATCTTTTCCTGCGCCGGGGCCGTGGTGGCAGCGGCCGAGGCCAGCAGCGCCGCGATGGCCGTAAGGGTCCTTTTGGTCTTTGTCATTGGTTTTCCTCCCATGTTCTCGGGCCGATTGCATGCAGAATCATGCACCGCACCCCTCCTCACAACTATTATCATACTGCGTAGTATCATAATGTCAAACTTTCGAAGCCGGACACGTCATTTCTCACCGTCTTTCTCCTAGTTCACGAGATAGCCGGATTGCTCGCCCAGCAGGGTCGTGCGGTACATCCGCCGCGGCTCGGACAGGTCGTAATCGTCAAGGGCAAGATGCATGGTGCAGCGGTTGTCCCACGCGATCATGTCCTGCGGCGACCAGCGGTGCCGATAGGTGAACTCGGGCCTGACCGAATGCTGGAACAGGAACTCGAGGATCGGCTGCGATTCCTCCGGTGTCATGCCGACGATGCCGGTGGTGGTCATCTCGGAGACGAAAAGCGCCTTGCGCCCGGTCTCGGGATGCACCCGCACGACAGGCTGGGCGACCGGCGGGTTGGCCTTGCGCACGTCGGACAGGTCGCGGCCCTGCGAATGCCGGGCCACCGTCATGTCCTGGATACCCCAGAGATCCTCGATCAGGTCCTTGTAGGTTTCCGACAGCGCATCGTAGGCGCGGTACATGTTGGTGAACATGGTGTCGCCCCCGACCTCGGGCACGACCTCGCACCGCAGGAGCGAGCCGCGCGCCGGGTGAAGCGTCGTCGACAGGTCCGAATGCCACTGGCGTCCGACGGGCTGCTTGCGGCCGTCGACTTCCTTGTTGATGACGGGCAGGATCTCGTGAAACTCCTCGTCGCGGAATTTCGGGATGGTCCGGTGATCGTCCAGCGGCCCGAAGCGGCGGCTGAAGTCGATATGCTGCTGGTGCGTGAGGTTCGTGTCGCGGAACAGAAGGATCAGGTGATCCCGCCAGGCCTGCTCGATCTCGGCGAAGGTCGGGTCGTCGATCGGCTGGCTGATATCGACCCCTCTGATCTCTGCGCCGAGACCCGCGGAAAGTTTCACGATTTCCATGATGCATCCTCCTGTTTGCATGTTTACCCGTCCGAATGGCACGGGAGCGTCAAGTATCAGTAACCCTCGAAGTCCGGCGCCCGGCGCTCGAAGAAGGCGCGCCGCCCCTCTTCGTAATCGGCGCTCGAAAACAGCAGGCATTGGCTGGTCAGCTCGGCCGACAGCACATCGTCGAGCGAGCCGCCGCGCGCCAGCAGGGATTTCGTCAGCGCCACCGACACGGGCGGCGCCGCAGCAAAGTCGCCGGCGATCGAGATGGCCTCGTCGAGCAGCTTGCCGTCCTCGCTCACGAACAGGTCGACCATGCCGCGACGGGCGGCGTCACTGCCCTCGATGACGGGCGCGCACATCAACTGCCGGCGCAGCTCCCCCTGCCCCAACCGGCGCGACAGCGTCCAGGCAAGCCCCAGGTCCGCCATCAGCCCGACTTTCGAGAACGCCGTGCAGAACCGCGTCTGCGCGCACCCCACCACGTAATCACAGGCCATCGCCAGCGACAGGCCGGCCCCGAACGCGTTGCCGTTGACCGCCGCGATCACCGGCTTGGACCCGCTCGCCAGCATCCGGACAAGCCCGTAGGACACCCCGAGCCGCGCGCGGGTGCCAAGCGGGTCCTTCGTGGGCAGCCCTTCGAGATCCCCGCCCGCGCAGAAATTCTTTCCTGTCCCGGTCAGGATCACGGCGCGGACGGCGCGGTCGTCATAAGCCGCCTGAACGGCCGCGACGAGCGCATCGCGCAACTCGATCACGAGCGCGTTGCGCTTGTCGGGCAGGTCCATCTTCAGGATCCGGACCGGGCCGTGATCCTCGGTCAGAACGGGCGATCTGTCACTCATGAAGCACCTTCTGTCTGGTGGGGCGCATATCGACGGGCGCGGCCAGGAAGGCCCCCCCGTCGATCCGCAGCGTCTGGCCGGTGATCATCTCGGCCGCGTCCGACAGCAGGAACGCCGTCAGCTCGGCCACTTCCCCGGCCCCGACCAGGCGTGGAATGGGCGTCTGGCGGGCAAGCTCGGCCCGTTGCTCCGCGGTCGAGGCGGCAAGGAAGGTGTCGGTCGCCACGGTGCCCACGGCGAGGGAATTGATGCGGATGGCATCCGGCCCCCATTCCAGCGCAAGCGCCTTCGACAGGCCGGCCGCCCCCGAGCGCGCGGCGACGGCGTGGGCCAGGCCCAGCGCGCCGCGCTCCGCGCCGACGATCGAGAGGTTCACGACCGATCCCCCCTTCCGGGCAAGGAACGGCCGCATCGCCCGGGTCAGGGCAAACAGCGCCGTCAGGTTGAGATCGACCACGGCCGCGAACCCGCCGGCGGAAATGTCGGCCGCCTCGGCATAGAACTGGCCCCCGGCATTGTTGACCAGCCCGTCGAGCCCGCCTTCGGCGAAATCCCCGAGGCGGCCGGCGGCGGCCTCGTAATCGCGGATGTCGCAGGGCAGCGGCACGAACCGGCCCGCGGGGGCCATCGCCCCGGTGTCCCGCAACAGCGCCTCGCGCCGCCCCATGCCGCCCACGGTTGCGCCGAGCCCGGCCAGCCGAAGCGCGATCGCCCGGCCCAGCCCGGTGCCGGCCCCGGTCACGGCAATGCGTCGCCCCGAAAGGCAATCGGCTGCCAGGGTTTCGAACCGACGCGCCATGCTCAATGTCGTATCAGGCGTTGGGCCTTGTGGGTGGCCCGGGGCAACGCGCCGTCCGGCACGATCTCGACATGGGCGCGGATGTTGAGCACGCGCTTGATCTCTGCCGCGACGGTATCGGCGGACGTCCCGCCGGGCGCCTCGACCTTGAGCCGGATGCCCTTGAGCATCCCGGTCTCCGTCTCGCGCACCGTATCGTCTATGACGATCTGGTATTCGTCCGCCAGCCCGCCGATCGAACGCACGACATCCTCGATGGCAGAGGGAAAGACATTGATGCCCCGCACGATCAGCATGTCGTCGGCCCGGCCGCGCACGCCGCCGACCAGCCGCGCATGGGTGCGGCCACAGCTGCAAGGCGTGCTGTCGCGCACGACGATATCGTTCGTCTTCCAGCGCAGAAGCGGCCCGGCCTGCTTGTCCAGGTGCGTGACCACGAGCATCCCGGGCGTGCCGTCGGGCACGGGCATGTGGGTTTCGGGATCGAGGATCTCGGCATAGACGAAATCCTCGGCAATATGCCCGCCCTGCCGGTGCGCACATTCCCCGGCGATGGGCTGGAACTCGAGACAGCCATAGGCGTCGAAACATCCGGCGTTCCAGAGCGTCTCGATCCGCTTGCGCGTGGCCGGTACGCCGGCGCCCGGTTCCCCGCCGACCATGATCTTGTCGACACGCGTTTCGGCCGGGTCGATGCCCCGGCGAAGCATCTCCTCGCCGAGGTGGATGATGAAGGACGGCGTGCCGCACAGTGCCGTCGTGCCGAACTCGCGCATGGTCCGGATCTGGCGCTCGGTGTCCTGGCTGCCCGCCGGGATGCAGGTTGCCCCCGCCCGCTGGTAGCCCATGGTCGCGCCAAGGCCGCCGACGAACCAGGCATAGGTGAAGAGGCACTGGAAAACGTCGCCGGGCCCGACCCCCTGGGCACGCGCGTTGCGCGCGTAGAGGTCGGCCCAACGGTCGAGGTCGAACTGCGTCCAGAACTGCGGCATGGGCGCGGCCGTGGTTCCCGAGGAAAAGTGGATGCGGCGCAGGTCTTCCCGCGGCGCAGCCACGAAGCGGCCCATCGGCGGGGCCTCGGCCACGGAGGCCACGAAATCGGCCTTGCCGGTCATCGGCAGGCGCCGCAGGTCATCGAAACTTCCCAGATCGCCCGGCGCGAACCCCGCCTCGCCAAGCACGTCCGCGTAATGCAGGCTGTGCCGCGCCAGGTAATCCAGCTGCCGCGACAGCGCGCAGAGCTGGTCCGCCTCGATCCGGTCGCGGCTTCGCACCTCCACCTCGTCCCAGACAGACGCGTGCGGCGCCTCGGCCATCTTCAGGTTCATGTCTTCCCCCCCAGGCCCTGCATGGCGAATTGCGTGATCGTCGCAATGAGGGCCGCGTTTTCCTTGGCGCTTTTCGAATGCTCGGGCCGGAACCAGACCGTCGTCCAGTTCAGGGCACCGAGAAACGCCTTGACCACCAGCTTGACGTTCTGCTGCGGGATCGTGCCCGCCTCCATCGCGCGGCTGATTTCCTGGGCAAAGAGCCCCTCGTACTCGTCCCGCAGCTTGAGCAGGTGGCGGATACGGTCGCGCTGTTCCTCGGTGGTCTGCCCTTCCATGTGCATCTCGACGCTCTGGACCGCGACACGCTGGTAGGGAAAATTCTCGACGATGACGCTCAGATGCGCCTCGCTCATGGCCCGCAGGCGGGCCAGCGGCTCCTCGTGGGCCTGTTGGCCGCTCTTGATCGCCGCCATGTCCATTTCCATGGCGGACAGGTGAACGTCGAAGAAAAGGTCGATCTTGCTGCGATAGTAGTAATAGATCTGCCCCTTGGTCGCCCCGAGAACATCGGCCACGTCGTCGATGCTCGTCGGCGCGAAGCCCTTCTGCATGAATGCCTGCGCAGCCGCGTCGAGGATGATCCGCCGGCGGCGTTCGGCCTTGGCCGAATGCTTGCTCCCCTCGGCGGTGGCTAGATTGCCTTTTTGCATGTCTCTTGTGCCCTCTCCAGATACTCGCTCTTGATCGCGCGGCCGAGAACGACGCGCTGGATCTCCGACGTGCCTTCGTAGATCTCGGTCGCCTTCTGGTCGCGATAGATACGTTCGACTATAGAGGGTTTCACATAACCTTGTCCGCCCAGCATCTGCACGCCGAGATCCGCCGCCTCGTGCGCGGATTCGGAACAGAAGAGCTTTGCCTGCGCGCCGATGGTCACCACGTTCTGCCCGCGATCATAGGCCCGGGCCGCCTCGACCGCCAGCATCCGACCGGCGCTGATGCGCGTGGCGAGGTTGGCCAGCCGGAAGCTGAGCGCCTGGTGGTCGATAAGCCGCTTGCCGAACGTCTCCCGCGTGACCGAATGATCGGCGGCCGCGTCGAAGGCCGCGCAGGCCAGCCCGGAAGACTGGAACGCCACCGAGATGCGGCCCACGTTCAGCGTCTTCAGCGCCAGCTTGAGCGCCTCGCCCGGCGGGGCGAGCATCTGGTCGCCCGAGACCCGGCAATCGAGCTGCACGACCGCGTTCACGGTGCCGCGCATGCCCATCTTGTCCTCGCGCTGGTCGTCCTTGAGGCCGGGCGTATCCTTGTCGACGACGAAGGCGGCGATGCCACGGCTGCCCGAACCCGGCTTGGTTTGCGCGAAGACGACATAGGCGTCGCAGTTGCTGCCATTGCCGATCCAGCATTTCTCGCCCTGGATGAGCCAGTCATCGCCATCGGGGGTCGCCCGCGTCTCGAGCCGCGCCGGGTCCGATCCCGCGTTCCGCTCGCTCAGCGCGAAGGAGATCGTCTTGCCGCGCCCATCGGCCGAGAAGGTGAGGTACTTCCGCTTGATCTCGTCGCTTCCGGCCAGCAGCACCGGCAGGGCGCCAAGCTGCAGGGTGGCGACGATGCCGCTGGTCGAAGCGCAGCCATAGGCGATGGCCTCGACCACCGCGCCGAAGGCCTCGAGCGAGGCCCCCCCGCCGCCATGCGAGCGCGGCAGGAACATCGAGGCAATGCCAGAGCTTCGCAGAAGCGCTTCGTTCTCAACGGGATAACGCTGGTTCTGGTCGATCTCGGCCGCGCGCGCCGCGAATTCGCGCGTGGTCAGATCGGTCGCGATGGCCCGCCAGCGCCGGGCGTCTTCGCTGTAAGACGGTTCCCAAATTACAGTCATCTTTTCTCCGGATTTGGGGGCGCCGGATAGCAGGCGCCAGTTCGCTCTTGAAAAAATATACTTAGTAGTATTATTTTGTCAACGTCAGATTGCCGGGCCACCCCCGGCACTTCAATCGCATCGAGAGGAGGCCAGAGAGTGGCGGAAATGCTGAAGGACAGGGTTGTCGCGGTCACGGGCGCCGCGCGGGGAATCGGCAGGGAGGTCGCCCTGCTCTGCGCACGCGAGGGCGCGGCCGTCGTCGTCAACGACTTCGGGGGGTCCGCCAGCGGCGAGGGCGGCGACAGCGCGCCCGCCGACGAGGTCGTGCGCGAAATCGAGCAGGCGGGCGGCTCGGCGGTGGCGAACATGGCGTCTATCTCCGAGCCGGAGGGCGCCGAATCGATCATCCAGGACGCCGTGACCAAGTTCGGTCGGATCGACGCCGTGGTGAACAATGCCGGCTTCCTGCGGGATGCCATCTTCCACAAGATGTCGATCTCGGACTGGCAGGCCGTCGTGAATGTCCACCTGAACGGGTATTTCTACGTCGCCAAGGCCGCCGCCCGGTATTTCCGCGAACAGGAATCGGGCTCCTACGTCAATTTCACCTCGACCTCCGGCCTGATCGGCAACGTCGGTCAGGCGAATTACTCTGCCGCCAAGATGGGCGTCGTCGGGCTGTCGAACTCGATCGCGCTCGACATGCAGCGTTACGGCGTGCGGTCGAACTGCATCGCCCCCTTCGCATGGAGCCGGATGACCGCCGGCATTCCCGCCACCACCGAGGCCGAAAAACAGCGTGTCGAACGGTTCAAGTCGATGAGCGCCGACAAGGTCGCCTCTCTCGCGGCCTTCCTCTGCGCCGATGTCAGCCGGGACGTGACCGGCCAGATCTTCTCGGTCCGGAAGAACGAGATCTTCCTTTTCAACCGCCCCCTGCCCATCCGGTCCGCCCACCGCGGCGAGGGCTGGACGGTCGAAAGCATCGCCTCCGACCTGATCCCGGCCTTCCGGGCAAGCTTTCACCCGCTTCAGAAATCCGCCGAGGTGTTCCCTTGGGATCCGATCTGAGGGTCGCGCATGCCACTTGATCCCGACACCCTGCAGCGGCACATGCCGCTCGAGACGCGCCATGACCTGACATGGCAGCAGACGGTGCTCTATGCCCTCGGCGCGGGCGTGGGCCTCGAAGATGCCACCGGGCCGGAAGCCATGCGGCTTGCCTACGAGACGGACCTGGCCGCGCTGCCCAGCATGGCCAGCATCCTTGCCTATCCCGGCTTCTGGCAGAAGCAAGAGCGGTTCGGCCTGACCTGGCAGAAGATCCTGCACGGCGAACAATCGGTGCGGATACACCGGACCCTGCCGGTCGAGGGCCGGCTGCGCGGCGTGACGACGATCGACGGCATTTTCGACAAGGGCGCCGAGAAGGGCGCGCTGGTCTACTCGCGGCGGGAGATCTTCGAGGAAAGCTCGAACGCGCTCGTTGCCACGATCGTCCAAGGCTCGTTCCTGCGCGGCGACGGCGGCTTCGGCGGAAGTTCCGCCGGCGCGCCGGTGCCGCACCCGGTGCCCGAACGTGCGCCCGACAAGACACTCGACCTCGCCACCCAGCCGGGCCAGGCCCTGCTCTACCGCTTGTCGGGGGATTTCAACCCGCTGCATGTCGATCCCGAGGTCGCCCGGCAGGGCGGCTTCGACCGGCCCATCCTGCACGGGCTGTGCACCTACGCGGTGGCGACCCGGGCCCTCGTCACCCTGCTGTGCGGCGGCAACCCCGACAGGCTTCGGCGCATCGATTGCCGGTTCTCGCGGCCGGTCTACCCGGGCGAGACGATCTCCGTCCGGTGCTGGCACGAGGCACCGGGGCGGGCGGCCTTCCAGGCCAGCGTTCGCGAACGCGACCTCATTGTACTGACCAACGGCTATGCCGAGTTCGAGGAGACGACATGACCTCCATCCTGGCCTCCGGGGCCTACATTCCCCGCCTGCGCCTCCAGCGCAGCGCCATCGCAGCCGCGCATGGCTGGTTCGCCCCCGGCCTGCGCGGCCTCGGAAAGGGCGAACGCGCGTTCGGCAGCTGGGACGAAGACGCCGTGACCATGGCCGTCGAAGCCGCCCGCAACTGCCTTGAAGATTGCGACCGCGACCGCATCGACAGCGTCGTGCTGGCCTCGGCCACCCTGCCCTTCGCCGAGCGCCAGAACGCCGCGATCCTCAAGGAGGCCCTTACCCTTCGCGACGATGTCTTCGCGGTGGATTGCGGCGGCGGCCAGCGTGCGGGCCTTTCCGCGCTGGTCCAGGCCCTGCGGGGCGGCACCGCCGGGCAGACTCTTTGCATTGCCTCGGAGCGGCCCCTCGCCCTGCCCGCCTCGGAAGACGAGATGCACCAGGGCGACGCGGCGGCGGCGTTCCTGCTGGGCGACGGTCCGGGCGTGGCCGAGGTGCTGGCCACCCACGCGGTGACCTTCGATTTCGTCGACCGCTTCCGCGAAAGCGACCGCGACCACGGCTATGCATGGGAAAGCCGCTGGGTCCGGGAAGAGGCGTTCGGCCGGATCGTGCCGGATGCCGTCGGCGCCGCGCTGGCGAAGGCGGGGCTCCCGGCCGGGGAGGTGACGCATTTCATCATGCCGTCGCCGCTGCGCGGGGCCCAGGCGCTGGTCTGCCGGAAAACCGGCATCCCGGCCGAGGCGGCATGCGACACCTTCGCGGCAACGGTCGGCGATGCCGGCGGCGCGCACGCGCTCCTGATGCTGTCGCACGCGCTCGAAACGGCGGCCGAGGGCGACATCATACTGGCCGCCGGCTTCGGCTCCGGCTGCGATGTCCTGATCCTGCGGCGCACCGGCGGCACGTCGCGGCCCCGCCTGGCGGTCTCCGACTGGCTGGAGCGGCGCGCGGTCAGCGACAACTACATGAAGTTCCTGGTCTTCAACGACCGCATCGCCATCGAGAAGGGCATGCGCGCCGAGTTCGACCAGAAACAACCGATGACCGCGCTCTGGCGCAACCGCAAGGCGGTGCTCGGCCTGGTCGGCGGGCGCTGCACCCGGACCGGCGCGGTGCAGTTCCCGAAAAGCGACATCAGCGTCAACCCCAATGCGCATGCCGTCGGCACGCAGGAGGATTACAAGCTGGCCGAGCGGCGGGCGACCATCGTCACCTTCACCGCCGACCGCCTGACCTACACGCTGGATCCGCCCGGCTGTTACGGCATGGTCGAGTTCGACGGCGGCGGCAGGATGTATGCCGAGTTCTGTGACGTGGAGGCCGACACGCTCGAGGTCGGCCAGCCGATGCGCATGATGTTCCGGGTCAAGTCCTTCGACGAGATGCGGGGGTTTCGGCGGTATTTCTGGAAAGCGGCGCCCGCCGGTTGAGCGGGGAAAGGACGGACAATGGCACGTGGAATCAAGGACAAGGTCGCGATCCTCGGAATGGGATGCGCGCGATTTGGCGAACGCTGGGAAGCGGATGCCGACACCCTGATGGTGGAAGCCTACGAGGAAGCCCTCGAGGATGCCGGCATCGAGACCGGGCAGCTTGACGCCGCCTGGCTTTCGGTCGGGTTCGATGCGCTCAATATCGGGCCGTCGGGCATTCCCGCCTCGATGGCGCTTCGGCTCGACAACGTGGCGGTGACCAAGGTCGAGAACTACTGTGCCTCGGGCACGGAAGCGCTGCGCGGGGCGGTCTATGCCGTGGCAAGCGGCGCGGCCGACATCGCGCTCGCCATCGGCGTGGAAAAGCTGAAGGACACCGGCTATGGCGGCCTTCCCGTGCGCACCCGCGGCACGACCTTCGACATGATCGGCGTCGTCGGCAGCGCCCCGGGCAATTTCGCCCAGCTGGCCGAAGCCTATCGCAACCGGCACGGCATCTCGCGCGACGAGCTCAAGCGCGCCATGGCGCACGTGTCGGTCAAGAGCCATGACAACGGCGCCATGAACCCCAAGGCCCACCTGCGCAAGCGGATCGACATCGACACCGTGCTGCAGGCGCCGATGGTCGCGGCACCGCTGGGGCTCTACGATTGCTGCGGCGTCAGCGACGGGGCCGCCTGCGCGATCGTCACGACGCCGGAAATCGCGCGACGCCTCGGCAAGACCGACCTCGTCACCGTGAAGGCGCTGCAACTGGCCGTGTCCAACGGGTGGGAGCTTCAGGGCCAAGGCTGGGACGGCAGCTATTTCCACACCACCCGCCTGGCCGCGGACCGCGCCTACAAGGAGGCCGGGGTCAGCAAGCCGGAGGCGCAGATCGACCTGATGGAAGTGCATGACTGCTTCTCCATCACCGAGCTGGTGACGATGGAGGATCTCCGGGTGTCCGAGCCGGGCCGCGCGGTGGCCGACGTGCTTGACGGGAAGTTCGACGCCGACGGCGCGATCCCCTGCCAGATCGACGGCGGGCTGAAATGCTTCGGCCACCCGGTCGGCGCCTCCGGGCTTCGGATGATCTACGAGAACTACCTTCAGCTTCTCGGCCGCGCCGGCGAGCGACAGCGCCAGGACAACCCGAAACTGGCGCTCTCCCACAACCTCGGCGGGATGCCGAACCAGAACGTGGCGGCGATCGCCCTTGTCGGCCTGGAAGGGGTTTGAGGCGTGGAGTCCGATACGCTTGAACAGGTCCGCCGCACCGTCGAACGCTTCACCCGCGAACGGCTGGTCCCGATCGAGGAAGAGGTCGCGGACAAGGACGAGGTCCCCGCGGAGATCCTGCAGGAAATGCGCGACATGGGCCTTTTCGGCCTCACCGTGCCGGAGGAATACGGCGGGCTCGGCCTGAGCTCGGCCGAGGAAATCGAGCTCATGCTCGAACTGACATGGGCCGCCGCGGCCTTCCGCTCGCAGATCGGCATCAACCTCGGGCTCGGCTCGCAGGCCATCCTCAAGGACGGCACCGAGGATCAGAAGCGACGCTGGCTTCCCGGCATCGCCTCGGGCGAGGTCGTGACAAGCTTCTGCTTGACCGAACCCGGCTCGGGCTCCGACGCGGCCTCGCTCCGGACCAGGGCGGAACGCGACGGCGACGCGTACGTCCTGAACGGCACCAAGCGCTACATCACCAATGCGCCAAGTGCGGGGCTGTTCCTTGTCATGGCGCGCACGAGCGAGAAGGACCTGCCCCGCAACGCCCACGTGACCGCGTTCCTCGTTCCGGCCGACACGCCCGGCCTGCGCATCGGCGCGAAGGACCGCAAGATGGGCCAGGCCGGGGCGTGGTCGGCGGATGTCTACCTCGACGACGTGCGCGTGCCGGCCGATGCGATCATCGGCGGCACCGAGGGGCGCGGCTTCGCCACCGCCATGAAGTCGCTTGACCGGGGCCGGATCAACGTGGCCGCGGTCTGTGTCGGGCAGGCCCGTCGCATTCAGCACGAGGCCGTCCGCTACGCCGCCGAGCGCGTGCAGTTCGGCCGTCCGATCGGCGAGTTCCAACTGGTCCAGGCGATGCTTGCCGACAGCCAGGCCGAGCTTCAGGCGGGCCTGGCCATGCTGCGCGACGTCGCCCGGCGGTTCGATACCGGGCAGCGCATCTCGACCGAGGCCTCCTGCGCCAAGCTGTTCTGTTCGGAAATGGTCTGCCGGGTCGCGGACCGGGCGGTGCAGATCCACGGCGGCGCCGGCTACATGCGCGACAGCGCGGTCGAGCGGCTGTACCGCGATGTCAGGCTCTTCCGCATCTACGAAGGCACGACGCAGATCCAGCAGCTGATCATCGGCGGCAACCTGGTCAAGGCGGCACAAGCGGATGGCGGGGCCGGCTAGGCCACGCCACCCCGTCCCCTCAGGCCAGGCAGGCCGACAGCCTGTCCGACACCCAGTTCCGGTCGATGTTGCGCCCGATGATCACGATGGAGCTTTGCCGCGGCGCGTCGCCCCAGTCGCCCACCACGTCCCCGTCGATGAGCGCCTGCACCCCGTGAAAGGCAAAGCGGCGATCCTCGCCCGCGAAATCTATGATCCCCTTGATGCGCAGGATGTCTTCGCCCCGCAGGGCGATGAACTGCTGCACGAAACGGGAAAAGGCCGTGAAATCCAAGGGCTGATCGAGCAGGAAGCTCTCCGACCCGATCGACGTGTCATGCGACACGCCCTGCGCGAACTGCAGGTCGGCGGGAATGCTGCCCAGCTCGTAGGCGTTCAGCCCGACGAGGTCGGCAAAGGCCGGCGCGGCCGGGTTCGACCGGCGGATGTCGGCGCCGGGATTGTAGCGGCGGATCAGCGTCTCGACCCGGCTTGCCATCGCCGGGGCGACCAGGTCGGTCTTCGTCAGGATGACCCGGTCGGCCAGGGCGATCTGCCGGGCCGCGATCTCGTCCCGGCCAAGCTGCCTGTCCAGGTTGACCGCATCCACCATCGTGACGATCCCGTCGAGCCGGAAATGGTCGGACGGCCCGTCGGACAGCAGGAAGCTCTGCGCCACCGGCGCGGGATCGGCCAGGCCGGAGGTCTCGATCACCACGTGATCGAAACTGTCCCGCCGTTCCGCCAGCCCGGTCAGCGCCTCGATCAGGTCGCCCCGCACCGTGCAGCACAGGCACCCGTTCGACAGCTCGATCACCGACTCGTCGGACCGCTCGACAAGCGCCCCGTCGATGCCCAGCGCCCCGAACTCGTTCACCACCACGGCGAACCGCGTGCTCTGCCGCGACCGGATCAGGGCATTCAGAAGCGTGGTCTTGCCGGCGCCCAGGTAGCCGGTCAGGACGCTCACCGGGTGTTTCATGTCTCGGCCCCCTCGCGCACCGGCTCGGCCTGCGCCGGCTCTTCCGCCGGGGGCTGCCCGTATTGCACACTGCGGTAATACAGCTCGGTGCATAGCAGCGTGTCGATGCTTCGGATACCCTCGACCTCCTTCATGCGCTCGCCCAGCAGCTGCCGAAGCTCTGCCTTGCTCCGGCAGATGACCTCGACCAGCAGGTCTGCGGCGCCCGTGCACGCGGCGACATAGGCGATATGCTCCAGCGCCGCGATACTCTGCGTCGCCCGGCGCAGCGAGTGGCCGTTCTCCAGCTTGAGGCGCAGCCAGCAATGGGTGGTATAGCCCAGCGACACCGGGTTCGTCAGCGCGTGCACCTTCATCTCGCCGCTGGACAGCAACGCGTTGAAGCGCTTGCGGATGTAGCTTTCGGACACCTGCATGTCCTCGGCCAGCTTGTGAAACGTGGCCCGGCCGTTCCGGCTGAGCAGCGTGATCAGGCGCCGGTCGGTCTCGTCGAGAACGTCGGCCTCCGCCTCGAACATCTCGAACCGGGGCTCGAACGCCTCCTGCACGTCGTCCCAAACCGGCTGCTGGTAGGCGAGGCCGATATAGGGGTGCACCTCCACCGCCGCCACGTCCGCGTGCCCGCTGACCTGCCGCTCGATGAAACGGCGCATCTCGATATCGTCGGTCCCGAGCACCTCGATCAGCACGTCCCACTGGCCCAGCGTGATTGCCACGTAGTCGATCACCGGATGCGCCAGCATCTCGCGGACGAAGCCCTCGGCACTGCAACCGCCGCGCAGGCGGATCAGGATGATCGCCATGGACCGGAAGCCCAGCTTCGCCGGGTTGCAGACCGGCGCGACCTGGATCACCCCCCGGCTGACAAGCTGTTCGACCTTCCGCGCCACCAGCCGCTCGGGCTGGCCGGTCTTCCGGGCGAGCTGCACGAAGGATTCCCGCCCGTTCGCCTGCAGCATACGGATCAGCGCCATGTCGAGCTCGTCGAACCCGTCGCCGCCATCGGCATCGGCCGGCAGGATATACAGCACCCAGTCCCTCGCTTTCTACGGCAAAGCCGCGGTCACATCGCTATGCGCGGCCACGTTTATCCGGTTTTGCAGGGCGACGGAACGCCCCAACGACCAGATCAGCAACGATCTCAGATCGGCCAGCGGCGCCGGCCAGCGCGTGCCGATCCGCCCGTAGAAGCGCGAGAACCGCTGCGTCGCCTCGACAACCGGCCGGTGCCGGCGCACCCATTCAGACAGGCCTGCCTCCAGCGTCTTGCCCTCGTGCACGCAGCGCGCCAGCATGAAGCCCGACTGCACCGACACCCCGGCCCCCTGCCCCAGGTTCGGCGACATCGCATGCGCCGCGTCCCCCAGCAGGGCCAGTTTGCCCACGTGCCAGTTCTCGCAGTTGATATCCCGGAACTCCGACGCGGTGCCATTGTCCTCGAGCCGCGCCAGGTAGGTCTCGAGATGCGGAAACTGCTCCACCCAGCTGACCACGTCCGGCGGACAGGCCGACCCGCGCGTGTCGCGCGTCGGACAGCACAGGTACAGGTAGATATGTTCGGGGCTCACCGGGATGACGCCCACGCGCCGCCCTTCCCGGGTCCAGTATTCCAGGCACTTGTTGCGGATTTCCACGTCGTCGCTGCGCCGCTTGATCAGGTAGCGCCCGCCCCCGTCGGCCAGCGGCGTCACCACGTTCCGCCCCGGCATCGACGCCCGCACCGCCGAGCCCACGCCATCCGCCCCGATCACCAGGTCGGCGGGCCGCGACGTGCCGTCGGCCATCAACAGCGCCCCGTCCGTCGTGGCACCGGCCACCGGGCTGTCGGTCAGGATCTCGACCCCCGCCAGCCGCGCCTGCCGCGCCAGCGCCGCGTGAAGCGTGCCGCGTTCCACCGTGAACAGGCGCGAGTCGCCGCCCATCATCCACCCCGATTGCAGCAACCGCGCCCGGTGATCGCGGATTTCCCAGTGCTTGTTGGGCTCGCCATTGTGCACCGCGTCCTCGTAGGCGCCCAGGTTCTCCAGCACCCGCAGGGCGTTCTCCCAGACGAAGATCCCCGCACCGATTTCCCGCAGCGCACTGTCTTTTTCATGGATCGTCACGGAATGGCCGCGTTGGGCAAAGGCTGTGGCGGCGGTCAGCCCGGCAAGGCCCGCACCCGAGATTTCGATATGCATTGATTGGTCTCCGAAAGATGTAGTCGTTGGCGCGGCGTCACCCGCGCGGATTGAGAAGCCTCGAGCGGAAATTGTCCGCGATGACGGCGAAGATCAGGATCAGGCCGATCACGACCAGCTGAAGGTAGCTGTCCACCTGCGCGAGGTTCATGCCGTTCTGCACCAGCGAGATGAACAGCGCCCCGAGGATCACGCCGGTCACGCTTCCCGCCCCGCCGCTCAGGCTCGCCCCGCCGATCACGCAGGCGGCGATGGTCTCCAGCGGCATGGTCGCCCCCACGTTCGCCTCGCCGCTCATCATCCGCGCGGTCAGCATGACCCCCGTCACCCCCGCCAGCGTGCCGCCGATGGCATAGGCCAGGAAGGTCAGCCGCCCGGTGTCGATCCCCGAAAGCCGCGCCGCCTTCACGTTGCCCCCGATCGCGTAGAGATGCCGGCCGAACCCCGTCCGGCCCAGGAGGAAGGCCAGCCCCGCCGCAAGCGTCAGCGCCACCCAGATCGGCAGCGGTATGCCGAACAGCACCCCGTAGCCCAGCACGTTGCCCAGCGACGCGGGCAGCCCCGTCACCGGCGTCCCGCTGGTCGCGAACAGCGCCAGCCCGAACCCGATCGAGGTCATCGACAGCGTCATCATGAACGGCTGAACCTGGAACACCGCCACGCCGATGCCGTTGATCATGCCCAGCACGGTGCCGGCCAACAGCCCGGCGAGGATGCCCAGCACCAGCGCCAGCGCCACAGCGTCAGGGGCGACCGACAGGATACCGGTCATCGTGATCGCCCCCGAAACCGACGCCACCGCGATGATCGTGCCGACCGACAGGTCGATCCCGGCCACCAGCAGCACCATGAACTGCGCCAGCGACGCGATCACCAAGTAGCTGGATTGCCGCGCCACGTTCAGAAGGTTGCGCGTGCTCAGGAAATGGTCCGACAGGAAGCCGAAGATCAAAAGGCAGACCACCATCAGGAACGGCAGCACCCCGACCTTCAGGAATATCTTCTTGAGCCACGCCATCGGTCCGGCCTTTCCAGTCGCCAGGACGGCGTTTCGGGTTTCCGTTCTCATCACGCGAACATCCTTTCGAGAATCTTGTTTTCATTGATCTCCTCCCCCGCCAGCGGCCCGGCGACACGGCCCTCGCACATGACGTGCACGCGCGAACACAGGTTGAGGATTTCCGTCAGGTCGGACGAGATCATCAGCACCGCGACACCCCGCGCCGCCAGGTCGGCGACAAGGCGGTAGATCGCGGCGCGCGCGTTCACGTCGACGCCCACCGTGGGCTCGTCGAGGATCAGCAGCTTCAGGTCTCCGGCGATCGCCTTGGCAAACAGCACCTTCTGCTGGTTGCCGCCGGAAAACAGGATCATGTTCCGCTCGATGTCGAGCGGCCGAAGGTCCACCCGCTCGGCCACCTCCTGCGCCTTCCGCGCCTCCTCCCGGCGCGAGACCACGCCGTAACTTCCCGCCCCCGCCCCGTTGCCGGACCGGATCGAGATGTTGAACCGCGCGCCCTGCGTCAGGATCAGGCCCTCGGCCTTCCGGTCCGACGGCAGGTAGTAAACCCCCTCGCGCATCCGCTTGCGGATGGACAGCCCGGCCACGTCCCGGCCGTTCAGCGATATCCGGCCATGGCGCACCCGTTCGAGCCCGGCAATGCACCGGCCCACATCGCTCTTGCCGCAGCCCACCAGGCCGGCCAGCCCCACGATTTCACCGGCCCCGACCCGGAAGGTGATGTCGGAAAACCCGCGCCCGCCCAGCCCGTCGACCGACAGGACGGGGGCCTCCGCCGGGTCGGACGGCGGCGGAATATCGGGAAACAGCGCCTGCACGTCCCGCCCGGCCATCATCCGGATCAGCTCGTCCTCGCTGGTCTCCGCATGGTCGAGCGTTCCGACGATCTTGCCGTCGCGCATCACGGTCACCCGGTCCGCCAGCCGGTGCAGCTCGGCCATCCGGTGCGTGATGTAGACGATCGCGATGCCGCGCGCGCGCAGCCTGTCGATCAGGTGGAACAGCTTCTCGCTTTCCGACGTGCTGAGCGACGCGGTCGGCTCGTCGAAGATCACCACCTTCTGATCGTCGCGGTATCCCTTGGCGATCTCGACCATCTGCTGCTGTGCGCGAGACAGGGTCGCGACGCGTGCCTCCGGATCGAGCCGGAAATCCAGGTCCTCGAGGATGCGCGCCGCCGCCTGCCGCATCCCGGCGCGGTCCAGCCCGAACCGGCCGCGGCGTTCCCGCCCGAGGAAGATGTTCTCGGTCACGGTCAGTTCACTGACCAGCGAGAACTCCTGGTAGACCGCGCTGATCCCCGCGCGCGACGCCTCGGCCACGCTGGCAAACCGGCACTCCTCGCCGTTCAGGATGACCCGGCCCGATGTCGCTTGCGCGGCACCGGACAGGATCGAGATAAGGGTCGACTTGCCGGCGCCGTTCTCGCCCAGCAGGACGTGCACCTCGCCCGCCCGGAACGTGACCGAGGCCGCATCGAGAGCCAGCACGCCGGGGAACCGCTTCGTCACGCGCTCCAGGCGCAGGATATCGCTCGGCTCGGTCACTGCTCCGGGCTCCGCCAGGGTCACTGCGACACTTTGAAGACGGGCGAGAATTCCGCCGGCGCCACCGTGGTCTGGGGGTCGAACTCTCCCAGCGCGTCCGACGTGACTACCATCGGAACCGGCCCCAGGTGATGCATCTCCGTGTCACCCTCGAGCGCGCCCACCGCCAGGTCGACGGCGATACGCGCCTGAAGCACGGTCGAATCCGTCGGCGCCGCGGCGATCACGCCGTCTTCCATCAGGTCGAGGATACCGGGCGTGATATAGTAGGACAGGATGTCGATCTGGCCATCGAGCCCCCGCGCCTTGAGCACCTGCGCGGCCGATTCCGCCGTCGGCGCAGTGCCGACGATGTAGTCGAGATCGGCAAAGCTCTGCAGGGAATCCTCCACCAGCTTGAGCTGCACCTCCTTGCCGGTGTCGCCGTAGCGGGTATCGAACAGCGTCGCATCGCTCCCCTCGAGCGCCTTGACGAACCCGGTGTTCCCCGCCTCGACCCAGCTTGCGCCGGCCGGCCCGGGGAACCACGCAACCTGCACCTCGCCGCTCCCTTCCGGGTGCTTCTCGGCCAGGTACTTGCCGATATACTCGCCCATGGTCTCGAACGACACCAGCGACCGGCCCATCACCTTGTCCGACGACACGCCGTTCATGAAGTCGATCACGACGATCCCCTGCCGGTCGAGCTCGGCGATCAGGCTGTCCAGGCCGCTGCCCGAGATGGCACCGATCAGAACCGCGTCGGCACCGGTGACGGCACAATCCTCGATCTGCGAAATCTGCTTGGCGAGGTTGGTGTACCCGCCGGCCTCGTTGACGATCAGGTTCACGCCAAGGCGCTCGGCCTCCTGCGTCAGGCCATAGTTCACCGCCAGCCAGTAGGGGTCTTTCAGGTGCGGCAGCGACGCGCAGATGTCCCACGCCTCCGACGCGGCCTCCGGCGGCGTGTAGGTCGAGGCTTCGACACCGTCCTCCCCGGTGACGAGCACATCCACCGGAAACCACTCTGCCGCAGCCGCCGGCAAGGCCGCCGCGGCAAGCATTCCTGCGACCAGGCCGCTGTTGAGAACCTTCATTTTCATCTCCATGTTGGCAATCCGACGAATAGTGCGGATTCATTTCATTTTACCCGCATTTAGTGCGGATTCTCTATTTGATGAATTTATTTTGAACTTTTTTCTTTAGTCAACGACTTTTTCAGTGAGAATTATTACCGACCACCCGCGACGCCCGCATCGCCTTGAAGTCGCACGCAAAAGAGGCAGGCAAACCGGGGGCGGCACATGGAAATGCAGCAGGCACGGACCACGAGACGCCGCCTCGTCGATCCCTGCCGACCCGGCGTTCCGAAACGGCAGCGTGGCGCTCTCGATTCGCCCCGCCGCGCACACCGGCCGGGGCCCTTCGGGCCGCCATGCCCTTCCGGACGGGACCGACGCGATACCGACGTCATACCGACGTGATACCGACGTCGTGATCGGGCTCTCCCGGCAGCGCCCCGCGGGAACGAAACACCCCATCGCGCGTTATCCGCGCATGGAACCTGCACAGACCTGGCTTTCCGGTCCCGACCGGCTTTTCCACGATGCGCTGTCCTGCGCAGCCCTCTTCGCGTGCCCCCGTTCGATGACCCGGCCCCCCTCCGACACGCCCCGAAGGCGGCTCGACGGTCCTGCCACGATCCGCGCGGACGCGACGGGCAGGGGAAGCAATGCCAACGGCCCTGCAGGCTCCGGTCCAGAGACTTCGATGAACACAGCATAGGAGGTTTGGCCCGTGTCTCGCCTAGCCAGTGAGAATGGCCGCGATGTCCAGGACACCGCGGCCGACCCGAAAGAAACGACCCCCCCTGCCCCCGTGCGCATCCCCGACAACTACCGGCGCGGGATGGTCGGGCAGCTCGATGCCGCGCTGTGGGAGCAGTTGCAGCACTGCTGCTCCGGCATCCGGACGATGGGCGCCCGCGAGACCCTGTCCGAGACCGGCGAGCAGCTCGACAGGAGTGCCCTGCTGCTGGAGGGGATCATGGCCCGCTACGTGCGCGGCCCGGCCAACGGATCGTCCTCGCGCGCGATGGTCTCGATCCAGGTGCCGGGCGATTTCATCGACCTGCACGGCCTGCCCATGAAGGCCCTCGACCACGATGTCGGCAGCCTGACCGACGTGCGCATCGCGATGTTCCCGCACGAGTGCCTCGACCGCATCATCGCCGGCTCGCCCAAGGACGCGCGGGCGCTGTGGCGGCTGACCATGATCGACGCCTCCGTGCATCGCCACTGGCTGTTCCGCACGAGCCGGTTGCGGGCGTTGGCCTCGGTTGCCGATTTCATCTGCGAGATGGACCTGCGCCTGCACCACGCCGACCAGTTGGTGGGCGAGCGGCTGCCGCTGCCGCTGCTGCAGTCCGACCTGGCCGAGATCACCGGCCTTTCGACGGTGCATGTCAGCCGGGTGATCCGCGACCTGCGGGAAAGCGGGCTGTGCACCGTGCGCGACGGGCATGCCGAGATCCATGACCGTGACCGCCTGCGGCAACTGGCCGGGTACGATCCGTCCTACCTCTACCTTCCTGCGGACTGATCGAGACGCTCGAAACTCGCCGCGATCCAATGGTCATCGCGGTCGCGGCGAACCACGTGGCGGGGCCAGGCCGCTGACAGTTCTGCCAGCAGGCTGGCCTCCACCTCCCCCGCGGTAAGGGGGGTCTCCGTCTCGCCGAGATAGCCGGCAACGAGACAGGCGCCACCCGGTGCAAGGCTCCGCGCGGCAAGCGAAATGGTCTGCGCCAGCGCGTCGTCGGAGAGGTAGTAAAGCACCTCGGAAAAGACGATCAGGTTCCACGGGCCGCCGGGCCAGTCCTCCGGCACGGAAGCCTGCCGGAAGCGGGCATTCGGAACCCCCCGCGCCTGCGCCCGTTCGACCGCCGTCGGTGCGAAATCGAGCCCCAGCAGGCTGTCGCAGCGGGCCGCGATCAGGGCGCTCATCACCCCGATCGAACAGCCGATCTCCAGCGCGCGCCCGTAATGCGCGCGCGGCAGCAAGGCAAGGCAGCGGCGGTACTTCTCGGCCTCGTAGGCGCTGGTCTCGTAATCCCACGGGTCGGGCCGGGCCCGGTAAAGCTGTTCGAAGGAGGCGGCGTCGCGGGTCATGCGGGGATGAAGATCTCGTCGGTCGATACGAAATGCTCGGCAAGCTCGCGCGGCATGCGGAAACCGTCGGGCGTGTCGCGGATCAGGCCGGTCATCTGCGAGGCATGGGCCGCGACCGCCCGCGCCTTGAGCTCCCGGTACGGCGCCGTTCGGAACTGCAGCATGCCCTCGCAGCCCGCCCCGATCACCGGCTCCTGCACCCGTCCCCAGACCGGGCACCCGAACACCCGCGGCCGCGCCGCGCCGGCCGCGCACCACAGCGCCAGCCGCCAGACCCGCTGGTGATCGGGATGCGGGTCGCCGGGCCAGGTGGTCCAGATCGCGCTGACCCCCGACAGGACCGGGCCCAGCCGTTCCGCCACCTCGGCGAAATCGTCATGGGTTTCCGGCGCCCACAGGTCGGGATAGCCCAGCCAGATCGGCGTGGTGCGCCCCCCGGTCAGTATGGTGACGGCGGTAGTCACCTCGGCACGCCTCAGCGCGCTCAGGACGTCCGGCGGGTGACTGCGCGAACCCGGATGCGAGCGCGAGCCATCCGTGACCACCGCCACGTGAACCACGTGCCCGGCCTGCACCGCCGCGGCAATCGCCCCGCCCATGCCCAGCGACTCGTCGTCGGGATGCGGGGCAAGGACCAGCACGTCGCCGGGGCCGGTCAGCTCCGCCAGTTCGGCATATGGCGCGACCCGCGCCGATGCCACGATGGGGGTAAAATGGCTCATCTTCCGCTCCAGGACTCGCCGATGGGGTCATCGGCCTTGCAAAGGGTGTCGCCGACCATCCGCAGCTTGCCGTCGAGATCGGCCTGCCGGAGGAAGAACCCGAGGTCGCGGCGGATCATCTCGGCCCGGTGTCCCCGGGCGAAGGAGCGGGTGCCGAGCGCCCGGTCGGCCAGCGCGATCCCCTCGAGGCAGGCTGTCTCTACCTCCTCCCGCGCGGCGAGGGACAGCGCCACCGCCATCCCGCCCGCGCCGGGCGCCTCGACTTGCCGGGCAGCGTCTTCCACGAGAAGCCGCGCCCGGTGCGCCAGCGCGGCGATCCGCGCCAGCCGGTGAAGCTGCGCCTCGCTTGCGTCGCCGGACGCACAGACCGCCTGTCGCACCTCCTCGGCCAGCGCCTCCAGCCCGCCCGTCTGAACCGCCGCATAGCGCCAGACACCGCCCTGGAAATAGGGCTCTCGCAGGTAATCACCCGCCGCGCCAAGTGCCTCGACGGTCATCCCGTCGAAATCGTATCGCCCCGACTTGGTCGCCCGCATCCCGCTCGTGTCCCACGCCCCGGCATCGGCCCGCGCGGCCTCGGTGACATCCGCCACGGCCAGCCTGACGCCCTCGGCCTGCCCCGCCGTGACCACCGCGCGCCCCACGGTGCCAAGGCCGGAGGCGAACCGCTTGCCCCCGCTCAGCCGAAGCCGCCCGCCTGTCTCCTCCTCGACCATCACCGGCGGGTCATCGTCGGCGCCCCAGACGCCGAGAACCATGCCCTGCCGCGCCTCGAGGGAACAGCGGTAGACCTGCGCCTGCGTGCCATAGAGCAGGATAAGCTTCATCGCGTTCATATGCCCCTCGGCCAGCCGCCCGACCGACAGGCTGGCCCGCCCGATGCGGCGCAGGATCGTGGCGTGGTGCAGCGGGTCACCGCCCCGGCTCAGCACCCCCAGCAGCCCGCATTGCGCCAGCCGGTACATGTCGCCCGCCAGGCTCCGCCTGTCCTGGTCCGCCGGCACGGCCAGCGCCGCGATGCTCGTCAGGGCGTCCTCTTCGCTCGGGGCGTCCGCCCGGGTCACCTTGTGCACGGTCATGCCGTTTCCCTTTCTACCGGTCCCGACAGGCGGGACAGTTCCCGCGCCAGCAGCGGCGTCTCGCGCGCCACATCCGACAGCCGCATCCGGACCCGTTCGAGCCCGGCAAGCCGGGCCTCGATCCCGGCGAGGAGACCGGCGGCCTTCCTGCCCCGGGACAGCACCTCGCGCCGCGCCCGGTGCAGGCTGGCCCGCAGCACGGTCTCGGCGGCAGGCTCCAGCGCCTCGTCGACCAGCGGGTCGGCCCCGGTGATCCGCCCGGCCAGCGCCTCGGCCATGCCGCCCGGCGCCCGCCCCTGCAGCCGGCAGGAGGTGCTGACCCGCGCCCGCGCGCTGTGCCGCACTCGCCAGCCGCTTGCCTCGGCGGCGGCCGCGAATACCCGGTCCTCCGACCCGGCCAGCGCCGGGAACCCACCCACGTCGCGGTAAAGCGGCATGTGGAAGGCAAGGCTCGCGCCCGCCGCGTTCATGTGGCTGGGATCGGGGTCATGCGGCACCGGGTCGATCAGCCGCCGGACCGCGAGTGTCAGCGCCACGTATTCGCCCTCCACCGCCCCCAGCCGCGCGATGGCGGGCGGCAGCCGGGCGAACTCCCCCGGGTCGGCGATGACGGTGCCACAGACAAGGTCGGCCCCGCGAAGCTCGTCGAGATTGGCATCGACCCAGTCGGGGAAGACGGTGCTGTCGGCATCGGTCGTCATCACCGCCGCGCCCGGCACCAGCCGCCCGGCACAGGCGCGGACGGCAAGATGCCGCACCTCGCCCACCCCGCCCGCCGGGGTGACGGGCAGATCGAGCAGCAGGCCGGGCGCGCCGGTGCGCTCGAACCACTCCCTGGCATCGGCCAGCGTCCGGTCCTGCGACCCGTTGACCGCAACGACGATCCCGCCACGCCCGCGAAGGGCGTGACGGGCGGCGTCGAGGCAGGCCAGGATGCGCTCGGCCTCGTTCCGGGCGGGGATTGTGACGGCCACGGGCCATGGCCCCGGCGGCCCGAACTCTTGCCGACGATGAAGCGGCGGGCTCATGCCTCGCGCTCCCAATAGCGCAGGTCGGCGCAGGCCTCGATGAAGGCCGTCGCCCCCTCGCCCTGGTCCAGCACGATGACCCCGTCATCCGGCTCGGCGGGCACGGCCTCGGGCCAGAACCCGTCGCGCGCCTCGGGGGAAAGGGCGATGAATTTCTTGTGGGCGTGCGCATCGGCCAGAAAGGCCCGCGCCCCGTGCATCCGGCCAAGCTTGGCGGCCCCCTCTTCCGAGGCGATCACCGCGACCGCGTCGTACAGCACCGAGGGCGCGCCATCGAGCTTCTCGTCGGCCTCGATGGTCTTGCCCCGCGCGGTGCTCACGCCGCCCACCTTCTCGGCCACGATCTCGACCTGCGCGCCGGCCGCCTCGGCCGCCTCCGTCAGCGCGTTGACCAGCCCGCCATCGACCCCGTCGGTCAATAGCAGCCCCAGCTTACGCCCGGCGAAGGTGCCCGGCGGGTTGGCGAGGATGCTCAGCGCCGGCGACGGCTCGGTCTCGATCACCGGGCGCGCGGGCTCGGCAGGGTCGGGCATCTCGGCCAGCCCCAGCCCCTCGGCCACCATCTCGGCCAGCCCCTCGTCGACATTCAGAAGGTGCCCCACCATCCGCTGCCGGATCGCCAGGGCGTCGACCTTGCTCAGCTCGAAGATGAAAGCGTCGGCGATGTGGTCCTTCTCCACGTCCGTCTGGCTGAGGTAGAACTGCCGCGCCTGGCTGTAGTGGTCGGCAAAGGTCTCGGAGCGGACGCGCCGCTTCGTTCCACCTTCCTCGGCCTCGTAGGACCGGAAGCCGCGCTCGGGGTTCTCGCGCGGGCCCTCGCCATGGCTGTTGGGCTCGTAATTCACCCGGCCCACGGGGTTGTGCATCGCCATGTGCCCGTCCTGCTGGAGATGGGCAAAGGGGCATCTCGGCGCATTGATGGGGATGTGGTTGAAGTTCGGGCTGCCCAGCCGCTTGAGCTGGGTGTCCAGGTAGCTGAAGTTCCGCCCCTGCAACAGCGGGTCGTTGGAATGGTCGATGCCGGGCACGATATTGCCGGTCTGGAAGGCGACCTGCTCGGTCTCGGCGAAGAAATTGTCGACCATCCGGTTCAGCGTCAGCGTGCCGACCCTGCGCACCGGAACCAGCTCCTCGGGGATGATCTTGGTGGCGTCGAGCACGTCGAAATCGAAGCTGTCGGCGAAGGCGTCGTCGAACACCTGCAGCCCGAGATCCCATTGCGGGTAATCCCCCGACTGGATGGCGTTCCAGAGGTCGCGGCGGTGGAAATCCGGGTCGGCGCCGTTGATCTTGACGGCCTCGTCCCACAGGACCGACTGCATCCCCTGCCGGGGCTTCCAGTGGAACTTGACGAAGCTCGACCGGCCCTCGGCATTCACCAGCCGGAAGGTGTGCACGCCGAAGCCTTCCATGAACCGGAACGACCGCGGGATCGTCCGGTCGGACATGATCCAGAGCGCCATGTGCATGGCCTCGGGCATCAGCGAGATGAAGTCCCAGAAATTGTCATGCGCCGTCTGTGCCTGCGGGAAGCCGCGGTCGGGCTCCTGCTTGGCGGCATGGATGAGGTCGGGAAACTTGATCGCGTCCTGGATGAAGAAGACCGGGATGTTGTTGCCGACCAGGTCCCAGTTGCCATCCTTGGTATAGAACTTGACGGCGAAACCGCGCACGTCGCGGGCGAGGTCGGGCGAGCCCTTGTTGCCCGCCACTGTCGAAAACCGGACGAAGACATCGGTTTTTTCCCCAACTTCCGTCAGGATCCTTGCACGGGTCAGGTCTGACAGGTCCTCGGTCAGTTCGAACGTGCCGTGCGCGCCGTAGCCGCGGGCGTGCACCACCCGTTCTGGAATCCGCTCGTGGTCGAAGTGGAACAGCTTCTCGCGAAAGACCTGGTCCTCGACCAGGGTCGGGCCGCGGTCGCCGATCTTCAGCGTGTTCTGATCGTCCGAGATCGGCATGCCCACCTGCGTGGTCATGGTGTCGTAACCCTCGCCGGTCGTCTGGTGGGTCTCACCGCCGTTTCCGGCCTCGGTCCTGGCGGTGTCCTTGATCTTGTCAGTCATGGCGTACCTTCCTCTGGTTGTCTGTGCGTGTCAGGAATTCGGGATCGGGACGCGTTGCGGGCTGAAGCCGCGCGGCCCATTGCCCGGCGATGCGGGACATTCGGAAACCGGGTTGCGCCCGGGCCAGCAGCCCCTGGCCGATCGCGGCCCGCCATTCCCCGATACGTGCGGCGATGGCCGCGGGGTCGGTGGTGTCGATGCACTGGCCGGGGTCCGAGGCGACCTCGTCATTGGCCCCCAGCCCCCGGTGCAGCAGCGCCGGGCAGCCCACGGCATTGGCCTCGGCGATCACCAGGCCGAAGGTCTCGGCGAACTGGTCCTGCGGGTAGAACAGGCAGAGCGCCCGGCGCATCCACCCGATCAGCCGCGGCTGGTCCAGCCGCCCCAGCGGGATCACCCCGTCGGGCACCGGCCCGGTGGGCCAGGCCAGGTAGCCGGGGTCGGCCACGGCGAGGCGGAGCGTGGGAAATTGCGCCCGGAGCACCTCGAACCGCCGGAACACCTGCCCCAGCCCCTTGTGGGGCGAGGAGGCGAACAGCAACAGGTCCGGGTTCCGCGGCGTCTCGTCCGGCGCCAGGTCGTCGGCAATGGGGTTGTGAATGTACCCGATCCGTGGCGCATCGGGGCCCAGGAAGGCCCGCAACCACGCCGCATGCGCTTCCGACACGCAGATCACCTCGACCCCGGCCGCCTTCAGCCGCGGCGCAAGGCCCCGGTTGTGCCGCCCCGGGAAGACATGCTGCCAGACGATGACGCGCGCCCCCGGGTTGAGCCGCGCCAGCTTCGGCGCGACCTTCCACGAGTTCACCACCACGATCATGCCGGGCGCCTCGGGCAAGGGCCGGTCCAGGTCCAGCGGGGCATACCGCACCCGCCCGGACAAGCCGTCGCCCTGCCGCGCCGCCTGCCGAACGGTCACGCGCAGCCGCGCCGCAAGGCTCTCGGCGATCTTTACCAGCGTGGCCTCGGTTCCGCCGAGCCCTGCCAGCTCGCCCGGCGCGCCGCCATAGGCCCTTGGCGCCAGCGGATCGACGAAGGTGATCCCGCTGCTCATGCCACCCGCTCCGGTCGCATCGCAAGCTGCGCCAGCGCGGCGCGATCCACCAGCGCGGGGTTGGTGCAGGACCGGATGCGCACCATCGACAGGTCCATCGGCACCGCCTCGACCTCGCGCGTGGCGAACCAGCGCGCCACCGCGTCCCACACCCGCTTGCGGTCGGCGATGCGGCGCGGGCTGTCGTAATCCGTCTCGCCCTGCATGGTCAGCCCGTCCGGCGACTCGATCTTGGTGAGCAGGATCTCCGGGATCACCCAGAGGACCTCGCCCGCCATGATCAGCCGGTTGCGGAACTCGCGGTCCTCCTCGATACAATCGGAAAACCCGCCCAGCCGATCGAAGACCGACCGGTGAAACAGGCCCGAATTGACATGCGTCCAGTCCCCCGGCACCCCGGCGGCCATCTGCAGGTTGGGAAAGAAATCGTCGACAAGGCTGAGCGTGCGGCGGATCTCCACCCGCTCGCCGTCGGGCAGGATCAGTTCGTGATGCGTCAGCACCGCGCCCACCTGGATCGGCGTCTCCGGCTCGCGGCCCGACAGGCGCCAGTTCAGGCAGGGATGCGCGCCGATGGTCTCGTTGCCGATCACCCGCGCCTGCCGCATGACCTTGTCGCGATGCGGCACGTCGTCGGAATCGTGGAAGGTGATGGCCTCCGCGTCCGACAGGGCAATGCCCACGTTCTTGGCCTGCGCCGTGCCGACGTTGGCGGCCAGCCTGACGCCGCTGAACCGCGGATGAGCGGCGTAGCGGGCGATGACATCGCCGGTCTCGTCGGTCGAGCCGTCATCGACCACCAGCACGGTCGTCTCCGGGTGCGACTGCCCCAGCGCGGCCTCGATCGCCTGCGGCAGCACCCGTGCGCGGTTGTAGGTCGGAATGACGATGGTCACGCTGGGGGTCATCTGGAATCTCCTATGCAATGCCAAGTAAGCGGCGGTATTCGGACAGGCGCAGGCCCGTGCCCAGCGCCAGCGGATAAGGCATGATCAGCAGGACCAGCCCGACCACCCCACCCGGGGAAAGCTGCGGCGCGACCAGCAGGCCAACCGCCCCGAACGCCGCCAAAAGGGGAAGAACCGGGCCGACCTCGTCACAGGCCTCAGACGCGTCCTTCGCCGTCCGGCGGAACCCGCCGGACCGGTTGAGCAACGCATCCACCGTGCCGATGGCCGAGGGCAGGATCATCGTGACACGCGAGGCCAGCGCCCCCAGCACCGTCGCCACATCCGACTGCCCGCGCACCGCGGCCACCAGCACCAGCGGCAGGCAGACCGACAGGTAGACCATGGCCAGCCCCAGCCCCGACAGCGTGGTCAGCCAGAGCGCGGCCCCGGGCGCGCCGCCCGCAAGCATCGCCAGGACCCCGCCGATCAGCCCCGCCGCCAGCGGCAGCGCCAGGTTGTTCCACGCGGTCAGCTGCGAGAAGACCTGCACCGCCGTGCGCAGCGACAGCCCGCTGAATCCGCAGCGGATCGTGTCGAGGTTCCCCGCCGCCCAGCGGTAGCGCTGCTGCGACAGCCCGGCCAGGTCGAGCGGCAGGATGCCCCGGCCCACCGGCCGGTCGACGAACCGCCCGCGGAACCCCAGCCGCCGAAGCCGCAGGCCAAGCTCCGCATCCTCGGTGATGGTCCGGCCGCTCCAGCCGCCGGCCTGCTCCAGCGCGCGCCGCCCGATGACGCTCAGCGTCCCGGTCAGAAGCATCGCGCCGGCCACCTCGGCCTTGCGGGCGTGGCGCAGGAAGTAATCCGCAAGCTCCAGCGACAACCCGGCCACCGGCCCGGCATCGTTGCGATAGGCCTGCGGGAACTGCAGGAAGTCCTCCCCGCCCGAGCGCAACTCGCGCGCCGCGATGGCCAGGAAATCGGGCTCGACCACGTAATCGGCATCCACCACGATCACGTGGCTCGCCGCGCGGTGGGTGCGGCCGAGCGCGATGTTGAGCGCGCCTGCCTTGGCGCCCTCGACGCCTTCTTCGTGGTAGAACCGGAAGGCCGGGCCGAGCTTGGCACACAACGCCTCGACCGGCCGCCAGAGGGCCGGGTCGACGGTGTTGTTGTCGAGCACGATGACCTCGTAGTCCGGCGCGCCCACCTGGGCCGCCAGCGCCTGCAAGGTCCGGCCGACCACCGCCGGCGGCTCCTCGTGAATGGCGAGGTGCACGGAGAACCTGATCGGCGCCTGCCCCGCATGGCCCGGGATGACCGGGCCACCGTCGCGCCGGCTGAAGGCGGCGGCAAGGTTCAACGTGCCGAGAATACCCTGTGCCACCAGAGCCACGGCCACCGGGACAAGGGCCACGGAAGGCATGACAATGCCGAGCAGGATCAGCGAGAGGAATACACCTCTCCCGTCGAATTTGTGCATGTCCGGGTCTCCGATAATGCCGGCGGTCCTCTGACTGCCGTGCAAAAGGAGAACCGCCTCCGGGTCGGAAACGTTCCGGCAACATTTGTTATGCCGGTCCTGCACTTGCCCCCGCGGGAAGTCACGCCAAGGCTCCGGGCGGAATCGTGCGTTTTCAGGGTGTTGGGCATAAGCGTTTCAGCCGGGAACGGGCAATCCCCCTGCCGGTCCCTGCCCCGGTTGCAGCGTCGGAACCCCGGCACGCGGCCGGAAACCGGGAACCGGCATCAATCCGCCGCGCCGGGAACCGCGCGCGACCTGCCGGTCTCGTGCGCCAGGCGATTAGGCCGTGCGACCGTCACGGTCGTTCAGGCAATCCTCGGTCAGCGCCGCGAGGTCGAGAAGGAACCCCTCCTGGTACCATTCGGTGAAGATCTGCAACCCGATGGACAGCCCCTCCGAGGTGGTCCCGCAGGGTAGCGAGATCGCCGGATGGCCGGTCAGGTTCAGCGGATAGGTGAAGGGATACCACGCGCCGCGCACCGTGCCGCTGTTGCCGGCGACATCGACATCGCCGGCGGTGTCGATATCGATCTTCAGCGGCGGCGCGGTCAGCGTCGGCGACACGATCGCGTCGGCGCGCGCCAGCACCTGCTGGATATCGCGGAACATGCGGGTACGGTCGGCCGCCGCGCGGGCGGCGTCGATGGCGGTCAGGCGGCTGCCCTCCGCGATGCGGATGCGCAATGTCTCGTCGACGGCATTGCCGAACTTGTCCATGTGCGGACCCACGCGCGCGGCAAGGCCGCTGCGCAGCACGGTCAGGAAGGTCTCCTCGAACGCCTTGAAATCAAGGTCGATCTCCTCGACCACGGCGCCGCGCGCCTCCATCTCGCGCAGGGCGGCCTCGGTCGCGGCGGCCACCTCCGGGTCGACACTGGCCCCGGCGCGCGGCAGCCATGCAAGGCGCAGCCCCTCGAAGCTTTCGGCGCGGCGTTGGGCGGGCATCCCGGCCTGTCCATAGGGATCGCGCCGGTCGAAGCCTTTCATGGCGTCGAAGAACAGCCGCGTGTCGGCCACGTCGCGGGCCATCGGCCCGACATAGGAATTGGCGCCGAACATGTCGGGAAGCTGAAGGTGCGGGATGGTGCCCAGTGTCGCCTTCAGCCCGACGATCCCGCAACAGGCGGCGGGAATGCGGATCGACCCGCCCCCGTCCGACCCGATCGAAAGCGGCCCCATCCCGGCGGCCACGGCCACCGCCGAGCCCGAGCTTGACGCGCCGGGCGTGCGGTCGGGATGCGTGGGGTGCAGGGTGCGGCCGGACACGGGCGATGTCGCCTCGGGCTTGTGGCCGAACTCGGGCGTGGTGGTCTTGCCGATCAGGATGCCGCCTGCCGCCTTCGACCGCGCGACCGACACGCCGTCTTCGCCCGGCACGTTATGCTCGAAGATCATCGAACCTTGCGTGGTGCGCACCCCCGCGGTGTTGATCAGGTCCTTGACCGAGAAGGGCACGCCGTGAAGCGGGCCCAGCTTGGCCCCCTCCATCACCTGCGCCTCGGCGCGCCGGGCCTGGGCCCGGGCCTCCTCGGCGGTGACGGTCACGAAGGCGTTCAGCTCCGCCCTTGCCTCGATCCGGGAAAGCGCGGCCTCCACCGCCTCCACGGGCGAGATCGCCTTTTCGCGGATCGCGGCGGCAAGGGCGGTGGCCGTCATGTCGGCGATGTCGGTCATTGCGGAAGCCTCCGTTATTACAGCAGGTTGCGGCCGCCATTGATGGCGACGGTCTGCCCGGTGATGAAGCGCGCCTCGTCCGAGGCGAGGTAGGCCACCAGTCCCGCCACATCCTCGGGCGCGGCGATGAAGCCCACGGGCGTGGCCGCCACCAGCGCGTCGAGCGTCTCGCGCGGAATCCGCTCATGCGCCTCGGTCGCGATGGCGCCGGGGCAGACCGCGTTGACGGTGACACCATGCGGCGCCAGCTCCATCGCCAGCGCACGGGTGAAGCCGATCACCCCCATCTTGGCCGCGGCATAGTCGGCAAGGCGCAGGTCGCCCGAGAGCGCCGCGTCGCTCGACATGTTGACGATCCGCCCCTGCCCGCGCGCCTTCATCCCCGGCGCGACCAGGCGAGAGGCGCGCAAGGTGCTCATCAGGCTGATCTCGGTTACGAAGCGCCAGACCTCTTCCTCGGACTCGCAAAACAGCGAGGCCCGCTCGCGCCCGCTCTGGCCGAGGTTGTTGAAGAGGATATCGACGGGCCCGAATGTCGCCTCCGCCGCCTCTACGGCGGCTTCCAGCGCCGCGCGGTCGGTGCAGTCCAGCGCCTGCGAGAGCCAGCGGTCCTCGGCCCCCTCGGGCGCCTCGGCGGCGTCCAGGTCGAGCACCGACACCCGCGCCCCCTCCTCGGCAAAACGCCGCGCCGTGGCCCCGCCGATCCCCCCGGCCCCGCCGGTGATCAGCACGTGCCGCCCCTCGAACCGCCGCATCAGTGAAAACTCCGCCCGCCATCCACGGCCAGCGCCACGCCGGTGACGTAGCTGGCCGCCGGGCTGGCGAGAAAGACGATGGCCTCGGCCAGCTCGTCCGGCGCCCCGACCCGGCCCAGCGCATAGCGCGAGCGGATCAGCTCAAGCCGCGCGTCGGGGTCGTCGTGCCCCTCGTAGCTCTGCCGGAAGAGGCCGGTTTCCACCGCGCCGGGGCAGACCGCGTTGACGCGGATGCCGTGCTCGGCCCAGTCCATGGCGAGCGATTTCGACAGCATCACAACCCCGGCCTTCGACGCGCAATAGGCCGCCCGGTCGGGGATCGGCCGCAGCCCGGCGCCGGAAGAGACGTTGACGATCGCGCCGCGCTCCGAGTGGCAAAGATAGGGAAACGCCGCCCGCGCGGTGCGCATGGGGCCGGTCAGGTTGACGCCGATCACCTGCTCCCACTGCGCATCCGTCACCTCGGCCGAGGGCGCTTCGAGGTCGATGCCAGCGGAGTTGATCAGCACGTCGAGCCCGCCCATGCCCTTGCACAGCCCCCGTACCGCCTCGGCCACCGCCAAGTCATCCAGCACGTCGGCCCCCGCGTATGCCATGCCGTCCGGCCCGCTGGCGGCCCGGTCGAGCACCGCCACCTCGGCGCCGCGCGCCTGCATCATCACCGCCGTCGCCCGCCCGATCCCGGCGGCGCCGCCGACAACCAGAACCCTCAGACCGTCCAGCTCGCTCATGCCGCCGCCTTCAGCAGCCCGCGCATGTCATCGCTGATCCGGTCGCAGCGGTCGATCCAGACGCCGGAATGGCCTTGCACGTGCTCGATGAACTTCGCCAGCAGGATGGCGCCCGAGGGCTGGCCGATGAACTCGGGGTGACAGGCCAGCACCATCATCCGGTCCTCCGCGTAAAGCGTGTCGAACTCCCAGCTCCATGTATCGAGCACCTGCGGCGGCGAGGTGATCGTGCGGCCCGGCAGGATCTTCGCGAACTGGAAATAGGGGCTGTCGGTGTTGATATAGCGGAACGGCAGCTCGACACAGTCGGTCGTCTCGTCACGGATCGACAGCAGGTACGGCGCGTCGTCATCGAAGAAGTTCGAGGAATAGGAGAACCCGTACTCCTTGATCAGGTCCATCGTCACCGGCGTCACCTCGGCCGCGGGAGAGCGCCAGCCGCGCGGCGCCGCGCCCGTCGCCGCGATGATCGCCTGCTGGCCGCGCTCCATCTCCTCGCGCTCTTCCTCGGGGGTCAGCGTGACGATCCAGCGGTGGGTGTGGCTGTGATGGGCAATCTCGTGCCCGTCCTTCAGGAGCGCCTCGACCACCTCGGGATGCGCCTCGACGACCTGGCCGGGGATGAAGAAGGTCGATTGCACCCCGTAGCGGCGCAGCACGTCCATCACCCGCCAGACGCCGCGCTTCCAGCCATAGGCGCCCTGCGACATCAGGATCGGGCGTTTGTGCGCCTCGGGGTCGCGGGCGGTCCACATCGTCTCGCAATCGAGATCGAAGGTCAGCATCATGGGGAAGCCCCGGGTGGTAAAGCTCATGTCGGTGCCCTCAGAAAAAGCGTGAGAAGGAGACCCAGCGCTGCGCGAGGATCAGCACGATCGCGGTGCCCGCGATCATCAGGCTGGAGGCCGCCGCGATCGACGGGTCGACCCCGTGTTCGACCGAGGCGAAGATCTTGACCGGCAGGGTCGTCTGGCGCGGGGTCAGCAGGAAGATCGTCACCGGCACGTTGTCGAGCGAGGTGACGAAGGAGAAGATGCCCCCCGCCACGAGGCCGGGCTTCAGAAGCGGCAGGGTCACCAGCCGGAACGCGGTGAACCCGTCGGCACCGAGCACGCGGGCGGCTTCCTCGACCTGCGGGTTGAGCCCGGTCAGCGAGGACAGCGCCGAGCGCACCACGTAGGGCAGCGTGATCAGCACGTGGGCCAGCACGAGGATGATGAAATGTCCCCTCAGCCCCAGCAGCGACACGTATTGAAGCAGCGCCACGCCGATCACCACGGCCGGGAAGACCAGCGGCGCCATGACCAGCGACAGGATCGCGTCGCCGCCGCGCACCATCCGGTGATGCAGCGCATAGCTGGCGGCCGTGCCAAGGATCAGCGACAGGCCCGTCGCGCAGCTGGCCAGGATCAGGCTGGTGGTGATAGCCCGGATATAGCCGTCATCCGACAGCACCTCGGCGAACCAGTCGAGGGTCCAGCCCTGCGGCGGGATCGTGAGGTATTCCGTGGCCGAGAAGGAGGCGATGAGCACGACCAGCGTGGGCGCGTTCATGAACAGCAGGATCGCCATCGCCGACAGCGTCAGCAGCCACGAGGGATTGCGCGCCATCATGCTGCGAACCCCTTGGTGAAATGCGCCGCGATCCGGTTGGCGCCCCAGATCAGCGTCAGCGCGATCACCGTCAGCACGAAGGCCAGCGCGGCGCCGGCGGGCCAGTCGAGATTGGTCATGAACTCGTCGTAGATCTGCGTCGCCATCACCTTGTAGGTCGGCCCGCCCAGCATCCGGGGCGTGACCAGCGCGCTGATCGACAGCACGAAGACGAGGATCGAGCCGGTGATGATGCCGGGCGTCGCCAGCGGCATGGTGATGGTCAGAAAGACGCGCGGGCGCGAGCTCTTGAGCGTATAGGCCGCGGCCTCGACGTCCGGCGGGATGTTCTGCAGCGCGGGGATCAGCAGCAGCACCATGAAGGGCAGGAAGATCTGCGTCAGCCCGATGATGACTCCGGTGAGGTTGTACATCAGATCCAGCGGCGTGGCGATCAGCCCGGCCGCCATCAGCGCCTCGTTGATCAGCCCGCGCGGCGCCAGCAGCACCATCCACCCGAAGGAGCGCACCACGATGTTGCAGAGCAGCGGAAAGATCACCAGCAGGATCGCGATGGTCTGAACGGCGGGCCGGGCCCGCTGGATGTAGATCGCCAGCGGAAAGCCCAGCACGAGGCAGGCGGCGGTCACGATCAGCCCAAGCATCAGCGTGCGGCCGATGATCAGCAGGTAATAGGGGTCGCCGATAACGAAGATGTAGTTGGCCAGCGTCCAGTCGTCGCCGAAGCCCTGCATGCCCGAATAGCTCCGCAGGCTCAGCAGGGCCATGATCGCCGTCGGCGCAAGGAAGCCCGCGATCAGCAGGGCAAGCACCGGCGTCAGAAGGCCGTATCCGGCGGGGCGGGCGCGCATCGTCACGCGGCCACCCGCGGGGCGAGGTAGACATGCTCGGGCGCCACCGAGACGCCGACGCGCGTGCCCTCGGGAAGGTTGGCCTTCGGTCCCTGCGATCGCACCCGCGCCAGCAGTTCGAGGCCGGTATCGAGGGTCACGAGGTACTGCACCGACGCCCCCTCGAAGATGCGCAGCGAGACGCGGCCCGACAGGGGCGCGTCGGCGGCGTCGGGGTCGAGCACGATGTCCTCCTGCCGCAGGGTGACGCTGACCGGCGCGCCCTCGGCGCCTTCGGCCGTGCCGGGCGACAGCAGGACGTTGGCAGCGATCTCGACCTGCCCGCCCCGCATGGTGCCATCCAGCTTGTTGGGGCTGCCGATGAAGCCGGCCACGAAGGCGTTGGCGGGGTTGAAATAGACCTCTTCCGGGGTGCCGAGCTGCTGGATGTCGCCGCCGGCCAGAAGGCAGATCCGGTCGGAAAGCGACATCGCCTCGTGCTGGTCATGGGTCACGAAAAGCGAGGTCAGCTCCAGCTCGGCCTGCAGGCGCTTCAGCTCGATCTGCATCTCCTCGCGCAGTTGCGCGTCGAGGTTCGAGAGCGGTTCGTCGAAAAGCAGGATGGACGGGCGCGGCGCGATGGAGCGGGCCAGCGCCACGCGCTGCTGCTGGCCGCCCGAAAGCTGGCGCGGGAAGCGGTCGGCATGGGCGTCAAGCCGAACGCGGGCCAGCGCCTCCTTGACGCGGGTGTCGAGATCGCCGCCGCGCACGCCCTGTCGGCGCAGGCCGAACGCCACGTTCTCGAACACGGTCAGGTGCGGGAAAAGCGCATAGGACTGGAAGACCAGCCCGATATTGCGCCGGTTGGCTGGCCGGCGCGTCACGTCCTCGCCGCCGATCAGGATGGACCCCGAACTCGGCTCGAGCAGGCCCGCGATCATGCGCAGGATCGTCGTCTTGCCGCAGCCCGACGGCCCGAGCAGCGAGACGAACTCCCCCTCGGCCACGTCAAGGGAAACGGTGTTCACCACGGCGGTGTCGTCGTAGCGTTTGGTCAGGTCCCGGATGGCGAGAGAAGACAAGGCGCACTCCGTCTGTGGAGGTCGGCCGGACCCCGCGCGGCGCGGGGTCCGGAACACGGGTCTGGGTTCAGCGGGTGACTTCGCGCTGCCAGCGGCGGCGCCAGTCGGCCACGTTCTCGGCGATGACGGCCGGATCGGGGAAGTAGAGCGTCTCGAACATCTCCGGCGGAACCGCCTCGGCCGCGGCGCCGTCCAGCGTGACGGTGGTGTTCACCGGCCCCGCGTACATCTTGTTGGCAAAGCAGGTCTGCGCCTCGGCCGACAGGGCGTTGTCGATATAGGTATAGGCGGCCTCGGAATTGGCGGCGCCCTCGGGAATGATCATCGTGACCTTGATGCCGATGGCGCCCTCTTCCGGATAGCTGATGGCCACCGGCACGCCCGCATCGGCCGCCGCAGCCGCCCGGTCGGGATACCAGGGCGCGATCGTGATCTCGCCCCGCTCGAACATCGAGATGATCTGGTCCGCCTGCGTGTAATAGGCCGCCACGTTCTCGGTGATCCCCTTGATCGCCTCGTAGCCCGGGTCGAGGTTGTCGATATCCCCGCCGTTCAGCCGCGCCGCGGCGATCAGGAAATGCACACCCGCGGTGCCCGAGATATCCGGCAGCGCCACTTTCCCGGCATTGGCCGCGTCGAACACGGCGCTCCAGCTTGTCGGCTTCTCGTCGAACGCCTCGGGGTTGTAGGCCAGCGCGGTCGCGCCCCACTGGTACTGCACGTAATGGCCGTCGGCCCCCACGGCACCATCCACGAGATCGCCGGAATTCGACAGTTTCTCCATGTCGAGCTGTTGCAGCAGGCCCTCGGCGGCAAGCTGTTCGGCAAAGGAGTTGTCGATATAGACCACGTCGAAATCGCTGTCGCCGCCAGTCGCGCGGACCTGGGCCGCGAATTGAGAAGAGTTGGAATTCTGGGTGATGACACTGGCACCCGTCTGTTCCTCGAAAGGCGCGACGTGGCATTCCGCGGCGGCCTCGGCGAAACTGCCGCCGAACATCCCGACGACGACTTCCTGGGCGCCCGCGACCTGCGCGGCAAGCGCGGCGCCGGTCAGGGCGGTGGTGAACATGAGCTTGGACATCGTATTCCCCGTTGGTTGATTTATGACATCAGTGTGACCGGTTCGACTGGACCTGTCCAGTTTTTTCTTTCATTAAAGATACCTGAAAGATTTCCGGGTGAAATGAGGGAGTTAACCGAAGAAACCCTAGCCCCGCGTGCCCATCGAGTTCACCAGCACCATCCGCCGCAGCAGGTCGACAAGGGTTTTCTGCTCCTCCTCCGACAGCATCCGCACCATGTTGCGCTCGGTCGCCGCCTGCACCGGCATCGCCTCCTCGCTCAGCGCGAACCCCTCGGGCGTCAGCTCGACCAGCACGCCCCGCCCGTCCTTGGGGTCGATCGAGCGCCGGATATAGCCCTGCTCCTCGATCTTGCGCATCAGGTTCGACAACCCGCCCGAACTGATCAGCATGGTCGACTGCAGCGCCTTCGGCGTCATCCGGTACGGCTCGCCCGAGGCGCGCAGCGTGGCGATGACGGCATAGGTGGAATACTTGACCCCGAATTTCTGCGTGGTCTCGTTCATCCGGTCGAGGATAATCTCGTTCAGCCGCAGGATGCGGCCGGTGATGGCCTTGCCGGAGGTGTCGATCTCCGGGCGTTCCTCGTTCCACAGGCCGATACCGGCATCCGCGATATCCTGTTCGTCATCCACCAGATAGCTCATGCCGGTCGCTCACCATTAAGAGAAATTTTCCTTTCAGGTAAGTTAAACCGGATTGACTCCGAGCGAAAGGTCAAGCCGGACCCGGCCCCGCGCCAGGGCAACCGGGCACCGGTCCGTCCACTGCCCGCGTCCGGGCCATGGCACGCCCCTCAGGCCGTGCCGCCCTGCTCCGCCTGGTGGGCGCGGACCATGTCCATCATGCTGTTGAAGCGGAAATCGTAGCTCGGCATCTCGCCCGGGTTCATCGTCGCGCCGAAGCCTTCCTTGTCATGCCGCCGGTAGATCCAGCAATTGGCAAGCCCGTACTTGTTGGCCGACTGGTGATCGTGGAACATGCTTTCGGCGGTGTGCAGGATGTCGCCCTTGCCGATCCCCTGCCGGGCCAGTGTCTCCAGCATGTAGTCGAAATTCCGGTCGGACGGCTTGTAGCTGCCCACGTCCTCGGCGGTATAGACACCGTCGAAATGCACGCCCAGCCGGGCGTTCGAGCCGGAAAAGCTGAGGTTGTCGGTGTTGGTCAGCACCACCAGCTTGTAATGCTGCTTGAGATAGGCCAGCGCCTCGCGGCTGTCGTCGAAGGCGGGCCAGTGCCGGACGGAGGTGCCGTAGGCGGCGCATTCCTCCCACGTGACCTCGACCCCCCATTCCTCGGCCAGCCGCCGATAGACCACGGCCAGCAGGTCGTAATATTTCTTCGACGGCGTCCAGCGCTGGGTCGTCGACTCGTAATAGGCATGCGCCTCGAGGATGTCGTCGCGCGTCAGGTTGCGGCTGACCTTGTCGGTGAGCGGCTTCAACCCCTCGACCATCCCGCTTTCCCAGTCGATCAGCGTGCCGTAGACGTCAAATGTCAACGCCTTGAAATCGCTCAGTTTCATCCGTTTCCCTTCCTGTTCGAGCAGTGGGGCCTCGACCCCACGGCCCAGATGTCCCGCCATGTCCGCCCGAAGGTGCACGCGATCCGCGGCCTATGCAACGTGGCAAAGCCGGAACGCATCGTAAATCGCGGCATGGACGTTCCGGCTGGTCAGCGCGTCACCGATCCGGTGCAGTTCATACCCCTTGCGGGCCCGCGGCTGCGGCCGGCTGGCCAGCAGGGCGTCGAAATCCGTCACCCCCTCGTTGCCCGCCTGCCCGCGCAGCGCTTCGAACATGTCGTTGTCGGGAATCGTGCCCATGTCGACGATCACCTGGTCGACCACGTGATGCAGCTCCTGCCGGGTCAGCTCGTTCAGCAGCGTTACCGCAAGCCGGTTGTCCTTGCGTTCGACGGAAATCAGCCGCTGGTCGATCTTCGGCTCGATCCCCATCTTGGCGAACTCGGTCTTCCAGCGCGTCGTTTCGGCATAGGTCAGGTCCTGCCCCAACCCGCCATCGATCGTCGTGAAGGTCACCTCGGCGCCGGCCTCTTTCGCGATGCGCGCGGCCATCGGCGCCGGGTGGCGGCCGGTGCCGTCCCAGACGAGCACGCTCTCGGCGGGCTGGGTCTGCCGGCCGATGATGTCCCACGCACTGACCACCAGGTCGGCGCCGATGCCGAAATCGGTCTGCGGCAGCGCGCCGGTGGCAAGGATGACAAGGTCGGGGTCGAGCGCCGCCACGGAAGCCTCGTCCATGAAATCGTTGTACCGGATCTCGACGCCGTGCCGCTCCAGCTCGGCCAGCCGCCAGTCGATGATGCCGGTCAGGTCGCGGCGCCAGCCTTCCGAGGCAAGGATCACCTGCCCCCCGGCGCGCGGCGCGGCCTCGTGCACCGTCACCTCGTGGCCGCGCAGCGCCAGCACGCGCGCCGCTTCCAGCCCGCCCGGCCCGGCGCCAACCACCACCGCCCGGCGCTTGTCGGCCGCAGGTTCCACCTTGTGCGACAGGAAGGTCTCGCGGCCCGTCACGGCGTTGTGCAGGCATTTCGGCCGGTATTGCGACTGGCAATGCTGGGCACCGACGCAGGGGCGCACGCGCTCTTCCTCCCCGGCGGCGAGTTTCGCCACCAGGTGCGGATCGGCGATCTGGGCGCGGGTCATGCCCGCCATGTCGATATGCCCCTCGCTGACCGCGTGCCGGGCCGAGGCAAGGTCGGAAATCCGCGCGGCATGGAAGACTGGCAGGTTGACCTCGCGCTTGAACCGGCCGACGGCCTCGACCCATGGCGCGATGGGCGTGCCCATGCCCGGCATGTTCTCGTTCGTCAGGGCGCGCAGCGTGTCCATCGAGCCATAGATGGCGTTGAAGAAATCGATCGTGCCGGTTTCCTGAAGCCGCCGCGCGGCCTCGAGGCTTTCCTCGGGCGTCAGCTCGCCATCGATCCCCTCGTCGACGACCCAGCGGATGCCGATGATGAAATCGCTGCTCGTCGCCTCGCGCATCGCCTCGTGCACCATCAGCGCGAACCGCATGCGGTTCTCCAGCGACCCGCCGAACCCGTCGGTGCGCAGGTTGGTCTTGGGCGACAGGAACTGCCCGATCATGTGGCCGCCCGACAGCGTCTCGATCCCGTCGAGCCCGCCCTCCTCGCAGCGCTTCGCCGCCGCGGCATAGGCCTTCACGACCCGGTCGATATCATGCCGGTCCATCTCGCGGGGGATCGCGCGGTGCAGGGTCTCGCGCAACGGCGAGGGGCCGATGGCGGGCAGCCAGTCCTGGTCATAGGGCTGGGCGCGGCGCCCGAGATGCGTGATCTGGCACATCAGCGCCGCCCCCTGCGCGTGCATCCGCTCGGAAAAGCGCTGCAGGTGCGGGATGATCCCGTCGACGCCCACGTTGAGCTGGTTGAAGATGTTCGGGCTGTCCGGCGCCACGTTCGACGACCCCCCGAACATCGACAGCGCGATCCCGCCGCGCGCCTTCTCCTCGTGATAGGCCTGGTAGGCGTCCTGCGGATACCCGTCGACCTGCAGCCCGCAGGCATGGCTGGTCGACATGATCCGGTTGCGCAGTTCCAGCCCCCTGATCTTCAGCGGGGTCAGCAGCGGATCGGTCCGCCGGGTCTGGGCGGGGACATCACCCTGTAGCATGTGGCTCTCCATGGAATTCGAACTCTTCAATATTTCAACGCCTTACCCAAGCCGGTTGAACGGGTGCGAGGTGCGCGTCAGGCCGCCGTCGACACAGATGTTCTGGCCGACGATGTAGCTGTTGGCGTCGCTCGCCAGGAAGGCGACCAGCCTGGCCACCTCCTCGGGGCGGCCGGGCCGCCCGGCGGGAATATGCTGCGACGCCTGGTCAATCTGTTCCTGGCTGTATTTCCCGCGCATCGTCTCGCTCAGCGTGTAGCCGGGCGACACCGCGTTCACCAGGATGCCCTTCCCCGCCACCTCCGCCGCCAGCGCGGCATTCAGCCCGTCCAGCCCGAATTTCGAGGCGCAATAGGCGGTGTTCAGCGGGTTGCCCGCCACGCTCCAGATCGAGGTGATGTTGACGATCCGCCCCCAGCCCCTTTCCATCATGTGCGGCAGGCAGGCCCGGGTCAGGGCATAGGGCCCCTCGAGGTTCGTCCCGAGGATCTGGCCAAGCCGGTCGTCATCCGTCTCGGTCATCGCGCCCTTCAGGTTGATGCCGGCATTGTTGATCAGGATATCGGGCCGCAGCACCGTCTCCACATGCCCGATCGCCGCCGCCCGGCTGGCCGGGTCGAGAAAGTCCAGCGGTAGGTACCCGATCGCCCCGTCAAGCCCCTCCGGCCGTTCCGCCGACCGCCCGGTGATCGTGCAGGCACAGCCCGCCGCCCGAAGCTCGGCGGCGATGGCGGCCCCGATCCCCTTGCCGGCCCCGGTGATCAGCGCGGTGCGTTTTCCCCTCGTCATGTCTCGGCCTCTTCGTACAGGTAGCACGCCGTCGCGTGGCCCGGCCCGGTGCCGCGGAAATCCGGGTGGCGCTCGGCACAGGCCGCCATGGCGTGCGGACAGCGGTTGAGATAACGGCAGGCGCGCCGGTCGTCGGTCAGCGGGTTGAACACGTCCCGCGTGCTGGCCACGCTTTTGCGCTCGTGGTCGAGCGTGCCCAGAAGCTCCTGCGTATACGGGTGCTTCGGATCGGCATAGACCGCCCTGGTCGGCCCGAATTCCAGCAGCTTGCCGAAATACATGATGGCGATCCGGTCGCACAGGAACCGCGCCACATGCAGGTCATGGGTCACGAAGACGATGGTCAGGTCGTGACTGTCGCGCAGCCGCTTCAGCAGGTTGAGGATCTGCGCCCTCACCGAAACATCCAGCTTCGACACCGCCTCGTCGGCGAACAGCACCCTGGGGTTCGTGGCCAGCGCCCGCGCGATGGCCGCCCGCTGAAGCTGCCCGCCCGACAGTTCATGTGGGAAGCGGTTCCGGAACTGCGCGCCAAGCCCCACGTCCTTGAGCAGCGCGTCGATCGCCTCGGCCATGCTGCCCCGCCCGGCGTGCCCGTGCAGGCGCAGGGGGATCGCGATGGCCTCGGCAATCGTCTGGCGCGGGTTGAGCGAGGAAAGCGGGTCCTGGAACACCATCTGCAGCGTCCCGTCGCTCAGCCGCGCGGGCTTGCCGTCCAGCGTCACCGCGCCGCCGGCCACCGAATGCAGCCCCAGCGCGGCCTTGCAGATCGTCGTCTTGCCGCTGCCCGACTCGCCCACGATGCCAAGGATCTCGCCCCGCGCGACCGACAGGCTCACGTGGTCGACCGCGTTGAAGCTGGTCGTCCTGCCGCGCAGGCGCGACATCATCCCGGCAGAGGCCGCGAATGTCACGACCACGTCGTGGAAATCCAGCAATCCGCTCATGGCGTCACCTCGTTCGCCGCGCCCTGCCCGGCCTTGATACAGCGCACCAGCCCGTGCCCCTCGACCGGCCGCAGCGCGATGGCGTGGTCGCAGGCCTTTTCATAAAGCGGGCAGCGCGGCGCGAAACGGCAGCGGTTCTCCGGGTGCACCCCTGTGCCGATCTCGCCCGAGATTTCCGTCAGCGTCTCGACCTCGCCCTCAAGCTCGCGCGCTGTCCGCACCAGCCCTTGCGTATAAGGGTGCTGCGGGCGACGCATCAGCGCCTCGGTCGGGCCCTGCTCGACGATCTGGCCGGCATACATGACGATCACGCTGTCGCTGATCATCTCGGCGATGGTCATGTCGTGGGTGATGAAGATGAACGAGGCATCGGTCTCGCGCCGCAGCTTGTCGAACAGGTCGAGGATCTGGCGCTCGACGAGGTTGTCGAGGTTGGTCGTCGGCTCGTCCGCCACGATCAGCGAGGGCTTGGAGAACATCACCAGCGCGATCAGGCAGCGTTGCAGCATCCCGCCGCTCATCTGGTGGGGGTACTTCCGCAGCGCGTTCTCGGGGTCGGCGATGTCGGCCTTGGCCAGCACCTCCTTCGCCTCCTTCATGATCTCGCCGCGCGGGGCACCGGCGCCGCGATGCAGCTTGCCCACCGTGCGGAAATGCCAGCCGATCGTCTTGACCGGGTTGAACGAGCCCACCGGGTCCTGGAAGATCATCGCCAGCTCGGTGCCGCGCAGGCGGTTGAACTCGGCCTCGGTGAGCGTGCTGATGTCCCGGCCCTTGAACCGGATCGCCTTCGCCTCGAGGCTGGCGTTCTTCGGCAGAAGCCGCAGGATCGCCTTCGACGTCACCGTCTTGCCCGAGCCGGATTCCCCGATCAGGCCCAGCACCTTGCCCCGGTCGACCGAGAAGGACACGTCGGACGATACCGTCAGGTTGGCACTGGCCAGCCGGAACGCCACGTTCAGGTCGTTCACTTCGAGCAATGTCTCGGTCATCGTCATTCCCTCACTTTCAGCCGGGGGTCGGACAGGTCGCGGATGCCGTCGCCCAGCAGGTTGAGCCCCAGCAGCGCCACCGTCACCGACAGCCCGCTCAGCGTCAGAACCCAGGGCGAGCGGCGGAAATACTCCTGCCCGTCGGCCATGATCACGCCCAGCGACGGGGTCGGCGGCTGCACGCCCAGCCCGATGAAGGACAGCCCGCTTTCGATCACGATGCCGAAGGCGACGGCGATGGTGGCCTGCACCAGGATCGGCGCCGAGATGTTGGGCAGGATCTCGCGGAACAGGATGCGCGGGGTGCCCTGCCCCATCACCTGCGCCGCCTGCACGTAGGCGTCGTTGCGCACCGTCTCGGTCATGTTGCGGGTGATGCGGGCGAAGATGGGCAGGTAGACCAGCATGATCGCCAGGGCCACGTTGGTCACGCCATAGCCAAGGGCCACCATCAGGAACAGCGCAAGCACGAAGGCCGGAAAGGCGAACAGCAGGTCGACGACACGCATCACGATCACGTCCATCCAGCCGCCGTGGAAACCCGAGTAGAGCCCCGCCGTGATCCCGAACACCATCGCCGCGAACACGCCCGAGACGCTGATCAGAAGCGAGATGCGCGCGCCTTCCAGGACCCGGGTGATCACGTCGCGCCCAAGGCTGTCGGTGCCGAACGGATGTGCCCAGGACGGCGGCTGCAGGGCATTCATGAAATCGTGCTGGTTGCTGCTCCATTTCGACAGCATCGGCCCGAAGAACACCGCCAGCAGGAACAGCGTGGTGATCGTCAGCCCGGCCAGCGCGGTGCGGTTGTGAAGGAAATGCTTGAGTTTCATCGGGATTACCTCACGCGTCTCGGGTCAAGCATGGCGCAGATCAGGTCGACCACGTAATTGACCGCCAGCACGATGCCGAGGAACACGACCGCACAGGCCTGCACCACGAAGAAATCGCGGGCAAAGGCCGCCTCGACCATCAGCGACCCCACGCCGTTGATGCCGAAGATGCGCTCGATGATGACCACGCCGCCCAAAAGATAGCGGATCTGCAACCCGACGACGGTGATGTAGGGGATCAGCGAATTGCGGAAGACGTGGTGCAGGAAGCGGAACCGCCCGGAATGCCCCATCGCCTTGGCCACCATCACGTGCTCGCGGTCGAGGTTCTCGATCAGCGCGGTGCGTAAGGTGCGGGTGAAGACGGCCGCCATCGGCGCGGCGATCGCCAGCGCCGGCAGGAAGCCCGAGTAGAAGGCCCCGGCCAGCGAGTCCGACGGCGGGGTGAACCCGTAGGAGGGAAACCATCCCAGCCCGATCGACAGGCCAAGGATCAGCATGTAGCCGAACCAGAAATCCGGCATCGACACGCCCAGCACCGCCAGCGACGTGGCCGAGGTGTCGACCGTCGTGCCCCGGTTCAGCGCGGCCAGCGTGCCCAGGACAAGCGACAGGGTGACGGCGATCAGGATGGCATAAACACCCACGAAAATGGTGTTCGGCAGGCGGTAGAGCAGCAGGTCCCCGATATTCTCGCCGGCCGAAACCGACAGGGACTGGCCGAAATCGAACCGCACCAGCCCGCCGAGCCAGTCGAGATATTGCGCCATCAAGGGGGCGTCGAGGCCGTGTTTCCGGTTGAACGCCGCCACGGTTTCGTCGGTCGCGTAGTCGCCCAGCACGATCAGCGCCGGGTCGCCCGGCGCGGCCTTCATCACGAGGAAGACGACGATCGTGCCGACCAGCATCGTGACAAGCGACCCCGACAGGCGGGTCAGGAAATATTTCAGGCTAGAGGGCATCTGGCTTGGTCCGTCGGTCAGCGGCCCCCCGCGACAGGTGCGCGGGGGGCCTTGTCAGGCGAATGGCTCAGCAGTTTCCAACCGCCGCAAGCTGCGCCCCGAAGGCCGAGTACGGCAGCTGCACGAACCCGTCCACGTCGGGCGCCAGCAGGTTGTGCACGTTGCTCTCGAAACACGGCAGCACCGGGCAATCCTCGATCGCCAGCGCCTCCGCCTCGCGATACAGCGCCCCGCGCGCCTCGAGGTCGGTCTCCCGCCGGGCCGCTTCGAGCAGCTTGTCCACCTCGGGGTTGGAATAATGCTCGAAATTGCGCGCCCCGTCCGTGTGATAGATCTCGTAGGCATACTCATCCGGGTCCACCAGCCCCAGCCAGCCCCAGATCGACGCCTGCACGTCCCCGGTCTGCATCCGCTGGTAGACCGTGCCGGAATCCGACACCTCGACCGTGAAATTCACCCCCAGGACCTGGTTCACCTGCAGAACGAACACCTCGGCGAACCGCTTCCACCAGCTCGACCCCCAGGTCAGCACGGTCGCCTCGGTCCCGGCGCCGTACTTGGATTTCTCCAGCTCGGCCAGCGCCTTCTCCTGGTTCAGCGTCACCAGCTCCGGCGTCTCCTGCGTCGCGGCCCAGGAGATCGAGCTGGGGATGATCCCGTTCGCCGCCCGGCCCTCGCCGAACAGCACCACGTTGACCATCGCCTGCCGGTCGAACGCGTAGGACAGCGCCCGGCGGAAATGCACGTCGTCGAACGGCGCGACCGAGTTGTTGAGGCTCACGAAACGCGAGCTCGTCCCCGCCTGCTTGAGAACCTGCACGCGGTCATCCTCTTCCAGTTCCGGCACGTCGGCAAAGGGCGCGGTGCTGGTCACGTCGATGCTGCCCCCCAGAAGCGCGGTCACACCCGCCGATTCCTCGGCGATGAGCGGCACTTCCACCGTCTGCACCTTGGGCAGGCCTTCCTCGAAATAGTCCCCGTGCGCCGCCAGCTCGAGCGACGCGCCCGGCTCGTGGCTCACCAGCTTGAACGGGCCGGTGCCCACCGGGTTCGAGGCGAACTCCTCGTTCGAACCGTTCTCGAGGATATGCTTCGGCACGATCTGGCTGCCCGTGCGGGTGTTCGTCAGGTAGCTCAGCATCGGCGCGAAGGGCTCCTCCGTCTCGATCTCGACGGTATAGTCGTCCGGCGTCCGGATCTCGGTGATGGCGCTGAACTTCGACCGGTGCGGCGAACCGAACGCCTCGTCCCGCAGCCGGTCGAAGGTGAACTTGACGTCTTCCGAGGTCATCTCCTCGCCATCGTGGAACTTGACCCCCTCGCGCAGCTTGAAGCGCAGCACGGTCGGGCTGACCGACTCGTAGCTTTCGGCCAGGTCGGGAACGATGTTCATCTCCTCGTCGAACTTCAGCAGGCAGTTGAAGATGCCCCAGACCATGTAGGCCTCGGGGATCAGCGTCATCTGGCCCGGGTCGAGCGTGTTGATGACGTTGTAGCCGGTGATCCCCGCCCGCAGCGTGGAACAGGAGGCCTGCGCGGCGCCGGCCCAGAAGGGCACCATCGCCACGGTCGTCGCGGCCGCCCCGGACTTGAGCAGCGAGCGGCGGGAAATCGTAGTGGAGCGTGTCATGCTCTTTCTCCTTGTTGGATAGTTGCATCGTGGTTGATATCCGCCTTGTCCCGGCGGTTTGGGACGCCGTACAGGCGGGAAACCTCCCGCTTGTACCGGTCGATCTCTGTCTGGCGCTCGGCCTCGGTCCAGCCCAGCTCGGCGCCCATTTCCTCGGCGACGCGGGCGATCTCGGCATCGCCGAACCAGTGCCGCAGGCCGACACCGCTGCGCCGGAACAGCACGTCCAGAAGCGTGCGCGCATGTTCGTGCCGCACTGCGTGGCGGACATCGGCCAGCGTGTAGCCGGCCCCGTCGGCGATGGGCTGCGTGTTGGAGTTCTCAATCGGCATCCGCGGCCGATAGGACAGCGCGCTCGGCGCGCCCGACGGCGCAAGCTCCTTGCGCAGCACATCCGTGATCTTCCGGCCCGAGTCGCGGTGGCTCATCACCGGGGCGGCCGTCATCGCGTAGACGCCCTCCAGCCCCTCGCGGCCCAAGTCGTGCAACTCGCGCGCCCGGCTGCCCTTGGGGTGGGCCGGATCGTAGGTCAGCGGCCTGACCCCGGCCCAGGTGCGGATCACCTTGTCCCGCGTCACGTTCAGCCCGGGGAACAACGACGCCGCCTCGGACAGCAGGAACTCCAGGTCGTTTTCGTCGACATGGATATCGTCGAGATCGCCTTCATAGGGCGTTTCGGTCGGGCCGATGTAATGCAGGTCATGCCACGGGATACAGTAGAACGGCTCGCCCCAGCTGTTTATCGTGGAGACCCCCTGCCCGCGGTATTTCTCCGGCAGGCGGATGACGATATGGCCGCCCTTGGTGCCGAAGATCTTGCGCGCGGCGGGCTTGCCCGGCCCCGACAGGACCTTGTCGATCCAGATCCCCGACATCGCCATGATCCGGCGGCCGCGCACGGTGGCACGCGCGCCGTTCTCACCAAGAAGCGTGACCTTCCGGGTGCCGTTCTGCATATCGCCCATCCGGGCCTCGGTGTAGTTGAGCGCCACCGCGCCCGCCTCCTCGGCATCGAGCACGGCATCGAGACAGATGCGCTCGGGCCAGTTGAACTGGTACTCGGTGAACTGCGCGGCACCTTCCAGCCTGTCCCGGTTGCCCAGCGCCGCCACCATCGGCTTTTGCAGCGCCTCGGGCTTTTTCAACCGGTTGTAATCGAGCGGGACATCGCCCGGCGCCAGCCGCTTCAGCAGCCTGAAGGCCATGTCGACCTGCCACGGGCGATAGGGGCCGTCCGCGTAGATCGGGAAGAAGAAGTCGATCGGCGTGACCCGCTCGCGCGATGTCAGCACCATCTCCCGCCGCTCGCGCATCCCCTGCCGGGCCATGCTCAGCGACGTCAGGAAACGCCCCGGATGGCGGGCGAAGTAGGCAACCGGGTTCGGGGCCTCGAAATACCGCAGGCCGCAATGCAGAAGCCGGCTCGACCGGCTGGACGAGCCGGAGGCGAAATCGCCCTTCTCGACCAGCAGAACCGAGTAGCCTGCCGCCGCGGCCTCGCGGGCGGCGCTGCATCCGACGGCGCCCCCGCCGATCACGACGACATCGAAAACCTGCCCGTCGAGGGCCTTGATCTGTTCGGAGGGGGAGCGATGTTCGAGCATGGCGGGAAGGATTGCAGAGCCATGCCTCCCGATCAAATTACGTCCGGTTCACGCTGTATGTTGTTATGTTATAGGGCCAGTAATTGCTGGGCTCCGGACAGCAGTTCATTCCGTTTTGCCCGCAATGTCGTCATGAATTCCCCCGTCGCGCGGGACCGTGGAAGGTGCCGCGGGTAGAGCACGCCGACACGGAACAGGATCTCCGGCTCGAAACGCCGGAAGACGATTCCCGTTCCGGCGAAATCCGTGACCGTGAACATGTCCGTCAGCCCGATCCCCTGCCCGCGCATGACCAGCGCGCAGACCCCGGCCGCGTAGGTGGTCTCGCAGACGAATTGCGGCGTGACACCGGCCTCCGCCAGGCACGTGTCGAGCAGGCGGCGGGCGACCGTCTCCGGGCTCAGGCTGACCATCCGCTCACCTTCAAGGTCTCCGGGCGTCACGACCGAGCGGCCGCTCAGCCGGTGATCGGCCGGCATCGCCATCACGTAGGGCGTTTCGCAGAAACTCTCCCGCTCGATGCCCGGCCGCTCGAACGGGAACTCCGCCAGCCCGAGATCGACCTGCTGCGACGAGACCCATTCCTCGACCCGCATCGACAGTTGCAGGTCGTAGCGGATCTTCACGTCGGGCTGAACCTTGCGGAACCGGGCGATGGCGTCGGGCAGGAAGTTCAGCCCCAGCGCCGGCATCGACGCGATATGGAGCGAGCCGCGGCGGCCCAGCCGGATATCCTCGGCCGCGGCGACCAGCCTGTCATACCCGGCAAAGGCATTCTGCAGTTCCGCGTAGAACAGCCGGGCCTCCAGCGTGGGCACCATGCGCCCGGTGCGCCGGTCGAACAGCGTGATGCTCAGCGATTCCTCCAGCGCATCGATCAGCCGGCTGACGGCGGGCTGCGAGATTCCCATGATCTCTGCCGCGCCGCTGGCCGTGCCCGTCACCATCGTTTCCCGGAATGCCGTCAGTTGCCGCCACCGCATGTCTCGATCCTCAGCCTTGTCCTGCCCGCCACCCTAAGATCTGCGCCGCCCGTTTCAAACCGTCTTCGGCGGGGCACGGCCCCGCGGGCGCACCGAAACATGCACCGACGTGATACCGACAAAATACCGACGTGATACCGACGTGACATTTCGGCGCCGGAAGGCAGGACCTGTCGCCCGGAACCGGGCCGTCAAAATCGGCTGGCCTTTCCTCGAACCGCCGGTGTAAACAGCCGCTGATCCTGCCCCGAACAAAGCGAAATCCTCATGAAAGACTGGTCTTCCGCCGCCGCCACCCTCTATCCCGGCACCCCCCGCCAGATGTTCATCGGCGGTCAGTGGTGCGACGCGCAATCCGGCGAAACCATCGACGCCCGCAACCCCGCCGACGGCTCCCTCCTCGCCACCGTCCCCCGCGCCACCACCCCCGACATCCACGCCGCCGTCACCGCCGCCCGCACCGCTTTCGAAGGCCCGTGGGCGAAGTGGACGCCGTTCGAGCGGCAGAACCTTCTGCTGCGCATCGCCGACCGGTTCGAGGCGGAATGGGAAAGCCTGTGCCTGTCGGACACGCTGGACATGGGGATGCCGATCCAGCGCACTTTGGCCAACAGCCGCAGGGTCCTGGGCATGCTGCGTTTCTATGCCGGGCAGGCGGTGGCCATCCACGGCGCGACGATCCCCAACTCCTTCCCCGGCGAGATCTATTCGCAGACGGTGCGGGAACCGGTCGGCGTGGTCGGCGCCATCATTCCGTGGAACGCGCCGATCGCCGGGTCGATCTGGAAGATCGCGCCGGCGATCGCGACCGGCTGCACCGTGGTATTGAAACCGTCGGAGGAGGCATCGCTGACCGTCCTGATGATCGCGCGGATCATGCAGGAGGCGGGGCTGCCGGACGGGGTGCTGAACATCGTCACCGGCCTTGGGTCGGAGGCCGGCGCGGCGCTGGCCGCGCATCCGGGCGTCGACAAGATCGTCTTCACCGGCTCAACCGCCACTGGGCAGGCCATCGCCCGCGCGGCGACCGGCAACCTGAAGCGGGTGTCGCTGGAACTTGGCGGGAAATCCCCGGTGATCGTGTGCCGGGACGCCGATATCGAGAAGGCCGTGCCCGTGGCCGCGATGGCGGTCTTCGCCAATTCCGGGCAGATCTGTATCGCCGGGTCGCGGCTGTTCGTGGCCCGGGAAATCCATGACGAGTTCGTGCGCCGGGTGGCCGATTATGCCGCCGCATTGCGCATCGGGCATGGCATCCGCGAGGATACCGATATCGGCCCGATCATCTCGGCCCGGCAGGCCGAGCGCATTGCCGGTTTCCTGTCCAAGGGGCCGCAGGAGGGCGCGCAGGTGCTGACCGGCGGCGCACGGGCCGAGGGGCCGGGCCTTGACGGCGGGCATTTCTACCAGCCCACGGTGCTGGGCGGGGTGACCGACCAGATGACCGTGGCGCGGGAAGAGATTTTCGGGCCGGTGATCTCGGCCCTGCCCTTCGACAGCATCGACGAGGTCGTGGCGCGCGCCAATGCCACGCCCTACGGGCTGGCCGCCGGCGTCTTCTCGACCCACCTGGGGACAGCGCACAAGCTGGCGCACCGGCTGAAGGCCGGGTCAGTCTGGGTGAACATGTACCACGCCATCGACCCGGCGGTGCCCTTCGGCGGGGTGAAGATGTCGGGCTATGGCCGCGAGGGGGGCACCGAGCACATGGAAGAATACCTGGACACCAAGGCGATCTGGATCAACGCGGACTGAGCGGTTCGGAAACGGAGGGAGATCGGAATGATGGAAGTCGGTATCATCGGCGTGGGGCTCATGGGCCACGGCATCGCCCGCAACGTCATCGGGCGCGGCAAGTTCGGGCTGAGCTTTCTCGAGCATCCGGGGAACCAGCCGACGGAGGATATCGTCGCGCTCGGAGCGCGGGCCTGTGCCACGGCGGCCGAGGTGGCGGCGGCGGCGGACGTGGTGATCCTCTGCGTCACCGGCTCGCCGCAGGTCGAGGCGATCGTCACCGGCGAGGGCGGGCTGGCAGCTGCGCTGCGCCCCGGCGCGGTGGTGGTGGATTGCTCGACCGCGCTGCCCGACTCGACGCTGCGAATGGGCGAGATCGTGCGGCAGGCGGGTGGTGATTACCTCGACGCGCCGATGACGCGCACGGCGACGCATGCGCATCAGGGCACGCTGAACCTGCTGGTGGGCGGGGAACGGGACGTGCTGGAGAAGGTGCGGCCGGTGCTGGCGGCGTTTACCGAGAAGGTCGACCATGTCGGGCCGCTGGGGCATGGCCACCGGCTGAAGCTCTTGCACAATTACGTGTCGGTCGGGTTCATGACCCTGCTGGCCGAAGCCGCCGCGCAGGCCGCCGACAGCGGGGTAGACCCGCAAGTGTTCGTCGACGTGCTGGCCGGGGGTGGCGGGGCGAGCGCCGCGCTGGACCGGCTGGCGCCCTACATCGTCGCCGAGGATCGCGACGCCCTGCCCTTCTTCGTGGCCAACGCACAGAAGGACATTGACTATTACCGCGCCATGTCGGACTCCTCGGGCGCGCGCAAGGTTGTTGCCGACGGAGTGTCGGCGGCCCTCGCCGAGACGGTCGAGGCCGGTTTCGGAGAGGCTTACGTGCCTGAGCTGGTGCGCCTGTTCAGGAAGGAAACGAACACCTGACACGGACGCTGGCGGCCCGGATGTCGCAGGGTTGCCACTGAAAAAATACCTGTGTAGCAAATGCAAACGTTCAACGGGAGGATGATCCATGACGTTTATGACCCGAGGGCTGGTTTCGACCGGCATTTTCCTTGCGATGGGCTTGCCGGCCTTCGCGCAGACCGAAGTCAAGATCGGCTATGCGCTGGCCCCTGACAGCCATTACGGCGTCGCGGCCGCGAAGTTCGAAGAGGTCGTCATGGCCGAGGCCGGCGATGCTTTCGAATTCAAACATTTCCCCTCTTCTGGGCTTGGCGGCGAGCGCGAGGTGATCGAGGGGCTTCAGCTTGGCACGATCGAGGCGACCATCGTCTCCTCGGGCACGCTGGCCAATTTCGTGCCGGACACCGGCGTGTTCGACATTCCCTTCCTGTTCCGTGATCTCGAGCATGCCCGTGCCGTGCTGGATGGCGAGATCGGGCAGGAAATCCTTGCCAAGTTCGACGATGTCGGCCTGCACGGGCTGGCCTGGGGCGAGCAGGGCTTCCGCCACATCACCAACAACCGCAACCCGATCGAGACGCCCGAGGACGTCGAAAGCCTGAAGATCCGCACCATGGAGAACCCGGTTCACCTGGCGGCCTTCAACGCGATGGGCGCGGCGCCGACGCCGATGGCGTGGCCGGAGGTGATCTCGTCGCTGCAGCAGGGCGTGATCGACGGGCAGGAAAACCCGCTTTCGGTGATCGTGTCGGTGAAGCTGGACGAGGTGCAGAAATACCTGACGCTGTCCGGCCACGTGTACTCGCCGGCAATGCTGATCGTGTCGAAGCCGTTCTGGGAAGGGCTGGATGACGAGCAGAAAGCCGTGTTCGAGAAGGCCGCGACAGAGGCCGTGGCCGCCATGCGCGGCTATGTCGACAATGTCGAGACCACCGGGGTCGAGACGCTCAAGGAGCGCGGCATGGAAGTGAACGAGTTGTCGGCCGAGCAGAAGGCCGCCTTCCAGGAATCCATCGCCTCGGCCTACGAGGAGTATTACGAGACCTACGGCAAGGACCTCGTCGACTCGATCGTCGATTTCGAGTGAGAACATGGTGCCGGCGCCCCGGAGGCGCCGGCACGTATCCCGGGGGTGGCCATTGAAACGCATTGAGCGAGCCTTCGTCACGCTGAACGGCTGGGCGCTTATCCTGATGCTGTCGGCCATGGCGCTGGTGGTGGGAGCAAATATCGCGCTTCGCTACCTGACTTCGCATTCGCTGCCCTGGGCGGACGAGGTGGCGCGCTACCTGATGATCTGGCTGACCTTCATCGGCGCCGGGCTGATCCTGCGGATCGGAGGGCACGTCGCCATCACCAACCTTCAGGATGCTCTTCCCACGACCGGGCAGAAGGTTCTCAGGGCAATCATCGTGCTGATCCTGCTGGGCTTCTTCGGTTTCATGGTCTACGTGGGCTGGCAATACGCGCAGCGCATGCAATACCAGATGACCCCGGCGCTGCGCCTTCCGTTCCTGTATATCTACGCCGCGATGCCCGTGGGGTTCGCCCTGCTGATCGTGCATCTCCTGCTGATCGCCCGCCCCTTCATCAGCGCTGGCGAGTACAAGCCGCTCGACGGCTCGGGGGCGGATGAAATGGTCACTGGCGGCGCCAATGGCTGAGATCCTTTTCCCGGCCCTGTTCCTGTTGCTCGCCCTTGGCCTGCCCGTCGCCTTTGCCATGGCAATCGCGGCCTTCGCCGCGATCACGCTGGCCTCGAGCTATCACCCGCTGGTGGTGGTGAAGGAGATGTTCGCCGGGCTCGACAGCTTTCCGCTACTGGCGGTGCCGTTCTTCATCCTCGCCTCGGAGATCATGACCGGGGGGGCGGTGACACTTGCCATTCTGAGGCTGGCGCAATCGCTTGTGGGGCACATGCGCGGCGGGCTGGGCCATGCGAACGTGATCAGCTCGGCGATGTTCGCGGGCATTTCCGGCAGCGCGCTGGCCGACGCCGCGGGGCCCGGGACAATGATGATCCGGATGATGGAAAAGGGCGGCTATGACCGGCCCTATGCCAGCGCCCTGACCATTGCCAGCGCGGTCGTCGGACCGATCATCCCGCCCTCGATCACCATGATCATCTACGCGATGCAGGACCAGAACGTCTCGGTCGGGTCGCTGTTCATGGCCGGCGTGCTGCCGGGGCTGCTGATCACGGTTCTGGTGCTTCTGACCAATGCCCGGATGAGCAAGCTGCGCAACTATGCCTCGGGCGAGCCGATGCCGCCGCTGGCCGAGATCGGCCGGATCGCCTTTTATGCCCTGCCCGCGCTGACGCTGATCGTGCTTATCGTGGGCGGCATCCGTTTCGGTATCTTCACACCGACCGAGGCGTCGGTCATCGCGGTGTTCTACGCGCTTCTGGTGGGGATGTTCATCTATCGCTCTCTGCGGCTGCGCGACCTGCCGGGGATCGTGCTGCGGGCGGCGCTGACCTCGGGGGCGGTGCTGCTGATCCTGGGCGCGGCGCGGGCCTTCGCCTGGGTGCTGATCATCGAGAGCGTGCCACAGTTTCTGGCCGAGACAATCATTTCATGGGACCTGGCGCCGATCGTGTTCCTGCTGGCGGTGAACCTGCTGCTGCTGGCCTTCGGGCTGTTCATGGACCCGCTGCCGGGGGTGATGATCCTTGTGCCGATCCTGGCGCCGATCAGCTTTGCGCTCGGGATCGACCCGAACCACTTCGCCATCATCGTGATCGTCAACCTGACGCTCGGGCTGACCACGCCACCGGTGGGCAGCCTGATCTTCGTCGTGTCCTCGACCGTGCGGCTGAAACCTTCGGTCCTGATCCGGGAAATGCCGCCGTTCTTCATGGCGCTGGCCGCGGCGCTCCTGCTCATCACCCTGCTGCCGTTCATTTCGACGTGGCTGCCGGATATCAGCGGGTTCTGACGCCGAAACGGCAGCGAGGCGAGGACCCGATACATGGCGGCCCCGCCCCTGCCAAAGGCCGGGGGCGGGAGATCAGACCTAGAACCGGAGCGAGGCCCGAAGGTTGAACGAGCGGCCCGGCTCTTTCAGGGGGGTGACGGTCGCGAACTCCTGACCATAGGTCGCGCGTTCCGTGTAGGTTTCGTCGAAGAGGTTGTCGATTTCCGCCCGGATCGTCAGGTTCTTCATCCGGCGCGGCGTGTATTCGGCGAACAGGTTGAACACCTCGAACCCGCCGAGCTTGCCGCCCGGGGCCCCTGCGGCGGATTCGTCGAAGACCAGCTGTGCGTCGGCGCCGAGGGTCAGGCCGAGCGGATCCCACGTGTTCGCCACCTCGAGAACGAGGTTGTCACCAAGCGGTGTCGTCAGGTAGCGGCCGATGTAGCTGTCGGCCGGGCCGCCGTTGATCTTGTTGTCGATGTTCGCATAGGCGATGCGCGCGAAGCCGGTGGACCAGTTGTAGTCGGCACTGACCTCGAAACCTTCGGTGTCGAGATCGGCGACGAGGCCCGGTGAAGCGCCGAACAGACCGGTCGCCGGGTCGAGCAATGTGCGGGCGTTGTCGATGTTGGTTTTGAACAGCCGGGCGTTCAGGTCCCAGTTCCCCAGCCGGACATTGGCGCCGAGGTAATAGTTCTCGGACGTGACAGGCTCGATCGAGGCGGGATAGGTCCAGGCCGGGTCGAAGAGGAAGCTTTCGGCCAGCGCGATGCCGCCCCAGACATGCGAGGCGCCAGCGCTGAGCGTGACCGCGTCGGAGACGTCGTAGTCGCCGGAGATGTTGGCGGAAAGCCCGTCATTGTCGTAGGTCGTGCCGTCGAGTCCCTCGAATTCCTGGAAGTCGTAGCGGGCGCCGGTGGAGAGGCGGAACCGATCGGTCACGTCGAGCTCGGCCTGCACGAAAAGGCCGAAATTATTGGCTTTCTCCCGCGCGAAGAAGACAGCCGTGCCCTCGCCGTTGATGTCCGCGACGTCGCTGTAGAAATCGGCGCCCGCCTTGACCGTGCCGTTCGAGACCGTGAACTCGTTCACGAATTTCCCGGTGAAGCTGGTGGTCTCGCCGGAATAGGCATCGGTGCTGCCCGGCATGGGGCCGGTGTAGAGGTCGGTGGAGTTGTAGGCGATCTGGACCGTGGGGTTCCACATGTCGGTGGTGTTGCCGAACTCGTAGGACAGGACGAGGTTCTGCCGCTCGAGCGTGTAGGTCCGGGTGGCGAACATGCCCCGCAGCCCGGCGAAATCGGCCCGCAGGGGGCGCTGCGCGTCGTCGCGGACGTTCTCGTAGCTGAGCTCGAGCCGGCTGCCATTGGCGCCGTTATAGGCAACCTTGGCCAGCCCGCTGGTGAGCTGGGTGCCCGAGCCGGTGATATCCACACCATCGCCGTCCTCGCGCAGGCCGCCATCGGCGTACTTGCCGAAGGCGAGGTACTCGAACCCGCCGGTGACGCCGAAAATGGCAAGGCTGTTGGTGAAGACGTTGCCGTTGCTCTGGTACTCGGTGATGAACCGGCCACCGAAGGTGCGGCCCTCTTCCAGCAGGTCGTTGACGTCCTTCGTCTCGAAGGCGATGGCACCCGCCATCGCGCCGGGGCCCGCATCCGCCGGTGCGACGCCCGGGTCGACCCGCACGGCCTTGAGCAGTTCGGGGTCGATATAGGTGGTGGCGCTGTGGTGGAAGATGCGGTTGTTCTGGCGGGCGCCGTCGATCGTGACGTTGAGGTTGTTCTCTTCCACGCCGTTGACGTAGATCTTCTGCGAGATGGGCAGCGAGCTTCCGACCGAGACCGAGGGTTCGGACTTGAACACCTCCTGCAGGTCCTTGGGCGTGGTTCGCGTCAGGTCTTCGTTGTCGATGCCGATTTCGGACGTGGCGTCGGAGCCGATGTAGATCGTGCCGAGCACGAAGGGTTCCGGCGCCTGGGCGAAGGCCCCGCCTGTCCCGATCAGTACAACAAACGCGGCATTGGGCGTCACTCTGCGCATGGTCTTCCCCCAGAAGGTCAATTATTGGATTGGGGGTAGCTGTTGCGTGGCTGCCTGTCGCAACGGGCGTGGCACACGCTTGCGGGAAATGCAAGCGCGCCGCGGTGTGCAAGGAACTGACCGAAACCCGTTTACATCAGGTCCAGCAGACGCGGGATCGTCAGCGAGAGATCGGGCCAGAAGGTTGTCAGCAACAACACCGGCAGGGCCACGAACCCCATCAGCCCCAGCGCCGGCATCACGGCCTGCAGAATCGGCACCCGGCAGATCTTGCAGGACAGGAAGAGCGTTGGCGCTACCGGCGGGCTGTTCGCCCCGATCACCACGGAGCAGGCGACGATGGCGGCGAAATGCACCGGGTCGACCCCGTTGGCCACCATCAGCGGAAGGAAGAGCGGCGCGATGACGACGGTGACCGAGACGTCATCCATCAGGGCACCGGCGATGATCAGCACGAGGTTCACCACGAGCAGCGCACCGATCGGGCTGGTGACGACCGACTGGATCGCTTCGGTCAGGTCCTGGGGGATACGCTCGAATGCCATGATGCGCGAGATCATGAAGGAAAACAGCAGGATGAGGATGATCGATCCGGTCGTCTCGGCCGCGCCGATGACGCTTCGGCCTAGACTGCCCCAAGTGAATTCGCGGTAGATCAGGCCGCCCACGACGAGCGCCGCCACGGCGGCCACGGCCGCGGCTTCGGTCGGGGTGAAGATGCCGCCGTAGATGCCGCCGAGGATGATGACGGGCAGCGACAGGGCCGGCAGGGCGTTGAGCGTGACGCGGCCGAAGCTCTGGCTGTCGACCTCGGCAGAGGGAAGTTCCTCGAAGGCCCGGCCGACGAGGAACCGGTTGTAAAGGATGAGGCCGATGACGAGGATGATCGCCGGCCCGATCGTGGCCGCGAAACAGGCCGCGACCGACTGGCGGGTCACGACGGCGAAGAGGATCATGGTGATCGACGGGGGGATCAGGATGCCCAGCAGCGAGGAGATGCCCAGAAGCGCCGCGATGCGGCCGCGCGGATAGCCGCGGGCGACCAGCGGCTCGGTCATGATCGACCCGATCGAGGCGATGGCCGCCGTGGCGGTTCCGGAGATCGCGCCGAAGATGCTGGACGACAGCACCATGGCCGTGCCCATCCCGCCGCGGCCGGTCGCGAGGCGGTTGACGAAGGCGATGATGCGTTGCGCGATGCCCCCGGATTGCATCAGGTAGCCCGTCAGGATGAACAGCGGCAGGGCCACGAGCACGACGGAGTTGAGCGACCGGAACCCCTGAAGCATCAGGGTGTTGAGGTTCGCGTCATAGACCCATGTCAGGTAGGCGAGGACCCCGGCGAAAGACCAGGCGACGGGCAGCCCCAGCCCCATCAGGACGATGAGCAGGGGCAAGGCGATCAAGGCATACATTCGATCTCGTCCGTGAGTTATCGGCGTTTCAGGCGCAGGATGGCATCAATTGCATCGCGCAGGGCATAGGCGAAACAGGCCACCGCCGCGACCCCGATCGCGGCCTGCGGAATCCAGAGCGGTATCTGGTACGCCGGCGTGTGCTGCGGGCGCTTCATGCCCCAAGTGAACATGTAGTAGGACCAGACCATGAAGAAGCAGGTGATCACCACCGTGAGCAACGCGATCAGCAGGTCATGCGCGGCCTTGCTGCGCGGGTCGGTGATGTTTCCGGCGATCCAGTCGACCGTCAGGTGCTCGTGCCGTTGCGAGGCGATGATGGCGCCGACCATGTAAAGGGTGACGGCGGCCAGCATGATCAGCTCGTGCAGGCCCACCACCGACAGGCCGAGCACGTAGCGCGCGACCACGAGGAAGAACATCAGCCCGACCACGGCAGCCGAGGAGGCCACCCCGACCACGCTGAGCGTGATCGAGATGGCCGTGCCGATACGACCGGCGACGGTTGCCGGGTTAGAGTTCTCCGGCATTTTCGCGGATCGTGTCCATGATTTCGCTGCCGATCCGTTCCTCCATCAGGGGCCAGACCTTCTCGCGGACCTTCTTGGCCATCTCGGCCAGTTCCTCGTCGGAGGGCTCGATATACTCCATCCCGGCCTGCTTGGCCTGGTCGATGTAGTACTGATCGCGCTCCTGCGCCTGTTCGAAGGCCTCTTCCATCACGGTCAGGGCGGACTCCTGCACGACTTTCTGATGCTCTTCCGACAGGCTTTCGAAGGTGTCGTTGTTCATCGCGATCACGCCGGTCACGAATTGCATCTTGGTCTGGTTGTAGTAATCCAGCACGTCGCGGAAATACTCGTAATCCCAGTAGATGATGTTCGCGCCGTCGCCATCGACCACGCCGGTCTGGATGGCGGTGAAGACCTCGGACCAGTCGATCGTGGCGGTCTGGTAACCCAGCGCCTGCACCGACTCGGCCATCGGGAACATCGCGGGGACGCGGATCTTGAGATCGGCGGCCTCTTCCTCGGTCATGGCGTACTTGTCGGCCGAGGCGATGCCGTTGAAGCCTTCCGGCCAGGGGCCGAAGAACTTGAGGCCCAGGTCGTCGTAGATGCCCACCAGCATGTTGTTGACCCATCCCCCGGGCTTGTAGGCTTCGAACGCCTCTTCCCAACTCGTGACCATGTAGGGCGTGAACAGAACGCCGAGACGCTCGTCATAGGCGGTGATCGGCCAGTTGATCATCATGTCGATGTCGCCGGCGACGAAGAGGTCGAAAACCTCGGCCTGGCTGCCAAGCTCGTTCTGGTAGAACACGTCGACCTGAACCTCTCCGCCGGTGCCTTCTTCGACAAGGGCGGCCCAACGGTCGAGCGCATCGCCCGAGGGGGACCCCTTGGCACCGGAATCAGTGGCCAGTTTCAGTTCGGTTTGTGCCAGAGCCGGAGACATGGCGAGCATGATCACCGAGGCGCTCAGGCACAAGATTCTGTTGATAAACATCTAGATACCTTTGGTTGGAAGTTGGGCTGCGGAGCGTTGCAGCAGTTGTTGACGCGAAAGTGTGGACACAGTTGTCCAGTTCTGTCAATCGACATCGAGAAACGCGGGGGCCGGGCCGGCGCTGGCCCAGGCACCCTCGACGTTCAAAGCCCGGAAAAACGGCAATGCCGGGCAGAGCAGAAACGACACCGAATGATCGGAAAATCGTGACACCAGGTGTCCGCACATGGCCGATCAAAGCATCAAGAGCCGCCGCTGTCCGCCCCCCTGGACAGCAGGTAGGTATCCATGACCCATCCCTTCTCTTTCCGCGCCTCCGTCCGCAGTCGCTCGATCTCTTCCCGCACGTCGCCCAGCTTCCCGGCGACGAGAATCTCGTCTTCGGTACCGATATAGGCCCCCCAGTGAATCCCGAGGTCATCATCGACATTCCGAAATGCATCGCGGGAATCCAGCATGACGACCACGTTGCCCATCTCGTCGGACAGCCCCTGCGACACGAGCCGACCGGTCGTGATGGTGAGCGACTGACCGATCCGGTTCAGCGCGACCCTGTGGCGGGCCGCGAGGGCCGACACGCTGCTGATGCCGGGGATGACATCGTAGTCCAGGTCGAACCGGCCGGTCGCGTTGATCGCGTCGAGAATACCCATCGTTCCGTCATAGAGGGACGGATCCCCCCAGACCAGGAAGCCGCCCACCTCGTCCTCGCCGAGCTCCTGGGCCAGAAGGCGCTCGTAGATGGCGCGGACCTCGGCGCGCCACGCCGCCACGTCCGACGTGTATTTTCCGGCTTTCGAACGTTCCGGGATGTCGAAATCGACGAGACGATAATTGTCGCCCTCGATATAGCGTTCGCATATCTCGCGGCGCAGGTGATGCAGGTCGGCCTTGTCGTCGCCCTTGTTGGGAATGAAGAACACCGAGACGCGGTTCAGCGCCTTGACCGCCTGAACCGTGACGTATTCCGGATTGCCGGCACCAATGCCGATCACCGTAAGTGTGCGCTTCATGGACTGTCCTTCACTATACCTTGCTTAACGGCAGGTTACGCCGAGCACGTTTTTCCCGACCCTTACCGAGTTTGAGCGACAACACCATACCTGCCGAGGTGCCTGCAATTGCCCGTGTAGCGCACGCCCACCTGCACCGGCCAGACCCTATTGCCGCCATGCCGTCGCAAAACAGTAAAGGCGCCGTTCCTTGGAACGGCGCCTCGCTGTCGATCGTGATGTAGAACGCCCTGATCAGGCAGGCGTTCCCGAGAGCCGGTTCACTGCCCGTTCAGCCGGCGCATTCGCGCAGCGCTTCGACATCCGGGCCGTTCGGCGTCCGGCCAAGGTTGAACGGGGCCGAGGCATCGCGCCACTGCTTGTAGTCTTCGAGGTACTCGACCATGCTCAGGTAGACCTTCGCGGAATTCGGGTTCTCGCAGGCGGTCTCGACGATCACCTCGTTGGCCATTTTCTGAACCTCTTCAAGCGTCTCGTCGTCGTAGCGGTTGATCTCGACCGCCTCGTTGAACTTGGCATAGGCTTCCGTGGCCCGCTTCTCGGTGAAGGCCAGCGACCACAGCAGGGTTGCATCGGCCGCGATCTGCAGTTTTTCCTGCGTCTCGGGGCTCAGCGCGTCCCAGGAGGCCTTGTTGATCATGACGCCGAAGACCGAGGCAGACTGGTGCCAGCCCGGGGTCGCCCAATAGTCGGTGACCTGCTGGAAGCCGCCCGACCAGTCGACATTCGGGGTCGAGAACTCGGCCCCGTCGATCACGCCGCGCTCGAGCGCCTGGTAGATCTCGCCGCCGGCCATGGAGACCTGGTTGCCGCCGAGGCGTTCAAGCAGCTTGCCCTGCTCGAGGCCGGACAGGCGCAGGCGCTTGCCCTGCAGGTCTTCGAGGGTGACGATCGGCTCGTTGGTGCGGAAGCCGGATTCGTTGTTGGTCACGCCGTAGGGCAGGTAGACCATGCCGAAATTGCCGTAGATCTCGTTGTAGAGCTCGGCACCGCCCCATTGCTGGATCCAGTTCACGTAGTCGACCGCGTTGAACAGGCTCGGCGTGGTGGCGAGCGGCGAGAAGGCGGCGTCGCGGCCGGCCCAGTAGCCGGGCCAGTCGGCGCCGGCCTGGATCGTGCCGGATTCGACCGCGCCGAAGACCTCGCCCGACGGGACGATCGCGCCGCCCTCGAAGAACTCGATGGTCAGCTCGCCCTGGGTCAGCTTGTTGGCCAGCTCGACGAAATGCTTGTCGGTCTCGATCAGTTCGAGCGAGGAGGGCCACGTGGTCGTCATGGTCCAGCTTTCCTGCGCCACGGCCTGCGAGCCGATGACGGTCGCCGCGGAGGCGGCGAAAATGAGTGCCTTGGCAGTCATGATACTCTCCTTTGTAGGTTGGAAGTCAGTTCGAATAGAGGACGTCGGGCAGCCATGTGACCAGCGACGGGAACAGGGCGACCAGGACGCACATGATCAGGATCAGGACGATGAACGGCAGCACGCCCCGGATGATCGCCCCTGTCCGGACCTCGCGCGGGGCGATGGCCCTCAGGTAGAACAGGGCGTATCCGAATGGTGGCGTGAGGAAGGAGGTCTGCAGCACGACCGCCATCAGCACGACGAACCACAAGAGGCTGACATCCGGCATTTCCTGCACGATCGGCAGGAAGATCGGGAAGGACAGCAGCACGATGCCGGTCCAGTCGAGGAAGGCCCCGAGGACGAAGATGATGGCCAGCATGACGGCGACGAGCATCCAGGGCTGCATGTCGAGCGCGCGGATCAGTTCCTGCGTGGCGCGCAGGCCGCCGGTGATGTTGAAGACGCCGGTGAAGGCCGTGGCGCCGACCACGATGAAGAGGATCATGGCCGAGGTGCGGGCGGTTTCCAGCATCGCGCCGTAGAAGGTGCCGAGCCTGAATTTCCGGCGCAGGATCACGATCAGCAGGGCCAGCGCCGCGCCGATGGCCGAGGCTTCGGTGGCCGTCGCGATGCCGGCCAGGAGGGAGCCGAGGATGCCAAAGATCAGCAGCAGCGGCGGCAGCGCCTCGATCACCAGCATGCGCATCAGCTCGCCGCGGCTGGTCTTCTCGTCGGGTTCGACGGCCGGGGCGAGGTCGGGGCGGAGGACGGATATCACGTAGACATAGAGCGCGTAGCTGAGGCCCAGCAGGACGCCGGGGATCATCGAGCCTGCGAACAGCTCACCCACAGAAAGTGGCGAATAGCTGGCCATCAGGATCAGCATGATCGAGGGCGGGATCAGGATGCCGAGGCAGCCGGAGGCGGCGATCACCCCGGTGGTGAGCGACTGGGAATAGCCGTATTGCAGCATCGGGCGCAGTGCCATGACGCCCATCACGGTGATCGAGGCGCCGATGATGCCGGTGGTGGCGGCCAGCAGGATCGAGATGAACACCACCGCCAGCGCCAGCCCGCCGCGCACGCGGCTGAGCAGGAGGCGCAGCGTTTCGAACATTCGGTCGGTCACCCCCGAATCCGATAGAAAGCGCGCCATCAGCACGAAGAGCGGGATCGCGATCAGGGTGTAATTGTCGAGAACGTCACCATAAATCCGGTTGATGACGATGCCGAGGACCATGGGCTTGCCGGCGATGATGGCGGTGAGGACGGCGGTGCCGCCGAGGACGAAGGCCAGGGGATGGCCCATGAACAGGCCGCAGACCAGCAGCCCGAACATCAGGACGGCAATAAGCTCGGGGGTCATCAATGGCTCTCCTGACGATCAAGCAGGATTTTCAGAACTTCCGCGATCCCCTGGAGCAGGAGCAGGCCGGCGGCGACGCACATGGCCATCTTGAGCGGGTAGACGGGCATCTGGATGGCGCCGTAGGTCACCTCGCCCTGGGCCCAGGAGCGCGCGGCGAATTCCCACGACCTGGTGAGAAACACCCAGGCGAAGGGGAAGAAGAAGATCACGTAGCCCAGCAGGTCGACGACGCGGCGGGTGCCGGGGCCGAACTTCTCGGTCAGGATGTCGACCTTGACATGGGCACCGTGGCGGAGGGCGTATCCCCCCAGAAGGACGAAATAAAAGCCGAAGAGCTGCTTCGACACGTCGAAGGCCCAGCGGGTCGGTTCGCTGAAGGCGTAGCGCATGACCACGTCGAAAATGATGATCGCGGCGAAGATGATCGCCACGACGGCTACTATGCGACCAACGACTTCATTGAGCCCGTCGATTGCCCGGATGACCATGCGAACTCCTCCCGAATTCTTCCTCCGGACCGGTGCGCCCGAGGGTTTCGGGAGCGATGGCCGAGAGTCGGCACAAGGAGTCTGGATGCAATTGATATCGAGTGCAAGCCGGTATGTGTGCAGATGTATACGACGCCCGGCGCGGGGCGGGCGGAAGGGGGAGCGGGATTTGGACGAATCGGCGCGCAACGGATTGGTTAACAAGGCAAAATCCCCGGAATCGCCCTGTCGGTATCACGTCGGTATAACGTCGGTATTACGTCGGTGCCCCTTTCCGACGCGGCGGGCCGGTTAACCGGGCGCGCGGTGGCCGGCGGGGCCGCAACGGGGCGCGGGGAGCGCCGGGCGGACCGGCGCCCCCCCGCAAATGGTCTCACATCACGAACAGGATGCCGCCGATCAGCACGCCGCTGACGATCAGAACCGCGGCCGTGTAGCCCATGATGTCGCGGATGCCGAGCCCGGCGATGGCCAGCATGGGCAGGGTCCAGAACGGCTGGATCATGTTGGTCCATGCCTCGCCCCAGGCCACGGCCATGGCGACGTTGGGCATGTCGGCGCCCAGTTCCTGCGCGGCGGAGATCATGATCGGCCCCTGCACGGCCCACTGGCCGCCGCCCGAGGGCACGAAGATGTTGACCACCCCGGCGCCGAGGAAGGACCAGAAGGGCAGCGTGTCGGCCGAGGAGATGGCGACGAAGCCACTGGCCAGGGCCGAGGCCAGCCCGGTGCCCACCATCATGCCCATGATCCCCCCGTAGAAGGGGAATTGCAGGATGATGCCGTAGGCCGCCTTGGCCCCGCCCTGGAACGAGCGGCTGTAGGCCCGTGCGTTGGGCGTCAGCATCAGGCCCAGCGCGAAGAAGCTCAGGATCACGGTGTTGAGCGTAACCGCCCCGCCGCCGATGAAATAGGCGATGAGATAGAGCGCCGCCAGCGCGCCCAGCACGAGGGTGACGATGCGGCTGGTTTCCATCCGTTCGGCGGGCACCATGGCCACCTGCGCTTCGGCATGGTTGCCGCCGGCGGCTTCGGTGCTGGGATGGGCGGGCGTGTCGACGGCCTCGTCGGGGTCGATCTCGGGGATGCTCTGGCGCGGGGCATCCGCCTTGGGGCGCATCATCACGTTCACGACGGGAATGATCACCGCCAGCACGAGGACGATGGTGATGTTCATCGGCGAGAGCAGCGTGGCGCTGACCGGGACGACGCCCATCTGATCCTCGAGGAAGTGGCCCGGCGTGGCGATCAGCGTGGGGATCGCCCCGCTATAGCCGCCATGCCAGACGAGAAAGCCCGAGTAGGAGGCCGCGACGACAAGCGGATAGTGGATCTTGCCGCGATGGACGATTCCCATCTGGCGGGCGACGATGGCCCCCGCGACAAGGCCGAAGCCCCACGAGAACAGGCTGCAGGCCATCATCACCAGCGTGGTGAGCGCGATCACCTGCACCTCGTTCCGGGGGATGCGGGCGAAGGCCACGAGGGCGCCGTGGACCCATGGCGTATGGGCGAGCGCGAAGCCGGTCGCGAGGACCAGCGTGGATTGCGCCGTGAAGGTCAGGATGTTGAAAAAGCCGTCCCCCCAGAAACCGGCGACCGCCGCCGGCCCGTAGCCCTGCGTCATCCCAAGGATGAAGGTCAGCGCGCTGAGCAGGAAGACGAAGACGAACGCATCCGGCAGATATCGTTCGGCGACCCTGGTAAAGAATTCCGATAGCACCCTCATGATTGTTCCTCCCTTATCATGATTGTTTTTCGGTATTTTTTCACGGGTTTGGCCCGTGCCGTTTCTTGCCCCGCGATCCGGGCCGCGGGGTTCCCTTTGCCTTTTCTTCGAGTGGCTGCCGCGCGCCTCTCCCCGCGCGGTGGCGATGGGTTACTTGCCGTGTCGTTCCCAGTAGGGGCCGAAGAGGTCGGCCTCGCTCGGCTTGTCCTCGGCGACGGTGGTCACGAGATGCGTGACGTTGATGAAGTGCCGCCAGTTCAGGTTCTCGTCGATCGTGTTGCCCGCCCATGTGCCGCAGCCCATGGACAGGGTGAACGGCAGGGCGTTCTCGAAACTGCCGCCATTGCCGAAAGTGTGCGGCTGGTTGACCAGGACGCGGACGACCTCGGCCGACTGGGCGAGGTCGGCTGCGCGGTCCCGGTCTGTGGAGTGCAGCCCGACGGAGTGGCCGCGCCCGCACACGCCGAGCACGTCATGCGCGATGCGCTTGGCATCGGCCCAGTCGCGGGCGCGGTAGACGGTGAGGACGAGGGACAGTTTCTCGTCCGCGAAGCTGTGCTTGCCGCCGATCTTTTCCTCTTCGACGAGGAAGAAGGCCGCCTTGCGGGCCTGTTCGGGCAGGTCGAAGACATCGGCCAGCACCTCGGCATCCTTGGCGATGACCGCGCGGTTGAGGGCGCCGTTCTGCCAGAGGGTGTCGCGCACCTTCTCGCGTTCGTCGGGCGAGCAGCGCCATGCGCCTGCCTGCTCGAGCGCGGCGATGGCCTTGTCGTAGACGGCGTCGAGGATGATGACGGAGTTTTCCGAGGAGCAGGAGGTGGCGTTGTCGAAGCATTTCGACATGCGGATCATCCGGGCCGCCGCATCGAGATCGGCGGTGTCGTCGATGATCACGGGGACGTTGCCGGCACCGACGCCGATGGAGACGGTGCCGGACTGCATGGCCCGCTTGACGTTGTTCTGGCTGCCGGTGACGACGGCGAGGTCGGCCCGGGCGATGAGCTCGGTCGTCAGTTCCTTGGAGACGGGCCGGGGCAGGATCTGGACGAGATCCTCGGGGTGGCCCGCGCGGGCAAGCTCGGCGCGCATCAGGTCGACGGTGCGCTGGGTGGTCTTGGCCCCTGTCGGCGAGGGCGCGACGATTACCGCGTTGCCGCCCTTCAGCGCCATCATCGCCTTGTTGACGGCGGTGGCGGAGGGGTTGGTGGAGGGGCACACAGCGGCGACGACGCCGACCGGCTTGCCGTACTTGACCATGCCGTTCCCGGTGTCCTCCTCGATCACGCCGACGGAGCGGACGCGGAGCAGGTCGCGGAGGGTTCCGAAGGTCTTGCGGGTGTTCTTGGTGACTTTCGATTCCACATTGCCGAGGCCGGTGTCCGCAACCGCCAGCTCGGCCAGTTCGCGGGCGTTGCCCGGCTGGTAGAGCGACCATGCGAGCGCGGTGACCGCATCGTCGACGCGGGCCTGGTCGGTGTTGTCGTAGGCCTGCATCGCGTCGCGGGCGCGAATTACGAGCGCGTCCACGGTCTGGCGGGGGGACGGATCTGCCGTCATGCCGTTTCCTTTGCGGGGAGGTTTTTCTGGATGAAGTGGAAGCTTTGGATGTCGTCGCGTTCGGCGATGCCCTTGATCAGGGTCACCAGCGGGGTGCGGCCGAGCGTGTAGTCGGTGACGATGGGGCCGGCCGCCTTGAGGTCGCGGTAGGTCTTGTCGTCGTAGAAGGCGGCGAGCAGGAGGTCGTCATCGCTGTCGAAGGGGCCGCGGGTGTCGCGCAGGCGCTTGATGGCGGGGTCGACCAGCGCGCCGGGGCGCTCGGTGATGGGCTCGGCGCCGCGGGCGATCTTGTCGTAGAGGTTGGGGTCGACCGTGCCGGCGATCTCGCCATAGCCGCCCTTGACGTAGAGGCGCACCTCGTTGGGGACGGTTTCGTAGCGCGGTTTGCCCTGGTCGCGGGCCATCACGTTGAGGATGGACTGGGTGACGATGTACTGGGCGAAGGGGCTGACGACGATGGGGTAGCCGAGCTCCTGGCGGACGTGGCCGGCCTCTTCGAGGATCTCGTTGAGGCGGCCTTCGAGGCCCATGGTCTCGAGCTGGTAGGCGAGGTTCGAGACCATGCCGCCGGCGCATTGGTGGTGGTAGTGGAACTCGTCGTATTCCTGGGGGACGCCGGTCTGCTTGCCTTCCTTCCTGGCGATGAAGGCGAGGCGTTCGGCGACTTCGGAGACCGGTTCGAGGTCGATGTCGACGGTGTGGCCGCGGCGGCGGAGGTTTTGCGTCACCAGTTCGGTGGGGCTGTGGCTGACGCCGTTGGCGAGGGTGGAGGTGGCGGTGTGGACGACGTCGACGCCGTGCTCGACCGCCTGCAGCACCACGTAGGGGGCGAGGCCGGAGTTGCAGTGGGTGTGGATCTGGAGGGGGGTATCGCCCATGACCGCCTTGAGGGCGGGGACCAGGGTGGCGACGCGCTCGGGGCGCAGGAGGCCGCTGGCGTCCTTGAGGAAGATGCCGTCGACGCCCAGCGCGAGGAGGTCCTTCGCCTTGCGGGCGAAATATTCGTCGGTGTGGACGGGGCTGTAGGTGTAGACCAGCCCGCCGACGACGTGGAGCCCGTGGCGCTTGGCCGCTTTCACCGGGATCTCGAGGTTGCGCATGTCGTTGAGCGGGTCGTAGGGTGTGTGGTAGCGCATGCCGTTGGCGGCGAAGCGTTCGGCGGCCAGTTCGACGATGTCGTCGGGGAAGAATTCGAAGGTGAAGAGGCTTTGGCCCCGGGTGTGGATGATCAGCGGGGTTTCGGTGACCCAGCGGTTGAGGATGCGCATCCGCTCCCACGGGTCTTCCTTGAGGTAGCGGACCATCACGTCGAAGACCGCGCCGCCGACGAGGTCGATCGCCTCGAAGCCGGCCCTGTCGAGCCGGGGCGCGATGTCCTGCATCATGGCAGTGGTCATGCGCGTGGCCCAGAGGCACTGGTGCGCGTCGCGCAGGGTGACGTCGACCAGCCTGATGTCTCGTGTCATGCGACGCTCCTTTCGGGGTCGGGGAGGAAGCTTTCCTCGACCCACTTGGTGTGGATGTTGCTGGAGATGACATCGGGATGCTCGATGAGCTGCCGGTGGAGCGGCAGCGTCGTCCTGATGCCCTCGATGCGGAAGCCGCGGAAGGCGGCGCGGGCGCGGTCGAGGGCCTGGGACCGGTCGGCGCCGTGGACGATCAGCTTGGCGACCATCGAGTCGTAGAACGGCACGATGGTGCTGCCGGCCGTCACGAAACTGTCGATCCGGATGCCCGGGCCGCGCGGCGCCGTCCAGCCGGTGATCTGCCCAGGCGAGGGGCGGAAGCCGTTGGCGGTGTCCTCGGCGTTGATGCGGAACTCGATGGCGTGGCCGGTGCCACCCTCGGGCAGCGAGACGGAGATGCCGTCGCCCCGGGCGATGCGAAACTGTTCGGCGACCAGGTCGGCGCCGACGAGCATTTCGGTGACCGGGTGCTCGACCTGGATGCGGGTGTTCATCTCGATGAAGAAGAACTCGCGCGTGGCGGGGTCGAAGATGTATTCGACCGTCCCTGCCCCGCGGTACTTCACCCCTTCGGCGAGCCGGACGGCGCTGGCATGGAGCGCCGCGCGCTCGTCATCGGTGAGCACCGGCGAGGGCGCCTCCTCGATCAGTTTCTGGTGGCGGCGCTGCATGGTGCAGTCGCGTTCGCCCAGGTGGACCGCGTGGCCGGTGCCGTCGCCGAAGACCTGCACCTCGATATGGCGGACATTGGCGACGAGCCGTTCGAGATAGACCGCGGCGTCGCCGAAGGCCTGTTCGGCCTCGCGGCTGGCCTGAACGAAGAGGGCCTTGAAAGCGGCCTCGTCCTCGGCGATGCGCATGCCGCGCCCGCCGCCGCCGGCGCTGGCCTTGATCAGGATCGGGAAACCGATATCGGCGGTGGCCTTCATGGCATCGGCCACGTCGCTGAAGGCGTCCCTGGAGCCGGGCACGACCGGCACGTCGAGGGATATGGCCGTCCGGCGCGCTGCCGCCTTGTCGCCCATGGTGCGGATGGTGTCGGCGTCGGGGCCGACGAAGATCAGCCCCTCCTCGGTGCAGCGCTCGGCGAACTCGGCGCTCTCAGCCAGGAAGCCGTAGCCGGGATAGACCGCGTCGCAGCCGGTGGCCTTGGCCACGTGCAGCAGCGCCTCGCGCTGGAGATAGCTTTTCGAGCTGGGCGCCGGGCCGACGCAGACCGCCTCGGTCGCGGCCCAGACATGGGGAGAGGCGGCATCGGCGCTGGAATAGACCGCGACGGAGGAGAGCCCGAGCGAGTGGCAGGCATGGACCGCGCGCAGGGCGATTTCGCCCCGGTTGGCTATCAGCACCTTCTTCACGATTTTCTCCTCCGGCCGATTCTGCCGCAACGGCAGTTATCGCCGGAAAGGTTGCAGAGTTTTTCTCAGTTGTTAAGCATTTTCTTACCTTGCAAAACTTTTTGTTCCATTATTTAGTAATATGACGATTGATGAAGATGGGATGACGGAGGTCTTCGTGACATCAAAGCCGCCCACCGTGTCGCCGGTGTCGGGCGAACGCATGTCCGCCACGCAGAAGGTTTTCGCCGTGATGGAATGCGTCGCCACGTCGGAACGGCCGCTGACCGTGTCGGACCTGGCGGTGCTGCTGGACGTGCCGAAGGCGTCGATGCACCGGATCGTTCACCAGCTCGACGGCGACGGGCTGCTGATGCCCGAGCCGGGCTGCCGGGGCTATGTTCCGGGACCGCGGCTTTTGAATTTCGGGCTGCACGTGGTCAATGCGGGGATGCGCAATGCGCCGCGCCACGCGGTGTTGCAGAGGGTGTCGGCCGAGACCGGGGAGACGGTCAATTTCGGCCTGATTTCCGGCGGTTCGCTGGTTTATGTCGACCGGGTCGAGGCGGCGTGGCCCTTCGGCCTGCGCTACGAGATCGGCTCGCGCGTGCCGGCCTATTGCACGTCGATGGGCAAGCTGCTGCTGGCGCATATGCCCAAGCGGCGGCGCGATCATTTCCTCAGCGTGACGCACCTGCACCCCTATACGCCGCACACCATGACCGACCCGGCCGCGCTGGAAGAGCAGTTCGCGGAAATCCGGTCGCAGGGCTATTCGCTGGACGACCAGGAATTCCTGGCCGGCGTTGTCTGCGTGGCCGTACCGGTGCATGACGCGCGCGGGCAGGTCTGTTCGGCCATCGCCGCCTCGGCCCCGCTGGCGCGGATGCCGATCGAGAAGGCCGTCGGCCATGTCGAATTGCTGACCCGGGCCGCGGCGGAGATATCCGCCTCGTGGTCGCTGGACAATTCCGAAGAAGACGCCCCACCCCCTGCAGACAAGGACGATTGACCCATGTTGACCTATAGCGAAGTCGGCGAAATCCTGAGCCTGATCGACTCTTCCTCCTGCGAGGAGGTGGTTCTCGAAACCGAGGGGGTGAAGCTGGTGGTGCGCCGGAAGGGCGCGGGTGGCGCGGCTGTCGAACAGGCGCCCGCCCCTGCCCGCCCGGCAGAGGCGGCGGCGGCCCCGACCCCGTCGGCGGCCAAGCCTCAAGCGGCGCCGGAAACGCCTGCCCCGTCGGGCGGCGGAGAGGGCGAGGAGATCGTCAGCGCGCCGATGGTGGGGACGTTCTATCGCGCCCCCTCGCCCGAGGACCCGCCCTTTGTCGAGGTGGGCGCAAAGGTGAAGGTCGGCGACCCGATCTGCGTGATCGAGGTGATGAAGCTGTTCACCACCGTCTATGCCGAGGTGGCCGGCACGATCACCCAGATCGGCGCGAATGACGGCCAGCTTGTCGAGTACGGGCAGATGATCTTCGTGGTCGAACCCGGCTGAGGCCGGGCGCGCCCGCCCGAGTGCAATTTTCCCCAGGAAGGACGGATCATGTCGAAGCCCTGTATCATCTGCGTGGCCCTGAACGGCTCGGTCGCGCGCAAGTCGGACAACCCGGCGGTGCCGATCAGCATCGAGGAGGAGGTGGAATCGGCGCAGGAGGCGTTCGAGGCGGGGGCGACCATCGCCCATTGCCACGTGCGCAATGCCGACGAGACGCCGACCTCGGACCCCGAGAAGTTCGCTCGGCTGAAGGAGGGGCTGGAGACGCATTGCCCGGAGATGATCATCCAGTTCTCGACCGGTGGCCGGACCGGCGCGGGCCAGGCCAGGGGCGAGATGCTGTCGCTGCGGCCGCACATGGCGTCGTTGACGACCGGGTCGAACAACTTTCCCGGCCGGGTCTACGAGAACCCGCCCGAGCTGATCGACTGGCTGGCCGGGGAGATGCGGACCCATGGCATCAAGCCGGAGGTCGAGGCGTTCGACCTCGGCCATATCTTCCACGCCGCCGCGATGAACCGGGACGGGCGGATCCCGGGGCGGCTCTATATCCAGTTCGTGATGGGGGTGAAGAACGCCATGCCGGTCGACCGGGAGGTGTTCGATTTCTACGTGAAGACGGTCGAGCGGCTGGCGCCGGACGCGGACTGGTGCGCGGCGGGGATCGGACCGCACCAGATCACGCTGAACGAGTGGTGCATCGCCGGGGGCGGGCATTGCCGCACCGGGCTGGAGGACAACATCCGGCTGGACAGGGAGACGCTGGCGCCGTCGAACGCCGCACTGGTGCGGCGAACGGCGGAGCTTTGCGAGAAATACGGGCGCCCGGTGGCGACGCCGGCGCAGGCGCGGGAGATCTTGTCGATCGCCTGAGCCGGGCCGGGCGCTGTCTGGTTGCCGGGTCCGGGTGCGCGCGTCAGCCGGCCACGTCCCAGCGCCAGAAATCGCGGCCCTGGTCGCGCAGTTCACGGCTGAGGATCATGCGGTGCACCTCGTCGGCGCCGTCGACGAGACGGGCCTGGCGGGCGTAGCGGTAGATCCATTCGACGACGGTGTCCTTGGAATAGCCCCGCGCGCCGTTGATCTGGATCGCCACGTCGGCGGCGTCGTGCAGCACGTTGGCGACCTGGACCTTGGCCATGGAGATTTCCTTGCGGGCAAAGCCGCCGCGGTCGAGCTCCCGCGCGGCCTTCATGACCAGCAGGCGGCCGACCTCGATCCGCATGGCGACGTCGCCCAGCATCTGGGCGACGCTTTCGCGCTCGATCAGGCGCTGGCCGAATCCTTCGCGTTTCTCGGCGTATTCGGTGGCGATTTCCATGCAGCGCTTGGCGAGCCCCAGCCAGCGCATGCAGTGGGTGAGCCGCGCGGGCGCAAGGCGGGTCTGGGTGACCTTCATGCCGCGCCCCTCTTCGAGGATGACGTTCTCGGCGGGGATTTCGAGCCCGTCGAAGATGATCTCGCAATGGCCGCCATGTTCTTCCGGGCCCATGATCGGGATGCGGCGTTCGATATGCCAGCCCGGATCGTCGCGGTGGAAGAGGAAGGCGGTGTGGCCGCGCCGGTCGTCGTCGGAGGTGCGGGCGAGAAGGATGAAATGCGCGGCCTCGTCGGCGCCGGTGATGAACCACTTGTGGCCGTTGACGACATAGCGGTCGCCGCGCTTCTCGGCACGGGTCTGCATCATGCCGGGGTCGGAGCCGCCGCCGGGATGGGGTTCGGTCATGGCGAAGGCGGAGCGCACCTCGCCGCGCATGATGGGTTGAAGCCAGCGGTCCTGCTGCGCCTCGGTGCCCAGCGCGCCGAGCACCATCATATTGCCGTCATCGGGGGCGGCGGAGTTGAACACCACGGGCCCGAAGATCGAGCGGTTCATTTCCTCGTAACAGACCGCCATGCCGGCCTTGTTCAGCCCGCCGCCGCCCAGCTCTCGGGGCATCTGGAGGCACCAGAGCCCGGCCTCGCGCGCGGCGGCGCGTTCGCGGTCGAGCACCTCGAGCGAAATGTTCTCGTGTGCGTCGTAACTGGCGCTGTCGGCCTCGAGCGGGAGGAGCCGTTCCTCGACGAAGGCCGCGATGCGGCGGCGGGTCTCTTCGAGCTCGGGGGTGATGCTGAAATCCATGAACTGTCTATCCTTCAAAGGCTGCAAGCGGGGCGTTCGCCGCGGGGGGCGATACCGGCCCCGGTCTTGTAACCCCCGGCGCCGGAGACAAGCAACAGCGCAGCGCATGACCCTTTCCACCGTGATCCCCCCGGGACGTGCAGCTCGTACCGGACGCGTTCGCGGGCCGGGTCGTGACCCGGGCGTGAGATGACCCCGGCGCCGGCGTGGTTCGGGCAGCCGCGCTTCGCGACAGGCAGAGTCTGACTGTCGGGGGGCACTGGCGCGAGTCAGGCGATCTCGGTCGAGTACCAGACGTTGCGGGTGGTCAGGTAGCTTTCCAGCCCTTCCGTGCCACCCTCGCGACCGTAGCCGCTGGATTTCACACCGCCGAAGGGGGTTTCGGGCAGTGATGCCTCGAGGGTGTTGACCGAGAAATTGCCCACCTCGACCCCGTCGATCATCCGGTCGATATAGTCGGCGCGGTTGGTGAAGGCGTAACCCGCCAGCCCGTAAGGCACCGAGTTGGCCCGGGCGATGGCCTCGTCGAGATCGGCCACGGGGTTGAGCACGGCGATCGGGCCGAAGGGTTCCGTCTGCATGATCTTCGCGCTGTCGGGTACGTTGGCCAGAACGGTGGGTTCGAAGAAGTAGCCCTTGTTTCCCCGCCGGGCGCCGCCGGTGCGCAGGTCTGCCCCCTTGGCCACGGCATCCTCAACGAGGTCGGTGAGTACCGGCACGCGGCGGTCATTGGCGGTGGGGCCCATCTCGACACCGTCCTCGATACCGTTGCCGACCACGGTCGCGGCGGCGCGTTCGGTGAAGGTTTCGGCGAAATCGGCGTAGATGCTTTCATGCACGAAGAAGCGGGTGGGCGAGGTGCAAACCTGCCCGGCATTGCGCATCTTGCGGACCGCGCCGCTGAGGGCGGCCTTCCTCACGTCGGTGTCTTCGCAGACGATGACGGGGGCATGGCCGCCCAGTTCCATCAGCACGGGCGTGTCGGATTGCGCGGCGAGCGCCGTCAGTTGACGGCCCACCACGGTGGAGCCGGTCAGGGCGACGAGCCGCACCGAGGGCTGGGGGATGAGGTATCCGGAGATCTCGGAGGGGGTGCCGAAGACGAGGTTGAGCACGCCGGGCGGAAGGCCCGCCTCCTCGAAGGCGCGGACGATGTGGATGGCGCCAGCGGGGGTTTCCTCGGCTGCCTTGAGGATGATGGCGCAGCCCGAGGCCAGCGCGCCGGCGATCTTGCGGGCGGGCTGGCTCATGGGGAAGTTCCAGGGCGAGAAGGCGGCGACCACGCCGATCGGGTGGTGGTGCACGGCGATCTTGGTGCCGGGGGCCGAGGGGATTACCCGGCCATAGACGCGCATCGCCTCGGCCGCGTCCCATTCGAAGAACTCGGCGCCCCGGATCACCTCGAGCCGGGCCTGGGCGAGCGGCTTGCCGTGTTCGGCGGTGATGGACCGGGCGATCTCCTCCTGCCGGGCGCGCATGATGGCCGCGGCCTTCAGGATGATGTCGGAGCGGGTGCGCGGCGGGGTCTTGCGCCAGATCTCGAAGCCCTCCTGTGCCGCCGCCAGCGCGTCTTCGAGGTCGGAGACACGGGCATGGGGAAGGCGGCCGATCTCTTCCTCGGTGGCCGGGTTCACGACAGGGAGGTGATCCGGCGTGTCGCGCCACTTGCCGCCGATGAAGAGTTTCAGTTCGGGATAAGTGCTCATTCCGGCCTCGTCGCTGTGATCTTGGGTAACGGTCCGGGCGAAGTTTCCCGCGCGGCGGCCATCACTACAATCGAATTGAACAAATACCGGTATCGGAAAGATGGATATCAGGCCGCCGGGCTGAAGGCCGCGACTTCGACGGCGGAGTCGTGGAGCGCCTCGAGAAAGGCGCTTCCGGCGGGCGACAGGCTGTGCTTGCCGCGGTAGGAGACGCCCACCGGGCCCGCGCCGAAGGGCGCGGCCCAGTCGATCTTGGCCAGGAGCCCATTGCGGATGTCGAGCGCGGCCACGTGGGCGGGCATGATGCCGATGAAGTCGTGGGTGCGCAGCAGCGAGCGGTTGGCGAGGTAGGAGACGGACTCGATGGCGGTCGGGGGTACGTATTGCCCCTGCCGGATGAAGAACTGGTCGGTCTGGCGGCGCAGGGTGGTTTCGACCGGGGGCAGGATCCAACCGTAGGGTTTGAGCTGTTCGAAGGTGACGTTGGACTGGCCGGCCAGCGCGTGCTGGGGCCCGGTCACGGCAAGGACGCGTTCGTCGAAGAACTTCTCCTGGGTGATGTTCTCGCGGTGGCGATGGCTGGGCAGGCGGCCGACGACCATGTCGATCTCGCCCGACAGAAGCGCCGGCATGAGGACCTCGTTGGTGCCCTCGACGATCTTGATGGCCACTTTCGGGCGGTCGCGGAGAAGGCGTTCCACAGCCAGCGGCAGAAGCGAGGGCGAGGCCGCCAGCAGCGTGCCGACGACGACGCGGCCGCTATTGCCCTCGTTGAGGTCGTCGAGCTCCTGCGCGGCGTTGGAGACCTGGCCGAAGATGAGCTTGCCGTGGCGGATGAGGGTTTCGCCGAAGACCGTGGGCACGACGCCGCGATTGGTGCGGTCGAAGAGCTTGACCTCGAAATCGTATTCGAGGTCCTGGATCATCTTGGTGGCGGCGGGCTGGGAAATGCTGAGGTCGTGGGCGGCGTTCTGGATGCTGCCGTGCTGGCCGACGGCGATCAGGAGGCGCAGTTGCCGCAGCTTGAGCCGGGTGAGCGCGCGTTCGACGATGCGGGTGTGGCGGGTGGCCATGGCGGGGCCTCAGGTGGCGACGGGGGCGATGTGGCGTTCGATGGCGGCGACGGCGCTCATGGCGGCGAGGGCGGAACTGCGCGGGTTGTCCGGCAGGGCGTGGCCCTCGATGCGGAAGTGGAACTGGCCGAAGGCGCCGGTGGCGTGGATCTCGTGGATGTTGGCGGTGACGGCGGGGTCGGCGATCAGCCGGACCTGCGTGGCCTCGAACCCTGCGCCGGCCAGCGCGACGGCGGCGGCGACATTGGCGTTTTTCGGGTAGGTGGTGGCGGCGTCGCGGGCGGTGCCCTCGAAATGGGTGGCGGCGGTCTCGAGCATGTCGAGGTCGAGCCGGTCCTCGGCGGGGGAACCTTTCCAGCCCTTGGGTGGCTTGCGGCCGGTATAGGTGACCTCGGTCAGGCCGCCGACCCTGGCCGCGCGCAGGGCGTCGAGCGCGCCGATGGCGCCGCTGGCGAGGTGGAGCTGTGCCCTGCCCCGCCGCGCCGCTTCGGTGAGGGCGGTTTCGAGGGCCGGGTCGGCCAGCGCGCCGAGCGAGACGGTGACCAGGTCGATGCCGCGGGACAGGATGGCGGGGCCGTGCTGGGCCAGGGCGGCGTGGCCGGCGCAGTCGATCATCAGGGCCAGGTCACCGGGCAGGTCGTCGGCCGACCTGACGCGGGTGACGCCGCCGGGCGCGGTGCCTGTGGGCCCGGAGCGGGTGAGGATGACATGCGGCCCGAGACCGCGGGAGGCGAGCGCGTCTGCGACGTAGCGCCCGATTGCGCCTTCTCCGATAATGCCGGTTTTCATGAGGGACTCCTGTTGCGACCCCCGTCTATCGGAAATCATCCGGGCTTTGGTATCAAATTATTGGATATCCAGTTTCTGTCAATGTGATTGGTTTTGCCGGTGCGCTTGGCCTTAGTGCCGCCAGGGACCGGTGCCGTTACGGCGCCGGCTGTGCCCGGTTCGGACAACGGAGGCAGGTCGATGAAATACGCCAGGAACGAAGCGAAGTCTTATGCCCGCGAGACGATGCGCGGCATCTGGGCGGCGGCGCTCAACCCGTTCGACGAGAGCCTCGCGCTGGACGAGGCCGGGCTGCGCCGGAACATCCGGCACTGGATCGACGACCTGGAGATCCAGGGGCTGTTCATCGCCGGCAAGCAGGGCGAGTTCTGGTCGATGTCGATCGAGGAGCGGAAGCGGAACATGACCGTCGCCGTCGAGGAATGCGGCGGAAAGGCCGGGACGATCATGTCGATCTCGGACCAGAACGTGGATACGGTGCTGGAGCTTGGCCGCCACGCGCAGGAGTGCGGCGCCGACTACGTGGTGGTTCACGCGCCGATGCTGAGCTTTTGCCACGAGCGGGACGAGGTTTTGTTCAATTATTACAAATACCTGTGCGACCAGCTGGATATCGGGATCGCGATGTGGAGCCACCCCGACAGCGGCTACCTGATGGAACCCGAGACCTGTGCGCGGATTGCCGAGCTGCCCAACATCATGGCGATCAAGTACTCGGTGCCGCGCGAGATGTATGCGCGGCTGACCAAGCTGGTGGGCGACAAGATCCTCGTGTCGACCTCGGCCGAGGCGGACTGGCTCGACAATATCGAGGAGCTGGGCTGGCAGTTGTACCTGTGTTCATCGCCGCCCTACCAGTTGCAGACCAAGAACGACCGGCGGATGCACGAGTACACGCAGCTTGCCTTTGCCGGAAAGTTCGCCGAGGCGCGCCGGGTGCGCGACAGCCTCGACCCGGTGCGCCGGGCGATTGCCGAGACCAAGCCGGGCGGCAAGCCGACGGCGCATGGCAAGTACTGGCAGGAGCTTCTGGGACAGGTGGGCGGCCGGGTGCGCCATCCGATGCTGGAACTGACGGAGGCCGAGAAGGCCGCCACCAGCGCCGCCTTCGAGGATTGCGGCCTGCAGCTTTGAGCCGGCGGCGGTGACCGGAGAGGCGCTGGCCCTTGGCGCGGCGCTGGCCTACGGGCTGGCCGGTGTGCTGATCGTGCGGGGGACGGCCACGGCGCGGGGCGATAACGGGGCGTTCCTGTCGGTCGTGATGACGGCGGTCGTGTCCGGGCTTCTCTGGCTGGGCTGGGGGAGCGTGGGGCTGGCCGATATGGCGGCGCCCGGGGGCTTGTGGGCGGTGGCGGTCTTCGCGCTGGCCGGGGTGATGGCAAACGTCTTCGGGCGGCAATCCATGTACCGGGCGACGGGCCGGATCGGAGCTGTCAGGGCCGGGCTGCTGCGGCGGCTGACGCCGCTTTTCGCGCTGCCATGCGCTTTTGTCATCCTTGGAGAGGTTCCCGACCTGCGGACGATTGTCGGCGGGGCGATCGTGCTGGGCGGCGTGGTGATCTACATGCGGGTGCCGGAGATGGCACCCCCGGCGCCCGGGACGCGGGTTGGGATGGCGCTGGGGATCCTGTCGGCGCTGGCTTATGCGCTGGCCTACACGTTTCGCGGCGTGGGGCTGGAGGCGGCCCCGGACGCGGCGCTTGGTACATGCATCGGGGCGCTGGTCGGGGCGGGGTGGATACTGGTGCAGGCGATGGGGGGCAAAGGGGTGCGGCGCGGCTGGCAATTCCTGACCGCGGACCGCGGCAGCCGGCCTCTTCAGGCGGCGCTTGCGCTGACGGCGGGGCAAGTGCTGCAGTTCTATGCACTGCGATACACGACGGTCCTGTCGGTGGCGGTACTGGGCACGCTGGAAGTGCTGTTCTCGGCGCTGTTCGCCTGGCTGATTATCCGGAGCGAACCCGTTGCAATCACTCGATTAATCGTCGCCTCGGCCATGGCGATGGCGGGCACGGCGCTGGTGGTGCTGTAAGGGTTTGGATATCAAGAATACGGATACCCACTTTCCCAGAAATAAATATTTGTTTGGATCGTTTTCTCCTACGCTTTTTCGAGACTTACCGTGCAGCGACGAACTGCGGATTCTGCGGGAGATACCGATGAGCCAACATCCGACATTGAAGCCGTTCAACTTCAGGAAATGGACGGAGGAAAACGCCGACAAGCTGCGCCCGCCCGTGGGCAACCAGCTACTGCACAAGGAAGGCGACATGATCGTGATGGTCGTCGGCGGGCCCAACACCCGCGTCGATTTCCATGACGACCCGGTCGAGGAATGGTTCTTCCAGCAGAAGGGCGACATGATGCTGAAGATCGCCGATGGCGGGAAGATCTATGACGTGCCGGTGCGCGAAGGCGAGGTGTTCCTGCTACCGCCGCATGTGCGGCACGCGCCGCAGCGACCGCAGGAAGGGTCCATCGGGATCGTGGTCGAGGCGCCGCGGCAGCCGGGCATGAAGGAGGGCTTCGAGTGGTTCTGCTTCAACTGCGAGGCGCTGGTGCATCGCGAGGAGGTTTCGCTGGACGGGGCCGAGGGCATCGTTTCCGCCCTGCCCAAGATCTACGAGAAGTTCCACAACAGCACCGAGGCCCGCACCTGCCCGCAATGCGGTGAACTTCACCCCGGCAAGGGCAAGCCGCCCGAGGGCTGGGTAAATCTTTGAAATACATCAGAAACGTTACAGGGAGCTGACCAATGAAAATCATGATCAACGCATTCGCCGGCGCCGCAATCGCGCTGGCAAGTTCCGCACCGGGCTTTGCCGAGGAATTCCGCCTCGGCCTGATCACGCCGCCGCCGCATGTCTGGACGAAGGCCGCCGAGGCGTTCGGCGCCGAACTGGCCGAGGCCAGCGATGGCGAACACAGCGTCACCGTCTTCCCTGCGCGCCAGCTTGGCAACGAGGCCGAGATGCTGCAGCAGCTTCAGACCGGCGCGCTGGACATGGCGTTCATGACGGTCGCCGAGGTGTCGAACCGGGCGCCGGATTTCGGCGCGCTCTACGCGCCCTTCCTGGCCGATGACGTGGCCCATGCAGGGCGGATCCTGCGCAGCGACACCGCCAAGGGCATGCTGGAGCAACTGCCGGCGAAGACCGGCGTTGTCGGCACCGGCTACGGCATGGCGGGGCTGCGGCAGATCGTCAGCCGGGGCGCGGTGGAATCGGCCGAGGACCTGTCGGGCAAGAAGCTGCGGATCACGCCGTTCGACCCGATCCTCGACTTCTACAACGCGCTTGGCGCGGCGCCCACACCGATGCCCCTGCCCGACGTCTACGACGCACTGGCCAACGGCCAGGTCGACGCGATCGACATGGATGTCGAGCTGATCTGGAAGCTGAAATACTATGAACACGCCGACACGATCGTGCAGTCCGACCACATGATGTTCCCGATGGTGGGCCTGGTCTCGGCCAAGGTCTGGTCGGGCCTGTCGGAAGAAGACCGCGCGACGATCAGCGAGCTGATGGCCAAGCACGTGGACAGCACCATCGATTCCTACGTGGAAATGGAGCAGGGCTGGCTTGACCAGGTGCGCGAGACCGGCAAGACCTATGTGGAGGTCGACGAGGATTTCTTCGGCGCCGCGGTCGAGGAGTGGAACGCGATCTGGTCCGAGAAATCCTCGGTCCTGGGCGAGCTTCGCGACGTATCCGCCGAGACCGCGGAAGACTAACCTAACCAACTGACCGGGGGCGCGGCCAAGACGCCCCCGGCATCCTACCGGAGGTCGGGCATGATCGGGCGCATATCGGCGGCATGGGCGCGGATCGAACTGACGCTGGCCGCGGCGCTGGCTGTCTCGGTCACCCTGCTTATCCTGCTCAACGTCTTCACCCGCAGCATGGGCGCCGCGCTTTACTGGGTGGACGAACTGGCGATCTACGCGATGGCGTGGATGACCTTCCTCGGCGCCTCGGCGGCCCTGCATAACGGGCAGACGGTCGTGGTGACCGCGCTGACCGACCCCCTGCCCCCTGCCCTTGCGAAGATCGCGGCGAAGGTCGTCGACGTGCTTGTCGTGGTCTTCGCGCTGTTCATGGTCTGGTTTTGCTGGCGCTGGTATTCGCCGCTGGAGCTGGCGCGGTTCGGCTTCGACACCGAGGCGTTCCAGGGGGCGACGTTCAATTTCATCTATGGCGAGCCCACGACCACGCTGGGCGTGCCCAAGTACTGGGTCTGGATGGTGATGTGGGCCTTTGCGCTGGGGGCCACGCTGCATGGCTTCGCCAACCTTCTGGGACAGGGCCGCAAGCCGGAGGCCAAGACGTGACGCCGGTTGTCTTTCTCTTCAAGCTGCTGATCGGCGTGCCCGTCGCGCTGGTGCTGGCGCTGACCGCGATCTGGTACATCTGGGAAAGCGGCAACGCGGTGCTGTATGACAGCTTCGCACAGAAGATGTTCTCGGGGCTGGAGAATTACGGGTTGCTGGCCATTCCGCTGTTCATGCTGACCGGAGAGATGATGAACGAGGGCGGCATGACACGGCGCCTGATCAACGCGGCGCGGGTCTTTGTCGGCGGGTTCCGGGGCGGGCTGGCCTATATAAACCTGCTGGCCAACATGTTCATGGCCGCGATCATCGGGTCGGCCACGGCGCAGATCGCGGTGATGGCGCGGGCGATGACGCCGGAGATGGAGAAGGAAGGCTACGACACGGGCTTTGCCGCCGCGACCACGGCCGCCGGCGGGCTGCTGGCGCCGGTCATTCCGCCGTCGATGATGTTCGTGATCTTCGGGGTGCTGGCGCAGGTGCCGATCGGCGACATGTTCCTGGCCGGGATCCTGCCCGGGCTGTTGCTGTCGGGGGCGTTCGCCGCGGTGATCTGTGCGATCGGAATGGTGACGGAGTTTCCGAAGGGGAGCTGGTTCACCCGGCGCGAGGCCGCCTCGGCCCTGCTCTATTCGCTGCCGGCAGCGCTTATCCCGGTGGCGATCATCGGTGGCATCCTGCTGGGGATCGCGACGCCCACGGAAAGCGCCGCCATCGCCTCGCTCATTGCGTTCGTTATCGGATGGCTGATTTATGGCGAGCTGAAGCCCGCGGCGCTGTTCACGATGTTCCGGCGGACGGCGGTGAACGCCTCGATGATCATCTTCATGATCGCGGCGGCGAATGTCTTCGGCTGGGTGATCATCTATGAGGCGCTGCCGCAGAAGCTGGCGGCACTGATCACCTCGGTCACCAGCGACCCGTTCGTCTTCCTGCTGATCGTCAACGTGATCCTGCTGTTCGTGGGCATGCTGATCGACGGGATCGCGGCGGTGATCCTGATCTCGCCGATCCTGCTGCCGATCGCGATGAACGATTACAGCATCAGCCCCTACCAGTTCGGGGTGGTGATGTGCCTCAACCTGGTGCTGGGGCTGTTGACGCCGCCGGTGGGCGTGGGGCTATACGTCGCGTCCTCGATGAGCGGTGTGACGCCGGGGCGCATCCTGAAATCGCTCTGGCCGTTCCTGCTGGCGGTGGCGGTCATCCTCGTGGTGCTCAGCCGGTTCCCGTGGTTCACCACGTGGCTGGAGTGATGCCGGCGGGACAGTGACCCGAGGACCGGTACGCCCGAAGGCGAGCATGCGTTTCAGCCCGTTGGCCCGGGCCGGTCAGCAGATCGGGTGACGACCAGCGCCTCGCAAATCGGGCCCTGGGACACGCCATCGATCAGGATCTCTGCCGTGACGAGCATTCGCTCGGTGTGCGCCCAGTGCGGGGCCGTGGCGGGCAGGTCGAGGGTGCCGTGCCCGCCCGCAGGCAGGGTTATGCTGACGCTTCCTGCAGGCGTTTTCCATCCTTCGGGCAGGACAAGACGCGCCTCGTAGACGGCCGTGCGTGCCAGGTTGTTTCGAAGTCTCACCGTGAACAGGACGTCGTCGCCTTTCGAAACGATGGAAAGATACGGATGCATCTGCGCCCAGAACAGGTCGACAAAGTGATCTGCGGGGTCGCCCACGAGATCACGGACCGCACGTTCCTTTCGATCAATGAAATCCGCGTATTCGTCCAGCCGGGTCGGTGACATGGCAATCAGGTCTCCATGGCCGGGGCAGATCAGCTCTGGCCGGGAGGCTTGAAGAACCTCTGCACAGCGGCGGTGCATGTCCAACTGGAAGCTGTTCCGCAGCACGGTTGTCTGGGCGGGCCGTTCGCGACCGTGCGACTGGTAAAGAAAGATATTGTCACCGGTGAAGGCGACGCGCGTGCCGTCGATGGTTCCGGAAATGATGGAGTGAAACTCCGTTTGTCCGGGGGCATGCCATATCCGGAAATCGAAGCCACGCCAGTGAAACGCCTCGCCATCGCTTAGCTCGCGGTCGACTTCGATGGGCTTGTGAAAGACACAAGGCAGGGCGGCCCAATATGAGGGGCTTGCGATCACTTTGGAGACATGATCGAGAGCCCAGCACTTTGTCCCGAAATGCTTTCGGAGATACGGGATACCGCAGACGTGATCGTTGTGGATATGCGTGGGGATCACCATCTCGATCTCTCGGACCGCGAAATCATCGAAAAGTTGCCCAAGATGATGTTCCACGAAGCGCAGCAGTTGCATGCTGTCGTGGTCGGCCTGGCCGTGAAGATGGCCGAGGGAAGATAGCCCGTAGTCGATGAGCATGGCGTGCCCCTGGCCATCGAGCACGACGTAGAAGTTCGAGCACGTGTAGGGGCCGGCCCAGAGAAGGTGCTCGGAAATCCTTTGCAGCTTGCTTTCGTAAAGCGTTTCGCGTTCGGCAAAGGGGCTGTCCGTGCCCGACGTCCTCTGACGGCCGACTTCGGACAGGGCAACAAGCCGTTTCTCCAGAGCCGAGATATTCGCGTTCACATCGTGGATCGGCGCGCCATGAGACGGAAAGGCCACGTCGACATTCTGGCGCTTCAGGGCCAGCAGGGATTGCATGGTGAACTCTATCCCGAGCATGTCGCCGTAATTGTATTCCATGGCATGAAGCTGGTAGAGCTTGCCGCCATTGACCATGAGGTCGCCGGTAAAGGCGACCCTGCGGCCGTCAATCTCGGCGATCAGGCTGACCATGCCATAGGTGTGCCCTTTCGCGGGAAGGACGTGAAAGACGTGGTCTTTCCACCCGAATGTCTCGTAATCGTTGAGTGTTGCGTCAACGCGGATGGACGTGCCGAGCGAGAAGAACGTGTTCTGGTCGTTCATGTTGTCGAATAGTCTGCGTGAATTCCAGAAACACTCGACGTTGTCGAAGAGGTGGCGCTCGTATTCCGGGACGGCGACTTTCGCACCGGCCTTCTGGAGACGCGGGGTTCCCCAACATTGATCGCGGTGATGGTGCGTGTGCAGGATCCAGTCGACCCTGTCGACGTGGACGGATGCAAGGTGATCTGCGACAGCGCCGGATCCGGCGTCAATCAGCAGGCACTCCTTCCCGGATTTGACGACGTAGACGTTACAACTGTCTGAAAATTTCCAGATGCTTGGAGAAAGCTGGATCATGGCTGGCCCCGAGCCCTTGGCCCCGGACGAAGGAACGTGCAGAACGGGTGGCCGGGCATCGCCGCCTCCGGGGTCATTTGCCCCTTAGACGGCGTAATCAGGATCCTGGACATCCAGCACCTTCCTGACCGCGGCGAGGTGGCGTTCGGCGAAGCCGGGGTAGTCTTCCCACTGGCGCGCGGTCTTTTCCGCGATCTCGGCAGGCGCCGGGTTCAGTTCCTTTCCCGTCGCGGCGGCGATGAGATACGTCTCGCAGGCGCGTTCGAAATGGTAGATGTCGTCGAAGGCCCCGGCGATGGTCTCGTTCACCACGAGGACACCGTGCTGGCCCATCATCAGGATGCGTTTCTCCTTCAGAAGGGTGGATAGTCTCTCGCCCTCTTCGGCCAGGCCCATGCCGTCGAAGCCCAGGTCGATCTCGACGCGGTTGTAGAACCGCATGCTTGTCTGGTCGAGCGGCGGCAACGAGGGATCCTTGAGGATCGAGAGCGCGGTGGCATAGCGGGAATGGAGGTGCATCACGCAGCGCGCCCCGGGGACGTTGCGGTGGATGGCACCGTGGATGGACCAGCCCGTCGGGTCCACCCTGTCGCGAAGGTCATCCGGCAGGTGCGCGGCCTCGAGGGTCAGCAGGTCCTGCGCCTTCAGCGTGCCCCAGTGAACGCCGTAGGGATTCATCAGGAAGCGCTCGCCGCCCGGGTCGAGCGCATAGCTGAAGTGGTTGGCAATTGCTTCGGACATGCCGAGGCGGTCGAACCATCGGAACGTCGCGGCAAGGTCTTTCCGCGCGGCCTGTTCGGGAGACGCGGTGTCGTTGGGGAGGTCTGGATGCTGCATTCTGGCTCTCCTTTCCGGTTGGGTCTGAGGCGAAGGTCGGTGCGCCCGCGACGTCAGGCCACGTCGCTGTAAAGCGACATGCCCATCTTGCGCAGGCGGCCGCCGACGACGTTGCGCTGAATCTCGGAGGTGCCTTCCCAGATGCGGTCGACCCGGATGTCGCGGTAGAGGCGTTCGACCGGGTTCTCGCGCATGTAGCCGCGCCCGCCGAGGATCTGGAGCGCCTTGTCGACGACCCGGCCCGCCACCTCGGAGCTGTGAAGCTTGAGGGCGCTGGCGTGGGAGTGGATCAGCGAGCGGTCTGCGCCGCTGTCGATCTCGGCGGCGACACGGTAAAGCATCGACTTGGCGGCGTAGAGCTCGACCGCCATGTCGGCGAGCATGAACTCGATCGCCTGGAAATCGCGGATGGCGCGGCCGAACTGGCGCCGCTCTGTGGCGTGGGCATTGGCGATTTCGGCCGCGCGTGTGGCGGCGCCCAGCGTGTGGGAGGCGATCTGGAGGCGGGCCTCGACGAACCAGTCCTTGGTCAGCTCGAACCCCTGCCCGACCTCGCCCAGCATCTTGTCAGCCGGCACGGGGGTGTCGTTGAAGACCAGCTCGGCGTGGTCATAGGCGAAGTTGTGCATGAATTTGGGCGAGCGGCGGTGCGTCGTGTTGGGGGGCGCGGTGTAGCAATCGGGCTTGTCGACGAGGAAGAGCGTGGGCTTGTCGGGGTCGCCGTCGACATGGGCGTGGACGATGATGAAATCGCTGGCATTGTAGGAGGTGACGAACCACTTCTCGCCGCTGAGCCGCCATTGCCCGTCGCGGAAATCGGCGCGGGTCTGGACCTGTCGCGGGTCGGAACCAGCGCCGGGCTCGGTGATGGCGAAGCAGCCACGGCGTTCGCCGCCGGCGGAGGGGATGAGATACTCCTCGATCTGCCGGTCGGTGCCGAATTTCAGGCTGACGGGCGCGCGCCAGACGGCGGACCAGAGGCCGTTGGTCACCCGGCCGAGCTGTTCCTCGATCAGGGTCTGCTCGACCATGGAATACCCCAGGCCGCCGTGCTCGCGGCCGAGGTTGATGCCGGCGAGGCCCCAGTCGCGCACCTTCTGGCGCAGGGGGGCGCGCTCGGCGTCGGGGAGTTCGCCATGCTCGTCGGTCATGACTTCGAGGGGTTCGAGCACCTGCTCGAAGAAGTCGCGGCCGAGTTTGGAGAGGGCGCGTTCGTGATCGGTGAAGGTGAAATCCATGGCTAGTCCTTCGGTTACGGAGCGGGGGTGCGGGGCGTCAGCAGTGCGTCGACGGCGCAGCATCCGCCGGGGCCTGCCAGCACGGGGTTGACGTCCATCTCGGCGATCAGGTCGCCGAGATCCGAGGCAAGGCGGGAGAGGCGCGCCAGCGCGTCGGCCACGGCGTCGAGATCGGCCGGGGGGCGGCCGCGAGCGCCGGTGAGCATGGCGCCGAGGCGCAGGCGGTCGATCATGCGGCGTGCGCCGGCGGGACCGAAAGGCGGCAAGGCGACGACGCGGTCCTTCAGGAGTTCGATCCAGATGCCGCCGGTGGCCAGCATGACGAGCGGGCCGAAGCTGTCGTCGTGAAGGATGCCGAAGGCCAGTTCGGCGCCTTTCGGGGCCATCTCGGCCACGATCGCCATCGGTCCGAGCCGGGCGGAGAGGTCGGCATAGGCGGCGCGGACGTCGTCGGCGGTCTGCAGACCGACGATGACGCCGTTCACGTCGCTCTTGTGGGCCACGCCGGGGGCGGCTGTCTTGAGGACGAGCGGCAGGCCGACGGTGGCGACGGCCGCCTCGATGTCGGCCGGCGAGGTGATGCGGGCGAGGCGCGGCGTGGGGATACCGTAGTCGGCGAGGAGCGAGAGCGCCTCGGCCTCGTCGAGGGGGGCCGCTTCCGTCAAGCGGATGCGCCACTTGGCGGCGATGCCGGGGGGGATTTGGGGAAGGGGATCGGGGCTGTTCGCGTGGCGGCGGGCATCGCGCCAGTCGAACAGCGCACGGACGGCGCGGAGCCCTTCGTCGGTGCCTTCGATGACGGGCAGGCCCGCCGCGATGGCGTCGCTGGCCATCACCGCGTGGTTCACGCCGGAGAAATTGCTGACCACGACGCCCGGCTTGCCGCTGGCGGCGGAGGCGCTGGCCAGCGCGTCGACGCAAGTGCCGGAAGTCCACGAGCCGTCGCGGATATCGACGAAGAGGCCAAGTACGCCGACATCCGGATCGGTGATGAGGGCGTTCATCATGTTGTTGATTTTGGGTTCGAAATCCTTCCCGGAGCCCCACGCGTCGAGCGGGTTTTCCGGGTGCAGCCCGGCGTCGAGATTGTCGGCGAGCCGGGCCTTGGTGTGCGCCGAGAGCACGGCATAGGGCACGTCCAGCTCTTCGGCGCGGTCGACGACCATCTCGCGCTCGCCGCCGGAATCGTGGACGCCGGCGAGGCGCCCGTCGGGCAGCGCGAGCGGATCGACATGGGAGAACATCTGCAGACAGGCGGCGAAGTCGTCGAGCGTGTGGGTCTCGATGACGTTATGGGCGCGGAACACGGCCTCGTAGGCGGCGGCGTTGCCGGCGATGGCGCCGCTGTGGCTGGCGGCGAAGCGGGCCGCCACCTCGCTTCGACCGACCTTGAGGATCACGACGGGAATGCCGCATGCCTCGGCGCGCTCGAGCGCCTCGCGGAAGCGTTCCGGGTCACGCGCGGTTTCCTGGAAGAGGCCGATGACCCCGGTTTCCGGCTGGTCGAGCGCCCAGTGCAGGTAATCCTCGCTCCGGGTGGCGATCTCGCGCCCCGTGGACACGGCGAGGGAGAAGCCCAGGCGGTCGTGATTGTAGGTCAGCGCGCTGAAGGCCGAACCGGATTGCGCGATCAGGGCGATATTACCACGCCTAAGAGCCACGCGAGGCGCGTAGGCCATGACGTTGAGCCCGTGGGAGGGATTGACGAAGCCCATGCTGTTGGGGCCGCACAAGGCCAGCCCGGCCTCGCGCGCCATGGCGGTGAGGCGGGCCAGAACGCCGTCGCCCTCGGCGCCCGCACCGTCGCAGCCGGCGAAGATCATCGCGGCGGGAATGCCCCGGTCGATGACCTCTGACAGGGCGGCCTCGGTTCGGGCCTCGCCCACGGCGATGACGGCCAGGTCCACGTGCGAGGCAATATGGGCAAGATTGGGTACGCAGGTGAGGCCGGAAATTTCCGTTTCCCTTGGGTTTACGGGGAAGAGACGGCCCGTGAAGCCCCCGGCCCTGGCCTGGTCGACCATCACCCGGCCCGGCGCCCCGGCGCGGTTCGACGCGCCGATCAGCGCGATGGATGACGGGCGCAGCAATGCGTTCATGCCGTTGCCCCGGTCGGTGTGCGGATCGATGCGGGAGGTCGTTTCACTACGTGGATGGGAGATCGTGTGCATGGCGGGCGGACGGGTGCTCGTGGGAGATGGATGCGGTGGTTCTGCACAAAACCGTATGAAAAGGCGGCGTCCCGCACCATGCCGGGATTTCTCACTACTTCATTACCTGGAGTTATGATAAGCTGCCGGTAAACAAGGAGAGTGCCCGTCGATGAGCCTGCGATCGAGACTGCCGTCGTCCGGTGCGTTGTTCGTCTTCGAAAGCGCCGCGCGGAAGCTGAGCTTTTCCGATGCGAGCCGGGAGTTCAACGTCACCCAGCCGGCGGTGAGCAAGACCATTCGCCAGCTCGAGGAAGACCTTGGCGTGCGGCTGTTCGAGCGCGGTTCCGGCGGGGTGACGCTGACCCGCGCGGGGCAGATCCTGGCGGATGCGGTCACGGGCGGATTCAGCCGGATCGAAGCCGCCTTCGACGAAATCGAGCGGCTCAAGGCCGATCCCGATACGGTCACGCTTTCGGTGACGTCAGCCTTCGCGATGCACTGGTTCATGCCCCGCATGGACCTGTTCCGGCAGACTTTTCCGGATATTCCGATCCGGTTCCAGATCCTGCATGACGAGTCGATCGGGCCGCTGGATGGCGCGAGCCTCGGGCTGCGGCGGACAGAAGATGCCGATTACGGGTTCGACAAGTGGTTCCTACAACAGGAACGGGTCGTTGCCGTGGCAAGCCCGGCCTACGTGGCGGCGCATGGCGGGCTGAAGGGCTGCGAGAGCCTTGCCGGGCACACGCTGGGCCATCTCAACCAGCAGCTTCGGCTTCCCTGGGCGAAGTACCTGTCGGAGATGGGATTTGCCTCGCCAGCCGAGGCGGCCGAGATCCGGTTCTCGGATTATGCGCTGCTGATGCAGGCGGTGATCAAGGGGCAATGCATCGGGCTGGGGTGGCGGTACATCGTCGAGCACGAGCTGGAACAGAAGGGGCTGGTGACGCTGTGCGACCGGGATTACCTGACCGGGCTCGACTATCATGTCGTTGCGGCACCCGACCGGCCATTGCGCGAGACCACCGCGCAGGTGCGGGACTGGCTTATCGCGGAGTTGCGCACCGGCGAGGCGCCGGCGCGGACGGAAACCGGCTAACCGTTGAACCGTTCGGAACGGTGGACTTCGGAGCCGGCGAAGAGGGTCAGGAGCACCTCGGTCGCGCCGATCTCGTAGGTGTCGCAGGTCAGGATATCGCGGTCGATCACGATGAGGTCGGCGGCGGTGTGGCGGGAGAGCCTGCCGGTTTCCGGCCGCCACGCCGCGGCGGCGGCGTTGAGAGTGTAGCCTTTCAGCGCATCCTCGCGGGTCAGGCGATGCTCGGGGTGGAAGGGCGGATCGTCGGGCTGGCCGACCTTCTGGCGGGTCATCGCCACTTCCATGATCTTGAACGGGTTGAGGGTGGAAACCCCCCAGTCGCTGCTGAGCGTGGCGGTGGCGCCCGCATCGACCAAGGCGCCGAACGGGTAGATGTCGGCCGAGCGGTCGGCACCGGTCATCGGCACGGCGACCTTGGTGACGGTGGGGGCGTTGCGGGCCCAGAGGCATTGCATGTTGGCCACGGCGCCGAGGTCGGCGAACCGCCCGATATCGGCGGAATGGACGCATTCGACATGGGTGAGCTGGTGGAGCGAGGGCCAGGCGCCGTTGGCCCGCAGCGCCGCCTCGACCCCGTCGAGCCCGGCGCGGGCCGCGTAGTCGCCGATCACGTGCATGTGGATCTGGAAGCGCAGCGCGTCGAAGGCGACGCAGAGCGCGTTGAGGTGATCGGGATCGAACATCAGGGGGTAGTTGCCGCCGGCGGCGTCCTTGTAGCCGTCGATCATGGCGGCGGTGCGGTTCTCGAACACGCCGTCGAGGAAGAACTTGGCGGAATGCAGGTGGAAGAGGCCGCCGGAGAAGGTGTCGCGCATGGCGACGAGGGCGGCGACATTGTCCTCGACGCTGAGCTCGGGCAGGACGAGGCCGGCGCCGCCGACCCGGAGCCGGAGGCTGCCCTCGGCGGCCATGCGCTGGTAGACGCGGGCGTGGCGTTCGGTAACGCGGGGGTCGATCACGCCGGTCAGGCCGTTGCGGTGGCAGAGCGCCTGCGCCTCGGCGATGCCCTTGACGTAATCGTCGTCGGTGACCGGGGGCATGCGGTTGTGCGCCCATTCCATCGCGCTTTCGTGCAGCATGCCGGTCGGCTCGCCCCTGGCGTCGCGGGCGAAGAGGCCGTTGTCGGGGTCGGGCGTGTCGCGGGTGAGGCCGAGGGCGGTGCAGCCGGCGGTGTTGAGGCAGGAGGAGTGGAGATCGGCCGAGAGGATATGGCAGGGCCGGTCGGGCACGGCGCGGTCGAGATCGGCGCGGCTGAGGTTGGCCTCGGAAAACGCGCCGGTGTCGTAGGCCACGCCGAGCACCCATTCGCCGTCATGCCCGGCGGCGAAGTCCGACAGCCTGTCGAGCAGGGCGTCGTGGGTCACCGCGCCGGTCAGGTCGGCCATGGCGCTGTATTGATAGCCGCTGTCCTGCAGGTGGATATGGGTATCCTGCATCCCCGGCAGCACCATCCGCCCCCCGGCGTTGATCACCTGGGTCAGGGGGCCTTTCAGCTCGGTGATGTCGTCATCGCGGCCGATGGCGAGGATCTTTCCGTCGTGCACCGCCAGCGCCGTGGCGCGCGGCAGGAGCGGATCCATCGTGACGATGTCGCCATTCACGAGGATCGTGTCGGCCATGGCCCTAGTCATCGTTGCGTCCTTTCGACATCAGCACTGCAAGCAGCAGGATTACGAGGGAGATCCCGATCAGGAAGGACGAAACCGCGGCGATGGTCGGGTCAAGCTCGTCCCGGAGGCCGCTGAACATCTTCTTGGTGAGGGTCGTGTTCTCTCCGCCCGAGATAATCGACGAAATCACGACTTCGTCCAGAGAGGTAAAGAAGGCGAAGAGTGCCCCGGACATCACCGCCGGCGAGATCTGCGGCAGGGTGACCGTCATGAAGGCACGGAGTTGCGAGGCGCCGAGGCTGCGCGCGGCGCGTTCGTAGCCGATGTCGAAATGGCTGAGCGCCGAGGAGACGGTGACGAAGACGAAGGGGATGGCGAGGCAGGTGTGTGCCAGCACGATACCCGTCATGGTGTGGACGAGGTTGAGCCGGGCATAGAGATAGAAGAGGCCGATCGCCGTGATGATGACGGGCACGATCAGCGGGCTGATCACCGCCAGAACGAGGGCGCGGGCCGCCGGCAGGCGCGAGCGCGCCAGCCCCCAGGCCGCCGCCACCCCGAGCGGCGTGGCCAGCAGCGTCGTGTAGACCGCCGCCCGAAGCGAAACCCATATCGCGGCGCGCCATTCCGGCGAGGTCAGGAAGTTGATGTACCACCGCAGCGACCAGTCCTTCGGCGGGAAGCGCATGAAGCGGCTGTCGGAGAAGGAGAGCGGCACCACGATGAAGATCGGGAAGACCAGATAGATCAGGATCAGACCGCACAGGATGTAAAGCCAGAGCCGCTGCAGGTGGGTGATCTGGGTGTCGGTTGCATTGCCTTGCAGCATCATCCGCCTCCGAACATGGTTTCGATCCGGGTCAGCCGGCTGAGCAGCCAGAACAGCACCACGGTGATGGCCAACAGGATCACCCCCAGCGACGAGGCCGCGCCCCAATCGAAATAGAGGGCCGCGTTCTGCTGGATCTTCATCGACACCATCACCACCTTGCCGCCGCCCAGAAGCGCCGGGGTCACGTAGACGCCGAGGCAGAGCACGAAGACGAGGATGGCCCCGGCGAAGACGCCCGGCAGGGAGAGCGGGAAGAACACCGTCCAGTAGGCCCGGATCGGCGAGGCGCCGAGATTCGAGGCCGAGCGCATGTAGGTCAGGTCGATCGTGCGCAGGCTGGCGAAGAGCGGCAGGATCATGAAGGGCAGCATGATGTGCAGCATGCCGATTACCGTACCGGTGAGATTGTTGACGAGCGCCAGGGGCCGCTCGATGACGCCCGTGCCGATCAGCGCGTCGTTGATCAGCCCGCGCCGCTGGAGCAGCACCATCCAGGCGTAGGTACGCACCAGAAGCGAGGTCCAGAAGGGCAGCAGCACGCAGATCATCATCAGCCCGGCGATACGCCTGGGCAGCTGGCTCATCAGGTAGGCGAGCGGGTAGCCGACGAGAATGGCGAGGCCGGTGACGAGCAGGCTGATGCGGAAGGTCTGGCTGAAGATCTCGAAATAGGCGGCTGTCCACATGCGCTGGTAATGCGCCAGCGAGAACTGGCCATCCTCGATCAGCGACAGCCAGAAGAGCCAGCCGACCGGGCCGAAAACCAGCACGACGATCAGCAGGAGCGCCGGGAAGGTGAGCGCGAAATGGCGGAAGGTTTCGCCACGGCCGGCGGCGGCAAGCTGGCGGGTGTTGTCGTCCGGAACAGCGTTTCCGGCGGGGGCCGTGTCGGATTGCGCGGTCATGCGGCACCGTCCGGGACGAGCACCGTGTCGTCGGAATGCAGGGCGAGCGCGATCTCGGCGCCGCCCTCGCCGATCCGGTCGAGCACCGTGCGCCGGGCGGGCCGGCGCATGACGATCTGCTGTCCACTGGCCAGCCGAATGCGGATTTGCAGGCTGTCACCCTGGAAGACCTTCTGCTCGATCGTGCCGTTGAAGCGGTTGTGGGTGGGTTCGAGCCCCGGTTCCCAGAACTCCAGCTTCTCGGGCCGGACCATCAGGTATCGCGCGTCCGGCGCCGAATGGTCATGGCGCAGCGGCTGGCCGGAGAGCGTGTAATCCACGCCCGAACGCTCGATCGGAAGGAGCGTCGATTCGCCCAGGAACTCGGCGACGAAGCTGTCGGCCGGGCGATTGTAGAGATCCGTCGGCGTGCCGAGCTGGGCGATCCGGCCGTGGTTGATGACCGCGATCCTGTCAGACATGGTCAGCGCCTCGCGCTGGTCATGGGTGACGTAGACCGTGGTGATGCCGAGCCTGTCGTGCAGGCTTCGGATTTCGAACTGCATCTGCTCGCGCAGGTTCTTGTCGAGCGCGGAAAGCGGTTCGTCCATCAGGAGCACGTCGGGTTCGAAGACGATGGCGCGGGCAAGCGCGATGCGCTGCTTCTGGCCGCCGGACAGGTTGCCGACACGCTGATCGGACAGGTGGCGCAGCTGCACGAGGTCGAGCGCATGGGCGACCCGCTGCTCGGTATCGGTGCGCGACATGCGCCGCATCCGAAGCGGATAGGCCACGTTCTCGGCGACGTTCAGGTGGGGAAACAGCGAGTAATGCTGGAAGACCATGCCGAAATTGCGCTTGTGCGGCGGCACGGCTGCAAGGTCGCGCCCGGCAATCCGGATATGGCCCTTCGTTGGCCGCGTGAATCCCGCGATGGTCATGAGAAGTGTCGTCTTGCCCGAGCCGGACGGCCCGAGAAGCGTCATGAATTCCCCTGCCCCGATCGCCAGGTCGATTGCGTCCAACGCGCGGAACGAGCCGTAGTGCTTCGACAGGCCGCTGATGGACAAGCCGGTTGAACCGTTCAATTCAGCCTCCATTACCTTAACGGGTGCCGCCCGGGGAGGCCCCGGGCGGCGTGGGCATCGCTTACTTGAGCATGAAGGCGTCCCAGCGCTCGTCAAGCTCGGTCAGGCGTTCGCCCCAGTAGCTGGGGCTGATGACGGCCTGCACCTTGAGGTGATCGGGCGCAGAGGGGCTGGTGGCGATCTTGTCCTCGGGGATCTTGCCGGTTTCGAAGGCAAGCGCGTTGGCCGGACCGTAGTTGATGTATTGCGGCAGGTTGGCCTGGATCTCGGGCGAGATCATCAGGTTGATCGCCTTCATCGCAAGGTCCTTGTTGGGCGCCCCCTTGGGGATGGCGACGCAGCTGACCGAAAGGGTGCCCTGATCCCAGACGATTTCGACCGGGAAGCCCTCTTCCCGAAGCACCTCGATACGGCCGTTCCAGATCGGCAGCATGTCGACCTCGCCATCGGCGAGCAGCTGGATCGACTGGGCGCCGGAATCCCACCAGGCGTCGATATGCGGCTTGATCTCTTCCAGCTTGGCGAAGGCGCGGTCAAGGTCGAGCGGGTAGAGCTCGTCCTTCGGCACGCCGTCGGCCAGAAGCGCCGCCTCGAGCATGGTGGGCGCCTCGTTGTAGAGGGCGCGGCGGCCGGGGAAGTTCTCGACATCCCAGAAATCGGTGAAGTTTGTCGGTGCCTTTTCCAGCGCCTCGGGGTTGTAGGCGAGGACGGTGGAGTAATAGAGGATCGAGACCCAGGTATCGGACCAGGCGTTGTCGTCGAGCCCCTCGGTGGACACGACGTTCCAGTCGAGTTCTTCGAAGAGGCCCTCGGCCTGGCCCTGGGCGCATTCGAAGCCGCCCAGGTCGACGATGTCCCAGGTCACGGCACCGGAGAGCACCTGGGCACGGACCTCGTGAACGCCGGTGTAGGTTTCTTCGCGGATGGTGATGCCGAGCTCGTCCTCGATGGGATCGAGGAAGGCGTCCCGCTCGGCCTGCTGGTAGTTTCCGCCCCACGAGACGTAGGTGAGGCTTCCTTCCGCGTGAAGCGGCGCGGCGCACAATCCGGCCGACGCGGCAATCGCGGTTGCAACAATGCGTTTCATTCGTTTTCTCCCTGTCGGTGTGGTCGAGGTTCCGGTTTACGTGTCGTTTCTTCGTTTTTTCGTTCGCGGTCTTCGGCCAGCGCGCTCCCGGAATTCGCGCCGTGGTTCGGAGCGCCCTTCGGGGTAGTAGCTTCCCGACACGAGGCGGCCCTGCAACTGGGAAGAAGAGTATCGGTGGAGGGGGCGCAGCCGAAGTCACAAATAGTAAGAGGTACATTACTTGAAGTTATGTTTTCGATGCATTGACCAGGGGATGACCGTGCGATTCCGACGCTTGATCGCAGGTGGTTGGAACGGCGATAGCGTGGATATCCGGTACAGCTGAATCTCTATGAATTCGTTGTTTTTACATGTTTTAATTACATATCGACCGGGCGCAATGGCGTGCCATGCAGACGAAGAACGCACTTCGTCCTGTCGCCATGTCGTACTTCGACGCGGTCATTTTGAAATGAGGCAGGGTTTTATGCAGGCGGTGCCTTGCGCTCGCCGAAACTCGCGTGTGGATCGGGCGATCGGGTCGCTGTCAGGCCCGCGGCCAAGGGATACCGCGGGCCCGTATTGAATTGCCGGGACGCCAGGCGCCCGGCTTGGCAGGGCGCGGCCGATCAGCCGGCCGCGGCGCCCGCCGGCGATGTCAGACCCGCTTCCTGCCCTGCCTGTTCAATGGCCTTGCGCAGGATGCCGACGACATCGTCGATCTGCGCCCGGGTGATGACAAGCGGCGGGGAGATGACGCAACGCTCGGCGATCGGGCGGACGATCAGCCCGAGTTCGAAGCAGATCTCGTCGACACGGGCGGCGAAGGCGCGGTCCTGCTCCGTTCCGTCTGGCTGGCTGGGGTCGAGCAGGCACTGGACGCAGCCGACCAGCCCCGCGGAGTGCACGGCCCCTGCCCCCGGCAGATCGAGCAGCGATTCCAGCGCCTTGCGGAAATATCCCGCGGTGTCGCGCGCGTGATCGACGATGCCCTCACGCTCCATCAGGTCGATATTGGCGAGGGCCGCGGCGCAGGAGACGGGCTGGTTGGAATAGGTGAAGCCGTTGTTGAACCAGCTGCCCTTCGCGTTTTCGCCCGAGATCCTGGCGATGACCGCGTCCGAGATCGCGAAGCCGCCCAGCGGCACGTAGCCCGACGTGACGCCCTTGGCGAAGGTGATGATATCGGGCGTCACGCCGAACACCTTTTCCGAGGCGAACCATTCCCCGCAGCGTCCGAAGGCGGTCACGACCTCGTCGGAGATATAGAGAATGTCGTGCTTTTCGCAAACCTGCTTGAAGCGGGCGTGGTAGCCTTTGGGCGGAATGATGACGCCCGCGTTGGCAAGCAGCGGCTCGGCGATGAAGGCGGCGACCGTGTCGGCCCCGAGACTCGCGATCCGGTCCTCGAATTCCTGCACGAGATCGTCGAGGAACTCGGCCTCGCTTCGGGTGCCCGCGTGGCGCGGGTTGGGCGAGGAGAGGAAGGAGACGCGGTCGGACTCGATGTCGAAATTGGCCCAGCTCCCCCGGCGCCCGGTGACGGAGGCCGCCAGCCCGGTCGAGCCATGGTAGCCGTCGATGCGCGAGATGATCCGCTTTTTCGCCGGACGGCCGAGGACGTTGTTGTAGAACTCGGTGAAGCGCAGCGCGCTGTCGACAGCGGTGGAGCCGCCCGTGGTGAAGAAGATCCGGTTCAGGTCCCCCGGCGTGAGTGTGGCGATCTTCTCGGCAAGGCGGGCGGAGGGGCTGGTGCTCATGTACCAGGGCGAGGCGAAGGAGATGGTCGCCGCCTGGTGCGCGATGGCATCGACGACTTCCTTGCGGCCATATCCGATCTGGGTGCACCACATCCCGGCCGGGCCGTCGATGAGCTTGCGGCCATCCTCGGCGTAGACATAGATGCCTTCCGCCCTGGTGAGTACCGGCATGTCATCCTTGCCCAGCGCGGCCATGTCCTGCGAGGGGCGTACGAGGTGCTTCTGGCGGGCGCCGGTGACGGTGGTTTGCTGAGTATCAGCCATGAACTTACCTCCAACTCTGCTCGCGCCGGGCCGGCGCGATCTGTTCCTGTGTGCATCGTGTGGGGCAGTCTGTGCACCGGGCGTCGCTGCCTGTCAACTTTTTTGATTGCTTAATCAATCATTATTTTGCAAGGATATCCCCATCGGAGGGCCCGCAACCTGATAAAACATTGACATGAACGGGCATTCCCGACCATTTAGGCGAAACCGCCGGGCGCCGGAAAAACAGGCATGCGGCCCATAGGAAGGATGAAGGTTCCATTCCTGCCAGCGAGAAAAAAAGCGAAGGCACGCCCACCGGGAAACCGGTGTCCCGCCGCGAGAAGAAGGTGTCGGAACGGCGGAGCAGCCTGATCCGGGCCGCGATCAACGTGATTGCCGCGAAGGGCCTGACCGGGGTCACGATGAATTCCATCGCAACCGAGGCCAAGTGCTCTTTCGGGGTTGTCGCCTTTCACTTCCAGTCGAAGGAGGGGGTGATCTTTGCCGCGCTCGACCACGCGGCGGAGGCGTATGAGGCCTATCTCGCCGAGTTGCGGGAAACGTCGAGCGGGCCGGCGGACCGGGTACGGAGCATGATCCAGGCAGATTTCAGCAAGCGGGCCAGCGGGCGGGCCTCGGTGGCGCTTTGGGTGGCTTTCTGGGCTGAATCGGTGCGGGTCGACAGCTACCGCGAGAGATGCGCCGAGATGCGCGCGCATTTCAACAGGATGGTGGCGGACGACCTTTCGGAGCTTGCCAGGCAGCGCGGCCGGGAGATCGACGCCTACCAGGTCGCGGTGTCCCTGAACGCCATGATCTCCGGCCTCTGGATTGAAGGCATCGTGTCGAACGAGGCGATTGCGAAGGGCCAGTCACAAGGGCGGGAGGCCTGCCTGGCCTTCCTGCGCCTGCATTTCCCCGAGGATTTCTGACGGAACGGCCGCACGGCCGGTTCGGGCCCGGCGGACCCTGGGACTGCATCCGCAATGCGCTCAAAGTGATCAGTGCTTTAGCGGGCCCTGCCCTTGCCGTGCCGCGCCGGGCAGATCCGCGGACCCAAGCGCCTTGTCGCCGGCATTCCTGAAGCAGCGGCGGAGGAGCGCGCCGGTATCGAGGATCATGACGGTGCCCCGTGTCGGACTTTGAATGCATCCGCAGACATCTTCGGCGATTTTCATCGTCGTGTCCTGGTGGCTGAGCGCGGTCATCTCGAAGACCTTGTCCTCGGCAGTGATCACGATCTCGTCGATCGAATCCACGAGGATGCCGTACTTGCTGCCTTCGCTCCTGAAGATCAGGACCTTTTCGCCTTCGCGTTCGGCGGTCGACAGGCCGTACAGCTTGCGCGGATTGATCAGGCTTATCAGCTCGCCGCGGAGGTTGATGACCCCGTCGACGAAATCGATCGCGTAGGGCGGCTGCAACAGGGTGTCGGGATAATCGATGACTTCGTTGACCTGCGTGGTGTCGAGGGCAAAGCGCTTCTCGAAGGCGAACACTATGAATGTCAGCCGGGCGCTTGATGACCTGCGTTCGCTTGCGACCTCGGTCTTTTCTTCCGGCGGGTGAACCTCCCGACAGCGCAGAGCGGTGTCGACGAGGATACGGTCTCGCTTCATGACCTCGTAGTCCAGCAACATGATGATCTCGTTGTCCTTGCCCAGAAGGCACCCCTCGACGATATCCGCACGCGGCAGTGCGAGCTTGGTGAACTCCAGGATTTCATCCTGGAAACAGGCAATTATGCTGTCGATCGAGTAGACCAGTAGCCCGATCGGCCCGCCATCCGTCTGGACGATCAGCATCTTGCGTTTCGGCGGCGATTCCCGGCTGGCCCTGAAATCGGACACGTCGCCCATGAACTTGCGGAAATCCGCCACGGGAATGACCGAACCGCGCAGGTTGGTGATGCCGATGAAGCAGTCATGCACGAGGATCGAGTCCATGATTTCCGGGGCTTCCATCACCTCCTTGACGTGCCGCAGGTCGATGGCGCAGGTGGTGTGGCCGAACTGGAACGAGATGCAGTTGAAGCGCTGCCCTCTCGATGCGGCGTTCGCGGGATCGCCGTCGTCCGGGAAACCCTCGCTACGCGGCACCTTGTCGAGACCGAGAATCTCGCACGGGTCGAGAATCTGGACGATGCGTTCGCCGCACTCGAGCTTGAGCAGCCCCTCGACGACCACGTCCTTGATCTTGCCATCACGCGGTCGGAAGTCGACGCGCGAGCGCTCTTCCACCTTGAGGACTTCGCCGGTCCGGTCGACCATGAGACCGATGCGATGGTCGCCGTCCTCGACGATGGCAACCTTGCGTTCGGTCGCCTGGCCCGCGGGGAGTTCCAGCAACTGGCGCAGGTCGACGACGGGTATGATCATTCCCCGCAGGTTGATCAGCCCCAGCATGAAGGGCGGCGACAGCGGCATGGCCGAAATCGTGGCCGGCTCGTTCACGACCTCGCGGATCACGCCGGCGCGCAGCGCGAATTCGGTCCGGTCGAGCCAGAACGACCCGTAGATCGTCTGGGCCGTGGGCACCGGAACCCGGTTCGGGGCGATAACCTCGGTCGTGGGCGGGCGCGTATCCCCGGCCTGATCCGTCGACAACGATGTCATGTCTTGCCTCCAAGTCGCGGGATCTGCATGACCTCGAACTCGCCCGTGGTGCAGTCGATTGTAACCTGCCGCCCGAGCACGCCGCCGGTGTCTTCGTAGATATTGCGCAGGCCCAGCTTGCGGACGGCCCGGTAGGCGCTGCCGGAATTGGTCGTGCCGACAAGGCGTTTCGGATCGGTGTCGGGTGGCATCGTCATGTTGGCCCCGCCCACGAGGATCGCCTTGATATGTTTCTTGTCGGTCGTACCGATTTCCATCAGCGAGACGAGCGAGCGCACCGCCTGGTCCACGTGCCGCCCGTCGATCTTTTCGGACACCTTGCCGGAATCGGAGAGGAGGCAATGCGCCAGGCCGTAGATGCCGCGGGCCGGGTAGAGGAAACCGAGCCCGATGCAGGACCCGAGTATGGCGGTCAGGACCTCTCCCGGCCGGGCCGTCTTGACCTCGCCGATCTGGACGTGGATTTTCCGGAGCGTGGTCATGCGGCCGGCCCGCCACTGCGCGACACCGGCCGGTAGATGATCGGTTCGACCTGCTCGAAATCGGTGTTGATATGCTTGAGGGATTCGCTTTCGCCAATGAACAGGACGCCATCGGGGTGGAGAAGCGACCGGGCATGTTTCAGGATCACCTCCTGGTCGGCCGCCGTGAAGTAGATCAGGACGTTGCGCAGGAAGATCACGTCGAACTGGGCCGTGTTTTTCAGCGGGTCGAGCAGGCTGTGCTGTCGGAAACGGATACGTGACCTGATCTGGGAGGTGACTTGCCAGCCGGACTCGTCGGAGCCGGTCATGTGCCGGGCGAACAGGTCGGGCCGGTCCTGGCGGAATCGGGCGACGGGGCGGCCCTTGTAGAGGCCGGCCGTTGCCACGTCGATCACGCGCGAGGAGATGTCGGTGCCAAGGATGGCATACTCGAACCGGTCGGCACGGCTTCGCATCTCTTCCAGGAAGACACCGGTGGTATAAGCCTCTTCCCCGGTCGAGGCGGCGGCGGACCACACCCGCAGCGGGCGGTTCTGCGCCTTCCGGATGAAGCCCGGCACATAGACCTCGTTGAAATAGGTCCAGACCCGGGGCGTGCGGTAGAAGTATGTCTCGTTCGTGGTGACCCTGTTGGTGAGTTCCTGGCGTTCGGCGGCATCCTGCGACAGGCGCGAGATGTAGGCCTTGTAGTCGGTCAGCCCGAGGTCTCGGAGACGGGGCCGCAGGCGCGTCACCAACAGGGAGCGCCGCGAGTCGCCGATGTTGATGCCGGTCTGGGAGTAGACGATGGCGCGCAGTTTCGCGAAATCGCCATCGCTCATGGTTTTCGAGCTTTCCATGGTGCTGCACTTCCCCTGCTAGTGACGTGGCCGTAGGCGTCAGGCGCCGAGTTTGGCGATTTCGCGGGTAAGACCCTCCGCGCCGATCCGAAGGCCGTCGGTGGCCTCGGCAATGGAATCGGAGGCGACCACGGCCTGCTCGGAGGCATCGACGATGCTCTGGATCGCCTCGGCCACGTCACGGGCGGCGGTCTGCTGCTCGTTGGCGGCGACGGAGATCTGCGTGATGGATTCGGTTGTATCCGAGATGCCGGCGAGGATCTTCGTGAAGGCGGCGCCCGCCTCTCGCGATACCTCGCTGCCCTGGGTCACGCGCTTGACCGTCTCGTTGATCAGCTTGGTGATTTCCTTGGTCGCCTGCGAGGACCGCTCGGCCAGCTTGCGCACCTCGTCGGCCACGACCGAGAAGCCGAGCCCGTGCTCGCCGGCGCGGGCTGCCTCGATCGCGGCGTTGAAGGCGAGCAGGTTGGTCTGGCCGGCGATTTCGCTGATGACCTTGACGATCTCGTTGATCTCCTCGGAGGAGGCGTTGATCAGGTCCATCGCCTCGATCGAGCGGTCGATGGCCTTTGCGCCGATATCGGCCTCTTCCTTGGTGCGCTTGGCGATCTCGTCCGAGAGGCCGCTGTTTTGCGCGATGGAGTCGATCGAGGCGCTGAGTTCCTCGACCGACGCGTTGATCTCCTCGGTGGTGCAGCCGAGAGTCTGGGCGCCTTCGGCGACCGTCTTGGCCTGCTTGTCGATATCCGCGGATTTCGCCACGAAATCACTGGCGATGCGCGACACGTTCTGTTCGACCGCTTTCTGGGCGGTGATGTCGGTGGCGAACTTGACCACCTTGAACGGTTTTCCCTTGGCATCGAGGATCGGATTGTAGGAAGCGTTGATCCACACTTCCTTGCCGTTCTTGCCGAAGCGGCGGTACTGCGCGGCGGCGAAATTTCCCGCTGCGAGATCAGCCCAGAAGGCCTTGTACTCGCCACTGCGCACGTAGTCCGGATCGCAGAACATGCGGTGATGCTTGCCGCGGATCTCTTCCAGCGCGTAGCCCGTCACGGCGAGGAAATTGTCGTTCGCGGTGAGGATCGTGCCGTCAAGCTCGAACTCGATCATTGCCTGTGCGCGGCTGATCGCGGCCATCGTGCCGTCCTGCTCGGCGGTGCGGAGCTTTTCATTGGTGATGTCGGTGGCGAATTTCACCACCTTGAACGGCCTGCCCCTGGAATCGAGGATCGGGTTGTAGGAGGCGTTGATCCAGACTTCGCGGCCGTTCTTGCCGAAGCGCTGGAATTCGCCGGTGGCGAAACGCCCTTCGGCCAGGTCGGCCCAGAACGACTTGTACGTGCCGCTGCCGGCATAGTCGGGATCGCAGAATATGCGATGGTGCCGGCCCTTGATCTCGTCCAGCGCGTAGCCGGTGACGTCGAGGAAATTGTCGTTCGCCGTAAGGATCGTGCCGTCAAGCTCGAACTCGATCACGGCCTGCGAGCGGTCGATCGCGGCCAGCTTGCCGTCCTGCTCGGCCGTGCGGAGCTTTTCGGCGGTGATGTCGGTGGCGAACTTGACCACCTTCAAGGGCTTGCCGTCGGCATCGAGGATCGGGTTGTAGGAGGCGTTGATCCACACCTCGCGGCGGTTCTTGCCGAAGCGCTGGAATTCGCCGGTGATGAATTCGCCCATCGCCAGCTGCATCCAGAAGTCACGATACGCGTCTGACGCGACCAGTTGCGGATCGCAGAACATCTTGTGATGGCGGCCCTGGATCTCGCCCAGGTCGTAGCCGAGCGTTTTCAGGAAATTGTCGTTCGCCGTCAGGATCGTGCCGTTCAGATCGAATTCGATCACCGCCTGAACGCGGTGCATGGCATCGACCATGCCTTGCAGGTGCAGGTCGTCGTTGTTGGAAACGTCGGCTGTTGTTGCAGCCGCATTGCTCTTGGCGGTCATGGCCCGGGCCTCAATCTGAATATCACCTGCGGGCAACATCCGCGCGGGGCCTTAAATCCCCGTTAAAGCCGGGCAAGGCCGGGGCGGCTTCGTTACGGGCATTTAGCGAAAATTCACCCGTGTTGGGCGGGGCGGCCTGCGCTCCGGCTCCCAGTGACATCCGCCCGCGGTGCGCGGACCGGGCTAGTTGCTGTGGTAGACGAAGACCATCTGCCGCGTGGTCCCTTCCGGCGGGGGAGGAAACGGCGCGGACTTGCGGACCTGGGCCACCGCCGCCTGGTCGATGCCGGAAGAGCCGGAACTGTTGACCACCCTGACCCATGCGACCGATCCGTCCGCGTTGATCTGGAACTGGACACGGGCAGAGCCACGGGCCGAGGTGGCCATCCTTGCAGTGCTGTTGAGATGGGTCAGCACGCGGCCCGCGTAGTTGGCCGCCTCGGCATTGCCGGAGGCGCCGAGGTTGCCGAAGACCGACGCGCTGGCGGCCGCCAGACCGCCATTCTGCGCCAGCAGTTCGAGACCGCTGCTCTGGATCCGGGTGCGCTGGGTGCCGTCGGTCTCGGGACCCGGCTGCGCCTCGGGATTGCGCAGCGCCTCGGTGCTGGGACGTTGTTTCGGGGGACGCAGCGAGCGGGTGACGGCGGTGCTCTGGACCGTCTCGTCGCTGGGCGCGGCCGGGATGTCGGGGGTTTCCTCCGTCGCCTCGATCGTCACCTGGGGGGTATCGGGCTGGCGGGCCTCCTCCGGCGCGTCCTGTTCCTCCGGCGTGGGCTCGGCTTCTTCCGCCTCGGTGGTGGTCTCCGGCGAAAGGGGTTGCTGGGCGGCAAGCTCGGTCTCGGCCTCCTGCTCGGCGCCTGACGGATCGGCCGCATCCGGCGTCGTGATCTCTGACGTGCCGGTGCCGGTGCCGGGCGTCACCTCGTTTTGAGGGTTGTCCGATTCGACAAGCGCATTCGACGTGGGCGTCGTATCCTCTACCGGGTCGGGCGCGGAGACCTCGGGCTTTTCCATCGGTTCGGTCGGCTCGGGTTCGATGGGCTCGGGGGCGGATTCGACGAAATCGTCGAATGTGCCACTGACCTCGGGCGGGGGAGTGGCCGTATCGTCCGGCGCGCTTTGAATGTCGTGAGAGGCGAACCTGAGGCCCAGCACGTGCAGCAACAGGGAGGCCAGGATGGCCACCGCGGCGACGAGAAGTGAGCGTCTGACCATCAAAGCTCCCGGCGCGCACCGGAGGGGCCTGACGGAACGACCGGACATGACGCGCCATGAACCGGCAGGGAGGCCGGTTTCGCGCCATGCGCTGCGTTGGTCGATCTTCTCATCTTGGCGACCCCGATTGCTTTGGGACGAAGTTCAGGACGGGCAATACACGGTGACCGGCATCGGCTATGTGGTTCGCTTCGACAATTAGTGCAAGAGCGCGTCCCGGTCCATCGCGGGACGGAGGCGCGAGGGAGTCGAAATGACATGAAACCGCGGATTCCTGCCTGCATTTCCCGGAAATTTGATAGGTCGTTACCATGCCGATCGAGGTGTTGCCACGTGCCCGAAGTACGCGGGTCAGACGGCCTCCCGCGGGCCGAGCCCCCGAAATTCGGCGGTTCGTGCGAAATCCCAGAACGCGGTGACCGCGACGGATCGCGGGGTGCCCGGCCTTTTCACCAAGTAGATATCCCGCTCCGTTCCCGGATCCAGGGGCACGGCGTGGATCTGCCCCAGGTCCATCGGCAGGGACAGCGACGCCACGATGGCGTTGCCCTGCCCCGAGCCGACGAGCGCGAGTATGGAATGCGTCTGCTGCACACGGTGACGGATATCGGGCGTGATACCGGCGCGCCGGAACCAGTCGAGAATGGCAGGCTCGTTTCCGGCAAGGGTCATGATGAAGGGGAACCCCGCCAGGTCGCCGGGCGACAGGGCCGGCCGATCCGCAAGCGGCCCTTGTTCGGGCACAAGGGCGACAAGCCGGTCGGTCGCGATGGAAAGCACGTCGAGGTCATCTACGGGGCCGGACAGGACGGCAACATCGGTCAGCCCTTTCGAAATCGCCTCGCGCGTTTCGGCATCCGTCCCTTCCTGGATGCTGACCTCGATGCCGGGATGTTTCCGCCGGAACCGTTTCACGAGATCGGGCAGGATACGGGTAGAGGCGGTCGGGCCGAAAGACCCGATCCGCAAGTGTCCCGCGCGGTTACTGCGAAGGGCGGAGAGATCATCGCGCAGGGCGGCGAGCGACCGGTCGACCTCTGTCGCGTGTTCGACGACGATCTCCCCGGCCTCGGTCAGCGTGAGGGGCCGGGTTTCGCGCCGCAGCAGGGTCAGGCCGGTGGCCTTTTCATAGCCGGCGATGGCCCGGCTGACAGCGGATTGCGTGAGGCCCAGCGCGATAGCCGTGCGCGAGACGCTGCCGGTGGCGGCAAGGCTTTTGAGGGCGCGCAGGACGGTTAGAGAGGGATCGGACATGATTATGACCAAAACTCATTTTTCCGTGCAATACAATTAATCTAGGAAATAAATCAACGCGTGACGAAAAGGGGAAACTTGCATGACCGCCGCACTCTCCAAGATTGACGATCTTCCCGAAAAGCTGACCGGACCCTCTGCATGGATCGGCCGCGACATGGCCAGGCAGCCCGAGAAGTGGCTTTATCACCTCTCGGAGGCCGATATCGCCGACCTGGAACAGGCGGCGGAGCACTTCCTGGGCCTTGGCCGGGACGTCGGTGAGATTACCAGCGAGGATTTCCCGCTTAAGCGCTTTACCGGCCACCTGGGCGACCTGCGGCACACGATGCGCGAGGGGGTCGGTGTCGAGGTGCTGCGCGGTTTGCCGGTTTCAGAGTACAGCCAGCAGATGGCAGCGACCATTTTCTGCGGGATCGGCACGCATATCGGCAGCGCGCGGTCGCAGAATGCGCAAGGACATATCCTCGGCCACGTGCGGGATATCGGGGCGGATGCCAACGACCCGAACAGCCGGATCTACCAGACCTCGGCCCGGCAGACCTTCCATACCGACAGCGCCGACGTTGTGGGCCTGCTGTGCCTGAAGAAGGCGAAGGAAGGCGGCCGGTCGCTTCTGGTCAGCGCCGAGAGCATCTATAACCGGATGCGGGCGGAACGGCCGGACCTGTTGCTGAAGCTGTTCGACCCGATCGCCACGGACCGGCGGGGCGAGGTGCCGGAGGGCGCGAAGCCGTTCATGGAGATCCCGGTGCTGAACTGGCACGAGGGGTGCCTGACGGTCTTCTACCAGCGCCAGTATATCGACAGCGCCCAGCGGTTCGACGACGCCATGAGGCTGACGCCGGAGCATGTCGAGGCGCTCGACATGTTCGACCGGCTGGCCGACGATCCGGAGCTGAATTTCGCGATGGATCTCGAGCCGGGGGACATGCAGTTCGTGTACAACCATTCGCAGTTGCATGACCGGACCGGCTTTCTCGACTGGCCCGACCCGAAGGAGCGCCGGCACCTGCTGCGGCTCTGGCTGTCGCTGGAAGGGGATCGCCCGCTGCCGGAGTGTTTCAGGGAGCGGTACGGATCGATCGAGATCGGCAATCGGGGCGGGATCATCACCAGGGAGACGCGGCTGCACGCCCCGCTCGATTAAGCCGCCGGTCCGCTTGCCGGCGGCTCCTGCCCCTACCCTTTCGGCACTTCCGGCAGCGCCTCTTCCGGATTGCCGATGATGTGCCGGCGCAGCATCAGCGCGACGGACAGGAAGGTCAGCGTCCAGAAGATCCAGGTGATCCAGCTTCTGACGAAGATGGTCAGGCTGCCCTGCGACAGGAGCAGCGACTGCCGGAAGCTGTCTTCAAGCATCGGGCCGAGGATGAAGGCGATGAGGAAGGGCGCCGAGGGCACCTGCATCCGCATCATGATGAAGCCGAGGATGCCGAAGGCGACCATCACGTAGATGTCGAAGAAGGAGTTGTTCACCGCGTAGGCGCCGAAGACGCAGAGCACCATGACGATGGGATAGAGGTATCGCATCGGGATCGAGGCGATGTGGCGGAACATCCGGATCGCGGCCTTGCCGATGATCAGCAGGAAGAGCGAGCTGATGGAGATGCCGATGAAGAGGGCATAGATCAGGTCGATATTCTGTTCGAACAGCATGGGCCCGGGGCGCAGGCCATGGACCATGAATGCTCCAAGGATGACGGCGGTGATCACGTCGCCGGGGATGCCGAGGGCCAGGAGCGGGATCATCGTCGAGCCGGCAACGCCGTTGTTGCCGGCCTCGGCCGCCGCCACGCCCTCGAGTTCGCCCTTGCCGAAATTCTTGCGGTTGGGCGAGCGGCGCATCGCCTCGGAATAGGAGACGAAGGCCGAGGGCGCACCGCCGATGCCGGGAATGGCGCCGAGGACGACACCGATCAGGCTACCGCGGAAGATCGACCGGAAGCAGCGGCGGAAATCGGCGAAGGTGGCGCGGGTGCCGCTGGGGTCGGCGGGCACCTTCTCGGGGGCGCCGCGCCTCGCATAACCATTGAGGATTTCGGGGATCGCGAAGAGCCCGATCAGCAGTGGAATGAAGGCCAGACCGCCCAGCAGGTTGGCGTTGCCGAAGGTGAAGCGGTCGGTCCCGTAGATCAGGTCGAGCCCCACCGTGGCAAGCAGCAGGCCGGCCCCGGCCGAGATGAAGCCGCGCAGCAGGCTTTCGCCGGAAACGGAGGCGATGATGGTGAGCGAGAAGAAGATCAGGGTGAAGTTCTCGGGCGGACCGAAGCTGGTGACGAGCGCGGCGAGGTAGCCCACCAGCAGGATCAGCGACAGGTTGGAGACGAGATCGGCGAAGCAGGAGGCATAGAGCGCCATGTCGAGCGCCTTGCCCGCCTGCCCCTTCTGGGCCAGCGGATAGCCGTCGAGCACCGAGCAGGAGGCCGCGGGCGTGCCCGGCGCGCGGACCAGGATCGCCGGGATCGACCCGCCATATACGCCACCCTTGTACACCCCCAGCAGCAGCAGGATGCCGGTGACCGGCGGCAGGGTGAAGGTGAACGGCAGGGTCAGGGCGACGGCCATGGTCGAGGTCATGCCGGGGATCGCGCCCACGATGACACCGATCGCGATGCCACCCGCCAGGGCCACGAGGTTGTATACGTTCAGGAAGAGGATGAAGGCGTCCGAGATGTTCTCGATCATGGCGTGGAACCTTCAGAAAATGGCGTTGAGGGGGCCGAGGGGCACCGGCACCCGGGCCACGAAACGGAAGAACAGGTAGAGGCCCGCGACAACCGCGACTGCCAGGATCACGGCCTTTGGCCAGTGTTTCCGGTCGTGCAGCAGGATCAGCGCGATCAGCAGCGCCATCGCTGGCAGAACCACGCCCAGGGGTTTCAGCAGGGCGCAGAAGGCGACCATGAGCAAGCCCGCCACGATGACCCGCAGATCGCTGAGGTCAAAGGGCGGCGTGTCGTCGAGGGGGTCGTTTCGGTCGCGGCGCTCGGTTGCCTGCATCTCTCGGCGGTTGTCCATGTAGGCGCGGATCGCCAGCAGGGCGCTCAGCCCGGCAACGCTGACAAGGATGATGCGCGGCCAGAATGTCGGCGAAAGGGCAAGGTTGGGGATCACCTTCGGCGCCTTGACCGCCCAGGGCAGAATGCCGAACAGGATGATCAGGGCCAGGGCGCAAACGGCCAGCCCCAGCAGGAAATCTCGCTTGTGATCGATCTTCACGGACGGTCCCTCCGGTTGCAGCCGATCGCGGATCGGCGGATCAGGATGTGCGGCCGGGCACGCCGGCCGCACCGTCGTCGGACGGTCCTAGTCGATCTGGAGGCCCAGCCTTTCGACGAGACCCCGGAAGGTGGTGTACTGATTCTCGACGAATTCCACGGTCTCTTCTGGAGAGAGGATCATCGGGACCGAGCCGAGCGACTCGGTCTGCTTGACCCAACGCTCGTCTTCCGCGACCTTCTGCAGCGCCTCGGTCCAGACCGAGATCACCTCGTCCGCCATGTCCGGCGGGCCGACGAGGCCGGACCAGCCGACCAGCGCCTCGAGATCGGGATATCCGAGTTCGGACGCGGTCTGCACGTCGGGCAGCGAGTCCACCCGCTCGGGCGTCGTCACCACCAGCGGGCGAAGCTGGCCGCCTTCGATCTGGCTGATGATCGCCGAGATGTTGGAGCAGACGAAGTCGACCTGCCCGGTGGCCGCCGCCGCCGCCGCCGCGCCGCCGCCCTGGAACGGGATGTGCGTTGCCGCAACGGTGGGATCCTCGAAGCCCAGCACGTCGAGCAGCATGATGCCGCCGAGATGGTGCAGCGTGCCGACACCGGCGGAACTGTAGGTGATGGCGCCCGGGTTCGCCTCGATCGCGTCGCGCAGGTCATCGAGGGATTCGTAGGGCTTGGACGTGGCCGTCGCACAGGCGGCCGGGTTGATCTCGAGCAGGCCGAGATAGGTGAAATCGTCCCACTTGTAGGGCATGGATGTCTTGATCGCCGGCGAGATGCTGTGCGAGCCGATCCGGGCCAGCAGCAGGTTGTACCCGTCGGGGTCGGCGTTGCGGACATAGGCCGAGCCGGTGGCGCCGCCGGCGCCGGCGCGGTTGGTGACCAGCACCGGCTGGCCCACGAAATCGGGCGCGACATTGGCAAGGTTGCGCGCCGCGAGGTCCGAGGCGCCGCCGGGCCCGTAGGGGGCGGTCAGTTGCACCGGCTGCGACGGGTAATCCTGCGCCGCCGCCGGCAAGGCGGCCATGGCGGCTACAGCCACGCCGACAAGAAGTTTTGACTTCGTCATTTGGTTCCTCCCAGTTCGTTTGCCTGGGCGCACGCGGCGCCCGTTCAGCGGACCTCCTCTCTGTCCGCCTATTCCCGCGCAGGCGATGCGTTCGCCTCATCCGCGGACAATTCGAGACTGATCTCGAATTTCACCATGTCCCCGCGATAGGAGACGTCGTTGTAATAGAGCACCGTGCCATCGGGCGCCGTCAGGATGCGCCGGATATCCCCCAGCGGCGCGCTGAGCGGCAGCCCGAGCAGGCCGGCCTTGTCCATGTCGGCCTGCCCGATCGTCAGGGTCTGGTGGCACTTGGCGATGGTCACGCCAGGCAGCGATTCGATCACCGGGATGATCGTCTCGTGATCGAAGCGTTCGGGGCATTGCTCGTAGAGATCCGAGGCGATGTAGGCGTCGGCCACGAGGCAATCGAGCCCTTTCAGCGCGTTCACCCGGCGCAGGTAGACATAGGACGAAGCGGCCTTGCCGCCCTTCAGGTCGCCCCTGGACGGAAGCTCGACATTTTCCCGCTTCTCGATCAGGCGCGGGTCGGTCTTGGTCACCATGTCGAGCAGTTCCGGCCAGTCGAGCCCGACGGCAAAGCTGTCGTCGCCGGTAGAATTCTCGGTGACGAAGGTGCCGGCGCCCTGTTGGCGGTAGAGCCTGCCTTCGGATTCGAGGATCGCCACGGCCTGGCGGATGGTGACGGTGGCGACGCGGAATTCCTCGGCCAGTTCGGAGATCGGCTTGAGCCGGTCGCCGGGGGCAAGCGCGCCCGAGCGCAGGCGCTGGCGCAGGATATCCGCGACATGCAGGTAAAGCTTTCCCGGACTGTTCCTCAGGATGTCCATTCTTCGACCCTTTCCTCCGTCGGACGGAAGGCGCGCCACCGGGGCAAGGCCCGGCATTCCGGCCATCGTAGCAAATGAACGAGCAACCCGTCCAGAAAATTGTTATTGTTTTTATGTCATTCCAATCTTAGTATGATTCTGCGAGTGAAACCGTCGGTGCTTTAGGGAGGGGTCCGATGTCTGAGCTGGTCATCGAGGAGCGTCACGGACAGGGCACGGTGCTGCTGCGGCTGAACCGGCCCGAGGCGCGCAACGCGCTCAGCGACGGGCTGCGAAAGGCGCTGACCGACCGGTTCGCCGCGCTCTATGACGACCCCGACGCACGCTGCGTCGTGGTCGCCGGCGACGAGCGTGCCTTTGTCGCCGGGGCGGATATCAAGGTGATGGCCGAGATGGGCACCGCCGAGATCACCCGCACCAACATCCGCCGCATGTGGGGCGTGATTGCCCATTGTCCCCTGCCCTTCATCGCCGCGGTGCGTGGCGCGGCCTTCGGCGGCGGCTGCGAGCTGGCCATGCATGCCGATATCATCGTCGCCGGGGAGAACGCGAAATTCGCCCAGCCCGAGATCAAGGTCGGCATCATGCCCGGCGGTGGCGGCACCCAGCGGCTGTTGCGGGCAGTGGGCAAGTTCAAGGCTATGAAGATGATGCTGACCGGCGATCCGATCACCGGGCGCGAGGCGTTCGAGATGGGGCTGGCCAGCGAATGCGTGCCGGATGACGAGGTGCTGGACCGCGCGCTCGAGCTGGCCGGTCAGATCGCCGCCATGCCCCCCCTGGCCGCGCGGCGGATCAAGGAGGTGGTGCTGGCCGGGCACGACACCTCGCTCGAGGCGGGGCTGATGCTGGAACGGCGCACCTTCGACACGCTCTTCGACACCGAGGACAAGGCCGAGGGCATGCGCGCCTTCATCGAGAAACGGAAGCCGGAATTCAAAGGAAGATGACAATGGGAACGAGCGACACCCCGACGGTAGGGATCGTAGGCGCTGGCGCCATGGGGCGCGGCATCGCACAGGTGGCCGCGACGGGCGGCTGCAAGGTTCTGCTGCACGACGCGCGGTCAGACGCCACCGACGAGGCGCTGACCTTCATCGGCGGAATGGTGGACCGGGCCGCCGAGAAGGAGCGGATGACCGTCGAGGCCGCGGAAGAGGCGAAGCGCCTCCTGACCAAGGCCGAGGGCATAGACGCCTTTGCCGAGTGCGACGTTGTGATCGAGGCGGTGTCCGAGGACATGGGGCTGAAGGCCAAGGTCTTCGCGGCCCTGGAGGCGGCGACGGACGAAGCGTGCATCCTGGCGAGCAACACGTCGTCTCTGTCGATAACACGACTTGCGGCGGCATGTAGCCACCCGGAGCGGGTGGCGGGCTTTCACTTTTTCAACCCGGTGCCGCTGATGCCTCTGGTCGAGGTGATCGCCGGGGTCCGGACAGAGCCGTCGGTCATCGACCGGCTGGTCGAGCTTGGCAAGGTGATGGGGCGCACGCCGGTGCGGGTGGCCGATGCGCCGGGTTTCCTGGTGAACCAAGTGGGCCGGGGCTACACGCTGGAGGCCACGAACCTCGTGGCCGAAGGGGTGGCGGCGTTCGTCGATGTCGACCGGATCATGCGCGACGCGGCGGGGTTCCGGATGGGGCCGTTCGAGCTGCTCGACCTGACGGCGCTGGACGTGACGCACCCCGCCAGCATCGAGATCTACGAGCAGTCCTACCACGAGCCGCGCTTCCGGCCCGCCATGCTGATGGGTCAGCGGATGCAGGCCGGGCTTTTGGGGCGGAAGACCAAGCAGGGGCATTACGCCTATGTGGACGGCAAGCAGCAGCGGCCGGAGGAGCCGGAGGCGCCGGGCTTCGAGGGTGGCACCTTCTGGGTGGAGCCGGGCGAGGACGCGGCGGCCTTGCAGGAGATCGTGCGCGCCTCGGGCGCGGAGCTTGACGAGGGTGAACGGCCCGCGGGCGACAGCATCATCCTGATCGCACCGCTGGGGCTGGATGCCAGCACCCATGCCGCCCGCGCCGGGCAGGACCCGGAACGCACGGTGGCCGTCGACCCGCTGTTCGGTTTCAAGGGCCGGCGCACGGTCATGCAGACCATCGTGACAAGGCCGGAGGTGATGCGGAAGGCCCATGCGATGCTGGCGCAGGACGGTATGCCGGTGACGCCCATCAAGGACAGCCCCGGTTTCGTGGCCCAGCGGATCATCGCGATGATTTCCGCCATCGGCGCGAGCGTGGCGCAGAACGCGATTGCCACGCCGGAGGATATCGACCGGGCGGTGAAGTTGGGGCTCAACTATCCCAACGGGCCGCTGGAGTTTGCCGACACGCTTGGACCTGCGCGGATCGTGCAGATCCTAGAGGGGATGAGCGACTGCACCGGCGATCCGCGCTATCGCACCGGCCCGTGGCTGCGGCGGCGGGCGGCGCTCGGGGTCTCTGCGACCACGGTGGAACCGGCCCCGCGGGCCTGACCGGCTGCGGACCCGACAAGATCAAACGCCTATCGAAAGGAACGACCCATGCTTGACGCCTATATCTACGACGGGCTGCGCAGCCCCTTCGGACGCTCGGGCGGCGCGCTGGCCGGGATCCGGCCCGACGACCTGCTGGCCGAGGTGATCCGCCCGCTGATGGACCGCTCGAAGCTGGAGGGCAGTGCCATCGACGACGTGATCGTCGGCTGCGGCAACCAGGCGGGGGAGGACAGCCGTTGTGTCGCGCGCCATGCCGCGTTGCGGGCCGGGCTGCCGGTGGAGGTGCCGGGCACGGTGCTACAGCGCAATTGCGGCAGCGGGCTGGGCGCGATGATCTCGGCCGCGCATGCGCTGACCTGTGGGGAAGGCGACGTGGTGATCTCGGGCGGGGTGGAAAGCATGAGCCGCTCGCCCTTCGTGATCGGCAAGCATGGCAAGCCCTTCGCACGGCAGCTCGACTGGTATGACAGCGCCGTGGGGGCGCGGTTCCCGAACCCGAAGCTGGAACAGGAATTCGGCAGCGATTCCATGCCGCAGACCGCAGACAACCTGGCCGAGGAGCACGGGATCACGCGGGAGGAGAGCGATGCCTTCGCCCTGCGTTCTCAGCAGGGCTGGGCCAAGGCGCAGGAACAGGGGTTCTTCGACGCCGAGGTGACACCGATCACCGTGCCCGGCGGGCGGGGCCGCGAGGATGTGACGGTCGAGACCGACGAACACCCCCGGCCGAAGACCGACCTGGAAGGGCTGGCCAAGCTGCGCGCGCTCAATGCCGGCGGCGTCACCACGGCGGGCAGCGCCTCGGGCCTCAATGACGGGGCGGTGGCGCTGATGATGGGCAGCCGGGCGGCCGACGAGACAATCGGGCGCGAGCCGATCGCCCGCATCCTTGCCAGCGGCGTGGCGGGCGTGCCACCTCGGACCATGGGTTTTGGTCCGGTGCCGGCCTCGAAGCTGGCGCTGGAACGGGCCGGGCTTTCCCTGTCGGACATGGCGGTGATCGAGATCAACGAGGCCTTTGCCGCGCAGGCGCTGGCCTGTGTAAAGGGGCTTGGCCTGTCCTATGACGACGACCGGGTGAACCCCAATGGCGGGGCAATTGCCATCGGCCATCCGCTGGGCGCCTCGGGGCCGCGGATCGCGCTGACGGCCATTCACGAGGCGAAACGCCGTGGCGGGAAATACGCGTTGGCCAGCATGTGCATCGGCATGGGCCAGGGGATCGCCATCGTCATGGAAGTGATTTGATGGGCGAGGCCGGCAAACCCCGGTTCGACTGGCAAGATCCTCTGCTGGTGGAGGACCTGCTGAGCGAGGAAGAGCGGATGATCCGCGACAGCGCCCGCGATTTCGCGCAGGACCGGCTGATGCCGGTGATCCGCGACTGGCACCGGCACGAGACCTTCGACCCCGCGATCATGCGCGAGCTGGGCGAGATGGGGTTTCTGGGCATGCAGATCGAGGGCTATGGCTGTGCCGGGGCGAGCTATACCGCCTACGGGCTGGTGGCGCGGGAGTTGGAGCGGGTGGATGCCGCGTTCCGCTCGGCCTGCGGGGTGCAGGGCGGGCTGGCGATGACGCCGATCCACCGGTTCGGCAGCGAAGAGCAGAAGGAAAAGTACCTGCCACCGATGGCGCGGGGCGAGCTGATCGGCTGTTTCGGCCTGACCGAGCCCGATGCGGGCTCGGACCCGTCGCGGATGCGGGCGCGGGCGAAGCAGGTGGACGGGGGCTATCGGCTGAGCGGGAACAAGGTGTGGATCACCCATGCCTCGATCGCCGATGTGCTTGTGGTCTGGGCGCGGGAAGACGAGGGCGAGGTGCGGGGGTTCATCCTCGAGCGCGGGATGAAGGGGCTGGAGACGCGCAAGATCGAAGGAAAATTCTCGGTCCGCGCGTCGCCCACCGGCGAGATCGCGATGGACGAGGTGTTCGTGCCCGACGAGCAGGTTCTTCCGCTGGCAAAGGGCCTGTCGGCGCCGCTGACCTGCCTCAACCGGGCGCGGCTGGCGATCTGCTGGGGGTCGATCGGCGCGGCGGAGTTCTGCTGGCAGGCCGCACGCGATTACGTGATGGAGCGCGAGCAGTTCGGCCGGAAGCTGGCGGCGAGCCAGCTGGTGCAGGCGAAGCTGGCGGACATGCAGAGCGAAATCGCCCTGTCGCTGCATGCCACGCTGCGGCTGAGCCGGTTGCAGGACGAGGGGCGGGCGACACCGGAGATGTTCTCTCTGGTGAAACGCAACGCCGCGCGCAAGGCGCTGGAGATCTGCCGGACGGCGCGGGACATGCATGGCGGCAACGGGATTTCGGACGAGTATCACGTGATCCGGCACATGATGAACCTCGAGGTCGAGAACACGCTGGAAGGCACCTACGACATCCACTCGCTGGTGCTGGGCGCCGCGCAGACGGGTATCCGGGCGTTCAGCGGTTGACGGGCAAGGAACGGGAGAACGGCGGCATGGAAAGCATCAGCATGGAACAGACAGGGCATAACCCAGTAACAGACCGGACCGGGCGCGACCCGCTCGATTGCCTGCTTTCGCCGCGGTCGATCGCGATCATCGGGGTGTCGAGCGACTTCAACAAGCTCAACGGCCGGGTGATGAAATTCCTCTTGGAAAAGGGCTATACGGGCCGGATCTTCCCGGTGAACCCGAAATACGAGGAGGTCGGCGGGCATCCCTGTTTTGCCGCCATCGGGGAGATCGGCGAGGTGCCGGATCTTGCGGTCATCTCGGTGCCCGCGAAGGCGGTGCCGGGGCAGATCGAGGCCGCGGGCCAGGCCGGGGTACGGGCGGCCATCGTCTTCAGCTCGGGCTTCGGCGAGATGGGCGAGGAAGGCCGCCGGGCGGAGCAGCAGGTGGTCGAGATCGCCCGGCGCCACGGCATGCGGCTGTGCGGGCCAAACACGCTGGGGGTGATCAACGCCTTCGACGGGGCGTTTGCCACCTTCACGCAATACGGCATGGGCCCGACGCAGGCGGGGCCGGTGGGGTTCGTCACGCAGTCGGGCGCGTTCGGCACGGCCATCGCCGCGCTGGCGCGGAAGCGCGGGCTGGGGCTCGGGTACTTCGCCAATACCGGCAACGAGACCGACGTGACCTTTGCCGATTGCCTTGGCCGCATCGCCGAGGACAGCCGGATCACCACGCTGGCGGGCTATATCGAGGGGATCACCGACGGGCCCGGTTTCGTCACCGCCGCGCGGCGGGCGATGGAGCTGGGCAAGCCGCTGGTGGTGACCAAGGTGGGACGGACCGATGCCGGCGCGCGGGCCGCGTCGTCGCATACCGGGGCGCTGGCCGGGGAGGACGCGGTGTTCGACGGGATCGCCCGGCAATACGGCGTGATCCGGGCCCGGAACGAGGAGCATATGCTGGACATCGTCGACATGTCGACGACGCCCCCCTGCCCCGAGGGGCGGGGCGTGGGGATCGTCACTCAATCGGGCGGGGCAGGCGTGCTGATGAGCGACCGGGCCGAGGAGGTGGGGCTGGAGGTCCCGCGCCTCTCGGAGGAGACGATGGCGCGGCTGAAGGGAATATTGCCCGACTTCGGCGCGGCCGGGAACCCGGTGGACGTGACGGCGCAGTTCATTGCCGATCCGTCGATGCTGAAGGAGAGCGTCAAGGCGGTGCTGGACGACCCGAACGTGCACGTGGCGGCGGTGTGGCTGCAGTTGATGGACGGCTTCGTGGACACGCTAACCGAGACGTTCCGCGAGTTGAAGGCGGAGACGGAGAAGCCGTTCGTCGTGGCCTGGGTCGCGGCGCCCGAGGAGGGGCTGCGCGCGCTTCGGGAGCTGGGGATTTGTGCCCTGCGTGGGGCGGAGCCGACGATCGACGCGATTGCCGCGCTGGTGGATTGGAACGAGGCGCGGAAGGCGTGGCTGGCGGATCAGGGGGATGCGGCCTGTGCCCCCCTGCCCGCCCCCGGTGCGGGGTTCGTGCCGACGGAGAAGACGGCGTCAATGCTGGCCGAGGCGGGCGTGCCGGTGGCACGGGTCGGTTTGGCCGGCAGTGCCGACGAAGCCGTGGAGATTGCCGAGGGGATCGGCTGGCCGGTGGCGGTGAAGATCGAGTCGGCGGATATCCTGCACAAGACCGAGATCGGCGGCGTGGAGATCGGGATCGACGGGCCGGAGGAGTTGCGGGCGGCTTATGAGAGGATTGTCGGGCGGGCCAAAGCATCGGCGCCGGAGGCCCGGATCGACGGGGTGATCGTGCAGGAGATGGGCCAGGGGAATGCCGAGCTGGTGATCGGGCTGCGGCGTGATCCGGGGTTCGGGCCGGTGGTGATGGTCGGGATGGGCGGCATCCTGATCGAGGTGCAGAAGGACGTGGTGTTTCACCGGGCCCCGGTGAGTGAGAGCGAGGCGGCCCGGATGCTCGACCGGTTGAAATCTAAACAAATCCTTAACGGAGTGCGGGGCGCGCCGCCGGTGGATCGCGCGGCGCTGTGCCGGATGATCGCGGCAGTGTCACGGTTCGGGGCCTCGGCGGGCGACTGGCTTCAGGAACTGGACCTGAACCCGGTGCTGGCCGGGCCGGAGGGCGCCATCGCGGTGGATTGCCTGCTTATTTCCGACAGGTAGGAAATGAAGCGTTAACGGCGCGTGCGTGTCAGGCAGGCGCGGTGCGCAGGATGAGGGCGGTATTCGGCGTATCGCCGGGTGCGCCGGACAGGCCGCTGCGGGGGCAGATCCAGTCGCCCTCCGATGCTTCGGCGGCATCAGCCACCCAGAGGCGCCGCCCCTCCCTTTCCAGGACCGGCACATCGCCCGGCGCGGCGTTCCAGCCGCCGCCGGCGGTTTGCAGGGCGATGGCCGAGACCAGTTCGCCCGCGAGGCGCGGGTTGAAGCGGCGGTCGACAAGGCCGGTGCGGGTGAAATAGCCGCGGTCGGCATCGTCCATCGTGTCGAGCACCACGTCGAGGCCGAAGCCCACGCCCGCCATCACCGTCTCGGCGAAGCGTCTGGCGTTGGCGATCTCGTCGTCGAAGGTTTCAGCCGGGCTGGCCTCGGTGGATTTCACGTAGAGCACGGGCGTCTGGCCGGTCTGGTCCCTGAAGGCGGCGAGGCTGCGGGCGGTGTCCCATGGCGAGAGGCTGCGGGGGATGGTGAACTGGGCGCCGTCGACGAGGCCGGGATGGCTTTGGAAGAAGCGCTCCAGTTCGTCGGTCTCCCCCAGTGTGAAGCCGTGGCTGATGAGGTGGTTGAAGCGTGAGCCGGTATGCTTGGCACCGTCCTTGCGGTTGACGCGCGAGAGGGAGATGGTGACGCCGGTCTCGGATTTCAGCGCGGCGATGTCGGGGGCGAGGTCGCCGATCTCTTCCCAGTTCAGGACAAGCTCGAGCCGGTCGAGGAGCGGGGCGTGGTCGGCCAGCAGCTTGCGCTCGCCCTCGTCGGGCATGCCGTAGAGATAGACCTGGAAGCGGTGGCCGAGGCGGGTCATCAGCGCCATCCGGCGGCGGATGCGGGGGTCGGCCAGGTCCTGGATCGGGACGCGGAGGCCGGGCAGGCCCATTTCCCAGAGCGCCATCAGCGGGTAGTCGTTGCGCGCCCGCTTGCGGCGGAATTCGTCGACGGCACCCGAGGGCGCGACGGCCAGCTCCTCGGCCCAGCCGTGGCGCATGTCGACGAAGACGTGCGGCAGCGCGGCGGTCTTCACGTGCGGCCGTGGGGCGACGGGTTGGGCGGGGCCGTCGCCGGGCGCGAGGGTGGCGCCGTAGCTTCGGTGGTAATGGGCCACGTGGCCGTTCTCGCGGATCTCCAGCGTCAGGAAGCCCAGCTTGGCGGCATCGTTGCGCCCCTTCTGGTCGCCGCCGTCGATCCGGTACATCTCGGAGTAATCGTGGCGGACGAAGCAGGTGGAGGGGGTGATGTAATAGTCGGTCTCGCCGATGCGGTCGTACCAGAAATTGTGCACATGGGCGCTGAACAGGGCTTCGGGTTTGTAGCGGCGCAGGAGGTCGAGAAACCAGCTTCGGGCGGGTTCCTCGATATTGTCGTAGCTGCCGGGTTCGTGCGGGTCGCTGATATAGGGCGGGTAGTGGCTGAAGACGAAGACGCGCTCGTGCTGGTGGCGGGCAAGGGTGTCTTCCAGCCACGCGGCCTGTTCCGCCTCGGCGGGGTCGCCGGAGTTGAGGAGCGGCGAGTTGATGATGACGAAGTGGCAGTTCCCGTGGGTGACGGCGTAGTAATCCTTGCCGAAATGCTTGCGGTAGAGGGCGATGAAGTCGGCGTTGACCATGCCGGCGGGCATCCATTTCACCGGCTTGTCGCCGATGTCGTGGTTGCCGGGGACAAGGTGGATGGGGCTTTCGAGGTCTTTGGCGATGGCGTGGAAATTGTCGGCCGCGGCGGCGTAGCTGGGCAGTTCGGGCACCGGGTTGACCATGTCGCCCAAATGGATGGTCAGCGCCGGGGCGATCCGGTTCACCTGCGAGAAGACATGCCGGGCGCGCGGGTTCGCCTCGGCATTGGCGGGATAGGGGGAGGCGGAGAAATCCTCTTTCTCGTTCACGTGGGTGTCGGAGACGATGGCCACCTTGAACAATATCTTACCGATGGGTTTGTCCGTCATCCTGCCCCCGCCCACCGGCTGTGCCGGCCCGAATTGATTCCAATGTTGGAATGATAGGGAAGGCTGGCCGATTGTCAAAGCGGCCGGGTAGCCTATTGCGCCGGGGTGCGGGCGCGGGCGGAGACGGTCCTGAGCGCTGTCAGCATGTCGTCGAGCCCGGCGCAGGGGATGGCGCCGGTCTCGGCGATCTCGGAGGTGACATCGGTCGGCAGGTCGGAGTTCGAGTTTTCGGGGATCTGGTTCAGCTTGCCGCCGATCAGGACGGGGAGGTCGAGGCCGCGGCGCGCGAGTTCGTCCATGACCTTGCGCGCATAGCCCAGCGCGATGCCGTTATAGGTGCTGATGGCGATCACGTCGGCCTTTGCCTGCACGGCGCGGTCGACCAGCACCTCGGCATCGAGGGCGACGCCCGCGTCGAGCACCTCCGCCTCCAGCCCGTCGAGCGCGCGGCTGACGAGGTAGGCGCCGTGTTCGTGGACGTCGGTGGTGCCGATGGTCACGCGGAGGGGGGCGAGCGGGCCGTCCTTCGCTCGGGCGCGGGCGACCCAGTCGGCGGCCATCTCGTCAAGCTCCTCGGCCCAGTCGGCGGGCACGAGGGGCGCGCGGCGGGCCTGTGTCTGGGCGCCCTGCCCCCAGAGCGCCTCCATCCGCTTGGCACCCAGCCGGCGGATGGCCAGCATGAGCGCCGCCGGGTCGCCCGTGTCGACGCCGCGGTCGGCCAGCCCCGCAAGGGCGGTTTCGGCGAAGCGGCGGCCGCCCTCGACCAGTTGGGTGGCGACGGTGTCGATCTGTGTCCTGTCCATCAGGGCGGCGTGGGCCGGGGCATGTTCGGCCAGCCTTGCGGCGAAGGTCTGGGCGTCGAGGATCTCGTCGACATCGGGGATGCGCAGGTTCTCGGTCACCGGCACGGGGTTGATGGCGTGGCCAGTATGGGCGCGGGTCAGCGCGCCGATATCGGCCAGCAGGTAGCTGGCGAGGCTGGCGTAGTTGGCCGCCGGCGTGCCGCGATAGGAGACGGTGTTGCCGAAGAGCATGGTGCCGGGCGTCGTGACCTCGCGCGAGAGGGCCTCGAGGAACGCGGCGCGGGTCAGGGGCGAGGAGAAATGGTGGCCGAAGCAGAAGGAGGCGCTGGCGCCGATCAGGTCCTCGACGATGTGCTTTTCGATCAGCATCATGCCGAAGGCGCTGGTCATGTCGATGAAGAGCCCGGCGAAGCCGTCATCGAGGTTGGAGTGGACGAGGATGTCGGCGTCCTGCGCGGCGATCAGGCCGAGGGCGGTGACGGTGGCCTCGGTGGTGGCGACGTCGTCGTCCCAGTACGGCAGGCGGAAGGTGAAATACTGGCCCATGTTGCCGATCGAGGTGGCCCCGGCGACCAGCGCGGCCTGCACGTTGTGCAGCGCGCCGGGCAGGCCCAGCATGAAGTCGCCGAAATGGGCGGCGGCGGGGCTGGCATTGGTGATGCGGGCGAAATCCTGCGGGTCGGTCAGCACGATGCCGGTGCCGCGGCCCGCGTCCTTGCGGCGGTCGGGCGGATAGCCCATGGACCAGTCGAGGGTGATGCCGAACCGGTCGATCCGCACATCGCGTTTCAGGGCGGAGGCGTGGAGGTCGGCCATGGCGGCGACGGTGCGGTCGATGCTGCGGAAGCCGATATGGGCGTGCTGCATGATGCGCCCCTCAGCGGCCTTTTGGCGCTTGTAGGCGGCTTCCGAGGCGACCCCCTCGGTTTCGAGGAACAGGCAGGAGCCCAGCGGCCAGTCGGCGGCCATCCGGCGGCCGTCGGCAAGCAGATCGGCGCCGGGGCGCATGTCCGGGGCTGTCAGGGTGGGCACGGGGGTCATCGGGCGGCTCCGGTCTGGTGCGGTGTCATGGTGCGGTTGGCTTGGGAGGGTGGAAACGGGGCGATGAAAACCCTATCAGGCGGGGAGGACGATACAAGCATCGGGGCTGGCACAGGTTGCGCGGCCCAACGCAGGGAAAGGCGGATAGAGGCATGAAACTTGGGGTGATCGGCGTCGGGCATCTGGCGGGGGCTGTTCTGAAGGGGCTGCTGAACGGCGGTGTGGCGGCAGGGGATGTGTGCCTGTCGCCGCGCGGTCGCGGGCCGGAGATGGCGGAGCGGTTCGGGTTCGGGCTGGCCGAGGACAATGCGGCGCTGGTGGAGGCGTGCGACGTGGTTTTGCTGGCAGTGCGGCCCGGCGATGCGGCGGAGGTCGTGCGCGGGCTGCCGTGGCGCGAGGGACAGGTGCTGATGTCGGCCTGTGCGGGGGTTCGGATCGAGCGGCTGGCCGAGGCGAGCGCGCCGGCGGAGGTGGTCCGGGTGATGCCGATCACCGCCTCGGAACTGGGCGCGAGCCCCACGATCGTCTACCCGATGCGGCCGGAGGTGGCGCCGTACCTGGAGGCCATCGGCACGCCGATCCCGCTTGAGAGCGAAGAGCAGTTCGAGACCGCCACGGTCAGCGCCGCCGTCTATGGCTGGGCGCAGGCGATGATCCGGACGGGCACCGAATGGGGCATTGCCAACGGGCTCGACCCCGCGGCGGCGCGGCAGCTGATGGCGCGTACCTTCGTGGCCTCGGGGCGGATACAGGGCGAGCAGGATGCGCCGATGGACGACATCCTTGCCAGCCTGTGCACCCCCGGCGGGATCACCGAGGCGGGTTTGCGCCATATCGAGGCGGAAGGCGTGCCGGAGGCGTGGGCCGGGGCCTGCGACCTCGTGCTGCGGAAGCTGCGAGGACAGGCCTGAGGCGGGTGTAAACCACTGGCGATGCGCCGGTTTTTCCCGCCTGCCCTGCCCTCGCGGTGACGGCATGGGCACGCCTCAATCGTGGCCGATCGAGAAGTTGTTGCCGGCCTGGTCCTTCCCGCTGACAAGGTAGAGCGGACGCACGCCGTAGCCCTGCGCGGGGTGCTTCTTGCCGATTTCGGCGCCCAGTTCGTGATCGTAGAGCGAGGTGGCGGGCATCAGGCGGACGATGAAGGCCGCGCGGCGCTTGTCGGTGCGGTTCGCGCTGGAGCCGTGGATCATGTAGACATCGTGGAACGACACCTGCCCGGCGCGCAGGATCAGGGGCTCGGCCTTGTCCTCGTCGAAATACTCGGAATCGGTGACGAGGTTGATCGTCTTGTCGGCGCCGTCCTTCCAGGAATGGTTGAAAAGTTCGTGCGCCTTGTGGGAGCCGGGGATGAATTTCATCGGGCCGTTCTCGGGGGTGACGTCATCCAGCGGGATCCACATGGTCAGGGTTTCCAGCGGGCGGATCGGGTAGTAGCCGCCATCCTGGTGCCACGGGGTTTCCTTGCCGTTATGCGCGGGTTTGCCGAAGACAGTGGTGCCCCATAGGATGATGTCGTCACCGATGAGCTGGCGGGCGATGGCCATCAGTTCCGGCTGGGTCGCGAAGTCGAGCCAGCGCTCGGACCCCTCGATGCCCATCGAGCCGCCGTTGGTCTGGTGGGGGGCGAGGATGATGTCGGATTCGACATGCGGGTTTCGGGCGAGGAGGTCGTCGTATTCCTGGCGCATCTCGGCGATAAAGTCCTGGGGAATCTCCCATTTCGGGACGATCCAGCCCTTTTCGCGATATTGCTGCACCTCTGCGTCGGAAAGCAGAACGCTCTGATCTAACAGTGAATTTTCGGTTGTGGTCATGGGGATCTCCGGTTGGGTGGATTTTCTGTCCGCAAAGCTGTCGACAGGTTTGTTGACGACATTGACGACGCGGGGCCATTCTGTCAACGATGGGATGGCAGAAATGGAGGATGCATGGCGAAGGCGGCGGCGGGCACGGTGGACATGGCGTATGAGCGGTTGCGCGACAAGCTGGTGGCGTTCGACGTCAAGCCGGGGGCGCGGCTGAACGAGTCGGAGATTGCCGCCGACCTGTCGATGAGCCGGGCGCCGATCAGGGAGGCGCTGAACCGGCTGGTGGCGGACGGGATGGTCAGCCTGGAGCCCGGGCGGGGGTTCTTTTGCCGGAAGCTAAGTGTCCGGGAAATAACGGATTTATACGACGTCAGGCTGGATCTGGAGACCGGCGCGCTGGTGGTGGTTCTGTCGTCGGCAACGGATGCGGAACTGGCCGCGTTCGTGGCCAAGTGGCGGGCGGAGCTGGCGCGCGGGGAAAGCCTGTCGCTGGACGAACTGGTGAGCGCCGACGAGGCCTTTCACCTGGAGCTGGCGGCAATGGCCGGGAACGGGCCGAGGATGAAATTTCTCCATAATATCAATGACCGGATACGGTTCGTGCGCCGAATCAACCTGGAGGCGCCGGACCGGAACGGGGAGGCGCTGGCCGAGCATGGGCGGCTGCTGGAGGCGATCGCGGTCAGGGACTGGAAAACCGCCGTCGAGACCCTGCGGGAGCACCTTGCGCGGTCGACCGACGAGGTGCGGCTGATGGTGCAGAGCGCGCTGGCGCGGATCTATGCGGACGAAGTGGCCTGACCCGGATTCGGGACGTCGGTATCGCGTCGGTATCACGTCGGTATTGCGTCGGTGTTTTCTGCGGTGGGCAGTGCGTGGGAAACGAGGCGTAAATCAATGCCCGTCCCACGCAGTATGTCGGTTAGACGGTCGTTAGGTCGACAATTCCCACTTCCGATTTGAGTTCTTGGTGCTCGTCCGATCCTCAGATCGACGGAATATCAATTCTTCGCGGTAGAACCATAGTGATTGTTTCAAAAGTGAGCGCCGAACCGAATTCCTGAATTTGGGATGAAAACGCTGCTCTTTGCTCCTCCGCAAAGATCAGTACGGTATCGGCTGCATCGTGTGGCAAAACAGTAGAAGGCGGAGATTGCGACCAACACTTTGCGCGCAAGCCGTAGTTCTCAGCCTGTCTACTGTTTCGCGAGAATCCGTCACCTGGTCTTTTGAATTCGCAATGTAATGCGAACCGAAACGCACCGGTTGAAAAAACGGCCAATAGGTCCGTTTCTTGCTCTGAGCACCCTGGGCATTTGCAACTCTTGGTGTAAAACGACCGCCACCATGATCCTGCTGACGGAGTCCGACGAGCTTTTGCCTCCTCATGCATCAATCGTGCAGTATCTGCATGTGCCGAGAATTGAGTTTGTTCCAAAACCCACTTCTTGAAATCTAGAGATTCAACTAATGCACGTGCAAAAGGCTCGGCATACTGAAGTTCAATTCTACCGTAGGACATTTGCTATTCCTCCTGTGACGTTCCGTGTCTTGGCGGCTGGGAACGCGGAGCTTTCCCGTTTGATTTTGCTTTAGCGCGCAGCATTCTTTCTATAGCGAATCCCACGAAGCGAGGTGCGTCCGACGAAATGAGCATTCCGATGCGCTCGAGTGCCAAAACGTCGACTTCTGCGTCACCATCGGTGAGTACCTCCATTAGCCAGGCGGCATCGACATCAGCGATTTCCGCAAGGGAGTTAAATCCTGAAAAACCGATCTGGTCGCTGATGTGCGACTTCCATCCTAAGTCTTCGAGAAGCGTGCGGATATCTCCGTCCAGATAGGTCGCGTCGGTAGGTTTGGCGCGCTCGGTCGGCTTGTATGCGCGTCGGCCCTTCAGCCATCGCAGCGCATCCTCATGCTCGATGACAGATAATCCTGTGTTCGAGTTCTTTTGGCCAGTCGAACGGATACCCTCCTTGCTGAGCGATACGCGTGTGGCAGCCTCAGTCATTTGAGCCAAGAGGGCCAACTGTCTCGTATCTAGATCACGTCCCCAAATTAGTCCCTGCCGAGCCCGGGCGGTTTCCAACGTCCTCCAGAGAGGGCTCTTGTCGAACAATAGCACATCCTCCGAATTGCTAAGGAATGTGGGGTGCGAACCCTGCAAGAATGTCAACATCGAGAGATAAGCCGTCTCGTCCATCTCAAACCTGTTCTCTCGCTCACCTACTTGCCAAGCAAAATCATATGAGTGGTTGACCAAATCGGTAACTGCGTACCGGGAAAGGTCGATCTTTTCAGGGCTGATGTCGGGAATTTTGCCAATTGCCCAAGACCCTACGGTGAACCCGAGAAAATCATCGACGCAACTGTTCCTAGGTCCGACCAGAGCCAAATGATCAGCGCTGGCTATGATCATTCTCCGCAGATCCTGCATCACTTCTTCACGTGTTACCGGGGCACTCACCTCTTCACTCCTTCAGTTCCAATGGTGACGCCGTTTCGTACGGGCAACCGTGATAACTGCATCGCCATCTTCGATGACGAAAACGTTCCGATATTTCGCCAATCTAGCAACGTGGGAACGGGTCATTTCTTCCGCTGCAGATCAAGTGCTTCATCATCAATTTTAATGCTCATCGCGCCACGCCTGTACGATATGCTTCCGTAGGTGCAAATGGCCCCAACGACATCAACAGGAATACCACGCTGCTGCGTTCGAATTTGTGCGTGACTTGTTAGTCGCATGATGTTGTCCTCGCATTAAGTAATATAGCTATATTATCGATATTATTTTTTCTGTCAACCTCTGGATGCGCCCTGATTGGCGACACGGCATACTTCACCGCATCACCATTGATTTCCTTAGGTTTTCCATAAAATGCGGTATCGACGCAGCAATGTAGCTGTCGGTCTTACTGGCGTCTCACTTTGCCGCGGCAGTTAGTGAAAATGTATGTAAAGCTTCAGCGTCCGCTGGACGTGTTTACATATTCACCCGCCACGGCGTTTCGTCCCCCTGTCCCATGTCGTGGCGGTCAGACCCGCCTCGCGCAGGGGGAATTTCTGGATCTTGCCGGTCTGGGTTTTCGGCAGCGCGTCGGCGCGGTCGAGGTAGCGGGGGATCATGAAGGCGGGCATGCGGGGGATGAGGAAGTCGATGAGGGCTTCCGGCTCCCACGAGGCGCCGGGCTTGAGGACGAGGACGGCCATCACCTCCTGCTCGGTATCGGCCGAGGCGACCGGGATGACCGCGCATTCGAGCACCGAGGGGTGGGCGAGGATCTGTTGCTCGACCTCCATCGAGGAGATGTTCTCTCCCCTTCTGCGGATGGCGTCTTTCACGCGGTCCACGAAGGCGAAATTGCCGGCATCGTCGCGGACCAGCATGTCGCCGGTGTGGAGCCACTGGTTGCGCCAGGCTTTCGCCGTCCATTCCGGGTGGTTCCAGTAGCCCGCGGACATGATCCAGGGGCGCTTGGCGCGCACGACCGCTTCGCCGGGGGTGCCGTTTGGAACCTCCTCGTCATCGGCGTCGACGAGGCGGACCTCGTAGCGGTCCTCGACCACGCGGCCGCAGGTTTTGGCGTCGTGCAGGTCGAAGCCCGAGCGGGTGGGGCAGTTCATCTCGGTCCCGCCCCAGGTGGTGGAGACGCGGCAGGCGAAGCGGCGTTTGAAGTCCTCGACCTCGGGGATGAGGGGAACCATGAGCAGGCGGTCGAGCGGGGTGTCGGCGTCGGCGGGGGTTTCGGGCTGGCGGTAGAGGAAGCTTGCCATGGCGCCGAGCAGGAAGGAGGCGGTGGCGCCGTGGCGGCGGATGTCGTCCCAGAAGCTGTCGGTGTGGAAGCCGCCCTGGACGACGGCGGTGCAGCCGGCGATGCAAGCGGCGTAGACCACGGCGAAGCGGCCGGCGATGTGGAAGAGCGGGATCGGGGCGAAATAGGTGTCGGTGTCGCGGAGGGCGAGCATCTCGGTCACGCCGAAGGCGTATTCGTAGACATGGGCGTGGGTCATCATCGCGCCCTTGGAGGGGCCGGTGGTGCCGGAGGTGTACATCACCGCCATGATGTCGTTGTAGCGGGGGCTTTCGCCGGCGAACGGCGTGTCGGCGTAGAGGTCTGCGAGGGGGAGGATGGTGAAGCGGTCGAGGCCTTCGGGCAGGTCGCCCTCGCCGGTGACGATCAGCCGGGTCAGGTGGTCCAGGCGGTCGGCGATGGGCGGGAGGCGGTCGAGGAAGTCGGTGTGGATGACCATGTCGCGGGCGAGCGAGTCGTTGATCATGTAGGCGAGGATGTCGCCGAGGTAGTGGTTGTTGAGCGGCACCTCGATGATGCTGGTGCGGGCCAGCGCGCACCAGAGGTCGATCACCTCGATCCCGTCGGGGAGCATGCTGAGGATGGTTTCCCCCGGTGCGGGGCCAAGGGTGGAGAGGCCTTGCGCCAGCCGGGCGGAGCGGTCGCCCATCTCGGCGTAGGTGTAGTTGTGGTCCGGCGTGGCGATCCAGGTGGCGTCGGGACGGTCAGCGATGCGGCGCGCCAGCACGGTGGCGAGGTCGCGCTCGCGGAGGGGGTCGGCAAGGGGCTCGGCGGGCGCCATGGGCCCTAGCGCCCCTTGAATTTCGGCGGGCGCTTTTCGGAGAAGGCGCGGATCGCTTCGCCGTAATCCTCGGTATAGATGAGGTTGGTGATGGTCTGCTTTTCCAGCTCCAGCGCGGTTTCGAAATCGGCATCGACCACGCGTTGCAGCATGCGCTTGTGGGCGACGGTGGCGAGCGGCGCGCGGGAGATGATGCGGCGGGCCATGGCCTCGGCCGCCGCCTCCTCCTCGCCGTCGGGGACGAGCTTGTTGACGAGGCCGATGCGGTGGCCCTCGGCCGCGTCGATGAATTCGCCGGTCAGGACCAGTTCGCGGGCCTTGTTCATCCCGACGATGAGCGGCAGGAGCTTGGAGGCGCCGCCGGTGATGGTCATCCCGGCGTTGGATTCGGGGAAGCCGAAGATGGCGCTTTCGGCGGCGACGACGAGGTCGCTGTCGATCGCCACCTCGAAGCCGGCGCCGACGGCGTAGCCGCGCACGCAGGCGATGACCACCTTGCGGGCGGCGCGGATGATGCGGGGGATTTCCTGCAGGTTCTCGGTGATGTCCTCGACGATGTCGAGGATCGGGTGGATCTCGCCGCTCTGGATCTGGGGGTATTCCTCCAGCGCGACCTTGAGGTCGTCGCCGACGCTGAACGCCTTGCCATGGCTGCCGATGATGATCGCCTTGACCTCCGGGTCGGCGGAGGCCTCGCGCAAGACCTCGACGAAGCGGCGCACCTCGGGCGGGTCGAAGGCGTTGAGCACTTCGGGCCGGTTGAACCGGATCCAGCCGATCCCGTCCTTCACCTCGTATTGCAGTCTGGTCATTCGGAGTCTCCCTCGTGCCGGCGCGGTCTGGCGGGCCGGTCCTGTTGCACCGGCACAGGATTGCCGAAGCCCGTGCGCCGATCAAGGGGCATGGCGCGGGGCAGTTGACCGGTGGCCAGGTCGCGCCCTAGGGTACAGGTATGAACAAGCTGGGATATGCCGATACAGGGGACGAGTTGATCGGCGCGCCGAAATCGGTGCGGATCGCCGGGGTGCTGGAGCGCGAGATCATGTCGGGGCAGCTTGGCCGTGGGGCGGCGCTGGAGAGCGAGAACGCGCTGGTGAAGCGGTTCTCGGTCAGCCGGAACACGGTTCGGAAGAGCCTGGAGATCCTGAGCGGCAAGGGGCTGATCACCACGCGGAGCGGGATCGGGTCGTTCGTGACCTATGGCGGGCGGACGATCGACGACCGGCGGGGGTGGAGCGTGGCGCTGGCCTCGGGCGGGGAGGAGATCGGGACGCGGGTGCTGCGCATCGAGCGGGGCGCGATGGACCTGCCCGACGCGCCGGAGGACGTGCGGGGCGACTGCCTGATGGTGGACCGGCTGCGGTTCCGGGTGGCCACCGGGCGGGCGGTGTCGCTGGAGCGGAGCCGGGTGCCGTGGCGGGCGGGGTTCGGGGATATCCTGCGCGACGGGCTGACCAACGGGTCGCTGACGGACACGCTGCGCGAGCGGGGCTTGCGGGTGGCGAAGGGGGATGAATGGGCCAACGTGCTGGCCGCGTTGCCGGCGGAGGATGCGGCCGTGCTGGGCCGACAGGCGGGCGAGCCGATGCTGTTGCTCAGGCGGCTGACGCGGGCGGCGGATGACAGCGTGATCGAATACGTGCGCAGCGTGCTGGACCCGGAGCGGTTCGGCCTGCACATGCGGTTCTGACGGGCATGGGCGTGGCGGCGGATCAGCGGAACCGGGCCCTTGGCGCCCTTCTGGGGCTGGCGATGGGCGATGCGCTGGGGATGCCGGGGCAGACCTTGTCGCGGGCCGAGATCGGGCGGCGTTACGGGCGCATCGAGGGGTTCGTGGCGCCGGTGGCGGATCACCCGGTGTCGCACGGTCTGGTGGCCGGACAGGTGACCGACGATACCGAGCAGGCGCTGCTGCTGGCGCGGCGGCTGATCGCGGGGGCCGGGCGGATCGACGAGGCGGCGCTGGCGAGGGACCTGCTGGACTGGGAGGCGGATGTGAAGGCGCGGGGGTTGCGCGACCTGCTGGGCCCGTCGACGAAGGCGGCGCTGGACGCGATGCTGGCCGGGACACCGGCGGCGGAGGCCGGGCGGGGCGGCACAACCAACGGCGCGGCGATGCGGATCGCGCCGGTGGGGATTGCGACGGCCCCTGCCCCGGTCGGTGCGCTGGTGGACAGGGTCGAGCAGGCCTGCCGGATGACGCATTTCACCGGCGAGGCGATGGCCGGGGCGGCGGCGGTGGCGGCGGTGATCAGCGCGGGCGTCGAGGGGCGCGGGTTCGAGGCGGCGCTGGACTTGGCGCTGGAGGCGGCGGGCGAGGGTCAGACGCGCGGGCATGGCGCCGGGGTGGATGACATGGCGCGGCGGATCGCGGCGGCGCTGGAGTATGCCGCCGAGGGGCCCGCGCCGGAGGCGTTTGCCGACCGGGTGGGCAACTCGGTGGCGACGCACCAGTCGGTGCCGGCGGCGTTCGGGCTGGTGCGGCTGGCGGGGGGCGATCCGTGGCGGGCCGGGCTTCTGGCGGCGAATATCGGGGATGACACGGACACGATCGGGGCGATTGCCTGTGCCATGGCCGGGGCCTGTGCCGGGGCGGGTTCGATACCGGCCGAGGCGCGGCGGGTGCTTGAGGCCGCGAACCGGTTGGAGCTGGACGAGGTGGCGGAGGGGCTGCTGGCCCTGCGGGTGGCCGAGGCCCCTGCCCCGCTCAGGGCGGCCGGACCATGAGCGGGGGGCTGTTGCAATTGTCGGGCGTGGTGGTGGACCTGATCTACCGGGTCGAGGCGCTGCCGCGGTCGGGGGGCGAGGCCATCGTGACGGGGTTCGACATGGCGCCGGGCGGCGGGTTCAACGCGATGGTGGCGGCAAGGCGGGTCGGGATGGCGGTAAGCTATGGCGGCGGGATCGGCAGCGGGCCGTTCGGGGAGATGACGCGCCGGGCGCTGGCAGCGGAAGGCATCGAGGTGTTGCGCGAGGTGGATGAGGCGCGCGACCAGGGCTGCTGTACGGTGATGGTGGAGCCCACGGGCGAGCGGAGTTTCGTGGCCAGTGAAGGCGCGGACGGGCACTTGGGGCGGGAGGCTTTGGAAAGGGTTCTGGGCGTGCCGCATGACTGGGTTCTGCTGTCGGGATATGCGTTGCATTACAAGGGGATGGCGCCGGTTTTGGCGGCGTGGCTCGAGGGGGAGGTGGACGGGTTCGTCTTCGATCCCTCGCCGGTGGTGGGCGCCCTGCCCCGTGCCTTGGTGATGCGGGCCTGCGAGCGGGCGGCGTGGGTGAGTGCGAATGCCGCAGAGGCGGAGGTTATGACCGGGTATGGCGATCCGGCGGCGGCGGCACGGGCGCTGGCCGGGGGCAAGCGCGGCGGCGGTGCGGTGGTTCGGCTGGGCGCCGAAGGCTGCATCGTGGCGAGCGCGGAGGGCTGCGAGGCGGTGCCGGCGCACGAGGTGGCGGTGGTGGATACGAACGGTGCGGGGGATACGCACCTTGGCAGTTTCATCGCCCGGTTGGCGAAGGGCGACGGGCCGGTCGCCGCCGCGCACTATGCCAACGTGGCGGCGGCACTGTCGGCCACTCGGCACGGGCCGGCGACGGCGCCGGAGCGGGCGGAGGTTCTAGCCGCGATGGCGCGGACAGCGCCGGTGTGAGAGATGACGGAATAACAGCGAAGACCAACAGCAAGGGAGACAAGGACCATGACCAAGAGACTGATCTGTGCGGCCGCATTGGCCGCGATGGCGGGCGCCGGTGCGGTGCAGGCCGAGGAAATCCGGGTGCTGAACTGGCAGGGATATGGCACTGACCTGGACTGGGCGGTGGAGGCGTTTACCGAGGAGACCGGGCACACCGTGGTGCACGAGTATTTCAACTCGGAGCAGGAGATGCTGACCAAGCTGCGGACCAATCCGGGCGCCTATGACGTGGTGCTGATCAACGCGGCCTTCACCCCGCAGGCGCAGGAGGAAGGTCTGATCGCGCCGATCGACAAGGAGAAGATCGAGAACCTTGCGGACGTGCCGGCGGACATGGCGGAGAACCAGGACCTCAATGCCGATGGCGAGCTGTACGGCGTGCCGTGGACCTGGGGGCTGACGGCCTATGCGTTCAACACGCAGGCCTTCGAGGAGGCGCCGACGAGTGTCGAGGTGTTCTGGGACGAGGCGCATGAGGGCCGCGTGTCGATCCGGGACGATGCGCTGGAGGCGGTGCAGTTCGCGGCCATCGCCACCGGGCAGGACATCAACGATATCAGCGACATGGAAGCCATCGAGGCGAAGCTGACCGAGCTGATGCCGCAGATCAAGACCTACTGGGGCTCGGAGAATGACTGGAACCAGTTCATGGCGGCGGGCGAGCTGGACGTGGCGACCTATTGGTCGGGCTCGGCCAGCCGGTCGATCGCCAGCGGGCTGCCGGTGCAGTTCGTGGTGCCGGAGGAAGGCGCCGTGGGCTGGCTGGACGGGCTGTCGATTCCCGAAAGCTCGACCAAGATGGACGCGGCGCATGCCTTCATCGACTGGATGATCGACCCGGAGTTCTACGTGAAATGGGCCGATGAAGGCGCACCGGCGTCGGCCAATGCCAAGGCGGCGGAGGCGTTGCCGGAGGATGCGTTCAACCGGCAGGTTCTTGGCGATCCGGAGGTCGTGGCGCGGGTGCAGTTCCAGCGGCCCGTGTCGGACGAGGACCGGGAGGCCTACCTGGCGCTGTGGCAGAAGCTGAAGGCGGCGCAATAGGCGGCCGGGCCGGGCGACGGGGGGGCGTGAGCATGGCGGGCGGCACGGCGATTAGCGGTGCGCGGGCCGGGCTGATTGCCCTGCTGTCGCCGGCCTACCTGTGGCTGACGGCGGCGATTTTCCTGCCGCTGTCGGCCATGCTGTTCTTCAGCCTTGTCACCGAGCTGCCCTTTGGCGGGGCGGAGTGGGCGTTCACGCTGGAGAATTACCGGGCGTTCTTCGAGACGCCGACTTATGCCACGCTGCTGTGGAAATCCGTCCGGCTGGGGCTGATCGTGACGGTGGTGTGCCTTCTGGTGGGGTTTCCCTGCGCCTACGTGCTGGCCAAGGCGATAAGGGGGCGGGCGCGGGAGGCGTTGTTCCTGCTGGTGATCCTGCCGTTCTGGTCGAACTCGCTGGTGCGGATCTTCTCGTGGGCGATCGTGCTGCGGGGGAACGGCGTGCTCGACCTCGGGCTGAACGCGCTGCTGCCTTTCGAGGTGGATGTGAGCCTGATGTTCACCACCCATGCCATCGTGATCGGGCTGGTACATTCCTACCTGCCTTACGTGATCCTGACCTCGTACCTGGCGCTGCAGGCGATCGACGACAACCTGATCGACGCGGCGCGGTCGATGGGAGCGGGCAAGCCGACGATCCTGTGGCGGCTGGTCCTGCCCTTGTCGCTTCCGGGGCTGGTGGCGGGCGCGGTGCTGATCTTCGTGCCGGTGGTGGGCGCGTTCATGGAGCCGCGCATCCTTGGCGGGCGGGTCGGCACCTATTACGGTACGGTGATCGAGGACCAGTTCGTGGCGGTCTATAACTGGCCGCTGGGGGCGGCGTTGTCGTTCATCCTTCTGGCCGTGGTGCTGTTCATCCTCGCGGTGGCAAGTCCGATGCTGAAGCGGGCGCAGGCATGAGCGGGGCGATGCTGGCGCGGCTGGGCAAGGTGTGGCTGGGGCTGATCCTGGTGTTCCTCTATGCGCCGATCCTGGTGATGGCGGCGATGTCGTTCAATGCCTCGCCCTATTACCAGCTGCCGTTCGAGTTCACGGTGGAGTGGTACGAGAAGCTGAGCGAGAACCGGGGCATCCTGCGGGCGGCGGCAAGGTCCGTGGGCATCGCGATGGTGACGACGGTGATCGCGACGGTGCTGGGCACGGCGGCGTCGCTGGCGCTGTTCCGCTACGAGTTCCGGGGCAAGGCGGTGCTGCGGGTGCTGCTGTTTCCGCCGATCGCGATACCGTGGCTGATCACCGGGACGGCGATGCTGGTGTTCTTTTTCGGCATCGGGCTGGGCCGGGGGACGCCGGCGGTGATCGTGGGGCACGTGGCGCTGGCGCTGCCCTACGTGATCGTGGTGGTGACCGCGCGGCTGGCGACGTTCGATCCGACGCTGGAAGAGGCCGCGCGGGTGCTGGGCGCCGGGGGCTGGACGGTGACGCGGCGGGTGACATTGCCGTGGATCGCGCCGGGGATCATCGCCGGGGCGTTATTCGCCTTTGCCATCAGCTTCGACCAGTTCGTGGTGTCCTATTTCCTGTCGGAGCCGGGGGACAGCACCTTGCCGGTGGTGATCTACACGGCGATCCGCAAGGGGTTCACGCCCGAGATCAACGCGGTCTCGACCCTCATCATCGTGGTGTCGATGGCGGTGATGCTGGTGGCGGCGCGGTTTTCGAATTTCGGGGGAGAGCGGTAGTGGCGCGGGTTTCGGTAGAGGGCATCGTCAAGCGGTACGGCACGGTTGCCGCGCTGGACGAGGTGAGCCTCGACTTCGAGGACGGCGGGCTGTTCGCGTTGCTGGGCCCGTCGGGGAGCGGGAAGACGACGCTGTTGCGGGCGATTGCCGGGTTCGTCTTTCCCGACCGGGGGCGTATCCGGATCGGGGATCAGCCGGTGGAGCGCGTACCGGTGGAGAAGCGCGATATCGGGATGATGTTCCAGAACTACGCGCTGTTTCCCAATATGAGCGTGGCCGACAACGTGGGGTTCGGGTTGCGGGTGCGGAAGGTGGGCGCGGCCGAGGAGCGGCGCCGGGTGGGCGAGGCGCTGGAGCTGGTGCAGCTCGAGGGGTTCGGCGGGCGCAAGCCGCACGAGCTGTCGGGCGGGCAGCGGCAGCGGGTGGCGCTGGCGCGGGCGATCGTGACCAACCCGCGCGTGCTGCTGCTGGACGAGCCCTTGTCGGCGCTGGACAAGGCGTTGCGGGTGGACATGCAGTTCGAGCTGCGGCGGATTCAGCGGGAGATCGGGATCACCACCATCCTTGTCACCCATGACCAGGAAGAGGCGCTGACCCTGTCGGACCGGATCGGGATCTTGCGCGACGGGCGGCTGGTGCAGGCCGGGCCGCCGAGGGAGGTGTATAACGCGCCGGCCGACCTGTTCGCGGCAACCTTCCTTGGCGAGGCGAATATCCTGCCCGGGGGCGGGGCCGGCATCGTGGTGCCGGAGGGCGTGGCGCCCGGCGCGGTGCTGGCGGTGCGGCCAGAGGCCATCGCGATGACGCGGACCGAGCCGGAGGGGGCGGGCCTGTCGAAATGCGTGGGCGTGCTGGAACGGCGGGTGTTCGCCGGGGCGATGGCGACCTGTCTTGTCAGGCGCGAGGATGGCGGCGAGATGAAGGTGGTCTCTCGCGATCAGGATATTCCCGCGGGGTTGACCGAGGGCGACCGGCTGTGGCTGAGCTGGCCCGTGGACAAGACGCTGGCCATTCCGCCGGAGGGCTGAGGCGGCGGGTGCCGCCCTGCCCCGCCTAGAGACCAATCGAGACATCCGACATGGCAAGGCCGACCCCTGCCCGCCCCGGCGGTGGCGGGGTGATTCCGGCCGGTCAGGGTTCGGTTGACGAATCGAGGAACCTGTGGAACCATCCTTTTATCGGACACCATGTCCGATAATCGGACAATTATTGCTGCAAGCGTGCCATGAGTTCGGAAATCAGCCTGTCGGCCAGCAAGGCCATGACGATCTTCACCGAGATGTGCGAACGGGGTGAGCCCTGCACGCTGGCGGATATCGTACGGGCGACGGGTTATCCGCGGACGGTGACCAACCGGATGGTGGCGACGCTGGTGCATCACGGCTTCATCGACCGGCACGATGAGAGCGGGCTTTACAGCGTCAGCCCGCTGGCCCTGCACATGGTCAACAAGGCGTTCCGGAGCGACCCGCTTCTGACCCGGGTCGAGCAGATGATGCGGCAGATCGTGAACCGGACGGCGGACAACGCATTGTTCATGATCCGCAACGACCGGCATGCCTACGTGATCCGGCGGGCGGAGGGGGCCTCGCCCATCAAGGTGTACGGCTCGCAGGTTGGCATGAGCCTTCCGCTGCATTGCGGGGGGGCGCCGATGGTGCTGCTGGCCCATTGCGAGCCGGCGTTCATCGACGATTACCTGAGCGGCCCGCTGGAGGCGCGGACGGAGCATACCTGCACCGACGCGGGCAAGATCCGCGAGCGGCTCATCCGGATACGGGAAGACGGCTATGCGTTCAGCCGGGAAGACCTGTTCGAATACGTGGTCGCCATCGGCGCGCCCGTCTTCGACGACCGCAACAGGCTGGCGGGGGCGATCAGCGTGGGAAACATCACGCAGCGCTATCCGCCGGAGAGAATGGAAGATGTCAGGCAGATCCTGATCGAGGAGATTGCCCGGTACTGACCGGAAAAGACAACGAGACCCCAACAGAAAAACAGGGAGACAAAGGTATGAAATTCAAGTTTCTGCTAACGGCCGCGGTGGCCGTGGCCCTTCAGGCGGCGCCCGGTGCCGCGCAGCAATCGGAGAACACGCTGCGCTGGACGAGCGAGGCGTCGCTGACCACGATCGACCCGTATTTCAACTATCACCGCGAGGCGATGCTGCTGAACGGCCAGCTTGTCTGGGATACGCTGGCCTACAAGACCGCCGATGGCGAGTACCTGCCGCTTCTGGCGACGGAGTGGGAGTGGATCGACGACCAGACGCTCGAATTCAAGCTGCGCGACGACGTAAAGTGGCATGACGGCGAGCCGTTCACCATCGAGGATGCGGTTTACACGTTCAACTACATCTCGACGCCCGAGAACGGCGTCAACGTGCAGAGCAACGTGAACTGGATCGAGAGTGCCGAAGCCGTGGACGAGACCACGCTGCGGCTGAACCTGAAGAAGCCCTTCCCTGCGGCGATGGAGTATATCTCGACGCTGCACGCGATCCTGCCGGACGGGTTTTTCGGGGATACCGGACAGGCCGGCGCCAATGGCCGGCTGGTTGGCACGGGCCCTTACAAGGTGGCCGATTTCGTGCAGGGCGACCGCATCCGGGTGGAGGCGTTCGACGGCTATTTCGCGGACAGCCCCAAGGGGATGCCGACGTTCGACGCCATCGTTTATCGCACGATCCCCGACACCTCGACCCAGATTGCCGAGCTGCTGAGCGGCGGGGTCGACTGGATCTGGCGGGTGCCGCCGGACCAGGCGGAGCCGATGTCGGGCGTGCCGGACATCACCGTGTCGGCGGACGAGACCATGCGCATCAGCTTCCTGTCGATGAACCTGAGGGACATGGAGGGCGGCAACCCGATGCAGGATGCGAAGGTACGCGAGGCCGTGGCGCTGGCGATCGACCGGCAGACCATCGTCGACCAGGTGATCGGCGAGGGCTCGACCGTGATCAACTCGCCCTGTTTCCGCACGCAGTTCGGCTGCATCGAGAATGCGACGGATATCGGCTATGATCCGGAGAAGGCCAAGGAACTGTTGGCCGAGGCCGGGTACGGGGACGGCATGACCGTGCGCATGACCTCGTACCGCAGCCGGGAATGGACCGAGGCGGTCTCGGGCTACCTGGCCAACGTGGGCATCAACGTGGAGGCCAGCGTTCTGGACTATGCCAACGCCCGCGAGCGGGTGGTGAACAACGAGGTCAACATGATGCTGGGCGACTGGGGCTCTTACGGGGTCAACGACGTGTCGGCGCTGTTGAACAACTTCTTCACCCTGTCGGAAGACGACATGGCGCAGGACGAGGCGGTATCCGAGGCGCTGCTGGCGGCGGCGCAGACCGCCGATCCGGACGCGCGGATGGAGCAGTACGAGTTCGCGGTGAACGAGATCGCCGACAAGCTGTACTGGTACCCGATGTGGACCCATCCGACGACCTATGCCTACAACTCGAACCTCGAATTCGAGAGCCATCCCGACGAGAACCCCCGGTTCTTCATGTCGAAATGGGCCGACGAGTGACGACGGGGCGGGTCTAGGGAATGCTTCGGTTCATCTTTAGACGCGCCGCGGTCGGGGTGCTGGTGCTGGTGGCGGTGGCCATCCTCACCTTCGCCCTGACCAACGCGGCCGTGGACCCTGCGCGCGCCATCGCGGGCGACAGTGCCACGGCCGACGATATCCGGGCGATCCGCGAGCTTTACGGCTTCGACCGCCCTTTGCATATCCAGTTCCTGGCCTGGGCGCAGGACATCATCCAGGGAGACCTGGGCCAGTCCTACCGCCAGCGCCGGCCGGTGTCGGACGTGGTGCTGGAACGGCTGCCGGTGACGATGATCCTTGGGGCGACGGCCTTCCTTCTGGCGGTGGTCGTGGCGATCCCGCTGGGGATCCTTGCGGGGCTGAAGCCAAATTCGTGGATCGACCGCTGCGCCCTGACCATCGCGGTGCTGGGACAGGCGGTTCCGAATTTCTGGCTGGCGCTGATGGGGATCGTGATCTTCTCGGTGCAGTTGCGGCTGTTGCCGGCGTCGGGGTCGGGCACGTGGCAGAGTTTCGTTCTGCCGTCGGTCGCGCTGGCCTATTACGCGATGCCGACGCTGATGCGGCTGACGCGGGCGGGGATGATCGACACGCTGCAATCGGATTACGTGAGAACCGCGCGGGCCAAGGGGCTGTTGCCGCCGCAGGTGGTGCTGAAGCACGCGCTGCGCAACGCGATTTTGCCGCTGGTGTCGGTCTCGGCGGTGCAGCTGGGGATGATGCTGGGCGGTTCGGTGGTGATCGAGACGATCTTTGCGATGCAGGGGATCGGCTACCTGGCGTGGGAATCGATCACCATGTCGGACCCGCCGGTGGTGCAGGCCATCGTGCTGACCATCGCCAGTTTCTACGTCGTGCTGACCTTTTCGGCGGACGTGATCAACGCGTGGCTCGATCCGCGCCTGCGGGGGAGCTGAGGGCGCGAGATGACGACGGCAGGCCATAACGCGACCGCCAGCGAGCGGGAGGAGAGCATCGCCCGGCGGCGCAGCGCGATCTCGCGTTACCTGGGACATCGGAGCCTTGTGATCGGGGGTGTCGGGCTGGCGCTGCTGATCCTGATCGCGGTCTTCGCGCCGCTGCTGACGTGGCACGACCCCTACATGCAGGACCTGACCAGCCGGCGGATTCCGCCGATCTGGCACGGGTGGTTCTACGACAATCCCAAGGCCGGGTGGCTGCACCCGCTGGGGACCGACCCGCTGGGGCGGGATTACTTCACGCGGCTGGTCTATGGCGCGCGGATCTCGCTGTTCGTGGGGTTCTCGGTGGTGGCGCTGTCCTGCGTGATCGGCACGACGCTGGGCGTGCTGGCGGGGTATTTCGGCGGGCGGATCGACGCGGTGATCTCGTTCATCGTGACGACGCGGCTGTCGATGCCGGTGGTGCTGGTGGCGCTGGCGGTGGTGTCGATCTTCGACGGGTCGCTGCAGGTGGTGATCCTGGTGCTGGGGCTGTTGCTGTGGGACCGGTTCGCCGTGGTGATGCGATCGGTGACGTTGCAGATCAAGAGCCAGGAATTCGTGACCGCCGCGCGGGCGGTGGGCTGTTCGAACCTGCGGATCATCCTGACGGAGATCATGCCCAACGTGGCCAATTCGCTGATCATCGTGGCGACGATCGAGATGGCGGTGGCGATCATCTACGAGGCGTCGCTGTCGTTTCTGGGGCTGGGGATACAGCCGCCCCTGCCCTCGTGGGGGCTGATGCTGGCGGAGGCGCGGCCGGAGATCTTCTTTGCGGCGTGGATGATCACGCTGCCGGGGATCGCGCTGTTCCTGCTGGTGCTGTTCGTGAACCTGCTGGGCGACGGCGTGCGCGACATCACGGCACCGGAGGGACGGGCATGAGCGACGGGACGACAGGGCCGGTTCTGGAGGTCGAGAACCTCGGGGTGGAACTGCCGACGAGAAGCGGGCCGTTGCAGGCGGTGCAGGGCGTCGACCTGACGATCACGCCGGGCGAGACGCTGTGCGTGGTGGGCGAGTCGGGCTGTGGCAAGTCGATGACGTCGCTGGCGATCATGGGGCTTCTGCCGAAGGCGGCGAAGGTGCCGCAGGGGCGGATCAGCTTCAAGGGGACGAACCTTCTGGAACTGGGCCCGAGAGAGATGTCGACCCTCAGGGGCGACCGGATCGCGATGATCTTCCAGGAGCCGATGACCTCGCTCAACCCGGTATTCACCATCGGCGACCAGCTGACCGAGACGCTGCGGCGGCACCGCAAGGTGACGCGCAAGCAGGCGGTGGCGCGGGCGGTGGAACTGCTGGAGCTGGTGGGGATCAGCGGGGCCGAGCGGCGGCTGCGGCAGTATCCTTACCAGTTGTCGGGGGGCCTCCGGCAGCGGGTGATGATCGCGATGGCGCTGATGTGCGACCCGGAGCTTCTGATCGCGGACGAGCCGACGACGGCGCTGGACGTGACGATCCAGGCGCAGATCCTGGGCCTTCTGGCGAAGATCCAGAAGGAGCTGGGCACGGCGATAATGCTGATCACCCATGACCTTGGGGTGGTGAGCCGGATCGCCGACAAGGTGGCGGTGATGTATGCCGGGCAGATCGTCGAGACCGGCAGCGCAGAACGGGTGTTCCGCGACCCGCTGCACCCCTACACGCAAGGGCTTTTGCGATGCATCCCGGTGCCGGGGAAGACACGGCGGGGCGAGCCGCTGGGGACGATCCGGGGGATGGTGCCGAACCTGGTGGGGGAAATGGGGACCTGTCACTTCCTCGACCGGTGCCCGTTCGCGCATGACGCCTGTCGCACGCGGATACCGCTGTTCGAGCCGGAGGCGGGCCACGCGGTGAGGTGCGTGCGGACGCTTGAGGAGATGCGCGCGAGCCAGCCCGGCCGCGAGGAGACGGAGGCGGCGCGATGACCGGGACGCGAGACGACGCGCCGATCATGGAGGCGCAGGGTCTGACCAAAACCTATACGCTGTCCTCGGGGCTGCTGGGGAAGAAGCGGACGCTGCACGCGGTGCGCGGGCTGGACCTCGATTTGCGGCGGGGCGATATCCTGGGGATCGTGGGGGAGTCGGGCTGTGGCAAGTCCACCCTGTCGCGGATGCTTCTGGGGCTGGAGGCGCCGACGGAAGGCGTGGTGCGCATCGGCGGCCAGCCGGTGGAGCAGATCGGCCGGGCGGCGCTGTCGCGGAAGGTGCAGCCGATCTTCCAGGATCCGTTCTCGTCGCTGAACCCGCGCAAGACGATCGAGTCGATCATCTCGTTGCCGCTGAGGCTGCACGGGATCGGCGACGCGGCCTCGCGGCGCCGGGAGGTGCGGGAGATGATGGAGCGGGTGGGCCTGCCGAGCCGGGTGGCGAAGGGCTATCCCAGCCAGCTTTCGGGCGGGCAGCGGCAGCGGGTATCGATCGCGCGGGCGCTGATCACCCGGCCCGAGATCGTGATCTGCGACGAGCCCACCTCGGCGCTGGACGTGTCGGTGCAGAGCCAGATCCTGAACATGCTGCAGGAGCTGCGGGACGAGCTGAACCTGACCTATATCGTGATCACGCACGACCTTGCCGTGGTCGAGCACTTGGCGACGGAGATCGCGGTGATGTACCTGGGCCGGATCGTCGAGCGGGCCGAGACCGAGCGGTTCTTCGGCGACCCGCAGCACCCCTATAGCCGGGCGCTGCTGAAATCGGTGATGACGCCGGACACGAGCCTGGGGATTCCCGAGCTTGGCCTCGGCACCGCCTTTCCCGACCCGGCGAACCCGCCGCCGGGCTGTGCCTTTCACCCCCGTTGCGCCAAGCGGTTCGAGGGGTGCGACCGAATCGCGCCCGTGCCGGTGCCCCGCGCGGGCGGCGGCCACGTGGAATGCCGCCTGTTTGAAACGCCGGAGGCCGCCGGGCTGCCGGACCCAGCCATGACAAAGGAACGCTGAGATGTCGCAGAATTACGAGAACGGGATGGTCGTGTCGCCGCAGCCCGAGGCGTCGGAGGCGGGGTACGAGATCCTGCGCGCCGGCGGGAACGCGGTGGACGCGGCGATTGCCATGGCCTTCGTGCAGGGGGTGGTGGACCCGATGATGTGCGGCATCGCCGGGTTCGGCAGCATGGCGGTCTATGAGCCGGAAAGCGGGCGGCACGAGTATATCGATTTCCACTCTCCCGCGCCGGGGAGTGCGACGGGCGACATGTGGGAAGACCTGATCGAGGGCGAGGCACGCGACGGGTACGGGTTCATCCTGAAGGGGCGGGTGAACGATATCGGCTACAAGTCGATCTGTGTGCCAGCCTCGCTGCGGGCCTATGCCACGGCGCATGAGCGGCATGGCTCGATGCCGTGGAAGGAATTGCTGGCCCGGGCGATCCGCTGGGCCGAGGACGGCTGGGACGTGCGGCCGCACGTGCATTACTTCTGGTCGCAGCCTGCCGTGATGGGGCGCGTGGCGAACCACGAGCGCATCGCCTATACGCCGGCCGCGAAGGCGCTTTACTGTCGCGAGGACGGGACGCCGAAACAGGTGGGCGACCGGGTGGTGAACCCCGACCTGGCAAGGACGCTGTCGGTCATTGCCGAGGACGGGGCCGAGGCGTTCTATACCGGCGAGATCGGGAAAAAGATCGTGGCGGACATGGAGGCCAATGGCGGGCTGGTGAGCGCCGAGGACCTGGCCGGCTACCAGGCGCAGATCAACGTGCCGGTCGTGTCGGGCTACCGCGATTACAAGGTGACCACGAACCAGCCGCCGGGCGGCGGGCTGATGCTGTCGCTGATGCTGAACATCCTGGAGCATTTCGACCTTGCCGCGATGGGCCATAACAGCCCCGAATACGTGCGGGTGGTGGCCGAGGCGATGAAGCGGGCGACGATCGACAAGGACGAGGGGATCGGCGACCCGGCCTTCCTCGACGTGCCGGCGGAGCGGCTGTTGTCCAAGGACTACGCCGCCGAGTGCGCCGGGCGCATCAAGCGGGGCGAAAAGGCCGACGTGCCACGCTTCGACCCGGCGGCGCCCAGCAAGGACACCACGCATGTCTCGGTGGTGGATGGCAACGGGCTTTGCGTGTCGATGACCCATTCGCTGGGCATGCCCTCGGGCGTGGTGACCGAGGGGCTGGGCTTCATGTATAACGGCTGCATGGGGGTGTTCGACCCGCGGCCGAACCAGCCCGGCTCGATCGCGCCGGGCAAGGCGCGGTTCAGTTCGGTCGTGCCGTCGATCATCTTCCGGGACGAGGAGCCTTACGTGGTGATCGGCGCGCCGGGGGCGACGCAGATCGCCATGGGCGTGTTGCAGGCCGTGCTGAACGTGCTGGATTTCGGCTGTTCGATGCAGGAGGCCGTTTGGCGGCCGCGTTTCTCGGCCACGAGCAATGCCATCGACGTGACCAACCGCATCCCGCGTTTCGTGACGGAGGAGCTGGAGGGGATGGGATACGAGGTGATCCGCAATCCGCAGAGCTTCGGCATTGCCTGGGTGCATGGCATCCGGATCACCGGGGAGGGCCTCGATGGCGGGGCTGATCCGGGGGCGGACGGGATGACGCTGAAGGTGCCGGCGGGCTGAGCCGCGCCGGCACGGGTCAGCCGGTTCAGGCGGAGAGAAACGCGGCGATGCCGGCCTCGGCAACGTCGCGGTCCTGGGCCGGGGTGCCGGAGCTGACGCCGATGCCGCCCACGACGGCGCCGTCGACCACGACCGGCAGGCCGCCGCCCACCACCATCAGCCGCCCGGAAATCGCCGAGCCGATGCCGTAGGCGGGTGCGCCGGGCTGGCTGGCCTCGCCGTATTCATGGGTGGCCTTCTTGGCGCCGGAGGCGGTGAAACTCTTGTCGATGGCGATGGTGATCGAGGTGACCTTGCCGCCATCCATCCGCTCGAAGGCGATGAGGTTGCCGCTTTCGTCGGTGATGGCGATGCACATGGGCACGCCGATTTCGGTGGCCTTGGCGCGGGCGCCGGCGAGAAGCTTGCCGGCGTCTTCGAGGTCGAGGCGGGTGACGGTCATCATGTGGGTCTTGTCCTTTTCTCAGCTTGCCTTGGCCGCGCGCCGGGCGGCGTGCAGAAGGGGTTCGGTGTAGCCCGAGGGCTGTTCGGTGCCCTTGAAGATCAGGTCATGCGCCGCGGTGAAGGCGGGGCCGTCGAAGCCGGGGGCCATGGGGGTGTAGGCCGGGTCGTGGGCGTTCTGGGCATCGACCTTGGGGGCCATGCGCTTGAGCGAGGCCTCGACCTCGTCCGCGGAGGCGATGCCGTGCAGCAGCCAGTTGGCGAGGAACTGCGAGGAGATGCGCAGGGTGGCGCGGTCTTCCATCAGGGCCACGTCGTTGATGTCGGGCACCTTGGAGCAGCCGATGCCCTGGTCGACCCAGCGGACCACGTAGCCGAGGATGGACTGGCAGCAATTGTCGAGCTCGTGGCGGACCTGGTCGGCGGAGAGGTTTCGGCCGGTCATCAGCGGCAGGGTCAGGAGATCGTCGCGGGAGGCTTTCTGCCGCGATTTCATCTGCTCTTGAAGGGCCGCCACGTCGACATGGTGGTAATGGGTGGCGTGGAGCGTGGCCGCGGTGGGCGACGGCACCCACGCGGTGTTGGCGCCGGCGCGGGGGTGGCCGATCTTGGCCTCGAGCATCTCGGCCATCTCGTCGGGCTTGGCCCACATGCCCTTGCCGATCTGGCCGCGGCCCGCCATGCCGGCGGAGAGCCCCGCATCGACATTGCCGGCCTCGTAGGCGGCGAGCCATGTCGATTTCTGCATCTCGCCCTTGGGCACGACGGGCCCGGCCTGCATGGAGGTGTGGATCTCGTCGCCGGTGCGGTCGAGAAAGCCGGTGTTGATGAAGACGCAGCGGTTCTTCACGGCCTCGATGCAGGCCAGCAGGTTGACGGAGGTGCGGCGTTCCTCGTCCATCACGCCGATCTTGACGGTGTGGCGCGGCAGGCCGAGCAGGTCTTCGACGCGGCCATAGAGGGTGTTGGTGAAGGCCACTTCCTCGGGGCCGTGCATCTTGGGTTTGACCACATAGACGGAGCCCGCGCGGGAGTTGCGCGGGCCGTCCTTGCCGAGGTCGTGCATGGCGGCGGCGACGGTGACGGCGGCGTCGAGCATGCCCTCGGGGGTCTCGGCGCCGTCCATCAGCACGGCATCGGTGGTCATCAGGTGGCCGACGTTGCGCACGAGCAGCAGGGCGCGGCCCGGGTGGGTGACGGTTTTGCCTTGCGGGTCGGTATAGGTGACGTCGGGGTTGAGGCGGCGGGTGACGGTCTTGCCGCCCTTCTCGAAGCTGTCCTCGAGATCGCCGCGCATCAGGCCGAGCCAGTTGGTATAGGCGAGGCACTTGTCCTCGGCATCGACGGCGGCGACGGAATCCTCGCAATCCTGGATGGCGGTGAGGGCGCTTTCGAGCTTGACGTCGGCGATGTTGGCCGGGTCGTCCTTGCCGATGGGCGAATTTGGGTCGATGACCAGTTCGATGAGCAGGCCGTGGGCGGTGAGGATGATGTTGCCGCTGTCGGTGTGGCCGGCGAACTGGGCGGGATCGGAGAGTTGGGTTGTGGTGTCGCCCGTGGTGACGGAGAGGGTGCCGTCGGTGACCTCAAGGGCCGTGACATCGGCCCATTTGCCTTGGGCCAAGGGCGTGACCGCGTCGAGATGGGCGCGGGCCCAGGCGATGACCTTGGCACCGCGGTCCGGGTCGTAGCCGTCGCCCTGTGGCTCGCCCTCGATCACGTCGGTGCCGTAGAGCGCATCGTAGAGCGAGCCCCAGCGGGCGTTGGCGGCGTTGAGCGCGAAGCGGGCGTTCATCACCGGCACGACAAGCTGGGGCCCGGCGATGGAGGCGATTTCGGGGTCGACGTTTTGGGTGTCGACGGTGAAGGGGGCGGGATCGGGTTCGAGGTAGCCGATCTCGGCCAGGAGGGCGCGGTAGGCGGCGGGATCGTGGGGCTGGCCCTGGCGGGAGGCGTGCCAGTCGTCGATCTGTTCCTGCAGTTTCTCGCGCCTGGCGAGAAGGGCCGCGTTCTCCGGGGCGAGGTCGCGCAGAAGCTCGGCATAGCCCGACCAGAAGGCGTCGGGCGTGACGCCGGTGAGGACTTCGTTCTCGATCAGGTTTGCAAGGGGTTCGGCCACGGAGAGCCCGTGGCGGTCTACATACGCGGTCATTGTCCATCCTCCGTTGCGTTGCGTCACGCCTAGCGCAGCGTTTCGCGGCTTGTAAGAAACGGAAAAATATTTTCCATTGTATGGAAAGGTATACCGAATGGGCACTCAGACCACCGAAGGGGTTCAATCCGTCGCGCGTGCGCTTGGCCTGCTGAAGATCCTCAGCCGGCATGACGAGGGCGTGCGGGTCAGCGACATGGCGCGGGAATCGGGGCTGGCGGTGTCGACGACGCACCGGCTTCTGACGACGCTGGAGTTGCAGGGGTTTGCGCAGTTCGACCCGGAGCGGGCGCTGTGGCATGTCGGGCGGGAGGCGTTCGCGGTCGGCGCGGCTTTCGGGCGGCGGCACAATTTCGTGGCGCCCGCCCTGCCCTACCTGCGGCGGCTGCGGGACGTGACGCGGGAGACGGCGAACCTTGGCATTCTCGACAATGACGAGCTGGTGACGATCAGCCAGGTGGAGAGCCGCGAGATCATGCGGGCGATCTCGCCCCCCGGCGGGCGGGTGCCGGCCTTCTGTTCGGGGATGGGCAAGGCGATCCTGGCGACGTGGGAGGATGCGGATATCGCGGCGTTTGCGGCGCGCACCGGGTTTCGGCCGCAAACCGGGCAGTCTCACCGGGGGCTGGAGACGGCGATGGCGGATATCGCGCGGATCAGGGAGAGAGGCTTTGCGCTGGACGACGAGGAGCACGTGACCGGGCTGCGCTGTGTCGCGGCGGTGGTGTGGTCGCCGCAGGGCGAGGCGGCCTGTGCGATCTCGGTTTCCGGGCTGGCGGCACGGCTGCAGGACGACCGGATCGGGGCGATCGGCGAGACGGTGGCGCGGGCGGCGGCGGAGCTGACGGCGAAGCTGGGCGGGGTGGCGGCGCCGGGGTGATCAGGCCGGGATGATCAGGAAGGTGCCGGGGCGGAGGTGGCGCGGACGATGAGTTCGGGCGGGAGAGCGAGGTTCTCGGCCATGCCGTCGGTGGTGATCATGGCCGCCATGGTTTCGGCCGCGCGGGCGCCGATGGCGCGGGCGGGGATGCGGACGGTGGTGAGGGCCGGTTCGAAATCCTGCGAGCCGTGGAAATCGCCGATGCCGGTGACGGTGACCTGATCCGGAACGGAAATGCCCAGCCGCGCAAGCGCGTGCAGCGCGCCCCAGGCCAGCACGTCGTTGCCGCAGACGATGGCGGTAGGGCGGCGGGGCGCGGCCATGAGCTCGGCCACCGCCTGCTTGGCGTCGGCGACGCTGTAGGGGGTTTCGCGTTGCAGGATCTCGGGGTCGCCGCCATTGACGCGCAGGCCGTCGGCGAGGCCCTGAAGCCGCTGGGCGGCGCGGTCGTTGCCGTGGAGCGGCGGGAAGACGGCGGCGATATGACGGTGGCCGAGGGACGCGACATGGGTGCCGACCAGGTGGCCCGCGCGGTAATTGTCGGAGCCGACGCAGGGCAGCGGCGCATCCTCGGCGTAGTTCCACAGAAGCAGCGCCGGCGTGTTCTGTTGAGCCAGAAGCTCGTAGGTGTCGGTGGCGTGGTCGAGGCCGATCAGGGCGATGCCGTCGACCCGGTGTTCGAGCATCTTGCGGGTGAGGGCATATTCGCGGTCGAGGCTGTAGCCGTGGGAGGCGAGCAGGATGGTGAAGCCCGTCTGCTCGACCGCGTCGGAGAAGCTCTGGATCAGTTCGGCGAAGATCGCCTGGTCGATGGTGGGGACGATAAGGCCGATGGTGCCGCTGCGGATGCCGTGGATCGTCTGGGCCGCGCGGTTGCGGATATAGCCCAGCCGACGGACCGCCCTGTCGATGCGTTTGCGAGTCGACGGCTTGACGAGATCGGGGTGGTTGAAGCTGCGCGAAACGGTCGAGGGAGAGACGCGGGCAGCCTTTGCAACAGCGAGGATATCGGCCTTTTTCACTGTCATTTCATATCGTTGCCCCGTGTATTGACGCCCAGTCATGAAAACATTTGCATTACTATTTTCATCTCTTACCGTGGAGCGTCAACCACAATGCGTTTTGGGAGGAGGGCTGCGTGGAGTTCCTGGCGTATATGGGTGACGTGTTCACGCCGATCAATTTTGGCCTGTTGCTGATCGGGACGATCGGCGGGCTGATCCTTGGTGCGACGCCGGGCCTGTCGCCGACGATGGCGGTGGCGCTGCTGATCCCGTTCACCTTCCGGCTGGACGCCACGCAGGGGCTGGTTCTGCTTGGGGCCGCCTATACCTCGACCGTGGCGGGCGGGGCGGTGAGTGCGATCCTGCTGAAGATACCGGGCGCGCCCGCGAATATCGCCACCACGCTCGACGGGCACACGATGGCCAAGAAGGGCGAAGGGGCGCGGGCGTTGCAGCTTTCGTTCGTGGCCTCGGCTGTGGGCGGGGTGTTCGGGGTGCTGCTGCTGATCTTCCTGACCCCGCTTCTGGCGAAATGGGCGCTGGCCTTCGGGCCGTCGCACCTGTTCTGGCTGGCCATTCTCGGGGTGACGGTGATCGGGTCGCTCGATTCCAGTTCGGTGGTGAAGGGTCTGCTGGCAGGGTGCATCGGGCTGTGGCTGTCGACCATCGGCTTCGACGACATCATGGGCGCCCAGCGCTTCATCTTTCATTCCAGCGTGTCGGGGGGGATCAACGTGATCCCGGCGCTGATCGGGCTGTTCGCCATTCCGCAGGTGATCTCGATGTTCCTGAAGGGCCGGCGGGAGCGGGAGGCGGAGGTGCTGACCGTGCGCCGCCATCCGATCACCGAGGCCATCCGCGAGGTGTTCCGGCGGTCGCGGGCGCTGACCATCGGGACGCTGACGGGCTCGTTCATCGGGTTGATCCCCGGCGTGGGCGGGCAGATCGCGGGGCTGGTGGCCTATGACCAGTCGCGCCGGATGAGCCCGGAGAGCCGCAAGTTCGGCACCGGGCACAGCGAGGGGGTGATTGCCGCCGAGAGCGCCAACAACGCGATGGTGGGCCCGTCGCTGGTGCCGCTGCTGACGCTGTCGATCCCCGGCTCGCCCACGGCGGCGGTGCTGCTGGGGGGCTTGCTGATCCACGGGATCTTCCCGGGCAGCGACCTGTTCGAGAACTACCCGGACGTGGCGTGGACCTTCATCAACTCGATGCTGGTGGGGCAGATCCTGATGTGCGTCTTCGGACTGCTGGTGGCCGGGCTGGCGGCGCGGGTGGCGCAGGTGCCGAACGCGGTGATGGCGGCGGTGGTGCTTGGGCTGGCGGTGTTCGGCAGCTACTCGGTGCAGAACTCGATGGGCGATGTCTATGTCATGATGGCGCTGGGGACCGGCATGTTCTTCCTCGAGCCGTTCGGGCTGTCGGCGGCGCCGCTGGTGCTGGGGCTGATCCTGGGCCCGATTGCCGAGGCGAATTTCATCCAGGGCAAGATGATCGCAACGGCGACGTCGAGCACCGGGGCCTATTTCTTTACCGGACTGCTGAACCTGACGCTGATCGGGCTGGTGGTGGCCTCGGTCGCCTACTCGGTCTGGATGGAAGTTCGGCACCGGCGCTACACCACCAAGGAAGACGCGATGGTGAGAGGGGAGACCCCGACATGAGCGACCTGCCCCGCACACAGCATATCGTGGCCAGCGGCCTGATCGCCGCGGTGGGGATCGGCGTGGCCTATATCAGCTACACGTCCGAGCCGGCGCGGGCCTTCCTGTTTCCGAAGATCATCTCGACCGCCTTCGTGGTGCTGGCGCTGTGGACCTTCGGCAAGGCCGTGCTGGGCAAGACCAAGGTGGGGATCGGCCTGTCGGCGGAGGCGCTGCGGAATATCCTGCCGGGGCTTGTCGTGGCGCTGGTCTACGTGTTCTGGGCGGCGCAGGCGCTGGGGTTCTACACCGCGTCGGGCATCGCCTTTTTCCTGCTTCTGTCGCTTTACGACCCGGCGCCGCATGACGCGGTGCGGACATGGGTCAAGCGCATCATTGTCACCGCGGGTTTCGTCGCGGTGATGTACGGCCTCTTCGCGGTGCTGCTCAACGTCTACACGCCGCGGGAGATATTCCTCTGAACCGCAACAGCGGCAGAGATCACATCCAAGGGAGGAAACCCCATGAAGACCCTTTTCGCAGCCGCGTCCATCGCCTTGATGGGCCTGACCGGGGCCGCAGCCGCGGACTCGGCCGAGAACTACCCCGAACGCCCGCTGATGCTGATGGTCAGCTACGGTGCGGGCGGCGCGACCGATTTCCAGGCGCGGATCGTCACGATGACGGCGGGCAACGAGGATGCGCTTGGCATGCCCATGGCGATCGTTAACAAGCCCGGCGCGGGCGGCCGTGTCGGCTGGAACTGGCTGGCGACGCAGGCCGAGGCCGACGGCTATACGCTGGGCGCCTACAACATCCCGCATTTCATCGCCCAATCGATCGAGGGCGGGGTGGAATACAGCGCCGACAGTTTCGAGCCGATCGCCAACTGGGGGGCCGACCCGGCGGTGTTCGTGGTGGGCGCGGACAGCGAATTCAACTCGATGGAGGATGTCGTGGCCTACGCCAAGGAGAACCCCGGCGGGCTGACCTTCTCGGGCGCGGGGCTTTACGTGGGGCACCACATCGCCGCGCTTCAGCTTGAGAAGGCGGCCGGGGTGAAGCTGGCCTATATTCCCAACAACGCGGGCGGCGCCGGTGCCATGAAGGCGGTGATCGCGGGCGAGGTTCTGGGCGGGGTCAACAACCTGTCGGACGCGTTTCGCGCGAAGGAGGCGGGGAACGTGAAGATTCTCGGGGTCTTCGACAACGAGCGGAGCGACTTCCTGCCCGACGTGCCGACGATGCAGGAGCAGGGCTTCGACATCGACAATACCAGCGTGAACTTCCGGGGCGTGATGGTGCCCAAGGGCACGCCGCAGCCGATCATCGACAAGCTGGCCGAGGTGGTGCCGACGATGTTCGAGAACTCGCGCGTGGCCGACAAGATGAAGGCCGGCGGCTCGCCCATGCACGTGATGACCCGCGACGAGGTGATCGAGATGTGGAAGGCGCGCGAAGCGACGCTGAAGGAGCTTCTCGCCGGTCTCTGAACCAGCAATGCGGGGTGCGCGGGTTGGCCCGCGCGCCCCGGCTTACGGAAAGGTTTTCAAAGATGAACGCGATTGACCCGATCCCCGAGCTCGATGCCGTGATCGCCAGTGCAAGGGCCGCGCAGGCCCGCTACGAGGCGGAGGGCAGCCAGGAGCGGTATGACCGGGCGGCACAGGCCGTGGGCTGGGCGATCATGGAGCCCGGGCGCAACCGGGAGCTGGCCGAGCTGGCGGTGAAGACGACGGGGCTGGGCAACGTGGCCGACAAGATCGTCAAGAACCATCGCAAGACGCTTGGATTATTGCGCGATATCAAGGGGGTTACGACCTACGGGGTGATCAGCGACGATGCGGCGACGGGGCTGACCGAGATCGCCCGGCCGATGGGGCTGATCGGGGCGATCGTGCCCTCGACGAACCCCGGCGCCACGCCCGCCAACAACATCATCAACGCGCTCAAGTGCGGCAATGCCATCGTGGTGGCGCCCTCGCCCAAGGGCGTGGCGAGTTGCGAGCGGCTGTTGGAATTCATTCACGCCGAGTTTGCCAAGATCGGCGAGGATCCGGCCCTTGTGCAGATGGTGCCGGCACCGGGGTCGAAGGAAAAGACCCAGCGGCTTATGGAGAGCTGCGACCTGATCGTGGCGACGGGGAGCCAGAACAACGTGCATCGCGCCCAGACCGCCGGCACGCCGGCCGTGGCGGTGGGCACCGGCAATGTCACCGTGATCGTGGACGAGACCGCCGACCTGGCGGCGGCGGCCGAGAAGATCCGGGCGTCGAAGACCTTCGACAATGCCACGTCCTGCTCGTCGGAGAATGCCGTGGTGGTGGTGGATGCCGTGCGGGAGGATTTCCTGAAGGAGATGGCGCGCGCGGGGGGCGCCGTGGTCGAGGACGAGGCGGCGGTGGTGGCCGCGCTTTTCCCCGATGGGCACCTGAACCGGATGGTCGTGGCGCAGGATGCCGACCGGATGATCGAGGCGCTGGGGCTGACGGGCAAGGTGCCGGAGGGGACGGAATATGTCGCCGTGCCGACCAAGGGGATCGGGCCGGGGCATCCGCTGTCGGAGGAGAAGCTGAGCCGGGTGCTGGCGCTTTACGGGGCGAAGGATTTCGAGGAGGCGGTGGAGATCACCAGCCGGATCCAGAGGCACCAGGGGGCGGGGCATTCCGTGGGGCTGCATACCGGGGATGACGCGCGGCCGATGGTGCTGGCGCGGGCGGTGCCGACCAGCCGGGTGATCGTCAACCAGGCGCATACCTTTGCCACGGGCGGGTCGTTCACCAACGGGATGAAATTCTCGCTGTCGATGGGCTGTGGCGCGTGGGGCGGGAACTCGGTCAACGACAACGTTCACTGGAAGCATTTCCTGCAGACGACGCGGATCGTGCGGGAGATTGCGCCGAACGAGCCGAGCCTCGAGGAGATCTTCGGCGATTACTGGAAAGCCGCCGGATCATGACGCTGGACCGGGCAACGCCGCCATCGGGCACGGTGGGCGCGTGGCTCGACCGGCGGGCCGAGGGGGGCGGCACGGCGATCGTGTTTCCCGAGGACGGCACGTCGCTGGGCTGGGCGGAGTTACGCGAGGACGCGCTGTCGTTTGCGCGGCGGGTGACGGGGCTGGGCGTGGCGAAGGGCGAGAGCGTGGCCATCGTGGCGCCCAACAGCCGCGAGGGGATCACCGCGTTTTACGGGGCGCTCGCTGGCGGGTTTCGGGCGACGATGATCAACCTGGCCGCCGGGCGGGATGCCATCGCCTATGCGCTGGAGCATTCAGAGGCGCGGTTCGCCTTCGTGCATCCCGCCTGTCGCGATCAGTTCGACGCGGCGAACGATGCCGGGGTGGAGGTGATCGGCGCGGGGGGCGGCGGGGACGGCCCGCTGCACGAGGTGGCGCCGGAGGATCATGCGCTGCTGATGTATACGTCCGGCACGACGGGGCGACCGAAGGGGGTGCTGCACAGCCATGCGAGCCTGCTGGCCGGGGGCTGGACCACGGCGATTGCCCATGACCTGACGCCGGAGGACCGGGGGTTCTGCGTGCTGCCGGTCTATCACATCAACGGGCTGTGCGTGACGGTGATGAGCGCGCTGGTCTCGGGCGGGTCGCTGGCGATGGTCGGGCGGTTCTCGGCCTCGCGGTTCTGGGCGCAGGCGGGGGATGGCGGGGTGACGTGGTTCTCGGCGGTGCCGACGATCATTTCCCACCTGCTGCATGGCGAAGGGGGGCCGGACGAGGCGTGCCGCAAGCGGCTGCGCTTCGGGCGCTCGGCCTCGTCCGCCCTGGCGGTGGAGACGCAATCGGCCTTCGAGAGCCGGTTCTCGGTGCCGATCATCGAGACGATGGGGCTGACGGAGACGGCGGCGCAGATCCTGTCGAACCCCCTGCCCCCCGGTGTGCGCAAGATCGGGTCTTCGGGCATCGCCTATGGCTGCGAGGTGGCGATACAGGACGAGGCCGGGAAAGCCATGGCGGCGGAGGCCGAGGGCGAGATCGTGGTGCGGGGGCCGAACGTGATGCTTGGGTATTTGAAGAACCCGGAGGCCACGGCGGAGAGTTTCCGGGGCGACTGGTTCCGGACGGGCGATTTGGCCCGGATGGATGGGGAGGGGTATGTCTTCGTCACCGGGCGGCTGAAGGAGCTGATCATCAAGGGCGGCGAGAACATCGCCCCGCGCGAGGTGGACGAGGCGCTTTATGCGCATCCCGACGTTGTGGAGGCGGCGGCGTTTGCCCGGCGCTGTGCAAAATATGGCGAGACGGTGGAGGCGGCGGTTGCCGTGCGGGAGGGATCGACGCTGGGGGCGGAAGAGCTGCTGGAGCTGTGCCGCGGGAAGCTGGGGGCGTTCAAGACGCCGGATGCGATTCACTTCCTCGACGAGCTGCCGAAGGGGCCGTCGGGGAAGATCCAGAGGCTGAAGCTGGCGGATATCCTGGGGCTGTAGGGGGCCGCGCCGTGGCGCCCCCCTGGCCGGCTCAAGGCCGGGGCGGCATGACGCAGGAGGCGTCGGACTGGCCCGGGTGATGCGGCGTGCCTTCGTCCCAGGGCAGGAAGACCATGGCGTCGGGGATGCCGAGATCCTGGAGTTGCCAGGGCGTGCCGCCACGGAATTCGAGATGGCCGCGGCCGATGATGCCGATGACGAGCGGCGCGTCGTCCTGGGCGGCGCGGTCGGCGATGCGGCAGGCGAAGGCGCGGTCCCAAGTCTGCTGGGCGCGGACGAACCGGTCGAAGGCGGGGTCTTCGGAGGACTTGGCCTGACGGTCGGGGCGGGCGCCGCCGGTGACCTCGAACAGGTAGCGGCGGTAATCGGGCGAGGCGTCGCGGGACGGGGTGAGGCCTTCGCGGGCCTCCTCGCCGATCTCGTCCCAGCCGAGCTTGCCCACTTCGCTGACCAGCCCGCGGCGGCAGTTGAGGCCGATCATCTCGGTTCCGGTGTCGCGGCAGAAGCGGAAGATCGGCAGGTATAGCTCGGGCGGGAAATTCCAGACCTCGCCCCATTCGGCGCGCTCGAGGAAAGTCTCGTCGTCGAGCTGGCCTGCCACCCATTCCGCCAGCACCGGGTTGAGCCGGGCCGGGAACATCTCGAAGCCCAGCACGACCGGGCGGCCATGGGCCAGCAGCGCTGCCGAGACGTGCATCTGCCAGCGGTGGATATCGGCGCGGTCATGGGTTTCGCCAAGCAGGACCGCCGGGGCACGGGAGGCCCGGGCGATCAGGTCGGCATAGGCCAGCGGCGTGCCGGTGCCGGGTTCGAACCAGTCACCCGCCTTCATGCCGGGGTTACCCGCAGGCCGGTGGGCGCGCCATCCGTGTCGAGGGCGCGGTGGCCGTCGGCATCGGTTTCCCAGCCCGCGACGCTGCCGCCGGCGAGGTGGAGGTGGAAGCCCTTGGTCATCACGTTGATATATCCGCCCATCGGAACGATCTTCTCGATCGTACCCTGCCAGTTTTGGGCGAGGCCGGAAAGCTCGGCGGTGATGGTGACGGGCTGGGCGCTTTCCTGCAGCTTTTCGAGGAGGGCGAGGCCGGGGTCGGCAGGGTCGATCTCGGCCGGTTCGGCGGTGTCGTCGCGGGGCGCGGGCGGATTGGCGGGCAGCGCGGTGCGGGCAAGGCCGTCGAGTGCTGTTTCCATGGGTGCGGCCCCTTCGAGCCCGGTGACGGAGAAGATGCGGTCGCCCGAGGCGTCGAGGAATTCAAGCCGGGGGTAGAGCTTGTCGCGCATGATCGTGCTGATGTCGAGCACGACAGAGGCGAAGGCGTCGGCCGGCAGGTCGGCGGACTGTTCGGGGCCGGTGATCCGGATGCGGCCGCCTTCGACGGTGACGCTGTCGACCGTGCCGAGCCGTTCATGCATGAAATTGTCGAGACGGATGGCGAGCATAACCCTGTCCATCGCCGGCAGGCGTTGCAGGATGGCGGCGGGGTCGGCCCCGTCGAGGCGCCAGCGGCCCATGGCGGTTTCAACGGTGTCTTGCGCGGTTTGGGTCATGCGGTGTTCCTTTGTTGGGTTTGGTCCTGATGCGGCAGGCCGATCTGCCACATCGAATAGGGGGCGAGCGGGAACGGATCCCGGTGCGAGACGCAGAGGATCGCGGTGTCGGGAAGCGAGCGGTTGATCAGCGACAGGATCTCGGCCTCGGCGGTGGCATCGAGGCTGCTGGTGGCCTCGTCAAGCGCGACCCAGTCGGGGCGGAGCAGCAGCACGCGGGCCAGGGCGAGGCGCTGGCGTTCGCCCATCGACAGCCCTTCGAGCGCGCCGGGGCCGTCATCGTCAAGGGTCGGCAGGCGGTGTTCGAGGCCAAGCTGGGTCAGAACCTGGCGGATGCGATCCGGCGGGAAATCGGCGGGATCCTCGGGGTAGCAGGCGGCGGCGGCGAGCCCCTCGCCGAAGAGGTGCGGTTTCTGCGGCAGGTAGAGGATTCGGTTCGCGGGGCGGTCGATCTGGCCCTCACCATAGGGCCAGACGCCCGAGATGGCCGCGAGCAGCGTGCTTTTCCCCTGCCCCGAGGCACCGGCGATCCAGACCCGTTCGCCGGGGTGGATGGTGCGGTCGGGCACGGGGAAGAGCGCCCTGCCCTGCGGCGTGACCAGGCGCAGGCTGCGCACGTGCAGCGCGTCGTCGGAGGCGGTGGTGCGGATGATGTCGCGGGCCGCGCCGGGCATCGGCGGCGGCCGGTCGGCGCTGGCGAAGAGGTCGTCGAGCCGTTCGGCGACGGCGGCGAACTCGGCCAGGTCGCGGTAGGAGAAGATGAACCAGCTGAGCGTCTGCGTCACGCGGCCGAAGGCGCTGGAAAGCTGCATCAGCCCGCCCAGCGTGACCGCGCCGGCGAAATAGGCGGGCAGCGAGAAGAAGAGCGGGATGCGCAGGATCGACTGGTAATAGGGCCGGGTGAAGAGGCCGAGGATGAACTCGCGCCCGATGAGGCGATACCAGTTGTGGCGGATGCCGTCGAAGCGCTGTGCGAGGCGGCGGCGCTCGGCCGGCTCGCCCGCGGATTGCGCGACCTCGCCGGCGTTGTCGCGCAGTTGCACGAGCGCGTAGCGGAAATCGGCCTCGCGCCGTTCCTGCCGGAAGACGAGCGATTTCAGCGGGCGGCCCATCAGGTGGGTGAAGAGGCTGGAGACCGCCACGTAGAGGAAGGCCAGCCAGACGAGGTAATGGGGAATGGCGAATTCGCGCCCGAAGACCGGCAGGCGCAGGACGAAGTCGGAGAGGTTCCAGAGGATCACCACGTAGGAGACCAGCGCCACGATGCGGCCGATCAGGTCGAGCGTTTCCTGTAGCAGAAGCTCGATGTAGAGGCGGCAATCCTGGGCGATCCGCTGGTCGGGGTTGTCGACGGACTTGGGCGAGAGGCCCGGGCGCAGGTGCCAGTAGGCGTGCCCGTTCGTCCATGCATCGAGGGCGCGGTCGGTGAGTTGCGCCCGCCAGAGCAGGAGCAGCCGCTTGCGGATGTAGTCGCCCAGCAGGAAGATCATGGACGACAGGAGGACAATGGCGCCGAAGACCCAGAGCTCGCGGATCGCGGCGGCCGCGTCGAGGTTTTCCAGCGCGTCGTAGAACCGCTTGTACCAGGCGATCATCTGCACATCGACCCAGATGTCGGCAAATTGCAGGCCGAGCACCGAACCGAACATGGTGAGCCCGACCCAGGCCCGCGGCCCGGAGGCCGCGAGGCGGGTCAGGCGATAGATGCGCTGGAATACGGCGCGCATCTAGAAGGTCTTGTCGAAGCTGACCATGAAGGTCCGGCCCGGCCCGGTCTGCAGCTCGATCGGGTTGGTGTTTGCCACCGAGGTGCTGGCCGTCATCCCGTAGGTGGCGGCGTTGGGCACGAAGTAGCGCTTGTCGAACACGTTCTGCACGCCGAACTTGATGAAGCCGTTATCGACGACCTCCCACTTGGCGTAGAGATCGAGCAGCGCGTAGCCGTCCGGTTTGAAGTCGGTCGGACTTTCGGTTTCCTGCACGTCCGCGGCGAAGGTGGCCACGCCTTCGAGGGTGAGGTTGCGCGACGGGATCTCGTGCGTGAGCGCCACGGTCGCGGTGAGCGGCGGCAGGGTGTGCGGCGTCTCGACCGCCGTGGGCGAGACCTTCTGCCGGCCCTTCTGCCACGCGGCGGAGACATCTACGCCGGTGCGGTCGGTGAATTGCCACGCGCCCGACGCCTCGATGCCCCAGATGTCGACCTTGGAGATGTTGCGGTAGGTGTAGTCGCTGGTGCCCGGCGGGTTGTAGAAGCTCTGGATGAAGTCGTCATACTGCGCGTAGAAGCCGTTGATGGCGAAGAAACCGAGGGGCTTCTCGAAGCGGAGGCCGAGCTCGTAGCTTTTGACCTCTTCCGGGCGCAGGTTGGGCGCGGGGATCAGGTTGAAGAAGGCGCCCGGCAGCGAGGTGTAGAGCTGTTGCGCGGTGGGCATCTTGAAGCCCTCGCCGTACTTGCCCCAGACGGACCAGGTGTCGTCGAACCGGTAGATCGCGCCGAGGCTGGCGAGCAGGCGTTCCTGTTCGCGCTTGCGCGGCTCCTTGCCCGGCACCGGCATGTAGTTGGCGTCGGGGCGCGGGTCGATCTTGTAGGTGGCGAAGCGTAGGCCCGGCGTCAGCTCGAACGCGCCGCCCGCGAAGGTGACCTGGTCCTGCACGTAGATGTCGGCGCGGGTGGTGGTAGCGTTGGCGAAGTTGAAGCCGCCCGCGCGGGTGTCGGTGACCGCGCCGGTGGTCAGGTTGGTTTCGATGTCTCGGCGTTCGTAGTCGGTGCGGGCGATGTCGCCGTCGAAGCCCATGATCAGCTCGTGCTCGGTCTGGCCCAGCATGAAGTCGAACGTGGCCTGGACGTCGAGCTCGTAGAAATCCTCGGAATAGCCGAGGAAATCCCGGGTGACGATGCTGTCGCCCGAGGCCGAGGTCGAGGCCTCGAAGCCGGTGCGGGTGTAACCGTTGGGGGTGTAGGCGAAGGTGGTGCGCAGTTCCCGCATCACGCCGCCGGGGGTGAAGCTGTGTTCGATCGCGTAGCGTTCGCGGTAGAGGTCGAGGAAGCGGTCTTTCTGGTTGATGACCTCGCCCGTGGGGGCGCCGGTGATGGTGGAGGTGACCGGCCCCAGCGTCGAGAGCTGGCGGACATCGGTTTCACGGCCGGTGATGTCGGCGCTGAATTCGAAGCGGTGGTTTTCGCCGGGCGTCCAGACCAGCTTCGCCAGCGTGCGGGTGGATTCGGTGCTCATCGGGTCGAACTCGCCACAGGTGGTGGCGCCGAAACCGATGTTGCGGAAACAGCCGTAGATGCCGCCATCGTCGCGGGCATTGGTCAGTTCCGGCTCGTTGGCGGTGGCGCGCTTGATCCCGACGAGGATCGAAAGGTCGTCGGTGAAGCGCTGTCCGAAGGTGAGCGATACGTCGGTGCCGTTGTCGAAGCTGTCGAACCCGCCCTTCATGTTGAGCGCCCGGTCGCGGCCCTGGAGCAGGTCTTCGGGGTCGAGCGTTTCGAGGGCCACGAGCCCGCCCAGCGCGTCGGCGCCCCAGAGCACCGAGGCCGGGCCACGGACGATCTCGGCCTGCTTGGTGAAGCTGAAATCGAGGTAGTCGCGGGTGCCGTCGATGATACGTTCGGGCACGCGCGAGCCGTCGACCTGCATGGCCACGCGGTTGCCGCCGACACCGCGGATGACGAAGCCGCCGAAGGTGCTGAACGGGTCGGTGCCGGTGGTCTGGCGCGGGGCGGTGACGCCGGGCACGTTGCGGACCAGCTCTTCCATGTCGGTGATGTGGCGGTCGTCGATCTCGTCGTCGTCGATGACAGTAACGTTGGCGGGCACGTCGAGCACCTGCCCCCCGGCCCTGTCGGTGTTCAGCGTGATGGTGCCGAGTTCGATATGGCCGTCCTGCGCGGAGACCAGCGAGGCCGGGCATACGCCCAGCAGGAAGCACGCCGCAAGGCGCACCGTGACTTTCAATGGCTTGGACATGATCCATCCCCCAAGTGCGTTTCTCGTTCGATAGCGGGCGCACGGAGGGGCTGGCTTGAATTATGGGTATCGCCTTACTTAATCTGATAATTTAAGTCAACTTAATCCGGCGCCGACGAACCGGGATTCGTGAACGCGCCGTACCCGGCCCCGAAACAGGGGTCAGGTCCGGGCCGGGGCGCCTTGTTTTTCGGCATTTTCGGGTGGCGGGGGCGGCGCGCGGGATGTCGGCCGGCACGGTCTCGCCCCCTTGTTCGGACCGGTTCAGAAATTCACCCGGTCGCCGCCCTTGAGCGCGAGCATCTCGCGCGCCTCGTCGGGGGTGGCGACCTGAAGGCCGAGCCCCTCGACCAGGCGGCGCGCCTTCTCGACCTGCTGGGCATTGGTTTCCGCCAGCTTGCCGCGTTCGATCCAGATGCTGTCTTCCAGCCCGACCCGGATGTTGCCGCCCATCGAGACGGCCTGGGTGGCGATGCGGAACTGGTCCTTGCCGGCGCCGAGGACGGACCAGCGGAAGTCGTCGCCGAACAGCCGGTCGGCGGTGCGCTTCATGTGCATCACGTCCTCGGGGTGAGTGCCGATGCCGCCGAGCAGGCCGAAGACCGACTGGATGAAGAAGGGCGGCTTCACCAGCCCGCGATCGGCGAAATGGGCGAGGTTGTAGAGATGCGAGATGTCGTAGCATTCGAACTCGAACCGGGTGCCGTTGCCGTAGCAGGTTTCGAGCACGTACTTGATATCCTTGAAGGAATTGCGGAAGACGAGGTCGCGGGAGTTCTCGAGATATTCGCGTTCCCAGTCGTGCTTGAATTCCTTGTACTTGGCCAGCAGCGGGAAGAAGCCGAAATTCATCGAGCCCATGTTGAGCGAGGCGACCTCGGGCTGCCAGTAGGCGGCGGGGGCGGCGCGTTCGTCGACCTTCATGTAGGGCGAGCCGCCGGTGGTGATGTTCACCACGGCACCGGTGGCCTGCTTGATGCGCGGCAGGAAGCCGGCGAAGGCCTCGACCGACTGGTCGGGCCTGCCGGTTTCGGGATCGCGGGCGTGCAGGTGGAGAATGGCGGCACCGGCCTCGGCGGCGCCGATGGCGGACTCGGCGATCTCGTCGGGGGTGATCGGCAGGTGCGGGGTCATGGTGGGGGTGTGGATGGCGCCGGTTATGGCGCACGAGATGATGACCTTGTCGGGGGTCGGCATGTTCAGTCTCCTCTATCCATTGTGGCGCCGGCCCCGCGGGCCGCGAACGCCGTGAATCGCCTTTCGGGCCGCGCCCGGCGGTGGGCGGATGATCCCGGATACCGCGCGGCGGCATCGAGGTCGATGGCCATGCATGCAGCGGGGATGGTCATCCGAGGGTCTCGAGGTTGCCGTCGACGGGGAAGGATTGCCCCGACAGGTTCCGCCCGGCGTCGGAAATCAGGAAAGCCACGATATCGGCCACGTCCTCGGGCGGGGTCATGCGGCGGAGCGAGATGCGCGATATGTACTCGGCCTTCATGTCGTCATGGCTCACGCCTTTCTGCGTGGCACGGTCGGCGATGACCTTTTCCATGCGCGGCCCTTCGATGATGCCGGGCAGGATGGCGTTGACGCGGATGTCATGCGGCCCGAGCTCCTTGGCGAGGCTTTGGGTGAGGCCGATGACGCCCCACTTGGCCGAGGCATAGGGCGTGCGGAAGGCATAGCCGAAGCGGCCGGCGGAGGAGGACATGTTGACGATGGCCCCGCCGCCCGCCTGCCTGAGCAGGGGCACGGCGAAATGGGCGCAGAGGAACTGGCCCGTCAGGCAGACATCGAGGCAACGGCGCCAGTCGGCGGGGGTGATCTCCTCGACCCCGCCGGTGGGGCCGGCGATGCCGGCGTTGTTGACCAGCGCGTCGAGCCCGCCGAGCGTGTCGGCGACGTGGCGGAAGAAATCTTCCATCTGCGACTCGTCGGAGACGTCGGCGGGGATGGCCAGTTCGGCGCCCAGCTCCGATTTCGCCCGGTCGAGCGCGGCCGCGTCGACATCGCAGATGACGAGACGCGCGCCTTGCGCCTTCAGTTGCCGGGCGATGCAGAGGCCGATGCCCGCCGCCCCGGCGGTGACGACGATGCGCTGGCCGGCGATGCCGGGAAGGGTCATGGTGGCGGGGGGTGGCACTGTGGTCTCCTGTGCTTGCGAGGGGTCGCCCCCGTGACGGTTATTGCCCCATCTGTCGGCGGGGCGCCTTGCCCCTGACGGTGCAGCTTATCGATGACCGGCCGCGCATCAACCCGCTTCTCCGGCCGGCACTGCGGCACTCTTTCGGGCGGGCCGGCCTGCGCATGTTTCTGCCGGAAGTTGCAGATTGCCATATTCCTTCCACATTCGGATGAGAGGCATGAGACAGTAACGATGACTCGCCGCACTCCGGCGGTGCCCGACAGAAATGGAGGACACGTGGTTCAGTACAGCCCAGTACCGGCCTTCCTGCTTGCCGCAGCGATTGCCCTGCCGATCCAGCCTGCAATGGCGGAAACCAGCGTTTCGATAGAGGTGGTCCGGGAAGTGGAGACCGCCGAGGGCGACAGGGAGCTTCAGCCGGTCGAGACCGCCGTGCCCGGCGAGCCGCTGATCTACCGCATCGAACTTGAGAATACCGATCCGGAGCCTGCCACGTCTGTCGGGTTGTCGCTGCCGCTGGACGAAAGCCTTGCCATCGACCCCGAGTCGGTCTCGGCGGGGATGGATATCGGCGTGGTCTTCTCGGCCGATGGCGGGGAGAGTTTCGCGGCATTCTCGGAGCTGTCCGTCGAAGAGGGCGGCACCGAGCGCCAGGCGCAGGCCACCGACCTTACGCATATGCGCATCGAGATAGAAGAGATCGCCGCCGAAAGCTCGGTGGCCGTCGAATACGACGCCGTCGTCCGCTGATACGGCCCGGCCCCGCGCCCGCCTGCAAACGAGCCCAGGAACCGAACATGCCATTCACTCACCTCGCCAGAGCGTTCGCCGCAGCGGCGCTTCTCTCCCTCACCGCCGGTGGCGCACTGGCCGCCGGCACCGAACCCGGCACCAGCGTGTCGAGCACCGTCAGCATCTCTTATTCGAGCGGCGGCACGACGATCACCCAGGACGATGCGGCCAGCGTCGAGTTCGTGGTCGACCGGAAGGTCGACTTCAGCTTCCAGGGGCAGGATGCGGGCGGCACCGTGCTGGCCGACCAGGGCGCCGACGAGCAGGTGATGGTGTTCCGGCTGGAGAACGAGGGCAATGACAGTTCGGGCTATGACATCGACGTGGCGAGCGCCGGGGATATCGGGCTGACCCACGACCCCGCAGGGGGTGGCGAGCCGGGGACCTACTCGGTTTATGTCGGCACCGAGTCGGAACTGGCCGCGGAGGATGCGGTCTATGACCATGACGGCACCACCACGATCGGCGACCTGCCGGCCGATGCTGTGCGCTTCGTCAAGATCGTGGCGCATGTGCCGGGCGACGTGGACGATGCGGCGACCGATACGTTCGACGTGACCGCGACGGCGCTCAACGCCGGCACCAACACCGTCACGACCGAGGTTACCGGACAGGGCCTTCAGGGCGTCGACACGATCTTCACCGATCCCGGCGAGGACGGCACGGAACAGGCGACCGAAAGCTACGTGATCCAGGCCCCGCAACTGAGCGCCGACAAGACCGCCGCCGTGGTGTCGGAGAACCTGTCGGGCGATTTCGACTGTGGCGGGGGCGCTGCCGAAGCCGGGGCCGAGGCCGCCGTGCCGGGCGCCTGCGTCGAATACGTGATCAGCGTCAGCAACGCCGAGGAGGCCAGCACCGACGCCGTCAACGTGACCATCACAGACGAGTTGCCCGAGGGCATCACCTTTGCCGGGATCGCCGCGAATACCGGGTTCGACGCGGTCAACGAGGCCAGCGGCACGGTCACGGCCGAGCTGGCCGCCCTGCCCCCCGGCGCGACCGCGAGCGTGCGCATCCGCGCAACCGTCAACTGAACCCCGCCTGACTGAACCGCCGACCAGACCGAAGAACAGCCGGAGGACCCCATGCCACGCGACACCCGCTTTCTGCTTTCGGCGGCCGCGATCCTGAGTGCCCTTGCCCAGCCCGCCCTTGCCGCCGGTGCCCCGCCGGGCGAGATCGTATCGAACAGCATGACGCTGAGCTACGACACCGGCGGCGACACGATCACGCAGGAGGAGGCCGCCGAGGCGAGCTTCACGGTGGACCAGCGGTTGTCGTTCACCTTCGCCTCGCTCGAGGATGGCGGGACGGTGAATGTCGAACCGGGCGCGGCGGCGCAGGAGATCCGGCTGATCCTGACCAACACCGGCAACGCGGCGGTGCCGTTCAACATCGATGTCGCGGCGGTGGCGGACCAGCTTGGCCTGAGCCTCGATCCGGCCGGTGGCGGCGAGGAGGGCACCTACTCGGTGTTCCTGCTGGACGCGCCCGGCGGCACGCCGGTGGCCTATGACCCGAGCGGCGTGGTCTCGACCGGGCCGATCCCGCCGGACGGGTCGCGGATCGTGGTGATCCGGGCGACCATCCCGCGCGCGGCCGGGGATGGCGCGCTGACCTCGTTCGAGGTGAGTGCCGCGCCGCTGACGCCAAATGGCAGCGGGGCGCAGGGCGCCGTGCGCGGACAGGGGCTGGGCGCGGTGGATATCGTCTATGCCGACGATGGCGAGGACGGCACCGTGCTGAGCGAGACGAGCTACCAGGTGCTGGCGCCGCAGCTGACGGCGGCGAAGGACGTGGTCGTGGTATCGGAGAACCGCTCGGGCGAGTTCTCCTGTTCCGGTGGCACGCCCGAGCCGGAGGCCGAGGCGTTCATCCCGGGCGCCTGCATCGAGTACACGATCACGCTGAGCAATGCGCCCGAGGCCAGCAGCCCGGCCACCTTCCTGCAGTTCAACGACACCCTGCCCGAGGGGGTGACCTTCGACAGCGTCGCGGTCAACAACGGGTTCGACGAGCTTGACGTCGAGGGGGCGATGATCAGCGGGGCGGTGGCCACGCTGGCGCCGGGCAGCTCGGCCTTCGTGCGGATACGCGCCACCGTGGATTGACATGCCGAGATGCCACGCACCGTTCCGGATAGCGGCGACGGCCCTTCTGTTGCTTGCGGGCGCCCCGCAGGCCCAGACGCCTGAACAGACCCCGGCCGGGGGCGAGATCACCAACCGCGCGGTGATCGAGTTCGGCACGGGCGGCATTCCCCCGATCGAGGCGGTAAGCACCATCGTGGTGGTCGCGCCCGACGTGCCGGGGGAATTGTCGGCCTACCGTGTTTCGGCCGCCGAGGCCGGTGCCGTGGAGATGGAGATCGCGGCCCCGGAGTACTCCACCACCGCCCGGGCGGATGGCCCGTTCCAGCCGGTTCCGGATGCCGCCGTGCCGGGGCCGGCAGACCCGGTCAGCAGCAGGCTGGCCAGGACCGGCCGGGTGCGCGCCGGCGAGCAGGTGTTCTTCGTGCTTGACGATCCGCTGGTCAACGGCGACCCGGGCCGGCGCGACACCGCCCTGCTGGAGGTGCAGGATTCGGTGAGCGGCGATACCGAGGTGCTGCGGATCCACGAGACCGGCCCGGACACCGGTATCTTTGCCGGGGGCCTGTGCGCCTGCCCCGACCTGGGCCGGCAGGCCGACGGGCGGCTGGCGACGCGCGCGAACTCGAGGCTGATCGCGCGCTCCTCCAACGAGCGGTTTCCCGAGCGGCGGTTCGAGAACAGTGTCACGGTCGGGCCGGTCTCGCCCACCGGGCGGGTGTTCGACAGCCGCAGCGGCACGGCGCTGGACGGGGCGCGGATCACCATCGTGAATGCCGAGACCGGGGCGGTGGCGGATGTCTATGGCGAGGACCTGGTCTCGCCCTTCCCGTCGACCGTGACCAGCGGCGGGCGGCCCAGCGACGCCTCGGGGCAGAGCTATGATTTTGCGCCGGGCGGTTACCGGTTTCCCTATGTGGAGCCCGGGCGCTACCTGTTCGTTCTGGAGCCGCCGGACGGCTACGTCGCGCCCAGCCGGCTGACGCCAGAGCAGATCGGCAACACGGTAAGCGCCGGGGCGCAGGTGACAGGGGCGTCCTACCTGGAGCCGTTCGACATCGCGCCGGGGCAGACGCTGCTGTATGACATCCCGCTCGACGGGGCGGCGATGCTGGATCTTTCGCGGACAGGCTCGACCGACGAGGCCGAGGCGGGCGAGGCGCTGCGGTTCACGGTGACGGTGGGCGCGTCGGTGCCGGGGGACACGGAGATCGACCTGGAGGACCGTCTGCCGCAGGGGCTGAACCTGGTGCGGGGGTCGTTCCGGATCGACGGGCAGCGGGCGCCGGGGCGGCTGGACATCTCGGCGGACGGGCGGGAACTGCGGGTCGAGGACCTGACGCTGTTGCAGGGCGAGCGGCGGCGCGTCACTTACCTTGCGCGGATCACGGCCGCCGCGCCCGACCGGGGCATCCTGACCTCGCGCTCGACCGCGGCGGGGGAGGATTTCGCCACGCTCTCGGCCTCGCACCGGCTGGAGATCGTGCCGGCCTTCGAGCGGGACGAGAGCGCCGTGCTGGGCCATGTGCAGGTGGGCTGTGGCCCGCCGCGCCGGGCGGAGCGGGATCTTTCGGGCATCCGGGTGATGTTGGCCAACGGGCGGTTTGCCGAAACGGATGCGCGCGGGCGGTTCACCTTTCGGGGGATCGTGCAGGGCACGCATGTGCTGGCGGTCGATCCGCTGACCCTGCCGCGCGGGTACGCGCCGGTTCTGTGCCGCAACAACACGCGGCGGGCGGGGTCGGCGGAATCGATCTTCGTCGAGACGCGGGAAGGGTTCGTGCGGAACGTGCGGTTCTACATCCGCGAGACCGGGATCGCCGAGCCGCCGGAGCCCGAGATCGCCATGCCGCCGGGGATCGAGGCCTATGACGCGGACTGGCTGGATGCGGCACCGCGGCGGGTGGGGATCGCCTTTCCGCCGGACAATCACCTGCCGCCGACGCGCAGCCTGTCGGCGGCGATCGTGCGGGGCAAGGGGCAGCGGACGGAGCTGATCCTCAACGGCGAGCCGGTGCCGGAGTTGTACCGGCGCCCGGCGATTGCCGGGGCGGATGGCGAGACATTCCTGGAAATCTGGCGCGGGGCCGAGCTGAAAGGCGGGGTAAACCGGCTGCGGCTGGTGCTGAAGGATGCGAACGGCAACGTGGTGAAGGAGGAGACGCGGCGCATCCGTTTTGCCGACACGCCCGCCGGGCTTGAGGTGGTGGAGGAGATGTCGGACCTGACGACGGACGGGCGCAGCCGGCCGAGGGTGGTGTTCCGGGCGACGGATGCGGAGGGCACGCCGCTGCATCCCGGCGCGATCGTCACGGTGTCGGTCGCCCGCCCCTTCGCCTTTGCGGCCGACGAGCGGATGCATGACGCGCGGCAGGGGGCCGAGCCGATGCAGCGGACGACCGCGACGGTGGATGCCGACGGGTATTTCCGGATGCGGCTGGCGCCGAGCCGGCGGTCGGGGCTGGCGCGGTTCGCCATCGAGGGGGCCGAGGAGCGACCCACCGCGACGGCGCGCATCTCGGCGGCAGAGCGGCCCTGGACGGTGGTTGGGCTGGCCGAGGGGACGCTGGCGGGGGACCGGGTGGCCGATGCCATGGCCGACCCCGGCGACCGGCGAATCCTGTCCTTCGGCGACGTCGCCATCGACGGGCGGGCGGCGATCTATGCCGAGGGGGTGGTGCGCGACGACTGGCTTCTGACCCTGCGATATGACAGCGCCATCGACCCCGACGAGCGGGATTTCTTCGCCGAGGATCCCGACCGCGACTACATCGTCTATGGCGACGAGAGCCGCGAGGGCGATGCCGCCAGCAGCCGGAGCCCGCTGTACTTTCACCTCGAGCGCGAGGGGGTCGACCTGCTGTACGGCGATTTCGACACCGGGGTCGGGCGTGACCGGCTGGCCGAGTATACCCGACGCCTGACCGGCGGGCGGGCGATCTTCGAGGACGAGCGGCAGCGGCTGACGCTGTTTGCCGCCGAGACCAGCCTCGGCTTTGCCGAGGACCGGTTCGCCGCCGACGGCACGTCGGGGCCGTTCGACCTGCGCCGGTCGGATATCCTGCCGAACTCGGAAACCATCGTGATCGAGACCACGGCCCGGAACGACCCGTCGCGGGTGATCAACCGGGTCGAGCTGCGTCGAGGGTCGGATTACACGATCGATTACGTGGACGGGCGGATCTTCTTTTCCGCCCCGATCCTGTCGCGCACGCCGGAGCTGGACCCCAACACCATCGTCGTGACCTACGAGACCGAAACCGACCGGAGGAGCGGGTTCATCTTGGGCGGGCGGTACGACGTGCGGGTGAACGACCGGCTGCGGGCGGGGCTGACGCTGGTGCACGAGGATGACATTGCCGATACCGATGGGGCGGGCCGGCTGGTGGGGGTCGATGCCGAGTACCGGGTGAGCGATACACTGACTTTCGGGGCCGAGGTGGCGATGTCGCAGCAGGACGCGTCGAACGTGCTGGAGGCCGGGCGCGAGGCCCATGCCGCCGAGGTGACGCTGCGCTATGACGACGGGGCAAGCGTGGTCGATGCCTATGTCCGCACGGAAAGCACCGGCTTCGGGATCGAGAATATCGTCGAGGGGCCGCAGACGATCAACAGCGCCGGGCTGACCGCCAGCGTGGTGCTGGCCGACCGCAGCGAGGTGAACGAGGACGGCGAGACCCGGACCGATATCCTGCGTTTCGAGGCGAGCGCGCGGACCGAGCACAATGTCGACACGCGCGAGACGCTGACGCTGGCCGAGGGGCTGGTGCTGCGGGAGGAGAACCGGCGGACGCGTGGCATCGGGCTGCGCTTTGCCGAGCGGCGGAACGCGCCGGATGGTCCGGACGGGCGGGTGCTGAAAGCCATTGGCCGGGCGACATACGAGAGCGAGGACGGACGGTTCCAGATGGCGGTGGGACAGGAGGTGAGCCTGTGGGAGGAAGGCGGGCTGGCCGAGGCGGACCGGGGCACGCTGACGCTGCATTACGACGTGACGGACAGGCTTTCGCTGTGGGGCACGAACGAGGTGGCGCTGGGGCGGGATTTCCGGGTGGATATCCTTGCCGCGGGCGCCGATTACGAGGTCTGGGAGGGCGCGGTACTGACGGGCGGGCTGGTCAACGCCATGACCCGTAGGAACGCGCAGACGGTGGGGCATCTGGGCCTCCGGCAGGATCTGGACATGAGCGAATATGCCACCGCCTATCTCGGCGTCGAGGCGCAGGATTCGCTGGCCGGCAACCTCGAGGATAGCGGGCCGTTGCAGCGGGCCGGGCTGACCAACCCGCGCCTGTCGGAGGGGTTCGTGGTCTATCGCGCCGGGTTCGAGCGGGTGACGGAGGCATGGAAGGCCTCGGTCGATACAGAACTGGGCTATACCGACGAGAACGACCATTTCCGCCTTCAGGCGCGGGCGACGACGCCGCTGACCGCGAACCTGTCGATCGGGGCCTATGCGAATTTCTACCGCGCGGTGCGGGAGGACGGCACGCACGAGCTGGATCACGAGGTGCGGTTCAGCTCGGCTTGGCGGCCGGACGACCGGCCGATCGTGGTGCTGGAGCAGTTCGAGGTGATCCGCGAGCGCGACGAGATCGTCGACGAGACGCGGGTGGTCAATTCGCTGCTTTACACCGAGGAGCTTGACGAGCGGAACGAGGTGACCGCGCGGCATGGGCTGAAATATATCGAGCAGTCCTTCGACGGCGAGACGGTGACGGATTTCTTGATGTTGGTCGGTGGCGAGTACCGGCATGACCTGACCGAGAAGTTCGATATCGGCCTGCATGGCGCGGCGCTGTGGTCGGCGGAGAGCGAGACCAGCGACTTCTCGGCCGGGGTTTCGGTGGGGCTGACGCCGTTCAAGAATGGCTGGCTGTCGATCGGCTACAACTTCACCGGCTTCCGCGACGAGGATTTCAGCGAGAACGGATACACCAACGAGGGGGCGTTCGTGCAGTTCCGGTTCAAGATCGACCAGGAGAATTTCAATGAGATTTTCTGAGGCGGTGCAGGGGCTGGTCCTGGTGGCGGCGCTCGCCCTGCCCGCCGGGGCGCTGGCGCAGGCCTGTGGCGCTGGGGGCGAGGCGCTGCGGGTGGACTGGTCGGGCGCGGGTTGGAAACGGGGGAGCCTGTCGGGCACTGTGGAGGCGGGCCGGGTGGATGCGACGGGCGACGGGCCGACCGAGCCGGTACAGGTCAGCGTCACCGGGTCGACCAACCGGCTGGAAAGCGGGTATCCGGCGGTCAGTTCCGAGTATACCGGCGGCCGGGGCGGCGGGCAGGAGACGCTGGCGGTGCAGGCCGATTTCGGCAGCAACAACCAGTCGGTGACCGTGACGTTCGACTTCGCCGTGCCGGTGGACGGGCTGTCCTTCGATATCTTCGACGTGGATTTCCTGCCCTACCTGGTCTTCCAAAGGGGCTATCGCGACGGTGTGACCGTCACCGGCGTCGCCGAGGATGGGGGTACGGTGACGCCCACGCTGCGCTCGCCACATGTGCCGGCGGGGCAGAACACCTCGTCGCGGGCGACGGTGTACCTGGGCGCGCCGCTGGCCGCGAACCAGGTGGTGGGCTACGGCGAGAATGCGGAGGCGGGGTCGGACGCGGGCAACGTGATGGTGCGGTTCGGCGCACCGGTGACGTCGGTGCGGGTGGAATACACGAACGGTCTCTATGCCCCCTCCCCCAACCCGCAGGCGCAGGCGATTGCCCTGTCGGATATCGATTTCTGCGTGGCGATGGCTGCCAACCTGGAGGCCACCAAGACGCAGGAGGTGATCTCGGAGACGCCGCAGGCCTGTGGCGATTTCGGATCGTCCGCCGCGGGCGGGTCGGAGGTCGCCGTTCCCGGAGCGTGCATCGAGTACCGGATCCGGGTGACGAATACCGGCGGCGGCACGGCGGATGACCTGACGCTGTCGGACGAGCTGGACGACAATCTCGTCTTTCGGGCGGCAAGGATGGAGGGGTTCGCATCCGGGGGGCCTGGGTTCGGCCTGACGATGCCGGCGGCCGGGCAAGGCTGTGGCGGGGGGCAGTGCCGGGTCAGCCTGGCCGATGCCGCCCTGCCGGCAGGCGCCACGGGCGAGGTGGTCATCCGGGCGACGGTCGAGTAGCCGCGTCAGGCGAGGAAGCCGGGAAGATCGTCCATCGCCACGACGTGGCAGTAGATCATGTTGATGATCTCGAGCTCGCGTTCGTGCAGGTCGTCGGTGGCGGCGGCGCAGGCGTCGTGGACCACCAGCACCTCGAAGCTTTCGTCGGCCAGCGAGCGGACGGTGGAACTGACGCACTGGTCGGTGAAGATGCCGGCGACGATAACGTGGCGGATGCCGATATTGTGCAGCATCAGCCGCAGGTTGGTGCCGGTGAGCGCGCTGTCGGTGGTCTTGGTGACGACGATCTCGTCGCCCTGGGGCGCGAGGGCATCGACGAGCTGGCTGTCCTCGCGGTCCTTGGGCAGGAGGAGGTAGTTGAAGCCCGGCTTCTTCTGGCTGAGCGAGCGGTCGCGGCCGTCCTGTGTCTGGCAGGCGATGCGGGCAAACATGACCTCGAGCCCTTCCTTGCGCGCCCAGCCGATGAGCCGCGCGTTGTTGGGGATGACAATGTCGTTCATCCGGTCGAAGAAGGGCTGCCAGCGGCGGGCCTCGGCGTCGTCCTCGGGCGGCTCCAGATAGGTGTTCTGGATGTCGATCACGAGGAGCGCGGTGCTGGCCGGGTCGAGGGTGATGTCATCCGGTTCCTCGGCGGTTTCGTAGTAGAAGCTGCGGAAGGCGGTTTTCCAGTTCCAGTCGCTCATTTCCGGCCCTTTCCCGGTTGGTTACGCGCCGATCTTGTCCATGTAGGCCTGGCCCAGCCGCGCGGTGGTGGCGGCGAAGCCGGGGGCCAGTTCCTGGGGTTCGGGCGCCTCGATATGGCTGCCGATCCAGGCCAGGAGGGCCATGCGGCGGAGCATGATGAAGGTGTCGATCTCGGCCTCTTCCGCCTCGCTCATTGGGCGGACGGAGCGGTAGCCGCGCACCCAGGCGTCGCGCATGGCGGGGATGCGGGGATCATCCTCGATGAAGCTGATGGCGGCGGCGAAGTCGTAGAGGAACCAGCCCCAGCCGCAATCGTCGAAGTCGATCAGTCGGGTGCCGTTGGCATCGACCAGAAGGTTGGCGAGGCGCATGTCGGCATGGATAAGGTTGAAGCGGTCGGGGGCCTTGCCGAAGGCGTCGAGCCGGTCGCAGATGGTCTTTTGCACCTTTTCGAGCACCTCGGCCACCTCGGGCGTGACCTCTGGCGCGTCGCGCCAGTCGCCCCAGGTGGCGTTGGGCCCGAAGACGGCGGCGGCATCCCATGTCAGGCGTTCGAACCCGTCGGGCTTCTGCCAGTTCAGCACGTGGTCATGGCAGCGCGCGGCGATCGTGCCCAGCTCCTCGAACCCGTCGGTCATGTCGCCGCTTTCATCCGGTTCGGAGCCTTCGACGAAATGGAAGAGCACCATGTAGCGTGGGTCGGCCAGCCCCTCGGTGCGGCCCTGCTGGATGGGGTCGCCGTTCTTGCCGACGTAATAGCCGGGCGTCGTGACCACGCCGTCACGGTCGAGTGCCTCGAGCCAGGCCAGTTCGCATTCGATGGCGCGGTGGGAGTGGTAGTTCTCGCGGTGGATGCGCAGGACGAACTTGTAGCCGCCCGGCGCTTCCACGAGGTAGGTCGCGTTCTCGGAGACGTTGATCAGCCGGGCCGTGGCGCCCTCGGGGACGTCCCACAGCGGCAGCGACTCCTGCGCCAGTTTTTCGAGATGGCGCAGCAATTCCTCCAGCGGCATGTCCGATCCTGACATCGCGATCCTCCTTCGGCTGTCGTGGTGGTCAGATTTCTTCCATCGCCTCGAGGGATTCAGGCAGGATCTGGCCGCCGTCAATGACGATCTGCTGTCCGGTGATGTAGGCGGCCTCGTCCGAGGCGAAGAACAGGGCGGCGTTGCCGATGTCTTCCACGTCGCCCAGCCGTTTGAGCGGGATCGAGGCGGCCATGGTGTCGAGGTAGTCCTGCCCGAGGTCCTGAAGCCCTTCGGTATAGATGTTGCCCGGCATGACGGCGTTGATCGTGGTGTTGTAGCGCGACAGTTCCATCGCGGCGGTCTTGATGAAACCGAGCTGGCCCGACTTGGAAGCGCCGTAATGCGACCAGCCGGGGAAGCCCGTGTGCGGCCCGGTGATCGAGGAGGTGATGACGACGCGGCCCTTGCCGGCCTTCTCGAAATGCGGGATCGCCGCCTTCACGCAGAGGAAGGAGGAGCGCAGGTTGGTGGCCATCACTTGGTCCCATTCGGAGGGGTCCATGTCGACCATCTTGGTCTGGGGGAAGGCGCCGGCATTGGCGCAGAGCACGTGCAGGCCGCCCTGGGCCTCGGCGGTGCTGTCGATCATCTTTTTCACCGAGTCCCAGTCGGAGACGTCGCAGACCTCGTAGCGCACGTCGCCCTCGATCTCGCTTGCCGCCTTCTTCAGGTCGGCCTCGTTCCGGGCGGCGAGGGTGACCTTCGCGCCCTGGCGCGCGAACACCGTGGCGATGCCGCGGCCGATGCCCTTGGAGCCGCCGGTGACGATGACGCTTTTGCCCTTGAGTGACGTAAGCATGGTTTTTCCTCCGTGTTGGTTCTTCTCTTGTTTCAGTCCTGTGCCGTCCTGGCCTCTTTGTTTGCCCGCATCAGCCAGACCACCGCGACCGCGAAGAGGATGAGCAGGAAGGAGCCGACGACCGACATGATGCCAAGCGTGGGCACCAGCGGCGAGTAGCCCGAGACCATCTTGGCATAGAGCCATTCCGGCAGGGTCGAGTCGGCCCCGGTGGTGAAGAGCGACAGCGGGAAGTTGCCCCAGCTGAGCAGGAAGGCGAAGAGGCCGGCCGAGACGATGCCGGGCATGAGCAGCGGCAGGGTGATCTCGCGCAGGACGGTGAAGGTGCCGGCGCCCATGTCGCGGGCCGCTTCCTCGAGCGCGGGGTCGAAGCTGTAGGCGCGGATGGCGACGATCAGCGTGGCGATCGGCGTGATCCAGATGAGGTGGGCGACGACGGCGGTCTTCCACGTGGGGATGATGCCCAGCGAGTTGAACCACATCAGCAGCGCCAGCCCCAGAACCGTCTGCGGGAAGAAGATGGGCAGCAGGATCAGCTTCTGGAAGGTGTTCCGGAAGCGCCATTGGTAGCGGGCGAAGGCCAGCGCGCCGAAGAAGGCGAAGACCAGCGCGATCACGGTGACGAGAAGCGCGACCGACAGCGAGGTCAGGAGCAGCTCGCTGACCGTGCTGCTTTCCAGCGCCTCGCCGTACCACTTGGTGGAATAGCGCTTGATCGGGAAGCTGAGGTAGCGCGATTGCGAGACCGAGGCGAAGCCCACCGACACCAGCGGCAGGTAGAGGAAGGCGATCATCGCGATGCCGTAGATGAACAGGACGGTGCGGGTCAGGCGGCTGGCGTTCATCAGCGTTTCCTTCCCATGATGGCGTCGAGGTCGACCTTGGAGACGCCGAACAGCGCCAGCGTGCCGATGATGACGATGAGGATCATCGAGAGCGCCGAGCCGAGCGGCCAGTTCTGGCCGAAGGTGAAGGCGGTTTCGATGTCGTCGGCGATGGCGATGACCGCCTGACCGCCGAGGATTTTCGACTCCGCCAGCGCCCCCGCCGCGAGCACGAAGCTGAGCAGGGAACCGACGACGATGCCGGGCGCGGCGAGCGGGATCTCGATCTGCCAGAGCACCTGCCAGCGGGTCGCGCCCAGGTCGTAGGCGGCTTGCCTCGTGTCATCGGGGACCATGGAGATGCCCTGTGCCAGCGGGAACAGCATGAAGGGCAGGTAGACGTAGACCAGCCCGAAGACGATAATCGGCACGCCGTAGAGCGGGCTGTCGAAACCGATGCCGGTGAGCGCGCGGAAATGCCCCTCGATCAGCCCGCCTTTCATCAGCGTGAGCACCCAGCCGAAAAGGCGGATGTTTTCCGAGACGAACAGGCTCATGACGATGGCGATGGTCAGGACCAGCGTGAAGCGCTTGAAGATCTTGGCCATGGCGTAGGCGAGCGGCCAGCAGACCACCAGCAGGATCACGGTGGAGGCCAGCGCCATGCCGAGCGACCACAGGAGCGACTTGTAGTAGCCCTGCTTGAAGAACACCGCGTAGGCCGAGAAATCGGGCGTGTTGGCCAGCGAGAAGACCTTGGGCGGCATGATAGAGAAGATCGCCACCACGACCAGCGGCGCGAGGAAGGCCAGCACCATCAGCAGGGTCACCGGCAGGGCCGACAGGAGCCCCAGTCTGCGGTCGAGGGTCTTCATGCGGCCTCGTCGATGAAATGGGTGTTGCGGGCGTTGAAGCCGACGGTGAGCTGTTCGCCCTCGGCGACGGCGCGGCGGTCCTCGCGCAGCTTCTCGACGGTGACCATGCCGGCGGCGGTTTCGATCTCGTACTGGATGCGGGAACCCAGCGCGTATTCGCCGTGCAGGGTTCCACTGAGGGTGAAGTCGTAGCTGTCGCCGTCATCGGCGAAGCGGACGTATTCGGGGCGGACCATCAGCAGGCCGCGTGCGCCCGCCGGCGCCTTGGCCAGCGTGGCGCCGGGCCGGACTGTGAGCACGTCGCTGGTGACTGTGCCGTCGCCGCCGGTGGTCACGCCGAAGAGGTTCACCTCGCCCATGAACTCGGCCACGAAGCGGCTGACCGGGGCGCCGTAGATCTCGTCGGCCTCTGAGATCTGTTCGATCCGGCCTTCCTTCATGATGGCGATGCGGTCGGACATGACCATCGCCTCTTCCAGCGAGTGGGTGATGTAGACGAAGGTCTTGCCGGTGCGGGCGTGCAGGTCTTTCAGTTCTTTCTCGAGCGTCTTGCGCAGGCGGTAGTCGAGCGCCGAGAGGGGTTCGTCGAAGAACAGGATCTCGGGGTCGAAGGCCAGCGCACGGGCCAGCGCCACGCGCTGTTTCTCTCCGCCGGAGCATTGCGAGATGCGCTTGTCGTAGTAGCTTTGCGGGAGGCGCAGGAGGTCGAGCAGTTCGAGCGCGCGGGCCTTGCGGCGGTCGGGCGCCTCCTTGCGGAGCTTGAGCGGGAACTCGATGTTCTGGCCCACGGTCATGTGCGGGAAGAGCGCCAGCGACTGGAACACCATGCAGGTCGGCCGCAGGTTGGCCGGGGTGTCGTCGATGCGCTTGTCGCGCAGGCGGATTTCGCCGTCGGTCAGGTCGTCCATGCCCACCAGCAGGCGGATCAGGGTCGACTTGCCGCTGCCCGAGGGGCCGACGATCGTGAAGAATTCGCCCTCGTTGATATCGAGGTCGATACGGTCGAGTGCGGTAAACGTTCCGAATGATTTCACGACGCCACGCAGGCGCAGGAATGGCGAGGAATCCATGCTCTACCCTTGGAAACTGGAAATTCTGGCGGATGGCCCCGGCACCAGTGGCGCCGGGACCCGCCGGATCACGACCGACGTTCTTCGGTGTAGATGTCGATCAGCGTGTCGTAGGAAGCGACGACCTGGTAGTCGAGCGAGCGCTCCATCTCCTCGGCGAGGGTGTCCATCTGGATCGCGTCCAGCTCTTCCTCGTCGAAGAGGGACATGACCGCCTCGTCGCCCATCTGGCTGACCGGGTTGTAGGTGCCCTCGGTGAAGGCGACGGCCTTGGAGATTTCCGGCTGCTGCACGAATTCGAGGAATTCCTGCGCCAGGTCGCTGGGATCCGGGTTGTTGACCAGCGAGGTCAGCTCGATCCAGACCACGCCGCCCTTGCCGTCGACCGGGCCCGAGCGGGGCGTGATGCCGCGCACGTTGGTGGCGCCGTCGTAGCGCGCCGGGGACGCGGTGTAGGTGCCGCCGGTGAAGTAGGCGTCGATCTCGCCGTTGATCAGGGCGGTGTTCATCGCCACCAGGTCGTCGGTCATCAGCTTGGCGCCGCCGAAGATCGTCTTGGCGGTTTCGCGGAACTTCTCGACATCCTCGCCCTCGATCGGCTCGAACGGGTTGAGGCCGGCGGTCAGGCACATGTGCATGACGTTCCAGTTGTCGTAGGTCAGAACGCCGTAGCGACCCTGCATGTCCGGGTCGAGGAACAGGTTCCAGCCCTGGTCTTCGGCGGTTTCCTGGCTAATGACATCGGTGTTGACCACGAAGCTGAACGGGCCATAGCGCTGGGGCATGCCGATCAGCTCGCCATCGTCGGCGAAGGACAGCTCGTAGGGCGGGTTCTTGAAGGACGGCAGCATCTTGTCGAAATACGGCATGAAGCGGTCCTTATCGAGCGGCTTGATCAGCCCCTCGGGATAGAGCCGGTCGCGCGCCCAGGGCTGGTTGACGTTGATCAGGTCCCAGACCGAGGTTTCCCCGGCGCGGAGCTTGTTGATCATGTCCGGGTCGGAGGTGCCGCTTTCGGCGCGGACGGTGGCATCGGGGTGCGCCTCGCGGAACGGGCCGAGCACCTCGTCGGAGTTGTAGCCTTCCCAGCACAGGATGTTCATGCGGTCGCTGCGGGCCGCGAAGGCGGGGCTCAGCGGGCCCGCGGCGGCGAGGCCTGCAAGGGCGGCGGAGCGGCCGACGAATTGTCTTCTGGAAAATCTGTTGGTCATTTTCAGTTACCTCCGGTTGGTTGGTTTGGTTGTTGCGCCCCGTTCAGGCGGGGCGGCCTTTTATTTTTTCTAGCGTCTGGGTGATCTTGTCTCTAGCCGTTTGCATGTCCTCAACGGTGCCGGACATGAAGATTCGCCCCGTGGCGCCCATCATTTGAACATCGTTGATCACCGCCCCGGGCGCGGCCTTCTCGGCCTCGTTGGCGGCGACGCAGGCGAAAAGCGCCGGCGTCATCTCGTAGATCAGGAGCGCCACGCCCGGCACGAGGATCGATCCGTCGCGCGAACGGTTGAGGATGATCGCGTGCTGGTCGGAGAGATCCTCGATGATGTCGTGGTAGAGGATCTTCGGCGCGAGCTGGTCGCTGGCCTTGGCGCCGATGCCCTTGAGGATCGCCTTGCCGGCGGCGTCGAGGTCCTTCATGTCGTCGGCGTGCAGCTCCAGCAGGCCGAACTGGCGCTCGGTGAAGAGGATGCCCGGCTCCATGTCGGGCGCTTCCTTGAGCGCGAGGTCGGCGATGCGGTGGATGCTGAGCGCCGGGGCGACCTCGATGATCAGCGAGTTCTGGCCGCGGAACGGCGGGTAGGCCCGCGCCCGCAGGGGGGAGGAGAGATAGGCCGCGAATTGCGGCTGCAGATCTTCGATCGGAAGATATACGCGAAGCTCTGTCATGATCCGGTCCGGTCCCCCTGCGGTGGTGCGGTTACTTGGAGACGGCCGCGGCCGAGAAATGCTTGCCGAGATCGGCATGCGGGCGCGGGATGACGTGGACCGCGGTGACTTCGCCGACCTGGCTTGCGGCTTCGGCGCCGGCTTCGGTCGCGGCCTTGACGGCGCCCACGTCGCCCTTGACGACGACGGAGACGAGACCGCCGCCGACTTCGTTGCGGGCGACGATTTCGACGTTCGCGGCCTTGACCATGGCGTCGGCCGCGGAAAGCGCGGGCACGTAGCCTTTGGTTTCGATCATTCCGATTGCGAGATTAGCCATGGGTGTGTTCCTTCATGGTTGACTGTTACTTCGTTTCGTCGATGGAGCCGATGATCAGCGCGTCCACGGGCACGGTCTGGCCCTGGAAGTAGCCGGCGGCGACCGATCCTTGGGTGACCAGCACGGTTTCGCCCGTGTCGCAGCCCAGCGGATCGAAGGCGATCAGCTTGCCGCCGCCGTCGGTCTCGACCTCGAGCAGCGCCCCGCGCGGCAGCGAGGGCACGCGGCGGGTCGACCAGACCTTTCCTGTGACACGGCCTAGTATCATGTCTTATCCCTTTCGATCCGGATGCCGCGGCGGCGCGCCTCGTCCCGCGCCAGCGGGGTGAGCCGACTGGCCGGCCCGATGCGCAGGCTGCGGGCGGAGGGGGCGAGCGCATTGATGTCGCGCTCGGTGATCAGCGATTTCTCGAGCCGGTCCGGGGCTTTGCGGGCCGGGCCGGTGACCAATGGCATGGAGGGTGCCGATGGTGTCGGCGCGGGCGTGGTCAATTCGAAGACCAGTTCGCCCCGCGCCACCCGGTCGGCGAAGCCCGGCTCGGAGGCGCGTTGCAGCAGGTCTTGAGCAAAGCGCGTCAGGTCGGCGCCCGAGGTGATGCGCACCTGTTCCGTGGCCGGCGCGCCCTGCCCCGCCTCGGCGCGCAGCGCAGCGATTTCCTCGCGCAGGATGGCGCGGATCTCGTCCCGGAGGGCTGACATCACGACGCTCCTGCATCACGTAACGCGCCTTCGGCCGCGTTTCTGGCGTTGCGCACGTCGGCCTCGGTTCCGGCCATGTAGAGCCGGCCGTTGGCGCCGATCATCCGCATGTCGATGAGCTTGACGTCGGCTTCCTTCTCGGCCTCGTTGCAGGCGAGGATGGCATAGGCCGCGGACTGGCATTCGAGCAGGTAGATGCTGTCGCCGCCCAGCACCATCGAGCCCAGCTTGTTGCGGTTCATCAGGAACGCGTGCTGGTCGTCGACATTGGTGACGAGCTTGGAGGCGAGGATCTTGGGCGGGGCCACGTCGTTCGCGGTCTTGCCCAGCGCCTCGAGGATGGCGGCGGCACCGGAATGAACCTCGGCGGTGGAGCGGGAGTGGAATTGCAGCGTGCCGAACTGGCGTTCCACCACCAGGAGGCCCGCGTGGACATCGGCGCTTTTGAGCACGGTGTCGGTCAGGGCTTCCACATCCAGTCCCGGTGCGATCTCGACAATCTGGGCGGCCATGCGCAGGCGCGGCAGGGTGCCGCGCATCCAGGTGGAGATGTAGGCCAGCGTCTGCGGCTGAAGCTGGTCGATGAAGATCGAGGCGCGAAGTTCGGTCATGCCTCGCCCCCCTTCAGGCTGCGGAGTTCTTCGAGGATCAGGCGGCGGAGTTCGTCGCGGCTGACATCGCCGGAGGATTGGGCCGGTTCGGGCGGCGGGGCGGCGGGCTTGGGGGCCGCGCGGCCGGAGGAGACGGCCGAGAGGTCGACGCCGGCGAGGTTGGCGGGCAGATCCCTAGCGTAGGCGATGCGGGTCCATTGCACGAGGTGCTGGGGCCCGAGATTCTCGCCGATGGAGGAGCGGCCGGCGAAGCCGGTGCCAATGGTGAAGGAGGGCGGCAGGTGGGTGGCGAAGCCCGCGGCGCCTTGCGAACAGGGTGCATTGACCACGACGCGGTAGACCGGGACGCCCTGGGAAAAGGCGACGAGGCGGTCGTTGTCCTCGCCATGGAAGGCGGCGGAGTGCCCTGCCCCGCGCTTCGCGGTGTGCTTGGCGAAGGTCAGCGCCTGCTGGAAATCGGTGGCCGCGGTCAGGGTCAGCACCGGGCAGAGTTTCTCGCGGAATAGGAGGTCATCCTGCCCCGGGGTGGCGACGACGGGCACCAGAACCTTGGTCGAGGGATTGACGCGCAGGCCCGCGCGTTCGGCGATCCAGGTGGCGCTTTTGCCGATGGCCTCGAGGTTGAAGCCCTTGTCGGTAAAGAGATACTCGCGCAGGCGGTCGGTGTCGGCCTCGTTGCAGACATGGGCACCCGCCGAGCGCAGGGCGCGTTCCATGTTGCCGCGGTTGGACTCGAGCGTCAGCGCCACGCTTTCGTTGGTGCAGAGCACCGAGTTGTCGAACGCCTTGCTTTCGACGAGGCAGCGGGCGGCGGCGTCGACCTTGGCGGAGGGGTCGATATAGGCGACCGCGTTGCCCGGCCCCACGCCCATCGCCGGGTTGCCCGAGGAATAGGCCGCGCGGACCATGGCGGTGCCGCCGGTGGCGAGGATGACGTTGATGCGGTCGGAACTCATGATGTCCTGCACCAGCGGGATCGAGGGATCCTCGACGCACTGGATGAGGCCCGCGGGGGCGCCCGCCGCTTCGGCCGCCTGTGCGAGGTGTTGGGCGGCGGCGGCGGAGACTTTCCTGGCCGCCGGGTGCGGGCTGAGGACGATGGCGTTGCGGCTGAGGATGGCCAGCATCGCCTTGTAATACACGGTGGCGACCGGGTTGGTGGCAGGGGCCAGCGCGAAGACCACGCCCGCCGGTTTGGGCAGCTCGATGATCTTGGCGGCCTCGTTCACGCGGGGGGTGACGAGGTCGAGGTCGCGGTAGTAGTCGAGCAGCTCGTGGGTGCAGAGCTTGTTCTTGATGGTCTTGTGTTCGACCACGCCGAAGCCGGTTTCCGACACGGCCTCGTCGGCGAATTGCGCGGCCTTGTCGTGGCCGGCTTTCGCGACCGCCTCGGCGATGGCCATCACGGCCTCGCGGCTGAAATCCTTGTAGTAGCGGGCGGCCCAGGCGGCGCGGCCCACTTTCATGCGGGCGCGGGAGAGCTCCCTGTCGGGGACCGCGAGGCGGGGGGCGTCAAACGTCGCGTGTTCGGTCATGCCGCGCGCCTCATGGTCTTGAGAAGTTGCCGGGCGCGGGGCATGGCGGCGTCGAACCGGTCCATGATTTCCTGGCAGGTGTCGACGTCGAGCACGACGCCGGGCTTGAATTGCAGCACCCGCTTGTCGAGCGAGGAGAAGATCGCCCAGACGCCGTTTTCATAAAGCGCGCGGGAGACGGCGACGGCGCCCTCGGGGTGGTCGAATTCCAGCCCCAGCACCACGCCGCGCTGGCGGACGCCGACGAAGATGTCGCTGTGGCGTTCCATCATCTCGGCCATGGCCTGCGAGAAGAACTCGGCGACGAAATGGACGTTCGAGACGACCTCGGGGCGTTGCAGCATCTCCATCACGTGATGGCCGACGAGGCAGCCGAGTTCGGCACCGCCGGAGGTGCTGATATGGGCCGCGCCGTCCTCGACCAGCCACTGGCCGCATTCCTCGGTCGTGAGGCAGGCGCTGATCGGGTAGATGCCGCCGCCCAGCCCCTTGCCGCAGACGAACATGTCGGGGGTGACGCCGTAGCCCTGCCAGCCCCACATGACGCCGGTGCGCATCAGGCCGGTCTGGACCTCGTCGGCGATGAACTTGGTGCCGTACTTGCGGCAGAGATCCTGGCAGGCCTTGAGGTAGCCGTCATCGGGCATGGGAAAGCCGTAGGTGGCGGGGATGGTTTCGACGATGAAGCCGGCGACGTCGCGGTTCTTGAGCACCTGTTCGAGCGCGTCGATGTCGTTGAAGGGGACCTGCAGGAACTCGTCGGGCTTGTCGGAGAGGAATATCTTGGAGAAGCGTTCGTCGCCGGTGGCGACGGAGAGGCCGGAATGGCCGTGATAGCCCTTGATGATGGACACGATCTTGCGCCGCTTGGTGGCGTAACGTGCTGTTTTCAGGGCAATTTCCACGGCCTCGGCGCCGCCCGACCCGAAGATCGCGTATTTCATGTGGGGCGCGGTATTGACCAGTTTCTCGGCAAAGGCCGCGCGGGCGACGGAGGGGAACCAGTGGTTGCCCATGTCGAAATAATCGAGCCCGGATTTCAGCACCTCGACCAGTTCCGGGTGGCGGTGGCCGAAATTGTAGGTGCCGCCGTTGAGGTGCAGGTCGATCAGGCGCTTACCGGACATGTCGTAGAGGAAATACCCCTCGCGACGGTCGATGACCATCGGCGTGCCGGCCTCCGTCCAGAAGCTGACCTTGCCGGGATTCCAGTATTCCGCGGCCTTTTCCAGGAGATCTTCCTTCGAGTCGAAGGAGAAGTAACCGTAGTTGAACACGCGATTCCCCTTTGCAGATCACCCGGAGATTAGCAGGAAATTAACGTGTCACAACATTTTTTGACCGACTTCGGTCATTTTATCTTAGATTTTTGAGGCAACTCCCGTATATTGCCCATGATCAACAGGGCGCACGACCGCGAAATGTCTAAGAAAACACAAAGACATGACCAGATTCTCAGCATCCTCGAGGTGAACCCCTCGATCCGGGTGGCGGAGATGGCCGACGAGCTGGGCGTGTCGAGCGAAACGGTGCGGCGCGACCTGAGCGAGTTGGACGAGACCGGGCGGATCAAGCGGACCTATGGCGGCGCCGTGCGCACCAAGACCTTCGAGCCGGCGCTGGCCGAGCGGCTGCAGCTTCACGTCAAGGCGCGTGAGCAGATCGCCCAGCGCGCGCTGGAGCGGGTGGGCGATGCCGGGAGCCTGTTCATCGGCGGCGGGGCGACGACGCTGCATTTCGCGCGGGCGTTGCGGGGGATCGACCGGCAGCTGACGGTACTGACCCCGGCCTTCAGCATCGCGACCGAGCTTTCGGTGAACCCGCTGATCCAGGTGATGTCGCTGCCCGGCGTGGTCGAGCCGCGCGAGGGGCTGGTTTACGGCGCCGAGACGATCAAGTGCATTAAGCAGTTCCGCACGCCGCTGGCGGTGACCGGCGCCTCGGGCGTCGACGAGGAAGGGATGAGCGAGGCGCTGCTGCATGCCGGTCAGGTCTACTCTGCAATGATCGAGGCGGCCGACGAGGCGCTGATCCTGGCCGATGCGTCGAAGTTCGGGCATCGGTCGCTTCAGCGGATCATCGACTGGCAGCCCGGCGTGACGCTGATCACCGACGAGCGGCCGCCGCCGCCGCTGTGGGATGCGATCCGTCAGGCCGAGGCAGATATAATCGCCGGCTGAACGATTTCTTAAGGCACAGGGAGGTGCCGCGGACGATGAGCAACAGCTACGACGCCAACCGATGGAAACGGTTCGACGACTGGGATGCGCGCCCGCTGCGGCATGACCAGTTCGCGGTGGAGGACCCGGAGAACGGGTTTTCCGCCTTTGCCGGGGCCGCCGACCCCAAGCCCGGCCTGACGGTCGGGAACGGGCGGGTCGCGTCGATGGACGGAATCCCGGCGGCCGAGTTCGACATGATCGATGCCTTCATTGCCGCCCATCACCTCGACATGGACGTGGCGGAGGAGGCGATGGCCATTCCGTCGGAGCGGCTGGCGCGGATGCTGGTGGACATGAACGTGCCGCGGGAGGAGCTGGTGCGGCTGGCGCGCGGGCTGACGCCGGCGAAGCTGGCCGAGGCGGTGGCGCAGCTTAACGCGATGGAAATCGCCTTCGCCTATTCCAAGATGCGGGCGCGGAAAACGCCGGGAAACCAGGCGCATGTGACCAATGCGAAGGATGATCCGCTGCAACTGGCGGCGGATGCGGCGGTTGCCGTGGCGCTGGGGTTCGACGAGATCGAGACGACGATGCGGGTGGCGCGGAACTCGTGGTCGAACGCGCTGGCCTGTTGCGTGGGCTCGGTCGTCGGGCGGGCGGGGACGCTGTTCCAGTGCTCGAGCGAGGAGGCCGAGGAGCTGGAGATCGGCATGGCGGGGTTCACCTCCTATGCCGAGACGGTGTCGGTTTATGGCACGGAAAGCGCCTTTGTCGACGGGGACGATACGCCGTGGTCGAAGGCGTGGCTGGCCGCGGCCTATGCGTCGCGGGGGATCAAGATGCGCTGTACCTCGGGGGCGGCGTCGGAGCTGCTGATGGGGTATCACGAGGCGAAATCGCTTCTGTATCTCGAGGCGCGGTGCCTGTGCCTGCAGCGCGGCATGGGCTCTCAAGGAACGCAGAACGGCGGGATCGACGGGGCGCCGCTGGCGTCGTCCATTCCCGGCGGGGTGCGGGAGATCTGGGCGGAGAACCTGCTGGCGGTGTGGCTGGACCTTGAATGCGCCTCGGGCAACGACGCGCGGCACTCGGAATCGGAGATGCGGGTGGCGGCGAAGGTGCTGCCCTTCCTGATCGGGGGGTCGGACCTGATCTGTTCGGGGTTCGGGAGCATTCTGAAATACGACAACTCGTTCAACCCGTCCTCTTTCAACGGCGAGGAGCTGGAGGAATTCCTTGTTCTGCAACGGGATTTCGAGGCGGATGGCGGGCTGACCCCGATCGAGGATGCCAGCGCGCTTGGCCTGCGGCGGCGGGCGGTGGATGCGCTGAGCCACGTGCTGAAGGACCTGGGGCTGGCGGAGCCGACGGAGGTGATGAAACGCTCGGTGGCGGTGGCCTCGGGGTCGAACGACACGGAAAGCTTTGCGCCGCGCGACGTGGCGGTGATCAGCGACCGGATCAGCAGCCGGGGGATCACGGTGATCGACGTGATCCGCTCGCTGTATGGTGGCGGGTTCCGGGAGGAGGCGGAGAACCTGCTTTTCCTCGTGAAACTGCGGGTGTCGGGGGATTATTTGCAGACCTCGGCGATCATCCGCGACGGGCACGTGATCAGCGCGATCAACGATCCGAACGACTATACCGGCCCCGGCACAGGCTATCGCGTGAGCGAGGCGCGGCGGGCGGAGCTGGCGGCGATCCGCAACGTGCTGGACCGCGAGGAGGTGCTGCGGCGGGAGGCGGCGAGCGAGGCCGGAGAGGCGCGCGCGGTGGAGTATCGGACGATGGGGCCGGCGGAGCGCGGCGCCGATCCGGGCGAGGTGGTGGTGGGCGTAAGCCCCGGTTTTGGCACGAAGATTTTCCGGACGCTGGCCGGGCATCCGTTGAGCGCGGTGTTGCGGGCGTTGAGGGACGGGATCGAGGCCGGTGGCGGGCGGATGCGGGTGCTGCGCATCCGGCATACGGCGGATACGTCCTTCCTGGGGCTGAGCGCGGCAAGGCTGTCGGGGTCGGGGATCGGGATCGGCATCCAGTCGAAGGGGACGGCGGTGATCCACCAGAAGGACCGGCTGCCGCATAACAACCTCGAGCTTTTCTCGAACGCGCCGGTGACGACGCTGGCGCATTACCGGGCGCTGGGGGAGAACGCGGCGGGCTATGCGAAGGGCGATATGCCGGCGCCGGTGGTGGTGCCCACGCAGGGCGAGGCGCTGGGGGCAAGGTTTCATGCGCGGGTCGCGCTGACCTATGCGATCGAGACGAAGATGTGCGAGAACAACGCCTCGCCCGAGGCGTTGGAGATCCATTTCGCGGAGGGGGCCGATGGGGGATAAACCACTAAGCGTGAAGGATTATCCGCTGGCCGAGACCTGCCCCGAGCGGGTGACGGGCCATCGTGGCAAGGCGCTGGATGCGCTGACCATCGAGGCGGTTCTGAGCGGTGAATTGCAGATGGAGGACCTGCGGATCACGGCGGAGGCGCTGCGACGACAGGCGGAGATCGCGCGGGATGCCGGGCGTGCGGCGCTGGGGCGGAATTTCGAGCGGGCGGCGGAGATGACGAAGGTGCCGCAGGCGGTGGTGATGGAGGTGTACGAGCTGCTGCGGCCGGGGCGGGCGCCGTCGAAAGACGCGCTTTTGCAGGCGGCGCAGGGGCTTCGGGAGGAGTACGGGGCGGAGGCGCTGGCCGGGCTCGTGGAGGAGGCGGCGGAGGTCTACGAGAAACGGGGGCTGTTCCGGACGCGGTATTGAGGGGCGGCGATTCGTTGGTTAACGGCGTTGTTTCGAAGGGGTTTCAACGTCGGTATCACGTCGGTATTTCGTCGGTATCGCGTCGGTTCCGGGGTCTGTGACGGCGGGGGTTGATGTATCGCCCCGCGCGCAACACGCGAGATGTGGGGGGTGGCGCAACGGGGTGGCGCAGGGTGACAGAGGTGTGAGGCGTGGCGCACGGGGCCGAGTGAGCGGGCGTTGCAATATCCGGCCCAGCACTTAGACTGCCCCGGGACCGCGCGCATGGGGGATAGGGCATGAGTGAAGCTATCGACCTCCGGCGAAATGTGGAACTGTGCCTCGAAGCCCTTGAAGCGATCGTGCCGCTGGCTGACGCTGCCGGCATTGAGACCGGTTATGACGACGCTTACGACGAGTGGGAAGAAATCGTCGAAGCGCTGTACCTGTCTTTCGTCGTCAGTCCGGTTTGCGACGGATCGCCCGACCAGGATATCCGGCAGTTTCACCGGCCCGGCTTCGAGACGGGTGGAGAGGCAAGAGCGGCGGTTCTGGTCGATGTCGACGCTCGCGCATATTTCATCTTCGACATCGCCAAGGGTGACGGCAACCGGATGCGGCTGGTTCTTCGTCCGGTGGACGGGGTGGGTGAAGGTGTTCTTGCCTGTGCCGAAGATTGCGTGAACTTTCGGGTCGGTGTGCTTGGCAAAGGTTGAACCTGGCTGAACCCCTTGCGGTGTGGCGGAGGGAGCCTTTCATCCTGACGGTGAGACGCCGCGCATCGGCGGGCCGTGGTGCGGCGAGCCGACGGGGGGTAGCTGGCACTTTATGGCTGCGGCGTACATCCATCCCTCGAGCCTGGCACTAAGGCTGCCAAATCGCCGTGCCGTCGGGGCGGCCCACCTCTCGGCGATTGCCTTGCAATCGCCTGCCGGCCAGCGGTCGATGCGCGGCGGGCTGAAGCCCTTTGTTCCGCGCGGGGGCTAGCTTCACCCCCCTGCCCTTACCCCTGATCCGTCAGCACCAGATCCGCCGCCTTCTCTGCCAGCATCACGACCGGCGCGTTGGTGTTGCCGGAGGTGAGCGTGGGGAAGACCGAGGCGTCGGCGACGCGCAGACCGTCGATGCCGTAAACCCGGAGGCGGGCGTCGACCACGTCGGTGGACGGGTCGGGCCCCATGCGGCAGGTGCTGACCGGGTGGAAGATGGTGGAGACGCGGCGGCGGATGTCGTCGATGAACTGCTCGTCGGTCTGCACCTGCGGGCCCGGCGTGATCTCGGACTCGATCAGGCGGGAAAGCGCCGGGGTTTCGGCGAAGCGGCGCATGAGCTTGGAGCCTTCGAGCATGTCCTGCACGTCGTAATCGGTGGCGAGGTAGTTGGGGAAGATGCGCGGCGCGTCGAACGGGTCGGGCGAGCGCAGGGTGATGTGGCCGCGGCTGGTGGGGCGCGTGGGCTGGGCGCCGAGGAGGAAGCCGGGGAAGGCGTCGGGGTTCATCAGGGCGCGCTTGCCGGGGACGGCCTTGGTGTAGCTGACCGGTGAGAAGAAGAGCTGCATGTTGGGTTTCGAAAGGCCCGGCCGGGTGCGGACGAAGCCGCCCGCCTGGTTGACGCCGAGCGAGAGCGGGCCGCGCCTTGTGAGGATGTAGCGGGCGCCGTGCCAGAGCTTGCCGTACCATGGCCCGAGCTGCTGGTTGAGCGTGGGCACGCGGGAGCGGAAGAGGTAGTCGATGCCGAGATGGTCCTGCAGGTGCTGGCCGACGCCTGGGCTGTCATGGACCACCTCGATGCCGTGGGATTGCAGGTCGGCGCCGGGGCCGATGCCGGAGAGCTGGAGAAGCTGGGGCGAGTTGACCGCGCCGGCGGCGACGATGACCTCGCGGCGGGCGCGGGCCTCTTTCATCGTGCCGCGCTGGCTGTAGGCGACGCCGGTGGCGCGGGTGCCGTCGAAGAGGAGCTTCGTGGCGTGGGCATGGGTTTCGACGCGCAGGTTCGGGCGGTGCCGGGCCGGGCGGATATAGGCGCGGGCGGTGGACATGCGCATGCCGTCACGGGCGGTGTTCTGGTAGGTGCCGACGCCCTCCTGCCTTGCGCCGTTGAAATCGCGATTATGGGGGAATTGCAGTTCCTCCCCCGCCTTGATGAAATCGTCGCATAGCGGGTGCAGGTCGCGATCCATGGTGCAGACATGCAGGGGACCGTCGCCGCCGCGCCATTCGTCGGCGCCGCGGTCGTTGGTCTCGGCCTTGCGGAAATAGGGCAGCACGTCGTCCCAGCCCCAGCCGGGGTTGCCCATGGCGCGCCATTCCTCGAAATCCTCGGGCTGGCCGCGGACATACACCATGGCGTTGATCGAGCTGGAGCCGCCCATCACCTTGCCGCGCGGCCAGTAGGAGACGCGGCCGCCGGTGCCGGGATCGGGTTCGGTCTGGTACATCCAGTTGACGGACTTGCGGTAGAAGGTCTTGCCGTAGCCGATCGGCATCCAGATCCAGAAGTTGAGATCGCTGCCGCCCGCTTCGAGCAGGAGGACGCTGTACTTGCCGTTTTCGCTGAGACGGTTGGCCAGCACGCAGCCCGCCGAGCCGGCGCCGACGACGATGAAGTCATGGTCTGACATGGGGTGTGCGGGCCTTCAGATATCGGGAGAGGCGCTGATGACGTAGAGCTTGCGCATGTGTTCGTGGATGACCCATTCGCCTGTCCAGCCCTGCGGCAGGATCAGCAGGTCGCCCGGGCCGATATCGCGGCTTTCGCCCTGCCCGCCCGGGCCCGAGACGGTCGCCCGGCCCGAGATGATGTGGCAGTATTCGCCCGCCGCCGTGCGGTCGGCGGTAAAGTGGCCGGGGGTGCATTCCCAGACGCCGATCTTGGTGTGCCCGTCGGCGGAGGTCCAGAGGAGGCTGGAGGCTTCCTGCTGCCCCTCGGTCAGGGTGGTGGGCTTGGCGGCGAAATCGCCGAGCGGCTGGTCGGCGAGGTTTTCGAAGGTCTTGAGGTCGATCATCGGGGGCTCCGGGGTTGAATGAAGGACGGGGCGGGAGGCCGATGCCCCCTGCCCCTTTTGGCGGTTTGGCGCGGGTTCAGGGTTTTCTCTGCTGTCCGAAGACCTGGGCCAGCACCATCATGACCGTGGTGACGAAAATCATCAGGGTCGAGATAGAGGCGATGGTCGGGTCGATCTGGTCTCGCAGGGCGTTGAACATGTTGCGGGTGAGCGTCGGGTTGTCGCCGCCGGAGATGAACATGGCCACGACCACCTCGTCGAAGGAGGTCAGGAAGGCCAGCAGCGCGCTGGTGACCACGGCGAAGCGGATCTGCGGCAGGGTGACGGTGAAGAACGCCTTCCAGCGCGGCGCGCCGAGGCTGCGGGCGGCCTGTTCCTGGCTCATGTCGTAGCCCTTGAGCGCCGAGCCGGACACGATGACGACGAGCGGCAGGGCCAGCACGGTATGGGCCAGCACGAGGCCGGTGACGGTGTAGAGGATGTTGAGCTGGACATAGGCGTAGAAGGCGCCGATGGCGACCAGCACGAGGGGCACCATCATCGGGGTGATCATCATCACGAAGGCCATCCGCACGAAGGGCACGTTGGAGGTGTGCAGCCCGTAGGCCGCGGCGACGCCCACCGGCGTGGCGACCAGCATGGTCAGGAACGCCGTCTGCAGCGAGGTGCGCATCGCCTGCATCCATTCGTCGGAGCCGAAGAAATTGTCGTACCAGCGGGTCGACCATGTCTCGGGCGGGAACTCGAGATACTGGCTGTCGGAGAAGGACATCGGCATCACGATCAGCGTGGGCAGCACCAGCAGGATCATGGTGATGACCGCGAAGACGTAGAGCCAGAGGCGCTGGCCGTGGGTGACCTGGGTTTCCGAGGCGGGGGATTTGAACCAGCTGGCCATCAGTGCCCTCCCGAGGTGATCTGGTCGAGGCGGAGGAAGCGGGAGGCGATCCAGAGGATCACGAGGGTCATGATCAGCAGGACCACGCCCATGGCGCTGGCCGCGCCCCAGTTCACGAAAAGCTCGATGTTGGAGACGATCTTCATCGACACCATGATGACCTTGCCGCCGCCCAGCACCGCAGGGGTGACGAAGAAGCCGAGGCAGAGGATGAAGACCATCAGCGCGCCGGCGAAGAGCCCGGGCGTGGTGAGCGGGAAGAACACCGTCCAGAAGGCCGTGCGGGGGTTGGCGCCGAGGTTTGAGGCGGCCTTGAGATAGTCGCGGTCGATCGCCTTCATCGCCCCGTAGACCGGCAGGATCAGGAAGGGCAGCATGATATGGACCATGCCGATCAGGGTGCCGGTCATGTTGTGGACGATCTTGAGCGGTTCGTCCCAGAGGCCGAGGTTCATGGCCCACTGGTTCACCAGCCCCTGTTTCTGCAGCAGCACAAGCCAGGCGTAGGTGCGCACCAGGAGCGAGGTCCAGAACGGCAGGAGCACCGTGATCAGGCAGAGATTGGCCAGCCGGTTGGGAAGCTGCGACATGAAATAGGCCAATGGATAGCCGATCAGGATGCAGAGGCCCGTGGTCAGCACGCTGACCTGGAAGGTGGTGATGAAGATGCGGACGTAGGATTTCCGCTTGATCATCCGCTCGTAGTTTTCCAGCGAGAATTCCCCGCTGGCGCCGATGAAGGAGACGTAGAAGAGCCAGCCCACGGGGATCACGAGGATCACGAGGATGAGCAGCATCGCCGGCGAACTGAGGCCGAAGAGGCGGAGGCGTTCGAGGCGGCCGTCGGTGCGAAGGCCGGCTTCGTTGGGGCGGAGGGCGGTGGTGGTCATGGTCAGACCTCGCGCCCGTCGATGAGCACCGTGTCCTCGGGCGCCATGGTGAGGGTGACGGTGTCGCCCACTTGCGGAAGCGAGGTGGCCCGGTCGCCGCGGACCGCGCCGCGCATGACGATCTGTTGCCCGTCCTGCAGGCGGGCGTGGAGGAGGAAGCTGTCGCCCTGGTAGACCACGTCGCTAGCGGTGGCGGTGAAGTTGTTGGCGCCCTCGACGGGCCCGGTGTCGGAGAGGAGCACGCGCTCGGGGCGGATCATCAGCTGCAGGTCGGGCGTGTCGGGCAACTCTCCGCTGTAGCGCAGGGCGGTGTCGCCGTAGTGCACGTCGGTGCCGGCCCGTTTGACCGGCAGGAAGGTGGATTCGCCGATGAAGTCGGCGACGAAGCGGTTGGCGGGCCGTTCGTAGAGGTCGCGCGGGGTGGAGAGCTGCATGATGCGGCCGTGGTTCACCACGGCGATGCGGTCGGACATGGTCAGCGCCTCGCGCTGGTCGTGGGTGACATAGACGGTCGTCATGCCGAGCTGTTCGTGGAGGTGGCGCAGTTCGATCTGCATCTGGTCGCGCAGTTTCTTGTCGAGGGCGGAAAGCGGTTCGTCCATCAACAGGATGCGCGGTTCGAAGACGATGGCGCGGGCGACGGCGACGCGCTGTTTCTGGCCGCCTGAGAGCTGGTCGATGCGGCGGTCGCCGTAGCCGCCGAGCTGGACGGTTTCGAGCGCGCGCTCGACACGTTCGGCAATCTCGGCCTTGGGGCGTTTGCGCAGGCGGAGGGGATAGCCCACGTTGCCCGCCACGGTCATGTGCGGGAAGAGCGCGTAACTCTGGAAGGTCATGCCCACGTCGCGCAGGTGGGGCGGTTTGCGGATCACCTCGTCATCGCCGAATTTCAGGCTGCCGCAATCGGGGCGGGTGAAGCCGGCGAGCACCATCAGGAGCGTCGTCTTGCCCGAGCCGGAGGGCCCCAGAAGGGTGAGGAATTCGCCGCTTTTCACCTCGAGCGAGACGTCGTCGAGCGCGTGGACCGGCCCGTAGGTCTTGGTGACGTTGCTGACGGAGATCGGCAGGGCTTCGGTGGCTTGGGTGGTCAAGGTGTCTTCCCCCGGCGTTCTGTCTGGCTGGAACGGGCGGGCGCCGCGATGGACGCCCGCCCCCTATCGGGTTTTCAGGCCGGACCTATTCGGTCAGCATTTCCTGGTACATCTCGGCCGCGATCTGTTCCCATTCAGCGTACCATTCGAGCGAGATGGGAAGCTGCTTGGCGGCGTTCTCGGGCGAGGACGGCAGGGAGGCGGCGACCTCTTCGGTGATCTCGCCGGTCTCGTAGGCGTCCTTGTTGGTCGGGCCGTAGGTGATGTATTTCGGCAGGTCGTCCTGGTATTCCGCCTTGGAAATCTCGGCGAGGAATTCCATCGCGAGATCCTTGTTCGGCGCACCCTTCGGGATGGCGAAGCAGTCATAGTCGAGCAGCGCCTGGTTGAAGGTGTAGGACACCTTGCCGCCATCCTTGGCGGCGTTGTCGAAGCGGCCGTTCCAGCCGGTGGTCATGTCGACCTCGCCATCCTTCATGAGCTGGGCGTGCTGGGCGCCCGACGACCAGTAGACGGCGATGTTGGGGCGCAGTTCGCGGATCTTGTCGAGGGCGCGCTCGATGCCTTCCTCGGAGGAGAGCACCTCGTATACCTCCTCGGGCGGGACGCCGTCGGCCATGATCGCGGGTTCGAGCGCGCCGGCCACCTGGTTGCGGTAGGCACGGGTGCCGGGGAATTTCTCGGTATCGAAGAAATCCGCCCAGTTCTGGGGGCCGTCCTCGCCGTAGGTGTTCGTGTTCCAGGCCGCCACGACCGAGAACACGTCGCCGCCGACGCAGTATTCGGAATAGAGCGACTCGTAGAAATTCGACACGTCGATCACGTCGTAGTCGAGCGGTTCGAGCAGCCCCTCGGCGCCGGCGCGGGCGGCGGAGCCGGACCCGCTGGCGACGAGGTCATAGGTGACCTGGCCGGTCGAGACCTGGAGGCGCACATCGGCCATGCCGCCGTAGGTTTCCTGTTTCACGGTGATGCCCATGGCCTCGGACGCGGGTTCGAACAGCGCCTTGCTCTGCGCCTCCTGGTAGGAGCCGCCCCACGAGGCGACGGTGATTTCCTTGTCCTGGGCCAGCGCGCTGGTCGAGGCCAGCAGCGAGACCGCGAGGGGCGCGGCGAGTGAACGTTTCATGTTGGTGTCCTCCTGTCAGAGTTGGAATTGCCGCGTTTTCCCGCGGCGGTTGCCGGTTGTTGTTGTCTTTCGCAGGCTCGGCGCGCACCGGCGAAAATCTCGGTCAGGCGTGGGCGGCCCTCCGGTATTGGCGGGTGTCCTGCCAGCGGTACCAGGCGACGGCGGCGGGCAGGAACCACGGCTTGCCGGTGTAGAGGGGGCGGGTCGGGAACGGCAGGTCGTCGAAGGCGGTGGCGCCCTCGGCGAGGCCCAGGATCCTCTGGCCGGTGCGCATGCCGAGGTAGCTGGCCATCGACACGCCGGAGCCGCAGTAGCCCATGGCGTAATGGATGCCGTCATGAGTGCCGGCATGGGCGAGCTCGTCGAAGCTGTAGGCGACGGTGCCCATCCAGGAATGGCTGATCTTGCGGTCGCGCAGTTGCGGGAAGATGCGGCACATGCTTTCGAACAGGCGCGGGCCGGAGATGTTGGGATCGGTTTCCGCCGCCGAGACGCGGCCGCCGAAGAGGATGCGTTTCCTGTCGGGCGAGGCGCGGTAGTAGTAGAGCACCTTGAACGTGTCGCTGGCGATGCGGTCGGTGGGGAAGAGCTCGTTCACGAGGGAGTCGGGCAGTTCCTCGGTGGCGATGATGTAGCTGCCGATAGGGATGACCCGGCGTTGCAGCCAGGGCGTGAGGCCGGTGGTGTAGCCGTTGGTGGCGACCACGACCTCGCGCGCCTCGACGGTGCCCTTCTCGGTGGTGACGCGGAAGCCCTTGACGTTGCGGTCGATGCCGGTGACGCGGCAATGGCCGAGGATCCGGGCGCCGGCGTCGGTGGCCAGCCGCAGCAGGCCGCGGTGGTATTTCGCGGGGTGCAGCGAGCAGTGGTTGGGGTAGACGAGGCCGCCGTAATAGGTGTCGGTGCCCAGTTCCGTCTTCTGCTCGGCGCGGGGGACGGTGAAGCACTCGATCCCTTCCTGCGCGCGCAGTGTCTCGGCGTCGCGGGCGAGGGTTTCGTAGCTGTCGGGGGAGTGGGCGGCGTGGAAGCGGCCAACCTTGCGGAAATCGCAGTCGATGCCTTCGGTCTTGACGAAGTCCTCGATCCACGAAAGGGCCGATGCCCCTTCGCCCCGGATGGCGCGGGCCTTCTGCTTGCCGTGCTTGGCGGCGAGCTTTTCCAGCGAGGGCTTGATGCTGGTGCTGATCTGGCCGCCATTGCGGGTGGAACAGCCGTAACCGGGATCGTCGGCGTCGAGCACGAGGGTGGAGCGGCCGCCGCGCGCCGTCTGGATGGCGGCGTTGAGGCCGGTATAGCCGGAGCCCACGACGACCACGTCGACGGATACCGGCAGGTCGCCGGAGAAGTCCGGCGCCGGGCCGACATCGTCGAGCCAGTAGACTTGATGGCGCGGGGCCGTCGATGTCGATGTTGCCATCGGTATCCTCCAGACGCGCGGGATGCGGCAAGCGCCGCACTGCGCGGGTTATCGTCAAAACGCTAGGGCAGGATTGGCCCGGACCTCATATCCAATTTGATAAATTGGTCAGACCAATTTGCCCCGCCATGCCGGCAGGTCGCGGATCGCCTCGATGCCGCGGTGGATGTCTTCCGGAGCGACGCTGCCGAAGCCGAATACCAGCCCGGATCTGCCGATCGGGTCAAGGCAGTAGCGCGACAGCGGCGCCAGGGTGACGCCCTTTTCGGCAGCCTGTGCCACGAGCGCCTGTTCATCGACCGCGCCGGAGATGAAGGCGGGGGTGTGGAAGCCGCTGGCGGTGTCCTGCAGCGCCACGCAGTCGGGGAGGGAATGCGCCGCCTCGACCAGCGCCTCGTAGCGGGCCTTGTAGAGGCGGCGCATCAGGCGGATGTGGGTGGCGAAATGCCCCTCGTCCATGAAATCGGCGACGATGGCCTGGGTGGCGGTGGGCGGGCCGCTGGCCCAGAACTGGAACATCCGGTCGAACACGTCGGTCATGCGTTCGGGGACCAGCACGAAGCCCAGCCGGAGCGCCGGGAAGAGCGACTTGGAGAAGGTGCCGACATAGAGCACGCGGCCGGCATTGTCGGTGCCGCGCAGCGCGGGCTGGGCGGCGCTGCCGTAGTAGAATTCGCCGTCGTAATCGTCTTCGATGATGAGCGCCTGCGCCTCTTCCGCCGCCTGCAGGAGTTCGAACCGGCGGGAGAGGGACATGACGTGGCCCAGGGGCTGCTGGTGCGAGGGGGTGACGAAGGCGAGGCGGAAATGCGGGGCCTTGGCGAGGCCGTCGGCGACGACCATGCCTTCCTCGTCGACGTCGACGGGGACCAGTTCGGCGCCTTCGGAGAGGAGCGCGTTGCGGGCGCCGGAAGCGCCGGGGTTTTCCATCCAGACGCGGTCGCCGGGGTTGAGCAGCAGGCGGCCGATGAGCGAGAAGGCGTGCTGGGCGCCGCAGGTGATGAAGATCTGTTCGTGGTGGCAGCGGATGCCCTTGAGCGCGCTGAGATGGGTGGCGATGGCGCGGCGCAGCGCCTCGAGCCCCTTGGGCTGGCCGTAGCCCATCACGTCGCTGCGGGCGCCGCGGAGGTGGCGGGCGGAGAGGCGCGACCAGTGGGCGATGGGGAAGGCATCAAGCGCCGGCAGGGCGGTGACGAAGGCGCGGGGCTCGTGCGGGAGCCATGTGCGGGTGGCGTAATCCTTCTCGGCATGGCTGATGGCATAGGAGAGGCGCGGATTGGGGCCGGAATGGACGGCGTCGGGGGGCGCCGTGGGCGGGCGCTGGTTTTCCAGCGTCTCGCTGACGAAGGTGCCGGCGCCGACGCGGGAGACCAGCATGCCTTCGGAGACCAGCCGGTCGATGGCGTCGATGACGGTGGTGCGGGAGACGCCCAGCTCGCGGGCGAGCGTGCGGGTGGCGGGGAGGCGTTCGCCGGGCGGCAGGCCGCCCGACAGCAGGATGTCGCGGAGCGCCATGTAGAGCTGGACGCTGACGGATTTGCGCGAATTGCGGTCGATCTGGATGGACGACAACAGCGCCCCGGCAGCGTGTTTCATGGGCCCTCCGGACCAATTGGTCTGGCCAACTTACCGAAATGGATATACCGGACCGGCCAATTATTTTCCAGCCTGCAATCCGACACATCAGCGCCAAGGCCCGGTTGACCCAGATGAAACTGCAAAAACTCGAGACATTCACCGACAGCTTCGTCTGTTTCGTCAAGGCCACCGCCGAGGATGGCGCCGAAGGCTGGGGACAGGTCGCGCCCTATTGCGCGGACATCACCGCGCAGGTGCTGCACCGGCAGGTGGCGCCCCACGCGCTGGGGATGGATTGCGGGGATATCGACGGGATGCTCGATATCGTGCGGGACCGGGAGCACAAGTTTCCGGGCTCGTACCTGCGGCGAGCGATGGGCGGGGTGGATACCGCGATCTGGGACATGCGGGGCAAGCGCGAGGGCAAGCCCGTCTGCGAGCTGATCGGGGGCAGCGCGGGACGCGTGCGTGCCTATGCGTCGTCGATGAAGCGGGACATCACGCCAAAGGACGAGGCGGAGCGGTTCCTGCGGCTGCGCGATGCGCACGGCTTCGATGCGTTCAAGTTCCGGATCGGGGCCGAGGTGGGCCGCGACACCGACGAGTGGGAGGGCCGGACCGAGGAGATCGTGCCGACCATCCGACGCGCGCTGGGGGACGAGGCGGCGCTGCTGGTCGATGCGAATTCCTGTTACTCGCCGGCGAAGGCGATCGAGGTGGGCAGGCTTTTGCAGGATCACGGGATCTCGCATTACGAGGAGCCCTGCCCCTATTGGGAGTTCGAGCAGACCAGGGCGGTGACCGAGGCGCTGGAGATCGATGTCTGCGGCGGCGAGCAGGATTGCATGATGGCCAACTGGAAGGGGATGGTCGACGGGCGGATCGTCGACGTTCTGCAGCCGGACGTGCTGTATATCGGCGGGATTGCCCGCACCCTGAGAGTGGCGCGGATGGCCGAGGCGGCGGGGATGCCGGTGACGCCGCATGCCGCGAACCTGTCGCTGGTGACGCTGTTCACGATGCACCTGCTGCGGGCGATTCCCTGCGCGGGCAAGTACCTGGAGTTCTCGATCGAGGGCGAGGATTACTATCCCTGGCAGGAGGGGCTGTTCCGGAACGACCCCTACGAGGTTGTGGGTGGGCACGTGACGGTGACGGAGGCGCCGGGCTGGGGGGTGGAAATCTGCCCCGACTGGCTGGACCGGGCGGCGTACCAGGTGAGCGAGGCGGGCTGAGGCCGGCCGGGCGCCCGACAGCGTTGCAACCTTGGGTTCATCCGGGCAGGGCGCGAGGCGGGTGTCGCCGCGCCCGCGCGGTGCCGATTCCGGTGCTGATTCCGGGGCCGGGAGGCGGCAGACCCCGACCTGCCGGGGGGCGAAAAGCCCGCGTTCCGGCGGTGACATGCCGATAAGTGCCTAGACAGACGGCAGGTATGTGCCAGCCTCGGCCACGTTTCGCTCAATTCCGCGGGTCCGGACGGATTTCCGTGAGATACCAGTTTTTTAGCCCCACAAAATGTGTAAACCGGACAAAAGCCTTGAGCCCGCGAGCCGTGTTCGCGACGGCTTGGAATCAGAACTGGACACTATCCCGCATGCGGACAGACCCTATCCATCTTACCCGACGTGGCGTGCTGCTTTCTTCCTCTGCCCTGATGCTCATGACCGCCGGCGGCGCGCTCTCGCAGGAGGCGACCGCCGACGAGACGGCGGAGCCGCCGGAGGATGACGGCGGCGCCTTCAGTTTCGAACGCCTTGTCGAGGAAATGCGCGCCGGCGCCCAGCGGGCGGACGAGCCGCACGCCGTCGAGAACAGCTTTCTCAACGATCTGAACTACGACGATTACCGGCTGATCCGGTTCGATCCGGAGCGGTCGCGTTTCGGGGCGATCGACCACACGCGGTTCGAGCTGCACGCGTTTCACATGGGCTGGCTGTTCAACCGGCCGGTACATCTTTTCGAGGTCGCGAACGGCCGCGTCCGGCCGATGGAGTTCGACACCGACGATTTCATCTACGACCGAACGGTGCGCGAGAAGGTGCCGGAGCACACCGCGCTTCCGGGGGTGGCCGGGTTCCGGCTGCACAACCCGATCAACCGGCCCGACATCATGGACGAGCTGATCGCGTTCCAGGGCGCATCCTATTTCCGGGCGCTTGGGCGGGGGTCGACCTATGGCCTGTCGGCGCGCGGTCTGGCGGTGAATACCGGCTCGGACGTGAAGGAGGAATTCCCGCGTTTCACCCGGTTCTGGATCAGCCGGCCCGATCCGGGCTCGGACGTGATCACGGTCTGGGCGGCGCTGGAGAGCCCGTCGCTGACCGGGGCCTACGAGTTCGTCATCTCGCCCGGGCGGGACACGACGATGGACGTGCGGGCGCGGCTGTTCTTCCGCCGGGACATCGCCCAGCTGGGCGTGGCGCCGCTGACCTCGATGTTCCTGTATGGCGACCGCAACCGGGCGAAGTTCGACGATTTCCGGCCCGCCGTGCATGACAGCGAGGGGCTGGCGATCGTGCGGGCGGACGGGCACCGGGTGTGGCGGCCGCTGTCGAACCCGCCGCGGCTGGCGTCGAGCTTCTTCAAGGAGGACACGCCGCGCAGTTTCGGCCTGTGCCAGCGCAACCGGGATTTCGACCATTACCAGGATGCCGCGGCGGTCTACGAGCGGCGCCCCTCCTGCATGGTGGAACCGATCGGCGACTGGGGCCGTGGCTCGATCCGGCTGGTGGAGATACCGTCGGACCTGGAGATCAACGACAATATCGTCGCCTTCTGGGTGCCGGCCCAGCCGGCCCGGGCGGGCGAGGAGATGACCCTGCAATACCGGCTGCACTGGGGCGACCTTCCGCCCGAGGAAAACGGCGACCTGGCCTATGTCGTGGCGTCGCGCGCGGGGGTCGGCGGCGTGTCGGGTGTGGAGAACCAGGACGGCTCGCGAAAGTTCGTCGTGGATTTTTCCGGTGGTCCGCTGGAACATTTGCCGGCCGAAGCCGTTGAGGACCTGACGGTCGTCGCGTCGGCGGTCGGGGCACGTATTACTTCGCAAGTTCTTCATCGTATCGCCGGGAACAACATGTGGCGGCTGGTGCTTGACGTGATCGGCGAGGGAGAAGTTATCGAACTTTCGGCGCATGTAGAAGGTTACGGTCAAAAACTCACGGAAACATGGCTCTTTCAATGGCTTACGGAACAATAGCGACGGATGACGCGATCCTGCACGTGGGTGCGAGCGGCGGAGAGGCGGCTGTGCCCTTCGTCGGGCGTGGCTTCCCGGACGAGGCGTGCGCGCTGCCTGCCGCGCCGCTGCCGATGCCGACCCAGACGATCGAGGCCGATGCCGGCCTGCTTCACCGGCTGCTGCGGCGGCTGAGGGGCGGCGGTGCTGTGCGGCCCTCGATGGACGTGGGCGCCTGACCCGGCGCATGGGATCGCCGCGCGGGTCCATATCCGCAATCTACGCGTTGCGGACCGGAATGATCGTCACGAGCCTGCTGTGCGGGCTCGGGGCCTTTATCCTTTTCCTGGAATTCGGTGAGGCCACGGGCCTGACTTGGATCGACGTGTTCCGCGCGGTGCTGATCCTGATCTCGACCCTGTGGCTGGCCTGGGGCGCGACGCTGGCCTTTGTCGGCATGACGTCGCGCGCGCGGCCGCCCGAGGGGGTGGAGGATGTGCCGATCCGGGGGCGGACCTGTGTGCTGATGCCGGTCTACAACGAGAACCCCGAGGAGAGCTTTTCGCGGGTGGCGGCGATGGAGGCCTCGCTCAGGGAGATCGGTGATCCGGCGGAGATCCATTTCGCCATCCTGTCGGACACGCGCGATGAGGGCATCGCCGCGCAGGAGCGGGCGGTGTTCCGGCGGATGGTCGAGGAATGCGACGGCGTCGGCCGGTTCTTCTACCGGCGGCGCGAGAAGAACACCGGCAAGAAGGCCGGCAATATCGAGGATTTCATCACCCGGTCGGGGGCGGCATATGATTATGCCGTGATCCTGGACGCGGATTCGCTGATGGAGGGGAAGACCATCCTGACGATGATCCGGCGGATGGAGGCGGAGCCGCAGCTTGGCCTGTTGCAGACGCTGCCGAAGATCATCCGGGCGGAATCGCATTTCGGGCGGGCGATGCAGTTCTCGGCCAGTTTCTTCTCGCCGGTCTTTGCCCGCGGCCTTGCCATGGTGCAGGGGCGGACAGGGCCGTTCTGGGGGCATAACGCGATCATAAACGTGCGGGCGTTCGCGCAGTCCTGCGGGCTGCCGGAACTGAAGGGCACGCCGCCCTTCGGCGGGCACGTGATGAGCCATGATTATGTCGAGGCGGCATTGCTGGCGCGGAACGGGTGGATCGTGCGGCTGGATGACGACCTTGAAGGCTCGTTCGAGGAAGGGCCGGAGAATATCGTCGACCATGCCAAGCGCGACAGGCGCTGGTGCCAGGGGAACCTGCAGCACCTGCGGATCATCAGCGCGCCCGGGCTGAAGCCCTGGTCGCGTTTCGTGTTCGCGCAAGGCGTGATGGCGTTCATCGCGCCGCTGTTCTGGATGGGGTTCATCGCCGCGTCGATCGCGGCGCCGCTGTTGGTGACCCCGCCGGATTATTTCCCCGTGCCCGGCTGGCCCTTCCCGCAATTCCCGCAATCGGCCGCGTCGATGGCGATCAGCCTTGCGATCGGGATCTTCGGGCTGCTGTTCCTGCCCAAGCTCCTGATCATGGCGCGCGCCATCCTGTCGGGCGAGGCCAAGCGGTTCGGCGGCCCGGGCCGGGTGTTCCTGTCGACGCTGGGCGAGCTGCTTCTGTCGTCGCTGACCGCGCCGGTGCTGATGATGTTCACCATCCGATCGGTGCTGGAGGTGCTGATGCGGCGCGACGGGGGCTGGCCCACGAACAACCGGGGCGATGGCATCCTGCAATGGCCCGAGGCGTTCGCCGCGTCGTGGTGGATCATCGTGACGGGCTGTGGCGGGCTGTTCGCCGCGTGGTTCCTGACGCCGGAGCTGTTCCTGTGGCTGCTGCCGGTGGGGGTGCCGATGATCCTTGCGCCGGCGCTCTTGCGCTGGGGGTCGCTGCCGTCGCTGGGCAAGCTGATGATCACGCCGGCCGAGCAGTCGCCGCAACGGGTGATCCAGCTTTACGATGCCGTTCTGGCGCGCTGGGGGGTCGATGCGCAAAGCTCGATCCCGGTGGTGCCGCTGCGCCTGCCGGAAAAGGACGGGGTGAAGGTCTGAGGCCTCAGGCGCCGCGCTGCCAGGGCGTTGTGGGGTAATCCGCCTCGCCCTGGGGTTCGTGGAAGGCGAGGATGCGGCTGACGTAATCGAGGAAATCCGTCTGTTCCTGCGCGGCCAGTGGCGAGAGCAGGTAGTGCTGGCTTTCGGTGATGCGGTCGCGGAGCCGGGCGAGCAGCTGGGCGCCGTCCTCGGTGATGTCCACCACGCGCGAGCGGCGGTCGGTTTCCTTGACCGAGCGGCGGACGAGGCCGCGCTTTTCCAGACGGCGCAACACGTCGCCGGTGGTGGAGGCGTCGAGATAGGCGAGCGCGGCGATGGCGGTCTGGTCGAGTTGCCGGTTCTGGGCGAGGATCTGCAGGATGGTGTACTGGACCGGCGTGATCTCTGCCGTCTCGAGCGTTTCGTGGAACAGCGAAATGGCCACCTGTTGCAGCCGGCGGATCATGAAGCCGGGCTGGTCGGGCAGTTTGCGGATGGTCATGCTTTGGCCATGGGCGGTTCCGGGTGTCCTGTGACGAGAGCATTCGGGCGGGGGTCTGTCAACCGTGTCAGCCGCCGAGATCGCCGGTCTGGAGCATGCCGGAGGCGAGGTAGCCGCCATCGACCGGCAGGGTTACCCCGTTGATATAGCGCGATTCTTCCGAGAGCAGGAAGAGGATGGCCGGGGTGATGTCGTCGACGCCCGCCAGCTTGCCGGTGGGGATCATCGGCAGGACGGCGGCGCGGGTGGCCTCGGTGTAAAGCTCTTCGGTCATGGCGGTGACGGTGGGGCCCGGGGCGACCGCGTTGGCGGTGACGCCCGCCCGGCCGAACTCGAGGGCGAACTGGCGGGTGAGGCCGATAATGGCGGATTTGGAGGTGCCGTAGGCCGCCCGGCCGATGCCCGCGCGGTAGCCCGAGACCGAGGAGAGGCTGACGATGCGGCCGTAGCGGCTGGCGCTCATGGCCGTGGCGGCGCGGCGGCCGCAAAGGAAGCTGCCGCGCACATTGACGTCGAGCACTTTCGAGAAGGTGTCGCCGGACATCTCGGCCATGGGGGCGACCTGGAGGATGCCGGCGCTGCTGACGAGGCCGGTGATCGGGCCGGCCCAGTCTTCGGCATTCGTGAAGGCGGCGTCGACGGAGGCCTCGTCGGTGACGTCGAGGGTGAGGCCAAGGGCCTGCCCCCCTGCCCCGGTGACCTGGGCGACGGTGGCGGCGACGCGCGCCTCGTCGATATCGGCCACTGCGACGGGCACGCCTTGAGCGGCCAGGGCGATGGCCGTGGCCTGCCCGATGCCCGACCCGCCGCCGGTGATGACGGTGACGCCTTGCTTGAAAGTGAACATGATCCGGTACCCTCGGTTGATATGCGTCAGGCCGGGACGGTCGCGTCGCGGACCATGTAGCCCTTGGTGGCGAAGGTGCCGTTTTCCTTGCGGAATTGCGACATGTAGTCGGGCCAGATGGCGGTGAGCTTGCCGCTGCGGGGGTGGAGGTACCAGCTTTGGCAGCCGCCCGCGATCCAGACCGTGCGTTCGGCGCGGTCGTGGATGGACTTGACGTAAGCGGCCTGGGCCTCGCGGTCGGGTTCGATGACCTTGTCGCCTTCGAAGAGATACTGGAGCGCGCCCCGGATGTACTCGATCTGGGTTTCGACCATGTAGATCATCGAGCCGGCGCCGAGGCCGGTGTTGGGGCCGAGCATCATGAAGAAGTTCGGGTAACCGTGCACGGTGGTGCAGGCATAGGCCTGTCCGCCGTCCTGCCACTGGTCGGAGAGGCGGCCCGTCTTGCCGTGGATGACCTCGGCGATGGGCAGCTCGGTGGCCTCGAACCCGGTGGCGAGGATCAGCATGTCGAGCGCGACATGGGTGCCGTCGGTAAGGACGACGCCGGTTTCGTCGATGCGGTCGATGCCGGTGGTCTCCAACGTCACGTTCTCGCGCTGGATGGCGGGGTAGTAGTCGTTCGAAATCAGGATGCGCTTACATCCGACGGAATAGGGCGGGGTCAGTTTCTCGCGAAGGGCGGGGTCGGCGACCTGGTCTTCGAGATGGCCGCGCGACATCTCCTCGATCTGGGCGAGGAAGGCCGGGATCTGCAGGCGCTGGGGGAAGCGGCTTTCGTTGCCCCAGAAGAGTTCCTTGCGGAAGTCCTGCAGCATCTCAGGGAAGCGGGCGAACATGCCCTTTTGCGCCTCGGAATAGGGGGCGTCGCGGCGAGGGACGATATAGGGCGCCGTGCGCTGGAAGACGGTGAGGTGGGAGACGTCGGGGGCGATTTCCGGCGCGATCTGGATCGAGGAGGCGCCGGTGCCGATGATGCCGACGCGTTTGCCGGTGTAGTCGTAGTCGTGATCCCATTGCGAGGAGTGCATCATCTTGCCGGTGAAGCTGTCGAGCCCCTCGATATCGGGCATGGCGAGGTCGGAGAGGTGGCCGGTGGCCGAAACCAGCGCGCGGGCGCGGTAGGTGCCGGTGGTGGTCTCGACCTGCCAGAGGTCTTCGGCCTCGATCCATTCGGCGCGGGTGACGGTGGTACCGAAGCGGACCTTGGGGTAGATGCCTTCGTCTTCCGCCGTGTCCTGCAGGTATTTCAGGATTTCCGGCTGCTTGGAGTAGGTGCGGCTCCAGTTCGGGTTGGGGCGGAAGGAATAGGAATAGAGGTGCGAGAAGACATCGCAGCCGGCGCCCGGGTAGTGGTTGTCGCGCCATGTGCCGCCGACGTCCTGGCCGCGTTCGAGCATCAGGTAGTCGCGGTTCCCCTCGCGTTCGAGGATGACGGCGAGGCCGAGGCCGGAGAAGCCGGTGCCGACGATCAGGACCTCGGCATCGACCTGCTGTTTCGGGGTGGTGGTCTGGATGTTCATGGGGACCTCGGGTGTGGGCTCAGGCATGGATGGGGGCGTGGACGGTGCCGGGCGCGTCGCGCTCGGGCTCGTCGATGAAGTCGCGGATCAGCATCAGCAGGTGCGAGGGGCGTTCATGGGCCACGGCGTGGCCCGACGGCACCTCGGCGAAGCGGGCATTCTCGATCGCGCCGAAGAGCAGCTTGGAATGGTAGATGGGCACCATCTGGTCCTGCGTGCAGCCGATGACGAGGGTGGGCGCGGTGATGTTGGCGACCGCGTCGGTGATGTCGACGGTGCGGTTGAAGACCATCTTGGCGTAGCGGTCGGAGCCGTCGCCGATCTTGGCGACCAGCGCGTCAACCTCGCCGGGCAGGCGCATGGTGAGGAAGGCATGGCTGAAGGCCGTCATGACCATGAAGCCGGGCATGGCGGCGCTTTTCTCCTCGTGCAGCTTGAACCAGACGTCGTAGCGCAGGTGCTGGTGGATGTCGGTCTTGATCCAGCCGGCGATGAGGGTGAGGGACTTGACGATCTCGGGCGTGGTGCCGGCGAGATGGGCGGCGATGACGGCGCCGAAAGAGCAGCCGGTCAGGTGGACCGGGCCGTCGCAGAGGGCGGCGATGACGGCGCGGGCCTGATCGGCGTAGGTGTCCGCGGTGGCGCCGTCGGTGTCGACGAAGTCGAAGGCCACGACGCGGCGGCCGTCGGCGAGCATCGGGAAGAGCGCCCAGTAGGTACTCTGGGCCGAGCCGCTGGTGCCGTGCAGGAGCACGATCGTATCCTCGCCCCGCCGGTGCGGCGCGGAATCGTAGGTGCGGATGGTGAGCCCGTCATGGGTGATCTCGCCGTCCACGACATCGGATGTAAATGCCATTCTCTCCTCCCCCGGCCGGTCTGACCGGATAATCATGAGTATACTTAGTATTATCGTAATCCGTTGCAATACCCCTTGTCAACCGGGCGTTTCGGCCGGGATCGGACGGTCGGGATTACGGGAGTGCGGGGTCGGACGGAACATGCCGGGGGCACGTGGCCCCCGGCGGTTTCACTGTCCGTCTCCTGGCCTGCCTCAGGCGATGTCGGCGGGGAGCACCGTTTCGGGCAGGTTCTGGTAGCAGACCGGCCGCAGGAAGCGGCGGATCGAGAGGGTGCCGACGGATGTGGCGCCGAAATTGGTCGAGGCCGGGTAAGGGCCGCCATGCACCATGCTGTCGGATACCTCGACGCCGGTGGGGAAGCCGTTGGCCAGAAGCCGGCCGGCCTTGCGTTCGAGGATCGGCAACAGCGCGCGCGCCGCGCCGGCATCGCCGTCATCCATGTGCAGCGTGCAGGTGAGCTGGCCGCGCAGGCTGCTGGCGACCTGCTTCATCTGGTCCATGTCGGCCACGCGGACCACAAGGCCGAGCGGGCCGAAGACCTCCTCGCCCAGTTCCTCGTTCTCGAGCCACGTGGTGCCGTCGGTCTCGTAGAGGTAGGGCGTGGCGTTGCGCTGGTCGCAGGTGGAGGTGAGCACCTCCTGCACGCCCTTGGAGGCGGCGACGCGGTCGCGCCCGTCGCGATAGGCCTTGGCGATACCGTCGGTCAGCATGACCTGCGGCCCGGTGCCGGCCAGCGCGTCCTTGGCGGCATTGGTGAAGGCGTCGGCCTCCGGCCCGTCGAGGACGATGGCGATGCCGGGGTTGGTGCAGAACTGGCCCGCGCCCATGGTGAGCGAGCCGGCCCAGCCTTCGCCGATCGAGGCGCCGCGGGCGGCGACGGCCTCGGGCAGGAGGAACATCGGGTTGACCGAGCCCAGCTCGCCGAAGAAGGGGATCGGCTCGGGGCGTTGGGCGCAAAGGTCGAAGAGGGCGCGGCCGCCGGCGAGGGAGCCGGTGAAGCCCACCGCCTTGATCAGCGGGTGCTGCACGAGGGCCTGGCCGACCTGGCGGTTGCCGCCCTGCACGAGGCTGAAGGTGCCCTTGGGCATGTTGCACTTGCCGATGGCGGCGTGGATGGCCTCGGCCACGATCTCGCCCGTGCCGGGATGGGCGCCGTGGCCTTTCACCACGACGGGGCAGCCGGCGGCGAGCGCGGCGGCGGTGTCGCCCCCGGCGGTGGAGAAGGCCAGCGGGAAGTTCGAGGCGCCGAAGACGGCGACCGGGCCGATGGGGCGCTGCATCATCCGCAGGTCGGGGCGCGGCGCGGGGGCGCTATCGGGAAGCGCCTCGTCATGGCGGCGGTCGAGGTAGTCGCCCTTGCGGATATGCTCGGCGAAGAGGCGGAGCTGGCCGGTGGTGCGGCCGCGCTCGCCCTGCAGGCGGGCCTCGGGCAGGCCGGATTCGGAGGTGCCGATCTCGGTGATCTGGTCACCGCGCGCCTCGATCTCGTCGGCGATGGTGTCGAGGAAGGCGGCGCGCTCCTCGCGGGTGGTGTAGCCGTAGGTGGTGAACGCCTCCTCGGCGGCCTTGGCGGCCTGGTCGACAAGCTGGGGGTTGCCCACCGAGAAGCTGTGTGCCTCGCCGCTGGCGGGCTCGGAGGTGAAGGTGTCATCCGTGGCGATCCACTCGCCGGCGATCAGGTGCTTGCCATGCGGTTTGAAGGTCATGCGGTGTCCTTTGGGGTTATTCGGTGGGTTGTTGTGGCGCGGCGCGGGCCGTTAGCGGCCTGTCTTCTTGCGCCACGCGTCGAATTTCTGCTGGTTCTCCTCCTTCGTGCAAGGGTAGAGCCCGATGATAGGCGCGCCACCCTCGACCTCTTCCAGCACGAAATCCTCGAAGGTTTCCATCCCCGTGCATTCCTCGGCGATCTCGTCGGCGAGGTGGGCGGGGATGACCATCACGCCGTCGCGGTCGCCCACCAGCACGTCGCCGGGGAAGACGGCCGCATCGCCGCAGGCGATCGGCACGTTGATGTCGAGCGCCTCGTGCAGGGTCAGGTTGGTGGGGGCGGAGGGGCCGGCGCAATAGGCGGGCATGGCCAGTTCGCCGATGCCGTGGGCATCGCGGAAGCCGCCGTCGGAGACGATGCCCGCCGCCCCGCGCTTGGCCAGGCGGGTGACGAGGATCGAGCCGGCAGTGGCGGCGCGGGCGTCCTTGCGGGCGTCCATCACCAGGACGTGGCCCTCGGGGCAGGTTTCGACCGCCACGCGCTGTGGGTGGTCGGCATTGCGGAAGACGGTGATCGGGTTGCGGTCTTCGCGGGCCGGGATGTAGCGCAGGGTGAAGGCGGGGCCGACCATGTTCTCGTCCTTGGGGCTCACCGGTGTGACCCCCTGGATGAACTGGTTGCGCAGGCCGCGCTTGAAGAGGGCGGTGGCGATGGAGGCGGTCGAGACCTTTTTCAGCTTGGCGCGGGTCTCGTCGGAGAGCGTGTGTTCGGTCATGGGGGGTCCTTCAGAAGATGTCGGGTTCGCCGGCGGTGCGGCCGAAATCGGATTGCAGGAAGTCGAAGTCGCAGCCCTGGTCGGCCTGGGTGACGTGTTGCAGGAACATCCAGCCGTAGCCGCGTTCGAACCTGGGTTTGGGGAGTGTGAGGGCCTTGCGGCGGGCGTCCAGTTCCGCTTCGTCGACCAGCATGTCGAGGCGGCGATTTGCCAGGTCGAGGCGCACGGTGTCGCCGGTTTTCAGGAGGGCCAGCGGCCCGCCGACGTGGCTTTCGGGCGAGACGTGCAGGACGCAGGCGCCGTAGGAGGTGCCGGACATGCGGGCATCGGAGATGCGCAGCATGTCGCGGTGGCCCTGCTTGATCAGCGCCTTGGGGATCGGCAGCATGCCCCATTCGGGGAAGCCCGGCCCGCCCTGCGGCCCGGCATTGCGCAGGACCATGACGTGATCGGGGGTGATGTCGAGGGTGTCGTCGTCGACGGCCTTCTTCATCTCGGGGTAGCTGTCGAAGACCAGCGCGGGGCCTTCGTGGTTGTAGAATTTCGGATCGCAGGCCGCAGGCTTGATGACAGCGCCGGAAGGGCAGAGATTGCCCTTGAGGACCGCCAGCGAGCCCTCGTGGTAGACCGGGTTCGAGAGCGGGCGGATGACGTCGTCATTGTAGACTTCGGCGCCATCGAGGTTCTCGCCCATGGTCTTGCCGGTGACGGTCAGTGCCGAGGTATCGAGCATCTCCTCGATCTGCTTCATCAGGGCGCGGAGGCCGCCGGCGTAGTAGAAATCCTCCATCAGGTAGTCCTTGCCCGAGGGGCGGACATTGGCGATGAGCGGCGTGGTGCGGCCCAGCGCGTCGAGGTCTTCGAGCTGCATGTCCACACCGGCACGGCGGGCCATGGCGATGAGGTGGACCACGGCATTGGTCGAGCAGCCGGTGGCCATGGCGACGATGGCCGCGTTGCGGCAGGCCGCGTCGGTGATGATGCGGTCGGGGGTGAGGTCTTCCCACACCATGTCGACGATGCGGCGGCCACAGGCCGCCGACATGCGCTGGTGCCCGCTGTCGACCGCCGGGATCGACGAGGCGCCGGGAAGGGTGAGGCCCATGGCGTCGGCGATGGCGGTCATGGTCGAGGCGGTGCCCATGGTCATGCAGGTGCCGGCCGAGCGGGCGATGCCGCCCTGCACGCCGCGCCATTCCTCGTCGGAGATGTTGCCGGCGCGGCGCTCGTCCCAGTATTTCCAGGCGTCCGAGCCGGAGCCGAGGATCTTGCCGGCGTAATTGCCGCGCAGCATCGGGCCGGCGGGCAGGTAGATCATCGGCACGCCGGCCGAGATCGCCCCCATCACCAGCCCCGGCGTGGTCTTGTCGCAGCCGCCCATCAGCACGACACCGTCGAGCGGGTGCGAGCGGATCATCTCTTCCGTCTCCATCGCCAGCATGTTGCGGTAGAGCATCGAGCTGGGCTTGGTGAAGCTTTCGTCGACCGAGAGCGAGGGCATTTCGACGCCGAAGCCGCCCGCCTGGGTGATGCCGCGTTTGACGTCCTTCACCCGGTCGCGGAAGTGGGAATGGCAGGTGTTGAGCTCGGACCAGGTATTCAGCACGCCGATCACCGGGCGGTCGCGGAAATCCTCCTCGTCGTAGCCGAGCTGCATCATCCGCGAGCGGTGGCCGAAGCTGCGCAGGTCGTCGGGGGCGAACCAGCGGGCCGAGCGCAGGGTTTGCGGGTCTTTCTTGGTCATCGGGTCACCCTGTGAAGCTGAAGCTGTACCAGATCACGGCGGCCGCGACGGCCAGCCCGACGAGGTCGGGCCAGTTGCCGAAATGGTGCGAGTCGCCGATCTCCTCGGCCGTGAAATGGGCCGCGTCGATCTCTTCGTCCTGGCGGGTCAGATCGGGGTCTTTGTCCTGTGACATGGGGACGGTCCTCCTCAATCAAGCATGTTGGGCAGCCACATCGCGATCTCCGGGATGAAGAGCACGAGGGCGAGGCCGATGGCCTGCAGCGCGATGAAGGGCAGCACGGCGACGAAGATGTCCTGAAGCTCGACGCCTTTTGGCGCCACGGATTTCAGGAAGAAGCAGGCTGGCCCAAAGGGCGGCGACAGGTAGTAGATCTGGATGTTCATGGCGAAGAGCACGCCGAACCAGACCGGGTCGAAGCCGAGATCGACCACCACCGGCGCGAAGATCGGGACGGTGATGAAGATGATCGCGATCCATTCCAGGAAGGTGCCGAGCACCATGACGATCAGCATCATCACCAGCACGATCATGATCGGCGCCATGTCGAGCCCGGTCAGCACGCCGCGCAGGAAGTCGCCCCCGCCGATGCGGTTGTAGATCCCGATCAGCGAGACCGCGCCCAGCACCAGCCAGATGATCGAGCCCACGGTCAGCACCGTCTGGCGCATGGCGTCGCGCGCCATGGTCCAGTTGAGCTCCTTGCGGATGCCGGCGACGACCAGCGCACCCACCGCACCGATGGCCGCGGCCTCGGTCACCGTGGCGATGCCGGAATAGATCACCCCCAGCACCGTGAAGATCAGCGCGGCGGGCAGGATGATGCCCTTGAGGAACTTCAGGCGCTGGAAGAACGGCAGGCCGGTTTCCGGGATGTCGTAGATTGGCGCCATCTCGGGGCGGAGCCGCACGCGCACCAGGATATAGGTGATGTAGAGCGAGGCCAGCATGATGCCGGGAATGGCGGAGGCCGCGAAGAGCTTGGTGATCGAGACCTGGGCCGCCAGCCCGTAGACGATGAGCACGACCGATGGCGGAATGAGCGTGGCGAGCGCGCCCGCGGCACAGATGATGCCGATGGAGAGCTTCTTGTCATAGCCCAGCCGCAGCATCTGCGGCAGCGCGATCAGGCCCAGCATGACGATCTCGCCGCCCATGATGCCGGACATGGCGGCCAGCAGCACGGCCACGACACAGGTCTGCACGCCGACCGAACCGCGGAAGCGGCCGCCGGCGATGGCCATCGAGTCGAAGAGTGACTTTGCGATGCCGGATCGTTCCAGCACGTTGGCCATGAAGACGAAGAACGGCACCGCGATGAGCTCGTACTTGTGCAGCACCTCGCTCACGTTGGCGGCGACGATGAAGAAGCCGGCGCGTTCGCCGAAATAGAGGATCGCCGTGACCAGCGAGACGGTCAGCGTGGTGATGCCGAGCGGCACGCCCACGGCCATCAGGCCGAGAAGTGCGACGACGATCAGGAGTGTGATCAGTTCAATGCCCACCGGTCACGTCCTTCTCGGTGTTGTGGAACCAACGGATGATGTTGGCCAGCAGTTGTGCCATGTAGAGACCGCAGCCCACGACGATCAGCACCTTGAGGTATGTCGGCTGGGGCGAGTTGAAGGCGGTGCCGGAATGTTCGGTCCGGCCCAGCACCTTGACCGCCGGCCCCCAGAGCGCCATCGCCAGCACGAGGATCGCGCCGAAGGCGATGCAGAGTTGCGCCAGCCGGAAGTAATGCCAGACCCGCGGGCTGACCAGCAGCTCCATCATGGTGATCGAGATGTGGCGGTTGCGCTGGGTGACGTAGCCCACCGACAGCACCCAGACGGTGGCGCAGAGGGTCATCGCCAGTTCGGTCGACCAGACCGTCGGGCTGTCGAAGCCGTAGCGCAGCACGACCTCGAGCGCCGAGACCGCGATGCAGGTGAAGAAGAGGGTGGAACAGGCATGGCCGATGAAGACGCTGAACCGGTCCATCACCTCGGCATAGCCCGCGAGCAGGCGTTTCATGGGGTCTCTCCCGTTGGCGTCGGAAAGCGGCGGGCGGCGTGCGTGACGCCGCCCCGGCAAGAGCGGAGATTACTCTTTGAAGAGACCGATCTCGGTCATGTAGGAGATGTGCGCGTCGAGCGCTTCCTGCGCGAGATCGGATTTCTCGGCGTAGGCTTCCCATTCCTTGCGGGCGACTTCGCGAAGCTGGTCGCGGTCTTCCTGGGCCCAGTCGATCACCTCGATATCGTCGGAGGCGTCGTCACGCTCGGCCAGTTCCTTGTCGAGCTTGGTGACCTCGTCGGCCATGGCGTACATCGCCTCGTACCACCAGGTGCGCAGCGCTTCCTGGTCCTGCTCTTCCAGCCCTTCCCAGACCTCGCGGTTCACGGTGAACTGCATGGCGGGCATGGAGTGGATGCCGGGGTAGAGCGGGTACGGCGCCACGTCGTGCAGGCCGGTCGCGTCGTTGTTCACGTAGGCCGAGGCGTCGGCGGCATCGACGATGCCCTTTTCAAGCGCGCCGAAGACTTCCGAGAAGGGGATCGCGACGGGCGAGGCACCGGCGGCCTGGAAGACGGCGGCGGCCAGCCCCTCGGGCGAGCGGATCTTCTTGCCTTCGAGGTCTTCGAAGGTGCGGATCGGTTCGCGGGCGACCAGCGCCTCGCGCGAGTACGGCCCGCAGGCCACGACCTTGACCTCGCCGCCGGTGATGGCGTCGGCGGCCTTCTGCATCATCTCCTCGCCCGGGCCTTCCTCGCAGAAGCCGATCATCTGCTGGGGCGTGTCGTAGCCCGAGATCAGGTCGCCCAGCAGGGCGAAGGCGGGTTCCTGGCCGGAGAAGTAGTTGACGGAGGTGAAATCGCCGTCGAGCGCGCCGGCGGCCACCGCCTCGGGCGTGTCGCGGGCGGGCACGACCGAGCCGTTCGGCGTGAGCACGATGGAAACGCGGCCGTCGGTCATTTCCTCGATCTTCGGCAGCCATTCTTCGGTGATGTACTTGGTCGAGAAGTCACCGGCGTTGAAAGAGGTCTGGATGTTGAGCGTGTCGGCATGGGCCAGCCCGGCCAGCATCGAAACGGACGCGGCCAGCGTGGCGGTTCTGGAAAAGGTCATTATGGTCCTCCCTGAAAATCACCGGGGGCCTCCCCCCGCGGCTGATTGATGTACTAATATATTAGTGTAATGTTGGCAAGCGAAGCTTATGTTGCCACCGACCCGGAAAAGAGGCTTAACGGAACCTGATGACCGAAACGCCTGACGTGCCTAGGAAAATTGCCGCTTCCCCTGCCCCGCCCGGCCGGCCGATCAAGCGCGGCTCGGCCAGCGCACAGATCCACGATGCGCTGCGCGACCGAATCGTCGCGCTGGAATTCGCGCCGGGCGCCTTCCTGTCACGGTCGGAAATTGCCGCCTATTACGGGGTCAGCCAGACGCCGGTGCGCGACGCGATGATGCGGCTGGAGGAGGAAGGGCTTCTGATCATCTATCCGCAGTCCAAGACGCTGGTGTCGAAGATCGACGTGGCCCATGCGCAGGAGACGCAGTTCCTGCGCCTGTCGATCGAGCTGGAGGTGACGCGGCGGCTGGCGCGGGAGAGCACTGCCAACCGGATCGGCCGGGCGCGGACCTGCCTGTCCTTGCAGCGGGCGGCGCTCGAGACCGGCGACCTTGACGAGTTCGCGCGGCTGGACCGCGAGTATCACAGCGCCCTTTACGAGGCCGCCGGCGTGGCCAACCTGTGGCAGATCGTGACCGCGCGGTCGGGCCATATCGACCGGCTGCGCAAGCTGAACCTGCCCGATCCGGGCAAGTCGACCTCGATCCTTTCGTGCCATGAACGCATCCTCGCGGCCATCGAAACCGGCGATGTGCCCGGCGTCGAGGCGGTGGTGCGCGAGCACCTGTCGGGCACGCTGTCGCAGGTGCCGAAGATCACCGAGAAATATCCGCAGTATTTCTGAAAGCGCCCAACGGGCTGGTCAGGTCGGGGTGACGCGCACCTGTATCCCCTCGCCCCCGTCGTGCCATTCCGGCCGCGACTCGATCCAGTTGGAAAACCGGGTTTGCAGCTCGTCCAGCAGCCAGACCGCCGCCGGGCCGGGGGGCTGGTCAAGCTTGTGCGCGGTATAGAGCGGGAAGCGCAGGGGCCTGCCGCGGTGAATGGCGATCCGGAGTTCGCTGAGATCGCCGTTCTCGATATGCGGCCAGGCCAGGTGGGTGGGCATCACGCACCAGCCGAAGCCGTTGAGCACGAAGTCGAGGCGGTTGAACTGGTCGATGAAGCTCCAGGTGCGTTCGCTCATGACCACGCCCCGGAAACGGCGTGTACGGTCGGTGAGGGTGAGCTGCACGTGCTCGTCAAGCTGCGCCTGCGTGATCGGCGCGCCGATGCGCGAGAGCGGGTGGCGCGAGCTGGCGACGACGGAAATCGGGACGTTGCCGAAGAATTCCATCTGCACGCCCGGCATCCCGTCGCGCGCCGGGGAATAGATCGCCAGCCCGGCATTGCCTTCCTGCAGGGATTGCTCGGGCGCGCCCAGCCCCTCGCCGTAGAGCGTGACCGAGACCGAGGGGTATTCCTCGTGAAAGGATTTCAGCGCGCCGATGAGCACGTCGTTGGGAAAGACCTGTTCGATGGCGATGCTGATCTCGGGCTCGGCCACCGTGGCGATGCTGCGGGCGCGGGCGCGCAGGGCGTCGACCCCGCCGATCACGCGGCGGGCGTCGATCAGGATCGCCTCGCCCGCGTCGGTCAGGCGGGGGAGTTTCTGGCTGCGGTCGAAAAGCTTGAGTTCCAGCGCGTCCTCGAGCGACTGGATGGATTGGCTGACGGCCGATTGCACGCGGTTGAGCTTGCGGGCGGCGGCGGAAAAGCTGCCGCATTCGGCGACGGCGGCCAGCATGTGGAGCTGGTCTATGGTGACCCGGTTCAGCATACCCGTCCTCCCTCAACGCGGCCTACCGACGGGCGCTAGTATACCAGACCATCTGGTTCTGGCCAGAAAAAGCCGTCCAAGGCATCAGGTCTCGTGATACTTATCCCTCGGTGGTGTGGACCCGTTCAGAACCCGTAGAGACGGGCGGGATTGGCCACCAGAACCGCCTCGCGCTGTGCCTCGGAGAGGCGCCAGTCGGCCAGGAGGTCGATGAGACGGGCGTCATCCGGCATGGTGTCGTCGGTCTCGGTGGGGTGCGGCCAGTCGGAACCCCAGAGCAGGCGGTCTGTGCCCTGCGCGATGAGCGCGCGGGCCAGCGGGGCGACATCCGCGTAGTCGGGCTTGCCGGCCTTCGAGATGTGGTAGGCACCCGACAGCTTGACCCAGACATTCGGCTGTGCCGCCAACCGCAGGAGGGCCTGATGGGCCGGGTGGTCGGGGGCGATACACTCGGAATACCGGCCCATGTGGTCGATCACCACGGTACAGGGCAGATCGGCGATGAGGTTTTCCCGGTCGGGCAGTTCCAACCCGTCGAGCTGGACCTGAAGGTGCCAGCCGGTGCCCTTGATCCGCGCGGCCATGACCGGCAGGTCGGACCACTCGGTCATGCTGCCCGCCATCTGGTGATAGCGCAGGCCCCGTGCACCCTTGTCCCAAAGCGCCGCGAGATCGGCGTCGGAGATGTCGGTGGGCACGGTGACGACGGCGCGGGCGCTGTCACCGATACGCGCAATGGCATCGAGGATGCAGCGGTTGTCAAAGCCGTAGGTCACCGGCTGGACGACGATCATGCGGTCGAGCCCGAGCCGGTCCTGCACGGCGCGGTAGTCTTCCGGCAGGTGGTTCGGCGGAAAGAGCCAGGCCTTGGGCGAGGCCGGGTAGCTGTCGTCGTAGAAATGCATGTGGGTGTCGCAGGCGCCGGAGGGCACGGCGATTTTCGGGCGGGATGTGTGGGTCTTGGCCATGGGCGGTCAGGCCATCACGTTTTCGGCAAAGGTCTTGCCGGTGTATTCCGTCCGGTAGATGCCCTTTTTCTGGAGGAGCGGCACGACCTGGTCGACGAAATCCTCGACGCTGCGGTTGCTGGTCGTGGGGGTGATGTTGAAGCCGTGGCAGCCGCTGGAGCGCCAGAGGGTTTCCAGCTCGTCCGCGACCTGTTCGGGCGTACCGACGAGCTGTGGCATACCGGTGGAGGCGCCGAACATGCGGGCGGCGTCGCGCACCGTGGCGTCGCCGTCGCCGGCCATGTTGGCGAGCGCCATCAGCATCCCCTGCGAGGCCTCGGTGGTGTTGTCGGCCAGGCGGGAATCCAGTTCGAGCCGGCTGAAATCGACGCCCATGGTGCCGGACATGCGGTTGAGGGCGGCGTCGATGGGGATGCGGTCGGCCATCTCCTTCTGGTGGGCTTTCGCCTCTTCCTCGGTGCCGCCCAGGACGCACTGGATGCCGAAGGTGACCTTGGGGGTGTCCTTGCGGCCCTCGGTTTCCGCCGTCTCGCCCAGCATCTTCACGAATTTCGTCATGGCCGAGGCCTGCGGCTGGATGGCGAAGACCACGTCGGCATGCTTCAGGGCGAATTTCTGGCCCCGGCCGGAGGAGCCCGCCTGGAACAGCACCGGGCGGCCCTGCGCCGATGGCAGCACGGGGGGCACGCCGCGGCAGCGGAAATAATCGCCCTTGAAGTCGATCACGTCGATCTTTTCCGGGTCGGCATAGAGCCCCTTCTCGCGGTCGGCGAGGATCGCGCCCGGCTTGATGCCGTTCCAGAGCGCATAGCAGACATCCATGTATTCGTCGGCGTGGTCATACCGCTCGTCATGCTGAAGCTGCTCGGCGCCCAGCGCACGGTGTTCGGCACGGAGGTGGCCCGAGACGATGTTCCAGCCGACACGCCCGCCGCTCATGTAGTCGAGAGTCGAGAGGCGGCGGACGGTGGTGTAGGGATGACTGCCGGAGGTGGAGAGCGTGAGGGCGAGGCCCAGGTGCTCGGTTTCGGCCAGCATCACCCCCATCAGCGCCATCGGGTCGTGGCTGGGCCAGCAGACGCCGTAGCGGACGTAGTCGTCGAGGCTGTCGCGGTACCAGTCGTAACCGCCCGGGGTGTCGGCGAAGAAGGCCGCGTCGAAGCAGCCGCGTTCCAGGGTGCGGGCAAGCCCCTTCCAGTGATCGAACGATGCCATCCCGTCAAGCCGCCCGTCTTCCGGATCGGCCCAGCTCATGGCGCTGTGGTTGATCGGGCTGTGCATGTAGAAGCCGATCAGGTGCATTTGCTCACTCATGGTGTTGGTCACCTTTCAATTCAGGAACGGTCATTCCGCGGCACGGGCGCGCGGGCCCGGTTTGCGCGCGGGCGGGTTGGCAAGGTCGAAAAGGCTGTCGGGGCCCGGGGCGGAGAGGTCGGTCCAGCCCATCATGCCCATGACGAGGCTGAGCTCCTGCCGGTAGATGTCGAAGACCTTCTCGGCCCCGGCCTGCCCGCCAGCCGCGACGCCGAACATGGCCGGGCGGCCGAAGAGCGTGGCCTTGGCGCCGAGGCAGAGCGCCTTGGCGATGTCGGAGCCGCGGCGGATGCCGCTGTCGATCAGCAGTTCCATGCCATCGCCCACGGCGTCGGCCACGAGCGGCAGCATGTCGAGCGAACCCGGAGCGGAATCGAGCTGCCGGCCACCGTGGTTCGACACGATCAGGCCGTCGGCGCCGAGGTCGCGGCAGCGGCGGGCGTCGTCGGGGTGCATCACGCCCTTGACGACCAGCGGGCCGGGCCAGGCCTTGCGCACCGACTTGAGCACCTCCCATGTCTGTTCGGGGGCGGGCGTTTCGCTTCCGTAGAGGTCGGCGACGGCGCCCGCATTCGCGTTCGGGCCGGCATAGGGCAGCCAGTTTTCCATCATCGGGATGCCGCTGTTCTGCAGGTAGCGCAGGGTCCAGGCCGGGCGGCTGAGCCCCTGCAGGATCACGCCCGGGGTCATCTTCATCGGCCGGGTGAACCCGTTGCGGAGGTTGCGTTCGCGCTTGGCCATTACGGGCGTATCGATCGTCAGGATCAGCACGCGAACATCGAGTGCGCGGGCGCGGCGGATCAGGTCGGCGGTGATCTCGGGGTTACGGGCGCCGTAGATCTGGAACCACGTGGTTTCCGGGGCGATATCCATCGCCGCCTCGATCGAGTCGCAGCTGGCGCTGGACATCAGGTACGGCAGGTCGAACTTCGCGGCGGCGCGGGCCAGCATCAGGTCGGCGCCGGGCCGGAAGAACCCGGCGATGCCCATGGGCGAGACGCCGAAGGGGCTGGAATACTCGTGGCCGAACAGGGTGACTTTCTGGCTGCGGTCCGAGACATCGACAAGGTAGCGCGGCAGAAGCTTCCAGCGGTCGAAGGCCGCGCGGTTCCGCGCGAGCGCCGCCTCGCCGTCGACGCCGCCGTCGATGAAGTCGAAGGCGATGCGCGGCAGGTAGCGGCGCGCGCAGTCGCGGACATCGTGAATGTTGATCGCCTTGTCGATGCGCATCGGTCGTGTCGCCATCCTTTCAGCGGCAATAGGAGAGTGCCGGCGCGTCCATCATGCCAGATGCTGGCCGGAGGGGATCGCGCAAAGATTTGATATTGTTCATCGATTCTCCCGACAGGTCGGGAGGGTTGCCCGCCCCGGCAAGCGGCGCCGGAGCGGGGGTGCAGGTTACTTGCCGAGCGCCTCGCGCACGTCGGCGACGGCGGCCTCGACCTCCGGTCCGCCGTCCTTGGCCCATTCGTCCCAGTAGCCGGCCCATTCGGATTCGTAGCGTTTCACGTCTTCCGGATCGGCGTCGACGATGGTCATGACCTCGCGCATTTCCGCCTCGGCCTCGTCATTGGCTTTCTTGCGGGCGGCCGCGAACTCGGCCTGGTTCTCGGTGACGGCCGCGTCGACGGCGGCGCGCATGTCCTCGGGCAGGCCGGCATAGAGGTCCTGGTTGATCAGGATGTACTCGATGCCGGTATGCGGGTCGCAGAAATAGCCCCAGTCGAGGAACTCGGTCCAGCCCGAGCCGGTGATATTGGCCGCGCCGGTGAAGACCGCATCGACCACGCCGCGATGCATCGCCTCGGGCACCTCGGCGGTGGTCAGCGTGACCGCCGCGCCGCCGTACTTGCGGATGATGTCGCCCTGTTCGGGGCTGGAGCCGCGGGCGTTCTTGCCCTTGAAGTCTTCCAGTTTCGTCAGCGGCTCGCCGCGGCCATAGGCGTTCTGCGGCCAGTTCTGGCCGGACCAGAGCAGCATCTGGCAGCCCTGCGAGTTCAGCTTCTTGTTGATATGCGGCACCAGCACGTCCATCGCGGTTTCCGCCTCGTCGGCGTTGCGGATCAGGAACGGCAGGCCGGGCAAGGCGGCGACCTTGGTGGTGCCGGCGATGAAGCCCTGGTAGGCCAGCGCCATCTCGACCTGTCCCTGCCCCAGGACGGGCACAGCCTCGGTCGCGCGGAAGGGCATCTCGCCGGCGGTGCGGACGGTGATGTCGAGCTCGCCATTGGTGCGTTCGCGGATGTCGTCGGTGAGCGCGATGTAGAGGTTTGTGAGCGAATGGCCGGGGCCGTAATAGATGGTGAAGTCCCATTTCATCGGCGCGGCGAAGGCCCGGGTTCCGGCGGCGGCCGTCACGATTCCCGCCGCGCCCATCCCCCGCAGAAGCGAGCGCCGGCTAAGTCCGTAATCTTTCATGTCTGTCCTCCCTGCTTGACATGTTACTCTTGGTTATCGTTGCGGCGCGCTGTCATCGCGCCACGGTCATCTGGTCCGGCAGCCAGAGCGCAAGGCCCGGCACGAACCACATCAGAAGCAGGAACGCGAGCATCAGGCAGACGTAGGGCAGCGCACCGCGCGCCACGTCGGCATAGGGCGTGCCCTGCCCGATCCCGTGCAATACGAAGAGGTTGAGGCCGATCGGCGGGGTGATCATGCCGATCTCGATCAGCACCACGACCATGACGCCGAACCAGATCAGGTCGAACCCGGCGGCGTTGATGATCGGGAAGAGCACCGGCAGCGTCAGCAGCATCATCGAGGCGCCGTCGATCAGGCAGCCGAGGAAGATGTAGAGCAGAACGATGGCGAGGAAGAGCACGAAGACCGGCAGGTCGAGCCCGATGACCCAGCCGGTCAGCGAGCGGCTGACGCCCGAGTAGACCAGCGCGTAGGAAAAGACCTGGGCCGCCACGACGATGACCAGCACCATGCAGGTGGTGCGGACGGCCGAGAGGTGGGCCTCCTTCACGTTCTCCCAGCTCAGGCCGCGATAAAGGGCGGCGATGATCACCGAGGCCAGCACCCCGATGGCGGCGGCCTCGGTCGCCGTGGCCCAGCCGAGGTAGATCGAGCCCATGACGAAGAAGATCAGTCCGAAGAGCGGCAGGATATCGCCCAGCGAGCGAAAGCGGTCTCCCATGCTCACCGGCTCGGTTTCCGTGGGGGCCAGGGCCGGGTTGAGCAGGCAGCGCACCCCGATATAGCCCATGAAGGCCACGGCCAGCACCAGCCCCGGCACGACACCGGCGATGAATAGCTTGGCGACCGACACCTCGACGATCGAGCAGTAGATGATCATGATGATGCTGGGTGGGATCAGGATGCCCAGGGTGCCGCCGGCCGCGAGCGAACCGAAGATCAGCCGGTCGTCATAGCCGCGTGCCTTCAGCTCGGGGATGGTGACGGTGCCGATGGTGCCCGCCGTCGCCACGCTCGAGCCGCAGGCGGCGGCGAAGACCGAGCAGGAGACGACGTTCGACTGCAGCAGCCCGCCCGGCAGGAAGCGCAGCCAGATCGCCAGCGCCGCGTAGAAGCGTTGCGCCACGCCGCAGCGCAGGATGATCGCGCCCATCACGATGAAGAGCGGCACCGGGCTGAGGGTGAAGGAGTTGATCGAGTTCCAGCTGATCGAGCCGAGCGACAGCAGGGTCTTCGCCCCGCCGGCAATGTAGAGGCCGGACATACCCGTCGTCATCAGCGCGATGGCGATCCAGACGCCCGAGGCCAGCAGCACGAAGAGCATCGCGATGATGAGGGCGGAAAAGGCGACCCAGGTCATAGCCAGTCCTCCGTTTGTTCGGCGTCCTGTCGAGCGGCGAGATCCGGCGAGAACAGCGCCGCCGCGGACCGGACCAGCGCCGAGATCATGCTGCAGGTCAGCAGCACCGACCCGATCGGCATGACCAGTTGCGGCACCCAGAGCACGGTGCGGGTGATGAAGATCGAGGTCGCGCCGCTGCGATAGGTCTGCAGGACGAAGTCGATGATGTACCAAGTGTAGACAAGCAGCGTTGCGGTGGCGATCACGGCGATCAGCAGGTTGAGCAGCGCCGCCGCCCGCCCCCGAAAGAGCCCGTGCACCAGTTCGACCCGGATGAAGCCGCCGTTGCGGAAGGTCCAGGCGAGGCCGAGGTAGACGTTGGCGGCCAGCAGGTAACCCGCGTACTCGGCCGAGACCAGGGTCGAGATGCCGGCCGTGGTGCGCAGGACCACCTCGGCACAGACGATCACGGTGATGACCACGATCGACAGGGCCGAGAGGACCAACGCCACGTTCTCGAGATGCCGCAGCCACCGGTCCGCCGAGGCGGCGGCCCCGTGTATCCTTTGCCAGCCGGAGGTCTTCTGCCCTCGGCTATCCTCTGGCATGGTCTTTGCCGTCACACCGATCCTCTTTGGTCAACCGCACCGCCGCACGCGCCGCGATCCGCTCCTCCGTCGACTGCCCGGCCGCATGTGTTCCGGTGCAGAAATCCTTGCGACGTTCCTCCGTGTCGCGGCCAAAGATGACTTTGGTTGAGAGGTTTTCTAGCATACCAACCGATCATCTGAATGATCATTGATGTGATGATTTTGATCGGTTTTCCTGATGGATTTGAACACGGGTCACACGTCGTCTCTCCCGGGAAAATGGCTGTAAATCAAAGCCCTGCACCCGGGATTCCAGTGTTTTTGGGGTCCGGCCGCGCTTTCGACCGTCTCGGCGGAAACGGTCATGCTTTGCCCTGTCCGGCCTCCTTCCACGTGCCGTCGATTTCCGTCAGACCGCAGGCCGCGACATCGCGCTCGAGCCCGAGGAGTTCGTACATGGTGGCGCCCTCGTCGAGCTTGGCGCGAAAGCCCGATTCCTTGGCCGCCCGGGCCTCGGCATTCTCGACGGCCGATTCGACGAGTTCGGGGGGAATCGCCAGCACGCCGTCATCGTCGGCCACGATCAGGTCGCCGGGGTTCACGGTCACGCCCGCCACCACGACCGGCACGTTGGCCGAGCCCGGACCGCGCTTCTCGGGATGCGAGACGGAGATCGCGGTCGAGAAGACCGGGAAGCCCATCTCGCGCACCCGGCCGGTGTCGCGCACCGCGCCGTCGACGACCGCGCCGGCTATGCCCTTGCCCTGCGCGTAATAGGTGATCATGTCGCCCCAGAGTGCGCCCTGTGCACTGCCGCCATTGGTGGCGACGATCACGTCTCTGGGCTCGGCCAGCTTCGCGGCGATGTGCAGCAGCAGGTTGTCGCCGGGATAGTTGTAGCAGGTCACGGCCTGCCCGCAGGTTTTTGCGCCCGTCCAGACTGGGCGCATGGCATGCGACAGCAAGTGCCGCCGCCCGGCGATGGCGCCCAGCCCCTCGTGCAGGTCGGCCACCGAGTTCCGGCTGGCACGTTCGATCAGGGCCCGGTCGATCCTGGGGATCTTCGCATAGGCCACCGGCGTCATCTCGTTCATGGTGTCTCCTCCCATCGCGCATCTAGTATTCCAGTAGAATACAGGCTGCGGCGAACACAGGTCAAGCGGCCAGCGCGGCGACGCTGTCGAAACCCGCCGGCCGTCAGCTGCGCGGGTCAGCGCATCTGGTCGAGGATGTAGCTTTCGGTCTGGTCACAAAGCTCGGTGAGCCGTTGCCGCACCGCCTCGGCATCGCCGTCGGCGGCGGCGCGGACAACGCGCACATGCCGGTCCAGCGCCTCGCGCAGCCCGGCGGTGCCGACCTGCGTGTGCCAGTACCGGCGGACCAGCGCGTGGACCGGCCACATCGCCTGGGTGAGGAACCGGTTCCCGCAGGCCTCCTCGACGATGGCGTCGAACTCGGCGTCATGGCGGACGTAGCTGGCAAGGTCCCCTGCCCCGGCGGCCGCTTCCATCTCGGAGGCCAGCCGCTTCATCTCGGCGCGCTGACCGTCGCTTGCGCGTTCGGTGCCGCGCAGGAGCAGGCGCATCTCGATGCCGCGGCGCATTTCCAGAAGCTGGATCTGGCTGCGCAGGTCGACCTCTGTCACGATGATCCCGCGGCGGGGCATGATCGAGACGAGGTATTCGCGTTCGAGCCGTTTCAGCGCCTCGCGCACCGGGGTGCGGCTGAGGCCCATTTCACGGCCGAGGGAATTTTCCGAGATCAGGCTTCCCGGCGGCAGGTCAAGCCGCACGATGCGGTCGAGGATGGTGGTGTAGGCCGTGGCCGCCAGCGGGTCGAGTTCGCCGGCGTCCTGTGTTTTCGGTATCTGTCGCGCCATCGGGCCTTGCCTTCGTCTTGTTCAGGCTGCCTGTATACCACTGGTGCGGCAGATTGAAAGCGACGTGGCGTCGCTGGCGGGCGGAGGGCGTCAGCCGTGATTGGACATCGAAGCCAGGCCCAGCGCGGCTTCCTGCAGCGCCTCGCCAAGGGTGGGGTGAGCGTGAATGGTGGCGGCGATATCCTCGGCCCGAAGGCCGGCTTCGATGGCGATGGCAAAGGCGGCGGCCAGTTCCGACACGCCCGGCCCGGTGGCCTGGATGCCGAGGACGACATGATCGGAGGGGCGGGCCACGATGCGCACGAACCCTTCCGTGTCGCCCAGCGTGAGGGCACGGCCGTTGGCGCGGAACTGGAAGGTGCTCGTTTCTGCATCCGGCGCCTCGGATGGCAGCAGGCCGGCGGTGACGATCTCGGGATCGGTGAAGCAGATGGCGGGGATGCAGGTCTTGTCCCAGCGTTTCGGATGCCCGGCCAGGAGGTCGGCCACCAGTTCGCCCTGCGCCATGGCACGATGGGCCAGCATCGGGCCCGGCGTCACGTCGCCGATGGCATAGACCCCGCGCATGGAGGTGCGGCACTGGTCGTCGATCTCGAGGAAGGCGCCATCCTGGCGGAGGCGCAGTTCCTCGATGCGCAGGCCGTCGAGGTTGGGCGCGCGGCCGACGGTGACGAGGGCCTTGTCGGCGGCGAGGCTCTCCTCGCCATCGGGTCCTGAGAGGGACAGCGTTTCGCCCTCCTGCGCCCAGCCTTTCACCTTCGTTTCGAGCTTCAGGGTGATCCCCAGCTCTTTGAGGCGGCGGCGGACGGGGCGGGTCAACTTGTCGTCATATTGCGGCAGGATGCGGTCGGCGGCCTCGACAATGGTCACCTTGCAGCCCAGCTTGGCGAAGGCGGTGCCCAGTTCGAGCCCGATGTAACCGGCACCGACGACCGCCAGCCGCGCGGGCAGGTCGGCCAGCGCCAGCGCGGCGGTGGAATCGAGCGTATGCGGCCCGAAAGGAAGGCCCGGCAGCTCCACGGGGCGCGACCCGGTGGCGATCACCACCTTCGCGGCGCGGATGGTGACGGGGCCGGTTTCGCTGTCGACCTCGACGGTCTTGCCATCGCGGAAATGCGCCCAGCCGGTCAGGGTTTTCACGCCGCTGTTGCCAAGAAGGCCGGTCACGCCGGAACACAGCTTGTCGACGACGGAGCCGGACCAGTCGAGCGTCTGCCCGTAGTCGAGGTTCGGCGTCGCGACGGTGACGCCGCAAAGCCCCTCGCCCGCCTGACGCGTGGCGGTGTGGTAAAGGTCGGCCGCGTGGATCAGCGCCTTCGACGGGATGCAGCCCACGTTGAGGCAGGTGCCGCCGACGCGGCGGCCCTCGACCAGCACGGTATCAAGGCCCTGCCTCGCCGCCCGCGAGGCGCAGACATAACCGCCGGGGCCGCCGCCGATGACGAGCAGGTCACAGGTCATCTCAGTCATCGCGCCACTCCATCCATAGCATTGCCGGGGTTTCCAGAAGCGCCTTCAGCTTGGCCACGAATTCCGCGGCCACCCACCCGTCGACCACCCGGTGATCGAAGCTGCAGGACAGGTTCATCACCCGCCGGGGCTGGAAGGCGTGGCCGTCCCAGACGGGGCGGACGGCGATCTTGTTGATGCCGACGATGGCCACCTCGGGGTGGTTGATGATGGGCGTGGTGGCCAGCGCGCCGAGCGGGCCCAGCGAGGTGATCGTGATGGTCGAGCCGGAGAGGTTTTCCGGCGCGATCCGGCGGGCGCGGGCGGTGTCGGAGAGGCGTCGGATGTCGCGGGCGGCTTCCCACAGGTCCATCGCCTCGGCGTGTTGCAGCACGGGGACCATCAGGCCGGTGTCGGTCTGGGTGGCGATGCCGCAATGCAGGGCGGCATGGCGGGTGACAACGCTGGCCTCGTCATCGAAATGGGCGTTGATTTCCGGGTGATCGAGCACGGCCTCGGACAGGGCGCGGATCACGAAGGGCAGCAGGGTGAGCTTGCCGCGGTTGTCGGCGAAACGAGCGTTGAGGCTGGCACGCAGGTCTTCCAGCGCGTCGACCTCGACCTCCTCGATGATCGAGAAATGCGGGATGCGCGACTTGGCCAGCGACATCCGTTCCGAGATCTTGCGGCGGACGCCGGTGATCCGGACCTCTTCGGTGGTGTCGCGGCGGCGCAGGCCGGAGCCGGGCGCGGCGGCGCCGCCGCTTTCGGCGTAGGCGTCGAGGTCTTCATGCAGGATGCGGCCGGCCGGGCCGGTGCCGCGCAACTGTCGCAGGTCGATGCCCATCTCGAGCGCGCGGCCCCGCACCGAGGGCGCGGCCAGCGGGCGGCCGGCGGCGTTGCGGGCCATGGCGGCCGAGGCGGGCTGTTGCGCGCGGCGGGCGGGCTTGGCCGGCGGTTCGGGTTGTTTCGCCGGCTTGGCAGGCGCTTCGGGCTCTGGTTCCGATTCCGGCTTCGGGGCCGGTTCCGGCGCGGGGTCTTCACGCTCCGGCGCCTGCGGCGCGGCGTCCGCGTCGGTTTCGATCCGGATCAGCTCGCTGCCCACGGCCAACACGTCACCCGCCTCGCCGCCGACCCATGTCACCCTACCGGTCGCCGCGGCGGGGATCTCGACGGTGGCCTTGTCGGTCGTCACCTCGCAGATCGGGTCGTCCTCGCGGACCTCGTCACCGACCTTGACCAGCCACTCGCTCAGTTCGGCCTCGGTGATGCCCTCGCCGATATCGGGGAGTTTGAAGCTCTGTTCGGTCATGGACTACCCCTCCAGCACCGTGGCAATGGCACGTTTCACCCGCTCGGGGCCCGGGAAGTAATCCCATTCCTGCGCATGCGGATAGGGCGTGTCCCACCCGGCCACGCGCAGGATCGGCGCCTCGAGCGCGTAGAAGCATTCCGACTGGATCAGCGCGGCAAGCTCGGCGCCGTAGCCCGAGGTGAGCGTCGCCTCGTGCAGCACGATGCAGCGCCCGGTGCGATTGACCGAGGCGGCGACGGCATCGAGGTCGAGCGGCAGCAGCGTGCGCAGGTCGATCACCTCGATATCGGCGCCGCTTTCCTCGACCGCGGCCAGCGCGACGTGGACCATGGTGCCGTAGGTCACCAGCGTTGCGGCGCTGCCGTCGCGCACGGTGCTGGCCTTGCCCAGCGGTATCTCGTAATGGCCGGGCTCCACCTCACCCTTCTCATCCTTGCTCCACGATCGCGAGGGGCGGTCGAAATGGCCGTCGAAGGGTCCGTTATACAGGCGCTTGGGCTCGAGGACGATCACCGGGTCGGGGTCGTTGATGGCGGCGAGCAGCAGGCCCTTCGCGTCGGCCGGGGTCGAGGGGACCACGGTCTTCAGCCCGGCAACATGGGTGAACAGCGCCTCGGGGCTCTGGCTGTGGGTCTGGGCGCCGAAGATGCCGCCGCCCGTGGGCATGCGGACGACCATCGGGCAGGTGAACTCCCCCGCCGAGCGGTAGCGCAGGCGCGCAGCTTCCGAGACGAGCTGGTCATAGGCGGGGTACATGTAATCGGCGAACTGGATCTCGACCACGGGTTTCAGCCCGTAGGCCGCCATGCCGATGGCAGTGCCGACGATGCCGAGCTCGCTGATCGGCGTGTCGAAGCAGCGCTCGACGCCGAAGCGCTTCTGCAGCCCCGCGGTGCAGCGGAAGACCCCGCCGAAATAGCCCACGTCCTCGCCCATCACGACGACATTTTCGTCGGCCTCCATCGCCACCTCGTGGGCGTTGCGGATGGCCTCGATCATCGACATGCGCGCCATGGTCAGTACCCCACTTCGTGACGCTGGCGGACCAGGTGCGGCGGCATTTCGGCGAAGACATCCTCGAACATGTCGCGCGGGCTGGGGCGGCGGCCGGAATGCAGCGTGCCGATCGCCTCGGCTTCCTTCTGGGCGGCGACGACCTCGTCCATGATCTCGGCCTCGGCCTGGGCGTGGCGCTCCTCGGACCATAGCCCCTTCTGGATCAGGTGCGCCTTGAGCCGGAGGATCGGGTCGCCCAGCGGCCAGGCGCTCCCCTCCTCCTTGGGGCGGTAGGCCGCCGGATCGTCGGAGGTGGAATGGCCGCCAGCGCGGTAGGTGACGTATTCGATCATCGTGGGCCCAAGGTCGCGGCGGGCACGCTCGGCGGCCCAGGCGGCGGCGGCATGGACGGCGAGATAGTCGTTGCCATCGACCCGGAGCGCCGGGATGCCGAAGCCATGGCCGCGCGCGGCGAAGGTGCCGGCGCCGCCGCGGGCGATGCCCTGGAAGGTGGAAATGGCCCACTGGTTGTTGACGATGTTGAGGATGACCGGCGGCTTGTAGGTCGAGGCGAAGACCAGCGCGCCGTGGAAATCGCTTTCCGCGGTCGAGCCGTCGCCGATCCAGCCGGCGGCGAGGCTGTTCTCGCCCTTGATCGCGGCGGCCATGGCCCAGCCGACGGCCTGCACGTATTGCGTGGCGAGGTTGCCGGAGATCGAGAAGAACCCGTGCTCGCGCGAGCTGTAGAAGACCGGAAGCTGCCGGCCGCGCACCGGGTCGCCATCGTTCGAGTAGACCTGGCACATCATCTTGGTCAGCGGATAGCCCGCCGCGATCAGCAATCCGGCCTGACGGTAGGTGGGGAAGTTCATGTCGCCGGGGCGCAGCGCCTTCTGGAAGGCGCAGGAAATCGCCTCTTCGCCCAGGTGCTGCATGTAGAAGGAGGATTTGCCCTGCCGCTGGGCCTTGAGCATCCGGGCGTCGTAGGCGCGCAGCATCATCATGTGGCGCAGCCCGTCGCGGATCGCGTCATCGTCGAGCGAGCCGGCCCAGGGGCCGACCGCCTCGCCGTCGCGGTTCAGGACGCGGATGATGGTGAAAGCCAGATCGCGCAGCTCCTCGGGGCTTTCATCCGGCTCGGGCCGCCGCACCTCGCCCGCGCGGGGCACGCGGACATGGGAGAAATCGGGCTGGTCGCCGGGGCGGATGGCCGGTTCGGGCACGTGCAGGCGGGGGGCGCGTTCCTCGGTCATGCGTTCTGTCCCGGTTCGAGATCGACGAAATTGGCGATCCGGTCGATGAAGTTGCGCGCAAGCTGCTCGGGCGGGTCGCTGAGCACGATGTCGAAGACGTAGAGGCTGCCCTCCTGCCGGTCGAAACTCATGGTGGAAAATCCGAGCCCCATGCGCCTAGCCGTGTCCATGACGCGGCTGACGGTGTTCAGGGGATCGCAGCAGTAGAACCTGGCTTCCATGGGCGGGCACCTCCTGCGGGAAGGGTACTCCGGGGCAGGAAAAAGGTGCTTTCGATTTCTGTTGGTGTACAACCGTATTCCAAAAGAATACACTACCTGGACGGACTTACGCAGTAGAGTATTTCGCAATGCCGCAGAGCCCTCAGATCGATGATATCGACCGCCGAATCCTCCGGACACTGGCCGAGGATGGGCGTGTGTCGAACGCGCGGCTGGCGCAGATCGTGGGCCTCTCGGCCAGCCCGTGCTGGCAACGGGTGAAACGGCTGGAAGATCACGGCGTGATCACCGGTTACCGGGCGATTCTCAACCAGGACAGCCTCGGCGCGCCGGAAATCGTGCTGATCGAGGTGGTGCTCGACCGGCATGACGACCAGACGCTCGAGGTGTTCGGGCGGGAGATGGAAAAGCTGCACGAGGTGCTGGAGGTTCACCTGACGACCGGCGAATACGACTATCTCATCAAGGTCGCGGTGAACGGGACGCGCGGGTACGAGGAGTTCCTGCGCAAGAAACTCTACAAGGTGCCCGGCATCCGGCATTCGCGGTCGAGCTTCGTTCTGCGCAGCCTGAAGAACGTGCAGGCCTACCTGCCGAACGAGGAATAACCTGCCTCAGGCCGTTCGGGCGACGGGGGCGTCCAGCCACGCCACCAGGTCGCAGATCCGGCCGATCTTCAGGTGGTGACGGCGGGCGAAGATCACCAGGTCGTCGAGCCGGGCCATCGTGCCGTCGGGGTTCATGATCTCGCAGATCACGCTGGCCGCGGGCCGCCCGGCAAGTTGCGCGATTTCGACCGATGCCTCGGTATGCCCCGCCCGCCGGCGCACGCCGCCATCGCGGGCACGCAGCGGGAACACATGGCCCGGCGTGACGATATCGGCGGGCCCGGCATCGGGCGCAATCGCGGCGGCGACGGTACAGGCGCGGTCCCTGGCGGATATGCCGGTGGTCACGCCATGGCGCGCCTCGATCGAGACGGTGAAGGCCGTGTCGTGACGCGACCCGCCCCGTTTCGGCATCGGCGGCAGATCGAGCCGGTCGATCATCTCGCCCGACATCGCAAGGCAGATCAGGCCGCAGCCCTGCCGCGCCATGAAGGTGATCGCCGCAGCGTCGGCGGCGTCGGCGGGGATGACCAGGTCGCCCTCGTTCTCGCGGTCTTCGTCGTCGACAAGGATGAACATCCGCCCGGCGGTGGCCTCGGCAATGATCTCGTCAGGGCCGACGATGATGTCGCGTTCCGTCTCGCGGGCCGCGTCTTGGGGCGCTGTCCGGATGGTTCGCATCATGTTCATGGGCCTGCCTTTCCTGTTGCCGTATCGAGGCGGGGCGACTCGCCTGCCCTCTCGTATTCCACTGGTATACTAGATGGAATGTCAAGCGGTCAAGGGCCGGCGATCTTGCCCCACGGCTTTGCGAGGCGCGGCTCAGGTCATCAGGCCAAGGATGTATTTCTCGTTCCGGTCGTAGAGCGCCGACAGCTCTGCCTCCACCCGTTCCGGCGCGCCGTCGGCGGCGGCCCGGATGACCTTCGCGTGCTGCACCAGCGCCTCGGGCAGCGCGGACCGGCCACGCTGAGTGTGCCAGAACCGGCGCACCAGCGCGTGCACCGGCTTCATCGCGTTGGTCAGGAACCGGTTGTCAGCCGCCTGTTCGATGATCGCGTCGAACTCGGTGTCGTGCGCGATATAGTCCGACAGGTTGCCCGAGGCGGCACAGGCTTCGGCCTGCGCCGCGATCTCTGCAATCCGGGCGCGCTGCGCCGCACTGGCCCGTTCGGCCCCACGGCGGATCAGGCGGATCTCTATCCCCCGGCGGAACTCCAGCAGGTCGAGCTGGCTTTTCAGGTCGACCTCGGTCACGACGATACCGCGCCGCGGGAGAATGGCGACAAGGTCTTCCCGCTCCAGCCGCTTGATCGCCTCGCGGATGGGCGTCCGGCTGAGACCCAACGAGGCGCCGAGAGAGTTTTCCGACAGAAGCGAGCCCGGCGGAAGCTCCAGCGTGACGATCCGTTCGCGGATGGTCGAGTAGGTGTCTCGCGACTGTTTATCCATGTCGCTGCCGTCCTCGGCAGGGGAAGCGAAGCTGTGCGCCACTCGAATATCCAATTGGCTGGGATCGGGTTCCAGCGGCTATACCATGCCGTCCATAAGCGGCCAAGCGGAGGGTGACGGCCGGACGCGCCGTTCTTGTATTCCAGCAGGATACATGCAAGCCTCCCATCGTCGCCACGCCCGGGCGGCGGATTGAGAGGGAAAGCGCATCATGAGTTTCGAGGCCACCGGTGCGGAGATCACGCAAGGCGCCTTCTGGCGGACGGTCGGCGCACGGCCCGTGGGGGCCACGGTGATCACCGCCAGCGGTGATGCCGGCCCGGCCGGGTTTCTCGGCCTCTCCTTCGCGCATGTCTCGGCCGACCCGCCGACGGTGCTGGTCTCGGCCGGGAAAAGCACCTCGGCGCTGCCCGTCATTCGGGCGGCCGGGCATTTCGCCGTCAACCTCCTGCCCGGCGGGGCGGAAGAACTGGCGCGCCTTTTCGGCGGCGGGTCGGAGATGGCGGAGCGGTTCGCCACTGGCCGATGGGCAAGCTTCGTGACCGGGGCGCCGGTACTCGACACCGCCGCGGCGGTGTTCGACTGCCACCTGCAACAGGCGGTCGAGGACGAGGGCGCGGTCATCCTGATCGGTCGCGTGGCCGGCGTGCGCACCGGCGGGGCGGGCGTGACCCTCGCCCACCAGGGCGGCTACCGCGATCTCTGACCGGGTCATGAGCTGACGTCCAGGTCGTAGATCCTTGCGGCATTCGCGAAGAACAGCTTGTGCCGCTCAGCGGCATCCAGGCCTTGCGTGACCTTCTTGAGCGCGTTCCAGAGCGTGACGTAATCACAGCTCATCGCGTCGACCGGGAAATTGCTTTCCATCATGCAGCGCCCCGTGCCGAACGCCTCGATCCCGGTCTCGACACAAGGCCGCCATGTGCGGGCCAGCGTGTCGCTGTCGGGCTTCACCTCCGCCTGATCGAAGCCGAACCCCCAGAACGGCAGGCCGAAGCCGCCGATCTTGGCCATGACGTTCGGGCGGCGGGCAAGCTCGCGGAGGCCCTTGGCCCACTCGCTGAAAACACCCTGCCTGTCGGCATCGGACATCCCCATGGCCATGGCGAAACCGAGGTGATCGAGGACGATCACCGTTTCGGGGAAGGCATCGGCAAGGTCGGCCACGTCTGCAAGCTGCGTATGGAAGACGGTGGCCTCGAAGCTCAGGCCGCGCGGCCCGAGTTCGGCAAAGCCCGCGCGGAACGCGGCGGCGTTCAGAAGATCCGGCGGCGGCGGGTTGAGGACGTAGCGGAACGGCTCCGGGCTGGGATGCGACAGGGCGACCTGCCGGACGCCGCGAAACCGGCCGCCGCCCGCCGCGACATGCGCGTCGAGCGTCTGCGCCACCGCATCGCCCCGCGCAAGGTCGGCATGGCCCACGATCCCCGCGTTGATGCGGCAGGAGCCGTAGGTGCCGCTTTCGCTCATCGCGGCGATGCCCGCGGCGAACTCGGTCTCGCCCACGGGTTTCAGCGCCTCCGGCCCCTCGGCCCGGCACATGGCCTGGCTCTCGATATAGACCGTGGCGCGGATGTCGTGCCCGGCCGAGACGTCGGCGAGATAGGCGTCGAACAGGTAGCGGCGGCCCGGCCGGTCGATCAGGTGGTGGTGGGCGTCGATGATCGGCATCTCCGGCTCGATCGCGGTTTCGGGGGTGGGTGTCCCGCTGTCGGTCATGACGCTGCCTTTCCTGCCGCAACTTCGAGGATCATGGCCGCCGCCTTCTCGCCGATCATCAGCGCGGGGGCATGCAGCGCGGCGTTGGGCATGCGCGGCATGATCGAGGTATCGGCCACGCGCAGCCCCTCGACCCCCCGCACCCGGAGGGACGGGTCGAGCACCGCGCGGTTGTCGGCGCCCATCGCGCAGGTGCCGCTCTGGTGATAGGAGGTGCCGGCATTGCGCCGGATTTCCTCGATCAGCTCGTCCCGTGTCCGAACCTGCGGGCCCGGCGCCAGCTCACGCCTGATGTAGCGGGCGATGGCCGGTTGGCGCATCACGTCGCGCATCCGCTGCACACCCGCCGCCAGCACCTCGATATCGCGCTTGTCGGTGAAATAGCCGGTGTCGATCCGCGGCGGCGCCAGCGGATCGGCAAAGCGCAGCGAGACCCGCCCGCGGCTGTGGGGCGTCCCCTGGTAGATGGTCAGCCCGAAGCCATGCTCGCGCGGCAGAAGATCGAAGATGCCCTTGCCGCCCGAGGGGGGCAGCGCAGACAGGAAGACGACCTGCATATCGGCCGCCTCGAGCGCCGGGTCGCTTTTGAAGAACCCGCCGACCGAGGCGAAGCTTTCCGCCAGCGGGCCGGTGCCCCGGGTGAGGTACTGCCACCCGGCCCGCAATGCGCCGCCCGCGGTGACATGGCTGCGGGCCGTCACCGGGTGCGAACAGGCATATTGCGGGCGGTAGCAGGGATGGTTCTGCAGGTTGCCGCCCACCTCCGGCGCATCGACCAGAACGTCGATCCCCATGTCGCGAAGATGCTCCGCCGGGCCGATGCCGGAATGCATGAGCAGCGTGGGGCTCATGATGGCGCCGCCGCAAAGCACCACCTCGCGCGAGGCGGAGAAAGTGACCGCCCTGCCCTTCCGCACCGCCTGCACGCCGGTGGCCCGGCCGTTCTTTATCGTCACGCCGGTGACCTGCGTATTGCGTATGATTGTCAGGTTCGCCCACTTGCCCGCCGGTCCGAGAAAGGCCCGCGCGGCGCTGTGGCGGCGGCCGTTGTGGATGTTCAGGTCGTAGATGCCAAGGCCTTCGCGGTGGTTGGCGTTGAGATCCTCGACCACCGGCACCCCCTCCGCGCCCGCCGCCTCGAGGAAGGCATCGCAGATCGGCAGGTCGGGCCGCGCGGGGCGCAGGTGCATCGGGCCGTCGGCGCCGTGCCATTCGCCGGCGCCGCGGGCGTTGGTTTCCGTCTTGAGGAAATACGGCTTCACCTCGTCGAAGGACCAGCCGGTGCAACCCATCCCGGCCCAGGCGTCGTATTCGCCGGAATGGCCGCGGCTGTAGACCATGCCGTTCATGCTGCCCGACCCGCCCATCACGCGGCCCTGCAGGAAGGTCAGCGGGCGGTCGTTCAGCGCCGGCACGGGCTCGGTCAGGAAGTTCCAGTTGTAGCGCGCCAGCGTGCCGGCGGCGAAGCCCAGCCCCGGCACCCGCAGAACCGGGCTGGCGTCGCGGCCGCCCGCCTCGATCAGCAGTACGCTGGCCGCGCCCCCCTCCGACAGGCGCGCGGCGACAACGCAGCCGGTGGCCCCGGCGCCCACGACGATGTAGTCGTATGCCGCGCCGGTCATCCCCCTCAGCCCCGGTTGCCGACGACGCGTTCGAGCACCCGCTGCATGGCGGCAAGATCCTCTCTCGGCACGCCCCGGAAGAGATCCTGCTCGTTGGCGCGCGTGTGTTCGACCACCGCGTTGATCCGGTCCTCCCCGGCCTCGGTCAGCCGCACCCGGCCCGCCCCGTCGATCGACAGAAGGCCCAGCGCCTCGAGCGATTCGAGGATGTTCTGGCTGGCGTTGAAATCGAGGAATATCTCGGGCAGGAGGTCATGGAGGGTGCTGTCGGGATAGGTCTGCACCGTCTTCAGAAGCCGCGCCTGCATCAGCGTCAGGCCAAGTCCCGCGGTCTTCCGGCTCTGCTCGAGCCGATGGGCGACCGCCCCGTAGGCACGCGCCAGGAGCTGCGCGAGCGGCGGTGCCCCGGCACCGTCCGGCGCGGTGGGCGGGGCATCGGTGGTCACGCGCGTCGCGGGATGGTCGGCCGCCACGGCATAGCGCCCCTTCGAGAACAGCAGCGGTTGCCGGTCGTAGCGGGCAAAACGCTCGACCTGCCCGATCAGGATCAGGTGATCGCCGCCGGTATGGGTTTCGGCCAGGCTGCATTCGAACGAGGCCGCGACGCCCGCCAGGACGGGCGCCTTGCCCGCACCCTCGCGAATTTCCAGCCCGTCGAACTTGTCCGGCCCCGAGCGCGCGAAATTCTGCGACAGGTCCATCTGGTCATCTGCCAGCACGTTCACCGTGAAATGCGTGCAATCGCGGAAGGCCGGGAAGCTCTGGCTTTCGTATTTCACCGACCACAGCACCAGCGGCGGATCGAGCGAGACGGACGCGAAGGAATTCGAGGTCATGCCATAGCACGTGCCATCGACGCAGGTGGTGATCACCGTGACGCCGGTGGCAAACTCGCCAAGGCTGCGGCGAAAGCCGCTGAGGTCGTCGCCGGGATATCCGTCTTCGACAGGCTTGGTCATTTGGGTCTCCCTGTTGGGGTTTGAGGGCGGGCGGCGCCGCTAGCGGAATGGCAGCCAGAGCACGATCTGCGGAAAGGCCACCAGAAGCCCCACGGTCAGCAGCACGATCACGACGAAGGGCAACGCCCCGAAGGCGACATCGCTCAGCGCGATGTCGCTGCGCACGGCCTTGATGGTGAAGAGGTTGATGCCCACTGGCGGCGTGATCAGCCCGACCTCGAGCAGCAGCACAAGGACGATGCCGAACCAGATCGGGTCATAGCCGAGGTTCGTCACGATCGGATGCACCACCGCCAGCGTCATCAGCATGAGCGACAGCGCGTCGACGAACATGCCAAGCACGAGGTAGACCACCACGATCACCCCGAAGATCGCCAGCGGCGGGAAGGCGAGGCCCGCCACGAACCGGCCGATCTCGATATTGATACCCCAGGTGTAGACCGCGAAGGAAAACACCTGCGCGCCGATCACGATGAACAGGATCATTCCGCTCAGCATCACCGTCTCGGTCAGCACCCGGCGCAGCATCGGCACGGACAACGCCCGCTGCCACGCCGCCGCCAAAAGCGACATCAGACAGCCCAGTGCCGCGGCCTCGGTGCTGGTGGTCCAGCCGGCGTAGATCCCGCCCAGCACGACGAGGATGATCGCCATCACCGGCAGCACGCTGTTGAGCCCCTCCGCCACGCTGACCTTGGTGATCTCCGAGCCGTGCACCCGCGGCGCCAGCGACGGGTTCAGCAGCGCCCGGACGAAGATGTAGGCGTGGAACAGCGAGACCATCAGCAGTGCCGGCAGCAGCGCCGCGATGAACAGGCTGCCGATCGATTCCTCGGCCAGCGAGCCATAGACGATCAGCGGGATGCTGGGCGGGATCAGGATGCCCAGCGTGCCCCCCGCCGCCAGCGTGCCGGTCGACATCCGCCGGTCATATTTCAGCCGCTCGAGGCTGTTGAGCGCGGCCGAGGCCACGGTCGCCGCGGTGGCCATGCTCGACCCGCTGACCGCCGAGAAGACGGCGCTGACCGAGATGTTGGCATGCAAAAGCCCCCCCGGCAGGAAGCGCAGCCAGCGGGCGACGGTTTCGTAGAACCGCTCGGCCACGCGTGAATGCTGCACGATCTGGCCCATCAGCACGAACAGCGGGATGGCGATCAGCGTCTCGCCGCTGGCCGTGTTGAACACGGTATGGGCGATGCCCGACATGTAATTGGGGTCGTAAAGCAGCGTCCAGATCACCCCGGTCGCCCCCAGCACGAGGGCAATGGGAAAGCCGAATGCCAGAAGCAGGACAACCGTGAGCCCCATGAGAACCATGACCGTCACGAGCGGTCACCCCCGGCCCGGCCGAACGCCCGGGCCTCCTCCCAAAGGATCAGCACCTCGCTCAGAAGCATCAGGACGATCCCGAACAGGATGCCGCTTTGCACGACGTACATCGGCAACCGCAGGATGCCCTGGAACCGCGCCCCGCCCTGCCAGTTCGAATGGGCAAGATCGGCGCAGTACCAGACCAGGCAGCAAAGGTAGGCGATCATCAGCACGTGCCCCGCCATGCTCAGCACCGCCCGGGCCCGGCCCGGCAGGTGCGCCACCACGAAATCGGTGGCGATATGCCCGCGCGTGCGCATCACCATCGGTAGCGCAAGGAAGATCATCCACGCCATCAACAGCCCGCCGCCCTCGCTGCCCCAGTAGAACTCGACCTGCAGCCAGCGCAGGATCACGTCCGCCAGCAGCAGCGCGAAAAGCACGATCAGCAGAGCGGCGGAGGCAAACACCCCCGCACGCTCGTGCCACCTGGCCTGTCCGGTTTCCATCGGCCCACCCGGTCCCTGCTCAGTTCAGCTCGATGCCGAAATCCGACAGGATTTCCTTGGCCTGCGGGCCCGCCTGCTCGGCCCATGCCGGGAAGACATCCTCGACCGCGATGCGGTGGAATTCGCCATAGAGCTCGGGCGACGGGTTGGTGATCGTCAGCCCCTCGTCCTTCAGCTCGGCGATCTTCTGTTCATACGCCTTGGGCATCAGCTCGCGGATCTCGGCCTCGACCTTGCCCATCTCCTCGACCAGCACGGCGCGCACCTCGTCGGGAAGCTCGTCCAGCTTTGCCTCGGCGGCCACCATGTCGAAGGACAGGAGCGTCAGGTTGGTGGTGAAGCCCGAGGTGAGAACCTCGTTCCACTTGAAGCTCACCACGGCGCCGGCGCCGGTGATCACCCCGTCGATCACCCCGCGCTGCAGCCCGGTATAGGCCTCGGCGGCGGCGATGTTGACCGGGGACGCGCCGGCGGAGGTCAGGAAATCGGCCTGAACGGGGGAAAACGCCCGCACCTTCTTGCCCTTCATGCCCTCGATATCCGTCACCTCGTCGGTGAACCATATGTTGATCGGGTCGTAGAACTGCGTCGACAGGCTGACGGCGCCGTGCTCGTCGATGATGCCCTGCTTGTACTCGCTGATGGTGGGCGTGCTCCACGCCTTCAGCGTCGCCTCCTGGAAGCCGGCCGCATCCTCGAGCTCGGCCATCACGAAGGGCAGCTCCGGCCCCGCCAGAAGCGGATAGGTCGAGGCGTTGTATGCCGGGATCCACTCGGTCATCTCGACAAGCCCGTCGCGGATGAGGGTCAGGCTGTCCGTCGCCTTGTAGGGCGTCTCGCCATAGGAGACGTACTCGATATGCAGCGCGCCATCGGTGCGCTCCTCGACGCGCTCGAAGCCTTCGATCATGATCTTGGCATAGTCATGCGCGGCATTGATCACGCCGACATAGCGCCAGTTGTAATCCGCGGCATATGCCCCGGAGGCCTGTACGAGCAGGGCGGCCCCGGCGGCCATCATGTGTAGAGTTTTCATGTCTTCCTCCCAGTGTTGCGCCGTTTGCTACCAGAGTTTTCCGGGCGGCGCGCCCGGTCGTTTCAGAAACCGAGGTTATCGCGAAGCGTGTTCCCCGGGTAATCACGGCGCACGAGGCCCCTGTCCTGTAGGATCGGTACCACGTGGTCGACGAATTCCTCGACCATGCCCGGCTTGGTGGGCGCGCTGAGGTTGAAGCCCAGCGCCCCGCTTTCGCGCCAGTAGCGTTCTATCTCGTCCGCCACCTGTTCCGGCGAGCCCACCACCTGTGGCAAACCGACCGACAGGCCCATCTGGATCGCGGCCTCGCGCACGGTGATCTTCTTGCCGGTGTCGCTGCCGATCTGGCTCAGCGCCTGCGCCATCCCTTGCGAGGCCTGCGTCGGCACCTCCTCGAGCGGCTGATCGGGGTCGAGCGTGCTGCAGTCGATGCCCAGCGGCGCCGACAGCCGGCTCAGCCCGGCATCGAGCGGGACACGTTCGCGCAGCGCCTCCAGCCGGGCTTTCGCTTCCTCCTCGGTGCTGCCAAGGACGTATTGAAGCCCGAACAGGATACCGATCGGATCGCGGCCCGCCTGTGCCGCGGCATCGTCGAACCGCTCGCGAAATTTGGTCATGGCCTTGAGATGCGGCTGGATCGCAAAGATCGCCTCGGCGTGTTTCACGGCGAATTCCATGCCGCGGCCGGACGAGCCCGCCTGGAAGATCACCGGGCGCCCCTGCGGCGACGGCAAGGTCGGCGAAACCGCCTCGCAGCGGAAATACCGACCCTCGTGATGCACCTTCTCGATCTTGTCGGGATCGGCGAGGATGCCCGCGGCTTTGTCCATCGGCAGCGCGCCGTCGCCGAAACTGTCCCACAGCTTGTAGCAGACCTCCATGAACTCGTCGGCGGCATCATAGCGCTCGGCATGGGGGACGAGTTGCTGGCCCACCGCCTTGTGCTCGGCCTGCATGTGCCCGGTGACCACGTTCCAGCCGATGCGCCCGCCGCTGAGGTAATCGAGCGTCGAGAGCCGGCGATAGGCCAAGTAGGGCGAATTGCCGGTGATCGAGAGGGTGACGCCGACCCCGAGATGCTTCGTGGCGGCGGTCATCACGGCCGCCAGCGGCATCGGGTCGTGCGTGGGCCAAACGACCCCGTATTTCAGCGGCGTTTCCGGCCCGCCCTTGTACTGGTCCGAGGCGGCCGGGGTGTCGGCAAAGAAGGCAGCATCGAAGCAGCCGCGCTCCAGCGTGCGGGCCATGTCCTGCCAGTAGGCGAAGTTGCCCATCCCGGCGAGCTGCCCGTCCTCCTCGCTGGCCCAGCTCAGCGCCGTATGGGTGATGGGCGAGTGGAAGAACATGTGAACGAGGTGGATCTCAGACATGGCCGCCCGCCTCCGGATCACGCCGCTCGGGGCCGCACGCGGGCCCATGAATTCGGTCTGCCGGCCGGTCGGGCAATGGTCCTCTCCTCCCAATTCGCGGTCGCCCCTGTGACGGTCCTGATGAAAGGTCCGGCGGGCGTGGCGATTCCATGGGTAGGCTACAACTGGTATTCCAGCTTGTATACTAGTTTTTCATTCATCTTTGTTTCGGCCATGGAAAAATCCAGCAACACACTGGCCACAAATGAAAAAGCCCCGCCAATCCCGGCGGGGCCTCTCCTAATCTCTCACGTTCTGACGGTCAGCCTTCAGCCATGGCCACCGCAGCAATTGCCCGGCAGGCCGCCGCCGGTGACGCCCGAGTGGTTGCAGCAACCGCCCTTCCACCACTCGGCCCCTTCGCCGTGGCAATACTTGCCGTCCGCCCCGGTCATCTTCATGAACAGCGGGTGGTAGTTGCGGCAGACTTCCAGCTCGGTCTTGACCCAGTGCAGCGGGTCTCGGCCATAGTGATCCCAGTAGTCGCCTTCCATGTTCAGCCCCGGCACCGCCGGATTCCAGCTCTCATCCAGCCACAGGTCGACATCGCCGTACTTGGCGCAGAGCTTGCGGATCTCCGGATCGTCCAGCGCGCCGAGGCGGCCGTTCTCGATCAGCGTCTCGTTGTCGCCTTCCCGCTCCATTGTGTAGGTCGGGAAATAGAGGTGCAGGTGCCAGTGGCCCACCGGGTGCCCGGCCCGCGCCGCGCGCCGTTCTGCCATCGACGAGATGATTGTGCCGAAACCCATGTGGATGACGCCCGAGCGCACCCGCTCGTACAGGCAGTTGACGAAGCCCGACGGGAAATCCTTGCGCGGGCGGTGCACGTGGGGGTTGGTGCCGATGGAGGCCTCCCACCAGTAGAGCAGGCCCTTGCCCGGAAACTCGGGGTATTCGAGGTGGTCGGTCTGCTCCTTCAGCTCGCGCAGCCGGTCGCCGAACTCGCCGCCCTCGTTGATCTGGGTGATCTTCGAGTTCTCGACGATCAGCTGGGTCCAGTCGCAGGGCGCGATGTGGTTGGTGGTGCCGGCGATGACGCCGTTGCCGTCTTCCTTGCCGGGCAGGAACATCCACGGCCGGCCGGTGACGTGGCCGGGCAGGTACTGCTTGCCGAAATGCTCGTTCGTGGTCCATGTCCGCCCGGTCAGCTCGGGGTCGTAGAACTCGCGCTTGCTGTCCCAGTAGCCGGCATGGTTGGTGAACTCGATATCGGTGCCTTCGGGGTCGACGATGCGGGCGCGCTTGCAGGTGCGCACGCGGTCCCATGTCCAGCGGTCGATGGCGTTCAGCACCTCGATCGGCATGGTATGCGCCGGCGAGGCCAGGATTTCCGGCGTGATGAACGGCATGCGCTGGATCTTGATGTGACGTTCGGCCAGCACCGGGCCGCCATAGCCCATCAGGATCTTGTCATAGGCCTGTTCCTTCTCGGCCTCTTCCCACCAGTCCATCCATTCCGCCAGCTCGCGGGTGCGGAACAGGTAGTAATCCACCTCGTCCGTGCCGATCCACTGGGGCACCGGGCCGCGGTCGATCTTCTTGATCTCGTACTTCACCCCGTATTTCTCGAGGATCTTCTGGCAGGCCCGGATCACCAGGTCGGAATGCCAGTTGTCGACCCGCAGAAGCACGCGCTCGCCCGGTTTCAGATCCCAGCAGGCGTTGAGCCCGTGGTTGTAGGGGCGCTGCGCCACATGCTCGAGGTAGGGCAGCAACTGGTCGGGGTCCGTCACCTCGACGAAGGGCGGGCAGCGCGGCGGTCGCGTCTCGATCAGCGGCGGGCGGTCGAAGCTGGGCACCGCCTTGGGGCGCGCGGCGATCCGCTCGCGGCCCGGCGTCGCGCCAAGCGCGTGCGGCGGGCGTTCGGCGGCGATACGGGTGAAATCCTCTGGCATCCTGGTCTTCCTTAACTCATTCCGCGGCGCTGGCCCGGATATCCATCAGCAGGAACTTCTCCTGCTGGTTCTCGATTTCCTCGAACCCAATGAAATCCTTGAAATCGCCCATGCTCATGACCGGATGCGGCAGGTCGCCGGTGTTCAGGTCGGCCATCAGCTTGGCGTAATTGTCCTGCATCGCCTGCGCGGCGGACATCAGGCCCACCAGCGGGTAAGTCGCAAGCCCCGCGATCTCGCGGATCTGGTCGGCGGTGATGTCCTTTTCCAGCCAGCCGAGGATCTGCAGCGACAGCGGCACGCCCGCCGCCTCGCGCAGTTGCTTGAGGCTGTCGAGATCGGTGAAGGTCTTGCTGATCGGCTGCACGAGATCGGCGCCCGCCTCGACATAGAGCTTCGCGCGTTCGATGGCGCCCGATACGGTGGGCGCGTCGGTGCGGGCGATGATCAGCGTGTCGGGGTTCCTGCGGGCCGACACGGCAGCGCGGATCTTGCCCGCCTGTTCATGCGCGGGCAGGATTTCCACCTGGTTCGCCACGGCGGGGCAACGCTTGGGGGCGAGCTGATCCTCGAAGATCATCGCAGCGACGCCCGCGTGCTCGAACTCCCGCACCGTGCGCATGACGTTGATGGCGTTGCCATAGCCGGTATCGGCATCGGCAATGACCGGGATGTTGACGGCGTTTGCCACGTTGCGCACCACGCCGAGGTTCTCGGTCATGGTGTAGAGCTCGACATCAGGGAAGCCGAAATTCGTGGCCGACAGCGCGAAGCCCGAGGTCATGACCGCCGGCGCCCCCGCCTTCTCGGCCAGCATGGCCGACATCGCATCGAAGCAGCCGGCCACGAACTGTGTCTCGCCCGCGCGGGCCTTGGCTGCGAAGTCTCGTTTCACGTCATCGTTAATCATGGGTCAGGCCTCCTCGCCTTCACGTGCATGCAGGTATCCGACGATTCCGCCGGCCTCCAGCATTTGCTTGTCGCTCTCGCTGAGCGGTTCGATGGGCAGTTCCGTCCCCGCCGTCAGGTTTCGCAGAACACCCGCGGCCCAATCGACCTCGATCTCGTCCCAGCGGCTGACCGCGCCGATGATGCCGGGGCAGATCACCTGCGGAAAGCCCATCGCGATCTCGCCGCGCCAGTAGCCGGGCGAGAAGCTTTCGCCGATCACGCCGCCGATGCCCAGCTTGCGCATGCCGATCATCGGCGGGTAATGCGGGTGGCCGTAGCCGAAATTGTGGTTGCCCACGAGCAGGTCGCCCGGCTGCACCTTTTCCGCAAAGTCGGGGTCGTCGGCGGCCATGCACAGCTTGGCCAGCTCGTCGGGGTCCTTGATCTTGATGTTCTTCACGCCGACGATCTGGTCGACGTCGAAATCCTCGTCCTCGAAGATCCAGGCCACGCGCCCCCTGAGGTTGGCCAGCGTCATGACGGCACCTTTTCCTTGGCCGCGGCCAGGTAGGGGCGCGGATCGGCGATCTTGCCCTCGATGGCAGAGGCCGCGACGGCCGCCGCGTTGACGATGTAGATGTCGCTGTCGGGCGACCCCATCCGCCCGCGCACGTTGAGCGTGCCGGTCGAAACCGCCTTCTGCCCCTCGCGCATCGCGCCCATGCGGCCGAAGCAGTAATCGCAGGAGGACGAGCTGATGAAGGCGCCCGCGTTGATCAGGCGGTTGAGGATCCCTTTCGAGGCCGCCTCCTCCATGATCTCCTGGCTGGTCGGGATCACGTAAAGCTGGAACCCGTCCTTGATCCGGCGGCCTTCCAGCACGTCGGCGGCCAGTGCCAGGTCCTCGACGCGACCGGAGGCGCAGGAACCGAGATAGCCCACCTGCACCTCGGTGCCCGCCACCTCGCTCAGGTCGCGGGTGTTGGCCGGGCTGGGCGGGATCACGGCGACGGGTTCGAGGTTGGTGATGTCGATCTCGTGCCGCGCGTGGTAGTTTGCGTCGGGGTCCGAGAAGAGCGGTTCGATATCCAGCTTCTGGCGCTCGCGCATGTAGGCCAGCGCCTTCTCGTCGGGGTTGTTGATGGCCGTGATGGCGCCGGTGAACATGGCCAGGCAGTTGATCGTCTGCCGCGCCTCCAGCGACATCGCCTCGATCGCCGGGCCGCCGATCTCCATCACCATGCCGCGACAGGCGCGGGGCCCGAGCTCGCGCACGATATGGTGGAACACGTCGCGCGAGGTCACGCCCATCTGCAATTCGCCGGTGATGTCGATTCGCACCGTCTCGGGCACCTGGAACTTGATCCGCTCCTTCACGAACGCCTCGAGCAGGTGGCGCCGCACGCCGATGGCCAGCGTGCCGAAGGTGCCCAGCTGCGAGATATGCCCGTCGAAATGCACCACGAAAGCGCCGGGCGTGGCATAGCCCAGCTCGGCCGCGACCTGGTGGCCGATGCCCTTGCGCTCGTAGACGGGCACGTTGTTCTTCTTGCCCCAGCTGCGGGTGCCTTCGTGCAGGTCCTCTTCCGCCGCGGTGGCGGTGGGCACCATGTGGTCGATGAACAGCGCGTAGCGGTCGGGCTCGGCCACCTTCTCGATGCCGAACTCCTCTTCCATCTGGCGGAAGATCACGTCGGTGTAGCCCGGGAAATCGTAGGCGATGACGAAATCCGGCTTGGCGAGCAATTCGTCGCCGGCCCGCGCTTCGGTTTTGCCCGACACGCGGGCGAGAATCTTTTCGGCTATGGTGAAGCCCATGCTCCGACCTCCCTTCGGATTGGCTGAGCGCAATCGTGAGCCTTCTTGGCCCACAAGTCAACTAACAACACAAATTTCATCTGGTGAAATGCTAGATGGCCAGGCCCCGCACCGCGTTGCGCATGTCGGTGACAGCGGTCTGCATTTTCTCCAGGTGGACGGCCTGCGCCGCCCCGACATAGTTCGGCGTCAGCCCGCCGGACGAGATCGCGCCAAGCAGCCGGCCGTCGTCATCCAGCAGCGGCACCGCCATGGCCGAGATCCCCTCGACGATCTCGTCATGCTTGACGATGAACCCCTTTTCGCGGGCGCGGGCGATCTCGGCGCGCAGCGTCTTTTCCTCTCCGGCCTCGAGCTTGAGCGGGCCGGACAGGATTCGCTCCTGCTCCTCTTCTGACATGTGTGCAAGCAGCACGCGCGGCCCGGTGCCCCGGTCGAACGAGCGGATTTCCCCCACGGCCCACCAGCGCACCTCGATCGCCTGCCCGCCGTTGTGACAGGCCTGGCAGAGCGCGACGTCGCCCTCGACCGTCGACAGGTAGATCGTGGTTTGCGTGTCTTTCGCCAGCTGAAGCAGCCGGTCATCCACTAGGTTGATCAAGGTCAGTGATTCGGGCACCGCCCGGGCCAGTTCCAGAAGCCCCGCCGACGCGCTGTAGAGCCCGGACGCAGGATCCTGGAACACCAGCCCCTCGTCCCTCAGCGTCACGAGAATGCGGCGGGTCGTGCCCGCGTCGAGCCCCGTCTCGCGCACGATTTCATTGAGCGCCCGGTGGGGATGCGCCCGCGAGAACGCCCTCAGGATCGCAACCGCGCGAGAGATGGATCTCACCCGCGGAAGGGTTGCGCCATGCTGCCCTCGCAACTTTACCGCGTCATTTGCCATTTTGCTCCCCTTTTCACCTGATGAAATATAAATTGACTGTTGACACAACGCAATCCTCTCGTGCGATATTCGGCACGACTGGCCGCATCGGCCTGAACAGGGAGGAATATCCATGAAACACATGATCAGGGGGCTTGTCGCCCCCGCACTCGTATCGGCAGGGCTCGTCACCGCGGCCCTGACCACGGCCGCAGAGGCGCAGACCCGCGAATTGCGATTCGCGGAATTCGGCCCGAATGCCGGCGCCCGGGCGGGCGGCCTCGTCTGGCTCGACGAGGAACTGCGCAAGCGCACCGATGGCGAGCTTGGCCTCGACATCATCTGGGGCGGCGCCCTTGTCGGCGCGTCCGGCGCGGCACAGGCCATCTCCGACGGCGTGGCCGACATGGGCTCGATCGTTCCGGTCTACGCCCCGGGCGAGCTTGTGGTCTACGAGGTCGTCGACACCGGCGAGATCGCCGACGAGTATGCAGGGATGATGGCCGCCTACGAGCTGATGACGACGCATCCCGACGCGCTGAAGGAAGCCGAGGATTTCAACGTCAAGTACTTCGGCAACTACACCACCGGCCCGACCCAGCTTCTGACGCGTGACAAGGCGGTCCGCAGCCTCGAGGATCTCGAGGGCCTCACGATCCGCACCACCGGCGCCCACGTGCCGGCGCTCGAAGCCTATGGCGCGGCCACCGTGTCGATGTCGCAGCCCAAGGTCTACGAGGCGCTGTCGAACGGCTCGGTCGACGGCTCGACCACCTATTACTACGTGGTCAACGGCTACAAGCAGTACGAGGTCGCCGACTACATGACCGAAACCGGGCTCGGCCAAACGCTGGGCTTCGGGATCATCATGAACAAGCAGACCTTCGAAAGCCTGTCGCCCGAGCACCAGGAAATCGTCGAGGAGCTTGGCCGCGACTTCACGCTGGAGATGGCGGAAATCATGGCCAACTCGCGCATCGAAACCAAGGCCAAGCTAGCCGAGGGCATCGACGGCAAGAAGGTCGAGATGATCGACGCCCCGGAAGAGATGCGCCAGGCGCTGATCGAGGAAGCCCTGAAGGACAACGTCAACTGGGTCGAGAAGGCGAACGCCAAGGGGCTCGAGGGCGAGACGATCTCGCAGGACTGGCTCGCGCTGGCCGAGAAGTACCGCAAGGAAGTCGAAGAAAACGGCTATCCCTGGGACTGATCCCGCTCCTCTAACGGCACATGGCGCCGGGCACTCGATCGAACGGGTGCCCGGCGTTTTTGAAATCCCTTCCCTCTCCGCACAGCTTTAAGGTGTCGCACCCATGACTTCCGTAGGCACGAGCGTCCGCAAGGCCCAGTCGTTGCTAGAAACCCTTGCCATGATCCTTGCGGGGATCGTCCTGCTGACGATGGGCCTGATCATCGTCGCCTCGATCCTTGGCAAGCTCCTGTTCCTCAGGCCCATTCCCGACGACCTGCTGATGGTGGGTCTTCTGAACGTGGCGGTGATCGTCCTGCCGCTGGCCTACGTGGAACGGATGCGCGGCCATATCACCGTGACCGTCACCACCGATTGGCTGGGCACGCGCGCACTGGGGGCGCTGCGGGTGTTCGGCGCGCTGGCAATGGCGGTGTTCTTCGGCGGAATCGGCATCATGGTGGCCGGGCGCATGCCGAGCGAGATTGCCAAGGGCGCCTATTACGACGGTGTGCTGCAAGTGCCGACATGGCCGATGAAAGCGGTGTTCGGCGCCGCCATCCTGCTGTTCGTCGCCCGCCTTGTCCTGAGCATGATCGACGGCGTCCATACCATCGTCACCGGTCGGGATGACGCCCCCACCGAAACCACCAACGAAGAGGTCTGACCCATGGATCCGCTTATGGTCGGCCTTGTCGCGCTTGGCATCACCATCCTGCTTCTGGCCATCCGCGTGCCCATCGCGGCCGCGCTCGGCATTTCCGCCTCGGTCGGCGTGTTCATCATCTTCTCGTGGCGCCCCGGGGCCGAGTTCATGCCGGAATACGCCTGGCGCCCCACCCTGTCGCTGATCGCGAACGGGCCCTACGACTTCCTCAAGAGCTACAGCCTTGCCACCGTGCCGCTATTCGTGCTGATGGGGCACCTGGCCTACGAGGCCGGGTTCACCACGGATGTCTACCGCGCCGCACGCCTTTGGCTCGCGAAGCTGCCGGGCGGCGTGGCGATGGCCTCGGTCGTCGGTTGCGGCGGGTTCTCGGCGATCACCGGCTCGTCGGTGGCCTGCGCGGCGGCGATGGGGCGCATCGCGATCCCGGAAATGCTGAAATTCGGCTACTCCAAGCCGCTCGCCACCGGGTCGGTCGCCATCGGCGGCACGCTGGGCTCGCTGATCCCGCCCTCGATCCTGTTCATCCTTTACGGCGTCTTCGCCGAGCAATCCATCGCCCGCCTGTTCATGGCGGCGATCGTGCCCGGCCTCCTGTCGCTGCTGGCCTACCTGATGGTGATCTTCCTGTGGGCCAAGCTCAAACCCTCCGCCGCGCCGCGCCCCGAAGAAACCATCTCGGCCCGCGACCGCTGGCAGAGCCTCGGGAACTGCTGGTCCATCGTGGCGCTGTTCGTCGTGGTGATCGGCGGCATCTACGCCGGTTTCTTCACCCCGTCCGAAGCCGCCGGCGTCGGCGCCATCTCGGCGCTGGTCCTCGGCCTCGTCCTCGGCCGGCTGAACTTCAAACGCATCGTCTCGGCCCTGCGGGAAAGCGTGTTCCAGTCATCGATGATCTTCGCCATCGCCGTGGCGGGCAAGATCTACGTCAGCTTCATCGCCCTCACCGGCCTCTCGGGCGCCATCGGCGACTGGATCGCCGCGTCGGAGGTGTCGATGGTGGCGGTGCTGCTGCTGATCGTGCTGTTCTACCTCGTGCTGGGTATGTTCCTCGACCCGATCGGGATCATCCTGCTGACCCTGCCGCTCACCATTCCGATCGTCAGCGGCTACGACCTGTCGCTGATCTGGTTCGGCGTGCTGGTGATCAAGCTGCTGGAAATCGGGCTGGTGACGCCACCCATCGGGCTGAACGTCTTCGTGATCAAGTCGATCCTGGGCGACAAGGTGCGGCTGGAATCGATCTTCGCGGGGATTTCGCTGTTCCTGATCGCCGAAGTCGTCGTGCTGGCGCTGATTGCCGCGATACCGGCGATATCGCTATGGCTGCCCTCGGTGCTCATGTAAACCTTGGCCGGCCGGCTTTCCGATGGAAACCGGCCGGCAAGATCACTGGTCGCTGCCGGATTTGAGCAGCTCCTTCGCGCGGCCCACGGTCACGTCGCCCAGCGCCGCAAGCTCGCCCGCCACCCGGTCAACCTCCATTCCGGTCGCCCCGGCAAGGATCGCGATGTTGCGCGCGTGGAGCGTCATGTGCCCCTTCTGGATCCCCTCGGTCGCCAGCGCCCGCAGCGCGGCCATGTTCTGCGCCAGCCCGACTGCCGCCGTGACCTCTGCCAGCTCGCCGGCCGAGCCAACATCCATCAGCTTGATCGCGGCCTGCGCCGAGGGGTGCGTCTTGGTCGCGCCGCCAACCAGCCCGAGCGCAAGTGGAAGCTCGATCGAGCCGACCAGCTTGCCGGAGGTCGCAACCTCCCACCGCGTCAGCGAGGAATACCGCCCCGAGCGCGCGGCATAGCTGTGGGCGCCGGCCTCGATCGCCCGCCAGTCGTTGCCGGTGGCCACGACGACCGGGTCGATACCGTTCATGATGCCCTTGTTGTGGGTCGCCGCGCGGTACGGGTCGATGATAGCCAGCGCACAGGCCTCCTCGATGCCGCGCGCCACATCGGTGCCCTTCAGCGTCGCCGTATCCAGCACCGCCGGGTCCAGTTCGACCTTGGCCCGCACCAGCCGGAGGTCGGCAAGGTTGGACAGGATCCGAAGTCGCACCGTGCCCCCCGCAATCGCCTCGACATCGGGCGCCAGCGCCTCGGCCATGGTGTTGACCGTGTTGGCCCCCATGGCGTCGCGCACGTCGACGAGGATATGCATGACGACCATCGGCCCGACCGGCGTCGACTCGAAGACATGCACTTCCACATCCCGGCATCCGCCGCCAAGCTCGACCAGCACGGGGTCGCGGGTGTTGGCCTTGTCGATCAGCCGCTGCTTCTCCTCGAGAAGCCGCTGGCGTGCGCCGAACGGGTCGGAGATCCGCAAGACCTGGATCTGCGCGCGCATGATCGGCCGGTCCGACGCGGCGGTAAACCCGCCCTGCCCCCGCGCGATCTTGGCCATGTAGGACGCCGCCGCGACGACCGAAGGCTCTTCGACGGCCATGGGAACGAGGTAATCCTTGCCGTTGACGACGAAATTCGTCGCCACCCCCATGGGCAACTCGAACTTGCCGACGACATTCTCGATCATCCCGTTGGCAAGTTGGATCGGCAGGATGTCGGCGCCCGACAATATGCGCTCATCCTCCTGGTTGAGACCGGTGGCCCGGCAAATCGCGCTCCGGCGTTCTGCGGGTTCCATGTTGCGCATTCCGTCGACGCGGGAACGCCCCTTGGCGGTGCTGGCGGGTTCGTCCATCAAATCCTCCCCTTTGCTTTCTGATACGGGAAGTGGTAGCGCGCCTTAAGGGACAGTTGGATCGCACACAACCAATGTGTACCAGTGGATTTACTGGGACACTTGAGGGAGGACACGATGAACAAGGTCGAGCGGATCGTCGACGATCTCAGCCGGGAGATCCTCTCCGGCGCCCTGCCGCCGGGGCGGCGGCTGCCGTCCATCCGGCGCGCGGCGGAAGATTTCGACGTGTCCAAGAACACCATCGTGGAAGCCTATGACCGGTTGAACGCCCAGGGGCTTCTTCACGCCGTGCACGGCTCCGGCTTCTACGTCGCCGACCATGACGAGGACCGCGAAGACACCGGCCACCAGCCCCAGCACGTGGTCGAGGCCTTCGACCGGGTCTCCCTCCTGTCGGCCCAGCTGAGCCAGGATCTGCCGGTGCGCGTCGGCGATGGCCGCCCGCCCTATTCGTGGATGCAGGATGCCCTGCCGCAAAAACTGACCGGCAACTTTCTCCGGCGATTCGAAGGCGACCAGACCGCCTATGGCAATGAGTTCGGCAACCAGCAACTGCGCGAAGTCATCGCCCAGAAATACCGCCGCGACGGGATGCCGGTCGCGACCGACCAGGTCGTGACAACCTTCGGCGCGAACAACGCGCTCGACCTGATCATCCGCCGATACCTCGAGCCCGGCGATACCGTCCTGGTCGACGATCCGGGCTATTACCCGTTGTTTGCAAAGCTGAAATTCTCGAAAATCGACATGGTGGGCGTGCCCCGCACCCCCAACGGCCCCGATGTCGACTGCCTGCGTGACCTTGCCAAGCGCGTTAAACCCAAGCTGTTCTTCACTCAGTCCCGCTGCCAGAACCCGACCGGCTCTTCGATGAACCTGCCCACCGCCCACGAGGTTCTTCAGATCGCCGTGCAGTTCGGCATCATGATCGTCGACAACGAGCCCTTCGTCGATCTGCCCGGTCAGGACGGTTACCGCCTTGCCGGGCTCGACCAGTTCAAGCAGGTCATCGCGGTCTCGACCTATTCGAAGCTCCTCTCCGCCAGCTTCCGGGTCGGCTACCTGATCGGCCCGCCGCAGATCGCCAAGGACCTGGCCGAGCTCAAGCTCATCACCTCGGTCAACAGCTCCCGTTTCTCGGAGATGCTGATCGCCGACATGATCTCGAACCGGCGCTACCAGCGTCACCTGCGGAAGATGGCCACGCGGCTTCAGCAGCAAAGGCTCGAGTTCAACACCCGTCTGGCCGACCTCGGGCTGTCGGTGTCCGATCCGAACGGGGGCGGATACTATGCCTTCCTGACGCTGCCCGCCTCGGCGGACGAGGCGCAAGTGGCCAGACAGGCCATCGCGAAAGGCATTTTCATGGCGCCCGGAAAGTTCTTTCGGGTGGATGAACAGGTTCACACTCCCGCTTTCCGGATCAACATGACGCGCGTAGACAATCCACGGTTTTACAGTTTCCTGGCCCATCTGAGCGCCGAGATGGGCGCAAAACCGTGAAACATGCAATAACCGTCAATTGCAAAAGTTATATTTTTTCATTATAATTCAAATAATTATACGAATATCGAGCGCGTGCGCACACCCGGGAGACGCGCACACCCGTCTCACCACGCAAGGAAAGTGTACGAAAAAATTTAAAGGTACAATATGGCCACGTAGGGGCGGAGTGTACCTGTATCGCTGGCCCTCTACGCCATACGACGAAACCAAGGGGAGGAAAGAATGGCTGATCACGACGGAGTTGCGCCTGATCCGGCAACACGGCAGACAGGCCCGCTGAGCGGAATAACCGTGCTCGACATCACGCGTGTCGTCGCCGGCCCGTATTGCTCGAAACTTCTGGCAGACCTGGGCGCCACGGTCATCAAGGTGGAAAACCCGTCAGACCCCGATTACGCGCGCACCTTCCCGCCCTTCGCCGGCGACACGAAGACAAGCGCGTTCTTCGCCCAGTACAATCACAACAAGAAGGGCATCACGCTCGATCTCAAGTCCGCGGAGGGGCGCGACCTTCTCCGTGCCCTCGTGCGCAAGGTCGACGTGCTGGTCGAGAACTTCCGCCCCGGCACGATGGACAAGCTCGGCGTGGGCTACGACGTGCTGGCGACGGAGAACCCGGCCCTCGTCTACACCGCCATCAGCGGCTTCGGCCGCACCGGCCCCAACGCCTCGCGCCCGGCCTTCGACAATTCCGGCCAGGCCGCCGGCGGCCTGTGGTCGATGAACGGCTATGCCGACCGGCCGCCCGTGCGCGTCGGCACCATCATCGGCGACCTTTCCGCCTCGCTCTACGCCGCCTTCGGCACCCTCGCCGCCCTGCGCGAGGCCGAACGCACCGGCCGGGGCCAGGTGGTCGACATATCCCAGCAGGATTCGATCCTCAGCCTGACCGAGAACGCCGTCATCCGCTACACGCTGGAAAACGATCTCGCCGCGCCGATGGGCAATGATCACCCCTTCGTGCGACCCTATGGCCAGTACCCCTGCAAGGACGGCTACGTGTTCTTCGGCGGCTATACCGACAAGTTCTGGGCCATCACCTGCGAGATGTTCGGCGAGCCCGGGATCGCCAGCGACCCCGCCATCGACACGATGGAAAAACGCTTCGACAAGGACACCTACGAGACCCGCGTGCGCCCGATCATCGAGACCTGGTTCAGCCGCCACACCAAGGCCGAGCTCGAGGAAATGGCAGGCGACCGCATCCCGCTCAGCGCCATCAAGACCATCGGCGAAGTCGTGGAAGACCCGCACATCGCCGAGCGCAAGATGATCATCGACGTGCCCGTCGACAGCGACATGGTGCGCATGTTCGGCAACCCCGTTCACCTGTCGGCCTACACAAGCGACACGGCGGCCCCCGCCCCTCTCGTGGGGGCCGACAACGAGGAGGTCTATGCCGCCCTTGCCGGCGTCGACGCCGGGGAGATCGCGAAGCTCAAGTCGAAAGGGGTGATCTGACGTGACCGTGCGCTACGACACCAGCGGACCCGTCGCGCAGATCACGCTCGACCGGCCGGACAAGCTGAACGCCATGACACTCGCGATGTACGACGAGCTGGGCGAGGCCTATTGCACCGCGCGCGATGACACGTCCGTGCGCGCGATCGTCCTGACCGGCGCCGGCGACCGGGCCTTTTCCGTGGGCGCCGACCTGACGGAATCGATCCCCGCCCTTGCCGAAGGCCGGTTCGACATCAGCGCCTGGGACCCGGCCCATGCCAAGGGCATCGGCCTGTGGAAACCCGTGGTCTGCGCCATCCGCGGCCTCTGCATCGGCGGCGGGTTCGAGTTCATGCTGTCCACCGACATCCGGGTCGCCGGCGAGAATGCCAGCTTCCAGCTTCCCGAGCCGCGCCACGGCATCGTGCCGGCCGGGGGCACGCTGGTGCGGCTGGTGCGCCAGGCGTCCTACGCCCACGCGATGCAGATCATGCTGATGGCCGACAAGCTTTCCGCCGCCGACCTGCACCGGATGGGCATCGTCAACGAGGTCGTGCCCGACGACCAGGTGCTGCCCCGCGCGCTCGAAATCGCGGAGGGGCTGGCGGACCTGGGCTCCGTCGCGCTCGAAACCATCAAGGAGGCGGCCCTGACCCTTCAGGCCGCCCCCCTCGAAACCGCCTTCTCGCGCGAGGCCGTTCTGGGCCAGCGCGCCTTCACGAGCGACGAGGCAAAACAGGGGCTCGCCCGGTTCGCCGCGCGCTCCGGAAACAGGGAGGCGCAGGAATGACAACGCCCAACCAATCGGCATCGAACCGGCGCGGGTTCGGCCTCGGGAACATCGCGGTCACGCAGGAACTGGTGGTCGCCGTCGCCGCGGCGATCATGTTCCTCGTGTTCTCCGCCACGCTCGACAACTTCCTGTCCTCGGCCAACCTCATCACCCTTGTCCGCAACGTCTCGGTCCTGGGCATGATGAGCCTCGGCATGGCGCTTGTCGTCATCGGGCGGGGGGTCGACCTGTCGCTCGTGGCAATCATGGCGGTGTCGATGACGCTCGCCATCGTGCTGGCCAATGGCGGGTGGTCCTTCGGGCTGGCGCTGGCCGCCGGCCTCGCCTTCTCGATCGCCATCGGCGCCGTCACCGGCTTCCTGGTGGCCTATGTCGAGATCCCGTCGATCTTCGCGACACTGGCCATCGCCGCCATCGTCTACGGGCTCGGGCGCGGCGGCATCGCCGATCTCGACGTGAACAACCTGCCGCCCGGCGTCGACTGGTTCATCTTCCTCGGCCGGGGCAGCCTTCTCGGCATTCCCGTCTCCATCTGGCTGTTCGCGGCAACGGCACTCCTGCTGCACCTGTTCCTGCGCAAGACGGGCTTCGGCCGTTTCGTCTACGCGATCGGCGACAACATCGAAACCGCCCGCATCACCGGCATTTCGGTGCGCCCGGTCCTGATGCTGAAATACATGCTTGCCGCCTTCACCGCCTTCATGGCCGGCGCCGTCACCGCCGCCTCGGTGGCCAGCATGAACATGCGGATCGTCAACTCGACGATGATCTACGACGTGCTGCTCGTGGTGGTCCTTGGCGGTATCGGCCTGACCGGCGGGCGCGGCGGCATCCGCAACGTGCTGGTCGGCACCGTGCTGATCGGCCTGCTGCTGAACGCCATGACCATCCTCGACATCTCCTACACCGTGCAGAACCTGATCAAGAGCGCCGTGCTTCTGGCCGCGCTCGTCGTCGAGGCGCTGCTCAATCCACGCGACGAACAGACATCGCAACAAGGCGACATCTGAAGAACAAGTCATCAAAGGGAGGAAAAGAAATGAAACTGTTCAAGAACATGCTGGCCCTGACGGCCGCATCGGTGATCGGCGCCACGACGGTGACGGCACAGGAAGGGATGGTCGACGAATTGCGCGAACCCGTCCTCGAGAAATTCAAGGACAAGAAAGTCGTCTTCGTGCCGATGTCGATGAGCTTCGACCTGCCCGAAGGCTGGGCCGCCGTCATGCAGAACGCGGCAGAGCTTCGGGGCTACCAGTTCGACATCCGCGACGCGAACTGGAGCACCGACACGGGCACCCGCGCCATCACCCAGGCCATCCTCGAAGAGCCGGACATCATCGTCGTCCAGAACTTCGACGTGACCTCCTACGCCCGCACGCTCAAGCGCGCCGAAGACAAGGGCATCCACGTGGTTCAGGTCAACATGCGCTCGACCTACCCCACCGACGCCTTCGTCGGCGCCGACTGGCACGGCATGGGCGAATACGCCGCCAACCGCATGGTCGAGGTCTGCGGCACCAGCCAGGGCAAGAGCGGCAAGATCGCCCTGGTCCAGGGCCCGGCGACCGCCGCGGCCAGCGTCTACCAGCTCAACGCCATCACCTCCGTGCTGAACGAGACGGACGAGATCGAGATCGTCTCCAGCCAGACCGGCGACTGGGACCAGTCCAAGGCCCGTGCCATCACCCAGACCGTCATCCAGCAGAACCCCGACCTCTGCGGCGTCATCGGCTTCTGGGACGCGATGGATACCGGCACCGGCGCCGCCATCGCGGAATCCGGCAAGGACATCTACCTGATCACCTCGGGCGGCGGCAACCAGACGGCCTGCCAGGGTCTCGAGAACGGCACTTTCGACGAGGTGATCTCCTACGACGTGCCGGGCCAGGGCCGCGACCTCAACAACGTCATCAGCATGCTTCTGCAAAGCGAGGGTGAAGCCGGGAATTTCGAGTTCGCGCTCTACACGCCGAACAAGATCATCACGCCCGACACGATGAACGAGACAAGCTGCTGGACGCTCGACCAACTGCGCGACGGCGGCTGAACGCCCCCCCGTCCGACATGACCGCGCGGTGACGGCTGCCTTACAGGCCGTCACCGCCTCCTGCCCGATACCGCCGATTACCAAAGGAGAGAACGCGTGGAAAAGATAGAGCGTCTCTACTACGCCTACTTCCCCGAAAAACTTCTGGGCGAGGTGCTCACCAAGCGGTGGAGCGACAACTTCATCCCGATCCTTGCCGCGATCCTCGTCATCGGCTTCTTCTTCCTGCGCGACCCGGGCTTCTTCTCGGTCGGCAGCGTCGTCGAAACCTCGCGCCAGCTGTCCGAGTTCGCCATCGTCGTCGTGGCGATGGGCATCGTCCTCCTGGCCGGGGGGCTCGACCTGTCGATCGGCAGCGTCTTCGCGCTGGCCAACATCGTCGCGCTGATCTGCATGAACCTGCTCGAATGGTCGGTCGGCGCGGCCTTCCTGGCCACGCTCGGCATCGGCGCGGTCTGCGGTGCGGTCAACGGCTTCCTCATCGGCTACCTGCGCATCCGCGCCTTCCTGACGACGCTCGTCACGCTCATCATCATCCGCTCGATCGTCGATATCATCCTGCTCAAATACGCCGTGCCGATCTCCTCGGCCTTTCCGGATGCCGAGTTCTGGTACTTCATCGGCGAGGGGCTTCTCTTCGGCCTGCCCTTCTCGTTCCTCGTGGCCGCGGTGATCATCGCCTTCTGGCACATCGTGCTGACGCGGATGAAGTTCGGCTGGCACATCACCGCCGTCGGCGGCGCGCGGCGCTCGGCCTACAATGCCGGGCTCAACGTCAAGCGCATCGTCTTCCTCACCTATGTCTGCTCCAGCGTGATGACCGCCACCGCCGGCTTCTTCTTCGCCGCGCGGCTGGGCAGCGCAGGCTCGGATACGGGCGTCGGCCTCGAGATCACCGCGCTCACCGCCGCGGTCCTGGGCGGCAACAGCCTGGGCGGCGGCCGCGGCTCGGTCGCGAAATCGGTCTTCGGCGCGCTCGTCGTGCTGATCCTCACCGACAGCCTCGTCCGCATCGGGGTCAGCGGCGGCGTCAGCTCCACGATCCTCGGGCTGCTGCTTCTGGCGGTGGTGGCGATCGACGTGCGCTGGCTCAAGAACCGGCACAAGATCCTCAACAAGGTCTATGTCTCGCCCACCTATTTCAAGCTGCCGGACATGCCCGAAACCGCGAAAGGCACCGACAGCCCCTATGCCATCAATGACCGGCTCCGCGAAGTGTCGCTGATCGGCAAGGGCCAGATCGAGGGGCCGGAGGACGTCATCTTCGACCGGCACGACAACCTCTACTGCCCCAACCGGCACGGCGATATCGTCCGGTTCAAGGCGCCCGACTACTCGGAATGGGAGATCTTCTCGCATATCGGCGGCCACCCGCTCGGCATGGCGTTCGACAAGCACGACAACCTCAATGTCTGCGTGGGCGGCATGGGCCTCTACCGTGTCTCGCCCGACGGCACGCCCGAGAAACTCACCGACGAGACCAACCGCACCCTCTTCTCGGTGATCGACGATTCCCGCCTGAAACTGGCCGACGATCTCGATATCGCGCCCGACGGCCGGGTCTTCTTCTCCGAAGCCACGATCCGCTACGACATGCAGGACTGGCCGCAGGACGCGCTGGAAAGCCGGGGCAACGGCCGGCTCATCTGCTACGACCCGAACACCGGCTCGACCCATACCGTGCTGCGCAACCTGCAATTCCCCAACGGCGTCTGCATGACGGGCGACGGCGAATCCTTCCTCTTCGCCGAAACCTGGGGCTGCCGGATCAACCGCTACTGGTTCGACGGCAAGAAGAAGGGCCAGTGCGAAACCGTGATCCCCGACCTGCCCGGCTATCCCGACAACATCAACAAGGCCTCCGACGGCACCTTCTGGCTGGCCCTTGTCGGCATGCGCTCGCCCGCTCTCGACGTGGCCCTGTCGATGCCGGGGATGCGCAAGCGCATGGCCAAGCGGGTCGCGCGCGATGAATGGCTCTTCCCCAACATCAACACCGGCTGCGTGCTGCGCTTCGACATCGACGGCAACGTCATCGAGTCGATGTGGGATCTGGGCGGCGTCAATCACCCGATGGTCACCTCCATGCGCGAGCACAAGGGCTACCTCTACCTCGGCGGCCTCTACAACGACCGGATCGGCCGGCTGAAGCTCGCCAACGCCGATCCCGACTGGACATCGCAAGACGACTACTGGGGGAAATCATCATGAGCCTCATGCGCCCCATCAAACAGGGCCTCGCCCGCGTACTGGGCGGCGGCGGCGGCGACTATTCCGTCACCGTGCCGGTCATGGACGGCCCCTTGAAACCCAATGACGTGATCGAGGCCACCGGCCGGATCGCCCACATCCCCGGCGGCGCCAACATCGCCGAGATCGACGGCACGCTCGTGGCCTCGCGCGGCCCCGACCTGCTGACCGTGAGCGCATCGGGCGAGGCCGCACCGCGTGGCACGTATGACGCCGACATCACCGCCCTCGCGGTCTCGGATAGGGGCGCCATCGCCCTGGGTCTCTCCGGCCGGGGCGTCGTGATCGAAAACCCCGACGGAACACGGCGCCATGTCGACAGCGCCGGCGACCGCGCCCTCACCTGCGTGACCGCCCTCGCCTTCCTGCCGGACGGCGCGCTGGCCATCACCAACGGCTCGGCCGAGTTCGCGCCCGAAGCCTGGTTTCACGACCTGATGCACCACGGCGCATCCGGCGTCGTCGCCGTTCTCGACCCCGGCGCCGACACCGCCACGCTCGTCGCGACCGGCCTGCGCTATCCCAGCGGCATCTGCCCGATCGACGGCTCCGCCGACCGGCTGGCCGTCAGCGAAGCCTGGCGCCACCGCCTTGTCGAGATCAGCCGCACCGGCCGCAAGGTCGTCGGCGACTTGACCGAGGAACTGCCGCTCTACCCCTCCCGCATCGTGCCGCTGCGCGATGGCGGCTACGCGCTCTGCAACCTGTCGGTCCGCTCGCAGCTGATCGAATTCGTCCTGCGCGAGCGCCGCTACCTCAGGCGCATGATCCGCGATGTGCCGCCCGAATTCTGGATCGCCCCCGCCCTGTCCAGCAAGCACAGCTTCAAGGAGCCGTTGCAGGCCGGCGGCGTCATCCGCCTCGGCATTCACAAGCCCTGGGCGCCCACCCGCTCCTACGGGGCCATCGTCGGCCTGACGCCCGACTTCCACCCGGCCTGGAGCGCACACAGCCGCGCCGATGGCCACCGCCACGGCGTTACCTCGCTCGTCCAGACGTCGCAGGGCCTTGTCGCGCTGGCGCAGGGCAACGGCGACCTCTTCGCGATCAGCGAGACGGGCGCCCCGCTGGCACAGGCAGAAGACACAGCGAAGGACGCATCATGACCCCGCTCGTCGAACTCAGGAACGCCACCAAGGATTTCCGCGGCATCAAGGCCTTCTCCGATGTCAACTTCTCGCTCATGCCCGGCGAGATCCACGCCGTGCTGGGCGAGAACGGCGCCGGCAAATCGACCCTCACCAAGGTCATGGCCGGCGTCCACACCCTAAGCGAGGGCGAGCTTCTGATCGACGGCAAGCCCGAGCGCCTCGAGACCCCCTCGGCGGCGCTCGCCAAGGGCATCGCCATGGTCTACCAGGAAAACAGCCTCGTGCCGTCGATGACCGTGGCCCAGAACATCTATCTCGGCCACGAGAAAACCTTCAACCGGCTGCGCGGCATCTACATCGCGGCCCAGCAATTCCTGCAATCGCTGTCCTTCCATGTCGACCCCACGGCGCTGGTCTCCTCCCTCGGGGCCGCGCAGAAACAGATGGTGGAAATCGCCCGCGCCGTGCACCAGCAGGCCCGCGTCATCATCTTCGACGAGCCGACCGCCTCGCTCACGCCGGAAGAAAAGAGGTATTTCTTCCAGCTCATCCGCAATCTCAAGAAGAACGGCGTGACGATCATCTTCATCTCCCACGCGCTCGAGGAAGCGCTGGAACTGGCCGACACGATCACCGTCCTGCGCGACGGCGAGCTGGTCGCCTCGCAGCCCGCGTCCAGCCTCGACCGCAACGGCATCATCCGCCTGATGGTCGGCCGCGAACTCTCGGGCGAAATCTACGCGGACACCACCGAGACGCGCAAGATCCGCCCCCTCGGCCGCAAGATCCTCTCGGTCGAGAACCTGTCGATGGGCGGCCTCGTGCGGAACAGCTCGTTCTCGGTCTACGAGGGGCAGGTCACCGGCATGTTCGGCCTCGTCGGCTCGGGCCGGACCGAGATGATGAAGGTCGTCGCCGGCGTCATCAAGCGCGACTTCTTCCATGGCGGCCAGGTCAGGCTCTTCGGCCGGCCGATCCGCTACCGCGTGCCCGCCCCCGCCATCCGCGACGGCATCGTCTACGTCACCGAGGAACGCAAGCAGGAAGGCTTCTTCGAGACGATGAGCATCGCCGAGAACATCCATATCGGCCAGGTCGTCAAGAACCGCGGCGGCGGCTTCCAGGTCATGTCGATGAACAGCGCCCGCGAAGCCGCGGACACGTGGCGCAACCGGCTGAACATCCGCGCCATCAACCCCGATGCCAAGGTGATCGAGCTGTCGGGGGGCAACCAGCAGAAGGTCGTGATCGCCAAGGCCCTGATCCAGAAACCCAGGCTGGTGATCTTCGACGAACCGACCCGCGGCGTCGACGTGGGCGCCATCGCCGAGATCCACGCATTCATCAAGCAACTGGCCGATGACGGGATCGGCGTCGTCGTGATTTCCTCCTACCTGCCCGAGGTCCTCGCCATATCCGACCGCATCCTGATCGCCCGCCAGGGCAAGATCGTCGAGGAGATGGAGGCCGGCACGGCGACCGAGGAAAGCATCATGTACGCCGCCGTCCACTAAGCCCGGCTCGGCCCCTCACGCCTCCGCCGTCTCGCGGCAGGGGGCCGGCCGGTAGTCGAGATAGGTTTGCCGCGTCGCGATATGGTCGGCGATGAACTTCGCGTCGTGCCACACGCCCCAGATGAACGACGATCCCCGCCGCGACAGCCACGGCAGGCCCACGAAGTAGACGCCCGGCTCCGGCGAGACCCCGCGCTGATGGCGCGGCTTGCCGCCTGTGTCGAAGGCGTCGACATCCAGCCAGCCGTAATCCAGCGTGAACCCTGTGGCCCAGATGATCGAGGTGATCCCGGCCTCGGCAAGGTCAAGCTCGCAGATCGGGTCGGTCACGCAATCCGGGTCCGGCCCGATCTCCCTTGCCGCGGGCTCTTCCGGCAGGTCCAGCCCGTTGCGCGCGACATAGGCATCCGCCTCGTCCAGCACCGACAGGTAGTTGCGGTCGCCATGATCGATATTCCCCGCAAGATCCGCCGCGAAGCGCAGCTTGCCGCCCTCGCACGCCTCCGTCCGGCCCACCAGCACCATGCCGCGCGCCGCCAGCCTGCGGAAATCCACCGTCTGCCCGCCATTGGCGCCGCTCACGGCAATCGTCACGTGCTCGGTCCCCGGCCCCGGCGTGGACAGGTCCCACTTGCCCAGCACGCCCAGCCACCAGGTGAAATCCCGCCCTCGGTAGCTGCGCGGCGGGCGGTCATGCGGACCGACCGAAAGGTAGGTCTTGCGCCCCGCGCTCAGCAGCTCGTCGGCGATCTGCGACCCCGACGACCCGGCCCCCACGACCAGAACCGCCCCCTCGGGCAGCTGCTCCGGGTTGCGATAGGCGGTGGAATGCATCTGCACCACCCCCGCCTCCTCCGGCACGATCTGCGGGATCACCGGCCGCTGGAACGGCCCCGTCGCCGCCACCACGTTCTGCGCCTCGATCACGCCGGCCGAGGTCTCCACCCGAAACCCCGGCCGCCCGTCATTGCGCCGGACATGCGTCACCTCGACCCCGCAGCGCACCGGCGCGCCAATCATCTTCGCGTAGTCCACGAAGTAATCCGCCACCTCCTCCTTGCCCGGAAAGGCATCCGGCGCCGACGCGCTGAACTCCATGCCGGGAAACCGGTCATGCCAGGCCGGCCCGTTCGCCACCAGCGAATCCCACCGCTCCGAGCGCCAGCGCTCGGCGATCCGGTGCCGTTCCAGCACGATATGGTCGATACCGTTCTTCGCCAGGTGCTCGCTCATCGCGATCCCGGCCTGCCCGCCGCCCACGACGAGCGTATTGGTTGTCTCGGGGGTCATCTCTGCGTCCTGTTCCATGTCTCGTTGACTGCGTCCTGCGCTTGAGATTAGGCCAGCGCCCTGCCTGCAAAAACCATGATCTCTCTAACCCTTGCTTGGGATAAGCCTAACACCGCCCCTTAGCTTGCGCCTAAGCCGCGATGAGGCATAGCGTGCTTTTGCAACGGCGCCCCGCGTGACAGGATCGCGCCACCGCCCGGACGCACGTAAATCGGAGAGACCCATGGCCCATACCCGCATCCGCAAGTTCAACACCAAGGACACCTACCCCGAGCAGAAGCTCGACAACGATCTCTGCCAGGCCGTGGTGACGGAAGGCGGCCGGATCGTCTGGCTGCGCGGGCAATGCCCCCAGAACCTCGACGACGCGAAGAACATCGACAGCCACGACCCGGTCGAGCAGACCCACAAGGTGATGCAGAACATCCAGCAGTTGATCGAGGAGGCCGGCGGGCGGATGGAACACCTCGTCAAGGTCGTCGTCTACATTACCGATGTCCGCCACCGCGAGGCCGTCTACCGCACCATGGGTGAATACATCAAAGGCGTGCATCCCGTCTCGACCGGGCTGGTGGTGCAGGCGCTGGCGCGGCCCGAATGGCTGGTGGAAATCGACGGCACCGCCGTGATCCCGCAGGGGGACGCATGACCTTTTCCCTCGTCGCCCGCTGCGCCGAGACGGGCATGTTCGGCGTCGCCATCTCCTCCTCCTCCCCCGCCGTCGCCGCGCGCTGTTCCTATGCCCGGGCCGGCGTGGGCGCCGTCGCCTCGCAGAACGTCACCGACCCAACCCTCGGCCCGCTGGCACTCGACCTGATGGAAGAAGGCCTCAGCGCGGCCGACGCCATCGCCGAGGTGCAGAAACGCGGCCGGTTCATCGAGTACCGGCAGGTCCTGGCGGTCGATGCGCAGGGCGGCACCGCCATCCATTCCGGCCCCAATTCCCTCGGTATCTGGACACAGGCACAAGGAACCGACGTCGCCTCGGGCGGCAACCTCTTGGCCAATGACGGCGTGCCCAACGCCATCGTCGAAGGCTTCGAGACCGCCACCGGCCACTTGGGCGACCGGCTGATCGCCGCCATGCGCGCCGGCCTCGCGGCAGGGGGCGAGGCCGGGCCGGTGCATTCCGCCGGCATGATGCTGGTCGACCGCGTGCCATGGCCGGTCGCCGACCTGCGCTGCGACTGGACCGAGGATTGCCCCGTAGAGGCCATCGCCACCGCGTGGGCCGTCTACAAACCCCAGCTCGACGCCTATATCCAGCGCGCCCTCGACCCGCGCGAGGCGCCCTCCTACGGCGTGCCGGGCGACGACTGAGCCCCGGCCCCTCCCTTCCATGTACGCCCCCCATCGCTATACTCCCGCCCCAGCGGCCCGGGTGCCCCACCCCGCCCCGGCCGCCGGAGGCGCGCGCATGCTAGGATACACGCTCAGGCAACTGGAATACTTCGTGGCGGTCGGCGAAACCGGCAGCATCGCCGCGGCGTCGGAAAAGGTGAACGTCTCCTCGCCCTCCATTTCCGCCGCCATCGCCCATCTCGAAGCCGTCTTCGGCCTGCCCCTCTTCGTCCGGCAACACGCGCAGGGCCTGTCGCTGACCTCGGGCGGGCGGCGGATGCTGGAGCAGGCCCGCACCGTGCTGCGCGAGGCCGACGCGCTGATGGACCTCTCCGGCGACATCTCCGGCCTCGTGCGCGGGCCGTTGGCCGTGGGCTGCCTGCTGACCTTCGCGCAGGTCGTCCTGCCCCCTGTCCGCCGCAGCTTTCAGGATGCCTACCCCGAGGTTCGTGTCGAACAGCACGAACTGAACCAGGCCGACATCTTCAGCTTCCTCCGCCGGGCCGAGATCGACGTGGCCCTCACCTACGATCTCGACCTGCCTGCCGACCTCACCTTCGAGCCGCTGATAGAACTGCCCCCCTACGCCATCGTCGCCGAGGATCACGTGCTGGCCGACCGCAAGACCGTCGCGGTCGAAGACCTGCTGGGCCTGCCCATGGTGCTGCTCGACCTGCCGTTCAGCGCGGAATACTTCCTGTCCTTCTTCACCCGGATCGGCGCCAAGCCGGTCATCGCCGAGCGCACCCGCGACATGGCGGTGATGCGCGGGCTGGTGGCCAACGGCTTCGGCTATTCGCTGGCCAATGTCCGCCTGCCGAGCGACGTCTCACCCGACGGCAAGCCGCTGAAATTCATTCCCTTGGAGGGCGACGCCCGCCCGATGCGGCTGGGCCTGCTGATGGCCGAGGGCGCCGGCAGCGCCAGCGTGGTGCGCGCCTTCGTCGAGCATTGCAAGGCGCGCGTCACCCCCGACCACCTGCCGGGTGTGAAGATATGAGCGTCGCGATATGACACGCACAATGGAGCATCTCGAGAGACTTGTGGCCTTCGACACGGTCAGCCACCGCAGCAACCTGGCGATCATCGACTACATCGAAGGCGTCCTGCAAACCCTCGGCCTCCGCACCACCCGCCTGCCCGATGCCAGCGGGCAGAAAGCCGGGCTCTACGCCGAAACCGGGCCGGGCGAAGGCGGCATCCTCCTGTCGGGCCATACCGACGTGGTGCCGGTCGAGGGGCAGGACTGGACGCGCGACCCCTTCCGCCTGACGCCCGAGGGCGACCGCCTCTACGGCCGCGGCACCACCGACATGAAAGGCTACCTCGCCTGCATGCTCACCGCCGCGGAACCGGCCGCCGGGCAGAACCTGCGCGAACCGCTGAAGCTCGTCTTCTCCCATGACGAGGAAATCGGCTGCGTCGGCATTCAGCAGATGGCCGACACCCTCGCCCCCCTCCTCGGCCAGCCCCGGGCCTGCATCGTGGGCGAGCCCACGCAGATGCAGATCGCCACCGGTCACAAAGGCAAGGCCGCGTGGCGCGCCACCTGCCACGGGCAGGCCGGCCATTCCGCGCTGGCGCCCGGCTTCGTCAATGCCCTGCACCTCGCGGGCGATTTCATGGCCGAACTGCGCGACCTGCAGGCATGGCTCGAACGGATCGGCGCGCGCGATCCGGGCCATGACGTCCCCTACAGCACCGTGCATGTGGGCCAGCTATCCGGCGGGCTCGCCGTCAACATGGTGCCCGACCGGGCCGAGATGCACTTCGAACTCCGCCACCTCGCCGCCGACCCGGCCGACGAGATGTCCCAACGGATCGCCGAGGCGGCAGAGCGCGTCGCCGACCGCTACAAGGGCACCTTCCCCGACGCCCGCATCGAGCTTGACCAGACCACCGCCTATCCCGGGCTCGACGTGGCCGAAGATGCCGCAGTCACCCAACTCGCCCGCGGTTTTGCACAAACTGAGCTCACGAAAGTCGCCTTCGGCACCGAGGCCGGCGTGTTCGACCGGATGGGCATCCCCACCATCGTCTGCGGGCCGGGAAATATGGCCGGCCAGGGCCACAAGGCCGACGAATACATCACCACCGCACAGCTTGACGCCTGCGACCGGATGATGGCCCGGATTGTGGGGAAAATATCCAACTAGGGTCAGGCCCCGCACCATCGGCGGGGCCCGACAAACCTTACGCCGCCGGCAGCGAGATCGCCTGCGCCGCCGCGCCGTTGCGGGCGCCGTAATGGGTCAGCACGCGCGCGGCCATCTCGGCGCCCCGCTTACCGGCCTCTTCGACCGTCCCGCCCCGCGCCAGCGCGCCGAGGAACCCGCTGGCATAGGCATCGCCCGCGCCGGTCGTGTCCACGACCTTGGTCACGGGCGCGGCGGCAATGCGGTAGACGCCAGTGGCGTCCGCCACCATCGAGCCCTCGTCATGCAGCGTCACCGCCGCCACCGGCACGTTGCCGATGGCCCAGCCCATGGCATTCTCCGGGTCTTCCGTCCCGGCCAACTGCCCGACCTCGGCCAGGTTGCCGACAAGTATATCCACGTGCCGGGTGATGAAGTTCCACATCACGTCCCGGTTGCGCTCGACACAGCCGGCATCCGACGGGGTCAGCGCGATCCGCGCGCCCGCCGCCTTGGCCTTCTGCGCCGCATCCTCGATCACCGCGGCGCCCTGCGGAGCGTCCCACAGGTAGCCCTCGATGAACAGGATATCGAGCCCCTCGGGCATCGCCTGCGCCAGGTCCGAGGGCGCCATTGTCACGGCAGCGCCAAGGTAGGTGCTCATCGTCCGCTCGCCATCCGGCGTCACCAGCACGACGCAGCGGCCGGTGCCGGTGCTGGCATCCGGCGACGGTGCCACCGGGGCGGCGATGCTCAACCCTGACATCTCCTCGCGGAAGGTCTGGCCAAGGTCGTCATCCGCGACCTTGCCCAGGTAGGTGCCCTGCACCCCGGTTTCCGACAGGTGGGCGATGGAATTGGCCACCGACCCGCCCGATTGCCGCACGCCGGGGCCGACCTCGTCGAACAGCGCCTGCGCGGCACCGGCATCGACAAGGTGCATGCCGCCGGGGGTCAGGCCGTGGCGGTCGATCACGGCGGTGTCCACCGCCGCGACCACGTCGACAATCGCGTTGCCGAGCCCCACGATATGGGGCGTCTCCTTGCTCATGTCAGCCATCCCTCAATACCTGTAATGTTCCGGCTTGTAGGGGCCGTCCTTCGGCACGCCGATATAGTCGGCCTGGTCTTCCCGAAGTTCGCTCAACTTGACCCCGATCCGCTCGAGGTGCAGCCGGGCGACCTTTTCATCCAGGTGCTTGGGCAGGATGTAGACGTTGTTGTCGTACTGCTCGCCCTTGGTCCAAAGCTCGATCTGCGCCAGAACCTGGTTGGTGAAGCTGGCCGACATCACGAAGGACGGGTGGCCCGTCGCATTGCCGAGGTTCAGCAGGCGACCTTCCGACAGAAGGATGATCCGCGCCCCGCTCGGCATCTCGATCATGTCCACCTGGTCCTTGATGTTGGTCCACTTGTGGTTCTTCAGGTTCGCCACCTGGATCTCGTTGTCGAAGTGGCCGATGTTGCCGACGATCGCCATGTCCTTCATGTCGCGCATGTGCTCGATGCGGATGACGTCCTTGTTGCCGGTCGTGGTGATGAAGATATCGGCCGATGTGACCACGTCTTCCAGCGTGACAACCTCGTAGCCATCCATCGCCGCCTGAAGCGCGCAGATCGGGTCGACCTCCGTCACCTTCACGCGGGCGCCCGCACCCGACAGCGAGGCGGCCGAGCCCTTGCCCACGTCACCATAGCCACAGACCACGGCCACCTTGCCGGCCATCATCGTGTCGGTCGCGCGGCGAATACCGTCGACGAGGCTCTCTTTACAGCCATACTTGTTGTCGAACTTCGACTTGGTCACGCTGTCATTCACGTTGATCGCCGGGAACGGCAGGTGGCCCTTCTCCATCATCTTGTAGAGGCGATGCACGCCGGTCGTGGTTTCCTCGGAAACCCCCTTGATCATGTGCCGCTGCTTGACGAACCAGCCCGGGCTTTCCTTCATCCGCTTCTTGATCTGCGCGAAGAGGTATTGCTCCTCCTCGCTCTCGGGAGACTCGATCAGGTCGGTCTCGCCCTCTTCGACGCGGGCGCCGATGAGAACGTACAGCGTCGCATCACCGCCATCATCGAGGATCATGTTCGCGCCACCCTCTTCGAACTGGAAGATCTGGTCGCAATATTCCCAGTATTCCTCGAGCGTCTCGCCCTTCACGGCGAAAACGGGCGTGCCGCCTTCCGCGATGACGGCGGCCGCGTGGTCCTGCGTCGAGAAGATATTGCAGCTCGCCCAGCGCACGTCGGCGCCCAGCGCAACCAGCGTCTCGATCAGGCAGGCCGTCTGGATCGTCATGTGCAGCGACCCGGCGATCCGCGCGCCTTTAAGCGGCTTCGCCTCGCCATACTCCTCCCGCAGGGCCATCAGCCCCGGCATCTCCGTCTCGGCGATGTCCAGCTCCCGCCGGCCAAAGCCGGCGAGGTTGATGTCGCGGATCGCGCTGTCTTCGGGTGCAAAGCTTTCCGGCTTGTTCATGTCCCGTGTCCTTTCTATTCAGTCCGTGTTCCGTCTCACTCGGCCGCGGCAGAGGCGCCAAACGTGCGCGCCAGCTCGTCGGCGAGGTCGGTGCGTTCCCAGCTGAACCCGCCGTCATCGGCCGGCACCCGCCCGAAATGGCCATAGGCCGCGGTGCGGGCATAGATCGGCTTCAGCAGGTCGAGGTGATCGCGGATGCCACGCGGCGTCAGGCGCACCATCTCGCGCAGCATCGCGGCCAGCTTCGTCTCGTCCACCCGGCCGGTGCCCAGCGTGTCGACGTAAAGCGCCACGGGCTCCGGCACGCCGATCGCATAGGCGAGCTGGATCTGGCACTTGTCAGCCAGCCCCGCGGCCACGACGTTCTTGGCCATGTAGCGCGAGATATAGGCCGCCGAGCGGTCGACTTTCGTGGGGTCCTTGCCCGAGAACGCCCCGCCGCCATGCGGTGCGGCGCCGCCATAGGTGTCGACGATGATCTTGCGGCCTGTCAGGCCCGCGTCGCCATCCGGCCCGCCGATCACGAAATTGCCCGTCGGGTTGACGATGATCTTGTCCTGCGACGGCAGGCTCCAGCCCTCCGCCTTGAAGCAATCGGTGATGTAGGGCTCGACCAGCTTGCGCACGTCGTCCTGGCTCAGCCCCTCGGCATGCTGCGTGGACACGACGACCGTGTCGATCCCCACCGGCTTGCCGTTCTGGTACTTGAGCGTCACCTGGCTCTTGGCATCCGGCCCGAAATTCGGCTGCTTGCCGGATTTCCGGTCCTCGGCCATCGTGCGCAGGATCTTGTGCGCGAACTGGATCGGCGCCGGCATCAGCTCCTCGGTTTCGTTGCAGGCGTAACCGAACATGATGCCCTGGTCGCCGGCACCTTCCTCGCCCTTGTCGCCCTCGTCGACGCCCATGGCGATATCGGCCGATTGCGCGTGCAGGCGGCAGACGATCTCGGCATCCTTCCACGAGAACCCGTGCTGGTCATAACCGATGTCCTTGATCGCATCCCGCGCGATCTGCTCGACATCCTTCAGCACGCTTTCCGGGCCGCGCACCTCGCCGGCGATGGTCACGTGGTCCGTGGTGGCCAGCGTCTCGCAGGCCACGCGCGATTGCGGATCAGCGGCGAGGTAGGCATCCAGCACCGCGTCCGAGATCCGGTCACAGACCTTGTCGGGGTGCCCTTCGGACACCGACTCGCTGGTAAAAAGCCATGACTTGTCGCTCATAATAGTCCTTTCTCCACTGTCGTGGGGTTGGGTCGCTTTTGGCAAAAAACCGAGTTTTTGCTGGGGTCAGGCGATCTTGCGATCGGCCGATGACTTGTCGGGCGTGTAGGACAGGCTGGGTTGCAGCCACGCCTCCACCTCGGCAATCTCCATGCCCTTGCGCTCGGCGTAATCGGCCACCTGGTCGGGACCAATCCGACCGATCCCGAAATAGGCCGAGTCCGGGTGGGCGAAGTACAGCCCCGACACCGCCGAGGCCGGCCACATCGCGCAGCTTTCGGTCAGCGTCACGCCGGTATGCTCGGGCGCGTTCAGCAGGTCGAACAGCGTGCGCTTCTCCGTGTGGTCAGGGTTGGCCGGATAGCCGGGCGCGGGGCGGATGCCGCGATACTGCTCGCGGATAAGCGCCTCGTTATCCAGCGCCTCGTCCGAGGCATAGCCCCACAGGCTGCGCCGCACGCGGGCATGCAGCGCCTCGGCAAAGGCCTCGGCAATCCGGTCGCCCAGCGCCTGCACCATGATCGAGTCGTAATCGTTGCCCTCTGCCTTCATCCGGTCGGAGATCTCGTGCACCTCCGGCCCGGCGGTGACGGTGAACCCGCCGACCCAGTCGTCGGTGCCCGCGGGCGCCACGAAATCGGCCAGGCACATCTGCGGCTTGCCGTTCGACTTGCTGCGCTGCTGGCGCAGCTGCGGCATCCGGGCGCTCACCGTCTTGCGGCTTTCATCCGCCCAGACCACGATGTCGTCGCCCTGCGCATTAGCGGGCCAGAGCCCGACAACACCCCGCGGGCTGAACCAATCCTCTTTCTCGATCCGGTCCAGCATCTTCTGCGCGTTGTCATACAGCTCGCGCGCGGCGGGCCCCTTGTCGGGATCCTCGAAGATCTTCGGGAACTTGCCCTTCATCTCCCACGTATTGAAGAACGGCGTCCAGTCGATGAACTCCCGCAGCTTGGCGATGCCCATGTCGTCGATCACCGTCAGGCCCGGCGTCTGCGGCGCGGGCGGGGTGTAATCCTCCCATCCGCCGTCGAACTTGTCCTTCCGCGCCTCGGCCAGCGGGGCCGTGGGCCGGTCGCCCTGCCCGCTCATGCCGTCGCGCAGCTTCTCCTGTTCCTGCGAAATCCCGGCCAGGTACTCCGGCCGCGCCGTCTTGGACAGCAGCCGCGACACCACGCCCACCGCCTTCGAGGCGTCATCCACATGGATCACCCCGTGCTCATATTCCGGCGCGATCTTCAGCGCGGTGTGCTTCTTCGAGGTGGTCGCCCCGCCAATGAGCAGCGGCAAGTCCATCCCCTGCCGCTTCATCTCGGCGGCCACGTCGACCATCCGGTCAAGCGACGGCGTGATCAGCCCGGAAAGCCCGATGATATCCGCCTTCTCCTTCTTCGCGGCGGCCAGGATATCCTCGGTCGGCACCATCACGCCAAGGTCGACCACGTCGTAATTGTTGCACTGCAACACGACGCCCACGATGTTCTTGCCGATATCGTGCACGTCGCCCTTCACGGTCGCCATCACCACCTTGCCCTTGGCCGAGGTATCGCCCGACTGGCGCTTTTCCTCTTCCATGAAGGGCAGAAGATGCGCCACGGCGGCTTTCATCACCCGGGCCGATTTCACCACCTGCGGCAGGAACATCTTGCCGTCGCCGAACAGGTCGCCGACCACGTTCATCCCGTCCATCAGCGGCCCCTCGATCACGTCGAGCGGCTTCTCGGCCCGCTGGCGGCACTCCTCGGTGTCATCCACCACGTAATCGGTGATGCCATGCACCAGCGCGTGCTCGAGCCGCTTCTCGACCTCCTGCTCGCGCCATTTCGGGTCTTCCTTCTTCGACGCCTCGCCCGAGCCCTTGTACTTGTCGGCGATGTCCAGCAGCCGCTCGGTCGCGTCGTCGCGCCGGTTCAGCAGCACGTCCTCGACCCGCTCGCGCAGCTCCTCGGGAATGTCGTCATAGACGGTGATCTGCCCGGCATTGACGATCCCCATGTTCATGCCCAGCGGGATCGCGTGGTACAGGAACGCCGAATGCATCGCCTCGCGCACGGCATTGTTGCCGCGGAAGCTGAACGACACGTTCGACAGGCCGCCCGAGACATGGCAATGCGGCATCGCCTCCTTGATCATCCGGGTCGCCTCGAAAAAGGCGTTGGCGTAATCGTTGTGCTCCTCGATCCCCGTCGCCACGGCAAAGATGTTGGGATCGAAGATGATATCCCACGGCTCGAACCCCGCCTTCTCGACCAGCAGGTCATGCGACCGCTTGCAGATCTCGAACTTGTGCTGCGCGGTCTCAGCCTGCCCGTTCTCGTCGAAGGCCATCACCACCACGGCGGCGCCATAGCGGCGCACGGTGCGGGCCTGTTCGAGAAACGCCTCCTCGCCCTCCTTCAGCGAGATGGAGTTGACCACGGCCCGCCCCTGCACGCATTTCAGCCCGGCCTCGATCACCTCGAACTTCGAGCTGTCGATCATCACCGGCACGCGGCTGATATCGGGCTCCGACGCGATCAGGTTCAGGAAGGTCTTCATCGCCTCTTCCGAGTCGAGCAGCCCCTCGTCCATGTTCACGTCGATGATCTGGGCGCCGTTCTCGACCTGCTGGCGCGCCACGTCGAGCGCGGTGGCATAATCCCCGTCCATGATCAGGTTCTTGAACTTGGCCGAGCCCGTCACATTGGTCCGCTCGCCGATATTGATGAAGCTGGAAACACCTGTGTTCATGCCGCGCCCTCCTTGGTGGCCGCGCCCTGCGCTTCGAACATCTCCAGCCCGCTCAGGCGCATCCGGCGCACCTTCTGCGGTATCTTGCGCGGGCTCTTGCCCTCGACCGCCTGCGCGATGGCGCGGATATGATCGGGCGTCGTGCCACAGCAGCCGCCGACAATGTTCACAAGACCGGAACTGGCCCACTCTTCCAGGTGCTCGGCGGTCTCCTCCGGCGTCTCGTCATAGCCGCCCATCTCGTTGGGCAGGCCCGCGTTCGGATAGGCGCTGATGCGCGTGTCGGCGACCTCGGACAGCGTGCGCACGTGCTGGCGCATCTCGCCCGCGCCCAGCGCACAGTTCAGCCCGATGGAAAACGGCCGCGCATGGCTCATCGAGACCCAGAACGCCTCGGGCGTCTGCCCGGTCAGCGTGCGGCCCGAGCGGTCGGTGATCGTGCCGGAAATCATCAGCGGCGGAATGGTGAGCCCCTCGTCCGACAGGCTGTCGATGGCGAAAAGCGCCGCCTTGGCGTTGAGCGTGTCGAAGATCGTCTCGATCAGCAGCACATCCGCGCCCGCCTCGATCAGCGCCCTCGCCGCCTCGCCATAAGCCTTTGCCAGGTCGTCGAACGTCACCCCGCGGAAGCCCGGGTCGTTCACGTCCGGCGAAATGCTGGCGGTCTGGTTCGTCGGCCCGATGGCGCCCGCCACCCAGCGGGGTTTCTCGGGCGTCGCCACCGCGTCCGCCGCCTCGCGCGCCAGCTTCACCGACTCGACATTCATCTCGACCACCAGGTCGGTCATGTCGTAATCGGCCTGGCTGATCGCGTTGGCCCCGAAGGTGTTGGTGCCAAGGATATCGGCGCCCGCCGCCAGGAAGTCATCGTGGATCTTCCGGATCATGTCCGGCTGCGTCAGCGACAGCAGCTCGTTGTTGCCGCCCACGTCGCTGGGATGGTCCTTGAACCTTTCCCCTCGATAGGTCGCCTCGTCCGGCTTTCCCTGCTGGATCATCGTGCCCATGGCCCCGTCCAGCACAAGGATACGGTCCTCGATCGCGGCTCTTATGTCGTTGGTCTTGGTCATGCGTCCTTCAATCCTTCAAGCGGCGTCTTCCGCAGGTATATCTGGTGTCAGCCCCAATGTCCTGCACACGGCCAGGGTCACCTTGGGCTGGTTGAGCGTGTAGAAGTGGAACTCCCTCACACCCTCGTCGATCAGGCGGCGGCACTGCTCGGCGGCCACGCCGGTGGCCACCATGGCGCGGGTCTCGGGCGCATCGTCAAGCCCGTCGAACATCTGGCCCAGCCAGTCGGGGATCGACGCGCCGCACCTCTCCGAGAACCGCTTAAGCCCGGCGAAGTTCGACACCGGCATGATCCCCGGCACGATCGGTGCCTCGATACCGGCCGCCCGGGCCCGGTCGATGAACCGCAGCACCGTATCGGTGTCGAAGGCATATTGCGTGATCGCCCGTGCCGCACCGTTGTCGATCTTGCGCTTGAGATGGTCAAGGTCTCCCTTCGCATCACTGGCTTCCGGATGCACCTCCGGGTAGGCCGCGACGGAAATGTCGAAATCCCCCACCCGGCGCAGCGCACCGACCAGCTCGGCGGCATCGCGATAGCCGTCCTCGGGCACCGTCTCGCCATCGGGCAGGTCCCCGCGCAGGGCGACGATCTTGCGGATACCGCTCTCCCAGAACCCCTCGGCCTGCCGGTCGATCTCGGCCCGGCTGGCACCGACACAGGTGAAGTGATGCGCCACCGGAAGGCCGGTGCGGTTGGCCACCATCTCGACCATGCGCGCGGTCCGGTCACGGGTCGTGCCGCCGGCGCCGTAGGTGACCGAGAAGTATTTCGGCTCGGCCGCGCTCAACTGCCTGACGGTGTCCTGAAGCCGGGTCACGCCGGCCTCGGTCTTGGGGGGGAAAAGCTCGAAGGATATCGACAGATCGTCGGACATGCCTGTCATGTGCGGGGTCTCCATCTCGGTGATCGGGAAGGAAGAAATCGGGCGGCGGCGGGGGTGCCGGAACACCCCCGCCCCGTCGGGTCAGTGCCGCACGGGTTTGCGGAATTGCTGGATGCCCCAGGCGAGATGCCCGTCATCCGCGGCCTTGACCCAGTTCTGCAGTCCCGTCGCCATCTTGTCGAGATACTCGGCCGAACAGCCTTTCTCGCGAAGCTGGTCGTAATGGGCCAGAAGCTCCTCGCGGACCCGGTCGTAATGCGTCCGCAGGTCGGCGACCGCCTCTTCCTGCTTGACCGTCTCGAAGCCCAGCTTCTCGGCCGTCTCGCGATAGAAGGCGGGCGAGCCCAGGCTGTTGAGCTGCAGCCGGTCATAGACGGGCTGTAACACGCCCTCGGGCACGTCGTCGGCCTGCATCGGGTCGGTAAAGATGAGGTGCCCGCCGGGCTTCAGCACGCGGAACGCCTCCGCCAGGACCTGGTCGCGCTGGTCGGAATGCAGGAACGCATCCTGGCTCCAGACCACGTCGACACTGTCGTCGGCTTCGGGCACATCCTCGAACACGCCGTGGCGGATGCCGATCTTGCCGGCCAGCCGCGCGGCCCGCACCTTGCCGAGATTGTACTCGTTCTGCGTCTCGGAAATGTTCAGGCAGACGGCCTCGCACCCGGTCTTCTTCACCAGTTGCCGCATGGCCCCGCCATAGCCGGCCCCGAGGTCCAGGACACGCGATCCCGATTTCAGCTCCGGCAGCGCCTCGATCATCGCGTCGATCGACAGGTCGCTCGCCTCGCGGATGTTCTTGGTGGTCTCGTACCGCCCGATATGCAGGTCCTCGCCACCCCAGATGGTGGAATAGAACGTGTCGGCATCGTCGCTGTCGTAATAGGTCTCGGTGATATCGCGGATATCGGCCTGCCCATCGGCGCCGTTACCACCCCAGCGCGCCACGTGCTCGGCGGATTTCTCCGCGACGTGGATGAAGAAGTCGGGCTCGTCCTCGGCATAGGTCTCCTGGAAATCGCCATAGGTGCGCACCCGCTCGAACCCGGCCTCGCGGAACAGGCGGCGCATGTAGTCCTTGCGGATCGGGCACAGGTTCAGCGTGTAGGACGCCCCGTCCGGGAAGTCATAGCGCATCCGGCACAGGCCCTCGTCGATATGCTCGGGCTCGGCGCTCACGTCGTCGCCACAGTAGTAATACTTGTGCTTGCTCGAAAACCCGTGGTCCAGCATCTCGTCATAGTTCCGCTGGTCGAGGATCAGCACGCCGTCATGCTTCAGCGCGGCATAGAACTCGGCCAGCGCGCGGCGACGGTCCTGTTCCTCGTGCAGGTGGGTAAAGGAATTGCCGAGACAGATGATCGCGTCATACTTGCCGTGGATGTCGCGGTTGAGCCAGCGCCAGTCCGCCTGCGAGGTCTTCAGGATCAGGCCCCGCGCCTGGCCGTTCTCGAACGCCTTGGCGACCATCGCGGCATTGCCATCCGACGCGGTCACGTCGAACCCCGCCTCGGTCAGCCGGACCGAGTGGAACCCGGTCCCGCAGGCCACGTCCAGCACCCGCTCCTTGCCGCGGGCCTTGAGGATATCGATGAAGAACTGGCCCTCGCTCTGCGCCCGGCCGTCCCAGTCGATCAGCTCGTCCCACTTGTCGACGAACGGGGTGACGTATTCCTTCCGGTAGTGCCCCGTCTCACGATCCTCCAGCGGGTCCTTGCTATAGGCCTGCTGGGTCATGGTCAGTTCGGCATTGCCGGCAACGTCGCTGGTCATGTGAATCTCTCCGCTATCTGGATGGCACGAGCCCCGAGGCGGGCGCTCGTCAGCCTCCCGCAATCCACCTCGTGGAAAACGGAAGCATCGCCATCGGTGTCGTTGTTTTCGCCCCGCACCTCTGGTCGGATGCAAGGCCTGTCAGCCCGCGCGGCCGGCGTGATCCGCCTCACCGCCGAGGGTCGGGATGCTTTCCTTGTCGAAGCATTTCTATTCCCGACTCGATGTGCCTAGAGTTATCACTGGCAAGGTACGACTATTCAAGGTTTGTATGCGACTTTTTCATGAAGTTTGGTACTTTGCCGCACAAACCATTAGTCTTGCCCGAAAATCCATCTGCGCAAACATTCGGCAGAGCGCGCAAAGTACAACCTAAAGATGAATTTTTTAGCAGTTCATTCGCGTAAAAGCAGCAAATCATCAAGCTAAGCATTTCGTTTCTGCTGACCTTGCGACACCCGGCCAAGACCGGGCAGGCCCCGTTCACCGTTTCGCGGCTTCTTCCGCCTCCAGCTTGCGGAAGCGGCCGACCACGGTCTCCCGCGCCACGCCGATATGATAATCCAGCGCCGCCCGCGCCTCGTCCTGGTCCCCCGACAGAAGCGCGTCGATGATCAGGTAATGGTTCCTTGCCACCAGCCCCGGCTCGTCGAACACCGTCTCGATCATCGCCGTACAGGCCTGGATTTCCGAGGCCAGCTTGTCGAACGCCGCAACGAAGCGCTTGTTGCCGCTGCTCTCCACGATCAGCCGATGAAACTGAAGGTCCACCCCGATCTGCAGGATAAGCTGGTTCTCCTCCGACATGCCCACCATGTCCTCGATCTGCGCCCGCAGCCGGTCGATGATGCCCGCCACCTTCCCCTCGCGCACCACGCGCGCGGCGGCCTCCCGCTCAATGCACAACCGCAACTCGTAAAGCGAATCGAGGTCCTCGGCATCGATCGTCCGGACAAAGAAGCCCCGATTCGCGTGCGACACCAAAAGGCCCGTGCTTTCCAGCAGCCGCGCCGCCTCGCGCACCGGCGCCCGGCTGACCCCGAACTCCCTTGCAATCACCGATTCCGCCACCCTGTCGCCGGGCTTGAGCTTTCCCGACACGATCGCGTCTGTCAGCATTCTCGCGATCTGCTGCGACAGCGCATCGCGCGCAAGGGGCTGGAACAGGGGTTCGGGCTTCGATGACATGACCCCAAATTAGCCACCCGATTGTCGTTTGTCGACAATTTCGCTTGACTCGGCGCGGGCCAGCCGATGAAGTTGCCCCATGGTGGCCGGCGGCGAAACGCTGCCGCGCCACGTGACAGCCTGCGCCGCAGACCGGGCCAACCGGCAAGGCGCGCAAGCACGAACGAAGCGGGGGCCGGCGCGCATCATCGGCGCATGGCTCTGGCCGGACGAACCGGCGCCCGCGAAACCAAAATCAGGGAGCCACAGATGAAGAACCTATTCACAGCGTCGATCCTGAGCCTCGGGCTGGCCATGCCGGCCGCCGCGCAGGATTCGGGCGGACGCCTCGACATCGTCGTACAACCCGAGCCGCCCAGCCTGATGCTGGGCCTCGTGCAGAACGGCCCCACCCAGCTGGTCGCGGGCGACATCTACGAAAGCCTTCTGCGCTACGACACCGACCTCAACCCGATGCCCTCGCTGGCCAAGTCGTGGGAAGCCTCGGATGACGGCCTGACCTACACTTTCACCCTGCATGACGGCGTGACATGGCACGATGGCGAGCCCTTCACCGCCGAAGACGTGGTCTTTTCCGTCGACACCTTCCTGCGTGAAACCCATGCCCGCCTGCGGGTGAGCCTCGAACATGTGGAGTCGGTCACGGCGCCCGACGACACCACCGTCGTCTTCAAGCTGAAGAACCCCTTCGGGCCCTTCATGGGCGTCTTCGAGGTCGGCACCATGCCGATCGTGCCCAAGCACATCTACGAAGGCACCGATTTCGCCAACAACCCGGCGAACAACACGCCCATCGGCACCGGCCCCTTCAAGTTCGAGGAATGGGAAAAGGGCAGCTACATCCACCTGGTGAAGAACGAGGATTACTACCTCGACGGCCAGCCCTACCTCGATGAGGTCTACTACCGCGTCATCCCCGACGCCGCCTCGCGCGCCGTCGCCTTTGAAAACGGCGAAGTCGACGTGCTTCCCGGCGGCTCGATCGAGAACTGGGACGTCAAGCGCCTGACCGAGATGGAAGGCGTCTGCTCCACCGGCAACGGCTGGGAATACTTCGCCCCCCACGCCATGGCCTGGATGAACAACCGCGAGGGCCCGACCTCCGACAAGCTCTTCCGCAAGGCCGTCATGTACGCGATGGACCGCGAATTCGTGAAAGACGTGATCTGGAACGGCTTCGGCACCGTCGCCACCAGCCCCGTGTCGTCCAAGACCAACTTCTACACCGACGACACGATCATGTACGACCACAACCCTGACAAGGCCAAGGAACTGCTCGAGGAAATGGGCTATGACGGCGAAACCGTCCGCATCCTGCCCCTGCCCTACGGCGAAACCTGGCAGCGCTGGGCCGAGGCGATGAAGCAGAACCTCGAAGAGGTGGGCATCAACGTCGAGATGGTCGCCACCGACGTGGCCGGCTGGAACCAGAAACAGGCCGAGTGGGACTTCGACATCGCCTTCACCTACCTCTACCAGTACGGTGACCCGGCGCTCGGCGTGGCCCGCAGCTACCTGACCTCGAACATCGCCAAGGGCAGCCCGTGGAACAACGTGGCCGGCTACGAGAACGCCGAAGTCGACGCGATGTTCGAAGAAGCCGCCGTCGCCGCCAGCGCCGAAGAGCGTCAGGAGATCTACACCGAGATCCAGAAACAGCTCGTCGACGACGTGCCCGTGGCATGGCTCCTCGAGATCGAGTTCCCGACGATCTACCGCTGCAACGTCAAGGACCTCGTGACCACCGCGATCGGCGTCAATGACGGCCTGCGCGACGCGTGGATCGAGCAATAACTCCGACAGGATCGCGGCCGGCCCCGACACGCGCGGGCCGGCCGCTTCCGGCGACCGACGTCTTCAACAAACCGGGTAGCCTGATCTCATGACACTCGCCGCCGCCATCCTCGGGCGTGCCGCCAAGGCGGCGATCACGCTCCTGCTGATCGTCATCCTCAACTTCTTCCTGATCCACGCCGCCCCCGGCGACCCGGCCATGGTCATGGCGGGCGAGGCGGGCGCCGCCGACGAACAGTTCATCCAGCAACTTCGCGAACAGTTCGGCCTCGATCAGCCCCTCTACGTGCAGTTCTGGAACTACGTCTCGGGCGTTCTCCAGCTCGACCTCGGCTATTCCTACCGCCAGCAGATGCCGGTCCTCGACCTGATCCTCGACCGCCTGCCCGCGACCCTGCTTCTCACCCTCACCGCCTTCTTCATGTCGCTCCTGCTGGGCATCGCCTTTGGCCTCGCCGCCGCCGCGCGCCAGGGCCGCATGGGCGACACCGCGATTACCTCGATGGCGCTCTTGTTCTACGCCACGCCGCTCTTCTGGGTGGCGCTGATGGCAGTGGTGCTCTTCTCGGTGAAACTCGGCTGGTTCCCCGCCTTCGGCTACGAGACCGTCGGCGCCGGCTATACCGGGCTCGACATGGTCCTCGACCGGCTCAAGCACCTCTTTCTGCCCGCCCTCACGCTCGGCCTCTTCTTCATGGCCGTCTACCTGCGCATGACCCGGTCCTCCGTGCTGGAGGTCAGCCAGATGGATTTCGTCAAGACCGCCCGCGCCAAGGGCCTCGGCGAAGGCACGATCCGCCGCCGCCACATCCTGCGCAACGCGTTACTGCCCGTCGTCACGCTCGCGGGCCTTCAGGCCGGCCAGCTCGTCGGCGGCGCGGTCCTGACCGAGACGGTCTTCGCCTGGCCCGGCATCGGCCGGCTGATGTTCGAAAGCCTCACCGCCCGCGATTACAACACCCTCCTTGGCGTCTTCCTCGTCTCGGCGGCCATGGTCATCGCCTTCAACATCATCACCGATATCGTCTATCGGCTGATCGACCCGCGGATATGAGGAGCCAGCCATGATCGACTTCCTCAAACGCTTCTCCCGCAACCGCGGCGCGCTCTTCGGGATGGTCATCCTGACCATCGTGATCCTGCTCGCGATCTTCGCCCCGCTGATCTACCCCGACAGCCCGTGGAAGATGGTCCAGCGCCCCTTCCTGCCGCCCTTTTCCACCGATGGCTTCCCGCTGGGCACCGATACTCTGGGCCGCGACGTGGCCGCCGGGCTCGTCCACGGCGCCCGCGTCTCGCTCATCGTCGGGCTGGTCTCGACCCTCGTGGCCCTGCTGATCGGCGTGCCGCTCGGCGCCTTCGCCGGCTTCTACGGCGGAATCGTCGATGACGGCGCCATGCGCTTTACCGAGTTCTTCCAAACCATCCCCAACTTCGCGCTCGCCATCGTCCTCGTCGCGATCATGGAGCCGACGCTCCCCACCATCACGCTCGCCATCGCCATCGTCAGCTGGCCCCCCGTCGCCCGCCTCGTCCGGGCCGAGGTGCTCTCCTTGCGAAAACGCGAATTCGTCGATGCCGCGCGTCTGGCAGGCCTGTCGAACATCCGCATCCTCTTCGGCCACGTCCTTCCCAACGCCATGTCGCCGATCATCGTCATGGCCTCGCTGATGGTCGCCACCGCGATCCTGCTGGAAAGCTCGCTCTCCTTCCTCGGCCTCGGCGACCCCAACATCATGAGCTGGGGCTACATGATCGGCGCCGCCCGCACCGTGATCCGCACGGCATGGTGGCTCAGCTTCATCCCCGGCGTCGCCATCCTCCTGACGGTGTTGTCGCTCAACCTCATCGGCGAGGGGCTCAACGATGCCCTGAACCCCCGGCTGGCACGGAAGGGGCGCTGATCATGACCACGCCCGTTCTCGCCATCCGCGACCTTGCGATCTCGCTCCCCCGGGGCGCCGACCGCGACTTCGCCGTCCAGAACATCGATTTCGACCTGAACTCCGGCGAGATCCTCTGCGTCGTGGGCGAATCCGGCTCGGGCAAGTCGATGACCGCCAACGCGCTCATGGGCCTCCTGCCCGACCAGGTCGAGGTCGCCCAGGGCTCCGCCGAGTTCGAAGGGCGCGACCTGCTCGCCCTGCCCGACAACGAACGCCGCAAGCTGCGCGGCGCCCGCATCGGCATGATCTTCCAGGAGCCGATGACGGCCCTCAACCCGCTCATGCGCATCGGCGACCAGATCGCCGAGGTGTTCGAGGCCCACAACCTCCACACCACCTCCGAACGCCGCCAAAAGGCGCTGGCCCTGATCCGAGAGGTCGGCCTCCCCGACCCCGAGAAGATCATCCGCGCCTATCCCTTCCAGCTGTCCGGCGGCCAGCGCCAGCGCGCCATGATCGCCATGGCCCTCGCCCTCGACCCCGCGATCCTCATCGCCGACGAGCCCACGACCGCGCTCGACGTCACCACGCAGGCCCAGATCCTCGACCTCATCAAGTCGATCCAGTCGAAACACGGCATGGCGGTGATGTTCATCACCCACGATTTCGGCGTCGTCGCGGAAATCGCCGACCGCGTGATCGTCATGCGCTACGGCGGGATCGTCGAACAGGGGCCCGCGCAAGAGGTGCTCGAAAACCCGCAGCACCCCTACACGAAGGCCCTGCTCGAGGCGATCCCCTCCGACCACGTCCCCGAACCCACGCCCATCACCGAGCAACCGGTGCTCGAGGTCCGCAACCTCCGCAAGACCTTCGTCACCTCCGGCGGCCTCTTCAAACCCAAGCGCAGCGTCACGGCGATCGACGACATCTCCTTCACCATCGCCAAGGGCGAGGTTCTGGGCATCGTCGGCGAATCCGGCTCCGGCAAATCCACCGTCGGCCGCGCCATCGTCCGGCTGGTCGAGGCCGACAGCGGCGAGATCATCCTCGACGGTAAGGACATGAATTCGCTCACGACCGAGGAACTCCGCTCGGCCCGCCGCCGCGTGCAGATGATCTTCCAGGATCCCTACGCCTCGCTCAACCCGCGCAAGAAAATCCTGCACGCGCTTTCGGAAGGGCCCATCGTGCAGGGCGTGGCAAAGGAAAGGGCCCACGCCCGCGCCCGCGAGCTGTTGGAGATCGTCGAGCTCGACGCCGGCGCCGCCGACCGCTACCCGCACGAGTTTTCCGGCGGTCAGCGCCAGCGCATCGGCATCGCCCGCGCTTTGGCGATGGATCCCGACCTGATCATCGCCGACGAGGCGGTTTCCGCCCTCGACGTCTCCATCCAGGCGCAGGTGCTCGAACTCCTCCGCGACCTGCAGACCCGCCTGCACCTGTCGCTCATGTTCATCACCCACGACATGCGCGTTGCGGCCCAGCTCTGCGACCGGGTGGCGGTGATGCAGAAGGGCCAGCTGGTCGAGATCGGCCCGGTCGCCGACGTCTTCCTGCGCCCGCAGAAGGACTACACCCGCAGCCTCCTCGCCGCCGTGCCGGGCACGGACTGGCAGATCGGCAGTGCGAAGGCGGGCTGAGGCCCGCCCTGACGTTGAGGAGCCGCGCATCGACGGGCCGTGGTACGGCGAACCAACGATGGTCGCTGCCACTTTATCCCTGCCAAGCACATACTACCCAAGAGCGTGGCACTCCGACCGCAAAATCGCCGTGCCGTGGGTACGGCCCGTAGATGCGCGGCGGGCTAAAGCCCTTTGTTCCGCGCAGGCGCTTCATGGATATGTCCGTAGTGGGCCCGGTAAAGACCCTAACCCTACCCCGCCCTCAACTCCGCCACCTGCTGCTCCACATACTGCGCCATCAGCGCCTCCGCCGAGGCGCCGAACATCCGGATCCGCCCGGTGTGCAGCAACAGCAACAAGCCCGTGGCATGGGCAAAGATATTCACCATCGACAGCCCCGCCGCCTCCTCCCCCGCGCCCATATCCCTCGCTGCCGCCGCCAGCGGCCGCAATGCCCCCTCCAGCGCCGCGTTCAGCTCGCGGTCGGTCTCCCGGTCGAGCCCGGCGGGTTTCATGCCCCCGCGAAACAGGTAGAACCCCAGGTCCAGCTCGCTCGGGTTCGCCGCGTAATACCCGAAGAACGCCATCCCGGCCGCACGAAACCGCGCCTCTGCCGTGTCGGCCCCCGTCACCGCCGCCGCCACGCTCTCCCCCAGCGACGCCAATGAACTCCGCAGCAACTCCGCGTAAATCGCCTCCTTCGACGGGAAATGGAAATACAGCGCCGCCGGCGTATACCCCGCCTTCGTCGCGATCGCCCGCAGGCTCGCCTTCTCCAGCCCGTCCTCGGCAAATGCCTCCCGCGCGGCATCCAGGATATGCTGCCGCTTGCTCTCCGCCAGCCGTCTCTGCCGTGCCGCCTTCCGATCGTCCAAGACGCGCCTCCAATTCGAACACTTGACGTAAAATCTAACAGTGTTTAATTTTTACCGCAACCCAGGCTCTCACGCCCCGGCACCCAAGGGAGGACCACCTCATGCTGATGACCGCGCAAGACTACCGCGAATCCCTTCGCGCCTATTCCCCACGCGTCTTCATCGACGGCGACCGCATCGACAGCGTCGCCGACGAACCCCGCCTCGCCCCCGGCATCAACGGCGTCGGCATCACCTACGATTTCGCCCACCGGCCCGAGTCCGAACGCCTGCTCACCGCCACCCAGTCGACCAGCGGCAAGACGGTCAACCGCATGCTCCACATCAACGAGTCGAGCGACGACCTCCTGCAAAAGCTCGAAGCCGTCCGCCTTGTCTGCAAGGTCTCCGGCTGCGCCCAGCGCTACCTCAGCCACGACGCCCTGAACGGCATCTACCAGGCCACCCACCGCACCGATGCCACCCACGGCACCGACTATGCGCAACGCTTCATGGCATACCTCCATGACGTGCAGGACCGCGACCTCACCCTCGGCGTCGCCATGACCGACGCCAAGGGCGACCGCTCCAAGCGTCCCGGCCAGCAAGCCAACCCCGATGTCTATGTCCACATCAAGGAACGCCGCGCCGACGGCATCGTCATCCGCGGCACAAAGGCCATCGTCACCGGCGCGCCCTACATGCACGAATTCCTCGTCATGCCCTGCCGCACCCATACGGCGGAAGACGCCGATTATGCCGTCTGCTGCGCCGTCCCCGTCGATGCCGAGGGCGTGACCATCGTCGCCAAACCCGCAGGCCGCCCCGGTGAAGCGGCGGCGAAATTCTCCGCCCGCTACGGCCAGTCCACCGGCGTGGTGATCTTCGACGACGTCTTCGTGCCGCATGACCGAGTCTTCCTCGCCGGCGAGACGACCGAGGGCGGCTACCTCACCACCTCCTACGCCACCCATCACCGCCATTCCTGCATCGGCGCCCGCGCGGGCTTCGGCGACCTGCTCATCGGCGCCGGCGCCATGATGGTCGACGCCAACGGCCTCGACGTCGACCGCCACGCCCATATCCGCGATGCCATGGTCGACCTGATCACCATCACCGAAAGCTTCTACGCCTGCGGCGTCGCGGCCTCGGTCTATTGCGAAAGCGACCCGGCCGGCTCGGTCATGCCAGACGCCGTCTTCTCCAACATCGGCAAGCTGCTGCTCGCCACCAAGATCTACGACATGCACCGCGTCGCCCACTACGTCTCCGGCGGCCTGATCGTCGCCCTCCCCGGCCCCGACGAGGATCACAACCCCGAAACCCGCGCCGACCTCACCGCCGTCCTCGGCGGCCGCCCCGACATCCCGGCGGAACGCCGCATGGAAATCTCCCGCATGATCGAAGACCTCACCGTCTCCAACCAGGGCAACTGGTACTCCGTCATCTCCCTCCACGGCGGCGGCTCGCCCGAAGCCATGAAGCGCGAGATCTGGCGCAACTACCCCGTCGCCGAACGGCAGGAGCTGGTCTCCGACCTGATGGACCGCGGCGTTCTGGCCGAAGGCCGCAAGGTCTCCCGCCAGCCGGGCCGCTGCTGCGCCACCGGCTGCCAGCCGCCCGAGAAAATCTCCACCACCGAAGCCGCGGAATGACCCCCATGCCCGATACCTTCACCACCCACGAAGTCCGCAACCAGGCCCGCCCCGCCACCGGGTTCAACGCCTTCACCGGCGACACCGTCCTGCGCGAGGCCATCGCCCGCGAAGCCCCCTGGGCCGCCGACAAATGCGCCGCCCTCGGCGCCATGGCGGGCGACGAACACGTGCAGGAGCTGGCCCACCTCGCCAACCGCCATGCGCCCGAGCTGAAGACCCATGACCGCTTCGGCAACCGCATCGACTGGGTCGAGTTCCACCAAAGCTGGCACGACCTCATGTCGCTGGCGTGGAAGCACGAGGTGCCCAACCTCGCCTGGCGCACCAACCAGCAGAACGGCCATTACGCCCGCGCCGTCCTCTCCTATGTCTGGAACCAGGTCGAACAGGGCACCGGCTGCCCCACCGGAATGGCCTACGCCTCCTATGCCGGGTTCGAAGCCGAACCGGCCCTCGGCATCTGGGCCGAAAAGGTCAAGGGCACCGAGTACGAGTTCAGCCGCCGCGAAGTCGCCGACAAACCCTCCGTCGTCATCGGCTACGGCATGACCGAGAAACAGGGCGGCTCCGACCTGCGCGAAACCCAGACCACGGCCCGCTTCCTCCATACCGAGGACTACCACGGCAAACCCGCCCACTGGTACGAACTGACCGGGCATAAATGGTTCTGCTCCGTCCCCCAATCCGACGGCTTCTTCACGCTCGCCAAGGTCGATGGCGGCGTGACCTGCTTCTTCCTGCCCCGCACCCTGCCCGACGGAAGCTACAACCGCTTCAACATCCAGCGGCTCAAGGACAAGGCCGGCAACCGCTCCAACGCCTCCTCCGAGGTGGAATACAACGGCACCCTCGCCATCCGCGTGGGCGAGGAGGGCAAGGGCATCCGCGAGATCCTCTCGCATTCCCACCTCACCCGGCTCGACTTCGCCATAGGCTCCGCCGGGCTCATGCGCCAGATGCTCACCCTCTCCATGACCCACACCTCCACCCGCACCGCCTTCGGCACCTCCATCGCCGACCGCCCGATGATGACCAGCGTGCTGGCCGACATGGCGGTCGAGACCGAGGCCTGCACCCTGATGGCGCTCCGCGTCGCCAAGGCCACCGACCGGCTGGCCGAGGACGCGCATGACCGCCTCCTCGCCCGTCTCGCCACGCCCGCGGCCAAGTACTTCAACTGCTCCCGCGTGCCCGCCATCGCCAACGAGGCGCTGCAATGCCACGGCGGCAACGGCTTCATCGAGGAAAACCCGATGGCCCGCCTCTACCGCGAGGCGCCGCTCAACTCGATCTGGGAAGGCACCGCCAACATGATGTGCATGGACGTCCGCCGTGCCATGCTGAAAGACCCCGCCACCATCGACGCCCTGCATGACGAGGTGGCACCGCTCAAGGGGGACGACGACCGCTTCGACGCCATGATCCGCCACACCGACGGCCTCATCGACGCGGCCCGGGAAGACGAATTCTATGCCCGCCCCATGACCGAGGCCGTCGCCCGCCTCCTGCAGGGCGCCGAGCTTCTCCGCGCCAGCACGCAGGAGGTGGCGGATACCTTCCTCACCACCCGCACCCCCGGCACGCCGGGCACATGGGGCGCGCATTTCGGCACCCTCGCCCGGCCCGTCACGCAGGCCACGGCGAAAACCATCATGGACAGGGCGATGGTCACCGACTGACCCCTCAGCCCAGTACCAGCCCGAACAACAGCACCCACCCCGTCAGGATCGAGGTCGCGACGAGGAAATACACCCCGTTCCAGCGCAGCCCCACATGGGTTGCGCTGACCCCGCCGAACGACCCGATCAGCAGCGTCGTCGCCGTGAAGGGCGAGGTCGCCCCGCTCATCGCCCAGCCCGCGGTGATCGCCGCCACCATCGCGGCCGGCGGAATGCCCAACGCCTCGGGGCTGGGAAACAGCGGCGAGATCAGCGTCACCGCCAGGATCGGGTTCATCCCGAACTGCCCCAGCACCGGCACGATCCAGACAAGGATCACCAGCACCGCCCAAGTCGGCAAGGCCTCCGGTGAAAACCCCAGCGACATCAGCAACGGCTGCAACACCGGCGCACCCACCGTGCCGATATAACCCGCCATCATCAGCAGCACGATCTCGCCCCGGTAGCCCGGCAACTCTCCGGTGACATACCCCCGCGCCCGTCCGCGCAAGCTGCCCTCCCGGCCCAGCCCGACCCGCTGGATCACCGCCCAGACCGCCGCGATCGCCGGCACCACCACCATCACCACGCCCACGACCCGGATACCGGTCAGGAAATGCGCCCCCGACACCATCCCGGCCAGCAGGAACAACAGCAACACCAGCGGCAGCATCAGGCTCCACGACCCCTCCACCTCCCGCTTCGGCGCCGGCCGGCCCAGCCGTGGCTTGAAGATCGAATCCATCGCCCATCCGGTCATCGTGATGATCACCGCCGATATCACGCCCGGCACCGCCGCCCCGGCCCAGCTCGCACCGGGGATAAGCGCCGTGGTGATCGCCAGCGAAAACGCCAGCGGCGACCAAGGCAGCGAGGCGATGAACCCCCGCTGGATCGCCAACAGCATCCGCCGCGTCCGGTGCCCCCGGATCACCGGGTCGGCCTCTGCCCGCGCCGCGTTCGATGCCAGGCTCCCCAGAAGCGAGATCGACCCGTAATTGATCAAGAGCGCAAAGAGGTGCCCGCCAATCGTCAACGCCCCGTAGCGCCGCCCCGGCGGCTGCGCGGCAAGGAACGCCCCGCCCTTCCGCAGCGCGGGCGAGGTCTCCGCCACGTTCCGCAGGGTCGACAGCGCCACGAAAAACGCCGCCACGAAGGCCGCCTTCTCCAGCCCCCGCCGCGCATGGCCCAGCCAGTCCTCCCCGGTCAGCGCCAGCCACAGCGTCAGCGCGAGGCCCACGAGGATGAACGCCTTCCGCGTCAGCCGGACATTCAAACCCAGCAGCAGCAGGACCAGAAGCGACAGCCCCTCGATGATCCCCCCCGGCACGCCTGCGCCCCATTCCCTTGCCGCGAACAGCGCCGTCAGCACGATCAGAAGCCCGGCGGCGGCACGGTCGATAAGGGGGTTCGGGGTCATCGGGCTCGGGGATGTCGCGAAAGGGGCATGACCCGCTTTAATCCCCTCGCCCGGCATCGCCAAGGGCCCGGCGCAACATCGGCGGGTTCTGCCGGAATTATGGGCATTTGCGCCGATCCGCCCTGCCGCCATTCGGCCCTGCGACCGGATCGTGCTATGCTGCACCGGCCCGCCCGCCCGAATACGTGACGGATCGTCATTTCGGACTAGTTGCAGCCCAGACCCGGACCGCAGGGAACAGCCGTTGAAGAAAACCGCCTTCTGGAAACAAGCCCTCGTCTCCGCCGTTCTCATCGGCGGCGCCGTGCTGGCATGGCAGAACCGCGACGACCTGCGCAGCCTCTGGGCCTCCGCCACCAACCCCGGCCAGCGGCAGGCCGAGGTCGAAGCCCAGGGCCCCGGCACCCCCGTCATCGTCGCCGACGTCCGGCAGGTGCAGGACGACCTCGCCTTCTCCGCCATCGGCACCGGCTTCGCCCTGCGCTCGGTCACCCTGCGCGCCCCTTCCTCGGGCGAAGTGACGGCGCTCGACATTGCCCCCGGCGCCAAGTTCGCCGCCGGCGACACGCTGATGCAGCTCGACGACACCGACGAACGCCTCGCCGTCGCCCTGGCCGAGGCCCGCCTCGAACGCGCCACCTCCGAACGCGACCGCTACCAGGCGCTGCAGGACACCGGCGCCGCCGCCACCGCCCGCTTCGAACAGGCCCAGACCGATTTCAAGGTCGCGCAGATCGAGCTCGACCAGGCCCGCGCCGACCTCGCCGACCGCACCCTGCGCGCGCCCTTCGACGGCGTCACCGGCCTCGCCTCGGTGGAAACCGGCGACCGGATCGCCACGGATGAGACCGTCTCCAGCTTCGACGACCGTAGCCGCATCCTCGTCGAGTTCGACCTCCCCGAGGCGCTGCTCGGCCGCATCGAGATCGGCCAGCCCGTCACCGCCAGCACCCCGGCGGTCGAAGACCGCAGCTTCGACGGAGAGATCACCGCCATCGACAGCCGCGTCGACGTCTCCACCCGCACCGCTCGCATCCGCGCCGCCATCGACAACGCCGCCGATGTCCTCCGCCCCGGCGCCTCCTTCAGCCTCCGGATCGACCTGCCCGGCAAGACCTACCCCGCCGTGCCCGAACTCGCCCTGCAATTCTCCCGCGGAGAGCTCAACCTCTGGCGAGTCACCGACGGCACCGCCGAACAGGTCACCGTCCGCCTCGTCCGCCGCCGCGAGGGGCTCGTTATCGTCGACGGCCCCATTGCCGAAGGCGACCACATCGTCGTCGAGGGCACCCAGCGCCTGCGCGAGGGCGCCCCCGTCAACGTCCTCAACACCGCCACGGATGGCAGCTCATGACCCCCGGCGGCCGCGGCCTCTCCGACATCAGCGTCCGCCGCCCCTACCTCGCGGCGGTGATGAGCCTTCTCATCATGATCGCCGGCATCGGCGCGCTCTGGGGCATCGAGGTGCGCGAGCTTCCCGATGTCGACCGCCCCATCGTCTCGGTCCGCGCCAACTATCCCGGCGCCTCCCCCACCACCATGGATGCTGAAGTCGCCTCGCTGGTCGAGGGCGCCGTCGCCCGCGTGGCAGGCGTCGAATCCGTCCGCACCTCCTCGGAAGAGGGCAATTTCCGCATGCGGGTCGAATTCAGCCCCTCCCGCGACCTCGCCAACGCCTCCAACGACGTGCGCGAAGCCGTCAGCCGCGTGGAAAACCGCCTCCCCGACGGGGTCGAGGATCTCTTCGTCGTCAAGTCCGAGGAAGACGCCGACCCCGTGCTCGACGTCACCGTCTGGAGCAACGAGCGCTCCATCGATGAGCTCACCCAGCTTGTCGAGGACGCCATCGCGACCGAGTTCACCGCCGTCGACGGCGTGGCCGAGGTGGTGCTCTTCGGCGACCGCCAGCGCGTCCTCCGCGTCGAGGTCAAACCCGACCGCCTCGCCGCCTTCGGCCTGTCGATCGGCGAGGTGGCCGACACGCTCGACTCGGCCCAGTTCGACGTCCCCGTGGGCAGCTTCGCCTCCGGCCCGCTCGAGGTGCTGGTTCGCGCCGACGCCACCGTCGCCGACCCCCGGCGCATCGAGGACCTGATGCTGCGCGAGGGCGTCCGCCTCGGCGACGTGGCCGATGTCTATTTCGGCCTCGCCACCCCCGACAGCGTCGCCCGCCTCAACGGCCGCCTCGTGGTCAGCCTCGGCATCGTCCGGCAGGCGCAATCGAACACCGTCCGCATCTCCGACGAGGTCAACCGCGCCATCGACCGGCTCGAAACCCGCTTCCCCGACCTCGGCTTCCAGGTCACCAGCGACGACGCCGTCTTCATCCGCGGCGCCATCGCCGAGGTGCTCAAGACCCTCGCCGCCGCCTTCTGCATCGTCATCGCCGTCATCTGGGTCTTCTTCGGCCGTTTCACCGCCACGCTCATCCCCGCCATAGCCATCCCCATCGCGCTGGTCGGCTCCGTCGCCGGTATCTGGCTGATGGGCTTCTCCATCAACCTCATCACCCTCCTCGCCCTCGTCCTCGCCACCGGCCTCGTGGTCGACGACGCCATCGTCGTCACCGAGAACATCCAGCGCCGAAGACAGGAAGGCATGGGGCCGAAAGCCGCCGCCGTCCTCGGCGCAGGGCAGGTCTTCTTCGCCGTCATTGCCACCACCCTCACCCTCGTCGCCGTCTTCGTCCCGATCTCCTTCCTCCCCAGCGACGCCGGCCGCCTCTTCACCGAGTTCGGCTTCGCGCTCGCCATCACCGTCATCATCTCCACCTTCGTGGCGCTCACCATGTGCCCGATGCTGGCCTCCCTCTCCGACAGCCTCGGCCGCTCCGGCGGGCTCTTCACCGGGCTCGGCCGCCGGCTGATGGCACTCTATGCCGCGATGATCGGCCCGATGATCCGCGCGCCCCTCGTCACCATCGTCGGCGCCGGCGTGCTCGCCGCCGGCGCCGCCCTCTTCTACGGCGAGCTGGGAGAGGAACTGGTCCCGCCGGAAGACCGCGGCATGGTTTCCGTCTGGCTCCAGGGGCCCGACGGCGCGGGCCTCGACTATACCGACCGGCAGGTCGTGAAAGTGGAAGAGATGCTGCAGCCTTTTGTGGACAACGGCGTCGCCGAGGGCCTCTATTCGATAACCGGCCGCTACGACCTCAACCGCGGCAGCATCGGCGTCCGCCTGATCCCGTGGTCCGAACGCACCACCACCCAGGCCGAGATCGAGGACGCACTCCGCGACCAGCTCGACAGCCTGCCCGGCGCCGATCCCCGCATCCGCAGCGGCAACAGCCTCGGCCTGCGCGGCGGCTCGGGCGGCGGGCTCAGCATCGCGCTGACCGGCCCCAACTACCCCGACATCGCCGCCGCCGCCGATACCTTCGCCCGCGACCTGGCCGAGGTCACCGGCCTCTCTGGCATCCGCGTTCAGTACCAGGCCACCCAGCCCCAGCTTTCCATCAGCGTCGACCGAGACCGCGCCTCCGACCTGCGCGTACCGATCTCCACCCTTTCCGGCACCCTCCGCGCCCTGATCGACGAAGACGAGATTTCCGAGCTCACCATAGATGACGAGGCCGTGCCGATCCTCCTGCAATCCGCCGCCGGCGCGGTGCGCGATCCCGCCGACCTGATGAACCTCTACGTCCGCGCCGACACGGGCGACCTCGTCCCCCTCAACCAGATCGTTTCGCTCAACGAGGAAGGCGTCGCCGCCGAGCTTGACCGCCACGCCCAGCGCCGCGCCATCGAGATCGACGCCTCCGTAGCCCCCGAGGTCACCCTCCGCGAGGTCATTGACGACGTCCGCGCCCTGTCACAGGAAGGCCTCCCCGACGGCATCGGCCTGATCTTCCTCGGCGAAGCCGCCTCGCTCGACGAAACCTCCACCGCCATGACCGCCACCTATGTCATCGCGCTCCTCGTCGTATTCCTCGTGCTGCTCGCGCAATTCGAAAGCCTCACCAGCGCCCTCGTCGTCATGACAACCGTCCCCTTCGGCGTCTGCGCCGCGATCTACGCCATGCTGCTCACCGGCACCACGATCAATATCTACAGCCAGATCGGCGTGCTGATGCTCATCGGGGTCATGGCCAAGAACGGCATCCTTCTCGTGGAATTCGCCAACCAGCTCCGCGACCAGGGCCGCTCGGTCCCCGACGCCGCCTACGAGGCCGCGCTGGCCCGCCTGCGGCCGATCGCCATGACGCTGATCTGTACGGTGATGTCCGGCCTGCCCCTGATCCTCGGCACCGGCCCGGGGGCCGAGGCGCGCGCCTCGATCGGCTGGGTCATCGTCGGCGGGCTTGGCATGGCCGCCGTCTTCACCCTGTTCCTGACCCCCGCCGCCTACGCGCTGGTCAGCAGCACCACCCGCTCCCGCGCCTCCTCCGCACAGGCGCTGGAAGAGGAACTCCGCGCCGCCGAATAACGCCTCAGCGCACCACCAGCACCGGCCGCGTCGCGTGCCTGACCACCTTGCCGACATGCGAGCCCACGAGGAAGGTCCGCAACTCGCTCGGCGGATGCGCGGCGATCACGATCACGTCCGCCGCCACGTCCTCGGCCGCCGACAGGATATGCTCCGGCACGTGCCCGTGCCCCACATGCGCCACCGCCTTCGTGCCCTCGGGCACCTCCGTCTCGACAAAGGCATCGAGATCCGCCTTCGCCCCCTGAAGCGCCTTCTCCTCGAAATCCTTCGGCAGGTAGCTGGCCACCATGGCAGAACCCACGTCATGCACGATCGCCAGAACGTGCAGCGTGCCGCCCCCGCCGCACATCTTCACGGCAAGCGGCAGGGCCTTTTCCCACGATTCCGGATGGGTCAGGTCGATGGGCAGCAGGACGTTATCGAACATCTCTCACACCTCCTCAGGCCGGTTGCGCCTGCGCCACCGGCCGCCGCCGGCGCTGCAGGACCACCACCAGCGCCAGCAGAACCAGCGCGGGAATGAACATCCAGTATTTCGACGGCTGCGACGCCGGCGCCTTCACCTCGAGGATCTCCTGGTCCCAGTCGAGCCCCGCCTTCTGCGCCACGCTGTCGAAGGTGACGTTGTCGATGATCACCTTGCCGTCATTGTCGATCCACTCGATCCCGGCGGCCAGCACGCGGTCGGCCCCGGTCTCGCCCTCGGGCACCGGGATCAGCGCGGTAAACGTCACCGGGTCGCCCACGGCGTTCATCCCGTTGACCGTCATCCGGATATCCTGCCCCACCTGCGCCTCGCCGAACGCCTGCTCGATCTGCGCGGGCGGCACGTCCTCGAAGGGCGGCACCATCATGTCCATCCAGAACCCCGGCCGGAACAGCGTGAACGCCACCAGCAACAACAGCACCGTCTCGTAAATCCGGTTCCGCGCCAGGAACCACCCCTGGGTCGCCGCCGCGAACAGAAGCATCGCCACGGTCGATACCACGAAGACGAAGATTCCCTGCGCCCAACCCACCTCGATCAGCAACAGGTCGGTGTTGAAGATGAACAGGAACGGCAGCGCCGCGGTCCGCAAGCTGTAGAAGAACGCCACCACCCCGGTCCGGATCGGGTCACCGCCCGACACCGCCGCCGCCGCGAAGGACGCCAGCCCCACGGGCGGCGTCACGTCCGCCATGATCCCGAAATAGAACACGAACAGGTGGACCGCGATCAGCGGCACGATCAGCCCGTTCTGCTGGCCGAGCGTCACGATCACCGGCGCCAGCAGCGCCGACACCACGATATAGTTCGCCGTCGTCGGCAGCCCCATGCCAAGGATCAGCGACAGGATCGCCGTCAGCACCAGGATCGCCATGATGTTCCCGCCCGACAGCACCTCGACCACGTCCGCCAGCGCCGAGCCGACGCCGGTCTGGCTGACCGCGCCCACGATCACGCCCGCCGTCGCCGTGGCGATGCCGATGCCGATCATGTTGCGCGCCCCGGCTTCCAGCCCCTCGAGCAGCTCGCGGAACCCCCGCTTCACCGCCCCGCCGAAATCGCCCTCGCCGCGGAACATCGCCTCGATCGGGCGCTGCGTGATCAGGATGAACACCATGAACGCCGCCGCCCAGAAGGCCGACAGGCCCGGCGACAACCGGTCGATCATCAACGACCAGACCAGCACCACCACCGGCAGCAGGAAGTGCAGCCCGCTGCGGATCGTCGGCCCCGGCACCGGCAGCTTGGTGACCGGCGCGTTCGGGTCCTCCATCTTCAGCCGCGCCTCGCGGCACGAGACGTAAAGCAGCCCCACGTAGACCGCCACCAGCAGCGCGAACACCACGTACCCCGCCGAGGCGCCGAACGCGGGCCGGATCCAGCCCATCCCGTAATAGACCGCGAAGGACAGCGCACAGATCGCCGCGATGGTGAACGCGAGCGAGATCAGCCAGGCCACCAGCGGCTTCGGCTCATAGGCCCGCGGCAAACCTTGCATGTTGGCCTTCATCGCCTCCAGGTGCACGATATACACCAGCGCGATGTAGGAAATCACCGCCGGCAGGAAGGCGTGTTTCACCACGTCGAAATACGGGATGCCCACGTATTCCACCATCAGGAAGGCCGCGGCCCCCATCACCGGCGGCATGATCTGCCCGTTGACAGAGCTGGCCACCTCGACCGCGCCCGCCTTTTCCGAGTTGAACCCCACCCGCTTCATCAGCGGAATGGTGAACGTGCCCGTCGTCACCACGTTGGCAATCGACGAGCCCGAGATCAGCCCCGTCATCGCCGAGGACACCACCGCCGCCTTGGCCGGCCCGCCCCGCATGTGGCCCATCAGGCTGAACGCCACCTGGATGAAGTAATTCCCGGCCCCCGCCTTGTCGAGCAGCGAGCCGAACAGCACGAACAGGAACACGAACGAGGTCGACACCCCCAGCGCGATCCCGAAAATCCCCTCCGTGGTGATCCACTGGTGGTTCACCACTTCCGACAGGTTGTTGCCCTTGTGCGCGATGATCGAGGGCATGTGCGGCCCGAGGAACGTGTAGATCAGGAAACACGACGCCACGATCATCAGCGCCGGGCCCAGCGCCCGCCGCGTGGCCTCCAGCAGCACCATGATCCCGATCACCGCGATCACGAAATCCTGCAGGATCGGCGCGCCGACCCGTTGCGCGATGCCCTCGTAGGCGAAATAGATGTAAAGCGAGGCGACGGCGCCGGCGATGGCCAACGCCCACTCCCACGGCGGCACCCGGTTCTTGGGCGAGCCCAGCAGCACGGCCCCGATCACGGCGGCACCAACGACGGGAATCCACCAGATCGGCGTGCCGTCCTTGGCGCCGTAGATGAACAGGAAGGTCAGCAGCGCCGGCACACCCACCGCCAGCACAAGCTGGAACGGGCTGCGCGCCGCCGGATAGGCGAGGAACGCCAGGAACAGCGCGAAGGCCAGGTGGAACGACCGCGCCTCGGTATCGTTGAACACGCCCCAGCCCAGCATGAAGGGCAGCGGGCTCGCGATCCACAGCTGGAACAGCGACCAGACGATCGCCACCACCATGATCAGCCTCGTGATGAAGGGCCCGGCACTGCGCCCGCCCGTGTCCGACGAGGCGACAAGCTCGTCCAGTTCCGACTGGCTCAGCCCGCCGCGGCCCGCCGCTTCCTGTTCGACGGCAGAGGCCTCGAACTGCTTGTCATCATCGGTCATCGCATGTCCCCCGTTGGTTGTCTCGCATCCCGGTCATGGCCGGCACGTCGCTTGTTATGGGCGGACCCGCCCGAAGGCGGGGCCGCAAGGGCATGTCACGAAACGCGGATCACTCGATCCAGCCGCGCTCGCGATAGTATTTCTCCGCACCGGGGTGCAGCGGCGCCGACAGGCCGGCGGCGATCATGTCTTCCTCGGCCAGGGTCTCGAAGGCCGGGTGCAGCCCCTTGAACCGGTCGAAATTCTCGAACACCGCCTGGACCACCGTGTAGACCACGTCTTCCGGCACGTCCGCCGAGGTCACGAAGGTCGCCTTCACGCCGAAGGTCTCGACATCCTCGTCGGTGCCGGCATACATGCCGCCCGGAATGGTCGCCTTGGCGTAATAGGGGTTCTCGTCGACCAGCGTATCGATCGCCTCGCCGGTCACCGGCAGGATCTTCGCCTCGACGGTCGATGTCGCCTCCTGGATCGAGCCGTTGGGGTGGCCCACGGTGTAGACGATGGCGTCAACCTTGTTGTCGCCCAGCGCCGCCGACTGCTCCGCCGGCTTCAGCTCCGAGGCCAGGACGAAATCGTCCGTCGACTTGCCCATCGCGTTCAGCACCACGTCCATCGTCGCGCGCTGCCCCGAGCCGGGGTTGCCCACGTTGACGCGCTTGCCGAACAGGTCGTCGAAGCTCTCCGCCCCGGAATCGGCACGGGCCACCACGGTGAACGGCTCGCCATGCACCGAGAAGACGGCGCGCAGCTTCTCGACCTGCTTGCCCTCGAATTCCGAGCTGCCGTTATAGGCGTGGTACTGCCAGTCCGACTGGGCCACGCCCATGTCCATGTCGCCCGCCGAGATGGCGTTGATATTGGCAATTGAGCCGCCGGTCGACGGCGCGGTGCATTTCAGGTTGTGCTCCGACGTGCCGCGGTTGACGAGACGGCAGATCGACTGGCCGACAACGTAATAGACGCCCGTCTGCCCGCCCGTGCCGATGGTGATGAACCGCTCCTGCGCCGTGGCGGCGGAAGCGGTCACTGCGAGAATCGCGGCCGTGGCCGATTTGATGAAGATATTCATGCTGTCTCCCTGGTTGCATGTCAGTTCGCCGCTCGGTCGTTCCTGGCGACTGCCTCAAGTTTACTGCCACGTTAGCAGCTTGTTGATACCGTTCAACTTTTAATCGCCTTACCCGGCAAATCAACGATTTTGCGCACAACCGCGACGAGTCGGGCCACCCCGCGGCGCCCCCGCGGTCACCCTTCCCCGGCCCCCGCCGCGGGCAGCCAGACACAGAATTCCGCCCCCCCTTCGGCAAGGTTCCGATAGGTGATCCGCCCCCCGGCCCGCTGGATCAGCGTCTGCGAAATCGACAGGCCCAGCCCCGTGCCCTCTGCCTGTTTCGTGGTGAAGAACGGGTCGAACATCTTGTCGATCAGCGTATCCGGCACCCCCGGCCCGGTATCCTGCACCGACAGCAGCGCCCCCTCGCGCCCCTCGCGCTTCTCCGCCCGCAGCCGCAGCCGGATCGTGCCCGCCGCCGTCATCGCCTGCGCCGCGTTCACCAGCAGGTTCACCACCACCTGTTGCATCTCCCCGGCCTCGATCCTGACCCGCGGCGCCTCTGCCAGGTCGGTCTCCACCTCGATCTCCGCCTTCGACAGGACGTGCTCCACCAGCACCAGGCAATCATGCACCAGCGGCCGCAGGTCCACCGCCTCCTCCGCCCCGGAAAACTCGTGCGGCCGGGCGAACTGCAACAACTTGCCGACGATCGAGTTGATCCGCGCCACCTGCCGGTCGATCAGGTCCAGCTCCACAGCCACCCCGTCCGCCCGCTCGCCCAGGCTCTCGCGCATCACGTCGAGATTGCCCTGGATCACCGCCACCGGGTTGTTGATCTCGTGCGCCACCCCCGCCGTGATCTCGCCGATCGAGGCCAGCTTCTCGCTCATCACCAGCTGCTGCCAGGTATCCTCCAGCTTCGCATTCGCATCGCGCAGCTCGGCGGTCCGCTCCTCCACCCGCTGCTCCAGCTCGTCCGCCCAGGCCCGCAGCTTCGCATCCCGGTCCTGCAACTCGTCCAGCAGGTCGTCCAGGTGCCCCGCCACCTGCCCGATCTCGTCATGCGACCGCGTCTCGCCGTTCCGCGCGTTCAGGTCTCCCTCGCCCACCCGGCGCATCGTCTGGTTCATCTTCTCCAGCGGCGCGAAAATCCCCTTCGCCATCCACAGGAACAGCGGCACCGACAACAGCAGAACCCCGCTGAACGCGGCGAATATCACCAGCACCGCCTGCCGCTTGGCCGCCGTGAACGGCGCCTCGAGGAACCCCACGTACAGCATCCCCACCGCCTCGCCGAAACTGTCGCGCAGCGGCAGGTAGCCGGATATATACCAGTCATTCACCACGAAGGCCCGGTTCAGCCATGTCCGCCCCTCGTCCAGCACCGCCTCGCGCACCACCGCCGACACCCTTGTGCCCAGCGCCCGCACATCCTCGAAAAGCCGCACGTTGGTCGACACCCGCACATCATCCAGGAACAGCGTCGCCGTCCCCTGCCGCTCGCCCCCGGTCACGGCGTTGAGGTACACCAGCGCGTTGATCGTATCGATGAACTGCAGGTTCCGGTTCAGAAGGATTCCGCCCACCAGCACCCCCTCGAACCCGTCCCGGTCGATCGGCGCGGCGGAATGCACCACCATGCCCCGGCTCTCGACCACCCGGTCCGTCGGCACGGCGGCCCGCGTCGGGATCAGGTCGATCCGTGCCTGGTCGGCCAGGTCCGCGTCGAATGCCGCCAGCTCGTCCGACCGGAAAATGTCGATCTCCGTCGCCGGCCGCCCGCCCAGCGCCGCCGCCACCACCGGCCAGCGCTCGGCGGTGGGCCCCGCCTCCCCCTCCGGCAGGATATACAGGAAATCGAGCCCCAGCCGCGCCTGCGTCTCTTCCAGGAACCGCGCCTGCGCCGCCCCCTCGGCCCCCAGCACCTCGGCGAACCGCACCGATTCCGCCACGCCCGTCAGCTCCTCGCCGGTCGTCTCCATGATCCGCGCAAGGTACTGCTCGGCAATCCGCAAATCGGATTCCACGTTCGCGATCAACACCTTGTCGTAATCCGCCGTCCACCGGGTCATCCCCAGCAGCAGCAGCATCGGCATCAGCAGCACCAGCGGCGCCAGCGCAAGGAAAAGCAGGCGTACCCGTATCGAGCGAAAGACGCCCAGCGCCCTCACTCGTCCAGCGATCCGTGGATCGCGAATTGCTCCAGCCCCGCATCCTGCGGCTCGATCACCCGGAACACCTCCCTGACCCCGGCCTCGGTCAGCTCCCGCGCCACGGTCAGAAGCGTGTTGGGCTCATGCTCCTCGCACAGCTCCGCCATGTGCCGGATCTCCTCCCGTGCCACCGGAAGCGCCGCCTCCGCCGAGGGCGCGCCGTAATAGACCACGAAATGCTCCGCCAGCGCCCGCTCCAGCACGTCGAGCTCCGCCGCCTCCACCTGCGTCACCGCCACGAACGTGACCCGCCCGAACGTCTCCAGCCCCAGCCAGCCATTCGCGAAGGCCTGCCGCGCCTTGCCGACAAGATCGCCCTCGCCCCAGTCGGAAAACTCGAACCCGCCCGGCACGCACCATTCCCCGGTGCGGGCGGGCTTGGCAAAGACATTCATGTCGCTCTCGTCGAAATGGATCGCACGCGCCAGGTTCATGGGCTCTCCTCCAGGTTTCTCGTCAGCGGGATCAGCACCGTCTCCTCGCCCTGCCGCACCAGCATGCCAAAGCTTTCGTCAAGGCCAAGGAACGTGCCGCTCACCCCGTCCACGCTCACATCCTCGCCCACGCCATGGGCCAGCCCGCGCCATTCACCATGCAGCGGCCCGGCGCCAGCATCCTCCCACTTGGCAATCCAGTTCAGCGTGTGCCTTGCCCACGCCTCAACCAACTGCCCGGCATCCACGTCGGCACAGCCTTCCACGTAAAGCGCCGTCTCCTCCGGCGTCAGCCCGGTCTCCTGTCCCGGCGGCAGAAGCGGCATCTCCCACCCCACCACCAGCCAGTCCGGCACCGCCGCGACGTCATCGCTCGACGCGAACGCCCGGAACCGGCCACAGCCCGCACCGTTCACCCTTACGCCGCCCGACCATTCCAGGTGCACCGCCACCTCCGGCGGCGCCAGCGCGCCCAGCGCGTTCTGAAACCCCACCTGGCACAGCGGCAGCATCACCATCGCCTTGGCCAAGGGAACCTCCGGCGCAAAGATCAGCGCGGCCCCCACCCGGTCCGCCGCCACCCGGTAGACGACCAGCCCGGCATCGACCCCCTGGATCGCCCGCAGAACCGCCGCCTCCGCCGGGTCGCCCGACACAGCCTCCCCCGCCATCGCGGGCGGAAAGACCAGCGTATCGAGCACGGCACTCATACCGCCCCCGCTTCCACCAGCGCCTTGGCCACGGCATGAAACGCCTGCGCCTGCGCGCTGTCCGGTTGCGTCACGACAATCGGCGCCCCCCCGTCCGAGGCCAGCCGGATCTGCAGGTCAAGCGGCACCTCCGCCAGCAACGGCACGCCAAGGCCAGCCGCCTCCTTCGCCACGCCGCCATGGCCGAACACATGCTCCTCGTGCCCGCATTCCGAGCAGATATGCGTCGACATGTTCTCGACCATGCCCAGGATCGGCACGTTCAACTGCTTGAACATGTCGATCCCCTTGCGCGCATCCAGGAGCGCCACGTCCTGCGGGGTCGACACGATCACCGCGCCATCCACCACCGCCTTCTGCGCCAGCGTCATCTGCACGTCACCGGTGCCCGGCGGCAGATCGACGATCAGCACGTCGAGCGCCCCCCACTGCACCTGCATCATCATCTGCTGCAACGCGCCCATCAGCATCGGCCCACGCCACACAACCGCCTGGTCCTCGTTGGTCATCAACCCGATCGACATCAGCGTCACACCGTGGTTCCTCAGCGGCAGGATGGTCTTCCCGTCAGGCGACGCCGGCCGCCCGGAAACCCCCATCATCCGCGGCTGAGACGGGCCATAGACATCCGCATCGAGCAAGCCAACCCGCTTGCCCTGCTGCGCCAAGGCGCAAGCAATATTCGCCGACACCGTCGACTTGCCGACCCCGCCCTTGCCCGAGGCAATGGCGATGATGTGCTCGACCCCCGGTATCCGCTCCGGCCCGGTCTGCGCGGGCTTCGACGGCTTCAGCTCCGGCGGCGCCTTCTCCACGTGGCCGGTCAGCGCGATGGCAACCTCCGTCACGCCCGCGCCCTTCAGCGCGCCTTCGGCCTTCTGCCGCACGGCCTCCCACGCCTCGGCCTCCTTCGGCGGCACCTCCATCACGAAGCGCACCGCGCCGCCCTCGCCCACCGTCAGCGCGCGCACCACGCCCGCCGACACTATATCGCCGCCGCGCGGCGCCTCGACGCCCTTCAGAAGCTCCAGAACCTCGTCCCGTGTTGCCAAGGGGATTACTCCTGACCCTTGATCTCGCCCGTCACCTCGTGGTGCAGGTCCAGCTCCTCGATGGTCACGACCGCCTTGATCGCATAGGTCTTGCCGGCCGTGTCGGCCTCCCGCATCGCCTCCTCGATCGCCTGCTGAGAGGTCACGCCGACCTGCTTCAGGAACTTCCGCATCGACATGTTGAAATCGTCGCTCATCGTCTCTCTCCATTGAACGTTGACGCCCGCACACCCCGCCCCGTAGGCTTGGGGCCATGCGATGGCTTCTGCTGATACTGGCTCTTTCGCTGGCGCCCTTCAAGGCAGCGGCGCAGGACGGGCCGGTCCGCCTCCATGCCCCGGCAGCCCTCGTCGACACCGGCCTCTTCGACTACATCCTGCCCCGCTTCACCCTCAAGCACCGGGTCCGCGTGGCCCTCGTCGATACCCCCGCCGACGCGCATATCACCCTCGGCCCCGAAGGCCGCCCGCTCTTCAACGGCCCCGCGCAACCCTGGGCCATGGACATCCGCGACCCCGATCACCCCGGCACGGCCACCCTTACCGACTGGCTGACGGGCGAGATCGGCCGCAACACCATCCTCGCCTACGCCCCCGACGGCGACGCCCTCTTCTCCGAGGCCGACACCATCGAACCCGAAACCGCCCCCGCCGACCTCTCGGGCGACCCCGCGCTCGGCCTGCGCATCTCGAAAGCCAAATGCACCCGCTGCCACGCCGTCGACGACAGCACCCGCATGGCCGGCATCGGCTCCACCCCGTCCTTCGCCGTGTTGCGCAGCCTGCCCGACTGGGAACAGCGCTTCGCCGCCTTCTACGTCCTCAACCCCCACCCCAGCTTCACCCAGATCGCCGAGGTCACGCCCCCCTTCGACGACCTGAACCCAAGCCCCATCGTGCCCATGGAAATGACCCTCGACGAGGTCGACGCCGTGCTCGCCTACGTGGCCGCGATGGACGCGGCCGACCTTGGCGCCCCCCTGCAACATCAGTGATCCCGCCGCTTCGACAGGTAATCCTCCGTCGTGCGCACCTTGGGCCGCTCGCCCGCCGCAAACGGGTTGTCCTCGGAATGGAACTGCGCGTTCACCCGGCAATCGTCGCACATCTGGATCATCCGCAGCTTGTCGCCGCCGAACATCGAATGTCCCTCCAGCTTCGCCGTGATCCGCTCCACCGTGCTCTTGACGCCGAACAGCGCCCCGCACTCGATGCAGGCAAACGGCTCCTCCTCCTTCAGCACCCGCTGTCCCAGCGCCGCATCGGTCAGGTCCAGCCGCGGCTCGTATGAAATCGCATCCTCCGGACAGACATTCGCACACAGCCCGCATTGCAGGCACGCATCCTCCTGGAACCGAAGCTCCGGCCGGTCCGGGTTGTCCCCCAGCGCCCCCGAGGGGCAGAGCGACACGCAGGACAGGCACAGCGTGCAACTGTCGTCATCCACCACGACGGCCCCATACGGCGCCCCGTCGGGCAGCGCCAGAACCTCCGTCCCGGGGTGCAGCGCCTTCGCCGCCTGCCGCGTGATCTGCCGCCGTGTCCCCATGGGCCGCACCGGCGTCGCCACCGTGCCGGGCACTTCCTCGCCATACAACGCATCGGCCATCACGTCCGGATCCGGCGTATCGATCACCGCAACCGCATCGCCACCAATCGCCCGCGCCAGCTCCACCTGCGCCCCGATCGCATCCATATCCGCGCCCTGCCCAACCAACAGCCGAACAGACGCAAACCCGGCGGCCAAGGCCGCCACCATCTCGGCATGGCCGAACGCCCCAACCTTCGGCAGCTCCATCGGCACCACGTCCGCCGGCAACCCGCGCCCATGCCGCGCGGCAAGCCGGATCATCTCCGCCCCATGCGCATCATGCACCAGCAAGCGCGGCGCCTCGCCCCCCGCCTCCAGGTAAGCCTTCGCCAGCACCTGCACCCGCCGCATCACCATATCCACCGGCGGCGCGTCATAGGAAATCGCCCCCGACGGGCAGACCGCCGAACACGCCCCGCACCCGGCGCAGACCATCGGGTCCACCGTCACATGCTCGCCGGCCGGCAGGATCGCCCCGGTCGGGCACAGGTCCAGGCACCGCGTACATCCCGTCTGCTCCGCCCGCGAATGGGCACATAGCAGCGGCTCCATCTTCACATGCAGCACCTTCTCGAAGGTCCCCACCATGTGAGAGGCCGCCATCACCGCCGCCGACACCGACGGCCCATGCCCCGGATCGGCCCTGAGATACCCCTCGCGCTTCTCATGCGACGGGAAGAGCGGCAGCTCCCCCCGCAGATCCAGCAGGATATCGCATTCCGACCGCCCGCCATCCTTCGGCGCGCTCAACCCGAAGCCCCCGCGCCCGCCCGGCTCCACCATCCGCAGCGCGTCGATCACCACCTCGAACTGCCCCAGCGCCCCCTTGGCCTGCCGCAGCCGCCCGGTCACCACGTCATAGGCCCGCGTATCCGGTACCTCCGTCCCCTCGGGCAGCAACACCGTCACGCCCAGGTGATCCTGCAACTGCTCCGCCGCCGGCAACGCCACCTCCGGCGCCCCGACGATCAGGCACAAGCCTTCCGAAATCACGTCCATCGTCTTCTCGCCCGCCGCCGGCAATTGCGCCTCGGCGATCAGGGCGGACATTTTGGGCACATTCGACGCGGGGTCATCGCTCCATCCGGCCCGGTCGCGCAGGTCCAGAACCGGGGGGGCTTCCACCCCCACCTCCTCGGCCAGCGCTTCGAACACCCGCGCCTCCTGCGTGCAGCAGAAAATCGTCTCGCCCTGCGCCATGGCCTCCGCCGCGCGGTCCAGCTGGGTGGTGCAAAGCGCCGAACAGGGGGTTTTCACCTCCAGCCCCGTCACCCGCGAAAGCGCCTCGGAATCGATGCGCTGACTCCCCTCGCAATCACATGTTATCAATGACTTGGCCATGGTGTCCTCCCTGCGTTCACCGGCGCTTGCAGACGCCCTCCAAGCGTGCCCGCACCGGTTAGCTACACATGATTCGACCACGCTCACAACCGGTTTCGGACCACGCGATTCGCCACATGCCGCCCGCCCGACGGGGTGATTCGCACCCAGTCACGCCCCGAACCGCCCGATCCCGATTCCCGACCAAAAAACTCAATTTGGACAAAAAGTCGGCCCGGCCACACCCGACCCCCGCAACCCGGACAAAATGACTTGATCGGGCAGTTTGCAGGCCACCCGGCGCAAAAACCCTTTCGCGTCAAAGCCCCGCTCGGCCATCCTGAACCAAGGGAGGACGACGTGATCTACAATCCGAACGCCTATCGATCGATGCCGGTGGGGGTGGTCATGCGCCGCGCCCCGGGGGTGACCCGGTGGGCGAAATGGCACTGGACGGCCGTCGCCGTCCTGCCCGGCGCCGGCCCCGCCGACTGGCGAGAGCTGCGGCGCGAGGGCGAGACCATCGAATACCACGCCGCCACGCCGACGCTCGAACTCCACGGCGCCGAGACCGAGGCCTACCTTCACGGCATCAGCGCCGAGATCCCCAGCCTCTACGTCGTCATGCGCGAAACCGGCACGCCCGGCCCCGTCCCCTACGAGGTGCTGCTGATCACCGCCTCCCCCTACCAGGCCCAGGATTACACCGACAGCGGCGAGGAGCTGGTCGGCAAGATCCCCATGCCCCACGGCCTCGTCGCCTGGGTCCGCGACTTCGTCGAGGAACACCACCAGGACGAGGTCTTCGTCAAGCGCAAGCGCGACCGCAAGCGCATCGACGAGGTGCAGGACGGCATCGGCGACCCGCGCATCGGCAAGCCGGGCGACGTCTACGCCTCCCCCGCCCTCAAGCGGAGGCGCGTGCAATGACCGCATCCACCGGATTCTGGACCCGCCGCAAGGCCGCCGTCGCCGCCGAGGAACAGGCCGAGACCGCCGCCCGCGACGCGGCCGAGCGACAGGCCCACGAACAGGCCCTCGCCGAGCGCCCCGATGCCGAGCTTCTGGCCGAGGCCGGCATGCCCGAGCCCGAAACCCTCACCACCGCCGAGGAGGTGCAGGACTTCCTGAAAACCGCCCTGCCCCAGCGCCTCAAGGCCCGCGCCCTCCGCCGCCTCTGGCGGCTGAACCCGGTGCTGGCCAATCTCGACGGGCTGGTCGATTACGGCGAGGATTACACCGACGCCACCCGCGTCATCGAGAACATGCAAACCGTCTACCAGGTCGGCAAGGGCATGTTCGACAAGTTCGCCGAGCCTGATCCGGAACCGGAGCCCGAGGAAGAGCCCCTGCTCGCCGAGGCAGAGGAAGAGACCCCGGAAGAAGTCGCCCCCGAAGACGAGCCCGACACCCCCTACAGCTACACCTTCACCGACACCGACGACACCGAACCGGCCCCCGCCGCCAACACGCGGCGGATGCGCTTCCGGTTCGAGACCGAGGAAACCGCATGACCGCAAACCCCGCCACCCCCCCCATTGCCGAGGAAGACCGCCTCCGCGCCGATCTCTACAACTACCTCGGCGTCCTCCTCTCCGGCCCGCCAGACGAGATGCTTCTGTCCCAGACCGCAGGCCTCTCGGGCGATGACGGCCCGCTGGGCCAGGCCATCACCACGCTCGCGCGCATGGCCAGGGTCACCAAGCCGAAAACCGTGGAAAGCGAGTTCAACAAGCTCTTCATCGGCCTCGGCCGGGGCGAGCTTCTGCCCTACGCCTCCTACTACCTCACCGGTTTCCTGAACGAAAAACCCCTCGCCCTCCTCCGGCAGGACATGTCGCGCTTGGGCCTCGCCCGCGCCGACACCGTGTTCGAGCCGGAGGACAACATCGCCAGCCTGATGGAGATGATGGGCGCCATGATCGTCGGCCGCTTCGGCACGCCGGCCCCCCTCGCCACCCAGCGCGACTTCTTCAACCGCCAGATCGCGCCCTGGGCCGGCCATTTCTTTACCGACCTCGAAGCGGCGAAGAACTCCGTCTTCTACGCCCCCGTCGGCACCGTCGGCCGCCTCTTCATGGAGATCGAGACCGAAGGCTTCCGGATGAGCGGCACCTGAACGATCCACCGTCCGGGCCGGGCCCGGGCACCCAACGGGCGGCACATCCCGCCCCCAACCCAGAGAGAGGAGGCTCTCATGAAGAAGGAAGACGGCGCCACGCGCCGCGATTTCCTCAAGCTGGCCGGCACCACGGCGCCCATCGCGGCGGTCGCTGTTGCCTCCGGCACATCGGACGCGGAAGCGGCCGAGCCCGACCTGTCATCCGACAAGATGCAGGACACCGCGCATACCCGCGCCTACTTCGCCTCGGCGAAGTTCTAAGCCAACCGCCGGCCCGCATCCCGCGGACCTGCTTAACCGACCGAAGGCGACTGGTTGCGTGACGCCCGACTGTCCAAGGTCACCGTAAGTGCCAAGCAAGCCGGGGCGGGGATGCCCGGGCGAGCAAGGGAGAGAGAAACATGCTTAGGAAAAAGACCAACGGGGTTGCGCGACGCCCCCAGCGGACTTCGATCCTGTCCGAGGTGGCGCAAACCTCGGTTGACCGCCGCGCCTTCCTGCGCGGCTCGGGTCTGGCCATCGGCGGCCTCGCCGCCGTCGCCGCAACCGGCGGCACGGTCCAGAAGGCCAACGCCGCCTCCACCGCGGCCGGCGCCGTCGACCTGCGGAAATCCGTCTGCACCCACTGCTCCGTGGGCTGCACCGTCATCGCCGAAGTGCAGGATGGCGTCTGGACCGGGCAGGAACCCGGCTGGGACAGCCCGTTCAACCTCGGCGCCCACTGCGCCAAGGGCGCCTCGGTGCGTGAACACGCCCACGGCGAACGCCGCCTCAAGTACCCGATGAAGAAAGAGGGCGGCGAGTGGAAGCGCATCTCGTGGGAAGAGGCGATCAACGAGATCGGCGACGGCATGATGTCGATCCGCGAGGAAAGCGGCCCCGACAGCGTCTACTGGCTCGGCTCCGCCAAGCACAGCAACGAACAGGCCTATCTCTTCCGCAAGTTCGCCGGCTACTGGGGCACCAACAACGTCGACCACCAGGCCCGGATCTGCCACTCCACCACCGTGGCGGGGGTTGCGAATACATGGGGCTACGGCGCCATGACCAACTCCTACAACGACATCCACAATTCCAAGGCCATCTTCATCATCGGCGGCAACCCGGCCGAGGCGCACCCCGTCTCGCTGCTCCACGTCCTGCGGGCCAAGGAACAGAACAACGCGCCGCTCATCGTCTGCGACCCGCGCTTCACGCGCACCGCGGCCCATGCCGATGAATATGTCCGCTTCCGGCCCGGCTCCGACGTGGCGCTGATCTGGGGCATCCTGTGGCACATCTTCGACAACGGCTGGGAGGACAAGGAGTTCATCCGCACCCGTGTCTGGGGCATGGACCAGATCCGCGAGGAGGTTGCCAACTGGACCCCGGAAGAGGTCGAGCGCGTCACCGGCACGCCGGGATCACAGCTCAAGCGCGTGGCCCGGACCATGGCCAACAACCGCCCCGGCACCGTGATCTGGTGCATGGGCGGCACCCAGCACACCAACGGCAACAACAACACCCGCGCCTATTGCATCCTCCAGCTCGCGCTGGGGAACATGGGCGTGTCGGGCGGCGGCACCAACATCTTCCGCGGCCACGACAACGTGCAGGGCGCCACCGACCTCGGCGTGCTCTCGCACACCCTGCCGGGCTACTATGGCCTCTCCAAGGGCGCGTGGCAGCACTGGTCGCGTGTCTGGGGCGAGGATTTCGAGTGGCTCAGCGGCCAGTTCGCCTCGATGAAGGGGTCCGACGGCAAGGACAAGAACCTGATGAACGAGACGGGCATCCCCGTGTCGCGCTGGATCGACGGTATTCTTGAAGACTCCGAGAACATGGACCAGCCCAACAACGTGCGGGCCATGGTGCTCTGGGGCCACGCCCCCAACTCCCAGACCCGCATGGTCGAGATGAAGAAGGCGATGGAGAAGCTGGACATGCTGGTCGTGATCGACCCGTATCCCACCGTCTCCGCCGTTCTCCATGACCGCACCGACGGGGTCTACCTCCTGCCGGCGGCCACCCAGTTCGAGACCTACGGCTCGGTCACCGCATCGAACCGCTCGCTCCAGTGGCGCCAGAAGGTGGTCGACCCGCTCTTCGAGTCGAAACCGGATCAGGAGATCATCGGCCTCTTCGCCAAGAAGTTCGGCTTCCATGACCGCATGTTCCGCAACATCTCGATCGAGGATGACGGCGTGACGCCCAATGTCGAGGACACGCTCCGCGAGATCAACCGCGGCATGTGGACGATCGGCTATACCGGCCAAAGCCCGGAACGGCTGAAGAAGCACATGGAGAACCAGCACACCTTCGACAAGACCACGCTCCAGGCGATCGGCGGTCCGGCCGACGGCGACTATTACGGCCTGCCATGGCCGTCATGGGGCACGCCCGAGATGAACCATCCCGGCACGCCGAACCTCTACGACATGTCGAAACCGGTGGCCGAGGGCGGCCTCACCTTCCGCGCCCGCTTCGGCGTGGAACACGAGGGCGACAACCTGCTGGCCGAGGGGGTCTTCACGCCCGGCTCGGAAATCCAGGACGGCTACCCCGAGTTCACCATGCAGATGCTGGTCGACCTCGGATGGGACGGTGACCTCACCGAAGAGGAACGCCGCTCCATGGCCGGTGTCGTGGGGCTCGACCTCGACGGCGCGGTCGGCGAAAGCGACGACGGCGACACCGACGCGGCCCAGGGCCTGACCTCCGGCGAAGGCACGCAAGGCGAAGACGAGGAGGTCGGCGAACAGGCGATGTCCCCCTTCCCCTCCGACTTCAACGAGAAGACCGCCTCGCTCAACTGGAAGACCGACCTCTCGGGCGGCATCCAGCGGGTCGCCATTGAGCACGGCTGCGCCCCCTTCGGCAACGCCAAGGCCCGCACCGTGGTCTGGACCTTCCCCGACCCGGTGCCGGTCCACCGCGAGCCGCTCTACACCAACCGCCGGGACCTGGTAGAGGATTATCCGACCTACGAGGATCGCAAGTTCTATCGTCTGCCGACGATGTACGCCTCGATCCAGAAGCAGGACTTTTCCAAGGATTATCCCATCATCCTGACCTCCGGCCGGTTGGTCGAGTACGAGGGCGGGGGCGACGAGACGCGCTCCAACCCCTGGCTCGCCGAGCTGCAACAGGACATGTTCATCGAAATCCACCCGCGCGACGCCAACAATATCGGCGTGCGGGACGGTGCACAGGTCTGGGTCGAAGGGCCCGAGGGCGGCAAGGTCCGGGTCATGGCGATGGTCACCGAACGGGTGGGCGAAGGCGTGGCCTTCATGCCCTTCCACTTCGGCGGCCACTTCCAGGGCGAAGACCTGCGGTCCAAGTATCCCGACGGCGCCGACCCCTATGTCCTCGGGGAATCCACCAACACGGCCCAGACCTACGGGTATGACAGTGTCACCCAGATGCAGGAGACCAAGGCGACTCTCTGCAAGATCATGCCAGCGTAAGGAGGAAAGAGAATGGCTAGAGCGAAGTTTCTCTGCGACGCCGAGCGCTGCATCGAATGCAACGCCTGCGTCACGGCCTGCAAGAACGAGCACGAGGTGCCGTGGGGGATCAACCGCCGCAGGGTGGTGACGATCCAGGACGGCAAACCGGGTGAACGCTCGATCTCGGTGGCCTGCATGCACTGCTCGGACGCGCCCTGCATGGCAGTCTGCCCGGTGGATTGCTTCTACCAGAACGAGGAAGGCGTGGTGCTCCACTCCAAGGACCTCTGCATCGGCTGCGGCTATTGCTTCTACGCGTGCCCCTTCGGCGCGCCGCAATACCCGCAGGCGGGCAATTTCGGGTCCCGTGGCAAGATGGACAAATGCACCTTCTGCGCCGGCGGACCGGAGGACAACAACTCCACCGCCGAGTTCCAGAAATACGGCCGCAACCGGATCGCCGAGGGCAAGCTGCCCATCTGCGCCGAGATGTGCTCGACCAAGGCGCTGCTTGCCGGTGACGGCGATGTCGTCTCGGCGATCTACCGCGAGCGCGTCGTCGCGCGCGGCTTCGGCACCGGCGCCTGGGGCTGGGGCACCGCCTACGACCAGAAGGGCGGCTGACCGAACACCCCGCCCGGCCCGCTTCACCGCGGGCCGGGCGACCCTTCCGCGCACACCCGACGTCACGGACGCATGACCCATCCGCCCCCTCGCGGATCGGTGATGCGCCCCCGGCGCAGCAACAACCGAAACGTTCCTCACGAGTTTGGAGAGACGGATGCGCTACCTTGTCCATGTCCTGCTGATCCTGATGCTGGCCCTGCCACTGGCGCCCGCCGCCATGGCACAGGACGCCGAAACCGCACAGCCCGACCGCTCCGCCACCGGCGGCGCGACCACGCTGGAAGACATCCTCGCCCGCCAGCGCGGCGAAAAGGTCGACGACAGCTACCGCTCCGGCAACACCGGCGACCCCGACAGCGCGGCCGCCATGGCCGAACAGCTCGGCACCCTCGGCGGCGCCTCCGACCCCGACCTCTGGCGCGCCCTGCGCTACAACGAAACCGACGTGAAGGTCTCGGCCGGCGGCGACGTCGCCAAGGTGCTGGTCCAGGACGGCGGCATGCGCTGGTGGACCTTCCGCGAGGGCCCGCTCGCCACCTATGGCGGCTGGCTCCTCCTCGGCACAATCGCCTTCCTCGCCGTCTTCTTCCTCCTCCGGGGCCGCATCCGCATCGACGCCGGCAAGACCGGCCACACCGTCACCCGCTTCGCCGCCTTCGAGCGCTTCTCCCACTGGCTCCTCGCCGGCTCCTTCATCCTGCTGGCGCTCACCGGCCTGCTCACCCTCTTCGGCCGCAAGTTCATCGCGCCCTATATCGGCAAGGAATTCAACGCCTCGCTCCTCACCTATTCCAAGCTCATCCACAACAACGTGGCCTGGGCCTTCATGCTGGGCCTCGTCCTCGTCTTCGTCCTCTGGGTCTGGCACAACCTGCCCAGCCGGACCGACCTGACCTGGTTCCGCCAGGCCGGCGGCATCATCGGCAAATCCCACCCGCCCGCAAAGAAGTTCAACGCCGGCCAGAAGATCATCTTCTGGTCCGTCATCGTCCTCGGCACCTCCATCGCCGTCTCCGGCCTCTCGCTGCTCTTCCCGTTCGAGCTGCAGCTCTTCGCCAAGACCTTCGGCATCATCAACGACCTCGGCCTGCCCGGCCTCTTCGGATATGACCCTCTGCCCACGGCCCTCGCCCCGCAGGAGGAGATGCAACTGGCGCAAGCCTGGCACGCCATCGTCTCCTTCGTGCTGATGGCCATCATCCTCGCCCATATCTACATCGGCTCCCTCGGGATGGAGGGCGCGTTCGATGCCATGGGCACCGGCGAGGTTGACGAGAACTGGGCCGAACAGCACCACTCCATCTGGTACGAGGAGCTGAAGGAAAAGAACGAGACCACCTCGAAACAAGCCGCGGCCCCGGCCGAGTGATGCGTCTCCTCGCCGTCGCGGCCCTGCTGGCGACCCTCTCGCCGGCCGAGGCGCAGGACTTCACGACCCTCAAGGGCCATGGCGGCCCCGTCATGGGGCTCGCCACCGCCCCCGACGGCCGCGTCGCCACCGCCAGCTTCGACAATTCCGTGGGCCTCTGGACGGGGCGCTCGCCCCGATGGCTCGAAGGCCACGACGCCGCCGTCAACGCCGTCACCTTCGGCGAAGGCACCCTCGTCTCCGGCGGCGACGACTTCACCGTCCGCCTCTGGTCCGGCACCCCCCGCATTCTCGGCACCCACAAGGGCAAGGTCACCGGCCTCGACATCTCGGGCACCACCGTCGCCTCCGCCTCCTGGGATGGCACCATCGGCCTCTGGCCCCTCGACGGCGGCGAGGCCCGCAGCCTCGACGCCCCCGCCGGCGTCAACGCCGTGGCCTTCGACACCCCCACCACCCTCTACGCCGGCACCACCGACGGCCTGCTCCTGCGTTACGACCTTGAAACCGACGCGCCCCCGATCCAGGTCGCCCGCCACGGCTTCGGCGTGAACGAAATCATCGCCACCCCCGACTGGGTCGCCTACGGCGCCGTCGACGGCGGCACCCGCATCCTCGACGCGGAAGGATCGGAAATCGCCGATTTCACCCTCGACCGCCGCCCGATCCTCTCGATGGCCTACCATCCGGAAACCAACCAGCTCGCCGTCGGCGACGGCCACGGCTACATCATGGTCGTCGACACCGCCGAGTGGCAAATCGCCCGCGATTTCCGCGCCACGCGGCAAGGGCCGGTCTGGGCGCTCGCCTTCTCCCCCGACGGCACCACCATCTGGGCCGGCGGGCTCGACGATGTCGCCTATGGCTGGCCCACCGCCCTGCTCGACGAGTTCGACCCCGGCATCACCGGCGAACGCAGCTTCCTGCGCGACGCCGACACCATGCCCAACGGCGAACGCCAGTTCATGCGCAAATGCTCGATCTGCCACGCCGTCACCCCGGGCCCCTCGCGCAAGGCCGGCCCGACGCTCCACAACGTCTTCGGACGCCCCGCCGGCACCGTGCCGGGCTATCCCTATTCCGAAACCCTGTCGGGTTCTGATATCATCTGGAACGAGACCACCATCGACGCCCTGTTCGATGAAGGCCCCGATCACTATATCCCCGGCTCGAAAATGCCGATGCAGGTGATCGCCGGCCAATCGGACCGCGACGACCTGATCGCGTGGCTCAAGACCGCCAGCAAGGAGGGCGAGAAATGAAAGCGATGTTCATTGGGTTCGCGGCGATTGCCGTCATCGGCGTGGGCGCCCATTTCGCCCTCGAGGAAAGCGGCTACACCGTCTGGCAACGCACCTCGGGCGACAGTGTCCGCCTTGACTGAGGCCCGCCACCGCATAACCCCCGAGGATTACGGCAGCGACCTCGCCGGCGCCTCGATCCTGGTGATCGACGACGAGCCGGGCATGCGCAACTTCCTCCTGAAAACGCTGGAACCCCGCGTCAAGCGGATCGAGATGGCCGCCTCCGCCGACGAGGCCTCCGCCAAGCTCGACGAGCATCATTTCGACCTCGTGATCCTCGACAATGTCATGCCCAACAAGACGGGGCTGGAATGGGTGCTCGAACAGCGGCGCCTCGGCTTTCTCGCCGACACCATCCTGATCACCGCCTATGCCGATCTCGAAACCGCCATCGCCGCCCTCCGCGCGGGCGTCAGCGATTTCGTCCTCAAACCCTTCCGCGCCAACCAGATCGTCAGCGCCGTCGCCCGAACCCTCGACCGCAAGTACCTGCGCCGCGACAACACGCTCCTGCGGCACGAGCTCAACAGCGACGCGCAATCCGGCCGCCTCCTCGGCACCTCCGACGTCATGTCCGAGGTCCGCGCCATGCTCAAGAAACTGGCCCCCCTGCCCACGCCCGTCCTCTTCACCGGCGCCAGCGGCACCGGCAAGGAACTGGCCGCCCGCCACCTCCACCAGCTTTCCGACCGCGCATCGCGCCCCTTCGTCACCATCAACTGCGCCGCCATCGCCCCCGACCACATCGCCGAGGAGCTTTTCGGCATCAACGGCCCGGGCGACGAGATGAAGCCGGGGCTCTTCCTGCTGGCCGATGGCGGCACGCTCTTCCTCGACGAGATCGCCCAGATGCCGGAACAGGCCCAGGCGGCCCTCCTCCGCGCGCTCGACGATCAGCGCGTCCGCCCCATCGGGGCCGAGCGGGAATTCCCCCTCAACCTCCGCCTGCTCTTCGCCACCAACGCCAATCTCGAGGAAGCGGTGGAACAGGGCCGCTTCCGCGCCGACCTCTACCACCGCATGAACGTGGTCCGCATCCACATGCCGCCGCTGAAGGACCGGTCAGAGGACATTACCGAACTCGCGGCCCTTTTCATCGAGCAGTTCTCCACCACCCTCGGCCTGCCCGCGCTGGAACTCTCGGCCGAAACGCTCCTGAAGATGCGCCGCTACGACTGGCCTGGCAACGTGCGCGAACTGAAGAACCTGATCGAACGCTCCGTCATCCTCGGCGAATTCCCCCCCGAATTCGACGGCGACAGCCGCGTCACCGGCGCCCGCGCCATGGAGAACCTCGACGACGTGGTGCAACGCCACATCCTGCGCATCCTCGACCTCTGCGGCGGCAACCGCGCCGAGGCCGCGCGTCGGCTCGGCGTGTCGCGCAAGACCATCGACCGGAAGGTGGCCGTCTGGGAAGGGTGAGGCGCCGCGCATCGCAGGGCCGCGGTACGGCGATCCAACGCCCGTGATGGGCACTTTATGCCCGCCAAGCACATCCGACCTAGCGACGTTGCGCCTGCCTCACCAAATCGCCGTGCCGGGGGGCGGCCCGGCGATGCGCGGCGGCGCGCCCTTGGCGCGCCTTGATTCCGCGCGAGGTGACTCTCAAAGCCGTAGCAGCGCACCACGGCCCGCCGATGCGCGGCTCCTCACCCGTTGCGCCCCACACAACATCTCGCCCGTTGCGCCCGGAACGCCACATTAACTAAGCGCCCCACAGACCCGAACACCGACGCGATACCGACAGAATACCGACGTGATACCGACGTCCCAACCCCAGCAAAACAAAGCCCTTAACCTTCGAATCAGGCGTTCCACCGCACCGTGCCCAACCCGGTCAGGTCATAGCCCCCCATATGCTCGGCCCGCGCCATCATCGCCTCCGACTGGCAGAACGTCATCAGCCGCTGCAACGGCGTATCGAACCACGCCCGCCGATGCACCAGCAGGTCGAACCGTTCCTCGATCAGCGGCACGAAGGACAGCCCGAAATCCTTGGCCAGCGTCTCCAGCCCCAGCGTCGCCTCCGCATCGCCCCGCGCCACCGCCTGCACCGCCTCGGTCTCGGTCCTCGCCACCTCGGCCAGGTCCACATCCTCCGCCCGCAGCCCCGCCTTCGCCGCCAACTGCAGGAACAGCACGTCACTCCCCGAATCCGGCTGCCGCGGCACCACCCGGCGCCCCTTCAGGTCGGCCATCTCCGCCACGCCCGACACGTCCCGGCCAAGCACCAACCCCCTGGCCCGCCTCGCAAATCTCACCAGCACGGCATTCCGCCCGCCGCAACTCCGCGCCACCGTCGGGATATTCCACTCCCGGCCCTCTTCATCCAGCAGATGCAGCCCCGCGGCCACGCCTTCCCTTGCAAGGAACCGCTTCAGCCCGTCGCTCGACCCGTCGAAATAACTCGCCAGCCCACACCGCGACTCCCGCACCGCCCAGTCCAGCAACGGATCATGACTGCCCAAAAGCACGGCGGGGCGCGGCGGTTTCGCCAGCCCCCCGTCCGAATGATCGTCAAGCCATGCCCGGATCCCGCGCTCGGGAAACAACAGCTTCCCCGTCGCCCGTGTACACGGCACCTCGCCCGAAGCCGCAAGGTCATAGACCTTGCGCTCCTTGATCCGCAACAACGCGGCCAGCTCGGGCACGGTCAGGAATTCCGGGTCGCTCATCTCGCCGCCTCAGCTTGCCCGAGGCCCATCAAACAAGCGCCCCGGCCCCCGTTAGCTACCCTGTTCAGGCGCGTTGGGGAAGAACAGTTGCTGCCCGTCCACCATGTAGGCGCCGATCGCCTCCTGCCCTTCGGCCGACACCAGCCAGTCCGCAAAGGTCTGCGCCGCCTCGACATTTACCGACGGGCACGCCTCCGGGTTGATCGGGATGACGCCATACTGGTTGAACAGGTCGTCATCCCCTTCCACGACGATCCCGTATTCCTGCTTGTTGGCAAAACTGATCCAGGTCGCCCGATCGGTCATCACGTAGGCGCCCATGCCGATCCCGGCATTGAGCGTCGCCCCCATGCCCGAACCCGTCTCGCGATACCACGCGCCCGAGCCTTCCGCCGGGTCCACGCCCGCGGCCTCCCACAGCGCCTTCTCCTTCTTGTGCGTGCCGGAATCATCGCCCCGCGAGGCAAACAGCGCCTCGCTCTCGGCGATCTGCGTCAGCGCCGCCTCGACGTCATTCATCCCCGAAACCCCCGCCGGGTCGTCCGCCGGGCCCACGATGACGAAATCGTTGTACATCAGGTCGGTCCGGCCCGTCCCGCCGCCATCCGCCACGAATTTCTCCTCCGCCGGCTTGGCATGAACAAGCAGCACGTCGCCATCGCAATTCGCCGCGTTCTTGATCGCCTGCCCGGTGCCCACGGCCACCACGTTGACCGTGATCCCCGTCTTGTCGGTGAAGATCGGCAACAGGTAATCGTAGAGCCCCGAATTGGCGGTCGAGGTGGTCGACTGCACGATGATCGCCTCGTCGGCGACAGCGGAAACAGGGGCCAGCGCCACGAGGGCGGCGGCCATCAGCGTTCTGATTTTCATGGAAACTCCTCTGGTCGATGTTAAACGACAATCCTGCCGTTCAGGTAATCCCGTGCCTCACTGGTCGCAGGCTCCGGGAAGAACTCGTCCGCCGGCACATGCTCGAGGATGCGCCCGCGATGCAGGAACACCACCTCGTCGGCCATCCGCCGCGCCTGTCCGGTGTCATGGGTCACGAGGATCACCTTCACCCCCCGCTCCCGCGCCCGCAGGATGATCCGCTCGATCGCCAGGACAGAAGCCGGGTCAAGGCTCGCGGTCGGCTCGTCCAGCAACAGAACCTCCGGCTCCGTCGCCAGCGCCCGGCCCAGCATCAGCCTTTGCGCCTCGCCGCCCGACAACTGCCGCGCCGGCTGCCGCGCCTTGTCGAGCAGGCCCACATGCTCCAGCAACCCGTTCCGCAAGCCCCGGTCCCGCCCCCGCGCCTTCAGCACGAACTCGACATTCGCCGCCACCGACCGCCGCAGCAGCACCGGCTTCTGAAACACCAGCGCCTGCCGTGCCGTCACCGCCGCGGCCGCCCGGCCATTCCACTCGATCCGCCCCGCATCCGGCGCCTTCAACCCGTGGATCAGCTTCAGAAGCTGGCTCTTGCCCGCCCCGTTCGGCCCCATGATCACGGTGCAGCCCGTCCCCTCGAGCCGCAGGTCCACACCATCCAGCACCGCCTTGCCATCCAGGCAAAGCCGCACCCCCTCAAGCTCCAGCGGCATCAGGTCCGTCTCCGTCCGCGGCACCACATCGGGAAATACAAGGTCACGCATAAACATTCCGCCTTTCCGCCGACATCCGCAGCGACTGCACCAGCGCATTCACCCCCAGCGCGATCGCCATCAGCACGATCCCCAAGGCCAGCGCCAGCGCCAGCTCCCCCTTCGAGGTCTCGAGCGCAATCGCCGTGGTCATCACCCGCGTCAGGTGGTCGATATTGCCGCCCACGATCATCACCGCGCCCACCTCGGCCACCGCCCGGCCAAAGCCTGCCAGCCCCACCGTCAGCAGCGCATAACGCCCGTCCCACAACAGCGCCTGCACGCTCTGCCACCGGCCCAGGCACAGCGAGCGGAACTGCTCGGCATACTCGGCATTCAGGTCTTCCAGGATTTGCCGCGACAGCGCCGCGACGATGGGCGTGATCAGGATGGTCTGCGCGATGATCATCGCCGTCGGCGTGTACAGAAGCCCCAGGAACCCCAGCGGCCCCGCCCGCGACAGGTTGAGATAGACCAGAAGCCCCACCACCACCGGCGGCAACCCCATCAGCGCGTTGATCGCCACCAGAACCGCGCCCCGCCCCCGGAACCGCGTCACCGCCAGCAGCGCCCCCAGCGGAAGGCCCAGCAGGCAGGCCACCGCCGTCGCCGTCAGGCTGACGCGCAGCGACAACCCGACGATCTCCAGCAGATCGCCGGTGGGCGACAGCACAAGGCCGAAAGCCAGTGCGAAGGCCTCCCCAAAATCCTGCATAATTTCCGAAACCCTCCCTGTCTCGTCAGGTCGAGTTTAGCGCCGGATATGGTCATCTCACAAGGGAAGCTTTGTATTGAAAGGGCATTGGTCAGGCCGATCCGCCGGCCAATTTGACCACACCGTTCGTTGCGTAAGGAAATTTTGCAATTATATGCAACCATCCTCCGCCCGCATCGCGAAGCGGCCGGAAATGACGCACACGCCCCCACCCTCTTGGACTCTCCCGCCCGCCGCGCAATACTGCCGGCAAACGTCCGATCCCCAGCAGGAGCCCAACGATGTCTCACGTCTTCCCGCGCCACACCCGCCTCAACCCCCCGGTCGCCGTGGGCGGCGACGGCTGCTACCTGATCGACGCCGCCGGTAAACGATATCTTGACGCTTCGGGCGGCGCCGCCGTCTCCTGCCTCGGCCACAATGATGCCGAGATCATCGCCGCCGTGAAGGCCCAGCTCGACAGCATCGCCTTCGCCCATACCGGCTTCTTCACGTCAGAGCCGGCCGAGGCGCTGGCCGACCTCCTCATCGCCAACGCCCCCGGCGACCTCGACCGCGTCTACTACGTCTCCGGCGGCTCCGAGGCGACCGAGGCCGCGATCAAGCTCGCCCGTCAATACTGGGTCGAAAAGGGCGAGCCCCAGCGCAGCCGCCTCATTTCCCGCAAGCAAAGCTACCACGGCAACACCATCGGCGCCCTGTCCGCCGGCGGCAACGAATGGCGCCGCGCGCAATTCGGCCCGCTCCTCCTCGACGTCACCCATATCGACCCCTGCTACGAATACCGCCTCCGCCACGACGGCGAGAGCCTCGAAGCCTACGGCCAGCGCGCCGCACAGGCGCTGGAAGACGAGCTCCTCCGCGTGGGCCCGGAAAACGTCATGGCCTTCATGGCCGAGCCCGTCGTCGGCGCCACCGCCGGCACGCTCGTCCCCGCGCCCGGCTATTTCAAACGCATCCGCGAGATCTGCGATCAGTACGACATCCTGCTGATCCTCGACGAGGTGATGTGCGGCATGGGCCGCACCGGCACGCTCTTCGCCTGCGAACAGGATGGCGTCGCCCCCGATATCACCTGCATCGCCAAGGGGCTCGGCGCCGGCTACCAGCCCATCGGCGCCATGCTCTGCAGCGCGAAAATCTACAAGACCATCGAAGACGGCACCGGCTTCTTCCAGCACGGCCACACCTATAACGGCCACCCCACCGCCGCCGCCGCCGGCCTCGCCGTGGTCTCCGCCATCCTCGACCGCGGCCTCCTGCCCCGCGTCCGGGCCCAGGGCGAGAAACTCGCCGACCGCCTTGCCGACCGCTTCGGCCAGCACCCCCATATCGGCGACCTGCGCGGCCGCGGCCTGTTCTACGGGATCGAAATCGTCGCCAACCGCGACACGAAAGAACCTTTCGACCCCTCCCTCGGCATCTCCGCCAAGATCAAGAAGGCCGCCTTTGCCGAAGGGCTGGTCTGCTACCCCATGTCCGGCACGATCGACGGCAAGCATGGCGACCACGTGATGCTGGCCCCGCCCTTCATCATCTCCGACGCCCAACTCGACGAGCTCACCGACAAGCTCGCAATCGCGATCGAGTTAGCAATCAATTAACCTTCCCAACCGCGACGACTTGCATTTTCTGCAATGCGGCATTGCCGGATTGCGGCTTTTGCTGCAGTGCAGAATTTCTATATGCTTCGGGTAACAAGACGAACCCCAAGAGGCACTGAAATGTACGACAAAGAAACCCACGCCCTGCTGGAAACCGCCCGCGAATACCGCGCCGCCTACATCCGCGGCCTGTTCCGCTCGCTGTTCCGCCGCTCGGCCCCGGCCTACACCAAACCGGCCCACGCCGCCTGAGGCACGGACCCCCTGATACCGACGGGATCGGCCACAGCCGACCCCGCCGGTCTCACACCTTGGCTGACGGACCTCACGCCCCGCGCACCGTTTCCGTCCCGCCGGCCAGCACACCGCTCGTCCGCAG